>NZ_JALDMY010000001.1:2040000-4785000 GCF_022698285.1 Streptomyces sp. AN091965 | reverse complement strand
GGGTGAGACCTGATGCCGAGCCGATTGTGGTGAAGTGGATGATCCTATGCTGTCGAGAAAAGCCTCTAGCGAGTTTCATGGCGGCCCGTACCCTAAACCGACTCAGGTGGTCAGGTAGAGAATACCGAGGCGTTCGGGTGAACTATGGTTAAGGAACTCGGCAAAATGCCCCCGTAACTTCGGGAGAAGGGGGGCCACACCTGGTGATGGCACTTGCTGCCTGAGCTGGGGGTGGCCGCAGAGACCAGCGAGAAGCGACTGTTTACTAAAAACACAGGTCCGTGCGAAGCCGTAAGGCGATGTATACGGACTGACGCCTGCCCGGTGCTGGAACGTTAAGGGGACCGGTTAGTCACTCTTCGGGGTGGCGAAGCTGAGAACTTAAGCGCCAGTAAACGGCGGTGGTAACTATAACCATCCTAAGGTAGCGAAATTCCTTGTCGGGTAAGTTCCGACCTGCACGAATGGCGTAACGACTTCTCGACTGTCTCAACCATAGGCCCGGTGAAATTGCACTACGAGTAAAGATGCTCGTTTCGCGCAGCAGGACGGAAAGACCCCGGGACCTTTACTACAGTTTGATATTGGTGTTCGGTTCGGCTTGTGTAGGATAGGTGGGAGACTGTGAACCCGGTACGCCAGTATCGGGGGAGTCGCCGTTGAAATACCACTCTGGTCGTGCTGGATGTCTAACCTGGGTCCGTGATCCGGATCAGGGACAGTGTCTGATGGGTAGTTTAACTGGGGCGGTTGCCTCCCAAAGGGTAACGGAGGCGCCCAAAGGTTCCCTCAGCCTGGTTGGTAATCAGGTGTTGAGTGTAAGTGCACAAGGGAGCTTGACTGTGAGACTGACGGGTCGAGCAGGGACGAAAGTCGGGACTAGTGATCCGGCGGTGGCTTGTGGAAGCGCCGTCGCTCAACGGATAAAAGGTACCCCGGGGATAACAGGCTGATCTTCCCCAAGAGTCCATATCGACGGGATGGTTTGGCACCTCGATGTCGGCTCGTCGCATCCTGGGGCTGGAGTCGGTCCCAAGGGTTGGGCTGTTCGCCCATTAAAGCGGTACGCGAGCTGGGTTTAGAACGTCGTGAGACAGTTCGGTCCCTATCCGCTGTGCGCGTAGGAATATTGAGAAGGGCTGTCCCTAGTACGAGAGGACCGGGACGGACGAACCTCTGGTGTGCCAGTTGTTCTGCCAAGGGCATGGCTGGTTGGCTACGTTCGGGAGGGATAACCGCTGAAAGCATCTAAGCGGGAAGCCTGCTTCGAGATGAGTATTCCCACCCACTTGATGGGGTAAGGCTCCCAGTAGACGACTGGGTTGATAGGCCAGATATGGAAGCCTGGTAACGGGTGGAGTTGACTGGTACTAATAGGCCGAGGGCTTGTCCTCAGTTGCTCGCGTTCACTGTGTTGGTTCTGAAACCACGAACAACCCCACACTGTGGTGTGGTGCGGTAGTTCACAGTTTCATAGTGTTTCGGTGGTCATAGCGTGAGGGAAACGCCCGGTTACATTCCGAACCCGGAAGCTAAGCCTTACAGCGCCGATGGTACTGCAGGGGGGACCCTGTGGGAGAGTAGGACGCCGCCGAACAAATTTTGAGGGAAACCCCCGTGCCGGATGGCACGGGGGTTTTCTGCGTTTAGGGCCGGGCCTTTACCTGGCTGCCCTTTCAGGCCGGGCCGACCATTCAGGTCGGGCGGACCAATTTCGTGTCGTACGCCAGGATCACTGCCTGCACCCGGTCCCGGGCACCCGTCTTCGCGAGGATGCGGCCCACATGCGTCTTCACCGTCGATTCGGCCAGATGCAGCCGCGCGGAGATCTCCGTGTTCGTCCAGCCCTGGCCGATGACCGTGAGGATCTGGAGTTCCCGGTCGGTCAGTGAGGCCAGGAGCGGATGCTTGGCCGGATCCGCCCGGCTTCCGGAGGCCCCGCCGCTCGGCAGCTGGTCCGCGAACGCGTCGAGGAGGCGCCGGGTCAGCCTCGGGGCCACCACCGCGTCACCCGTCGCCACCGCGCGGATGCCGGACAGGAGCTCCTCCGGCAGCGCGTCCTTGATGAGGAAGCCCGAGGCCCCCGCGCGCAGCCCCGCGTACGCGTACTCGTCCAGGTCGAACGTCGTGAGGATGAGGACGCGGGACGCCGAGCCGGACGCGACGATGCGGCGGGTGGCCTCGATGCCGTCCATGTCGGGCATGCGGATGTCCATCAGGATGACGTCCGGGCGGATGCCGGCGGCCATGCGGACCGCATCGGCTCCGCTGCCGCCCTCACCCGCCACCGTCATGTCGTCCTGGCTCTCCAGAAGCATGCGGAAGCCGAAGCGTTGCAGGGGCTGATCGTCGACTATGAGGACGCTGGTCACTGAGCGGATTCCTTCGGGGAAGCGACAAGAGCGGAGACAGCGGACGAGGAAGATGAGGAGGAAGAGGCGGACGAGACAGCGTGGGCAGCCGTCGTGCGGGGCAGATGGAGGCGGACCTCCCAGCCGGTGGCGGGGCGGGGGCGCGGACCGGCCTCAAGTGTGCCCGCGTACAGGGCCGTTCGCTCCCGCATGCCGGTGAGGCCGCGGCCGTCGCGGACGTCTGGCGTGCGGGCCGCGGCGCCCGTGTCCGTGACGGTGACCGTCACCCCGTCGTCGGCGTACGTGATCCGGACGGCCGCCGTCGCCCCCGGGCCGCCGTGCTTGAGGGTGTTCGTCAGGGCCTCCTGCACCACGCGGTACACCGTGAGTTCCTGGCCCTGGGGCAGGGCGTCGGGGCGGCCGTGGACCGTGGTGCGGACGGGCAGGCCCGCGGAGCGCACGCCGTCGACGAGGCGCGTCAGATCGGCGAGCGCGGGCTGCGGGGCCAGGGCCGCGGTCTCCGGGGCGTCGTCGCGCAGGACGTCCAGGAGCCGGCGCAGCTCGGCGAGGGCCTGGCGGCTGGTGGAGCCGATGGCGTCGAGGGCCTGCGCGGCGTGCTCGGGGGACTTCGCGGCCGCGTACTTGCCGCCGTCGGCGAGACCCGTGATGACGGACAGGTTGTGGCCGATGATGTCGTGCATCTCGCGGGCGATGCGGGTGCGTTCGGCGGCCGCGGCGAGCCGGGCCTGCTGGTCGCGTTCCACCTCGAGCCTGCGGGCGCGCTCGACGAGGGCCTGGGTGTGGTCCTGGCGTGAGCGGACGGCGATGCCGAGGAGCGCGACGATCGCGTACGCCCACACCTGCGGCACGATCTGCTGGTCCCAACTGCCCCTCGGGTAGCGGACGGTCCCCACGAGCAGCGGCACCAGCATCAGCGCGCCCGCCCACCCCAGCGTTCGCAGGGGCAGCCGCAGCGCGACGCCGAACAGGACGACGAGCTGGACGAGGGCGGCCTGGAGCATCGCGCCGGTGCCCGCGCTGACCGTGCCGAACGCCACCATGACGGCGAGGACCGCCATCGGGTGGCGGCGCCGCCACAGCAGCGGCAGCGTCAGACCGAGGCTCGTCCCGAGGACGAGCGGGCCGGGGACGTCCTGGTTGTGGGCGACGTTGCGCCAGCCACCGCCGGCGAAGTCGACGCAGGCGGCCGTCACGAAGAAGCCGGTGACCAGGAGGTCCCAGAGCAGCGGGCGGCGCTCGTCGACGGCGCGCACCCGCTGGACCAGGCGCTGGACGTACTGGGTGAGGGGGTGCGGGTCGTGGGCCACGAGCTCATCCTCGTACAGGAGTTCCATGCGTGGGGGCGGTGCGGGTCAGACGTCGCGGCGCTTGAGGAGGTACGAGGCCGCGGTGAGGACCGCGAGGGCCCACAGGACGAGGGTGAACAGGGCGGGGCCGGGGGCGATCGTGTTGTCCACGCGGGTGAGGGAGCCGAGCGACGAGGCGGCCTGGGCGGGGAAGCAGCGCACGACGTCGTCCACGCCGCCGAACGGCAGCGTCGAGAAGATCTCCGGCAGGACGAGCACGGAGCCGACGAACGCGCCGATGCCGCCGGGCACCGAGCGGAGCAGCGCCCCGAGCCCCAGGGCGATCAGGCTGAGCAGGGTGACGCCCGCCGCGTTGCCCGCGAGGGCGCCGAGGACGCCGGAGTCGGTGAGCGCCAGCTCCTTGTCGGTGTCCGCGAGCCAGATCTGGGCGGTGAGGAAGGTGACGACGTTGGTGACGAAGGACAGCGTGAACGCCACCGCCGTGAAGACCGCGGCCTTCGACCACAGGACCGGTCGGCGGCGCGGGACGGCGGTCAGGGAGGCGCGGATCATGCCCGTCGCGTACTCGCCCGCGGTGACCAGGATGCCGAGGACGGCGAGGCAGATCTGGGAGAGCTGGGTGCCGAAGAGTGTGAAGACGATGGTGTCGACGTCGGAGTCGTCGCCGTCGTACGTGCTGCCCATGGTGATGCCGACGGCGAGGACCAGGGCGCTCGCCGCGAGCACGGTGATCCAGGTGGTGCGCAGCGTCCACAGCTTGTGCCACTCGGAGCGCAGGACGCGGGCCGGGGTGACCCGGTAGGAGGGGGTGGTCGTGGTCATGCCGCGGCTCCTTCCAGGGGGGCGACGCCCGGAGTCACGTACTCGACGGAGTCGTGGGTCAGGTCCATGAAGGCCTGCTCCAGGGAGGCGGTGTGCGGGGTGAGTTCGAAGAGGGGGATGGCGTGGGCGGCGGCGGTGCGGCCGATGTGTTCGGCGTCGGTGCCGCGGACGTCGAGGGTGCCGGGGGCATCGGGAGCGCCGGTGGTGGCGCCGTCGATGGTGACGCCGGGGCCCGCGAGGAGCGCGGCGAGGCGGGCCGCCGCGGGGGACACCACCTTCACGGAGCCGGTGCCGGACTCGCGGACGAACTTCTCCACGGTCGTGTCCGCGAGCAGCCGGCCCCGGCCGACGATGATCAGGTGGTCGGCGGTCAGGGCCATCTCGCTCATGAGGTGCGAGGAGACGAGGACCGTGCGGCCCTCGGCGGCCTGTGCCTTGAGGAGGTTGCGGATCCACAGGACGCCGTCGGGGTCGAGGCCGTTGACCGGCTCGTCCAGGACGAGCGTCGCGGGGTCGCCGAGGAGGGCCGCCGCGATGCCGAGGCGCTGGCCCATGCCGAGGGAGAAGCCCTTCACGCGGCGGCCCGCGACGTCGGTGAGGCCGGTGGTGGCGAGGACGTGCTCGACGCGGGAGCGGGGGATTCCGTGGGTGTGGGCGAGGGCCGTCAGATGGTGGTACGCGGAGCGGCCGGGGTGCAGGGAGCGGGCCTCCAGGAGCGCGCCGACTTCCGTGAGGGGCGCGCTGTGGGTGGCGTAGGCGCGGCCGCCGACGGTGCAGTGGCCGCTCGTCGGGGCGTCGAGGCCGAGGAGCATCCGCATGGTGGTGGACTTGCCCGCGCCGTTCGGGCCGAGGAAGCCGGTGACGGTGCCGGGGTGGACCTCGAAGCTGAGGTCGTCGACGGCGGTCTTGGCGCGGGTGCCGCGGCCGTAGCGTTTGGTGAGTCCCTGTGCGCGAATCATGGGTCGATGGTCGCGGCGGGGCGGGCCGCGGCGCGTCGGACCGGGGTCCTGAGCTCGGGCGGGGCGTAGTACCGGGGTACGACGGCGGGCGGAAAACCAGGCGGCCTTGAGCTGGGGTGTTGCCTAGGATCGGGACATGGAGCACCTCATACGCCCCGTGCGTGGCGACGAATGGCGACAGGTCAGGGCGCTGCGCCTCCTTGCCCTGCGGGATCCCGCGGCCCCGGTCGCCTTCCTGGAGACGTACGAGAAGGCCGTCGCCCAGCCGGACGAGTACTGGCAGGACCGGACCACGAACGCGGCGCCGGGCGGGCCGATGCGGCAGTTCATCGCGGAGGGGCCGGACGGCGGCTGGGCGGGGTCGGTGACCGTGCTCGTCGAGGAGCCTGGCGCGCAGAGCGTGCTCGGGGCCGGTGTCGAGGTGCGACAGGCGCATCTGGTGGGCGTGTACGTGCGGCCCGAGCACCGGGGCACGGGCCTGACCGAGGCGCTGTTCGAGGCGGCGGTGGAGTGGGCGCGGGCGGCGGACGGGGCCGGTGTCGAGCGGGTGCGGCTCTTCGTGCACGAGGACAACGAACGGGCCGAGGCCTTCTACCGCCGGTTCGGCTTCGCGCGCAGCGGCCGGTCGGCGTCGGTGCCCGGGGATCCCTCGGCGCTCGAGTACGAGATGGTGCTGGCGCAGGCTCGCGGTCGCTAGCCGATCAGTTCGTCGTGGGGCCAGCGGGCGCGGCCCTGTTCGCGGGAGCGGAGCAGGGCGAGCGTCGGCATGCCCTGGTCGGCTCCGGCGGCGAGGAGCTCCGGCAGCTGGGGGAGCGGGGCGACGGCCGCGACGTCGTCGAGTACGAGGGTCAGGGGCGGGTCGAGCCGCCTCGTGGGGGAGCGGTCGGCGAGGCGGCGGCCGCGCTCGACCATGCTGGAGGCGAGCGCCGTGAGCAGCGGCATCGCGCCCGGGTTCGCCTTGGGGTCCTCGATCGCCTCGCCCACCACGAAGAGGGTGCCGCCCTCGTCGACGAGGGACTCCAGGCTGAGGGCGTCCGCGCGGTTGGGCGTGCAGGACTCCCGTACGTTCAGCGTGAACAGGCAGGACAGGGCGCGGGCCGTCAGCTCCTGGGCCATGTCGCGGCGCTCCGCGTACGCGGTGAGCGCGGACTCCAGCTCGCCCGCGGCGCCCGGGGCGGCCTTGGGGTGGGTGCGCAGGACACGGACGGCGTCCTGGATCTGGGTGCCCTGGGCCCAGCGGTGGACGTGCTTCACGGAGCGGCCGTCCACGGCGGCGGCGTGCAGGAAGCTGCGCAGCAGGAGCTCGGCGGTGTCCGCCACGGCCGTGTCCAGCTTGGCGGCGGGTCTTATGGGGGCGAGCAGGGCGCGGGCGCGGTGGGTCGCCGTGGCCTTGTCCTCGCAGCCGGTGGTGGGGGACCAGTGGAGGCGGGCCGGGGTGTCACAGAGGTGCGCGGGGTCGTAGACGAGGACGGGGCCCAGTTTGGCGCGGGCGTCCTTCGTCTCCTCCCACAGGGTGGGGTCGGAGGTGATGACCAGGGTCGCGGACTCGGCGTCCGCGATGGCCTCCGCGGCCAGGGGGCGGCGGGTTTCGGGGGTGCCGAGGACCAGGGGGGTGCGGGGGGTGGGGACGGTGGGGGGTCGCTTGGCCAGCGCGGGCGGAGTGGGCTCCGGCTTGGGCTCGGCCTCAGCGCTGAGCGGTTGCTCGGCGGCGGGGGCTGTGCCCACCCGTTCCGCCCTCTGGGCTGACCAGTTGCCCACAGCGGGGGCGGGGGCCGGGGCCGGAGTGGGGGGATCGGGCTGCGGGGGAGGCGTGGGCTCCGCGCGGCGGGCTGCCCTGCGGACGGCGCGGAAGCGGGTCAGGGTGCCCATCACGAAGATCGTGAGGACGATGAGGACCATCACCTGGCCGATGAGGAAGCCCCAGAAGAGGCCGTAGCCGGAGAGCTGGTCCTGGGGCGTTGCGGGCCAGGCGCCCGCGACGTCGTGGGGTTGCTGGACGAGGTGGCGTACGGCGGGCGGCGTGTTGTTGAACGTGACGTGGTCGGGCCACTCGCCGTGGGCCCACCACCCGGCGATGCCGGTCGCCGACCACATGAGGAGGACCATGCCGACCACGAAGGCCAGGGCGCCCACGAGCAGGGCGTCCGGGACGCCGCGCTCGCGGCCGGGCTGTTCCTGGCGGCGGTCCCGGTTGCCGTCCCGTGCCATGTCACGCCACCGTCGACCGGGAGGATCCCGCGGGGCCCTCGCCCATCTGCTGTTCCATGTACGCCGCCCTTTCCTCCGCCTCCCGTTCGGCCGCCGCGAGGACGTCGTCGGTCGCGAGCAGGTCGCTCGCGGACTCCGTCATGGCGCGGTCGGTGAAGACCAGGGGGCGCTCCGTCTCCGTGATCAGGTGTTTGACCACCTGGACATTGCCGTTGACGTCCCAGACCGCGATGCCGGGCGTCAGGGTGGGGATGATCTCAACCGCCCACCGGGGCAGGCCGATGACGCGGCCCGTGGCGCGTGCCTCGTCCGCCTTCTGGGCGTAGACCGTGCGCGTGGACGCCATCTTCAGGATGGCGGCGGCCTCCTTCGCGGCCGCGCCGTCGACGACGTCCGAGAGGTGGTGGACGACCGCGACGAAGGACAGGCCGAGGCGGCGGCCGAACTTCAGCAGGCGCTGGAACAGCTGGGCCACGAAGGGCGAGTTGATGATGTGCCAGGCCTCCTCGACGAGGAAGATGCGCTTCTTCCGGTCGGGGCGGATCCAGGTGTGCTCCAGCCACACGCCGACGATCGCCATGAGGATGGGCATGGCGATGGAGTTGCGGTCGATGTGGGAGAGGTCGAAGACGATGAGCGGCGCGTCGAGGTCGATGCCGACGGTCGTGGGGCCGTCGAACATGCCGCGCAGGTCGCCGTCCACCAGGCGGTCGAGGACCAGGGCCACGTCCAGGCCCCAGGCCCGGACGTCGTCTATGGCCACGTTCATGGCCTCGGCGGACTCCGGTTCGGGGTGGCGCAGCTGCTCGACGATGTCGGTGAGGACGGGCTGGCGGTCGAGGATGGTCTCGTTGACGTAGGCGTGCGCGACCTTGAGCGCGAAGCCGGAGCGCTCGTCGAGGCCGTGGCCCATGGCCACCTCGATGATGGTCCGCAGCAGCGCGAGCTGGCCGGTCGTGGTGATCGCCGGGTCGAGCGGGTTGAGGCGGATGCCCATGTCGAGGGCGGCCGTCGGGTCGAGCCGGATGGGGGTTATCCCCAGCTCCTGAGCGATGAGGTTCCACTCGCCGACGCCGTCCTCGCCCTGGGCGTCAAGGACGACGACCTGGCGGTCCTTGAACCGCAGCTGGCGCAGGACGTACGTCTTCTCCAGGGCGGACTTGCCGTTGCCGGACTCGCCGAGGACCAGCCAGTGGGGGGCCGGGAGCTGCTGGCCGTACAGCTGGAACGGGTCGTAGATGTAGCCCTTGCCGGAGTACACCTCGCGCCCGATGATCACGCCGGAGTCGCCGAGGCCGGGTGCGGCCGTCGGCAGATAGACCGCCTGGGCCTGGCCCGTCGACGTGCGCACCGGGAGGCGGGTGGTCTCGACCTTCCCGAACAGGAACGACGTGAACGCGTCCGTGAGGACGGTCAGCGGATCCCGCATCGCACCTTCACACCCCTACCGTTGTGGTTCATCGCCGGATGCCGGTCGCGAACGGCAGCGTGTTCACGAAGGCCCGGTGGTGCTCGCGGTCGCACCACTCCAGTTTCAGATACGACTTTCCGGCCGACGCCCTTATCGTCCGCTTGTCGCGGGCGAGGGCTTCGGGGGAGCGCGAGGAGACGGTGATGTAGCCGACGAGGTTGACGCCCGCGGCGCCGCTCGCCAGGTCCTCGCCGCGCTGGTCGAGGCGGGAGTGCGAGGCGATGTCGCGGGGGTCGACGGTGCGGTTCATCTTGGCCTGGCGGCTGGCCTCCGCCTCGTCGTTGGTCTTCTCCGTGAGCATGCGCTCGATGGCGACCTCGGTGGGCTCCAGGTCCATGGTGACGGCGACGGTGCGGATCACGTCCGGGGTGTGGACGAGCAGCGGCGCGAGGAAGTTGACGCCGACGGGCGTCATCGGCCACTCCTTGACCCAGGCCGTGGAGTGGCACCAGGGGGCGCGGGTGGACGACTCGCGGGTCTTGGCCTGGAGGTAGGTGGGCTCCATCGCGTCCAGCTCGGCGGGCCAGGCATTACGTTTCGTCATCGCCTGGATGTGGTCGATGGGGTGGTCCGGGTCGTACATGGAGTGGACGAGCGAGGCGAGGCGGCCCTGGCCGAGCGGCTGGCGCACGCGGATGTCGGCCTCCTGGAGCCGCGAGCAGATGTCGGTGAGCTCGCGGGCCATGACGACGGCGAGACCTGCGTCCCGGTCGAGCTTCCTGCCGCCGTGCGGGCGGGCGGCGCGGGCCATGGCCTGTGCCTCGGCGGCCAGGTCGCGGGAGTAGTGCATGCAGGCGACGAGGTAGGCGCGGTGCTGCTCGCTGCTGGTGGACACCATCGACTGGAGCTCGTCGTAGCTGTGCTGGAGCCAGGGCAGCGCGCGGTCGTCGCCGCGCGCGGCGACGTCCTTGGCGTGCGCGTCGGGGTCGGCGGGCAGCGTGCGGGCCAGCATCTGAAGGCGCGTCACGAAGCCGTCGCCGTTGGCGACGTGCTTGAGCAGCGTGCCGAACCGGTCGACGAGGGCCTCCTGGTCCTCGCTGTCGCGCAGGCCGACGCCGGGGCCCTCGATCTCGATGGCGGCGGTGACGGTGCGCCGGTCGGCGTGCAGCAGGACGGCGATCTCGTCGGGCCCGAAGGGCGCGGCGAGCCAGCTGATGCGGCCGATGCCGGGCGGCGGGCCGATCTCCACCTCGCGCCCGTCGAGCCGGACGCCCGACTCGGCGGCCGAGGACCGGTAGGTGGTGCCGCGCCGCAGCGACCGCTTGAAGCTCCGGTTGATCTCGAACCACTTGTAGAACGTGCGTCCCTTGTACGGGAGGTACACCGCCGCGATGGCGATCAGCGGGAAGCCCATGAGCAGCACGATGCGCAGGGCCAGGAACGGGATGAGGATGCCGCACATCATGCCGAGGAACGCGCCGGCGATGATCAGCGCGATCTCGCCGGTCTCGCGGTTGCGGCCGATGATGGCGTTCGGCCGGGCCCGGCCGATCAGATAGGTGCGGCGGGGCGTGACCGGTGGGGACACATGGGACTGGGTCGTCAACGCCCTTCACCTCCAGTGCTGTTCGTACCGCGGTCGCCCGCGTGCGGGGTGCTCGACGGGCTCGTGCGGGGTGGGGGTGCGGCGGAGGGGACAGTTCCGCCGCCGTTCTGGGCGGGGCCCGCCTGGCGGTGGGCGTGCGAGGACAGGCCGCTGCCGACGGCGTTGGCCGCGGCGGCCTGGGGCGGGGTGTCGCCACCGCCGGCCTGGCCGCCGCCCGCCTTGCCGCCGGGGCGTGCGCTGTGGGTGCGGATGCCCTGGGCGACCCAGGCGGCGGGCGAGTTGAGGGCGGTGGCGGCGCGGTTCTCGGCGCCGCGCATCAGGCGGTTGTTGCGGGTGGCCATGATGTCGTCGCCGAAGCCGGGGATGAACCGGTAGATGGAGGCGCTGGCGAAGATGGCGAGGAGGATCACCGAGAGGCCGGAGACGACGGCGGACAGCGAGTCGGGGCCGTCCTCGCCCTGGAGCGCCCCGGCGACGCCGAGCACGATCACGATGATGGGCTTCACCAGGATGATCGCGACCATCAGACCGGCCCAGCGGCGGATGCGGCCCCAGGTGTTCTTGTCGACGAGGCCCGAGTACACGACGGTGCCGAGCAGCGCGCCGACGTAGAGCATCGCGGCGCGGATCACCAGCTCCAGACAGAGGATGCCGGCGGCCGCGATCGACACGGCGGACACGACGATCAGCATGATCGGGCCGCCGCCGATGTCGGTGCCCTTGTCGAGGGCCTGCGAGAACGTGCCGAAGAACCGGTCGGTGTCGCCGCCCACCGACTTGGCGAGCACCTCGGAGACGCCGTCCGTCGCGGACACGACGGTGGACAGGATCAGCGGTGTGAACGCGGACGCGAGCACCGTCAGCCAGAGGAAGCCGATCGCCTCCGAGAGCGCGGTGAGCAGGGGTACGCCGCGCACGGCCCGCTTGGTGACCGCGAGCAGCCACACGATCAGCGTGAGGATCGTCGAGGCGGCGAACACCACGGCGTACTGCTGGAGGAACTTCTCGTTGGTGAAGTCCACGGCGGCGGTGTCGTTCACGTACTCGGTGAGCTTGTTGACGATCCAGGAGGCGGCGTCGCCGAAGCCGCGCGCCAGCGAGCTGAGCGGGTCGAGCTCGGACAGCGCCCCGTTGTCGGGCGTCTTACGGCCTCCGCCGCCGCCTCCACCGCCTTCGCCCTGTTCGCAGTACTTCTTGGCGGGGCCGTGGATGAGCGCGCACGGGTCGTCGTCGGGTGCGGCGGCGGCGCGCGTCGCGAGGAGGAGCACCGCTGTCTGGATGGCCGCGAGGGCGGCGGTCAGCTTCAGTACGGGGCGACTACCGCGCATACGTGAACCCTCCGTACCCTTCCACGGCGTCTGCGATCTCTTCCGAGCCGGACGCGCGGTCGTCGCCCGGGACCGGGGCGGGACCGTCCTTCTGGGTGTGTGTGGTGATCTTCCAGTCGCCGTCGATCCAGGCCAGCTTCATGGTGATCGTGAACCAGCTGTTGGTGACCGGCTTGGTGGACCGCTCGCCCGCGAGGCCGAGGAGGCCGCCGCACCAGGCGGCCACGGTGGCCCTGCCGTCGGCGAAGTCCGTGACCTTCGTGCCGATGGGGCTCGTGCGGGAGACGAACTGGTAGCCGCTCGGTGTGGACCCGTTGGCGTTGAGCCCCACGTTCTTGAAGAAGTCCGCACTGTAGGCCTTGTCCAGATCGGCCTTGAACTTGGCCACGCTGGACGGGGCCATGATGGCCTTGAGGATGCCGTCCCGCTTCGACTTGTCGAACATCTCGGCGGAGCCGAGCGCCACCGCGTAGTTCGCGGCCGCGCTCTGCGCGCCCTGCTCCGTCTTGGCGTACCCCGCTGGGATGCCCCCGTTCTTGCCGCTCACCGGCTTTTCGCCGGTGGGGGCCGTGGGGGAGGTCTGCGCGCCCTTGTCGTGGGCGCCGTCGCCGTCGCCGTCGGACGACGAGTCGTCGCGGTTCGCGAAGGCGATGGCGGCGATGAGGAGGACGACCACGCCGATGACGGTGACGAGGCTGCGGGAGGAGGAGCGGCCGCCGGGGCGGCCGGATCTGCGGGCGCCGCCGTAGCCGTCCTCGCGCTCCGGGAGCCGCGTGCGCGTCTCGCCGGTACCGCCGAAGAGGTCATCGTCATCGCTCATGCCGCGTACGCCCCCTCAACCTCATCCTTGACCACCACGTCCGCCTGGTGCACCGGATATGACGGTAGCCGTGCTGGTTCCCGCGCGGGCGCGGTGTGGTGACTCGACATCAGGGAGTTGCAACCTCAGCCGGTGGGCACGACGGACGGGGGAGAGAAGGGGGACGGGGGAGAAGGTGTGCGGGGCGGGGGTCAGACCGCCATGCCGTACACGATGGTGAAAAGGGTGCCGAGCGAGCCGATGATGAAGACACCGGTCAGGCCCGCGATGATCAGGCCCTTTCCCTGCTCCGCGCTGAACGTGTCGCGCAGTGCCGTCGCTCCGATGCGCTGCTTCGCCGCGCCCCAGATCGCGATGCCGAGGCACAGCAGGATCGCCACGGCCATCACGACCTCGATCATCACGCGTGCTTCGTTGCCCAAGCTCCCGAAGGGACCCCAGTCGGGGGCGATCCCACCGATGATGGTGGTGATGTCGCCCTTCTCGGCTGCCATAAGCATGTGTAACTCACCGCCCCTAGTGGGTTGTTCCTGCGCCTCTGCCCACCTCTGCCTACCGGAGTGCAGAGGACGGAGCTCATTCTCGCCGACAATCCGCCCGGCGTGTGCAGCCTTGGCGTCATTCGTTGAGCGACTTCAAACGTATGGTCACTCTATGTATCACGAGGGGTGACGCCGGGCAACGAAGGTCCGGCGTGGCCACTGACGTCACCTCAGAACGACGTCCGGCCACGCCCTCAGACCCTCCGTCAGGCGAGGTGCCGGAGAAGGCGGTGCGGGGGTCACGTCCGGGGGGAGAGGCCCCCGATGCCGCCGAGGCCGCCGCTGACGACGTAGGTGCAGTCGGTGTAGCGGTAGCCGCCCTGGACCGTGGTGCCGTCGCTGTGGTCGCGGACCAGGCCGGTGCCGCCGGTGCCGCGCTTGTAGAGGAAGTGGTACTCGCCGGGCGGCAGGCGCAGGGTCTTCTGCGGATAGCTCCGGCTCGCCTTGCAGGCCTTGCTCTTGCCCTCGGCCCTGCTGGCGTACGGGGTGCAGCCCGCACAGGCGCCGAGCTTGACGGTGCCGGTGGCCGGGCCGGTGAAGAGGACCTCGACGGCGCTCGCCCCGTCGTTCTTGACGACGAACTCCTGGCCCGAGCCGGGGCCGCGCTGGGCGGGCAGCTTGCGGCCGGCCTGCGGGCGCTCGGCGGCGACTTCGGCGGCGATGGCGATGGTGCGGGCGCGCTCGCGCTTGCCGCTGTTCTTGTACGTGTCGGCGTAGTCGCGCATGCGCTTGGCGGCCTCGGTGAACTGGCCGTCCTCGAACTCGTCCACGCCGCAGGCGTACTCGCCGGACTGGACGGCGCGCTCGGCCCGGGTGGCCAGGGAGCCGCCCTTGCCGCCGGGCAGGGAGGCGGCGACGGCGCGGACGCGGGTCAGCTTCTCGGTGGCGGAGCAGGGGTCGGGGCCCTTGAGGTCGGCGGTGCGGTCGTCGATGGCCGCGCCGAGGGCGGGGACGACCTTCCCGGCGGCTTCGGAGTCGGGGAAGGTCGTCAGGAGCTCCTGGAGGTGGGTGCCGTCGCCCCGGTCGACGGCCGCGGACCCGCACTCGTACAGCGAGGTCGCGAGCCGGTCGTCGGGCCAGGTGGCGAGGCGGCCCAGGCGGTTCTCGCCGATGCGGTCGGGCAGGGTGCGCAGATAGGTGAGGGGCGCGATGGCCTGGCAGTACCGGCCGTCGGCGTAGGGCCGGGCGACGGCCTTGTAGTACGCGTCGAGGCGGTCGGGCACGCGGTCGGCGGCGCGGGAGTCGCCGTGGTCGCGGACGAGGTCGCGGTAGGTGCCCAGGGCGGAGCGGTAGGCGCGCTCGGAGCCGGCGAAGTCCTGTCCGTCCTGGTCCGCGACGAGCCGGTCGGCGTCGGCGAGCCGCTCCAGGAGCATGTCCTCGACGGCCTCGTCCCGGGCGGCCTCGTAGGCGAAGGCGCTCGCGGCGGGGACGGCGAGCAGGACGACGCCGAGCGCGGCGGCGAGCGGGGCGCGCAGCCGCAGGGCGAGGGCGGTGCGGCGGGCGCGGCGGGCCGCGTCGGCGGCGGCGAGCACGAGGAGGGCGAGGTAGCCGACGAGCAGACCGCCGGGGACGCCGTCCACGTCGGCGGGCAGGGCGATCAGGAGCAGCCCGGCGGTCGCCGCCCAGCACAGGACGGCGGGCAGCCAGGCGCGGATGAGGGCGTAGCCGAGGCCGAGTCCGGTGAGGTTGAGCAGGGCGGCGGCGACGGGGCGCAGGGGCTCGGGCGGCGCGGGCGGGGGAGCGGGCGCGGCGGCCGGGGGTTCCAGGAGCTCCGGCGGGCCGTAGGCGGACGGCGCGGGGCCGCCGGGGGGCGGGCCGTACGCGGGGGCGCCGTAGCCGCCGGGGCCGCCGTACGCGGGTGCCTGGGGCGGTGGGCCGTAGGCGGGCCCGGGTGGTGTGGTGGGCGGGGGCCCGGCGGGCAGGGGCGGACCGAAGCCTTCCGGGGGGTTGCCGCCGGAGGGAGGGGTGCCTGTGGGGCCGGGTCCGGCCTGGGGCGCCCCGGGCGCGTGCGCGGGGCTGGACGCGGGCGGGTGGGGCGCGGGTCTCCCGTCGGGCGCCGGTCCGTCTGCGGGCGTGGGCCTGCCTCCGGGCACGGGCGGGCCCTGAGCGGCCGGTCCGTACGCGGGCGCGGGTCCCTGGGGCGCGGGCTCCCGGCCAGGCACCGGCTTGTCCTCGGGCGTGGCGTTGCCCTCAGGCGTGGCCCTGTCCGTGGGCGCGGGCCCGCCATGCCCCGCCGATCCGCCCTCGGACGCGGCCCCGGCTTCAGGCCTCGGCCCGTCTCCGGGGCGGTCCTCGGGCGCGGGCCCGGGTGCTCCGGCTCCGGGCCCGGGCGTGGCCCCAGTCCCCTCAGGCGCGGCCCCGGACGCTCCGGCCTTGGGCGCGGCCCCGGGCGCTCCGGCTCCGGGCGCGGCCCCGGGCGCTCCGGCCTCAGGCGTGGCCCCGGGCCCGGGCGCGGCCCCAGTCCCCTCAGGCGCGGCCCCGGACGCAGGCGCGGCCCCCTCAGGCGTGGCCCCAGCGCCTGCGGGCGCGGGTCCCGCCCCAGCACGGTCCTCGGGCGTGGGTCCGCTCCCCGTCGGCGGCCTGTCCTGCGGGACGGGCCTGTCTCTGGGGTCGTTGGGTTCCATCGTCGGCTCCCCCCAGCCGTAGAACGCGGTGCGCAGCGCGCCGGGCGCCTCCCCCGCGCCCAACCCCCCTACAGTCCGCCAAAGTTGGCGCTCCGTCAATCGTCCGTCACGGTCAGCGTTCGCAGGAAGCAGACCCGGTCGAGGCCGGGGCCGTCGTAGTCCTTGTGCACGGGGACGCCGCCAGGGCCCACGTCGTCGCCGTCCAGGAGGCGGAAGCCGAGGGCGCGGTGGAAGGCGATGGAGCGCGTGTTCGTCGGGGACGTCACCGACCGCACCCGGGTGCGCCCCGCGGCGGCGGCGCCCCGGAAGAAGGTCTCGTACAGCTCGCGGCCCACGCCCTGGCCGCGCAGCTCCGGATCGACGCCCACGAAGTGGATGTACGCCTCGCCCGGGTGGTCGGCCGGGTGGAAGCCGATCAGGAAGGCCCGCACGCCGTCGGCGTCCTCCCGGACGAGGCTCGTACGGGCGAAGAACTGGAGGAACAACTTCGGAAGCAGCAGGGACAGTTCCCGCATCTCGGCGGGGCTGCGGTCGGTCCACCAGGTGCGGACGGCCGCGACGACGGCCGCGTGGTCGCCGGGCTCGGCCGGGCGCAGCCGCGCCGGTGAGGAGCCGCGCTGGCGTGCTGTCATGTCAGTGCCCTTCCACGAAGTGGTCGAATTCGCCCGCGCGCACGCCCAGGACGAAGGCCTCCCACTTCGCGCGGGTCGTCGTGACGACCTGGTCCGGGGCGCCCGTCTCGCGCAGGTACACCGCGTCGTCGGGGCCGAAGGCGTACTCGATCCAGGGGCCGGGTCCCCGGTCGCCCTCCGGGGCGGCGCGGATCCACTCCAGGTCGGCGGGCAGGTCCGGGCGGGTGTCGGTCACGGGGCGCGGCCTCCTTCGGGTCGGGCGTGCGGATCCGAGTATCCGCCGTCGAACGGAAGATGATCCACCCCGGGCGGGGGTCCCGCATCTACACTGACCCCGGCGGACTCCCGGTGGGCGAGGGGTGGTTGACGGTGCGTAAGACATGGCTGCTCGCGTCCGTCGCGTTCAGCGGCTCGGTGGGGTTCATCGGGCTGCTCGTCGTCGGGACCTTCGTCGCCGCGGGCTCGGTCGCCGGGGGCGGCGGGGCGCGGGGCAGCGTCGGCCTCGCCAAGGGCGCGGTGCCCACCACGTACCAGCCGCTCGTGCAGAAGTGGGGCAATCTGTGCAAGGCCATCAACCCGGCCCTGCTCGCCGCCCAGCTGTACCAGGAGAGCGGGTTCAACCCGAGCGCGAAGAGCCCGGCCAGGGCGCAGGGCATAGCGCAGTTCATCCCGGGGACCTGGGCCACGCACGGGATCGACGGCGACGGCGACGGGGACCGGGACGTGTGGGACCCGAAGGACGCCATCCCGTCGGCCGCGTCGTACGACTGCAAGCTCGCCAAGTACGTGAAGGACGCGCCGGGCGACCCGACGAAGAACATGCTCGCCGCGTACAACGCGGGCGCGTACGCCGTGATCAAGTACGGGGGCGTGCCGCCGTACCGCGAGACGCAGAACTACGTCAAGATCATCACGACTCTGGAGCAGAGTTTCGCCAGGCCCGTGGGGCGCGTGAATCCGTCGCGGCAGGCGGCCGGGGCCATCTACTACGCGCAGAAGAAGCTCGGCACCCTGTACCTCTGGGGCGGCAACGGAACGGCCGACCAGGGCGGCCGGTTCGACTGCTCGGGGCTCACGCTCGCCGCGTACCGCAGCGTCGGCATCCCCCTGCCGCGCGTGGCCAACGACCAGTACAACGCGGGGCCGCACCCCAAGCGGGACGAGCTGCTCCCCGGGGACCTGGTGTTCTTCTCCGACGACCTGAGCAACTCGCGGGCCATCCGGCACGTCGGTATCTATGTGGGCGGCGGCTACATGATCGACGCGCCGCGGCCCGGCGCGAAGATCCGCTTCGATCCCGTGGACACTCCTGACTACTTCGGAGCCACCCGAGTGACCGAAGATGGCGCAAAAGCAGTGCCCAGTGAGTCGCCCGAGGAGCGGGAAGAGAAGCCCGACAAGGACCGGGAACCGGCCGGTGAGCCGAGTTCCCCGCCCACCCGCAGGCCCTCCGAAGAGCCCTCGGAAGAGAGTTCAACGGCGCCCTCCGTGCCGTCGGACGCACCGCAGCCGGAGGGCACGGACGTCTGACCGGCGGCCGGAGCGGAGGCGTACGCCCGGCGCACGCGCCGCCCGAGCTGGCTGGAACGCTCCGCTAAAACACCCCCCTGAGCTGCGGCGATGAGTCTCTCTTCGATAACGTCTGAGTGATCATTCGGTGGAGAGTGGAACGTAGATAAGGGGACTGTGCGTTCCCTTGACTGGTACAGCACGCACTGGCCACGGGGGTTGATGGAGGGCGCGTCAGGCGACGCGCCCGCGAGCGATGAGGACAAGGGGCCGCGGCATCATGGCTGGACTCGATACATCCGGGTCGAACCCCGACGTCAGCCTGCTCTACGACATCAACGGCCTGGCGAAGGACTCCCCGGGCTTCGTCGCCCGCGCCATGGAGTTCATCGGCGAGTACGGGCTGCTCGTCGCCCTGGTGCTGCTCGTCCTCTGGTGCTGGTGGGGCGCCCGCAAGCGCGGCGCGCTCGACGACGCGGCCGGCTCCGTCGCCGCCGTCGTCTGGGCCCCGCTCGCCGCCGCCATCGCCGTCCTCGTGAACGTGCCGATACGGAACTTCGTGGAGCGCCCGCGCCCCTTCAAGGACCACCAGGGCCTGGAAGTCCTGGTCGACGGCAAGAACGACTACTCGTTCGTGAGCGACCACGCGACGCTCGCCATGGCCATCGGCGTCGGCCTCTTCGTCGCCCACCGCAAGTTCGGCATCGCCGGGATCGCCCTCGCCGCCCTGGAGGGCTTCTGCCGCGTCTTCATGGGCGTGCACTACCCCACCGACGTGATCGGCGGCTTCGCCCTCGGCACGGCCGTGACGCTGCTGCTCTCGCCCCTCGCGATGGCGCTGCTCACGCCCGTCACCAAGGCGATCGGGCGCTCCGGGAGGGCCGCCCGTCTGGTGTGGGCCCCGCACCGCGGCGCCCGGCCGGTCGCCACCCTGCCGGAGCAGGAGGCCGCGGGATCCGACGAGAAGGGCCTCGCCGCGTAGAGGCGCCCGGCGCCAGGGGCCGGGCGCGCCCCGCCCGTCCCCCGCGGCGGCGCAGCAGCCACACGCCGGTGCCGCCCGAGAGCGCGCCCGCCACGGCCATGCGTATCCGGGTACGTGTCATGCCCCCAGGCCAGCGGTCCCGCGTCGGCCGGGCCACCCGGGGGCGGCCCGGAAGGGGCCGAACGGGTGCGGGGCGCCCGCCGTCGGAGTGGCCCCGGGCGGGGCCCGGAAGGGGCTACAGGGCCTGCGGGAAGCTGAAGAAGCGCGTCGGGTCGTAGGCCTTCTTGACCTTCTTCAGACGGGGCGCCGCCTGGCCGTAGTACGCCTCGCGCCAGTTGGTGAGGGTCGCGTCCGTGTAGTTCTGGTACGCCGCGCCCGACGCGTGGCGCCGCATCGCGCCGTGGGCCCCCTTGAGCCAGCCCTGGGCGCCCGTGCCGGAGGTGCCCGCGCGCCAGGAGGCGATGTACTGGGCGAGCATCCGGGAGCGGCGGTGCACGAACGCCGTGGCCGTCGGGTCGACGCGGTTGATGGCGCCGCCGAGCGCGGTCAGGGCGATGCTGCCCGCGGTGCCGCGCTCGCCGCGCACGTGCTCGATCTCGCCGAGCAGCGCGCGGATCCCGGCGGCGGAGAGCGAGCGGTCGAAGAAGTCCGAGCGGGCCGCGTACGTCTCCCGGCCGAGCGCGCCCGTCGGGGTGCGGCCCGGAGTGCTGCCCGGCAGATGGCACTGGGCGTCCGTCGCGAACGACGAGCAGCCCGCGTACACCTCCATGGCCTCCTCGTAGCCGCGGCGCTTCAGGGAGACGCTGCGGGCCGGGGCGCCCACCTTGTCGGCGAGGCGGTCGACGGCGTTCTGCAGCCCGCCGTACGTGCCGAGCGAGAAGGCCGCGACGGAGACGGTGGGGGTGCCGCCGGGCACGGCCGCGAGGTGCAGCGACGACCAGATCTCGTCCGGCTGCGAAGGCCCCCACTCCTGCCAGGCCTTCACCACCGCGGCGGCCTTCGCCCACGGCCAGGTGAGGTACGCGGAGACCGCCTGCGGGGCCGGGTGGGTGCGGAACGTCAGCTCGGTGACGACGCCGAACTGGCCGTTGCCCGCGCCGCGCAGCGCCCAGAACAGGTCCTTGTGCTCGGACTTGTCGGCCCTGATCAGCTTCCCGGCGGCCGTGACGAGCGTCGCGGAGGTGAGGCTGTCGCAGGTCAGGCCGTAGGCGCGGGAGACGACGCCGTGGCCGCCGCCGAGGGTCAGTCCGCTGATGCCGACCGTCGGGCAGGAGCCCGCGGGGATGGTGACGCCCTTCGCGGCGAGGGCGCGGTAGACGTCGATGAGCTTCGCGCCGCCGCCGATGGTGGCGGTGGAGCCGGAGACGCGGGTGCGGTTGAGGCGCGACACGTCGAGGATCAGCCGGCCGGTGCCGGAGGACCAGCCCGCGTACGAATGGCCGCCGTTGCGGACCGCCACGGGGACGTCGTGGGCGCGGGCGTAGGCCAGGGTGGTGCGGATGTCGTCGGGGTGCGCGACGTACGCGACGGCCGTCGGCTTCAGGTTGTCGAAGCGGGTGTTGTACAGCTGGCGGGCCGTGGCCCAGTGCGCCTCGTTCGGACGGACCAGGGAGCCGTCCAGGTCACGGGCGAGCGCGGTGAGGTTGGCGGCCGCGGACGCGGCGGCCGTCCTGATCGGCGTGGTGGCCGTGGAAGCCGTCGCGGACCCCGCCGTGCCGCTCGCCGACGCGCTGCCGCTCGCCCTGCCCGTGCCGCCGCTCCCACCGGTGCAGGCGGCCGTACCGGCCGCCGCGACGGCGGCGGCCGCCGTCCCTATGAACGTACGCCGTGCCAGCCGTTCCATGAACCCTCCCGTTGCCTTCCCGCACAACGAGACGACAGCGGGAGCCGCGGGGTTCCGGCGAAACGGTGGTACTGGAGCGGGCGTTCAGAGCGTTTCGCTGTGGGCGGCGGCGTCGGCACGGGCCTTGCTGCGGGCGCGGCGCGCGGGGCCCCGCCAGCCACAGCTGCATCGGGCGGCACAGAAGCGTCCGTTCTCGACCGTGGTCGTACGGTGCGGCGGTTCGGGGGAAGACGACTCGGGCACGGCCCCCACGGTACGCCGGAAGAGTGAACGCGCTCGCGCGTGACAACACCCCGTACCGGTCGTTATGGGGAACACAGGGGGCTCGACCCGGTGGCCGTCGCACGGCGTCCGCCGACGCGTGGAAAGGCTTGGGGGTCGGCAGGGCGATGGGACAGCGGCACAGGCACACGGGCACGGCGGCCGTCACGGCCGCGGTGGGTCTCATGACGCTCGCCACGGGCTGTTCGGGCGGCGGTGCCGCGGCCAGCGACGACCCCGCCAAGGAGGTGCGCGACGCCGCCGACGCGCTGGTGCGCGCGGGCAGCTCCCGGGCGCGTACGTCCATGGAGATGGCCAGCGGCGGGACCCGGGTGACCGTCCGGGGCCACGGGACGTACGACTTCCGGCGGCGGCAGGGGCGGTTCGAGGTCGTGCTGCCGCAGGACCCGGCGGACCGCGGCCGGCGCAGGCCGCCGGTCACGGAGCTGATGACGGGCGGGGACCTCTACATGAAGAACCGCGGCTCTGGGGTGCCCGCCGACAAGTGGGTGCGCGTCGACACGGCCTCCCTGTCCGACGGCAACCTCGTCACGGGCGGCGCCACCGATCCGCTCGTCGCCGCCGAACTGCTGCGCGGGGCCCGCCAGGTGACGTACGTGCGCGAGACGCGCGTCGACGACGTCACGGTGCGGCACTACCGGGGCGTGGCCGAGCTGGCGGGCGCGGTGGCCGGGGCGTCCGCGCCGTACCGGGACGCGCTGCGGGCGGCGGTGGCGAAAGGGTTCAGCAAGGGCGGTGTTCCGTTCGACGCCTACCTCGACGAGCGGGGGCGGCTGCGCAAGCTGCGCCACCGCTTCCAGGTGGCCAACGCGGAGGTCGCCTCGACGACGTCGCTGTACGGGTTCGGGGCGCCGGTGCGGGTGCGGCTGCCGCCGGAGAAGGACATCTACACCGGGAAGATCGCCGAGCGGTAGCGGCCGGGTGCGGGCCCTGGCCCGGGCCCCGGCGGGGTGCCGGGCGGTGGCCGCATATCGATGGCTGATAGTCGCAATATGGTCCGTCCGTGCCATGCGCGGTACGTAGGCCGCTCCCTACTCTAGGAAGCCGGTACCCGGCACAACCGTGGTCAGGAAGAGGTGGTGAACGTGGCTCTGGTGCGCGGCACGGCGGTTCAGGACCACGTTGCCCTCGCCGAGATCGAGCTGTGCGGCGAACTGATCATCGCGGCGTCGGCCGCACATGGTGAGCGGCTCAGTGCGGACCGGATCGACGAGGTGCTTCGAGTCTCCGACGCCCAGCAGGACGACGGCCGGCCCCCGGGCCCGGGGGCGTAGCTCCCCCGCCCGCTCGCGCGGGGGCGCCCCCTCTCCGTTGCCCCGGCGGGCAGCAGGGCCCTGGACGCCCCGCCCCGGGGGAGCCTGGCCCCGGCCGGGGTGCTTGGGCCGGGGCTGCGGTTCGGCGCGCTGCACGGCGTCAGGTGCGGAGCATGCGCGCGATCGCCTTCGTGGCCTCCTCGACCTTCGCGTCGATCTCGTCGCCGCCCTTGACGGCCGCGTCCGCGACGCAGTGCCGCAGGTGCTCCTCCAGGAGCTGCAGGGCGAAGGACTGGAGGGCCTTCGTGCCGGCGGAGACCTGGGTGAGTATGTCGATGCAGTAGACGTCCTCCTCGACCATGCGCTGCAGGCCGCGGATCTGCCCCTCGATGCGGCGCAGCCGCTTGAGGTGCTCGTCCTTCTGCTTGTGGTACCCGTGCGTCTGGTGCCCCGCGTGGTCCGCCGTCTGGGCGGAGCCGGAGGGCGCGTCGGTGGTCGTGGCCGCCGCGGCCGCCTCTGTGGTCGTCATCGCGTCCTCCTGTGCATACCCCTACTGGGTATAGGGTACTTGATTTCTCGGGTGGTGTGCTGATCACTGTGCCTGATGGGCGACACTGGGGTATGGCCGGTTAGCCGTGGCCAGATGATGCGCCTAGCATCAGCCTGACCGCATCCAAAGCACCCCGAGGACCCCACGTGCGATTTCGTCTGACCCCCAGGGAGACGAGCTTCTACGACATGTTCGCCGCATCCGCGGACAACATCGTCACGGGCTCGAAGCTCCTGATGGAACTGCTCGGGGCCGACGCCTCGGCCCGAGCCGAGATCGCAGAGCGTATGCGGGCCGCGGAACACGCGGGGGACGACGCGACGCATGCGATCTTCCACCAGCTGAACTCCTCGTTCATCACGCCGTTCGACCGCGAGGACATCTACTCCCTCGCGTCCTCGCTCGACGACATCATGGACTTCATGGAGGAGGCCGTCGACCTGGTCGTCCTGTACCAGGTCGAGGAGCTCCCCAAGGGCGTCGAGCAGCAGATCGAGGTCCTCGCCCGGGCCGCCGAGCTGACGGCCGAGGCCATGCCGCATCTGCGCACCATGGACAACCTCACCGAATACTGGATCGAGGTCAACCGCCTGGAGAACCAGGCCGACCAGATCCACCGCAAGCTGCTCGCCCACCTCTTCAACGGCAAGTACGACGCCATCGAGGTCCTGAAGCTCAAGCAGATCGTGGACGTCCTCGAAGAGGCCGCCGACGCGTTCGAGCACGTGGCGAACACCGTGGAGACCATCGCGGTCAAGGAGTCCTGAGTACCTTCATGGACACCTTCGCTCTGATCGTGACCATCGGCGTCGCGCTCGGCTTCACGTACACGAACGGCTTTCACGACTCCGCGAACGCCATCGCCACCTCCGTCTCCACCCGTGCCCTGACGCCCCGCGCGGCGCTCGCCATGGCCGCGGTGATGAACCTGGCCGGTGCCTTCCTGGGCAGCGGGATCGCCAAGACGGTCAGTGAGGGGCTCATCGAGACGCCGCACGGCACCAAGGGGATGTGGATCCTCTTCGCCGGTCTGGTCGGCGCGATCGTGTGGAACCTCGTCACCTGGTACTTCGGCCTCCCCTCGTCCTCCTCGCACGCGCTCTTCGGCGGTCTCGTGGGTGCCGCGCTCGCCGGTGGCATCGGGGTCATCTGGTCCGGCGTCGTCGAGAAGATCGTCATCCCGATGTTCCTGTCGCCGCTCGTCGGGCTCGTGGCGGGCTACCTCGTGATGTGCGCGATCATGTGGATGTTCCGCAAGGCCAATCCGCACAAGGCCAAGCGGGGCTTCCGGATCGCCCAGACCGTGTCGGCCGCCGGCATGGCGCTCGGGCACGGTCTTCAGGACGCGCAGAAGACGATGGGCATCGTGGTGATGGCCCTCGTCATCGCCGACGTCGAGAACCCGGGCGACCCGATTCCGGTCTGGGTGAAGATCTCCTGCGCGGTGATGCTGTCGCTCGGCACGTACGCCGGTGGCTGGCGGATCATGCGGACGCTCGGGCGGAAGATCATCGAGCTGGACCCGCCGCAGGGGTTCGCCGCGGAGACCACGGGCGCGGGGATCATGTTCACCACCGCCTTCATGTTCCACGCGCCGATCTCCACGACGCATGTGATCACCTCGGCGATCATGGGTGTGGGCGCCACGAAGCGCGTCAACGCCGTGCGCTGGGGTGTCGCCAAGAACATCATTCTCGGCTGGTTCATCACGATGCCCGCCGCCGCGATCGTCGCCGCGGTCAGCTTCTGGATCGTGAACCTGGCGTTCCTGTAGCCCCCTCCGTACGTCGTCGCCGTGCCGTGCGAGCACGCGGGCCCGCCCCCGGGAGCCAGGGGCGGGCCCTTTTGCGTCCCCCGCGGTGGCACCGCCATGCAGCACCGCGGGGAGTCGGGGCGGCCTAGCCGAAGCGGCCGGAAATGTAGTCCTCGGTGGCCTGGACGGACGGGTTGGAGAAGATCCGCTCGGTGTCGTCGATCTCGACGAGCTTGCCGGGCTGGCCGACCGCCGCGAGGTTGAAGAACGCCGTACGGTCCGAGACGCGGGCCGCCTGCTGCATGTTGTGCGTCACGATGACGATCGTGAAGCGCTCCTTCAGCTCGCCGATCAGGTCCTCGATGGCGAGGGTGGAGATCGGGTCGAGGGCCGAGCAGGGCTCGTCCATGAGCAGGACCTGCGGCTCCACCGCGATCGCCCGCGCGATGCACAGGCGCTGCTGCTGGCCGCCGGAGAGGCCGGAGCCGGGCTTGTTCAGGCGGTCCTTGACCTCGTTCCAGAGGTTGGCGCCCTTGAGGGACTTCTCGACGACGTCGTTCAGCTCGGACTTCTTGTACGAGCCGTTGAGCTTCAGGCCCGCCGCCACGTTGTCGTAGATCGACATCGTGGGGAACGGGTTGGGGCGCTGGAAGACCATGCCGATGGTGCGGCGGACGTTCACGGGGTCGACGCCCGAGCCGTACAGGTCGTCGCCGTCGAGGAGGACCTTGCCCTCCACGCGGCCGCCGGGCGTGACCTCGTGCATGCGGTTCAGGGTGCGCAGGAACGTGGACTTGCCGCAGCCGGAGGGGCCGATGAAGGCCGTCACCGAGCGGGGCTCGACGGTCATGGAGATGTCTTCGATCGCCTTGTGCGAGCCGTAGAAGGCGTTGAGGCCCGAGACGTCGATTCGCTTGGCCATGGGGATCACTGCTTTCGAGAGGGGCACTGCTGGTGGTCGCTTGAGGCCGCGTCAGCGACCGGTCTTCGGGGCCTTCCAGCGGGCGATGCCGCGGGCCACGAGATTGAGGATCATGATGAAGGCGATCAGGGTGAGGGCCGCTGCCCAGGCGCGGTCGTATCCGGCGTTCGTGCCGGACGCGTACTGCTGGTAGATGTACAGCGGCAGGGAGCCCTGGGGGCCGTCGAACGGGTTCGTGTTGATGAAGGGGTTCGTCCACACGAGCAGCAGCACGGGGGCGGTCTCACCCGCGATGCGGGCCACCGCCAGCATGACGCCGGTCGTGATGCCGCCGATCGCGGTGGGCAGGACCACCTTCAGGATGGTGCGCCACTTCGGTACGCCGAGGGCGAGCGAGGCCTCGCGCAGCTCGTTCGGGACGAGCTTCAGCATCTCCTCGGTGGAGCGCACGACCACCGGCATCATCAGGATCGACAGCGCCATGGCGCCGGCCCAGCCGGAGAAGTCGAAGCCCAGGATCAGGATCCAGAAGCTGAGGACGAACAGACCCGCGACGATGGACGGGATGCCCGTCATCACGTCGACGAAGAAGGTGACGGCCTTGGCGAGCTTGCCCCGCCCGTACTCGACGAGGTAGATCGCGGTGAGCAGACCGATCGGCACGGCGATCAGGCAGGCGAGCCCGACCTGCTCCAGGGTGCCGATGATGGCGTGGTAGATGCCGCCGCCGGCCTCGTCGTCGGCGACGACGCCCATGGAGTGGCTGAGGAAGTAGCCGTCGAGGACCTTCGCACCGCGCTTGACGGTCTCGTAGATCAGCGACGCGAGCGGGACCACGGCCAGCAGGAACATCACCCACACCACCGAGGTGGCGAGGCGGTCCTTGGCCTGGCGGGTGCCCTCCACGCGGGCCGCGAGGGCGTAGGAGACGCCGACGAAGAGCAGGGCCGCGATCAGGCCCCACTGCAGGCGGGAGCTCAGGTCCGCCGCGAGGCCGAGGCCGCAGGCGACGGCGAGGGAGCCGGCCGCGACGACGTAGGGCGTCCAGCGGGGCAGGCGCGCGGCCTTCAGACCGGCGGGCGCGGGCTTGACGGTGGTGGTGCTCATGCGTTGGCCCCCGAGTACTCCTTGCGGCGGGCGATGATCAGCCGGGCCGCGCCGTTGACAAGGAGGGTGAGAACGAAGAGGACGAGACCGGAGGCGATGAGGGCGTCCCGGCCGTACTCGCTGGCCTCACTGAACTTGCTGGCGATGTTCTGCGCGAACGTGCCGCCGCCGTAGTCGAGCACGGACGCCTGGATCACGAAGGTCGGGGAGAGCACGGTGGCCACGGCGATCGTCTCGCCGAGCGCGCGGCCGAGGCCCAGCATCGAGGCGGAGATGATGCCCGAGCGGCCGAAGGGGAGCACCGACATGCGGATGACCTCCCAGCGCGTGGCGCCGAGCGCGAGCGCGGCCTCCTCGTGCATCTTCGGGACCTGGAGGAAGACCTCGCGGCTCACGTTGGTGATGATCGGCAGGATCATGATCGCGAGCAGGATGCCGACGGTCATCAGCGAGCGCGGGGCGCCGCCCTCGTACTCGAAGACGCCGGTCCAGCCGAAGTAGTCGTCGAGCCAGCTGTAGAGGCCGGTGAGCTTCGGGGCGACCACGAGGGCGCCCCACAGGCCGTACACGATCGAGGGCACGGCGGCCAGCAGGTCGATCACGAAGGCGATGGGGGCGGCCAGCTTGCGCGGCGCGTAGTGCGAGATGAAGAGCGCGATGCCGATGGCCACGGGCACGGCGATGGCGAGCGCGATGATCGAGCTCACGATGGTGCCGAAGACCAGGACGGCGATGCCGAAGTAGGGCTTGCCGTCGTGCAGGGCGCCCGCGGGGTCCCACTCGAAGGTGGTGAGGAAGCTGCCCTCGTTGTCCGCGAGCGCGATGGACGCGCGGTAGGCGAGGAAGGCCGCGACGGCGGCCATGATCAGCAGCAGCGTGATGCCGGAGCCCCGCGAGAGCGTGAGGAAGATCCGGTCACCGGGGCGGGTGGCGCCGCGCGCGGTGCGCTTCTGCTCGGCGGTCGTGGGCTTGGCGTCCTCGACGTGCGAGGGCGGGGGAGGAGTGTCGGTGGGTATGTCCATGGGGTTCTCCGGTCTGCGGAACCGGCCGTGCGACGGGCGCGGGCGGCTCCAGGCGGCGGTGCACCGGACGGCGCGGCCCGCCGGGGAGGCGGGCCGCGCTCAGGTTCAGCTCAGGCCCTTGACGGTCTCGCGGACCTTGGTGATGATCTCGGCCGGCATCGGGGCGTAGGACTCGTCCTTGAGCACGGACTGGCCGTCCTCGCTGGCGATGTAGTTCAGGAAGGACTTCGTGGTGGCGAGGGTGTCCTTGTTGTTGTTCTTCTCGCAGACGATCTCGTACGTGACCAGGATGATCGGGTACGCGCCCTCGGCCGTGGGCTTGTAGTTCAGCTCCATGGCCATGTCCTTGCCCTTGCCGACGACCTTGGCCTCGGAGATGGCCTTGGAGGCGTTGTCGACGGTGGCCTTGACCGGCTCCTTGGCGTCCGTCTTGATGTCGACGGTCTTGATGCCTTCCTTGGCGTACGACAGCTCCATGTAGGAGATGGCGCCCTCGGTCTGCTTCACCTGCTGGGCGACGCCGGAGGAGCCGCTCGCGGACTGGCCGCCCTTGGCCGCCCAGATCTTGGCCGGCTCGTGCGGCCAGGCGGAGGGCGCGGCGCCCTTCAGGTACTTGGTGAAGTTGTCCGTGGTGCCGGACTCGTCGGAGCGGTGGAAGGCCTGGATCTTGGTGCTGGGGAGCTTGGCGTCCGGGTTGAGCTTCGCGATCGCCTTGTCGTCCCAGGTCTTGATCTTGTCGTTGAAGATGTCGGCGACGGTCTTGGCGTCCAGGGTGAGGCTGTCGACGCCCGGGACGTTGTAACCGATCGCGATCGGGCCGCCGACCATCGGCAGGTCGATGGCCTGGCTGTCCTTGCAGACCTTCTTCGACTTCTCGATCTCCTCCGGCTTCAGGGCCGAGTCGGAGCCCGCGAAGGCGGTCTGGCCCTGGAGGAAGGAGGTGATGCCGGCGCCGGAGCCGTCCGGCTTGTACTGCAGCTGCACGTCCTTGCAGGCCGCGCGGTACTGCTTGACCCAGGCGTCGATCGCGCCCTTCTGCGCGGACGAGCCGGAGGCCATGAGCTGGCCCTTGGCGCCCTCGCAGTCGATGTTGCTGTTGGCGGTGGTCTTCTTGCCGCCGTTGCTGCTGCCGTCGTCGTCCGAGCCGCACGCCGTGAGGGCCAGGGCGCCGGAGACGGCGAGAGCACCGAGGGTGAGGGCCCGCCGGTTCATGCGCTGAAGCTTCACTTTCGGGAGTTCCTTCCGGGAGCCGCCGGCCGTGTGGCTGGCCTGTCGTGGCGGCGTGCGAAGTGGTTCGGGTGGCCATGGTGGCCGGTGGTTCGAGCACGCGGGGCGGAGGCGGTCTGGCGATCTCGCCGCGCTTCGCGTAAGGCCGAAATTAGGCAGAACAGGTGAAGCCGCCGATGGGCGTAAGTGAACGAGCGGTGAACCTACGCGGACGTTGTGGTTAGGTCACGGCCTGATTACAGCGACAGGCGCGTGAAAGATCTGCCGGGCGCGCATTTGTCGGCGCACGCTGGGTAGTGCGCGCCCCTGCTGGGGGCGGGGCCGCAGGTGGCGGTGGGGTCAGCGCGCCCCGGGGGTGTGCGGGGCCGCAAGGAAGGCGTCGAGGAGCTCGCGGTCGCGGAGCTGGGTGAGGCGGGCGCGGGCCTCGTGCGGCGTGAGCCAGCGGATGCGGTCGACCTCGCGACCGGGCCGGAAGCAGCCGTCAGCGGCCTCGGCGGACCAGTAGTCGACGCACTTGGGGCGGCCGCCCACGGTGTAGTGGGCCGAGGGCAGCGGCGGTCCGGGCACGCAGCGGTGGCCCGTCTCCTCCTCGACCTCGCGCAGGGCGCAGGCGAGCGGGGTCTCGCCGGGCTTGAGCTTGCCCTTCGGATGGGACCAGTCGTCGTACTTGGGCCGGTGGACCAGGCAGATCTCCAGGCCCTCCGGGACGGTGCGGCGGCGCCACAGGACGCAGCCCGCCGCCCTGATCGGCTCCGGCGTCGGCAGTGCTGTCACGGGGCGCCCTCCCTCAGGCCGTCACGGTGCCGTGACCGCCTCCCGCAGCCACGCCTGCTGGAACGCGAACCTCGCCGCCTCCACCTCGTGGCGCTGGTCGGCGTGCAGGACGCCGAGCGCGTACGCCGTGGCCGGGGCGATGCGGGGGGTGCGCGCCGCCGAGGCCGCCGCCGCGGCGGCCTCGGCCGCCTCGCGGTGGCGGTTCAGGGCCGTGCCCGCCGCCGTGAGCCGGGCGTCCGGCGGGGCGTCGCCGAGGAGGACCTCCTGGGCGTAGCGGTGCAGCCGCAGCAGGGAGCGGACCTTCAGCCACGGGGCGTCCTGGGCCTCCGGGGCCGTGTCCGCGGCCAGGCCGTGGACGAGGGCCTCGGCGTTGTACGGGTGGCCCGCGCGGAGCAGGGGCAGCGCGGCCACCGCCTCCGTGAGGTGGGCCTCGGCCAGGGCTGCCAGCGGCTTCAGATCCGTGTCCGGGGCCGGGCGCAGGGGCACGTCACTGGCCATGACGGCGACGCTGTCGGCGACGGCGTGGAAGCGGGACGAGCCGAAGGCCTGGAGCGCGGCGGAGTGGGCCCGGGTGCGGGCCAGGGTCAGCTGCCGCTCCAGGAGGGCCGCGGCCTTGGCCGCGCCCACGGCCAGCTGGCCCGCGGGCTTCCTGGTGCCCTGTCTGGCCCGCGCCTCGCCGGTGCGGGGTGCCGGGGGCTGCGCCCAGCTCTCCCGTACGGAGGCGCGGCTGGGCGCGGCCGGTGTGGCGGGCACGGCCGGGGCCGGGGTCGACAGGCGGTGGAGCGCGCCCAGGAGCCGGTCCAGACGGGCCGCGTAGGCGTGCTCGCGCGCCAGCGTGCCCGAGAGCCAGGCCAGCTCCGGCCGGAGCCCCTCCGTCCACTCCTGGTCCAGGAGGGGCCGGAACGTGTGCAGCGTGGCGCCCACGCGGCGCGCCGCGCCCCGCAGCGAGCGGGCCGCGGCGAGCGACTCCTCGGCTCCCTGTGCGTCCGTGGAGGACTCGCGGTGCAGCCGCAGCGAGCGGAGGAATTCGGTCGCCTGGTCCTGCAGGTAGACCGACAGGGCCTCGCCCGCCGTCATCTCATGGTGTTGCTGTGCCACGCCGGCGCCTCCGGGCGTCTATGAGCATCTCCTGTACGTTCCGCAGGGGCTGGCCTTCCGGGTCCGTGGCGTGCCGCGTCCAGTTGCCGTCCGCCCCCAGGTGCCACGAGGCCGTGGTGTCCGACATGCCGGTCTCGAGGAGTCGGTTGAGGGTGGCCCGGTGGGCCGGGGCCATGACCCTCACCATCGCCTCGATGCGGCGGTCGAGATTGCGGTGCATCATGTCGGCGCTGCCGAACCACACCTCCGGTTCGCCGCCGTTGCCGAAGGCGAAGACCCGGGAGTGCTCCAGGAAGCGGCCGAGCACGGAGCGCACGCGTATGTTCTCGGAAAGCCCCGCGACGCCCGGCCGCACCGCGCAGATGCCGCGCACCCACACGTCGACGGTGACGCCCGCCTGCGAGGCGCGGTACAGCGCGTCGATGACGGCCTCGTCGACGATCGAGTTGACCTTGATGCGGACGTAGGCGGGGCGGCCCGCGCGGTGGTGCTGGACCTCCCGGTTGATGCGGGTGATCAGGCCGTCGCGCAGCGAGCGCGGGGCCACGAGCAGCCGCCGGTAGGTCTCGCGGCGCGAGTAGCCCGAGAGCCGGTTGAACAGGTCCGAGAGGTCCGCGCCGACTTCCTGGTTGGCCGTGAGCAGGCCCAGGTCCTCGTACAGGCGGGCGGTCTTGGGGTGGTAGTTGCCGGTGCCCACGTGCGAGTAGCGCACCAGCTGGTCGCCCTCCTGGCGGACGACGAGCGACAGCTTGCAGTGGGTCTTCAGGCCGACCAGGCCGTAGACGACGTGGCAGCCCGCCTCCTCCAGCTTGCGGGCCCACTTGATGTTGGCCTGCTCGTCGAAGCGGGCCTTGATCTCGACCAGGACGAGGACCTGCTTGCCGGACTCGGCGGCGTCGATGAGCGCGTCCACTATCGGCGAGTCGCCGGAGGTGCGGTACAGCGTCTGCTTGATGGCGAGCACGTTCTCGTCGGCGGCGGCCTGCTCCAGGAAGGCCTGCACGGACGTGGAGAACGAGTCGTAGGGGTGGTGCAGGAGCACGTCGTGGCCGCCGCGCAGCGCGGCGAAGATGTCGGGCGCGGACGCCGACTCGACCTCGGCGAGGTCCCGGTGGGTGCCCGCGACGAACTTGGGGTACTTCAGCTCGGGCCGGTCCAGGCCCGCGATGGCGAACAGACCGGTGAGGTCGAGCGGGCCCGGCAGCGGGTACACCTCGGCCTCGCTGATCTTCAGCTCGCGGACCAGCAGGTCGAGGACGTCCTTGTCGATGGACTCCTCGACCTCCAGGCGCACCGGCGGCCCGAAGCGGCGCCGCATGAGCTCCTTCTCCAGGGCCTGGAGCAGGTTCTCCGCGTCGTCCTCCTCCACCTCCAGGTCCTCGTTCCGGGTGAGCCGGAACATGTGGTGCTCCCGGATGTTCATCCCCGGGAACAGCTCCTGGAGGTGCTTGGGCGCGGCGATGACGTCCTCGATGGGGACGTACCGCTGCGGCGAGGCCTCCAGGAAGCGGGACAGGAGCGGCGGGACCTTGACGCGGGCGAAGTGCTCGTGGCCGCTGACCGGGTTCTCGATCACCACGGCGAGGTTCAGGGACAGGCCCGAGATGTACGGGAAGGGGTGCGCGGGGTCCACGGCCAGGGGGGTGAGCACCGGGAAGATGCGCTGCATGAACAGCGTGTAGAGCCGGGACTGCTCCTTGTCGGTGAGCTCGTGCCAGCGCACCACGTGGATGCCCTCGTCGGCGAGGGCGGGAGCGACCTCTTCCTGGTAGCAGGCGGCGTGCCGGGCCATGAGCTCGCGGGAGCGGTTCCAGATGAGCTCCAGGACCTCGCGGGGCTGGAGGCCGGAGGCCGAACGGGTGGCGACGCCGGTCGCGATGCGGCGCTTGAGGCCGGCGACCCGCACCATGAAGAACTCGTCCAGGTTCGAGGCGAAGATCGCCAGGAAGTTCGCCCGCTCCAGGAGCGGCGTTGTGGGGTCCTCGGCGAGCTCCAGGACGCGTTCGTTGAAGGCGAGCCAGCTGCGCTCCCGGTCCAGGAAGCGGCCCTGCGGCAGCGCGGCGCCGCCGTGGCCCGCCTGGGCGTCCTCGTCGTACGCGTCGAGGTCGGCGTCGAGGTCCGGATCGAGGTCGGAGACGGCGGCCGCGACCGTGTGATGCCGGTGCGCGGCGAGGGCGCCGACGGAGGGCTGGGCGTGCCGGACGCCGTCGGCGTCGGGGCTCGTGGCTTCGGTCTGCGCGGTGGGCTCGCTCATGGTCTTATTCTTCCGCGCGACACCCCCGGTGGGCGCGCCGGAGAGCGCGGGCGCGGGACGGACCCGGCCGTTGTGGCGCGCGCGGTCCTGCGCCGGTTCGGGCGCGGTGGGGGGCTGCATTGCCTGAGCGTCGCAAGCCTGTCTGAATCATTGGTTACGCCGACATGACGCCTGGGAGTGCGCATGGGGACTCCCAGGCGTCCGCGCGGCGCCCGCGGTCAGGGCGTTCGCCGCCGGGCGGCCGCCAAGTGACGCCCACCGCAGGGGCTTTGCGAGCACGGCCGGGGCTATGACTCCGTGCGGTACATCAGGTCCGTCTCGTGGGTGCTGAAGCCGAGGCGCTCGTAGACGTTCACCGCCGCCTTGTTGTCGGCGTCCACGTACAGCATCGCCGTGGGCAGGCCCGCCGCTGCCAGGTGGCGCAGGCCGATGGTGGTGAGGGCCTTGCCGAGGCCGCCGCCCTGGGCGGCAGGGCGCACGCCGAGGACGTAGACCTCGCCGAGCCGCTCCGCCGCGTGGGTCTTCGTCCAGTGGAAGCCGATCAGTTCGGCACCGGCGTCGGTGACGCGCTCGGCGAGGAAGAACCCGGACGGGTCGAACCACGACTCCGCCTTGCGGTCGTCGAGGTCCCGCTGCGTCAGGGCGCCCTGCTCCGGGTGGTGCGCGAAGGCCTCCGCGTTCACCGCGAGCCACGCCGCGTCGTCCGTACCGGGGACGAAGGCCCGTACGCGCACGCCCTCGGGCAGCTCCGGCTCGGCGAGGTCCAGGCCGTCGAGGGGCCGCCGCATCTGGCGCAGCTCGCGGAACAGGGTCAGGCCGAGCACCTGCGCGAGGTGCCGCGCGGCGGAGTGCCCGCCGTGCGCCCACACCCGCAGCCGCCTGCCGGACTCCGCGAGCAGCGCGGTGCCCAGCGCCCGCCCGTGCCCGTGGCCGCGCCGCGCCGGGTGCACCACCAGCTCGGCGGCCGGGGCCTCCACCGGGTCGTTGTCCTCCAGCTGCGCGTAGCCCACGAGTTCGCCGTCGACCGTCAGGAGCAGGTGCCGCACGCCTTCGCGGGCCCCTCCCCGCAGTTGGAGCCGCCCCTGCTCGGACACGGCCTGCTGTCCGTCGGTGCGCGCGGCGTCCGCGAGGAGCGCGAGCACGGCAGTGGCCTGATCGTCCGTGAGCACGTCGTACGCGTCGATCTCGCGGAGGGTGGCGGGGGTCCTGGCGGGCGTCTCGTCTGTCATGGATCCGAGGGTAAGTCGAAGGGTGGCGGCGGCACGACAGCGCCTGGGCGACGGTGAATGGCTATCAGGCTGTAACCACCGGGACTCTGTTGCGCTACGCGCGTTGACCATAGGCTTCCGCACGGCCCCAGTCGTCCACACCACCCCAGGGGAACACGTGTCAGCCACATCCCAGCCACGCAGGCAAAGGCGCAGAGCCGCCCGGGTGCTCGCCCTCACGGCGGGCCTCGCCACCGTCGGCGCGCTCGCCGCCGCGCTGCCCGCCGCCGCGGGCCAGGAGCAGGGTCAGGACCGGATGGCGGCCGCGGGGCACCACGGCCAGAAGCGCACGGTCGATGTGCAGCTGCTCTCCTTCAACGACTTCCACGGCAACCTCCAGGCGCCCGCGGGATCCTCGGGCCAGGTCACCGAGAAGCAGCCGGACGGCACGGAGAAGAAGATCGACGCGGGCGGCGCCGAGTATCTGGCGACCTCCCTGCGCGCGGCCCGCAAGGGCCACCCGTACTCGATCACCGCGGCGGCCGGTGACCTCATAGGCGCGAGCCCGCTGCTCTCCGGGCTCTTCCACGACGAGCCCAGCGTCGAGGCCCTGAACAAGATGGACCTCGACGTCTCCAGCGTCGGCAACCACGAGTTCGACGAGGGCGCCGAGGAACTGTCCCGCATCCAGAACGGCGGCTGTCACCCCAAGGACGGCTGCTACGAGAAGGACAAGCACGGCAAGGCCAAGGAGTTCAAGGGCGCCGACTTCCCCTACCTCACGGCGAACGTGACGAAGGAGAAGACCGGCAAGTCCCTCCTCAAGCCCTACTTCGTGTGGAAGCACAAGGGCGTGAAGATCGGCTTCATCGGTCTGACCCTGGAGGGCACCCCCGACATCGTCTCGGCCGACGGCATCAAGGGCCTGAAGTTCCACGACGAGGTCGAGACGATCAACAAGTACGCGAAGGTCCTCGACAAGCAGGGCGTGAAGTCGATCGTCACGCTCATCCACGAGGGCGGCTCCCCGGCCAGCCAGGCCTACAACTACGACTGCGACTCGCCGGGCGCGGGCGACGGCATCTCCGGCCCGATCGCCGCGATCGCCAAGAACGCCTCGCCCAAGGTCGACGCGTTCGTCACCGGCCACACGCACCAGGCGTACGTCTGCACCGTCCCCGACCCGGCGGGCAAGCCGCGCATGGTCACGTCGGCGTCCTCGTACGGGAAGCTCTACACCGACACCACGCTGACGTACGACCGCAAGACCAAGGACATCGTGCGCACCGGCGTGCTGCATTCATCTCCCAGGGCCGCCAACCACGTCGTCAGCCGCACGCAGCCCAAGGCCGCCGACATGACGCGCCTGATCGACCGCTGGAACAAGCTGGCCGCGCCGATCGCCGACAAGCCCGTCGGCTACATCTCCGGCGACATCCCCGGCCGCGGCGCCGGGACGCCCGAGTCGCCGCTCGGTGACCTCATCGCCGACGCCCAGCTCGCGCACGCCAAGTCCCTGGACCCGAAGGCCGCCGTGGCCCTGATGAATCCGGGCGGCATCCGCTCCGACCTCGTCCACAAGGCGAGCGGCGGCGAGGGCGACGGCGTCGTGACGTACGGCGAGGCCTTCACCGTGCAGCCCTTCGCCAACACCGTGAACCTCGTCGACCTCACCGGCGCGCAGCTCCTGACCGCCCTGCGCCAGCAGGTCAGCGGCCCGAACGAGGCCTCCCCGAAGATCCTCCAGATCTCCGAAGGGCTCACGTACACGCTGGACATGACGAAGACGGGGGCGGACCGGATCGTCACCGGCTCGGTGAAGCTGAACGGCGAGCCGCTGGACGCGAACGCCACCTACCGCGTCGCCCTGAACTCCTTCCTCGCGGGCGGCGGCGACGGCTTCGCCGAGCTGGGCAAGGGCACGAAGCCGCTGGTCGGCGCGGACGACCTGAAGGCGCTCAACGACTACTTCGCCGCGAACTCCTCGGCGGCCAAGCCGATCGCGCCGCCGAAGGCGAACCGGATCACGGTTGTGAAGTAGCTCTCCGGAGCAAAGCTTGGGGTGGGGTGTGAACGTATGGTGAGATCGAGCGATGCGTTCCCCCCACCGCATGGTCACAACAACCGATAGCAAAACCCCCCAACCCCCCATATCCGAGGCCGCGTCCCGGCCGAACCCGTACGACGAGCTGGCCGAACTCGCGCCGAACCCGCTGGACGACTTCCTTCGGGAAGACAGCGGATCCGCCGACGACGAGCCCTGGTCGCCCCCCAACCACCGGCGCGGCAGCCGTCGCCGTCGCAACCGGTTCGCCGGGCTCCCGTTCCTCGCGAAGACCCTCGTCGCGCTCGCCGTCGGCACCGCCTTCCTCGTCCTCGCCGACCGCTGGGCGCTCCTCTACGCCGAGCACGAGGCCGCCGACAAGCTGAAGGACCAGCTGAACCTCAGCGCGGCGCCCGAGGTCGACATCGAGGGCTTCCCCTTCCTCACCCAGGTCCTTGACCAGCGCCTCGACAAGGTCGAGGTCACCGTCCCCGACGTCGCCGCCGACCGCGTCTCGCTCGCGAAGGTCTCCGCGACCGCGACGGACGTCACCCTGAAGGGCGACGGGCCCACCTCCCTCACCGGCGCCGTCATCGACGAGATGCACGGCGAGGTGCTGCTCTCCTTCGACGACATGAACCGTGAACTCGGCGCCTCCCAGGTCACGTTCACCGGCCACGGCCGCGACCAGGTCCTCGCGCGCGGCACCCTGCCCGTCGCCGGGCACGACGTGAAGGTGCGGGCCGACGCCCACATCGAGCGCGTCGGCCGGCGCGGCGTGGCCACCGACATCGACCGGATGCGGCTCGACATCGGCGACCTGGCGACGTACCGGCCCGGAGCGCGGCCCTCCGAGGGGCTGCACCTGAGCCGGAAGTCCGCGGGCCGCGTGGCCGAGGAGTCGGGCCGGGCCAAGGCGCTCCTCGCGGTGCCCACGATCGCCCACCGCCTCGGGCTTCCCGACGCGGTGGTGCGCGAGGCGCTGCGCAGCGACGCCAAGCTCAACGACCTCACCGGGTCGCCGCGGTTCGTCGACGACGTGATGCGCCTGAACCTCCTGGACGTGGCCAGGGAGCACCCCGAGCTGCTCCGCCGCCTCGGCCTCGACCCCGCCCTCCTCAAGGGCCTCGACGGCCTCACCCGCCCCGTCCTCGTCGACCGTCTGTCACTCGCCTTCCAGCTGCCGGAACTGCCGGGGCAGGGGGTGGTGGGCCTGCGCGACGTCACGGTGCGCCGGGACGGGATCAGGGCGGCGGTGGAGGGCTACGACATCGGCTTCGGGTAGGTCCCGGCCCGGTCCGGTCGGCTGCCCCCCCCGCCCGGGGCGGTGGCTCAGCCCAGGGCGAGGGTCGGGCCCGGGAAGGCGTCCCGGAGCTTCCTGTCGTGGCTGACCACGACCACCGTGCCCGCGTAGGCCGCGAGTGCCGCCTCCAGTTCCTCCACCAGGGCCGGGGCCAGGTGGTTCGTCGGCTCGTCGAGAAGGAGCAGGTCGTACGGTTCGCTGACCAGGCGGGCCAGTTCGAGCCGCCGCCGCTGCCCGGTGGACAGGTCGCGGACGGGCCGGGTCAGGTCCCGCTCCCGGAAGAGCCCGAGCGCGAGCAGTTCGTCGGCGCGGTCGGCGCCGAACGCGGCGAGCACCGAGCGCGTCTCCCCGAGCCGGGCCGGCGGCTCCTCGACCTGGCGCAGCAGCCCGGCCCGCGCGGGCCTGCGCACCGTGGCGCCCGGCTCGGGTTCCAGCTCTCCCGCGAGCACGCGCAGGAGCGTGGACTTGCCCGCGCCGTTGGGACCGGTGACCAGGAGGCGTCCGCCCGCGGGCACGTGCAGGGAGCCGAGCGCGAGCCGCCCCGGCACGCGCACGTCGGCGAGCTCGACGGCGCGGTCCGCGGCCCCGGCGATGGCCGCGGTGAACCGCAGGGGCTCGGCCGGGCGGGGCGCGGGGTGCGCGGCGAGCCGCGCGAGGCGTTCGCGCGCGTCGCGGATGCGGCTCATCGCGCCGTGCGCCCGCGACCGGGCGCGGAAGGCCCCCGCGCCGCTGAACGCCGCCGGCGCCTTGCGCGGAATCGCGTCGAGCCGCCCGATGTGCGAGTCGGCGAGGCGCGACTGGCGGGCCACCTCGGCGCGCCACTGTTCGTACTCCCGCTCCCGCCGGGCCCGTTCGGCGGCCTTGGCGGTCAGATGGCCCGCGTAGCCGTCGCCGTAGCGGCGTACGGAACGTGTCTCGTGGTCGACCTCCAGGACGGTGTCGGTGACGCGGTCGAGGAACGTCCGGTCGTGGGTGACGGCGACGAGCGTGCCCCGGTGGGCGCGCAGCCGTTCCTCCAGCCAGCCGACGGCCTCGTCGTCGAGGTCGTTGGTGGGCTCGTCGAGCAGCAGCAGCTCGGGCGCGGCGGCGAGCGTGGCGGCCAGGGCGAGTCGGGAGCGCTGCCCGCCGGAGAGCGTGCCGAGCCGCCGTGCGCGGTCCAGGGCGGTGTGCTCGCCCAGGTGCCGCAGGGCGATGTCGACGCGCCGGTCCGCGCCGTGGCCGCCGCGGGCCTCGAACTCCTCGACGAGCGCGGCGTACTCCTCGTACGAGGCCGGTGCGCGCTCGTCGAGCCGGGCTCCGGCGGCCTCGATGCGCCGCTCCAGCGCGCGGAGTTCGGCCAGGGCGAGGTCGACGGCGTCGCCGACGCGGGCCGAGCCCGGCAGGCCGAGGGTCTGCGCGAGGTGCCCGACGCCGCCCGGCGCGACCACGGTCACCGTGCCGTTGTCGGGCCGCTCCACCCCGGCGAGGAGCCGGAGGAGGGTGGACTTGCCGGAGCCGTTGTCCCCGATGACTCCGGCCTTCTCGCCCGGCCGGACGCTGAACGAGACGCGGTCGAGGACCACGTGGTCCGGATAGCGCTTGGTGACGTCGGTGAGCGTGAGCTGCGAGGCGGCGGTGCGGGCGGCGGGTGCTGCGGTTGCACGGAACAAATGAGGCTTCTTTCGTGGACGACAGAATCAGTGGGGCGAGTCGAGCGAATTGCCGAGACGAGACGTACCGTCTCGGCAATGACCTCACCATAACTCCCCTGCGGCGATATGGCAAGACGTCGCGTCTCGTCAGTTGTCCGTGCAGGTCAGGGCGCGGCAGGCGGTGGCGTGGGCGCGCCGGGAAGCGTGACGGTCGCCACCGTGCCTGTGGTGGGCGCCGGGCCGAGTGTCACCTCGCCGCCCGACTGGCGGACCGTGCGGGCCACGATGGACAGGCCGAGGCCGGAGCCGGGCAGGCTGCGGGCCGTGGGGGAGCGCCAGAAGCGGTCGAAGACGTAGGGCAGTTCGTCCGCCGGGATGCCGGGGCCGTGGTCCCGCACGGTAAGGACGCCCTGCTTCAGGGCGACTTCGATGGCCGTGCCCGCGGGGCCGAACTTCACCGCGTTGTCCAGGATGTTCACGATGGCCCGCTCCAGGGCGGGCGGCTCCGCGCGGACGTACCACGGCGTGAGGTCCGCCTCGAAGGCCAGCTCGGGGCCGCGCAGACGGGCCCGCCGCAACGCCGTGTCCACCACCTCGTGCAGGGCGACGACCTGCACCTTGCTCTCGCCCGCCGCGTCCGGGCGCGACAGCTCCTGGAGGTCTCCGATGAGCGAGGCCAGCTCCGTCATCTGCGCCTTGACCGACGCCAGCAGCGCCTTGCGGTCGTCGGGCGGGATGGCGCGGCCGGTCTCCTCGCTGCGGGCCAGGAGCTCGATGTTCGTACGCAGCGACGTGAGCGGCGTGCGCAGCTCGTGCCCCGCGTCGGCGATCAGCTGCTGCTGGAGGTCGCGGGACGAGGCGAGGGCCGACGTCATCGCGTTGAACGACCGGGAGAGCCGGGCGATCTCGTCGTCGCTGGCCCCGTCCGTCGGGAGGCGCAGACTCAGGTCCTCGGTACGGGCCACGTGCTCGACGGCGGCCGTCAGCTCGTCCACCGGGCGCAGGCCGGTCCGCGCGACCCACAGGCCCGCGGCACCCGCGCCGACCACGCCCACGCCCGCCACCAGGGACAGCACGAGGACGAGGTTGCTCAGGGTGTCCTGGACCTCGTTGAGGGGGCGGGCGATGGAGATCGCCAGGGGCTGTCCGGGCATCGGGTAGGTGTAGACCCGGTACTTCATCCCGTCGGACGTGGTGGCGTCGTGGAAGGACTCCTCACGCTCGCGCAGTGCGACCTGGGTGTCCGACTTCTTCAGCTGGAGGGTGATGCTCGGGCGGCCGAGGACGATGCAGGCGTTGCCGTCCTGGTCGACCACTTGGATGATCTGCTGGTACAGGTCCGGAGAGTTGGGCCGTCCCACGGTCGCGCGCCCGCACCGCCCGGTGTTGTTGTCGATCAGGGCGCGCACCGAGTCGTCGAGCGAGGTGCTGCGGCGCTCGCTCAGCGCGTCGTCCAGCGAGCTGACCAGCACGTTGCGCACCACGAACCAGCACGCCACCGCCGCCGCGGCGACCGCGAGCGCCACCGCCGCCGTCACGAGCAGCGCGAGCCGCGAGCGCAGCGGCAGCGCCTTCAGACGGCTCGGCAGGCCCCTCACTCGCGTCCGCCGGTCCCCGCGGCGTCCGCGCGCAGCACGTACCCCACGCCCCGCACCGTGTGCACCAGGCGCGGCTCGCCGCCGCCCTCCGTCTTGCGGCGCAGGTACATGACGTACACGTCGAGGGAGTTGGACGACGGCTCGAAGTCGAAGCCCCACACCGCCTTCAGGATCTGCTCCCGGGTGAGGACCTGGCGCGGGTGCGCGAGGAACATCTCCAGGAGCGTGAACTCCGTGCGGGTCAGCTCCACCGTGCGCGCGCCGCGCGTCACCTCGCGGGTTGCCAGGTCCATCCGCAGATCGGCGAAGGAGAGCACCTCGCTCTCCGTCGCCTGCCCGGCGGCCGCCGCGTACGAGCTGCGCCGCAGCAGGGCGCGGATGCGGGCGAAGAGCTCGTCCAGCTCGAAGGGCTTGACCAGGTAGTCGTCCGCCCCGGCGTCCAGGCCCGAGACGCGGTCGCCGACCGTGTCGCGGGCGGTGAGCATCAGGATCGGCGTCGTGGAGCCGGTGGCACGGAGCCTGCGGGCGGCCGTGAGGCCGTCCATGCGGGGCATCTGGATGTCGAGCACGACGAGGTCGGGGTGGTACGCGGCCGCCTTCTCCAGGGCGTCCGCGCCGTCCACGGCGACCTCGGTGCCGTAGCCCTCGAAGGCGAGGCTGCGCTGGAGCGCCTCGCGTACGGCGGGCTCGTCGTCCACGATCAGGATCCGCTGCGGGTCGCCTTCGGCGGGGCTCATGGGTGTTCGTCTTCCTCGGGGTGTACGGGGCGGTCGGGGCCGGTATCAGCGTCGCACGGCCCTCGCGGGTGGCGCCCCAGACCCGCCCCTTCCCGATTCCTGGGGGCTCCGCCCCCAGACCCCCGCTCCTCAAACGCCGGAGGGGCTGACATGCGGCCGCAACCGGCGACATTCTCAGCCCGTCCGGCGTTTGAGGACGAGGCGCGAAGCGCCGAAGAGCGGGGGCACGGGGGCGCGGCCCCCGGGATCGGGAAGGGGCGGGCCTGGGGCGCCCCGCGAGGGCTCAGCCGTCCGCCCCGGACCTCAGCTTCGCCAGGTCCGCCTTCACCGTGTTGACGGGGATCGCGAAGCCGAGCCCGACGCTGCCGGAGTCGCCGGAGCCACCGGCCCCACCGCTGCCCGAACTCGGCGCGTACATCGCGGAGTTGATCCCGACGATGTTCCCGTTCATGTCGATGAGGGCGCCCCCGGAGTTCCCGGGGTTGAGCGAGGCATCGGTCTGCAGGGCCTTGTACGTCGTCTTCGACGACCCCGTGTCGCCGTTGAACTCCTGGCCGCCGAACTCGAAGGGCCAGCCCCCGCCGGGCCCCTGCTGCTCCTGGCCGCCGCCCTTGCCGGGGTCCGCGGACACGGTCACGTCGCGGTCGAGCGCGGAGATGATGCCGCTGGTGACGGTCCCGGTCAGGCCCTCGGGCGAGCCGATGGCGACGACCTCGTCGCCGACCTGCACCTTGTCGGAGTCACCGAGGCTCGCGGCCTTCAGGCCCGAGGCGCCCTCCAGCTTGATGAGCGCGAGGTCCTTCTTGCTGTCGGTGCCCACGGTCTTGGCCCGGTACGTCTTGCCGTCGCTGGTCCGCACCGTGATGGAGGTGGCGCCGGAGATGACGTGGTTGTTGGTGATGATCTCGCCGTCGGAGGTGATGATCACGCCGGAGCCGGTGGACTTGCCCGCGTTGCCGCTGGCGTTGATCTCGACGGTGCTGGGCGTCACGGCGGCGGCGACGCCGGAGACGGTGCCCTTGCTGCCCGCGGAGACGCTCGTGCCGTTGATGTTCTTCGCGCCGGTTCCGCCGTCGCCGCCGGTGAGGGTCTGGACGGCGTAGGCGGTGCCGCCGCCGACGGCCGCGGCGGCGAGGGCGACCGCGGCGAGCAGGGCGGCGGGCCCCTTGGCCCGGCGCCGGTGCGCGGCCGCGGGCACCCCGGCGGGCTCCGGCTCGTAGGCGGGCGGGGGCGGGTACGCGCCCTGCGTACCGCCGTGGTGCCCAGGGGAGGACTGCTCCTTGTGGTACGCGCCGCTGTGGCGGAAGCTCTCGGTCATGTACCTGAGCATCACGGCCGTAGATGAGAGCCCTCTGAGCACGCCCTGAGAAGCCCGGCAGAACCCCGTTTGCCCGACATAAAGGCCGTGCGGTCGAGGCCCCGCGCCCGCCGGGGGCGCGGGCCGGGCGTCACAGGTCGCGGTTGCGCTCGTCGCTGGCGAAGAAGAAGCCGAAGGCCGCGCTGGCGAGGGCCACCACGGGGGTGAAGACGAGGCTCATCTCGCGGTAGTTGTCGGCCTTGAAGTGCGTCCAGTGGCCGAAGACCAGGGCGAGGCTGGGGACCACCGCCAGGACGCAGACGAGCCAGAAGAGCCCCAGGGCCAGCACGCGCCGGGTCTCGTTCATGTGCCGCTGCTTGCTGATCTTGAGCCAGTGATCGGTGTCGAGGCCGGCGGGGGAGGGCGGCAGGTCCTCGACGAGGGCGGGCGGCGCGGCCTCGGCGGTGCGTCCGGCCCCGGGGTCGCCGGGCTGGACGTGGTCGCGCAGGAAGCCGAGGTCGAGCCCCTCGGGGGAGGGCGGCTCGGTCTCGGTCAGGTCGTCACCGGGTCCGGTCGTCACGGCACCCTCCCGCCCGGGGCGTGCGGGGGGACGGCTCCGGCGGTGCCTCCGGGGCGCGGGGGAGCGGCGGTACCGGCCGCCACGTCGTTGCGTCCGTCAACGGTTGCTCGTCCTCCAGGGTCGGGGGCGGTGCCGCCGCCGGCACCGCCCGCCGTCGCGTTACTCGTGTACGGGGCACCCCTGATCCCCCGCACAGCAGGGTTCCACCGGGAGGGGAGGGCCGATGCGGCAGATCTCGCCGTCCGGCAGGGGCAGTTCATCCTCGCGCAGCAGCACCTCGATCCCGAGGCCGGGGTCTTCGTCGTCCGCCTCTATGAACTCCCCGAAGGGCTCGGGGAGTTCGGGCACCTCGGTGAGCTGCTGCTCGTTGTGCCACTCGCGGTAGGGCGTAAGGTGGCCCACCTTCGTCGCGCAGCAGAGCTGCACGGTCACGTGCCGGGCCTGCCTGCGCGCCCCGCGCGCAGGTGTCGGCTCATTCATCCCGTGCCGCCCCCTCCAGTGATCGCCCTGTGGGCGAGGGGGCCGGGCCGCAGCTCAGGACCCCAAGCTTCACCTGAGCGAGGCTACCACACTGTGTGTGATCTTTTTCAACATTTGAACCACACGCCATGTAGATCTGATGCACACTGGGTATGTATCACAAGCGCATCGAGTACGGATTTGCTTGACACGATGTGCGCGGAAGGGCACCATGGAAGGCACGCGTTCCGACGAGCACGGCTGGGAGGAGCAAGTCATGGGTGCGTTCATCGGTCGTTTATGGGCCCCGTGAGATCCAGCGCGTATACCGGTGGGACCGCCGGTGTCGGCACGCGCTGATCTGGGTTTCTGGCGCACGGAGTGCGTCGGCGCGGACCCGTGAGGGGCAGTGCCCATATCCGCAGCGCCGGGGTCGGCCCCGGATGCTTGCGATCGCTCGGGGAGCGTTCAGGCGATTTCCTGGACAGAGCTGCCCGGCCGCCGTGTGTCCGGAGCTCCCGCGACATCTTTGCTTACTGAGGTTCTGAGGGGAACTGGCATGCCTGCTGACAACACGACCGAGACGCCCACCACGGCGGCAGACACTCAAATCACCCGCCTCAGCGTGAACATCAACGCGGAGACGGCAGCCAAGCTCCGCTGGTACAAGGAACAGAAGGGCATCTCGATCACCGAGACCGTCCGGCGAGCCGTGGCTCTCCTGGATCTCGTGGAGCGAGAGTCGGCAGGCGGCAATGAGGTCCTGCTCAAGTCCCGTGACGGCAAGTCGGTCCGCCAGCTCTGGCTGGTCTGACCCGCGATCCCGGCGCCCGCTCCCCTGAGCGGCCACTCACCCGTGGCCGCGGCCGGGCTCCGGTCAGCCGTCGCAGCCGCAGGAGCGGCGCACCACCAGGCGCGACGGGAAGACCTTCAGCCGCTCCCGCCGCGATCCTGCGACCCGCAGCCCGTCGTCGAGGACCAGGTCGACGGCCGCGCGGGCCATCGCGGGACGGTCGGAGGCGACCGTCGTGAGAGGCGGATCGGTGAGCCCCGCCTCCTTCACGTCGTCGAATCCGGCGACGGCCAGCTCACCCGGTACGTCGATGCGCAGCTCGCGCGCGGCCCGCAGGACGCCGATGGCCTGGTCGTCGGTGGAGCAGAAGATCGCGGTGGGCCGGTCGGGACCGCTCAGGAAGCCGAGCGCCAGCTGGTACGCGTCGTAGCGGTTGTACGGCGCTTCGAAGAGGCGGCCCTCGGTCGGCCGGCCCGCCTCGCGCATCGCCCGTCGCCAGCCCTCCACGTGGTCGGAGACCGGGTCGCCGACGGTGGGCGTCGCCGCAGTGCCGCCGACACACGCCACGTACTCGTGTCCGTGCTCAAGCAGGTGCCGGGTGGCGAGCTGGGCACCGCCCACGTCATCCGTGACCACGGCCACGTCGTCGATGGCCTCCGGCCGCTCGTGCAGCAGGACCACGCGCGCGTCCCACGCGTCGATCTCGGCCGCCGCCTGGTCCGTCAGGCCGTGGCTGACCAGGATGAGACCGGAGACCCGCATGCCGAGGAAGGCCCGCAGATAGTGGGTCTCGCGCTCTTCCACGTAGTCGGAGTTGCCGACCAGGACCATCTTTCCGCGCTCGGACGCCGCCTGTTCCACCGCGTGCGTCATCTCCGCGAAGAACGGCTGCCGCGCGTCCGGCACGATCATGCCTATGAGGTCCGTGCGGCGGGACGCCATGGCCTGGGCGACCCGGTCCGGGCGGTAGCCCAGCTCCTTGATCGCGGCGAGGACACGCTCGCGCGTGGCCGGGGCGACCGGCCGGGGTCCGTTGTTGATGACGTAGCTCACGACCGCGGTCGAAGTACCCGCCAGTCGCGCCACATCGTCCCGCGTCACCTTGGCCACGCGCGCAGTCTACGCGGATGGAGTCAGCCCTGAGCAGGGCGTGCGGCCGCTTCCTCGGGCGTCCGGGGCGCGGACGCGGACGGCCGCCGTGACGAAGCGGACGAAGGGGGCGTCCGGTTGCTGTCGGTCTTCTCGGCCTTCTCCGCCCGCTCCGGCTTCTCCGGGACGACGAAGCGGTAGCCCACGTTGCGCACGGTGCCGATGAGCGACTCGTGCTCGACGCCGAGCTTCGCCCGCAGCCGTCGTACGTGCACGTCGACCGTGCGGGTGCCGCCGAAGTAGTCGTAGCCCCAGACCTCCTGGAGCAACTGGGCGCGGGTGAAGACCCGGCCCGGGTGCTGTGCGAGGTACTTGATCAGCTCGAACTCCTTGAAGGTCAGGTCGAGGACCCGGCCCTTCAGCTTCGCGCTGTACGTCGCCTCGTCCACGGACAGGTCGCCGTTGCGGATCTCCATGGGGGAGTCGTCGGCGGTGATCTCCTTGCGGCCCATGGCCAGGCGCAGGCGCGCCTCGACCTCGGCGGGGCCCGCGGTGTCCAGGAGGACGTCGTCGATGCCCCAGTCCGCGGTGACGGCGGCGAGGCCGCCCTCCGTCACGACGAGGAGCAGCGGACAGCCGGGTCCGGTGGAGCGCAGGAGCTGGCAGAGGCTGCGGACCTGCGGCAGGTCGCGGCGCCCGTCGACGAGGATGACGTCGGCGCCGGGGGTGTCCACGAGGGCCGGGCCCTCGGCGGGGGCCACCCGCACGTTGTGCAGGAGCAGTCCGAGGGCGGGGAGCACCTCCGTCGACGGCTGGAGGGCGTTGGTCAGGAGCAGCAGAGAGCTCATCGCGCCGCCCCCTCCGCCTGGGGGGCCGCCTGCCCGGCCGTCCGGCCGCCGTGCACGTTTCGCTCGCCCATTACGTCGGTTCCTCCTCGGGTCCCGTGCGAGGACGTGGGGGCACTGCTTCGTACGTTGCTACACCTCCCGCGCCCGGGGAGGCGTCCGTGCTCGCCGGTCTTGAGGCTACGTTTACCGACGGCGTTCCGCGCGGCCCGTGCGACCGGCCCGGAAAGCACGAAAGGACCCGGGGGCTGCGTTGCCCGGATCCTCTGCGCAGCAGAATAGCCCACATGAGTTCCGGTCCGGCAGGTCAGACGGCGCGATCTTCTGTGCCCCCGATCACTCGCGTTCAGCGGAGCGCAACGCTGCGTACCACGCTCCGTACGGCGGACGGGGTACGGCTCGACGCCGCGTACGACCCGGGGCCCGGCCCGGTCGGCGGGCCCGCGATCGTGATCGCGCACGGCTTCACGGGGGACCGGCAGCGGCCGCACGTGCGGCGGGCGGCGCGGGCGTTCGCGCAGCGTGCGGCCGTGATCACGTTCTCCTTCCGGGGGCACGGGGCCTCCGCGGGACGATCCACGGTCGGCGACCGCGAGGTGCTCGACGTGGCGGCGGCCGTCGCCTGGGCGCGCTCGCTCGGGCACACGCGCGTGGTGACCGTCGGTTTCTCCATGGGCGGCTCCGTGGTCCTGCGCCACGCGGCGTTGCACGGGGGGCGCACGGAAGCGCGGGTTGACGCCGTCGTCGCGGTCAGTGCTCCGGCCCGCTGGTTCTACCGGGGCACGGCGCCCATGCGGCGGCTGCACTGGCTGGTCACCCGGCCCGCGGGCCGGGCCGTGGGCCGCCTCGGGCTGCGCACCCGCATCCATCCGCGCGAGTGGGACCCGGTGCCCCTGTCGCCGACGGAGGCCGTGCCGCTGCTCGCGCCGACCCCGCTCCTGATCGTCCACGGCGACCGGGACCCGTACTTCCCCGTCGACCATCCGCGGATGCTGGCCGCCGCCGCGTCCGGCGCGGCCGAGCTGTGGCTGGAAGCGGGCATGGGCCACGCGGAGCACGCGGCGGACGACGCGCTCCTGGGGCGGATCGCCGACTGGGCCACGGCATCATGGACGTCGGCAACCGCCGAGTGACGAATGGCAGGAGGGGCACCATGGCAGCCGGAACGATCCGGTACTGGGCCGCGGCGAAGGCGGCCGCGGGCCTTGCCGAGGAGCCGTACGCGGAGGCCACGCTGGCCGACGCGCTGAGCGCGGCCCGCGCGCGACACCCCGGGGAACTGGAGCGCGTCCTGCTCCGCTGCTCGTTCCTCATCGACGGCGACCCCGTGGGTACGCGTGCCCATGAGACGGTACGTCTGGCCGAGGGCGGCACGGTCGAGGTGCTCCCGCCGTTCGCAGGAGGATGACGTTGAGCGACCAGCCGCACCAGGGGTACGACCCGTACCAGGCGCAGCCGGGGCAGCAGGGGTACGACCCCTATGACCCGTATCAGCAGCAGGTGGCGCAGCCGCAGCCGCCGCACGGCGATGCCCAGTACCAGCAGCAGTGGGGGTACCAGGACCCGTACGCGGGGCAGCAGGACTATCAGGACCACACCCAGCAGTGGCAGGGGCAGACCTGGGAGACGCAGATCCAGCCCGCGGCGCCCTCGGTCGACATGAGCGAGACCGCGTACCTGCCGTCGCAGGCGGCCGACCAGTGGGCCCCGGCTCCCGAGGCCGCCTATGCCCAGGCCCAGTACACGGACCAGGGTGCCTCGGCTGTGCCCGCCCACCCCCAAGCTCTCGGCTCCGCTCGAGCAGGGGAGACCCCCCTCGCCCCTTGGGCGGACCAGCCGCCCACAGGGGGTGGGGGCGGATACGAGCCGCCCGCGGAGGAGACCTCTGAACCCGGGCCCTCCTACGGGCCCGCCACCGTGACCGGGAACGCCCGGATCACCGATGCTCAGCGGGCGCGGGCCGAGGGGCGGTCGCCGATCATCGAGCCGGGGATGCAGCCCGCCGCGCTCACGGCGGTGCTCGGCCTGCTCCTTGCCGGGGGCGCCGCGATGGGGCAGTACGCGCTGCTCGTACCGCTGGTGATCCTCCAGGCCGTGACCGCCGCCGGATGGTTCCGGCTCAACGGCATGTGGCCCGCCCGGCAGGGCATCGCGCTGGCGTTCCTCGGCGGGCTCGTCGCCGACGCCGCGCTGCTCGCCACCGGCGAGGGCAACGCCCCGGCGGCGATCCTCGGCACCCTCGGCGTCTGGGTGCTGCTCGTCCTGGTGCTCCAGCTGCGCAGCCACGCCGGTGCCGACGAGCGGATGTACGGCCTGATGGCGACCGTCGCCTCCAGCGCGCTCACGATCATCGCGGCCGGGCACCTGGCCGCCGTGCACGAGGCGGCGACCGTCGGCGGCATCGCGGTCGCGGCGGCCGTGCTCGCCCGCGCGCTGCCGCTGCCGACCCCGGCGTCCGTGGTCGTGGCGCTGCTCGCGGCGGCCGGTGCGGGCATCGCGGTCGGCGGGCCCACCGACTTCGGTTCGAAGGGCGCGCTGCTCGGCCTCGCCGCCGGTGTCTGCGCGCTCGTGGGGCACCGGGTTGCCAGCTACGACTACCCGTCGCGGTTCGTCCACTTCACCGCCGGGGTCGCGCTGCCGCTGGCCGCCGCGGCGCCCGCGGTGTACCTCCTGGGGCGTGCCATCGGCTGACCCGCGGCCCCTCGCGCGTCCGTCTCGTACACGTGCGAGGCGATCGTCACAGCTGTTCGACAGGTCCCCGCCCTGCCGCTCCGGCCGGGGACCCGTCCTTTAGGCTCGCGGCAACTGACTCTGAGGCGGGGGAACGGGAATCCAGGCATGAGCAAGCGCGCGATACGCATACTCCTGATCGTCGTCGTGGTCCTCGGCGGCCTCTTCGTCGCGGCCGACCGCTTCGCGGTCTCGTACGCGGAGAGCGAGGCGGCCGACAAGATCAAGACCCAGGAGGGGCTCAGCAGCACGCCGGACGTGTCGATCAAGGGCTTCCCGTTCCTGACGCAGGTCATCGGCGGCAAGCTCGACGACGTCGAGGTCACGATGAAGGACTACGACGCCAAGTCCGACGGCGACACCATCCGCGTCGCCGACCTCAGTGCCACCATGCACGGCGTCGACTTCTCCAGTGACTACAGCTCCGCCACCGCCGACCGGGCCGCGGGGGTCGCCCGGATCGACTACGACGAGCTCCTCAAGGCCGCCAAGGCCGAGTCGGTCGAGCTGCCGCTGGGCGCGAAGGGCGAGGTCGTCGGCCTCTCCGACGGCGGCGACGGCAAGATCAAGGTCTCGGTCGAGGTCAGCAAGGGCGGCACGAAGCTGCCCGAGCCGGTGGACGTGCTCAGCACGGTCAGCGTCGAGGGCGACACCATCCGCGTGCACGCCGACAAGATCCCGGACAAGCTGAACGTGCTCGGCGTCAGCGTGCCGCTGCCCGAGGGCCTGGTCCGCGACGTCACCGACTTCCAGGAGAAGGTCTCGGACCTGCCGGGCGGCATCCAGCTCGACACGGTGCAGGCCGCGCCGGACGGGGTGGACGTGGCCGTCAAGGGCGAGAACGTGAACCTGGTGTCCTGAACCGCGTCCCGCGGATTCGTCCGGCGCGCCGGTTTTGGCCCCTGTGCTGTCCGTAGTACGAGACGAAGGTGTCCGCCCTTCAGATGGCGGGCGCACGCCCCTCCCGTGGGAGCGGGTCGGCGGGCCCCCGGCGACGGCCGGAAAGCGGCACTCCGATCACATGCTGGACGAAATCGTCTCACCATCCGACATTGCGGTGACACGGCCGTGTCGGCGTCCCTACGATCGGACCCATGCACCGACAGGCGGATCTCACGAAGCGGCGGGCAGTGGACCTGTGCCGCGTCGCCGCCATGCTCTGTCGCGCTCTCTGAGCGGGATGCCCGACTCCCGTATCCCCCCGGCCCGTTGACCGCCGTCAGGGCCATCACGTGCGGTGCGCCCGTGCCTCCCCGCATTCGCGTACCCGCACCTCACCGTTCAGCTTCGCCGCACCTGCTCCGGAGGAGAAACGCATGAGCCGCAGCGACGTCCTGGTAGACGCCGACTGGGTCGAGGCCCACATCGACGACCCGAAGGTCGTCCTCGTCGAGGTGGACGAGGACACCTCGGCGTACGACAAGAACCACATCAAGAACGCGATCCGCATCGACTGGACCAAGGACCTCCAGGACCCGGTCCGCCGCGACTTCATCGACCAGGAGGGCTTCGAGAAGCTCCTCTCCGCCAAGGGCATCGCGAACGACTCCACCGTCGTGCTCTACGGCGGCAACAACAACTGGTTCGCGTCCTACGCCTTCTGGTACTTCAAGCTCTACGGCCACCAGGACGTGCGCCTCCTCGACGGCGGCCGCAAGAAGTGGGAGCTGGACTCCCGCGACCTGGTCGACGGCTCCCAGGTGCCGCAGCGCGCCGAGACGTCGTACAAGGCCAAGGCCCAGGACTCCTCGATCCGCGCCTTCCGCGACGACGTCGTCGCCGCGATCGGCTCGCAGAACCTGGTCGACGTGCGCTCGCCCGACGAGTTCTCCGGCAAGCTGCTCGCCCCGGCCCACCTGCCCCAGGAGCAGTCGCAGCGCCCCGGCCACGTGCCCAGCGCCCGCAACATCCCGTGGTCGAAGAACGCCAACGACGACGGCACCTTCAAGTCCGACGACGAGCTGCGCGCCCTCTACGCCGACGAGCAGGTCGACCTCGCCACGGACACCATCGCCTACTGCCGCATCGGTGAGCGCTCGGCCCTGACCTGGTTCGTGCTGCACGAGCTGCTCGGCGTCGAGAACGTCAAGAACTACGACGGCTCCTGGACCGAGTACGGCTCCCTCGTCGGCGTGCCGATCGAGCTCGGCGCCAACAAGTAGTCCGCCGCCCCTTCCCCCTCATTCCTAGGAGTACGTCATGTGTGGAGCCAAGGCCGGCGGGCCCGACGCCTCGACGGCGAAGGCCGGTGAGACCACCATCCAGGGCCAGGTGACCCGCGACGGCGAGCCGGTGACCGGCTACGTCCGGCTGCTCGACTCGACCGGCGAGTTCACCGCCGAGGTGCCGACCTCGGCGACCGGTCAGTTCCGCTTCTACGCGGCCGAGGGCACGTGGACCGTGCGGGCCCTCGTGCCGGGCGGCAGTGCCGACCGCACCGTGGTCGCGCAGAAGGGCGGGCTCGCCGAGGTGGCCATCGCCGTCTGAGCCCTCTCCTGGCCGGGGGCCGCATCCTGGGGTTGGACGCCACGGGGGTGCGGCCCTTGGCCTGTGCGGGGTTCATCGGCGCTCCGCGCCTCGTCCTCAAGCGCCGGACGGGCTGGAACGTGCCGTTCGTGGCGGCTGCCGGCCCGTCCGCGTCGTGTGCACCCGCCAGGGCCGACGTTTCAGGGTCTGCGCCTGCCGTCGAGCTCGTTCCACCACTCGTCCGACTTGGGGTCCCCGGACGGGTCGTCCCACCAGCGGTCGTCCGGGCCCCGGCGGTTCGCCACCATGGCCGCGAGCGGGGGGATCACCATCGCCACCACGCACATCCCGACCGCGACCGGGACCGACCAGAGCCGCACGACGCCCCAGGCCAGGACGAACAGGGCGAGGCACGTGCCCATCATGGCGAAGTACACCTGACGCCGTCGCGCGTACATACGTCCAGCGTACGGCGGACCTCGCCGAGAAGCGGCCGCGCGTCCCCACTACAGTGGAGCCTGGCTCTGTTACCGCTCACCACAGCTCACCGAGGAGCACCCCGTGCTTGAGGCCTTCTTCTCCGCACTCCTTGTCCTGGTCTGCGTCGGCGTTCTCGCCTTCACCGGTCTGGCAGTGAAGAAGCTGTACCAGGGCCAGCGCTGACCCCCCACCGGGACCCCCACGAGAGACTCCTGAGCAACCCATGATCCAGATTCCGTCCGACCTGCACCCCGACCTCGTCCCCCTCGTCTGGCTCCTCGGCACCTGGGAAGGCGCGGGCGTCACCGACTTCCCCGGCTCCGCCAAGGCGAACTTCGGCCAGGAGGTCACCTTCACGCACGACGGGCGGGACTTCCTCGAGTACCACTCGCACACGTGGGTGCTCGACGCCGAGGGCAAGAAGACCGAGCCGCTGGAGTCCGAGTCCGGCTTCTGGCGCGTCGACAAGGACCGCAAGGTCGAGGTCGTCATGGTCCGCCAGGACGGCGTCGTCGAGGTCTGGTACGGCGAGCTCGCCGACCAGAAGCCGCAGATCGACCTGGCCACCGACGCCGTCGCCCGCACCGCGGCCTCCGGCCCGTACAGCGGCGGCAAGCGCCTGTACGGCTATGTGAAGAGCGACCTGATGTGGGTCGGCGAGAAGCAGACCCCCGAGGTGCCGCTGCGCCCCTACATGTCGGCCCAGCTCAAGAAGGTCGTCTCCCCCGAAGAGGTCGCCGAGATGGCCCGCAACCTGGGCGACCTGCCCGACGACGGCATCGCCTTCTTCAAGTAGTCCCTACACTCGGGGGTGTGGTGACCACGGACCCGGACGCGACGACGGACTGGAAGAGTGACCTGCGGCAGCGCGGATACCGCCTGACGCCGCAGCGCCAGCTCGTCCTGGAAGCCGTCGACGCCCTTGAGCACGCGACCCCCGACGACATCCTCTGCGAGGTCCGCAGGACGGCGTCGGGGATCAACATCTCCACCGTCTACCGCACCCTGGAGCTCCTGGAGGAGCTCGGGCTGGTCTCCCATGCCCACCTCGGGCACGGCGCGCCCACCTACCACCTCGCGGACCGCCACGACCACATCCACCTGGTGTGCCGGGACTGCACGACGGTCATCGAGGCCGACCTGGACGTCGCCGCGGACTTCACCGAGAAGCTGCGCGCGACGTTCGGCTTCGACACGGACCTGAAGCACTTCGCGATCTTCGGCCGGTGCGGTACGTGCGCGGCGGACGGCCCCGCCGAAGCCCCCGAGGACGCCGTCGCGGCCACGGGCGCCATCACGGCGAGGACCGGTGGCGAGGGCCCGGGGGAGAAATAAACACGGGGCTTTGCGAGTCGTAGTCTTTGTGAACATGAAGAGCCCCCTGCTGTCCCTGCCCGGCGCCGTCCCCGCCGAGGGCGTGGACGAAGGCGTCGCCGCCCACTACGGCGACCTGTTCCGTGAGCAGCGCGCCCTCGCCGACGGCACCGGATTCGTCGACCTCTCGCACCGCGGCGTGGTCACCGTGACCGGCACCGACCGGCTGAGCTGGCTGCACCTGCTGCTCACCCAGCACGTCAGCGACCTCCCGGCGGGCCGGGCCACCGAGGCGCTGATCCTCTCCGCCAACGGGCACATCGAGCACGCCCTCTACCTCGTCGACGACGGCGAGACGATGTGGGCGCACGTCGAGCCCGGCACCCAGGACGCGCTCATCGCGTACCTGGAGAGCATGAAGTTCTTCTACCGCGTCGAAGTCGCCGACCGCACCGAGGACTTCGCCGTCGTGCACCTGCCCGCCGGGTCGATCGCCGCCCTGCCCGACGGCGTCGCCGTACGCGAGACCGCGCACGGCCGCGACGCCTTCCTGCCGCGCGCCGACCTGCCCGCCTTCGCCGAGGCGCACGGCCCCGCCGCCGGGCTCCTCGCCCACGAGGCGCTGCGCGTCGAGCACCACCTGCCCCGGCTCGCCTTCGAGACCGACCACCGCACCATCCCGCACGAGCTGGGCTGGATCGGCACCGCCGTGCACCTCCAGAAGGGCTGCTACCGCGGCCAGGAGACCGTCGCCCGCGTGCAGAACCTGGGCAAGCCGCCGCGCCGCCTCGTCTTCCTGCACCTGGACGGCAGCGAGGTGCACCTGCCGGCGCACGGCACGCCCCTCCACCTCGCCGCCGACGGGCCCGACGGCCGCAAGCTCGGGTTCATCACCACGTCCGTACGCCACCACGAGCTGGGCCCGATCGCCCTGGCCCTGGTGAAGCGGAACGTGCCCGTGGACGCGGAGCTGATGGCGGGCACCACCGCCGCGGCCCAGGAAACCGTGGTCGAGCCGTAGCCTTCGGGTTCCTTCCCCGCTGCGGGCTCGCAGGGAGCTACTTGCCCGCACCGGGGCGTCACATCTCCAGCAGTACCGTGAACGGTCCGTCGTTCGTCAGGCCCACGCGCATGGAGGCACCGAAGCGGCCCGTCGCGACGGTCGCGCCCAGCGCGCGGAGCCGGGCGACGACCTCGTCGACCAAGGGCTCGGCCACGTCTCCGGGCGCGGCCGCGTTCCACGTGGGCCTGCGGCCCTTGCGCGCGTCGCCGTACAGGGTGAACTGGCTGATCACCAGGAGCGGCGCGTCGACGTCCGAGCAGGACTTCTCGTCGTGCAGCATCCGTACGGACCACAGCTTGCGGGCCAGCTGCGCGGCCTTCTCCTTGGTGTCGTCGTGCGTGACCCCGACGAGCACGCACAGGCCCTCGCCCGTGATCTCGCCGACCGTCTCGCCGTCCACGACGACGCTCGCGCCGTCCACCCTCTGCACCACCGCACGCATGCCGCCATCATGCCCTGCCCGTGCGCGCCGTCCGTGCGCCGGTCCGGAACCCCCCATCCGGGGCCGATTGGGGGCACTCGGTCACAGAGTGGCCACGCGGGGTGGCACCATGCTCACACGCGGTGTACCGCGCCGGCTGAGGGGACGGTAGAGCCACATGAGCACACCCAGTACGCCCAGCGCACCCAGGGCGAGGCAGGCCAGCGCCACGGGCGGGGGCTTCGGCGGCGCACCCGTGCCGCGCCCGCCCGTGCAGCGCACCGACAGCCCCGTCCTGCCCGAGGCGCCCGCCCACGACCTGGCCGCACTGCGCCTGCCGGAGCTGCGCGAGCTGCGCCGGGCCGCACAGCAGGACGAGGCCGATCTGAGCTACGTACGACGGCTGCTCCAGGGGCGCATCGACATCCTGCGCGCCGAGACCGCGCGCCGCGCGCGGACGCGAGCGGGAGCGACCCAGGACGGTGTCCCGGGCGTTCCCGGCGGCGACGGGACGGCGGCCCTCGTCGTGGACCGGCTCCCGGAGATCCTCACGGACGGCCCGGCCCGCCGCCGCGCCTCGGCCCGGCACGTGACGCTCGGGACCCCGCACAGCGAGGAGTACCGGCGGCTCGCCGCCGACATGCTCGCCGAGGTCGCGCTCTCCGACCTCGCCGCCCGCACGGACGACGAGCTGTACACCGCCATGGGCCGGCTCGTGCGGTACGAGCAGCAGGTGTCCCGGCGGCGCCAGGAGATGCAGCGGACCACGGACGATTGCAGTGCGGAGATCGCGCGCAGGTACCGTGAAGGCGAAGCACAAGTAGACGACCTGCTCGCATGACCCCCTCGGCCCCGGCGGCCCGGAGCGACCGGCGATCCCCCTGATCCCGGCCGTGTCCGCGGCCCCGGGTGCGGCCGGGCGCGGCCGGTCCGTCGCACCACCCGCACCACGGAGCCGAAGATGACGCCGACGTCCGCCGCCACCCCCGTCATACCTCCGGTCCTCGCCGAAGTCGTACGTTCCGGCTTCGTCGAGGGCCGCCATCGGGGCAGCCTCGTGCTGCTCGGGGCGGACGGCGAGGTCGAGCTGGCGCTCGGGGACGTCGCGGCGCCCGTGTTCCCGCGCTCCACGAACAAGCCGATGCAGGCCGCGGCGGTGCTGCGGGCCGGGCTCGACCTGGCGGGGGAGCGGCTCGCCCTCGCGGCCGCCAGCCACTCCGGCGAAACGTTCCATCGGGACCTGGTGCGGAAGATGCTCGCCGAGCACGGGCTGACCGCCGCCGCGCTGCAGTGCCCGCCCGACCTGCCGCTCGACCCCGTCGAGGCCGAGACGTACCTGGCGGCGGGGGCCGTGCGGGACCGGGTCACCATGAACTGTTCCGGCAAGCACACGGCGATGCTCGCGGTGTGCGACCTGAACGGCTGGGACAGGGAGACCTATCTGGACCCCGCGCATCCGCTCCAGCGCCTCACGCACGACGTGATCGAGGAGGCGGCGGGGGAGCGGGTCGCGGCCGTCGGCACGGACGGGTGCGGGGCGCCGCTGATGGCGATCTCCCTGACCGGGCTCGCCCGCGCCTACCGGCACTTCGTCCTGGCCGCGCCCGGTACGGCCGAGCGGCGCGTGGCCGACGCGATGCGGGCGCACCCGGAGTACGTGGCCGGGACGCGGCGGCCGGACACGTGGCTCATGCGGGAGGTGCCCGGGACGCTGTCCAAGATGGGGGCCGAGGCGGTCCAGGCCGTGGCCCTCGCGGACGGGCGGGCGCTGGCCTTCAAGATCGACGACGGCGGTACGAGGGTGTTGGGGCCGGTTCTTGCCCGCGTGCTTGCGCGGGTGGGGGTCGACGCGCCCGTCCTGGCCCGCTTGGCGGAGGCGCCGCTGCATGGCGGCGGCGTGCCCGTGGGCGAGATCAGGGCGGCCTTCTAGGAGCCTCGGCCCGGCCTTGCCCTGCCCCGGCCTGCCGGCGCTGGCACTGCCGGTGCCTGGCCCTGGCCGGGGTCCTGGCCTGCCCGTGCCGGGGCTTGCGTGGGCGGCGCCATGGCCGGGCGGGGCCTGCCTGGGCGGTGCCTTGCCCAGGCAGGGGCCTGGTGTGACGGCTGCGCGGCACCTTGCCGGGGGCGGGGCCTGGTTCAACGGTTGCGCGGCACCTTGCCCGGGGCGGGGCCTGGTTCAACGGTTGCGCGGCACCTCGGCGCTGTGCCCACCCGTCCCGCCCTGCGGGACGATTGCCCACAGCGGGGGGCGGGGGCGCCCCTCCCCGCGTGGCGTCCAACGCCGGGGCGGTCCCACCCACCCGCCCCCGCCCGGCTGCGGCACGCGTCAGCCCCAGGTCAGCCGTCCCGCGGGTGCCCGGTCTCCGGGTAGGCAAGGATCGAGCCGCATGCGCACCGCTGATCACGAGGGCCGTAGTTGACGGGCTTTCGGCATTGGGGGCAGTCCCGTAGCACGGTCGTGGTGGTCATGGCGTCGGGTGCTCCGCTCCCTGTAGGTCGCTTTCCTTCGCCGCTGCGAGGGCGTTGGCCAGAAGCATCGCGCTGTGTGCTCCGCACGATCCCAGTACGACCACGTGCGTGCCCTGGATCTTGTCGATGCGAAGTCCGGGGAGGGCGATTCCCAGTTCTGTTGCGATCGTTCCGATCTTGTCTCTCGCGTCCTCCGCCATGGTTGACACGAAGCTCACCTCTTCCATGATCACCCCCGCGCGGTCGATGACGTTGACATCCATTCAACGCCGATGGGGCGTGGCGAACTTGCACACCGTTTGCACAACACTCGTGCGGGTACTTCGGCAGGCTGGGAGCATGGCGGCAGGGCCGAATTGCGAGGAAGAATGATCATGGATCTTGCGCCTGGCGCGAACCTGGCAGCGCTCCGCAAGGAGCACGGATTGACGCAACGGCAACTCGCCCGGCTGGCGAACATCTCCGAATCCCAGCTCTCCAAAATCGAGGTAGGGGATCGAACGCTCACACCAGCCGTAGCCGCTGCCCTCGGGGGACCCATGGGGCTGACCATGGATCAGGTTCTTGGAAAGACCCCGATGGACAAGCGCGAGGGGCCACGCCTCACGGCGCTCCGCGCAGCCATTCGCGACTACGATCTGCCAGACCATCGCAGCGTGCCGGAGGGGGCAGTGCGGACGGCCCTGGCGGAAGCCGAAAAGTACCGGTCGAAGGTCGATGTAGCTGCCCTCAAAGCGATTCTTCCTTCTCTTCTCCGGGATGCCACGGCATATGCGCACGCCGAGAACACGTCGACGGCGTGGATGGCGTTGGCAGACGTGTACAGCAGCGTCTACTGGCTGGCCGCGCGCCACAGGTGGATGGATATGGCCGAGCTTGCTGTGGCTCGCCAGTGGTGGGCCGTAGAGCAGAAGCCCAACCCGCTGGGTATGGCTGTGGCTTCCAGGGACCGGGCCGGAGCCTATCTGAACTTCGGCGACATTGAGCGGGGTCTGACCCTTGTGGACCGTGCCATCGGAGAAGCGCAGTCCACGTTGTCGGGCGATGAGCGGGATATCGCTGTCGGCATCCTCAACCTGCGTGGAATGACCTTGGCGGGAAGGCTTCGGGATAAGAGGGAGGCCAAGAGGGAAGCCGAGCGGCACATTCAGTCGGCACAGGACGTCTGTCAATGGATGAACCGAGAAATGCGTGTGCACGGGCTCACCATCGGCCCACAGAACACCTTTACGCATGAGCTTGCCACGCGAGTGGATCTCGGGACCCCACGTGACGCACTCGGCCTCACGGACAACCTCGATCGTGCGTTGTCCGGCCTGCCGCCCACCCGCATCGCTCCTACGTACATCAACATCGCGCGAGCGCAGCTCGACACAGGCGACAGGGACTCGGCGCTCGCAAGCCTTACGCGAGCGTGGGAGGTGGCTCCTCAGATGGCACGTATCCACCCCATGGGCCGGGAAGTCTTTCGAGTCGTGTCATCCCTGCACAAGCGAAGCAACCCGCAGCTGCTCAAACTCTCGAAGATTTCGGGGATTCCCCTGTAACGACTGGGGGTGCTCGACCGGGCGCCCCCGCTGGCTGGAACGCCGGGTGCGGGGCCGGGCTCTGTGAGGGGTCGGGCCCGGCGGGGGCCGGGGCGCCGTGGGGGCGGCGGGCCCCATGTGCCGCCGCCCCCGCGGCCAGGGGCACCCCCGCCCCGCTCAACGGCTGACCGAACTCCCGGCTCCCCTCCGGATGAGAGCCCGGTCAGCCCGACCTGGGAGCGGAGCTGGCAGCCAACCCTTCCACGGTTCCGACCATGTTCGCCCGAGTTGGCCACCAACTCCACTGGACTTATCTCCGCCCTGGCGCGTCTTATAACCACCTACCGTACAACTCCCCAAAGATGGCGGGAAGTTGTACGGTTTGGTTGTGAGCACGGACCAAGCCTCCGTCAACGATCGGAAAAGGCCGGGCATGCCGCCGCACCGCTCGCACCGCGACGTGGCGGACGAGCTGCGGTCCCGCATCAGGTCGGGCCTGCTGCGGCCGGGGCAGCGCATGCCCACCCAGGCGGAGCTCGCGTCCGAGTTCGGCGTGGAGCGCGGCGCGGTGCGCCAGGCCCTGCGCATCCTGCAGGGCGAACAACTGCTGGCCAATGTGTCCAAGGGCAGCCCCGCCACGGTCGCGGCCCCGGCCGCGCCGAGCCGTGACGCGGTGCGCCCGCAGCCCACGATGGTCGGGCTCGCGCCGCGCATAGCCGCCGCGTTCCAGGCGCCGCACGTGGAGATCGACGCGCTGTGTCTGACCTCCATCTCGCTGACGATGGCGATCGGCGAACCGCTCCGGCAGATCCACGCCGGACGGCTGAAACCGGCCAAGGTCGACGTCCGCGTCCTGCTGCCGAGCCGCGACATCGACCTCGCCTTCCCGGCCCCGGTGGGGGGCGGGGACTCGGACGGCCCCGTGCACCGCCGCTGGCTCGACCAGCGCAACGCGCAGGGGCAGGTCCTGCGCCACAACCTGCTCACCCTGCGCGGCACGCACGGCATCGACGTACGAGTGGAGTTCCGGGCGCTGCCGTTCACCCCTCCGGTGAAGCTCTATCTGCTCAACGGCTCCGAGGCGCTGTTCGCGTACTACACCCTCACCAAGCGCGGTGAGGAGATCGGCCAGGAGTACCTGGAGATGTGGGACGCGCAGGGCACGCAGTCGATGCTCTTCCCCTTCCTGCAGGGGGACGGGCTGCGGGACACCACCTTCGTGGAACAGTCCCACCTGTGGTTCAACGCCCTGTGGAACACGATCAGCAGGGACCTGAGGCTGAACCCAGGTCCCTAGCCCCGCCTACAGAGCGGGCCCGGTCACCAGCAGGGCGAGCACCAGCGCGCCCAGGGAGCTGCACGTGGTGTTCCTCGCCTTGACGCCCACGGTCAGCAGGAGCAGCCCGACGATGCCGAGGGTTCCGTACTTCCACTGCACGAGCTGCTCGACGACGACGGCGAACACGGCTGCGAGGAGAGCTATGGCGGGCATGGTGGTTCCCCCTTCTGCCATCTCGAAAGAGTTGGCAACCAACTCATTGAAGTTGTCCCCACTTGGCAGGTGCTCATAAACAACTTTGCACCCAACTCCCCAAAGATGGTGGGTAGTTGTATCGTCTGGTCGTGACCAAGGAGAACGGTGCCGTGACCGGCAGGAGCAAGCCCTCGCCCCAGGACATCGCCGACGCCCTGCGTGACCGCATCCGCGCCGGCACCCTCAAACCCGGCGACCGCCTGCCCACCCAGGCCCGGCTCGCCGAGGAGTTCGGCGTGGAACGCGGCACCGTACGCCAGGCCCTGCACGGCCTGCACCGCGATGGTCTGATCAACCACGTCACCAAGGGCAGCCCACCCCGGGTCGCGGCCCCGGCCGAGCCGGCCGTCTCCGCGACGCCGGAGCCGCAGCCGTCCATGGTCGGGCTCGCCCCGCGCCTGGTGGAGGCGTTCAGACAGCCGCACGTGCGCGTGGACGCCGTCTCGTTCACGGCGGAGACCCTGATGAACGCCCTCACCGAGCCGATCCGGCAGATCCACGCAGGCCTGTTGCGCCCTCAGTCCATCGACGTGCGCATCCTGCTGCCGAGCAGCGACATCGAGCTGGCCTTCCCGGTGCCGGTGCAGGCGGAGCGCGAGAGCCGCGAGCGGCTGCACCAGCGCTGGCTGGCCCAGCGCAACGCGCAGGGGCAGGTCCTGCGCCACAACCTGCTCACGCTGCGCAACGAGCCGCACGGCATCGACGTCCGCGTCGCCTTCCGGGCCCTGCCGTTCACCTCGCCGGTGAAGCTCTACGTACTCAACGGGCACGAGGCGCTCCTCGCGTACTACACGCTGGAGCGCGAGCGGGTGGAGCTGGACGTGGACGGCGGCGAGACGGTGGAGATGTGGGACGCGGGCGGCCTCAAGACGCCGCTGTTCTCCTTCACCGACGGCGCCAACCCGCGCGACTCCGGCTTCGTGGGGGAATCTCAGAAGTGGTTCGACGCACTCTGGGAAACGATCACGTCGGACCTAACACTCTCTTAGGTGACTTCTGAAGCGACTGATCCGACCGAGGGCCTGCGGAAGCTGATCGGGCTCGCCCGTTACGTGCTCTTCGACTTCGACGGCCCCATCTGCCGCCTGTTCGCCCGGCACTCGGCGGTCGGGGTGGCCCGCGAGCAGGTCCGCTGGCTGGAGGGGCGAGGGCTGCACGGCCTGCTCACCAACGGGGTGCGCGACGACCCCGATCCGCAGGTCGTGCTGCGCGCCGTCGACCGCCGCAGGCCCGGCAGCGACCTCGTCGTCGAGCTGGAGGAGCGGCTCACGCACGAGGAGCTGACGGCGGTCGGCTCGGCCTGGCCGACGCCGTACGCCGACGCGCTGATCCGCACCTGGTCGGCCGTCGGCGTCCGGCTCGCCATCACCACGAACAACTCGCCCCGGGCTGCGATCCGTTACCTCGGCGGACGCGGTCTGCTCGACTGCTTCGCGCCGCACATATACGGCCGCACCCAGGACCTGCGGCTGCTCAAACCGGACCCGCACTGCGTCCGGCGGGCCCTGAGCGCGATGGGCGCCGACCCGGCGGGCACGCTCATGATCGGCGACACCCCGTCGGACTTCCTCGCCGCCAGGGCCGCGGGGGTGCACTTCCTGGGGTACGCGCGCGACGCCCGCAAGGAGGGGCTCCTGCGCGGGGCCGGTGCCGACCGGATCGTGACCTCGCTGGAGCCGGTGCTCTCGGTGGTGCGGTCGATCGGGGCGGCCGGGTGACCAACTGCGCGGTGCGGGTGGGGCAGTTGGTGTCTCGCACACCCGGCCCCCCGTAGATTTGTTCGCCCCTTTTGCCCCGGTATTCCCGTCCTGTTGACCTGACGCGCGGCCGTTCACCCCGGCGCAGCGCTAAAACGTTTCAACTCTGTGGAGTTGAGGCGCCGGAGGCCGAGACTCAGGGGGTACTTTTGCTCCGCTCCTCTCATTCGTCTCCAACGGACCGGTTTTCCCGTCGGGCAGAACCGGTTTCCCAGGCTGGGAGAACCGTGCCATGCCCTCTGAGTCGACCTCCGCGGCCCGGGCCCGCGCCGCCCGCGCGAGCGGCGGCACGGCCGCGCTCGAAGGGCCGCTCAGGGGCTATCACCACGAGACGTACGTCTTCCCGCTGCCGGACGAGTCCGGGGTGACCTGGCGCTGGAAGTGCCGGGAGCCGCGCCCGGGGCTGCTCTGGTTCGACCGCCGCTGCTTCCGGTCGGAGGAGGAGCTGCTCGTCGCGCTCGCCGGGCGCGTCACGCGCGTTCCGGAGGTCATCCAGAAGGACGAGTTCCGGCTCCAGCGGTTCATCGAGGGGCGCACGCTGGGCTCCTGCGCGCGCTCGGGGGCCGAGTCCGGCGCGGAGTACGAACCAGGACCCGGCGCGGGGTGCGGTGCCGACATTCCGGCCGGGGTGATCGACCAGATCGCCGGCCTGTTCGGCGAGCTGGCGGGTGTGGGGCCGGACGACGTGGCGGCCGAGCGGCGCTGCGCCGCCGTGGACCGGCCGCGGGACGGTGACACCAACGGCTTCGTCGAGCGCCTCGTCTTCTTCGCCGAGGAGTACGTCTACCTGAAGAACGAGGACCGGTTCGGCCCGCTCTTCAAGGAGTTCGGGATCGGCAGGGACTCCTTCGCCGTGCTGCGCGAGCGGGTGTCGGGGCTGACGCGCCGCCCTTTCTGTCTGCTCCACGGCGACCTGCACCGGGAGAACTTCGTCCTCGACCGCTGCGGCCAGCTCTGGACGATCGACTGGGAACTCGCGATGGTCGGCGACCCCCTGTACGACCTGGCCACGCATCTGCACCTCATGCGGTACGCGCCGCACCAGGAGCGGCACGTCGTCCGGCGCTGGTGCGAGGCGGTGTCGGCGGCCAGGGCCGGGAGCCGGTCCGGGTGGTGGCGGGACCTGCCGCGGCTGCTCGACTTCAAGCGGGCCCAGTCCGTCTTCACCGACGTCATCCGGGCCGCCCTGATGCTGGAGGGGCAGGAGCGGGCGGAGGGCTCCCTGGAGCGGGCGGCCGGGCGGGTGCACTCCGCGCTCGGCGCCGCCCGGCACGCCCTGGACCTCAAGTCCGTCCCGTCGTACGCCGACACGATGGACGCCCTCGCACGCTGGTCCTGGCCCGAGGAGGAGCGCGGGCCGCGGTAGATCCGGAGGCCCCGGCGTCTGCCAGGCCAGCGCTCAGGCGTAGCGCGGCAGCCCCGCGGCGAGGTGGGCGAAGGCCTGCTCGGAGGCCGTGCGTGCCTGCGCCAGGAGGGTGGCCGCCTGCTCCCCCGCCGCGATCCTGCGCCAGTTCTCCAGCGCGAGCACCCGCTGCACGGCCAGGATCTGCGCCGCCGCCAGGCGGGCTTCGAGGGCGGCTTCGGCGGCTGGGGCGGCGAGGGCGTGGGCGAGGGCGCGTTCGGCCCGGTCCTGGTAGGCGTACAGGCGACCCGTCAGGGCCGGGGTGCCGTAGAGCAGCCGGTGGAAGGCGAGCACGTCGGGGTGGTCGCTGAGACCGGTGACCGGGTCGTGGCGGTCGAGCCCGGCGTGGAAGTGGTCGCGCAGCGCCGTCAGCGGGGAGCGGTCGCCGCGGGCCGCGACCACGCGGGCCGCCTCGTCCTCGTGGTCGGCGAACCGGTGCAGGACCAGGTCCTCCTTGGCCGGGAAGTATCGGAACAGCGTGGGTTTGGAGACCTCCGCCGCGGCCGCCACCTCCGCGACCGACACCTTGTCGAAGCCGCGCTCCAGGAAGAGCGCGACCGCCGTGTCGGAGATCGTCTGCTGCGTGCGCCGCTTCTTGAGCTGCCGCAGGCCGACGGGGGCCGGGTCGGTGTGCGGGGGCGTGTCCGTCGTACCGGTCATGGTGCCAGCGTAGCCCAAAGTGAGCCTCAGTAAAAAATGTAACTGAGTAACGTATTTTGCTACGCTCGTCGGCATGACACCACTCGACGAAGAGCTCGCACGGGAGCGCGGCTACCACGACACCTGCCGCGCCGCCCTCGCCGCGATGGTGGACGGGGCCCAGGAACAGGTGATCAGCGGCGAGAACGCCTCCGCGTCCGGCGCCGACGCCGAAGTGCTCGGCTACCAGCTGCGCAGCAGGGCCAAGGAGATGAGCGAACTCCCGCAAGGCCCCCTGTACTTCGGGCGGCTCGACTTCGACCCCGAGGCGGCGGACGCGGGCGACCACCGCGGCCAGCGCTATCACATCGGACGGCTGCGCATCACCGAGGACCCGGCCGCGCCCCCACTGGTCGTCGACTGGCGGGCGCCCGTGTCGCGCGCCTTCTACCAGGCGGGCACCCGCGATCCGCAGGGCGTGGCCGTCCGCCGCCGCTTCGGCTGGGCACCCGGCAGCAAAGGGGAATCCGCCGACCTCACCGGCCTGGAGGACGAACACCTGACGTCCGGCAAGGCGGCCGCGCCGAGCCGCATCGTCGCCGGGGAGATCGAGCGGCCCCGCGTCGGCCCGATGCGCGACATCGCCGCCACCATCCAGCCCGAGCAGGACGACCTCGTCCGGGCCGCCCTCACCGCCTCCGTGTGCGTTCAGGGTGCCCCCGGTACCGGCAAGACCGCCGTCGGCCTGCACCGCGCGGCCTACCTCCTCTACACCCACCCGCAGCGCGTCCGCCGCTCCGGCCTGCTGATCCTCGGCCCCAACCGCACCTTCCTGCGGTACATCGCCGAGGTCCTGCCCTCCCTCGGCGAGACCGGGGTGCGCCAGTCCACCGTCCAGGACGAGATCGCCCGGCAGCCCGTCACGGCGTACGACGACGAGCGGGCCGCGGCCGTCAAGCACGACGCCCGGATGGCGGAGGTGCTGCGCCGCGCCCTCTACGCGCGCGTGACGCCCGTCGCCGCCGACCTCGCCCTGCCGGACGGCTCGTACCGCTGGCGGATCCCCGCCGCCGACCTGGAGCGGATCGTCGCGGACGTCCGCGCGGAGGAACCGCCCTACGACACCGGCCGCGAGCGCGTCCGCAGCCGCGCCGTCCGCCACATCCAGGACCAGGCCGAGCGCCGCGCGGGCCCGATGAACAACACCTGGGTGCAGAAGGTCTCCCGGGCGCGGCCCGTCTCCGCCTTCGTCGACGCGGCCTGGCCGAAGGCCCGCCCCGAAGAGGTCCTCTGCGAACTCCTCGGGGACGCGGGGGCGTTGGCCCGGGCCTGTGACGGCCTCCTCTCGCCCGCGGAGCAGCGGGCGATCGTGTGGGCCAGGCCGCCCCGTTCGTCCAGGTCGGCGCGGTGGTCGGCTGCCGACCTCGTCCTCCTCGACGAGCTCGCGGGCCTCGTGGAACGGCCCGAGGGCTACGGTCACATCGTGGTCGACGAGGCGCAGGACCTCTCGCCGATGGAGTGCCGTGCCATCGCGCGCCGCGTCGGCTTCGGCTCCGTCACCGTCCTCGGCGACCTCGCGCAGGGCACCACGCCGTGGGCCGCCCGCGCCTGGCCCGAGCTCCTCGCCCACCTCGGCAAGCCGGACACCCAGGTCACCCCGCTCACCACCGGCTTCCGCGTCCCGCGGGCCATCGTCACGCTCGCCAACGACCTGCTCGCCGGGCTCGACGTCGACGTGCCGCCCGCGCGCTCCCTGCGCCGCGACGGCGACCTCGCGGTCCGGCGGGTGCCGGACGTGCTGAGCGGCGCCGTCACGGCGGTCCGCGGAGCCCTCGCCCGCGAGGGCTCCATCGGCGTCATCGCGGCCGACGCCGCCACGGACGCGCTGCGCGCCGCGCTCGCCGGCGCGGGCATCGGGGCGGCGGGCCCGGACGAGCTGGGCGCGCGCGTCACGGTCGTCCCCGCGTCGGTGGCCAAGGGCCTGGAGTACGACCACGTGGTGGCGGTCGAACCGGCCGCGATCGCGGAGGCGGAGGAGCGCGGACGGCACCGGCTGTACGTGGTCCTGACCCGGGCGGTGTCGAGTCTTGAGGTGGTGCACAGCAGGGAGTTGCCGTGGCGGGCGGCCTAGGAGGCCGGGGTGTCCCTTCCTAATTTGGCACTGGATAGATGGTTCTATTTACTGCGGGACAAGAAGTCGTCCTGCCCGCCTTCGGCCTCGCGATGGAGGACGTACCCTCATGAACCCCCGCGCCGACACCCTGACCACGGCCCCCGGCGGGCGGCACGCGCTGCGCATGGAGCGGCGCATCGGCCACCCGCCCGAGCGGGTCTGGGCCGCCCTCACCCGGCCCGAGCTCCTGAAGCACTGGTTCCCGTCCGAGGCGGGCGCGGGTGAGCCGACCGACGTCGAGGCGCCCCGCCTGTACGCGTTCACCTGGGGCGACGACCACCTGCGCTGGGAGGTCGCGCCGGACCCGGAGACCGGAGGCTCGCTGCTCACGCTCGTGCACACCTTCGCCGACCGGTTCGGCGCCCCGAGCTTCGGCGCCGGGTGGCACCTGTGCGTCAGCGCGCTCGGCGAACTCCTGGACGGCACCGCGGAACCGGCCCGCGCCCACGACACGGGCGAGCTGCATGAGGCGTACCTGGAACAGTTCGACCTCGGCGGCGGCGAGATCACCACCGACGGCACCGTCCGCTTCGAACGCCAGCTGGTGCGGCCCGCCGACGTCGTCTGGGCCGCGCTCACCGACGGCGACGAGGTCCTCAAGGGCTCCGAGGCACCGGAGGGCCTCGTCGCCGACGGCGTCCTGGCCGGGGAGGTCACGGAGGTGCGGGTGCCGGAACTGGTGGCGTACGAGGTGGCCGGGGGCGGCGAGGTGCGTGTGCGGCTGCTCGACGGGACGGGCTACGGGGCGCGGCTCGTGCTGACGCACGCGGGAGCCGTGGATCCGGGAGGTGCGCGGGCGGCGTGGCACGCGCGGGTGGAGCGGCTGGCGGGGCGGCTGCTGGAGGGGTGAGAACCATCAACCGTGCGGGTTGGCTTCCCTGCCCTCTGTGCTGAGGAGCACCACCGTCGTGGTCGGTGTCACCGCGAGGGCGGCTCGGCGGTCGGCCCCCGTCAGTGCTGCTCGGGCGCCCGCGAGGGGCGCGGCGCCGCACGGGCCCGAGGGGACGCCGAGGGCGGTCAGGTCGTGGAGGGCCGTCGCGGCTGCGGTGTCCGGTACGGCGGTGGCCGCGTCGAGGCCGTCGCGCAGGTACGGCCAGGCGAGGCTGGAGAGCGTGCCGCAGTTCAGGCCCGCCATGGCCGTCGTGCGGGTGGGCACGGTGACGGGCTCGCCGCGCGTGAGGCTCGCGAGGGCGGGTGCCGCCGCGGTCGGCTCGACGGCGAGCAGCGCGGGGGCGGTCCCGGGGGCGGGGCGGCCGCGGTAGTGCGTGACGGCGGCCTGCGCCAGGGAGCCCACGCCGACGGGCACCACGACCAGGCCGGGCGCCCCGGCCCCGGCCGCCGCGAGCTGCTCGTCGACCTCCGCGAACAGCGTGGCGTACCCCTCGACGATCAGCGCGGGCACCTCCGCGTAGCCAGGCCAGGCGGTGTCCTGGACGAGTACCGCGTGCGCGGCGGCGCGCGCCGCCGCGGCGGCCTCGCGGACCGCCCGGTCGTAGTCCCCGGCGACCCGCGTGACCCGCGCCCCCTCGCCCTCGATCGCGGCGGCCGCCCCGGGGTGCACTCCCTGCGACACGAAGACGTGGGCGCCGTGGCCGAGCCGCCGTGCCTCGCGGGCCACCGCGCGGCCGTGGTTGCCGTCGGTCGCCGTCACGAACTCCACGCGCTCCCCGGCCGGACGGTCCGCGAGCAGCCGGTGCACGGCCCACGACGTGCCGAGCACCTTGAACGCGGGCAGCCCGAGCCGCGCCGACTCGTCCTTGACGAAGACCCGCCCCACTCCCAACTCGGCTGCCAGCGAGGGGAGTTCCGTCAGGGGTGTGGGCGCGTACCCGGGCAGGGACGCGTGGAAGTCCCGGACGCCGGCCGGGGCGGGCGCGCAGGTCCAGGCGCGGGCGGCGGGGCGCGCGAACCACGGCGTCGTACGGGCGGAAGCGGAGGTCTCGGTCATGTGCCCCACCTTGCGGTCCGGTCGATCTTTCGGTCCAGCGGATCTTTCCGACCTATGTGCGTCAGGAGCTGTGCCGGGACCCGCTGCGGCTCGCCGTGCCGGACCTGCCGCCCGGCAGGCGCTGCGCGCGGCGGCTCAGGCGTCGGCGCCGAGGGCGTCGAGCGCCGCGAGCACGTCGGCGGGCTCGGCGCGCAGCGCGTAGTCGGTCGCCACGAACGCCCAGCGGACGACGCCCGCGGAGTCGATGACGTACGTCGCGGGCAGGGGCAGGGTGCGGCCGTGCCCGCCGTTGACGCGCTGGAGCTCGAAGCCGAGGCCGTCGTAGAGCGCGCCCAGCTCCTCGCCCAGGTCGAAGGCGATGCCGTAGCTCTTGGCGACGTCCGAGCCGAGGTCGCTGAGCACGTCGAAGGCGAGGCCCTCCTTCTCCGTCAGGGACAGCGACTCGTCGGGGACCTGCGGCGAGACGGCGACGAGCCGGGCGCCGCGGGCGGTGACCGCGTCGTGGTGCTCCTGGAGCGCGCGCAGCGCCAGATTGCAGAACGGGCACCAGGCGCCCCGGTAGAAGGTGAGCACGACCGGCCCCTCGGCGAGCAGCCCGGCCAGCGAAACCTCCGCGCCCGTCGCCGACTTGAGGGTGAAGAGCGGGGCCCGTGCCCCGACGCCGACGGCCCGGTCCGTGATGCCGGATACGGCGAGCGCCTCGGCGTTGCGGTCCATGGTCGCCATGGTGTCGGCGGACAGTTTGAGGTGGCGGTTGTCGTGGAGGAAGCGGAGTTCGTCGCGCAGGCTCATGCGGGGCCGTCCTTCTCGTGGGTGCCGCGTGGTCGTCGATGCCGCGTGCTCGCCGTCCCGGCGGCGCGGGCGGGTGGCCGCCGCGCTTATCTTGGAACGACCGTTTCAGGATGGTGGTGGCCCCGTGCGGGCGTCAAGGGCTAACTTGGAACGGCCAGTTCAGGAATCGACCGGGGAGGGGGCGCGGTGCCCGACATCAAGCACTTCGACCCCGACGCGGCTCTGGAGCGCGTCGAGCGCCTCTTCTGGCGGCTCGGCGCCGCCACCGTCTCCATCCAGACCGTCACCGCCGAGACGGGGCTCAACCGCTCCAGCCTGTACGCCACCTTCGGCGGCAAGCGCCAGCTCTACCTGGCCGCCCTGCGCCGTTACGTGCGCGAGCGCGCGTACCCGGCGTGCGAGCGCCTCGCGGGCGACGGGCGCGGCCTGCCCGCGATCCAGGAGGCCTTCGAGGGCCTGATCGAGCAGCGCTGCCGCGGCGAGTACGCGGGCTGGGGCTGCATGCTCGTCAACGCCTACGCGGGCGGCGAGGCCGAGGACCCCGACGTCCGCGCCGTCCTGGACGAGCACCACCGGCGGCTGCGGGACGCGATGGCGGCCGCCCTGGCATCGGCCCGCGCCGAGGGGCAGCTCGCGCCGGGGGCCGACCTCGATGCCACCGCCGAGACGCTGGTCCTGCTCGCGTACGGCGTGAACCTGCGCTCGCGCGCCGGTGCGGGCACGGAGGCGCTGCGGCGCACGGTGACGGCGGCGCTGGCGGGGCTGCGGGCCCCGGCGGCCCCGGCCGGCTGACGGCCTGCGGCACCTCAGGTGCCGTGACCGGCATCTCTGTGGCGCACCGGCGGTGCCAAGCGCCCCTATTGCCCCTCTCGTAATGCCTCTGAGGGCGGCGTTCCGTTCCTGGATGGCGCGCGTGGCGCACGCGGCTCCGGCGTACGCGCGTACATGAATAACGCCAGGTCAGACGGCATCCGGTGTGATGGGTCAACGCGCTGTGCGCCCCGCTTCACGCCCCGTGGCGCCACCCTTGCGCCAAGCGGGCTTGCGTTGGCGCCATGGTGATGCCATGCTGGCGTCATGAAGTTCAGGGCGCCCACCGGCGGCGCCGGACCCAACGATCGGAACAGGACGGCCATGCCTACCTTCGACACCCCCGAACCGCTCTCCGCCCTCGTCGAGTTCGACATGGGCACCGCCCGCTTCACCGCCACCAAGCGCCTCGACACCGTCGTCACGGTGGCGCCGACCGACGACGGCGAGAGCGCCGACGTGAAGGCCGCCCAGCAGGTCGAGGTCTCGTGCGTCGACGGCCGCCTGGTCGTCAAGGGCCCCAAGCAGCGGTCCGTGTTCGGCAAGAGCGGCTCGGTGGAGGTCACCGTGGAGCTGCCGTCCGGCTCGGACGTCCGGGGCGTGACCGCCGCCGGTTCCTTCTGGACCGAGGGCCGCCTCGGGGACTGCCGCTTCGAGTCGTCCGCCGGTGACATCTCCGTCGCGGAGACCGGCGCGGCCTACCTCAAGACCGGCTTCGGCGCGGTCCGCCTCTCGCGGGCCACCGGCGACGTCGAGGTCGAGGCGGCGGGCCAGGTCGACCTCGGCGACATCACCGGCACCGCCACCGTCAGGAACCACAAGAACGACACCAGCATCGGCGAGATCACCGGCGACCTGCGCGCCACCACCGCCAACGGCAACATCTACGTCGGCGTCGCACACGCCGCCGTCGACGCGAAGGCCGACAACGGCAGCATCAAGCTTGCCGACGTCGCCCGCGGCCGCGTCACCATGGAGGCCGCCATCGGCGACCTGGAGGTCGGCATCCGCGACTCCAGCGTGGCCTGGCTGGAGGCCAACTCCCAGTTCGGCGCGGTGCGCAACGCGCTCGGCTCCGCCGCGGGCCCCGCGCCGGGCGCCGAGACCGTCGAGATCTCGGCCCGCACCGGCTACGGCGACATCGTGGTCCGCTCCGCCTCCGCCTGACGCGCCCCCGTCCCGGGGCGCACACAGCACCGGATCGCACCAGTCACGGAAGAAACGAAGCAAGGAGGCGGCACGATGACTGCCACCACCGGTTTGACCGCTCCGCCGAAAGCGATCGCCGCACAAGGGCTGCGCAAGGCGTACGGCGAGAAGGTCGTGCTCGACGGGATCGACCTGAGCGTCGCGCCCGGCACGACCTTCGCGCTCCTCGGTCCGAACGGTGCGGGCAAGACGACCACCGTGCAGATCCTCTCCACCCTGATCGCCCACGACGGCGGCACGGCCCAGATCGCGGGCCACGACCTGGTCCGCCACGCGGACGCGGTCCGCGAGTCCATCGGCGTGACGGGGCAGTTCGCCGCGGTGGACGGCCTGTTGACCGCCGAGGAGAACATGCTCCTCATCGCGGACCTGCTGCACCTGGACCGGGCCGAGGGCAGACGCCGCGCCGCCGAACTCCTGGAGCGCTTCGAGATCGCCGACGTGGCGCGCAAGCCCGCCTCGACCTTCTCCGGCGGCATGCGCCGCAAACTGGACCTGGCGATGACGCTGGTCGGCCGCCCGAGCGTGATCTTCCTCGACGAGCCGACGACCGGCCTTGACCCGCGCAGCCGCCGCACCATGTGGGACCTGATCCGCGACCTGGTCGCGGGCGGCACCACCATCTTCCTGACCACGCAGTACCTGGAAGAGGCCGACCAACTGGCCGACCGCATCGCGGTGCTCGACGGCGGGAAGATCGTCGCCGAGGGCACCGCCGAAGAGCTCAAGCGCCGCATCCCCGGCGGCCACATCCGCCTGCGCTTCAACGACATCCACCAGCTGAACGCCGCCACCGACCGCCTCGCCCTGTCCACCGTCACGCGCGACGACGACGAGCTCACGCTCCAGGTCCCCAGCGACGGCAGCATCCCCGTCCTGCGCGCCGTCCTCGACGTCCTGGAGGGCTCCGGCATCCAGGCGGAGGCGCTCACCGTGCACACCCCCGACCTGGACGACGTCTTCCTGTCCCTGACCGGCCAGGACCGCAGGCCCGTCACCGCGGGCACCGCCGTGAAGGAGGCTCAGCGATGAGCACCACCACCTACGCGCTGCGCGACTCGATGACGATGCTGCGCCGCAACCTCAAGCACGCCCAGCGGTACCCCTCGCTGACCCTGTCGGTCGTGGTCCTGCCGGTCCTGATGCTGCTGATGTTCGTCTACGTCTTCGGCGCCCCGCTGGGCGACGGCATCGACGTACCCGGCGTCGGGGGCGGTGGCGGCCGGGACGCGTACACCAACTACATCACCCCCGGCATCCTCCTGATGGCCATCGCCACCAGCTCGATCGCCACGGCCGTCTCGGTGTGCACCGACATGACCGAGGGCATCATCAACCGCTTCCGGACGATGTCGATCTCCCGGGCCTCGGTCCTCGTCGGACACGTCCTCGGCAACGTGGTGCAGACCGCGGTCAGCCTCCTGCTCATCGTGTGCGTCGCCCTCGCGGTCGGCTTCCGCTCCAACGCCCACGTCCTGGAGTGGGCGGCGGTCCTCGGCCTGCTGCTGTTCCTGGCGTTCGCGCTCGCCTGGCTCTCGGCGGCGATCGGCCTCGGCTCCGAGAGCGTGGAGACGGCCTCCAACGCGCCGCTGCCGCTGGCGTTCCTGCCCTTCCTGGGCTCGGCGGTGGTCCCGCCGGACTCGATGCCCGCCGGGATCCGCTGGTTCGCGGAGTACCAGCCCTTCACACCGATCACCGAGACGGTGCGCGGTCTGCTCCTGGGCACCGGGATCGGCAATGACGGCTGGATCTCCCTGGCCTGGCTGACCGCCCTGACCGTGCTCGGCTACGTGTGGGCCAAGGCCTCCTTCAACCGGGTCGCCAACCGCTGAGCGCCCGGGTGCCGGATCAACCGACCATCCGGTACCCGAAGTTGCCCCCGCCCGCCGGACCGCCCAGGGCGTCCAGCCCGAAGCCGGTGGCGCCGGTGCCGGTGACGCCGCCGGGCCCGGTCGGCAGCCGCCAGACGCGGCCCTTGAAGCCGTCCTCGCCGTTGCCGCCCACGAGGACCTCGGGGCGGCCGCCCGCGCCGGTCACGGCCACCGCCGCGCCGAAGTGGTCGTCGGCCTCCGACGTGCTGGGCACGCCCTTGGAGTTCTGCGTGAGCGTCCGCGCGCCCTCGGTGGTGATCCCGGACGGGCCGCCGCGCAGTACGGTCACCGCGCCCGCCCCCGCCGTCGCCACCGGGTCGGAGCCGGTCTCGTACGAGGCGCCGACGACGAGGTCCGCGTACCCGTCCGCGTCGGTGTCGCCGATCGCCACCGCGGAGCCGAACCTGTCGCCCGCCTCGTCGACGCCCGGCACCCCCGCGCTCGCCTGGGAGTACGAGCGGGACGTCAGGCCCGTACCGTCGGGGCCGCCGTACGTCACGTACACCTTGTTCTGGTCCGGGTGGCCGGTGACCAGGTCCTGGTAGCCGTCCTTGTTCAGATCGCCGAACGCGGACGGCAGGACGGTGCCGTGCCGGTACGGGGCCTTGAACGCGCTGCCCTTGACCATGCCGTCCTTGGAGCCCTTGAGGACGACGCCGCCCGGCTTGCCGCTGCCGAGGACGACACCGCCACTGGCCACGACGTCGTCGATGCCGTCGCCGGTCAGGTCGCCCACGTAGACGGTGCCGATGACGAGCTTGTCGGCCTTCCCGGAGTCGCGGTGCCAGATGCCCGCGGGCTTGCCCGTCTCCCGGTTCAGCGGGCCGAGCAGCACGGAGACGCCGTACGAGAGGCCGTTGTGGCCGCGGCTGACGAAGTCGTCGACGCCGTCGCCGTTGACGTCGCCCACGCCCGCGCCGCCGCCGAGCAGCTTGGGGGAGTCCGCCCGGTAGTCACCGGGCGGCAGGGCGGTGCCCGCGCCGGTGATGCCGTCCTTGCCGCCCCACAGCACCGTGTTCTTCTGGAGCCAGTGCACGACCAGGTCGTCGTACCCGTCGCCGTCCAGATCGCCGTAGGAACTGGCCTCGCGCCAGCGCGCGTCCGGAACGGGATCGCCCGGGACGCCCGGCGTGCCCTGGCCGATGACGTGCGCGGTCTCGTACGTCAGCCCGTGCGCGGAGCCGTAGGCGACGGTGACGGCGCCCGCCCGCTGCACGCCGTCGACGGTCGCGGTGTGCGCGCCGACGGCCAGGTCCGGGTAGCCGTCCCCGTTGAAGTCCGGTCCGTCGACGGCCGGTCGGGCGCCGCCGGGCGCCTTCTCCGGTCCGGCCGCGCTCGCGGTCGGCGCCAGGCCGACGGCTCCCAGGACGACGGCGGTGCACAGGCCCGCCGCGGTGAGCGCTCTGTGGCGCATGGGTCCCCCCATTGGTTCACGGCGGCCCCCCGGCCACCGGAAGATCGAATAGGTGTCCGGATGATACGCGGGCGCCGCGGACCCGACGCGGACCCGACGCGGGCGACGCGGACCCGGCATGGACGCCGTGGGCCCGGCGCGGACGCCGGGGTCCCGCCTCAGACGACCCAGCGCGGCCGGGGCGCGGCCGACGGCAGCGGCCGGTCGTCGGCGAGCGCGGCGGCCAGCCGGCGCACGGCCTCGCGCAGCGCGTCCGGGCCGGTGGTGAACGGGATGCGCAGCCGCTGCTCGAACACGCCCGGGTCGGCGGCGAAGCAGGCGCCGCCCTCGATCCGCACGCCGTAGTCCAGGGCCCGTTCGGCGAGCGCGGCGGAGACGGGCGCGCCCAGGTCCGCCCAGAGCGAGAGCCCGCCGGGCGGCTGCCGCCAGGTCCACCCCGGCAGGTGCGCGGCGAGTGCCCCGGTGAGCGTGTCCCGCTGCTCGCGCAGGCGCGCGATCCGCTCCGGCACCGAGGTGTCCGCCCGCTCCAGGAAGTGCAGGGCGAGGAACTGGTCCACGACCGGGCCGCCCAGGTCGCCCGCGACGCGCTGGGCGGCCAGCTCGGTCACGAGGCGCGCGGGCGCGCGCAGCCAGCCGACCCGCAGTCCGCCCCAGTGGCTCTTGCTCATCGAACCGACGGTGATGACCTGCGCGGCCGCCCCGGGCGCGGCGTGGACGGCGGTGGGGCGCGGGGCCGGGACGTCCAGGGCGAGGTCCGCGAGGGTCTCGTCGACGACCAGCCAGGTGCCGCAGCGGTGCGCGGCGCGCAGCACCCGGGCCCGGGTGCCGTCCGGCATGAGCAGCCCGGTCGGGTTGTGGAAGTCCGGGATGAGATAGGCCAGGTGGGGCACGGCCTGGCGCAGCGTCGACTCGACGAGCTCCGCGTCCCAACCGTCGTCGGCCATGGGGACGGACACCGGGCGGAGCCGGGCGCGGCGCAGCGCCTCCAGGGCGTTCGGGTACGAGGGGCTCTCGACCAGGACCCGGTCGCCCGGGCTTGAGAGGAGCCCGAGGACCAGCGTGAGCGCGTGCTGGGCGCCGGAGGTCACCAGGATCTGCTCGGGCACGGTGGCGAGGCCGCGCCGGGTGAACCGCTCGGCGACGGCGGCGCGCAACTCCGGCAGCCCGTACGGGTGGTAGCCCGGGCTCCGCGTGTGCGCGGCGATCCGGGGCGCGGCCGCGGCGAGCGCGTCGGTCACGGCGTGCTCGGGCAGCCCCGGCGCGGCCCTGGCCAGGTCGATGGCGGCGTCCGGCGGCGCGAGGGCGCGGGTGACCCCGCTGGGCGCCCGCCCCTCGGGCAGCGCGGTCCAGGTGCCGGAGCCCCGGCGGCTGTGCGCGTAGCCGCTCTCGCGCAGCAGGTCGTAGGCGGCGGTGACGGTGGGTCTGCTGACCCCGAGCGCGAGGGCCAGCTCCCGCTCGGCGGGCAGCCGCACCCGCAGCGCGATCCGTCCGTCGAGCACCAGGTCGCCGATGGCCTGGGCGAGGTGCCGGTAGGCGGGCCGGGCGTCCGCCGCGCCGGGCAGCAGTGCGGCGAGCTGCTGACTGCCCAGGTTCCGCTCGGCCATACCACTCCCCGGAGATTGGCCATGCTTTCAAGGCCAATGACTGTACAGACTCTGGCCATTGGCAAGCGGCCTGTGGGGTGCCCGGCTCGGGGCCCCTGCGGGTGGGAAACCCCGCCGCGGTAGCGGCGGAGTCACCCACCGGGCGGCAGGCGAAAGGGAGGAGCGGGGCGTGGGACCCGATGCGGGGCATCAGCGGAAGAGGCGGGGCGCGGGGCCGGGGGCGGCGCACGAGGACGGGCGGCAGCGGAGCCCGGCCCGACGGACACCGCCCCCACCCCTCACCTACCTCCCCTTCGCCGAAGGCCCCGCCCGACGGATCCCCCAACTCCTCGTCGGCCTGGCCCTGTACGGCTTCAGCGTCGCGCTCACGGTCCGCGCCGCCCTGGGCGTCAACCCGTGGGCCGTCCTGAACCAGGGCCTGGAGCGCCACACCCCGCTCAGCTTCGGGGCGCTGACCACGCTGGTGGGCGCGGCCGTCCTCGCCCTGTGGATCCCGCTGCGGCAGAGGCCGACCTTCGGCACCTTCGCCAACATCGCCCTCGTGGGCGGCGTGGCGGACGCGGGCCTCTGGCTCGTCCCGGAGCCCGCGGGCCTCCCGGCGCGGATCGCCCTCCTGACGGCGGGCATCCTCCTGAACGGCTTCTCGATCGCCGTCTACGTGGGTGCCCGCTTCGGCCCCGGCCCCCGCGACGGCCTGATGACCGGCCTGACCGCCGCGACCGGCCGCTCCCTGCGCACGGTCCGCACCGGCATCGAACTCACCGTCCTCGCCGCGGGCTGGCTCCTCGGCGGCACCGTGGGCGTCGGCACGGTCCTGTACGCCGTCGCGGTGGGCCCGGTGGCCCAGTCCTCCGTACCGAGGTGGGCGTACGCGCCCCGGCGCACGGCCACGTGACAGCCGCGGGGGAGGGCGGCGCTCAGCTCAGGCGGGCCCGCAGGAGGCAGGACTCGTTGCCCTCGGGGTCGAGCAGGACGTGCCACTGCTCCCCGCCGCTCGGGCCGATGTCGGCGTCGCGGGCGCATCCGATCGACCGGGACGACGTGGCGAATGAGGCCGACCGAAGCAGTGTGGTCGTCACCGACGAGGCACGCGGCTTGTCACACCTGCTCGTTCAGCAGCCGTTCTGTCACCAGTCCCGCGACCAGCGGCTGGTGGGCGCGCAGTCGCAGACGTTCTCCTTGAGGTTCAAGCCCGTCGGGGCAACCTTGCCGGAATGGCAACGCTCATCGCGCCGAGTGGCCGCCGCATCGCATGATCGAGGGGTTCCCTCCGGCCGCCCACGAACCGAGGAGCTCCCGCATGCGACCCGAGCCGACCGCCGCACTGCGCCACCGCACCGTCCAGGTCCCAGCCGGGCGCCTGCACCTGGTGGAGCAGGGCACCGGCCCGCTGATCCTGCTCGTGCACGGCTTCCCCGAGTCCTGGTACTCCTGGCGCCACCAGCTCCCGGCCCTCGCCGCGGCCGGGTTCCGGGCAGTGGCGATCGACGTACGCGGCTATGGCCGCTCCTCCAAGCCCGCCGCGACCGACGCCTACCGGATGCTCGACCTGGTGGAGGACAACGTCGCCGTCGTGCGCGCCCTCGGCGAGGACAGCGCGGTGATCGTCGGCCACGACTGGGGCTCCAACATCGCCGCCACCTCCGCCCTGCTCCACCCCGGAGTCTTCCGCGCGGTCGGCTTGCTGAGCGTCCCCTACGCGCCGCCCGGCGGCTCCCGCCCCACCGATGTCTTCGGCCGGATCGGCGGCCCCGAGCAGGAGTTCTACGTCTCCTACTTCCAGGAGCCCGGCCGTGCCGAGGCGGAGATCGAGCCCGACGTCCGGAACTGGCTCGCCGGCTTCTACGCGGCCCTGTCCGCCGACACCATGCCGGCCGAGGGCGAGCCCGACCCGCACTTCGTCGCCCGCGGCGGCCGGCTGCGCGACCGTTTCCCCGCCGGCCCGCTCCCGGCATGGTTGAGCGAGGAGGACCTCGACATCTACGCCGCGGAGTTCGAGCGCACCGGCCTGACCGGCGCCCTCAACCGCTACCGCAACATGGACCGCGACTGGGAAGACCTCGCCCCCCACCGCGGAGCCCCGATCAAACAGCCCGCCCTGTTCATCGGCGGCACCCTGGACGCCTCCACCACCTGGATGGCCGACGCCATCGACGCCTACCCCACGACCCTCCCCCGCCTGTCGGCCTCCCACCTCCTGGAAGGCTGCGGCCACTGGATCCAGCAGGAACGCCCCGACGAGGTCAACAGCCTGCTGACCGACTGGCTCGCCACGATGCGGAGCTGAACCAGGCCGACCACCAGAGCAGCCGGGCGGTCTCACTTGGCGGGTGATGGTCGCCGTACACATCACCAGGGCACTGTGCCCGCGTCTTCGAAGAACTGGCCGGTCGGGCCGTCGTCGGGCAGGGTCGCGAGTCTGATGGCGATCGCCGCGCCCTGTTCGGGGGTGCGCACGCCGCGGAAGCCGTTGAGGTCGGTCGCGACGTAGCCGGGGCAGCCGGCGTTGATCAGGATGTTCGTGCCGCTCAGCTCCCGGGCGTACTGGAGGGTGACTGCGTTCAGGAACGTCTTGGACGTCGAGTACGCCCCGTCCACCGGACCCACCGTCTGCTCGGCAGCGGTTCCTGACTGCCGGGTGAGGGAGCCGACACTGCTGGACATGTTCACGATCCGCGGTGCAGCGGAGCGGCGCAGCAGCGGCATCATCGCGTTGGTGACGCGGATGACGCCGACCACGTTGGTCTCCACGACCGTCCGGATGGTGACGGGATCGACTTGGGTGGGCTTTTGCGGTGGACTGCAGGCGATGCCGGCGTTGTTGACGAGCACGTCGAGGCGCCCCGCCTGCCGCTCGATCAGCCGTGCGGCGGCCGTCGCGCTCGCGTCATCGGTCACGTCCAGCGGTACGCCGAACGCGTCGACGCCGACCGCGCGCAGTCCTTCCACCGCAGCCTTACGGCGCTGATCGTCGCGTGCGCCGACGCCGACGCTCCAGCCGAGGGCGCCGAGGCCCGCGGCGATCTCGTGGCCGATTCCCTTGTTCGCGCCGGTGACCAGCGCAATCGTTCGTTCACTCATGGGGCCATGCTGTCCTCGGACTCCGGCTGGGGTCCAAGACCGATCGGGTGGGCAGCGATACCGTCCGGGTATTGATCCGGGATAGCGTGGACGTATGGAGACCCGGGAACTGCGCTACTTCGTCGCGGTCGCTGAGGAGTTGCACTTCGGGCGCGCCGCGCGGCGGCTCGGCATGGCGCAGCCGCCTTTGTCACGGGCGATCCAGCAGCTCGAACGCAGGCTCGGGGCAGTGCTGCTGGATCGGACCAGCCGCACGGTCACACTGACCGAGGCCGGTTCGGTGCTGCTGGCCGAGGGCCGCGCGGCCCTCGACGCGGTCGACGCTGCTGAACGCCGCACCCGCCGAGCTGCGCTTGCCCCCACCGGCCGTCCTGGCCTGGTCCTGGTCACGAAGGCCAGCGCCTCCAGTGAACTGCTGGCGAAGCTGCTCGACGCGTACGCCGCCGAACCCGGAGCGGTCCCGGTCGAGGTCCTCCTGTGCGGGCCGGCCGAGCAGGAACGACTCCTGCGCACGGGCCGGGCCGACGTGGCGCTGCTGCACCCTCCGTTCGACTCGACGTCCGGGTTCGACACCGAGGAACTCAGCACGGAAGGCCAGGTCGCGGTACTGCCGGCCGGGCATCCGCTCACCGTCAGGGCCCATGTGCGCATGGCCGACATCACCGGGCTGCCGGGCCTGCCCCTGCCACGCTGGCCCGACCCCGACGGCACCTACCCGCCCGGCCCCGGCCCGCAGGTCCGCGATCACGCGCAGCTGTTGCAGCTCGTCGCGCTCGGCCGTGCCTGCGCGGTCTCACCGGAGTCGTGCCGAGCCCAACTGCAGGGCGACCTCGCGGCCGTGCCCGTGCTGGACGCGCCGACAGTGACCACCGTGATCGCCTGGCCCCCGCACAGCCGGTCCAGAGCCGTCGCCGACCTTGTCCGGACTGCGACACGTCTCTAGGGCCTGTCCCAGCACGCCCGGCCAGGTTCCACCGAACGCGTCCCGGTCGGCTTGGCCGTACGTGGCGTGGCGCACTTTTGCAAGCAGCCGCTTGCAATAGTTAGCAAGGCGGGGCACCATCGGGAACATGGCATCGCTCAACGTCGGCAATCTCGGTGAGTACCTGCGCGAGCAGCGGCGCAACGCGCAGCTGTCGTTGCGTCAGCTCGCCGATGCCGCCGGGGTGTCCAATCCGTATCTGAGCCAGATCGAGCGCGGGCTGCGCAAGCCGAGTGCCGAGGTGCTCCAGCAGGTCGCCAAGGCGCTGCGGATCTCCGCCGAGACGCTCTACGTCCGGGCCGGGATCCTCGACGAGAAGGAGCGGGACGAGCTGGAGACGCGCGCCGTCATCCTGGCCGACCCGTCCATCAACGAGCGGCAGAAGCAGGTGCTCCTGCAGATCTACGAGTCGTTCCGCAAGGAGAACGGCTTCGTGACCGCGCCCTCGGAGACGTCGGAGCCCTCGGCCACGGACGCGTACGCGTCCTCGTACTCGAACGGTGCGGATCCCGGGAGCGCCCAGGACGGCGCCCGGGACGGCGCACCGGCCCCCACCGCTGACGGACCCCGCACGGCCGGCGGCAGTGATGCCAACCCCGAGGGCCGTCGGCCCACGGGTGAACAGCCCCCCAGCTGAAGCCAATCCGGGAGGACCATCGTCATGCCCATCACCGACGAGGTGCGCAAGGCCGTCACCAACCCGACCCCCCTCTACTTCGTCGTCGGCGGCGCGGAACTCGCGCTCCAGCAGGCGAAGAAGGTGCCCGGCGCCCTCGAACAGCTCGCCGCCGAGGCCCCCGCCCGCCTGGAGGCGGTGCGCAACACCAACCCCAAGGACGTCCAGGACCGGGCGGCCGCCCGCGCCAAGGAGGCCCGCGAGGCCCTCCAGACCAAGGTCGGCGAGCTCATCGGCGTCCTGGACACGGACCTGAAGCGCATCGGCGAGAACGCCCAGGACTTCGCCCTGCGCGGCGTCGGCGTCGCCGTCGAGTACGCGGTCCAGGCGCGCGAGACGTACGAGAAGGTCGCCGAGCACGGCGAGCAGACCGTGCGGAACCTGCGCGGCGAGGCCGCCGACGAGCTCGTGGAGCTCGCCGACACCGTCGAGCCCGACGCGCCTGAGGCGTCCTCGGCGTCCGAGGCGAAGGCAGGTGAGGACGAAGGCGCCGCCGCTTCCGCCACGGAGGACTCCGCAGCGGACGCCCCCGCCGCGGAGGAGGGCGAGGGCGCTGCGGCCCGCAAGCCCGCCGCGAAGAAGACGGCCACCAAGAAGACGGCCGCGAAGAAGACCGCGCCGCCCGCCGAGTAACACCGCTCGGGCGGGCGCCCGCCCACACGGCCGGGCACTCCCGGAGTGCCCGGTCCGTTGTGCGGGTAGCGGTACCGTGACGTCGTACGGACGGCACGGGAGTCGTGTCGAATTCGCCGAGACTGGTGGTGGACGTTGTGCTGATGCAAGGGTTCGCGAACTTCATGTGGCTGCTGTCGCTGGCCCTGATCCTGTTCAGCGGATTCGCGCTCATCGACGCCGCCGTCCGGCGGGAGGACGCCTATCGGGCGGCCGACAAGAAGACCAAGCCGTTCTGGCTGATCATCCTCGGGCTCGCCTTCGTGGTGAACCTGATCTTCAACGTGCTGTCGTTCCTGCCGATCATCGGCCTCGTCGCCACGATCGTGTACATGGTCGACGTACGCCCCGCCCTTCGCCAGGTCATGGGCGGGGGCGGCGGCCGCCGCGGCTCCAGCAGCGACGGTCCGTACGGCCCGTACAACGGCGGGCGCTGACGTCCCGCCCCGCGGCGGGCGGCCTCGGCGCTCCGGCCTCGTCGCCGGTGGCGCCTAGCGCTCGTCGCCCCGCTCGTGGGCCGGCTCGCGGTCCAGGAGCAGTACCGCCACGTCGTCGGTCAGCTCGCCGCCGTTGAGCTCCCGCACCTCGGTCACGGCCGCCTCCAGGAGCGCGTCGCCGCGCAGGCCCGCCGCGAGCTTGCGGCGCACCATCTCCACCATTCCGTCCTGCCCGAGCCGCTGGTTGCCCCGGCCGATCCGGCCCTCGATCAGGCCGTCCGTGTAGAGCATCAGGCTCCAGGTCCCGCCGAGCTGCACCTGCTGGCGCGGCCAGCGGGCGCGCGGCAGCAGACCGAGCGCCGGGCCGCCGTTGTCGTACGGCAGCAGCTCGGCGGGCAGGCCGGGGCGGGCGACCAGCGGCGCCGGGTGACCGGCCAGGCACAGGCCCGCCCGGCGGCCGTCCGGCGCGATGTCGACCGTGCACAGCGTCGCGAAGATCTCCTCGTTCGCCCGCTCGTGCTCCAGGACCTTCTGCAACGTGGACAGGAGCTCGTCGCCGACCAGGCCCGCGAACGTCAGGGCCCGCCAGGCTATGCGCAGCTCCACGCCGAGCGCCGCCTCGTCGGGGCCGTGGCCGCAGACGTCGCCGATCATCACGTGTACGGAGCCGTCGGGGGTGCGCACCGTGTCGTAGAAGTCGCCGCCGAGCAGGGCGCGGGAGCGGCCCGGACGGTAGCGCGAGGCGAACCGCAGCGGTGACCCCTCCAGGAGCGGCGTCGGCAGCAGGCCCCGCTCCAGGCGGGCGTTCTCCTGGGCGCGCAGCCGGGACTCGGTGAGCTGCCGCTGCGCGGCGTCCGCGCGCTTGCGCTCCACCGCGTACTGGATCGCGCGGCTCAGGAGCCGGCCGTCCAGCTCGTCGCGGAACAGATAGTCCTGGGCGCCGACCCGCACCGCCCGCGCGCCGCGCTCGGCGTCGCCCGACGTGGTCAGGGCGAGGACGGCGTGCCGGGGCGCGAGGCGGAGCACCTGCCGCAGCGTGGTCAGCTCGTCGGCGTCGGCGGGCGCGCGGCCCGTCCCGTGGGCGGCGTCGTGCGCGGCGCCCGGCCCGCCGGGGCCCGGGGAGCCGTGGGCCGGGGTGCCGTGGGCCGGGGTGCCGCCCGTGCCGCCGTTCGGCGCGGGGCCGTCGGGCAGGGCGAGGTCCAGCAGGATGCAGTGCACGTCGTCCGTGAGCAGCCGCTCGACCTCGGTGAGGTTGCGGGCGGTGCGGATGCGGATGGGCCTGCCCGTGGAGTCCGCCAGCTCGGGCAGGCTCAGCGAGCCGCCCGGGTCGTCCTCGACGAGCAGCAGGGTGAGCCCGGGGCTCGTGGAGGGGCCGGGGCCGCCCGTGCCGCCGGCGCGGCCGGAGCCGTCCGGGGACGCGTCGGGCGTCGGCACCGCCGGTGCCTGACCGCCTGCCGCGGCCGGGACCGCTCTCTGCCGCGGTATGGGTACGGGCATGCGTTGAGTTCCTTCCCTCCCCCCGAGGGCACGGTGGGGCGACGGTCGCACGCCCCACACCAGACGGGGACCATAGCGGTAGCCGAGGGCACGGGGGAATGCGGCGCGGCACCCGGCACGCGGCATATGCCGCGCCCTGGACCGCAATGGGGCACGAACCCGGTTCGACTGGGATGACGAACATCACGCCCGCGGGGTTGAGCGGGGCGGTACCTCGTGCGCTGGGTCACAGGCGTGCGCGGCACACCGTACGCGGTGTGCGGCGGGACCCCTCCCGAATGCGGCCGAATGGCTCGGCCGGGCACCGCTGAATGGCTCAGACCGGGCTGCCGGAGGGCTTCGGACGGGTGCCTCCGGGCGGGGCGGCTGGCGGGGCGGTGCCTCCGACGGCCGGGCAGCCGGGCAGCCGGGTCGGCGCCTCCGACGGGCGGGCAGCCGGGTCGGGCCCCTCCGGCAGGGCCACTGCCGGGTGCCTCGGGTCGGTCCGCTGTCAGGGCGCCTCGGGCCGGGGCAACTGTCGGGGCGCCCTGGCCGGGGCGGCTGTCCGGCCGGACGACCCCGGGGCCGGGGATCTCCTCGCGGTCAGCTGTCCGGGCGGACGACCCCGAGGATCTCCATTGAGCCCGCCCCCGCGATCGTCACGGTCCGCCCCGGCCGGGGCGCGTGCACGATGGCTCCGTCGCCCACGTACAGCCCCACGTGGCTGGCGTCCTTGTGGTAGATGACCAGGTCGCCGGGGCGCATGTTCTTCACGTCGACGTGGGGCAGGCGCTTCCACTGCTCCTGCGAGGTGCGCGGGATGCCGCGGCCCGCGGCCGCCCAGGCCTGGGACGTGAGCCCCGAGCAGTCGTACGACTTCGGGCCCTCGGCACCCCAGACGTACGGCTTGCCGATCTGGGCCGTGGCGAAGGCGACGGCCTTCCTGCCGCGGGCGGTCGCGTCGCCCTTGAGGTCCTTCAGTATTCCGGTGTCGACCCACGCCGACTGCTGCTTGAGGGCGGCCTCCTCCTCCAGCTCGCGCAGCCGCTCGCGCTCCTTCTTCTCCAGGCGCGACTCCAGCTTCTCGGCGGCGGCGATCCTCTCCTTGATCTTCCGCTTCGCCGCGGCCTTGGCCTTGCGGCCCGCCTCCAGCTTGCGCCACTGGGCGGAGGCGTCCTTGGCGTACGTCTTCAGATCGGCCTGGGTCCTGGCCATCTCCGTGAGCAGCGACTTCGTGCCGTGCTGGCCCTGGCGCAGACGGCCCGCGCCGTCCAGGAACCGCTCGGGGCTGTCGCTCAGGAGCAGCCGGGCCTGGTCGGGGATGCCGCCGCCGCGGTACTGCGCGCGGGCGGCGGCGCCCGCCTGGGCCTTGAGTCTGTCCAGCTTCTTCTGGCCCTTGTCGATGTCGCGGGCGAGCCGGACGATCTCCTTGGACTGCTGGTCGGCCTTCTCCTCCGCCGCGTTGTACGCGTCCGTGGCCGTGCCCGCTTCGCGGTAGAGCCGGTCGATCTTCTTGCGGACCTGCTCAAGAGGCGTGTCCCCGGCGGGCGTCGGCGGGCCGGGCGGGGTGGGGTCCGCAGGGCTCGCGAACGCCGCGCCGGGTGCGCCGAGCACCACCGCCGCGCAGACCAGAGCCACGGCTGTCGCCGTCGAATACCGCGTGCCGGACACGCTCCACCCCCACAGCAGATCCATCGGTCAAGGCATTGGTCCATGCATGGGCCGACCCAGCGGCCGCCCCATCGGTCAAGGCTGATTTACCGTCAGTAACCCCGCGACGTCCTCGGGATGGTGCCATGTCCGCGTCCATTGCGACAGGGTCGCGCGGCAACTCCCGTTCCCCTCCTGCCTCGTGTGACGAACGGCACGCGGTGATCGTTCCCTTGTGTCGAACGTTCACTCGCGGTGAACGGGCGGCGCCACCCGATGCGTTGGACCGCCCTGGGGCGCGGGCCGCGCGCCGCCCGGGCGTGCGGCCGCTCCGGAGCGCGGGCCGTACGTCCTGGGCGCTCCCCGCGCTCCCCGCTTCCCGCGCCGCACGCTCCGGGCGCCGCAGGTCCCGCGGGTCGCGCGCCCGGCGAGTCGTACGCCCGGCGAGTCGTACGCCCTGGACATGCCTCACGCCCCGCGCGGTGCGAGCGCCTCCCAGCGCACGGTCACTTCGCCCTGCCGCCACCGCGCACCGCGGTCCACGACCGGCCAGTCGGCTCGCAGGTCGCGTACCGACCGGATCCACCGCTGCCGCGCCCCGTACGACGCGTACGGGGCGGCCGCCGCCCACGCCCGGTCGAAGTCGCGCAGGAAGGCGTGCACCGGCTCGCCCGGCACGTTCCGGTGGATCAGCGCCTTGGGCAGCCGCTCGGCCAGGTCGGAGGGGCGCTCCAGGGAGGCGAGCCGGGCCGCGAAGGTCACCGTGCGCGGGCCTTCGGGGCCGAGCGCGACCCAGACGTGCCGCCGCCCGATCTCGTCGCAGGTCCCCTCGACGAGCAGCCCGCCGGGGGCGAGCCGCGCGCACAGCCGCTCCCAGACGGCGGCGACCTCGCCCTCGTCGTACTGGCGCAGCACGTTCGCGGCGCGGATGAGGACCGGGCGCGCGGGCAGCGGCACCTCGAAGCCGCCGTGCCGGAAGGAGAGGCCCTCCCGTTCGTACGGGCGCGCCGCCGCGACCCGCGCCGGGTCGATCTCGATGCCCACCACGCGCGCGTGCGGGGCGGCGGTGCGCAGCCTCAGGAGCAGCTCGACGGCGGTCCAGGGGGCGGCGCCGTAGCCGAGGTCGACGGCGAGCGGGTCGGCGGCGCGGCGGAGCGCGGCGCCGTGGGCGGCGGCGATCCAGCGGTCCATGCGGCGCAGGCGGTTGGGGTTGGTCGTCCCGCGCGTCACGGTTCCCACGGGGCGAGCCGCGGAGCTGGGGGAACGGGGTGCGCGGGGGGACATGGGGCAAGCGTATGCAAGGGCTACGGCTGAGACCCCCAAGGTAATGCTTTGGCAAAGAGGAAATGGAGGCGGAAGTTCCGGTGTTGCCGTCCTCAGAGGACCTCGTACGCCCTCCGTATCGCCGTGCCCGCCGTACGAGGTCCAGGACGCCGCTGCCCAGGCCAAGGAGGACCGCCACGTGAGCCACTACGTGACCAGGCTCGGGCGTCGCTTCCCAGCGGCCCCGTCGGCGCCCGCCCGACTGCGCCTTCCCGGCACGCCCCGCCGCCCCCGCCGCATCGCCATGCTCAGCGTGCACACCTCGCCGCTGCACCAGCCCGGCACCGGCGACGCGGGCGGCATGAACGTCTACATCGTGGAGCTCGCCAAGCGCCTCGCCGAGATCAACATCGAGGTCGAGATCTTCACCCGCGCCACCACGGGAGCGCTGCCGCCCGTCGTCGAGCTCGCCCCGGGCGTCCTCGTGCGCCACGTGGACGCGGGCCCCTACGAGGGCCTGGCCAAGGAGGAGCTCCCCGCCCAGCTGTGCGCCTTCACGCACGGCGTCATGCTCGCCTGGGCGGGCCACCGCCCCGGCCACTACGACCTCGTGCACTCGCACTACTGGCTCAGCGGCCACGTCGGCTGGCTCGCCGCCGAGCGCTGGGGCACCCCGCTCGTGCACGCCATGCACACCATGGCCAAGGTCAAGAACGCGGCGCTCGCCTCCGGGGACACCCCCGAGCCCGCCGCCCGCGTCATCGGCGAGACCCAGATCGTGCGCGCCGCCGACCGGCTCATCGCCAACACCTCCGAAGAGGCCGACGAACTCGTACGGCACTACGACGCCGACCCCGGGAAGGTCGCCGTCGTCCACCCCGGCGTCAACCTCGACCGCTTCCGCCCCGCCGACGGCCGCGCCGCCGCCCGCCACCGCCTGGGCCTGCCGCAGGACGCCCTCGTGCCGCTCTTCGCGGGCCGCATCCAGCCCCTGAAGGCCCCGGACGTACTGCTGCGCGCGGTGGCCGTCCTCCTCGACGAACGCCCCGAGCTGCGCCGCCGCATCGTCGTCCCGATCGTCGGCGGCCCGAGCGGCAGCGGCCTCGCCAAACCCGAGGGCCTGCAGAAGCTGGCGGCCCGCCTGGGCATCGCGGACGTGGTGCGCTTCCAGCCCCCCGTAGGCCAGGACCAGCTCGCGGACTGGTTCCGCGCGGCCTCCCTGCTCGTCATGCCCTCCTACAGCGAGTCGTTCGGGCTCGTCGCCATCGAGGCGCAGGCGGCGGGCACACCGGTCCTCGCCGCGGCGGTGGGCGGCCTGCCGGTCGCCGTGCGCGACGGAGTCACCGGCTTCCTGATCCCCGACCACGAACCGGCCCACTACGCGCGCGTGCTGGGCGACTTCGCCGACAACCCCCACCTGGTCGACCGCATGGGCACGGCGGCCGCCCTGCACGCAGAGTCCTTCGGCTGGGGCACGGCGGCGTCCGCCACCGCCGATGTGTACACCGCGGCGATGCACGACCACCGCCGTCGCGTACCCTCGCACCATGGGTGACGTTGCTGCTGGTGAGACCCCTGACACGGTGATCGAGCGGTTCCTGGCCGACGCGGAACTCGACTGGGAGTCCCCCGAGCCGGGCTCGTACGTGGTCACACTCCCCGGCACCCGCAAGCTCTCCACGACGCTCTCCCTGCGCGTGGGCAAGCACTCCCTCTCCCTGAACGCGTTCGTCGTCCGCCACCCCGACGAGAACCACGAGGCCGTCCACCGCTGGCTCCTGGAGCGCAACCTCCGCCTCTACGGCGTGAGCTACGCGATCGACTCCCTGGGCGACGTCTACGTCACCGGCAAGCTCCCCCTCGCCGCCGTCACCCCGGACGAACTGGACCGCCTCCTCGGCTCCGTCCTGGAAGCGGCGGACGGCTCCTTCAACACCCTCCTGGAACTGGGCTTCGCGACGGCGATCCGCAAGGAGTACGCCTGGCGCGTCTCCCGAGGCGAATCAACCCGCAACCTGGAGGCCTTCACCCACCTCACCCGGCCCCGGTCCGGCACCGGGGAGTAGCGCCGCTCAGGCCTGGCCGAAGCTCAGCGACGGCCCCAGCGCAGCGACAAGGCCCCCACCGCGGAGAGCCGCAGGTGGAGGCCTTGAACGCGAGAAGAAGGTGCGGGCTTACTTCTTCTTGCCCTGGTTCTTCACGGCCTCGATCGCGGCCTTCGCGGCCTCCGGGTCGAGGTACGTGCCGCCCGGGTTGAGGGGCTTGAAGGCGGCGTCCAGGTCGTAGGCGAGCGGGATGCCGGTGGGGATGTTCAGGCCCGCGATGTCGGCGTCGGAGATGCCGTCGAGGTGCTTGACCAGGGCGCGCAGGGAGTTGCCGTGCGCGGCCACCAGGACGGTGCGGCCGGCCAGGAGGTCGGGGACGATGCCGTCGTACCAGTACGGGAGCATGCGGACGACGACGTCCTTCAGGCACTCCGTGCGCGGGCGCAGCTCCGGCGGGATGGAGGCGTAGCGCGGGTCGCCCGACTGGGAGAACTCGGTGCCGTCCTCAAGGGCGGGCGGCGGGGTGTCGTAGGAGCGGCGCCAGAGCATGAACTGCTCCTCGCCGAACTCGGCGAGGGTCTGGGCCTTGTCCTTGCCCTGGAGGGCGCCGTAGTGGCGCTCGTTCAGGCGCCAGGAGCGGTGGACCGGGATCCAGTGGCGGTCCGCGGACTCCAGCGCGAGCTGGGCCGTGCGGATGGCGCGCTTCTGGAGCGACGTGTGGACCACGTCGGGCAGCAGGCCGGCGTCCTTCAGCAGCTCACCGCCGCGGACCGCCTCCTTCTCGCCCTTCTCGTTGAGGTTGACGTCCACCCAGCCGGTGAACAGGTTCTTCGCGTTCCATTCGCTCTCGCCGTGGCGGAGGAGGATCAGCTTGTACGGTGCGTCGGCCATGCCCACGAGCGTAATGGAACTCCGGAGGGGGCCGCGTCCCGGAGCGATTGACGCTACCTGTCAAATGAGTAGTCCGCAGGGACCACGGTTGCGTAAGTTGTGACCTCCGTTCCTGGTACTTACATGCCCGATCGCCGCGGCGGCCGGGCCCGCACCGCCCCGGGGGTCCTCGCATGCCGCTCACCGCCGCAAGACGCGCCGTCAAGGAATCCGTGTCGGGGCTGCCACCGGCGTTCTGGTGGCTGTGGACCAGCACCCTGGTGAACCGCCTCGGGGCCTTCGTGTCCACGTTCCTGGCGATCTACCTGACCCTGGAGCAGGGCTACTCGGCCACGTACGCGGGCCTCGTCGCGGCCCTGCACGGGCTCGGCGGAGTCGTCTCGTCGCTCGGCGCGGGCGTCCTGACCGACCGCCTGGGGCGGCGTCCCACCCTGCTCATCGCGCAGACGTCCACGGGTCTGTCCGTGGCGCTGCTCGGATTCATGACCCACCCGGTGGCCATCGCGGCAGTGGCCTTCCTCGTGGGCATGGCGAGCAACGCCTCGCGGCCCGCCGTGCAGGCGATGATGGCCGACATCGTCCGGCCCGAGGACCGCGTCCGCGCCTTCTCGCTGAACTTCTGGGCCATCAACCTCGGCTTCGCCATCTCCTCGGCCGCCGCGGGCTTCATCGCCTCGTACAGCTATCTCGCGGGCTTCCTCCTGGAGGCCGCGATGACCCTCGCGTGCGCGGCCGTCATCTTCGTGAAGCTCCCGGAGTCGCGGCCCGCGCCCGGCGAGGGGGAGGCGGGCGACGGGCCGGAGCCCGGTCTCGGCACGGTGCTGCGGGACGGCCGCTTCATGGGCGTCGTCGGGCTCTCCTTCCTGGTCGCGCTGATCTTCCAGCAGGCGTACGTGGGACTGCCGGTGGCGATGGGCGAGGCGGGCTTCAAGCCGAGCGACTACGGCATCGCGATCGCCTTCAACGGCGTCATGATCGTGCTCCTTCAGATCCCGGTGACGCGGTTCATCGAACACCGGGACCCGCAGCGCCTGCTGGTGATCTCCTCGCTCGTGGCGGGCTACGGCTTCGCCCTCACGGCGTTCGCCGGTTCGGTCGGCCTCATCACCCTCACGGTGTGCCTGTGGACGCTCGCCGAGATCGTCAACGCCCCCACCCAGACGGGCCTGGTCGTCCGCCTCTCGCCGGCGAACGCGCGCGGCCGCTACCAGGGCATGTACACCATGTCGTGGGCGGTCGCGGCGCTCGCGGCCCCGCTGATCTCCGGCTCCGTCATCGACCGCTTCGGCGCGGACTGGCTGTGGGGCTTCTGCGCGGTCGTGGGTACGGTCGCGGCCCTCGGGTACTGGGGCCTCATGCGCAACCTTCCGGACCCGGTGGCGTACGAGAGCGGGCCGCGGCCCGGTGCCGGCAGGGAGAAGGCGGCGGAGAAGGCCGACGCCGGCGGCTGAAAGCCCCCGGCGTCGGCCGCTACGGTGACAGCAGCGCCGGGACCGTCCAGGGACCCCAGGGAGAGTGACCCGACCATGGCCGAACCACTGAAGACCTTCATCGGCGGCGAGGAGGTCGAGGTGCCCAACACGATCCCGGACATCCGCGCCGCCCTCCCCGAGGACCGGCGCGCGGACTTCGACCGCGCCATCAACGGGGCGGGGGTCGACGAGATCCACTCGGTGATGCGCCACTGGATGCTGCAGGCCGTGCCCGACCCCGAGGCCGAGGCCCTCCTCGACCGCCTCGCGGCCGACGAGGCCGAGAGGCGGAGCATCGCGTGAGCCGTCACCGGAGCCGGAGCTACCGGATCACTTACGCGCCGCCCGCCGACGACACCCTCGCCAAGATGGGCGACGCCGACCAGTTCCGGGCGGCGATGGAGCGCACCCTCGGCCGGGACCCGTACGGGCACGGTTCGGCGGCCGTGGACCAGGAGCGGGACCGCAGGGAGGCGACGGTCGGCGGCGCGATCGTCCTCTACTACGTGTCGGGTTCGGTCCTGACGGTGACCGTCGTCCGCCTGGTCCCCTTCACTTGAGTCCTCCCTTCAGCCGAGTCCCAGGGCGCGCTGGGCCTCGTACAGATTGCGGGGACGTACGGCACCGGGTGAACCGTAGGCCTCGATACGGGAGTCGAGCCCTCCGGAGAAGTCCGGTACGTCGATCTGGTCGAACTCCCGCACGAGGGAGATGCCGACCGTGGCGCTGTACGGCGCGATGCCGTCAATTTTGACCAGTCCGGCGCGCTGGTTGCTGACACTGACGTTCCAGTGGGTGAACCGGGCGCCGTAGAGGGGCCCGGCGCTGGCGTCGCCGCCGTGCCGCCCGTCGTTGTTGACGACGATCTCCGTGCGGACGTTCGCGAACGGCATGCCCCGGTGCGTGTCGAAGGTGCCCGTCTCCATGTGGCCGCGCGACCAGACGTTGTACGAGGACAGGCCCTCCACGTTGATGCCGTGCAGCTGCGTCCCCGGGGGCGCGGGCACGGTCCGCCGCTCGATGCGGAAGTCCTCGATCAGGTTGTCGTGCGAGCCCTCGCGGCAGAAGTACGGGTGGTGCGCGCCGCGCCCGCCGACGGAGGTGCCGCGCAGGGTGCAGGCGGACGCGGCGACGAGCCCGAAGCCGTTGTCCACGTGGCGCACGCGCACGTCGTCGGCCCAGCAGTCGTACGCGCACTGGAAGGTGACGCCGTTGAACCCCTTGTCGAGGAGGTGCGGCGACTGCGGCGTCTGTACGGCCTCCAGGGTCAGCCCCTCGACGCCGGAGCCGGTGAGGGCGGAGACGTGGGTGGTGAGCTGCGGATCCCACTCGGGCCGCACGTCGAGCGGGAGCGGCCGTTCGAGGGCGACCTCGCGCCCGTGCACCCCGGTGACCCGTACGGGCCACTCGTAGGGGACGTACGAGGTCAGCTTCGTCTTGTCGTCCCAGGAGTACGCCTCGGGGCCCGGGCCGCCGCCCGCCATGTGCTCCAGGAGGGTGTGGCCGCGGTCGTCGGCGAGGCGGAGGAGGACGAGGTCGCCGGGGCGCACGCGCGCGGGGTCCGCGACGCGCACGGTTCGGTCGCCGCGGCGGGCGGGGGAGACGGCGGTGAGGCCGCGCCACTGGTCCCGCCGGTTTCCCGTCCATCCCTCGAAGGGCCAGTCCGCGGCCCGGATCGCGGCGACGAGGGAGTCCCAACGCTCCTGCGGACACAGCCAGATGAGCCCTCCGGCCCAGGACCAGCTGGACTTGTCCCCGCCGTAGCGGCTGCCGTAGGGGCCGATCAGCTCGGTGAGGTGGCGGGTGGCGACGAGCGTGGTGCGGCCGCTGCCCGCGCCGCGCAGGACGACGTTGTCGTGTGCGATCCGGACGATGCCGTCGATCCGGTACGTGCCGGGTTCGAGCTGGACCGTGCCCCCGCCGGCCCTTCCGGCGGCGGCGAGGGCACGGTTGATCGCGGGCGCGGCGTCCGCCCGGGTGCCGGGCCCGGCGCCGTAGCGGCGGACGGGGAAGACGGCGCGCGGCCGACGGAAGCGGCGCTCGCCCCCTCGGCATCCGGCGCGGCCCACGTAGGGGATCTGCGGGTGGGCGTACGGATTTCCGGCGAACTCCCGCCAGAGTGCGGCCGGTCGGGGGCCCACGGCCGCGGCGGCCCCGGTCCCGGTCGCGGCGGCGGTTGCGACGGCGATGGCTCCACCCAGGACACCGCGTCTGCTGAGGTTGGGCATGGCGCCCTCATTTCCTCGCGGTCGTTTACGTAGCTGAACGAGGTTCACGTCTGCGTCGAGCGGGAGCATGGCACGGCACCGCGCCGCGCGGGAAGCCCTCGGTGCGGCTCAGATCCCTGAACGGGTGCTGACGGGCCCTGCTGGTCGGGCAGTTCACCTCTCGCCGCGCCACCTCCGGAGCAAGGGCAGTACGGCGATCTCCAGAAGGATCGCCGACACGGCGACCTTGGCCAGCTCCTCACTGAGCACGAAGTGGACCAGCCAGAGGATCAGACGCTCCCACACGAACACGAGCAGCCAGACACAGCCGTGCCCGAAGGGGGTGAGGGCGTGGTCGTAGGAGTGGACGACGAGCCATGTGGCGCCGTGGGCCGTTCCTGTACCGAGGAAGGCGAAGAAGTGCCCCGTAGGGGTGAGCGCGTAGTCATAGAAGTGGGTGACGAGCCACAGGAAGCACCGGGCTGTCCCCGTGCCGAGGGAGGCGAAGAAGTGTCCGGTGGGGGTGAGGGCGTGGTCGTAGGTGCGGGTGGCGAGCCATGTGGTGCCGTGGGCTGTCCCGGTGCCGAGGGAGGCGAAGAAGTGCCCCGTAGGGGTGAGCGCGTAGTCATAGAAGTGGGTGACGAGCCAGGTGAAGCCGTGAGCTGTTCCCGTGCCGATCCGGACGAGGAAACGGCCTGTGTCACGCAGCATGCCCATGATGCCTCTGGAGTGGACGCGGCTTGGCTGAGTGAGCTCTCAACGACCTGCCGGACCCCGGAGTGCCCGGTGAATTCAAGCCTCCGGAAGAGGGTGTGACGGCGCGTCATCAGCCGCCCCGTAGGCCTCGTGCGCCCCTGTGGACGCGGCTGCGTACGTGAATCCGTACGCAGAATGGAGGGGGTGCCGTGCGTGTGTGGAGCCTTTGGGTGTCGGACCCACCGGAGGTTGCCGACAGGACTGTCTGCGGTCCTTGTCCCGTACGTCCGCGAGGGCCTTGCGGTGACTTCGTGCCCGCCGGGGCCGCGGGGTGGCCGGGCAGGCCGTGAAGTCCCCCCTGCGCAGTGCGGATTAGGCCATGCCCATGGCAAGGGAGGAGGGGGTGGCACGGGAGGCGGCGAGCGGCGCTCGTGGGGCTGAGCGCGCCCATGTGCGCCGTTGACGCGCCCCGTTGCCCGATGCATGGAATGGAGAGCAGGCAGTACGTCTCACGCCTTCGAGGAGGAGACCATGGCTGAATCCCCTGAGCGCGACACCTGTACGAGCGGTTGCCAGTGCGGTCCGGGCTGCAGTTGCGGCTGCCAGTCGGGTGGGGCTTGCCAGTGTGGCGGCGGCTGCGGCTGACGCTCCGCTGGGCTTAGCGGTGGGCGCCGGGCCCGGAGCCCGGCGCCCATCCCCCCGCCCCACTTCCCTCGGGCCTTGCCCCTGACCCCCTGCACGGACCTGCCCTTGCCCTCCCGGAGGGCCTACCTTCTGGCCCTGACCGGCCTGCCTTGCTCCACCAGGTCCCTTTTGCCGCGGCCTGCCTTGCTCCACCGGGGCCCTGCCTCTGGCCCTCGTGCACCGGCCCGCCCTGCTTCACCCGGACCCTGCCCTGCTCCGCTCCGGGCTCCTTGCGCCGGCCCGGCCTGCTCCACCCCGGCCCGTACGGGTCCGCCCTGCCTTGGTCCGGCCCGCACCGGCCTGCCCGGCTTCGCCGCGGCCTCTCCCACCCGCCCACCCGCATCGCCCCGGCTTCCGCCCGCCCGGCCCCGACGCGGAGCGCTGCCGCCGGGTGGACCGCCCCCGCCGCCCCCGCCGCTACCGCGGCGGGCTCCTCCCTCCCACCCACCCGGATCTCCCCGGCTTCGCCGAGCGCGGCCCCGACGCGAAGCACTGCGGGTGACGTGACCGCGCCGGCCCCTTGCGTCCGGTGGCTCACGGGGCTGCGCCCTGACGCTGGGCAGCGAGGCTTTCGGCACGGTCGCCTCTGGCGCGAAGGCCTTCGGTATGGGCTGCTGCGGCTGGTGGCTCCCGGACCCGTGTCCTGGGTGGGGGAGGGCGGTGGGACCGCCCCCGGCGGGGCGGCTCGGCGCGGAGGCCTGCCGTTGGCCGCTTCGGTGGCGGCTGCGCCGGGCCGTTGACGTGGGCTGTTGCGGCTGGTGGTTCGCGGGGCTGCGCCTCGGGCGGGGGAGGCGGGCAGAGCTCCGCGGTGCGTAGCGCGGCCCTCGGCACGGTGTGCCTTTGGCGCGAAGGCCTTCGGCATGGGATGGCGCAGCTGGGTGGCTCACGGGCCGGTGTCCCGGGCGGGGGCGGGTGGCGGGCCTGCGCCGACGGGGCGGCGTGGGGCGAGGCTGTCGGCTGGTGGCTCCCGGACCCGTGTCCTGGACGGGGGAGGGCGGTGGGACCGCCCCCGGCGTGGCGGCTCGGCGAAGGCCTGCCGCTGACCGCTTCGGCGCAGGTTGTGCCAGGCCTTCGACGTGGGCTGCCGCGGCGGGTGGCTCACGGGCCCGCGTCCCGGGCGGGGGCGGGTGGCGGGACAGCCCCCGCCCGCACGCTCGGCCCCGGCCAGGCCGCCCCACCGCGGAGGCCACCCGCCGCACCCCGATGGGGGCGGGCGGGTGGGCCCGCCCCGGCCGCGCGCAGCGCGGCTACCCGTCACACCTAGGCCGGGCCCCCTGGACCCAGGCCGCCCTCAAGGGGACAGCCCCCCGGGGTCAGGCCGCCCAAGGGCTCAGGCCTCCCTGGGGTCAGGCCGTCCAAGGGGCTCAGGCCCCCCTGGGGCCAGGCCGTCCAAGGGCTCAGCCCCCCCGGGGGGCCCAGCCCGGTCAAGGGGTCAGGCCCCCTCCACAGCCGCGTTGCCCGGCTGGAGCTCATCCGCGTGCTCGCCCGTCACCAGGTACACCACCCGGTTCGCCACCGACACCGCGTGGTCCGCGAACCGCTCGTAGTAGCGGCCGAGCAGCGTCACGTCGACCGCGGTCTCGATGCCGTGCTTCCAGCGGTCGTCCATCAGGTGCTGGAAGAGCGTGCGGTGCAGCAGGTCCATCTCGTCGTCGTCCTGCTCCAGCTGGAGCGCCAGGTCGACGTCCTTGGTGATGATGACCTCCGCCGCCTTGGCCATGAGGCGCTGCGCGAGCTGGCCCATCTCCAGGATGGTCGCGTGCAGGTCGCGCGGCACCGGCGACTCCGGGAAGCGCAGCCGCGCGAGCTTCGCCACGTGCTGGGCGAGGTCGCCGGACCGCTCCAGGTCGGCGCTCATCCGCAGCGAGGTCACGACGATGCGCAGGTCGGTGGCCACCGGCTGCTGGCGGGCCAGCAGTGCTATCGCGCGGGCCTCCAGGTCGTGCTGGAGGTCGTCGACCTTCTGGTCGGCGGCGATCACGGTCTCCGCGAGCTTCAGGTCCGCGTCGAGCATGGCCGTGGTGGCGCGCCCGATCGCCGACCCGACGAGACGGGCCATCTCGACCAGTCCCTCGCCGATCGAGTCAAGTTCCTCGTGGTACGCGTCACGCATCTGGCTGTCCCTCTCTCGTACGTCACAGGGGCGGGCCCCTACGTCATCAGGGGTTCTCCCCTACGCTCCCACGGTGTGGTGCGGACGCGTCCGTTACCGGCATCACAAGTGAATCGCCCCTGTCCTCCAGGCGAACGGTGGGATACGGCCCCTGTGTGCCGGAACTAACCGCTCCGCCGACCCGGCCACCCAAAATGAACCACCACTGTCCCCTTGGTGAACTCTGAGCGACGACTGTTCGAGGGGCCACTCGGATGGCTGTGGCTGGTGCTCCGACCACGCATAACCTTGAGGCATGGACGTGAACGCGGCGGTCGCCGCAGCGGCAGCGATCGCCGGGGTGTGCACCGGTGTCATCGCCATGCTGGCGTTCCGCTGGAGCGAACGCGACCAGAAACGCCCCACCAGGACTTCCCTGCACACCGACCCCGTACTGCCACCGGGCGTCGACACCGTGCTCTCCGTGCTGCGCTCCTCCGCCGTCGTGCTCGACGAGGCGGACAGCGTGGTCAAGGCCAGCTCGGCCGCGTACGCGCTCGGTCTCGTACGCGGCGGGAAGCTGGCCGTCGAGCCGATGCTCCAGATGGCCAGGGACACCCGGCGCGACGGCGAGATACGGCAGGTCGAGCTGGACCTGCCGCGCCGCGGCACCGGCAGGGGCGACGCCCTCGCGGTCTCCGCGCGCGTGGCCCCGCTGGGCTCCCGGCTCGTGCTGCTGCTCGTCGAGGACCTCACCGAGGCCCGCCGCATCGAGGCCGTGCGCCGCGACTTCGTGGCGAACGTGAGCCACGAGCTGAAGACCCCGGTCGGCGCCCTCAGCCTCCTCTCCGAGGCCGTCATGGACGCCGCCGACGACCCCGAGGCCGTCGAGCGCTTCGCGGGCCGGATGCAGAACGAGGCGACCCGTCTGACCAACCTCGTGCAGGAGCTGATCGACCTCTCCCGGGTGCAGAACGACGACCCCCTGGAGGACGCCGAGCCGGTCCGCGTGGACGAGCTCGTCGCCGAGGCGATCGACCGCTGCCGCCACCAGGCGGGCACGAAGCAGATCACGATGGCCGCGGGCGGCACCGCCGACCTGCACGTCTGGGGCAACCGCGGCCAGCTGGCCGCGGCCCTCGGCAACCTCGTGGAGAACGCCGTGAACTACTCGCCCGCCCGCACCCGCGTGGGGATAGCCGCCAGGCGGGTCAACGCCCCCGGCGGGGACCTCATCGAGGTCGCGGTCACGGACCAGGGCATCGGCATCTCGGACAAGGACAAGGAGCGCATCTTCGAGCGCTTCTACCGCGTCGACCCGGCCCGTTCCCGCGCCACCGGCGGTACGGGACTGGGCCTCGCCATCGTCAAGCACGTGGCGGCCTCGCACGCCGGGGAGGTCACCGTGTGGAGCTCGGAGGGACAGGGCTCCACCTTCACCCTGCGCCTGCCCGAGGCGGGTGCGACCCGCGAGCGCGGAGCCGGGCACGGTTTCGGCGACGAGCGCGCGCACCAGGGCGCCAGGCCCGACGACACAACCGCATACGAACCCATTCCTGCCGCCCCGGAGGTCCTTCCGTGACCCGAGTGCTCGTCGTCGAGGACGAGGAATCCTTCAGCGACGCCCTGTCGTACATGCTCCGCAAGGAGGGCTTCGAGGTCGCGATCGCGGCCACCGGCCCGGACGGACTCGACGAATTCGAGCGCAATGGCGCCGACCTCGTCCTGCTCGACCTGATGCTGCCGGGCCTGCCCGGCACGGAGGTCTGCCGCCAGCTGCGCAGCCGCTCCAACGTCCCGGTGATCATGGTCACCGCCAAGGACAGCGAGATCGACAAGGTCGTCGGACTCGAAATAGGAGCCGATGACTACGTCACCAAGCCGTTCTCGTCGCGTGAGCTGGTCGCCCGCATCCGCGCGGTCCTGCGCCGCAGGGGCGAGCCGGAGGAGGTCACCCCGCAGGCCCTGGAGGCGGGCCCGGTCCGCATGGACGTCGACCGGCACGTCGTCACGGTCTCCGGCTCCAAGGTCGACCTGCCCCTCAAGGAGTTCGACCTCCTGGAGATGCTGCTGCGCAACGCGGGCCGCGTCCTGACCCGCATGCAGCTCATCGACCGCGTCTGGGGCGCCGACTACGTGGGCGACACCAAGACCCTCGACGTCCACGTCAAGCGCCTGCGCGCCAAGATCGAGCCGGACCCCGGCGCCCCCCGCTACCTGGTGACGGTACGAGGCCTGGGCTACAAGTTCGAGCCGTAGACCGCCGCACAGGGAAGCGCTCCGAGCGGGAGCGCCCCGAAGGGGGCGCGGGGAACTGCGCGCCCAGCCCCCTACGGCCCGCAGGTCACAACGCACAAAGATGCGCGGAAGGGCGGGAACCCCCACCGGGTTCCCGCCCTTCCGCGTACGTAGGACCTGGCGTCAGTGCCCCGCGGCCTCGTGCGAGGCCCCCGCATCCGCGTCCGCCCCGTTCGCAGGGGCCTCCGCCTCACCGGAAGGGTTGCCCGACGGAGTCCCGGAGGCACCCTCGGACGGCTTGCCGGAGGGCTTCCCGGAAGGCTGACCGGAGGGCTTCCCGGAAGGGGAGCCGGACGGCTTCGCGTCCGGCGCCTTCGGGAGCTCGCTCGGCCCCCACTTCTCGAAGTAGCTCTCGGCCGGCACGACGAACGTCTTCAGCTTGACGTCGCCGGTCTTGTCGAAGGCGAAGGTGACGGGCTGCGCGTTGCCGTCCTCGACGGCCTCACGGCTGCTCGGCAGGACGGCGGACGCGTTGTCCTTGCCTCCGATGACGACGGAGCCGTGGGCCGGGATGACCAGGCCGCCGCCCTTGCCCTTCTTGCCGGGGCGGTCGCCCTTGGCGGGGCTCAGGGCGGCCTTCTTGCCCGTGCCGTCGACCGTGATCGACTCCAGGGTCTGGGCGGTGCGGCCGTTGTTGAAGACGGTCGCGGAGATCACCGCGGGACCGGTCGACTCGCGGTCCGGCTGCGTGATGATCATGGCGTTCTGGATCTTGATGTCGCCGACGGCGGTCGCCGCGTTGTCCGGCTTGATCTCGATCGTCTGGGCGTTGTTCCCGGCACCGCAAGCGGTGAGCGAGGCGAGCGAGATCGCGAGGGCGGTGGCGGCGATGGCGCCGCGTCGAAGGCTGCGGCTCACGGCGGCGGCAACTCCTTGAACGTGGGCGATACGGGCGGGCGGTTGCCCTAAGGGTGTGTCAGCGCGCTTAGGTTACCGAGCCGTTCCCGCGCCGCGGCACCCGACCCGCCCCTACGTGCCACCAGCCTCCGGCGCCTCCGCCGCCCCGTGCTTCCCATTGGCCTCGCGTTTCGACATTCGTATAACCGCGTCAGTGGCGTCTCGGGGATTTCCGGTAAGGAATGCGGGGCGGGCCGGAAATTGATCAGCGTCCGGATCACCGTCGTATCGCCGCCGTATCGGCAAGCGCATCGGAGCGCGGTTCCGGCGCATGGGCGCCCGCGCTTCTTGATCAATTCCGGATTCGCTCCCGCGCGGCCCGCACTTCGCCGCTCACCGGCGGGCGTACACGTGTCCCCGGTCACCGAACGGAGTAGCGGAAGTTCACCTGAGGGAACCCGGCAAACCGGGACGTTCGTCCCCTTGGGGCGCTCTCGCGGGGTGTGTAACGTGGGCGTTTCACCGTCGCCGGAGAGCGGCTCCGACCTGCGAATACCCCCTTCCGCAGCCGGTCCGCAGCACGTTCCTGTTGCTGTTGTCAAGCCCCGAGATATGCCCTGACCTGCGAAAACGCCATTCAGAAGACGCCGTATCCGTGTTACCCTGGATAGCCACGGAAGGGGTACCTGTCACATGACGTTCAAGGTTGGCGACACCGTGGTCTATCCCCATCACGGGGCCGCGCTGATCGAGGCCATCGAAACTCGTCAGATCAAAGGCGTGGACAAGACCTACTTGGTGCTGAAGGTCGCCCAGGGCGACTTGACGGTACGTGTGCCAGCGGACAACGCGGAGTTCGTCGGTGTGCGTGATGTGGTCGGCCAGGACGGCCTGGACCGGGTCTTCGAAGTACTGCGCGCGCCGTACGCCGAAGAGCCCACGAACTGGTCGCGTCGCTACAAGGCAAATCTCGAGAAGCTCGCCTCCGGCGACGTCATCAAGGTCGCGGAAGTAGTCCGTGACCTGTGGCGCCGGGAGCGGGAGCGCGGACTGTCCGCCGGAGAGAAGCGCATGCTCGCCAAGGCCCGTCAGATCCTGGTGAGCGAGCTCGCGCTCGCGGAGAACACGAACGAGGACAAGGCCGAGGCCCTGCTCGACGAGGTCCTCGCGTCCTGACGACCGAAGCCGTCGCTCCGGCGCGTGCGGACACCGTGCCCCACCTGGGCGCGCGTCCGGAATGGCCGCATCCCGGAATGACTCAGGGATGAAGGAACTGCCGCAGTGCCCGCCGACCCCACAGGGTGTCGCCGGGCACTGCGGCATGTTCGTACCCAAAAGCCCTCGTACGCATGTCACAGCCGTACGCATGGCACAGCGCTCGTACGCACATCACGCTCGGGATCCGGGGCCAGGCCACGCCCTGTCGTCCCCCGGACTTCACCGGCGGTTGGCGGGCACGGAAAGATCCCCCGGTACTTTGGCGTGCCGGGCTCGGGCAGCTGGCTCGACCAGATGTCACGGAAGGGTCCGGTCAAGGCGTCGCGCCCGGCACGGTGTGGCCATACCCATGTCGGCCGAGCGCACAAACCTGAACGGAACCGATGTCTGACGTAACCTCTCGCACCGCGGCCGTGATCCCCGCCGCGGGCCGCGGCGTACGCCTCGGCCCCGGTGCTCCCAAGGCCCTGCGCGCCCTCAACGGCACGCCGATGCTCGTCCACGCCGTGCGCGCCCTGGCCGCCTCGCGCGCCGTCGCGCTCGTCGTGGTCGTCGCCCCGCCGGACGGCGCCACCGAGGTCAAGACGCTGCTCGCCGACCACGCGCTGCCCGAGCGCACCGACGTCGTCGTCGTGCCCGGCGGCGCCACCCGCCAGGAGTCGGTGAAGCTCGGGCTCGACGCCCTCCCGCCGGACGTCGGCATCGTCCTCGTGCACGACGCGGCCCGCCCGCTCGTGCCCGTCGACACCGTGGACACCGTCATCGAGACCGTCCGCGACGGGGCGCCCGCCGTGGTGCCCGCGCTGCCGCTCGCCGACACCGTCAAGGAGGTCGAGCCCGGTGCGCCGGGGGCGCCCGAGCCGGTCGTCGCCACGCCCGAGCGCGCCCGGCTGCGCGCCGTGCAGACGCCCCAGGGCTTCGACCGCGCCACCCTGGTCCGCGCCCACGAGGCCGACGTCGTCGGCGAGGGCGCCACGGATGACGCCGGGCTCGTCGAGCGGCTCGGCGAGCCGGTCGTGCTCGTCCCCGGCCACGAGGAGGCGTTCAAGGTGACCCGCCCCCTCGACCTCGTGCTCGCCGAGGCCGTACTCGCCCGCAGGAGGGCCAACGATGGCTTCTGAACCGCTGCCGTACCCGCTGCCGCAGGTCGGCGTCGGCACCGACATTCACGCCTTCGAGGACGGCCGCGAACTGTGGTGCGCCGGGCTCAAGTGGGAGGGCGAGGGGCCCGGGCTCGCCGGGCACTCCGACGCGGACGTCGTCGCGCACGCGGCGTGCAACGCGCTGTTCTCCGCCGCCGGGCTCGGTGACCTCGGTGCCCACTTCGGCACCGGCAGGCCCGAGTGGGCCGGGGCCTCGGGGCTCACCCTCCTCGCCGAGGCGGCCCGGATCGTCCGGGCGGCAGGCTTCACCATCGGCAACGTAGCGGTGCAGGTCGTCGGCCCCCGGCCGAAGATCGGCAAGCGCCGCGAGGAGGCCCAGAAGGTCCTCTCGGACGCGGTCGGCGCCCCGGTCTCCGTCTCCGGCGCCACCACCGACGGCCTCGGCTTCCCGGGCCGCGACGAGGGCCTCATGGGCATCGCGACGGCCCTGGTGGTCCGTACCGGCTGAACCCCTCGGGACCGGTGGTCCGTACGGGCTGAGCGCGGGCCGGAATCCGCCTCGTCCCGTGGCGCACGGTCCCGCGATCCGGTAGGGCTACGAGTCGTCCAGTGATCAACCGCCGAGGAGCGAAGCCATGTCCGCCGCACTGTCCGACGACCTCAAGTCCCTGCTCGACACCCCGGTCTTCATCACCGTCGCCACCATCCAGCCCGACGGCAGCCCGCAGCTCTCACCGGTCTGGGTGAAGCGCGACGGCGACGACGTCGTCTTCTCGACCACGATCGGGCGACGGAAGGAGCGCAACCTGCGCCGCGACCCGCGCGTCACGGTGCTCTTCCAGCCCTTCGACGCGCCGTACACCTACGCGGAGATCCGCGGCACCGCCGAGATCACCACCGAGGGCGGCCAGGAGCTGATCGACGAGCTGTCGATGAAGTACACGGGCAAGAAGTACGCCGACTTCAACCCGGGCTCCAAGGACGACGCGCAGCGCGTCGTCGTCCGCGTCACGGCCCGCAAGGTCATCGGGCGCATCTGACCGGACCGGGGGACTCCGGGCCGCCCTCCGGACGGCTCCGGCGGGCACCGACATCACAGTTGTGTGCCCCGTGCCCCCAAGGGGCGCGGGGCACTGTCCCGCGCCCACTACCCTGGAGTGGTGACGATTCGCCTGTACGACACCAGCGCCCGGCAGATCCGTGACTTCCAGCCCCTGACCGCGGGCTGCGTCTCGATCTACCTGTGTGGTGCCACGGTGCAGGCGGCCCCGCACATCGGGCACATCAGGTCGGGCCTCAACTTCGACATCATGCGCCGCTGGTTCGCGTACCGGGGCTACGACGTGACGTTCATCCGCAACGTCACGGACATCGACGACAAGATCATCCGGAAGTCGGCGGACCAGGGCCGCCCCTGGTGGTCCATCGGCTACGAGAACGAGCGCGCCTTCAACGACGGCTACGACGCCCTCGGCTGCCTCCCGCCCACCTACGAGCCGCGCGCCACCGGCCACGTCACCGAGATGGTCGAGATGATGCGCGGCCTCATCGAGCGCGGCCACGCCTATGAGGCCGACGGCAGCGTCTACTTCGACGTGCGCTCCTGGCCGCAATACCTGGAGCTGTCGCGCCAGGACCTGGACAAGATGCAGCAGCCCAGCGAGGAAGGCATCACCGGCAAGCGCGACCCGCGCGACTTCGCCATGTGGAAGGCCGTCAAGCCGGGCGAGCCCGCCTGGGACACGCCCTTCGGCCCCGGCCGCCCCGGCTGGCACCTGGAGTGCTCGGCCATGGCGCACAAGTACCTGGGCAGCGCCTTCGACATCCACGGCGGCGGCATCGACCTGATCTTCCCGCACCACGAGAACGAGATCGCGCAGGCCAAGGCCTTCGGCGACGACTTCGCCACGTACTGGGTGCACAACGCCTGGGTCACCATGAGCGGCGAGAAGATGTCCAAGTCGCTCGGCAACTCGGTGCTCGTCTCCGAGATGGTCAAGCGCTGGCGCCCCATCGTCCTGCGCTACTACCTGGGCACCCCGCACTACCGCTCGATGATCGAGTACAGCGAGGAGGCCCTGCGCGAGGCCGAGGCGGCGTTCGCCCGCATCGAGGGCTTCACGCAGCGCGTGGTGGAGCTTGCCGGGGGCGTCGTGGAGCCCGCGGCCGAGGTGCCGCCCGCGTTCGCCGACGCGATGGACGACGACCTGGGCGTCCCGCAGGCGCTCGCGATCGTCCACACCACGGTCCGCCAGGGCAACTCCGCGCTCGCCGCGGACGACAAGGAGGCCGCCGTCGCGCGGCTCGCCGAGGTGCGGGCCATGCTGGGCGTCCTCGGCCTCGACCCGCTCGACCCGCACTGGGCGGCGGTCGGCGGCGAGGGCTCGGGCGACGAGCTGAACGGCGTGGTCGACGCCCTGGTCCGGCTCGTGCTCGACCAGCGCGAGGCCGCGCGCGGCCGCAAGGACTGGGCCACCGCCGACGCCATCCGCGACCAGCTCGCCCAGGCGGGCCTGGCCATCGAGGACAGCCCGTCGGGGCCGCGCTGGACGCTCGGCGCCCGCTAGCGGGACCCCGCGAATGTGCCGCCCGGCGCGCCGGGCGGCACACTGCATTGCAGAGACATACGTACGTAACCCGAGGAACAGGTAGGTCATGGCCGCTAACAACCGCCGCATGTCCGGCAAGAAGGGCGCGCAGGTCGGCAGCGGCGGCAAGCGGCGCCGGGCCCTCGAAGGCAAGGGGCCGACGCCGCCCGCCGAGATGCGCAAGGGCCACGCCAAGCAGCGCATCGCGCAGGCACAGGCGCGGCGCGCACAGGGCCGCCCGCAGCAGCGCCGCACCGGCGGCAAGTCCGCGGCCGAGATGGTCGTGGGACGCAACCCGGTCGCCGAGGCGCTGCGCGAGGGCGTGCCCGCCACGACGCTCTACGTCCAGCAGTTCATCGACAACGACGAGCGCGTCCGCGAGGCCATCCAGCTCGCCGGTGAGCGCGGCGGCATCCACCTGATGGAGGCCCCGCGGCCCGAGCTGGACCGCATGACCAACGGCCTCAACCACCAGGGCCTCGTGCTCCAGGTGCCGCCGTACGAGTACGCGCACCCGGAGGACCTCGCCGCGGCCGCGTACGACCAGGGCGAGGACCCGCTGATCGTCGCGCTCGACGGCGTGACGGACCCGAGGAACCTGGGCGCCGTGGTGCGGTCCGTGTCGGCCTTCGGCGGCCACGGCGTGGTCGTGCCCGAGCGCCGGGCGGCCGGGATGACGGCGGGCGCGTGGAAGACGTCCGCCGGTGCGGCCGCGCGCACGCCGGTGGCGCGGGCCACCAACCTCACGCGGGCACTGGAGGCGTACAAGAAGGCGGGCATCGCGGTCGTCGGTCTGGCCGCCGACGGCGAGCACGAGATCGGCGAGCTCGGCGCCCTGGAGGGCCCGGTCGTCATCGTCGTCGGCAGTGAGGGCAAGGGCCTCTCGCGCCTGGTCGGCGAGACCTGCGACTTCCGCGTGCGGATCCCCATGCCGGGCGGGACCGAGTCCCTGAACGCGGGCGTGGCCGCGGGCGTGGTGCTCTACGAGGCGGCCCGCCGCCGGGCCTGAGCCCTGCGCACCGACCCCCGCCACCGGCCGGGCCGCGGGCCCGCCGGTGGCGGGGAATGGTGGGGTTTGACGGGGTCCGGACAGATCCGGGCGGTCAAGGCAGTGTCCAAACCTCGCGTCACTCGGTTAGATGAGTGTGGACACCAGAACACCCCGCACACCCACGGGGGGACGCTCGTCAGGGTTCGACGACACTCCCGCGCTGAGCATGGTGAAGGTGCCCTGCGACCCCGCGCAGGTCATCGTCAATCACGCGAGCTTCCGCGTCCAGCTGTCGCCGGCAGGGCGGTCCCCGTCGCCGCGCGTCGCCCGCCATGTGAGCGCCGCCGAGGAGACCGTGCGCATGCCCGCGGTGGGCGCGGCAGGCGGCGGGGCGCGCCGGCGCGCGCCGGTCGTCTGGAGCGGTAAGTCCGAGCCGGGTGACCCCGGCGCGGGCGGGCTGCTGCAGGCCGTGCGCGGCAGCGGGGTGCGCCGCGCGGCGGACGTGACGGCAGGCGGCGATCCGCAGGCCGCCCGCGTCGGCTACGACGACGGCGGTGCCACCCAGGTCATCCCGCGCGTCGACGTCGACGATCCGTACGGCGACACCGTGCAGACCCCCGCCGTGGGCGGCGCACGCGGCGGCGACCACGGACCCACCCGGCTCCTGCCGCAGATGCGCATGCCGGGCAGTGCCGACGACGAGGCGCGCGCCGACGATCCGTACGACGACGGCTACGGCGACGAGGCCGCCGACTTCGCCGACGACGCGGCCGGGCGCCGCGCCGGGAAGCCGCCCAACGGGGTGCGGCACGCGTACTACCCGGGGCGCCGCCTCAACCTCGGCGTGGTGCTGCTCCCGCTGCGCGTCTTCCTCGGCTTCATCTCCATCTACGCGGGCATGGGCAAGCTCTGCGACCCCGTCTACTTCGACGGCGGCGAGCGCGGCTCCATGGTCAAGTGGCTGAACTCGCTGCACCCGTGGGCGCTCGCCGAGCCGCTGCGGGACTGGGCGCTCCAGCACCCCGTGGGCGCGGGCCTGGTCATCGCCTTCCTCCAGGTGATCGTCGGCGTCCTGACCGTGCTCGGCCTCTGGCAGCGGGTCGCCGCCGGGGTGGGGATGCTGCTTTCGATCGCGCTGCTCGTGACGGTGAGCTGGAAGACCGTCCCGGCGTACGACGCGCCCGACATCATCTATCTCGCCGCCTGGTCGCCGCTGATCATCGCGGGCGCCCCGGTGTACTCCGTCGACGCCCGGCTCGCCGGGGAGGCCTGGCGCACGCTCGGGCCGCGCGCCGCGCTGTGGGAGCTGCGCCGCCGGGTGCTGCGCAGGGGCGGGCTCGTCGGCACCGTCGTGGTCGGCCTGACGCTGCTCGTCGGCTCGCTGCTCGGCGGGGCGGTGCGGGACGCGGACCGCGTGACCGTGCCGGGGCCCGGCGAGGCGCCGCGCAACGAGCTGCCGGGCTCCCCGCTGCCGGGCGACCCGGACGGCAAGCGCGAGCGCCGCAGCGACACGCGCAGCCCCTCGGCCTCCGCGGGGACGCCGACGCAGGGCACCACGGCGAGCCCCTCGCAGGAGGGCGCCACCGGCACGCCGGACGCGGCCCGCGAGACGGGCAGCGTCAGCGGCACGGGCAGCAGGCCGAGCGCGACGCAGGGCACCGGCGAGCAGGCTCCGGCGCAGCAGCAGCCCGCGCCGACCCAGGAGCGCCCGCCCGCCGCCACCAGCGGCCCGACCTCCAGCGGCGGCACGAGCGGCGGCGCGGGGCCTGGCGGCGGCACCACGGGTGGTTCGGACACCACCAGCGGCGGCAGCGGCTCCGGCGGCAGCGGCGGCGGCCGCCCTGGCCTGCTCGGCGGCGTGCTGGGCTGAGGCCGTCGGTCGCCTGCGGGTTCGTCGTGGCTGGTCGCGCCCACGCGGCGGAGCCGCATGGTGACTCAGCCCCGCGCCCCTTCGGGGCGCTACTGCGCGGCCAGTTCCTTGGCGGCTTCCGTGAGGTCCTTCGCGGTGTCGATGGCGCGCCAGTACGCGCCCTGCGGCAGCGGGAAGCCCGCCAGGCGCTTCTCCCGGGCCAGGCGCGGGAACGTGGTGCGCTCGTGGTCGCCGAGGTCCGGGAGCAGGGCGGTGAAGGCCGCGGAGAAGACGTACACGCCCGCGTTGATGAGGTACGGGGACGGCGGGGCCTCGATGAAGTCCGTGATGTGGCCGAACGCGTCGGTCTCGACGGCGCCCCAGGGGATGCGGGGGCGGGCGAGGGCGAGCGTGGCGGTGGCGTCGCGCTCGGCGTGGAAAGCCGCCATGTCGCGCAGCGAGAAGCGGGTCCAGATGTCGCCGTTCGTGGCGTACCACGGCTGGTCGGGCTCGGGCAGGTGGGCGGCCGCGTACTTCAGGCCGCCGCCGCGGCCCAGGGGCTCCGTCTCGACGACGGTGGTGACCTTCAGCGGCAGGTCGGCGCTCTCCAGCCAGTCCTGGAGGACCTCGGCGAGGTGGCCGCAGGAGACGACCGCGTCCGTCACGCCCTCGGCCGCGAGCCAGGCCAGCTGGTGGCCGATGATCGGGGTGCCCGTGCCGGGGATCTCGACCATGGGCTTGGGGCGATCATCGGTGTACGGGCGCAGCCGGGAACCCTGGCCGCCGGCCAGGACCACGGCCTGCGTGGGCTTTGCTGTGTGGATGTCACCGGTGGTCATGACGGAACCCTACGCGTTGGGACGCGCAGGGTTCCGACGTGGCCGGCGCTGACAGGGGGCGCTAGGGGTGGGGCCGGGGTCGGCCCGGCGCTCCTCAGTTGTTGTGGTGGGCGGCGACGCCCGCGGCGAAGGACGTGTCGCAGACCGGGCGGGCGTACGACTGGGCGCGGCTCGGGCCGTAGGCGCGGACGGCGGCGCGGCCGAGGGCGCGGGCGATGGACACGCAGTGCTTGGCGAGCGACGGGTGCCGGTCGACCTCCTGCTGGAGGTGGGTGAGGGCGACGCCCGGGTTCTTCTCCTGGAGTTCCAGGAGGAGGCGGTCGCGCACGATCTCGTGGGGGCCGCGGGACCTGGCCGGCGCGGAGAGGTCGCCCGCGGACGCGGTGAGGACCGAATCCGATGAGCTGCCGGACCAGTTGACCCGGGTGACCGCGAGCGTGCCGGACAGCACCAGGACGACGGGCAGGACGAGGGCGAGCGTGCGCCCGATGCGGCGGCCGGGGCCGCGGTGGCCTCGGCGCGGCTTCTGGGTGTGGTTGGCGGAGTGCGTCACGCGAGTGAGGGTAGCGCTAGGTGATGATTTGGCGACATTTAGTCACCCGGTTGGGTGAGGGGGAATGTGGTTTGGCGAAGTGGATGTTGACGAACACCGGGCGAAATGACCGATGTGCCGGGGTATTTGTCGACAACGCGCGGAGATGTCCGAGAGCGCGCAAAGGGCCCCGTGCCTGAGCACGGGGCCCCTGGGGCCGGTTGACGCCGTCACGCCCCGGCGCTAGGCCGGAACGCCCTCGCGCAGCGTTCAGTCGGTGAGGCGTTCGCCGGTGGACGTGGAGAAGACGTGGGTCTCGCCCGGGCGCGGCACGACGTGGAGCAGGGCGCCCTTCTCGGGGACCTGGCGGCCGTTGACGCGGACCACGAGGTCCTTCTGCTCGCCGCCGACCTCGGCGGTGCCGTACACATAGCCGTCGGCGCCGAGCTCCTCGACGACGTTCACGGACACGGCGAGACCGGCCGGGGCGTCCTCGGACTCCTTGGTGAGGGTCTTCGCGGCGCCGCCGTTCTGCTCGACCACGTCGAAGTGCTCGGGGCGGACGCCGACGGTGACGGTGCGGTCGCCCTTGTCGGCGGCCGCGGCGAGGGCCTCGCGGTTCACCGGCACCACCGAGTTGCCGAACTTCACGCCGCCGTCGGTGATCGGGACCTCGACGAGGTTCATGGCGGGCGAGCCGATGAAGCCCGCGACGAAGAGGTTCGCCGGACGGTCGTACATGTTGCGCGGCGAGTCGACCTGCTGGAGCAGGCCGTCCTTGAGGACGGCGACGCGGTCGCCCATCGTCATGGCCTCGACCTGGTCGTGGGTGACATACACGGTGGTGATGCCGAGGCGGCGCTGGAGCGAGGCGATCTGCGTGCGCGTGGAGACGCGGAGCTTGGCGTCGAGGTTCGACAGCGGCTCGTCCATGAGGAAGACCTGGGGCTCGCGGACGATGGCGCGGCCCATCGCGACGCGCTGGCGCTGGCCGCCGGAGAGGGCCTTGGGCTTGCGGTCCAGGTACTCGGTGAGGTCGAGGATCTTCGCGGCCTCTTCGACCTTCTGCCGGATCGTGCCCTTGTCGACGCCTGCGATCTTCAGGGCGAAGCCCATGTTCGCGGCGACCGTCATGTGCGGGTACAGCGCGTAGTTCTGGAACACCATGGCGATGTCCCGGTCCTTGGGCGGCAGGTGCGTGACGTCGCGGTCGCCGATGCGGATCGCGCCGCCGTTCACGTCCTCCAGGCCCGCGAGCATGCGCAGGGAGGTGGACTTGCCGCAGCCGGACGGACCGACCAGGACGAGGAACTCGCCGTCCTCGATCTCGATCTCAAGACCGTCGACCGCGGGCTTGGTGGAACCCGGGTAGATCCGGGTCGCCTTGTCGAACGTCACAGTGGCCATGGTGAGGGCCCCCTTCACCGGCAGGAACGTGCCGGACGATCCGAGTAAAGGATGGGTCTAGTCCAGTTGTCCGGACTGCCCGTGACGCTACCCCGCTGGTCACCGCTCTGTCAGTAGTCCGGAGGGGATGACCTTCGACGAGATTTTCGACTGCGGCGGGGGCCCCGTTGGTTACACTGCACGGGCACGGCCGCACAGGGGCCCGTGCAGGCCTCCTTAGCTCAGCTGGTCAGAGCGCCGCTCTTGTAAAGCGAAGGTCGTCGGTTCGAATCCGACAGGGGGCTCCACACGCCGTCCTCGCGAACCGTTTCCGCTGGGGCCGCCGCGAGGCCGTCCCGGCTCAGCCGCGGCCGGTGAGGCGGTCCGCGAGCCGGGCCAGGCGCGTGGTGCGCGCCGCCGGTGACGTCAGCTCCTTGCGGTCGGCCGCGCGGTACGCCGCGTACAGGCCGTGCACCCCCAGCCAGCGCAGCGGCTCCGGCTCCCACTTGCGCACCCGGTGGTCCACCCAGGCAAGCCCGGTCAGGTCCGTCGCGCCCGCGTGGCCCGAGTCCCGCCGCACCAGGTCCCGCAGCGTGCGTCCCGCGAGGTTCGCGGTGGCGACGCCGGAGCCGACGTAGCCGCCCGCCCAGCCGAGGCCCGTCGCCCGGTCCAGGGTGACCGTGGCGCACCAGTCGCGCGGCACGCCGAGGACGCCCGACCAGGCGTGGTCGACGCCGACGCCGGTGAGCTGCGGGAAGAAGCGGACCAGGAGCTCGCGCAGGGCCTCGACGGTGGCGGCCTGGGTGCGGCCCGGGTTGGCCGCGGTGTCGGTCTTCGAGCCGTAGCGGTACGGCACGCCCCGGCCGCCGATGGCGATGCGGTCGTCTGCGGTGCGCTGGGCGTACATGTACGCGTGCGCCATGTCGCCGAGGGTCTCGCGGCCCGCCCAGCCGAGGGTGTCCCACACCTCGGCGGACAGCGGCTCGGTCACGATCATCGAGGAGTTCATCGGCAGCCAGGTGCGGCGCTGGCCCTTGAGGGAGGCGGTGAAGCCCTCCGTGCAGCGCAGCACGTACGGGGCGCGGACCGTGCCGTAGGGGGTGACGGCGTGCCGGGGGCGGATCTCCGTGACCGGCGTCGACTCGTGGATGCGCACGCCGAGCGCCTCGACGGCCGCCGCGAGGCCCTTCACCAGCTTCACCGGGTGCAGACGGGCGCCGTGCGGCGTCCAGGACGAGCCGACCGCCCCGGCGACGCGCACCCGCTCGGCGGTCTCGCGGGCGCCGCGCAGCACCCGGTCGCTCTCGCCGTACGCGAGCTCCGCCGCGTGGAAGGCCTTGAGGCGGGCCAGCTGGGCGGGCGTGTACGCGACTTCGAGGACGCCGCCGTGGTGGATGTCGGCGTCGATCCGCTCCTCGGCGGCGACCCGGACGACTTCGCCGACCGTGTCGTTCATGGCCTGCTGGAGGCGGACGGCGGCTTCGTGGCCGTGCAGCGCGGCGTACCGGTCGCGGCCCGCGATGCCGTTGTAGAGCCAGCCGCCGTTGCGCCCCGAGGCGCCGTAGCCGCAGAACCGCTGCTCCAGGACCGTGACGCGCAGGGACGGGGCCGCCTTCTTCAGGTAGTACGCGGTCCACAGGCCGGTGTAGCCGCCGCCCACCACGCAGACGTCGGCGCTCGCGTCGCCGCCCAGGGGCTCGCGGGGCGCGGGCAGTCCGTCGTCCGCGTACCAGAAGGAGATGCCGCCGTTCACGGTGTCCGTGCTGCTCCTGGGGCTGCTCATGGGGCGGGAGGTTACTGCGCGCGCAGAGCTCTGGGCAGAGGTCGGATAGATTTCCGGTACTTCGGGTGCCCTCAGCGGTACGTGGCGATTTCAGGAGTTCTGGAGGGCTTTTCATGGCCGTACGCAAGGCCGGGCGCATGGCCGCATCGGTGGCCGCCGTCGCGCTGCTCGGTGCCGTGGTCACCGGGTGCGACTCCGACGACGACGGCGACGGCGACTGGATGGGCTCGGGCAAGAAGTCCCCGTCCGCCTCCGCCACGCCGTCCGGTCCGGCGCAGAAGTCGCCGTCCGGGGAAGCGGTCCCGGAGGCGAAGGTCCCGCCCGCCTCGGTGAACGACCTCGCGAAGGTCCCCACCGCGGTCAAGGGCGGCGTGATCACGGTCGGCGAGCCGTCCGCGAAGCACACGGTGAAGGTGTACGAGGACCCGCGCTGCCCCTTCTGCAAGAAGTTCGAGGAGAACGGCGCGCAGGCGCTCGTCGCGCCGCTGGCCGCGGGCGACGTGAAGGTCGAGTACACGATCGCCTCGTTCCTCGACAACAACTTCGGCGGCGACGGCTCCAAGAACGCCGCCAACGCGCTGCGGGCGGCCGTCGACACGGGCAAGTTCCCGCAGTTCCACTCCGCGCTCTTCACCAACCAGCCCGAGGAGAGCGACGACGGCTTCACGCCCGCGTTCCTGCTGAAGGTCGGCGCGGCCGCGGGCATCGAGGACGCCGCGTTCGACAAGGCGGTGACCGGCAACGCGCACAAGGCGTGGGTGGCCGCCGCCATGAAGGCCTTCACCGCCGACGGCGTCTCCGGGACGCCCACGGTCGAGATCGACGGCAAGAAGGCGCCCGCCGACTCCCTGTACGACAAGGCCGACTTCGCGAAGGTGCTCAAGGAGACCGGGGTCTCCTGACCGGAGGCCGCGGAACGCGCCAGCTGGCCGGTTTTAATCGGGCGCGGCCCCCGCGGCGGCCCGCGTAGGGTCGCGCCCGTGATCGAGATCCACGTACCGGACGCACTGGTCGAATCCCAGCACCTGTACGCCGGGGAGGCGGGCCGTGCCTTCATCGCGGGGCTGCCGGAGCTGGCCGCGCGGACGCTGGAGCGCTGGGAGCTGACGCCCCTCGGCGCCTCCATGCACGGCATGGCGGCGCTCGTGCTGCCCGTGGAGCGCGCCGACGGCTCACCGGCCGTGGTGAAGTTCCAGGTCCTGGACGAGGAGACCGAGGGCGAGCCGGTCGCGCTGCGCGTGTGGGACGGCGACGGCGCGGTGCGGCTGCTCGACCACGACGCCGCCACCGGCACGATGCTGCTCGAACGGGCCGGTGACGGCCGGGAGCTGACCCGGTTCGCCGAGGCGGGCAAGGACGAGACCCGCGGGGCCGTCCTCGTCATCGCGGAGCTGCTCGCGCGGCTCACCGCCGGGCCCGCGCCCGCGGGCATGCGCACGCTCGGCGCCATCGCCGGGCGGATGCTCGACGACACCCCGGCCGCGCTCAAGGAGATCGCGGACCCGGCCGACCGGGCGCTCGTCGCCCGGTGCGCGGACGCCGTGCGCGAGGTCGTGGGCGAGCCCGGGGACCGCATGCTCCACTGGGACCTGCACTGCGGCAACGTCCTCGCGGCCGGGCGCGAGCCGTGGCTCGCCATCGACCCCAAGCCCCTCGCGGGCGACCCCGGCTTCGACCTGTGGCCCGCCCTGAACGACCGCTTCGACCCGGACGACGCGCGCTGGCGCTTCGACGCGATGACGGAGGTCCTGGGCCTGGACCGGGAGCGGGCCCTGGCGTGGACGCTGGGGCGGGTGCTCCAGAACGCGCTGTGGGAGGTCGAGGACGGCCGGGAGCTGCCCGCGGAGGACCTGGAGCTGGCGAGGCGGCTGCTCGGGGGACCGCTCTAGCCCTTTGGCCGGGCGTCGCGCACGGCGGCCCGCAGACCCGCGTCGCCCGGCATCTCCTGGGCGAAGTACCACCAGAAGGTGCCGCCGACGCTCGACGGATAGCCGAGGGCGGCCGCGTAGTAGCGGCGGGCGACCCGTCGCCGGGCCGCGGCCGGGTCGTCCTCGTCGAAGGCCCAGTAGAACCGGGACGTGTCCGCGTTCCAGTAGCCCAGTTCGCCCAGGCCGACGCGCTGGTCGGGGAAGTCGGCCGCGAGCCGCGTCATCACCTGGTCGAAGGCGAGGCCGAGCGGGGCGTCCTCGATCCAGCTGGACAGCAGCACGACGTCGATGTCCTCGCGGACCGCGCGCGGCAGGTTCGCGCGCGGCCAGGTGAACGCCGACCAGCGGGCCGCGTCCGTGCCGAGCTGCCAGTACAGGGTGAGGACGACGTCGGCCCCGGGCCGCTTCTCCTTCACGTACGCCGCCGCGTCCGCGATCTTGTGCCGCATGCGGTCGCGCGGCGGCAGGAGCCGGTCCGTGCAGTCGCCGTCGGCGGTGGTGCGGGAGTCCGTCCAGCAGCCGTTGACCTCGTTGCCGATCTCCCAGGCCTCGATCTCCGGGAACGCGTCGACGTACCGCTTGATCCGGGCCAGATAGCCCGCGCGGGTGCCCAGCGCGCGGTGCTCGGAGCCGTTTGCGTACGCGGAGTCGACGGGCTGGCCGAGGACCTTCAGACCGGCGGCGTGGGCGGCGGCCACCGCCTCGCGGTAGCGCCGGGGAACGGGTCCGCGGGGGTCGTCGTCGGCGTCGAAGACGATCCGGGCCCAGCCGTGCGGGCGGGTCAGGCGCCCGGCGAGCGGCGCCCACCGCCCGGGGTCCGCGCCGTCGGCGGCGGTCACGCCCGTCCACGGCGCGTGGGCGCGGCGGGCGCGCGGCCCGTACTCCTCCAGGAGCAGCCCGTACGCCGCGTCGACCGCGCTCAGGGCGCGCTGGCCGTACCGGCCCCGGCCCGCGTCGGAGCCCGCGGCGTCGGCGCGGGCCAGCTCGCGCGCGGCCGTGCGGTAGGCGGCGGTGAAACGGGCCGAGCGGCGGTAGGCGGGGCGCAGGGCGAGGGCCTCGTCCAGGCGGCGCTTGGCGTCCCGCGCGGCGGCGTGGTTGAAGACGACGGCGGTGCCGCGGGCGAAGCCCTTGCCGCCGTTGTCGAGGACGACGGTGGAGAAGCCCTGGTCGGTGGGCCAGTTGATCGCGAGCGCCGCGGGTCCGCCGCGGCCGGGCAGGTCGAAGCGGAGCCGTCGCCCGTCCTCGTACAGGGGGAAGTCGTCGAGGACGCGCAGGGTGCGCGGGTCGACGAGGGCGTCGCTGTCGGAGCCGCCGCTGCCGTGCGTGACGGCGCGGGCGCGGCCGGGGGAGAGGAGCGTGCCGTGGCCCTGGGGGTCGTAGAACTTCAGCCCCACGGTCCCGCCCGTGCGGCCGGTGCCCGTGCCGGTGTGCGAGCCGGAGTCGGGGCCGGAGCCGCCCGAGGTGCAGCCCGCGGCGAGGACGAGGGCGAGCAGCGCGGCCAGGGTTTTCCGGTTGACCCGCGGCCGTCGCCCGTGGCTTGCTGCGCTCATGATTCGTACCGCCGCACCGGCCGACGTCCCTCTCATCCACACCCTGATCCGTGAGCTCGCAGCGTACGAGAAGGAGCCGCAGGAGGCCCGCGCCACCGAGGAGCAGCTGCACGAGGCGCTGTTCGGCGCGCGGCCCGCCGCGTACGCGCACGTCGCCGAGGACGACGCGACGGGCGAGCCGGTCGGCTTCTGCCTGTGGTTCCTCAACTTCTCCACCTGGCGCGGCGTGCACGGGATCTACCTGGAGGACCTGTACGTGCGCCCCGAGGCCCGCGGCGGCGGCCACGGCAAGGCGCTCCTGAGGGAACTGGCCCGGATCTGCGTCGAGCGCGGCTACGAGCGCCTGGAGTGGTCCGTCCTGAACTGGAACGCCCCGTCGATCGGCTTCTACGAGTCCCTCGGCGCGAAGCCGCAGGACGAGTGGACGGTGTACCGGCTGACCGACGGGGCGCTGACGGCGCTCGGGGCCCGGGACGCGGGCCCCGAGGGCGACTAGAACGAGTCGGCCGTGTGCGGCAGCAGCGCGGTCGTGAGCGCCGCGTCCAGGGCGGCGGCCGCGCCCGGCGTGTGCTCGGTGACGGTGCCCGCCCGTACGAAGGACACGAGGGGCGCGCCGCCGAGGTAGGCCGAGCCGAGGTCCCGCACGTCGAGGGTGAGGTCGGCGGGGGCGTCGGCCGGCTCGTACGCCGCCGTGCCGTCCGCGGCGGTGACCGTCAGGCGGAAGCGGCCCTCGTTGGCGGGGAGCTGGGCGTCGCGGACCTCCAGGACCAGGTCGGCGGGGGCCGCCCAGGAGCGGGCGAGCAGCGCGGCGCGCACGTCGACGAGCCGGACCCTGAGTCCCGGGTACTGGCCCGTCACGCGGACCTGGTCGCGGTCCCCGGCGAACAGGAGCAGCGGGTCGTCGAGCGGGCGGCCCCACGCCTGGATCAGGCCCGTCAGGTCGATCGACGCCAGATAGCGCCACAGCGCGGCCTCGGCCTCCGGCGAGTCCGCCTCCAGCTCGTCCAGGCGGACCAGGCCGGGGGCGTCGTCGCGGCCCTTGGTGCGGTAGATGGCGTATCCGGTGACGCGGTCGGGGGCGGCCGCGTCGCCGAGGACCACGACGCGCGGTGGCGACAGGTCGTCGTCGTCCTCGTCCTCCGTGACCATCCACTCCTCGCGCCACCAGGCCTCGGTGCGCTCGATGCGGCCCGCGCGTGCGGCGCGCGTCCGGTCGTAGTACTCGGCCAGCAGCGCGGGGGCGGCCGCCGGGTCCACCAGGCGCAGGGGGCCCTCGGCCGGGGTGATCCGCAGGGCCAGGGGGCGCTCGGACCTCACCTCGACGGTGTTGTTGTACGTCGCCGGGCCGAAGCCGAAGCGGCCGTAGATCGCGTCCTCCGACGCCCACAGCGCCGCCAGCGGACGGCCGCTCGCGCCGCATCTCTCGAACAGCGCCGCGACCATGCCGGAGAGCACGCCGCGGCGGCGGTGGGTGGGCGCGACGGAGACGAACGTGACGCTGGGGCACGGCAGCTCGCCGCCCGGCACGGACATGGTGAAGCGGAAGGCGGCGAGGAGGCCGACCAGCGTCTCCCCGTCGTACGCCCCCACGCGGTCGCAGCCGCGCAGCAGGTCGTGGTGGTGCTTGCGCTTCTCGTCCTCCGGGTTCTCGTGGAAGGCGAGGTAGGACAGGTCGAGGGCGCGGTCCAGGTCGGTGTCCGGCAGGTCGCGGAAGGTGATGGCGGTGGACGGGGCCGGGCTGGGGGGTGCGGAGTCCATAATCCGGACGGTAGTTCGCGAAAGCCGCATGGGCATCCGATTTTTGCCGGAGTGGGACCGCGCATTCCGAGGGCGGGGGATCGGCGGGGCAGGTGCTCAGGGGATCAGGACCACCTTGCCCGTGGTGGCGCGGGTCTCCAGGGCGCGGTGGGCCGCGGCCGCCTCGGCCAGCGGGAAGGTCTGCACGGCGGGGGTGAAGTAGCCGCCCTCCCAGGCGCGCAGGGCGGCCAGCTCCAGGGTGCGGACGGGGTTGTCGCCGCCCGCCTTCTCCAGCATGGCCCCGCCGAGCGGGTTGATCCGCGTGATGCCGCGCGCGGTCAGCTCCTCGTCGGTCAGGGCCACCGGGCCCTTCTTCTCCGACCAGCCGAAGGTGAGGTGGACGCCGCCGGGCCCGAGCAGGTCGACGGCGGCCCGGCCCGCGTCGCCGCCCACCCCGTCGAGGACCACGGTCGCGGTGCGGCCGCCGTCGCCCAGGCCCTTCAGGAACGCGCGGACCTCGTCGGGCCAGGCCGGGTCGGTGTAGTCGACGGCCAGGTCGGCGCCGTTCGCGGTGACGCGGGCCGTCTTGGCGGGCCCGCCCGCGAGCCCGATCACCGTGGCCCCGGCGTGCTTGGCGTAGCTCACGAGCAGGGTGCCGATGCCGCCCGCGGCGGCGGGGACGATGACGACGGAGTCGGCGTCGAGCTCCGTGAACTGCAGGATGCCCATCGTCGTGCGCCCCGTGCCGATGAGCCCGACGGCCTCGGGGAAGCCGAGCCCGTCGGGGAGCTCGTGCAGCCTGGCGGCCTCGGTCACGGTCAGCTCGGCGTAGCCGCCGGGGGCGAAGCCGATGTGCGCGACGACGCGCCGGCCGGCCCAGGCGGTGTCCACGCCCTCGCCGACGGACTCGACGGTGCCCGCGACCTCGCGGCCCGGGACCGTCGGCAGCTCGGGCAGCTGGGGCAGCGGGCCCTGCTCGCCCTCCCGGACCGAGGTGTCGAGCAGGTGCACCCCGGCCGCCGCGACGGCGATCCGCACCTGGCCCGGGCCGGGCTCCGGGGCCTCGACGGTCTCGTAGGTGAGGTTCTCGGCGGGGCCGAAGGCGTGCAGACGTACGGCGTGCATGGCGAACTCCTCAGGGGTGCGGGCTTGCTGGACCGGCGGGAACGGCCGACCACCACCCACCCTTCAACCTCAAGCAGACTTGAGGTCAACCCAGGGTGTGGTGGCGGTCAGTCGGCCCGTGCCGGTCAGGGCGAGCGACACCGCCTCGATGGCGCTGTTGAAGGAGACCTCGCTGAGCAGCCCCGGCGCCGCCACCTGGTCGCCCACCAGGAACACGCCGTCGCCCCGGTCCACCGCGGGCCGGTCGCGCCAGGTCGTGCCCGGCCGGTCGACGGCGCCCGTGCGGCCGTTCGCCACCGAGGCGCGGCGCCAGGTCACGCGCTCGCGCCAGTCGCGGAACCCGAGGTCGAGCAGCTCCTCCGCGCGCCTGACGCCGTCCGCCTTCGACTCGTGCGGGGCGAGCGGGATCTGCCCCTGGACCAGCTGCTCCCCCTGCGGGGCGAGTGTGTGGTCCTGGGCGGTAAAACGCTCTATCCAGCCCGTGCCGTCCAGGTCCGACACCGCGAACAGATCGCCCCGGCGCGAGCGCAGCGCCACGTCCACGAGCGTGGTGCGCCCGCTCTCCCAGGTCAGCCCGTCGTCCCGCAGGAGCCGCCGTGCCGCGTCGAGCGAGGTGGCGACGATGACGGGCCCGCGCCGCGCGGGCTCCGCGATGTCGCCGACACGGGCCAGGGTCTCCACCCGGACGCCCAGGTTCCAGGCGCGGGCGGCCATCCGGTCCACGACCGTGCCCCAGCCGCCCACCGGGTAGTGCGCCTCCGGAGGCAGCTTCGCGGCCCGGCGGAACCGGGTGTGCACGAAACGGGCGGACAGCGCGCCCGGGTCGTGGTGGAAGAGCGCCACGGCGGTGTAGTGGGCCGCCGTGCGGGCGCCCTCCGGGCCCACCTCGCGCGTGGCCCAGGTCAGGAAGTCCTCGTCGACGGGGGCCTGTTCGGGCGCCCGGCGCAGCAGCCGCAGCATCGCGAGGGGCGGGGTGCGGCGCAGCGCGCCCCGGTGGCGGAGCCGCAGCCGCGTGCCCTCCAGGGGCGGCAGCGGGGCCAGTTCGCCGATCAGGTCCCGCTGCTTGAGCCAGGTCCAGTGCGGGCCGCCGTTGTACAGCGCGTGCGGTCCGTCGTTCGTCCGGTACGTGCCCTCAGAGGTGCGGGCGCGGCCGCCCAGCGTGTGGTGCGCTTCGTGCACGGTGACCCGGGCTCCGCCCTCGGCGGCGGCGATGGCCGCGGTGAGGCCGGCGAAGCCGCCGCCGATCACCGTGACGGTGGGGGAGGTCGAAGGGGTGCGGGGCATGGGTGGGGTCCGTTTCTGTCGTGGTCCTGTACGGGTACGACGGGTCTGCCCCTGAGCGGTGTGACATCAGCAGGCCAGGGCCTCGCGGGGGCCCGCGCCACAGCCCTGCCGCCCGCCCCGCCCCGGCTTTCGCCCGCGCGGGCCCGACGCGGGGCGCTGCGGCTGGCCCGAGTGCGTGGGGCGCGTAGTGGGGCGGGAGGGGTGGGGGGCGCGTGGGACCATCGAGGGGTGCTCGACATCGGCTACGCCCTCTCCCGCCGCTTCCCCGACCCGCCCCAGCTGGACTACCGCACCGCGGACGTCCACGCCCTGCGCCACGACCTGTTCTGCGGGGACGTGTACCTGGCCGACACCAAGGCCGACCGGGAGTTGTCCACAGCCTGGGGATGGGTGCCGGTGCTCGACTTCGCGTGGGCCCTGTGCGACATCGCGGAGCGGCTCGACCAGGACCCGATGGGCAGCAGGGCCGCGCGGCCCCAGCACGCCGAGCTGGACTTCACCGAGTCCACGGACCGGATGCTCTTCGAGCGGCGCTTCGGCTGGGTCGACATCGACGCGGACTGGCTGGACCCGGGCGAGCCGCCGCTCACCTTCTCGCACGCCGAACTGCGCCGCGAGGCACGCGACTTCCTGCACGACGTGGTGGCCGACCTGACCGACCTGCACGAGGGGCTCGGCGAGAACCCGGCGCTGTGGACCCTCCTGGCCCGCTTCCCGCGCGTGTCCTAGGCCCCGGCCGGAGCAGGCGTCTGCTCCTTCGCCCCGGCTAGAGGAGCCGCTGTTCCTTGGCCACCGCCACCGCGCCCGCCCGCGTCTCCACGCCGAGCTTGTCGTAGATGCGGCCCAGGTGCGTCTTCACCGTGGCCTCGCTGATGAACAGCGCACGGGCGATCTCGCGGTTGCCGAGGCCCTGCGCCAGCTGGCCAAGGATGTCGCGTTCGCGCGGGGTGAGGCCGGGCCGGGGCTCCCGCATGCGGGCCATCACGCGGGACGCGACGGGCGGCGAGAGCGCGGTGCGGCCGCACGCGGCGGCGCGGATCGCCGAGAACAGCTCCTCGGGCCGCTCGGCCTTGAGCAGATAGCCGGTGGCGCCCGCCTCGATCGCCCGGGTGATGTCGGCGTCGGTGTCGTACGTGGTGAGGACAAGGACGTGCGGCCTCCCGCCCCCGGCCGCCGCCGTGATGCGGCGCGTGGCCTCCACGCCGTCCATTCCGGGGCCCAGCTGGAGGTCCATGAGGACGACGTCCGGCCGCAGCTTCGCGGCGAGGGCCACCGCCTCCTCGCCGGAACCGGCCTCCCCGGCCACCTCGACCCCGGGCGCGCTGCCGAGCAGGGCGAGCAGGCCCGCCCGTACGACGGCGTGGTCGTCGCAGACGAGGAGCCGGACCGGCGCGTCGTCCGGGCTGCCGTCCGGGCTGCCGTCCGGGCCGCCGCCGGGCCCGCCGCCCAGGTCAGGATCCTCAGCCGCGTTCATCGTGCCTCCCGTGTCGGTCCTCTCGGCCTTCTCGGCCCTCGTCGTCGAGCCCCGCGTACGCGCCGTCCCCCAGTGGGATCGCCACCGAGAGCACCGTCCCCTCGCCCGGCGCCGACTCCACCGTCAGCGTCCCGCCCAGCTGCGCCGCCCGCGCGCGGATCGCGGGAAGGCCGTGCCCGCGCGCCCCCCGCGTACCGCCGGGCGCCTGGGGTGAGAACCCCCGCCCGTCGTCCGCCACGTCGAGGACGACCTGGTCGTCGAGGTACGTCAGGGTCAGCGCGGCCGTGCCCGCGCCCGCGTGCTCGCGTACGTTCGCCAGCGCGCCCTGCGCGATCCGCAGGAGCGCCGAGCGGGCCCGGCCCGCGAGCGGGACGGGGGTGCCCTCGGCGTGGAAGCGGACCGTCAGGCCCGCGCCCGACTCCCGCCCCGCCAGCGTCCGCAGCGCCGCGGGGAGCGCGTACGCCGGGTCGGGTCCCGCCTCCGCCAGGTCCACCGGGGCCAGGTCGTGGACGAGGCGGCGGGCCTCGGCGAGGCCGCGGTCGGCGATGGTCCCGGCGGTACGGACGTGCGCGCGGGCCGCCGCCGCGTCCGTCTCCCACACCCGGTCCGCCGCCTGGAGCAGCATCCGCTGGCTGGACAGGCCCTGGGCCAGCGTGTCGTGGATCTCCATGGACAGGCGCTGCCGCTCGGCGAGCGTGCCCTCGCGCCGTTCGGTGGCGGCGAGTTCGCGCCGGGTGCGCAGCAGGTCGTCGATGAGGGCGCGCTGCCGCGCCGTCTGCCGCTGCATGTGGACGAACACCGCCGTCGCCACGGCCGCCACGGCGGGCGGCGCGAACGCCAGGTTCGGGTCGAAGCCGTCCGCGAGCCGCAGCTGGGCCGCGACCACGAGGGCCGTGAGGACGGTGACGAGGGCGAGGGCCGCGCGCGTGGGCAGCGTCCGCAGGCCGGTGTAGAAGAGCGGCACCGCGCACCACGCGTAGCTCGGCGCGAGGACCACGAGGACCACCCAGACGCCGACGACCGCGCCGAGCCACAGCAGCCGCCGCGGGTTCGGCGTGGCGCCGAGGGCCGGGCCGAGTACGTACAGAAGGGCGAGTACGGCCGAGAGCGCGATGATCCAGGGCGTGCGGGGCTCGCCGGGGTGGCGCAGCAGGAAGCGGGAGAGCGAGGCGGCGAGCAGCAGGAAGAACGCGGTGTGCATGACGGCCGCGAGCCACCGGCCCTCCGGGCCGACGACTCCGGGACGGTCCGCTCCCGCACCGTCGCCTCCGTGCATCCCCGACCTCCTGTCACGCGCTTGAACTGGGCAAACACCCTCATTGTGGCCCGCTGGGCGCAGGCCCGGGTCAACCGATCGGCTGACCCGGACGTCGTCCGAACCGCGCGCGACCCGCAGCCGGTGTGCCGACGGGGCGGACCGGAACCCGCCGGGAGGATCGAAGCACAGGGCCCGCCTCCGGACCCGTACCGCCGCACAGACCGTGCCGCCCCAAGGAGTCACACCATGAAGCAGCTCTCGCCGCGTGCCCGCGTCCTCACCGCCGCCGCCGTCCTCGGCGTCGTCGGCGCCGGGACGGTCGGTGCCGTGTCCGCAAGCGCCGACGCCCCGCAGGCCGCCGCCAAGGCCGCCGTCAGCGCCGACGCGGGCAGCCGCAACCTGACGCAGAGCACGCACCTCACCGTGGCCGCCGCGACGAAGGCCGCGCAGGCGACGCTGGACGCAGCGAAGAAGGAGAACCAGCGCGTCACGGTCGCCGTGGTCGACCGCAACGGCAACACCGTCGTCACCCTGCGGGGCGACGGCGCGGGCCCGCAGTCGTACGAGTCCGCCGAGCGCAAGGCCTACACCGCCGTCTCCTGGAACGCGCCCACCTCCGAGCTGGCCAAGCGCCTGACGCAGACGCCGAACCTCAAGGACATCCCGGGCACGCTGTTCCTCGCGGGCGGCGCCCCGGTCACGGCGAAGGGCGCCCCCGTCGCGGGCATCGGCGTCGCGGGCGCGCCCAGCGGCGACCTGGACGAGAAGTTCGCGCAGGCGGGCGTGGCCGCGCTGGGCCGCTGACCCCGGGCGCGCGGGGGGCCCAGCGCGACGGGGAGCGGTGGCCATAGGATCACCGGGGTGATCTACCGAGCCACCGCCCCCCTGACCAAGGGGCCCCGCCGCACCCCCCTCGCGCTGCTCTGCGCCACCGCCCTCGCGACCGCGCTCACCGCGTGCACGAGCAGTGGCGTCGGCGGCACCCCGGGGGCCGCGGGCGTCCGCGACCCGTACTTCCCGAAGCTCGGCAACGGCGGCTACGACGTGGCTCATTACGGACTGAAGATCGGCTACGACCCCGAGTCCCGCCATCTGACCGGCACCGCCGACATCACGGCCCGCGCCACCAAGACGCTCAGCGCCTTCAACCTCGACCTCAAGGGCCTGGACGTGAAGTCCGTGACCGTCGAGGGCAAGGAGGCCCGCTTCCAGCGCGCGGGCAGCGAGCTGACCGTCCGCCCCCGCGACGACCTCGACCGGGGCGAGACCTTCCGCGCCACCGTCCGCTACTCCGGCACCCCGCAGACCATCACGGACGTGGACGGCTCCAAGGAGGGCTGGCTGAAGGGCGAGGACAGCGCCCTCGCGACGGGCCAGCCCGCCGGGTCGATGGCGTGGTTCCCGGGCAACCACCACCCGGTCGACAAGGCCTCGTACGACATAGAGGTCACCGTCCCCAAGGGCCTGAAGGCCATCTCCAACGGCGAGTTGACGAAGGAGACCACCGCCAACGGCCGGACCACCTTCGGCTGGCACAGCGCCGAGCCGATGGCCAGCTATCTGGCGACGGTCGTCGTCGGCACGTACGACACCGAGACGTCGATGACCGAGAACGGCATTCCCGTCTTCACGGCGATCGACCACACGCTCCCCAAGGACAAGCGGAAGAAGACCGAGAAGGTCCTCGCGAAGATCCCCGACATCATGGAGTGGGCGGAGCTCAACTTCGGCGGCTACCCGTTCTCGTCCACCGGCGCCGTCGTCGACGGCCGCGCGGGCCTCGGCTACGCCCTGGAGACCCAGACCAAGCCGCTGTTCCCCGTCCGGGACGCCGACACCTCGACCCTCGTGCACGAGCTGGCCCACCAGTGGTTCGGCGACTCGGTGACGCCGAAGAGCTGGCAGGACATGTGGCTCAACGAGGGCTTCGCGACGTTCGCCGAGTGGCTGTACGAGGAGGACAACGGCGGCGACACCGTCGAGGAGACCGTCGACGCGTTCTACGAGGACGAGTACTGGGACACCAAGGAGGACCACGAGTCCCTCTGGGAGTTCCCGCCCGCCAAGCAGCCGGACGCCGCGAGCATCTCCGACGACCCCGTCTACTACCGGGGCGCCATGGTCATCCAGAAGATCCGCGAGACCGTCGGCGACGAGACCTTCTACGAGATCGTCAAGGGCTGGACGAAGAAGTACCGCCACGCCAACGCGGACACCGAGGACTTCACCACGTACGTCGAGAAGCACGCGGGCGACGACGAGGCCCGCGGCGAGCTGAAGCGGGTGTGGTCGGACTGGCTGTACGGCGACGGCAAGCCGGACGAGCGCTGAAGCGCTCCGCTGGGGCTGCGGCGTCCTGTCGTCGGTCGTCCGCGGGCCCGTCGTGGCTGGGCGCGCAGTTCCCCGCGCCCCTTCAGGGCGCTCCCGTGCCGCGCACCCGGTCCACCCAGCGGCCCGGGTGCGCGGCGGCCTCTCAGAGGCCGAACTCCTGGGGTGACAGGCCGAGGGCCGCGCAGGCCTCGCGCAGGACCTGCTCCTCGGCCGGGGCCACATAGCCGTCCGCCCCGGCGATGACGAAGCCGGTCTGGACGACCGCGCGGGCCTCGGCGGGCTTCTTCGCGGCCTTGGCGATCTCCTGCATGACCGTGGCCTTGCCCTGCTGGAAGTTGAAGGACAGCTGGTCCGCGTGCTTGTTGAAACGCTGGCGGAGCTGGTCCGGGGGGAAGTTCTGCAACACGTCGTTCTGCAGGATCAGGGATTCGACGTGCTGGCGCTCGGCCGGGTCGACGGTGCCGTCGGCGGCGGCCACCAGGGCGCACATGGCCATGCTCGCGTCGCGGTAGGCGCCGCTCTTCAGCTCCGACTTCAGCGAGGTCAGCTGGGTCTTGAGCAGGCCGATCAGCTGGGCCTTGGACCCCTTGGAGCCGCTGCCGTGCGTGCCGTGCCCGGGGGCGCCGTGGCCGCCGGAGGTGCGCCCGCCCTGCGTCTGCTGCAGGTTCTTGGCCTGGTCTTTGATCCGGTCCCACATAGCCATTCCGCGCCACCTCGGCTTCTGCCCGTGTCGTACCCGTCGGCCGCGCGCGCTGTGCGCACGTCGTCCTGGCAACGCCGCCCCGCGCCGCGAAGTTCCCCGCGCGGCCCGCGTCTTGGGGCGGACGCGGGACGGGCCCCGGCCGGAAGGAGTCCGGCCGGGGCCCGTGGTCAGTCGCGGTGGACTCAGACGTTGACGCCGAAGTCCTGGGCGATGCCGACCAGGCCCGAGGCGTAGCCCTGGCCGACGGCGCGGAACTTCCACTCGGCGCCGTTGCGGTAGAGCTCGCCGAAGACCATGGCGGTCTCGGTGGCGGCGTCCTCCGACAGGTCGTAGCGGGCGATCTCGGCGCCGCCGGCCTGGTTCACGATGCGGATGAACGCGTTGCGGACCTGGCCGAAGTTCTGCGAGCGGTTCTCGGCGTCGTAGATCGAGACCGGGAAGACGATCTTCTCGATGTCGGCGGGCAGGCCCGCGAGGTTGACGTTGATCTGCTCGTCGTCGCCCTCGCCCTGGCCCGTGACGTTGTCACCGGTGTGGACGATCGTCTGGTCCGGCGTCGCCTTGTTGTTGAAGAAGACGAAGTGGGCGTCCGAATAGACCTTGCCCTGGGTGTTCACCGCGATCGCGGAGGCGTCCAGGTCGAAGTCGGTACCCGTGGTGGTGCGGACGTCCCAGCCGAGGCCGACCGTGACGGCGGTCAGGCCCGGTGCCTCCTTGGTGAGCGAGACGTTGCCGCCCTTGGACAGGCTTACAGCCATTGTTGGGAGTCCCTTCCCTAGTCGCCTATGTGCGGGCTTCACTCTGAGGGCGAAGCTACCGGCACCCTTATGAACGCCGTGGGGGGTATCCAAGGTTCCATATGCGGACGCGCTTCTTTACTTTCTTTACCGAAGCTGCCCCGGGAGGCGGCCGCGGCGGCGGAAAACAGGTGTCGTCCGGGGGCCCGGCGCGGGATCATAGGAGACATGTCTGGTCGCGAACACGTCATCCGTGGCTCGGTCGTCCTGCCGGAGGCCGAGCTCCTGTGGCGTTTCTCGCGCTCCTCGGGCCCCGGCGGCCAGCACGTCAACACCAGTGACTCGCAGGTCGAGCTCCGCTTCGACCTGGCGCGCACCGAGGCGCTGCCCGAGGTCTGGAAGCGGCGGGCCCTGGAGCGGCTCGCGCCCCGGCTCGTCGACGGCGTCGTGAGCGTCCGGTCCAGCGAGCACCGCTCCCAGTGGCGCAACCGGGAGGCGGCGGCCGTCCGGCTCGCCGCGCTGCTCGCGGAGGCCACCGCGCCGCCGCCCAAGCCCCGGCGCCCCACCCGTGTCCCGCGCGGGATCAACGAACGGCGGCTGCGGGAGAAGAAGCAGCGCGCGCAGACCAAGCAGGGCCGTTCGGGCAAGGGCTGGCAGTAGCCGCCGCGCCTCAGCCCAGTCGGCAGTAGCCGCCCCGCCTCAGCCCAGCTGCCGGTAGCGGCCCCGGAAGTACAGCAGCGGGCCGCCGTCCCCGCCGGGCAGCTCCGCCGTGAGGACGCGGCCGATCACCAGGGTGTGGTCGCCCGCCGCCACCGTCTGCTCGGTGCGGCACTCCAGGGCGGCGAGCGCGCCGCCGACCAGGGGCGCGCCGCTCTCCCGGCCGCGCACGCAGGGGATGTCCGCGAAGAGCAGGCGGTCGCTGATGCGGCCCTTCATGGCGAAGCGGCCCGCGATGTGCCGCTGGCTCTCGGTGAGGACCGACACGGCCCACAGGGGCTGCTCGGCGAGCAGGTCGTCCATGCGGGAGCCCGTCCGCAGGCTGACCATGACCAGGGGCGGGTCCAGGGAGACCGAGAGGAAGGCGGTGGCCGTCATGCCCACGTCCTCGCCGGCCGGCGCCATCGGGTCGTCCGGGTCCAGCGGGGGCTCCTGCGCGGTCACCAGGACCACGCCCGCGGCCAGGCGGGACATGGCGGCGCGGAACTCGTCGTTGCTCACCCCCACAGGATGAGGGGTGGACGGGGCGGGAGGGGGCTGTGTGTTCAAGGTCAGATCGGCAACCACACGACTGACGCTAGTGCCGGACCGGGCCGCGCCGCATCGGCCCCGGGGCCGAGACCGGTCCTAGGTCGGGACCTAGGACTCCGCTTGTGCCCCGGTCCGTCACCCACCCGTTCCTCCCGCGTCCCACCAGGGCAACGGAGCCTCATGTTCCGGTCTTAACCATGCGCTCTCACCTGTGACTTGAGTCACAGGGCCCATATTTTGTTGACCCTGTGTACCGGGTGGGCAGCTCGCTGTGATTCAGTGACCGTGGCAATCAGACAGACGCTGAGGGCACGGAAGCACAGCACCGTACGTAGAAGTACGAAGGCGTACAGCACCGTACGAAGCCAGAAGAGTCACGAAGAGTCAGAGATTACGGACACTGAGGACGCTGCGGATCCTGGAGTTGCTGTCGAGGTCTCGGGGAGAGCGAGCATGGAGACCGAGTCGGAGCCGTACGTCCGTCTTGCGACCCTGCGGCAGCTGCACCAGGTGGTGGCGGACCTCAACACGGCCCGCAGCCTCGCGGACACGCTGCAGACCGTCGCCGACGGCGTGGTGAACGGCCTGGGCTATGAGCTGGCGTGCGTCAACCTCGTGCGCCCGGACGGCGACCTCGTCGTCGCCGCCTTCGCGGGCAACCCCGCCGCCGAGGCGCTCATCACCGGCCGGGTCGGCTCCCGCGAGTCCTGGGACCGCCGCCTCGCCATGGGCGAGGGCTGGGGCGCCCTGCGCTTCATCCCGCACACCGAGGGCTGGGTCCTCGACGAGGACGACGTACCGCAGTGGTACACCGAGGGCCCCGAGCCCCGCTTCGAGGACGAGTGGCACCCCTCCGACCGGCTCTTCGCCCCCATGTACGCGACCGGCGGCTCCGGCGGCGAACTGCTCGGCGTGATCTCCGTCGACCGCCCGCGCAACGGCCGCAGGCCCGGCGCCTGGGGCCGCGAAGCCCTCCAGATGTACGCCTTCCAGGCCGCGATCGCCATCAGCAACGCCCGGCTGCGGGCCAACATGCAGCGCGCCCTCGTCCGCCTGGAGCGCGAGCAGCAGGCGCTGCGCGCCAGCGAGGAGTCCTTCCGGCAGGCCTTCGAGTACGCGCCGAGCGGCATGGCCATCGCCGAGATGGGCGGCGACCAGCACGGCCGCATCCTGCGCACCAACGACGCGCTGTGCCGGCTGCTCGGCCGCCCCGCCTCCGCGATGCGGCGCTACTCCTTCTCCGACCTGGTCCACCCCGAGGACATCGGCACGCTCCTGCGCACCTCCGCCGAGGGCGGCCGCGCCGAGCTGCGCTTCGGGCGCCGCGACGGCACCTACGTCTGGGTGTCGCTGCGCAACTCCGTCGTCGCGGACGCCGCGGACGGGCCCCGGTTCCTGCTCACGCACGTCGAGGACATCGAGGAGCGCAAGCGGCGCGAGCTCCAGCTCGCGCACCGCGCCTCGCACGACTCGCTCACCGGCCTGCCGAACTCCGCCGAGCTGCGCGCCCGGCTGAGCGCCCGTCTCTGTCGCAGGCCGCACGCGGGCCGGCCGAGCACGGTGGACTCGCTGGATGCGGCGTACGACAACAGCGGCCTGTACGGCGGCGCCGCCGGTCACCCGGCCGGACACGGGCACGCCGCCCCGCCCGGCGCGCACCACGGCGCCCAGGGCGATTTCGACCACCACGTGCACACCGTCGCCCCGCCCGAGGAGACCGAGGCGGACGACGGCACGAAGGGGCTCGCCGTCCTCTTCTGCGACCTCGACGGCTTCAAGTCGATCAACGACCGCTTCGGGCACCACACGGGCGACGCCGTCCTCATCGAGGTCGCACGGCGCCTGACCAGCGGCGTCCGCGACGGCGACACGGTGGCGCGGCTCGGCGGTGACGAGTTCGTGGTCCTCGCCGACGGGCTCGGCAGGGCCGACGCGCAGGACCTCGCGGTGCGGCTGCGGAACGCCATCATCCCGCCGATCAGGGTCGACGGCCGGGCCGTGCGCGTGGGCGCCAGCTTCGGCATCGGCTGGGCCCACTGCGGCATGTCGGCGGACGAGGTGTTGCACTCCGCCGACCAGCGGATGTACGTCGAGAAACGTTCCCGTGCCAAGCAGCACCGGCGGGCCGGATAGGTCCCGTACCGGGAACTTGTTGACGTCAACGGCACCTTGGGCGGTCACCTGGAGCGGGTAGGCTCGCCCGCATCCGCGATGCGAGGGAGTGACCTGCGAATGACGCCCGGCAACAACGGCGAGCAGACGCCGAACGCGCCACAGGGCGACGACGACCCGTTCGGCTATCTGTACGCCGACGGCCAGGCGGCCGGTGCCACCCCGCCCCCTGGAGGCGGCGGTTACGGCTACCCCGGGCCCCGGTCCTCGTACCACCAGGTGCGCCCGGTGGGCGAGCGGCAGTACGGGCAGCAGCCGCAGCAGCCCCCGGCCCAGGGCGGCTACGGCTACCCCCCGCAGCAGCAGCCCTACGGCCAGCCCAGCGCGCACTACACGGCCCCCGAGGCCCAGCCCGGCGCCACCGCGCCCGTCCGGCAGGTGCCGCCCCCGGCCCCCGCGGGGCGCGGCCGCGGGCCCAACACCAAGGGCCTGCTGATCGGTGCGATCGCGGTCGTCGCCGTGGTCTCGCTCGGCATCGGCGCGGCCATGCTCACCGGCGGCGACGACAAGGGCGACGACAACAAGGCCGGGCCCTCGCAGCGGCAGAGCGAGTCCGGCGACCCCAGCCCCAGCGCGTCCAAGGGCAAGGACAAGCCGGACAAGAAGGCCGAACTGCCCGAAACGGACGCCAAGGCCCTCAAGTTGGAGGGCGGCACCACCACCGCGTCCGACATCGACGGCGCCAAGTCCGCCGACGGCGTGTACGTGGCCGGGCTCAACAAGGTCGGCGCGCAGGTGACCTGGACCGTCAACGGCATCCCCAAGGATGGCGCGTACACGGTCTTCGTCGGCTACGGCGTGCCCGGCAAGGCGGCCGAGACGACCCTCGTGATCAACGGCACGCCGTCCCCGCGCAAGCTCAACATGGACAACTTCGCGCACGCGGAGGACGGGGCCTGGGACAAGGGCTGGACGAAGACGTTCGCCTTCGTGGAGCTGAACAAGGGCACGAACACGATCTCCGTGTCCTGTCAGCAGGGCGACAAGTGCGACGCGAACCTCGACCAGATGTGGCTGAAGGCGGGCCACGTCAAGGGCTGACCCTTTACGGCGCTTCGCGCCTCGTCCTCCCACGCCGGACGGGCTGATCGGCTTGCTGTCAGCCGGTCAGCTGGAGGAAGTGGGTGACTACCTCTGCCATCGCTTCCCGGGCAGGGGTCAGGTACTTGCGGGGGTCCACCGCCTCCGTGTCCTCCGTCAGGAAGTGGCGTACCGCCCCGGTGAAGCCGGTGTTCAGGGCCGTGCCCACGTTCACCTTCACCATCCCGGCGGCGACCGCCGCGCGGATCTCCTCGTCGGGGACGCCGCTCGACCCGTGCAGGACCAGCGGAACGGGAACCCGCGCGCGCAGGGCACGGATCAACGCGTGGTCCAGGGAGGCCGAGCGCTCCGTCATGGCGTGCCGGGAGCCGACCGCGACGGCGAGGGCGTCGACACCGGTGTCGGCGACGTAGGCGACGGCCTCGTCCGGGTCCGTGCGCACGCCGGGCGCGTGCGCGTCGAGGGGCGCCTCGCCCTCCTTGCCGCCCACGCGGCCCAGCTCCGCCTCGACCCAGATGTCCCGCTCGTGGCCCCAACGCACCGCGTCCGCCGTGGCCTTCACGTTCTCCGCGTACGACAGCTTCGAGGCGTCGAACATGACGGAGCTGAAGCCCGCGGGGTGCGCGGCCCGCAGCAGGTCCACGTCCGTGACGTGGTCCAGGTGCAGGGACAGCGGGGCCGAGGAGGCGCGGGCGACGGCCGCGGCGGCCTGGGCGATCGGGGTGAGGGCGCCGCCGTGGAACCGCACCGCGTTCTCGGATATCTGGAGCACGGCCGCGCGGCCCGCGCGCTCCGCGCCGAGCGCGACGGCCTCCGCATGCTCCAGGGTGATGACGTTGAACGCGGCGAGGCCGCGCCCCTCGGCACGGGCCCGGCCGACCAGCTCGCCGGTGGTGATCAGTGGCATGGTGCCCTCGATTCCCGGGCACACGCGGCCCGTGTCGCCCAACCCCGTTACGCGGCCGACGCCTTGCCGCTCACCGTCACCTTCGGCAGGACGTCCTCGTACACCGCCCGGTCGAACTCGCCCGCGGCGGGCGCCGCGACGGTCGCCGACGCCAGGGCCGTCGCCCGGGCGAGCCGGTCCGGCCAGGCCAGGCCCTCCACGAGCCCGGAGAGCAGGCCCGCGACCGCCGAGTCGCCCGCGCCCGTCGGATTGCCGCGCACGGCGGCGGGCGGCGTCGCCCGCCAGGTGCCCTCGGGGGTGACGGCAAGGAGGCCGTCGGCGCCGAGGGAGGCGACGACGGCGTGCGCGCCCCTGCGGCGGGCGTCGCGGGTGGCCCGCGACGGCTCGTGGGCGCCGGTGAGTTCGGCGAGCTCCTCGGCGTTCGGCTTGACGAGGTCGGGGCGGGCGGCGACGCCGCGGCGCAGCGGTTCGCCGCTGGTGTCGAGCAGCACGGGCACGCGGGCGGCGCGCGCCGCCCGCACCAGGAGGGCGTACGCGCCGACCGGGACGCCGGGCGGCAGGCTGCCGCACAGGGCCACCGCGGTGACGTCGCCGCCCCCCACCAACTCCTGGTACGCGGTGAGGAATCCGGACCACTCGGCGGGCGACACGGCCGGGCCCGGCTCGTTGAGCTGGGTGGTGTCGCCGGTGCGGGCGTCCACGACGGCGAGGGTGCGGCGGGTCGGGCCCTCGACGGGGCGCAGCGCGTCCACGAGGCCGGGGGTGCGCGTGAGGTGGTCGCGCAGGGTGCGCCCGGTGGGGCCGCCCGCGAAGCCGGTCACCGTCACGGTGTGGCCGAGCGCGGCGAGCACCCGTGCCACGTTCACGCCCTTGCCGCCCGCGCGTTCGGTCACCTCGGTGACGCGGTGGGTGGTGTGGGGCATGAGGGCCGGGACGCGATAGGTGAGGTCGAGGGCGGCGTTGAGCGTGACCGTGACGATCACTGCTTCACCCCCGAGTCCCCGGATCCAGGACGCGCCTTCCGCGTGCGGCCCGTTCTCTACGACGCGGCTCCGCGCCCCCTGTTGACGGCTTTCGGGGCCTGATCATGCCAAAAAGAAGGCGGTTGGCCCAGACCTCGGGGCCAACCGCCTCACTGCGACCGGTTCACGCGCGGCCGCGCGCGCCTCAGCGCGGGTCGATGATCCACTCGCCCTTGCGGAGCACGCCCTTGAGCGCGAAGTCCGCGTCCAGGACGACGAGGTCGGCGTCCTTGCCGGGCTCCAGGGAGCCGACCCGGTCGTAGAGGCCGAGCACCTTCGCCGGGGTCACGGAGATCGCGGTGACGACGTCCTCGACGGGCAGCCCGTCCACTGTCACCGCGCGGTAGAACGCTCTATCCAGAGTCAGAGTAGAACCCGCGATGGCGCCGCCCTCGGCGAGCCGCGCGACGCCCTCCGACACCACGACCTCCAGCGGGCCGAGGTGGTACGTGCCGTCGCCGAAGCCCGCCGCGTCCATCGCGTCCGTGATGAGCGCGACGCGGTCGGCGCCCGCGCGGTGGAACGCCAGCTGGAAGGCGGCCGGGTGCAGGTGCGTGCCGTCATCGATCAGCTCGACGGTGACCCGCTCGTCCTCCAGGAGCGCGGCGATGGGCCCCGGCGCGCGGTGGCCGAGCCCCGGCATCGCGTTGTACAGGTGGGTGGCCACGGTGGCGCCCGCGTCGACGGCCGCCGCCGTCTGCTCGTACGTGGCGTCGGTGTGGCCGATCGCGGCGATCACGCCGTGCTCGGCGAGCAGGCGCACGGAGTCGATGCCGCCGGGCAGTTCGGTGGCGAGGGTGACCATCTTGGCCTGGCCGCGGGCCGCGTCGAGCAGCTTGCGGACCTCCGCCGGGTCCGGGTGGCGCAGCAGGGACTCGCTGTGCGCGCCCTTGCGGCACGGCGAGATGAACGGGCCCTCGAAGTGGACGCCCGCGATCTCGCCCTGCTCGGCCAGCTCGCTGAGCAGGCCCGCGCGCTGCGCCAGGGCGTCCATCTCGCCGGTGACCGTGGAGGCGACGAGGGTGGTCGTGCCGTGCAGGCGGTGCGTGTGGACGCCGTGCAGGATGTCGTCGACCGTGCCGTTGGTGAAGGACGCGCCGCCGCCGCCGTGGTTGTGCATGTCCACGAAGCCGGGCACGAGCCAGTGGCCGGTCAGGTCGATCGTCTCGGCGTCCGCGGGAGCGCTCCCCACGATGCGCGAGCCGTCCACGATGACGCGGCCGCCGTCCACGGTCCCGGTGGGCAGGACCACCCGGGCACCGGCGAGAACCTTGCTAGTGGCCATCAGGTGGATACCTCCGGGGGTGCGTCGGTGGGGGTGGTGGTGGATGTATCGGTACGGGAGCCCTCCGGCGTGAGCAGGTCCCAGGCGAGCAGGCCCGCGCCCAGGCAGCCGGCGGCGTCGCCGAGTGCCGCGGGGACGATCCCGGGCAGCGTCTGGAACTGCACCACGCGGTCCGCCACCGCCTGGCGCAGCGGCGTGAACAGCGTGTCCCCGGCCTCCGCGAGTCCGCCCCCGACGATCAGCGTGTCGGGGTCCAGGAGGGTGAGGGCCGTCAACAGGCCGTCGGCGAGGGCGTCCACGGCGTGCTGCCAGACCTCGATCGCGCGCGGGTCGCCGGAGCGCACCGCCTTGGCGCAGTCCGCGGCGTCCGCCGCCGGGTCGCCGCTCGCCTCGGCCCACGCCTTGCTCACGGCGGACGCCGAGGCGAGCCGCTCCAGACAGCCGCGCTGGCCGCAGCCGCAGGGCGGGCCGCCGGGCCGCACGACGATGTGGCCGATCTCGCCCGCCGAGCCGTGCGCGCCTGGCTCGATGACGCCGTTGATGCCGATGGCGCCCGCGATGCCGGTGCCGAGCGGCACGAACAGGAAGCGCGCCGTGCCCCGGCCCGCGCCGAGACGGCCCTCGGCGAGGCCGCCGGTGCGCACGTCGTGGCCGAGCGCCACGGGGACGCCCCCGAGGCGGGCGCTGATCAGGTCGCGCAGCGGTACGTCGGTCCAGCCGAGGTTCGCCGCGTACACGGCGAGGCCGCGCTCGGCGTCGACGATGCCGGGGACCGCGACGCCCACCGCGGCGGCGGGCTCGCCGAGGTGGGCCACGCCGTGGGCGCGCAGCTCCGCGGCGAAGTCCAGGATCGACTCGACCACGGCGTTCGCGCCGCGCTCACGGCCGGTGGGGCGGCGCGCCTCGTGCAGCAGCGTGCCGTCCGCCCCGACCAGGGCGGCCTTCATTCCGGTGCCGCCCACGTCCAGGGCGATGACATGTCTCACGGGGACAGTGTCGCGTGTGACCCCACAAGAGGTCTAGTCCAGTGTGCGCACCGTCCCCGTCCCGGGTCCCGCTACTTGAGGACGACGCTCCGGGTCAGGTTGCGCGGCCGGTCGGGGTCCTGGCCCCGGTCCTCGGCCAGCCGCACGGCCAGGCGCTGGGCGCGGACCAGGTCAGCCAGGGGGTCGACGTCGTCCCGCGCGACGAGGGTGCCGCCGACGCGGGCCACGTCCTGCGCGAGGCCCTCCGGCAGCGCCCCGAACATCCACGCCACCCGGCCCGGCGCGGTGATGGAGATCGGCCCGTGCCGGTACTCCATGGCCGGGTACGCCTCCGTCCACGCGCCCGCGGCCTCCCGCATCTTCAGGCCGGCCTCCAGGGCGAGCCCGTACGTCCAGCCGCGGCCGAGGAACGTCCACTGCTCCGCGGCGACCACGGCCTCCGGCAGCGGCTCGGCGACGGTGCGCTCGGCGTCCGCCGCGGCCTCGGCGACCGGCTTGACGCCCGGGACCGCGCCGAGCCCGGCCCGCAGGAAGGCGAGCGCCGTGGTCGCGAACCGGGTCTGCACGACGGACTCCTCGTCCGCCCAGTCCAGGACGGCCACCGCGTCGGCGGCGGCCATGACCGGCGTCTTCGGGTCGGCGGTCAGGGCCAGCGTCGGCACGCCGCCCCGCACCCGCCCGAGCAGGTCGAGCACCTCCGTCGTCGTACCGGAGCGGGTGATCGCCACGACCCGGTCGTAGCGCCGCCCCGCGGGGAACTCCGACGCCGCGAACGCGTCCGTCTCGCCCTGCCCCGCGGCCTCCCGCAGCGCCGCGTACGCGAGGGCCATGAACCACGAGGTGCCGCAGCCGGTCACGGCGATCCGCTCGCCCGGCTCCGGCAGTCCGGAGAAGGCCGCGGCGCTCCCGGCGGCCCGCCGCCAGCAGTCGGGCTGGGTGGCTATCTCATTTGCGGTACGCGACATGTGCCAAGGCTCCTTGCCGGTGCGGGAGTTGTGCCGGGCGCCGTGGGGACGGCGCCCCGAGCAGTGCTTAGCAGCAGGGCGACCGGCCGGGCAATGGGTGACCGCCGTTGCAGAAGCGATACTGGGGTGGTGTAGACCTGGTGTGTCGACGCGGGGGAGACTCGCGTTCCGGTAAGTCTCGGCAAGGGTGGGAAAAAGCGGTGCAGCGGCGCGTGACAGGCCTTACGGCGGCGGTGGCCGCACTGAGCATGGCGGCGCTGCTCGCCGGATGCGGCGAATCGGGCGGATCGGGCGATGTGACCCTCAAGCTCGTGGCGGCCGACTACGGCGACTCGACGGCGAACAGCTCCAAGAAGTACTGGGGCGAGCTGGCCGAGAAGTTCGAGGACGAGCACCCGGGCATCAAGGTCGACGTGACCGTGTACTCCTGGACGGACGTCGACCGCAAGGTCAAGGAGATGGTCGCGGACGGCGAGGCCCCCGACCTCGCGCAGATCGGCGCCTACGCGGACTACGCGGCGCAGGACAAGCTGTACAGCGCCGACGACGTGCTCTCCATCCCCACCCAGGCCGACTTCCTCGCGCCGCTGGCGAAGGCGGGCGTCTTCAACCGCGTCCAGTACGGCATGCCGTTCGCCGCGTCCACGCGCCTGCTGTTCTTCAACGAGAAGCTCTTCAAGAACGCCGGGGTCACCCCGCCGGAGAGCTGGAGCGAGCTCCAGGCCGCCGCGAAGAAGCTCAAGGCGCGCGGCGTGAAGATCCCCTACGCGCTGCCGCTCGGCCCGGAGGAGGCGCAGGCCGAGACGTACCAGTGGCTGCTCAGCGGGGGCGGCGGCTACACCGACAACGTCGGCTCGTACGACTTCGACTCCAAGCAGAACGTCAACACGTTCACGTGGCTGAAGAACGAGCTGGTCGGCAAGGGCCTGACCGGGCCGACGCCGCCCGGCAAGCTCAACCGCGCCGAGGCCTTCGCCGCCTTCACGCGCGGCGAGGTCGGCATGCTCAACGGCCACCCGACGCTGATGCAGATGGCCGCCAAGAAGCACCTGAAGTACGGCATGGTCCCCATGCCCGGCGTCAACGGCAAGGCCCAGTCCACGATGGGCGTCGCCGACTGGATGATGGCCTTCAAGGAGAACGGCCACCGCAAGGAGATCCGCGAGTTCCTCGACTTCGCGTACTCGAAGGACAACGTCCTGGAGTTCTCGCGCGAGTACGACCTGCTGCCGGTGACCACGTCGGCGTCCCAGGAGATGGCCGACGACAAGGCGGACGCGAAGAAGCTCGGCGGCTTCCTGGAGGAGCTGCCCGCCTCCCAGCTGTACCCCGTCGGCAAGACGTCCTGGGCCCAGGTGTCCGTGCAGATCAAGAAGTACATCGGCAAGACCGTCGACCCGAACGGCGACCCGCAGGCGATCCTGAGCCAGCTCGACGCGAAGGCGGCGGCGGAGGAGAACGCGAGCTAGCGTGGGCCGGGTGAACGGTGTGCCTGAGGCCGAGCCTCCCGTGCCCGAGCCCTCCGGGGCCGAGGGCGGCCTGTCCGCGCAGGCCAGGGCCGTGCTGGCCCTGGAGCGGCGCAACTGGAGCGGCCCCGGCGCCAAGGAGCGGGCCATCCGCGAGGACCTGGGCCTCGCCCCGGTCCGCTACTACCAGCTCCTCAACGCCCTGCTCGACGACGAGCGCGCCCTGGCCCACGACCCGGTCACCGTGAACCGGCTGCGACGGGTACGCGCCGCACGCCGCGCGGAGCGCTGACGCTAGGGTCGGTCCCATGGGCGACGACCGCACGCACTCCCCGTACGAGCCACTGACCCCCGCGGGCCGCGACGGCCTCGCCGCGATCCTGGCCCGCCCCGAACGCGCCGTGATCGCCCTGGACTTCGACGGCACGCTCGCGGCGATCGTGCCGGACCCCGAACGGGCCCGGGCCCACCCGGACGCCGTCCCCGCGCTCGCCGCCCTCGCCCCGAGGGTCCGCTCCGTTGCGGTCGTCACCGGCCGCCCCGCGGGCGTGGCCGTGCGCTACGGCGGCTTCGCGGGCGTCCCCGGCCTGGAGCACCTCGTCGTGCTCGGGCACTACGGCGCGGAGCGCTGGGACGCCGTCACCGGCACCGTGCGCGCGGCCGAGCCGCACCCCGGCGTCGCCGCCGTCCGCGCCGAGCTGCCCGGCTTCCTCGACGCGATCGGGGCCTGGCAGGGCACCTGGATCGAGGAGAAGGGCCGGGCCGTCGCGGTGCACACGCGCCGGGCCGAGGACCCCCAGGCCGCCTTCGAGGCCCTGCGCGGCCCCCTCGGTGAGCTCGCCGCCCGCCACGGGCTGATCGTCGAGCCCGGCCGGATGGTCCTGGAGCTGCGGCCGCCCGGCGTGGACAAGGGCGTGGCCCTCGTCGAGTACGTACGCGAAGTGGGCGCCGAGTCGGTCCTCTACGCGGGGGACGACCTCGGGGACCTGCCCGCGTTCGGTGCCGTGGACAAGCTGCGGGCGGACGGGGGAGTGCGGGGGCTCCTTGTGTGCAGCGGCAGCGCGGAGGTCGCGGAGCTCGCGTCGCGCGCCGACCTGGTGGTCGACGGCCCTGCCGGGGTGGTCGGGCTCTTGGCCCGGCTGACCGCGGCCCTTGCCTGAGGGCCTACGCCTCCAGCGCCGCCAGCTGGTCCAGGAACCAGCGGGCCGGGGGGAGGGCCGTGGCCGCGACCGCCAGGCGTTTGGTGCGTTCGGCCCGCTCCGCCGCGGGCAGGAGCAGGGCCTCGTGGAGCGCGGCGGCCGTCCCCGTCACGTCGTACGGGTTCACCGCGAACGCGTCCTCGCCGAGCTCCTCGTAGGCCCCGGCCTCCCGGGACAGGACGAGCGCGCAGCCCTCGTCGGAGACGACGGGGACCTCCTTGGCGACCAGGTTCATGCCGTCCCGGATGGGGTTGACCAGGGCCACGTCGGCGATCCTGTACGCGGCGAGGGAGCGGGCGAAGTCGTCCTTGACGTGCAGCACCACCGGCGTCCAACCGGCCGTGCCGAAGCGGGCGTTGATGCCCTCGGCGACGCGGGAGACCTCCGCCGTGTAGGCGCGGTAGACCGCGAGGTCCTGCCGCGAGGGATAGGCGAACGCGACGTGCACCACGCGCTCGTGCCACTCGGGGTGCTCGTCGAGCAGCAGCTCGTACGCCCGCAGGCCCCGGACGATGTTCTTCGACAGCTCGGTGCGGTCCACGCGGACGATGACCTTCCGGCCCGCGCCCACCTGCTCGCGCAGCGTCACAAGGCGCTCCTCGACGTCCGCGCGCCGCGACCGCTCCCGCAGGAAGTCCGCGTCCGCGCCGAGCCCGTGCACCCCGACCCGCGTCCCCGACGTGCCGCCGAGCAGCCGCACGCAGCACTCCGTGAACGCGTCCGCCCACCGCCCGGTGAGGAAGCCGAGCCGGTCCGCGCCCAGCATGCCGCGCAGCAGCTGCTCGGCGATGTCGTCGGGCAGCATCCGGAAGTAGTCGACGGGCGCCCACGGGGTGTGCGAGAAGTGCCCGATCCGCAGGTCCTCGCGGAGCTCGCGGAGCATCCCCGGGACGAGCGCGAGGTGGTAGTCCTGCACGAGGACCGCCGCGCCGGGCGCCGCGCTTTCGGCGAGCGCCTCCGCGAAGGCCTCGTTGTACTGCTCGAAGGCGGCCCACTGGGCGCGGAACTCCGGGCCGAACTCCGGCTCCAGGGGCGTCTGGTACAGCATGTGGTGCACGAACCAGAGCACCGAGTTCGCGATGCCGTTGTACGCCGCCGCGTGGGTCTTCGCGTCGATGTCGAGCATGCGCACGCCGGGCTCGGAGACCCCGCGCCGCACCGCCTCGCGGTCGCCGTCGCCGAGCGCGGAGCACACCCACAGCGCGTCCGCCTCGTCGCCGATGGCGCTGAGCCCGGAGACGAGCCCGCCGCCGCCGCGGCTAGCGGTCAGCTCGCCGTCGTCCCCGACGGCGTACGAGACGGGGCCGCGGTTGGACGCGACGAGGACCCGGGCGGCGGCGTGAGGGGAGACCATGTTGGCGAACCTAGCCCGAGCCGGGTGCGCGTAAACGCGCACCCGTGCGAGTGGCCCCTCACTTGGCCGACTCGACGTGGGGGGCAACGCCCCAGAGGGGCGCGGGGCTGTGTGACTGTGCGGCTCCGCCGCGTGGGCGCGACCAGCCCCGGACGGCCCGCAGCTGAAGACCGGCGAAGAGCCCCGCGCGGCCGCACCGCTCAAGCCACGCGCCGCGCCTCGTACTCCTCGATCTCCGTCATCGGCGGCCGCTCCTCCGTGTCCACCGGATACGTGCGCGGCTCGAAGCCGGACGCGCCCCGGACGAACTGCGTCAGCTCGGGGCGTACGAGATGGGCGCGGGCGAGCCGCAGCTGCGCCGTGCGGTAGATCGACGCGGCCATCCTGCCGAGGGCCTGCCCGTCCTGGTGCCGGTGCTTGCGCACCCCGACGTCGACCTGCGCGAGCGCGTCCAGTCCGACGGTGTGCAGCGCGTCCACGAGCAGCCCGAGCTCCACCCCGTACCCGACCGGGAACGGCAGGCGCTCCAGGAGCGACCTGCGGGCCGCGTACTCGCCGCCGAGGGGCTGGACGAACCCCGCGAGCTGGGGCCAGTGCATGTTGAGCAGGGGTCGCGCCATCAGCTCGGTGACGCGGCCGCCCTGGCCCGCCGTGGCGCCGGGGCCCTCGCCGTCGGGGTCGCCGGGGGCGCCCGGGCCGTCGAGCACCGTCAGCGGGCGGTCGTACATCGCCTTCACGAAGTGCACGTCCGGCTCGGTGAGCAGCGGGCCCACGATGCCGGTCACGAAGTCCGCGGAGAACTCCTTCAGGTCGGCGTCCACGAACGCGATCACGTCACCGTGCGTGACCAGGAGCGACCGCCACAGGACCTCGCCCTTGCCGGGCACCGCCGGGACGCGCGGCAGGATGTCGTCCCGGCGCACGACCCGGGCGCCCGCGGCGCGCGCCACCTCCGCGGTGCGATCCCGCGAGCCGGAGTCCACCACCACGAGCTCGTCGACCAGGGGGATCTTCTCGACCAGCTCGCGGCGGATCTCCGCGACGATCTCCCCGACCGTCCGCTCCTCGTCGAGGGCGGGCAGCACGACGCTGACCGTGGTGCCCGAGGCCCGCTTCGCGGCGGTGAGACGGTCCAGCGGGCGGTCGGTCACGGACCAGGAACGCCTGCTCAGCCAGCGCTCGACCTCTTCCAGCACGCGGGTTCCTCCCGTTGGTGGCCGTATGTGATCCATCTCGCGGTTCGGACGACTATCTCAACTGTCCTGGCCGTCGGTTACAGTCTTGAACAAGGCCGGTGACCGTCGCATGTCGGGGGTCGCCGTCCGTCACGGGTGCCACAGGCACACCGCGTACAACAACCGAATACCGCTCATCCAGAGGGGCAGAGGGATACGGCCCGTTGAAGCCCCGGCAACCCTCCAGCCGGTCTCGTAGCGCCATCGGCGCACCGCGAGGCTCCCGGCTCGGGAAGGTGCCAATTCCGTCTCGTGGCGAGATGCGCCGCGAGGAAGATGAGGAGAAAGGGCCTCGCCTCCATGGCTGTGCAGACCGTCGACACCACGTCCCCCGCGGGCACCGCGGACGCCACCGTCGACCTGGGACCCGCCTCGGGTCTCTCCTGCCGCGAGTGCGGCACCGTCTTCCCGCTCGGACCGATCTTCGCCTGCGCCGAGTGTTTCGGCCCGCTCGAAGTCGCCTACGACCTCCCCGTCGGCGACCCCGAGGCGCTCCGCGCCAGGATCGAGTCGGGCCCGGCCAACATCTGGCGGTACGCCCCGCTGCTGCCCGTCCCGGCCGACGTCGCGGACAAGCCCAATCTGAACCCCGGCTGGACCCAGCTCGTCAAGGCCGACAACCTGGCCCGTGAACTGGGTGTCGAACAGGGCAAGTTGTTCGTCAAGGACGACTCCGGCAACCCCACGCACTCCTTCAAGGACCGCGTCGTCGCGCAGGCCCTGGAGGCCGCGCGCGCCTTCGGCTTCACCACGCTCTCCTGCTCCTCCACGGGCAACCTCGCCGGGGCCGTCGGCGCCGCCGCCGCCCGCGCGGGCTTCCGCTCCTGCGTGTTCATCCCGCACGACCTGGAGCAGGGCAAGGTCGTCATGGCCGCGGTCTACGGCGGCGAGCTCGTCGGCATCGAGGGCAACTACGACGACGTGAACCGCTTCTGCTCCGAGCTCATCGGCGACCCGCTCGGCGAGGGCTGGGGCTTCGTCAACGTGAACCTGCGGCCGTACTACGGCGAGGGCTCCAAGACCCTCGCGTACGAGATCTGCGAGCAGCTCGGCTGGGAACTGCCGGACCAGCTCGTGATCCCCATCGCCTCAGGATCGCAGCTCACGAAGATCGACAAGGGTCTGAAGGAGCTGATCAAGCTCGGCCTGGTCGCGGACAAGCCGTACAAGATCTTCGGCGCCCAGGCGGAGGGCTGCTCGCCGGTCTCCGCCGCCTTCAAGGCGGGCCACGACGTCGTCCGCCCGCAGAAGCCGAACACCATCGCCAAGTCCCTCGCCATCGGCAACCCGGCCGACGGTCCGTACGTGCTCGACATCGCCCGGCGCACGGGCGGCGCGGTGGAGGACGTGACCGACGAGCAGGTCGTCGACGCGATCAAGCTCCTCGCCCGTACGGAGGGCATCTTCGCGGAGACCGCGGGTGGCGTGACCGTCGGGGTCACGCGCAAGCTGATCGAGGAAGGGCTCCTCGACACCTCCCTCACCACGGTCGTCCTCAACACCGGTGACGGCCTGAAGACCCTCGACGCGGTGGCCGCGACGTCTCAGGCGACCGCGACGATCCGGCCCAGCCTGGACGCGTTCCGCGCCGCGGGGCTCGCGGGCTGAATGCCTTCAGCGGATCCGTCGTGGCTGGTCGCGCCCGCGCGGCGGAGCCGCATATTGACATGGCCCCGCGCCCCTTCGGGGGCGCCCTTGAGCGGGGCGCTCCTGAACGGGGCGCCCTGTCTGAACTACCGAGGTGAAGAGTATGAGCGTCAACGTTCGCATCCCGACCATCCTTCGTACGTACACCGGCGGGCAGGCCGAGGTGAGCGCCGAGGGCGCCACCCTCGCCGAGGTCATCACCGACCTGGAGAGGAACCACGCCGGGATCGGCGCCCGCGTCCTGGACGACCAGGGCAAGCTGCGCCGCTTCGTGAACGTGTACGTCAATGACGACGACGTGCGTTTCGAGCAGGGCCTCCAGACCGCGACGCCCGACGGCGCGGGCGTCTCGATCATTCCGGCGGTCGCCGGCGGCTGAGCCGTTCCGGCGTTCCGGAACCGCCGCGGAGCCGTTTCGTATACAACGGCTCTTGTTCCCACGCAGAGTTACCTCGATTGCCCCCTCCGCGAGAGAAGCGGAGGGGGCAATTCTGCATGGTTGAGCGCGGTACAGTTGGGAATGGAGCTTCGCTTTTGATCTCGGGCGGCATGAGTCGCCTCGGTGAAGTCGGCCGCGGAGCCGACAAGAAGCAGCCAAAGTGTCCTGCCTATTTGAGCCGAACGTGGCTTTTGTCTGGCCCGACTTGCCCTGAACGCCGGTGAATTATCCGCATATCGGCGATCGGCCGTGCCCAGAATTCTCGTCCGATTGACCTGTTGCAGACGGCAGTTGGACAGATACATTCAGCCGCGGTCGACGCGTTCCGGCGCACATCCCCCAACCCATGGGGGGTGAGGTCTGACCCGGGTCCGTGAAGTGCGGTCCTGCGCAAGGGCCAGTAATAGGGGAGTTAGGCATGGCTCAGGGCACCGTCAAGTGGTTCAACGCGGAGAAGGGATACGGCTTCATCGCGGTCGACGGTGGTGCGGATGTATTCGTCCACTACAGCGCGATTCAGATGGACGGCTACCGCACCCTGGAAGAAGGTCAGCGAGTCGAGTTCGAGATCTCGCAGGGCCAGAAGGGTCCGCAGGCGGACATGGTCAAGCTCGCTGTTTGAGCGGCTTGACGCGATCGGCCACCAGCGACGCGTGGGCCCGCCTCCCGGTTCGGGAGGCGGGCCCTCCTCTGTTGGGCCCCGCCCCACCCGGGCCCTGCCCTGCCCCGCCCGGGCCCTGCCCCGCCCTGCCCCTGCCCCTGCCCCGCCCTGCCCCTGCCCCTGCCCCGCCCTGCCCTGCCCGGGGCCTGCCCCGCCCGGGCCCCGGCGCGCCGACCGCCCCTCGGCCACGGGCCGTCGCCCTCCCGCCGCCCCGCCGTATGTCTGGCCGCCCGTCCCTCCTGCGCCGCCGCTGACGCGGCGGGATGCTTCCCGCCCGCCCACCCATGGCCAGGCGGCTTCACGGCGCGGGTGGGCCGTGCGCCTTGCCGTCTGTCTTCTGTGCCGCCGCTGACGCGGCGGGTGGCCCCCGCCCGCCCATGGCCAGGTGGCTTCACGGCGCGGGTGAGCCGTGCGCCTTGCCGCCGTCTCTTGGGCGCGGCTTGTCGCCCTCTGCGCCGCCCGCCCGCCCATGGCCAGGCGGTTTCCTGTGGGGGCGGGGTGTTCGCCTTGCGTCGGCTCTCGGGCGCGGGGCGTCGTCCACGGCACCGGCGCTGACGCGCCGGATGTTTCCCACCCACCCGCCCGTTTGCTCGGCAGTGCACCGCGCGGGCAGGGGAGCGCGCCCCCGGCTTGCGCCGTGAAGCTGGCTGGTCATGGGTGGGCGGGTGGGAGGCATCCGCCGCGGAGCGGCGGCGTCGTGGGTGGCAGCCCGCAGCCGGGGGACGGGCAGGCGGCAGCGGCGGGCCAGGGCTCGTGCTTCGGAAGGGGGCGGGGGAGCGCGCCCCCGGCTTGCGCCGTGAAGCTGGCTGGTCATGGGTGGGCGGGTGGGAGACACCCGCCGCGGAGCGGTGGCGTCGTGGGTGGCGGCCCGCACCCGGGGGAGCGTCGCGGAGCGGTGGCGGCCCGCAGCCGGGGGCCGGCGGCGGGCCGGCGCTCGGGCTTCGGGAGGCGCAGGTTCCGGGGGGACCGGGCGGCAGGGGAAGCAGGGAAGCCGGACCCCAGTGTGTGGGGGCGACCTTGCACTCGGAGGGGGCGAGTGCTAATCATTGGCGTTAGCACTCTACGAGTGAGAGTGACAGAAGGACCGGGTGGGTGAGGTCCGCAGGCCGGGTGGGGCAAGGAACCACAAGGCAGGCAGACCGTCCGTCGCGGGCGCCGGCGCGGTCCGAGTTTTTCCACCCCTGTCCGGGAGGACCACTTCACATGGCCAAGATCATCGCGTTCGACGAGGAGGCACGGCGCGGCCTCGAGCGCGGCATGAACCAGCTCGCCGACGCCGTCAAGGTGACCCTGGGCCCCAAGGGTCGCAACGTCGTCCTCGAGAAGAAGTGGGGCGCCCCCACGATCACCAACGATGGTGTGTCCATCGCCAAGGAGATCGAGCTCGAGGACCCGTACGAGAAGATCGGCGCCGAGCTGGTCAAGGAGGTCGCGAAGAAGACGGACGACGTCGCCGGTGACGGCACGACGACCGCGACCGTCCTGGCCCAGGCGCTGGTCCGCGAGGGCCTGCGCAACGTGGCCGCGGGTGCCAACCCCATGGCCCTGAAGCGCGGCATCGAGAAGGCCGTCGAGGCCGTCTCGGGCGCCCTGCTCGACCAGGCCAAGGAGGTCGAGACCAAGGAGCAGATCGCCTCCACGGCCTCCATCTCCGCCGCCGACACCCAGATCGGCGAGCTCATCGCCGAGGCCATGGACAAGGTCGGCAAGGAAGGCGTCATCACCGTCGAGGAGTCGCAGACCTTCGGGCTTGAGCTTGAGCTCACCGAGGGCATGCGCTTCGACAAGGGCTACATCTCGGCGTACTTCGCGACCGACATGGAGCGCATGGAGGCGGCGCTCGAGGACCCGTACATCCTCATCGTCAACTCCAAGATCTCCAACGTGAAGGACCTCCTTCCGCTCCTGGAGAAGGTCATGCAGTCGGGCAAGCCGCTGCTGATCATCGCCGAGGACGTCGAGGGCGAGGCCCTGTCCACGCTGGTCGTCAACAAGATCCGTGGCACCTTCAAGTCCGTCGCCGTCAAGGCCCCGGGCTTCGGCGACCGCCGCAAGGCCATGCTCGGTGACATCGCCATCCTCACGGGCGGCACGGTCATCTCCGAGGAGGTCGGCCTCAAGCTGGAGAACGCCGGTCTCGACCTGCTCGGCCGCGCCCGCAAGGTCGTCATCACCAAGGACGAGACCACGATCGTCGACGGTGCCGGTGACTCCGAGGCCGTCCAGGGCCGGGTGAACCAGATCCGCGCCGAGATCGAGAACAGCGACTCGGACTACGACCGCGAGAAGCTCCAGGAGCGCCTGGCGAAGCTCGCGGGCGGCGTGGCCGTCATCAAGGCCGGTGCCGCGACCGAGGTCGAGCTCAAGGAGCGCAAGCACCGCATCGAGGATGCCGTTCGCAACGCGAAGGCGGCCGTCGAGGAGGGCATCGTCGCCGGTGGTGGCGTGGCCCTGCTGCAGGCCTCCTCGGTGTTCGAGAAGCTGGAGCTCGAGGGCGACGAGGCCACCGGTGCCGCCGCCGTCAAGCTGGCTCTTGAGGCCCCGCTGAAGCAGATCTCCGTGAACGCCGGCCTTGAGGGTGGCGTCATCGTGGAGAAGGTCCGCAACCTCACCCCCGGTCACGGCCTGAACGCCGCGAACGGCGAGTACGTGGACATGATCGCCGAGGGCATCATCGACCCGGCGAAGGTCACGCGTTCCGCGCTGCAGAACGCCGCGTCGATCGCCGCGCTGTTCCTCACCACCGAGGCCGTCATCGCCGACAAGCCGGAGAAGGCCGCCCCGGCCGCTCCGGGCGGCATGCCCGGCGGTGACATGGACTTCTGAGCCTGACGGTTCAGCCTGTCCTTTCCGAGGGCGGTATCCCTTGCCACTGGCGGGGGGTGCCGCCCTCGGGCGTTTCCGCGTCAGCCGACGCGACCGGTCTTCAGCACGTGGACGGTGACGGTGTCGCCGTCCGCCCGGTACAGCACACGCCAGGCTCCGACGTGCAGCCGGTAGTAGCCGGACGACCCCAGCGGACGGGCCGCTTCCGGGCATGGATCGTCAGCGAGTGCCCGAACCGCCGCAGCCGTTGCCTTGGCGCCCGTGGGGTCAGCCAGGCGGAGCCGCCGGAACTCGGCCATGGCCTGATGTTCCCAGACCACGGTGTACGTCACGAGGCGGCCTCTCGGTGGTCCTCCGCCTCCAGCTGCGCCATGAACTCGTCGTGGGACAAGGCAGGCCCCGTGGGGGCGGCCTCGCGCGCCCGAGCCTCGACGATGTCAGCCTCGTCGCGCAGCCGCTGCAGTTCTTCGAGCTCGCTTATGGGGATGAGCGCGGCAGCGGGCTTTCCGTACTCGGTGATCAGGATGTGCTCTTGTCCGTGGCGGACCCGGCCGACCAACTGCCCGAGCTGGTTGCGGGCGTCCACGAGGGGATAGGTCTCCATAGTGAAACTGTACACACCTGCTGGTGTGTGGAGTGTCCTCAAGACGTCGTCCTTTCGTGTCAGGGAGCGGCCGCCGCGCGGACTCGTGCCGCGTGGGTGTGGACCTGGGCGGCCGTGAGCGGGGGTGTGCGGGGTGCCGCTTCGCCCCGGCAGGGGCCGCAGTGGCCGCCCGGCAAGGCCTCCGGGCGGCCCGGAGCGCCGCAGCGTGCGCACTCCAGTACGCGCAGCACGGGGCGCGCGGCGATCGGCTCCGGTGGGAGCTTTGAGGTCAGGCGGCTGCGGACGAGGGCCGCCGGGCTGTGGACCGGGGTGGGCAGGCCCGTGGTCAGGGCGCGCAGGATCGCCTCCTCCGTGGCGCCCCGCGCGAACCACCGCTCCGCGAGGGGGCCGAGCGCCGCGCAGTCCGCCGCCGAGAGGGAGAGCGCCGGGGCCGTCCGGCCCAGGGCCGCCAGGAGGATGAACGCCCTGCTGCGCGTGGGGCGTTGGCGCTCCCTCGGTAAGTCGCCCCGGGTGAACTCCGCCCACCACGTGTCGTCCCTCGCCGTGCGTGAGAACCACGTCCGGGTGATCCAGCGGGCGCTCCCGCTGCCGTGCACGTGTTCGCGTCCCCGGCGCAGATGGCCCGCCGCCTGAAGGGCGTTGAGGGCCGTCCGCAGCGCGCACTGCCCGTACGGGAGGGTCTTGGCCAGCGTCTTCACGGAGATGTCCGTGCCGTCGGGCAGCCGGTCGACGTACGCGGCGACGGTCGCCTCGCGGGGAGGTAAGTGCGGGAAGTCGTCCCCGGTGCGGGGGAGTTGGTCCGGCGCGGAGCGCTTTCCGTAACCCGGATTGGCCATCGGGTGCGGGGCCGCGTGCGGGGCGCGGACGGCGTCGCTAAACTTGGCGTCAGCCATGGGATCGACCTCTATCTCGATCTTGCTGGTTAAACCCCCGCAGGTGTTCCAGCACCGGGCGGGGGTTGTTCGTTATGCGGGCACGTTAAGGCGTCGCTACGTTGCGTGGCAAGTCAGTTGCGGGAAGTGAGGCTTCCGTCAACTCGCGGGGAGGGTGGGCGGGTTGAGACCCACCGCCCGTTCCTTGGAAAGAGGGCTCGGGGCTGGCGGCTTGAGCTTCGGGCTCGCCTTCAAGCGCCGGATGGGCTGGAGCTGTGCTTGAGGCCCTCTATGAAGGCGCACCAGGCCGCAGCCTGGAACACGAGCTTCGGGCCGTGGGGGTTCTTGGAGTCGCGGACGGGAGTGACATCCGGGTAGCAGTCGGCGACCTCCAGGCAGTCGTTGGCGCCGGCGCTGTGGCTCGACTTGTGCCAGGCGGCTGTGCTCAGGTCGTAGTCAGGGATGTTCCTCATGGGTGTAATCCTGGGCCAACGCCTCGATCAGGGCCAGGGACTTCTCCGGCGAGAGCGCGTCGGCCGCTAGGAGGTCGAACACGAACCTCAGTTGGTCGACCATGGCCGGGTCATCCTCCAGCCGCCCGTTGCGCACTCCCTCGAAATAGACCAGCGGAGGTGCGTCCTCGAACTCCATCAGCTTCAGGGCGCCCTGCGCTGCTGCGTGTGCTCCCGCGCTGAGCGGTAGGACTTGCACGATGGCTCGGCTTCGGCGGGCCAGTCCCGCGATATGGCGCAGGGCCTCAGCCATGACTGCCCGGCCACCGGTCTCCCGACGTAGCGCCGACTCGTCAAGCACCACCCACAGCAACGGCTTCGTTGGATGGTCGAGCAGCCGGGCCCGTTCCATCCGACCGTCCACCCATTCGTCGACGGTTTCTTCCGGTGTCGTTGGGTCGTATGCACGGTTCACGGCCCGTGCGTACGCGGGAGTCTGGAGCAGCCCGGGGATCAGGAGCGGAGCGTACTGCCTGATCGCGGTGGCCTGAGCCTCAGCTTCCGCTGCCTCTGCGAAGTGCTCGTCGTATTTCGACTTGGCTGCCGCCTTGCAGTTGCGGGCGAAGAAGCCCCCTGTCCCCAGCACTTCGTCGAGCATCCGCGCATGGTCCGGCTGCATCCGCCGCGTACCGGCCTCCAGCTGGCCGATGAACGAGCCGCTGACGAAGATGCGGCAGCCAAGCTCCTCCTGGCTGAAGCCGGACTTCTCGCGCGCATGGCGCAGCTCCGCGCCCAGTAACGCGCGGGGGTTGGACGACGGATCGAGGTCTTTGGGGCGGGTCATCGGCAGGTAGCTCCTCGGACAGCGGGGTCTGTTGGGTGGCCTGCGCTTTTCAGGGTAGGCGCGGATGAACACCCTGGGTGAGGAACGTTGAACACTCAGTAGAAAGGCGTAGGTCATGGCAATGACGGCGGAGGAGAGGGGCCGCGCGGCCGAGGACGCGGTGGCCGCGCTGCGCGCGGAGCTGGCCCGGCTCGGGCTGACGCTGCCCTCGCTGCGCGTGGACCCCCTGACGATGGCGGCCGAGGCCCCGTACCCCCTGGTGGAGTTGGGGAGGTGCAACCTCGACACGGCGATGCGCCTCGTGGCCGTGTTGCGCGGGGCCGCGAAGTGAACCCCGGGGAGTACGCGGTCGACGTACGGGACGGCAGCGTCGGCCAGGTGATGGGCCACGAGGGCGGCTACGTCCAGCTGCGGCCGGTCGGCGGCGGCCGGGAGTGGGACTGCCCGCCGGAGTCGACGGCCCCGGCGTCGACGGGGGAGGTGCTGCGGGCCCGCGTCCGCCAGGTGAACCGCGAGGGGCGGCTGCCGTGAGGGGCGTTGTCAGTGGCCGGTGGGACGGTGGGGCGCATGGGACTTTCGACCCGGTGCCACCGGGATCAGCTCACCGGCCTGTGGACCGCCACCGGTGAGGACGGGGAGCGCCCGGCGGTGACGGTGACGGCGGGGACGGCGGACGAAGCGGCTGCGCTGGTACGGGAGGCGTTCGGCCTGGCGGCGTACCGCCCCCGCCGCCGCTGCCACCCGGGTGGCAGCGCTTCGACCTGATCCACTGCCCGGTGGGGCGGCTGCCCGGGTTCGGGGATCCGCTGTACGGCACGATCAAGGCGAGCCCGCCTCAGGGCTGCACGGTGGAGGCGTTCGGGGCGTACTTCGGGCTGAGGTGCGAGCGGCGGGTTCCGAGGGCGGGACCGACGGGTGGGGCGCCGGGATCGTGGGGCAACTGCTCCTCATGGCCGCCGAGCGCGGCCTGGCGCTCGGCTACCGCCCGGCGGAGCTGGTGGCGTTCCTGCGCCGGGCGGTGGGGGACGCCGGGCCCTAGGCCCGGTCCTTCGCCGCGAGGGCCGCGCGGAGGTGGCCGTTCGACTCGGTGAGAAGGCGCGCCGCCGTGGGGGCGTCCACCGCGCCGAGGATCGTGAGGATCGCGGGCTTGACCTCGCCGTCCGTCGCGGCGAGGGCGCGCTCGATCTCGTCGTCGGGGGCGCCCGTCGCCAGGGACACGATGCGGCGGGAGCGGGCGCGCAGCTTCTCGTTGGAGGCGCGGACGTCGACCATCAGGTTCCCGTACGTCTTGCCCAGGCGGATCATCGTGATCGTAGAGATCATGTTGAGGACCAGCTTCTGCGCCGTGCCCGCCTTCAAGCGGGTGGAGCCGGTGAGGAGTTCGGGGCCCACGACGACTTCGATGCCGTGCTCGGCGGCCGCCGCGAGCGCGCTGTCCGCGTTGCAGGACAGGCCGATCGTCAGGGCCCCGACGGTCCGGGCGTGCTCGACCGCGCCGATCGCGTACGGGGTGCGGCCGGACGCGGAGATCCCGACGACCGTGTCCTCGGGGGTGAGCGCGAGCGCCGTCAGGTCCTCGGCGGCCAGGAGTTTGCTGTCCTCCGCGCCCTCGACCGCCGTGACCATCGCGGTCGGCCCGCCCGCGATCAGGCCGACCACGTCACCGGGGTCGGTGTTGAAGGTCGGCGGGCACTCGGACGCGTCCAGGACGCCGAGGCGCCCGGCCGTGCCCGCGCCCGCGTAGACCAGACGGCCGCCGCGCGCCATGCGCTCCGCCGTGGCGTCGATCGCGGCGGCGATCCGGGGGAGCTGCGCGGCGACGGCGGTGGGGACGGTCGCGTCCTCGCCGTTCATGATCCGGGCGATGTCCTCGGTGGGCAGCCGGTCGATCTCGGCGAGCTCCGGCCGGAAGGCCTCGGTGGTGAGGGACGCGAGCTCGGCGCGTAGTTCGCCGTAGCCGTCGGAGGTGGAGGTCATGGGTCCTGCGACTCTTTCGGGGGAGAGGCGGGCGGTGTACTCAAGCCCGTCCGGCGTTTGAGGACGAGCGCGAAGCGCGATACGCGGTGTGCCGAGGCGGACTCAGCCGTTCCGGTGCCGATGAGCCAGGGCCTCGTACGACGCCGCCAGCGCAGGCGCAGCCGTCTCGTACGTGCGCTGGGCCACGCCCACGAACAGGCAGTCCACGACGAGGAGTTGGCTCGTGCGGGACGACATGGCCGCCGGGCGCAGCTCGCTCTCGCGGGCGGTGGAGGTGGTCAGTATGTGGTCGGCGTACTGCGAGACGGGGCCCTCGGGGCGGCCGGTGACGGCGATCGTCGTGGCGCCGTGCTCGAAGGCGACCCGCAGCGGTTCGATGACGTCGCCCGTCGAACCGGAGTGGGTGATCGCGATGGCCACGTCCTTCGCGCGCAGCGTCACCGCGTTGGTGACGGCCAGGTGCGGGTCCGAGTGCGCGTGCGCGACCTGGCCGATGCGCAGGAGCTTCTGCGCGAGGTCCTGGGCGACGAGCCCGGACGCGGCCACGCCGTAGATCTCCGTGCGGCGGGCCGTGGCCAGCGCGGCGACGGCCGCCCCGAGCTGCACGGTGTCGAGCCCGGCGGCCGTGTCGGCGAGGGTCTGCTGCTCGTCGTACGCCAGCTTGGCGACGACGTCGGCGATCGGGTCGTCCACGGCGATGTCGGCCGTGACCGCCGGGGCGCGGCCCGACTGCTGCTGAGCGGCGAGCCCGGCGAGGGCGAGCCTGAGGTCGCGGTAGCCGGGGTAGCCGAGGAGGCGGGCGGTGCGGACGACCGTGGCCTCGCTGGTGCCGGTGAGCTCGGCGAGGCCGGTGACCGTGAGGGCGGCGCAGCCCGCCGGGTCGCCCGCGACGGCCTCGGCGACGCGCTGCATGGAGCGGGTCATCGACGGCCCGAGCGTGCGCACCTTCGCCGCGAGGGCGGCCGGGGCGGGCGGAGCCCCGCCCGCGAAAATTTCCTTCACGTCAGAGGTCACTCCTGAAAGATATTTTCACCGCCGTGACCGGGTCAAGACGCGTGCCGACCGCACCGCGCGGCACGTGGGGCGACAATGGCTGCATGGACACGATTGACCCTCTGGAGCAGGCGTTGCACGCGGCCCGCGCCCTGGTCCTCGCCGACCTCGCCGCGCGCGAGGTGGCGCAGGCCGACGTGGTCTCCTTCGTCGAGGAGTCCGTGGCGCACCGCCGCTGGTGGGTCGAGCAGTGGCCCGAGGGCGCGGCGTACGTCGCCGGGCTCGTCGCCCAGGACGTGCAGGACCGGATCCTGGAGCGGTACGGCCGCTGGCCGCTGTGCCCGGTGTGCGGCACCGGGGAGCCGCACGCCCTGGACGTGGAGCCGGAGCTCGGGCCCGACCCGCACTGGGTGTGCGCCAAGGCCGGAGTCGTCGTGGCGCCGGTGGGCAGGCTGTCGTGACGCTGTACATCGACCCGCCGGTGTGGCCCGGCCACGGCCGCCTCTGGTCCCACCTCGTCAGCGACGTCTCGTACGAGGAACTGCACGCGTTCGCCGCGCGGATCGGGGCGCCCCGGCGCGCCTTCGAGCGCGACCACTACGACGTGCCCGCGGAGCGGTACGAGTCCGCTGTGGCCGCGGGGGCGCTCGAAGTGGGGTCCAAGGAGCTGGTGCGGAGGCTTACGGAGGCGGGGCTGCGGCGGCGGAAGGGGGCTCAGCCCTCGCGGATCGTGTAGGTCCGCCGGCCCTCGCGGTCGGCGTCCCGCTCGAAGCCCGCCCTGAGCAGGACCGCCTCCGACGCCGTGTTGCCCTCGTCGACCACCGCCCGGATGCCCCGGACGTCCGGCAGGTCCAGGGCCCAGCGGGACAGGGCGCGCAGCGCCTGGGTCGCGTAGCCGTTGCCCCGGGCCTCGGGGGCCAGGTCGTAGCCGACCTCCGCCCAGCCCTCGTGGTCGGGGACGCCGTGGAAGCCCATGGCGCCCACCGCCACCTGGTCGGCGGTCCGCACGATCGCGTACGAGCCCCACTCGGGGCGGTGCGTGCCCGTCGCGTACGCCTTCGCGATCAGCCCGGCGCCGGTCCGTGTGCCCTCGCACGGGCCGCCCGCGATCCAGTCGAGGCCGCCCGCGCCGCCCGCGGCGAGGTCGGCGAGGGCCGGGGGCGACAGCTCAAGGAGCGCCACGGGCCCGGCGGGCAGATGGATCTGGTTGTGCCAGCGCCAGCGCTCCAGGCGGGACCGCCCCGGCAGGGTGCCCCGGCCCGTCGCCCACAGCAGCGTCCGCCAGTGCGACGCGCCGTCCCGCGCGGGCGGCACGTGCGGGAACTGCCAGGCGAGCAGGGCCTCGCAGAGCCGCGCCGGGGGCTCGTACGCCACGTCGAAGGCGCTCAGTACGTCGTACGTGTGCAGCAGCAGCTCCACGATGCCCATGGCGGCGAAGCCGTGCGCGTCCGCGCTGCCGTACGGGAACGGGTGGAAGCCGCGCCCGCCCCTCGGCGTCGTGCGCACCACCGCCGCGAGCAGGCCGCCCGACGCCTCCACGGCGTGCACCGCCGCGGCCGGGCCCGTGCCCTCTTCGAGGCGGACGTCGAGGGGGACGTACGCGTCCTTCGTCCGCCCCGTGAGCTGGGCCGCGTACGCCGTGAAGTCGCTCACCACGTGCTCCGCCGTCGCCAGACAGCTCCACTCCAGGCCGCCCGCGGGCCGCGTCCAGTCGTACTCCGCCGTCGCCGCCGCGCGCAGCGCGCCGCAGGCGTGCGCCACCGCCTCGTCGATCTCGTCCGCACCCATCGTCAGCATGGGGCGAGGCTACGTGAGCAGTGCCAGCTCGGCCGAGAGGTTTTCGCGCGCCGGGGCCTCCCAGCGCGCGGCCCCGTGCGGGGTGCGGAACAGCCTCGGCAGGGCCAGGAGTTGGCGCAGCACGTCCGCCCGGCCCTGGCGGAACGCCTCGTCCGGGACGAAGGCGTACTCCTCGCGGACCGCCGCCGCGTACGCCGCGTACGCGTCCGGGGGCGCGGCCAGGACCGCCAGGTCCGCGTCGCACAGGACCTCGCCGTCGCGGTCGCCCTCGGCGGGGTCGTGGGTGACGGTGAGGCGGACGAGGCGGGCCACGTGCGCGGTGTCCTCGTCCGTCAGACCCGCCTCCGGCAGGGCCCGCTCGGCCAGGCGGGCGCTGCGCTCCTCGTTCTCCGAGCGGTCCGGGGCGTAGACGGCGTCGTGGAACCAGGCGGCGAGCCGCACCAAGTGCGGGGCGTCCGCGTGCTGTTCCAGGGTGTCGATGTGGTCCAGGACAGCGGTGAGGTGGGTGATCGTGTGGTAGCGGCGGTGCGGTTCGGCCCAGCGGGCCAGGAGGTTGTCCGCGTACGGTTCCGGGGCCGGGGCCGGGGCCGCTGTGGTGGCGCGGGCTGTGGTGAGGGTGGTGTGCCAGCGGGTGCGGAGCTCTTCGTACGGGTCGGCCATGCCTCCGACCTTACGCGGACCTCCAGTCCGGCCCCGGCCCGGCGGCTTGCGCGTTGCCGTTCGGCGGGGGCGGGTGGGTGGGGGGAAGAGCCGGGGTCGGGGCGTTGCCAAGCGGCGCCCGGGGCGGTTGGGTGGCCGGCATGACGAGCGAGCCCTCAACGCCCGGCGCGGCGTCGGAATGTGACCGCCCCGGCCGACTCCTGCGTACCGAACGCGACGCCTTCATACCCCTGTTGCGCGCCGCGGACGAGTCCGCCTTCGCCGCGCCCACCTGCTGCCCGGGCTGGACGGTCCGCCACGTGCTCGCCCACTGCGCGGCCGCGCTGACCCGGGTGATCGAGAGCCGGTTCGACGAGGGCGTGTTCACCGCCGAGGGCAACGACCGGGACATCGCCGAGCGCGCCGACTGGCCCGTCGCGCGCGTCGTGGACGAGCTGGAGCACGGCATGACGAACGCGGGCGCCGCCATCGCCGCGGGCAAGGGCCTGTTCGACGGGGTCGCGCTCGGCGAGTGGGTGCACGCCGGTGACGTACGGGACGCGTGGGGGCTGCCCGGCGCCTACGGCGGCGCGGGGCTCGGTGACGCCCTTCCGCTGCTCGCGGACTTCAGCAGACAGCGTGCCGCGCTGCCGCTGCACGCCGACGTGGACGGCCTGGACGAGCCGCTGGTCCTCGGCGTGAGCGACGGCCGCAGGCCGCCCGCGCGGTACATCGGGGACGCGCCGACGCTGGTCCGCCTTTACGCGGGACGGCCGCTGGGGGACGCCCGGTTCGAGCTCGCGGGCGCGACGGCGGGCGAGTTGACGGTCTTCGGCTGAGGCCGGGCCGGGGACGGCCTCAGTGGGTGTGGCTGTCGGTGGTGGCGCCCTCGGAGCGGGGCCCTCCCTCGCCCGCCCGCACGGTGAACGCCGCCGTCCGCACCTTCCCCTCGTGCCGGAAGTCCAGGAACAGGCGGTACGTGCCCGCGCTCGGCGCCGTCGCCGTGAAGGAGACCTCCGGGCCCGGCTTCGTCGTGGCGTCGCCCGGCTCGTCGTTGGGGTGGACGTGGAGGTAGGCGAGGTCGCCGGAGCGCAGCGCGACCAGGTGGCCGTACGCGCCCAGATACGGCTGGAGGTCGGTGACGGGCTTGCCCCGACGGGTGACGCGCAGGGTCAGTTCGCCCGGCTCGCCGGGGGTCAGGGAGCCGTCCAGGCGCACTTCGTAGCCGCCCGCGGCCTTCGCCGTGGACGACGGCTTCAGCGCGGGCGCGGGGGCGTACGCGCCCGTCACCGCCAGGTCCGCGCCGAGCGTCACCTTCTCCTTCGCCCGCTCGGGCCTGAAGTCCGCGAAGACGCGGTAGTCCCCGGCCTCGGGCAGCGTCGCCGGGGTGGTCCAGGTGCCGTCGGCGGCCCGGGTGGGGTGCAGATGGCGGTACGTCGTCAGATCGCGTGAGGCGACGATCAGGTGCAGCTCCTTGCCGTGCTCCTCGGCGTACCGGGTCACGGGGCGGCCCGAGTCCGACGCCAGGATCCTGAAGCGCAGGTCGGTGCGGTCGCCCGCCCGGGCGCGCGGGGTCCTCAGGTCCAGGGCGTAACCGTCGGCCGCGATCTGGAGGCCTCCCGGGGTGTGGCCGCCGCCCTCGGCCGGAGGGTCGCCCTTCGCCGTCTTCTCGCCGTGTTCCTCGGCGTGCGCGACGGGCTTGCCCACCGTGTCGACGCTCGCGCCCACCGCGTACGTGGTGCCGAACGTCGCCGCGACGGCTGCGGCGAAGGCGGTGATCTTCAGTCCGGTGTTCATGGCGTCGGCTCCTCGTGACGGGGTCGCTGAATGTCTGTGACAATACCCCTGGGGGGTATGAAGTCAAGTCATGGTCCCTTCTTGCTTTCGGTACCCCCCGGGGGTATAAATGAGCCTCGTCAGGCATACCGGCCCCGGGTACCCCGGGCAGAGCGCGTCACGAGGAGCAGAGGACATGTCCACTACCCAGGTAGAACTCTCCATCGGCGGCATGACCTGCGCCTCCTGCGCGGCGCGCATCGAGAAGAAGCTGAACCGCATGGACGGCGTCGAGGCGAGCGTCAACTACGCCACGGAGAAGGCGAAGGTGAGCTTCGAGGGCGACGGCCTCGCCGTGGCCGATCTGATCGCCACCGTGGAGGCCACCGGGTACACCGCGCAGGAACCCGCGCCGCCCCGCGCGGAGAAGGGGGGCGGGGGAGATCCGGACGGCGAGGACGAGGACGCCGCGCTGCGGCCGCTGCGGCAGCGCCTGATCGCCGCCGTCCTGCTGTCCGTGCCCGTCATCGCCATGGCGATGGTCCCCGCCCTCCAGTTCACGTACTGGCAGTGGCTGTCCCTGACCCTCGCCGCGCCCGTGGTGACGTACGCCGCCTGGCCCTTCCACAAGGCGGCGTACACCAACGCCCGGCACGGCGCGGCCACGATGGACACGCTGATCTCGGTCGGCACCTCGGCGGCGTTCCTGTGGTCGCTGTGGGCGCTGTTCTTCGGCTCGGCCGGGGAGCCCGGCATGACGCACGCCTTCGAGCTGACCATCCAGCGCACCGACGGCGCCGGGAACATCTATCTGGAGGCCGCGGCGGGCGTCACCGCGTTCATCCTCGCCGGGCGGTACTTCGAGGCCCGCTCGAAGCGCAAGGCGGGGGCCGCCCTGAAGGCGCTGCTCGAACTGGGCGCCAAGGACGTCACCGTACTTCGACATGGGATTGAAAAGAACGTTCTAGTCAGTGACTTGAAGGTCGGGGACCGGTTCCTCGTGCGGCCCGGCGAGAAGATCGCCACCGACGGGCGCGTGGTCGAGGGCGCCTCCGCCGTGGACGCCTCCATGCTCACCGGCGAGTCCGTGCCCGTGGAGGTCGGCGAGGGCGACGCCGTCACCGGCGCGACCCTGAACGTGGGGGGCCGGCTGGTCGTCGAGGCGAGCCGCGTCGGCGCCGACACGCAGCTGGCCCGGATGGCCAAGCTCGTCGAGGACGCGCAGAACGGCAAGGCCGCCGCACAGCGCCTGGCCGACCGCATCTCCGCGGTCTTCGTGCCCGTCGTCATCGCGCTCGCGGTGGCCACGCTGGGCTTCTGGCTCGGCAACGGCGTGGGCCTCACCGCCGCGTTCACCGCCGCCGTGGCCGTACTGATCATCGCCTGCCCGTGCGCCCTGGGCCTGGCCACGCCGACCGCGCTCATGGTCGGCACCGGGCGCGGCGCCCAGCTCGGCATCCTCATCAAGGGCCCCGAAGTCCTGGAGTCCACCCGCCGCGTCGACACCATCGTCCTCGACAAGACCGGCACCGTCACCACCGGCAAGATGACCCTCCTCGCCACGCACGTCGCCGAGGGCACCGACGAGAGTGACGTCCTGCGGCTCGCGGGCGCCCTGGAGCACGCCTCCGAGCACCCGATCGCCCAGGCCGTGGCCGCGGGAGCGACCGCGAAGGTGGGCGCGCTGCCCACCCCCGAGGACTTCGCGAACGTCGCCGGGCTCGGCGTGCAGGGGGTCGTCGAGGGGCACGCGGTGCTCGTGGGGCGCGAGCAGCTGCTCGCCGAGTGGGTGATCCGGCTGCCCGCGGAGCTGAAGGAGGCCAAGGACGCGGCCGAGGCGGCGGGCCGCACCGCCATCGCCGTCGCCTGGGACGGCGAGGCGCGGGCCGTGCTCGAAGTGGCCGACGCCGTGAAGGAGACCAGCCCCGAGGCCATCCGCCGCCTGCGCGAGCTCGGCCTCACGCCGATCCTGCTCACCGGTGACAACAAGGCCGTCGCCGCGTCCGTGGCCGCCGAGGTCGGCATCGCCCCCGAGCACGTCATCGCCGAGGTCCTGCCGCAGGACAAGGTCGACGTCGTCAAGCGCCTCCAGGGCGAGGGGCGTTCGGTGGCCATGGTCGGCGACGGCGTCAACGACGCGGCCGCCCTCGCCCAGGCCGATCTGGGCCTCGCGATGGGCACGGGCACGGACGCCGCGATCGAGGCGGGCGACCTGACCCTCGTCCGCGGCGACCTGCGCGCCGCCGCCGACGCGATCCGGCTCTCCCGCAAGACCCTCGGCACCATCAAGTCCAACCTCTTCTGGGCCTTCGCCTACAACGTGGCGGCGCTGCCGCTGGCCGCCGCGGGCCTGCTCAACCCGATGATCGCGGGCGCGGCCATGGCCTTCTCCTCGGTCTTCGTGGTCGGCAACAGCCTGCGGCTGCGCGGTTTCCAGCCACTGAGCTGACCCATCCGAGCCCATGTGGCTTGATCACCCCGGTGCGCCTCCGCCGCGCGCCGGGGTGATCTGCGCGTACCCTGGTAATTGGACTAGACCTGTGTTTCTGTGGTGCGGCTGCCGGCACGACGCCGGCCCGCAGAAGGCCAGAAGGAAGGCACCCATGAGCAAGCGCGCACTCCTGGAGGTGATCGCCCTCGACGCCGAGGACGCGATCGCGGCCCAGGCCGGAGGTGCGGACCGGCTGGAACTGGTCACCGACATGGCCGCCGACGGCCTCACGCCGTCCCGCGCGGACTTCGCCGCGATCCGTGCCGCCGTGGACATCCCCCTGCGCGTCATGCTGCGCGTCGCCGACGGCTTCGCGGCCGGGGACGTCGACGAGTTGGTGCGCCGGGCGCGCGAGCTGCGCGCCGAGGGCGCCGACGAGTTCGTCCTCGGCTTCCTCGACGAGGCGGGCGGGGCCGACCTGGCCGCCGTCGAGCGGATCGTCGACGCGCTCGACGGCTGCCGCTGGACCTTCCACCGCGCCGTCGACCGGGCCGCCGACCGCGACGCCCTGCGCAAGCAGCTCGCGGACCTGCCCGGACTCGACACGTACCTCACGGCGGGCGCCGCGGGCGGCGTCGACGAGGGTCTGCCCACCCTTGTGGGCGAGGCCGCGCGGGCCGGGGAGCCCGGGTACGAGCCGCGCATCCTCGTGGGCGGCGGCCTCCGGCTCGAACACCTCGCGCGCCTGAAGGCGGCGGGGCTCGACGCCTTCCACATCGGCGGCGCCGCCCGGCCCCACGGGTGGGGCCGGGCCCTCTCGGCGGAGTCCGTGGCGACGTGGCGCGAGGCCGTGGACGCCTGAGCTCCGGCGGCGTCAGCCCAGGGCCGGGGGCAGGGCCCCGGTGTGGAGCACCGTGAGGCCCGAGACCGCTCGGGTCAGGGCCACGTACAGGCGGCGCAGGCCGGTGCGTTCGTCGGGCTCGCCGGCCACCACGGCGGCGGGCTCGTCGAGCACCACGTAGTCGTACTCAAGACCCTTGGCCAGCGAGGCGGGCACGAGGGTGAGCCGGGCCTCGGCGGTCGTCTCCTCGCCGGGCGAGAGGTACGGGACGCCCGCCGCGTCCAGGGCCCCGGCGAGCGCGGCGATCCGCGCGTCCGCCGCGATGAGGCCGATGGACCCCTCGCGCCGCAGCGACGCGGCGCAGGCGTCGAGGACCGCCGCGTCCAGGCCGTCGGCCGTGACCGCGCGCACCTCCAGGGAGCCGGGCGACTCGCGGACCGACGCGACCTCCGTCAGGCCCGGCGCGATCACGGGCAGCAGCCGCGACGCGTACGCGATGACCTCGCGCGGCACGCGGAAACCGGCGGTCAGCTCCTCCACCACCGCGTCCCGCTTGCCCAGGTGGCCGAGCGCCTCGGCCCACGTCGGCGTCGCCCACGGCGTGGTGCCCTGCGCCAGGTCGCCGAGGACGGTGACGGAGCCGGTCGTGCAGCGGCGGCCCACCGCGCGGTACTGCATGGGGGAGAGGTCCTGCGCCTCGTCGAGGACGACGTGGCCGAGGGAGTGGGTGCGGGCGACGAGGTCCGACGCCTCGTCGATCAACACCGCGTCCGCGGCGGACCACTTGGTGCTCTTCGGCGTCCGCGCGGGCTTCGCCCACAGGACCGCCCGCTGCTCCTCACCGGTGAGGACCCCCTCGGCGTGCGCGGCGAGGAACTCCGCGTCGGCGAGCAGCCGGTGCACCAGCTTCGCCGGGTCGACCGGCGGCCAGATCGCCTTGACGGCGGCCTTCACCGCCGCGTTGCGGGCCACCGCGTCCTGCACGCGGTCGTCGGGGGCCTCCCCGGACCGCTCCATCTGGACGAGCACGGCGTGCGCGATCCGCTGCGGCAGCGCCTCGCGCGCCGCGCCGTAGCGCATGTCGCGGGCCTGCAACTCCCGCACCATGTCGTCGAGTTCGTACGACGGTACGCGCCAGCGCCGGGAGCCGCGGACGACCACGACGCCCTCGGTGGGCGGCGTGACGTGCGAGCGCACCGCGCGCCGCAGCACCTCGGCCATGCGGGCGTCGCCCTTGACCAGGGCGGCGGCCGGGTCGTCCGTGCCCCGCACCTCCACGTGCGCCACCAGGTCGTCGACGGTGGCCTGCTTGACCTCCAACTCGCCGAGCGCGGGCAGGACCTGCTCGATGTAGTGCAGGAAGGAACGGTTCGGCCCGATGACGAGCGTGCCCGTGCGGGCGAGCCGCTCGCGGTGGGCGTACAGGAGGTAGGCGACGCGGTGCAGGCCGACCGCGGTCTTCCCGGTGCCGGGGCCGCCCTGCACGCACACCGAACCGGCGAGCCCGCTGCGGACGATCTCGTCCTGCTCGGGCTGGATCGTCGCCACGATGTCGCGCATGGGGCCCACGCGCGGGCGCTCGATCTCCTCCTGGAGCAGCTTGCTGACCTGCTCGGCCTCGGTCGCGTCCGTGAGGTGCTCGTCCTCGTACGCGGTCAGGTCGCCGCCGGTGTAGCCGAAGCGGCGGCGCAGCGTGACGTCCATCGGGTCCTTCTTGGACGCCCGGTAGAACGGCTGCGACACGGGGGCGCGCCAGTCGATGACCATGGGGTCGCCGTGGGCGTCGTGCACGTGCCGCCGCCCGATGTAGAACTGCTCGCCCTCGGCCCCCTCGGCCTCCTCGGCCCCCGGCGCGTGCGCGTAGTCGAGGCGGCCGAAGAACAGCGGGGTGTGCGCGAGGTCCGCGAGGGCCTTGATCCGGTCGTCGATCTGGCTCTGGAGGACCTCGGCGTTGACCCAGTTCGCGGTGACGTCGCGGATGTCCAGGGCCTCGACGTCCTCCCGCATGGCGCGCAGCGCGGCGCGGGAGGACGTCAGATGGGCCCGCTCACGGGCGAGCGGGTCGGCGGATACGGCGTTCACGGGGGCTGCCTCCGGTGACGGACGTTCTCGGTGCGTGGCTCGGGGCCGCCGGTTTCCGACCGGGCGGCGGCGCTCCGTGGGCGGGAGGCGGGGAAGGAGGAATCCTAGGCCGGCCGCCGGTAGCGGCACCAACGGATTTCCTGGTCCGGAAGCCGAACCCTGACTCATCCCTGAGACGGTCCTCAGGGTCGCCGTCCATCCCCAGGTGTAGAGGGCGCGGGCCCGGAGTCGTACCGGTGGACACGGACGGTTAGACCCGCAGGCCGATGTCCGCGGGCGCCCCGGGGACGACCATGGAGACATGAGCAGCGCAGTCATCACCCCCGCGTCCCTGTCCGCCCCCTCCAGCGGCCCGCGCCGCGCCGACGGCGCGACCGCCGTCTCCGAGGCCCACCGCCCGCACCGCGTCGGCGACGCCCTGCGCGCCGCGAAGGTCTTCGTGGGCGCCGTCGTCGGCGTCGTCGTCCTCGGGGAGTACGCGGAGGAGGCGGGCGTCCGCCGCCGCTGACGCCCCCTCTCCCGCTCCGCTCGCTCCGTTCACTCCGCGAGCAGCGACTCCGCGTCCACGATGCGGTACGCGTACCCCTGCTCCGCCAGGAACCGCTGGCGGTGCGCGGCGAAGTCCTGGTCGATGGTGTCGCGGGCGACCACGGAGTAGAAGTGCGCCTGGTGGCCGTCGGCCTTCGGGCGCAGCACGCGGCCGAGGCGCTGGGCCTCCTCCTGCCGCGAGCCGAAGGTGCCCGAGACCTGGATGGCGACGGTCGCCTCCGGCAGGTCGATGGAGAAGTTGGCGACCTTGGACACCACGAGCACGGAGATCTCGCCCTCGCGGAAGGCGTCGAAGAGCTTCTCGCGCTGGGCGTTGGACGTCTCGCCCTTGATCACCGGCGCGTTCAGATGCTCACCCAACTCGTCCAGCTGGTCGATGTACTGGCCGATGACGAGGATCTGCTGCCCCGCGAACTTCCGGACGATCGCCTCCGTCACCTTCCGCTTCGTGGCCGTCGTCGCACAGAAGCGGTACTTCTCCTCGGCCTCCGCGGTGGCGTAGGAGAGGCGCTCGCTGTCGGTGAGGTTGACGCGCACCTCCACGCAGTCGGCGGGCGCGATGTACCCCTGCGCCTCGATCTCCTTCCACGGCGCGTCGAAGCGCTTGGGCCCGATGAGCGAGAACACGTCCGACTCGCGCCCGTCCTCGCGGACGAGGGTCGCGGTGAGCCCGAGGCGGCGCCGCGCCTGGAGGTCGGCGGTGAACTTGAAGACGGGCGCGGGCAGCAGGTGCACCTCGTCGTAGAGGATCAGCCCCCAGTCGCGGGAGTCGAAGAGCTCCAGGTGCGGGTAGATGCCCTTCCGCTTGGTCGTCAGGACCTGGTACGTGGCGATCGTGACGGGCCGGATCTCCTTCTTCGTACCGCTGTACTCGCCGATCTCGTCCTCGGTGAGCGAGGTGCGCTTGATCAGCTCGTGCTTCCACTGGCGGGCGGAGACGGTGTTCGTGACGAGGATCAGCGTGGTCGCCTTCGCCTCGGCCATGGCCCCCGCGCCGACGAGGGTCTTGCCCGCGCCGCAGGGCAGCACGACGACGCCGCTGCCGCCGTGCCAGAAGCCCTCGACGGCCTGGCGCTGGTAGGGCCGCAGCGCCCAGCCGTCCTCGTTGAGGTCGATCTTGTGGGCCTCGCCGTCGACGTACCCGGCGAGGTCCTCGGCGGGCCAGCCCAGCTTGAGCAGCGTCTGCTTGATCTGGCCGCGCTCGGAGGGGTGCACGACGACCGTGTCCGGGTCGATCCGGGCGCCCACGAGCGGCTGGACCTTCTTCGACCGCAGGATCTCTTCCAGGACCGGCCGGTCGGTGGAGGTGAGCACGAGGCCGTGCGTCGGGTGCTTGCTGAGCGTGAGCCGGCCGTAGCGGGCCATCGTCTCGGCGACGTCGACGAGCAGCGCGTGCGGCACCGGATACCGCGAGAACTCCACGAGGGCGTCCACGACCTGCTCGGCGTCGTGCCCCGCCGCCCGCGCGTTCCACAGCCCGAGCGGCGTCACGCGGTACGTGTGGATGTGCTCGGGGGCGCGCTCCAGCTCGGCGAACGACGCGATGGCACGACGGCAGGCGTCGGCCCGCTCGTGGTCGACCTCCAACAGGAGCGTCTTGTCCGACTGGACGATGAGGGGTCCATTCACGACTTCAGGGCCCTTTCTGCTGCGATCACTGCTGGAGATCAGCCGGGCGGCCAAACCTCCAGTGTGCCGCATGGCGCCCCGTCGCCGGGGCGCCGTGCTCGGCGGGCGCCGGGTTCAGCCGGTCAGGGGCGTCAGGTGGACCGAGAGGGTCTTGTGGCCCTCGGGGGTGGGGTGGAGGCCGTCGGTGAGGAGGTCGGGGCGGGCGTGCAGGGGGTCCCACAGGTCGAGGAAGTCGATGTGGTGCCCGGCGCACCAGGAGCGCAGGCCCTCGCGCAGTCGGAGGGCGCGGGCCTCGGTGAAGCACAGGCCCTCGTAGTCGGCGGTCCTGGACTCGTCGAGCCAGAGGGGTCCCGCGACGACGAGCCGGGCGTTGTGGGCGTGGGCCGCGGCGGCCAGGGTGCCGAGGTGGTCCGCGAGCCGGTCGAGGCCGCCGGGCAAGGCGGAGTCGTTGATGCCCGCGGCGACCAGGAGGGTGTCGGGCAGCCGGGGCGCGAGGAGCGCGGGCGTCTGCGCGGCGACGTCGGCGAGGGTGCTGCCGGGGATGGCCAGGTTGAAGACGCGGTGGGCGCTCTCGTCCGCGGCGATGTGGGCGGACGCCAGGTGCGCGGCCCAGCCGCCGTACGGGTCGCAGCGGCCGTAGGCGATGCTGTCGCCGACGATCACGATGCGCGCCGCCGGGCGCAGCGGCCGCGCGTCCAGATAGGCCCAGGCGCTCTCGCCGGAGGTGAGCAGCACCCGCCGCCGCACGTAGTCGTCGACCTCGTAGGCGTCGGCCGCGGCGAGGTCGGCGTCGGTCAGACGGAGGACGGCGCCCCCGACCTCGGCGCCGACGCGGCGCTCCAGAGTCAGGTGCACGTCCAGGCCGCTGGTGGCGATGACGCCGGGGTCGGTGATGGTCAGGGGCCTGGTCGCGTACCCGGCGAGGGCCGCGGGGGAGCTGGGCACGGCCCTGCCGAACAGGGTCGTCTGGACGTGCTCGTCCAGGAGCGTGCCGAAGGAGAACAGAGCGTGCGGGCGGGACTCGGACACCGGAGCTGCCATGGCCTTTCTGGAAAGAACGTTCTAGCCAGTCTAGTGATCGGTCCGGCCCCCGGGCCGCCCGTGGGGGGCGCGCGGGCCCGCTCGCCCGCCGGGGCGCGTACGGCACGGCACACCGGCGCCCGCCGGTGACCCGCTACCGTTGCCAGGATGAGTACCCCGGAAGCCCCCCGTTCCCTTGCGGAAGCCCTCCGGGCGAGCGACGACGCGACGCTCGTCGCGCTGTTGCGATCCCGGCCCGACCTCGTCAGCCCCGTGCCCAACGACCTGACGCAGCTGGCCACCCGCGCGGGCACGCGGGCGTCGGTGGTACGTGCCCTGGAACGCCTCGACCGGTTCGCGCAGCAGGTCGCCGAGGCCCTGGCCGTGGCCCCGGAACCGGCGTCGTACGAGCAACTCGCGGGGCTGCTCGCGCCCGCGCCGGGCGAGGCCGTCGACCGGGCCCTGACGACGCTGCGCAGGCAGGCGCTCGTCTGGGGCGCGGAGAGCCGCCTCCGCCTGGTGCGCACCGCGCGCGAGCTGCTCGCGCCGACGCCGCAGCGGCCCTCGCCGACGGGGCTCGGCCCGACGGTCGCGGAGGCCACGGCGGGGATGTCGCCGGGGCGGGTGCAGAGCGTCGTCACGGCCGCCGGGCTCGCCTCCACGCACGACGCGGTGTCGGCCGTGGAGTCCCTCACCGCGCTCTTCACCGATCAGAGGCGGATGTCCCAGCTGCTCGACGAGGCGCCCGCCGAGTCCGTCGAGGTCCTGTCCCGGCTCGTGTGGGGCCCGCCGTACGGGCAGGTCACCGCGGACCCGGCCCCCCATCTGCGGTGGCTGCTCGACCGGGGCCTGCTGCTCCCGACCGCGCTGGGCACGGTCGTCCTGCCCCGCGAGGCCGCGCTGCACCTGCGCGGCGGCCGCGCCCACCGCACCCTGGAGCCGTCGCCCCCGGCCGTGCGGGTCGCGCGCGAACACCGTCCCCAGGTGGTGGACGCGACGGCCGCCGGGCAGGCCTACACCGCGCTCGCCACCGTCGAGGAGCTGCTCAAGGACTGGGACGAGGGCGGCCCCGCCGTCCTGCGCGCGGGCGGCCTGAGCGTCCGGGACCTGAAGCGGACCGCCGTCGCCCTGGACGCGGCGGAGCCCCAGGCCGCGTTCTGGGTCGAACTGGCCTACGCCGCCGGGCTCCTGGCCGCCGACGGCGAGGCGGACGAGCGCTACGCCGCGACCCCCGCCTACGACAGCTGGCAGGAGCTGCCCGCCGCCGAGCGCTGGTCCCGGCTCGCCACCGCCTGGTACGACGCCACCCGCACCCCCGGCCTCGTCGGCGGGCGCGACAGCAAGGACCGCACCCTGTCCGCGCTCGGCCCGGGGCTCGACCGCTCCGCCGCGCCCGAGGTGCGCCACCGCGTCCTGAGCCTCCTCGCCGACCTGCCCGAAGGCGCCGCGCCCGCCGAGGAGTCCGTGCTCGACCGGCTGCGCTGGGAGCGCCCCTCCGGCGGCGGCGCCACGGAGCCGCGGGCCCGCCTGGCCCGGTGGACGCTGGCCGAGGCGGAGCTCCTCGGCGTCACCGGGCGCGGGGCGCTCGCCGCCCACGGCCGCGCGCTGCTCGCCGGGCGGCCCCCCGCGGACCCCCTCGCGCAGGGCGCGCCCCCGTCCGCCGCCGAGCGCGCCGCCGCCGGTGCCGAGGCCGCCCGGCTCCTCACCCCGCTGCTCCCCGAACCCCTCGACCACGTCCTGCTCCAGGCCGACCTCACCGCGGTCGCCCAGGGGCCGCTGCGCCGCCCCCTCGCGGACGCCCTCGCCGTGCTCGCCGACGTGGAGTCCAAGGGCGGCGCCACCGTCTACCGGTTCACGCCGGGCTCCGTGCGCCGCGCGCTCGACACCGGGCAGAGCGCGTCCGACCTGCACGCGTTCCTCGCCGCGCACTCCCGTACGCCCGTCCCGCAGCCCCTCGCGTACCTCATCGACGACGTGGCCCGCAGACACGGCCATCTGCGCGTCGGCGCCGCCTCCGCGTACGTGCGGTGCGACGACGAGGGCGTGCTCGACGAGATCCTCGCGGACAAGCGGGCCCACGGGCTGCGGCTCCGGCGGCTCGCGGGCACCGTGCTCGCCGCCCAGGCCGACCCGTCCACGCTCCTCGAAGGGCTGCGCGCCATGGGCTTCGCGCCCGCCGCCGAGAGCGCCGAGGGCGACGTCCTGATCACCCGCGCGCACAGTCACCGGACCCCGCCGCGCACCGCCCCCGAGCCGGTCCCCGACGGGCCGCCGCTGCCCGACGCCACGCTCATCGACGCCGCCGTACGCGCCATCCGCGCCGGGGACCTCGCCTCCACGACCCCGCGCAAGGCGGCGCCCGCCGCGACCGGCGAACTGCCCCGCACCACGTCCGCCGAGACCCTCGCCACCGTGCAGGCCGCCGTCCTCACCGGCGAGGCCCTGTGGATCGGCTATGTCAACGCCGAAGGCGCGGCGAGCCAGCGCGTCATCGCGCCGGTCCGGGTCGAGGGCGGCTTCGTCACCGCGTACGACCACACGGCGGACGAGGTCCGCACTTACCCGCTGCACCGCGTCACGGGCGTCGCGGAGCTCGCCGACGACTGACGCCGAACCCCGCCGCCCAGGGGCCGTGACCTGCCGGGTCACGGCGACGCGGTAACTTCGTTGTCCGGGCCCACCTCAACACCGCAGCCCCGGAGGGAACTTCGTGGGGATCGAGAGCGACCAGCTCGTCTTCGACTATCTGAGCCGCGTCGGCGACCTCGCGCAGCAGCGTCAGCTGTCGTCCGCCGCCCGCATGCGACTCGTGTCCGAACTCCGGGGCGAGATCGACCGCCGCCGCGCCAAGGCCGCCGACAGCCCCGCCGCCGTGCGGCGCATCCTGGACCGCATCGGCTCCCCGGACGAGCTGGTCACCGCCGCCGCCACGGGCGCGCCCACCGCGCCCCCGCCGCCCGCCGCGGCCGCGCCCCCTTCCCCGTCCCCCGCTCCGTCCCGGTCGCGTGAGCCCAGGCGGCCGCGCCGGGGGGTGCCGCGCCCGCGCCGCGCCACCGGGGCCGCCGCGCCGGCGGCGCCCGCGAGCCCGCCCGCCCCCGAACCGCCGCGCCCCGCCCCGCCGCACCTCGCGGGCACCGACGAACTCGGCGACAGCGCACCGGACCTGGAACCCGACTGGTGGCGGGTGGAGCGCGTCCCGGAGGAGGGCGCGCACCGCGTGCACGGGTTCGTGGGCGGGGTGGAGATCCCCGAGATGCTGCAACGGCCGCCCACGGACCTGGAGAAGAAGGGGTCTGGTGCGGAGCGCGAGGAGGACGGGGCCGAGGACGCCGAAGCCGCTGAGGACGCCGAAGCCGCCGAGGAGGAGGCCGCGCCGGACGAGGCGCGCCGCCGCCGCTTCGGCATACTCCCGCTCCTGACGAAGGACGCGCAGCCCGCCAAGAAGCCGCAGCCCGCCAAGAAGGCACCGCTCACCAAGGGCGGCCCCGCCGCCAAGGGCCCCGCCGCCCAGGAAGCCCCCGAGGCGGAAGCGCCTGTTCCGGACGGCTCCGCCGGGGCCGGTGTGCTCGCCGGCGTCCGGTCCCTCAGCAACCCCGTCCTGCTGCTCGCCGCCGCCGCGCTCGTCGTCGGCGCGGTCATCGGCAACTGGTTCGCGCTCGGCGGCGGTTGGGTCGTCGCCTGGTTCTCGCGCAAGATCAGCCCGGCCGAGAAGAAGGCCGCGGTGATAGCCGTGCCCGCGCTCACGATCGCGGGCGGCATCGCCTGGCTGTGGGGGAGGGCGCAGGGCAAGTGGGGCGAGCCCATCGCCAAGGGCCAGATGAACGCGGCGGTCGAGGAGGCCTGGCCGTGGGTGGTCCGGGCGGCGGCCGTCGCCTCCGCGCTGTTCCTCGTGTGGAGGTCGCAGCGGAGCAAGCCCGAGTAGCCGCGCGGACTCCCCGGGCGAACCCCCGTACCGGGGCGGCTACTTCTTCTTCGTCAGCGCCGTCTTCATCTGGTCCAGGACCTTGTCGGCGGCGGTGTAGCCGATGCCCTGGAGCCACAGCTCGTCGTCGACAGCGTGGACGTTGCCGGACTTGACCGCCTTCATGTTCTTCCACAGACCGCTGTTCACGGTCTGCGTCTGCTTGGCCTTCTTCGGATCGCCGTACGTCGACCGGAAGATGACGTCCGTGTCGGCGAGGTCGATCTTCTCGGGGCTCACGTCGTAGGAGAACCCGTCCTTGGCCTTCCGGGAGACGGGCGCGCGGCCCAGGCCCACGTCCTTGAGGATCGTGGCGATGTACGACTGCTCGCCGTAGATGCGGATGTCGGCGCCCTGGACGAAGCGCACCACGTTGACCTCGGTGGCCTTGGCCCGCGCCGGGCCGCCGATCGCCGCCGTGACCTCCTTGACGTGCGCGTCGTAGGCGGCGACGGTCTTCTTCGCCGCGGCCTTCTTGCCGAGCGCGTCCGCGTGCGTCCGGAAGTTCTCCTTCCAGGGGTAGCCGGTGGTCTCCGTCATGACGGTCGGCGCGATCTGCTTCAGCTGGTCGTACTTCGCGCCGTGGCGGATCTTGGAGGTGAGGATCAGGTCCGGCTCCAGACCGGCGATGACCTCCAGGTTCGGGTTCATCATCTCGCCGACGTCCTTGACGCCCGCGAGCTCGCCCTTCGGCAGATAGCCCGGGAAGCCGCCGGCCGCGTCGGTGTGCGTGGCGCCGACCGGCTTCACGCCGAGGGTGAGCGCGGAGTCCAGCTCGGCGGTGTCGAGCACGACGACCCGCTCGGGCGCCACGGGCACCTTCACGTCGCCCATGGCCGTCTTCACGACGTGCGTGTCGCCGGACCCCGAGTCCTTGTCGTCGTCGGACGAACCGCACCCGGCGAGCGCGAGCGCGCCGGTCACGGCGAGGGCGCCCACGGTACGGACGCGGCGGCGGGAGCTGCGGTTCATGTGGAGGGCCTTTCGTCGGGGGAGGGCTTCTCGTCCTCCGGGGCCGGACGGTCTGCGGGAGCGGGACCGTCTGCGGGAGCGGGACGGGCGCCGGGCGCCGCCGGGCGGTCCTGCGGGGCCGGGGGCCGCCACGGGGTGCCCGGCACCACCAGCGGCGAGCCCGTCACCGGATCGGGGACGACGACGCACTCCAGGCCGAACACGTCCCGCACGAGCTCCGCGGTCACGACGTCGCGCGGCGCGCCCTCGGCGACCACCCGCCCCTCCTTCATGGCGACGAGGTGGTCGGCGTAGCGGGCGGCCTGGTTCAGGTCGTGCAGGACGACGGCGACCGTCCGCCCCCGGTCGTGGTTCAACTGCCGTACGAGGTCCAGGACCTCGACCTGGTGGGAGATGTCCAGGTACGTCGTCGGCTCGTCGAGCAGCAGCAGCTCGGTCTCCTGCGCGAGGGCCATGGCGATCCACACGCGCTGCCGCTGCCCGCCCGACAGCTCGTCGACGGCCCGCTCGGCGAGCCCGGCCACGTCGGTGCGCTCCATCGCCTCGGTGACGGCCCGCTCGTCGGCGTCCGACCACTGCTGCCACCACCGCTGGTGGGGCTGGCGGCCGCGCGCCACCAGGTCCGCGACGGTGATGGCCTCGGGCGCCACCGGGGTCTGCGGGAGCAGCCCGATCCGCTGGGCGATGTGCCGCGTCGGCAGCTTCGCCAGCTCCTCGCCGTCGAGCAGGACGGCGCCGCCCTTGGGTTTGAGCAGCCGCCCGAGCGCGCGCAGCGTCGTCGACTTGCCGCAGGCGTTCGGGCCGACGACGACGGTCACCGCGCCGTCGGGGATCGCGAGGTCGAGCGCGTGCACGACCGTACGGTCCTCGTAGGCGAGGGTCAGTTCGCGCGCGGTCAGACGCGCGCCGGCGGGGGCGCTCACGCGGTGCCTCCATTGCGGACGGAACGGCTGCGGACGATGAGCCAGATCAGATAGGGCGCCCCGACCGCGGCCGTGAGGACACCCACCGGCAGCTCGGTGGGCGAGAAGAGCCGCCGGGCGAGGAGATCGGCGAGGACGACGACGAGCGCGCCGAGCAGCGCCGAGCCGACCAGCGGGATCTGCGCGGTCCGGGTCAGGCGCCGGGCGATCTGCGGGGCGAGCAGCGCCACGAAGTCGACGGGCCCCGCGGCCCCGGTCGCCACCGACGCCAGGACGACGCCGAGCAGCACGAGCCCGGTGCGCACCCGGCCCAGCCGCACGCCGAGCGCCGTCGCCGTGTCGTCGTCCATCGACACGGTGCGCTGGGCGCGGGCCGCCCAGGCCACGCACGGCAGGAGGACGAGCAGCGTCAGGGCGAGGGGTTCGGCCTCCGGCCAGCCGCGGCCGTTCAGCGACCCGGTCATCCAGATCTGCGCCTGCTGCGCGACGAGGTAGTCGCCCTTCGTCATGAAGAGCGTGGTCACGGACCGCAGCGCGATCGCGAAGCCGATGCCGATCAGCACGAACCGCGTCGCGTGCAGGCCGCCGCGCCACGCGAACGCGTACACGAGCAGCGCGGCGGCGACGCCGCCCGCCACGGACAGATACGGCAGGACCGTGTACGAGGTGAGCCCGAAGGTCATCGCGGCGACCGTCACCGCGCTCGCCCCCTGGCTGATCCCGATGATGTCCGGGCTGGCCAGGGGGTTGCGGGCGACGGTCTGGATGAGCGCGCCCGCGACACCGAAGGCGGCGCCGACGAGCAGCCCCACCGTCATCCGGGGTTCGCGGAGGGTGCCCACGACCAGCTCGTCCGCCGAGGGCCGCCCGAAGACGACCTTCAGGGCCTCGACGGGCTGGACGTAGGTCTCGCCGACGCACAGATAGGTCAGGCAGGCGGCCGCGAGGAGGAGCGCGAGGACGGTCGCGACCACGGCCGCCCTGCGGTGGGCGAGGAACGTGGCCCGGCCCAGGCGGACGACCGCGTACCCGGCGGGACGCACCCGGCGCGGGGCGGCGGCGAGGACGTCGGGGCTCATGCCGCCACCGCCTTCCTGCGGACGAGGGTCACCAGGAACGGGACGCCGATCAGGGCGGTCATCACACCCGCGGGGACCTCGCTCGGCGGGAAGACGATCCGGCCCACCGTGTCGGAGACGAGGAGCATCACGGGCCCCAGGAGGGCGGCGAGCGGAAGCACCCAGCGGTGGTCGCTGCCGATGACGGCGCGGGCGATGTGGGGGACCGCGAGGCCGATGAAGGCGATGGGCCCGGCGGCGGCCACGCCGGCGCCGGTCAGGACGGTGGCGCCGAGGCCGCCCACGACGCGGACGAGGGCGACGTTCTGGCCGAGGCCCTTGGCCATGTCCTCACCGAGGGCGAGGGCGTCGAGGCCGCGGGCGACGGAAAGGACGAGCAGCAGCCCGGCGAGCAGGAACGGCCAGGTCTGGCCGACGATCGCGGCCTCGCGCCCGGAGAGCGCGCCGACCTGCCAGAAGCGGAACTCGTCGAGCGCGGACGCCCGGGTGGTGAGGATGCCCGTGGTGACGGAGACGAGCAGGGCGTTGATCGCGGCGCCGCCGAGGGCGAGTTTGACGGGGGTCGCGCCGCCCCGGCCACTGGCGGCGATCGCGTAGACGGCGACGGCCGCGAGGGCCGCGCCGGTGAAGGCGTACCAGACGTATCCGGTGAGCGTGTGCGTGCCCGCGTACGCGATGGCGACGACCACGCCGACCGACGCGCCCTGGCTGATGCCGAGGATGCCGGGGTCGGCGATGGGGTTGCGGGTGATGCCCTGGAGCGCGGTGCCCGCGACGGCGAGCGCGGCGCCGACCATGACGCCGAGGACCGTGCGCGGCACGCGCATCTCGCGGACCACTTCGGCGGCGTCGCTGTGCCCGCCGTGCAGCAGGGCGTCGAGGACCGCGGACGGCGCGATCGCGCGGGCGCCGACGGCGAGGCTGAACAGGACGGCGAGCAGCAGGGCCACGACGGCCGCCGTCATCACGACGGCGCGTCTGGCGTTCACACGCATCGGCTGGCTCGTTTCGCAGGACGAGGGCGGCGCGGGGCCGCCGAAGAGCGGGGTGAAGATTGGTAAGGCTTGGCTAAGAAGCATAAGGGGGCCCGGCCACCCCGACCGGGCCTTCGACCCCCCGGCACAATGGGCGCCATGACCTCACGGACTGCACGGACCACCCGGGACGGCGGCGCGCTCACCGTCGGCTTCGACCTCGACATGACCCTGATCGACTCCCGGCCCGGCATCCACGCCTGTTACGTGGCGCTGTCCGAGCGGACCGGTACGCACGTGGACGCGGACCTGGCCGTGACCCGCCTCGGGCCGCCCCTCGAACAGGAGTTGGCCCACTGGTTTCCGGCCACCGAGGTCGCGGCGACGGCGGAGCTCTACCGTGAGATGTATCCCACATACGCGATCGCGGCGACGCCCGCGCTGCCCGGCGCCCGCGCGGCCGTCGACGCGGTGCGCGCGGCGGGCGGCCGCGCGATAGTGGTCACCGCCAAGTACGAACCGAACGCCAAGCTCCACATCGAGCACCTCGGCATCGCGGCGGACGCCGTGGTGGGCAATCTGTGGGCGGAGCGGAAGGCGCAGGCCCTGCACGAGTACGGGGCGTCCGTGTACGTCGGCGACCACACCGGGGACGTACGCGGGGCGCGTACGGCGGGCGCGCTCTCCGTAGCGGTGGCGACCGGGCCGTGCGACGCAGAGGAACTGCGCGCGGCGGGCGCCGACGTCGTACTCGACGATCTGAGCCAGTTCCCGGCCTGGCTCGCGGCTCACGTGGCCGATGGGCCCGCCGCTGACCTGGCCTGACGCCGCTGCACGGCGATGGACCTGAACACGCCTGCCCCGGCGATGAGGAAACCCACGCCCATCAGCATGCACACCGCATAGGCGACGGGTGGGAATGGGTCGCCGCCGAGGAACAGCGGAGCCACCGTGACCAGCGTGGCCACGGCACCGACGAAGAAAACGATCGCGCCAATCCGCACGAGGCCGTCGCCCGGTCCGGTGGAATTCGCTTGGGTTTTGTCACGCACCGGACCAGGGTAGTTCCCAGCGCGAAGGAAGAAACCGGGGACGTCTTGTCACCGGCCCCGGGACCAATAGTCTTGGTGCTGGCGGGTCGTGCGACCCGCTGTAGTGCTATCCAGAGCCGTTTTCGCCCGGCGGACGGGGACCGGAAGGGTCCACGCCGAAGGCGGCGCGGTGCCGCCGATACGACGACTAGTACGAGGACGAGGACTTCACGTGCCTACCGGCAAGGTCAAGTGGTTCAACAGCGAGAAGGGCTTCGGCTTCCTCTCCCGCGACGACGGCGGCGACGTCTTCGTGCATTCCTCCGTACTGCCCGACGGCGTCGACACACTCAAGCCCGGCCAGCGCGTGGAATTCGGCGTGGTCGCCGGCCAGCGCGGGGACCAGGCCCTTTCGGTGACGCTTCTCGACCCCACGCCGTCGGTCGCCGCGGCACAGCGCCGCAAGCCGGACGAACTGGCCTCGATCGTCCAGGACCTCACCACCCTCCTGGAGAACATCACCCCCATGCTGGAGAAGGGGCGTTACCCCGACAAGGCCTCGGGCGCGAAGATCGCGGGCCTCCTGCGCGCGGTGGCGGACCAACTGGACGTGTGACCACGGCGGACGGGCTGAAAGCCCTCGGCCAGGGCCGTGGGAATTCAGCCCGTCCGCCGTTTGAGGACGAGGCGCGGAGCGCCGATGAGGCGGGAGCCGCCCGTCAGGGGAACGAAAGCGCCCCCGGGGCCAAGGCCGGGACCAGGCCCTCCGCGGCGGCACGGGTCAGGAGGCCGCGCACCGCGGCGTAGCCGTCCTCTCCCAGGTCCGCGGTGAACTCGTTGACGTACAGGCCGATGTGCTGGTCGGCCACCTTCGGATCCATCTCCTGGGCGTGCTCCAGGACATAGGGGCGCGAGGCCTCGGGGTCGTCCCACGCCGCGCGCACCGACGCCCGCGCGGCGGCCGCGAGCTCGCGCAGCGCGTCCTCGCCGAGGGACCGCTTCGCGATGATCGCGCCGAGCGGGATCGGCAGGCCCGTCGTGGCCTCCCAGTGCTCGCCCATGTCGGCGAGCCGGTGCAGGCCGTAGTTCTGGTACGTGAAGCGCGCCTCGTGGATGACGAGCCCCGCGTCGACCTCGCCGTCCCGCACGGCGGGCATGATCCGGTCGAAGGGCAGCACGACGATCTCCCCGACGCCGTCCGCGAGGACGTCCGCCGCCCACAGCCGGAACAGCAGGTACGCCGTCGACCGCTCGCTCGGCACGGCGACCCTCTTGCCGCTCAAGTCGAGGCCCGGCTCCCGGGTCAGCACCAGCGGCCCGCAGCCCCGCCCGAGGGCGCCGCCGCAAGGCAGCAGCGCGTACTCGTCGAGGACGTACGGCAGCACGGCGTACGACACCTTGAGCACGTCGAACTCGCCGCGCTCGGCCATGCCGTTGGTGATGTCGATGTCCGCGAACGTCACGTCGAGCGCGGGCGCGTCCGGCACCCGGCCGTGCGCCCAGGCGTCGAAGACGAAGGTGTCGTTGGGGCAGGGCGAGTACGCGATGCGCAGGGCCTCGGGGGTGGTGTCAGTCATGCCTGTTCCAACTCTCCAGTACGGGCGCGAACTTCCCGAACGCCCCGGTGAGCGCGGCGAGCGCGTCGCCGATGCGCCAGGCGGCCCGGTCGCGCGGGCCCACCGGGTTCGAGACCGCGCGCACCTCGCACACGGGAAGCCCGTGCACGGCGGCGGCCTCGGCGACGCCGAAGCCCTCCATCGCCTCCGCGAGCGCACGCGGATGGCGGGCGCGCAGCGCGGCCGCGCGCTCGGCGGAACCGGTGACGGTCGACACCGTCAGGACCGTGCCCGTCGCGGCGCCCGACACGGCGGCCAGCTCCCGCACGAGGGCGCCCGGCGGCTCGTACGTGACCCGGCCGAAGCCCAGCTCGGTGACCGGCAGGAAGCCGTCGGCCGTCTCGGCCCCCAGATCGGCCGCGGTCACGGCGTCGGCGACGACCAGCGACCCCACCGGCGCGTCCGGCGGGAACCCGCCGCCGATTCCGGCGGAGACCACGAGGCCGTACGGCGTGCCGTGCGCGGCGGCGGTGGCGAGCGCGGCCGCGGTGCCCGCGGCGGCGGCCGCGGGGCCGACACCGACGGCGAGCACGTCCACGCGGCCCGCGCCGCCCGCGGGGCCGGCCCCGGCGGACAGGCCGGAGGCCACCGCGTCCCGCTCGGCGGGTACCGCGGTGGCCACCAGGACGCGTGGGCCCCGCCCGGTCCCGGTCAGGGTCAGGCGTCCTTGTCCTTCTTCAGCTTGAACGACCACAGGCCCGTGGCCTTCGGCGCGCCGCTCTCGCTCTTGCCGCCCTCAAGGAGGCTGACGGTCGTCGAGGAGCCGCCACCGCCGTACTGCTGGTTGAAGAACACGCTGCCCGGGATGACGACGTACGTCTTCTTGCTGGCCTCGGTCAGGGGCTGGCCGTTCATCAGCAGCGTCCAGCCCTTGTCGGCGATCTCCGGGTCGACGCCGAAGCGGACCTTCTCGTCGGGGTCGACGGTGATGGACTTGATGTCCTTCGTGTCCTTCAGGCAGTCCTGCACGGCGGACTGCGTGAGCTCCTTGCCGTCCTTGTAGCAGGCGGCCTCGGAGTGCACGGACTTGCTGCCGACCGTCACGGTGGCCAGCGGCGTCGGCTTGTCACAGGCCGACAGGACGAGCAGTCCGGCGGAGACGGCGCCGAGGGAGGCGACGGCGCGGCGGCTGCGCGCTGAGCGGGGTACCAGGGAGGTCATGGCGGAAGGCTATCTCCTGGCCCCTGGGCCCCTGCCGCCCGCCCCGCCGGGCCGCCTCCGGCGCGGCCTCCCCACCCACCGCTACCGCGGCGGGTTTTCTCCCACCCGCCCACCCGTTCCTGCCCCGGCGACCCGGCCCGGCCCCGACCTGGCGGCTTGCGGCCGTCGTCCGGCGGCCCGCCGCTACCGCGGCGGGTTTCTCCCACCCGCCCACCCGTCCCTGCCCCAGTGACCAGGCCGGGCCCCGGCCTGGCGGCTCCCGGCCCGTTCGTGTCCTACGCCAGCACCCTGCGATTGCCTCCCCTGCGGGCCGCCGCCAAGAGGCCTCGTACCGTCGGGAGCCAGCCGACCGCCACGATCGCCGCCGCCACGGAGAGGCCGAGCGTTCCGTTCAGGGGGAGGGCGATGCCGATGCCGCCGCCGACCACCCAGGCCATCTGCAGCAGCGTCTCGGCGCGCGCGAACGCGGACGTGCGCACCGCCTCCGGCACGTCCCGCTGGATCAGCGCGTCCAGCGACAGCTTCGACAGGGCCTGCGCGAAACCCGCGACGGCCGCCAGACAGGCGATGCCCACGGGGCTGTAGAACAGCGCCGCGCACACCGCGACCCCGAGCACCACCGCCACCACGGTCACGATGATCATCTCGGGCGCGCGCGACTTCAGCCACGCCCCGACGGCCGTGCCGAGCGCGTTGCCCGTGCCCGCGGCGACCCCGACGATGCCGAGGGACACCGCCGCGCTCTGCCCGCCGAGCGGATGCTCGCGCAGCAGGAAGGCCAGGAAGAAGATCAGGAAGCCGGAGAGCCCGCGCTGCGCGGCGTTGACGGCCAGGCCGTGCGTCACGGCGGGGCCGACCGTCCGCAGGCCGAGGCGGCTCCTGCGGGTCGAGTCCCCGCGGTCCCTGGCGCGGGCCAGGCGCAGATGCTCCTCGTCCGCCGCCAGCAGCGCCTTGCTCTCGCCCTTCGCCGAGTCCACCTTGCGGGGCAGCGTGAACGAAAGCACGGTCCCGGCGATGAACACCACGCACGCCCCGTACAGCGGCCAGCGCGAGCCGAGTGCCTGGAGCCCCGCCCCCACGGGCGCGGCCACCCCCGTCGCCAGCAGGCCGCTCAACGTCACCCGGGAGTTCGCCTTCACCAGCGAGAAGGCGGGCGGCAGCAGCCGGGGCACGACGGCGCTGCGGACCACGCCGTACGCCTTCGACGCGACGAGCACGCCGAGCGCGGCCGGGTACAGCTCCAGGCCGCCCGTCGCCACCGCGCTCGACAGGATCAGCGCGAGCAGCGCCCGCGCCAGCATCGCGCCCGCCATCGCGGCGCGGCGGCCGTGGGGGAGGCGGTCCAGGAGGGGGCCGATGACGGGGGCGAGGAGCGTGAACGGTGCCATGGTGATGGCGAGGTAGAGCGCGACGCGGCCGCGGGCCTCGTCGGTCGGTACGGAGAAGAACACCGTGGACGCGAGCGAGATGGTGATCAGCACGTCGCCCGCGCCGTTCACCGCGTGCAGCTCGATCAGCTTGCCCAGGCCGGACTCGCCCGCTCCGTGGGCGTGGGTGGCCTTGCGGATGCCGCGGGCCGTTCCGGTGAACGGCAGGTGCAGCGCGCGGGCCAGCGCACGGGCTGCCCTGCGTGCCGGGCGGGGGGAGTGCAGCCCGTGGGACGACGACGACCTGACGCCAGCCACCCAGTCATAGTGCCCCCTTCCGCGCCCGACTAGTGGCACCTCTCCCGCGCGACGTCCCCCCATGTCCCCCCACCCGCCCCTGACCAGGCACTTTTTGTCCTCAATCGCCGGACGCGCTGGATGGCTCCGACCTGGCCCCGGGGCAGGTACGGGCGGGCGGGTGGGAGGGAAAATCCGGTGGGGCGGTCCCGGGCACGGGGGGCTCGGGACTGGCGCCGGTGTGGGCCCAGGGGCCAGGAACAGGTAGCGTGCGTAACGCGCCTGCGGCGGAAGCTCTCGGCCGCGCGCCTCATGGCCATCCCGCAGAATGGATGGCGTAGGCGCGCCCGTGACGTCGGGCGCGGACGTCGACGCGGCCCCCTGGTCCGCTCCGTCCGTGCCCCCGCGTAAGGGTGGCGCACCCGTGAGACGGCGTAGGAGAGAAGCGATACCTGTGAGCGCAGCGACAACGCGAAGCCGCACCCAGCGCACCCCGCGTACCCCCGACCGCCTCTGCGCCGAGGCCGTCGGGTTCGCCCGGGCCGCGGCCGAGGAGGCCGCCGCGCCGGGGGTGGTCGGTGAGCATGTCGAGGTCGTCGTGGAGGGCGACCGCGTCGTCACGCATCTCTTCGAGTGCAAGGAGCTGGGCTACCGCGGCTGGCGCTGGGCGGTGACCGTGGCCCGCGCCTCCCGCGCGAAGGTCGTCACGCTCGACGAGACCGTGCTGCTGCCGGGCCCCGACGCGCTCCTGGCCCCCGAGTGGGTGCCGTGGAGCGAGCGGCTGCGCCCCGGCGACATGGGTCCGGGCGACCTCCTCCCGACGGACGCCGAGGACCTGCGCCTGGAGCCCGGTTACTCCGGCGAGGACGCGCCGCCGCCGAACTCCGTCCTGTCGCAGGAGCTGGCCGAGCGCGCTGACGCGGAGTACACCGACGGCACGGGCGACGCGGACGGCACGGGCGGCACGGACACCGCCCGGGACGCGGACGCCACCGACGCTGCGCCCGCCCGCGGCTCCCTCGCGGCCCTCGCCGAGGAGCTCGGCATGCGCCGCGCCCGGGTCCTCTCCCGGTACGGCCTGCACACCTCCGCCGACCGCTGGGACGAGGGGTACGGCGCGAAGACGCCGATGGCGCAGGCCGCGCCCGCGTCCTGTGTGAGCTGTGGCTTCCTGGTGCCCATCGGGGGCTCGCTCGGGCAGGCCTTCGGCGTGTGCGCGAACGAGTTCGGTCCCGCGGACGGCCACGTGGTCTCGCTCGCGTACGGCTGCGGCGGGCACTCCGAGGCCGCGGTCATGCCGAAGCCGCCGCGCCCCGCCCCGCCGGTCCTCGACGAGACGCGGGTCGACGAGCTGCCGCTGCGGCCCGCCCCCGACTCCGGCTCGGTCCCGCCCGCCGACGCGGGCGCGAACGAGGACCTGGGCCACTCCTAGCCGCCACGGTTTCCGGGGCCGGGGCCCCGGCGACCCGAGTCCTGAGCCCGGGGCGTTGCCTCGGCGGTCCCTCCTGAACGCTTCGCCGGGGTTGTCGGGGCGGTCGCCTGCGGGCTTGTCGTGGCTGGTCGCGCAGTTCCCCGCGCCCCTTCAGGGCGCTGTCGAATCTGCCTGGTCTTGGGCGGGTGGGTGGGAAAGGCCCCCGGAGGGCGCCCCGCGCGGGACGCGGTACCGTTCGCCCCCACAGCCAACCGGAGAAGGGCGACGAACCGTGAGCAAGACCGTGCGGCCTGCCACCGAGGGCACCGACCCGTTCGGCACCGCCCGTCTGCGCCGCTCCGTGCTCGAGGCCTGGGCGGCGAGCCCGGCCCGGTTCCGGGAGGACGCCAACGCCGAGGAGGACCTGGCGCTCGGCGGCTACCGCGACCGCCTGGTCGTCGAGCTCGCGCAGAACGCCTCGGACGCGGCCGCCCGCGCGGGCGTCGCGGGCCGGCTCGCGCTCACGCTCCAGGACGGCGTGCTCGCCGCGGCGAACACCGGCGCCCCGCTGGACGCGGCGGGCGTGGAGTCCCTGGCGACGCTGCGGGCGTCCGCGAAGCGGGAGGGCGACGCCCGGCGGCGCACCACCGGACGCTTCGGCGTGGGCTTCGCCGCCGTGCTCGCCGTGTCGGACGAGCCCGCCGTGGTGGGCCGTACCGGCGGGGTCCGCTGGTCCCTCGCGGAGGCCCGCGAACTGGCCGCGGAGACGGCCAGGTTCAGCCCGGGCCTCGGCGACGAGGTGCGGCGGCGCGACGGCCACGTACCGCTCCTGCGGCTTCCGCTGGCGGCGGAGGGCACCGCTCCGGACGGGTACGACACGGTCGTGATCCTGCCGCTGCGGGACGTCGCCGCCGAGGACCTGGTGACGCGGCTGCTCGCCGGTGTCGACGACGCGCTGCTGCTCGCGCTGCCCGGCCTGGAGGAGGTGTCCGTCCGCACCCCGGACGGCACGACCCGGGTCCTGCGCCGCTCCACCGACGGCGCGGACACCGTCGTGGCGGACACCCGGGAGGGCACGACGCGCTGGCGCACCGTCACTCGTGCAGGGGAGCTGGAGGCGCGGCTGCTCGCGGACCGCCCCGTGGAGGAGCGCCTGCGCCCCTACTGGCAGCTCACCTGGGCCGTGCCGGTGGGCGACGACGGCACGCCGGGGGCGCCCCGGACCAGCCCGGTGCTGCACGCGCCGACCCCCAGTGACGAGCCGCTCGGCGTGCCCGCGCTGCTCATCGGCACGTTCCCGCTCGACACCAGCCGCCGCCACGCCGCGCCGGGGCCGCTCACGGACTTCCTGGTGGAGCGGGCCGCGGACGCGTACGCCGAACTGCTGGCCGGGTGGCGGCCGGTGACGGAGGCGGTCATCGGCCTGGTGCCGGGGCCGCTCGGCCGCAGCGCGCTGGACGGCGCGCTGCGCCAGGCCGTGCTCGACCGGCTGCCGCGCACCGCGTTCCTGCCGCCCGCCGCCGGTCCGGTGCGCGAGCCCGCCGACAGTGCCGTGCGCGAGCCCGCCGACGAGTGGTCGCAGGACGCGGCCCCCGAGGCGCTGCGGCCGCGCGAGGCGGAAGTCGTGGAGGGCGCGGGCGCGGACACCGTGCGGGTCCTTGCCGAGGTCCTGCCCAGCCTGCTGCCCGCGGGCCTGGAGCGCCGGGGCGAGCTGCGCACGCTCGGCGTCGCCCGGGTGCCGCTGACCGAGGCGGTCGACCGGCTCGCCGGCCTGGAGCGGGAGCCTTCCTGGTGGCGGCGGTTGTACGACACCCTCGCCGGTGTCGACCCCGACCGGCTCTCGGGGCTGCCCGTGCCGCTGGCGAGCGGGCGTACGACGATCGGGCCGCGCCAGGTCCTGCTGCCCGCGCCGGGGGACACGGCCGCGCCCGCGGCCCTGGCCCGACTCGGCCTGAAGGTCGCCCACGCGGACGCCGCGCATCCGCTCCTGGAGAAGCTCGGCGCGCTGCCCGCCACGCCGCGCGCGGTCCTGACGACGCCCCAGGTCCGGGCGGCGGTGGCCGCGTCGCTCGACGACGACTCCTGGTACGACGGCCTCGACGAGGAGGCGGGGCTCGGCGCCGACGAGCTCGCGGACCTCGTGCTCGGCCTCGTCCGCGACGCCGACCTCGCGCCCGGTGACGAGCCCTGGCTCGGCGCGCTCGCGCTGCCCGACGAGGACGGCGAAGCCGCGCCCGCCGGTGAACTCGTGCTGCCCGGCAGCGCGTTCGCCGAGGTCATGCGCGAGGGCGAGCTGGCCTTCGTGGACGCGGACGTCGCCGGGCGGTGGGGCGAGCAGCCGCTGGCCGCCTGCGGGGTCCTCGCCTCCTTCACCCTCGTACGCGCCACGGACGTGGTCCTCGACCCGGACGACCTCGAGCCCCGCGACGGGGACTTCGCCGAGCCCGACGACGCGGGCCTGCTCGACGCGGTCGACGTGTGGTGCGAGGACGTGCTCGACCGGCTGCCGGACACGGCGGTGCCGCCCGTGGCCACGGAGATCGTGGCGGTGCGGGACCTGGACCTCGTGGCCGACGACCAGTGGCCGCGCGCGCTCGCGCTGCTCTCCCGGCCACCGCTGCGGGACGCCCTCACCCAGCCGGTGCGGGTGCTGCTCCCGGACGGCACGACGGAGAGCGTGCGTCCGTACACGGCCTGGTGGCTGCGCGGCCACCCGGTCCTGGACGGCCGCCGCCCGGCCGGGCTGCGGGCTGCGGGCGGCGATCCGCTGCTCGACGGCCTGTACGACTCCGCCGACGCGGCCGGCTTCGACGACGAGCAGGTGCTGCGCGCGCTCGGCGTCCGTACGTCCGTGGGCGCGCTGCTCGCCGAGCCCGGCGGCGCCGCCGAGCTGCTCGACCGGCTCGCGGACCCGGAGCGGACCGTTTCCCCGGCCCAGCTGCACGCCCTGTACGGGGCGCTGGCCGACGTCGACCCGGAGCAGGTCACGCTGCCGGACGAGGTGCGGGTGGTCCTGGGCGGCGAGGGCGCGGAGGTCATGTGCGTCGACACCGGGGACGCGGTGGTCGCGGACGCCCCCGACCTGCTGCCGCTGACCGCGGGCCTGCCGCTGCTTCCCGTGGCACCGTCGCGGGCCGGTGACCTCGCGGAGCTGCTCCAGGCGGAGCGGCTGAGCGCGTACGTGCGGGCGGAGGTGGACCCCGCGGCGGGCGTGGAGCACGAGGTTCCCGAGTCCGTACGGGTCCTGCTCGGCCCGGCCACCCCGGCGACGTACCGCGAGCACGAGGAGCTCGTCGTGGACGGCGTGGACCTGGAGTGGCGCCGCACCCCCGACGGCACGGTGCACGCCGCGACCGTGGAGGGCGTCGCCGCGGGCCTGGCCTGGGCGGCCCGCCAGTGGCCGCGCCGCTTCGAGGTGGCGGCGCTCCTGGAGGACCCGTCGCGGACGGGCGAGCTGGCGCGGGACCGCTGGTTCGACTAGCGCGCGGGACCGCTGGTTCGACTGGCCCTGCCAGCGGGTTTCACGGAACGTACAACCTTTGGCCATGGGTGTGGGTCTGATCTGGGAGTCAACAGACTCCTAGATCGATCGGTCCCCGTGTGACGGCTGCGGCACCACGGGGACCCTTCCTCCACCAGGGGAAAAACATGCGCATCCGTGCCACCGTGGCCGCCGTCTCCGGCGCCCTGGCCCTGTCCGTCCTCCTCGCTCCGGCCGCCCAGGCCGCCGGGCCGGACTTCCCCGTCCCGTTGAAGGACGCGCAGAAGGGCGACACCAAGATCACCAAGGCGGTGGTGAACGGCGGCAAGGACATCGTGGTAGGCACCACCGCCAAGAAGAAGTTCACCATCGCGGTCACCGCGACCGACGCCAAGGGCGTCGCGGGCGGCGGCGGTCTCCTGTGGCACGGCCGGAAGTTCGACGAGCAGAACCTCAGCGGTGTGCTCAACCCGACCGCCGACGAGAAGTGCAAGAAGCTCAGCGCCACCAGCGCGACCTGCACGGTGACCATCACGGTGAACCCGAAGGCCTCCTGGGACAAGAACGGCCTCGCCAACCACATGGCGGGCGGCGGCTGGAAGCTCTTCGCCGCCGCGGGCGGCACGGACGACGACTACGTGATCCGCACGGCGTACAAGACGGGCATCCACCTCAAGCGCGCCGCGAAGCTCACCGTCAACGCCTCTCCGGAGCCGGTGAAGAAGGGCAAGACGATCACCGTCGCGGGGGCCCTGACGCGTGCCAACTGGGACACCGGCAGGTACGCGGGTTACACCCAGCAGCCGGTGAAGCTGCAGTTCAAGAAGAAGGGCGCGAGCGCCTACACGACGCTCAAGACGGTGAAGTCCGACGCCAAGGGCAACCTGAAGACCACGGTGAAGGCCTCCGCCGACGGCACCTTCCGCTACGTCTTCGCGGGTACGTCGACCACCCCGGCCGTCACCTCCGCCGGTGACGCCATCGACGTCCGCTGACCCACCCCCGTACCGCACCAGCACCCCTGAGGAACCACCCCATGCGCATCCGCACCACCGTGGCCGCCGTCTCCGGCGCCGTCGTCCTGTCCGGCCTCGCCCTCCCGGCCGCCCAGGCCGCCGACTCGCACAAGGGCCACACCAGGATCACGAAGGTCGTCGTCAACGGCGGCAAGGACATCGTGATCGGCACGTCCGACAAGAAGATCACGATGACCGTCACGGGCACCGACCCGAAGGGCATCAAGGACGGCTTCGCCGCGCTCTGGTACGGCAAGAAGCTCGACTGGGGCCGCCTGGAGGGCATGCTGAGCCCGGCGAAGGACCCCCGGTGCACCAAGATCGACGCGAAGAGCGCCACCTGCAAGATCGTCACCGTCGCCCACCCGCGCGAGCTCAAGAACAGCACCGCGGGCACGTGGAACGTGGTGGCCGGCCTGCTGGGCAAGGGCCGGGCCGAGAACCACGTCATCAAGGAGAAGTACAAGACCGTCCGCGTCCAGCGCGCCGCCAAGCTCACCGTCGACGCCTCTCCGGAGCCGGTGAAGAAGGGTGAGGCGATCACTGTCTCGGGTGCGTTGACGCGGGCGAACTGGGAGTCGCGCACGTACGCGGGCTACGGCCAGCAGTCGGTGAAGCTGCAGTTCAAGAAGAAGGGCGCGAGCGCCTACACGACGGTCAAGACGGTGAAGTCGGACGCCGAGGGGAAGCTGAAGGCCTCGGTGAAGGCGACGGCGGACGGGTCCTTCCGGTATGTGTTCGCGGGGTCGGGGACGTCCCCGGCCGTGGTGTCGGCCGGGGACTTCGTCGACGTGCGGTAGGCGTTACGCCGCGAAGCGGCGGTCGACCCAGCGGAAGGCGAACTCCGTCGCCGCCGAGGCGACCGCCGCGATCGCGACCGCCGCCCACGGCATCGTCGTACCGACCAGCTTCAGGGCGAAGAAGTCCTGGAGGTAGGGGATGGTCAGGACCAGCAGGAAGCCCAGGCCCATGGCCGCCACCAGGCAGATCCGCCACCAGGTGTAGGGGCGGGCGATGATCGCCAGGACCCACAGCGAGACCAGGAAGAGCGTGAGCGTGGCCGCGCTGGTCTCGGCCTCGCGGGCGCCGTCGCCCACGTAGTGGTGGCGGGCGAGCAGATACGTGGCGAAGGTGGAGAGGGCCGCGATGATGCCGCCGGGCAGCGCGTAGCGCATGACTCTGCGGACGAAGTGCGGCTTGGCGCGCTCCTTGTTGGGGGCGAGCGCCAGGAAGAAGGCCGGGACGCCGATCGTCAGGGTGGACAGGAGCGTCAGATGGCGCGGCAGGAACAGGTACTCCACCTGGGAGCAGACCACCAGCAGGGCGATGACGACGGAGTAGACCGTCTTCACCAGGAACAGCGTGGCCACGCGGGTGATGTTGCCGATGACCCGGCGGCCCTCCGCCACCACTGAGGGCAGCGTCGCGAAGCTGTTGTTGAGCAGGACGATCTGGGCCACCGCCCTGGTGGCCTCCGAGCCCGAGCCCATGGACACGCCGATGTCCGCGTCCTTCAGGGCCAGGACGTCGTTCACGCCGTCGCCCGTCATGGCGACCGTGTGGCCCTTGGACTGGAGCGCGCCCACCATGTCCCGCTTCTGCTGCGGGGTCACGCGGCCGAAGACGGAGTTGGCGTCCAGGGCCTCGGCCATCTCGTCCTGGTCGGTGGGCAGCTGCCGGGCGTCCACCGTGTTCTGCGCGCCGGGCAGGCCCAGTTTGCCCGCGACCGCGCCCACGGAGACCGCGTTGTCACCGGAGATGACCTTGGCCTGGACGTCCTGCTCCGCGAAGTAGCGCAGGGTGTCGGCGGCGTCGGGCCGCAGCCGCTGCTCCAGGACGACCAGGGCCGTGGGGCGCGCCCCCGCGGCGAGGTCGGGGGCGTCCAGGTCGCCCGCGGCGCGGGCGAGGAGCAGCACGCGCAGGCCCTGGTGGTTGAGGTCCTCGATCTCGTCGAGCGCCGGGTCCCCGGCGGGAAGGAGTACGTCGGGCGCGCCGAGCAGCCAGGTCGAGCTCTCGCCGTCGCTCTCGCTGAAGCTGGCGCCGCTGTACTTGCGGGCGGAGGAGAACGGCAGCGACTCGGTGCAGCGCCACTCCTCGCTGTCGGGGTAGGCGTCGATGATGGCCTGGAGGGAGGCGTTCGGACGCGGGTCCGACTCGCCGAGGGCGCCGAGGACCTTGCGTACGTAGGTCTCGTCGGAGCCGTTCAGGGGGCGCAGCTCGGTGACGTCCATGCCGCCCTCGGTGAGCGTGCCCGTCTTGTCGAGGCAGACGGTGTCCACGCGCGCGAGGCCCTCGATGGCCGGGAGTTCCTGCACCAGGCACTGCTGGCGGCCGAGGCGGATGACGCCGATCGCGAAGGCCACGGAGGTGAGGAGCACCAGGCCTTCGGGGATCATCGGGACGATGCCGCCGACCGTGTACGCGATCGACTCCTTGAAGTTGTCGTCCTTGACGACGAGCTGGGAGATGACCAGGCCGATCGAGGTCGGGATCATCAGCCACGTCACGTACTTGAGGATCGTGGAGATGCCGGTGCGCAGCTCGGAGTGGACGAGGGTGAAGCGGCTCGCCTCCTCGGCGAGCTGGGCGGCGTAGGCCTCGCGGCCCACCTTGGTCGCCGTGAAGGCGCCGCCGCCCGCGACCACGAACGAGCCCGACATGAGCTTGTCGCCGGGCTTCTTCAGGACCGGGTCGGCCTCGCCGGTCAGCAGGGACTCGTCGACTTCGAGGCTGTCGGACTCGACCGTCTCGCCGTCCACGACGATCTTGTCGCCGGGGCCCAGCTCCACCAGGTCGCCGAGGACGATCTCGGAGGTGGAGATCTCGGCGGCCACGCCGTCGCGCCGGACCGTCGGTTTGGCCTCGCCTATGACGGCGAGCCCGTCGAGGGTCTTCTTGGCGCGCAGCTCCTGGATGATGCCGATGCCGGTGTTCGCGACGATCACGAAGCCGAAGAGGCTGTCCTGGATCGGCGCGACGAACAGCATGATCGCCCAGAGCACGCCGATGATCGCGTTGAAGCGCGTGAAGACGTTGGCCCGGACGATCTCGGCGGTGGAGCGGCTGCTGCGGACCGGTACGTCGTTGACCTCGCCGCGGGCGACCCGCTCGGCTACCTCGGCCGCGCTGAGGCCGGTGGCGCGTCCTGCCGGCGGCGGCACCGGGTGGACCGGGTCGAGCTCGGCGCCCGCGTCGATATGCGTCATGCCTTCGACGGTAAGGGTGGATCAGGGGCTTCACCCCTTGAATGTCTGAAAGATCCGACCACGGTAGGAGGGGGTTTGCCCTCAGGTCGCATCCCGTACTGCGGCGGTACGAGAAGCCTCCGCCCGCTGGATGGCCGCCTCGCGCCCCCGCACGTACCAGATGCCGATCAGGCCGAGGCCGCCGCCCGCGAGGCAGGTCCACACCCACCAGGTGGCGTCGCGGTCGTCGAACCAGCCGTAGAACGGCAGCTGGACCAGGAAGAGGACGAACCAGATGACCGTGCCGCCGGTGATGGTGGCGACGACGGGCCCTTCCAGGGGCTCCGGCGCCTCGTGCTTGGGTGTCCACTTCGCCATGCCCCCAGCTTAGACGGGGCCCTCACCGGCCCAGAGCGCGCTCCGGGACCCCTTGCGCCACAAGGCTCTACGCGCGGAGATAGCCATTTCACGCTCATGTATTCATACTGAAACGGCTTCTTAATGGCCAGTTGCTTTCGTATGAAGATACAAATACGCGCAAGCTCGGCTTATCCCGTTCAACAGAGGTCATGAGGTCCCGCATGTCCCCCTCGGCCACCGCTCCGGTCGACGCCAAGCAGCCGCCCCCGAATCCCCCGCAGGGCGGGCTCGACGGGTTCTTCAAGATCTCGGAGCGGGGCTCGACCCTGGCGCGGGAAGTGCGCGGCGGCTTCGCCACCTTCTTCGCGATGGCGTACATCATCGTGCTCAACCCGATCATCCTGGGCAGCGCGAAGGACATGTACGGCCACCAGCTGGACAACAAGCAGCTGGTCACCGCCACCGTGCTCACCGCCGCGTTCACCACGCTGCTCATGGGCGTCATCGGCAACGTCCCGATCGCGCTCGCGGCCGGGCTCGGCGTGAACACCGTGGTGGCGCTCCAGCTCGCGCCCCGCATGTCCTGGCCGGACGCCATGGGCATGGTGGTGCTCGCGGGCTTCGTGGTGATGCTGCTCGTGGCCACCGGGCTGCGGGAGCGGGTGATGAGCGCGGTGCCGCTCGGCCTGCGCAAGGGCATCGCGATCGGCATCGGCCTGTTCATCATGCTGATCGGCCTGGTCGACGCGGGCTTCGTCTCGCGCATCCCGGACGCCGCCCACACCACCGTGCCGCTCCAGCTCGGCGGCGACGGCCACCTCAACGGCTGGCCGGTGCTCGTCTTCGTCCTCGGCGTGCTGCTCACCCTCGCGCTCCTGGTGCGCAAGGTGCCGGGCGCGATCCTGCTCTCGATCGTCGTGATGACGGTTCTGGCCATGATCATCCACGCGGTCGCCGACGTGCCCTCCTGGGGTCTGACGACCCCCGAGTGGCCCGGCAACCCGGTCGCGACGCCGGACTTCGGGCTCGTCGGCGAGATCAGCCTGTTCGGCGGCTTCGAGAAGGTCGGCGTCCTCACCGGCATCCTCTTCGTCTTCACCGTGCTGCTCTCGTGCTTCTTCGACGCGATGGGCACGATCATGGGCATCGGCGACGAGGCCCACCTCACCGACGACAAGGGGAACTTCCCCGGCATCAACAAGGTCCTGTTCGTCGACGGCATCGCCGTCGCGGCGGGCGGCGCCTCGTCCTCCTCGGCCACCACCTGCTTCGTGGAGTCCACGGCGGGCGTCGGCGAGGGCGCCCGCACCGGCTTCGCCAACGTCGTCACCGGCGGCCTGTTCACCGTGGCGCTCTTCCTCACCCCGATCGCCACGATGGTGCCCTCGCAGGCGGCGACGCCCGCGCTGCTCGCGGTCGGCTTCCTGATCCTGTCGGGCTCCATCGGGCAGATCGACTGGAGCGACTACACGATCGCGATCCCGGCGTTCGTGACGATGCTGATGATGCCGTTCACGTACTCGATCACGAACGGCATCGGCATGGGCTTCATCACCTTCACCGTCCTGCGTCTCGCGGCGGGGCGCGGGCGGGAGGTGCCGGTGGCCATGTACGTGGTCTCGGCCGTGTTCGCCTTCTACTACTTGATGCCCGCGCTCGACCTCACCTAGAGCCCCGCGGGCCCCTGAGGCCGCGTGCCGTGTCCGGGTCCCGAGCCCGGGCGCGGCACGCGGCCTCAGGCGTAGAACCTCTCTGTCTCCTCGACGGACGACTTGAACCGTTCGTCGAAGTCATCACGGATGAGCGTCCGGACCACATAGTCCTGGACGCTCATTCCCCTTTTGGCGGCATGCTTGCGGAGCCGGTCGAGCAGCTCGCTGTCCATCCGCAGGCTGAGCACTATCGATGCCATGCCCGCCAGGGTCGCCGCCCCCGGACGGGCGATGCGTGACTTTCCGAATCCGGCTCACTCGTTCGGGTGACGAAAGGGTTCCACGTTCCGGTTCCTGGGCAGGTCCCGCTTCTCGTGCGCATTAATGCGGTGGTACTTAGCCTGAGTAATGAGTTACTCTAAAGACCATGCCGGACCTCTCCCATGGCGACGACGCCGCCGCCGTGAACTCACTGCGCTCCGCCGTGATGCGCCTCTCCCGTCGACTCAAGCACCAGCGGGTCGACGAGTCGCTGAGCCCGACCGAGATGTCGGTGCTCGGCACCCTCGCCCGCTGTGGCAACGCCACCCCGGGTGAGCTCGCCCGCAAGGAGCACGTGCAGCCGCCGTCGATGACCCGCATCGTCGCGCTGCTCGAAGCCAAGGGTCTGGTGCGGCTCGAACCGCACCCCGACGACCGCCGCCAGAAGGTGGTCACCCAGACCGAGCAGGCCGAGACCATGCTCGAGGAGAGCCGCAGAAAGCGGAACGCGTGGCTCGCGCGGCTCACCGAGGAGCTCGACGACGACGAGTGGGCGAAGCTCCGCGACGCCGCGCCCGTGCTGGAGAAGCTGGCCCACCTGTGACCGACTGACCACCGGCACGGCCCCCTCGGGGGCCGTGCCCCTCAGGGCCCACCCGGGCCCGGACCGCCAAGGGAGGCGAACCCCTTTGAGTACGGGATCCGGAGCAGACTCCGCCCCCGCACCAACCGCCCTCGACCAAACCGTCCGCTCCAAGACCTCCATGTTCAGCTCGCTGCGGATCCGGAACTACCGGCTCTTCGCGGCCGGGGCCGTCGTGTCGAACACCGGCACCTGGATGGCCCGCATCACCCAGGACTGGCTGGTCCTCAGCCTCACCGGGTCCTCCGCGGCCGTCGGCATCACGACGGCCATGCAGTTCCTGCCGATGCTGCTCTTCGGCCTGTACGGCGGTGTGATCGCCGACCGGTTCGCCAAGCGGAACCTGCTCTTCGTCACCCAGGGAGCCATGGGCCTCGGCGGCCTGTTCCTGGCCGCGATGACCCTCACGGGCCACGTCCAGGTCTGGCACGTCTATGTGACGGCCTTCTTCACCGGCCTCGTCACCGTCGTCGACAACCCCACCCGCCAGTCCTTCGTCTCCGAGCTGGTCGGCCCGGACCAGGTGCGCAACGCCGTCAGCCTGAACTCGGCCAACTTCCAGTCCGCGCGGCTCATCGGCCCCGCCGTCGCGGGCGTCGTCACCGCCGCCGTCGGACCCGGCTGGGCGTTCCTCGCCAACGGCCTGTCCTTCCTCGCGCCGATCGCCGGTCTGCTGCTCATGCGCACCGGCGAGCTGACCCGCAGCCCGCTCGCCCCGCGCCGCGGCAAGGGCCAGCTGCGCGAGGGCCTGGCCTATGTGCGCGCGCACCCGGAGCTGATCTGGCCCATCGTCCTGATCGGGTTCATCGGCACGTTCGGCTTCAACTTCCCGATCTGGCTGAGCGCGTACGCCGACGACGTCTTCCACGGCGGCTCCGGCATGTACGCGGCGTTCACCACGCTGATGGCGGCCGGTTCGCTGATCGGTGCGCTGCTCGCCGCCCGGCGCCGGACGTCCAGGCTGCGGATGCTCACCGCCACGGCGGGACTCTTCGGCGTCGCCCTGATCGCCGTGGCCGCCGTGCCGAACGCGTACGTCTTCGCGGCGCTGCTCATCCCCGTCGGCGCGATCGGCCTGACCGTCAACGTCACCGCGAACTCCTCGGTGCAGATGGCCACCGACCCCGAGATGCGGGGCCGCGTGATGAGCCTGTTCATGATGGTGTTCGTCGGCGGCACCCCCTTCGGCGGGCCGCTCTTCGGCTGGCTCACCGACACCTACGGGGTCCGCGTGAGCTTCGCGCTCGGCGGTCTCGTCGTCGCGGTGGCCTCGCTCGGCGTCGGCCTCGGCCTGGCGCGCGCGGCCAATCTGCGCCTGAAGGTGGATCTGCGCCGGGGCCGCCAGCACGTGCGCTTCGTGCCGCGCGAGGTGGCCCTGGCCCCGGCGGCGTGAGCCGGCCCCCCGAGCCCCGGTCCCGTACGCGGGCCGGGGCCGGGCCGCGCTCAGACCCGCATGGCCAGGACCTGGCCCGGCCAGGTGCCGTCCTTCGCCGTGAAGGTCTCCGTACGGACGAAACCGTTGCTCTCGTAGTACGCGACGAGCCTGCCGCCGTTGCCCGCGTAGCAGTCGACCCGCAGCAGGGACACGCCCTGCGCGCGGGTCTCGGCCGCGGCGCGGGCCAGGAGCGTCCTGCCCACGCCCAGGCCCGCGAAGCGCCCGGCGGTGGCGAGGTAGTGCACGTACCGCTCGGGCTCGTCGACCGGCGCCACGTAGTCGGTGGGGCTGTCGGTGAGCATCAGCATGCCCGCGGGCACCCCGTCCACCTCGGCGATCCACGGCGTGCCCGCGGCGAGGTACTTCTCCACGGACTCCACCACCCGCGGATTCGCCGACAGCGGCTCGGTGCCCCACTGCTTCGTGTACCCCTGGGCCACCAGCCACTCGGCGGCGCTGTCGAGCAGACCGAGGAACACGGGTACGTCGTCGGCGTCTCCTGTCCGTACGCGTATGGGGCCGGAGGGGGCGGAGCGATCTGTGCTGTTGCTGTCCATCAGGGCAGGCTAGCCGCATGAGACTCTTCGTGGCGGTGCTGCCCCCGGAGCCCGTGGTGGCCGAACTCGCCGGACGCGTGGACGACTTGAAGCAGCTGCCCGACGCGGGGGCGCTGCGCTGGACCGAGCGTGCCGGATGGCATCTGACGCTTGCGTTCCTCGGTGAGGTCGACGACGGGGTCGTGCCCGACCTCGGCGCGCGCCTCGGGCGGGCGGCCGGGCGCACCGCGCCGTTCGCGCTCGCGCTGTGTGGGGGTGGGCGGTTCGGGGACCGGGCGCTGTGGGCGGGGGTGGCCGGGGAGGTCGCCGCGCTTCGGCTGCTTGCGGGGCGGGTGGATGCGGCGGGGCGCAGGGCCGGTGCCCTGGCCGACGCCTCGGCCGGGGCCGGGGGGCGGGGGTTCCATCCCCACCTCACCCTGGCGCGGGGGCGGGGGGAGGTGGGGCTGCGGCCGTTCGTGGAGGGGCTCGGGGGGTTCTCGGGGAGCGGGTGGGAGGTGGGGGAGCTGGCGCTCGTCCGCAGCCACTTGCCCCGGGCCGGGCTGCGGGGGGCTCGCCCCCGCTACGAGCCCCTGACCACCTGGCCCCTCCAAGGCTGAGGGAGGCCTCTCCGGCGGGGCTTCTCCGGCGGGGCTTCTCCCAGCCACCTGTGCCACCCCACCCACCGGCCGAGCCCCGACCTGGGGGCTTGCACACCGTCCTTCGGCTGTTCGGCAGGGCACCCCGTGGGGGAGTGCAGCGGTGTGGTTAGGCTCGAAGGCGTGGATCCCAAGACCAGGAACCGGATCATGGCCGGTGTGCTCGTGCTGATGTTCGTCGTGGTGGCACTGGCGGCGGCAGCCGGAAAGTGATCGCCCTCAGTGAGGCGTAGGCGAGGACCACTGCTGATCAGATGAGGGGTGCGCCGTCGCGGAGGTACAGCGGCTGCCCCGCGTCCAGTGCCTTCAGGGCGTGCTCGAACCGGCGCCGGATGCGGTCCCGAAGGCGACTGGCGGCTTCGGCGGCCGTGACGAAGGCGGCCTCGGACAGCTCGTCGTCTCGTGGCCGCAGCCGGTGGGCCTGGTCCTCGTCCAGGGTGCCGCCGTCGAAGACGAACGCGAGCTGATCGTCCCAGGGGCCGTGTGGGGCCACCCAGTCCACCACCAGCAGCCCGAGCAGTGTGACGCGTAGGCCGAGTTCCTCCATCAGCTCACGGCGTACCGTGTCCTCCGGCGGTTCGTTGGCCTCCGCCATCCCACCGGGCAGATCCCATCCCGGTTTGTAGGTGGGGTTCACCAGGAGCACTCGGCCGGAGTGGTCCCGCATCAGCACGTCTGCCGCCACGCGCTTGCGGGCCTGCTTGGCGTTGCCCTCCGCGAGGTACGCATGCCACGCGTCGGTGTCGGCGGGGTCGGGCGCTGTGGGCCTCATGCGGTAGTGCCTCCCGGAGACGGCGGGATCAGATCGGCCAGCAGGAGCATTCTGGCGCGGCGCGCGTCATCGAACCGAGCCAGGTACTCCCGGACCGGCCGGTGCCCCCGGTGCGGCTCCAGCAGCCCGCGCAACTCGTCGAGTTGCCGCACCACCCGGATTGAACCGAGAGCCGGGCTCGTACTGAGCAGGTCGTGGCCGACGCATACTGCGGCGTCCAGGTCACCCCGGCGCACGTGGATGTCCACCAGGCTGATCCGGCCGAGAGCCAGGGAGCGTGCCCGACCCGCCTCGCGCAGCGCAACACCCTGTTCGGCGTGCGCCAGCGCCTCGTCGTACTGCTCCAGGTCACGCAGGGCCAGAGCTGACTCGCTGGCGAGCGCGGCGGCGTCGAACGGGCTCAGCCACGGGTGATCAGCGGCAGGCGTCGCCTCCATGTCACGGTGCGCGGCCTCCAGCGCGTGGCGGGCCGAGGCGTGCTGAGACGCGGCGGCCAGCGCACGCGCCCGCATGGTGTGCAGTCGCGCTGTCAGCGCGGGAATTCGAGGCCCCTGCGCGGCCAGGTCGAGCCCGGCCCGTGCCCAGCCGACAGCCCCGGCTGTGTCCCCGGTCTCCAGGGCAAGGTGGCTGCTGCTCGCAGCGATGTGTGCGGCCAACGGGAGGTCACCGGCGGTGCGGGCCAGAGGGAGGGCACGGGCGAAGTGCCGGGCCGCGCGGTCATCATGACCGGAGTCGTGAGCCATCCAGCCCGCCATTTCGGTCAGCGCGGCCGCGGCGGCGAACACTTGCGGACTGCTGCCGATGTCGACCAGCCGGGGTGCCACCTGGTCCGACAAGTGCCGGATGACAGCCCCGTACAACCGGCCGCCGCCAGTTTGCCGGTCAGCTCTGCGGAAGTGATCCATAGCCACCAAGTCGTCACCGTCCGGCGGCGGCCGGTCCGTCCTGTCGTGCCCGGCGGTTGTCGACGCGGGTTCCCACCGGCGTCGAGCCAGCCCGAGCAGCTGGCCGGGGATGTGGAAAGCGTCGGCGATCTGCTCGAACAGGGTCAGCTTCGCCACCCGGCTCTTGCCGTTCATGTACTCGTACAGTCGCCCCTGTGTGATGTCGACGGCGGCGGCGATGCGCCGTGTACTGATACCGCGCGCATTGAGCATCCGGAACACCGTGCCCATGTCCCGCTCGGCGCACGCATGGAGCAGGCGTTCGTCCCCGAGCAGACCGGCGACGACCTCACGCGGGTCCGGTGACAGACGGTCCATCTGCAACTCCCCCGAGTAGCGAGTGAATTCGATGCTAGGACCAACGTCGTTGATCTGACTCCGTGTTGGAGTCGCCTTGTGGAGTCTCCTCGCCCCCTTCGCTGCGCGTTGGCTTACTGCCAGCCGCCGGGAAGCGCGTCCGTGAACGCGCCTCGGCGCCGCCCCGCCCGCACGTTCTCCCCCCGAGGCACGTGGGCAGGGCTTCCCCCGCCGCCCAGCCCAAGGCGTGACGATGACCATGAGCAACGAGCGAGTCGGACCAGGACACCACCCACGCCAGAGCGCCACCCTCGCGAGCGAGGCCGCCACCGTTCCGGCGGCGCGTCAGATGGTCCGCGAAGTGTGCACGGAGTGGGGCATTGATCAGGACGCCGCAGAGACCGGAGCGCTCCTGATCTCCGAAATCGTCACCAACGCAGTCCGTCACGGCCACTCGCACCACGTCCGGGTGATCGCCGAGCAGCCGTGCCCCGACCGGCTCCGCGTCGCCGTGGTCGACAAGTCCCGCCGCAGACCTGAGCTGCACATCGTGGGACCGGATGCCGTCGGCGGCCGTGGCCTCCTCCTCGTGGACGCCCTCTCCGACTGCTGGGGAACCGATCTCCTTCCCTGGGGCAAGCGCGTCTGGGCTGAGGTCACGACGAAGGCCGGCGACCAATGACCGGCCCGGCCGGGCCCCTCTCGCCGTTCGGAAGCACCGGGCGGCGGCCACCACTGCTGGATCGCCTCAGAGAAGAGGACACTCATGCAACAGCCCTCGACGTCACTGGACCAGGTCAAGCCCTGGGGACTCGGACGCATGCGTCCCTACCCGGCTGCGGCCATCCTCTCCGCCGCCCGACCCGTCCTCGACCCGCACACGCAGGTCCCGGCGTGGGTCGGCCCCGACGGCACACCGCTGACAGTGGAGGCCAGGCACAAGCGGTCGGAGACATCACGGGAGACGAGTACGAAGACCAGCCTGGACGGCACGCCGGATCAGGGGAACGACCAAACCGGGGACTCTGACTGATGGCTGTGGATGGTCCGCCCGTCCTCGTCGTCACGGGCCTGGACGACTCCACCGCGGATGAAGTGATCACCGAACTGAACCAGCGTCGCGTGCCGGTGGTCCGCCTGGACCCCGGCGACTTCCCCCGCGAGGTGACCCTGTCGGGCACCTTTGACAGCATGGGGATCGACGGCACTCTCACCACCGCGTCCCGGAACGTCGACCTGGGGAACGTCCGCTCGGTGTACTGGCGGCGGCCCACCCCCTATGCCGCTGACCTCGCCATGGACAAGCAGACCGGCCGATGGGCTGTCGAAGAAGCCCGCTACGGGCTCGGCGGCATCCTCGCCGCACTCCCCGGCGCGTATTACCTGAACCACCCATGGCGCAATAGGGATGCCGAGCACAAGCCGGCGCAACTGGCCACGGCCGCCGCCTGCGGCTTCACCGTGCCACCCACGCTCATCACCAACGACCCCGACCGCGCCCGCACCTTCGCTGCCGAACATGGGCCGATCGTCTACAAGCCGCTCAGAGAAACCGAGTACGCCGACGACACCGGCCGCGCGCTGACCGTGTGGATCGAGGACGTCACCCCAGGCCAGATCGACAACCGCCTGCACCGCACGGCGCACCTGTTTCAGCAGCGCGTCAGCAAGTCCGCCGATGTCCGTCTCACCGCTGTCGGCGACAACCTCACCGCCATCCGCATAGACGGCTCACCTGGCGTGGACTGGCGTCGCCATTACGACCGGCTCACCTATACCCCCATGCCCGTCCCTCCAGCCATCGTCAAAGGCGTGCAGGCCTACCTCGACGCTTTCGGACTCGTCTTCGGCGCCTTCGACTTCGGCCTGGACCGTGATGGCGCCTGGCATTGGTACGAGTGCAACCCCAACGGTCAATGGGCCTGGTTCCCCGACCGCATCACCGCTCCCCTCACCCGAGCCATCGCCGACCACCTGCAGCACGGAGCCCTCGTATGACCGACTCTGCGGACCTGCGCCGCCAACTCGCCGCCGCCGTCTCCACGGACGACCCTGCATGGCGTGCAGCCATCGAAGCGGTGCCCCGCGAACTCTTCCTCGGCAACGCCCTGTTCCGCTTCGACGGCAGTCAGTGGACCCCCATGAGCCGCGACCAGGCCGATCCCGGAACGTGGCTGGGGCTCGTCCACCGCGATGCGACCTGGGTCACCCAGGTCGACGGCATCACCGCCGCCGACGCCACTGGGCCCGTCACCGGCCACCCCACTTCGTCCAGCACGCTCCCCTCCCTGATCGTGCGCATGTTCGACATCGCTGGGATCAGCGAGGGGCACAAAGTGCTGGAGATCGGTACCGGCACCGGCTATTCCACCGCCGTCCTGTGCAGCCGCCTCGGCGACAACAACGTGTACTCCATCGAGTACGACTCGGGCTTGGCCGCCGCGGCGGCCGACCACATCCACGCCGCCGGGTATCACCCCACCCTGATCACCGGCGACGGACTCGCCGGACACAAGGACGACGCCGAATACGACCACGTCGTGGCCACCTGTGCCGTCCGCCACATCCCCCCGGCCTGGCTCCGCCAAGTACGCGTCGGTGGAACCATCACCACCACCATCAGTGGATGGATGCTCGCCTCCGGACTCGTCCGCCTCACCGTCCAGGACGACGGCACCGCCACCGGCCGCTTCCACACCGACCAGATCAGCTACATGCTCGCCCGCCCCCACGAACGCCCGCCTCGCCCCACCTTCCACCAGCATCCCGGCCGCACCCGGGCCACCCGCGTGAACCCCGCGCTCCTGGAAGACTGGACCGGTCAGTTCCTCTCTCAGCTCGCCGCACCGTCCGCCGAACTCATGACCAACGGCACGGGGGTGATCCTCGTGGACGTCGCCACCGGATCACAGGCGTGGACCGAACCGGCAGGAGGTGCCTCGACCGTGCACCAGCACGGCCCTCTTCGCCTCTGGGACCAGGTGGAAGACGCTCTCACCGCCTGGCAGGACGCGGGGTCACCCCCACACTCCGGCCTTGGCCTGACCGTGGACCCGGACGGCACCCAACGTGTATGGCTCGGGACGCCCGACGGGCCCGTCTGGAACCTTCCGGTCTGAACCCCTTCTCCATGACAAGAGTGCCCGGCCCTCCCTGAAGGGCGCTGGGGCTGGGCGCCCCGTGGGGGATCCGGTGGGGCGGTTACGCTCGATGGCGTGGATCCCAAGACCAGGAACCGGATCATGGCCGGTGTGCTCGTGTTGATGTTCGTCGTGGTGGCACTGGCGGCGGCAGCCGGAAGGTAGCTGCCCCCGCCGGGCGAGGCGCGTACGACGGGCGTGGAGCGGGCCGGGGCGCCGCCGGGGCGGGGCGGGATCCAGCCCAGGATCCGCCCCGTGGTCCCGGGGCTACCAGGCGAAGGCCTCCGGGGACGGGCCCGGGCCCGGGAAGATTTCGTCGAGGGACGTGCGGAGCTCCGCGGTGAGGTCGAGGTCGACCGCCCGGAGGGCCGACGTGAGCTGCTCGGCCGTGCGCGGCCCGACGATCGGCCCGGTGACGCCGGGGCGGGTGAGCAGCCACGCCAGGGCCACCTCGCCGGGCGCGAGGCCGTGCTTGTCGAGCAGGTCCTCGTACGCCTGGATCCGCGCCCGCACGCTGTCGTCGGCCAGCGCCTCCGCGGCCCGGCCCTCGGCCCGCCGCCCGCCGCTGACCTCCTTCTTCAGGATGCCGCCGAGCAGCCCGCCGTGCAGCGGCGACCAGGGGATGACGCCGAGGCCGTACTCCCGCGCGGCCGGGACGACCTCCATCTCGGCGCGCCGCTCCGCGAGGTTGTACAGGCACTGCTCGCTGACGAGGCCGTAGCTGCCGAGGCGGCGCGCGGTCTCGTTGGCCTGGGCGATCTTGTAGCCGGGGAAGTTGCTCGACCCCGCGTACAGGATCTTGCCCTGCTGTACGAGGACGTCGATGGCCTGCCAGATCTCCTCGAACGGGGTGTTCCGGTCGATGTGGTGGAACTGGTAGACGTCGATGTGGTCGGTCTGGAGGCGCCGGAGCGAGGCCTCGACGGAGCGGCGGATGTTCACGGCCGAGAGGAGGTCGTGGTTGGGCCAGGGCGGGGTCCCGTCGGCGGCCATGTTGGCGTACAGCTTCGTGGCGAGCACGACCTTGTCGCGCCGCCCGCCGCCCCGGGCGAACCAGCTGCCGATGATCTCCTCGGTGCGGCCCTTGTTCGCACCCCAGCCGTACACGTTGGCGGTGTCGAAGAAGTTGATCCCCGCGTCCAGCGCGGCGTCCATGATGGCGTGGCTGTCGGCTTCGTCCGTCTGCGGCCCGAAGTTCATGGTCCCGAGGGTGAGTCGGCTGACCTTGAGTCCGGTGCGTCCCAGCTGCGTGTACTTCATGGGGTCCAAGCCAACGGCTTGAAGTGCGCTCGAAGCAAGGGGCCCGGGGGAACGCCTCTCTGCCGCGTGCAGCCGCGCAGTACGACGACGCGTACGGGCCGAGGACGCGTACGGACGTGCGCGCCGCACCTCCGTGAGGTCACGCCCCGCCCAGCCACCCCGCCGCGTCCAGGCGGAACGCCTCCGCCGGGACGACCGCGCGCAGGTCGTCCTCCAGGGCGCGTACGCGGCCGGGGCCCAGGGTCCGCGCCCACTCGGCGCGCAGCTCGTCGAAGACCGCCGCCGAGCGGGCCAGGGCGTCGAGGCCGTGCGGGGTGAGGCGGACCAGTTTGCGGCGGGCGTCGGCGGGGTCGGCGGCGCGCTCGGCGTAGCCGAGGGCGATGAGGCGGTCGACGGTCTTGCCCGCGGCCTGCTTGGAGACGCCGAGGCGGCGCCCGACGTCGCTGGCCGTGGCCCCGGCGGCGCCGATCGCCTGCATCGCGAAGCCGTGCGCGGGGCGCACGTCCGGGTGGCCCTGGCGGGCGAGCTCGGCGTGCAGGCGGTCGATCAGGGTGCGGAAGCCCGCGAAGAGGAGCAGCGGCAGCTCGTAGCCGGGCGTCTCCCGCCCGGCCCCCTCTTCGGCCGCCGTTCCCTCGTCCGTCCCGTCGCCTTTCCCTGCCGCCGTCCTGACGGTCTTCCCGTCGGCCGTTCGTGTGGTCGTCCTGTCGGTCGTCCCGTCGCCCTTCCCTGCGGCCGTGCTGACGGTCGTCCCGTCGCCCTTCCCCGCGGCCGTGCTGACGGTCTTCCCGTCGGTCGTCACGGCCTTCCCTGTGGTCGTGCGGGCGGGCTTGCTGCCGGTCGTCTCCGCGGGCTTCCTGTCGGTCGTCTCCGCAGGCTTTCCGCCGGTCGTCTCTGCGGGCTTCCCGTCGGTCGTCCCGTCGGCCTTGCCCTCAGCCGTCCTGGCGGCCATCCCTCGGGGCTTCCCCTTTTCGACAACCTGGTTTACCTTCTTTTCGTCAACCATGTTGTCCACCTTAGGGAGTCGTCCGCCTTGTTCGCCCCGCACACCCCGGACACCGCACCGCCCGCCGCCCGCCCCGCCATGGAGGCCGTGACCCGCGCCTTCGGGCGGCTGCCCGACGCCGTCGCCAAGCTGGCCGCCTCGCCCGAACTGCTCACCGGGTTCCTGGAGCTGAGCGAGGCCTTCGAGCGCTCCACGTTGGCTCCGCTCGCTCGGGAGACCGTCGTCATGACCGTCGCCGTACGCAACGACTGCCATGTGTGCGTCACCCTGCACACCGGCAAACTGCGGAAGCTGGGCGCGGGCACCGACCTCATCAGGGCCCTGCGCGAGGAGCGCCCGCTGCCCGCGGGCCACGAGGACCTCGAAGCCGTACGCCGCTTCGCCCTCCGCGTCCTCGCCACCGCGGGCGGCGTCGACGACGAGGAGGTCCAGGAGTTCTTGGACCACGGCTACACCGAGCGGAACGCCCTGGAGGTGGTCCTCGGCATCGGCACGTACACGATGTCCACCCTCGCGAACCGGCTCACCCGCGCAGCCTGACCCCCGGGCCTGCGCAAACAGCATGACCCGCCGGGAATGGGCAGCGAATTGACGCGGGGTGAGCCGCCCGCGTCCAATGGACGCCGCGGCCGACACGCCGGGCTCGGGGGAGAACGAGCGCGGTGAGGACCGGCCCTGGGGGGAACACCATCCCGCCGCGTTGACCGGCGCGGCCGCGTCCCCCTGCGCCGAAGGGGGAACGCTGTGATGGAACTGCGCGTACTGGGGGCGGTGGAGGCCTGGGACGACGGCCGCCGCGCCGACCTGCGCGGCCCGCGCCACCGGGCCGTCCTGGCCCGGCTGCTCATGGCCCGCGGCCGGGTCGTGCCGCTCGACCAGCTCATCGACGACCTGTGGCGGGACACCCCCGCCGAGCGGGCGCTCGGCTCCCTGCGCACCCTCGTCTCCACGCTCCGCAAGGCACTCGAACCCGGCCGCCCCACCCGCACCCCGCCCCGCACCCTGGTCACCGCGCCGCCCGGCTACGCGCTGCGCCTCGACCTCGCGGCGGTCGACGCCTGGCGCTTCGAGGACCTCGTGCGCCGGGCCGCGGAGCCGTCCGCGCCGGGCCGGGCCGCCGAGACCAGGGACCGGCTCACCGCCGCCCTGGAGCTGTGGCGGGGCGGCGCGTACGCGGAGTTCGCGGCGGAGGCCTGGGCCGCGCCCGAGGTGACCCGGCTCAGCGAGCTGCGGCTGCTCGCGGCCGAGCGCCTCGCCGACGCGGAGCTCGCCCTCGGCGCGGCCGCCCGGGTCGTCGCCGACCTGGAGGCCCACACCCGGGCCCACCCGCTGCGCGAGGAGGGCTGGCGGCTCTTCGCCCTCGCCCTGTACCGCACCGGGCGCCAGGCCGACGCCCTCTCCGCCCTGCGCACGGCCCGCGCCGTCCTCAAGGAGGAGCTGGGCATCGACCCCGGCCCCGCGCTGCGGACCCTGGAGGAGGACATCCTCCGCCAGTGCGGAAGCCTGGCGGGGGCCGTGGAGCACGTCGTCCCGCCGTCGGCCGTCGTTCCCGCCGCGGGCGGCCGTCCCGCCGGGCGGGACACCTGGGCACGGCCCGAGGCGCCCCGCACCGCTCAAGAAGCCCCCGCCGAACTGCCCGGCAGAGCCGAGGCCCTGGAGCGCCTCGCCCAAGAGGCCCAGCACGCGGCCAAGGGCGGCGCGCTCCGCGTGGCCCTCGTGGGCGGCGCCCCCGGCACCGGCAAGACCGCCCTCGCCGAGGCGGCCGCGCACGCGCTCACCGCCACCCACGGCTGGACCGCCACCCGAGGGCGCTGCCCGGAGGAGACCGGCGCCCCGCCCGCGCACCCCTGGGCGGAGCTCCTGCGCACGCTCGTCGCCGACGGGCACCCGGCCCCGCCCGCCCTCGCCCCGCTCCTCGACCCCGCCGCCGGAGCGGGGGCCGGGGCCGACGCCGAGGCCGCCCGGTTCCGTACGCACACCGCCGCCACCGCGCACCTCGCCGCCGTCGCCCGCCGCGCCCCCCTCGCCGTCGTCCTGGAGGACCTGCACCACGCCGACGACGACACCCTCACGCTGCTGCGCCGACTGCCCACGGCCCTGGCGGAGAGCCCCGTCCTGCTCCTGGTCACCTTCCGCACGGAGGAGCTGACCGACGCGGTCCGCGACACCCTCGCCGCGCTCGCCCGCTGCGAACCGGCCCGGATGGAACTCCAGGGCCTCGACGCGACCGCCGTCGGCGCCGTCCTGCGCGAGCTGGCGGGACACGCCGGGGAGCCCGCCCCCGACCTCGACGAGGACACCGTCCGCCGCCTCGCCGAGCGCACCGGCGGCAACCCCTTCTTCGTACGGGAGACCGCACGGCTGCTCGCGGCCGAGGGCGTGGAGGCCGCCCTGACCCGGGTCCCGCCCGGTGTGGCCGATGTGATCCGGCACCGGCTCGGGGCGCTGAGCTCCGGCGCGCAGGGCATGCTGCGGCGGGCGGCCGTCGCCGGAACGGACCTCGACATCGATGTCTTTCTGGAGATGTGCGCCGCGGACGGCGAGGGCGGCCCGGCCCACCACGGCGGCTCCGCCGTCGAACACCTGGAGGAGGCCCTGGGCTCCGGCCTGCTCGGCGAACCGGGGCCCGGCCGCCTCCGCTTCGCCTCCGCCCTCGTCCGCGACACCCTCTACCAGGAGACCTCCCGGCTGCGCCGCGCCCACTGGCACGCCCGCGCCGCCGACGCCGTGGAGCGGCTGCGCCCGGACGACCTGGGCGCGCTCGCCCACCATCGCCTGGAGTCCGCGGGCCCCCGCGACGTGGAGGGCGCCGTCCGGCACGTGGACGCCGCCGCCACCGCCGCCCGGCAGGGCGGCGACCACCAGGAGGCCGCGCGGCTGTGGCGGCGCGCGCTCGTCGTCCACGAACGCCTCGGCACCGCCCCGCTGGTGGCCGGTCCCGAGGGCCCCGCGCTCGTCGTCGGCCTGGTCCGCAGCCTCACGTCCGCCGGTGACTTCCAGGGCGCGCGGGCCCAGCGCGTCAGCGCCCTGGAGCGCTTCCCCGCGGGCGGCGCCCCCGAAGCCCTCGCGCGCCTCGTGGCCTGCGACGACATGCCCACCCTCTGGTTCCACCGCGACTACGCCGCCGGGCCCGACCCGCGGGTCACCGGGGCGGTGGAGCGCCTCCTCGCCGAACTACCGGATTCCGAGGTCGAGTTGCGGTGCCGGATGCATGCCGTCCTCGCCCGCGAGCTCGACGGCTTCGGCGGGGAGCGGGCGGTGCGCGCGGCCGCCGAGGCCGAGCGCCTCGCCCGCCGCACCGGCGATCCGCGGCTGCTCGTCCACGCGCTGAACAGCCGCCTCCTGCAGACGTACGGCGCCGCGGGGCTCGCACCGCGCCGCGCCCGCGTCGCCGAGGAGATGCTGTCCGTCGCCCGGGGCGCGGGCCTCGGCGCGGCCGAGGCGGTGGCCCGTACCGCGCTGCTCCAGGCGCACGCCGCCCGGGCCGCGTTCCGCGAGGCGGACGAGCAGGCGGCGGCCGTGCGCGGGCTTGCCGCCGGGCTCGGCATGCCGGCGCTCGGCCTCGTCCCCACCCTGTACGGGGCGCTGCGCCCGGCGGCCGCCCACCGGCACGACGAGGCCGGGCGGCGCTACGCCGCCGCGCGCGACGGGATCGGCGGGCTCGGCCTGTGGGGCGCCGAGCACGCCGTGTACGGGCTCGCGCTGTTCTGCCTGCGCCAACAGGACGGCCGCCTGGCCGAGCACGTGGACCTGTCGCTGCGCGAGTACGAGACGTGGGGGCGCGGCGCGGGCTGCGGCGCCACCCACGCGCTGACCCTCGCCGCCGCCGGGCGCGGCGCGCGGGCCCGCGCGCTGCTGCCCGAACTCCTCACCATGCGCCGGGACTTCCTGTACGAGCTGCGCCTCGCGGCCGCCGGGCTCGCCGCCGTCCGGCTCGGCGAGGACGACCTCGCGGAGGCGGCGTACGAGGAACTCCTGCCCGCCGCCGACGAGTTGGCGGGCGCCGGGTCCGGGATGGTCACGCTCGGCCCGGTCGCCCAGTACCTCGGGGAGATCGCCGAGCACCTGGGCCGCGCGGACGACGCCGTCTCGCACTACTGCCAGGCCCTGTCCCTGGCGCGCCGGGCCGGCGCCCCGCACTGGCAGGACCAGGCTCAGCGGGGGCTGCGCAGGCTGGCTCCGGCGTCCGCGTTCCGGGCCCCGTCGTCCGGGTCCGCCTTCCGGGTGCCCGCGCCCGCGCCCGCGCCGTAGGCGAGGCGCCGCAGCAGCGCCTCCGCCGGGCCCCGCCGTCCGGCCTTCTCCAGCGCGTACGCGCCCGCGACGGTCACCAGCCACACGGCCGTCGCGACGAGAGCCATGGTCGCGCTGCTCAGGTGCGCGCCGAGGCCGAGGCCCCAGGCCGCGAGGAGCGGGGCGAAGAGGAGGGAGTGGGCGAGGTAGCAGGACATCGACCGCTTGCCGACGGCCGCGACCGCCGCGACGGCCGGGGCGCCGGGGCGCGGGGAGCGGTTCGTCCACCACACGACGAACAGCGCGATCGCGGCCACGTATCCGATGCCGCCCGCGGTGCCGGTGAGGTCCCGCAGCGTCGTCAGGGCGCCCTCCTCGCTCTGCGCGTCGTCCGGTACGCGGAGGGCCCCGACGTGGGCGAGGGCCGCGGGCAGCGCGCCGAGCCAGCCCACCGCGACGCCGATCACCGCGGTGCGGCGCAGCAGCGGCAGATGGCGGCCCGGCTCCTCCAGGATCCGCCGCCGCGCGGCCCAGAACCCCAGCAGGAAGACGAGGTACCCGCCGCCGACCAGGGACAGCAGCGAGGCGCCGAAGGTGACGAAGAGGCCGGTCGTGCCGCGCGTGCCGGCAGCGGTGAGCCAGCTGTTCTCGTCCGCCCCGTAGGCGAGGTAGCCGGGCTCGGCGCCCGCGTCCCCGAGCGACCACAGGTCCCCGCGCAGCAGCGCGGCGACGACCGGAGCCAGCGTGAGCAGGAGCGTCTGCGCGACGCCGATCCAGATCCACCACTTCAGGGCCCGGTCGCTCCTGCGCACGAAGATCCAGCCGAGGACGAGGCTCAGGACGCCGTAGAAGCCGATGATGTCGCCCGCCATCAGGAGCGCGGAGTGCGCGAGGCCGATGGCGACCATCCACAGGCTGCGCCTGCGCAGCACGCCCACGGCGGCCCGCCCGGTGGTGCCGTGCCCGGTCTGGCGCAGATACATCTGCGTCATCCCGTACCCGAAGAGGAACGCGAACAGCGGGTAGATCCGCAGGTCCAGGGTCATGATCATCAGGAACTGCACCACGTGGTCGAGCCACGACCCGTCCACGGGCTGCCACCCCGAGGGCCCGTGCTCGGCCCGCCACAGGTGGAAGGCGGTGTTCGACAGGGCGATGAGCAGCAGCATCAGGCCGCGCGCGACGTCCGGCGCGAGGGCCCGCTCGGTGGCGCGAGTGGGAGGAGTCAGGACCGTCATGCCCCGAACCTAGGAAGCGGGCCGTCTCCCCGGCGTCGGCCTTCCGGCTAGGAGCGGATGCCGAAAGGCGAGGGCCGGGGCGCCGAAAGACGGCGGGGCCGCGCCGAAGGACGACGGCCGGACGGGGGACGCCGGTCCGGACGGTGGCCCTAGCGCGGTGCCGGGACCGTCCCGAGGTCCCAGGCCTGGGCCAGGGCGGACGCGTAGGCGTCGGCCAGTTTCTGTTCCCCGCGCTCGTTGGGGTGCGTGCCGTCGTAGGTGTCGTAGTGGATGTCGTACGGGTCCGGGGGCGAGGCCAGGAGGAGGGCGGACGCCGGGGTGTCCAGGTCGGCGACCGTCTTGGCGAGGAGCTCGTTGAAGCGGGCGACCTCGGCGGCGAAGGCGGCGTCGTCGTGCGCGCGGACGTTGGGGATGACGGGGAGCACGGCGATCGCGACGCGCGGGTTGGCGGTGCGGGCGGCGGTCACGAAGGCCCGGACGTTCGCGGCGGTCTGCTCGGCGTTGGTGTAGAAGCCGAGGTCGATCAGGCCGAGCGAGACGAGCAGCACGTCCGCGCGCTCGCGCCGCACGGCGTCCTCGATCAGCGGCGCCATGTGCTGCCAGCCCTCGCCCCAGCCCGCCAAGTGGCGCCGGGGGAAGTCCGGTTGGGCGTACGCGTACGACGTGGGGGCCTCTGCCACCTTGTCGTAGAGGGCCTCGCGGGGGCCGACGACCTTGAAGGGGGCGCCGAGCGTGGCGCACAGGTGCTGCCACATCCAGTAGCGCCAGGTGTGTTCCCCGGCGCTGCCGATGGTCATCGAGTCGCCGACGAACATGAACCTGAGCATCCGCTCATCATCGCGGATCGCGCCCGTGCGCTGCGATGTGAGCCTTGCCACCTGCCGTCGTGGCGCGGGGTGGCAGGCTGGGAGCCATGCGTTCTTCGAGGGTGTGCGCGGCCGGGGCCGCGGCGGTGGTGGCTGCGGTCCTGGTGGCGTCCGGCGGCCCCGCCCTGGCCGACGGCAAGGCGGGCAACGACGGGTTCACCATCGAGGACCCGCGCATCACCGAGTCCAGCGGCCTGGTGCCCTCACGCGCGCACCCCGGCGTCTACTGGACCCACAACGACCAGGACAGCGGCGCCTACCTGTACGCCGTCGACAGCAGGACCGGCAAGACCGTCGCCCGGATCACCCTGACCGGCGTCGGCAAGCCGCGCGACGTCGAGGCCATCTCGATGGGCCCCGACGGCAGCCTGTACGTCGGCGACATCGGCGACAACCTCGGCGGCAAGTGGTCCTTCGTGTGGGTCTACAAGCTGCCCGAGCCCAAAGAGCTCAAGGACCAGTCCGTCCGCGCCACGCAGTACGTCGTGAAGTACGCCGACGGGCCGCGCGACGCCGAGGCGCTGATGGTCCACCCCAAGACGGGCCGCGTGTACATCGCCGACAAGAAGGAGGACGGCGGCTCCCTCTACGAGGGCCCGGCCCGCCTGTCCACCTCCGGCACCAACGTCTTCCGCCGCGTCGCGAGCACCGACCTGTGGGTCACCGACGGCGCCTTCTCGCCCGACGGCAAGCACCTCGCCCTGCGCGGCTACTTCGGCGGCGTCGCCTTCGCCTGGCGCGGCGAGGGCAGGATCAAGCGCGAGGGCCGACTGCGCGTCCCGCTCCAGCGCCAGGGCGAGTCCGTGACGTACAGCCCCGACGGCAGCCACCTGATGTACGGCACGGAGGGCGGGCAGAGCGACGTCGAGGCCGTCGAGGTGAAGGGTGCGGGGGGCGGGGGCGGCTCGTCGGACGGCGGGGGCTCCGGTGACGGGGGCGGTGGTTTCAGTGGCGGCGCGACCAAGGGGGCGGTGGTCCTGGGCGCGGTGGTGCTCGCAGGGTTGGGCTTGCGGAGACTGTTCCGGCGCAACGGGTGACGGGGCGTTCTCGGCGCCCCGAAGGGCGCGGGGAACCGCGCGCTCAGCCTTCGGCTCAGGCCTTCGCCCGGCCGCGCCCCACCTGTGTGCGCACCGCGCCCATGCTGGCGGCGATGACCAGGGTGATGGCCAGGCCCTCGACGAGGGTCAGGCCCTGGTCGAGGATGAGGAAGCCGGCGACGGCCGCGATGGCCGGTTCCAGGCTCATCATGACCGCGAAGGTGGACGCGGGCAGGCGCCTGAGGGCGAGGAGTTCGAGGGTGTAGGGCAGCACGGAGGACATCACGGCGACGGCCGCGGCGAGGCCGAGCGTGCTGGGCACGGTGAGCTTGGACCCGGACTCCACGATGCCCAGCGGCAGGGCGAGCACCGCGCCGACGGCCATGGCCAGGGCGAGCCCGTCGGCCTGCGGGAAGCGGCGGCCGGTGCGGGCGCTGAAGACGATGTACACCGCCCAGGCGGCCCCCGCGCCGAGCGCGTAGGCGACACCGGCCCGGTCGAGGCCGCCGAAGCCGCCGCCCCCGCCGAGCAGGAAGACGCCGCAGAGGGCGAGCCCCGCCCAGACCACGTTCACCAGGCGGCGGGAGGCGAGGACGGAGAGCGCGAGCGGGCCGAGCACCTCCAGGGTGACGGCGGGGCCGAGCGGGATGCGGGCCACGGCCTGGTAGAAGAGGCCGTTCATGGCGGCGAGCGTGACGCCGAAGGCCAGGACCGTGCCCCAGTCGGCGCGCGAGTGCCCGCGCACCCGGGGGCGGCACACGAGCAGGAGGATCACGGCGGCGAAGAACAGCCGCAGCGTCACGATGCCGAGCGCGCCCGCGCGCGGCATCAGGCTGACGGCGACGGCCCCGCCGAACTGCACGGAGACGCAGCCCGCGAGCACCAGACCGAGGGGCCCGAGCGCGGCGCCGCGCGCCCCGCCGCCCCCGGTGGCGGGCACGGCACCGGCCGCCCCCGCCGCCTCCGGCTGCCCCACCGTGGCGGGCGCGGCCACGGCCGCCTCCACCGCCCCGTCCGTCCGCGATACGTTCACGCCGAGCCCGCCTCACAGTCCATCTTCATGCACTCTTGCGTACAAGGTAATGGACCACGTCTGGGATGTCGAAGTAGTTCGCAGCGTACGAAGCCCGAGGCCGGCCGTTAAGCCCCGTCGGCTAGGCCCCCTCGTCCAGGGCCTCGGCGAGGACCTCCGCCAGATGGCGTCCGCGCACGCCCGCCAGCTGCTCCAGCTGCGTACGGCAGGAGAACCCGTCCGCCAGGACCGCCGCGTCCGGGCCCGCCTCCGCCACGGACGGCAGGAGCTGCTCGTCGGCGCAGGCCTTCGACACCTCCCAATGGCCCTTCTCGAAGCCGAAGTTGCCCGCGAGGCCGCAGCAGCCGCCGCTCAGGGTGCCCGTCAGACCCGCCTTCTCCCGCAGCCTGCGGTCGGCCGCGTCGCCCAGGACCGCGTGCTGGTGGCAGTGGGTCTGGCCCACCACCGGCCGGTCCAGGCGCGGGGGCCGCCAGTCGGGGGCGTACTCCTCCAGGGCCTCGGCGAAGGTGCGCACGGAGTCGGCGAGCACGCGCGCGTGCGGGGACGCGCCCGCGAGGTCCACCAGGTCCGCCCTGAGGGCCGCCGCGCAGCTCGGCTCCAGGACGACGACCGGCGTGCCCGCCTCCAGGAACGGGCGCATCCGGGCGAGGGTCCGCCGCTGCACGGCACGGGCCCGGTCCAGCTGGCCCGTCGAGACGTACGTCAGACCGCAGCACACGCCCCCCGGAGGAACGTGCACGGTCAGGCCCGCGGCCTCCAGGACGCGTACGGCCGCCTGCCCCACGGCGGGCGCGAGGTGATCGGTGAACGTGTCCGGCCACAGCACCACCGCCCGCCCCGCCCCCTGCGCGCGCGGCCGCCCGCGCCACCAGCGGTGGAACGTGCGCGGAGCCACCCGCGGCAGCGCGCGGCGCGGCTCGACGCCGCCCAGGCGCTTGGCGAGGGCCGCGAGCGGGGGCAGCGCGGCCAGGGCGTTGACCAGGCGCGCGGTGCGGGTGGCCGCGACGGCGCGCAGCCAGCGCGGCAGCCAGCCGAGCGCGTAGTGCGCGGCGGGCCGCACCCGGCCCGCGTAGTGGTGGTGCAGGAACTCCGCCTTGTACGTGGCCATGTCCACGCCCACCGGGCAGTCGGACGCGCAGCCCTTGCAGGACAGGCACAGGTCGAGGGCGTCCCGCACCTCCGTCGAGCGCCAGCCGCCGGTGACGACCTCGCCCGCGAGCATCTCGTGCAGCAGGCGGGCCCGGCCGCGCGTGGAGTGCCGCTCCTCGCCCGTCGCGCGGAACGACGGGCACATCACGCCGCCGCCCGCCGCCGCCGTCGTCGTGCGGCACTTGGCGACGCCGACGCAGCGGCGCACGGCGGCGGAGAAGTCGCCGTTGTCGTGCGGATAGCCGAAGGCCGTGACCGGCGGGCCCACCGGTTCGCGCGGCAGGACGGCGAAGCGGAGGTCGGCGTCGAGGGGCGCCGGGCGGACCAGCATGCCCGGGTTGAGCAGGCCCGCCGGGTCCCAGAGGTCCTTGGCCCGCTCGAAGAGCCGCACGAGGTCCGGCCCGTACATCCGCGGCAGCAGCTCCGCGCGGGCCTGCCCGTCGCCGTGCTCGCCCGACAGGGAGCCGCCGTGCGCGACGACCAGGTCGGCGAGGTCCTCCGAGAACCGCCGGAAGCGGTCCACGCCGGGGCCCGTGAGCAGGTCGAAGTCGATGCGGACGTGGATGCAGCCGTCGCCGAAGTGGCCGTACGGGGTGCCGCGGAGGCCGTGCTCGGCGAGGAGGGCGCGGAAGTCGCGCAGATAGGGGCCGAGGCGGGCGGGCGGGACCGCGCAGTCCTCCCAGCCGGGCCACGCCTCGCTGCCGTCCGGCATCCGGGTCGCCGTGCCCGACGCGTCCTCGCGCACCCGCCACAGGCCGCGCTGCGCCGCCGGGTCGGTGACCACCACGGCGTCCGCGCAGTCCGCGGCCCGCGCGATCGCGGCGGCCCGCGCGCGTGCCTCGGCCGGGGTCGTGCCGCCCGTCTCCACGAACAGCCAGGCGCCGCCCTTGGGCAGTCCCTCGGCGTCCCGTACGAGGTCCGCGGCCATGCCCTCGACCGTCAGCGGCCCGTACGGCAGGAGCCCCGCGGCCGCCTGGGCCGCCGCGCTCTCGTCGGCGTACCCGAGGACCGCGAGCGCGCGGGCGCGCGGCGCCTCGACGAGCCGGACGGTCGCCTCCGTGAGCAGGCCGAGGGTGCCCTCGCTGCCGCAGAAGAAGCGGGTCAGGTCGGGGCCGCCGCCCTCCGGGAGCAGGGCGTCGAGGGCGTAGCCGGAGATGCGCCGGGGCAGGTCGGGAAAGCCCGTCCGCAGTGGGGCGAGATGGTCGTCGACCAGGGCGCGCAGCCCCTCGGGGGCGCCGTCCCAGGTGCCGGGCGCGAGCGTGACGGCGGTGCCGTCGCCCCGGACGACGGCCAGCTCCCCCACGTTGTCCGCCGTCGTCCCCCACGCCACGGAGTGCGCTCCGCAGGAGTTGTTGCCGATCATGCCGCCGAGGGTGCAGCGGCTGTGGGTCGAGGGGTCCGGGCCGAAGGTGAGGCCGTGCGGGGCCGCGGCGGCCCTGAGCGCGTCCAGGACCACGCCGGGCTGCACCCGGGCCGTGCGGGCCTCCGGGTCCAGCTCCACGATCTCCGTCATGTACGTGGTGAAGTCCAGGACCACGCCCGTGCCCGTCGCCTGCCCGGCGATGGACGTGCCCGCGCCGCGGGCCACCACGGGTTCGCCGTGGGCGCGGCAGACGGCCAGGGTCGCGGCCACGTCCGCCGCGTCGCGCGGGGTGACCACGGCGGTCGGGGTCCTGCGGTAGTTGGACGCGTCCATGGTGACCAGGGCCCGCGCCCCGGCCGTCCCGTCCACGCCACCCCGCACCACGCCCCGCAACGCCCGCACCAGCTCCGTCTCCACACCCATGCCCCGGAGCCTGCCCGCACGCCCCACCCGGGTAACGGCCCGGGCCTGGGCGGGGACCTGGGCGGGGGGCGCCTGCACGCCGTGCGGGGCGGGGCCTGGGCGAGGCCCTGCGGAACGGCCGTGCGGCACCTCGGCGCTGTGCCCACCCGTCCCGCCCTGCGGGACGATTGCCCACAGCGGCGTGGGCGCACCGCGGGGCGGGCCCGCCGCCCGCCCCCGTCTGGAGCTCAGGGGCCACCCATCGCCCCCTCCCAGGTCAGGGCAAAGGGCCCTCACCCAGGGCCCGACCCCGCACAGCCCACGAGCCGGCCCTGGCCCGCAGCGCGGGGCAGTCCCGCCGCCCGCCCCCGCCCGGGGGCGTGGGGGTCCGGTCTCGCAAGGCCGGGGAGAAGCGGGTGGGTGGGTGGGAAAGGCCCGCCCAAGGCCCCCGTGGGACGCCGCCGCGGGACGGGGTGTCTCGGGGGGTGGACGGGGCCCGCGCAGGGGCGCGGGGGCCGGATAGGCTCGCGGCGTGGCTGAGATCGAGATCCCCGCAGACATCAGGCCCACCGACGGACGCTTCGGCGCGGGCCCCTCCAAGGTGCGACCGGAGGCGCTGGCGGCCCTGGCCGCCACCGGCACCTCCCTGCTCGGCACCTCGCACCGCCAGGCCCCGGTGAAGAACCTGGTCGGCCGCGTCCGCGAGGGCGTGCGCGACCTGTTCCAGCTGCCGGACGGCTACGAGGTGGTGCTGGGCAACGGCGGGTCCACCGCGTTCTGGGACGTCGCGACGCACGGTTTGATCGAGAACAAGTCGCAGCACCTCTCCTTCGGCGAGTTCTCCTCCAAGTTCGCGAAGGCGGCGAAGCTCGCCCCGTGGCTCGCGGAGCCGACGGTGATCGCCTCGGACCCGGGCACGCACCCCGAGCCGGAGGCCGAAGCGGGCGTGGACGTCTACGCGTTCACGCACAACGAGACCTCCACCGGCGTCGCCGCCCCGCTCGCGCGGGTCGCGGGCGCGGACGAGGGCGCGCTGGTCCTGGTGGACGCCACGTCGGGCGCGGGCGGCCTGCCGGTCGACATCGCCGAGACGGACGTGTACTACTTCGCCCCGCAGAAGTCGTTCGCGTCGGACGGCGGCCTGTGGATCGCCGCGTTCTCCCCGGCCGCCCTGGAGCGGGCGCGGCGGGTGCACGCGAGCGGCCGCCACGTGCCGGAGTTCTTCAGCCTGCCCACGGCGATCGACAACTCGCTCAAGAACCAGACGTACAACACGCCCGCGCTCGCCACGCTGTTCCTGCTCGGCGAGCAGCTGGACTGGCTCAACGGCCGGGGCGGCCTCGACTGGTCGGTGCGCCGCACCGCCACCTCGGCCCGCACCCTGTACGGCTGGGCGGAGGAGTCGAAGTACGCGACGCCGTTCGTGACGGACCCGGCGAAGCGCTCGCAGGTGATCGGCACGATCGACTTCGACGACGAGATCGACGCGGCGGCGGTCGCGAAGGCGCTGCGCGCGAACGGCATCGTGGACACGGAGCCGTACCGCAAGCTGGGCCGCAACCAGCTGCGCGTGGCGATGTTCCCGGCCATCGACCCGGCGGACGTCGAGGCGCTTACGCGCTGCGTGGACTACGTGATCGAGAAGCTGTAACGGCACCTGCGCACCCCAGCACCCCGAAGGGCCCGGAACGCGTCGAGCGTGCCGGGCCCTTCGCCGTCCCTGGATCCGGAACTCACTTGCTGAGCGCCTTGAACTTCCGTACGGCGAGCGGCAGGAACAGCGCCGTCACGGCCAGCGGCCACACCACCGACATGAGGACGGCGTGCTGCTCGATCCAACTGGCGCCGCCCGCACCCGGGTTGCCGAACAGCTCGCGGGCGGCCGTGCCCGTCGACGAGACCGGGTTCCACGCGGCGACGGGCCCCAGCCAGTCGGGCATCAGGGACGGCGCCACGAACACGCTGGAGATCATCGTGATCGGGAAGGTCACCGCGTACAGGCCGCCCGCCGCCTGCGGGGACGGCACGACGAAGCCGAGCCACACGCCGACCCAGATCAGGCTGAAGCGCAGGAGGAGCAGCAGGGCGAAGGCGGTCAGGGCGTTGCCCACGCCGTTGTCGGGGCGCCAGCCGATGGCCACGGCCGTGAGCGCGAGGATCGTCAGCTCGGCGCAGGCCACGACGAGGTCGGCGACGCCGCGCCCGGCGGCCACGGCGGAGGGCGCCATCGGCATGGAGCGGAAGCGGTCGATGACGCCCTTCGACGCGTCGGTGGCGACGCCCATCGCGGTGTTCATGAAGCCGAAGGCCATCGTCATCACGAACATGCCGGGCATCAGGAAGTCCTTGTAGTCCCCCACGCCGCCGGGCACCTTCATCGCCTCGCCGAACACGAAGCCGTACAGGAGCACGCTGATGATGGGGAAGCCCAGCTGCCAGGCGATCAGGATGGGCTGGCGCTGGAAGTGGGTCAGATAGCGCCGGGCGATGTTCAGGGTGTCGACGACGACCCAGTAGGCGCGCCCGCGCGCGGGGTCCGCGGCCAGGGAAGGCTCGCGTGTCAGTACGTCGCTCATGCCGCCGCCTCCGTCCGGTCTGCCGCCGCCTCGATCCGGGGCGGCCGCTCGCTCTTCGCCCCCGTCAGTTTCAGGAACACGTCGTCGAGGCTCGGCCGCCGCAGGCCCACGTCCTCCACGGCGATGCCCTCGTCCCGCAGGGTGCGGGCGACGTCGGCGAGGGCGCCGACGCGGTCGGTGACCGCGGCCCGCACGCGCCGCTCGGCGTCGACCGTCTCCGGTTCGCCGTCGGCGACGCGGGCCACGGCCTTCACCGCGGCGGGCAGGTCGGCGGCCTCGCTGACGACGACCTCCAGCTGGCTGCCGCCGACGGTGGCCTTGAGGCCGTCGGGGGTGTCGTCGGCGATGGCGCGGCCCCGGTCGATGACGGTGATGCGGGACGCGAGCCGGTCGGCCTCCTCCAGATACTGGGTGGTGAGCAGGACGGTCGTCCCGCTCGCCACCAAGTCCCGTACGGAGTCCCAGACCTCGCTGCGGCCGCGCGGGTCGAGGCCGGTGGTGGGCTCGTCGAGGAAGAGCACGGACGGGGCGAGGATCATCGAGGCGGCGAGGTCGAGGCGGCGCCGCATGCCTCCGCTGTACTGTCCGGCGCCCTTGTCCGCGGCGGCTTCGAGGCCGAACTGTTCGAGCAGTTCCCGGGCCCGGCGCTCGGCACGGCGCGGGCCGAGGTGGAAGAGGCGGCCGAACATCTCCAGGTTCTGCCGGCCGGTGAGGATCTCGTCCACGGCCGCGTACTGACCCGTCAGGCCGATGCGGCTGCGCACGACGGCCGGTTCGCGCACGACGTCGGCGCCGCCGACCTCGGCGTGGCCGCCGTCGGGGCGGATCAGGGTGGCCAGGACGCGGACGGCCGTGGTCTTGCCCGCGCCGTTCGGCCCGAGCAGGCCGTGGACCGTGCCGTGGGCGACGGTCAGGTCGAAGCCGTCCAGGGCCTTCTTCTCGCCGTACCGCTTCTCCAGGCCGCGGGCCGCCACCGCGTGCTCCCCGCGTGTGCGCTCGCTCATAGAAGCTCCACCGTCCGTTCCCCTCGTCTCGTCACGCTCGTGCCGAACCCTTGCCGGACCCCGCCGAGTACACCGTACCCAATGGAGAGTACACCGTACCCAGTTTCTGTCCGAGGGCTTATCGTGAGATCCATGAGGACCACGGAGACCAGCGGCAGCGGCGACATCAAGCGCAGCCTCGAACTGCTCTGGGGCGAGGGCGAGCGGCCCACTCGCGGCCCCAAACCGGCCCTGACCCTGGACCGGATCGTCACCGCCGCGGTCGCCCTCGCCGACGCCGAGGGCATCGCCGCCGTCTCCATGCGCCGCCTGTCGCAGGAGCTGGGCACCGGCACGATGTCGCTGTACCGCTATCTGCCGGGCAAGGCCGAGCTGCTCGACCTGATGCTCGACCACGTCCAGGCGCCCACCGACGACGAGGACGCCTTCGCGGGCGGCTGGCGCGCCGGCGTCGAGGCGTACGCCCGCGAGGCCCTGGACCGCTACCACGCACACCCCTGGCTGCTCCAGGTCAACCAGTCGCGGCCGGTGCTCGGCCCGAGCGCCGTCGGCGGCCTGGAGAAGGTCCTGTCCCGCATCAAGCCCATGGGCCTGCGGGACCCCGAGCTGGTCTCGATCCTGATCCTGGTCGAGGGGTACGTCTCCGGGGTCGCGCGCATGCGCACCCAGTCGGTGGAGGCCGACGCCGCCGGGCTCTCCGAGGCCGCGTTCTGGGAGAAGCAGGGGCCGGTGCTCGGCCGGATCATGACCAGCGGCAAGTACCCGCTGGTCGCCGGGCTCTCCGACGACACGTTCGGCCCGGACTTCGACCACTTCGAGTTCGGCCTCCAGCGGATCCTGGACGGACTCGACGCCCTGGTCGAGCAGCGCGAGCGCACGGCGGGGCAGCAGCGGGGGTGACAGACCGGGCCGCCCGTGTCTGTATGGAGGGATGAAGCCGAATCCCGCGCGTCCGGCGAGCCCGGAGCTCGCCCGGTTCGAGAAACAGCAGGCGGTCCTGCTGACCAGCCACAAGAAGGACGGCACCGGCGTCGGCACCCCGGTCCACTTCGCGGTCGACGGCGACCACGCGTACTTCCGCACCTTCGGCAAGGCGGGCAAGGTCAAGCGGCTGCGCCGGGACCCTCGGGTGGAGATCGCCCCCTCGACGCTGCGCGGCAAGCCCACCGGGCCCGGGATCACCGCGCGGGCGCGGCGCCTCGAACGCGGCACCGGGGAGGACGCGCGCGCCTCCCGCCTCATCGCCCGCAAGTACCCCGTGCAGCAGGGCGTCCTCGTGCCCCTGTGGCACAAGCTCCGCCGGGACGCGACCCTGCACTACGAGATCCGGCCCGTCACGAGCCCCGGAGCCGGGCCCGCCGAACGCGCACCGGACCAGGGACCCGGCGAAACGCCCCCCGCCCCCTAGGGCCTGTCCGATGGGTCGGCGCGGCGATCCGGCGTCGCGCCCGACCTCGGAGCGGGACCGGACGGCCTTCCCGCACGGTTCGCGGGCGGCGACGCCCCGGCCGTCGGACAGGGCGGCGACGATCAGCAGGCCGCGTCCGGCCACGTCCGTGGCGGCGGGCTCCCGGGAACCGGCTGCTGCCCCGGGCTCGGCTTCGCGGTCGAGCAGGAGGTGCCGGACGCCGTGCGTGCGGCGTACGAATCCCTCATCCGTGTCCCTCATCCGTGACGGCTTCACCAGTCGCCTCATCGCTTCGTGAGCCGGACTTCCGGCCGGAAAGCAGCCCCCTCCACCGTAAATAACCAAGCACGCTTGATTGTTTCTCCGGGCGCTGCCATGCTCCCAGGGCACACCGCCGTGCCCTGAGGGGAGCGCACCGTGTCCGACGCCCGCGCCGTCATCGGCGTACTCGACGATCTGCGCGACGAGAGCGACGAACTCGACCGCCTCGTCGGCGACTTGGAGCCCCAGCGCTGGGCCCTGCCCACGCCCGCGCCGGGCTGGACCGTCGCCCACCAGATCGCGCACCTCGCCTGGACCGACCGGGCCGCGCTGCTCGCCGCGACCGATCCCGACGCGTTCGCCGCGGAGGCGGCCGCTGCCCTGGCCGCGCCGGACACCTTCGTCGACGACGGCGCCCGCGAGGGCGCGGCCCGGCCGCCCGCCGTCCTCCTCAAGAGCTGGCGCACCGGGCGCGACGCGCTCCAGCAGGCCCTGCGCGCGGCCCCGGCCGGGGCCCGATTCCCCTGGTACGGGCCGCCCATGGCGCCCGCCTCCGTCGCCACCGCGCGGATCATGGAGACCTGGGCCCACGGCCAGGACGTCGCCGACGCGCTCGGCGCGACCCGCGCCCCCACGGCCCGCCTTCGGCACGTCGCCCGGATCGGGGTGCGGGCGCGGGACTATGCCTTTGCGGTGCACGGGCTTGCCGCGCCCGGCGAGGAGTTCCGGGTCGAACTGGTCGCGCCCGACGGGGTGTTGTGGGCGTACGGGGATGAGGGGGCCGCGCAGCGCGTCACCGGGGCCGCGCTCGACTTCTGCTTGCTGGTGACTCGGCGGGCTCACCGCGATGACCTCGAACTGCGCGCCGAGGGCTCCGACGCCGACCGCTGGCTGGACATCGCCCAGGCGTTCGCGGGGCCGCCGGGACCGGGGCGGTCGACGAACGGGGCCGGCCGGTGACGGGCGGGCGTGAGGAAGGCCGTGCGGTCGAAGCCGGGGGTCATGGGCGGGCGGGTGGGAGGGACGCCGCGCGCGGCGCGGCTGAGGGCACCCACCGGCGGGCGGCCGAAGAGCGACTGCCACCGGCCGCGCCCCTGCGCATCGGCAACGCCTCCGGCTTCTACGGCGACCGGTTTGACGCCGTGCGGGAGATGCTCACCGGCGGCCCCCTCGACGTCCTCACCGGCGACTACCTCGCCGAGCTGACCATGCTCATCCTCGGCCGCGACCGCCTCAAGGACCCCGACCTCGGCTACGCCAAGACCTTCCTGAAGCAGATGGAGGAGTGCCTCGGCGAAGCACACCACCGGGGCGTGCGCATCGTCGCCAACGCGGGCGGCCTGAACCCGGCCGGGCTCGCCAGGGCCCTGCGGACGGCGGCCGCCCGCTTCGGCCTGCCCACCCGCGTGGCGCACGTGGAGGGCGACGACCTGGGCGCCCGCTTCCCCGGCGCCCTCACCGCCCACGCCTACCTCGGCGGCTTCGGCATCGCCGAGGCCCTGCGCGCGGGCGCCGACGTCGTGGTGACGGGGCGGGTCACCGACGCCGCCCTGGTCACCGGGCCCGCCGCCGCCCGCTTCGGCTGGGCCCCGGACGCGTACGACGAGCTCGCGGGCGCCGTCGTCGCCGGGCACGTCCTGGAGTGCGGCACCCAGGCGACCGGCGGCAACTACGCCTTCTTCGCCGAGCACGACCCCGCCACGCTGCGCCGCCCCGGCTTCCCGCTCGCCGAGGTCCACGCGGACGGCTCCTGCGTCATCACCAAACACGACGGCACCGGCGGCGTCGTGGACGTCGGCACGGTCACCGCGCAGCTCCTCTACGAGACCTCCGGCGCCCGGTACGCGGGCCCCGACGTCACCGCGCGCCTGGACACCGTACGGCTGCGCCAGGACGGGCCCGACCGCGTCCGCGTCGACGGCGTGCGCGGCGAACCCCCGCCCCCCGACCTCAAGGTCGGCCTGAGCCGTCTGGGCGGCTATCGCAACGAGGTCGTGTTCGTGCTCACCGGCCTCGACGTCGACGCCAAGGCCGAACTGGTCCGCGCCCAGGTCGAGGGCGCCCTCGGCGGCGCCAAGGCCCGTCCGGCCGAGGTGCGCTGGGAGCTCGCCCGCACCGACCACCGCGACGCCGCCACCGAGGAGAGCGCGAGCGCCCTGCTCCGGCTGGTCGTCCGCGACCCCGACGCGGCGGCCGTGGGCCGCGCCCTCACCGGCGCGGCCGTGGAGCTCGCGCTCGGCAGCTACCCGGGCTTCCACGTCACGGCCCCGCCCGGCGCGGGCACGCCGTACGGGGTGTTCGAGGCGGCGTACGTGCCCGCGGGCACCGTGCGGCACGTGGCGGTCCTCCCGGACGGGCGGCGCGTGGACGTACCGGCGGCGGCCCGGACCCGCGACCTGGTGGACGCCGAACCGCCCCCGCTGCCCGAGCCGTTGGCCGCCGCGGGGCCGACCCGCAGGGTTCCGCTCGGATACGTGGCGGGCGCCCGCAGCGGCGACAAGGGCGGGGACGCGAACGTGGGGGTGTGGGCGCGCACCGACGAGGCGTGGCGGTGGCTGGCCCACCGGCTCACGGTCGAGGAGTTCCAGGAGCTGATCCCCGAGAGCCGGACGCTGAAGGTCACCCGGCACCTCCTGCCCCGCCTGCGCGCCCTCAACTTCACCGTGCACGGCATCCTCGGGGAGGGCGTCGCCTCCCGGTCCCGCTTCGACCCCCAGGCCAAGGGCCTCGCCGAATGGCTGCGGTCCCGGTACCTGGACATACCGGAGGTGCTCCTGTGACCGTCCTCGCGTCCGCGCTCGACACCGCGGGCCCCGAGTACGCCGCCCACCGCGAGGCCATGCTCGCCAGGCTCGCCGAGCTCGACGCCGAGCAGGCCAAGGCCCTGGAGGGCGGCGGCGAGAAGTACGTCCGGCGGCACCGGGGGCGCGGCAAGCTCCTCGCCCGGGAGCGGATCGAGCTGCTCCTCGACCCGGACACGCCCTTCCTGGAGCTGTCCCCGCTCGCGGCCTGGGGCAGCGAGTACCCCGTCGGTGGCTCGATGGTGACCGGGATCGGCGTCGTCGAGGGCGTCGAATGCCTCATCACTGCCAACGACCCGACCGTGCGCGGCGGCGCCAGCAACCCCTGGACGCTGAAGAAGGCCTTCCGCGCCCACGAGATCGGGCACGCGAACCGGCTGCCCTCGATCCACCTCGTGGAGTCCGGCGGCGCCGACCTGCCCTCGCAGAAGGACATCTTCATCCCGGGCGGCGCCCTCTTCAAACACCTCACGCGGTCCTCGGCCGCGGGCATCCCGACCGTCGCCGTCGTCTTCGGCAACTCCACCGCGGGCGGCGCCTACGTCCCCGGCATGTGCGACCACGTGATCATGGTCAAGGAGCGTGCGAAGGTGTTCCTCGGCGGCCCGCCCCTGGTGAAGATGGCCACCGGCGAGGAGAGCGACGACGAGTCGCTCGGCGGCGCCGAGATGCACGCCCGCACCTCCGGCCTCGCCGATCACCTCGCGCAGGACGAGCACGACGCGCTGCGCCGGACCCGCCGCGTCGTCGCCCGCCTCAACTGGCGCAAGGCGTACGCCGATCCGCCGCCCGCCGAACCGCCGCGGTACGACGCCGACGAACTCCTCGGCATCGTCCCGGCCGACCTGCGCACCCCCTTCGACCCGCGCGAGGTCATCGCCCGGATCGTCGACGGCTCCGACTTCGACGAGTTCAAGCCCCTGTACGGAGCCTCGCTCACCACCGGCTGGGCCCGGCTGCACGGCTACCCGGTCGGCATCCTCGCCAACGCCCAGGGCGTGCTGTTCTCCGAGGAGTCGCAGAAGGCCGCGCAGTTCATCCAGCTCGCCAACCAGCGCGACATCCCGCTGCTCTTCCTGCACAACACCACCGGCTACATGGTCGGCAAGGAGTACGAGCAGGGCGGCATCATCAAACACGGCTCGATGATGATCAACGCGGTGAGCAACAGCCGGGTCCCGCACCTCTCGGTGCTCGTGGGCGCCTCGTACGGCGCCGGGCACTACGGCATGTGCGGCCGCGCCTACGACCCCCGCTTCCTCTTCGCCTGGCCCAGCGCCAAGTCCGCCGTCATGGGCCCGCAGCAGCTCGCGGGCGTCCTGTCCATCGTCGCCCGGCAGTCGGCCGCCGCGAAGGGGCAGCCGTACGACGACGAGGCCGACGCGGCCCTGCGCGCCATGGTGGAGCAGCAGATCGAGGCGGAGTCCCTGCCGATGTTCCTCTCCGGCCGGCTCTACGACGACGGCGTGATCGACCCGCGCGACACCCGCACCGTCCTCGGCATCTGCCTGTCGGCCCTGCACACAGCCCCCTACGAAGGCGCACGCGGCGGCTTCGGCGTCTTCCGCATGTGAGAGGCGGTCCCCGTGATCTCCAAGCTGCTCGTGGCCAACCGGGGCGAGATCGCCGTCCGGGTCTTCCGCACCTGCCGGGAGCTCGGCATCGCCACCGTCGCCGTGTACTCCGACGCCGACGCGCGCGCCCTGCACGTCCGCGAGGCCGACGAGGCCGTACGCCTGCCCGGCGCGGCCCCGGCCGCCACCTATCTGCGCGGCGACCTGATCGTGGCCGCGGCCCGGGCGACGGGCGCGGACGCGGTCCACCCCGGCTACGGCTTCCTGTCGGAGAACGCCGCGTTCGCCCGCGAGGTCGCCGGGGCGGGGCTCACCTGGATCGGGCCGCCCCCGGAGGCCATCGAGGCCATGGCCTCCAAGACCCGCGCGAAGGAGCTGATGGGGCTCGCGCCGCTCGCCCCGGCGGACGTCACGGAGGCGGACCTGCCGGTCCTGGTGAAGGCGGCGGCCGGAGGCGGCGGCCGCGGCATGCGCGTCGTACGGGAACTCCGCGACCTCACGGGCGAGTTGGCGGCCGCGGGGGCGGAGGCCGCGAGCGCCTTCGGGGACGGCGAGGTGTTCGTCGAGCCGTACGTGGAGGGCGGGCGGCACGTCGAGGTGCAGCTCGTCGCCGACGCACACGGCACGGTCTGGCCGCTCGGGACGCGCGACTGCTCCCTCCAGCGCCGCCACCAGAAGGTCATCGAGGAGGCCCCGGCGCCCGGTCTGCCCGACGCCCTCGTCGAGCGCCTGCACGAACTGGCCGCCCGCGCCGCCCACAAGGTCGGTTACCGGGGCGCAGGCACCGTCGAGTTCCTCGTCGCCGCCGACGGCACCCCGCACTTCCTGGAGATGAACACCCGCCTCCAGGTCGAGCACCCGGTGACGGAGGAGGTGTGCGGCCTCGACCTGGTGGCGCTCCAGCTCCGCGTCGCCGAGGGCCACGCCCTTCAGGGGCCGCACCCGCCCCGGCCCGTCGGGCACGCCGTCGAGGCCCGTCTGTACGCGGAGGACCCGGCGGCGGGCTGGGCCCCGCAGACCGGCACGCTGCACCGCGTCGCCGTGCCCGACGGGGTGCGCCTGGACACCGGGTACGCGGACGGCGACACGGTCGGCGTGCACTACGACGCCATGCTCGCGAAGGTCGTCGCGTACGCGCCCACGCGCGCCGAGGCCGTCCGCAAGCTGGCGGGCGCCCTGGAGCGGACCGTGGTCCACGGCCCTGTCACCAACCGCGAGCTGCTCGTCCGCTCGCTGCGCCACCCCGAGTTCACCGCCGGGCGCATGGACACCTCCTTCTACGACCGGCACCTGCCCGAGCTGACCGCGGCGGACGCGGGCCCCGACGTCCGGTACGCCCCGCTGGCCGCCGCCCTGGCCGACTCCTGCGGCCGCTCCCGCTTCGGCGGCTGGCGCAACCTGCGCTCCCAGCCGCAGGTCAAGCGGTACCGCGACGCGGCGGGCACCGAGCACGAGGTCCGCTACACGAGGACCAGGGACGGCCTCCTTGCGGACGGCGTCCGCGTCCTCGACGTGACGTCCGACCGCGTGGTCCTCGAAGTGGACGGCGTACGCAGGGAGTTCCCGGTCGCCCGGTACGGCGACTCCGGGCGCGTCCACGTCGGGAACGTGGCCCTCGTGCCGCTGCCCGCCCTGCCCGAGCCCACCGTCCGGCAGGAGCCCGGCTCGCTGCTCGCCCCCATGCCGGGCACGGTCGTCCGGGTGGCCGAGGGGCTCGCGGAGGGCGCCGAGGTCACCGCCGGGCAGCCGCTGATCTGGCTGGAGGCCATGAAGATGGAGCACCGCGTCACCGCCCCCGCGGCCGGCACCCTGACCGCGCTGCACGCGGAGCCGGGCCGGCAGGTGGAGGTGGGCGCACTCCTGGCCGTCGTACAGGAAGCCGTACAGGAACAGGAAGCAGAGCCCACGTCTCGGGAGGAAGTCTCAGCATGACCGGCATGAGCACAGTCCTGGAAACCGAGGAACACACCGCGCTGCGCACCGCCGTCGCCGCGCTCGGCCGCCGCTACGGCCGTGACTACCTGACCCGCGTCGTCAGCGAGGGCGCCCACCCCGACGCACTGTGGGCGGACGCCGCCAAGCTGGGCTATCTCGGCGTGAACCTGCCGGAGGAGTACGGCGGCGGGGGCGGCGGAATCACCGAACTCTCCCTCGTCCTCGAAGAGTTGGGCGCGGCGGGCTGCCCGCTGCTCATGATGGTGGTGTCCCCGGCGATCTGCGGCACGGTGATCGCCCGCTTCGGCACCGACGCGCAGAAGCGGGCCTGGCTCCCGGGCCTCGCCGACGGCAGCCGCACCATGGCGTTCGGCATCACCGAGCCGGACGCGGGCTCCAACTCCCACCGCATCACGACGACCGCCCGCAAGGACCCCGGCTCCGGCGACTGGCTCCTGACCGGCCGCAAGGTGTTCATATCGGGTGTCGACATCGCGGACGCCACGCTGATCGTGGGCCGCACCGAGGACGCCCGCACCGGCCGCCTCAAGCCGTGCCTGTTCATCGTGGACCGGGACGCGCCGGGCTTTCAGCGGCGCGCCATCCCCATGGAACTCAAGGCGGCGGAGAAGCAGTTCGAGCTGGTCCTCGACGACGTCCGGCTGCCCGCCGACGCGCTCGTCGGCGACGAGGACGCGGGCCTCCTCCAGCTCTTCGCGGGCCTCAACCCCGAGCGGATCATGACGGCCGCGTTCGCCCTCGGCATGGGCCGCTACGCGCTGGCCCGCGCGGTGGAGTACGCCAAGGACCGCACCGTGTGGAAGGCCCCCATCGGCGCGCACCAGGCGATCGCCCACCCGCTCGCCCAGGTCCACGTCGACCTCGAACTCGCGGGCCTGATGACCCGCAAGGCCGCGCTCCTGTACGACAGCGGGGACGACGTGGCGGCGGGCGAGGCCGCGAACATGGCGAAGCTCGCCGCCGCCGACGCCTGTGTGAAGGCCGTCGACCAGGCCGTCCACACCCTCGGCGGGAACGGTCTGACGGCGGAGTTCGGCCTGGCCTCGCTGATCGTCGCGTCCCGCGTGGCCCGGATCGCCCCGGTGAGCCGCGAGATGATCCTCAACTACGTCTCGCACCAGACCCTGGGCCTGCCCAAGTCCTACTGACCCCGCACCCCGTGGGAAGGGAAGTGCCCATGACCGTGGTGACCGCGTCGAAGCCCGAGCGGGGCGTCGTGACCCTCACCCTCGACTCGCCCGCCCACCGCAACGCGCTCTCCGCCGACCTGGTCGCCGAGCTGACGGCCGCCCTGGAGCGGACCCGGGCGGACGACGGCGTACGGGCCGTGGTGCTCACGCACACCGGCTCGACGTTCTGCTCCGGCGCGGACCTGCGGCAGCCGCCCGACCCGGCGGCGTTCGTGGCGCTGATGCGGCGGATCCTGACCCTGCCCAAGCCCGTGGTGGCGCGGGTGGCCGGACACGCGCGGGCGGGCGGCCTCGGCCTCGTCGCCGCCTGCGACATCGCGGTCGCGGGCGGCGGAGCGGCCGGGGCCGCCTCCTTCGCCCTGACCGAGGTGCGCATCGGGGTCGTCCCCGCCGTGATCTCGATCCCGCTCCTGGCCCGCGTCGACGCCCGTGCGGCGGAGCGCTACTTCCTCACCGGCGAGCGCTTCGACGCGGCGGAGGCGGCCAGGATCGGCCTGGTCACCGCGTACGACGACGACGTCGACACGGCCCTCGCGCCCGTCATCGACGGCCTGCGCAAGGCGGCCCCCAAAGCGCTGGCCGACACCAAGAAACTCCTCACGGCTAAGGTTCTGACCGCATTCGACGAGGAGTCGGACGCCGTCATCGCCCTGTCCGCGCGTCGCTTCCGCTCGGCCGAGGCACAGGAGGGCATGGCGGCGTTCCTGGAACGACGGGAGCGCCCATGGGTGCTGTGACGGAGGCCGACCGTTCGCCCAAGCAGGACCGCAGCCGGGCCACCCGGCAGCGGCTCCTGGAGGCGGCCGTGGCCTGTCTGGCCGAACACGGCTGGACCGGCTCGACGGTCACCGTCGTGTCCGAGCGCGCCGGGGTGTCCCGGGGCGCGGCCCAGCACCACTTCCCGACCCGCGAGGACCTCTTCACGGCCGCCGTGGAGTACGTCGCCGAGCAGCGCTCCGCCGCCCTGCGCGGCCTCTTCCCCGAGGGCGCCCGCGCCGCCGACCGGACCGCGGTCGTCCGCGCCCTCGTCGACCTCTACACCGGGCCGCTGTTCCGCGCCGCCCTCCAGCTGTGGGTCGCCGCCTCCAACGAGCCGCAACTGGGGCCGCGCGTCGCGGAGTTGGAGGCTCGCGTCGGCCGCGAGACCCATCGCATAGCCGTCGAGCTCCTCGCCGTCGACGAGTCCCGCCCCGGCGCCCGCGAAACCGTCCAGGGCCTCCTCGACATGGCCCGCGGCCTCGGCCTCGCCAACCTCCTCACGGACGACGCCGCCCGCCGCGACCGGGTGGTCCACCAGTGGAGCCGACTGGTCGCGGGGGCGCTGGGGTAGCCCTGCCGGAGGCCCCTTCCCGGAACTGGGGGCTCCGCAGTTCCAGCCCGTCCGGCGTCTGAGGACGAGGCCGAAGGCCGACGAGGGCGGGGTGCCAGGGGCAGCAGCCCATGGTTCCGGGAAGGGGCGGGGTCGGGGAAGCTCCCGGCAGGGCTCAGCCCGTGAGGTCGGCGTAGCCCTGGATGTCACGCGGGCCGCGGGCCGCAGGCCCCACGTACCGGGCGGAGGGCCGCACGAGCCGCCCCGTCCGCTTCTGCTCAAGGATGTGCGCCGACCACCCCGCCGTACGCGCACACGTGAACATCGACGTGAACATGTGCGCCGGCACCTCCGCGAAGTCGAGCACGATCGCCGCCCAGAACTCCACGTTCGTGGCGAGCACCCGGTCGGGCCGCCGCGCGTGCAGCTCGTCGAGCGCCGCCTTCTCCAGCGCCTCGGCCACCTCGAAGCGGGGCGCGCCCAGCTCCCGCGCGGTCCGCCGGAGCACCCGCGCCCGCGGGTCCTCGGCCCGGTACACCCGGTGCCCGAAGCCCATGAGCCGCTCGCCCCGGTCGAGCGCCTGCTTCACGTACGCCACGGCGTCCCCGCTGCGCTCGATCTCCTCGATCATGCCGAGCACCCGGGAGGGCGCCCCGCCGTGCAGCGGCCCGGACATGGCCCCGACGGCCCCGGAGAGCGCGGCCGCGACGTCGGCGCCGGTGGAGGCGATGACCCGCGCGGTGAACGTGGACGCGTTCATGCCGTGCTCGGCGGCGGACGTCCAGTACGCGTCGACGGCCTGGACGTGCCGCGGGTCGGGCTCGCCGCGCCAGCGCCGCATGAACCGCTCGACGACGGTCTCGGCCTTGTCGATCTCCCGCTGCGGCACCATCGGCAGGCCCTGCCCGCGCGCGGACTGCGCGACGTACGACAGGGCCATGACGGCGGCCCGCGCGAGGTCGTCGCGGGCCTGCGCCTCGTCGATGTCGAGCAGCGGCCGCAGGCCCCACACGGGGGCGAGCATGGCGAGCGCGGACTGCACGTCGACGCGGATGTCGCCGGAGTGGACGGGGATGGGGAACGGCTCGGCGGGCGGCAGGCCCGGGTCGAACGCGCCGTCGACGAGGAGCCCCCACACGTTGCCGAAGGAGACGTCCCCGACCAGGTCCTCGATGTCGACGCCCCGGTAGCGCAGGGCACCACCTTCCTTGTCCGGTTCGGCGATCTCCGTCTCGAACGCGACGACTCCTTCAAGTCCGGGTACGAAGTCGGACATCAGGCGGCTCCTCATGATGTGGACGAGATGTGTACGACAGAGGCGTGCGACCAGTGGCCTCGCGATGCTCTGGGGTAACCCGGTGATGCCCCGCGCGGCCGGAGGTCACCCAACCGAAACGGTTTCGGCACGATAACCCTTGGTGCCACCCTTCGCGATGGACTGCGGCACTCAGTGCCACACATCACCTCATGGAGGGGCGCGCGGGGGCCGTGCGCCCGCCGACTGCCGCTTCGTGCCCCGGCATTCGTATACGGCAAGATGACCGCGTGACCGAGTCCCGCGCCACCGCCTCCGAGTCCTCAGCAGCCGTAGACCTGGCCGCCATGCGTGCGCAGTACCGCACCGACGGCATCGCGGAGGCCGACTTCCCCGGCGATCCGTTCCAGCAGTTCGAGCGCTGGTTCCAGCAGGCGGCCGCGGAGGCGGCGGACCCGGCCGGTGTCCTCGCCGAGCCGAACGCGATGGTCGTGTCCACGGCCGACGCCGAGGGGCGGCCGAGCTCACGCACGGTGCTCCTGAAGGGCTTCGACGAGCGCGGCTTCGTCTTCTTCACCAACTACGAGTCCCGCAAGGCCCGGGACATCGCCGAGAACGCGCGGGTGTCGCTGCTCTTCCCCTGGCATCCGATGGGGCGTCAGGTGATCGTCGAGGGCGTGGCGGAGCGGACCGGCCGGGAGGAGACCGTCCGCTACTTCCGCAGCCGCCCGCACGGCTCCCAGCTGGGCGCCTGGGCCAGCGCGCAGTCCTCGGTGATCGCCACGCGCGCCGAACTGGACGCGGCGTACGCGGACTTGGCCGCGCGCTATCCCGAGGGCGAGCAGGTCCCGGCGCCGCCGCACTGGGGCGGCTTCCGCGTCCGCCCCGAAACGGTCGAGTTCTGGCAGGGCCGCACCAACCGCCTCCACGACCGCCTCCGCTACACCCGAACCACCAACACCTGGACCTTGCAACGCCTCTGCCCCTGACGCTCCACGGGACCCACGAATCCCCGGCGTGCGCCGCAGGCCGGGCCTAGAGGTCCGTGAGGGCCCGGTCGAGGAAGGGCTCGATGGCTTCGCGCCAGCCATCGGGGCGGTCGTAGTGCACGAGGTGCCCCGCGTCGGCAACCTCCGCATAGGCCCCACGCGGCAGCACCCGCACCATCTCCTGGGCCTCCGCCCGCCCCAGCTCCCCGTCGAGGCCGCGGACCACGAGGGCGGGGCAGCGGACCTGGACGAGCTCCTCCCAGTGCGCGTCGTACACCCACGTCTCGCGGGACTTGAGCATCTGCGCGGGGTCGAAGACGGGCCGCCAGCCGTCGGGCCCCTCGGCCATGACCTCGGCGAAGAAGGCGCCCCGCGAGGGGTTGGGCCGCTCCACCCAGGGGTCGTCCTCGCCGAACCACTTGCGGACGTCCGCGAGCGTCGCGAACGGCACCGGCCAGGACTTGAACCAGGCCTCCCACTCCCGCTGCGAGGCCGCCCCGAGCGCGGAGGCCCGCATGTCGCAGATGATCAGGCCCCGGACGAGGTCGGGGCGGCGCGCGGCCAGCTGCCAGGCGGTGAGGGCACCCATGGAGTGCCCGATGAGCACGGCGGGGGAGAGGGCGAGCTGCTCCAGGGCGGCCTCGGCGTCGTCGACGTAGGCCTCGCGGGTGTAGGGGCCGTCGGCGGGCTTCTCGCTGCGGCCGTGGCCGCGCTGGTCGATGGCGACCGCGCGGTGCCGCTCGGCGAGCCAGCGTGCGGTGCCCGCCCAGTGCGAGGCGCGTCCCATGAGCCCGTGCAGCAGGAGCACGCCGCCCCGCGGCTGCTCGGCCTCCCTGGATTTGGGAGGGTCGGCGTACTCCCAGGCCGCGAGGCTCACGCCGCCCGCGCCGGTCACGTCGATGCGCCGCACCATGGTCCCAGGCACCCCCCTTTGTTCCGCTCGGGTTCTCAGCTCACGCTCCCCGGCACGCTATCGAACTCTCATTCGAGAGCGGCCGTATTGCCGCCAACACCCCTCGTTCGGGTGACCATGCTCAAGGATTGACCGCCGTCGCCGAGGGGAGATCTTCAGCGGGAGGCGGGCCGATCGGGGAGACCGGTCCGAGGGGGATGACCCTGAGAGCTCGGGGCTCTGGGTCAGCACAGGGGAGGACAGGCCCCGGCGCCGCGAGGTGCCGGGGCCCTCTGCCGTCCGGGGGCCGCGCGCCACGGGGGCGCCGCCCGCGCCGCCGCGGATCCTCCGGGGCTGCGGGTGGCACGCGCGGGACACCGGGGCCGCATGACGTGGCGGCCGCGCACCGCCCGCCCGCCGCCGCGCGCTGCGGACGTACGCGCCCCGGCACGGGTCTCCGGGGTGCCCGGGGCGCCGCCCCGCGTACCCCTGTTCACCAGCCGGGCACATCGTCCGTCCCCTCTCCGGCCGGGACCGGGGCGGCCACTCGGCCAAGTCCTGGTACCGGCGCGGTCAAGAGCCCTCAGGTCATATGCCTCTCGCGACAGCGTCGCACGCAAATCGTCCCGGCGCTGCGATTCGGCACACTGAATCTTGGACTCCGGCGCGTCCCGGCCCCGCCTCGACCGCCGCTGTGGTAACGGCCGTTGACACTGGTGCCGGGGCGGGCCGGAGCCCGGTGCGCCGGTCTCAGCGCTTGGCGACGAAGACGTGCGAGGCCACGTCCGCCGCCAGCTCCGCGGCTTCGCCGCTGCTGCCGACGAGCACGCCGCCCGCCGACTCCGTCACGCTCACCACGGAGCCGGGCTGCACGCCCGCGCGCCGCAGCGTGTACATCAGCTGCGCGTCCGTCTGGATCGGCTCGCCGATGCGGCGCACCACGACCGTCTTGCCGTCCGTGCCCGGGTCGAGGTCGATGAGGGAGACCATCCCCTCGTCCAGGAACGGGTCGGCGCCGTCCTTCTCGCCGAGCTCCTCAAGACCCGGGATCGGATTGCCGTACGGCGACTCGGTGGGGTGGCGCAGGAGCTCCAGGACGCGGCGCTCCACCGCCTCGCTCATCACGTGCTCCCAGCGGCAGGCCTCGGCGTGCACCTGCTCCCACTCCAGGCCGATCACGTCGACCAGGAGGCACTCGGCGAGACGGTGCTTGCGCATGACGCGGGTGGCCAGACGGCGGCCCTCCTCGGTCAGCTCCAGGTGCCGGTCGCTCGCGACGGCCACCAGGCCGTCGCGCTCCATCCGCGCCACGGTCTGGCTCACCGTCGGGCCGCTCTGGTCGAGCCGCTCGGCGATGCGGGCGCGCATGGGGACGACACCCTCCTCCTCCAGTTCGAGGATGGTGCGCAGGTACATCTCAGTGGTGTCAATAAGCCCCGACATGGGTTGCCCCTCAGAATTCGCTCGTGCGCTGGCCCTGCCCTCAATTCTGACCCATACCACCGACAAGCGGGCCGCGCCGGGTGAGAGAGGCGCTTGAGCCCGTATTGACAGGGCGCTGGTTCAGACCGCACCGTGATCCGCGACACGACGGGACGCGGCGGGACGAAGGGGTTTCGCGGATGACCAACGGTACGCGGGACGGCGGCGCGGGCGGACCCGGAGGTGCCGGGCTCGCCGGACGGTACCTGGACGCCGCGATCGGCCTCCTGGAACGGGTGCGCGACGAGGAGGCCGCCGCGATCACCGCCGCGGCCGACGTCATCGCCGACGCCGTCGCCGCCGACGGGCGGCTCTTCGCCTTCGGCGCCGGGCACTCCTCGCTGGCCGCGCAGGACGTCGTCTACCGCGCGGGCGGGCTCGCCCTGATGAACCTGCTGTCCGTACCGGGCGCCGTCGGCGTGGACGTCATGCCCGCGACCCTCGGCTCCGCCCTGGAGCGGGTCGACGGCCTCGCGGGGGCCGTCCTCGACTCCAGCCCGGTGCGGCCCGGGGACGTCCTCGTGATCATCTCCCTGTCCGGGCGGAACTCGCTGCCCGTCGAGATGGCCGTGAACGCCCGCGCGCTCGGCCTCAAGGTCATCGGCGTGACATCGGTGGCGTACGCGGAGAAGACGAAGTCGCGGCACTCCTCCGGCACCTTCCTGAAGGACCACTGCGACGTCGTGCTCGACACGAAGATCGCCGTCGGTGACGCGGAGCTGACCCTCGACTCCGTCGAGGCGCCCTTCGGCCCGGCCTCCACGATGGTCGCGAGCGCCCTGATGCAGGCCATGATGGCCACGGCGGCCGCGGGGCTCGCGGAGCGCGGGATCCAGCCGCCGCTGCTCCGCTCGGGGAACGTGGACGGCGGCCACGACTGGAACGGCCGCGTCTTCCAGGAGTACGGCGACCGGATCTTCTACCGCCACTGACCCCCCGGGCCGTCGCCGCCCCCGAGGGCGGCCCCTAGTCCCCGAGGGCCGCCGCGAGGTCGAGGGCGGCGGCGATGCGGACCGCCACGCTCTCCGCGTACGCCGCGTCCGCGCGCTCGAACTGGGTGCGCGCGCCGCCCCGCAGAAACGTCACGACGCCCAGCGTGCGGCCCCGGCTGCGCAGCACCGCGCACAGGGCGTGCACGGAGGAGTCGGGCCACTGGCGGGCCGCCGCCCACTCGCGGGCCCGCTCGGGCGCCGCGAGCCCCGCGCTGGCGCGCACGGACCCCATCCGCTCCACGGACTGCGTCGCCGGATGCCCCTCCGGATAGCGCACGGGCAGCCCGGCCTTGTCGGCGGGCAGACAGGGCCCGGGCGACCCGGCCGGTGTCGCCGCGGCCCGGACGAGGCGCACCGCGGGCTCGGCGGCGGTCAGGAGGTCGATCAGGGCGTGGTCGGCGAACCCGGCGAGGGCGAAGTCGAGCTGGACGGTGGCGGCCTCCATGGGGTCCTCGCACTCGGCGGCGGCCCGCGCGGAGCGGTGCAGCTGCTGCGAGCGGAAGCGCAGCTTCGCGGCCTCCTGCTCGGCCCGCTTGGCGTCCGTGACGTCCAGGAAGAGCCAGCCGACGCCCAGCGGCACCGGCTCCTCGGCCAGCGGCGAGCCGAGCCGCAGGAAGCCGCTGCGCCAGCACCGGCGCTCGGCCTCGCCGCCCTCGCCGCGGGCCGTCACCCACATCTCGGCGGGCGCGGGCGGCGCGCCCTCGGCCAGCACGTGTGTGAGAGCGCTCTCCAGCTCCTCGACGCCCTGGAGCAGCACCTCGCCGAGGGGCCGTCCGAGCAGCGCGGTGCGGCCGAGGCCGAGCAGCCGCGCGGCGTGTTCGTTGACGACGGCGGGCCTGAGGTCGGCGTCGACGAGGACGACGCCCCAGGAGGCGTGCTCGAACAGGGCCTCGCTGAGGGCGATGGACCGCTCCAGGTCGATCTGCGCGTGCACCTCGCTGAAGGCGCAGTACACCCCGGCGGGCTTGCCGTCGCCGCCGCGCACGGCCGCGGACTGGGTGCGTACGAGGACGCGGCCGCCGCCCTTGGTGAGCAGCGCGAACTCGTGCACCTGGCGGCCGGGGGCGTGCATGGCGGCGAGGAGCCGCTCCTCGACCTCCTCGGCGTCGGCGGGCCGCACGGCCCATCCGGCGAACCCGCGCCGCCCGACGGCCTCCGCGGTGGACCAGCCGAGGATCCGCTCCGCCTCGCGGTTCCAGTGCGTCACGACCCCGTCGGAGTCGAAGGCGCACAGGGCGGCGTCCATCCCGTCGAGGAGCGCCGCGAGCAGCTCGGCCCCGCCGGGCTCGGGCTCTTCCGGGCCCAGTTCGTCCGTCGTCCCGCTCTGTCGGGAAGCACTCACCTGGAACCCCCTGCAGGCCGCGTTCTCTTCCGCATGAGCTGAGTGTGCTGCACGTCAGATCATTCAACTCGAACGTGACGCGGACCACAGGAGGTTCCCGGAAGTTGAGGCAAATCGTTGTGAGTCCCGGCACGCGGAAAAACAGTTGAACGCGCCCGGCCCGGTTCCTAGGGTGAGTGTTACTTCGGAGAGGAGGTGGTTCGGCAGATGTATGGAAACCGGACGGAAGAGGTGGCTGCGGGCTAGCGGCCCGCCACCACGCTCAGTGCGGTGCCGGACCAGCGCGTGAGACAGGCGCGCAGCCGGCCAATCCACAGCAGTCACCCGACCCGCGAGCCGCCGGTACGTCCGGCCGGCTCCTCCCGTCCCCAGGGGCGAGGAGGACCAGGCTCGCGGGTTGCTGTGTTTCCGGGGGCCTTCGGCTCAGCCCTTGCTGACCGCCGTCAGGATCTCCGGAAGGCGCGCGGCCGTGCGGGGCGCCGCGAGCCGCGGGCCGAGGACGGTGACGGCGGCGCCGTAGCCCGCGCCGACGGGCAGCAGCAGCCAGGACCAGGAGCCCTGTCCCGAGGCGTGCAGCCAGATGGTGAGGGCGATGACGGGCGCGCACAGGGCGGCGGCGCAGAGCATGCCGCCGAGGATGGAGATCCAGGCGAGGCCCCCCTGGCCGGGCACCGCGTTCTTGTGGCCCTCCTGCGGGATGGAGTACGGGAAGCGGGCCGATGCCCAGGCGCCGGTGGCCAGCATGGCGCCGAGCAGCGCGAAGGAGAGCCCGAGAGCTTCGGGCAGGCTGTGCCAGGCGTCGAGCAGCGCCGCGGTCAGGACGGTCACGAGGGCCGCGTAGGGGAGCGTGACCACGAGGAGCGCGTAGGCGCGGGCCCGCAGTTCGTCGTAGGCGTCGCGCGTCGAGGAGATGGTCATCGCCACCATCCAGAAGGCGGACGTGTCCTGGCCGAACTGGTTGTACATCTGGATGCCGAGCATGCCCGCCGCGAAGCAGGCGATGTAGATGGATCCGGTGCCCTGGAGGGCGTTGAAGAGGGGCACGATCAGGCCGATGGCGAGCGAGGTGACCCAGGCGGCCTTGGTCTTCGGGTCGCGCCACACATAGCGCAGGGTGCGTTCCATGACGGTTCCGGTGCGGCCGGACGGGAACAGTCCCGCCAGGTTGCCGCCGCGCCGGGTGCGGGCCGGTTCGGCCGCGGCGAGCGTGGAGCCGTCGGGCGTGGTCATCAGACGGGTCAGGCTGCGCTGCCACAGCCGCAGCAGGAGCACCAGGGCCACCACGGACAGGGCCAGTTGGGCGGCCGCGACTCCGTAGCGGGCCTCGCCGATCGCCCGTACGGCGGACAGGGCGGAGGCGGGCGGGATCCAGCCGACGACGTCCGCCGCCGGGTCCAGCTCGCCGAGGCCCGCGTCGGAGGAGCCGATGCGCTGGACCCCGAAGTTGACGAACTGCGCGCCGACGGCGATGACGAGGCCGCTGAGGACGGCGAGGTCGCGGCCCTTGCGGCTGGTGAGCAGGCGGACGTTGGCGGCGGCGACGGCGCGGGCGAGCGCGACGCACAGCAGCAGCACGAGGGGGACGGCCGCCACGCCCACCGCGACGGCGGCGCCGCCCCGCGCCACCGCGATCACCGCGCCGAGCGCCAGGCACAGCGTGAACAGCGGGCCGATGCCCACGAGCGAGGAGACGAGCAGGGCCCGCACCAGCGGCCGCGGGCGCAGCGGCAGCATCACCAGGCGGGTGGGGTCGAGGGTTTCGTCGCCGCTGGGGAAGAACAGCGGGAGCACGGCCCAGCCGAGCGCGAGGACCGCGACGAGCAGGACCGAGACCGTGGCGGCGTGCGGGTCGCCGCGCAGCAGGACCAGGCCGAGCAGCTGGAGCGCGGCGACGAGCAGGGCGAGCACCGCGGAGGCGGCGTAGGCGGCGCGGCGGCCGGAGGACTGGCGCAGGCCGTTGCGCAGGAGCGACAGCTTCAGGCGTATGAAGACGGGGATCAGGCCGGTCTCGACGGGGGCGAGGGGCGCGGTGCCGGGCGCGGTGGCGGTCATCGGGCGCCGCCGCCGAGCCAGTCGAGGTCGGAGCCGGTGTCGCGGCCGCCTGCGCCGACGAGTTCGAGGAACGCCTGCTGGAGCGAGGGGGCCTCGCCGCGGACCTCGGCGAGCGGGCCCTGGGCGCGGATGCGGCCCGCCGCCATGACGGCGACCCAGTCGCACAGGGACTCCACCAGCTCCATGACGTGGCTGGAGAAGACGACGGTCGCGCCGGACGCGGTGTACCGCTCCAGGACGCCTCGGATGATCTGCGCCGACACCGGGTCGACGCCCTCGAACGGCTCGTCGAGGAAGAGCACTTCGGGGTTGTGCAGGAGCGCCGCGGCCAGGCCGATCTTCTTGCGCATGCCGGTGGAGTAGTCGACGACGAGCTTGTGCTGGGAGCCCGAGAGGTCGAGGACGTCCAGGAGCTGGGTCGCGCGCTTGTCGACCTCGGGGCCCGCGAGGCCGCGCAGCCGCCCGGTGTACGCGAGGAGTTCGCGTCCGGACAGCCGCTCGAACAGGCGCAGGCCTTCGGGCAGGACGCCGATGCGGGCCTTGACCTCGGCCGGGTCCCGCCACACGTCGTGGCCGACGACCTCGACGGTGCCCCGGTCGGGGCGGAGGAGGCCGGTGACCATGGAGAGGGTGGTGGTCTTGCCCGCGCCGTTCGGGCCGACGAGGCCGATGAACTTTCCTGCCGGGAGGGTGAGGTCGACCCCGGCCACGGCCACTTGCGGGCCGAAGGCCTTCCACAGATCGGTCACCTGTACCGCAGTTCCGGTCACGCTGGCCCCTCGTTGTCGTCGCCGTCGTCCGTGGTGTGCACGATACGTCGGCGGCGCGGGGCCCGGCCGTCACCTCCGGCGGGCCTCCCGGCCGCAGGCGTAGGCCAGGGGGGAGATGATTTCCTCGGCGTCCGGGAGCCAGCGGTTGGCCGCGGTGGGGCGGCAGGCCCACTGCACGGCTCCGGAGGCGCCGAAACGCGTGGGCGGCGCGGCCACGTACGCCCCTTCACCGAGGGTGACGAGGTCGAGGGTCGCGGGCGGCCAGCCGAGCTTGCGGACGAGGTCGGGAACCTTCGCCGCGGCGCCGGGCAGGACGAAGAACTGCATGCGCCGGTCGGGCGTGCACGTGACCGGGCCGAGCGTCAGCTCCATGCGCTCCATGCGGGCGAGGGCGAGGAACCCGGCGGTCTCGGGGACGTCGACGGCGTCGAACGTACGGCCGGTCGGCAGCAGGATCGAGGCGTTCGGCTGCTTCGCCCAGAGGCGGCGCGCGACGGTCGCACTGCCCGTGGCCTGCGTCGGCCAGTCGTCGCGCACGGCGTGTGCGCCGGGCGCGGGGCACGCCGCGTCGCCGCACGAGCAGCGCCACGTACCGTCGACGGACTCGAGCCAGGCGCCGGGGAAGACGTCCCAGTGCCGTTCCTCCGCGTACCGTACGGCTGAATCCTGCAGGGCCTCTCCGCGCTGCTTCGGGATCTGCGCGGCTGACGTGACTCCGATGGTCTCTTCCACGGAGTCCTCAACTTCCGCTCGTCAGCTCCGGTTACGGCCCGTCATGTGCGCGGGGGAGGAGCATCGTTCCCGCTACGGGGCGCATGGGTGCACGAGTGGGGGCGCGCATGGGCAAGGGGGGCCGAGCGCGGGTAGCCACGTCCAGGGGCAGTCGGAGTTCACCCGAGTTCACCCGGCTCGCTGACGTGTGACGCGTTGTGCCATGTTGCGATGTATTGCGATGCGTTGTAGCAGGGTGTGGTGTGTTTGTGGGTGTTTGTGGTGCATCTTCCGGTTGTTTCCCGGGCATTGATCATCTGGGCGGCTCGGACGGACCAGTCCGGGACCGTTCCTCATTCGTCATCCGACCCGAAGTACCAGATGGTCCACGGTGCACACAGGGGGTACGCCATGGCCGCCAGGCCACTCGTCGCGCGGCAGCCCAACGAAAGGCTGCAAGCACTCATTCAGGAAGCCGGCTGCTCGAACGCCGGTCTGGCCCGCCGCGTCAACATGTGCGGGGCGGAGCACGGTCTCGATCTTCGTTACGACAAGACGTCGGTGGCGCGCTGGCTGCGCGGGCAGCAGCCGCGCGGTCGCGCCCCGGGCATCATCGCGGAGGCGCTCGGCCGCAAGCTGGGGCGCACGGTCACGATCGACGAGATCGGCATGGCGAACGGCAAGAACCTCGCCTCCGGGGTGGGACTGCAGTTCTCGCCCACCGTTCTCGGCGCGATCGAGCAGGTCTGCGAGCTGTGGCGCAGCGACGTGGGGCGCAGGGACTTCCTGTCCGGCTCCTCCGTGGCCGCGTCCGCGCTCGTCGAGCCGAGCCGTGACTGGCTGATCTCCTCGCCGGACCCGCAGGTGGGCCGCACGGCGGGGCCGCGCGTCGGCCTCTCGGACGTGGCGGCGGTCAAGGCCATGACCGAGGCACTGACGCAACTGGACCACCAGTACGGCAGTGGACACGTGCGACCGGTCGTCGTGCACTATCTGAACTCCGTCGTCTCCGGGCTGCTCGCGGGCTCGTACCGGGAAGCGGTGGGGCGCGAACTGTTCGCGGCCGTCGCGCGGTTGACGGAGCTCGCCGGGTACATGGCGGTGGACACGGGCCAGCCCGGCCTCGCCCAGCGGTACTACATCCAGGCCCTGCGCCTGGCCCAGGCCGCGGGCGACCGCGGGTACGGCGGCTATGTCCTGGCGGCCTCGATGAGCCACCTCGCCGCCCAGCTCGGCAACCCCCGCGAGATCGCCCAGCTCGCACGGGCGGCGCAGGAGGGGGCGCGCGGGCGCGTCACCCCGCGCGCGGAGTCCATGTTCTACGCCGCCGAGGCCCGGGGACACGCGCTGCTCGGCGACGCCCGGTCGACCCAGGCCGTCGCGGGCCGCGCGGTCGAGGCGATGGAGCGGGCCGTCGGCGGCGAGCAGTCCGGCGACGACCCGGTCTGGATCCGCCACTTCGACCAGGCCTATCTGGCCGACGAACTGGCGCACTGCCACCGCGATCTGGGCCAGGCGGACGGCGCGGCCAGGCGCGCGGAGGAGGCCCTCGCCGGGCATCCGGAGACCCGGGCGCGGCGGCGTGCGATCGGCCTCGTGCTGCTCGCCACCGCCCAGGTGCAGCGGCGCGACGTGGAACAGGCCTGCCACACGGGCCTGAAGGCCGTGGAGCTCCTCGGCACCCTGCGCTCCAACCGCGGCGCGGAGTATCTGGAGGACTTCCAGCAGCGCCTGGAGCCGTACCGGGAGGAGCCGGTGGTGCGGGAGTTCGGCGCGCGCGTCGAGCTGCAGGCCGCGTGAGGCGGGCGGGAGGCGCGTCCGGGGCGGCCGGTCGCACGCGGTGCGGCCGCGGCGCCCCTTGAACAGCGTCTCCCGCGCAACTTCCGTTACTCCCGCGGCGTCTGTGACAAGGGCGTCATCAGAGTGCTCTGAGCTGCGTGGCAGACGGCCACGGGGACCCGGTAGCGTGAGCCGACGTTCCGAAGGTCCCCCATAAGTAGGAGTCCCGGTGACGCAGCAGAGCGGTCAGGGCGCCGCGTCCTCCGACCCGCGGCAGCCCGCGGAGCGGCACGCCCACGAGGGCATCGTGCTGCCCGCGGACGGTGGCGAACCCCTGATGCCCGGCGGCCACCAGGCGGCCCCGCCGGTCGGCAGCCCCTGGGGCGAGCCGTGGGGTCCGGAACCCACCCAGCCACCGGCGGGCCCCGGCCAGGCCTGGGGCGAGAGCGAGGCCTGGGCCGACCGGGGCGACGCCGGGGCCGCGCCGCGCCCCGCGGGCGGGATGCCGCTGCCCCCCGAGGGCACGCCCCTGCCGCCCAGCACGCCGCCGCAGCAGTCGTACGGCGGCCCGGCGGGCGCGGGCGCGCTGCCGCCGGAGCAGCACGGGGCCCCGGGGTACGGGCAGCCGCTGCCACCCCTGGGACAGGACAGGACCGGCTACGGCGAGACGTTTGCGCCCGCCGCGCAGAGCCAGCCGCTGCCGCCGGGCGCCGTGCCGGGCCGGCCGCTGCCGCCGCCCGGCCCCGCGCAGGGCCACCCCCACGTGCCGCCCCACGCCGGCCAGGACTACGGCCTGCCGCCCGCGGACCGGTCCCACGCGCTGCCGCCCGTGGACCAGGGCCCCACGCCGCCGCCCCTCGGCCAGACCCCTGCGCCGCCGTCCATGGGCCACGGTCAGCCGCTGCCGCCCGCGGGCCCCGTGCCGCCCGTCCCGGCCGCCGAGCACACCCAGGTCCTTCGGCCCACCGGCGCGGGGCAGCCGCTGCCGGGCGGGCCCGACGCGCAGGCGACGCAGTACATACCCCCGGTCGGGCCCGGCGCGCTGCCGCCCGAGATGCCCGCGGGGGGCGCGGGGCACGCGATGCCCGCGGGGGACTCCACGCAGTTCCTCGGCCGTGCCGACTCCACACAGTTCCTCGGTCAGGCCGCGGACGTCGTACCCGAAGAGCCCGCCTTCCACGGCGACAACGCGCCCACCCAGTTCATCGCCCCCGTCACCGACGAAGGGCCGCCCGCTCCGGCCGCGGCCGCCGGGGGGTACGGCGAGCGGCAGCCGCCCGCCGAGTTCGACAGCCTCTTCCGCCAGGAGTCGGAGGGCGCCTCCTCCACCCAGCAGATGCCCCTCGTCCCGGCCGCCGCGGCGGCGCCGGACCCGGTGCCGGAACCCGCCTCGCGCCGGAAGGGGCGTACGGGATCCAAGACCCCGCTGCTCGTCGCCGTCGGCGTGGCCATCGCCGTGGTCGGCGTCGGCGCGGGCGCGATGCTCGCCGGTGGCGGCGGGGACGCGAAGGCGGAGAACTCCGACAGCAAGGAGCCGCTGGCCGCGACCTCGTCGGAGGCCTCGGACGACAAGGAGAGCGCGAAGCCGTCCCCGTCGGCCGACCCCGTCAAGCGGCAGGCCGTCGCCCTGGACAAGCTCCTCGCGGACAGCAACGACAGCCGCGAGTCGGTGATCAGGGCCGTGCGCAACGTGGGCACGTGCAAGAACCTGCGGCAGTCCGCGGCCGACCTGCGCGACGCGGCCAAGCAGCGCAACGGCCTCGTCGGCCGCCTGTCGGGCCTGACCGTCGACAAGCTGCCCTCGAACGGTCGGCTGACCGCCGCGCTCAACCGCGCCTGGAAGGCCTCCGCGTCGGCCGACGACCACTACGCCGCCTGGGCCGACCAGGTCGGCGGCAAGAAGGGCTGCCACAAGGGCCGCGCCCGCACGACCCCGCAGACGGCGGCGGGCAACCGCGCGAGCGGCGAGGCCACCAAGGCCAAGCGGCAGGCGGCGGCGCTGTGGAACGCGATCGCGGACAAACACGGCCTGACCAAGCGGAACCCCACGCAGCTCTAGCCGGGGCGCGGCGCGTGGGTCAGCGGACGGACTCCAGGGTCTTCTGCACGTTCACGAACGACCTGCGCGTCACCACCAGGCGGCCGTCGCGCACCACCTGGAAGGTCACGTCCGCGTTCACCAGACGCGGGTACTCGCCCGCCGCGAGCATGTCGTCGAAGCGCCAGCTCAGCATCGGCGTGAGCCCGCCGGTGTCCACGCGCAGGCCCTGGTCGAGGGTCTTGCGCAGGGCCCCGGACGTCACCTCGCCGCCGTTCAGCGACTCGACGGCCTGCCGCAGCACGGTGTACGCGATCCAGGTGGTCTGCACGCCCGCGTCCGAGGGGTCCACGCGGGTGTCGTCGAAGGCGTGCTCGCGGATCACCTCGCGCATCGGCTCCCAGCGCTTGTCGCGCTCGGCCGGGTACCAGCCGGTGACGTACGCGCCCTCGTACGGGCCGTCGGCGCCGCCGGTGCGGTCCAGGAGGGTCTGGTCGACGCTGCCGAGTACCGAGGCGGTGCGCACCTTCGGATAGCCCTCCTCGACGCGCCGGAACGAGTCGAAGAACGTGTCCGTGCGCGCGCCGAGCGCCGCCGCCACGCAGCCCTTCTTGCCGCCGCGCGCGGAGCGTTCGAGGGCCTGCCGCGCCTGCCAGGTGTAGTCCGAGGCGTCCTCGGGCGCCCGGATGTCGGCGGAGGCGGCGCGGTCGCCCTCGGCGAGGCCGGAGTCGAGGAGCTTGGAGAGGTTGTCGCCCGTGGTGGTGTCGGGCCGCACCAGGGACACGCGGTCGCAGACCCCGGCGAGCTGGCGTCCGTTGCCCGCGAGCAGCGCGGGCTGGCCGCCGTTGACGGGGTAGGACAGCGGGCTGGAGAACTCGTCGTCGGTGAGGCCGTAGCCGCCGATGTACGGGATGCCCGCGACCTCCAGGGGGGACATGAAGGACCGGCCGTGCTGGCTGTACGAGCCGACGACCGCGACCGCCTTCTCCTCGGCGGCCCGGCGGGCGCAGCCCGCGGCCTCCACCGGGTCGTTGTGGTCGTTGCAGGTGATGACCTTGAGCTGGTGGCCGTCGAGGCCGCCGCTCGCGTTGACCCAGCGGGCGAACGCCTTGGCCATCGCGGGCATGCCGGGTTTGTTGGTGGCCCGGGTGCCGTCCGGCGCCCAGGTCATGACGGTGATGGGGGCATCCCCGGAACCCCCCGTGGTACCGGGGATGACCCCACAGCCGGCCGTCAGGGACGCGCACGCCGCCAGCGCCGCCGCGCTGAGCACGGCTGTGCGCGCTCGGTGCGCGGTCTCGGCGGGGCGGGGGAGGAAGACGCGTCGCAAGGCGGCCATGGACCCGCACGATTCCGCTAGGGGAACAACCAGGGAGTGACGCCCACCCAACGGTCGGTGACGAACACGTGAACGGGTGGGGCCCGGGAAGCGGGGAACGTGTGGGAACGTACGATCGATGACCGTGCAAGGTTCGGAGAAGTCTTCCCGTCGCGGCCGTCGGTCAAGGACCATAGGCGCCATGCCAACGAACGACATGCCGTGGTGGCGCTGGCGCTGCAATGTGCGCTCCGCGCTCCACATGCTCTCGGACCAGGAGTTCCAGCGGGAGTGCTGGCTCGCCGGTCGCGACGAGTACGGGGACGTGACGGACGCCGTGTACCGCCTTGTCGAGGATACGTGGCTGGACAACTGGTCCGCGGAGAAATACGTCGGGACGATCTTCCGCGACTCCCAGGAGGCGGCCCTCGTCGACTCGGCCGTGCTGCGGGTCCTGCGGATCATGCACGAGGTGGGCCCCGACGCCGCGGTCGCCGCGTATCTGGACCACCCCGGGTGGCCGGAGGCGGTGCGGGCGGCGCGGGACGCGCACGTACGGCTCGCGACCGGTGACGACGACGACCCGGACAGCGCGCCGCGCACCCTGGAGGTCCTGCGCATCCTCACGCGGTCGGCCTGAGCGGCCGCGGTACGGGGCCGGGGGGCCCGTCCGGATATGGGACCCTGGGCGGATGAACGAGCAGTCCGCCGCCGTGAGCGACCAGCGCACCGACCGCACGACCGACCGCGCCGAGCAGTACGTCCTCACGCTCTCCTGCCCGGACAAACAGGGCATCGTGCACGCCGTGTCGAGCTATCTGTTCATGACCGGCTGCAACATCGAGGACAGCCAGCAGTTCGGCGACCACGACACCGGACTGTTCTTCATGCGGGTCCACTTCTCGGCGGAGTCGCCCGTCACCGTGGACAAGCTGCGCGCGAGCTTCGCCGCGATCGGCGACTCGTTCCACATGGACTGGCAGATCCACCGGGCCGAGGACCGGATGCGGGTCGTCCTGATGGTCTCCAAGTTCGGCCACTGCCTGAACGACCTGCTCTTCCGCTCCCGCATCGGCGCCCTGCCGGTGGAGATCGCGGCCGTCGTCTCCAACCACACGGACTTCGCCGAGCTGTCCGCCTCGTACGGGATTCCGTTCCACCACATCCCGGTCACCAAGGACACCAAGGCCGACGCGGAGGCGCGCCTCCTTCAGCTCGTCCGGGACCTGGACGTCGAGCTCGTCGTGCTCGCCCGCTATATGCAGGTGATCTCTGACGACCTCTGCAAGCAGCTCAGCGGGCGGATCATCAACATCCACCACTCGTTCCTGCCGAGCTTCAAGGGCGCGCGGCCGTACCACCAGGCGCACGCGCGCGGCGTGAAGCTGATCGGTGCCACCGCGCACTACGTGACCGCGGACCTCGACGAGGGGCCGATCATCGAGCAGGAGGTCGAGCGGGTGGGGCACGAGGTGACTCCCGCGCAGCTCGTCGCCATCGGGCGGGACGTCGAGTGCCAGGCCCTCGCCCGGGCGGTCAAGTGGCACGCGGAGCACCGCATCCTCCTGAACGGCCACCGCACGGTCGTCTTCGCCTGACCTCCGCCGCTACATGCGGCTCAAGGACGCAGCGGCGAACAGGACGTCCCGGATGGCTTCGCGGTCGCCCACCTGGCCCGCTGCTGCCTCCTCGGGGGACACGTGGCCCGCGGCGAGCCGGCAGAACTCCACGCCGTCCAGGGCCACGTGCGCGACCTCCAGGTCGGCGGAGCCGCTGGCCCCGGGCGAGTCGAGCGGGATCAGCCACTCGCCGCCTCCGACGCCCTCGACCTCAAGACGCAGGCTGCGCCCCGGCGCCCCCGCGGCGACGAGCTCCCGCGCGGGCCCCGCACGCCCGGCCCGGCGCCGCTCGGCCAGCGTCGCGGGCAGCAGCCGCGCCGCCAGGTCGATCATGTGGTGCAGATGCCGGGGCGCGGGCGGCTCGTACGGGTAGTCGACGGCCTGCGCGATGTCCTCCGCGTGGATCCAGCACTCGAAGGCCCGCTCCAGCATGGAGTCGCGCAGCGGCAGCTCGATCCGCTGGGCCGGGCCGCCGGGCGCGTCCGGCGCGATCCCGTACGTCACCGCGAGCCGCCCGGATCCGCCGCCCGCGAACGACACCGTCCGGATCAGCTCGTGCGTCTGGTCCCGCCAGGGCCCGCGCACCGCCCGCGTGGGCGGGAACTGCGACGCGCGCCAGTACGCCTCCGTGCGCTCCCCCGGGTCGAGGCTCGGCGGCGCCCCGGCGCCCAGCGGGTCGTCGAGGCCGAGCGCGGTGCCGACCAGGCCGTCGACGGCGAGGAGGTGGGCGATCACTCCCGCGACGGTGGTCTTGCGGGTCACGGGGTGGTCGTCGTCGAACCAGCGCAGCCGCACCGGGGCGTGCCACTCGGAGTCCCCGATGTCCTGGAGCAGCGCGTCGAGCCGGGCGGTCTCCGCGTCGTACGGAGCGGCCCACTCCGGCAGCGGGATGCGGGGCGGGCGCCGTCCGAGGCAGCTCGCCAGGACGCGGGTGCGCAGGCCGGGGTCGAGGTCGAGGCTCTCCTCGGGGTGGAGCAGCCCGACGGCGTCCCGCAGCCGCAGTGCCTCCTCCGCGCACGGCCCGCAGTCGCCGAGGTGCTCCTCGACGGCCATCGACTCGGCGGCGGAACAGGCGGAGAGCGCCCACGCCCCGAGGAGGGACTTCAGTACGCGGTGGTCGAGCACGAGGGGCTCGGGCGCGAACCCGGCGGGCCCGGCGTCGGGCAGGGGAGCGCCGGTGTCCTCCACGGAGGCGCGCGGGGCCGGTATGCGCGGCTTGCCGACGCCGCCGCCGTCCCGCCCGGCGCCCGCGGCCCCGCCGCCCGCGGGGAACTCCTCGTCGGGCCCGCGGCCCGTGCCCTCGTCCCCGCTGCCGTACGGATCGGGGCGGCCCGGCCAGTTCACAGCGCTCTCCCGTACCCGTGCGCGCCGTGGTCCTGATCGGAGGGGCCGTCGCCGAAGGCGGTCGCGGTGGCGTCGTGGGCGGTGGAGAGCAGTTGTAGGCCGAGGCGGAGCCTGCGGCGGGCCTCGTCCTCGGTGACGCCGAGGTCGGCGGCGGTCTGGCGGTAGTCGCGCCGCTGGAAGTAGGCCAGTTCGAGCGCGGCGCGCAGCGGGGCGGGCATGGCCGTGACGATGTAGTCGGCGCGGGCGGCGGCGGAGGCGCGGCGCACCTTGCGCTCCAGGTCCTCCGTGGTGCCCGCGCCGCCCCGGGCGAGCGCGGCGGACTCGGTCTGGCGCAGCCTGCGCACGGCCTGCTGGTGGGCGAGCGTGGCGATCCAGGAGCGCAGCGGGCCCTGCTTGGGGTCGTACGCGTCGGGGTTCTCCCACACGTGCGTGAACACGTCGCGCGTGATGCGGTCGGCCGCCGCGACGTCGCCGAGCACGCGGTGCGCGAGGCCGTGCACGAGCGAGGCGAAGCGGTCGTACAGCTCTCCGAGTGCCGCCGCTTCCCCGTGGGAGAGCCGCTGTTGCATGCGGCGGTCCCAACGACGCGGCGCGTCCTTCGGCATGCGGCCCCCTCGTGCACTCGCCGTGCTCACCTTCACCGTTGAATCGAATGTAGTCGGCGTCCCCGAGGACGCACCTGTCTTTCCCCGTGCTTTCCCGCTCTTTGCGGCAACGCGGGGCTTCGGGGCGCCGCGGATGATATTGACCGGCTCGTCCGCAACGCCCGCTTCCCGTGCCCGCGCGGGCCTGGTGTTTCATGGAACGACGGTGGGGCAGCCGCGAAGCAGGGAAGCGGAGGGGTTCTGGTGGGTTCGGTGGACGAGAGGCGTGGCGCGTGACGCTGAAGGTTGCCGTCGGCGAGCAGCAGGGCTGGGCCGTGCTGCGGGTCTCGGGTGAGATGGACCTCCTGACGTCGCCGGTGCTGCGCCAGCGGGTGCACGAGGCGGTGGCCGAGGGCCGCCGCAGCCTGGTCCTCGACCTGTCCGACGTGCTGTTCTGCGACTCCAGTGGCGTGGGCGTACTGATCGCCACGCGCCGCCTCATGCGCTCGTGCCGGGGCCGTCTGCGGCTGATCCTGCCCGCCCGGGGGGCGGTGGAGGGCTCGCACGTCAACCGGGTCCTCGCGGCCCTCGGCGTACGGCGCCTGTTCGAGGTGTACCCGGACGCGGAGCGGGCCGTGGACGACGCGGCGGAACCCCTGTCGGCGTAGGGCCCGCGGCAGAAGCGGAACCCCGTCTCCCCGCCAAGATCGGCTTGCTGGTACAACCTTTCCGAGCGGATGCCGCCGTCGGCGCCACCGCCGGGCCCGGGGCGCGTCCGCGACACGCTCTTGTCGCGGAATTCCCGCGGTCTTGGCACAAGCGTCGCTTTTCCGCCTCCCGGCGGCCGACGGCGTCGTACGCTCGCTGGACAGATACCTGAAGGACGTCCGGGGCGGCCCACGGCCGCGCCGGAAGACTCCACCGCATGAGAAGTGAGGCGGCCCCAACACCATGGACAGTGCCGAGTACGAGCGTAGGATCGCGGCCCGTTTCGCCACCTTCGACCAGGACGGCAACGGCTACATCTCCCGTGAGGACTTCAGCACGGCGGCCGCGGCGCTGCTCGCCGAGTTCGGGGTGACCGCGCGGTCCGAGAAGGGCCAGGCCCTGTACATCGGCGCCGAGGCGTTCTGGCAGGGCATGGCGGGCATCGCCGACCGCGACGGGGACCAGCGGATCACCCGGGACGAGTTCGTGGGCGGAGCCGTGAAGCGGCTGCGGGACAACCCGGCGCGGTTCGCGGAGATCGCGCGGCCGTTCCTGCACGCGGCGTTGTCCTTGGCGGACGGCGACGGGGCCGTACAGGGGGCGGACGTGGAGCGGGCCCTGCGGGCCCTGGGCGTGCAGCGGGAGATCGCGGCCCTGGCCGCGCAGGGCCTCGGGCCGGTGACCGAGGAGCAGGTCCTGGCGGCCTTCGCGTCGTACTTCACCGTCCCTGAGTAGCGGGTTCCCGTGCCGCCGCTTCGCGGCGGATTTCTCCCACCCGCCCACCCGTGACTCCCGGCTCCGCAGGCCGGGCCCCGGCGCGGAGCGCTGTCCCGCCGTCTTCAGCCGGCGTACCGCTCCCGCAATCGGTACTTGAGCACTTTGCGCAGGGCGTCGTTGCGCGGCAGTTCGTCCACGAGTTCCAGCTGTTCGGGGAGCTTGTGGACGGACAGGCCCGCGGTGCGCAGGTGTGCGGTCGCCTCCGCGAGGGTCAGGGCGGGGGCGCCGGGGGCGCGTTCCACGACGGCGCAGACGCGTTCGCCGCGGGTGGGGTCGGGCAGGCCGATCACCGCCACGTCGGCCACGGCGGGGTGGCCGTGCAGCAGGTCCTCGATCTCCTTGGCGGAGATGTTCTCGCCCTTGCGGATGATGACGTCCTTGGCGCGGCCGGTGAGCACCAGGTGCCCGGAGGCCAGGACGTGGCCGAGGTCGCCGGTGCGCAGGAAGCCGTCGGCGTCGAAGGCCTCGCGGGTCGCCGCCGCGTCGAGGTAGCCGCGGCAGACGGCCTCGCCGCGCAGCCGCACCTCGCCGTCCTCGCCGGCGGGCAGCTGCCGGCCCGCGGGGTCGGTGACGCGGATCTCCATGCCCGCGGGCGGGCGGCCCTCCGTGGTGGCGAGGTGCTCGGGGCTGTCGTCGGGGGAGCCCATCGTGATCATGGGGACCTCGGTCATGCCGTAGCCGTGGGTGAGCTCACAGCCCAGCTCGCGGACCACGGCGTGGTACAGCTCGGGCGGCTTCGGGGCGCCGCCGCCCGCGAGCAGCCTGAGGGTGGGGACGAGGGGCCGGTCGGGGTCCTTGCGCTGCTCGGCGAGGAACATCGAGTAGAAGGCGGTGGAGCCGCCCGCGACGGTCACCCCGTGGCGCCGGTAGCCGTCCAGGGCCTCCGGCAGCGCGAAGCGCTCGAACATCACGGCGGGGAAGCCGTACAGGAGCAGCATCACCGTGTAGTCGGGCCCCGCGATGTGCGCGAAGGGGAAGGCCATGGAGCCGACGTCGCGCGGGGAGAGCTTCAGGGCGTGGGCGAGGCACGCGCCGCCCGCGATCAGCGAACGGTCCGTGTGCAGCACGCCCTTGGGGTCGGAGGTCGTGCCGGAGGTCCAGTAGATCCAGCGCACGGCCGTGCCGTCGCGCGGCGGCGCGGGCAGCGTGCCGGGGTCGCCGTCGGGCAGTTCGTCGTACGCGGTGAAGACGCCGCGCGCGCCGAGGCGGCGGGCCAGCCCCGTGTGGTCGTAGCCCCGCCACACCCCGGGCACCGCGAAGAACTCGGCCTTGGACTCGCGCAGCGCGAAGCCGACTTCGCGGTCGCGGTAGAACGGGATGACGGGGGACTGGACGGCGCCGAGCCGGGCCAGGGCGAAGGAGAGCACGGCGGTCTCGATGCGCGTGGGCAGCTGCCAGGCGACGACGGTGCCGGGCCCGACCCCCCGCTCGTACAGGCCCGCCGCGACCCGCTCGCAGCGCTCCCGCAGGCCGCCGAAGGTGAGGGTCCGGTCGTCGCCGGGGTCGTCGGCCGCCTGGACGAGCGCGGGGGCGCCGGGGGTGAGCGCGGCGCGCCGCTCGATCAGCTCCCACAGGGTGCGGCTGGCGGCGAGCGCGTGGGCGGTGTCGGTCACGGGGTGCCCCCTCGGACGGCCGGACGACGGAACGGCCCGACGGCGCCCGTTGCTGACGCTTCGTCAGATCGTGCGCAGAGCGTAGGGCGCCACGCCTTGTTGGTCCAGGGGCGCGGGGCTAGCCTGCCGCCTGACGGCCCATCAGAAACTGTCGAGGCGGGTGACCCCGGTGGACCTCTCGTACACCACGCAGGAGGAGGACTTCCGCGCCCGGCTGCGGGACTGGCTCGCCGACGTGCTGCCCAAGCTGCCCGAGCGGCCGGACCCGCTCGACTGGCCCGGGCGGCGCGCGTACGACACCGGCTGGCAGCGGACGCTGTACGACGCCGGGTACGCGGACGTCCACTGGGAGGCGTCGCCCACGTTGCGGATGATCTTCCTGGAGGAGAGCGAGCGCGCCGGGGCGCCGTACGTGGGCGCGAACTTCGTCGGGCTGCTGCACGCCGGGCCCACCATCGCCGCCGAGGGCACCCCCGAGCAGCGGGCCCGCTGGCTGGAGCCGATCCTGCGCGGCGACGAGGTCTGGTGTCAGGGCTTCAGCGAACCGGACGCGGGATCGGACCTGGCGTCGCTGCGCACCCGCGCGCGGCGCGACGGCGATCACTACGTGGTGAGCGGCTCCAAGGTCTGGACCTCGCACGCCGAGGTCGCCGACTGGTGCGAACTCCTCGTGCGGACCGACCCCGAAGCGCCGAAGCACCGGGGCATCAGCTGGCTCGCCCTGCCGATGGACGCGCCGGGGATCACGGTGCGGCCGCTGCGGACGCTCGCCGGGTCCACGGAGTTCGCGGAGGTCTTCCTCGACGAGGTGCGCGTGCCCGTCGCCAACCGGGTCGGCGCCGAGGACGACGGCTGGCGCGTCACCATGGTGACGCTGTCCTTCGAACGCGGCACCGCCTTCGTCGGCGAGGTGGTCGCCTGCCGCCGCGTGCTCGGCGAGCTCGCCCGCGAGGCCCGCGCGAACGGCCGCTGGGACGACCCGGTGCTGCGCCGCCGACTCGGGCGCCTGAGCGCCGAGTTCCAGGCCCTGTGGCGCCTCACGCAGTGGAACGTGAGCGAGGCCCAGCGCACCGGCGGCGTGCCCGGCGTGGGCGGTTCGGTGTTCAAGCTGCGCTATTCGCACGCACGTCAGGAGCTGTACGACGCCGCCGCCGAGGTCCTCGGGGACGGGGCCCTCGACCTGGGGCGACCCTGGACCCGGGAGCGGCTCTCCTCGCTGTCGTACACCATCGCCGCGGGCACCTCGCAGATCCAGCGGAACATCGTGGCCGAGCGGATCCTCGGACTGCCGAAGGGGCGGTGACGGCCCAAGTGGACTTCCAACCCGGCGACGACCAGGGGGCGTTGCGCGACGGCTTCCGCGCGCTGCTCGAACGCCGCTTCGGCCGGGAGGCGCTGCGGGCCGCCGTGGCCGCGCCCGGCCTCGACCGAGGGCTCTGGCGGGCCCTCGGCGAGGCCGGGTTCTTCGCCCTGTGCGTCCCGGAGGCGCGCGGCGGGCTCGGCCTCGGCGCCGCCGAGGCGGTGCTCCTCTTCGAGCAGGCCGGGCGGGCGCTGCTGCCCGGGCCCCTGGCGGCGACGTTCCTCGCGGCGGGCGACGTCGAGGGCGCGGCGGCCGGCGAGGTGGTCGTGACCGCCGTGGACGGCACGCTCGTTCCCTGGCTCGACGCGGCCGACGTCGTCCTGGGGGACGCCACCGGCGCCGAGGCCCTGCGCTCCGTGGACCCGCTGACGCCCCTGCACCGCGTCCCGGGCGGGCGCGCCGGAGCGCCGGGCGACGCCTCGCTGCTGCTCGCCGCCGAACAGCTCGGGTCGGCCTGCCGCACCCGCGACCTGGCCGTCCAATACGCCCGCGAGCGGGAGCAGTTCGGGCAGCCCGTCGGCGCCTTCCAGGCGGTCAAGCACCTGTGCGCCGAGCTGCTCGTGCGCACCGAGGTGACGCGTGCCGCCGTGTACGCCGCCGCCGTCACGGGCGATCCGGGCGAGGTGGCCGGGGCCAAACTCCTCGCCGACGACGCCGCCGCGCGCAACGCCCGCGACTGCCTCCAGGTGTACGGCGGCATGGGGTTCACCTGGGAGGCGGACGTGCACCTGCATCTGAAGCGGGCCTGGGTGCGGGCCGGACTCGGCACGACGGCGGCCCGCGCGGAGGAGGAGCTGGCCGCCGCGCTGTGACGCGGCGTGCGGCCGCCGTGCCCCGGCCTCCGCATCGCTCGTTGGGGTCGCTTCGTCACGCAGTGCTGGCGGGCGGCTTGATCGACTTGAGAAACTCGGAAACGGCGGGAAGGCTACTGAGCGTCGATATCGGGTTGTGTCCTACGCGTGACTCGTCGCGACGCGGAGTCGGCGCCCGGCTCCGGTACCTTGTGTCAGATGCGAGTGGTCCTGAGGCCGAGCCGTGCCGGTGTTGCCCCCGAGGCAGCTCCGCGCCTGGTGACGCGCTCCGCTCGCCGCACAGGACGCGGCCGAGCGCCCGCCTGTTCGACCCCCTGCGGCGCGCGTCGCACAGTATGCCGCACGCGTACTCCTTCGCGCTGGAATATGCCCGAAGCGCTTGTTGGGGTGACTGTACGTCAACCATGCTGTCTCCTCAGGGGCTCACGTTCCGTGACCCCGGGGCGTCACGAGGCGTTGTGTCCGCCGGTTCGGATGGTGTGAGCGGTGCAGGTGCTTCAAGTTCAGCTGGAAGTCGGGCCGGACCCCGCGGAAGTGGGGCGGGCCCGCAGATGGGCGCGGTCACGGCTCGCCGGGTCCGGCATAGCGGCGGACGAGCCGCTGGCCGAGACGCTCATCCTGCTGATCTCGGAGCTCGTCACCAACGCCGTGGTGCACACCGGCTGTCCGGCCGTCCTGCGCATGCGGCTCCCCGGTGTGCCCGCCAGTGAGCCCGGCACGGTGCGCGTCGAGGTCACGGACCGCAGCGCGCGGCCGCCGCGGCCGCGGCACGCGGAAGGTGACGAGACCAACGGGCGCGGGCTCGAACTCGTGGACGGGCTCGCGGATCGGTGGGGCTGGCAGCCGGAGGGGGGCGGCAAGCGGATCTGGTGCGAGGTCGATCGGTGCGACGCCGCCGCCGCTTCCGCTTCGCGGGGGCTCGCGTATGAAGAGGTTGCTCTCGGGGTGCGCTGACCTTCCCTCGCGGTGCGCCTCACTGTGTCCATCAGCGCGCTCCGCGCGCGGGCGCCCCTTCCCGAACCGGGGGCTGCCGCCCCCGTGCCCCCGCTTCTCTTGGCGCTTCGCGCCTCGCCCTCGAACGCCGGACGGGCTTGACGGTGCCGCTGACGGCTGGGTGGCGTCGCTTGTCGGATGCTCGTCGTGCCCCCGGTGTGCTGGCGCGTGCGCCGTCGCGTGCCACGGTGCGCGGCCGTGCGCGGGCGGTGCAAAAGCGGCATAATTCATAAATCCCCGGACGGGTGTTGACGTACCGTATTCGGTTGATCACGCTGGTGGGCAGCGATTCGCCGCGAGGGGACGTCGAGGGACGGTGGAGCCTGTGGCCCGGTCCTCGGCGAGGTGCGGTTCGCGATTCGGCGTCGCGCTCCTTTCAGGGCAGAAGGGGGGCGGGGCTCGTACGCCGGAGCCGGATGGCGGCGCGCGGTCACGCGCTCGGGGCGGAGCGCCGACGCGCCGCCACCCGAACTCCGCACGGGTCAGAAGACGGCCACCGGGGCCACCGGGGTGCCCGTCGCGCCCGTGAACGGCTCGGGCATCGCCGCGAGCAGGAAGCTGTGGCGCCGCTCTTCTCCACAGGCTGTGGACAACTCTTCGAGATTCCAGTTCTGGCCCTGGAGCATGCCCATCTCCACCAGGTGGAGGGCGTGCACCGGCAGCCACAGGTTCTCGATCTCCGGCGGGAAGATCTCGAAGGTGAGCGTGTCGTTGGCGACGGCCGCCACGTCCCGCGCGTGGAACCACTCCGGGGTGCGGCAGGAGAGCCCGGGCGACGGCAGCGCGTACGCGTGCTTGTCGCCCGCCAGATAGAGCTGGACCTGGCCCGTGCGGACGAGGACGACGTCCCCGGCGCGCACCGTGACGCCGCCGAACTCCTCGGCCAGGGACAGGTCTTCGGGAGTCACCGCGTGGTCGCCGGGCAGCCGGTCCAGGCCGTGGGCGCGCGCCACGTCGAGCAGGACGCCGCGCGAGAGGAGGTGCGGGACCTTCTCGATGCCGCTGAAGCGGGCGCCCTCGTGGGCCGTGACGCTGTCGGCGGGGCGGCCGTTGTAGAGCAGGCCCGAGTGCGAGACGTGCGGGAGGGCGTCCCAGTGGGTGGCCGCCTGGAGGCCCATGGTGACCGCGTCGTCGCTGGTCGCGACCGTGCCGGGGCCGAAGAGGCACTGGTTGATCTGCACCATCGTGTGCAGCGGGTTGACCCGGCCGGGGATCAGGCCCGCCTGGACGCCGTCGTGGCGCAGCGGCAGCGCGAGCGGGACGCGGCGGCCCGTGCGCACCTCGGCGGCGGCCTCGCGCACCACCGCGTCGGTGATCAGGTTCAGGGTGCCCAGTTCGTCGTCGGCGCCCCAACGGCCCCAGTTGTTGACCCGCTCGGCGAGTTTGTGGAACTCGGGCGGCATGGCCGGCAGGTCCGGTCCGCGCAGCGGAGCCGACATGGGTCCTCCCCGGGGCTTGTCTCACCGTGTCTGACGGGTCATAGAATCTAACGGTCCGTCAGAAACCGCGGGAAGGGGCCGGTGTGGGGAACTTCTTGGCAGGCAAGGTGGTCGCCGTGACGGGCGCCGGGCGCGGCATCGGCAGGGCCGTCGCCCTCGCCGCGGCGGCCGAGGGCGCCAAGGTCGTCGTCAATGACTACGGGGTGTCGGTCGAGGGCGGCGAGCCCACGAGCGAGATAGCCGACGCCGTGGTCAAGGAGATCGAGGCGGCCGGGGGCGAGGCGGTGGCCGTCGCCGACGACATCTCCACCATGGCGGGCGGGCAGCGCGTCGTCGACGTGGCCCGCGCCGCGTACGGGCGGCTCGACGGGGCCGTGTGCGTCGCCGGGATCCTGCGCGAGCGGATGCTGTTCAACATGACCGAGCGGGAGTGGGACCCGGTCCTCGCCACGCATCTCAAGGGCACCTTCACCGTCTTCCGGGCCGCGTCCGCCGTGATGCGCGCCCAGCGCTCCGGCACCCTCGTCGGCTTCACCAGCGGCAACCACCAGGGCTCCGTGGCGCAGGCCAACTACAGTGCGGCCAAGGGCGGGATCATCTCGCTGGTGCGCAGCGCCGCGCTCGGTCTGCACAAGTACGGCGTGACCGCCAACGCGGTGGCGCCCGTGGCGCGCACCCGGATGTCCGCGAACGTACCGATGGAGCTGACGGAGATCGGCGAGCCGGAGGACGTCGCGGCGTTCGTGGTGTATCTGCTCAGCGACCGGGCTCGGGACGAGCGGATCACCGGGCAGGTGTACACCGTCGCCGGGCCCAAGATCGCGGTGTGGGCGCAGCCGCGCGAGCTGCGGGCCGCGTACGCCGAGGGCGGCTGGACGCCCCAGCGGATCGCGGACCTGCTGCCGGGCACGGTGGGTGCCGACCCGATGCCGCTCCTGGAGCGGGTGGAGGCGATGGCGCGGGCGGCGGCGGAGGGTGCGCGGCCCAACGCGGGCCCGGGCGCCCCGCCCGGAGGCCCGGCCGGCGGGTCCGCGTCGGGCCCCACCGCCTAGGCCCGGCCGTGGACTTCGCATTCGGGCCCGCGGACGAGGAGTTCAGGGCCGCGGCCCGGGAGTGGCTCGACGGGCATCTGGGAGGCGGTTTCGCGGCGGCCGCGGGGCGCGGCGGGCCCGGCGGCGAGCACGAGGACCCGGGCCTGCGCCGGGCCTGGGAGCGGGAGCTGGGGCGCGGCGGGTGGATCGGCATCGGCTGGGACACGGCGCCGGGCGCGTACGGCAACCGTACGGCCTCGCTCACCCAGCAGGTCGTGTGGGCCGAGGAGTACGCGGGCGTGCGGGCGCCCGGCCGCTGTGGGCACATCGGCGAGAAGCTGCTCGCGCCGACGCTGCTCGCGTACGGGAGCGAGGAGCAGCAGGACGAGTTCCTGCCGGACATCGCCCGTGGGCAGGCCCTGTGGTGCCAGGGGTACAGCGAGCCGGGCGCGGGCTCCGACCTCGCGGGCGTCCGCACGGTCGCCGAGCGCGACGGGGACGCGTACCGGATCAGCGGCCAGAAGACCTGGACCTCGCTCGCGCACGAGGCCGACTGGTGCTTCGTGCTCGCGCGCACCGGTGGCGGCGGGGCGCGGCGGCACGAGGGCCTGTCGTTCCTGCTCGTGCCGATGGACCAGCCGGGGCGGATCGAGGTGCGGCCCATCCGGCAGCTCACCGGGACGGCCGAGTTCAACGAGGTCTTCTTCGACGGGGCCCGCGCGCGTGCCGCACACGTCGTCGGGGGCGAGGGCGCGGGGTGGCGCGTCGCGATGGGGCTGCTCGGCTTCGAGCGCGGCGTGTCGACGCTCGCCCAGCAGATCGGCTTCGCGGCGGAGCTGGCGGCCGTCGTCCGGGACGCGGTGCGCGGCGGCGCGGTGCGCGATCCGGTGCTGCGGGAGCAACTGACGGCGCTCTGGGCCGAGTTGCTGGTCATGCGGTGGAACGCGCTGCGGACCCTCGGCGGCGGCGACCCGGGCGCGCCCAGCGTCGCGAAGCTCCTGTGGGGCGGCTGGCACCGGCGGCTCGGGGAGCTCGCGGTGCGGGTGCGCGGGGCGCTCGGCGCGGCGGGGCCCGGCGACTGGTCGGCCGGGGCGCCCTACGAACTCGACGCGGCACAGCGGCTCTTCCTCTTCTCGCGCGCCGACACGATCTACGGCGGCTCCGACGAGATCCAGCGGAACATCATCGCCGAGCGCGTGCTCGGTCTGCCGAGAGAGGCCCGGGGGCCTCGGTGAGGGGTGTGCGATGAGGGGCGTGGTGTTCGACGGGCGGAGCGTGCAGGTCGTCGACGACCTCCAGGTCCGGGACCCGGGTCCCGGCGAGGTCCTGGTGGCCGTCGCGGCGGCCGGGCTCTGCCACAGCGACCTGTCGGTGCTCGACGGGACGATCCCGTTCCCGGTGCCGGTGGTGCTCGGGCACGAGGGCGCGGGCGTGGTGGAGGCCGTGGGGCCCGGCGTCACGCACGTCGTCCCCGGTGACCACGTGGCCCTGTCGACGATCGCGAACTGCGGGGCCTGCGCCGAGTGCCACCGGGGGCGGCCCACCATGTGCCGCAAGGCGATCGGGACGCCCCGGCAGCCGTTCACGCGGGGCGGGACGCCGCTGTACCAGTTCGCGGCGAACTCGTCCTTCGCCGAGCGGACCCTCGTCAAGGCCGTGCAGGCCGTGCGGATCCCCAAGGAGATCCCCCTGACGTCCGCCGCGCTCATCGGCTGCGCGGTGGTCACCGGCGTCGGCGCGGTCCTCAACCGGGCCCGGGTCGCGTACGGGGACTCCGTCGTCGTCATCGGCGCGGGAGGCATCGGGCTCAACGTGCTCCAGGGCGCGCGGATCGCGGGCGCGCGACCGATCGTGGCCGTCGACGCGAACCCGGACAAGGAGGAGGCGGCGCGGCGGTTCGGCGCCACGCACTTCCTGCCGTCGGCGGAGGGCATGGCGGAGATCCTGCCGACCGGCGCGGACCACGCCTTCGAGTGCGTGGGCCGGGTCGAGCTCGTCCGGCAGGCCGTGGACCTCCTGGACCGGCACGGGCAGGCGGTGCTCCTCGGGATGCCGTCCGCCACCGCCGAGGCGTCGTTCGTCGTCTCCTCGCTGTTCCTGGACAAGTCCATCCTCGGCTGCCGCTACGGATCGTCCCGTCCCCAGCGGGACTTCGCGCTGTACGCGGAGCTCCATCTGGCGGGCCGGCTGCTCCTGGACGAGCTGGTGACGCGCACGTACGCGGTGGAGGACTTCCCCCGCGCCCGCGCGGACGCGGAGGCGGGGCGGGTGGCGCGGGGGGTGGTGGTGTTCTGACGCGTCCGCTCCCCGGGCGGCGCGGACCGCCCCCTCCCGGCCGACAGGCCCGACCACCCCTCTCAGAGAGCGGACCCCGCCATGGCAGACCCCCGGATCCACCGCACCACCAGCCACCACGTCACCTGGATCACCCTGGACCGCCCCGAGGTGCGCAACGCGCTCGCTCCGGTCGACCGGGACCAGCTCATCGGCCTGCTGGGGGAGGCCTCCCGGGACCCGGGCACGCGGGCCGTCGTGATCACCGGGGGAGGTGGGGCCTTCTGCTCGGGGGCCGACCTGCGGGGCGTGGCCGCCGGGGGCGAGCGGGTCGTGGGGGACATCGCGCGGACCCTGCGCGAGGGGGCGCAGCGGCTGATCACCGGGGTGCTCGACTGCGAGAAGCCCGTGATCGCCGCCGTGAACGGCACCGCCGCGGGGCTCGGCGCCCATCTGGCCCTGGCCTGCGACCTGGTGCTCGCCGCCGAATCGGCCGCGTTCATCGAGGTGTTCGTCCGCAGGGGGCTCGTCCCGGACGGCGGCGGGGCCTATCTGCTGCCGCGGCTGGTCGGCCCGCAGCGCGCGAAGGAGCTGATGTTCTTCGGGGACGCGCTCGCCGCGGCCGACGCCGAGCGCCTCGGGCTCGTCAACCGGGTCGTGCCGGACGGCGACCTGGAGAAGACCGCCCGCGCCTGGGCGGAGCGGCTTGCCGCCGGGCCCACCCGGGCCCTCGCCCTCACCAAGCAGCTCGTCAATGCGTCGCTGGACTCCGGGCGTGCGGACGCGCTCGCCGCGGAGGCTGCCGCGCAGGAGATCAACATGGGCTCCCGGGACGCGCGGGAGGGCGTCGCCAGCTTCGCGGAGCGCCGGACCCCCACGTACGAGGGGCGCTAGGGCCTCGGGTGGCTGCGGCCCCGTCGTGGCTGGTCGCGCCCATGCGGCGGAGCCGCACATGGACACGGCCCCGCGCCCCTTCGGGGCGCTCCCCGCCCGGGGCGCGGGCGGGCCGTTCCGGCCCTTCCAATCTGACGGGGTGTCAGCTTCAATGGGGAACGTGATGGGACACGCGGGAATGGCGGCCACGGTCGTTCGTTATCTCAGGTCGGTGGGTGCTCCTACGGCGGCGGGCGACGTCGCGCCACGGCCCCGGCTGCGGGCCGTCCGCGAGGACGAGCGCGCGCCGCTCGACGCGGCCGAGTTCCGCCGCGTCCTCGGCGCCTTCGCGACCGGCGTGACCGTGGTGACGGCCCCCGGCGACGCCCCCCTGGGCCCCGCGGGCTTCGCCTGCCAGTCCTTCTCCTCGCTCTCCCTGGACCCGCCCCTGGTCTGCTTCATGGTGGGCCGTACGTCCACGACGTGGCCGCGCATCGCCCGCGCGGGCGTCTTCTGCGTCAACGTCCTGGGCGCGGACCAGGCGGACCTGTGCCGGGCGTTCGCGGTCAGCGGCGCCGACAAGTTCGCGGGGGTCTCCTACGACGCCGCGCCCGTGACGGGCGCCCCGCGCCTGGCGGGCGCCGTGGCGTGGATCGACTGCGCCGTGCACGCGGTGCACACCGGCGGCGACCACCTCATCGTGGTCGGCCGGGTGGAGGCCCTGGACGCCACGGACGGGGAGGCGGCCCCGCTGCTCTTCCACCGGGGCCGCCTGTCCTGAAGGCGCCCGCTCAGGCCGCGAGTTCCGCCCCCCGGCCGGTGCCCCGCCGGATCACCAGGGACATCAGGGCCGCGGCCGCGCACAGCCCGCCGGACGCGTACCAGACCACGTCGTAGGAGCCGAAGACGTCCCGGGCCACGCCGCCGAGGAAGGCCACGAGCGCCGCCCCGACCTGGTGCGAGGCGAGCACCCAGCCGAAGACGATCGCGCTGTCGGCCCCGTAGTGCTCCCGGCACAGGGCGAGCGTGGGCGGCACCGTGGCCACCCAGTCGAGCCCGTAGAAGACGATGAAGAACACCATCGGCACGTGCACGCTGGGCGCGAGCAGGATCGGCAGGAACACCAGCGAGACGCCGCGCAGCGCGTAGTAGACGGCGAGCAGGCGCCGGGCCTCGAAGCGGTCGGTGAGCCAGCCGGAGGCGATCGTGCCCACGACGTCGAAGACGCCGATCACGGCGAGCAGCGACGCCGCGGCGGTGACCGGCATGCCGTGGTCGTGCGCGGACGGCACGAAGTGCGTGCGGACGAGCCCGTTGGTGGACGCCCCACAGATCGCGAAGGTCCCCGCGAGCAGCCAGAACGGGCCGGTGCGCGCCGCGTCGAGCAGCACCCGCACGGTCCGCACGGCGGCACCCCGCGTGGGCTCCGGCTTGGGCGTGAACTCGCCCCCGTACGGGGCGAGTCCGACGTCCGCGGGGTGGTCGCGCAGGAGCAGCCAGACGAACGGCACCACGACGAGCGCGGCCAGCGCGACCGTCACGGACGCGGGCCGCCACCCGTGCTCGGCCACGATCCACGCGCACAGCGGCAGGAACACCAGCTGGCCGGAGGCGCCCGCCGCCGTCAGGACGCCGGTGACCAGGCCGCGCCGCTCGACGAACCAGCGGTTGGTGACGGTCGCGGAGAAGGCGAGCGCCATGGACCCGGTGCCGAGGCCGACCAGGAGGCCCCAGTAGAGCAGCAGCTGCCAGCTCGCGGTCATCCACACGCTGAGCAGCGCGCCCGCCGCGACCAGGCCGAGCGCGGTCACGACGACCTTGCGGATGCCGAAGCGGTCCATGAGCGCGGCGGCGAACGGCGCGGTGAGCCCGTACAGCGCCATGTCGACGGAGACGGCGAGGCCGATCTCGCCCCGGGACCAGTCGAACTCCTCGTGCAGGGGGTCGATGAGCAGGCCGGGCAGGGAGTTGAAGGCGGCGCCGCCGATGATCGTCACGAAGGTGACGGCGGCGACGAACCAGGCGCGGTGGACGCGGGGCGTCCGCCGCCGCGGGCCCCCTGGGGACTCGGCGCCGCCCGCCCGTGCGGAGGTCTCGGTTGTCTGGGTCACGTCAGCCAGCATCCGGTTCGGGACCGGGGCGATCGAGTGGCCGGGGGGACAGCGTTCGCTAGGATCGGGCCATGGCCGAGCAGCGGGTGCGCGGGGGCGGGCGGGGGCGGCGGGCTCCGGCCCCACACCGCGTCGCCGTCCTCGTCATGGACGGTGTCATCCCCTTCGAGCTGGGCATTCCCCAGCGCATCTTCGGCCGCGCGCGCGATGCCGAAGGGCGGCGCCTGTACGAGGTCGTGACCTGTTCCGTACGGCCGCCGGGGCCGGTCCGCACGGACGCGGACTTCGCCGTCCTCGTCGAGCACGGACCCGAGGCGCTCGCCGCCGCCGACACCGTCGTGGTGCCCGCGTCGCACGAGCTGGGCCCCGTGTACGAGGAGGGCCGTCTGACCGATGACCTCGCCGCCGCCTTCGCGCGGGTGCGCCCCGGCACCCGGATGGTGTCGATCTGCACGGGCGGCTACGTCCTGGCGGCGGCGGGCCTCCTGGACGGCCGCCCGGCGACCACGCACTGGGCGCACGCGGTCCACTTCCAGCGGCTCTTCCCGCGCATCGAGGTCGACGCGGACGTGTTGTTCATCGACGACGGGGACGTGCTCACGTCCGCCGGGGTCGCCGCGGGCCTCGACCTGTGTCTGCACGTGGTGCGCCGCGACCACGGCTCGGCCGTCGCCAACGAGGTGGCCCGCTCCACGGTCGTACCGCCGCACCGCGACGGCGGGCAGGCGCAGTACGTCCAGCGCCCGGTGCCCGAGCCGCGCCTTGCGACGACGACCACCGCGCGGGCCTGGGCGCTCGGCCGCCTGCACGAGCCGCTCCAGCTGCGCGACCTCGCCGAGCAGGAGGCCATGTCGGTGCGCACCTTCACCCGCCGCTTCCGCGAGGAGGTCGGCGTCAGCCCCGGTCAGTGGCTGACCCGGCAGCGGGTGGAGCGGGCCCGCCACCTCCTGGAGTCCACGGCCCTGTCCGTCGACCGGGTCGCCCGCGAGTGCGGCTTCGGCACGGCCCAGTCCATGCGCCAGCACCTCCAGTCGGTCCTGGGCGTGACGCCGACCGCGTACCGCCGTACGTTCCGCGGCGCGGACGGGCGCTGACCCGCCCGGCGACGGTCAGCCGCAGCGCACGAGGGCGTCCAGGGCCACCGCCCCCTGCCCGCGGCCGAGGACCATCAGGGGGTTGATGTCCAGCTCCGCGAGCCGCCCCTCCAGTTCGAGGGCCATGCGCTGGACGCGCAGGACGACCTCGACCAGGGCGTCCAGGTCGGACGGCGGCGCCCCGCGCACCCCGTCCAGGAGGGCCCGGCCGCGCAGCTCGTCGAGCATCGCGCGGGCCTGGTCCTCGCCGAAGGGCGGCACGCGGACCGAGGTGTCGTGCAGGACCTCCACGAGCACCCCGCCGAGCCCCACGGTCACGGTGGGCCCGAACAGCGGGTCCTGGCTGACGCCGACGACCATCTCGACGCCGCGCTCCACCATCTGGCAGACCAGGACGCCGTCGAGGTCGATGTCCTCGTAGCGGGCGATGTCGGTGAGGTCGCGGTAGGCGTCGCGGACCTGGCTGGCGGAGGTGAGGCCGATCCGGACGAGGCCGAGTTCGGTCTTGTGGGCGATCCGCGCGCCGGAGGCCTTCATGACGACGGGATAGCCGACCTGCCCGGCGGCGCGGACGGCCGCGGCCGCGCTGGTGACGAGCTGTTCGCGCGGTACGCGGATGCCGTACGCGCGCAGGAGCTGCTTCGCGGCGTGCTCGCTGAGCTGCCGGCCGGGGCGCATCAGGGCCTCGGCCTTGCGGTAGGAGGGCGACGCGGTGCGCGGGGCCTCGTCGAAGGGGGAGCGGTAGGCGGCGGTGAAGTGGTGGTGGTCCACGTAGGCGCGGACGGCCGTGACGCAGTTGGCGAAGGTGCGGAAGGTGGCCACGCGCGAGGAGCCGAGCAGGGTCGTGCGGTAGGCCTCCTCGGTGCCCACGGGGGAGCCCCACACCACACAGATCAGCTTGTCCGTCGTCTCGGCCGCGGCGACCAGGTCCTCGGCCAGCTTGTCGCTCATCGGCGGGAAGGGGCCCGTGATGGGGCAGATCAGGACGCCGATCGCGGGATCGGCCAGGATCGCGTCGATGATCTTGCGGCCGCGCCAGTCGCCGACGGGGTGGCCGCCGTTGTCGATGGGGTTGGAGACGTTCAGATCGTGCGGGATCCACTGGTGGAGCTCGGTCTGCCGGGTCTCCGGGAGCGTCGGCAGGCGCAGGCCCGCCGCCGTCGCCAGGTCGGCGAAGTGCGCGCCGGTGCCGCCGGAGATCGAGTAGACGGCCACGCCGTCGGCCCTGGGCGGCCGGGCCCGCGCCAACAGGGCGGCGGTGTCCTGGAGTTCGTCGAGCCCGTCGACGCGGATCACGCCGAACTGCCGCATCGCCGCGTCCACGACGGTGTCGGCGCCGGTCAGCTTGCCGGTGTGCGACGCGGCCGTGCGGGCGCCGGTCTCGGTGCGGCCGACCTTGACGGCGACGACCGGGACACCGCGCCGGGCGGCCCGGTCGGCGGCGAGCAGGAAGGCGCGGCCGTCCTTGAGGCCCTCCACGTACGCGGCGATGGCGCCGACGTCCGGCTGCTCGGCGAAGTACGAGAGGAAGTCGGCGGTCTCCAGGTCGGCCTCGTTGCCGGTGGGCGCCCAGTGGGAGAGGCGGATGCCCAGCTCCTGGAGGGTGAAGACGGGGCGGCCCTGGTGGCCGGACTGGGTGATGAGGGCGATGGCGGGGCCTCGCAGGTCCTCGCGGAACTCCTCGAAGGCGTTGAGGTTGGTGTTCGGGCCGAGCAGCCGCAGGCCCGAGCGGCCGACGGCGGCGGCGAGCCGGTCCTGCGCGGCGGCGCCCGCCGCGCCGGTCTCGGCGAAGCCGGAGGCGAAGACCACCGCGAACCGCGCCTTGGCCTCGGCGAGTTCCTCCACGACGGGCAGCGGATCGCGCACCAGGACGACGGCCACGTCCACGGGGCCCGGCAGTTCGGCGACCGAGCGGGCGCAGGGGATGCCGAAGACGGCGGGCCTGCTGGGGTGCACGGGGTGGAGCCGGGCGCCGACGCGCTCGGCCCAGGCGACGAGCCGGCGGGTGATGCCGGTGTGCGGCCGCCCCTCGGCGTCCGACGCGCCGATGACGGCGACGGACTCCGGGCGGAAGAACCGGTCGAGGTCGGGGACGTCGGCGTACAGCGGGCGCCCGCTGACGTCCAGGTCGCCCGGGGTGGCGGTACGGCCGTGGACGGTGGCGGCGGGGAGGCTGCCGCAGGCGACGGCGCGTGCGCGGCGGGGGTCGGGGGTGAAGGTGCCGTACGTCGATCCAAGCATCGGTACGCCCGCTCCTGTGTGACGGCGACGACTGGGCCGGCCGGGCCCCGGGGTGCGGGGCCGCGGGCGGCTGCGACAGTGCCGGAACTCGAAACTGACGCTTAGTCAGATTACTGAACTGACGGCCTGTCAGGAATGGGGCTGCGAGCAAAGTCCGGCGGGGCACCTGAGGCCGCTGCGCAAGCAGCGCACAGCGCCCTCCCACGGAACCGCATAACGCGCCGCCTGCCAAGACCGCCTCGGCCGGCCGGCCGGACGGCGCGGCCCGTCCGGCGCGGGGCTCACGCCCCCGACCGGGCCACGGCGCGGGCGATCCGGCCCGCGTCCCTGGCCAGTTCGCGCAGCGTGCCGCTGATGGGGGTGGTGAAGCCGGTGAAGTACAGGTCCGGGGCCTCGGGGGCGGTGCGCGGGCCGAGGACCCGGGGGCGGCCGTGCGGGTCGAGGACGCCGAGGTGGCCGAGGAGGGGCTCCAGGGCGCGGCGGTAGCCGGTGGCGGCGATGACGGCGTCGGGGCCGACGCGGCTGCCGTCGGCGAGGAGCACCTTGCCGCCCTCGAAGGACTCGACGGCGGCGACCGGTTCGACCCGGCCCGAGCGCACCGCGTCGATCAGGCCGACGTCCTGCACCGGGATGGCGCCCTCGCGGACGCGCGAGTACAGGCCGGTGGCGGGGCGCGGCAGGCCGTGCGCGGACAGGTCGGGCACGCTGACGCGGGCGATCGCGCGGCCGAGCCGGTCGACGACCGGCACGGGCAGCCTGCGGCACAGGATGCCGGAACGCTGGGCGGGCCAGCCCGCGGTGGAGCGGCGCATGATGTGCGGAGCGGTGCGCACGGCGATCCGGACCCGGGCGGCGCCGCCCTCCGCGAGGTCGACGGCGATCTCCGCGCCCGTGTTGCCGATGCCGACGACGAGGACGTCCTGGCCCGTGTAGGGGCTGGGCTCGCGGTAGGCACTGGCGTGCCGGAGGTCGCCGGGGAAGGTGTCGGCGCCCGGCCAGTCGGGCACGTGCGGGGTGTGGTTGTGGCCGGTGGCGACGATCACCGCGCGGCCGGTCAGCTCGCGCCCCCCGGTGGCCCGCAGGAGCCAGCCCCCGTCGTCGGCGGTGCGCTCCAGGCGGGTCACCTCGACGCCGGTGACGACGTCCAGTTCGTGGTGCTCCGCGTACTTCTCCAGATAGCGCACCACGTTGTCCCGGGAGGCCCAGCGGCCGAACGAGCGCGGCATCGCGAGGCCCGGAAGGCCGGACAGGCGGCGCGTGGTGTGCAGATGGAGGCGGTCGTAGTGGCCGCGCCAGGACGCGCCGACGCGGTCGGACTTCTCCAGGACGACGGCGCGTACGCCGCGTGCGCGCAGCGCGGCCGCGACGGCGAGACCGCCGGGGCCGCCGCCGACGACGTACACGGGGCGGACCGGTCCTGGTCTGTCCGGGAGGGGCCGGTCGGTGCTGGGGGGAGGTGGGTTCGAGTCGGCCATGACGGGAGAGTAACCACGCCGTCACTTGATGGGTGACGGACAAGTCCGAAACCGGTTGCGAATTGATCACGTACGACGGCCTCTTGCGCGCGCCCTGACCGATGCGCTGAACTGACATGCCGTCAGGTATTGCTCGCCGCCCCTGCTGATCAGGAGAGACCGCCGCATGGACACCACCCGCCCCCAGGGCGCCGCACGGCCCGGCACGCCCCGCACCGGCCGCGTCCCCGGGCGGGCGGGGAGCCGGTGGCGCGGGGCCGAGAAGGGCCGGTTCGAGCGGGACGCGGGGCCCGTACGGTGACGGCCGACGGACGACCCCGCTTCGACCTCCCCGAAGTTGACGCCTTCACCCGGACCTACTGGGACGCCGCCGGCGAGGGCCGACTGCTGCTCCGCCGCTGCCACGCGCCCGGCTGCGGGCTCGCCCACCACTACCCGCGCGAGTTCTGCCCCCACTGCTGGAGCGAGGACGTCACCTGGGAGAGCGCCCGCGGGGACGCCACGCTCTACACCTGGTCCGTCGTCCACCGCAACGACCTGCCGCCCTTCGCCTCCCGCGTCCCGTACGTCGCCGCGGTCGTCGACCTCGTGGAGGGGCCGCGCATGATGACGGAGCTGGTGGGCTGCGCGGAGGGCGAGCCGCGCGTGGGGATGCCGCTGCGGGTCACGTTCCGCCGGCTCGGGGAGGGCCTGGTGGCACCGGTGTTCGAGCCGGTGGGGGCCCGCGATGGGACCATGCCGCATGACCACAGCTCCCGCAGGACGCTGGCGACTGACGGCTGACCCCGCCGAGTTCCTCGACCGCGCCCGCGCCCATCTGCACGCCGAGCCCGCGCTCAACACCGTGTTGCTCACCGTCGCCGACACCCTGCGCACCCGGGGCCCGCACGCGTACGGGGAAGGGGAGCCCCCGCCCCTCTTCGGCTGTCTGGACGGGGACGGCGCCGTGCGCGGGGCCTTCCTGCGCACCGCGCCCCGCCGGGTCGCCGTCAGCCCCCGCACGGCGGACGCGCCCGGGGCGCTCGACGCCCTCGCCGGGGAGCTTGCCGCCCTGGTGCCCGGGCTGCCCGGGGTGATGTCGGACCACGCGGCCGCAGAGGCGTTCGCGCGGGCCTGGCAGCGGCACACCGGGGACGCCGTCGCCGAGGACCTGCGTCAGCGGCTGTACCGGCTCGGCGCGCTCACCCCGCCCGTGCCCGCGCCGCCGGGGGCCGCGCGCGTGGCGGCCCCGGGCGACCGGGAGTTGCTGGCGCGCTGGCACCGGGCGTTCGCGGCCGACCTGGGCCAGCCCTCCCTGATGGACCCGTACCGGTGGGCGGACGCCCGGCTCGCGTACGGGGGCGTCACGCTCTGGGAGCTGCCCGACGGCACCCCCGTGTCCATGGCGGGCGCGACCGTCCCCGTCGCGGGGCAGATCCGCGTCGCGCCGGTCTACACCCCCGCCGAGCACCGCGCCCGCGGGTACGCGGCCGCCGTCACCGCCGACGTCACCCGGGCCGCCCTCGCGGCGGGCGCCGGTGAGGTGCTGCTCTTCACCGACCTCGCCAACCCCACGAGCAACGGCCTGTACCGGCGGCTCGGCTACCGCCCGGTCCGGGACTACGCGCAGTTCACCTTCACGCGGGCGCGGTGAGCTGCTTCACATAGCGGTGGCAGGGGACGCGGATGGGTCCCGTGGCGCTGGCGGCGAGGTACTCGAAGAGGCCCTCGTCGCGCCAGCCCTGGCGTTCGTAGAAGCGGCGGGCGCGGGCGTTGCCGTCGACGACCGCGAGCCACGCGCGCCGGTGGCCCTTGGCGGCGACCACGCGCTCGGCCTCGGCGAGCAGCGCGACGGCCACGCCCGTGCCCCGGTGCGCGGCGGAGACGTAGACCTGCTCGACCTCGTCGTCGACCACCATCACGAAACCGGCGACCACCCCGGCAACCAGCGCGACCACCGTGTCGTCGACGCGGCTCGGGGCACGCAGCACGAACGACTGGGGCGTGCGGACCGTGAGGAGCGCCTCGGGGACGTGCCCCAGGTGGCCGTCGCTCCAGCCCGCGTGCCAGATCCGGGCGACCGCCGCGGCGTCCTCCGCGCGCGCGGGGCGCAGGACGAGCCCGGCGTCCTCTCCGGTCAAGCCTTCCTCTTCGGTCACGGCCACAGCAACTCCCTCAGCCAGGCCCCCTGTTGGTCCGCCGCCCGGTACCGCAGGCGCACGTGCCGCCGTCGGGCGTCCCCTTGGAAGAACTCCACCTCATCGGGGGCCAGTACGTACAGCGTCCAGCTCGGCGCGTCGGCGTCCGGTCGCTCGGCCGCACGCTCCCAGGCGGCCTCCGAGGCCTCCGTCAACTCGGCGCGCGAGGCGAGGACTTCGCTCTGGTGTCCGACGAGCGCCGCGGCGAGCGCCCCCGTGCTCCGCGCGTGCAGGTCCGCGAGGGCCTCGGCGTGCGGGGCGACGGCGACCGGGCCGCGCAGCCGGATCTGGCGGGCCTGGGCGGGCCAGTAGAAGTGCAGGGCCGCGTGCGGACGCTGGGCGAGCTGGCGGCCCTTGCGGCTGATGTCGTGCGAGGCGAAGTGCCAGCCCGCCGCGTCGGCGTCGTGCAGCATGACGGTGCGCGCGTCCGCGCGGCCCGCCCCGTCCGCCGTCGCCAGGGTCATGGTGTGCGGCTCGGGCTGGCCCGCGGCCACCGCCTCGGCGAACCAGCGGTGGAAGAGCCCGAGCGGCGCGGGTGGCGTGGCCGCCGGGTCGAAGGTGGGCAGGTCGGTGTCCCACACCTTCTGGGATCTGAGCAGGTCGCGAAAGCGGTCCGTCGTCGTCATGGCTCGATTGTGCGCTCCCCTGTCCGCTGACACGGCCCCGCGCCCCTTCGGGGCGCTTCCGTGCGGGGTGCTCCCGTTCCGTCTCAGTCGCGGGCGAGCACCACCGTGCCCGATGAGCAGAACCAGCCGCCCGTGCCGGAGGCCACCGCCAGTTCCGGGAGGCTGCCGTCCGCGCGGTGGACCTGGCGGCCCTCGCCCGCGTCGCCGCGCAGCTGCCGTACCGCCTCCACGAGCAGGAACAGGCCCCGCATGCCGGGGTGCTGGGCGGAGAGCCCGCCGCCGTCCGTGTTGGTCGGCAGCTCGCCGTCCCGCAGCAGCCGGCCCTTCTCCACGAAGGCGCCGCCCTCGCCCTTGGCGCAGAACCCCAGGTCCTCAAGCGTCACCAGGGTCATGTAGGTGAAGGCGTCGTAGATCTGCGCCACGTCGATGTCCGCGGGCCGCACCCCGGCCCGCTCGAACGCGAGGCGCCCGCTCACGGCCGCGGGGGAGACGGTGAAGTCCCGCCACTCGGACATGGTGGTGTGCGACACGTGCTCGCCGGTGCCGAGGACCCAGACGGGCCGGGGCGCGCAGTCGCGCACGAGGTCCTCGGCCGCGAGCAGGACCGCGCAGCCCCCGTCGGAGCGCAGACAGCAGTGCAGCTTGGTGAACGGGTCGGCGATCACGGGCCCGCCGAGCACGTCGTCGACCGTGATCGGCTCCCGGAACATCGCCTCCGGGTTCGTCGCCGCGTTGGCCCGCGCCTGCACCGCCACGGACGCCAGCTGTTCGAGCGTGGTGCCGTACTCGTGCAGATGGCGCCGGGCTGCCATCGCGTACTTGGCGATCAGCGAGTGCCCGTACGGGACCTCGAACTGGAGCGGGCCGCGCGCCCCGAAGGACAGGTCGCCGGTGCGGCGGCCCGCCCTGACGTCCGCGCGTGCCGTGGAGCCGTACACGAGCAGGACCGCGTTCGCGTGTCCCGCGGCGATCGCGTCCGCCGCGTGCGCGGCCATCACCTCCCAGGTGGCGCCGCCCACGGCGGTGGAGTCCACCCAGCGCGGGCGCAGGCCCAGGTACTCCGCGACCTCGACGGGCGCGAGGGTGCCGAGGCCCGCGGAGGCGAGCCCGTCCACGGCGTCCCTGCCGAGCCCGGCGTCGGCGAGTGCCCGGCGCGCGGCCTGGGCGTGCAGGGCGTGGGGCGTGACGTCGTCCAGGCGGCCGCAGTCGGCGAGGGCGACCCCTACGACGGCGACCTTCCTGGTACCTGTGCGCGAGGGGCTCGACATGAATCTGACGGTATATCAGATCTGCGGCGGGCGGGAGGGCGTCCTTTCGCGGGGCTTCCGGGCGTCGCGGGCCTGGGCATCTGCCCCGCGCGGTCCTAGCATGTCGGCCCGTCGCCGTACATGACGGTTCGTCAGATACGGGTGTGCCGCCCGGGGAGGAGCCCGCCGATGGACGCCGCCTGCACCGTGGAGCAGGACGAGATCCGCCGCGCCGTGCGTGAGGTGCTCACCAAGCGCCGGGCCGCCGAGGGCCTCCGCGCCGCCGTGCGCACCCCCGCCGGGTACGACGCCGCGCTCTGGGAGGCCCTCGCCGGGCGGCTCGGGCTTCCCGGGCTCGCGCTGCCCGAGGAGTACGGGGGCGTCGGGTGCGGGCCCGTCGAACTCGCCCTCGCCGGGGAGGAGCTGGGCCGGGCCCTCGCTCCCTCCCCGCTGTTCGCCACGGCCGCGCTTGCCGCGCCGCTGCTGCTCCGCCTCGGTACCGCGCGCCAGCGCGCGGCGCTCCTGCCCCGCATCGCCTCGGGCGGTCTTACGGCCGCCCTCGCGGTGCCCGGGGCCGCGCTCGGCACCGCGCTCGGCCTCACCGGCGGCAACGGTGGCGACTGGGCGGGCGGCGGGCGCGCGGGCGGCGTCCAGGCCACCGCCGCCACCGGGGCCTGGCGCCTCTACGGCCAGGCCGACCAGGTCCTCGACGGACACAGCGCGGGACTGCTGCTCGTCGCCGCGCACACGGGCGGCTTCGCCCGCTCGCGGACCCTGCTGTTCCTCGTACGGGACGACGCCCCCGGGCTCGTCCGCACCCGGCGGACCACCCTGGACGAGACGCGCGCTCAGGCCCGCGTCGAACTGCGCGACGTGCGGGCGGAGTTGCTCGGCGACGGCGAGGGCGCCGAGGTGCTCCCGGCCCTCGCGGACGTGGGGGAGCGGGCCGCCGCCGTGCTCGCCGCCGAGGCCGTCGGCGCCGCGGACGAGGCCCTCGCGCGCACCCTCGGCCACGTCCGGGAGCGCGAGCAGTTCGGCCGCCCGATCGGGTCGTTCCAGGCGGTGAAGCACCGCCTCGCGGACGTGTACGTGCGGGTGTGCGCGGCGCGGTCGGCGGCGTACTACGCGGCCTGGGCGGCGGGCCCGCGGGACCGCGAGGACGCGGCCCCCGCCGAGCCCGGCGCGGGCCTCGCGCTCGCCTGCGCCCTCGACGCGCTGCGGACGGCGGCGGCCGAGGCCGTCCAGCTGCACGGCGGCACCGGCTTCACCTGGGAACACGACGCGCACCTGTTCTTCAAACGGGCGTCGGGCGACGAGCTGCTCTTCGGCCCCGCGCACCGGCTGCGGGCGCACGCCGCCGAAAGCGCCGGACTGTTCGCGCTCCACCCCGACGCCGGACGGGCGCCCGTTCGGGTGGAGCGGGCCGCCGCGGCCGAGGAGGCGGCGGTCTGATGGCCGGGCCCGGCGTCCGGCTCGTACGGAAGGTGTCGGCGACCCGCGCCTTCGCCCGGATCGCCCCGCACGTGGTGCCCGCCGCCGACCGCGCGGTGCACCGGCTCACACGGGGAAGGGTGCTGCTCAGCGCGCGCATGCTGCCCGGACTCGTGCTCACGGCGCGGGGCGCGCGGAGCGGCCTTGCGCGGCGGACGCCGCTGGCCTGTCTGCCGCGGCGGGACGGGAGTTGGCTCCTGGTCGGCTCCAACTTCGGCCGGGCCGCGCATCCCGCGTGGACCGCGAACCTGCTGGCCCACCCGGACGCCGAGATCAGCTGGCGCGGCCGGGACGTACCGGTGCGGGCCCGGCTGCTCACGGGCGACGAGCGGGCCCGTGCGTGGTCCGCGGCCCTGGAGTTCTGGCCGCCGTACGCGGCGTACCAGGAACGGGTGGACCGGGAGATACGGGTCTTCCGCCTGGAACGGCGGGACGGGGACCGGCCCGGCGCCTGAGGGTGAACCGGGGAGCGGACCGGCCCGGCGCCTGAGGGCGAACCGGGAAGCGGCCGCAAAAGAGGAGAGAAGGGGGGAACGGAAAGAAAGGGGCGCAGCCCCGTCGGGCGCGGCCCGGGGGCCGCGCCGGGGTGACAGGACTGTTCGGGGCTGCCGCCGCTACTTCGTGGGCTTCTTGCCGGTGACGCCCATGTGGACCAACGCGGCGAGGTTCGGCTTCAGTTCGGCTTGTTTGACGCCCCAGGTCTGGAAGCCGCGCTGGTGGGAGGCGACCGCGGCGAGCATCGCGACCAGCGAACCGGCAAGGGCCGCAGGGCTCACGTCCTTGTCGACCTTGCCCTTGGACTGGAGCTCCTTGACGGTGTCCGCAAGGGAGTTGTTCACCGAGTTCAGGATCTTCATCCGGATCTTGTAGAAGCGCTTGTCGCCCTCGGCGGCGCCCAGGTCGACGACCCGGAGGATCGCGTCGTTCTTCCGCCAGAAGTCGAGGAAGCCGTCGACGAGGTCCTGCGACGTCTGCCAGCCCGCCTTGCCGACCCAGGAGCGGCCCTCCAGGAGGTGGGTCAACTCCGCGCCCTCGGTGGCCATTTGCTCGGCGATCTCCAGGACGGCGCCTTCGACGTCCGGGAAGTACTGGTAGAACGTCGCCGGTGAAGTGCCCGCCTTCCGGGCGACGTCGATGACCTTCACGTCGCGGTAGGGCGAGGAGCTGAGCATCTCGCTCAGGCAGTCGAGCAGTTTCTGACGTGTCGCCTGACCACGTCGACCGGCCACTCGGCCGTCGACGGTTCGTACCTGTCCTGTCATGCCGTCAGCTTACCGAGGGGTGATCGGAGCGCGATTCGACCGAGTGCAAATGGGGTTGGAGCGGTGGCACAGGGGCGCTGGAGGGGGACCGGAGTGCGCCGGAGGGCGCCCGGGGGCGGTGGTGCGCGCCGTCCGAAAAGAATTGGCCATGTGTTCGATTTTGCGGGCTGCGCGGTGCCGGACCGGGGGTTAGCTTGACTGTGACGGAGGCCATAGGAAGGCCTTCCCCGTGCGCCGACAAGCGACAGCCGACGAACAACAGCCGACGGGCAACAGCCGACGGGCAAGGGCTGTCGACGGGCGAGAGCTGAGGAAACGGTTCCATGGACTTCGCGGAAGGCGTCCCCTGCTGGGTGGACGCGATGCTGCCCGACGTGGAGGGCGGCAAGCGCTTCTACGGTGAGCTCTTCGGGTGGACCTTCGACTCCGGCGCGGGCCCCGAGCACGGGCGCTACGCCCAGGCGCTGCTCGACGGCGAACCCGTCGCCGCGCTCGCCCCCAAGCCGGACGGCCGCATGCCGACCACCTGGACGGTCTATCTGGCGACGCCCGACGCCGCCACGGCCGCCGCCCGGGTCACGGCCGCGGGCGGACAGGTGATCACGGAGCCGGTCCCGGTGGGCGCCTACGGCACGATGGGGCTCGTGACCGACCCCGAGGGCGCGGTCTTCGGCCTCTGGCAGGCCGGGGAGCACCGGGGCTTCGGCGCGCTGCGGAAGCCGGGCGCCTACTGCTGGACCGAGGTGCACGTACGCGACAAGAGCGTCGTGGACCCCTTCTACGAGGCCGTCTTCGGCTACGGCGGCCACGACGTCGAGATCGGCGGCGAGGAGTTCCGCACCTGGTCGCCCGAGGGCGCCGAGGCCGGGCCCGACACCGCGGTGGGGGGCCGTGCCGTGATGTCCGGCGCGGTGCCCGCCGAGATGCCCGCGCACTTCCTCAGCTACTTCGCCGTGGCCGACTGCGACGCGACCGCCGCCGCGGCGCGCCACCTCGGCGGACGGGTGCGGACCGAGCCGTACGACATCCCGTACGGAAGGGTGGCCGTCCTCGTCGACAACCAAGGGGCGGCATTCGGCATCCTCCAGGACTGAAGTCCCCCATCAGGTCCCGTTATGCGGCTTTTGTGCGGAAACATCCCGATGTTGCCCCGGGTTCGCAACCATCGCCCGGGACAGGAAGAATCAGGGTGCGTGCCGCCCGAGCGGCTCGGTGGTGAGACGCTGCACGAGGCCGCCCTTCGACGGTGGCCGGGTACGGGGAGGTGGCAGGCAAGTGGTGGACCAGCTGACGCAGCACGATCCGCGGCGGATCGGCCCGTTCGAGGTCCTGGGGCGGCTCGGCGCCGGCGGCATGGGGCTCGTGTATCTCGCGCGCTCCGCGTCCGGGCGCCGCGTGGCGATCAAGACGGTGCGGACGGAGCTCGCCGAGGACCAGCTGTTCCGGGTCCGCTTCACGCGCGAGGTGGAGGCCGCACGCGCCGTCTCCGGCTTCTACACGGCCGCGGTCGTGGACGCCGACCCGCGCGCCGCGGTGCCCTGGCTCGCCACGGCGTACGTGCCCGCGCCCTCGCTCGAGGAGATAGTGAACGAGCACGGGCCGCTGCCCACCCAGGCCGTGCGCTGGCTCGCCGCCGGGGTCGCCGAGGCCCTGGAGTCCATCCACGGCGCGGGCCTCGTGCACCGCGACCTGAAGCCGTCCAACGTCCTCGTCGTCGAGGACGGCCCGCGCGTCATCGACTTCGGCATCGCGTCCGGCGTCTCCAACACCCGTCTGACCATGACGAACGTCGCGGTCGGTACCCCCGCCTACATGTCGCCCGAGCAGGCGAAGGACTCCCGCAGCGTCACCGGCGCCAGCGACGTCTTCTCGCTCGGCTCCACCCTCGTCTTCGCCGCCACCGGGCACGCGCCGTTCCACGGCGCCAACCCCGTCGAGACCGTCTTCATGCTCCTGCGCGAGGGCCCCGACCTGGAGGGCCTGCCCGACGAGCTGCGGCCGCTCATCGAGTCCTGCATGCAGATGGAGGCCGCCCTGCGGCCCACCCCGAACGACCTGCAGGCCCAGCTCGCCCCGCACCTCTTCGCCTCCGAGAGCTCCGACGACAGCGGCACCGCGTCCGCCTGGCTGCCCGAGCGGGCCGTGGCCCTCATCGAGGCCCGGCGGGGCGGGCGCCCGCCCGCGCGCGCCGCCGCCGGCACCGGCTCCGCCGGGCGCAACAGCCGCGCCGGGGCCGCGTCCGCGCCCGTGTCCCTGCCGCCCCCGCCGCGGCAGGCGCCCGCCATGCCCGCGCACGCCCCCTCCCAGGCGGCGCCCTCCACGCCCTCGCACGCGGCCTCCCACGCCCCCTTCCACGGGGGCGCGCCGGACTTCCACGGGGGTGCGCGTGGGGGTGCGTCCGGCCTCCACGGGGGCGTGCCCGACGCCGGGCCCGTGCGGCTCGCGGGCGCCCAGGTGCCGATCGGGCCCGGGCCCCGGGTCGCCGAGGCCCGCGCCGCCGTCGTGCCGCCGCCCTCCGGGCTCGCCGGGTCCTGGTCGCGCTCCGGTACGCCCGCCCCGGCGCAGCCGCGCGCCAACGGCACCGCGCCCGCCGCCGCGCCCACCGGAGCCGGGGCCGCCGCGGGCGGCTCCTGGCGGCCCTGGCGGTTCCGCATGTCCAACGACGTGTGGGGCACCCCCGCCGTCGCCGGGAACCTCGTGTACGTCACCTCCTTCGAGGTCCACGCCCTCGACGTGGGCACCGGGCGGCGCAGCTTCAAGACCCGCGACGTCGCCTGGTCCATGGCCGTGGCCGACGGCCGCATCCACGCCTCCGACGGCCCCACCCTCTACGCCCTCGACGGCTCCGACGGCTCCGACCTGTGGCGCCTGTCGACCGACGCCTGGGTGTACGCCCTCCAGGCCGACCGGGGCACCGTCGTCACCGCCACGCGCGGCGGCGGCGTCCAGGGCTGGGAGGCCGCCAACGGCGAGAAGCTCTGGGAGATCACCGGCGCCCAGACCGAGTTCGAGACACCTGAGGCCGCGCCCGTCATCCGCGACGGCACGGTGTACGTCTGGAAGGACGCCCGGCTCCGCGCCGTCGACGCCCGCAGCGGCATCGAGCGCTGGTCCTACCCCATCGGCGACGCCGCGTCCTGCGGCGGCGTGCCCGTCCGCGTGACCCAGGCCGCCGACGGCTTCGTGTACGTGGCTGCGGGCACCCGCGTCCTCGCCCTGGACGTCGCGGCCGGGCACGTCCGCTGGCACTTCGAGGCGCCCGCCGCGTTCCTCTCCCCGCCCGCCTTCGCGCCCGGGCCCGCCGTCACCGGCGGCGGCGTCTACCTCGCCGACTACCTGGGCACGGTCTACGCCCTCGACGCCACGGACGGCCGCGACCGCTGGCGCATCGCGACCGAGTCCCGCTCCTCCGTCGAGCCCGTCCTGGTCGCGGACGGCCACGTGCACGTCGGCAGCGGCAAGGGCCTCTACACCCTCGACGCCGTCACCGGCACGCCCAAGTGGCGCTTCCAGGCGGGCGGCGAGGTCGTCGGCTCGCCCGTGGTCGCCGACCGCCGCATCCACTTCGGCGCCACCGACCACCTCCTCTACACCCTCAAGGCCGACGACGGCCGCCTCCGCTGGAAGCTCGCCACCGGTGGCGAGATCACGGGGGCGCCCGTGGTGCGGGACGGGGTGGTGTACGCGTGCAGCAAGGACCGCTGCGTGTACGCGCTCGACGCGGAACGAGGCACAGCCACAGCCCGCTGACCCCCGGCCCGAAGCCTCGCGCTGCGCCCGCCCGGCGCGGTCCCACCCACCCGCCCCCACCTCGGCGGGGCCGAAGCCCGCCCGGCGCCGCCTCGTACAGGCCCTGGGCCGCGAGTGCCTGGCAGTTCCCACGCATGCCTGCGCCAGTAGCGGCGGTGACTCAACGCTCTTCAGCAGCTCCTCAGCCAGGCTCGAAGGCGCGGTGCATGACGAACGCGACGACCGTGCCGCCCTGCTGGCTCGGACCGGCCCACCATTCGTCGGCCAGTCCGTCGACGAGGAGCAGTCCGCGGCCGTGGGCTTCGGTGGCTTCGGGCGTGCGCAAGCGGATGTGGGCGGGGCAGCCGGGGTTGTGCACCTCGACGCGCAGCGCTTCGCTCACGCGGTACCAGCGGACGCGCACGTGCCAGGGCTCGTCGGCCTTCCCGTAGAGGATGGCGTTGGTGACCAGCTCCGAGATCATGAGTAAGCAGTCGTCCACGGAGCATGCGAGCTGGTGCGGGTCGGTGAACTTGCGGAACCAGCGGCGTGCGTGGCCCACCGACTCCGGGACGGGGTAGAGGGTCATGCCGCCGAGGGGTTCGGGGGCGGGGCCGTCGTGAAAGGTGCCGTAGGTGCGCGTCATTGCGCTTCCCCTTCCGGTAAATGGCCTTAGCCACTTACCGGATAGTGGCATTGGCCACTTTGGGCGGCAAGCGCTTCGGCGGAAGCCGCGCCCATGACTCACCCCAACGGGTAACCCTGCTCGAACGCCCAGCGCCCTGGCGGGTACACGGCCTCGGCGAACTCCAGCGGCCGGTCCTGCAGGTCGTACACGACGTGATGGACGACGAGGACGGCGGCGGGCAGTTCAAGCCTCAGCTCAGCGGCTTCTTCCTCACTGGCCAGCCGGGCGCAGACCCGGTCCTCGCCGTAGCTGCCGCGGCGTCCGGTCGCTTCCTCGACGTACAGGACCGTGCCCTGGCGGATCCGCTCGGGTTCCAGGAGCCCGGGCGCGCGGCGCCCCAACTCGGCCGGGAACCACGACGTGGACACCTCGACGGGCTGCTCCCCGGAGTTGGTCACCCTGCGTCGCTGGATCGCCCTGCGGCCCCTGCCCAGTTGGAGTGCTTCCGCCACGTGCTCGGGCGCCTCGGCGTACCCGGCGGACGCGATGACCGCGTACTCGCCCGGACCGTAGATCCGCCCGGTCTGCCGGGCTCGCCCGTACCGCTCGCGGGCGCGCCGGTGCACCTGCTGATCGCGTACGTACGTCCCCGAGCCCTGCCGCTTCTCGACCAGCCCTTGATGCCGCAGCGCCTCCAGCGCGCGGGCCGACGTCGGCCGGGACACGTTCCAGTCCGCGGCCAACTGCCTCTCGGAGGGCACCTCGTCACCGGGCTGCAGATCGCCGCGCAGGATCTGATCGCGGATGTACTGCGCGATCTGCAGATACTTGGGCAGAGCTTCAGCGATCTCGGGCACGCGACATCCCCTCGTCAACTGGCTAATACCACGGGCCACTATAGGTGGGCAGGACCGAGCGGTCCCTCTACGCTGCCCTCGTGAAGCGACTCATCGTGGCAGCAGGAGGCGGCGGTGACGCGGTGGCCGCAGCGATGCTGCACGCGGCTCTGTACGCGGCCGATGACGAACCGGCCCTGATCCTCACCTACTCCTGGGACCGCCTGATCGTCGACCCGGTCCCGGGCCCACGCGCCCCGGCCGACTTCACCGGCCTGCGCCAACTCACGCCGCACGTCTGGGCAGTCCCCGGCACCGCGACCCCGAAGCCGCCGCACGCGGCGACCCTGCCCCGCCTGGCCGCCGAACTCCCGCACGCCTTCGCCCTCGTCGACCCCTACGCCGGAGCGACAGGCATCACCCGCCAACTCGACGAACTCACTGCCCATTTCACCCCGCATACCATCGACCTCTTGGACGTCGGCGGCGACATCCTGGCTCACGGCGACGAACCCACCCTGCGCAGCCCCCTGGCCGACGCCCTCACCCTCGCCGCCTGCATCCGCGCCGATGCGGCCGCCGACATCCGCCTCCTGGTCGCAGGCCCGGGCCTGGACGGCGAACTGTCCGCAGACACCCTCCGCCCCCGCCTCGGCCCCCTGACCGCCACGCTCACCCCCGAGCACGTACGGGCCATCACGCCGATCCTCAACTGGCACCCGTCCGAAGCGACAGCCCTCCTCGCCGCCACGGCCCTGGGCGCCCGGGGCCTGTGCGAGGTCCGTGACGCCGGACTCCCCGTCCCTCTCACCGCCGAAGGCCCCACGGTCCACCGAGTCGACCTGGCCACCGCGTTCTCCGGCAACCGCCTCGCCCGGGCCATCGCCGCCACCACCACCCTCGACGAGGCGGAGGAGCACTGCCGCACCGTCTGCGGCACCTCCGAGATCGACTACGAACGAACCAAGGCCCAACGACTGAGCCGGCAACAGCCTGCCGTTGCCGCCCCGCGTGACCTACTGGCTCAGATCAACGGTTTCGAACAAGCCGCCCGTACCCGAGGAGCCACACACGCAACCGTCCGCCGCCTCACCGAGGCGCTGGGTCTCACCGGTGAAGCACTCCAGCACCTCGCCCGACTCAACGCCACGCGCGCCAGTCCCCTCCCTGCAACGGTGTGGAAGCTGCAAGACGAGTGAGTTGCAGCAAGCGCAGGCAGAGCTATCGGCGGAGGGAGTGGGCGGCGTACTGGGCGGTGGGGCCCAGTTCCTCCTCGATGCGGATGAGTTGGTTGTACTTGGCGGTGCGGTCGGAGCGGGAGAGGGACCCGGTCTTGATCTGGCCGCACCCCGTCGCCACCGCCAGATCCGCGATCGTCGTGTCCTCCGTCTCTCCCGAGCGGTGGGACATGACGACGGTGTAGCCCGCCCGGTGGGCGGCGGAGACGGTGGCCAGGGACTCGGTGAGGGTGCCGATCTGGTTGACCTTCACGAGGACGGAGTTGGCGACGCCGGTGGCGATGCCCTCGCGCAGGAGGGTCTCGTTGGTGCAGAAGACGTCGTCGCCGGTGAGCTGGCAGCGCGCCCCGACGCGCGCGGTCAGGTCCCGCCACCCCTCCAGGTCGTCCTCGGCCATCGGGTCCTCGATCGACACGACGGGGTAGGAGTCGATCAACTTGACCAGGTGGTCCGCGTGTTCGGCGGGGGTGCGCCGCACGCCCTCCCCGGCGTAGTCGTAGACGCCGTCGCGGAAGAACTCGGAGGAGGCCGGGTCCATGACGAGGCCGATGTCCGTGCCCGGCCGGTACCCGGTGCGCTCGACGGCGGCGACGACGAAGTCGAGGGCCTCCTCGGCGGTGCGCAGGGCCGGGGCGAAGCCGCCCTCGTCGCCCACGCCCGTGGAGTGCCCGGCGGCGAGGAGGTCGCGGCGCAGGGTGTGGAAGATCTCGGACCCCATGCGCACGGCCTCGGCGAAGCTCTCCGCGCCGATCGGAGCGATCATGAACTCCTGGAAGTCCAGGGGGTTGTCGGCGTGCGCGCCGCCGTTGACGATGTTCATCATCGGTACGGGCAGGAGGCGGGCGTCGGAGCCGCCGAGGTAGCGGTAGAGCGGCAGGCGGTGGGCGGCTGCCGCGGCCTTGGCGGTGGCCAGGGAGACCCCGAGGAGCGCGTTGGCGCCGAGCCGGGACTTGGCGGGGGTGCCGTCCGTGGCGACGAGGGCGGTGTCGAGGCCGGCCTGGTCCTCTGCCTCGCGGCCGAGGACGGCGGCGGCGAGCTCCGTGTTGACGTGGCGTACCGCCTGGTCGACGCCCTTGCCGTGCCAGCGGGCCGGGTCGCCGTCGCGCAGCTCGACGGCCTCGCGGGCGCCGGTGGAGGCGCCGGAGGGGACCGCGGCCCGGCCGAGGGATCCGTCCGCGAGCTCCACGTCCACTTCGACGGTGGGGTTGCCCCTGCTGTCGAGGACGCGGCGGCCGGTGACGGAGGTGATGGCGGTCATGGGAGTCCTCCCGTTGTCGCATGCGTGGCCGGGGTTCGGCTGCGGCGACGGTGGCGCGGACCCGGCGCACCGCACTCTACAGCAGTGCTGTGCAGTTGTGCTGTTCAGTTTACCTGTTCAGCACCGCTGCTCAGCTGAGCTGAGCAGGGTGACTGTTCAGATGAGCTGCGCAGACCTGCCGCTCAGCCACGCCGGTCAGGCTCGCGCTCCAGCCGCGCCGGTCAGGCTCGCGCTCCAGCCGCGCCGGTCAGGCCCGCTCCCCAGCGCCCCGCGCAGCCCTGCTGAACAGCACCGCTGCGTTAAAGTTCGGTATGCCCCTTCCGGAATCCGCCGCCGTCGCCGCAGAACTGCGTACCGCGATGGGAAAGCTCACGCGGCGCGTGAAGCTCGAGGACCAGATGCCGCACGGCCAGGTGGCCGTCCTCGGTGCCCTCGACCGCAGCGGTGCGATGACGACCAGTGAGCTGGCGGCCGATCAGCGGGTGCGCCCGCAGTCCATGGCCCGGGCCGTGGGGCTGCTCATGGAACAGGGGCTGATCACGCGCAGGGCGCATCCGACCGACGGGCGCAAGAGCCTGGTCGAGCTGTCCGCCGCGGGGCGGGAGCTCCTTGAGGAGGAGCGGGGGCGCAGGGCGGACTGGCTCGCCCGGGCGATCGAGGCGGAGCTGACGCCGGAGGAGCGGAAGCTGCTGGCCCGGGGGATCGGCCTCGTGGAGAGGCTCGCGGCCCACTAGGACCTGCCCGCGGACCTACCGCAGGCGGTGCCCCCCGCCCCCGCTCCCGCCCCGGGCCCGGGCGGCGAAGAGCGCCGCCTGTCGCGCGGGCGGCGCGTTGCCCAGGGCGATGAGGTGCGGCGCCTGCGCGAGGGCCGGCGCGCGGGCCGCCTCCTTCGTGGCCCACAGGGCCCGGACCGTGCCCTGGACGGACTCGGTGGGGTAGGAGGCGATGGTCGCCGCCGCCCGGAGCGCCGCGGGCAGGAGCCCGTCGCCGGGGCACAGCTCGGAGACGAGCCCCACCTCGTAGGCCCGCCGCGCGGACATCCGCTCGGCCGTCCCCATCAGGGCCGTCCGCGCCACCTCCCCGAACGGCATCCGCTGGGCCATGTGCACGGTCTCGTACGCGCTGACCATCCCGTACGTCGTGTGCGGATCGAAGAACGTCGCGTGCTCGGCGGCGAGGGCGAACTCCGCCTCGCCGAGCAGGTAGAACGCCCCGCCGCAGGCCATGCCGTTGACGGCGGCGAGCACCGGTTTCCACAGGTCGTTGGCCTTGGGTCCGACCGTGAGGAGCGGGTCGTCGAGGGAGTACGGCGAGGAGGGCTGGGGCACCTCGGCCGACCGGTCGACGCCGGTGCAGAACGCCCGGTCGCCCGCGCCGGTGAGGACCACGGCCCGCACCGCGTCGTCGTGGCGGAACTCCCGCCAGGCCGCGGTGAGTCCGGCGGCCAGGGGCAGGTCGATCGCGTTGTGCCGCTCGGGCCGGTCCAGGGTCAGGACGGCCACACCGGTCTCCTCGTCCCGCTCGACCCGGAGCCCGGCGCCCGTCACGGCCGCTCCAGGACCCAGCGCGGCACGACGACGCCGCCCTGGTCGGCGAAGACCACCTGGACCCGGGCCCCGACGCGGGGGCGGCCGGGCGCCACGGAGTCCAGGGAGGCCCCCGCCCGCGCGACGAGGTTGCCGACGAGCCGGATGCGCGGGGCCTCGGCCAGCTCCACGACGACCGGGTGGTACGGGGCGAGGGCGGCGTAGGCGGGCAGGAGCGGCGGGTGCGGGACGACGTACGACCAGATCCGGCCCTTGCCGCTCATCCGGCGCCAGTCGGTGGCGAAGGACCCGCAGTGCGGACAGCAGGGGCGCGGCGGGAAGCGGAGCGCGCCGCAGCCGTCCGCCGCGCAGGCCTGTACGCGCAGCTCGCCGCGGGCCGCGTACTCCCAGAAGGGGGCGCCGTCGTCGTCGACGACGGGGGTCAGCAGTTCGTTCATGGCTCGATCAGCTCCTCCGTGGGCCGCGCGAACGCGCGGCGGCCGAGCTTCAGTTCCGTAGCAGGACCGCCGACGTCGGTACGCCCTCGCCCGCCGTGACCAGGCACGTCTCCGCTCCGGGCACCTGTGCCGTGCCCGCGCCGCGCAGCTGCCGCACGCCTTCGGTGATCAGGTTGAAGCCGTGTACGTACGCCTCGCTGAGGCCGCCGCCCGCCGTGTTGAGGGGGAGGCGGCCGCCGATCTCCAGGGCGCCGCCCTCGGTGAACGCGCCGCCCTCGCCCCGGTCGCAGAAGCCGTAGCCCTCCAGGGAGAGCGGGATGAGGGGCGTGAACGCGTCGTAGATCTGGGCGACGTCGACGTCCTCGGGGCCGAAGTCCGCGTGTTTCCACAGGTGTCGGGCGGCGGTCCAGGCGGGCCCGGAGAGCGGGTCGTCGTTCCAGTAGTTGACCATGCCGTGGTGCTGGGCGGGCAGTCCCTGGGCGACGGAGTGGACGTACACGGGCCGGTGGCGGCAGTCGCGGGCGCGGGCGGCGGAGACGAGGACGCAGGCCAGCGCGCCGTCGGTCTCCAGGCAGTTGTCGAAGAGGCAGAGCGGCTCGCTGATCCAGCGGGAGGTCATATACATGTCACGTGTGAGCGGACGCTCGTACATGATCGCGGCCGGATTCTGGTTGGCTCGATTCCTGCAGGCCAGGGCCACGTTGAAGAGGTGGTCGCGGCTCGCGCCGTACTCGTGCATATAGCGGCGGGTGAGCATCGCTATCTCGTCGACAGGACGAAGCAGCCCGAAGGGCCGGGTCCACTGGGCGGGGGTGGGGAGCTGGACGGCGGTGTTCTTCCACGGCCTCGGGCCGCTGCCGCGCTTGCGGGAGCGCCAGGCGACGCCGACCGTGGCCTGGCCCGTGGTGATCGCGGCGGCGAGGTGGGCGAGCGTGGCGCAGGAACCGCCGCCGCCGTAGCCCGCCTTGCTGAAGAAGGTCACGTCCCCGGCGCCGATGGCCTTGGCCACCTCCACCTCGTCGGTCTCCTCCATGGTGTACGAGGCGAAGGCGTCGACCTCGGCGGGGGCGATGCCCGCGTCGGCGAGCGCGGCGAGGATCGCGCGGCAGGCCAAGGCCTTCTCGCTCTCGGGGAGTTGCCGGGCGAAGGCGGTCTGCCCGATGCCGGCGATCGCCGTGGCGTCCTTGAGCGAGGCGGTCCCCCCGGGCCTTCTGGCGCGCCCCGCGGGCCGTGTGGCCCTGTCCGCCGCCGCGGGTCCTGTTGAACCATCGGTTGCCCGTGGTTTTCTGGGGGAAGTCATCCGGGTACCTCCACACGCCGAGCGGTGCACCACGCTGCTGACAGCGCGCCAGGCTACAGCTAATCTGACGGATAGTCAGCTACGTGGCGGAGGGGGATGGGTGAGGATGCGCGGTGACCTGGAGTGGGGCAGTGTCCCGGGCCTGGTCCGGGCGGCGGTGCGGCGCTTCGGTGACCGGGAGGCGGTCGTCGAGGGCCGTACGCGGGTGACGTACGAGGAGCTCGGCGAGCGCGTCGAGCGGGCCGCCGCCGCGTGTCTGGCGCGCGGGGTGCGGGCCGGGGACCGCGTCGCCGTCTGGGCGCCGAACACCCTCGACTGGATCGTGTCGGCCCTCGGCGCGGTCAGCGCGGGCGCCGTGCTCGTGCCGATCAACACCCGCTTCAAGGGCACGGAGGCGGCGTACGTCCTGCGCCGTTCGCGCGCCCGGCTGCTCTTCGTCACCGGCACGTTCCTCGGCACGTCGTACGTCGCGGCGCTCCGGCGCGCGGCCGGTGACGGGTCCGGCGACGGACCGCTGCCCGGCCTGCCGCACCTGGAGGAGGTGGTCGTGCTCGCCGACGACGCCCCCGCCGACTTCCGCACCTGGAAGGACTTCCTCGCGGGCGGCGACGCGGTGCCGGACGCCGAGGTGCGGGCCCGCGCGGACGCGGTCGAGGGCACCTGGCCCTCGGACATCGTCTACACCTCGGGCACGACGGGCCGCCCCAAGGGCGCGGTGATCACCCACGCGCAGACGCTGCGCTGCTACGAGATCTGGAGCGACCTCGCGGGACTCCGCGAGGGCGACCGCTACTTGATCGTGAACCCCTTCTTCCACACCTTCGGCTACAAGGCCGGGATCATCGCCTGTCTGATGCGGGGCGCCACGATGGTCCCGCAGCCGGTGTTCGACGTGGACACCGTCCTCGCGAACGTCGTCGGCGAGGGCGTCACGGTGCTGCCCGGACCGCCCACCCTGCACCAGGCGCTCCTGGACCACCCGGCCCGGGACACCCACGACCTGTCCGCGCTCCGGCTCGTGGTGACGGGCGCCGCGGTCGTGCCGCTGCGCCTGGTGGAGCGGCTCCGCACCGAGCTGGGCATCTCCACGGTCCTCACCGCGTACGGGCTCTCCGAGGCCAGCGGCATCGTCACGATGTGCCGCAGGGGCGACCCGGAGGAGGTCGTCGCGACCACGTCCGGCCGCGCGATACCCGGCACCGAGGTGCGAGTCGTGTCGGTGGCGGGGGAGACGCTGCCGCCGGGCAGCCCCGGCGAGGTGCTGGTCCGGGGCCACCACGTGATGAGCGGCTACTACGAGGACCCGTCCGAGACCAAGAAGGTCCTGACCGGCGACGGCTGGCTGCGGACCGGCGACGTGGGCGTCCTCGACGAGGACGGCAACCTCCGCATCACGGACCGGATCAAGGACATGTTCATCGTCGGCGGCTTCAACGCCTACCCCGCCGAGATAGAGCAGCTCCTCGGTGTCCACCCCGACGTGTCCGACGTCGCCGTGATCGGGGTCGCTGACGCGCGCCTGGGCGAGGTCGGCAAGGCGTACGTGGTGCGCCGCCCCGGCACGACGCTCACCGCCGACGACGTGATCGCCTGGTCGCGGCGCGAGATGGCGAACTACAAGGTCCCGCGCGAGGTGGAGTTCGTGCCGGACCTGCCCCGCAACGCGAGCGGCAAGGTCCTGAAGGGCGAGCTGCGCCGGCGCGGCGTGAGCGGCTAGCCGAGCCGTGGCCGGGGCGCGGCCGGGCGGCTCAGCCGTCGGTCGCGGCCCGCTCGGCCGCGCTGCGCTCCACGCAGAACTCGTTGCCCTCGATGTCGGCCAGGGTCACCCAGCCTCTGCCGTCGGGCCTGCGGTGGTCTGCGACGAGTGTGGCCCCCAGCTTCAGGACCCGCTCCACCTCCTCGTCGCGGGACCGCTCCTGCGGTTGGAGGTCGAGGTGCACGCGGTTCTTCACGGTCTTGGCGTCCGGTACGGCGACGAAGAGCAGGTCCGTCCCCTCGGGCGTCCTGACCAGGGCCTCCGGGTCCCCGGGGGCGTCGTCCTCGGCGAGCGACCCGCCGAGCACCCCGGCCCAGAAGGTGCCGAGCGCGTGGGCGTCGCGACAGTCGAACGTGATGTGGCGCACCAGTGTCGTCATGCGGCGGACTATGCGACACGCGGCCGGGCCTGTCCACCGATTTCCGGCCCGGGCGCCGGGGTCCGAACGGCTCCGGAACCCGTACGACTCCGTGCCTCGAACGGCTCCGGGGCCGAGCGGGCGGCTCGGCCCCGGGTGCGCTCAGCTCCTCGGCGGGGTCGGCATCTGGCCGTCACCGGGCGGTGCCGGGAAGTGCCCGTCGCCCTGCGGGGTGACCGGAGTGTGGCCGTCCCCGAGCGGCGCTGCCGGGGCGTGGCTGTCGGCGAAGGCCGTCGTCGAGGCTCCCGCGGAGGCCGCGGCGACCACGGCCAGGGTGACGAGGATCTTTCTGGTGCGAGTCATTCCAACTCCTTGGAGGGGGACAGACTTTCCACAACTGACTCTAGCCGTACATAAGCCCTATATTCGAACAAATGCCGTTGAATCTTGCCGAGTTGGCGCAATCAGGCCACTCCGGAAACGCCTCGGCCGCGGCGGCTCCCCCTCCGCGCCGCCGCGGCCGATCCCCGTCAGGATGAAAGTCTCAGGCGTCCTTCCCAGGCGGCGCCGGCATGTGGCCGTCACCCTTGGTGGTCGCTCCGCCCTTGGGAGGGACGGGCATGTGACCATCGCCGGTCGGGACTATCGGTCCGTCCTCAGGCGGTGCGGGCATGTGCCCGTCCCCCATGGGCTTGAGGACTTTCTTCTTCTTGCTGTCGCTCATGTGTGACTCCAGCTTGGTGCGGGGCTCCGGGACTAGACCGCCCGCTCGGCAACTCCCCCGAGGGTCGCCGAGCGGGCGGTCCAGGGCCGCTCACGATAGCTGTGGGGCCCACGCGACCCGTCTGCCCCCCGACGCGACGGATCGTTGAAATAAGAGTGGCAGCCCGTCATAAACGTTCGATGAACGTGCTCGAAGACGGCCCTGTGCGGTGCGGAGAAGGCCCTATGCGGCCGCTACCGGACGCAGCAGGACACGCACCTCGTCCGCCTCCGGCGCACCCGTCTGCTCGTGCAGGGCCAGGGCCTTGTTCCAGCAGGCCCGGGCCCGGTCGATCTGGCCGAGGCCGTCGAGCGCCTTGCCGAGCACGGTCAGGACGTTGGCCCGCATCCAGTCGCCGCCGACGCAGCCGGTGGCGAGGGCCTGCTCGGCGTGTTTCGCGGCCTGGGCGGGGTGGCGGGCCGCCAGGTGGATCTGGGCGATGCGGTAGTGCGCCGTGCCCTCCCACAGCCGCTGGCGGTTCTCCGCGAAGGTCCGCTGGGCGTCGGTGAGCTGGACGAGCGCCTCCGCGTGCCGGCCGGCCTGGTTGAGGCCGATCCCCAGCGCGTACCGGGCGTTGGCGACCCGGAAGCTGATGCCGAGCTCGTCGTAGAGGGCCACGCCCTGGCGGGCGAGCTCGATGGACTGCTCGGTGCGCCCCATCATGGCGAGGACGCGGGACCAGTTGCACAGGGAGCTGGCCTCGCCGTGGCGGTTGCCGTCGAGCCGGAAGGCCTCGATGGCGCGCAGGACGTGCGTCTCGATGGTCTGGAGCACGTGCGGCTCGCTGCCCGCGTGCTGGTTCATGCAGCCGATGGCGATGGCCAGTTCGTTCGCCGCGTTGCCCCGCGTCCAGGGGTCACCGGTCGTCTCGGCGAGGTCCGCGGCGCGCTGCAGCTCCACGGCGGCCTGCTCGAAGGCCCCCAGCTTGTTGAGGACCTGGCCGAGGGTCACCCGGGCCCGGCCCTCGGCGTGCGGGTCCGCCGAGGCGTGCGCGGCGTCACGGGCCGCGCGGGTCACCAGCTCGAAGCGGTGCGAGCTCGCCCCCGACTCCGCCAGGTCCTTGGCCGCGAGCAGCAGGTCCACCGCGCGCCGCAGCCCGGCCCGGCCCAGGGACTGCTGGACGCACGCCAGGATGCAGGCCGCCTCCGCGTGCAGCCAGTCCAGGGCCCTGCTGTCGTCCTCGAAGCCCCGTACGGGGTGGTCGACGGACTCCAGGTGATCCACTGTCCGGTCACCGGGACGCTCGATCGCGTACACCCGGGCCGCCGAGGCCAGGTAGAAGTCGAGGAGCCGGGAGAGGGCTGCCTCGCGTTCGCTGGGCGGGAGTTCGTCGCGTTCGGCGCAGGCGCGGGCGTAGAGGCGGACGAGGTCGTGGTAGCGGTAGCGGCCGGGGGCCGCGGACTCCAGGAGCGAGGTGTCGACCAGGGACTCCAGGAGGTCCTCGGTGTCCTCGGGCGCGAGGCCGAGCATCGCCGCGGCGGCCGTGAGGGAGATGTCGGGGCCGTCGGCGAGGCCGAGGAGGCGGAAGGCGCGGGCCTGGACGGGCTCCAGCTGGCCGTAGCCGAGCTCGAAGGTGGCCTCGACGGCGAGGTCGCCCGCCTGGAGCTCGTCGAGGCGGCGGCGCTCGTCGGCCAGCTTCGCGGCCAGGGTGGAGACGGTCCAGGTGCGGCGGGCGGCGAGCCGGGAGGCCGCGATGCGGATGGCCAGGGGCAGGAAGCCGCAGGCGGCGACCACGTCGAGGGCCGCATCGCGCTCGGAGGCCACGCGCTCCTCGCCGACGATCTTCGTGAACAGCTGGAGCGCCTCGTCGGGGGACATCACGTCCAGGTCGACGAGGTGGGCCCCGGCCAGGTCCACCATGCGGGTGCGGGAGGTGACCAGGGCGGCGCAGCCCTCCGTGCCGGGAAGCAGCGGGCGGACCTGGGCGGCGTCGCGGGCGTTGTCGAGCAGGACGAGGACGCGGCGGCCGTCCAGGACGGAGCGGAACAGGGCGGCCCGCTCCTCCAGGGTGTCCGGGATGTCGGGGTCGGCCGTGCCGAGGGCGCGCAGGAAGGCGCCGAGGACCGTCTCGGGCTCGGCCACTCTGGGGCCCGCGCCCTGGAGGTCGACGTACAGCTGGCCGTCGGGGAAGTGCGGGCGCGCGGCGTGCGCGACGTGCACGGCGAGGGTGGTCTTGCCGACGCCGCCGATGCCGGCGAGGGCGGACACCGCCATCACGCGGCCTTCGGCCGTGGAGAGGATGTCGCTCAGCTCCTTGACGAAGGAGACGCGGCCGGTGAAGTCCTGCACGGTGGCTGGAAGCTGCGCGGGCCGGATGACCCCTGCGGACGGTTCGGCGGCGGGGGCCGAGGGTTCGGCCAGGGCCGGGTCGGCGGTGAGGATGCGCTGCTGGAGCTCCTGGAGGCCGGGGCGCGGGTCGACGCCGAGCTCGTCGGCGAGCAGGCGGCGGGTGTCCGCGTAGACGGCGAGAGCCTCGGCCTGGCGGCCGGAGCGGTAGAGGGCCAGCATCAGGAGTTCGCGCAGGCGCTCGCGCAGCGGGTGCGCGGCGGTGAGGGCGGTGAGTTCGGAGACGGACTCGGCGTGGCAGCCCTGTTCGAGGTCCATGTCGAGGCGGGCCTCGACGAGTTGCAGGCGCCACTCCTCCAGGCGGGTGCGCTGGGCGTCGGCGTAGGGGCCCGGCACGTTCGCGAGGGGCTCGCCGTCCCAGCGGGACAGGGCCTGGTTGACGAGGCTGCGGGCCTCGCACAGGTCGCCCTGGGCGCGGGCCCGTTCGGCCGCGGTCCACAGGGTTCCGGCCTCGGCGAGGTCGAGCGCGCCCTCGGCGGCGCGGACGGCGTAGCCGCCGGACTCGCTGACCAGGGCGCCGGGCGGCAGGACCTTGCGCAGCCGCGACGCGTAGGTGCGGATGGCGGCGAGGGCCTGTGACGGGGGCTCCTCGCCCCAGATGGCGTCGATGAGTTCGGACGCGGTGGCCGTGCGGCCGTCGCGCAGCAACAGGGCGGCGAGCAGCGCGCGCTGCTGCGGCGATCCGGTGGACAGCTGCTGCTCCCCGAGCCAGGCCCGCACGGGCCCCAGCACGCTGAACCGTGCGGTTGGCTGAACGCCCCCCTCGGCCCCACCCAAGCCGCGGTCCACACCGGCCCCTGCCGCACCTGCCCCCGCCGCGCCTGCGGCAGCCGCCGTGCCTGCGGCGCTTGCTGTGCCTGCGGCGTCTGCTGTGCCTGCGGCGCTTGCTGTGCCTGCGGCGTCTGCTGTGCCTGCGGCGCTTGCTGTGCCTGCGGCAGCCGCCGTGCCTGCGGCAGCCGCCGTGCCTGCGGCGCTCGCCGTGCCTGCGGCGTCTGCTGTGCCTGCGGCAGCCGCTGTGCCTGCGGCGCTTGCTGTGCCTGCGGCAGCCGCTGTGCCTGCGGCGCTTGCTGTGCCTGCGGCAGCCGCTGTGCCTGCGGCGTCTGCTGAGCGCGGGGCGCCCGCCGTATCCGCGGCAGTCGCCGTGCCTGCGGCAGCCGGGGTGCCCGCGGCCCCCGCCGTGCCCGGGGCACTCGCCGCCCCTGCGGCACCCGCCGTCTCGGGGGCGCCCGCCGTGCCTGCGGCAGCCGGGATGCCCGGGGCCCCCACCGTGCCTGCGGCACCCGCCGCGCCCGCCGTCCCCACGGCACCCGCCGCCAGGCCCCTCTTGCGGCGGCCGCCGCGTGCGGTTCGGCCTGAGGTCGGGGCAGGGGCAGGGGCAGGGGCAGGGGCCGGGCCGTCGTTGTCCGGGGTGGGGGCCGGGCCGTGGGCCGGGGCAGGTGGGGGCCCGGCCGGGGCCGTGCCGGGGTCCGGCTCCTGGCCCGCGCCAAGCGAAGCGCTTCCCGCCGCCGGACGCCGCTGCTCCGGAACTCGCGGTAGACCGTCCATCGCTCCCCCTGCTGCCCTGCCGCACGCAGTTGTCTGTGTCTGATCAAATACGCCCAACTGTGCCCGGCTGTGCCCGGTTCCTGCCTGCTGTGCCCGATACGGGTCTGCCCAGCCCGCACGACGTACTGCGGTGCACAGTTTGCCTTGTCGAGGGCGAATGCGTCAGCCGTGCGAGACGGCTCTCACAGGGTCATCGCACCAGTGACCGGTTTCAGACAACTGACGGATCGTCAGATGCGCGCTACCGTGGGCGGCATGGAGACCGTGGAGAACACTGCGGAGAGCGCCCAGGGCACCGCCGTCACCAGGCCCCCGTTCCCCCGGATCATCTCGGTGGACGACCACACGGTGGAGCCCCCGCACGTCTGGCGGGACCGGCTGCCGGAGAAGTACCGCGACCGGGGCCCGCGCATCGTCCGCGCCCCCCTGAAGGAAATGTCGTTCTTGGGCGGTAAGTTCGCCCCGGTGATGGGGGCGAAGGGGGACGAAGGCCCCATCGGGGACTGGTGGGTGTACGAGGACCTGCACCGGCCCCTGACCCGCCTCGACACGGCCGTCGGCTACGCGCGCGACGAGATCAAGCTGGAAGTCATCACCTACGAGCAGATGCGCCCGGGCTCCCACAGCGTCCCGGAGCGCCTCGCCGACATGGACGTCAACCACGTCCAGTCCGGTCTGTGCTTCCCCACGTTCCCGCGCTTCTGCGGCCAGACGTTCACCGAGGCCGCGGATCGTGACCTGGGTCTTCACTGTGTGCGCGCGTATAACGACTGGATGGTGGAGGAGTGGTGCGGGCCCGCCGCGCAAGGTCGGCTGATACCGCTCACCCTGGTCCCGCTGTGGGACGCGGAGCTCGCGGCGGCCGAGGTGCGGCGCAACGCGGCCCGCGGCGTGCGGGCCGTGGCGTTCTCGGAGATACCGCCCCACCTGGGGCTTCCCTCGATCCACACCGACTACTGGGACCCGTTCCTCGCGGCCTGCGACGAGACCGGCACGGTCGTCGCCATGCACATCGGGTCGTCCAGCAAGATGCCCTCGACGTCGGCCGACGCACCGCCCGCCGTCGGCTCCACCATCACGTTCGCGAACTGTTGCTTCTCGATGGTCGACTGGCTGATGAGCGGCAAGTTCGAGCGCTTCCCGCGCCTGCGGGTCATGTACGCCGAGGGGCAGGTCGGCTGGATCCCGTACATCATGGAGCGCGCGGACGTGGTGTGGGAGGAGAACCGGGCCTGGGGCGGGGTCGCCGACAAGGTCCGCAGGCCCCCCTCCGAGCTGTTCGCCGAGCACGTCCACGGCTGCTTCTTCGACGACGCCTTCGGGCTGCGGAACCTCGACGCGATCGGCGTCGGGAACGTCCTGTACGAGACCGACTACCCGCACTCGGACTCCACCTGGCCGAAGTCCCGCGAGGTCGGCGAGGCCCAGATGGAACACCTGGCTCCGGACGTCGTGGAGCGGATCGTGCGCGGCAACGCCATCGACCTCCTCGGCCTCACCCCCGACGGCCTGTGGCCGGGGCCAGGGGCCTGAGCGGGCTTCTCAGTCCTCCACGGGGAACCCGCTGGTGTCCAGCGAGAACTTCCGGCCGTCGGAGAGGGCGAGGTCGACGGTCGCCCCATAGGGGTACTCGGTCTTCTTGCGGTAGCCGGTGGCGCCGGAGCCTTCGTACAGTGTGCACAGCTTCTTGAACGGGTCGAGGATGAGGTACGTCTCGATGCCGAAGCGGCTGTACTTCGCGACCTTGGTGACGTAGTCGTTGTCGTCGGACTCCGTGGAGACGACCTCGATGGCGGCGATCACGTCCTGGCAGATGTAGCGCTTGCCGCGGGGCTCGGCGTCCTCATCAAGGATGGTGATGTCGGGAGCTGTCGACGTCTCGCCGGGGAAGTCGATGCCTACATCGAAGACGATGGGGGCGCCCCGCAGGATGGTGTGGGCCTGCATGACCACGTTGAGGATCGTGTTCGACTGTGCCGGGCTCTGCGGGGTCATGATCACCTTTCCGTCGATGATCTCGACGACAAAGCCCTCGATGTTGGTCTGCGCTTCCACGTCTCGCCAGAGGCGGTCGAGAACTGTCATCACCATCGTCCTTCCGTCCCTGACTGGCTGGATCTCCCGCGTGTTCCAGCCTAGCGGGGCAGCGTGCGCGCGCCTGGGGTAGTCGCGATCTCGCCCTGAGTGACATGGGGTGGTCGGCCGGGTTCCGGGCTCTTGGGGAGGGGCGGGGGCGGCCGCCCGCCGTCGCCCGGGCCATTGTCAGTGCCCCGGGTTTCAATCGGAGGCATGGCGATCAAACGTGAGCGGGCCAATGTCGATCCCTTCTCGCACGAGCCGCCCGTGCCGGACGCGGAGCGGGTGGTGCGGCGCGGGGACTGGTACGGAAGGGACCTGTCGGGGGAGGAGTACGAGCGCTTCACGTTCTTCGACACGGATCTGACGGAGGCGGTCGCCGAGGGGGCCGTGTTCGACGGGTGCACCTTCGCCGGAGTGAAGTTCAACGCGGCGCGGTTCACCTCGGCGGCCTTCACCAACTGCACCTTCAAGCGCTGCGTGTTCTTCGACACCCGCTTCGAGCAGTGCAAGGCGGTGGGCAGCCTCTTCCAGCAGTGCACGTTCACGGTCTTCGAGGTGCGCGGCGGGGACTGGTCGTTCGTCGCGCTGCCGGGCGCCGATCTGCGCAAGGCCGTGTTCGACGGGGTGCGGATGCGGGAGGTGGACCTCACGGCGGCCCGCCTTGAGGAGGCCGCCGTGACCTGCTGCGACCTGTCGGGCGCGCAGCTGCACAGCACCCAGCTCATGGGCGCCGACCTGCGCGGCAGCGAGCTGTCGTCCCTCGACCCGCTGACCGTGGCGATCGGGGGCACGAAGGTCGACCTGGACCAGGCGGGGGTGATCGCCGGGGCGCTCGGCTTCGAGGTGGGCTGAGCCGGAGCGGGCCGGGGCCGGGCGGGCCGGGAGCCCGTGACCCTTGTCTGATGGATCGTCAGGTAAGACGATGTGGGCCGTCGGAGCGGACGGCGTGCCGTCCGTCGGGCCAGGGCAAGGGATGGAGTTCCTATGGCGCCGGTGCCGGACCTGGCGGAAGTCTTTCCTCCGGATCGTCTCGCCTACGGCATGCAACTGCCCGTGCAGGCGCGCAGCGTGCTCTTCGCCGAGCCGTGGGAGGCGGGCGCGGGCGCGGCCGACCTGGTGGCGGTGGCGCGCGCGGCCGACGACGCGGGGTTCGCGTACGTGGCGTGTTGCGACCACGTGGCGATCCCGCGGCGGCTCGCCGACGCGATGGGCACGACCTGGTACGACCCCGTGGCCACGCTCGCCCACCTCGCGGCGGTCACCGAGCGCGTGCACCTGCTCAGCCACGTCGCCGTGGTGGCCCTGCGCCATCCACTGCTCACCGCCAAGCAGTACGCGACCCTCGACCACCTCAGCGGCGGCCGGCTGGTCCTCGGCGTCGGCGCGGGCCACGTGCCGGAGGAGTTCGCCGCGCTCGGCGTGGACTTCGCGCGCCGCGGGGCGCTGCTCGACGAGACGGTGGACGCGCTCAGAGCCGCCCTCGGCCCGGCCGAGTACCCCGAGCACCACGGCCCCGACTTCGACTTCGCGGACCTCGGTCAGCGGCCGCGGCCCGCCCGGGAGCGGGTGCCGATCTGGGTCGGCGGCTCCTCGCCCGCCGCCGTGCGCCGCGCCGCGACCCGGGGCGACGGCTGGCTGCCGCAGGGCGACCCGCGCGACCGGCTGCCCCGGCAGATCGCGGAGCTGCGGCGGCTGCGGGAGCGGGCCGGGGTCACGGAGCCGATCACGGTCGGCGCCCTCACCGAGCCCCTGTACGTGGGCGATCCCTCCTGGCCGGTCGGGCGGCGCACCCTCACCGGCAAGCCGGACGCCCTCGCCGACTCGCTGCGCGCGTACGCGGCGATGGGCGTGCACCAGATCCAGGTGCGGTTCCGCAGCCGGAGCCGCAGCGAACTCACCGACCAGATGGCGGCGTTCGGCGCACAGGTCGCGCCGCTGCTCGGCTGAAGGGAACCGGGATGGGCAAGCTGGAGGGGCGCGTGGTCATCGTCACCGGCGGGGCGCGCGGCCAGGGGGAGCAGGAGGCGCGGCTCTTCGTCGCCGAGGGGGCGCGGGTCGTCATCGGGGACGTCCTGGACGAGCAGGGGGAGGCGCTGGCCAAGGAGCTGGGGGACGCGGCCCGCTACGTCCGCCTGGACGTGGGGAGCGAGGACGACTGGCGGGCCGCCGTCGAGGCGACCGAGGACGCCTTCGGCAAGGTCGACGGGCTCGTGAACAACGCGGGCATCCTGCGCTTCAACGAGCTGGTCAACACGCCCCTGGAGGAGTACCAGCGCGTCGTCCAGGTCAACCAGACCGGCGTGTTCCTGGGCATCAAGTCCGTGGCCCCGCGCATCGGCGAGGCGGGCGGCGGCACGATCGTGAACACCGCCTCGTACGCGGGGCTCGCGGGCATGGCCTACATCGGGGCGTACAGCGCGACCAAGCACGCCGTCATCGGCCTGACCCGGGTCGCCGCGATCGAGCTCGCGGCCCGGGGCATCCGTGTGAACGCCATCTGCCCCGGCGCCATCGACACCCCGATGAGCAACCCGGCCCAGCTCGATCCGGGGGCGGACGCGGAGAAGGCGGCCCGGGGGCTCGATGCGCTGTACCGCAGGCTCGTGCCGCTCGGCCGGGTCGGCAAGGCGCACGAGGTGGCGCGGCTCGCGCTGTTCCTGACCGCCGAGGAGGACTCGGCGTACATCACCGGGCAGCCGTTCGTGATCGACGGCGGCTGGCTGGCCGGGGTCGACGTCTTCTGACGGTTCGTCAGTTCGGCTGGGCACCTCTCTTGACGCTCCCGGTGCCCGGTGGAACAGTCGAGTCACTCGATCTGACGGTGCGTCAGAAACGTAGAGGACGGTGAACCGCCTTGGAATTCGGGCTCTTTGTACAGGGATACGTCGGCAAGCGGGCGCAGACCGACCCGCTGGCCGAGCACAAGGCGCTGATGGAGGAGACCGAGTACGTCATCGTGGCGGACAAGGCGGGTTTCAAGTACGCGTGGGCCTCCGAGCACCACTTCCTGGAGGAGTACTCGCACCTCTCGGCCAACGACGTCTTCCTCGGCTATCTGGCGCACGCCACCGAGCGCATCCACCTCGGCTCCGGCATCTTCAATCCCCTCGCCCAGGTCAACCACCCGGTGAAGGTCGCCGAGAAGGTGGCCATGCTCGACCACCTCAGCGAGGGCCGCTTCGAGTTCGGCAGCGGGCGCGGCGCCGGGTCGCACGAGATCCTCGGCTTCCTGCCGGGCATCACCGACATGAACCACACCAAGGAGATCTGGGAAGAGACCATCGCCGAGTTCCCCAAGATGTGGCTCCAGGAGGAGTACGAGGGCTTCCGTGGCAAGCACTGGTCGCTGCCGCCGCGCAAGGTCTTCCCCAAGCCGTACGGGTCCTCCCACCCCGCCATGTGGTACGCCGCCGGGTCCCCGCCGTCGTACGCCATGGCGGCGAAGAAGGGCCTCGGCGTGCTCGGCTTCAGCGTGCAGAAGGTCTCCGACATGGAGTGGGTCCTGGAGCAGTACAAGACCGCGATCCGGGACGCCGACCCCGTCGGCGGCTTCGTCAACGACAACGTGATGGTGACGTCCACGGCGATCTGCGCGCCCACGCACGAGGAGGCCGTGCGCACGGCCGTGCACAGCGAGCTCAACTATCTGCAGTCCCTGGTCTTCCGCTACCACGACACCTTCCCCCGGCCCGAGGGCATCCCCCGGTGGCCCGAGGTCCTGCCGCCCTACACCGAGGAGATCGTCGAACTGCTCATCGCCGAGGAGCTGATGATCTGCGGGGACCCGGACGAGGTGCTTCGGCAGTGCGAGCGGTGGGAGCGGGCGGGGGCCGACCAGCTGTCCTTCGGGCTGCCCGTGGGGATCTCGGCGGAGGACACGCTGCGGACGATCCGGCTGATCGGGGAGCACGTGATTCCCAAGATCGATACGGATCCTGTGCATCGCACCAGCCGGTTCCGTGCGGGGGCCTAGCCCTCGCGGGTGCGCCCCGCTGCGTCCATTAGCGCGCTCCGCGCGCGGGCACCCCTTCCCGAACCGGGGGCTCCGCCCCCACGCCCCCGTTCTTCGCGCTTCGCGCTCGTCCTCAAACGCCGGACGGGCTGAATGTGGAAAGGCCTCTCGTGATGCTGGACCATCTCATCAAAGGCGCCACCGTCGTGGACGGTACGGGTGCGGCGGCGCGCGTCGCCGATGTCGGAATCCGGGACGGGCGCGTCGCCGTCGTCGCCCCGGGTGTCACCACGGACAGCCGCACCGTCGAGGACGGCCGCGGCCTCGTGCTCGCGCCCGGGTTCGTGGATCCGCACACGCACTACGACGCGCAGCTGTTCTGGGATCCGTACGCGACGCCGTCGTTGAACCACGGGGTGACGACCGTGGTGGGCGGGAACTGCGGGTTCACGCTGGCGCCGCTGCACCCGGAGCGGCCCGAGGACGCCGACTACACGCGCCGGATGATGTCCAGGGTCGAGGGCATGTCGCTGGTGGCGCTCGAAGAGGGGGCGCCCTGGTCGTGGCGGTCCTTCGGGGAGTACCTGGACGCCCTTGAGGGGCGGATCGCCGTCAACGCCGGGTTCATGGTGGGGCACTGCGCGCTGCGGCGGTACGTGATGGGGGCCGACGCCGTCGGGGGGCAGCCGACCGCCGGGCAGCTGGAGCGGATGGTCGCGCTGCTGCACGAGGCGATGGCGGCGGGCGCCTGGGGCCTGTCCACGACGCAGTCGTCCACGCACGCGGACGGCGACGGGGCGCCGGTGGCGTCCCGGCACGCGCGGCCGCAGGAGCTGCTCGCGCTCGCGCGGGCGGTCGGCGAGCACGAGGGCACCCAGCTGGAGGCGATCGTCGCCGGGTGCCTGGACCGGTTCAGCGACGCGGAGGTCGACCTGCTCGTGGAGCTGAGCGCGGCCGCGGGGCGCCCCCTGAACTGGAACGTGCTCACCATCGACGCGGCCGTGCCCGAGCGCGTGCCGCGCCAGCTCGTGCCCAGCGAGCGGGCCCGGAAGGAGGGCGGCCGGATCGTCGCCCTGACCATGCCGATCCTGACGCCGATGAACATGTCCCTCGGCACGTTCTGCGCGCTGAACCTCATCCCAGGGTGGGGGGAGGTGCTCGGCCTGCCGGTCCCCGAGCGCATCGCGCGGCTCCGGGACCCGGAGGTGCGCGCGGAGCTGCTGCGCCGCGCCACCGGCGAGGAGGCGGGCGTCTTCCGGCGGCTCGCGCACTTCGACCGGTACGTCATCGGGGACACGTACTCCGAGGCCAACGCAGGGCTCGCGGGCCGGGTCGTCGGCGACATCGCGGCCGAGCGCGGCCAGGAGCCCTTCGCCTGCCTGGTCGACATCTGCGCCAACGACCTGCTGCGGACCGTCCTGTGGCCCATGCCGACCGACAACGACCCGGCGTCGTGGGCGCTGCGCGCCGAGACCTGGGAGCACGAGGACGTGCTGCTCGGCGGCTCCGACGCGGGGGCGCACCTGGACCGCATGTGCGGGGCGCCGTACACGACGCGGTTCCTCGGCGACTGTCTGCGCGGCCGCGAGCTGGTCGGTCTGGAGCGGGCGGTACGGATGCTCACGGACGACCCGGCGCGCCTGTTCGGCCTGCGCGAGCGGGGCCGCGTCGCCGAGGGCTACCACGCGGACCTCGTCCTCTTCGACCCGGAGACCATCGCCGCGGGCCCCGCGACGCTCGTGCACGACCTGCCGGGTGACAGCCCGCGCCTGGACTCCGAGGCGCTCGGGGTGCGGGCCGTGTGGGTCAACGGCGTCGAGGCGATCCGGGACGACGTGGTGACGGGCGCGGTGCCGGGCCGGGTCCTCCGGTCGGGCCGGGACACACGGACGGTGGCCACCAAGTGACGTTCACGGAGAGCCTGTTCATCGGCGGCGAGCCGGTCGGTCCCGACGGCGGCCACTACGACGTGATCGACCCGGCCAGCGAGGAGGTCGTGGGTCGCGCGCCCGAGGCGAGTCCCGCGCAGGCGCGGCAGGCCGCGGCGGCCGCGCGGGAGGCCTTCGGCCCGTGGTCGCGCACGGCGCCCGAGGAGCGCGCGGCCGTCCTGGACCGGGCCGCGGGGATCATCGAGCGGGACTTCGACGCGCTCGCCGCCCTCGCCCAGGCGGAGACCGGTGCCACGACGGCGACCGCGCGGGGCATGCAGGTCGCGGTGGCCGCGGCGCGCTTCCGGCGCTATGCGAAGGGCGCCGTCGAACCCGTCGAGACGGCCCTGGTGCCGCAGGTCAACGAGGCGGGGCCGCTGGGCCGGGCGGCCGCCGTCGGTGCCGTGGCGATCCGCGGGCCGGTCGGCGTCGTCGCCTGTGTCACCTCGTACAACAACCCGTGGGCCAATGCGGCGGGCAAGGTCGCCCCGGCCCTGGCGATGGGCAACACCGTCGTCGTGAAACCGGCCCCCCAGGACCCGCTGTCCGTCCACCGGATGGCCGCGGCCCTGGCCGAGGCCGGGGCGCCGCCCGGCGTGGTGAACGTCGTCGGCGGCACCTCCACGGCCGTCGGCGAGGCGGCCGTGGCGGCCGCCGAGGTCGACATGGTGAGCTTCACCGGCTCCACGGCCGTCGGGCGGCGCATCGGCGAGGTGTGCGGCCGGGGCCTGAAGCGGCAGCTCATGGAGCTGGGCGGCAAGGGCGCCGCGGTCGTCTTCGCGGACGCGGACCTGGACGCGGCGGTCGCCGGGATCGGCACCACGTTCTCCTTCTACAGCGGCCAGATCTGCACGGCGCCGACCCGGGTGATCGTCCAGCGCGAGGTCTACCGACCCCTCCTGGAGAAGCTGACCGCGTACGCCTCGTATCTGAAGGTCGGCGACCCGCGGGCGAAGGGCACGGTGGTGGGCCCGGTCATCTCGGCGGCGCACCGGGACCGCGTCGAGGCGTACGTGGAGCTCGGCCGCAAGGAGGGCGCGCGGCTCCTCACGGGCGGCACCCGGCCCCCGGGCCCCGGCTTCTACGTCGCGCCCGCGCTCCTGGCCGACTGCACCCCCGACATGCGCGTGGTCCGGGAGGAGATCTTCGGCCCCGTCGTCGTGGTCGTCCCCTTCGACGGCGACGAGGACTCGGCGGTGGAGCTGGCCGACGACAGCGACTACGGCCTGCTCTCCTACGTCTGGTCCGCGGACGTGGCCCGCGCCTTCCGCGTCGCGCGGCGGCTGCGCGCGGGCGGCGTCGGCGTGAACACCATCGCCCGCAACATGGAGGCCCCCTTCGGCGGCTTCAAGGCCAGTGGAGTGGGCCGCGACTGCGGCTCCTACGCGCTCGCCGCGTACAGCGAGACGCAGTCCGTGGTCTGGTCGGGCTGAGCGCCCGTACGGGACCGGGGGACTAGGCCCGGCCTGGTCCCCGCCTGGTCCCCGGGACGGATACGAGCCGGTCACCGCCCCGAATAACGTACCGGCCATGAGAATTGGAGTGATCGGAACCGGAAACGTCGGCCGCGCCCTCGCCGCGGCGTGGGCCGCCGCCGGACACGACGTGGTGCTCGGCTCGCGCGACCCCGGGGCCAGGAAGGAGACCGGCGCGGAGCTCGGCCTGCCGCTCGCCGACGTGCGGGCGGCGGCGGCCGGGGCGGAGGTCGTCGTGAACGCGACGCCGGGCGCGGACTCCGTGGCCCTGCTGCGCGCGTCCTGCGCCGACGTCCTCGACGGCAAGGTGCTCGTCGACATCGCCGTGGGCTTCACCGTCGAGCCGCACGGCTTCGTCCTCACCCACCCCGAGCTCTCCCTCGGCGAGGAGATGCAGCGGGCCTTCCCGTCCGCCAGGGTCGTCAAGACCCTCTCCACGATGGACTCCGCGGCCATGGTCGCGCCGGACGCCCTGGCCGGGGAGAGCACGGTGTTCCTCTCCGGCGACGACCCCGCCGCCAAGGCCGTCACCGCCGCCCTCCTCACCGACCTCGGCTGGCCCCCCGCCTCCCACCTGGACCTGGGCGGCATCGACACCGCCCGGGGCCAGGAACACTTCGCCCACCTCTTCGTGGCCCTCGCGGGGGCCCTCGGCACCCACACCTTCAACGTACGGGTGGTGCCCCCGGCCGGGCGGTGATCAGCGGCCCAGGAAGATCGGGTTCGTGAGGGCGCGCATGGGGCCCGGGAGGGGCGGGGTCAGCTGGGGCTTGCGGACCTCGGCGCGTACGTAGGCGGCGTAGGAGGCCGTGGTCCGCCACTCGGCGGAGGCGGTGCCCGTGTCGTCGATGGGCGGGCCGGTGAAGAGGACGCCCTGGTCGGTGACGAAGCGGATGACGCAGCCGGGGGCGCCCTTGACGTCCAGGCGCACCGTCACCGGGTCGTCGGCGGCCACGCGCAGGCGCTCGCCGATGCCCGCGTGGCGGCCCTTGCCGCCGGCCGCGGTGAAGGTCAGCTCGACCTCCTTGGCCTCGGCGATGTAGGAGCGGCCCGCGCGGATGCCCTCCTGGACGGCCTCGCGGGTCAGGTCGTCGGCGAGGACGACGGTCTGCGGGCGGCCCACCGGGTCCGGGTCGCGGTGGGCGTCGCTGTTGCCCATCGCGGGCGTCCAGCGGCGCCCGCCGCGCACGGCCGCCACCAGGGCGTTGTCCCACTCGGAGAGGGCGACCTCGTCCTCGGGCGAGTAGGCGCCGTTCCACACCTCGACCGCGTCCGCCTCGCCGAAGCCGAACTTCCAGTTGCAGCCGACGCAGGTGGCGTGCGGATGGGCGGGCACCACGAGGCCGCCGGAGCGGCGCACGGCGCGGGCGTAGTGGCCGAAGCGGTTGTCGCGGGCCCGGTAGCGCCAGTCGATGAAGGTGCCGGGCTCGGTGCCGATCGCGAGGACGTGGCCGTTGCGGGTGGTGATCTCCTCGCCGAGCAGGACGAGCAGGTCGTCACCGGCGACCTCGGACCAGTGGGCGTGCGACGACTGCGTGTTGTGGTCGGAGGTGTTGATGAAGTCCAGGCCCGCGGCGCGGGCGAGCGCCCCGATCTCGGCGGGGGTGCGGCGGCCGTCGGAGTACCAGGTGTGCAGATGGCAGTCGCCCCGGTACCAGGCACGGCCCCGGCCCCGGGCCCGCTCCGGCGGGTACGACGGCTTCGGGGTGGTGCCGGGCGCCCCGTAGGTGAGGGTGATGGTCACCTCGTACGGCAGCCCCTGCGGCGCCACCGTGTACGGGCCGAGCGCGATGTGCCAGCGGCCCGCGCGCACCGGTCCGGGGAGGTAGCCGGGGGTCGCGTCGTCGGCGCGGACGAAGAACTCCGTGCGGGCGCCGCCCGACCAGCCGCGGAAGCCCTTGCCGCCGAGGTCCGTGCCGCGCTCGTCGAAGACGCCGATGTCCAGGGCGTTGCCGACGGTGCCGGCGGGGACGGGCGGCTTCTCGTAGGTGTAGGCGACGTGGATCTCCCGCACGCCGCGCGGCACGTCCACCGGGAGGTAGACGAAGTCCGGGGCGCCGGTGGGCAGCGTGCCCCTGACGGTCTTCGTCTCCTTGCCGGAGCGCCGCTCGGCGGCCCCCGCGTCGTCTGCGAAGCTCACGGTTCCCAACGTAAGGGCCGTGGCCGCGCCCGTCACGAGCAGCGCCCGTCTGTTCAGGTGGCCTTCGTCCTGGCACATGGATGCTCCCCGGAGTCGGTGACGACGGTGACGACGACACGTGAGTGGTGCCTGCAACTCTGGTATTGAGCCGTGAACTCCCTTGTAAGGGAAGGGAATCGACAGGTTTCCGGCCGGGGACGACGGGGCCGTTCCGGAATGATCCCGTCCGTACTCGCGAAGCGGCCGCGACCTGGCGGAAGTGTCTGTGGGTGTCACGTGTTGTCGCTCGTATGCTCAAGGACATGACCAACAGCGCACAGCCCCCCGAGGACGGACGTCCGACAGCCAACGCCATGCGGCGGGCCCTGCGGCGGGCCAGGGACGGGGTCGCGCTGGACGCGGCGGAGGCCGCCGTGCTGCTCCAGGCGCGCGGCGACGACCTGGAGGACCTGGCGGCCTCGGCGGCCCGGGTGCGGGACGCGGGCCTGGAGGCGGCGGGGCGCGCGGGGGTCATCACGTACTCGAAGAGCGTGTTCATCCCGCTCACCCGGCTGTGCCGGGACAAGTGCCACTACTGCACGTTCGTCACCGTGCCGGGCAAGCTGCGCCGGGCCGGGCACGGGATGTTCATGTCCCCGGACGAGGTCCTGGACATCGCCCGCAAGGGCGCCGCGCTCGGCTGCAAGGAAGCCCTCATCACCCTCGGCGACAAGCCCGAGGACCGCTGGCCCGAGGCCCGCGAGTGGCTGGACGCGCACGGCTACGACGACACGATCGCGTACGTACGGGCCATATCGATCCGCATCCTGGAGGAGACGGGCCTGCTGCCCCACCTCAACCCCGGGGTGCTGTCCTGGACCGACTTCCAGCGGCTCAAGCCGGTCGCCCCCTCCATGGGCATGATGCTGGAGACCACCGCAGAGCGGCTGTGGTCCGAGCCCGGCGGCCCGCACCACGGCTCGCCCGACAAGGAACCGGCCGTCCGCCTGCGCGTCCTTCAGGACGCGGGCCGCTCCTCCGTGCCCTTCACCAGCGGGCTGCTCATCGGCATCGGCGAGACGTACGAGGAGCGCGCGGACTCGCTGTTCGCGCTGCGCCGCGTGGCCCGGTCGTACCACGGCGTGCAGGAGCTGATCATCCAGAACTTCCGCGCCAAGCCGGACACGGCGATGCGCGGCATGCCGGACGCCGAGATCGACGACCTGGTCGCCACGGTCGCCGTCGCCCGGCACATCATGGGCCCCACCGGCTGCATCCAGGCCCCGCCGAACCTCGTCGACGGCGAGTACGCCCGGCTCATCCGCGCCGGCATCGACGACTGGGGCGGCGTCTCGCCGCTCACCATCGACCACGTCAACCCGGAGCAGCCCTGGCCGCAGATCGAGGCGCTCGCCGAGCAGTCGGCGGCCGAGGGCTTCGCGCTGCGCGAGCGCCTGTGCGTCTACCCCGAGTTCGTGCGGCGGGGCGAGCCGTGGCTGGACCCGCGCCTGCTGCCGCACGTACGGGCGCTCGCCGACCCGCAGACGGGTCTCGCGAACCCGGACGCCCCGGTCCGGGGCCTGCCCTGGCAGGAGCCCGACGAGGGCTACGTGGCCTCGTCCGGCCGCACCGATCTGCACCGCACCATCGACACGGAAGGCCGCACCGCCGACCGCCGCGACGACTTCGACGAGGTGTACGGCGACTGGGAGGCGCTGCGCGAGCAGGCCGCGCCCGGCATGGTGCCCTCCCGCCTCGACGGCGACGTCCGCTCCGCCCTCGCCACGGCCGCCGACGACCCGACGCGCCTCACCGACGCCGAGGCCCTCGTGCTGCTGCACGCGGACGGCCCCGCCCTGGACGCGCTCTGCTCCGTCGCCGACGACGTCCGCAAGTCCGTGGTCGGCGACGACGTCACGTACATCGTCACGCGGAACATCAACTTCACGAACGTCTGCTACACGGGCTGCCGCTTCTGCGCCTTCGCGCAGCGCCGCACCGACGCCGACGCCTACACCCTGTCCCTGTCACAGGTCGCCGACCGCGCGGCCCAGGCCTGGGACGTCGGCGCGGTCGAGGTGTGCATGCAGGGCGGCATCCACCCCGACCTGCCGGGAAGCGCGTACTTCGACATCGCCGCGGCCGTGAAGGAGCGCGTGCCCGGCCTGCACGTGCACGCCTTCTCGCCGATGGAGGTCGTCAACGGCGCGACCCGTACGGGCCTTTCCATCCGCGAGTGGCTCCAGCGCGCCAAGGAGTCCGGCCTCGACTCCGTCCCCGGCACCGCCGCCGAGATCCTCGACGACGAGGTCCGCTGGATCCTGACCAAGGGCAAGCTCCCGGCGGCGACGTGGATCGAGGTCATCAAGACCGCCCACGAGGTGGGCCTGCGCTCCTCGTCCACGATGATGTACGGCCACGTCGACCAGCCGCGGCACTGGCTCGGCCATCTGCGCACGCTGGCCGCACTCCAGCAGGAGACCGGCGGCTTCACGGAGTTCGTGACGCTGCCCTTCATCCACACGAACGCGCCCGTCTATCTCGCGGGCATCGCCCGCCCCGGCCCCACCACCCGCGACAACCGCGCGGTGACCGCCATGGCCCGGCTCCTGCTCCACCCCCACATCCCCAACATCCAGACGAGCTGGGTGAAGCTCGGCACCGAGGGGGCCGCGGAGATGCTGCGCTCCGGCGCCAACGACCTGGGCGGCACGCTGATGGAGGAGACCATCTCCCGGATGGCGGGCTCCAGTTACGGCTCGTACCGCTCCGTGAAGGACCTCGTCGCCATCGCCGAGGCCGCGGGCCGCCCCGCGAAGCCCCGCACCACGCTGTACGGAGAGGTCCCCGAGGAGCGGGTCCAGGCAGCCGCAGCCTCGGACGGCCACCTCCCGGAGCTCCTCCCGGTCCTGGACGCGTAGCCCCGGTTTCGGGAAGGGGCGGGATGGGGGAGGCCCCCGGCAGGGACGGGCTCAGCGGCCCACGTCCTGGCCGAACGTGGCGTTGGCCTCCGGGGCGCCGAGCCCCTTGGGGCCGAAGGAGACGATCCCCGTCGTGGTGACCCCGGCGCGCGTGCCGGGGAAGTACCAGGCCGCGCCCGAGTCCCGGTGCGCCCCGTCCTCCCCGCGCGCGGTCACGGTCAGGTCGGCCTTCCCGTCCCCGTCGACGTCGGACAGCAGCACCCGGTGCCCGAAGTAGTCCCGCCTCTCGGAGACCCCGGGAACGCCCGGCTTGGACTGGTCGAAGGCCTGGGCACCGGTGCCGCTGAGCCCGGTGCGGGAGCCCTTGAGGAGGACGAAGGACCCGGCGTCGGAGACCTTCGCGGAGCCGCTGCCGATGTCCTCGCCGGGCACGCCGACGGCGATGTCGGCGTAGCCGTCGCCGTTGACGTCGCCCGCGCTGATGTCGGAGCCGAACCGGTCCCCGGCCTCGCCGACGCCGGGCACGCCCGCCGAGTCCTGGGTGATCTTCTTGGTGCGGGTGGCGGCGGGCCCGTTCTTGCTGCCGTAGTCGACGCGGACGGTGCCCTTGTCGCTCTCGTTGTCGTCGTTGCTGGAGCCGTTGTCGCGGGTGACGAAGTCGCCGTAGCCGTCGCCGTCGACGTCCGCGACGGCGCCGCCGAGGGAGGACTTGAGCTTCTGGGTGGTGCTGGTGAGCCCGTTCTTGGTGCCCTTCCAGAAGCGGCTGGGGTAGGCGCTCTCCTCGAAGCCGTGGGCGGTGACGAGGTCGTCGACGCCGTCGCCGTTCAGGTCGCCGGGGACGAGGTAGGCGGGGCCGAACGTCTGGCTGGTGTGGATGGCCTCCTGCCGCTGGGGCTTGCCGTCGCGCGTGAAGGGGCCGTAGGAGACGGTCATCCCCTCCTCGTCCTCGTCGTTGTCCGGGTAGTCGTTGCTGACGAGGTCGCGGTGGCCGTCGCCGTCGAAGTCCCCGGTGGCGAACCCGGCCGAGGTGGCGGGCAGTTCCTCGGAGGCGCCGGTGAGGCCGTCCTTGGAGCCCCACAGGGCGAGCAGCTTGTCGCCGTACCCGCTGCCCACGACGAGATCGGTGAACCCGTCGCCGTCCAGGTCCCCCACGGTCACCTGCGTGCCGAAGGTGCCGTCCTTCTCGATCTCGCCCGGCACTCCGGCCGTGCCCCGGTCGACGACCTTGGGGTGCGCCCGGTCCGGCCCGTTCTTCGAGCCGTAGACGACGGCGACGTACCCGGCGTTGGTCTTGCCGCCGACGGTGGCGTACGGCGCGGAGATCGCGAGGTCGGCGTAGCCGTCGTGGTTGAAGTCGGTGACGGGGACGCGGGGCGCCCGCGCGGCGGGCGCGGCGGCGTGGGCCGTGCCGCCGACGGCGAGCGGCACGGCGACCGCGGTCGCCGCGACGGCTGTGATGGCTGTGGTGAGGGAGCGTCGCACGGATCCTCCTGGGGCTGCTGTGGGGCTACGCCGGTGCACTGGGGGAGACCCACGAGGGGAAGGGACGGTTGCACGCGGGTGAAGCCGAGGCGCGGGGCGGGGCCCGGCGGAGTGCTTCCGTATCAAAATTGACCTCTGAACAGAAGACCAAAGTGACCTGTTCAGGAAGTCATTTCAGCCATAGAGTTCTGATCATGAACGAGAACGCAGCCACCGCGCACACCGACACCACCGCCTCCCAGCCGGTCCTGACCCGCTGTGCCGACGCCGAGACCTGCGCCGACCCGAGCAGCGTCATGAGCCTCCTCGGCGAGACGGGCGGCGCGGCGGGCTTCACCAGCTACCGCTCGACCTTCGCCCGGGGCGCGGTGGGTGCGCCGGCCCACTTCCACACCAAGGCCAGCGAGCTGTTCTTCGTGGTCAGCGGCTCCCTCCAGGTGCTGATCGGCGAGGAGATCAAGGTCCTGAACGCGGGTGACTTCCTCGCCGTCCCGCCGCACACCCCGCACGCCTTCGCCGCGGCTCCGGGCTGCGAGGCCGACGTCCTGTTCGTCTTCACGCCGGGCATGGACCGCTTCGACTACCTGCGCCTGCTGAGCCGCGTGCTGCGCGGCGAGGCCGACTTCAAGGAGATCGCCGAGTCCGGGGAGCGCTTCGACAACCACTACGTGGACAGCCCGGTGTGGCGAGCCGCCCTGGAGGCCGCCGAGGCCGCGCGGTGATCGACGCACGGCCTAGCGGAAGGCGGGCAGGCTGCGCTCCGCCCATGCCGCGAAGGGGCGGGCGGGCCGCCCGAGGACCCGCTCCACGTCCCCGCTGACCTCCTGCTCGGCGGGCAGCGGGCGGCCCAGCACGTCCAGGGTCCCGTCGATGGCCTCCTCGGGCATGAACCGCGCCAGGTGGGCGCGGGCCTGCTCGCGGGACAGCTCCACGAAGGTCACCTCCTCGCCCAGGGCCTCGGCGAGCGCCGCGGCCTGCTGCCGCGGGCTGACGGCCCGGGGCCCGGTGAGTTCGTACGTACGGCCCGCGTGCCCGTCCTCGCGGAGCGCGGCCGCGGCCACCTCGGCGATGTCCGCCGGATCGACGACGGGCAGCGCCACGTCGGCGAACGGGGCGAACACCGTCCGCTCGGAGCGGACCGCGTCGGCCCAGGCGTAGGCGTTCGACGCGAAGCCGCCCGGCCGCAGCACCGTGAAGTCGAGGCCGGAGCCGCGCACGGCGGCCTCGAACTCCCGCAGGCGGGCGTGCGAAGGCGCCTCCGGGCGGGTCGAGTTGAGCTGCGACGACACCAGGACGACCCGCTTGACCCCGGCCCCCACGGCCGCGTCGAGCAGTGCCCGGGGGCTCTCGCCGTGGGCGTTCAGCTCCCCGCCGATCAGCAGGAAGAGCGCGTCCGCGCCGGCCAGGACCGGGGCCATGTCCGCCGCGCTCCCGACGTCGGCCCGGGCGTGCCGGACCCCGGCAGGAAGGTCCGCGGGCGCCTCGCGCCGCGACACGGCGACGACGTCCTCGCCCGCGTCGGCCAGCAGGGGCACGAGCGTCCGGCCGATGTTCCCCGTCGCACCCGTCACCACGATCATCTGGGTCTCCTCCGTGAGAGTTTGTTAGTTAGTTGGCTGACTTACTCGCCGGGCAAGAAGTTAGCACGGCGGTGCGCCGCTTGCCTATAGTCAGTTGGGTGACCAACTCAGTGAAGCCGGAGTCGGAGCCGAAGCCGAAACAGGGGCAGGAGTCCAAGCCGCGGGCGCGCGGGGCCGACAAGCGGCGGCGGCTCGCGGCCGCGGCGGCCCGGGTCCTGCACGAGCAGGGCGCCGAGCGCACCACGCTCGCCGACATCGCGCGCGCGGCGGACGTACCCGTCGGGAACGTCTACTACTACTTCAAGACCAAGGACGAGCTGATCCGCGCCGCGCTCGGCGAACACCGCGTCCGCCTGGACGAGATCACGGCCGAACTGGAGGAGCTGCCGGACCCGCGCGAGCGCCTCAAGGCCCTCGTCGCGGCCTGGGTGGACCAGCGCGAGGTGGCCGCGCGGCTCGGCTGCCCCACCGGCACGCTCGCCGTCGAACTCGACAAGCGCGCCGACGGGGTCCTCGACGCGGAGGCGGCCACGGTGATCCGCCGCCTCCTCGACTGGGCCGCCGACCAGTTCAGGGCCCTGGCCCTGCCGGACCCGGACGGCCTCGCCGTCACCTTCGTGTCCGGCTACCAGGGCATGTCCCTGCTGGCCAACGCCCTGCGGGAGCCGGAGATCATGACCCGTGAGGGGGCGCGGCTCACCGCCTGGCTGGACTCCCTGGAGGGACCGGCCGGGTGAGACCCCGACCGGCCCCGGCCGTGCGGGTCAGCGGCCCATCCACGCGCCGAAGTAGGAGCGCTCGTCCGGGGCGCCCAGGGCGGCGGGGCCGAAGGACGTGCCGCCGGAGGTCGTCAGGCCGGTGCCGGACCCCTTGAGGTACCAGGCGGCGCCCACGTCCTGGACGGTGGTGTCCTCCTCGGGCGCGGTGACCGTCAGGTCGGCCTTCTTGTCGCCGTTGACGTCGGAGAGCAGGACGCGGCTGCCGAAGCGGTCACCCGTCTCGGACACGCCGGGCACGCCCGCCGTGGACTGGGTGAAGGCCTGCGCGCCCTTGCCGCTGAGGCCGCTCTTGGCGCCCTTCAGCAGGACCACGCTGCCCGCGTCGTAGGCCTCCGCGGCGCCCGCCTTGACGTCTTCGCCGGGGACGCCGACGGCGATGTCGGCGTAGCCGTCGCCGTTGACGTCGGCCGCGCCGAGGGCGGCGCCGAACTGGTCGCCGCGGTGGTACTCGCCGTCCCCGCCGGGTATGGAGCCGCCCCGCTCGCCCGCGCCGGGCACGCCCGCGCTGTCCTGGGTGATCTTCACGCTGCGGGTGGCGGCGGGGCCGTTCTTGTGGCCGTAGTCGACGCGGACGGTGCCCGCGTCGTCGGACTGCGCCTCGCCGTCGCCGCTGACCGCGCGGGTGACGAAGTCGCCGTACCCGTCGCCGTCGACGTCCGCGACGACGCCGCCCCGGGAGGGCTTGAGGGCCTTCGCGGAGGTGCCGCTGAGGCCGCTGCGCGTCCCCTTCCAGAAGCGGCTCGCGAACGGCCCGTCCTCGTCGCCGTCGTTGGTCACGAGGTCGTCGACGCCGTCGCCGTTCAGGTCCCCGGCCACGAGGTCGAGGAGCCCGGGCTCCGTGGGGACGCGCACGGCCTTCTTCCTGGCCGGGTGGCCCTGGGCCGTGAACGGGCCGTAGGAGACGGTCAGGGTGGCCCGGTCGTTGTCGTGCGCCGGGTAGACCTCGTTCACCAGGTCGCGGTTCCCGTCGCCGTCGAAGTCACCGGCCGTGATGTTCCCGTAGGCGCCGTTGGCGACCTCGCCGGAGGTCCCGGTCAGGCCGGCGGCGGAACCCCACAGGAGGACCGCCTTGGTCATGGGGTGCCCGCCGACGACGAGGTCGGTGTAGCCGTCCTTGTTGAAGTCGCCGGTGACCAGTTCGCCGCCGAACAGGTCGTCCTCACGGGCGTCGCCCGGGACGCCCGGGGTGGTGCGGTCGATGATGCGCGGGTGCGCGCGGTCGGGGCCGTTCTTGGACCCGTACACGACGGCGACGTACCCGGCGTTCTGCTTTCCTCCGGCGGAGCCGTACGCGGCGCTGATCGCAAGGTCGGCGTACCCGTCCTTGTTGAAGTCGGTCACCGGCGCCTTGGGGGGCCGGGGCGCGGCGGACGCGGTGCCCGTCGCGGTGAGCATGAGCGGTGCGGCGACCGCGGCCGCCGCGACGGCTGCGATGAGGGAGCGGCGCACTGTTTCTCCTGTGGTGTGCTGACGAGTGGGTGGATCAGGGGTGGTACGGGCGCTAGCGCGCGAGGCGCTCGCCCAGGCGGGCTTCCTTCTCCGGGGCGCCGAGCGCGGCCGGGCCGAAGGAGGCGATCCCGGCGGTCGTCAGGCCGGTGGCGGCGCCCTTGAACACCCAGGCCGCGCCCGAGTCCCGGTACGTGCCGTCCTCCCAGGGCGCGGTGACCGTCAGGTCGGCCTTCTTGTCGCCGTTGAGGTCGGACAGCAGGACGCCCGCGCCGAAGCGGTCGCCCTTCTCGGACGCGCCGGGCACGCCCGCCGTGGTCTGGGTGAAGGCCTGCGCGCCCTTGCCGCTGAGGCCGCTCCTGGCGCCCTTGAGCAGAACGAAGTTGCCGCTGTCTAGAACGTTCTTTCCACTCGCGGTGACGTCCTCGCCGGGGACGCCGACGGCGATGTCGGCGTAGCCGTCGGCGTTGACGTCACCGGCGCTGATCGAGGCGCCGAACTGGTCGCCGCTGTAGTACACGTCGCCGACGTACCCGCCGGTCTCGCCGACGCCGGGCACGCCCGGGCTGTCCTGGGTGATCTTCGCCGTACGGGTCGCGGCGGGTCCGTCGGCGCTGCCGTAGTCGACGCGGACGGTGCCCGCCTCGGAGTCGTTGTCCTCGTTGCTGGAGCCGTTGTCGCGGGTGACGAAGTCGCCGTAGCCGTCGCCGTCCACGTCCGCGACGGCGCCGCCCACGGAGGCCTTGACCCCCTTGTACGTGTGGCCGAGACCGGCCTCGGAGCCCTTCCAGAACCGGCTGCCGTACGCGCGGTCCTCGAAGCCGTGGCTGGTGACGAGGTCGTCCACGCCGTCGCCGTCCAGGTCGCCCGCGACGAAGTCGCCGAGCTCGCGGAAGGAGCCGAAGCCGATCGCGTCCTTCCTGGCCGCCTCGCCGCCGCGTGTGAACGGCCCGTACGAGACGGTCATGCCCGTGTCGTCGCTCTCGGGCGCGGCCTGGTACTCCTGCGTCACCAGGTCGCGGTGGCCGTCGCCGTCGAAGTCACCGGTGGCCAGCGACCCGCCCGCGTGCGGCAGTTCGGCGGCCGCGTCCCCGAGTCCGGCGGCGGAGCCCCAGAGCACGACGGTGCTGCCCGTGGAGGAGCCCACGACCAGGTCCGTGTACCCGTCCCCGTCGAGGTCGGCGGTGGTCAGCTCCCGGCCGAAGGCCCCGTACTCGCCGACCTCGCCGGGCACGCCCGCGCTCGACCTGTTGATGATCTTCCGGTGCGCCCGGTCCGCCCCGCTCTTGGACCCGTACACGACGGCCACGTACCCGGCTTCCTGCTTGCCGCCGACCGTCGCGTGCGAGGCGGCAAGGACGAGGTCGGCGTAGCCGTCCTTGTCGAAGTCGACGACGGGGGCCGTGGCCGCCCTCGCCCTGGGCGCGGCGGACGCGGTGCCGGTGCCGATCGCCAGCGGCGCGGCGATGGCGGCGGCGGCGATGGCGACGACGAGGGTGCGACGCACTGTTCCTCCTGTGACTGGTGGCCCTTCTTGATCAAGAACCGACAGAGAGGAGACAGCCGAGGTGACGCGAGGGTTGCACGATCCTGAACGAGGAGAAACGGAAGCCCCGGCTCAGCCCGCCTCGGCCCGGCCGGACTTGGCGCGGTGGCGCTGCCAGGGCAGACGGCGCGGCGGGCGGGCCACGATGTCGCCGCGACACCCGCAGCCCGGCTGCCAGCGCGGGGGCTCCGGTGCTCTCATCTCCCATGCGCCCAGTGTGCGCACCGCCCGAACGCCCCGGCAACGGCCGCAAGCGAAGATCAGGGAACACCCTGACGGATCTCAGGGTGCCGCCGCCCTCCTCGCGCAACTGTCGCGAAACTGCCCTTTCCGGACCGTTGCCCCGCTGCTTGAATCACCTCTCGCACAGGGGCAAACCGGGAGTGCCGCCCGGCACTTCCGCGGGAGCGAGAGAGGGGTACCACCATGAGCATGACCCAGAGCGGCAAGCTGACCATGGACTCGTCCCACTCCACCGAGACCCGGGGCGGGAAGACCGACACCTTCAACCAGGTCACCTTCCCCACCCCGTTCCCCACCGGGTCGGACGTCGTCGTCCAGGTCACCGTGCAGACCTTCAACGGGCCCGAGACCCCCGGCGTCCGCCTCCACGACGTGACCCGCACCGGCTTCAAGATCCGCTTCAACGAGATCCTCGGCGGCGGCGTGAGCGCGGACGGCAAGCACGTCACGGAGACCGTGGGCTGGACCGCCTACACCGTCTGAGCCCCCGCGGCGAAGCCGACGAACGGAGCCCAGGCCGCGCCTCCGACGGCCACGACGGCCTCCTGGGCTCCGTTCTTGTTCTTGGAGTCGCGGATGTGGACGGTGGCGGGGGCTATCGCCACCTCGACGCACTCGGGCCCGTCGTTGCCGCTGTGGCTGCTCTTGCGCCACTCCTGGGCGACCTCGACGCAGTCAGGATCGTCGTTGCCGCTGTAGCTGCTCTTATGCCATTCCAGGGCTACTTCGACACAATTGGGGCCCTCGTTGCTGCTGTAGCTGCTCTTGAACCATTGCAGCGCAGGGGTGGCAGGGGTCATGTCTCCTGTTTCCTCACTTCCTCGATGAAGGCCAGTGACTCCAGGGGCGTGAGAGCTTGGGCCCGGATCATGCCATAGCTGGCCTCCAGGAGCTGGACCTCCCGGGGATCACTGATCAGTCGGCTGTAGAAGTACGCTTCCAGCTGCCCCAGCGTTTTTCCGTTCGCGAGTTTCAAGAGTTGGAACGAGCCGCCCATGCCTGCATGGTCCTTACGGTCGGTGGGCATCACCTGGAGTACGGCTTTCCTCAACCTGCCAAGTTCCAACAGGTGTTCGAGCTGTTGTCGTAGAACCATTCTGCCCCCGATCGGTCGCCGCAGAGTCACCTCTTCCTGGACAAAGGTGAGCTGTGGCATGGGTGCGCGATCGAAGATGGACTTCCGGGCCACTCGTGCGGCAACGTGGCGCTCGATCTCCTCCTCCGTGTAGGGAGGCCGCCGCATCTCGAACAACTCCTGGGTGTATGCCGGTGTTTGGAGCAGGCCGTGGATGTGGTGGCTCTCGTACGCACCGAGGTCGACCGCCTCCTCCTCCAGTGACTTCAAGTCCCGTACCTTCTTCGGGTACCGGGCTTCCTCCGCGTCCTTCCTCATCGCGAGGATCTTGCCGCCCGCGCGCAGTACTTCGTCCGCCTTCTCCAGGAACACCAGCTTCGGCGCTCGTCGCCCGCGCTCGACCGACGACACCATCTCCTCGCCGTATCCGATGGCCGCGCCCAGCTCCGCCTGGGTCATGCCCGCGTCCTCGCGCCACGCTTTGATCTGACGGCCCACCGTCCTGAGGGCCGCCGTCGCTTCCTCGTCCTCCATGCCGCCACCTCTCCGCGTACGAGCCGGACGGCCCCGAGCGGTATCCGGACAGTCGCTCTGCGTACCGGCTTCTCTGCTGTGCAGCCTAGACACGAGTGGCCACGCTGAGTGATGTGAATGGTGAAGTGACCCAAGCCGCCGTCCCTGTACGGCTGTTCTCAAAGCTCCTGCCTGCGACGCGCAAGGGCGCACGGCAGGCGCGTACGCTCACGGAGCGTCAACTTGACGCCTGGGGTGCGCCGTCGTGCGCCGCCCTCCACGTCGTCGCCGAACTCGCCGCGAACGCGGTGCTGCACGGGCACGTGCCCGGCCGGAACTTCCGGCTCGCGCTGCGCCTCGACCCGGCCGGAACGCTCCGCGTCGAAGTGACCGACGCCCGGGGTGACCGGGTCCCGCGGATCAAGGACCCGGAACCGGAGGGCTGGGCGGAGTCGGGGCGCGGACTGCTGATCGTCGGTGTGTACGCGGACCGTTGGGGGGTGGTGGAGGCACCGGCCGACTGCAAGACGGTATGGGCGGAGGTCACACCGGACCGCGCGGATCCGTGACCCGGCCGGGCCCGGCCGGGCCCGACGGGCACCGGGGCCGCCGCCGCTTGACCTCAAGCGCGCTTGACGTACGAGGGTCGCCGACATGACACCCTTTCGCGACCTCGTGCACCCCGCCGCCGGAACGGCCCTGATCAGCGAGTGGATCACGCGTACTCCCGAGCGGACGCGGGCCGCCGCCGACGCCGTGACGCAGGAGTGGGCGGCGGGGGAGTGGCCGTCCGCGCTGCTCTCCCAGCACGTGTTCCGGGCGACGGACGGTACGGGCCTGCTCTTCTACGCCCAGTGGACCAGCGACGAGGAGCACCTGACGTGGGCCCGCGCCCGGCGCGGCGCGCTCGTGAGCCGGGTCGACGCGCTCGTGCCGGGCATCGAGCGGCCGGGGCTCCACCGGACCCGCCTCCACCGCAGCGTGGTGCACGACGGCGGCCGCGCGCCGGGCGCGCTCGCGGTGACCAGGACGACGGCGGGCACGGTGGTGGCGGCGCCGGGGCTCCTCGCCGCGCACGTCCACCTGACGAAGGACGGCGAGGAGTCCTTCGTCGTCGAGGAGTGGGCGGACGCGGCCTCCTTCGGCGCGGCCGTCCGCACCGGCACCCGCACCGCCAAGCGGTACACGCTCCACCACTCCTTCCTCAACGCCCGCACGGAGGCGTAGGCCGCGCCAGTCCCGGCGGACCCCGGCGCTCCGGGCCCCCGTGGGGGACACTGGACCGCCAGGTACGCGGGGCAGGGGAGGCCGATGACCGAGCCGTCGATGCAGGAGTTGATCCGCCGCCGCAGGCGCTCGGGGTTCGTGGGGCGCCGGGGCGAACTCGCCGCGTTCCGCGGCAACTTCGACGTGCCGGTGACCGACGAGCGCCACCGCTTCCTCTTCCACGTGCACGGGAACGCGGGCGTCGGCAAGACCTCGCTGGTCCGGGAGATGGAGCAAATCGCCCGCCAGCAAGGCGCGTTGACCGCCTGCACGGATGAGGCGGTCGGCAGCGTCCCGGAGGTGATGGCCGCGGTCAGCGCCGAGTTCGCCCGGCGGGGCCGCAGGTGCAAGGAGCTCGACCGGATGCTCGCCACCCACCGGGAGCGGCGGCACGAGGCCGAGATGGCGAGCCTCGCGGCGACGGCCGACCCCGGCCAGGACCCGGGCACCGTCCCGCCCCCGTCGGCGGGCAGCATGACGGCGGCCCGGGCGGGCCTCGCGGGGCTCGGTCTGCTGCCCGGTGTCGGCGCGTTCACGGGAGCCGTCGACCCCGCGCAGCTGGCGCAGGGCGCCGACCGGCTGCGGGCGGGCCTGAGCGCCCGGTTCCGCAACCAGGAGGACGTCCAGCTGGTCCTGTCCCCCGAGCGGGTCCTGACCCCGGTGTTCCTCGGCGAACTGGCCGAGGCCGCCCGCGCGTACCCGTGGGTCGTCCTGTTCTTCGACACGTACGAACGGACCGGGCCGTTCCTCGACGGCTGGCTGTGCGACCTGATGACGACGGACCGGTACGGAGCGCTGCCCGCCCACCTCGTCGTGGTGACCGCCGGGCAGCAGGCCTTCGACGCGGCGCGGTGGGACGGATACCTCGACTTCATGGCGGACGTGCCGCTGGAGCCGTTCACGGACCTGGAGGCGCGCGGACTCCTGGCGGGCAAGGGCGTCACCGCCGAGCCGGTCGTCGAGGAGGTGCTCCGGCTCTCCGGCGGCCTGCCCGTCCTGGTGTCGACGCTCGCCGAGAGCCGCCCCACCGGGCCGGACGGCGTCGGCGACCCGTGTGCCACGGCCGTGGAACGCTTCCTGAAATGGGAGCCGGACCCGGTGCGGCGCGCGGTGGCGCTGGCCTGCGCGCTGCCGCGCGGCCTCGACGAGGACGTGGTCCGGGCGGCGGTGGACGGCCTGTGCGCGGCCGAGGAGGTGCCGGACCTGTTCGCGTGGCTGCGGAAGCTGCCGTTCGTCAGCGACCGCGGGGACCGCCTCGGCTACCACGACGTGGTGCGCGACCCGATGCTGCGCCTCCAGCGGCAGCGCTCGCCGCGGGGCTGGGCGGAGCGGCACGGGAGGCTCGCGGAGACGTTCGGGGCGTGGCGGGCGGAGACCGGGGCCGCACTCGACGCCGACGCGGTGTGGGCCGACGGGCAGTGGCGGGAGCTGCGGCTCGCGGAGTCGTACCACCTGCTGTGCGCGGGCGGGCGGACGGCGCTGCCGGACGTCCTGCGCGACGTGGTCAGCGCGTGCAACCAGGGGGAGTCCGTCGCCCGGCAGTGGGCACGCGTCCTGGCCGACGCGGGCTCGGACTCCACGGGCCGGGCGGCGGAGCAGTGGGGGCGCGACCTGCTGGCGGCGCTCGGCCGCGACGACCTCACGCTGCCGCTCGGGCTGCTGATCGACCGGGGCGGCCTCGACCGCCGCGGCCGGGCCCTCGCGCACGCGGTACGGGGCCGGTTCCGGCGCCAGAGCGGCGCCTTGGAGGACTCGCTGGCCGACTACGACCGGGCCGTCGCCCTCGACCCGGAGCTGATGCGCGCCTACCGCGGCAGGGCCAGCACCCACGGCAAGCGGGGCGACTACGCCGCAGGTCTCGCGGACCTGGACCGCGCCGACGCGCTCGTGCCGGACCAGATCGTGACCCTCCGCATGCGGGGTGAGTTCCAACGGATCCTCGGACACTACGAAAAGGCGGTCGACGACCTCGGCCGCGCGATCGAACTGGCCCCCGGGCAGGAGTACGCCTGGGCGTCGCGGGGTGCCGCCCTGCACAGCCTCGGCCGCCACGACGAGGCGCTCCGCGACTTCGACCGGGCCCTGGAGCTGAAGCCGGAGTACACCTGGGCGCTGGTGAAGCGCGCCCGGCTGCACCTGAGCCTCGGCCGGTCCGAGCGCGCCCTCGCGGACCTGGACCGGGCCGTCGTCCACTCCGCCGACTGGGCGTGGGTGTGGGGCACGCGGGGCGACACGCTGCGCGTCATGCGCCGCTATGAGGAAGCGCTCGTGGACTACGACCGTGCACTCGGGATCGACGACGGGTACGCGTCGGGCTACGCGGGCCGCGGTGCCGTGCTGCTCGGTCTCGACCGGCCGCGGAAGGCGCTCGCGGACCTGGACCGGGCCCTCGGAGCCGCCCCGGACCGGGCGTGGACGCTCGCCCAGCGCTCCCGCGCGCGCCGCCGCCTCGGTGACCACGAGGGAGCCCTCGCCGACGCCGACCGGGCGGTCGAGCTGTGGCCGGACTCGTCGTGGGCGCGGTACTGCCGGGCGCGGGTCCTCGTCGGCCTGTACCGGTACGAGGACGCCCTCGCCGACCTGGACCGGATCGTCGGCAAGGAGCCGGGCTACGGGGACGCGCTGGTCCTGCGGGGCAGGGTCCACTCCGAGCTCGGGCTCCACGAGCAGGCACTGGCGGACCTGGACCGCGCGGTGGCGACCGACGAGGACCGCCCCTCGCTCCGCGAGGGCAGATGCTTCGTCCAGGTGCGCGTCGGCCGGCTCGCCGGGGCCGCGGAGGACCTCGCCCGTCTCGCGGCCCGGGGCGAGCGCACCGACTGGGCGTGCTGCATGAGAGCGGCGCTCGACCTCATGAACGGGCGCCCCGACCTGGCACTCGCCGGACTCGCCGCCGACGACGGGGCCGCCACCCGGTTCGTCGGCGGCGCCGACGCGCTGGCTCAGGCGTGCCGCCTCATGGGGCGCTGGCCGCAGGCGCGCGCGGCGGCCTCGGCGCTGCGCGCCCACGACGAGGCGCTCGGCGCGCTGGCCCACGCCCTCGCCGTGAGCGGCGGCGAGGGGGCGGGCGCGGCCCGCACGGCCTGGCAGGACGCGGACCGGCTGCTGCGGGCCGGTGGGCGCAGGCCCGCCGAGGCCGCGTACCTGGGCGCGGTGGTCGCCGCCGGTCTCGCCGACTGGACCGCGCTCGACGCCCGCCTCGCCCGCTGCGTCCCGCCCGACGACCCTCGCACGAACTGGGCGGACCGCGTCGAACTGGCCGACCTCCTCACGGAACTGCTGCACGCCCCCGGCGCCGACCGCGCTCGCCTCGCGCCCCGGCTGGCGCGGGTGGCCGGGGCCCGCGACGCCTTCCGGGCGCGCTACGCGGAGCCGGGCGCGTAGCGCCGTCAGCCCGGCGTCTGGACCAGGAACGCGCCGCCCCCCGGCGCCGGCGCGAGCAGCAGGGTCAGTTCGTACGGGCGCGGGGTGCCGTCGGGGGCGGTGAGGGTGACGGTTCGGGGAGTGAAGTCGGCGACCGAGCGGCAGGACCACCAGGCGTCGAGTTCGGGGCGTTCGGCGCGCAGCAGGGCGGTCACCTCGTGGCTGCGGGACGCCGGGGGCTCGCGGTCGGCGCGGGTGCGGAAGTGCCGGTAGAGGTCCGTGGCCAGCGGCTCCCAGGCGGGCAGGACGCGCTGGTGGGCGGGGTCGGTGGCCAGGAGCAGCAGGAGGTTGCGGCGGTCGGCGGGCACGCGGGCCGGGTCGGGCCAGAGCGCGGCGTACGGCGCGTTCCAGGCGCGCAGGTCGAGGGACGGGGCGAGGAGCACCGCGGGCGTGGCCAAGCCGTCCAGCAGGGGCTGGTGGTCGGGCGACGGGGCGGGGGCCGTGTCGAAGGGGGCGTACCCCGCCAGGGTGAGGGCGTGGCGGTGGGCCGCGGCGTCCAGGCGCAGGGTCCGCGCCACCGCGTCGAGGACCTGCCGCGAGGTGTCGACGCGGCCCTGCTCCAGCCACGTGTACCAGGCCACCGACACGCCGGACAGCGCCGCGACCTCCTCCCGGCGCAGGCCGGACGTGCGCCGCCGGGGCGTGCCGGGAAGCCCGACGTCCGCCGGGGCCACGCGCTCGCGATGCGCCCGCAGGAAGCCACCGAGCTCACGGCGCAGCGCGGCCGGGGCCGCGACCGGGTCCGTCATCCTGTTACCTCCGCTCACCCCAGGAACGCCTGCCTGGCCGGCGTCCATTCCCGGGGCGAGGGTTGCCGCATGAGCAACGACACCGACCTCACCCCCACTGTCCGGCGCCGCGTCAACGACTCCTCCGCGTTCACCGAACCCCGCACGCTCATCCGCGTGTACACGCCCCTCGGCACCCTGGAGTCCGTCACCGGCTTCTACGAGCGGCTGCTCGGCGTGGAGCGGGACATGTGGTTCACGTATCCGGCGAAGCGGCTCGCGCTCGCCGTCGTCGGGAGCTTCCTGCTCGTCGAGGGCGACGAGGAGACGCTCGCGCCGTTCCGGGCCACGGACGGCACGCTGATCATCGACTCCGCCGAGACCTATCTGGCCCGGCTCGCGGCGGAGGAGGGCACGGAGGTCCTCGACCCGCCCCACCGCGTCCCGACCGGCACCGGCTTCACCGCCCGGCACCCCGACGGCACGGTCATCGAATACGTCGAACACCGCCCAACTCCCGACGGTAACTAGGGAAACCGCACCTTCCGCACAAACCACTTGCCCCCTGAACCCACCGTTCCCGTTCGATTACAGTGCTGCGGAGTCGGACGGCGAGGCACGGGAAAGGGGGTTCGGTGAGTGCCGTAGCAGCCACCTCGGTGTGGGGCCGCACCGAGCAGCAGGACTTCCGCAGCCGGGTCCGCGGCACGCTGCTCGCGGCCGCCGTCGGTGACGCGCTCGGCGCGCCCGTGGACGGCGCGGCCCTGGCGGAGATCCGGGCCGCGCACGGCGCCGACGGCCTCACCGAACTCGCCCCCGCGCACGGCGGACGCGGCGCCGTCACCGCCGCCACCCAGCTGACCCTCTTCACCGTGGACGGTCTGATACGCGCCCAGGTGCGGCGCGACACGGGCGCCTGGCACCCGCCGACCGATCTGCACCGGGCGTACCTGCGGTGGGCCGTGACCCAGCGCGACTGGGGGCCCGACGAGCGGCGCAAGGAGGACGGCTGGCTGGCCCGCGAGGAGTGGCTGTACTCGCGGCGCGGGCCCGCCCGCGCCTGCCTCACCGGGCTCGCCGACGACCGCATGGGCACCCTCGACGTGCCCAAGAACCCGGGCGAGCGCGGCCCGGAGGCCGCCGCCAGGTCCGCGCCCTTCGGGCTGCTCGTGGGGTGGGAGCCGCAGCTCGTCCTCCAGCTCGCCGTGGAGTGCGCCGTGCAGACCCACGGGCACCCCCACGCCTACCTCGCCGCGGGCGCCCACGCCGTGCTCGTGCACGGGCTCGCCCGCGGGGAGTCCCTCGACGGGGCCGTGCAGCGCGCGCTGTCCCTGCTCGCCGCGCGGCCGGGCCACCAGGCCGTCACCGACGGGCTGCGGCACGCGCTCGGCGCCGTACGGCAGGGCATGCCGAACGCGGCCCGCGTCGAGGAGCTGATCGGCGACGGCGAGGCGGAGGGCGTGCTCGCCGCCGCCGTGTACTGCGCCCTCGTCGGCGAGGACGTCCGCCACGGCCTCAGGCTCGCCGTCAACCACGGCGCGTCCTCCACGGCGGCGGGCGCCCTGTGCGGGGCCCTCCTCGGCGCGCTGCACGGCGAGACCGCGCTGCCCCCCGGCTGGCTCACCGAACTGGAGGGCCGCGCCACCGTCCTGGAACTCGCCGACGACTTCGCCATGGAGATGACCCAGGGCCCCGCCCTCCACAGCCCGGCGGGCGCGGCCCCGGGCTGGCTGGCGAGATATCCGAGGGCGTGACAGGGGGGCGCAGCCCCGTAGGGGCGCGGGGCCCTGTCGATCTGCGGCTCCGCCGCGTGGGCGCGCTCAGCCACAACAAATCCGCAGACGAAGAGGCAACCTAAACCTGCGAGTCGGCAAGGAGCTTGAGGGCCCGGGCCTTCGACTCCGCACTGGCCCGACGCGGGTCGCCCGCATCGAAGGGGGGACGCGGGTCGTACTCCACCGCCAACTGGATGGCGCGGGCCGTGTCGTCGTCCGTGAGCCGCGCGGCAAGGTGCAGCGCCATGTCGATCCCCGCGGAGACCCCGGCGGACGTGATGAACTTCCCCGACTCCACGTAGCGTTCGGGTACGTACGTCACGTCGTAGGTCTTCTCCAGGTACTCCGCCGACGCCCAGTACGTCGTCGCGCGGCGGCCGTCGAGGAGCCCGGCCGCGGCGAGCACGAGGGAGCCGGTGCACACGGACGTGGTGAAGCGGGTGCGGCGGTTCGTGGCGCGGATCCACTTCAGGAGGGTCTGGTTCTCCATCGCGGCGATGACACCGCGGTTGCCCGCGCCCGGGACGAGGAGCACGTCGAGGCGGCCCGCCTCGTCGAGGGAGCGCTCGGCGACGACGGCCACGTCACCGGTGTCGGTACGGACCGGGCCGCGCCGCTCGGCGACCATCGTGACGCGCGCGCCCGGCACGCGCGAGAGCACCTCGGCGGGTCCGGTGGGGTCGAGGAGGCTGTAGCCGTCGTAGAGGAGGATGCCGATGCGCGGGCCCTCGGCGCCGGGCTCGCGGGCCGCGTCGGCGTGGGCGGCGGCGGGGCGGGCGGCCAGGCCCGTGGTGGCGAGGGCGGCGGTGGCCGCGGTGGAGCGCAGCAGGGTGCGGCGGGTGGTGGGGTGCGTCATGCCCCGGGAGTCTGCCGCCCGGGCGGCTGCCGCGGGCGGGGCATGTCCGGCATCTTGCGCATCGTGTCCCCGCTGACGCCGTACGCGTCGAGGAAGGCTTGGCGCAGCGTCTGCGCGGAGCCGAAGCCGCAGCGGCGGGCGATGGCGGCCAGCGACAGTTCGCTGGAGCGCACGAGGTGCGCGGCGGCCTCGGTGCGGGCGGCGCGCACCGCGCGGGCCGGGGTGGTGCCGAGGTGCGCGGCGAACAGGCGCGTCAGGTGCCTGGTGCTCACGCCCGCGCGGGCGGCGAGCGCGGCGGGCGTGAGGTCCTCGGTGAGGTGCGCGGCGATGTGGGCCGCCAGGTCCCGGACCAGGCGGTCGCCGGGCGGTGGCGCGGCCAGGAACATGCTGATCTGCGCCTGGTCGGCGGGCCGGTGCAGATACGAGACGAGTTCGCGGGCGACCGTCCGGGCCAGGGTCGGGCCGTGGTCGTCCTCGATCAGGGACAGGGTGAGGTCGAGGGCGCTGGTGACGCCCGCCGAGGTGTAGACGTTGCCGTCGCGCACGTACAGCGGGGCGGTGTCGACGGCCACCGCCGGGTGCCGGGCGGCCAGTTCGGCGCCGTAGCCCCAGTGGGTGGTGGCGCGGCGGTGGTCGAGGAGCCCGGCGGCGGCCAGGACGTAGGCGCCGGTGCACACGGAGGCGATCCGGCGGCTCGTGCGCGCGAGCCGCCGGACCTGGGCGACCAGGCGAACGTCGGCCGCCGCCCGCTCGTACCCGGCGCCGCCCGCCACGAGCAGCGTGTCCAGCGGCCCGGCCACGGTCTCCAGGCTCCGCCCGGCTCCGAGGGCGATCCCGGAGCTGCTGCGCGCCGGGGCGCGGCCGACGGTGCCGAGCTCGATCTCGTACGGCGGCTCGGCCCCGTACCGGTTCGCGATGTCCAACGCCCCGCTGGGACAGGCGACATCGAGGATCTGTGCGTCGTCGTACGCGACGATGAGGATGCGTCTCGCGCTGGGCATGGGGGCATCCCACCACGCGAGAGGAGCGCCCGTAGGGGCGCGGGGCCCTGTCGATCTGCGGCTCCGCCGCGTGGGCGCGACCAGCCAGGACGGCCCCGCAGCCGAAGAGACGCCCGCTAGGGCCCCGGCTTCGAGGGCGCGGCCGCGGCCTGGCCCGGCAGGGGGAGGGCGGCGGCGGACCCGTCGCCGTCCGTGTTGATCCGTTCGATCAGCGCATCGCGCTCAGGCGTGTCCTCCGGCTTGACCCAGCCGATGACCACGTACAGGACCAGCGACACCGCCAGCGGTATGGACACCTGGTACTGGAGGGGCACGCCCCCGTCGACGTTCCAGCTGATGGGGTAGTTGACCAGCCAGAAGGCGAGCAGGCCGAGGCCCCAGCCGGTGAGCGCCGCCGTGGGGCCCGAGCGGCGGAAGGTGCGCAGCAGGCCGAGCATCATCGGGATGGCGATGGGGCCCATGAGCCCGGCGACCCACTTGATGACGACGGTGATGATGTCGTCGAAGGCAGGGGAGTTGACCTGGGTGGCCACCGCCATGGAGAGGCCGAGGAAGACGACGGTGGTGAGGCGGGCCGCGACGAGGCCCGCGCGGTCCGTCCACTGCCGGGCCCTGCGGGACAGGACCGGCGCCACGTCCCGGGTGAAGACGGCCGCGATGGCGTTGGCGTCGGAGGAGCACATGGCCATGGTGTGGGAGAAGAAGCCGACGATGACCAGACCCAACAGGCCGTGCGGAAGGAGCTGTTCGGTCATCAGGGCGTAGGCGTCCGACCCGTCGGGCTTCTCCGCGTCGACCAGCAGCGGTGACATCCACATGGGGAAGAACAGGACCAGCGGCCACACCAGCCACAGCACGGCGGACAGCTTCGCGGACCGCGCGGCCTCGCGGGCGTTGGCCGTGGCCATGTAGCGCTGGGCCTGGTTGAGCATGCCGCCGTTGTACTCGAAGAGCTTGATGAAGAGGAAGGCGAGCAGGAACACCGTGCCGTACGGGCCGACCAGCGGCTTGGCGTGGCCGTCGAGCTCCGGGCTGTCCCACACCCCGAAGAAGCCGCCGTGGTCGCCGAGCTTCACGACCACGGCCACGAACATCGCGATCCCGGCGAACAGCTGGATGACGAACTGGCCCAGCTCGGTCAGGGCGTCCGCCCACAGGCCGCCGATGGTGCAGTACACGGCGGTGACCGCGCCGGTGATGAGGATGCCCTGGTTCAGGGAGATTCCGGTGAACACGGACAGGAGCGTCGCGATCGCCGCCCACTTCGCGCCCACGTCGACGATCTTCAGGAGCATGCCGGACCAGGCGAGCGCCTGCTGGGTGGGCAGGTTGTAGCGGTTCTTGAGGTACTCCAGCGGGGACGCCACGTGCAGCCGCGAGCGCAGCCGGTTGATGCGCGGCGCGAAGAGGCGGGCGCCGATCGCGATGCCGAGCGCGATGGGGAAGGACCAGGTGACGAAGGACGTGACGCCGTACGTGTAGGCGATTCCGGCGTAGCCGGTGAACATCACCGCGCTGTAGCCGGACATGTGGTGCGAGATGCCGGACAGCCACCACGGCATCTTGCCCCCGGCGGTGAAGAAGTCGCTGACGTTGTCCACGCGCTGGTGGGACCAGACGCCGATCGCGACCATCACGCCGAAGTAGCCGATGAGCACGGCCCAGTCGAGACCGTTCATATCCCCCTCCCGGGGTCCGCCTTGTGAACTCGGTCAACTCCGCTGATCTGGTGGGGACTTCACCCGTGCGGCGCGGGAACGGCCGGGAAGGGCCCGCTCATCGTCGGTTCGGCCGCGCGGCACGGACAACCGCCCGCACGGTCAAGACGAAGTAAAATCGTTCGAGTTGGCGACCTTCATTCACATACATGACCATGTGAGGGAAGAAGGAGCCCCCGGCGGCGGGCCGGGGGCCGGGCGCGGAGCGGGTGTCTCAGCGCATCAGCTCCCCCGCGTTCACCAGGAGCGACTGTCCGGTGATGGCCCGCGCCCGGTCCGAGGCGAGGAAGACGCACGCCTGTGCCACGTCCCCGTCCGTGGCCAGGTCGGGCAGCGCCATGCGCTCGGTGAGCCGCCGCTTCACCTCGTCCTCCGGCACGCCCTCGGCCCGCGCGGTCAGCGTCACGTACGCCTGGACCGGCGGGCCCCACATCCAGCCGGGCTGCACGGTGTTGACCCGGATGCGGAGCGGGCCGAGCTCGCGCGCCAGGGAGTACATCGCCGAGGTCAGCGCGCCCTTCGACGCCGCGTACGCCGCCTGGCGCACCTGCGAGGGGGCCGCCACCGACGACTGCGTGCCGATCAGGACCACCGAGCCGCCGCGCTCCTTCAGGGCGGGCAGGCACGCGCGGGCCATGCGCAGCGAGCCGAGCAGATTCACGTCCAGGACGTCCGCCCAGGTGGCGAAGTCCGCGTCCTGGAGGCCGCCGAAGTGGCTGTCGAGGGCCGCGACCTGGACCAGCGCGTCGACGCGGCCGAACCGCTCGACGGCCAGGCCCGCGAGCGCCGCGCACTGGGCCTCGTCGGTGATGTCCGTCGGCCGGTACGCGGTCCGGGCGCCCTCGGGGTCCAGCAGGGCCGCGGTCTTGGCGAGGTTCGCCTCCGTGCGCGCGCCGAGCACGGCGTTGCCGCCCTCGGCCACGACGGCCGCGGCCACCTCGTGGCCGAGCCCGGCGCCGACGCCGGAGACGATCACGGTCTTTCCCTGGAGCAGCGGCATGCGGGCCTCCCGGCTCTGGCCTTCTGTCTGACGGGGCGTCAGAGTATGGGTCCGCGCGGAAGAAGGGGAGAGGCATGGGCGACGACACCCGGTCCACGAAGGCCCCCGGCGAGGCGTACGGCGCGCTCGCCGCGGTCGGGCCCTACGGCGTGCGCCCGGGGCACGCGCTGATCACCATGGTCGAGCCGCACCCGGGGCACGAGTTCGCGTACAACCGCTGGTACGAGGACGACCACTACTACGCGGGCGCGATGGCGATGCCCTGGATGTACGCGGGCCGGCGCTGGGTGGCGACCCGGGAGCTGCAACTCCTGCGCGTGCCCGAGAAGTCCGCCGTCGCGAGCCCGGTGACGGCGGGCTGCTACCTGTCGACGTACTGGATCACCGAGGGGCGCTACGACGAGCACATGCAGTGGACCGTGGCCATCAACAAGCGCCTCAACCGCGACGGCCGCGTCCACCAGGCCCGTACGCACGTCTTCACGGCCTTCCAGGACCACGAGGCGACCGTCTACCGCGACGGCGCCGCCGGGCCGCGCGATCTGCACGCCCTCGACCACCCGTACCAGGGACTCGTCCTGGAGGTGATCGACGCCGCCGGGCCGGGGGAGCGCGCGGAGTTGCTGGAATGGCTGCGCGCCCGGCACCTGCCCCGGGCGCTCGGGGGCTCGCCCGCCGCCATGGTCACGCTCTTCCGCCCCACGCCGCTGCCGGGCGACCGGATGACGTACGTGAAGCAGGTCGAGGGCGTGGACACCCGCTTGACGCTGCTGTGGTTCCTGGAGTGCGATCCGCGCGCGTGCTGGGCGGAGCGCTTCGCGGCGCGCGAGGCGGAGGTGGCCGCGTCGGGCCTGGGGCGCGTGGAGCTGCTCGCGCCGTTCGTCCCGACGGTGCCGGGCACGGACCGCTACGTGGACCAGCTGCGGTAGCGCGCCCGGACAGGGCCGAGCCCCCTCGGCCGGGACGGCGGACCAGTCGAGAGGGCTCTGCGGGTGGAGCTATGCGGTTGTCTCTGCGATTGCCTTCACTGGCACGTATCACCCGAGGTCGTGGGACCCTTCACGCACCTCGCTCACGAAGGCGTTCCACGAGTCGGCCGGGAAGGCGAGGACCGGGCCGCCCGTGACCTTGGAGTCCCGCACGGAGATCGCGTGCAGAACGGGGGACTTGACCTCGACGCACGCGCCGTTCCCGGTGGAGTAGGACGACTTGGTCCACGAGGGCGACGCGCCTTGCTGGATTGCCATGTTTGCTCCGTTTGTGCAGTTGGTGAATTGCGGTATCCCGCGGGAGAGCGGTATACGCCAACGCCGTTGCTCTGTTGGCGTGAATGACGCTACTCGCCAACATCGAGTGGCGGATGGTTCGTTCACTCAACCGGATGGCATATTCCAGAGGGGTCTTCCGTCCCGACGCGGCAAAGGTGTACCGTGCGGCGGTTTCGCGGCCGGAGGGGCATCGGCGATAACCGGAAGGCCTGCTTCCGAATATCGGCCGGAGGTCAGCGGGCGTAGTCCTTGGCGATGTCGGCGATCAGCTGCCGGGATTGGTCCACATTGAGCGCCTGGGCCCGCAAATGCTCGTACATGACGCTGTACTGCTGCACGTCATTGGCCTTTTCCAGATACAGGTCGCTGGTGACGCCCTCGATGTAGACGACGCTGGAATCCGACGCGTCCGGAAACTCCAGGATCGCGTACTGGCCGTTCAGGCCGGGGTGCGCGCCCATCTCGAAGGGGATCACCTGCACCGTCACGTGCGGCAGCTGGGACTGCTCGACCAGGTGCTCCAGCTGCTCGCGCATCAGCGCGCGGTTGCCGACGACGCGGCGCAGCGCGGATTCGTCGAGGACGGTCCACAGGCGCAGCGGATTCTCCGGCGCGGCGATGCGCTCCTGGCGGCGCATGCGGACCTGGACCCGTTTCTCGATGTCCGTCGGCGTGGTCTCCGGCAGCGCGCCGGTGATCAGGGCCTCCGCGTACGGCCTGGTCTGGAGCAGCCCGGGGACGACCTGCGGGTCGTAGACGCGCAGCGACGCGGCGTCGGTCTCCAGGCCGATGTACACGCTGTACGGGATGTCGCCGAAGGAGTGCCACCAGCCCTGCTGGCGGGAGTCCTTGGCCATCTGCATCAGCGAGTCGACGATGCGGTGGTCCTCCACCTCGTACACCCCGCACAGATCGCGGACGTCGCGCTGGCTGATGGAGCGGCGGCCGTTCTCCAGGCGGCTGATCTTCGACTGCGAGACGAGCAGACGCTCCGCCACCTCCTCCGCCGTCATGCCCTTGAGCTCACGGAGCCGCCGCAGCTCCTGGCCTAGCCGGCGACGCCTGACGGTGGGATTGACGTTGGACGCCACGGGAAGTGCACCTCCGGCAAATATGCCTCTACATTGCGTGTCTGCTGTGGAGCAGAGTGCCACCAAGGGGCAACTCGCCGCTGGGAAACAGCAGATACGGCGGCTCTGTGGGGGTGCCGACGCCCCGCGGCGTCGCGTGTGCTTCTCAACGTGCGTGTCGCGTGCGGTGGTTGCGGCCGTGCGGGGCCCGGGCGCCGATGTGACCGGCGCCCGGCCCCGCACGGACCGGCGGCTCCCGAACCGGGTCTCGGGGGACTGCGGCGCGGAGCTGGTGGTGGTGCGGTGTGCCTCACGGCGCGGTGTGCACCTCGCGGTGCGGTGTGCACCTGGGGTGCGGTCTGCACCATGCGGTGCGGACGCGCCTCAGGCGCGGGGTGCGTCACACGGTGCGGGTGACGCGGGGCCGCGTACGTGTGCGCGCCGGGTGAGCGCGCGTGCCGCGGGTGCTGCCTGTGCTGCGTGCTGCGGTGCCGGGCGCCGCGGCCGGTGCGGGCCGTGCGCTCGCGGTGCCGGATCCGGTGCCGGTGCCGGTGTCGGCGGCCGTACCGGTGCCGGTGCCTGCTTGTGCTGTGCCGTGGCAGCGCTGCCCGGGGATCGGCTCCCCGTGCGTGGCCGCTCGATCAGTGGGCCACCGCGCGGGCCATGGCTCCCGCACCCCGGCGCGGCTGCATCGGGACCCTGCCGGGTTCCGTCACCGTCCTCGCCGTCGTGCGTGCGGGCGGCCGTGCGCCCTGCGGCTGTCCCTGCCCCGCCGTCGCGGGGCTGCGGCGGGGCTGCGCCGCCACGCCGTTCTGGACGTCCATCACGGCGTGTGCCACGAGGCCGCCCATGGGGTCGTGCCGGATCAGGTCCCGCAGCCGGGAGCGAGACGATCGTCCCTCGTTGCCCGGATACAGGTGCTTGCCGAGGCCGACCGCGTGGGCCAGCGCGGCGAGCGCCGCGGTCCGCGGGTCCGGCGGTACGCCGGTGCGGATCGCCGAGTCCAGCCGGGACCTGATCTCCCGGCTGATCGCCGTGTCCGTCGCCTGGTAGCGAGTCGTCGGCAGCACTCCGCACATCTGGCCCGCCACGGCATGCACCATGCCGCACCGCTCCAGGTGCGAAAGGTAGGTCTGGCGCAGCCCCAGGCGGGGCCCGCCGATCCAGTGGACCGCGCGGACCGGGCTGCCGCGCCTGCGCAGCAGCTCCAGTGCGGAGTCCAGAGTCGGATCTCCCGTCGGCCGTGGCATCACCACGGCGATACGATCCCCGTCAGGGGCTATCCGTCCGGCCAGCGCCAGCTCCACTAGCTGTGCTCCGGCCAGACCGAGGTCGAGCGACTGCGGCTGCGCTGTGGTACCCGTGGCCGGGTCCAAAGCGAGCAGCAGAAGCTCCTCCGGAATTGTTCTGCGGCTCCTGCCCATCCATGCCTCCCCGCGTGGATGAATGACAGGGTGACCCCTCTCACATTGGTCTGTCGAGAGCGCGTGGGCGGTACGTACGGGAACCAGTAGGTATGTCGTTCTCGTCTACCACGGGGGTTAAGCCCTCACACAGGACACTGGTACATGGTTCGGACAGTGGGTCCGGGCCTCGGTCGGTGTGGCGAAGCACGGCGAGTACGGCGAGTACGAGGAGGAATCGGTGGCGGGCGAGTACCCCGACAGTTCGAAGACGGTTTCTGGCGGGGGCGCCTCTGAGGACGACGCGGCCGCCTCGCCCCCCGCGCCCCCCTCGGAGGGTGCGGCCAACGGGGACGCGCGCCTGCGGAACGCGGTGGCGGCCTGGGTCGCCACGGCGGACACGAAGGCCGAGGGCGGCGAGGGCGAGAGCGGTTCTCCGGCCGGAGGTGACGTTTCCCCTGAGGCGGTGGACACCGCGGACGAGGGCGCCGCCGTCGCCGCGGACCGGGCCTCGGACGAGGCCGTGGCGGAGTCGGGGACGGCCTCCGGCGACGCGCCGGACGTGTCGGACGCGCCGAAGTCCGACACGGCCACGGCGGTGTTCCGGACCGACCGGTCGCGGGTCGAGACCTCTGGCGAGGGCGCGGACGACAGCGCCGACGAGGGCGCGGCGGACTCGGAGGAGACCTCCGGCGACGCGCCGGACCCGTCTGACGCGCCGAAGTCCGACACGGCCACCGCCGTGTTCCGGACCGACCGGTCGCGGGTCGAGACCTCTGGTGACGGTGGTGCCGACGCGGGTGAGCCGCCCGCCGACAAGGCGACCGCGGTGTTCAAGGCCGTGCCGTCGTGGGCGAAGAAGGACGAGGCCGAGGACGCCGCCGCCACCGCGGACGCCGAGCCGGAGGCCGACGCGGACTCCGACACCGGGTCCGGGTCCGCGTCCGGTAAGCGCCCCGTGGACCAGGCGACGGCGGTGTTCAAGGCCGTCGTACCGGACGGGGACGCCCAGACGGACTCCCGGACGGACGCCAAGCCGGGCGACGCGAAGGCGGGCAAGGGCAAGGCGGGCGAGGACAAGGCGGCCGCCGCCGACCCGCGTACCTCGCGGGACGCCAAGTCCGACGACGCGAAGTCAGGCGAAGCCGGCAAGGGCGGCGCGGCCGGGCCGGGCGCCGCCAAGCCCGATGCAGCCAAGCCCGGCGGCACCAGGCCCGAAGGTGCCAAGTCCGGCGACTCCAAGGCGGACGAAGCCAAGCCGGGCGACGCCAAGCCGGAAGGCTCCAAGCCCGGCGAAGACAAGCCCGTGGACCAGGCCACCGCCGTCTTCAAGGCCGTCAAGCCCACCGGCCCCGGTACCGGCTCCGGCGGTGTCGACCAGCCCACCACCATGCTCAAGCTCGGTGACGTCAAGCCCGGGCAGGGCCCGGCGAAGGGCAAGGGCGAGAAGCCCGAGGCCGAGTCCGAGCGGACCAGCAAGTTCGTCGCGCTGAAGCCGCTCGACGAGCCGCGCGCCACGCCCGAGCGGAAGGCGCCGCCGCAGGGCGCGCCCAAGGCCCCGGCCGCCTCCGCCGCGGCCCCGGCCGCTCCCGCGCAGGCGCCCAAGCCGGAGCCCGCGGAGCGGACCACCCAGCAGCCGCTGCCGCCCAAGCCGCCGCTCGACCTGCTCGCCGAGCTGACGAACACGCCGCCGCCTCCGGAGACTCCGACCCGCACCCTCGTGCGGCGGTTCAAGATCTGGACGCCGCTCGTGCTGCTCCTGGCGATTGTGTTTGCAGTCGTACAGGCCGTACGTCCGCTCCCGGACGCGAAGCTCAGCATGACCGCCAAGGAGACGTTCTCCTTCGGCGGCGGCAAGCCCTCGATCCCTTGGCCCGAGGACGGCCAGGCGGCCATGGACGTCGACGGCATCGGCACCTTCGGCACCTCGGGCAAGCCGAAGCCCGTGCCGATCGCGAGCATCGCGAAGGTGATGACGACGTATCTGATCCTGCGCGACCACCCCATCAAGAAGGGGACGGAGGGCAAGACGCTCACCGTCGACGCCCAGGCGCAGCGCCACTACGAGAAGGGCAAGCCGGAGAACGAGTCCGTGGTCAAGGTGACCGAGGGCCAGAAGATCTCCCAGTACGAGGCCCTCCAGGCCGTCATGCTGCCGTCCGCCAACAACGTCGCGCGGATGCTCGCGCGCTGGGACAGCGGCGGTGACGAGAAGAAGTTCGTGGCCAAGATGAACAAGACGGCCAAGGAACTCGGCATGAAGAACACCCACTACACGGACCCCAGCGGCCTCGACAAGACCACCGTGTCGACCGCCGAGGACCTGGTGAAGCTCGGCCGGGTGGCGATGGAGAACCCGACGTTCAAGGAGATCGCCCGCCAGCCGAAGTACGAGGACGTCAACGGCGACGAGCAGAAGAACTACTTCGGCCTCGTCCCGACGGTCGCCATCGGCATCAAGACCGGCACCACCACGGCCGCGGGCGGCAACATCCTCTTCGCCGCGGAGAAGCGGGTCGGCGGCAAGACCCAGGTGATCATCGGCGCGGCCCTCGCCCAGTTCGGCAAGCCGGGCGTGGCCAACATCGACCAGGTCACGAACGTCGTGAAGGACCTGATCGGCGCGGGTCAGGACGCGCTCACGGCGAAGACGGTGGTGAAGAAGGGCACGGTCGTCGGCCACGTCGACGACGGCCTCGGCGGCGAGACGCCGGTCGTCACCACCAAGGACGTCACGGCCGTCGGCTGGTCCGGTCTGACCGCGAAGCTGGAGCTCACCGACGGCGGCAAGAAGGTCCCGCACACGGCGAAGAAGGGCACGAAGGTCGGCGTCCTGTCCGTGGGCGACGGCACCAACGGCGCCATCAAGGTGCCGGTGGCCCTGGAGAAGGACCTCGCGGAGCCGGGCCTCGGCGCGAAGCTCACGCGGATCGGCTGACGGAAGCGCGGGAGCGCGAGCAGAAGGGGTGGGGGCGAGCCGTAAGGCCCGTCCCCACCCCTTCGTCGTACCGCGGGTCAGCAGCGCCGATCAGTACCGCGGGTCAGTACCGCGGGTCAGTCCTTCTCGTTCTCGGGCGCGCAGCGCGGCTGCGGACCCGAGGGGCCGCTGTAGTTCGAGCCGATGCGCACGTCGCCGGGCTTGGTGACGGTCAGGCGCGTGAAGTCGCCGTCCTTGCGCAGGCAGGCGCCCTCGGCCCACAGCCACGGCGAGTAGGCGACGCGGACGATGACGGAGCCGGGCCGCGACATGCGGACGGTCATGTTGGCGCCGTCGGCGGCGACCAGGGTGCCGGGCTTGTCGACGAGCGGCACCGGGTCCTTGACCCGGTAGATCCGCCAGTTGTCGTCGTGCCAGACCTCCTTGAGGTAGCTGGGCCCGCTGGTCACGAGGTTGTGCTCGCGCTCGGCGGCGCCGTCCGGCACGCTGTCGCCCTTGTAGAGCACCACGAAGCCGACGGCCCACTGGTTCAGCCACTGGCGGTAGGAGGCGGAGGAGAAGGCGCCCTCCTTCACCTCGGAGACCGGGCGGCCCTCGTAGAAGAGGCGGCCGCGCTCGACGTCGGCCTGGCGGTTCCAGCCGCGCGCCATGTTGATGTACGGCGACAGGACGGCGGCCTCGCGGTGGTCGCGGGCCGGGACGACCTCGACGCGGGTGCGGTCGGCACCGAGCCGCTTGAGCTCCTTGACGACGCCGTCGGTCTCCACGGCCCAGGTGGGCACCTTCGTGTACGCCACTATGTCGGAGGTCGTCTTGATCGACACCCAGATGAGGGACAGGGCGACGGCGCTGATGAGCAGGGCGTGCCGCCAGATCAGGGCGGGCCTGCCGTTGGGCTTGAGCAGCCGTCCGCGCGGGAAGTCGCGGTTCAGGACGGCGGCGAGCACTATGGCCGGGGCCGCGAGCTCCGCGAGCCGCTCGACGTTCGTGCCGATCGGCGTGGGGATGATCCAGGTCAGCACGACGCCGACCGCGTACACGGCGGCACCGAGCTTCAGCAGCCGCCAGGCGGGCGGCGCGGCCAGGATGACGACCAGGCAGAGCAGCACCGGCGGGAAGATCCGGACGAACGCCATCGGCTGCTCGCCCTCGAAGGGGAACAGCCAGGTCGTGAGGCCGACGACGGCGAACGGCGGCAGGATCAGGGCGAGCGCCTTGCCCCACTCCCGCGACAGCAGGTAGGCGGCGCCCACCACGACGATGAACAGGCCCGCCACCGGGCTGCCCATGGCCGCCAGCGCCGCGCAGGCCACGGCGGCCGCGAGCCTGCCGCGGCCGACCTTCCCGGAGGCGGCGAGGACGGCCCCGACGCCGAAGGCCACGCCCAGCATGAAGGTGGCGCGCCCGCACACCACCTGGCACCACAGGGAGAAGCCGACGATGATCGCGGGCCACAGGGGTCTGCGGATGCCGACGCGCGTGATGAGCGCGACGGCCATCCAGGTCGAGGCGAGGCCCGAGACCATCGCCACGGTCCGCACGCCGAAGGCCGCCATGAGGTACGGCGAGATGACGCTGTAGTTGGCGGTGTGCACCCCGCCGTACCAGAAGAGCCCGTACGCCGAGCCCGGGTAGCGCCGGACGAAGCCGGCCCAGGCCTGCTGGGCCGCGAGGTCGCCGCCGCCCGTCGCGAAGACCGTCCACCACAGCGCGTAGAGCGGCAGTAGACCCAGCGTGATCATCAGCGGCAAGCGGTAGCGCCAGTACCAGGGCTCCCTCATGTCACTCCCCTGATGGGTCCGGGAGAGTGTCGGCGGAGACAGTTCGGCAGAGGCCACGGGCGGCGATCCGTTCGGCTGGCGGGGTCAACTCCTTCGGAGTAGACGCTAACCGCTGCGGAATGGTTGGCGGACAGCGACCCCGGGGCCAGGTATCCGTCAGTATGCGACCGATCGCGGACGGTCGCAGTACATCCACGTCAGAGGCGCCCCGGCCCGTGCGGGAGCGGGCGGAGGGGCCTTTTCGAGGCGGCGCCGACGGCCTCTGTATTTGCGCACGTGTATTTGCTCACAGAGGGTGTGCGGAGGTGTGCGGAGCGGCTGTCAGCGCACCGGGAACGCCACGTCGCACACCTCGTCCTCGGGCCCGGCCGTGTCCCAGTCCGCGAAGTACACCTCCCGGCACGGCCCGGTGCAGACGAGCCCCTCGCGGGTGATCCACTCCTCCACGGCGTCGAACGCGGCGAGGATCTGCGGATAGACCACCTGCGCCTTGGTGATGCGGACGTACGCCATCCGGTACGCGGGCTCCACCCGGGCCGTGAGGCCCTGGGCCCGGCCCCGCTCCTTGACCCAGGCGCGGGCCGCGTCCAGGTCGGCGACGGGCACGCAGGCCTCGGCGGGCCCGTCGCTCTCCTCGCTGACGTCGGAGTGGTAGATCACGAACGGCGACCCGGTGATCCCGCTGCACTCCTCGGCGGCGGCCCGCTCCAGACGGCCGAGCGAGGTGCCGATCCACACCGGCAGCTCGTCGCTGACCAGGTGCCGGGTCTCGCTGAGGACGGGGGTGTCGGGCACCTCGACGATCTTGACCTCGAACGTTCCTTGCACCGCGGTACTCCTTCCGGACAGTCGGCCGCGGAGGTATCCCACCAGGGTGCGCTGGGCGGCGTGCCGCTCCTCGACGCCCGCCCAGTAGCCGTCGAGCGCCGACGCGGCCCGCTCGCCGTCGAGCCGGACCACCGCCGCGATGTCCGCGAGCGGCATGTCCAGACGCCGCAGGAGCGCGACGGTCCTGGCCTGCTCGACCTGCTCGGGCAGGTAGGAGCGGTATCCGGTCGCCGCGTCCACGTGCGCGGGCGTGAGCAGACCCAGCCGGTCGTAGAGCCGCAGCGCCTTCGCCGAGAGCCGGGTGCGGCGGGCGAAGGTGCCGATGCTCAGCAGACCGGCGGGTCTGCCGGAGCAGTCGCCGCGGTCGCTGTCGGTGCTGTCGGTGCTGTCAGGGCGGTCGGTGCGGTCGGTGCGGTCCATGGGGGAATCCTCGATGACCGTGTGAGGGTCAGGGGGTGTCCGGGGCGGACGCCCCGGCCCGGCCGACTCTGGACCCTGCCCCAGGGGCAAGGTCAATGCCGCGAAGCGCGTCCGTCCAGACGCGCTCCACCAGGGCGTTCCCGTATCGCGACCCCTTGCCGCCGACGCCCGACAGCGGCTGGAGCAGCGGGTCGCCCTTGCGCATCCGGAACAGCGTGACGGCCGTGGACACCTCGGGTGTGTACCCGGCGAACCAGGCGGACCGCAGCCGGTCCCGGTCGGTGGTGCGGCCCGCCGCGACCGGGCGGCCGCGCGTGCTGGACACCCGGCCCAGGCTGTCGGTCGCCGCCCCGCGCAGCGCGCCGTCGACCTGCCCCGCGACCCGGGAGTCCAGGGCCCGCCGGGTGGGCGGCCGCTCCAGGCCCTCGATCTTCTCGCCGTCCTTCGTCACGGAGGTCACCGAGTACGGGTCGTGCTGGAGCCCGCCGCGCGCCAGCGTGCCGTACGCGCCCGCGAGCCGGATGGCGCTCGGCGTGGAGGTGCCGATGGCGAACATGTCCTCCTTCGGGCCCATGCTGGCGGGCAGCATCCCCGCGTCCACGGCCACGGCCCGCATCCGGTGCCAGCCGACCTGCTTGCCCAGGTGCAGATAGGTGGCGTGGCCGCCCTCGATCAGGGCCTGGCGCGGGGTCATCCCGGTGGCGCCCTTGCCGGTGTCGACGCCGTCCTGGAGGGCGGCGGCCAGGACGAACGGCTTGAACGCCGAGCCCGCGGGGACGCCGGAGGTGTCGGCGTTGTTGCTGAAGTGCCGGGTGGCGTCGGCGCCGCCGTACAGGGCGAGCACGGCCCCGTCCGAGGTCCGCACCGAAGCCGCGCCGATCTCCACACCGCGGTCCTGTTCGCGCTTCTCGGGGGCGAGGTCGCGGCGGGCCACGGCCTGCGCGGCCCGGGCGAGCTGCCGCACCCGGCGCTCGTCGAAGGTGGTGCGGATGCGGTAGCCGCCGCGGGCCAGGTCCTTGTCGGTGAGGCCGGTGCGCTGGCGGACGTACTTGTTGGCGATGTCGACGAGGTATCCGGCCTGCCCGTTGTGGGCGTTGAGGCTGGTGGAGCGCGAGCGCGCGAGCGGCTCGGGGAACGTGCGGTACCGCGCGCGCTCGGCCTTGCCCATCCGCCCGACCTCCACCTGCCGGTCCAGGATCCAGGCCCAGCGCGCCTTCGCCCGGCGGTGGTGGGCCGCGCTCACCGACGGGTCGTACAGCTCGGCGCCCTTCAACAGGGCGGCGAGGAAGGCGCCCTGGCTGGGGTTCAGCTTCCGCGCGGGGATGCCGTAGTAGGCGTGCGCGGCGGCCTCGATGCCGTACGCGCCGCGACCGAACCAGCTGCTGTTCAAGTACCCCTGGAGGATCTCGTCCTTGCTCTTGCTCCGGTCCACCTTCAGGGAGATGACGAACTCCCTGACCTTGCGCGTCACCGTCTGGTCCTGCGAGAGGTAGGTGTTCTTCACGTACTGCTGCGTGATGGTGGAGCCGCCCTGGGTGTCGCCGCCGCTCGCCATGCTCCCCACGGCCCGCAGCAGGCCCTTGGGGGAGACGCCCGAGTCGCTGTAGAAGCTGGCGTTCTCCGCGGCGATGGCGGCGTTGCGGACCGCCACGGGCACCTCGTCCAGCGGGACGTTCTGCCGGTTGACGTCCCCGGTGCTGACCATCTGCGTGCCGTCGGCCCAGTAGTACACGTTGGCCTCCTGCTGCGCCGCCGCGTTCTCGTCGGGGATGTCGACGGCCGCGTAGACGTAGGCGAAGAGCCCGCCGATGGCACCGCCGCACAGGCCGAACGCGCTGAGCCACTGCCGCCAGGAGGGCAGCCAGCGGCGCACCCCCCGCCGGCCGCGCCGCGGATAGTCGATGAGCCGGCGCCGCCGCCGGTCCTTGGCGCTGCGCGCCGAGTGTGTGCCCATGCTTGAGGAGAAGTGAAAAACCTGTGTGAGGTTGATCGTCAAGCTGTCAGCTCTTCGTAACAAGCCGCAGGTCAGGGCGTGTTGGCAACAAACGGACGAATGGCGTCCGATCGGGCGAGCCGGTTTCTGCCCCCTGCCGCGCGGGTGGGTGCCGGGTCTCTCCAGACCCCGGCCGGATGCGGGGAGTTACGGTGGGAGTGACCTCGTCGGACTGATCAAGGGGGAGCCGTGGGCGGCGCTGGGGCGGACCGGAGGAGCGGACGGCGGCCGTGGGGCGCCCTGGGCGCGAGCGCCGCGCCCCTGCTTCTGCTCCTCGCGCTGCCGCTCGCGGCGGCCCACCGGCTCCCCGACCGCCTTGCCACGCACTGGAGCGGCGGCTCCGCGCGCCCCGACGACTCGATGCCGCTGTGGGCGGCGACGCTGTTCCCCGCGCTGATCTGGACGGTCCTCGCCGGGGGCACGCTGCTCGCGGGCCGCCGGGCGGACACCTGGCGCGCGGCGGTGCTGCTGCCCACGGGCGTGGCCCTCGTCGGCGGGCAGGCGGCGATCGTCCGGGCCAATGTGGACCACGCGGACTGGCACGACGCGGAATCGGCGCCCCTGTGGGGCGTTGCCGTGGCGGTGGCCGCCGTGGCGGCCGCGGGCCTGGGGGTGCTGCTCGCCCGCCGCCGACTGCCGGACGCCCCGGCGCGGGCCGCCGCCCCGCACGCGGAGCTCGCGCCCGGCGAGCCCGTCGACTGGGTGTCCCGCACGTCGAGCCCCTGGACGCACGCGCTCGCCGCGGTCTTCGGCGCGGTGGCGGTGGCCGCGGCCGTGGTGACGGTGGCCGGGCTCACCGACCCGCTCTGGCCGCTGGCCGCGCCCTTCGCCCTGGTCGCCGTCACCTGCCTGGCCTGCGCCTCCGTCGAGGCGGCCGTCACCGACGAGGGCCTGCGGGTCACGTTCGGCCCGCTCGGCTGGCCCGTGCGCCGCTGGGCGCCGGAGTCCATCGAGACCGCGTACGCGGAGCACCGCACGCCCGGCCAGGTCGGCGGCTGGGGCTACCGCCTGAGCGGCCTCGGCACGACGGTGATGCTGCGCGGCGGGGAGTGCCTGGTCGTACGGGCCGAGGGGAAGGCCTTCGCGGTGTCGGTGGACGACGCGGAGCGCGGCGCGGCGCTCCTGAACGCGCTGAACGCGCCGGGCGCGCGCCCGGCGCCGGGCGCGCGCAACCCCTGACGGCACCGCAGGCACCCTTGACAGGGTGCGTACTGCTTCGCCAGGTTTGAGCCGCGTCGGAACGGTTGGAGGACCGTCCGCCGGAGGGGCATGACGCGCACAGTGCCATGGGGGATTTGGGGGGAGGGGTCGCCCGTGCGATCCGTCAGGAAGGCTCCGCGCGCCCCGGGAATCCGGGCCGGGGCCGAGGGGATCCAGGCCGGGGCCGAGGGACTCCGGACCGGTTCCGGAGTGCCGCCGCCCGCGGCCCGAGGCGCCGCCCCCGCGCGGCACCGCCCCCGCGTCCAGCGCGTCGCCCGCGAGGCCGCACCGGCGCAGAAGGGCGGTTGATCGACGTGGACATCGAGATCCACAGACCCGAGAAGCTGACCGACTCCCTGCGCGCGGCCTGGTACCGGGCCATGGACGAGTCGCCCGACTACGCCAACCCCTTCCTGGCCCCGCAGTTCGCGGTCGGCATCGGCGGGCACCGGGGCGGGGCGCGGGTCGCGGTCCTGCGCGAGGCCGGCGAGGCCGTCGGCTTCTTCCCGTACGAGCGCAACGCCGTCGGCGTGGGCCGGGCCGTCGGCCTCGGCCTGTCCGACTGCCAGGCCCTCGTGCACCGCCCCGGAGTCACCTGGAACGCCCAGGAGCTGCTGCGCGCCTGCCGGCTCTCCGCCTTCGAGTTCGACCACCTGGTGGAGGAGCAGAAGCCCTTCGGCCGGTACGTCACGGGGATGTTCGACTCGCCCGTGATCGACCTGAAGGACGGCGACGACGACGTCGGCTACCCCGAGTGGCTGCGCGGCGCGTACCCGGGCATCGCCAAGACGACCCTGAAGAAGGAGCGCCGCCTGGGGCGCGACGCGGGCGAGATGCGCTTCGTCTTCGACGAGCGCGACCCCGAGCCGCTGCGCCAGCTCATGCGCTGGAAGTCCGCCCAATACCGCAGGACGGGGCGCATGGACCGCTTCGCGCGGCCCTGGATAGTCGACCTGGTGCGGCACTTCTCCCAGGTCAGGGACGAGCACTTCACCGGCGTCCTCTCCGTCCTGTACGCGGGCGACCGCCCGGTGGCCGCGCACTTCGGGCCGCGGTCGCGCACGGTCTTCGCGTGCTGGTTCACCGCGTACGACCCCGACTTCCGCTACTACTCGCCCGGCCTGATCATGCATCTGCGCCTGGCCGAGGCGGCGCGCAGGGACGGGGTGCGGCTCATGGACCTGGGGCGCGGCGACAAGGAGTACAAGGACTGGCTCAAGACGCGCGAGCTGCGCGTCGGCGAGGGCTTCGCGACGCGCCCGCATCCGGTGGCCGCGGCGTACCGCCTGTGGCGCAGACCGGTGCGCGGGCTGCGGAACACGGTCCTGGCCCACCCCCGCCTCCGGGACCCGGCGGACCGCCTCCTGAAGACGGCGGGCGCCCTGCGCACGGGCACGCCGCCGGAGACCCGGCGGAGCCCCGAACGAAACGCACCCCAGGCATCTCAAGCACCCCAGGCACCCCAGGCACCTCCTCAGCGCGATCCCCAACAGGCTCCTCAGCAGGCTCCTCGACGAAAGAGGTGACGATGCCGTACGGCTCACGGCTCGCCGCGACGATGACGCGGCGACTGGGACGCGAATGCGTCTACACGCCCTCGGCACGCCTGGCCCTCTACCTCGCGCTGCGGCGCTGGTGCAGGCCCGGCGCCCGGGTGCTGATGTCGCCGGTGAACGACGACGTGATCCTCTTCGTCGTCCTCGCGGCGGGCCTGCGCCCGGTGCAGGCCCCGGTCTCCCCCTGGACGGGGAACATCGACCCGGCCGCCGTGCCCGACGCCACCTGGGCCTCCGTGGACGCGGTCCTCACCACGAACCTCTACGGCATGCCCGACCGCGTCGTCGAACTCAAGGCGCGCTGCGACGAACTGGGCATCCCGCTCTTCGAGGACGCCGCCCACGCGATCGGCACGCACGTGGACGGACGGCCCGTCGGCACCTTCGGGAAGGCGGCGGCCTTCAGCCTGTCCAAGCACGTGGCGGGGATGGCGGGCGGATTCCTCGCCGTCGAGGACGCGCGGACCCGCCGCGAGCTCGAAGTGCTCCGCGACGACCTGCTGGTCCCCGGCCGCCTGCGCGAGGACGTGTACACGACCGTGCGCCCCCTCGCGCGTTCGGCCGTACGCGGACTGCACCTGGTGCGCCCGGTGTGGCGCACCCTCCAGCGCCTCGGCCTCCTCGAACGCGACTCCTTCCGCATGCCCCTGCACGCGCCCCGCCTCTCCGGCTGCGCGCACCGGGCGCCGAACCTGTCCGCGTACGAGCCGTGGGTCCGGGTGGACCTGCACGGCTACCGGGCCCGCCACGGGGCTCTGGTGCGGGGGCAGTTGGGGCTGCGCATGGCCGGGCTCGACGCCGGGCTCACCCGGCGCAGGGCGGGGGTCGCCGAGCTCTCGGGGACCATCTGGGCCACGCCGGAGCTCCGCGCCCGCGCCACCGACGACGGCCCTCCGGCCCTCTTCCGGGCGCCCCTCCTGGTCCGCGACCGCGACGCGCTCGTCGACCGCCTCGTCCGGCGCGGCGTGGTCTGCGGCTACATCTACGACCCGCCGCTCGACGACTACGCGGGCGCCGAGTTCGTCGACCCGTCCCCCGACCCGACGGCCGCCCGCTGGTTCGCCTCCCACGTCCTGCCCGCCGACCCGCTCCTCGCCCACCACATCGCCACGGCCCTCACCAGGGAATCCGCCGCCCCGGCCCGCTACCCGACCCCGACCCCGACGAGGGCACGCCCCGCGCCCGCGATCAACTGAGGCCCTGACCGGGCGATATGGCCGCGCCGGGGGCTCGGCGCGTCACGCGTCCTCCGGGGCGGCCAGTTCCTGGAGGCGTTCGGCGATGTCGTCCGCCCACGCCTGGGCCCATCGGCGGAGGGCGTCGACGGCCCGGGCGTCGAGGCCGCAGGAGGCGAACTCCCCGTCGTCGATCCACTCCGTGCCGCCCAGGCGGGCGTGGAGGTCGGTGAGGTCGAAGGCGTCGCGGGCGTGCCGACGGCCGAGTTCCTCCAGCTCGACGCGGCTCCAGCGGTCCGCGGCGGCCCGGACGTCGACGAGGTCGCGGGCGAGGCCGCGGTCGGCGAGGGCCCGCACCTTGGTGCCGACCGTGTCCTCCAGGGACAGCACGAGCCCGTACGCGCTCAGTACCGGCGGCCGCCAGAAGGCCTCCTTCTGGACGTGGATCTCGCACTCACCCCCGCCGGCCGGATCGGCCACGGCCATCCGCGCGGACAGCGGATCCGTCTCCCACCCCCACACGTCCCACCCGCGCCCCTCGATCCCCGTACACACCAGAGCGACGATGCCGTCCATCCCCTCAGGACTCTCGGTGGCGAACTCGAGCGCCCCACCGAACTCCCCGACGAGCCCGTGCGCCCGCACGGCACCCCCACCCGCGAGCACGAGCGGGTACGAGGCCCCCGCCTCCAACACATCGACGACGAGCCGGAGCCGCGGCTCGGCCGGGCTCATACGAGGCCTGCAAGGCGCTGCCGCGCGGCGTCCAGCGCGGCGTCCCACGGGCGGTCCGTCGCCGCCTCGGGGACGAAGGCGTCCTCGCCGTGCAGCACCGTGACCCCTTGCTCCCGCAACTCTCCTACGCTCCGCTCCAGTTGCCGATGCCGGGCGTACGCAGCGCTGACGCACGGCACCGTCACCGTCGGAACGCCCTTGCCGATGGCCTCGGCGGCGACCCCCACCACGAAGTCCTGAGTGAGCCCGAGGGCCCAGGAGTTGATGCTGTCGAAGGTGGCGGGCGCGAAGAGGATCACATCGGCCCCGGGCCAGACGTCCGGTTCACTCGGGAGCCTGTACTCGCTGCGCACGGGATGCCCGGTCAGCACGGCGAGCCCGTCGAGGCTCTCGCGCAGCCAGTGGGCCGCCGTCGGCGTCAGCCCGAGACAGACGTCCCACCCATCGGCCTGCGCCGCCTCGATCACCTTCGCCACGTCGAAGAGCGGCGGCGCGGCCGAGCCGAACAAGTACAGAGTCGGAGGGGTCATACACCCATCCCACCCCGACCTACGGATCAGGCGCAACAGGCCCTGCGGCCCCATGCGTGCCCGCCCCCGTACCGGCCCCCGGCACGCGCAAGGGCACCCCAGGCGGATGCCCTCGCTCACGGCCGCAGCGGGGCGCACGGCGGCCCGGGGCTGGGGGCGGGGGACATGCTGTCAGCGTAGGCGGTGACAGCCGCCACGGTCTTACGAGCCGCTCTGCCGCCTGTGTAGGTGCAGCGCGGCGAGGGCAGCGTCCCAGGGGAAGCCTTCCGGGTTGCCCTGCTTCGGCGGGTGCGGCTCGTACCCGTCGGGGCCGTCGAGGTACAGCACGCCCTGCTCACGCAGTGCCGCGATGCTGTGCGCTACCGCTGGCTGCGCTCCCTGCGCCTGGTTGAAGTACGGCATGGCCGCGACGGGCACCCCCATGTGCACTCCTTCAGAGACGAGGCCGAGGGCCAGCGTGTCCGCGATCCCCGCGCCCCACTTGTTCAGGCTCGTGCAGGACAGCGGTGCCACGAGCATGGCGTCCGCCTTCGGGAGCGCATCGCTTTCGCCGGGAAGCTTGTACTGCGAGCGCACCGGGTGCCCCGTGAGTTCGGCCAGTTCGTCGAGGCGGCCGTCCCACCACCGGGCCGCAGCGGGCGTGAAGATCACACAGGTGTCCCACCCTGCGGCCTGCGCGCTGGAGACTCCGCGGTCGATGTGCTGGGTCGGGCCTGCGGCGCAGGCGATCAAGTAGAGAACCGGCTTCGTCATGCCGGGAGTCCACACCGCTGTGCCAGCGCACGCAACTGCGCGCCGGGATTCGGCGTCCTGTCCACCACGTCCTTGACGAGGCTCACCGCGTCGGGCCTGGCTTCGACCTCCTCCGGCGCCAGTTCGTCCGCCGCGAGCAGTTCCTTCGCCGCATTGTCCTTCTGCCGTGTCAAGAGCGAAGCGCGTGCCATCGCAACGTGATGTCCCGCCTGCCGCTCCCGCGTCATCCGGTGCACGGCGTTCTCGTCCAAGTCGTCGGCGGCTTCGAGCGCCGACCAGCCGTCTTCAAATCGGATGAGCATGTCGACTCTGTGCAAGCCGACGTTGGTCGGGCCGAACATCGTCCAGTCCTCGTTCAGGTCCGCGCCCTGCCTGTCGGCGACGTCCTCGGCCTCGTCCAGGAAGCCCGTGGCCGCGCGCACTCGCGCGGTGGTGCGGTTCTCAGAGGACGAAGCCAGAGCGGCGGAGAGGTACAGCATGCCCAGCGTTGATAGGCCGAGCGGGCCTTGAGCGGTCAGGTCCCCCGCCAAGCGCCGGGCTGCCGACATGGCAAACTCCACCGCGATCTCTGGGCGCTGTTGGTACACCAGGCTCTTGGCCACGCGCCGCGACGCGGCCCCGATGTGTACCGGGTCGCCGGACGCTTCTGCCGCAGCGAGCGCCCGGTCGGCGGCGAGCGCGGCCTGAATCGCCGTCGTCTCCCCGTACTTGTGCAGGTACGAGGTCACCAACTGGTACACCCGGGACAGCACGGCCTGAGCTTCGGACTGCCGGTCTACCGGGGCGCGGTGCACCGCCTTGGCTGCACCGACGACGAGCGCGGGGAGCTCCCTGCCAAGGGTGGCGTAGTGGCACGCTTGAAAGGCCTCGCAGCAGTAGACGAGCCTGCGCTGCAGGACCGCAAGCGGGGGTGGGTCAGCCGAGTCCAGGCTCTTGTGGAGAGCGTCAACGACCCCAAGAGCATCGCTGGGCGGAGCGCTGCCCGCAGGTGGCTCGGGCGGCCGGTCGGTCAAGAGTTGCTCCAGGGGGATGCGCAGGACCTCGGCCGCGCGCACCAGCACCGACAGGCGTGGGTCCTGCTGACGTTTCCCGCCTTCGAGATCCTGCACCCACCGCTTCGTCTGCCCCATGAGGCGACCGAACTCGGGTTGCGTGAGTCGGCGCCGATCCCGCCAGTAGGCGATGCGTCGGCCGATGCGGGAAGTGTCCATGAGCGAGCTCCCGGATAGGGCACGCACTGTGCGTGCCCACCCCTGTTGTACCCGGCTCTACGGTGCGTTGACCGGCGATCACCGATTGTCGGCACGCTCCTGACGGGCGCACCGAACCAGTGGGAGGCAGGGGTACATCGTGGATGGGAACCTCAGAGCCGTATCGCAGTGGCTGGCAGAGGCCGACCCGCGGCCGGGCAAAGTGCGGGCGGAGTGGGAGAAGCACGGCATAGCGCTCCTCCCGCTCGGCCGCCGCTTCGACGCGATCCGCGTCCCGGCCGAACGCATCCACGCCGCAGCGGGCAGCGACCAGCCGGGCGCTGTGGCGACGGTCCTGCGGGCCTGGCTCGATGGGCCGGTGTTCCGGGACTTCCGGAGCAGCATGGGCCCGTACTACGTGCTCATCGCGCCCGGCGCCGACTGGGACGGCCCGGCCGAGCGGCTCACCACCGACACGTACCTCGGCTTCCCGCGCCCCGGCCACGCGACGACGCTCTCCCGCTGGGTGGTCCGGCCCCCGCACCCCGGCGCCCTGTGCGACCCCCAGCACGTGCGCACGCTGCTCGCCACGGCGACCGCTTCCCTCCGGGCGGTGGGGCGATGAGGGCCGCCGACCTGCCTTTGTTCGAGCGGCAGGCCGAGACCGCGTACCGGCTCTACCTGGATCACCTGCAGGTCTGCCGTCGGTGCGGCCTGAGCCGGACAGGGCGGCGGTGCGCGGAGGGCCTGTACCTGAATGGAGATGTGCGGGCCACGCGGGCGGCGGTGCGTCTGTACGAGCGCGGGAGGGCCAGCTGATGCGTGACGTGACCGAGGCCCTGCGCTTGGCCGTAGTGCCTGCCCTCAGCGCGCTCTGCGCAGAGCAGCGGTCCGGCGCCGTGTGCGTGTGGTGCCCGCGCGCGCTGCCGCCCGGCGAAGGCGTCACCCTCAGCCCCGACGGCCGCCTGCGCGCCTGCGTGCCCTGCCACATGGTCCAGGCCCGGGTCCTTGCCACGTACCTCGACTGGTACGACCACGGCATCGCGTGCCTGTACTGCCCCCTCGGCCCCTGCGGCCGCGGCCACGTCCTCGCAGCCGAGCACCTGGCGGCGCGGGAGCGGGCGGGCAAGCCGGAGCTGTCGTGCGTGGGCTGCCGGACGCCCGTCGCGCCCGGCGATCCGGTCCGCCCGCATCTGTGGCAGGGCCTGGGCGGGCCGGTGTACAGCTACCTCCACGCCCGCGCCTGCCCGCGGTAGGCGGCCGGTCAGGGGGGAGGTCGGCGAGTGCTACGTCCAAGACGCGCGCGACGCGCAGCCGCAGGGGGGCGTCAGAGGGCCAACAAAAAGGCCCAGGTTCGGAGTTCATACCCCGTGACCTGGGCCTTTGGCCGTCTGACCTGGTGCCCCCGGCAGGATTCGAACCTGCGACACCCGCTTTAGGAGAGCGGTGCTCTATCCCCTGAGCTACGAAGGCGTGCCGTCCGTGAGGGCGGCTTTGGACAGGGTAGCCGATGGGGGGCCGGGGGCGCCCGGAGGGAGCGGGGTGGGGCTGGGGGACGGGCGCGGGCGGCGCGGCCTCGCCGTGATGGGCGCGGGGGCGGGTGGGGGCGTGGCTACTGTCCGGTGATGGACCTGCACTGATCGTGTGCGTCACGATGGCACCCCCGGTGATGGCGGAAGAGGTGGTCTCGGTGGCTCGGGCGTCGCGGGTCGTGGTGGTCGGGGGCGGGGTCATGGGGGCCTCCGTGGCCTTTCACCTCGCCGAGGCGGGCGTGCGGGACGTCGTGGTCGTGGAGCGGGGCGCGCTCGGGGGCGGCAGTTCCGGCAAGCCGGTCGGTGGGGTGCGGGCGCAGTTCTCCGACCCGGTGAACATCGCCCTGGGCGCCCGCAGCCTGCGGGCCTTCCGCGACTTCGCGGCGCGGCCCGGCGGCGACATCCGCCTGGAGACGGTGGGCTATCTGTTCCTGCTCGACCGGCCGGAGGACGTCGACGCCTTCGAGGAGAGCGTCCGCGTACAGGAGCGGATGGGGGTGCGCGGCCGGATCGTCGGGCCGCGGGAGGCGCACGAGCTGTGCCCGTACGTCAGGACCGAGGGGCTGCTCGCCGCCGCGTACTCGCCCGACGACGGGCACGCCCGGCCCGGCGCCGTCGTCGCCGGGTACGCGCGGGCCGCCGCCGCGGCCGGGGTCTCCTTCGTCACCGGGACCTCCGTGACCGGGATGGACGTGACCGGCGGGCGCGTCACCGCCGTGCGGACCGACCGCGGGGTGGTCACCTGCGACGCCGTGGTGTGCGCCGCGGGCGCCTGGTCCGCGGGGGTCGGCGCGATGGCCGGGGTGCCGCTGCCGGTGCGGCCGCTGCGGCGGCAGATCGCGTTCACCGCCCCGCTCCTGCCGCCCCCGCCCCGCACCCCGTTCACCATCGACTTCTCCTCCACGGCGTACTTCCACACCAGCGACCAGGGGCTGCTGTTCGGGCTCGCCGACCCGGGGCAGGAGGAAGGTTTCGACACGACGTGGACCGAGGAGTGGCTGGAGCTGTTCCGGGCCGTGATGCGGCGGCGCGCGCCCGACCTCGCGGACCTCGACGTCGTGGGCGGCTGGGCCGGGCTCTACGAGGTCACGCCCGACCGCAACGCCCTGATCGGGCGGTCCCGCGCCGTGCCCAACTTCCTGTACGCCACCGGGTTCTCCGGGCACGGCTTCCTCCAGGCCCCGGCCGTCGGCGAGGTCGTACGCGATCTGTATCTGGAGCGCGAGCCGTGCGTGGACGTGTCGTCCCTGAGCGCCGAGCGGTTCCGGGTCGGCGCGGGCGGCAGGCCGGAGGCGCACGTGGTGTGACCCCTCCAGCAGGTACCGCCGAGAGGAGCCCCATGACCTCCCCGTACGCCCCCTGGCAGCTCCGTGCCGCCTTCGCCGCGCGGCTCTCCGACATGTACGGGCGCGAAGTGCCCGCGTACACCACCCTCGTCGACGTCACCCGCGCGGTGAACGAGGACGTCCTGCGCGAGCGCGGCGCCGCCGCCGAGCGGCTCGGGTCCATCGGACGGGTCACGGCCGAGCGGCACGGCGCGATCCGGGTCGGTACTCCGGCCGAACTCGGCCAGGTGGCGCGGGTCTTCGGGGCGCTCGGGATGCGGCCGGTCGGGTTCTACGACCTGCGCGAGGCCGCCGCGAGCGCCGTGCCCGTGGTGTCCACCGCCTTCCGGCCCGTCGACGCGGACGAGCTGGCCCGGAACCCGTTCCGGGTGTTCACCTCGCTGCTGACCCCCGCCGACCCGCGGTTCTTCGACGAAGGGCTGCGCAAGCGCCTTGAGGGCTTCCTCGCCGCGCGCGAGCTGTTCCCGCCCGAGCTGCTCGCGCTCGCCGACCGGGCCGAGGCCGAGGGCGGGCTCGCCGGGGCCGACGCCGAGCGGTTCCTGGGACTCGCCGTCGCCGCCTTCGAGTTGTCGCGCGAGCCGATCGACAAGGGGTGGTACGAGGAGCTGGAGCGGGTCTCCGCCGTGGCCGCCGACATCGGCGGCGTACGCGGCACGCACATCAACCACCTCACGCCCCGCGTCCTCGACATCGACGAGCTGTACCGCAGGATGACCGCTCGCGGCGTCCGGATGATCGACACCGTGCAGGGGCCGCCCGCGTGGGACGGGCCCGACGTGCTGCTGCGGCAGACGTCGTTCCGGGCGCTCGACGAGCCGCGCGCGCTGCGCCTGGCCGACGGCAGCGTCACCAGCGGGGTGCTGCGGGTGCGGTTCGGGGAGGTGGAGGCCCGGGGGATCGCCCTCACGCGGGCGGGGCGCGCCCTGTACGACGAGCTCCTCACCCGCGTCGACGAGCTCCTCGCCGGTGGCGGCGACCGCCTCGCCGGTGGCGGCGACCGCCTCGCCCATGGTGACCGGCGCGGCCCCGCCACCCCGGCCGAGCGCGCGGACGCCGCCCGCGCGGTGTGGTCGGCCGCGCTGCCCCGCACCGAGCACGAGCTGGCCGCACGGGGGCTCGGCCACTTCACGTACCACGTGGTGGCGGACCGGCCCCGCGACGGCGCCCCGCCGCCCACGGCGCTCGGCGACCTCCTCGACGCGGGGTGGGTGCGGGCCGAGCCCCTCGTGTACGAGGACTTCCTGCCCCGCTCCGCCGCCGGGATCTTCCAGTCGAACCTGGAGGCGGCCGGGGTACGGGACGACGCCCGGGAAGGGGCCGCGTACGACAGCGCCTGGCTGTCGGGGGCCATGGGCCGCGAGGTCCTGGATCCGTTCGGCCTGTACGAGGCGCGGCAGCGGGCTTCTCTGGCCGTGGTCGCGCGGCAGCTCCGCATCCCCGGCCCTGGTGCCCCCGCTGGGGGCTGCGCCCCCTAGACCCCCGCATCGCGCTGCGCGCCCGTCCTCAAACGCCGGACGGGCTTGATGGTCGCCGGCCGCATTCCGTCGAAACGCCCTCTCCGAAGGAGTCCCGTGTCGCCCACCCTCCCCACCACCGAATCCCTCCGCCACCGCGCCCGCGCCGCGCTCTCCCGCGTCGGCGCCGAGATCCCCGAGGGCCGGGGGTGTCAGGCCCGTACGCCGATCACCGGTGAGGGCCTTTTCGCGCTCGCCGGGGCCGGGCCCGCCGCCGTCGACGAGGCCGTCGCCGCCGCGCACGAGGCGTTCCTCCAGTGGCGGGCGGTGCCGCCGCCGCGCCGAGGGGAACTGGTGCGCCGCCTGGGCGAGTTGCTGCGGGCGCACCAGGAGGACGTCGCCGATCTGATCACCATCGAGGCGGGCAAGATCCGCTCGGAGGCGCTCGGCGAGGTCCAGGAGATGATCGACATCTGCGACTTCGCGGTGGGCCTCTCGCGCCAGCTGTACGGGCGGACCATCGCCTCCGAGCGGCCGGGGCACCGGCTCGCGGAGACCTGGCACCCGCTCGGGGTCGTCGGGGTGATCTCCGCGTTCAACTTCCCGGCGGCCGTCTGGTCCTGGAACACCGCCGTCGCCCTGGCCTGCGGCGACACCGTGGTGTGGAAGCCGTCCGAGCTGACGCCGCTGGTCTCGCTCGCGTGCGCGCGGCTGCTGGACCGGGCCGCCGACGACGTGGGCGCCCCGGCCGGAGTGCACCGGCTGCTGCTCGGCGACCGGGCCGTGGGGGAGCGGCTCGTGGACGATCCGCGGGTGGCGCTCGTCAGCGCCACCGGGTCCACGCGCATGGGCCGCGAGGTCGGGCCGAGGGTCGCCGCCCGCTTCGGGCGCTCGCTGCTCGAACTCGGCGGCAACAACGCCGCCGTGGTCGCGCCCTCCACGGACCTCGACCTCGCCGTGCGGAGCGTCGTGTTCGCCGCGGCGGGCACGGCGGGCCAGCGGTGCACCACGCTGCGCCGCCTCATCGTGCACGAGGACGTGGTGGACGCGCTGGTGGGGCGGCTCGCGGGGGCGTACCGGAAGCTGCCCGTCGGGAACCCCTTCGACGCGTCGACGCTCGTCGGTCCGCTGGTCTCACCGGCCGCGCTCGACCGCATGCAGGAGGCGCTCGCCCGCGCCCAGGCGGAGGGCGGCAAGGTCCTCGCGGGCGGTCAGCGGCGCCTGGCCGACATCGCGCCCGACGCGGCGTACGTGGAGCCCGTCCTGGTGCGCGTGGGCGTGCAGACGGGCGTGGTGCGGGAGGAGACCTTCGCGCCGATCCTGTACGTGCTGACGTACGGCGACTTCGAGGAGGCGATCGCGCTGCACAACGACGTGCCGCAGGGGCTCTCGTCGAGCGTCTTCACGCGCGACCAGCGCGAGGCCGAGCTGTTCCTGTCCGCCGAGGGCTCCGACTGCGGCATCGTGAACGTCAACATCGGCACGTCGGGCGCGGAGATCGGCGGGGCCTTCGGCGGCGAGAAGGAGACCGGCGGCGGGCGCGAGTCCGGGTCCGACGCGTGGCGCGCGTACATGCGGTCCGCCACGAACACCGTCAACTACTCGGGAGGGCTCGCGCTCGCGCAGAACGTGAGCTTCCTCTGACCGGCGGACCTGCCGGTTCCGCCGGTTCCGCCGGTCCCGTCAGGCGCCCGGCGCCCGGTCCGCCGGCCGGACGTCCGGCCCGGTCAGGTCGCGGACGTAGGTGATCCCGGGGCGGCCGTCGAGGACGGTCTCCCCGGTGGGCACGAAGCCGGTGCGGGCGAGCACGGCCTGCGAGCCGGGGTTGTCGGTGGTGGTCCCGGCCCGCAGCGACGTCAGGCCGTACTCGGTGGCGGCGAGGACGCACACCTGCCGCACCGCCGACGTGGCGAGCCCTTGGGAGGTGGCCTTCTTGGCGATGCGGTAGCCCAGTTCGGCCGAGCCGTCCGCCACGTCGACCAGGTTGACCCGGCCGAGGATCTCGCCGTCGCCGCCGACCACGACGTGGAAGTGGCAGGCCCCCGTCTCCTGTTCGGCGAGCAGCGCGCGGTGGCGCTCGTCGAACGCGGCGAAGTAGGCGTCGCCGCGGTCCGGGACCGCGGCGGCGAAGTAGGCGCGGTTCTCCCGCTCGAAGGCGAGCAGGGCCGGGGCGTGGTCTGCGCGCAGGCGCTGGAGTTCGGGCATGGGCCAACCGTACGTCGTGATGGGTCGTCAGCCACACTGCTTAACGGCCCGTGAACAGGCGACTTTTGGAGATCGGAGGCTCCGGAAGCAGGTCTTCCGGAGCTGCTCGTCCCGCGACCGGAGCCGTCAGCCCCGCCGCGTGATGTCGAAGCCGAACGCCAGCGTTCCCGGGTCGACGGCCGTCACGCCGCCGTCGACCGTGAGGGTGGCGCCGTTGACGAACGACGCCGCGGGCGAGAGCAGCCAGGCGATGGCCTCGGCGACCTCCTCCGGGGTGCCGGGGCGCCCCGCGGGGATCAGCCGCGTCCCCTGCTCGTACGCGGCGTCGAGCCCTTCCTCGCCGTCGCCGAGCCCGGCGGACCGCGCGAACGCGTCCATGCGCCGGTCGGCCATCTCCGTGCGCACCCAGCTGGGGCAGACGGTGTTGGCCCGCACGCCGAGCGCGCCGTAGTCGACGGCGACGGAGCGGCAGAGCTGGAGCAGCGCCGCCTTGGACGTGGCGTACGCGGCGTTGCCGACGCCGTTGCGCAGCGCGGAGACCGAGGCGACGGCGACGACCGAGCCGCGGCTTTCGAGCAGGTGCGGCAGCGCGGTGCGCAGCAGGTGGAAGGGGCCGGTGAGGTTGGTGCTGAGGACGGTCTCCCAGTCCTCGGGGGTCACGTCGCCGACGGCTCCCGGGCGGCCGGTGCCCGCGTTCAGGACGACGCCGTCGAGCTGTCCGTACGCCTTCACGGTCGCCGCGACGAGACCGGCGACGGCCTCGGGGTCGGCCGCGTCGGCGGGGTGCGCGAGCGCGCCGGTCTCCTCGGCGATCTGGTGCAGCGGCTCCGGGCGCCGTCCGGAGACGACCACGTGGTGCCCGGCGGCGCGCAACTGCCGGGCGGTGGCGGCGCCGATGCCCGTTCCACCGCCGGTGACGAGGACAACGCGGGTATCCGTCATGGTCGTTCGGCCTCCTGTGCCCCTCGGGTGTCCGGACCCTCCAGGGTCGCACGCGGTGTGTGACGCGCCGCGTGCGCCCCTGGCGGGTCAGTCGACGTAGACGCTGGCGCCGAACTCGGAGACCGTCGACTCGCCGGGGGCGACCAGTTCGAGGAGGCCGCCGGTGCAGTCGGGGCCGGAGAGGACGAGGGCGACCTCGTCGGTTTGGTTGTCGACGGTGAGCGGTCGGCTGTCCGTGTCGTAGCAGCCTTCGGGGTCGGCGTACGCGACGCCGCCGACGATCAGCACTCCCTCGGCCGCGAGGGCGGAGCCCGGCAGCGCCAGGGCCAGCGTTCCGGCCGCGACGGCGGAGCCGAGGGCGAGGGCGATACGGCGCATGAGCGGTTCTCCTGCCTGCCGGGGCCGCCGAGCGCAGCCCGCGAGGTAACCGAACGTACGCGATCACACGCGGACAGTCACCGGCGTGCGGAAGCTCAAGATCCCGTGCACGGACGGCCGCGCACGCCAGGTCGTGTGCTACGGTGCGAGCAGCACGTGTGTACGCCCCTTCTGGGCGCCGTGCCTTCCTTCTCCGACCCGGCGCACTCTTCGCCCGGCCCGGACTCCCGCTCCCACCAGCCCGTCGTACGAGGCCACGAGCCGTCGCCGTCCGATGTGCACGACATCCGGTGCGCACGACATCCGATGTGCATGACATCCGATGTGCACGGTGCCCGGTGCGCACATCCCGTGTGCGCGGCACCCGGCGTGTACGGCCCCTCGCGACCGGCCTTCTCCGCGCAGTTCGCGCACGTCCCGCGTTTTCGCGAAAGGACCACCCACCCCATGAACCCCACCCAGACCACCCAGTCCACCCAGGCCCTCTCGGCCATCCCGTCCCCGGCCCCCGCGGCCGGTCTGCGGATCCACAGCGGTGTCCTGGACATCGCGAAGGCCGACGGGCACCTGCGCGCCGAAGGCTGCCTGCCCGGACCCGCCGACGTGCTCGTCCCCGCCGCCCTCGTGCGCCGGCTCGGCCTGCGTACGGGCGACTTCGTCGAGGGCACCTGCGGCGCCCGGCCCCGCGTCCTCACCGAGGTCACCCGGGTCAACGGCCGCGCCCCCCAAGGCCTGCGCGGCAGGCCCCGGTTCGGTGACCTCACCCCGCTGCACCCGCGCGAGCGGCTGCGCCTGGAGACGCCGGGCGGCGCGCTCGCCCCGCGCCTCGTCGACCTGGTGGCGCCCGTCGGCAAGGGCCAGCGCGGCCTGATCGTCGCCCCGCCGCGCGCGGGCAAGACCGTGCTGCTGCGCCAGCTCGCGGACGCCGTCGCCGCCAACCACCCCGAGTGCCACGTCATGGTCGTCCTGCTCGACGAGCGGCCCGAAGAGGTCACCGAGATGCGCCGCGCCGTGCGCGGCGACGTGCTCGCCTCCACCTTCGACCGGGCCCCCAAGGCGCACATCGCGCTCGCCGAACTCGCCGTCGAGCGCGCCAAGCGGCTCGTCGAGGACGGCAAGGACGTCGTCATGCTCTTCGACTCGCTGACCCGGCTGTGCCGCGCGTACAACAACACCGCGGCGAGCGGCGGCCGCACGCTCAGCGGCGGCGTCGACGCGGCCTCCGTGCAGGGCCCCAAGCGGCTCTTCGGCGCCGCCCGCCTGGCCGAGGAGGGCGGCTCCCTGACGATGCTCGCCACCGTCCTGGTGGAGACGGGCTCGCGCGCCGACGAGTACTACTTCGAGGAGCTCAAGTCCACCGGCAACATGGAGCTGCGCCTGGACCGGACCCTCTCCGACCGCCGGGTCTTCCCGGCCGTCGACATCACCCCGTCCGGGACCCGGCGCGAGGAACTGCTCGTCCCCGCCGAGGAGCTGGCGGCCGTGCGCGGGCTGCGGCGGGCGCTGGCGCGGCGCGAGCGCGAGGGGTTCGGGGCGCTCCTCGACCAGCTCCGCAAGACGCCCTCCAACGCGGCCTTCCTGCGGCAGGTGCGCCTGTCCGTGCCGGGGGCCGGGCCGGAGGCGTGAGGAGGGCCGCCGCCTCAGGTGCGGGTCACCAGGACGCGGTAGTTGCCGTCCAGGTCCACGCCCGCCACCTTCACCCTCACCCCCGTCCTGCGGTCCGTGAAGGTCTCGCCGAGGGTGAACGGCGCGTCCGAGAGCTCCGCGTGCACGTTGGGGCTGCGCGTGCAGCCGCCGCTGTCACGGGTCGCGTCGGTGACCGTGATGGGCCCGTGGCCGGTGTCGACGTCCGCGTCCACGCGGTACACGAGCACGCCGGGGCGGCACACCGCCTCGTCGTTGCCCGCGCGGGTGCGCAGCTCCACGGCGTACCCCGTCTTCGCGTCGACGGGCACGAACACCAGCTTCGTGCCGCCGCGCCCGGCGAGCGGGGTGAGCAGGTGCTCCGTCGTGCCGTGCGCCGGGGCGCAGTCGACCTGGGTGTCGTCCAGCCAGCCGAGCTTCCATTTGTGCCAGCCGAGCAGGTCGTTGTTGGCGCCCCAGTCCTCGCTCATGATGTCCCAGTGGCCGACCGCGCCGCCGCCGTCGCGCGTGTACAGGTCCGGCAGGCCGAAGACGTGGCCGTTCTCGTGCGGCAGCACCCGGTAGCCGGTCCGGTCGTAGCTGCCCGAGCCGTCGTCCTGGCGGCTGTACACGAAGGAGGCGTTGGCGATCGGCACCCCGTCCGCCACCGGCGCCTCGTGGTTGCCCGCGAACGTCACCGACAGGACGGTGTCGAGCGCCGAGGGCCCCGCGTTCGGCGTGATGAGGACGTTGAGCAGGTCGTACGCGCGGAAGTCCACGGCCGGGTCGGCCGCGGTCACGATGTCGCGGACCAGGTCGCGGTAGCCCGGGTCGAAGGGGGCGCCGCGCTCTATCCCGTACTTCTTGAACGGCTTCGGCATCCGCAGCCAGTCGGGGACCGGCACCTCGGAGCGGTAGTCGAGACGGCCGTACGAGCTGGTGCGGAACCAGTCGGAGGTCTGCGGGAAGAACTCCCCGAGCCGGTCGAGCGCCGAGCCCTCGCCCGGGGCGTCGGAGAAGTCGATCATCAGGTTCAGGGCGCGCACGGTACCGGTGGAGCGGGTGTAGCCGGGGCCCGTCGGGATGCCCTCCGACATCTGCACGCCGAGCTCGCCGCTGATCATGCAGGGGCCGAGCGCCGTGGAGCGGGCCTGCGAGACCGGGCCCGCGGCCGAAGGGGTGTCCGCGAGGAGGCGGCCGGTGCTCGCGGACGTGGTGACGGCGAGCACCACCGCAGCGGCCGAGCCGAGGGCCACGGCCCTGGCGACCCGGTGCCGGCGCGGCCGTCCCGGCGCCCGGGTCCCCGCGCCGCGGCCCCGGCCTATGCCCTTCCACCTCGGCTGCTGCATGCGTGGGCCCTCCGCTCCGCGGCAGCCGCCGGGTCCGGCTGCGCCCTGTGCGATCACCCTGTGCCGGAGGGTGCGCGGGCGCGCGCTGAGCGCGACCGATCGTGGGTTTCTCGGAAAGTTCCGGGGGAGCGGGGCCGGGGGTGTGACGAGGGCCCCGGGGTCTTTCCGGGATGTGACGCAGGTCACGCGGGGGTGGGGAAATAACCGGGGACGGTCTCCCCGTTTAGACCGGTGTCCGAGTGAAACGGGGATCCACTCCCCGGATCGCGCACCTCAGCTCCCGCCGGGAAATTCGTTGGACCCGCCACCCGGGACCCTGCGAACCTGAGGCCTTTGACCGCTTCGAGGAGACTCCGCCGTGTCCACCGCCACCGCCGCGCAGCGCACCGCACCGCGACCGCGGGCCGACGCCCTGCGCAACCGGGAGCGGATCGTCGCCGCCGCGCGCGAGATGTTCGTGCAGCACGGCCCCGACGTACCGCTCGACGAGATCGCGCGCCGCGCGGGCGTCGGCAACGCCACGGTCTACCGTCACTTCCCCGACCGCGGCGAGCTGGTGCACCACGTCCTGCTCTTCGTCACCGACCGCGTCTCGGTCCTGGCCGAGAAGGCGATCGTGGCCGTGGACGCGGAGCCGGACAGCGCCTTCGAGGCGCTGCGCGGCTTCGCGCACGCCGCGGTGGAGGAGCGCATCGGCGCCCTGTGCCCGATCGTCTCCGAGGCCCTCGATCCCGAGCACCCCGAACTGCACGCGGCGCGGCTGCGCGTGGAGGGCGCGGTGCAGGGGCTCATGGACCGCGCCCGGGCGGTCGGCCAGCTGCGTCCCGACATCGGTGTCGCGGACGTGATGATCGCCCTGTCGCAGCTCACCCGGCCGCTGCCGGGTTCCGCCGGCTGCCTCCTCGACTTCGACCGGTTCGTGCACCGCCATCTCCAGCTGTTCCTGGACGGCCTCATGGCACCGGCCCGCTCCCAGCTTCCTGGACACCCCGCGACCTTGGAGGACCTACGCCAGAAGGCCGACTGACCCGGTGACGGCCGTCCGCGGCCCCGGCTCCGCGCCGCCCCGGTCCACCGACCGGGGACCAAAGGACGAGCCGGCCTCACGCCCGCGGCTCATGTGCCGTCCCGCCCGCCCGGTGTCTCCTTTGTCCGTGTCCGAAATCCGTGTCCGTGCCTGAACTCCGTGTCCGTGCCCGAACTCCGTGACCACGTCTGAATCAGCATTCGCCGACTACGCCTGAATCAGCACTCGCCTCGTTCACTCCTGCGTCTCTAGGTGGCTTCACCCATGTCTGCATCACCCGTCACATCACTCGCTCCGGACCCAAAGCGCTGGAAAGCCCTGGTCTTCATCGCGCTCGCCCAGCTGATGGTCGTCCTCGACGCGACCATCGTGAACATCGCGCTGCCCTCCGCCCAGGAGGACCTCGGCATATCCGAGGGCAACAAGCAGTGGGTCATCACCGCCTACGCCCTCGCCTTCGGTGGCCTGCTGCTCTTCGGCGGCCGCATCGCCGACCTCTGGGGCCGTAAGCGCACCTTCGTCACCGGCCTCATCGGCTTCGCCGCGGCCTCCGCGCTCGGCGGCGCCGCGACCGGCGAGGCGATGATGCTCGGCGCCCGCGCCCTCCAGGGCGTGTTCGGCGCGCTGCTCGCGCCCGCCGCGCTCTCCCTGCTCGCGGTGATGTTCACCGAGGCCAAGGAGCGCGCCAAGGCGTTCGGCATCTACGGTGCGATCGCCGGTGGCGGTGGCGCCGTCGGCCTGATCCTCGGCGGCTTCCTCACCGAGTACCTGAACTGGCGCTGGACGTTCTTCGTGAACATCCCGTTCGCGATCGTCGCCGCCGCCGGTGCCTACTTCGTGATCCGTGAGCCCGAGGGCGGCCGCAACCGCTCGCCGCTCGACATCCCCGGCGTGTTCCTGTCGACGCTCGGCCTGGTCGCGCTCGTCTACGGCTTCACCCGCGCCGAGTCCGACGGCTGGTCGGACGGCGTGACCGTCGCGATGTTCGTCGCGTCCGTCGTGCTGCTCGCCGCCTTCGTCCTCACCGAGGCCAAGGTCAAGCACCCGCTGCTCCCGCTGCGCGTCCTGACCGAGCGCAACCGCGGCGGCGTCTACCTGTCGCTCGGCCTCGCGATCATCTCGATGTTCGGCCTGTTCCTGTTCCTCACGTACTACCTGCAGATCGTGAAGGGCTACTCGCCGGTCAAGACGGGCTTCGCGTTCCTGCCGATGATCGCGGGCATGATCACGGGTTCCACGCAGATCGGCACCCGCCTGATGATCCGCGTGCCCCCGCGCTACCTGATGGCCCCGGGCTTCCTGGTCGCCGCCGTCGGCATGCTGCTCCTGACGCAGCTGGAGGTCGACACCTCGTACGCCGGTCTGATCATGCCCGCGCAGCTGCTGCTCGGCCTCGGCATGGGCACGGCGTTCATGCCCGCCATGTCGCTCGCCACGCACGGCGTCGAGCCGCGTGACGCCGGTGTCGCCTCCGCGATGGTCAACACCTCGCAGCAGGTCGGCGGCGCCATCGGCACGGCCCTCCTGAACACCATCGCGGCCTCCGCGACCACGGCGTACATCGAGGACCACGCGGCCTCCGCGACCACCCCGGCGGCGCAGAAGCTGCTCGCCGCGCAGTCCATGGTGGAGGGCTACACCGCCGCCATCTGGTGGGCGGTCGGCATCCTCGCCGCGTCCGCGGTGATCGCCGCCGTGCTCATCAACACCGGCGCCCAGAACGGCGGCCAGTCGGCCTCCGGCGACGGCGACGGCGTCGAGGACGAGGTGAAGATCCCCGTGGTGGCGCACTGACGCCCAGTACCACCCGGCGCTCCTGGCGGATCTGTCCGGCGCTCCCTCCTAGCGGAGCCAGGGCAGGTCCGCCCCCGCCTCCTTCGGCTGAAGTCCCTCGGCGACGATCCGCATGATCTCGCCGAGGGACTTCTGCTGTTCCGGGGTGAGCCGGTCGAAGATGGCCTGGCGCACCGCGTCCACATGGCCGGGCGCGGTCTGCCGCAGCACCTCCTGGCCGTCCTCGGTCAGGATCGCGAACTGCCCGCGCTTGTCGGTCGGGCAGTCCTCGCGCCGCACCCAGCCGCTGCGCTCCAGGCGCGCGATCGCGTGCGAGAGCCGGGACCGGGTGATCTTGGAGTCGCGGGCCAGCTCCGTCATCCGCATCCGGCGGCGCGGCGCGGCCGAGAGCTGCACCAGGAGCCCGTAGTACAGATGGGGCATGCCCGCGTCGCGCTGGAGCTGACGGTCGAGGTAGTCCTCCAGGAGCGTGGAGGCGTGGATGTACGCGAGCCAGGTGCGCTGCTCCTCGTCGTCGAGCCAGCGCGGCCCGGCGGCGGCGCGCTCCCCGGCGGCGTCCCGTGCCGCGGTGGATGGCCTGTCCATGTAACCCACTGTACGAGCCTTCCCTGTGCCCCCGGCAAGGGTGTCCGCCGCCGGGGCGTGGCGAACGCGCTCAGAGGGCGGGCGGGTTGAGCTCCACGCCCCGCAGCGCGGCCGCGCGCGCCCGCTCGTCGCCGACGTCCAGGGCGGTGTCCGCGAACTTGATCGTGTGGTCGTCGCCGTGCGCCGCGGCCCGCGCGAAGACCTCGTCGAAGGTGCTGCGCCCGGCCTCGCCGTACGCGGTGCGCAGCTCGTCGGCGGGTGCCGGGGCCGCCGGGCCGTAGGCGGCGGTGACGGCGGCGCTCGCCGCCCAGGCCGCGTCCAGGGACGCGGGCCACAGTGCGCGGGGGAGCGCGGGCAGGGTGCGCAGGACGGCGTTCGGCGCGGTCGCCGCGTGCACCAGCATGATCGGGTCGGTGTGGCCGTGGGTGGCGTACCGGTGCACGGCGGCGGTGACCAGGTCGCCGAGGCGGGCGTGCGCCGCCTCCGGGTCGGTGGCCGGGCCGGCGGGCCACACCGGCACGGAGGCCAGCTGCGCGAAGCGGTCCGGAAGGCCGCCGTCCTGGACCGGGACGCGCTCCACGGCGGCGAGCGCCGCCGCGGCCCCCGCCGCGGCGGGCAGGGGGCGGGGCGCGCGCGGCGGCAGCGGGGTGTGCCGGGCCGCCCAGTAGCCGAGGCCGTGCGCCAGCTCGGCGACGCGGGGCGCGGTCCGACCGCCCGGCGCGGTGAGGCCGCGCACGGCGTGCCCGACACGGATCACCGGGTGCGTGGAGCCGCCCGCGATGCCGGGAAGCAGCACCGGCCACCAGGCGGCGAGCACCTCGCGCCAGGGCCGCTCGGCCAGGGCGCGGGCGAAGTGGTCGATCCAGTCGGCGGCCCGGCGCGGGTCGCCGAGGGCCGCGCGCCAGTCGTCGTCGCCGATGGGGGCCACGCGCGCGGGCATGTCCTCCAGCTTGTGGCGGTAGTGGTCGAGCCAGCGGTGCACGGTGTGGGCCTGGCCGTTGTGCACCAGGGACTCCACGGCCATCGGGCCGTGGTTGGTGAGGCGCACGACCCGCTCGGGGCCGCTCGCGTGCAGGCGCTGGAGGGCTTCGTCGAGGACGCCGCCGGAGTCGGAGTCGGAGTCGGAGCCGGAGCCGGAGTCGGGGCCGGAGCCGGAGTCGGGGGAGGGCGCGCCGGGGGCGGTGCTGATCTCGTTCATGGCGGCACGCTAGGCGCGCCGACCGGCCGCCAGGAACGGTCTGCGGAACTAGTCCCTTGGCCCTAGGGGCAGCTCGTACCAGGCCACGTCCCAGTAGCGGTGAAACTTCCGGCCGACTTCCGCGTACGTACCGATGTGCCGGAAACCGAACCGTTCGTGCAGGCGCACCGAGGCCGCGTTGGGCAGCGCGATGCCCGCGTAGGCCCGGTGCAGGTCCTCGCCCTCCAGGGCGGCGAAGAGCGCGCGGTAGAGCAGGGTGCCGACGCCGCGCCCGGCCGCGCGCGGGTCGCAGTAGACGCTGACCTCCACGGAGGTCGCGTAGGCGGGCTTGGCGCGCAGCGGGCCCGACGTGGCATAGCCGAGAATGTCAGGTTTCCCCGGTTTGCCGACCTGGGCAACCATCAGGCGGTACGGGCCGTCTTTGGGGTGGGAGAGCAGCCAACGGCGTCTCTCTTCCGGCAGAAACGGGACGGTGTCGAATGTGACGGCTGTCTCACGGACGTAGTGGTTGTAGATCTCCGTGAGGGCCCCGAGATCCGCCTCGTCGCCGGGTCTGACCTGCACCTCTGTGGGTTCCTGCGCCACCCGACCTCCCTGTGTGGCGGCACAGGGTACTGCATGGTCAGGAAAATGGACGCGCGGGTTGGGAATTCTGTCCGGATTCCAGTCGTTGTATCCATCGGATGCGGGGCACCTGGGAGGGTGTGCCGTCCACCACAGGTCCATACCGGACCGCCCGGCCCGCCCGCCACCACGGGTCACCGCCGGACCGACCAGTGACAACCACGCAAGGGAGCACGCATGGCAACCCGTGCCGTCGCCCGTCGCAAGTCCGCCGACACCGGCGAGACCGACGCGGCACGCAGTGTTCGCGCTTCAGGCGGCGAGATCGCCGACCGCGACCTGGTCGGCATGTACCTCGACGAGATAGCGCGCACACCCCTGCTCGACGCCGCCAAGGAAGTCGAGCTGTCCCAGATCATCGAGGCGGGTGTCTACGCCGAGAAGATCCTCGCGGGCGAGGTCGAGGAGAAGTCGGCCGTGACCGCCTCCGAGGAGGAGCTGCGCGCCCTCGTCGCCGACGGCGAGCGCGCCAAGGACGTCTTCATCCGGTCGAACCTCCGCCTGGTGGTCGCCGTCGCCCGCCGCTATCCGCGCAGCGGCCTGCCCCTGCTCGACCTCATCCAGGAGGGCAACGCGGGCCTGGTCCGCGCGGTCGAGAAGTTCGACTACGCCAAGGGCTTCAAGTTCTCCACGTACGCGACCTGGTGGATCCGCCAGGCCATCACCCGCTCCATCGCCGACCAGTCCCGCACCATCCGGCTGCCCGTGCACCTGGTGGAGGAGCTCGGCCGGATCCGCCGCGTGCAGCGCGAGTTCAACCGCGAGCACGGCCGTGAGCCGGAGGCCACCGAGATCGCCGCCGAGCTGGCGTCGACCCCCGAGCGCGTCACGGACGTCCTCGACTGGGCCCGCGACCCCGTCTCGCTGAACATGCCGGTGGACGACCAGGGCGAGACCCAGTTCGGCGACCTGCTGGAGGACACCTCGGCGGTCTCCCCCGAGCAGTCCGTCCTCACGCTCCTGCGCAGCGAGGAGCTCGACGACCTCATCGGCCGCCTCGACCAGCGCACCGCCTCCATCATCAAGATGCGGTACGGCATCGACGACGGCCGCGAGCGCACGCTCACGGAGGTCGGCAAGGAGCACGGCCTCACCCGCGAGCGCATCCGCCAGATAGAGAAGCACGCCCTGCTCGAACTGAAGAAGCTGGCGCGCGACACGGGCTTCGACGCGGCGGCCTAGGCCCGGCGCCCGATGGGGCGGCCCGCCGCCGAGGCGGCACCGGGCGGGCCCGGCCCGCCCGCGCCCGGCCCTGCTCCGCCCCGGCCCGCGGCGCCGGGCCTCGGCGTCAGGTCCGGTCCACCGCCGCACCGAACCGACGCCCCAGGTCCCGTACCCGCGACACCAGCTGCTCCGGCCCGTGCACGGTGAAGTCGCACTCGACCCAGACGAGCCGGCCCGCCACCCACTCCACGGGCTCGGTCACCGTCCCGCGCAGCCGGCAGCGGTCGTCGCCGACCGGGGCCAGCTCACCGAGGGCGGCGGGCAGCCGCCCCCGCACCCGGTCCAGCGGGGCGTGGAACTCCACGTCCACCTCGTACGCCGAGGACTCCGGCCGCCGCGCGAGCACGCTCCGGCGCACATAGGCGTCCGCGCTCCCGCCCGGCAGCATCCGCGGAGCGAACCGCACCGCCGTGGGGAACGGCTCCGACACCCGGTCCACGCGGAACGTACGCCAGTCCTGCCGCTCCAGGTCGAACGCGACCAGGTACCAGCGCCGCCCCGTGGACACCAGGCGGTGCGGCTCGGTGAGGCGCCTCGACGGGGTGCCGTCCTTGGCCTCGTAGGCGAACCGCAGCTGTTCGTGCGCGGCCGTCGCCGACGCGATCACCGTCAGCGTCTCCGGCGCGATCCGCGCCCCGTCCCCGCTGGTCAGCGACATCGTCGCGGCGCCGAGGGCGGACACCCGGTGGCGCAGCCGGGACGGCAGGACCTGCTCCAGTTTGGCGAGGGCCCGCACCGACGCCTCCTCGACGCCCTCGACGGCGTGCCCGGCCCCGGCGCGCAGCCCCACCGCGATGGCCACGGCCTCCTCGTCGTCCAGGACGAGGGGCGGCATCGCCTTGCCCGCGACGAGCCGGTAGCCGCCGCTGGAGCCCTGCGTGGCCCGCACGGGATAGCCGAGCTCCCGCAGTCGGTCGACGTCCCTGCGCACCGTGCGGCGCGAGACCCCGAGGCGCCCCGCCAGCTCGCCGCCGGGCCATTCGCGCGGGGTCTGGAGCAGCGAGAGCAGCTGAAGGAGCCGTGCCGGTGTGTCCGTGGTCATGGGGTCTCCCGCCGCCGTGGTCGTGCGTTCACCGGGAACCGTCTGCCGGGAACGTGATCCCATGGTCCCGGAGAACTAGGTCATGAGCTGACCTATACGGCCTCTAGCCTGACGGCATGACTTCTCCCAGCACCCCCACCGCGGCTGCTCCGTCCCCGGAGGCACCGTCCGACCGCCGTCGGTGGTTCGCCCTCGCGATCGTGATGACGGCCGCCTTCATGGACCTCGTCGACGTGACGATCGTGAACATCGCGATCCCCTCCATCCAGCGGGACGCGGGCGCCACGTTCAGCCAGATCCAGTGGATCACCGCCGGATACGCGCTCGCGCTCGGCGCGGGCCTCATCACCGGCGGACGGCTCGGCGACATCTACGGCCGCAAGAGGATATTCCTCATCGGCATCACGGGCTTCACCGTCGCCTCGGCGCTGTGCGGCTTCGCCGCGAACCCGGAGATGCTGGTCGCGTCCCGCATCCTCCAGGGCTCGATGGCCGCGCTGATGGTGCCGCAGGTCCTCTCGATCGTGCACGCCACGTTCCCCGCGCACGAGCGCGGCAAGGTCTTCGGCCTGTTCGGCATGGTGGTGGGTCTCGGCGCGGTGTCCGGGCCGCTGCTCGGCGCGCTCCTGACGGAGTGGAACCTCTTCGGTCTCGAATGGCGCCCGATCTTCCTGATCAACCTGCCGGTCGGCATCGCGGGTCTGCTGCTCGGGCGGAAGTTCATCACCGAGTCCAAGGCGCCGCGCGCGCTGCGGCTCGACCTCGTCGGCGTCGTCCTGGTCACCGCCGGTCTGCTGATGCTCCTGTACCCGCTGACGCGCGGCCGCGAGCTGGGCTGGCCGCTGTGGGGATACGCGATGATGGCGGGCGCGGTCGTCGTGTTCGGCGTGCTCGTCGCCTACGAGCGGCGCAAGGCCTCCCGGGACGGTTCGCCGCTCGTGGAGCTCTCCCTGTTCAAGGTGCGCAGCTTCGCCGCGGGCATCGCCGTGCAGACCGTGTTCGGCGTCTCGCTCGGCATCTTCTTCCTCGTCTGGACCATGTACATGCAGGTCGGCCTCGGCTGGAGCGAGCTGCGCGCGGGCCTGACCGGCGTGCCCTTCTCCATCGCCGTGTCCGTCGCCGCGGGCCTCTCCGTGCAGAAGCTGGTGCCCCGCTTCGGCCGCAAGGTCCTCCAGGCGGGCGCCCTGCTGATGGCCGCGGGCGTCCTCATCTACATCTGGGAGTCCGGTCGGTACGGCGCGGACATCGCGCCCTGGCAGATGGCGCTCCCCCTCGTGGTGATGGGCCTCGGCATGGGCCTCATCGTGGCCCCGCTGACGGACGCGGTGCTCTCCGAGGTCCCGCGCGAGCACGCGGGCTCCGCGTCCGGCCTCATCAACACCGTGCAGCAGATGGGCAACGCGCTCGGGCTCGGCCTGGTGTCCGTGGTCTTCTTCGGCGTCATGGACGAGAAGGTGGTGCCGCAGCAGGTCGCCGCGGAGTTCGCCCACGGGTTCCAGAACGCCCTGTGGTGGGTGTTCGGCGTCCTCGCGGTCATCTTCGTGCTGATGCTGGGGCTGCCGCGACGCCCCGCGCAGCACGTGGAGGGCGCCGAGGTCCTTGAGGAGGCCACCGCCAAGGACCGCGAGCCGGCGCTCACCTCCTGAGGCCCTCCGGGGGGCGGGCGCTGGGCCCGCCCCCTGCCGAGGCGGGTGAACCGCCTCCACCGCAAGGCCCCACCGCAAGGCCCCGCCAAGCCCGCCCCGGGCTCCGGCGGGGCCCGTTTGTGTCTGTGTGATGCCCGATCCTGTTTACTTCCGCCCGAAGGGTCCGTACGATCCAAGAGAAACCACACACCCGGGCACAAGCAGGAGGCCCCGAGCCATGTACGCGCCAGAGCGGCAGCAGGAGATCCTGCGCCTGGCCAGAGCGGGCGGCCGCGTCGACGTCCTCTCGCTCGCCGCCGAGTTCCAGGTCACCGCCGAGACCATCCGCCGCGACCTGAAGGCCCTGGACCGTGCGGGCCTGCTCCGCCGCGTGCACGGCGGCGCGATCCCGGCGGGCCGCCTGGACTTCGAGCCGGACCTCGCGGAGCGCGAGGGCACCGCCGCCGACGAGAAGGACCGCATCGCCCGCGCCGCCCTCACCGAGCTCCCCGCCGACGGCACCGGCACGGTCATCCTCGACGCGGGCTCCACCGTCGCCCGCCTCGCCGCCCAGCTCCCCCTGGAGTCCGCCCTCACCGCGGTCACCCACAGCCTGCCCACCGCCGCCCGCCTCGCCGACCACCCGGGCATCCAGCTCCACCTGGTCGGCGGCCGCGTGCGGCACCGCACCCGCGCCGCCGTGGACGCCTGGTCCCTGCGCGCGTACGCGGAGATCCGCGCCGACGTCCTCTTCCTCGCCGCGAACGGCTTCTCGGCCGCGCACGGTCTGACCACCCCCGACCTCGCCGAGGCCGCCGTCAAGCGCGCCGCCGTCGCCGCCGCCCGCCGCGTCGTCCTGCTCGCCGACAGCGGCAAGTACGGCCAGGAGCACTTCGCCCGCTTCGGCGACCTCGCCGACGTGGACCTGCTGATCACGGACACGGGCCTCAGCCCCGACGACGCCGCCGCCGTCGAGCGCGCGGGCACGGAAGTGGTGCGCGCATGATCCTCACCGTCACCCCGAACCCCTCCCTCGACCGCGCCTACGACGTCCCCGCCCTCACCCGCGGCGCCGTCGTCCGCGCCACCGGCGACCGCATGGACCCGGGCGGCAAGGGGGTCAACGTCTCCCGCGCGGTCGCCGCCGCGGGCGTGCCCACCCTCGCCGTCCTCCCGCTCGGCGGCGCCCCCGGCGCCCTCGTCGCCCAGCTCCTCGACGAGCAGGGCATCGACGTCGCCCCGGTCCCGGTCACCGGCCCCACCCGTTCGAACATCTCCGTGGCCGAACCGGACGGCACCCTCACGAAGATCAACGCCCCCGGTCCCGAGCTCACCGCGGCGGAGAGCGAGGCCCTGCTCGCCGCCGTCGCCGCGCACTCCGCCCGCGCCGACTGGATCGCCTGCTGCGGCAGCCTCCCGCGCGGCCTTCCCCCGTCCTGGTACGCGGACCTGGCCGAGCGCTGCCACGCCGCCGGGGCCCGGATCGCCCTGGACACCTCGGGCCCGGCCCTCCTCGCCGCCCTCGCGGGCCGCCCGGACGTCGTCAAGCCCAACGCCGCGGAGCTCGCCGAAGCCGTCGGCCGCCCCCTCGCCACCGTCGGCGACGCCCTCAAGGCCGCCGACGAGCTGCGCGAGCGCGGCGCCCGCGCCGTCCTCGCCAGCCTCGGCGCGGACGGCCAGCTCCTCGTCGACGACTCGGGCGCGCACTTCGGGCACGCCCGCGTCGACGCCGTACGCAGCGACGTGGGCGCGGGCGACAGCTCCCTCGCCGGTCTCCTCGTCGCGGGCGGCACCGGGCCGCGCGCCCTCGCCGCCGCCGTCGCGCACGGCGCCGCCGCGGTCCAGCTGCCCGGCAGCCTCATGCCCACCCCGTCCGACCTCGTCCCGGACGCCGTCACCGTCACCGACCAGGTCCCGCTCGACCTGGTCCTGACCGGGCCCGCCGCCTGACCCCGTCCCCTCCCTCGCCCGTGTCCCCGGGCCGTCCGCGCGCAAAGGAGCCCGCGATGAGCGAGAACCACGCCATGATCACCGCGGAGTTGGTCGATCTCGACCTCGACAGGACCGCCTCCACCAAGGAGGCGGCGGCCCGCGCCCTCGCCGAGCGCATGGTGGCCCTCGGCCGCGTCACCGACCTGGACGGCTTCCTCGCCGACGTGGCCGCCCGCGAGGCCCAGATGCCCACCGGCCTCGACGGCGGCATCGGCATCCCGCACTGCCGCAGCGCCCACGTCACCGAGCCCACCCTGGCCTTCGGCCGCAGCGCGGCGGGCATCGACTTCGGCGCCCCCGACGGCCCCGCCGACCTCGTCTTCCTCATCGCGGCCCCCATCGGCGCGGACGACGCGCATCTGACGATCCTGTCGTCCCTGGCACGGCAGTTGATGGACGCGCGGTTCACGGCGGCCCTGCGCGCGGTGACCTCGGCGGCGGACGCGGCGGCGCTGGTCTCCGGGGACGTGGCCGTGGACACCTGGTCCGCCCCGGGAGCGGACCAGGCGGGCACAGCCCCCGCTGCCGATCGGGCGGGCACAGCCCCGACCTCCGATGCGGTGGACGCAGCCTCCACCTCCGATGCGGTGGACGCAGCCTCCACCTCTGACCCGGTGGACGCAGCCCCCACTTCCGATGCGGCGGGCGCAGCCCCCACCGTCGATCAGCAGCAGGCCGAGCCCCGGCGGGAGCCACCGGCGGACGCGCCCCCGGAAGGCGGCACCCCGCGCTTCCGTATCGTCGCCGTCACCTCCTGCCCCACCGGCATCGCCCACACCTACATGGCCGCCGAGGCCCTGGAGAACGCCGCCCGCGCGGCAGGCGTCGAGCTCACCGTCGAGACCCAGGGCTCCGCGGGCTTCACCCGCCTCGACCCCGAGACCGTCGAGCGGGCCGACGCGGTGATCTTCGCCCACGACGTCCCCGTACGGGACAAGCCCCGCTTCGCGGGCAAGCCCACCGTCGACGTCGGCGTCAAGGCGGGCATCAGCCGCCCCGCCGAACTCATCGCGGAAGCGCGGGAGAAGGCCGCCCGCGGCGAGGTCACCGCCCCGGCCCGCCCGAGCCCGGTCGACGGCGCGGGCGACAGCGGCGACAGCTACGCCACCAAGCTGCGCAAGTGGCTGATGTCCGGCGTCAGCTACATGGTGCCGTTCGTCGCCGCGGGCGGCCTCCTCATCGCGCTCGGCTTCGCCATCGGCGGCTGGAAGATCGACAAGGCCCCGTCGGTCGCGGAGCACTTCGTCTGGACCGACCACACCAGCTGGGCGGCCCTGCTCTTCCAGACCGGCGGCCTCGCCTTCGCCTTCCTGGTGCCCGTCCTCGCGGGCTACATCGCGTACGGCATGGCCGACCGACCGGGCCTCGTACCGGGCTTCGTCGGCGGTTCGGTCGCCGTCACCATCAAGGCGGGCTTCCTCGGCGGCATCGCGGCCGGTCTGCTCGCGGGCGCCGTGGTCATGGGCATCCAGCGGATCCGCATCCCCGCCGTGCTGCGCGGCATCATGCCGGTGGTGGTGATCCCGCTGGTCTCCGCCGCGGTCGTCGGCTTCCTGATGTTCCTCGTCGTCGGCAAGCCCATCGCCTCGTTGCAGAGCGCCCTGACGGACTGGCTGGAGGGCCTGTCCGGCGCCAACGCCGTCATCCTGGGCGTGATCCTCGGCCTGATGATGTGCTTCGACCTCGGCGGCCCGCTCAACAAGGTCGCGTACGCCTTCGCCGTCGGCGGCCTCACCCACCCCACCGACGGCTCGCTGAAGGTGATGGCCGCCGTGATGGCCGCGGGCATGGTGCCGCCGCTCGCCATGGCGCTCGCGACGACCGTCCGGGGCCGCCTGTTCACCCCGGCCGAGCGGGAGAACGGCAAGGCGGCCTGGTTCCTCGGCGCCTCCTTCATCACCGAGGGCGCGATCCCCTTCGCGGCCGCGGACCCGCTGCGGGTCATCCCCGCCTCCATGGCGGGCGGCGCGGTCACGGGCGCCCTGTCGATGGCGTTCGGCTGCACGCTGCGCGCCCCGCACGGCGGTGTCTTCGTGGTGCCGCTGATCGGCCGGCCGTTGCTGTACGTGCTCGCGATCGCCGCCGGCGTCTGCGTGTCGACGGCCGTGGTGGTGCTGCTCAAGAGCGCCCGGAAGACGGCCGTCGCTCCCGAGCCGGACACGGCGGACGAGCCACGGGTTCCGGTCGCCGTCTGATCGGACGTTCCCCGGCCCCCCTCGCGTGGGCATACTGCTGGTACTGCGGCATGGGCGCCCGGGCGCGGGCCACACCCGTGGGGGCCACCGTGAGTCAGCTTCAGCAGAGCCACCTCAGCAGCCTGCTCGGCATGGTCACCGAACTCACCGAGCAGGCGCGGGCCGGCCTCGACCGGCCCACGGAGAGCGACCGCGTCTTTCTCGCCGTCTACTCCGGCTTCCTCATCGAGACCGGCGCGGGCATCCGCTGGCTGCTCGAACCCTCCCTGATCGAGTACGCCGCGCACGCCGTCCGCCGCCAGGCCCCCGCCGCCAGCCCGGCCCGCGCCGACGTCGCCGCCCGGCTGCTCGCCACCCTGTGGGCATCCTGCCTGCTCGCTGGTGTCGACACCGAGGACTGGGACCTGGAGGCCCCCGAACTCCCCGCGATCTGCGTACGCATGGCGGGCCTGGTCACCGGCGAGCGCGAACCGGAATCCTGACGCCCGGATCAACCCCGCCCGATGGGAGATGCGTCACTTCAAGGCCAAAGTCCCATAAACGCCCCTGTTGTTAGGCTGGCGGCTGTTGTCTACTGAGCGGCATGTTCGACGGTGCTTCGATCGTTCAGCAGACAAGTGTGGCGCTGTTCGCCGCCGTGACCACCCTCTGGGCCGTGACCTTCCTGCGGCTGCGCCGCGGCCGGGAGGCAGGACCTGAGGTCTCGGGCGCGGGCGGTCCCGCGCTGCGCTCACTGCCCGTCCAATCGGGTCCGCCGGGCGCGGAGTCCGTGCAGCTGACGGCGGCCGAGCGGGCCGCTTTCGCCGGTCTGGTCCGGCAGTTCGGCAAGGGGCGCGACTAGGGCCGACCCGGCCGACCCGGCCGACAGGCCCTGGACCTCGCGCGTGACCGCCGACCACGCTCGGGCGCGGGTGCGCCCGAGCGGCTAGCGGCTGCGCGTCACCGGGAACGCCCGGGCCCGCCGCTCCATCGCCGCGCGGGCCGCGTGCTCGCTCACATACACCTCGCACATGTGGCGGCCGTCGGTCGTCGCCGTGTGCTCGACCTCCCACAGGCTGACTTCCGAGCCGTCGAAGAGCAGGAAGGCGTGCTCGTACAGCGAGAAGCCGAGCCGGGCCTCGCCGGTGAGGCCGGAGCGCCCGAAGGCCTGGGTGATCTGGTGGGCGAAGGCCGCGCGCAGCAGTCGCGCCATGTCCTCGCCGGGGCGGTCCACGCTCGCCGGGTTCTCGGCGCGGCGCAGCAGCCTGCGCGCGTGGTCGGCCGAGTCGTCCGGCACGTACGTGTGCCGCGGTTCGTGCGCGGCGGTCAGCTGGAGGACGACCGGCAGGTCCCCGGCCGGGGTGTCGGGCGGCAGCGGAAGGCGCGCGGTGGCGACTCCGGCCTCCTCCTCGTCCAGATACAGCTCGTACTGGGCCTGGCTGCCGGGGCCCGCGTTGTGCACGAGCTCCCAGAGGGTGAGCGCGCTGCCGTCGGCGAGCAGCCAGGTGTGGCGGTACGTCTCGCGGTGCAGGCCCGCGCTGTGGTGCGCGGAGTGCAGTGAGCTGTCGTAGGCGAGGGACCGCTCCAGGCGCCGGACCGCGTCGTCCGGCAGGTCGAAGGAGTTCAGCGCGCGGCTGAGCAGTCGCTCGAGGTGCTCCTCTGGAGTCAGGGGCTCGGGCGACTCAGGTGGTTCGTACGCTGTCTCGTACGGAACGCTCACGGATACTCCCGGATGCTTCCGGCGTTGCTGCATGTCACCTTGTGCGTGCATACCGTAGCCCCTGGGTCCGACATCATGTCCGGGAACAGGAAAACGATCGAGCCGCACGGCAAGTTCCCGTGCGGCTCGCTCCGTTGAGGCCCTGAGTGCGCCGTTCGGGGCGCCACGCGCGCCCCTTTTGTGGCGTGTCCGTCAGGCCCGCGTCACTCGGCGCTGCCCGCCGTCCACTGGCTCCACGACATGTTCCAGCCGTTCAGGCCGTTGTCGGGGGCGATGGTCTTGTCCGGCGAACCCTTGACCGTCACGACGTCACCGATCAGCGAGTTGTCGTAGAACCACTTGCCCATCGTGTCGCCCTGCGCCCCTTGCACGTCCTGGAGCCCCACACAGCCGTGGCTGGTATTGGTGCTACCGAAGATGGAGGGCGAGCTCCAGTAATTGCCGTGGATGAACGTGCCGGACGTCGACAGGCGCATGGCGTGCGGCACGTCCTTGATGTCGTACTCCCCGCCGAAGCCGACCGTCGAGCCGTTCATCCGCGTCTGGACGAACTTCTCGGAGATCACCATCTGGCCGTTGTACGTGGGGTTCTGCGCGCTGCCCGCGGAGATCGGGACGGACTTGAGGACCTTGCCGTCCCGCTCGACCGTCATCTTCTTGGCGCCCACGTCGACCGTGGAGACCTGCTTGCGGCCGATGGTGAAGGTGACCGTCTTGTCCTGGACGCCGGTGATGCCGTTGCCGCCCTTCACACCGTCCAGGGCGATCTTCATCGTGACCTTGGAACCGGCCTTCCAGTACTCCTGCGGCCGGAAGTCCAGGCGCTGGTTGCCGAACCAGTGGCCGACGACCTTCTGCCCGCTGCTGGACGTGACCGTGATGTGCGACTGCACGTCCTTCTTGTTCGCGATGGCCTTGTCGAAGTTGAACGACACCGGCATGCCGACGCCGACGGTGGTGCCGCCGTCCGGCGCGTACGAACCGATGAAGCTGTTCGCCGACGACACCGTCGTGAACGTCGCGTTCTCCGTCGCCGGGCGGCCCTCGCCGTCCTTGGCGTCGGCGGTGACCTTGTACTTCGTGCCGCGCTCCAGCTGCGCCTTGGGCTTCCAGGTGCTGCCGTCGGCGGATATGGAACCCTCGACCGCGGCGCCGGACGTCACCTGCGTCATCTTCACGCCGGTCAGCTTGCCGTCCTTGACCTTCACGCCGGTGGCGTTGATCGAGGCGTCGGTCGCGCCGTCCTTGGAGGAGATGGATATCTGGGCGCCGGACGCGTCCTTGGCCGCCCCGGACTTCTTGTCGTCCTTGGCGTCGGCGTCACCGCCGCAGGCCGTCAGGGTCAGCGCGCCGACCGCTGCGAGCGCGGCGGTCGCCAGCATGACCCGCCGACGGCGACGGGGCTGAGGCTGCGCTGCAATGTCCGGCGTTGTCACGGGCTGCTCCCATTCGGTCTGCGTTCAGCACGTTCTTGGTATGTACGTGGTCTGATCCAGTACGGGTAAAGAGTCGCCCGGCCGGGCATTGGTTCCGGGATGCGGGTGTGAGCGCTGGCACATGGCTGCGCCCGCGGCTGTTCTCAAGGCCCTTTACCCTGGCGTCACTTGGGATGTTCTGGGCTGTATATAGGGCTTCGCCCCTTTCCCCCTTTTTTTGGTCCTTCGGGCCTCGTCCTCAAACGCCGGACGGGCTCGGATCACCGGCCTCGCCGGCCTGGCCGCTCGGGCCGGGTTCGTAGAGGCTTCGGTAGGACGGGAAGGTGCCGCCCGGGGTTTCCACCGGGTCTGCCGCCAGGAGGGCCCTGACGATCGCTCGCGTCACCATGTCCGCGCCCGCCGCCAGGATCTCGTTCAGCGCCAAGGGGTTCGTGGCGTCGAGCCGGTGCTCGCCGGTGGCCAGGGCGAACACCGTGTCGCCGTCGTTCAGCAGGTGCACCGGGCGCACGGCCCGCGCCATGCCGTCGTGCGAGGTGCCCGCGAGCTTCTGCGCCTGGGCCTTGGTGAGCTCGGCGTCCGTGGCGACGACGGCCAGCGTGGTGTTCAACGGCGGCCGTCCGTTGCGCGCCGCGACCTCGGCCAGGCGCCGCCGGGCCGCCTCGTGGACCTCGGCCGCGGGCAGCTCGACCCGCGCCCCCTCGAAGAACCGCCCGTACAACGCCCCCGTCGCCGGATCCACCCCCGACCCCGCCGCGTTGGCCACCACCAGGGCGGCCACCGTGACGCCCGAGCCGAGGACCGTGCTCGCCGTGCCGACGCCGCCCTTGAGCACGCCCACCACCGCGCCGGTGCCCGCGCCCACATTGCCCTCGGCCATCGCGTGACCGCTCGGGCGCGCCGCCGCGTCCTCCACCGCCGCCCGCCCGAGCGCCGCGTCGGGCCGCGCCCGGAACGCGCCGCCGCGCCCCAGGTCGAACACGCACGCCGCGGGCACCACCGGCACCACGTGCCTGCTCTCGGGCCCCACCCGCACCCCGCGCTCCCGCTCCTCCAGCCAGGCCATCACCCCGGTCGCGGCGTCGAGGCCGTACGCGCTGCCGCCCGTCAGCACGACCGCCTCCACCCGCTGGACCAGGTTCCGCGGGTCGAGCGCGTCCGTCTCCCGGGTGCCCGGGCCGCCGCCGCGCACGTCCACGGCCGCCACGGCCCCGCCCTCCGGCGCGAGCACGACGGTCGTCCCGCTGAGCCAGCCGTCGCCCATCCGGCCCGCGTGTCCGACCCGCAGCCCCGCGACGTCGGTCAGCGCCCCGTCCGACCCGTCCCGCGTCCCTGCCTCAGGTGCGTCAGATGTCGTCATGCGGCATGCGTATCACGGACTTCGCCGGAGGGGACCGGGTGCTCGGGACGGGTGGGTGCCCTCCTCCGGCGGCTGTCAGGCACTCTGCTCGGACCGCACCATCCGGGTCGTCAGCGTCACCCCGACCGCCACCGCGAGCGCCGCCACGACCCCCGCAGCGAGCACCGCCCAGCGGCCCGCGAACGTGCACGCCAGGATCGCGACCGCCGTGACCGGAAGCACCAGTTGCTGCGCGAGCCCCACCTTGAAGTGGCGCGAGTGCAACAGCCACACCGCGAACAGATACACCGCCGCCGGAATCGTCACCGCCGCCGAGGCCGCCGTCTCCGAGATGTGCGCCTTGCCGACCGCCTGCTCCACCGCCACCTCGATGCCCGCGCCGATCGCCGCGGCCGAACCGAAGATCACGTAGTGGCCGTAGCCCCAGAGGAACGCCTGCTGGTTGGAGCGGAGGTGACCGTGGATCGGCACCACGAAGTAGATCCACCACGCGGAGAAGATCAACAGGAGTCCGCCGACGGCGATGGGCAGCAGCTCGCCGAGCGCGTCGTTCTCGTCGATGCCCGACTTCACCGCGATCGTCGCCGCGGAGATCGTCTCGCCAAGCATGATGATCGTGAACAGGCCGTACCGCTCGGCGATGTGGTGCGGGTGCCACGGCGTCGTCCGCGCCCGCTCCGCGATCGTCGGCACGGCCATCTCGGCGATCGCCATCACCAGGAACGTCCACGACCGGGCGCCCTCCGGCAGGACGAGGAGGCCCAGCCAGCCCACCTGGCAGAGCGCCACCCCGGCCGCGTAGCGCAGTGCCGTGCGCCGCTCGTCGCCCGTCGTCGAGGCCGCCGCCCGTAGCCACTGGGCGATCAGCGCGAGCCGCATGATCAGGTAGCCGAGCCAGAGGGCCAGGAACTGATGGTCCTCGAAGGCCTTCGACACCCCGGCCGCGAGCACCAGGACACCGGCGATCTGGAGGAGGGTCACGACGCGGTACAGCGAGTCGTCGTTGTCGTACGCCGAGGCGAACCAGGTGAAGTTCATCCAGGCCCACCACACCGCGAAGAACACCATCGCGTAGTTGAGGACCCCGTCGCCCGGGTGTCCCTCGGCCACGGCGTGCACCAGCTGCACCCCGGCCTGGGCGACCGCGACCACGAAGCACAGGTCGAAGAAGAGCTCCAGCGGTGTCGCCGCGCGATGGGCCTCCTCCCGCCCGCGGGCGACCATCGGGCGCAACGGCGGGGGAGGGGAGGCAGGAGCCGGGCTCGCGGCGGAAGGAGTGGACATCATGGGGCAAGAACAGCAGAGCCGGGCGGCCCGGTGGCCCGGGTCGAGCCGTGTCGGAGCGGGAGCACCCGGGTGGGCGGCGGCGACCCTCCGCCACGCGCCGGGCCACGGCGGCCACGCGCGGGGCCGGGGCCCTCAACGGCCGGGCCGTGCGCGTCACGCGCCGGGCCGTGGCCGCTGCGGCTCGGGCCAGGTCCGTCACGCCCGGGCCCGGGGTCACCGCGGCTCGGGCCGGGTTCGTCACGCGCCGGGCCGGGGTCACCACGGCTCGGGCCAGGTCCGTGCTGCGCCGGGCCGTGGCCACCACGGCTCGGGCCGTGTTCATCACGCGCCGGGTCGGGGTCGCTGTGGACCGGGCCGGGTTCGTCGCGCCTCGGGGTGCGGCCCGCGCGTCCCGGGCCGCAGTCACCGCGGGGCCGGGGCCGCGGAGGCGGACGTACGCTGGAGGCATGAGCACCGCCCCCGCCCCCGAGTCGCGCGACCCCGAGGACACGACGCCCCGGCAGGCCGCCAAGAAGCCGGCCAGCGCGCTGATCTTCGACGATCCGCTGTCGCAGCAGTCCGCGGACGACTCGGACCGCGGCTGGGGCGAGCGGCCGACCGCGGGCGGCGACAGCGCCGCCGACCTCGCCCGCTTCCTGGACGAGAAGCCGCCCCACCACATCTGAGCCCGCGCCGCCGCCCGCGCGGCGCGGGCCCGTGGCCCCGCTAGCGCGCGTCGTCGCCGGTCTGCCCCGTCCCGCCGGGGCTCGCGCCGCGCTGGGCGACCAGGGCGTCGCGGATCTCCTTGAGCACCTCCAGCTCCGTCACCTCGATGACCTCCTGCGTGCCCTCCTTGGCCGCCTGGCGCGCGGTCTGCTTGGCCAGGTACTTCGACATCGGCAGGACCATGAGGAAGTAGACGACGGCCGCGGTGATCAGGAAGCTGAGGGTGGCGCTGAGCACCGAGCCCCACATGATCGGGATGCCGCTCACGGCTTCGCCGTTCTTCACCACGCACGGGTCCTTGAGACACGAGCTGTAGTGGTCGAGGTCCTTCGTCCCGAAGGCGCCCACCAGCGGGTTGATGACGCCCTTCACCACGGAGTTCACGACGCTCGTGAACGCGGCGCCGATGACGACCGCGACCGCCAGGTCGACGACGTTGCCGCGGGTCAGGAAGGCCTTGAAGCCCTGCCAGACGCTCGGTTCCTTCTTCTCGCTCACCACTAGGCCTTTCGTTGCAAATGCGGGTTGTGCGGCAAACCGCTTCGCAACCTACGGCAGCGCCCGGCAGCCCTGTCCACTTCCGTAACGCGAACGAGCGACTTGACAGGGCATCAGCCGCATGCGCGGGCTTGCGGTTCATCGCAGCGTCACCGCGAGGCGTGCCGTGGCACTCGCTCCCGCGAGCCGCGCAGCCGTCGCTCCCGGCACGGAGAGGACGACCAGCGCCCCGGCCTCGGCCGCGCCGTCGGCGGTCTCCGGCACCTCGGCCACCCGGGCGTTGGCCGCGATCACGCGGGGTGCGGTGCCGCGGCCCGTCGCCGGGTCCTCCGCCGCGACCACGTCCACGCGGTCGCCGGGGCGCAGCAGGCGTGCCGTCGCCGCGTCCGCGATCCGGACCGGGGCGCTCACCGGCCGGACCGCCCGCCGCACCGGCTCCCGGCCCCGGTCCGTCCCCTTGGCGGCCACGGACGCGGCGGAGTCCCCGGGCCGCGCCCGCTCGGTCTCCCGCGGGCCCGCCGCCGCGAGTGCCGCGGCGGTCATCGCGAGCCCCACGGCCACCGCCCGCCTGCGGTGCCGCGCGAGGCGCCGCAGCCGCTGCCGCCCGCCGCGCACGTGGACCGGGGAGAAGTGGGGCACCTGGCAGGGCGGTGGCGGGGCGCCTGTGCCCCCACCGCCGCCGGGCCCTGTCCCGGGCCGCGCCCCGGACCCGTACGCCACGGCCCGGGCACCGTGCCGGGTGCCGGTGCGCGTGCCGGTGCGCGTGCCGATGTGTGAAGCGTCCTGCGTCATGACGACCACCGCCCGCCGTGAGGATGTCGGACCGATGAGCTCGGATTCCGATTCCACGATGCGGGCCCGCCGCCGATCCCGCTGAGCCCCGTGCGCTACCGCCCGGTTGTGGACAACTCCCTCACCCGAAGGGAAGGTTCCGCTCCGCCGAGGCCCCGCTCCGCCGAGGGCTGGCTCCGCCGAGGGCCCGCCCCGCCGAGGGCCCGCCCTGGCACTCGGCTACGGCAGCGGGAACCCCGGATCCATCCCGCCCAGCGCCCCCACGCACAGACAGTCCCGCTCCCCGTCGGCTGGCAGCCCGGCCACCGCGTCGAAGAGCACCGTCCGCAGCCGGTCCACGTTCGCGGAGAACACCCGCAGGACCTCGTCGTGGGAGACGCCCGCGCCCGACTCCGCGCCCGCGTCCAGGTCGGTGACCAGCGTCAGCGACGTGTAGCAGAGCTCCAGCTCCCGGGCGAGCGCCGCCTCGGGGTGGCCGGTCATGCCCACCACGGACCACCCCTGCGCCGCGTACCAGCGCGACTCCGAGCGGGTCGAGAACCGCGGGCCTTCGATCACCACGAGCGTCCCTCCGTCCACCGGCTCCCAGTCCCGGCCGCGCGCGGCCTTGAGCGCGGCGGCCCGCCCGGCCGGGCAGTACGGATCGGCCAGCGACACGTGCACCACGTTCGGCACGCTGCCGTCGGGCAGCGGAAGCCCGTCGAAGTACGACTGCGGGCGCCCCGACGTGCGGTCCACGAACTGGTCGGGCACGAGCAGCGTCCCCGGCCCGTACTCGGGGCGCAGACCGCCCACCGCGCACGGGCCGAGCACCTGCCGCACGCCCATGGAGCGCAGGGCCCACAGGTTGGCGCGGTAGTTGATGCGGTGCGGCGGCAGGTGGTGGCCGCGGCCGTGGCGGGGCAGGAAGGCCACCCGGCGTCCCGCTATGTCGCCGAGGAAGAGGGAGTCGCTCGGGGCGCCGTAGGGGGTGTCGACGTGCACTTCGGTCACGTCGTCGAGGAAGGAGTAGAAGCCCGATCCGCCGATGACGCCGACATCGGCCTGCTGCGCGTTCGCCGTGTTCACCATGGCTCGCACAGTAGCCGCAGGGGGAAACGGCCGGGAGTACGCGAAAGGCCCCGCCGTCCCGGGGACGGCGGGGCCTTTCGGAGTGCGGAGAACCGGCGCGCTACGCGGCCGAGGAGCTCGACGAGGTGGTGCTCGACGCCTTGGAGTCCGAGGACGACGAGGAGGAGGACGACGTCGAAGCGGACGACTTCGAAGAAGACGAAGACGACGACGTCGAAGAGGACGACGCGGGCGAGCTGCTCGACGACGAGCCGCGGCTGTCGTTGCGGTAGAAGCCGGAGCCCTTGAAGACGATGCCGACCGCCGAGAACACCTTCTTGAGGCGTCCGTCGCAGTTCGGGCACACGGTCAGGGCGTCGTCCGTGAACTTCTGCACCGCCTCGAGGCCCTCGCCGCACTCGGTGCACTGGTACTGGTACGTCGGCACTTGCTTCCTCCTGGCACTCTCACTCGATGAGTGCTAACGACGGTCCATAGTGACGTATTCCGCGGGTTCAGTCCACCGCCACCGGTACGCGGTGACCCACGCCACGTGCGACGGTCCGGCCCGCGCTGGGGGGAGTGAGCCGCGAACGCAGGGACAGGAGCACGGCCAGGGCGAGCACCGTGCCGCCGAGCGGGACCAGGAATCCGGCGCCGTCCCAGAGGCGGTCCTCCAGCTGGCCCGCGACCGTGACGGCGGCGGCCTGCCCCAGCGCGACGGCGCCGGTGAGCAGGGTGAAGGCCTCCGTACGGGCGGTCGGCGCGACCAGGCTGTCGACCAGCGTGTAGCCGGTGATCAGGGCGGGCGCGATGCAGACGCCGACGAGCAGGCCGAGCCCGGCGAGCAGCAGCACGGACTGCGCGGCCCACAGGCCCGAGGCCATCAGGGTCAGCGCCGCGTACCCGACGACGAGGCGCCGCTGCGGGGAGACCTTCCAGGCGAGGGCGCCGCAGACGATCCCGGAGAGCATGTTGCCCGCGGCGAAGGTGCCGTACAGGACGCCGTTCAGACCGGGACGGTCGATGGACTCGGTGAAGGCGGCGAGGGCGACCTGCATGCCGCCGAAGACGGTGCCGATGCCGAGGAACGTCACGATCAGTACGCGCACACCGGGCACCCGGAGCGCCGAATCGTGCTTCACGCGTGCGTGGGCGTCGCCGGCCGGCTGCGGCTGGGTGCTCTTCTGGGCGGCGAACAGCAGGCCGCCCACCAGGGTCAGCCCGGCCTCCGTGAGGAGTCCGGCGGCCGGGTCGACGCCCGTGCACAGCGCGGTCGCGACCAGCGGGCCGAGCACGAAGGTCAGCTCGTCCGTGACGGACTCGAACGCGGCTGCCGTCTGGGCGAGCGGGGAGCCCTGGAGCTTGACACCCCAGCGGGCCCGCACCATGGGGCCGATCTGCGGCGTCGAGGCACCCGTGGGCACCGCGGCGACGAAGAGGGCCCACAGGGGGGCGCCGGACAGCGCGAGCACGGTGAGGGTGACGCCGGACGCCGTGTGCACGAGCACGCCGGGCAGGAGCACGGCGCGCTGCCCGAACCGGTCGGCGAGCTTGCCGCTGAAGGGGGCGAACAGCGCCATGGAGACGCCGGTGACGGCCGAGACCGCACCGGCGGCGCCGTACGAGCCGGTGGTGTGCTGCACGAGCAGCACGATGGAGATGGTGAGCATCGCGAACGGCTGCCGCGCGGCGAAGCCGGGGAGCAGGAACGTCCAGGCGCGGGGGGTGCGCAGCAACTGCCCGTAGCCCGGGCGGGGGTCAGTGACCGTGGACGCCACGGCCCATGCCTTTCTGCTGCCTGGTAGCGCGCCCGTGCGGGGGCGCCGAGAGCTGTCCTCTAGCGCAGAACTGCGGTAGATACCGGGCAGCCCACTGCGAGGGCGCCGCGGCCGCCATACGGTCGCGCCAGCTCTGCGTCAGACAGAGTTGGTTCGATCAGTGTCGGTGCGTGGATCCCGGAACGCGCTCCGCCGGCGCTGGTGCAGCGCGCTGACGGGACGTGCCGAGTGCGCCTTCATCATACAGGTACATCACAAATGAGGCCTGTGATTACGAGAAGTGAGACCGGTGACACCTGGGAATCCCCCGGCTGTGCCCCGTAGTCCTGGAAATCCGCCGACGGCGCCTCGGCGGTGGCCCCGCGGCCGCACCCAGGCAGCGCCTCGGCCCCTGGCCCCGCCCAGGCAGCGCCTCGGCCCCCGGCCCCGCCCAGGCAGCGTCTCGCCCCCCGGCTCCACCCAGGCAGCGCCCCGGCCACGCCCCGGCAACCCCGCGCCGCACCGGCCGCGCCCTGGCGGCACCCCGAGCGCGGCTACCGCTGCGCTCCCTGCACCCCCAGCCAGCCCGCGAGCTTGCCGCCCCGGGCCACCGCGCGCAGCCGCTTCTCGGCCGCGTCGCGTGCCGGTTCGGTCGCCACCACCAGGAGCTCGTCGCCGTGCCGGAGGACCGTGGTGGGCAGCGGCACGAACGAGGTCTCGTCCCGTACGACGAGGGTCACGGCCGAGCCGGCGGGCAGCCGCAGTTCGTTGACCTCGACGCCGTGCAGCCGTGAGCCCTCCGGTACGGGTACGGAGAGCAGATGGCCGCGCAGTCGCTCCAGGGGGGCCGATTCGATGCCGAGGTCGGAGGCCGTCGTGCCCTTGCCGAGGCCGAGCAGCTTGGCGAGCCCCGGCAGGGTGGGCCCCTGGATCAGCGTGTAGACGACGACCAGGACGAAGACGATGTTGAAGATGCGCTCGCTGTCCTCGACCCCGTTCACCATGGGGATCGTGGCGAGGATGATGGGCACGGCGCCGCGCAGGCCCGCCCAGGACATCAGGGCCTTCTCCTGCCAGGCCGTCTTGAAGGGCAGCAGGCTCACGACGACCGAGACGGGCCGCGCGACGATCGTCAGGACCAGGCCGATGAGCACGGCGGGCCAGATGTCGTCGAGCAGCGTGTGCGGCGTGACGAGCAGGCCGAGCAGGACGAACATGCCGATCTGCGCGATCCAGCCGAGCCCCTCGGCGAAGCCCCGGGTGGCGGGCCAGTGCGGCAGCTTGGCGTTGCCGAGGACCATCGCGGCGAGGTACACCGCGAGGAAGCCGCTGCCGTGGGCCATGGCCCCGGCCGCGTAGGAGGTCACGGCGATGGCCATCACCGCGATCGGGTACAGGCCGGAGGCGGGCAGCGCCACGTGCCGCAGGCCGTAGGCGCCGAGGCAGCCCACCGCGAGGCCGATGGCGGCGCCGATGGCGAGCTCCAGGGCGATCTCGCCGATGAGGACGTACCAGTGGTCCACGGGGCCCGCGGCCGAGAAGGCCACGACGAGGATCACCACGGGGGCGTCGTTGAACCCGGACTCCGCCTCCAGGATGCCGGTGACCCGGGAGGGGAGGGGGACCCTGCGCAGGACGGAGAAGACCGCGGCCGCGTCCGTCGACGAGACCACCGCGCCGATGATGAGGGCCTGTCGCCATTCGAGCCCGACCAGGTAGTGCGCGCCCGCAGCGGTCACGCCGACGCTCACCGCGACGCCCCCGAGCGCCAGGGACGCGGCCGCGGGAAGGGCCGGTTTGATCTCGCCCCACTTGGTGCCGAGGCCGCCCTCGGCCAGGATCACGACGAGTGCCGCGTAGCCGATCACCTGGGTCAGCTGGGCGTTGTTGAACGTGACGTTGCCTATGCCGTCCTGGCCCATGGCGACGCCGATGCCGAGGTACAGCAGCAGGCTGGGCAGTCCGCTGCGCGAGGAGATGCGCACGGCGACCACCGCGACGAGCAGGACGAGCGACGAGACGAGCAGGAGCTGGTTGAGGTCGTGGACAGACAGGGGCGTTCCTTCCGTCGTGCGAGCCGTGATGCTTCGTTACTTTACCTAAGTTTTAACGCTTCCTTGACGGGGACCCCTGTACTTCTTCCACATTGAGCGAACTTCCGTTCGATGTCTCTTTCCGACTCCGCGTCCGGGGCCGTCTCGCCCTGCGCCTATGGTTGCTCCAGCACTCCAGGACCCGCCCATGCCCCGAACTGCCGCTCGCGAAGGACAGCAAGGACAGCGATGCCCTCCAACACCACCGCCCCTTCCGGCGCCAAGCCCGGGAAGAAGAAGGGGCGCCGCGCCCGACTGATCGTGATCCTCCTGGTCCTGGCCGTCGTCGGCGGCATCGGCTTCGGCGCGTACTGGAGCATCAGCACCGTCCGCGCCTCCTTCCCGCAGACCAAGGGCACCATCGACCTGAAGGGTCTGAAGGGCCCGGTCGACGTCAAGCGCGACGGCAACGGCATCCCGCAGATCTACGCCGACTCCGCCGAGGACCTGTTCATGGCCCAGGGGTTCGTGCAGGCGCAGGACCGCTTCTGGGAGATGGACGTCCGCCGCCATATGACCTCCGGGCGGCTCTCCGAGATGTTCGGCAAGAGCCAGGTCAAGACCGATGAATTCCTGCGCACCCTCGGTTGGCACCGGGTGGCCAAGAAGGAGTACGACTCCAAGCTCTCGCCCGAGACGAAGAAGTACCTCCAGGCGTACGCCAAGGGGGTCAACGCCTATCTCGACGGCAAGGCGGGCAAGGAGATCTCGCTCGAGTACGCGGCGCTCGAGTTCGAGAACGACTACAAGCCCCAGAAGTGGACGCCCGTCGACTCGGTGGCCTGGCTCAAGGCCATGGCCTGGGACCTGCGCGGCAACATGCAGGACGAGATCGACCGCTCCCTGATGACGAGCCGCCTCGGCCCGTCCCAGATCAAGGACCTGTACCCGGACTACCCGTACGACCGGAACAAGCCGATCGTCCAGGAGGGCGCGTACGACCCGGTCACCGGGAAGTTCAGCAGCGACGCCACGGACGACTCCCAGACGCAGTCCGGCACCGGCACGGGTACCGGCACCGGCACGGGTACCGGCACCGGCACGGGTACCGGCACCGGCACGGGTACCGGCACTGGCACGGGTACAGGTACCGGCACGGGTACCGGTACGGGTACCGGCACCGGCGCCGCGGGCACCGGTGTCGCGGGCGGAACCCCGCCCCCCAACGGCCTCCAGTCGCAGCTCTCCGGCCTCTCCGACGTGCTCGACGAGGTCCCGGACGCGGGCCTCGGCTCGAACGGCAACGGCATCGGCTCCAACTCGTGGGTCGTCTCCGGCGCCCACACCATCACCGGCAAGCCCCTGCTGGCCAACGACCCGCACCTGGCGCCGCAGCTGCCGTCCGTCTGGTACCAGATGGGCCTGCACTGCCGGACGGTCTCGGCGAAGTGCCAGTACGACGTCAGCGGCTACACGTTCTCCGGGATGCCCGGCGTGGTCATCGGCCACAACCAGGACATCGCCTGGGGCATGACGAACCTGGGCGCCGACGTCACGGACCTCTACCTGGAGAAGTTCACCGCGGACGGGTACCAGTTCGGCGAGAAGGTGCTGCCGTTCACCACCCGCGAGGAGAAGATCAAGGTCGCGGGCGGCAAGACCAAGACGATCACCGTCCGGGAGACCAACAACGGCCCGCTGATCTCCGACCGGGACGACGAACTGGTCAGGGTCGGCAAGAAGGCCCAGGTCGACTCGGCGGCCCCGGACCGCGGCGAGGGCTACGGCGTCGCGCTGCGCTGGACCGCGCTCACCCCGGGCAAGTCCATGGACGCCGTCTTCGAGCTCAACCGGGCGAAGGACTTCAAGGAGTTCCGCAAGGCGGCGGCCTCCTTCGAGGTGCCCTCGCAGAACCTCATCTACGCCGACACCAAGGGCAACATCGGCTACCAGGCCCCGGGCAGGATCCCCACGCGCGGGAAGGGCGACGGCTCGCTGCCCGCGCCCGGCTGGGACCCGAAGTACCGCTGGGACGGCTACATCCCGCAGGACAAGCTGCCCTACGAGTACAACCCCAAGCGCGGCTACATCGTCACCGCCAACCAGGCCGTGGTCAGCGACAAGTACCCGTACAAGCTCACGACGGACTGGGGCTACGGCGCGCGCAGCCAGCGCATCGAGGACCTGATCAAGGCCAAGACCAAGAACGGCGGCAAGATCTCCACGGAGGACATGCGGCTGATGCAGACCGACAACAGCAGCGAGATCGCACGCCTGCTCGTGCCCAAGCTGCTCAAGGTCGACATCGGCGACAAGCACGTCCGTGAGGCGCAGAAGCTCCTGGAGGGCTGGGACTACACCCAGGACGCCGACTCGGCGGCGGCCGCGTACTTCAACGCCGTCTGGCGCAGCATCCTGCAGCTCTCCATCGGCAACAAGCTGCCCAAGGAGCTGCGCGTCAAGGGCCAGTGCCTGTGGGTGGACCACGCCAGCGACACCCGGCCCGCCGACGAGGACAAGAAGGTCCGCGAGTGCGGCGAGCGCGACGCGGACTCGGCGCAGCCCGACGGCGGCGACCGCTACTTCGAGGTCATCCGCAAGATCCTCAACGACGAGGACAACGACTGGTGGAAGACCCCGCGCAACCGCACGGACAAGGAGACGAAGAACCGCGACCAGCTCTTCGCCCGTGCCCTCGCGGACGCCCGCTGGGACCTGACGGCCAAGCTCGGCAAGGACATCGACACCTGGAGCTGGGGCCGGCTGCACCGGCTCACGCTGAAGAACCAGACGCTCGGCACGGACGGCCCCGGCTGGATCCAGTGGGTGCTCAACCGCGGCCCCTGGAAGCTCGGCGGCGGCGAGGCCACGGTCAACGCCACCGGCTGGAACGCGGCGGGCGGCTACGACGTCATCTGGGTGCCGTCGATGCGGATGGTGGTGAACCTGAAGGACTTCGACAAGTCCAAGTGGATCAACCTCACCGGCGCTTCGGGCCACGCCTACAGCGACCACTACACCGACCAGACCAGCAAGTGGGTCAAGGGTGAGCTGCTGCCGTGGTCCTTCTCCAAGAAGGGCGTCGACGACAGCACGAGCGACACGCTGGTGCTCAAGCCCTGAGTCAGAGCTGAAGCCCGTACGGGCACGTGATGCGAAAGGGCCCTCCACGCGCGCGTGGAGGGCCCTTTCGCATGCCGACGCTTTCGGAGGCCTCAGTCGAAACGCCGTACCCCGGAAGGCGTCACGACGGCGCGCACCGGGCGGTCGTGCGCCTCTCCGGGGACGTGCGCGACGACTTCGGCGTCGTACAGGAGCACGACGAGCGCGGGATCGGCTCCCGCCCGCTCCAGGCGCGCCAGGACGCGGTCGTACGAGCCGCCGCCGCGCCCCAGGCGCGTGCCGTGCCCGTCCACCGCGAGCCCTGGGAGCAGCACGGCGTCGGCCTCCAGGACGGCGTCCGGGCCGAGTCGCGGGCCGGAGGGCTCCAACAGGGTCATCTTGCCGGGGTGTTGGACGCGGGCGAGCGAGCCGGGGCCGGTGTACGCCGACCAGTCCAGGTCGTTGTCCGGGAGCAGCACCGGCAGCAGGACGCGGGTCCCGCGCGCGTGGAGGGTGTCGAGGAGCGCGCGGGTGCCCGGTTCGCCGCCCACGGAGACGTACGCGGCGACCGTGCGGGCCGTGGCGAGTTCGGGCAGATCCAGCGCGCGCCCGGCGAGCTCGGCCGCCGCCTTGTGTGCGTCATCTGGCGGCAACCCCCTTCTTACCGCGAGGATCTCCGCACGCAATGTGCGCTTGATTCCCTTGCCGGAGTCGGGGTGATCCATGGCGAAGTCACACATCCTTCCTATTGTGCTCAAATATGGGCCAATAATCCGAAGCCGCAGATTCTCCGCATAGGCACCGGATATGGTGACGGGCATGACTGAGTCTCACCCCAAGATCACCAAGGCTGTCATCCCCGCAGCTGGTCTTGGCACGCGCTTCCTGCCCGCCACCAAGGCCACGCCCAAGGAAATGCTGCCGGTCGTCGACAAGCCGGCGATCCAGTACGTGGTGGAGGAGGCGGTCGCCGCGGGCCTGGACGACGTCCTCATGATCACGGGCCGCAACAAGCGCCCCCTGGAGGACCACTTCGACCGCAACTACGAGCTGGAGTCCGCCCTGGAGAAGAAGGGCGACGAATCCCGGCTCGCGAAGGTCCAGGAGTCCAGCGACCTGGCCACCATGCACTACGTCCGCCAGGGCGACCCCAGGGGCCTCGGTCACGCCGTCCTGTGCGCCGCCCCGCACGTGGGCCGCGAGCCCTTCGCGGTGCTCCTGGGCGACGACCTGATCGACCCGCGCGACCCGCTGCTCGCCCGCATGGTCGAGATCCAGGACCGGTGCGGCGGCAGCGTCATCGCGCTCATGGAGGTCGCGCCCGAGCAGATCCACCTCTACGGCTGCGCGGCCGTCGAGGCCACCGACGAGGCCGACGTCGTGAAGGTCACCGACCTGGTCGAGAAGCCGGACGTGGCGGACGCCCCCTCGAACTACGCGATCATCGGCCGGTATGTCCTCGACCCGCACATCTTCGACATACTGCGCACGACCGAGCCGGGCCGCGGCGGCGAGATCCAGCTGACCGACGCCCTCCAGCAGCTCGCGGCCGACGAAAAGGTCGGCGGCCCGGTGCACGGCGTGGTCTTCAAGGGCCGCCGCTATGACACCGGCGACCGCGGCGACTATCTGCGTGCCATTGTCAGACTCGCGTGCGAACGTGAAGACCTGGGCCCCGACTTCAAGGCCTGGCTCCGCAGTTACGTCACCGAGGAGATGTAGCACTTGAGCAGCAGCGGCACGACGACGCACGGCGGCACCGGGGCGCACCGCGGGCAGGACACCGGCCAGGAGCACGTGTGGTCGGTGGACGAGCACCTGGAGGACATCCTGGCGGCCGTCCGCCCGCTGGAGCCCATCGAGCTCCAGCTCCTCGACGCCCAGGGCTGCGTCCTGGTCGAGGACGTCACGGTGCCCGTGTCGCTGCCGCCCTTCGACAACAGCTCCATGGACGGGTACGCGGTCCGCGCCGCCGACGTCGCGGGCGCGGGCGAGGAGTTCCCCGCCGTCCTGACCGTCGTCGGCGACGTCGCCGCCGGGCAGGGCGAGCAGCCCACCGTCGGCCCCGGGCAGGCCGCCCGCATCATGACCGGCGCCCCGCTGCCGCCCGGCGCCGAGGCGGTCGTGCCCGTGGAGTGGACCGACGGCGGGCTCGGCGAAGGCCCGGTCTCCGGGATGCGGGCCCACAGCGCGGCCCCCGAGGGCGCCTCCGGGGAAGTCCGGGTGTACCGCCCGGCGAAGCCCCGCGCCCACGTCCGCGCGCGCGGCAGCGACGTGCGGGCGGGCGACCGCGCCCTGACCGCGGGCACGGTCCTCGGCGCTCCGCAGATCGCCCTGCTCGCCGCGATCGGCCGGGGCACGGTCACGGTGCGCCCGCGCCCGCGCGTGGTCGTCCTGTCCACCGGAAGCGAACTGGTCCAGCCCGGTGAGGAACTGGCCGACGGTCAGATCTACGACTCCAACAGCTTCTCCCTCACGGCCGCCGCCCGCGAGGCCGGGGCGATCGCCTACCGGGTGGGTGCCGTCGCCGACGACGCGGAGACCCTGCGCTCCACCATCGAGGACCAGCTCATCCGCGCCGACCTCGTGGTCACCACGGGCGGCGTCAGCGTCGGCGCGTACGACGTCGTCAAGGAGGCCCTCTCCGCCATCGGCGACCCGGACGACGAGAAGGGCCTCGGGGCGGGCGGCGGCGTGGAGTTCCGCAAGCTCGCCATGCAGCCCGGCAAGCCGCAGGGCTTCGGCTCGATCGGCCCCGACCACACCCCGCTGCTCGCCCTGCCGGGCAACCCCGTGTCGTCGTACGTCTCCTTCGAGGTCTTCGTGCGGCCCGCCGTGCGCACCCTGATGGGCCTGCCGGACGTGCACAGGACCACCACCCGGGCCCGGCTGGGCGGTGCCGGCGCACTCACGTCCCCGTCCGGCAGACGCCAGTTCCTGCGCGGGCGCCACGACGCCGGGGCGGGCACGGTGACGCCCGTCGGCGGCAGCGGGTCGCATCTCGTCGCCGCCCTCGCGCAGGCGGACGCGCTGATCGTCGTCCCCGAGGACACGACGTCGGTCGAGCCGGGCGCGGAGGTCGACGTGGTGCTCCTCGGCTGACGCCCGCCCCGGGCGGGGACGAAGGGCGTCGGGCTCGGGTGGGGCGACCGCGCGCGGCGGACGGGCGGTACGGTGTCGCGCACAGCAGGCCGCGCGCCCGCGCGGGGTCCGGACCAGGAGCGCCACAGCACATGAGCACCCAGCAGGGACTGACGCACATCGACGAAGCGGGCGCCGCCCGCATGGTCGACGTATCGGAGAAGGACGTGACCGCGCGCACCGCGCGGGCGAGCGGACGCGTCCTGGTCGCGCCACGCGTGATCGAGCTGCTGCGCGGCGAGGGCGTCCCGAAGGGCGACGCCCTCGCGACCGCCCGGATCGCGGGCATCATGGGCGCCAAGCGCACGCCCGACCTGATCCCGCTCTGCCACCCGCTGGCCGTCTCCGGGGTGAAGCTCGACCTGTCCGTCGCCGACGACGCCGTGGAGATCATCGCCACCGTGAAGACGACGGACCGCACGGGCGTGGAGATGGAGGCCCTCACGGCGGTGAGCGTCGCCGCGCTCACGGTCGTCGACATGGTGAAGGCCGTCGACAAGGGGGCCGTCATCACGGACGTACGGGTGGAGGAGAAGACGGGCGGCAAGTCCGGCACCTGGAGCCGCGAGGGGGAGGGCGCGTGAGCGCCTCCACCGGCGCCGCCCCGGGCTCCCCGGCCCCGTACCGCGCCCTCGTCGTCACCGCGTCCAACCGCGCCGCCGCCGGTGTCTACGCCGACACGGGCGGGCCGATCATCGCCGAGGGGCTCGCCGCGCTCGGCTTCGTCGTCGACGGCCCTCAGGTGGTGCCCGACGGCGATCCCGTGGCGCGGGCCCTGCGCGCCGGGGTCGAGGCCGGGTACGACGTCATCCTCACCACCGGCGGCACCGGCGTCTCGCCCACCGACCGCACGCCCGAGGCGACCCGTGGCGTCCTCGACCACGAGGTGCCGGGCATCCCGGAGGCGATCCGGGCGTACGGCCGCGAGAAGGTGCCCACGGCCGCGCTCTCCCGGGGCCTGGCCGGGGTCGCGGGCCGCACCCTGATCGTGAACCTGCCCGGGTCCAGCGGTGGGGTGCGCGACGGCCTCGCGGTCCTGGGCCCGCTCCTGACGCACGCCGTCGACCAGCTGCGCGGCGGCGACCATCCGAGAACCGACGGGGGTGCGAGCTGAACACCCCCAGCTGGCCCGCCGAGCTGACGGACGGTGATGTCACCCTCCGCCCCATAAAGCTGCGTGACCAGCGCGCCTGGCGCGAGGTCAACCGGCGCAACCGCGACTGGCTGCGCCCCTGGGAGGCCACGATCCCGCCGCCCACGCCCGGCGGCCCGGTCGCGCACCGGCCCACGTACCGCCAGATGGTCCGGCACCTGCGGGCGGAGGCCAACGCGGGCCGGATGCTGCCGTTCGTCATCGATTACCAGGGGCGGCTCGTCGGGCAGTTGACGGTCGCCGGGATCACCTGGGGCTCGATGTGCTCCGGGCACGTCGGGTACTGGGTGGACGAGTCCGTCGCGGGGCGCGGGGTGATGCCGACCGCCGTGGCGCTCGTGGTCGACCACTGCTTCCGTACGGTCGGGCTGCACCGCGTCGAGGTCTGCATTCGGCCGGAGAACGCGCCGAGCCGCCGGGTCGTGGAGAAACTCGGATTCCGCGAGGAGGGGCTTCGTCCACGATATCTTCACATCGACGGGGCCTGGCGCGACCACCTCGTGTTCGCGCTCACCGCCGAGGAGGTCCCGGAGGGCCTGCTGCACCGCTGGCACCGGGCCCGGCCACGGCACACCGCGTAGCGGAGCGTGTGCGCGGCGCAGGTGCGGCGGCTCGTGCGGAGCGGTCGGCGAGGTGCTCACCTGGGTGCTTCGGCGCGCGGACGGGGCGAGTTGGCGCCCCGCGGCGGCCGTGGGGCACGGATGCTGCCTCTCTCATAAATGAAATACCTGTTCGAAATTGATCGGTGAGCGACCGTTAAATTCCTTGCGGGAACGGCCTGTTGATCGCACCAGTCGCAAAAAAAGTTTGAGATATCAGCCGGATCGTGCGACACACCGGCCCAATTGGCGGATGGCCTCGACAAAACCCCTCTACCGTGTGAGGCGTGAGCAGCAGCGGCCTCTTCTACGCAGTCATCGTCGGGGCCTGGGCCGCCTACTTGGTGCCGATGTGGCTCCGTAGGCAGGACGAGCTCAATGAAGCCCGTCCGACGGAACGCTTCAGCACCGCCATCCGGCTGCTGTCCGGACGGGCGGGCATGGAGCGCCGATACGCCAAGGACCTGCGCGCGCGTACGTCCGACTCGTCCGAGGAGGAGTCGCGCGCCGAACCGGACGCCGCCACCGACTCGGTGGACGTCCGGGCCTTCGCCATGCTTCCGGACGAGGACGTGGCGACCGAGCCGCGCGGCCGGGCGACGGGACGGCAGCGGCCCCGGTCCCAGGCGGGCGTGGACACGGAGCCGCACGGCCGGCAGCCGTCCGCGCCGGACGCCGCGGACCGGCGCAGGGGCCCCGACCGCCAGGCCCCCGACCGACAGCAGGCCCCCCGCCGGAACCCCCGGGGCGCGGCTGCCGACCGGCAGGCCGCCCGCGGTGCCGCCGAGGCCGCCGCCCGGGCCCGGCGCTCCAAGGTCCTCGCGCGCCGCCGCCGCACCACGGTGATGCTGTTCCTCGCCTTCACGCTCGCCGCGGTCGTCGCCGCGGTCGGCGGCGTGGGGCTGCTGTGGGTGCCCGGCGTGCCCGCGGCGCTGCTGAGCGCGTACATCGTCTATCTGCGCCGCCAGGAGCGGCGGCGCTTCACGTACACGATGGACCGGCGCCGGGCCGAGGCCGCCGCGCGGCAGCTGCGCGAGCGGCAGCCGCGCCGGCACGAGCGCGGCGCCGAGCCCGTCGCCGAGGAGCCCGTTCCGGAGTCCGACCCCGGTCTGTCCGCGCTCGCCGCCGACCGGCGCGCGCTCGTCGAGCAGACCGACCACGCCGAGTGGGTCGACCAGCAGCGCGAGCGGCGGCACGGCCCCGCCCGCGGTGACAGCTGGGACCCGGTCCCGGTGCCCCTTCCGACGTACGTGACGGCCCCGGTCGCCCCGCGCGCCACCGGCAGCGTCGACCTGGGCGCGCCCGACACCTGGAGCTCGGCCCGGTCGAGCACGGCGGAACCGGCCGCGGACGGCACGGCGGACCGCGCCGAGCGGGACGGGGCCGAGCGCGCCGAGCAGGAGCACCCGGAGCGCGAGGAGCGCGCCGAGGCCGCCGGGGACGACGCCCGCAGCGACGCCCGCAGGGCCGCGTCCGCCCGCCGCTCCCGCGAGCGCGGCCGCACCCCGCTGTTCGACCAGTACGACGACGGCGCCTCCGCCGACGGCCGCCCGCGCGCCGCGAACGAGTGACCGGCGGCACACCCCGGGACCCCGTCGCGCCGTCGCGGGGTCCCGCTCGCTGACCAGCGGGGAACGGATTTCCAAGCACCCCGGTGGGGGTGCTAGAGTTTCACTCGTTGCAAGGGCCTGTGGCGCAGTCCGGTAGCGCACCTCGTTCGCATCGAGGGGGCCAGGGGTTCAAATCCCCTCAGGTCCACTGCACATGAAGATCCCGCCCGATCGAAAGATCGGGCGGGATCTTTGCGTTGGGCCCCCGTGCGGGGCCCGGCGGGCCTCAGTCCGGCAGGAGCGCGAGGTCGAGCGCGTGCAGGCGGGACGGGGTGGCGATCACCTCGTAGGCCGTGACGCGGCCGGACTCGATGGTGACGGTCAGGGCCAGGCGCAGCCGGCCGTGGGGGGCCACGACCAGGCCGGGGCGGCCGTTGACCAGGGCCGGGGCGGCGAACCGGGCGTTGCGGGCGAGCACCACCGTCTCGCGGGCGACGGCGTCGGCGCCGCGGATCTCCGGCCGCATGCGCGCGGACAGCGCCGCGGCCTCGGCGCGGCGGACCACGTCGGGGGCCAGGACCGCGAGCAGGGCGGTGAGGTCGCCGCCGCGGGCCGCGTTGAGGAAGGCCTCCACGACGTGCCGGTGCCGGGCCAGCTCCGCGTCGGGCAGGGCGGGGGTGCCGCGGACCTTCTGGCGGGCGCGGCTCGCGAGCTTCTTCGTGGCGGCGGTGGAGCGGTCCACGACGGGGGCGATCCGGTCGAAGGGCACCGCGAAGGTGTCGTGCAGCACGAACGCGACCCGTTCGGCGGGGCCGAGCGTGTCCAGGACCACGAGCAGGGCGCGCCCCACGGACTCGACCAGGACGGCCTCTTCCTCGGGGGTCGGCGTGGTGCGGCTGGGGACGCGGTCGAGGGCGCCCTCGTCGGACAGGAAGTCCTCGCGGCGCGACGCGCGCGTGCGCAGCATGTCGAGGCAGATGCGGGAGACGACCGTGGTCAGCCAGCCCGGGAGGTTCACGATGTCCTCGACGTCGGTGCGGCCGAGCCGCAGCCAGGTCTCCTGCACGGCGTCGTCGGCCTCGGTGGCGGAGCCGAGCATGCGGTACGCGACCGCCCGGAGGCGGCCGCGGTGCGTCTCGAAGCGGTCCGCGAGGCCGTGTTCCTCGTCCTGCTCGTCCATCGGTCACCTTTTCCCGCGTCGCTCCGTCAGGGCCGTGACGTAGCCAACCACCTTGTGGTGACAGGAGTGATGATCATGGATGAGGCCGTACGGACCGGGGCGCCGGTGCTGCTGCACCTGGACTCCAGCGCCGACCGGAGCGACGGTTCGGTGACCCGGGCGCTCGGCGCCGCGTACGCGCGCGGCTGGCTGGCCCGGCACCCGGGCGCCGAGTACCGGTACCGGGACCTGACCGCGGAGCCCGTACCGCTCGTCGGCGAGGGGTACGTCCGGCTCGGGACACGGGTGGAGCGGCAGGGCGCGCTGCCCCTGGAGAAGGTGGCCGCGCTGGCCGAGGGGGCCGACGAGGAGCGGGAGTGGGCGGCGACGCTGCCGCTGGTGACCCAGGTGCGGGCGGCCACGACCCTGCTCGTCGGGGCCCCCATGTACAACTTCTCCGTCTCCGCCGCCCTGAAGGCCTGGATCGACCGGGTCTCCTTCCCCGGCGCGTACACCGACCCGGACAGCGGGCGGCCGCTGCTCGCCGGGACCCGGGTGGTGGTGGCCGCCGCGTGCGGGGGCGGCTACGGTCCCGGCACCCCGCGCGAGGGGTGCGACTTCCAGCTGCCGTACCTGCGGGCGTACTTCGCGGCCCTCGGGGTGGCGGAGGAGAACCTGCGCGTGGTGCGGGCCGAGCTGACGCGGGCCGGGGACATTCCGGCGCTCGGGCGGTTCCGCGAGCTCGGGGAGCGGTCGCTCGCCGGGGCCCGGGAGGCGGTGGGGGAGCTGGCGCGGTCGTTCTAGGCCCGGCGGGGCCCCGCGGCCGGGCGTCCCTCCTCCGGCTGGTCTCCGCGCGTGCCCTTATGGGGTGATCGTTACATTTGACGCATGCTGGGCAGCTGCAAGAGGCGTGCCGGGGCCGTCGGCGGGACGGCGCTGGCCGTCGTGCTCGCCGGGGGCTGCGCGGAGCACGAGGGGCTGCACGTCGAGGGCTCCGCGCTCACGCCGACGCGGATCAGCGGTCCGGTGTACGTCGCCGACGCGCTGGCGCGGCCCCTCCAGCGGCCCACGGCCTTCGGTGTCACCGACGACGTGGCCATGTCCTCGCTGCGCTGGAAGGACTGGGGCGGGCCCACCGCGCGGGCCACGGGGCGGCTCAGCGGCAGCTGGTGCCTGCCGGGCTGCGGCCGGGAGCCGTACGAGGCGACGCTGACGCTCAGCGGGGTCGAGCGGGAGGACTCCGCCGCCTACTACCGGCGGGCGACCGTCGAGCCCGCGAAGCCCGAGGTGCTGCCGCCCGCCGCCGTGAACGTGCAGTTCCAGGGCATCCGGCTGATGGCGCCGGACTTCTGAGGCCGGGGCGCCCATGGGACTGCGGACGAAGATCGGCCTGGCCATCGCGGGCACGGCGGCCGTCGTGTCCGTGGTGATCGGGCTGCTCGTGCACCACCGGACCGTGGAGGCGCAGTACGACAGCGCGCGCAGTCAGGCGGGGGAGCGGCTGCGGACCGCCGTGCAGGACCACGCGGCCGGGATAGACGGCGACCGCACCCTCATCGACCCGCCCGACCTGCCCAGGCCCCTCGCGCGCGCGGCACGGGCGGGCAAGTGGGGCGTGTTCCTCGACCGGAGCGGGAAGGTGCCGCAGCTCTGGGCGGCCAGCGGGTACCGCGACGAGATCGTCGCCGTGAAGCGGCCGTACCGCTGGGAGACCGAGACGGTACGCGATCTGGACCGGGTCCTGTGGGCCGCGGGCGGCATCGGCACCGCCCTCGCGTGCGTGGCCGGGCTGTTGGTCGCGACGCGCCTCGGGCACCGGCTCACCGCGAAGGCGGACGCGGCGCAGCGGATCGCGGACGGCGATCTGACGGCCCGCCTGCCGCTGCACGGCAAGGACGAGATCACCCGGCTCGCCGCCGCCGTGAACACCATGGCGGACGCGCTCGCCGCGCGGCTGCGGGCCGAGCGTGAGGTCACCGCGAACATCGCCCACGAGCTGCGGACCCCCGTCGCGGGCATGGTCACCGCGGCGGGGCTGCTGCCGCCGGGGCGCCCCGCAGAGCTCGTACGGGAGGCCGCGGGGCGGCTGCGGGAGCTCGTCGACGACGTGATCGAGGTGGCGCGGCTCGACACGGCGGGCGAGGAGGTGCGGACGGAGGTGTGCGGGCTCGGGGACGTGGTGCGGCGGGCCGTGGGCGGGGCGGTGGGGGACGCGGAGGGGGTGTCCGTGCGGGTGGTGCGGGACGTGCGGGTGGAGACCGACCCGCGGCGGGTCGAGCGGATCGTGGCGAACCTCGTCACCAACGCGTTGCGGCACGGGCGGGTGCCGGTGGTGGTGGCGGTGGAGGGGGGTGTGGTGTCCGTGCGGGACCAGGGGGGCGGGTTTCCGGAGGCGCTGCTCGCCGGGGGGCCGCAGCGGTTTCGCACGGGGGCGGGGGAGACGGGGCTGGGGCTCGGGCTCACGATCGCGCGGGGGCAGGCGGAGGTCTTGGGCGCCTCGGTGCGCTTCGCCAATGAGGGGGGTGGGGCGGTGGCGACCCTTGACCTCAGCGGCGCGGTGCGGGCCGCCCCGGGCGGGGGGTAGCCGCCCTGGCTCTTCCCCGGGCGGGGGCCTGGTTCCACGGTTGCTCGGCGCCCGGGTGCTGTGCCCACCTGTCCCGCCCTGCGGGACGATTTGCCCACAGCGGGTGGGGCGAGGGCGTCCGCCCGCGGCGGGGAGGCGGCCCCGTCAGGGGCGCGGGGAACTGCGCGAGCGGCCACGGTGGGCTGGTAGACGGACGGCGGCCCGGCGCGGGCAGGCGCTGCACGGCTCAGCCCGGCCCGGCGAGGGGCCCGCTGGGGGTGCGGGGAACTGCGCGAGCGGCCACGGTGGGCTGGTAGACGGACGGCGGCCCGGCGCGGGCAGGCGCTGCACGGCTCAGCCCGGCCCGGCGAGGGGCCCGCTGGGGGCGCGGGGAACTGCGCGAGCGGCCACGGTGGGCTGGTAGACGGACGGCGGCCCGGCGCGGGCAGGCGCTGCACGGCTCAGCCCGGCCCGGCGAGGGGCCCGCTGGGGGCGCGGGGAACTGCGCGAGCGGCCACGGCGGGCCGGTAGACGGACGACGGCACGGCGTGGTCCGGCGTGGGCCGGGGTGGCGCGGAGCTCAGCGCAAGGGCTTGGCGTAGCAGCGGCTCAGGTCGTGGAAGCGGTAGTAGCCGAAGCGGTCGCAGAGGGCGTAGCCGCTGGAGGCGTAGAGGGCGATGGCCTCGGGCTGCTTGGTGCCGGTTTCGAGGACCATGCGGGCCCGCCCCGCCGCGCGGGCGTCCTCCTCCAGGGCGGCCAGGATCCGCCGGGCGAGCCCGAGGCCGCGCGCCTCGGGGACGACGTACATGCGCTTGATCTCGGCGTCGCCGTCCGCGTACCCCTCGCCGTTCTCGTCCATCACGCGCCAGCCGCCCGTCGCCACGGGCGCGTCCGCGGCGTCGTACGCGATGAGGTAGAGGCCGCGCGGCGGCCGGAACATCGTCGGGTCCAGCGGCGTGACGTCGCCCTCGTCCCCGTAGCGCTCGGCGTACTCGGCCTGGACACGGTCGTTGAGCTTCACGGCGTCGGGGTGGTCGAAGGCGACCCGGCGTATGTCCATGCTGTGAATCGTATCCCTATGCAGAAGGTGTGGTGGCTGCGGCGGTCGCCTCCAGTGTGCCGGTAGGGTGCCGGGATGCTCACTGTGACCAGCGTGAATGTGAACGGGCTGCGGGCCGCCGCCAAGAAGGGGTTCGTGGAGTGGCTCGACGGCACCGGCGCCGACGTGCTGTGCCTGCAGGAGGTGCGGGCCGAGCCGCAGCAGCTGCCGGAGGAGGTGCGCGCGCCCGAGGGCTGGCACGTGACGCACGCCCCGGCCGCGGCGAATGGCCGCGCGGGCGTCTCGCTGTACACGCGGCGGGAGCCGGAGCGCGTGCGGGTCGGCTTCGGGTCCGCCGAGTTCGACGGGAGCGGGCGCTATGTGGAGGCGGACCTGCCGGGCGTCACGGTCGCGAGCCTGTACCTGCCCTCGGGCGAGGTCGGCACCGAGCGGCAGGACGAGAAGATCCGGTTCATGGGGGAGTTCCTCGCCTATCTGAAGGACCTGAAGGCGCGGGCCGCGGCGGACGGCCGTGAGGTCCTCGTCTGCGGCGACTGGAACATCGCCCACCAGGAGGCGGACCTCAAGAACTGGCGCGGCAACAAGAAGAACTCCGGTTTCCTGCCGGAGGAGCGCGCCTGGATGTCGGAGGTGTTCGCCGAGTTCGGCGACGTCGTGCGCGTCCTGCACCCGGACGTCGAGGGGCCGTACTCGTGGTGGTCCTACCGGGGCCGCGCCTTCGACAACGACTCGGGCTGGCGCATCGACTACCACGTCGCGACGCCCGGCCTCGTGGGCCGCGCGGTCAAGGGCTTCGTCGAGCGGGCCGCGACGCACGACGAGCGCTGGTCGGACCACGCCCCGGTGACCGTCGTCTACGAGTAGGCCCGGGAAGCCGCCTGCTTGCGCCCTCCGGGCGAACCGCCGGTGAAAGGTCCGGCGGAGGGCTGTCCCGCCCCCGTACGGCATGGCAGATTGCGGACGCGTACATGGCGAGCGCGTCAACTGCCGGTCGGGCGAGGGGGCTTCATGGCTGCTGGTCTTTCCAGACGGAGTTTTCTGATCGGGGCGGGCGCCGCGGGCGCGCTGGGCGCGGCTCCCGCCGCGGCCGGGGCCGCGCCGCGCGGGGTGCCCCCGGGCACCCCTCCCGTGCTCGTCACCGAGCAGGCGAGCAGGCGCCTGCTCGTCCTCGACCCGCGGCGGCGGGAGTGGGACCCGGCCGCCGATCCGTCCGTCGTGCGCTGGCAGTTCTCGCCGCTCGGCGACCCGCGCTACGCGGACCTGCGGCCCGAGGCGAGCTGGGTCTACCCGTGCGAGGCCAGGCCGCGGCGGCTGCGGGGCCGCACGCTGGTCCTGACGACGGCGTCCTTCGGGTTCGTGGCCGCCGTGGAGCACCCGTCGGGCCGCCGTTACTGGGGGACCGCGATCGGCCCCGGCGACGACCTGTTCAATCCGCACTCCGCCGAACTGCTGCCCGACGGCAACGTGGCGGTCGCGTGCAGCACCGGCGCGCTGGTGCGCCTGTACGCCGCCTCGTGCGGGCCGGACGCCACGCGGTACGCGCAGGCGGGCCTCAAGGGCGCGCACGGCCTGTACTGGGACCGGGCGCGGCGCGTCCTGTGGGCGATCGGCGACGACGAACTGGTGACGTACGAGGTCGGCGAGGACCCCGCGCGGCCCGCGCTCACCCGGACCTCCGCCACGCCGCTGCCGGTGGCCGTGCCGGGGCGGACGGCGGGCGGCCACGACCTGTTCCCGGTGGCGGGGCGGCCGGGGCGGCTGTGGGTGACGACCAACGCGGCGGTGTTCCAGTACGAGAAGCGGACGGGAGCCTTCGTGCGCGACTACGCGGGCCACGAGCTGATCGACCGGGACAAGGTGAAGGCGGTCGGCAACGACCCGCGCACCGGGCAGGTGCTCAGCACCGTGCCGGAGGGCGGCCTGGGGGAGACCTGGTGGACGACGCGGGTCAGCGTGCACCGGCCGAGCGGCAGCTATCACCTGGCAGGCGGGGGGATCTACAAGGCGCGTTGGTGGCTGCCGAGCTGACCGGGCCGCAGGGCTGACCGGGCCGCAGGGCCGGAGCGGGCTGGTTCAGGGCGGCGGACCCAGGGCCGGCTCAGGGCGGCGGGCTCAGGGCCGGTTCAGGCGCCGGTCGAGAGCCAGGGAGAGCTCCGCCTCCACCACGCTCTTGGCGAGCGGGCGCAGCTCGTCCGCCGTCACCTCCGGGTGCTCGGCGGCATGCTCGACGGTGAACGCGACGAACAACTCGGCCAGCGCGTCCGCGTGTTCGCGGATGCGCCGGCCCGCCTCCATGACGGACGCCAGCGGAATGCCCTTGCGCACCAGGGCGGCCGAGGCGTCGAGCAGGCGGTTGCTGATGTGCACGATGTCGTCGCCGTCGGTGCCCAGATAGCCGAACTCCATCGCGGCCGCCAGGTTCTCCGGGGTGACCTGGCCCGCGAAGCGGTCGGCCAGCTCCTCGGGCGTGAGGCGGACCGGGGTCTCCTCCGACGGGCCGTCGATGCCGAGGAGTTCGGCCACGTCGCGGCCCTTCTCGAAGGCCTCGGCCAGCTCGGCGATGCCCTGGAGGGTGTGGCCGCGCTCCAGCAGGGCGGCGATGGTGCGCAGACGGGCCAGGTGGTGGTCGTCGTACCAGGCGATGCGGCCCGCGCGGCGCGGGGGCGGGATGAGGCCGCGCTCGCGGTAGAAGCGCACGGTGCGCACGGTGATCCCGGCCGCCGCGGCGAGTTCGTCCATGCGGTACTCGCGCACCGGCGGTCGGTCGCCGCCCGTGCCCGTCGCCCCTGCCGTCCCGTCCGTCACCGCGTCCGCCCCGTCTCCTGCCACAACCCGCACCCTATGCGCAGGCCCGAGTCCTACCGTCGGTAACTTTCCCCCGTCGACCCCTACCCACGAGTACGGAGCTGCTCTACGCTCCGATTGTGCCAGCGATTACTGGCAGAGTCATGGACTTCGGGAGGCGGCGGCATGGCCGAGCGCAAGCGGGTACGCGACAAGGCGCACGAGCACGTCCGGGTGGCGGTGATCGGATCCGGGTTCGGCGGCCTCGGGGCGGCCGTGCGACTGCGCCGCGAGGGCGTCACCGACTTCGTCGTCCTGGAGCGCGCGGGCGCGGTCGGCGGCACCTGGCGCGACAACAGCTATCCGGGCTGCGCCTGCGACGTGCCGTCCCATCTGTACTCGTTCTCCTTCGCGCCCAACCCCGACTGGCCGCGCACCTTCTCCGGCCAGGAGCACATCTGGGACTACCTGGAACGGGTCGCCGACACCTTCCGGCTGCGGCCGCACATCCGCCTCGACACCGAGGTCCGCGGGGCGCGCTGGAACGGCGAGCGGCTGCTGTGGGAGCTTCGGACCAGCCAGGGGCACCTCACCGCCGATGTCGTGGTCTCCGCCACCGGGCCGCTGTCCGACCCGAAGACGCCCGACATCCCCGGCCTCGACACCTTCCCCGGCAAGGTCTTCCACTCCGCCCGCTGGGACCACGACTACGACCTGCGCGGCAAGCGCGTCGCGATGATCGGCACCGGGGCGTCCGCGATCCAGATCGTGCCGGAGATCCAGCGTGACGTACGCCGCCTCACGCTCTTCCAGCGCACGCCGCCGTGGGTCATGCCGCGCGCCGACCGGGACATCACCGGGGCCGAGCGCTGGCTGCACCGGCAGCTGCCGTTCACCACGCAGCTGCGGCGCGGCCTGCTGTGGGGCATCCGCGAGCTCCAGGTGCAGGCGTTCACCAAGCGGCCGAACGAACTGGGCCTGGTCGAGAGCATCGCCAAGCGGAACATGGCGCGCGCCATCAAGGACCCGGAGCTGCGCGCCAAGCTGACGCCGACGTACCGCATCGGCTGCAAGCGCATCCTGCTGTCCAACAGCTACTACCCGGCGCTCGCGCAGCCGCACGTGGACGTGGTCGCGAGCGGCCTCGCGGAGGTGCGCGGCTCCACGGTCGTGGCCGCCGACGGCACCGAGGCCGAGGTCGACGCGATCGTCTTCGGCACCGGCTTCCACGTCACGGACATGCCGATCGCCGACCGCGTGGTGGGCGACGACGGCCACACGCTCATGGAGACCTGGAAGGACGGCATGAAGGCGCTGCGCGGCGCGACCGCGGCGGGCTTCCCCAACTTCCTCACCGTCATCGGCCCGAACACCGGCCTGGGCAACTCCTCCATGATCCTCATGATCGAGTCCCAGCTGAACTACCTGGCCGACTACCTGCGGCAGTTGGACGTCCTCGGCGGCCGGGCCGCCCTCGCCGCCCGGCCGAGCGCGGTCGACGCGTGGAACCGCCGCGTGCAGGAGCGCATGAAGCGCACCGTGTGGAACACCGGCGGCTGCACCAGCTGGTACCTGGACGCCAACGGCGTCAACACGACGGTCTGGCCCGGCACGACGACGGAGTTCCGCACGGCGACGCGCAGCGTGGACCTGAACGAGTACGAGGTGCTGCGGCCCCCGGCCGCGTCCCCCGCCGACCGGGGCGGCCGCGCCCTTGAGGTCTCCGCGTGAGGGGCCGCGGGCACGCCCTGGTCGGTCCGTTCGCGCCGCCCCTCGCCGCGCGCGAGCTGAGCGCCGTGTCGGCCGACGGCACCCGGCTGCACGTCGAGGCGCACGGGCCCGACGGCGCGCCCGCCGTGGTCCTCGTCCACGGCTGGACCTGCTCGACCGCGTTCTGGGCCGCGCAGATCCGGGCCCTGTCGGCCACGCGCCGCGTCATCGCGTACGACCAGCGCGGGCACGGGCGCAGCGAAGTGCCGGTGGAGGCCGCCGGATACAGCACGCGGGCGCTCGCCGACGACCTGGAGGCCGTGCTCGCCGCGACGCTCGCGCCCGGCGAGCGGGCGGTGCTCGTCGGGCACTCCATGGGCGGCATGACGCTGATGGCGGCGGCCGCGCGGCCCGGGGTGCGCGCGCACGCGGCGGCGGCGCTGCTGTGCAGCACGGGCAGCTCGCGCCTGGTCGCCGAGTCGACGGTGCTGCCGCTGCGGGCGGGCGCGGCACGGACCCTGCTCACCCGGCGGGTGCTTGCCGCGCGGGCGCCGATGGGCCCGGTCACGCCGCTCGCCCGCAGGCTGCTCAAGTACGCCACGATGGGCCCCGGTTCGGCCCCCGAGCGGGTCGAGGCGTGCGCGCGGATCGTGCACGCGTGCCCGCGCGTGCCGCGGTACCGCTGGGCGCACGTGCTCGACGGCCTTCGGCTCGACGCCGGGCTCGCCGACCTGACGGTGCCCACGGCCGTGCTCGCCGGGACCGCGGACCGGCTGACGCCCCTCGTCCACGCGCGGCGGCTCGCGGCGGCGCTGCCAGAGTGCACCGGCCTGACCGAGCTGGTGGGGATCGGCCACATGACACCCGTGGAGGCGCCGGAGGCCGTGACGCGGGCCGTCGCGGAACTCGCCGACACGTATCTGGACGGAACGTCCGCACGACTGAAGGAGGGCGCGTGAGCAAGGTCAGCCTGGAGGGACAGGTCGCGGTCGTCACGGGTGCGGCGCGGGGGGTCGGTGAACTCCTCGCCCGCAAGCTGTCGGCACGCGGCGCGCGCGTCGCGCTCGTGGGCCTGGAGCCGGAGGAGCTGAAGCGGGTCAGCGGGCGGCTGCACACCGAGAGCGACTTCTGGTACGCGGACGTCACCGACCACGAGGCGATGGCGCGGGTGGCGGCGGAGGTCAAGGAGCGCTTCGGCAAGGCCGACGTCGTGGTCGCCAACGCGGGCGTCGCCAGCGGCGGGCCCTTCATGGACTCGGACCCCGTCGCCTGGCGGCGGGTCATCGAGGTCAACCTGATCGGCAGCGCGGTGACGGCGCGGGCGTTCCTGCCCGTGCTCGCCGAGAGCCGGGGCTATCTGCTGCAGATCGCCTCGCTCGCGGCGATGACTCCGGCGCCGATGATGACCGCGTACTGCGCGTCCAAGTCCGGCGTGGAGGCGTACGCGCACGCGCTGCGGGCCGAGGTCGGGTACAAGGGCGTGAAGGTGGGGGTCGGGTACCTGTCCTGGACGGACACCGACATGGTGCGGGGGGCCGACCAGGACGACGTGATGCGGGAGTTGCGGCAGCGCCTTCCGTGGCCGTCCAACAAGACCTATCCGCTGGGGCCCGCGGTCGACCGGCTCGTGGCGGGGATCGAGCGGCGCTCCGCCCACGTCTACGGGCAGTGGTGGCTGCGGGGGATGCAGGGGGCGCGGCCCTATCTGCCCGGGATCATCGCAGGGGTCGGGCAGCGCGAGATGCGGCGTCTGGAGCCGCGGCTCGGGCAGGTGTCCAGGGGCCTGGTCGGCGCGGGCGGCTCCGCCGACGAGGCCGTCCGGCCCCACTGACAGCCCGGGCCGCACCTTGGCCTCGGGCCCTGGCGGGACGGCTGGGCGGCACCTCGGCGCTGTGCCCACCCGTCCGCGGGGCGCGGGGGTGGTCCCACCGCCCGCCCCCACCGGGCGGCAGCGCTCCGCGTCGGGGCCGGGCAGGCGAAAGCCGGGGCATGAAAGGGCGGGTGGGTGGGAGGAAACCCCACTCACCCGCCCAAGCACAGCGCAGCGTTACGCGTCGTAGTCGCGGTTGAACCGGTCCTCCGCCTCGCGCTGCGCGTCGTCCAGGGAGTCCTGCGACTGCTCGCGCGCCTGCGAGGACCGCTCGCCCGCCTCGCTCCGCCCCCGCTGCGCGGCCTGCTTGGCCTTTTCGGAGAGCTCCTGCGCCTTGTCCTGGAACTGGTCCTTGATGCCCATGAAGTTTCACTCCCAATGTGGGTGAGGGGATTGGGCCTCGACCAGCCTGACACGCACCGACATCCCACGCATGTCGGACAGTTACGCTCCGTTCGCCCCCCGCGGCGGGAGCGGGGGCCGCCGCCGGTCGGGCACGTCGTCGTACCCGGGAGGGACGGCCGCGGGGCGCGCGGCGAGGAGGTCGAGCGCGACCCGCACCGCGTCGTCGAGCTGGGCGTGGCGCCCCTCGGCCCAGTCGAGCGGGGTGCGCAGCACGGCGAGGTCGGGCTCGACGCCGTGGTTCTCCATGCTCCAGCCGTACGCGTCGAACCAGCCCGCGTTCATCGGCACGGTGATCACCGTGCCGTCGCCGAGCGCGTGCCGCCCGGTCATGCCGACGACGCCGCCCCAGGTCCGCTGCCCCACCACGGGCCCGAGCCCGAGGAGTTTGAACACGGCCGTGATCATGTCGCCGTCGGACGAGGTCGCCTCGTCCGCGAGGGCCACCACGGGGCCCCGGGGCGCGCTGGACGCGTACGACACGGGCTGCGCGTCGCGCGTGAGGTCCCAGCCCAGGATCTTCCGGGTCAGCTTCTCCACGACGAGTTCGCTGATGTTCCCGCCCGCGTTGCCGCGCACGTCGACGATCAGCGCGGGCCGGGAGACCTCCAGGCGCAGATCGCGGTTGAACTGGGCCCAGCCGGAGCCGCCCATGTCGGGGATGTGCAGATAGCCGCACTTGCCGCCGCTGAGGTCCCGTACGACACCGCGGCGTTTGGCGACCCAGTCCTGGTAGCGCAGCGGCCGCTCGTCGATCAGCGGTACGACGGCGACGCGCCGGGCGCGGCCCTCGCCCTCGGCGGGCTGGAAGGTCAGCTCCACGGTGGTCCCGCCCGCCGCGGCGAGCAGCGGGGACGGGCCGGTCACCGGGTCCACCGGGCGCCCGTCCACGTGCGTGAGCACGGCGCCCTCCCGGATGCCCGAACCGGCCAGTGGGGAGCGCGCCTTGGAGTCGGAGGACTCGCCGGGCAGGATGCGCTTGACCATCCAGCCGTCGTCGCGGCGCACGAGGTTGGCGCCGAGCAGGCCGATGGCGCGCTGGTAGTGGGCGGGGCCCTCGTTGCGCCGGGCGGCGCTCACGTAGGCGTGGGAGGTGCCCAGCTCGCCGAGGACCTCCCGGAGCAGGTCGGCGAACTCGTCGGGCGACGCGACGCGCTCCACGAGCGGCCGGTACTGGTCGAGGACGGCGTCCCAGTCGATGCCGCACATCCCGGGGTCCCAGAAGTAGGCGCGGATCAGCCGGCCCGCCTCGTCGAAGGACTGGCGCCACTCGGCGGCCGGGTCGACGTCGTGCAGGATGCGCCGCAGGTCGATCCAGACCGTGGTGTCGCCGTCGCCGGACTCCGTGGACGGCACGGCCCGCAGCTCGCCCTCGTCGACGACGACGAGCCTGCTGCCGTCGCCGCTGAGCGCGAACCAGTCGAGGTGGTCGACGAGTTCGGACTTCTTGGCCTTGGTGATGTTGAAGTACTCAAGGGTCGGCCGTCCCGAGGTGTCGGCCGGATTGGCGAAGGTCTCACCGAGGGCGCCCGAGATCGGCCAGCGCAGCCACACCAGGCCGCCGCCGCTCACCGGGTAGAGGGCCGAGTACTTGGACGCGGCCACCGGGAACGGCGTCACCCGGCTCTCCAGGCCCTCCGCCTCCACGGTCACCTGCCCGTCCCGGGACTCGTCGTCGTCCGGGTCGAGCCCGCCCGCCGCGGGCCGCCCGTCCGGGAGGAGCGCGAAGGGGGAGGGGGTGGCGGAGGACAGCGGGACGAGATAGGGGCGGCAGCCGAGCGGGAAGGACAGGTCGCCGGTGTGCACGTCGTAGACGGGGTCGAAGCCGCGCCAGGACAGGAAGGCCAGATAGCGGCCGTCCCGGGTGAACACCGGGTTCTCGTCCTCGAAGCGGCCGTTGGTGACGTCGATGACCGTGCGCGCCCCCGGGCCCTCGATCCGGGCCAGCTTGATCTGCCGCAGGGAGCGGCCGATGCCGGGGTGCGACCAGGTGAGCCAGGCGCCGTCGGGGGAGAAGGCGAGGTCGCGCACCGGTCCGTTGAGGGACCGGATCAGCTCGGTGACCTCGCCGTTGGAGTCCTCCGTCGCGTCCACGAGGAGCAGGCGTCCGTCGTGCGAGGCGATGGCGAGCCGCTCGCCGTCGGGGTCGGACACCAGCTCCAGGACCCGTCCGAGCTCCCCGGACGCGAGGCGGCGCGGCTCGCGCTCGCCGCTGGCCCGGGGCAGATAGGCGATCTCGATCGCGTCCTCGCCCTCGGCGTCGGTGACGTAGGCGACCTGTCCGCCGGTGCCGAGCATCTCGGGGAGCCGGACGCGGACGCCGGGGGTGTCGGCGATGGTGCGGGCGGGGCCGTCGCGGTGGGTCAGCCAGTACAGGCTGCCCCGGACCACGACCGCGCTCGCCCGGCCTGTGGTGTCCACGGAGAGGGCGTCGACGTGGTGGGCGGCGGGCACCTGGTAGGTGCGCCGGCCCGCGCGCGGGCCGCCGATGGTCACCGGGACGCGGCGCGGCACCGAGTCGGGGGCCAGGTCCTCCACGAGCCAGATCTCGCCCGCGCACTGGTAGACGACGCGGGTGCCGTCGCTGGCCGCGTGCCGGGCGTAGAAGGCGTCGTGGTCGGTGTGGCGCCGCAGGTCCTTGCCGTCGGGCAGGCACGAGTAGAGGTTGCCGACGCCCTCGTGGTCGGAGAGGAAGGCGAGGCGCCCGGCCACGAACATGGGCGCGTCCAGATGCCCTTCGAGGTCCTTCAGGACGTGCTCGCCGTGCAGCCACAGCCGGCCCGTGGCGCCGCCCCGGTAGCGCTTCCAGGCGGCGGGCTCGTGCGGCGGCTTGCCGGTCAGGAGCAGCGTCTTGCGCTCGCCGTCGAGGTCGTCGACGGCGATGTCGTGGACCGGCCCCCAGGGCAGCTTGCCGCCGGGGGAGCCGTCGGTGGGCACGCTGTAGGCCCAGCAGAAGTGCGAGAAGGGCTGGCCGTGCGAGGACACGGCGAGGATCTGCCCGTCGGGCGTCCAGCCGCAGACCCGGGTGTCCGGGGAGCCCCAGTAGGTCAGGCGCCGCGCGGCCCCGCCGTCCACCGGCGCGAGGTGGATCTCCGGGTCGAGACTGCGCCAGCTCGTGTACGCGATGTGGCGGCCGTCCGGGGCGAAGCGGGGGTGGCCGAGCTTGGTGCGGTCGGCCGTCACCCGCCAGGCCCGGCCCGGTGGGGCGCCCGCCGCGGCGAGCGGGGCCACCCACAGGTCGTCCTCGGCGACGAAGCAGAGCCGGTCGCCGCTGATGTGGGGGAAGCGGAGGTACGCCTGGGTCACGTCCCCATGCTTTGCCGAGCTTGTTGGTCCAGCAACTTTTTCGGCGGCGCCGCGCCGGTCGCCCTGGTGAACGAAACCGTTTCGTTCCTGTGATGGAGCACACGTACGAAACCGTTTCGTTTCGCTAGTGGCGGCCCGTAGAGTAAGGGGGCAGGCGGCACAGGAAGGCGACGGTCATGGCGGAAGCGGTAGCGGCCCGGCGCAGCCGGATCACCCCCGAGCGGGAGGCCGAGCTGTACGAGGCCGTGCTCGACCTGGTCCGCGAGGTCGGGTACGAGGGCCTCACCATGGACGCCGTCGCCGCGCGCACGCACTCCAGCAAGGCCACGCTCTACCGCCAGTGGGGCGGCAAGATCCAGCTGGTCGCGCGGGCGCTCAAGCACAACCAGCGCGGGTCCGTCGCCGACATCGACACCGGTTCGCTGCGCGGCGACTTCCACGCGATGGTCGCCCGCGCGGACGACTGCCAGATGGAGAGCGACGCCCTGCTCCTGCGCAGCATGGCGCACGCCGCGTACAAGGACCCTGAGCTCGGCCAGGCGCTCAGGGAGCTGTTCGTCGAGCCCGAGCTCAAGGCGTTCGACGACCTGCTGCGGCGGGCCGTGGAGCGCGGCGAGGTCCCCGCCGACCACCCGGCCCTCGACTACGTCATCTACATGCTCGCCGGTGTCTACAACGCCCGCGAGAACATCGACGGCCGCCCCATGGACCGCGCCTTCCTCGGCGCCTACGTGGACGCCGTGATCCTGCCCGTGCTCGGCGTCTAGCCGGGCACACCCCCGATCCCACCTGACGCGACCGCTCACGTCGTCGGGCTGGTTCCCCCTGCCCATCCACCACCACGACCTGACCGGGAGATACGTTCTCGTGGCCACCTTTCTCTACAAACTAGGGCGAACCGCCTTCCGGCGGCGGCACTTCGTCACTCTGATCTGGATCGCGCTGCTCACCCTCGCCGGGGTCGGCGCCGCGTCCGCGCCCACCGCCGCGTCCAGCTCCTTCTCGATACCGGGCACGGAGGCACAGAAGGCCTTCGACCTCCTGGAGCAGCGCGCCCCCGAGGCCAGCGCCGACGGCGCCGCCGCCCGCGTGGTGTTCAAGGCGCCGGACGGCGAGAAGGTCACCGACCCGGCCAACAAGGCCGCGATCAGCAAGACCGTGACCGCGCTCAAGTCCGGCTCGGACCAGGTGGCGCGCGCCGACGACCCGTTCGCGGCCAAGACGGTCTCCAAGGACGGCACCACGGCCTACGCGTCGGTGACGTACAAGGTCACCTCCATGGAGCTGTCCGACGACAGCCGGGACGCCCTGGAGAAGACCACCGACAAGGCCCGCACCGGCGGCATGACCGTCGAGGTCGGCGGCGACGCGCTCCAGGCCGTGCCGCACACCGGCGCCACGGAGATCATCGGCATCGCCGTCGCCGCCGTCGTCCTTGTCATCACCTTCGGCTCGCTCGTTGCGGCCGGGCTTCCGCTGCTCACCGCCCTGATCGGCGTCGGCATCGGCGTCTCGTCGATCACCGCGCTCGCCAGCGCGCTCGACCTCGGTACGACCACGTCGACGCTCGCCATGATGATCGGCCTCGCGGTCGGCATCGACTACGCCCTGTTCATCGTCTCGCGCTACCGCGCCGAGCTGGCCGAGGGCCGCGACCGCGAGGACGCGGCGGGCCGGGCCGTCGGCACGGCGGGCTCCGCGGTGGTCTTCGCCGGTCTGACGGTGGTCATCGCGCTGGTCGGGCTCGCGGTCGTCAACATCCCGATGCTCACCAAGATGGGCGTCGCGGCGGCAGGCACCGTCGCCATCGCCGTCCTGATCGCACTCACCCTGGTCCCGGCGCTGCTCGGGTACGCGGGCCGCAAGGTCAGGCCCGCGGGCGTGAAGGGCAAGCGGTTCGGCCGCGGCGCGAAGGCCGCGCCGCGGGCCGCGGAGTCCGCCGCGCCCGCGAAGGAGAACCTCGGCACCCGCTGGGCCCGCTTCGTGGTCCGCCGCCCGCTCGCCGTCCTGCTGCTCGGCGTGCTCGGCCTCGGCGCCGCCGCGGTGCCGGTCGCCGGCCTCGAACTCGGCCTGCCCGACGACGGCGCGCAGCCCACCTCCACCACCCAGCGCAAGGCCTACGACCTCATCGCGGACGGCTTCGGCCCCGGCTACAACGGCCCGCTGATGACGGTCACCGACCTCAAGGGCGTCGCCGACCCCAAGGGCGAGGCCGCCGCCGTCGCCAAGAAGATCGGCGGCCTGGACGACGTGCTCACGGTGAGCCCGCCGGTGTTCAACAAGGCGGGCGACACCGCGATCATCAGCGTCGTGCCGTCCTCCAAGCCGAGCGGCACCGAGACCGAGGACCTCGTCCACGCGATCCGCGACGAGGCCGAGGACGTCAAGGCCGACAGCGGCGCCGACGTCATGGTCACCGGCACCACGGCCATGAACATCGACGTCTCGCAGAAGCTCAACGACGCGCTGATCCCGTACCTCGCGCTGGTCGTGGGCCTCGCCTTCCTGCTCCTGATCGTCGTCTTCCGCTCGGTCCTCGTCCCGCTCAAGGCGGCGCTCGGCTTCCTGCTCTCGGTGCTCGCCGCGCTCGGCGCCGTGGTCGCGGTCTTCCAGTGGGGCTGGCTCGGCTCGCTGTTCGGCGTGGAGCAGACCGGCCCGATCATGAGCATGATGCCGATCTTCATGGTGGGCGTCGTCTTCGGCCTCGCGATGGACTACGAGGTGTTCCTGGTGACCCGGATGCGCGAGGCGTACGTCCACGGGGAGAGCCCCGAGGACGCGATCGTCACCGGCTTCAAGTACGGCGCGCGGGTCGTGACGGCGGCCGCCGTCATCATGATCGCCGTCTTCGCGGGCTTCATCGGCTCCGGCGAGCAGATGGTCAAGATGATCGGATTCGGCCTCGCGATCGCGGTCTTCTTCGACGCGTTCATCGTGCGCATGGCGATCGTCCCGGCCGTGCTCGCGCTCCTCGGCCGCAGGGCCTGGAGCCTGCCGCGCTGGCTCGACAGGGCGCTGCCGAACGTGGACGTCGAGGGCGAGGGCCTGAAGGACATGGCGCCCCCGGCCACCGGCGACCGCGACGGGCGGCGGGAGCCCGTGGGCGTGTGACGCCCGCGCCCCCGGGCGCTCAGTGACTGACCGGCGTGGCGGCCGTGTACGTACGACGCAGGAAGCGCACCAGCGCGGACGAGTCGAACTGCACGACCGCCACGCCGTTCGGCGTGTGGAACTCCACCACCGCCTGCACCCGCCCGCACGGCCAGATCCGTACGTCGCCCTCGGCCGCCGGGGCCCTCAGCCCCCGCTCCAGGAGGTCGCGGTCGAGGACCCAGTCGGGTGCTCCGGGGTGGTCCGCGGCCACCGTGCCGGGCAGGCCGATGCGCACGGAAGCCGGGTCGGCGTCCGGGTCGTACCGCAGGGCGACGGGGACGACGACGTGGTCGTCGGGGGAGTCGGTGACGAGGTGGGCCCGGGTGACTTGTTCGACCACTGACATGGCTCTGTCCTCTCGTCGTCCCGGCCCGCGCACAGGCGGAAGCCCTCTCCCCAATGTCGCATATGTACAGATGTTGAGGCGTTTGGAGGGGCGCTGTTCCGGGGCGCGGGCGGGGGCGCGTATTGGTGCTCCTGCGCTCTTGCGACCTTTTCGCAGGAGCGCACATCATTGAAAGGTTCACGAGCGTCCCGCTCGGGAGCGATCCGCTCATTTCGCGTGAGTGCCTCCCCACGCTCACGACATGCACCTTTCCAGGAGCGCGCGCATGCATGTCCCCGATGGATTCATCAACGCTCCCGTATCCGCCGCCGCGGGCGTCGCCGCGGTGGGTGCCGTCGCCGTCGCGCTGCGCGGGGCGCGACGTGAATTGGACGAACGCACGGCGCCGCTCGCGGGTCTCGTGGCGGCCTTCATCTTCGCCGTGCAGATGCTGAACTTCCCCGTCGCCGCCGGGACGAGCGGCCACCTCCTCGGCGGCGCCCTGGCGGCGATACTCGTGGGCCCCTACACAGGGGTCCTGTGCGTCTCCGTGGTGCTGCTCATGCAGGGCGTCCTGTTCGCGGACGGCGGCCTGACCGCGCTCGGCGTGAACATCACGGTCATGGCGGTCGTCACCACGGTCGTGGCGTACGCGGTCTTCCGGGGCCTGGCGAAGGTCCTGCCGCGCGGCCGCCGCTCGCTCACCGCCGCCGCGTTCACGGCGGCCCTGCTCTCCGTGCCGGCCGCGGCCGCCGCCTTCACCCTCATCTACGCCGTCGGCGGCACCACCGACGTGCCGATCGGCAAGGTCGCCACCGCCATGGTCGGCGTCCACGTCCTCATCGGCGTCGGCGAGGCCGCCATCACCGCGCTCACGGTCGGCGCGGTGATCGCCGTGCGGCCCGACCTGGTGCACGGCGCCCGCGGCCTGACCGCGCCGCTCAAGCTGCGCGTGGGGGGCGCACTCGTCGACGCGCCCGCCGCCGCCCCCGCCCCCGTGGCCCGCTCCCACCGCAAGCTGTGGGCCGCGGGCCTGGTCGCCTCGCTGGCCCTCGCCGGATTCGTCTCCTTCTACGCCTCCACGAACCCCGACGGCCTGGAGAAGGTCGCCCACGACAAGGGCATCGACCGCAAGGAGGAGGAGCACGCCGCCAAGGACTCGCCCTTCTTCGACTACAGCGTGGAGGGCATCACCGACGCCCGCCTCTCCGGCGGCCTCGCGGGCGTCATCGGCGTCGGCGTGACCGTCGTCGCGGGCACCGGCGTCTTCTGGGCGGTGCGCAGGCGGCGCGCCCCGCACGCGGACCAGGCGGACCCGGCGGGGACGGCCGCCGTGGCCGAGCCCGCCGAGAGCGCCTGACGTGGGCGCGGGCCACGCGCACCGCCTGTACCGCCACGGCCGCTCCCCGGTGCACACGCTGCCGCCGCACGCCAAGCTCACCGCCGTCCTCTGCTTCGTGGTCGTGGTGGTGTCCACCCCGCGCGAGGCGCTCTGGGCCTTCGCCGCGTACGCCGCGCTGCTCGCGACCGTCGCGTACGCGGCCCGCGTGCCGCCCCCGTTCCTCCTGAAGCGGCTGCTGATCGAGATCCCCTTCGTGGGGTTCGCGCTGCTCCTTCCGTTCGTCGCGCAGGGCGAGCGCGTGCACGTCCTCGGCCTCTCGCTCAGCGAGAGCGGCCTGTGGGGCGCGTGGAACGTCCTCGCCAAGGGCACCCTCGGCGTCGCCGCCTCGGTGCTGCTCGCCGCCACCACGGAGCTGCGCGAACTGCTCCTCGGCCTCCAGCGCCTGCGGCTCCCGCCGCTCCTCGTGCAGATCGCCTCCTTCATGATCCGCTACGGCGACGTCATCGCCGACGAGATGCGCCGCATGCGCATCGCGCGCGAGTCCCGCGGCTTCGAGGCCCGCGGCGTACGCCAGTGGGGCGTGCTCGCCAAGTCCGCGGGGGCGCTGTTCATCCGCTCCTACGAACGGGGCGAGCGCGTGCACCTGGCGATGGTGAGCCGGGGCTACACGGGCTCCATGCCGGTCATCGACGAGGTGACGGCGAGCCGCGCCCAGTGGTCGTACGCCCTCGCCCTGCCCGTGGCCGCCCTCGTCGTCTGCCTGTTGGGATGGACCCTGTGACCGCTTCCCTGGAGGTCTCCGGCCTCGCCTACGCCTACCCCGACGGTCACCAGGCCCTGTTCGGCGTGGACCTGACCCTCACCCGCGGCGAGCGCGTCGCCCTGCTCGGGCCGAACGGCGCGGGCAAGACGACGCTCGTGCTCCACCTCAACGGCATCCTCACCGCGGGCGCCGGGACCGTCACCGTGGCCGGACTGCCCGTCGGCAAGCGGCACATGGCGGAGATCCGCCGCAAGGTCGGCATCGTCTTCCAGGACCCGGACGACCAGCTGTTCATGCCGACCGTGCGCGAGGACGTCGCCTTCGGCCCCGCGGCGGCGGGCCTGCGCGGCCCGGAGCTCGAAGCACGGGTGCACCAGGCGCTCGCCCGGGTCGGCATGGACGGGTACGCCGACCGACCGCCGCACCACCTCTCCTTCGGCCAACGGCGCCGAGTCGCCGTGGCGACGGTCCTCGCGATGGAGCCGGAGATCCTGGTCCTGGACGAGCCCTCGTCGAACCTCGACCCGGCCTCGCGCCGCGAACTCGCCGACATCCTGCGGGCGTTGGACGTCACCGTCCTCATGGTCACGCACGACCTTCCGTACGCGCTCGAACTGTGCCCCAGGGCGCTGGTCCTCAGCGAGGGCGTCATCGCGGCCGACGGCGCCACCGGCGAGCTGCTCGCCGACGAGGAGCTGATGCGCAGCCACCGCCTGGAACTTCCCTTCGGCTTCGATCCGAAGACAGCGGGGGCGGCCCGCTAGCGGAATCTTCGGCGGCGCGGGGAGGTTGGCTCAGGTATGGACGCTGACGGAGTGGCTGTGGCGGGGGCGGACACCGACGTGCACGGCACGGTCGCCCCCGGGTACGAACCGGTCGGGGACGCCTTCCGGCGCACCTTCACCGCGCTCGGCGAGCGGGGCGCGGCGGTCGTCGTGTACCGCGACGGGCGGCGCGTGGTGAACCTGTGGGGCGGCACGCGCGCCGCCGACGCGCCCGCCCCCTGGGAGCCCGGCACCGCCCAGATCGTCCGCTCGGCCACCAAGGGCGTGGCCGCCGCCGCGCTGCTCCTGCTGCACCAGCGCGGGCGCCTCGACCTGGACGCGCCCGTGGGGGAGTACTGGCCGGAGTTCAAGGCGCGCGGCAAGGAGCGGGCGCTCGTGCGGCACGTGCTCGCCCACCGGGCCGGGGTGCCGGTCCTCGACCAGCCGCTGACCCCCGCCGAGGCGTACTCGCCCGACCTCGCGGCCGCGGTCGTCGCCGCGCAGGCGCCCGCGTGGGAGCCGGGCACCGACCACGGCTACCACGCGCACACCTTCGGCTGGCTCACCGGGGAGCTGGTGCGCCGCGTCACCGGCCGCGCCATCGGCGACTGGATCGCGGACGAGGTCGCGGGGCCGCTGGGCCTCGACCTGTGGCTCGGGCTCCCCGACGCCCAGGCCTCCCGGGTCGGGCGCCTCGGGCGCCTCACGGCCGACACCGGGCGCGGCGGGCTGCGCGCCCGGCCCAAGCCGGAGGTCGCCGCGGCGTACGCGGACCCCGCCTCCCTGACGCGGCGCGCCTTCGCGGTCATCGACCCGGCGCCCGACGAGAACGACCCCGCCTACCGTGCGGCCGCCCTGCCCGCCTCGAACGGCATCGCCACGGCCGACGGGCTCGCCCGCTTCTACGCCGCGCTCATCGGGGACGTCGACGGGGGCGGGCGCCTCTTCGAGCCTGCGACGCTGGCCCTCGCGCGCGGCGAGGCGTCCGCCGGGGCCGACCGGGTCCTCGTCACCCGCACCCGCTTCGGCCTCGGCTACATGCTGCACGGCCCCGCCGCCCCGCTCCTGACCCCGGGCTCCTTCGGCCACCCCGGCCGCGGCGGCACCCTCGCCCTCGCCGACCCCGCATCGGGCCTGTCCTTCGCCTACGTCACCCACACCATGGCCAAGGGCATCACCGCGGACGCCCGGCCCCAGGCCGTACTCCGGGCCTTGCGCACGGTGTCGGCGTAGCCCGCGTGGGACGCCCCTGGCCCGCCCCTTCCCGCTCCGGGGGCTCCGCCCCCGTACCCCCGGTCCTCAAACGCCGGACGGGCTGAAAGATCCAGCCCCTCCGGCGTTTGAGGAGCGGGGTCTGGGGCGGAGCCCCAGTTTCGGGAAGGGGTGGGCCTGGGGAGGCCCCCGGCAGGGTCAGCCCGCGTGCAGCATCAGCCCGATCCCCGCCACCATCACGCCCGCCGCAAGCATCCTCGGTGCCCCGAACCGCTCCTTGAAGAACACCGCCCCGATCCCCGCCCCCACGATGATCGAGGACTCCCGCAGCGCGGAGATCGGCGCGAGATCCGCCCGCGTCTGCGCCCACAGGACGAGCGCGTACGCGGAGACGGAGAGGGCCGCCCCGAGCAGCCCGAGCGGGGCCGCAGGGCGCACCCGCGCCACGAACCCCCCGCGCCACCGCCACAGCGCGTACAGCGGCACGACGGTGCCCTGCACGAGCATGAGCCAGGCGATGTACCCGAGGGACGAGCCGGACGCCCGTACGCCGAGCCCGTCCACGACGGTGTACGCCGCGATGGAGACGCCGGTGGTGAGCGCGGCGCCGAGCGCGGTCCAGTCGGGCCGCCGCCCGGAGCCCCGGATGCCCCACAGGGCGAGCCCGGTGAGCCCGGCCGAGCAGACGGCGACCCCGGCGGCCTGCCACCCGCCGGGCACCTCGCCCACGAACACGGCCGCGAGCACGGTCACCACCAGCGGCGCGGTGCCGCGCGCGATGGGGTAGGCCTGCCCGAAGTCCCCGAGCCGGTAGGACCACATGAGCAGCGCGTAGTAGCCGACGTGCAGGACGGCGGAGAGCAGCAGCCAGGGCCATGCCCCGGCGTCGGGGACCTCCACGACGGGGGCGAGCAGCAACCCGATGAGGGCGCCGCCGCCCGAGATGAGCGTGAAGCCGACGAGCTTGTCGGTGATGTGGTGGGCGAGCGCGTTCCAGGCGGCGTGGGTGACGGCGGCGAGCAGGACGGCCGCGGTGACCAGCGGGGTCATTGAGCGGTTCCGGCGGCCTCGCGCACGTCCACCAGGGTGCCCCCGGCGTGGGCGACGAGGGCCTCGGGAGCCATGGGGAACACCGTGTGCGGGGTGCCCGCGGCGGCCCACACCACGTCGTGCGCGAGCAGCGAACGGTCGGCGAGGACCCGGGTCCTGGTGGCGTGCCCGAAGGGCGGCACCCCGCCGATGGCGTACCCCGTGGTCTCCCGGACGAGGGCCGCGTCGGCCCGCGTGACCCGCCGCGCGCCGAGCTCCTGGCGCACCCGCTCGACGTCGACGCGCGAGGCGCCGTCCAGGAGGACGAGGACGGGCACCCCGTCCGCGGCGAAGACCAGGGACTTGCAGATCTGGCTCAGTGCGCAGCCGATCGCGGCGGCGGCCTCGGCGGCGGTCCGGGTCCGGTCGGGGAACCGCAGGACCGCGCCGGTCAGTTCGCCGAGGCCGAGCTCGCGCAGGGCCCGGGCGAATCGGGGGTGCGCGGGTGAACCGCCGGTGTCGTGCGCGTCGCTCGCAGAAGTACCCATGCGGCGCACGCTAGCGGTGCGTGTACGCGCCACGCGACCAGGTATCCGCGGAGCGGACGGCCCGCCCCGTCACCTGGCCGCCCCGTCACCCGGCCGCCCCGTCGCTCCGCGAGCCCGTCACCCCGCGGGCCCGTCACTTCGCCGGGCCGCCGCCCCGCCGCGCGGGCCTCAGCCTCCGGCCAGCAGCACCGCCCGCACCACCGGGCCCGCCGAGTCGCCGCCGTGCCCGCCGGCCTGGACCACCGCCGCCGCGGCCACGTCCCCGCGGTACGCCGTGAACCAGCCGTTGGGCTTCTTCTGCCCGTCGACCTCGGCGGAGCCGGTCTTCGCGCCGGAGTCGGAGCCGAGGCCCGACATCGGCTTGACCGCGGTGCCCGCGACCGCCGTGTAGTGCATGAGGTCGCGCAGGGCGGACGCCGTGGAGGGGGACATCTTCCGCGCGGCCGTCGCCAGCTTCCGCTTGTCCAGGGCGGGCGGGACCAGGTACGGCTGCCGGAACGTGCCGGACTTGACCGTCGCCGCCACCGACGCCATGTTCAGCGGGTTCATCCGCACCCCGCCCTGGCCGATGAGCGACGCCGCCATCTGCGCGTCCGACTGCACCGGCACTGCGCCGTCGAACGACGACACGCCGATCGACCAGTTGTCGTTGCCGAGCCCGAAGACGTCCCGGGCCTGCTTCGTCAGGTCGTCGTCGGAGAGCTTCTTCGCCTGGCTGATGAAGGCCGTGTTGCAGGAGCGTGCGAAGCTCGCCCGGAACGTGCCGTTCTTGATCTGGAACTTGTCGTCGTTCTGGAACTTCCAGCCGCCGTACGTCTCATACTTGGGGCAGGGGTGCTTCTTGTCGACGCCCGCGAGCTTCTTCTCCAGGAGCATCGCCGACGAGACGACCTTCATCGTGGAGCCGGGCGCGAGCGAGCCCTGGAAGGCCGTGTTGAAGCCGCCGGGGCTGGAGTTGGCGACGGCCAGGATCTCGCCGGTGCTCGGCTTCACCACCACGACGGACGCCCGCTTCCGCTTGGCCGTCTCCCGCTCGGCCGTCGCCTGCGCGGCGGGGCTGATCGTGGTCTTCAGGGTGCCCGGGGTGCCGGGCGCGAGCGTCAGGAGCGTCTTGTCGGGCGTCACCTTCGCGTCGTCGCTCTTGGTCTTCGTGCGCGCCGCGTCCCGCGCGTCCTTGCGCACGATCCGCAGCTCGATACCGCCGGTGCCGCCCGCCTTCTTGCCGTACTTGTCGCGCAGGCCGTCGAGGACCGTGCCGAGCGAGGGGTACTTCGCGGCGGTCAGCGGGCGTCCTTCGCGGTCCAGGGCCTTGATCGGCGGAGTGCCCGCCTCGCCGGTGACCAGGCGGTCGCCGGGCTTCAGCTCCGGGTGGACGACGGAGGGGCGCCAGTCGACGAGCGTGTGGCCGTCGGACGCCCGGCGCACCACCCGCAGCGCCGACGCGTACGCGTACGGCTTGCGGACCGTGCCGACCGCGCCCTCGGCCTTGCGGTTTCCCTCGTACGAGACCGTCGCCGCCGCCTTGAACGGCACCGTCGGGCTCGTGCGGCCCGCGGGCTTGCCCGGCGTGAGCCGCACCTTCGTCATCCGGGCGTCCTTCTGGTACGACCGCAGGGCCGTCCGGGCCGCCTCGCGGTCGTCCGTCAGCGCGGCCGCCCGGTCCACGTCGCCCGCGGCCCAGGCCGCGAGGAACCCCCGCGCGGTGGCGCGCACTTCCGCGGCCGTCGGCGGGCCCGACGCCACCGGCTTGCCGTCCGCCCCGCCGGAGCCGCCCTTCTCCGGCTCCCCGGCCAGGGCGTACGCGGCGAAGCCCACGCCGCACACGACGGCGACCGCGGCCCCGCCGAGCACGCCCGGACGACGCACCTTCTTGCGCTCGGCCACACGTCTTCTCTTGCCCACGAACCAGCCCTCCGCGATTCCCCGTCGGCCCCCGCCGCACTCTGCTCAACTCACCGAAGGCCCAACCTAGCGGCAGCCCGTCCGGGCACGGTTCGCAGTGTCGTTGGATTGGGTTATGTCCAGCCTGCGGGTCGTCTGTGGCTGGGCGCGCAGTTCCCCGCGCCCCTTCGGGGCGCGCCCCCCTCGGGGCCCGTTTAGCGCGTCGCTCGCAGGATCGCCGCTACGATCGGGCCCGCCGTGTCCCCGCCGTGGCCGCCCTCCTGGGCCATCGCTGCGGCCGCCACGTCACCGCGGTAGCCCGTGAACCAGCTGTTGGGCCGCGCCTGCCCGTCGACCTCCGCCGAGCCGGTCTTCGCGCCGACGTCGGGGCCGAGGCCCGCCATGGCCCGCGCGCCCGTGCCGGAGAGCGCGGTGCGCCGCAGCATCTGGCGCAGCTGGGCGACCGTGCTCCCGGACAGGCCGCGCGCGGTGGCCAGTTCGCCGTCGATGAACGACTTGGGCACGAGCACGGGCTGCCGGAAGGAGCCCGTCATCGCCGTGGCCGTCACCGACGCCAGGTTCAGCGGGTTGAGCTGCACCTCGCCCTGGCCGATGGCGTTCGCCGCCCGGTCGGGCCCGGTGGAGGCGGGCACGGAGCCGTCCGCGGAGGGGATGCCGGTGCGCCAGTCGCCGCGCCCCAGGCCGAAGTTGTCCCGCGCCTCCTCGGTGAGCGAGGCGTCGGTGAGCGGCTTCTCGTCGACGAGCTTCACGAACGCGGTGTTGCAGGAGCGCGCGAAGCTGTCCGCGAGCGTGGCCCCGTCGTCCGGCGCGAGGCCGGTGAGGTTGGTGAAGGTCTGGCTCTGCCAGGTCGCCGTCGACGGGCACGGCGCCGGGCCGCCCGCTTTGGTGACGCCCTTGTCGATGAGCATCGCCGCGGTCACGATCTTCATGGTGGAACCGGGCGCCAGCTCGCCCAGGAAGGCCGCGTTGAAGTCGTCCTCGCGGTGGTTGGCGACCGCGAGGACCTCACCGGTGCTCGGCTTGACCGCGACCACCGACGACTCGGGGTGCCGGGCGACCGCGTCCTCGGCGGCCCGCTGCGCGGCGGCGCTCAGCGTCGTCGGCAGCGTGCCGGGTCTGCCCTTGGCGAGCGTGAGCAGCGTCGTCGTGCCGGCGTCCGCCGAGGCCCGCTTCACATACAGCTCGATCCCCGGGCGGCCGCCCGCCTTCTCGCCGTACGCCGTCCGCAGCTGCGCGAGCACCGGCGCGAGCGAGGGGTGGGCGTCGGGCGTCAGGACCCTGCCGTCGCGGTCCACGGCCCTGATGGGCGGCGCCGAGGCCTCGCCCGTCTCCAGGCTCTCGCCCTCGTGCAGCCGGGGGTGCACGACGGATGCCTCCCAGTCGACCAGTGGCCGCCCGGTGCTCCGGCCGCGCACGACCTCGAACGACGACTCGTACGCCAGGCTCTTGGACGTGCCCCCGTACGACACGGTCGCGCGTACCGAGAACGGCACGCGCGTGCCGTCGATCCGACCCGGCGTCAGGCGCACGCGGCGGATGTGCGCGTCCTCGCGGTAGCCGGTCAGGGCGCGCGCGGCGCTCTCCGCGTCGTTCGTGTACACGGCCGCCGTGTCCGCGTCCCCCTTCGCCCATGCCGCGAGGAACGTCCGCGCGGTGTCGCGGACCTCCTTCGCGTCGAGCGGTTTCTTCCGCGCCGCCGCGGGCGATGCCGAACCGCCGTCGTCGTTCAGCGCGTTCACCACGTTGTACGTGCCGTATCCGGCGCCCCCCACCATGACGGCGAAGACCCCGCCGACGATGACGCTCTTCACCCGTTTGCTCATGAAGCGCTCCCTCCCCAGGAATGGCCTCACTTTAGGAGCAGGAACGCCGCCCCACCCCGGCTTTCCCCAGGGCGGGTCCGTCTTGGCCGGATCTCCGGCCGAATTCTCGATCGCTATGTGTCAGGAAGAATGGCTGGACCGGTACGGATCGGACAGAACCGAATGGGGCGCGGGAAACGCCAATTGGGTCCGTACGGCCCCGACGAATTCCGCCCGCGCCCGAGCGAGGTCCCCCCAGCCGGAGTCGATCCGCCTCACCTGCTCGCCCAGGGCGTCCGCGTCGCCGGACGCGAACGCCGCGAGCCAGTGCACGAACAGTCGGTGCTGGGTGTGCGCCGTGTCGGTGATCCCTTGCGCGGCGGTGACGATGTCGTCGGGCCCCCACAGCTCCAAGTGCCCCGCCACGACCGTCAGGTCGAGGGTGGCATCGGTCAGTTCGCCGATCTCGTCGCTCGACACCGCGCGGTCCGCCCTGACGTGGGATCCACACACGCTCGCCGCCCGCGAATAGCGGCTGAACGCGTCGAAGACGTCGGTGCACGCCTGGCGGCGCTGGTCCCTGACCCACTGTTGATGGTCGACGGACGACTGCGCCTGGACCTGCGTCCGAGCTGCTTCGATGGTCTTCTGCGCGCCGATGCGGGCCCCGTAGGCCGTGGCAAGTCCCCCTACCCCGGCCCCGATGAGCCCTGCGATGCCCGCGGCCAGCCCGGCGATGCCCTGATCCATCGCAGCATTCTCGGTCCGCGTCGGCGCGGAGGCGAGCGATCGAGTCGATCCGTGCGGTTCCGGCCGCCGTTCGCGGGGGAGTTGTCCGCGAAATCTCCCGGAATTGTCCGTGATCCGTAACAGCGGGATCCTCCGGCCGCCCCGCCCCCTCTTGCCGTGCGGTCGCGAGGGTGACCGGGGATCGGCTGGGGACTGTGAGAGGGGCGGACATGGCGCGGCACAGCGGCGGGCGGGGCTGGTACGGCAAGGTGGTCGGGGCGGCGCTCGGGGTGATGCTGCTCGCCACCGGCGCCTCGGTGTGGACCGCGCAGGCCGGTGGCACGGAGGACGCGGCACCGCGGGCGACCGGCCCCGGCAAGTCCGCCGTCAAGCCGGTCTCGGAGTCCATCGCGCACGCCTCGGAGAAGGGCAAGCGCGCCGTCAACATCACCATCGACGACGGCCCCGACCCCAAGTGGACCCCGCCGATGCTCGACCTGCTGCGCCAGTACGACGTGAAGGCCACGTTCTGCATGGTGGGCACGCAGGCGCAGGCCCACCCGGACCTCGTCAAGAAGGTGGTGGCGGAGGGGCACCGGCTGTGCGACCACTCGGTGTCGCACAACACCGCCATGGACAAGGACTCCCAGGCCTACCAGTCGCAGCAGATACTCGACGCCGAGCGCATGATCACCAAGGCGTCCGGGGGCGTGCGGCCGATGTACTACCGGGCACCCGGCGGGGCCTTCACCCCCTACAGCCGCAAGCTCGCCGCCTCCCGCGGCATGCGCCCGCTGGGCTGGAACGTGGACACCAAGGACTTCGAGCGGCCCGGCACGGACGCCATCGTCGCCACCGTCCAGCGGGAGCTGCCCAACGGCCCGACGCTCCTCTTCCACGACGCGGGCGGCGACCGCACCCAGACCGTCGAGGCCCTGCGCCGCCTCCTGCCCTGGCTCAAGGGGCAGGGCTACTCCTTCGGCTTCCCCGTGCGCTGAACCCCGCCCCCGCCGCCCGCTCAGACCCAGGTGTCCAGCCACATCCGCGAGCGCCACGAGTCGATGGGGATCGCGGTGCCCGTGTAGATCGGCCAGAAGTAGATGAAGTTCCAGAAGATCAGCAGGACCAGGACGCCCGCGCTCGCCGCGCCCGCCACCCGGCGCCGCTCGCTGGAGCCCGGCGGCCCGATCAGCGCGCCCACGAGCATCGCCACGGCCAGGCACAGGAACGGCACGAAGACCACGGCGTAGAAGTAGAAGATGGTCCGTTCCTGGTACATGAACCACGGCAGATAGCCCGCCGCGACCCCGCAGACGATCGCGCCCGCGCGCCAGTCCCTGCGGAAGAACCACCGCCACAGCACGTAGAGCAGCGCGGCGCCCGCCGCCCACCACAGCAGCGGGGTGCCGAGGGCGAGGACCTCGCGGGCGCACTTCTCCTTGGTGTCGGCCGGGCAGCCGTCCTTGCCGGGCAGCGGCGACTCGTAGAAGTACGAGACGGGACGGCCGTCGACGATCCAGCTCCACGGGTTCGACTGGTAGGTGTGCGGCGAGGACAGGCCGACGTGGAAGTCGTACACCTTGTTCTCGTAGTGCCACAGGCTGCGCAGCCAGTCCGGGAGCCAGGTGAAGCTGCCGCCCTTGCCGTCCGTCGCCGCCCAGTTGCGGTAGTAGCCGCCGGTGCCGTCGCTCGGCGAGAGGATCCAGCCGAGCCAGGAGAGCAGATACGTGCCGACGGCGACCGGCACCGTCGCGACGAACGCGGGCAGGACGTCCAGCCTGAGCACCGCCGCGTACGGCCGCCGCGCCCCGGCCACGCGGCGCGCGCCCACGTCCCAGGCCACGGTCATCAGGCAGAAGAACACCATGACGTACAGGCCGTTCCACTTGGTCGCGAAGGCCAGGCCGAGGCAGAGCCCGGCCGCCCAGCGCCACGGCCGCCACCCCAGGCGCGTGGTCTCGGCGACGCGCCGGTCCGGGCGCACCGCGCCGTCGGCGTCCAGCGGCAGCGCCGCCGCGAGCCGGGCGCGCGCCCGGTCCCGGTCCACCAGGAAGCAGCCGAACGCGGCAAGCACGAAGAACATGAGGACCTGGTCGAGCAGCGCGGTCCGGCTCATCACGAAGTGCAGCCCGTCCACGGTGAGCAGCGCGCCCGCGACACAGCCGAGGAACGTGGAGCGGAACAGGCGCCGCCCGATCCGGCACAGCATCAGGACCGAAAGGGTGCCGAGCACCGCCGTCATGAACCGCCAGCCGAACGGATCGAAGCCGAACAGCCACTCGCCGATGCCGATCACGTACTTGCCGACCGGCGGATGCACCACGTACGCGGCGTCCGTGGGCAGCGCGATGCCGTCGCCCTGCTGGATGACCGTGTCGTTGATCTTGTCGGGCCAGCTCAGCTCGTAGCCGCGGTGGATCAGTGCCCAGGCGTCCTTGGCGTAGTACGTCTCGTCGAATATCACCGCCTTCGGGCTGCCCAGGTTCCAGAACCGCAGCAGGCCCGCGACGAGAGCCACCAGGATCGGCCCGCCCCAGCCCGACCAGCGCGTCACCCGCCGCGCGGCGGCCGGGGGCACCCCGAGCGCCGCCCAGATCCGCGAGCTCGGTTCGGCGTACGGCGGGACGAGCCGCGCCCGCACGTCGGCCCCGGTCCGGGCCGCGTGGCCGAAGCGGCGCAGTCTGCGGTGCCAGGGCGACGGCTGCTGTTCCTCGGCTCGGCGGCCCTCACGAGTGTCCGGGGACGACGCGGTACTGGTCACCGCGCCATCGTAGGGAACCAGACTGTGACAGTCCCGCTGCCCGCCCCTGCGAGGATGGAACCGTGACAGGAAGCGCAGACCCCAGCCCCGACGGCACGCCCGGCACCACGCCCGCGGGCTCTCCCGACACCGCCGGCACGCTCGTCCTCGCGGGCACCCCCATCGGCGACCCCGCGGACGCCCCGCCCCGGCTCGCGGCCGAACTGGAGCGCGCCGACGTCGTGGCCGCCGAGGACACCCGCAGGCTCAAGCGGCTCACGCAGGCGCTCGGCGTGAGCGTGGGCGGCCGCGTGGTGTCGTACTTCGAGGGCAACGAGTCGGCGCGCACGCCCGAGCTCGCCGACGCGCTCGAAGGCGGCGCGCGGGTGCTGCTCGTCACCGACGCGGGCATGCCGTCGGTCTCCGACCCCGGCTACCGCCTGGTCGCCGCCGCCGTCGAGCGCGGCATCCGGGTCACCGCGGTGCCCGGCCCCTCGGCCGTCCTGACCGCGCTCGCGCTCTCCGGGCTTCCCGTGGACCGGTTCTGCTTCGAGGGCTTCCTGCCCCGCAAGGCGGGCGAACGCCTCGCCCGGCTCCGCGAGTCCGCCGACGAGCGGCGCACCCTCGTGTACTTCGAGGCCCCGCACCGCCTGGCCGACGCCCTCGCCGCGATGGCCGAGGCCTTCGGGCCCGAGCGCCGGGCCGCCGTGTGCCGCGAGCTGACCAAGACGTACGAGGAGGTCCGCCGCGGCCCCCTCAAGGAGCTCGCCGAGTGGGCGGCCGACGGGGTGCGCGGCGAGATCACCGTCGTCGTCACGGGCGCGCCCGAGCGCGGCGCCGACGAGCTCGACGACGACGAGCTGGTGCGCCGGGTCCGGGTGCGCGAGGAGGCGGGGGAGCGGCGCAAGGAGGCGATCGCCGCGGTGGCCGCCGACGCCGGGCTCCCCAAGCGGCGTGTTTTCGACGCCGTGGTCGCGGCGAAGCACGCGCCTGGGGCGTGACGCGAGACGGGTGCGACAGCGTGTGCGCAGGGGCGTGAGATACCGGCGCACACGCTTGCTACCTGCACCTTTTCTGTCCTCGCCGGGCTTTGGGTACGCGGGGGTTTTATTCCTCCGAGCGGCCCATCGCCTGGCAAAGGACTATCGTGAAAGGCAAAAGCGCGGGCCCCGCGTCCGGCCGAATTCCTATGGGAATGCCAAATCGGGCCCAACAGTGCACAGGTCTGGTGCACTCGCTGCGGGAAAGGCGTCCACTGGTGGTCAGGGACGCACCCGTCCCTCGCCGCCAGGCCCGGGTCCGGGCAGGACGCTCCGGGCCGGTGGCGCTTGTCCTGCGGACAAGAGGAGCTCGCATGAGTGAGATCGCAGACACCGGTCACCGCACGGCTGTCGACGTCGTCCATGAGTCCTACGCGTTCGCCTGCATGCGCTGCGGGCACGGCTGGGAACAGTCGTACGAGATAGAGCACCACGTGGACGCCAAGGGGCAGGAGTTCGTGATGTATCTGGCGGGCGGGCAGCGCGTGCCGTCCCCGCTCACCCGGCCCACCTGCCTGAACTGCGGGGGCCACGTCGTACGGATCATGCGCGCGGGCCAGGTGTCGACCGTGCGGTCCGCTCTGGAGTCCATGCACCGCCAGCCCCACACCGAGCACCCGCCGTCGGCCACGAAGGTCCCGGCGAGCGACGGCTCCGCCGAGGCCGCCGAGGACCCCGCCAAGCACCACTGGCACCTCTCGGACCTGCTGCACCCCTTCCAGAACCACCGCAAGGCGGGCTGAGGCCCGCCGCGGCCAGGGGGCGGGGCGCGGGGCCCGACGGCCGGGCTCCGGGGAGACGGCCGGGCTCCGTAGGATCGGGGCATGCCCGCCGACACCACCCCGCCCCCGGCCCCCGCCCCGCTCAGGGTCCCGGTCGCCGACTCCCACACCCACCTGGACATGCAGTCCTCCACCGTCGACGAGGCGCTCGCCAAGGCCGCGGCGGTGGGCGTCACCACGGTCGTCCAGGTCGGCTGCGACGTCGCCGGGTCCCGCTGGGCCGCCGAGACCGCCGCCGCGCACACCGCCGTCCACGCGGCAGTGGCCCTTCACCCGAACGAGGCGCCGCGCATCGTGCACGGCGACCCCGACGGCTGGTCGCGGCAGGGGGCCCGTGCCGCCGGAGGCGAGGCCGCGCTCGACGAGGCTCTCGCCGAGATCGACCGGCTCGCCGCGCTGCCGCACGTCAAGGGCGTCGGCGAGACCGGCCTCGACCACTTCCGCACCGGCCCCGAGGGCATGGCCGCGCAGGAACGGTCCTTCCGCGCCCACATCGAGATCGCCAAGCGGCACGGCAAGGCCCTGGTCATCCACGACCGCGAGGCCCACGACGACGTGCTGCGCATCCTCAAGGAGGAGGGCGCCCCCGAGCGCACCGTCTTCCACTGCTACTCCGGCGACGCCGCGATGGCCGAGGTGTGCGCGGAGCACGGCTACTTCATGTCCTTCGCGGGCAACGTCACCTTCAAGAACGCGGGACACCTGCGCGCCGCCCTCGCCGTGGCCCCGCGGGAGCTCGTCCTCGTCGAGACCGACGCCCCGTTCCTGACCCCCGCGCCCTACCGCGGACGGCCCAACGCCCCTTATCTCATTCCGGTCACGCTGCGCGCCATGGCCGAGGTGCGGGGCGTCGACGAGGACACCATGGCCGAGGCGGTCTCGGCGAACACGGCCCGTGCCTTTGATTACTGATCGATAACGACCGAAGCGTTCCAGGGCCTGACAGCCTGGGGCAGTGCCGCGACACAGAGTAGTCACCCTGCTTTGGAGAGTGACGGCCGCTCCGCTAGGTTCTGCAAGCCGATCTGCACATGGCTTGTCAGTGGTTCACATGTCAGCTGGAGCGTCGCCGTGAGCACACCGCAGTACGAGACGTATGGGCAGGCGCCGTTCGCGCCCCACGAGCCGTACGGGGGCGGCGCGGCCGCCGTGGGGCACGGAGGGTACGAGGATCCGTACCGGCCGGCGTACGAAATGGCCCCGGGGGCCGGGGAGTACGGCGCGTACGCGGTCGGCGGGGACGGGAGCGCGCCCGGCGGCCCGGAGTACGGCGGATACGCCGAGCACGTCGAGTACGCCGGGGCCGTGGACGCCCCGGCGCTCGCCGAGCCCGCCCAGGACGCCGATGCCGACGTCGACGCCGCGCCCCTGCTGCCCCGGCAGGCCGAAGGGCCCCGGAGCGCGGGGCGCGCCCGGGCCCGCCGCGCCGCGCGGCGCAAGCGGGGCGGCGAGCGGCCCGACGGCCTGCGCAGGCTCGTCCCGCAGGCCCTCGTCGTCGCCTTCCTCGCGGGCGGCACCTCCGCCTTCGTCGCCAACGACAAGGCCATCCAGCTCAGCGTCGACGGCAAGTCCCGCACCCTGCACACCTTCGCCGACGACGTCGGGGAACTCCTCGCCGACGAGGGCGTGGACGTCGGCACCCACGACATCGTGGCGCCCACCGCCGGGACCGTGCTCGCCAGCGGCGACGAGATCGCCGTCCGCTACGGCCGCCCCGTGCGGCTCACCCTCGACGGCAAGAGCCGCCAGGTGTGGACCACCGCCCGCACCGTCGACGGCGCGCTGCGCCAGCTCGGCGTGCGCGCCGAGGGCGCCTATCTGTCGGCCTCGCGCAGCAAGCGCATCGCCCGCGAGGGCCTCGAACTCGACGTCCGCACCGAGCGCACCGTGACCGTCATGGCCGACGGCCGGGCCCGCACCCTCCGCACCAACGCCGCGACCGTCCACGAGGCCGTGGAGGAGTCCGGCGTCACCCTGCGCGGCTCCGACACGACGTCCGCGCCGCCCGACAGCTTCCCGCGCGACGGGCAGACCATCACCGTCATGCGCATCTCCGGCCGCAAGGAGGTGCGCGAGGAGGTCATCCCCTTCGAGGTCCGCAAGACCGAGGACGCCTCGCTCCTGCGCGGCACGGAGGCCGTGGTGCAGGCCGGGCACACCGGGGCCCGGCGGGTCACCTACGCGCTGCGCACCGTCAACGGCGTGAAGCAGAAGCCGCGGCGCATCAAGAGCGAGGTGGTGCGCGAGCCGCAGACGCGCATCGTGAAGGTCGGCACCAAGGCCCCGCCCACGTCCGTGCCCGGGGCCGACGGGCTCGACTGGGGCGCCCTCGCGACCTGCGAGTCCGGGGGGCGGCCCAACGCGGTCGACCCCTCCGGCACCTACGGCGGGCTCTACCAGTTCGACACGCGCACCTGGCAGGGCCTCGGCGGCTCCGGACGCCCGCAGGACGCCCCCGCCGCCGAGCAGACCCACCGCGCGAAGAAGCTCTACGTCCAGCGCGGCGCGAGCCCCTGGCCGCACTGCGGCAAACGCCTGTAGCCCCCGGGGCCCGGCCGGCGGCCACCACCGGGGCGGACGCCGCGTGGCCCGGGGCCGGGGCGGGGCGCGGATACCCTGGGGCGGTGAGTAGCACCGAGCACGACGCCCTCCTGGGCCCCGCCGACATCCGCGAGCTGGCCGCGACCCTCGGCGTCCGGCCGACCAAGCAGCGCGGCCAGAACTTCGTCATCGACGCGAACACCGTCCGCCGCATCGTCCGCACCGCGGAGGTCCGCCCCGACGACGTCGTGGTCGAGGTGGGCCCGGGCCTCGGCTCGCTGACCCTCGCGCTCCTGGAGACGGCCGCGCACGTCACCGCCGTGGAGATCGACGACGTGCTTGCCGGGGCCCTCCCGGCGACGATCGCGGCCCGGCTCCCGGCGAAGGCGGACTCCTTCGCCCTCGTGCACAGCGACGCCATGCTGGTGCGCGAGCTGCCGGGCCCCGCCCCGACGGCCCTGGTCGCGAACCTCCCGTACAACGTCGCCGTCCCCGTGCTCCTGCACATGCTGGACACCTTCCCCAGCCTGGAGCGCACCCTCGTGATGGTGCAGGCCGAGGTCGCCGACCGCCTCGCCGCCGCCCCCGGCTCGAAGGTGTACGGCGTTCCCTCCGTGAAGGCCAACTGGTACGCGGACGTCAAGCGCGCGGGCGCCATCGGGCGCAACGTCTTCTGGCCCGCGCCGAACGTCGACTCCGGCCTCGTGTCCCTGGTCCGGCGCGCCGAGCCGGTGAAGACCTCGGCCTCGAAGCGGGAGGTGTTCGCCGTCGTGGACGCCGCCTTCGCCCAGCGCCGCAAGACGCTGCGGGCCGCCCTCGCGGGCTGGGCGGGCTCCGCCGCCGCGGCCGAGGCCGCCCTGGTCGCCGCGGGCGTGTCCCCGCAGGCGCGCGGCGAGTCCCTGACCGTCGAGGAGTTCGCGCGGATCGCCGAGCACAAGGGGGCCGCGGCGTGAGCGTCACCGTCCGCGTCCCCGCGAAGGTCAACGCGCAGCTCGCCGTGGGCCCCGCCCGCCCCGACGGCTTCCACGACCTCGCCAACGTCTTTCTCGCCGTCGGCCTGTACGACGAGGTGACGGTGGCGCCCGCCGACGAGCTGCGCGTCACCTGCTCGGGCCCGGACGCCGCCCAGGTGCCCCTGGACCGCACCAATCTCGCGGCCCGCGCGGCCCTCGCCCTCGCCGAGCGCCACGGCCGCTCCGCCGACGTGCACATCCACATCGCCAAGGACATCCCCGTCGCGGGCGGCATGGCGGGCGGCAGCGCGGACGGCGCGGGCGCCCTGCTCGCCTGCGACGCGCTCTGGGGGACCGGCGCGTCCCGGGCCGAGCTGCTCGACATCTGCGCCGAGCTCGGCAGCGACGTGCCGTTCAGCCTGGTCGGTGGCGCCGCCCTCGGCACCGGGCGCGGCGAGCGGCTCCAGGAGCTGGAGGTGGGCGGCGACTTCCACTGGGTGTTCGCCCTCGCCGACGGCGGCCTCTCCACGCCCGCCGTGTACCGCGAGTTCGACCGCCTCACCCCCGACGCCCCCGCCCCGCAGGCCTCGGCGGCCCTCCTGGAGGCGCTGCGCACCGGCGACGCCACGGCCCTCGCGGGCGCCCTGTCGAACGACCTCCAGGCCGCCGCGCTGTCCCTGTTCCCCGCGCTCGCCGACACCCTGGCGGCGGGCACCGCGGCGGGCGCCCTGGCCGCCCTGGTCTCCGGCTCGGGCCCGACGACCGCCTTCCTGGTCAAGGACGCGGACGCCGCCGAGCAGGTCGCCGCCGCCCTGCGCGCGTCCGGCACCTGCCGCACGGCCCGCGCGGCGACCTCGCCCGCGCCCGGGGCCGAGGTCCGCTAGCTCCGCCGGCTCCGCGCGCTCCTCGCGCCGGAGCACCGTGCGGCGGGCGACTACGCTGGACGGTCGGGTTCGTCTTCCGTCGTCAGGAGTGAAATGGCCGTCAACCTCGTCAACGTCGAGGCAGTCAGCAAGGTGTACGGCACCCGCGCGCTGCTCGACGGCGTCTCGCTCGGCGTCTCCGAGGGCGACCGCATCGGCGTCGTCGGGCGCAACGGTGACGGCAAGACGACCCTCATCCGGATGCTCGCCAAGCTGGAGGATCCCGACACCGGGCGCGTCACGCACAGCGGCGGCCTGCGCCTCGGCGTGCTGACCCAGCACGACTCGCTCGATCCCGAGGCGACCGTGCGGCACGAGGTCATCGGTGACCTCGCCGACCACGAGTGGGCCGGGAACGCCAAGATCCGGGACGTCCTCACGGGCCTCTTCGGCGGCCTCGACCTGCCGGGCTTCCCGCAGGGCCTCGACACCGTCATCGGCCCGCTGTCCGGCGGCGAGCGCCGCCGCATCGCGCTCGCCCAGCTGCTCATCGCCGAGCAGGACCTGATCGTCCTCGACGAGCCCACCAACCACCTCGACGTGGAGGGCATCTCCTGGCTCGCCCGGCACCTGCGCGAGCGCCGCTCGGCGCTCGTGTGCGTGACGCACGACCGCTGGTTCCTCGACCAGGTGTGCACCCGCATGTGGGACGTCCAGCGCGGAGACGTCTTCGAGTACGAGGGCGGCTACTCCGACTACGTCTTCGCGCGCGCCGAGCGCGAGCGCATCGCCGCCACCGAGGAGACCAAGCGGCAGAACCTGGTCCGCAAGGAGCTGGCGTGGCTGCGCCGCGGCGCCCCGGCCCGCACCTCCAAGCCGCGCTTCCGCGTCGAGGCCGCCAACGAGCTGATCAAGGACGTGCCGGCGCCGCGCGACACCAGCGAGCTGATGAAGTTCGCCACCACGCGGCTCGGCAAGACCGTCTTCGACCTGGAGGACGTGTCCGTCCAGGCCGGTCCCAAGCTGCTCCTGAAGCACCTGACGTGGCAGCTCGGCCCGGGCGACCGCATCGGCCTGGTGGGGGTGAACGGCGCGGGCAAGACCTCGCTCCTGCGGGCCATGGCGGACGCCGCCCGCTCCGAGGGCGAGACGCAGCCCGTGGCCGGCCGGATCGCCGTCGGCAAGACCGTGAAGCTCGCCTACCTCTCCCAGGAGGTCGCCGAGCTGGACCCGGCCACGCGCGTCCTGGAGGCCGTGCAGCAGGTGCGCGAGCGCGTCGACCTCGGCAAGGGCCGGGAGATGACCGCGGGCCAGCTGTGCGAGACGTTCGGCTTCAGCAAGGAGAAGCAGTGGACGCCGGTCGGCGACCTGTCCGGCGGTGAGCGCCGCAGGCTCCAGCTCCTTCGCCTCCTCATGGACGAGCCGAACGTGCTGTTCCTCGACGAGCCCACCAACGACCTCGACATCGAGACCCTGACGCAGCTGGAGGACCTGCTCGACGGCTGGCCCGGATCGATGATCGTGATCTCCCACGACCGGTTCTTCGTCGAGCGCACCACGGACCGGGTGCACGCGCTGCTCGGCGACGCCACGATGCGGATGCTGCCGCGCGGCATCGACGAGTACCTGGAGCGCAGGCAGCGGATGACCGAGGCCGCGGCCCCGGCGCCCGCCGCGCGGCCCGAGCCGGAGACCAAGGCGGCCTCCGCCGCCGACGTGCGCGCCGCGAAGAAGGAACTGGCGAAGATCGAGCGGCAGCTGGACAAGATCTCGGCCAAGGAGAGCACCCTCCACGCGCAGATCGCCGATAACGCCACAGACTTCGAGAAGGTGGCCAAACTGGACGCCGAACTGCGCGAACTCGGCAGCGAGCGTGAAGAGTTGGAAATGCGCTGGCTGGAGCTCGCGGAGAACGCGTGAGCATCGCATAACAGACGCATCACGGGCCGGTCCGCCCTTGGGTACAGGGTCAGGACCGGTCCCGGCCATGGCTTGATTGGAGTGATAGAAAGGTCGGCCTGAGCACCACTTGGCGTGCCGAAAATCAGTGAAGGGGGAAGCGCTGATGACTCAGCCGCCCAATCAGCCGCCGCACGGCGGCTTCGGAGCTCCACAGGATCCACAGGACCCGCGGCAGCCCGGCCCGCCGCAGCCGCCGACGCCTCCCGCGGGTCCGCCGCAGTCGCCTCCCCCGGCCCCGCAGCCCGGCTACGGCCAGCCCCAGCAGCCGCCCGCGCAGGCGGGCGCGTACGGCTATCCGCAGCAGCCCGGCCCGTACGGCCAGCCCTCACAGCCCGGCCCCTACGGCCAGCCCCAGCAGCCGGGCCCGTACGGCCAGCCCCCGCAGCCCGGTTACGGCCAGCCGCAGCAGCCCGGTCCCTACGGCCAGCCCCAGCAGCCCGCCGGCTACGGCTTCCCGCAGCAGCAGTACCCGGGCGGCCCGGCCACCCCGCCGCCGCCCGGCGGCGGCAAGGGCCCCTTCAAGCGCAAGACCGTGGTGATCATCGGGGCCGCGGTGGCCACCCTGCTCGTCGCGGGCGGCGCGGTGTACGCGCTCACCAGCGGCGGCGACGAGAAGAAGTCCGAGTCCAAGAAGAAGGGCCCCAAGCCCACCGCCTCCGCCCCGGTCAACCCGGGCGACGGCAGCGGCGACGGCCACGCGGGCAAGGAGGACCTCAACGAGGGCCGCAAGCCCGGCGAGTCGAAGGTCCTCTGGTACAAGGAGGCCCCCAAGGCCCCCGGCAAGGGCGCCGACGCCCCCGGCATGTGGGTCCAGGACGGCGTCGCCGTGAAGGCCGTCTACAAGGAAGTCCTCGGCTACGACGTCGAGTCGGGCAAGCCCGCCTGGCCCGCCCTCGAACTGCCCCAGGACATCTGCGCGGCGTCCAAGCAGGTCAGCGAGGACGGCAAGGTCGTCATCGCGTACAAGGGCGGCACGAAGAGCGACGCCAAGTGCGACCAGCTCCAGGTCGTCGACCTGAAGACGGGCGAGAAGGGCTGGAAGAAGCAGATCAAGGAGGAAGGTCTCTTCGACTCCACGCTCAGCATCGAGCTGACCATCACCGGCGACACGCTGATGGTCGGCCGCTCGCAGTCCGGCACCGCGTACAGCATGAGCGGCGGCGACGAGCTCTTCGTCTCCCGCAAGAAGGACGAGGGCACCTGCTTCCCGAACGGCTTCACCGGCGGTGACCGGATGCTGCGGGCGCTGTCCTGCGGCGCCAGCACGCCCACCGAGCACGACGAGATCCAGGAGCTGGACCCGAAGACGGGCAAGGCCAAGTGGACGAAGAAGTTCCCCAAGGGCTGGCGTCTGAACAAGGTCTACTCCACCACCCCGGCCGTCCTCTACCTCACCAACGAGGACAAGAAGCAGTGGAACATCACCACGCTCAAGCCGGGTAGCTCCGCGACCCGTTCCGAGGTCCGGGTCAACGAGGACTTCGCACCCGAGTGCGGCTGGGGCGGCGTCATGGTGAGCGACCTCCAGGGCTGCGAGGGCGCCGTCGCCGACGACACGTACCTCTACCTGCCGACCAAGAAGACGAGCGGCGCCAACGAGATCGTCGCGATCGGTCTGAACACCGGCAAGGCGAACTGGCGCGTCAAGTCGCCGTCGGACACCTCGATGATGCCGATGAAGATGCAGGACGGCAGGCTCGTCGCCTACGTCAAGCCGTCGTACAGCAGCGGCGGCCAGGTCGTCTCCATCGCGCCGAGCGGCTCGCACGCGCCGAAGACGCTCCTCAAGAACCCCGAGGGCACGGCGAGGATCGAGAACGGCTTCTTCTCGAAGGCGATCGACTACGTGGACGGGCGCTTCTACCTCTCCACCACGCGCCTGTCCGGCAGCGCGCAGGGCCGCGAGAAGCTGATGCTCGCCTACGGCAAGTGACCCTCCCCCTCGCCTCGTTCCCCTTCCGTCCCCCCAAGGAAAACACGTCATGACTCAGCCGCCTCAGCCCCCCAACGAGCCCCCGCAGGGCGGGTTCGGCGCCCCCCAGGACCCGCCGTCCGGCGGTTTCGGCGCGCCCCAGGACCCCCAGCAGGGAGGCTTCGGCAAGGCCCCGGAGCCGGGCTACGGCTACCCGCAGGCGCCGGGCACCCCGCCGCCGCCCCCGCAGGGCCAGCCGGGCCAGGCGCCGTACGGCTACCCGCAGGCGCCCCAGCCGCCCCAGGTCCCGCAGACGCCGCCGCCCGCGGCCCCGCCGCAGACCCCGCCGCCCGCCGCTCCGCCGCAGGCGCCGCCCGCCCCGCCCGCGTACGGCCGGCCCGCCGCCCCGGCCTACGGTCAGCCCGCGGCCCCCGCGTACGGCCAGCCCGCCGCGCCCGCGTACGGCCAGCAGCCCGGCTACGGCTACCCGGGCCAGCCCGGCGCGCCCGGACAGCAGCAGTACGGCTATCCGCAGCCGCCCACCGTGTCGATGCAGCCGCAGCCGCCGGGCCCCGGCGGCCCCGGCGGTTCCAACGGCAAGAAGAAGCAGATGACGATCATCGTCGCGGCGGTCGCCGCGATCGCGCTGATCGTCGGCGGCGGAGTGATCTACGCGGCGCAGAAGGGCGGCGACGACAAGAGCAACAGCGCCAAGAAGGGCGACAAGGACGGCAAGGGCGGCGAGGGCGGCGACAAGAAGGACCTGCCCTCCGGCGGTCCCGCCAAGGAGAAGGCCCCGGCGGACACCAGCGCCAAGGTGGCCTTCCAGGTCCCCGCCCCGGCCGTCCCCAAGGACGACGTGTGGAGCGTCGAGGGCTCCTGGCTGACCGACGACGCGGTCGTCAAGTCCGGCTACCAGGGCAAGGACAAGGACCACGCCCTGATCGCGTACGACCCCGCGTCCGGCAAGCAGAAGTGGTCGGTCCCGCTCACCGGCGAGACCTGCGCGGTCTCCAAGGAGATCACCAAGGACGGCATCGCCGCGGTCGTCGCCAAGGACGCCAAGGCCACCAAGGCGAACAAGTACCCGGACTGCAGCCAGGTCTCCGCGGTCAACGTGAAGACCGGCAAGAAGCTGTGGACCAAGGACGTCACCAACAGCGGCATGAAGGTGGAGTTCGAGGAGATCACCATCTCCGGTTCCACCATCGCCGCGGGCTCCGGCACCGGCGGCACCGGCGCCGCCTGGGACCTCTCCGGCAAGCTCCTGTGGAAGCCGCAGATCGGCGACAAGTGCAAGGACGTCGGCTACGCGGGCGGCGAGCAGCTCGTCGCGGTCCGCAAGTGCGGCGACTACGACGACCCCAAGCTGAAGATCCAGCTGATCGACCCCAAGTCGGGCGACGTCAAGTGGAGTTACGCGCTGGCCGCGGGCATCGACAACGCCAAGATCATCTCGACCAGCCCGGTCGTCTTCGGCCAGGACACCGAGGAGATCACCGCCAGCGGCGCCACGGACGTCTTCTCGCTGAGCAACAACGGCAAGCTGCGCGCCCGCATCAAGCTGGAGGACGGCAAGTACTCCCACGACTGCGACGTCAACAAGGTCTACAGCTGCCGCGCGATCGCCGTCGGCAACGACAAGCTGTACGTGCCCACGCGCCAGCACGACGCGGGCGGCTCCGGCTACGGCTTCACCAACGAGATCATCGGGTTCTCGCTGGCCACGGGCAAGACCACCGGTGACCGCGCGGACGCGGGCAAGGACGGCGAGATGTTCCCGCTGCGCATGGACGGCGGCAACGTCCTCGCGTACAAGGGCGGCGGCTACAACAAGGGCGCCAAGGTCGTCTCGCTCGACGGCAAGTCGATGAAGGAGACCACGCTCCTGGAGACGCCCGCCACCGAATCGGTCAGCAGCGCCATCAGCGGCATGGTCCCCAAGTCCAACGAGGTCCTGTACGGCAACGGCCATCTGTTCATGGGCAAGGAGCTGATCAGCAAGCCGTACTCCAAGGACGACAAGGAGTACATCGCGCTCGGCTTCACCACGGAGTGAGCCGGCGGGTGACCGGTCGGGCACCGGTCACCCACCGCCACGAACGGCCCCGGACCGCGCGGTCCGGGGCCGTTCCCGTCTCCGGGGCCGTTCACTCTCCGTACTCCCGTACTGCCGCTAGCTCAAAGGCAGTGATTTCGGCATCCAGGGCTGCATCTGGACGGTAGGGGCAGCGCAACGTCGAACAAGCGTGTAGCTTCCGGGGGATGGAGGGCCGGGGCCCCGGGTCCGTGGGGGGACCAGTGGGGGAATCCGTGGGGGACATTGGGGGGTTGCTCGATGGGTGTGCGGCTCATGGTGGTCGACGACCACCGTCTGCTCGCCGAGGCGCTCGCGTCGGCGCTCAAGCTGCGCGGGCACCGGGTGCTGGCCGCGGCCGCACCGGCCGCGGGCGCGGCCGAACTGGTCATCAGCCGGGCCCCTGAGGTGTGCCTCCTCGGCACGGCGACACCCGCCGAGCCGGGCATGTTCGACCCCGTGGTCAAGATCAAGCGGGAGCGTCCGCAGGTGGCCGTGGTGGTGCTCGGGCCCGTGCCGTCGCCGCGGGGCATCGCGGCGGCCTTCGCCTCCGGCGCCTCCGGGTACGTACGGCACGACGAGCGCATCGAAGGAGTGGAGCGCGCCATCATGAAGGCGCGCGCCGGTGAGGCCGCCGTCGCGCCCCAATTGCTCCAAGGCGCCTTCAGCGAGCTGCTCAACCCCGCGGCGCAGCCCGACGACGAGGGGCAGCGGCTCCTCCAGATGCTCACGCCGCGTGAGGTCGAGGTGCTCGTGCGGGTCGCGGACGGTGAGGACACGCGGCTCATCGCGGCGGGGATGGGGATCGCGCCCAGCACGGCGCGGACGCATGTGCAGCGCGTGCTGATGAAACTGGGCGTGGGCTCGCGCCTGGAGGCCGCCGCCCTGGCTGCCCGCACGGGCCTCCTGGACCGCGCGGAGCGCCCCGCCCGCCTCAACAACTCGGGCACGCCCCAGTAGCCCCCGGCCCTTATCGGCCTTCGGCCTCGTCCTCAAACGCCGGAGGGGCTGGATCTTCCAGCCCCTCCGGCGGTTGCGGAGCGAGGGTCGGGCGCAACCACAGCCAGACGAGGAAGAAGAGGCCGAGGGCGAGCATGCCCAGGCCCGTCCAGAGGTTGATGTTGATGCCCTCGGCCTTGTCGAGGTCGGCGTCGGACGCCGTGATCCCCGCGATCGTCACGATCACGCCGTAGACGACGAACAGGCCCCCGATGATGCGCCGGATGTCGAAGAGGCGCGCGGCCGTCGCGGACTTCCGCTCCAGGTCGGAGACTTCCTTCTGCAGGTCGGACATGGTGGCTCGGACCTCCGGTCAGAACGAGTAGGGGACGTAGCAGGCCGCGGCGAGCACCACCGCGCCCCACCCGAGCAGCGCGGGCCTGCGGTACCAGGCGGAGTCGCCCGGCTCGGCGCCGTCGTCCTCCAGGCCCGGCGACGCGGTGCCGTACACGAGCCCGGCGAGCTCGGCCTCGGGCTTGGGCGCGGTGAAGAGCGTGACCACCACCATCACCACCGCACCGGCGACGAAGCCGACGATCGCGGAGACGAAGTTGGCGCCCTGGTCGGTGGGGATGTCGACGACGCCCTGCTTGTAGATCCAGAAGTAGTTGAGCATCGCGGCACTGGTGCCCGCGACCAGGCCCCACACACCGGATTTCATGGAGGCGCGCTTCCAGAACATCCCGATGACGAAGACCACGAACATCGGGACGTTGAAGAAGGAGAACAGCGTCTGGAGGTAGCCCATGATGTTGGAGAAGGACGAGGCGATGAAGGCCGTGCCGATCGAGGCGAGCACACCGATCGCGGTGATGAGCCGGCCGAACTTCAAGTAGTAGCCGTCCTCACGGCCCTTCACCACGTACCGCGCCCAGATGTCGTACGTGAACACGGTGTTGAAGGAGGACACGTTGGCCGCCATGCCCGCCATGAACGCGGCGAGCAGGCCGGTGACCGCGATGCCGAGGACGCCGTTGGGCAGCAGCTCCTGCATCAGATAGGGGATCGCGTCGTTGTAGGTGAGGTCCGAGTCCGCCGTGCCGATCTTCGGGACGAGCACCGCGGCGATGAGGCCGGGCAGCATGACCAGGAACACGATGAACATCTTCGGGAACGCGGCGATCAGCGGGGTGCGCTGCGCGGCGGAGAGGTTCTTCGCGGACAGGGCGCGCTGCACCTCGGCGAAGTTGGTCGTCCAGTAGCCGAAGGAGAGCACGAAGCCGAGGCCCAGGATGATGGTGAGCCAGTTGGCGCCCAACGGATTGGGGTCGCCGATGCCGGTGCCGCCCCAGGCGGTGAGGAAGTTGTCGCCGTGTTGCTTCTCCAGGTTGCCGCTGAGGCCGTCCCAGCCGCCGACCTTCTTCATGCCGATGACGCAGATCGGGATGAGCGCGGCGAGAATGACGAAGAACTGGAGGACCTCGTTGTAGATCGCCGAGGAGAGGCCGCCGATGGTGATGTACGCGAGCACGAAGATCCCGGCGACCACGATGGCCACCCACTGCGGCCAGCCGAGCAGCGCCTCCACGACGATCGACAGGGCGTAGAGGTTCACGCCCGCGATGAGGATCGCGGCGAAGGCGAAGAGCGCCGAGCTGAGCAGATGGGCGGACCTGTCGAAGCGCTGGAGCAGGAACTCCGGGACCGAGCGCACCTTCGAGCGGTAGTAGAAGGGCATCATCACGAGGCCCAGGAAGACCATCGCGGGGATGGCGCCGATCCAGTACCAGTGCACGACGGCGACGCCGTACTGCGCGCCGGTCGCGGCCATGCCGAGGATCTCGGTGGCGCCGAGGTTGGCGGCCACGAAGGCGAGGCCGGTCACCCAGGCGGGCAGCGAGCGGCCCGAGAGGAAGAAGTCGAGGCTGGTCCGCACGGAGCGCCGGGCGGCGAACCCGATGCCGAGGACGACCACGAAGTAGAGGGCGAGGATGGTGTAGTCGAGGCCGTTGGTGGGCAGCCGGAGCCCCTCGGCCAGGGTGTGTGTGGATGCGGGCATGCAGAACTCCGGAATCCGACGAGAACTCGCTTCGGCACGCGAACTGATCAGACGGGAACCTACGCCCACCGCTTCAGTAAGTGAACAGTTCTGTTGATGTTCTTTGTTTGATTGTGATCGAGTCTCTGTGGGTGCCTGGTTTGCACGATTACTGTCGGTGTGGGGATTGCGCACCGGCGGTGGGCATTGACGATGCTGTTGGCTTGTGGTTTGTTATGTTCGGTTCTGTTGGCGGGCCGGATGAGGAGCCCCACACGTGAAGAAGACCTCGACGCGTCTCGCTGACGGTCGTGAGCTCATCTACTACGACCTGCGCGACGACACCGTCCGTGCCGCCCCCGACCGGCGCCCCCTCGACGCCGTCGCCACCACCTCCGGGATCCGCCGGGACCCCCTCCTCGGCGACAGCGTCGCGATCGCGTCCCACCGCCAGGGCCGCACCTACCACCCCCCGGCCGACCAGTGCCCCCTGTGCCCCTCCACCCCCGAGCGGCCCACCGAGATCCCCGAGTCCACGTACGACGTCGTGGTCTTCGAGAACCGCTTCCCCTCCCTCGCGGGCGACGCGGGCCGCTGCGAGGTCGTCTGCTTCACCTCCGACCACACGGTGTCCTTCGCCGACCTCACCGAGGAGCAGGCCCGCCTCGTCCTGGACGCCTGGACCGACCGCACCGCCGAGCTGTCCCACCTGCCCGCCGTCCAGCAGGTGTTCTGCTTCGAGAACCGCGGCGCGGAGATCGGCGTGACCCTCGGCCACCCGCACGGCCAGATCTACGCCTATCCCTTCGTGACCCCCCGCACGGCCCTGATGCTGCGCTCCCTGGCCGCGCACAAGGAGACGACCGGCGGCCGCAACCTCTTCGACGACGTCCTCGCCGACGAGCGCGCGGGCGCACGCGTCGTCCTGGACGCCGCGCACTGGGTGGCCTTCGTGCCGTACGCCGCGCACTGGCCCTACGAGGTGCACCTCTACCCCAAGCGCCGCGTCCCCGACCTGCTCGCCCTCGACGAGGCGGCGCGTGCCGAGTTCCCCGGCGTCTATCTGGAGCTGCTCAAGCGCTTCGACCGCCTCTTCGCCGCGGACGGGGCGGACGGGTCCCCGACTCCCTACATCGCGGCCTGGCACCAGGCGCCCTTCGCCGCCCTCGACGGCGTCAACCGCGACGACTTTGCGCTCCACCTCGAGCTTTTCACCATTCGCCGCACTTCGGGCAAGCTGAAGTTCCTCGCGGGTTCCGAATCCGGCATGAGTGTGTTCATCAACGACGTGCCGCCGGAGACCGCGGCCGAGCGACTGCGAGAGGTAGCGAGTTGATGAGTGCGAAGTACCTGGTCACGGGCGGCGCGGGCTATGTCGGCAGCGTCGTCGCACAGCATCTGGTCGAGGCCGGGCACGAGGTCACGGTCCTCGACAACCTCTCCACGGGCTTCCGCGAGGGCGTGCCCGCCGGTGCCGCGTTCATCGAGGGTGACATCCGCGATGCCGCCAAGTGGCTGGATTCCTCGTACGCGGGCGTCCTGCACTTCGCCGCCTTCTCCCAGGTCGGCGAGTCCGTCGCCAAGCCCGAGAAGTACTGGGACAACAACGTCGGCGGCACCATGGCGCTGCTCGCCGCCATGCGCGACGCGGACGTGCGCACGCTCGTCTTCTCCTCCACCGCCGCGACCTACGGCGAACCGGTGAGCACCCCCATCAAGGAGACCGACCCGACCGCGCCGACCTCCCCCTACGGCGCCTCCAAGCTCGCCGTCGACCACATGATCACGGGCGAGGCGAAGGCCCACGGCCTGGGCGCGGTCTCCCTGCGCTACTTCAACGTGGCGGGCGCCTACGGAGAGTTCGGCGAGCGCCACGACCCCGAGTCCCACCTCATCCCGCTCGTCCTCCAGGTCGCCCAGGGCAGGCGCGAGGCGATCTCCGTCTTCGGCGACGACTACGCCACCCCCGACGGCACCTGCGTGCGCGACTACATCCATGTCGCCGACCTCGCCGACGCCCATCTGCGCGCCCTCGACGCCGCCACGCCGGGCGAGCACCTCATCTGCAACCTCGGCAACGGCAGCGGCTTCTCCGTGCGCGAGGTCATCGAGACCGTCCGCAAGGTGACCGGGCACCCGATCCCCGAGGTCGTGGCCGCGCGCAGGGGCGGCGACCCGGCCGTCCTCGTCGCCTCCGCCGCCACCGCCCACGAGCGCCTCGGCTGGCGGCCCGCCCGCGCCGGCCTCGCGGGCATCGTCGCCGACGCCTGGGCCTTCGCCCAGCGAAAGGGGTAACCGGCCCATGCCCGTCGCCGAGGAGTTCACCACCCTCTACGGATACGAACCCGCCGGGGTGTGGGCGGCCCCGGGCCGCGTCAACCTCATCGGCGAGTACACGGACTTCAACGAGGGCTTCGTGATGCCGCTCGCCCTGCCGCACACGGCGGTGGCCGCGGTCGCCCGCCGCGACGACGGGACCCTGCGGCTGCACTCCGCCGACGTCGAGGGACCCGTCGTCGAACTCGCCGCGGCCGCTCTGGAGCCGCTCTCCGACAGCGGCGGCTGGGCCGCCTACCCCGCCGGCGTCGTCTGGGCGCTGCGCGCGGCCGGGCACCCGGTCGGCGGCGCGGACCTGCACCTGGCCTCCACGGTGCCGACCGGGGCGGGTCTTTCCTCCTCGGCGGCGCTGGAGGTGGTGACGGCCCTCGCCCTGAACGACCTCTACGAACTCGGCCTGGACCGGCGGGAGTTGGCGCTCGTCGCCCAGCGCGCCGAGAACGCGTTCGTGGGTGTGCCGTGCGGCGTCATGGACCAGACGGCGTCCGCCGTCTGCGAGCCCGGCCACGTGCTGCACCTCGACTGCCGCGACCTGTCCGTGCGCCAGGTCCCCTTCGACCTCGCCGCGCACGGGCTGCGGCTCCTCGTCGTCGACACGCGCGTGAAGCACGAGCTGGGCGACGGGGCGTACGCCGAGCGGCGCGCGGGCTGCGAGGCCGGGGCGCGCGCGCTCGGCGTGACCCATCTGCGCGACGTTCCGTACGCCGAACTCCCCGCGGCCCTCGACCGCTTGAGCGAGGACCGCGTCCGCCGCTACGTGCGGCACGTCGTCTCCGACGACCACCGGGTCGAGCGGGTCGCGGCGCTCCTCGACGCGGGCGACGTGCGCGGCATCGGCCCGCTCCTCACCGAGGGCCACGCCTCCCTCCGGGACGACCTGCGCATCTCCTGCCCCGAGCTCGACCTCGCCGTCTCGGCGGCGGGCGAGGCGGGGGCGCTCGGCGCGCGGATGACCGGGGGCGGGTTCGGCGGCTCCGCGGTCGTCCTCGTGGAGGCGGCGGAGACGGAGGCCGTCACCAAGGCCCTCCACGCCGCCTTCGCCCGGGCGGGCTTCCCCGAGCCCCGCGTCTTCGAGGCGGAGCCTTCGCCCGGGGCGCGCCGCCTGGCCTAGGGCCTGTCCGATGGGTCGGGGGCGCCCGCGAAGGCTCAGCCCAAGCGCTTCGTCAGGGTGTACTCCGTGACGCCCTCCGGGTAGTCGGGGATGGCGCACACCACCGCGTAGCCCTGCTTCTCGTAGAACGCGGGAGCCTGGAAGTCCCAGGTCTCCAGGCGCGAGTTGAGGCAGCCGCGCTCCGCCACGGCCACCGCCTCCGCCCGCGCGAGCAACCGCGCGCCGAGCCCCGCGCCCCGCGCGCCCGGCGCGACCCAGAGCAGGCCCACGTGCAGCCACCCCGCCCACGTGTGCCCGGACAGGCCCCCGACCAGCGCGTCGTCGCCCCCCAACGCCCAGACCCCGAGCGGAACTTCCCGTTCGGCAGGGGTCCCCCGCATCGCCCGCAGCACGGGTGAGGCGTCCGTATTGGCCGCCCGCAGCCGTGCCCGAAGCAGACGAAGCCGTTCTTTGTCGACTCCTGTCTCAATACGAAACATACGGCTCACCATAAACGCGCCGGACAATCAGTTCTGCAAATCCACTTCCGCTCCGGGCCCCCGTCCGTACTCTGAAGGACAGCGCCGGTGGGGGCCGGCGCCGTTCAGGGGGCGAGACAGTCGGGTACGACGCCCGGCCTGGGGGTGGCAGTCACAGCACGGCGGCGGCCGTGCGGCTGTGGCGCTCCCTCGTGCCGGGCGCCGTATCCGCACTTGGTCCACCGTCCTCCAGCCTGTGGGGGTTTCCGTGGTTCGTATCCGAGTCCTGGTCGTCGACGACCATCGCATCTTCGCCGAGTCGCTCGCGGCCGCGCTCGCCGCCGAGCCCGACGTGGACGTGTCCGCCGCGGGCAGCGGCCCGGCGGCGCTGCGCTGCCTTGACCGTGCGGCCGCCGAAGGCCGCAGATACGACGTGCTGCTCGTCGACGCCGACCTCGGCGGCACCGCACCCGTGCTGCACAGCGCGGCACGCCCGGCGGTGCCCGTGCACGACGGCCAGGCGGACGGGCTCGTGGACGGCATCTCCCTGGTCACGGGCGTGCGTTCGGCGCAGCCCGCCGTGCGGACCGTCGTCCTCGCGGAGAAGGACGACCCGCGCCGCGCCGCGCTCGCGCTCCAGGCCGGGGCCTCGGGCTGGGTGGCGAAGGACTGCTCCCTGTCCCGGCTGCTCACCGTCATCCGCGGCGTCCTGCGGGACGAGACGCATCTGCCGCCCGCCCTGCTCACCGGCGTCCTGCGCGAGCTGACGGCCGCCCGCAAGCACCGTACGGAGTCCGAGCGGCTCGTGGAGTCCCTGACGCCGCGCGAGCGCGAGGTCCTTCGCTGCATGGTCGCGGGCCTCGGCCGCAAGGCCGTCGCGGAACGCCTCTTCCTGTCCCCGCACACCGTCCGCACCCATATGCAGAACGTGCTCGGCAAACTCGGCGTGCACTCCACGCTCGCCGCCGTCGCCCTCGCCCGCAGGGCCGGGGTCGGGCCCGTCGACCTAGCCGGGGACGTTGTCGAACGGGGCGGTCAACTGGCGTAGCAGCGCCGCCAGTTCACCGCGCTGGGCGCGCGACAGCTCGCCGAGGATCGCCCGCTCCTGATCGAGCAGCCCCGCGAGGGCCTGGTCGGCGCGGTCGCGGCCCTCGTCGGTGAGCCGCACGAGCACGCCGCGGCGGTCGCTCGGGTCGGGCAGGCGCTCCACGAGCCCCTTCTTGGCGAGCCGGTCGATGCGGTTCGTCATCGTGCCCGAGGTCACCAGGGTCTGGGTGAGGAGCTGGCCCGGGGACAGCTGATAGGGGGCGCCCGCGCGTCTGAGCGACGTCAGTACGTCGAACTCCCAGGGCTCCAGCTCGTGCTCGGAGAACGCCAGCCGACGTGCCCGGTCGAGATGGCGCGCCAGCCTGCTCACGCGGCTCAGCACCTCGAGCGGTTCCACGTCGAGGTCAGGGCGCTCCCGACGCCATGCAGCGACCAGCCGGTCGACCTCGTCCTCCATGACGATCAGTGTAGGGGGTCTGTCGACATGAAGTCTCTTGACGTCAAGATAGTCGGGAGGTGAGGATGGCGACGACCGATCGGCACGCCCAGTCCGTACGGGGTGGCCGTACGGCGTGTGTCCGCACGCCCCGGTGGTGCGCGCCGCGCACGCCCCTGGGCCGCGTGGACGCCCGCCGCCGCGCCCCTTGCGGTCCCGCCCGTCCGCACCCGCGCCCGCTGTTCCGTACGGCCCGCGCCCGTGCGCCGCAGAGGAGCCCCCTCATGCCGTCCACGCCGCTTCCCGCATCTCCCACCTGGGACCCGAACCAGTACCTGCGCCACGCGGGCCACCGCAACCGCGCCCTTACCGATCTGCTCGCCCACGTCGGCCCGCCCGCCGACGGGCGGCCCCCGCGCATCGCCGACCTCGGCTGCGGGCCCGGCAACTCCACCGCGCTCATCGCCGAGCGCTGGCCCGGCGCGCACATCACCGGCTACGACAACTCGCCCGAGATGCTGGCGCGCGCCGCCGACCACGCCGGGGCCACGCCCGGCGGGGGCCGCGTGGACTTCGCCCACGCCGACCTCGCCCGGTGGGCGCCCCCGGAGCCGTACGACCTGATCCTGTCCAACGCCACCTTCCAGTGGGTGCCCGGGCACGCCGACTCCTTCGCCGCCTGGATCCACGCCCTCGCGCCCGGCGGCACCTTCGCCTTCCAGGTCCCCGCCAACTTCGACGCGCCCAGCCACGCGCTGATGCGGGACCTCGCGGCGGCGCCTCGCTGGCGCGAACGCCTCGCCGGGAGCCTGCGCCACGCCGACGCGGTCCTCGAACCCGCCGCCTATCTCGACCTCCTCAGCGGCCTCGGCTGCGCCGCCGACGTCTGGGAGACCACCTACCTCCAGGTCCTGCCCGGGCAGGACGCGGTCCTCGACTGGGTCAAGGGCACCGGGCTCCGGCCCGTCCTCACGGCCCTCGCCGACGATCCCGGGGCGGTGGAGGACTTCCTCGCCGAGTACGGCGCCCTCCTGCGCGAGGCCTATCCCCGGCGGGACCACGGCACGGTCTTCCCCTTCCGCCGCCTCTTCGCGGTGGCCCGCACGGCGACGGGGGCCGTGTGATGCTCACCGCCATCGACCATGTGCAGCTCGCCGCGCCGCCCGGCAGCGAGCCCGTCCTCCGCGCCTTCTACGGGGACGTCCTCGGGATGACCGAGGTGCCCAAGCCGCCGGGGCTCGCGGGGCGGGGCGGCTGCTGGTTCCGGGCCGGGGCCGTGCAGCTGCACGTCGGGGTCGAGGACGGGTTCCGGCCCGCGCGCAAGGCCCATCCCGGGCTGCGGGTCACCGGCATCGACGCGTACGCCGCCCGGCTCGTGGCCCGCGGGGTCGGCGTCGTCTGGGACGACGCGCTCCCTGGCCACCGCCGCTTCTACGCCCACGACCCGGCAGGCAACCGCCTGGAGTTCCTGGAACCGTCTCCCCGGGCCTGAGCCCCGTGCCCCTGCGGGGAGGGTGTCCGCGGGTCCCCGCCGAGGGGCGGCCCGGCCCGCCGCCCCGCCGCCCGGGCACGTGGCCCCGAGGCGGGGTGCTCGCCCGCGACCCCGGCGACACGGGGCTGCGCTGCGCGCCGCCGGGGCGGTCCCACCCACCCGCCCAACAGGGAACCGGGGGCCTGACCCCGCGACCCCGAACTGTCTCCCCGGGCCTGAGCCCCGTTGCCCCTGCGGGGCGGGTGTCCGCGGGTCCTGCCGAGGGGCGGCCCGGCCCGCCGCCCCGCCGCCCGGGCACGTGCCCCGGAGGCGGGATGCTCGCCCGCGACCCCGGCGTCACGGGGCTGCGCTGCGCGCCGCCGGGCGGTCCCACCCACCCGCCCAACAGGGAACCGGGGGCCTGACCCCGCGCCCCGAATCGTCTCCCCGGGCCTGAGCCCTTGGGCCGCGCCGCTGCGGGGCGGGTGTCCGCGGGTCCCGCCGAGGGGTGGCCTCGCCCGCTGCCCGGGTACGCGGTCCCGAGGCGGGATGCTCGCCCGGGGCTGCGCTGCGCGCCGCCGGGGCGGTCCCACCCACCCGCCCTCCAGGGGGCCAGGGGCCTGACCTCGCGCCCCACCCCGAAGCCAGGCTCCCGCCGGGCCAGGACGGCCCCGCCACCCGCCCCGCCCGGTACGGGCTCCGCGGGGCGCCGCCGCGCAGTGCCGGGGGCAGCCCCACATCGCCCGTCCCCCCTTGCCGGGGCCAAGCAGCGCAGAGCCGGGGCAGTCCCCCCACCCGCCCCCACCCGAGTCGGGAGCCCATGGGCGCCACCCGCCCCGCGCTTCGCCCGGGGCAGGGCGTGGTGGAGGGCGCCTCCCGCAAACACCTCCGCCGAGGCCAGGCCGCCCGAGGCCGGGGGCAGCCCCACCACCCGTCCCCCCGCCCGGGGCGGGGCCGCCGGGCACCGGCCGCGAGCGCCCGCATTCGGCTTGAGCGGTCCGGGCCGGGGCTGTGGGGCCTCACCGGCAAGGGGGCCGCGTCGGCAGAGCTCAGCAGGGTGGGAGACATCTGCGGGGGGCGGCACCCCATGCCGGGGTCGGGCTTCGCACGTCGAGGGGGGCGGGTGGGTGGGCCTGCCTCGGCTGGCGCGCAGCGCGGCCCCGTATCGCCGGGCCGGGGGATGGGGCATCACCGGGATCCGTTCCGGGTCGGGGCCGGGCTGGGCCGTGCCGGGGGTGGTCCCGCAGCCCTTCCCTGCTCGGGGTGGGGGCTTGGGGGCGTCATAGGCGAGTGTCCTGTACCGGAGGCGGGCCGTGCGCAGGCTGGGGTGGAGGTGGCGTTCCGGGTCGGGGCCGGGTTGGGCCGTGCCGGGGGTGGTCCCGTAGCCCTTCCCTGCTCGGGGTGGGGGCTTGGGGGCGCCATAGGCGAGTGTCCTGTACCGGAGGCGGGCCGTGCGCAGGCTGGGGTGGAGGTGGCGTTCCGGGTCGGGGCCGGGTTGGGCCGTGCTGGGGGTGGTCCCGCCGCCCGCCCCCGCCCGGGGCGCGGGCTGGGGGCGCCACCGGCATGCGCTCCGCGTCGGGGGTCGGCCCGCGAAGCCGGGGAGATTCGGGCGGGCGGGGGGGGAAGCCGTCCGCCGCGGTAGAGCCCCGTGCTGGAACGGTGGCCCCGCAAGGGCAGGGAGTCCCCGGCGGGAGAGCCCGGCCCGGTGGGGGCGGGTGGGTGGGACCGCCCGGCGGCGCGCAGCGCAAGCCCCGTGTCGCCGGGCAGCCGCGTGGGGCACCGACGGCGAGCGCCCCGCGCCCCCGTGTCGCCGGGCAGCCGCGTAGGGCACCGACGGCGAGCGTCCCGCGCCGTGGGCGGGCGAGTGGGGGAGGAACCGCCGCAGTAGCCGCGGCACGTGGGCCCGGGGGCGGCGTTCCGCTTGGAGGCCTGGCCTCGTGAAGGCGGCGGAGCTTTGGGCGGGTGGGAGAGGGACCGCCGCGGCGGCTGCGGCATGGTGGGCCCGGGGGCGGTGTTCCGCGGTGGGGCCTGGCCTCGTAAGGCCGGGGAGTTTCGGGTGGGAGAGGCCCCCGCCGCGGTGGCGGTGGGGGGCTCGCGACCCGCCGTCAGGACTTGCGGTGGCCTATCAGGCGCGGCTTCGGCTCCAGGCCGTCAAGCCCGTGCCAGGCCAGGTTGACCAGGTGCGCGGCCACCTCCGCCTTCTTGGGCTTGCGCACGTCCAGCCACCACTGCCCGGTCAGGGCCACGCTGCCGACCAGCGCCTGCGCGTACAGCGGCGCCAGCTTCGGATCGAAGCCGCGGGTCTTGAACTCCTGCCCGAGGATGTCCTCGACCTGCGTCGCGATGTCGGAGATCAGCGAGGCGAAGGAGCCCGTGGACTGCGGAATGGGGGAGTCGCGGACCAGGATGCGGAAGCCGTCCGTGTACTCCTCGATGTAGTCGAGGAGGGCGAAGGCCGCCTGCTCGCACAGCTCCCGCGGGTGCCCGGCGGTCAGGGACCCCGTCACCATGCCGAGGAGCTGGCGCATCTCGCGGTCCACGACCACCGCGTACAGCCCCTCCTTGCCGCCGAAGTGCTCGTACACGACCGGCTTGGAGACCCCGGCCTTCGCCGCGATCTCCTCGACGGAGGTCCCTTCGAAGCCCTTGGCGGCAAACAGGGTGCGGCCGATGTCCAGCAGCTGTTCGCGGCGCTCGGCGCCGGTCATACGGGTCCGGCGGGTACGCCGGGGCTTGTCGTTGTTCGAATTCGACGGGCTCTTCGGGGCCCGGGAGGAGCCCTTGGTGCCCGGAGTGCTGGAGTCGGTCGCCACGTGTTCCATCATGCCGCGTCAGCGGCCTGACGGTTGCCACGGGCATCGATCGCGTCGGCCGGCTTGCGGCGCGCGTCGATCCGGGACCGCGACGGCCAGCGCACGTCGTACGCCCAGCCGAACTGTTCGAACCAGCGGATCAGACGCGCGGAGGAGTCGATCTGCCCCCGCATCACCCCGTGCCGCGCGGACGTCGGGTCGGCGTGGTGCAGGTTGTGCCAGGACTCGCCGCAGGACAGGACGGCCAGCCACCACACGTTCCCCGAGCGGTCACGCGACTTGAAGGGCCGCTTGCCCACCGCGTGGCAGATGGAATTGATGGACCACGTCACGTGGTGCAGCAGCGACACCCGGACGAGTGAGCCCCAGAAGAACGCCGTGAGCGCGCCCCACCACGACATCGTCACCAGACCGCCGACCAGCGGCGGGAAGAGCAGCGACACCAGCGTCCACAGGACGAACTGACGCGAGACGGCACGGATCGCCGGGTCCTTGATCAGATCCGGCGCGTACTTCTCCTGCGACGTCTGCTCCTGGTCGAACAGCCAGCCGATGTGCGCCCACCACAGGCCCTTCATCAGAGCGGGCACCGTCTCGCCGTACCGCCACGGGGAGTGCGGGTCGCCCTCCGCGTCGGAGAACTTGTGGTGCTTGCGGTGGTCGGCCACCCAGCGCACCAGCGGGCCCTCGACCGCGAGCGACCCCATCACCGCGAGGGCGATCCGCAGCGGACGCTTGGCCTTGAACGAGCCGTGCGTGAAGTACCGGTGGAAACCGATCGTGATGCCGTGACAGCCCAGGAAGTACATGAAGACGAGCAGACCCAGATCGAGCCAGCTCACCCCCCAGCCCCAGGCCAGCGGCACCGCCGCGACCAGGGCGACGAAGGGGACGGCGATGAACGCGAGCAGCGTGATCTGCTCCAGCGAACCCTTCTGCTCGCCGCCCAGCGTCGCGGACGGGAGCGGGGCGCCGCCGGGCGCCCCCTGAGATTCTTCGATGACATCGGGGCTTGTGGTCATTGGGCGTTCCCCTGGGGGGTCGAGGGTGTGTGCGCAGGCCATGTGCCATGAGAGCGAGTGCCCGCGCGGTGGCCGGCGCATGCCGCGCCTACGGGACCGTAACCTACGGGCACGTAAGTATCGCAGCGCGCGGCCCGGCGGCAAGAGGCCGCGAGACAGCTGGAACGCATCGACACCTATCCTTGGATCGGTCGGACAGCGCGGTCCGCTCTGTTATCTCCCCCGGTTCACCCACCGGGACCCCTCCCAGACGTGCCCACCGTCTCCCCGCCCGCGAGGGCCGGGATTCACCGCAAGGAGCCGCACCTGTGAGCAGTGCCGACGACCAGACCGCCCCGCAGGCCGCCGCGAGCACCGCGACGGCCACGGCCACCAGCGAGCTGCGCGCCGACATCCGCCGCCTCGGCGACCTCCTCGGCGAGACCCTCGTCCGCCAGGAAGGCCCCGAGCTCCTCGACCTCGTCGAGAAGGTCCGCCGCCTGACCCGCGAGGACGGCGAGGCCGCCGCCAAGCTCCTCGGCGGCACCGAGCTGGAGACCGCCGCCAAGCTGGTACGGGCCTTCTCCACCTACTTCCACCTCGCGAACGTCACCGAGCAGGTGCACCGCGGCCGCGAGCTGCGCGCCCGCCGCGCCGCCGAGGGCGGCCTCCTCGCCCGCACCGCGGACCGCCTCAAGGACGCCGACCCCGAGCACCTGCGCCAGACCGTCGAGCACCTCAACGTGCGCCCGGTCTTCACCGCCCACCCCACCGAGGCCGCCCGCCGCTCCGTCCTCAACAAGCTGCGCCGCGTCGCCGAGCTCCTGGAAACCCCGGTCATCCCCTCCGACCGGCGCCGCCACGACATCCGCCTCGCCGAGAACATCGACCTCGTCTGGCAGACCGACGAACTGCGCGTGGTCCGCCCCGAGCCCGCCGACGAGGCCCGCAACGCCATCTACTACCTCGACGAACTGCACGCCGGAGCCGTCGGCGACGTCCTGGAGGACCTCACCGCCGAACTGGAGCGCGTCGGCGTCCAGCTGCCCGAAGGCACCCGCCCGCTGACCTTCGGCACCTGGATCGGCGGCGACCGCGACGGCAACCCCAACGTGACGCCCGACGTCACCTGGGACGTCCTGATCCTCCAGCACGAGCACGGCATCAACGACGCCCTCGACACCATCGACGAACTCCGCAGCTTCCTGTCGAACTCCATCCGCTACACCGGCGCCACCGAGGAACTCCTCGCCTCCCTCCAGGCCGACCTGGAGCGACTGCCCGAGATCAGCCCCCGCTACAAGCGCCTCAACGCCGAGGAGCCCTACCGCCTCAAGGCCACCTGCGTCCGCCAGAAGCTGGAGAACACCAAGCAGCGCCTGGCCAAGGGCACCGCGCACGAACCCGGCCGCGACTACCTGGGCACCACCGAGCTCCTGCACGACCTCACGCTCATCCAGACGTCGCTGCGCGCCCACAAGGGCGCCCTCTTCGCCGACGGCCGCATGAACCGCACCATCCGCACCCTCGCCGCCTTCGGCCTCCAGCTCGCCACCATGGACGTACGCGAACACGCCGACGCCCACCACCACGCCCTCGGCCAGCTCTTCGACCGGCTCGGCGAGGAGTCCTGGCGCTACGCCGACATGCCGCGCGAGTACCGGCAGAAGCTGCTCGCCAAGGAGCTCAGGTCGCGCCGCCCGCTCGCGCCCTCCCCGGCCCCCCTCGACGCCGCCGGACAGAAGACCCTCGGCGTCTTCGAAACGGTCAAGAAGGCCCTGGACGTCTTCGGCCCCGAGGTCATCGAGTCGTACATCATCTCCATGTGCCAGGGCGCCGACGACGTCTTCGCCGCCGCCGTCCTCGCCCGCGAGGCCGGCCTGCTCGACCTGCACGCGGGCTGGGCCAAGATCGGCATCGTGCCGCTCCTGGAGACCACCGACGAGCTGCGCGCCGCCGACGTCATCCTCGACGAGATGCTCGCCGACCCCTCCTACCGCCGCCTCGTCGCCCTGCGCGGCGACGTCCAGGAGGTCATGCTCGGCTACTCCGACTCCTCCAAGTTCGGCGGCATCACCACCAGCCAGTGGGAGATCCACCGCGCCCAGCGCCGCCTGCGCGACGTCGCCCACCGCTACGGCGTGCGCCTGCGCCTCTTCCACGGCCGCGGCGGCACCGTCGGCCGCGGCGGCGGCCCCTCGCACGACGCCATCCTCGCCCAGCCCTGGGGCACCCTCGAAGGCGAGATCAAGGTCACCGAGCAGGGCGAAGTCATCTCCGACAAGTACCTGGTGCCCTCGCTCGCCCGCGAGAACCTGGAACTCACCGTGGCCGCCACCCTCCAGGCCTCCGCGCTGCACACCGCCCCGCGCCAGTCCGACGAGGCCCTCGCCCGCTGGGACGCCGCCATGGATGTCGTCTCCGACGCCGCCCACGCCGCGTACCGCGAGCTGGTCGAGGACCCGGACCTGCCGACCTACTTCCTGGCCTCCACGCCGGTCGACCAGCTCGCCGACCTGCACCTGGGCTCCCGGCCCTCCCGCCGCCCCGGCTCCGGCGTCTCGCTCGACGGCCTGCGCGCCATCCCGTGGGTCTTCGGCTGGACCCAGTCGCGGCAGATCGTGCCCGGCTGGTTCGGCGTCGGCTCCGGCCTCAAGGCCCTGCGCGAAGCGGGCCTGGACACCGTCCTGGAAGAGATGCACGAGCACTGGCACTTCTTCCGCAACTTCATCTCCAACGTCGAGATGACCCTGGCCAAGACCGACCTCAGGATCGCCCGGCACTACGTCGACTCCCTCGTCCCCGACGACCTCAAGCACGTCTTCGCCACCATCGAGGCCGAACACGAGCTGACCGTCCGCGAAGTCCTCCGCGTCACCGGCGAGAAGGAACTCCTCGACGCCCAGCCCGTCCTCCGCCAGACCTTCGCCATCCGCGACGCCTACCTCGACCCGATCTCCTACCTCCAGGTCGCCCTCCTCAAGCGCCAGCGCGACGCGGCCGCCGCCGACGGCGAACCCGACCCGCTGCTCGCCCGCGCCCTGCTGCTCACCGTCAACGGCGTCGCCGCCGGACTGCGCAACACCGGCTGACCCCCCCCACACGGCCGAACGGCCCCGCACCCACCCGGGTGCGGGGCCTTTCAGGTGAAAAGTGCGGTTAACGCCTTGTCGTAACGGCCACCACCCCCACCCCCGCCCCACAGTTGACCCGTCCTCAGGTCCCCTCGTGGTCGGAAGTGCTGTGGTCCTCCTCGCCCACCGGTACCGTCGCGCGCTCGGCGCCACGGTGGCCGTCCTGCTCGCCGCCCTCGCGGCACTCGCCCTGGTCCCCCACGACAGCGCGGCCCGCGCCGACGCCCGCATGAGCGTCCGCCTCGACCCCGGCACCACGCCGGTGCCGTCCGGCGACCACGTCACCTACAACGGCTTCATCCAGTGCTCCATCCCCGGAGACTGCCAGTCGGTGACCGTCACCTTCACCCCGCCGCCCGGCGCCTCCGGCAAGGGAGTGGTCTCCCAGCCGTACCCGCCCGGCGTCACCGGCGTCACCGCCCACGACGACGGCAGCGTCACCGTCACCTACACCTCCATCGCCAGCGGCCAGAGCTCACAGCTCACCGTCAGCTGGCCCACCGAGGACTACTGGACACCCCCCGGCGACCAGCGCGCGACCATGTCCGCCACCGCCACCAACGGCGACGGCACCCCCAGCACCGACGACGCCGTCGTCGACGTCACCGCCGAACCCAACCCGGCCGTCCGCAAAGAGGGCCCCTCCCGCGCCCGCCCCGGCGAGACCATCACCTACAAGGTCACCGCCACCAACGACCCGCGCAACACCAACCGCCCCCGCGGCAACCTCGCGCTGGAGAACGCCGTCCTCACCGACGTCCTCCCCGAAGGCGTCGACCTCGTCGACGCCACCCCCGCCGGATACACCTACGACGCCGCCACCCGCACCATCAGCTGGCCCGTCGACACCGAACCCGACCGCCCCGGCGACCAGCTCGCCCAGGTCACGACCTACCCCTACGGCGTCGTCCACGAAATCCGGGTCAAAGTACGCGACGGCGTCGCCGACGGCACCACCCTCACCGACACCGCCACCCTCAGCGGCGACCCCTTCGGCCCCGGCACCGAAGAGATCACCAAGACCGACACGGCCGACACCGTCGTCGGCACCGGCGGCGGCGAAGTCTCCGGCACCCTCGACAAATCCGTCGACACCCCCCTCGCCGCCGACGGCCAGCGCGTCTCCTACGTCCTGCGCTTCGCCAACACCGGCACCGACCCCGCCGACGCCCGCCTCAGCGACACCCTCCCCACCGGCTTCACCCCGCAGACCCTCAGCCTCTCCACCCCCTCCGGCAGCGCCTACACCGGCGACTGGACCGTCACCGTCACCCGCCGCGACGGCACCACCGAGACCATCACCCCCAGCGGCCAGACCATCGACCTCAGCCGCCTCGGCGACCTCACCTCCGTACGCGTCGACGTCCCCGGCCTCGCCGCGGGCACCAGCCTCATCGCCCAGATCGGCGGCCGCGCCGACGCCGGCGAACTGCCCGGCGGCAGCGGCGACGTCGACAACTGCGCCCGCCTGAACCTCACCGGCGCCGCGGGCACCGCCGAAGAGGACTCCTGCACCAGCTTCCACATCGAACCCCAGGTCTCCCAGCCCGAGCTGACCAAGTCCACCGACCCCACCCCCGTCGGCCCCGGCGGCAGCCACACCTGGACCGTCACCCTCCGCAACGACCGCTACCGCACCGGATCCTCCCCGCTGCGCCCCCGCTTCGTCGACCTCGTCCCCCGCCAGCTCGCCTACGACAAGGGCTCCTGGACCCTCGCCGACGGCCAGCCCGACTACTGCCCCGCCGCCGACCGCTTCACCGAGACCGTCTCCGAAGGCCCCGACGGCCGCACCCGCGTCGAACTCACCGCGGAACCCGGCGCCGAGATCCCCGCCGACGACTCCTCCTGCGCGTACGAGTTCCGCACCACCGTCGAACCCGGCGTCGCCAGCGGCACCTACGGCGGCTCGCCCGACAGCGCCGACTACGCGGGCAACCGCGCCGGGCTCTACGACGCCGAGCGGCCCATCAACACCCGCAGGACCGACACCCACGACATCGACGGCGACGGCGACACCACCGAGAACGTCGCCGAGGCCACCGACGACTTCGCCATCGCCGAATCCTCCGCCCTGTTCGTCACCAAAGAGGTCAAGGGCGACAAGGACGACGCCTTCAAGGGCTCCGCGGAGGTCCCCGGCAAGGAGGACGAGATCGGCCAGTCCACCATCGGCGGCACCGTCGAATACCGCACCGTCCTCGGCAACATGGGCAACACCGACCTCACCAACGTCGTCGCCTACGACCTGCTGCCCGCCCCCGGCACCTACGGCGTCACCAGCGGCCGCTACGAGGACGACGTGACCAGCCAGTGGCGCCCCACCCTCACCGGGCCCATCGGCGCGGGCGGCGCCCCCGTGACCATCACCTACTCCGAGGAACCCGACCCCTGCCGCCCCGAGATGGACAACACCCCCGACAAGAGCGCGCCCTTCCAGTGCGGGGGCGAGGTCGACCCCTCCTTCGTCCCCGCCGACGACGTCACCGACTGGAGCCGGATCCGCTCCATCCGCTTCGACTTCGACGGGCACGTGTTCTCCGCCGGTGAGCGCTATACGCTGCGCTGGCTGATGGAGGTGCCGGAGCGCTCCCCGTCCGGGGAGCCGTTCGAGGGCGGGGAACGCACCTGGAACAAGATCGCCATCTCGGGCGACCGCCGCCAGCCGGACGGCTCCACGCGGGACCTCCTCGCCACCGAGGCCCCCTGGGTCGTCGACGAAGTCCAACCGGCCCCTTCGCCGTCTCCGTCGCCGTCTCCGTCGGATTCCCCGTCTCCGTCGCCGTCGCCGTCCCCGTCGGACTCGCCGTCGCCGTCCCCGTCTCCGTCGGACTCGCCGTCGCCGTCCCCGTCCCCGTCGGACTCGCCGTCCCCGTCCCCATCCGACTCGCCGTCTCCGTCGCCGTCTCCGTCGGATTCCCCATCGCCGTCGCCGTCGCCGTCGGACTCGCCGTCCCCGTCCCCGTCTCCGTCGGACTCGCCCTCGCCCTCGCCGTCGCCGTCGGACTCCCCGTCTCCGTCGCCGTCCCCGTCGGACTCGCCGTCGCCGTCGGACTCCCCGTCCCCGTCACCGTCGCCCTCGGATTCGCCGTCGCCCTCGCCGTCTCCGTCTGACTCCCCGTCCCCGTCGCCGTCCGAGCCGACCGAACCTCCGTCGCCCTCGCCGTCGCCCTCCGAGTCGACCCGGCCGCCGACGCTGCCGGACACCGGGTCCGGGGGAGCGTGGCTGGCCTCGGGGATCGCGGCGGCGCTGCTAGCGGCAGGCGCGTTGCTCGCGGCGATCGCCCGCAGGCGCCGGGAGGAACAGGGCCACCTGTGAGCTGAACCCGCGCCGGACTGAAAACACCCCGCCCACCCGCCCCCGAAAAGGGGGCGGGTGGGCGGGGGAACATCCGGACGACGGCGGGAAAGCCGCCAGGCCGGGGCCGAGCCGGGCCACCGGGGCCGCACGGGCGGGAGGGTGGGAGGGGAAGGCCCCCACCGCTCAGGAGTTGTACGTGCCCTGGGCCCGCTCCAAGCCCTCCACCGTCAAGGACTCCACCGCATCCGCGGCCCGGTCCACGAAGTAGTCCAGCTCCTTGCGCTCCGTGGACGAGAAGTCCTTCAGCACGAAGTCGGCGACCTGCATCCGCCCCGGCGGGCGGCCGATGCCGAAGCGGACCCGGTGGTAGTCGGACCCCATGGCCTTGGTCATCGACTTCAGACCGTTGTGCCCGTTGTCACCGCCACCGAGCTTCAGCCGCAGCGTGCCGTAGTCGATGTCGAGCTCGTCGTGGACGGCGACGACGTTCGCCGTCGGCACCTTGTAGAAGTCGCGCAGCGCCGTCACCGGACCGCCCGACAGATTCATGTACGACGTCGGCTTGGCGAGGACGACACGGCGGCTGCCAGGGCCCATCGGCCCCAGACGGCCCTCCAGGACCTGCGCCTGGGCCTTCCCGGCACGCTTGAACGTACCGCCGATCCGCTGGGCGAGCAGGTCGACGACCATGAAGCCCACGTTGTGCCGGTTCATGGCGTACCCGGGCCCGGGGTTGCCGAGCCCCACGACCAGCCAGGGAGCGCTCGGGTCCGTCGTCATCTGGGTGTCTCCTCCATCGCTGCTCATAGCCCAACCGCCGCCCAGCGCCGGAGCGCTGGACGGCGGTTGTCACTGCCTTGAGAACGCGGCTCAGGCCTCGGCGGCCGCGTCGCCCTCGCCCTCGGCCGGGGCTTCCTCGGCCTGCGCGGCCAGGACCTGCAGGACCACGGCGTCGGCGTCGACGGCCAGGGTCGCACCGGCGGGCAGCGTGATGTCCTTGGCGTGGATGGAGGCACCGGCCTCCAGGCCCGCGATGGAGACCGTGACGGCCTCGGGAAGGTGCGTGGCCTCGGCCTCGATCGGCAGCGTGGACAGCACGTGCTCGAGCAGGTTGCCACCGGCGGCGAGCTCGCCCTCGGTGTGGACCGGAACCTCGACGGTGACCTTCTCGCCACGCTTGACCAGGAGCAGGTCGACGTGCTCGATGAAGCCCTTCAGCGCGTCACGCTGCACGGCCTTCGGGATGGCCAGCTCGCTCTTGCCGTCGATGTCCAGGGACAGCAGGACGTTCGGCGTACGCAGGGCGATCATCAGGTCGTGACCCGGCAGCGTGACGTGGACGGGGTCCGTGCCGTGGCCGTACAGCACGCCGGGAACCTTGTTCTCACGACGGACGCGGCGGGCGGCACCCTTGCCGAACTCGGAACGGATCTCGGTGCTGAGCTTGACCTCAGACATGGGGCACTCCTCGTAGATAGGTGAACGAAGGTGTCACCCGGCCATACGACTGGCCTGCTACGAAGAGCGCGTCGATAACGGACCGCCGTACCGCAATGAGTACGGCCTCCCTCGCCGAGCAACTTCGACAGTCTACTCGGCGGGGAGGCCGCACCCCAAAACGATCAAGCAGGACTCAGTCCGTCGGACCCGACTGCTCCTCGAAGAGGCTGGTCACAGAGCCGTCCTCGAAGATCTCCCGCACCGCGTTGGCGATGGTCGGAGCGATCGAAAGCACCGTGATCTTGTCGAGCTCCAGCTCGTTCGGCGTCGGCAGCGTGTTCGTGAACACGAACTCGCTCACCTTCGAGTTCTTCAGCCGGTCCGCCGCCGGACCCGACAGCACACCGTGCGTCGCCGTCACGATGACGTCCTCGGCACCGTGCGCGAACAGCGCGTCGGCCGCCGCACAGATCGTGCCACCGGTGTCGATCATGTCGTCGACCAGGACACACACACGGCCCTCGACGTTACCGACCACCTCGTGGACCGTCACCTGGTTGGCGACGTCCTTGTCACGACGCTTGTGCACGATCGCCAGCGGCGCGCCCAGACGGTCGCACCAGCGGTCGGCCACGCGCACCCGGCCCGCGTCCGGGGACACGACCGTGAGCTTGTCCCGGTCGACCTTCGCACCCACGTAGTCCGCGAGGATCGGCAGGGCGAACAGGTGGTCCACCGGACCGTCGAAGAAGCCCACGATCTGGTCGGTGTGCAGATCCACCGAGACGATGCGGTCCGCGCCCGCCGTCTTCAGCAGGTCCGCGACCAGACGCGCCGAGATCGGCTCACGGCCGCGGTGCTTCTTGTCCTGACGCGCATAGCCGTAGAACGGCACGATCACGGTGATGCTCCGCGCGGAAGCCCGCTTCAGAGCGTCGATCATGATCAGCTGCTCCATGATCCACTTGTTGATCGGAGCCGTGTGGCTCTGGATCAGGAAGCAGTCCGCGCCACGTGCCGACTCCTGGTAGCGCACGTAGATCTCGCCGTTGGCGAAATCGAAGGCCTTCGTCGGTACGACGCCGATGCCCAGCTCGTGGGCAACCTCCTCGGCCAACTCGGGGTGGGCGCGGCCGGAGAAGAACATCAACTTCTTCTCGCCGGTCGTCTTGATCCCGGTCACAGCACTGTCTCCTCAGACGAGTTCTTCCGCTGCTGCACCCGCGATACATCCAGAGGTCCAGGAGCGATACTCCGCATCCCAGGACATAGGCCGCGCCACGAGTCAGCCGATTGGTGTGCACCTATCACGGTACGCGGTGTTCAGCGCACCTTTTTCCAGTCAGGTTCCCGGTCAGCCCTCGCCGACCGCGTTCTCGGACCCCCGGGAGGCCGCCTCGGCCGCCTTCGCCGCCGCGCTCCCCGGACGCTTACGGGCCACCCAGCCCTCGATATTCCGCTGCTGGCCACGGGCGACGGCCAGCGAACCCGGCGGCACGTCCTTCGTGATCACGGACCCCGCCGCCGTGTAAGCACCGTCGCCAATCGTGACAGGAGCCACAAACATGTTGTCCGAACCCGTCTTGCAGTGCGACCCCACCGTCGTGTGGTGCTTGGCCTCACCGTCGTAGTTCACGAAGACGCTCGCGGCCCCGATGTTCGAGTACTCACCGATCGTCGCGTCCCCCACGTACGACAGGTGCGGCACCTTCGTGCCCTCACCGATCGTCGCGTTCTTCATCTCCACGTACGTCCCGGCCTTCGACTTCGTCCCCAGCCGCGTACCGGGCCGCAGATACGCGAACGGGCCCACCGACGCCCCCTCGCCGACCTCCGCGCCGTTCGCCACCGTGTTGTCCACCCGCGCGCCCGCACCCACCGTCGTGTCCAGCAGACGCGTGTTGGGGCCGACCTCCGCACCCTCACCGAGGTGCGTCGCCCCCAGCAGCTGCGTCCCCGGATGCACCAGCGCGTCCCGCTCGAACGTCACCGTCGCGTCCACCCACGTCGACGCCGGATCCACCACCGTCACGCCCGCGAGCATGGCCTCCGTAAGGAGTCGGTCGTTCAACACCCGCCGCGCGTCCGCCAGTTGCACCCGGTTGTTGATCCCCGCGATCTCCCGGTGGTCCTCCGCCACCGACGCCCCCACCCGGTGCCCCGCCTCCCGCAGGATGCCGAGCACGTCCGTCAGGTACTCCTCGCCCTGACTGTTGTCCGTACGCACCTTGCCCAGCGCGTCCGCGAGCAGCTGGCCGTCGAACGCGAACACCCCGGAGTTGATCTCACGGATCGCACGCTGCTCGTCGCTCGCGTCCTTGTGCTCCACGATCGCGGTGACCGCGCCCGAGGCCGGGTCGCGCACGATGCGGCCGTAGCCGGTCGCGTCGGGGACCTCGGCGGTCAGTACGGTCACGGCGTTGCCGTCGGCGGAGTGGGTGTCGGCGAGCCGTCGCAGCGTCGCGCCCGTCAGCAGTGGGGTGTCCCCGCACACGACGACGACCGTCCCCTCGACCCGGCCGCCGATCTCCTCCAGGCCGATGCGGACCGCGTGACCTGTGCCGTTCTGCTCCGCCTGGTACGCGGTGCGGGCCTCCGGGTCGATCTCGGCGAGGTGCGCGGTCACGCGGTCGCTCCCGTGCCCCACGACGGCGACCAGGCGCTCCGGCGCGAGCTCACGCGCGGCGGCGAGCACGTGCCCGACGAGGGAACGGCCACAGATGTCGTGCAGGACCTTCGGAGTGGCCGACTTCATACGGGTGCCCTCACCCGCTGCGAGGACGACGACGGCTGCCGGGCAATTGGCGCTCACGGGGGTGCCCTTCGGCTTCGAATGCGTGGGGTTCGGACATCCGCAGGATACCGGGGCGTAATCGGGCCGGGGGCCTTGGGCGGGCGGGGTGCGCGGGGCGGCCCACTAGGGCAAAAGGAAGCGGGCCCCGACCCTTAGGTCAGGACCCGAACCGAGGAATGCTCCCGGGGGAGGACTCGAACCCCCATGATCAGAACCAAAATCTGACGTCTTGCCCTTAGACGACCCGGGATGGGCGCTATGTCCGATTAGGAAGATCCCGCGCGGACGCAGCCCCTACTATGCCGCACCAGGCGCCTTCGATGCGACGGTACAACTCGGCGCTCTGCCGGACCTGGATCACCAGGCAGCCACGGTAGGTCTCGCCCACGTTCTTGCGCACGGTCTTGGGGTTGTGCTTCTTGATGGTCGTCTTGTGGAACGCGGAGCCGTCGGCGCCGACGAGGTCCGCCCAGTACTGCTCGGCACCCCGAACGTCCGCCGTCTCATGGATCATGACGCAGTACCGCACGCGCTCGCGGTCGACTTCGAGGAGGTCGAGCCAGCGCAGGAAGACCTCGACCATTCCCGGGTCGCTGTTCACGAACGTGACACGCTCACGCCGAGCGTACGACTTGCTCTTGGAGCCCTCGGCCCAGTAGAGGCCGACGCCGATCAGGAACAGCTCGCGGTCGGTGAGTTGCCCCACCTCGTCCAGTGCCGCCTTCATGGTGCGCTGGCGCTCCTCCTCGCGCAGTCGCAGCTTGGGCTCCCACCCACGCTTGGCGATGGCTGAAGCCTCCTCGCGGGTCCGCGGGCGCGGCTCCGGCTTGGGCAGGTCCCGTACCCAGAGGGACACCGAGCTCTTCGAGCAGCCGAGCTCCTCCTTGATCTCGTTGTACGTCCAGCCCTTGAGGCGCAGCTCGCGGGCGCGTTCGCGGAGGTCGTCCTTGGCCCGGGGGCGCTTGGTCCACTCCGGTGCGGGTTCGCCCTCCACGAGGCGCTGGAGCAGGTCCTTGCTGCGGACCTGGAGCGCGTCGGCGATCTGGCGGAGGCTGAGGCCCGCGCGGCGCAGGGTGAGGGCCCGGTCGCGGAGGGAGGCGAAGTCGGTGATCTCGGTCATGCGGCGAGCCTCGTTCGGAATTCGGGGCTCCGGGTCGAAAATCTGGGCGGTTCAACTGTTCGAGGGTTACCTGGCGGTTCGGGCGTCGTCCGAGGGGTGCCGGGGTAGGGCCGCGGGGTGCTCGCGTGCCGGAAACTCACCGGAAAACCGGGCGTCGGCGCCCGTAGGCTGGAAGACATGACCACGACGGGGGACAGCGGAACCGCGGCCAGGACAGGGCCGTGGTGGTGGGAGCGGCGGCGCAGTGCCGTGCTCGATGTGGGGCTCGGCGTCGTGTCGGCGGCCGAGTGCGGCGCGGAGGGCGTGGAGTTCGCGCGGGACGCGGGGCTGCCGCTGGCGGTGGGGGTGGGCTTCGGGGTGCTGGCCGGGGCGATGCTGGTGTTGCGTCGTCGTTGGCCGATCGCGGTGGTGCTGGTCGCGGTGGCGATCACGCCGGCGCAGATGGGCGTCCTGATGACGATCGTGGGTCTGTACACGCTGGCGGCGTCGGAGCTGCCGCGCCGGATCATCGGGGCGCTGGCGGGGATGTCGTTGGCGGGCACGTTGATCGTGACGTTGGTGCGGGCCAATCAGGACATAGCGAGCGGGGATCTGACGATCGGCGAGGGGGTCATCCCGTTCATCGCGATCAGTACGTCGCTGGGGGTGACGGCGCCGCCGTTGTTGCTCGGGCTGTACGTGGGTGCGCGTCGTCGGCTGATGGAGTCGTTGCGGGAGCGGGCGGACAGTTTGGAGCGGGAGCTCCAGTTGCTCGCGGAGCGGGCGGAGGAGCGGGCGGAGTGGGCGCGCAACGAGGAGCGCACGCGGATCGCCCGGGACATGCACGACGTGGTGGCGCACCGGGTGAGTCTGATGGTGGTGCACGCGGCGGCGTTGCAGGCGGTGGCGCGGAAGGATCCGGAGAAGGCGGTGAAGAACGCGGCGCTGGTGGGGGACATGGGTCGGCAGGCGCTGACGGAGTTGCGGGAGATGTTGGGGGTGTTGCGGGCGGGGGAGGCTCCGCCGAAGCCTGCTCCGGCTCCGGTGCCGTTGGCCGCGGTGGGGGAGGCGGCGTCGCGGGCGGCGTCGCGGGCGGGGGGTGCGGAGGCCGCGGAGCTGGCGGAGGGTCCGTGTCTGGCGGAGCTGGACGAGCTGGTGGATCAGTCGCGGGCGGCGGGCATGGTGGTGGACATGTCCGTGGAGGGTGAGGCGCGGCTGTATGCGGCGGATGTGGAGGAGACGGCGTACCGGGTGGTGCAGGAGGCGCTGACGAACGTCTTCAAGCATGCGGCGGGTGCGAAGGCGTATGTGCGGCTCGCGCATCGTGGTGCGGAGATCGCGATGCAGGTGGAGAACGGGCCGCCGCCGGAGACGGCTCCGGCGGACGCGCGGTTGCCGAGTGGTGGCAATGGTCTGGTGGGGATGAAGGAGCGGGTGACGGCGCTCGGCGGGGTGTTCGTGTCGGGGCCGACGGACGCGGGTGGTTTCCGGGTGTCGGCGGTGCTTCCGGCGGGGGCGGCCGGGGCCTGATCGCGGCGTCCGCCGCCGTACGGGGGCGCCCCGTAGGGGCGCGGGGCCGTGTTGATGGCGGCTCTGCCGCGTGGGTGCGACCAGCCGCGGTGGGCCCCGCGGTCGCCAGGCGGCACAGGGCGGCGAGGTCCAGCGAGGCGCCTACGCTCCGGCGGTGAGGCGTACGGGTCGGGTGCCCGCGATGAGGGTGGTGAGGGCCTGGTCGATGTGTTGGCCGAGGTACCAGTCGCCGGTGTGGTCGAGGCTGTAGACGCGGCCGCGGGCGTCGACGGCGAGGAGGGCCTGGGTGTCGGTCTCTTCGCCGATGGGGCTGACTTCGGTGCCGAGGGCGCGGCCGAGGTCGCCGAGGGTGCGGGCGGTGTGGAGGCCGTACATGGGGTCGAGGTGCAGGGTGGCGGGGGCTATCTGGCGGCCGGGGCCCTGGGGGGTGATGTGGAGGCCGCCGAATTCGGCCCAGGCTTCGACGGCGGCGGGGAAGACGGCGTGCTGGTGGCCTGCGGGTGAGGTGTGGCGGCGCAGGACGTCGGCCCAGATCTCGGCCTGTTTGATGTCCCAGCGGCCGGGGCGCCAGCCCGCGGTGCGCAGGGCGGCGTCGACGGGTACGGGGAAGCGGGTGGAGTGGTCGGTGTGCATGGTGGTGGGCGCCCTCGGGTGTGGTGCGGTGTGGTGCGGTGTGGTGGTGGACGGTGCGGCGGGGGTGTCAGCCGTCGGCCGCGGTGGGGTCCACGACGCGGACGCCGAAGTGGTCGGTGAGGGCGGTGCAGGAGCGGCAGGGGCGGGCGAAGGAGCCGTGCAGGGGGTCGCCGTCCTCGCGGATGCGGCGGGTGGTGAGTTTGGCGTGTTTGAGGGCTTTGCGGGCTTCGCCGTTGGTCATGGGTTTGCGGCGGGCGCGTTTGGAGCGGCCGGCGTCGGCGGTGGTGAGGTGCCGGGAGACGAGCAGGGCTTCGGCGCAGCGTCCGGTGAAGCGTTCGCGCTGGGCGCTGGGGAGGGCGTCGAGGAAGTCCTGGACGAGGGGGTGCAGGTCGGGTGGTTCTGCGCCGCGTTTGGGGGTGCTGGTGAGGGTGGTGCCGCGGACGGAGAGTGCGGCGGCGACGGTGGGCAGGATGCCGTCGCGGCGGTGGAGCAGGACGGGTGCGTCGGCGGGGACGCTGCTCCAGCCGACGCGGGGGTCGCCGCCGGGGGTGCCTGGGGTCCCCGGGGTGCGCGCCGTGGTGGCTGTGGTCGTGGAGTGAACGGTTCCGGCGCTTTCGGTGGATGTATCGGTGGTCCGTGACATGCTGGTTTGTGCCGTGTGCATGTGGTGTTTCCCTCCCCGTGCCCGCGGCGTCGGCCGCTGGTGCCACGCCCCCGCGTTGCGGGAACAGACTGCCAAATGGGGCGCGTGGTACGGAAGCTGGGTCGGTGCGACACGACGGGGTTTCGTCTCTGGGTGACGGGCTCGTGGCGGGTGGTCACGGATCCGGCGGGCCGATGACCCGTGTCGTCCTTCCGCATAGGCTGTCGCCATTCGTGAACCTCGACAGTGCCGCAGGAGGGCAACCGCCATGACGACAGGTCGGCCAGGTCGGCTCGGGCAGCAGGCCGCGCCGCCGAACGCGGCCTACGCCGGGCAGGTCGTGCACTTCCCGGATCCGGTCCGTGCCGCGCGGCACCCCAGGGGTGTGCGGGTGGACGGTGAGGGCTATCCGGTCTTCTCGCCGTACGCGCGTGCCGCGGCGGAGATCGCGGAGCCGCCGGAGGGTTTCGGCGTGGACGAGCTGCGGCTCACGGACTACGTGTCGGCGAACGCGGCGCTCGCGGCGTCGGGGCACGAGCTGTGGGACACGGTTCCGGCGGTGGCGACGCCGCACGGCTGGACGTGGCACCACGTGCCGGGTGGCCGCCGTCTTGAGCTGGTGCCGGTCGAGGTGAAGGCGTTGCTGCGGCATCACGGCGGCATCGCCACGTCTGCGGTGGATCACGGCAAGCGGGGTACGCGTCCGTTGCAGGAGACGCGTCCGGCGCATCTGGCGCTGCCGAAGGGGGCGCTGGCGGTCTCGGAGAGCCAGGTGGCGGGGGTCGAGGAGGACCTGGGCTATCGGCTGCCGGGGGCGTATCGCTCCTTCTTGAAGGCGGCGGGCGGCTGTGCGCCGGTGGGGACGGCCCTGGACGCGGAGCTGGGTCTGCTGATCGACCAGCCGTTCTTCACGGTGCGTGACGAGGCGGCCGTGAACGACCTGGTGTACGTGAACAAGTGTCTGCGCGACCATCTGACCAAGGATTTCCTGGGGGTCGGTTTCGTGCAGGGCGGTCTGCTCGCGGTGAAGGTGAAGGGCGATCGGATCGGCTCGGTGTGGTTCTGCGCGTACGACGACGCGCGTGACGTGGATCCGTCCTGGGCGCCCGCGGAGCGGGTGCAGCGGCTGCTGTTGCCGTGCGGGGACGACTTCGACGCGTTCCTGTCCCGGCTCGCGGGCAGTCCGCCCGAGCTGGAGACCGTGGCGAACCTGATGGTGGACGGCGGCTTCGCGCGCGTCGTCCCGGTGGGGGAGTGAGCTCCGAGATGGTGACCTTCGCACAGGCGCAGGAGCGCGCCGAGGAGTGGATCAACGGTGAGGTGCCGCCGCCGGATCACCGTGAGGTGCGGGTGCGGGAGTTCGACCTGGGTTTCGTGGTCTGGGCGGAGGACCGCGAGGGCGGTCCGCGTTCGGACGGTGGTGGTCAGCGTCTGGTGATCGCCAGGGACAGCGGTGAGGCCACGTTGTGGCCCGCGCTGCCGGTGGGTGAGGTGATCCGCCGGTACGAGGAGGAGTACGGGGTGTCGGACGCGCCGGAGCCCGCTGTCGCGCCCGCGGCGCCGGCGCGCATGGATCTGAACCAGACGTCGTTCTTGTTGAGTCCGCCGGAGTGGTTGCAGGAGGCGGCGGACAAGCTGGGGATCCCGGACCGGCGGTCGTCGTCGTCCGCTCCGGAGCCCGCGGCCGCGCCGGAGCCTGAGCCCGCGGCGACGTCGGCGGGGCCTGTTCCGGCCGCGCCTGTTCCGGCCGCGCCGGAGGGTGGTGGCACGTCGTGGCCTGCCGCCGGTGGGTCCGCCGGGGCGTCGGTGGGTGTGTCCGGTTCCGCTTCCGCCGTGCCGTCGTCGGAGACGCCGTGGGCCGGTACGGACACGAACATCGGGGGTGATGACGACGACGTGGCGGTGCCGCTGCCCGCGACGGTGTTCTCGCCGCCGGTGAACCTGGACGGGGACGAGGAGGACGTGCCGCCGCCGAGCGTGTCGCCGGAGGCGAAGACCGCGCTGATGTCGGGCGGCAGTCAGCTCCCGAGGACGGCGGTCGCGCCCGCCCTGGACGATCCGGCGCCCGGGGCGCCGGGTCCGGGCCCGCAGCTTCCGCCGCCGCCCGCGGGTGCCGCGGTGAGCGGCCCGGATCTGCCTCCGCCGCCCGCGGGTTCGGCCGTGGGCGGTCCGAACCTTCCGCCGCCGCCCGTCGGCTCGGCGGTGAGTGGCCCGCATGTGCCGCCGCCGCCCGCCGGTCCGGCGGTCAGCGGTCCCCCTGTGCCGCCTGCGCCTGCTGGTCCGGGTGCCGGTGGCGCGCATGTGCCGCTTCCGACCGCGGGCGGGCCCGGTGCGCCGCTTCCGTCGGCCGGTGGGCCGGGTACGCCGCTTCCGCCGGTGGGTGGGGTTCCGGGTGGTCCTGGTACGCCGCCGCCCGCCGGGGCGGCTCCGAGTGGTCCGGGCATGCCTCCGCCGCCCGTGGGTGCGACGCCGGGCGGCCCCGGTATGCCGCCGCCCGCCGGTGCGCCGGGCGCGGGCCCGCAGCTTCCGCCGCCGCCCGCCGGTGCGGCCGTGGGTGGTCCCGGTACGCCGCCTCCGCCCGAGGGCGTCGGCGCGCCGCAGCCCGGTGCGCCCGGCGGCGCCTATGTGGCGACGCAGCTCGTGTCGTCGCTCGGCCCCGAGGGGCCGCAGCCTCCCGGAGCGCCGCAGCCGCCGGCCGCGCCCGGTGGGCCGGGTACGCCGCCCGGTGGGGTGCACCACGCGGCGACGATGCTGGCCGACCCGAGCATGGGCGGTGGGCCGCAGCCTCCGGCTGCTCCTGGTGCTCCTGGTGCTCCTGGTGCTCCGCAGCCTCCGGGTCCGCCCGGTGTGCCGGGTACGCCGCCCGGTGGGGTGCACCACGCCGCGACGATGCTGGCCGACCCGAGCCTCGGCGGTGCGCCCAAGCCTCCTGGTGCCCCGGGTGTGCCCGGTGCGCCGCAGCCTCCCGGCCCGCCCGGTGCTCCGGGTGCTCCGCAGCCCCCTGGCGCGCCCGGCGTCCCGGGTGCGCCCGGTGGCGGTGTCCACCACGCCGCCACCATGCTCGCGGGTCCCGCCGTCGGTGGCCCCGGTGCGCCTTTGCCGCCCGCGGCCCCGGGTGCGCCCGGCATGCCGCCGCCCGCCCCGGGCGCGGTGCCGCCGGGCCCGGGGATGGTGCCGCCCGGTGCCGGGCAGCCGTACGGCTATCCGCAGCCGCCCACCGGGCAGCCCACCGTGGGGCCCGGCTACCAGGCGGTGCTGCGGTACCGCGCCCCGGACGGGTCCGAGCAGCAGGTGATCCGGCGGTCGGCGCCGGGCACCCCGCACCCGGAGTGGCAGATCTTCCACGAGCTGCGCGGCATGAACATCCCGGCGGACCAGGTCCTGGAGCTGCACACGGAGCTGGAGTCGTGTGAGCTGCCGGGGGCGTACTGCGCGCGCATGATCCGCGAGACGTGGCCGCAGGCGCGCATCACGTCGATCGCGCCGTACGGCAGGGATCACGCGTCGCGTCAGCAGGGCATGCAGCAGCTGCTCGCGCACCAGGGCGAGTTGCACCAGGTCGCGGACGGTCCGGCGCGTCCGGCGCCGGTGCGGGCGCCGCTGCCGCCGGTGGCGCCGGCGCCACCGGTGCCGCCGGAGGCCGTGGCGCAGGAGCTCGCGGGGGCGTTCGGGCCCGGGGTGTTCCGGTTCGACCAGCGGGCGGTGTCCCGGCAGGGCGTGCCGGACGTCGTGGCGCACACGCTCGTCGTGGCGGGTCTGCCGCTCGACTTCGGTCCGTTCTTCTGGGCGCAGGCCCAGCCGGGGCGGCCGGTGCCGACGCTCGCGGAGCTGGCGCAGGAGCGCGGGGTGGCGCCCGCGTCGGACGCGGGTTCGTACCTGGTGATGGGCAGCGACTTCGGCCGGGCGCTCTGTGTCCAGTACGGCACGGCGCACATCGTCGCGGTGCCGGTGGAGGCGGGTCCTGGCGGGGCTCCGGTGCCGCCGCAGTTCGTGAACACGGGGCTGCCGGAGTTCGTGCGCTGTCTGGCGCTGCTCGGCCGCATGTGGCGGCTGCGCTACGGCCTCAACCAGGAGCAGGCGGGGCGCTGGACCGTCGACTTCCAGTCGCAGCTCGCCGCGCTCGACCCGGCGGCGCTGTCCTCGCCGGAGACCTGGTGGTCGGTGCTCCTGGAGCAGATGTGGGACGGCTTGCTGTAGTCCGTACGCGGTGTGTGACCGGGGCGCTCGACCTGTACGACGGGTCGGGCGCCCCGGCGCTGCGCCCCCGGTCGGGGGTCGCACGGTTCTTCGACGTACGGCGGAACGACACCCCGATTCCGACTTCTGGTCCCAATTGGCGCATCCTTGACCGGGTGGCGCTGACGGAGTGTCGTGTTATGACCACTTCCGCTTGATCCATCAAGATGTGCGCCAATCGCGTTGTACGCGGGTGGCGCGGCGGAGAGAGTCAGCGCGACGGTGAGAGTCCGTGTGGGCGAAAGAGGGGAACCAGGATGAGCGGCAGCGGTGCGTCACCTCATGGCTTCGTCACCGGCCGCGGCCGCGGCTACCGTCCCGAGCAGGTGGAGGCGTACGCCGACGCGCTGTCCCGGGACCGGGACGCCGCGTGGGAGCGGGCCGCCCGCCTCACCGTCCTCGCCCGGGACATGGGTGAGGAGGCGGCGCGCCTGCGCGAGGCCGTCGCGCGCCTGGCCCCGCAGACGTACGACGAGCTCGGCCGGCGCGCCCAGTACCTGCTCGCGCTGAGCGAGGAGGAGGCCGCGGCCGTGCGGGACGCCGCCGCGGCCGACACCTACGAGCTCGGGCAGGCCGTCGCGGCCGCCACCACGGAGCTGCGCGGGGCCGCGCGGGCGTACGCCGATTCGGTGCGGGGCGAGGCCGAGGAGCGGGCCAGGCAGCGGCTGCTCGCCGCGCGGGCCGCCGAGGACGAGCTGCGGACCGCGGCGCGCCGCGACGCGAAGGAGTGGCGCGGCGAGGCGCTCGCCGCGCTGCGGGAGATGCGCCGGCGCACGAGCGGTCTCCTTGCCGAGCAGGAGAAGGAGCACGCCGAGCGCTGGGAGGCCACGGAGCGGGAGATCGCCGAGCGGGAGGCCGTCGCCGACGCCCGCGAGGCGGCCCTCGTCGCCGCGGCCGAGGCCCGTCTCACCGAGGCGAAGCGGGCCTGCGCCGAGGCGGAGGAGGCGGCCCGGCACCGCGAGGAGGACGCGGCCGCGCGCGCCGCCGAGCTGATCGCGGAGGCCCGGGTGCGGGAGGAGCGGGTCGGGCGGGAGACGGAGCGGTTGCTGCGCGAGCACGGCGAGCGCTGGGACGAGGTGCGGGCGCACATGGACCACGTCCGCAACAGCCTGGCCTCGCTGACCGGCCGGGGCTACGGCGACGTCCCCGGCCAGAGCCCGGGCGACGCCTCCTGAGCGCGGGGCTCGGCCAGGAGGGGGCGCGTGGGCCTTTCCCCGTGCTGATCAGTCGGTAGGGCGTTTCTCGGGGCGCGTACGAGTCAACTGCGCCTCCTGGGGCTCCTGTTGCGCCCCGGCTTCGGTGGCGGCCTCCGCGCCCGGCTCCTCGGCGTCCGGCTCCTGGATGACGGGGAAGCGCCGGGGCGCGAGCAGCAGCAGGACGAGCAGGCACAGCACCGCCGCGCAGGCCGCGCCCACGTACACGGCGTCCACGGCCGCGTCGACGGCCCGGCGCAGCCGCTCCGGGTCGGCGACGGAGTCCGGGTCGTCGAGGGACTTCGCGACGGCGTCGAGCGAGCCCGCGCCGCCGAGCCTGGAGCTGAGGACGCCGTTGGCGATCGCCCCGAAGACGGCCGCGCCCATGGTCTGGCCGATCTGGCGGCAGAAGAGGACGGACGCGGTGGTCGTGCCGCGCTCCGCCCAGCCGACGGTCGACTGGACGCCGACGATCAGGGGGAGCTGGAAGAGCCCGAGCGCGGCGCCGAGCAGCAGCATCAGGAGCGCGGGCTGCCAGGCCGCGCCGGGGTAGGGGAGCAGCGGGAAGGTGAACAGGACGCAGGCGGCGGCGCTGATGCCGACCATCGCGCTGTTGCGGAAGCCGATGCGCCGGTAGACGTGCTGGCTCAGGGCGGCCGACACGGGCCAGCTCAGGGTCATGATGGACAGGACGAAACCGGCGGCCGTCGGGGCGAGTTGGAGCACCGACTGCGCGTACGTGGGCAGGAAGACGGTGGGCGCCACCATCAGCAGGCCGAGTGAGCCGAGCGCCAGGTTCACGGCGGCGATGGGGCGGCGCCGCCACACCCAGCCCGGAATGATCGGGTCCGCGGCGCGCCGCTCGATGGCCACGATCGCGCCGACGCACGCGAGCCCCGCCGCGAACAGCGCGAGCGAGGGCGGCGACAGCCAGCCCCAGGCGACGCCTCCCTGTACGAGTGCGGTGAGCAGCGCCCCGCCCGCGGCGAACACGGCGAGAGCCCCGGGCCAGTCGACGCGGTGCCGCTCGCCCGGCGGGCGTACCGGCTCGTGCAGGTGGCGGACGATCAGCCAGAGCGCGAAGGCGCCGACGGGCAGGTTGATCAGGAAGATCCAGCGCCAGTCCGCGTAGGCGGTGAGCAGGCCGCCGACCGCGGGGCCCGCGACGGCGGACACGGCCCACACGGTCGAGAGCCTGGCCTGGATGCGGGGGCGCTCCTTGAGCGGGTACAGATCGGCGGCGACGGTCTGCACGGTGCCCTGGAGGGCGCCGCCGCCGAGGCCCTGCAGGACGCGGAAGGCGATCAGGGAGCCCATGTTCCAGGCGAGCGCGCACAGCACCGAACCGGCGAGGAACAGGGCGCAGCCCACGATCAGGACGGGCTTGCGGCCGAAGGTGTCGGACAGCTTCCCGTAGACGGGCAGCGTGACCGTCGCGGCGAGCAGATAGCCGGAGAACAGCCAGGAGAAGACGGAGAAGCCGCCGAGGGAGCCGACGATCTGCGGTACGGCCGTGGAGACGATGGTGGCGTCCAGGGCGGCGAGCGCCATGACGAGCATGAGCGCGGCGACGACGGCGCCGCGCCGGTCCGAGCGCCGCGCCCGCGCTGCCGCCATGACCAAAGTCCTTTCCCCTTGCACCGGTTGCCCCGGTCACCTTCTCACTGTTGGCGCGCTCCAGGGAGGGGGTGGAGAGCTTCTCCCCTGGTAGGGCGGTTGCTTGGTCAATAAGTGGGTGGAGCGACCCTGAGAAGCGCTCCACCGCCGGGTGGAGAACCCCTAGGGGGACCTCCGTACTAGGGACAGGGGGACGTTGGTACCGGCGGAGGACGAGAAGGCGCGGGCCCGTCCTTAGATTTGCTTTACGCCGCAGGGCACGGGGTGAAGCCGCCGGGCACGGGCACGGGGCGTGGGGCCGGTAACGGGGGTCCGGCTCCGCGTCCTGCGACGAACCACAGCGCGGGGGGTGGGGTTTTCCCCAGGAAAAGACTGCGCTGCGCACCAGGGCGCCGGAGTACCCCGGCGTTCCACACTGATCCACGTGGGCGCGCCGACACGCGTTCATCTCGTCACCGACATAGGAGACTTACCGTGACAACGGCTGTATCCACTCCCAGGCACGGGGGAACTGGCGGGCGTACGGCCGTCGCGGCGCGGGCTCGCCAGGTCGTCAAGGCGTACGGCTCCGGCGAGACCCGGGTCGTCGCGCTCGACCACATCGACGTGGACATCGCCCGCGGCCAGTTCACCGCGATCATGGGCCCCTCCGGGTCCGGCAAGTCCACGCTGATGCACTGCCTCGCGGGCCTCGACACGGTCAGCAGCGGACAGATCTACCTCGACGAGACCGAGATCACCGGCCTGAAGGACAAGAAGCTCACCCAGCTGCGCCGCGACCGCGTCGGCTTCATCTTCCAGGCGTTCAACCTCCTGCCGACGCTGAACGCCCTGGAGAACATCACGCTGCCGATGGACATAGCGGGCCGCAAGCCCGACAAGGGCTGGCTCGACCAGGTCGTCCAGACCGTCGGTCTCGCCGGGCGCCTCAAGCACCGGCCCACCGAGCTCTCCGGCGGTCAGCAGCAGCGCGTCGCCGTGGCCCGTGCCCTGGCCTCCCGGCCCGAGATCATCTTCGGTGACGAGCCGACCGGAAACCTCGACTCCCGCGCGGGCGCCGAAGTCCTCGGCTTCCTGCGCACGTCGGTGACGCAGCTCGGCCAGACCATCGTCATGGTCACCCACGACCCGGTCGCCGCGTCGTACGCGGACCGCGTGCTGTATCTGGCCGACGGCCGCATCGTCGACGAGATGTACAGCCCCACCGCCGAGCAGGTCCTGGACCGCATGAAGCACTTCGACGCCCGGGGGCGCACGTCATGACCGTCCTGAAGACCTCGATGCGCAACTTCTTCGCGCACAAGGGACGCATGGCGCTCTCCGCCGTCGCCGTGGTCCTCTCGGTGGCCTTCGTGTGCGGCACCCTGGTGTTCTCCGACACGATGTCCACCACCTTCGACAAGCTCTTCGCGGCCACGTCCTCCGACGTCACCCTCACTCCGAAGGACGCGCCGGACGCGGGCGACGAGGGCCCGCGCACCGGCAAGCCCGAGACCCTGCCCGCCGCCACGGTCGACCGGGTGAAGAAGGCCGACGGCGTGCAGTCCGTCGAGGGCGCGATCACCAGCGACAGCGTCACCGTCGTCAATTCCAGGAACAAGGACATCGGCCCCTCCAGCGGCGCCCCCACCCTCGCGGGCAACTGGACGAAGAACGACCTGCGGTCCATGGAGATCACCTCCGGCCACGCCCCGCGCGGCCCCACCGAGGTGATGCTCGACGCCGACACCGCCGACAAGAAGAACCTCAAGATCGGTGACGAGCTGCGCACCATCGCCGCCACCGGCACCTTCACCGCGAAGATCACCGGCATCGCCACCTTCAAGGTGACCAACCCCGGCGCCACCGTCGTCTACTTCGACACCGCCACTGCCCAGCGCGAACTGCTCGGTGCCACCGGCCGGTTCACGCACGTCAACGTCACCGCGGCGAGCGGCGTCAGCGACGCCCGGCTGAAGGCGAACGTGGCGAGCACCCTCGGCGCCGACGCCGCCGACTACAAGATCAAGACGCAGAAGGAGAGCGCCGACGCCAACCGCAAGTCCGTCAGCGGCTTCCTGGACGTCATGAAGTACGCGATGCTCGGCTTCGCCGGGATCGCCTTCCTCGTCGGCATCTTCCTGATCATCAACACCTTCTCCATGCTGGTCGCCCAGCGCACCCGCGAGATCGGTCTGATGCGGGCCATCGGCTCCAGCCGCAAGCAGGTCAACCGCTCGGTGCTCGTCGAGGCCCTGCTGCTCGGCGTCGTCGGCTCCGTCCTCGGCATCGGCGCGGGCATCGGCCTCGCGGTCGGCCTGATGAAGCTGATGTCGGGCGTGGGCATGGAGCTGTCCACGGAGGACCTCACCGTCTCGGCGACGACCCCGGTGGTGGGCCTGCTCCTCGGCGTCATCGTCACCGTCCTCGCCGCGTACCTCCCGGCCCGCCGCGCGGGCAAGGTCTCCCCGATGGCCGCCCTGCGCGACTCGGGCACCCCGGCCGACGGCAGGTCCGGAGCCGTGCGCGCCGCCCTCGGCCTGGTCCTCACCGGAGGCGGAGTCTTCGGCCTCTACGCCGCGGCGGCTGCCGACAAGGCGAAGGAGGGCTCCCTCTTCCTCGGCCTGGGCGTCGTCCTCACGCTCATCGGCTTCGTCGTCATCGGCCCGGTCCTCGCGGCCTTCGTGGTCCGTGCGATCAGCGCGGTCCTGCTGCGGATGTTCGGCCCCGTCGGCCGCATGGCCGAGCGCAACGCCCTGCGCAACCCCCGCCGCACCGGTGCCACCGGCGCCGCCCTGATGATCGGCCTGGCCCTGGTGGCCTGCCTCTCGGTGGTCGGCACGTCGATGGTCGCCTCGGCCACGGACGAGCTGGACAAGTCGGTCGGCGCGGACTTCATCGTGCAGGGCAAGCAGCCCGTCAGCCACCAGGTGGAGAAGCGCCTGAAGAACACCCCGTACGTCGCCCACACCACGCGTTTCAAGGAGGTCAAGGCCGACATCACCACCCCCGACGGCAAGACCGACAAGGGCGTCGGCCTCAGCGCGAACGACCGCACCTACGTACAGGACCTGCGCCGCGAGACCACCGCGGGCGAGATGTCCGCCGCCTACGGGGCGAACGCGATGTCGGTGGGCGAGGGCTTTGCCAAGGACCACCACCTGAAGGTGGGCGACAAGCTCAAGGTCGCCTTCGACGACGGCCGGACCGGACAGCTGAAGCTCGCGGCGATCACCGATGAGGAGGGCACCCTCGACCGGGGTGCGATGTACCTGAACATCACCACCGTCGAGCGGTACGTCCCCGCCGACCGGATGCCCCTGAGCGACACCGTCTTCGCCAAGGCGGAAGAGGGCAAGCAGGACGAGGCCTACGCCGCGCTGAAGAAGACCCTGGAGACGGACCCGCAGGTCAAGGTCCAGGACCAGACCGACTTCAAGCAGACCCTGAAGGACCAGGTCGGCCAGCTTCTGAACATCGTCTACGGCCTCCTCGGCCTCGCGATCATCGTGGCCATCCTGGGCGTGGTGAACACCCTGGCCCTCTCCGTGGTGGAGCGCACCCGCGAGATCGGCCTGATGCGGGCCATCGGCCTCTCCCGCCGCCAGCTGCGCCGCATGATCCGCATGGAGTCCGTGGTCATCGCCCTCTTCGGCGCCCTCCTCGGCCTCGGCCTGGGCATGGGCTGGGGTGCGACCGCCCAGCAGCTCCTCGCCCTGGAGGGCCTGAAGGTCCTGGAGATCCCCTGGCCGACGATCATCGCGGTCTTCGTGGGCTCGGCCTTCGTGGGCCTGTTCGCCGCCCTGGTCCCGGCGTTCCGGGCGGGCCGGATGAACGTGCTGAACGCGATCGCGACGGAGTAGCCCCACCCGCGAGAGCCCCCTCCGGTGCCCCGGCCCGCACGGCCGGGGCACTGTGGTGTGCGCCACGGTATGCGCTCTCTTTGGATCTTCCCTTTCCGGGGGCCGGGCGATGGGCTAATTTGCTCTCGGTCGATGTGCTCCGCCCGGAACTGCCCGGGCGGTGAGGCGTCGGCCGTAAACGGGGAACAACGGGGAATGGAGAAAAGTGAATAAAGCGTGTATCTCTCTCGGGGGTGCCCTGCTGGCCGGCGCGGTCGTCGCCACCTCGGCACTGCCCGCCGCCGCGGACGCGGAACCGACGGCTCCCGCCGTGGTCCAGGGCGCCGCGAAGGCGGACGCCTCCGCGACGGTGCTGCCCATGGTCGGCGCCGCCTACCGGCTGAAGAAGCTCAAGGCCCTGACGATCAAGGGCAATGCCTCGCGTGACGAGTGGTTCAAGTACCTGGGCCTCTACCGGCAGGGTTCGAACTATTTCCGGTTCAATTGGGACACCGACTACTGCTCGGGTCCCGCGACCGAGAAGCAGCCCGGTGGTTACGATTTCACCTTCTCTTGCTACCGGCATGACTTCGGTTACCGGAACTACAAGAAGTACGCCGGTGAGTACAATTTCAAGACGCACCACCGGAAGCGCATTGACGACGTATTCCTGCAGGACATGCAGAACCAGTGCGGCAGGAAGTTCTGGGCCGACCCGCTCACGCCCGCCCTGCGCAAGAAGATGAAGGCGGCCTGCAACAAGACGGCGAAGACGTACTACAACGCCGTCCGCACCGCCGGGCACCTCTAGAGCGGAAGCAGGAACCAGGGCCGGGCCCGGTGGCATCCCACCGGGCCCGGTGGCGCTCGGAGACGCCTTCTGTACAGTCCCTGGATCGGGTGGGTGGTGGTGGGGCGACGTACCCTGGAGGCCCCCCGGCCCGTGAGACGTGTCGGGTGGTTCGCGTTGTCCACGCCCCCGGACGGGATGCCCCTTCATGACCCTGCACGGACTGCTGGACGCCGTCGTCAAGGACGCGGCCCTCACCGAAGCGGTGAAGGCGGCCACAGACGGCAACCGGCACCACATCGACCTCGTCGGTCCCCCGGCCGCCCGGCCCTTCGCCGTGGCCGCCCTCGCGCGCGAGACACGGCGGACCGTGCTCGCCGTGACGGCCACCGGCCGCGAGGCCGAGGACCTGGCCGCGGCGCTGCGCACGATCCTGCCGCCGGAAGGCGTGGCCGAGTACCCCTCGTGGGAGACGCTGCCGCACGAGCGGCTGAGCCCGCGCAGCGACACCGTGGGCCGCCGCCTGGCCGTCCTTCGCCGCCTCGCGCACCCGAGCACCGACGGCGCCGACCCCGAGACGGGCCCCGTGAGCGTGGTCGTGGCGCCCGTGCGCTCCGTGCTCCAGCCCCAGGTCAAGGGGTTGGGCGACCTGGAGCCCGTGGCCCTGCGCACCGGGCACGCGGCCGACCTCAACGACGTGGTCGACGCGCTCGGCGCCGCCGCGTACTCCCGCGTGGAGCTGGTGGAGAAGCGCGGCGAGTTCGCTGTGCGCGGCGGCATCCTCGACGTCTTCCCGCCCACCGAGGAGCACCCCCTGCGGGTGGAGTTCTGGGGCGACGACGTGGAGGAGATCCGCTACTTCAAGGTCGCCGACCAGCGGTCCCTGGAGGTGGCCGAGCACGGCCTGTGGGCGCCGCCGTGCCGGGAGCTGCTGCTCACCGACGACGTGCGCGCCCGCGCCCGGGAGCTCGCCGAGGCCCACCCCGAGCTGGGCGAACTGCTCGGCAAGATCGCCGAGGGCATCGCCGTCGAGGGCATGGAGTCCCTCGCCCCGGTGCTCGTGGACGACATGGAGCTGCTGCTCGACGTGCTGCCCGAGGGCGCGATGGCCGTGGTGTGCGACCCGGAGCGGGTGCGGACGCGGGCCGCCGACCTGGTGGCGACGAGCCAGGAGTTCCTCCAGGCGAGCTGGGCGGCCACGGCCGGCGGCGGCGAGGCCCCCATCGACGTGGGCGCGGCCTCGCTGTGGGGCATCGCGGACGTCCGCGACCGGGCCCGGGAGCTCGGCATGATGTGGTGGTCGGTGAGCCCGTTCGCGGCCGACCTCGACGCGGACGACGACACGCTCACGCTCGGCATGCACGCCCCGGACACCTACCGCGGGGACACGGCGAAGGCGCTGGCCGACACCAAGGGCTGGCTGGCCGACGGCTGGCGGACGGTGTACGTCACGGAGGGCCACGGCCCGGCCGCCCGCACCGTCGAGGTGCTCGGCGGCGAGGGCATCGCGGCCCGCCTGGACGCGGACCTCGCCGAGATCGCCCCGTCCGTGGTGCACGTGGCCTGCGGCTCCATCGACTACGGCTTCGTCGACCAGCGGCTGCGGCTCGCCGTCCTGACGGAGACCGACCTCACCGGCCAGAAGGCCGCGGGCAAGGACGGGCAGCGCATGCCCGCCCGCCGCCGCAAGACCATCGACCCGCTCACCCTGGAGCCGGGCGACTACATCGTCCACGAGCAGCACGGCGTGGGCCGCTACATCGAGATGGTGCAGCGGACGGTTCAGGGCGCGACGCGTGAATACCTGGTCGTCGAGTACGCGCCCGCCAAGCGCGGCCAGCCCGGCGACCGCCTGTACATCCCGACGGACCAGCTGGAGCAGATCACCAAGTACGTGGGCGGCGAGGCCCCCACGCTGCACCGGCTCGGCGGCGCCGACTGGACCAAGACCAAGGCCCGTGCGAAGAAGGCGGTCAAGGAGATCGCCGCGGACCTGATCAAGCTGTACTCGGCGCGGATGGCGGCCCCCGGCCACACCTTCGGCCCCGACACGCCCTGGCAGCGCGAGCTGGAGGACGCCTTCCCGTACGCGGAGACGCCCGACCAGCTCACGACGATCGCCGAAGTCAAGGAGGACATGGAGAAGTCGGTCCCGATGGACCGGCTGATCTGCGGCGACGTCGGCTACGGCAAGACGGAGATCGCGGTGCGCGCCGCGTTCAAGGCCGTCCAGGACGGCAAGCAGGTCGCCGTCCTGGTCCCGACGACGCTCCTGGTGCAGCAGCACTTCGGCACGTTCACGGAGCGCTACGGCCAGTTCCCCGTGAACGTACGGGCGCTCAGCCGCTTCCAGAGCGACACCGAGTCGAAGGCGACCCTGGAGGGTCTGCGCGAGGGCTCGGTCGACATCGTCATCGGCACGCACCGCCTCTTCTCCTCCGAGACGAAGTTCAAGGACCTGGGCCTGGTCATCGTCGACGAGGAGCAGCGCTTCGGCGTCGAGCACAAGGAGCAGCTGAAGAAGCTGCGCGCCAACGTGGACGTCCTGACGATGTCGGCCACCCCCATTCCCCGGACGCTCGAAATGGCCGTCACCGGCATCCGCGAGATGTCAACGATCACGACGCCGCCGGAGGAGCGCCACCCGGTGCTCACCTTCGTGGGGCCGTACGAGGAGAAGCAGATCGGCGCGGCCGTCCGCCGTGAACTGCTGCGCGAGGGCCAGGTCTTCTACATCCACAACCGGGTGGAGTCCATCGACCGGGCCGCCGCCCGGCTGCGCGAGGTCGTGCCGGAGGCGCGGATCGCCACCGCCCACGGCCAGATGTCCGAGCAGGCCCTGGAGCAGGTCGTGGTGGACTTCTGGGAGAAGAAATTCGACGTACTCGTGTCCACGACGATCGTCGAGTCCGGCATCGACATCTCCAACGCCAACACCCTGATCGTGGAGCGCGGCGACAACTTCGGCCTGAGCCAGCTGCACCAGCTGCGCGGCCGTGTCGGCCGCGGCCGCGAGCGCGGCTACGCGTACTTCCTGTACCCGCCGGAGAAGCCGCTCACGGAGACCGCGCACGAGCGGCTCGCGACGATCGCCCAGCACACCGAGATGGGCGCGGGCATGTACGTGGCGATGAAGGACCTGGAGATCCGCGGCGCGGGCAATCTGCTCGGCGGCGAGCAGTCCGGGCACATCGCGGGCGTCGGCTTCGACCTGTACGTCCGCATGGTCGGCGAGGCCGTCGCGGACTACCGCAAGTCCCTGGAGGGCGGCGGCGTCGAGGAGGAGGCGCCTCTGGAGGTGAAGATCGAGCTGCCGGTCGACGCGCACGTCCCGCACGACTACGCGCCCGGCGAGCGGCTCCGTCTCCAGGCCTACCGCGCGATCGCCTCCGCCAACTCCGAGGGCGACGTCAAGGCGGTCCGTGAGGAGCTCACCGACCGCTACGGCAAGCTGCCGGAGCCGGTCGAGAACCTGCTGCTCGTGGCGGGCCTGCGGATGCTGGCCCGCGCCTGCGGGGTGGGCGAGATCGTGCTCCAGGGCACGAACATCCGCTTCGCTCCGGTGGAGCTGAGGGAGTCCCAGGAGCTGCGCCTGAAGCGGCTCTACCCCGGCTCGGTCATCAAGGGGGCCGCGCACCAGGTGCTCGTGCCCCGGCCGAAGACCGCGAAGGTCGGCGGCAAGCCGCTGGTCGGGCGGGAACTGCTCGGCTGGGTGGGGGAGTTCCTGGCCTCGGTCCTCGGGTCGTAGCCGGACGGCGTGCGCGCCCAGGGGCCCGGGGCGGGCTCAGGGCGTGCACGCCGCCGCGATGGAGAGGCTGTTCTCGTACAGGTGGTGCCGGGTGATCCGGCCGTCCTCGACGGTCAGGCGCAGGGCGAACGGGCCCTCGAAGGACTTCCCGGTGGCGCGTACGGTGCCCGACAGACGGCCCATGATCACGGCGTCCTGCCCGCTCACCAGGTAGGTGTCGACGTCGGCCCGCGCGTCCTCGGCGACCGTGTGGCTCGCCAGCTCCGCTCCCTGGGCGGCGCATTCGGCGCCGGTGGAGCGCGGGCGTATCCACGGCACGACCGGGTTCTCGGCGAGCAGCCAGTCGACGTCGTCGGCGAAGATCTCGGTGAGGCGCGCGGTGTCGTTCGCGAGGCGCGCGGCGAAGAAGGCGTCGACGGTGGCGCGGGTGGCGTCCTCGACCGTACGGGCTTCCGTGACCATGGGAACTCCCTCGTTGACGTGACCGGCCCCCTGCGCGGGGCCTGTTGACGCCCTTGAGGCTGCCAGGGCGCGCGGCAGCGCGCGATTACCTCGGAGGTAGTGCCCCGAAGGGGCGCGGGGCTGTGCCGATGTGCGGCTCTGCCCCGCGGGCGCGACCAGCCACCACGAACCCGCAGGTTGCCGACGGCCGAACACGGCAATGCAAGTACGGTGGGGACCGTTCCATGGGGAGGGAAATCAGTGAGGTTCGGAGTCACGGGGCGGCGCGCGGCCGCTCACGCTGTCGTGCTTGTTGTCGCCCTCGGCGGCCTGGCCGCCTGCGATGGCGGGGACAAGGACGGGAGGGACGGGGCGAAGGAGGGCGGCGCGCCCGGCGGGCGCGCGGGCTCCGCGCTGGCCGCCGTGGACTCACTGACCGTCAAGGGCCGTGCCCCCAAGACCGGTTACGAGCGCGCGCGCTTCGGCAGCGCCTGGGCCGACACCGACTCCAACGGCTGCGGCACCCGCGACGACATACTCAAGCGGGACCTGAAGGACGTGAGGTTCCGGGGCGGCGGCTGCGTGGTCACCGCGGGGACGCTCGCGCCCGACCCGTACACCGGCAAGGACGTGACGTTCACGCGCGGCCGCAGCCGCGTCGACATCGACCACGTCGTGGCGCTCTCGGACGCCTGGCAGAAGGGCGCGCAGCGCTGGGACGCGAGCAAGCGCATCGCCCTCGCCAACGACCCCCTGAACCTGCTCGCCGTCGACGCGGGCCCCAACCGCGGCAAGGGCGACGGCGACACCGCGACGTGGCTGCCGCCGGACAAGGGCTTCCGGTGCACGTACGTGGCCCGGCAGGTGGCCGTGAAGAAGAAGTACGAGCTGTCAGTGACGGGCGCCGAGCGCGACGCGATGCGCAAGGTCCTCTCCGGCTGCCCGCAGGAGAAGCTGCCCGGCGGCGGCAGTCCGACCCGGGCCCCGGAGCGCTTCCGGGCGCGGTGACGCACGAATTCGGTGGGCGGGCCGGGTCCGCGCCGCTAGCGTGCTGTGCGTGGACTTGACGATTACCACCCTCGCCGAGCGTCCCGGTCTCGCCGAGCCGATGTGGGCCATGGACGACTCCTGGGACGAGTTCGTGGGCCACGACCTGGTCGCCCGGTCGCACATGAGCCGGATCCCCGACGAGTTCCCGGAGTACGTCCTGCTGGCCACGGACGGTCAGGAGCGGGTGGTGGCGCGGGCGTTCAGCGTGCCGTTCGCGCTGCGCTCCGAGGAGCGGGGCGGCAGCCGTGGCGAGCTGCCGGACGGGGGCTGGGACCAGGTCCTGGTCTGGGCGTTCGCCGATCGGCGGTACGGCGACGAGACGGACACGGTCAGTGCGATCGAGGTCGTCGTCGACCCCGCGCGCCAAGGACACGGCCTCTCCGGCCGGATGGTGGCCGCGATGCGGGAGAACGCGCGCGCCCAGGGCTTCGCGGAGGTCGTCGCGCCGGTGCGGCCCACCGCCAAGCACCGGGAGCCCGCGACGTCGATGGAGGAGTACGCGCGGCGCACCCGCGACGACGGCCTGCCGTACGACCCGTGGCTGCGCGTCCACGCCCGCGTGGGCGGCGTCATCGCGAAGGTGGCGCCGGCGTCGATGACGGTGTCGGGTTCGCTCGCGCAGTGGCGGGAGTGGACGGGGCTGCCGTTCGACGGATCGGGCGGGGAGCGTCTCGTCGAGGTGCCGGGCGCGCTCGTGCCGGTGTACTGCACGCCGGAGCGCGACTGCGCGGTCTACGTCGAGCCGAACGTGTGGGTGCGGCACGCCCTGTGACAGGGGTGCCGCGGGGCCCGGCGGGCGCCGGCCGGCCGGGCCCTGCGGGTGTCAGCCGTCCAGCTTGTCGAGGTCGAGCACGTCGCCCTTGGGCGGGGTGGCCTTCACGGGCTTGTCGAAGTCGGTGAAGACGATCGTGTCCCGCTTCTTGCCCTTGCCGGGGTCGTTGACCGCCTTCAGGAGGTACGGCTTGCCCTCGGTGGCCACGTAGAGCGTCGCCCGGCCCTCGCCGTCGGACTCGTGCAGGGCGATCGCCGGGGTGCCGTCGACGGTGGTGGCCTTGCCCTTGCGCGCCGCCGACTCGGCGTCCTTGAAGTCGGCGAGGACCGTCTTCAGGTCGCAGAACTGGTCGAAGTCCTTCTGGTCGGACTTCGTCGTCGTGGTCTTCACCCAGCGGTCCGCCATCATGTCGATCGACGCCTGGACGTCGGCCTTCGGCTCGCCCTTCATCTCGGAGCGCAGGAACGCGGCGTCGTTCCGCATGTACACCGTCCTGCCCGTGCCGATCAGGTCGACCGAGCCCTCGCCGCCGGTGCCGATGGTGCCGACGCAGCTCCCCTTGGTGTCGAGCGCGAGGTCGATGGAGCCCGGGCCGCCGCCCTCCGACATGGACCCCTTCATCCGGACCGAGGACGCGCCGGACGTCGCCTTCATGGCCTTGGCGACGATCTGGGGCCCCGAGAGGTCCGCGAACGGGTCCTTCTTCTTCGCGGCCGCCGACTTCTTGGTGTCGTCGGACTTGTCGCCCCCGCAGGCCGTGAGCGTGACGGTCGCGGCGGTGGCGAGGCAGAGCGCGGCGAAGGCGGTGCGGCGCGAGTAGGCGTGCATGGAGAGTCCCCCCAGGGAGTTCGTGTTCAGCTCGGACATCAGACCAGATGCTTGTGAACCGAGTCAACACCGTTCACAGTCCATGGTGGGTTAACGGTCGTGAAAGGGGTTCGCCCGACTCGCCTGGGTAGGCTCGGCGTCACACGCGGTGGGCGGTGACCGACGCGCGCCGCACGCGGGATCGATGGGACGAGGGGCGGGCCAGTGGGGACCAGCGGGCCGACGCGGCCGGGCGGGAGCACGGGGGACGCGACGTACGGCGGGACGCACGACGTGGCGCATGACGCGACGCGCGACGTGGCGCAGGGCACGACGCGCGACGCGACGTACGGCGACGGCGGGGCGGCCGGGCCGGGTGCCACCGAGGTGACCGCCGCCGGGATCGCCCGCCTCGCCGGGGTCGGCCGCGCCGCCGTCAGCAACTGGCGCCGCCGCCACGCCGACTTCCCCAAGCCCGTCGGCGGCACCGACACCAGCCCGTCCTTCGCGCTCGCCGAGGTCGAGCGGTGGCTGCGCGGCCAGGGCAAGCTCTCCGAAGTACCGCTGCGCGAACGGGTCTGGCAGCAGCTCGCGGGACACCCCGCGGGCCCCGTCACCGCCCTGCTGCACGCGGGCTGCGGCCTGCTCCTCGTGCACGACCGGCACACCGACTGGCTGCGCCTGAGCGCGGTGTCCGACGCGCACCTGGCACGGCAGCTCCCGGACGCCCTGGACGCCGTGCTCACGCCGAGGTTCGGCAAGCCGCGGCGCACCCGCGCCGTGCCCGTCCCCGCGACGCCCGACCTCCTGCCGTCGGTCCCGCTGCTGCGCTCCGCCGCCGAACTCGCCGCCGAACTCGGCGCGCACAAGGCGTACGAGTTCCTGCTCGGCCGCCACCTCGACGCCAACCCCCGGCAGTACACGCTCACCCCCCAGGGCCCCGCCGAGCTCATGGCCGAGCTCGCCGGGCCCGCCCGCAGCGTGCTCGACCCTGCCTGCGGCACCGGCGCCCTCCTCCGGGCCGCCGCCGGCGCCCCCGGCCAGCAGCTCTACGGCCAGGACAGCGCCGCCGACCTCGCCGCGCTCACCGCGCTGCGCCTGGCCCTCGGCTCCGATGCCCCGGCCACCGTGCGCACCGCCGCCGCCGACACCCTGCGCGCCGACGCCCACCCGGACGTCGCCGTCGACGCCGTCCTGTGCCACCCGCCGTTCAACGACCGCAACTGGGGCCACGACGAGCTGTCCTACGACGCCCGCTGGGAGTACGGCCTGCCGGCGCGCACCGAGTCCGAACTCGCCTGGGTGCAGCACGCCCTCGCCCGGCTGCGCGACGGCGGCACCGCCGTCCTGCTGATGCCGCCCGCCGCCGCGTCCCGCCGCTCGGGGCGCCGCATCCGCGCCGACCTGCTGCGCCGCGGCGCCCTGCGCGCCGTGATCGCCCTGCCGCCGGGGGCGGCGCCCCCGTACAACCTGCCGCTGCACGTCTGGGTCCTGCGCAGGCCGGGCCCCGGCGTGCCCGCGGCCCCCGAGGCCCTCCTCGTCGAGGCGGCCGGGGCCACGGCCGCCGCCGACGGCAGGCACCCCGACCCCCGGCACCCCGAGTCCCGCCACACCGACGGGCGCGACCCGCGCGCCTGGCCGCCGGTGCAGGACGCCGTGCTCGACGCCTACCGCCGCTTCGAGCGGCACGGCACCCTCGCCGAGATCCCCGGCTTCGCCCTGTCCGTGCCCGTGCTCGACCTCCTCGACGACGAGGTCGACCTGGCGCCCGCGCGCCGCCTGCCGCCCCGGGCCGCGGGCGGCGGCGCGAAGGAGCTGCGCGCGGTCCGCGACCGGCTCGGCGAGACCCTGCGCCTGACCGCCGACCTCACCCCGCCGCGGGCCGCGCCCGCCACCCCCGACACGGCCCGCTGGCCGCTCACCACCGTCGGCGAACTGGCCCGCGCGGGCCACCTGGTGATCCACACCGGCGGCGGCGTCGGCGCCCCCGGGGTGCCCGTCCTCACCGACCACGACGTGCTCACCGGCGCGCCGCCCGCCGTCCCGGCCGCGCCCCACGACGACACCGCCCTGTCCGTGCGGCCGGAGCAGCCCGTACTCACCGAGCCCGGCGACGTCGTCGTGCCCGTCTCCGGCACCGCCGCCGCCCGCGTCGTCGACGGGGCCACCGCGGGCGCCGCCCTCGGCCGCGGCCTCGCCCTGCTCCGCCCCGACCCGGCGGCGCTCGACCCCTGGTTCCTCGCCGGGTTCCTGCGCGGCACGGCCAACACCCGCCAGGCCAGCAGCTACGCCTCCACCTCCGCCCGGCTCGACGTGCGCCGCCTCCAGCTGCCCCGCCTCCCGCCCGAGCGCCAGCGCGGCTACGGCGAGCGGTTCCGCGCGCTCGCCGCCTTCGAGGACGCGCTGCGGCTCGCGGGCCGCCTGGGCGAGCAACTGGTGCGCGGGATGTACGACGGGCTGACGGACGGCTCGGTGGCCCCGGGGGAACCGGTGGCGCCGGGGGAACCGGACTGACACGTACCCGCGTGACCAGTACGACAACGGTTCGGTACAACCCGATCCGGGTCCGCGGAGTCGGCCTATACGCTCGAATCCTCAACCGTCCGTCTCGTCAGGTAACCAGGAGCAGCCATGCACGGCCACGGCTATGCGCCGCCGCCCCCGCCGGCCCCTTCGGGACCGACGGGCCCGACGACGGGGGCGCCTGTGACGATGCGCGTGCTGTTCGTCGTGCTCGCCGCCCTGACGTGCGGCCTGCTGGCGTGGGCCGCGATGCTCCGGCTCGCGCTCGTCACGCGCGCCGTCCGCGACTGGGTGCTCTTCGTGGCCGTCGTCGCCCTCGACGTGCTCGCCGTCGTACTCATCGGCGTCGACAAGGGCGACGAGGAGTTCACCGGGCCCGGCAACACGGGCATGACGATCCTCGTCGCCACCCTGGTGCCCGTGATCGCCTACTACCTGACCATGGACATCCGCCACCACGCGCGGCTCGCCCGCGCCCAGGCCCCGTACCAGCAGACGCAGTTCCCGGGCTACCCCCCGCAGCAGGCCCCGCCCGCGTACGGCTACCCGACGCAGAACACGCCCGTCCCCGCGCCCGCGCCGACCCCGGCGCCGCCGCCGAACCCGCCGGGCCGCCAGGCGCCCGCCCGCATCGACCAGGTCCGCGCCGAGCTCGACGAGCTGAGCGACTACCTGCGCAAGCAGGAAGGCGGCAGCTGACCGTGGCGGCGGGGACCGACCGACGCGTCGTCGCCGGGCGCTACGAGCTGGCCACCCTCATCGGCCAGGGCGGCATGGGCCAGGTCTGGACGGCGTACGACCAGCGCCTGGACCGCCGCGTCGCGGTCAAACTCCTGCGCCCGGACAAGGTCGCGGGCGCCGAGGCCGACGAGCTGCGCCGCCGCTTCATCCGCGAGTGCCGCGTCACCGCGCAGGTCGACCACCCCGGCCTGGTCACCGTGCACGACGCGGGCAGCGACGACGACGACCTCTACCTCGTCATGCAGTACGTCGACGGCGCCGACCTCGGCGACCACCTCGCCGAGCACACGCCCTACCCCTGGCAGTGGGCCGTCGCCGTCGCCGCCCAGCTGTGCGCCGTGCTCTCCGCGGTGCACGCCGTGCCGATCGTGCACCGCGACCTCAAGCCGCGGAACGTGATGGTCCGCCAGGACGGCACGCTCACCATCCTCGACCTCGGCATCGCCTCGGTCATGGACACCGACACCACCCGGCTCACCCACACCGGCTCCCCGATCGGCAGCCCCTCGTACATGGCGCCGGAGCAGGCCATGGGCGGCGCCGTCGGCCCGTACACCGACCTGTACGCGCTCGGCGTGCTGCTCCACGAACTCCTCAGCGGCGACGTGCCGTTCTCCGGCTCGACCGCCCTCGGCGTGCTGCACCGGCACCTGTACGAGCCGCCGCTGCCGGTGCGCAGGCTGCGCCCCGAGGTCCCCGAGTCCGTCGAGTCCCTGGTCCTGCGGCTGCTCGCCAAGGACCCCCAGCACCGGCCCGCCAGCGCCCAGGACGTCTACGAGGAGCTGGTGCCGCTGCTGCCCCCGCGCTCCGCGCCCTCCGGCCGCCCGCTCGACCCGACCCGCCCCTTCCTGCGCCCGCACGCGCCCTGGCCCGACCGGGCCGCGACCCCCGCCGCCACGCCGCAGGCCCAGCCGCCCCGGCCCGGCCACGGCCAGGACGTGGCCCGCGCCGTCGACGAGGTCAAGCGGCTGCTCGGCGAGGGCCGCATCACCCAGGCCGTCGACGTGCTCGGCTCGATCCTGCCGGCCGCCGCCGCCCAGCACGGCGAGCACTCGCCCGTCGTCCGCACCCTGCGCAAGCAGTACGCGGCCACGCTGATGGACGACGGCCAGTACCGCCGCGCCCTGCCCGAGCTGCGCCGCCTCGCCGACCAGCGCGCCGCCGAGTCCGGCCACGCCGACCCGCAGTCCCTCCAGTTCCGCTACGAGGCGGCCCAGTGCCTGGAGCAGCTCGGCGAACCGGCCGCGGCCCTGGCCGAGTACCGCGCGCTGCTCCCTTACTACGAGAACCAGTACGCGACCGACGACATCCGCCAGTCCCTGGAGATCCGCCGCCGCATCGGCCACCTCCTGCTCGCCCTCGGCGACCGCTCGGCGGCCCACGACACGCTGGCCCGCCTCGTCCTGGACGCGGAGCGCGTCCACGGCATCGGGCATCCCTTCCCCGCGGAGATCCGCAGAACCCTCCAGTGGCTGGGGCAAGTGCGCGGATAGGGCGGATTCCGGGCGCCGGGGGTGCCCCAACTCCCGGTGAGTCGTTGGTGGTGGCGCGTCCCCCTGAACGAACCGGACGAGTTCTGGGGGAAGGGTGGCCGAGACGACCACCGCTGCCTACCATCGATCACCGCAAGACTTTGTGCAGCGAAGCACAATCTCTCCACCGGGAGGCCAACTTGCACCGCCGCCGTCGCACCGCGCTCCTCCTCTCCGCCGCGGCCGTCGCCGCTGCCCCGCTCCTCACCGCCTGCGGCAGTGACGCGCGCCCCGGCGCCGCGGCCGTCGTGGGCGACGACCGCATCACGGTGGCGCAGCTCGAACACCGGGTGAACGAGGTGCGCTCCGCGCAGCGCGCCGCCGTCCCCGACGACCGGCAGTACGAGCAGGTCATCGCCAAGACCGGCAGCCTCACCCGCAACACGCTGCACACGATGGTCCTCGACCGGGTCCTGCACCGCGCCGCGCGCGACGCCGGGGTCACCGTCACCCGCAAGGAGATCCAGACCACCCGCGCCGACATGGCGAAGCAGACGGGCGGCCGCAAGGCCCTGGAGGCGAGCTGGCTCCAGCAGTACAACGTCGCGCCCAAGCGCCTCGACGACAGCATCCGCACGGAGATCGAGGCCCGGAAGCTGTCGACGAAGCTCGGCGCCGACATGACCTCCAAGGCGGGCCAGGACGCCTTCTGGGCCGCCCTGTCCAAGGCCTCCAAGAAGCTCGACGTCGATGTGAACCCGCGCTACGGCACGTGGGACACCACCCAGAACAAGCGGGTCGACACCAAGACCCCCTGGCTCCGCGAAGCGGCGGCCTGACCCCGTCGTCCAGCAGGGCCGTGGGTTACGTTCGAGCGGTGAACGAAACCCCGGCGGGGCGCGTCGTCCTGCTCACCACCAGCCACCGCGTAGCCCCCGGCCTCCTGTCCTGGCCCGCCTGGCAGGCCCTGCACGGCGCCGACGACGTGCTGTGCGCCGACGCCGCCCATCCGCAGCTGCCGTATCTGCGCGAGGCGGGCGTCGACGTCAAGCAGGCCGCGCCCACCGCCGAGGAACTGGTGCGCGCCTGCGCGGGCGGCCGCACCGTCCTGGTCGTGGCCACGGCCGAGGGCGACCGGCCGCTGACGGACGGCCTGGCCCGGCTGGCGGGCTCCGGCCGCCACGCCATGCCGGACCTGGAGCTGCTCCCCGCCTCGTACGACCTGCCGGGCGCCCGCCTCCTCGACCTCGTCCAGGTCATGGACCGCATCCGGGCCGAGTGCCCGTGGTCGTCGCGGCAGACCCACAAGAGCCTCGCGAAGTACGGCATCGAGGAGGCCTACGAACTGGTGGAGGCGATCGAGGACGGCGACCGCACGGAGCTCCGCGAGGAGCTGGGCGACGTCCTGCTCCAGGTCGTCTTCCACGCGCGCATCGCGGAGGAGGACGAGGAGGCGCCCTTCTCCGTGGACGACGTGGCGGGCACCATCGTCGACAAGCTCATCCACCGCCACCCCCACGTCTTCGGCGACGACACGGCGTCGACGCCCGAGGAGGTCAAGGCGCACTGGCTGCGCACCAAGGCGGTGGAGAAGCAGCGCGACTCCGTGACGGAGGGCATCCCCCTCGGCCAGCCGGGCCTCGCCCTCGCCGCCAAGCTCGCCTCCCGCGCCCGCACGGCAGCCCTGGACGTCCCCCTGCCGACGGGCGAGGGCATCGGCTACGAACTCCTGGCGATGGCCGTCCGCGCGGAAGCCGCGGGCGTCGACCCGGAAGCCGCGCTACGGGCAGCGGCCCGCGCCTACCGGGACGCGATCCGGACGACGGAGACGGCGGAAGGCTGAAACACAGCCGTGAGCGGCGACAGTTTCAGCCCGTCCGGCGTTTGAGGACGAGGCGCGGAGCGCCGAAAAAGCAGGGGCGCGGGGGCGGGCCCCCGGTTCGGGACGGGGCGGGCCTGGGGCGCACCGCGAGGGACGGGCGGCTACCGTCGACCGCATGCACGACACGCCCCCCGTCCCCCCAGAGCCCGAGCTGTTCACCTGGGAGTTCGCCTCCGACCCCTACCCCGCGTACGCCTGGCTGCGCGAGCACGCCCCGGTGACGAAGCGGCGCCTGCCGAGCGGCGTGGAGGCCTGGCTGGTCACCCGCTACGCGGACGCGCGGCAGGCCCTCGCCGACCAGCGGCTCAGCAAGAACCCGGCCCACCACGACGAGCCCGCGCACGCCAAGGGCAAGACCGGCATCCCGGGCGAGCGCAAGGCCGAGCTGATGACGCATCTGCTGAACATCGACCCGCCGGACCACACCCGGCTGCGCCGCCTGGTGTCGAAGGCGTTCACGCCGCGCCGCGTGGCGGAGTTCGAGTCCCGGGTGCAGGAGCTGACGGACCAGCTCATCGACGGCTTCGCGGAGCGGGGCGAGGCCGACCTCATCCACGAGTTCGCGTTCCCGCTGCCGATCTACGCCATCTGCGACATGCTCGGCGTACCGCGCGAGGACCAGGACGACTTCCGGGACTGGGCCGGGATGATGATCCGACACGGCGGAGGCCCGCGCGGCGGCGTGGCGCGCTCGGTGAAGAAGATGCGCGGCTACCTCGCCGAGCTCATCCACCGCAAGCGGGAGTCCCTCGCGGACGAGGGCGACGACGACCTGATCTCCGGGCTCATCCGCGCCTCCGACCACGGCGAGCACCTCACCGAGAACGAGGCCGCGGCGATGGCCTTCATCCTGCTGTTCGCCGGCTTCGAGACGACCGTCAACCTCATCGGGAACGGCACGTACGCCCTGCTCACCCACCCCGAGCAGCGGGCCCTGCTGCAGCGCTCCCTGGCCGCGGGCGACACCGGCCTCCTCGCCACGGGCCTGGAGGAACTCCTGCGCTACGACGGGCCCGTGGAGCTTGCCACCTGGCGGTTCGCCACCGAGCCGCTGCGCATCGGCGGCCAGGACATCGCGGCGGGCGACCCGGTGCTCGTCGTGCTCGCCGCAGCCGACCGCGACCCCGACCGCTTCGCCGAGCCCGACCGCCTCGACCTCTCGCGCCGCGACAACCAGCACCTCGGCTACGGCCACGGCATCCACTACTGCCTCGGCGCCCCGCTGGCCCGGCTGGAGGGGCAGACCGCCCTGGCCACCCTCCTGCGCCGCCTGCCCGACCTGCAACTGGCCGCGGCCCCGGAGGAGTTGAGGTGGCGCGGCGGGCTCATCATGCGGGGCCTCAGGACGTTGCCGGTGCGTTTCACACCCGCCCCGCGGGTCACTCGTGCTGATGGGCCGTCAACAATGTGACTTTCGCGTGATCTCGGCTGAACCGACTTGTGACTGGCGTTCGAGTGCCGCTACGTTCACGACGGCCCGGCACCCGCGCGCTCGCGCTCGCGCCGCGCCCGACCTGTCGTCCACGAAAGGCACCTGCATGCTCTCCGGCCAAGGCCGTCACCGTCGCCCCCGCCAGGTCCCGGCGATCCTCGTCACGGCGGGCGTCACCGGATCCGCCATCGCCATCCCGCTCCTCGGCGCGTCGAGCGCGAGCGCGGCGGACGCCGAGACGTGGGACAAGGTCGCGGAGTGCGAGAGCGGCGGCGCGTGGAGCGCCAAGGGCAGCGGCTACTACGGCGGCCTCCAGCTCACCCAGGACACCTGGGAGCAGTACGGCGGCCTCTCGTACGCGCCGACTGCCGACCAGGCGAGCCGCTCGCAGCAGATCCACGTCGCCGAGAACGTGCTCGCCGACCGCGGCCCCGACGCCTGGCCGAACTGCGCCCCGGCCGCGGGTCTGACGACGGGCGGCGCGGCCGCCGACGTCGACCCGGGCCTGCCGACGACCCCGCCGCGCCCCGCGGACTCCGACGAGTCCACGACGTCCGGCAAGGGTGAGGACGAGGGCAAGGGCAAGGAGAAGGACAAGGGCGAGGAGAAGGACGCGAAGGGCGGGCGCGAGGACGCCGCCGCGGACGCGGACGGCTCCGAGAAGGCCGAGAAGCCCGGGAGTTCCGCCGACGCGCGAGACAAGAGTCACGAAGCGGACGGCCGGGACGGCGGCGCCGACCGCGCCGACGAGGGCGGCAAGAGCGACGAGCGCGGCGGCAAGCACCGCAAGCCCGCCGCCGACGGCTCCGACAAGTCCGGTGCGGACGACAGCGCTTCGCCGCGGGAGTCCGACAGCGCGGGGCCCGGCACGGACGACGCGTCCGAGAGCGGCTCCTCGGGCCGTCACCGCGGCGACCGCGCCGACGAGAACGCCCCGTCCGGCGACACCGGTCCCGGCCGTCACGCCTCGCGCGGCGACGCGCGGGACGTCCCCGGCGCCGAGCGCCCCGCGGGCACGTACACGGTCCGCTCCGGCGACAACCTCTCGGCGATCGCCGACAGCCACGACCTTGACGGCGGCTGGACGGATCTGTACGCGGGCAACAAGAAGACGGTCGGCTCCGACCCGGACCTCATCCTCCCCGGTCAGCGGCTCGAACTGAGCGCGGACGACAAGGAAGTGACCGAGGGGAAGCCGGGCGGGAAGTAGGGCGAAAGCCTGGCAGTTCGCGATGAATGTCCGGTTTAAAGACGGTGAGAGGCAAGTGAGAGATGGGTCTCAGAAGCCCTGATCGTCTTTGAAATTCGGATGATTGCCTGACTACGGTCATGACCGCTCGCCACAGCGGGCCCCGCCGGTCGGTACGCCGAATCCTGCCAACGGCCGGACGGGAACAGTCGTCGCTTCGAGCGCCGAAGGCAGGAGCGGGGGACCCAAGGTAAGTGCCGGGCCCGGACGTTGAGCGGTCGCCAGACCGCGGGACGCACGGACACGGCTAGGGGTGAAGTCGCGCGCTAGGACGTGCGGCCGGGCACTCACCCGCCCGAACCCGACAGCTCACCTCGCAGGCGTCGGTGAGGGGATCACTTCATGCTGCGTTCCGGCAAGGGCAAGCACCGTCGTCCGACCAAGCTCGACAAGGCCACCCGCGCCGCCACCGTCGTCGGTGTCACCGGTGCCGCTGTCGCCGCCCCGCTGATGGCGGCCGGCACGGCCAACGCCGCCACCCCGGCCGAGTGGGACCGCGTCGCCGCGTGCGAGTCCGGCGGCAACTGGTCCATCAACACCGGCAACGGCTACTACGGCGGCCTCCAGTTCTCCGCCTCGACCTGGGCCGCGTACGGCGGCACCCAGTACGCGCCCACCGCCGACAAGGCGTCCAAGGCGCAGCAGATCGAGATCGCCCAGAAGGTCCTCGCGGGCCAGGGCAAGGGCGCCTGGCCGAAGTGCGGCGTGGGCCTGTCCAGCTCCCCGTACACCGGCGGCGGTTCCTCCGGCGGCGGCCAGCAGCAGCCGCAGCAGCAGACCAAGCCGCGGCCGCAGCAGCAGGCCCAGCCGCAGCAGCAGGCCGCGCCCAAGCCGCAGGCCCAGCCGCAGCACCAGCCGCAGCAGGCCGCCCCGCAGGTCGAGAAGAAGACCGTCCAGACCCCGACCGGCAAGGTCGTGAAGAAGGGCGACGGCGAGTACAAGGTCGAGTCCGGCGACACCCTCTCCAAGATCGCCGAGGAGCACGACGTCAAGGGTGGCTGGCAGAAGCTGTACCAGCTGAACGACGACATCGTCTCCGACGCCGACTTCATCTACCCGGGCCAGCAGCTGCACCTCAGCTGACCCGCCCCGGCCCCGGCAGCGCCCGGAGCCGCCCCGTCCCCATGGGCTACCGCCCCGGTGCGCGTCCCCCCGCCGCACCGGGGCGGTACCTTTTTGTCCGGTAGTTTGTTTGCTGAGGGAACTATCCGCGTTCGGCCCGTCGGCCCGTCCATGTGCTGGGCGGTCGGATGGCCGATGCCCCGGAGCCGGTTAGGCTCGTGTCGCAGGGGCCAGCGCGGCCCCTAGTACCCCCGCGTACCCCGCGTCACATCCCATAAGGAGATGCTCGTGCCGTCCATCGACGTCGTCGTAGCCCGGGAAATCCTGGACTCCCGAGGCAATCCCACGGTCGAGGTCGAGGTCGGCCTCGACGACGGCTCCACCGGCCGTGCCGCCGTCCCGTCCGGCGCCTCCACCGGCGCCTTCGAGGCCATCGAACTCCGTGACGGAGACGCCAACCGCTACGGCGGCAAGGGCGTGGAGAAGGCCGTTCTCGCCGTCATCGAGCAGATCGGCCCGGAGCTCGTCGGCTACGACGCCACCGAGCAGCGCCTGATCGACCAGGCCATGTTCGACCTGGACGCCACGGACAACAAGGGCTCGCTCGGCGCCAACGCCATCCTCGGCGTCTCCCTCGCCGTGGCCCACGCCGCCTCCGAGGCCTCCGACCTGCCGCTCTTCCGCTACCTCGGCGGCCCGAACGCGCACCTGCTGCCGGTGCCGATGATGAACATCCTGAACGGCGGATCCCACGCGGACTCCAACGTCGACATCCAGGAGTTCATGATCGCCCCGATCGGCGCGGAGTCCTTCTCCGAGGCCCTGCGCTGGGGCGCCGAGGTCTACCACACGCTGAAGAAGGTCCTGAAGGCCAAGGGCCTGTCCACCGGCCTCGGCGACGAGGGCGGCTTCGCGCCGAACCTGGAGTCCAACCGCGCCGCCCTCGACCTCATCGTCGAGGCCATCAAGCAGGCCGGTTACGTCCCGGGCGAGCAGATCGCGCTGGCGCTCGACGTCGCCGCGTCCGAGTTCTACAAGGACGGCGCTTACGAGTTCGAGGGCAAGTCCCGCTCGGCCGCCGAGATGACCGACTACTACGCCGAGCTGGTCTCCGCGTACCCGCTGGTCTCCATCGAGGACCCGCTGTACGAGGACGACTGGGACGGCTGGAAGATCATCACCGAGAAGCTGGGCGACAAGGTCCAGATCGTCGGCGACGACCTCTTCGTCACCAACCCCGAGCGCCTCCAGCGCGGCATCGACGAGGACGCCGCCAACGCACTGCTCGTCAAGGTCAACCAGATCGGCTCGCTGACCGAGACCCTGGACGCCGTCGAGCTGGCCCAGCGCAACGGCTTCAAGTGCATGATGTCCCACCGCTCCGGCGAGACCGAGGACGTCACCATCGCCGACCTCGCCGTCGCGGTGAACTGCGGCCAGATCAAGACCGGCGCCCCGGCCCGCTCGGACCGCGTCGCCAAGTACAACCAGCTGCTTCGCATCGAGGAGATCCTCGACGACGCCGCGGTGTACGCGGGCCGCAGCGCGTTCCCGCGCTTCAAGGGCTGAGCCGCTTCCAGGGCTAAGGCCTAGCCAGTCGTACGTACGTCCCCGTACTCGGTCCCGTACCGTGTGCGGGGACGTACGCACGTACTGGGGAGGCGGACATGGCAGTGAAGAACCGCGACCGGTTCTCCACCGCGACGCGGCTCAAGCTGCTCGGTGAGCAGACCGCGCAGCGCGTCTACCGCTCCCAGACCAAGCGCCAGGCCCGCCGCTCCCGGCTCACCGGGCGCGCGGCGCTGCTCGTCCTCGTGGTGTGCTCGCTCGTGGTCGCGCTCGCCTACCCGATACGGCAGTACGTCTCGCAGCGCGCCGAGATCGCCGAGCAGCGGCAGAAGCAGGCGGAGCACCGCGAGAACGTCGAGCGCCTGCGCGACGAGAAGGCCCGCTGGCAGGACGACGCCTACGCCGAGCAGCGCATCCGCGACCGGCTGCACTACGTGATGCCCGGCGAGACCGGCTTCACGGTGATCGACCCCCAGGCCGCCGAACGCCACCGCCCCGACGGGGGCGGCACGGACCGGCCCTGGTACTCCAACGTCTGGGACGGCATCGACAAGGCGGACGGCTCCGGCGCCGCGGGCCCTTCCGACGACAACTGATCCGACCCTCGCACCCACCGAAAGACAGGCATGGAAACGCCCCCGCCCCAGACCGAGTCCACCGTGCCCACGGACGCCGACATCGCCGCGTTCCAGGAGCAGCTGGGCCGCCCGCCGCGCGGCCTGCGGGCCATCGCGCACCGCTGCCCCTGCGGCAACCCGGACGTGGTCGAGACGGCCCCCCGCCTTGAGGACGGCACGCCGTTCCCGACGACGTTCTACCTCTCGTGCCCGCGCGCGGCCTCCGCGATCGGCACGCTGGAGGCCAACGGCGTGATGAAGGAGATGACGGAGCGGCTCGCGGCCGACCCGGAGCTCGCCGCCGCGTACCGCGCGGCGCACGAGGACTACATCGCCCGGCGCGACTCCATCGAGGTCCTGGAGGGCTTTCCCTCGGCCGGCGGCATGCCGGACCGCGTGAAGTGCCTGCACGTCCTGGTCGCCCACTCCCTGGCCGCGGGCCCCGGCGTGAACCCCCTCGGCGACGAGGCCATCGCCATGCTCCCGGAGTGGTGGCGCAAGGGCCCCTGCGTCACCGCGGACGCGGGCTGACGCCCTCCCTTCCCGCTGTGGGCAGCTGGTTCGCCCAGGGGGCGGAACGGGTGGGCACAGCCCCCCGCCGCCCCGCACCCGTCAACGCAAAGGAGCACCCAGCGTGACCCGCGTGGCCGCCATCGACTGCGGTACCAACTCCATCCGGCTCCTCGTGGCGGACGCCGACCCGGCCACGGGCGAGCTCGTCGACCTCGACCGCCGCATGCAGATCGTCCGTCTCGGACAGGGCGTGGACAAGACGGGCCGTCTCGCCCCGGAGGCGCTTGAGCGGACCTTCGCGGCCTGCCGCGAGTACGCCGCCGTCATCAAGGAGCACGGCGCGCAGCGCACCCGCTTCGTGGCGACCTCCGCATCGCGCGACGCCGAGAACCGCGACGAGTTCGTCCGCGGCGTCCTGGACATCCTCGGCGTCGAGCCGGAGGTGATCAGCGGCGACCAGGAGGCGGAGTTCTCCTTCACCGGCGCCACCAAGGAGCTGACGGGCCGCGCCGACCTGGAGACGCCCTACCTCGTCGTGGACATCGGCGGCGGCTCCACGGAGTTCGTCGTGGGCGACGCCGGTGTCCGGGCGGCCCGCTCCGTGGACGTCGGCTGTGTCCGCATGACCGAGCGGCACTTCGTGCGCGACGGCGCCGTCACCGACCCGCCGACCGCCGAGCAGCTCGCCGCCGTCCGCGCGGACATCGCCGCGGCGCTCGACCTCGCCGAGGAGACGGTCCCGCTGCGCGAGGCGAGGACCCTGGTGGGGCTCGCGGGCTCGGTCACCACGGTGGCCGGGATCGCGCTCGGCCTCGACGCGTACGAGTCCGCCGCGATCCACCACTCGCGCGTCTCGTACGAGCAGGTCAAGGCCATCGTGGAGCGACTCACGCAGTCGACGCACGCCGAGCGCGCGGCGATCCCCGTGATGCACCCGGGCCGGGTCGACGTGATCGTGGCGGGCGCCCTCGTACTGCTCTCGATCATGGAGCGGGCCGGCGCCCGCGAGGTGGTCGTGAGCGAACACGACATCCTGGACGGAATCGCCTGGAAAGTGGCGGAGGAGCTCGGCGCCTAGTCCCGCGCGGATCCCCTCGGCGCGGCCCTGTGGATCATCGCTTGAGCGGGGCAGATGTCGTTTGAGCAGCCGTCGGGCGGCTTCGGCGGCCCGGCGGCGACACTCCGTCGGAAAACTTCGTGAAGTTCTTCACAAGGAAAACGGCCCTGTAGGGCGTGGTTCCGAGGAGTTTCGGGTCCGCAGGCGGGGTTTTGAAGGCGCCAGGCTGACGCTCGTGGCGCATCGCAGGCGTTACGGGGGTGTGAACCGAGGAGTGGTTCACCCGGCGTTGCGGCCCGGAGTGGCTGCTCAAGAGGGGTTGACAACGACTCGCGGTACCGGCTGGTTCCCCTGAGGTGTCATGACCTCCGTCACGTGGGCGGCGAAGTGTAGCAGAGGCCCCACCCATCCTTGTGAAGGGGCGCACGAGCGACCCCCTCCGAGGGGGTGGATACTCAATGGCATGAGCACCACGGAGCGTCCCAGGATCCTCGTAGTAGGCGGTGGGTACGTAGGCCTGTACGCAGCTCGTCGCATTCTCAAGAAGATGCGCTACGGCGAGGCGACCGTCACGGTCGTCGACCCGCGCTCGTACATGACGTACCAGCCCTTCCTCCCCGAAGCCGCCGCCGGCAGCATCTCGCCGAGGCACGTCGTCGTCCCGCTGCGACGCGTGCTGCCCAAGGCCGAGGTACTGACCGGTCGGGTCACGACCATCGACCAGGACCGCAAGGTCGCCACGATCGCGCCGCTCGTCGGCGAGGCGTACGAGCTGCCGTTCGACTACCTGGTCATCGCGATGGGCGCGGTCTCCCGCACCTTCCCGATCCCCGGCCTCGCCGAGCAGGGCATCGGCATGAAGGGCATCGAGGAGGCCATCGGCCTGCGCAACCACGTGCTCGAGCAGCTGGACAAGGCCGACTCCACGACCGACGAGGAGGTCCGCCGCAAGGCGCTGACCTTCGTCTTCGTCGGCGGTGGCTTCGCCGGTGCCGAGACCATCGGCGAGGTCGAGGACATGGCCCGCGACGCGGCGAAGTACTACAACACCGTGTCGCGCGACGACATGCGCTTCGTCCTGGTCGACGCGGCCGACAAGATCCTGCCGGAGGTCGGCCCGAAGCTCGGCCAGTACGGCAAGGAGCACCTGGAGAGCCGCGGCGTCGAGGTCTACCTCTCCACGTCCATGGACTCCTGCGTCGACGGCCACGTCGTGCTGAAGAACGGCCTCGAGGTCGACTCCAACACGATCGTGTGGACCGCCGGCGTGAAGCCGAACCCGGCGCTCGCCCGCTTCGGCCTCCCGCTCGGCCCGCGCGGCCACGTCGACACCCAGACGACCCTCCAGGTCCAGGGCACCGACTACATCTGGGCCGCGGGCGACAACGCCCAGGTCCCGGACCTCGTCGGCCGCAAGGCGGGCAATGAGAACGCCTGGTGCCCGCCGAACGCCCAGCACGCCCTGCGCCAGGCCAAGGTCCTCGGCGACAACGTGGTCTCCGGCATGCGGGGCTTCCCGCAGAAGGAGTACAGCCACGCCAACAAGGGCGCGGTCGCGGGTCTCGGCCTGCACAAGGGCGTCGCGATGATCGTCATGGGCAAGATGAAGATCAAGCTCAAGGGCCGTCTCGCCTGGTACATGCACCGTGGCTACCACGGCATGGCGATGCCGACGTTCAACCGCAAGATCCGCGTCTTCGCGGACTGGACCCTCGGCATGTTCCTCAAGCGCGAGGTCGTCTCCCTCGGTGCGATGGAGACCCCGCGCGAGGAGTTCTACGAGGCCGCCAAGCCCGCGCCCAAGCCGGCCGCCGCCGCTCCGGTCGAGGAGAAGGCCAAGGCCTCCTAGGCTCCGGCGCACGCCGCATTGACCCGAAGGGTCCCCGCTATCCGTGGAGCGGGGGCCCTTCGGGTTTTTCGCGTCCCGGTGGGAAGAACGGGGAGGAGCGCTTTCCGTCGGCCGATTTTAATGCCACGTACACGTATTTTGCCGATTCGTGACGCCGCGACGGGACTGCGCGGACGTGTCGGTGGTGTTTACGTGGAGTCGGACCGTTCCGGGGTACCCCATTGCGGAGGTGTGTGCCATGCAGGACGCCGCTTCGCGGCTGAAGGACATTGCCGAACAGGTGCTGGGAGCCCAGCTGCCCGTGCGGATCCGTGCCTGGGACGGTTCGGAGGACGGTCCGCCGGGGGCACCCGTCCTCGTCGTACGGCATCGGCGCGCGCTGCGCAGGCTGCTGTGGAAGCCGGGGGAGCTGGGGCTCGCGCGGGCCTGGGTGGCCGGGGACCTCGACGTCGACGGCGACCTCTACCAAGCCCTCGACCTGCTCGCCGAGTTCATCTGGGAGCGCGACGACGACGCCCCCACGCTGCGGCAGTCGCTGCGCGACCCGCGGGTGCGCGCCGCCGTCCGCTCGCTGCTCGCGCTCGCCGCGCCGTTCGTGCCGCCGCCCGTGCCGCGCGAGGAGATGCGCAAGCAGGGCAGGCTGCACCGGCACACCAAGGGCAGCGACAAGCAGGCCATCAGCTACCACTACGACGTCGGCAACGACTTCTACGAGCTGGTCCTCGGCCCCTCCATGGTCTACTCCTGCGCCTACTTCGAGGAGCCCGGGAGCACCCTGGAGGACGCCCAGCGCGACAAGCTCGAACTGATCTGCCGCAAGCTCGGCCTGAAGCCCGGCATGCGCCTCCTCGACGTCGGCTGCGGCTGGGGCTCCATGGCCATCCACGCCGCCCGCGAGCACGGCGTGCACGTCGTCGGCGTCACGCTCTCCCGCGAGCAGGCCGCGTACGCCCGCAAGCGCATCGCCGAGGAGGGCCTGACCGACCGCGTCGAGATCCGCGTCCAGGACTACCGCGACGTGCGCGACGGCCCGTACGACGCGATCTCGTCCATCGGCATGGCCGAACACGTCGGCTCCGACCGCTACCTGGACTACGCGCGCGACCTCCACACCCTCCTGAAGCCCGGCGGGCGGCTGCTCAACCACCAGATCGCGCGCCGCCCCCTCGGCGACGAGGCGGCCTACTCCGTCGACGAGTTCATCGACGCCTACGTCTTCCCCGACGGCGAACTGGCCCCGCTCGGCACCACCGTGGGCCTCCTGGAGCGCGCGGGCTTCGAGGTCCGCGACGTGGAGTCCATCCGCGAGCACTACGCCCACACCCTGCGCCGCTGGGTCGCCAACCTGGAGGCCGACTGGAAGCGGGGCCAGCGCCTGACGACGCCGGGCCGCGCCCGCATCTGGCGCCTCTACATGGCCGCGTCGGCCCTGGCCTTCGAGCGCAACCGCATCGGGGTCAACCAGGTCCTGGCGGTCAGGACCCCCCAGGACGGCAGATCGGGCATGCCGCTGCGGTCTCGCGACTGGCGCCCGTGACCGGCGCCCCGAAGGGGCACGGGGAACTGCGCGACCAGCCACAGCGAATCCGCAGATGAAGCACTGAAAAGGAAGGGCCCGGGTGCACCAGCACCCGGGCCCTCGCACAGCCCGACGTCAGTCGGACTTGATGGCCTGCAACGGATTGAGCCGTGCGGCGGACCGCGCGGGCCACACCGCCGCGAGCACGCCCACCACCGCCGCGATGGCGAGGAAGAGCAGGATCCGCCCGGCGGGGATCTCCATGGTGTACGTCTTCACCGTGCCGGAGATGCTGTCGCCCGCGACCCAGCCGAGGAACAGGCCGAGGCCGACGCCGAGCACCGCGCCGAACAGGGAGATCACGACGGACTCCAGGCGCACCATCTGCTTGATCTTCGCGCGGTCGAGGCCGATCGCGCGGAGCATGCCGATCTCGTGCTTCCGCTCGAAGACGGACATCGCCAGGGTGTTGATGACACCGAGGACCGCGACCAGGATCGCCATGGCGAGCAGGCCGTACAGCATGTTGAGGATCAGGTTGATGGCGCCGCCGATCTCGTTGCTGATGTCGTCCTTGTCCTGGATCTTGATGGCGGGGTTGTCGCCGAGGGCCTTGACGACGGCGTCCTCCGACGCGTCGCTCGCGCCGTCCTTCATCTTCAGCAGGACCTGCTGGTCGGCGATCTTGTTGAGGTGCGGGTCGACCACGGCCGTCGGCGTGAACAGGCCGTCGAGCATCTCGTTCGACTCGTAGATGCCCGCGACCGTCAGCCGGACCGTCTTGTCGTCGTCGAACTTCACCGGGACGGTGTCGCCCGCCTTCAGGCCCTTCTTCTTCGCGGTGCCGTCGTCGACGAGCGCGCTGTCGCCCTTGAGACCGGCGGCGGAGCCGCTGGTGTAGTCGAGGGAGACCAGCTTGCCGAAGGACTTCGGGTCCACACCGGTGATGCGGGTGGACGTGCCGTCGGCCTCGCCCCAGGTGGAGCGCAGCGGGCTGGACGCCTCGACGTCCGGCAGCTTGGCCAGGTCGGCGCGGACCTCGGGGCTCAGCGGCTGGTAGTTGGCCATCGAGACGGTGTAGTCGGCCTTCAGGGAACCGGCGGCCATCTTGTTGATGGCGCTGGCCAGCGAGGTCGCGATGACCGTCATCGCCGTGATGAGGGTCAGGCCGATCATCAGGGCCGAGGCGGTGGAGGCCGTGCGGCGCGGGTTGCGCACCGAGTTGAGGCGGGCCAGCTTGCCGGTGACGCCGAACGGCTTGAGCAGCGGTCCCGCGGCGGCGATGAAGGGGCGGGAGAGCAGCGGTGTGAGGACGATGACGCCGACGAGGACGACGGCGGCGCCGCCCGCCATCACGTAGTTGTCCTCCATGAAGAGCATGACCACGCCGAGCGCGACGATGATCGAGCCGATGGTGTTGCGCACGACCAGGCCGCGTGTGGTGGGCGAGGCGTGGACGCTGTTCATGGCGGCGACCGGCGGGATCTTCGCGGCGCGGCGGCCGGGCAGCCACGCGGCCAGCATCGTCACGACGACACCGATGAGCAGGGCGACGAGGATCGTCGTCGGGCCGATCTTCAGCGGCCCGTCGGGCAGCGAGGCGCCGCCCGCGTTCATCAGGGACTCCAGGCCCACGGCCACGCCGATGCCGAGCGCGAAGCCCGCGACGGCGGCGATCAGGCCGACGATGAACGCCTCGATCAGGACCGAGCGCGTGACCTGGCGGCGCGAGGCGCCGACGGCCCGCATCAGGGCCAGCTCCTTGGTGCGCTGGGCGACCAGCATGGTGAAGGTGTTGGCGATGATGAAGATGCCGACGAACAGCGCGATCCCGGCGAAGATCAGCAGCACCTGGCTCATGGCGCTGGTGTTCTGCTCGATCATCCGGTCCTGCTCGTCCTTCAGCGAGGCACCGGTCTCCGCCTCGGTGTCCTTCGGCAGGAGCTTCTCGACGGACGCCTTCAGGGCGGACTCGCTGGTGCCCGCGGCGGCCTTCACGTCGATCTCGTCGTACTCGGACTTGCCGAGGACCTTGCGCGCGGTGTCGTTGTCGAAGACGACGAGGCTGCCGCCCGCGACGACGCTGCCGTCGTCGGTGTCGAAGATGCCGGAGATCTTCGCGGTCTTCACGGGGCCGTCGGTGGAGTAGCGGACGGTGTCGCCGACCTTGTACCCGGCGCGGTCGGCGGTACGGCTGTCGAGGGCGATGTCCGCCGCGGACTTCGGGGCGTGGCCCTCGGCGAAGTCGTAGCGCGGGTCCTTGCCGCCCTTGCCGGGGTAGTAGTTGGAGCCGGTGGTGCCCCACTCGCCGCCGACGAGCTTGCCGTCCTTGTCGGCGACGGCGGTGAAGCCGGAGTACGCGCCGATCGCGGAGTCGGCGCCGGGCAGCTGCTTGGCCTTGCCGAGCAGGGCGTCGGTGAGCCGGGGCTTCTGCTTGGCCTCCTGGCCGTCGTCGTCGTGGGAGCCGCCCTCCGGGCGGACGGCGACGGAGACGTGGTCGAAGCTCTTCGCCGACTTGTTCTTGTAGGCGGAGCCGAAGGTGTCGGTGAAGACCAGCGTGCCGGAGACGAACGCGACGCCGAGCATGACGGCGAGCACGGTCATCAACAGCCGGGCCTTGTGCGCGAGCACGTTGCGCAGGGCAGTACGGAACATGGGTGTGAGTCCTGGTGAGGGCGGGCCTGGGGGCGGGAGCGCCCCCTAGGGGCGCGGGGAACTGCGCGACCAGCCACATGCGGCCCGCAGAAAGAGAACTGACCGGCGAAGCGCTAGCTCACGCGGCCCTTGGCGTCGAAGTCCTTCATGCGGTCGAGCACGCGCTCGGCGGAGGGCTGGTGCATCTCGTCCACGATCCGCCCGTCCGCGAGGAAGATCACGCGGTCCGCGTACGACGCGGCCACCGGGTCGTGGGTGACCATGACGACGGTCTGCCCGAGCTCGCGCACGGAGTTGCGGAGGAAGCCGAGGACCTCGGCGCCGGAGCGCGAGTCGAGGTTTCCGGTCGGCTCGTCACCGAAGATGATCTCGGGCTGGGAGGCGAGCGCACGGGCCACGGCGACGCGCTGCTGCTGACCGCCGGAGAGCTCGGTGGGCCGGTGGGAGAGGCGCCCGGCCAGGCCCACCATGGAGATCACCTGCTCCAGCCACTGCTTGTTGACCTTGCGGCCCGCGATGTCCATGGGGAGCGTGATGTTCTCCAGGGCGGTCAGCGTCGGCAGCAGGTTGAACGCCTGGAAGATGAAGCCGATCTTGTCCCGGCGGAGCTTGGTGAGCTGCTTGTCCTTCAGCGTCGACAGCTCGGTCTCGCCGATGCGCACCGAGCCGGAGCTGAAGCTGTCCAGACCGGCCACGCAGTGCATCAGGGTGGACTTGCCGGAGCCCGAGGGGCCCATGATCGCGGTGAACTGGCCCTGCCCGAAGTCGACGGAGACCCGGTCGAGCGCGACCACCTGGGTCTCGCCCTGGCCGTACACCTTGGACAGATCCGTGGCGCGCGCGGCCACGGCGGTGGCGTGGGCGGCGAAGGGAGTGGTGGTGGTCACGGGGCGGTGCTCCTGTCGGGAGGACGTGTCGGGGGGACTTCATCCATCGTCCTGTCCGAGGAGGGCCCCGTAGTCAGCCGCTGCTCCCGGTTCCGGGGACGACTTCCGACGGACTCGGGGCGTGCATGTCATACCTGGGGATGAGGGGCACCCCTGAGGCGCGGGGCCGGGGAACGGCCGGTCCGGCCCCGTGCACACGACCGGGGGAACCGGTGGGACACGACCGGGGGAAGCGCTCGGGGCACTGGCCGGCCGACGGTGTGCGCGGGGGCGGCGCACAACGGTGCGCGGCCCTCGCGGAGGCGGGCGGGGAACGCATGCCGCACGGGGCGCGGAGAGGGCTAAATTCCGTCAATTCCCTCGTGTGCGCGGGCCTTGGCCGGTGAGGCCCGGGGCAAGTACCACCGGCGCGTACCAGGTGCTGATGCACCCTCAGGCGTCAATAAAATAAGACAACGTCGGGCTGCCGTTCCGCTATTCGGGGGATGCCTCCCGATAGGGTCGAAGCCTTGATGCGGAGCCTACGGCCTGCCCGGGTGGTGGAATGCAGACACGGCGAGCTTAAACCTCGCTGCCCTTCATGGGCGTACCGGTTCAAGTCCGGTTCCGGGCACCTCCGCCACCTTTAGCCGAGCGTTCTGACCTGGGGCGTTCCGCATTCAGCCCCCTTATTGACGGGTCGTCAACTATGGCCCGCGGGCGCGCTCTTGATCACTGCGAACGGGGCCCCGGCCGGGTCGAGGAACATCGCCATCCGCCCGATGCCCTCGGCGTCCATCGCCGGGATGATCACCGTGGCCCCCGCCGCCGAGGCCCCCGCGAGGGTGGCGTCGACATCGGCCACTTCGAAGTACGGATGCCACTCGGGGGTCGAGCCCGCGTCCAGATTCTCCTGCGGAAGCTGCATAAGGCCGCCGTGGCTGTTCTCCTCGGAGCCGCCCGCCGGAGTCAGGACCGTGTACGTCAGCTCCGGGCTCATCCGCACGTCACGCGTCTGCCAGGCGAACACCGCGCGGTAGAAAGCCTTCGCCTCGGCTGAATTTGTCGTGTACAGCTCTACCCAGGCCAGTGAATTGTGCTCCGCCACCAGCTCGACCCCATTCGTGTCGGCAGGCTGCCAGACGGCGAAGTCCGCGCCCGCGGGGTCGGTGAACTGTGCCAGGCGCCCGAAGCCGAACACGTCCGACGGGGCCACGCGGACGGTGCCGCCGCCCTCCTCCACCGCCTTCGCGGTGGCGTCCGCGTCCCGGGTGTGGAAGTACACCGTCCACGCGGAGGACGCGCCCTCCTCGGTCAGCGGGCCCAGGCCCGCGACGGTCCTCCCGTCCTGCCGGAAGAAGCCGTAGCCGCCGGCCTCGGGGCCCGCGGACTCGTACTCCCAGCCGAAGGCCGCCGCGTAGAACGCGGCGGCGGCGTCGGTGTCGGGTGCGCCGAGGTCCAGCCAGTTCGGCGCACCGGGGACGAAATCGGTGGAAAGCATGCCTCCAGCATGGCAGCGCCCCCCTGGCTCCGCCTCGCGGCAGGGCTTCAGCCCCTCCGGCGTTCGAGGAGCGGGGTCTGGGGCGGAGCCCCAGTTCCGGGAAGGGGCGGGAATGCGGAGGCCCCCGGCAGGGCCCGTTGACACCCGCGGCAGGAGGGCCGGAGACTCCCCGGATGCGGACGCAGGTGGGGATCATCGGAGCGGGCCCCGCGGGGCTCGTGCTGGCCCGGCTCCTGCACGGCGCGGGCATCGCCACCACCGTCCTCGAGGCCCGCGACCGGGCCTACGTGGAGGGCCGCCAACGAGCCGGAATCCTGGAGCACGGCACCGCCGAGGTGCTGCGCGCGGCGGGCGCGGGCGAGCGCATGGACCGCGAGGGGACGCGGCACGACGGCATCGAGCTCCGCTTCGACCGCCGCAGGCACCGCGTCGACTTCCCGTCACTCACCGGCGGGAGGTCCGTGAGGGTCTACGCGCAGACCGAGGTGTGCAAGGACCTCATCGCCCTGCGGCTCCAGGACGACGGCCCGCTGCTCTTCGGCGCCGAGGCGCTCGCCGTGGAGGACGCGGACACCGACCGGCCGCGCGTCCGCTACCGCCACGAGGGCCGCGAGCGGACCCTGGAGTGCGACTACGTCGCCGGGTGCGACGGCTTCTGGGGCGTGGCCCGCGCCGCCGTACCGGCCGCGGTGGCGCGCACGTACGAGCGCACGTACCCCTTCGGCTGGCTCGGGGTCCTCGCCGCCGCGCCGCCCTCGCACCACGAGCTGGTCTACGCCCGCCACGACCGCGGCTTCGCCCTGCTCAGCCACCGCTCGCCCACGGTCTCCCGGCTCTACCTCCAGGTGCCCGCGGACACCGACCCCGCGGCCTGGAGCGACACGGAGATCTGGGACGAGCTGGAGCGCCGCTGCGAGACCGACGACGGCTGGCGGCTCGCGCGCGGCCCCCTCACCGCGAAGTCCGTCACGCCCCTGCGCTCCTACGTGCACGAGCCGATGCGCCACGGACGGCTCTTCCTCGCCGGGGACGCCGCCCACATCGTGCCGCCCACCGGTGCCAAGGGGCTCAACCTCGCTGTCGGCGACGCCGCCACCCTCGCCCGCGCCCTCGTCGCGCACGCGCGCACCGGCGACCCCGCGCTCCTGGACGCGTACTCCGCGACCTGCCTGCGCCGCGTCTGGCAGGCCGAGCGGTTCTCGAACGCGCTGACGGCCCTGCTGCACCGGCACCCGGACGCCACCCCCTTCGACGACCGCCTCCAGCTCGCCCAGCTCGACCGCGTCGCCACCTCGCGCGCGGCCCGCGCGGACCTCGCCGAGGCCTATACGGGCCGCCCCCTGGACGGCGTACTGTGACCGACACCACCCGATAGGGGGTCCGCGGGCGGGCCGGGAACAGCGCGCCCGGTCCCGCGCGTTCTCCGGGCGAAGAGTGGGGTCTTCAAGAGGGATCCCCCGCCACCTGGCGGGAAAGATCCTCCCCAAGCACTAGGCACATCCTTTTGCCTACGCATTACTCTTGAACCAAAGCCACGCACGGTGGCCATGGAGGAGTGAGATGAGGAGCAGCAACCCGGTCTTCTCGCGACGGGGGTTCAGCCGCGACAACGGCTATGCGGGCTTCAACGCGCAGCCGCAGGCCGGGGGCCCCGCAGTCGCGACCCAGGGCAATCCCTATGCCCCGGGGAACCCGCAAGCGGGCCAGCAGGCCCCCACCAACCCGTACGCGGCGAACCCGTACGGCCAGCAGGACCTCCAGGGCGCCCCGCCGCACGCCCCGGTGACCACGCGCATGACGATGGACGACGTCGTCATGCGCACCGCCACCACGCTCGGCGTCCTCGTCGTGACGGCCGCGCTCGCCTGGGCGCTGCTCCCCGTCGACGACGCGAACATCAGCAAGTCGTACGGCATCGCGATCGGCGCCGGCCTCGTGGCGATGGTCCTGGGCTTCGTCCAGGCCTTCAAGCGCAAGGCGTCCCCGCCGCTGATCCTGGCGTACGCCGCCCTGGAAGGCGTCTTCCTCGGCGTCGTCTCCAGCGTCGTGGACAACCGCATCGCGAGCGGCGCGGCCATGCAGGCCGTGCTCGGCACGATGGCCGTCTTCCTCGCCGTCCTGGTGGCGTACAAGGCGGGCTGGATCCGCGTCAACCGCCGCTTCTACGGCTTCGTGATGGCCGCGGCCCTCGGCTTCGTCCTCCTGATGGCGGTGAACCTGCTGTTCTCCGTCTTCGGCGGCGGTGACGGCCTGGGCTTCCGCAGCGGTGGCCTCGGCATCATGTTCGGCATCATCGGCGTGCTGCTCGGCGCGTGCTTCCTGGCCCTGGACTTCAAGCAGGTCGAGGACGGCATCGCGTACGGCGCCCCGCGCGAGGAGGCCTGGCTCGCCGCCTTCGGCCTCACGATGACGCTGGTCTGGATCTACCTGGAGTTCCTGCGCCTGATCGCGATCCTGCAGGGGAACGACTGAGCATCGCCGACGCGCCGGTGACCCCACCGGCCGGTCGGTGACAGAGCGGCCGAAGGGCCCGCGGACCACGGTCCGCGGGCCCTTCGTCGTGTCGTGGTGGGGATCGGAAATCGGGGGACTTCGGGGGAACGGGGGAACGGCGGGACTACGGGTGCCGGTCAGCCCAGGTTGCGCGCGGCACGCCTGAGGTCGTATTCGTGGATGATCGCCTTGGCGTGGCCGTAGGCCAGATTGTGCTCGCCGCGGAGCCAGCTGACCTTCTCCTCGAAGCGGAAGAGAGAAGGGCCCTCGTCGACGGTGCGCAGCCAGTCGGAGACTTCACGACCGGTGCAGTGGGGGATGCGAGCGAGCAGATTCCGGTGGGTCTCCGCGGAGAAGACTTGGGACATCGGCGCCTCCGGACGCGTTCGATGTGGTCCGTCCTTCACGCCACCGTGCCTGAGCGTTCGGACATTGGCAACAGTCCCGGCTCGGCGCATAGGGTCGCGGTGTGTTCGATACGACGCCTTTGATCGCCGCCGTGGACCGGTTCGCCGACCGGCTGCGGGCCGCCCCCCAGTCCCGTCTGCAGCGCGGCGCGGCCGCCGAAGCCCTGGCACTCGCCCGAGAGTTGGCGGTGCGGGCCCAGCTCAACGAGGCGCCGGAGGCCGAGCCCCGGCTGATGCCGGACGCCGGGATGTTCGCGGCCGCCGACCAGATCACGGTGGCGGGCCGGGACTTGGCGGTCGTCCTGCGGGACGAGGGGGAGCTGACGGAGGCGGTACGTCTGGTGGAGGAGGCGCTGGCGCGAGCCGGGGTGTGACCGCGGCCGGGGGGCGGCGGGGCGCGGCCCGTTCCTCAGACCGAGGCGATGACGCGGTCCGCCAGGATGTAGACGTTCTCCGTACCGCAGGCGAACGTCAGTGCGTACGCGCCCGAGACGCCGGAGCCGCCGAGCAGGACCGGGGCCTGGCCGTCGCGCAGGGCCGCGGCGAGCAGCTCCGCGGTCTCGCGGTGGCCGGGGGTCATGCACAGCGTCGTGCCGTCCGCGAAGACGTACACGTCGAGGGTGCCGAGCGGCCCCGGGCGGACGTCGGCGAGGGCGGTGCGGGCGTCGGCGAGCTCCTCCAGACAGGCCACCGTGCGCTCGTGGTCGGTGTAGGCGGGGGACTGCACCGGGACGAAGTCGGGGTGCGAGGGGTGGCGGCGGCGGGCCGCGGCCAGCTCCGCGGAGTCGCCCGCGAACTCGTCGGGGTCGGCGAAGGGCTCCACGACCGGTTCGAGACTGTCCGATTCCAGACCCGCCAGATCGGCCTGGCGCGGCAGGAACAGCTCGTCCGCGATGCTCTCCGGAAGCCCGCCGAGCAGCGAGGGGGCGTCCGCGATGTCACGGGCCTCCTGCGCGGCCCAGAACGCGCGCGCCTCGGCCAGCTCCCGCTCCCGCTCCTCGGCGAGGGCGTCGGCGACCGCGGCGCGTATCTCGTCGGTGTCCACCGTGGTGCGGGCGGCCGGCACCGTGGCCCGGCCGCCGGCCGCGGCGTGGCTCTCGGCGAGCTCGGTGCGCAGGTCGGTGATCTGCTGCCGCAGGCCCCGCACGGTGTGCAGGGACGCGGCGCCCACGGCCGTGGCAGCGGCCGCGGAGAGCAGCAAGGCAAGACTCATGGCGCTCACTGACGTACTCCCGGTTTCAAGTCGACCCCCGACTTACTACATCAGCTTGAAGCCTGCACCATCCGCCTGTCAGTGCATTACGTCACGAATTGGACAGGACTTTCGGCCCGGCGTTTACCAGTGGATCCACGCTGACCTGGGCATATGAATCTCCCCCAGGAGATTGGTCACATCCTGGGGGAGATTGGGTCACGAATGTGTGGAGGGGGCGGAGGTGCCGCCGTTTCCCGGTGGGTGGGACGGGCGGCCCCGGGCGCGGGTCCGGCGCGTCAGCTGAGGCGCTCGATCACCATGGCCATGCCCTGGCCGCCGCCGACGCACATGGTCTCCAGGCCGAACTGCTTGTCGTGGAACTGGAGGCTGTTGATCAGCGTGCCGGTGATGCGGGCGCCGGTCATGCCGAAGGGGTGGCCGACGGCGATCGCGCCGCCGTTGACGTTCAGCTTGTCGAGCGGGATGCCCAGGTCGCGGTACGAGGGGATGACCTGGGCGGCGAAGGCCTCGTTGATCTCGACGAGGTCGATGTCGGAGATCGTGAGCCCGGCCCGCTTCAGGGCCTGCTTGCTGGCCTCGACCGGGCCGAGGCCCATGATCTCGGGGGAGAGCGCGGAGACGCCGGTCGACACGATCCGGGCCAGCGGGGTCAGGCCGAGCTCGCGGGCCTTGGTGTCGGACATGATCACGAGGGCGGCGGCGCCGTCGTTCAGGGGGCAGCAGTTGCCCGCCGTGACGAGTCCGTCCGGGCGGAAGACCGGCTTGAGGCCCGCGACGCCCTCCATGGTGACGCCCGCGCGCGGGCCGTCGTCCTTGGCGACGACCGTGCCGTCGGGCAGCGTCACCGGGGTGATCTCGCGCTGCCAGAAGCCGTTCTTGAGGGCCTCCTCGGCGAGGTTCTGGGACCGCACGCCGAACTCGTCCATGTCCTGGCGGGTGATGCCCTTGAGCCGGGCGAGGTTCTCCGCGGTCTGGCCCATCGCGATGTAGGCGTCCGGCACGAGGCCGTCCTCGCGGGGGTCGTGCCAGTCGGTGTCCGTCTGCTGGGCGCGCTCGGCGGTGCGGGCCTCGGCGTCGGCGAAGAGCGGGTTGTGGGTGTCGGGCTGGCCGTCGCTGCTGCCCTTGACGCTGCGGGACACCATCTCCACGCCCGCCGAGACGAAGACGTCGCCCTCGCCCGCCTTGATGGCGTGCAGGGCCATGCGGGACGTCTGCAGCGACGAGGAGCAGTAGCGGGTGATGGTGCAGCCCGGCAGGTGGTCCATGCCCATCTGCACGGCCACGATCCGGCCGAGGTTGTGGCCCTGCTCGCCGCCGGGCAGACCGCAGCCCAGCATCAGGTCGTCGATGTCCCTGGGGTCGAGCGCGGGGATCTTGTCGAGGGCGGCACGGACGATCGTGGCCGTCAGGTCGTCGGGTCGGAGCTCCTTGAGCGAGCCCTTGAAGGCGCGGCCGATGGGGGAGCGGGCGGCGGAGACGATCACGGCTTCGGGCATCACGGGGCTCCAGGGGGTAACGGGCAGGGCTTCTTGGGAAGTTACCCGCACGTATGGTGAGGGTCACGGGGTCCGGACTGTGACACGGACCGCATTTCTAAGCGAGCGCTCAGGGCGCGCGCGGGAACGGGCCTTGGCTCTCCCTGGCGGGCGGTGTCGCCGCTGCCGCGGCGGGGCGCTTTCCGGCGGGGTTTTCCCACCCGCCCGCCCGGTGCCCGGGCGGCTGTGCCCGCGCGGCTGTTCGGCGCTCCCCCGGCGCCCCTCGTGTGCCGCCGCTACGTGATCGGCGCCGGGTCCGGCGTCTGGATCCGGCGGCGGCGCCTGCGCTTGAGGAGGGCGAAGGGGCCGCGCGGACCGGAGGGCATTGCTCCGGTTACTTCCGTGCCGCCTTCGGAGGCGGCCCGCGCGGCCGCCCGGGCCACCGGCAGGAAGCCCTCGCGCCGCGACACGTCGGGGCGCTCCTCCTCCGGCCACAGGCCGAGCGCCGCGCAGAGCGTGGGCAGGACCGCCATCGCCGCCGTGGCGTACCCCTCCGCGGAGGGGTGGTAGTTGTCGGGACCGAACAGTTCGCGGGGGTTCGCGGCGAACTCCGGGCCGAGCAGGTCGCCGAGCGACACCGTGCGGCCGCCCTGCTCGACCACGCCGATCGTCTGCGCGGCGGCCAGCTGCCGCGAGACCCGGCGGGCCAGCCACCGCAGCGGCTGGTAGACGGGCTCGATCGTGCCGAGGTCGGGACACGTGCCGACGACCACCTCGGCGCCCGCGGTGCGCAGCCTGCGCACCGCCGACGCGAGCAGCCGCACCGACCGCGTCGGCGGCATCCGGTGCGTCACGTCGTTGGCCCCGATCATCAGGACGCACACGTCGGGCACCGGGCCCGTCTCGTCGGACAGGACCAGCGTCACCTGTCGGTCGAGGTCGTCGGACTGCGCCCCGGCCTTGGCCACGACCCGCAGGTCCACCGGCCGCTCGGCCACCGCGGCGAGCCCGGACGCCAGCAGCGCGGCGGGCGTCTGCCGGGCCCGGTGCACGCCGAGCCCCGCGGCCGTGGAGTCCCCGAGCATCGCGAACCGCAGCGGCTCCCCGCACGCGGCCCGGGCCGCGAAGGCCGCCCCGTACCGTCCGTCGGCCCGCGGCGGCGTCCCGTGCCCGCCGTTGCCCACGGACCGCTTGGCCAGCTGCACCTCGGCGAGGACGACCCCGACCGTGGCCGCGCCCAGCAGCCCGATGCCTCCGCCGCCGTACGCCGCGCCCGCGGCGATGCGCCGCGCCACCCTCGCCCTCGACATCCCCGCTGTCACCTCTGCCAGGTCCCTGTGGAGCCGTTCGTCCCTTACATCCACTCATTGCCCCGTCGGGGCGGTCGGCCAATCGTGAGAGGAGGTGACTCGGGCAGATGGCCCCGTAGTCTGACGGTTACCGAAAACCGAAATACGAACACCTCGTGCGAGCAGCCATGCCCTCACGACGTCGCGCCCCGGATACCCGGCCGGATACACGGAGACAACGTGCAATTCCACGACTCGATGACCAGCCTCGTCGGCAACACCCCGCTGGTCAGGCTCAACAACGTGACGCAGGGCCTGAAGGCCACCGTCCTCGCCAAGGTCGAGTACTTCAACCCGGGCGGCTCCGTGAAGGACCGCATCGCCCTGCGCATGATCGAGGCGGCCGAGGCCAGCGGCGAGCTCCGTCCCGGCGGCACCATCGTCGAGCCGACCAGCGGCAACACCGGTGTCGGCCTGGCGATCGTGGCCCAGCAGAAGGGCTACAAGTGCGTCTTCGTGTGCCCGGACAAGGTGAGCACCGACAAGATCAACGTGCTGCGGGCCTACGGTGCCGAGGTGGTCGTCTGCCCGACCGCCGTCGACCCGGAGCACCCGGACTCGTACTACAACGTCTCCGACCGGCTGGTCCGTGAGATCCCGGACGCCTGGAAGCCGGACCAGTACTCCAACCCCAACAACCCGCTGTCGCACTACCACTCCACCGGGCCCGAGCTGTGGGACCAGACGGAGGGGAAGATCACCCACTTCGTGGCGGGCATCGGCACCGGCGGCACGATCTCCGGCACCGGCGGGTACCTGAAGGAGGTCTCGGGCGGCAAGGTCAGGATCGTCGGCGCGGACCCGGAGGGCTCCGTGTACTCCGGCGGCTCCGGGCGGCCGTACCTCGTCGAGGGTGTCGGTGAGGACTTCTGGCCGACGGCCTACGACCGCAACGTCACCGACGAGATCGTCGCCGTGTCCGACAAGGACTCCTTCCAGATGACGCGGCGCCTCGCCAAGGAGGAAGGCCTCCTGGTGGGCGGCTCCTGCGGCATGGCCGTCGTCGCGGCGCTCCGCGTCGCCGAGGGCCTCGGCCCCGACGACGTCGTGGTCGTCCTGCTGCCCGACAGCGGCCGCGGCTACATGAGCAAGATCTTCAGCGACGAGTGGATGAACGACTACGGCTTCCTGGAGGAGGCCGGTGACCAGCCGCGCGTCGGTGACGTCCTGCGCCGCAAGGAGGGCGGCGAGCTGCCCTCGCTCGTCCACATGCACCCGGAGGAGACGGTCGGCGAGGCGATCGAGGTCCTGCGCGAGTACGGGGTCTCGCAGATGCCCATCGTGAAGCCGGGCGCCGGGCACCCCGACGTCATGGCCGCCGAGGTCATCGGCTCGGTGGTGGAGCGCGAGCTGCTCGACGCGCTGTTCGCGCAGCGGGCGTCGCTGCACGACCCGCTGGAGAAGCACATGTCCGACCCGCTGCCGCAGGTCGGCTCCGGCGAGCCCGTCGGGGACCTGATGTCCGTGCTCGGCACCGCGGACGCGGCCATCGTCCTCGTCGAGGGCAAGCCCACGGGCGTCGTGAGCCGCCAGGACCTCCTGGCCTTCCTCGCGGAGCAGCAGGGCAGCTAGGCCCGGACTTCGCGGAACCGGTACGCACGCGACACGTCCGCGCAGCACCCCCTTAACACGGCTCGGGCACCGTAGGGGGTGTCGGCGTCAGGACTTCCGGAGCGGCTCCCGGACCTCCGTGACGCCCCGGACGCGAGCGTGCGGCCCTGACCTGCGCGCCCGTCCCCGCGGGGACCGCCGTCGTCCCGCCCTCCGGCTTCGCCCGGGGGTGCGGCGGTCCCCGCGCTACGCGCGGGCGCTGTTCTGTTGCCGCCCTCCGCCGTCGCCCCCTTCAAACACCGCGCTACCGCGCTTGTCCTCAAACGCCGGACGGGCTGGGAGCCTCCGGCTGGGCCGGAGGCTTTCCGTGGGGGTCAGTCTTCCCAGTCGGGCTTGCGGGGGGAACGGCGCAGGAAGGGCAGGAGGCCCGTGCCGCGCGCGGCGTGTACCGCGTTGACGCCGACGATGCCGAACCAGGTCACGAAGAGGCCGGACAGTCCCGCGTTCACCACGCCGATCGCCGAGAGGGGGATCGCGAGGATGAGGGAGACGATGCCGAAGCCGAAGCGCTCGCCCCAGGAGTCGACTCCGCTGGCGGGGTTGCGGGCGCTGCGGGCCATGATCATCTGCTGTTCGGCCAGGTGACGGCGCATCTGCCGGTCGATCGTCCCGTCCAGGCGCTTCTCGACCTTTTCGAGGAACGAGTCGACGAGCGCGGACTCGTACTCCTCGCCGAGGTCCTTGCGCGCGTGCAAGGCGGCGTCGAGTTCCTTCTTGAGTTCGGCGTCACGTGTGGCTTCCATACCTCTTACGGTACGCAGCCCGCGGCCCCCGGACAGTGGGGCTAACCCCCCTTTGTGTCCTGGGCGAGGCCCCCGGTCGCCGGTGCGCGGTCCGGGTCGCGCCGGGCGAGCAGCCAGTACAGGACGGCCGGGACCACGAGCCCCACGATCCAGGAGACGTCCGCGCCGCCGAGGGAGTCCACCAGCGGCCCGGTGTAGAAGTGCGTGACGAGGAACGGGAGCTGGGCCAGGAGGCCGATGCCGTACACGGTGAGCGCGTCCCAGCGCCAGGCGCCGTAGCGGCCGTGCGGGTCGAACAGGGCCGGGATGTCGTACCGCTCCTTGGAGATCAGGTAGTAGTCGACGAGGTTGATCGCCGACCACGGGGTGAAGAACGTCAGCAGGAACAGCAGGAAGTCCTTGAAGGACGTCAGGAAGCTGTCCTTGCCGAGGAGTGCCACCGCGGTGCCCGCGACCATGATCAGGCCGATGTACGCGGCCCGGCCGCGCGGCGAGAGCGTCTTCTGGGCGCGGAAGCCGCCGATGCCGGTGACCATCGACATGAAGCCGCCGTACGTGTTGAGCACGTTGATGGTCAGCTTGCCGAGCGCGATCACGAAGTACAGGAGCGAGGCCACCAGGCCGGTGCCGCCCAGCCCCACGACGTACTCGACCTGGTGGTCCATGAACGCCCCGCCCGCGCTCGCCGCCACCAGGACGCCGAACGTCATCGACCTCCCCCAAGCTCTTAATGAGCAGGGGGGACCCCCTGCGAGCCGAGCGCGGAGCCCGACAGCGTCCACCAGAACGTGGCGCGGGCCGACGTCGTGCGCGGCAGATAGCGGGAGTAGTCCGCGACGTACGGGCCGAACGCCAGCTGGCTCGCGATCCGGCCGAGGACGTGGATCACGCGGTAGCCGACCGCGGCCGTCACCGCCGTGACCACCGCGAAGAGGACGATCCCGGTGGTCTCGCCGGTGTGCGTCAGCTCGGCGGTGGCCTGGCCGGCGAGCACGCTGCCGCTGGCGAAGAAGCCGACGTACATCAGGATGACGAGGAGCAGCGGCGTGACGGCGCCGCGCACCCCGAACTGGGCCCGGGACTGGATCATCTGGGGCAGGCCGAGCCGGGGCCCCTGCGCGGAGTGCAGGGCCATGACGGCGCCGCCGAGCACGTTGCCGAGGGCGAGGCCCACGATCGACCACACCACGTCGCCGCCGAAGACGACGATGGAGCGCTGCTCCACCAGGGACTTGGGTGACTCCGTCATGGTGCGCCGGTCCTCGCCCCGCCGGACTGTATATGGTCATGCAGAGTTCTGGTTTGCTGAATACTTTGTCAATGGTCGGGTGGCGACAGGAGCGGGAGCGGCGTGAGGAGTCCGGCATGAGTGACAGTCCAGCGGCACGGCTTCAGGCGCTCTTCGAGGGGCATCGGCTCACGCCGACGCAGCGCCGCATCGCCCACTGCATGGTGCGGCGCGCCGCCGACGCGCCCTTCCTGTCCAGCGTCGAACTGGCCGAACTCGCGGGCGTCAGCCAGCCGTCCGTGACCCGCTTCGCGGTCGCGCTCGGCTTCGACGGCTACCCGGCGCTGCGGCGGCACCTGCGCGACGTGGCCCCGGCGGAGGCGCCGGAGGACGCCGCGGCGAACGAGTACCAGCAGGCCGTCGAGGCCGAGATCGAGAACCTGCGCCACCTCGCGGCCGTGCTCGCCGACCCCGCGCCGGTCGAGCGCGCGGGCCGCCTCCTGGCTGCCTCCCGCCCCCTGCCGGTCCTCGGCCTGCGCGCCGCCGCCTCCCAGGCCTACGGCTTCTCGTACTTCGCCGCGAAGGTCCACCCCGACGTGCGGCTGCTCGACGAGGGCGGCTCCATGCTCACCGACCGCCTGGACGCGGCCGTGCGCGCCGGGGCCGGCGCCCTGCTCTGCTTCGCGCTGCCCCGCCACCCGCGCGAGGTCGTGGACGCCCTCGCCCATGCCCAGGACGCGGGCCTCACCGTCGTCACCGTCGCCGACTCCGCCTTCGCGCCCGTGGCCGCGCACTCCGACCTGCTGCTGCCCGCAGCCGTCGGCACCGGCCTCGCCTTCGACACGGCCTGCGCCCCCATGCTGCTCGGCCGGGCGCTCCTGGAGGCCATGTGCGACGCGCTGCCCGACGCGCAGGCGCGCCTGGAGGAGTTCGACGTGGGGGCGGCCGAGCGCGGCCTCTTCGTCGAGTAGCGCCCCGTCAGGCGACGCGGGCGCCGCGCCGCCACACCGCCGAGACCAGCGGCACGCCCGGCCGGTAGGCGAGGTGGACGTGGCTCGGCGCGTCCAGGAGCGCCAGGTCGGCGCGGGCGCCGGGGGCGAGGCGGCCGACGTCCGTGCGGCGCAGCGCCGCGGCGCCGCCCGCCGTGGCCGCCCACACCGCCTCGTCGGGGGTCATCCCCATGTCCCGTACGGCGAGCGCGATGCAGAACGGCACGGACGAGGTGAACGACGAGCCCGGGTTGCAGTCCGTCGACAGGGCCACCGTCGCGCCCGCGTCGAGCAGCCGCCGGGCGTCGGGCCACTCGGCGCGCGTGGAGAACTCCGCGCCCGGCAGCAGCGTGGCCACCGTGTCGCTGTGGGCGAGGGCGTCCACGTCGGCGTCCGTCAGGTGCGTGCAGTGGTCGGCGCTCGCGGCGTCGAGCTCCACGGCCAGCTGGACGCCGGGGCCGTGGCCGAGCTGGTTGGCGTGCACGCGCGGGTGCAGCCCCTTCGCCTTCCCCGCGGTCAGGATCGCCCGCGCCTGGTCGCCGTCGAAGGCGCCCTTCTCGCAGAACACGTCGATCCAGCGGGCGTGCGGGGCGCAGGCCGCCAGCATCTCGCCCGTCACCAGGGCCACGTACGCCGCCGGGTCCGTGGCGTAGTCCGGCGAGACGATGTGGGCGCCGAGGAAGGTGACCTCGTCCGTGTGGCGCGCCGCGATGCGCAGGGCGCGGGCCTCGTCCTCGGTGGTCAGCCCGTAGCCCGACTTCGTCTCGAACGTCGTGGTGCCCTGGCGCAGGGCCTCGGCGAGGTAGCGGCCTAGGTTCGCCTCCAGGGCCTCGTCCGACGCGGCGCGGGTCGCCGCCACGGTGGTGCGGATGCCGCCCGCCTCGTAGGGGCGGCCCTCCATGCGGGCGTTGAACTCCTGGGTGCGGTCGCCCGCGAAGAGCAGGTGCGAGTGGGAGTCCACGAAGCCCGGGAGGGCCGCGCGGCCCTGGGCGTCGTACGCCTCGTCCGCCGCCGGGGCCCCGGCGCTCGGGCCCACCCAGGCGACCTCCTCGCCGTCCAGGACGACGGCGGCGTCCTCGACGAGGCCGAGGGGGCCTCGGCCCAGGGCGGGGTCGTTGGTGACGAGGCTGCGGATGCTGTGGATGACGGTGGTGGGCATGGGGGGTGTCCTGTTCGTGGGTGGGTGCGGGTGGTGCCCTCGCGGGGGCGCCCCTGACCCGCCCCTTCCCGAACAAGGGGGCTCCGCCCCCTTGGACCCCCGTTTGTCGGCGCTCCGCGAGCGGGGTCCGGGGCGGAGCCCCAGTTCGGGAAGGGGCGGGTGGCGGGTCTGGGGCGTCCCACGCGGGCTAGTGCAGGGCAGTCACCGCTTGGGTCAGGGCCGACGGTACGTCGGGGACGAGGGTGTGGGCGCCGTCGCGGACCACGTGGCGGCCCCCGACCACGGTGTGCCGCACGTCCGCCGCGCTCGCCGCGAACACCGCCACCTCCGCCCCGAGCCGCGCCGCGGCCCCCGCGGTCCGCACGGAGTCGAGCGCGACCGTGGTGAAGTCGGCGAGCCGCCCCGCCTCCAGGGCCCCGGCATCGGCCCAGCCGAGCGCCGCGTGCCCGTCGGCGGACGCCGCCCGCAGCAGCGCGGCCGCCGTCCAGTGCCCCCGCGTGTGCGTCCGGAGCCGTTCGTTGAGCTCCATCGCCCGCGCCTCCTCGAAGAGGTCGATGACGGCGTGGCTGTCGCTGCCGAGGGAGAGCGGGCTGCCCGCCCGCTGGAGGGCGGGCGCGGGCCCGATGCCGTCGGCGAGGTCCCGCTCGGTGGTGGGGCACATGCAGGTGCCGGTGCCCGAGCCGCCGATCAGGGCGATGTCGGCGTCGGTCAGATGGGTGTTGTGCACGCCCGTCGTGCGTGCCCCGAGCACCCCGTGGTCGGCGAGCAGCCGCGTGGGCGTGCGGCCGTGCACGGCGAGGCACGCCTCGTTCTCGGCGGTCTGCTCGGAGAGGTGGACGTGCAGCGGGGCGCCGCGCGTCGCGGCCCACTCGGCCACGGTGCCCAACTGCCGCGCGGGCACGGCCCGTACGGAGTGGATCGCGGCGCCGACGCGGGCGTGCTCGCGGTCCTTGAGCAGCGCGGCCCGCTCCGCCCACGCCTGGGCCGTGCCGTCGGAGAACCGCAGCTGGTGCTGGTCGGGCGGCGCGCCCTCGGCGGCGTCGCGCAGGCCGGAGGCCACGTACGCGGTGTCGAGGAGCGTGATGCGGATGCCCGCGTCGGCGGCGGCCGCGATCAGGGCCTCGCCCATGGCGTTGGGGTCGGCGTACCGCTTGCCGCCGGGCGCGTGGTGCAGGTAGTGGAACTCGCCTACGGCCGTGATCCCGGCGAGCGCCATCTCCGCGTACACCGCCCGCGCGAGCGCGTGGTACGTCTCCGGCGTGAGCCGGTCGGCCACGGAGTACATGACCTCGCGCCAGGTCCAGAACGTGCCGCTGCCGACCTGCACGGTGGAGCGCAGCGCCCGGTGGAAAGCGTGGGAGTGGGCGTTGGCCAGGCCGGGCAGGGTCAGGCCGCGCAGCACCGTGGCGCCCGGCGGCGGGGCCTGGACGCCGGTGCGGACGGCGGCGATCCGCCCGTCCGCGCCCACGTCGAGCGCCACGCCGGGCTCCACGACCGGCTCCAGCCAGGCGTGCTCCGCCCAGTACGTGTGCGTCACCGGCACGCCAGGCCCTCCAGTACGTCGGCGAGCGCCCGCACCCCGGCGACGCAGTCGTCCTCCGCCGCGTGCTCGGCGGGGGAGTGCGAGACGCCCGTGGGGTTGCGGACGAACAGCATGGCGGTCGGGACGGACGCGGAGAGGATGCCCGCGTCGTGCCCGGCGCCGGTGCCGAGCACGGGCACCTCGCGGCCGGTGCGCCCGCGCAGGAGCACGCCCAGCTCGTCGCGCAGCGCGTGCTCGAACTCGATGACCGGTGTGAACGACTCGCGGACGACGGCGAGGTCGACGCCGTGCCGGTCCGCGTACTCGCGGGCCGCCTTCTCGACCGCCGTCACCACGGTGTCGAGCGTCTCCTGGTCGGCTGCGCGCGAGTCGAGCCAGCCGCGCACCAGGGACGGGATGGCGTTGACGCCGTTGGGCTCGACGGAGATCTTGCCGAACGTCGCCACCGCGCCCGCGAGCTCCGCCTCGCGGCGGGCCGCGAGGACCGTCTCCGCGTAGCTCAGCATCGGGTCACGGCGGTCGACGAGCCGGGTGGTGCCCGCGTGGTTGGCCTCGCCGCGGAAGTCGAAGCGCCAGCGGCCGTGCGGCCAGATGGCGCTGGCGATGCCGACCTCGTCGCCGGACAGGTCAAGGGCCCGGCCCTGCTCCACGTGCAGCTCCACGAACGCGCCGATCCGGGCGAGCCGCCCGGGGTCCGGGCCGATCACCGCCGGGTCGTACCCGGCGGCCTCCATCGCCTCCGGCAGGCGTACGCCGTCCCCGTCGCGCAGCTCGTACGCCTGCTCCTTGGTGAGCTGCCCGGCCGTGAGCCGGGAGCCGACGCAGGCCAGGCCGAAGCGGGCCCCCTCCTCGTCGCCGAAGTTGGTGAGGGCGAGGGGCCGGGTGAACTCGACGCCCCTGGCGCGGAGTTCGTCGAGCGCGGCGAAGGCCGAGACGACGCCGAGGGGGCCGTCGAAGGCGCCGCCGTCGGGGACGGAGTCCAGGTGCGAGCCGGTGACGACGGCGTCCCCCGCGGCCGGGTCGCCGAGCCACGCCCACTGGTTGCCGTTCCGGTCCGTCTCGTACGCGAGCCCCCGGCTCTCGGCCTGCTCCTGGAACCAGGTCCGGCAGTCGGCGTCGGCCCCGGTCCAGGCGTAGCGGCGGTACCCGCCTGTTTCGGCGTTGCGGCCGATGGGGCGCAGCTCGCGCCACATCTGCTGGAACGAGGGGGGATTCGGGCCGGTACCAGCGACGGAATCAGCCCGTCCGGCGTTCGAGGACGAGGCCGCGGGCCGATCGGTGGCGGTCACTCGCCCTCCCGCATGGGCACGCGGACCCCGCGCTCGGAGGCCACGGCCTCGGCGCCCTCGTACCCCGCGTCCACATGCCGGATCACGCCCATGCCCGGGTCGTTGGTGAGGACCCTGCGGATCTTCTCGCCCCCGAGCTGCGTGCCGTCGGCGACCGTGACCTGTCCCGCGTGGATGGAGCGGCCCATGCCGACGCCGCCGCCGTGGTGGAGGGAGACCCAGGAGGCGCCGGAGGCCACGTTGACCATGGCGTTCAGGAGGGGCCAGTCGGCGATGGCGTCGGAGCCGTCGCGCATGCCCTCGGTCTCGCGGTACGGGGAGGCCACCGAGCCGCAGTCGAGGTGGTCGCGGCCGATGGCGAGCGGGGCCTGGAGCTCGCCGGAGGCCACCATGTCGTTGAAGCGCTCACCCGCCTTGTCGCGCTCGCCGTAGCCGAGCCAGCAGATGCGGGCGGGCAGGCCCTGGAAGTGGACGCGCTCGCCCGCCATCTTGATCCAGCGGTGCAGTGACTCGTTCTCCGGGAAGAGGTCGAGGAGCGCCTTGTCGGTCTTGTGGATGTCCGAGGCCTCGCCCGAGAGCGCCGCCCAGCGGAACGGGCCCTTGCCCTCGCAGAACAGCGGCCGGATGTACGCGGGGACGAAGCCGGGGAAGGCGAACGCCCGGTCATAACCCGCCAGTTGGGCCTCGCCGCGGATGGAGTTGCCGTAGTCGAAGACCTCGGCGCCCGCGTCCATGAAGCCGACCATGGCCTCGACGTGCCGGGCCATGGATTCGCGGGCGCGGGTGGTGAAGCCCGCCGGGTCCTTCTCGGCGGCCGTCGCCATGTCGTCGAAGTCGACGCCGACGGGGAGGTAGGCGAGCGGGTCGTGGGCGCTCGTCTGGTCCGTGACGATGTCGACGGGCGCGCCCTCGGCGAGCATGCGCGGCAGCAGCTCCGCCGCGTTGCCGAGCAGGCCGATGGAGAGCGGGCGGCGGGCGTCGCGGGCCTCGGTGGCGAGCTGGAGCGCGTGCTCCAGGGAGTCCGCCTTCACGTCGAGGTAGCGGTGCTCGATGCGGCGCTCGATGGCGCGCGGGTCGCAGTCGATGCAGATCGCGACGCCGTCGTTCATGGTGACGGCCAGCGGCTGGGCGCCGCCCATGCCGCCGAGCCCGGCGGTGAGCGTGATGGTCCCGGCGAGCGTGCCGCCGAACTTCTTCGCCGCGACGGCCGCGAAGGTCTCGTACGTGCCCTGGAGGATGCCCTGGGTGCCGATGTAGATCCAGGAACCGGCCGTCATCTGGCCGTACATGGTGAGGCCGAGCTGCTCCAGGCGGCGGAACTCCTCCCAGTTCGCCCAGTCGCCGACCAGGTTGGAGTTGGCGATGAGCACGCGCGGCGCCCACTCGTGGGTCTGCATCACGCCGACGGGACGGCCGGACTGGACCAGCATGGTCTCGTCCTGCTTGAGGGTCCTGAGCGTGCGCACCATCGCGTCGAAGGAGCGCCAGTCGCGGGCCGCCTTGCCGGTGCCGCCGTAGACGACGAGCTTGTCGGGGTGCTCGGCGACCTCGGGGTCGAGGTTGTTCTGGAGCATGCGCAGGGCGGCTTCCTGCTGCCATCCCAGGGTGCTCAGTTCGGTGCCGCGCGGCGCTCGTACGGGGCGGGGTCCTGACATGGCGGTGCCTCCTCCGGGCTGTGACCTTGTTATTCACATCCTCGGTCGGTGAATAGCTCTAGTCAATAGCGCCGTAGGGCCAGCGGACGCGGCGCTCGGGTGATTGTGTGGATCACATGAGCCTCGACGACGCGACGGTTCCCGGCCCCACCGTCGATCCCACGAGTCCCCCGGGCGCGGAGGCCGCCGCCCGCCGGGACCAAGCAGTACGCGCCGCGATCGAGCAGGGCCTGGTGAGCCCCGAGGACCCGCTCGCGGGCCTCGTCGACGTCACCGGCGTCCGCGCGGCCGCCGTCGCCCTGCGCGCCGCCTTCGCCGGGGTCACCCCGCCCGGCACCCCCGTCCTGCACGCCTTCGCCGTGAAGGCGACGCCCCTGGTGCCCGTCCTGCGGCTGCTGTACGAGGAGGGCATCGGCGCCGAGGTGGCGAGCCCCGGCGAGCTGGCCCTCGCCCGCGCCGCCGGGGTGCCGCCCGCGCACACCGTGCTCGACTCGCCCGCCAAGACCCCCGCCGAGCTGCGCGAGGCCCTCGCCCTCGGCATCGCCGTCAACGCCGACAACCCGCAGGAACTGGCCCGTCTCGACGCCCTGGTGCGCTCGGCGCCCACCGGATCGCCGCTCGGGATCCGGGTGAACCCGCAGGTCGGCGGGGGCTCCATCGGCGCGCTCTCCACGGCGACGGCGACCTCTAAGTTCGGCGTGCCGCTGCGGGACGACGGCGGCCGCGACTGGCTCGTCCAGGCGTATCTCGACCGGCCCTGGCTGACCCGGCTGCACGCGCACACCGGCTCCCAGGGCATCCCCCTCGACCTGCTCGTGCGGGGCGTCGCCGCGGTGTACGAACTCGCCGAGGAGATCAACGCCCGCGCCGGGCGCCGCCAGATCGACACCGTCGACATCGGCGGCGGCCTGCCCGTCAACTTCGCCTCCGACGAGGCGAGCCCGACCCACGGCCAGTACGCGCGCCTGCTCAAGGAGCGCGTGCCCGGCCTGCTCGACGGGCGCTACGGCCTGGTCACCGAGTTCGGCCGCTCGCTGCTCGCCAAGCAGGGGGTGCTGCTCGCCCGCGTCGAGTACGTCAAGGAGGCGGGTGGGCGGCCCATCGCGCTGACCCACGCGGGCGTCCAGGTGGCGACCCGCACGGTGTACGCGCCCGAGTCCTGGCCGCTGAGGCTCGCCGCGTACGACGCCAAGGGCCGCCCCAAGCAGGGGCCCGCCGTCGGCCAGGACGTCGCGGGCCCGGCCTGCTTCGCGGGCGACCTGCTCGCCGCCGACCACCCGCTGCCCCGGCTCGAAGCGGGCGACCACGTGGCGGCCCTGGACACCGGCGCCTACTACTTCGCCCAGCACTACTCGTACAACAGCCTGCCCCGGCCCGGGATCCACGGCTTCGCCGCGGGGGCGGACGGTGCGGTCCGCTTCGCCACCGTGCGCGCGCCGCAGCCGGTCGCGGAGCTGGTCGAGGAGGCGGGCGGCGGCGTACCGGACGCGCTGAACGGGCTGTGAGGCGCCGTCGAGGGCTCTGATGTTGCTCAACTCCCGCATCGTCCCGGCGTGTCCCGGGCAAGAGATCCTTCCGAAGTTCCCGGTCACGTTCGGGGGAGGCTCCTGTGACGACTTCAGGAACGAGCGGTACCACCACGCAACCGGCCGAGGAGGAGCCCGGTCTGCGCCGGGTCCTCGGCCCCAAGCTGCTGATCCTCTTCGTGATCGGCGACATCCTCGGCACCGGCATCTACGCCACCACCGGCAAGGTGGCGGGAAAGGTGGGCGGCGCCCTGTGGGTGCCGTTCCTCATCGGCTTCGTCGTGGCGATCCTGACGGCCGCGTCGTACGTGGAACTGGTCGGCAAGTACCCCAAGGCGGCGGGCGCCGCGCTCTACACCCAGAAGGCCTTCAAGGTCCCCTTCCTGACCTTCATCATCGCGTTCATGGTGATGTGCTCGGGCCTGTCGTCCGCGAGCGCGGCCGCCCGCGCCTTCAGCGGGGACTATCTGAGCGAGCTGACCGATGACGCGCTGCCGCCGACGCTGGTGGCGATCGTGTTCATCCTCGCCCTCGCCGCGCTGAACCTGCGGGGCGTGTCGGAGTCGGTGAAGACGAACGTCGTGCTGACCGTGGTCGAGCTGACCGGTCTGCTGATCATCCTCGCAATCGGCGCGTGGGCCGTGCTCACGGGGGACGGAGAGCCGTCGCGGCTCACCGAGTTCGAGTCGAGCGGCACCGGATACGCCCTGTTCACGGGCGTCCTCGGGGCCACCGCGCTCGGCTTCTTCGCCTTCGTCGGCTTCGAGGACTCGGTGAACATGGCCGAGGAGACCAAGGACCCCACCCGCACCTTCCCGCGCGCGATCTTCATCGGCGTGGCGGTGACCGGCACCATCTACGTCCTGGTCGCCCTGGTCTCCTCGCTCCTGGTGGACTACGAGACCCTGGAGGGCTCCAGCGGACCGCTCCTGGAGGTCGTGAAGGCGGGCGGCGTCGACTTCCCGCACAAACTCTTCGCGCTCATCGCCCTGTTCGCGGTCACCAACTCCGCCCTCATCAACATCATGATGGCGTCCCGCCTCTGCTACGGCATGGCCAACGAACGCATCCTGCCGCGCTCCATGGGCCGCGTCCTGGCCGGTCGCCGCACACCGGTCGTGGGCATCGCCTTCGTGTCCCTGCTCGCCGTCGGCCTGGTCTCCACCGGCGAGATCGAGGGCCTCGGCGACACCACGGCGTTCCTGCTCCTGTGCGTGTTCGCCGTCGTCAACGTCGCCGTCCTGGTGCTGCGCAGGGACCCCGTGGACCACGACCACTTCCGCACGCCCACGGCCCTGCCCGTGCTCGGCGCGATCACCGCGCTCGTCCTCGCGAGCCCGCTCGCCGACCGCCCGGCCGACGTCTACATCCGCGCGGGCGTCCTGCTCGCGATCGGCATCGCCCTGTGGGCGGTGAACAAGCTGGTGATGCGGGCGCGTACGGAGGGCTGACCGGGGCAGGGGCCCCGGAACTCGAACGCCGGAGGGGGCGAACGCTGCCGCGAGCGGCACCGTCCAGCCCCTCCGGCGTTCGAGGGACGGGGCGCGGAGCGCCGGTGGGGTGCCGCTACTCCTCGACCGTCAGAGCTCTGCGCAGCCGCACCAGCGTGCGGGACAGCAGACGCGAGACGTGCATCTGGGAGATGCCCAGCTCCTCGCCGATCTCCGACTGGGTCATGTTCGCCACGAACCGCAGGGAGAGGATCTTCCGGTCCCGCGGCGGCAGTTCGGCGATCAGCGGCTTCAGCGACTCGACGTACTCGATGCCTTCGAGCCCGTGGTCCTCGTAGCCGATGCGGTCGGCGAGCGCGCCTTCGGAGTCGTCGTCCTCGGGCTGCGCGTCGAGGGAGCTGGCGGTGTAGGCGTTGGACGCCGCCATGCCCTCGACGACCTCGTCGTGCGAGAGGCCGAGGCGCTCGGCGAGCTCGGCCACCGTCGGCGAGCGGTCGAGCTGCTGCGCGAGTTCGTCACCCGCCTTGGCGAGGTCGAGGCGGAGCTCCTGGAGCCGTCGCGGCACGCGCACCGACCACGAGGTGTCGCGGAAGAAGCGCTTGATCTCGCCGACGATGGTCGGCATCGCGAAGGTGGGGAACTCGACGCCGCGGCTGAGCTCGAAGCGGTCGATCGCCTTGATCAGGCCGATGGTGCCGACCTGGATGATGTCCTCCATCGGCTCGCTGCGGGAGCGGAACCGGGAGGCGGCGAACTTCACCAGGGCGAGGTTGAGCTCGACGAGGGTGTTGCGTACGTACGCGTAGGCGTGGGTGCCTTCTTCGAGGGCCTCGAGCCGCTCGAAGAGCGTCTTGGACAGGGCTCGCGCGTCGAGGGGGCCCACCTCGTCGAACGGGGGGATCTCGGGGAGCCCGGAGAGTGAGTCGGGCCGCTCGTCGGGGCGCGACGGGTCCGTCGCGGCCGCCGGCGGGGCCTCTTCGGCGGGGCCGGGGATCGTGGTTCGGGTGCGGTTCGGCGGGGGTGTCGACGTCGCTTGGTCAGTACGCGATTCGTCGAGCCGGGGTGACATGGTGTCCTCCATCGTTCTCGGCATATGGCTGCCGATGCCACTACGTGCACTGCGGTGTGCGGCGCCTCCATGGCCGTCCGGGTCGGGTGATGTCTCTTCTACCCCTACCCGCTTCCGGCGCGGAGTCGCAAGTGCGTTGCGTGGCGAAATGTCCGAATTCAGGGGGATGTTCGGGTACCCCGGGGCGTACGGAAGGCGTAATGTTCAAGGGCGTCATCGCGCGTCACGGCGCGCGCCAGTAACAGCCCAACGGTCGGAAGAGAGTGACGGCATGGACCGCGGGACGGTCGGCAGCGCACACAGGGGCCGACTTCTGGTCGAAGTCCGGAAAGAGGGCCGCAGCGCCGTCGTGACTCCGGCGGGTGAGCTCGATCACCACACCGCCGATGTGCTGCGCGAGCCGCTGGAGGGCTGCGTCGACGAGGGCTTCTCGCGCCTCGTGGTCGACTGCTCACGGTTGGAGTTCTGTGATTCCACGGGTCTCAACGTGCTCCTCGGGGCCCGCCTCAAGGCCGAGGCCGCGGGCGGCGGCGTGCATCTCGCCGGGATGCTGCCGGTGGTGGCCAGGGTGTTCGAGATCACGGGGGCCGACGCCGTCTTCACCGTCCACGAGACGCTCGAAGCGGCGCTGGCCGACTGAGCCGGACCTCTCTTCGTGGGGAGTACGAGGTGTGTGGGGGCGATATGGCGGATGACGTGAAGCGTTATGTGTCAGTTGCCGCTGTGTGACCAATGCGTTACCAGCGTCACACGGTTCCCACCGAATCCATGGGTGTTCGTCCGGTTCGGCCGGGCAGGAGTCACCCTGAATCCGGAGTCGGCCGTCGTTCGGCGGGCGCCGGACCGAACAGCAGACCAACGTCGGATCAAACGTCAGAAATGGCAAGCGGCCGGGGAGCGGCCGGGCGGGCGAAGGCCCCGCCGCCGGGCTCCCGCGGTCCGTCCTTGTCCAGAGTCCTCTTGTCGGTGAGGTGAAGTGCTGATGAGCGCCACCCGGCCTTACTCGCCGGGCGACCGTGGCCCGGAGCCGGAGGCCGCTGTCGCGGACGCTCCCGCGCACGCGGCCACCCCCGGGTCCGGGGGCCGCCAGGTCCGCAGGCTGAGCCTGGACGGCGCGAGCGGCGTGGTCCCGCTCTCGCGGGACTTCACCCGCGAGGCGCTGCACGCCTGGGGCTGGCTGCCCGCGGCCACCGCCGACCGGCGCGCCGCGGCGGAGGACGTCCTGCTCGTGGTCTCCGAGCTGGTCACCAACGCCTGCCTGCACGCCGAGGGCCCCGACGAGCTCTGGCTGTCCTGTGACGGCGGCCGGAAGGCGCTGCGCATCGAGGTCTCCGACCGCGGTGCCGGGCAGCCCGCGCCGCGCACGCCGCACCGGGCCGGGCGGCCCGGCGGGCACGGCATGTTCATCGTGCAGCGGCTCTGTCTGGACTGGGGGGTTGTGCGGACCCCTGGGGAGACGGGCAAGACGGTGTGGGCGGAGCTGGAGGCGCCGGGCTAGCGCCCGCGCCCGGAGTCACAAGGGTTACCAGCGGTTCGAAGGACGCGCCGGATCTCCACGGATCCGGCGCGTCCTTTGTCTTCCCTCGACAAGGTCCCCGGCGTACCTTGAGCGCCCGATCTGATGTGCCGTCAGCAAATCAGTGCGCGCGGCACGGATTTCGCCACCGGCATGAGGGGACCACGAGGTGCCGTACCAGAGGAAACCCGCCGCGCTCGCACTCACCGCCGCCCTGGCCGGATCGGCGCTGCTGCTGACCGCACCCGCCGCACGGGCCGGGGTCCAGGACGTCGACTACCAGTGCAAGACACCCATCGGGAACAAGGGCGCCGTCTCGCCGATCGACATCAAGAGCGTCAAGAGCGGCAGCGGCTACAAGCTCACGATGTCCTTCCAGAAGGGCGTCTCCTCCAGCCCCGTCGAACTCGGCAAGGGCGCCATGAAGCCGAGCGCGCTCATCGAACTCGGCGGCGCGGAGAGCGGCACCGTCCCGGTGTCGGGGCCGCCCAACTCCGGGCCCGTCCCGGCCAACACCCCCATCAAGATCAGCACCCTGACGGGCACGTACACGCCCAAGAAGTCCGGCAAGGTCACCTTCACCGCCGGTGTCCTCACCATCAAGGCCCTCGGTACGACGACGACGTGCACCCCCGCGAACGACCCGAAGCCGTCGCTGACCCTGAACGTGAAGGGGAGCGGCTCGGACGCCGGCTCCGGCGCGGGCTCGGGATCCGGCGCCGGTTCCGGTTCCGACCCGGGCTCCGGCTCCGGCTCCGGCGACACGTCCGACGGTTCGCAGGGCACGCCGTCCGGCGGCGAGGACCTGCCGCAGACCGGACCCGCCGACTCCGCGATCGCGCTCGGCACGCTCGGCGGCACGGTGCTGCTCGCGGGCGCGGCCGGGGTGCTGTGGCTGACGCGCCGGAACCAGGCGCCGCGCTGAGGGCGGGGACGCGGGCGATGCGGGTGCGGGCCGCCGCGCGGGCGCTCGCCGTGGCCGGGGCGCTGCTCGCGTGCGCTGCCGCGCCCCTCGCCCGCGCGGCCGACGGCGGCGGCTGGTCGCTGGCGCCCGCGGGCTCCGCACGGCCCTCCCTGTACGCGGAGGGCGCGCCCGGTGCCGTCGTCGAGGACAAGGTGTCCGTCACGAACCGGAGCGCGCGGCCCCGCACGGTGACCCTGCGCGGCACCGGTCCCGACGGCATGGGGGCGTGGATGGCCTTCGCCCGGCGGAAGGTGACGGTGCCGCCGCGCACCCGGGCCGACGTCCCGTTCACCGTGGCGGTGCCGAAGGGGGCCGCGCCGGGCGACCGCTCCGGCGCGGTCGTCGCGCGCGGCGGCGGCCGGGACGCCCGGGTGCCCCTGCGCCTGAGGGTGGCCGGGCCCGCCCTGGCCGCGCTGACCGTGGAGCGCGTACGCCTCGACGCGGACGCGGAGCGGATCACGTACGAGCTGGTGAACCGGGGCAACACGGTGCTTACGCCGCGCGTCGCGGTACGGGCCGACGGCGTCTTCGGGCAGCTGCTCGACCGGGCGCCGCACCGGGTGCCCGCGCGGATCGCGCCCGGCGGCCGGGTCACGCTGAGCGAGCCGTGGCCCGATGTGCCGTCGTTCGACGCCGTGGACGTGCGCCTGACGGTCACGGCGGCGGGCGGGGCGCGGGCCGAGGGTTCCGCGTCCGCGCGCCTCGTGCCGTGGCCCGCCGCCGTGGGCGCGGGCGCCGGTGCCGTCGCGGCGGGCGTCGCCGCGTGGTGCGCCGTACGGCACGTCGTACGCCGCCGGAGACAGGACACCGGCCCACCGGCGGAGACGACAGCGGCGGCGGAATCGGAGACGGCAGCGGCGGCGGAGCGGGAGCCGGCGGCCACGGGGACGGGAGGCAAGCCGTGAACGCACAGCGGACGTGGGCGCGCGGCTGCGCGTCGGCCCTGGTCCTCGCCCTGGCCTGCGCGCTGCTCGGGGCCGTACCGGGCGCCGCGGCCGAGCCGAAGCCGGCGGTGACGCTCTCCAAGCCCCAGGCGGGCACCGGCGGCTCGGTCACCGTGACCGGCAAGGGGTGGCGGCCGCGCGCGCTGCTCATGATGCTCGTCTGCGGGCAGGGCACGCCCGCCGCGGGGGTGCCCGGCGGCACCAACTCCTGCGCCAACGCCGAGGGCCGTGCCGTCACCACCGGCGGCGACGGCACCTTCCGCAAGCGGCTGCCCGTCGCCGAGCCGCCGAAGCCCTGCCCGTGCGTCGTGCACGTGGCCACGGTGACCGGCGACAAGGCCGCGGTGGACGCGGCGTTCACGGTCGCGGGGCATCCGGTGAAGCCGCTGCGGAAGCCGCGCGGCGGGCGGCTCGCCGTGCTGGCGGACACCCGGCTCGACGGGTCGAGCGGCCTCCTCACGTGGTTCGGCTCCCCGCCCGCGCGGCAGCTGGTGGTCACGGTGGGCAACCTGGGCACCGCGCCGGTCAGGAACCCGGTCTTCCAGGTCGGCACCTCCCACGGCGTGTTCGCCCCGCAGTGGGAGCAGCAGCAGTGGCGCGGCACCATCGCGCCCGGCGCGAAGGCCAGGATCAGGCTTCCGGTCGAGCTGCCCGCGGGCGCCCACGGCGACTACCTGGTCTCGCTCCGGTACGGCAGCGAGGTCCTCGCCGAGCAGCCGTGGGGCGTGGGGCGGCCCTGGGGCGTGACGCTGTTCTGGGTGCTCCTCGCCCTCGTGGTGCCCGCGGCCGTCTTCCGCGTCGGCATGGTGGCCGTCGACCGGCTCCGCCCCGCCAAGGGGCCCGGCGGCCGCCCGCAGGGCCGCCACCGCACGCGGCGCGTCACCGCGGCCCTGCCCGGCGGCACCCGGCTCACGAAGAACGCCCTGCTCGCCAAGGCGGCGCTGCTCAGGAGGACGGACACCGCCGCCGACGACGACCCGGCACCCACCTCCCGGGACGCCGGGGCCTCCTCCACCGGCCTGCCGTGGTTCACCCCGGAGACCGATCCGGGCGCACCGGCGGGACAGCTCTCCGCACCGTCCGACAACGGCCCCCCGACGAAAGGAAAGCCGTGACAAGGAAGCCGACGCAACGGAGCGCGAGGGCGGGAAGGCGGACACCACCCCGGACGAGAGCGGCCGCGGCCTCGGTCGCCCTGGCGCTCGGCGGCGCGGGCCTCGCCGTGTTCGGCGCGGCGGGCCCGGCGAGCGCCGCCGAGGTCGCGTACAAGACCGAGTGCGTGCCGCCGCCGATCTCCAATCTGCCGCCGGTGCACGGCACCACGAAGGTGGACGTGACGGCGCCCGCGGAGGCGAAGGTCGGCGACGAGGTCGAGGTGGTGTGGAAGACGGTCGAGGCCGCCTCGAAGAACCCCGACATCCTCGACCTCGGCAAGGACACCGTCCTGCCGACCGGCACCGTCGCGGTGGGCGGCGCCCAGAGCGGCGCCCTGAAGGTCGAGGGGACCCGCACCAATCCGCCCATCCCCAAGGGCGGCGCGATGGTCCTGTCCGACATGAGGGGCAAGCTGAAGCTGACCGCGCCGGGCGAGGTGACGCTGACCCCGGGCGCGTACGACATCAACGTGAACAAGCCGATCTCCACGGACACCAAGTGCAAGCCCGAGGAGGCCGTGAAGGCCGCCGTGACCATCAAGGTGACCGACGGCGGCGGCACGTCCGGGGGCTCCTCGGGCGGGACGTCCGGCGGGTCCTCCGGCGGGTCCTCCGGTGGGTCCTCCGGCGGCACTTCGGGCGGCACGACCTCCGGCGGCGGTGACAGCGGCGGCACTTCGGGCGGTACGACGGGTGGCTCGTCCGGCGGCTCCTCCGGCGGCTCCTCCGGCGGGTCCGCCGGGGGCTCCTCCGGTGGCGGCGACGGCCAGACCGACTTCCCCGGCAAGGAGGTGCAGGTCCCGTACAAGTGCAAGACGCCGATCGGCGACAAGGAGGCCACCTCGCCGGTGCAGATCGACGCCCGGAAGGACGGCGGGAAGTACGGCCTGACCGTGCGGTTCAAGAAGTCCGTGATGGACAGCCCGGCCGACATCCCCGCGGGCGCGGTGAAGCCCTCCATGGCCGTGCTCCTCGGCGGCGCCGACAAGGGCACGGTGCCCGTCGCGGGCCCCGCCAACAAGGAGCCCATCAGGTCCGGCGCCCCGATCGCCGTCCCGAACCTGACCGGCACCTACACCCCGGGCGCCGACGGCAAGGCCACGCTCTCGCCCGGCGTCCTCACCGTGAAGGCCCTCGGCACGACCACCACCTGTACGCCCGCGAAGACCGGGGTGTCCCTGGTGCTCGACACCTCCGCGCAGCCGGGCGGCACGACAGGCGGCTCGGGCTCCGGCTCCGGCTCCGGCTCCGGCTCGGGCTCCGGCGGCGGCCTCGCCGACACCGGCGCCGACGACAACGGCGCGCTACGGGCACTGGGCCTGATCGCGGGCACCGCGGTCCTCCTGGGCGGCGCGGTGTTCACGTACCTGCCGAGGAGGCGCGGACGGCTGCGCTGAAGCGCCCCGAAGGGGCGCGGGGCTGTGTCTCTGTGCGGCTCCGCCGCGCGGGCGCGACCAGCCACGACGGCGCGGCAGACGCTCAACGGTCCCGCAGCCACCGCAGCACCCCGGCGGTAATCCCCCGCTCCCGCAGCAGCGCCCCACCGTGCGCCGAGCCGGGCAGCGTACGTACGCTCACGTCCCGCAGCCCCGCGCGCCGCTGCGCCGAGGCGAGGTCCGCGGAGTGCGCGGGCGGCACGAAGTCGCCCGCCGAGTGCACCAGGTACAGCGGAGCGTCCCGCGCGCCCGACGCGTGGGAGGCGGCCGTCAGGTCGTCCCAGCGCTCCCGGCAGGGCTGCCCGGCGCGGTCCGGGTCGCACCCGGCGAGACGTTTCGCCGCCCGGGCCAGCGCCCGCCGCTGGTCCGTGGCGCCCGGCACGGTGCCGTCGCGCCAGGCCCGGTACGGCGAGGCGACGGGGGAGAGGGCGACCACGCCCCGGGTGCGGGCGCGCCCGTCGCGGTACGCCCCGACGCTCACGGCGAGGTGCCCGCCCGCCGACGAGCCGAGCAGCAGGGGCCGGGGCGCGCCCGGCCCCTCGCGGCGGGAGATCCAGCGCAGGGCGGCCAGGACGTCGGTGCGCTGCGCGGGCCAGACGGCGTCCGAGGAGAGCCGGTAGTCGGTCTCGTACACGGTGAAGCCGCGCGCGGCGAACCACCGGGACCAGCCGCTCCAGTCGTTGTCCCGCGCCCACGAGCCGCCGTGCAGGATCACCAGGGCCGTGCCGCCGTGGCCGTACACGGTCACGGTCTGGCGCGGGTGGGCCCCGTAGGAGTACGTGCGTCCGGGCGTGGGCGAGGCCTCGGCGGCCGCGCTGGACGACAGGAGCGTGCCGCACAGGGCGAGGGTCAGGAGCGTCCGGCGTACGGTCATGGCCCGATGCTGCACCGGCGGACACCGCGCCGCCCCGGGAAAGCCCGAGGGCCACCGCACCGGGTGGTGCGGCGGCCCTCAGTTCGTACGGGTGTGGTGCCGGCGAGTGGTTCCGCCGCGGCGCGGGGCCGTGTCCATGTGCGGCTCCGCCGCGTGGGCGCGACCAGCCCGGACGGCCCGCAGGTTCATCACTGCGGCTCCGGCGAAGCGACTAGTGCACGTCGCCCATGAGCGCCTTGACCTTCTTGCGGTACATGAACACCGCGACGGCCGCGATGACCGCCATCGTGGCCTCCATGGCGACCACGCCGGACTTGTTCAGGTCGACACCGGCGATGGAGAGCAGACCCGTGGTGCAGTCACCGGCGGTGACGGCGAGGAACCAGACGCCCAGCATCTGGGAGGCGTACTTCTGCGGGGCCATCTTCGTGGTGACCGACAGGCCGACGGGGGAGACGCACAGCTCGCCGACGGTGTGGATGAAGTAGATCGCGACGATCCAGTACGCGCCGACCTTGTCGCCGTCGCCCGCCATGGACAGCGGGATCAGGAAGACGAAGAACGAGACGCCGACGATGAAGAGACCGGAGGCGAACTTCACGACCGAGTTCGGCTCCTGGCCGCGCCGGTTGAGCGCCAGCCAGATCCAGGCGACGACCGGGGCCAGGGCCATGATCAGGACCGGGTTGACCGACTGGAACCAGGAGACCGGGAAGTCGAAGCCGAAGATCGAGGTGTCGGTGGAGTTCTTGCCGAACAGGGCCACGGTGGACGCGCCCTGGTCGTAGATCATCCAGAAGATCGCGGCGGCCACGAAGAACCAGATGTACGCCGTCATCTTGGACTGCTCGGTCTCGTCCAGCGACTTGTCGCGCTTGATCTTGGTCAGGACCCAGATCGGGATGAGCAGACCGGAGACCGTGATCGGGACGATGGCCCAGTTCAGGGTGTAGACGTCCGTGGCGACGGCGACGCCGTAGAAGACGACGGCGGCGATGATCCACAGCATGGCCTTGCGGACCAGGCCCATGAGCTCGGCGCGCGGCACCGGCTTCGGCACGACGCTGCTCTGCGGGCTCAGGTGGCGGCCGCCGAGCAGGAACTGGATCAGGCCGAGGCCCATGCCGAAGGCGGCGATGGCGAAGCCCAGGTGCCAGTTGACCTTCTCACCGACGGTGCCGATGGCCAGCGGGGCGAAGAAGGCGCCCAGGTTGATGCCGATGTAGAAGACCGTGAAGCCGCCGTCGCGGCGCGGGTCGTCCGGGCCGTTGTAGAGGTGGCCCACCATCGTGGAGATGTTGGCCTTCAGGAGGCCGGAGCCGATCGCCACGAAGACCAGGCCGAGGAAGAACATCGCCTGGCCGGGCAGCGCGAGCGTGAGGTGACCGAGCATGATCACCAGAGCGGCTATCGTGATCGTCTTGCGCGGGCCCCACAGGCGGTCCGCGAACCAGCCGCCCGGCAGGGCGAGCAGATAGACCATCGCCATGTAGATCGAGAAGATCGCCGTGGCTGTGGCGGCGTTCATGTCCATGCCGCCGGGCGCGACCAGGTACAAGGGGAGCAGGGCCTTCATGCCGTAGAAGCTGAAGCGCTCCCACATCTCGGTCATGAAGAGAGTGGCCAGGCCGCGGGGGTGGCCGAAGAAGGTCTTCTCGGAGCCAGGAGTGCTGGCCGAGTCCTTCGTCAGGCTGGACGCCATGGGTCGATCCTCGTGGTGTCGGGACGCGCGTGGCGAGGCCGCCGTGGGCGCGCCCGGTGGGGGCGGTCGGCACCGGCGCCGGACCGTCCACCCCCCACGCCTGCGAGGGGAACCGGTCCGCTGGGCGGAGCACGAGAGACGGCGACACCGAGATCCACACCCCGGACGCATCTTCGCGAGCGGGGCCCGACCACAGGTCATTGCTTTCAGGCTGATGATCACCAGCCCACACACAGAAGGACCCTTGGCGCGCAATAGCGGGCCAAAGGTCCTTGAGTAGTGCTACAGGCGTCTCGCCACCATACGCCACGACAGAGCGTGATTTGGAAGGAGTTGAGACATGGATCACAGGTGACCTAGGAACCAATGGAGCACATTCCAAGGTGTCCCCGAGGTGTATCCAAGGATCGCATCCTGGATTGTGATCTTCCGGTCCTGGGGGGCCGCCCCGGACGGACCCCCGGCGCATGCCGCGCCCGCTCCTGGCGATCACCCTTCGGCGGCCGTCCGCAGCGGACTACCATCACTCCATGACCCGTGTACTGCTCGCCGAGGACGACGCGTCCATCTCGGAGCCGCTGGCCCGCGCACTGCGCCGCGAGGGCTACGAGGTCGAAGTGCGCGAGGACGGCCCCACCGCCCTCGACGCCGGGCTGCAGGGCAGCGTGGACCTGGTCGTGCTCGACCTGGGCCTGCCCGGCATGGACGGCCTGGAGGTCGCGAGGCGGCTGCGCGCCGAGGGGCACACGGTGCCGATCCTCATCCTCACCGCGCGCGCCGACGAGGTCGACACCGTTGTCGGGCTCGACGCGGGCGCCGACGACTACGTCACCAAACCGTTCCGGCTCGCCGAGCTGCTCGCCCGGGTCCGGGCCCTGCTGCGGCGCGGCGCCACGGAGCCGGCGCAGCCGCCCGCCACGCACGGGGTGCGGATCGACGTCGAGTCGCACCGGGCCTGGATGGGCGAGGAGGAACTCCAGCTCACGGCGAAGGAGTTCGACCTCCTGCGGGTACTAGTCCGGGACGCGGGGCGGGTCGTCACCCGGGACCAGCTGATGCGCGAGGTCTGGGACACGACGTGGTGGTCCTCCACCAAGACCCTCGACATGCACATCTCCTGGCTCCGCAAGAAGCTCGGCGACGACGCGGCGAACCCCCGCTACATCGCCACGGTCCGAGGAGTCGGCTTCCGCTTCGAGAAGTCGTAGCCCCTTCCTGACGGCGTACGCCGTCCTTGCTGTGGGCAATCGTCCCGCAGGGCGGGACGGGTGGGCACAGCGCCGAGCTGCCGGGCAACCGGAACATGGGGCCCCGCCCAGGCCAGGGCAAGGGCCGAGGGCGACCGGGCCCCCGCCGGGGAGGGGCACACTGGTCAGGTCCGTCCCCCTGCCCGGCCGGAGGGCCTCGTGCGTCGTCGCCTCATCAACTCGACCCTCGCCGTCGTACTCGTAGTGATCGCCGTCTTCGGCGTCTCGTTGGTGATCGTCGAGACCCGCACGATCAGCAACAGCGCCCAGGAGCGCGTGAACTCCGAGGCCGTCCGCCTCGCGAGCATCGTGGACAGCCGTCTGATCAGCGACGAGCGCGTCAGCGGGGCGATCCTGCGGGAGCAGGTGGACACCGAGCGGTACGCCCGCATCGACATTCCGGGCCGCGCCCCCATCGAGGTCGGCACCCGCCCGACGGGCGACGTCATCCGGGCCACGGAGGACGGCGAGGAGGGCGAGAAGGTCACCGTCGAGGAGCCCCGCACCGCGGTCACCCAGGAGGTCGGCCGCACCCTGCTGATCATCGGCGGCGTGGCCCTGCTCGCCATCATCGCCGCGGTCCTGCTCGCCGTGCGCCAGGCGAACCGCCTCGCCTCCCCGCTCACGGACCTCGCCGAGACCGCCGAGCGCCTGGGCTCGGGCGACCCGCGCCCCCGCCACCGCCGCTACGGCGTGCCGGAGCTCGACCGGGTCGCGGACGTCCTGGACGCCAGCGCGGAGCGGATCGCCCGCATGCTCACCGCCGAGCGCCGCCTCGCCGCCGACGCCTCCCACCAGCTGCGCACCCCGCTGACCGCCCTGTCCATGCGCCTGGAGGAGATCGCCGTGACCGACGACCTGGACACGGTGAAGGAGGAGGCGACGATCGCCCTGACCCAGGTGGAGCGGCTCACCGACGTCGTGGAGCGGCTGCTCACCAACTCCCGCGACCCCCGCACGGGCTCCGCGGTCTCCTTCGACCTGGACGAGGTGATCAAGCAGCAGCTGGAGGAGTGGCGCCCCGCCTACCGCAGCGCGGGCCGCGCCATCGTCAGCTCCGGCAAGCGCCACCTCCAGGCCGTCGGTACGCCGGGCGCGGTCGCCCAGGTCCTGGCGGCACTGATCGAGAACTCGCTGATGCACGGCGGCGGCACCGTGGCCCTGCGCACCCGCGTCACCGGCAACCAGGCGGTCGTCGAGGTCACGGACAGCGGCCCGGGCGTGCCCGCCGACCTCGGCGCGCGGATCTTCGAGCGCACCATCAGCGGCCGCAACTCGACGGGGATCGGCCTCGCCGTGGCCCGGGATCTGGCCGAAGCGGACGGGGGCCGCCTGGAGATGCTCCAGGGGAAGCCGCCGGTGTTCGGGCTGTTCCTCTCGCGGACGCCGACGCACCGCGAGGAGCGCCACGAGGACGAGACGGTGCGCTGAGCGCCCCCGCGACGCCGGGGCCCGGCGCAGGGCCGGCGCAGGTCAGGCCTGGCGGCGCCCGCCCGATGCGGCCGGTCGGCCGCCGTCGGCCGCCGGAGCGTCCTCCAGGAACGATTCGGCATCGGCGACCGCGGCGCGCGCGGGCAGGGCCCGGAACACCCAGGTGCGGTACGACCAGAAGCGGAACAGCGTGGCGATGCCCATGCCGAGGAACTTGAAGACGTTCGCCTGGAGCTTGCTGTCCCACTCGAAACCGTACGTGGCCACGTACAGGACGCCGTTCTCGATCACCAGGCCGACGACGCTGAACAGCAGGAAGAGCGTCAGCTCCTTGGTGCGGCCGCTCTTGTCCCGGTCACGGTAGGTGAAGTAGCGGAACCCCACGTAGTTGCAGCAGATCGCGACCATGGTCGCGATGACGCTGGCGCGCACCACCTGGAGGTCGGTGAGGTGGCGTACGAGGTTGAAGACGGCGAAGTTCACCAGCGTCCCCACCGCGCCCACGGCCCCGAACTTGGCCACTTCCCGCGTGAGCCGGTCCATTCGCACCCGCAGTGCGCCGCGGTCCGTCATGGTTGGTCGCCCCAGCCCCGTGATTGGTGTCCATCGGTCGTGTTGCCCGTGTCGGTCGGCCGTACCGGCGGGTCATGCCGGTGGTGCCGCTCCTGTGGTGCCGCGCCCGCCTCGTTTGCGGTTTCCCCGGTCGCGTCAACCCAGCCATGCTAACCAGCCCCTCCCGGTGGTGCGCGGGGACGCCGTCCAATCCGTGGCACGGCTGTGACGCCAGTGCACGGGATCGGGCCGTTCCCGGATGGCCGATACCCTGTGGGTGTGACGTTCCCGGTAGTCGGCATGGTCGGCGGGGGGCAGCTCGCTCGTATGACCCACGAGGCGGGCATCCCGCTAGGCATCAGGTTCAAGCTCCTCAGTGACACTCCGCAGGATTCCGCGGCGCAGGTCGTCAGCGACGTCGTCATCGGCGACTATCGCGACCTGGACACGCTGCGTGACTTCGCGCGGGGCTGCGACGTGATCACCTTCGATCACGAACACGTACCCACCGAGCATCTACGGGCCCTGGAGGCGGACGGCATCCCCGTGCGCCCGGGGCCCGACGCCTTGGTGCACGCCCAGGACAAGGGGGTGATGCGCGCGAAGCTGGATGAGCTCGGGGTGCCGTGCCCACGCCACCGCATCGTGGAGGACCCGGCGGACGTCGTGGCCTTCGCGGCGGAAGGGGACACGGAGGGTGACGGCTTCCCGGTCATCCTGAAGACCGTGCGCGGCGGGTACGACGGCAAGGGCGTCTGGGTCGTACGCTCCGCAGCCGACGCCGCCGAGCCGTTCCGCGCGGGTGTGCCGGTCCTCGCCGAGGAGATGGTGGACTTCGCCCGGGAGCTGGCGGCGAACGTCGTGCGCTCGCCGCACGGCCAGGCCGTGGCGTACCCGGTCGTGGAGTCCCGGCAGGTCGACGGCGTCTGCGACACCGTGATCGCGCCCGCCCCCGACCTCAGCGACGAACTGGCCGGGCAGGCCCAGGAGCTGGCGCTTCGCGTGGCCCAGGAGCTCGGCGTGGTCGGACACCTCGCCGTCGAGCTGTTCGAGACCCGCGACGGCCGCGTCCTGGTCAACGAGCTCGCGATGCGACCGCACAATTCCGGCCACTGGAGCCAGGACGGCGCCGTGACCTCCCAGTTCGCCAACCACGTCCGCGCGGTTCTCGACCTGCCCCTCGGCGACCCGCGCCCGCGCGCCACGTGGACGGTCATGGCGAACGTCCTGGGCGGCGACTACCCCGACATGTACACCGCGTACCTGCACTGCATGGCACGGGACCCGCAGCTGAAGATCCACATGTACGGAAAGGACGTGAAGCCCGGCCGCAAGGTCGGACACGTCAACACCTACGGCGACGACCTGGACGAGGTCCTCGACCGCGCCCGTCACGCTGCCGGCTACCTCCGAGGAACGATCACCGAATGAGCACATCCGTGAGCAGTCCCGTCGTCGGCATCGTCATGGGCTCGGACTCCGACTGGCCCGTCATGGAGGCCGCCGCCAAGGCCCTCGACGAGTTCGAGATCCCGTACGAGGTGGACGTGGTGTCCGCGCACCGCATGCCGCGCGAGATGATCGCGTACGGCGAGGGGGCCGCCGACCGCGGCCTGAAGGTGATCATCGCGGGCGCGGGCGGCGCCGCGCACCTGCCGGGCATGCTGGCCTCGGTGACCCCGCTGCCGGTGATCGGCGTCCCCGTGCCGCTGAAGTACCTGGACGGCATGGACTCCCTGCTCTCCATCGTGCAGATGCCCGCGGGCGTGCCGGTCGCGACGGTCTCGGTGGGCGGCGCGCGCAACGCGGGCCTGCTCGCCGCGCGGACCCTCGCCGCGCACGACGCCGAACTGCTCGGCCGGATGCGCGAGTTCCAGCAGGAGCTGAACGAGCAGGCGACCGAGAAGGGCAAGCGTCTGCGCGCCAAGGTCGAGGGCGCGGGGTCCGGCTTCGGCTTCGGGAAGTGACCCCGTGACAGCGCGCGTGATCGAGGGAACAGTGGCCGCATGACGAAGCTGACCGATTCCCTGGCCCGAGCCCGCTCCCTGCTCGCCGAGTTCCCCGTCGTGGACGGTCACAACGACCTGCCGTGGGCGCTGCGCGAGAAGGCCGGTTACGACCTCGACCGCCTGGACGTCGCCGCCGACCAGACGGGCCGGCTCCACACCGACCTGGCACGCCTTCGCGCGGGCGGGGTCGGCGCGCAGTACTGGTCGGTGTACGTGCGCACCGACATGGCGGGCGACGACGCGGTCAGCGCGACGCTGGAGCAGATCGACTGCGTCCAGCGGCTGCTCGCCCGCCACCCGGGCGAGCTGCGCCCCGCGCTGACCGCCGCCGACATGGAGGCGGCCCGCGCGGAGGGCCGCATCGCGTCCCTGATGGGCGCCGAGGGCGGCCACTCGATCAACAACTCCCTCGCCACGCTGCGGGCGTTGTACGCCCTCGGCGTGCGCTACATGACGCTGACGCACAACGACAACATCGCCTGGGCGGACTCGGCGACGGACGTCCCCGGTGTCGGCGGCCTGTCCGCGTTCGGCCGCGAGGTCGTCCGCGAGATGAACCGGCTCGGCATGCTGGTGGACCTCTCGCACGTGGCGGCGGTGACGATGCGGGCGGCCCTGGACACCTCCGAGGCGCCGGTGATCTTCTCGCACTCCTCGTCCCGCGCGGTGTGCGACCACCCGCGCAACATCCCGGACGACGTCCTGGAGCGGCTGCCCGCGAACGGCGGCGTGGCGATGGCCACCTTCGTCCCGAAGTTCGTCCTCCAGGCGGCGGTCGACTGGACCCTCGCGGCCGACGAGAACATGCGGGCGCACGGCTTCCACCACCTGGACACCACCCCGGAGGCCATGAAGGTGCACGCGGCCTTCGAGGAGTCGCGGCCGCGCCCCGTCGCCACCGCGGCGACGGTGGCCGACCACCTCGACCACATGCGGGAGGTCGCGGGCATCGACCACGTGGGCATCGGCGGGGACTACGACGGCACGGCGTTCACCCCGTCCGGCCTCGACGACGTCTCCGGCTATCCGAACCTCGTCGCCGAGCTCCTCGACCGCGGCTGGTCCGAGCCCGACATCGCCAAGCTGACCTGGCGGAACGCGGTCCGGGTCCTGGGCGCGGCGGAGGACGTGGCCCGCGACGCGAAGGCCCGCAGGGGACCGTCGATCGCGACCCTGGAGCAGCTCGACGGCTGACGGGTCATCACCGGGCGTCAGGGGCGCGGCTCCAGAGCCGCGCCCCTTCGTCGCCCCCTTTTCTTGAACGATCGGTCTGAATGGGCTACCGTCCTCGCAGAGGTTGTGAACTGAGCAGTCCAAAACTCTCGGAGGAGACCCCCATGTCCGACACCGTTCCCACCGTGCCCACCGACGAGGAGCTGGCCCACTCCCTGGAGGGCGACTTCACCAGCGCGTACGCCGAGGTGAACGGCGTCCGGCTGCACTACGTGGCGGGCGGCAGCGGCGACCCGCTCGTCCTGCTCGGCGGCTGGCCGCAGACCTGGTGGCAGTTCCACAAGGTCATGCCGGCCCTGGCGCGCCGCTACCGCGTCATAGCCGTGGACCTGCGCGGCATGGGCGGCTCCGCGAAGCCGCCGTCCGGCTACGACAAGAAGACGATGGCCGAGGACATCCACGCGCTGGTCCGCCACCTCGGCCACGACCGCGTGCACCTCGCCGGGCACGACATCGGCGCGATGGTCGCCCACGCCTTCGCCGTCAACCACCCCGAGGCCACCCGGAAGCTGGCCCTCCTGGACGTGGCCCACCCCGACCCGAGCCTGCGCGAGCTCACCCTGCTCCCGGTCGGCGACGGGGCCGACTGGGAGGCCGCGCCCGGCGGTGTCTATCTCTGGTGGTTCGCGTTCAACCAGGTCAAGGGCCTGCCGGAGCGGCTGCTCGCCGGCCGGACCGACGTCCTCATCGACTGGCTCTTCGGCTATCTGCTCCAGGACCAGGCCACGATCGACGAGCGCTCGCGCGCGGTGTACGCGGCGGCCTACGCCACGCCCGACGCGGTCCGCGCGGGCAACGCCTGGTACCAGACGTTCCTCCAGGACGTCGAGGACTTCGAGACGTACGACCGGGTGGGCGTCCCCGTCCTCGCGCTCGCGGGCGACCGCAGCCACGCGTATCTGCGCGCCATCCTGCCCGGCCACGCCGAGGACTTCCGCCTCCGGCGGATCGAGGGCAGCGGCCACTACCTCCCCGAGGAGCGGCCGGAGCGGGTGACGGCGGAGCTGGTGGAGTTCTTCGCCTGACGCGCCGCGGTGCCGCTGGCGGGCGTCCCGCCGCATCAGGCATGCCCTCCGCGAGCGGGCCCTCGTCGGGTTCGCCCTCGGCGCGCGGCGGCAGCCGGAAGGAGGCCGCCGAACCGGTCGGCTCGCACAGGCCGTTGGGCCCGTAGTGGGGGCGAGGGGGCGCCCCGGAGGCAGGCGGTGGAGGGCGTCAACTCGCCTGCCCCACAAGCGGATCGGCCCCTTCCCATGCGTGCGGGAAGGGGCCGATCCGGCCGGGGTTACGGCAGGTTGCGGGCCATGACGATCCGCTGGACCTGATTCGTGCCTTCGTAAATCTGCGTGATCTTGGCGTCGCGCATCATGCGCTCGACCGGGTAGTCACGGGTGTAGCCGTAGCCGCCGAGGAGCTGGACGGCGTCCGTGGTGACCTCCATCGCGATGTCGGAGGCGAAGCACTTGGCGGCGGCGCCGAGGTAGGTGAGGTCGGCGTCACCGCGCTCGGAGGCGGCCGCGGCCTGGTAGGTCAGGGCGCGGGCGGCGGAGATCTTCATCGCCATGTCGGCGAGCATGAACTGGATGCCCTGGAAGTCGGCGATCGGCTTGCCGAACTGCTTGCGCTCCTGGACGTAGCCCTTGGCGTAGTCGAGGGCGCCCTGGGCGATGCCGAGGGCCTGGGCGGCGATGGTGATGCGGGTGTGGTCGAGCGTCTTCATCGCCGTGGCGAAGCCCGTGCCCTCCTCGCCGATCATGCGGTCGGCGGGGATGCGCACGTTGTCGAGGTAGACCTCGCGGGTCGGCGAGCCCTTGATGCCGAGCTTCTTCTCCGGGGCGCCGAAGGACACGCCCTCGTCGCCCTTCTCCACGACGAAGGCGCTGATGCCCTTGGAGCGCTTCTCAGGGTCGGTGACGGCCATGACCGTGTAGTACTCGGAGACGCCCGCGTTGGTGATCCAGCGCTTCACGCCGTTCAGGACGTAGGAGTCGCCGTCGCGCACGGCCTTCGTCTTCATGCCCGCCGCGTCCGAACCCGCGTCCGGCTCCGAGAGGCAGTACGAGAACATGCCCTCGCCCTTGGCCAGCGGCGTCATGTACTTCTTCTTCAGCTCCTCGGAGCCGGAGAGGATGACGGGCAGCGAACCCAGCTTGTTCACGGCCGGGATGAGGGAGGACGACGCGCAGACGCGGGCCACCTCCTCGATCACGATGACCGTGGCGAGCGCGTCGGCGCCGCCGCCGCCGTAGCTCTCCGGTACGTGCACCGCGTGCAGGTCGGAGGCCACCAGGGCGTCCAGGGCCTCCTGCGGGAAGCGGGCCTCCTCGTCCACGGCGGCGGCGAACGGCGCGATCTTCGACTCGGCGAGCGAGCGGATCGTGTCGCGGAGCATGTCGTGCTCCTCGGACGGGCGGTACAGGTCGAAGTCAGCCGATCCGGCCAAGGTCTCTCACGCTCCAAGCACGCTGTGGACGCTAGTCACCCTTGCTAATTACCGTTAAGTAACACGATGGGTACTCGAATTTTAGGGTGCCGCCCGCGCCACGGATACGTGAGCTTGACGACAGGGGGAAACGTGCCCGGTGAGAGCCCCGGGCACGCCTGACCGCGCCCCGACTATGCTCGGGCAGCGCACCCCGGCCAGTACACCTCTGGAGCACCTCATGGCCCTGAAGATCACCGTGATCGGCACCGGCTACCTCGGCGCCACGCACGCCGCGGCCATGGCGGAGCTCGGCTTCGAGGTCCTCGGGCTCGACGTCGTGCCCGAGAAGATCGAGATGCTCACGCGGGGCGAAGTCCCCATGTACGAGCCCGGTCTCGAAGAGCTGCTGCGCCGTCACGTCGCCGGGATCGAGGGATCCAGCGGCCGGCTGCGCTTCACGATGGACTTCGCCGAGGCCGCGGAGTTCGGCGACGTCCACTTCGTCTGCGTGAACACCCCGCAGAAGCACGGCGAGTACGCCTGCGACATGAGCTACGTCGACGCCGCCTTCGCCTCCCTCGCCCCGCATCTGAAGCCGGGCGCGCTGGTCGTCGGCAAGTCGACGGTGCCGGTCGGCTCGGCCCAGCGCCTGGCCGGGCTCCTTCCCGAGGGCACCGAGCTGGCCTGGAACCCGGAGTTCCTGCGCGAGGGCTTCGCCGTGGACGACACGCTGCACCCCGACCGGATCGTGGTCGGCGTGGACAGCGAGCGGGCCGAGAAGCTGCTGCGCGACGTCTACGCCAAGCCGGTCGCCGAGGGCACGCCCTTCGTCGTGACGGACTTCCCCACGGCCGAACTCGTGAAGACGGCGGCGAACTCCTTCCTCGCCACGAAGATCTCCTTCATCAACGCCATGGCCGAGGTGTGCGAGGCCGCGGGCGGCGACGTGGTGAAGCTGGCCGAGGCCCTCGGGTACGACGACCGCATCGGCGCCAAGTTCCTGCGCGCCGGCATCGGCTTCGGCGGCGGCTGTCTGCCCAAGGACATCCGCGCGTTCATGGCACGCGCCGGTGAGCTGGGCGCCGACCAGGCCCTCACCTTCCTGCGCGAGGTCGACTCCATCAACATGCGCCGCCGCGGACACATGGTGGAGCTGGCCCGCGAGGCCGTCGGCGGCGGCTCCTTCCTCGGCAAGCGGGTGGCCGTCCTCGGCGCCACGTTCAAGCCCGACTCGGACGACGTGCGCGACTCGCCCGCCCTGAACGTGGCCGGGCAGATCCACCTCCAGGGCGGCCAGGTCACCGTCTACGACCCCAAGGGCATGGACAACGCCCGCCGCCTCTTCCCCACGCTCGGGTACGCCGCCACCGCCGAGGAGGCGGTCCGGGGCGCCGACGTCGTCCTGCACCTCACGGAGTGGCGGGAGTTCCGCGACCTCGACCCCGAGGCGCTCGGGGCCGTCGCCGGACACCGCGTCCTGCTCGACGGGCGCAACGCGCTCGACCCGGAGCGCTGGCGGGCCGGGGGCTGGACGTACCGCGCCATGGGCAGGCCCGCCGCCTGACGCACGGCCGGGGCTAGCCGTCGAGGCGGCCGATCGTCGCCGTCGACGCCTCCCTGCGCTCGCGGGCCGCCCGGGCCGTGAAGTCCGCCCCGCGCAGCACGCGTTGCACATTGCCCCAGGTGAGCGCCCCGATCTCGGCATCGCTCCAGCCCTGCCCGAGCAGCTCGGTGACGAGCCGGGGGAAGCACGAGGCGTCGTCGAGCTCCTCGGGGTGCGCGGCCGTGGTGTCGTACGTCCCCGCGATCCCGACGCACTCCGGCCCCGCGATCCGGCGCACGTGCTCCAGATGGCTCACGACGTCCCGGACCGAGGTCCCCGTCTGCTCCGTCGCCAGCGGCACCAGACACAGGCCCTTGGCCGCGCCCACGGCCGCGAGCAGGTCGTCACTGAGGTTCGCGGGGTGCTCGCACAGCGCCCGCGCCCCGGACCGGGTGAAGAGGACCGGCGCCCTGGACACCGAAAGCACCCGGCGCGCGGTCTCCTCGGGCGCCCCGGACAGATCGGCGAGGACGCCGAGCCGGTTCATCTCCCGTACGACCTCCTCGCCGAAGGCGCTCAGACCGCCCCCGCCCGCCCACGACGTGCCGGCGAGCGTGAGGACGCTCAGGCCGAGCGCGTGCAGCGAGCGCAGCGCGCCCAGCGAGTCGCCGATGGCACGGGCGCTCGCCGGGCCCACGACGGTGGCGACGCGGCCGTGGTTGCGGGCGTCGGCGGCCTCGGAGGCGTCCCGGGCGAGCCGCAGGGCGTCGCCGTAGCGGGTGACGACGTGGCGCACCAGGTCGAGCTGTTCGAGGGTCGCGCTCACCGCACGGTCACCGGCGAGCTCGTCGGGCACGTGCAGCGACCAGAACTGCGCGCCGACCGCACCCGCTCTCAGCCTTGGCACATCGGTCTCCAAACAGCTGTCGCCGGACTCCAGGTCGCAGTACGGAAGGCCGCGCAGCGCCCACGGCAGGCCGCTGTAGCCGTCGGCGACGGGATGCGCGGCCAGCAGGGCGCGGGCCCGCCCGTCGGCGTCGTCGAGGCGCGCGTCGGGCTCGGGCCCGGCCGTCTCGGCGCCTGGTACGGCGTCCGGCAGCCGGTCGAGCTCTCCGGCCTCGGCGGTGGTGTCGAATTCGTCCTGCAGGTCCGCCATGGCAGCTCCGCGGTCCGGTGGGCACTTTCTCGCTGGTCCACCACCGTCGCACGGCGAGCCCGCGGCTTCGCGGCGGGCGGAGCGTTCGGGGTATGCGTGCGGTGGAACGCCGCGGGCCCCGCCGTCGGTGACGGCGGGGCCCGCGGGCTTCGGGTGACCGGTCAGTTGCCCGACACGGTCACCGTCTCGTCGTTGTTGAGCTGCTCGACGAGCTGCTTGACCTTCGCCTTGTCCCAGACGAGGTTGCCGCCGACCGAGCCCGAGATCGGCATGTTCATGGACTTGCCGTCGCCGCCCGTGACGCCCTTCATCGCCCAGAACATCGAGGCCACGTCGAACAGGCCCATGTCCTTGTCGACGATCAGCGTGTCCAGGCCCGCGCCCATCATCGGGTAGAGCTTGAACGGATTCATGACCGTGCCGGGCGTCGCCGCCTGGTTGGCCAGGGCCGCGAGGAACTTCTGCTGGTTCTTGGTGCGGTCCAGGTCGCTGCCCGGGAGCGCGTAGCGGGTGCGGACGAAGGCCAGGGCCTCCTCGCCGTTCAGCTTCTGCTTGCCCGCCTCGAAGTCGGCGCCGGACTTCTTGTCCTTGAAGCCCTTGGGGATGTTCATCTCGACGCCGCCGACCGCGTCCACGATCTTCGCGAAGCCGCCGAAGCCGATCTCCGCGTAGTGGTCGATGCGCAGGCCCGTGTTGGCCTCCACGGTCCGGACGAGCAGCTCGGGGCCGTCCTCGGCGTACGCGGCGTTCAGCTTGGTCTGGCGGCCCGTGGCCGGGTAGAGCTTGCCCGACTCGGCGCCCTTGAAGGACGGGATCGTGACGTTCGAGTCGCGCGGCAGCGAGATCATCGTGTTCCCGCCGTCGTCCGCGACGTGCAGGATCATCATCGAGTCGGTCCGCTTGCCCTCGGCCGAGCCGGTGTGGAGCTTCTTCTTCTCCTCGTCGGACATGCCCGCGCGGCTGTCCGAACCGACGATCAGGTAGTTCGTGCCCTTGCCGCCCGCGGGCCGCTCGATCACCTTCGACAGGTCGACCTCGCGCTTGAGCTTGGAGTCCGCCCAGAAGTACGTGCTCACGGAGACCACGATCAGCAGGGCGAGGAACGTGACCAGGCCCCAGGTGATCCGCTTCTTCCAGTTCACCGGGGGCTTGGGGCGCGGCGGGGCCGGCGGGCCGCCCGGTCCCTGCGGGCCGCCGGGCGCCTGGCCGCGGCGGGGCCCGGCGGGCGAGCCGTACACCTGGCCGGTGTTGTAGCCGCTGTCGTAGCCCTCCGGGCCGCCGGGGCCCTGGGCGTGCTGCTGGCCGTGCTGCCCGGGCTGCGCCCGCTGGTCGCGGTACAGGTCGTCGTACACGTTGTCGTCGTACGAGGGCTGGCGCGGGACTCCGTCGGGCCGCTGGACGTGGCGCATCACGCGGGCGCCCTCGGGCTGTGCGTTGCCGCTGCCGTACCCGTGGCGGTCCCCGTTGTTGCCGTTCCGCGCGTCTGGCCAATCGCTCATGTGGCTTAGTGTGCAGTGCCGCGAGCCCTCTCTTACAGGGAGGGCGTGATTTCGGGTCACGCCTGTTGCAGAGCTGTGGCAATGCGCCCGTAACCGGCACGATGCCCCCGGCGACATAGGGTGGAGGGCATGACAGATCAGGCCACTGCTCCGGAGCCGGAGATTCCGGGCAAGCCGACCTCGGTGTCCCGCACCACCCTCAGCCACATCATGACCCACGCCGACACCAACCTCCTCGGCACGGTGCACGGTGGCGTGATCATGAAGCTCGTGGACGACGCGGCGGGCGCCGTCGCCGGGCGCCACTCCGGCGGGCCCGCGGTGACCGCCTCCATGGACGAGATGGCCTTCCTCTCGCCCGTGCGCGTCGGCGACCTCGTCCATGTGAAAGCCCAGGTCAACTGGACCGGCCGCACCTCCATGGAGGTCGGCGTACGGGTGCTCGCCGAGCGCTGGAACGAGTCGACGCCCGCGCAGCAGGTGGGCTCCGCGTACCTCGTCTTCGCCGCGGTCGACGCCGACGGCAAGCCGCGGCTCGTGCCGCCGGTCGAGCCCGAGACCGACCGGGACCGGCGCCGCTACCAGGAGGCGCAGATCCGCCGCACCCACCGCCTGGCTCGCCGCCGGGCCATCAAGGACCTCCGCGAAGCCCGGGCCCGGGAGGGCTACGAGGACTGACCCCGGGCCTTCCCCCAGGCCCGGCCCCTACAGGGCCCTGGCCCTCTGCCGGACCCCGGCTGCGTGGCGCAGCCCCCCTTCCCGCCGCTACCGCGGCGGGTTTCCTCCCACCCGCCCACCCGTCTCTCCCCGGCTGCGCGAGGCCCGGCCCCGACGCGGAGCGCCTGCGGGTGGCGCCGTCCCTGTTCCCGCCCACCCACCTGTTTCTGCCCGGCTGCGCGAGGTCCGGCCCCAGCGCGGAGCGCTGCCGGTCGGGTGGGTGGGACTGCCCCGCCGCGCGGAGCGCGGCACCGGCGGACGGCGCTTGGGCGTCAGCCGGGCGGGGGAGGGCGGTGGGACCGCCCCGCCCCGGTGCGGGACCCGGGCTATGGGCAGATGACCTGGTCGCCCGTGATGGCGCCGAATTCGCCCTGGTGGGCGTCCTGCGCCCGCACCGCGCGGACCCCGCGGAAATCCGCCCCGGCCAGCACCTTCAGCGTCGGCCCCTGCCCGTTCACGCGCCGCATCTCGCAGCCGGGCAACGCGGTGGCCAGAGACTTCGCGGAGCGGTCCCAGCGCGGGTCGTAGGCCACGACCGTGCGGGCGAGCGGCCCGGCGCCGGGGGCCAGGGGGACGGAGCCGGGCACCCCGGAGGTGCGGAAGCCGGACCTCCGTAGCGCCGAGTCCACCCGCCGCCCGAGCCCGGACGTCCGCGTGCCGTTGTCGACCTGCACCCGGATCTGCTCGGGGGAGACCGGCACGAGCGCCAGCTTCCGCCGCTCCCGGTGCGGAGCCAGCGGCTTGTCGTCGCGCAGCGCCTGGAACAGCTTCGCGGACTTCTGCGGGTCCCACTTCAGCGTCGACCCGACGCCGGGGATCAGCTGCCCCTTGGGCGCCAGCGGCACGGTCGTGAACTCCGACGACGACGGCGAGAAGTTCCGCATGGCCCGGCCGAGCGCCAGCATGTCCGTCGTACCGAAGCCGTCGTCGGCCCGCACCGAGCCGAGCAGCGTCTGCGAGACGTCACGGAACTTGACCGGATTCAACAGCACGCCGCTGCTCGTGGCCTTCGCGATGAGCGCCGCGAGGAACCGCTGCTGACGCTGCATGCGCCCGAGGTCGGCGGCCCCGTCGATGTGCCGCGAGCGGACGTACTGCAGTGCCTGGCCCCCGCTGAGCTGGTGCGTGCCGACGGACAGGTCGAGGCCCGTGTAGGAGTCCTTCAGGGGGATCGTGGTGCAGATCTCCACACCGCCGACGACGTCGACGGTCTTCATGAAGCTGGTGAAGTCGACCTCCAGATAGTGGTCGATCTTCACCTTCGTCATGCGCTCGACCGTCCGGACCGTGAGGTTGGGCCCGCCCTCCGCGTACGCCGCGTTGATCTTCACGGGGTGCGACCTGTGGTGCTTGCGCGAGTTCTGGTCGACGTGCGGAGGCAGCTCCGCGTACGAGTCCCGGGGCAGGCTGACCACGCTGGCGCGCTCCCGGTCCTCCGAGATGTGCACGATCATGATCGTGTCCGTGCAGTGGCAGGGGGCGCCGCCGAGCCGGTACTTCCTCTTCTCCGCGCGGCTGATCCTGTCGCGCCCGTCCGTGCCGACGAGCAGCACGTTCGTGCCGTGGCTGCCCTCGGGCCGGTTCTTCATGTCCTTGAAGGCGTCGACGCGCCTGATGCCGGTGTCCAGGCTGGAGACCACCGAGTGCCCGATCCCGGCGGCACCGAGCACCGTGACGGACAGCGCCGTCGCGATCCGCATCGCCCAGCGCGGCCGCCGCGTCCGCCGCGCCGCCGGTCGGGCCGGGGGGCGCGGGGGCCGCGGCGGGTGGGGCCGGCGCGGGGGCGGGGCGGGGGAGCGGTGCGGTGCGGGCACGTGCGAGGACACCTCCGCGGTCGCGGCTTGAGCCGGGGGACGCCAGAACCGTAGGCCCATACGATCTGCGGCCCGGGGTAGCGACCCGGACGGCGCGCGCCCGTGTCCCCCGTTCGCGGTAACGTGACGCCCGATGCTGCATTCTCCGGGGGCGTCCCCCGGGAACCCGGGCCGCGAGACGAGAAGGAAACTCCGCACGTGAATTCTGACGGTCAGCCTCCCGCCGTCTCCGTGATCATGCCGGTCCTCAACGAGGAGCGGCATCTGCGCGAAGCCGTCCACGCGATCCTCAAGCAGGAGTACGCGGGTGAGATGGAGGTCGTCGTCGCACTCGGCCCCTCCACCGACCGCACGGACGAGATCGCCGCCGAGCTGGTCGCCGAAGACCCCCGGGTGCACACGGTCCCGAACCCGACAGGTCGTACGCCCGCGGCCCTCAACGCGGCCATCAAGGCCTCGCGCCACCCGATCGTGGTGCGCGTGGACGGCCATGCCGCGCTCTCGCCGGGGTACATCACCACCGCCGTGCGCCTCCTGGAGGAGACCGGCGCGATGAACGTCGGCGGCATCATGCACGCCGAGGGCGAGAACGACTGGGAGCACGCCGTCGCCGCCGCCATGACCTCGAAGATCGGCGTCGGCAACGCCGCCTTCCACACGGGCGGCGACGCCCAGCAGGCCGAGACGGTCTATCTGGGCGTCTTCCGCCGCGAGGCCCTCGAACAACAGGGCGGTTACAACGAGGAGTTCATCCGCGCCCAGGACTGGGAGCTGAACTTCCGCATCCGCGAGGCGGGCGGCCTCATCTGGTTCTCGCCGGAGCTGAAGGTCTCCTACCGGCCGCGCCCGAGCGTGAAGGCCCTCGCCAAGCAGTACAAGGACTACGGCCGCTGGCGGCACGTCGTCGCCCGCTACCACGAGGGCTCCATCAACCTGCGCTACCTCGCGCCGCCGACGGCCGTGTGCGCCATCGCCGCGGGCCTGGTCGTGGGCGCGGCCCTGACGCCGTGGGGCCTGGTGATCCCCGGCGGCTATCTGGCGGCGATCGCCGCCGGGTCCGTGCCCGCGGGCAAGGGCCTGCCCCTGAAGGCGCGGCTCCAGATCCCCGTGGCCCTCGCGACGATGCACATGTCGTGGGGCTGGGGCTTCCTCACCAGCCCGCGCTCGCTCGCCAAGAAGGTCATCGCCTCGCGCCGCCCCGCGGTCCTCGGCACGGACCGCAAGCCCCAGGAAGCCTGACCCCGGAGCCCGCGTCCGGACCCGGACTCCCGCCTCACCAGGTGAAGTTCGGGTCCACCTTCATGCACGCCTTCTTGTCGGAGCCGTTGAGCGCGTCCGCCGACTTCGGCGTCGAGTCGTCCTGCTTCTTCGCCTTCTCCGGCTTGTCGCCCTCGCGCCAGTCGGCGCCCACGACCAGCGTCACGCCGGAGACGTCGGTCGACCTCTTGGCCGCGCTCAGCGGCAGGCCCAGGGACTTCGCGACCCGCTGGGCGTCGCCCTCGAGCTCGACCGAGGGATAGCGCACCACCGTCCTCGCCTCGGTGAGGGCCGTCGCCGTGTCCGGCGCCGCCTTGGCGAAGCCCGCGGCCGTGAGCAGCTGTGCGACCGTGCCGGCGCGGCCGCTGACCGCCGGCTCGGTGGCGGTGCGGGTGCCGTTCTGGACCTGCACCGCGATGTCGGCGTCCGGCGCGGCCGGGTCGTCGGACGGCTTCTCCTTCGGCTTCTTCTTCTTGCCCTTGCCGTCCAGGGGGATGTCGTCGCGTACGAGGCGGAAGAGCTGCTCGGCATCGCCCGGCTTGGGCACCACGCGCGAACCGGAGTACTCGAACGGCATCGTGGTCATCGTCGTGCGCTCCGGCGAGACCTTCTTCAGCTCGTTGCCGAGGTCGTACAGCTTGAGGACCGTGCCGAGGCCCGGGTCGACCTTCAGGGCCCTCGTGGCGTTCTCGGCGAGCTTGCGCAGCCGGTTCGGGCTGGTCAGGCTCGCGTTCTCGCGCAGGGTGCGGACCAGCGAGTTCATGTACATGTGCTGGGCCTTGGCGCGGCCGATGTCGCTGCCGTCCTCGAAGCCGTAGCGCGTGCGCAGCCACTGGAGGGCCTGCTCGCCCTGGATCTTCGAGGTGCCCTTGGGCAGCTTCAGGCCGGAGCCCTTGCCGGTGCTGGTGCGCGAGTGGATGTTCTTGTCCACGCAGACGGGCACGCCGCCGATGGCGTCGGCCATCGACACCACGCCGGAGAAGTCGACCATCATGAAGTGGTCGATGCGGATGTTGGTCAGCTTCTCCCAGGTGGCGACCGTGCAGCCGGGGCCGCCGCGCCCCAGGGACTCGTTCGTCATCGCCCGCGGCCCGAGCTCGTCGTACACCTTGCCGTCGTCCGGGTCCGTGCACTTGGGGATGGTCAGGAGCGTGTCGCGGGGCATGCTGATCATCGACATGTTGGTGCGGTCCGCCGACAGGTGGAGCAGCATCTGCACGTCCGCGAGCGGGGGGCCGCCGAAGGTGTCCTTGGCGCCGCCGAGCTTCTGGTTCTCCTTGGAGTCCCGCGCGTCCGAGCCGATCAGGAGGATGTTCAGCGGGGTCTGGCCCGCGGCGTTGGGCGTGGGCGCGGGCGCCCGGTGGTCGCCCAGGTTCAGGTCGTCCGTTTCGAGGTTGCTGTTGAGGTGCTGGTAGTAGAGGTATCCGGCCCCTGCCGTGCCGAGTATCAGGACGGCCAGGATGGTCGCCGACCACCGCAGCACCCGCCGCTTGCGCCGGGGTGCCGCGCGGCGCGTACGGCTGCGGGAGCCCCGGGCCTCTTTCCCGCGGGCGCGGCCCTCGCCCTGCGGGCCGCCTTTTCCGGAGGAGCGGCCCTCGCCCTTCGCGCCGCCTTTTCCGCGGGCGCGGCCCTCGCCCGCTGCGCCGCCTTTCCCGCGGGAGCGCCCCGGGCCTTTCGTGTCCCGCGCGTGTGGCTCCGCTTCCCCGGCGTCGCTGTCCGGACGGCCGCCTTCCGCGCGGGACCGCTCACTCGTGGCCTCGTGAGTGCCCGCCCCCGAGGACACTCCCTCCCCACGCACGCTGTTCTGCCCCATCCCCTGTCCCTCCCCGCCGTGCTTCCCAAGTGTGGCCCACCCGTGGCCACTTGCGGCACGCTGCCGCCGCCCCGGCAGTCCGCGCGGTATGTCGCGCTTCAACCACCGGGGCGTTCTGTGAGACGTGAAACGACCGCCTCAGGTCACTTGGCACACACGGTTTTGTCGGCCCCGACCTTCTGGATGCCCTCCGGAGCCTTCGACGGAGCCTTCACGGGCACCCCCGCGCCCTTGAAGTCGGCACCGAGGGTCAGCACGATCGCCGGCAGGCCCTGCGCGTTCTTCTCGCTCTTGCCCGGCTTCAGCGCGGCGGCGGGCAGCCCCATGAGGTCGGCCAGCTTCCGGGCCTCGTCGGCCTGTCCGGCGCTGTACTCCACGGTCGTCTTGCCCTGTTTGCCGGCGTTGCCGAGCTGGCTGGACTTCGTCACGCCCTCAGTGTTCTGCAGCCAGCTGAGAGTTTCCTGAGCGGCACCGATGCGCTCGCTGCCGTTGTAGACGTCGACGCGCACGTCACCGGCCTCGGCGCGCGGGCCCTTGAGCCGTGCGGCCACGGCGGCCTTCTCCTTCTTCTCCTGCTTCTTGACCTCGGTCAGCGACACGTCCTCGCGCAGCATCGAGAACAGCTCGTCGGACTTGGCCTTGTTCAGCACGACCGTGACGGGCTTCTTCTCGGCGGGGTTGTCGACCACCGGGGTCGTCGCGAAGGTCAGGTTCTTCATGTCGAACTTGCCGAGCTCCATGCCGAGGTCACGGAGTTTCATTATGTCGTCGATCTTGGAGTCGACGGTGAGCGCCTTCGTGCCCGCCTCCGCCAGACTTATGATCTTCTTCGGGCTGGTCAGCGTGCCCTTCGACTTCAGCTTGCGCATCAGCGAGCTGAGGAACTGCTGCTGCAGCTGGATCCGGCTGAGGTCACCGCCGGTGCCCACGGTGTACCGGGTCCGGACGAACGCCAGCGCCTCCTCGCCCTCGATCGAGTGCTTGCCCGCGGGCAGCTTCAGATGCGACTTGGGGTCGTCGAAGTCCTTGGCGAGGCACACGTCCACGCCGTCGACCGCGCTGGACAGCGTCTTGACCGCGTTGAAGTCGGCCACCATGAAGTGGTCGAGCTCTATGCCGGTGATCTGCGTGACCGTGCGCATGACACAGCTGGGCGTGCGCTCGTTCTGCCCGAGGCTCTCGTTGAAGCGGACCTTCTGCGAGCCCGGGATCGTCTTGGTGGAGCCGTCGTCCTGCTTGGTGGGGCAGTCCGGGATGTCGGTGATCAGGTCCCGGGGGATGCTCAGCGCGGTCGCGTTGGACCGGTCCTTGGACACGTGCAGCAGGATCGTGGTGTCCGCGTGCCCGACGCTGCCCTCGTCGCCGTAGCCCTTGTTGCCGTCGCCGCTGCGCTCGTCCGTGCCCACGAGCAGGATGTTGATCGCGCGGTCCTTGCTGAAGCCGCCGGTGCCCGCGCCGTCGTCGGAGACGGACGTGATGTTGCCGTTGAGGTGCTGGTAGTACAGATAGCCGCCGACACCGGCCGCGACCACCACGAAGGCGACCGTGCCCCCCGTCCACGCCAGTATCCGCTTGCCCGTGGACTTCTTCTTGGTCTTGCCCTTGCGGCGGCTGCCCGCCGCCTCCGGCTGCGCGGCGCGGCGCCTGCGCTGGCCCGGCACCTGCTCCCGGCCGCCGCCCCGGCTCCCCGGGCGCTCGGGGCCGCGCGCGCCGGGGCGCGGGGCGCCCTCCTGCGGCGTGCTCTGCTGCGGGTCCGCCGGGCGCGGGGCTCCCCGCCGGGGCGCCGCCCTGCGCGGGCCCGGCACGCCGGTCTGAGGCGTGCCGGTCTGAGGCGTGCCGGTCTGAGGCGCCGACTGCTCTGCGGAAGGGCTCAGTCGCAGCTCGTAGTCACCGGTCTGTGGATTGAGTACCCACTGGTCTGCGGGATCGATGTTCTCCGCCCGCCCACGGCCTTGCGCGTCCACGGTTGTTTGCGTCCTCCGTCAGGGCCACGCGGCGCCTTTCCCCCCTCAAGAAGGCGCTCGGTCCAGTCGTACCAACGGTGTGCGGCCCATCGGCCGGACACCGGATCGGCTCACACTATCCGCCCAGTTCAGCGTCCAACGACGCCGGTGACAAATTCCACTCCCCTACAACTGGGCAATCCGCCCAATTTCTTTGGTGCGCGGCCCTGTCCGTCCGGTGTTCGGATTACGTACAGGTCGATCCGGCGGCCGTGTTGCCCCGGAATGTGGGTGCCGGACTCGGCGTGTGCGTGGGGTCGTCCGGCTTCTCGTCGCTCCACTCGCCGCCGTCCTCGTACTCCCCGGAGTCCGCGTACCCCTCGGCTCCCTCGCCGGAGTCGTCCTCTTCTTCTTCGTACTCCCCGCCGTCGTCGCCGTTCTCGTACGAGGATTCGTCACTGTGCGAAGTGGTTGAGGCATTCGATACGTCCGGCCGGGCGCGGCTCACCTGCACCGGCTCGTCCGTGCGGAGCCGGGTGAAGAGTTCGTCGGCCGCGGGTTCCACCAGCTCGTCGCGATTCGCGTCGTACGTGTACGAGCGGCGCGGCACCGTGAGGAATTGAACCCGTTCTGTGGGGATATTGCGTAGTCCGCGCACCAGTTCGTACAAACCGCGCAGGCTCGCGAGTCCCGGGTCCGTGGTGAGCGACGACGTGGCCGCGTCCAGAACGGGATAGAGCTTCACCGGATTCAGCAGGACGTCGTTGCTGCGCACTTTGTTGACGAGCGCGCCGAGGAACTCCTGCTGCCGGTCCATGCGTTCGGTGTCGCTGCCGTTGCCGAGCGACTTGCGGGCGCGGACGAATCCGAGGGCCTGCTCGCCGTTGAGGGTCTGCCGTCCGGCGGGCAGCCGCAGCTTCGCGGCCGCGTCGTCCACCGGCGCCTTGAGGCATACCTGCACGCCGTCGACGGCGTCCACCATGTCCTTGAACCCGGCGAAGTCCACGACCATGTGGTGGTCGACCCGGATGTTCGTGAGCTTCTCCACCGTGCGGATCGTGCAGGCCGTGCCGCCGAACTCGAACGCCCAGTTGAACTGCGCGAATTGGGCCCGGGTGCGGGAGCCGTCCGGGCGGCGGCAGCTCGGGATCCGCACCATCAGGTCGCGCGGCAGCGACACCGCGGTGGCGCTCTGCCGGTCGGCGGCCAGGTGCAACAGGATCGTGGTGTCCGAGCGCTGGGTGCCGAGGTCGCGCCCGTACTTGTGGTTGCCGCGCCCCGAGCGGGTGTCCGAGCCGATCAGCAGGATGTTCTGCGCGTCGTGCACGAGCGGGGTCGGCCGCTCCTTCTCGTACCGCGCGAGCTCGGCGGCGGCGTCGGTGTCCTCGGTGATGTTCCCGTCGAGCTTCCGGTACACGGCCCAGCCGACACCGCCCGCCGCCAGGACGACCACGGCCGTGCCGACCCCGGCGTACCGCAGCCAGCGTCGTCTGCGGCGCCGCGCGGCGAGCCCCGACGGACTCGCCCCCGCGCCCGGTCCGTACGTGCTGTCGGTCACGTGTGGATCCACCCCTCGTGGCTGCGTCGGTGCATGGCGCTCCTACGACCATGACCCGGCCGGGGGCGGGGGGCTCGCGGAAGGTGGGCCGAACGGGTGAGGGGCCCCGGGACCGGCCCGCCCCGGCTACCGCACCGTCACGGTGACCCGCTCCGCCTCCACCCGCTTCTCCAGGCCGCCCTCCGGGGCCTGGTCGAGGTGGCGGCACAGCACCACGGAGCCACCGGAGGCGAGCGGCGCGTACAGCCCGGCGCTCAGCCCGTCCCAGCTGTCGTAGGGGCGGCCGGACAGCAGCCGCGCCCCGGCTGCGAGCCCGAGCCCGGCGGCGTCGTCCAGGGCCCGCGCCACCACCTCGGCGCCGGTCAGCTCGGCGCCGTCGACGGCCAGGGCGGGCCCGTCCGGGTCCACGGGCGCGTACGGCGCGAAGCGGTCGCCCTGGCTCGGCACCTCCACCGCGTAGTCGACGAAGCCGTCCGGGGTCTGCGGGAAGCGCCCGCCGAGCGGCCGCAGCGCGAGCGCCACCCGCTCCCCGGAGCAGGCCCGCGCCGCTTCGAGGGTGTCGGGGCCGCTGACGACGAGGTCGGCGCCGGCCGGGTCGCCGCCGACGTCCGCGACGACGCCCACCGAGGAGCAGGCGAGCAGCCACACGGCGGTCTGCCAGTGCGCGGGAAGGAGCAGGGCGAGCCGGTCGCCGGGCTCGGCGGCGAGGTCGCCCTGGAGCAGGTTGGCGGTCTTGGCCACCCAATTGGCGAAGGTGGCCACGGACAATTCCACGCGCTCACCGGTGGCGTCGTCGTAGTACGTGACGAGTGGGCGCGCCGGGTCGGCGGCGAGCGCGGATCGCAGCAGGTCGGCAGGGGTGCGGTCGTTGGCGTTCACGGCCGCAAGGGTACGCGGGGCCCGCGTGTCGCCCGTGCGGGCGGGGCAGTTGGGGCCACCGGTTCGGCCGACTCCGGGCCGACGGACCGTCAGTTCCCCAATGGACAGATATGGCCCGATATGCGGACGATCGTCTGCATGCGTGGATTCCTTGCTTCCTCGATCGGTGTCACCTGTGCGGCGGCGCTGGCCCTGCCCCTCGCCCTTCCGTCGACGGCCGCCGCCACGGCCGCCGGGCCGCCCGCGGCGGGCGCGCTGCCCGGCAGTACCCAGTCGCTCCCGCTGGCCCCGCTCGGCTCCGACCGGGCGGGCGGCGCGCCCCGGGCGGAGGGCCTGCCGCGGCGTGACGTACGGCCGTTCTCGCTGCTCGGCGTGGTCTGGGACGACGCGGACGCCGAGCTTCGCGGCACCGTCCAGGTCCGCACCCGCGCCACCGGCACCACGGTCTGGTCCGCCTGGCAGGACGTCGAGACGCACAACCACGAGCACGCCGCGGACCCCGGCACGGCCGAGCGCGCCTCGGGCCGGGTGCGCGGGGCGACCGCCCCCCTGTGGGTGGGGGACTCGGACGGAGTGGAGGTACGCGTACGGGCGCGCGGCGCGGAGCCCGCGACGGGCGCACGCGCCGGACGACCGGCCACCCCGCGCGACCGGGCCCCGGCGGCGGACGCCCTCCACGCCCACGCCGCGGCGGCCGACGCGGAAGGCCGGACCCCGGCAGGCGACGCGGAAGGCCGGGCCCCGGCGGACGGCGCCCCGGGGCTCCTCCCCGCCGGGCTGCGCCTGGAGCTCGTGGATCCCGGAGCGGCGCCCCCGCCCGGCGGCGCCCCGGCCGACGCCCCGCGCGCCACCACCATGACCGCCGAGGCCGCGGCCTCCTCCGCCGTGAACGCCGACCTCGCCCCGCTGGGCGCCCCGGCCGTCCCCGAGCTGACGAAGGAGCGCACCCGAGCGGACCTCCTGGCCGCCCGCGGCCTTCCCGGCGCCAGCGGGGCCCGGCCCTACGTCGGCCCGCGCCCGCGCATCGTCACGCGCCGCGGCTGGGGCGCCGACGAGCGGCTCCGCGAACGGAACTTCGCGTACACGAAGACCGTCAAGGCCGCCTTCGTGCACCACAGCGCCACCGGCAACAACTACCGCTGCTCACAGGCGCCCTCCGTCCTGCGCAGTATCTACCGCTACCACGTCGAGAGCAGTGGCTGGCGCGACATCGGCTACAACTTCGCCGTCGACAAGTGCGGAAACATCTACGAAGGCCGCGCCGGTGGCGTGGCGAAGGCCGTCCTCGGCGCCCACACGCTCGGTTTCAACACCAACAGCATGGGCATCGCCGTCCTCGGCACCTACACCAGTGCCGCCCCGCCGAAGGCCGCGGTCACCGCCGTCGCCCGCCTCACGGCGTGGAAGCTGGGCCTGTTCGGGGCGAATCCCCGCGGAACGACATACCTGAAGTCGGGAGGTGGCAACCTCTACTCGAAGGGCACGAAGGTCCGGCTGCATGTGATCTCCGGCCACCGGGACGGTTTCGCCACCGAGTGCCCGGGCCGCCGCCTTTACAGCAAACTCGGCACGGCCCGTACCGCGTCGGCGCGCTACCAGGGCCGCTGACCCCGATCGCACCGCACGGCCCGCATACACGTCTGCATACACTGGCCGGCCGAAACAGAGTTCGGCCGGCCCCAGCAGGAAGCAGAGACGACAGGTGACAGAAGCGATCCTCCTGGTCGGCGGCAAGGGCACCCGGTTGCGGCCGCTCACGGTGAACACACCCAAGCCCATGGTCCCGGCGGCGGGTGTCCCGTTCCTCACCCACCAGCTGGCCAGGGCCCGTGCGGCGGGCGTGGACCACATCGTCCTCGCCACGTCGTACCTGGCGGAGGTGTTCGAGCCGTACTTCGGCGACGGCTCGGCGTTCGGTCTCCACATCGAGTACGTCACCGAGGAGGAGCCCCTGGGCACCGGCGGCGCCCTCCGCAACGTGGCGTCGCGCCTGCGCTCCGGGCCGCAGGATCCCGTCCTGGTCTTCAACGGCGACATCCTCACGGGCCTGAACATCCGCGCCCTGGTCGCCGAGCACGAGCGGACGCGGGCGGACGTCTCGCTCCACCTGACCCGGGTCACGGACCCGCGCGCGTACGGCCTCGTCCCCACCGACGGGACCGGCAAGGTCCTCGCCTTCCTGGAGAAGCCCCAGACGCCCGAGGAGATCGTCACCGACCAGATCAACGCGGGCGCGTACGTGTTCCGCCGCTCGGTCATCGACACCATCCCCGCGGGCCGCCCCGTCTCCGTCGAGCGCGAGACCTTCCCCGAGCTGCTCGCCTCCGGCGCGCACCTCCAGGGCCTGGTCGACTCGACGTACTGGCTGGACCTCGGCACCCCGCAGGCCTTCGTGCGCGGCTCCGCCGACCTCGTCCTCGGCCGTGCCCCCTCGCCCGCGGTGCCCGGCCGCTGCGGCGACCGCCTGGTCCTGCCGTCCGCCCGGGTCGCCTCCGACGCCAAGCTGACCGGCGGCACGGTGATCGGCGAACATGCGGTGGTCGGCGAGGGCGCCCGGCTGTACGGCAGCACGATCCTGTCCGGCGCGGTCATCGAGCCCGGCGCCGTCATCACCGACTCCCTCATCGGGGCCCGCGCCTCGGTCGGGGCCCGCTCGGTCCTCACCGGCGCGGTGGTGGGCGACGGCGCCCGCATCGGCGCGGACAACGAACTGCGGGACGGCGTGCGCGTCTGGTGCGAGGCCACGCTCCCGGCGGGCTCGGTCCGCTTCTCCTCGGACCAGTAGGGCGCCTTCGGGCGGGGCGGGCGGGCAGGCTCACCGGCGGGCGGCCCCCGGCCTTCGGGAACGGGCGGGCAGGCTTCCGCCTTCGGGAAGGGCGGACGGGCGGGCTCCCGGCGGGGCTACCCTCGACGGATGTCCTCCCGTTTCGCCCCCCGCCCCACCCGCCCCACCGTGCGCGGCGGCGAAACCCGTGTCCCCGCGGCGAGGCCCCGGCCCGCCACCGCGGCCAGGCGCCGCACCTGGACCCCCGAGGCCCCGCTGCACCTGGGCCTCACCCTGGGCCCCCTGCGCCGGGGCCCCGCCGACCCCACCTTCCGCACCACCCCGGACGGCTCGGTCTGGCGGGCGACCCGCACCCCGCAGGGCCCCGCGACCCTGCGCGTGGCGCTGCGCGCGGGCACGGCGGAGGCGGAGGCCTGGGGTCCGGGCGCGGACTGGGCCCTGGACACCCTGCCCGACCTGCTCGGCGCGGCGGACGCCCCGGACGGCTTCACCGCCCGCCACCGCCTGGTCGCGCACACGGAGCGCCGCCGCCAGGGCCTGCGCCTGACCCGTACGGGCCTGGTGCTCGAATCCCTGATCCCGTCGGTGCTCGAACAGAAGGTCACCACGGACGAGGCGTACCGCGCCTGGCGCCTGCTGGTCCGCACGTACGGCGAACCGGCCCCGGGCCCGACGCCCCCGCAGGCCCGCATGCACGTGATGCCGGACCCGGCGACGTGGCGCCGCATCCCGTCCTGGGAGTGGCACAGGGCAGGGGTGGACGACAAGCGGGCCTCGGCGATCCTGCGGGCCGCGCGAGTGGCCGCCCGCCTGGAGGAGGCGGCGGCGATGCCTCCGGAAGAGGCCCGGGCCCGGCTCGAACTGATCCCCGGCATCGGCCCCTGGACCTCGGCGGAGACGGTCCAGCGCAGCAACGGCGCCCCCGACGCCGTCACCGTCGGCGATCTGCACCTGCCCGGCATCATCGGCTACGCCCTGGCGGGCGAACGCGACGCCGACGACGCCCGCATGCTGGAACTCCTGGCCCCCTACGAAGGCCAGCGCCACCGCGCGGCCCGGCTGATCTGCCTCAGCGGCCACACCCCGCCGCGCCGCAAGCCCAAGATGCCGAAAGCCGACATCGCGGCCCTCTGAGACGGTCGGGCGGCAGCCCTTCGTGCAAGGGGCGCCTCCGCGAGGGCCCGGTTACCGCACGACGAGGAACTCCGCCGCGTCCCGACCGACCCGCGCCACCGGCGCCACGGCGGGGTGCCCCACCGCGACGGCCCCCATCGGCTCCCACTCCCGCGGCAGCCCGAGCACGTCCCGCACCACGTCACGGCAGAACATCGTCGAGGACACCCACGCGGACCCGAGCCGCTCCCCGGCGAGGGCCACGAGCAGGTTCTGCACCCCCGCGCCCGCGGCGACGACGAACATCTCCCGCTCGGCGGCGTCCCGCCGCTCGTCGCCGTACGTGTGCGCGCCGTCCGTGACGAGGCAGGGGACCACCAGGTACGGCGCGTTGCGCAGCACGTCGCCGCGCCGCACGCGGCGGGCGATGGACTCCTCGGACTTGCCGTCGCGCCGCAGGTCGGCGACCCACGCGTCCCGCATGGCGTCGAGCAGCCGCAGCCGGGACTCCGCCGACTCCAGGAGCACGAACCGCCAGGGCGTCGTGTGGTGCGGCGCGGGCGCGGTCACGGCGGCGGCGACGGCGCGCCGCACGGCCCCGGGGTCGACGGGCTCGTCGGTGAACTCCCGCACCGTGCGCCGCAGGGCGAGGGCTTCCCGCACGGCCTCGCTCGTGCCGAGGCGGAACATGTCGTCGCGGGCGTCGCGCACCAGGGCCCGCGCCCCGGTGTCGGTGCCGTCGGGGCCGTCCGCGCCGCGCACCGCGTGCGGCAGCCCGCGTACGACCGCGACGGGAAGCCCGGCGGCCTTGCCCTTCACGAGGTCACCGGCGGCGGCCAGCTCGTCGGCGGTGGCGACGACGGTGGCCTGGAGGGGATTGCCGTACGAGTCCACGCCGCCGCGCAGGTCGTCGAGCACGCGCACTCCGGCGGCGCCGATGGCGACGTCCGTCAGGCCGGAGCGCCAGGGGCGCCCGAAGGTGTCGGTGACGAGCACGCCGACGTCGACGCCGAGCGCGTCGCGCAGCCCCGCGCGCAGGGCGCGCGCGGACGCGTCGGGGTCCTCGGGCAGCAGCAGGACGGTCCCCGCGGGGGTGTTGGAGGCGTCGACCCCGGCGGCGGCCATCACCAGGCCCTGGCGGTTCTCGACGATGCGCAGGGTGCCGCGGCGGGCCACGACGCGGACGGTCTCCGCGTCGATCGCGGCCTCGCGGTCGTCGGCGTCGACGACGCGCCCCTCGGCCTTGCTGACGATCTTCGAGGTGACGAGGACGACGTCCCCGTCGGCGAGGCCGGGCTCGGCCGCGGCGATCAGCTTCGCCAGGTCGTCGCCCGGGCGGACCTCGGGCAGTCCGGGCACGGCCCAGACCCGGAAGGCCGGGGCGGTCACGCGCGGACCTCCTCGGCGAGGGCGAGTGCCTCGCGGGCCATGGCCGCGGCGGCGTCGACGTCCGTCATCATCAGCGGGATGGCGCGGCACCGGATGCCCGCGGTCTCGACGCGCTCCACGGTGGCGGCGTCCACGGTGTCGACGAGCCAGCCGTCGAGCAGTCCGCTGCCGTAGTGCTCGGCGACGGCGGCGGCCGTCGAGTCGACGCCCACGGCGGCGAGCACCTTGTCGGCCATGCCGCGCACGGGCGCGTCCCCGACGATGGGGGACAGGCCCACCACGGGCACCCCGGCCTCGGCGATGGCCTCGCGGATGCCGGGCACGGCGAGGATCGTGCCGACGCTGACGACGGGGTTGGACGGCGGGAAGAGGACGACGTCGGCCTCGGCGATGGCTTCGAGGACGCCGGGCGCGGGCTTGGCCTGCTCGGCGCCGACGGGCACGATCGCGTGGGCGTCGACGGAGGCCCGCAGGCGGACCCAGTACTCCTGGAAGTGCACGGCCTTGCGCTCGCCGGAGTCGCTGTCGGGCACGGTGATGGCCACGTGGGTCTCGACGCGGTCGTCCGACATGGGGATGAGCCGCACGCCGGGCTGCCAGCGCTCGCACAGCGCCTCGGTGACGGCGCTGAGCGGATAGCCCGCGGCGAGCATCTGGGTCCGCACGATGTGCGTGGCGAAGTCGCGGTCGCCGAGGCCGAACCACTCGGGTCCGACGCCGTAGGCCGCGAGCTCCTCCTTCACCTTGAAGGTCTCGTCCTCGCGGCCCCAGCCCTGTTCCTCGTTGATGCCGCCGCCGAGCGTGTACATCACCGTGTCGAGGTCGGGGCAGACCTTCAGGCCGAACAGGTGGATGTCGTCACCGGTGTTGCCGATGACGGTGATCGCCGCGTCGGGCGCGGCCTTCTTGAGGCCGCGGAGGAAACGGGCGCCGCCGATGCCGCCGGCCAGAACCACAATGCGCATGTGCCCAGCATCGCAGGCGGGTGTGACAGTGCGGCAGGCGCCCGGGGGTTCGGCCGTGACGTCGGCGGGATCGCGCCGGTTGTGCGCCCTACGCGGTGAGTGCGTCGCGCGCCGGGTCCCGCGGCGCGTGTGCCTCGCAACGGGCCGTGTGCATCGGCATTTCGGTGAGGCCGGGGTAGTAGACGTGCAGGCTCACGGCGGGTTCCAGGGAGTCGTTGACGACTTCGTGGTCGTAGCCGGGCGCGAAGACGCGCTGCGCCCCCGCGGCGAGGGTGCGGCTGCCGCGCCGGGTGCGCTCGGTCAACCGGCCTTCCAGGAGGGTCAGTACGCCGGAGGAGCGGCCGTGGCCGTGGAAGCCGCTGCTCTGTCCGGGCACCCAGGAGAGCAGCCACACCTCGTAGCCGGGCGCGGTGCGCAGGCGGTGGTACCAGCGGCTGGTGGCGTCGTACTGGACGAGGGGTGCCCACTGGGCGCGGTCGGCGGCGATGGCGCGGGCGAGCCCGGCGAACTCCGCGACGGTTTCGGGGTGCTCGCGCGGGGGCTGCAGGAGGTGCGGGACTTCGAGGATGTCGCCGGCGATCTGGAGGTCGCTGTCGCTGTTCATGGGGTGCGGTGGTTCCTCAACGTAAGAGTGCTGGGGTGTCGCGGGGCAGAAAGCGGAGAGGTGCTGCTCGGGGGTGCGGGCCGGGTGCGGAGCGGGCGCCGGGGAGCGGGGTGGCCGGGGCCTGGCGGTGGCTCAGCGGTTCAACAGCTGGAGACGGTGTGGCTCAACAGCTGGAACAGGCACACGCACAGGTACAGCGACAGCGCGCGAGGGCAGCACCGGCAGACCCGCTGTTGCGGGTCACGGAAAGCGCCAAGTTCGCGAGCATGCCCACCAGGACAGCGGCTCACACCTCACCTGTCAACTCGATGTCCGGAATGTGGACAATGTTTCACCGCATCCGGTTGTTCTCTCAGGGGAAAGGTTTGTGCGGCGCTTCAGGGGACACAAGCCGCACCAACCGGCGCTCGAACCGGCGCGTCGACCGGCGCTCGACCGCCGTCGCGATCCCGTGATCCACATGTGATCCGGTTCGCTTCGGCGAGTTCGCTGCAACGGGAGTGCGAGTCGTGGCGTCCCTCTCGGTGAGGGGGCGCGACGCGACGCCTGTCGGGCGAGGGGACACCTGCTCGGACGGGTCACTGGCGAGTGTCACGGTTTAGGTAGATTTGAACACTTTCCGCAAAGCCTTGGTTCCGCAGAGTGAATAAGGGGCTCAATAGCAGATCCCGGCTTGACTGCCCCGGATCGGCACACTTGTAATTTCACTCGTGTCGTTCAGCCGAAATCGGTAACGGCAGCACCACGGGGACGCGAAGACAGACGAGGGGCGCATATGACCGAGCTGGTTCAGGAACTGCTGGTCGAAGACGCGGACGACGAACTCGGCTGGCAGGAGCGCGCACTGTGCGCCCAGACCGATCCCGAGTCCTTCTTCCCCGAGAAGGGCGGCTCGACCCGCGAGGCCAAGAAGGTCTGCCTCGCCTGCGAGGTCCGCTCGGAATGCCTTGAGTACGCGCTTGCGAACGACGAACGCTTCGGCATCTGGGGCGGCCTCTCGGAGCGCGAGCGCCGCCGCCTGAAGAAAGCGGCCGTCTGATCCGCCCCTTCCGGAACCGTCCCTCAGCCCGCCCATCCGCCCCTACCAGGGACGGGTGGGCGGCGCCATGTGACGCACCCGCAAGGCATACCAGCCAGGCACTCCCCAGTTGTCCACAGGCGGCGGGCCGTTGTGTCGCCAGCCGTTAGTGTGGGGCCCCGTCCGAGACGCCACGGCGCCCCCACAGGGCACGGGCGTCCACCGCAGTCCAGCGAACCGGGGCCCGTACCTCGATGTCCGTGCACAGCCACCCCCAAGACCACGACGGCGCCGCCGCCGGGTTCGACCCGTCCCGCGCGGCGGGGTTCGATCCGGCGAGCCCACCCGAGTTCCCGCGGCACGTCGTGACAGCGGTGCTCGTCTCCCACGACGGCGCCCGCTGGCTGCCCGACGCGCTCGCCGGACTGCTCGGCCAGGACCGCCCCGTACAGAACGCGATCGCGGCCGACACCGGCAGCGCCGACGACTCCGCGCGCCTGGTCACCGAGGCCCTCGGCGACGACCGCGTGCTGCACCTGGCCCGCCGCTCCGGCTTCGGCACCGCCGTCGACGAGGCGGTGCGCACGGCCCCCGTCCTCACCCCGGAGGACCTGCCGTATCTGAAGCGCCCCAGCGGCTGGGACCCGGTGAGCCGCACCTGGCGCGACGAGGCCTACGACCTGCCGGACCTGCCGCACGGCGAACCCGAGCAGTGGCTGTGGCTCCTGCACGACGACTGCGCGCCCGAGCCCGGCGCCCTCGCCGAACTGCTGCGCGCCGTCGAGGCGGAGCGCGAGGCGGGCAACGAGGTCGCGGTCGTCGGCCCCAAGCTCCGCGGCTGGTACGACCGCAGACAGCTGCTCGAAGTCGGCGTCTCCATCGCCCACTCGGGCCGCCGCTGGACCGGCCTCGACCGGCGCGAACAGGACCAGGGCCAGCACGACCACGTACGGCCCGTGCTCTCCGTGTCCACCGCGGGCATGCTGATCCGCCGTGAGGTCTTCGAGCGGCTCGGCGGGTTCGACCGCCGGCTGCCCCTCATGCGCGACGACGTCGACCTGTGCTGGCGCGCCCACGCGGCGGGACACCGCGTCCTGGTCGCCCCCGACGCCGTCGTGCGGCACGCGGAGGCCGCCTCGCGCGAGCGCCGCACCGTCGACTGCGTGGGCCGTACGGCGACCTCGCCGCACCGCGTCGACAAGGCGGGCGCGGTCTACACCCTGCTCGCCAACTCCCGCACCGCCGTGCTGCCCTGGGTCCTCGTCCGGCTCGTCGTCGGCACCCTGCTGCGCACGCTCGGGCTGCTCCTCGGCAAGGCGCCCGGCCAGGCCCTGGACGAGGTCGCCGGGCTCTTCGGCACGCTGCTGCGGCCCGAGCGGATCCTCGCCGCCCGCAAGAAGCGCGGCAAGCCGCAGGTGACCGGCGGCGAGATGCGCCCCCTGTTCCCGCCGCCCGGCGCCACGGTGCGCGCCACCGTCGAGCAGGTCGCGGGCCACCTCGGCGGCGACTCCGACCCCGAGGTCTCCGCCGCGGGGCGGCACGGAGCCGTCGAGTCGGGGCCCGGGGGAGACGACGCCGACTTCCTGGAGATCGAGCAGTTCGCGCGCCTCAAGCGCGTCGCCCGCAAGCCCGGACCGCTGCTCTTCGTCGTCCTGCTCTTCGTCTCGCTCGTCGCGTGCCGGTCGTTGCTCGGCGGCGGCGCGCTCGCGGGCGGCGCGCTCCTGCCCGCGCCCGCCGACGCCTCGGACCTGTGGTCCCGGTACGCGGACGCGTGGCACCCCGTGGGCATCGGCGGCACGGACGCGGCGCCCCCTTACCTGGCCCTCCTGGCCGGCCTGTCGACGCTCCTGTTCGGCTCCACCGGGCTCGCCGTCACCGTCCTCCTGATCGGCTCGGTGCCGCTCGCGGGCTTCACCGCCTACTTCGCGTCCCGGCCCCTGGTCACCTCCCGGCTGCTGCGCGCGTGGGCGTCCGTCGCGTACGCCTTCCTGCCCGCCACCACCGGCGCGCTCGCGGGCGGGCGCGTCGGCACCGCGGTCCTCGCCGTCCTGCTGCCGCTCATCGCGCGCGCGGGAGCCTCGGCCGCCGGGCTCACCTCCCAGGACGGCGGCCGCGGCAGCTGGCGCGCCACGTGGGCGTACGCGCTGCTGCTCACCGTCACCACGGCCTTCACGCCCATCGTGTGGCCCATCGCCGCCGTCGTCGGCCTCCTGGTGCTCGCGCTGCGCCGCGCCGACCTCGTCGCGTACGGCACCCGCTTCCTGGCCGCCGTCGGCACGCCGCTGCTCGTCCTCGCGCCCTGGTCCCTCACGCTGCTGCCGACCGGCTTCTTCAAGGAGGCCGGTCTCGCGTACGGCACGGGCTCCGCGTCCGCGCTCGACCTGCTCGGCGGCAGCCCCGGCGGCCCCGGCACCGTGCACGGCCTGCTGCTCATCGGCATCGTCCTGGCCGCGCTCGCCGCCCTGCTGCGCGCCGAGCGGCAGCTGGCCGTCCGCACCGCCTGGGCCGTCGCCCTGGTCGCGCTGGTCTTCGCCGCCCTTTCGAACGGCTCGGCGTGGGCGGGCCCGGCCACGCTCGCGTACGGCATCGCGCTGCTCGCCGCCGCCGCGCTCGGCGCCGACGGCGCACGCGCGCGCGTCGCCGAGCAGAGCTTCGGCTGGCGCCAGCCGGTGGCCGCGCTCATCGCGTTCGCCACGGCCGCGGGGCCGCTGCTCGCCGCCGCCGGGTGGATGATCCGCGGCGCCGACGGCCCGCTGGAGCGCCGCGACCCGGTGCAGGTGCCCGCGTTCGTCGCCGAGGAGAGCCGCACCCAGGACCAGGCCCGCACGCTCGTCCTGGACAGCGCGTCCCCGGCCGAGGTCGCCTACATGCTGGTCCGCGGCTCCGGCGCCCGCCTCGGCGACGCCGAACTCGCCGCGAAGGACGGCACGGACGCCCGCCTCGACCGCATCGTCGCCCGCCTCCTCACGGGCTCCGGCGCCGACCAGGCCGACCAGCTCGGCGGCTACGCCGTGCGCTACGTCCTCGTCCGCGACGGCGCCCCGCGCCAGCTCAGCCGCACCCTGGACACCACACCGGGCCTGACCCGGCTCAGCCAGGAGGACGGCAGCGCCCTGTGGCGCGTGGACCGGCAGGTCGCCCGCGCGGCCGTCGTGTCCGGCTCCCAGGACCCCGAGCCGGTCGCCGCGGGCCCCGTGGAGGTGCACACGAAGGTCCCGTCCGGCGACGAGGGCCGCGTGCTGCGCCTCGCCGACGCGGTCGACCCGGGCTGGACGGCGACCCTGGACGGCCACACGCTGACCAGGACCACCGTGGACGGCTGGGCCCAGGGTTTCGAACTGCCCGCCTCGGGCGGCCGCTTGGACATCACGTACGAGGCCCCGGCCGCCCACACGGCGCTGCTGTGGACGCAGGGCGCCCTCGCGCTCGTCCTGGTGGTCCTCGCGCTGCCCGGCCGCCGCCGCGACGTGGACGACGACCTCCCGGAGGAGCAGCTGGTGCCCGCGCAGGCAGCCGCGGGCGAGGGCCGCAGGGCGCGCAGGCTGCGGGCCCAGGGCGAACAGGGCCCCCAGGAGGGCGCGTTCCCGGACGGCACCCCCGAAGAGGCCGCTCTGGGCGCCGTTCCGGCCCAGCACACCCCCGCGCCGCCCCAGCACGCGCCCGCCCAGGGCGAGTGGCAGACCCCCGCCCACGCGGGCGCCGACCAGGGCGCGTACGGCGGCGAACAGCACCACCAGGGCGGCCAGTACGCCTCCGGAGGCTACGACCAGGCGTACCAGGCGGATCCTTACCAGGGCGCCCAGTACGACCCGTACGCCTACGAAGGCACGTACGGCACGTACGAGACGAACCCCGGCTACGGCCAGACGTACGGCTCCTACGACGCCACGGACGCCGCCCACCCGCAGCACCCGCCGGTGCCGCCGCGCCCCCCGCACGGCACCGACAGTGAGCGTCCCGACGGGAGCCAGCAGTGAACCGCACCACCCTGTCCCTGATCGCCGCGGCGGCGGCCCTGGCCGCCGTGACCGGTTTCGCCGCCGTCAACGCCCCCGCGGGCGACGGCGGCGCCGCGGCGGCGAAGCGGCTGCCCGTGGAGCGCACGAGCCTGCTGTGCCCGGAGCCCAGCACGTCCGACCTCGCGGAGACGACGTACACGGCGTTCACGCCCGCCTCGCGGGCCTCGGGGCGCGCGGGCGGGGCCGCGCTGTTCCCCGTCGTCAAGCAGCTCACGGACGCGCCGCAGGGCGGCAAGGGCAAGGGCGCCAAGCCGTTCCTGACCCAGAAGGAGCCCGGGAAGCCGGTCTCCGGCGAGGAGTCGGGCGCGGAGGCCCCCACGCTCATCGGCAGTGCCGACGGCCGCCTCGCGCCCGGCTGGACCGCCCAGCAGACGACCTCGGTCAGCGCGGGCGCGGGGCGCGGCCTGCACGGCACCAACTGCACCGCCCCTGACACCGACTTCTGGTTCCCGGGGGCCGGCACGGCCAAGGGCCGCAACGACTACGTCCACCTGATGAACCCCGACGACGCGGCGGCGGTCGTGGACATCGAGCTGTACGGCCCCGGCGGCGCCCTGAAGGCCGAGGTCGGCGAGTCCATCCAGATCCAGCCGCGCTCCAGCGTCCCCGTGCTCCTGTCCACGCTCACACCCAAGCCGCAGACCGACCTCACGATGCACGTCACCGCGCGCAGCGGCCGCGTCGCCGCCGCGGTCCAGTCGTCGGACGAGGAGCTGGGCGGCGACTGGCTGCCCGCCGCCACCGACCCGGCGCCCCGTCTGGTGCTGCCGGGCATCCCGAAGGACGCGACCTCGGTGCGTCTCGTCGCGTTCGCGCCCGGCGCCGACGACGCCGACCTGAAGGTCCAACTCGCCTCGCCCACCGGCTCGATCACCCCGGCCGGGCACGAGAGCCTGCACGTGAAGTCCGGCATGACGGCGGCCGTTGACCTGGGCGACGTGACGAAGGGGGAGGCGGGTTCGCTGGTCCTCACCCCCACGGAGGACCCGGTCCCGGTCGTGGCGGCGCTCCGCGTCACGCGCGGCAAGGGCGCCAAGCAGGAGACGGCGTTCATCCCGGCGACGGCCCCCGTGGGCGCCCGCGCCACCGTCGCCGACAACCGCGCCAAGGGCACCACGCTCTCCCTGACGGCCCCCGACAAGACCACCCGCGTCAAGGTGACCGCGTCCCCGGGCACGGAGGCGGGCGAGGCCACCAGCAAGACGTACACGGTCAAGGCGGGCACGACGCTCGCCGTCGCCCCGCCCGCGCCCGTGGGCCTGAAGGGCTCCTACGCCCTCACTCTGGAGCCCCAGTCGGACACCCCTGTCTACGCGTCGCGCACCTTGGAGATCCCCGAGAACGGCATCCCCATGTTCACGATCCAGTCCCTGCCGGACGACAGGGGCACGGTGGAGGTGCCGAGGGCGAAGCAGGACCTGGAGGTACTCCAGAAGTAAGGGGGGCCCGGCCGGTCAGTCCTCGCCGTAGCGGGGGTCCACCGACTCCGGGGAGAGCCCGAGGAGCTCGGCGACCTGCTCGACGACCACCTCGTGGACGAGCGCGGCCCGCTCGTCCCGCCCCTTGGTCCGGATCTCCACGGGCCGCCGGTAGATGACGACCCGCGCGGGCCGCCCCTCGGACGCGGTCACGGTCCCCCCGAGCGGTACGGTCTCCCCGGTCCACTCGTCGTCGGGGGCGCCGCCGACGGTGGGAGGCACCTCCAACACCAGGAAGTCGATCTCGGTGAGCTGCGGCCAGCGCCGCTCCAGGCGCTCCACCGAGTCCTGCACGAGGTCGGTGAAGGCCTCGGCGCGGCTCGTGGAGAGGGGGACCTGCGGCGGCGCCACGGGGCCGCGCATGCCCCTGCCGTGGCGGTCGCGGCGGCGGGGCCTCGGCTCGGCGGAGCGGGGCTGTACGGGGTCGTCCATCACTGACGAAGCGTAGTCCCCGAGATCGCCCTTTCCGCGCGGAGCACGGCATGTCGCTTCCTGACCATTCCAGCCAAGCTTGGGCACGATTGTGCATCTCTCCTGTACCGCCGATCTCGCCCTGATTGGCAGTATTTGTTCCGAGTGGTGACCGGGTTCAACACCACAGGCCCCGTTGGTCCCTTGTGTCTCCGCAGGTCAGAGCGGTGCTTTCCGGACACGCCACGCACGGTGGCACAGCACGACACGGGGGAGTGACCTGGTGGAGAGTCGTCGCGGCCCGCTCAAGAGTGCGGTACCGTCCAACGTCGTGAGCCCTGTACGTCGCTGTTCGCGCACCGCTTGCGGCCGACCCGCCGTCGCGACGCTGACGTACGTCTACGCCGACTCGACCGCGGTCCTCGGCCCCCTCGCCACCTACGCCGAACCCCACTGCTACGACCTGTGCGCCGAGCACTCCGAGCGCCTGACCGCGCCGCGCGGCTGGGAGGTCGTCCGGCTCGCCGACGCCTCCGGCCCGGCCCGGCCCAGCGGCGACGACCTCGAAGCCCTCGCCAACGCCGTGCGGGAGGCCGCACGGCCCCAGGAGCGCGCCGCGGGTGCGGGCGGCGGTGCGCGCGGAGCCGACCCCATGGAGGTCGCGCGCCGCGGCCATCTGCGGGTGCTGCGCTCGCCGGACAACTGAGCACGGCCCCCGCCTGACGTCCGAGGCCGACCGGGACGCAGTCCGGCCGGCCTGTTCCCATGCCGCCGGGCGTGCGGTCCGCACGCCCATGAGTGAATCTTCACCGGCACACGGATTGACGGCTGTTTGTCGAGGCCACGACTATTTCGCCACCCCGTGATCAAGGGATCATCCAGGGAGGCACCCCGTGTTCGTGCAGCAACTGGAGCCCGTGGCCGACTCGCTCGGCCTGTCCGCACTCGTCGCGACCCTTCCCCTGCTCACCGTCCTCGTCCTCCTCGGCGCCGTCCGCATGAAGGCACACCGGGCCGGGCTCATCGGCCTGTGCGTGGCCGTGGCCGTCGCCTGGCTCGTGTTCGGCATGCCCCTCGGCCAGACCGTGTCCAGCGCCGCCCAGGGGGCCGTCTTCGGGCTCTTCCCCATCCTGTGGATCGTCGTCAACGCCCTGTGGGTGTACCGGATGACCGTCCGCACCCGGCACTTCGACATCCTCAGACGCTCCTTCGGACGGCTCTCCGACGACCCGCGCATCCAGGCGCTCGTCGTCGCCTTCTGCTTCGGCGCGCTGCTCGAAGCCCTCGCGGGCTTCGGTGCGCCCGTCGCGATCAGCGCGGTCATGCTCGTGGCGCTCGGCTTCGACCCGGTGCGCGCCGCGGTCGTCGCCCTCGTCGCCAACACCGCGCCCGTCGCCTTCGGAGCCATGGGCACCCCCGTAGTGACGCTCGCGCAAGTCACCGGCATCCCCCTGGACACCGTCGCCACCGTGGTCGGCCGCCAGACGCCGCTGCTCGCGCTCGTCGTGCCGCTGCTCCTGGTCGCCCTCGTCGACGGACGGCGCGGCCTGCGCGAGACCTGGGTGCCCGCCCTCGTCTGCGGCTTCGCCTTCGCCGCCGCGCAGTTCGCGGCCTCCAACTACGTCTCTGCGCAACTGGCCGACATCGGTGCCGCCTTGGCGGGCGCGGGCGCCCTCGTGGCCGTGCCGCACGCGCGCAGGCCCGCAGCCGAGCCCGTGCGCGCCGCGGTCCTCACCGGCGCGCGCAGCGAGGACCTCGACCACGACGACCCGCGCGCCGACGTGCTGCGCGCCTACGCCCCGTACGCCCTGATCGTCGCGATCTTCTCCGTCGCGCAGATCCCGCCCGTCAAGGACTTCCTCACCGAGGCCACTCGCACCTTCGACTGGCCCTTCCTGGACGTCGCCGACCCCGCGGGCGACCCGGTCGGGGGCAACGTCTTCTCGCTGCCCCTGGTGGCCACCGGCGGCACGCTCGTGCTGCTCGCCGGGTTCGGGACGGCCGCCGTACTCGGCGTCCACGCGCGCGTGGCGGCACGGGAGTGGGCGGCGACCGTCCACGAACTGCGGTTCGCGATCCTGACGGTGACGAGCGTCCTCGCGCTCGCGTACGTCATGAACCTCTCCGGACAGGCCGCCGCCATCGGGCACTTCGTGGCCGACGCGGGCGCGGGCCTCGCCTTCCTCTCGCCGGTGCTCGGCTGGTTCGGCGTCGCGGTGACCGGCTCGGACACCTCGGCGAACGCGCTGTTCGGCGCCCTCCAGGTGACCGCGGCCGAACAGTCGGGGCTCTCGCCCGAACTCCTCGCCGCCGCCAACAGCTCGGGCGGGGTGCTCGGCAAGATGATCTCCCCGCAGAACCTGACCATCGCGTGCGCGGCCGTCGGACTCGCGGGCAGGGAGGGCGATCTGCTGCGCAAGGTGCTGCCCTGGAGCCTCGGCCTGCTGCTCGTGATGTGCCTGATCGTGGTGGGCCAGAGCACGGCGGCGCTCGGGTGGATGCTTCCCTGACGTCCTTGTGTAACGCCGCCACAACCCGCTGTCAGTGGTTGGAGGTAGTTTGGGGGCGCCGTAGGAAGTCCGTAGGAAGTCCGTCGACGAAGTCCGCCGCGTGCGGCCGCCCGCCCGGGCACCCCACGCGTCGCTGAACGTACGTAAAGAGAGGCTTGGCCGTGGCTGCTGATCTGTCCCAGATCGTGAAGGCGTACGACGTGCGCGGGGTGGTCCCGGACCAGTGGGACGAGACCCTGGCCGAGCAGTTCGGCGCCGCCTTCGCGCGGGTGACGGGCGCGGCCGCGATCGTCGTCGGGCACGACATGCGGCCCTCGTCGCCCGGCCTCTCCGGCGCCTTCGCGCGCGGCGCGGCGGCCCTCGGCGTGGACGTCACGGAGATCGGCCTCTGCTCCACGGACCAGCTGTACTACGCCTCCGGCGCGTTGAACCTGCCGGGGGCGATGTTCACCGCCTCGCACAACCCGGCGCAGTACAACGGCATCAAGATGTGCCGCGCGGGCGCCGCCCCGGTCGGCCAGGACACCGGCCTGGCCGACATCCGCGCCCTGGTGGAGAGCTGGGCGCGGACAGGCGCCCCCGAGCCCGCGTCCACCCCCGGCACGCTCACCCGCCAGGACACCCTCAAGGACTACGCGGCGCATCTGCGGTCCCTGGTCGACCTCTCGGCGATCCGGCCGCTGAAGGTGGTCGTGGACGCGGGCAACGGCATGGGCGGCCACACCGTGCCCACCGTCTTCGAGGGCCTGCCCCTGACGCTGGTGCCGATGTACTTCGAGCTGGACGGCACCTTCCCCAACCACGAGGCCAACCCGCTGGACCCGGCGAACATCGTCGACCTCCAGCAGCGCGTGCGTGAGGAAGGCGCCGACATCGGCATCGCCTTCGACGGCGACGCCGACCGCTGCTTCGTCGTCGACGAGAGGGGTGAGCCGGTCTCCCCGTCGGCGATCACCGCCCTGGTCGCCGCCCGTGAACTGGCCCGCAACGGCGGCTCCGGCACCGTCATCCACAACCTGATCACCTCCTGGACCGTCCCCGAAGTCGTACGCGAGAACGGCGGCACCCCGGTGCGCACCCGCGTGGGCCACTCCTTCATCAAGCAGGAAATGGCCGCCACCGGCGCGATCTTCGGCGGCGAGCACTCCGCGCACTACTACTTCCGCGACTTCTGGAACGCCGACACCGGCATGCTGGCCGCCCTGCACGTCCTGGCCGCCCTCGGCGGCCAGGAGGGCCCCCTGTCGGGCCTCGTGGAGCAGTACGACCGCTATGTGGGCTCCGGCGAGATCAACTCCACGGTGGCCGACCAGCAGGCCCGCCTCGCCGCGATCAGGGCCGCGTACGAAGGCCAGGACGGCGTCACCCTCGACGAGCTGGACGGCCTGACGGTCACGACGGCCGACTGGTGGTTCAACGTCCGCGCCTCCAACACGGAGCCGCTCCTCCGCCTCAACGCGGAGGCCCGCGACCAGCAGACCATGGAGAAGACCCGCGACGCGGCTCTGGCGATCATCAGGGCGTAGCCGCGCAGGCCCGCGCCTCCGCGTTGTGCCCCGCGTCTGTGCCCACCGGGCCCGCACCCGGAGAGCGACACCAGGGGAGGGGCGGGCCCAGGGCCGCAGCCCCACCCCGGGCAGGGCCCCAGCCCCCCCGGAGGCCCGCCCCCGCCCAAGGCCCCCAGGCCAGCGATAGGCTGGGCGGGCCGCACGACCCCACCCCGAAGGGACCACCCCATGCCGCTCGAAGCCGGCCTCCTGGAGATCCTCGCCTGCCCGGCCTGCCACGCCCCTCTCAAGGAGACGGACGACGAGCTGGTCTGCACCGCGGAAGGCACCGACTGCGGCCTCGCCTACCCGATCCGCGACGGCATCCCCGTACTCCTGGTCGACGAGGCCCGCCGCCCCGAGTAAGGATCAGAAGAGGGCAGGCGTGCACCCCGCACGGACGCCCGACCGCACCCCTGCCGCGCACGGCGATCGGAGGCCGGACCCCCATGCTCGACGAGTCGCTCCTGGACGCCCCCGACGAGCTCGCCCGCGCAGACCTGCGTGACCTGCTGCGCGGCGCCGCCGAAGCGGGCGCCCGCGTACGGACCGCGGTCCGCCACACCACCGAGTCCGGCGTCACGGAGCTGAAACCGGACGGCCGCCCCCGCGCCGTCCTGATCGCGGGCCCCGGCACGGCCGCCGCCGGCGTCGCCGACCTCATCGGCGCCCTCGTGGGCACCGGCTGCCCCGTCATCAGGATCGCCCCCACCGGCGTCGCCCCCGCGGCGGGCGCCCTGCGCTGGTCCCTGCCCGGCTGGGTCGGCCCCGTGGACCTGCTGCTCATCGCCACGCCCGACGGCACGGAGCCGGGCCTCTCGCTCCTCGCCGAGCAGTCCTACCGCCGCGGTTGCACCGTCGCCGCCGTGGCCCCGGCCCGCTCCCCGCTCGCCGAGGGCGTCAGCGGCTCGCACGGCCTCACCGTCCCGATGGCCCTGGCGCCCCGGCCCAGCACGGACGACGCCGACGGCACAGGCGCCCCGGCCGCCGCCCCCGGCACCCTGTGGTCCCTGCTCGTCCCCCTGCTCGCCCTGCTCGACCGCACCGGCCTGGTCACCGCCCCCGTGGAGACCCTCCAGAAGGTCGCCGACCGGCTCGACGGCGTCGCGGAGCGCTGCGGCCCCGCCGTCGCGACCTACCACAACCCCGCCAAGACCCTCGCGACCGAGCTGGCCGAAGCGCTGCCGCTGATCTGGACCGAGGGCGAGAGCGCGGGCCCCGTGGGCCGCCGCTTCGCCGCCGCGCTCGCCGAGCTGGCCGGGCACCCCGCGCTCGCCGCCGAGCTCCCCGAAGCGCTGCCCGCGCACGCCTCGCTGCTCGCGCGCGGCCTCACCGGCGGCACCGACAGCGACGACTTCTTCCGCGACCGCGTCGAAGAGCCGGGCCCCTTGCGCGCCCGCGCGGTCCTGCTGCGCGACCGCTCCGCCGACGCGGGCGGCCTCACCGCGGCGCCCGCCGCCCGCGAGCTCGCCCAGAGCCACGACATCGCCCTCAGCGAGCTCGACCCCGAGGACGGCGACGACCTGGAGCGCCTGGCCGAACTGATCGCCCTCACGGATTTCGCCGCCGTTTACCTGGCGCTCGCCTCCGGGAGCCGATCATGATCCCGGCCCCCGTACGGGCGCCCGCCCGCGCGCACCCGTACCCGTAGGGGGCACGCGCGTACCCGCACCGAAGGACGCGCCCGCCCGCGTCCCCGCACGCCCGTAAGGGAGACCCTTCCGTGGACCGCCTCACCAACACCATCCGCCCCTACGCCTGGGGTTCCACCACCGCCATCGCGGGTCTCCTCGGTGTCGAGCCGACCGGCGAACCGCAGGCCGAGATGTGGATGGGCGCCCACCCGGGCGCGCCCTCGCGCACCGAGCGCGGGCCGCTCAACGAGGTGATCGACGAGGACCCGCGCGCCGAGCTCGGCGCCCGCGCCGCCGACAAGTTCGGCCCGCGCCTGCCCTTCCTCCTGAAGATCCTCGCCGCGGGCGCCCCCCTGTCCGTACAGGTGCACCCGGACCTGGAGCAGGCCCGCGAGGGCTTCGAGGACGAAGAGGCCCGCGGCATCCCGCTCGACGCGCCCCACCGCAACTACAAGGACGCCAACCACAAGCCCGAACTGATCTGCGCGCTCACGCCGTTCGACGGCCTGTGCGGCTTCCGCCCGCCCGCCGAGGCCGCCGACCTCATCGAGGGCCTCGGCGTGGACTCCCTCAAGCCGTACGTCGACCTGCTGCGGGCCAAGCCCGAGGACGCGGCGCTGCGCGAGGTCCTCACGGCCGTCCTGACCGCCGACCGCGAGGAGATGGCGCGCGCGGTCACCGAGGCCGCGACCGCCGCCGAGCACCTCGGTGGCCCCTACGCCCCGTACGCCGACGCGGCCCGGCACTTCCCCGGCGACCCCGGCGTCATCGCCGCCATGCTGCTCAACCACGTCACCCTCAAGCCCGGCGAGGCCCTCTACCTCGGCGCCGGGGTCCCGCACGCCTACCTCAACGGCATGGGCGTCGAGATCATGGCCAACTCCGACAACGTGCTGCGCTGCGGCCTCACCCCCAAGCACGTCGACGTGCCCGAACTCCTGCGCGTCGTCCGCTTCGAGGCGAGCGACCCCGGCATCCTGCGCCCCGAGGCGTCTCCCGACGGCGAGGAGGTCTACGAGACGCCGATCGACGAGTTCCGGCTCTCCCGCTACGTCCTGCCCGAGGGCGACGCCCGGCACGACCTCACCGCGGGGACGCCGCAGATCCTGCTCTGCGCGGCGGGCGAGGTCCGCGTGGGCGACCTCTCCCTCACACCCGGCGGATCCGTGTTCGTGCCCGCGGACGAGAAGGCCGACGTCTCCGGCAGCGGCACCCTTTTCCGCGCCACCGTGGTGGCCTGACCCACCCCACGCCTCCCGTGCTGCAACAATGACGCACCGCACCGGCCGGGCCCATCGGCGCCCGGCCGCCGCGGAACGGAGAACGTACGCGTGTCACGCGGCAGGCGCGGCACGCAACGGAAGGGACAACGGGCACACATGAGTGCGTCAGGCGGAACAAAGGCGATCGTGGCGGCACTCGGCGCCAACCTCGCGATCGCGGTGGCCAAGTTCGTGGCGTTCCTCTTCAGTGGCTCGTCGTCGATGCTGGCCGAGAGCGTGCACTCGCTCGCCGACTCCGGCAACCAGGGCCTGCTGCTCCTCGGCGGCAAGAAGGCCCAGCGCGAGGCCACTCCACAACACCCCTTCGGGTACGGCCGCGAGCGCTACATCTACGCGTTCCTCGTCTCCATCGTGCTCTTCTCCGTGGGCGGCATGTTCGCCCTCTACGAGGGCTACGAGAAGATCAAGCACCCGCACGAGATCGAGCACTGGTACTGGCCGGTCGGTGTCCTGGTGTTCGCCATCATCGCCGAGTCGTTCTCCTTCCGGACGGCCATCAAGGAATCCAACACCCTGCGCGGATCGCTCTCCTGGAAGGAGTTCATCCGCCGCGCCAAGGCACCCGAGCTGCCCGTCGTCCTCCTGGAGGACTTCGGCGCCCTCGTCGGCCTGGTCCTCGCGCTCGGCGGCGTCGGCCTCGCGCTCGCCACGGGCGACGGCGTCTGGGACGGTGTCGGCACGCTCTGCATCGGCGCCCTGCTGATCCTCATCGCGATCGTCCTCGCGGCCGAGACCAAGTCGCTGCTGCTCGGCGAGGCCGCGGGCACCGAAGAGGTCCAGAAGATCGAGAAGGCCATCGTCGACGGCGACACCGTCACTCGCATCATCCACATGCGCACCCTCCACCTCGGCCCGGAGGAACTGCTCGTCGCCGCCAAGATCGCCGTCCAGCACGACGACACCGCCCGCGAGATCGCCGACGCCATCAACGCCGCCGAAACCCGCATCCGCGAGGCAGTCCCGATCGCCCGCGTGATCTACCTGGAGCCGGACATATACCGCGAGGACGCGGCCGCCGCGGGCACCAACCCGGCCAAGTCCCCGGGCGGCCCGCCTCCGGAGCCCGGCCACTGACCCAGGGCGTACGCAAAAGGGGCCCCGCACCAACACCGGTGCGGGGCCCCTTCGTCGTACGAACGAACGCCGAGGCTCACTGAACCTCGCGCAGCACCTCCAGCACCGCGGCCTCATCCCCCGCGGCCACGAGCCGCTCCCGGAACCCCCCATCCATGAGCTTCCGCGACAGCAACGCGAGGATCCGCAGATGCTCGTCGCCCGCGGCGGCCTCCGGCACGGAGATCATGAAGATCAGCTTGGCCTTCGTACCGTCGAGCGACCCCCACTCGATGCCCTCGGCCGACCGCGCGAAGCCCACGACCGGCGAGGTCACCGCGTCGGTCTTGGCATGCGGGATCGCGATCTCCTCACCGAGCCCCGTGGTGCCCTGCGCCTCGCGCGCGAGCGCCGTCCGCACCAGTTCCTCCACGTCGGTGACCTTGCCGGTACGCGCAAGGAGCCCGGCCATCTCGCGGATCGCGGCCTCCTTGTCCTCGGCGGTGAGCTCGACCTTGACGGTCTGCCGGGTGAGATAGCCCGAGAGCACCTCGGGCGCCGCATCCCCGGCCACCGGGGGAGCGGCCACCGGAGCCGAGACGGCGGACTCCCGCCCTCCGGTTCGCGCGGCCCCGGCCCCGGACACAGCCGCCCCGCCGGTCCCCGTGCCCACACCGGCCGGCACCGGCTCGGCCACGCCGACCCCGCCGACCGGCACCCCGCGCCGCCTCCGCTCGCTCAGATCCACCAGCGACACGGTGACGAGGGCGGTGACGGCCGTTCCCGCGGCCACGGCGACGAAGAACATGGGCACACCGCCGACCGCACCGAGCACCGCGACGATCGGCCCGCCGTGCGGCACCGCGTCCTTCACGCTCGCGAGGCCCGCGATCGCACCGGCCACGGCACCGCCGAGCATGTTCGCGGGAATGACCTGCGCGGGCCGCGCGGCAGCAAACGGAATTGCACCTTCCGAAATCCCGAACAGCCCCATGAACAGCGACGCGAGCCCGGTCTCCCGCTCCTGCTCCGTGTACAGCCGCTTGCGGATCAGCGTCGCGAGACCCTGCCCGAGCGGCATCACCGGAATCGCGGCCGCGCACATGCCCATGACGGTCTGGTTGCCGGTGGCGATGAGCCCCGCGCCGAACAGGAACGCCGTCTTGTTGACCGGACCACCCATGTCGAAGGCGATCATCAGCCCCAGGATCGCGCCGAGCAGGATCGCGCTCGTGCCCGTCATCCCGCTGAGCCAGTCCGTCAGATGCTCGAAGACCCACGAGATCGGCTTGCCGATGACGTAGATGAAGAAGAGCCCGAGCGCGCTCGTCGCCAGGATCGGGATCACGATGATCGGCATGATCGGCTGGACGAACTTCGGGACCTTGACCTTCTTGATCCACAGCACCAGATACCCGGCCAGGAACCCGGTCACGATCGCCCCGATGAAGCCCGCCCCCGCCTTGGAGTCGTACAGCTCACCGGTGTTGGCGATCCACCCGCCGATCATGCCCGGCACCAGGGCGGGCCGGTCCCCGATCGCGTACGCGATGTACCCCGACAGGATCGGCACCATCAGCGTGAACCCGATGACGCCGATCTGGTTCACGTGCATCCAGAACGAGTCGTCCGGGATGACGAGCCCGCCCTTCGGGTCGGTGTGCCCGCCGAGCGACAGCGAGATCGCGATCAGCAGACCGCCGACCACGACGAACGGGATCATGTACGAGACGCCGTTCATCAGCGCCTTGTACGCGACGCTCCGCTCCCGGCCGCCGCCCCCGCCCCCACCGCCGGTGGCCGCGCCCGTGCCGCCGCTCCCGGCCCCGTCGCCGCCCTGCACGGGCGCGCTCCCGACCCGCTCGATCAGCCGCTCGGGGTGGCTGATGCCCTCGGAAACCCCGACGGACAGCACGCGTTTGCCCGCGAACCTGCCGCGGTCCACATCTTTGTCGGCCGCGATGATGATGCCGTCCGCGTCTCTGACATCGTTGTCAGACAGCACGTTCTCGGCCCCGATCGAGCCTTGCGTCTCCACCTTCATGTCGACGCCGAGACGGTCGGCGGCCTGCTGGAGCTTCTCCGCCGCCATGTACGTGTGGGCGATGCCGGTCGGGCAGGCGGTCACCGCGAGCAGCTTCAGCCTCTTCTGCCCGTCGGCGCCGGTCGGGGGGTCGGCCGGACTGGTCACGTGGTTCTCCTAACGCCTTGACCGAACAAGATCGCGCATATGTTCCCGATCTCCAGGCATCCTGCAACAGACAGGGACAGGAGCAAAAGCGCAAAGGTCCCGGTTCGTCATGGGCTGATGGCCTTTGCTCAGCCTCGGGGAAGGTAGCGATTCAGCCACGGCCCCTCTCCCGGCACCCTTGTGGCTCACTGCGCCGATCGGTGTAGATTCGTGACAGTGCCAGACGTCGCTGCTGATGGCGGTCGGGCGGTCCGCTCCTGGACCGGCCGAGGGAGAGAGGGCCTCCGACGGACTGCGCTGCGCGCGCCGGTGTGTCTCCGTGCCCCGACGCCGCAGATCAGCCACGCCCACCCTCGACCCATCACGAGGAGCAGCTCATCATGACTGCCGTCAACGGCAAGGACTTCAAGGTCGCCGATCTCTCCCTGGCCGAGTTCGGCCGCAAGGAGATCACCCTCGCCGAGCACGAGATGCCCGGCCTGATGGCGATCCGCAAGGAATTCGCCGCCAGCCAGCCGCTCGCCGGCTCCCGGATCATGGGCTCGCTGCACATGACCGTGCAGACCGCCGTGCTCATCGAGACCCTGGTCGCCCTCGGCGCCGAGGTCCGCTGGGTCTCCTGCAACATCTTCTCGACCCAGGACCACGCCGCCGCGGCCATCGCCGTCGGTCCGAACGGCACCCCGGACGACCCCCAGGGCATCCCGGTCTTCGCCTGGAAGGGCGAGACCCTGGAGGAGTACTGGTGGTGCACCGAGCAGGCCCTGACCTGGCCGAACTCGCCCACCGGCGGCCCGAACATGATCCTGGACGACGGCGGCGACGCCACCATGCTCGTCCACCTGGGCGTCCAGTACGAGAAGGACGGCAAGGCCCCGGCCGTCGAGACCGCCGAGAACGACGAGCACCGCGTCATCCTCCAGGTCCTCAACCGCACCCTGGCCGAGAACCCGCAGAAGTGGACCCAGCTCTCCTCGGAGATCCGTGGTGTCACCGAGGAGACCACGACCGGCGTCCACCGCCTGTACGAGATGCAGCGCGACGGCAAGCTCCTCTTCCCGGCGATCAACGTGAACGACGCCGTCACCAAGTCGAAGTTCGACAACAAGTACGGCTGCCGCCACTCGCTCATCGACGGCATCAACCGCGCCACCGACGTCCTCATCGGCGGCAAGACCGCCGTGGTCTTCGGCTACGGCGACGTCGGCAAGGGCTGCGCCGAGTCTCTGCGCGGCCAGGGCGCCCGCGTCATCGTCACCGAGGTCGACCCGATCTGCGCCCTGCAGGCCGCGATGGACGGCTACCAGGTCACCACCCTGGACGAGGTCGTCGAGACCGCCGACATCTTCATCACCACGACCGGCAACAAGGACATCATCATGGCCGCCGACATGGCCAAGATGAAGCACCAGGCGATCGTGGGCAACATCGGCCACTTCGACAATGAGATCGACATGGCCGGCCTCGCGCAGATCCCGGGCATCGTCAAGGACGAGGTCAAGCCGCAGGTCCACACCTGGACCTTCGAGGACGGCAAGGTCCTCATCGTCCTCTCCGAGGGCCGCCTGCTGAACCTGGGCAACGCCACGGGCCACCCGTCCTTCGTGATGTCCAACTCCTTCGCGGACCAGACCCTGGCCCAGATCGAGCTGTTCACCAAGCAGGACGAGTACCCGATCGGCGTCTACACGCTGCCGAAGCACCTCGACGAGAAGGTCGCCCGTCTGCACCTGGACGCGCTCGGCGTGAAGCTCACGACGCTCAGCCCCGAGCAGGCCGCGTACATCGGCGTCGAGGTCGAGGGCCCGTACAAGCCGGACCACTACCGCTACTGATCCGGCCCGCGTACCGCCCCTGATCACGGAGCGGCCCTCACCTCGGGCCGCTCCCGATCCCCGGGGCGGTGCCCGGCCCGTCCGGCCGATCCCGGCCGTGCGTCTCCAGCAGGCCCTCGCCGTTGTGGCGGGGGCCTGTCGGCGTACCGGCCCGGAACCGCGCCATGGTCGTGGCCCGGGACCGCGTCATGGCCGTCCCGCGAGCCCGGGGCTGGCCCCAGCAGCCTCACCGTCAGGACGCCCGACTCCGCATCCCTGACGGCGCGCTGCCTCACGAGCTCTCGACGCACTAGCTCCCGCCCCACGAGCCCTCGGCTCACGAGCTCCCGGCTCACGAGCCCTCGGCTCACTAGTTCGCCGGCACTCGACTGCGCGCCCCCCGACGGCTCGCCTCACGACGCTCCGTACGCTCGCCCCACGACGCTCCATCGCTCTGCCCGACGCTCCCCAGCGTCGACGACGCCCTACCGCACGTCCCCCGACAAGGACCGAGCCCCATGCCCCGCGGTCGCTATTCGCTGCACGATCCGCACGATCACACCCCCCTGGCTGAGGAACACTTCCACTGCGCGCCCGGCCCCTCCGGCTGGCGCTACGTCGCCCAGCGCACCGGCCCCTCCGGCGACCACACGGGCTCCATCGACCTGGCCGTCGACGAACTGGGCCGCCCCATCCGTCTCGAACTGAACGCCTCCGGCTGGCACGTGCGGGCCGCCGCCCTCGACGGCGTCACCTGGGTCCGCACCGACGCCACCGGCGCGCACGCCACCGAGAACAACGCCCCCGCTCATGCCTTCACCGGCACGTCCCCCGCCTTCCTCGTCGCCACCGCCCGGCTGCTGCGCCTCACCCCCGATTCCCCCGCGACCCGCGTCCGCCTGGTCGCCTTCACTGACCCGGTCCTGGCGCCGCGCACCCTCGACCAGTCCTGGGCCCTGCTGACGAGAGAAGCACACGCCACTGACAACGGCCCGCTGACCGTGGACGAATACCAGGTCACAGCCCTGGACACGGGCGAGCAGCACACCGTCCACCTCAGCGGCGACGTCGTCCTCGCGGCCCCCGGCATCGAGCTCGAACACCTCGAGTCGCCACCATCGACCTTCCCCTGACGCCCGCCCTACGCCGGCGGCACGAAGCCCGTCGACGGCCGACGCGGCTCGTCACGAGGCCCGGACTCCGGCACGGCACGGGGCACGGCCCGGGGCGCCTCCGCGTCCGCCGCAGCAGGCGACGGCGGAGCCCACTGCCCCGCCGAGGGCAGGGGGGCGTGAGGAGCCGGCGGGGGGTACGGGACCGGGGTGGGGGAGCTGGGCGCACTCGGGGCGTGCGCAACCGGCGCGTAGGGGCCCGGGTACGGCGCACTCCCCTCAACCGCGGCCCCGCCGAAGGCGCGCTGCGCCTCCCGCGCCTGCCGCTCGTGCACCACGGCGGCCAGGAACGCGGCCGGCGGCACCCCCGCCGGAGCCGGGGCGCCCGTCCGCGCCACCAGATCGCCCGCCAGGCGCTCCGCCATGCCCCAGCCGACCTGCGGATCCAACTGCCCCATGCGCGTCAGGTACTGCCGTATCGCCAGCCACAGGCCGTCCGGAACCGCCGACAGATCGAGCTCGGAGAACCGCCCCGCGAGCCACGGCGGCGGCGCGGGCACGTACGCCGTCTGCCCTGTGGGCACCCGCTCCCGTACGACGAGCGTCCCCGCGAACACGTCCCCGAGCCGCCGCCCCCGCGCCGAGACCAAGGACGCGATGCAGGCGACCACCCCGAACGTCATCAGGATCTCGACGACGCCGACGGCCCCGCGCACCAGGGCGTGCCGGAACCGGATCGGCCCGCCGTCGTCCCGTACGACCCGCAGCCCGCAGGCCAGTTTCCCCAGCGACCGCCCGTGGCTGAGCGTCTCGATCGCTATGGGCACGCCCACGAGCACCAGGACGAACGTCGCCACGGCGACGGCGGCGACCGCCGCGTCGTCGAGGGACGCGGTCGCCGCGAGCAGCCCCAGCGTCACGGCCAGGTACACCGACCAGGCCACGACCATGTCGATCAGGAGGGCGAGCACCCGGCTCGGCAGCTTCGCGGGACGCAGCTCCAGCGCCACCGCCTCGCCCGTCACAAGCTCGCTCACGCCCGCCGTCCTTCCCGTCGCTGCCCCCGCCACCGCCAGTCTGCCAAGCTGATGAGTGATCGCGCCGCAGTAGGAGCAGTACGAGAAGCCGAGGAGCAGCCAATCCGATGGACCTCGACGTCTTCGTGTCGGCCCACGCAGCCGAGTGGGACCGGCTCGACGCCCTGGTACGCCGCCAGCGCCGGCTCACCGGCCCTGAGGTCGACGAGCTCGTCACGCTCTACCAGCGCACCGCCACCCATCTCTCCCTGATCCAGTCCAGCGCCCCGGACCCGCAGCTCACCGGACGCCTCACACAGCTGGTGGCACGCGCGCGTAGTGCCGTGACGGGCACGCGCCGCGCCTCCTGGAGAGACGTCACCCGCTTCCTGACCCACGCGTTCCCCGCCGCGGTCTACCGGTCCCGGCGCTGGTGGATTCCGGTGTCCCTGTTGTCCGTAGCCCTCGCGGCCGTGATCGGCTGGTGGGTCGGCACGCACCCGGAGGTGCAGTCCTCGATCGCGGCCCCTTCGGCGCTGCGGGACATGACCCGCCCCGGAGGTGAGTACGAGACGTACTACTCCAGCCACCCGGCGACGTCCTTCGCCGCCCAGGTGTGGACGAACAACGCCCAAGCGGCCGCGATGTGCCTGGTCCTGGGCGCCTTCCTGGGGATACCGGTCATCTGGATCCTCTTCCAGAACATGCTCAACGTGGGCGTCGGCCTCGGCCTGATGTCCTCCGCGGGCCGTCTGGACACCTTCCTGGGGCTGCTGCTCCCGCACGGCCTGCTGGAGCTGACCGCCGTCTTCGTAGCCGCCGGAACGGGACTGCGCCTCGGCTGGACGCTGATCGACCCCGGCCCGCGCACCCGCCGCGCGGCCATGGCGGAAGAAGGCCGCTCCGCCCTGGGAATGGCCATCGGCCTGGCTCTGGTCCTGCTCGTGTCCGGCGCCATCGAAGGCTTCGTCACCCCCTCCGGCCTGCCCACCTGGGCCCGCATCACCATCGGAATCGCCGCCGAGCTGGCGTTCCTCGCATACGTCTACGTCCTCGGCGGCCGGGCGGCGCGCGAGGGCGAGACCGGCGACATCGACGCATCGGAGCGGAGCGCGTCCGTCCCCACTGCGGCGTGATGTGCGTACGACCGTTCTGACCTGCTAGTCTCCTCATCGCTCCGGAAAAACCGTTGACACGGAAGGACCGGGGAGGTAGATTCGAACAGTTGCCTAGAGCTGGACAGCTCGCACGGCGGCAGTGAAAATCCATCTGCTTCTCGAATCACATCAATCGAGAAGCCACCCCCGATGAATCGGAATCCTGAGCCGGTCAGACCGGCCCAAAACTTCTGATAAAGTCGGAACCGCCGAAAAGGGAAACGCGAAAGCGAAAACCTGAAAGGCGCCGATGAAAATCGGAACGGACCGGGAAGCCGGAAAGATCTGATAGAGTCGGAAACGCCGAAAGGCAAAGGCCCTCCAACGGCCACCGGAAATGAAATCCGAACCGGGAACGGAACGGAAAACGGATCTGGTAGGGTTGGACACACGAAATACCGAAGGGAAGCGCCCGGAGGAAAGCCCGAGAGGGTGAGTACAAAGGAAGCGTCCGTTCCTTGAGAACTCAACAGCGTGCCAAAAGTCAACGCCAGATATGTTGATACCCCGTCTACTGGACATCATGTCCAGTGGCGAGGTTCCTTTGAAAAAGTCCTCCCACGTTGTGGGAGGCGCACAGCGAGGACGCTGTGAACGACCAGGATTATTCCTCCTGGTTGTTCCGCTCTCGTGGTGTTGCACCCGATTACGGGTACACATTCACGGAGAGTTTGATCCTGGCTCAGGACGAACGCTGGCGGCGTGCTTAACACATGCAAGTCGAACGATGAAGCCCTTCGGGGTGGATTAGTGGCGAACGGGTGAGTAACACGTGGGCAATCTGCCCTGCACTCTGGGACAAGCCCTGGAAACGGGGTCTAATACCGGATACGACACGGGATCGCATGATCCTGTGTGGAAAGCTCCGGCGGTGCAGGATGAGCCCGCGGCCTATCAGCTAGTTGGTGAGGTAATGGCTCACCAAGGCGACGACGGGTAGCCGGCCTGAGAGGGCGACCGGCCACACTGGGACTGAGACACGGCCCAGACTCCTACGGGAGGCAGCAGTGGGGAATATTGCACAATGGGCGAAAGCCTGATGCAGCGACGCCGCGTGAGGGATGACGGCCTTCGGGTTGTAAACCTCTTTCAGCAGGGAAGAAGCGAAAGTGACGGTACCTGCAGAAGAAGCGCCGGCTAACTACGTGCCAGCAGCCGCGGTAATACGTAGGGCGCGAGCGTTGTCCGGAATTATTGGGCGTAAAGAGCTCGTAGGCGGCTTGTCACGTCGGTTGTGAAAGCCCGGGGCTTAACCCCGGGTCTGCAGTCGATACGGGCAGGCTAGAGTTCGGTAGGGGAGATCGGAATTCCTGGTGTAGCGGTGAAATGCGCAGATATCAGGAGGAACACCGGTGGCGAAGGCGGATCTCTGGGCCGATACTGACGCTGAGGAGCGAAAGCGTGGGGAGCGAACAGGATTAGATACCCTGGTAGTCCACGCCGTAAACGGTGGGCACTAGGTGTGGGCGACATTCCACGTCGTCCGTGCCGCAGCTAACGCATTAAGTGCCCCGCCTGGGGAGTACGGCCGCAAGGCTAAAACTCAAAGGAATTGACGGGGGCCCGCACAAGCGGCGGAGCATGTGGCTTAATTCGACGCAACGCGAAGAACCTTACCAAGGCTTGACATACACCGGAAACGGCCAGAGATGGTCGCCCCCTTGTGGTCGGTGTACAGGTGGTGCATGGCTGTCGTCAGCTCGTGTCGTGAGATGTTGGGTTAAGTCCCGCAACGAGCGCAACCCTTGTCCCGTGTTGCCAGCAGGCCCTTGTGGTGCTGGGGACTCACGGGAGACCGCCGGGGTCAACTCGGAGGAAGGTGGGGACGACGTCAAGTCATCATGCCCCTTATGTCTTGGGCTGCACACGTGCTACAATGGCCGGTACAATGAGCTGCGATACCGCGAGGTGGAGCGAATCTCAAAAAGCCGGTCTCAGTTCGGATTGGGGTCTGCAACTCGACCCCATGAAGTCGGAGTCGCTAGTAATCGCAGATCAGCATTGCTGCGGTGAATACGTTCCCGGGCCTTGTACACACCGCCCGTCACGTCACGAAAGTCGGTAACACCCGAAGCCGGTGGCCCAACCCCTTGTGGGAGGGAGCTGTCGAAGGTGGGACTGGCGATTGGGACGAAGTCGTAACAAGGTAGCCGTACCGGAAGGTGCGGCTGGATCACCTCCTTTCTAAGGAGCACTTCTTGGCTGCCAGCTTGGCTGACAGTCCAGAGGCCAGTACATCAGCGAATGTCTGATGCTGGTTGCTCATGGGTGGAACGTTGACTACTCGGCACACTTGACCTGCTTCTCTTCCCAGTACTGCTTCGGCGTGGAACGGAACGAGGAGGGGCGAGGGTGTCGGGCACGCTGTTGGGTATCTGAGGGTACGGAACTTGTTCCCGACCTCAATGCCGACCCTGGTAAAGATCTGCTTCGGCGGGTTGTGACGGGTGGTTGGTCGTTGTTTGAGAACTGCACAGTGAACGCGAGCATCTGTGGCCAAGTTTTTAAGGGCGCACGGTGGATGCCTTGGCACCAGGAACCGATGAAGGACGTGGGAGGCCACGATAGTCCCCGGGGAGTCGTCAACCAGGCTTTGATCCGGGGGTTTCCGAATGGGGAAACCCGGCAGTCGTCATGGGCTGTCACCCACCGCTGAATATATAGGCGGTGTGGAGGGAACGCGGGGAAGTGAAACATCTCAGTACCCGCAGGAAGAGAAAACAACCGTGATTCCGGGAGTAGTGGCGAGCGAAACTGGATGAGGCCAAACCTCAAGCGTGTGAGACCCGGCAGGGGTTGCGCTTGGGGGGTTGTGGGATCTCTCTTTTACAGTCTGCCGGCTGTGAGACGAGTCAGAAACCGTTGATGTAGGCGAAGGACATGCGAAAGGTCCGGCGTAGAGGGTAAGACCCCCGTAGTCGAAACGTCAGCGGCTCGTTTGAGAGACACCCAAGTAGCACGGGGCCCGAGAAATCCCGTGTGAATCTGGCGGGACCACCCGTTAAGCCTAAATATTCCCTGGTGACCGATAGCGGATAGTACCGTGAGGGAATGGTGAAAAGTACCGCGGGAGCGGAGTGAAATAGTACCTGAAACCGTGTGCCTACAAGCCGTGGGAGCGTCGGACATCAAGCTTGCTTGGTGTCTCGTGACTGCGTGCCTTTTGAAGAATGAGCCTGCGAGTTTGCGGTGTGTTGCGAGGTTAACCCGTGTGGGGAAGCCGTAGCGAAAGCGAGTCCGAATAGGGCGATTGAGTAGCGCGCCCAAGACCCGAAGCGGAGTGATCTAGCCATGGGCAGGCTGAAGCGGAGGTAAGACTTCGTGGAGGGCCGAACCCACCAGGGTTGAAAACCTGGGGGATGACCTGTGGTTAGGGGTGAAAGGCCAATCAAACTCCGTGATAGCTGGTTCTCCCCGAAATGCATTTAGGTGCAGCGTCGTGTGTTTCTTGCCGGAGGTAGAGCACTGGATAGGCGATGGGCCCTACCGGGTTACTGACCTTAGCCAAACTCCGAATGCCGGTAAGTGAGAGCGCGGCAGTGAGACTGTGGGGGATAAGCTCCATGGTCGAGAGGGAAACAGCCCAGAGCATCGACTAAGGCCCCTAAGCGTACGCTAAGTGGGAAAGGATGTGGAGTCGCAGAGACAACCAGGAGGTTGGCTTAGAAGCAGCCACCCTTGAAAGAGTGCGTAATAGCTCACTGGTCTAGTGATTCCGCGCCGACAATGTAGCGGGGCTCAAGCGTACCGCCGAAGTCGTGTCATTGCAGTACATACCCCCAACGGGGACTGTGATGGGTAGGGGAGCGTCGTGTGCCGGGTGAAGCTGCGCCGGAAGGCAGTGGTGGACGGTTCACGAGTGAGAATGCAGGCATGAGTAGCGATACATACGTGAGAAACGTGTGCGCCGATTGACTAAGGGTTCCTGGGTCAAGCTGATCTGCCCAGGGTAAGTCGGGACCTAAGGCGAGGCCGACAGGCGTAGTCGATGGATAACCGGTTGATATTCCGGTACCCGCTTTGAAACGCCCAATATCGAGCCCATTAATGCTAAGGCCGTGAAGCCGCCCTGGAGCCTTCGGGCAAAGGGGAGTGGTGGAGCCGCTGACCCAAGGTGGTAGTAGGTAAGCGATGGGGTGACGCAGGAAGGTAGTCCAGCCCGGGCGGTGGTTGTCCCGGGGTAAGGGTGTAGCCCGTCATCTAGGCAAATCCGGATGACATGAGGGTGAGACCTGATGCCGAGCCGATTGTGGTGAAGTGGATGATCCTATGCTGTCGAGAAAAGCCTCTAGCGAGTTTCATGGCGGCCCGTACCCTAAACCGACTCAGGTGGTCAGGTAGAGAATACCGAGGCGTTCGGGTGAACTATGGTTAAGGAACTCGGCAAAATGCCCCCGTAACTTCGGGAGAAGGGGGGCCACACCCGGTGACGGCACTTGCTGCCAGAGCTGGGGGTGGCCGCAGAGACCAGCGAGAAGCGACTGTTTACTAAAAACACAGGTCCGTGCGAAGCCGTAAGGCGATGTATACGGACTGACGCCTGCCCGGTGCTGGAACGTTAAGGGGACCGGTTAGTCACTCTTCGGGGTGGCGAAGCTGAGAACTTAAGCGCCAGTAAACGGCGGTGGTAACTATAACCATCCTAAGGTAGCGAAATTCCTTGTCGGGTAAGTTCCGACCTGCACGAATGGCGTAACGACTTCTCGACTGTCTCAACCATAGGCCCGGTGAAATTGCACTACGAGTAAAGATGCTCGTTTCGCGCAGCAGGACGGAAAGACCCCGGGACCTTTACTACAGTTTGATATTGGTGTTCGGTTCGGCTTGTGTAGGATAGGTGGGAGACTGTGAACCCGGTACGCCAGTATCGGGGGAGTCGCCGTTGAAATACCACTCTGGTCGTGCTGGATGTCTAACCTGGGTCCGTGATCCGGATCAGGGACAGTGTCTGATGGGTAGTTTAACTGGGGCGGTTGCCTCCCAAAGGGTAACGGAGGCGCCCAAAGGTTCCCTCAGCCTGGTTGGTAATCAGGTGTTGAGTGTAAGTGCACAAGGGAGCTTGACTGTGAGACTGACGGGTCGAGCAGGGACGAAAGTCGGGACTAGTGATCCGGCGGTGGCTTGTGGAAGCGCCGTCGCTCAACGGATAAAAGGTACCCCGGGGATAACAGGCTGATCTTCCCCAAGAGTCCATATCGACGGGATGGTTTGGCACCTCGATGTCGGCTCGTCGCATCCTGGGGCTGGAGTCGGTCCCAAGGGTTGGGCTGTTCGCCCATTAAAGCGGTACGCGAGCTGGGTTTAGAACGTCGTGAGACAGTTCGGTCCCTATCCGCTGTGCGCGTAGGAATATTGAGAAGGGCTGTCCCTAGTACGAGAGGACCGGGACGGACGAACCTCTGGTGTGCCAGTTGTTCTGCCAAGGGCATGGCTGGTTGGCTACGTTCGGGAGGGATAACCGCTGAAAGCATCTAAGCGGGAAGCCTGCTTCGAGATGAGTATTCCCACCCACTTGATGGGGTAAGGCTCCCAGTAGACGACTGGGTTGATAGGCCAGATATGGAAGCCTGGTAACGGGTGGAGTTGACTGGTACTAATAGGCCGAGGGCTTGTCCTCAGTTGCTCGCGTTCACTGTGTTGGTTCTGAAACCACGAACAACCCCACACTGTGGTGTGGTGCGGTAGTTCACAGTTTCATAGTGTTTCGGTGGTCATAGCGTGAGGGAAACGCCCGGTTACATTCCGAACCCGGAAGCTAAGCCTTACAGCGCCGATGGTACTGCAGGGGGGACCCTGTGGGAGAGTAGGACGCCGCCGAACAAACTTTGAGGGAAACCCCCGTGCCGGATGGCACGGGGGTTTTCTGCGTTGTGCCGCCTTTTTGCGCCCGCCTCTTTCCCCATTCCTTTCATTGTTCTTGCGGCTGCCTCAGAGACGGCCCGCTGCCTTGAGGGAGAGATAGGCGTCGGCCAGCGCCGGAGGCAGAGCGTCAGGGGTGGCGTCCACGACCGTGACGCCATGACGGGAGAGCTGCTCCACGGTGCGCTGCCGCTCCGCCTGGGACTGGGCGGCGGCTGCGGCGTCGTACACCGCCTCCGCAGTGCCCCGGGACGTGGCCATCTTGGCGATGTGCGGGTCCGCGACCGACGCGACGAGAACCGTGTGGCGCTGGGTGAGACGGGGGAGCACCGGCAGCAGGCCCTCCTCGATGGGGGCCGTGTCGAGGCTGGTCAGCAGCACGATCAATGAACTGCGGGGGGCCGTGCGGAGAGCCGTCGCGGTGAGGCCGCGGGCGTCCGTCTCGACGAGCTCCGGTTCCAATGAGGCCAGGGCGTTCACGAGGGAGGGGAGCACGTCGCCCGCCGCCTTGCCCTGGACCAGGGCGCGTACGCGGCGATCGTAGGCGAGGAGGTCGACGCGGTCGCCCGCGCGGGACGCGAGCGCTGCCAGGAGGAGCGCGGCCTCCATGGACGCGTCGAGGCGGGGAGCGTCGCCGACGCGGCCCGCGGAGGTGCGGCCGGTGTCGAGGACCAACAAGATGTGCCGGTCGCGCTCCGGGCGCCAGGTGCGGACGGCCACCACGGACTGGCGGGCGGTGGCGCGCCAGTCGATGGAGCGGGTGTCGTCCCCGGGAACGTACTCGCGGAGGCTGTCGAACTCGGTGCCCTGACCGCGGATCAGCACGCTGGTGCGGCCGTCGAGTTCGCGCAGGCGGGCCAGCTTGGACGGCAGGCGCTTGCGGCTCGCGAAGGGCGGCAGGACGCGCAGGGCCCAAGGAACGCGGTGGCCGCCCTGGCGGGTGAACAGACCCAGCGGGCCGTACGAGCGGATCGTCACGCGGTCCGCGCGGTGATCGCCGCGGCGGGTGGGACGCAAACGCGTGGTGAGACGGCGGCGCTCGCCGGAAGGGACGTCCAACCGGTGCCGGGAGGCGGCGACTTCGGTACCGGGCTGCCAGCTGCTGGGCGGCCAGGCGTCGCGGACTTCGGCACGCAAGGGGCGCTTGGTGGGGTTGGTGACGGTGAGCTCGACGTCCACGGGCTCGCCGAGGCGCACGGTGGTGTCGCCGGAGCGGGTCAGGCCGAGTCGGCGCACCGGCGCGGCCAGTGCGTAGTCGCAGGCGCAGGCCAGGGCCAGCGGGGCGTTGACGGCCAGGATGCCGGTCCAGCTGGGTTCCAGGAGGCCCACGGGGAGGGTGCCGAGCGCCGCCAGGAGGGCGGCGCGGCCGGTGGGGGCCATCAGCGGGGCACCGGCACGTGGTTGAGGATCGCAGTGATGACGGAGTCGGCCGTCACGCCTTCCATCTCGGCCTCTGGGCGGAGCTGGACGCGGTGGCGGAGCGTGGGCAGGGCGAGGGCCTTCACGTCGTCAGGGGTGACGTAGTCGCGGCCGGTCAGCCAGGCCCAGGCGCGGGCCGTCGACAGCAGGGCGGTGGCACCGCGCGGTGACACGCCGAGCGTAAGGGACGGCGATTCACGGGTCGCACGGCAAACGTCGACTACGTAGGCGGCGATTTCGGGGGAGACCGAGGTCTTGGCGACGGCGGAGCGGGCGGCTTCGAGGTCGGCTGCGGTCGCGACGGGGCGCACGCCCGCAGCGCGCAGGTCGCGCGGATTGAAGCCTTCCGCGTGGCGCTGCAGAACGGCGATCTCGTCCTCGCGGGCGGGCAGGGGCACCGTCAGCTTGAGGAGGAAACGGTCCAGCTGGGCCTCGGGCAGGGGATACGTGCCCTCGTACTCGACGGGGTTCTGCGTGGCGGCCACGAGGAACGGGTCGGGCAGGAGGCGCGGGGTGCCGTCGACGGTGACCTGGCGCTCCTCCATCGCTTCGAGGAGGGAGGACTGCGTCTTGGGCGGGGTGCGGTTGATCTCGTCGGCGAGCAGGAGGTTGGTGAAGACCGGGCCCGGCTGGAAGGAGAACTCCGTGCTGCGGGCGTCGTAGACGAGGGAGCCCGTGACGTCGCTCGGCATCAGGTCGGGCGTGAACTGGACGCGCTTGGTGTCGAGTTCCAGGGAGGCGGCGAGGGCGCGTACGAGCAGGGTCTTCGCGACGCCGGGGACGCCTTCGAGCAGGACGTGGCCGCGGCAGAGGAGGGCCACGACGAGGCCGGTGACGGCGGGGTCCTGGCCGACCACGGCCTTGGAGATCTCGGTGCGCAGGGCCTCAAGGGAGGAGCGGGCGCGGTCGGAGCTCCCGGCGTTGTCAGTGGTCGGGTCCATCATGAAGTACGTACCTCACTTTCGAGGGCGTCGAGTTGGTCGGCGAGGGCGATGAGGCCTGCGTCGTCGCCGGGCGGCGGGCCGAAGAGAAGGGGGTGCAGGTCCTGGCCGGGCGTGCGCAGGCGGCTCGTCAGGGCGGGCAGGAGCGCCTCGGGCGAGTGGGCCCGGGCGGTGGGGACGCCGACGAGGGGGGCGAGGCGGGTGCGGGTGGCCGAGCGAAGAGCCGTGGCGGCGCGGTCGCGGGCGTCGGCCTTGCGGTAGAGGCGGGCGCGGCCTTCGACGGCTTCGGAGGCGCGGATCGCGACGGGGAGCTTCTCGGGCACGAGCGGGCCGAGGCGGCGGGCGCGCCAGAGGGCGGCCAGCGCGGCGGCGACGGCGAGCTGCAGGGTGCCCCAGAGCCAGCCGGAGGGGATCAGGTCGAAGAAGTCCTCGTCGGCGCTGTCGTCGACGGCGTCGTCGGCGAGCGAGGGGAGGTACCAGACCAGGTGGGGGCGGGAACCGAGGAGTTGGAGGGCGAGCGAGGCGTTGCCGTGCTCGTCGAGGCGGTCGTTGTAGAGGATGTCGGGGGCGCCGAGGACGACGGTGTCGCCCTTCGCGTCCCCGGAGGCCGCCGTGGCGGGCAGTCGCAGGAGGCTGGGCAGGCCGTCGCTGGAGTAGCAGGAATCGGCGTCCGGGACGAGCGTCTCGTAGCGGTTGCCGCCGACGTCGGCGGTGCCCGCGCGGCGGGCGGCGGGCAGGGAGCAGCCGGGGGACAGCGTCGAGTCGAGGCTGCGGGCGGAGTCCGCGGTGACCCCGGGGGCGAGGGTCGAGACGGACAGGGTGTTGGGGGCGACCAGGACGGTGCGGCCTCCGGAGTCCTTGGTGGCGGCGTGCAGCCGGGACTGCTGGCGTTCGGTGAGGAGGTCCGGGGTGGCCACGAGGAGCGTGGTGTCCGGGCCCGCGGCGGTCCGGGCCTCTTCGGTGGTGGTGACCACGCGCGTGGACACTCCCCGGTCGTCGAGGAGTTCGGCGACGGCGCGGCTGCCGTAGGGGTCGGCGGAGCGCGGGTCCAGGCGCCCGTGCTGGGCGCCGGAGCGGACGGCGGCGATGGCGACGGCCGCGGCCAGGAGGACGACGACCGCGAGGGCGATGCCCCGGGTGCGGGTCCACAGCTGGCGCGGGGTGGCGGCGAGGGACGTCCCTGCGGGCGCTTCCGCCGGGGCCTCGGCGGGCGGGGCGGCTGTCCGGGACGGGGCGCCTCCGGGGGTGCCCGGTGTGTCCGCGCGGGGGGTGGGGCCGGTCATCCGTGGGCTCCGGGGGAGCTGGAAGGGGCCGCGCCGGCGGTGGTGAGCACCGGCTTGGCGCGCTCCAGGGTCTGGTCGAGCTGGGCGATGCGCCGGTACGCGGCCGCGTCGGCGCTGCGGCCGCCGTACGTGACGTCGTCGAACTCCCGGGCCGCGGCGCGGAGCTCGGCGGCGTGCGCGGGCAGGGTGCGGCCGGCCTCGGCGGCGGCCTCGTCCGCCGTGCGGCCGGGGCGCGGGTCGAGAAGGGCGCGCTCCTCCAGGGAGCGGACGACGGCGCGCATCCGCTCCTGGACGGCCTGGTTCCAGTGGCCTTGGGTGGCGTGCGCCTCGGCGGTCGCCCGGTGTTCGGCGGCGCTGCGGGGGCGGTCGTCGAAGAGGACGGCCGAGGTGGCGGGGGTGCGGCGGGGCGTGCCGAGGCGCCACCACAGGGCCGCGCCGACGGCGACCACGGCGAGCACGATGACGACCAGGCCGAGCCAGCCGCCCGGAGCCGCCCCGGAGGCGGCGTTCAGGAGGTCGCCCACCCACTCCCAGAAGCGGTTCAGGGCGCGCTGGAAGAGGCCCGGGTCGTTCTCGTGGTACGCGGGCTCGGACAGCTCCTTCTCGGCCGCCTCCCGCGCGGGGTCGCGCGGGATCGTCACCGGGGGTTCGTCGCCGGTGCGCGGCAGCGACAGGGCCGCCCTGAGGCCGGTGCGCGGCGACGGCGTCCCGAAGCCAGGGAGTGACGACGGGACGGCCGTGCCGAGCCTGTTGAGTACTGCCCCCGCCAGGGTCACCGCATCAGCTCCCCGGGGTGCTGCCGGGCGTGTCGGAGTCGCCGTGGCCAGGGACGCCGGCAGCGCGGGCCAGCTCCAGGTCCAGGGCCTCGCGGCGGATCCGCTGGTCGATGTAGAGGAGCACGGTGACGCCCGCGGTGATCGGGAACGTGAGCATGGAGCCGATGACCTGTCCGATGCCGCTGACGATCAGGAAGGTCCAGCCGACGTCGCCGGTACCGCTGTCCAGGAGGTTGGAGACGCTGTCGCCGCTGAGCGCGCTCGCGATGACGGTGAACGGGATGACGATGATCGACGAGATGACGTTCGCGATGACGGCGGCGAGCAGCTGGATGCCGAAGACCCGCCACCAGGAGCGGTCGACCAGCTTCGCGGACCGGCTCATCGACTTCTTCACGCCCTGCTTCTCCAGCATCAGGGCCGGGGAGGAGAGCGAGAGGCGGACCACCAGCCAGATGGCGACGAGTCCGGCCGCGAGGCCGCCGAGGATCGCGAGGGTGACACCGGCGTCACCGGCCCCGAAGGCGGCGATCAGTACGCCGGGCAGGGTGCCGACCGCGACGATGCCCACCGCGATGAGCGGCAGGAGCAGGGTGAGGCCGAGCAGCTTGGGCAGCATCGGGCGGGAGTCCCGCCAGGCCTCCGCCGTGGTCACGGACCTGCCGAGCACGGCGCGGCTGGTGACCATGGTGAGCAGGGCCGTCGCCACGATCGTGCCGAGCAGGGTGATGACCAGGACGACGCCGCTGCCCACGAGCGTGGCGCCGAGGGCGCGGGTCACCTCGCCGACGGTCGCGCTCGGGTCGTCCAGGGCGTCGGTGTCGGCGGAGTCGTTGAGGAACAGCCCCTGGAGCAGGACGACGACGACCTCGGTGACGACGGCGACGGTCAGCGAGATGCCGAGGACCGTGCGCCAGTACGTGCGCATCGTGGAGACCGCGCCGTCCAGGATCTCGCCGACGGCGAGCGGGCGGAGCGGGATGACACCGGGCTTGGCGGCGGCGGGCGGGCCCTGCCAGGCGCCCCAGCCCCGGTAGGGGCCGCCGGGCCCTCCTTGGCCGCCTCCCGGGCCGCCGGTGGGGCCTTGGCCCCAGCCCTGGCCTCCGCCCCAGCCCTGGCCGGGGGGAGCGGGCGGGGGCGGCGTCTGGGCCGGTCCGGGGGTGCCGGGCGCGGACCACTGGGCGGGCGGCGGCTGCTCCTTGGACCACTTCGAGGACGGGCCGCTCGGCTGGTCCTGGGGGGCCTCGGGCCCCTGCTCGCCGGAGTCGTGGCCGTCGGAGGGGGCGGATCCGGGCGAGGCCCAGCCCGGAGTGTCGTTCATCGTCGCTCCTTCACAGTGCCCGTCCGCGGTCGCGGCGGCAGGTTGCCTGCCATCGTGCCACGGGGCGGTGGCCCGGGGACCAGGCACGGTGGCCCGGAGACCGGGTGCTGGCCGGGCTGCACACCTTCTATTGTCCGACGGGTAGCGGGCAGACTGGGCGGATGGCTGATCAGTACGCGCAATCCGGCGAGGACGTACGGCCGACACCGCCCCCGACGGCTTCCGGCGGCGACCCGGGAACGCCCGGCGGCTCAGGCACGCCCGGCACGCCCGGCCCCTCCGGCATCCCTGGCCCCTCCGGCACCACCGCGACCTCCGCGATCCCAGAGCCCCCAAAGACCCCAGGGGCTTCCGCGGCCTCTGCGATGCCCGCGACCTCCGCGATTCCTACGATCCGGTGGGACGAGCCGCCCGAGGGTCCCGTTCTCGTCCTCCTCGACCAGACCAGGCTGCCGGGCGAGGAGACGGAGCTGGTGTGCACGGACGCGCCCGCTCTGGTGCAGGCGATCCGGACGCTCGCCGTGCGCGGGGCGCCGGTGCTCGGCATCGCCGGTGCGTACGGCGTCGCGCTGGCCGCGGCCCGGGGCTTCGACGTGGACGAGGCGGCCGAGGCGCTCGCGGCCGCGCGGCCCACCGCCGTGAACCTGGCATACGGCGTGCGCAGGGCCCAGGCGGCGTACCGCGGCGCGGTCGCCGGTGGCGCGGACCAGCGGGGCGCGGCGAGCGCCGCCCTGGCCGCGGCGCGGGCGCTGCACCAGGAGGACGCCGAGGCCAGCGCGCGGATGGCGGTGCACGGCCTGGCGCTGCTCGACGAGCTGCTGCCCGGTGGCGGCCACCGCGTCCTCACGCACTGCAACACCGGGGCGCTGGTCTCCGGCGGCGAGGGCACGGCGTTCGCGGTGGCGCTCGCGGCACATCGCGAGGGCCGGCTGCGCAGGCTGTGGGTCGACGAGACGCGGCCGCTGCTCCAGGGCGCCCGGCTCACGGCGTACGAGGCGGCGCGCAACGGCATGCCGTACACCCTGCTCACGGACAACGCGGCGGGATCGCTGTTCGCGGCCGGTGAGGTCGACGCGGTGCTGATCGGCGCCGACCGGATCGCGGCCGACGGTTCGGTGGCCAACAAGGTGGGGAGCTATCCGCTCGCGGTCCTCGCCCGCTACCACCACGTGCCGTTCGTGGTGGTGGCACCGGTGACGACCGTGGACCCGGAGACCCCGGACGGCGCCTCCATCGAGGTCGAGCAGCGGGCCTCCCACGAGGTGACGGAGGTCACGGGCCCCTTCGTAGCAGGGTCGGGAGTGGAAGGGGGAGGCGGAATTCCGGTGGCGCCGCTGGGGACGCAGGCGTACAACCCGGCCTTCGACGTGACGCCCCCCGAGTTGGTGACGGCCATCGTCACGGAGGAAGGCGTCGTGTCGCCGGTCACAGCGGAGGCCCTTGCCGAGCTGTGTGCCAGGTCACGCCAGGTAACGATTAGCTAATGGGATGATGTCAGGCATGAAGGGACGAGTCCTTGTCGTCGACGACGACACCGCACTGGCCGAGATGCTCGGGATTGTGCTGCGTGGTGAGGGTTTCGAGCCGTCGTTCGTGGCGGATGGCGACAAGGCGTTGGCGGCTTTTCGAGAGGCCAAGCCGGATCTGGTGCTCCTCGATCTGATGCTGCCCGGTCGGGACGGCATCGAGGTGTGCCGTCTGATCAGGGCGGAGTCCGGGGTGCCGATCGTCATGCTCACTGCCAAGAGCGACACCGTGGACGTGGTGGTCGGCCTGGAGTCCGGGGCCGATGACTACATCGTCAAGCCGTTCAAGCCCAAGGAGCTGGTGGCCCGCATCCGGGCGCGCCTGCGTCGCTCCGAGGAGCCCGCGCCGGAGCAGCTGGCCATCGGTGACCTGGTCATCGACGTGGCGGGGCACTCCGTGAAGCGGGACGGGCAGTCGATCGCGCTGACGCCGCTGGAGTTCGACCTCCTGGTGGCGCTGGCCCGCAAGCCGTGGCAGGTGTTCACGCGCGAGGTGCTGCTGGAGCAGGTGTGGGGCTATCGCCACGCCGCCGACACCCGCCTGGTGAATGTGCATGTGCAGCGCCTGCGCTCCAAGGTCGAGAGGGACCCGGAGCGGCCGGAGATCGTGGTGACCGTCCGTGGCGTCGGTTACAAGGCCGGACCGAGCTGACGTGTCCAAGGACAGTTCCGCTCCGGCGCCCGGCGACCCGGGAGCGCGTCCGGGGCGGACTGTGCGGCCGCCACGGCGAGGGTCCCGGTTCGGGGCCCTCGTCGACAGCGGCCTGATGCTTCAGGGCGGGGTGCAGGGCAGCCCCGTGCTGCGGCTCTTCACCCGCTGGGTGCGCCGTCCGCTGCTGCCCGTGATGCGGCTGTGGCGGCGCAACATCCAGCTCCGGGTCGTCGTCACGACCCTCCTGATGTCGCTCGGCGTGGTCCTGCTGCTGGGCTTCGTCGTCATGAGCTCGGTGAGCAACGGCCTGCTCAAGGCGAAGGTCAACGCCTCCCAGAGCCAGGCCGACGGCGGCTTCAAGGTCGCCCAGGAGAAGGCCAACTCCGCGCGCCCGTCCTCCCCGCAGGGCGACGGCGCCGACGGCCCCACCGCGCAGAACGCCGCCGTGTGGATGTCGGAGCTGGCCGAGCAACTCGCCAGCGGTGGGCAGAACGCGTTCTACGTAGTGACGCTGAGCTCCAATACGGGTGACGTCGGCAGCGTGCGCGGACCGCGTGCCTCCGGAGGCGTGGATCCGATCCAGAGCGTGCCCGAAGAGGTGCGCGAGAAGGTCGGCGACGGCACGCTCGCCTACCAGAGCAACACCCGCATCAATTTCATCGACCACCGTGCGTCGCAGGCCGGCCTGGTGATCGGCAAGCAGCTCAGCGACCTCAACGGCGACTCGTACCAGCTGTACTACCTCTTCCCGCTGACGCAGGAAGAGGAGTCGATGCGCCTGGTGCGCGGCACGCTCGCGACGGCGGGCCTGTTCGTGGTGGTGCTCCTCGGTGCCATCGCCTGGCTGGTCGTGCGCCAGGTCGTCACGCCCGTACGGATGGCGGCCGGGATCGCCGAGCGGCTGTCCGCGGGGCGGCTCCAGGAGCGCATGAAGGTCACCGGAGAGGACGACATCGCACGCCTCGGCGAGGCCTTCAACAAGATGGCGCAGAACCTCCAGTTGAAGATCCAGCAGCTGGAGGAGCTGTCGCGGATGCAGCGCCGGTTCGTGTCGGACGTGTCGCACGAGCTGCGCACGCCCCTGACCACCGTGCGGATGGCGGCCGACGTCATCCATGAGGCGCGCGTGGACTTCGACCCCGTCACGGCGCGCTCCGCGGAGCTGCTCGCCGACCAGCTGGACCGCTTCGAGTCGCTGCTCGCCGACCTCCTGGAGATCAGCCGCTTCGACGCGGGCGCGGCGGCCCTGGAGGCCGAGCCGATAGACCTGCGCGAGGTGGTCCGCCGGGTGGTGGGCGGCGCCGAGCCGCTCGCGGAGCGCAAGGGCACCCGCATACGGGTCGTCGGCGACCAGCAGCCCGTGGTCGCGGAGGCCGACGCGCGGCGCGTGGAGCGGGTGCTCAGGAACCTCGTGGTCAACGCCGTGGAGCACGGCGAGGGCCAGGACGTCATCGTCAAGCTCGCTGCGGCGGGCGGCGCGGTCGCCGTCGCGGTGCGGGACTACGGCGTCGGGCTCAAGCCCGGCGAGGCGACCCGCGTCTTCAGCCGCTTCTGGCGGGCCGACCCGGCACGCGCGCGTACCACCGGCGGTACGGGTCTCGGCCTGTCCATCGCCCTGGAGGACGCACGGTTGCACGGCGGCTGGCTGCAGGCCTGGGGGGAGCCGGGCGGCGGCTCGCAGTTCCGGCTCACGCTGCCGCGCACGGCCGACGAGGTCCTGCGGGGCTCGCCCATACCCCTGGAGCCCGACGACTCGCGGCGCCACCGAGACCGGGACGCCGCGGGCCTTCCGCGCGGGGGCGGCGGCAAGCGGGCCACCGTGCCGCACCAGCCGCAGGACCAGCCGCCGCCCGTGCCCGCGAAGGCGCCGATCGCGCCCCGGCTCGCCCAGGCAGCGGCCCTGGACGTCGACCCGACGGCCTTGCCGGGCAACGGCGCGCGCGTGGTGCCCCGTCAGCCCCTGGTGCCGGGCGACGAGCGGACGGGGGAGCCGCGCAGCGACGTGTCGGAGCCGGGAGCGGACCGGTACGCACCGGCAGTGGATCACCAGGCGGATCACGACGACGAGCCGGGAGCGGGCAGTGGCGGCGGGCCCGGTGCGGGCAGGAACGGCGGCCCTGGTGCCGACGAGGAAGAGGGAGCCTCGCGTGCGCGCTGAAGGGAAGGGGCGTCGGCTGCGGGCCGGGGTCGCGCTCACCGCGGGCGCAGTGCTGCTCGCCGGGTGCGCCTCCATGCCCGACGAGGGCAATCTGAAGAAGGTCGACGCGTCACAGCGCCCGGACTCGCAGTCCCAGGTGCGCGTGTACGCGATCCCCCCGTCCGAGAACGCGCGGGCCGTGGACATCGTCCAGGGCTTCCTGGAGGCCCTGACCAGCGACGACCCGGACTTCACGATCGCCCGCAAGTACCTCACGAAGGAAGCGTCCGCGGCGTGGGACCCGGAGCACTCCACCACGGTCCTCGCGGACGGCCCGAACACGGTCGCGGACAACCTGGGCAACGACAGCGGCGGCGGCAGGACGTACTCGCTGACCGGACGCCAGGTCGCGACGGTGAACAAGCAGCACGCGTACGTGCCCGATGAGAAGTCGTACGCGCAGACCGTGCACCTGTCGCAGCAGAACGGGCAGAACGGCCGTGCGTGGCGCATCGACCGGCTGCCCAAGGGCATCGTGCTCGGCGAGTCGGACTTCGAGCGCAACTACGAAGCGGTCAACAAGTACTACTTCGCCGAGCCCGGGGCGGGCAGCCGCGGTGGCGGCCCCAAGGCGCTCGTCGCCGACCCCATCTACGTACGGCAGCGCATCGATCCGCTGACGGAGACGGTGAAGTCGCTCCTCGACGGGCCGACGCACTGGCTCGAACCGGTGGTCAACTCGCGGTTCGACACCGGGACGAGGCTCGCGCCCGACGCCAAGTCACTGGCGCCCGACGACCAGAACAAGCTGGTCGTGCCCCTGAGCGGGCGCGGTGGCCGGGTCGGTCAGGAGCGGTGCACCGAGATGGCCGCGCAACTGCTCTTCACCCTCCAGGACCTGGCGTCCTCCGGAGTGGAGCAGGTGGAGCTCCAGGGCGAGGGCGGCTCGCAGCTGTGCGTGCTCGGCAAGGACCGCGCCGAGACGGTCGCGTCGCCGCGCAGCACGAACCGACCGTCCTACCAGTACTTCGTCGACGACAAGCGGCGCCTGGTGCGGATGCCGGGCAACGCGGGGAGCAACGCCAAGCCCGAGCCGGTGTCCGGGCCGTTCGGCCAGCCCGAGGAGGCGCTGCAGTCGGTCGCGGTGTCGCGCAACGAGGTGCGCGCGGCCGGGGTGTCGGCCGACGGGCACCGGCTGTACACGGCGTCCCTGGTCGGCGGCGCGCTCGGCGGTCCCGAGCTGCGCTCGCGGGGCAAGACGCCGGACCAGGGCCTGTCCACGCCCAGCTGGGACGGCCGGGGCGACCTGTGGGTGGCCGACCGGGACCGGAAGCGGCCGCGGCTTCTCTGGCTCGACCAGGGCACGGGCGAGCCGGTGCAGGTCGGCGTCTCGGGCCTGGACGGGCGCATCGAGGCGGTCCGGGTGTCGGCCGACGGCGTGCGCATCGCGCTGCTCGTGAAGAAGGGTGACAAGACGTCGCTGCGCATCGGCCGGGTCGAGCGCTCGGGCGGCAAGGGCGAGCGCCCGGAGATCTCCGTCGTCGAGCCGCGCGAGGCGGCCCCGCAGATGGAGGAGGTCACCGCCATGTCCTGGGCGGGCCCGAGCCGCCTCGTGGTGGTCGGCCGCGAGTCCGGTGGCGTGCAGCAGATGCGGTACGTCCAGTGCGACGGCTCGGCGCGCGCGGGTGCGACGCTGCCCGGTCTGACCGGCGTGAAGGAGATCGCCGCGTCCGAGGACGAGACGCAGCCGCTGCTCGCGCACTCGGACGACGGCATCGTGCGGCTGCCGTCGGGGGCGCAGTGGCAGACGGTGGGCAAGGACGGGACGGGGCCGGTCTACCCCGGGTGACGTGCCCGCGGGGCGAAGCGCCCCAGGAATCCCTTGGAGCGCCCCTGGGGCGCCCCTCAGAGCACCTCAGGGGCGGGCGCGCCGCCCGGCGCGCGGAAGTCGGTACAGAGGCGCGTTGACGCAGCCCAGTCGGGGTGCGGACGGTTGTCCACAGGGGGTTATCCACAGGGGTGGCAGGGCGGGCCGCGCGTTGGCACAGTGGTGGGCATGCGGGGGTGGTGGCAGGACCTCACGGATCTGGTGCTGCCGGCCGAGTGCGGAGGCTGCGGGACGCCTCGGGTGGCGCTGTGCGCGCGGTGCCGGGCCGCTCTGTGCGGGGCCGCGCCGCGCAGGGTGCGGCCGGTGCCGGAGCCGCCGGGCCTGCCGGTGGTGCACGCGGCGGCGGCGTACGAGGAAGCGGTGCGGGCGGTCCTGCTCGCACACAAGGAAAGGGGCGCGCTGGCGCTCGTCGGGCCGCTCGGCGAGGCGCTCGCGGGCGCGGTGCGGGCCTCGCTGGCGTACGGCGGCGCGGACGGGGCGCGCGGTGCGGTCGCCGGGGGAGCCGGTGCGGCCTCCGTGCTGCTCGTCCCGGTGCCGTCCGCGGGGCGCGCGGTGCGGGCGCGGGGGCACGACCCCGTGCGGCGGATCGCGCTGGCCGCGGCGGGCGAGCTGCGCCGTCACGGGGTGCCCGCGCGGGTGCTCGGGGCGCTGCGGCAGCGGCGTCCGGTCGCCGACCAGTCCGGCCTCAACTCCCGCGAGCGGCGGGCGAATCTGTCGGGCGCGCTCGGGGTGGTGGCCGGTGCGGGGCCGCTGCTGCGGGGTGCGGGGCACGTCGTCGTGGTGGACGACCTCATGACGACCGGCGCCTCTCTCAGGGAAGCGGCGCGTGCGGTGGGTGGCGTGAACGGCGCATACGGGGAAGGAGATGACCGAGCACACCGGACCGGCCCCGAGGCACGGAACGGGACGGAGAACCAGATAGGGAACCAGCCAAGCCGCGGTAAGCAGAACGGCGCCGTGGGCGCGTCCGCTAATGCCCTGGTGGCCGGGGCAAAGGCCGTCGCAATGACGCTCAGCGCGGCGGTCGTCGCGGCTTCACCGGATTCCTTCGAAATAAACCGGAACTGACTGGGAACTTTCATCGTTGCAGGTAGTGAGAGGGCCAAGACGCCCGAATGGAGGTACGCCGCAGTAGAGGGTGACGACATCCGTCCGGGCGAGATATGTTCGGTTGTGAGGAGCAGCGGACAGCGCTTCCTCGCATATCGGAATGCCGGTCCATGGGTTTTCCGCAATCACCCGGGGCCGGTGGGTGGAGATCTTGCCCACGGGGGAGGAGGAGGTGGAAGTCACCGAGTCCGAGGCTCCGGGAGTTCCCGGGGTCTGGTGCAAAAGGGAGAAGCCCCGCCGAGGTGGCGGAGCGATCCGGGAACGGAGTTCTGCGTGGACATCGTCGTCAAGGGCCGCAAGACCGAGGTGCCCGAGCGGTTCCGCAAGCACGTGGCCGAGAAGCTGAAGCTGGACAAGATCCAGAAGCTCGACGGCAAGGTGATCAGCCTCGACGTCGAGGTGTCCAAGGAAACCAACCCGCGTCAGGCCGACCGTTCCGACCGTGTGGAGATCACCGTCCGCGGGCGCGGACCCGTGATCCGGGCCGAGGCCTCGGCGTCGGATCCGTACGCGGCACTCGACCTGGCGACCGCCAAGCTCGAAGCCCGGCTGCGCAAGCAGCACGAGAAGCGGCACAACAGGCGTGGTACCGGCAGGCTCACCGCCGCCGAGGTCGCCAGCCGCGTGCCGGACGCGGCGCATCTCAACGGGGACGGCACCGTGGCCCACGACGAAGAGCCCGACGGCGTGCCGACCACCAGGATCGGCTCGCTGGAGATCCAGGGCGAAGGCCCCCTCGTGGTCCGCGAGAAGACGCACGTCGCAGCCCCCATGTCACTCGACCAGGCGCTCTACGAGATGGAGCTGGTCGGCCACGACTTCTACTTGTTCATCGACTCCGAGACCAAGGAACCGAGCGTCGTCTACCGGCGGCACGCCTACGACTACGGAGTGATCCACCTCAACGCGGACCCCATGGTCACCCAGCCGCAGTCGGCCGGCGGAGGCAGCGCCCTCGGCGGCTGACGCCCCCTCGCGGAGCGCGTAGGCAGGTGCCCCTGGAGCGCGTGTGCGCCCCCAGGGGCACCCCCGTGCGCCCACTGCGCGCACGGCTCGGCCGCCGGGCATGGAATCATGGGCCCGACAGCCCAACCCGCTTGACCCTGCCTAGGGTTGGTGCAGCCAAGGCAAGACACTGGCCCTGGCCTTCAGGGGGAGGAACGATGGCGGACAGCTTCGGACCGATGCGGAACGAGGATGCCGAGGACGGCATCGGCATCGGCACGGACGCGGGCGCCCCGCGCAAGGAGCCCATCCGGGTCCTCGTGGTGGACGACCACGCGCTCTTCCGCCGCGGCCTGGAGATCGTCCTCGCCGCCGAGGAGGACATCCAGGTGGTCGGGGAGGCCGGTGACGGCGCGGAGGCGGTGGACAAGGCCGCGGACCTGCTGCCGGACATCGTGCTCATGGATGTGCGCATGCCCAAGCGGGGCGGCATCGAGGCGTGTACCTCCATCAAGGAGGTGGCCCCCAGCGCCAAGATCATCATGTTGACGATCAGCGACGAGGAGGCCGACCTCTACGACGCGATCAAGGCGGGCGCCACCGGCTATCTGCTCAAGGAGATCTCCACGGACGAGGTCGCCACGGCGATCCGGGCGGTGGCCGACGGGCAGTCGCAGATCAGCCCGTCGATGGCGTCGAAGCTGCTCACGGAGTTCAAGTCGATGATCCAGCGCACGGACGAGCGACGGCTCGTGCCCGCGCCCCGGCTCACCGACCGGGAGCTCGAGGTCCTCAAGCTGGTGGCCACGGGCATGAACAACCGGGACATCGCCAAGGAGCTCTTCATCTCCGAGAACACCGTGAAGAACCACGTGCGCAACATCCTGGAGAAGCTCCAGCTGCACTCCCGGATGGAAGCCGTGGTGTACGCGATGCGGGAGAAGATCCTCGAGATCCGCTGACCTGCCGGGCGCCGGTGACTTGTCCGCCGTCGGTGACCGGCCCGGTACTGGTGGCCGCCCCGGCCCCAGTGGCCGTCCGGCGGCAGGGGCGGGGCCGGGTGGTCGTCAGCCCAGGGCGCGGACCAGGTCGGCCGTCAGCTCGGGACGGTCCGCCACGCGCTCCACGCGCACGGCGTCGCAGCCCACCCACTCCGCCGCCTCCAGGAGCGCCTGAGCGACCGCGGGAACCGCCTTGGGGCCCTCCAGGGACACCTGCTTGGCGACCAGCGTGGAGCCCTCGCGCGCCGGGTCCACCCGGCCCACCAGACGGCCGCCCGCGAGGACCGGCATCGCGAAATAGCCGTGGATCCGCTTCGGCTTCGGGACGTACGCCTCCAGGCGGTGGGTGAAGCCGAAGATCCGCTCCGTCCGGGCCCGCTCCCAGATCAGGGAGTCGAAGGGCGACAGGAGCGTGGTGCGGTGGCGGCCGCGCGGAGGCGTCGCGAGGGCCTCGGGGTCCGCCCAGGCGGGCTTGTCCCAGCCCTCGACCGCCACCGGCACCAGGCCGGAGTCCGCCACGACCGCGTCGAACTGCTCGCCCTTGAGGCGGTGGTAGTCCGCGATGTCCGCGCGCGTGCCCACACCGAGGGCCTGGCCCGCCAGGCGGACCAGTCGGCGCACGCACTCCAGGTCGTCCAGGTCGTCGTGGAGGAGGTCGTCGGGGACGGCGCGCTCCGCCAGGTCGTACACCCGCTTCCAGCTGCGGCGCTCCACGCACACCACTTCGCCGTACATCAGCGCGCGCTCCACCGCGATCTTGGAGTCGGACCAGTCCCACCACTCGCCCTTGTTCTTCGCGCCGCCCAACTCCGTGGCCGTGAGCGGGCCTTCGGCGCGCAGCTGTTTGATGACCTGGTCGTACGCGCCGTCCGGGAGGTCGTGGTGCCAGTGCGGCCGGGCGCGGTAGGCGCGGCGGCGGAAGGCGAAGTGGGGCCACTCCTCGATGGGCAGGACGCAGGCGGCGTGCGACCAGTACTCGAAGGCGTGGGGCCGTGCCGCGGGCGCGCCGGGGGACGCGGGGCCCCAGTACGCCGACTCGACCTGTTTGCGGCCCACCGCGCCCAGGCGTGCGTACGGGATCAGCTCGTGGGAGCGGGCCAGGACCGAGATCGTGTCCAGCTGCACCGCGCCCAGGTGGCGGAGGACGCCGCGGACGCCTGCCCTGCGGTCGGGGGCGCCGAGGAAGCCCTGGGCCCGGAGGGCGAGGCGGCGGGCTTCGTCGGCGGTGAGGGTGGCCTCGGGGGGCGGGGTGCGGGTGGGCTCGGTCATGGTCGGAACGATAGGGGGAGGGTCTGACAGCGGAGGCCCGGGTGGGCCTTCGCGTGCGGCTGCCCTCGCGGGGCGCCCCAGGCCCGCCCCTTCCCGAAACCAGGGGGCTCCGCCCCCCCCCAGACCCCCTGTGATCGGCGCTCCGCGCCTCGCCCTCAAACGCCGGACGGGCTTGAAGGTCCGCTGCGCGCTCGTCGTTCAGTTCGCCGTCGGCAGATACTGCTGCTGCGACGGCAAGCCGATGTCCGTGGGCAGGAGGGCGCCGATCCAGCAGTCGCGGAGGGTGTTCTTGTTGGGCAGGGCCGCGCGGAGGGTGCCCTCGACGGTGAAGCCCGACTTCTCGGCCACCGCGCGGGAGCCCTTGTTGCCCACTTCGGCGCGCCACTCCAGGCGCGTGCAGCCGAGGCGTGTGAACGCCCAGTGGGCCATCGCCTGGACGGTCTCCGTCATGTAGCCCTGGCCCCGGTGCTCCTTGGCGGTCCAGAAGCCGATCTCCCAGCTGCCCGCGCGCGGGTGGTGCAGGCTCGTCGCGGCCAGGAGGGGGCCGCCCGCGCGGGGGCGTACGGAGAAGGTGTACTCGATGTCGTGCCGCCAGCCGTCGGGGACCATGCGGCCGGTGAAGCCCTCGGCGTCCACGCGCGCGTAGGGCGACGGGATGGTCGTCCAGCGCTGGATGTCGGGGTCCTGGCACGCCGCGTACACCTCGTCCGTGTCGGCGGACGTGAAGGTGCGCAGCAGCAGGCGTTCGGTGGTGAGGGTGACGGGCTCCATCGGCCGATTCTGCGGGGGCGCCCCGAGCGGCGCCAGCGGTTTGAGGCCTCGGCCTCGGTCCGGGGCGTCGACGGAAGGGTGCCTCGGTCCGGCGCGGGCGGGGGCCGAAGGCGTCGCGGAGGCGGTGCGGCGGCGGGCGGACCCGCGGTCGGATGGCCCGGTATGCGGCACCTTCCAGGCCGCCCGAGCGTTGACGTACTGGCAGACCTCCCGGCGTGGCGGGGTCCTCGCATACGATGGCCGTTGCCCGACGAGTACAACCGACCGTGCCAGGCCCGACCGGCAAGGAGACCAACCCCCGTGTCCGTCCTCTCGAAGATCATGCGTGCAGGCGAAGGCAAGATCCTGCGCAAGCTGCACCGCATCGCGGACCAGGTCAACTCCATCGAGGAGGACTTCACGGTCCTCTCCGACGCCGAGCTGCGCGCGCTGACTGCGGAGTACAAGGAGCGTTACGCCGACGGCGAAACGCTCGACGACCTCATGCCGGAGGCCTTCGCGACCGTGCGCGAGGCCGCCAAGCGCGTCCTCGGCCAGCGCCACTACGACGTGCAGATCATGGGCGGCGCGGCCCTGCACATGGGCTATGTCGCGGAGATGAAGACCGGTGAGGGCAAGACGCTGGTCGGCACTCTGCCCGCGTATCTGAACGCGCTCTCGGGCAAGGGCGTGCACCTCATCACGGTCAACGACTACCTGGCCGAGCGCGACTCCGAAATGATGGGCCGCGTCCACAAGTTCCTCGGCCTGAACGTCGGCTGCATCCTGGCGAACATGCCGCCCGCGCAGCGCCGCGAGATGTACAACTGCGACATCACCTACGGCACGAACAACGAGTTCGGCTTCGACTACCTCCGCGACAACATGGCGTGGTCGCAGGACGAGCTCGTCCAGCGCGGCCACAACTTCGCGATCGTCGACGAGGTGGACTCCATCCTCGTCGACGAGGCGCGTACGCCGCTGATCATCTCCGGCCCCGCCGACCAGGCCACCAAGTGGTACGGCGACTTCGCCAAGCTGGTCACCCGCCTCACCAAGGGCAAGCCCGGCGAGCCCCTCAAGGGCATCGAGGAGACCGGGGACTACGAGGTCGACGAGAAGAAGCGCACCGTCGGCATCCACGAGTCCGGCGTCGCCAAGGTCGAGGACTGGCTCGGCATCGACAACCTCTACGAGTCGGTGAACACCCCGCTCGTCGGCTACTTGAACAACGCCATCAAGGCCAAGGAACTGTTCAAGAAGGACAAGGACTACGTCGTCATCGACGGCGAAGTCATGATCGTCGACGAGCACACCGGCCGTATCCTCGCCGGCCGCCGCTACAACGAGGGCATGCACCAGGCGATCGAGGCGAAGGAAGGGGTGGACATCAAGGACGAGAACCAGACGCTCGCCACGATCACCCTGCAGAACTTCTTCCGCCTCTACAAGCGCCAGGACCACCAGGGCAAGGAAGTCCCCGGCCTGTCCGGCATGACCGGTACGGCCATGACCGAGGCCGCCGAGTTCCACCAGATCTACAAGCTGGGCGTCGTCCCGATCCCGACGAACCGGCCGATGGTCCGCAAGGACCAGTCGGACCTGATCTACCGCACCGAGGTCGCCAAGTTCGCCGCGGTCGTCGACGACATCGCGGAGAAGCACGAGAAGGGCCAGCCGATCCTCGTCGGCACCACCTCGGTCGAGAAGTCCGAGTACCTCTCGCAGCAGCTGTCCAAGCGCGGCGTCCAGCACGAGGTGCTCAACGCCAAGCAGCACGACCGGGAGGCGACGATCGTCGCCCAGGCCGGCCGCAAGGGCGCCGTGACCGTCGCGACGAACATGGCCGGTCGTGGCACGGACATCAAGCTCGGCGGCAACCCCGAGGACCTCGCCGAGGCGGAGCTGCGCCAGCAGGGCCTCGACCCCGAGGAGCACATCGAGGAGTGGGCGCACGCCCTGCCCGCCGCCCTGGAGCGGGCCGAGCAGGCGGTCAAGGCCGAGTTCGAAGAGGTCAAGGACCTCGGCGGGCTCTACGTCCTCGGCACCGAGCGCCACGAGTCGCGCCGCATCGACAACCAGCTGCGCGGCCGCTCCGGCCGTCAGGGCGACCCCGGTGAGTCGCGCTTCTACCTCTCGCTCGGCGACGACCTCATGCGCCTGTTCAAGGCCCAGATGGTCGAGCGCGTGATGTCCATGGCGAACGTGCCGGACGACGTCCCGATCGAGAACAAGATGGTCACGCGCGCCATCGCCTCCGCCCAGTCGCAGGTCGAGCAGCAGAACTTCGAGACCCGCAAGAACGTCCTCAAGTACGACGAGGTCCTCAACCGCCAGCGCGAGGTCATCTACGGCGAGCGCCGCCGCGTCCTGGAGGGCGAGGACCTGCACGAGCAGGTCCAGCACTTCATGGACGACACCATCGACGCGTACGTCGCGGCGGAGAGCGCCGAGGGCTTCGCGGAGGAGTGGGACCTCGACCGCCTCTGGAGCGCCTTCAAGCAGCTGTACCCGGTGAAGGTCACCATCGAGGAGCTCGAGGACGAGGTCGGCGACCGCGCGGGCCTGACCGCCGAGTTCATCGGCGAGGCCATCAAGGAAGACGTCCGCCAGCAGTACGAGGCCCGGGAGGCGCAGCTCGGCTCCGAGATCATGCGCGAGCTGGAGCGCCGCGTGGTCCTGTCGGTCCTCGACCGCAAGTGGCGCGAGCACCTCTACGAGATGGACTACCTCCAGGAGGGCATCGGCCTCCGCGCCATGGCGCAGAAGGACCCGCTGGTCGAGTACCAGCGCGAGGGCTTCGACATGTTCAACGCCATGATGGACGGCATCAAGGAGGAATCCGTCGGCTATCTGTTCAACCTGGAGGTCCAGGTCGAGCAGCAGGTCGAGGAGGTCCCGGTGGCGGACACCGCGCCGTCCCTGACGAAGGAAGGCGTGCAGGACGCGGTTCCGGCCGGTGCCGCCCGCCCGGAGATCCGGGCCAAGGGCCTGGACGCCCCGCAGCGCCCGGACCGCCTGCACTTCCAGGCGCCGAACGCCGAGGGCGGTGTCGACGAGGGCGACTTCACGACCTCCGGCGAGCCCGCGGGCAGCGCGCCCGCGGCCGGCGGCGACGGCATGACGCGCGCGGAGCGCCGCAAGGCCCAGAAGGGCGGCCGGCGCCGCAAGAAGTAGCCGTCGAGCGCTTTCGGGCGCGGACCGAGTGGGGCCGGGTGCCGAGGGGCGCCCGGCCCTTCGGCGTTCTTCCGGGCTCACGCGTGCTGCCGTACGCCGCTGTCGACCTCCACGGCGGTGCAGCGCCAGCGCTCGTCGTCGCCCCGGTGCAGCCGGAAGGCCAGCGCGCGCAGCGCGGGGCCCGCGCCGACGCGGGCGAAGACCTCGTAGACGCCGGGCCGCACCTCGTAGTGGCCGACGCGCCGCACCGCGGGCCGGTGGCCGCCCACGGAGCGCAGCGGCAGCAGCTCGGCGAGCCGGACCAGGTCGTCGTAGGCGGTGTGGGCGACGTGGCGGGCCACCGCGTGGACCGGGCGCTGGCCGCTGAGCACCAGTAACAGCAGCTCCGTGAAGAGCTCCGCCGGGTGCGGGGGAGGCTGCGCGGGCACCCGGTGCGACCGGGAGCCGGGGCGGCGCGGATCAGGGCGCCCCGGGGGACGGCCCGCCGGTGGGCGGGACGCGGCCGGGCGGGTCGCCGGGCGCCGGGGCCGGGTCATCACCTTCGGCCCGGCAGGCCCGGCAGGCCCGGCAGGCCCGGCTGGCCCGGCTGGCCCGGCTGGCCCGGCAGGCCCGGTAGGCCCGGTAGGCCCGGCTGGCATCGTGGGCGCGACGGCCACGGGCGGCGGTGTGGCGGACTGGGGCACGGCTGAGCCTCCGTAACGGCGAGAGCGGGTGGGCGCGGCCCTCAGGGCGCGGGATTCGGGGTCGGACCAGGGTCGGACCAGGGTCGGACCGGGGTCGGGCCGGGGTCGGGGTTCGGCATCCGCATCGGGATACCGAGGGGTAACTTCACTCGGATCTTGTACGGCGGCGAGGGCGGCCGTGGCAACGCTCCCGAGGGGCCGCCGGGCCCGCCACGGCGGTTCGCTCATCAGGGTGAGCGGAGGGGGTCGCGGCCCCCTGGCCACGGGGCCGGTGCGGGTGACGGGCCGGACGGAAGTGGACGCGGCGACGGGCTCGGGCAGCACCTCGAAGGGGGACGCGCGCACGTATCCTGAAGCCCCTGCCGGGAGCCTTCGCTACTACGAAAGCGGCCAAGCCATGCGCGTCTACGTACCCCTGACACTGCCCCGTCTCGCGCAGGCGCACGAGGCGGGCGAGGTGGGTCCCGGGCCGCTGACCGCGTACGCCGTGACGCCCGCGCTGCGCGAGTGGTACGTGTCCGACGACATCGAGGAGCTGGAGTACGCGGCCCTCAACCGGGCCGCGCTCGCCTCGCTGCGGCTGCTCGCGGGCGAGCCCGGCACCCCGCGGCGCCGGGTCGTCCTCGCGGCGGACGTGCCCGACGGCGCCGCCGTGGCCGACCCCGACCGGGGCCTGGACGCGGGAGCGCTCGGCGAGGTGCGGATCGCGGGCGCGCTGCCGCTGGCCAAGGCGGCGGCCGTGCACGTGGACGCGGACGACGCGGAGCCGGACGTCACGGCGGCGGCGGACGTGCTGGGGGCGGCGGACCAGGGCGACGACGACGCCCAGTTCGTCGTGGACGGCGCGGAGGACCACGAGCTGCTCTGGTACGCGACCCAGGAGATCCCGAACCTGGTCGGGCCCGGCGCCTGAGCCCGGGCCCCGTCCCGGCCCCGAGGGCCGTGGGAGCGGTGCTGTCAGTGGGGCCGGGTACGGTCTTGTGCATGGGGAAGCTGCAGCGCGGGGCGCACGGGGCCCACATCGTCTGGGACTGGAACGGGACACTCCTGCACGACATCCACGCCGTGATCGACGCGACGAACGCGTCGTTCGTCGAGATAGGCCTGGAGCCGATCACTCTTGAGCGGTATCGCGAGCTGTACTGCGTGCCGGTGCCGCGGTTCTACGAGCGGCTGATGGGGCGGCTGCCCACCGAGGCCGAGTGGCTGATGATGGACGCCGTCTTCCACAAGCACTACGGAACGCGGGTGGACGCCTGCGCCCTCGCCGAGGGCGCGGCGGAGCTGCTCGCCGGGCGGCAGGCCGCGGGGCGGACGCAGTCGCTCCTTTCGCTGGCGCCGCACGAGCAGCTGGTGCCCTTGGTCCGGCGGCACGGGATCGCCGAGCGGTTCGTGCGCATCGACGGGCGGACGGACGGGTCGCACACGGGGAAGGCCGAGCGGATGGTGCGGCACCTCGCGGCGCTCGACGGGGTCGACGCGGCGCGGATCGTCGTGATCGGGGACGCGGTGGACGACGCGGTGGCCGCGGCGCACGTCGGGGCACAGGCGGTGCTGTACACCGGGGGGTCGCACAGCCGGGGCAGCCTTGAGCTCGCCGGGGTTCCCGTCGTGGACTCCCTCGGCGAGGCCGTGGACCTGGCGGAGAGCCTGGTGGCATAGCCCCCCAGGCCCAGGCCCAGGCCCAGGCCTCAAGCCCAGGCCCAGGCCCCAAGCCCCCGGGAGCCCCGGCCGGGGCCTGGCGCGACGGCTGGGCGGCAGCCGGGTGCTGTGACCACCCGCTCCACCACCTGGGCGCACCAGCTGCCCACAGCTCGAAGGACAGCTACGTCACCGGTGCCTTCGCCCTCAGCACCGTCAGGAACTCGCGCATCCAGCCCGAGTGGTCCGGCCACGCGCGGGCCGAGACCAGCGTGCCGTCGACGACCGCCTCCGCGTCCTGGAAGGTGGCCCCGGCGGTCTGCATGTCGATCTCCAGGGCCGGATAGGCCGTGACGCGGCGGCCCGCGAGGCCCCCGACCGCCGCGGTGAGCAGGGGGCCGTGGCAGATCTGCGCCACCGGCTTGTCCGCGTCGAAGAAGGCCTTGAGGATCTTGCGGAGCTCGGGGTCGCCGCGCAGGTACTCGGGCGCCCGCCCGCCGGGGACGACGAGGGCGACGTACTGCCCGGGGTCGACCTCCGCGAAGGCCAGGTCGGCGGGCCAGGTGTAGCCGGGCTTCTCCGTGTAGGTGTCGAAGCCCGGCTCGAAGTCGTGCACGACGAACTGGAGCTTCTTGCGGGACGGGGCGGCGATATGGACGTCGTACCCCTCCTCACGCAGTCGCTGGTACGGGTAGAGGACCTCCAGTGACTCCGCCGCGTCACCGGTGACTATCAGGATCTTGGCTGCCATCGCTGCTCGCTCCCTGCCTCAGCGCTTCGCTGGAATTGCCGTAGTGGGCTGTCGATCGCCCGCGGGTCCGTCGTGGCTGCTCGCGCAGTTCCCCGCGCCCCTTCGGGGCGCCCTGTGCCGTCCCGGTCAACGTGCATCCCGTCGGGACGTTTGCCAAGAGGGCCGCACGGGGGCCGCGAGGGCGGGACTGTGCAGACTGTCAAAGTTCGGGCCCAGGTTTTGTACACATACGGCTCATGACGAGTTCCCGGTGGGGGGCGATAGCCTTGTCCCGTGATCAGCGCGATATCCCGCGGAGGCACGGCCGCCTCCGCCCTGCGCCCGCTATGCACGGAGGACATCCGTGCCGGGCGCCGCGCTGACGTTTTCCCGCGGTGCGGACAGCGCGGTCAGCGCGCCCCTCAGGACCGGTCAACGATCACCCCGGAAATGGCGGAATCCCGCCCGCTCATCGCTCATCGCGGCATAACGTCGACCTCGACCGGAGACCCCGCGTCGCGGCGTTACGTCACATCACTTCCTTCTACGTCACGCAACGGCGCGCGACAGGAGTCAGAGGACAATGCAGACCAAGCTGGACGAAGCCAAGGCCGAGCTGCTCGCGCGGGCCGCCCGGGTAGCTGAGAACAGCCCGGTCGGGGGGCGCCTGCCAACGGGAGCACCGACCGGGTCGAAGGGCGGTGGCGGGTCCGGCTCGGACCCGGCCGCCCAGGCCGACCAGGACAAGGTGTTCGCGTTCCTCCAGCGCTACTACCTGCACACCGCCCCAGAGGACCTCACCGACCGCGACCCGGTCGACGTCTTCGGCGCCGCCTTCTCGCACTACCGCCTCGCGGAGAACCGCCCGCAGGGCACCGCGAACGTCCGGGTGCACACGCCCACGGTCGAGGAGAACGGCTGGACGTGCAGCCACTCCGTCGTCGAGGTCGTCACCGACGACATGCCGTTCCTCGTGGACTCCGTGACGAACGAGCTGTCGCGGCAGAGCCGCGGCATCCACGTCGTGATCCACCCGCAGGTCATCGTGCGCCGCGACCTGACCGGCAAGCTCCTCGAGGTGCTGCCCGCGGGGGCGCCGGGCGCGGACAAGCCGCACGACACCCTCACCGAGTCGTGGATCCACGTCGAGATCGACCGTGAGACCGACCGCTCCGATCTGAAGCAGATCACCACCGACCTGCTGCGCATCCTGTCCGACGTCCGCGAGACCGTCGAGGACTGGGAGAAGATGCGCGACTCCGCGCTGCGCATCGCCGACGAGCTGCCGACCGAGCCGACCGCGTCCGACGTCCAGGGCGAGGACGTCGAGGAGGCCCGCGAGCTGCTGCGCTGGCTGGCCGCCGACCACTTCACCTTCCTCGGCTTCCGTGAGTACGACCTCACCGACGAGGACTCCCTCACCGCCGTGCCCGGCACCGGCCTCGGCATCCTGCGTTCCGACCCCAAGCACAGCGGCGACGACCACCACCCGGGCGGTCCGTCCTTCAACCGGCTGCCCGCCGACGCCCGCGCCAAGGCCCGCGAGCACAAGCTCCTCGTCCTGACGAAGGCCAACAGCCGCGCGACCGTCCACCGGCCGTCCTACCTCGACTACGTGGGCGTGAAGAAGTTCGACGCCGACGGCAACGTGGTGGGCGAGCGCCGCTTCCTCGGCCTCTTCTCCAGCGCCGCGTACACCGAGTCGGTGCGCCGCGTGCCCGTCATCCGCCGCAAGGTCGCCGAGGTCCTCAAGGGCGCGGGCTTCTCGCCCAACAGCCACGACGGCCGCGACCTGCTCCAGATCCTGGAGACGTACCCGCGCGACGAGCTGTTCCAGACGCCCCCCGACGAGCTGCGGTCGATCGTCACCAGCGTCCTGTACCTCCAGGAGCGCCGCCGCCTGCGGCTCTACCTCCGCAAGGACGTGTACGGGCGCTACTACTCGGCCCTGGTCTACCTGCCGCGCGACCGCTACACCACCGGCGTCCGGCTGCGGATCATCGACATCCTCAAGGAAGAGCTCAACGGCGCCAGCGTCGACTTCACGGCCTGGAACACCGAGTCGATCCTGTCCCGCATCCACTTCGTGGTCCGGGTGCCCAAGGGAGGCGAGGTCCCCGCGCTCTCCGACACCGACGTCGAGCGCATCGAGTCCCGCCTGGTGGAGGCCGCCCGCTCCTGGGCCGACGGCTTCGCGGAGGCGCTGACCGCCGAGTGCGGCGAGGAGCGCGCCGCCGAGCTGCTCCGCCGCTACCAGGGCGCGTTCCCCGAGGGCTACAAGGCCGACCACACGCCGCGCGCCGCCGTCGCCGACCTGGTCCACCTGGAGCACCTCCAGCAGGGCCACAAGGACTTCGCGCTCAGCCTGTACGAGCCGGTGGGCGCCGCCCCCGACGAGCGCCGCTTCAAGATCTACCGCTCCGGCGGCCAGGTCTCGCTGTCCGCCGTCCTGCCCGTCCTGCAGCGCCTGGGCGTGGAGGTCACCGACGAGCGGCCGTACGAGCTGCGCTGCGCGGACCGTACGAACGCGTGGATCTACGACTTCGGCCTGCGCATGCCCAAGCTGGGCAACGGCAGCGGCGACTACCTGGGCGACGACGGCCGCGAGCGCTTCCAGGAGGCCTTCGCCGCCGCCTGGACCGGCGAGGCCGAGGTCGACGGCTTCAACTCGCTCGTCCTGCGCGCCGGTCTGAACTGGCGCCAGGCGATGGTCCTGCGCGCGTACGCCAAGTACCTGCGCCAGGCGGGCTCCACCTTCAGCCAGGACTACATGGAGGACACCCTCCGCAACAACGTCCACACCACGCGGCTGCTCGTCTCCCTCTTCGAGGCCCGGATGTCGCCGGAGCGCCAGCGCGCGGGCACCGAGCTGACCGACGGACTGCTCGAAGAGCTCGACGGGGCCCTCGACCAGGTGGCGTCGCTCGACGAGGACCGCATCCTGCGCTCCTTCCTCACCGTCATCAAGGCGACGCTGCGCACCAACTTCTTCCAGGAGGCGGCGGGCGGCAGGCCGCACGGCTATGTCTCCATGAAGTTCGACCCGCAGGCCATCCCCGACCTGCCGGCGCCGCGTCCGGCGTACGAGATCTGGGTGTACTCGCCGCGCGTGGAGGGCGTGCACCTGCGCTTCGGCAAGGTCGCGCGCGGCGGCCTGCGCTGGTCGGACCGGCGTGAGGACTTCCGTACGGAGATCCTCGGCCTGGTCAAGGCGCAGATGGTGAAGAACACCGTGATCGTGCCGGTCGGCGCGAAGGGCGGCTTCGTCGCCAAGCAGCTGCCCGACCCGTCGGTGGACCGGGACGCGTGGCTCGCCGAGGGCGTCGCCTGCTACAAGATCTTCATCTCGGCGCTGCTCGACATCACGGACAACCTGGTCGCGGGCGAGGTCGTGCCCCCGGCCGACGTGGTGCGCCACGACGAGGACGACACCTATCTGGTGGTCGCGGCCGACAAGGGCACGGCGACGTTCTCGGACATCGCCAACGAGGTGGCGGAGAGCTACAACTTCTGGCTCGGCGACGCCTTCGCCTCCGGCGGCAGCGCGGGCTACGACCACAAGGGCATGGGCATCACCGCGCGCGGCGCCTGGGAGTCCGTGAAGCGGCACTTCCGCGAGCTGGGCGTGAACACGCAGACCGAGGACTTCACCGTCGTCGGCGTCGGCGACATGTCCGGTGACGTGTTCGGCAACGGCATGCTCCTGTCCGAGCACATCCGCCTGGTGGCCGCCTTCGACCACCGGCACATCTTCATCGACCCGAACCCGGACGCGGCCACCTCGTACGCCGAGCGCCGCCGCCTGTTCGAGCTGCCCCGCTCCAGCTGGGCCGACTACGACAAGGACCTGCTCTCCCCGGGCGGCGGGATCTTCCCGCGCTCGGCCAAGGCGATCCAGCTCAACGCGCACATCCGCGAGGCCCTCGGCATCCAGACCGGCGGCGCCAAGATGACGCCCGCCGAGCTGATGCAGGCCATCCTGAAGTCGCCGGTCGACCTGCTGTGGAACGGCGGCATCGGCACGTACGTGAAGGCGTCCACCGAGTCGCACGCGGACGTCGGCGACAAGGCCAACGACGCCATCCGCGTCAACGGCGCCGACCTGCGCGTGAAGGTCGTCGGCGAGGGCGGCAACCTGGGGCTCACCCAGCTCGGCCGGATCGAGTTCGCGCGCTCCGGCGGCCGCATCAACACCGACGCCATCGACAACAGCGCGGGCGTGGACACCTCCGACCACGAGGTGAACATCAAGATCCTGCTGAACGCCGTGGTGCAGGCCGGGGACATGACCGTCAAGCAGCGCAACAAGCTGCTCGCCCAGATGACCGACGAGGTCGGCCAGCTCGTCCTGCGCAACAACTACGCGCAGAACACGGCGCTCGCCAACTCCGTCTTCGAGGCCCCCTCGCTGCTGCACGCGCACCAGCGCTTCATGCGGCGCATGGGCCGCGAGGGCCATCTGGACCGCTCCCTGGAGTTCCTGCCGACCGACCGGCAGATCCGGGAGCTGCTCGGCTCCGGGCGCGGTCTGTCGCAGCCGGAGCTGGCCGTCCTGCTCGCGTACACGAAGATCGTGGCGGCGGACGCGCTGATCCAGACCTCGCTGCCGGACGACGCGTACCTCCAGCGGCTGCTGCACGCGTACTTCCCGAAGGCGCTGCGGGAGAAGTTCCCCGAGCAGGTCGACGGGCACGCGCTGCGCCGGGAGATCATCACCACGGTCCTGGTCAACGACACCGTGAACTCGGGCGGCTCGACCTTCCTGCACCGGCTGCGCGAGGAGACCGGCGCGTCCCTGGAGGAGATCGTCCGGGCGCAGCTCGCCGCCCGGGAGATCTTCGGGCTCGGCGAGGTGTGGGACGCCGTCGAGGCGCTGGACAACGTGGTGGCCGCCGACGTGCAGACGCGGGTCCGCCTGCACTGCCGCCGCCTCGTCGAGCGCGGCACGCGCTGGCTGCTCAACAACCGGCCGCAGCCGCTGCAGCTCGCCGAGACGGTCAGCTTCTTCAGCGAGGGCGTCACGCAGGTGTGGGCGTCGCTGCCCAAGCTGGTGCGCGGCTCGGACCTGGAGTGGTACGAGAACATCCGCGAGGAGCTGACCGGCGCCGGGGTGCCGGACGAGCTGGCGCAGCGCGTGGCCGGGTTCTCCTCGGCCTTCCCGGCGCTCGACATCGTCGCCGTCGCCGACCGCGTGGGCCGGGACCCGCTGGACGTCGCCGAGGTGTACTACGACCTCGCCGACCGGCTGCGGATCACGCAGCTGATGGACCGCATCATCGAGCTGCCGCGCAACGACCGCTGGCAGTCCATGGCGCGGGCCTCCATCCGCGAGGACCTGTACGCGGCGCACGCCGCGCTGACGGCCGACATCCTGGCCGTGGGCAACGGCTCCTCGACGCCCGAGCAGCGCTTCAAGGCGTGGGAGGAGAAGAACGCCGCGATCCTCGGCCGGGCCCGGACCACCCTGGAGGAGATCCAGGGCTCGGACGCCTTCGACCTGGCGAACCTGTCGGTGGCCATGCGGACCATGCGCACGCTGCTTCGCACGCATTCGTAGTCCTTGCGCCGCCGGGGCGCCCCGCACCGAACGGTGCGGGGCGCCCCGGCGTTTTGGCGTCCGTACGCGCCGTACGCGCCTGTGCTGGCAAATCGGGCATTTGGGGTACGGTGAATGAGATTATTTCGGGAAGGTCACAGGGTAAGCCGATGACAGAAGCAAGTCCGCTGGACGCTGCGGAAAGCGCGGTCCGTGCCTTCGGAGCGCCGCAGCTGCCCGAGGAGTGGGGAGCCACCCCGCTCACCGTCGTGATGCCGACCTACAACGAAGCGGGCAGCCTGCCCGGCATGGCCAGGGCCCTCATGGCGCTGCCGCTGCCCGGCCTGCGCCTGCTCGTCGTCGACGACTCCAGCCCCGACGGCACCGGGGCCCTCGCCGAGGAGCACGCCCGGCGCGTCGAGGAGACGTACGGGACGCGCCGCATGAGCGTGCTGCACCGCACCGAGAAGGACGGCCTCGGCCGGGCCTACGCGGCGGGCATGGCACGGGCCGTCGCCGACGGCGCGCACTACGTGCTGCAGATGGACGCCGACGGCAGCCACCCCGCCGACAAGGTCGCCGAGCTGCTCGGCGTGGCCCTCGCCACCGACGCCGGGGTCGTCGTCGGCAGCCGCTACGTCCAGGGCGGCACCCTCTCCGACGCCTGGGGCGCCCACCGCAAGCTGCTGTCCCGCTGGGCCAACGCGTACGCGGGCACGATCCTCGGCACCCGGGTCAGGGACATCACCGGCGGCTTCAACCTGTGGCGCGCCGACGCCGTGCGCGCCGTGGACCTGGCGACGGTCGACAGCGCGGGCTACAGCTTCCAGGTCGAGATGAAGTACCGGGCGCTACGGCACGGCTTCGGCCTCGTGGAGGTGCCCATCCACTTCGAGGACCGCACCGTCGGCGAGTCCAAGATGAATCTGATGGTGCAGCTGGAGTCGGTCGCCATGCCCTGGAAGCTGCGCCTGCGCGACACCCGCCGCGGGGCGCGCGACACCCTCGTGGCCCGCGCGGCCCGGGCGGCGCGGGGCGTCCGGGGGCCGCTGGAATGACGAGCACCCTCCACGAGGCGGCCCGGCTCGCGGGCGCGCCGCACGAGGCGGCGGCGCCGGGGCAGCGCGTGGCGCGGCCGCGGCGGGTCCCGCCGCGGCTGCGCCGGCTGTGCGTGGAGCTCGCCAAGTTCGGCGTGGTCGGCGGCAGCGGCGTCGCGGTCAACTTCCTCGTCTTCAACCTGCTGCTGCACGGCCTGGGCTCGGCCCCGATGGCCGCGACGGTCCTCGCCAGCGTCGTCGCCATGGGCACCAACTACCTGGGCTTCCGCTTCTTCGCCTACCGGGACCGGGCCCGCCGCACCCGGCGCCAGATCGTGCTGTTCTTCGCCTTCAGCGGCATCGGCGTGGCGATGGAGACCCTGCTGTTCTACGCGGCGTACCACGGGGCGGGGATGAACGGCCCCCTCGGTGCCAACGTCGCCAAGGCCCAGTCCATCGTTCTGGCCTCGGCCTTCAGGTTCCTGGTGTACCGGACCTGGGTGTTCCAGCACCGCGCCCAGACGCGGAGCGCGTGAGCCGCAGCGCCAGCGGCCGCACCAGGCGCGCCGTCACGCCCACGGGCGTCCAGCGCAGCTGGAGGCGGCCCGCGCCCCGGCCCTCCGGCTCCGCCGTGACCCGGTGCGGCGCGGTGCCGCGCCGGTAGCCGATGCGTGCCGTGACCGCGGGGAAGTCCAGGGGCGCGAGCAGCAGGCCGCTGTTGCGCAGCCGGCCCTCGGTGAGCTGGACCACGGGGTGGCGGACGCCCTCGAAGCCCTGGGGCGGCAGCGCGGCCCGCGCGAGGTCGAGCACGGTCTCGCCCGCGAAGACGCCGGGGCGCACCGGGTCGAGACGGAAGCGGACCGTCAGGCGCCGCCCGCCCGGGGCGACGACCAGGGACGCCACCTGCGGGCCCACCGGCAGCCGCAGCCCCGGGTCGTAGGTGCGCACGCTCAGGCGCAGGGCCGCGCCGGGGCCCGGCTCGACGCGGGTGAGCTCGTGGCGGAACAGGGCGCCGGGGAACGGCCGGGTGTCCAGGCCCAGGTCGGTGAGGTCCAGGTCGCGCCGGGCCTCGGGGGTCTGCGGGAGTCGCGCGCCCCAGTAGAGGCGGCCGCCGGTGTCCGCCACGGCCTCGCGCGGGGCGACGGGGTGGCCGAGGGCGCGGGCGGCCACCTGCGCCTCGGCGAGGCGTCCGTCCCGCACCAGGCGCAGGACCACGCGCTCGGCGCGCGGAAGGCGTGCGTACGCCGTGGGGGACAGGCCCGCCAGATACGGGTTCACGAGGTCCGCGAAGCCGCGCAGCCAGGCGTCGTCGCGGTAGGGCAGGTCACCCGCGTACATGCGGAAGTCGTGCTTGAGGAACTTGTAGTCCTTGGCCTCGCGCAGGGCGGTGTGATCGCTGGTCCCGCTGGTGCGCAGGAAGTCGTCGATGAGGCCCTGGACGTGCACGCGGTCGCGCACGTTGGCCAGCTTGTGCCGCTGGTTGGAGATGGAGGCCGCGGAAACCGCGCCGTAGGGCTCTATGTACCAGCGGTAGACGGGCTCGGGGATCACGGTGAAGGCCTTGGCCAGGCAGTAGGCCTGGGCCGTGAAGAGCTGGTCCTCGTAGTGGATGCCCTCGGGGAAGCGCAGGCCGTTCCGGTCGAGGAAGGACTTGCGGTACATCTTGCTCGTCGACAGGTGCTCGAAGAGCAGGCCGGGTTCGGTCTCGATGCCCTCGACCGTGCGGCGCTCCGCGACCAGGTGGGGCATCCACGTGGAGGTGCGGCCGGTGTCGACGCGGACGCGCTCGACGGCGCCCATCACGAAGTCGGCCTCCCGCTCGGCGTGCGCGGCGAGCAGCGACTCCACGGCGCGCTCGGGGAGTTCGTCGTCGCTGTCGAGGAACATCAGGTACGGGGCGCGGGCGAGGTCGATCGCGCGGTTGCGGGGCGCGCTGCACCCGCCGCTGTTCTCCGGCAGCCGCAGATACCGGACGCGCGGGTCCCGGGCGGCGAGGTCGCGGGCCACGCGGGGGGTGTCGTCCGTCGAGTGGTCGTCGCTGATGATCACCTCGACGTCGCCGTGGGTCTGCCGGAGCGCGGAGCGGACCGCGCGCGGGAGGCGGGCCGCGTCGTTGAAGACGATGACCGTGATCGTCACGTCGGGGGTCACGGGGCCGCCTCCTCGGGCGTCGGGGCGGGGGTGCGCCCGTCGAGCGGCACGACGGGCGGCAGCGCCGACTCCGGTTCGCCGAGGAACACGCGGCGCACCACCCGCTCCGCCGCGCGGCCGTCGTCGAACTCGCAGAAGCGGCGCCGGAAGGCCGCCCGCGCCCGCCCCGCCGCCGCGTCCCGCCAGGCGTCGGTGGTGAGGACCTCCGTGAGCTCCTCCTGGGTGCGCGCCACCGCGCCCGGGGGCTCGGCGATGAGGTCGAAGTAGACCCCGCGCGTCGTCGCGTACGTCTCCCAGTCGTCGGCGTAGACGACGATGGGCCGGTCCAGGTTGGCGTAGTCGAACATGAGGGACGAGTAGTCCGTGATCAGGGCGTCCGCCGCCAGGGCGAGGTCCTCCACCGGGTCGTACGCGGACACGTCGAGGACCCGGCCGGTGCGGCGCAGGGCGGCGGGGGAGGGGCCCGCGCCGCCGCCGTAGAAGTAGTGGCCGCGGACGAGGAGGACGGTGTCCTCGCCGAGGCGGTCCGCCAGGGCGGCCAGGTCGAGGCGCGGGGTCCAGGCCGCCTCGTAGTCGCGGTGGGTGGGCGCGTAGAGCAGGGCGCGGCTGCCGGGGGCGATGCCGAGGCGGTCGCGGACGGCCCGGACGTCGGCGGCCGTCGCGGTGTAGTAGACGTCGTTGCGCGGGTAGCCGTGGTCGAGTTCGACGTAGCGGGACTGGTAGGCGCGCTGCCACATCTCCGTCGAGTGGGTGTTGGAGCTGACGCTGTAGTCCCAGCGGTCGACGCGGGCGAGCAGGTCGTGGAAGTTGAGGCCCTGCGCGGCGGCCGGGTGGTCGAGCTGGTCGAGGCCCATGCGCTTCAGGGGGGTGCCGTGGTGGGTCTGGAGGTGGACGGAGCCCTGCCGTTTGACGATCGCGTCGGGGAAGTTGGCGTTGTTCACGAGGTACGTCGCCGTCGCCATGACGCGCCAGTAGCGGCGGCTGCCGGGGACGACGTGGTCCGTGCCCGGCGGAAGCAGCGGTTCGTTCGCCCGGGACACCACCCACACGGGGTGGATGTGGGGCGCGAGCTCGGCGAGCTTCGCCGCGATCGCGGCCGGGTTGCAGGCCACGCCCCGGCCCCAGTAGGCCGAGAACACCGCGAGGCGGGGGTCGAGGGGTCGTCGCAGGTCCTGGTGGTACTGGAGGCCGCGGACGGTCCGCGCGGCCTTGCGCCTGCCGGCCGCCACGGCCGATCGCACCTGGCGGCGCCGCTGGTCGGCGGCCTGGAAGGCGCGGTACTTCGAGTACGCGTCCTCTTCGAGCAGGCGGCGGCGCACGCCCTCCAGGCCGCCGGGGCGCCGGTGTCCGGGCGGCCGGTGGGTGACCGCCGCCCGGGCCGCGCGGTGGAAGAACGCGCGGGCCTCGGGCTCCGGAAGGTCCGCGCGGGCGATCGTCCGCAGACTGGCGGTGACCATCGCCGCGTACAGGACGCCGAGCGGCCCCGCGCCCGCCGCGCGCTCCCCGGCCAGGCGCAGCAGCCGCTCGTACGTCTCCAGGAGGGCGAAGCGGTCCGCGGCCGTGGGCGGCGGCAGGCTCTCGGGCCGCGGCTGCCGGTCCTCCAGGGCGACGTGGTCGTACGCCGCGATCCGGTCGGCGGCCAGGAGCGCGGCGTACGCCGTGAACAGCTCGTCGTCCGTGGCCAGTTGGTCCCGCCGGGCCTGCCAGAAGTCCCGGCGCAGCACGCGGGTGCCCAGGAGCGGGGTGGTCTTCAGCAGGTCGGGGCAGTCCGCGAGGCGCACGTCACGGCGGCCCGGCTTCGCCAGGAACCGGCCGTCGGGGCTCGGCAGGCGGGTGTGGCGCCAGGTCGACCGGGTGTGGTCGGTGAGCAGGACGTCCACGGTGTCCGGCAGCGCGGCCACGCGCTCGGCGACGGCGCGCACGGCGCCCGTGGGCACGCTGTCCTTGCTGTGCACGAAGTGCAGCCAGCGGCCCTCGGCCCGGGCGGCGCCCGCCGCGCGGGCCGCGCCGTCCGGGGTGCCGTCGGGCAGGGCGACGAGGGTCAGGTCGGGGTGGCGGGCGGCCGCCGCCCGCGCGGAGGCGCCGACGGCGGCGACGACGACCTGCACGCCGGGGCCCGCCTGGCGGGCGAGGGCGCCGAGGCTCTCGCCCAAGTGGCCCTGGACGTTGCGGCCGTGGACGACGACGCTCAGGTGCGGCTGGTCCTCGCTCACGCACACTCCTCGGGTCGCTCAACTCCCCCATAGTGTAATGATCTGGACATTGATGGCACAAAGGGGGAGCGGCTCCACGGAGGCGGGGGCGGGGGCGGCGGCCGTGGTCAGGCCTTGTCGCCGCCGCTCGTGAAGCGCTCGTACTCCTTGATGACCTCGTCGGTGGGTCCGTCCATGCGCAGCTCGCCGCGCTCCAGCCACAGGACCCGGTCGCAGGTGTCACGGATCGACTTGTTGTTGTGACTGACCAGGAAGACCGTGCCCGCCTCCTTGCGCAGCTCGCGGATGCGGGCCTCGGAGCGCTTCTGGAACTTGCGGTCCCCCGTGGCCAGGGCCTCGTCGATCATCAGCACGTCGTGGTCCTTGGCCGCCGCGATGGAGAACCGCAGCCGCGCCGCCATCCCCGAGGAATACGTCCGCATCGGCAGCGTGATGAAGTCACCCTTCTCATTGATCCCCGAGAAGTCCACGATCTGCTGGTAACGCTCCTTGATCTGCTCCCGGCTCATCCCCATCGCAAGGCCGCCCAGGATCACATTGCGCTCCCCGGTCAGATCGTTCATCAGCGCCGCGTTCACCCCGAGCAGCGAGGGCTGCCCGTCGGTGTAGACCTTGCCGCGCTCGGCGGGCAGCAGACCCGCGATCGCCCGCAGCAGCGTCGACTTGCCCGACCCGTTCGACCCGATCAACCCGATCGCCTCACCCCGGTACGCGGTGAAACTCACCCCCCGCACCGCGTGCACCTTGCGCACACCCGGCGACTCACCCCGCCGCACGATCCGGCTCAACGCCGCCGTCGCACTGCCCTTGCCCGTCTTCCCACCGTTCACCCGGTACACGATGTGCAGCTCGTCCGCGATCACCGTGGGGGTACGTCCGTGCTGCTCAGCCGCGTCCATAGGTGTCCTCCGCCTTCCAGAAGCAGACGAACCCGCCGACTCCGGCGAGCAGTGCCCAGCCCACGGCCCACGCCCACACGTGCGCGGGCAGCTGCGCGGCGTGGAAGCTGTCGATGAGGGCGAAGCGCATCAGGTCGATGTAGACGGCGGCCGGGTTGGCCTCCAGGAGCACGGTCACCGCGCGCGGCAGGTCCCGGTCGGCGAGGACCTTGTCGATGCTCCACATCACGCCGGACGCGTACATCCACGTCCGCAGGACGAACGGCATCAGCTGGGCGACGTCCGGGGTCCGCGCGCCGAGCCGGGCGAGCGCGAGCGCGAGCCCCGCGTTGAAGGTGAACTGCAGCGCGAGCGCGGGCAGGACGAGGAGCCAGGACGCGGTGGGCGGCACGCCGAAGCACAGCAGGATCGCGAGCAGCGCGACCATGGAGAAGAGCAGCTGCTGGAGCTGTTGGAGGCAGTACGAGACCGGCAGCGCGGCCCGGGGGAAGTGCAGTGCGCGCACCAGGCCGAGGTTGCCCGAGACGGCGCGGGTGCCCGCGAGGGCGGACTGCTGCGTGAAGGTGAACACGAAGACGCCCGTGACCAGGAAGGGCACGTAGTCGGGCACGTCGTGCTTGGTGTTCATCAGGACGCCGAAGACGAAGTAGTAGACGGCCGCGTTGAGCAGCGGTGTCATCACCTGCCAGAGCTGGCCGAGCTTGGCCTGGCTGTACTGGGCGGTGAGCCGCGCGGTGGCGAAGGCCGTGACGAAGTGGCGCCGCTGCCACAGCCGGCGCACATAGGTGCCGAGCGGGACGCGGGCGCCGCTGACCGTGAGGCCGTGGCGGGCGGCGAGCTCGGCGGGCGTCGGGCCGGACGCCGGGGCGGGGGCCGGGGCGCCGGGGGGCTTCTCCAGGACTTGGGTCACGTCCGCTGCTTTCGCTCGGGGGCGCGGGGACGGCGGACGACAAGCGGCACCCTCCACGTCGGGACGGGTCCGTATCGTCGTGACGTCGACAGTAGGGTGTTCCGACGTCGGGACGCAACCGTTTCGTCGTCACGTTCTATGCTGTCCCCATGACGACGAGCGACAGGACGAGCGACAAGAGGCCGGGTGAGCAGGGCCGCAGGGCACCGGCCGGGGCCGCCGTGCTCCGCGAGGACGTGACCGAGGCCATCCGGTCCGCCGTCTTCGAGGAGCTCGCCGCCGTCGGGTACGCGCGCATGTCGATCGAGGGCATCGCGCGCCGCGCCGGTGTCGGCAAGACCGCCGTCTACCGCCGCTGGCGCTCCAAGCTGCACCTCGTCCTCGACCTGGTCTCGGCCATCGCGGTCCAGGGCCTGCCCACGCCCGACACCGGCTCCCTGGAAGGCGATCTGCGCCTGCTGTACGAGGTGACCTCGCGCGCCCTGCGCCACCCCGTCGCCTCCCAGGTGATCCCCGACCTGATGGCCGAGGCGGCCCGCAACCCCGACATCGACGCGGCCCTGCAGAAGGCGCTCCGCGAGGGCCAGCACGGCGTCGCCAGCGGCATCGTGGCCCAGGCCGCCGCCCGCGGCGAGCTGCGCGCGGGCCTGGACGAGGAGCTGGCCCTCGACCTGATGTCGGGCCCGCTGTACTGGCGCGCGGTGGTGGTCCGCGGGCAGCTTCCCAAGGGCTATGTGGAGCGGCTCACGGCGGCGACGGCAGCGGCCCTCAAGGCGCTGTAGCGGCCGGCCCGGGGGTGTGGCGGGCTCGGGGGTGTAGCGGGCTGCACCCCCGTTCTGGGAGCGTCCTCCCTGGCCCCGCACCCGCCCCGACCGGCAGGGTCGAGACGTACGGAAGTCCTCCGCGACCAGCGGACGTCCCGAAAGGCCTCGTCATGAAGTCCCTGCTCTGGCTCGTGCTCGCTCTCGGCGTGATCGTCAACGCGTTCAGCAGCGTCGTCTTCGACGGCGCGCAGCAGGTCGTCATCAGCGTGATCACCGGGCTCGCCGTCATCGGCTCGATCACAGGGCTGGTCCTGACCCGTGAGCGCCACTCGTAACCTGGTGCCCGTGCGAGAGACGCTGGAGCGTGCCGACCGCGCGTCCATGCAGCTGCTGACGGGCGCGGGCCTCGCGCTCGTCTCGTACGTGTTCGTCGGCGTGCTGCTCTTCACGGCCGTCTCCTCCCTCATCGTCATCGGCCTCGGCGTCCTGCCCGAGACGGTGCTGCTGCTGCGGCGCCTTGCCCGGCTCAAGCGGCGCCAGGTCGCGCGCGGCTCCGGGGTCGAGATCCCCGAGGCGTACACGCCGCTGACCGGCACGCTCACCGAACGCGTCCGCGCGGCGCTGCGGGACCCCGGCACCTGGCGCGACCTGCGCTGGCTCCTCGCGCACTTCGCGTACGGGCTCGTGCTCCTCTACGCCATGCTCGTGCTCTGGGTCTTCGGGGCCTTCGTCGACGGGGTGTGGTGCGGGCTGCTGCGCCGCAGGGCCGTCGTGCTCCCGCTGATCGGACGGCTCGCCGCGCTCGACGCGGCCTGGTCGAGGGCGCTGCTCAGGCCCGCGCCGCAGGCCCTGCGCGCCGCCGAACTCGCCGCGCGCGTCGAGGAGCTGACCGCCACGCGCGCGGACGCCGTCGCCGCGCACGGCGCCGAACTGCGGCGCATCGAGCGGGACCTGCACGACGGCGCGCAGGCCCGCCTGGTCGCCCTCTCGATGCGCGTCGGCCTCGCCAAGCGCGCCTACGACAAGGACCCCGACGCCGCCCGCAAGCTCCTCGACGACGCGCAGCAACAGGCCGAGGAGGCACTCACCGAACTGCGGCACGTGGTCCGCGGCATCCACCCGCCGATCCTCACCGACCGGGGCCTGGTCGGCGCCGTGCGCGCGCTCGCCGCGGGCAGCGGGCTCGACGTGGCGGTGCGCGACGACGGCGTCGAGGACGGGCCCCGGGCCCCGGCCGCCGTCGAGGCCGCCGCGTACTTCGTGGTTGCCGAGGCCCTCACCAACGCCGCCAAGCACAGCGGGGCCGCGCACGCCTCGGTGGACCTGGCGCGGGGGCGCACGGGCCTGCGGATCGCCGTGCGCGACGCGGGGCGCGGGGGCGCCGGAGGGACGGGCACCGGCAGCGGGCTGCTCGGCATGCGGCGCCGGGTCGCCGCGCTCGACGGGATCATGGAGGTGAACAGCCCCGCCGGGGGGCCGACCGTCATCGAAGTGGAGCTGCCGTGCGTGTGGTGATCGCCGAGGACAACGCGCTGCTGCGGGAAGGTCTCGTGCTGCTGCTCTCGACCTCCGGGCACGAGGTCGCCGCCGTCGCGGCCACCGGGCCCGAGATCCTGCCCGCGCTCCTCGAACACCGGCCCGACGTCGCGGTCCTCGACGTCCGCATGCCGCCCGGCTTCCGCGACGAGGGGCTGCGGGCGGCCCTCGCCGCGCGCCGCGAGCTGCCGGGGCTTCCCGTGCTCGTCCTCTCCCAGTACGTCGAGGAGACGTACGCGGCGGAGCTGCTCGGCGGGGGTGCGGGCGGGGTCGGCTACCTCCTCAAGGACCGGGTCGGGCGGGTCGACGAGTTCCTCGACGCGCTGGAGCGGGTGGCCGGGGGCGGCACCGCGCTCGACCCCGAGGTCGTCACGGAGCTCCTGACCCGGCGGCGGTCCGATCCCCTCGACTCGCTCACGCCCCGCGAGCGGGAGGTCCTCCACCTCATGGCTGAGGGGCGGGACAACGCGACCATCGCCGCCGCGCTCGTGGTCTCCGACCGGGCCGTCAGCAAACACATCGGCAACGTCTTCCTGAAGCTCGGCCTCCCCCCGACGGACTCGGGCCACCGCCGGGTGCTCGCTGTGCTGGCTTACCTCAACCGGTCCTGATCCCTCGCGGCGTCGGGTAGCGGCCCCGCAACGCCGCCCGCGCAGGCAGGAGCGTGCCCGCGTACGTGGTCGCGGAGGCCAGGAGGATCACCAAGGCCGCCTGCGCGAAGGGAAGGCGGGGGAGGGTGCCCGCGGAGGTGAGGGTGAAGGCGGTGAGGGGGACCAGGGCGACGGCCGTGCCGACGGTGAGGCCCGTGAGCGCCACGGCCCCGGCTTCGAGGCGCAGCGCGCGCCGGAGCTGGGCCCGCCCGGCCCCCACCCGCCGCAGCAGCGCCAGCTCGGGCCGCCGCCCCACCCCGATGAGGGCCAGCGTGGACAGCACGGCGATGGCGGTGAAGCCGCCGATCGCGGCGACGACGGCCCCGCTGACCACGTCGGCCAGGGCCTGGTCCGAGGGCGTGACCCGCACCGCGTCCCGCACGGCACCGGCTCCCGGGGAGAGCCGTGCGCCGGGCACGGCGGTCCGTACGGCGGCCGGGACGCCGGGACGGTCCGTGGCCACCAGGACGCGCCGCTCCCCGGGCCCGCCCCCGGACATGTGGCGGACCAGTTGGTCGCGCGGGAGCAGGAAGTCGCCGAGGCCCAGGCCCCGTTCGTAGACCGCGATGACGCGCGGGCGGACCGCCGTGCCGTCGCCCATGCGGAGGGACACCGGGGAGCCGATGCCGGCGTGCAGGTCCCGGGCGCGTTCCCGGCTGATGGCGACCGTCCCGGGGCGCAGCCGGGTCAGGGCGCCCTCGGTGACGGCGGGGTCCAGGGTCCGGAGCAGGCCGGGGGCCGTCACGCCGAGGACGGGGAGGCGGTCAAGGCGCGGGGAGCCCGTCTCGCGGCGGGCCACGACCACCGTGCTGTGGACGACCTCGGTGGCCGCCCGCACCCCGGGCACCGCGCGCAGCCGCTCGAGCGCCCCGGCGGGCAGGCCCCCGTCGGCCCGGACGACGAGGTCGGCGCGGACGGCGTCCCGCAGCTGGGCGCCCGCCGCGTGCGTCAGCGTGGCGCCCGCCGACAGCTGGACGCCGATGAAGGCCGTGACGAGGACGACGGGCGTGATCGCCGCGCCCAGACGGCCCGCGGTGGCCGCGCAGTTGGCGGCCGCGAGGTGCCCGCCCGGGCCTCCGGCGCGCCGCAGCGGCCCGCCGAGCACGCGCAGCGCGCCGCGCGCGATCCACGGCCCGAGCAGCGCGCACCCGATGACCAGGGCGAGGGCCGCGGCGCTCGCCGCGGCGGCGGCCGCCCGGCCGTGCTGCAGCGCGGCCGTCCCGGCGGAGGTGACGCCGACGCCGAGCAGCACGAGCCCGGCGACGCGGCGGGCGGTGCCCGGCTCCGGCTCGCGCAGGGCCTCGGCCGGGCGCGCCTTCGCCGTGCGCGCGCACGCGAACAGGGCCGCGAGGCGGGCGATGAGGAGCGTCACGCCCGCGGTGCACAGGGGCGCCGTCAACAGCCAGGCGGGAGTGGGGAGTTCCAGACCGGGCGGCAGCGCCTCGCGGGCGGCGAGCAGGGCGCGCAGACCCGCGTACGCCGGGACGGCGAGCACCGCGCCGAGCAGTCCCGCGGCCACGGCGACGCGCCCCACCTCGCGGCCCACCGCGCCGCGCAGCTGCCGCGGTGTCGCGCCCACGGCCCGCAACAGGCCCAGCTCGTGCGCCCGTTGCCGCAGGGCCTGCGCCACCGTGGAGGAGACGACGAGGACCGCGACGAGGACCACGGAGCCCGCCACCGCGCCGAGGAGTTCCAGGAGGCCCGCGCGGGCGGGCGCGGCGGCCAGGTGCTCCGCCGCGCCCCGGCCGTTCCCGGTGAGGACGCGAAGGCGGGCCGCGTCGCCCTCGGCCCGGCGGTCCGCGCCGCGCAGGCCCGCCCCGTCCACGGCCGCGCGCACCCGGTCGTGGACGTCGGCGGTGCGGACGCCGGGCCGCGTCACGATGCCGACGGCGTCCAGGGTGCCCGCTCCCGGGGCCAGACGGCGGGCCTCGGCCGCGGTGAAGTAGACGGCCGACCGGGGGCCGTGCGCGGTGCCGACGACCCGGTACGCCGCCTCGGTGTCGCCGGCCCGCAGCAGCACGCGGGACCCGGGGGCGTGGCCGCCGCCCACGACGACCTCGCGGTCGTGCCGGGGCGCGTGTCCGGCGCGCAGCGCGTACGGCGCGAGGCGGGCCGCCTCCCAGGGGCGGCCGGTCGCCGCGCGGCCCGCGAAGCCGGTCGCGCGGCCCGCGAAGCCGACGGGGAACACCCGGTCCGCCACCGCGTGCCGCACCCCGGGGACCGCGCGCACCACGTCCAGGGCGCGTTCCGGCACCCGGACGCGCTCGGTGAGCCCGGCCGTGGCCGTCTCGGGCTCGGAGCCCCACGGCTTGGTCGTGTAGCGGGTGTGCTGGTCCCCGGCGACCACGAGGTCGGCGGCGGCGTAGCGCTCCACGCGCGCGTGGCCGAGGCCCGCGGAGGCCACGGCGATCGCGAAGGTGCCGAGCAGGGCCGAGGTGAGGACGAGCGCCGCGAAGACGGCCGCCCAGGCCTTGCGGTGGGTGCGCGCCGCGCGGGCCGCGAGCAGCGACGCGGCCTTCACGCCGCCACCGCCGCACGGCCGATGCGGCGCAGCACGTCCCGCACGCGCGGCGCGTCCGGGCGGTGCAGCGCCGCCACGAGCCGTCCCTGCGCCAGGAACACCGCCTCGTCGCACCAGGCCGCCGCGGCCGGGTCGTGCGTGACCATCACGACGGTGTGGCCGTCGTGGTCCACGGCCTGGCGCAGCAGCGAGAGGACGTCGTGGGCCGTCTCGGGGTCCAGGGCGCCGGTGGGCTCGTCGGCGAAGACGACGGCGGGCTCGGTGACCAGGGCGCGGGCGATCGCGACGCGCTGCTGCTGGCCGCCGGAGAGCTCGGCCGGCCGGTCCTCGGCCCGGTCGGCGAGCCCGACGGCGGCGAGCGCCCGGGCCGCGGGGCCGTGCGGGTCGGCGGCGGCGCCGAGGAGCAGCGGCAGGGCGACGTTCTCGGCGACGCTCAGCGAGGGGACGAGGTTGTGGGTCTGGAAGACGAAGCCGACGCGCTCCCGGCGCAGGTCCGTGAGCCGGGCCTCCTTGAGGCCGTCGAGGGCGACGCCTTCGATCCGTACGGTGCCGGAGGTGGGGCGGTCGAGCCCCGCCGCGCACTGCAGGAGCGTGGACTTGCCCGACCCCGAGGGTCCCATGACCGCGAGGAAGCAGCCGCGCGGCACGACCAGGTCCACGGGGTGCAGGGCCACCAGCGTGCCGCGCCGGTAGGTGCGCCCGACGCCGTCGAGCGTCAGCGCGTGGCTCTCGGGGCGCCGTTCGCCGACCGTCTCCCGCGCGGGTCCGCGCCGCCTGAACATGCCGTACGTCCTCTCCGTGACCGTCGCGGCGATCGCGCCGCCCGCCGGAGGAAACGCTAGAAACCAGGGCCGGTGCGCCGCGAGGGAGCGCGGTACCGGAGCGGGGGTGGATCCTGCTACACCCCCGGGTGCCCGGCGGGGTCGCGGAGCAGCTCCACCAGGGCCGAGACGCTCTGGTTCCCGCGCCCCTCGGCCACGGCCCGGCGGAGCAGGTCGTGCATGGGCGCGTGCCAGCGCACGTCGAGGCCGTGCTCGGTGCCCATCTCCTCGTCGTACGGGATCCCCGCGTGGAAGACCTCGATGGTGGAGAGGGGGTCGGAGTAGTCGCCCCGGTCGATCTCCGCCGCGAGGAGCGGCAGCAGGGAGATGATCATCTCCAGCCACTTCGCGGTGTGCGGCACCAGCGTCTCCGTCTTCAGGCCGCGCGCGGTGACGAGGGCCGCGCCCTGGAAGAAGCCGAGCAGGGCGGGCAGCAGGGTGCCGCCGACGGCCAGCTCGTACAGGGCGGCGAGGTCCGGCTCCGGGCCGAGGAACTGGGTGTCGCCGCCCAGGACGCGCAGCGTGGCCTCGTACTCGTCGAACACGGCCCGGTCGCCGCCGTAGTACAGCAGGGTGTCGGGCTTGCCGACGGCCGTCGGCACGTTCTTGACCGCGCCGTCGAGGAAGCGGGCGCCGTGCCCGGTGGCCCAGGAGGCCATGGTGCGGGCGCCGGACGGGCTGCCGGAGTTGAGGGTGACCAGGGTGCGCCCGGCGAGCTCGGCGGCGGCCGGTTCCAGGGCGGCGAGGGTCGCGTCGTACGTCGTCAGACAGGCCACGGTCAGCGGGCTCGCGGCGATCGCCGCGCGGATGTCCGGGGCGTGTGCGGCGCCCAGCTCGACGAGCGGCGCGGCCTTCTCGGGGCTGCGGTTCCAGACGGTGACGGGGTGCCCGGCGGCGAGGTAGGCGGAGGCGAGGGCCGCGCCCATCGCGCCGAGTCCGACGAGGGTCACGGGCGTGCGGGCAGGCGTGGGCATGGCGGCTCCAATGCTGGGGCGGGGTGGGGGTGTTGATCGCTCACCCCAGCCTGGATTCCACCGTCGCGTTCCTCAAGTACCGACTAATTAGTGGGGTACTTACCCTTCGGTGGGTGCTGGTGCTGGTGCGGGTGGGTCAGGACGCCGCAGCGCGCTCCGCCTCGGGGTGCAGGCGCACCCAGCCCGCCCACGCCGACTCGACCATCTCGCGCACGTCCCGCTTGGCCGACCAGCCGAGCTCGGCCGTGATGCGGTCGGCGGCGGCGACGACGCGCGCCGGGTCGCCGGCGCGGCGCCCGGTGACCTCGGCGGGGACGGCGTACCCGGTGACGTCGGCGATGAGGTCGACCATCTCGCGGACCGAGACGCCCTCGCCCCGGCCGATGTTGAGCGTCAGATCGGTGCCCTCGGGCACTTCGGTGAGGCGCCGGGCGGCGGCCACGTGGGCCTCGGCGACGTCGCTGATGTGGATGTAGTCGCGCACGCAGGTGCCGTCGGGCGTGGGGTAGTCGGCGCCGAAGATCCGCGGGGCCTCGCCCTGGGTGAGCTTCTCGAAGACCATCGGGACGATGTTGAAGACGCCGGTGTCGGCGAGGTCGGGGCTCGCCGCGCCCGCCACGTTGAAGTACCGCAGGCAGGCCGTGCGCAGGCCCGTCGCCCGGCCCGTCGCGCGGGCCAGCCACTCGCCCGCGAGCTTCGTCTCGCCGTACGGGCTCATCGGCAGGCAGGGCGTGTCCTCCGTGACGAGGTCGACATCCGGCATGCCGTACACCGCGGCGGAGGAGGACAGGACGAAGGCCGGGACGCCCGCGTCCGCCATGGTCTCCAGGAGGACGCGCAGGCCCTCCACGTTCTCCCGGTAGTAGCGCAGGGGCTGCTCCACGGACTCGCCGACCTGCTTCTTGGCCGCGAGGTGGATGACGCCCGTGACCTCGTGCTCCTCCAGGGCGCGGGCGAGCGGCCCGGCGTCCAGGGTCGAGCCGGTGACGAGCGGCACCTCGGCGGGCACGCGCGCGGCGATGCCGGTGGACAGGTCGTCGTAGACCACCGTCCGCTCGCCCGCCTCGGTCATGGCGCGTACGACGTGCGCGCCGATGTAGCCGGCGCCGCCGGTGATCAGCCAGGTCATGGTCAGCTCGTCCCGTCGTGTGTCGTCTGTCGTGCTCGTCCCGGACGGTGCAGTCTCGCAGAGCCGGGGTGAGGGGGGTGTCAGTGGGCGTTTCCTCCCGGTCGCAGGGCGCGCAACAGGCGCCCGAAGCGCCGCCGCGCGACCCCGGCGATGCCGAGCGCGCCCGGCGCGAGCCGCACCGCCAGGTTTCCGGCCCGGGTGGCGTACGGCTGGACGAGCAGCACGCCGCGCCGCCCGTCCGGCACCACCGCGCGGCGCAGCAGGCCGGGGCCCGGCACCGCGCGGGCCGTGGTCTCGCGGGTCGTGCCGTCGTCGAAGAGCAGGCGCACCCGCAGGTCGAAGACCTCGCCGTCGAGCGCGCCGAGGTCGAGCCGCACCTCCGCCTCCCAGGTCCCGTCCGGCGTCCCGGCGCCGAACGCGGCCGTGCGGCGCAGGCCGGGGCGGCCGCCGTCCCGGGGCACGAGCTCCACGTCGACCACGGCGGGACCGGCCTCGGCCACCCGCCCGTACAGCTCGTGCAGGCGTAGCAGCAGCGTGCCCGCGCGCGGGCGCAGCTCGGCGTCGACGGTGAGCGGGAGCAGCCGCAGCGGGCGGTGGAGGAGGTGGTCGAGGGTGACCTGGGGCAGGTCGGCGGACCACACGGGCGTGGCGTCGCCCGCGCGCGCGTAGGGCGGGGCGAGCCGGGCCGGGCGCGCGGCCACCTGCTGGATCCTGGCCAGGTCGCGGGGGTGCGGCGAGGCGAGCAGGACCCGGGCGATGACGCGTCCGGGCGCGGGCGCGGCCTCCAGGTCGGCGGCGTCGAACTCCGTCAGGTACGCGCGCGTGAGCGCCCACCACTCGCGCTGGTACGCCGTGCCGCGCGCGGGCAGCTCGCGTGCGTATATGCGCAGGGAGTGGTCGAGGAACTTGGCGCGGGCGGCCCGCGCGAGCGCCTTGCCGCCGCTGTCCCCGGTCGCGCGCAGGATGTCCACGGCCTGGCGGTGGGCCCCGACGCGGGCCTTCCAGTTGGCGATCCCGGACCGGTCGAGGGAGATCGACAGCTTGGCGGCGGAGCGCCGTACGTGCCACACGTAGACGGGGTCGGGGACGAGCGCGATGCGCGGCGCGGCGGCGAGCACGCGGGCGCCGAACACGAAGTCCTCGTAGAGGAAGCGGCCTTCGGGGAAGCGGGCGCCGTGCGCGCGCAGGAAGTCCGTGCGGTAGAGCTTGTTGACGCAGAGGGTGTCGTGGACCAGGCGCGGGCGCAGCTCGGGGCGGGCGACGAGCGCGGGCTTGCGGTACAGCTCGGGCTGCCAGGGCACCTCGCGCCCGGACGGCAGCTCGCGGCGCACGCACAGGCCGGAGGCGACCTCGGCGCCGTGGCGCTCGGCGGCGGCGAGCAGGGCGTCGGCCGCGCCCGGCGGCAGCACGTCGTCGCTGTCGAGGAACATCACGTAGTCGCCGCTCGCCGCGTCGATCCCGGCGTTGCGCGGGGCGCCGCAGCCGCCGCTGTTGGCCGCGCGGCGCAGGACCGTGAGGCGCTGCTCGGCCTCGGCCAGGTCGTGCAGGACCGCGAGGCTGTCGTCGGTCGAGCAGTCGTCGACGGCGATCACCTCGTGGACCACGGGGCCCTGGGCGAGTGCGGAGCGCACCGCGTCAGCGACGTGCGGGGCGTCGTTGTAGCCGATCACGACGACGGTGACGCACGGGGACGACGGTTGCGCCTGAGGCGAATTCGGTTCCACAAGGGAAATGTTAGAGGTTGCCAGGAATTATCCGATTAAGGGCCCGTGCTGGGTCGTCTGTGGCATGTCTGGTTAATCCCGGTTATATCGGAGCAAAGCTCTTCTTCGTGCGGGTCACGCGGGGCAAGCGGTACAGGCGATTCCAGCAGGCAGGGCAGGCAGGGCAGGCAGGGCAGGCAGGGCAGGCAAGGCAGGCAGGGCGGGCGGGCCGGGCGGGGCGGCTCCGGGGAGCGGTGGTCGTCCTCGTGCCCGCCCTCGTCATGCTCGCCGTCGGCCTGTGGGGCGTCGTACGCGGCAACGTCTGGCGCGACGAGGGCGTCACGCTCCAGGTGGCGCGCCGCTCGCTGCCCGAGATCTGGCGGCTCCTTCGCACCGTGGACGCGGTGCACGGCCTCTACTACCTGCTCATGCACACCGTGCTCCCGGCCGACGCGGGCGAGCTCGCGCTGCGCCTTCCGTCCGTGTTCGCGGCGGCCGCCACCGCCGGGCTCGTCGCCGCCGTCGGGGCGCGCCTCGCCCGCCCGCGCGTCGGCCTGTGGGCGGGCCTGCTGTACGCGGTGACCCCGCTCGCCGGGCAGTACGCGCAGCAGGGCCGCTCCTACGCGCTCGTCGCCGCCGGGGCGGCCCTCGCCACGCTGCTGCTCGTCCGGGCCGCCGAGCACCCGGAGCGGCCCTGGCCGTGGTGCGCGTACGCCGCCGTGAGCACCGCGACCGTGCTCCTGCACGAACTCGCCGGGCTGCTGCTCGCCGCGCACGCCGCGGCCCTGCTGCTCGGGCGCGCCGCACCCCGCGTGCGGCGGGCCTGGGCGGGCGCCGCGGTCCCTGCCGCGCTGGCCCTGGTGCCGCTCGCCCTCGTCTCGCACCGGCAGGCGGCGCAGGTCGGCTGGCTGCGGCCGCCCGACGGCACGGCCGCGGTGCGGCTCCTGCGGGAGTTCACCGGGCCGACGCTCGCCGTCCTCGCCGCCGAACTGGCCCTGGCCGCGCTCGCCCTGTGCGGCCCCTGGACCGGCCGCCGCGCCGGGCTCCCCCTCCAGGCGGTGGCCCTGCCGCTGCTCGTCGTGCCGCCCGCCGCGCTGCTCGCGGTGTCGCAGCAGTGGCCGCTGTACCACGCGCGGTACGTGCTGTTCGCGCTCGCGGGCGGGCCGTTGCTGGTGGCGGCGGGTGCCGACCGGGCGGTGCGGGCGTTCGCGGGCGGGCGCGGCCGCGGTGCCGTGGCCGCCGCCGGCGCGCTCGCCGTCGGCTGCGTCTTCTGGTGGCAGTTCCCCTTGCACCGCGGCGACCGGGCCGCCGGGCGCGGCGAGGACCACGCGGCGCTCGCCGCCGTCGCCGCCCGCGAACTGCGCCCCGGCGACCCGGTCCTGTACCTGCCGCTCATCGCCCGCCGCGTCCCGCTCACCTACCCCGACGCCTTCCACGGCGTACGGGACGTGGCCCTGCGGACCTCGGGCGCCGCGTCCGGCACGCTCTACGGCCGCGAGGCGGGCCCCGCCGAACTGCGCCGCAGGCTCGCGGGCGTGGACCGCCTCTGGGTGCTCTCCGAGGCGGGCCCGCTGCGGGGCGCGGCCGGAGACCGGGGCGGCACGGAGGGCGTCAAGCTCGCCGTGCTGCGCGGGGAGTTCACCCGGCGCGCCGAGTACGTCACGGTCGGCGGGGCGCTGCGGCTCTACGTACGCCGCTGACCGGACCCGCCGACCCGGGCGAGGACCTCTCCGGTACGCGGCCCCCACGCCACCACCACCGCCTCCGGCGGCACCCGCTGCGCCGGGTCGAGCAGCAGCCAGCGCACGGCGTAGCGGCGCACGACGGCGGCGCGCTCGGCGCGGGTCGACTCCGGCGCGAGGTACGCCCGCACCGCGCGCAGGCGCCGCCCGCGCTCCTCCTCGGCGAGCGAGGTGTCCGGCCAGGCGGGCGCGACGAGGTTGGCGCCGAAGGCCGGGAGCGAGCGCGTGGGCCGGTAGCCGTCGGTGAGCACCACGTCGCCGGGGTGCATCCGGGCGGCCGCCCAGGCGTAGCCGGGCCAGCGCGGCGGCTGGTCGAAGCCCACCGGGTCGAGGGCCCGGGGCACCACCGCCCCCGCCTGGACCTGGCAGAACCCGACGGCCGCCCCGAGCGCGGCCGCCCCCGCGAGCGCGGCGCGGCGCGTCCCCCACGGGCGGGGTGCCGCCAGCTCGATCGCCAGGGCGAACTGGAGGGGCACCAGGGTGAGGCCGAGGATGCGGCCGTACGTGTAGTGGCCGCTGAGCCAGCCGTAGGCGACGACCGCGCAGTCGAGGGCGAACATCAGGACCAGGGGGTCCCGGTGGTCGCGGCGCCAGCGGGCCGCGAGGGCGGGGAGGCCCAGGGCCGCCAGCCAGAAGCGCGCGGGCAGCTCTGTGTAGAGCTGTCTGTGGATGCCGTCGACGCTTTGGTCTCCGACCAGGGTGAACGGGTTGAAGTAGGGCCAGGTTGTCGCTACTGCCACGGCGGCCGTGGCGGCCAGGGCCCAGCCCGCTGCGGCACGTGGCCGCCTGCGGCGGGCGACCGCGAAGGATGCCACGCCGATCACCGCCGCCACCGATGAGATCGGGTGGATGAGCAGGATCAGGCCGCACAGCGCGCCCAGGCCCCCGTACCCCCACAGCGACTTCGGGCCCGTGGCCGTCCAGGCCCAAGCCCAGAACGTCAGGCCGATGGCGAAGGTCGACGGGTAGCCGAGGTTGCCCGTCATCGACAGCAGGCCCAGGTAGCCGCTCCACCAGGCCGTGCGGGTGCCCCACAGGAGGACCATCGCGGCGAGGGCGAGGACCGGGGCCCAGGGCCGGGGCGTGAGGGCGCGGACGAAGCGGCCCAGGCCGGTGAGCAGGACGAGCAGGTTGACCGGCCCGGCGAGCTTGACCGTCTCCCAGCCGGTCAGGCCGGTGGCTTCGGCGAACAGGGCCTGGGCGACGGCGTAGGGGGAGTAGTACGCGCTGCCGTCGCCCGGCAGGTCCGCCATCGGGTGGGCGGGGTGCAGCAGGTCGGCCTTGAGGCGTTCGACGACCGCCGCGTGCTGGCCGAAGTCGCAGCACATCGGGACCCGCCAGTACGCGAGCGTCATGCCGAGCCAGAACAGGCCGCCGAAGACCAGGAACGGCGTCGGCCGCCACAGCCGTCCGGGGCCGGAGGCCGTGGCGCCCGCCGGGACGCGCCCGGTCAGGAGCGCGGTCACCGCATGAGCCTCTCCGCGACGCGGGCCGCCGCCCGGCCGTCGTCGAGGTCGCAGTACTCCGCGCGGAAGGACGCGTAGGCGGGGGCGTGCCGGGCGGTGACCGCGTCGAGGTCGCGCAGGGCGGCCACGACGTCGGCGGTGGAGGCGAGCAGCGGCCCGGGCGCGCGGGTCTCGAAGTCGAGGTAGAAGCCGCGCACGGTGTCGCGGTAGTGCTCCAGGTCGTAGGCGTGGAACAGCATCGGGCGGCCGGTGTGCGCGAAGTCGAACATCAGGGACGAGTAGTCGGTGACCAGGACGTCGGCGACGAGCAGGAGTTCGGCGGCGCGGGGGTGGGAGCTGACGTCGCGCACGAAGGGCGCGCGGGCGCCGGGGAGGCGGCCGGAGGTGAGCGGGTGCTTGCGGACGAGCAGGACGTGGTCGTCGCCGAGGGCGTGTTCGACGGCGCGGAAGTCGAGGGCGGCCTCGTAGCGGAAGCGGCCGGGCGCGGCGGCGAGGTGGTCGCGGTACGTCGGCGCGTACAGGACGACCCGCTTGCCGGGGGGCAGGCCGAGGTCGCGCCGCACGCGCTCGGCGACCTTGGCGCGGTCGGCGGCGAACAGCACGTCGTTGCGCGGCGACCCGGCTTCCAGGACCTCACCGTCGTAGGCGAGGGCGCGGCCCAGGTGCCCGGTGGCGAAGCGGTTGGGGGAGACCAGGACGTTCCACTGCCGGGCCAGGCGCGGCAGCGCGTCGAGGTGGCCGTGGTCGGCGTACAGGGTGTCGGTCAGATCGGTGCCGAGGCGCTTGAGCGGGGCGCCGTGCCAGGTCTGCACGACGGTCTGGCCGGGGCGCCGCTCGAAGAAGTCCGGCAGGTGCCCCGCGGTGACGACGCGGCGGCAGCGGGCCAGGGCCTCGTACCAGGCGGCGCTGTGCTCCTCCACGCCGCGCGCGCCGGGCGGCACCGGCGTCTGCTGGTCGTGCGTGACCCACAGGTGCTCGACGTCGGCGCCGCGCCGCACGAGTTCGTCGTGGACGGCGCGCGGCGAGTCGCCGTCGAGGTACAGGACCGCGTCGCGCAGGGACTTGGCGCGCTCCCTCGGGTAGTGCTCGGTGCGCAGCCGGTGGCGCCGGTACGCGCCGCGTTCGGTGCGCGCGAGCACGGACCCGGCCTCGATCAGGAGCCGGTCGCCGAAGCGTCGGTCGACGGTGAATTCCCGCCCGCCTACGGTGCGGTGCTCCGGCAGGGCCGCGCCGAGGGAGGCGAGGACCCGCACGGGCACGCCGGGGCCGCCGTGCCCGGCCTCCCGCAGGAAGGCGTACCAGCGGCCCTGCCGCAGCGTGCCGCCGCCGGGGGCGAGGGCCGCGCGGAAGCGGCCGCCGACGCGCTCCACCGGCACGGTCACCTCGTCGTCGCGGCCGCTGTGGCGCAGCACGAGTTCGGCGGTGGGCCAGCTGGCGGGCGTGGCCGTGCCCTCCACGGTGAGGCCGCCGTCGTCGGTCCAGGCCAGGCGGTCGGCGACGGGTTGCCGGGTGAGTTCGACGACGAGGCGGCCCTGGTCGTCGGCGGTGGCGCACAGCTCGCGGCCGGGCCGGGACGCGTACCGCCCCGGCGGCAGGCCGAGGGCGGCGGCGAGCGGCACCCGCTTGCCGTCGGGCAGCTCCAGGCGGGCCTGCCAGCGGTCGCCGTGCGGGGGCTCGACCTGGGCGGGCGCGTGCTGCGGGGCGGGCGGCACGTCCTCCAGGTCGGCGAGGCGGATCCGGGTGTCGAAGCGGTCGCCCACGACCGTGACCGGGTAGGTGAACTCGGCGCGGCCGTCGCTCAGCCGCAGCGTCCGCGGGCGGGCGTCGCCGGTGAGCGTGCCGGTGAGCACGGCGTGGCCGTCGTCGAGGCGGTGGGCGTCCACGCGCGCCGCGTACTCCTGGACGCGCAGGACGAGCCGCCCCTTGCTGAAGCCCGCCGTCAGACGGAGCCCGTCGCCGAGGTCGCGGACCAGGGACTGGGTGCCCGCGCCGTCCTGGGCGCGCACGGCGGCGCGCCGCACCGTGCCGTGGCCCGCGACGACCACGCCGAGCAGCCAGTTCCCCGGCTGCCAGCGGCCGCCGGTCCTCAGGCGCTCGGGGTCGACGGTCATCTCGAAGCCGGACAGGTCGTAGCTGTGCAGCTGCTGGCGCGAGGCCTCGGTGGCCTCGGGCAGGGAGACCGTGCGGGTGGGCACGCGGCGGAACCTGCCCTTGCTGTGGGCGGACTTGAGGAGCCCGGTCTTCACGCTCCGCGCGGGGCGGTCCGCCGGGAGGTTGCGCACGTACGCGTAGCCGCGAAGGCGCAGCCTCCCCTCGGCGTCCCAGGAGGCCTCGCGCAGCCGGGCCACGACGGGCAGTTCGCCGCGGCCGAGCCGGGTCAGCCCGCGCGGCAGCGCGCCGACGCCGGGGAACGCGGCGTGCCGCCGGCGGGCGCCGCGCACCGTGAACACGCCCTTGCCGCCCTGGCGTTCGCGGGCGAGCAGCGCGATCAGCTCGTCGGTGCGCCGCTCGCGCACCAGCTGCCACTTCACCCGCAGGTCCACGGGGAGCCGCCGGACGAGCTCCGGGTCCGCGGCGCCCAGGAACTCCGCGGTGCCGTCGAGGAACGCGGCCCGGTACTCGGGCCCGCCCATCGGCAGCCCCTCCAGGAAGTACACGAAGTCGTCGCGCAGGCAGGAGGCGTCGTACGTCGCCTTGAGGCCGGGCGCGTGCTCGCCGAGGAAGGCGCTGACGTGCGCGCAGGCCGCGATCCGGTCGCGCACGCCCTTGACGTCGGTGCGCCGCCGCGTGATGGAGCCCTCGCGCACCCGCCAGTAGTAGACGTGGTCGCTCAGCACGTCCACGGCCTCGGCGAGGAAGTGCGCGGGGATCATCACCGGCGTGTCCTCGTACAGCCTGCCCTCGGGGAAGACGAAGCCGTGCTGGTCCCAGAACGCCCTGCGGAACATCTTGTTCCAGGCGACGCGGTCGGCGAGGAGCGCGAGGTCGCGGCCGATGTGCGTGCGGGTGCGCGGCTCGGTGAGCCACTGGTACTGCCAGGCCTGCGAGCGGCCGCGCTCGGTGAGCCGCCACACGTTGCCGGTGGCGAAGTCGGAGCCGCTGATGTCCAGGCTCGCGATCATCCGGGCGTACGCGCCGTCCGGCACGACGTCGTCGCTGTCCGCGAACGTCAGATAGGCGGCGCCCGGACTCGCGTGCCGCACGCCGGTGTTGCGGGCGGCGCTCAGACCCGCGTTGGGCTGGCGCACATAGACGAACCGCGGGTCGCGGGCGGCGAAGGCGCGCGCGATGTCCGGGCTCGCGTCGGTGGAGCCGTCGTCGACGAGGATGACCTCCAGGCGGCCGGAGGAGCCGGGGTCGTCCTCGGGGCCCGGTGTCTGCCGGGCGATCGACTCCAGGCACTCCTCAAGGAACTCCTCGACGTTGTAGATGGGTACGACGACGCTGAGTCGGGGCTGCACGGGCGACCGGCCTTTCCTGGGCGTACAGGGGCAATACGTCCATTACGGGCGTATCCCTCCCGTTTTCCCGGCCGTGTCGCCCTTGTTGACGCCGATCACCCCTACGAGTGAGGGTTCTTCGGCGGTCCGTACGCATTGGCTACCGTCGGTGCGCATGTCGCGCTTCTCCGTAGTCGTGCCCGTCCACCGCGTCCAGGGCTATCTCAGGGAGTGCCTTGACTCGGTGCTCGACCAGTCCTTCGGCGACCTCGAACTGATCGTCGTCGACGACGCCTCCCCCGACGGCTGCGCGGACATCGCCGCCGCCTACGCGCGCCGCGACCCGCGCGCGCACCTCGTCCGGCTGCCCGAGAGCCGGGGCCCGGGGCCCGCCCGCGACGCCGGGGCCGCCCGCGCCACCGGGGCCTATCTGCTCTTCCTCGACGGCGACGACCTGCTCCTGCCCGGCGCGCTCGGCGCCGCCGACACCGCGCTCACCGGGGCGGGCGACCCGGACGTCCTGCTGTTCGGACACGACAGGCTCAACTGGTGGGGCGACGTGCGCGCCGGACGCGACGACCTGACCGGCGACCCGCTCGCCGTGACACCGGCCGCCTGGAACCGCGTCGTACGGCGGGAGTTCTGGACCGGCCGGCGCCTGGCGTTCTCGGCGGGCCCCTACGAGGACGTGGTGCCCGCGCACCGGGCGACCCTCCAGGCCGGGGACCGCGTCGCCACGCTCGACCGGGTGTGCGTGCGCTGGCGGGAGCGGCGCGTCGGCGGCTTCGCCAACGCCCCGGGCGAGCGGCACCTCACCGTGATCGAGCGCTACGAGGAACTGTTCACCGGCACCTACGACGCCCCGGACGCCGTCGCCCGGCTCTACCCGCACGCCGTACGCCATTTGCTCGCCGTCCTCGGCGACCCCGGGCGCGTCGCCCCGCGCGACCGGCCGGAGTTCTTCCGCCGCGCGGCCCCGCTGCTCGGCGCGCACCGCCCGCCGGGCCACGAACCCGCCTCGGCCGAGGAGCGCGCCCTGGCCGACGGCTCCCACCGCGCCTACGAACGCCTGGAGCGGTCCGCGAGCCGGGGCGCCGCCCTGCGCGCCCAGCTCGCCCGGCGCAAGAAGCAGCTCGCCGCCCGCGTCAAGCGCACCGCCTACCGCGCCGAGCTGCGCACCGCCCGCCTCGACCCGGAACTCGCCGTCTACGGGGCGTACTGGAACCGCGGCGTCGCCTGCAACCCGGCCGCCATCCACGCCAAGGCCCGCGAACTCGCCCCGCACGTCAGGGGCGTCTTCGTCGTCTCGTACCACCACCGGCACCGGGTCCCGCCCGGCGTCGACCACGTGCTCGCGGGCTCGCTCGGCTACTGGCGGGCCATGGCCCGCGCCACGTACCTGATCAACAACTCCAGCTTCCCCGGCGGCTTCACCAAGCGCCCGGGCCAGGTCTACCTCCAGACCCACCACGGCACGCCCCTGAAGAAGATGGGCATGGACCAGCGGCGCTACCCCGCGAGCACGCACAACCTCAGCTTCCAGCGCCTCATGGACCACGTCGACCAGTGGGACTTCAGCCTCTCCGCCAACCCGCACTCCACCGAGACCTGGGAGCGCGTCTACCCGTCCGCGTCCTACCGCGCCCTGGAGCTCGGCTACCCGCGCAACGACGTGTACTTCACGGCGACGGGCGACGACGTGCGCCGCGTCCGCAAGGAACTCGGCGTCGACGACGGCCGCACGGTCCTCCTGTACGCGCCCACGCACCGCGACTACCAGAAGGGCTTCCTGCCCCGCCTCGACCTGGAGCGCCTCGCCGCCGCGCTCGGCCCCGCGTACGTGGTCCTCGTCCGCGCCCACTACTTCTACGGCGCCGACGCGGGCCTCGCAGCGCACCCCGGCCTGCTCGACGTGACCGGGCACCCGCGCGTGGAGGACCTCTGCCTGGCCGCCGACGCCCTGGTGACGGACTACTCCTCGCTGATGTTCGACTACGCCTGCCTGGACCGCCCGATCGTCACCTACGCCCCGGACTGGCAGGCCTACCGGCTCGCCCGCGGCACGTACTTCGACCTCCTGTCGGGCCACGAGGGCGACACCCCGGGCGCGGTCGCCACCACGGAGGACGACCTCATCGCCCTGTTCCGCGACAACGCCTGGGACACCCCCGACACCACCCGCCTGCGGTCCGCCTTCCGGGCCCGCTTCTGCCCGTACGACGACGGGGGAGCGGCGGAGCGGGTGGTCCGACATCTGTTCCTGACAGGGGCTTGAGGGGGGAGCGCCCCTTAGGGGCGCTCCCTCAGGGGCGCGGGGCTGTATCGATGTGCGGCTCCGCCGCGTGGGCGCGACCAGCTCCCACCGACCCGCACCCGCTCAACACTCCTGACGCCGCAGTACCAACCGCGCAACCACAACAACCAGCACAACCCACAGAAGCAGAACCCCACCACCGGCCAGGGGGGTCAGGTCGCCCGCGTCCTGATGCCCCTGCATCAAGCGAAGCCCGGCCCGGTCCGGCAGCAGCCGGGCGAGCGGCCGCAGCCGAGGCGCCGTGGCCATCACCCCGGAGACAACGAACAGCAGCGGAAGGAGAATCCCCAGCGCGGTCATGGAGCGCCGCACCATGAACGTAAGAGCACCGGAGAGAACGGCGAGCAACCCGGCATACGCCCCCGCACCGGCCACGGCGCGCACCCCGGCCCCGCTCAAGGGCAGCCCCGCGCCGAGCACCGCGCTCCCCGAGCCCAGCGCGAGCACCCCGGTGACAAGGCCCCAGGCGAGCCCGACGAGGCCGAGCACCGCGAGCTTCGCGGCGAGCAGCAGCCCGCGGCGGGGCACGGCGGCGAGGGTGGTGCGGATCATCCCGGTGCCGTACTCGTTGCCGACGGCGAGCACCGCGAGGATCACCAGGGGCACCTGACCGAACTGCAAGCCGGTGAACGGCAGTCCCACCGGGTCGAGTTCGCGCTGCCGCCCGGCGTCCGCGGCCCGGTACTCGGGGCCGATCAGGGCGCAGAACAGCAAGCCCACGGCGACGGTCAGGGCGGTGCCGAGCGCGAGCAGGGTCCAGGTGGAGCGCACGGAGCGGAGCTTGATCCACTCGGCGGCGAGCAGGTCACGCATGGGCTACCGCCTCCTTCCGGGGGGCGTCGGTCGTGGGGGCGGTCGCGCGGTACTCGGCGGCGCGCTCGGTCAGACGCAGGTACGCCTCCTCCAACGACGGCCGCACGGGCGTGAGTTCGTGCACGCTCCAGGCGTGCGCGGCGGCGACGTCCCCGATGCGGGCGCCGGTCAGGCCGGTCACGGTCGCGGTGTCCGGCTCGTCGTCGTACGCCACCTGGGCGCCCGCGGCGCGCAGGGCGGGCGCGAGCGCGTCGAGCCGCGGCGACACCAGGCGGACGGCGGCCGGGCCCGCCGTGAGGAGCGAGGCCATGTCGCCGTCGGCGAGGACCCGGCCCCGGCCGATCACCAGGACGTGGTCGGCGGTGACCGCCATCTCGTGCATGAGGTGACTGGAGACCAGGACCGTACGGCCCTCGTCGGCGAGGGCGCGCAGGAGCTTGCGCAGCCACTGGATGCCCTCGGGGTCCAGGCCGTTCATGGGCTCGTCGAGCAGCAGCACCTCGGGGTCGCCGAGGAGCGTCACCGCGATGCCGAGCCGCTGCCGCATGCCCAGCGAGAAGCCGCGCACGGGCCTGCGCGCGGCCGTCGCGAGGCCCACCAGGCCGAGGACCTCGTCCACGCGCGCCAAGGGGATGCGGTGCGTGCGCGCCAGCCAGGCGAGGTGCGCGCGGGGGCTGCGCGCCGGGTGGCAGGCCGACGCGTCGAGGAGGGCGCCCACCGTGCGCAGCGGGTCGCGCAGCTGCGCGTACGGCACGCCGCGCACCAGGGCGCTGCCCGCGTCGGGGGTGCCGAGGCCGAGGACCATCCGCAGCGTGGTGCTCTTGCCCGCGCCGTTGGGCCCGAGGAACGCGGTGACGCTGCCGGGCGCGGCCGTGAACGACAGGCCGTCCAGGACGCGGCGGCCGCCGTAGGACTTGACCAGGTCGCGGACCTCGATCACGCGGCGGCCTCCAGGGTCAGGGTGCGGTCCACCAGGCCCGCGACCGAGGTGTCGGAGTGCGAGACGACGACGAGCGTGCGGCCCTCGGCCCGCCACCGGGCCAGGTCCTCGCGGACGGCGCTCTCGGCGGCCGTGTCCAGGCCGTTGAACGGCTCGTCGAGCAGGACGAGCCGGGGCGCGTGGGCGGTCGCGCAGACGTAGCCGAGCTTCTTGCGCTGGCCGAGGGAGAGTTCGCCGACGAGCACGTCGAGCCGCTCGCCGAGCCCGAGGGCCGCCGCGCGTTCGCGCAGCTCACCCGCGGGCACGCCCCAGACCCCCGCGGTGAACCCCAGCTGCTCGGCCGCGGTGAGGTGTTCGTACAGCGGCGGCGGCTCCTGCACATAGCCGCGCAGGGCCCGCACCGCCGGGTCGCCGGGCGGCCGGCCGTCCACGGCGACGCGGCCCGCGTCGGGCGCGGTGAGCCCGGCGATGACCCGCAGGAGCGTGCTCTTGCCGCTGCCGTTCGGCCCGGCGACGCGGACGGACTCGCCCGGGGCGACACGGGCGCTCAGGCCGCTGAGGACGTCCGCCGGGCCCCGGCGGACGACGAGGTCGTCGATGACTATCACTGGAGCGCTCCGGCTTTCTGCTGGCGGGCGGGTGATGCGGCGGCCGCGGCGGGCGCCGCAACGGGGTCGGGCAGGTCGCGGGCCGCGACGGCGCGCAGCGCGGTCCAGGCGCCCGCGAGACAGAGCGCGAGCAGCGCGCCGTGCGCGAGGCGGGCCGCGGTGCCGTCGGCGAGGGCCTGGCAGAGCCCGGCGCCCGCCGTGACCGGCACGGTCAGCAGGGCCACGAACACGCCCTCGGTGACGTCCGCCGCCGGTGCCCGCGTCACCCGGCCGTCGGCGAAGGTCTCGGCGCGCGGTACGCAGGAATAGGTGAGGACCGTGGCGCAGCCCGCGCCGCAGGCCACGGCGGCGAGCGCGAGCAGGGTCTGGGCCCAGGCGGCCGCGCCGCGCACCCCGCACAGCGCGGCCGCGCCCAGCGCGAACGGGCCGATCGCCGCGCCGACCGCCGCGGTCGCCGCCCACGCCTTCGCCGCCACCCAGGTGCCCGTGGGGCGCGGCGACTGGCGCAGCGCGTCCCAGCACTCCCGGTCCGCCTCGATGCCGCAGACCTGCACGACCTCGCTCGTCGTGATCAGCGCGGCCGCCACGAACAGGGCGCCGACGGCGGCGGGGGGCAGCTGCCACACCGGCTGACCGTTCGTCACCACGACGGCCGCGCAGGCCGCGCCGACGAACACGCCGAACCGCTGGAGCCGCAGCAGACCGCCGACGGTCTCCGGGTGCCCGCGGAGCAGCCGCAGCCGGGTCACGCGCCACACCGCGCGGTACGGGGACGCGGGCCAGGCGCCCGTGGAGCCGGTGGCCGCGCGGGCGGCCGGGCCCGCGGCCGCGTCACGACGGACCGTGGCCCGCACCCGCAGCACGGCGAAGGCGGCCAGGAGCAGCGTGAGCACGGCGTACCCGGCGACGGCGGCGCCGAGGGCGTCCGGCTCGTGCAGGTCCGTCCACAGCTGGGGACGCGAGGCCGTCACGGCGTCCCCGAGCAGCCGGGCCACGTCCTGCTCGGACGGCCCCGAGCCGCCCCCGAGCGCACGCACGAACGGCGCGGCCACGACGCCGACGAGGCCGCCGCCCACCAGGGCGACGGCCAGGCGCGGCAGATGCGGCACGCGCACCACGCGGACCATGAGCGCCGTCACCAGGGCCACGCGCAGCGCGACGCCACTGACCGCCGCGCCCACCGCGTGCGCCGCGAGGACCGGCAGGGCGGCGCGCCCCTCGGCCCCGGCCGCGAGCCACGGCACGGCGATGGCGGCCGCGGCGACGAGCAGCCCCGCCGCGACCCCGGCCGCGGGGACGACGAGCCGGGCGGTCACCAGCTGGGCGCGCGACACCGGCAGCGTGTGCAGCACGCTCGCGTCGGGCGGACTCACCAGGGCGCGGGCCCTGGCCGGTTCCGCGCTGAAGAGCTGGAAGAGGAACCACAGGGCCACGGGTGTCCAGGTCCACGTGGCCAGGTCCGTCCGCAGGCCCGGTCCCGGCGGCGCCAGGACGCCGAGGGTGCGGCCGAGCACGACCAGGGTGCCGAGCACCGCGGCCGCGCCCGCGCAGACGACGACGCGCGCCGCCGCCCGGCGGCGCCGCGCCGAAGGGCCCGTACCGGCGAGGAGGTTGAGGCGCCGCCGGGTGTCGGCGAGCCACAGGGCGTACACGGTGCGCGGCCAGGCGCCGGGGCGGGCCGTCATGCCGCCTCACCGGCGCGGGCCCCGCCGAACCGCTCGGCGGGGCAGAGCACGGTGGCGGGCACGATCAGCGCGACGAAGGCCGCGGCGAGCAGCTTGGGCGCCGTAGCGGACGGCAGGTACAGACCGAGGATGCCGAGCGGGGCCCACCACAGCACCCCGCCGACGATCATCAGGACGCTGCCCCAGCGCGCCACGGCGACGAGCAGTCCCACGGCGAGCAGGACGACACCGCTGATCAGCCAGACGACGCTGAGCAGATGGAGGACGTCCACGACGTCGTCGGGGTCGCCGCTCAGATCGGCCGAGGCCTCGACGGCCCGGCGCGTCGCGTCGGCCGTGGCCCGGAACGCGGCGAAGTACGCCACCGCGCACACCCCGGCGGCCGCCGCGAGCACCCCGCCCGCGATCCGCACCCCGGGCCGGGCGATGCCGTCCACGACCACGGTCCAGCAGCGCAGCGCGAACCGCAGGAGCCGGGGGTTTCCCAGGGTGGCGAAGAAGAGGCGGTGCAGCATGGTTCTCCGGGGGCGGTGGGACGTCAGGAGGGGAGCAGCCCGAGCGCGGTGGCGTAGACGGCGGTGACCGCGGCGGCGACGGCCGCGGCGCGCGGCAGGGCGGCACCGGCGGCGCGGCCCGCGAGCAGCAGTGCGCAGGGCAGCAGGGGAAGCCAGGCGTCGAGGTGCGTCACCGTGGGCACGGCCCGCGAGACGTCGTGGCCGAGCGCGAGGCCCGCCGCGGTCCAGGCGGTGAGCTTGGCGAGGACGAAGGCGACCCAGCCGAGCGTGAACGCCCGCCGCAGGCGGGTGAAGTCGCCGCTCACGTCCGCGGTGGGCAGGGTGCCGGGCAGCGGCAGGTGGCGCGCGGCGACCGCGCCGAGCGCGCCCACGAGGACGCCGAGCAGGCCGAGCGTCAGGACGTTGGCGAGCAGGCTGGTGCACCAGGCGATGCTGGTGCCGATGCCGATGGCGCCCTCGGACGCGCTGTCGATGCGCTCCACGACCTGGTCGTGGATCTCGCCCCACAGCGGCACGCTGAACCCGGCCGTGGCGACGACGAGCGCGCTCACGCCGAGGGCGTGGCCGCGCCGGGTCAGCAGGCGCCGGCCGAAGGGGCCGCGCGCGGGCGGGGGCGCGGGCGCCGCGCCGGGGGCGTCGTCGTCGAAGGCGGGCAGCCCCGCCACACCGTTCGCCCTGGTGGTGCCGGTCGTCCCGGTAGTCCCGCTCATGCTCCCCATCCCGATCGTGCCGCCCGTCTCAAAAGGTCTCACTGGCACCGAATGCCCCATCGCCCACGGCCTCACAGGCCGTGGAGGCCCCGCCTGCCGCGGAAGCCGGAGCCCCGCCGCCCGCAGCCGCCCCGCTCGTCGGGGCAGGCCCGGTCGTCGCGAAACCCTCGGGCATCACGAAGGCCTCGGCCAAGGCGGCGGCCCCGGTCGTCACGGGCGCCTCCGCCCTCACGTGCTCACCCATGTCTCCACCGCCGCGGCCAGGGTCAGGCCCGCCAGGGACACGCCCCACAGCAGGCACGCGTCCTGGAAGCCGAAGCGGTCCCGTGTGCCGCGCTCCCGCGCGGGCCGTCGCCCGAGTCCGGCGCGCGCCCACGTCACGAGCGGCACCAGACCGGCCGCCGCGGCGAGCGCCAGGCAGGCCAGTTCGAGGGGCATGTGCGGCAGCAGATGGCGTACGACGCCCTGCGTGCCGAGGACCGCGCTGCCCTGGCCCCAGTAGTAGCCCGCGAGCGTCCCGGTCAGGAGCGTGAGCGGGATCGTCATGACGCCGAGCGTGGCGACGCCGAGGAAGAGGGCCGCCGAGACGCCGACGTTGCGCGCGAGGATCTCCGCGAACAGGCCCCAGTCGGCCTGTTTGGGGGCCCGGCTCACCCCGGTCGGGTCGGCGGGCGCGAACCACCAGCCCGCGCCGAACGCGGCGAGCCACAGCAGGGCGCCGCTGACCACGGCGGGCCACTGCCGCCGGAAGGGTCCCGTCACCGCGGACCTCAAGCCGCCCACGGCCGAGGGCCGGGCGATCGGCCCGGTCGTCGTATCCATCTGCCCTCGCGTCTCCGTGCCCTCGGTGTTGCCGGTCGGTCCCGCCGGGACCCCGCACGCGCGGGGTCCCGGCCGGATGCGCTGCCTCGGGACTTAGGCGACGACGGCCTTCTTGCCGCCCTTCTTGATGGCCTGCTTGACGCCCCAGATGATCACGGAGCCGACGGCCAGGCCGCCGGAGACCAGGCCGATCGCCGAGGCGACGTCCATGCCCGTCATGATCGACTGGTAGACGACGTTCGCGGAGTCCTTGCTCATGTTGAGCACGTTCTTCAGGAAGAACGGGGTGGCCGTGGCGGCCACCATGAAGGCGCCGAACACGGTGGCGGTGACGGCGGCGGTGGTCAGGGGACGGCGGGTGGCCGAGCGGTTCATGTCGCGTGTTCCTTCGGATCGATTCATTACGATCGGACGCGTGCCCGCCCCGATTGGCGCGGGGCGGGCACGTCCGTTACCGGGCCCGGCGAGAGCGCCGGACCCGGTAACGATCTTGTGGGGGAACCGGAGCGCGCCCTACTGCCTGTTGACGGGGCCGTTCGGCAGTTACCAGTGCGTAGGGGTGTTAAATCCGGACATACGCACAGGAGTTGATCGAGCTCTCATGTGAGCGCATCGCCGCACGTCAACGCGGCACCGCTGGGGTAGGTTGAAGCCCGACCACATATTGACGACTTCTTGACTAATGGATCGCTCGGGGGAGCCATGCTGAACGTGACGGTCGCGCACCACCACCCGTTGATCCGCAGGGGGCTCGCGCAGTCCCTCGCGGACGGCGGGGAATTCACGGTCACCTCATACGGAGACGTCGACGGGGTGCTCGCGTGGGTGCGGGCCCAGCCGGACTCGGTCGTCCTGGCGTCGCGGATCCTGCCCGGCATCGACCGGCTGCTCGACGCGGTCAGGGGCGGCGAACTGTCCCGCGTCCCCGTCGCGCTGCTCGGCGAGGCCGCCGTCACCCGCCCCACCGTCGTCGGCGTGCCGCCCGGCGTCTCCGGCTACCTCCCGGAGGACGCCGACGTCAGCGCCCTCGCACACGCCGTGCACACCCTCGCCTCCGGGGCCGCCGTGCTGCCCGCCGCGTGGATCCACCGCGCCGGCGCCACCACCGCCCGGGCCGAGTCCCGCGATGCGCACAGCGGGGCGCCGCTCTCGCTGCGCGAGCGGGAGGTCCTCGCCCTGGTGGGCGAGGGCCTGACGAACCAGCAGATCGGCCGGCGCCTCGGCCTCAGCGCCGGGACCGTCAAGTCCTACATCAGCGCCGTGTACGCGAAGTGCGGCGTGGACAACCGCGTCCAGGCCGCGCTCTTCGCCCACGGCATCGAGGTCTCTGCGGCCTAGGCCCCCGAGGCCCGCTCGAAGGGCGACGGCACCGGGAAGTACGCCGTGAGGAACGCCCGCAGGGCGAGGGCCGACTCCTCGTCCGCCACGTCGCCGCCGGGCGTCTCGCCGACGCAGAACGCGGTCTTGGCGCGGGACTGGAGCAGCTGCCCGAGGCGGGCGTGGTCGGCGCGCTCGGCGATGTCCACGAAGTCGTACGCGAGGGAGCCGGGCACGGCCCGGCCCGTCAGATACGCGTAGTGCTGGAACAGCGACGAGACGACGGAGTGGTCGCCCGTGCCCCGGAAGGGGTTGCGGGCGGTCGCCGCCAGCTCGTCGGCGTACCGCTCGGCCAGCTCCGCGAGGACGTCGCGCCGCAGCGCGTACGGCACGTGCAGCAGGCAGTGCGTCGCGGTGCGGCCGAAGTCGCGGCGCAGCAGCGCCCGGTTGTTCTTCGCGGCGGCCAGATAGCCCTCGTCGGCCGCGGACACCGGCAGATCGGGCACGGACACCGACGACCAGAAGAACCGGGCGAGCCCCGACGGCAGGAAGAACGTGTCCGGGGTCGTGGGGCGGCCCAGGAACATGTCGTCGTTGAAGTACAGGAAGTGCTCCGACAGGCCCTCGATCCGGTGCAGCTGGGTCTCGATGGCGTGCGAGTTGAACGTCGGCAGACAGCCGTCCGGGTCCGCGAAGAGGTCGCGGTGGTCCACCACCGTCAGACCCGGGTGGGTCCCGTCCAGCCACGCCGGGACCTGGCCCGCCGTGACCAGGTACACGTGCCGCACCCAGGGCGCGTACATCGCGAGGGACCGCAGGGAGTACCGGAGTTCGTCGCGGTTGCGGAAGCGGACCGCGCCGGTGTCGGCCGACGCGCCGTCGTCCCCGCCGCCCAGGGCGGCGGCGCGGGCCGCGCGCCAGGCCGGGTCGGAGTCGTCGACCCAGGTGTAGACGGCGTCGACGGGGAAGTCGACGTCCTTCATGAGCAGCCGCGCGAAGACGTCGAGGCTCGGGTACTCCCGCGCCCCGACCCGCAGCCGCGCCGTGGGCGTCAGGGACGGCAGCTCCGCCCCGGCGAGCGTGCTCCCGAACGGCGCCCGCCACACCCGCCCGCTCCCCTCCGGCTCGCCGGTGCGCGTCCAGAACGCCACCGTGCACGCCTGCTGCACGCCGTGGCGCAGCGAGAGCGTCGTCGTGGTGACCGGCTTGAAGACCTTGATGCCCGCCATCTCGCCGACGCCGTCGAGGCGTTCGGCGAGCACCACGCCGGGCGCGGCGTCGCGCGGCGCCACGAGCTCGGCGTACACGGCCCGGCCGTGCAGCGCCTCGGTCAGCGCCTTCAGGGCGGCGTCGCGGTGGTCGTCGGCGACGGCGAGCGTGTACGCGGTCGAGCCGCCGTTCGTCCGCACCAGGACGTACGGCACCTCCCGCGCGTCGAGGGCGGCCGCGGTCAGGTCCAGGTTCCAGGCGGCCATGTCGGCGGTGCGGACGTCGTCGCGCCGCTCGGCGAGCCGCCCCACCGAACGGATCAGACCGCCGTCGGCCGCCAGGATCTCCTCCTCGCGGGCCCGCTCGTCGGCGGGCGCGGGCGCGTCGAGGGTGTGCGGCGCGGTCGGCCGGAAGCCCGGGCCGCCGGACGCGACGCCCAGCGCCACCCGGTCCGCGCGCTCCGCGAGCCGCTCCGGCCGGTCGCGGCCCGCGACGAGCCGCGCGTACAGCTCCTCCCACAGCGCGGTCACGCGCTCCGAGGAGAAGCGGGCGTACACGCCCTCGCGGGCGGCCCGCGCGTACCCGAGCCGGGTGGCGTCGTCGGACATCAACTCGGCCATGGCGGCGGCAAGGCGCTCGATCTCGCCGGGCGGCACGAGCAGGCCGTCCACGCGGTGCCGCACGATCTCGGCGGGCCCCGTCATGACGTCGTACGCCACCACCGGCACGCCCGCCGCGAGGGCTTCGAGCAGCACCAGCGGGAACGCCTCGTTGTGGCCCGCCGTCATCAGGGTCAGGCCCGCCTTGGCCCACTCGGCGGCCATGTCCTGGCAGGGGCCGAGGAGTTCGACCCGGTCCTGGAGGCCGAAGGCGTCCACCAGGCGGCGCAGGCTCGGCTCGCGGTGTCCGCCGCCGAAGATCCGCAAGCTCCAGTCCGGGTGCGCCTCGGCGAGCCGCGCGAAGGCGCGGACCGCGTGGTCGACCCGCTTCTCGCCGGTGAGCCGCGCGGCCATCACGATGACCTTGCTGCCGCCGTCGGCGCGCGGCCTGAAGCCGTCCGGGACCGCGTTGGGGATCACCGCGAGCTCCGGCGCCGTCGCGCCGAGGGACTCCGCGATCCACTCCCGGGTCCGCTCCGTCAGCGTCACCAGGGCGTCCAGGCGCGGCGCGAAGAGCAGCAGCGGCTCACCGGACGGGCCGCGGCGCTGGGTCGGCCGGTGCTCCTGGTGCACGGTCACCACGCGCCCCGGCACCAGCCGCACGGCCGCGGCGAGCAGCGCGGGCGTCGTGGTGACCAGGACGTCCGTGTCCAGCTCGGTCAGCGCCGCCGTCAGCTCCACGTCCGCCAGCCGGTCGAACGCCGACTCCCAGGAGCGCGCGATCAGTTCGCTGGGCAGCGCGGCCAGTGCCCGGCAGGCCGCCTCGTCGAGCCGCGAGCCGCGCACCGGCCGCTCCGGCGTCACCGTGCGGTCCACCAGATAGCGCACGGCCAGGCCCCGCGCCTCGGGGAAGAACGGCTCGGCCCGGGTGCGGAAGACCGAGAGGACCTCCACGTCGTGCCGCTCGGCCAGGTGCAGCGCCTGGGTGTACGTGGCGAGTTCGGTGCCGCCCATCTCGTCTCCCCAGCCGAGGAGGTACGTGATCTTCATGAGGTCTCCTTCTGCTCCAGGTCCCGCCCCAGGTCCAGACAGGTCACGGCGAACGCGCCGGACGCGGTGACGTGCGGATGGGCCCGCACCAGACCGCCGCCCTCCAGCGCGACGAGCCGGAACGGCGTGGGGAACGCCGACGGCAGATCCCGTACGTCGGTCAGCCAGCGCCCCAGCGGCAGGTCGCCCACGCGGAAGTCCCACACCCACTGGCCGGGCCCCGCCCCGGCCATCGCCGCCAGCGGCAGCGCGAAGCGGAACCGGTCGCCGTCCCACTCGGGCCGCACCGGCACGGCCAGGCCGTCCCGCCGCCGCACCGCACTGGCCCGCCGCTCCGCGCGCGCCGCGACCATCCGGCCGTGCACCGTGATGCCGTCCCCGCGCGGCTCGAACCGCACCAGTTCCGCGCGCGGCCGCGACCGCGTGACCTGCACCGCGGCCCGCCCGCCCCGGCAGCGCACGAGCCGCAGGAGCGTGCCGGTGCGCGGGTGCGGGGCGTGCGGGAGCGTCGGGCCCGGCGGCCCCGGTACGTCGGCCGGGGCGAGCCCCTGACGGCGTACGCGGCCGTCGGCGCCGGTCGTCTCCACCGTCAGGCGCCACACGCCCTCACCCAGGACGGGCCCGGCGCCGCCCTCGCCCGCGGCGGCGTCCCGCAGGCTGACGGTCGCCGTGAGCAGCGCCGCCTCCGCTTCGAACGCGAGCGGTACGCGGAAGCGGCGGGGGCCTCGGCTGATCAGGAGCCGCGCGGCGGCCGGGGGCGGGGCCGGGGCGGGCAGGGCGAGGTTGAGGGTGCGGCTGTCCCTGAGCGACAGGTGGACGGGCGCGAGCGGTGCGTCGCCGCTCCGGCCCTGGCGGCCCGCGGTGGCCCGCTCCGCCCGGAACCTGGCCCGGCGTGCGGCCCCCCGCGCCCTCCGGGCGAGCCCCCCGACAAGAAAGGTCTGCATCGCCCCACTTTGCCCCCTCTCCCTCCCCGCCCCTCGGACCGCCGCGCCTACCCTCCCCGGCTCCGCGAAGCCGCCCCCCAACGCGTGGCACCTCACGTACCCCCACCGCCGACGGGCCTTTCCCACCCACCCACCCGTCCCTCCCGGCTTCGCGGAGCCGGACCCCGACGCGTGGCGCTGCGCCCCAGCGTCCGCCCCCACCGCTACCGCGGTGACCTTTCCCGCCCACCCACCCGAATCCCCCCTGCCTTGCGGGGCTGGGCCCCGACGCGTGGCGCTTGCAGGTGGCGCCCCACGGATCCCTTCCCTCGCCCCCAACCCGGGCGGGGGCGGGTGGCGGGCCCGCCCCGCGCTGCGGCCTGGGGCCGTCTCGTGGGCTGGGCCCGGTCAGGCCACGGGTGGGGGCGGGTGGCGGGTCCGCCCCGCGCGTTCGGGTGCCCGGCGGTGGGCGGCTGCCCCGCAGTGGGGTCCGCGCCCCTACCCCTCCCTGTTGTGGGCCATCGTTCCGCAGGGCGAGTGGGGCATCCCCTGCTCGAGCGGAGCCGAGGGCTCGGGGACGGGTGGGCACAGCACCAGGTGCCGCCAAGCCGTTCAACGGGGGCGCAAGCCCAACTGCCGCGCGCCCGTAGCGCAGGACCCCCAGCAAAGGGCCCCGGCAGCACCCCCGCCCCGGCCCCGGAGCGCCCCGCCCCGCCCGGCAGGGCTCAGCGCCTGCGGCCCGGGAGGAGTGCTGCCAGGCCCCGGCCGCGGGGGCGGCGGGTGCGGTGGGGGCCCGGGTCCGGCTGGCGGGGCGGGGCCGTGGGGGCGTACCGGGACCGGGGATGGGCCGGGGTGCGGGCCTTGCGGCCGCTGATGCGGATCATCGGGTGCCCGGCCACCTCCTCGGCCCCGTGCCACATGTCGTCCCGCCCCTTCAGGAGCCGCCCCAGCTCCCCGTGCACGGCCTCGTACCGCCCCCACGTCCCGTAGAACTTCGTCGCCGTGATGCACAGCGGCTTCAGCCCCGTCGTGGCGACGGCCCCCCACGTGGCGGCGGCCACGCCGGGACAGTGCTCGGCCCGGAAGTCGTCGAGGACGACGATCCCGTCCGGCGTGAGCAGCTCGCGCGCCGCCGCGATGTCGGCGTGCACGTGCTCGTACAGGTGCGAGGCGTCGATGTGGACGAAGCGGCAGCTCCCCCCGGGCACGTGCGTGGCGATGCCGGCCGAGGGGGCCTGCACGACCTCGGGCAGCTCGTCGTGGAAGGAGCGGTAGTTGGCCTCGAAGGCGCGCCGGGTCAGCGTCGCGTACGAGCGGCCCATCTCCTTGGAGTTCGCGTCGTCGGGCGCGGGCGAGTCGAACAGGTCGCAGACCGTGAAGGTCTCGTCGGGCCGCAGATAGGACCCCATGAAGATCGCGCTCTTGCCCAGGTAGGCGCCGAGTTCGAGCAGGTCGCCCGATTCGCCGAGGTCCAGCTGACGGCTGAGGAACCAGTCGAAGAGCACTTGGTCGGCCGGGTGGAACCAGCCCTTCACGTCGGAGAAGGCGGTGGGCACGGGCAGGTCGTCCGTCTCCTCGGCGGACGCGGGCGCGGACGTGGGCACGGAAGCGGAGGCTTCGGGCATCTCAGATCCTGGAGTTGGGGGGAGTGCGCTGCGACAGGAGCGCGGCGGTCTGCGCGACCCCGGAGTCCTCGGCCCCGGACACACGGGTGCCCTCGGGCCCCGCCGCCGGCGTGGGGTGCCGCTCCGGGAGCGCCACGACCGAAGGTAGTGGGATCTTCGCCCCGAACACCACCCGCCGCACGACACGCTCCGCGGCACTCCCGTCGTCGTAGGGGCAGAACCGCTCCCGGAAGGCCCGCCGCAGCTGGGCCGAGCGCGAGCCCCGCCAGTGCCCCGACGCGAAGATGTCGGCCAGCTCGTCCTCGCCGCGCGCCACCGCGCCCGGCGGGAAGGCGCGCACGTCGAAGTAGGTGCCGCGGGCCGCCTCGTACGCCTCCCAGTCGTCGGCGTGCAGGACGATCGGCCGGTCCAGGTTGGCGTAGTCGAACATCAGCGACGAGTAGTCCGTGACCAGCGCGTCCGCGGCCAGGCACAGCCGCCCCGGGTCCGGCTCGCCGGAGACGTCGACCCACCGCCCGGTGAGGTCGTCGGGCAGCGGCTCCGCGTCGACGTGGGGGGCGTGCACCAGGACCGTGAAGCGGGGGCCGAGGCGGCGCAGCAGCCGCTCCAGGTCGACGCCGAGCCGCTGCGTGCGCCGGTAGTCGCGGTACTCCGGCGCGTACAGGATCGCCGTCGTCCCCGGCCGTACGCCGAGGCCCTCGCGGATCCGTGCCACGTCGGTGGCGGTGGCGCGCTGGTAGCGGTCGTTGCGCGGACAGCCGTACTCCAGCGTCGTGTACGTCGCCGGGTACGCCCGCTCGCCCGCGAGGGTCGCGTGCCGGTTGGGGGACACGACGTAGTCCCAGGTGTCGGCGTCGCGCAGCCGCGCGTCGACGTCCGTGCCGCACGCGGCCGCCGGGCGCTCCAGGAGGTCGGCGCCCTCGTGCCGCAGGGGCGTGCCCGGATGGGTCCGCACCACGAGCTGCCCGGGGCGCTTGGCGAGCCGGCCGTCGAAGCCGGAGTCGCTCACCAGGTACGCGGCGCGCGCCAGGGCCGTCCGGGCCGCGGCCGTGCCGGGCGTGAGCCTGCGGGTCGCGGTCGGCAGCGTGTGGTGGTGCGCGGGCGCGGCCAGCCAGGCGGTGCGCACGTGCGGCGCGAGCTCGCGGAACGCGGCCTCCAGCGCGCCCGGGTCACCGCTGTGCCCGCGCCCGTCGCCCGCCGTGAACACCGCGAGGTCCGCGCGCACCGGACGCCGCAGCTGGATCCGGTAGTGCAGCCGCAGCAGGGACTCCCGGGCCCGGCCCAGCGCCCCGGCGGAGTACCGCGCGGCCGTCCCGCCGAACCGGCGCACCGACCGCAGGACCTGGTAGGCGCGGTGCGAGCCGAGCCGCACCAGGGCGTGCCGCAGCCGGGCTCCCGCCCGCGGCCGGGCGCCGGGGACGTGGAAGCGGCGGTAGTGGGCGCGCGCCCGGCGCAGGAACTCGGCCCTGCTGCCGTGCGGCAGCCGCTCCGGCCGGGAGTAGATGGTCAGGAAGTGGTCGACCATGCGCCGGAAGACCAGCGCCCGCCAGGCCTCCGGCAGCTGGGGCCGCGCGTCGAGGAACGCGAACACCCGCTCGTACTGGTCGAAGACGTCGAAGTGCGCGCGGCTTGCCGTGCCGAGGAGCCCGCCGCGCCGCCGCTGCCGGTAGCGCACGCACACCCGGTCGAGCGTCGCGATGGACTTCGCGGACATCATCAGCGGGTACGTCCACGGCGCGTCCTCGTAGGTGCCGGGCGGGAACGTGAGGCCGGTCCGCTCGACGAACTCGCGGCGGTGCGCCTTGTTCCACGCGACCATGAGCAGCCGCAGCAGGCCGCTCCTGTCACCGAGTTCGAAGGGGGCGGGGCCGTCCTCGGCGAGGAGGTGCGCGAGCTGGTTGCGGACCCGCTCGCCCGTCCAGTACGTCCGCTCGTAGTCGTAGACCAGGACGTCGGGCTCGCCGGTCTCCTTCAGCCGGTCGGCGATGGCCTGGAGGGAGCCGGGCGCCATGCTGTCGTCGGCGTCCAGGAAGATCAGGTAGTCGCCGGTGGCGTGCTCCATGCCCGCGTTCCGCGCGCGGCCGAGGCCCACGTTCTCCTCCAGGTGGACCGCCCTGACCCGGGCGTCCCGGCCCGCGAACTCGTCGATGATCGCGGCGCAGCCGTCCGGCGAGCGGTCCTCGACCGCGATCAGCTCCCAGTCCGCGAAGCTCTGTTCGAGGACGGACGTGAGGCATTCGTGCAGATAGGCCTGCACCTGGTACGCGGGGACGATGACACTGAACCGGGGCACGGCACATCCATGGGTCGGCGCGGGCACTCTGCCCGGGAACGCCCGGTGGGGTGATCTGGTTACGCCCGGGTCTCCCCATCGGGGGACGCCCGTCAAGCGGGCGGAAAGGGGCCGGTCCGGTGCCGGACCGACCCCTTCCGCTCAAGTCACGCCAGGCGTAAGGCAGTTGATCATTTCTGCGCCGCCGGGCGCGCGGGCGCGCACGCGTCCTCACTTGACGGCGCCCGCGCCACGGCTCCCGTCCTGCGTGACCTACGTGACGGCGCCCGCGCCACGGCTCCCGTACCGCGGGACGGCGCCCGCCGTCGCGTCCCCCACTACTTGACCGCGCCCGCCATCACGCCCGACACGAACTGCCGCTGGAACGCGAAGAACACCGCCAGCGGGATCACCATCGAGATGAACGCGCCGGGCGCGAGGATCTGCACGTTGTCCCCGAAGAACCGCACCTGCTGCTGGAGCGCCACCGTGATCGGCGGGCTGCCCGCGTCCGCGAAGATCAGCGCGATCAGCATGTCGTTCCACACCCACAGGAACTGGAAGATGCCGAGCGAGGCGATCGCCGGTGCGCCGAGCGGCATCACCACGCGGATGAAGAGCCGCAGCTCACCGGCGCCGTCCAGGCGCGCAGCCTCCAGGAGTTCGCGGGGGATCTCCGCGAAGAAGTTCCGCAGCAGGAAGATCGCGAACGGCAGCCCGAAGGCGGTGTGGAAGAGCACCACGCCCGTCGTCGTCTCGAAGATCCCGATCTTGCCGAAGAGGTCGGAGACCGGGACGAGCGCCACCTGCACCGGCACCACGAGCAGCCCCACCACGCCGAGGAACCACCAGTCGCGGCCCGGGAACTCCATCCACGCGAACGCGTACCCGGCGAGCGAGCCGATCACCACGACGAGCAGCGTCGCCGGGACGGTGATGGACACGCTCGTCAGGATCGAGTCGGTGATCGTCTCGTCCTTCAGGAGGCTGGAGTAGTTCTCGAACGTCAGCTGCGACGGCGCCCCGAAGACCTTCCACCAGCCCGTCGCGCTCATGTCCTCCTTGGTGCGCAGCGAGCCGAGCAGCAGGCCGAGCGTGGGCACCAGCCAGAACAGGCCGACGAGGATCAGGAAGACCCGGACCGCGGTGCTGCCGAGCAGCCCCGCGATCCGTCCGCCGAGCGACTGCCTGGCCTTCACCACACCTGCCTCCGCGGCGGACCGCGTGTGCGTGCTCATCGCTTCGCCTCCCGCCGCAGCCGCCGCAAGTTGAACCACATCACCGGGAGTACGAGGACGAAGAGCAGCACCGCGATCGCGCTCGCCACGCCGTCGTTCTGGTCCCCGAAGGCCGAGTTGTAGAGCTGGACGGCGAGGACGTTCGCCTCGTCCTTGGAGGAGCCCGGCGGGATCACGAAGACCAGGTCGAAGATCTTCATCACGTTGATCATCAGCGTGACCAGGACGACCGCGAGGACGGGCGCGAGCAGCGGCACCGTGACCCGGCGGAACACCTGCCACTCGTTGGCGCCGTCCACGCGCGCGGCCTCCAGGAGCTCGCGCGGCACGCTCGCGAGCCCCGCAGCGATGAGGACCATCGCGAACCCGGCCCACATCCACACGTAACTGCCGATGACGGCGGGTGTGATGAGCGAGGGGCCGAGCCAGTTCACACCGTCGTACGGCTCGCGGAAGTTCGACGCGGGGTAGCGCAGGAGCGCCCCGTCGGCCTCCTTCGGCAGGGCGAAGGTGCCGTCGTCCGCCGCCGTCGTCGAGGCCACCACCTCGCCGTCCTTGACCGCCTCGATCCTGATGCCCGGGTAGCCGAGCTCGACGGCGTCCGGGGCGTTGACCTCGCCGCGGCCCTTGCCGCGGGTGAAGTCCTGCCAGGCCGTGCCGGTGACCTTGCCGGGGTCGGCCCCGGCGCGCTTCGCCGACGTGGCATCGTCGGGCATCTTGTTGGGCGGTACGCCGGTCAGGGGCAGGGCCACCGGCTGCCCGGCGCGCACGGGTTCACGGGTCACGAAGGCGCCGCCGCCCGCCTCCTTCATCGGGGACCTCGCGGCCAGGTGTCCGCTCGGGAAGTGCGAGGACTCCACGAACGTGTCGTGCACGCCCACCCACACCGCGTTGACCACCCCGCGGTCGGGGTTCGCCTCGTACACCAGCCGGAAGATGATCCCCGCCGCCAGCATCGAGATCGCCATCGGCATAAAGATCACGATCTTGAACGCCGTGCCCCAGCGCACCCGTTCGGTCAGCACGGCGAAGATCAGGCCGAGCGCGGTCGCCACCGCGGGCGCGAACACCACCCAGATCGCCGTGTTCTTGACGGCGGTACGGATCCCGGAGTCCTCGAACATCGTCTCGTAGTTGTCGACGCCCGCGAAGCCGCCGCTCTTGTCGAAGAAGCTGCGCAGGACCGAGAACCCGATCGGATACAGCACGAGCGCGCCGAGCAGGACCAGGGCGGGCAGCAGGAACAGGGCCGCCACCGCCCTGCGGGTCCCGGTCACGCTCCTGCGGGGACCGGCGCCGCGCGGGCCGGTCGTGGACGTACGCGCAGTCGGCCTGGCCGGGGGCACCGCGGCGGTGCCCCCGGCGTCCGGAGTCGTCATCGCCCCGTCAGCTCTTCGGGTACGCCTTGGCCGCCGCGTCCTCCAGCGTCCGCTGGGTGCCCGCGACGTCCTTCGGGTTCTTCAGGAAGTCCTGGAGCGCCTTCCACTCGCCCTTGCCCGGCGTGCCGCCGAAGGCCGGGGGCGCCTGGTCGGACATGTCGAAGCGGATGTCGTCACCGGCCGCGATGAGCGCCTTGGCGATGCCGCGCTGCACGTCGTTGGGGTACGCGGCCAGGTCCAGGCTCTTGTTCGGCGACACGAAGCCGCCCGCCTCCGCCCAGATCCTCGCCGCGTCCGGGGAGGCCAGGAACGTGAGCAGGGCCTGCGCGCCCTTGCCGTCCTTCAGCGCCACCGCGGCGTCACCGCCGACGACCGCGGGGGACTCGTCCCCGACCGCCGGGAACGGGAACACCTTCGCGTCCGTGCCGATCTTCGCCTTCGTCTCCGAGATCGAGAGCGACACCATGTCCCCCTCGAAGACCATGCCCGCCTTCGGCTGGTCGCCCCCGACGAACGTCTGCTTCACCGACGCCGGGAACTCCGTCTGCAGCGCGCCGTCCGCGCCCCCGGCGACGAACCCCTTCTTCCCGAAGAGCCCGCCGAGCGTCGTCAGCGCCTTCTTGACCGAGGGGTCCGTCCACTTGATCTTGTGCTGGGCCAGCTGGTCGTACTTCTCGGGGCCCGCCTGCGAGAGGTAGACGTTCTCGAACCAGTCGGTGAGCGTCCAGGCCTCCGCGCCGCCCACGGACACGGGCGCGACCCCGGAGTCGTACACCGTCTGGGCGGTCTTCATGAACGCGTCCCAGGTCTTGGGCTCGTCGACGCCCGCGTTCTCGAAGACCTTGGTGTTGTACCAGACCAGCGACTTGTTGGCCGCCTTGAAGTACACGCCGTACTGCTTGCCGTCGACCGTCCCGAGGTCCTTCCAGCCCTGCGCGTAGTTCTCGTCCAGCTCCTTCTGCGCCGCCGCGCCGAGCGGCTTGGCCCACTTCTTCTCCACGGCCTGCTTCACCGCGCCGACCTGCGGCAGCATCGCCACGTCCGGGGGCTGGCCGCCCGCCACCTTCGACGCGAGGAAGCTGATGATCGGCTCCTGCGCGGGCACGAACGACACGTCGGCGCCCGTCCGCTCCTCGAACTCGTCCAGGACCCTGAGGAACACCTTGCGCTCCGCGCCGCCCCACACCGCCGAGACCGACAGCTTCTGCCCGTCCAGCTTCGGCAGTCGAACGGTGGCCGCGGTCTCCTCCTTGCCGCCGCCCTTGCCGTTGCCGTCGTCGTCCTTGTCGTCGTCACCGCCGCACGCGGTGAGGCCAAGGGCGAGGGCGCCCACCGCCGTGGCGGCGACCATCCTGCCGGTCGTGCGTGTACGAAGAGTGCTGCGCATCACTGCCCCGTTCTCTTCCCTGACAGTCCCGTTCCGGCCTGTCTACGCCCGGGGGCGTGGGGCGGCAAGACGGTCTACGGTGTCAACCCGCCGATCGTGATGCCGTTGTAACGGCCCATCACCTCCCCTGACCCCAGTCGTCCCTCACTGTGGGTAAACGTCCCGAAGGGGCCGCGCGAGGCAGGGCGGGACGCAGCCCCGGACGCCGCTCAACTGTCAGAGCAGGGAGGGCACCTGGTCGGCCGAGACCTCGCGGGCCGCGCGGTCCAGGGCGCTGGCGAGCAGGGCCAAGTCCGTAGGCCCGTTGCCCAGTTCGCGGACGGGGCGGCGGGTGGGAGGGTCCCCCATGCGATCCCACTCCAGGGGGACCACGGTGGGCCGCAGGGTCGCCGTACGGGGGATGCGTCCCGTGACCCGCCCCGCCTGGAAGGCGGTGACCCGCCCGTCAGCCCCGCACAACACCCCCCGCCCGGGCGCCGGATCCTCCACCCCGCCCCCAGGCGCGTCCAGCGTGACCCGGAACCCGGCCCGCCGCCCCACCTCCGTCTCGGCCACGCGCTCGGCCCCCCGCACCGCGGCCACCAGATGCACCCCGAGCCGCTCCCCGTCCCGGGCCACCGCGTCGAGCGCCCGGACGACGGACCCGGCGGCGGGCCGCCCGGGCGACCCGAGCGCGGGCGCCAGCAAGGAGTCGTAGTCGTCGACGACCACGACGAGCCGCGCCAGCGGCGGCCCCGGCTCGGTGCGTGCCCCGGCCCCGGGCGGCCGCAGCCGCAGCGTGGAACTGCTCGGCACCTCGATGTCCCCGGCCCCCGCGCCCCCGCCCGCCTCGGCGTCCGGAGCCCCGCGAGGCGCCACGATCCGCCCGGCCACCGCCCGGCCCGCGTGCCACTCGGCGAACCCCTGCCGTCCAAGGAGCTCGGCCCGTCGCTTCAGCTCCGCGGTGAGAGACTGCGCGAACTCCCGCATCCGTACGGGGTCGTTGGCGGCGAGGTGGGTGCCGACGTGGGGGAGGTCCGTACAGGCCCGCAGCCCTTCGCCGGGCCGCTCGCCCGCGCCGCCGCCGCCCGCCGTGCCCCCGTCCCGCCCGTCGACCCCGCCGTCGACGAGGACGACGCCGAGCCGGTCGGGCCGCTCGGCTGCGGCGAGGGACGCGGCGACGGACCGCAGCAGCTCCGTGCGCCCGCTGCCGGGCGGCCCCGCCACCAGCAGGTGCGGCCCGTCCGCGGCGAGGTCCACCACGACGGGCCCGCGCGCCCCCGCGCCGAGCACCGCCCAGGCCCGCCCGCCCAGGGCACCCGCGTCGTCCCCGGCGGCCGCCCACCGCGCCATCAGCGAGGCGGGCGTGGCCCGGGCGAGCCCCAACTCGTCCAGGAGCCGCGCGGCTTGCGGCAGCGGTGCCGCCACGCGCGCGTGCCCGCCGCCCGCGCCGTCGGGCCGCAGCGGGGCGAGCGCCCGCGCGAAGCGCTGCGCCCAGGCCGCCGACACGGCGTCCACCACGGCGACCGTGCCGTGCCCCGCGGGCTGCCCGTCCGCCGTGCGCAGCACCCGCAGGGCCGTCGCCACATCACCGCTGAGCAGCGCGACCGCCCCGCAGGCGCGGAAGGCGGGCGACACCGAACACGCCGCTTCGTACGTCTCCGTCACCGGCGACGCGGGCGAGGCCGCGGCCGTCTCGGCCAGGCACACGACGTGGATCCCGGCCCTGCCGCCGTCCCGCGCGAGCCGCACGGCGGCCTCCCGCAGCGCGGCGGAACCGGGGTCGCCGTCGACGACCACCACCGTGCGCGGCCCGGACGCCTCCCGGGCCGTCCGCTCCTGAGCGGGCCCCGGCCCGCCGGGACCCGCGTCCGCCGTCTCCGGCTCGTCCAGGCGGCGCAGCAGCTCGGCCGTGCGCGCCGCCGCCTGCTCGCGGTCGTACGCGAGCAGCAGACGGCAGTCCTGGCCGTGCGCGGGCCGCAGATGCGGCAGCCAGCCGAGCCAGGCCCACTCCTCGGCCCGCTCGCCCGGCGTACGCGCCCGGTCCGTGCTGATCAGCACGATCTCCAGGTCAGCGGGGGAGTGCAGCGCGGCCAGCTGGGCGAGCACCGACCGGGCGAGCCCCGCGAGCCGCTCGCGCGGCCCGGCCAGACCGAGCGCCCCGGTCTCCCCGAGGCTCACCGTCACCGGCACGGCGGGCAGCAGCGCGCTCTGCCCGGGCGCCGCCCGGTCGACCGTGCCGAGGCGCACCGCGAGCGCCTCCGGGTGCCCTGGTCCGCGCTCCCACAGCCGCGTCCCCGGCCCGAGCGCCGTCAGGAGCAGCGCCGCCGCGTCGGGCCACACCTCGGGCACCGGCTCCGGGAGCGGCCCGCCGTCGCCCCACTCCTCGATCGCCTCGGGCCCCTGCGGCCCTTCGTGCACTTCGTCGTACGCACCGTGCTCGCGTGCCGTCTCCTCGCCGCGCCCGCCGGTCAGCCGCCGCGCCCACGCGGACAGGCCGCCCCGCTTGCGCGGGCCGCGCGGCAGGGGCGTCCCGCGCGCGGGGGTGCCGGTCGGGTGCTGCTCGGCCTCGGGCGCGCCGCCCTGCCGGGGCACCACGGGGGACTCCGCGACCCCGCTCCCCCCCTCTCCGCTGCCTCCGGAGGCACCCCACTCGGCCGTGCCGTACGCGTGCTGCGTCACGCCCTCTCCGGGGGCAACGGGCACGGACGTACCGGATGACGATTCAGGGAAGCCGGGCACGGCTGCCGCACCCGAGGCGGGCGCTCCGGCGCCACCCGCGGCCCGGGCGCCCCAGGCGCCGCGCAGATCTCCGACGCCCCTCGCCGTGGCTCCGCCCCCTCCGTCCGCGGTGACCCGCACGCGCACGTGCCCCTCGCCGTCCGCCGCCGTGTCGAGCACGCCGCCCATGCCGCTGCCCGTGGTCAGCCGGAGCACGGACTCGCCGATGCGCAGGAGCGAGCCGGAGGCGAGCCGCACCGGCCGGTCGGTGAGCACGCGGCCGTCCACCGCCGTGCCGTTCGTCGAGCCGAGGTCCGTGACCGTGACCCGGCCGTCCGGGTCGAGCGTGACCGCGCAGTGCAGCCGGGACACGTCCGGGTCGTCCAGGGGGACGTCGGCCTGCGCGGAGCGGCCGACGCGGATCTGGCCGCCGTGCAGCAGGTGCACGCCGCCCGCGTCGGGACCGGCGACGACATGGAGCTGGGCGGCGGCGTCCGCGAGCTCGGGCCCCGGCTCGGCGGGGGTGCCCACGCACAGCACCGCGCCGTCGACCAGCGGGGGCTCGCCGAGCGTGCAGCGCTGGAGGTCGAGCCGCTCCGACTCCGCGTACAGGACGGCGGGCCCCTCGCCCGCGGCGACGGCGGCGGCGAGGCCGGAGGCGACGGCGGCGAGCGCGGTCCCGGCGGGCGCCGTGACCAGCACGTCGCAGGACGTCGCGGGGCGTCCTCCCGGCTCGGCGGTCTGGCCGCCACGCGGCCCGAGGACGGTCAGCCGGATCTGCATGCCGTCAGCGGTCCCTTCTGCGCTGGGCGCCCGGCACGGGGACTCGCGCTGTGATTCCCCCCACCGCACACGGGCACGTCGGCCAGTACGGAAGCATCCTCGCACCTGCCACTGACAACACGCCCGCCCCCCACCCGTAAGTGATCTTGATTGGTCGCCTCTGTACGGAAACGTGCCCGGAAAAGTGCGGGAAGCGGGCCAGAAGGAAAATCGTCACCCCCGGGAGGGCGCACGCTGCCGCCGAGCCCCTGTCGAGCCCCTGTCGAGCCCCCACGAGAGCCCCGTCCGGAGCCCCTTTCGCACCCCGGTCCGGGGTCGTCGGCAACCAACGGCCCTGGTAGCGCGTCTTCCCTGCGAACAAAGGTCCGCACGGGCGGCAACCACTGGCAAGATCGTCGTCCGGTGCCCCGTCCGGCGGCACTACAGTGGGTCGGAACGCCCATCGCGGCGAGGGCCGACCGGGATCCCCGGGTCACCGGGAGCCCAGGACCACAGATCCACCCGATCCACCCGATCCACCCGATCCACCTGATCCACCTGATCCACCTGATCCACCAGACCAGTCAGATCCAGCAGGGAGCGCATGACGTGCGGCCGGTAGGCAGCAAGTACCTGCTCGAGGAGCCGCTCGGGCGCGGCGCCACGGGCACCGTCTGGCGAGCCCGCCAGCGGGAGACCGCGGGTGCCGAGGCGGCCGTCCCCGGCCAGCCCGGCGAGACCGTCGCGATCAAGGTCCTCAAGGAGGAGCTCGCGAACGACGCGGACGTCGTGATGCGCTTCCTCAGGGAGCGCTCCGTCCTGCTCCGCCTGACGCACCCGAACATCGTCCGCACCCGCGACCTCGTCGTCGAGGGCGATCTGCTCGCCCTGGTCATGGACCTCATCGAGGGCCCGGACCTGCACAAGTACCTGCGCGAGAACGGCCCGTTCAGCCCGGCCGCCGCCGCCCTGCTCACCGCGCAGATCGCCGACGCGCTGGCCGCGAGCCACGCCGACGGCGTCGTCCACCGCGACCTGAAGCCCGCGAACGTCCTGGTCAAGCAGGACACCGACGGCATGCACCCGATGCTCACGGACTTCGGCATCGCCCGTCTCGCCGACTCCCCGGGCCTCACCCGCACCCAGGAGTTCGTCGGCACGCCCGCGTACGTCGCGCCGGAGTCCGCCGAGGGCCGCCCCCAGACCAGCGCGGTCGACATCTACGGGGCCGGCATCCTGCTGTACGAGCTGGTCACCGGGCGCCCGCCGTTCGCGGGCGGCTCCGCACTCGAAGTCCTGCACCAGCACCTGAGCGCCGAACCGCGCCGCCCCTCCACCGTCCCCGACCCTCTGTGGACGGTCATCGAGCGCTGCCTGAGCAAGGACCCGGACCGCCGCCCCAGCGCCGAGAACCTGGCGCGCGCCCTGCGCACCGTCGCCGACGGCATCGGCGTGCACGCCTCCGCCGCGCAGATCGCCGCCGCCGAGGGTGTCGCCGCCCTGCTCGCGCCCGACCCGGCGCCCGCTCCGGTGCCGGGCACCCCCGGCGCGGCCGACCCCACCCAGGTCCTGCCGAACACCTCGGGCGCCCCGGGCGGCTACGACCCGGCCGCGCCCACCAGCGTCATGCCGCACACCGGCGGCCCCCAGGGCGCCGACCCCACGGCCGTCATGCCGCCCGTGGGCCCCGGTCAGGGCCCGGACGACCCGCACCCCTGGCAGAGCCAGATGCGCGCCGCCCGCGACCGCAACGACCAGACGCAGGTGCAGTACCTGGACCCCAGCCAGGACCCGCTGCGCCGCCGTCCGCAGCGCCAGGTCGCCCGCCCCCAGCAGCACCAGCCGCAGCCGCAGCCGTACGCGCCCCAGCACCAGCCGCAGCCGTACCCCCCGCAGCAGCAGTACGCGCCGCAGCACCAGCCCCAGCCCTACGCGCCGCAGCAGCCGCAGCCGTACGCGCCGCCCGCGCCCGCTCCGGCTCCCCAGCCGCCGCAGCCCGAGCCGCCCCGGCAGCGCCGCCAGCGCAGCGCCAACCCGACGAAGATCCCGGGCCTCGGCTGCCTCAAGGGCTGCCTGGTCGTCCTCGTCATCCTGTTCGTCGCGAGCTGGCTGGTCTGGGAGCTGAGCCCGCTCCAGGACTGGATCGGCACGACGAAGGGGTACTGGGACCAGCTCCAGGACGTCTGGAACAAGCTCTCGGAGTGGAGCTCGAAGATCAACGGCTGAGCCGGCGGCCCGGACCCCGTCCGGGCCGCCGTACGGCAACATCCCCGCGACCTAGGGGATTTGTCGACATCTGAGGGGTGATTTCCGCTCCCGGAGTGAAGGTTGGTGTCACGGACGCGTACTTTTGACGCCAACACACATCCGTAGGAGCAGTCTTGGCACGCAAGATCGGCAGCCGGTACACCGCCCATCAGATCCTGGGCCGTGGCAGCGCCGGCACGGTGTGGCTGGGCGAGGGGCCCGAGGGCCCCGTCGCCATCAAGCTGTTGCGCGAGGACCTGGCCTCCGACCAGGAGCTCGTCGGCCGCTTCGTCCAGGAGCGCACGGCCCTGCTGAGCCTCGACCACGCACGCGTGGTGGGCGTCCACGACCTGGTGGTCGACGGCAACGACCTCGCACTCGTCATGGACCTCGTCCGCGGCACGGACCTGCGCACCCGCCTCGAACGCGAGCGCCGCCTCGCCCCCGAGGCCGCCGTGGCCATCGTCGCGGACGTCGCCGACGCCCTGGCCGCCGCGCACGCCGCCGGAATCGTGCACCGCGACGTCAAGCCCGAGAACGTCCTCCTGGACATGCAGGGCCCCCTCGGCCCCGGCGGCTCCCACCCCGCCCTCCTGACGGACTTCGGCGTCGCCAAACTCATCGACACCCCGCGCCGGACCCGCGCCACGAAGATCATCGGTACGCCGGACTATCTGGCGCCCGAGATCATCGAGGGCCTGCCCCCGCGCGCGGCCGTCGATATTTACGCCCTCGCGACCGTCCTCTACGAGCTCCTCGCGGGCTTCACCCCCTTCGGCGGCGGCCACCCCGGCGCGATCCTGCGCCGCCACGTCACCGAGACCGTCGTGCCCCTGCCCGGCATCCCCGAAGAGCTCTGGCAGCTCATGGTCCAGTGCCTGGCCAAGGCGCCCGCGTCCCGGCTGCGCGCCTCCGAGCTCGCGGCCCGCCTGCGCGAACAGCTGCCCCTGCTCGCGGGCATCCCGCCCCTGGACGTCGACGAGCCGGACGCGGAGCCGCAGGGCGCCGAGGCGCGCGAGGAGGCGCCCCCCGAGCCCCGGCCGCGCGCCCCCCGGCGCGGCGCCGTCCCGCTGGTCCCCGGCGCCACCCCCGCCGACGCCAACCGCGACACCCACACCTCCATGCGCGTCCCCGGCCCCGAGGAGCTGGCCGGAGGCGCCCTGGGCACCGCCCGCGTCCCCCGCGCGACCGGTACCGCCCGGCCCGGCTCGGCCCGCCACCGCTCCACGACGCGCCGCCGCCGGATCGCCCTCGGGGTGGCGGGGGCGGCCCTGGCCGCCGCGATAGGCGCGGGCGCCTGGTACGCCACCACGGACGACCCCCCGCCCTCCACCCCCAAAACCACAGCTCCCCCAGCCCCCTGACCGCACCGGCCCCTCGGGCACCGCCTGCCGGCGCGGACCCGCCGACGCTCCGCCCCGCGTAGGAGCCCACCCCCCGAAGCCAGGAGATCCGGGCGGGAGGGGCGGGGACAGGAGGCCCCCCGCCGGGCCCAGGCGCAGGCCCGTCGCAGGGGCGTCCCGCCCCCACAGGGGGAGGGACGCCAGCCGCAGCCGTTACGCTGGTGTCGTGGCAGTCGTCGACGTATCCGAAGAGCTCAAGTCCCTCTCCTCGACCATGGAGTCGATCGAGGCCGTCCTGGACCTCGACAAGCTGAGGGCAGACATCGCCGTGCTCGAGGAGCAGGCGGCCGCGCCGTCCCTCTGGGACGACCCGGACGAGGCGCAGAAGATCACCAGCAAGCTGAGTCACCTCCAGGCGGAGGTGCGCAAGGCGGAGACCCTGCGCGGGCGCATCGACGACCTGGGCGTTCTCTTCGAGATGGCCGAGGAGGAGGACGACCCGGACACCCGCGCGGAGGCCGAGTCGGAGCTCACGGCCGTCAGGAAGGCCCTGGACGAGATGGAGGTCCGCACCCTCCTCTCCGGTGAGTACGACGCCCGTGAGGCCCTGGTCACCATCCGCGCGGAGGCCGGTGGCGTCGACGCCTCGGACTTCGCCGAGAAGCTCCAGCGCATGTACCTGCGCTGGGCGGAGCGCCACGGCTACAAGACGGAGCTGTACGAGACGTCGTACGCGGAAGAGGCCGGCATCAAGTCGACCACCTTCGCCGTCCAGGCGCCGTACGCGTACGGGACGCTCTCCGTGGAGCAGGGCACGCACCGCCTGGTGCGCATCTCGCCGTTCGACAACCAGGGCCGCCGTCAGACGTCCTTCGCGGGTGTCGAGATCCTGCCCGTGGTCGAGCAGACCGACCACATCGAGATCGACGAGAGCGAGCTGCGCATCGACGTGTACCGCTCGTCGGGCCCCGGTGGCCAGGGCGTCAACACGACGGACTCCGCGGTCCGCCTGACCCACCTCCCCACCGGCATCGTCGTCTCCTGTCAGAACGAGCGCTCGCAGATCCAGAACAAGGCGACCGCGATGAACGTCCTCCAGGCGAAGCTGCTCGAGCGCCGCCGCCAGGAGGAGCAGGAGAAGATGAACGCCCTCAAGGGTGACGGCGGCAATTCCTGGGGCAACCAGATGCGGTCGTACGTCCTGCACCCGTACCAGATGGTGAAGGACCTGCGTACGGAGCACGAGGTCGGTAACCCGGAAGCGGTGTTCAACGGCGAGATCGACGGCTTCCTGGAGGCCGGAATTCGCTGGCGCAAGCAGCAGGAGAAGTAATTTCGGCGCTTTGTCGACATGGCGGGGTCTCCGTCGCGTCGTCGGGCACCCCGCGAAATTCACGTCGACCGCGGCCCACAGGGCCGCGGTCGCCGCGTTCTGTGGGGTAGTTGTGGGCCCCTCGCGTGTTTCCCGCGCCCTAACGTCACAGTCGCATGTCCGCTCGACGGTCAACTGAGCGCATACCGGGCATCGCGCGCGCAACGTCCTTGACGGTGCTCAGGAAAGTGGAAAAGCTAGCGGGCGGCATGCGTATTTCTGGGGCGCGTGTGATCCGGGGGGCCGATCGAGAGCCACCCCGTGACCCGGGCCCCGGGCGCTGCCTCACTGACGATTCAGCTACTGGGGGTAGCAGCCTGATGACCAAGAAGACGCGGATCCGCATCGCGCGGATAGCCGCCGGTGCGGTGATCGCCGCCGGTGCGTCGCTCACCGCCGCCGGCGCCGCCTCGGCCCTGGACGTGGGCGTCGACCTGGGCGGCACGGGCGCGAGCGCCTCCGCCGACGAGAACGGCATCGGTGTCGACACGGACCTCCCGGGTGACGATGACGACCCGCCGGAGCCCACCAACCCGCCGGAGCCGACCGACGAGCCGACCGAGCCGACGGACCCGCCGGAGCCCACCGAGCCGCCGGAGCCGACGACCCGGCCCACCGAGCCCACGGACCCGCCGAAGCCCACGGAGCCGACGAACCCGCCCAAGCCCACCAGCGACCCGGGCGACCCGGGCGACGGCGGCACGGGTGGCACAGGCGGCGGTGGCAACGGCGGCGGCAACGGCGCCGACCCCGCCGGTGGCGGCGAGCGGCCCGTCGAGCAGGGGCAGGGCAAGGACAGCCTGACCGACACCGGCACCTCCCCGCAGCAGGTCGACCAGGTGGCCGACAAGGGGCAGGGCAAGAACGACGGGGAGCTGGCCGAGACCGGCGCCACCGAGGTGACCTTCCTGCTCATCGGTGCCGCGACGATGATCGCGGGCGGCATCGGCTTCCGCCTCCTGCCGCGCCTGGTCGGCAACCGCGGAGCAGCGGCGTAACCCTCCCGGGTCGACAAACTGCAAAAAGGCCCGGAGCCCCACGGCTCCGGGCCTTTTCGCATGCACGGCGGACGGTCACCAACAGCCACGGACGAGCTCGGCCCACCCGGTCACGGGGCGGCCGACGAGTCCGTCGGTCACGCCGAGCGACAACCGGTGACAGCCGTCCGCGGGCGAGCGCTCCGTCCCCGCGCCCGGCGCGGCTACGCGGTCTGGTGCGCGAGCAGCGCCACCGCCGCGATCAGCACGACGAGCAGCCCTATCAGGGTCGCGGGGCTGAGGCCGCCGAAGGGGCCTTCCTGCTGCATACGGTCCCGGTTGGCCCGGCACACGGGGCAGCGGCCCTCGCTCACAGGCGCCGCGCAGTTCGCGCACACCAACCTGTCAAAGGTCATGCGCTTCTCCTCCCGCACAGTCTCAGCCTGCCCAACGCTCTGGGAACCTCAACCGTTCCCCCTACCACTGTGCCAGCTTCCGCGGATTTCGGCGCGGCCCGCCCTGCTCCGCCGGTTTCCAGCCGATCCGTTCCTGCCCCCGACGGCGACAAATCGCGCAACTCAGGACGCCGACTGCGCTCGCGTACCGCATTCGCGTAGGGTCACGCTCACCTACCCCCGGCTAACCGTGGTGCACCCGTGATCCGATTCGACAACGTCTCCAAGGCCTATCCGAAGCAGAACCGCCCGGCGCTCCGCGATGTGTCGCTGGAGATCGAAAAGGGCGAGTTCGTCTTCCTGGTGGGGTCATCCGGCTCCGGAAAGTCCACCTTCCTGCGGCTGATCCTCCGCGAGGAGCGCACCAGCCACGGCCAGGTGCACGTCCTGGGCAAGGACCTGGCCCGGCTCTCCCACTGGAAGGTGCCGCACATGCGCCGCCAGCTGGGCACCGTCTTCCAGGACTTCCGGCTCCTGCCGAACAAGACCGTCGCCGAGAACGTGGCCTTCGCCCAGGAGGTCATCGGCAAGTCGCGAGGCGAGATCCGCAAGTCCGTGCCCCAGGTGCTCGACCTCGTCGGGCTCGGCGGCAAGGAGGACCGGATGCCCGGCGAGCTCTCCGGTGGTGAGCAGCAGCGCGTGGCGATCGCCCGCGCCTTCGTCAACCGGCCGAAGCTCCTGATCGCCGACGAACCGACGGGCAACCTCGACCCGCAGACCTCCGTCGGCATCATGAAGCTGCTCGACCGCATCAACCGGACCGGCACCACCGTCGTGATGGCCACCCACGACCAGCAGATCGTGGACCAGATGCGCAAGCGCGTCATCGAGCTGGAGAAGGGCCGTCTCGTCCGCGACCAGTCCCGCGGCGTCTACGGCTACCAGCACTGATACGACGACTGCCCCCGTCGGCGGCCGGCCCCTGGTGTCCCTCGGCCGGCCCTGACGACCCGCCTGCCGGAACCATCTGTTCCACCTGATCCACCGAAAGGCCGCCATGCGCGCCCAGTTCGTCCTGTCGGAGATCGGCGTCGGTCTCCGCCGCAATCTCACGATGACGTTCGCCGTCGTCGTGTCCGTCGCCCTCTCGCTCGCCCTGTTCGGCGGCTCGCTGCTCATGCGCGACCAGGTGAGCACGATGAAGGGCTACTGGTACGACAAGGTCAACGTCTCGATCTTCCTCTGCAACAAGGCGGACGCCGAGCAGGACCCCAAGTGCGCCAAGGGCGCCGTCACCAACGAGCAGAAGGACCGGATCCTCACCGACCTCAAGAAGATGTCGGTCGTGGACACCGTCCAGCACGAGTCGGCGGACCAGGCGTACAAGCACTACAAGGAGCAGTTCGGCGACTCCCCGCTGTCCAGCTCCCTGACCCCGGACCAGATGCAGGAGTCGTACCGCATCAAGCTGAAGGACCCGGAGAAGTACCAGGTGGTGGCGACCGCCTTCTCCGGGCGTGACGGCGTGCAGTCGGTGGAGGACCAGAAGGGCGTCCTGGACAACCTCTTCGAGCTGCTCAACGGCATGAACAAGGCGGCCCTCGCGGTGATGGCCCTGATGCTGGTCGTCGCCCTGATGCTGATCGTCAACACGGTGCGGGTCTCGGCGTTCAGCCGTCGCCGTGAAACCGGGATCATGCGTCTGGTGGGCGCGTCCAGCCTCTACATCCAGATGCCGTTCATCCTGGAGGCCGCCGTCTCCGGGCTCATCGGCGGCGGGCTCGCCTGCGGGTTCCTGCTGCTCGGCCGGTACTTCATCATCGATCACGGCCTGGAGCTCTCCGAGAAGCTGACGCTGATCAACTTCATCGGCTGGGACTCCGTCTTCGCGGTCCTTCCGCTGGTCCTCGTCATCGGACTGCTCATGCCCGCGCTTGCCGCTTTCCTCGCGCTGCGCAAGTACCTGAAGGTGTGAGGCGGCGGGCGGCGCGGGGTGCCGCTGATGTGAGGAGTGCCTCGGGCGCCGTGCGGTCAACCGACCGTGCGGCGCCCCTCGTTGTCCTAGACTCACCGACATGTCAGGCCCCGATTGGCTCTCCTCGCCCCGCCGCGTCCGCCGCGGGGCGGCCCTGACATTGGTCTTCACGAGCGTCCTCGTCACCGGCGCGGCCACCGGTTCCTGGAGCGAGGACCCCCCGGAAGGCCGGAACTCTGCGGCACCCCCCACCCGTTCCGTCGCCTCCGCGCGCGACCGGGACCGGGAGCACGGGAGGGATCCCGCCGAGGACGCGGCGGACGCCGCCGCCGAGGCCATGGCCGACGGCAAGTCCGGCACGGAGGCCGCCGAGGACGCGGTCAGCCGCAGCGGCGACCGCTGGGCGTCGGTGTACTCCCAGGGGGAGTACGAGGAGTTCGAGCAGGCCCTGGACGGCGCCTACACCGGCGTCGGCCTGTGGGCCCGGCGCGCGGCCGACGGCCGCATCGAGGTCTCGAAGGTGCGCGGCGACGGCCCCGCCGCCCGCGCGGGCATCCGCCAGGGCGACCGGCTCACCACCGTCGACGGCCACCAGGTCAAGGGCCGCCCGGTGACCGAGGTCGTGTCCCTGCTGCGCGGCGCCCGCGAGGGCACCCCGGTCGAGCTCGGCCTGGAGCGCGGCACGCGCGCGTGGCGGACGACGCTGCACCGGGAGCGCCTGTCGACGGACTCGGTGCGCGTGAGCCGGCTGACCGGCGGCGCCGTGAAGATCAAGGTGGACGCGTTCACGAAGGGCTCCGGCGCGGCCGTGCGCGACGCGGTGCGCAGCGCCCCGCGGGGCGCCGGCGTCCTCCTCGACCTGCGGGGCAACGCGGGCGGCCTGGTCACCGAGGCCGTCACCGCCGCCTCGGCGCTCCTGGACGGCGGCCTGGTGGCGACCTACGACGTCCGGGGCCGCCAGCGCGCGCTGCACGCCCGGCCCGGCGGCGACGCGGCGAGACCCGTGGTCGCGCTCGTCGACGGCGGCACGATGAGCGCGGCCGAGCTGCTCACCGGGGCCCTCCAGGACCGCGGGCGCGCGGTCGTCGTGGGCTCCAGGACGTTCGGCAAGGGCTCGGTGCAGATGCCGAGCCGCCTGCCCGACGGATCCGTCGCCGAGCTGACCGTGGGGCACTACCGCACCCCTTCGGGGCGGGGCGTCGACCGCCGGGGCATCACCCCGGACCTGGAGGTCGACGGAGGTGCCCAGGAGCGGGCCGAGACAGTATTGACTGGCCTCGGACCCCCCTCGTAGTGCGAAAATGGCCGCACTATGGCGAAGGAAAAGGTAAAGCGCAAGGCGGCGAAGGCAGAGAGCAAGGCCGCCCGTCCCAAGATGATCGCGCAGAACAAGAAGGCGCGGCACGACTACCACATCCTGGACACGTACGAGTGCGGCGTGGTCCTGATGGGTACCGAGGTCAAGTCCCTCAGGCTCGGCCGGGCCTCCCTGGTGGACGGCTTCGTGCAGATCGACGGCCACGAGGCCTGGCTGCACAACATCCACATCCCGGAGTACGTCCAGGGCACGTGGACCAACCACTCCGCCAAGCGCAAGCGCAAGCTGCTGCTGCACCGCGCGGAGATCGACAAGCTGGAGGCGAAGTCCCAGGAGACGGGTCACACCCTCGTGCCGCTCGCCCTGTACTTCAAGGACAGCCGCGTCAAGGTCGAGATCGCGCTCGCCAAGGGCAAGAAGGAGTACGACAAGCGGCAGACGCTGCGCGAGAAGCAGGACCTGCGCGAGACGAACCGCGCGATCTCCGCCGTCCGGCGGCGCCAGGGCATCGCCTAGGTCCTCCGTGGCGGGGAATACGCTGGCACCCGACGGCGTTGGTCACGTACGATGGTTCATGCTCCGCCGGTGACGGGGCAGCCCCTCCTCGGAGGGTCCTCTTCGGAGGACTCGAAAAGGGGGTTTGAAAAATCAACATGGGGATGATCGGTTTCGACAGCGGATGTCGAAGCAGGGGAAGCGTGTCGAGGAAGCGGCAATGATCTCGTTAACCATATGTCGCAACCAATAATCGCCAACACCAAGCGCGATTCCTTCGCCCTCGCTGCCTAAGTAGCGACTTTGCGAAGTGTCAGCCCGGGGCTGTTCCCGACCCGGATCCTGGCATCAGCTAGGGGACTAAACTTCTAGACCCGGTCACGGGGCCTAGGAGGAAATCAAACAGTGACTGAGCCCGTCGGAGACTTGTCCACGTGATCTCCGGGGCTGAGAAAATCGCAGTGGACTGCACACGGAGAAGCCCTGATTCTGCACCGTTGGACGCGGGTTCGATTCCCGCCATCTCCACAATTCCCATGTGAGACGAAGGCCCGGAGGTCACCCGACCGCCGGGCCTTCGTCGTGTGCCCGCGGACAGCGCGGGCCACGTCGCCTTCGTATTTTCTGCGCGGCTTCGCCGCGCGATGCGGGGGCTCCGCCACCCGCACCCCCCTGGCCCAGGTCGTGGCGCGGCCTACTGTTGCCAGGGGCCGTCATCCGGGATCCTCCAGGGTCATGAGTAGACCCGTGAGTCGCGTCAACATCCGCATGCGCCACTGGATCTGGCCCGCCGTCCTCGGCGTCGCCGCCGCCTCGCTGTCCCTCAGCGCCCCGGCCGGGGCCGACGCCGAGCGCAGCGGGCTCCCCGAAGCCATCGACACCATCCTCGGCGACCCCCGTATGGAGGGCGGCGTCGCCGGCGTCGTGGTCGCCGACGCCAAGAGCGGCGACGTCCTCTACCAGCACCGGCCGACCGGGCGGCTCATGCCCGCCTCCAACACCAAGATGCTCACCTCGGCCGCCGCCCTGGAGCTCCTCGGCCCCGACCACCGGTTCACCACCGACGTCCTCGCCGCCGGCGAGCAGCACGGGCCCGTGCTCAAGGGGGACCTGTACCTGCGCGGCACCGGCGACCCGACGACCCTCGCCAAGGACTACGACGCACTGGCGGCGAAGGTCGCCGCGGCCGGGGTCCGGCGGGTCTCGGGGCGGCTCGTCGCCGACGACACCCGGTTCGACGACCGGCGCGTCGGCGACACCTGGGGCGCCGACGACGAGTCGTCGTACTACGCGGCCCAGATCTCGGCGCTCAGCCTCGCCCCCGACACGGACTACGACACCGGGACCGTCATCGTCGCGGTGACGCCGGGCGCCGCTCCCGGGGACGAGCCGCGGGTGTCCCTCACCCCGAAGACCGACTACGTGGACATCGACCTGCGCGCCACCACGGGCGCCGCGGGCAGCGCGAACAGCCTCGCCGTCGAGCGGCGGCACGGCGAGAACACCATCACCGTCACGGGCTCCGTCCCGGCCGGCGCCGCGGCCGTCAAGGAATGGGTGACCGTCTGGGAGCCCACCCGGTACGCGGCCGCCGTCTTCCGGGACGCGCTCGCCGCCCACGGAGTGAAGGTCAGCGGGCCGACCAGGGCGGGGCGCGCGACCCCGAAGGGCGCGCACGAGCTCGCCTCGCACGCCTCCATGCCGCTCAAGGACCTGCTCGTCCCGTTCATGAAGCTGTCCAACAACATGCACGCCGAGTCCCTGACGAAGGCCATGGGGTACGAGGCGACCGGGCGGCCCGGCAGCTGGGGCGACGGCATCGCGGCGATCGGCGGCTATCTGAAGACGGCGGGCGTCGACCCGGGCAAGCTGCGCCAGGTCGACGGCTCCGGCCTCTCGCGCAAGGACAACGTCCCCGCGGACCAGCTCATCACGCTGCTGCGCTCGGCCAAGGGCGAGCCCTGGTTCGCCGACTGGTACCGGTCCCTTCCGGTGGCCTGCGAGCCGGACAAGTTCGTCGGCGGCACGCTGCGCACCCGCATGTGCGGGACGCCCGCCGCCCGCAACGTGCGCGCGAAGACCGGGACGCTGACCGGCGCGTCGGCCCTCTCCGGGTACGTGACCGACGCGGGCGGGCGCGAACTGGTCTTCAGCATCGTCCTCAACAACCACCTGGCCTCCTCGGTGAAGCCCCTGGAGGACGCGATCGTCGTCACCCTCGCCAAGTCCACCGCGGACAAGGCGGTCCTGGTGGAGCCGCGCTCGCCGCGGGCCGGTTCCGGGGGACGCGGCGGCGGCGACCTCGAGTGCTCGTGGGTCAAGCCCGCCCGGTGCTGACGGTGCGCTAGGAGGGGGCCTGCTCGCCGGGGGTCTCCTTGGTGGCGGCCCCCTTGGCGGGGTCCCCGCCGAGCAGCGTGAGCAGCAGCGCGCAGCCCGCGGCTGCCACCGGCACGGCGTAGCCGGTGGTGGCGCCCAGGTGCTCCACGGTCCAGCCGCTGGCCGCCGCGCCGCAGGCGATGCCCCCGAGGAGGCCGGTCACGGCGAGGGTCATGCCCTCGTTCGTCCGCCCCTCGGGGGTGAGCCGCTGGACCAGCGTCATGCCGGTCACCATCGTCGGCGCGGTGGCCATCCCGGCGCACAGCAGCGCCCCGGCGAGGACGACGAGCGAGCCGGTGGCGGTGGCCGCGAGCAGCGGCAGACCCATCAGGGCCGCCATCGCCGCCGCGCACAGCAGCCTGCGGCGGTGCAGCGGGCCGCGCGGCCGCACCGCGCCGAAGACGAGCCCCGCGGCGCACGAACCCGCCGCCTGGAGGGCCAGGACGGCGCCCGCGGCCGCCTTGTGGCCCCGCTCGTCGGCGTAGGCGATGGTGACGACCTCCATGGCGCCGAAGACCGCGCCGGTGGCCAGGAAGACGACGAGCAGCGCGGGCATCCCCCGTGCGCGCAGGGGCGATGCCGCCCTCGCGGCGGCGTCCGGGCGCCCGTGGGGCGGCGGTTCCGTCGCGCGCTGGGCGGCGAAGAGCAGCACGCCGGTCAGGAGCAGCGCGGCGGCCACGAGGGTGCCCGCCTCCGGGAAGAACGCCCCGCACAGGAAGGCCGCGAGCACCGGGCCGAGCATGAAGCACAGCTCGTCCGCCGCCTGTTCGAAGGAGTTGGCGGTGTGCAGGGCGCGCGCGTCGCCCTTCAGGAGGTGGGCCCAGCGGGCGCGCGACATGCCGCCGGTGTTCGGGACCGTGGCCGTGGCGGCGTACGAGGCGAACAGGGTCCAGTCGGGGGCCCCGTAACGCACGCACAGCAGCAGGCAGAGCGAGCCGAGCACGGCGAACGCGGTGGCGGGCACGGCCACGCGCGCCTGTCCGTGGCGGTCGACGAGCCGCGCCGTCCAGGGCGCCACGACGGCGGTGGCCGCGAGCCCGGTGGCGGTGACAGCGCCCGCGAGCGCGTACGAACCGCGGGACCCGGCGATCATCGTCACTGCGCTCACGCTGAACATCCCCATGGGCAGCCGGGCGATGAGGTTGCCGGCGGTGAAGGCGGTGGCTCCGGGGGCGGCGAAGAGGCGGGCGTAGGGGTTGCGGCGGCGGCCCCGGTCCTCGGAGGTGCCGGGGGAGGGGGACGTGAGGGCCTCGGCGGCGGGGGACGCGGGAGAGCCGGGGGCGGTGGTGGATATGTCGGGGGAGTCGGAAGGGGCTTGCGGCATGGCTCCAGGCTGATCGCTGTCCCCAGGAGTGGTCCAACACCTACTGGAGGGCGATTAACGCGCCCGCGTTGTAAGTTCCCCGGATGGTCACCTCACCGCCCGGGGCATCCCGTGATGTGGAGCCGCGGCTGCTCCGCGCCTTCGTCGCCGTCGCCGAGGAACTGCACTTCACGCGGGCGGCCGCCCGCCTCTACGTCGCCCAGCAGGCGCTGAGCCGCGATGTGCGGCGCCTGGAGCGGGAGTTGGGCACGGACCTGTTCGCGCGCTCGACGCGGCAGGTCGCTCTGACGGCCGACGGCGAGCGGCTGCTGCCCCACGCCCGGCGGGTCCTGGCCGCGCAGGACGAGCTGACGGCCGCCTTCGCGCGCGGGAGCACGGCCGCCGCCCGCCCCCTGCTTGTCGACCTCAACAGCCCCGGCCTGGTCTTCGGCCGGATCCTGGAACGGGCCCGCGAACTGGCCCCGCACTGCGAGCTGATGGCCCGCTTCGAGAGCGGTCTGACGGGCGCGGCGGCCGAGATCGCGGCGGGCCGGATCGACGCGTCGTTCGGCCGGTACGCGGGGCTGTCCGCGGCCCTGCGCGCCGGGCTCGCGCAGCAGCCCGTACGGTACGAGCCGATGGCGGTGCTGCTCCCGGCCGGGCATCCGCTGGCGGCCCTGGAGGAGGTGCCGCTGGCCCGGCTCGCGGGCGAGCGCGTGTACGCGGGCGCGGGCAACGACCGCACCCTGGAGTGGACCGACCTGGCCGCACGCCTCTTCGCGGGCCGGGGCATCGAGGTCGCGCCGCCCGCCCCGCTGGCCGTCGGGCCCGAGGAGTTCGCGCGGATCATGGCCAAGCACCGCAACCCCGTGCTCGCCGTGGTCGGCTTCCCCGAGCTGCCCGGATGCGTGCTGCGGCCGCTCGTCGACCCGGTGCCGCTGTCCCCGGTGTCCCTGGTGTGGCGGCGCGGTCTCGACCACCCCGGTCTCGACGCGCTGCGGCGCGCGGCGGCCGAACTCGCCGCGGCGGAAGGCTGGCTGGTCAAGCCCACGAATGCGTGGATTCCAGACAACGATGCACTCATCATGGTGAGTTAAGACTGGCGGAAAAACACAGCTGTCCCCGGCGTGCGCTACATTCGTCGCCCGGGTGCGGTGTGATAGTAGGGGCGCTCGGGCCGGGTGGGGGCCCGGTCCGGACGGCGAGGCCCGGAGCGTCGTACGCGCACCCGCACCGGTCCATTGGGGGGTTGCGCGTGCGCGGCGAGAAGTGGCGGGAGAACACGCTGTCGAACGACCCGACGAGCGTGCTGACAGGCGATCTACCAGGCGATTCCCCGGCAGACCCGCGCGGTCGCCCGAGGGTGGAACCGCTGGGCCCCACCCTCGCGCCGGCGGGGTACGCGCACGACCCGCACGAGGTCACGGTCCAGATCGACGGTGTGGGGCGGCACTTGGCGGGGGAGTCTCCCGGTGGTGCCGGTGACACCCATGTCATGGGAACAGTTTCAGACACCACAGACATGGCCGACAGGCCGGTGTTCGTCGACGAGACAGGCCGCCGCGGCCGCAGATACCGCCGCATCGGCACCTTCGTCGGCCTGGCCTGCGCCGGGTACGCGGTCGTCATCGTCGCGACCCTCGCCTCCGGCAACTCCAGCGCGCCCTGGCTGCCCGTGCCCGACCCCGCGGACGAGAAGCCCGCGAGCAAGGTGGACACGCCGGACGGGCCGTCGGAATCCACGAGTTCGCCCGAAGCGGCCCCCTCGTCCGGGAGGACGCCCTCGCCCGGGCCCTCGCGGACGACGAGCGGTACGGCCCCGGAGCGGGTCGTCGTTCCCTCCGGCGGCCCCGGGGCGGCCGCGCCCTCCAAGGCCCGTGACGACGGCGGCGAGCCGGGCGGCCCCGCGGCACCGGCCCCGACCCGCCGCGGCGAGCGGCCCGCCCCCCGCCCGACGGACGGCGGCGGAGCCCCCGCCCCGGCCCCCACGAGCGACCCCGAACCCCCGGCCCCCGAGCCGACACAGGACCCCGAGCCCCCTGCCGCCCCGTCCGCCCCGTCACCCGAGGCCGAGGCCGAGAGCGGGAGTGGGAGCGGGAGCGGGAATGGCGGCGACGGCGACGGTGACGGCGCGGAAGCGGGCGGCGCGCAGGCGGGCGGCGAGGCCTCCTCCGGGGCCGAGCCCGTGACCGGCGCGGGCGCCACCCCACCCCAGGAGGCCCAGCCATGACCTCCCGCTCCGGCGGCCGCGGTGCGGCCCACCGCGCCGAACGCGCCCCCGCCCGCGCGGGCCGCCGCCTCCCCATGCGCTATCTCCTGCCCAGCCTCCTGCTCGTGGCCCTTGTCGCGATGCTGCTGCTCCGCGGGTACGTGCACAGCGAGATCCTCGCCGACCACCGCGTCCGCCCGCCCGCCGCCACCGACCACGTCCCCCGGGAGATCCTGCGGGGCGGCCCGGTCATCGACACGCGCGGGGACCGCCAGAAGACCCTGCGCGTGCCCGACCACCACGTCGTGCTGACCTTCGACGACGGCCCCGACCCCCAGTGGACCCCGAAGGTCCTCGACGTCCTGGCCGAACACGACGCGCACGGCGTCTTCTTCGTCACCGGCACGATGGCCTCGCGCCACCCCGGCCTGGTCGCGCGGATGGTCCGCGAGGGCCACGAGGTCGGCCTGCACACCTTCAACCACCCCGACCTGTCGTACCAGTCGAAGGGCCGCATCGACCGGGAGCTGTCCCAGAACCAGCTGGCGCTCGCGGGCGCCGCGGGCATCCGAACCTCGCTCTTCCGCCCGCCGTACTCCTCCTTCGCCGACGCCATGGACAACGCGTCGTGGCCGGTCGCGCGGCACGTCGGAAGCCGTGGCTATCTGACCGTCGTCAACGACACCGACAGCGAGGACTGGAAGCGCCCCGGCGTCGACGAGATCGTCCGCCGCGCGACCCCCGCGGACGGCAAGGGCGCCATCGTCCTCATGCACGACTCGGGCGGCGACCGCTCGCAGACGGTGGCGGCGCTCGGCCGCCTCCTGCCGAAGCTCCAGCGCGAGGGCTACGCGTTCACCAACCTCACCGAGGCCCTGCACGCCCCCAGCGCCCACGCCCAGGCGCGCGGCCTCGCGCTCTGGCAGGGCCGGATCTGGATCGCCCTGGTCACCGCGTCCGAGTACGTCACGGACATCCTGGTCGTGGGCCTCGCCGTGATCGGCTTCCTGGTCCTCGGCCGGTTCGCCCTGATGCTGGTGCTCTCCGCGATCCACACCCGTCGCGTCCGCAAACGCGGCTTCCGGTGGGGCGCGCCCGTGACGGAGCCGGTCTCGGTGCTCGTGCCCGCGTACAACGAGGCGAAGTGCATCGAGAACACCGTCCGCTCCCTCATGGCGAGCGACCACCCCATCGAGGTCGTCGTCGTCGACGACGGCTCGTCGGACGGCACCGCCCGCATCGTCGAGGATCTCGGCCTGCCGGACGTACGCGTCGTGCGCCAGCACAACGCGGGCAAGCCCGCGGCGCTCAACCGGGGTCTGGCCAACGCGCGCCACGACCTCGTCGTGATGATGGACGGCGACACCGTCTTCGAGGCGTCGACCGTACGGGAGCTGGTGCAGCCCTTCGGCGACCCGCGCGTGGGCGCGGTGGCGGGCAACGCGAAGGTCGGCAACAGGGACTCGCTCATCGGAGCCTGGCAGCACATCGAGTACGTGATGGGCTTCAACCTCGACCGCCGCATGTACGACGTGCTGCGCTGCATGCCGACCATCCCCGGGGCCGTCGGCGCCTTCCGCCGCTCCGCCCTGGAGCGGGTCGGCGGCATGAGCGACGACACGCTCGCCGAGGACACCGACATCACGATGGCCCTGCACCGCGACGGCTGGCGCGTCGTGTACGCGGAGAGGGCCCGCGCGTGGACCGAGGCCCCCGAGACCGTCCGCCAGCTGTGGTCCCAGCGCTACCGCTGGTCGTACGGCACGATGCAGGCGATCTGGAAGCACCGGCGCGCGCTCGTCGACTCCGGCCCCTCGGGCCGCTTCGGCCGGGTCGGCCTGCCCCTGGTCTCCCTTTTCATGGTCCTGGCCCCGCTCCTCGCCCCGCTGATCGACGTCTTCCTCCTCTACGGCCTGGTCTTCGGCCCCACCCAGAAGACGGTCGCGGCCTGGCTCGGCGTCCTCGCCGTCCAGGCGGTGTGCGCGGCGTACGCCTTCCGCCTCGACCGCGAGCCCATGACCCACCTCATCTCGCTGCCGCTCCAGCAGGTCCTCTACCGGCAGTTGATGTACGTCGTCCTGCTCCAGTCCTGGATCACCGCCCTCACCGGCGGGCGGCTGCGCTGGCAGAAGCTCCGCCGCACGGGCGTGGTGGAGGCGCCGGGCGCGCCGCCGCGGCGGTGGCGGGGCGGCGCGGAAGGGGGGTCGGTGGCATGACCCACCCCACGCGCGTGGGGGAGCCTCCCGTGCGGGAAGCCCCCTCGGCCCCGGCCCCCCGGGACCGCTACCTCGACCTGCTGCGTTCCCTCGCCCTGGTCCGCGTCGTCGTCTACCACCTCTTCGGCTGGGCCTGGCTGACGATCCTGTTCCCCTCGATGGGCGTCATGTTCGCGCTCGCGGGCTCCTTGACGGCCCGCTCCCTGAAGCGGCCGGCGCGGCAGGTCATCGCGTCCCGCCTGCGCCGCCTGCTGCCGCCCCTGTGGCTGTTCGGCGCGGTCGCGCTGTTCCTGCTCTTCGCGGCGGGCTGGAAGCCGGGCGACGACCCCGACCACGGCGGCACCTGGGGCCTGCTGAGCCTCGCCGGCTACGTCCTGCCGGTCGGCGCGCCGCCCTTCCCCTGGCACCTGGGCGACAAGGCGGGCCTCCTGGAGGACACCTGGGCCGTGCAGGCGGTCGGCCCGCTCTGGTACCTCCGCGCGTACCTGTGGTTCGTCCTCGCCTCCCCCCTGCTGCTGCGGGCCTTTCGCCGCGCCCCCTGGCCGACGCTCCTCGCCCCCCTGGCCCTCACGGCCCTGCTGTCCACGGACCTCGTCCGCATCCCCGGCGAAACGGGCAACGCCGTCTCCGACTTCGCGGTCTACGGAGGCTGCTGGATCCTCGGCTTCGCCCACCAGGAGGGCGTCCTCGCGCGCGTCCCGCGCTATCTGGCCGTCTCCCTCGCCGCCCTCGCCATGGCCTTCGGCCTGTGGTGGGCCTCCGGCCACCTCGGCCCCGACGGCTGGGACCTCAACGACATCCCCCTCGCCCAGGCCACCTGGTCCCTGGGCTTCGTCGTCGTCCTTCTCGTCTACTCCCCCGCCTGGCACCGACTCCCCGGCCGCCTGGCCAGGTGGGACGGACTCATCACCCTCTCGAACAACCGCGCCGTCACGATCTATCTCTGGCACAACCTCTTGATCATGGCGACGGTCCCACTGATCGACATGGCGTACGACGTCCCGTTCATGACCGAGCGGACGATGGCGGCGCTCGACTCGACGTACACGATGTGGATGTTCATGCTGGTGTGGCCGCTGATCGGAGTGATGGTGCTGGCTGTGGGCTGGGTGGAGGACCTGGCCGCGCGACGCAGCCCGCGGGTGTGGCCGGACGGTGCCCCGAAGCGGCGCCGCGGGGGGCGTCCCGCCAAGGGGGCGTGACCCGGGCTCCCGCGTTCTGCGACCGTTCCGCAACAACCCCCGCCGCGCGGCGGGGGTATGCCCCCATGTGCCCCCGTCCTCGGCAAACCTCACCGTCGCGCGCCGCTTTGCCCGTGGATAGCGTGGGTTCACTCAAGTGAACCCACGTCCCATGGGAGCTGACTGTGAACCGCCGACCCACACTGCTCGCTGCCGCGTCTCTGACCGCTGCCGCAGTCCTGTCACTCTCCGCCTGCGGCGGCGGAGACGGCGGCTCCAAGAACGACGACGAGATCGAGGGCGCGAGCAACGGCAAGCCCGACCACGCGACCTCGTCACCGAAGGCACCGGCCAACGCGATAGACCGCCCGCGGATCGAGCTGCCCAAGGACGTGAAGAACGTCTTCGAGGGCGGGCGAACGGGTGATGCGAAGAAGGACGCGATCCTTGCGGACAGCGAGCGGCGCATCGACTCCCTCGATGAGGCGATCACGGTCAACGCCAAGGAGCACCCGGCGCTGAAGTTCTACTCGGCGGGGGATGCCCTGGTGTCGGCGGCCACGTACATCAAGAGCTTCTATGACGAGGGCAGGTCGTTCGTCGGCACGACGCGCTATTACCAGCGAAACGTCACCATCCTCAAGAAGGGAACCGCCGCGGTGACCTATTGCATGGACTCGAGCAAGACGTATCCCCTGGATCGCAAGACCAAGAAGGTGGACAGGTCCATCCCGGCCTCGGACAAGGATTACGCGTTCTTCAACACGAGGTTGGAGAAGAACGCCGAGGGGGTCTGGCAGACGACTTCGGTCACGTCCATCGAGGCGGCGAAGCAATGCCTGTGAGCCGACTGGTGATTCGGTGCGCGCTCGTACCGGTGCTCGCGCTGGCCGTGGTGGTGCACGGCAACGCTTACGCGAGCGGCGGCAAGGGCGGCGGCAAGCCGATCGAGGGCAGCGGCAAGGGTGGCAAGAACGGCGGCACCATCTTTGCGCGGACGAAGATTCAGACGACGACCAACGGCAGCTCGCGTTCCACGAAGACCGGCACGCTCACTCCTGCCGACAGCAACTGGACGCCGCCCGCCTGCTGGTACGAGCCCGCTTTCTCGCCGAAGCAGCTCGAGTCCACGGTGAAGGCGCTGCGCAGCCTGGACTCGCTGCCGTTCATCGGGGGCATCGGGAGCGTTCTCGGAGACGCTCTGGACAAGCGCTACAAGGACGGCGAGTACAAGGACTACAACCTGGACAAGCAGGGCAAGGGGATGTTCTGGGCGGCGGTGAAGAACGAGAATCGCCTCGACGATCCGAAGGTGAACTCCTGCAACAAGCCGCCCTTCTGGGTCGACGAGAAGGAGACCCCTGACGAGCCCCTTGCCGTCACCCCGAGAATTCTCGCGGAGTACGCCTACGACGAACTCCCCATCCCCGGCACCGAGATCACCATGGCCCCCGAAGGTGAGACCAAAGTGAATCTGCCGACCTGGGTCTGGTTGGACAAGGGGAAGTTCAAGGAGGTGTCGGTCACGGCGAGTCTGCCGGGGACGGGGCTTTCGGCCACGACGACGGCGAAGCCCGTTTCGTTGCGGATCGAGCCCGGGACGAAGGATGCCGAGACCTACCCCGGCTCGGCGGAGTGCGCCGTGGTGAAGGGGCGGATCGGTGAGCCCTGGGCGAAGGGCAGGAGCGAGGAGACGCCGCCGTGCGGCGTGAAGTACCTGCGGTCCTCGGGGGACGGTACGTACGGCCTGAAGGCCACGGTCACCTGGAAGATCAGCTGGACGAGCACCACGGAGAAGGGCGACGACCTGCCGGACGGCGAGTTCGGCGCGGGGCAGGACGTCGTGGTCAAGGAGATCCAGTCCGTGAACCGCTGACGCGGCGGCCGCCCCGGGGGCCGCGCAGGCGCCCCCGGCTCCGGTCCGGGCGGGCATCCGGCGGCCCAGGCCCGCCCCCTCACCACCCCCCACCCCCCGTAGTGAGCCCAACGTTCCCCCGTGGTCATCCCTCGGCACAGGGCTGAAACGCGTCGTCCCTACCTTCGGGGGCACCGTCGTTGGCCGGGGAGGCTGGGCATGAGGAGCAGGTGGATCGCGCGGTGGGAGCCGGAGGACGCGGAGTTCTGGGCGCGGGAGGGGGAGCGGGTCGCCCGGCGGAACCTGGCGTTCTCGGTGCTTTCGGAGCACGTGGGGTTCTCGGTGTGGACCCTGTGGTCGGTCATGGTGCTGTTCATGGGGCCGGAGTACGGCATCGACCCGGCGGGGAAGTTCTTCCTCGTGTCGATGGCGACGCTCGTGGGCGCCGTCGTGCGCGTGCCGTACACCTTCGCCGTGGCCCGGTTCGGGGGACGGAACTGGACGGTCATCGCGGCGGGCCTGCTCCTGTTGCCCACCGTGGCCGCGTTCGTCGTCATGGAGCCCGGCACGTCGTACGGCACGTTCATGGCGTGTGCGCTGCTCACCGGCATCGGCGGGGGGAACTTCGCCTCGTCCATGACGAACATCAACTCCTTCTTCCCGCTGCGCAAGAAGGGCTGGGCCCTCGGCCTCAACGCGGGCGGCGGCAACATCGGCGTGCCCGTGGTGCAGCTGGTCGCGCTCGCCGTCATCGGCGCCGGTGGCGGGCCGCGGCTGCTGCTCGGCGTCTACATCCCGCTGGTCGTCGTCTCCGCCGTCTGCGCCGCGCTGTTCATGGACAACATCGCCTCCGTGCGCAACGACACGGGGGCCGTGCGGGCGGCCGCGCGCGACCCGCACACCTGGATCATGGCGTTCCTGTACGTGGGGACCTTCGGGTCGTTCATCGGCTACAGCTTCGCCTTCGGCCTCGTGCTCCAGACCCAGTTCGGACGCACCCCGCTGGAGGCCGCGCAGCTCACCTTCGTCGGGCCGCTGCTCGGCTCGCTCGTGCGCCCCGTGGGCGGGCGGCTCGCCGACCGCTACGGCGGGGCCCGGATCACGCTGGGGACCTTCGTCGCCATGGCGGCGGCCACCGGCGTCGTCGTGCTGGCCTCCGAGCGGGCGTCGCTCGGGCTCTTCACCGGCGCGTTCGTGGTGCTCTTCGTGCTCAGCGGCCTCGGCAACGGCTCCACGTACAAGATGATCCCGGGCATCTTCCAGGCCAAGGCCCTGCGCGAGGGGCTCACCGGGGACGACGCCGACCGGTACGGGCGGCGGCTCTCGGGCGCTGCCATGGGGCTCATCGGGGCCGTCGGCGCGCTCGGCGGGCTCGGGATCAACCTCGCCTTCCGGCAGTCGTTCCTGAGCGTCGGCTCGGGGACCGGGGCCTACGTCTCCTTCCTCGCGTTCTACGCCCTGTGCTTCGGGGTCACCTGGGCCGTGTACCTGCGCGGGCCCGCGGCCCGTACGCGGTCCGTGGCCGCCGCGGGCGCCGAGCGGAGGCCGTCGTACGCCGAGGTGTGACGTAACACGGCGGACATCGGGGTGATCCAGGCCCGTCACCGGGCGTTGGCAGGCTCGATGGCCCGTGGACCTGCGGAGACTGCCACGACAGGGCGGCGGGGCGACGGGCCACTACGACGAGCGGGACGCCAGACATGAACGTGATCCACGACCACGGTCCCCTCGCCGGGTTCACCGTCGGCGTCACCGCCGCCCGCCGGGCCGACGAGCTCGGCGCGCTGCTCCAGCGCCGCGGCGCCACCGTGCTGCACGCGCCCGCGCTCCGCATCCTGCCGCTGTCCGACGACGGGCGGCTCCTCGCCGCCACCAAGGAGCTGATCGACCACGCCCCTGACGTGGTCGTCGCCACCACCGCCATCGGCTTCCGCGGCTGGGTGGAGGCCGCCGACGGCTGGGGCCACGGCGAGGCGCTCCTCGCGCGGCTGCGCGGGGTGGAACTGCTCGCGCGGGGGCCGAAGGTGAAGGGCGCCGTGCGGGCGGCGGGGCTCGTCGAGCACTGGTCGCCGTCGTCGGAGTCGATGGCGGAGGTCCTGGACCGGCTGCTCGCCGAGGGCGTCGCGGGGCGGCGCGTCGCGCTCCAGCTGCACGGCGAGCCGCTGCCCGGGTTCGTGGAGGCACTGCGGGCCGGGGGAGCGGACGTCGTCCTCGTACCGGTGTACCGGTGGCTGCCGCCCGCCGACCTCGCGCCCGTGGACCGGCTGCTCGACGCGGCCGTGGCGCGCGGCGTCGACGCGCTCACGTTCACCAGCGCGCCCGCCGCCGCCTCGCTGCTCGCGCGGGCCGAGGACCGGGGGATGGCGGGGGAGCTGCGCGCCGCCCTGGCGCACGACGTGCTCGCGGCCTGCGTGGGCCCGGTGACCGCGCTGCCGCTCCAGGGCCTGGGCGTGGACACCGTCCAGCCGGAACGGTTCAGGCTCGGTCCCCTCGTCCAGCTGCTGTGCCAGGAACTGCCCGCGCGGGCACGGGCGTTGCCGGTCGCCGGGCACCGCGTGGAGATCCGCGGGCACGCGGTCCTCGTGGACGGCGAGCTGCGGGCCGTGCCGCCCGCGGGGATGGCGCTGCTGCGCTCGCTGGCGCGGCGGCCCGGGTGGGTGGTCGCGCGCGCCGAGCTGCTGCGGGCGCTGCCCGGCGCGGGCCGCGACGAGCACGCCGTCGAGACCGCGATGGCCCGGCTGCGCACGGCACTCGGCGTGCCCCGGCTCATCCAGACGGTCGTCAAGCGGGGCTACCGGCTCGCGCTCGACCCGGCCTCCGGGTCCAAGTACGGGGCCTGAGGGCCCCGGCCCTGCGCGCCCAGGAGCCTGCCGCGCAGCACGAGCGCCCGGCCGAGCAGGCCGAACGCGAGCGTGCACAGGGCCGCCCGCACGATGTTCCACGCCACCCACGGGCCCTCGAAGTCCGCGCGCACGGCGGCCGGGTCGGCGATCCGCGCCGGGTCGCCCGCCGCGGCGAGGTCGTCGTTCAGGGGCACGTTCACCACGGCGGTGAGCACGAAGGCGAGCGCGTACGCGGCCAGGGCGCCGAACACCCACCACCGCAGCGGCGTGCGCCGCAGCCGCCACGCGGCGAGCCCGGTGCTCAACAGCGCCCCGAAGAAGCCGAAGAAGAACACCGGGTTCTGGATGACGTCGTTGATGTGCTGCATGACCTCGATGTACGCGCGGTCCGAGCTGCGCGCGAGGCCGGGCATCACCGCGCACGCGAAGACGTAGAAGGATCCGGCCATCAGGCCCGTGGTGAGCGCTGCCGCGCCCAGGGCGACGCCGCTGGTGGGCCGGTCGGTGCGGGGAGTGCCGTTGTTCGTCATGCCGTCGAGTCAAGCCGCGCGCCGCCGCCGGGGCCATGGCCGACGAGCGCGGGGGCATAAGCGTGCGTCTCCCGTCTCCGGGACGCCCGTCTTGCCACGAGGGCGTCCGCTCGCGGTGGCAGGGGTTCCAGAGCCGCCCCGGGACGGGCACTGTAGGAGTACGGACGGGCGTACGGACGGCACGCGCGCGCACGTCGGCACGGACCGGACCGGCCCCCGAACTCACCGGCGACCCCGAGGCGGTGACACCCGCATGGCGTTGAGTGCGGCCCCCCAGGAGGCCCCGCACAAGCCCCCGGACAAGGCTCCGTACCAGCCTCCGGACAAGGCGACGTACCAGGCTCCGTACACACCCCCGCACAAACCCCCGCACAAGGTCGCGTACGGCGAGCTGCGCTTCGACTCCGGACGGATCTGCCTCGACCTCCTCGCGACGGACCACCCCGTGGAGCGGCTCGACGACGTGGACCGGCTGGGCGCCTGGCTGGCCGGGGCGGGCCTGCTCCCGCCGGGCACGCCGCTGCCGGACGCCGACCAGGCCTGGCTCGCCGGGTTCCGCGAACTGCGCGGGCACATCGGCCGGTTGGTCGGCGGCGAGCTGGCGGGACGGCCCGCCGACGCCTCCCTCGCCCGGGTGAACGCGCTGGCCGCCGCGGCCCCGCCCGCGCCGTGCGCCGTCCGGCACGCCGACGGCAGCCTCGTCCGCGCGCTGCACGGCACCCCGGGGCGCGCCGCGCTGCTCGCGGCCGTCGCCCGGGACGCCGTCGAACTGCTCACCGACCCGGTGGCGCGCTCGCTGCTGCGCCGGTGCGAGGGCGACAGCTGCCCGCTGGTCTACCTCGACACGTCACGGGGGCACCGCCGCCGCTGGTGCTCCAGCGAGGTGTGCGGCAACCGGGAGCGGGTGGCCCGGCACCGGCGGCGGGCGGCGGGACTCGCGCCCGCGTGAGCGAGGAAAACCTCGCCGCTGCCTGAACACATCCCCCGCTCTGTCCGTACGTCCCTGATGACCAGCCAGCGCGTGGTTCGGCAGCGCCCCGAAGGGGCGCGCGAACTGTGCGACCAGCTCAAGTCGGCCCGCAGACAAACGGCGACTCAGCGAAGCGCCCGGCGCCAGCCGGGCCGAAGCGCGGACAGCGGAGGCAGACGTGCGCAAGGATTCCGCCGTGGCCGATGAACGCCCGCACCGACATCGTGCGGCGCCCGCGCCGGAGCCGGACGAGGAGTTGATGCGCGCGCTGTACCGCGAGCACGCCGGTCCGCTTCTCGCCTATGTGCTCCGGCTCGTGGCGGGAGACCGGCAGCGCGCCGAGGATGTCGTGCAGGAGACGCTCATCCGTGCCTGGAAGAACGCCGGTCAGCTCAACCGTGCGACCGGTTCGGTACGCCCCTGGCTGGTGACGGTCGCACGCCGCATCGTCATCGACGGCCACCGCAGCCGGCAGGCCCGGCCGCAGGAGGTCGACCCGTCGCCGCTGGAGGTCATCCCCGCGGAGGACGAGATCGATAAGGCGCTGTGGCTGATGACGCTGTCGGACGCGCTGGAGGACCTGACTCCCGCGCACCGGGAGGTACTTGTCGAGACCTACTTCAAAGGGCGTACGGTCAATGAGGCGGCCGAGACGCTGGGCATACCCAGTGGGACGGTGCGCTCGCGGGTCTTCTACGCGCTGCGCTCGATGAAGCTGGCTCTGGAGGAGCGGGGGGTGACGGCATGAGTACGCCGTACGACGCACACGGCCGTGACCACGGGGGCCACGACCCGCGGGGCCCCGGCGCGGTCCACGAGACCGTCGGCGCCTACGCCCTCGGCATCCTGGACGACGCGGAGGCCACCGAGTTCGAGGCGCACCTGGCGGGCTGCGAGATCTGCGCCCGGCAGCTGGAGGAGTTCGCCGGCATGGAGCCGATGCTGGCCGCCCTGGCGGACCTCCCCGGGGCGCAAGAGGCACAAGGGGCCCGAGGGGCACAAGGGATGCCCGGGTCGCCCGGCGCGCCCGAGGCTCCGGACGCGGCCGTGCCCCGCCCGCGCGGACTGCCCGCCGTCGGCGAGCAGCTCGCCGCCCGGCCGGGCCCGCGCCTGGCCGAACGCCTCGTGGACGAGGTCGCGGAGCGGCGCGCGCGGCGGCGCAGGCGCGGTCTGTTCCTGGCCGCGGCGGCGGCCGCGCTGATCGTCGGCGGGCCGCTCGCGGTCGTCGCGGTGGACGGCGACGACGGCTCGAAGGGGCAGGTGGCGATCGACCCGCACCCGACCTCGCCCGCCGAGGACGCCTTCTTCCACCACATGGAGGAGAAGAAGTCCGCCACCGACCCGAAGACCGAGGTCACCGCCACGGTCGGCACCGAGAGGAAGGCCTGGGGCACCCACACGGTCCTGGAGTTGAAGAACGTCAAGGGCCCGCTCAAGTGCTCCCTCGTCGCCGTCGGCAAGGACGGCAAGCGCGAGACCGTCTCGTCCTGGTCGGTGCCCAAGTGGGGCTACGGCATCAAGGACAGCTCGAACAAGTGGGCCCGCAACCCGCTGTACGTGCACGGCGGCGCCGCCTTCGACCGCGACGACATCGACCGCTTCGAGGTCACCACGTTCGGCGGCGAACGCCTCGTGTCGGTGGACGTCTGAGGCCCCGAAGACCCCCGCCACCGCCCTGACCAGCGAAGCCCCGGGTCACGGCCCGGCGACGGACGGCGCATGAGACTGCACAAGCGGGGCCCCTTTCGCGTACGGTGGACGGCTGCTCAGTACGAGCAGCAGCACGTCAGGAAAGGGGCCCCGGTGGCCGACGTACGCGACCGCGAGATCAGCGTCGAACAGGAACACCTCGACCAGGTCTACCGCCGCCTGGAGGAGAAGATCCACGAGGCCGAGTTTCTGATGAACGACGCCGCCCAGCGTTCTCAGGTCGGTACGCCGGGCGCGCTCGCCGAGCGCGACGCGCAGGTCTTCCGCGCGGGCATCCACCTCAACCGTCTCAACAACGAGTTCGAGGACTTCCTCTTCGGCCGCATCGACCTGCTCCTCGGCAAGGACGGCAAGAAGGGCCCGGACGGCGCCTACACGGCGGTCGAACCCGCCGAGGGCGTGGTCCGCCAGGACGCGTCGGGGCCGTGCGCGGACATCGCCGAGACCCTGCACATCGGCCGCATCGGCGTCCTCGACGCGGACTACTCGCCGCTGGTCATCGACTGGCGCGCGCCCGCCGCCGCGCCCTTCTACCGCTCCACCCCGGTGGACCCCGGCCGGGTCGTGCGCCGCCGCGTCATCCGCTCCAAGGGCCGCAAGGTGCTCGGCGTCGAGGACGACCTGATGCGCCCCGAGCTGACGGCGTACCTGGACGGCGATGCGCTGGCCGTCGTCGGCGACGGCGCGCTCATGGCCGCGCTCGGGCAGGCCCGCAGCCACACCATGCGCGACATCGTGGCGTCCATCCAGGCCGAGCAGGACCAGGTCATCCGCGCGCCCGCCGCGTCCGTGACGTACGTGGAGGGCGGCCCGGGCACCGGCAAGACGGCGGTCGCGCTGCACCGCGCCGCCTACCTGCTCTACCAGGACCGCCGGCGCTACTCGGGCGGCATCCTCATCGTCTCGCCGACGCCCCTCCTCGTCGCCTATACGGAGGGCGTCCTGCCGTCCCTGGGCGAGGAGGGCCAGGTCGCCATCCGCGCGGTCGGCTCCCTCGTCGACGGCGTGGACGCCACTGTCTACGACAGCCCGGCGGTGGCCCGCGTCAAGGGCTCGTCCCGGATGTTGAAGGTCCTGCGCAAGGCGGCCAGGGGCGCCCTGGAGACCCCGCCCGCCCCGCCGGAGGCCCCCGCCGCCGACGAGGACGCCCTGTTCCCCGTCCCGGCCGCGCCCGGCACCGCCGTCCCGGCCGCGCCCGGCACCGCCGTCCCGGCCGCGCCCGGCACCGCCGTCCCGGCCGCGCCCGGCACCGCCGTCCCGGCCGCGCCCGGCACCCCCACCCGCCTCCGCGTCGTGGCGTTCAACAGGCGCCTGGAGCTCGACGCCGAGGAACTCGCCCGCGTCAGACGCACCGCGCTCGGCGGCACCGCCCCCGTCAACCTGCTGCGCCCCCGGGCCCGCAAGCTCCTCCTGGACGCCCTCTGGGACAAGTCCGGCGCGGCCACCCGGCACAGCGACCCCGAACTCGCCGCCGAACTCCGCTCGTCGTTCGACGAGGACATCACCACCGAGGACGCCTTCATCGCGTTCCTGGACGCGTGGTGGCCCGTCCTCACGCCGCGCGGCGTGCTGAGCGCGATGGCCGACGAGAGGCGCCTCGGCCGCTGGGCGCGCCGGGTGCTCAACCCGGGCGAGGTCCGCAAGCTGGCCCGCTCCCTGCGCCGCGAGGCCTGCTCGGTGCACGACATCGCGCTCCTCGACGAGCTCCAGGCGGTCCTCGGCACCCCCGCGCGGCCGAAGAAGAAGCGCGACCTCGACCCGCTGGACCAGCTCACCGGGCTCGACGAGCTGATGCCGGTGCGCGAGGAGTCGCAGCGCGAGCGCGCCGAGCGGCTCGCCGCCGAGCGCACCGAGTACGCGCACGTCATCGTCGACGAGGCCCAGGACCTCACCCCGATGCAGTGGCGCATGGTGGGCCGCCGCGGGCGCCACGCGACCTGGACGGTGGTGGGCGACCCGGCGCAGTCCTCCTGGTCCGACCCGGACGAGGCCGCCGCGGCGCGCGACGAGGCGCTCGGCACCCGCCCGCGCCGCCGCTTCACGCTGACCGTCAACTACCGCAACCCCGCCGAGATCGCCGATCTCGCCGCCAAGGTCCTGGCCCTGGCCATGCCCGGCTCCGAGTCCCCGTCCGCCGTCCGCTCCACGGGGGTCGAGCCGCGCTTCGCCGTCGTACGGGGCAAGGACCTCGGCCGGTCCGTGCGCGAAGAGGCGGCCCGGCTGCTCGACGAGGTCGAGGGGACCGTCGGCGTCGTCGTCGCCATGCACCGCCGCGACCAGGCGGCCCGCTGGCTGGCCGGGCTCGGCGAGCGCGTCGTGGCGCTCGGCAGCCTGGAGGCCAAGGGCCTGGAGTACGACGCGACGGTCGTCGTGTCGCCCGCGGAGATCGCCGACGAGTCCCCGGCGGGCCTGCGCGTGCTGTACGTCGCGCTGACCCGTGCCACCCAGCAGCTCACGGTCCTGTCGGGCGAGCGCGACGAGCCGGACGCCGACGGCGTGCCGGACCTGCTCAGGGAATGACCCCCTGCTACGGGAATTGCCTTACGGGATTCGTTTGTTACCGTTGATGTGACACCGGCTCGATCCAAGCCCCCGGGCCCAACCTTCGTCGCTACGAGCGACCACTTGCCGCGAGGCGAGCATGGCGGGTCGGTGTCACTTCGCGTAGGAGAGGTCCACGTCACCCGGTGACGTGGACCTCTTTTCGTTTCCCCACACTTCTCGTATGGTGGAAACTGTTTTCCGAAATACATGTGAACAAAACGTTCTCAATCCGGGGCGGCTACCACGTACTCAGGGGTAGGTGCGACCATCGGACGGCAACAGCTACAAGGTGAAAGCAGAGGAAGTCCGCCATGGCAACGGCGCCCAGCGTCTCCTACTCGATGACGGTCAGGCTGGAGGTGCCCGCGAGCGGAACCGCGGTCTCCCAGCTCACCACGGCCGTGGAGTCCTCCGGCGGCTCCGTCACCGGCCTCGACGTCACGGCGTCCGGCCACGAGAAGCTGCGCATCGACGTCACGATCGCCGCGACGTCCACCGCGCACGCCGACGAGATCGTCGAGAAGCTGCGCGGCATCGAGGGCGTCACGCTCGGGAAGGTCTCCGACCGTACGTTCCTGATGCACCTCGGCGGCAAGATCGAGATGGCGTCCAAGCACCCCATCCGCAACCGCGACGACCTCTCCATGGTCTACACCCCGGGCGTGGCCCGCGTGTGCATGGCGATCGCCGAGAACCCCGAGGACGCCCGCCGCCTCACCATCAAGCGCAACTCCGTCGCGGTCGTCACGGACGGCTCGGCCGTCCTCGGCCTCGGCAACATCGGCCCCAAGGCCGCGCTGCCCGTCATGGAGGGCAAGGCCGCCCTCTTCAAGCGCTTCGCGGGCATCGACGCCTGGCCGATCTGCCTGGACACCCAGGACTCCGACGCGATCGTCGAGATCGTCAAGGCCATCGCCCCGGGCTTCGCGGGCATCAACCTGGAGGACATCTCCGCGCCCCGCTGCTTCGAGATCGAGGCCCGTCTTCGCGAGGCCCTCGACATCCCCGTCTTCCACGACGACCAGCACGGCACCGCGATCGTCGTGCTCGCCGCGCTGACCAACGCCCTGCGCGTGGTGGGCAAGAACATCGGTGACGTACGCGTCGTCATGTCCGGCGCCGGCGCGGCCGGTACGGCCATCCTGAAGCTGCTGCTCGCCGCGGGCGTCAAGCACGCCGTCGTCGCCGACATCCACGGCGTCGTGCACGCCGACCGCGCGGACCTGGTGGACGCCGCGGCCGATTCGCCGCTGCGCTGGATCGCCGACAACACCAACCCCGAGGGCGTCACCGGCAGCCTCAAGGAGGCCGTGCGCGGCGCCGACGTGTTCATCGGCGTCTCGGCGCCGAACGTGCTCGGCGGCGAGGACGTCGCGGCCATGGCCGACGGCGCCATCGTGTTCGCGCTCGCGAACCCGGACCCGGAGGTCGACCCGGCCATCGCCCGCCAGACGGCGGCGGTCGTGGCCACGGGCCGCTCGGACTTCCCGAACCAGATCAACAACGTCCTGGTCTTCCCCGGAGTCTTCCGCGGCCTGCTCGACGCCCAGTCGCGCACGGTCAACACCGAGATGATGCTGGCCGCGGCCACCGCCCTCGCGGACGTGGTGACCGAGGACGAGCTCAACCCGAACTACATCATCCCGAGCGTCTTCAACGACAAGGTCGCCGGAGCCGTCGCCGGGGCGGTGCGCACCGCCGCCAAGGCCGCGGGCGCGAGCGCGGCGGGCTGAGCCCCTCCCGCGGCCTGTGACAGGTGCCACGGCGCGTCGGCACGGCGCGTCGTGGAACACCGCCCTCAGCGGGCCTCTAGGGTGGCTGGGCGCGGACCTGCGGGTCCGTGCCGCCCTGACCAGGCCCGCACGGCCTGCGGCACGGCACCGGGACCGGACGGAGCGTCACCATTTCGAGGCACCTAGACGAAATGGGCGCTTTTCGTGTGACTCCCAGGGGTGCCGGATTGGCTTTCCCGCCGCAGGTGGGGGCAGGATGCGTCTCTGGGCGCGAGGGTCTGACCACGGACCCGGGTCCTGGGACTGACCGAGACCCTGGCAGCATCGGCTTCGCTGTTGCCTCACATGCGGCTCCGCCGCGTGGCACGCCTCAACGGCAAGAAGAACACGGGAGTACAAACATGAACCGCAGTGAGCTGGTGGCCGCGCTGGCCGACCGCGCCGAGGTGACCCGCAAGGACGCCGACGCCGTGCTGGCCGCGTTCGCCGAGACCGTCGGCGAGATCGTTGCCAAGGGCGACGAGAAGGTCACCATCCCCGGCTTCCTGACCTTCGAGCGCACCCACCGTGCCGCTCGCACCGCCCGCAACCCGCAGACCGGCGAGCCGATCAACATCCCGGCCGGTTACAGCGTCAAGGTCTCCGCGGGCAGCAAGCTCAAGGAAGCCGCCAAGGGCAAGTAAGTCCGTCTGCAGCCCTGAGGCTCATTCGGTACGCAGAAGGGGCGGCCACCTGGTTCAGGTGGCCGCCCCTTCGGCGTTGTGCGGTGGTGTTCTCGTCCGCGGCGCCGTCGCGGGCCGGGCGCGCGGTTCCCCGCGCCCCTTCGGGGTGCCTGGCTAGCCCAGCGCGGGCTCGCCGGGCAGCTCGACCTTCGCGCCGAGCGACACGAGCTTGTCCATGAAGTTCTCGTAGCCGCGGTTGATCAGGTCGATGCCGTGCACCCGGGACGTGCCCTGGGCGGCAAGGGCCGCGATCAGATACGAGAAGCCGCCGCGCAGGTCGGGGATGACCAGGTCGGCGCCCTGCAGCTTCGTGGGGCCGCTGACGACCGCGGAGTGCAGGAAGTTGCGCTGGCCGAAGCGGCAGTCGGAGCCGCCGAGGCACTCGCGGTAGAGCTGGATGTGGGCGCCCATCTGGTTCAGCGCCGAGGTGAAGCCGAGGCGGGACTCGTACACCGTCTCGTGGACGATGGACAGGCCCGTCGCCTGCGTCAGGGCGACGACGAGCGGCTGCTGCCAGTCGGTCTGGAAGCCGGGGTGGACGTCCGTCTCCAGGGCGATGGACTTCAGCTGGCCGCCGGGGTGCCAGAAGCGGATGCCCTCGTCGTCGATCTCGAAGGCGCCGCCGACCTTCCGGTACGTGTTCAGGAAGGTCATCATCGAGCGCTGCTGGGCGCCGCGGACGTAGATGTTGCCTTCGGTCGCCAGGGCCGCGGAAGCCCAGGAGGCGGCCTCCAGGCGGTCCGAGAGGGCGTGGTGGTTGTAGCCGCCGAGGCTGTCCACACCGGTGATCCGTATGGTCCGGTCCGTGTCCATGGCGATGATCGCGCCCATTTTCTGCAGGACGCAGATCAGGTCCTCGATCTCCGGCTCGACCGCGGCGTTGGAGAGCTCCGTCACACCCTCGGCGAGCACGGCGGTGAGCAGCACCTGCTCGGTGGCGCCCACGGAGGGGTACGGCAGGCGGATCTTGGTGCCGCGCAGGCGCTGCGGCGCCTCCAGGTACTGGCCGCCCTCGCGCTTCTCGATGGTCGCGCCGAACTGGCGGAGCACCTCGAAGTGGAAGTCGATGGGACGGCCGCCGATGTCACAGCCGCCGAGGCCCGGGATGAACGCGTGGCCGAGGCGGTGCAGGAGCGGGCCGCAGAACAGGATCGGAATCCGCGAGGAACCCGCGTGCGCGTCGATGTCGGCGACGTTCGCACTTTCCACATGCGAGGGGTCGAGCACCAGCTCGCCCGGCTCCTCGCCGGGGCGGACCGTCACGCCGTGCAGCTGCAGCAGGCCGCGTACGACACGGACGTCGCGGATGTCGGGAACGTTGCGCAGACGGCTCGGAGCGCTGCCGAGCAGCGCGGCGACCATGGCCTTGGGCACGAGGTTCTTCGCGCCGCGGACACGGATCTCGCCCTCCAGCGGGGTTCCGCCGTGGACAAGCAGTACGTCTTGGGTGCCGGTGACGGTCATGAATCTCGCGTTCCGAAGAGGTGGACGGGGGGATCAAAGGGAAAGCGTAATGGCCGCCCACCCCCTGTCCGTAGGCCCGAGGGGGCCCAAGCACGTCATGAGTCGGCTACAACACGAACCGTACGGAACCGGACGCTCAGGGTCACCTTTCCCGCGCGCCGCCCGAACCGCCCGCGTACGCCCTGAACTGGGCGCACTTCCGTGAGGCCATTGCCTCCCCGGACGAGCCCAAGATGCGGGATCATGTCTGGCATGACCGAGGTGTCCTCGCTCACAGGGCGGCTGCTCGTGGCCACGCCGGCCCTGTCGGACCCCAATTTCGACCGTGCGGTGGTGCTGCTCCTCGACCACGACGAGGAGGGCTCGCTGGGCGTGGTCCTCAACCGCCCGACCCCGGTGGGCGTCGGCGACATCCTGGAGGGCTGGGGCGAGCTCGCGGGCGCGCCCGGCGTCGTCTTCCAGGGCGGCCCGGTCTCCCTGGACTCGGCGCTCGGCGTCGCGGTGATCCCCGGTGACGAGGGGGCCCCCGCGCGCTCCCGGCGCCGCCCGGGCCGCGACGACCCCGTCGGCTTCCGGCGGGTGCACGGCGCGATCGGCCTGGTCGACCTGGAGGCCCCGCCGGAGCTGCTTGCCGCCGCGCTCGGCTCCCTGCGGATCTTCGCGGGGTACGCGGGCTGGGGTCCGGGCCAGCTGGAGGACGAACTGGTCGAGGGCGCGTGGTACGTGGTCGAGTCCGAGCCGGGCGACGTCTCCTCGCCCGACCCGGAGCGGCTGTGGCGCTCCGTGCTGCGGCGCCAGCGCAGCGAGCTCGCGATGGTGGCGACGTATCCGGACGACCCGTCGCTGAACTGACGTCCGGTCAGCCGGTCGCCGTCCGCAGATACCGGTCCGCCAGCGGGTGCGGATCCTGCGTCGGGACGGCCAGGTGGACGGTGACCGGGGGCGCGTTCTTCAGGCGTACGTAGCGCAGTCCGGAGTGGGCGTACCGGCGGGCGACCGGCTCCGGCGCGACGCCGACGCCGTGGTCCGCGGCGACGGCCTCCAGCCACTCGTCGACGTTGTCGGCGGTGCAGGCGAGGTCGGGACGGCGGCCCGCGGGCCACAGCTCGGGGCGGGTCGTGCCGGTGACGGTGTTCACCACCAGCGGGTACGCGGCCAGCTCCGTCCAGTCGACGACGCGGCGCCCCGCGAGTGCCCCGGAACCGCGGGCGAGCACGGCGACGCGCGGCTCGTCGAGCAGCTTCCGGCCCCGTACCCCTTCCGGCAGTTCACCGCGTACGACCGCCACGTCGCAGGCGCCCGACGTGAGCCCCGCCAGCGGCTCGTCGCGGCGCACCAGGCGCACGAGCGCCCCGGTCGCCTGCTTGAACGCGGTGGTGAGCGGCCCGCAGACCTCCGGGAGCATGGAGGTGAAGCCGAGCCGCAGCTCCGGCCGCCCGGCGCCCGGTGCGCGCAGCGCGGCGTCGAGGCGCGTGAGCAGCGGCGCGAGGTCGTCGCGCAGGCGGCGCCCGGCGTCGGTGAGGTCCACGTGGCGCGTGGTGCGGTCGACGAGGCGGGTGCCGACGGCCTCCTCAAGGGCCCGCACGGTCCGCGTGAGCGCGGGCTGCCCGATGCCGAGCGCGGCCGCCGCGTGCGTGAAGCTCAGCTCGTCGGCGACGGCGAGGAAGCCGCGCAGATGCCGTAGTTCCACGGCGTCGACGGTGCTCGAAGGATTCATGCCTGCCGAGCATAAGCGCACTCCACGGGCATTTCCCTGCCGATCCGGAGACTGCCTACGTTTCCGCACCGGACTACCCGCTACCTGAAGGGAGCTGATCGCCCGTGCGGAAGATCTGGCTGTTGATGCTGGGGGCCTTCACCTTGGGGCTCGACGCGTATGTGATGGCGGGCCTCCTGCCCGTGGTCGCGGACGACCTGGACACCACCGTGTCCCTCGCCGGGCAGATGGTCACCGTCTTCACACTGGCGTACGCGGTGAGCGCGCCGCTCGTCGCGGGCCTGTTCGCGGGCGCCCGGCCGCGCGTGCTGATCATCGCGGCGCTCGCCGTGTTCACGGTGGGCAACGCCCTGACCGCGCTCGCGCCCGGCCTCGCGGTGCTGCTCGTCGCCCGCGCCGTGGCGGGCGTGGGCGCCGGGGTGTACTCGGCGCTGTCCACGGCGGCCGCCGCCGCGCTCGCCGGGCCGGAGAAGCGCGGCCGGGCGCTCGCCCTGGTGATGGGCGGGATGAGCTCGGGCACGGTGCTCGGCGTGCCGCTGGGAGTGCTGCTCGCCGACCACACCTCGTGGCGCTCGACCATGTGGCTGGTGACGGGGCTCGGCGCGGCCGCCCTCGCGGGCCTCGCGGTGGGCCTGCCCGAGATCCCCGCGCCGCCCGCCGTGCCGGTGCGGGCGCGGCTCGGGGCGCTCACCGACCGGGCCGTGCTGCCCGTCGTGAGCGTGTCCTTCCTGGGGGCCGTGTCGAGCCTCGGCCTGTACACGTACCTCGCCCCGGTCCTGGACGCGGTGGGCGGCGTCGGCGAGGGCGAGGTGGCGCCGTACCTGTGGGCGTGGGGGATCGGCGGCGTGCTCGGCAGCGTGCTCGCGGGGCCGCTCGTGGACCGCACGGGCCGGGTGCTCGCCCTCGTGACGGGCGTGACGGCGCTCCTGGTCGTCTCGGAAGCCTCGCTTCCGCTCCTTGGGGCGGCGGCCTTCCCCGCGCTCGTGGTCTGGGGCGGTGCGGGCTGGGCCTTCCAGGTGCCGCAGCAGCACCGCCTGTTGGCGCTGAGCGCCGAGCGCGGCACGGTGGCCCTCGCCCTCAACAACTCCGCCCTCTACCTGGGCAGCGCGGTGGGCTCCGGCGTCGCGGGACTCGCCCTGTCGGCGGGCCTGGACGCGGGCGCGCTGCCGTGGGCCGCGGCCGGGGTCGCGGCCCTGGGCCTCGCCCTGCACCTGGTGACGGGGCGTCGCGCCCGCGGAGCCGACAGCCGCTGCCAGGACGCGCCGGGCGTGAGTACCCTTGGCACCTATGAGCACTCTTGAGCCCGAGCCCGAGCGCGGGGCAGGTACGGGGACCCTCGTAGAGCCGACGCCCCAGGTGTCGCACGGTGACGGCGACCACGAGCGCTATGCGCACTACGTCCAGAAGGACAAGATCATGGCGAGCGCGCTCGACGGGACCCCCGTCGTGGCGCTCTGCGGCAAGGTGTGGGTCCCCGGCCGCGACCCGAAGAAGTACCCCGTCTGTCCCATGTGCAAGGAGATCTACGAGTCCATGGGCGCCGGCGGCGACAAGGACAAGGGCGGCAAGGACGGCGGCAAGAAGTAGCCACCCGCCGACCCGGCCGACCACCGTGGGCCCCCGCCGCGCCTGAGGGCGTGCCGGGGGCCCGCGCATGTCCGGGACCGGCGCGGCGGCACGCCCGCTGAGGCACCCGGGCCCGTCCGGCTTCCGAGGCCCAAGAGCGCGGCGCCGACGGCCGTTCGAGGCCCGGGGGCCGGGCCCCGTTGCATATGCCGCAAAGGCTCTTTTGCCCCGCGCAATGCCGTGGCAGCCTCCTCCCCATGACCTTCGAGCAACTGATCCCCGCGCCCGCACGCGCCGAGGGCGCACCGGGCGGCACCGGCTTCACCGTCGACGGGTCGACCGCGCTCTGGGCGGGCCCGGGCACCGAGACCACCGAACGCTGGCTGCGCGCGACGCTGGGCGGCACGTTCCACCTCCCGCTCGCGCCGGGCGCGGAGACGGCGCCCGGCACCATCGTGCTGCGCGTCGACGACGAGGGCGGGGCGCTGGCGCCCGAGGCGTACCGCCTCACCGCCACCTCCGACCGCGTGGAAATCGTCGGCGGCGGCTCGGCCGGCGTCTTCTGGGGCGCCCAGACGCTGCGCCAACTGCTCGGCCCGGAGGCGTTCCGCCGGGCCCCGATCGCCACGCAGGGCACGCTCACCGTCCCCGAGGGCGTCGTCGAGGACGCTCCCCGGTTCGGCTGGCGCGGCATGATGCTCGACGTGTCGCGGCACTTCATGTCCAAGGAAGGGGTCCTGCGCTATCTGGACCTGCTCGCCGCGCACAAGCTGAACGTCTTCCACTTCCACCTCACCGACGACCAGGGCTGGCGCCTGGAGATCAAGCGCTACCCCCGGCTCACCGAGGTGGGCGCGTGGCGCTCGCGCACCAAGTGGGGCCACCGCCAGTCGGACTTGTGGAACGAGACCCCGCACGGCGGCTTCTACACCCAGGAGGACATCCGCGAGATCGTCGCCTACGCCACGGCCCGGCACATCACGGTCGTACCGGAGATCGAGGTTCCGGGGCACTCGCAGGCCGCCATCGCCGCCTATCCGGAACTCGGCAACGCCGACGTCATCGACACGAACGCGCTGTCCGTCTGGGACAACTGGGGCGTCACGCCGAACGTGCTCGCGCCCACCGACGGCACCCTCCGCTTCTACGAAGGGGTCTTCGAGGAGGTCCTGGAGCTGTTCCCGTCGACGTTCATCCACGTCGGCGGCGACGAGTGCCCCAAGGAGCAGTGGAAGGACTCCCAGGTCGCCCAGGAGCGCATCGAGCAGCTCGGGGTCAGCAACGAGGACGAGCTGCAGAGCTGGTTCATCCGGCACTTCGACAAGTGGCTGGCCGCGCGCGGGCGTCGGCTCATCGGCTGGGACGAGATCCTGGAGGGCGGGCTCGCGGAGGGCGCGGCCGTGTCCTCCTGGCGCGGCTACAGCGGTGGCATCGCGGCGGCCAAGGCGGGCCACGACGTCGTCATGTGCCCCGAGCAGCACGTGTATCTGGACCACCGTCAGCACGGCGGCGCGGACGAGCCGGTGCCCATCGGCTGGGTGCGCACCCTGGAGGACGTGTACCGCTTCGAGCCGGTGCCGGACAAGCTCACCGCCGAGGAGGCCCGGCACGTGCTCGGCACCCAGGCCAACGTGTGGACCGAGGTGATGGAGAACGAAGACCGCGTGGACTACCAGGTCTTCCCCAGGCTCGCGGCGCTCGCCGAGGTCGCCTGGAGCGAGCTCCCCGCGTCCGCCGACCGCGACTTCGCGGGCTTCGAGGAGCGAATGACGGCCCACTACGCGCGACTTGACGCCCTTGGTGTGTCCTACCGCCCGCCGGGCGGCCCGCTGCCCTGGCAGCAGCGTCCCGGCGTGTTCGGACGCCCGATCGAGGGGGCGCCCCCAATCGTGTGAGGTCCGCCCCGCGCACGTGCTCCTGGCGGCCCGCCCTGCGACTGTGGGCCGCCAGGAGAAAGCCGTACAAGGCTCACCGAAGAGTGGCAATTCCCGCCGACCGGCGAGGGAGTGCGAAAACGGCATATCCCCCAGGTCTGCGGACGAACGTCTCCTAGCGGACCCCCGCGCCGGGGCCCGGTGAAGATGTGCCAGAGTTGCCACGTCCGGGTTGTGAGCACGTACCGTACGGCGGAACAGGCGTAACGGTGAGCGCGGCACGCAAGTGGCCGGGCCATCGGGAAGGGGCAGCCGGTTTTGACCACGCACGCACCGCGGGCGGCGCAGGGGGCGCAGTCTGTGTCGCTGCCCGCCACGCTCGACGAGGCCGTCGCGGCGCTCGCCGCCGTGCCCGCAGCCGTGCCCGTCGCGGGCGGCACGGACCTGATGTCGTCGGTCAACGCCGGCCTGCTGCGCCCCGCCGCGCTCGTCGGCCTCGGCCGCATCAGCGAGATCCGCGGCTGGCAGTACCAGGACGGGCACGCCCTGCTCGGTGCCGGGCTCACGCACGCGCGCATGGGGCGCCCGGACTTCGCGGCGCTCATCCCAGCGCTCGCCGCGGCCGCGCGCGCCGCGGGCCCCCCGCCGATCCGCAACGCGGGCACCCTCGGCGGCAACATCGCGTCCGCCGCGCCGACCGGCGACTCGCTGCCCGTACTCGCCGCGCTCGAAGCCGTGTTGATCATCGTGGGCCCCGGCGGCTCCCGCCGCGAGGTCCCGGTCTCGCACCTGCTCGCGGGCATGGAGATGCTCCAGCCCGGCGAACTCATCGGATTTGTCCGCGTACCGCTCCTGCACGCCCCCCAGGTCTTCCTGAAGGCCACGGGGCGCACCGGACCCGGCCGCGCCATCGCGTCCGTCGCGCTGGTCCTCGACCCCGCGCGCCGGGGCGTGCGATGCGCGGTGGGGGCGATCGCGCCCATGCCCCTGCGCCCCCTGGAGGCGGAGCAGTGGGTGGCCGGGCTCATCGACTGGGACGGCGAGCGCGGGCTCGTGCCGGAGGCCCTCGCGGCCTTCGGTGACTACGTGGCCGCGGCGTGCATCCCGGACCAGCCGCCCGCCGAGGACGGCAGCGAGCGGCCGCACCCGCCCGCCGTACTGCATCTGCGGCGCACCGTCGCCGCGCTGGCCCGACGAGCACTGGGGAGGGCGCTGTCGTGACCGACGCTCAGAGGAACGGGGCGGGCGGCGGCTGGCAGCCGCACCCGCAGGGCGAGTACGACGCCGACGCCACGGCGTTCGTCCAGCTCCCGGAGGGCGCTGTCGACGCGGTGAGCACGCCGCTCGCCGCCCCCGGACACGGCTATGTGCCGCCGCAGATAACGGTCGCGCCGACCGCCGCGGACGCCACCGACCCCGCCGCCACGGGCGTGTGGGTGCTGCCCCCGGAGATCACCGGGGTCGCGCCCGCCACCGGCGACGCCCCGGTCGCGAGCTGGCCGGACCCCGCCGCGCAACCCGGACTCCCGGTCCACGAGGCGTACGACGGGCCGGGCCACGAGCCGCACCAGCCGCACGGTCCGTACGAGCAGCACGTCCAGGACGCCTACGACCCGCGCGCCACCGGCCAGTGGACCTTCCCGGACGCGGTGCCGCCGGAGCAGCCCGCTCCGGGGCATCCGCACGCGCCCGCGCCCGCCGCGCACGACGTGACCGGGCAGTGGTCCATCCCTGTCGCGGATGGTGATCTTCCGGACGAATCGGGCGAGTTCACCACGTCCTCCCTCGCGCAGCAGTGGGGTGGTACGCCGCCCGCGACGCTGCCCGGGGGGGCGCCCGCGCCCTGGGCGTCGGCGCTCGCGGCCATGCCGGAGCCGATGGCTCCGCAAGCGCCGGAGGCCTTCGCCGGACAGCCCTTCGCCGAACAGTCGCCGCTGGAGCGGCCGCCGGTGGAGCCGTCCCTGGTGGAGCAGTCCCCGCTGGGGCCGCCCCAGGTCGAGCGGCCCCAGGCCGAGCAGCCCCCCGTGGAGCCGCCCGCCGTCGCGGAGACCCCCTTCGAGCGGACCGCCAAGCTGTTCGTCGTCGAGCGGCGCCCGGACGGGTCGCTCGGCCCCCGGGGCGGCGTCTCGGAGGAGGCGGCGGAGCCGCAGCCGCTGGTCGCGCCGGAGCCGGAGCCGTTCGTGGCGCCGGAGCCGCAGCTCGTGACCGCGCCGGAGCCCGTGGCCGCCGAGCCTGAGCCGCCGGTCGCCCCCGCCCCTGAGCCGTCGGTCGCCCCCGAGCCCGCCCCCGTGGCGGCCGAGGTGCCGGTCCCGGTCGAACTCCCGGAAGCCCCGGCGCTGGTGGAGCCCGCCGCTCCGGAGGAGCTGGTGGCCGCCTCCGAGGAGCCCGAGGCGGAGCCCGAGGCCCCGGCCCCCGCGCCGGAAGCCGCGCCGGAGCTGGAGCTGGAGCCCGAGGCGGAGCCCGAGCTGGAGGAGCCCGCGCCCGAGCCCGCGCCGGAGCCAGCGCCCGAAGCCGAGCTCGCGGGCGGACCCGCCCCGGAGGCCGCCCCGGAGGCCGCACCAGAACCCGCCCCCGCGACCGAAACGGAAGCTGCCCCTGCGGTCGAGGCCGGGCCCGACGCGGTGGCCGACGTCCAGGAGGCGGCGGCCGAGGCGGAGCCCGAGCAGGAGCCGAAGGCCCCGGCCGAGCCGCAGCCCCACCACGACGAACACCCCCTCGTCTCCTATGTCCTGCGCGTCAACGGCGCCGACCGGCCCGTCACCGATGCCTGGATCGGCGAGTCGCTCCTGTACGTGCTGCGCGAGCGGCTCGGCCTCGCGGGCGCCAAGGACGGCTGCTCGCAGGGCGAGTGCGGGGCCTGCAACGTCCAGGTGGACGGCCGGCTCGTGGCCTCCTGCCTGGTGCCCGCCGCCACCACGGCGAGCAGCGAGGTGCGCACCGTCGAGGGCCTCGCCGCCGACGGGCAGCCCTCCGACGTCCAGCGGGCGCTGGCCAACTGCGGCGCCGTGCAGTGCGGCTTCTGCGTCCCGGGCATGGCCATGACGCTGCACGACCTCCTTGAGGGCAATCCCGCGCCCAGCGACCTGGAGACCCGTCGCGCCCTGTGCGGCAACCTGTGCCGCTGCTCGGGCTACCGGGGCGTGCTCGACGCGGTGCGCGACGTCGTCGCCGAGCGCGCGGCCAAGGGCGCCGCCGAGCAGGAGCAGGACGGGCAGACCGCCGGGCACACGCGCATCCCGCACCAGGCGGGCCCGTACGGGCAGGACGGAGAGCAGGCGTGACCGGCGTGACCAACGAAGCCGTCACCACCCCCGGAGGGGCCGAGCAGCTGCCGCGCGGCATCGGCTCCTCGCTGCCGTCGGCGGACATCAGGGCCAAGACGGAGGGCACCTTCCCCTACGCCTCCGACCTGTGGGCCGAGGGCCTGCTGTGGGCGGCCGTCCTGCGCTCCCCGCACGCGCACGCGCGCGTGGTGTCCATCGACACCACCCACGCGCGCGAGCTGCCGGGCGTCCGCGCGGTCGTCACGCACGAGGACGTGCCGGGAGCGGCCCTGCACGGCCGGTGGAGCGCCGACCGCCCCGTCTTCGCCGCCGACGTCGTGCGCCACCACGGCGAGCCCATCGCCGCCGTCGCCGCCGACCACCCGGACACCGCCCGTATGGCCGCCGCCGCGATCATCGTCGAGTACGAGGCCCTCGACCCGGTCACCGACCCCGAGCAGGCCTTCGAGGCGCCGCCGCTGCACCCGGACGGCAATCTGATCAGGCACATCCCGCTGCGCCACGGCGACCCGGAGGCGACCGGCGAGGTCGTCGTCGAGGGCCTGTACCGCATCGGCCGCCAGGACCCGGCGCCGATCGGCGCGGAGGCGGGGCTCGCGGTGCCGCGCCCGGACGGCGGCGTCGAGCTGTACGTCGCCTCGACCGACCCGCACGGCGACCGCGACCGGGCGGCCGCCGTCTACGGCCTCGCGCCGGACCTGGTGAAGGTCGTCGTCACGGGCGTGCCCGGCGCCACCGCCGACCGCGAGGACCCGGGCTTCCAGCTGCCGCTCGGCCTGCTCGCCCTGAAGACGGGCTGCCCGGTCAAGCTCACCGCGACGCGCGAGGAGTCCTTCCTCGGCCACGCCCACCGCCACCCCACGCTCCTGCGCTACCGCCACCACGCGGACGCGGACGGCAAGTTGGTGAAGGTGGAGGCGCAGATCCTGCTCGACGGGGGCGCGTACGCGGACACCTCGGCGCAGGTGCTCGCCGCCGCCGTCTCCTTCGCCTGCGGCCCGTACGTCGTCCCGAACGCCTTCATCGAGGGCTGGGTGGTGCGCACGAACAACCCGCCCTCCGGCCACGTGCGCGGCGAGGGCGCCTTCCAGGTCTGCGCGGCGTACGAGGCGCAGATGGACAAGCTCGCCAAGAAGCTGGGCGTCGACCCGGCCGAGGTGCGGCTGCGCAACGCGATGGCGACCGGCGACGTCCTGCCCACGGGACAGACCGTGACGTGCCCGGCCCCCACGGCCGAACTGCTCACCGCCGTACGGGACTTCCCGCTGCCGGAGCTGCCGAAGGACACCCCGCAGGAGGAGTGGCTGCTGCCCGGCGGCCCCGAGGGCGCGGGCGAACCGGCCGCCGTGCGGCGCGGCGTCGGCTACGGCCTCGGCATGGTCCAGCTCCTCGGCGCGGAGGGCGCCGACGAGGTCTCCACGGCCACGGTGAAGGTCCACGACGGTGTGGCCACGGTCATCTGCGCGGCCGTCGAGACCGGCCAGGGCTTCGCGACGCTCGCCCGTCAGATCGTCCAGGAGACCCTGGGCGTCGACGACGTGCGCGTGGCCCCCGTGGACACCGACCAGCCTCCCTCGGGCCCGAGCTGCCACGGCCGCCACACCTGGGTGTCGGGCGGTGCGGTGGAACGGGCCGCGAAGATGGTCCGCACCCAGCTCCTGCAGCCCCTGGCGCACAAGTTCGGCATGTCCACCGAGCTGCTCCAGATCGCCGACGGCAAGATCACCTCGTACGACGGCGTCCTCTCCACGACCGTGGAGGAGGCGATGGAGGGCAAGGAGCTGTGGGCCACGGCCCAGTGCCGTCCGCACCCCACCGAGCCGCTCGACGCCGACGGGCAGGGCGACGCCTTCGTGGGGATGGCCTTCTGCGCGATCCGCGCGGTCGTGGACGTGGACATCGAGATCGGCTCGGTACGGGTCGTGGAGCTGGCGGTCGCCCAGGACGTCGGCCGGGTCCTCAACCCCGCGCAGCTGCGGGTCCGCATCGAGGCGGGCGTCACCCAGGGCCTGGGCGCGGCGCTCACGGAGAACCTCCGCACCCCGCGCGGCATCGTCCGCCACCCCGACCTGACGGGCTACGCCCTGCCGACCGCCCTGGACGCGCCGGACATCCGCATCGTCAAGCTCGTCGAGGAGCGCGACGTCGTCGCCCCCTTCGGCGCGAAGGCGGCCAGCGCGGTGCCGGTGGTCACCTCCCCGGCCGCGATCGCCTCGGCGGTGCGGGCGGCGACGGGCCGCCCCGTGAACCGGCTGCCGATCCGGCCGCAGGCCGCGGTGGGGGCGGAGCTGGCCTGAGCCGCGTTCCGCCCACCGGAAGGGGACGCGGTCCGGGAAGGGATTGCGTTCCGCCCACCGGAAAAGAAGAGGAGCTCCGGCCCGCCCTGCGATACGTTCGCGCGCGTGAACGCACACACGGGTACGGACGGCGTCATCCTCATCACCGGCATCATGGCCGCGGGCAAGTCCACGGTCGCGCAGGCCCTCGCGGAGCGCCTGCCGCGCGCGGCGCACGTACGGGGTGACGTGTTCCGCCGCATGATCGTCTCCGGCCGCGAGGAGTACGAGCCCGGCGCGGGCGGCGAGGCCGAGGCCCAACTCCGGCTGCGCTACGGCCTGTCGGCGGCCACGGCCGACGCGTACGCCGCCGCGGGCTTCACCGCGGTCGTCCAGGACGTCGTCCTCGGCGCGGAGCTGAAGCGCTACGTCGACCTGGTGCGGACCCGCCCCCTGTACGTCGTCGTCCTCGCCCCGCGCCCCGACGCGGTCGCCGCCCGCGAGGCCGCCCGCGGCAAGACCGGCTACGGCGAGTGGACCGTCGAGGCCCTCGACGCCGGTCTGCGCGCCGAGACCCCGCGCATCGGACTGTGGCTGGACAGCTCGGAGTTGACGGCGGATCAGACGGTGACGGAGCTCCTCGCGCGCCTGGGCGAGGCCGCGGTGGCCTGAGCGCGGAATGTCTCGTACCGGCGCCCGTACGGTAGCGAGCACGTTCCAGGCTCTCCATGACCGCATAAATCCCTTTTAATTCGGGCGAGTTGCAGGGCACCATCGGAAGAGTCCCGAACCACTCACCGCACGATCCGACTCGCTACGGGGGAGACACGTCATGGGGGATGACAACGACACGGGCTGGGGCTGACGGCCCCGCACTCTGAAGACGCGCAAGGGGCGGCTCCGGTTGGAGCCGCCCTCACTCGTGCTCGGGCCCGCGGTCAGCCCGCTTCCGCCCGTGCGTGGTCGAGGAGGACGTCCGCCGCCGCCCGCGCGTGCCGGCCGTAGTCCGCGTCGTCGAGGACCATGGCGCGGCTGGCCGCGCCGTCCGCGAGGGTGGCCAGCTGTTCGGCGAGCGCGAGGGGGTCGCGGCAGCCCAGCTCCGTCACCAGGGCGGCGATCAGTCGCACCATGCGCAGCTTCTGCTCCCGGGCGTAGGAGTGCACCGCGCTCGCCGGGTCGGGGAACTCCGCGGCGGCGTCGATGAACGGGCACCCGCGCACGAGGGCCGCGCCCGCCGCGGACGGGTCCGCGCCCGTCGTCGGTGGGTTCGCGTCCGTCACCGGCGAGTCGAACAGCTTGCGGATCCGGTCGCGCGGAGAGATGTCCTCGCGGGTCAGCACGCCTTCCAGGGTGGCGCCCGACTGGACGAGGCCCTGCAAGTGGGCGATGACCAGATCGTTCTTGGTGCGGAAGTGCGCGTAGAGCGTCCGCTTGGACACCGGCGCCTCCTCCGCGATCTGTTCCATGCCGGTCGCGTTGATGCCCTGCGCCGCGAACAGCCGGGCGGCGGCGGCCAGGACGCGCTCGCGCCCGCCGCGTCCGCGCCGCGGGGGTGGCGTGGCGATCGTGTCGGCGGTCGTGTCGCCTGTCGTGCTCCCGGTCGGACCCATGCGGGAAGTATACGCACGCGTTTACTTCGGCCGGAGGGCCGCGTTAGGGTGGCGCCCGCATGTAAACGGATCCGTTTACACATGTCCTCCGTCACCAAGGAGTCCCATGAGCAGGTTCGTCGCCACCGAGCTGAGCGGCTGTGCGGAGAAGCTGATACGCGGCCGTCGCGCGACCCGCGCGTTCCGTCCCGACCCCGTGCCCGAGGACACGCTGCGCAGGATCTTCTCGCTGGCCGCCGCCGCGCCGTCCAACTCCAACGCGCAGCCGTGGCAGGTGGAGGTGGTGAGCGGCGCGGCACGGCGGCGCCTGGCCGCCGCCTTGCGGGCGGCCCACGCCGAGGGGCGCACCTCGGCGGACTTCCCGTACACCGAGGAGATGTACGCGCCGGTGCACCGGGCGCGCCGGTCGGCGTTCGGCGCCGAGCTGTACGGAGCCCTGGGCATCGGCCCCGACGACCACGCGGCCCGCGCGGCCTACGACGCGGAGAGCCTGGCCTTCTACGGCGCGCCCCACGTGGCGTTCCTCTTCGTCCACGGCGACGGCGAGGCGCGCCTCGCCGCGGACGTCGGCGCCTACCTTCAGACGCTGCTCCTGGCGATGGCCGCGTACGGCGTGGACAGCTGCCCGCAGGGGCTGTTGAGCTTCTACGCCGACACCGTCCGCGCCGAACTCGGCGTCACCGCAGGGAAGCTGCTCGTCGGCGTCTCCTTCGGCCATGCCGACGAGGCCGCGCCGGTGAACCGGGTGCGGACCGGCCGTGCTCCGGTCGAGTCGACCACGGCCTTCCACCACTAGGGCCTGTCCGATGGGTCGGCGCGGCCGGGCGGTACGCGGGGCGGGGCGATCGCCTGCGGGTGCGTCGTGGCCGGTCGCGCAGTTCCCCGCGCCCCTTCGGGGCGCTGCACAAGACCGCTTAGTGCCGCACCGTCACGACCGCGCCCGGCTCAAGGCGCTCGTACACCCACCGCGCGTCGGCCGACCGGAGCCCGATGGAGCCCCGGGTGGCGTCCCGCTCGCCGGGTGCGTCCTCCGCGTACGTCATCGCGAGGATGAAGTTGCTCCGGCCGTCCGGCCCGCGCAGCTCCACCACCCACGGCAAGGTCACGTCGTACTCCTGCCCGAGACCGACCGACTCGCTGGTGAGCCGCTTCTCGCGGTACTTGGCGACGACCGTCATCCGGCCCGTGCGCGTCGGGTGGGACTCCTTGCCGGAGGAGACGGGCACGCTCCGCCCGCCCAGGGCCAGCGTGCGTGAGCCCAGGTCGACGGTCGCGGCGGGCGCGGCGGCGGAGCGCGTGGCGGGTGCGGCGGGGGGCGCGGGCCGGGCGTCGGAGCCGTCGCGCAGGGCGCTGGTGAGGCCGAACGCGAGGGCGGCCACGGCGACGGCGGCGCCCCCCGCGAGGGCGGTGCGGCGACGCCGCCGCCGGGCCGCGGCACGGCGGCGGACCTGGGCACCGGCCACGGGCGCGGGCGCCGTACCGCTCCCGGCGAGGGCGCGCAGCGCGGCGGACAGCTCCGGAGCGGACGGGCCCGGGGTCGTGGCGTCGGCGGGGTACGGCTCGCGGGACAGGTCATCGGACACGGCCGGTCTCCTTCTCGCTGGGCGGCCCGCCGAGGGCGCCGCGGGGGCCGCCGAGCACGGCGCCGGGCCCGTCGGCGGCGTCGGCCTCGCTCGCGGTGAGGAGCTTCGCGAGCGCCGCACGCCCGCGCGCGAGGCGGGCCTTGACCGTCCCCGTAGGGGCGCCGGTCTCCGCGGCCACCTGGTCCACGCTGAGGTCGCACAGGTGGTGCAGCACGATCGCGAGGCGCTGGGCGTCGGGCAGTCGGCGCAGGGCCTCCACGAGGGCGAGGTGCTCGGGGCCCGGGCCCGGGGCGTGCTCGGGCGGCGGGGTGCGGCGTACGAGGTCGAGCCAGCGCCGGGCCCGCCGCCAGTGGCTGACGGCGAGGCGCATGGCGACCGTACGGATCCACGCCTCCGGGGCCTCGGTGGCGAGGAAGTCGCGCCGCCGGTCCCAGGCGCGCACGAAGGCCTCCTGGACGACGTCCTGGGCCTGCCCGTGGTCCCCGGTGAACGCGTACACCTGGCCGACGACGCGCGGGAACGCCGACGCGTAGAACGCGTCGAACTCGTCCTCCGTCATGCCGCCCCCGAAGTCCCGAAAAGTTTCTCGCACGGCATGCAACCCGGTGGCCCCTGGCGTGCGTACAGGTCGCGTACATCGAAGCACACCACACAGGGGGGCTCTGTTGAGCGGGGCGAGCACGGGAACCAGGGGACAGCGCGGGGCCAGGGGCAACGCCCGGATCTGGGGCAGCAGGGGAGCCGCGGCCGCGCTCGGCGCGCTGCTGCTCGCGGGCTGCGGGGTCGGCGGCGGCGAGGGCGAAGCGGGCGGCACGAGCGACGGCAAGGGCGGCAAGCCCGCCGCGGCGGCCCCGGCCGCCAAGCCGTCCCCGCGCGCGAAGCCGCTGCCGGAGGCGCTGCGCGAGGGCGCCAAGGTCAACCTCTTCGACGGCCAGACGGTCGGCGTCGGCATGCCGGTGTCGGTGACGTTCGCACGGCCCGTCCCCGCGGCGGAGCGCGCGGCGGTCGAGAAGCGCCTGAAGGTCACCACGGACAACGGCACCACCGGCTCCTGGAGCTGGGTCAAGGACCGCAACCTGCACGAGGGCCAGCGGATCGACTACCGCCCCGAGACCTACTGGAAGCCCGGCACGAAGATCACCGTCCGGGCGGGCAGGTCCATCGACACGACCGTCACCGTGGGCCGCTCCCTGGTGGCCACGGTCGACGTGCGCAGCCACACCATGACCGTAGTGAAGGCCGGGGCGACGCGCCGCGTGCCGATCACGGCGGGCGCCCCGGGCATGGACACCTGGAACGGCACGATGGTCGTCTCCGACAAGCAGCGCCGCGTCCTCATGGACTCCCGGACCGTCGGCTACGGAGACGCGTACAAGGGCTACTACGACTACGCGGTGCACCTGACGACGTCGGGCACGTATCTGCACCAGAACCCGAAGGCCAACACGTTCGCGGGGAACAGCAACGTGACGCACGGCTGCATAGGCCTCGCCACGGACGGCACCGCACAGCGCTTCTACGAAGAGGTGATCCCCGGGGACGTCATCCGCGTCACCGGCTCCACGGAGACGGTGGCCGCGGGGAACGGGTACGGCGACTGGAACGTGCCGTGGGACCAATGGAAGGCGGGCAGCGCCCTGTAGGCGCCGCCCGCTCCCTCCTGGAGGCCGTGACCGGAATCGAACCGGTGTGCTTCGCTTTGCAGGCGAATCCCTAAACCACTCGGGCACACGGCCAAGCTGTGCTCTCTTGTCCTCGACCGTAGGCGGTGGCCGCGACCTCCTTCAAGGCCGCGGCGCCGGACGCAATGGGACTGCCATGCGGCGTTCACGAACGGCGTTTCACGAACGGTGTTCATGAACGAGGGAAACGGGGTAGGGAGGGGCATTCGTGTCTAGGGGTGAACTCCGGGGCGGGGTGGGTGACTTCCCGGATGTGGGCGGCGCGGCGGCGCGGCGACCATGAACGCATGACATCTCAGTGGATCTCACGGCGGGCAGTGGTGCGGGGCGCGGCGGCGGGCGCGCTCCTCGCGGCGGCGGGCGGCGCGCCCGCGTTCGCAGGGCAGAGGCGGGGGCGTGGCGGCTGGGACCCGGCCGCGCTGCGCGCCGCGATCTCCGACCTCACCCACCCGCCGTCGACCGCCGCACAGTTATGGGCGGAGCACGGAAGGGACCGGTGGTACGGCAGCACGGGCGTGACCGAGCTGAAGGGCGGCCGGGCCCCGCGCCCCGGCGACGCGTTCCGGGCGGGCAGCGTCACCAAGCTCTTCGTGGCGGTGGTGGTGTTCCAGCTGTGGTCGGAGGGCCGTCTGCGCCTCGACGACCCGATCGGGCGGCACGTGCCCGGGTGGCTGCCGCCCACCTCCGCCCGCATCACGGTCCGGCAGCTCCTGGATCACACCAGTGGGCTCCCGGACCACCGTGGCCTGCCGGACCTCAGCACCCCGGAGGCCGTACTGCGCCACCGCTTCGACCGCTGGACCCCCGAGGAGATCGTCGCGTCGGTGGCGCACGAAGGCCCGAAGTTCCCCCCGGGCACGGCCCAGGAGTACCGAGGCATCAACTACGTGATGCTCTCCCTGCTCATACAGGAACTGACCGGCCAGGAGTACGGCGAGGCGATAGCGGCCCGCGTCCTGCGCCCACTGGGCCTGCGGCGCACCTGGTTCCCCGGCACCGACCCCCGCCTCCGCGGCCCGCACGTCCACGGCTATCTGAGGATGAGCGACGGCTCGACGCGTGACACCACGGCGTGCGACCCGTCGAGCATGTGGGGCGAGGGCGAGCTGGTGTCGACGCTGGACGACCTGAAACGATTCCAATGCGCCTTGTTCAACGGCGAGTTGCTGTCACGCGCCGCGATGGACCAGCTCTTCGTCCTGCCACCCGACTCGGTGCGCATGCTGGACGGCACCCCGGCGCGGTACAGCACGGGATTGCAGCGGATCCCCCTGGGCGGCGGCGTGACGCTCTGGGGCAAGACCGGCGAGACCTACGGCTACCGCACACGGGTGTTCACCACCAGGGACCAGCGGACGCGCTTCGTCCTGGCATACCACCCGACATCGAGAGCGGCGAAGGAGGAAATGGCCGAGCGGGTCGTCGCGGCCCTTCCGCTCGACGGCGCGTGAGTGGACGGTGGGGAGACGACGGGCCCCGGCAGGGGCGTGCTGCCCGCTGCCGGGGCCCGGGGACCCGTTGCCGCGTGAGGTGAGGAGCTACGGCGTGGGGCCGAGCTTCCTCCAGGGGCGGCCTCCGTTGCCCTCGGCCGTGCCCGGTTCGGCGGTCGTGTACCACTGGGCGTACCAGTAGAAGCCGTCGTGCTTGACGTAGGCGCCGGTGGCGCGCTTGGGGTCACCGGTCAGGATGTGGGTTTCGTGGGCGTTGTCGCCGTCGGCGGCTTCGGCCTCCTGTCCGGTGGCGGCGCGCAGTTTGAAGAGTTTGCCGTGGCGTGGTCCGCCGGGCCGGCCCTCGGTGCCGTCGTCGTTGACGGGGACGAACCGCCAGCGCTGGCGTTCGCCGTCGCCGCAGTCCCGGGTGGCGAGGTCCTCTCCGGCGTCGGTGGCGGTGAGGCACCTGTCGCCGTTGCCGATGCTGTACCAGCCGTCGCCCACGTCCTTGACCTGCCAGAACTGGTTGGGGTTGGTCGTGGACGGGGAGACGAGGTGGACCCGCGACTGGTCGGGGTAGTGATCCATGTTCATCTGCTGGTACTCGAACTGCCAGCCCTTGTCGCCCTTGTCGAACGCACCCCAGAGACGGCCCGCCGCGGGGGTGTAGGTCTTGCCGGGCTTCCAGTCGGCTGCGGGGCAGGTGCCCGCGGACGGGGCCGGGGGCTCCACGGTGTCGGTGCCGCGGCGCTGGTCACCGGTGACGCCGTACTCCTTGTCGTCGATCTTGACCGTGGTGTTCGCGGGCCCTGTGATCGGCAGGTAGTACTTGACGTCGATGTCCAGGGATTTGCCCGGCGGGATGTCCTGGCAGTAGTCGAGCTCGATGGTCACGCGGTGGAAGTCGGCCTTCAGGCCGCCCTGGTTGGGCCCGGTGCGGCCGGGCTTGATGACGGGCATCTCCTTGTAGTCGCCGTCCTTGATGACCGGTGGGGCGGAGGTGGGGATGTCGAAGGAGATCTCGGTGCCCTGGCCGAGGGTCTGCCCGCTGTTGTTGGTGATGCGCAGCTTGGGCTGGAGGGGGTAGAAGTCGTCCTTCTTGGTGGGGTAGTCGACGAGTTCCACGTCGGCGTCGATGACTTGGCGGGGCAGGCTGCGGCCTTCGCCCGCCTTGGTGGACCCGTAGGGGCCCGCGGCGCGCATCGCCTTGTCCAGGCGGGTCGTCAGGTCGTAGCCCATGCCGTATTCGCCGCCGGGGCGTTCGGTGTAGTCACCGGCCAGTTCCCACAGCATGACGCCGCCGATGCCGTTGTCCTTCACGTACTGGGCCTTGGCGTCGATCGACCGCTCGTTCTCGGTGGAAAGGAACACCTTCTTGTCGGCGTTCCACAGCCAGGGGGCCTCCAGCTCGGAGCTGTACTTCTCCTCGTAACGGCCGCGCAGTTTGTTCTCCTGCTTCGCCGTGTCGAGTCCGTACGACTTCAGATAGCCCGGGGCGGTGCCGTGCTGGAGGTTCTTGGCGTGCCACAGCGGGTTGGAGCCCGCGGCGACTTCCTTGCCGTCCTCGGTGTCGTGCCAGACGTTGTCGATGCCCACGGCGCCGGCGCCGCAGTCCGAGTCGCCGCCGCGGCCGCCGGTGCCCACCGGGCAGTCACCCTGCTGGGGCAGCGATGCGGTGCCCCACAGCCCGTCCTGTCCGCCCTGCACGTCGCGCCAGCCGCGCGTGTAGTACGGCAGGCCGAGGTTGATGCGGCCCGCGGGCAGCGCGCCGCGGTAGTAGTGGTAGGCCCAGTCGGTGTTGAAGTACCCGTGCTTCTGGAAGTCCTTGGTGTCCGCCTTCTGGTCGTCGTAGATGCCCGCGGCGGCCAGCTCGTTGTCCTTGCCGTCGTCGTACAGCGGCGCCTGCGGGCCGACGTACTTGTTCCAGGAGCCGTGCAGGTCGTACGACATGACGTTGACGAAGTCCTGGTACTGCAAGGCCTGTCCGGCGTCCAGGCCGCGCACCAGATAGCCGGAGGAGGAGCCCGCGGAGGTCAGCTGGAAGTAGCGGCCCTTGTCGGCTCCGGCCCGGTCGAGCTTCTCCCGCAACGCCTTCATCAGCGCGTTGTAGCCCTTGGTCAGACCCTTGCGGCGCGGGTCGGCGACGTCCCAGTCCTTGGGGTTGCCGGTCTTCGGCAGGGCCGTGGGGTACTCGTAGTCGATGTCCACCCCGTCGAACCCGTACTTCTGGAGGAAGCCGGTCACCGAGTCGGCGAAGGTGTCGATGCCCTCCTGGTTGACCGACCCGTCCGCGTTGGTGGCCATCGAGTAGAACTGGCGGGTCTCCGCCCAGCCGCCGACCGAGATCAGCGTCTTCACCGCCGGGTGCCGCTTCTTGTAGGTGTTCAGCAGGTTGAAGTGCCCCTTGTACGGCAGCGAGTCGTCCATCTTGGCGCGCGGGTTGCCCGGCCAGGTCATGCCGGTGGCCGGGTTCTTCGGGTCCGAGGTGTCCCCGACCGAGATCCGGTTGTCCTTGTCGACGTGCGCGAACGCGTAGTTGATGTGCGTGACCTTGGTCCACGGGATGTTGCCGACCAGGTACTTCGGATCGCCGTTCGCGCCGGTGCGCCAGCCGGTGAAGTAGCCGACCACGCGCCGCGAGCGGCCGTTGCCGAGCCACTCACGGCCCTGCTCGTCGTACACGTCGCAGTACGGAGTGTTCACCCCGGCCGTCTTCGCCATCCCGTCGGGACGGCAGTCACCGGAGGCAGCGGGCTTGTCGTTGCGCACCGGTTCCCCGTCGTCGTAGGGGTCACCGGCGTCGCCGCCCTTGCCGTTGTCGTCCGGCTTCTCCGGAGTGACTCCGGGGGCCTTCCACCGCTGCCCCGCGTCGCCGGACGCGCAGTCCTTGACGGCCAGCGTCTCGTCCTCGCCGCCCGCCGTCAGACACAGACCGCCGTTGCGCAGCCGCGTCCACCCGTCACCCGCGTCCTCGGCCTGCCACAGCTGGTCCTTGTCCCCGTCGTCGTCCTTGGCGAGCCGGGCCTCGTGCTTGCCGGTGTCGTGCGCAAGGACGGGGGCGCCGTCCAGGGCGCTGATGATCTGCCACCCCTCGGGCGTGGACCGCGCCCGCCACTTCTGCGCGGGGTGGTCCTTGGACGCGAGCGCCTTCACCCGGGTTCCCGGCTCCGACCACGCGTTGTCCACGTCGGCGACCAGGTCGTCCTTGGCGGACTTGAGGTGGCCGGTGCGGTCGACTGGCTGGGGGCGGGGGGTGATCTTGATGTCGGCGTTCTCGATGTTCCACCCCTGGAACACGGAGGAGCTGCACGGCCGCAGCGAGCCCCAGAGGACGGAGCCGGGTTCGTAGGCCAGGCACCATTTCCCGTCATCGGTGGTGATGCGGGAAACACCGTCTTCCGGCTTGATCTTCCACACGCGAGGCGTGTCGGTGACCGACGCCCACTGCCACGATCGCCCGCCGTCCCCCTGCAGGTACTGCCCCGTCCGGTTCCTGATGGTCGTCTCCAGCTCGCGGCCCTCCTTCAGGTCACCGGTGATGTACCAGCGTCCCGTGTCGGCGTCGTCCGCGCCCGTGGAGACCCATTTGGAGCTGGTTCCGTGGCGCTGCAGCACGCCCTGGGGCCCGGCGTCGCCGCCCACACCCTGGTTCTGGAACCAGGAGGAGATGCGCACGGAGTGCTCCGCTCCCACGCCGTCGCTGTCCCTGCCGGGAGTGCCCACGCACGTGGACGTCCGTGCCCGCCCCGCGACACCTGACCGGGCGAAGGAGGCCAGGCACGCGCCGAGCGCCTTCTGCCCGTACGCGTTGGGGTGGACGGCCTCCTGCTTGTCGCCCTGGGACCCCCACAGCCAGCCCTTGGCCCTGTCGTACAGGTACGGAACCCACCGCACCCACTCGGCATCCGCCTCCGGCAGCGGGTTGGCACGCGAGTTGGCGCTCGTGGCCTGCTTGGTGCCCTTCCCGCACAGCTCGTGCCCGGTGAAGGCGTTCTCCACGTTCAGCAGGGACACCCCGGCGTCGTCCGACGCGCCGCGCAGCATGGAGGTGATGCCCGGCATGAGCTCGCCACGGGCCCAGTTCAGGTCGGAGTCGCGGAACGGGCAGCCGCCGAGGCCATAGCGTTCGTCCTCGTCGTCGTACCTCATCTGCGCACCGGAGGGCAGCGGATTCGGATACGTGCTCAGCACCAGGTCGTACTCGCCGCGCTCGTACCCGGCGTCCGTCATGACGGAGCGGATCTTCTCCAGGGCCTTGACGACGTCGCCCCGTGTGGTGGCCAGCTTCTCCTTCAGCTCCGCGTTCGCGGAGGCCGTGTTGCAGCTGCCGCCGCTCGGCCAGCCCCAGTAGCGCCAGACGCAATCGGTGATGATCTTGGAGAAGCCCAGGTCGTTGCCGCCGATGGACACCACGATCATCTTGACGTCGTAGTCCTTCGCCAGCTGTGCGAGCTGCTCGGCCTGCGGCTCCTGGTCCTGGTACTTCTCCTTGATGATGTGCTCGGTCCTGGCACCCGAGCAGGCGATGTTGAAACGGCGTTCCCTGGGGATGCCTTCGATCGCGGCACTCTTGATGGGCGCGACGTCCGAACGGTCGCAGCGGTTCTTGCCGCCGTCGTACGAGGTGTCGCCGTAGACGCAGTCCTTGCCGTCCTTGCCGCCCGGGCAGTCGGCCCTGCGGTCGGTGCCCCACACGTCGCCGCTGGGGGTGGTGTTGGCGTTACCCGCCCACCGGCCGCCTTCGCCGGAGATGTAGCTGTCGCCCATGGAGACGGCGGCGTCCATGTTGTTCTCGCAGGCATCACCTTCGGCGGCCCGGGCGGTACGGCCCACCGGGTTGTACACGGTGCGGTACTCCCAGTCGAACGAATCGCACGGTGCACTGTCGGCGGGGGCGAACCGCACCGGCCAGTGGTCCGATCCGCCGTTGCCGCTCTTGATGGACACCTGCAGGTTTCTGAGCTGATCGTTGGCGACCAAGTAGTCCAGGGCGCCTGCGTTCAATTGCGTGGGCGCAGCCGTGCCGTCCGGACGTCCGTTCGTAGTGGCGTAGAACTTGTTGTAGCGCCTGACCTGGTCGTCCGGCTCAAGGGTGTCGGCGAGGCTGTTGAAGTCCCCCATGACCCGCCACGGCTCCGCCGGCCTGCCGGGCCTGGCCGCCTTCTCGGCGCTGATGGCCTCCACAAGGGCGCGCGAGTGGGGATTGACCGCTTCGTTCACGCGTCTCGATTCCGCGTGGACGTTGAAGTACCACGTGTTCTGGAGCTGGATTCCGAACGCGGGGCGAGACCTGATCCACCTGTTGGGATCCAGGTTTGGGGCATGCTCCGGAGGTGTCACGAAGTCGAGGGGATCGTCATGGGGGGCGATGCCCTCGCGGACCCAGATCGCCATTGACTTCGTCGCGTTTCTACCCGCGTCAGGGTCGTTGGGAGCACCCTCGTCGGGGGCGTGGTCCCACTCTTCCGTGGGGAGGATCTTCAGGTAGTACAGAACCCCTTTCACCCCACGGTTGGACTGGTTGAACGGCGACTTGTACACCTGATACTTCAGGCTGGGCTGACCGTTGGCGTTGACCTGGCCGTCGCCCCAGTTCGTGGCCCACTGCAACCGGCGCATCTGCGTCTCGCCAGGTCTGGTGTTGGCCTCCTGCAGCAGGATGATGTCGGCGTCGGACATCATGTGCTTGACGTCACTCCACTTGTTGCCGCCCTGCATGTTGAACGTGATGGCGCGCAACTGCGGATCGGTCAGCGCCACCGCCGGAGCGGGGCTCAGCAAAGTGATCAGTGATGCCAGCAGGCCGGCCAGCGCCGTCACTGCGGCCGACCGTCTCCAGCGAGTTCGCGGGCGGGCGGAGGGCAAGGGCATCCACCGTCCGGCGTGGCTCCGGGCAAGCATGCCACCACGTGGCGGACGCGTACTCGGTGGTGATCTGTGCATGGTTCCTTCTCGGGTCGAAGAGCGGGCCTGGCCAGCCGAGAAAGGTATGCGGGGCGGATCAACGAGCGGTCAACACGCGTTGAGCGGCCGGGGGGCGCCGCGAGAAGCCGCTGTGGCCAGGCGGCGGCGTCCCTACCGGCCGCTGTCGAGCTCCGCCCAGACCGTCTTGCGGGGGTCGGGGCCGAACTCCGTGCCCCAGCGGTCCGCGATCGCCGCCACGATCAGCAGGCCGCGGCCCGACTCCGCGTCCGGGTCGACGGGCCCGGGGCCTGGAGCGCGTGGCAGGCGCTCGGCGCACGTGTCGCTCACCTCCACCCGCAGCACCCCGCTGGCCGCGAGGCGCAGAGTGAGCCGGAAGTTCCGCCCCGGCACGTGCCCGTGCCGCACCGCGTTGCTCGCCAGCTCGGCCACGACGTGTTCCGCCCGCTCGTACGGCCGCTCCCATGCCATGAGTTGGCGTACGACGGCCCGCCGGGCCAGGTGCGCCCCGCGCGGGCTCGACGGCATCAGCGCGGTGAACTGCCGTACGGGGGCCAGGGCTTGTGTGGTCTCTGTGTTCATGCGCCCCAGCGTGACGCAGGCCACCTAGCCTGCACCGTGGTGCGACGCGCACGTACGGTGACTGTCCCGTCGCTGTCCGGCCCTGTCCGGGCTGTCCGGGGTGTCGTACGGGTACGGCTGCGCGTTGGAGCGGGGCGGCACTTCGGAGGTGGGCGTTGATGAGCGCGGACGGCGACAGTGTGGACGGGGCGGGCTGGGACGTCGAGCCCGAGGACGAGATCGCGTCGGTCGTGGAGGCCCTCGGCCACCAGCAGAAGCGCTGGCGCGAGGCCGCGGGCCTGAGCGCGGCGGAGCTGGGCGAGGCGATCGGCTACGGCGAGGACCAGGTCCGCAAGGTGGAGCGCGGGGCAAGGATCCCGCGCCCGGAGTACCTGGACGCGGTGGATCGGGTCCTGGGGGCGAACGGCTTCATCTCGGCGATGAAGGAGGAGATGGCGAAGGCGAGGTACCCGAAGAAGGTGCGGGAACTGGCGAAGCTGGAGGAGCGGGCTGTTGAGGTGTGCCTCTACAGCACCCAGAGCATCCATGGCCTGTTGCAGACCAAGGAGCACGCGCGGGCGCTGTTCGAGATGCGGCGGCCCGCCTACGCGACCGACGAAGTGGAGCGGGCGTTGGCCGCACGTATGGCGCGGCAGTCCATCTTCCGGCGAACGCCCGCTCCTGAGCTCAGCTTTGTCCAAGAGGAGGGGACTCTCAGGCGCCCGCTCGGAGGAACAATGGTGAAGCGTCGGCAACTTGAACGTCTGCTTGAGGTGGGCCAGTTGCGGCACGTCGAGATCCAGGTCATGCCACTCGACTGCAAGGAGCATGCTGGGATCGATGGCGGCATCGAGCTGCTGAAGTTCATGGACGGTACGGCGGTTGGGCGCTCCGAAGGCGCCTTCAACGGTCGGCCCGTCTCGGAGCCGAAGCAGATCCGAATCCTTGAGCTGCGGTATGGCATCATCCGGGCGCAGGCTTTGCCGCCACAAGATTCGCTGGCCTTCAGCGAGCGAGTGCTGGGAGAGACATGACTCGTACGCCCCGTGTTGAAGGTCCATCCGGGCTGGCTTGGTTCAAGAGCAGTTACAGCAGCGGCAGCGAGGGCGACAGCTGCGTCGAAGTCGCGCTGGAGTGGGTCAAGAGCAGCTACAGCAGTAGCAGTAACGGCGAGGACTGCGTCGAGGTCGCGTTGGAGTGGGCCAAGAGTAGCCACAGCAGCAGCGGCGACGGCAATGACTGCGTCGAGGTCGCGCTGGGGTGGGCCAAGAGCAGCTACAGCGACAGCAGTGACATCAACGACTGCGTAGAGGTCGCCGCGACCCCCGGCACCGTCCACATACGGGACTCCAAGAACCCCCAAGGCCCCCGCCTCGGGTTCGGGGCGGGGGCCTGGCGGGACTTCGTTCAGGCGGCCACGTCGTAGGTGTAGTACCTCGTGTGGTCCAGCATGTCCGCAGGAGTCACGTTGCCCCAGGGGCGCATGGTCTCGCGGAGGTCGACGACGTCGCGCGTGCCGGAGGCCGGGAGGTAGGGCGAGTTGGGGTGGCGGGACTGCCACTGGGTCCACAGCTTGTCGACGTAGGCGTGGTGGAGCCAGAAGACGGGGTCGTTGGGGGAGGCCCCGGTGGCCATGTGGCCGCCGACCCAGACGTGGACGCGGTTGTGGAGGTTGACGCCGCGCCAGCCTTCGAGGTGGTTGCGGAAGCCGTCGGACGCGCTGTTCCACGGCGCGGCGTCGTAGACGGGCATGGCGAGGACGGAGTCGACCTCGGCCTTGGTGGGGAGCTGGAGGCCGTTGGAGCCGAGGCTGCGGCGGAGGAAGTCGCGGCCGTCGACGCGGACGTTGATGCGCCAGCCGTTGCCGGATGAGGCGAAGGCGCCGTCGGTGACCTGGCCGTCACGGGAGCGCCCCGTGCCGCCGAGGAAGTCGGGGGCCCACAGGGAGGCGGCGGGGGTGCGGTCGGTGGTCCAGTCCCAGTAGGGGAGGGCGACGGAGGGGTCGACGGACTGGAGGGCCTGCTCGAACTGTATGAGGAAGCGGCGGTGCCAGGGCAGGAAGGAAGGGGAGCGGTGGCCGACGCGGTCGCTGTCGTCGCGGTCGCTCATGATGAAGTCGTTGTGGGTCGAGACGAAGGAGTCGTAGCGCCCGTCGCGCTTCAGCGCGAGCAGCGCGTTGACGAAGCGGCGCTTCTCGTCGGCGGTGAGCTGGGCCTGGTTCTTGCGTACGGTCATGGCGGCGGGGCTCCGGATCAGCGGGTGGCGGGGGCGAGCGGGACGAGGGCTGCGCCCTGGAGGTCGTCGACGGCGGCGCGGGCGAGGGCGCGAGGCGTGGCCTGCGGGTCGTAGTGGTTGATGACGCTGATCCAGGTGCCGTCGGCGTTGCGCATGATGTGGAGCTCGTCGCCGTCGATGCGGACGGAGTAGCCGCCGCCGTGGTCGGCGTGGTGGCCGCCGTGGCCTCCGGCGGGCCCGCCCTGGATGCGGCGGCCGAGGTAGACCTCGTCGAAGGAGCCGGGCTCGGCGCCGTGGCCGGCGGCGAGGGCGGGACCCTGGGCGGCGCCGACACCGACGACGGCGGCCCCGGCGACGGCGCTCGCGGCGCCGATGGCCTGGCGGCGGGTGATTCCGGACATGCGTAAAACCCCCAAGTGTGCGTGGTGGAAAGGCGGTTCCGGTGGTCGGGCGGAACTGCCGGGACCATGCGTACAGGGAGGGAGATGTGCGGCCGTAATCGACGCGAAGGGTTGCCCGTCAATACGGACACCTGCGGATAAATAGTGCATTCTTGAACGACGCCGATCCTGCGGCGCGTTCACCTGCGCGGGGCGCGTACCGCAGATCCTCCGGCGGAAGTGACGATACCGTGAAAGATCTTCACAGCCACATCACGGCTCGTGTGCGGCGTCACAAGGAAAACGTGTCCGAAAGCCGTGCCGCGTGAGTAGCCCCTGAGTACCCGTACTCAAGGCCGTTTCCGGGCCGTTGGCGACACTGGTGCGCATGACGACACCGCCCTCGCAGGCCCCGGTTCCCCCTCCGCCTCCCTATGCGCCGCAGCCGTCGCAGCCGTCGCTGTCGGGGCGGTCGCGGCGGCGGCAGGGGATCGTCGCGGGCGTGCTCGTGGCGCTGGTGGGCGCCGGGCTCGGGGCCTGGTGGTGGAACAGGGGCGGGGACGACGATCCGTTGGCGGGGCGGCCCTGGGAGACGGATCTGAAGGCCGGGGTGTCGTACCGGCTCCCCGAGGGCTGGAAGCGGGACAAGGGGGACCTCGTCGACGCCTTCACCAGCTCGATCCGGACGGAGGACACAGGGGAGGACACGGGGGAGGGCGGCGACGGGGAGCGGTTCGGCATGGTCGTCACCGGGCGCGGGGGCGCCGTCGCGGAGTCGGACCTGAAGGCGCAGACGGAGCGCGCCGCCCGGTCCAACGCGGAGTTCTTCAACCCGGACGGGTCGGCGGAGCAGACCGAGTCCGAGGCGACCACGGTCGGCGGGCACCCCGCCCACACCGTCGTCCTCGTACTGAAGGGCGGCGAGGGCGGCGAGACCCGTCTGCGCCTGACGGTGATCAAGGCGGACGCCGCGCGGTCGGTGTTCCTGATGGGCATGGCGAAGCCGGGCGCGGGCGACGAGCAGGAGGCGGCGGACGCGGTCCTGAAGAGCGCGAAGGTGCTGTGAGCCCGGTGCGCGGGTCCCTGGCGGAGCCGCCGGGGGCCAGGCCCCGGTAGAGCCGCCGGTCCCCGTTCCGCGGGCGGAGGGAGCAGCCGCGCGACCTCCGTGGAAGGGGCCGGGGGCGTACGACCAAGGGACCAGGCAGGGCCCGTCTCAAGGCAGGCGTCACGTGTCAGTGGTCGCTTCTACGCTGACGGGCATGACCGCCCACGACTCCCGCGACTCCCGCGACACCTCCCGCGACACCGATGTCGCCACCGCGCCGGCCGCCCCGCAGGCGGCACCCCACGAGGTGCCCGAGGGCGGTGTGCTTGCGAAACCGTATCGGGCGCTGAGCATCGGGATGGTCTCCGTCGTGCTGCTCATCGCCTTCGAGGCGACCGCCGTCGGCACGGCGATGCCGGTGGCGGCCCGCGAGCTCGACGGGGTGTCGCTGTACGCGTTCGGGTTCTCCGCGTACTTCACGACCAGCCTGTTCGGGATGGTCCTCGCCGGGCAGTGGGGGGACCGGCGCGGACCGCTCGGCCCGCTGACCGCGGGCATGTCCGCGTTCGCGGCGGGCCTCCTCCTGTCCGGCACGGCGGGCGCGATGTGGCAGTTCATCCTGGGCCGCGCCGTGCAGGGCCTCGGCGGCGGCCTCGTCATCGTGTCCCTGTACGTGGTGGTGAGCAGGGCCTATCCGGAGCGGCTCCGCCCGGCGATCCTGGCGTCGTTCGCGGCGGCCTGGGTGGTGCCGTCCGTGGTCGGCCCCCTGGTGTCGGGCACGGTCACGGAGCACCTGGGGTGGCGGTGGGTGTTCATCGGCGTCCCGGTCCTGGTCGCCGCGCCCCTCGCGCTCGCGCTGCCCGCGATCCGCCGCGACGCCTCGGGCCCGCTGGACCCCGACGCCCCCGCCGAGCCCCTGGACCGCCGCCGCGTCCGCCTCGCCCTCGGCATCTCGCTCGGCGCGGGCCTGCTCCAGTACGCGGGACAGGACCTGCGCTGGCTGTCCCTGCTCCCGGCGGCGGTCGGCGCGGCCGTCCTGGTGCCGTCCGTGCTCGGCCTGCTGCCGCGCGGCACCTACCGGGCCGCGCGCGGGCTGCCCTCCGTGGTGCTGCTGCGGGGCGTGGCCGCCGGGTCCTTCGTCGCCGCCGAGTCGTTCGTGCCGCTGATGCTGGTCAGCGAGCGCGGCCTGTCGCCCACGCTCGCGGGCCTCTCGCTCGCGGCGGGCGGCGCGACCTGGGCCCTCGGCTCGTACGCGCAGTCGCGGCCGCGCATGGAGGCCCACCGGGAGAAGCTGGTGGTCGTCGGCATGGTGCTCGTCGCCGCGGCCATCGCCACCGCGCCCGGCGTGCTGATCGACGCCGTGCCGGTGTGGACCGTCGCGGTCGCCTGGGGCGTCGGCTGCCTCGGCATGGGCATGGTCATCGCCTCGACCAGCGTGCTGCTGCTCCGCCTGTCGCCCCCGGAGGACGCGGGGACGAACTCCGCCTCGCTCCAGATATCCGACGGCCTGTCCAACGCCCTCCTGCTCGCCGCGGGCGGCGCCGCCTTCGCCGCGCTCGGCGGCGGCGTGATCGGCGCCCACGGCGCGGACGCCGGGGCCGCGGGCTCGCACCCGGGCGCCTTCACCGCGGTGTTCCTGCCGATGGCGGCCGTGGCGCTCGCCGGGGCATGGCTGGGCACACGCCTGCGGGGACCTGCGAAGACGGCCTGAATCATCCCCGGCGGACCGGTGTGAACCGCGTCGCACCCCGGGGCGGACCCGAGCGTCAGCCCCGGAGTGCGGTCATCCCACCGGTAGGGTGGCCCGGTTGTCGTACGTACCCCCAGCGTCAAAAACGGAGACCGTGACTACCACCGCCGCCTCCAACCACCACCTCTCGCCCGCCTTCCCGGGGCGCGCTCCCTGGGGCACTGCCAGCAAGCTGCGCGCCTGGCAGCAGGGGGCGATGGAGAAGTACATCCAGGAGCAGCCGCGCGACTTCCTCGCGGTGGCGACGCCCGGCGCCGGCAAGACCACGTTCGCGCTGACGCTCGCGTCCTGGCTGCTGCACCACCACGTGGTGCAGCAGGTCACCGTGGTCGCCCCCACCGAGCACCTGAAGAAGCAGTGGGCCGAGGCCGCGGCTCGCATAGGCATCAAGCTGGACCCGGAGTACAGCGCGGGCCCGCTCAGCAGGGAGTACCACGGCGTCGCCGTGACGTACGCGGGCGTCGGCGTCCGGCCCATGCTGCACCGCAACCGCTCGGAGCAGCGCAAGACCCTCGTCATCCTCGACGAGATCCACCACGCCGGTGACTCCAAGTCCTGGGGCGAGGCCTGTCTGGAGGCCTTCGAGCCCGCGACCCGGCGCCTGGCCCTGACCGGCACGCCCTTCCGCTCCGACACCAACCCCATCCCCTTCGTGACGTACGAGGAGGGGAACGACGGCATCCGCCGGTCCTCCGCCGACTACACGTACGGATACGGCAGCGCGCTCGGCGACGGTGTCGTGCGGCCCGTCATCTTCCTCTCCTACAGCGGCAACATGCGCTGGCGCACCAAGGCCGGTGACGAGATCGCCGCCCGGCTCGGCGAGCCGATGACCAAGGACGCGGTCTCGCAGGCCTGGCGCACCGCCCTCGACCCGCGCGGCGACTGGATGCCGAACGTGCTGCGGGCCGCCGACCGCCGCCTCAGCGAGGTCCGCAAGGCCATCCCCGACGCGGGCGCCCTGGTGATCGCCTCCGACCAGGAGTCGGCGCGCGCGTACGCCAAGCTCATCCGGGAGATCACCGGGACGAAGGCCACCCTCGTGCTCTCCGACGACACCGGGGCCTCGCAGCGCATCGACGACTTCAGCGGCAGCGACGACCGCTGGATGGTCGCCGTCCGCATGGTGTCCGAGGGCGTCGACGTGCCCCGGCTCGCGGTCGGCGTGTACGCGACGACGATCTCGACCCCGCTGTTCTTCGCCCAGGCCGTGGGCCGCTTCGTGCGCTCCCGGCGGCGCGGCGAGACCGCGTCCGTCTTCCTGCCCACCGTCCCCGACCTGCTCGGCTTCGCCAACGAGATGGAGGTCGAGCGCGACCACGCCCTCGACAAGCCGAAGAAGCAGGGCGAGGACGAGGACCCGTACGCCGAGTCCGAGAAGGAGATGGACGAGGCGAACAAGCAGCAGGACGAGGACACCGGTGAGCAGGAGCAGTTCTCCTTCGAGGCCCTGGAGTCCGAGGCCGTCTTCGACCGGGTGCTCTACGACGGTGCCGAGTTCGGCATGCAGGCCCACCCCGGCAGCGAGGAGGAGCAGGACTACCTCGGCATCCCGGGGCTCCTGGAGCCCGACCAGGTGCAGCTCCTGCTCCAGAAGCGGCAGGCCCGCCAGATCGCCCACAGCAAGAAGAAGCCCGCCGAGGAGGCCGACCTTCTGGAGCTGCCCGCGGAGCGGCGGCCCGTGGTCTCCCACAAGGAGCTCCTCGAACTGCGCAAGCAGCTGAACACGATGGTCGGGGCGTACGTCCACCAGAGCGGGAAGCCGCACGGGGTGGTCCACACGGAGCTGCGGCGCGTGTGCGGGGGGCCGCCGTCCGCGGAGGCCACCGCCGGGCAGCTGCGGCAGCGCATCGCCAAGGTGCAGGAGTGGGCCACGCGTATGCGGTAGCCGTGCGCCGCGCCGTCTTCGTCCGCGGATCGGCTGTGGCTGGGCGCGCAGTTCCCCGCGCCCCCAAAAAAGGCTGCTCCCGTGAGGCCTGCTCGTTACCGGAAGGTCGGGAAACGTGCGCACTCCGTGCAGGCATTGTGCGTTCCGCATACACATACGGGGGTGCGTATCGGGATGATCCGGACCGTCTTTCCGTCCCCTTGACCGGATTCTGGACGGAGTCTTCCGCTGAGCGGGACGCCCTCGCTACTGTCCCCGCTACACAACGCCCCGTGGCAGCGCCGCCCCGGAGCGCAGCCGGTGCCCGCCGCAGAGGGGGCCGTCGACCCTCACGACTAAGGAGTGGGCGTCGTGACCGCGGAGACATCTCAGACGCTCGACCGAGGACTGCGCGTCCTCAAGCTGCTCGCCGACACCGACCACGGCCTGACCGTCACCGAGCTGTCCAACAAGCTCGGCGTCAACCGGACCGTCGTGTACCGGCTCCTCGCCACCCTTGAGCAACACGCCCTCGTGCGCCGCGACTTGGGCGGCCGGGCCCGGGTGGGCCTCGGGGTCCTGCGGCTCGGCCGCCAGGTGCACCCCCTGGTGCGCGAGGCCGCCCTGCCCGCCCTGCGCTCCCTCGCCGAGGACATAGGGGCCACGGCCCACCTGACCCTCGTCGACGGCACGGAGGCGCTCGCCGTCGCCGTGGTCGAGCCGACGTGGACCGACTACCACGTGGCGTACCGGACCGGGTTCCGCCACCCCCTGGACCGGGGCGCCGCGGGCAAGGCCATCCTCGCCGCCCGGCAGGGGCACATCACCGACCCCGGGTACGCGCTCACCCACGGCGAACTGGAGGCCGGGGCCAGCGGCGCCGCCGCCCCCCTGGTCGGCGTGACCGGCCTGGAGGGCAGCGTGGGCGTGGTCATGCTCGCGGACTCGGTGCCCGAGCGGGTGGGCCCGCGGGTGGTGGACGCGGCCCGCGAGGTCGCGGAGGCGCTGCGCTGAGGAAATCCAAGCCCGTCCGGCGTTTGAGGACGAGCAGGCCGCAGGCCGCGATCCCCCGCGCCGCGGGTGACCCATTACATTTGAGGCTGTGCTGTCCCGCCTCGCTCGTCTGAGCCGCCCCAAAGTCCTCGCCCTGGCTGCCGCGCCGGTCGTCGCCCTCCTGGCCGTTGCTGGGCTCGCGCCCCTCCCGTTCGCCGTGGCGCAGCCCGGCGGCACCGCCGACGTGCTGGGGGAGTACGAGGGCAAGCCGGTGCTCACGATCTCCGGGGCGCCCACGCGGAAGACCGAGGGCCAGCTGCGGATGACGACGATCGTGGCGACGGGGCCGCAGATGACCGTGCGGCTCGGCGACGTGATCGACGGCTGGTTCCGTACGGACCGGGCCGTGATGCCCAAGGACTCGGTCTATCCGGACGGCGACGACGAGAAGAAGGTCGAGGAGCGCAACCTCGGCGACATGCGCGAGTCGCAGGACGACGCCACGAAGGCGGCGCTGCACTACCTGCGCGCGGACGGCGTGGACGGCACCGACAAGGTCAAGGTCAACGCCGACCTGGGGAAGATCGGCGGGCCGAGCGCCGGGCTCTTCCTCGCGCTCGGCATCATCGACAAGCTGGACGGGAACGGCAGCGGCGGCGACCTGACCGGCGGCCGCACGATCGCCGGGACCGGCACGATCAAGGCGGACGGCAAGGTGGGCGCCGTCGGCGGCGTCTCCCTGAAGACGCAGGCCGCGGCCCGTGACGGCGCCACCGTCTTCCTCGTGCCGAAGGCCGAGTGCTCGGACGCCGAGGCGGAGAAGCCGAAGGGGCTTCAGCTGGTCCCGGTCACCACGCTGTCCGGTACGGTCGACGCGCTGCGGGCGCTGCAGAAGGGCGAGAAGGTTCCGAGCTGCTGACCAGGCGCAGGCCCAACTCGACCATGGTCCAGCCCAGTTGGGTGCGGATCGGGGGCCTGGCCGGTCTGCGGGCGGGGGCCTCGCGGCGCAGCTCGGCGGCGCGGGTGTCGTGCAGGAGCAGATGGATGTCGGGGTGCACGGTGACGCACTCCTCCCGGTCGTCTTGGATGCCTCAGTCGTCTTGGATGTCTCAGTCGTCGTGGGCGTCGGGTGCGGTCGTCGTCGGGAACGCGTGCAGGTGGATGCGCACCCGGGCCGCGTCCGGAGCGTCGTCGTCGGGGGACAACTGCCGGTAGCTCTCGATGAGTTCGTGGACCTTGCGGCCCAGCTCCGCGTTCTGCGCCGGGGTGAGCCGCAGCGTGAAGTCGCTCATGTCCGAGGACTCGACCCACTCCTTGGACCAGTCGCCCTCGGTGCCGAGCCAGGTGGCCAGCTCCTGGGCGTGGTGCGTCGCGGACTCGTGCAGATAGGCGTTGAGCGCGCCCCGCACCTCCGGGGTCGGGTCGGTGCGCAGGTCGTCGTCCAGGTACGTGCCCTGGTGGACGGAGCGCCACCACCGCTCCCTGCCCTTGCCGCGCTCCGGGTCGTCCTCCGCGAAGCCGTACTCCGCGAGCTGGCGCAGGTGGTAGCTGGTCGCGCCGCTCGACTCGCCCAGACGGGCGGCGAGTTGGGAGGCGGTGGCCGGGCCGTCGAAGCGCAGTGAGGTGAGCAGCCGCATCCGCAGTGGATGCGCGAGGCCGCGCAGCGAGCGCGCGTCGAGGTGATGGATCTTCCGGGGCTTCGGGTCCTGCGTCATGCTCATCAGCGTACGCATGCAAAGACTCCGTTGCAACGCATTCTTTGCAAGGGAGTCTTTGCATGGCCGGAAGGCGCCGGGAGCGCCTCCGGGACGGGGGCTACTCCTTCACGAAGCCCTGCTCCACCATCCAGTCCTTCGCCACCTCGTGCGGATCCTCGCCGTCCACGTCGACCTTGGAGTTCAGGTCCTGCGCCACCTTGTTGTCGAGCTTCTTCGTGATGGGCGCGAGGACCTCCGCGATCTCCGGGTACTTCTTGAGGGTCTTGCTGTTGATCTCGGGGGCCGCGTTGTAGTTGGGGAAGAAGTGGCGGTCGTCCGCCATCGGCGTCAGGTTCATGGCCTTGATGCGGCCGTCCGTCGTGAAGACCTCGCCGTACGTGCAGGTGCCCTTCCGGGCCTGGGTGTAGATGATCCCGGTGTCCATCTGCGTGATGTTCCCGGCCGGGAGCTTCATGCCGTACGCCTTCTGCATGCCGGGCAGGCCGTCCGCGCGGTTGGCGAACTCGCCCTCCACGCACACCGTGACGGCCTTGGGGTCCTTCTTCGCCAGGGCGGCGACGTCGGACAGCGTCTTGGTGCCGTACTTCTTGAAGTTGGACTCGTTCATGGCGAGGGCGTAGGTGTTGTTCAGGGAGGCGGGCGGCAGCCAGGTCAGGCCGTTCTTCGCGTCGGCCTCGCGGACCACCTCCCACTGCTGGCGCGGGTCGGTGACGGGCTTGGCGTTGCCGAGGTAGGTGATCCACGCGGTGCCCGTGTACTCGTACATGGCGTCCGCGTCCCCGCCCTTGACCGCCTCCCGCGCGCCGATCGAGCCCTGGATGCCGGTGCGGTCCAGGACGTCCGCGCCCGCCGCCTGGAAGGCGATGCCCATGATCGCGCCGAGGATCAGCTGCTCGGTGAACTCCTTCGAGGTGACCGTGAGGTCGGCGCCCTTCAGGGGCTGCCCCCGGCCGACGGTGCCGGGCTTCACGTCGTCCACCATCGGCGAGCCGCTGGTCAGACCGCAGCCGCCCGCCGCCAGGAGGACCCCGGCCACCGCGCCCCACGCCTTCGTACGCGCCGCCCACCTCATGAGCGCACCTCCAGACCGCGCGGGCTGAGGACCACTTCGGCGAGCGAGGCCAGCCAGTCCACGAGCAGGGCGAGGACCACCGTGAGGATCGAGCCGAGCATCAGGACCGGCATGCGCTGGTTGGTGATGCCCGTGGTGATCAGGACGCCGAGGCCCCCGCCGCCGCCGAAGGTCGCGAGCGTCGCCGTGCCCACGTTCAGGACGAGCGCGGTGCGCACGCCCGCGAGGATCAGCGGGACGGCCAGCGGGAGTTCGACCCGGGCGAGCACGCCGAGCGGGGACATGCCGATGCCCCGCGCGGCTTCGAGCAGGGTGGGATCGTTCGCCTTCAGGCCCGCGATCGTGTTGGAGAGCACCGGCAGGACGGCGTAGATGATGATGCCCGTCAGGGCCGCCTTCTCGCCGATGCCCATCCAGATCACCAGGAGGGCGAGCAGGCCGATCGCGGGCGTCGCCTGGCCCGTGTTCGCCAGGGCCATGGCCACCGGGGCGCCCTTGCGGAAGCGGCGCCGCGTCAGCAGGATCCCCAGCGGGATCGCGATGATCAGCACGAAGAAGGTGGAGATCGCCGTCAGCTCGACGTGCTGCCGCAGGGCCTTGCCTACCTGGCCGTTGGACAGCGCGTTCTTGGAGATCTCGTCCAGGTCGGCCTGCTCGAACCAGATCCAGGTGGCGATCAGGACCGCCGCGAGCAGCGCGGGCAGGAACGTCAGCTTCTGCCAGGTCACCCGGCGCGGCTCGCGCGCCACCGGGGTCGCGGGCGTCTCCTGCCCGGCCTCGCCGTCGTCGCGGAAGGCCAGGCCCTTGACCTCGTGCTCGCCGCGCGGGCGCGACGCCTGCCGGGCGGCGTGCTTGCGCTCGGGGACGCGCGGCTCGTTGCCGGGCACCGGACTCAACGCTCCGCCTCCCCGCCGCCGTCGCCTTCCTGCTCCTTCTGCGTCAACTGGGCCCGCTGCTGCTCCAGTTCGTGCTGGTGCTCCAGGGCGTCGAGGCGGTCGGCCTCCAGCATCTCGTGCACGGAGTTCATCAGCGTCTCCATGTCGACGACGCCCGTGTACTCGCCGCGCCGCCCGGTCACGGCGACCCGGCCCGCGTTGTCGGTGAGGACCGCCTCCAGGGCGTCGCGGAGCGTGGCGTCCCGGGTCACCGTGTCGTGCACGAGGGTGCCGGCGCGGGCCAGGGAGCCCTTGGCGCGCATCAGGTCGCCGCGCCTGAGCCACTTGTAGGGGCGGCCGCGCTTGTCGAGCAGGAGCAGTTCGTTGGTGCCGCTCGCGCGCAGCTTGTCGAAGATGGTCTGGAGCGGGTCGTCGACCGTCACCGTCGGCACGTCGGCCATCTCCACGTCCCGTACGCGCGTCAGGTTCAGCCGCTTCAGGGCCGCGCCCGCGCCGACGAAGCCCGACACGAAGTCGTCGGCCGGGTTGGTGAGGATCGCCTCGGGGGTGTCGAACTGCGCGATGTGCGAGCGCTCGCGGAGCACGGCGATGCGGTCGCCCAGCTTGATGGCCTCGTCGAAGTCGTGGGTGACGAAGACGATCGTCTTGTGCAGCTCGTGCTGGAGCCGGATCAGCTCGTCCTGGAGGTGGTCGCGGGTGATCGGGTCGACCGCGCCGAACGGCTCGTCCATGAGGAGCACGGGCGGATCGGCCGCGAGCGCCCGGGCCACGCCCACGCGCTGCTGCTGGCCGCCGGAGAGCTGGCGCGGATAGCGGCCGTGGAACTCGGCCGGGTCGAGCCCGACCAGGTCCAGCATCTCCTCCACCCGCTCCTTGATCCTGGCCTTGCCCCAGCCCACCATCTTCGGGACGAGCGCGATGTTCTGAGCGACCGTCATGTGCGGGAAGAGGCCGGAGGACTGGATGGCGTAGCCGACCTTGCGGCGCAGCTTCACCGGGTCGATGTCGGTGACGTCCTCGCCGTTGATGCGGATGCGGCCGCTGGTCGGCTCGATCAGCCGGTTGATCATCTTCAGCGTGGTGGACTTGCCGCAGCCCGAGGGGCCGACGAAGATCACGATCTCGCCCGCCTTGATCTCCATGTTCACGCTGTCCACGGCCGGTTCGGAGCTGCCGGGGTAGCGCTTGGTGAGGCTTTCGAGCTCGATCGTCGCCCCGGTGGTGGCGGTGGCCCCGGTGGCGGGCGAGGTGGCGGTGGAGCCCGCCTGGTCGGCGGTGGAGCCCGCCGCGCCGGGCGCGGGGGACGGGGCGGGCCTCTCCGGAGTCTCAGACACGGATCCCCCTCGGAATCGTCAGACGGCCGATCAGGACGTACGCGGCGTCGAAGAGCAGCGCCAGGACGATGATCCCGAGCGTGCCCGCGAGCACTTGGTTGAGCGCGTTCTTGCTGCCGAGCGAGGCGATGCCGCGGAAGATCTCGTTGCCGAGCCCCGGCCCGGAGGCGTAGGCGGCGATCGCGGCGATGCCCATCAGCATCTGGGTGGAGACCCGGATGCCGGTCAGGATCGGCGGCCACGCCAGCGGCAGCTCGATCCGCACGAGCCGGTGCAGGCGGGACATCCCGATGCCCTTCGCGGCGTCCACCAGGGTGGGGTCGACGCCGCGCAGGCCCACGATGGAGTTGCGCACGATCGGAAGGAGGCCGTACAGCGTCAGGGCCGTCACCGTCGGCGCGACGCCGAGGCCCACGACCGGGATCAGCAGACCGATCATGGCGAGCGACGGGATGGTCAGGATCGTGGAGGTCGCGGTCGTGGCGAGGTTGCCCGCCCACTCGCTGCGGTACGTGGCCACACCGATCAGCACGCCGATGACCGTGGCCACCACCATGCACTGGAAGACCGCGCTGGCGTGCTGGTACGCGTCCATCAGCAACTGCTGGTGACGGTTGCCGAGGTAGTCCCAGAAGTTCACCGTGCCGCTCACCTCGCGGGGTGCGCCAGACGGCGCGGGGAGTCTCCCCGCGCCCGCGTGCGTCGTACGGGTGGATCGCCCTACTCCCTACCCACACCCACGTCGCTCGTGCCGTCAGCCGCCGGACGCCTGCTCCACCAGCGGGATGATCCGCAGCGGAACGGGGTTCTCCATGACGATCGCCGTGGAGGCCCGGACGATGCCATCAAAACCCACCACCCGGTCGATCACACGTTGGAGATCCGCGTTGGAGCGGGCCACCAGACGGCACAGCATGTCGCCGTGCCCGGTGATGGTGTGCAGTTCGAGGACCTCGGCCACGCCCGCCAAGTGCGCCCGCACGTCGGCGCCCTGGCCCTGTTTGATCTCCAGGGTCGCGAACGCCGTGACCGGGTAGCCGAGCGCCGCCGGGTCCACCTCCGGGCCGAAGCCGCGGATGACTCCGTTCGACTGAAGCCGGTCCATGCGGGCCTGCACCGTGCCGCGTGCGACGCCGAGCCTGCGGGACGCCTCCAGGACGCCGATCCGCGGCTCGCGCGCGAGCAGCACGATGAGCCTGCCGTCCAGATGATCGATCGACATGCCGCCTCCGAAATGGTCAGGATGTACAGAACGCCCGGCGTTCCTCGGCGTTCGCTGCGCACATTGCCCAGTGAATACGCGAACTATTGCGCATCTTGCGGTTCGGCGGGAGCCTCGGAGTATGACTCAGACCACACACACCACGCCCGAAACCGCGCGCGAGGCCGACCCCTTCCCGGTCAAGGGAATGGACGCGGTCGTCTTCGCCGTGGGCAACGCCAAGCAGGCCGCGCACTACTACTCCACGGCGTTCGGCATGAAGCTCGTGGCCTACTCCGGACCGGAGAACGGCAGCCGCGAGACCGCCAGTTACGTTCTGGAGAACGGCGCCGCGCGGTTCGTCTTCACCTCGGTCATCAAGCCCTCCACCGAGCGGGGCGCCTTCCTCGCCGAGCACGTGGCCGCGCACGGCGACGGCGTCGTCGACCTCGCCATCGAGGTGCCGGACGCGCGCGCCGCGTACGCGTACGCCGTCGAGCACGGGGCGCGCGGCATCGACGAGCCGTACGAGGTCAAGGACGAGAACGGCACGGTGGTCCTCGCGGCCATCGCGACGTACGGCAAGACCCGCCACACCCTGGTCGAGCGCAAGGGCTACGACGGCCCGTACCTGCCCGGCTTCGTGGCGGCGTCGCCGATCGTCGAGCCGCCCGCCAAGCGGACCTTCCAGGCCATCGACCACTGTGTGGGCAACGTCGAGCTCGGCAAGATGAACGAGTGGGTCGGCTTCTACAACAAGGTCATGGGCTTCACGAACATGAAGGAGTTCGTGGGCGACGACATCGCGACCGAGTACTCGGCGCTGATGTCGAAGGTGGTGGCCGACGGGACCCTGAAGGTGAAGTTCCCGATCAACGAGCCCGCCATCGCCAAGAAGAAGTCCCAGATCGACGAGTACCTGGAGTTCTACGGCGGCGCGGGCGTCCAGCACATCGCGCTCGCCACGAACGACATCGTCGCCACGGTGCGCGCCATGCGCGCGGCGGGCGTGCAGTTCCTCGACACCCCCGACTCCTACTACGACACCCTCGGCGAGTGGGCCGGTGAGACCCGGGTGCCCGTGGAGACGCTGCGCGAGCTGAAGATCCTGGTCGACCGCGACGAGGACGGCTATCTGCTGCAGATCTTCACCAAGCCGGTCCAGGACCGGCCGACGGTCTTCTTCGAGATGATCGAGCGCCACGGCTCGATGGGCTTCGGCAAGGGCAACTTCAAGGCCCTGTTCGAGGCGATCGAGCGCGAGCAGGAGAAGCGCGGCAACCTCTGAGCCGCCCCTTCCGGGTACGGGACCGGGCGCCGCCTCAGCGAGGCGCCCGGGCCCCGCGGGGAGCGGGGAGCTTCGGGACCGGGGCTCCCGGTGGGGCGTAGAGCTGGGCGGGGCCGCCCTCGGGCGGGTCGCCCAGGGCCTCAAGGGCGCTGCGCGCCGCCGCGGCGCCCAGCGGGGAGAAGTACGGGTTCACCCGCAGGGCCTCCGTGAGATGCCGCCGCGCCGCCCCGTACCGCCCGAGCTCCCGCTCGATCTCCCCCCGGTGATAGGCGAACACCGCACTGCGCGGCCCCTTCTTCATCGCCCGCTCCGCGAACGGAAGCCCTGCCCCTGAGTCCCCGGCCCGGTGCAGCGCCCACCCCAGCGCGTCCGCGTTCTCCGGACTCCCGTGCCGCGCGAACTCCGCCCGCAGCCGCCGCACCGCGGCCTCCGGGTCCCCGTGGTCCGCCTCGAAGAGCCCGAGCACCCGCTCGTCGTTCACGCCGCCGCGCCCGGCGTCCCGGACCCGCGCCCGCACCAGGTCGTACTGCGCCCGCGCGGCGGGCATCAGCTTCAAGGACTCGTACAACTCGCCCAGCTCCAGGGCGTACTGCGGCTCCGGCCACTTGGCGAGCGCGCCCCGGTACGCCTGCAGCGCCTCCGAGGTGCGGCCGAGCGCGGCGAGGGCGCGCCCCTTCGCCGCCAGCGCGGGAGGCTGCCCCGGGTCGGCCGCGAGCGCCGCCTCGGCGTAGCGAAGGGCCTGCGCGGGCTCGCCCCGCTCCCAGGACAGCTCCCCGACCCGGTGGAGCGCCGCGGCCCGCTCGGCGGGGCCCTCGGCGAGCGCCGCCGCGTCGGTGAGCGCGGCCGCCGCATCCTCGCGCCAGCCCCGGTCGCGGTAGACCGTCCCGGCCCGGGCCATGACGGCCGCCCCGGACCTCAGCTTCTGCAGCGCCGCCAGCGAACGGGCCACGCCCTTGGCGTCACCGAGGCCCCGGTAGGCCTCGATGAGCACCGGATACGTCATCCACCGCTTCGGCGCGAGCCGCACCGCCCGCTCGCCCCACGTCCGCGCCGCCCGGTAGTCGTGCCGCGCGCCGGCGAGCGCCGCGAGCCCGGCGACGGCGTCCGCGTTCCCCTCGGGCCGCGCCTTCAGGGAGGCGCGCAGCGCGTGCTCGGCCTTCGGGTAGGACATGAAGTCCCCCGTCCGCGCGCCCTGTTCGACGTACGCCGAGCCGAGGACCGCCCACGACTGGTCGTCGCCGGGGTGCGCCCGCAGATGGGCCTCGCGCTCGCCGATGAGCGCGGCCAGGTCGGGCAGCGCGGCCGGCACCCCGGTGCCCGCGGCGGCCAGGGCGCGCCCGGCGGGCCCCGGCGCGGGTGGTGCGGCCCGCTCGCCCGCGCCGGGCACCAGCACGAGCACCAGTACGCCGCCCAGCACGGCGGCGCCCGCCACGGACCCCACGAGGGCCCGCCGCAGCCCGCGCCGGCGCGGCCGCCGCTCCCCGGCGAGCCCGTCGAGCAGCCGGGCCACGGACCCGGCGGGGCCGAGCGCCGGGGCCCGGCCCTCGGCGGGGCTCGCGGCCTGCTCCTCGCCCGCGCCGGGCTTCTCGGTCTCCATGGCGCTCACTGTGCGTCAATACGAAGATCGCGTCGCGGCACGCGGAGGGCGTCGCACACGGGTTCACACCGATGGCCCCGGGTGCGAGGCTGTGATCATGAGCAGCGCCCTCATCGAAGCCCTCCGGGCGGGCCTCCCCGCCGACGCGGTCCTCACCGACCCGGACGTCACGTCCTCGTACGCGCACGACATGGCGAGCTTCTGCGCGGCGGGCAGCCCGGCCGCGGTCGTCCTGCCCCGCACCGTCGAGCAGGTCCAGCACGTCATGCGCACTGCCACCGAGCTGCGCGTGCCCGTCGTGCCGCAGGGCGCCCGCACGGGCCTGTCGGGCGGGGCCAACGCCAGCGACGGCTGCGTCGTGCTCTCGCTCGTGAAGATGGACCGCATCCTGGAGATCAACCCCGTGGACCGCGTGGCCGTCGTCGAGCCGGGCGTCGTCAACGCCGCTCTCTCGCGCGCGGTCGCCGCCCACGGCCTCGCCTACCCGCCCGACCCCTCCAGCTGGGAGACGTGCACCATCGGCGGGAACATCGGCACCGCGTCGGGCGGCCTGTGCTGCGTGAAGTACGGCGTGACGGCCGAGTACGTCCTCGGCCTCGACGTCGTCCTCGCCGACGGGCGCCTCCTGCGCACCGGCCGCCGCACCGCCAAGGGCGTCGCCGGATACGACCTGACGCGCCTGTTCGTCGGCTCCGAGGGGAGCCTCGGCATCGTCGTCCGGGCGATCCTCGCGCTCAAGCCGCAGCCGCCCCGACAGCTCGCCCTCGCGGCCGAGTTCGGCTCGGCGGCCGCGGCCTGTGACGCCGTGTGCCGGATCATGGAGGGGGGCCATGTGCCGTCGCTCCTCGAACTGATGGACCGCACGACGATCCGGGCCGTCAACTCCCTCGCCCACATGGGCCTGCCGGAGACCACCGAGGCCCTGCTCCTGGCCGCCTTCGACACCCCGGACCCGGCCGCGGACCTCGCCGCCGTCGGCGCCCTGTGCGAGGCGGCGGGCGCCACCCAGGTCGTCCCCGCGGAGGACGCGGCCGAGTCCGAACTCCTGCTCCAGGCGCGCCGCCTGTCGCTCACCGCCCTCGAAGCGGTCAAGGGCACCACGATGATCGACGACGTGTGCGTGCCGCGCTCCCGGCTCGGCGACATGCTCGACGGCGTCGAGCGCATCGCGGACAAGTACGCCCTGACCATCGGCGTGTGCGCGCACGCGGGCGACGGCAACACGCACCCCACCGTCTGCTTCGACGCCGCCGACCCCGACGAGTCCCGGCGCGCCCGCGAGTCCTTCGACGAGATCATGGCCCTCGGCCTCGAACTCGGCGGCACCATCACCGGTGAGCACGGCGTCGGCGTCCTCAAGAAGGAGTGGCTGGCGCGCGAACTCGGACCCGTCGGCGTCGAGATGCAGCGCGCCGTCAAGGCCGCCTTCGACCCGCACCACCTCCTCAACCCGGGCAAGCTCTTCTGAGAGCCCTCGCTCTCACCCACCCCCGTGGTGGGCTCCCCCGTGACGCTCGCGCTCACTCACCGTCCTTGGACTCGTCAGAGGGCCACGGGTCCCGCAGCCACAGCTCGTCGGCGCGGCCGGGGGTGGGGGCGAGCAGCTCGGCGAGGCCGTCGTCGATGCCGAGCCGCTCGGCCTCAGAGCCCGGAGGGACCACCCGCAGGGTGCGCTCCAGCCAGGCCGACACGGCGGGCGCCGGGGCCTCCAGGAGCGCGTCCCCGTCGGGGGAGCTCAGCGCCATCAGGACCACGGACTTGCCCTCGACCTTCGTCGGCCACACCCGCACGTCGCCGTGGCCGCACGGCCGGAACACCCCCTCCACGAGCAGCTCCCGGGCGAACGTCCAGTTCACGGGGTTCTCCGAGCCGATGTGAAAGGCGATGTGGACGGCGTACGGATCGTCGGTGCGGTAGCTGAGCCGGGCCGGCACGGGGATCGAGCGCTCCGGCGAGAGGACCAGTTTCAGCTCCAGCTCGCGTTCCACCACGGTGTGCATATCGCTCGCGCTTCCTTTCTCTCTTCTCTGTTCCGCGCGGACCCGGAACAGGCCCGCAGAGAGTCAGAGCGCGAGGAGCGCCGAGCATTACGCGACTTCGGGAAAGTTTTTCGGAGAACTTTCGAAGGGCTCGTACGGGCCCCCGTCCGCGCCCCCGTACGAGCCCTTCGTACGAGGTCGGGGAGGAACCGTGCACGGAAGGGGGCGGTGCGGCGGGAGCCCCCCGGCGACACGCGCCGGTCTGATAGATGTGGAGCCGCACACGACCCCCGAGCAGATACGGGACGACGGACATGAGCGCCCCAACCCCGGCCCCCGGCGACGACAGGCCCCGCGAGGGCTACTACCCCGATCCGTCCATCCCCGGCTACGTCCGGTACTGGAACGGCGCCGCCTGGGTGCCCGGTACGAGCCGCCCGGCGCCGTCCGACGGTGAGCCCCTGCCCGCCCCGCCGCGCTCGGCGGCCGCCGCGGTGCCCGCGCCCGCACCGCAGGTCGAGGAGACGGGCCCCGTCTTCTTCGACGAGGAGCCGGAGGGCGTCGCCCAGTCCGAGGAGCCGGGGCCCGACGCCGGTCAGGAGCCCGCGTCGGCCTGGGGCGCGGACGCCGCCCGGCAGAGCGGGCTCGGCGGCGAGCAGGACCAGCGGGTGTCGTGGGGCGCGCCCGGACAGCAGGACCCCCGGCGGTCGGCCGAGCCCGCGGCCCGCCCCGACGCGGCCGCGCCGGGCGCCGCCCAGGGCACCGCGAACCGCGTGCCCGCGCAGGCGCGCCCCGAGGACGCCGCCCAGGCCCCCGGCGTCAAGGCGGGCGCTGTGCAGCCCCCCTCCGGCGAGGGAACGGTCACCTTCCGCCGCCCCACCGGACCGGTGAAGCCCGGCGGCCCTGCCACGCCCGGCGCGTCCGGCGGCGCCGAGGGCACGATGGCGATCAGGGCGCTGCACCCCAAGCCGGCCCCGGGGTCCGCGGCACCCGCCGCTCCTTCCGCTCCGTCCGCGCCTTCCGTGCCCGCCGCACCCGCCGTACCGTCCGCGCCTTCCGTGCCGCAGCAGACCGGTGCCCCCGGGAGCGGGGGAGTGGTGACCCCCGGCCCCGGTGGAGGCGCCGCCTCCTGGGCGCAGCAGGTGCACCAGCTCGCCCAGCCGCCCGCGGCCCCGCAGGGTGACGGGCCCGTCGTGCCGTGGAAGCCGGTGGCCACGGACCCGTTCGCGGCGGTGGCGCAGGCCCAGGCCGAGGCGCGGCCCGCCGCGCTCGGCAAGCGGCTCGTGGCGCGGCTCGTCGACACCGTCGTCCTCGCCGCGGTCACCGCGGGGGCCGCGCTGCCGCTCGGCACGCGGGCCGCGGACCACATCGACAGCAAGATCGACGCGGCGAAGCTGTCCGGCGAGAAGGTCACGGTCTGGCTGCTCGACGGCACCACCGCGGGCTACCTCGGCATCGTCCTCGGCGTGCTGCTGTTCTTCGGCGTCCTGTACGAGGCGCTGCCGACGGCCAAGTGGGGGCGCACGCTCGGCAAGAAGCTGTGCGGGATCCAGGTGCGGGGCATCGAGGGGCACGGGGCGCCGTCCTTCGGGGCGGCCCTGCGGCGCTGGCTCGTGTACGCCGTGCCCGGGATCCTGGTGGTGGGAGTGCTCGGCGTGCTGTGGTGCCTGTTCGACCGGCCGTGGCGCCAGTGCTGGCACGACAAGGCCGCGAAGACGTTCGTGGCGTCCTGACCGGGGCGCGCGCCCCGCAAGGGGCGCGGGGAACTGCGCGACCAGCCACAATGGACCGGCAGACGTGATGGACGGGGAGGTAACCCGGACAGCCGCCCATCACATGCAGGGGCTTCCACTTCGAGGTGCACTCACCCCATGAGCACCGAACCGCCGCCCTACCCCACAGGACCGGACCCCGACGACAACGATCCGTTCAAGAAGCAGCCGCCCCCGCCGGGCCAAGGCGGTGGATCGCCCTATGACACCCCGCCCCCGGGCGGCGGTGCCCCGCCCCCGCCCTACGGCGGTGACCCCTACGGCGCTCCCGACCCCCTCGGGGGCATGCCCCCCTTGGCCGACAGCGGCAAGCGCGTCCTCGCCCGCATCATCGACATGATCCTCGTCGGCATCGTCGTCTGGGCGCTCACGTGGCTGTTCGGCACGCACGAGTACGACCTGGACCCCGACAAGGTGGACGCGGGCAAGTCGTTCGGCCAGTCGCTCCTGGCCGCCGTGCTGTACATCGCCTACGACAGTTACTTCATCTCCAAGTCCGGCCAGACGCTGGGCAAGAAGTGGCTGAATCTGCGGGTGGCGAACCTCAACGACGGGGCCACGCCCACCCTCCAGTCGGCGCTCGCCCGCGCCGCGGTCCTGTGGATCCCGTTCGCGTTCTGCTGCGCGTGCATCTGGACGGCGATCTGCGGCGGCTGGAGCTTCTTCGACAAGCCGTACAAACAGGGCCTGCACGACAAGGCGGCCAAGACCGTGGTGGTCAGCACGGGCTGAGCCGCGCGCGGCGGACGGCGGCCGCGGGGCAGGTGGAAGCGGCGCCCGCGCGATGCGGGACGCTCGTCAACCGGCGGGTTCGTGGAGGTGGTTCACGATCCCGCCGGTTCTGTATGCGTATGTCCGTACGGAACCGTCAAGGACCGGCGGGTTCCCGTACGGAGGCGGAGGCGGAGGCGGCGGCCGCGCTGGCCCGCGAGGGCTCCCGCGTCGGCACGGGCGCGATGACCGTGCGCTGGGCGGGGACCTGGTGCTCCGCGGGGGCGGTGGTGGTCTTGCCGCGCCCCTGCTTGGGCAGCGGAACCGTTAAGGCGACGAGCAGTCCGAGCCCGAGCGCGGCAAGGGCTATGACCGCGATTCCTGGGGGTGAGGTCGCCTGCGACAGGAGCAGCATGGCGAGGGTGGAACAGATGACGGTCGCGGAACCATACGAGAGCTGTGCGACGGTCGGACGAGGCATGGGGCGAGACATGGCGTGATCCGTCCTCGGGACAGCGGATGCGGGGGTGATCCTGGGGCTATGGGGGTTGTGGGTGGGGCATAGCGGAACGTATACGAATCGAAGGGGGCTTTTTGGCGTCGGCTTGGATGCCTTGCCGAGCACCCGCGCCTGCCGTTGATTTGGCGCCGTTCTCCAGGGTCTGGCTCTATTTGCCTGCATGCCCGACGCGACCACGCGGTAAGCGTGACCTTACCCACGGCGCCGGTGCACGGGGGGCGCATAGATTCATGCATTCCATCAACTGGACGGTCGCACGCGCCGGTTGACGATGCAATATGCCGCTCGGTCGTGCCGCCGCCACACACCGCGTGCGTCCGGATAGTGGACAAGCGGGTCTGCATAGAGCATTTGGCCTGTTCAAGTCAAGGTCTGTCTTTTCTCTTCACCCTCCGGTCGAATGTCGTCACTTATGACGCGCTTACCGCGCGCGGACCTCCTTGACCGGGACACCTCCGGTTCCGCGGCGGGAGCGGGGGAGGAAACCATCAAGTGAGAGTCAAGAGACGGGCGTTCCGTGCCGCGGCCGCCACGGTCGCGGTGGCCGCGGCCGCCGCGACGTTCTCGGCGTACGGGGTGGCGGTCGCCGACGACGGCGCGAAGGCACCCTCGGCCAAGGACGGGCAGGCCGTTGACCGCCGCGATCCGGCGGACGCCAAGACGGGTGTCGACCACGACCTGGACGGGCCCTTCAGCAAGCAGCAGGCCCAGCAGCGCAAGGCCGCCCTGGAGCAGGTCGTGTCGGGCGAGGCCGAGGTCAAGAAGCGCGGCGGCTCCAACGTCGTCAAGCTCGACGACAAGAAGTACGTCGAGCTGGGCCGCGAGCAGACCGACAAGATCTTCACGATCCTGGTGGAGTTCGGGGACAAGGTGGACGACACCACCATGTACGACCCCGACGGCCCCGACGGTCCCGAGCAGCCGGTCAAGAAGTACGGCGGCACGCCCGGACCGCAGCACAACAAGATAGCCAAGCCGGACCGTGCGAAGGACAACAGCACGGCCTGGCAAGCCGATTACAACCGCAAGCACTTCCAGGACCTGTACTTCGGCAAGGGCAAGGACAGCAAGGGCAAGACCAAGCACTCGCTGAAGACGTACTACGAGAAGACCTCCTCCGGGCGCTACTCGGTCGACGGCACGGTCTCCGACTGGGTCAAGGTCGACTACAACGAGGCCCGTTACGGCTCGAACTACTGCGGCGACAACAACTGCGCCAACGTCTGGGACGCGGTGCGCGACGGCGTCACGGCCTGGGAGAAGGACCAGAAGGCCAAGGGCCGTACGGACGCGCAGATCAAGGCGGACCTCGCGAAGTACGACAAGTGGGACCGCTACGACTTCGACAACGACGGCAACTTCAACGAGCCCGACGGCTACATCGACCACTTCCAGATCGTCCACGCCGGTGAGGACGAGTCCGCCGGCGGCGGGGCCGAGGGCCCCAACGCCCTGTGGGCGCACCGCTGGTACGCCTACGGCGACGATGCGGGCAAGACGGGCCCCGGCAACAACAAGGCGGGCGGCACCCAGATCGGCAAGTCCGGCATCTGGGTCGGCGACTACACGATGCAGCCGGAGAACGGCGGCCTCGGCGTCTTCGCCCACGAGTACGGCCACGACCTCGGCCTGCCGGACCTCTACGACACGACGGGCCCCGGCGCGGCCGGTGAGAACTCCGTCGGCTTCTGGTCGCTGATGTCGGCCGGCTCCTGGCTCGGCACCGCCAAGAACGCCATCGGCGACCTGCCCGGCGACATGACCTCCTGGGACAAGTTCCAGCTGGGCTGGCTCAACTACGCCAAGGCGAAGGCCGCGACGAAGTCCACGCACAAACTGGGCGTGTCCGAGTACAACACCCGCAACAAGCAGGCGCTGCTCGTCACGCTGCCCAAGAAGTCGGTCACCACGACGGTCGTGAAGCCCACCGAGGGCGCGAACCAGTGGTGGAGCGGCCAGGACGACGACCTCAGGAACACCCTGACCCGGTCCGTCGACCTCACCGGCAAGTCGAAGGCCGAACTGTCCCTCGACGGCTGGTGGGACATCGAGCGGAACTACGACTACCTCTACACCGAGGTCTCGACGGACGGCGGCGCCAGCTTCACGCCCGTCGACGGCACCGCCGACGGCAAGCAGATCACCCGTGACGGCGGCGACAAGCCCGCGCTCACCGGCTCGTCGACGAAGTACCAGAAGCTCGTCTACCCGCTCGACGCCTACGCGGGCAAGAAGATCGACGTCCGCTTCCGCTACGCCACGGACGGCGGCACCTCGCTCAAGGGCTTCACCGCCGACCAGATCACGCTGACCGCGGACGGCGCCAAGCTGTTCACCGACGGCGCGGAGAACGGCGACAACGGCTGGAAGGTGAAGGGCTTCTCGCGCATCGGCGAGTCCTTCACGAAGAAGTACGAGCAGTACTACTTCGCCGAGAACCGCCAGTACGTGTCGTACGACAAGACCCTCAAGGCGGGTCCGTACAACTTCGGCTTCTCCACGACGCGTCCGGACTGGGTGGAGCACTACCCGTACCAGACCGGCCTGTTGGTCTGGCAGTGGGACACCTCCCAGAAGGACAACAACGTCAGCAAGCACCACGGCAAGGGTCTGATCCTGCCGGTGGACGCGCACGCCAAGCCGCTGAAGTGGAAGGACGGCACGTTCCTCCGGAACAAGATCCAGCCGTACGACGCGCCGTTCTCGAAGTACCGCACCGACGCCTTCACGCTCCACAACGCGGACGTCGCGCTGAAGCTGAAGTCGCGCGCCGGGGTCTCGGCCTTCGATGACCACAAGGGCACCTACTGGTACCCGGAGAACCCCACGGGCAGCGTCAAGGTCACTGACACCAACACCAAGATCAAGATCGTGAAGCAGCCCAAGGACGGCTCCTCGATCACGGTCCAGGTGGGCCCCTCCGTCCGGTAATTTTGCGTTCCCCCAGGTCAGAGGCGTATTTCTGACCGAGCGGCCGTCGCCCCCTAGCGGGCGGCGGCCGTTCGTGTTTAGGTGCGTGCTGTGGATTCCTTATTGACGCGACGTCTCACGGGGGTGTGACACGGCATGGCCGCAGGAGGCTTCTGCAAGCTGCCGAACGGCAGTGTGGTGGTGGCGCTGACCCTGCCGAGCCCCGGCGCTCCGGCGGGCGGCGGTGCGCGGGTACGGGTGCTCGTGCACGCCGTGAACCGGGCGCGTGCCCTGACCCGGCTGCGGAATCTCGGCCTGCGGGCGGTGTACCTGCGCGGCAACGCGGAGCCGCCCACGCCGGACGAGGTCACGGCGGTCCTGCACCACCCCGACGGCCTCATATGGCGCACGGCCCCCATGCAGGGCGCGCAGGAGCTGTGGCACCCGATCAGGTCCCTGCTGCGCCGGGCGGCGGCCTGACCCGCGTGGGACGCCCCTGACCCGCCCCTTCCCGATCCGGGGGCTGCCGCCCCCCGTGCCCCCGCCTTTTTCGGCGCTCCGCGCCTCGTCCTCAAACGCCGGACGGGCTGGATCCGGGCGGAGCCCCCAGGAATCGGGCGAGGGTCACACCACCGGCTTGCCCGTCAGCTCGACGCCCGCGGCGCGGAGCTCCTCCAGGGCCCGTTCCGTCGTGGCCTCGGCCACGCCCGCCGTCAGGTCCAGCAGGACATGGGTGCGGAAGCCCTCGCGGACCGCGTCGAGCGCGGTGGCCCGCACGCAGTGGTCCGTGGCGATCCCCACCACGTCCACCTCCCGCACCTGCCGCTCCCGCAGCCACCGCGCCAGCGGCACCCCGTTCTCGTCGGCCCCCTCGAAGCCGGAGTACGCCGCCGAGCGCTCCCCCTTGGAGAAGACGGCGTCGACGGCCCCGGACGCCACGGCGGGCGCGAAGTTCGGGTGGAAGCCGACGCCCTCGGTCCCGGCCACGCAGTGCGGCGGCCAGGAGTCGACGTAGTCGGGCGTGGCGGAGAAGTGGTCGCCGGGGGCGATGTGGTGGTCACGGGTGGCCACGACGTGGCGGTAGCAGGCGGACGTCTGGCCGATGAGGTCGGTGATGGCGGCGGCCACGTCCGCGCCACCCGCCACCGCCAGGCTGCCCCCCTCGCAGAAGTCGTTCTGCACGTCTACGACAATCAGGGCGCGGCGCATGGCGGGTGTCCTTCGTTAGCTGGATGAATCGAGCGTAGAGACTTCACGTCCGATGCGGGAGGGGGCGGCGGTCACACGAACTCCGTGGGGATGACGGCCTCGCCCCGCGAGAGCTGGGTCGCCGAGAGCGGCAGCGAGGCCCGGGCCGCCGCGTGCCGGTCGCGGACGGTGTCCAGGGGCTCCCGGGCGAGCACCGCGCCGCCCTTGATCAGCTCGACGTGGAGCTGGTGGTCGGCCAGGTCCGCGGGGACCGGCCCGGTGCCGACGACCTCGGCCTCGGCGACCCCCTGGGCGTCGGGGCGGCGCGCGGCCCACTTGCGGCCGCCCAGGGACGACTTGGCGCCGAGCGACTTCTTCGCGACGGGTTCGAGGGGCGCCTTCGGGTCGGCGGAGCGGGCGCGGGCGACCAGCTTGTAGACCATGGAGCAGGTGGGGTGCCCGGAGCCGGTGACCAGCTGGGTGCCCACGCCGTAGGCGTCCACGGGCGCGGCCGCCAGCGAGGCGATGGCGTACTCGTCCAGGTCGGAGGTGACGACGATCTTGGTCTGGGTGGCGCCGAGCTCGTCCAGCTGCTGCCGCACCCGGTGCGCGACCAGGAGGAGGTCGCCGGAGTCGATGCGGACGGCGCCGAGCTCCGGGCCCGCGATCTCGACGGCCATCCGGACGGCCTCGCCGACGTCGTAGGTGTCGACGAGCAGGGTCGTGCCGCGGCCGAGGGAGTCCACCTGGGCGCGGAAGGCGTCGCGCTCGCTGTCGTGGACGAGGGTGAAGGCGTGCGCGGAGGTGCCGACGGTCGGGATGCCGTAGCGGAAGCCCGCGGCGAGGTCGGAGGTGGTGGTGAAGCCGCCGACGTAGGCCGCCCGGGACGCGGCGACGGCCGCCAGCTCGTGGGTGCGGCGCGCGCCCATCTCGATCAGCGGCCGCCCGCCCGCGGCGGAGGCCATCCGGGACGCGGCCGCGGCGATGGCCGAGTCGTGGTTGAGGATCGACAGGATCACGGTCTCCAGGAGCACGCACTCCGCGAAGCTGCCCTCGACCCGCAGGATCGGCGAGCCGGGGAAGTACACCTCGCCCTCCGGGTAGCCCCACACGTCCCCGCTGAAGCGGTACGAGGCGAGCCACTTCAGGGTCGGCTCGTCCACGACGCCGCGCTCGCGCAGGAAGGAGAGGACGTCCGCGTCGAAGCGGAAGTTCTCCACGGCGTCCAGGACCCGGCCGGTCCCGGCGACCACTCCGTAGCGGCGGCCCTCGGGCAGACGGCGCGTGAACACCTCGAAGACCGAGCGGCGGTGCGCGGCGCCGGACTTGAGCGTGCCCTGCAACATCGTCAACTCGTAGTGATCCGTGAAGAGCGCGGTCGACGGAACGTCGACCGGCAGCCCCAGGTCATGCTCCCCATGGTTCATACGACGGATGCTACCGCTCATCTCGTCACTCTGACGATTTCGGGGGTCCGTTTGTGCGGTCACCCCCCGCGGGTGGCAGCATGGGACAAGTGAGTAGCGCGGCTCCTGCAGAGATCACCCGCCCGGACGCGGACGAAGAGACCTTCGCGGTCCCCGAACCCGACGTCCCCTGGATCACCCTGGTGCACAACGACCCGGTGAATCTCATGAGCTACGTGACGTACGTCTTCCAGACGTACTTCGGGTACTCCAAGGACAAGGCGACCAAGCTCATGCTCGACGTCCACCACAAGGGCCGTGCCGTCGTCTCCGCGGGAACGCGCGAGGAGATGGAGCGCGACGTGCAGGCGATGCACGGGTACGGGCTGTGGGCCACCCTCCAGCAGGACCGGAAGTAGCGACGCGACCGATGCCAGGACACTTCGAACCGATCCCGGGGGGCGGCGCGGCCGTCGCGCTCGACGAGGTCGAGATCTCCATCATCCGCTCCCTCGCCGTACAGCTCCTGGAGCTGATCGGCCCCGGCGACGAGCCCGCGGGCGCCGAGGACGACCTCTTCGCCGAGCTCTTCGCGCCGGGCCCGAGCGAGCCGCCCGCCGACCCGGTGCTCAAGCGGCTGCTCCCGGACGCGTACGGCGGCCCCGGCACCGAGGGCGCCTCCGAGGCGCAGGCCGCCGAACTGCGGTCGTACTCCGCGGAGTTCCGCCGCTTCACCGAGAACGACCTGCGGGCGCGCAAGCGGGACGACGCGCTCGCGGTGGTCCGCTGCCTGGACGCGCTGACCGTCGCGGGCGAGGGCGGCGCCGTCCTGAAGCTGTCCGTCGACGACTCGCGCCGCTGGCTCGGCGCGCTCAACGACCTGCGGCTCGCGATCGGCACCCGCCTGGAGGTGACCGACGAGGAGGACACCGACATCCTCTACCGCCTGCCGGACGCCGATCCGCGCAAGCCGATGGTGATGGCGTACCTGTGGCTGGGGGGACTCCAGGAGACCCTCGTCGACACGCTGACCGGATGAGGCGGGACCCGGCCGGGGCGGCGCGGGACCCGGCCGGGCGTGAAGTTCTTCCGAGGGCCGGTGTGAAGGTTTTCTGTCGGACGGGGTGACGGTTTCCCGGCGTCCGCGTGACGTCTTCTTGAAGATCGTGGACGTTCGCTCAACGGACGCTCAAATCCGGATAACGATCGGGTCACCACACCGTCCGCATATGGCGCTCGATAGGAGTTTTGTCCGCTTCTTCCTGTGGTGTGCGCCATAAAGGACTCATTCGATCACTGTGACGGTCGTGATAAATGTTCACGACCGCTCGGTGACGCCACCCATGTCGCCGACGGCACGCCAGGGGCCGACTGACCGTCGGCGGCACTCCATCACCATTCGGGGGATCACGACCTGGTCCGCGGCGAAACCGCAGTTCGCGGCGCGGATCAGCATGGAGAAAGGCGTCACCATGACCTCAGTGCGGGTCGAAGAGCATCACGACGGCAATGGGGCCGCGGCGGGCGCGGACGCGTCCGGCGAGAACGAGGGCTATCAGCGCGGGCTCGGTGCCCGGCAGATCCAGATGATCGCGATCGGCGGTGCCATCGGCACCGGCCTGTTCCTCGGTGCGGGCAAGGCCATTCACAAGGCCGGTCCGAGCCTCATCCTCGCTTACGCCATCGCGGGCCTCGTCATCTTCTTCATCATGCGCGCGCTCGGCGAGCTCCTGATGTACCGGCCCGTCTCGGGCTCGTTCTCCGAGTACGCCCGCGAGTTCGTCGGCCCGTTCTTCGGATTCGTGACCGGTTGGACGTACTGGCTCTTCTGGGTCGTCACCGGCATCACCGAAGTCACGGCGGCAGCCCAGTACATGCAGTACTGGACCCATGACTCCATTCCGCAATGGGCCTACGCGCTGATCTTCACCGTCATCCTGTACGGCGCCAACCTGATCTCCGTGAAGCTCTTCGGCGAGCTGGAGTTCTGGTTCTCCATGGTCAAGGTCACCGCCATCATCGGCATGATCCTGATCTGTGCCGGCATCCTCACCATCGGCTTCTCCGACGCCGGTGACAGCGCGTCCGTCACGCACCTGTGGGACAACGGCGGCTTCTTCCCCAACGGCATCGGCAACACGCTGATGACCCTCCAGATCGTGATGTTCGCCTTCCTGGCCGTGGAGCTCGTCGGCGTCACCGCGGGTGAGTCCAAGGACCCGAAGAAGACCCTGCCCAAGGCGATCAACACCGTGCCGTGGCGCATCGCCGTCTTCTACGTCGGCGCCCTGATCATGATCCTCTCGGTCGTCCCGTGGACGTCCTTCCAGCCCGGTGTCTCCCCGTTCGTCGCGGCCTTCGAGAAGATGGGCCTCGGCATCGGCGCCGCGATCGTGAACTTCGTGGTCCTGACGGCCGCGCTCTCCTCCTGCAACTCGGGCATGTACTCCACCGGCCGCATGCTGCGCGACCTCGCGCTCAACGGCCAGGGTCCGAAGTTCTTCACCAAGCTCACCAAGAACGGCCTGCCGCTGGTCGGCACCACCGCGTCCGCCGCGCTGATGCTCGTCGGCGTGTGGATCAACTACCAGTGGCCGGGCGAGGCGTTCAACTACGTCGTCTCCTTCGCCACCATCTCCGGCATGTGGGCCTGGATCATGATCCTGGTCTCCCAGATCAACTACCGCCGCAAGGCCGACCGCGGCATCCTGCCGCAGTCCACCTTCCGCGCCCCGGGCGCCCCGTACACGAGCTGGTTCGCGCTCGCCTTCATCGGCATGGTCATCGTGATGATGGGCGTCGACAAGGACGCCCGGATCTCGCTGTACTGCGCCCCGGTCTGGGCCGCCATCCTGTGCGTGTCCTACCTGGTCCTCAAGAGCCGCAACCCGGAGGCCGCGGCCTTCAAGAAGCGCGAGCACGGCGCCGCTGCCGCGACGCCTGTCACCAAGGACTGACCTCCGAGCGCTTCGCTGGATCTGCGGGCCGTCCTCGGCTGGTCGCGCAGTTCCTCGCGCCCCTTCGGGGCGCTGCCCTGCCGGAGCGAACTACATCCACGATGCGGGCCGCCGCGTACCACATGGTGGTACGCGGCGGCCCTTTCGTACGTCCGTGCTGCTTATCCTGGCCCACATGCTGACCATCACCCAGGCCCTGCGGGACGAGATCGTCGCGCACGCGCGCAAGGACCACCCCGACGAGGCGTGCGGCGTCGTCGCGGGCCCGGCGGGCACGGACCGCCCCGAGCGGTTCGTCCCGATGCTGAACGCGGCCCGCTCGCCCACGTTCTACGAGTTCGACTCGGCGGACCTGCTCAAGCTGTACCGCGACCTCGACGACCGCGACGAGGAGCCCGTGGTCATCTACCACTCGCACACCGCCACGGAGGCCTACCCCTCCCGTACGGACATCTCGTACGCGAACGAGCCCGGCGCCCACTACGTCCTGGTGTCCACCGCCGACGCCGACGACGCGGGCCCCTTCCAGTTCCGCTCGTTCCGCATCGTGGACGGGGAGGTCACCGAGGAGGACGTCCAGGTCGTACAGGCATACTGATCCCGACCTTCGAGGCGGCAGGACCCCAGGAAGCCGGTGTGAGTCCGGCGCGGTCCCGCCACTGTGACCGGCACGCACGCGTGCCGGGAGTCAGGAACTGACCTGCCGCCTCCTCCCACTTGACGCAGGGGACGCGGAAATCCCCTGGAGGAGGACCGCACAGTCATGCGCATCCGCGTGCTGCTCGTCGCCGCGGCGACCCTGCTCCCGCTCACGGCCTGCTCCTCGTCGTCCGGCGACGACGACCCGGCCGGGAAGCCCAAGGCGGCCGGATTCCCCTACACCGTCACCAACTGCGGTGTGAAGACGACGTACAAGGCGCCCCCCGAGCGCGCCGTGCCCATGAACCAGCACGCCACGGAGATCCTCCTGGAGCTGGGCCTCAAGGACAGCATCGCCGGGACCGCCTACCTCGACGACAAGGTGCTCCCCGCCTACGAGAAGGCCTACAAGGCCCTGCCGGTGCTCGCCAAGGAGTACCCCTCGTACGAGAAGCTCCTCGCCGCGAACCCCGACTTCGTCTACGGCGGCTACTCCAGCGCCTTCGCCGCCGGCGAGGGCCGCTCCCGCGAGGCCCTCGCCAAGTCCGGGATCAACAGCCGTCTGAACATCGAGGGCTGTGCCGAGAAGCCGGTCACGATGGACGACGTCTACCGCGAGGTCCGCGAGACCGGCGCCACCTTCGGCGTCCGCGACCGCGCCGAGAAGTGGGTGCGCTCCGCCGAGGCCGAGCTGGCCCGCGCCGCGAAGAAGGCCAAGGGCGGCAAGGCCCCGTCGGTCTTCGTCTACGACAGCGGCGACAAGACGGCCTTCACCGCGGGCGGCAAGGGCATCGGCAACGACATCATCAAGCGCGCCGGAGGCCGCAACGTGATGGCCGACCTCGACAAGTCCTTCGGCGACGCCTCCTGGGAGACGGTGGTCGACCGCAGCCCCGACGTCGTCCTCATCTACGACTACGGCGCGACGACCGTGGCCCAGAAGAAGAAGCGCCTCCTCGACGACCCGGCCCTCAAGGACGTCCCCGCCATCAAGAACAAGCGCTTCGCGGTCCTGCCCCTTTCGGACGTGGTCCTCGGCGTACGGGCACCAAAGGCGGTGGAGAAGCTGGCGGAGCAGCTGCGGTGACCCAGACCGAGAAGTCCGCCCCGGGCACTGTCCAGCCCGTCCGGCGTTCGAGGACGAGCCGCGCAGCGGCGACACGGGGGCCCGGGGGCGGAGCCCCCGGTTTCGGGAAGGGGCGGGCTCGGGGAGCCCCCGGCAGGGCCCGCTACGCCGTCCTCATGGCGACCCTGACCCTCGCCCTCGCGGCCGCAGGCATCGCCGCGCTGACCTACGGCTCCGTCAGGATCCCGCCCGCCGAGGTCTTCGACATCCTCACGGGCAGGGCCGAAGGACCGTCCCCGTACCGGACCATCGTCCTCGACGTCCGCCTTCCCAGGGTGCTGCTCGGCGCAGCCGTCGGCGCGGGCCTCGCCGTCATCGGCACCACCCTCCAGGCCCTGGTCCGCAACCCCCTCGCCGACCCCTTCCTGCTCGGCGTCTCCTCCGGCGCCTCCGCGGGCGCGGTCGGTGTGATCGTGCTCGGCTGGGGCGCGGGCCTGGCCACCACGGTGACCATCCCGGCGGCGTCCTTCGCGGGCGCGTTCCTCGCGCTGCTCGTGGTGTACGTACTGGCCCGGGAGCCCGGCGGCGGCTTCACCACCGGCCGCCTGGTCCTCGCGGGCGTGGCCGTCTCCTACGTCCTGTCCGCCCTGACCAGCCTGATCCTGGTGGTCTCGGCCCGCGCCGACCACCTCCAGGAGGTCCTGTACTGGACGCTCGGCGGTCTCGGCAGCGCCCGCTGGGACATGCTCGCCGTGCCCCTGACCGTGCTCGCGCTCGGCACGGCCGTGCTCCTCGCGCTCGCCCGGCCGCTCGACCTGCTCCTTGTGGGGGAGGAGGGCGCCACCGTCCTCGGCCTGGACACGGCCCGGTTCCGCGCGGGCGTCTTCGTGCTCGCCTCCCTGGTGACCGGCGTCCTCGTCGCGCACAGCGGGGCCATCGGCTTCGTCGGCCTGATGGTGCCGCACGCGGCCCGCATGCTGGTCGGCGCCGGACACCGGGCGCTGCTCCCGGTGGCCGCGCTGATGGGCGCGGTGTTCCTGGTCGTCGCCGACCTCGCGGCGCGCACGCTGGCGGCGCCGCAGGACATCCCCGTGGGCGTGCTCACCGCGCTCACCGGCGGCCCGTTCTTCCTGTGGCAGCTGCGCCGGGGCCGGACGCACGAAGGGGTGACGGCATGACCGAAGGACGACGACCGCCCGCCGGGGCCGCGGGCCCGCTCCCCGGCGCCGGGTGCCTGCGCGCCGAGGACCTCACGTACGACACCCCGTCCGGCCGCCGCCTCGTCGACGGCGTCTCGCTCACCGTCTCCGCGGGTGAGACGGTCGGCATCGTCGGCCCCAACGGCAGCGGCAAGACGACGCTGCTGCGGTGCGTCTACGGCGCGCTCGCGGCCACCGCGGGGCGGGTCCTGCTCGACGGCACCGACCTGGCCGCGGCCGGGGTCAAGGCGCGGGCCCGCCGCGTCGCCACCGTGCCGCAGGACGGCCACGCGGGCTTCGAGCTCACCGTCCGCCAGGTGGTGGCCATGGGCCGCTCCCCGCACAAGCGCTTCTGGGAGGCCGACACCACCACCGACCGGGCCATGGTGGCCGACGCCCTGGAGCGCGTCGGCGCGGCGGACCTCGCCGACCGCCCCTTCGGCCAGCTCTCCGGCGGCGAGCGGCAACGGGCCCTGCTCGCCCGCGCGCTGGTGCAGGAGCCCGCCGTCCTCGTGCTCGACGAGCCCACCAACCACCTGGACATCCGCTACCAGCTGGAGATCCTCGGCCTGGTCAAGGAGCTCGGCACGGCGAACCTGCTCGCCCTGCACGACCTGACCCTGGCCGCGTACTACTGCGACCGCCTGTACGTGCTCGACGGCGGCCGCGTCGTCGCGTCCGGGCCCCCGGCCACGGTCCTGACCGGCGAACTCCTCGCGGAGGTCTACGGCGTCACGGCCGAAGTGGCCGTCCACCCGGCCACCGGAGCCCCCACCGTCACGTATCTGCCGGGCCCGTCGCGGCGCGTCCCCGCGCCCTGAGCGGTCCGCCCGCGTCCGGGTGCCGAGCCGGATCCGTCCGGTATCCGAGATCACATTCCGGGACCCGGACCGGGAATCGATACGATGACCCCATGGTTTCGAACGACGTGAGCATCGATACGACGCCGGGCGCCCTGCTCGTCGGCCGGCTGCACGTCGACCTGTGCCGTCTCGCCAGCGCCATCTGTCGGCGCTGAGGCGCCGCCGGGCGCCGGGCCGCGCCCCGCGCCCCCGAGCCGGGGGCGCCGCCCGCCCGCGCACCGGGCGTCCCGCACCCCGCGCAGTGCTCGCAGTCCCCGCACTTCTCGCAGTTCCGGTAGTTCGACCCTCCCGACAGGAGCCCATCGCCATGGCCATCGAGGTCCGCATCCCGACCATCCTCCGCACCTACACCGGCGGCGAGAAGGCCGTCGAGGGCAACGGCGACACCATCGCCGCGCTCTTCGCCGACCTCGAGACCCGGCACGCGGGCATCCAGGAGCGCCTCATCGACAAGGACAAGGGCAACGAACTGCGCCGGTTCGTGAACGTGTACCTGAACGACGAGGACGTCCGCTTCCTGGCGGGCGTCTCCACCGAGCTCACCGACGGCGACAGCGTCACGATCCTGCCCGCCGTCGCGGGCGGGATGGTCTGACGGCCGCGGCCGCCGCATGCGTTACGACTCCCCGCTCGCGGCCGTCGGCAACACGCCGCTGGTCCGCCTGCCGCGCCTGTCCCCGTCCGCCGACGTCCGCGTCTGGGCCAAGCTGGAGGACCGCAATCCGACCGGCTCCATCAAGGACCGGCCCGCGCTCCACATGATCGAACAGGCCGAGAAGGACGGCCGGTTGACCCCCGGCTGCACCATCCTCGAACCGACCTCGGGCAACACCGGCATCTCGCTCGCCATGGCGGCCAGGCTCAAGGGCTACCGCATCGTGTGCGTCATGCCGGAGAACACCTCGCAGGAGCGGCGCGAGCTCCTGACGATGTGGGGCGCCGAGATCGTCCCGTCGCCCGCGGCGGGGGGCTCCAACACCGCCGTCCGCGTCGCCAAGGAGCTGGCGGCCGAGCACCCCGACTGGGTGATGCTCTACCAGTACGGCAACCCGGACAACGCGGGCGCCCACTACGCCACCACCGGCCCCGAGATCCTCGCCGACCTGCCCTCGATCACCCACTTCGTGGCCGGGCTCGGCACCACCGGCACCCTCATGGGCGTCGGCCGCTTCCTGCGCGAGCACAAGCCCGACGTCAAGATCGTCGCCGCGGAGCCGCGCTACGACGACCTCGTCTACGGCCTGCGCAACCTCGACGAGGGCTTCGTCCCCGAGCTGTACGACGAGTCGGTCCTCACCACCCGCTTCTCCGTGGGCTCCGCCGACGCGGTCACCCGCACCCGCGAGCTGCTCCAACAGGAGGGCATCTTCGCCGGAGTCTCCACCGGCGCGGCCCTGCACGCGGCCATCGGCGTCGGCCGCAAGGCCCTCAAGGCCGGGGAACAGGCGGACATCGCCTTCGTGGTGGCCGACGGCGGCTGGAAGTACCTCTCGACGGGCCTGTACACGGCCCCGACGACGGAGGAGGCCATCGCCACGGTCCAGGGCCAGCTCTGGGCGTAGCCCTGGGGAGGGCGCCCTGGAACCGGTCGGTCGGCCTGCGGCCTCGTCCTCAAACGCCGGACGGGCTTGAAAGATCTCGGTTCGGGCCGGACGCCTTCTGCGGGTCCGCAGACGCCGTCGGCGGACCCGCAGACGAGATGAGGCCCGCAGCGGCACCATCCAGCCCGTCCGGCGTTTGAGGACGAGGCGCGGAGCGCCGAAAAACGGGGGTGCAAGGGGGCGGAGCCCCCTTGATCGGTAAGGGGCGGGCCTGGGGCGCACCGCGCGGGTCAGCCGCCGCCGAGGTAGCGGACCTGGTCCCACAGCGCCGGGTCCACCACCCCCGCCCGCCGCCGGAAGTCCCCGGCCCACAGCTCCCGCACCCCGTCCGGCTCCAGGAAGCTCGCGCGCCCCTGGACGTCGCCCACGGTCCCGGGCGGCAGCGGAATCACCCCGGCCCGCTCGTCGTGGAACCGGGTGGTGATCGTCGCGACGCGCACGGCGTCACCCCGTACGGACAGGACGAGGAAGGGGCGCTCGGCCTCGTCGGCCACGGCCCACCAGATCTCCGCGGCCCGCGGCCGGACCGGCACTCCCGAGGCGGGCCGACGCGCCGCGCGCCCGGCGCCGCGCGAGCGCCCGCGTCCGCGCCCCCACCCGTCCACCACGGTGGCCACCAGGGCGAGCACCACCACCGCGGCGAGGGCCAGCCACCAGGACGTATCCATAGCCCCGACGGTACCGGCGGGCCCGTCAGCCCGCCGCCCGCGCGGCCGAAAGGAGGGCACCGAGGACGACCGGAGCGTCCTCGCGCGCCAGGGCGACGAGCACGGTCTCGGCTCCGTCGCGGCACTCGATGAGGACGGTGTCGTACGAGCCGCCGCCCGACGCCCCGAGGACGGTGTCGCCGGGCCGCGGCGCCCGGACCTCGTGCACGGTCAGTGACGGCGGCAGCGGCCTGCGGGCGACGCGCCCGTCCGGGTCGGGCGTCACCGCGGGCGCCCCGTCCCCGACGACCAGGTGGTCGAAGCCGTCCACGCTGTAGGGCACGTCCCCGAGCACGGCCGCGCGCACGCACCGCTTCCCGGCGGGCGGCACCGGGACGATGTCGCTGGTGTCGACGGCCCGCCGCTCCCGCCGCCGCGTGAGCCACGCGACAAGGGCGGTGAGTGCCGCCACCGGAGGCACCCCGAGGGCCGTGACCAGCAGGGCGCCGCGCACGTCCGGGCAGACCTGGGCCGCGACGAAGCCGAGGCAGCCCAGGAGCCCCCCGGCCACGGGCCCCACGGAGAGCTGCCAGGCGCTCGCGTGCGCGGCGGACGCGTACCTCCGGCGCCACCACCGGACCGCGCCCAGGACGCCGAGCCCGACGGGCAGCGTCAGCAGGCCGATGCCGAGGGGCAGGCGCCAGTCGTCGGCGGGCGAGGCCTCGGTGTCCTCGGCGGTGGTGCCGAACCGCACGGTGCGGATCTCGCCCCGCCAGTACGTCAGCGACACCCGGTCCCCGGCGCGCACGGCGTCGTGCAGCCTCGATCCGGACATGTGCACGCGCCGCACCCGGTCGTCGCCGCGCTCAGTGACGCGGAGCCAGTAGTCGGCCTTCCGGCCGCGGGCCTTCTCCTCGGTGCCCGTGACGGTCGCGGCCACCGTCGTCGTGCACGAGTCCGGCCGGGCCCCGGCCGTACAGGCGGGCGCGGAGGCGTACGCGTGCCCCCGCGCGAGGGCGCCCGGCACGGCGGCGAAGAACCCGACGGGGGCCAGCAGGAGCACCAGCGCGCAGCCGACCGCGAGCACCGGCCGCCACCGCCCGGGCCCGTTCCCCGTCCGTCCCGCCGTCCCCGACACTCCCGCAGCCCTCCCTGACCCAGCCGAAACCTTCCCTCACAGTGTCCCCCGCCACCCCGCCCCCGGACGGCCCCCCGAACCGGTGACACCCCAGGTGAGTTCGCCCACAACGGCCCACGACGGAGGAGCGAGGCGTCGTTTCGCGCCTTACGCTCGTCGGACCGCACGCCCCCGAATTCCCCCGACCGCCAGCGCGGAGGTTCCAGCTATATGAAGCTCACCGTCGTCGGCTGCTCGGGGTCGTTTCCGTCCGCGGACTCGGCCTGCTCGAGCTACCTCGTCGAGGCCGACGGCTTCCGGCTGCTGCTCGACATGGGCAACGGCGCCCTGGGCGAGCTGCAGCGCCACATCGGTCTGTACGACCTCGACGCGATCTTCCTCAGCCATCTGCACGCCGACCACTGCATCGACATGTGCGCGTACTTCGTGGCCCGCTACTACCGGCACGAGGGCGGCCGCTGCGCGCCCATCCCGGTGTACGGCCCCGAGGGCACCGAGCAGCGCCTGACCACGGCGTACGCCGACACGCCCTCCGCGTCCTCGATGAGCGAGGTCTTCGACTTCCACACGGTCAAGCCGGGCGCCTTCGACATCGGCCCGTTCGCGGTGCGCACCGAGAAGGTCTGCCACCCGGTCGAGGCGTACGCCGTGCGCGTCGAGCACGGCGGCAGGTCGCTCACGTACTCCGGCGACACGGGCCCCTGCGCGGCGCTCGACGAACTCGCCACCGGAACGGACCTCTTCCTGTGCGAGGCCGCGTTCACGCACGGCAAGGAGAACATCCCGGACCTGCACCTCAACGGCCGCGAGGCGGGCGAGTCCGCCCGGCGCGCGGGCGCCGGGCGCCTGGTCCTCACCCACATCCCGCCGTGGACGGACCCCGCGGTGAACCTCGCGGACGCCCGCGCGGTGTTCGAGGGCCCGACGGAGCTGGCCGCGCCCGGAGCGTCGTACCAGCTCTGAGGCGCCGTATCGATACGCCCCCGGACCGGCGCGCACCGCGGGGGCGGCCCGCCCGACACGACGACGAAGGCCCCGGAACCCAAGCGGTTCCGGGGCCTTCGCGCTGTCCGAGGGGCTACGCCTTCGTCAGGTCCTCGATCTCCTCCTCGGGCTCACGGCCCGGGGTGGGGATGTTGAACTTGACGATCGCGAAGCGGAAGACCACGTAGTAGACGGCCGCGAAGACGAGGCCGATCGGGATGATCATCCAGGGCTTGTCGGCGAACTTCCAGTTCAGGACGTAGTCGATGGCACCGGCGGAGAAGGTGAAGCCGTGGTGCACGCCGAGCGCCCAGGTGACCGTCATGGCCACGGCCGTGAGGACCGCGTGGATCACGTACAGGGCCGGGGCGATGAACATGAACGCGAACTCGATCGGCTCGGTGATGCCGGTGACGAACGAGGTGAGCGCGAGGGACATCATCATGCCGCCGACGACCTTGCGGCGCTCGGGGCGGGCGGTGTGCGTGATGGCGAGCGCGACGGCGGGCAGCGCGAACATCATGATCGGGAAGAAGCCGGACATGAACTGGCCCGCGGTCGGGTCGCCGTGCATGAAGCGCTGGATGTCGCCGTGCCAGACGGCACCGGCGGAGTCCGTGAAGGAGCCGATCTCCTGCCAGGCGACGGTGTTCACGAACTGGTGCATGCCGACCGGGAGGAGCCCGCGGTTGACCACGCCGAAGATGCCCGCGCCGACCGAGCCGAGGTCGGTCATCCACTCGCCGAAGCTGGTGATCGCGTCGCCGACCGGGCCCCAGGCCAGACCGAAGAAGACACCCAGGGCGGTGCCGATGAAGGCCATGATGATCGGCACCAGACGGCGGCCGTTGAAGAAGCCGAGCCAGTCCACCAGCTTGGTGCGGTGGAACTTCTGCCACACCACGGCGGAGATCAGACCCATGATGATGCCGCCGAAGACCTTGGGGTCGTTGTACGTGGCGGCGATGTCGGCACCCTTGGTGATCTTCGCCTCGGTCACCGGGAACGCCTTGAGCACGTTCGTGTAGACCAGGAAGCCGACGAGCGCGGCGAGGGCCGTGGAGCCGTCCGCCTTCTTCGCGAAGCCGATCGCGACACCGATGCAGAACAGCATCGGCATGTTCGCGAACACGGCGTCACCGGCGTTGGCGAACACCGTGGCGACCTTGCCCCAGCCCAGGCCGTCCGCGCCGAACACGTCCGGCTGGCCGAGACGGAGCAGGATGCCCGCGGCGGGCAGCACGGCGATGGGCAGCTGCAGGCTGCGGCCGACCTTCTGCAGACCCTGCAAGAGGCCGGCGCCCCGCTTCTTCGCGGGCGCCGCCTTGGCGGTGGCCGTACTCATGACTTCCTCCATGTGCGGGTGCTGTCAGGGGACAGTTCGGGGGGTGCGACAGCATCCAGGTGGTCTACACCACTCAGTGGTGTAGACCTGTTGTAACACGGTCAAGGCGGCATAAGGAACCCGCGATTCCTGTGGGGTGGGCCATACCGTCACAAGCATGACGAAAGGCCCCGGGACCAGGGGGTCCGAGGGCCTTTCCGGAGGCTCTGAGCGGGGTTCCGCTTGAGGCCTACGCCTTGGTCTGTTCTGCGTCCAACGCCTTTGCCTCTTCTTCCGGTTCGCGGCCCGGGGTGGGCAGGTCGAACTTGTGGATGACGAAGCGGAACAAAGCGTAGTAGACGACCGCGAACGCCAGGCCGATGGGAATGATCAACCAGGGCTTGGTGGCCAGACTCCAGTTGATGACGTAGTCGATGAGACCCGCCGAGAAGCTGAAGCCGTCCTTCACGCCGAGCGCCCACGTCACCGCCATCGAGACGCCGGTGAGCACCGCGTGGATCGCGTACAGGAGCGGCGCGATGAAGAGGAAGGAGTACTCGATCGGCTCGGTGATGCCGGTGACGAAGGAGGTCAGGCCGACCGAGAGCATCATGCCGCCGACGACCTTGCGGCGCTCGGGGCGGGCCGCGTGCGTGATGGCGAGCGCGGCGGCGGGCAGCGCGAACATCATGATCGGGAAGAAGCCCGAGGTGAACTGGCCCGCCGTCGGGTCCCCGGCGAGGAAGCGGTTGATGTCACCGTGCACCACGGTGCCGTCCGCCTTGGTGTAGTCGCCGAACTGGAACCAGACGAAGGTGTTCAGGAACTGGTGCAGGCCGACCGTGAGCAGCGCGCGGTTGGCCACGCCGAAGATGCCCGAGCCCAGCCAGCCGAGGTCCACCAGCCACTTGGAGAAGCTGGTGAGGCCGTCGCCGACGGGCGGCCAGACCCAGACGCACAGGCCCGCGAAGACCAGGCCGACGAAGGCCATGATGATCGGCACGAGCCTGCGGCCGTTGAAGAAGCCCAGCCAGTCCACCAGGCGCACCCGGTGGTAGCGCTGCCAGAGCCGGGCCGCGAGCAGGCCCATCACGATGCCGCCGAACACGCCCGGATTCTGGTACGAGGCCTGCGCCGAGGTGCCGTCCTCGGCCACGCACACCCCGCTCCACATCCCGGCGCCCGCGAAGTCGGCCCCGGCCGCGCAGTCCTCGGGGAAGGCGCGGAGCACCGCGTAGTAGACGAGGAAGCCCGCGACGGCGGCGAGCGCGGTGGAGCCGTCCGACTTCTTGGCCATGCCGATCGCCACGCCGATGCAGAAGAGGAGCGGCAGGCCGAGCGAGGAGTCGAGCAGCGCGCCGCCCGCGGCCGCGAAGACCTTGGCGACGTTCGTCCAGCCCAGGCCGTCGTCGCCGAAGACGTCCGGCTGGCCGAGCCGGTTCAGGATGCCCGCGGCGGGCAGCACGGCGATGGGCAGCTGGAGGCTGCGGCCCATCTTCTGCAGGCCCTGGAAGAGGCCGTTCCACCACTGCTTCCGCGGTGCCGCGGCGGCGTCCGAAGTCATCGGCGTTCCTCCTGGAACCGGCCAGTTTGGCGGTCGTTGAAAACTGGTGTAGACCAGTTGCGGGCGGGTGTGCGGTGGCCCCCTGGTCAGGGACGACACCTTGATCGTCATGATGGGGTGCGGCCGCCGTGACCGCCCGCGAAGATGGGCCAACCGTGCGTTACCGTGACAAAGCGGACCTACGGTGTCGTGGCCGCGTCCTTTCACAGCAGGGAGTAAGCAATGGCCAGCAAGGCTGAGAAGATCGTTGCCGGGCTCGGCGGCATCGACAACATCGAAGAGGTCGAGGGCTGCATCACCCGTCTCCGCACGGAGGTCAACGACGCGGGCCTGGTCGACGAGGCCGCCCTGAAGGCCGCGGGCGCGCACGGCGTCGTGAAGATGGGCACGGCGATCCAGGTGGTCATCGGCACGGACGCGGACCCGATCGCGGCGGAGATCGAAGACATGATGTGAGACCGGCCCTGCCGGTCCCGTGAAGGCCCCGTTCCCGCTGACCGGAACGGGGCCTTCACGCTGTCGCGGGGCGCCGCCGATCGCCGCTTCGCGGCCCCGTCCTCAAGCGCCGGACGGCCTGGATCTCCGAGCCCGTCCGGCGATTGAGGACGAGGCCGCAGGCCGATGAACGGGGGCTCCGGCGCCGGATAGGCTCACCGCATGTCTCGATTCGACGGTCGTACCCCCGCCCAGCTCCGTCCCGTTTCCATCGAGCGGGGGTGGAGCAAGCACGCCGAGGGCTCCGTCCTCGTCTCCTTCGGCGACACCAAGGTCTTCTGCACGGCCTCCGTCACGGAGGGCGTGCCCCGCTGGCGCAAGGGCAGCGGCGAGGGGTGGGTCACCGCCGAGTACTCGATGCTGCCGCGCTCCACCAACACCCGCGGCGACCGCGAGTCCGTACGCGGCAAGATCGGCGGCCGCACGCACGAGATCTCCCGCCTCATCGGCCGCTCGCTGCGCGCCGTCATCGACTACAAGGCGCTCGGCGAGAACACCATCGTCCTGGACTGCGACGTCCTCCAGGCCGACGGCGGCACCCGCACCGCCGCCATCACCGGCGCGTACGTCGCCCTCGCCGACGCCGTCTCCTGGGCGCAGGGCAAGAAGCTCATCAAGGCGGGCCGCCAGCCGCTGACCGGCACCGTCAGCGCCGTCTCCGTCGGCATCGTCGGCGGCGTGCCGCTGCTCGACCTCGCCTACGAGGAGGACGTCAAGGCGGACACCGACATGAACGTGGTGTGCACCGGCGATGGCCGGTTCGTCGAGGTCCAGGGCACCGCGGAGGCCGAGCCGTTCGCGCGCGACGAGCTGAACGCCCTGCTCGACCTCGCTGTCGGGGGCTGCGCGGAGCTGACCGCACTCCAGCGCGAGGCACTGGATTCGGCCAAGTAACCTCCGATGTAAAGGGGTTCGCCTCCCGGCGAGCAACCGTCCCGACGACCACGGGCGTTCTATGAGGTGGAGCGTGTGGGAACGACCGCACGCTCGCTCACCGCATAACGGGAGGGAACCATCCATGGCCGTGCGCCACCGCCGTGTCACCGTCGCCATAACCACCGCCCTGATCGCCGTACCGGCGACGCTCGGCCTGGTCGCCTGCGACCCGAAGGACGCCGTGGACTGCGTCAAGGCGGCCGACGCCGTGTCGGACGGCGCCGACGCGCTCCGGCAGGCCGCCCAGGACGCCGTCCTCTACCCGGACCGGAAGTCCGAGAAGCGCTTCGACAAGATCCGGGGCGACCTCGACGACATCCGCAGGGACCACGAGGACGACGAGGACATCAGCGAAGCCGTCGACGAGATGCAGAAGGCCGTCGACAACGTGGAGAAGGCCGTCGACAACGGCGACAAGACGCCCGACCTCCGCCCGATGGCGAACGCCGCGGGCAAGGTCACCAAGGCCTGCACGAACTGACGCGGGGCCAGGGCCGGGGCCCGCACGAACGGACGCGGCGGGGCGGCCGGGGGGGGCACACCCCCGGCCGGGCGGCCGGGTCCCGGCGACGGGACGGATACTGGTCCCATGACCCGTCTCATCCTCGCCACCCGCAACGCCCACAAGGTCACCGAGCTCAGGGCGATCCTCGCCGCCGCGGGCCTCGACCACGAACTCGTCGGCGCGGACGCCTATCCCGAGATCCCCGACGTCAAGGAGACCGGGGTCACCTTCGCCGAGAACGCCCTGCTCAAGGCGCACGCCCTGGCGCGGGCCACCGGCCTGCCCGCCGTCGCCGACGACTCCGGGCTCTGCGTCGACGTGCTCGGCGGGGCGCCCGGCATCTTCTCCGCGCGCTGGGCGGGGCGCCACGGCGACGACGAGGCCAACCTCGACCTGCTGCTCGCCCAGCTCGGCGACATCGACGAGGCCCACCGCGGCGCGCACTTCACCTGCGCCGCGGCCCTCGCCCTGCCCGACGGCACCGAGCGCGTCGTCGAGGGCCGGCTGCGCGGCACCCTGCGCCACGCCCCCGCGGGCACGAACGGCTTCGGCTACGACCCGGTCCTCCAGCCCGACGGCTCCACCCGGACCTGCGCCGAGCTGACGGCCGAGGAGAAGAACGCGATCAGCCACCGCGGCGAGGCGTTCCGCGCCCTCGTGCCGGTGGTGCGGGAGCTGCTCGGCTGACCCGGCGCGCACGGACGGCGAAGGGCGCCCCCGCGTGCGGCGGGGGCGCCCTTTCGTACGTCTGCTTCCGAAGGCGGCAGGTCCTTCGCGAGTGCGGCCGGAGGGACTCGAACCCTCACGGGTGTTACCCCACTGGGACCTAAACCCAGCGTGACTGCCAATTCCACCACGGCCGCGTGCCGCCCCATCGTAATGGGCGCCCGCCCGCGGTCGCCGGGCGGAGTCAGAACTTGGGCGCCGCGGCCCGCTCCTCGACCAGGTCGGCGGCCTCCTCCTCGGTCTCGACGCACGGCGGCGAGCCGCTGAGCGGCCGCTGCGCCGTCTCCTTCATGCAGGCGACCGCGGCGATGCCGACGCCCGCCGCCGCCATGGAGTAGTAGGCGGGCATCATGTCCGAGCCCGTGACGCTGATCAGCGCGGTGATCACCAGCGGCGCGGTGCCGCCGAACAGCGAGGCGGAGAGGTTGTAGCCCACCGAGAGCGAGCCGTAGCGCACCGGTGTCGGGAACAGCGCCGGAAGCGTCGCGGACATGGTGCCCAGCAGACACACCAGGGACAGGCCGAGCATCAGCATGCCCGCCGCGACTGCGACCAGCGCGCCCTGCTTGATCAGCAGGAACGCCGGGACCGGCAGCACCAGGAAGCCCGCCATGCCGGTCATCAGGAGCGGCTTGCGGCCGAAGCGGTCGGACAGCACGCCGATCCGGCTGATCACCAGCATCAGCGCGAGCATCGTCACGATGAGGATCACCAGGCCGTGCGTGTCGTCGTAGCCCAGCTCGTCGGTGAGGTACGTCGGCATGTACGACAGGAGCGTGTAGTGGGCGATGTTGTACGCGCCGACCAGGGCGACGCACAGCACCAGCGGCCGCCAGTACTCGCGGAAGATCCTGGCCAGATCGCCCTTGGCGGAGGTCTCGACGGCGGACGCGGCGTCGGAGGCGGGGTGGTAGCTCTCGTCCGTGAGCTTCTGGAACGCCGGGGTCTCGTCCAGGCGCAGCCGCAGATACAGACCGACCAGGCCGAGCGGGCCCGCCACCAGGAACGGCACGCGCCAGCCCCACGCCTCCATGGCGCCGTCGTCGAGCACGGTCGTCAGGATCGTGACCAGGCCCGCCGCGCCCACGTACCCGGCGAGCGTGCCGAACTCCAGGAAGCTGCCGAAGTAGCCGCGCCGCTTGTCCGGCGCGTACTCGGCGATGAAGGTGGACGCGCCGCCGTACTCGCCGCCGGTGGAGAAGCCCTGCACCATGCGGAAGAGGATCAGCAGCACCGGGGCCCAGAAGCCGATGGTGGCGTAGCCGGGGATCAGGCCGATGGCGAAGGTCCCGGCCGCCATCAGGATCATCGTCAGGGCAAGGACCTTCTTGCGGCCGACCTTGTCGCCCATCGGGCCGAACACCATCCCGCCGAGCGGCCGGACCAGGAACGAGACCGCGAAGGTGGCGAACGACGACAGGAGCTGGACCGTGCTGTTCCCGGACGGGAAGAAGACATGCCCGATGGTGACGGCCAGATAGCTGTAGATGCCGAAGTCGAACCACTCCATGGCGTTGCCGAGCGACGCCGCCTTCACCGCGCGGCGCACCGCCGCGTCGTCGGTGACGGTGATGTCGGTGCGCCGCAGGGGTGGGTTCCGGCGCCGTCTCACCGTGCGGAAGAGGAGGCGGTGACGCTTCACCGCCTCCGGGTCGGCGCCGGGGGCGAGGGGGTCGGCCCCCGGGTCGGCCTGGTACCTGCTGGCCGCCATGGAAGGAGTCCTTTCGGAGCGGGTGGGTCTCCAGGACGCCTACTCCGAGCCCGCGATCGCAAACGAAAGCCCCCTACTGGAGGGGGCTTTCTCACATCCGCCGCGGCGGCCGTGCGCGCTCGTCAGATGCCGAGATCGCGGATGATCTTGGCGACGTGGCCGGTCGCCTTCACGTTGTAGAACGCGTGTTCCACCTTGCCGTCCTCGTCCACGACGACGGTCGAGCGGATCACGCCCGTCACCGTCTTGCCGTACAGCTTCTTCTCGCCGAAGGCGCCGTACGCCTCCAGGGTCTCCTTGGCCGGGTCGCCGACCAGCGTGACCTTCAGGTTCTCCTTCTCGCGGAACTTCGCGAGCTTCTCCGGCTTGTCCGGGGACACCCCGATGACGTCGTAGCCCGCGGCCGCGAGCGCGTCCAGGTTGTCCGTGAAGTCGCAGGCCTGCTTGGTGCAGCCGGGGGTCAGGGCGGCCGGGTAGAAGTACACGATCACCTTGCGGCCCTTGTGGTCCGCGAGGGAGACCTGCTTGCCGTCGGCGTCGGGCAGGGAGAAGGCGGGGGCGGTGTCGCCGGGCTGCAGTCGCTCGCTCATTCTTGGGCTCCTCACGGTGCGCGTACGCACCAAGCTGTGGTGACGGAGACGAGCGTAATAGGGGTGCCGTGGGGTGCGGCGCGGGCGAAGCTGACAGACTGTGGAGGTCCGAGTACAAGGAACACACCCCACGGAGGCAGCGCGGTGTCGGATGCGGATGCCAGGACCCCTGCGCAGATCGAGGCGGACATCAAGCTCCGGCGCGAGCAGCTCGCCGAGACCCTCGACGAGATCGGGGTGCGGGTCCACCCGAAGACGATCGTCGGCGACGCGAAGGCGAAGGTCGCGGCCAGCGTGGACAACACCCTCGGGCGGGCCTACGTCGGGGCGAACCGCTTCGTCTCCGACGTGCGCGGTCAGCTCGTCTCGGCGGACGGCCAGCCACGCCTGGAGCGGATCGTGCCGGTGGCCCTGGTGGTCGTGGGTCTCGTGGGGCTCCTCGCCGTCGGATCCCGGCGTCGCAAGGGCTGACCCGGGGGCGTACAGGGCGCGTGCGGGCAGGTAGGTTCGGGGCGTGAGCGCCAAGACACAGGAATCAAGCACCCACGACGACAAGCTGCCGATCCGGATGCTGCACGACCGCGTGCTCGTGCGGCAGGACACCGCCGAGGGCGAGCGGCGCTCCGGCGGCGGCATCCTGATCCCCGCGACCGCGGCCGTCGGCCGCCGGCTCGCCTGGGCGGAAGTGGTCGCCGTCGGGCAGAACGTGCGCACGGTGGAGCCGGGCGACCGGGTGCTCTACGACCCGGAGGACCGGGCCGAGGTCGAGGTGCGGGGCACGGCGTACGTGCTGATGCGCGAGCGCGACCTGCACGCGGTCGCCGCGGACCGCTTCGAGGGCTCGGAGGACTCCACAGGGCTCTATCTGTAGCCCGTGCACAGGTGCGCGAAGGGGCTGGTGACCATGGTCACCAGCCCCTTTTGCCTGCCTTTTGCTACCGTGGAGGGACCCCGACGAGACGCGCCGTACCGGGCCCCGCAAAGACGACGCACCCCTGAAGTCTCGTTCTCGGAGGTGCCGTCATGGCCTGGGTCCTGCTCATCATCGCCGGTCTGCTCGAAGTCGGCTGGTCGATCGGCATGAAGTTCACCGAGGGGTTCACCCGCCTGTGGCCGAGCGTGTTCACCGGCGCGGGCATCGTCGCGAGCATGGTCCTGCTGTCGTACGCGGCGAAGACGCTCCCCATCGGTACGGCCTACGGCGTGTGGGTCGGCATCGGCGCCGCGGGCGCCGCGGTGGTCGGCATGGTCGCCCTGGGCGAGCCCACCACCGCGGCCCGGATCTTCTTCGTCTGCCTGCTCCTCGTCGCCGTGGTGGGCCTCAAGGCGACGAGCGGTCACTAGGGCCTGTCCCTAGGGCCTGTCCGACGGGCCGGCGCGGGGAGCTGCGCGCCAGCCCCCGCGCACCCGCGCCGCCAGCCCCCGCGCACCCGCGCCGCCAGCCCCCGCGCACCCGCCCCGTCAGTCGTCGCGGTCCCGCCCACCGGGCCCCACGGTGAGCCCGCCGAGGGCCCCCTGGGCGGCCCCGCCGCCCTGGCCCCCGTCGTTGTCCCCGGTGGCGCCCCCGCCGTCCGCACCGCCGCCGCCCTGCGTAGCGCCCTGGTCCTGGCCGCCGGTCGGGTCCTGCGTCTGGCCGCCCTGGTCCCGGCCGCCCTGGTCCTGGCCGCCCTGGCCCTGGCCACCGGTCGGCTCCTGGGTCCGGCCGCCCTGGGTCTGGCCGCCCTGGTCCGGTTCCTCGGACGGCCCGCCGTCCGTGGCGCCGCCGGTGTCGTCGCCCTCGTCGGGGTCCTGCGCCGTCTGCGACGGGTCCGGCGCGACCGGCTCCTCGGAGCCCGGCTCCAGCTGGAGGTCGAACTCCTTGACGGGCTTGCCCTCCAGGGCGTCCTTGGTGAACTGCGCCCACACCTTCGCCGGGTAGCCGCCGCCGTTGATGCGGGTCTCGCCGAGCGCCCCGTACAGCGGTGTCTGCGTCGCCGTGACCGGGTCCTGGCCCATCACCGCGACCACGGTGGCGAGGTCGGGGGTGTAGCCCGCGAACCAGGCCGCCTTGTCGTTCTCCGCCGTGCCCGTCTTGCCCGCCGCCGGGCGGCCCGCGGCGAGGGCCTCGCGGCCGGTGCCGGACTGCACCACGCTCTGCAGGATCGACGTCGTCGTGTCGGCTGCCTCGCGGCTCACCGCCGTCGACGTCTTGCGCTGCGGAAGGGCGATGTCCTGGCCGTCCTTGCTGATCTTCTCGACGAGCGTGTACGTGCCGTGCTTGCCGTGGTTGGCGAGCGTCGCGTACGCCTCGGTCATGTCCAGGACGGACGCCGTGGACGGGCCGAGCGCGATCGACGGGGACGCGGTCAGGTCCGGCGTCTTCGCCGGGACGCCGAGCGAGACCGCGGTCTCCTTGACCTTGTCCGAGCCGACGTCGACGGCCATCTGCGCGTACACCGAGTTCACGGACTTGTCCGTGGCCTCGCGCACGCTGATGTCGCCGTACTGGTAGTCGTCCTCGTTGGCGGGCGCGTACGTGCCGCCGTCCCAGCCCTGGACCGGGCGGCGGTTGTTGCCGTCGTAGACCGTGTTCGGCGTGATCGGGCGGCCGTCCTGCGTGGTCGAGTCGTTCTCCACCGCCGAGGTGAACACGAACGGCTTGAAGGTCGAGCCGACCTGGTAGTCGCGCCGGGTCGCGTTGTTCACGAACTGCTTCGTGTAGTCGATGCCGCCGTACATCGCGACGACCTTGCCGGTCTTCGGGTCCACCGACGCGCCGCCCACCCGCACGTCCTTGTCGATCTTGCGGGCCTTCTTGTCGATCTTCGACATGACCTGCTCGTCGACGGCCTTCACGAAGGCGTCCTGCTTGGGCTTCTGGAGCGTGGTGGTGATGCGGTAGCCGCCCTTGCTGAGGGCGTCCTCGTCGACGATCCGGTTCTCGATCAGATAGTCCTCGACGGCCTTCACGACGTAGCCGCGCTGGCCGGAGAGGCCCGGCGCGCCCTTCGCCTGCTCCGGCATCGGGAACTTGACCTTGTCCCGCTCGGCCCGGTCGAGCCAGCCCTCCTTGACCATGCCGTCCAGGACGTAGTTCCAGCGCGCGACGGCACGCGGCTTGTTCTCCGGGTGCGTCGCCACGTCGTAGGCGTTGGGGGAGTTCACCAGGGTCGCCAGGTACGCGCCCTGGCCGACGGACAGGTCCTCGACGTCCTTGCCGTAGTACGCCTGCGCCGCGGCCTGCACGCCGTACGCGCTGCGGCCGAAGTAGCTGGTGTTCAGATAGCCCTGGAGGATCTCGTCCTTGCTCACCTCGCGGTCCAGCTTGATCGCGATGAAGAACTCCTTCACCTTGCGCGAGACCGTCTGCTCCTGCGCCAGGTAGTAGTTCTTCACGTACTGCTGGGTGATCGTCGAACCGGACTGCTTGCCCTTGCCGGTGAGCGTGTTCCAGCCCGCGCGGAGCATCGCCTTGGGGTCGACGGCGGACTCGCTGTAGAAGTCCCGGTCCTCGGCGGCGAGGACCGCGTGCTGGACCTTCTTGGGCACCTTCGAGAGCGGCACGTTCTCGCGGTTGACCTTGCCGTCGCGGGCGATCTCGGTGCCGTCGGAGTACAGGTAGACGTTGCTCTGCTTGGTGGCCATGGCGTTGGCCGGCGGGATGTTCACGAGGAAGTAGCCCGTCATGAACGCGCCCACGCCGAGCAGGATGAACAGGATGAAGGCGCCGAGCACCATCCGCCAGGTCGGGAAGAGGCGCCGCCAGCCCTTGCGCTTGGGCCGCTTCGCCTTCTTGCCCTTCTTGCCCTGCTGGCCGGGCGCGACGGGCCCGGCGGGGCTCGCCCCGTCGCCGTCGCCCGCCCCGCCCTCGTCGGGGTCGCGGGGCGCCCAGCCCTGCGGCCGGCCGTTCCCGGGCTCCTGGTGCGCGGCGCCGGGCCCCTCGGGCCGCACGGGCCGCAGCCGGGTGGTGGCGGGGCCGCCCTTCGCCGCCGCCCCCGCTGCCCCGGCGGCCGCGGCCCCCTGGGCACCGGCCTTGACGGGGCGGATCTGCTGGGTCGCGGGGTCGTTCGCCCCGGCGGCCGGGGTGCCCTGGGGCGGCGCGGCGGAGCCGTTCTTGCGCAGGGGCGCGGCGCCGTCCCCGCCCTTGCCCCGCGGCGCGGCCCCGTCCCGGTCCGTGACCGGCCGGATCTGCTGGGTGGCGGGGTCGGGCGCGCCCCGGCCGGGGCGCGCGGCGGGGTCATCCGGACGCGCGGGCCGGTCACCCTTGCCGGGGACGCCCGGGCGCCCGGCGTCGGCGGGGCGGCGGGCCCCCTCGGGGGTGTCCTGGCGCGGGGCCGCAGGCCCGTCCTCGGGGGCGGCGGGCTCCCCGGGCCCGTCAGCGGGCCCGCGCCCGGGGCCACGCTGCTGCTGCGGCTCGTCGCTGCTCATGTCTCGCGGAACTCCCAGTTCGCGTCGTACGCCTCGTACGACCCATTGCACACTGTCTCCGCATGCCCTTCTGACCAGGCACGCGCCGCGCGGCGAAATTGCCTGGCACGGACGGCCCCGCTCACATTAGGCTCCTGCGCTTCGGTCCGGACACACGGTCCGGGCGCCCGGCCTGGAAGCGGGACGAGGCTCTCTGAAAGGGATGTGCGTGAGAACAGGACGGTTCCGCTTGTACGCGGCCGTCGCCGGAGGAAACTTCCGGAGATTCGCCACATACCGGATGGCGACGCTGGCGGGTGTGTTCACCAACACCGTGTTCGGGGTGATCCTGGCCTACACCTACAAAGCCCTCTGGGACGAGAGACCCGGACTAGGAGGATACGACCAGGCGCAGGCGCTCACGTACGTCTGGCTCGGTCAGGCCCTCCTGATGACCGTCGCGGCGATGGGCGGCGGCTTCGAGGCGGACCTGATGGAGCGCATCCGCACCGGCGACGTGGCGACCGATCTCCACCGGCCCGCCGACCTCCAGGCGTGGTGGCTCGCGAGCGATCTGGGCCGGGCCGCGTTCCACCTTCTGGGCCGTGGGGTGGTGCCGATGATTTTCGGGGCGCTCGCCTTCCAACTCGCGCTGCCGACGTCCCCGTTGACCTGGCTCGCGACGCTCCTCGCGGTGTTCCTCGGCGTCGTGGTCAGCTTCGCCCTGCGCTATCTGGTGGCGCTCAGCGCCTTCTGGCTCCTGGACGGCGCGGGCGTGGCCCAGATCTCCTGGCTCGCGGGCACGTTCTTCTCCGGCATGCTGCTGCCCCTGAACGTCTTCCCCGGCGCCCTCGGCGAGGTCGCCCGGGCCCTGCCCTGGTCGGCGCTGCTCCAGGTGCCCGCGGACGTGTTCCTCGGCAAGCACACGGGCACCGGGCTCCTCGCGATCTACGCCTTCCAGGCCGCCTGGGCGGCGGGGCTGCTCGCCCTCGGACGGCTGCTCCAGGGCGTGGCGACCCGCCGGGTGGTGGTCCAAGGTGGCTGAGTCGCTGCGGGAGCGGCCCGAGCCGCTGCGCGGGCGGGCCGGGGGACCGGCGTCCGGAGGCCTCGGTGCCCCGCTGGGGCCGCTCGGCAGGGCCCGCGAGGGCGTGCGCGCCTACCGTCTGATCACCGCCATGTGGATCCGCTCCACGATGGCGTACCGCGCCTCCTTCGCGCTGACGGCCTTCGGGAACTTCGCGGCGACCGCGCTCGACTTCGTCGCGATCCTGCTGATGTTCTCCCAGGTGGACCGGCTCGGCGGCTACGGCCTCGGCGAGATCGCCTTCCTGTACGGGGTGGCGTCCACCGCCTTCGGCGTGGCCGACCTCGCCATGGGCTCCATGGAGCGGCTCGGCACCCGGGTGCGCGACGGCACGCTCGACACCCTCCTGGTCCGCCCCGTGCCGGTCCTCGCGCAGGTCGCGGCCGACCGCTTCGCGCTGCGCCGCCTCGGCCGCATCACCCAGGGCCTGCTGGTCCTCGCGTACGCCTTCTGGAGCGTGGACATCGCCTGGACGCCCCTGAAGGTGCTCCTCGTGCCGCTGATGCTGATCAGCGGGGCCGGGATCTTCGCCGCCGTCTTCGTGCTCGGCGCGGCCTTCCAGTTCGTCGCCCAGGACGCCTCCGAGGTGCAGAACTCCGTCACGTACGGCGGCAACACGCTGCTCCAGTACCCGCCGACCGTCTTCGCCGACGACCTGGTGCGCGGGGTCACCTTCGTCGTCCCGATCGCCTTCGTGAACTGGCTGCCCGGCCTGTACGTCCTCGACCGCCCGGCCCCGCTGGGCCTGCCGGAGTGGGCCGCCTTCGCCCCGCCGCTCGTGGCCCTCGCGTGCCTGGCGCTCGCGGGGCTCGCCTGGCGCGCGGGACTCCGCTCGTACCGCAGCACAGGGAGCTGACTCTTACGTGGACACCGATTTCGTGGACACCGACGCGTTCATCACCCTCGACGGCGTCGAGAAGGTCTTCGACGTCCGCAGGAGGACCGGCTTCCTGCGCCGCGAGCGGCACGAGGTGCGGGCCGTCGACGGCATCACCTTCCGGGTGCCGCGCGGCGAGATGGTCGGCTACATCGGGCCGAACGGCGCGGGCAAGTCGACCACCATCAAGATGCTCACCGGCATCCTCACGCCCAGCGGCGGCCGGCTGCGGGTCGCGGGCATCGACCCGGCCCGCGAACGCACCCGCCTGGCCCGGCACATCGGCGTCGTCTTCGGCCAGCGCACCACCCTGTGGTGGGACCTGCCGCTGATCGACTCGTACCGCCTGATGCACCGGATGTACCGGATTCCGGACGCCCGGTTCGCCGAGAACCTCGACCGCTGCGTCGAACTCCTGGACCTGGGCGCCCTGTTGGACGTCCCCGTGCGCCAGCTCTCGCTCGGCCAGCGCATGCGCGGCGACATCGCGGCGGCGCTCCTGCACGACCCGGAGGTCCTCTACCTGGACGAGCCGACCATCGGCCTCGACGTGGTCAGCAAGGCCAAGGTCCGCGGCTTCCTGCGCGACCTGAACGCCGAGTCCGGCACCACGGTCCTGCTCACCACGCACGACCTCACCGACATCGAGCAGCTCTGCGAGCGCGTCATGGTCATCGACCACGGGCGCCTGATGTACGACGGCCCGCTCGACGGCCTCCACGAGGCGGGCCAGAGCGAGCGCATGCTGATCGTGGACCTGGAGCACGAACTGCCGCCCCTGGAGGTCGAGTCGGCGCGGGTCGTGCGCACCGAGGGCCCACGGCAGTGGCTGGCCTTCCCCGCGGACGCCTCCGCGGCCCCTCTGGTCGCGGCGGTCGCCGAGCGCTATCCGCTCGTCGACCTCTCCGTGCGCGAGCCGGACATCGAGGCCGTCATCGCCAAGATGTACGCCGACCGGGGGACCTCGTAGGCTTCGGGGTATGACGGACGCCGAGTCTTCCCAGCCCCCCGCGTCGCCGCCCTCCGGGTCGCCGCCGGCCGTCCCCGGTGCGCCGGACCCGGGGCTCCGCGCCTCCGACGCCGACCGCGAGCGCGTCGCCGAGGTCCTGCGCGAGGCCCTCGCCGAGGGCCGCCTGGACATGGACGAGTTCAACGAGCGGGTGGACACGGCGTACCGCGCCCGTACGTACGGTGACCTCGCACCGCTCACCCGGGACCTGCCCGCGGCCGGTGCGGTCGCCCCCAAGACCTCCCTGGTCAAGAGGTCCGCCGACGACGGCTCGACGGAGATCGACTGGGCGGAGCGCGTCGTCGTGGGCGCCGAGCCCACCTCCGGCGGCGCCTTCGCCCTCTGGAGCGGCTTCAACCGCAAGGGCGGCTGGACCATCGGGCGGCTCTTCACCTCGTTCGCGATGTGGGGCGGCGGCGAGATCGACCTGCGCGAGGCGCGCTTCGCCGAACGCGACGTCGTGATCCGCTGCTTCACGATCATGGGCGGCATCCAGGTCACCGTGCCGCCCGAACTGAACGTCACCGTCAAGGGCTTCGGCATCATGGGCGGCTTCGGCGACGACGCCACGGGCGAGGGCACCCCGGGCTCCCCGCGGGTGACCGTCACCGGCTTCGCCCTGATGGGCGGCGTCGGCGTCGAGCGCAAGCTCCGCAAGGCCGAGCGCCAGCGCCTGAAGGAGGAGCGCCGCCAGGAGCGCCTGGAGGAGCGGGAGGCCCGGCGCCTGGCACACCAGGAGCGCCACGAGCTCCACCGCGGCCGGGTGGAGGAGCACCACCGCCGGACGGAGGACCGGCACCACGGCACGCACGGCGGGGACGGGCAGTAGCCCGCCCGCCCCCGCCGTCCGCCGCGGCGGTCAGACGTCCAGCTCCGCCTCGATGCGCCGCAGCTGGTGCCGGGCCATCGCGAGGTTCGCCTTGTCCTTGTCGAGGGCGAGATAGAGGAAGAGCCCGCTGTTGTTGCGGGACTTCAGCAGCCGGATCAAGTGGTACTGATCGCTGAGGGTGATCAGGACGTCCTCGATCTCGCTCTTGAGGCCGAGCATTTCCATGGTCCGCACTTTGGCGCGCACCACGTCGGTGTTGCCCGCCGCGGCCACGGACAGGTCGAGTTCCTTGCTGCCGCCCAGGGTGCCGAGGGCCATGCCGCTGCTGTAGTCGACGAGGGCCGCGCCGAGGGCGCCGTCGATGGCGGTCATGGCCTCTTTGAGGGCGGCTTCGGTGTTGTACATGGGGCTCGTACTTCCTTTCCGTCTGCTGGTGGAGCGGGCTGTGGGAGGGGTCATGGTCAGGTGTTCTCCAGTCGTTCGAGCGCCCCGTCGAGCAGATCCCCGATCCGGGCGCCGGCCCGGCGGCCCTCCAGATGGAGCCGGCCCACGTTGACGCGCGGCTCCGCGAGGAGGGCCAGGACGGCGGTGGGGCCCGCCGCGTACGCCGCGACGTAGCCCCCCTCGCCCCGGACGAGGAGCTCTCCCGCGCGTCCCTGGCCCGCCGCGTCCGCGAGCCGCAGGGCGGCGAGGAGGGCGTCCACGGTGAGGGCGGCGAGACGCTGTGCCCCCTCGTCGGTGGTGTCCCGGGCGAGCACGCGGCCGCCCGCGTCGGCCGCGAGGGCGCCGGTCAGCTGCGGGATGCGGGCCCGTAGCCGTCCGAGTTCGTCGAGCACGTCGGGTTCCACCGCCATCAGCTGCCTCCTCAGGGCGCGGCGCCGCGCGGCCCGCCCCCTCACGGAGCACTCGCGCCCCGGCCCGTGGCGCCGCGCGTCACAGGGCCTCCAGGGCGTCGCGGACCCGGCGCAACAGCGCGACGTCGGGCGGGGCGAAGCCGTCCGTCCCGAAGGGGCGGGCGACGGGGGAGTCCCGGGGCGGGACGCCCGGGGCGTCCGGCCCGGGCGGCGGCGGGCGCGGCGGGTCGACCAGACCCGCGACGGCCAGGCGGCGCACTTCGAGCAGGACGTGGAAGACCGGCCTGCCGAGCAGCCGCGACAGCTCGGCCGGGGTGCGGCGGCCGTCGGCCAGGTCGAGCAGCGCGCGCAGCCGGCGCGGCACGCTTCCGCCGGGCGGCCCCGGCCGCCGGACCAGCGGGGCCGTGTCGATGGCCGGGCCCGGCCAGGCGCTGTCGAGCAGCCGTCTGCGCCGCCGGGCCTCCCGCTCCACGGCGGCGGCGGGCACGGGCCGCACGGTGCCGATGCCGTGGCCGACGCCGCGCCGGAACCGGGTGGGCCCGCCGCCCGGGGCCAGGGCGAAGAGCGCGGCGTCGTACAGCGCGGTGAGCAGGCAGATCTCCAGCTCGCCGGGCGTGAGGTGCCCCTCGGCGACCAGATAGCGGCCGACCTGCCGCCGGGGGCCCGCCCGGCCCGCGGCCTCGTCCCAGACCGCGCGCGGCAGCCGTCCGCCCGCGATGAGCAGGACGTCCACGCCGGGGGCCGACGCGCTCTCGGCGTGGCTGACCCGGCCCTCGGTGAGGTACAGCGTCCCGGTGTCGCGCAGCAGCGCGCCGGTGGCGCCCTCCGCGGCGAGGCGCTGGAGCGTCGAGCAGCGCGAGGGCAGGGCCGTCGGCGGCGCGGTCGCGTTCACTCCAGGACCAGCCTGCGGGCGGCGTCCCTGAGGCACAGGCGGGCCACGGCCAGGTTCCCCGCGTCCCGGTCGAGCCACAGGTGCAGGAACACGCTGCTCTCGTCGCCGGTCTCGACGAACCGCAGCAGGTGGTAGGCGGTGCGGGTGGTGACGATCAGGTCCTCGACGGCCCCGGGCGCCCCGGGGCCCGGCGGCGCCTCGTCGTCCGGCGGCCGGAAGGTGCCGTACTCCACGGAAAGACGGGCCAGCTCCGCCGTCTCGACGGCGGCCGACTCGGCCTCACCGTGCGGCGGTTCGCCCGCCGAGCCGAGCGCGAGGCCGCACGTCCAGTCGACGAGGGCGGCGCCCCGCGCACCCGGCAGGGCCATGACCTCGTACAGACACACGTCGATTCCGGACACCCGGGCTCCCCTCCCCGCGCGGCGCGGCGGTCGGCGCACCGTGCCGCGGTGACGCGGAGGTTATGCACCGCCGCGACACCGGCGGAAGGACCTGGCGCATTCCCTCGGAACCTGCCCGAGAACGACAGGTCCGTGCCGCAGGGCGTCCATTCCGTGACGTGTTCCGGCGGTACTCCGGGCGGGTGAGCGAATTTCTCCCCGAAATGGGTGAACCAGAAGTAAACAGTCGCTCGATCGAAAGGAAAGCGATTCCCGACCCACGGGCCGGGCCACATTCCGTCACATTGCGCGAATGCCGCGGAAGGGCGCACGCCGGTTGGTAGACATGCCCCCTGCTCGGCGAGGGGGCCCGTCGGACATCACGTACGTACGCCCGAGGGGGGCCACGGAATGAACCACGAGGCACTGGCGACGGAGATGCGGGGGCTGCGCGAACAGCTCGCGGGCGTCACGGACACGGCCGTGGCGGCGGTCGACGGGCTGCTCATCGTGTCCGACACCGACGAGGCGATCGACGCCGAGAGCCTGGCCGCGCTCGCCGCGGCCAGCCTGGGCCTCTCCCAGCGCATGGTCGCGATGACCGAGCGGGGAGCGCTGCACAGGGCGGTGTCGTACGGCAGCCGGGGCTGCGCGGCGGTGTACGCGGTCGGGGACAACGCCCTGTTCGTCGTCCTGGGGGACGAGGGCCTCGATCTGGACCGGCTGCACCGCGCGTCGCAGCCGGTCCTGAAGCGGATCGACACCATCCTGGCGAGCGGGGTGTGAGGGCCCCGCAGGGGTGGACTAGGCCGCGGAGTCCCTGCGGCCGCCCTGGCGGCCGGTGCCCGCGCCGCCCTTGGCGCCGCCCGCCGCCGTACGCCGTCCGGAACCGCGCCCGGCGTTGCCGGAGGCGGCACCGGCCGCGGAGCGGCGGCCGGAGCCACGGCCGGAGGCCGCGCCCGCCGTCGTCCCGCCGGACGCCCGGCGCTCCGAGCCCCGGCCTCCGGCCGTGCCCGTGGCGCCGGTCGTGGTGCCCGTCGCGGCCTTCGTCCCGCCGCCGCCACCGCGGCGCCGGCGGCTGGACCGCCTGCGGGACTCGGAGCCGGACGCCCCGTCGGCACGGCCGGACGCCGGTGCCTGGGGCTGCGGGACCTCGATGGTCACGGCCACGCCGGAGGGCTCGCGGGCGCCGGTGATGTCGGCCAGCTCCGTGTCGCTCGACGTGACGCGGCTGGTCCGGGGGCGGATGCCCGCGTCCGACATGAGCCGGGTGATGTCCCGCTTCTGCTCGGGCAGGACCAGCGTGACCACGCTGCCGGAGTCACCGGCGCGGGCCGTGCGGCCGCCGCGGTGCAGATAGTCCTTGTGGTCGGCGGGGGGATCGACGTTCACGACGAGGTCGAGGTCGTCGACGTGTATGCCCCGGGCCGCGACGTTCGTCGCCACCAGGGCGGTGACCTGCCCGTTCTTGAACTGCTCCAGGGTGCGGTTGCGCTGCGGCTGGGAGCGGCCGCCGTGCAGTGCCGCCGCGCGGACGCCCACGGCCAGGAGCCGCTTGGCGAGCCGGTCCGCGGCCCGCTTGGTGTCGATGAAGAGGATCACCCGGCCGTCGCGGGCGGCGATGCGCGTGGTGACGGCCTTCTTGTCGGTCTCGTCCTGCACGTGGAGCACGTGGTGCTCCATGGTGGTCACCGCGCCCGCGGACGGGTCCACGGAGTGCACCACCGGGTCGGTCAGGAACCGCTGCACCAGGCGGTCGATGTTCCGGTCCAGGGTGGCCGAGAAGAGCAGGCGCTGACCGTCGGGCCGTACGCGCTCGACCAGCTTGGTGATCTGCGGCAGGAAGCCCATGTCGGTCATCTGGTCGGCCTCGTCGAGCACCGTGACGCGGACGTCGCCGAGCACGCAGTCCCCGCGCTCCACCAGGTCGTTGAGCCTGCCGGGGGTCGCCACGAGGACCTCGGCGCCGCGCCGGATCGTGGCGGCCTGCTTGGTGATGGAGAGGCCGCCGACCACGGTGGCGAGGCGGAGGTTCACCGCCGTCGCGTAGGGGGTCAGCGCGTCCGTGACCTGCTGGGCGAGCTCACGCGTGGGCACCAGGACGAGGGCGAGGGGCGCCTTGGGCTCGGCGCGCAGGCCGGCCGTGCGGGTCAGCAGCGCGAGCCCGAAGGCGAGCGTCTTGCCGGAACCGGTGCGGCCGCGGCCGAGGAGGTCGCGCCCGGCGATCGAGTTGGGCAGCGTGGCGGCCTGGATGGGGAAGGGGGTGGTCACCCCCTGGGCGGTGAGGGTCTTGAGCAGGCCCGAAGGCATGTCCAGATCGGCGAAGCCCTCGACGGCGGGGAGTGCGGGTGTCGTGTTCTCCGGCAGCCGGAAATCCCTCGCGGGCGGCGCCGAGGACGCGGACGACTTGGACGACCTGGACGAGGACGTCTTGGCCGACGACGCGCGCCGGTTCGGCTTCTGGGGCCTGCGGGACATGCGGGTACTTGCCTTCCTGGAAACAGCACAAACCGGGGTCCGCACCGTGACGGTACGGACCCCGGTGAGTGGATACGCGTCCGGCGATCAGGCGGGGACGATGTTCTCCGCCTGCGGGCCCTTCTGGCCCTGCGTCACGTCGAAGGAGACGCGCTGGCCCTCCTGGAGCTCACGGAAGCCCTGGGTGGCGATGTTCGAGTAGTGGGCGAAGACGTCGGGGCCGCCGCCGTCCTGCTCGATGAAGCCGAAGCCCTTTTCCGAGTTGAACCACTTCACGGTTCCCTGTGCCATGACATTCTCCTTGACTGTAGGCAGAGGCCCCATCCGGAGATGCCGGAAAAAACTAATGCGCCCGAGGAAACATTCCCGTCAGGCGCACATAGGTTCATGGGTACCACAACTGCAACGCTGAAACTCTAACACAGCCCGGCGGCGGCCGCCGGGTGACCGTGCTCTCACAGCTCGGCCGCGCCCGACCCCTTCAGATCTCCCAGGTCGAAGGCCTCGCCCATGCGGCGGAAGCCCGCGTCGCTGGGGTGGAGGCTGTCGCCCGAGTCGTAGCGGCCGAGGAGCCTGCGGGGGTCGTACGGGTCGCGCAGGGCCTTGTCGAAGTCCACGTAGTCGTCGAAGACCCTCCCCGAGCGGATCTCGGCGTTGACGGACTGCCGCACCGCCTCCAGGGCGGGGGTGTAGCCCCGGTGGCCGCCGAAGGGCATGAGGGTGGCGCCGACGACGCGCAGGCCGCGGGTGTGGGCCTGGCGGGACAGCTCCCGCAGCCCGTCGAGGATGCGCCGGGCGTCGGTCTGCCGCGGGTTGCGCAGGATGTCGTTGATGCCGAGGGCGATGACGACGGCCTTGGCGCCGCTGCGGCCGAGGACGTCGCGGTCGAAGCGGGACAGGCCGCTGGGGTTGCCCGCCGGGGCACCCGCGGAGCGGGCGGGGCGCCCGTCGGACAGGACGCGGTTGCCGCTGATGCCCTGGTTGACGACGCTGTAACGCGGTGCGCCCGCCTCGTCACGCAACCGGTCCGCGAGCACGTCGGTCCAGCGGCGGTTGGCGCCCATGGTGGACGTGATGCCGTCGGTGATCGAGTCCCCGATGACGACGACCGTGCCGTCCGTGTCGCTGCTGAGCACGTCCACGGCGGAGACGTACCGCCAGTACGGGCTCTGCTCGTGGTACGCCGCCCCGGTCGCGTCCTCGGTCCGGTCGCCGTCGGCCACGTAGGAGATCTGGCGGGCGTGCGGGTGGTACGTCACCGGGCCCGAGGGCGTCGGCGAGTACGTGGTGACCAGCAGGTCCGCGTCGTGCGGGACGCGCAGGCGCGCCGCGTCGCTGACCACCTGGCCGCCGGGCGGGACGACGACGGACGTCTCGCCCCGGAAGGTGAGGCGGCGCAGCGTGTCGGCGGCCGCGGCCGGGCTGCCGGCGCCGGCGGCCACCGCGAGGGAGGCGTGCGTGACGGTCAGCGGCCGGCTGCCGTACAGGTTCGAAAGGGTGACGCGGGCGCCGTCGCCGCCCACGCTGGTGTGCACCACATTGCGCACGGAGCGGCCCGCGAGGCCGTGCGCCTCCGTGCCGGGCTCGGCGCCCGCCGGGGACGCCGACCAGGTCCCGACCCAGGTGCCCGCGGAGGCGGGGGCCGCGGAGTTGCGCGGTGCGCGGGGGTTCGCGCCGGACGCGTCCCCGGTGTCGTCGGCGCCCGTGACGCCGAGGTATATGGCCGCCGACACGACCAGGGTGACCGCGAGCAAAGCGGCCAGCAGTGCATAACCGTGACGCTTGGTCATGCGGCCTTTTTCTCCTCGGGCAGGGGGAGCCCGAGGCTCCGGTGTGATGACCCCATGATGCGTCATGGGCCGCGAGGAAGCCGACGGTGCCCCCCTCCGTCCCTTCAGACGCCGGGAACTCCTGGTCCGTTCCGGGAGTCGGTCTGAAGGGAACCCGGATGGGATCCGCTGAAGGGCACCCGGAAGGGACCTGAAGGGACAATGCGTACGACGAACGACGCGAGACGGGGCGCAGGGTATGAATCGCATCAAGGGTGAGGAACCACTCGAAACGGGTTCCGGGGCTCGGCGGGGCGCCGCGGCCTCCACGGCCTCCACAGACGTGCCGGACACGGTGGGCACAGCGGGCCCGGAGGGCCTAGAGGACCCTGAGGACCGGACGGGCGCCCCCGGCTCCGGCTTCACCTACAGTGCGGCCGACGAGGAGAAGCGGCGCGGCGTGCGCCGGATGAAGCTCACGGCGACGGGGCTCCTGCTGTTCGTCGCGGTCGTGTACGTCCTCGCGAAGTGGGCGCAGCACGAGGGCGCGGGCGCCTGGGCCGGGTACGTCGCGGCGGCGGCCGAGGCGGGCATGGTCGGCGCGCTCGCCGACTGGTTCGCGGTCACGGCCCTGTTCCGCCACCCGCTCGGCATCCCCATCCCGCACACCGCGATCATCCCCAAGAAGAAGGACCAGCTGGGCGCCTCGCTGGGTGACTTCGTGGGCGAGAACTTCCTCTCCCGGACCGTCGTGCGCCAGCGGCTGCGGGCCGTGGGCATCGGCAGCCGCCTCGGTGCCTGGCTGGCCGAGCCGGAGCACGCCGACCGGGTGACGGCCGAGCTGGCCACGGCCCTGCGCGGCGCCCTGACCGTGCTGCGCGACTCGGACGTCCAGGCCGTCGTCGGCGAGGCCATCACGCGCCGCGCGGACGCGCAGGAGATCGCGCCCGGCATGGGCAAGATGCTGGAGAAGGTCGTCGCGGACGGCGGGCACAAGCGGTTCGTCGACCTGGTGTGCGTCCGCGCCCACGACTGGCTGGTCGTGCACGCGGACCAGGTCATGGACGCGGTGCAGGGCGGCGCCCCCGGCTGGACCCCCCGCTTCGTCGACAAGAAGGTCGGCGAGCGCGTCTACCGCGAGCTGCTCCGCTTCGTCACCGAGATGCGGGACATGCCCGAGCACCCCGCGCGCGGGGCCCTCGACCGCTTCCTCACCGACTTCGCCGCCGACCTGCAGTCCGACTCGGACACGCGGGCGCGCGTGGAGCACCTCAAGCGCGAGGTCCTCGCCCGCGGCGAGGTGCAGGACCTGATCGCCTCCGCCTGGTCGGCGGTCCGCCAGATGATCGTGGCCGCCGCCGAGGACGAGCGCAGCGAGCTGCGGCTCCGGGTGCGGGCGGCCCTCCTCTCGCTCGGCGCGCGCATGGCGGGCGACGCCCGCCTCCAGCAGAAGGTCGACGGCTGGGTCGAGGGCGCGGCGGTGTACGTCGTGACGACGTACCGCGACGAGATCACGTCGCTGATCACCGACACGGTCGCGGGCTGGGACGCGGAGCACACGTCGAAGAAGATCGAGGCGCACATCGGCCGCGACCTCCAGTTCATCCGCATCAACGGCACGGTGGTGGGCTCGCTGGCGGGCCTGGCGATCTACTCGGTGTCGCGGCTGTTCGTGGGCTGAGGTGGGGCGGGGCCGGGGTGCGACCGGGACCCGGCTGGCTCTGCCGGGCTTCGGCGGGCTCTGCCGGGCCCCGGCGGGTTCCGATGGGCTCCGGTGGAGGGGGCCGTCGCGCGGGGAACTGTGCTCGCCCGGACGGTACTTGAGTACGCGTACTCAGGCGGCACCCACGGCCCGCACGCCATCGTCGTACACATGAGCGCACTGAGCCCCCTGCCCGCCCGCCCCCTCCTGGAGCGCGGGACGGTCCGCCTGCTCGGCGCGGGCCTGGCAGCCGCGACGTACCTCCTGTTCCTGCCCTGGGACCTGCGCAACCGTGTCGAGTCGCCGGGCGACATCAACGAGACGACCCCCGTCACGGACATGGGCATCACCGGCGTCGTCGTCACGGTCCTGGCCCTCGCGGCCTACTTCGGCTACCGCGACCGCCTGTACTGGGTCCTCCCGGTGGTGGCCGCGCCCCCGGCCGGCCTCCTCCTGGCATCGTTCCTGACCCATGAGTCCCCGGACGCGTCGCTGTGGCCGCTGGCCTGGGTGGTGTTCGTGGTGGCTGGTACGGGTGCGGTGCTCGCGGTGGCGGGGTTCGCGCGACAGTTCCGGCCGGGGGCGGGCGGGGCAGCCGGAAGCAGCACGTAGGCGGCGCGGCGCCGCTGGCCCGCTCCCGCTACGGGCGCCGGTCCGCCACGGCCCACGAGGCGAGCCCCACCGCCCCGGCGACCCCGAACACGGCGGGCCAGGCCCCCACCTTCTTGGCGAGCGGATGCGACCCGGCGAAGGCGGCGACGTACGCGGTGCCGAGCGCGACGGCGGCCGTGCCCCCGGCCCGCTCCTGCCACCCCTTGGCCGCGACGGCCCCGGCAACGGCGAGCACGACCCCGCCGAGGGGCCGCTTCTTGGTGAACCGGGCGGTGGCGTACCCACCCACGAGCCCGGCTGCCGCGACTGCTGCCGGGGGTACCTGGACCTTGGCCATGCTTGCCTCGCCTTCGGGGAGTCGTTGGACGCTTTCTATGGCCTGAGGGTAACGGGCGGTGGTTTCCGGTGTGTGGCCCTGTCAGCCGGGTGATATCAGAGCCGCGGGTATCCGTGCAGCGAGGCGATGAAGTCCGCCCAGGCCTCCGGCGGGACGGCGATGGGCTCGCCTACGGGATGCTTTGAATCGCGTATGAGCACGGTGGCGCTTCCCGCGACAGCCACCTCTACGCACTCGGTCGTGTTGCCCCCGCTGTAGGAGGACTTGAACCAGGCAAGCGCATGGGGCGAGCGGGCGCGGTCAGACATCACAGCTCCTTGCGGACTCGTTGGATCAGCGCGGAGGAGGCCTCCATGTCCAACGCTTGTGCGCGCAAGTAGTCCAACGCAAGTCTGTATCGCTTCAGTTCCTCGTCCTTTTCCAGGAAGAGCGAGCCGGTGTGGTAGTCGACGTACACGACATCGAGGGACGATTCGGCCCCGCCGATGATGACGAAGCTCCCGAGGGCAGCGCAGTGCGCGCCTTTGGAGAAGGGCAGCACCTGAAGCGTGATGTGGGGCGAGCCGTTGGCTTCGAGCAGACGGCTGAGCTGCTCCCGCATGACCGCGGGCGATCCGACGACCCGGCGGATCACGGACTCGTCGAGGACGGCCCACAGGTGTGGTGGTTCGGGGCGGCTGAGGATCTCCTGCCGCTTCACGCGGATGTCGACGAGCCGCTCGATCTCGGCCGATGCGAGCTGTATTTCGTTGGCCTGTTGCAAGGCCGTGCTGTAAGCGCGCGTCTGAAGCAGCCCAGGAACGTAGACGCAAGCGAAGTGGTCCTCGCGTACGGCCTCGTCCTCCAGCGTGAGCAAGAGGTTCATACTCTCCGGGATCGAGTCGGCGACGGAGCTCCACCAACCCTGCCGCTTGGCGTCCTTGGCGAGGTTGACGAGTGAGTTCTGCTCGGCCCCGCTGGCCCCGTACGCCCGGCAAAGCGCTTCCACGACGAGCCACTTGACCGGCCCTTCGCGCGTCTCGTACCGGCTGACGGTCGCCTTTGACACGCCTACGCGGAGCCCGGCCTCCTCAAGGGTCAGCCCTTTGCGTGCCCGCAATTTGCGCAAGGTCACGCCTAGTTGGCGGCGGCGGGTCGTGGGCCTGGCTGGCACGTCGGCTACCTCCTCGGCGACGCGGGCTCCCTGCCCGCAGGCCGCGAACAGGCTATGGGGAAGGGGAGTTGAAGCCCTGCGGATTTACTCGATGGATTCCGGTGAGAAGTTACATGGTGAGACTTCTCTGTGCCATGCTCGCACACGGAAGGCTACGCAGCGTCGCCGCGCGGTCGCGGTGGGCGCAGCGCTGGTGTGGCCGGAGAGGGAGTCTCGGTATGTCCTTCTACGAAGAGAGCGCGGGGCGGCTGCGATGTGTTCTGCCCTTCAAGGCGGTGCCTTCAGAACTGCGGCCCTTGCGGAGGGCGGTTCGCCGGACGCTTGAGCAGTGGGGTGCTGCGGCCGTGAGTGACGCCGCCGAACTGGCGGCCACGGAGCTGGCGGCCAACGTCATCAAACACGTAGGTGAGGGGGCGGCAGCAACTCTCGTACTCGAACCGCGGGACGACCGGCTCCACCTGGAACTCCACGACAAGAGCCACGCTGTCCCCGCCGCCCGGCCCGGCGCCCGCGACGCTCTGTCCGGCCGCGGGCTTCAGCTACTCACGGCCATGACCCTGGACTGGGGCACGCTGCTCACGGCGACGGGCAAGGCGGTGTGGTGCGAGATCTCCCTGGAGCCCGCCCGGCACTGCGCCCGGGCGCAGCGGGCGGCCGCAGTGCTGGAGGCGTACCGGCGCGTGTCCGGCGTCTGTTCCGTGGCCGTCCCCACTCAAGCCGCCCTGAAGGAATCGGCCAGGGATGTGATTGCGGACCTCTTGCACTGGCTGGCGGCCTGGGGCGGCGATCCGGACGCAGCGCTTGAGCAGGCGCTGATCCGCTACGAAGCGGAAACAGGGGCGGCCTCGGAAGCGGAGGCGGCATGACGGGCCCCTGGGACGGATGTGCGCATCAGCCCACGCAGCTCTTCGGGTGTGCGCCAGGATTTCCCAGGGCTGACTCTGTGGCACATGCGGTGACAGTTGGCGCACAGGCAGGCGAGGCCGTCGAGACTCGTCTCGCTGGCGCCTGCGGCGTGGAGAGGGGTGACGTGGTGCACTTCGATGTAGTCGGCGCCGAGCTCTCCGTACGTGCGGGCGAAGTCGAAGCTGCAGACCTCGCAGCGGAGCGACTCACCGCGCCCCTTGACCTGCTTGATCTTCAGACGCCTGAGCTTCGCGCTCCGCTCGCGGACCAGCGCCTGGCGGACAAGCAGGCGTCCCTCGACGGCGATGACACCGACGTCGTCCACCTCGTCGGGCTGCGGCGCGTACAGCTGGAGCTGCCCCGATCCGATGCCTTCCTCGATGGCCCTGGCTGCTGCCAGCATCTCGGCCTCGCGGTCGATGAGGGCCGCGATCATCCGCAGCGTGGGCTTGCCGCATCGTGTACGCCCACCGCTGTAGCCGGGATGGTTCGTCGCGAAGTCGGTCGTCTTCCGGCTGACGCTGTCCGGAGACCGGAAGCCCGGCAGCGCGAGGGCTTCGGGGGAGTGGATGGGCAGCGACCGCAGCAGTTCCGAGAGCTCCTGGACCGCCCGATCGCCGGTGCGCAGCTCGCGCCAGCCGTTCTCCACGACGAGCGCTCCGGCCAGCACGAGCTCGTCCTCGGTCCATGCGGGTGCCTTCATAGGCAATATCGTATGAGTGTTCGTAGTGGCGGAGGGTGCGTTCTGTGAATGGCTGGCAGTGCTGCACACTTAGGCAGGTCTCGATGTCAGTGGGGTCTGTCACCCTCTGTGATAGCGGATTGCACGGTGTGTCCGCTGCTGCATGGCTGTAAGGAGGGGGCATGACCCGCATGAAGGAACGCGCATACACGTCTGTGGAGATCTGCGCCGGCGCGGGCGGGCAGGCCGTTGGCTTGCACCAGGCCGGATTCAAGCATCTCGCGCTCGTTGAGATCGACACGTATGCAGCGGAAACCCTCAAGGGGAACGTCAAGAAGGACGAGGGCTGGGCTTGGGAGCGGGAGCACTGTGATGTTCTGGCTCCGATGGACGTCAACGCCTTCGCCCCTTCCGAGCACCTGCAGAAGAGCGCCAAGATTTTCGCTGCAGAGGGTCTAGATCTTCTTGCAGGAGGCGTGCCCTGTCCGCCGTTCTCGCACGCTGGCAAGCAACTTGGCAGAGATGACGAGCGTGACCTGTTCCCTCGCATGCTGGACCTCGTCGAGCAGCTCAAACCGCGCGCAGTCATGATCGAGAACGTGCGCGGGATCATGGACCCGAAGTTCGCTGACTACCGCGAGGAGATCCTGGCCAAGCTGCAGGGGGGGAGCTACTGGGGCCCGGACCGGCAGCGGGTGCATGATGACGGCCTCGGTTACACCGTCTGCAACTGGGGCGTCCTTGAAGCCAGCGACTTCGGAGTTCCGCAGCTCCGGCCGCGCGCCATCCTCGTAGCCATCCGTGATGACGTCCTCAAGGACGTCAAGTACGAATGGCCGACTCCCACACACGAGGAGCCGGTGAGCGTCGCAGAGAGCCTCCAGCCCTCCATGCTCGAACGGTACGAGCCGTTCTTCGACGGTGAGCGTGCTGAGGAGGCCCGTCGTATCTACAGCCATTGGTTGAAGACGGCGCAAGACCGAGACGCTGAGCTCAAGGGTAAGGGTGGGGGCATCGCGCCCACCCTCGTTGGCGGCTCGAAGAAGCACGGCGGCGCGGATCTCGGACCTAGCCGTGCAAAGAATGCATGGAAGCAACTTGGCGTCGACGGGCTCGGAGTGGCCAACGATGCCGAGACGATGGCGCAGAAGAAGAGCGAGAATCGCGACCTCTTCGGCGAGCGTGGGCCGATGCTGACCGTGGAGCAGGCGGCGATCATCCAGGGCTTTCCGCCCGAGTGGGGCTTCGAGGGAGGAAAGACGGCGCAGTACCGGCAGGTAGGCAACGCCTTTCCGCCGCCGGTGGCCAAGGCTGTCGGTAAGTCGATCCTGGATGTACTGAAGGCTGCCCGCGAGCGGGACCGCGAGACAAGCTAGTCAGCGGCCTCCGAACCGGGCTTCCGAGGATTCGTCCTGCGCTTCTCCACCTCCGCGGCGATCCGGTCGGCGCACGCCCCCGCTGGCTCGTGTTCCCAGAAACGGAGCACGAGCCAGCCAGCGTCAGTGAGACGCTGGTCGGTGTCCCGGTCACGCGTCATGTTCCGGGCCACCTTGTCCGACCAGTAGCCGGAGTTGGTCTTTGGCGGCACGTAGTGTTCGGGGCAGCCGTGCCAGTAGCAGCCGTCGATGAACACCGCGACCCGGGCGGGCCGGAAGACCATGTCCGCTGTCCTGCGCAATCCCGGAAGTGGCTTGGCGGCGACGCGGTAGCGCAGGCCCTGCGCGTGCACAAGCTTGCGGATCAAGCGCTCCGGTCTCGTGTCGCGGCTCCGGATGGCCTGCATGTTCCTGCGGCGGGCAGCAGAAGACGCCCACGAACCGTCCGGTGGCTGCCACGGCTCGTCGCTCATCGCTCGCCCTCCGTGTCCCGGCTAGAGGATGTCGCCACTGTCCTTGAGGTCCCTGACGAGGACGTCCAGGCCCTTCAACGCGAGCGCGCTGGCCCTGGCCTCTCCCTCTTGCCTCAGCGAGGTCAGGTTCGGCCAGTGGGCGTGCGCGGAAGTGCCTGGAGCCAGTTCGTTCACTGCCAGCCATGCTCCCACCCATGTGGGACACAGGTGGTAGATGCGGTCTTCAATACTCTCCCGTGCCACGCTTGCAGCTCTGGGGAACTCAGCAGTGGCCATGGCATACGGGACGTCGGGTCGGTAGCGGGTGAGGGGCACCATTTGCGCAGCCTCTGTGCCGCGGTCTGACCGCCAGCTCCACTTGGACGACAGTGCGGCGACGAGTCGGCTCCCGTCATCAATGATGAGGATGTCGCTCTTCCGGTCGCCCACGTCCCGGCGCATGTGCAGCCCTCGGATATGAGTGAGTGGGACTTCGTGACGGACTTGCCATCCCTCCGGAAGGCTCCGCTGCAAGTAGTAGATCAGAAGGTCGCGGAAGACGGTGCCGCGTGTGCCTCCTGGTTGTGCCGACGGCCTGTCGATGGTGATATCCCGTGCCGTCACAGCGTGCATCCAAAGAGAGAGCGCGGCGAGTTCACCCGAGGTGCGTCGTCGATAGCGCGTTCCCGTAGCGGCGTCAGAGATCTTGTCGTCGAAACGGAATGTTCGTATCTGGGGTGACCAATTCACAGGACCAGAAGCTTCTGCAAGCTGGTCAATCGAGGTCCCGTTGGCATCAAATGCGGTGAACCCTGCCTCCCTCAGCCAGATGGGATTCCAGCCCAACCCGAGGCGATTGGCGGCTTCGAGCAGCGTCTCGGCCTCATGTGCCACGAAGTCCGCTGCAGAGGCAAGCGCGGATTCATTCCAGCAGAACCCCATAATCACGGCGCTGATGGCCTCGGGGTCTCCCAGGTTTGCGTCTATAAGGGTCTTCTGGGTGGCGGTGAGTGGCATGGTTCCCTTGCAATGGAGCTTTGGGTAAGAGGTAAAGGGAAGAGGGGCTAGGAGATGAAGGTATGGGCTGGAAGTGCTGGAGCAGTCTCCACTGGGTCATTTTCTCCGGCAACGACCCATTCGTGGCCATCGAGGGAGCAGCTTGGCCCATGGTGGTGAGGCATGGCGCGGGCCACCCGCACGGACACGAACTCGCCTTCCCGGGGTGCCTGCAGGCCGAGTTGCACAGCCACGGCGCGGTGGCTGTCATAGTCACCCATGATGAGGATGCCCTCGGGCCTGAGTGCTGAGCGCGATCCTCCGTTGCCGCGCACTCGTTTCATGTAGTCCTTTTGCTGGGCCACGGTGCGCACCACGTTCCGACCGATGGGCCGTTGCTGTACTCGTCTGAACAGCTCATTCAGACGCTGCTGGCCATACTTTGAAGCGAAGACAGCATCACGGTCCTGAGGGCGCATGTGGAGGAGCACGTTTTCCGGAAGTTTCGCGTCGCGCCACAGCCACATGATCTTGTCGCGACGGTGCTCAGCCGCCACCGTGAGCTTGGAGTCACGATTGCCGCCGGGATTCAGCCACTCTTGGCGCACTCGAAAGAGGCCGGAACTCCACTGACTCTTGTAGTCGTCGGCCCAGACGAGGAGGCAGAGGTGTCCCACAGCCTCCGGAGGGATCATCCAGCTGCCGAACTTCTGGGAGTATTTGCAGTCGACCTCGATGCCTGCGATGCGATAGTCCATTATCAGGCCGTCAGTGAACCTGAACTCACGCTGAAGATTGATCTCGACGAGAGTGCCGGCGTGTGTCTTTTCCGTCTTGAAAAGGGTTTTCCAGTCGTAACGGCCCGTTACCTCGCCATTGAGTAGCTGATCGATAGTGTCTCGCAGGACGACTGCGAACCGGTTGCCTGTGGGATCGAGTCGCAGAAGCTCCGCGTGCACCAGCGCGACTTCTGCGTCGTTTTGCACCTCTGGAGACAGGGCGATGTTCTGCGCGGCTGTTGTATCGATGGGCAGCAAGGTTGACACCTCGATCTTCAGTTACCGGAAGTCTTCGTGCTGAGGCGGGAATCCTTTGCTCGGAACCGCACCAGGGGATGTCCCGCGACGATGGCTGATGTCGGCGGGATCAGAGTGAAGGCCATCACGACGCTGGAAGGGTCGACAGTGCCATTTCGTACCGCGGCTCGGACAATGCTGGCCTTAGCGCCCTCGATCACTGGATAGAGCAGTGCGACACCCGTAGTGCGACTGAGATGAATGTCGGCATCGCCCCGTGAGGTCGGTGCACTTGCGGCGTCGATGAGACGCTGTGCTGCCATACGGTGCTCGTAGCTCGCGATGCGCCCGAAGGAGTTCTTGTCCTCCTGGCGGCTGCGGCGTGCGAGAGAGAGGGGCGTGGACCCGAGGATGGTGGCCTCTACTCGGTTGTTCTTAGCGAGTTGTGGGCAGATGAGCAGCCAGTCGTCCACCTTGGCCAGTGAGCCGTCCAGCTGATTCAGATACGCCAAGTGGGGAGCGAAGTGGCCAGAGCGCTCCCATTCGAGGTTGCCTAGCACGCTGACGAGTTCTGCGTGAGGGACAGTTCCTGTCAGGGCTGTGAAGCTGCGGGTCAGGGAACTGGTGCTGTCCGGTGGGTTGGTGAACGTCACCGGTGCTGTTCTGAAGTATTCCAGCAGAGGTCGCCAGCGTTCCGTGTTTCTTCCGATTGCTGTGCTGTCCCTCGGGTAGGAAGCGGGCTCGATCGGCTGCCCTGGCGTCAGCATTTCCTCCACGAGTTCCGCGTTGAACATCTTGTTCCGAGCGGATGGTTTGATCCAGTGCAGGTGTTGAGCCACGAGAGGCGGGATCTGCTCGGGCTTCACCTGTGGCTTTCCATCCACCATGACCGCATATCGGGCCAGTTGCTCGCGGAATGCTTCCTCGTCCCGGCAAATGGCTTCAAAGGCCTCGTATAGGTCGACCGTCTTGGTCTTCGTCAAAGGCTCTTCCCTGCCGACGTACAGGCGCACAAGATCCTGGTATCCGGGACGGAAGCCGAACCAACGCCCCATCTGCATCAGTGTGTCTGCCTGGCGGGTGGTGCGGCGGTAGTACGTCACTGTCAGACCCTCAACAGTGAAACCCCGGGAGAGCTTTGTGCCGCCCACCAGAATCTTCCATACGTGGGGAGTGCCGTCGAAGTCCAGGTTGAGTTGGTCGAAGTAGCGGTCGGTGTCGCCGTTGACGACCACCACAGGGCTGCCGCCAGAGTTGATGAGTTGGCGAGCCCGGCTGACGTAGGGGCGCAGTTCCGCATACGAAGCAGGGCGTGGGAGTCCTGAAGATCGGGCTGCTGATACCTGAGAGAAGTCTGAGTCGAAGAGGTCGGACAAGCGGGCATGACCCGTCGACCCGGTGTAACCCGCCTGATGCCACATTGAGTTGAGGCGCAGCGCGATTTCGCTGTGGTCGTCCACCTTGACCGACTCGTGGACAAGCATGGTGTGGTGGCGGAACGGGCCGTCAGGCACACCATGGTCCGTGCGGTAGAGCTTGAGGGCGCCAGAGAGCACGAAAGCATCCATGGCCTCCTGCATGCGGTCGCCGGTGGCCTCGTAGATCCCGCGGACATGAGCCATCTCCTGAGAGTTGGCGTACGACCGTTCCGCGGTCCGCTCCTCCAGTGGAATGGAGGAGTCGAGGTCATGAAAGTCCTGGACCCCCATGTACCCGATTGGGCGGGGAAGGGAGATCAGGAAGTCACGGGGGAAGATGTCTTCGTCATCACCCGGGTCGATGAAGACATTCGCAAAGGGTGTTGCTGTGTAACCGACGTACTGAGCCCTCGGCAGGAGCCTGAGAAGGTCCGTGATCAGACCGTTGATCGAGGTACGGGTGACCTTGCCGGCCTCCCACTTCTTGGGGTCAGTGGTATTGACCGATGCCTGGTCTGATTCGTCATCGATGATCAGGGTCGGAATCTCGCTGAGGAGCGGTCCGATCTTCTTGAGGTCCTTGACCAGTTTAGTCAGCACCGACTTGTTCTTCTTGACGACCATGACGCGGGCTGCAGCGTGGTGCAGATTCTGCGGGTCGTAGAGCGGCAGGGTGCGGTCACGCTTCTCGAACTCAAGGGCGCTGATGCCGCGTGCCAGGCTCTTATAGTCCTCGTCGCGTGAGGTGAGCCGCTCGATGTCGAAGGCGTGCAGAGCAGAGGGACGCGCGCCGTGCGAGACGAACTTGGTGGGCCAGTCGTCGTCGTGCTGGTAGTCGATGCCAACCAGCGCATCGGGGTCGCTGGGGTCGGCGGAACCCAGGATGTTCTCCTGGCCGATCAGCTCCATGTCAAGGCGACGCTGGGTCTGACTGCGCAGCAAGTTGAGGGTGCCGCCCAGGACGATCACCAGTCGGTAGCCCGCGTCGATGGCCTTCGCTGTCACGCCAGTGAAGTTCGCGGTCTTGCCGGACTGCACGTACCCGAGGACCAAGCCGCGTGCCCCGTAGGCATCCACACGTGTCGGATCGGAGAGACGCTCGACAACCGAGTGTGCGGCTTCATCAAGGCCGGAGATTGCTGCCGCGCTCCACCCTTTGCTGCGGAGCAGATTCTCGTAGGCATCCCAATAGAACGACCGGTTGGCCGCGTTCTCCCGTGTGTACCAGCACTCATGTTCCCTGCTGATGGTGACCGGACCCGGTTCCTTGAAAACGGGGACTACCGTGTCGAGTGCCTTGCGCAGTTCCGCGCTGAAGCCGAGCCGCGTGTATACGTCGGCGCGTCGTTCGTCGCTGCGGGGCGGAGAGTCTGACCACGAGGGCTGCGGCTCGAAATCCCAAGAGCTGAGCTTCCTGCCCCACAGTGCGATGAGATCGTCACCGGGGGATGCGGCCAGGAGCCGCTCATGAAAGTGGGACAGCGCGGTATCAGCGGGCTCGTCCGCTTCGGCGAGGACGAAGGCGAGCTTGGCGAAGTGCTTGGGGCCGCGGCGGGCCATCGCGTCTAGTACTTCGCCGTGCAGATCGGTCAGGGGGTCGGCCACGGGGAGTCCTTCAGCGGGCGATTTCGGAGCGGACTGCGGTGACGAGGATGCTGTTCCACAGAGCAATTTTGTCCGTCTGGTTTGCCCAGACTCGCTCTTTTTGGAATATCTCGTTCAGCATCAAATAGAGCATGCTCTTCACGACGGGAGCATCATTGGAGCCGCTGCGCCTGCCGCCATTGAAAGCCTGACGGAACTCCTTGTTGAGCGTGACCAGCCGTTCTTTGTGGTCGACCTCGAAGAAGACATTGGCAGAGGTAAGGGGTCCCCACCGGAACGTGATCGGGTCTTCACCTTCCAGTTGGGGCAGTTCATCCCGCAGTATCCGCTTCAGCTTGGGGTCGATGCCCTTTCCAGGCGGGATGACTGCCTTGCGCTGTACTTCGGTGCGACGCCGTGCGGCTTCCCGGTAGGTGACTTCTGCGTCGTGGACATACGTGGCGAAGCTGGTTCCGGTGTCGTCCGTTGCTTTTTCAAGGCCGCGGGCGAAAGCAGGGGTGACCTGTACGCCGTCCTTCTTCACGGTCAGGCTGAAGACGTCATTCGGGGCGGTTGGAAGGTCAAGCTCGATCCGCGCGAGGCTGAGGTGGCTCTCGGCGCTCCGGGTGTCATTCCAGCCGCCGGCTTGGACTAGCCGATCGTGGCGGTATATGTAGAAGCCCTGACGCTCAGCCAGCGGGCCAATGCCTCGGAAACTCACCAAAGGGGACTTGGGCGGCCAGATGTGTGCGGTGAGGGTGACGCCGCCGATGCCCTCGACGGGAGCGGTGTAAGGGCGCGGATAGCCAGCACGTCCCGGCACCCGGTAGCCGAACGGGTCGATGGGCTCGACTCCCCGGTGATCCAGCTCTTCCTTGGTGCGCACGTCTTCGACCACGATGTCGATGTGGAAGTCCTCGCGGGACAGGAAACGATGGAAGTACAGGCCGAGGTGTGATTCGAGCTTTTCGATCGCGTCGTTGAGGTAGCGGTCCGCCTGTCCCGCAGTGATCGTCTCGAACGCACGGACCTGGTCCCAGCGCACGATGGTGCCGTGCCAGTTGATGATTCCGTCGTACCGGTCGACGAGGTCCTGACAGTACCGGGGCTCGACGATGTCGCAGCTGTAGTCGGCTCTTGCCTGGCTGGTCAGCCAGCGGCGTCCGGCCGAAGGGCTGCGTTTTGTGCGGCTGATCACGGTGAGAGCGGCAGCGTGTGAGAGGGAAGCAGCCTTCAGGCCCGCACCGAAGTGGCCGAGCGCCGAGTCGGAGTAGTCCTTCCGGCCGCCGACGGTCATGGCAGTGTCGAGGCCTGCATCGTTCATGCCCTGACCGTCATCGATGACCAGCAGGCTGACCAAGCGGTCCTCGTCGCGCAGGAAGCTGACCACGACGTTGTGTGCCCGTGCGTCGATGGAGTTGTCGACCAGGTCGGCGATGGCCGCTTCGAAGCCGTAGCCCTGGTGGGCCAGCGAATCGACATAGCGGGAGGCAGGCGGCAGTCGCTTGCTGCCGCTTGTCGGCACGTCGAACTGCCAGTCAGAGGTCTGCTGGTAGACCATGACCTTCCTTGTTCATGTATGAGGCGTGACCGTCATTTCAGGCACTATCACGCCGGATCAATTTGTTGATTTCCGACCGTAGCGCAGCCGATGCGTGCATGTGCCTTTGGCTGGAAAATGAGGGACGTTCGACCGAATTATCCAGGGTGAAGGTCCTGGCTGGGAGAGCTGCGGCTGGCTGCGCCGCCAGGCGCTGTCGTGCGATGGCCGTAGTTGCACGCTTAGTCGAACTGGCGCCCCTCACAGGGCTCTCATCTCGTATGGCCGGGAGCCCGAGTGATCAACGAGGAAGATGATCAGCTTCCGGCCCCGTGGCACTCGCCATAGGAATGGCCCGACCCGCACCAGCAAGCCCCCGAAGGGCGTGGCGGCCACTCCTCCGCCCGCCCCCGTGCCGCCAGCGTTGTCGCGTACTGGGGGAGGAGGGCGGGGTCCGACGGTGGGGTGCCCTCGGAGGCGGCGAAGGCTTCGTAGGAGGGGACCGTGCCGGTGACGATGCCGAGGTTGGGGGTGCCGGAGGCCGAGAGTTCGCGCAGCGATGCCTCTATCGTCGCCAAGTGGGCCTCGTGGGAGGGGTATTCGGCCGCCAGCTCGGGGTACGCCGCCAGGAGCTCGGTGAGTTCCGTGGCGGGCCAGTGCAGGACCGCCACCGGGAAGGGGCGGGACAGGGCCTCCCGGTACGTGCCCAGTTCCGCCTGGAGGCGGGTGATCTCGGCGCGGATCTCCTCCGGGTTCTCCGAGCCGAGGCTCCAGATCCGCTTCGGGTCGTGGAGCTCGTCCAGGGGCACCGGCGTGCGGCCCGCCGCCGCCGCGCGGGCCCGGTGGACGCGGTCCGCGCGCTCGTCCCAGTTGTCGTGCGGCGCGCCGAGCAGGCGCCGGACGCGGTGGCGGCCGTAGAGCAACGGGTGCGTGGCGTACGGGGGTTCGAGGTCGGGCGCGGGGAGCAGGAGGGTCAGCGCCTCCGAGAACGTGTCCTGCGCCTGGTCCAGCTCGTCGTGGGACTCCAGGGACTCCGCCACGATCACCCACGGGGCCGCGTCCGCCGGGCGCTGGCCGCGTACGCCGTCGATGATCGCCCTGGCCTCCGCCTCGTGGCCGTACTCCCAGAGGTTCGCCGCCTTGAGCGCGCGGATCAGGGTGGGGTTCTCCGGCGGGTGCGGTGCCGACGGGGACAGCAGCTGGTCGTAGAGCGCCGTCGCGCGTTCTCGGGCGTCGGCCAGCTCCAGATGGGCCGCGGCCTGGAGGAGGAGGTGCTCGGCGTCCTCGGGGTAGAGGCCCGCGGTGCGCTCCAGGCGCTCCGCTTCGGCGATGTGGTCGACGTGGTCGGCAGGCGTGTCGGGGCGCATGAGTGACACCGTACTGCCGTACCCCGGCCAGGGTGTATGGGCCTTGTCGTCGGTGTGGTCCGTTCCTTCCGCGAGGACGTCGCGAGGACGTCGCGAGGACGTCGCGAGGGCGTTGTGAGGATGCCGTTCCCTCGTCGGTACGTCCCCTTCCTCTCCTCGGGGCGCCCCGAGGCTGGTCTCTTCGCGGCCGTGGCCCTATCTTGCGTGCCTGCCGAGTCGCCGGGAGGGGGGGGCGGAGTGGTTCGCGTCGTCACGCACGGAGGCCCCGGGGAGCGCGGGTCCGTCCTCGCCCGCTCCCTCTGGTACGCGGCCGAGCTCCTCGTCACCCTCGGGCTCGTGCTGCTCCTGCTGGTCGTGCACCAGCTGTGGTGGACCAATCGGCAGGCGCGGGCCGGGGCACAGGCCGCCGTCCAGCGCTTGGAGGAGGAGTGGGGCCACCGGGCCGTCCCCGATGCCGTCCCCGATGCCCTCCCTGATGCCGTCGCCGACGCGTCCCCCGATGCCGTCCCCGATACCTCCCCCGACACCGCCCCCAAGGCCGTCCCCGGCACCGCCCCCGTCGTCCCCCCGCCCTCCCGGCCCCACGCCGCCTACGCCATCCTCCGCATCCCCCGCCTCGGCCTCAGCGCCCCCGTCGCCGAAGGCATCGGCAAGCGGGCGGTGCTCAACAAGGGGTACGTCGGCCACTATCCGCGCACCGCCCAGCCCGGCCGGGCCGGGAACTTCGCGCTCGCGGGGCACCGGAACACCCACGGCGAGCCGTTCCGGCACCTCGACCGGCTGCGGGCCGGTGACCGGATCACCGTCGAGACCCGTGCCGCCGTCCACACGTACGCCGTGGTCGGGGCGCCGGCCCGGACCACCCCGTACGACAGCGGTGTCCTGAAGGCCGTGCCGCGCAGCGACGTGCGGCCGGGGCAGGGCTTCCGCGAGCCGGGGTACTACCTCACGCTCACCACGTGCACCCCGGTCCACACCTCGAAGTACCGGCTCGTCGTGTGGGGGAAGCTGCGTTCGACAGTGCCTCGGTAGGCTGACGCCCCGTGATCATTCGCCGTCAGCCGCGCGCCCCGCGCCGGCCGCAGCTGCTCTGGCTGCTCGTGCCCTTCGTGCTGTATCTGGGGGCGCTGCCCTTCGCCAACCGGGTCGATCCGGTGGTGCTCGGGCTGCCCTTCCTGTTCGTGTGGCTGCTCGGCGCCACGCTCCTGACGCCGGTCGCGGTGTGGTTCACGTATCGAGCCGATCGCAAGCGGCGGACGGGGCGGCGCCCGTGAACACCGCCGTCGCCACCTCCGTCTTCGGTGTCTTCATGGTCGGCACGGTCGCGCTCGGCCTCCTCGCGGTGCGGGGCCGCGGCGGGCAGGGCGGGCTCACCGAGTGGTCGGTGGGCGGGCGCTCGCTCGGGCCCGTGTTCATCTGGGTCCTGATGGCGGGCGAGGGGTACACGAGCTTCAGCTATCTCGGCGCCGCGGGCTGGGGGTACAACTACGGGGCGCCCGTGCTCTACGTGGTCGCCTACATGTCCTGCGGTTACGCGGTCGGGTACGTCGTCGGGCCGCTGCTGTGGGACTACGCGCGGCGGCACGGGCTCGTCAGCGTCAGCGACATGGTGGCGCACCGCTTCGGCAGGCCGTGGCTCGGCGCCGCGGTCGCCGTGCTCGCGACCGTGTTCCTGCTGCCGTACATCCAGCTCCAGATCACCGGGATGGGCGTGGTCGTCTCGACCATCTCGTACGGCGCGATCAGCCTGAACTGGGCCTATTTCATCGGGTTCGCCGTCACCACCGGGTTCGTGGTGGTGAGCGGCCTGCGCGGCAGCGCGTGGGTGTCCGTGCTCAAGGACGTGCTCGTCATCGGCACGCTCGCCTTCCTCGCCGTGTACGTGCCGCTGCACTACTTCGACGGGTACGGGGACTTCCTCGACCGGGTGGTGAACGAGAAGCGTGACTGGCTGACGCTGCCGGGGCACGGCGGGTCCCCGTACGGCGAGGCCTGGTTCGCCACGACGTCGTTCCTCAACGCGCTCACCGTGGTGATCTTCCCGACCACCGTCGCCGGGTACCTCGGCGCCCGCAGCGCCGACGCGCTGCGCCGCAACGCCATCTGGCTGCCCGCGTACAACGTCCTGCTGTTCGTGCCGATGCTGCTCGGCCTCGCGGCCCTGTTCGTGGTGCCGGGGCTGACCGGCGCCGGGTCCAACCTGGCCCTGTTCAAGCTGGTGGTGGACTCGCTGCCCGCGTGGGCCGTCGGCGTGATCGGGGTCGCCGCCGCGCTCTCGTCGATCGTGCCGATGGCGGTGTTCATGCTGGTCATCGGGACGATGTGGGGCAGCAGCGTGTTGTCCCTGCTGCCCCGGTGGCGGCCGCCCGCGCGACAGAAGCTCGCCTCGCAGGGCGTCGTCGTGGCCGCGGGCGCGCTCGCGCTCTTCCTGACGTACGCGACGCCCAACACCCTCGTGCGCCTCTCGCTCATCTCGTACGAGGGGATGGCGCAGCTCGTGCCGATGCTGCTGCTCGGCCTGGTGTGGCGGCGGCTCACGCTCGCGGGGGCGGTGAGCGGGCTCGTCGTGGGCGTCGCGGTCGTGTGCGGCCTCGTCTTCACCGACCGCGATCCGGTGGTCGGCGTGAACGCCGGGATCGTCGCGCTCGGCGTCAACCTCCTGGTCGCGCTCGTGGTGTCGTACGCCGGTCCGGCGGACCGGGACCCGCGGCCGGACGGCGAGGTGCTCGCGCGGGACCCGGTCGACGACGACCACGACGAGGTCAGCGGCGCCGTTCCCGCAGCGTCAGGACGGTGAGCGCGGCCAGGACGCCGAGGCCCGCCGACACCAGGAGGGCCACGTCGGCGCCGTGCGCGAGCGCGGCGGGCGAGGAGCCCGAGGCCGTGGCCACGGCGATCATCAGGGCGACGCCCGCGGCGGAGCCGAGGTAGCGGGCGGTGTTGCCCGCGCCCGAGCCCATCGCGGCGCGCCCGGGCGGCACCGACTCGACGGCGAGCAGCGGCAGGGCGGCGTTCAGCAGGCCGCTGCCCGCCCCGGAGAGCAGCAGGCCGGGCAGCAGGCGCGGCCAGGAGCCCGCGGCGGCCGCGCCCAGCATGGTCAGGGCGGCGACGGCGTGCAGCAGGAACCCGGCGGCGAGCTGGGCCCGTGCGGGGACCCGGCCCGCGAGCCGCCTGACCTGGAGGGCGACCAGGAAGCCGGTCCCGGCCCAGAGCATGAACAGCCAGCCCGTGCCCATCGCGGACAGGCCCATGGTGTGCTGGAGGACCGTCGGCAGATAGCTGAACAGGGCGATCACCGAGAGCCCCGTGAAGAGCCCGCCCGCCGACGAGGCGAGGAACAGCGGGCGGCGCAGCAGGCCGAGGTCCAGCATCGGCGTCGCCGCACGGCGTTCCACGTACGTGAACGCGGTGAGCAGCGCGGCGGCGGTGAGCAGCAGGGCGCCGACGGGCAGCCGCAGCCAGCCGTCGCGGCCCAGGGTGAGCGCGGCGAGCAGGGCGACGAGGGCCAGGCCGAAGGTCAGGGCGCCCGCGAGGTCGGGGCGGCCCGCGCGCGGCGCGCGGGACTCGGTCAGGGCGCGCGGGCCGAGGGCGCCGACGGCGAGGGTGGCCACGGCCAGGACGGCGTACGGCAGGCGCCAGTCGGTGAGCGTGGCGAGGGCGCCGGAGACGACCGGCGAGAGGGCGATGCCGCCGCTGACGAACGCGCCCCAGACGCCGGTCGCCCGGATCCGGCCCGGACCGGCCGGGTAGGCCTGCGCGATCAGGCCGAGGCTGGCCGCCAGGACGGCGGCGCTCGCCGCGCCCTGGACCACGCGGGCCAGCGTGAACATCCAGGTGGAGGTGGCGAGGCCGCCGAGGGCCGTGGTGACGCCGAGCGCGTACGTCCCGTACAGGAAGATCCGGCGCCGGCCGTAGTCGTCGGCGAGGCTGCCCGCGACGAGGAGCAGGGCGGCGAGCCCGAGCGGGGTGCCGTTCAGGAGCCAGGCCTGCGCGGACAGGGAGGTGCCGAGGGCCGCGGCGGTGTCGGAGAGCGTGACCATCGGGGCCGTGTACGTCATCAGGGCCATGAAGGTCGCGGCGCTGGTCAGGGCCAGGGTCCGCGCGGGGGACGCCGTGCGGACGGGGGCGGTGGCGGGGGACGCGGTGGGCGCCGCGGTGGCTGTGCGTGGCATGGGTGAGTGCCCTTCGGGAGGTGCGTGGTGGGGCGCACGCGTCGACGGGTCATGCAAGTTCATTCATTGAACCTGTGGTGCGTGACGACCGTAGCAGGAGTAAGTTCAATGAATGAACCTCGGGTCGGTAAAAGGACTACAGTGGGGGCCATGGCTCTCGGCAAGGACTACGCGGCGCAGGAGTGCTCCATCGCCCGCGCCCTGGAGGTCGTCGGCGAGCGCTGGACGCTGCTCGTCGTGCGCGACGCGCTCTACGGCGTCCGCCGCTACAACGACTTCCTCGTCCACCTCGGCATCCCGCGCGCGGTCCTCGCCGCCCGGCTCCAGACGCTCACCGACGCGGGCGTCCTGGAGAAGCGGCCGTGCGCGGGGGCGCCCCGGCGGCACGAGTACGTCGTGACCGAGCGGGGCCGCGCCCTGTGGCCGACGCTGCGCGCGCTGAGCGCATGGGGTCGCGGGGGCCTCGGCGACACCGAGCCGCTGCGTACCTTCCGGCACGCGGCGTGCGGTACGGAACTGGGGCCGTCGGGGGAGTGCCCGGCCTGCGGGCTGCTCGTGCCGGTCGGTGACGTGGAGATGCTGCCCGGCCCCGGACTCGATCCGGAACCAGGTGATCCGGTCAGCCGGGCACTGCTCGCCCCCCGACGTCTGCTTCAGCCCGTCGTCACGGATCCTGTATAAACAGCAGCAGACACATGCGTACGCACAAGGGTTCGGGGAGGAGGCGGCCTTGATCAAGGAACTGGTCAGGAGCTGGGGCGGCGCCCTGCGGCCCGCCGTCCTGCTGTTCGTCCTGCTCGTCGAGACCGTCCTCGCCGACACCGGCAGCCTCGTGGGCGCCGTCGCCTTCGCCGCGACCGCCGCCGCGGGCTCCGCGCTCGCCCTGTGCTCCCTGCTCGCCGCGCGCTCCGCGCCCGCCGTGCCGCGCACCCGCGTGCGCACCGCCATCCGCGACCGCGAGCGGCGCACCGCCTTCCTGCCCCAGCGCGACCCCGACGCCCGGGGCCGCACGCGCCCGCGAGCGCCCGGCCGTCCCCTCCTGACGGCCGCGTAGGGAACCCCGGCTCCCCCTCACGGAACCTCCCGGAACTCCCGGACCCCGCGCGGATCGTCCTGCCGACACGCACCTCACCCCGGCACGACGAGACCCCCGGAGGGCTCACCCATGTCTTTCATCGCCGACCTGGTCGCACGCCTCGCCGACCTGCTCGAACCGCTCTTCCACGGCTCCGCCATGGCCGCGGCCATCGTCCTGGTCACCGCCTGCGTACGCCTCCTGATCCACCCGCTGTCCCGGGCCGCGGCCCGCGGCCAGAAGGCGCGCGCCAAGCTCAACCCGCAGATCGCCGCGCTCCGCGAGAAGCACGGCAAGAACCCGGAGAAGCTCCAGAAGGCGGTCCTCGAACTGCACCGCAAGGAGCAGGTCTCCCCGCTCGCGGGCTGTCTGCCCGGCCTCTTCCAGCTGCCCGCGTTCTTCCTGCTCTACCACCTGTTCTCCAACTCGAAGATCGGCGGCGAGGCCAACGAACTCCTCGGCCACGAGCTGCTCGCGGCCCCGCTCGGCGGGCGCTGGGCCGACGCCCTCGGCGACGGCGGCCCGTTCGGGGCGGCAGGGCTCGTCTACCTCGCCCTGTTCGCGCTCGTCGCGGCCGTCGCGACCTTCAACTTCCGGCGTACGAAGCGGCAGCTGGCCGGGTCGCCGCTGCCGGGCGGTGCCTCCGGCGGCGGGCAGGCGCCCGGCGCGGAGGCCATGGCGGCGATGTCGAAGTTCATGCCGTTCCTGTCCTTCTTCACGCTCGTGACGGTCGCCGTCGTACCGCTGGCCGCCGCGCTGTACGTCGTGACCAGCTCGACGTGGGCCGCCGTGGAGCGCGCGGTCCTGTACCGCGACATGCCGCAGGGCGCCGCCGGGGCCGCTGCCCCGGCGATGTGACCCCCGGACCCCGTGGACGGTCCAGTACGTGAACGGGGTCTTGCGGGCCGGACGGTGAGCTTGGAGGATCGACCGAACCTCCGGTGGTGCCGCACCTCCATCGGCCGGGCCGAGCTCGACCAAGGGAGACAGAGATGAAGCTGCTGCGAGTCGGTACGGCGGGCGCCGAGCGCCCGGCGCTGCTCGACGCCGGGGGCACCCTGCGTGATCTGTCCGGCGTCGTCACCGACATCGACGGCGCGCTGCTCGCCGACGCCGCCGCGCTCGCCCGCGTGCGCGCCGCCGCCGAGGCGGGCGGCCTGCCCGCGCTCGACGCGGCCGGGCTGCGCGTCGGGCCGCCGCTCGCGCGGATCGGCAAGGTCGTCTGCATCGGGCTCAACTACCACGACCACGCCGCCGAGGCGGGCGCCGAGCCGCCCGCCGAGCCCGTCGTCTTCCTGAAGGCGGCGGACACGGTGGTCGGGCCGAACGACACGGTGCTCGTGCCGCGCGGCTCGGTGAAGACGGACTGGGAGGTCGAGCTGGCGATCGTCATCGGACGGACCGCGCGTTACCTGGACTCGTACGAGGAGGCGCTCGCGCACGTCGCGGGCTACGCGGTGGCGCACGACGTGTCCGAGCGCGAGTTCCAGATCGAGCGCGGCGGGACCTGGGACAAGGGCAAGAACTGCGAGACCTTCAACCCGCTCGGGCCGTGGCTCGTGACGGCGGACGAGGTGCCGGACCCGCAGGCCCTGTCCCTGCGGCTGTGGGTCAACGGCGAGCTGATGCAGGACGGCACGACGGCCCAGCAGATCTTCCCGGTGGCGGAGGTGGTCCGCTACGTCAGCCGGTTCATGACGCTGTACCCGGGCGACGTGATCAACACCGGGACGCCCGCCGGGGTCGCCCTCGGCCGCCCCGAGCCCAAGCCCTATCTGCGGGCGGGGGACGTGGTGGAGCTGGAGATCGACGGGCTCGGGCGGCAGCGGCAGGAGCTCAAGGACGCCTGACGCCGGGGCGGCCCCGCCCGCCCCTCGCCCCCCCCACATGGTCCGCCCCTGGTCGGCCTAATGGGGGCTGTGCCGAGCGTGTCTCCCGCCATGAATGTCCGTAATACGCATATTTCCAGGTATGCGAAGAAAAAGCTCAGCATATCTAGCGGTGGCTGTCGCGGTCGCGGCGGCCACGGTCGTCGGCGGCCTGGCCGGGCAGGGCGTCGCCGACCCCCTGCCCGGCGGCCTCGGCCCCTGCCTGGGCGACGCCTGCCCGGGCACGTACCCCGAGGTCAACAACGGACCCGTGGCGGGCCGCGACGAGAACATCAACGTCTTCGTCGGCGAGGACATGCTCGTCCGCGAGGCGGCGGCGGAGGCCGAGGGCAAGGTCGTCGTGCTCGGCGACTTCGACATGAACAAGCGGGCCGGGGCCTCGCAGATCTACAACGTGGGCGTCGCCGGTGTCGGCTCGCGCGTGCCGCCGCCCAACGGCTCGGACTTCCTCACCGCGGGCGGCGACCTGACCGTCGCCACGGGCCAGCGGCTGCTCGCCGAGGAGGGCAGCGTCTCCGGACGCGTCGTGTACGAGGGCACGGCCAGCGGCACGGTCGCCCCGCCCGCGGTGCAGGAGGCCGGGGCGGCCGACAAGTACGCGACGCTGCCCGCCCAGCTCACGGAGGCGAGCCAGTGCTACGCGTACGACCAGGGCTCGCCCCGCACGGCCACGGGCACGGCCGTCAACAACGGCAGCGAGACGACCTTCACCGGTGACGGCACGTCCGCGATCCAGGTCTTCAACGTGGACTTCGACCTGGTCAGCCGCACCGGCGGCGACCAGGGCATCGTGTTCGCGAACATTCCCGCCGGCGCCACGGTGCTCGTGAACCTCACCGGTGACGTGCGCACCATCCGCACCTACATGGGCACCCTCCCCGACGGCCTGCGCGAGCGGCTGCTCTGGAACTTCCCGGACGCGTCCAACGTGCAGTTCGCGGGCAGCGGCCAGTTCCAGGGGAGCGTGCTCGTCGGGTCGCCGGGCAGCATGACGACGGTGACGCTGCCGGGCATGAACGGCCGCTTCTTCACGGTGGGCTCGATGACCCACACCTCGGGGGCGGGCGGCGGGCAGGAGTTCCACAACTACCCGTTCAACGGGGACCTGCCGACGTGCACCACGCCGTCCCCGTCGCCTTCGCCGTCGGAGAGCGAGAGCCCGTCTCCCTCGCCGTCGCCGTCGGACAGTGATGGCCCCTCACCGTCGCCGTCTCCCTCGGACAGTGACGGCCCCTCGCCGTCGCCTTCGCCGTCCGACAGTGACGGTCCGTCCCCGTCGCCGTCCCCGTCCGACAGTGACGGCCCCTCGCCTTCTCCGTCGCCGTCGGACAGTGATGGTCCGTCGCCGTCGCCGTCTCCCTCGGACAGCGACGGTCCGTCGCCGTCGCCATCGCCGTCGGACAGTGACGGTCCTTCCCCGTCCCCGTCGCCGTCCGACAGCGATGGTCCGTCGCCGTCGCCGTCTCCCTCGGACAGTGATGGCCCCTCACCGTCGCCGTCCCCGTCGGACAGTGACGGCCCCTCGCCTTCTCCGTCTCCCTCGGACAGTGACGGCCCGTCCCCGTCGCCGTCCCCGACGGACTCGCCCACGCATCCGACCCCGCATCCGACGAAGAGCCCTGACGAGATGGCGCACACGGGTGCCTCGTCCGGGGAGCTCGCGCTGGTCGGCGGGATCGCCGCGGCGCTGCTCGCGGCGGGTGTCACGGTCGTGGTGACGGTACGCCGCCGCCGCGCCGGAGAGTTCGAGTGACGGACCCTCACCCGGGCGTCAGGACGCGATGAACCGCTCCAGGGCCTCCACCACCAGGGCGTGATCCGCGACCTGGGGGAGGCCTGAGACGGTCACCGCGCCGACGACGCCCACGCCCTCGACCCCGATCGGGAACGCGCCACCATGTGCCGCGTACCGGTCGGGGTCGAGGCGCGAGGAGTCCTCGAACGTCGTGCCTTTGGCCCGGAACCGGCTGCCCACCAGGTACGACGAGCAGCCGTACCGCTCGACGACGCGGCGCTTGCGGTCGATCCAGGCGTCGTTGTCCGGCGAGGAGCCGGGCAGCGCCGCGTGGAAGAGCTGCTGGCCGCCGCGCCGGATGTCGATCGCCACGGGCGCCGCGCGCTCGCGCGCGAGCTCCACCAGGAGGCAGCCGAGCGCCCAGGCGTCCTCGTGGGTGAAGCGGGGCAGCACGAGTCGGCGCTCCTGCTCCTCGATCTCCTCTACGGAGGGGGCCTTCGGCCCGGTCGGCCGCGTCGTCACAGCGTCACCGCCACGCCCTCGTGGGCCGAGCGGCGCGCGGCCTCCAGGACGTCGAGGGCCGCGGCGGCCTCGTGCGCGGTGACCGGGTTGTCGCCCTCGCCGCGCAGGGCCGCGGCCACGGCCGCGTAGTACGCGGGGTAGTCGCCGGGCAGCGTGGGCTCGGGGCGGCCGCCGCCGGTCAGCGGGGACTCGCCGGAGCCGACCCGGCCCCACATGCACTCGGGCTCCGCGCCCCAGGGCCCGTCGGCCGCGTCGTCGCCGGGGCGCCTGCCCTCGCGCAGGGCGGCCTCCTGGGGGTCCAGGCCGTACTTCACATAGCCCGCGGCCGAGCCGAGGACGCGGAAGCGCGGGCCGAGCTGGGCCGCGGTCGCGCTCACGTACAGGTGCGAGCGGACGCCGCCAGTGTGCGTGATCGCGATGAAGGTGTCGTCGTCGGCCCGCGCGCCGGGGCGGCGGACGTCCGCCTCCGCGTACACGCGCACCGCCGGGCCGAAGAGCACCAGGGCCTGGTCGACGACGTGGCTCCCCAGGTCGTACAGGAGCCCGCCGATCTCCTCGGGGTCGCCGGACTCGCGCCAGCCGCCCTTGGGCTGCGGGCGCCAGCGCTCGAAGCGGGACTCGAAGCGCCAGACGTCGCCCAGCTCGCCGGCCGCGAGCAGCTTGCGCAGCGTACGGAAGTCGTTGTCCCAGCGGCGGTTCTGGAAGACGGACAGGAGCAGGCCGCGCTCGTCGGCGAGCGCCGCGAGGTCCCGGGCGTCGGCCGCGGTGCCCGCGAGCGGCTTGTCCACGACGACCGGCAGGCCCGCCTTGAGCGCCGCGGTCGCGAGCGGTACGTGCGTCTTGTTCGGCGACGCGATCACGACGAGGTCGAGCTCGTCGGCGCGATCCAGAAGCTCGTCCGCGTCCGCGGCCGTCCGGCTGCCGTACGCCGTGGTCGCTTCGGCCTGCCGCTCGGGGTTCGACGTGACGACCGTGTCGAGTGCGAGGCCGTCGGTGGCGGCGATCAGCGGGGCGTGGAAGACGGAGCCCGCGAGGCCGTACCCGATGAGGCCGACGCGGAGGTCGTTCTTGCCTTCAGTCATGAGCTCCACTTTGGCAACGCTGTTGCCAAAGTGCAAGCGACGGCGACAATGGAGGGGTGAACAGGGCTGACTCCGGTACGACCGGTCCGACGGGAGCGAATCTGCGGGCGCTGCGCGGGCACAACGCGGCGGTCGTGCTCGAACTGCTGCGGGGCGCCGGCGGCGAGGGCGTCAGCCGCCTTGAGCTCGCGGCGCGGGCGGGGCTCACGCCGCAGGCCGTCAGCAAGATCGTCGCGCGCCTGCGGGGGGAGGGCCTTGTCGCCGACGCGGGGCGGCGGGCCTCCACCGGCGGGAAGCCTGCGACGGCGCTGCGGCTCGTGCCCGGGGCGGGGGGTGCGGTGGGCGTGCATCTGGAGCGGGACGCGCTGGTCGCCGTCCTTGTGGACCTGGCCGGGGCGGTGGTGGCCGAGCGGCGGGCGGGGGTGGACTTCGCGGCGGGGGCCGACGCCGTGGTGGACCTGGTCGCCCGGGAGGTGCGGGCGCTGGTCGCGGGGGCGCCGTCCGGTGTGCTGGGCGTGGGGGTGGCTCTGCCGGGGCCGCTCGACCACGTGCGGGGGGTGTTGCACCGGGTCACCGGGTTCCCCGGGTGGGACGGGTATCCCCTGCGGGAGGTGCTCGCGGAGCGGCTCGGGCTCGCCGTGGTGGTGGACAAGGACACGAACGCCGCCGCGCTGGGGATCGCCCTGGCCGGGGGCGCGGAGTCGTTCGCGTATCTGCACTTGGGGACGGGGCTCGGCGCGGGCCTCGTCCTCGGGGGCGGTCTCTACCGGGGCGCGCGCACCGGGGCGGGGGAGTTCGGGCACCAGGTGGTGCTGCTCGACGGGCCCGTGTGCGAGTGCGGTGACCGGGGGTGCCTGGAGGCGCTGTGCCTCGCGGCCGTGGCGCGGGGCGACCTCGGCGGGGCGGCCCGGCTGCTCGGTGTCGGCGCGGGCAATCTGGTCTCGCTCCTCGACATCGACCTCGTGCTGCTCGGCGGGCGGACCGTGGCGGGGGCCGAGGACCTGTTCGTCCGGGGGGTCGGCGAGGCCGTGGCCGCGCGTTCCCGGCGCGAGGGCGCACGCGCGCGCGTGGGCGTCGCGAGCGCGCCGGGCGGCGAGCGCGGCGTGGCGGAGGGGGCGGCGCAGTTGGTGCTCGCCCCGCTGTTCGGCCGGGCGGAGGTGGCCCTGCCCGCGCGGCGGCCCGGCTGAGGCGCGGTGGGATCGGCTGTTCGAGGGGAATTCCGGGGGCGGTCGGCCGCAAGGAGTGGCGACGGCGGGGCGGCGCGGGGCGGCCGTGGCAGGGTCGGCCACGGCCTGTTGCCTCCCGGCGGGGCAACGGGGCACGTCCCGGCGCGAGTTCGACGCGCCCCGCCCGCCCGCGCTCAGCAAAGGTCCCGCATGCGACTCCGCTGCCGCCTGGCCGCAGGCGTCACCGCCGTGGCCGCCGCCCTGGTGCCCGCCGCGGCCGAGGCCGTCGCCCCGCGCCCCGGGCACCGCGCCGCCTGCTCCGCCCCGGCCTCCGCCGACTTCCCCGTCCGCGCCCGCATGGGGAAGGGGCCGGACGTCTACTACGCGGGCGGTGGCTACGGGCGCTGGTCCCTCAGGCTCGTGAACACCACGGGCGGCAGCTGCGAGCGCATCCACCCCGTCGTCGTACTCGTCGACCGGAAGGGGAAGCTGCGGCCGGGGCAGGCGCAGCTGGAGTTCCGCGCCGGGGGCCGCTGGCGGGCGGTCACGTTCGAGGGGGCGGGGCGGGGGGAGAACGTCGGGGTCCTCGACGACGGGGCCCGAGGGTTCACCGTTCGGCCCGGTGAGCCGGTGAGCGTGCCCTTGCGGCTCGCGTTCACGTCCGACGCCGCGTCGGACCGCGTCGTGGCGAGCGCCGCCGTCGTGCAGCGGCGGGGCGGGGACGGGGACTGGGTGGGGGAGTCCGACGACTATCCGTTCCAGGTGGTGGGCGACGGCGGCGCCCGGCCGTCACCCGCCGAACTCGCGAGGACCGGCCCGAGCGCCCTCCTCGCCCTGAGCGCCACCGCCGCCGCCCTCCTCCTGACCGGCGCAACCCTCATGGCAGCCGCCCGCCGCCTCCCGACCAGACCCCGCTGAACGACCAGCGCCCCGAAGGGGCGCGGGGAACGGCGCGCCCGGCCACGGCGATCTCGCAGGCGGTTGACGGCCTGTGGTGGGGCAGCGCCCCGAAGGGGCGCGGGGAACGGCGCGCCCGGCCACGGCGATCTCGCAGGCGGTTGACGGCCTGTGGTGGGGCAGCGCCCCGAAGGGGCGCGGGGAACGGCGCGCCCAGCCACGGCGATCCCGCAGACGACCAACGCCCCATCGTGGCAACCCCGGGGGGGCCGGGAGCCGGGGGCCGGGGGCCCGGGGGCCAGCCCCAGTACGGGGCCCGGGGCCAACCAGGCCCCGGCCGTCCAGCCTGGCCGCACGGCCGCACGTGCGACGATCGCCCCGTGGACCACCAGGACAACCCCCCAGCCGCCCCGCCCGCCCACCTGCGCGACCAGGTGCCCGGCGGGCCGGTTCGCTCGGGCATTCCCGAGCACGGCCGCATCCCCAAGTACTACGCGGTCAAGGCGCGGATCGCGGAGCTGATCGAGGAGTTGGGCGTGGGGCGGGCGCTGCCCACGGAGCGGGACCTCGCGGAGCGGTACGAGGTGGCGCGCGAGACCGTGCGGCAGGCGCTGCGCGAGCTGCTGCTCGAAGGCAGGCTGCGTCGGCAGGGGCGCGGCACGGTCGTCGCGGGGCCCAAGCTGGAGCAGCCCCTCTCCCTCGCCAGCTACACCGAGGGCGTGCGCAGACAGGGCCGCACCCCGGGCCGCACCCTCATCTCCCTGGACCGCTTCCCCTGCCCGGCCGCCCTCGCCGCCGACATCGGGGCCGCGCCGGACGAACCGGTCTGGCACATGGAGCGCGTACTGCTCGCCGACGACGAGCGGGTCGGCCTGGAGAGCACGTACGTCGCGGTGGCGCGGGTGCCGCGGCTCGACGCGGACTTCGACCCCGACTCGTCCTTCTACGCGTATCTGCGCGACGAACTCGGCATCGCGTTCGGGGACGCCGACGAGCGCATCGAGACGGTGCTCGCGACGCCGCGCGAGGCGCTGCTCGTCGGGACGCCGCCCGCGCTGCCGATGCTGCTCCTGCACCGGCTGTCGCGGGACACGGAGGGCGGCCCGCTGGAGCGGGTGCGGACCCTGTACCGGGGAGACCGCTTCTCGTTCACGACGCACCTCGGCTGAACCCGCGACGCAATCGGGGCCAACTACCCCTTTCCGGGCTGTAGTTGGCCCCGATTGATTACGGAACGATAACGGGTCTAGTCCAAGCTTGCTCGGCAGTTCACCCTTTGGTTGCCGCCCGGCCCTCGCCGGGCCACCCGCCGAAAGGAACGTTGCCGTCGTGAGAGTCATCGTCGTAGGAGCAGGCGTGGTCGGAACCATGCACGCCTGGCACGCAGTGGAGCGCGGCCACGAGGTCGTACAGATCGAGCGCGAGAGCGAGGCCCGGGGCGCTTCCTTGCGCAACTTCGGGCAGATATGGGTGAGCGGCCGCGCGGGCGGCGAGGAGCTGGAGACGGCTCTGCGCGCCCGCGAGCTGTGGGAGGGGATCGGCGCCCGCGTCCCGGGCATCGGCTTCCGCGCCAACGGCTCGCTGACCCTCGTGCGCACCGAGCGGGAGCGCGCCGTCGCCGAGGCCGCGCTCGCCCGCCCCGACGCCGCCGCCCGCGGCTACAAGCTGTTCGCCCCCGACGAGGCCCGCGCGCTCAACCCGGCGCTGCGCGGCGACTTCGCCGCCGCCCTGTGGTGCGAGCGGGACGCCGCCGTCGAGCCGCGCACCGCACAGCTGCGGCTGCGCGAGGAGCTCCTGAAGTCCCCGCGCTACACCTTCCTGCCCGGACGCGAGGTCCGCGACGTCGTCGGCCCCGGCGCGGTGCGCGACGACCACGGCGACGTGCACACCGGAGACGCCGTCGTGCTGTGCACCGGCGCCTGGCTCGGCGGCCTCGTGCGCGAGCTGGCGCCGGACCTGCCGGTGCGCCGCGTACGGCTCCAGATGATGCAGACCGACCCGCTGGGCGAGCCGCTCACCACGTCCGTCGCCGACGCCGACAGCTTCCGCTACTACCCGGCGTACCGCTCCCCGGAGCTCGACGCCCTCAACGCCGGGCAGGAGCAGCCCCCGACGGCCGCCGCGCACAAGATGCAGCTCCTCATGGTGCAGCGCGCCGACGGCGGCCTGACCATCGGCGACACCCACGAGTACGAGCACCCCTTCGCCTTCGACACCGTCGAGGACCCCTACGACCACCTCACCGAGGTCGTCGAGGGCTTCCTCGGGCGCCCCCTCCCCAAGGTCCGGCGGCGCTGGGCGGGGGTGTACGCGCAGTGCGTCGACACCAGCAGGGTCGTGCACCGCGAGCGCGTGGGCGACGGGGTGTGGCTGGTCACCGGGCCCGGCGGGCGCGGCATGACCTGCTCGCCCGCGATCGCCGAGCAGACCGCCGACGAACTGGGATGGTGAGGGAATTGACCACGCACATCAAGCTGGCCGTACTCGACATGGCCGGGACCACCGTCGCCGACGGCGGCCTGGTCGAGCGGGCCTTCGCGGCGGCCGCGGGGGAGCTGGGCGTCGAGCCGGGCTCCGCCGACCACGCGGCGAAGCTCGACTACGTCCGCGCCACCATGGGCGAGTCCAAGATCTCCGTCTTCCGGCACCTGTTCGGCGCCGAGGACCTGGCCCAGCGGGCCAACACGGCCTTCGAGAAGGCGTACGGAGAGCTGGTCGACGACGGTCTCATCGCCCCCGTCGACGGGGCCCGCGAAGCCGTCGAGGAGCTCAAGGCCGACGGTCTCACCGTGGTCTTGACCACGGGCTTCGCCCGCGTCACCCAGGACGCGATCCTGGCCGCCCTCGGCTGGCGCGACCTGGTGGACCTCACCCTGTGCCCCGCCGACGCGGGCGGGCGCGGGCGCCCCTACCCGGACATGGTGCTCGCCGCGTTCCTGCGCACCGGCGCCGCCGACTCGGTGCGCGAGGTGGCCGTCGCCGGGGACACCGCGTACGACATGCGCAGCGGCACCCGCGCCGGGGCCGGGATCGTCGCGGGCGTCCGCACCGGCGCCCACGACGAGGCGGCCCTGCGCGGCGCCGGGGCCACGCACGTGCTGCCCTCGGTCGTGGAACTGCCGGCGCTGATCCGGGACTTCGGGTCATGAGCAGCGGCATACGGTTCGACTCGGTGTCGGTCGCCTACGGCGGCAACGTCGTCCTCGACTCGCTCGACCTGACCGTCGGGCCCGGCGAGGTCATGGCGCTGCTCGGGCCCTCCGGGTCCGGCAAGACCACCGCCCTGCGGGCCGTCGCCGGGTTCGTGACGCCCGCCGCCGGGCGGGTGTTCATCGGCGACCGCGACGTGACGGGCCTGCCGCCGCACCGGCGCGGCATCGGCATGGTCGTCCAGCAGTACGCGCTGTTCCCGCACATGCGGGTCGAGGAGAACGTGGCGTTCGGCCTCCGGGCGCAGAAGGCCACCAAGGCGGAGATCCCGGCGCGCGTCGCCGACGCCCTGGAGCTGGTCGGGATGGCCGCGTACGCCAAGCGGTACCCGCGCGAACTGTCCGGCGGCCAGCAGCAGCGCGTCGCCATCGCCCGCGCCCTCGCCATCCGGCCCGGAGTGCTCCTCCTCGACGAGCCGCTGTCCGCGCTCGACGCGCAGCTGCGCTCCGGCATGCTCGCCGAACTCGCCCGGCTGCACCGGGAACTGCCGGACGTCTCCATCCTGTACGTCACCCACGACCAGGTCGAGGCGCTCACCCTCGCCGACCGGATCGCCGTCATGGACCGGGCCCGGCTGCGGGACGTGGGCACACCGCAGGAGCTGTACCGGCGCCCGCGCACCGAGTTCACGGCCTCCTTCGTGGGCAACGCGAACCTCCTGCCGGTGTCCGTGGGCGAGGGCGCGGTGTCCCTCGGCACGGCCGAGGTGAAGGTCGCCACGGACGGCGTCGCGGCCGGGGCCACGGCCACGCTGTGCGTGCGGCCGCACCTGATGGGCCTCGGGCCCGGGCCCAACGCGCTCACCGGCAGCGTCACGGAGGTGCAGTGGCGGGGGGCCACGCACCGGCTGTACGTCGACGTGGGCGGGCACGCGGTGAAGGCCGACGTGCGCGAGCTGCGGGTGCCCCCCGGGCTGGGGGAGCAGGTCACGCTGCACTTCGCGCCCGAGGACGCGGTGCTGCTTGCCGCAGGGGTGAACGGCGATGGGTGACCTCACGCCGGGCCTCGTCAAAAGCGGGGCGGCACCTCCCGCGGTGCCCACCCCTCCCCAAGCTCTCGGCTCCGCTCAAGCAGGGGATGCCCCACTCGCCCTGCGGAACGACTGCCCACAGGGCAAACAGCGCCGTATCCCGTCGTTCGTCTGGGCGTTGCCGCCCATCGCCCTGCTCGGGGCCGTCTTCCTCTATCCGCTCGCCCTCGTCGTGCAGCAGTCCGTGCGGCCGGATACGGGGGGTACGTCCCTCCAGCCGTATGCCGACGTGTTCGCCTCCGCGTCCTTCCGGGACGCCTTGGGCACCACCGTGTGGCTGGCCGTGGGGGCGACCGTCGGGTGTCTGGTGCTCGGGTTCGTGCTCGCGCTCGTCATCGCGTTCGTACCGTTCCCCGGCGGGAAGGCCGTCGCCAAGTTCATCGACGTCTTCCTGTCCTTCCCGTCCTTCCTCATCACCCTCGCGCTGCTCTTCATCTACGGCACCAAGGGCATGGCCAACGGGCTGTGGACGGACGCGACCGGGAGCGGCGGCGACGGGCCCTTCCAGTTCCTGACCACGCCGTGGGGCGTGCTGCTCGCCGAGATCACGTACTTCACGCCGTTCGTGATGCGGCCGCTGCTCGCCGCCTTCTCGCAGCTCGACACCGCGCAGCTGGAGGTGGCCTCCAGCCTCGGCGCGCGGCCCGCGCGGATCGTGCGGAAGGTGATCCTGCCGGAGGCGCTGCCCGCGCTCGCGGCGGGCGGCAGCCTCGTCCTGGTGATGTGCCTGAACGAGTTCGGGATCGTCCTGTTCACCGGGGCGAAGGGCGTCACGACCCTGCCGACCCTCGTCTACGGCAAGGCGATGCTGGAGTCCGACTACCCGGCCGCCTGCGTCGTCGCCGTCGTCAACATCGCGATCTCCGTGGGCCTCTACGGCCTGTACCGGGTGGTGAGCCGTCGTGCTGGTGCATAGCCGCAAGGGCAAGTGGGCGCTGTGGGCGGTGTTCGCCGTCCTCTTCCTGCCGGTGTTCGCGCTGCCGCTCGCCGTCATCGTCGCGGCCTCGTTCGCGGGCCACTGGTCGGGGGCGTTCCCGTCCGCGTTCACCACCGAGCACTACGCGGCGGCGACCCGGGGCGAGTCCTTGGAGGCCCTCACCACCAGCCTGCTCACCGCGCTCGGCGCGAGCGTCGCCGCGCTCGCCGCGGGCACCTGGGCGGCGCTCGCGGCGGCCCGGCTGCGCAAGCCCGGCAAGAGGGTCGTCGACGCGCTGTTCATGCTGCCCGTCGCCGTGCCGTCCGTCGTCGTCGGGCTCGCCGTGCTCGTCGCCTTCAGCAAGCCGCCGGTGATCCTCAACGGCACGTCCACGATCGTCGTCCTCGCGCACGCGATCCTCGTCACGGCGTTCGCCTACCAGTCGATGTCGGCCGCCGTCGTGCGTCTCGACCCGGCGTACGAGCAGGCCGCGGCGTCCCTGGGCGCCCGGCCCGCGTACGTCCTGTGGCGGGTGCGGCTGCCGCTGCTCCTGCCGTCCCTGACGGCCGCCGCGGGCCTGTGCTTCGCCCTGTCCATGGGCGAGCTCAGCGCCACGATGATGCTCTACCCGCCGGACTGGACGCCCCTGCCCGTACGCGTCTACGCGGCCACCGACCGGGGCGCCGCCTTCACCGGGGCGGCCCTCGCCGTGGTCCTCATGGGCGCCACCCTGCTCGTCCTCTTCGCGGTGTCCCGCGTCCGCACCCGCGCCTCCTACCGCTGACCCGCCCGAACCCTCACCCGAGCCCGAGCCCGCCTCTCCAAGGAGCACGACACGTCATGCGTACCGTCACCCCCGTCCGCGCGATCGCCGCCCTCGGCGGCTGCGCCCTGCTCGCCACCACCCTCACCGCCTGCGGCGGCGACTCCGCCGCCTCCGACGCCAAGGTCGTCACCGTCTACAGCGCCGACGGCCTCAAGGGCGAGAACGGCGACGGCTGGTACGACCAGGTCTTCAAGGACTTCGAGAACAAGACCGGCATCGAGGTCAAGTACGTCGAGGGCGGCTCCGGCGAGATGGTGCAGCGCGCCGTCCGGGAGAAGTCCAACACCCAGGCCGACGTCCTCGTCACCCTGCCCCCGTTCATCCAGCAGGCCGACGACAAGGGCCTGTTGCAGGCGTACTCCCCCGAGGGCGCCGAGCAGGTCGACGGCGCGAACAAGGCGTCCGACGGCAAGTGGACCACCGTCGTGAACAACTACTTCGGCTTCGTCTACAACAAGAAGGAGCTGACGGGCTCCAAGACGCCGAGGACCTGGGACGAGCTGACCGACGGCGCGTACAAGAACAAGATCCAGTACTCCACGCCGGGCGTCGCGGGCGACGGCACCGCCGTGCTCATCAAGGCCATGCACGACTTCGGCGGCAAGGAGCCCGCCATGAAGTACCTGGGCAAGCTCCAGTCCAACAACGTCGGCCCGTCCGCCTCCACCGGCAAGCTCGCGCCGAAGGTCGACAAGGGCGAGCTGCTCGTCGCCAACGGCGACGTCCAGATGAACTACGCCCAGTCCAAGGACATGCCCCACCTCGGCATCTGGTTCCCGGCCAAGAAGGGTGCGAAGCCCACCACCTTCGCGCTGCCGTACGCCGCGGGCCTCGTCACCAAGGCCCCGCACAGCGCCAACGCCAAGAAGTTCCTCGACTACCTCCTCAGCCGCACCGCCCAGCGGCAGGTCAGCGAGATCGGCGGCGGCTTCGCGGCCCGCAAGGACGTCAAGGCCACCGACACCAACGCCATCGCCCTGGAGAAACTCCTGAACGGCGTGGAGGTCTTCGAGCCGGACTGGGCAGACATCTCCGAGAACCTCACGTCGTACGTCGAGGACTGGAAGTCCGCCACCGGCAGCTGACCCCCACCACCTCCCCCTCCTTCCTCCAACGCCCCTGTGCCACCAGGGGCGTTGGTGTGTCCTGCCCTTCCCGCTCCCTTGGAGGAATCGTGTCCCACGGCATCCGCCGCCGCTCGCTCCTCGTCTCCGCCGCCGCCCTCGCCGCCGCCGCGGGGCCCCTGTCGGGCCTCGCCCGCGCGGCCGCAGCCCGCACCCCCAAGGTCCTGGTGATCGGCCTCGACGGCACGCTCCTGGGCCGCGTCAAGGACGCCGAGGCGCCCCGCCTGAAGTCCCTGATGGCCCGCGGCCTCACCGCCCCGAGCAGCATCTACGCCAACCCGCTCGCACCCACCATGTCGGGGCCCGGCTGGTCCACGCTGCTCACCGGCGTCTGGCCCGACAAGCACAAGGTCGTGGGCAACGACTTCGCGGGCCACGACCTCGCCCGCTACCCCGACTTCATGACGCGCGCCGAGGCCGCGAAGCCCGCCCTGCGCACCTACGCCGTGTCCTCCTGGGCGCCCCTCACCGACACGGTCTTCTCGCCGAAGGTCGACACGCGCGTCTCGACGCCGTCCGACGAGTACGACGAGGGCACCACGAAGCGCGCCGTCGCCGCCCTCGCGGACAAGGACCCCGACGCCGTCTTCGTCCAGCTCGACAACATCGACCACGCCGGGCACAGCAGCGGCGCGGCGAGCCGCGCTTACCTCGACGCCATCCACGGCGCCGACGCCCAGGTCGGCCGCATCCTCGACGCCGTGGCCGCCCGCCCGTCGTACGGGGACGAGGACTGGCTGGTCATGGTCACCGCCGACCACGGCCACACCGACGCGGGCGGCCACGGCGGCTCCAGCAGGGCCGAGCGCCAGACCTTCCTCATCGCCGTCGGGGACGGGCTCACCGCCGGTTCCGTACGGCACGACGTGCGCATGCCCGACCTCGCCGTCAGCGCCCTCGCCCACCTCGGCGTGCCCGTCGACCCCGCCTGGGGCCTCGACGGCCGCCCGGTGCAGCAGCCGCGCCCCGACGCCTTCGACACGCTGCGCGACCGTCTGAAGCCGTCGGTGGACGAGACCGGCATCGGCTCCGGCGTCCTCGGCTTCACCCACACCCCGCCCGACGGCTGGAGCGTCGACAACACGAGGATGGGCGGCGGGGGCGTCACCGAGTGGCGCGGCTGGGCCTTCACCACGGACGAGTTCTGGACGCAGACCCAGCGCGACCAGCAGCGCGAACTCAACCTCAGGGCCCGGAACGTGTTCGCCGTGGCCGACGGCGACGAGTGGTCCGACAAGCCCGTCACCGGCACCTTCGACTCCACCCTGATCAGCCCCGCGTACGAGGTCACCGGCGGCGCCCCGGCGACCCTCACGTACACGACGTACTACCGTCACGAGGCCCCGCAGCAGGGCCAGGTGCTCGTCTCCTACGACGGCGGCGCCCCCGCCGTCGTGAAGACGTACGCCGCCGACACCCCGTCCACCGTCGAGACCGTGCGGCTCCAGGTCCCGGCCGGGGCCCGGACGGCGCAGGTCCGCTTCCGCTACACCGGCGGCAACAACTGGTACTGGGTGATCGACGGGGTCGGGATCAAGCCTTCCTGATTAGGCTTGGGGCGTCGGCACAGCGTCGTTCCGACGCCCCACCCGCCACCTTGGTTTCACGCAGACCCGCAGGAGTGCACCCCATGGCAGAGCGCAAGCCCATCGAATCGTGGCTCACCGACATGGACGGGGTGCTCATCCACGAGGGCGTGCCGATCCCCGGCGCCGACTCCTTCATCAAGAAGCTCCGCGACTCCGGCAAGCCGTTCCTCGTGCTCACCAACAACTCCATCTACACCGCCCGCGACCTCCAGGCCCGGCTGACCCGCATGGGCCTGGAAGTGCCCGTCGAGAACATCTGGACCTCGGCCCTCGCCACGGCGAAGTTCCTCGACGACCAGCGGCCCGGCGGCACGGCGTACGTGATCGGCGAGGCGGGCCTGACGACCGCCCTGCACGACATCGGCTACGTCCTGACCGACCACGACCCGGACTACGTGGTCCTCGGCGAGACCCGCACCTACTCCTTCGAGGCCATGACCAAGGCCGTGCGGCTCATCAACGACGGCGCGCGCTTCATCTGCACCAACCCGGACGAGACCGGCCCCTCCACGGAGGGCCCGCTGCCCGCCACCGGCGCCGTGGCCGCGCTGATCACCAAGGCGACCGGCAAGAAGCCGTACTTCGCGGGGAAGCCGAACCCCCTGATGATGCGGACCGGTCTGAACGCCATCGGGGCGCACTCGGAGACGAGCGCGATGATCGGCGACCGCATGGACACGGACGTCCTCGCCGGCCTCGAGGCGGGGATGGAGACCTTCCTGGTGCTCACCGGGCTCACCTCCCGGGCCGACATCGACCAGTACCCGTTCCGGCCCTCCAAGGTCGTGGACTCCATCGCCGATCTCGTCGACCGGGTGTGAGGCACGGCGGCGGCGCCGGGGCACAAACGGGTGTGCTGAACGTGCGGTGACGCCGTGCGCGCGTGAATCTGCTGGTACAGGAGGTTCACGATGCGTATATGTTCGCTCGCCGTGCGTGGCGCGGGAGGGCTCGTCCTCGCGGGCGCCCTGGCGGCCGTGCCGTCACCGGCAGCCGCGCACGCGCAGGACCAGGTCAGGGCCCAGGTCACCCCCGCCGGCGCGGAGCCGGGCGGGCAGGTCGAGGTACGGGTCTCGGGGTGCCGGGGGACGACCGGCGCCGCGGGGTCCGGGGCGTTCGCGAAGGACGCCGCGCTGACCGGGAGCGACGGGAAGTCCCTCACCGGCTCCGCCCGCATCAGGGCCGGGATCTCGGGCACGTACGAGATCACCGTGACCTGTGACGGGCACCCGCACCAGGGCGTCGGCACCGTCCGGGTCGGCGGCGCCCAGGCCACCCCGCAGGCCCCCGTGCGGGCCGGTGGCGGCGGCACCGCCGACCTTCAGCCCGTGGCCGCGGTCGCCGAGGAGGCCGGGCCCGGCACCCGGCACGCCGTCGTCGGCCTGGTGCTCGCGGGGGCCGCCGCCGTCGCCGTGGCCCTGCGCAGCGTCCGCCGGCGCCGCTCCGACTGACCGTGTCCGGGTCCGGGCCCGAAGGCGCCGACGCCCCGCACGGCACGAGCCGTCTCGTCCTGGGCGTGGCGTGGGCCGTGCTGCTCGTGGCCCTGTGGCTGTGGGGCAACGAGATCACCGATGTGCGCGGCGGCCTCTCCGACCCGACCACCGGCGACGTCGCTGCCGTCGGGCGTCCCCCCGGCCTCGAACTGCCCGGCCCGCACGAGCCGCTGGCGGACGCGCGGCCGCAGCGCGTGGACGTGCCCTCGCTCGGCGTCCGGGCCCCGGTGGTGGCGCGCGGCCTGGACGCGGTGGGCGCGATCGACCCGCCGCCGTACGGGCAGCCGGGCGTGGTCGGCTGGTACGGCGGCGGGGTGCGGCCGGGGGCCGCCGGGGCCGCGCTCCTCGTCGGGCACGTGGACACGGAGAGCAGGCCCGCCGTCTTCTACCACCTCAGCGCCGTGCGGCCCGGCGAGAAGGTGCGGGTGGTGCGGGACGACGGGGCGGTCGCCGAGTTCACGGTCGACGACGTCCAGGTCATCGGCCGCGACGACTTCGACGCGAAGACGGCCTACGGCCCCCGCCGTGAGGGCCGGGCCGAGCTGCGCCTGATCACCTGCGGCGGCACCTTCGACCGCGCGAGCCGTACGTACTCGGCGAACGTGGTGGTCTCCGCGTACCTCACGGGGGTGGGCCCCTGAGCGCTTCGCTGGAATCGCCGCGATGGGCCGTCGATCGCCTGCGGGCCCGTCGCGGCTGGTCGCGCGGTTCCCCGCGCCCCTTCGGGGCGCTGCCGAACCGCACCACACTTCCCCAGGGCCTAAGCCGCCTGCGCCCCGGTTCTGGGGCGCAGGGCCCGCAGGCCGATGCCGCCGAACACGGCGGCGAAGACCACCCACATCAGCACGTGCGACGCGAGCGACAGCATGCGGAAGTCCCACAGGAGCGTGGGGCTCACGGGCGTCGGGTCCGGGTTGTCCGGCAGCGCCCAGAGCAGCGCGAGGACGGCGGCCGCCGTGCCCGCCGCCGCGAGCTGCCGCACCGGCAGGGCCCTGGCGGCCAGGCGCACGTACACCTGCCAGACCAGGAACATGCCGAGCACGCTGATCACGACGGCCGCGACCCACATCGCCTGCCGGTCGCCCACCGTGCCGGAGTCGCCGACGCCCGGCGGCATCGCCGGATAGCGCAGGGCGGGGAAGAGGGAGATCGCGCAGAACGCGGCCGCGCAGAAGGCCAGCGCGCGCGGCCAGGGGTGGGAACGCGGATCGCGCCGGTGCACGAGCGCGTACGCGACGGCGAAGAGCACGCCGATCGCGAGGCCCGCCACCACCAGGGCGATGACCAGGCCCGCGTGCTGCGTGGAGCGGGAGAACAGCTCCTCGTGGTGCTGCACGGCCGCGCCGGCGTCGTGCTGCTCGTGCGCCTGCGAGCGGGCCTCCTCCGCGCGGATCGCCCGGTCCATCAGGGGTTCGGCGAGCAGCAGCGAGAAGAGCCCGGCGGCGAGCCCGCCCAGGCTGCCGGCCGCGAGACCGCGGCCGAGCAGCGCGAGGACGGGGGACGAGGCCGCTGGGGAGGCGGTGGAGCGAGCCGGACTGCGGGGAGCGGTGAGGGAGTTCGGGGACGGGGGAGTCTCTGGGGACGCGGTCATGGTGCGAGCGGCCCCGATCAGTGGCAGGGGGCACCGAAGAGGTGCCTGCCGTCGTGCGCGAACTCGTGGAGGTAGTCGCCGGTCGCCGAGATCAGCGAGCCGTTGTCCATGAAGACGGCGTACAGGGTGATGAGCGCGAGGATCACGGCGCCCGCGGCGATCAGCCAGTCGCGGGTCTCGATGGTCGCGGACTGTATCGCGGCGGTGTCGGTCTGTGGTGCGGTGTGTGCAGCGGAAGCGGACATACCGTGGTTCTCCTTACTGGGGTTTCCACGCCCCATGGCAGGAGGACGACGGGTTCAGTTCCTGACTTCCCCACGTGTCGCGCGGGGTCACAGTGGCGGGACCGTCCCGGAGTCGCACCGGGTTCCTGGCAACCGTCGCCTCGATGTATGGACTTGTCGCCGGGAGAGTCGCAGGTGGTCATGGACACTGTCAACCAGTCACCGCGCCCCCGAAGGGGCCGCGCGCGGGCGGCGTGCGCCCCGGAGCGGGCACAACCTGGCCCGGTCAACGACCCGCTCCCCCCGGGAGTCGCCGACCGGGCCGGTCCTCGACCGCGCGCGCTCGAGCTGCGGGAGGAACCCGGCGTCGGCGCGGGAGGCTTCGGATGGTCCAGCGGTCGTGAGGCGTGCGGAACGCCCGGGAGGGCGCGGACGCCGTGCGTCGCGCCGCGCTCGGAACGCTCCACTCCGGCCGGGGGCTTGGGCCGTCACCACGACTCTAGAGCGGAAGTCGGCCCCGGCCTAGGGGAGTTTGACGCCAACTCACCTTTTGCCACGGCTTGACGAACGCCGCAGGTGGCACGGCCCGGAGACCGCGCCGGAACCGGCTACGGGGGCGGCGCGTGGCCGTCCCGCAGGCTCGTGTCGTCGAGGTCCCCCTGGATCACCATCCCGGCGACCGTGTCCATGATGAGGCGCTCCCTGCGCGCGTATCGCCGCATCGCGCCGAAGGCGGCGTCGGTCCCGGTCTGCCAGCGCTCGGCCAGTATCCCCTTGGCCTGCTCGATCCGGATGCGGCTGCTGAGCGCCGCCTGGAGCTGCCGGGAGAGATCGCGGTACTCGGCGTAGGCGCGCTGGTTGTGCAGACCGGCGGCCGCAGCATCGGCGAGCGCCTCCGCGAGCCCCAACGCGCTGCTCCGTCCGCTCTCCTGGGGTGCGGCGACCCGGCCCCCGTCGGCCTCCGGCGCACCCGGCACGCCGTGCGGCCACCACTCCGCCGCGAAGACGTTGAGCACGCCGAAGACGCGCCCCCGGGCCCGCAGCGCCACCGCGAACGCGAGGCCGACGCCCTGGGCGCGGGCCCGTGCCGAGAACTCCGGCCAGCGGGCCACCGCGTCCCGCGACGCGAGCCGGACCGGCCCCACCGGCTTGCCGGTGCCGAAGCAGTCGATGCAGGGGCCGCCCAGGTGCTGGGCCTCAAGGAGTCCGCGGGCGAGTTCCTCGCCGCGGTGGCTCACGGCGATCCGCACCGTGTCCTCGGCGTTCGTGTACATCACGCCTGCGGCGAGCGTGTCCAGGAGCTCCGTGCAGAGCTGGCTGACGCGGCGCAGATGGCGGTCCACGTCGAAGTCGTCGGCGACCGTGCCCACGGTCTCGACGAGGGCGCGCGCCAGTCTGAGCTCCGGGATGCGGTCCGGCATGGCCTGCATGGCCTCTCCTCTTCGCCTCCCCCCAACTCGATCGCCTACCCCGCTTCGAAGGGCTGTAACAGCTCTCCTACAGGTGCCCGGGCGGGCTCTCCCGGCCTCGTGACGGACACGTAGTTATGTCAGGATTGGGCACCGGACCGTGCACCCGAGGGGGACTGGATGTACCGCAAGAACACAGGTCGCGGGCGGGGTCTCGCGGCCAGGGGGGTGCCGGCCGCGGTGGTGCTCACGGGGGCCGCGCTGCTGCTTACGGGGTGCTCATCCGACGGCGACGGGGACGGCGCGGAGGCGACCCGTCCGGTCAAGCAACAGCCCAAGGACACCGACCCGTTCTGGGTCAACCCCGACGGGACCGCCGCGCGGCAGGTCGCCACGTACGAGAAGGACGGCGACAAGGACGAGGCGGGGCTCATCCGGAAGATCGCCGAGCAGCCCGTGGGCGAGTGGATCGGCCCGGAGAAGCCCGAGGACGAGGCGCGCGGCTTCACCGAGGCGGCCGAGAAGGCCGACCGCGACGCGCTCCTGGTCCTCTACAACATCCCGCACCGCGACTGCGGCCAGTTCTCCAAGGGCGGCGCCGCCGACGGCAACGCGTACCGGGCGTGGATCGACGGCGTGGCCAAGGGCATCGGCGACCGCGGCGCCACGGTCGTCCTGGAGCCGGACGCGGTCCTGCACATGGTCGACAAGTGCACGCCCGAGCAGTTCCACGAGGAGCGCTACGACCTCCTCAAGGGCGCCATCGCCAAGCTGAAGTCCCTGAAGAACACCAAGGTCTACCTGGACGCGGGCAACGCGGGCTGGTCGCACCCGGACGGTCTGTACGAGCCGCTGAAGCGCTCCGGCGTCGAGCAGGCCGACGGCTTCGCGGTGAACGTCTCCAACTTCCAGACCACCGAGGCGAGCAAGGCCTACGGCAAGACCCTGTCCGCCAAGGTCGGTGACAAGCCCTTCGTCATCGACACGAGCCGCAATGGGCGCGGGCCCTACACCGGCAAGGGCAAGGACCCCTGGTGCAACCCCCCGGGCCGGGGCCTGGGGGAGGCCCCCACCACCAAGACGGGCGACCCGTCGGTCGACGCGTACCTCTGGGTCAAGCGGCCCGGCGAGTCCGACGGAACCTGCCGTGGTGGCCCCCAGGCAGGCCAGTGGTGGCCCGAGTACGCACTCGGGCTCGCCAAGAACGCCTCTTGAGGGGGCGCGGGGAAGTTCCCCGCGCCCCTTACGGGGCTAGGGAACGTGCACCCACTGGGCCTTGCTGGGGATGCCCTTGGCATTCGTCACGAAGAGCATGTACCAGCCCGACTCCACCAGGCTGCGGTTCTTGGGCACGGTGACCGTGACCTTGCCGTCGGACTTCTTCAGGCCGAGGGCGATCGACGTCTGGTCGATGTCCGTGACGTGGGTGGTGGCCGACGGCCGGATCAGCCGGGCGGACCTGACGGCCGAGGCGTCCCGCACGGGGAACGTGCCGGAGGCGCCCCGCTTCAGGGTCTTGGGGCCCGAACCGAGCGCGGGCTGGTCGCCGTTGTACAGGTACGGCGGGGTGTAGATCTCCACCCGCTGCTCGAACGTGCCCGGCTTCGTGTTGGCCTTGTCGTCGTACAGCGAGTCCGAGCCGAAGAACATCACGCGGCCGTCGGGCAGCAGGATCGAGCCGGAGTGGTAGTTGCGGCCCACGAGCGGGTCGGCGACCTTGTCGAAGGTGTTCTTGCGCGGGTCGTAGAGCCGGGCCTCGTGGATGTTGGAGGCGCCGCGGCCGCGGTAGTCCTCGGAGCCGCCGGAGACCAGGACGGAGTCGTCGGGCAGGATCGACGCCTGCGGGTAGCGGGTGCCCCTGCCCAGCTCGGGGCCGTCCACGAAGCGCGGGTCGCGCTTCTTCAGGTCGACGATGCGGGTCTTCTTGGAGGCCTCGGTGGACTCGCCGACGCCACCGCCGCCGACGACCATGTAGCGCTGGTCCTGCGCGGGCGGCAGCTCGACCGTGTTGGAGGTCTCCAGGAGGTCCGGGTCGCTCATGCCCGGGATCTTCTTGAAGTCGTTGCTCTCCAGGTCCCAGACGCCCGGGACGCGGCCGACGTCCGCGGGGCCGTAGCCCGCGTTCGAACCGGAGTAGAAGAGCTTGCCGTTGGCCAGCTGGAAGATCGCCGGGTAGGTCGGGAACTGGCGGACCTTCTTCGTGTACGTCCACTTCTTGGTCTTCGGGTCGTACACCTCGTTCTTGCCAGGAACGAGCTGGCCGATCTCGTCGAGGCCGGAGAGGGAGAGCACCTTGCCGTCGGTGAGCGTGGTCAGCGTGGGGTACCAGCGGGCCTCGTTCATCGGGTCGACCTTGATGTACTTCTCGGCGACCGGGTCGAACTCGAAGGTGTCCTTGATGCCCTGGAAGTCCTTCTTGTCGAGGGCGAGCTTCTGTGCGATCCCGTACGTGTTGCGGGCGTCGGCGCCGCTGAGGCCCTGCACCCGGTAGTTGTCCTGCGTGCCGGTCTCGTGCTTGGCGCCGCTCGCCTGCGCCTCCACGTAGATGCGGCCGAGGCCCGGGTCGTTGCGCAGGAACGCGCCGGTCTGCTTGTCGAAGACCTTCTTCGCGCGCTCGACGACGACGGGGTCCTTCGACACGAAGGTCTTGCCGTTCTTCTTGCCCGTGAACTTGGTGCCCGCGGGCAGCGTGATCGGCCTGTCCGGGTTCTCGTTGTGCACGATCATCAGGCCGCCGGCCTTGGTGACGTCACCCTTGAGCTTCTCGTACCGCTTGGTGCCGCCCGCGATGAGCAACTTGCCGTCGGCGAGCTGGGTGTGGCCGGTGCAGAACAGATCCGTGGGCGTCGGGATCTTCTTGATGGTGTTCTTCTCGGGGTCCCAGAGCCGGGTGTCGAACTTCTTCTCGTCGAAGTTCTTCTGGTTGTTGCCCGAGCCCGCCACCATCAGGATCTTGCCGGTGTGCAGGAGCGACGCGTGGATCGTGTTCTGCCGGTACTCCTCGGGGAACTCGACGACCTTCCAGTGGCCGTTCGCCGCCTTGTACTCGGGCTTGTTGATCTTGTAGTTGTGGTACTTCTCGGAGCCCACGCGCCACAGCCAGGGGCCGTTCATACCGGCCAGCGCCAGCACCACCGCGGTGCCTATCGCTATCCGGCGGGCGCGCCGGCGGCTGGAGGGGTCTCTCATGTGTCGTGGCTCCCGAGGGCGATGTGCATGGTGTCGTCATTCGGACCGGCCGGGGCGTTCGCGGCCCAGCTGGGCTTCTGCTGCGGCGCGTGCGGGGCCGGGTGCGCGTGCGGGGGCGCGCTGTGCGGCGCGAACTGCCGGGCGGGCAGCGTCTGCTGCTCGGGCCCCTGGGGGCCGCCGTCCGCCGCGGGCGCCGGCGGCTTCTTCCGCTCCTGCCGCATGCCGTGCCGCCAGGCGAAGATCGGCGCGGCGGTGACGAGCAGGGCGAAGGTGGCCCAGATGATCATCGCCGGGTGCGCGTGGTCGTACACGTACGCCGCCGCGATGGAACCGCCGAAGACCAGGATGAAGAACAGGTGGATCCGGAACGTGCCGAACAGCGTGTCCGGGCTCGCCGAGTCGCCCTTGGGCGTGACCACGAAGCTGCTCTTGCGGCGCAGCGCGGCGTCCATGAGGGAGCGCGCGTAGATCGGGGCCGAGAGGGCCGACATCACCATGCCCGCGACGCCGCCGGAGCCCTCGGGCTCGTGCGGCGAGACGTTGTGGCGGCGGTTCCAGATGTACAGGCCGATCTGGAGCGCGGACGCGTTGCCGTACAGCATGAGCCAGATGGTCGGGTCGATGTTGACGCCGGAGGCGCCGAGGCCGAGGAACAGGGCGCAGCTCAGGGCCGCGAGGATCCAGTTCAGGGCGGACATCGGGTAGAAGATGACCATCATCGTGTAGTTGAAGAGACGGCCCGGCGGCAGCGAGAACGGCGCCTTCCAGAACTGCTTGAGGATCGTCTCGTACGTGCCGCGCGACCAGCGGAGCTGCTGGGTGAAGAAGTCCGTCCAGGCGCTCGGGCCCTCGCCGACGGCGAGCACGTCCGGGGTGTAGACGGACTTCCACTTCTTCCCGGTGACCGGGTTCTTGTGGCGGTGGATCTCGAAGCCCGTCGCCATGTCCTCGGTGATCGAGTCGTACAGGCCGCCGATCTGCTTGAGGGCCTTGATCCGCACCGCGTTGGAGGTGCCGACGAACATGGGCGAGCCGTAGGCGTTGCCCGCGCGCTGGATGAGGGCGTGGAAGAGGAACTGCTGGGACTCGGCCGCCTTGGTGACGAACGTGTCGTAATTGCCGTAGACCTGCGGGCCGATGACGAAGCCGACGTCCGGGTCGCGGAAGAAACCGAGCATCCGCTCCAGGTAGTTGGGCATCGGGACGTGGTCGGTGTCCACGGAGGCGAAGTAGTCGTAGGCGTCTCCGTGCGCGTCCAGCCAGGCGTTGTAGTTGCCGTGCTTGGTCTTGGCGCGGTGCGGGCCCTTGGCCTGGTTCCACTTCGCGACGCCCTTGCGGGAGAAGTGGTGCACGCCCAGACGCGCGCAGACCTCCTTCACCTCCGGGTCGTCGCCCTCGTCGAGCAGCCAGATGTGGAGGACGCCGCGGTGGCGCAATCTCACCGCCGCTTCGAGGGTTTTGGTGACCATCTCGATCGGCTCCTTGCCGGGCACGAACGAGGTGAGGAAGGCGACGCGGGTGCCGGTCTCGGGCACGACGGGGATCGGGTCGCGGGCGACCAGCGTGGCGTGCGCGTTGGACAGGACGTTCATGCAGCGGAAGAACTCGATCAGGCCGATCGAGACGAGCATGACGACGTCGAGCACGGGCAGGAAGTCATACGCGGGGTAGTTGCGCTCCGTCCAGTGCTCGGGCTGGAGCAGCCAGGCGAGCAGGACGAGGGAGAGCAGCGGCGCCGCGCCGAGCATGAGGGCCGCGCGTATCCGGTGCGGCTCCTGGGAGAGCAGGGAGCGGTACTGGACCTTGTACGGCTTGGCCGGGTCCGGCTGGGTGAGGGGCCCCGCGAGGCGGCTGTAGTGCTCGTAGTCGTAGCGCGGCAGTGACTTCTTGATGCGTCGCAGGCCGCCCGTCCGGTGCGAGAGCACGCGCAGCTGGGTGGTCTGGGACGGGTCGCCCTGCCGCTCGCCCGGTGGCGTCGACGTCATGAGTCATCCCCCCGCACGCGGCTGTCCGCGTGGTCGTCGGTCCTTTCGCCCGCGGCGGTCCCCCTCGACCTGCGCGAGCGCATCAAGTGGTAGGCCACCCCTCGCCCAAGACAGCGAAACGTGGCCTTCCGGTTGCATGATGCCCCCCTCGGCATCCGTTCATGAACGCGGGGACCCCCTGTCCCGGTGTTCATGAGGACTCTCGTCGCACGGGCGGCGTCCGAGTCCCCAACTGCCCCGCTTCGCGCGCCCCGTGAGAGCCGTGGCTCCGGTGAGCCTTCCGTCAGGGTTCTATGCGCCCTTGCGTGATCGCAAGAGTGAAAGCAAGGAGTTTACCGGTCATATGTGGGGCTGGAGGCCACTGTTGAGGCGGGGGCGCTCAAGCGGGTGCGAATGTTGCCGAAGTGTTCGCGTATGGCCCGTTCCGCGCGCAGGACGTCCGAGGAGCGGACCGCGTCGAGGATCTCGCGGTGCTGGCGGCAGGTGATCTTCGGATCCCTCGGCACGTCGACGAGGTCGGTGCGGACCTTGTGGAAGGCGTCCCAGAACGCCTCCAGGACCTCGCCGAGGAGCCGGTTGCCGAGGCAGCGGTAGAGCGTGGCGTGGAAGGCGCGGTCGGTCTCGGCGCGGACCTCGCCGTCGGGCCCGGCGGCCTCGGCGTCCATGCGGTCCACGAGCGCGTCGAGCTCGGCCAGGTCGGCGGGCGGCAGGGAGCCCGCGAGGCGCGCGATCAGCCCGGTCTCGACGGCCTCGCGCAGCTCCAGGAGCTGGAGCAGGCTGTCCTCGCCGCGGTAGTGCCCGGCGACGGTGCGGAAGGTGAGGCCCTCGATCATCGGGGCCATCGACATCGGCCCGACGTAGGTGCCGAAGCCGTGCCGGATCTCGACGATGCCCATGGCCTGGAGCGCCTTGAGCGCCTCGCGCACGGAGTTCCGGCTGACGCCGAGGCGCTCCATCAGCTCCGGCTCGGTCGGCAGCACGGAGCCGGAGGGCAGCCGCTGGTCGATGATGAGTTTCTTGATCCGCTCCTGGATGTCCCGCGCCATGGCGCAACCGTAGCGGCAGAACGACGAAAGCCCTCCGTCGGAGACGGAGGGCTTTCGCTGTCTGTGCGCCGCCAGGGACTCGAACCCCGGACCCGCTGATTAAGAGTCAGCTGCTCTAACCAACTGAGCTAGCGGCGCCTGCTGACAGAGATAACTCTACCGGACGTCGAGGGGTGCTCTTGACCATCGGGGTGCCGTCGGCATCTCCGGGCGGCGGGGTGGCCGGGGCCGCTCGGTATTCCGGAGGGGCGGCGCCGGGCGGACCCTCCATCATTCGGACCGTCAACATGCGATATCCCCGGACAGTTGGAAAACTGACGGATATGCAGATGCGCGGACAATCCTGGCCGGGGGCCCTCCCCGGACACCCCGGCGGATGTGAGGGGAATCGCATGGAGGCCGCTCCAGCATTCGAGGAATTCAGGCCCGCGAGCGACTGCGCCTGCCCCGGCTGCGTGTACTGGCGGCGCTCCGGAACGCACGCGCTGCCGCCGGGGCGCGGCGGTCACCCGGGTGCGCACGGCGCCCGGCGGGCCCTGGTCCTCGCTGCGGCGGCGGGCTCCGTGCTCGGCCCTGGCCAGGCGCTGCCCGCGGTCGCAGCCCCGGGGCAGGAGTCGTTTCCGCAGGTGGGAGCGGGTGTGGCGGCCCCGAAGGGGGACGACCCCGGGACCCCGCAGGGCAGGCAGAGCCCGCTGCACGGGACGAGCGCGCACGGCGCCCGGCTGCGCACCACCACCCGGGCCGAGATCATCGCCAGGGCCAGGCAGTGGGTGAGCGCGCGGGTCCCGTACAACCTGCGGAGTTTCTGGGCGGACGGCTACCGGCAGGACTGCTCGGGCTTTGTCTCGATGGCCTGGGACCTCGGCGGAAACGAATGGACGGGCACGCTCGACCAGTACGGGACGCGTATCTCCAAGGCGGCCCTCGCGCCGGGGGACATTCTCCTGTTCCACAATCCGGCGAACCCGGAGAGGGGCTCGCACGTGACGATTTTCGGCGGCTGGACGGACTCCACGCGCACCTCCTATCTCGCCTATGAACAGGCGCGGCCGTACACCCGGAAGAAGGCCACGCCCTACGCGTACTGGAAGGACGCGGACCGCTACCGGGCCTACCGGTACAAGGGCCTGCGGGCGCCGGGGCCCGCGGGTGCCGCCCCGGCGGTCTCCACGCGCTACCCCGGCGCGCGCTCCTTCGGCCCCGGCGCGCACAACGCGTACGTCACCCGGCTCGGGCGGCTCCTCGTCGCCCGGGGCGGCGCCCCCTTCTACCGGTCGGGGCCGGGGCCCCGCTGGGGCGACGCCGACCGCAGGGCGACCCGGGCGTTCCAGCTGGCACAGGGCTGGACGGGCCCGGACGCGGACGGCATCCCGGGGCCGCTGACGTGGTCGTACCTGGTCACCGGCAAGGGTCGGGACATTCCGGGCGGCCGTGGCGCCGGGGGCGGGCAGGGCGCCCCCGGGGCTCCTGGCGCTCCCGCCGTCCCCGTCTTCCCCGGCAAGGCCCACTTCCGGCCCGGGCAGAGCAACGCGTACGTCGAGCTGCTCGGGCGGCAGCTCGTGCGCAAGGGCTTCGGCAAGCACTACGCGGTCGGGCCCGGGCCGCGCTGGGGCGAGGCGGACCGCAGGGCGGTCGAGGCCTTCCAGCGGGCGCAGGGCTGGCGGGGCGGCGCGGCCGACGGGATCCCGGGCCCCGAGACCTGGCGGCGGCTGTTCCGGTGAGGGGCCCGCGCGCGGCGGGGAACCCATGGCGGAGGCGACGGAGGCAGAGATGAGCACGACGACAGAGCGGTCCCCGGAGTCGGACGAAGGCCGGGGGCGCGGCGGCGCGGCGGGGGCCGCGGGCCGTCCGTCCCGCCTCATCCACAGCGAGGCCACCACGGAGATCCCCGTCCACCTGCTGTTCCGCGACGATCCGCGGGATCCGGCGGGCGTTGCGCTGCCCTCCGCCGTGGTGCGCGGCGGTGCGGCGCGCCCCCGCGTGGAGCCGGGGGCCCGGGCGGACGCGGCGCGGCCGTCCGTGCCGCTTCCGCCGCCGGTGCCGGTGCCCGGGGCCGACCCGGAGCTCGCCGAGCGGCGCGCCCGGGTGCTGCCCGGCGCGGTCGGGGTGCTCGCCGGTGGTGTGGGCGCGGCCGGATGTGTGCTCGCGCTGTGGTGGGCCGGGGTGCTGCCCCGGGCCCTGCCCGGGGCGCCGGGGCGGGCGGGGGCGCGGGGGATCGGGGCCGCGCAGTGGGCGGTGCTCGCCGGGGCAGGGGCGCTCGCCCTGTTCGGGTTCGGCGGGCTCGCGCGCGGCCGGGTCGGCGGGGCGTGGGTCCTGACCCTGTTCGGCCGGTACCGGGGCAGCGTGCGGCGGACCGGTCTGCTGTGGGTGAACCCGCTGCTGCTGCGGCGCCGCGTCGACGTGCGCCTCCGGCACTGGCGCAGCGAGCCGATGGCCGCCGTGGACCGCTCCGGCGTTGCGCTGCGGGTGGTGGTGCTCGTGGTGTGGCGGGTCAGGGACGCCGCGCGGGCCGCGCTCGCCGTCGCGGACCACCAGGAGTACCTGCGCGAGTGCGTGGAGGCGACCGCCGCGCGCGTCCTGTCGCGGCTGCCCGCCGACGCCTTCCACGACGGGGCGCGGGGCGCGGCCGACGGCGGCCCGACGCTGCGCGACGCGGAGGCCGTCGGGGAGGCCCTGACCCGGGCCCTCGCCGCGCAGGCGGAGCCGGTGGGGATCGAGGTCTTCTCCGTACAGCCGACGCGCATCGAGTACGCGCCGGAGGTGGCCGAGGCGATGCACCGGCGCCGGATCGCCGCGCTCGACGCGCGGCACCGCGACAGCGTGCTCACGTCGGTGGTGGACTCCGTCGAGGACACGGTGACGCGCCTGACCACGCGCGGCCTCCTCGTCGAGCTCGACGACTACGAGCGCAAGGCGCTGGTGAAGGACCTGACGGTGGCGTTCTGCACGGGGCACGGAGAGCGCTGACCCCGGTACGTCGACGTACCTGCCGAAGTATGCCGGAATCGGCTGCCGGAACGGCAGTTGGTGAGTGATCGCGGACCGCTGGCGGCGCGGGCGCAGGGGCAGGCGGCGGCGCCCCTCACCGTGAACTTGTGGAGGAATCGCGGGGGCGGTGCGACCGGATCGTCTCCACGGTTGGTATGGACATGTTCAACTAACCGCAATAATCTGAGACTTGGTCTAGACCGCACATCCCCGTTGGTCCAGACCATGCGAATCGCACCCCGCGTGGCACCGGCACATCCGTCACACGGCAGCTCAGCACGACCGTCAGCGCGCACGGCTCACAGAACTACCCCCACGTTGTTCAGGAGCGCAGCATGCGAAAGAAGATGTCCGCCGCCATGCTCGGGATGGCGACGGTCGGAGCGTTCGTGCTCTCGACCGGCGGCGCCAGCAGCCATGGCTACACCGACCTGCCCGCAAGCCGTCAGATCAACTGCGCCAAGGGCGTGGTGACGGGCTGCGGTTCAATACAGTACGAACCGCAGAGCGTCGAGGGCCCCAAGGGCTTCCCGGCGGGCGGCCCCGCCGACGGAAAGCTCTGTTCCGCCGGGCTCGCCGGCTTCAGCTCGCTCAACAAGGCGACGCAGCCGAACGGCAACGCGTGGCCCGCGACGAAGGTGTCCGGCGGCCAGAGCTACAGCTTCCGCTGGCAGTTCACCGCGCGCCACCGCACCACGGACTTCCGCTACTACATCACCAAGCAGGGCTGGAACGAGAGCCAGCCCCTGACCAGGGCGGCGCTCGACACCCAGCCGTTCCTCACCGTCCCCTACAACAGCCAGCAGCCGCCCGCGACCCTGTCGCACAGCGGCACGATCCCCAGCGGCCGCAGCGGCCACCACGTGATCCTCGCCGTCTGGACGATCGCGGACACGGGCAACGCGTTCTACGCCTGCTCCGACGTCACCTTCTGAGACCGCGAGCGCCTGGTTCAGAGGTTCTCCTGAGGATCTCCGCCACCCCCCACGGGTAGGTTCTGCGCACGCCGTACGTGACCGCGACGGCGTGCGCGGGACTTATCGGGGGACCCTCATGGACCTGCTGTTCTATGCCGTACCGGCACTCATGGCGGGCATGGCCCTCGTCATGGCCGCCGTCGTCGTCAGACGCTCGGCCCAGGTGCGGCGCGCCTGGGGCAGCGGCCTGACCGCCGAGGCGCGCTGTCTGCGCACCTACACCACGACCTCCGGACACGGCGACCACGTGTCCACGACCCTCCACCACGTCTACGAGTACGTCACCCGCGACGGCCGCACGGTCCGCTTCGAGGAGGAGGACGGCCCGGGGACCGTCCTGGAGGGCGACGTCGTGACCGTGTACTACGCCCCGGAGCGGCCCGAGCGGGCGACCGCGCACGCGCCGCGCCCGGTCGCGAACACGGTGGCCACCCTCGCCGTGCTCGGCTTCCTGGGAGCGGTGGTCGCCTTCTGCGCCTTCTTCGTCATGGGCGTGCACGCCTTCTCCGAGGACTTCGGCTGGGGACCCGGCGTGAGCGTCGACGACGACCCGGCCCCCGACGTGCCGTGGGAGTCCGACCCGGACGTCGAAGTGCCCTGAGGCGCCCGGCTAGCGTGACCGCGTGAAGCACACGTTGCGGGGCGCGGCCTATGTGCTGTCGGGGATCGCGCTGGGAGCACCCCTCCTCGTCGCCCTGGCCGGAGGCCTCGCCCTCGGTCTTGCCGCCAGCCTCGTCGTGGTGGGCATCCCCCTGCTCGCGCTCCTCGCGCTCGCGGGCGTGCCCGTGGCGGCCCTGGAGCGCCGCCGCGCCCGGCTCGTGCGGTCCGGGCCCCTGGCCAGCCCGCACCGCACTCCCGACGCCCCGGGCCTCGCGGCCTGGCTGCGGCTGCGGGTGCGGGAGCAGGCGACCTGGCGGGAGTTGGCGTACGCCGTCCTGATGGCGTGCGTGCTGTGGCCCCTCGACCTGGCCGTCGCCGCCTGCACGCTGGGGCTGCCCCTCGCCCTGGCCGCCGCGCCCGCCCACCTCGCGCTCGCGGGCGGCCCCGACGGCGGCGGTGTCCGGCCCGCGAAGCTGTGGTTCGTCGCGTCCTACCCGGCGGCCTGCGGCACCGCCCTGCTCGGCCTGGCGCTGCTCGCCGCCCTGCTGTACCCGCTCGGCGCGTACGCCACCGCCCGCGCCGCCGTCGCCCAACTCCTGCTCGCCCCGCGCGAGGCCGAGACGGAGGCGCGGCTCGCCGAGGTGACCCGGTCCAGGGCCCGGCTCGTCGCCGCCTTCGAGGCCGAGCGCCGCCGGGTGGAGCGGGACCTGCACGACGGGGCGCAGCAGCGGCTCGTCGCCCTGAGCATGGGCCTCGGCCTCGCCCGCCTCGACGCCGAGCCGGGCAGCCCGCTCGCGGTCCGGCTCGCCGCGGCCCACCAGGAGGCCGACCGGGTCCTCGCCGAACTGCGCGAGCTGATCCGGGGCATCCACCCGCGCGTCCTCGCCGACTACGGCCTCGCGGCCGCCGTGGAGGACGCCGCCGACCGCTCGCCCGTGCCCGTCGACACCGACGCGGACCTGCCCCGGCTGCCCGAACCCGTCGAGTCCGCCGCGTACTTCGCGGTCCGCGAGGCCCTCGCCAACGTCGCCCGGCACAGCGGCGCCGCACGGGCCGAGGTGCACGCCCGGCACGCGGGCGGCGCCCTGCGGCTGCGGGTGCGCGACGACGGGCGCGGCGGCGCCGACCCCGCGCGCGGCACCGGCCTGACCGGCCTCGCCGACCGCCTCGCCGTCCTCGATGGCACACTGACCGTCACCAGTCCGCCCGGCGGGCCGACCGTCCTGTCCCTGGAGATACCGTGCGACCCGATGCCGCCCGCGCCCGCCGCGTAGTCCTCGCCGAGGACAGCGTGCTGCTGCGCGAGGGCCTCGTCGGGGTGCTCACCCGCTTCGGGCACGAGGTGGCCGCCGCGGTCGGCGACGCGGACGCGCTGCGCCGGGCCGTCGCCGAGCACGCGCCGGACGTCGTCGTCACCGACGTGCGGATGCCCCCCGGCTTCCAGGACGAGGGGCTGCGCGCCGCGCTCGCCCTGCGCGCCGAGCGGCCCCAGCTGCCGGTCCTCGTGCTCAGCCAGTACGTGCAGCGGTCGTACGCCGCCGAGTTGCTGGACACCGGTGACGGCGGCGGCGTCGGCTATCTGCTCAAGGACCGGGTCGGCCAGGTCGAGCAGTTCGTGGACGCCTTCACCCGGGTCGCCGACGGCGGCACGGTCGTGGACCCCGAAGTCGTACGGCAGTTGCTGCGGCGCAGACGCGATCCGCTTGAGCGGCTCACGCCGCGCGAGCGCGAGGTGCTCGCGCTGGTCGCGGAGGGCCGGTCCAACGCCGCGATCGCCGCCGAACTCGTCGTCACCGAGGCCGCCGTGGGCAAACACATCGGCAACATCCTCGGCAAGCTCGACCTGCCCGTCACCGACGGCACGCACCGGCGTGTGCTCGCCGTCCTCGCGTACCTCCGGGCCTGACTACCATCCCGGGCATGAGCATGTCGGAGCAAGAGCCCGCGGAGCGCGGGGCCCGCACCCCGCGCCAGGCGCGGCGACTGCGCGTCGCCGCCGCCACCGCGGGGATGGCGGTGGCGGCGGTGCTGCTCGGAATGCATCTACTGAATAGAGCGTCCGTTCTAGTCGTCGGTGTGTACGGGCTGCTGCTCGTCCTCTGCGGCCTGGTCGTCGAGTTGAGCCGCCGCGGCCGGACCAGACTCGGCAGTTACCTCCTCGGCTGCGGGCTCGCCGTCGCCGTCGTCATGGACGTCATCGTGCTCTCCTGAGGACCGGGCCCGGCGGCCGGGAGCCCGGGCCCGGCCTCGGTCGGGGCCTCGGAGAGCCCGTACCGCTGGTGCAGCCGCCGCAGGAACGGCGGGGCCCACCACGCCCGGTCGCCGAGCAGCGTCATCGCGGCGGGCACGAGGAGCATCCGTACGATCGTGGCGTCGATCAGGACCGCGAGCGTCAGCCCCAGGCCGATCTGCAGGATCGGCGAGAAGCCGCCCGTCATGAAGCCGCCGAAGACGATGGCGAGCAGCAGCGCGGCACAGGTCACCACGCGGCCCGAGCGGCGCAGCCCCTCGACGACCGCCTCGTGCGCGTCCCCGGTCGCCTCCCAGGACTCCCGCATCCGCGACAGGATGAACAGCTCGTAGTCCATGGCGAGCCCGAACGCGATCGCGATGATCAGCGGCGGCGCGGTCAGGCTGAGCGCGCCGAGCCCCTCGCCGCCGAGCAGCGAGGCCCCGTGCCCGTCCTGGAACACCCAGGTCACCACGCCGAGAGCGGCCCCCAGGCTCAGGAGCGTGGTCAGCAGCGTCCGCAGCGGGCTCAGGAGCGAGCCGGTGAAGGCGAAGAGCAGCGCGAACAGGCCCACGAGCACGGTGAGTACGGCCCAGGGCGCCCGGTCGGCGAGCATCGCCCGGAAGTCCACGAGCCGGGCCGCGGTACCGGTCACCTGGGCCGGCTCGCCGTCGCGCAGGTCGCGCACCCGCTCGACGAGGGCGGTCGCCTCCGGCCCGTCCGCCGAGCCGGTCGGGGTGAGCCGCACCAGCGTCGAACCGTTCGGCAGCCGCTCGCTGTCGGACCGGGTGACGCCGGACAGGGCACGGATCTCCCGCGCGTAGGCCGGGTCGGCGCCGGGCCGGATCATGACGTCGACGGTGTTCACGTCCGTGCCCGCGGGGAAGTGCTCGTGCACGGCGTCGTAGAGCTGCCGGGCCTCGGTGTCGTGCGGCAGCTGGCGGGCGTCGCCGATCTCGATGCGCATGCCGAGGACGGGCATCGCGAGCACGGCGAGCCCGGCGACCACGGTGACCAGGACGGCGTAGGGACGCCGGGCCGAGAAGCGGGCGAGCCGGGCGAAGAGCGCGCCGGGCTCCGCAGCCCGCTTCCGCAGCCGGGCCTTCGAGCGCTTGGGCGTCAGCTTGCCGCCGAACAGGGCGAGCAGCGCGGGCAGCAGCGTCAGGGCCGCCAGCATGTCGACCACGACGACCGCGCCCGCCGCGAGGCCCATGCTCCGCAGGAACGGGCTGGGGAACCACACCAGGCCCGACAGGCACACGGCCACCGTCAGACCGGAGAACAGCACGGTCCGCCCGGCGTGCGCGACCGTCGCGTGCACGGCGCGTACGACATCCGGCTCACGCCCCCGTTCCTCGCGGAACCGCACCACCATGAGGAGCGCGTAGTCCACCGCGAGGCCGAGGCCCAGCATCGACACCACCTGCACCGCGTACACGGAGATGTCCGTGACCTGGCTGAACGCGAACAACGTCAGGAACGCCCCGGCCACCCCGCTCACCGCCACGAGCAGCGGAAGCCCGGCCGCCCGCAGCCCGCCGAAGATCAGCAGCAGGGCGAGCAGCACGGCGGGCAGGGTGATCAACTCGGCGCGCGCCACGTCCTCCTGGGCGCGTCCGCCCATCTGGTCGCCGAGCAGCGGGTCGCCGCTGACCGCCACGCCGACGCGGTCGTCGGCCGCCCCGGCGATCTCCCGCAGCCGGTCGGCGGCGTCGTTCACCGCGTGGATCTCGTCGCGGTCGGAGAGGTCGCCCTTCAGCGTGACGGGGATCAGGAGCACCTTGCCGTCCTCGGCGACGAGGCCTTTGGCGGTGTACGGGTCGAGGACGCGGTCGACGCCCGGCAGGCCGCGCAGGTCCGCGAGCGCCTCGGACACCGCGGTCCGCACCTCCGGGGCGCGCACCGAGCCGTCCGCGCCGCCCGTCACGGACGCCGTGAAGGACTCCCCGCCCGGGGTGAGCGGCCCGAGCACCTCGCTCGTGACCGCGGACTCGCTGCCGGGCACGTCCTCCACGGACGAGTTGAGGTCGCCGAAGACCCGCGTACCGAAGCCGAATCCGACGGCGAGCAGCAGAAACCAGACCAACAGCACCAAGACCGGACGCCGGGTGGCCGTCCGGGACAGCTTGGCGAGCATGACCGCTCCTAACTGGCCCCAGGGGCCGGGGCGAAGACTGTTCTCGGCCATACCTTCGCCCGGCGCACGCACCTGCCGGATCGCCGTGGGGAGCGGTCTTCGGGGAGGCGGTCCCTGGGTCGCGCGGGGGAGGGCGCGGGCCGCCCTCCCCCCGGCGGGGGAGGACCGCTCAGGGGCCCTGGTCCCCGGGCACCACGAGCCCGTGCTCGTACGCGCAGATCACCGCCTGGACGCGGTCCCGCAGCGCCAGCTTCGACAGGACGTTGCTGACGTGGGTCTTCACGGTGTGCTCGCTGACGACGAACTCCGCCGCTATCTCCGCGTTCGACAGGCCGCGGGCGAGCAGCCGCAGCGTCTCCTCCTCACGGGCGGTGAGCACCCCGAGGCGGTGCGAGGGGCCCGCGGGGGACGAGGGGGGCGGTGCCGCCGCCTCACCGGGGCGGCCGCGGCGCACGAAGTCCGCGACCAGACGGCGGGTCACGGACGGGGCGAGCAGCGAGTCCCCGGCGGCGACCACGCGGACCGCGTGCACCAGGTCGTCCCTGCGCACGTCCTTGAGCAGGAATCCGCTCGCGCCCGCGTACAGGGCGTCGTACACGTACTCGTCGATGTCGAAGGTCGTCAGCATCACCACCCGGCAGCCGGACTCCGCGCACACCACGCGGGCGGCCTCGATGCCGTCGACGCCGGGCATGCGGACGTCCAGGAGCAGCACGTCCGGCGCCAGGCGGCGCACGGCGTCGACGGCCTCGGCGCCGTCGCCCGCCTCCGCCACCACCTCGATGCCGGGCTGTGCGTCAAGGATCATCGCGAAGCCGCTGCGCACCAGCTCCTGGTCGTCGGCCACCACCACGCGGATGCTCATGCGCCAAGGATGCCGTGGGCAGCCGCGCCGCGACACGGAATCCGCCTCCCGCGGCGGGTCCCACGTCGACCCGGCCGCCACAGGCGGCGGCGCGCTCGCGGATGCCGACCAGGCCGTAGCCCCCGCCGGTGCCGCGCGCGGCCCCTGTGCCGTCGTCCGTCACCGTCAGCGCCAACTCGCGCGGTGACCAGGCGACTTCCACGGTCACCAGGTTCGCCCCCGCGTGTTTCAGCACGTTCGTCAGCGCCTCCTGGGCCAGGCGGTACGCGGCCACATCGACGTCGGCGGCCAGCGGGCGAATCTCGCCGGACTCCTTCAACCGCACGGTGACGCCCGCCTGTTCGACGCGGGCCAGCAGCGCGGGCAGCGCCGCGAGCGCGGGCTGGGGCCCCCGGCCGCCGTCCGGGGAGCCGTCGCCGTCCGCCTCCCGCAGCACCCCGAGGATCCGCCGCAGCTGCTCCATCGCGTCCCGCCCGGCCGCGCCGATCGCCTCGAACGCCCGCTCCGCGCGCCCCGGATCGGCCCGCACCACCACCGGGCCCGCCTCGGCCTGCACCACCATGACGCTCACGGCGTGCGCCACCACGTCGTGCATGTCCCGGGCGATCCTGGCCCGCTCGCGGGCGACGGCCCGCGCGGTCTCGCCGGCCCGCTCCCGCTCCAGGCGCAGCGCCCGGTCCTCCAAGGCCGCGGTGTAGGCGCGCTGCACCCGGGCCAGCACGCCGAAGCCGTACGCGCTGACGAAGCTCAGCAGGTGGAAGGCGTACTCGAAGGGCTCGGCCCGCTCGCGGAACGTCATCGTGGCCGTCGCGCCGATCAGCCAGGTGGCGAGCACGACGCGCCGCTGCACGGGCTTGCCGACGACGGCGAGGGTGTAGAGCGCGACCAGGCCGCCGTAGGCGACGTCCGGCGGCGGCGCCCGGTAGACGGCCATCGCGGGCGTGAACACGCTCACCAGATAGACGCTGAGCATCGGCGCGCGCCGCCGCCACGCCAGCGGCACCGCGGTGCCCGCGCCCAGCAGGAAGCCGATCGCGGAGAGCCGGTCGTCGCCCTCGTGGGGGAAGAGGAACTGTAAGGACGTGGCGAACAGGACGAGGGCGGCGAGGGCCCCGTCCGTGAGGTACGGGTGGAACGAATGGAACGGGTGGTGACGGCGGCGTGCCGGTCCAGGTCTCGGCACGGACGTTCGCTGCATGCGGCGGCTCCCTCGCACGGGGCTGCCAGTTCAGCACGGGCGGCGGGCCGCGTCCTCGCCGGTGCGGGGGATATCCGGCGGACCGGCGCGCGGCCCGCGCGGGGGAGGTCAGCAGCGCCGGTACACGTACGCGCCCTCTCCGGCGGGGCTCACGTCGCGGTCGCGCAGGACGATGGAGAGCTTGCCGCCCCAGCGGCGGCACGCGGCCTCGAAGCCCTTCTTCTCGTACTCGATGTCGAAGACCTTCCGCCCGTACACCGCCGCGTAGTCGCCGCACTCGCCGTACTGGCCGCACTCCTCGGCGACGGCGAAGTCGAAGCCGAGCTTCGCGTCCAGGAACTCGGTGGTGTTCTTCTGCGCGATGGCCAGGCCCTGCTCATGGGCCCTGCGCACGAGGAGCCGCGCGAAGGCCCGGCCGTCGGCGGCCTTGAGGTGGCCGTCGGAGCGCGCGTACGAGTCGAGGTTGTCGGGCTCCACGGCGTCGAAGCCGGCGCGGGCGCAGCCGTCGATCCACGGGCCGACGACGGTGAGCAGGGCCTCGCGCTTGGCCGCGGTGGAGATGTCGAGGAGCGGCTCCTTCCAGTCCTCGTCGATCACGAGCTCGCCGTCGGCGTCGCGCAGCAGCAGGCCGGGGTGGTTCTCGCGCCACCACGCGGCGGTCCTGCCGCCGGGCTGGGCCTGGAAGGCGTTGACGTAGCAGATGGTGTAGCGGCCGGGGACGGGCTTCGCCGCACGGTCGCGGGAGACGACCCGGACACCTTCGGGCGGCGGGTAGGCGCCGCCGAGCTGGTAGTCGAAGGCGGCACCGGCGCGGGGCGCCCGCGGCGCGCGGTCGGAGGCGCGGGGGGACGGGTCGCCGTCGCCGCTGGAGCAACTCGTGAGGAGGGCGCTCACGAGAGCGAGGGCCCCGAGGGCGCGGGCCGGGCGGCTGAGCGGCATCTGTCCGTCCTGTGGGTGGCGGTGGGTGGCGGTGGGTGGCGGTGGGCGCGCGGGGCATCGGGCGCCTCCAGTGTGCGCCGGGCGCCGCGCGGCCCGGGGGCCGGTTGGCTGGAGCGGACCCCTAGGCCAGGTCCCGGACAGCCCGCTCGATCAGGGCGAAGGGCGGCTCGTCGGCCAGGTAGAAGTGCCCGCCCGGCAGCGTGAACCGCTCGAAGGCGGCCCGGGTGGCCTCCCGCCAGGCCTCGGCCTGCTCGACGCGCACCCGAGGGTCGGCGTCGCCGAGCAGAACGGTGACGGGGCAGTCGAGCGGGGCGGCGTCCGCCGGGGCCGTGTACCCCGCGACCAGGCGGAAGTCCGCGGTCACGTACGGCATGATCAGGTCGAGGAAGAGCGGGTTGTCGAGCAGCTCCGCCTCCGTGCCGCCGAGGCGGCGCAGGATGTCGAGGACCTTCGCGTCGTCGAGGGCCGCGGCCTCCTCGGGCGAGCCCTGCGCGGTGTGCGGGGCCCGTGCCGCCGAGGCGAAGAGGTGCTCGGGGCGGGCTCCCTCGGCCTGCCAGATCCGCGCGACCTCGTACGCGACGGTGGCGCCCATGCTGTGCCCGAAGAAGACCGTGGGCCGCCCGTCGGGGAGCGGGCGCAGCTCCCGCGCGAGGCCGCGGGCCAGCTGCCGCAGGTCGGTGGCGGGCGGCTCGGCGATGCGCTCGCCGCGCGCCGGGTAGCAGACCGCGTGCACCTCGAAGTCGGGGAGGGCCTTGCCCCAGGAGCGGAAGAAGTGCGGCGAGCCGCCCGCGTGCGGGAAGCACACCAGGCGCCGGGCCGCGAAGGGCCGCGGTTCCACGACGGTCGTCCACACCATGCTGTCCCCCCACCACCGGCATCCGATCGCTTCGATGATCGCACGCGAAGAGGGCCCCTCCGGAAACCGGAGGGGCCCTCTCGAAGCCAGCATCGGGCGGGTGACCCGATCGCTAGTGCGCCGCCAGGGACTCGAACCCCGGACCCGCTGATTAAGAGTCAGCTGCTCTAACCAACTGAGCTAGCGGCGCCTGCTGACGAAGAAAATATTACCTGGTCCGTGGGGGTGCTCATGACCACCGGCCGCACACCCCCGCCGGGCCCCCGCCCGGCGGCTCAGATCGCCAGGGAGAGCAGCACCGGGGCCGCCTCGCGGTTCAGGGTCTCGGCGGCCTCCCGCAGCCGGTGCGCGCGCTCGACCGGCAGGGACAGGGCGAGGCAGCCGACGGCCGCGCCCGCCGTGACGGGGACGGCGGCGCAGACCGTGCCGACCGCGTACTCCTGGATGTCGAGGACGGGGACCGTGGGGGCCTGGGCGGCGAGCTTCGTCAGGAGGACCCGCTCGTTCGTGATCGTCCGCGAGGTGAGCCGGGGCATCTTGTGGCGGGCCAGGTGGTCCCGGCGGGCGGCCACGTCGAGCTGGCCGAGCAGGCTCTTGCCGACCGCGCAGGCGTGGCCCGCGACGCGGAAGTCCACCCACTCGTTGACCTTCGGGGTCCGGGGGCCGTCCGCGACGTCCATGACCCGGATCTCGCCGTCCACGTACCGGCTCACGTACACCGCGGCGCCGATCGAGTCGCGCAGGCCGACGAGGGTGCTCTGGAGCTTCTCGCGCAGGGCGCGGCCGCGCTCGTGGGTGGAGCCGAGCCGGTTGAGGGAGGCGCCCGTCACATACGCCCCGTCCGCGAGCTGCTCCACGTACCCCTCACGGAGCAGCATGCGCAGCAGCGGGGCGAGCCGGGCCGGGGGCAGCGCGGCGTGCCGGGCCAGTTCGCCGTCGGTGACGCCGGTGCCGCGGCGCGCGACGAGTTCGAGCACGCGCAGGGCGTGCTGCACCGACCGGTGCGCCGTCGTCGGCTCGTGCTGGAGCGTCACGGCTTCCCCCTCGACCCCTCGTGGCCCCGGTGGCCTGGTGATCCCTGGACACTGCGGTTTCCGGACAGCTGGACCCTGTCCACCATAACCGCCAAATCGCCTGCTGGTAGGGGGCGTTGGAGGTTTCTACGGCGTTCCCGGCGCGCCCCCGGCGGGGCGCGCCGGGAAAACCCCGACGTGGGCGCCGCTCAGAGCACCGCGGACAGGAATTCGCGGGTCCGGTTGTGCTCGGGGTCGGTGAAGATCTTCTCCGGCGGGCCGGACTCGATCACCCGGCCCGCGTCGAACATCAGGACCTGGTCGGAGATGTCCCGGGCGAAGTTCATCTCGTGGGTCACGCAGAGCATGGTGATGTCCGTGGTGTGCGCGATGTCCCGCAGTACGTCGAGGACCCCGGCGACCAGCTCCGGGTCGAGCGCCGACGTCACCTCGTCCAGGAGGAGCACCTGCGGGCGCATCGCCAGGGCCCGGGCGATGGCGACCCGCTGCTGCTGGCCGCCGGAGAGCTGCGTCGGGTAGGCATCGCACTTGTCGCCGAGGCCGACCAGGTCGAGCAGGTCGCGGGCGCGCTGCTCGGCCTCGTCCTTGGGCAGGCCGAGGACGGTGACGGGGGCCTCCGTGATGTTGCGAAGCACCTTCATGTTCGGGAAGAGGTTGAACTGCTGGAAGACCATCCCGATGTTCTTGCGGACCTCGCGGACGTGCTTCTCGCCCGCGGGCACGAGCCTGCCGTTCTTCTCCTCGTGCGTCAGATACGCGCCGCCGACCTTGATCGTGCCCTCGTCCGGCTTGATCAGGGTCATGAGCAGCCGCAGGATCGTCGTCTTGCCGGAGCCCGACGGGCCGATCAGCGTCACGTGCCTGCCGGAGGCCACGGAGAAGTCCAGCTCGTCCAGGACCGTGGTCGAGCCGAAGCGCTTGACGACCTTGTCGAAGCGGATCAGCTCGCTGCCGTCGACGGCCGGGTTCGGCCGGTCTTTGGAGAGGTGGGTGTCAGCGGACAAGACGGCGCTCCAGGGCTCGCAGGAGGAGGGAGGACGGATAGGCGATGAGGATGAAGGCGACGCCGACGACGGTCAGCGCCTCCGTGTACTGGAAGGTCTGCGCCGCTTCGAGCCGCGAGCGCTGGAGCAGCTCCAGGACGCCGATGCCGGCGAGCAGCGGGGTGTCCTTGAGCATCGCGATCACGTAGTTGCCGAGCGCGGGGACCACGCGGCGGATCGCCTGCGGCAGGATCACCGCGGTCCAGGTGCGCGGGTACGACAGGCTCAGCGCCTTGGCCGCCTCCCACTGGCCGACGGGCACGGCCTCGATGCCCGCGCGGTAGACCTGCGCGGTGTACGTCGAGTAGTGCAGGCCGATCGCGAGCGTGCCCGTGGTCTCGGCGGAGAACTGGATGTTCCACTCCGGCAGCACGAAGAACAGGAAGAAGAGCTGCACCAGCAGGGGCGTGTTGCGGATGAACTCGGTGATCAGGCCGACCGGCCAGCGGATGAACCGCGTCGGCGCGCGGAAGGCCAGCGCCCACACGAGCCCCAGCGAGAAGGAGATCAGCGAACCGAGCGCGAGCACCTGGAGGGTGACGAGCACCCCGTCCCAGAAGTGCGGCATGAAGTCGGCGACCGCGCCCCAGTCCCATTTGTCCGTACCGTGGTTCATCGCGCGGCACCTCCGTCCGTGACGCCCGTGACGCCCGTGACACCGGTGGTGCCCGTGACACCGGTGGTGCCCGCGGCGCTCGCGGTGGCCGCGACGCCCGTCGTGCTCAACTCACCGGACTTGGCGCTCGGCTGACGGAACCTCAGCCACGGCCCGAGGCCCTGCCGCGGCTCCGGGAACTGCCCGATCCCGGCCTTGGCCCTGCGTTCGAGGAGCTTCATGCCGCGCGTCAGGAGGAAGGCGAGCACGAAGTAGATGACCAGCGTGATCGAGTAGATCTGCGCGCTCTCGGTGGTCGCGAGCCGCACCAGGTACGCCGCGAAGGACACGTCCCCGATGCCGAGCAGCGACACCAGGGCGGTGCCCTTGAGCAGCTCGACGAGCAGGTTGCAGAACGACGGGATCATCTCCGGGACCGCCTGCGGCAGCAGCACGAGCCGCATCCGCTGCCACGGCGTGAAGCTCAGCGCGACCCCCGCCTCGCGCTGCGCCGGAGCCACCGCGTTCAGGGCGCCGCGCACGATCTCGGCGCCGTACGCGCCGTAGGAGAGCCCGAGGGCGAGCACGGCCGCCCACATCGGCACCAGCGCCCAGCCCACGAGCTGCGGCAGGACGAAGAAGATCCAGAACATCAGGATCAGGGCGGACATGCCCCGGAAGACCTCGGTGTAGAACGCGGCGAAGAACCGCACCACGCGCGAGCGGTGCGTGCGCGCCATGCCGACGCCGAAGGCGACCGCGGTGGCGAGCGCCGCGCTGTACACGGTCAGCTGAATGGTGATCCAGATGCCCGGCAGGACCCAGTGTTCCCAGAGGCCCGCTGTCATCGGCACAGCTCCTTGGCGGTCAGGGTGGTCATCTCGGCCTTCGTGAAGCCGAACGGCTCGAGCACCCGGAAGAGCTCGCCGCTCTTCTTCATCTTGTGGATCTCCACGTTGAAGGCGTCCCGCAGCCCGGTGTCCGAGGGCCGGAACGTGAAGCCGCCGCCGTCGATGTGCTTCTTGCCGTCGATGACGGGCGCGAACGGCTCGGTGGCCTCGGCCCTGCGGCTCTTGCGCACGACCTGGCGCGCGGTCAGGGCGGTGCCGCCGAACACGTCGATGCGCCCGGCCTCGACCGCGTTCAGGCCCGCTACCTGGTCCTGGAGGATGACGATGTCGCTCTCCGCGTATCCCGCGGCGACGGCGTACGCGATCTCGGCGTACCCGGTGCCCGTCCCGAACCTGGCCTTCTTCCGCACCACGTCCTGGTACGTGCGCAGCCCCTTCGGGTTGCCCTTGCGGACGATGAAGGAGTCGAGCATCTGGTACTCGGGATCGGAGAAGATGACCTGCTGGCAGCGCTCTTTGTTGATGTACATCCCGGCGGACACGACGTCGAACTGCTGCGTCTTGAGCCCCGGTATCAGCGAGCTGAAGTCGGTCGCGACCGGCTGTACGCGGCCGACGCCGAGCCGCTTGAAGATGATCTTCGCGAGCTCCACCGCCTCGCCGGTGAAGTCCCCGTCGTCGTTGATGTACCCGTACGGCGCCTCGCCCGCGATGCCGAGCCGCACCGTGCCCTGCGACTTCAGGCGGGCGAGGGTGTCCCCGGTGGGGATGCGGCTGCAGCCCGCCGCGCCAAGGGCGCCGACCGCGCCGAGGGCGGCGGCGGACGCCAGGACCGTGCGCCGGGGCAGGCCCGCCGCGCGCCCGGGTCTGCCCCCGTCCGCCCGTCCGCTCGCTGTCTTGATGGGGTTGCTCAGTGGTGGAGCCATGGGCGCGCGGCTACCCGACCCGACGCGAGATATGCGGATGAATTCAAGCCCCGCCGGGATCCCGGGGCCCGGCGGACGTCCTCTTGACGCGGGCCGCGCCCCCGGGAGGACCATGGGCCGCATGGCAGACCGCTACATCGAAGTCGCCCTCGCCAAGCGCGGTGTCCGGGCCACGGCGCGGCTCCTCGACGACAAGGCGCCGGTGACCTGCGCGGCCGTGTGGAACGCGCTGCCGCTCAGCGGCGAGGTGTACCACGCGAAGTACGCCCGCAACGAGATCTACTCGCTCTTTCCGCCCTTCGCCCCCGAAGAGCCCCCGCTGGAGAACCCCACCATCACGCCTATCCCGGGCGACCTGTGCTATTTCACCTTCAGTAGCACCGAACTGGGCACGTCGTCGCACGGCTACGACACCCGGCCCCCGAGCGGCACGGTCGTCGACCTCGCCCTCTTCTACGAGCGCAACAACCTGCTGGTCAACGGCGATGTCGGCTGGGTCCCCGCCATCGTCTGGGGCGAGGTCGTGGACGGCCTCCCGGCGCTCGCCGAGGCCTGCAACGACCTGTGGCGCACCGGAGCCCAGGGGGAGACCCTGAGCTTCCGGCGACACCCCTCGGAAGCGGGCGGCTAGGACAGCGGCCCGGGGCGGGGGACCGCCGCCGCCCCGGCCTCGTACAGGGCGTGGGCGGCCCGCAGGACCACGTCGTCGGCGAACCGCGCCCCGACCAGCTGCATCCCCACGGGCAGGCCGTCCCCGTCCACCCCGCACGGCACCGTCGCCGCGGGCTGCTGGGTGAGGTTGAAGGGGTAGGTGAACGGGGTCCACCCCGTCCACCGCCGCGCCCCGCTCCGCGGCGGCACCTCGACCCCCGCCGCGAAGGCCGTGACCGGCAGCGTCGGCGTGACGAGCAGGTCGTACGTCTCGTGGAAGCGGCCCATGCGCCGCCCCAGCTCCATGCGGACGTCCACCGCCGCGAGGTAGTCGAGGGCGCTGAACCGCGCGCCCTGCCCCCACACCTCCCGCAGCGCCGGGTCGAGCAACTCCCGGCGCGCGGGCGGCAGCTGCTGCACGACCCGGGCCACCCCGCTGAACCACAGGGTGTGGAAGGCCTCCACGGGGTCGGCGAAGTCGGGGTCGGTCTCCTCCACGTACGCGCCGAGCGAGGCGAGGGCCTCCACCCCCGCGCGCACGGCGGCCGCCACCGCGGGCTGCACCGCCACCTGCCCGCCGAGCGTCGGCGAGTACGCCACCCGCAGCCCCCGCACCCCGCCGCGCAGCGCCTCCTGGAAGGTGCCCCCGCGCGGGCCCAGACAGGACCAGTCCCGGGCGTCGGGAAGCCCGATCACGTCCATGAGCAGCGCCGCGTCCGCCGCGTCCCGCGTCATCGGCCCCACGTGCGAGAGCGTCCCGAACGCGGACGGCGGGAACAGCGGCACCCTCCCGTACGTCGGCTTGAGCGCGAAGATCCCGCAGAACGCGCCGGGGATCCGCACCGAGCCGCCGCCGTCCGTGCCGAGCGACAGCGGCCCCGCGCCGAGGGCCACGGCCGCCGCGCTGCCGCCGCTGGAGCCGCCCGCGGTGCGCGTGGTGTCGTACGGATTGCGGGTGATGCCGTGCCGGGGGCTGTCCGTGACGCCCTTCCAGCCGAACTCGGGCGTGGTCGTCCTGCCGACGAACACCGCGCCCTGCTCGCGCAGCCGGGCCACGGACGGCGCGTCCTCGTCCCACGGCCCCTCCTCGCTGACGCACCGGGAGCCGCGCAGCGTGGGCGTGCCGCGCTGGAGCAGCAGGTCCTTGACCGTGACCGGCACCCCGTCCACCAGGCCGAGCGGCTCGCCCGCGCGCCAGCGCTCCGCGCTCTCCCGCGCCCCCGCGAGCGCCGCCTCCGCGTCGGTCCTGACGAACGCGTTCACCGCGGGCTGGATCTCCTCGGCCCTGCGCAGCACCGCGCGCGTCGCGTCGACGGGGCTGAACTCGCCCTTGCGGTAGCCATCGAGGAGTTGTACGGCGGTCAGTTCGGCGAGCTCAGTCATGCACGCTCCTGGAAGAGGCCCGACGGGGGGACGGCGCCGGGGGAACTCGGGGGACGCGTGATCCCTGCCCACTCGCGCCCGCCGTCAGTGCCCCGGAACGTAACCGCGTTCCTTGTCGACGACGTTCGGCAGCGGCCGCCCCGCCTCCCACCTGCCGTACAACGTCACGAACTGCGCCCCGAGTTCGTCGCGCCAGCCCACGGTGTCGCCGCTCATGTGCGGGGACACCAGCAGCCCGGGGGCCGTCCACAGCGGGCTGTCCGCCGGCAGCGGCTCGCGCTCGAAGACGTCCAGGGCCGCGCCCGCGATCCACCGCTTCGACAGCGCGGCCACCAGGTCGTCCTCCACGACCAACTGGCCCCGGCCCACGTTGATGAACCGCGCCGAGGGCTGCATCACGCCGAAGCGCCGCTCGTCGAACATGCCGCGGGTGTCCTCGGTGAGCGGCGCCGCGCACACCACCCAGTCGGCGCGGGCGAGCAGCCGGTCGAGGTCGGCGGGCCCGTGCACACCGGTGCGCGGGGTGCGGCCGACCAGGACCGTGGTGATGCCGATCGCCTTGAGCGCGCGCACGATCGCCCGGCCGATCGGGCCCGAACCCACCACGCACGCACGCGTGCCCGCCACCCGCTGGCTCTCGCGGTGCAGCCAGGTCCGCTCGCCCTGGAGGGCGAGCGTGCGCGGCAGGTCCTTGGCCAGCGCGAGCACGACCGCCGCGACGTACTCGGCGATCGGCTGGTCGAAGACGCCCCGGGCGTTGGTCACCACGGTGTCGGAGGCGACGAGTTCGGGACACATCAGCCGGTCGACTCCCGCGCTCGCGGTGTGCACCCAGCGCGGTCGCGGCCCCTCGCCCGGCCAGGCGCGGCGCACCGCGTCGGACAGGAAGTCCCATACCAACAGCACGTCGGCGCCCGGGAGTTCCCCGGCGAGGCCGTCCGCGTCGGTGTGCCGGACGCGGGCCCGGCCGGTCAGCGCGCCGAGCCGCGGCGGCGGCGCGGGCGCCGGGGCGTCGAGGACCAGGACGGTGGGGGGCGCCCCGGCGCCCCCGGACCCGGTTCTTTCGGACACGGTGGAGAATCCGTTTCGCAACGAGAGCCCGCTTCCCTGGAAGTGCGTGCTGGACTGGAGGTGTGCGTGGCACGTGTCGCCGGGCGCCCGGGCCACGGCCCGCACGGCGCGCCCGGCACGCTCGGACCGCGCGCGGACGGACGGCTCGGACGACGGGCCGGACGGCGCTCGCGACGCCGCGCGAGCCGGCGTCCACGACTGTCTGAGATGTGCGGATTGACCACGCTGGCACCCGAACCTACCTTCGTCAACAGAGGCACTGCACTCCCGTGACGGCGGCGGCGAGTACGTTCGGCGCACCCGCTCCCGCCACCGTGTGCACGCCGCACACGTCCCCCGTCCCGACGTCCCGGCGCGTCGCCGGCACCGCACCACTCCCGGCCCCCGGCCGGCCCTGTCACCGCACGCACGCACGAACGTAGGGCCTGCTCATGGACGTCACGTCGTTCTCCCTGGCCGGCGGACCGCACCCGCAGCGCGGTGTCGGTGTCGTCGCCCCCTTCGACTTCGCCCTGGACCGCGAGCTGTGGCGCTGGGTCCCCGACGACGTCTCCCTGCACCTCACGCGCACGCCGTACGTGCCCGTCGAGGTCAGCCTCGACCTCGCGCGCCTGGTCAGCGAGCACGAGACGCTCGCCGAGGCGGTCCGGGCGCTGACCGCGGCCGAGCCCGAAGTCCTCGCGTACGCCTGCACGTCCGGCAGCTTCGTCGGCGGCGTGGCGGGCGAGCGGGCGATGTGCGAGGCCATGGCGCGCGAGGGCGAGGTGGCCGCCGTGACCACCTCCGGCGCCCTCCTGGAGGCCCTCGCCGAGCTGGACGCGCGCCGCATCGCCCTCGTCACGCCGTACACCTGGTCGGTGACGCAGGCCCTGGAGGAGTATCTGGGCGAGGCGGGCGTCTCGGTCGTGGGCCGCGCCTACCTCGGACTCACCCGGCACATCTGGAAGGTGCCCTACCGCGATGTCGCGGACATGGCGCGCCGTGCCGTCCTGCGGCCGGTGGACGCGCTGTTCATCAGCTGTACGAACCTGCCCACGTACGACGTCATCCCGCAGCTGGAGGCGGAGCTGCGGGTGCCGGTCCTGTCGGCGAACCAGGTGACGATGTGGTCGGCCCTGCGACGACTGGGTACGCGTGCGGTAGGGCCTTACCAAGCGCTGATCGACGCGGGCGCGCGGCCGGGCGCGGCGACCCTCGCCCCCCTGGACCCGGCGCTCGGGTCCCCGGCGGTGACCGAGCCGCCCGCCCCCGCCCCGCCCGCCCCCGCGGCGCCCCCGGAGGCCCTGCCGGAACCGCCCGCGGGGCCCGGAGCCACGGGCCCCACCCCAGAAGGAGGCTGGACTTGACCGCACTCGGATTCCTCTACCCGGGGCACTCCGCCGAGGACGACTACCCACGCGTCGAGCAGCTCCTCGGCTCCGACATCCGCCTCCAGGTCGTCCACACCGACATCGGCGAGGACGCCCACCGCGTCGACGCGCTCGTGGAGATGGGGTCGCCCGCGCGGCTCGCCGCCGGGGTCGAGGAGCTGCGCCTCACCGGCGCGGAGGCCGTGGTGTGGGCGTGCACCAGCGGGAGCTTCGTCCTCGGCTGGGAGGGCGCGCACGACCAGGTGCGGGGCCTGGCCAGGGCGGCGGGGCTGCCCGCGTCCTCCACGTCCTTCGCGTTCGCGCACGCGGTACGGGAGCTGGGCGCGGGGCGGGTCGCCGTCGCGGCCACGTATCCCGAGGACGTCGCCGGGTACTTCGCCGCGTTCCTCAAGGCGGCGGGGGTGGACGTGGTGTCCCTCCGGTCCAGCGGCATCGTCACAGCGGCCGAGGTCGGCACGTGGGGGCGCGACGAGGTCCTCGCGCTCGCCCGCGCGGGCGACCACCCCGACGCGCAGGCCGTCCTCCTGCCCGACACCGCCCTGCACACCGCCGCGCACCTCCCCGACCTGGAGGCCGCCCTCGGCAAGCCCGTCCTCACCGCCAACCAGGTCACCGTCTGGGAGGCCCTGCGCCTCGCCTCCCGCCGCGTCAACGCCCCGGCACTGGGGGCCCTCTTCACGAAGGAGCCCTTGGTCCAGGCACCGGGGTCGTAGCCCTCGCGGGGCGCCCCTGGCCCGCCCCTTCCCGCTCCGGGGGCTGCCGCCCCCGTGCCTCCGCTCTTTTCGGCGCTTCGCGCCTCGTCCTCAAACGCCGGACGGGCTGGATCTTCCGGTCTCTCCGGCGTGTGAGGAGCCCCCGGCAGGGCCCGGGAATAAGCGGAGCCTCCCTCCCGTTACTGCCCTCCGTAACCGAACGGACCCGGCAGCCCGCAGGAGGCCCCAGTGCGAGTGGACATGGACGCGAACGACGGCGAGGGCATCAGGGCGGAGCCGAGAGGCACGGCCCCCACCCCCCTGTCCGTCCTGGACCTCGTGACCGTCGGCTCCGGCCGCACCGCCACCGACGCCCTCCGCACCAGCGTCGCCCTCGCCAAGCTCGCCGAATCCCGCGGCTACCACCGCCACTGGGTGGCCGAGCACCACTCGATGCCGGGCGTGGCCTCCTCGTCCCCGGCCGTGATCCTCGCCCACCTGGCCGCCCACACGACCCGCATCCGCCTGGGCTCGGGCGGCGTCATGCTGCCCAACCACGCCCCGCTCGTCATCGCGGAGCAGTTCGGCACCCTGGAGGCCCTCGCCCCGGGCCGCGTCGACCTCGGCCTCGGCCGGGCCCCGGGCACGGACGGCGCCACCGCGGCCGCGCTTCGCCGCACGGACCGGCTCGGCGAGGGCGCCGACGACTTCCCGCAGCAGCTCGCGGAGCTGACCCGGTTCCTCGACGACGACTTCCCCGAAGGCCACCCGTACGCCCGGATCCACGCGGTCCCCGGGCCGGTCCAGGCCACGTCCCCCGGCGGCGTCCAGTCCCCGCACCGCCCGCCGATCTGGCTGCTCGGCTCGTCCGGCTTCAGTGCCCGGCTCGCCGGAGGCCTCGGGCTGCCCTTCGCGTTCGCGCACCACTTCTCCGCGCAGAACACGCTCCCGGCGCTGGACCTGTACCGCCAGTCGTTCCGTCCGTCGGCGCTCCTCGACGCCCCGTACGCCCTCATCGGGGTCTCCGCGCTCGCCACGGACGACGAGGAGGAGGCCCGCCGCCAGGTCAGGGCCGCCGCCCTCAACATGATCCGGCTGCGCACCGGCCGCCCCGGGCTCGTGCCCACCCCGGACGAGGCGGCCGCGCACCACTTCACCGAGGTGGAGCGGGACTTCGTGACCAGCTGGAACAGCAACGTCATCCACGGCACGGCCGACCAGGTCCGCGCGGGCCTCGACGACCTGGCCAAGCGCACCGGCGCCGACGAGCTGATGCTCACGGCCAACGCCCACGGCGGCGACGTACGCCTGCGCAGCTACGAACTCGTAGCAAACGCCTACGACCTCCCCGGGGAGGCCTGAGCGGAAGCGCCCCAAAGGGGCGCGGGGAATTGCGCGAGAAGCCCCGACGAACCCGCAGGCGAAAGCGCATCGCAGGGAAGCAGGGGTGCCGCCCCTTCACGGGGGTGGGGGCGGCACCCCGCGCACGGCACCCGCGCACGGCACCCGCACCCGGCGCCCGAGGCGTCACGCCCCGGCGGCAGCGAGCCCCTCCGCCGCAAGGATCTTGGAAATCCGCTCGGCGGCCACGGCCCGGGAGTACAGCCAGCCCTGCCCGGTGTCGCAGCCGATCCTGCGCAGCCGCTCCGCCTGCCCCGAGGTCTCCACGCACTCGGCCGTGACGGTGAGCCCGAGCTGGTGGGCGAGGCGCACCAGGGCCTCGACGATCACCTCGTCGGCCGGATTGACGTGGCCCTCGTCCTCCTCGTACTGGAAGCCCCGGACGAAGGACCCGTCCAGCTTGAGCACGGAGACGGGCAGGCGGCTCAGGTACGCGAGGTTGGAGTAGCCCGTGCCGAAGTCGTCGATGGCGATGCGCACGCCCATGTCGCTGAGCGCCTGGAGGGCCTGGAGCGGGCGCCCGGCGGAGCCCATGACGGCGGACTCGGTCAGCTCCAGCTGGAGCAGCTCGGGCGCGAGCCCGGTCTCGGCGAGGATCTCCGCGACGTCGGCGACGAGGTCGGAGTCCCACACCTGCCGCACGGCGACGTTCACGCTCACGAACACCGGCTCCCGCTCGGGGTGTTCGTGCTGCCAGCGGCGCGCCTGCCGACAGGCCGTGCGCAGCACCCAGCGGCCCAGCTGCACGATGGATCCGTCTTCTTCAGCAAGTCCGATGAACCGATTCGGCGTGAGCAGCCCGAACTGCGGATGATCCCACCGCACCAGCGCCTCCACGCCGCGCAGACCGCCGTCCTCCATGCCCACGAGGGGCTGGTAGTCGAGCACGAACTCGCCGCGCTCGACGGCGGGCCGCAGCGAACTCGCCAGGGCCTGCCGGGTCATGCGGTGCGCGTTGCGCTCGGGGTCGAAGAGCGTCCAGCGGGCCTTGCCGTCGGTCTTCGCCCAGTACAGCGTGGTGTCGGCGGCCTGCATCAGACCGGTGGTGGTCGTCCCGGCGGCGCGCCGCTCGACGACGCCGATGGACGCCGAGAGGGAGAGGCGCTGCCCGGACAGGTCGAAGGGCTCCTGGAGCGCCCGCAGGGTCGCGTCGGCCAGCTCCGCGAGCTGGTCGGTGCCCGTGGAGTCCTCCACGAGGAGCGCGAACTCGTCCCCGCCGAGCCGCGCCACGAGCGGCGCGGACGTCCTGCCGTACGCGGCCCGGTCGGCGCAGCCGGTCAGGCGCTCGGCCACGGCGGCGAGCAGCCGGTCGCCGACGCGGTGGCCGAGGGTGTCGTTGACCGCCTTGAACCCGTCGAGGTCCAGATAGCACAGGCCGACGCGGCCCGTGCTCGTGTCGTCGTACGCGCCGGCCTCCAGGGCGGTCGCGAGCCGCTCGAAGAACAGCGCGCGGTTGGGGAGACGGGTCACCGGGTCGTGCATCTGGAGGTGGCGAAGGCGCGCCTGGAGGTCGCGCCGTGCGCTGATGTCGGCGGCGGCGAGCAGCACGGTGCCCGGCGCGTGCCGCTCGCCCGGCAGCGGCGAGACGGTGATCTGCGTCCACAGGGAGTGCCCGTCGGGATGTTTCAGCCGGCGCGTACAGCGCAGCTTGGCCTGGCGGCCGCGGAGTACCTCGTGGTACGCGTGCCAGGCGCGGGCGTCGGACGCCAGGTCCACGAGGTCGGCGGCGACCCGGCCCGGCAGGTCCGCGTGGTCCGCGCCGAGCAGCCCGGCGAACGCCTCGTTGGCACAGACGACGAGCCCGTCGCGGTCGACGACGGCGAGGGGGAGGGGGGCCGCGGCGAAGGCCGCGCGGTAGTCGGCGATGTGCTGGACGGAGTGCCCGGCCACACCGCATTGATTACGCTCTGTGACGGCAGGCCGGGTGCGGCCCGGTGCTGTGACCGCTGTGGCAGTCGGCCCTTCGGACGTTCCGTTCACCGCTTGCTCCCGCAGTGCGATCGATCGAGCAGGTCGATGGGGCCCCTGTTCCTGGCGGGTCTGGGGAGGCGATCGACCGCTCATGTGCGGCCGACGGGGCCCGGAAAGTGTGCCGATCATAGAGGGTGGCCCGCATCGCCTCCAGCCGCCGCACCTCGCGGAGGCGGCCCCGGAGACCGCGGCAGATCGTTTCTGCTCGGCCCGGCCCCGCTTTCTTTCTGCGACGACCGCTTGTGACGGTGAGTGAGCGCCGGGAGTGTCGCCTTCTCGACCATGTTCACTCGGTCAGGTCAGACAAACTGGGCTAAGTTCAACAAATCACCACAGGGTGGGTGGGGTGTCCCGCATTCCGCACCCGGAGGTCGACGTGGAGCGTCAGCTCCCCCCTTGGCGGCTCACCCGTGGTGGGGAGCGGCTGCGCACCACGGCCACGCTGTTCACCTGCCTGACCGCCGTGGCCGCCACGTCCCTGGTCGCGGGCCCCGCGATCGCCCACGGCGCGGCGGGCCCGTGCGCCCTCCGCCGCACGGCTGCGCACCACTCCGAGGGCGTCGACACCTGGAACGCCGCGTATCCGCGGCCCACCCGGAGCCGCGACGCCGTCATGGTCTTCCTGTCGTTCCCGGACTCGCCACCGGTGACGACGCCCGCGGAGCTCGCCGCGGACTACTTCCCCGAGACCAGCGACTTCTTCGCGCGTGCCTCGTACGGGCGGTTCCGGTTGCGCGCGCATCCCCAGTCCGAGTGGATCCCGATGCCCAAGGCGTCCACCGCGTACGCCATAGAGCGCGACTGGAACGCCCAGCGGCGGGCTTCCTATCTGCGGGACGCGCTGGCGGCGGCTGATCCGCACGTGGACTTCTCCGCGTACGACATCGTGTACTTCGTGGCCGATCCGGACGCGCCGGGCGTGGACTCGGACGCGACGAAGGTCGTGAACTTCGACCGGCCGATGCGTGCCGACGGGGCCTCGATCCGGCGCATGGTCACGGTCTTCGAGCGCCATCCGCCGGACCGCAACGTCCTCGCGCACGAGACGGGCCACGTCTTCGACCTGCCGGACCTGTACCACCGGCCGACCGACGGCGAGGGCGACTGGGACACGCACGTCGGCGACTGGGACGTCATGGGCAGCCAGTTCGGCCTGGCCCCCGACCTGTTCGGCTGGCACAAGTGGAAGCTGGGCTGGCTGGACCCGCGCCAGGTGGTCTGCGTCCGGGGCGGCGGCCCCCGGCGGCTGACCCTCGAACCCCTGGCGGCGCCCGCCCGCGGCGGCGTCGGCGGCACCAAGCTCGCGGTGATCCGCACCGGCCGGGGCAGCGCCGTCGCGGTCGAGGCCCGCGGTCCGGCGGGCAACGACCATGCGACGTGCAGCGAGGGCGTCCTGGTGTACCGCGTCCACAGCGACAAGGCGTCGGGCCGGGGCCCCGTCGAGGTGGTGGACGCCCACCCGCGCACCGAGGCGTGCTGGAGCGAGTCGGTCTATCCGCCGCTGGCGGACGCGCCGGTGCGCGCGGGGGAGAGCTTCACGGTGCCGGGCGCCGGGGTCAGGATCGAGGTCGCGGACCGCACCCGGTCCGGCGGCTGGACCGTGGAGATCACCCCGGCCTGAGCCGGTACCGGTCACGGACAGCAACGAAAGAGGCCCCTCGCCTTGCGCCTGGGGCCTTGCCCTCAGTGAGGGGGTGTGGGTGGCGAAGCCCCCACGACGCGCGGCGAAGCCATGCAGAAACAGAGATGGCGAGGCGCGCTCGCGCTTTCCGCGAACATGCCTCGCCATCGTCATCGTGCGCCGCCAGGGACTCGAACCCCGGACCCGCTGATTAAGAGTCAGCTGCTCTAACCAACTGAGCTAGCGGCGCCTGCTGACGTCGTAGACCTTAGCACTCTGATCGCCGCTGGGAAAAATCGATATACGCACCGCGGCCTCCGTGGCGCCCCGGGCGGCCCGTAGGCAGGCCCACAGGACCACCTCGGGCCCCGGCAGCCAGGGGCTGCGGGTGTCGGGGGCGACCACCCAGCGTGACCCGCCGCGGTCGCGCTCGTCGCGCGCCAGCGGCGGCACGGTGACGGCGTCCCCGGCGCCGTGGCAGAGCAGCGACGGCACGGCGGAGCCCCACTCCTCCCAGCGCAGCAGCGAGGGGAGCCGCTGGGCGGTGCCGGGCGCGGCGAAGAGCAGGACGCGGCCCCGGTGCACGGCGACGGGGCCGGAGCCCGGCCCCTCGTGCCAGAGCCGGTCGACCATGCGCCGCCCGAACACGGCGGGCACGCTCACCACGTCGAAGGCGCTGCCGCAGGACAGCACGGCGGGTTCGTGGGGCCGGGCCCGCCAGTCGGTGAGGACCCTGCGCGGATACGTTTCCGCGGAGGTGAGCCAGGTGGCGCCGTCGGCGGTCACCTCGGCCGCGGAGCCGAACGCGTGGGGCTGCGGGCTGTGGGGGAGGGTGAGGCTCATGGCGACTACGTGTACCGGGAGTGAGTGCCCGGTTCCGCAGGGTTCCCGAAAGCCGGGACAGTGGCCGCCGGGGTGGGGTACCGTGCGCCCTCGGCATATGCCAGAGGGCTTGCCGGGGGGAGTGGGGCGGACGGGCCTCGTGGGGCCCGGGACGCCCGCGCCGCGGTGGCCTACGGCGTGCCCGTGCCGTCCCTGCGCAGCAGGTCCCGGCCGAACTCCACCATCTTCTTGGCGTAGTCCTCGGTCCACTGCGCGCGCTCGGCGATGTCCGCGTGCGTGAGCCGGTCGAACCGCCGCGGATCGGCGAGCTGCGCGGCCGCGATCGCCTGGAACTCCACGGAGCGGTCCGTCGCCGCGCGGAAGGCGAGGGTCAACTCGGTCGCCCGGGAGAGCAGTTCGCGCGGGTCCTCGATGGACTCCAGGTCGAAGAAGTGCTCCGGGTCTGCGGCGGCTTCCGCGGGCTCGAAGAGCAACGGCGCGGGGCGCATGCGCTTGCCCTGGGCCTCGGGTTCCGCCATCTTCACGTTCCTTCCCTCGTACGCCACGTGCCGCGACCCATTGTCCCCCGCCCCGCAAGAGGCCGGGGACTGCGGCCTCGTCGCCCCGACCGACACACGCGGCGCGCGTGCCGGTGCGGTGGTGTGTGCGGTGTGGCGTGGGCCGGTGTGGGGGTGGTGGTCAGGGGCGCCAGTGCACGCGGTGTTCGGTCAGGTGGGTCCAGGTCGTCATCATGGCGTCCCAGCCGTCGGGGCTGTTTTCCTTGGCCGCCTCCGGCGGCGTGCCGGACTCCGTCCGGCGGTGGGGCGGTGGTGTGTGCGGTGTGGCGTGGGCCGGTGTGGGGGTGGTGGTCAGGGGCGCCAGCGCACGCGGTGTTCGGTCAGGTGGGTCCAGGTCGTCATCATGGCGTCCCAGCCGTCCGGGAACTTCACCGTCACGCCCAGGCGTACGGGCTCCGTCGACGGGTGGTCGTCGAGCAGGGAGTCCACCCCGGCCCGGCACACCACCACGCACGCGTGCCGGTGCCGGGAGGTGAGGACGCACAGCCGGCCCGTCTCCAGGTGGAACGCCGTCGCGTCCGGGCGCCCGGACAGCGGGTGCAGCACCACCGTGACGTCGAACTCCCGCCCCTGGAGCCGGTTCGCCGTGTCCACGGTCACGTCCACCACGCCGAGCGCGGCGAGCGCCGCGCGCACGGCCGCCGCCTGGTCGCGGTGCGCCGTGCCCACGGCCACCCGGTCCGCGGTCAGCGGCACCGGCTCCGCGTCCCGCTCCGACGTGGCCGCCCCGCCCCGGTCGAGCAGCCGCCGCACCACCAGGGCGACCGCCCGCACTGCCTCCGGGTCGGTGCGCGGGGTGTGCCGGGCGGGCAGTTCGAGCAGGCCCCAGCCGGAGGCCGCCGCCTCGTCGATCACCCGGTCGGGCCCCGAGCCGTCCGAGGGCACCGCGAAGCGCAGGGCCCGGTCCTCGGGGCCCGTACCGCTGCGGAACGGCGTGAACGGATAGAACGCGTCCGACACCAGCGGCGCGGCCGACGCGGGCAGCCGCCACGACACCGGCAGGCGGTGCTGCGGCAGCTCGGGGTTGTGCGCGAGCAGCGTGGACACCGCGCTGGCCGACGGGTCGTAGGCGAGCCCGGCCCACTGCTCGGCCTCGGCGATCGCGAACGGGTCCAACTGCCCCGGGTCGCCCACGAACAGCGCCCGCTCGAAGAGCCCGGCCACGGCGAGCAGCGCGTCGGACCGCATCTGGTACGCCTCGTCGACGATCGCGTGCCCCCACGGCTCGACCCCCTGCACGTGCGCCCACTTCGCGGCGGTGGACACCACCACGTCGAGGCCCGCCAGGTCGGCTGCCTTCGTGGACTTCTTGACGTTCGCCAGGCCGTCGAGCGCCTTGTCGTACGGGTCGGAGTCGCTGCTGTGCAGGCGCCCCACCGGCAGCTCGGGGTCCTTCTCGGCGAGGCGCAGGACCAGGTCGTCCACCTGGGCGTTCGTCTGCGCGACCACCATCAGGGGCCGCCCCGCCGCCGCCAGTTCGCGCGCGGCCCGCACGACGAGCGTGGACTTGCCCGCGCCGGGCGGCGAGTCCACGACGACGCCGCGGTGCGCGCCCTGGAGCGTGTCGCGCAGGATCGCCTCGGTGGCGCGTGCGGCCGCGGCACCGGGGTCGAAGGCGGTGGGCGATGCCGGGCTCACAGGGTGTCCTCCGCGGTCACGGGGTCGGGGGTCTCGGCGGCGCCGTCCGGCGGGCCGCCGTGCGTCCAGGGGGTGTCCTCCGGGCCGGGCAGCTTCGGGCCGCCCCGCTGCTCGTGCTCGAACAGCGTCCAGCACAGCCGGTCGCCCGCCTCCGGCACGGAGCCGGGCTCGGGCTCCTTGCCGCGCCCCATCTTGTCCACGATCCGCAGCACCAGCGCGCCGTCCCCCTCGTACGTCACGAAGTGCGCGGTCTGCGGCTTCCCGGCCAGGGAGCGGTACACCTTCACGCCCTCGTCGAGATGCGGCCGGTCGGCCGTGCGCACGGTGACCAGCGGGCGCGGGCGCGGCGACTTGCCCTCGCTGTACGCCATCACGACCTGGGTGACCTGCCCGGCGAACGCCTCGCCGCGCAGCCGCCGCCCGGCCATCACCAAGGGGTCGTCGAGCGCCTCGTGCGCGTCCAGCCGCGCCTGCTCGCGCTCGCGCGTGGCCAGCTTCTGGGCCGCCGTCACCGCGTCGTCCCGGCGCGGCTGCGGCGGCTCGCCGGCGGCGACCCGGTCGCGGTGCGCGGTGAACGACCAGCGGTCGCTCCGCCACCGGTCCTCGGCGTGCGCCGCCTCGGGCAGCGTGCACAGCGCGTCGAGGCCGCGCCACACCGCGTCCCAGGTGGGCCGGGTACGGCTGTCCACCAGGGCGCGGATCTCCCGCTCGGCGGCGGTGAGCCCGGCCAGGCGCGCGTCCGCCGCCGCTCCGTCCTCGGCGGCGGCGAGGGCCGTCCGCGCGCGGTCGTAGGCCTCGATCGCCGGAGCCAGCAGGTCGTTGTCGAACGCCGGGTCGGTGGCCGGGCCCGCGGGCGGGCACAGCAGCTGCCCGGCGGCGTCCCTGGCCAGCTCCGCGCGGAGCGCCGCGGCCGCGCCCGAGGTGCCGTCGGGCGCCTCGATCCAGGCGAGCAGCGCGCCCAGGTGCTGCTCCTCCAGGCTGGACTGGCCCGTCGCCCAGTGCCGCGACAACAGGTCCGTCATGGCGAGCAGCAGGGCCGACCCCGGCACCCGGGCGCGCTCCCCGAAGTGCGTCAGCCAGCGGCCGAGCAGCGGCACGCGCGGCGGCGCCGGATGCGGAGTGTCCGGGTCCTGCTCGGCGGTGCGGCGGAACCGCATGGAGCGGCCGAGGAGCCGGACGAACTCGATGCCCGCACGGCTCGGCACGATCAGCTGGGGCGCGTCCGCGCACAGGTCGACCTCGACCTTGACGCGCTTGCCGGTCTCCGGGTCGGTCTCGGTGCGCTCGGCCGCCTCCACGTCGTCGCCGTACGCCTCCACGTACGGCAGCAGCACGTCGGCGAGCTCGGCGAGGAAGGCGAAGCGGAGGTCGCGGTCGCGGGGCTGGGGGACGACGAGCAGCCGCGGGGCCGTGCGCTCGGTGCCGATCAGCGCCCCGAGCGGGGCGCCCGCCTCACCGGCCGTGGTCAGCGGGACGAGGACGAGCGGGCGCTGGGACAGGTGGCGGTGGCGCACCGTGGCCCGGGGCTGCGCCCGCCCGCTGGCCGTGGCCTCCAGCCGCGCGAGGTTGTCGATGAGGGTCATGGGCGGTGCCTCGGGGTCCTTGCGTGCGGAATGGGGGACATCAAGCCCGTCCGGCGTTTGAGGACGAGGCGCGAAGCGCCGATGGAGCGGGGGCCCCGGGGGCGGCAGCCCCCGGGTTTCGGGAAAGGGGTGGGCCTGGGGCGCACCCGCGAGGCTCGGCCAGCGCCTCCGCCCGCAGCGCCCCGGCGGCGCGCAGCGCGGCCACCACCGGGTCGTCCGGATCCCCGGCCTCGCCGCGCGCGGCCGCGAGGGCCTGCTCCACCGTGGTCAGCGCGCCCAGCTCCCCCCGCAGCGACCGCCCGAGCGCCGTGACCTCGCCCGCCGCGCGGGAGCGCGCACGGCAGTGGAAGGCCAGCTCGCAGGCCGCGAGGCACTCCGGCGCATAGGTCGCGGGCACCGCGTCGACCGCGGCGGTCAGCTCGGCGGCGGGACGGGTGACGTCGAACGTCGTGCCCGGCGGCAGGCCTGCCGCGATGTCCTCGACGCGGGTGAGCCGGGACAGCTGGCGGCGGGTGACGGAGAGCTGCTTGCGGATGTCGACGGGGGACGCCGTCGGCAGGTTCGAGAAGTCCTTGGGGCAGACCAGGAGGACCTGGTCGCGGACCCGGGGCGCCGGGCCGTCGAGCCGGGCGGCCAGGTCCTCCAGGGCGAGGGCGTACACCGCCGCCTGCCGGGCGGCCGCGCCCACCTTCGCCGCGTCCGCCGCACCGTCGATCATCGGGAACGACTTGATCTCCACGACCGTCCACGTGCCGTCCGGGGCGACCACCACCGCGTCCGGCTCGAGGAAGGCCGGGGTGCCCGCGACGTCCAGGGCCAGCATGGGGTGGTCGAGCAGCGTCCAGGCCCCGGCGGCCGTGGCCTCGCGCAGGGCGAGCTCCGTGCGGGCCGCGCGGCCCCGCGGGCCCGCCGCCGTGAGGTCCGGCGTGTGTGCCTCGCCCGGCACCGGCTCGGGGCCGCCGCCCACGCGCGCGTGCGTGAGCCGGAGCAGTTCCGCGCCGCCGTCCGCCTTGACCCGCGCTTCGAAGGCGTGCCCGCGCATGAACGCGAACTGGGACTGCCCGAACGCCGATGGTGCGCCGAGCGAGCGCGCGAGCTCCGCCTTGGGCACGCCCGCGCCGTCCAGGAGCGCCCGTCTGCGACAGCCCGGGTTCGCCGCGAGCGCGGCGAGGGCACGGGCGTCGAGCGGCTGCGCCGGTACGTCAGGTCCGCGCAGCTCCGCCAGCCGTCGCCGCAGCGCCGTCCCCGGTGTCGGCGGTGTTGGCGGGGTGGCCTGCCGGTCGTGCGCTCCTCGGGCCGCGGGAGCCGGACTCGGCACCGAGCTTGCGCTGATGGGGAATTCGCTCACCCGCGGAAGTCTGGCATCCGCCACTGACAACGGAGGCGTGTGCGCCGGAAGTGGCGTCCGCGGCCCGCCCCGCGTGCACGCGCGCGTCGGCGCCCTCGGCGGACGCGGTGTCCTGGCCGGAACCGGAACCGAACCGGCCGGGCAGCGCCGCCGCGACCACGGGCCGCAGGCGCGCCTTGAGCCGCTGCGCGAGCCGCTGGACCGGCTTGACCAGGAGCAGCCCCACGAGCATCACGGCGACGCCCGCTACCGCGTCGAGGAAGTAGTGGTTGGCGGTGCCCATCACGACGATCGTGGTCAGCAGCGGATAGGCGACCGCCGCCGTCTTGGCCACCGGGCCGCGCCCGTACCGCCACAGCATCACGCCGCACCACAGGGACCAGCCGACGTGCAGGCTCGGCATCGCCGCGTACTGGTTGGTCATCCCGCCGAGGCCGCGCGGGGCGCTGGCCTGGCCGCCCCACCAGCCCCAGTCGCTGTACTGCGCCATGGTGTCGACGAACCCGTGGCCGGAGTCCAGGAGGCGCGGCGGACAGGTCGGCATCAGCGAGAAGCCGATCAGGCCGATCAGCGTGGAGACCATCAGCCAGGTGCGGGCCGCGGCGTAGTGCACGGCCCTGCTGCGGAACAGCCAGATCAGGATCAGCGGGGTGACCAGGTAGTGCAGCGACGCGTACCAGAAGTCGGCCGGGACGCCGAGGGACGCGTGGGCGGTGAACCACCGGTTCAGCGGGTGTTCGAGGTTCAGGTTCAGGGCCTTCTCGACCCGCAGGATGGACAGGCCGTGGTCGACGGCCGTGGTCACGTCCCCGCGCGCCAGCAGGCGGCCCGCCGAGTAGGCTCCGTAGACGAGCAGGATCAGCGGCAGCTCGGTCCACCAGCGCAGGCGGAGGCCGGGGACACTCCGTGTCCGGTGCCCGGATATGCCGCCGTTGCCGGCGCCCTGTGCCTCGGTGTGCGGCATCCGGTGGGTCCCCCATCTCAGTTCGCGCTGTTCTCACTCAGTTCTCACGGCGTACGGCCGCTGGGTCACTTTACGGCGTACGCGAAGGCCGACGAGCCATCCCCCTGGTGGTCATAGACGCAGAGATCGGCGCGCGGGTTGCTCATCGCGCGCGTGAGTGATGATGGAAGGAAACAGAAGGGCACATGAGGGAGCGGACAATCACTTGTCCGCTTTTGTCCCAGTCGATTTCTGACATATCGCCTCGCCTCACTGCTGCCCGCTGCCCCCTCGCTCCTCCTCGCACCTCCTTAGGAAGGCTCCTCATGGCACCGCGCATCCTGCTGGCCCGGCACGGACAGACGGAGTGGTCGCTGTCCGGCAAGCACACCGGCAGGACCGACATCCCGCTCCTGGACGAGGGCAGGCGCGGTGCCAAGCTGCTCGGCGAGCGGCTGCACCGGGCGCCCTACGACGGCCTCCCCGGCGTCGAGGTCCGCACCAGCCCGCTCTCCCGCGCGCGGGAGACGTGCGAGATCGCCGGGTTCGGCGACCGGGCCGCGGAGTGGGACGCCCTGATGGAGTTCGACTACGGCGCGTACGACGGCCTGACCCCGGCCGACATCCAGGCGATCCGGCCCGGCTGGTTCATCTGGCGCGACGGCGTGCCGGACGGCGAGACGCTGGCGCAGGTCTCCGCGCGCGCCGACGAGGTGATCGACTGGGCCCGCGGCGCCGACCGGGACGTGCTCGTCTTCGCCCACGGCCACATCCTGCGCGCCATCGGCGCCCGCTGGCTCGGCAACGACATCTCCTTCGCCTCCCGCATCCGGCTCAACCCGACGTCCCTCTCGGTCCTCGGCTGGGCGTACGGGGAGCCCGCGATCGAGTCCTGGAACGAGACCGGGCACCTGGCCGGCTGAGCGGGCCCGCCGTCAGGCACGCGCGCGGGACGCGTGGTGCTCCAGGAAGTCGGTCACCCCTGAGGCGCGCCGGTGCGGGAGCAGCACGCGCGCGGTGGTGGCGAGCATCCCCTGGATGCGGGACGACTGGACCTCGTCGAGCAGCGCGAGTACCCGCAGGCCCGCCGCCGCCGCCTCGTCCGGGCGGCCCGCGCGGGCCAGGTCGTCGGCGAGCTCGGCGGTGTACAGGGCGATGTTCCGGGTGAACTCGGGCGTCTGCGCCGCCGCCACGTGCGCCGCCCGGTGCGCGTGCCGCGAGGCGCGCTCCCAGTGGCCGAGCGCCGACCAGCACTGGGCCTCCAGGCCCGCCAGCTCCGCGGGCCCGTAGAAGGTCATCCACTCCGGGTCCTGCGGCCCTGCGCCCCGGTCGAACAGGGCGTGCGCCTGCGACAGGGCCCGCTCGCAGCCCGCGCGGTCGCCGAGGCCCGCCCAGCCGCCCGCCTCGCGCAGCGCGATCAGCGACAGGAGCCGGGGCGAGGCGACCTGCCGGGCGGCGCGCGCCGCGGCCTGGGCCGCCCGCACCGCCTCGCGCGGGCGCCCGGCGTCGCGCGCGAGGAACGCCGTGTTGCAGAAGGCGTGCGCCTCAAGGGCGGGGTCCCCGGACATCCGGGCCGTCGCGAGCGCCTCCGCGTAGTGCGAGCGGGCGTCGTCGAAGCGGCCCGAGTCGTGCGCCAGCCAGCCCACGGAGATGGCCAGTTCGCCCGCGCCCGTGTACAGCCGGTCCGCCGTGGCCGGGCGTGCGGTGCCCGCGTCGAGCAGGGCGTAGGCGGTGCGCAGCGGCGCGGCGGCGCGCCGGTAGAGGCCGTCGGCGCCGTGCCGGTCGTCGAGCAGCCGGATCCGGCGGACCGCCTCCTCCACCGCGTGCACCTCGGCCTCGCCCGCCGTGCGGGGGCGCGGGACGGTGCCCGCGGCGGCTCCGGCGGTGCCGCTCAGGGGCAGGGTCGTCAGGGAGGCGGCCGCCACGGTGGCGGTGCCGCTGGTCATGAATGCGCGACGCCGCACGTCGCTCTCCTCGTCGCTGTGGTTCTCTTCGTGGTGCCGGAGCCCGCCCGGGGCGGGGACGCGGCCCAGGCCGTGCGCCGGGGGCGCGCCGGAGTCCGTGCGCGCCCCCCGGCCGCGTACCGCAGCGCGCGGTGCGAAGCCGAGGTCCGTCAGCGTCCGGCCGGGGAACATGTGCAGGAACACCCGTTCGTACGCGTAGTTGGGGCAGCGGATCTCGCCCGCCTCGACGCGGCCGACGTACCGCGCGTCGCAGCTGACCCGCTCGCCGATCTCACGCGCGGCCCGCCGCACCAGGGCCGCGAACTCGCCCGGTGAGCGCTGCCCGCGCAGCCGCCGGAAGGCGAGGTTCGGCCGCGGCGGCGGGGTGGACGAGGCCGTGGAAGACGACGCCATGCCGGATCCTCTCGTGGGGACCGAGGCCCTCTCGTGGGGGACCGTGCCGACGAACCGCCGGAGTCCCGCGCCGCGCGCCCCGCCCCCGCGCTGCCCCGTGGTCCGGCCGTGTCCCGGCGGAGCAAGAAAGTACCCTCTGTGACCCGATGACGACGTGGAGTTTGGCTACAAACCGGATATCTCACCCGTGATCTGCCATGAACTGCCATCCTTTGCGGCGGCGTGGCGCCGTAGCCGTTGACGGGGTGGCGCGTTGAACCAGTGCGGAGAGGGAGCGAAGCGGCTTCCGCCCTGGCGAGGAGGGGTTCCCTTGTTGGAGGTCGGCATGGAGAACAGCGAATCTGGGGGCTCACTGACCACGGCGCGGCACCGGCCGAGCCAGGACCGCAGTGCCGGACCCGGCGGCGGCGAGTCGTGCGGCCCCGCCCATCCCGGGCCCCGGGGCCACGAGCCGTACGCACGTCACGCCCCGTCCGCCCCGCACACCGCCCACACCCCGTACAACCCCCACGCCCCGTACGCCCCGCACGGCGTCGACCCCGGTCAGGAGCACTGCGACCTGGTGACCGTGCCCGCGCGGCAGGGCCTCGAAGCCGTCGACATCCTGCGCCGGGGCGCCGGGCACGAGGCCGTGGGGCCCGTCCTGCACGACGGCGGCTGCGACACCCTCGGCTTCCTGGTGCCGCCCGGCACGGCCGCCGCGTGGGACCTGCCGGGCAGCGCCTGTACGCAGACCTTCGGCGGGCCCGGCACGGGCACCCAGGGCCCGACGCCCCCGCCGCCCGTCGCCGGCACCGGCTGGCTGGTACCGCCCCGCCCGACGGACCCGGTCACCGACCCCGCGGCCCTCCGCGCCGCCCTCGGCGAGGCCCAACGCATCATCGAGGCGGCCGACAACTGCCGCTGAGCCCTGCGCTGAGCCCTGCCGGGGTGGCCGGCCGTTGATCGGCCTTCGGCCTCGTCCTCAAACGCCGGACGGGCTTGATGGTGCCGCTGCGGGCCGCATCTCGCCTGCGGGCGGGCGCCGCTGGTCCGCGGACGAGATCCGGCCCGCACCGGAGACTTTCAGCCTGTCCGGCGTTTGAGGACGAGGCGCGGAGCGCCGACAAGGGCCGGGGCCCGGGGGCGGCCGGCCCCCGGTTCGGGGAGGGGCGGGCCTGGGGCGCACCGCGCGAGCGGCACCCCGCGGCCCCGGCGATAATGGCCCGATGGCAAGGAACAGGCGGAGCCGGGACGCGGCGCGGGAAGCCGTGGTCGAGGAGGTCGACGGCGGCCTCGCCGAACTGCTGCCCGACCGCGACCGCCCCCGCGCCTGGACCCTCGTCATCGACGGCGCGCCCCAGTCGCACGTCGACCTCGACGACCCCGCCCACCTCGACTTCGAGTACCAGCGCAGGCTCGGCCACATCGCCGACCTCGCCGCCCCGGCCGGCGCCCCCCTGCACGTGCTGCACCTCGGTGGCGGCGCCCTCACCCTCGCCCGCTACGTCGCCGCGACCCGCCCCCGCTCCACCCAGCAGGTCGTCGAGCGCGACACCGCCCTCGTGAGCCTGGTGCGTCGCGTGCTGCCGCTCGACCCGCAGGCACGCGTGCGCGTGCGCGGCGCCGACGCCCGCGAGGGACTCGCCAAGCTGCCGGACAACTGGGCGGACCTGGTGATCGCCGACGTCTTCAGCGGCGCCCGCACCCCCGCGCACCTGACGTCCGTGGAGTTCCTCGGCGACGTACGCCGCGTCCTGAAACCCGAAGGGCACTACGCCGCCAACCTCGCCGACGGCCCGCCGCTCGGCTATCTGCGCGGCCAACTCGCCACCGCCGCCGCCGTCTTCGCCGAGCTCGCGCTCGTCGCCGACCCCGCCGTGCTGCGCGGCAAGCGCTTCGGCAACGCCGTGCTCCTCGCCTCCGCGCGCCCCCTGCCCATCGCCGAGCTCACCCGGCGCAGCGCGAGCGACCCGCACCCGGCGCGCGTCGAACACGGGCGCGCCCTCGTGGACTTCGGCGGCGGGGCGGCCGCCGTCACCGACGCGAGCGCGGTGGCCTCGCCCGCGCCGCCGCCCTCCGTGTTCCGCTGAGCCTTCGGGCCGCGGCTCAGTACGCGGTGACGTCGACCCGCGGCGCGTGGTCGTGCCACGCGCAGAACACCGAGACGCGGTCCGCGCCCGACGTGAACTCCACCCGGATCCACGCCCGGGTCTTCCACACCCGCATCGACCAGCCCGTCGCGGGCGACGCCGAGACCAGCGTGGCGGAGTCCCCGCCGAGGTCGAACACGACCCGGCCGCCGTCGGTGGGGTAGGTCTTCACCCGGCCGGTCGCGGGCCCGGCGGGAGGGGACGTCCGGGGAGCCGGAGCGCGCGCCGCGGGCGGCTCGCGCGACGGCTCGGGGGCGGCCGAGGGCCGCGCGGGCCTCGACGAGCGCGCGCCGGGCTCCGGTTCGGGCCGGTGTGTGGACGACGACACCGCGCGCTCCGGGTGCTCCGCCGCGAGCGGCAGGGCGCGCGGCGGATCGTAGGCCGTGCCCGCCATCACGGTGTGCACGCCCCACCACGACAGCGTGACCGCCACGCCCGTGGCGAGCGACCACGCGCCGGCGTGCAGGAGACCTCTGCGCATAGCGCGCCATGGTGCCCCACCACCACCCCGGTGGCCACATCACCCGCTCCCGGCAAGGGACATGACGCCCATGTCCGGGCCAAAAGTCCCACGGGGCACCGGCACTGTCCGCATGGCGTACGGTGCCGCCCATGGCTCGTGTGCTCGTCGTCGAGGACGACCCGTTCGTCCGCTCGGCCCTCATCCGGCATCTGTCCGACGCCTCCCACACCGTACGGAGCGTCGGCACCGCCCTGGAGGCGCTGCGCGAGGTCGCCCACTTCCGCTTCGACGTGGTGATCCTCGACCTCGGCCTGCCCGACCTCGACGGCGCCGAGGCGCTCAAGATGCTGCGCGGCGTCACCGACGTACCCGTGATCGTGGCGACCGCGCGCGACGACGAGGCGGAGATCGTCCGGCTCCTCAACGACGGCGCCGACGACTATCTGACCAAGCCCTTCTCCGTCGAGCACCTCTCCGCGCGCATGACCGCCGTGCTGCGCCGCGCCCGCGGCTCAGGGGCGTCACCGGCGAGCCGGGTGCTGCGCGTCGGCGGCCTCGCCATCGACCCGCTGCGCCGCCGGGCACAGCTGGACGGCGCGCCGCTGGACCTGACCCGGCGCGAGTTCGACCTGCTCACGTTTCTCGCCGGGCGGCCCGGCGTCGTCGTGGCGCGCAGGGAACTCCTCGCCGAGGTGTGGCAGCAGAGCTACGGCGACGACCAGACCATCGACGTCCATCTCTCCTGGCTGCGCCGGAAGCTGGGCGAGACCGCCGCGAGCCCCCGCTATCTGCACACCCTGCGGGGCGTCGGCGTGAAACTGGAGCCGCCGCTGTGACGGCGGCGGACGGCGCCCCCGGGGAGCCCGCGCCATGAGGTGGGCCCTGGTGAAGGTGTGCCTGGCCGTCACGACGATGGTCGTGGCCGCCTTCGCCGTTCCGCTGGGCCTCGTCATCCAGGAGATGGCCCGCGACCGCGCCTTCTCCGCCGCCGAACGGCACGCCGCCGGCATGGGCCCCACGCTGTCCATCACCACCGACCGCGCGGAGCTCACCCGGGCCGTCGCCACCTCCGAGGCGGGCGGCCAGGGGCGCATGGCCGTACACGTCCCCGCCGTCGGCTCGCACCCCGCGCTGACCATCGGCGACCGCCGCGCCCACGCCCACGACGTCGCCGCGACGCGCGAGCAGGGCCGGGCCAGGACCGTCACCGCGCCCGGCGGCTACGCGCTGCTCCAGCCCTTCGCCATCGGCTCCGGAGAGATCGCCGTGGTCGAGATCCACGTGCCGGAGAGGGAGGTCAGCAAGGGCGTGACCACGGCCTGGCTGGTGCTCGCGGGCGTCGGGGTCGGGCTCGTCATCGGCTCGGTGGCCGTCGCGGACCGGCTCGGCGTCCGCATGGTCCGGCCCGCGAGACGCCTGGTCGGCGCCGCCCGCGACCTGGGCGAGGGCAGGCTCGGCGCCCGCGTGCCGGAGGAAGGGCCCACCGAACTCCGCCTGGCCGCTGTGGCGTTCAACTCGATGGCCGACCAGGTCGTCCACCTCCTTGCCAACGAGCGGGAGCTGGCCGCCGACCTGTCGCACCGCCTGCGCACCCCGCTGACCGTGCTGCGGCTCAACGCCGCCTCCCTCGGCGACGGGCCCGCCGCCGAGCAGACCCGGATCGCCGTGGAGAAGCTGGAGCGCGAGGTCGACACGATCATCCGCACCGCCCGCGACGCCAAGCCGCGCACGGCCGCCAGCGGTCCCGGCGCGGGCTGCGACGCCGCCGAAGTGATCCGTGAGCGGATGGAGTTCTGGTCGGCGCTCGCCGAGGACGAGGGGCGCGAGGCGCGCGTCGCGGGCGTGGAGCGGCCCGTGTGGATACCGGTGGCGCGGGCCGATCTGGTCGCCGCGCTCGACGCGCTGCTCAGCAACGTCTTCCGGCACACCCGGGAGGGCGCGGCGTTCGCCGTGGACGTGCACAGCGGCGAGGACGCGGTGATCGTGCTCGTCTCCGACGCGGGCGACGGCATCACCGACCCCAAGGCCGCCCTCGCCCGGGGCAGCTCCGGCGGCACGGGCGGCACGAACGACGTGCGGGGCCCGGGCGGCGCGATCGGGTCGACGGGGCTCGGCCTCGACATCGCGCGCCGCCTGGCCGAGTCGACCGGCGGCGACGTACGGATCGGCCGCTCGGTCCTCGGCGGCACGGAGGTGCGGCTCTGGCTCCAGCGCGGGGCCGTCCGGCCGTCGGCCGGACGCCGGGCGGCACGCGCGATGGTGCGCCGCCGACGCCGCACCCCGGCCCGCGGCGGCTAGGGCCTGTGCGGCCGGGCCTTAACGACCCCCGATGCCTTCCTTAAGTCCGGCATAAGGGCCGCTACGGCGCCCCGGAGCAGGGCTAACGTGCGGTGCGGATCCCCCCACGGGAACGCGTGCCCCGGCCACCCCCCTCCGGCCGGGGCACGCACCGTTCACCCCTCGGCCACCGCCCGGGGCAGCTCCCCGCTCGCCGCGACCTTCGCGTACCAGCGGGCGCTCGACTTGGGCGTGCGCAACTGCGTCTCGTAGTCGACGTACACCGCGCCGAAGCGCTTGCTGTAGCCGTACGCCCACTCGAAGTTGTCCAGGAGCGACCACAGGAAGTAGCCCCGGACGTCGGCGCCCTCCAGGATCGCCGCGTGCACGGCGGACAGGTGTCCGTGCAGGTAGCGCACCCGGTCGGGGTCGTGGACCGCGCCGCCCTCGGGCTTGTCGTCGTAGGCGGCGCCGTTCTCCGTCACATAGAGCGGAACCCCGGGGGCCTGAGCGGTGTATTCGAGGAGAAGGTCCTTCAGTCCCGTGGGATCCACCGGCCAGTCCATGGCGGTGAGTTCGCCGGGCGCGCGGTGGAAGGAGACCAGGGAGTCCGCGCCCGGCCAGGGGGAGTGGTCGCTGCCCCCGTGCCCGTCGTGGCGCGGGGCACCGGAGGGGGCGGCGGCCGACACGACAGCGGGGGAGTAGTAGTTGATGCCGAGGAAGTCCAGCGGCTGCCGCGTGACGTCCAGGTCGCCGTCGCGCACGAAGGCCCAGTCCGTGACCCGCGCGGTGTCCGCGAGCAGATCGTCGTCGTACGCGCCGCGCAGCATCGGCCCGGTGAAGACCCGGTTGGCGAGCGCGTCGATCCGGCGCCGCGCGTCCAGATCGGCGGGCGACGAGGTGAGCGGGCGCACCGCGCTCGGATTGAGGCTCACCCCGATCCGGGCCCGGGCGGGCAGGGCCGCGCGCAGCGCCCGGGCGCCGAGGCCGTGTGCGAGGCTGAGGTGATGGGCCGCGCGCAGGGCGGCGGCGGGGTCGGTGCGCCCGGGGGCGTGCACCCCCGAGCCGTAGCCCAGGAAGGCGCTGCACCAGGGCTCGTTGAGGGTCGTCCACAGCTCCACGCGGTCGCCGAGCGCCCCCGCGACGATCCCGGCGTACTCCGCGAAGCGCTCGGCGGTGTCCCGCTCCGGCCAGCCGCCGCCCCCCGGGCCCCCGCCGGGCAGCGCCGATTCGAGTTCCTGGGGCAGGTCCCAGTGGTAGAGCGTGACCATCGGCGTGATGCCGTGCGCGAGCAGCTCGTCGACGAGCGCGCGGTAGAAGTCGAGGCCGCGCTGCACGGCGGGCCCGCGCCCGGTGGGCTGCACCCGGGGCCAGGACACCGAGAAGCGGTAGGCCTTGAGCCCGAGGTCCGCCAGGAGCCGCACGTCCTCGCGCCACCGGTGGTAGTGGTCGCAGGCCACGTCCCCGGTGTCGCCGCCGAGCACCTTGCCCGGCGTATGGCTGAAGGTGTCCCAGATCGACGGGGTCCTGCCGTCCTCCCGCACGGCCCCTTCGATCTGGTACGCGGCGGTCGCGGCACCCCACAGGAAGCCGGGGGGAAACCGCAGGTTCGCATCGGGCATGGAAGCGCTCCCAGGATTCGTACGGATGGAGGAGGGGCGGGACGGCGGGGCGCGGGCTCACCCCTTGACGGCGCCCTGCATGATCCCGCCCACGATCTGCTTGCCGAACAGGACGAAGGCGAGGAGCAGCGGCAGCGTGCCGAGCAGCGCGCCCGCCATGATCACGGACTGGTCGGGGATCTGCCCCCGGCCGAGCCCGGCGAGGGCGACCTGCACGGTGGGCTCGCCGCCCTGGGTGAGCGCGATGATCGGCCAGAAGAAGTCGTTCCACGCCATGACGAAGGTCAGCATGGCCAGGACGGCCATCGCGGGCCGCGCCGCGGGGAAGACCACGTGCCAGATCAGGCGCAGGCTGCTCGCCCCGTCCACCCGAGCCGCCTCGATCAGCTCGGTGGGCAGCGCCTCGATGAGGTACTGGCGCATGAAGAACACCCCGAAGGCGCTGACCAGCGTCGGCAGGATCACCGACTGCAGCTGATCGGTCCACCCGAACTCCGCGATCATCATGAACAGCGGTACGACACTGAGCTGCGGCGGCACCAGCATCGTGCCGATCACCAGAAGCAGCAGCAGACCGCGGAAGCGGAAGCGCAGCTTGGCGAAGGCGAAGCCCGCGAGGGTGGAGAAGAGCACCGTGCCGATGGTGATCGTGCCCGCCACCACCAGGGTGTTCAGCAGGGCGGTGCCCATGTTGGCGTCGGTCCAGGCGATCTCCAGGTTCTTGAAGAGATTCCCGCCGAACCAGAACGGGGGCGGTGTCTGGGCCAGCCGCGTATTGGTCCGGGACGCGGCGATCGCCGTCCACACCAGCGGGAAGAGCGACCCGATGGTGAAGAGGACCAGGACGGCGTACGTCAGCTTCCCGCCGTGCAGCTGCCGTCCGGCGCCGCGCTTCCCCGGGCCGCGCCCGCGCCGTACGGGACCGGACCCGGGCCTGCCGGTGCGCGGTGCGCGGCGCGTCTGCGTCACGTCGGTCATGTCATCCCCTCACGCGCTCTTGCGGATCCACCGGCCGACCGCCCAGTTGAGCAGGCCGATCAGCACGAGAATGAGGAACATGGTCCAGGCGATCGCCGAGGCCCGCCCGAGGTGCTGGTTGAACCAGCCCTGCTCGTACAGATACAGACCCAGCGTCTGGAACTGGTGGTCCGAGCCACCCGTGGGGCTCGCCCCCTGACTGAAAAGGAGCGGCTCACCGAACAGCTGCGTCGCCCCGATCGTCGACACCACGCAGGTGAACAGGATCGTGGGCCGCAGCGACGGCACCGTCACCCGCAGGAACTGCTGCCAGCGGCTCGCCCCGTCGAGCGCCGCCGACTCGTACAGATCGTGCGGAATGGCCTGCATCGCGGCGAGGTAGATCAGCGCGTTGTAGCCGGTCCACCGCCAGATCACGATGGCGGACACCGCGAGCTGTGCCGTCCAGTCGCCGTTCTGCCAGTCCACGGCGTCGATCCCGACGAGCCCGAGCCCCCAGTTGATCAGCCCGTGGTCCGTCCTGCTGAACATGAGCACGAACACGAGCGTCGCCGCCGCCACCGACGTCGCATAGGGAGTGAGGATCGCGACCCGGAAGAACATGGACCCGCGCAGCCGGTAGTTGAGGAGATGCGCGAGCCCGAGCGCCATCAGGAGCTGCGGCACGGTGGAGAGGAGACCGATGGTGACGGTGTTGCGCAGCGCGTTCCAGAAGAAGTCGTCGTCGAGCAGCCGCGAGAAGTTGCGCAGGCCCACCCACTCCATGTCGGTGGGTGCGCCGAGCTCCACCCGGTGCAGCGAGGCCCACCCCGTATAGAGGAGCGGAAAGAGCCCGAAGGCGACGAAGAAGAGGAAGAACGGCGCGATGAGGGCGTAGGGGCTGAACCGCACGTCCCAGCGGTAGAGGCGGCTGCGCCGCGTCCGGCGGCGCTCGTCCCGGGCCGTGTCCCCCGCCGGGGCGGGGGACACGGCCGTGCGGGAGTCACTCGGAAGGTCCATCACCGCGTCACTGGTCCAGCGCGTTGTCGATGGTCTTCACGGCCTTGCCCCAGGCCTTGTCGGGCGAGGTGCCCTTCTGGTCGACGCCGAGCATCCCGGTGTCCGCCAGGTACTGGGAGATGATCCCGTCCTTGGGGCCGATGGGCTGGACGGGCACGCCCTCGGCGGCCCTGGAGAAGATCCGGCCCACGGGCGCGTCGCCGAAGTAGGGGTTCTTGGCGTCCTTCACCGCGGGCAGGCCGTAGGCCGCGCTGGCGCTCGGGAAGCTGGCCCGCTCGTCGAACAGCTTGGCCTGCTGCTTCGGCGCGGTCAGCCAGGCCGCGAGCTTCGCCGCCTCCTCCTTGTGCTCGCCCGCCTCGGGCACGGTGAGGAAGGAACCGCCCCAGTTGCCGGGCTTCGGCGCGGCGGCGACGTCCCACTGGTCCTTCGCGTCGGCGCCCGCCTTGTCCTTGATGTAGCCGAGCATCCAGGGCGGGCAGGTCACCGTGGCGAAGGAGCCATTGGCGAACGCCTGGTCCCAACTGGGCTGGAACTGCTGGAGCTTCGCGGTGAGCCCGGCCTCGGCGAACCGCGCCGCGAGGTCCCAGCCCTCCTTGACCGCCGGGCTGTCCTTGTAGACGAGCTCGCCGTCGGCGTCGTAGAACTTCTGCGTGCCGGAGGCGTGCACGGCGGCCATCACGCCCGTTGCGCCGTCCACGAAGGCGGTGCCCTTGGGCGCCTTCTCCTTGAAGCGCTCGCCCGCCCGGAGGTACTTGTCCCAGTCCCCGGCCCACAGCTTGCCCACGGCCTCGCGGTCCGTGGGAAGTCCGGCCTTCTTGAACATGTCCTTGCGGTAGCAGATGCCGGTCGGGCCGATGTCGGTGCCGAGTGCGATGGTCCTGCCGCCCTCGGCGGTGCCCTGCTTCCACTTCCAGCCGAGGTAGGCGCTCTTGTCGACGCCGGGGGCCTTGCCGAGGTCCACCAGCTTGTCCGCGTGGCTGCCGGTCAGCTCGGCGACGTTGCCGACCTCCACGGCCTGGATGTCGGACAGGCCGCTGCCGCTGCTCAGATGGGTGAGCAGCGCGGGCCAGTAGTTCTCGTTGCGCTGGACGGAGTTCTGCTTGATGTCGATGTCCGGGTGGAGCCGCTCGTACTCCGCGTACAGACCGGCCTCCTGGAGGCCGAAGGCGCCGAAGACGCCGATGGTCAGGGTCGTCTTCCCCTTGCCGCCTCCGCCCCCGCCGCCGGAGGAGCCGCCGGTGCCCGGGTCGTCGGAGTCCTCCGCGCAGCCGGTGAGCGCTCCGCCGGCGAGCGCAGCGACGGCCGCGAGCACCACGGCCGTACGGGGCGTTCGAGTCCTGTAGCGAGTCCGGTCATGCGTCCTGCGGCTTCTGCTGTGGCGCATGGTGTCCTCCTAGTGCTCCGCCGTACCACCTACCAGTCAACTGCCCTGTGGGCGTCATGAGTTGGAGAGGGGCGGCTCGGCCGGAGCGTGCGGATCGTGAAAGAGCCGAGTAGGGTGGGAGCGCTCCCATATTTGATGCCTTGAAGGGTTACGGCTCGTTGCGGGGGTGTCAAGGCACCGGACGGCGGGAGTTGCGGGCCGTCGGCGCCGTCGCTGGTGGCCGGGGCCCGGCTGTTAGATTTCGCGTCGTGGGGAGGCACTGATGGGGAGTCGTCAGCCCAAGGGGCGCAGCGGGGGGCGGCCCACGCTGGAAGAGGTGGCCGCGCTGGCGGGCGTCGGCCGGGGGACGGTGTCCCGGGTGATCAACGGTTCGCCGCGGGTGAGCGCGCACACCCGCGCCGCCGTGGAGGAGGCCGTCGCCGAGCTGGGGTACGTGCCGAACACGGCGGCCCGCGCGCTCGCCGCGAACCGTACGGACTCGATCGCCGTGGTCGTCCCCGAGCCCGAGTCGCGGTTCTTCGCCGAGCCGTACTTCTCGGACATCATCCACGGTGTGGGGGTCGCGCTCGCGGACACCGACCTCCAGCTCCTGCTGACCTTCGCGGGCGGCGACCGGGAGCGCCGCCGCCTCGCGCAGTATCTGTCGGCGCACCGGGTGGACGGCGTCCTCCTGGTGTCGGTGCACGCGGACGATCCGCTGCCGGACCTGCTGCAGCAGCTGGAGATACCGGCGGTGATCAGCGGTCGCCGCCGCGCCGACGAGCCGCTGGCCTCGGTGGACTCCGACAACTTCGCGGGGGCCCGCGCCGCCGTCACCCATTTGGTGGCCCGGGGCCGCCGCCGGATAGCCACGATCACGGGCCGCCTCGACGTGTACGGGGCCCAGCGGCGCCTCGACGGCTACCGCGACGCCCTGGCGGAGGCCGGGCACGAGCCGGACGAGGCCCTGACGGCGCGCGCCGACTTCACCGAGGAGGGCGGTCGGCGGGCGATGGCGGACCTGCTGGCACGCAGGCCGGACCTGGACGCGGTCTTCGCCGCGTCGGACGTGATGGCGGCGGGCGCGCGTCAGGTCCTGCGCCGGGCGGGCCGCCGCATACCGGACGACGTGGCCCTGGTCGGCTTCGACGACTCGGCGATCGCCCGCCACATGGATCCGCCCCTGACGAGTGTGCGCCAGCCCATAGTGGAGATGGGCCGCACGATGACGGACGTCCTGCTCACCGAGATCGCCGACCCCCGCCCGGCGGCGTCCCGCCGCCTCGCCCGCCCTCAGATCGTCCTGCCGACGGAACTGATCCCCCGCGCGTCGTCCTGAGGCGGGGACCGGGGCAGTCGCGTGCGTGGAGGTAGCCGAACATCGGCCAGGGCTCTTCGCGCCAGAAGTGCGGGCGCAGGGGCTGGCCGGGGGTGATGGGGGCCTGGCAGGCGGCGCAGCGTATGGCCGGGTGGCCTGCCTGTTCCCGTACGGTCAGGTGGTTCATGCCGAGGGCCCGGCCCGGCTCGCACGGGCCGTAGGGGCACCGGTGGCAGGTGACGGTGTGGTCGTACCAGGCGAGGTAGGTCGTCAGGGAGTGCGTCCTGACCTCGCAGCAGTCCAGGCAGCCGTGCGGCCGGAAGGGGCCGGGGCTGCCGAGGTCGATCCCCTCGCCGGGGCGGAACGCGTGCGCGCACCAGACGCAGGCGCCACCGGACAGCTGCGCCGCGTCGAGCGTGCCGGGCCGGGGGAGGGCGGCGAGCAGTACCACCGGCTTGGGCTCAGGCATCCCGGCCTCCTGCGGCCGGGCCCGCGGGCGCGGCGGCTGTGCGGCCACCCTCGATCCAGGCGGCATGCAGCCGCGCACCTTCGGAGCAGTCGGCGAGGATGCCGAAGTGCCGGCGGGGGCAGGTGTTCAGGTGCTCGCGGTAAGCCTCGTACGGGCCCCTCGGTTCCTGGCCGTCCTCGCGGTCGTCGAGGCCGGTCATGGTCGGCCCACCGTCCACAGCGGATCGGCGGTGGCGAGCAGCGCGCGCAGAGCCAGGGTGTCGCACAGGTTCCCGGGATGCTCCGGCGGCACCACCCAGCTCATGAGGTACGCGATGTGCCCCACACGGGGGACCCCGAGGAAGGTGCCCGTGCTCAGGCGCTCCTCCGGGCCGTCCCACTCCGCGCCGGGCGTCACCAGGAAGTAGTACGCGCCGAGGGTGCTGCGCAGGTCCCGGATCACCGGGCCGCCCAGCCAGTCCCGCAGGGCTGCGGCCACGGTGGCGGGCTCCTCGCTGGCGACCGCGGCGTGGATCCGCTGGGCGGGTACGCGTACGGCGTCGAAGCACCGACCGAGCGGGATCATCGCGACGTAGGCATCCGTCCACTCCCGCCGGGCCCGGCCCGGCAGGGGGTGGGCTTGAGCCAGCCAGTCAGCGATCAACCTGTTCTCCCCCTGTGTCTGAGCGCTGCTTCTCGGCGCTTGCACGGGGGCCGCACTCTCGCCCATGTCGACTCCTTGGTGGTCGGCCACGCCCCGGGGCCGGTCGCACGGTCACCGGGGTCTTCGCTGTGTCTTTCGACGCTAGGAGTGCACCGGAGTCGACCACCAGCTCTGTGCAGATCTGTGCAGTCTCCTACCGGCAGCACTTCTGTGGTCCGTCAGCTCCCTTGACCTGGGCCCCTTGCCGCCACGATCGTGGCGCACAGAAACGCACACTCTGCTGACGGAGGATGACGTGCCGTTACTGTTCATTGGGATCGACCCCGACACCAAAACCGCCGACAGCCCCACCGTGTGGGTCGACCAGGACAAGCGGGAACTCGTCCTCCAGGGGTGGGAGCCGGCGCCCGAACTCCACGCTGAATGCGCCGCCTTCGAGGCGCCCGGCCACGCCGTCGGCATCCCGGACGGTGAAGCCGTGGTCCGAATCCCTGCGAGGATGATCGACATGATCAGGGAGGCGTGCGATGTCCTTCAGCGAGCCGACGATCACTGAGCTGATGGACGGCTGCACACGGACCGCGGTGCACCTGGAGATGCGGGACCAGTATGGTGTCGCTGCCGAAGCCGAGGACTTCCGTACCTGGCTGGAGACCGGCGAGTTCGATGCCGATCCCTCCTCGGAGGACTGGGCGCCGTGGGTCGACCTTGTGGCCCGGGCCGTCGGCCGTGGCGTCGCTGTGCGACGTGCTCGCATCGTGTCCGAACCCGTATCCGATTACATCCGGTACGAGCACGCTTCCACCATGGTCAACACGCACGCTGGTGAGGAAGTGCGCTGGCTGCCCCGCCGTCATGCCTCGGCCCTCTGCCTGCCCGGCAACGACTTCTGGCTCTTCGACGACCGTATCGTCCGCTGGGGCTACTTCTCGGGCGACGGTGCGCTGGTCGGACACGAGATCTCGGAGGACCCCGCATCCGCCAAGCTGTGCAGGGACGCCTTCGCGGCGGTGTGGGAACGAGCCATACCGCACGACGACTACCGGATCGACTGAGCAGGAAGCACCGGCAGCCAGCTCATGTCCGTCTCCCCTTCCTCGTCGGCCCAGGCCGCGCGCGAAGCTGTCGCCCGGCAGCTCCGCACCCTCCGCAAGGAGGCCGGGATGACGCTCGTGCAACTGGCTGCCGCGTGCGACTGGCACCACTCCAAGACGTCGCGGATTGAGAACGCGCTCACCGGGCCGTCGGCGTACGACATCCGCCGCTGGTGCACTGCCACCGGCCGTAGTGATCAGGCCCAAGACCTGATCGTCCAGTCCATCAACGCCGAGACGCTGTACCAACAGTGGCGCGACCAGGTGCGCTCCGGGCTCCGACACATCCAGGAGAGCCGGGTCGGTTTCTTCCGCGGCACCGAGCTGTTCCGCGTGTACTCCTCCGGCCTCGTACCCGGCCTCCTCCAGACCGAGGGGTACGCGACTGCCGTCCTCCGCATCGCTGCGGACTCGAACGACCTTGCTGTGGACGACAGCGTGGAAGCCGCGCGCGCACGCATCGAGCGATCCCGCCTCATCCACGAACCGGGACATCGCTTCGTGGCGGTGATCGAAGAGTCCGTCTTGCGCTACCGGATTGCTGGAGCAGAAGCCATGTCCGCCCAGCTCGGCTACCTGCTCACCGCGGGGGCCTTGCCCGCCGTCTCCCTCGGCATCATCCCCGTAGCCGGCGAGCGGACGCACTGGCCGGAGGAGACGTTCCACATCTACGACGACAAGCTGGTGGCCATGGAACTCGTGTCGGCCGAGGTACGTGTCACCCAGCCCTCCGAGGTAAGCCAGTACGTGAAGACGTTCGAGCGTCTGCGGAGCATGGCCGTCTACGGTGCGGAGGCCCGCGGCCTCATCCTCCGCGCGATCGAGGCGCTGCACTGAACAGGGCACGACGAAGGCTCCCTCCCGTCCGAAGGCGCGAGGGGGCGAAGCGTTTCAGCGGGCGATCAGTGCGAACAGGCCAGAACCAGCGCCGATCACCCCGGCGAGAGCGGCGATCGTCGGCAGGTCCCCGGTCCCAGCGATCACCGCGTACCCCGTGGCGTCCGCTTGGCCCGTCATGGCGCCGAGGCAGGCGCCCGGCCGCAGGGTCACAGTGCCGGTCGTGAGGACGCGAAACCAAGATCGTGTTCCCGTGGTGTTCCCAAACGTCGGGGAACGACAAGGGCCCGACCTGCTTTCGCAGGTCGGGCCCTTGATCATCAGGGTGAGTGACGGGACTTGAACCCGCGGCCACCTGGACCACAACCAGGTGCTCTACCAACTGAGCTACACCCACCATGAGCCGGTCTTTTGTCTTTCTTCTGACCGGCCGAGAAAAAGTGTACAGGGTCCGAAGGGGTGCTCGCGCACCCCTTCTTCCGACCCCGTCCACCAGGCCCTTTCGGGCCGCCTAGCTTGCGGGCAGGACGTGCTTCGCGGCGATCGACTTCGCCGTGTCCGAGTCCGGGCCCGGCTGCGGGACGAAGATCGCCTCGCGGTAGTAGCGCAGCTCGGCGATGGATTCGCGGATGTCGGCGAGCGCCCGGTGGTTGCCGTTCTTGTCCGGACTGTTGAAGTACGCCCGCGGGTACCAGCGCCGGGCGAGCTCCTTGACCGAGGAGACGTCGACGATCCGGTAGTGCAGGAAGTTCTCCAGGGTCGGCATGTCCCGCAGCAGGAAGCCGCGGTCCGTGCCGACCGAGTTGCCGCACAGCGGGGCCTTGCGGGGCTCCTTCACGTGCTCACGGATGTAGTCGAGGACCTGCTCCTCGGCGGCGGCCAGCGTGGTGCCGCCGGACAGCTCGTCGAGGAGTCCCGAGGTGGTGTGCATCTGCCGCACCACCTCGGGCATGGTCTCCAGGGCTCCGTCCGGCGGGCGGATCACGATGTCCACACCTTCGCCGAGCACGTTCAGTTCCGAGTCGGTGACCAGGGCGGCCACCTCGATAAGTGCGTCATCCGTCAGCGAGAGCCCGGTCATCTCGCAGTCGATCCACACCATGCGATCGTTCATGCGCCCAACCCTACGGCGCGCTCCTCTGGCCGGGGAGCGGCGTGCGTCCCTGCGCGTACGCATCGGCGGTTTGCTTGCCCGCGTCCATGGCCAGGGACGCGGCCCCGAAGGCGCTCGCCGCCGCCGTACGCCGTGTCTGGGCCGGCACCGGACCCGGGGGCATGCCCGGATTCGGTCCCGGCACGGAACCGTGCCCGCCCGGTCCGCCCATCCCGTCCGGAGCCGAGACCACGGCGGGCGCGCTGGGCATGGCCATCGGGCCGCCGGTCGCCCCGGCGGCACCGTCCAGACCGCGCTCGCTCTGGGGCCTGCGCGCCCGGTACGCGGCGCGGTAGGCGGCGGGCGAGGAGCCGAGCTGGCGCCGGAAGTGGCCGCGCAGCGCGACGGGCGAGCGGAAGCCGCAGCGTCCGGCGACCTCGTCCACGGAGTAGTCCGAGGTCTCCAGGAGCCGCTGTGCCTGGAGCACCCGCTGGGTGATCAGCCACTGCAGGGGAGCGCTTCCCGTCAGTGAGCGGAAGCGCCGGTCGAAGGTGCGGCGGCTCATGTAGGCGCGGGCGGCGAGCGTCTCCACGTCGAACTGCTCGTGGAGGTGTTCGAGCGCCCAGGCGACGACCTCGGCCAGCGGGTCGGCGCCGATCTCCTCCGGGAGCGACCTGTCCAGGTAGCGCTCCTGGCCGCCCGCGCGGCGCGGCGGCACGACGAGCCTGCGGGCGAGCGCGCCCGCCGCCTCGTTGCCGTGATCCGTGCGCACGATGTGCAGACAGAGATCGATTCCGGCCGCGGTTCCGGCCGACGTCAGGACGTCCCCGTCGTCGACGAACAGCTCGCGCGGATCGACGTGGACGGACGGATATCGTTTGGCGAGCGTCGGCGCGTACATCCAGTGCGTCGTCGCCGGGCGGCCGTCCAGTAAACCGGCCGCCGCGAGGACGAACGCGCCGGTGCACAGACCGACGATGCGGGCCCCTTCTTCGTGTGCCCGGCGCAGCGCGTCGAGCGCCTCCAGCGGTGGCGGCGACGTGATGGACCGCCAGGCCGGGACGACGACGGTGCCGGCTCGCGCGATGGCCTCCAGGCCATGCGGCGCGGTGAGTTCGAGTCCGCCCGTGGTGCGCAGCGGCCCCTCCTCACCGGCGCATACGAGCAGCCGGTACCGGGGCACTCCCGCGTCCTGCCGGTCAATGCCGAACACGGAGAGTGGTATGGAACTCTCGAAGATGGGACCACCGCTGAAGAGCAGCACCGCGACGATTTCCCGACGGCGCCGCCCGGAGAGTTTGCGCGCCGCAGCTTCCTGCACGGCAGTGGAGTCGTGGCTCATGGCGCTAAGCCCCCCTCGGTCGTCGCGGCTCCCTGTTCTTGACGTGCTTGCTGGACCTGTCGCTCCTGCACGTTTCCCCTCGGTCCTCCACCAGTCCCCCGCCGTACTACAGTCAAGATCGAATCTACTGCGTCGTGTGACGCTGCCGTGACCAGTTCAGCACTCGGCGCATTGTCGACATGGCAACTTGGCGTGAAGCATTCGATCACGAAGCGTCGCACTCACGGGCCGTGCAGGGAAGTGCGCCTCGTCTCAGTGGCCGGTCAACGTAGGGTGCGGATGCCTTCTGCGCTCCTTTCACCCCTGGTGGGACGTGGGTTGACCCCCCGTTCGGCCAGGGAATGCGGACCAGCCGGAAGTTGGCTGAAAACGTATGGAGGAGTGCGCCGGAATCGGTCAGTCCACCGGCGCGTTCGGCCCCGCGTGCCGCCCGCCCCGGCGCGCCCCCGGAGCCGCTCCCGCCCGGCGCCCGGCGGTGGCGGGGCGCCGCTCGACGCGGGCCCGCTCGGCCCCCCGCTCGGACTGCCTGAGCAGCACCCGGCACACCCCCGTCACGGCCGCGAGCCCGAGGGCCGATCCGGCGGCCCCGGCCAGCGAGGTCCCGTACCCGACGAGCACGACCGGGACGAGGACACAGGAGAACGCGGCCCAGCGCACCACGTCGCTCGCCGACTCCTGCGGGACCGTCCCGGGCGTCTCGGCGCCCAGGGGCCCGGCGGCCTTGGGGCCCCGGCGCTCGCGCGCCCCCTCGGGGGCGCGGCGGCGGGTGGTCGGTGCGGCGGCTGGGGCGGCGGTGATCGGTCCTGGCACGGCGTACTCCCTGCGGCGGTGGTTTCGCACGTGGTGTCTGTTCCTGGGGATGTCTCCGAAAGAGTGGTTTCACGGGTTCAACGCGTGGCCATGCGGCCGGTCACTGGCCGGAAGGGGCCAGTGCGCGCGAACCGGGCGCAAACCGCCTGTACGGGGCAGCTGCCATTGCCATCCGGGCCCCGCTCATGCATGCTCCGGTGAACGCCGCGAGGCCGTGCGGAGGCCGCATCGAGGCCTCGCGCGGGCGGCGTCAGCCGCCGTCACGGCCCGGGAGACCCCCGGCCGGGACCTGGGCAGGAGAGGAGTGTCGCCGTACCCTTGGGGGTAAGGGGTTGGGAAGATGATTCCCGGACACGCGTCCGGTGACGGCCCGTGTCCGCCGAAGGCCGCAGGGCCCGACCCGCACAGATCCGCGCTCGACCCGCTCCCCGTACTCCACCCGGGAATCCGCGCACGACCCGCTCCACGGCGCCGCACCACGGGCGCCGCAGCACCTGGACAGAGCCGACCCTCCCACAGAGGACTCCTTCGCCGAGACACCGATGGCCGGTCACGAATTCTCCGAACCCGCGGACCGCAAGCGGCAGGTCGCCGATCCGACGACGACCCCCCAAGCGGCGGAAGAACCACGTCATTCCTGCGATCCGGCCTTCCGGCACGGCGTCGTCGTCGGCTTCGACGGCTCGACGTCCAGCGAGCGGGCCCTCGCCTACGCGATCGGCATGGCGCACCGCTCCGGCTCCGGCCTGATCATCGTCCACGTCGCCAACCGACTGCCCACCACCGTCTGGGCGGGCTGTGAGCCCCCGGTCTTCGTGGACGTCCCCGACCACCGCACCGAGGTCCTCGGTCTGGAACTGGCCTGCGCGGACTATCTGTCGGAAGTGCCCTGGATCCTCGTCGAGCGCGGTGGCGACATCTGCCACGAGCTCGAAGAGGTCGGCCGGGAGTACTCCGCGGACGCCATCGTCGTCGGCTCGACGCACGGCATCGTGGGGCGCATCTTCGGCTCCGTCGCGGGCCGTCTCGCGCGCCGTGCGCAACGGCCCGTCGTCGTCATTCCGTAACGTCCCTCCGTCCCAGGTGGGATGAGGGTGTCACGGCGTCAACTTCCGTGCCGCGGCGCATAAATCTACTCGTGCGTAGAGGTGGTTCGTGCCCTTGTGAAGGGTACATACCGGTCGCCGGGGCGCCGCAGCACAGCGACTTCCCACCGCGGCCTCCCGCGGACCCCCGGCGTCCTGCCGGCCGGGGGGTGACGGCCACCGGCTGAGGCAGGCACGGGCCGGGGTAATGGGCGACCCCGGTTCCTGAAGGAGTGGCCCCCCGTGTGCTTGGTGGCACGCGCGGGGGGCCACTCACTCGTGCGGCGCCTACTCGACGGTGACGGACTTCGCCAGGTTGCGCGGCTTGTCGATGTCCCGGCCGAGCGCCAGGGCCGTGTGGTAGGCGAGGAGCTGGAGCGGGATGCCCATGAGGATCGGGTCCAGCTCGTCCTCGTTCTTCGGGACGACGATGGTGTGGTCGGCCTTCTCCTGCTCCTGGTGCGCGACCGCGAGGATCTTGCCGCTGCGGGCCTTGATCTCCTCCAGGGCCGCCCGGTTCTTCTCCAGGAGGTCGTCGTCGGGCACGATCGCGACCGTCGGCAGGGCGGGCTCGATCAGGGCGAGCGGGCCGTGCTTCAGCTCGGACGCGGGGTAGGCCTCGGCGTGGATGTAGGAGACCTCCTTGAGCTTGAGGGAGGCCTCGCGGGCCACCGGGTAGCCGCGCACCCGGCCGATGAACAGCATCGACTTGGCCTCGGCGAACTCCTGCGCCAGCTTCTGGATCTCGTCCTCGCGCGCCAGCATCTGCTCGATCTGCGCGGGCAGCTGCCGCAGGCCCGCGATGATCCGCTTGCCGTCGGCGACCGACAGGTCCCGGATGCGGCCCAGGTGCAGGGCGAGCAGCGCGAAGGCGACGGTGGTGTTGGTGAAGCACTTGGTGGAGACGACGCAGACCTCGGGGCCCGCGTGCACGTACACGCCCGCGTCCGCCTCGCGGGCGATCGCGGAGCCGACCACGTTGACGATGCCGAAGACGCGGGCGCCCTTGCGCTTGAGCTCCTGCACGGCCGCGAGCACGTCGTACGTCTCACCGGACTGGGAGACGGCCACGTACAGGGTGTCGGGGTCGACGACCGCGTTGCGGTAGCGGAACTCGGAGGCGGGCTCGGCGTCGGCGGGGATGCGGGCCAGCTCCTCGATCATCTGGGCGCCGATCATGCCCGCGTGGTACGAGGTGCCGCAGCCGAGGATCTTCACGCGCCGGACCTTGCGGGCGTCGTGGGCGTCCAGGTTCAGGCCGCCGAGGTGCACGGTGGAGAAGCGGTCGTCGATGCGGCCGCGAAGGACGCGGTCCACGGCGTCGGCCTGCTCGAAGATCTCCTTGTGCATGTACGTGTCGTGGCCGCCCATGTCGTACGACTCGGCCTCCCACTCCACGGTGGTCGGCGAGGCCTGGGTGCTGGAGCCCTCGGTGGTGTACGTGCGGTAGTCGTCGGCCTTGAGGGTGGCCATCTCGCCGTCGTCGAGGGTGACGACCTGGCGAGTGTGGGAGACGAGCGCGGCGACGTCCGAGGCGACGAACATCTCCTTCTCGCCGATGCCGAGGACGACGGGCGAGCCGTTGCGGGCGACGACGATGCGGTCGTTGAAGTCGGCGTGCAGGACGGCGATGCCGTAGGTGCCCTCGATGTGGCGCAGGGCCTCGCGGACCCGCTCCTCCAGGGTCTCGGCCTGGGAGCGGGCGATGAGGTGGGTGATCACCTCGGTGTCGGTCTCGGAGCGGAACTCCACGCCGTCGGCGAGCAGCTTGGCGCGCAGCTCGGTGGCGTTGTCGATGATGCCGTTGTGGACGACGGCGACCTTGTTCGCGCCGTCGAGGTGGGGGTGGGCGTTCTCGTCGGAGGGGGCGCCGTGCGTGGCCCAGCGGGTGTGGGCGATGCCGGTGGTGCCGGTGAAGCGCTTGGGGACACGGGCCTCCAGATCGCGCACGCGGCCCTTGGCCTTGACCATCTTCAGGCCGGTGGCCTTGGGGCCGGTGATGACGACGCCCGCGGAGTCGTAACCGCGGTACTCCAGGCGCTGGAGTCCCTCCAGGAGGAGCGGGGCGACGTCACGCTTGCCGATATATCCGACGATTCCGCACATAAGGGTCCCTTGGGTGTGGTGGGGATGGTCTAGCCGTAGACGATGCGGCGCAGCTGCCTGAGCGAGAGCTCGGGCGGGGCCACGGCGCGGTAGCGCAGGTCCGCCGCGATCCGCTCGAAGATCACCGTGTTCACCAGGCCCTGACCCTGGAGTTCGCGGTGGCGGCGGCGGACGTACGCCTCGGTCGTCTCGTCGAAGTACGCGAGCACGTCCTGGATCACCCGGAGCGCTTCGCCGCGCTGGAGCTGGGTGGAGCGCGTCAGGTGATCGACAAGGTCTTCGTGCACCCGTTGATCCTGGATTACACAGGGTCCTTGCGCAAGAATCCTGCCCGGAATCGGGCAGGATTCGCTCGATTGCTGACGGAGGAGGGGTGTGCCGCTGCTTCGTCCCCGGGGGCCCGGGGTCCTGGGGTCTTGGGGCCCCGGGGTCACATGCGCTTCAGGACCGCCTGCTTGGCCGCCGTGAACTCCTCGTCCGTGAGGATGCCGCTCCGGTGCAGCTCGCCCAGCTCGCGCAGCCGCCGGAGCAGCGCGTCGTGGTCGTCCTCTGCCGGGGCCGCCGGTGCGGGCGCGAGGGCGGGCGCGGTGGTCGGCGCGAGCTGCTCCGGGGCCGGAGCGGGGGCCGGGGCCGAGGGGCGTGCCGGGTGCGGCAGCCGGGCCTGGACGGCCGCCGCGACGAGCGCCATCAGCGGGTCCTTCTTGAAGCCCCACAGCTCCACCGAGTTCGGGTCGTACTTCGGCGGGGCCTTGGTGGGCGCGTTCCGCACGGTGAAGCGGAGGTAGCCGTTCTCCAGGCCTATCGCGGGCTGCCACTCGACCGCGGCGACATCGGCGAGCGCGATCGTACGGGTGCCCGCCGCGGCCTTGGCCTCCTCCGTCTTCCAGTTCCACTCGAGGCGGACCTGCTCCCCGTCGAAGCTCACGGTGGCGTCACCCGCGGAGACCTGGAGCGGCACGGACGGCCCCGACAGGAGATAGGCGTCACAGCCCGCGGCCGGGACCTGTTCCAGCAGCAGGGCGTTGCGCAGCTCGTCGACCACGTACTCGGCGACGCCGTACCGGTCGGGCTCCACCGCGAGCTGGTACGGGTCGGAGGAGTCGGCGAGCTTGCCCGCGGTCGCCTGGAGCAGCGGGTCCGCACCGGCGCGCAGGCGCAGCCGGAGCCGCCCGCTCTTCTTGCCCTGTTCGAAGGCGACGCCCGCCAAGGCCTGTAGGGGCAGCGTGAGTTCGCCCAGGGTCTTGCGCAGCAGCGAGACGCCCTTGTCGCGCCCCGGCACGAGCCGCAGCGTCACTCCGTCGAAGGTCCAGGTCCCGTCCCGCTGGATGATTTCCGCCATGGGGGGATTCTCGCACCGCGACCCTGGTCAGGTGGTCTACACCTTGACCCGGCCTGGGGTGCGCGGTACGGATGGTGACGGTTCGACCGCATCACATCCGCGTTGCCTGTCGAAGGGACCCGCTGGTGAGAAAGGACCACCGACCGACACGTGTCATCGGCTCTCTGCTCCTCATCGCCGCCGCCGGACTGTCGACCGCGGCGGTCGCGCCGGGCGGCGAACGCCGCCCCGCTGCCGCGCCCACCCCGCTCGGCCGGATCATCCCCGCACCCCTGAAGGCCGAGGCGTACGGGCCCGGTTACGAGATCACCGCCGAGACCCGGATCCGGGTCGGCGACCACCCCGAGGAGCGCCGCGTCGGCGAGTACCTCGCCCGGCTGCTCCGCCCCGCCACCGGCTTCCGGCTCCCCGTCACCGACCGCGCGGGGCGCGACGGCATCCGGCTGCGCATCGGCGCCGGGCACGCAGACCTCGGCAACTTCGGCAACTTCGGCAACTTCGACAACAAGGCCCTCGGCCGTGAGGGCTACCGGCTGATCTCCGAGCGCCGCTCCCTCACCCTCACCTCCTGGTCCGGCGCGGGCCTCTTCCACAGCGTCCAGACGCTGCGCCAGCAGCTGCCCGCCGCCGTCGAGCGGACCTCCCCGCAGCGCGGCCCCTGGCGGATCGCGGGCGGCACCATCGAGGACACCCCGCGCTACGCCTACCGCGGGGCCATGCTGGACGTGTCCCGCCACTTCTTCCCCGTCGGCCAAGTCAAGCGGTTCGTCGACCAGTTGGCCCTCTACAAGATGAACACGCTGCACCTGCACCTGAGCGACGACCAGGGCTGGCGCATCGCCGTCGACTCCTGGCCGCGCCTGGCGGAGTACGGCGGCTCCACCCAGGTCGGCGGCGGCCCCGGCGGCCACTACACCAAGGAGCAGTACCGGGAGATCGTCTCCTACGCGGCCTCGCGGGGCCTCGAAGTGATCCCCGAGATCGACATGCCGAGCCACACCAACGCCGCGCTCGCCTCCTACGCGGAGCTGAACTGCGACGGCGTGGCGCCGCCCCTGTACACGGGCACGGAGGTCGGCTTCAGCTCGCTGTGCGTGCACAAGGACGTCACGTACGACTTCGTGGACGACGTGATCCGCGAGCTCGCCGCGCTCACCCCGGGCCGCTACCTCCACATCGGGGGCGACGAGGCGCACTCCACCAGCCACGAGGACTTCGTGACGTTCATGACCAAGGTGCAGCCGATCGTCGCCAAGTACGGCAAGACCGTGCTCGCCTGGCACCAGCTCACCGAGGCGACGCCCGCGCCGGGCGCCGTCGCGCAGTACTGGGGCTACGACCGCACCGGTCAGGCCGAGCGCGACCGGGTCGTGAACGCGGCGCGGGGCGGCACGGGCCTGGTGCTCTCGCCCGCCGACCGCTCCTACCTCGACCACAAGTACGACAAGGACACCCCGCTCGGTCTGAAGTGGGCCGGATACGTGGACGTGCGGCGGGCCTACGACTGGGATCCGGGCAGCTATCTGCCGGGCGCTCCGGCCGACGCGATCCTCGGCGTCGAGGCGCCGCTGTGGACGGAGACCCTGTCGAGCACCGCGCACCTCGACTACATGGCGTTCCCGCGCCTGCCCGGTATCGCCGAGCTCGGCTGGTCGCCCGCCACCAGCCACGGCTGGGAGCCGTACCGGGCGCGGCTCGCGGAGCAGGCGCCGCGCTGGGACGCCCTGGGCATCGGCTACTTCCGGTCGCCGCAGGTGCCCTGGCCCGGGCACTGATCCACCGGGTACGGGGACGGGGTCGCGGAGGACCGTACTCCGCGACCCCGTCCGGCCTCAGGGGCGTGCCGCCGTCAGGGCGGGGCGGGCGGCCACGGCCCGGCGGACTGCGGCCGCCTCGAACCGCTCGCGGGTGCAGAGGCTGAGCAGGCTGTGCTGCTCCGGCCGCTCGACCTCGTACGCGACCAGGAAGCCCACGGCCTCGTGGAGCTCCTGCGCGGCGTGGTCGGCGACGTCGGCCTCGACGACGACCCGTACCGTCCGGGGGTCGGCGAAGAGGTGCTCCAGGACCGTGGTGAGCGCCGCCTGGCCGAAGGCGGGGGCGCGGTCCGCGTCCGGGGCGACCAGGAAGTGCAGGCCGACGTCGCCGGGTTCGGGCTCGTAGGGGCCGACGGGTTCGGCGTGGCGCGGGTCGTGGCGCTCCACCAGGAACGCGGGCGCGCCGTCGCGCAGACCGACGAACGCGTCGTGGTGCTCCTCGGCCGCGACGTGCATGTACGCACGCTCCACCTCGTGGAGTCGCGCGCCCCACATCGGCCAGAAGACGGACCGGGGGTGCGTCACCCACGGGTGGATGACCTGGGCGTCCGTGAAGGGGTCGAGGGGACGCAGGGTGAGGGTTCCGAAGGGGCTCATACGGCGGACTCCTGGCGCGGCTCGCGGGGGTCAGCTGGCGCGGTCAAGGCTCTCTCCCAGGTACTGCTCGGCGTGGCCCGCGATCAGGTCGAGCACGGCGGTGAGGTTGGCGGCCGTGGTCTCCGGGTCGCGCAGGGCCAGCTTCAGGTACTGGCGCTCGCCCGCCCTGGTGCCCGCGACCACGGCCGCGCCGGAGGCGTAGAGGGCCTTGCGGGCGTACAGGTTGGCGCGGTCGATGTCGGCGGGGGAGCAGATCGCGGCCGGGATGTAGCGGAAGACGAGGGTGGTGAGGTCGGGCTCGGCGACGACGTCGAAGCGCGGGTCGGCCGCGATGAGGTCGAAGCCGCGGGCGGCTGCCCCGCAGATCTCGTCGAAGAGGTCGCCGACGGCGTCCGCGCCCATGACGCGCAGCGTGAGCCAGAGTTTCAGGGCGTCGAAGCGGCGGGTGCCGCGCAGGGGTGTCCCGGCCCGGCCGGGGGCGCGTTCCCACGCGGCGCGGCGCGGGTCGAGGTGGTCCGTGAGGTCCGCCGCGTGCCGCAGCGTCGCCGCGTCGCGGACGAGGAGCGCGGAGCAGTCGGCGGGCTGGAAGAAGGACGCGTGGAAGTCGACCGTCACGGAGTCGGCGCGCTCGATGCCGTCGAGGAGGTGGCGCCGGGTGCGCGAGAGCAGGGGCCCGCCGCCGTGCGCGGCGTCCACGTGCAGCCAGGTGCCGTGGTGCGCGCACACCTCGGCGAGTTGCGGCAGCGGGTCGACGGAGCCGAAGTCCGCGGTGCCCGCCGTCGCGACGACGGCCATCGGGGCCAGGCCCTCGCGCGCGCAGCGCTCCAGTTCGCGGACGAGCGCCACGGTCTGCAGGCGCCCGACCCGGTCGGTGGGGACGGCGACGACGGCGTCAGGGCCGAGGCCGAGGAGGTGCGCCGCTCTGCCGACGCCGGGGCGGGCCGCAGCGGACGTGAACACTCGCAGGGCGCGCGGGTCGTCGGCTCCGGCCTCCTCGCGGGCGAGCAGCAGCGCCTGGAGACCGGCCTGGTCGCTGCCGGAGGTGAACACGCCGTCGGCGGCGGGGCCGAGCCCGGCGCGCTCGGCCGTCCAGTCGACGAGGCGCTGCTCGATGAGGGCGGCGCCCGCGGGCCGGTCCCGGCTGTCGGGCGAGGAGTTCACGGCGGACAGCACGGCCTCGCCGAGGACGGCCGGGATGACGACCGGGCCGTCGTGGCCCGCGAGGTGGTGGGGGTGGTGGAAGGAGACCGCGTCGCGCAGGTACAGCGCGTCGAGCTCGTCGAGGGCGGCCACGGTGTCGCGCAGCGGGGCGTCGAGGTCGACGGCGGCGACGCGGGGGGACGGGTCGTCGGCCTGGTCACCGGTGAACGGCCGGGAGGCGGCGGCGACTTCGGCGGCCACCCGCTCGACTCCCTCGGTCAGGCAGGCGCGGTACCGCTCGGCGGTCGTGGCGTTGAGCAGGTGCGAGCGCATGAACGGTCCTCCAGGTGAGGGGACTGGGGTCGCGCCCCGGGGCAGGGCACAGCGGGGAGGAGTCCGGGGCGCGACGTTGAACTAAGGTTAGCCTAACCTAAGTTCAAATCAAGGGGGCGGGAGGGGTCCAGGAGGCGGCCGGTACGCAGAAGCCGCCCTCTCCGCGAGGGCGGAGGGGCGGCTCTGGGTGGGGGTGGCGCCTGGCCCGGGTGCGGGGCCCGGTCCCGGGCGTCGGGTCAGGAGACCTTCTTGGCCTTCTCGATCGCCTCGGCGAGGTCCTCCAGGATCGGCGCGCACTTGGCGTAGGAGAAGATCGGCTCCGTCACGCGCGGGATGACCTGCCCGGCCTTCACCGCGGGCAGCTTGCCCCAGGTGGGCTTCTGGTCCGCGAGGCCCTCCGGCTGGAGGGCGGAGGTGCGGTTGTCCATCATGATGACGTCGGCCTTGTACGTGTCGACGTTCTCCCAGGACAGGTTCTCGAACCAGCCGCCGCTCGCCTTGAGGGCCTGCGCCGGCGGCTCGACGATGTTCACGCCGAGGGCCTTGAAGTACTCCAGGTCGGCGGAGAGGTTCGTGCCGGAGACGTAGAAGACGTCCGCGCTCGCGGAGCCCACCAGGACCTTGATCTCCGGCCGGGACTTCGCGGCCTTGCGCAGCCGCTCCGCCGCCGCCTCGAACCGCTTCTTCGCCTTGACGACCTTGTCGGCCTTCACGTCCGCGCCGAGCGACTCGGCGAGGGCGAGCAGCCGCTCCAGGGGCTTGGTCATCTGGCGGTCGTACACCGAGACGCCGACGCTCGGGGCGAGCTTGAGGATCTTGTCCTTGGACGCCTCGGGGACGTACCAGAGCGTTCCCTTGTCGTCGAACATGGTCGAGATCAGGACATCCGGCTGGAGTCCCACGTACTTCTCGATGTTGAACTGGTCCCACGCGTTGCCGAGGATCGTCAGCTTGCTGATGTCCATGTCGCCGGCCTGGACGTCCGCCTTGCCGTCCTTGGTCCTGGTGGGGCCGAAGACACCCTTCACCTCGATGCCGTAGTCGAACAGCGCGGCGGCGACGCCGGTGAACGCGACGATGTTCTTCGGCGTGGAGTCCTTCTTGGCCGTCTCGCCGCGGTCGTCCTTGAACGACCAGGGCCCGCCGTCCTCCCCGGTGCCGCCGCCCTTGCTCTTGTCGGCCTTCTCGTCCCCGCACGCGGCGAGGGCGGCGGTGAGGCCGAGGGCACCGCCCGCGGCGAGGACGCCGCGGCGGCTGAGGTGGGGGAGACGGGACATGGGGGTCTCTGCTTTCGTAGGGAACCCCCTGATGGGGTCCTGGCCGGAAATCGTGCTTAGGTTAACCTAACCTTCCCTGTCGCCCGGCAGCGACCCCCGGCCCGGCCGTTCATGGGCCGCCGGGCATGACGAACCCCGCCCGCGGACCCCGGAGAAGGGGGGACGGGCGGGGCTGCGGGACGGGGTCAGGACGTGAGGCCCAGTTCTCGGGCGATCAGCATGCGCTGGACCTCGCTCGTGCCCTCGCCGATTTCGAGGATCTTGGAGTCCCGCCACATGCGGGCCACGGGGTACTCGTTCATGAAGCCGTAGCCGCCGTGGATCTGGGTGGCCTCGCGGGCGTTGTCGACGGCGATCGTCGAGGAGTACAGCTTGGCGAGGGCCGCCTCCTTCTTGAAGGGCTCCCCGGCGACGAGCCGGGACGCCGCGTCGCGCCAGGCGAGGCGGGAGGTGTGGGCCTTCATCTCCATGTCGGCGATCTTGAACTGGATGGCCTGGTTGGAGCCGATCGGCCGCCCGAAGGTGTGCCGCTCCTTGGCGTACTTCACGGACTGGTCCACACAGCCCTGCGCGAGCCCCGTCGCGAGCGCGGCGATGGCGACGCGGCCCTCGTCGAGGATGCGCAGGAACTGGGCGTAGCCGCGGCCCAGCTCACCGAGGAGGTTGGCGCGCGGCACGCGCACGTCCGCGAAGGACAGCTCCCGGGTGTCCGACGCGTTCCAGCCGACCTTGGAGTACGGCGCCGCCACCGTGAAGCCCGGGGTGCCGGACGGCACGATGATGGAGGAGATCAGCGGCTTGCCCGTGTCGGTGCGGCCGGTGACGGCCGTGACCGTGACCAGGCCGGTGATGTCGGTGCCGGAGTTGGTGATGAAGCACTTCGTGCCGTTGATGACCCATTCCCCGGTGGCCTCGTCCAGGCGCGCCGTCGTCCGGGTGCCGCCCGCGTCCGAGCCCGCGCCGGGCTCGGTGAGCCCGAACGCCCCGAGCAGCTCGCCCGAGCACAGCCGCGGCAGCCAGGTGCGCTTCTGCTCGTCGGTGCCGAAGAGGTGCAGCGGCATCGCGCCCAGCGAGACGCCCGCCTCCAGGGTGATCGCGACGGAGGAGTCGACCCGCGCCAGCTCCTCCAGGGCGATGCCGAGCGCCAGGTAGTCGCCGCCCATGCCGCCGTACTCCTCCGGGAACGGCAGGCCGAACAGGCCCATGCGGCCCATCTCGCGCACGATCTCGTACGGGAACTCGTGCCGCTCGTAGTAGTCGCCGATCTTCGGGGCGACCACGTCGTTCGCGAACGCCTCGACGGTGCGCCGGAGTTCCTCGTGCTCTGCGGAGAGGTGGTGGTCCATGGAGATCACGGCTCCTTGTGGGAGAGGGCACGCACGGTGCGGGACGGGCTCGGTCGGCCCAACTGGGTGGCCATCCACACGCTGGTGTCGGTGAGGCGGCCGAGGTCGACCCCGGTCTCGATGCCGAGGCCGTGCAGCATCCACACGAGGTCTTCGGTGGCGAGGTTGCCGGTGGCGCTCTTGGCGTAGGGGCAGCCGCCGAGGCCGCCCGCGGAGGCGTCGACGGTGCTCACGCCGTGCTGGAGCGCGGCGAGGGTGTTGGCCAGGGCCTGGCCGTAGGTGTCGTGGAAGTGCACGCCGACGCGGTCCGTCGGCACGCCCTGTTCGTTGAGCGCGGCGAGCAGCGCCAGGACGTGGCCCGGTGTGGCCACGCCGATGGTGTCGCCGAGGCTCAGCTCGTCACAGCCCATGTCCATGAGCGCCTTGCAGACGCGGACGACCTGGGAGACGGGGACCGGGCCCTCCCAGGGGTCGCCGAAGCACATCGAGAGGTAGCCGCGCACGTGGACGCGGTCGTGCGCGGCCTGCGCGGCCTTGGCGCGGGCCACCACCGGCTCGAACATCGCCAGGGCCTCGTCCACCGTGCGGTTCAGATTGGCCTTGGCGAAGGACTCGGTGGCGCTGGCGAACACGGCCACGCGGCGGGCGCCGAGCGCGAGCGCGCGGTCCAGGCCGCGGTCGTTGGGGACCAGGACCGGCAGGTGCACGCCCTCGATGTCGCCGAGCAGCGGGAAGAGCCGCTCGGCGTCCGCCAGTTGGGGCACCCACTTGGGGTGCACGAAGCTCGTCGCCTCGACGGTGGTCAGGCCCGCGTCGGCCAGGCGGTGCACGAACTCCGCCTTGACCTCGGTGGGGACCGTCGCCTTCTCGTTCTGCAGGCCGTCGCGGGCGCCGACCTCGTGGATGCGGACCCGGGCCGGCAGGCCCTGGGCGGGGACGGCCATGGGCAGGCCGGGGGCGGTCATGACGCCTCCCCGGCGCTCTCGTCGGGGACCACCACGGCCAGGACCTGGTCCATGGCGACCGTGCTGCCAGGGGTGACGTCGAGCTCGGTGACGGTGCCCGCGTGCGGCGCGGAGATGACGTGCTCCATCTTCATCGCCTCCACGACGAGCAGGCTCTGGCCCGCCGCCACGTGGTCGCCGGGGGCGACCTTGACGACGGTGACGGTGCCGGGCATCGGGGCGGTCAGCGCGTCCGCCCCCGCGTGGGCCGAGCCGGTCAGCGCGGCCTCCACCGGGTCGTGGTCCCGGACCTCCCAGGCGTCGCCGTCCCGGCCGAGCCACGTTCCGGCGCGGTGGTAGCGGTGGGGCCCCGCCGCGGGCTCGCCGAGGTCGCCGAGGTCCACCTCGGTGCCGCCGTCGGCCGTGCGGCGGGTGCGGACGACCACCGGGTCGTGCCCGGGCACCCGCAGGTGGTGCGCCGTCCACGCGGGCTCGCCTCCGAGGCGCCAGCCGCTGGGCACCGAGAAGGGGTCCACCCACCCGGTGGCGGCGGGGACGCCGGCCCGCGCGAGCGCCGCGGCCTCGTACACCCCGGCCGGGACGTCGGCGTCCACCAGGCCCTCGGCCTCGCGCTCGACCAGGCCGGTGTCGAGCTCGCCCGCCACCACCGCCGGGTGGGCGAGGAGGCGGCGCAGGAAGCCGGTGTTGGTCGGCACGCCCAGGATGACGGTGTCCGCGAGGGCCGCGCGCAGCTTGCGCAGGGCCGTCGCCCGGTCGGGTCCGTACGCGATCACCTTCGACAGCATCGGGTCGTACAGGCTGCCGACCTCCGTGCCCTCGCTGAGGCCGGAGTCGGTGCGCACGCCGTCGCCGGAGGGCTCGCGAAGGAGCACGACCGTGCCGCCGGACGGCAGGAAGCCGCGGGACGGGTCCTCGGCGCAGATGCGGGCCTCCACGGCGTGCCCGGTCAGGCGTACGCCGTCCTGGCCGAAGGGCAGCGGCTCGCCCGCCGCGACCCGCAGCTGCCACTCCACCAGGTCGAGTCCCGTGATCAGCTCGGTGACCGGGTGCTCCACCTGGAGGCGGGTGTTCATCTCCATGAAGTAGTAGGAGGACGGGTCGCTGCCGGGGACGATGAACTCGACCGTGCCGGCGCCGACGTACCCGCAGGAGCGCGCGGCCTCGACGGCGGCGGCGCCCATCGCGGCGCGCGTCTCCTCGTCGAGCAGGACGCTGGGCGCCTCCTCGATGATCTTCTGGTGGCGGCGCTGGAGGGAGCACTCGCGCTCGCCGAGGTGGATGACGTTGCCGTGGGCGTCGGCGAGGACCTGGATCTCGATGTGCCGGGGGCGGTCGACCCAGCGCTCCACGAGCAGGGTGTCGTCGCCGAAGGAGGCGCGCGCCTCGCGCCGGGCGGCGGCGATCTCCTCGCCGAGCAGCGCGGCGTCGCGGACCAGGCGCATGCCCTTGCCGCCGCCGCCTGCGGACGGCTTGAGCAGGACCGGGGTGCCGATCTCCCGCGCGGCGGCGGTGAGCTGGGCGTCGGTGAGGCCGCTGCCCGAGGAGCCGGGCACCACGGGGACACCGGCCGCGCGCACGGTCTCCTTGGCGCGGATCTTGTCGCCCATCAGGTCGATCGCGGCGGCGGGCGGCCCGATGAAGACGAGCCCGGCGTCCGCGCAGGCCTGCGCGAAGGCGGCGTTCTCCGCGAGGAAGCCGTAGCCGGGGTGGACCGCCTGGGCGCCGGACGCGGCGGCGGCCGCGAGGAGGCGATCCACCGAGAGGTAGCTCTCGCTCGCGGGCGCGGGGCCGAGGCGCACGGCCGTGTCGGCCTCGCGCACGTGCCGGGCGTCGGCGTCCGCGTCGGAGTGGACGGCCACCGAGCGGACGCCGAGGGAGCGCAGCGTGCGGATGACGCGGACGGCGATCTCGCCCCGGTTGGCCACGAGGACTGTCTCGAACATGCTCATTCCGTGTCTGCCCCTCACATCCGGAAGACGCCGAAGCCGCGTTCGCCCAGGGGCGCACCGGCACACGCGGTCAGGGCCAGGCCGAGCACCTGGCGGGTCTCCAGCGGGTCGATGACGCCGTCGTCCCACAGGCGTGCCGTGGCGTAATAGGCGCTGCCCTGCTGTTCGTACTGCGCGCGGACGGGGGCCTTGAAGGCCTCCTCGTCCTCCTGCGACCACGGCTCGCCGCGCGCTTCGAGCTGGTCGCGCTTGACGGTGGCGAGCACCGACGCGGCCTGCTCGCCGCCCATCACGGAGATCTTGGCGTTCGGCCACATCCACAGGAAGCGGGGCGAGTAGGCCCGGCCGCACATGGAGTAGTTGCCCGCTCCGTACGAACCGCCGACCACGACGGTCAGCTTGGGCACGCGGGCGCAGGCCACGGCGGTGACCATCTTGGCGCCGTGCTTGGCGATGCCGCCCGCCTCGTAGTCCTTGCCGACCATGAAGCCGGAGATGTTCTGGAGGAACACCAGCGGGATGCCGCGCTGGTCGCACAGCTCGATGAAGTGGGCGCCCTTCTGGGCGGACTCGGAGAACAGGATGCCGTTGTTGGCGACGATGCCCACCGGGTGGCCGTGGAGGTGCGCGAAGCCGGTGACGAGCGTCTGGCCGTACTCCGCCTTGAACTCGGCGAAGCGGGAGCCGTCGACCACGCGCGCGATGACCTCGCGCACGTCGTACGGGGTGCGGGAGTCCACCGGCACCGCGCCGTACAGACCGAGGGGGTCGACCTTCGGCTCCTCGACGGGCCGCACCTCCCAGGGCAGCTGTCCGCGCGCGGGCAGCGTGGAGACGATCGTGCGCACGATGCGCAGCGCGTGCGGGTCGTCCTCCGCGAGGTGGTCGGTGACGCCCGAGACGCGGGAGTGGACCTCGCCGCCGCCGAGCTCCTCGGCCGTGACGACCTCACCGGTGGCGGCCTTCACCAGGGGCGGGCCGCCCAGGAAGATCGTGCCCTGGTCGCGGACGATGACGGCCTCGTCGCTCATCGCCGGGACGTACGCCCCGCCGGCGGTGCAGGAGCCGAGGACCGCCGCGATCTGCGGGATGCCGGCGCCGGACATCCGGGCCTGGTTGTAGAAGATCCGCCCGAAGTGCTCGCGGTCGGGGAACACCTCGTCCTGCATGGGCAGGAAGGCGCCGCCGGAGTCCACCAGGTACAGACACGGCAGGCGGTTCTCCAGGGCGATCTCCTGGGCCCGCAGGTGCTTCTTGACCGTCATCGGGTAGTACGTGCCGCCCTTGACGGTGGCGTCGTTGGCGACGATCACGCAGTCGCGGCCGCTGACCCGGCCGATGCCCGCGATGACGCCGGCCGCGGGGGCGTCGCCGCCGTACATCCCGTCCGCGGCGAGCGGGGCCAGCTCCAGGAAGGGCGAGCCCGCGTCGAGCAGCGCGTCGACGCGCTCGCGCGGCAGCAGCTTGCCGCGCGCCACGTGCCGCTGCCGGGCGCGCTCGCCGCCGCCGAGCCGGGCGGCGGCGAGCTTGCCGCGCAGCTCGGCCACCAGCGCGGCGTGCGCCGACTCGTTCGCCCGCCAGGCGTCCGACGCGGGGTCCGCCGCGCTCGTGAGGACCGGTGCCTGTTGCATCCGCTGTGCTCCCCGGGTTAGTGAGCGTTAACGTCAGGGCTTCAGGTTAACGACCGCTAACGGCCCTGTCTAGAATCGTTTCCATGGCCACCAGGACCGACGCCCCCACCCGCCGCGAGCAGATCCTCAAGGAGGCCGCCCGGCTCTTCGCCGAGCGCGGGTTCCACGGAGTCGGCGTGGACGAGATAGGAGCCGCCGTCGGCATCAGCGGCCCCGGTCTGTACCGCCACTTCCCGGGCAAGGACGCGATGCTCGCCGAGCTGCTCGTCGGCATCAGCGAGCGGCTGCTCACCGGGGGTAAGCGCCGCTCCGCGGAGGCCGCGGGCTCGCCCGGCGCCGCCCTGGACTCGCTCATCGAGGGCCACATCGACTTCGCCCTGGACGACCGCCCGCTCATCACTCTCCACGACCGCGAGCTGGACCGCCTCCGGGACAGCGACCGCAAGATGGTGCGCCAGCTCCAGCGGCAGTACGTGGAGCTGTGGGTGGCCACGGTCCGCGAGGTGTACCCGGGGCTCGCCGAGGTGGAGGCGCGCGCGTCCGTGCACGCGGTCTTCGGCCTGCTGAACTCGACCCCGCACCTGGGCCGCCCGGGCGCCCTGCCGGGCCGCGAGGAAACGGCGGCGCTGCTGCACAGACTGGCCAGAGGGGCACTGGCGGCGGCGAACGCGCGCCCGTCCGGCGCGTGAGGGCACGATCAAGCCCGTCGAGGGGGCACCTCCCTGCTCCTTAAGAGCTTGGGGGAGCTTGAGGACGAGAAAGGCCGAAGGCCGCGAGGGCCCGCGCCCCCGCCGGTTACGGCTTTCGCTCTGGACGGTCACGGAAACCCACGGGTAACCTCGACCTGAGCAAGCGCTTAGCCAGCGGCGCTTGGCCGGATCCGTGACCCAGGGAGCTCAGTCGTGCGGCGTACCGTCTTCAACGAGGACCACGAGGCATTCCGGGAGACCGTCCGGGCCTTCATCGAGGCCGAGGTCGTGCCCGTGTACGACGAGTGGTACGCGGCGGGCCAGGCGCCCCGCGACTTCTACTACAAGCTCGCCGAGCTCGGTGTCTTCGGCATCCGCGTCGAGGAGGAGTTCGGCGGCGCGGGCATCGACTCGCACAAGTTCGAGGCCGTCATGTACGAGGAGACGGCCCGCGCGGGCGTCTCCTTCGGCGGCTCCGGCGTGCACGTGCTGCTGGGCCTGCCGTACATCCAGATGCTCGCCACCGACGAGCAGAAGAAGCGCTTCCTGCCCAAGTTCGTCTCCGGCGAGGAGATGTGGGCGCTCGCCATGACCGAGCCGGGCACCGGCTCCGACGTCGCGGGCATGAAGACCACGGCCAAGCTCTCCGCGGACGGCACGACCTACGTGCTCAACGGCGCCAAGACCTTCATCACCGGCGGCGTGCACGCCGACCGCGTCATCGTCTGCGCCCGCACCGCGGCCCCGCGCGAGGACGACCGCCGCTTCGGCATCTCCCTCTTCGCGGTGGACACCAAGGCCGCGGGCTACTCCGTCGGCCGCAAGCTCGACAAGCTCGGCCTGAAGGTCTCCGACACCGCCGAGCTGGCGTTCGTCGACGTCGAGGTGCCCGTCGAGGACCTGCTCGGCGAGGAGAACAAGGGCTTCGCCTACCTCGGCCACAACCTGGCGTCCGAGCGCTGGGGCATCGCCTTCGGCGCCTACGCGCAGGCCAAGGCCGCCGTCCGGTTCGCCAAGGAGTACGTGCAGGAGCGCACGGTCTTCGGCAAGTCCGTCGCCTCCTTCCAGAACACCAAGTTCGAACTGGCCGCCTGCCAGGCCGAGGTGGACGCCGCCGAGGCCGTCGCCGACCGCGCCCTCGAAGCCCTGGACGCGGGCGAGCTGACCCCGGCCGAGGCCGCGTCCGCGAAGCTCTTCTGCACCGAGGTCGCGCACCGCGTCATCGACCGCTGCCTCCAGCTGCACGGCGGCTACGGCTTCATGAACGAGTACCCGATCGCCCGTCTGTACGCCGACAACCGCGTCAACCGCATCTACGGCGGCACCAGCGAGGTCATGAAGATGATCATCGCGAAGTCGATGGGTCTGTAAGTCCGCGCATGAGCCGGGAACTTCAGGACCTCCTCGACCTGCTCGACCTGGAGCGGGTCGAGGAGGACATCTTCCGGGGCACGAGCCGCTCCGCCCTGGTGCCGCGCGTCTTCGGCGGGCAGGTCGCGGCCCAGGCGCTTGTCGCGGCGGGCCGTACGGTGCCCGACAACCGGCCCGCCCACTCGCTCCACGCCTACTTCCTGCGCCCCGGCGACCCCGGCGTGCCGATCGTCTACACCGTCGACCGCATCCGCGACGGGCGCTCCTTCACCACCCGCCGCGTCGTCGCCGTGCAGCACGGCCAGCCGATCTTCCATCTGTCGGCGTCGTTCCAGGCGTACGAGGAAGGGCTCGAACACCAGGTGGGGATGCCCGCGGCGCCCGACCCGGAGACGCTGCCCACGGCCGCGGAGGCGCTGCCGCTGCACCTGCCGCCGGACGTCGCCCGGCGGCTGATCGAGGCGCGCGCCGCCGTCGACCTGCGGTACGCGGACCTGCCGCCGTGGGGCACGGTGGGACGGCCCAGAAAGCCGCGCTCCCAGGTCTGGTTCCGCACCAACGGCAAGCTCGAAGGGGAGCACGCGGGGTCGCTGCTCCACCTGTGCCTGGCCACCTACGTGTCCGACATGACGCTGCTCGACTCGGTGCTGCTCGCGCACGGGCGCGGCGGCTGGGCCGTCGGGGACGTCGTGGGCGCGTCCCTGGACCACGCGATGTGGTTCCACCGGCCCTTCCGGGCGGACGAGTGGCTCCTGTACGACCAGGAGTCCCCGTCGGCGGGCGGCGGCCGGGGCCTCGGCCAGGGCCGCATCTGGACCCGGGACGGCAAGCTCGCCGTCACCGTCATCCAGGAGGGCGTCGTCCGGGTCCCGAGGTCCTAGCGGGCCCCGCTCAGGCCTGCGGCAGGCCCGCCGCGTCGAGCAGGTAGGCCGTCATCGGGTCGTAGTGGCGGGGGCTCGTCACGTGGTCGTCCAGGGGGACCGTCACCTGGAGCGTGCCCTCGGCCTCCCCGATGAACAGGGCCGGGTCGTTGCAGTCCGCGTAGCCGACGGCGTCGATGCCGCGCTGGCCCGCGCGGCCCGCCCAGCCGTGGTCGGCGACGACCAGGTCCGGCAGCGGGCGCTCGGCGCGCAGGAGGCCGTCGAGGACCGCGTTCATCGGCTCCGGCGAGTGCGTGTGCCACAGCGTCGCGCCGCGCTCCAGGACCGCCACGTCCGCGAACTGGAAGAGGAAGCCCTCGTCCGCCGTCAGGCCGTCCGGGATGACGACGATCTCGCAGCCCGCGGCGCGCAGCGCTGCCGCCGTCGCCCGGTGCACGTCGAGCAGGCCGCCGGGGTGGCCGGTCGCGAACAGGACGCGCTCCTTGGCGCTCGCGGCCTTGCGCAGCCGCCCCGCCATCCGCTCCAGGGCGTCGACCGTCAGCTCCGGGTCGATGGTGTCCTGGCCCTGGCGGTGCAGCGGGTCGTCGATCACGCCGCAGCGCTCGGCCATCACCGCGAGCACGTCCTGCTCGTCGCTCCAGCGGTCGTCGAGCTCCAGGCCGAGCCAGTAGTGACGGTCGCCGTTCGCGAGCTTGCGGTAGTGGTCGAGGTTGTTCTCGCGGGGCGTGGCGACGTCCCCGGCGATCCGGGTGCGGACGAGGTGGTCGACGAGCGCGGCACGGCTGGGTATCGGCATGGGTCCATTGTGCCGTCGGCCCTGCGGGGCGGGCGGGGTGCGGGCCGTCTGTCGGGTGCGGCTCCGTCGTGGTTGCTCGCGCCCACGCGGCGGAGCCGCAGAGTGATACAGCCCCGCGCCCCTTCGGGGCGCTGCCCGTTCCGGTCGTCGCTCAGCCAGGGCGGTTCAGCGCGAACCACAGTTCCATGCGTACGTCCGGGTCGTCCAGGTCGGCGTCCAGGAGGGCGGCGCAGCGGGTGACGCGCTGGCGCACGGTGTTGCGGTGCACGGACAGGGCACCGGCCGTGCGGTCCCAACTGCCGTGCAGGGAGAGCCAGGTGCGCAGCGTCTCGGTGAGGGCCGCGCTGCCGCCGAGCGGAGCGAGCAACACGCGCGCGTGGGCGTCGGCCTCGGCGGGCGCGACCAGGGCGGACAGGCCCGTCTCCTGATGCCGCACCAGCGGGACACGGGTGGCCTCGGCCCGGCGCACGGCCCGCGCGGCCTGCGCCTCGGCGGCGGCGAGGGCCTCGGGGGCGGCGGGTGCGGACACCCCGAGGGTCCAGCCGCCCTGCGCGGTGACCTCGCGGTCGGCGGGCAGCAGCAGCGTGGTGGCCTCGGGCCCGGAGTCCACGAGGGTGCTGCCGAGCGCCGTGGCCAGGGACGCGGGGGTGGGCGGCGGCGCGCCGGAGCCGCGCTGCACGCGCGCGTGGACCACGGTCCAGCGGTCGGCGCCGAGCAGGGGCGCCACCTCGTCCGGGCCCGCGCCGAGCAGCAGCCGGACGAGGGCCGCGGAGCGCGCGGACTCGGTGGCGCCCTGGTGGGGCGCGGTGAGCAGGGCGAGCAGGACGGCGGCGACCTGGGCGACGGTGTGGTCGCCCGGCTCGCGGCGCGGCGTCGCGACGCCGAGGGCCAGGCCCTGCGGCCCGGCGAGCGCGTACGCGGCGAGGTGCGTGGCGTCGACGGTGTCCGTGCCGGAGGCGGGGGCAGGGCGGGGTTCGGCCGGGTGCAGCACGACCCCGGCGAGCCGGTCGAGGGCGGCGAGGGCCGCCGCGCCGGGCGGGGTGCCCGCGCTCTGGGCGGGCGTTCCGTCGGCGGTGTGCAAGGCCGCGTACCCGTCGAGGCGCGTCGCCAGCTGCCGCAGCAGCGCGGGCACCGGGTCGGGCCGTGCGGCGGCCGCGGCCAGGCCTTGCTGGGCCTGGGCGACGCGGCGCAGCTCGGTGTGCCTGGCCTCGGCCATCAGCTGCCACACGGCCCGCGCGACCCCGCTGAACGTCGTCTGCGGCGGCACTTCGAGCAGCGGGAGGCCGTGGCGGTCGCACGCCTCCACCAGCGCGCGCGGCACGGTGTCGTGCACGGGGGCGACGCCGAAGCCGAGGGCCGCGCCGCCCGCCGCCACGATGCGGGACACGTATGTGTCCAGGGGCGCGCCCTCGGCCGCCGCGTCCGGCACGTGCACCCCGGCCGTCAGAAGCAGCTCGCCGCCCAGGAGGTACGGGTAGGGGTCGGCCATCTCCGAGGTGTGCACCCAGTGGATGTCGGCGGCCGCCGCGTCCGGGCCCGCGATCTGCCGCAGGCCGAGGCCTTCGCGCGCGAGCAGGGAGGCCAGCGGGACGGGCGGGGTGGGCGGGGCGGAGGGCGGCGGGGCCGAGGGTGGCGGGGTGGACTCCGTCATGGTGGATGATCCCTCCATCCGGACCGGGAAAAGTAGAGGAAACGTACACTTCAGCGATGCTTTCCGGCCACCTAGGGTCGTGTCGACCGTCACACCGAGGTCGTCCCCCTCAGGCGCGTGAAGGAGAGGTACCCATGGCTGTCGACTATGCGGTGATCGTCGTCTATCTCGCGGGGATGCTGGCCATGGGCTGGTGGGGCATGCGCCGCGCCAAGTCCAAGAGCGAATTCCTGGTCGCGGGCCGCCGTCTGGGGCCGTGGATGTACTCCGGCACGATGGCCGCGATCGTCCTCGGCGGCGCCTCCACCATCGGCGGCGTCGGCCTCGGCTACACGCACGGCCTGTCCGGCGCCTGGATGGTCTTCACCATCGGCCTGGGCCTGCTCGCCCTCTCCGTCTTCTTCTCCGCCCGCATCGCCCGGCTGAAGGTCTACACCGTCTCCGAGATGCTCGACCTGCGCTACGGCGGTCGCGCGGGCGTCCTGTCCGGCGTGGTCATGTGGGGCTACACGCTGATGCTCGCGGTGACCTCGACCATCGCGTACGCCACGATCTTCGACGTCCTGTTCGACGTGAACCGCACGCTCGCCATCGTCATCGGCGGCTCCATCGTCGTCGCGTACTCCACGCTCGGCGGCATGTGGTCGATCACGCTCACGGACATGGTGCAGTTCGTCGTCAAGACGATCGGCGTGCTGCTCCTGCTGCTGCCCATCGCGGTCGTCAAGGCGGGCGGCTTCGGCGAGATGAAGGCGAAGCTGCCGGACGAGTACTTCGAGCCGTTCGGCGTCGGCGGCGAGACGATCTTCACCTACGTACTGATCTACACCTTCGGCATGCTCATCGGGCAGGACATCTGGCAGCGGGTGTTCACCGCGCGCAGCGACAAGGTCGCCCGCTGGGGCGGCACGGTCGCCGGTACGTACTGCCTCGTCTACGCGCTCGCGGGCGCCGTCATCGGCACCGCCGCGAAGGTCATGTACCCGAAGCTGCCCAGCGCCGACGCCGCCTTCGCCACCATCGTCAAGGACGAACTGCCCATGGGCGTGCGGGGCCTCGTGCTCGCCGCCGCGCTCGCCGCCGTGATGTCCACCTCGTCCGGCGCGCTCATCGCCTGCGCGACCGTGGCCAACAACGACATCTGGTCGCGGCTGCGGGGCGCGTCCGCGCAGGGGGACCCGCACGACGAGGTGAAGGGCAACCGCGCCTTCATCCTCGTCATGGGCATCGGCGTCATCGGCGTCTCCATCGCCCTCAACGACGTCGTCCAGGCGCTGACCGTCGCGTACAACCTGCTCGTCGGGGGGCTGCTCGTGCCGATCCTCGGCGGGCTGCTGTGGCGGCGGGGGACCGGGGCGGGCGCGCTCGCCGCGGTCGTCTCGGGCGGGCTGTCGGTCATCGGCCTGATGTGGCACTACGGCATCCTCGCGAACGAGCCCATCTACTACGGGCTGCTGACCTCGCTCGTGGTGTACGTGGCCGTCTCGCTGGCCACCCGCCCCACCGACGCGGGGACGCTCGCGGCTTGGCGTGACCGGGTCGCCGGGCGCGGGGCCGAGGCGGAGGCACCCGTGCCTGCCTGATTCCTTCCCCGACCCCGCCCCTTCCCGAGACTGGGGGCTCCGCCCCCAGACCCCCGCTCCTCAAACGCCGGAGGGGCTGCCACACAGCCGCAAGCGGCACCATTCAGCCCGTCCGGCGTTTGAGGACGAGGCGCGGAGCGCCGACAAACGGGGGTCCAAGGGGGCGGAGCCCCCTTGTTCGGGAAGGGGCGGGTCTGGGGCACACCCGTGAGGGTTCACACTGTTTACGCACATTCGTTACACCAGGAGACACCGACCATGAGCAGCACCGAGAACACCCCCCAGGGCGCCTCCGCCGAGCCCCGCGGCCCGGTGGACTCCTCGCGGATCCCGCGCTACGCGGGGCCCGCGACCTACGCCCGCCTCCCCCGCCTCGACGAGGTCGGCACCGCGGACGTGGCGGTCGTCGGCGTCCCCTTCGACTCGGGCGTGTCGTACCGCCCGGGCGCCCGCTTCGGCGGCAACGCGATCCGGGAGGCGTCCCGCCTCCTTCGCCCGTACAACCCGGCCCAGGACGCGTCGCCGTTCGCGCTCGCCCAGGTCGCCGACGCCGGCGACATCGCGGCGAACCCGTTCAACATCAACGAGGCCGTGGAGACCGTCGAGGCCGCCGCCGACGACCTGCTCGGCACCGGCGCCCGCCTGATGACGCTCGGCGGCGACCACACCATCGCGCTGCCCCTGCTGCGCTCGGTGGCGAAGAAGCACGGCCCGGTGGCCCTGCTGCACTTCGACGCGCACCTCGACACCTGGGACACCTACTTCGGCGCCGAGTACACGCACGGCACCCCGTTCCGCCGGGCCGTGGAGGAGGGCATCCTCGACACCGAGGCCCTCAGCCACGTCGGCACCCGCGGCCCGCTGTACGGCAAGAAGGACCTCACCGACGACGAGAAGATGGGCTTCGGCATCGTCACCTCGTCGGACGTCTACCGGCGCGGCGCCGACGAGGTCGCCGACCAGCTGCGCCAGCGCATCGGGGACCGGCCGCTGTACATCTCCATCGACATCGACTGCCTCGACCCGGCCCACGCCCCGGGCACCGGAACCCCGGAGGCGGGCGGCATGACCTCCCGCGAGCTCCTGGAGATCCTGCGCGGCCTGGCCTCCTGCAACCTGGTCTCCGCCGACGTCGTCGAGGTCGCCCCGGCCTATGACCACGCCGAGATCACCGCCGTGGCCGCGTCCCACACCGCGTACGAACTGACGACGATCATGTCCCGCCAGATCGCGGAGGCCCGCGCCAAGTGACCCACGACCACGACCTGGAACTGAGGCCCACCGCCGCGCAGACCGAGGCCGCCCTCAACCCGCCCGCCGGGCGCAACGGCGGCGACCTCGTCGTCGAGACCCTGCGCGGGCTCGGCGCGGCCACCGTGTTCGGCCTGCCGGGGCAGCACGCCCTCGGCATGTTCGACGCGCTGCGCCGCTCCGACCTGGCCTACGTCGGCCTGCGCGTGGAGAACAACGCCGGGTTCGCGGCGGACGCGTACGGCCGGGTCACCGGCGAGGTCGCGCCGCTGCTCCTGTCGACGGGGCCCGGCGCGCTCACCTCGCTCGCCGCGCTGCAGGAGGCCGCCGCCGCGAGCGCCCCCGTGCTCGCCATCGGCAGCCAGGTCCCCGTCGCCGGGCTCGGCGGCGGGCGCCACGGCTATCTGCACGAACTGCGCGACCAGCAGGCCTCGTTCCGGGACGTGGTCAAGTCCGTCCACACCGTCCGCACCCAGTCCCAGATCCCGTCCGCGATCGCGGCGGCCTGGGAGTCGGCCCTCACCGCGCCGCACGGCCCGGTGTGGGTGGAGATCCCGCAGGACGTGCTGCTCGCGGAGACGGCCCTTCCGCAGGTCACCGCCGTGGACGCGACCCCGCGCGACCTGGTGCCGCGCCCGGAGCTGACCGCCGTGGCCGCCGATCTGCTGACGCGCGCCGAGCGCCCGGTGATCATCGCGGGCGGCGGGGTCGTCCGCGCCGACGCCTCCGGCAAGCTCCGCGCGCTCGCCGAGAAGCTGAACGCGCCGGTCGTCACCACCTTCGGCGGCAAGGGCGCCTTCCCCTGGGAGCACCCGCTGTCCCTCCGGTCCTGGCTGGAGGACCGGCACACCACCGACTTCCTTGAGGACGCCGACGTCCTGCTCGTGGTCGGCTCCGGGCTCGGCGAACTCTCCTCGAACTACCACACCTTCGCGCCCCGCGGCCGGGTCGTCCAGATCGAGGCCGACCCCGGCAAGCTGGAGTCCAACCATCCCGCGCTCGGCATCCACGCCGACGCCCGGCTCGCCCTGACCGCGCTCCTGGAGACCGTGGGGGAGCGGCCCGACCCGGCGGCGCCCGAGCGGGTCGCGGCCGTCCTGGCGAAGGTCCGCGAGCGGATCGACGGGCAGGGCCTGACCCTGGAGCAGGACGTCCTCGCCTCCGTACGGGCCGCCCTGCCGGACGGCTCGCCGTCCTTCTGGGACATGACGATCCTCGCCTACTGGGCGTGGTCCGCCTTCGACGCGCGGCGCCCCAACACCATGCACTCGGCGCAGGGCGCGGGCGGCCTCGGCTACGGCTTCCCGGCCGCGCTCGGGGCGGCCGCCGCGGACCCGACGCGGCCCGTGCTCGCCGTCTCCGGCGACGGCGGCGCGATGTACTCGATCGCCGAGCTGGCCACCGCCAGGCAGTACGGCCTGAACGTGACCTGGCTGATCGTCGACGACGGCGGCTACGGCATCCTGCGCGAGTACATGGCGGACGCCTTCGGCGAGGCGACCGCCACGGAGCTGGCCCGGCCCGACTTCGTCGCGCTCGCCGAGTCGTTCGGGGTGCCGGGGGTGCGGACCTCGCCGGAGCGGCTGCGGGACGACCTGGCGAAGGCCCTGGCGGAGCCCGGGCCGAGCGTCGTCGTGCTGCCCGCGCTCCTGCGGATGTTCGCACCGACGCACCTCGGCTGAGGGCGAACGATCGGTTTCGTCACAGTACTGTTCCGCGTACAACCATTCACTCGTGCGGGTGAGTCATGGGATGCGCGTGCGGCAGGAGCGCACGCGCGTACCGAACTACGGGGGGAACCTCCATGACTCACCGCATATCCCGGCGTGCCCGCGTGCTGAGCGCGGGTGCGGCCGCCGCCGTCCTCGTGCCGGTCCTGGGGACGGCCGCCGCCACTCCCGCCGCCGCCGCGACGGCCCAGGTCAAGTGCACCTCGTCCCAGCCGGACCTGGCGAAGAAGCTCACCAAGGACATCAACGCCGCGCTGAAGAACCGCAAGGGCACCATCGCCGTCGGCCTCTACGACAAGGCCACCAAGACGACGTGCACCCTGCGCGGCACCACCGCGTTCGACTCGGCCAGCGTCGTCAAGGTGACCGTGCTCGCCACGCTCCTCTGGGACGCGAAGAAGAACGACCGGTATCTGACGGACCGCGAGTCCAGCCTCGCCAAGGCCATGATCACCAAGTCGGACAACAACGCCACCAGCGCGCTGTGGCGCCAGCTCGGCGCGGGCAAGGTCAAGAAGTTCCTCGCCGCCGCGAAGATGACCAAGACCGTGCCCGGATCGGGCGGCTACTGGGGTCTGACCCGGATCAACGTCCAGGACGAGCAGAAGCTGCTCGCCCTGGTCACCGCGCCGAACTCCGTGCTCAGCGACAACGCCCGCGCGTACATCCTGAAGCTGATGAACCAGGTCGTCCGCGACCAGCGCTGGGGCACCCCGGCGGGCGCCCCCTCCGGCGTCAAGACCCACGTCAAGAACGGCTGGCTGCCCCGGGCCACGCACGGCTGGCGCGTGCACAGCATCGGCGCCTTCAAGGGCCGCGGCCACGACTACACGATCTCCGTGCTCACCCACGGCAACGGCTCCATGAACTACGGCGTCGACACCATCCAGCGCGTCTCCAGGGCCATCCACAAGGACCTGACCCCGCTGACCCAGGCCCCGCAGCGCTACGCGCCGACGGAGACCCCGAAGGAGGCGTCGGTCCCGGTCCCGCAGTCCTGACGGACCCCCCTTCATCCCGCCGCGTTTGTTGCGGCGGGATGAAATCCGTTCCTCGCCGTGTTGGGCCTCTCGGCAGGTCAGGACGGCGGGAGGAATGCGGTGACGGAGCGGCCGGAGCGGCAGGGCTGGGCGAGACGGCTGTGGGGGTACGCCTGGCGCTACCCCAAGGACGTGGTGCTCGCGCTCGGCTCGTCCCTCGGGGGCATGGCCGTCATGGCCGTCGTCCCGCTGCTCACCAAGGTCGTCATCGACGACGTGATCGGCGACCACAGCCGCGCCATGGCCCCCTGGGCGGGCGCCCTGCTCGGCGCCGCCGTCCTCGTCTACGTCATGACGTACGTCCGCCGCTACTACGGCGGCCGCCTCGCCCTCGACGTGCAGCACGACCTGCGCACGGAGATGTACGACACCATCACCGCGCTCGACGGGCGGCGGCAGGACGAGCTGTCCACCGGGCAGGTCGTCGGCCGGGCCACCAGCGACCTCCAGCTGATCCAGGGCCTGCTGTTCATGCTGCCCATGACCATCGGGAACGTCCTGCTGTTCGCGATGTCCCTCGCGATCATGGCCTGGCTCTCGCTGCCGCTCACCCTCGTCGCCCTGGCCGTCGCGCCCGCCCTGTGGTGGATCGCCCGCCGCAGCCGCAGCAGGCTGCACCCGGCGACCTGGTACGCGCAGGCGCAGGCCGCCGCCGTCGCGGGCGTCGTCGACGGGGCCGTCAGCGGCGTGCGCGTGGTGAAGGGCTTCGGGCAGGAGGAGCAGGAGACCGGGAAGCTGCGCGAGGTCGGCCGCAGGCTGTTCGCGGGCCGGCTGCGCACCATCCGGCTCAACTCCCGCTACACGCCCGCCCTCCAGGCCGTGCCCACCCTCGGGCAGGTCGCGATGCTGGCGCTCGGCGGCTGGCTCGCGGTCGAGGGGGAGATCACGCTCGGCACCTTCGTCGCGTTCTCGACCTACCTCGCGCAGCTCGTCGGCCCGGTGCGGATGCTCGCCATGGTCCTGACCGTCGGCCAGCAGGCCCGCGCGGGCGCCGAGCGCGTCCTGGAGCTCATCGACACCCGGCCCGCCATCGCGGACGGCACCAAGGAACTGCCCGCCGACGCCCCGGCGACCGTCGAGTTCGACGACGTGGCGTTCTCCTACGACGACGGGCGACGCCCCGTCCTCGACGGGCTCAGCTTCGAGATCCGCGCCGGCGAGACCCTCGCCGTGGTCGGCTCCTCCGGCAGCGGCAAGTCCACCGTCTCGCTGCTGCTGCCCCGCTTCTACGACGTGTCGCGCGGCGCCGTCCTCATCGGCGGCCACGACGTGCGCGAGCTGACGCAGGAGTCCCTGCGCGCCGCGATCGGGCTCGTGCCCGAGGACTCCTTCCTCTTCTCCGACACCGTGCGCGCCAACATCGCGTACGGCCACCCGGAGGCGACGGACGAGGAGATCGAACGGGCCGCCCGCGCCGCCCAGGCGGACCGTTTCATCAGCGAGCTGCCCGACGGCTACGCCACCAAGGTCGGCGAGCACGGGCTCACCCTCTCCGGCGGCCAGCGCCAGCGCGTCGCGCTCGCCCGCGCCATCCTCACCGACCCGCGCCTGCTGGTGCTCGACGACGCCACCTCGGCGGTGGACGCCCGGGTGGAGCACGAGATCCACGAGGCGCTCAGGCAGGTCATGGAGGGCCGCACCACCCTGCTCATCGCGCACCGGCGCTCCACCCTGGGCCTCGCCGACCGCATCGCCGTCCTCGACGGCGGCCGGCTCGCCGCCATCGGCACGCACGCCGAGCTGGAGCGCACCTCGCCGCTGTACCGGCGCCTGCTCACCGACCCCGACGAGCTCGGCGGCGTCTCGCCCGGCCACACCGCGCCGCCCCGCGCGGCCCAGGCCGTCGAGGACACCTCCGTGCGCGAGGAGCTGGACGCCGAGTTCGACGCCGAGCGCGGCATCACCCCGCGGCTGTGGACGGGCGACCGCGAGCCCAAGGACGCCGCGCTCGCCGGGGCCCCGGCCACGCCCGAGCTGCTCGCGCAGGTCGACGCGCTGCCGCCCGCCACCGACACGCCCGACATCGACGAGGCACGGGCCGTCGCCCCCGAAGAGGCCTACGGCCTGCGCAGACTGCTGCGCGGCTTCGGCCTGCCGCTGCTCCTGAGCCTGCTGCTCGTGGCCGTGGACGCGGGGATGGGGCTGCTCCTGCCCGTCCTCATCCGGCACGGCATCGACGAGGGCGTCTCGCAGGCCGCGCTCGGCGCGGTGTGGGCGGCGTCGGGCCTCGCGCTCGTCGCCGTCGCCGTGCAGTGGGTGGCCCAGACCGGCGAGACCCGGATGACGGGCCGCACCGGCGAGCGCGTCCTCTACTCGCTGCGCCTGAAGATCTTCGCGCAGCTCCAGCGCCTCGGGCTCGACTACTACGAGCGGGAGCTGACCGGGCGCATCATGACCCGGATGACGACGGACGTGGACGCCCTGTCCACGTTCCTCCAGACGGGCCTGGTCACCGCCTTCGTCTCCGTCGTCACCTTCTTCGGCATCATGGCCGCCCTGCTCGTGATCGACCTCCAGCTCGCCCTCGTCGTCTTCGCGACGCTCCCGCCGCTCGTCATCGGCACGTACTTCTTCCGCAGGTCGAGCGTGAAGGCGTACGAGCTGGCCCGCGAGCGCGTGTCCGTGGTCAACGCCGACCTCCAGGAGACGGTGTCCGGGCTGCGGATCGTGCAGGCGTTCCGGCGCGAGCGCACGGGCGGCGCGCGGTTCGCGGCCCGCAGTCAGGACTACCGCCTGGCGCGGGTGCGCGGCCAGTGGCTGATCTCGGTGTACTTCCCGTTCGTGCAGCTGCTGTCCTCGGTCGCGGTGGTCGCCGTCCTGATCGTGGGCGCCCACCGCGTGGACGCGGGCACCCTGACGACCGGCGCCCTGGTCGCCTACCTCCTCTACATCGACCTGTTCTTCGCCCCGGTGCAGCAGCTGTCCCAGGTCTTCGACGGCTACCAGCAGGCCACCGTGTCGCTCGGCCGCATCCAGGAGCTGCTGCGCGAGCCGACCTCGACGAAGGCCCCGGACGAACCCCTTGACGTGCTCTCCCTGCGCGGCGAGATCGCCTTCGAGGGTGTGGAGTTCGCGTACGGGGGCGACGCGGAGGAGGCCACCGGGACGGCCGTCGCCGAGACGGCCGCCACCGACTCCGCCGTGGCGGAGACCGCGCTCAGCGGCATCGACCTGCGCATCCCCGCGGGCCAGACCGTGGCCTTCGTCGGCGAGACCGGCGCGGGCAAGTCCACCCTGGTCAAGCTCGTCGCCCGGTTCTACGACCCGACGGGCGGCCGCGTCACCGTCGACGGCACCGACCTGCGCTCCCTCGATCTGACCTCGTACCGGCACCGGCTCGGCGTCGTGCCGCAGGAGGCCTATCTGTTCGCGGGCACCGTGCGCGACGCCATCGCCTACGGCCGCCCCGACGCCACCGACGCGGCGGTCGAGGCCGCGGCCCGCGCGGTCGGCGCGCACGACATGATCGCCACGCTCGACGGCGGCTATCTGCACGAGGTGGCCGAGCGCGGCCGCAACCTCTCGGCCGGGCAGCGCCAGCTGATCGCCCTGGCCCGCGCGGAGCTCGTCGACCCCGACATCCTGCTCCTGGACGAGGCCACCGCGGCCCTGGACCTGGCCACCGAGGCCCAGGTCAACCTGGCCACGGACCGCATCGCGGGCAAGCGTACGACGCTGGTGGTCGCCCACCGCCTGACCACGGCAGCCCGCGCGGACCGCGTGATCGTGATGGACCACGGCCGGGTCGCCGAGGACGGCACCCACGACGAGCTGCTCGCCCGCGACGGCCGGTACGCGCGCCTGTGGCGCACGTTCGTCGGGGAGCCGGTGGAGGCCTGAGCCCGCCCGGCCGAGGGCGGTGACGGCGGAGGTCGGCCGCCGGGCTCAGTACGCCGACTTGATGTCCGTGATCCTGCGGGTCGCCAGGTCGGACTGGACCGTCAGATAGGTGTATGTGGGCTTCTGGCCGGTGCCCCAGGTCAGGCGCACCGTGGAGGTCGTCTTGCCCATGCCGCTGTCGCCCGCGGTCACGCGCCAGGCGGTCGGCACGTTCTGCGCGCGCAGCACGCCGTCGGCGTCGTGGCGGCGCTCCCAGCCGAGCAGCCGCTCGCGCAGGTCCGGCGTCAGATAGAAGGTGCGCAGGGCGGCGGCGGCCTTGTTGGAGCCGGGGTCGTTCGCCACGTCGATGTAAGCGCCGTAGAAGTGGGCGACCCGTTCGTAGGCGGGTCCCGGGCTGCCGCTGCGGGCGGGTGCCTGGCCCGGCTCGGCGGATACCCGGCCCGGCTCGGCGGAGGCCGCGGACGGCACGGCGGCCACGGCGGCGAGGAGGGCGGCGGCGAGGATCGGACGGGCGCCGCGAAGGCCGGAGCCGCGGCGTAACGGACGTATCGGAGTCATCGGATGTCCTGCCTTTCACGTTCTGCTCCGTTCGACCACGGGTGGCTTCGGGAAGTTGTGTCAAACCTGCAAAATGGCAGGCACCATTCCGCAACCGTCGGATGCCTGTCCGGCGTCCGTACGTCCGTACGCTGATGCCGGGGTGGCGGGAGGGGTCATCGTGGAGAGTGGTCGGATACGGCGCCGCGTGGCGGGAGGCGCCGCCGCGGTCGCCGCTGCCCTCTTGTTCACGCTGGTGGGCCCCGGCGCGGGCGCGGCCCAGGCCGCCCCGGTCTGCCCCGGCCAGAAGATCCGCACGCTCGCCTTCGCCACCGGCAAGGTCGTCCTCTACAAGAAGCGCGGCTTCGTCTGCGCCGTGACCTACGCCAAGAGCGCCCGCAACCGCAAGCCCATGTCCGTCAGCGTGCAGGCGCGCGGCAGCCGACCGGTGCGGGACCACGGCCGCTTCGTGCGCCTGGCGGGCCCGGTGAAGGTGCACGCGGGCCACCGCTGCGTGTGGATCAAGGGCGATGTGAGCGGCCGCGGGGTCAGCTCCGGCTGGATCCTCTGCTGACCGCCCGGCGCCACTCCCGGCACGGGCCGCGCGTCCGCTGGGCGGACCCGGCCGTCCCCTAAGTGAATTTTCCCCCGCCCGAGATGGCGGTGAAGCACCCCTTTGTCGCCAATGCGGCCTGGTGTGCGGCCAGTTGCTCCGTTAGGTTCCGGGGAATTGCCGCGCCGACAGGGGAGGACGCATGCGCAAGGCGCTCAGATGGGTGCTGTCACTCGTGGTGCTCATAGGCACCATAGGCTTCACCGGAGCCACGGCGGCCACCGCCGCCACGCCCGGGGCACCCGCAGCCAAGACCGACATCAAGGACCGGCTCCTCGCCATCAAGGGCATGAGCCTCATCGAGGAGAAGCCGTACGACGGCTACCGCTTCTTCGTCCTGAACTACCGCCAGCCGGTGGATCACCGGCACCCCTCCAAGGGCACCTTCCAGCAGCGCATCACCGTGCTGCACAAGGACACCGCCCGGCCCACCGTCTTCCACACCTCGGGCTACGGCCTGAACGTGAACCCGGGCCGCTCCGAGCCCACCCGCATCATCGACGGCAACCAGGTCTCCATGGAGTACCGCTTCTTCACGCCGTCCCGCCCGGCCCCGGCCGACTGGAAGAAGCTCGACATCTGGCAGGCCGCCAGCGACCAGCACCGCATCTTCAAGGCCCTCAAGCCGATCTACACGAAGAAGTGGCTGTCCACCGGCGCCTCCAAGGGCGGCATGACCGCCACCTACTTCGAGCGCTTCTACCCGCGCGACATGGACGGCGTCGTCGCGTACGTCGCGCCCAACGACGTGAACAACAAGGAAGACTCCGCCTACGACCGCTTCCTCGCGACCGTCGGCACCAAGGAGTGCCGCACGAAGATCGAGGCCGTGCAGCGCGAGGCCCTGGTGCGCCGGGAGCCCCTGGAGAAGCTGTACGCCGCCCACGCGGCCGCCAACGGCTACACCTTCAAGACCATCGGCAACCTCGACAAGGCCTTCGAAGCCGTCGTCCTCGACGTGAACTGGGGCTTCTGGCAGTACCAGCAGTCGGCGACCGCCTGCGCGAAGGTGCCGACCGCCGCGGCGGCCTCCGACCAGGTCCTGTTCGACTGGATCGAGGACGTCGGCGGCTGGTCCTCCTACGCCGACCAGGGTCTTGAGTACTACACCCCGTACTACTACCAGGCCGGTACGCAGCTCGGCTCGCCCGACATCAAGCAGCCCTGGCTCGCCGACCTGAGCCGCTACGGCTACCAGCCGCCGCGGAACTTCGTGCCGCGCGACATCCCGATGACCTTCCAGAAGCACGCCATGAAGGACGTCGACCGCTGGGTGCGCCACAACTCCCACCGGATGATGTTCGTGTACGGGGAGAACGACCCGTGGGGCGCGGAGCCGTTCCGCCCCGCGCGCGGGGTCAAGCACGACTCCCACGTCTTCACGGCGCCGGGCGGCAACCACGGGGCGAACGTCGCCGGGCTCACGTCCGCCGACAAGACCAAGGCCACGGAGCGCATCCTCGCCTGGGCCGGAGTCCCCACGGCGAAGCCGGCCCCGTACGACGCGAAGCTCGACCGCGAACGCCTGCGCGAGCAGACGCTGCGGCCGTAATCGGCGCTCCGCGCCTCGTCCTCACACGCCGGGCGGGCCGAATCCGGCCCGTCCGGCGTTCTGAGTCACACCCGGACCGCGCAGCCGACCGGGCGGGTGCCGCCCAGGGACACGTACAGGGCGGTGCCCGGCGCGCAGGAAGGCCGCGTGGCCACGGCTGCCACGACGCGGTACTCCGGGGCCCGGCGGCCCGAGCCGTCGCAGGGGGTCTCGCGGACCTCGCCCCGCCCGGCCCCGTACACACAGTCGCCCACGACGGTCCGGGGCCCGCCCCCGCCCCCGGGATCCCCGGGATGCGGCGGCTCCAGATTCCGCATGCAGGCGTACCCGCGCGACACCTCCCCGTCGCCGTCCTCGTCGACGGCGGGCCGGCGCTCGCTGATGTGCAGGACGTAGTCGGTGCGGGCGGGACACAGGGGCCCGTCGCCGACGGGCCCGTCGTGGCGGGCGATGACGCGCGCGGCGGCCCGCTCGCTGCCGCAGGGCACCTCCGTGACGCGCTCGCGCCCCCGCGACGCGCAGTCATCGATGCCGAGAAAGACGGCCCCGTGCCCGCCGGGCGCTCCGGTGAGCGAGGGCCGCTCGGAGGGGGCGTCGGAGCCCCCAGACTTCTGACATCCCGCCAGGACCAGGGCGGCGGCGAGCAGCGCGCCCCCGCACGCCGCTTCCGCCCTGGTCGTCCACATGGCAGCCCCCCGCCCCATGACCATGTGTACCCAGCGTGACCCCGCCACGCGCGGGCACGCCAGGCGCTCGGGAGGCTTTGCGCTCGTTGGCGACGGGGCGGGACGCGCGCTGCGTACGGCCGGTACGCCCGTCAGTCGGACGCGGCGTACGGCTCGTACGAAAGGCCGTGCCCGATGGGGTACAGCACCTGCCCGGGGTCGTCCGGGCGCGGCACGGGCACCGGCAGGCGGCCCGTGGGCCGGGTGCGCCCCGCGATGACGCGGGCGGCGGCGCGCAGTTCGACGTCGGTCCAGGAGTAGGTGGCGAGGGCGGCGCCACCGGGCAGGTCCTGCGGGGTGCGGACCGCGAGGGTGACGACGGGCACGCCGGTGGCGGTCAGCGCGGCGACGAGGCCGTGCTGCGCGTCGCCCTCCGCGACGTCGTAGGCCGTGACGAGCACGGCGGCACGCCCCGCTGCGGCGGCCACGGCGTCGTCGACGGCTTCCTTGGAAGGCGCTCCCCCCGTGCTCAACACGGCGACGTCGAAGCCGAGTTCGGTGAGCGCGGCGGCGAGGACGGAGGTCGGCGGACCGGTCGTGCCGGACGGGGACACCGGGTCGGCGCCGACGACGAGCAGGTCGCGATGGGTGTCGGGGGACAGCGGGAGCAGGCCGTCGTCGTTGCGCAGGAGCGTGGTCGTACGGTCGGCGATGCGGTCGGCGGCGGCGCGGTGGGCGCTGCTGCCGACGGTCTCGTCGACGCCGTCGAGGGAGACGTACGGATCGTCGAAGAGCCCGAGCTTCGCCTTGAGTTCGAGGACGCGCAGCACGGAGGCGTCGATGCGCTCCTCGCTCAGCTCGCCCTCGCGCACGGCGCGCACGACCGCGTTCCAGGCGAGCTCCGGCTGCGGCGGGTCCAGGAGCTGGTCGACACCCGCCTTCAGGGCGAGCACGGCCACGCGGTCGTCGCCGTACTTGGTGCGCACGCCCTGCATGGACAGCGAGTCGGTCACCACCAGGCCCTGGTGGCCGAGCTGTTCGCGCAGCACGCCGGTGACGATCGGGTACGAGAGGGTGGCCGGGTCGAGCGCCGGGTCGAGGGCGGGCACGACGAGGTGCGCGGTCATCACGGCGTCGACCCCGGCGGCGAGCGCGGCGCGGAACGGCGGGGCGTCGAGCTCCTCCCACTCCTCGCGGCTGTGGTGGATGTGCGGAAGCGCGGTGTGGCTGTCGGTCTCGGTGTCGCCGTGGCCGGGGAAGTGCTTGGCGGCGGTGGCGATCCCGGCACTCTGGTAGCCCTCGATCTGGGCGGTCACGAAGCCGGAGACGGCGTCGGGGCCCGCGCCGAAGGAGCGTACGCCGATCACGGGGTTGGCCGGGTTCACGTTCACGTCGGCGGAGGGCGCGTAGTTCTGGAAGACGCCGAGCGCGCGCAGTTCGGCACCGGCGATGCGGGCCGCCTCGCGCACGTCGTCGTGGGAGCCGCCCGCACCGAGCGCCATCGCGCCCGGAAGGAGCGTGGCGGGCGCGCCGACGCGGGCGACGACGCCGTGCTCCTGGTCGATGGTGAGCAGCAGCGGCACGCCGGGCGACTGCCCGAGGGCGACGCGCTGCACGTCGTTGGACAGGGTGGCGAGCTGGCGCGGATCACGGGTGTTGTGGGCCCAGCCGAAGTAGATGAGCCCGCCGGGCCGGAACTTGGCGACGGCCTCGGCGGCGGTGCGGACCCCGAGCTCGCGCTCGTTGACCTCCATGTCGGCGGGGTCGGGCTCGGTGGCGTGGTGTCCGTACACGTGCAGGACGAAGAGCTGGCCGACCTTCTCTTCGAGCGTCATGCGAGCCAGGAGGGCACGCGGGTCGTCCACGGTGACAGGGGCAGCGTCAAGAGAGTCGTGAGGCACCTGCCACGGATATCCCGTGCCGTGCGGCGGGTCAAGGCTCCGGAAGCCGGGACGGTGCCGCCACCGGCGCAATGGAGGGGGCGCACCGGTGGCGGCTCGCTGCCGGCCGCGGGCGGCGGAGAGGGAGGTCAGCGGTCGCAGCCAGCAGCGATGCCGACACCGCTCGCGAGACTCTCCGGCAGCGTGTCCGTTGGACGAGCGGGCCGCCCTCCGGGTTCCCCGAGGGGCGCGGAACGCGCGAAGTCGGTGCGCGCGGTGACGCTGGGACGCAGGAGCCGCTCAACAGGCCCGCGCCGGGCCCTGGTCGGGCCACGCCTCCTGCAGCACCCGTACGGTCTCCGCGATCGCGGGCCGCCGGGCGGCGCCGGTCCGCCACACCGCGTACAGGCGGCGCATCGGCAGCGGGTCGAGGCGCACCGCGACCACACCGGGCGGCAGCGGGCCGCGCCCGAGACGGGGGATCAGCGCGATGCCGAGCCCGGCGGCGACGAGCGCGATCAGCGTGGGGTTCTCCTCGGCCTGGTGGACGATGTCCATCTCGCACCCGGCGGCCCGCATCGTCCGCACCAGCCAGTCGTGACAGATCTGCCCCGGCGGCTGCGAGACCCAGCGCTCGCCCTTCAGATCGGTGCGCCGCACGGCGTCCCGCCCGGCGAGCGGATGACCCTCCGGTACGAGCAGGTCGCACAGGTCGTCGCCGATCACCGCCTGGTCGACGCCGGGCGGCGTGGCCAGCGGAGTGATGTCCCAGTCGTGCACGACCGCGAGGTCCACCACGCCCTTGGCGACGAGGTCCACCGACAGATGCGGCTCGACCTCGGAGAGCCGGGCGTCCAGGGCCGGATGGCGCCGCGCGAGCTCGGCGAGGACCCCGGGCAGCAGCCCGCGCGCCGCGGAGGCGAAGGCCATGACCGTCAGCCGCCCCGCGGGCACGCCGCGCCGCTCCTCCAGCTCCGTCTCGGCGCGCTCCATGACGGCCAGCAACTCCCGTGCGGCAGCGGCGAGATGCAGCGCCTCCTCGGTGAGCGCGACGCCGCGCCCCCGGCGTTCGAGCAGGGTGGTGCGGGTCTCCCGTTCCAGCTTGGCGATCTGCTGGGAGACGGCGGAGGGCGTATAACCGAGGGCGGCGGCGGCCGCGCCCACGGTCCCGTGCACGGACACGGCGTGCAGCGCCTTGAGCCGGGCCAGATCGAGCAAGGAGACCTCCTGGGGTTCACGGGGGGCAGGCGCGGCCGCCGGATGATCGGAAACCCTCACCACCACGGGCGTACGGGCCCCGCCACCACGACGGGACCACAGAAGCGACGACGCACGGAACGGCGGGGCACCGAGGCGACGGCGCCGGAACAGGCACCGGAACGGCGGGGCACCGAGGCGACGACGCACCGGAACAGGCACCGGAACGGCGGGGCACCGAGGCGACGACGCACCGGAACAGGCACCGGAACAACGGGGCACCGAAGCGACGACGCACCGGAACGGGCACCGGAACAACGGGGCACCGAAGCGACGGCACACCGGAACGGGCACCGGAACAACGGGGCACCGAAGCGACGACGCACCGGAACGGGCACCGGAACAACTCACCGACACCCAAACACTAAGCACAGCTAAATCCAATCATGAAGAAATCCGTGCTGGTGCTACACGCTCCCGGCGAGTGATCCTCGACGCATGCGTCCCTCCCACATCGCCCTGGCCGTGCTCGTCACCGCCATCTGGGGCGTCAACTTTGTCGTGATCGAGATCGGCCTCGACCACTTCCCGCCGCTGCTCTTCTCGGCCCTGCGCTTCCTGGTCGCGGCGCTGCCCGCCGTGTTCCTCGTCGGCCGCCCCAAGGTCGCGTGGAAGTGGCTGATCGGCGTGGGCCTGGCCCTGGGCGTGGCGAAGTTCGGCCTGCTGTTCATCGGCATGGACGCGGGCATGCCCGCGGGCCTGTCCTCGCTGGTCCTCCAGGTCCAGTCGGTGTTCACCGCGCTCATCGCCTTCGCGGTGCTCGGCGAGGTGCCCTCGCGCATACGCGTGGCGGGCATGGCCGTGGCGCTCGCGGGCATCGGCGTGGCGGCGGTCGACGAGGGCGCGTCGGGCCCGCTGACCGCCTTCGGCCTGACGATCGCGGCCGCCGCCTGCTGGGGCGTGTCCAACGTCCTCACCCGCAAGGCGGCACCTCCCGACGCCCTGAACTTCATGGTGTGGGTGAGCACGGTCCCGATCCTGCCGCTGCTCGCCCTCTCGCTGCTGTTCGAGGGCCCGTCCCGCGACCTGGACGCGCTGCGCTCGCTCGACTGGCAGGGGGCGGGGGTCGTCGTCTGGGTGGCCTGGGTCGCGACGGTCTTCGGCTTCGGAGCCTGGGGGTGGCTGCTGCGCCGCCACCCCGCGTCGACAGTGGCGCCCTTCACGCTCCTGGTCCCGGTGTTCGGCATGTCGTCGTCGGCGCTGTTCCTCGACGAGTCGGTGAGCGGACTCCAGTGGTGCGCGGCGGCCCTCCTGGTCGGCGGGGTGGCGCTGACCTCCTTCGCCCGTACGCCGAAGCCTCCGGCGTACGCTGCGCCCATGCCTCCCGCAGCCACGAAGGAAACCGCGACACCGGTATGACCGCCGAGCGAGCCCTGCGCCCCGTCGACCTGGCCCGGCTCGCGGGCGTGTCCACCCAACTGGTCCGCGACTACGCGGACGCGGGCGTCCTGCCGCCCGTGGAGCGGACCGCGTCCGGCTACCGCCGCTTCCACCCGGTGCACGCCCGGGCGCTCCTGACGTACCGCGCGCTGGCGAGGGGCTTCGGTCCGGAGACGGCGCGGGAGATCATGCGCGCGGTGCACGCGGACGACGTGCCCGGGGCGCTGGCCCTGGTGGACGCCGCGCACGCGGAACTGCACGCCCGGCGCGAGGCGTTGCGGGCGACGGCCGAGGCGCTCCAGGCGGTCGCGGGCGAGGCCTCGGCGGACGAGCCCGGGCTCCGCCGCCCCCGCGTCCCGCTCACCGTGTCGGAGGCGGCGGCCCGGGTGGGCGTGCGCCCCTCGGCGCTGCGGGTGTGGGAGTCGGCGGGCCTGCTCGCACCCGCCCGGGAGCGCGGCACCCACTACCGCCGCTACGGCGCGGCGGACCTCCGCGACGCCCGCATGATCAGCCTGCTCCGCCAGGCGGGCCACCCCCTGGCCCAGATCCGCCCGGTCCTTGAGGACCTGCGCGAGACGGGCGGCAGCGAGGCCCTGCGCGCGGCCCTGGACCGCAGGACGCGGGACCTCACCCGCACGTCCAGGGCGACCTTGGAGGGAACGAGCCGCTTGCACGCGTACGTGACGGAAGCGGAGACGGAGCACTGAGCGCTACGGAGCACTGAGCGCTACGGGGCACTGAGAACTACGGGACACTGAGCGTGACGGGGCACTGAGTGCTGCGGACGGAGCACTGAGCGCTGCGTACGGAACACTAACCGCTAGGGAGCACTGAGAACTACGGGGCGCTCGCGTCACTCACGAGCCGGGCGAGCAACTCCCGCCCCCCGCTCAGCAATTCATCAAGCGGAGGGGCATCCTCGTACCACCGCTTCTCGTACTCCCAGCACAGCCAGCCGTCCCAGCCCCGCCGACCGAGGAGCTGGACGCACTCGGCGACCGGGAGCGCCCCGGCCCCGAGGGCGAGGGGGGTGGTGTCATCGGCGCTCGCGATGTCCTTCACCTGGACGTAGCCGAGATAGGGCCCGAGCGCGGCGAAGGTCTCGGTGACGTCCTCGCCGCCCAGCCAGGTGTGCATGAGGTCCCACAGGGCACCGGCGTGCAGATGCCCGACGGCGCCGAGGACGCGGGCGGCGTCGGCGCCGGTGCGGTGCGAGTCGTGGGTCTCCATCAGCACCCGCACCCCGGCGTCGGCGGCGAACTCGGCGGCGACCCCGAGCCGCCGGGCGGCGACGGCGTCGGCGTCGGTGCCCTCCCCGCCCCCGGGAAAGACGCGGACGAACGGAGCTCCCAGGTCCCGGGCGAGCCCGACCAGCCCCCGTACCTCGTCGAGGACGGCCTCGTCGGGTTCGTCCGAGGCGAGCCGCGCGTACCCGGCGACCCCCAGCACGGAAACCCCGGCGTCCTTGAAGGCGGCGGCGACATCGGCCCGTTCGGCGGCGCCGAGCCCCGGGTGGACGGGTTCCTCGGGATGTGCGCGCAGCTCGACGCCGTGGTAGCCGTGCGTGGTGGCGAGGCGGAGCACGTCCGCGACGGGCAGGCCGGGCACGCCGAGCGTGGAGAAGGCGAGTTTCATGGCCGGGACCCTATCCAGAACGCCCCGCGTCATTCGTCCCCGAGCGGAAGCCGCCAGTCCTGCCCCACGAGGCCGACGCCGATGGGCCGATGGGCCTTCTTCTCGACCAGGACGAACCCTCCCAAGCCTGAGCCACTTGAGGCTTACCACAGCGATTCTCCGCTCCAGAGCGCAAAACCCTCAAGAGCAACTTCAATGAAACGATGGAAGCCATGAGATTCCACCTGGAAGTCGAATGCGACGAGACGGCGGCGCACCACGAACTGCCCCGGATCCTGCGCTACTGGGCGGGCAACCTCCACCACTGCGAGCTGACCCCCGGCGCGACACAGAAGATCTACGACTCCGAGTACAACGAAGTGGGCAGCTGGACGATCAGCCACTGAGCACGGTCAGTCGCCGACGAAACGGAAGGGGACACGGCGGTATGTCCGCCCGGAGCACAGCAACGGCACTGCCCCGGGCAGGAACCCACCCCGCGCACATGACGGCGAGGACGGACATACCGCCGGGGCCCCGCCCCTCCTGGACGGCAGGCGCAAAACGCGGTGGGAAAGAGGGCAGCGAACCGGCACCGGGCGCAAGGCGCGGCGGGAAAGAGGGCAGCGAACCGGCACCGGGCGCAAGGCGCGGCGGGAAAGAGGGCAGCGAACCGGCACCGGGCGCAAGGCGCGGCGGGAAAGAGGAAGACGAACCGGCACCGGGCGCAAGGCGCGGCGGGAAAGAGGAAGACGAACCGGCACCACAACGAACCGGCACCACAACGCAGCGGCCCCCAGAGCTAACCAGCCCCGCCAGGGACCCCCGTGGACCCCCGCACCATCAACTCCCCGTGCACCGTGGCGATCCCCCCGGGCGGCTCCTCCTCCCGCCCCATGGCGATCCGCCCGGCCCGAGCCCCGGCCTCGTACAGCGGCAACCGCACGGTGGTGAGCGCGGGCACCGCGTCCACGCTGAACGGCAGGTCGTCGAACCCGGCCACGGACACGTCCCCGGGAATCGAGAGCCCCCGGTCCCGCAGGGCGGCACACGCCCCCAGGGCGACGGTGTCGTTCGCGGCGACGACGGCGGTCAAGCCGGGCTCGCGCCGCAGGAGTTCGACGGTGGCGTCGTATCCGGAGCGCCGGTCGTAGGGCCCGTGCAAGGTCAGCCGGGGATCGTCGGGAAGGCCGGCCGCCGAGAGGGCCTCCTGGTGCCCTTCGAGCCGGTGGCGCGTGGTGGTCCGCTCCACGGGCCCCGCGATGTACCCCACGAGCCGGTGCCCGAGCCCCAGGACGTGCTCGGTGAGGCGCCGCCCGCCACCCCGGTTGTCGAACGTGAGGGCGACGGAGTCCGGAGCCCCCTCGGCCGGAGGCCGCCCGCACAGCACCACCCGGGACCCCGCGTCCCCGAGCCGCCGCAGCTTGGCCCCGATGGCCGCCGCGTGCTCGGGATCCTCGCTGGTCCCCCCGGTGAGCACGACGGCGGCGGCCCGCTGCCGCTGGAGGAGCGTCAGATAGGTCAGCTCGCGCTCGGGGGAGCCGCCCGTGTTGCAGACGACGGCCATGCGCTCGCCCCCGGCGCGCCCGCCGGGCCCGCCTATCTCGGACTGGACGGCGCTCGCGATGATGCCGAAGAAGGGGTCGGCTATGTCGTTGACGAGGATGCCGACGAGGTCGGAGGTCGCGGCGGCGAGCGAACTCGCGGGCCCGTTGAGGACGTAGTCGAGCTCGTCCACGGCGCGCAGGACGCGCTCGCGGGTGGCGGCGGCGACGGGGTAGTTGCCGTTCAGTACGCGGGAGACGGTGGCGGGGGACACCTGGGCGCGGGCCGCCACGTCCGCCAGGGTCACGGTCATCTAGTGGTCCTCCGGTCCTCCGGTCTTGTACGAACGTTGTCCGCAGGCTAGCTTCTCCCCCGTAGAAAGCGCTTGCTACGCCTCGAAGGGCAGGTGGATCGACGCGAACCTGCCCCAAGAGCCACCCCGGGCCCCAGGGAGGAACTCACGTGACAGGCAGGACGGTCCGTATCGCCATGAACGGCGTGACCGGACGGATGGGTCACCACCAGCACCTGGTCCGCTCCTTGCTCGCGCTGCGCGAGGAGGGCGGCCTCGACCTGGGCGACGGCACCCGGCTGTGGCCGGAGCCGGTCCTGGTGGGCCGCAGGGAGGGCGCGCTGCGCGAGCTCGCGGACCGCTACGGCCTGACGAACTGGTCGACGGACCTGGCGGAGGTCCTGGCGGACCCGGCCGTCGAGGTCTACTTCGACGCGCAGGTGACGGCGGCGCGGGAGGCGGCGCTGCGGCAGGCGATCGCGGCGGGCAAGCACGTCTACACGGAGAAGCCGACCGCGACCACCCTGGACGGGGCCCTGGACCTGGCCCGGCGGGCGCACGCGGCGGGGGTGAAGCACGGGGTGGTCCAGGACAAGCTGTTCCTGCCGGGCCTGCGGAAGCTCAAGCGCCTCCTGGACGGCGGGTTCTTCGGCCGGGTCCTGTCGGTGCGGGGGGAGTTCGGCTACTGGGTGTTCGAGGGCGACTGGCAGGCGGCGCAGCGCCCGTCGTGGAACTACCGGGCGGAGGACGGCGGGGGCATCGTCGTGGACATGTTCCCGCACTGGGAGTACGTGCTGCACGAGCTGTTCGGCCGGGTCCGGAGCGTCCAGGCGGTGACGGCGACGCACGTGCCGCAGCGCTGGGACGAGCGGGGGAAGCCGTACGACGCGACGGCGGACGACGCGGCGTACGGGATCTTCGAGCTGGAGGGCGGAGTGATCGCACAGATCAACTCGTCCTGGGCGGTGCGGGTGCACCGGGACGAGCTGGTCGAGTTCCAGGTCGACGGCACCGAGGGCTCGGCGGTGGCGGGCCTGCGCGGCTGCCGCGTCCAGCACCGAGCGGCGACGCCGAAGCCGGTGTGGAACCCGGACCTGCCGTCGCGGCACGCCTTCCGCGAGCAGTGGCAGGAGGTGCCGGACAACGGGGAGTTCGAGAACGGCTTCAAGGCGCAGTGGGAGCTGTTCCTCAGGCACGTGTACGCGGACGCGCCGTACCACTGGGACCTGCTGGCGGGGGCCCGGGGGGTGCAGCTGGCGGAGCTGGGCCTGAGGTCGGCGGCGGAGGGCCACAGGATCGACGTACCGGAGATCGCACTGTGAGGGAAAGCGGAGCGAAGGCCGACAACGCGGCAGGCCACGACGCGGCAGGCCACGACGCGCCAGCCCACGACGCGCCAGCAGCCGACAGAACACCTCAGCCCGAACAAGAACGAAGCGCCCCCGCGCAAGCCGGACCCCGCACGGTCTTCGCCGCGGCCCACATCGTCGCGGACCCACACGCGGACGTCCCCCCGGAAGGCCCCGCCGCCGTCGACTGGGACGCCACCCTGGCCTTCCGCCGTCACCTGTGGGCGCACGGCCTGGGCGTGGCCGAGGCGATGGACACCGCGCAGCGCGGCATGGGCCTGGACTGGCCGGGCGCGGCGGAGCTGATCCGGCGCTCGGCGGCGGAGGCGAAGGCGGTGGGCGGCCGCGTGGCGTGCGGGGCGGGCACCGACCAGCTCACCGGGGCCGCGGCCACCCCGGCCGAGGTGCGCGACGCGTACGAGGAGCAACTGGCCCTGGTCGAAGAGGCGGGAGCGCAGGCGATCCTCATGGCGTCCAGGGCCCTGGCGGCGACGGCGAGGGGCCCCGACGACTACCTCTCCCTGTACGGCGGGCTGCTGGACCAGGTCACGGAGCCGGTGATCCTGCACTGGCTGGGCCCGATGTTCGACCCGGCCTTGGAGGGCTACTGGGGGACGCGAGACCTGGACGCGGCAACGGAGACGTTCCTCCAGGTCATCTCCGCCCACCCGGAGAAGGTGGACGGTGTGAAGATCTCGCTCCTGGACGCGGACAGGGAGAAGGCGCTGCGCCGCCGCCTGCCGCCGGGCGTCCGCTGCTACACGGGTGACGACTTCCACTACCCGGAGCTGATCGCGGGCGACGAGCACGGCTTCAGCGACGCGCTCCTCGGGGTCTTCGACCCACTGGCGCCCCTGGTGGCGAAGGCGATGCGCGCGCTCGACGCGGAGGGCCCCGCAGGGTTCCGCGCGATCCTCGACCCCACGGTGGCGCTGGCCCGCCACCTCTTCGAGCCCCCCACGCGCTACTACAAGACGGGTGTGGTGTTCCTCGCCTGGCTGGCGGGCCACCAGGAGCACTTCACCATGGTCGGCGGACTCCAGTCGGCGCGCTCGCTGCCCCATCTCCTGACGGCGTACGAACGGGCCGCGGGGCTGGGCCTGTTCCCCGACCCGGGCCTGGCGGAACACCGCATGGGCCTGCTGCGAGAGGTCCACGGGGTGGGGCGATGACGGGCACGGCGGCGGCACCCACGGAGTTCAGCGTCAACCAGATGACGGTCAAGCAGCTCCCCCTGCCCGAACTGGTCGCGGCCTGCGTGGACTTCGGCATCAGGGGCGTCGGCCTGTGGAGGGAGCCGGTCCGGGCGTACGGGGTGGAGGCGGCGGCGAAGCTGGTGCGGGACGCGGGCCTGACGGTCACCACGCTGTGCCGGGGCGGCTTCCTCACCGCGGCGGAACCGGTGGAGCGGGCCCGGGCCCTGGCCGACAACCGCGCGGCCGTGGACGAGGCGGCGGCGCTGGGCACCGACACGCTGGTCCTGGTCCCCGGCGGCCTCCCGCCCGGCGACCGCGACCTGCTCGCGGCCCGCGCCCGCGTGGCCGCGGCGTTGGTGGAACTCGCCCCCTACGCGGCGGCCAGAGGGGTCCGCCTGGCCGTCGAGCCGCTGCACCCCATGTACGCGGCGGACCGCAGCGTCGTGTCCACACTGGCGCAGGCGCTGGCCCTGGTGGAGCCGTTCCCGGCCGAGCGGGTGGGCGTGTGTGTGGACACGTACCACCTGTGGTGGGACGACACCGTGCCCGACCTGGTCGTCCGGGCGGGTGCGGCGGGCCGTCTGCACGCGTTCCAGCTGGCCGACTGGACGACGCCGCTGCCGCACGGCGCGCTCACCGGCCGGGGCCCGCTCGGCGACGGGGCGGTCGACTTCGCCCACTGGCGCCGCCTGATGTCAGGGGCGGGCTACGCGGGGCCGGTCGAGGTGGAGCTGTTCAACGAGGAGCTGTGGGCGCGGGACGGCCGCGAGGTCCTCGCGGAGACCGTCAGGAGGTACGCGGAGGTGTGCGGCCCGCGCGCTTGCTGAGCACGGCGAGGATCACCGGGATCAGCAGTTCGATCACCCGGGTGACCGTGGCCACGGGCAGGCCCGTCTTCTTCGAGACCGCCGTCGCCACGGGCTTGGCGACCTTGGCCAGGAAGCCTGCCGTCATGCCGCCGCCGAGCAGCCCGCCGAGGCCGCCGCCCAGCGTGGCGACGCCTTGGAGCGGTGGTTCTTCCGCGGGGGCGGGCGCCTGTGCGGCCGCCTCCTCCTGAAGGGGCGCGGACAGGGTGGAGGCCGTGGTGCCCACGACGCTCCGCGCCCCCTCCGCGTCCGTGCCGAGCAGGGTGGCGATCTCCTGGAGCTTGTCGTCGCCCAGCTCGTTCATCACGTCGTCTTCGAATGAGGTGTCGCTCATGTACGGAAAGCTACGTCCGGGCGGGTTTGTCGGCACCCTGAAATCTTCCGGAGTAACTTTCCGAAGCCGTGCAACCGTTCCCGGGTGTCACGGGTCGTAGTGGGTGTCATGCGCTCTGGAGGGGGGATCTGGGGGGATCCGGAAGGGCGCTGACAAGGGAGGGGAAACCGAAGGGGCCCGGTCGACGGACCGGGCCCCTTCGAAAACGCCGGATGCGGAACGCCGGGCCCCACACCACACCTCAGAAAAAGACCCCGCAGGTCAGCAGCACATTCGCATAAGGCCGAGCCTCCCCGGTGCGCACGACGAGCCGCGCGCCCGCCGACCGCTCCTTCACCTCGTCGTGCGGGACGAGATCCAGCGCGGCTCCCGGGAAGCGCTCCGCCAGGAGCCCGGCCGCCGCCGGATTCGCCGCCCGCACCTCGACGGCCGCCACCGCGCCCTCCACCACGAGCTCCGCGAGCAGCCCGTCGAGGACCTGCGCGAACGACGGCACCCCGGCCGTGAACGCCAGATCCACCACCCGGGGCCCCACCGGAACGGGCATGCCCGCGTCGCACACGAGCACGCGGTCCCCGTGGCCGAGCTCCGCGAGCGCGCCCGCGAGATGGCGGTTGAGTATGCCCGCCCGCTTCACCGCGCCGCGCCCGCCCCGCCGAGCTCCGCCACCTCGGCGGCCGTCGGGTACGAGGCCTGCGCCCCCGCCCGCGTCACCGCGAGGGCCCCGACCCGCACCGCGTACCGCGCCGCCGCCACCAGGTCCTCGCCCACGCCGAGCCGCCACGCGAGAGCCGCCGTGAACGCGTCCCCGGCACCCGTGGTGTCCACCGCGTCGACCTTCACCGACGGCACCCGCTCGCAACCCTCGGCCGTGGCCACGAGCGCGCCCTCGGCGCCCAGCGTCACCACCACCGAGCGCGGGCCGAGCGCGAGCAGCCGCCCCGCCCACTCCTCCGGGGAGTCCGGCACCCGCGCACCGGCGCCCTCAAGGATCACCCGCGCCTCGTGCTCGTTCACGATCAGCGGATCGCAGGCCTCAAGGACCTCCGACGGCAGCGGGGCGGGCGGCGAGGGATTCAGCACGAGCCGGGCCCCGGGCGCCAGGCCCCGGGCCGCCTCCGCGACCGTCTCCAGCGGGATCTCCAACTGGAGCGAGACCACCCGCGCCGCCGCGAACAGACCCCGCGCCGCCCGTACGTCGGCGGGTGTGAGCCGCGCGTTCGCGCCCGGCGCCACCACGATGCTGTTGTCACCCGACGGGTCCACCGTGATCAGCGCGACCCCGGTCGGCGCGCCGCCCACGAGGACGCCCGCCGTGTCGACGCCCGCCGACTCCTGGGCGTCCAGGAGCAGCCGCCCGTGCGCGTCGTCGCCGACCCGCGCGAGCAGCGCCGTGCGCGCCCCGAGCCGGGCCGCCGCCACCGCCTGGTTGGCGCCCTTGCCGCCCGGGTGGACGGCCAGGTCGGAGCCGAGGACCGTCTCGCCCGCGCCCGGCCGCCGCGCCACGGCCGTCACCAGGTCGGCGTTGGCCGACCCCACGACCAACAGGTCGTACTCATCCATTCCCGTACTGCCTTTCGCGCTGTTCACGCCGCCTGAAGTGGCCGCCCTGCCACCGTACGGTCACTGGAAGGCCTTCACGTTCTCCGCCGTGACGACCTTCACCGGCACCTTCACCAAGGACGGCACCTTCTTGTCGTCGGCCACGGCCACCGCGTTGCGCACCGCGATCCGGCCCAGCTCCTTGGGCTGCTGCGCCACCGACGCGTACAGCGTGCCGTCCGCGACGGCCGTCAGACCGTCCGGCGTGCCGTCGAAGCCGACCACCGACACCGACTTGCCCGCCTTGCCGCCGAGCGCCTTCACCGCGCCGAGCGCCATCTCGTCGTTCTCGGCGAACACGCCGTCGACGCCCCCGTGCGACTGGAGCAGGTTCGTCATCACGTCCAGGCCCTTGGTGCGGTCGAAGTCCGCGGGCTGCTTGGCCACCACCTTGATGCCGGGGAAGGCCTTGATGCCCTCGGCGAAGCCCTGGCCCCGCTCACGGCTCGCGGACGTGCCCGCCGTGCCCTGGAGGACCACCACCTCGCCCTTGCCGCCGAGCTTGTCGGCGAGGGCCTTCGCGGCCTGCCTGCCGCCCGCCACGTTGTCGGAGGCGACGAGCGTGGCGACGTCCGCCTTGTTCACGCCCCGGTCCGCGGCCACCACCGGGATCCCGGCCTTGTTCGCGGCGCGCGCCGCCGGGCCCACCGCGTCGGAGTCGACCGGGTTGACGATGACGGCCTTCATGTTGCCGCTGGTGAAGTTCTGCAACTGGTTGGCCTGCTGGGAGGCGTCGTTCTGCGCGTCCGTGACCGTCAGGTCCACGCCCGCCTTCGCCGCCTCGGCCTGCGCGCCCTCCTTCATCTGGACGAAGAAGGGGTTGTTCAGGGTCGACAGGGACAGGCCGACCTTCGTGGACGTACCCGAAGAGCCGTGGTTCCACAGGGACACCGCCGCGATGACGGCCGCCGCGAGAACCGCCGCCAGCGTGTACTTCACCGCCTGCGGGCCCTTGCGCCCGGCCCCCGAGGACGTACTGCCCACCGGCGTGCCCGCCGTCGCCGACGTCCGCCGGCGCAGCGAGTCCAGGAGCACGGCGAGCGCGATCACGACGCCGATGACGACCTGCTGCCAGAACGCCGACACCGAAAGGAGGTTGAGGCCGTTGCGGAGCACCGCGAGGATGAGGGCGCCGATCAGCGTTCCCGACGCCTTGCCGACGCCGCCCGCGAGGCTCGCCCCGCCGATGACGACCGCGGCGATCGCATCCAGCTCGTAGCCCTGCGCGGCCTGCGGCTGCGCGGACACCAGGCGGGAGGCGAGCACGATGCCCGCGACGGCCGCGAACAGACCGGAGAGCGCGTAGATCGCGATCTTCTGCCGCTTGACCCGCAGGCCCGAGAGGCGGGCCGCCTCCTCGTTGCCGCCGATCGCGTACATGGAGCGGCCCAGATACGTACGCGCCAGGATCAGCGCGGTGATCAGGCCCATCGCGACCATCACGAGCACCGGCACCGGCAGCCAGCCGCCGAGCGTGTCGCCGACCTTGGACACGGACTCCGGGAACGCGATCGGGCTGCCCTGCGAGATCACCAGGGACAGGCCGCGGCCGATCGACAGCATCGCGAGCGTCGCGATGAACGGCGGCAGCTTCCCGTACGAGACGAGCAGGCCGTTGACGACACCGCAGGCCAGGCCCGTGGCGACCGCCAGGATCAGGGCGATCCAGACCGGCACGCCCTCCTTCGTCGCCGACCAGGCGAGGACGGTCGCCGAGAGCGCCGCCACCGAGCCGACCGACAGGTCGATGCCCGCCGCGACGATGACGAACGTGACGCCGAACGCGAGGATCGCCGTCACGGCCGCCTGCACGCCGACGTTGAGCAGGTTCTGCGTGGTGAGGAAGTCGCCGGAGAGCAGCGACATCGCCACCACCAGAACCACCAGGGCGCTCAGCGCGCCGTTGTCGAGCAGCACGCGGCGCAGGTCGAGGCCGCTGCCCGCGCCGGCTGCGCCGGGCTTGTCCGGACGCAGGTCAGTGGTCGCCACGGGAGGCTCCCTTCTCGTCGTTGTCGTCCCCCGCGGGGGCGCTGTCGTGCCGCTCGGCGGCGGCCCGGTCAAGGGCGGTGGCGGTGCTGACGGCCAGGGCCATCACGGCGTCCTGCGTCGCTTCCCCGGCAGCCAGTTCGCCCGCCAGGCGGCCCTGGGCCATCACCAGGACCCGGTCGCTCATGCCGAGCACCTCCGGCAGGTCGCTGGAGATCATCAGGACGGCGTGCCCGGCCGCCGTGAGCTCGTTGATCAGCTGGTAGATCTCGACCTTCGCGCCGACGTCGATGCCGCGCGTCGGCTCGTCGAGGATCAGCACCCGCGCCTTGGCGAGCAGCCACTTGCCGATGACGACCTTCTGCTGGTTGCCGCCGGACAGGGTGCGCACGTGCTGGTGCAGGCCCGCCATGCGCACGCCGAGCTGCTCGGCGATCCGCTCGGCCGCCGCGCGCTGCCCGGCGCGGTCCACGAGCCCGGCCCTGGTCGCCGAACGCAGCGTCACCAGGCCCAGGTTGTCCGCCACCGAGGCGTCGAGGACGAGGCCCTGGCCCTTGCGGTCCTCGGGCACCAGGCCGATGCCCGCGGTCATCGCCGCGTACACGTCGTGCCGGGGGACCGGGCGGCCCGCGACCTCCACCGAGCCCTCGTCGTACGGATCGGCGCCGAAGACGGCCCGCGCGACCTCGGTGCGGCCCGCGCCGACCAGGCCCGCGACGCCCACGACCTCGCCCGCGCGCACCTCGAAGTCCACGCCGTGGAAGACGCCGCCGCGGGTCAGACCGCGCACCCGCAGCAACGGCGCGCCCTCCTCGGCGACCTCGGGGCGCTCCCTGGGGTACTGCTGCTCGATGGAGCGGCCCACCATCAGGCGCACCAGCTCGTCCTCGGGGGTGCTCGCGGGCACCTGGCCGACGCTGCGGCCGTCGCGGATGACGCTCACGCGGTCCCCGAGCGCGGCGATCTCCTCCAGGTGGTGCGTGATGAAGACGACGCCGACGCCGTCCGCGCGCAGCGCCCGTACGAGGGAGAAGAGCGTGTCGACCTCTCCGGAGGTGAGCACGGCGGTCGGCTCGTCCATGATGAGCACGCGCGCGTTCAGGCTGAGCGCCTTGGCGATCTCCACCATCTGCAGCCGGGCGATGCCGAGTTCGCGGCAGCGGGCGCGCGGGGACACGTCGACGCCCACGCGCGCGAGGAGCCCGGCCGCGTCGGCCTCCATCTTCTTGCGGTCGATCAGGCCGTAGCGGCGGGGCTGGCGGCCCAGGAAGATGTTCTCGGCCACCGTCAGATCGGGGACGAGGTTGAACTCCTGGTAGATGGTGGCGATCCCGAGCCGCTCGGCGTCCTGCGCGCCGTGCACGCGGACCTCATCGCCGCCCACCAGGATGCGCCCGGCGTCGGGCTGGTGGGCGCCGGACAGCATCTTGATCAGCGTGCTCTTGCCCGCGCCGTTCTCGCCGAGCAGCACGTGCACCTCGCCCGCGCGCAGGTCGAAGTCGACGCCGTCGAGCGCCACGACGCCGGGGAAGGCCTTGCGGATGCCCTCGACGCGCAGCAGCTCACCGTCGTGGCTCACGGGGTGCTCCTTCCAGCAGGGGATTCCTCGGTGGGGGCTTCGGGGGCGGCGGGCTCGCCGCACGAGCGCCGGACGACCAGGCGCGCGGGCAGCGTCACGGACCGCGGCACGCGCCCCTCGATGCGGTCGGCGAGCGCCCGTACGGCGGCCCGGCCGAGCTCGCCCGTCGGCTGCGCGATCGCGGTGATCGGCGGGTCGGTGTGCACGAACCACGGGATGTCGTCGAACGCGGCGAGCGCGATGTCGTGCGGCACGCGCAGGCCCCGCGCGCGGACGGCGTCGAGCGCGCCGAGCGCCATCAGGTTGTCCGCGGCGAAGACCACGTCGGGCGGTGTCGGCAGGTCCAGGAACCGCTCGGTGGCGCGCCGCCCGCTCGCCGCCTGGAAGTCGCCCTGGCCGACGTAGGCGGCGGGCAGGTCGAGGCCGTACTCCGCGAGCGCCTCGCGGAAGGCCTCGACGCGCTCGCTGCCGGTGGTCGTGGCGGCGGGGCCCGCGATGATGGCGAGCCTGCGGTGGCCGAGCGCGTACAGATGGGCCACCAGGTCGCGCACCGCGGCGCGCCCGTCCGAGCGGACGACGGGCACGTCCGCGCCCGCGATCCACCGGTCCACGAACACCATCGGGGTGCCCGCGCGCGCGGCGTCCAGGACCAGCGGGGAGCCGCCGTCGGCGGGGGAGACGAGCAGGCCGTCGATGCGGCGGTCCAGGAGGGTGCGGATGTGGTGGTCCTGGACCTCGGGCCGCTCGTCGGCGTTGCCGAAGATGATGCTGTAGCCGAGCGCGCGGGCCTCCTCCTCGACGGAGCGGGCCAGCTCGGTGAAGTACGGGTTCAGGACGTCGCTGATGACGAGCCCGAGCGTGCGCGTCTGGTCGGTGCGAAGGGACCGGGCCAGGGTGTTGGGCCGGTAGCCGAGTGCCGCCACGGCGTCGAGCACGCGGGTGCGGGCGGCCGGGCTGACGGACGCGTGCCCGTTCAGGACCCGGGACACCGTCGCCACGGAGACTCCCGCACGGGCCGCGACGTCTTTGATGCCGACGCTTGCCACTGCCGATGCCACCTCCTCGTGGAATCGATTACACGAGGGAGTGAAAACGATTACACGATGGCTGACAACCCCTTGACAGCTGGCCGAAACCAGATCGTGACCCAGGCCACGCCTGCCCCTCGCGCCCCTGTACGAGGGGATCGCCGGACGCGTTGTCGGTGCCCGGCGGTAGCGTCGGATCATGTCGACTGCTGCCCGGCAGGGTTCGCCCGGTGTCCCCGCACCCCGCACGGCCGTCCTGGAGGGCGTCCTGGAGCGGATCACGTTCGCCAGCGAGGAGACGGGGTACACGGTCGCGCGCGTGGACACCGGCCGCGGCGCCGGGGACCTGCTCACGGTCGTCGGGTCGCTGCTCGGCGCGCAGGTCGGCGAGTCGCTGCGGATGGAGGGCCGCTGGGGCTCCCACCCGCAGTACGGCAAGCAGTTCACCGTGGAGAACTACACGACGGTGCTGCCCGCCACGATCCAGGGCATCCGCCGCTATCTCGGCTCCGGCCTCATCAAGGGCATCGGCCCCGTCATGGCCGACCGGATCACGACCCACTTCGGCGTGGACACCCTGGACGTCATCGAGCACGAGCCCAAGCGGCTCATCGAGGTGCCCGGCCTCGGCCCCAAGCGCACCAAGAAGATCGCCGATGCCTGGGAGGAGCAGAAGGCCATCAAGGAGGTGATGGTCTTCCTCCAGGGCGTCGGCGTCTCCACCTCCATCGCCGTGCGGATCTACAAGAAGTACGGCGACGCCTCCATCTCCGTGGTCAAGAACCAGCCGTACCGCCTGGCCGCCGACGTCTGGGGCATCGGCTTCCTCACCGCCGACCGCATCGCCCAGTCCGTCGGCATCCCGCACGACAGCCCCGACCGCGTCAAGGCCGGCCTCCAGTACGCCCTGTCGCAATCCACCGACCAGGGCAACTGCTTCCTGCCCGAGGAGCGCCTCATCGCCGACGCGGTCAAGCTCCTCCAGGTCGACACGGGCCTGGTCATCGACTGCCTCGCCGAGCTCGCGGGCGAGGAGGAGGGCGTGGTGCGCGAGTCCGTGCCGGGCCCCGACGGCGGCCCCGACGTCACCGCCGTCTATCTGGTGCCCTTCCACCGCGCCGAACTGTCCCTGTCCGCCCAGCTGTTGCGCCTCCTGCGCGCCGACGACGACCGGATGCCCGGCTTCCAGGACGTGGCCTGGGACAAGGCGCTCGGCTGGCTGGCGGGGCGCACCGGCGCCGAGCTCGCCCCCGAGCAGGAGGCGGCCGTCCGGCTCGCGCTGACCCGCAAGGTCGCCGTCCTCACCGGCGGGCCCGGCTGCGGCAAGTCCTTCACCGTGCGCTCCATCGTGGAGCTGGCCCGCGCCAAGAAGGCCAAGGTGCTGCTCGCCGCGCCCACGGGCCGCGCCGCCAAGCGCCTGGCCGAGCTCACCGGCGCCGAGGCCTCCACGGTCCACCGCCTGCTCGAACTGAAGCCGGGCGGCGACGCCGCGTACGACCGGGACCGGCCCCTGGACGCCGACCTGGTGGTCGTGGACGAGGCGTCCATGCTGGACCTGCTCCTGGCCAACAAGCTGGTGAAGGCCGTCCCGCCCGGCGCGCACCTGCTGTTCGTCGGCGACGTCGACCAGCTGCCGAGCGTCGGCGCGGGCGAGGTCCTGCGGGACCTCCTGAGCGACGGCAGCCCGATCCCCGCCGTGCGCCTGACCCGCATCTTCCGGCAGGCGCAGGAGTCGGGCGTGGTCACCAACGCCCACCGGATCAACTCCGGCCAGCCGCCCCTGACCCAGGGCCTCGCGGACTTCTTCCTCTTCGTGGAGGAGGACACGGAGGAGGCCGGGCGTCTCACCGTCGACGTCGCGGCCCGCCGCGTCCCGGCGAAGTTCGGGCTCGACCCGCGCAGGGACGTCCAGGTCCTGGCCCCCATGCACCGCGGCCCCGCGGGCGCCGGCACGCTGAACGGCCTGCTCCAGCAGGCCATCACCCCCGGCCGCCCCGGCCTGGCCGAGAAGCGCTTCGGCGGCCGCGTCTTCCGCGTGGGGGACAAGGTCACCCAGATCAGGAACAACTACGACAAGGGGAGCAACGGCGTCTTCAACGGCACGGTGGGCGTCGTCACCGCCCTGGACCAGGACGAGCAGCACCTGACGGTCCTGACCGACGAGGACGAGGAGATCTCCTACGACTTCGACGAACTCGACGAACTCGCCCACGCGTACGCGGTGACGATCCACCGCTCCCAGGGAAGCGAGTATCCGGCGGTGGTGATCCCGGTCACCGCCGGCGCCTGGATGATGCTTCAGCGGAATCTGCTCTATACGGCCGTGACACGCGCCAAGAAGCTGGTCGTACTCGTCGGTTCGCGCAAGGCTCTGGGGCAGGCCGTACGCACGGTCTCCGCGGGCAGGCGCTGCACGGCCCTGGACCACCGGCTCGCGGGCCGCCACACGGCTTGACGTCAACGCCCCCACGCGGTTGATCGATCATTTGAGTCGTAAAGGTCACACACCACTTTCGGAACGGGGACGAAGGGGGCAGGATGACCAGGTTGGCGGCACTGAGTGCCGCTAGTAGGCCCAATGGTCGACCCCGAGTGCACTCTCCAGGGCCAAATGGGGGATGGTAGAGACAGTCAGGGCACCTCGAAGAAGAGGCACAACGTCGGTGAGGGATGACGTGAGCGAGAACGCTAACAAGGCTGTAGTACTGCGGTACGGCGATGACGAGTACACCTACCCGGTGATCGAGTCCACCGTCGGCGACAAGGGCTTCGACATCGGCAAGCTCCGCGCCCAGACCGGTCTGGTGACCCTGGACAGCGGCTACGGCAACACCGCCGCCTATAAGTCCGCCGTCACCTACCTCGACGGCGAGCAGGGCATCCTGCGCTACCGCGGCTACCCGATCGAGCAGCTGGCCGAGCGCTCCACCTTCCTCGAGGTGGCGTACCTGCTGATCAACGGCGAGCTGCCGAAGGTCGACGAGCTGGCCACGTTCAAGAACGAGATCACCCAGCACACCCTGCTGCACGAGGACGTCAAGCGCTTCTTCGACGGCTTCCCGCGCGACGCCCACCCGATGGCCATGCTGTCCTCCGTGGTCAGCGCTCTGTCCACGTTCTACCAGGACAGCCACAACCCGTTCGACGAGAAGCAGCGTCACCTCTCCACGATCCGGCTGCTCGCCAAGCTGCCGACGATCGCGGCGTACGCGTACAAGAAGTCGATCGGCCACCCCTTCGTCTACCCGCGCAACGACCTCGGGTACGTCGAGAACTTCCTGCGCATGACCTTCTCGGTCCCCGCCCAGGAGTACGAGCTCGACCCGGTCGTCGTCTCGGCCCTCGACAAGCTGCTCATCCTGCACGCGGACCACGAGCAGAACTGTTCGACGTCGACGGTCCGCCTGGTCGGCTCGTCGCAGGCGAACATGTTCGCCTCGATCTCCGCGGGCATCTCCGCGCTGTGGGGCCCGCTGCACGGCGGCGCCAACCAGTCGGTCCTGGAGATGCTGGAGGGCATCCAGGCCAACGGCGGCGACGTCGACTCCTTCATCAACAAGGTGAAGAACAAGGAGGACGGCGTCCGCCTGATGGGCTTCGGCCACCGGGTGTACAAGTCCTTCGACCCGCGCGCCAAGATCATCAAGGCGGCGGCGCACGATGTCCTCTCGGCCCTCGGCAAGTCCGACGAGCTGCTCGACATCGCGCTCAAGCTGGAGGAGCACGCGCTCTCCGACGACTACTTCGTCTCGCGCAACCTCTACCCGAACGTGGACTTCTACACCGGTCTGATCTACCGGGCCATGGGCTTCCCGACCGAGATGTTCACGGTCCTGTTCGCGCTCGGCCGCCTTCCGGGCTGGATCGCGCAGTGGCACGAGATGATCAAGGAGCCCGGGTCGCGCATCGGGCGTCCGCGCCAGATCTACACCGGCGAGGTCATCCGCGACTTCGTCCCGGTGGAGTCCCGGTAGTACCGGCTGCTCCACCCCACCCACAGCCCGCCGCCCTGTCGCGGCGGGCTGTCGCATGTCCCCGCTGTCGCGGCGATTTCTCCCACCCGCCCGCCGTTGTCCGGCCGGGGCCACCCAGCCCGTCCGGCGTTTGAGGACAAGCGCGTCAGCGCGGGCTTTTGAACCGGTTCGAGGCGCCCACGCCAGCGAAAAGCGCCCCGCCGTCGATCCCCCCACGGGTCGACGGTCGGGGCGCTTTCCTTTGCCCCGGTGCGGATTCCCCCCACGGGATCCGGCCGGGAGTCTGAGGTGCTGCCCGAGTCTGGGTGCGGTGCTGCGATCTGCCGGGACGCGTACGGATTCGGGGGGGCCGCTCAAAGCTCCCCGGTGCACGTGCCCCGGCCAACGCTCCCCTGGCTCTCAAGGAGCCGGGGGTACCCCCTTCGGTGACATCCCCCAAGATGTCCCCGAACACCGGAGGGATCCCCCAAGATCCCTCTGGTGTCGCCCTCTTAGACTCACGAGCCCCCTCGATGGTTACGTTCGGAACGTTGTGATCTGCGTCTCTTGCATATGTCCTGTGTGCACACAAGAGGACCCATATGTGGATTCCCCTGCCCACGTGAGGGTCCCGCGAAGACAGTGTGAAGGATCGCGAGTCTATGTGAAAGACCGCAAGCGGAGGCTGTTCGTCACTACGAAGACCGATGAGCAGGCCATGGCCGCTCCGGCGATCATCGGATTGAGCAGCCCGGCGGCGGCGAGCGGCAGCGCGGCGACGTTGTAGCCGAAGGCCCAGAAGAGGTTGGACTTGATGGTGGCGAGGGTCCTGCGGGACAGCCGGATGGCGTCCGCCGCGGCCCTCAAGTCACCGCGTACGAGAGTGAGATCACTCGCCTCGATCGCGGCGTCCGTGCCGGTGCCCATGGCCAGACCCAGGTCCGCCGTGGCGAGTGCGGCGGCGTCGTTCACGCCGTCGCCGACCATGGCGACGACCCGCCCCTCGGCGCGCAGCCGCCGCACCACGTCCGCCTTGTCCTCGGGCAGCACGTTCGCGTACACGGTGTCGATGTCGACGGCCCGTGCGACCGAGTCCGCCACGGCCTGGTGGTCGCCGGTCAACAGGACCGGGGTGAGCCCGAGTTGCCGCAGCTCGCGCACCGCTTCGGCGCTGGTGTCCTTGACGGTGTCGGCGACCGCGAGCAGCCCGCGCGCGACGCCGTCCCAGGCGACGAGCACGACGGTGCGGCCCGCCGCCTCGGCCCGCGCGCGGGCGTCGGCCAGCGCGTCCAGGTCCGTGACCCCGGCCCCGGCGAGCAGCCGCGCGCTGCCGACGAGGACCGCGTGCCCGTCCACGGTGCCGCGCACCCCGGCCCCGGGCACGTTCTCGAACCGCTCGGGCACCGGCAGGTCCGCCACGTCGAGCCCCGACTGCCGTGCGGCGCCCGCCGCCACGGCCCGGGCCACGGGGTGCTCGGAGGCGTGCTCCAGGGCGCCCGCGAGGCGCAGCAGCTCCTTCTCGCCGGTGCCCTCGGCCGCGTACACCTCCTGGAGGGTCATCTTGCCGGTGGTGACGGTGCCGGTCTTGTCGAGGACGATGGTGTCGACGCGGCGGGTGGACTCCAGGACTTCGGGGCCCTTGATGAGGATGCCGAGCTGGGCGCCGCGCCCGGTGCCGACCATCAGGGCCGTGGGCGTGGCGAGCCCGAGGGCGCACGGGCAGGCGATGATCAGTACGGCCACGGCGGCGGTGAACGCCGCGGACGCGCCGACGCCGTTGCCGAGCCAGAAGCCCAGCGTGGCCACCGCGAGGGCGAGGACGACGGGCACGAAGACCGCGGAGATGCGGTCGGCCAGGCGCTGTGCGGCGGCCTTGCCGTTCTGCGCGTCCTCGACGAGCTTGGCCATCCGGGCCAGCTGCGTGTCGGCGCCGACGCGGCTCGCCTCGACGACCAGCCGGCCGCCGCTGTTCACGGTGGCCCCGGTCACCGTGTCCCCGGCGGTGACGTCGACGGGCACGGACTCGCCGGTCAGCATCGACACGTCCACGGCGGACGCCCCCTCGACGACCGTGCCGTCGGTGGCTACCTTCTCGCCGGGCCGCACGAGGAACCGGTCCCCGACCTTCAACTCACTGACTAGAACGTTCTTTTCAATCCCGTCACGAAGGACGGTGACGTCCTTGGCGCCCAACTCCATCAGCGCGCGCAGCGCCGCACCCGCTTTGCGCTTGGAGCGCGCCTCCAGATAGCGGCCGAGCAGGATGAACGTGACGACGCCCGCGGCGACTTCAAGGTAGATCGCCGAGGAACCGGCGGTACGCGTCACCGTCAGGTCGAAGCCGTGCCGCATGCCGGGCTCCCCGGCCGTGCCGAGGAACAGGGCCCACAGCGACCAGCCGAAGGCGGCGAGCGTCCCGAGGGACACGAGCGTGTCCATGGTGGCGGCGCCGTGCCGGGCGTTCAGGAGCGCGGCCCGGTGGAAGGGCAGGCCGCCCCACACCACGACCGGCGCCGCGAGCGTGAGGGACAGCCACTGCCAGTACGTGAACTGGAGCGCCGGGACCATCGCGAGCACGACGACCGGCAGCGCGAGGGCGGCGGAGACCAGCAGCCGCCGCAGCAGCCGGTCGGCCTCCGTGAGGTCGGCGGTGGTGGGGCGCCCGGCGGGGTCCACCGGCGCGTCCGGGCCTTCGGGCCGCGGCGGGACGATCTCGCGCGCCGAGTAGCCGAGCTTCTCGACGGTGGCGAGGAGGTCGGCGACCTCGACCCCCTCGGCGTAGCTGACCTTCGCCTTCTCCGTGGCGAGGTTGACCGACGCGGTCACGCCCTCCATGCGGTTCAGCTTCTTCTCGATGCGTGCCGAGCACGAGGCGCAGGTCATGCCGCCGACGGCGAGTTCGACCTCGGAGGTGTTCATGACGGCTCTTTCGCGGCGTGGGGGGTACGAGGGCGACGGCGCGTGGTGCGCAACGGGCTCAGGGCCCCGCGCCGTGGTGGCGCGGGGCCCGGGGCCGGGGCGGGGGAGGTCAGGCGGTCGCGCCGGTCAGCTCGTAACCGGCCTCGTCGACCGCGGCGCGGACGGCCTCCTCGTCGAGCGGGGCCGCGGAGACCACGGTCACCTTGCCGGTGGCGGCGATCGCCTGGACCGAGCTGACGCCCGCGATCTCGGAGATCTCGCTGTTGACCGCGGACTCGCAGTGGCCGCAGGTCATCCCCTTCACGTCGTACACGGTGGTGACGGCGCCGGGCTGCGAGGTCTGGGCGTTGGCGGTCATGTCGTTCTCCTCAGTGAAACGTGTGTGACGTGCGGTTGTCGGAACGTCGACGGGGCGAGGGGCTCCGGTAGCTCCAGGGAACCTCCCGACGCGCTTCACACTATACCCCTAGGGGGTATTTTCCAAGAGGGGCTGGGGTGACGGGGCAAGACGGGGGTCACTCGCCCTTGCGCGCGCGGTTGCCGGGCCGCGACGCGACCCAGGCGCGGATGGTGTCGGCGTACCAGAACGGCTTGCCGCCCTCCACGTGGTCGGGCTCGGGCAGGAGGCCGTGCTTGCGGTAGGAGCGCACGGTGTCCGGCTGGACGCAGATGTGCGCGGCGATGTCTTTGTACGACCAGAGCCTGCGGTCGGTCATCAGTGGCTCCTCCCTGTGCGCACCCAGGGCGACCGGAGCGGCCGACGGGGGAGCTGGGCGCGGCACTGGTGTCACTCAGCCTGTGCCCCGTGAACGACGGAGAGTGACTGTGGAGGAGTGCTTGTCGACTGGCTGTGACGGGAAACCCGCGTACGTGTCACATGTGTGACGGGAGTGCAGTGTTTGTCACCTACGTGACGCGCTTGACTGGCGCGGGCGCCCGGCGTGTTGGGGGCGCGTTCACCCGTCGAGGGAGTAAAGGGGCGGCCGCCGAGGGGGGCCCGGGCACGGCTGAGGGGAGGCCGCGCGGTCGCGGCCTCCCCTCGGGTGTCAGGAGCGTGCGGGCCTCACGCCCCGCAGGAGCGCAGGAAGGCGCGGGTGCGGCGGGCGATGGGCAGCGGCTTGTCCGGCGCGCACGGGTACATGTCCTGCTCGACGATGGCGAACAGGTCGACGCCCAGCTTCTCGGCCGCGGCGAGGACCGGTTCGAGCGCGGGCACGCCGGCGGGTGGCTCGCACATCACGCCGCGCGCGACGGCGGGCCCGAACGGCATGTCCTGCGCCCGCACTTCGGCCAGGACCGCCGGGTCCACCTGCTTGAGGTGGAGGTATCCGATGCGCTCGCCGTACGTCTCGATGAGCTTGACGCTGTCGCCGCCGCAGTACGCGTAGTGGCCGGTGTCCAGGCACAGCGAGACGAGGGCGGGGTCCGTGGCGTCGAGGAAGCGGGCGACGTTCTCCTCGGTGTCGATGTGGGTGTCCGCGTGCGGGTGGACGACGATGTCCAGGCCGTAGCGCTCGCGCACCTCGTGGCCGAGCCGCTCGGTCTGTGACGCCAGGTGGCGCCACTGCTCCGGCGTCAGCGTCGAGTCCTCAAGCACGTCACCGGTCTTGTCGTCGCGCCAGAAGGACGGGATGACGACGAGGTGCCGCGCGCCCATCGCCTGCGTGAGGCCGGCGATGGCGGACACGTGCTCCCACGTCCTGTCCCACACGTCCGGGCCGTGGTGCAGGCCGGTGAACACGGTGCCCGCCGAGACCTTCAGGCCGCGGCGCCGCGTCTCGTCGGCGAGCAGGGACGGGTCGGTCGGCAGATAGCCGTACGGGCCGAGCTCGATCCACTCGTACCCCGACGCGGCGACCTCGTCGAGGAAGCGGCTCCACGGCACCTGCTGGGGGTCGTCGGGGAACCACACGCCCCAGGAGTCGGGGGCCGAACCGATCCGGATGCGGGACATCCCTGACATGTTCGTCTGCTGCGCCATGGCCGCAAGCCTCGCCGCCCGCCGAGAACAGTGTCAAGCAGTAGTCCGAATGTAAGGACAAAATGTTGACAGGGTTCCTGGGACGGGATTAGACCTGAGGGAAGCCACCATGAAGGGATGTGCAGGGTGACCGATCCGCACCCGGATCCGCGCGCCGACGCCGGCGCCGATCCGTACGACGTCATCACGATGGGCCGGATCGGCGTCGACCTGTACCCCCTCCAGACCGGGGTGCCGTTGTCGCAGGTCACGACGTTCGGGAAGTTCCTCGGCGGCTCGGCGTCGAACGTGGCGGTCGCGGCGGCCCGGCTCGGGCGGCGCGTCGGCGTCGTCACGCGGACGGGACAGGACCCCTTCGGCGCGTACCTGCGCGGCCAGCTGCGCGCGTTCGGCGTCGACGAGCGGTGGGTCACCGAGGTGCCGGACCTGCCGACGCCGGTCACCTTCTGCGAGGTGTTCCCGCCCGACGACTTCCCGCTGTACTTCTACCGCCTGCCCAAGGCCCCCGACCTGGAGATCCGCGCGGACGAGCTCGACCTCGGCGCGATCGCCGCGGCGCGGATCTTCTGGGTCACCGGCACCGGCCTCAGCGAGGAGCCGAGCCGGGCGGCGACCCTGGCCGCGCTCGCCGCCCGCACCGGCGGGACCACCGTCTTCGACCTCGACTGGCGGCCCATGTTCTGGCGCGACCCGGAGGCGGCGCGCCCCCACTACGCCGCCGCGCTGCGGCACGCGACCGTCGCCGTCGGCAACGTGGACGAGGTGGAGATCGCCACCGGCGTGCGCGAGCCGCGCGCCGCCGCCGAGGCCCTGCTCGCGGCGGGGGTCGAGCTGGCCGTGGTCAAACAGGGGCCGAAGGGCGTGCTCGCGATGGACCGGGCGGGGGCGGTGGCGGAGGTGCCGCCGCTGCCGGTGTCGGTGGTGAACGGGCTCGGGGCGGGCGACGCGTTCGGCGGGGCGCTCTGCCACGGGCTGCTCGCCGGGTGGGAGCTCGCTCGGGTGATCCGGTACGCCAACGCGGCGGGGGCGATCGTCGCTTCGCGCCTGGAGTGCTCCTCGGCCATGCCGTACGAGGCCGAGGTCGAGGCCGCCCTTGAAGCGGGGGCCGTGCGGTGAGCCGCTCCGGCACCTCCGGCACCTCCGGCACCTCCGGCACCTCCGTCGATGTTTCCGCGCTCGTGCGGACGCGTGCCCACCATCCCGAAGCCATCGCCGAAGCCGCGGCGCGGCGGGTGCGGCGGCCTTTGGTCGGGGCCTCCGGGCGGTTGATGATCATCGCGGCGGACCACCCGGCGCGGGGCGCGCTCGGCGTGGGCAAGGACCCGCTGGCCATGGCCGACCGGGCCGACCTCCTGGAGCGGCTGTGCCTGGCGCTGTCCCGGCCCGGCGTCGACGGCGTGCTCGCGACCGCCGACATCCTCGACGACCTGCTGCTGCTCGGCGCGCTCGACGGCAAGGTCGTGATGGGGTCCATGAACCGGGGCGGGCTCGCGGGCGCCGCCTTCGAGCTGGACGACCGGTTCACCGGCCACCGCGCCGAGGACCTGGAGCGGCTCGGCTTCGACGCGGGCAAGCTGCTGCTGCGCGTGGACTACGAGGACCCCGGGTCGCTCGCCACGCTGTACTCCACCGCGCGTGCGGTCGACGCGATGGCGGAGCGTCAGCTTCCGGTGTTCGTCGAGCCGTTCCTGTGCCGCAGGTCGCCCGGCGGTCTGCGCAACGACCTGAGCGCCGAAGCGGTCACCCGGTCCATCGCCATCGCGTCGGGCCTCGGGGGCACGTCCGCGTACACCTGGCTGAAGGTCCCCGTGACCGAGAACCCGGACGACATGGCGCGCGTCATGGAGACCTCGACGCTGCCCGCCGTGCTGCTCGGGGGAGACATCGGCGGGGACACGGACACCGCCTTCGAGAAGTGGCGCGGTGCGCTCCAGTTGCCCACCGTGTACGGCCTGGTGGCCGGGCGGACGCTGCTGTACCCGCCGGACGGGGACGTGGCGGGCGCGGTCGACACCGCCGTCGGGCTGCTGTAGCCGTGACGTACGCACCCGACAGGAGACCCGCATGACGTACGTACCGAAGGGAAGCGCGGCCGAGGGCCCGTACGCCCTCGCCGTCGATCCCGCGCGCGCGGGCTGGGTGTACTCCAGTTTGCGCGTCGTCGAACTCCCGCCCGGCGGGTTGCACTCCTTCGCCACCGGGGAGAGTGAATGGATCGTGCTCCCGCTGACCGGCGGCTGTACGGTGCACGCGGAGGGCGAGATCATCGAACTCCTGGGCCGGGAGAGCGTGTTCAGCGGAGCGAGTGACTTCGCTTACGTTCCCCGCGATACCCGCATCCAGATCGCCTCCGGCGTGGGAGGCCGCTTCGCCCTGGCAGGAGCGAAGTGCGAGCGCCGACTCCCCGCCCGCTACGGCCCCGCGCCGGAGGTCCCCGTCGAGCACCGCGGCAGCGGCACCTGTGCCCGCCAGGTGCGCAACTTCGCCGCAGCGGACACGTTCGCGTGCGACCGGCTGATCGCCGTGGAGGTCATCACGCCCGGCGGCAACTGGTCCTCGTACCCGCCGCACAAGCACGACGAGCACCGCCCCGGCGTCGAGGCCGAGCTCGAGGAGATCTACTACTTCGAGATCGAGGGCGACTCCGGCTTCGGCTACCAGCGGGTCTTCCCCTCCCGCGAGGGCGGCACCGACGTGCTCGCCGAGGTGCGCTCGGGCGACGCGGTCCTCGTGCCCGACGGCTGGCACGGCCCGTCCGTCGCCCAGCCGGGCCACACCATGTACTACCTGAACGTCATGGCGGGCCCCGGCGACGAGCGGGAATGGAAGATCTGCTTCCACCCTGACCACACGGAGGGATACCGATGAGCGGCACGGTCCGGCTCACCACCGCCCAGGCCCTGGTGCGCTTCCTGGCCCGGCAGTTCACCGAGCGGGACGGCGTCCAACGGCGCCTCATCGGCGCGACCTGGGGCATCTTCGGCCACGGCAACGTCGCCGGGCTCGGCCAGGCCCTGGTGGAGCACGGCGACGAGATGCCCTTCCACCAGGGGCGCAACGAGCAGGCCATGGTGCACGCGGCCGTCGGCCACGCCCGGCAGTCGGGGCGCCTGACGACCCACGCCGTCACCACCTCCATCGGCCCCGGCGCCACCAACCTCGTCACGGGCGCCGCGCTCGCGACCATCAACCACCTGCCCGTCCTGCTGCTGCCCGGCGACGTCTTCGCGACCCGCCCGGCCGACCCGGTGCTCCAGCAGCTCGAAGTGCCGTACGCGGGTGACGTGTCGGTGAACGACTGTCTGCGCCCGGTGTCGGCGTACTTCGACCGCGTCACCCGGCCCGAGGCGCTGATCCCCGCCGCGCTCCAGGCGATGCGGGTGCTCACCGACCCGGTCGCCACGGGCGCGGTGACGCTCGCGCTGCCCCAGGACGTGCAGGCGGAGGCCTTCGACTGGCCGGCGGAGTTCCTCGCCGAGCGCGTCTGGCCGGTGCGCCGCCAGGCCCCCGACCCCGCCGAGGTCCAGGCCGCGGCGCGGGCCGTGCGCGCCGCCGCGCGGCCCCTGGTCGTCGCGGGCGGGGGAGTGCACCACAGCGAGGCCGAGGACGCCCTGCGCGCCTTCGCCGACGCCACCGGCATCCCGGTGGCGTCCACGCAGGCGGGCAAGGGCTCCCTGCGCCACGACCACCCGGCGGACGTCGGCGGCATCGGCCACACCGGCACCGCCACCGCCGACGAACTCGCCCGCGACGCCGACCTGGTGATCGGCGTCGGCACCCGCTACACCGACTTCACGACCGCGTCCGGCACGCTCTTCGCCGCGGACGGCGTGCGCTTCGTGAACCTCAACGTGGCGCCCTTCGACGCCCACAAGATGGCGGGCGCGACCGTGGTCGCCGACGCCCGCGCGGGCCTGGAGACGCTGACCCGGGCGCTCGCGGGCCACCGCGTCGACACCGCGTACACGGCCGCGTACACGGCGGGGAAGGAGCGCTGGGAGCGGCGCGTCGACGCCGCCTACGCGGCCGACGACCCGGCCGCGCGCCCCACCCAGGCCCAGGTCCTCGGCCTGCTCGACGCGCTCGTCACCGACGAGGACGTCGTCATCAACGCGGCGGGCTCGCTCCCCGGCGACCTGCACAAGCTGTGGCGGGCCCGCTCGCCGCGCCAATACCACGTCGAGTACGGCTACTCCTGCATGGGCTACGAGATCCCGGCGGCGATCGGCGTGTCCCTGGCCGCGCCCGAGCGGCCCGTGTGGGCGCTGGTCGGCGACGGCACGTATCTGATGATGCCCACCGAGATCGTCACGGCGGTGCAGGAGGACATCCCCATCAAGGTCGTCATCCTGCAGAACCACGGCTACGCCTCCATCGGCGGCCTCTCGGAGTCCGTCGGCGGCGAGCGCTTCGGCACCGACTACCGCTACCGGGCGCCCGACGGCACGTACACGGGCGGCCCGCTGCCCGTGGACCTCGCCGCCAACGCGGCCTCGCTGGGGCTGCCCGTGACGCGGGCGAGGACCGTGGCCGAGCTGCGCGCGGCCCTGCGCGAAGCGCGCGAAGCGGACGGCCCCACATGTGTCTACGTGGAGACGGAAACGGCAGACACAGTGTCGGGCCCGCCCCCGGCGCAGGCGTGGTGGGATGTGCCCGTGGCCGAGATCGCGACCCGCCCGTCGGCGGTCAAGGCCCGCGAGGAGTACGACCGGCACGTGTCCGCCCGGCGCCGCCATCTGTGAAGGAGTTCTTGGCATGACGAAGACCGTCGACCACTGGATCGGTGGCAAGAGCGTCGAGGGGACCTCCGGCACGTACGGCCCGGTCACCGATCCGGCGACCGGCGCCGTGACCACCCGGGTCGCCTTCGCGAGCGTGGACGAGGTGGACGCGGCGGTGGCCGCCGCCAAGGCCGCGTACGCGACCTGGGGCCAGTCCTCGCTGGCGCAGCGCACCACCGTCCTGTTCAAGTTCCGTGCGCTGCTCGACGCGCACCGCGACGAGATCGCCGAGCTGATCACCGCCGAGCACGGCAAGGTGCACTCGGACGCGCTCGGCGAGGTCGCGCGCGGCCTGGAGGTCGTCGACCTGGCGTGCGGCATCAACGTGCAGCTCAAGGGCGAGCTGTCCACGCAGGTCGCCAGCCGCGTGGACGTCTCCTCGATCCGCCAGCCGCTTGGCGTCGTCGCGGGCATCACGCCCTTCAACTTCCCGGCGATGGTGCCGATGTGGATGTTCCCGCTCGCCATCGCGTGCGGCAACACCTTCGTCCTGAAGCCCAGCGAGAAGGACCCGTCGGCCGCGATGCGGGTGGCGGAGCTGCTCGCCGAGGCGGGCCTGCCGGACGGCGTGTTCAACGTGGTGCACGGCGACAAGGTGGCTGTGGACCGGCTCCTGGAGCACCGGGACGTGGCCGCGGTGTCCTTCGTGGGCTCGACCCCGATCGCCCGCTACATCCACACCACGGCCTCCGCGAACGGCAAGCGCGTCCAGGCCCTCGGCGGTGCCAAGAACCACATGCTGGTGCTTCCGGACGCCGACCTGGACGCGGCGGCCGACGCCGCCGTCTCGGCCGCGTACGGCTCCGCGGGCGAGCGCTGCATGGCCATCTCGGCCGTCGTCGCGGTCGGTTCGGTCGGCGACGAGCTCGTCGCGAAGATCAAGGAGCGCGCCGAGAAGATCAAGATCGGGCCCGGCAACGACCCGGCATCCGAGATGGGCCCGCTCATCACGGCCGCGCACCGCGACAAGGTGGCCGCGTACGTGACGGGCGCCGCCGCGCAGGGCTGCGAGGTCGTCCTGGACGGCACCGGCTACACCGTGGCGGGCCACGAGGACGGCCACTGGATCGGCCTGTCCCTGCTCGACCGGGTGCCCGTCACGGCGGACGCGTACCGGGACGAGATCTTCGGCCCGGTCCTGTGCGTGCTGCGCGTCGACACCTACGACGAGGGCCTGGCGCTCATCAACGCCTCGCCGTTCGGCAACGGCACGGCGATCTTCACCCGGGACGGCGGCGCCGCGCGCCGCTTCCAGCTGGAGGTCGAGGCGGGCATGGTCGGCGTGAACGTGCCGATCCCGGTGCCGGTGGGCTACCACTCCTTCGGTGGCTGGAAGGACTCCCTCTTCGGCGACCACCACATCTACGGCAACGACGGCACGCACTTCTACACCCGCGGCAAGGTCGTCACCACCCGCTGGCCGGACCCCTCGGACGCCCCGGCGGGCGTGGACCTGGGGTTCCCGCGCAATCACTGACAGCTCCACCCCACTGAACGAAGCCGTCCGCCCTGCGGACGGCTTCGTTCCTTTTTTCGCCGATCAGCTGCGGTTCCCGCACGGAGGGGATGAATGGTGCGGGAAAGGCGTGGATGCAGTTCGACCTTGCTATCAAAGGTCAGCAAGGCGAACGTCTGGCTAATTGCCACCTATAGTCGCCAACGTCTGCGATTCATTGGTCAGTTGAATATCGTCGGGGCTGCGGATTCCGTAGGTAACCGGCCATTGACGTTTTCCTGACGCGGGGTTTCGATGACGCTCTGCCGCCCCCCTTTGGTACGAGCCGATCGGAATCGCCGCATGACCGAAACGCTGCACACGCCGCCGCAGGCCGCGGCCGCCCCCGGGGCCCCGGCTGCTCCCCGCAAGCTGAAGCGGTCCATCGGCGTCGTCGGCGGCACCCTGCTCACGCTGTCCTGCGTGACGCCCGCGTCCACGCTGTTCGTGGTCGTGCCCGATCTGTTCTCCTCGCTCGGCACCGCCACCACCCTCACCATCGCGATCGGCGCGCTGCTCTGCGTCGGCGTCGCCTTCTGCTACTCCGAGCTCGGCACGCTCATCCCCAGCGCGGGCGGCGAGTACGCGATGGTCTCCACGATGGCCGGACGGCTCGCGGGCTGGCTCGTGTTCGTGCTCTCGCTGCTCGTCGTGATGATCGTGCCGCCCGTGATCGCCATGGGCACGGCCGACTACCTCGCGCCCCTGGTCAAGATCGAACCCGCCTACGCGGGCGCGGGCGTGATGCTCCTCGCCACCCTCGCGGGCCTGCTCGACCTGCGGGCCAACGCCTGGATCACCGGGATCTTCCTGGTCCTCGAAGTGGTCGCGGCCGCCGTCGTGGCCGTCCTCGGCTTCGCCCACGCCGAGCGCGGCGCGGGCAGCCTCGTCGACCTCACCGTGGCCGACGGCTCCGGAGACGGCACCAAGACCGTCACCGCGATGCTGATCGTCTCCGGGCTCGCCATCGCGCTCTTCGTCACACAGGGCTTCTCCACGGCCGTCTACCTCTCCGAGGAGATGGAGAACCCGCGCCGCAACGTGGCCCGCACCGTGCTGCTCACCCTCGGCATCTCGGCGGTCGTCCTGCTCGTGCCCGTCGCCGCGATCACCCTGGGGGCGCCGGACCTGGCCGCCCTCACCGGCGGTGACATCGGCGGGATGGTCACCGCCTGGTCCAGCTCCGGCGTCGGCACCTTCATCAGCCTCTGCGTGGCCCTCGCCATCATCAACGCCGGCATCGTCATGGTCATCCAGAACTCCCGCGTCCTGTTCGCGTCCGCGCGCGACAAGGCCTGGCCCGAGCCCGTCAACGCGGTCCTGTCCCGGCTCGGCGGCCGCTTCGGCTCCCCGTGGGTCGCCACCCTCCTGGTCGGCGTCCCCGGCGCCGCGCTCTGCTTCGTGAACCTCGACACCCTGTACGGCGTCACCGGCGTGTCCGTGACCGGCATGTACCTGCTCGTCGCGGTGGCGGCCCTGCTCGCCCGCCGGGGCGGCCACGGCGCCGCCCCGGCCTGGCGGATGCCGCTGTGGCCCGGGATCCCGCTGGTGCTCATCGCGGTCCTCGCGTACGTACTCAGCCAGCAGGAGGCGCGGTACCTCCTGTGGACCGGCGGCATCGTGGCCGTCGCGACGGTGTACTGGGCCTGCTACCTGCGGCCGCGGGCGGCCACGCGCTGGCTGGTGACGGTGCCGGAGTAGCCCTGGCGGGGCGCGAAAGAATCAGCCCCTCCGGCGTTTGAGGAGCGGGGGTCTGGGGGCGGAGCCCCCAGGAATCGGGAAGGGGGCTACAGCTCCAGCCAGTCCTCCGCGGCCTCCGCGGCCGGCTTCGCCAGGAGGTCCCGGTCCTTGAAGCCGCTGGACGTGGAGACGCAGACCACGGGGCCCTCCACGTCCGGGCCGAGCTGCCGCAGGCCCGCGAGGCCCGCCGCCGCGGACGCCTCCGCCCACACCCCGCCCCGCGCCAGCTCCGCCCGCGCGGCCACCAGCTCCTCGTCGGTCACGAGCAGCGCCGCGCCCCCGCTCTCGCGCAGCGCGAGCACGCCACGGTAGCCGCCCACCGGGCAGTCGATGGCGTACGCGGCGGTGTCCCCGACGGGGACGTGCGCGGCGGGCACTCCCTCGCGCACGGCGGCCGCGAGGGGCCCGCCGACGGCGGGCTCGCAGGAGTACAGGCGCGGCATCCGCTGCCCGTACCCGAGCCGCACCAGCTCGGCGAACCCCTTCCAGACGCCGAACAGCATCTCCCCGTACCCGGTCGGAACGAACACCGCGCGCGGGAGGGCGCCGAGTTCGTCGTGGATCTCGTAGGCGATCGTCTTGTAGCCCTCGGGCCCGAACCCGTGCCCGGTGTGCGCGGCGGACGTGAGGTTGCTGACGGGGTGGTAGCCGGTCCGCTCGACGATGCGGCGCAGGAGCGGCCACCGGTCGTCGGCGGGCACGTGCAGCACGGTGGCGCCGTACGCGCGCAGGAACGCGTCGACGGCGGGCGGGGCGTCCGGCGAGGTGAGGACCACGCACGGAAGACCGGCCCGCGCGGCGTACGCGGCCGCCGACGCGCCGTGGTTGCCGGAGGAGGCGACGACGACACCGGGGGCGCCGACGCCGACGGCCGCGCTCACCGTGATCCGGTTGAGCCGGTCCTTGTGGCTCCAGGTCGGGTTGCGGGACTCGTCCTTGATCCACACGCCGTCCTCCAGGGGGAGCAGCGGGGTGCCGCCCTCGGCGAGGGAGGGGGCGCGCAGCGGCGGAAGGAGCGGCGCCCAGCGCTCGTGCCCGCGCGGCCGCGCGGCGGCGGCTCCGGGCGCGAAGAAGCCGTCGGGGACCTGGTCGTAGGCGTAGTCGACGTCCACCGGGTACGCGACGTCGTCGGTGCTCGTGACCGGGCAGCCCGCCGTGAGCGGCGGCCAGAGCGGGAAGCGGACGGCAGGGTCACCCAGCGAACGCTGGCCGATGGCAAGGGATGTCATGGGTCAGCAGCGTAGGTGCCCCTGACATCCGGTGCGGGGCGCCGGGGGCCTCCGTACCGCGGCGGACGTACGGGGGCGGCGAACCGTACTCCCCGGGGAGACAGCGGGGTTCCGACCGGCGGCTGCATCGGTTGTCGGTGACCGCCCGTACCGTTGACGCATGGATCTACGACTGCCCCGGGCCGGAGCCTGGAAGGCGGCGCTGCGCGCGCCGCGGCGGACGGCCGCCGCCGCGGCGGCGGTTGTGGTGCTCGCGGGCGCGGGCACGTGGACGGCGCTCGCGTCCGACGAGGCACCCGCGGTGCGCCGCACGGACCAGACGCTCGCCACGGGCCGCGGCCAGGGGCAGGAGGTGCGGATCGACACCTCGTACTTCACCGCGGGCGACCCCGGCACCAAGCGCCCCGCGGTCCTCGTCGGGCACGGCTTCGGCGGCAGCAAGGACGACGTGCGCGAGCAGGCCGAGCGCCTGGCCCGCGACGGGTACGCGGTCCTGACGTGGTCCGCGCGCGGCTTCGGTAAGTCCACGGGCCGCATCGGGCTCAACGACCCCAAGGGCGAGGTCGCCGACGTGTCGCGGCTCGTCGACTGGCTGGCGAAGCGCCCCGAGGTCCGCCTCGACAAGGACGGCGACCCGCGCGTGGGCGTCACGGGCGCCTCGTACGGGGGCGCGGTATCGCTGCTCGCGGCCGGGCACGACGACCGGATCGACGCCATCGCCCCGCTGATGACGTACTGGAACCTGGCGGACGCGCTGTTCCCCAAGGACGTCTTCAAGAAGCAGTGGGCCGGGATGTTCCTGAGCGCGGGCGGCGGCTGCGACAAGTTCGAGCCGAAGCTCTGCGCGATGTACGAGCGCGTGGCGGTCGCCGGCAAGCCCGACGCGTCGGCACGCGAACTGCTCGCGGGGCGCAGCCCGGCCGCCGTCGGCGACCGCGTCAAGGTGCCCGCCCTGATCGTGCAGGGCCAGCGGGACTCGCTGTTCCCGCTCGACCAGGCCGACGCGATGGCCAAGGCGATCCGCGGCAACCACGCGCCCGTGGCGGTCGACTGGACGGCGGGCGGCCACGACGGCGGCGACCAGGAGACCGACCGGGTCGAGGGCCGGGTCACGCGGTGGTTCGACCGCTACCTCAAGGACGACAAGGGCGCCGACACGGGCCCCGCCTTCCGCGTCACCCGCACCGGCGGCATCGACTCCACGGACGGCGCGGCGACGCTGCGCGGCGCGAGCGCCGACCGCTACCCGGGGCTCGGCGGCGGGCTGCGCGAGGTCCCGCTCACCGGACGCCCGCAGACCTTCGACAACCCCGCGGGCGCCGCGCCGCCCGCCGTCTCCGGACTGCCGGGCCTCGGCGGCGCGGGCGGGGGCGGCGACGGCCTGAGCCGTCTGTCCTCGCTGGGCGTCGGCGTCTCCCTCGACGTCCCCGGGCAGTACGCCGCGTTCGAATCGAAGCCGCTCACCGAGGACCTGCGGATCACCGGCGCCCCCGCCGTGCGGGTGCGGGTGAAGTCCGACAGCGCGGACACGGTGCTCTTCGGCAAGGTCTACGACGTGGGGCCCGGCGGCGGCCGCCAGCAGGTGCTGCCCGCGCAGCTCGTCGCCCCGGTGCGGATCGGCGGCGCCGTGGACGGCAGGACCCTCGACCTGCGGCTGCCCGCCGTCGACCACGAGCTGAAGAAGGGCCACCGGCTGCGCCTGGTGTTCGCCGCCACCGACCTGGGCTATGCCTCACCGGCCGAACCGGCCGCGTACACGGTGGCGCTGAAGAGCGGCCTGAAGGTCCCGACGGCCCCCGGCGTGGACACGGCCGCGGCCCCGCTGCCCGCCTGGGTGTGGTGGCTGCCGCTGGCCGGCGCGGCCCTCGCGGCCGCCCTGCTCCTGGTCGGCCGCAGGCGCGTCACGGCGCCCGCGCCCGACCCGGACCTCGCCGACGTGCCCCTCCAGATCACCGGCCTGAGCAAGCGGTACGCGAAGTCCACCGAGCGGTACGCGGTCCGCGAGCTGTCCTTCCGCGTCGAGAAGGGCCAGGTCCTCGGCCTCCTCGGGCCGAACGGCGCGGGCAAGACCACCACCCTGCGCATGCTGATGGGCCTCATCCGCCCCGACGCGGGCGAGATCCGCGTCTTCGGGCAGGCCATTCGGCCCGGCGCGCCCGTCCTGTCCCGGGTCGGCGCGTTCGTCGAGGGCGCCGGCTTCCTGCCGCACCTGTCCGGCCGGGAGAACCTGGAGCTGTACTGGCGCGCCACCGGCCGCCCCGCCGGGGACGCGCACCTGGAGGAGGCCCTGGAGATCGCCGGGCTCGGCGACGCCCTCGCCCGCGCCGTGCGGACGTACTCCCAGGGCATGCGCCAGCGCCTCGCCATCGCCCAGGCCATGCTGGGCCTGCCGGACCTGCTGATCCTGGACGAGCCGACGAACGGCCTCGACCCGCCCCAGATCCGCGAGATGCGCGAGGTGATGATCCGGTACGCGGCGGGCGGCCGCACGGTCATCGTCTCCAGCCACCTCCTCGCCGAGGTGGAGCAGTCCTGCACGCACCTGGTCGTCATGGACCGGGGCCGCCTCGTGCAGGCGGGCCCGGTCGACGAGATCGTCGGCGCCGGGGACACGCTCCTGGTGGGCCTCGCGGCGGACATCCCCGACCCGCTCGTGGAGAAGGTGGCCTCGCTCCCGGGCGTGGCGTCGGCGGCCCGTACCGAAGGCGGGCTCCTGGTGCGGCTCGACGGCGGCCCGGCGGCCACGGGGGCGGCCCTCCTTCCCGAACTGGTCCGCCTGGAGGTGCCCGTGGAGGCGCTCGGCCCGCACCGGCGTCTGGAAGACGCGTTCTTGACCCTGATCGGAGGAGGTGCGGCGTGACGGCCCCACAGGACACGACGGCGGCCCCGGAGGGGCCCCGGGCCGCGGCGGCGGCCGAGGGACCCCGGGAGACCGGCACGGTGGCGGCCGACGGCCCCCGGGACACCGGCGCGGCCACCGCGCCCGGCTACCGCCCGGGCCGCACGCTGCCGCTGCGCGTCGAGGCCGCCCGCCAGCTCAAGCGGCGGCGCACGCTCGTCATGGGCGGCGTCCTCGCCCTGCTGCCCCTCGTGCTGCTCCTCGCGTTCGCGATCGCCGGTTCGCCGGGCGGCCGCAACGACCGGGTGACGCTGATGGACACGGCCACGGCCTCGGGCGTGAACTTCGCGGCGACGTGCCTGTTCGTGTCGGCCGGGTTCCTGCTCGTCATCCCCGTCGCGCTGTTCTGCGGGGACACCGTGGCCTCCGAGGCGGGCTGGTCGAGCCTGCGCTATCTGCTCGCGGCGCCCGTGCCCCGGGCCCGGCTGCTGTGGTCCAAGCTGGCGGTGGGGCTCGGCCTGAGCGCCGCCGCGATCGCGCTGCTCCCGGTGGTGGCGCTCGTCGTCGGCACGATGGCGTACGGCTGGGGGCCGCTGGAGATCCCGACCGGCGGCGTCCTGGAGCCCGGCACGGCCGCGCGGCGCCTCGCCGTCGTCGTGGCGTACGTCTTCGCGTCCCAGCTGGTCACGGCGGGCCTCGCGTTCTGGCTCTCCACGAAGACGGACGCGCCCCTCGGCGCCGTCGGCGGCGCGGTCGGCCTGACGATCGCGGGGAACGTCCTGGACGCGGTGACCGCGCTCGGCGGCTGGCGCGACTTCCTGCCCGCGCACTGGCAGTTCGCCTGGGCGGACGTCTTCCAGCCCACCCCGGAGTGGTCGGGCATGCTCCAGGGCACCGCCGTCTCGGTGACGTACGCGCTGGTGCTCTTCGCCCTCGCGTTCCGCGGGTTCGCGCACAAGGACGTGGTGTCCTAGGGCCTGCCCGCACCGCACAGCTCGCGTTCCGCCCGCACCGGATCGTTCGGGAAGCGGAACGCGGTGCGCTCCAGGGCGCCGCCGACGTTGCGCAGGAAGCGCCCCGCCGTGAGGGGCTCCCGGGTGGCCGCGCGGAGTTCGGCCAGCGGGCCGCAGGCCAGGGCGCGGCGGGCTGCGGCCACCCGCGCCGGGTCCATGCCGGGCGGCAGGTCGCCGGTGCCCCGGTCGGCGACGATCCACTCGTCGGGGAGCCGCTTGTCGTGGCCCACGCGTGCGTGGGCGATGCGCTCGGAGTGGGCGGCCAGCGGGTAGGCGAGCCCGATGGGGTCGAGCGCCGCGCCGTCGAGGGGGACGACGGTGCCGTTGAGCCCGAGCGTCGCGTAGGCGCCGGACACGGAGGGCGCCGCGCCCTCGACGCGGGTGCGGGCCAGGAACAGCGTGGGCGCCCCGGTGTGCGCGGCGTCCCGCACCTCGCGCGCGTACGCGGCGTTGCCCCGGAACCCGGCGAAGGTGTGCCGCAGGGGGTGCGCGGCCGCGTTCTGCCGCACGTACACGCCGCGCTCGTCCGCGATGCCGCGCGGCCCGATCAGCCCCTCGTACGGGATGCGCAGCGACGCCGCGCAGACCAGGGCCCACGCTCCGACGCCGACCGTCGTGAGGGTCCACGCGCGCGTGGCGGGCACCACGAACACCGGCAGGACCAGCAGGAGGAGACCCGGCAGGAACATTCGGGCGTGCATGAAGTCCCCGCCGACCTTGATGACGTACGCCCAGCACAGGACCCCCGCGACGACGGGCGCGAACGCGGGCACCATGGGCACCGCGCGCACCGGCGCCCCCGGCGACACGGGCGACACCGGTCGGCCGCCGCGCCGCGCGGGCAGCACCGTCGCCAGCACGAACAGGGCGGGCAGCCACAGCAGGTACGGCCCGGCGAAGTCGGCGAGGTAGGTGGCCCCGCGCCCCCACAGGCTGGACGAGGCCTCCTTGGTGACGCCGGGCAGCGGCATGAGGTGTCCGTAGTAGCCCATCCGGAAGACCTCGTAGGCGACGGGCAGCGCGCCCGCGGCGGCCGCCCCGGCGAGCGCGGCGCGGCGCGAGGGGCGCGCGCTCAGCCACTGCGCGCCGAGGAACACGGCGGACACCAGGGCGAGATCGGGCCGCACCAGCGGACCGAGCCCGAGGACGAACGCGGTGGACAGAGCGCGCGGACGGGTCACGAGCAGCAGCCAGGCGCCCGCGATCCAGCACGTGGCGAGCCCCGTCTCCAGGCCGGAGGTGGCGAAGTCCCACACGGGCGGCAGCGCGAGCGGCACCAGGGCGCCGAGCGGCAGGAGGGGGCCGCCGGACGCCCCCGTGTGCAGGCGCGCCGCGCCCCACGCCGCGAGTGCGAACCCGGCCGCCGTGAGCAGCAGCCCGCCGTACACCGCGGCCGTCACCACGTCGGCCCCCGGCAGCCCCGCGAGGACGAGCAGCCACTGCCACAGCGTGCCCGTCGAGGACTCGGCCCGCTCGCCCACGTTGAACACCGGCCCGTGCCCCGCGAGCACCTGCCGGACCGTCCGGACGTAGATGTGCCCGTCGTCGGACATCCAGCGCCGCTGGTACCCGGCCCAGACGACGGCGAGCGCGGGCAGCAGACACACGACGACCCGGAAGGGCTGCCGGGACCGGAGGGGAGGGTGCATGGATGTCATGCCCGGTACTTCGGCGCAGGTCAGCGAGGCCTTAAGGGGCGGGCCCGGGGCGCCCCGGCGAGGGGCGGGACCCGCGCGGGCGGCCCCGTCACGCCTTGGGGATGTCGAAGTACCGGGTGAGCCCCGCGGCCAGCGCCACGTCCCCCACGACCTTGAGCTTGCGGGTCATGAACAGCATGACGGGCTGCGCGTTGCCGGACGCCAGCTTCAGGAACTCCGCGTCGCCCATCACCAGCGTGACCCGCGGCTCCGCCGCCGAGCGCCCCTCGCGCACCACGCACGCGCCCTCCGCGATGTCCGTCTCGTACACCGCGTCCCCGACGCCCCCGCTCCCGGTGACCTGCCAGCGGATCAGCGCCTCCAGGGAACCCGCGGCCTCTGGCCTGAACTGCTGCTCCATGCGCGTGAACACCTCCCGCAGGACGCGGGCGCGCAGCGGGCCGTCCGTGGCGATCTCGGTGAGTTCCTTGCCGGAGAGGCCCTTGACGATCCGCGCGAACTCCGTGGGTGTGACACTGGCGAAGTCGAGCCCCGCGATTCCCCCGGCCTTGTCCGTCCCCATCGCAAGCTCCTTACCACGAAGTAAACTTACTGGGAGGTAAGGTAAAGCCGGGGCGAGGAGGCTGACAAGAGTGGGTGGCACGCCACAGGGGCGCAGGCGGCGCGTTCCGCGCAAGGAGCGCGAGCAGCAGATGATCGACGTGGCGGTCCAGGTGTTCGCCAAGCGGGGCTACCACGCCGCGTCGGTCGACGAGATCGCCGAACTGGCCGGGATCTCCAAGCCGATGGTGTACCTCTACCTCGACTCCAAGGAAGGCCTGTTCCTGGCCTGTCTGCGCCGGGAGGCCGACCGGTTGGTCGCGGCGTTCCAGGGGGCGGCCCGGGAGGCGGCCGCGAGCGGCCCCGACGGCGCCCGGGACCGGGGCGCGCGGCCGGGCGCGACGAAGCCCCTGGGCGCCCCCGAAGTGCGCCTGTACGCCGGGCTCCTGGCCTTCTTCTCCTTCGTCGCCGAGCACCGCGACAGCTGGGTGGTGCTCCACCGCCAGGCGTCGGAGCTGAGCGAGACCATCGCGGCCGCCGTCGCCGACGCGCGCCGCGCGGTGATGGCGCAGGTCGCGGAGCTCGTCCGGGCGGGCATCGAGGAGAGCGCGACCCCCTCGCAACTCACCGAAAGGGACGCCGATTTCGTGGCCCACGCCCTCGTGGGCGCCGCCGACTCGCTCACCGACTGGATGGTCCGCAACCCGGACCAGTCGCCGGAGGGCGTCACCCTGCGCCTGATGAACATGGTCTGGGTCGGGATGGGGCGGGTCCTGGAGGGGGAGGTATGGATTCCGTCCCACGACTGACGCCGCTCCGTCGGCTGGTCCGCGTCTGGCGCCGTGCTGTCGGCTGGTCCGTGTCTGGCGCCGCGCCGTCCCCTCGTTCGCGACTGGCCGCGCGATGGCTTCCGTCCGACCGGCGTCCGCGATGGCTTCCACCGGCATCCGCGACGCCTGCCGTCCGACCGGTACCCGCGATCGCTTCCGGCTCCTTCCGTTCCGCTTGCCGGACTTCCGTGCGACCCATTGAATTTCCCCTACGCACCGGTAAGTTGACCGAAAAGTAAGTACGCACGTACCCGCACCACGGACACGTACCGGGAGCCGTCATGGGCGTACGCAAGGACTTGAAGAAGGCGCGGAGGCACCCCGGTCTCGCCGGGCTCGCCGAGGTCGACCTCGTCCGGGACGAGCGCGGCGTGGTGCGCGAGGCCCGCACCCCCGCCCTCGTCCCGGAGGCCACGCACGGCAGCACGGCCGACATCCCCTTCACCAACGCGGCCGAGGCCCCCGACGCCGTGGTGCTGCGCCGCAAGGAGGCGGGCCGGTGGCGGCCCGTGACGGCCGCGGCCTTCGCCCGCGAGGTCACCGCGGCCGCGAAGGGCCTGATCGCGACGGGGCTCGCACCGGGCGGCAGGGTCGCCCTGATGTCCCGTACGCGCTACGAGTGGGCGGTGCTCGACTTCGCCGTCTGGGCGGCGGGCGGCCAGACCGTGCCCGTCTACCCGACGTCGTCGGCCGCGCAGATCGAGTGGATCGTACGGGACTCCGGCGCGAGCCTGCTCTTCGCCGAGACCCCGGCGAACGCGGCGACGGCGCGGGACGCCGTCGCGGGACACGACGCGCCCCTGACCGTCCGGACGATCGACGACGGCGCGGTCCTCGAACTCGCCGAGCGGGGGCAGGAAGTGAGCGACGAGGAGGTCGCCAAGCGGCGCGCGGCGCTCACCCCCGACACCATCGCCACCGTCTGCTACACCTCCGGCACCACGGGGCGCCCCAAGGGCTGCGTCCTCACCCACGGCAATCTGCACGCCGAGGCGGCCAACACCGTCGACCTGCTGTACCCGGTGTTCAAGGCGATCACCGGCCAGCAGGCCGCCACGCTGCTCTTCCTGCCGCTCGCCCACATCCTGGGCCGCAGCATCCAGATCGCCTGCATGCTCGCCCGCATCGAACTCGGCCACTGTCCGAGCATCAAGCCGGACGAACTGCGGCCCGAACTGCGGGCGTTCAGACCGACGTTCGTCGTCGGCGTGCCGTACCTCTTCGAGAAGATCCACGACACCGGTCGCGCGACCGCCGAACGCATCGGCCGGGGCGCCTCCTTCGACCGCGCGGAGCGGATCGGCGTGCGCTTCGCCGAGGCGTATCTGAACAGGTTCCTCGGCACCGGACCCGGCCCGTCCGCCGGGCTCCGCGTCGGCTGGGCGCTGTACGACCTGCTCGTCTACCGGCGCATCCGCAAGGAGGTCGGCGGCCGTCTGCGCTATGCCATCAGCGGCGGCTCCCCGCTCGACCGACAGCTCAACCTGTTCTTCTACGCCGCCGGAATCGTCATCTACGAAGGCTACGGACTCACCGAGACCACCGCGGCCGCCACGATCACCCCACCGCTGCGGCCGCGCCCCGGAACCGTCGGCCTGCCGGTGCCCGGCACCGCGGTGCGCATCGCGGACGACGGCGAGGTGCTCATCAAGGGAGGCATCGTCTTCACCTCGTACTGGAACGACCGGGACGCCACCGACGCCGTCCTCACCGGCGACTGGTTCGCCACCGGCGACCTGGGCGCCCTCGACGAGGACGGCTACCTCACCATCACCGGCCGCAAGAAGGACATCATCGTCACCAGTGGCGGCAAGAACGTCTCGCCCGCCGTCCTGGAGGACCGGCTGCGCGGCCGTGCCCTGGTCGGCCAGTGCCTCGTCGTCGGCGACAACCGCTCCTACGTCGGCGCGCTCATCACCCTCGACCCGGAGGCCGTGGCGCACTGGCTGGCCGTCCGCAAGCGCCCCGCGGACACGCCGTCGGCCGAGCTGCGCCGCGACCCGAAGCTCCTCGCGGACCTCCAGAAGGCCGTGGACCACGCCAACGAAGCGGTGTCACGGGCCGAGTCCATCCGCCGCTTCGCGGTCGTGGAGGGGGAGTTCAGCGAGGAGAACGGCTTGCTCACCCCGTCGCTGAAGATCAAGCGACGGGCCGTGGAGCAGGCGTACGCGCAGGAGATCGAGGCGCTCTACCGGGGCTGAGCGTCAGGGCGCGTCCGGCTCCTCGCACGACTCCTCCAGATAGGTGCGCGCGACGGCGCTCGCACGCGCGGACCAGGCGGCGATCACGGCGATCTCGTCGGGTGTGAAGTCGTCGAACAGCGCCATCAGGCGCGCGTAGTACGGCTCGTAGATCTCCCGCACGCGCGCGGACGCGGCCGGTACGGCGACGACGCGCACCCGGCGGCGGTCGGCGGGGTCGGGGCGCCGGGTCACGAACCCGCCGCGCTCCAGGCGGTTGAGGATGCCCGTCACCGCGCCCGTCGTGACGTGCGCGCGGGTGGCCAGTTCGCCCGCGGTGACCGCGTCGTCCCCGGCCTGGAGGACGTACGCGAAACAGATCAGGTCCGTGACGGACAGGCCGAGGTTCCGTGCGAACTCCTGCTGCCCGACCACGCTCGTCGCGACGAGGTCGTCCACCGCGGAGACCACGTCCTGCGCGGACGCGCTGGGGCGGCGCTTGCCCTCCATTGAAATCCCTTAGTACGTAAGATAAATTGCTTACTCGCTAAGGCATCTTACGTCTGGTGCCGGGGGCGCGGCCAGGCCGTGCCCCCGGCGGGCACGGGGAGGGCGCGACACGTGAGTACACATGACGACGGCCACACGATCGCCGGCTGGACCGGCTGCGCGGTCGGCACGGTGGGGGCGCTGATCGCGGGAGTGGGCATCACCGGCTGGCGCCCGGGCATCTGGCTGGGGCTCGGCGTGATGGCCCTCGCGGTGTTCGTCACCTGGTTCCTGCACCTGGCGGGCTGGGGCAAGGGGCCGGGTCCGAGACCGGCGTCCCAGCGGCCCATGGGGCTGCGCGACGGCACGGCGCGCGCGGGGCACCCGGGCTGTGTCGGCTGCCGTCTGGCGGGCCGCCGGGGGGCGGCTCCCGGAGTGACGGCGGCCCCTTCCCGGCGGGAGAGCGAGGACGAGGTGGCGCACCCGGTCGCGTGAAGGGTGCCCTGGCCCGGTGGCCGTCCCGGTGAGTACGCGTACTCATGCCGGGGGCGGGCCGCCGGGCCACAGTGGTGCTCGCCGAACCGGACCGAGCCCGAGGACCCGCGATGCCGCCTGTCGCCCGCCCACGCCGCCGCCTGCGCCGCCTGCTCGCGCTCGCCACGGACACCTGGCTCGCGCGGGCCTACCTCGCGGTGGTCGCGGCGGCGCTGGCCTTCTTCCTGGGTGCCTGGTACGCCGGTCCCGACCCGGGGCTCGCCGGGTTCTACCCGTTCCTCGTCACGGCGCCGCTCGGCGGTCTCGCCCTCCTGGCGTCGCTGCCTGCCGAGCAGTCCTCGCTCACCTGGCTCGCCCCGTCGGTCTTCGCCGTCGGCACGGCGGCGGCGGGCCTCTGCAACGCGGCGCTGCTCGGCACCCTCGCGCGCGTGCCCGCAGCAAACGCGCGCGTGCCCGCAGCAAAAAGGCCTTCCCGAAGGAAGGCCGATGAGGTGCGCCCCCGGCAGGACTCGAACCTGCGGCCAAGTGCTTAGAAGGCACCTGCTCTATCCACTGAGCTACGGGGGCCGGGTGGTGGCCGGTGGCCTGGAGCCCGGTGTGGGGCCGGTCCGTGACCTTGCCGGGGACAAGGATAGGGCTCCCGGGTCCTTGTCCCTGGTGCTTCACCTCCGCACCGTGATGTGGAGGTTCGGTGAAGCGGTCCTGATAATCGCAGGCAGGTGCGAATCTCGCAGCGCTTTTGGCGCCTGGCGCCCCGGGTGTTGTGCACTCGTTATGCCTGTGTCCCACTCGTCCCTTCCGTCACGTGTGTCCGATCGGCGCGCAGGCGTGCCCATATGCTTCAGAAAGCCATCAAAATTGGGCATTCTTCGTATGTGGTGACCTTGGACGTACGGCCTCAACTGCTTGACGCGCTTTCCACCCTGCGTGAGCGTGTCGCCGCCGCACGCTTTCCGCTCCCCCTGGCGGGGGCGCCACGCGCGCGTGCCAACCGGGACGAGCTTCTGGCCCAGCTCGACGACTATCTGGTGCCCCGGCTCAGGGCCCCCGAAGCACCCTTGCTCGCCGTCATCGGCGGGTCCACGGGGGCCGGAAAGTCGACGCTCGTGAACTCCCTGGTGGGCCGTCAGGTCAGCGAGGCGGGTGTGCTGCGGCCCACGACGCGCACGCCGGTACTCGTCTGCCATCCGGAGGACCACCACTGGTTCGCGGGGATGAGGGTGCTGCCGGACCTCACGCGCGTGTGGGTGCCGCTGCAGGACGGCGAGGAGGGCGCGAGGGACGGCGACGGCAGCCGCGTGCTGCGGGTGGAGACCGCCGACACGCTCCCCAGGGGGCTCGCCCTCCTGGACGCGCCCGACATCGACTCCCTCGTTGCCGACAACCGCGTCCTGGCCGCCGAACTCATCTGCGCCGCCGACGTGTGGGTCACCGTCACCACGGCCGCCCGCTACGCCGACGCCGTGCCCTGGCACCTGCTGCGCACCGCCAAGGAGCACGACGCCACCCTCGTCACCGTCCTCGACCGGGTGCCGCACCAGGTCGTCACGGAGGTGTCCCGGCAGTACGAGGCGCTGCTCGCCAAGGCGGGCCTCGGCGACGTGCCCCGCTTCACCGTGCCCGAGCTGCCCGAGTCCGCGGGCGGCGGGGGACTGCTGCCCGCGACCGCCGTGGCGCCGCTCCTGGCCTGGCTCGCCGACCGCGTGCGGGACACCGCGGCCCGGGAGGAGGCGATCGCGCGCACCGCCCACGGAGTGCTCGGCTCGCTGAACTCCCGCATGCCCGAACTCGCCGGTGCCGTCGCCGCCCAGCACGCGGCCGCCCTGCGGCTCACCGCCGCCGTCGACGAGGCGTACGAGGGCGAGCACGCGCGCGTACGGGAACGGCTCCAGACGGGCGCGGTGCTCGCCGGGGACGCGCTGAAGCGCTGGCGGGCCTATCCGCTCGACTGCGGCCCCGGAGAGCTCCTGGACGCCGTCTCGGCCGGCCTGGAGACGCTCCTGGTGTGTGCCGTCACCGCCGCCGACGAGCGCGTGGACGAGGCCTGGCGCCGCGAACCCGCCGCCGGGCTCCCCAGCCTCGTCCCGCGGCGCGAGGACGGCGCGGAGCACCGCGTCGGGATGGCCGTGCGCCGCTGGCGGCGCGTCCTGGAGGAGTACGTGGAGGACGAGGTCCGCGCGCTCGACCGCGTCGACAAGGGCGCCCCGCCCGACCCCGACGTGCTCACCGCGCTGCTCGCCACGGCCCTGCTCGGCGGTCGCCGGGCGCGCTCCGCGGGGGAGACCCTCGCCGAACGCGTCGGCGCCCACGGCGCGCTGCGCCTGCGCGACCGGGGCGGCCGGCTGCTCACCGACTACCTGGACACCGTCCTCGGCGCGGAACGGGAGCGGCGCCTCGCCCCCCTCGACGCGCTCGGCGTCCACCCCGAACCCCAGGCCGAACTCATCGCCGCGCTGTCCGTACTGCAGAAGGAGAGGTGACCGCGGTGACCGCCGTCACGGATCACACCGACCACGCCGACCGGCCCGAAGACCCGGCCTCCCGCGCGCGGGAGGCCGACGGCATCTGGGACGACGGCCTCATCGCACGACGGGCCGGAGCCGGTGGCAATGGCTCCCCTGGAGGCGACGATCCGGCGGGCACGGGCTCTACGAGGACGGGGGACAGGGGCGCGACAGGAGACGAAAGCTCGTCCGCCTGCGGCGCGTCCTCCCCGTACGCGAACTCCTCCGGCTACGAGAAGGCCTACGACAACGACGGCCCCTACGAGGCCACCGCCGAGGCGACCGCCCTCTACGAAGGGCCGCTGCGCGCCCGGCTCGACGCGCTGCGGGAGCTGATCGGCCTCTCCAGGACGCGCCTCGACAGCGCCACGCTCGCCGAGGCGGGGCGCGTCCTCGACGAGGCGGCGGCCCGGCGGCGCCTTTCCGACCGGCACACCGTCGTGGCCATCGCCGGGGCCACGGGCAGTGGCAAGTCGACGCTGTTCAACGCGCTCGCAGGCGTGATGATTTCCGAGACCGGCGTCCGCAGGCCGACCACGGCCGCGCCCATCGGGTGCAGCTGGACGGACGGCGCCGCGGGCCTGTTCGACCGGCTCGGCATCCCGGGGCGACTGCGCAGAAGGCCCCTCCCGGGGGCCGACGCCCAGGCCCTGGAGGGTCTCGTCCTCGTCGACCTGCCTGACCACGACTCGGCGGCCGAGGACCACCGGCGGCACGTGGACCGCATCCTCCGGCTCGTCGACGCCGTCATCTGGGTCGTCGACCCGGAGAAGTACGCCGACGCGGTCCTGCACGAGCGCTATCTGCGGCCCATGGCGGGCCACGCCGAGGTCATGTTCGTCGTGCTCAACCAGACGGACCGGCTCCCCGGGGACGCCGCCGACCAGGTGCTCGACGATCTGCGCAGGCTGCTCGACGAGGACGGCATCGCCCTGGGCGAGCACGGGGAACCGGGCGCCGCGGTGCTCGCCCTGTCCGCGCTGACCGGTGACGGCGTCGGAGATCTGCGCGAGGCGCTCGGGCAGTTCACGCGCGAGCGGCGTGCCGCCGCGCGCCGCGTGGAGGCGGACCTGGACGCGGCGGCCGCGCGCCTGCGCCCGGTGTACGCCGCCGACGCGGGGCCCGCCGTCGGCCGGGGGCGGGTCGGGCTCAGCGAGGAGGCCCGCGAGGAGTTCGCCGACCGGCTCGCCGAGGCGGTCGGCGCCACGGCCGTGGGCCAGGCCGCCGAGCGCGCCTGGCGCAGGCACGCGAACAAGGCGTGCGGGACGCCCTGGCTGCGGCTGTGGCGCTGGTACGAGGCGCGCCGCTCGCCGTTCGGGTCGATCGTCGCGCCCGTGACCCGCGCCCCCGTCGACGAGGAGGCCACGGCACGCGCGCGCGTGGAGCACGCCGTGCGCACGGTCGCCGACGAGGCGGCGACGGGGCTGCCCACGCCCTGGGGACAGGCCGTGCGGGAGGCCGCGGCACGCGGCGCCGAGGGGCTGCCCGAGGCGCTTGACGAGCTGGCCGTGCGGGCCGGGCTGCCGCGGGGACGCCCGCCCAGGCCCGGCTGGTGGCCGGTCGCGGTGTTCGCGCAGGCGGTGATGACGCTGCTCCAAGTCGTCGGCGGACTCTGGCTGGTGGCACAGATCGTGGGGGTCGCGACGCCGAACCTGGGCGTGCCCGTGCTGTTGATGCTCGCGGGCGTCCTGGGCGGCCCCGGGGTGGAGTGGCTGAGCCGGATGGCGGCACGCGGACCCGCACGCCGGTACGGCTTCGAGGCGGAACGCAGGCTGCGGGAGGCGGCCTCGGGGTGCGGCCGGGCACGGGTGCTCGACCCGGTGGCGGCGGAGCTGCTGCGGTACCGGGAGGTGCGGGAGCAGTACGTGCGGGTGGCTCAGCGGGGGTGAGGGGGCCGGGCCACCAGGGGGGAAGCGGCCCGGGCGGGTAGTGGTCGAGGGTGCCCGCCGGTAGCGGACGGGAGCACCACCGGTAGAGGCCGGGGGCGCCGCTGGAAGCGGAAGGCCTCCGTCGGGTGACGGAGTTGTCCACAACCCGCGGGTACGGCACAGCGCTCAGCGGGCCCGGCCGGACCGGCGCAGTCTGGATCTGCGGTCGTCGCGACCGCCGCCGACGCGGGAGAGGCCCGCACGCGGTGTGTGAGGGAGGGGTTCGGCGATGAACGACACGATGATCACGGTGGTGGGGCGGGTGGCCACGACACCGGTGTTCCGGGAGCTGCCGTCCGGCCCGGTGACGCGCTTCCGGATCGCGGTGACACCCCGTCACTTCGACCGCGCGCGCAATGAGTGGGCGGACGGACACACCAACTTCTTCACGGTCTGGGCCCGAAGGGCCCTCGGCCTGAATGCGCAGAGCTCGCTGTCGGTCGGCGAACAGGTCATCGTGCAGGGCAGGTTGAAGATCAAGGACGAGGAGCGCGGCGGCCAGCACTGGCTGTCGGTGGACATCGACGCGCACGCGATCGGCCACGACCTGGCACGCGGGACGTCCGCGTTCCGCCGCGGCAAGGTGCAGACCCAGGCGCCGATGGAGCGCGAGCCCGCCTGGGAGTCACCCGTGGAAGGGGTCGACCCGGGCGCCGAGAGCGCGAGCGGCGCGGCGGCGGATGCCACGGCCACGGTGCGAGCGGAGCCTGGAGCCACGGCGGAGGCTCGCCCGGAACCGGCCGCGGTCGGCTGAGGCGCCGGACGACCCGACCCCGCGCCCAACGCCCGCCGTCCCTCTGTGAAATGAGGGGAACGGAACCATGGATTTGTCGATAAGCCCAGCTCAACGGGGGCGTTGCCGATAACGATTCCGATTCGGATCGGTTGTCGGACGGTCGTACTGGGAACGGCGATGCGTCGCGTCTTTAGGATGCCGGGCGTGGCTCCGTGGGTCAGTTGGTGCCCGAGTGGAGCGCTCGGCAGGTGACTCTGCTCGCTCTGAGTCTGCTGGCGGGACCCGTCCCCCCATGTGAATCGGTCCTGCCCGGAGGGGAATTCTGTGTTTGCTGCGTTGTCCATACGGGGTCGAGGCGCCGCGCGCCTCGCCGCCGCGCTGGTCGCGTCCGGGCTCGTCTCGGCGGGCGCGACAGCCACCGCGGCGGCGGCCGTGGCGACGGACGCCCCGCCGTACCGGGGCGGGGCCACCGCCACCCTGGACGGCCTGAAGACCTACAGCCAGGCCGTCATCCGCGAGGACGGCGAGAGCCAGAGAATTCCCGCAGGACTCTTCGAGATGTCCGTGGACAACGGCGGCACCCTCCAGACGTACTGCGTCGACCTCCACAACCCCACGCAGAAGGACGCGCAGTACAAGGAGACCCCTTGGCGCGGCACGTCCCTGCACGCCAACCACGACGCGGGCAAGATCCGCTGGATCCTCCAGCACTCCTACCCCCAGGTGAACGACCTGGCGGAGCTGGCCCGCAAGGCGGGCGCGGGCTCGCTCACCGAGGAGACGGCCGCGGCGGGCACCCAGGTGGCGATCTGGCGCTACTCGGAGAAGGCCCAGAGGACGCAGAAGACGGAGAAGAAGACGGAGAAGGCGAAGAGGGCGGAGCGTACGGGCAAGTCGGACAAGGCGGGCCGGACCGCCGGGGTCGAGGTGGAGGCGGTGGACCCGCGGGCCGAGAAGCTCGCGGACTATCTGGAGCGCAGCGCGCGCACCAGCCCCGAGCCGAAGGCGTCCCTGACCCTGGAGCCGCCCGCCGTGTCCGGCCGCGCGGGGGAGCGGCTCGGCCCGGTGACCGTGCGGACGGGCGCGGACAGCGTGGCCGTCATACCCCCCGCCGACCCGGCGAGCGGAGTGCGGGTCGTCGGGAAGAACGGCAAACCGGTGAAGTCGGTGTCCGACGGCGGCAAGCTGTACTTCGCCGTCCCCAAGGGCACGCCGGACGGCATGGCCTCGCTGGAGGTGCAGGCGTCCACGACCGTGCCGGTCGGGCGGGCCTTCACCTCCGAGACCAGGAGCCAGACGCAGATCCTCGCGGGCTCCAGCGAGTCGACGGTGGCCGCGACGGCGACCGCGCACTGGGCGCGCAAGGGTCCGGTACCGGCGCTGTCCGCGGAGAAGAACTGCGCGGAGTCCGGCGTGGACATCACGGCGAGCAACAAGGGGGACGCGCCGTTCACCTTCAGCCTGATGGGCACCAAGCACACCATCAAGGCCGGTGCGTCACGCACGGTGACGATCCCGCTCCAGGAGGACCAGGCTTACGACTTCACGATCACCGGGCCCGGCGGCTTCGAGAAGCGCTTCAGCGGAGTGCTCGACTGCAGGACCGAAGCCGGTGCGGTCGTCGGTGTCGGCGGCAAGGCGCAGCCCGCGCCCCAGCCGAGCCCCGCGTCGGCGGGCGGCACGTCCGGCGGCGACCTCGCGGCGACCGGCGGGTCGAACGCCACGCCCCTGATAGCCGGGCTCGCGATCGCCCTGGTCGTGGTCGGCGGCGGCGCGGTGTTCCTGCTCCGCAAGAAGAACGACCCGGCTGGGGCCGACAAGGCCCCCACGACCGAGAAGTGAGCACGCCGTGACCAATCGGTCACGGTGTGCCCCACCGGCCCCGGGCCCGCCACCCGCACTCCTTGCGGGCGGTACCTGCAGGTCGGGCGGGCCGCACGGCTATCCGGTTTTCTCCGGGGGGTAGCCGTACGGCAAGATGGGGTGTATCTGCCCACACACTGATTGCCGGACGGTTTCTCTTGGCTGAGTACATCTACACCATGCGCAAGACGCGCAAGGCGCACGGCGACAAGGTGATCCTCGACGACGTCACCTTGAACTTCCTGCCTGGCGCGAAGATCGGTGTCGTGGGTCCGAACGGCGCCGGTAAGTCCACGGTGCTGAAGATCATGGCGGGTCTGGAGCAGCCGTCGAACGGCGACGCGTTCCTGTCGCCCGGCTTCACCGTCGGCATGCTCCTGCAGGAGCCGCCGCTGGACGAGTCCAAGACCGTCCTGGAGAACGTCCAGGACGGGGCCCGCGAGGTCATGGACAAGCTCAAGCGGTTCAACGAGGTCGCCGAGCTGATGGCGACCGACTACTCGGACGCGCTCATGGAGGAGATGGGCAAGCTCCAGGAGGACCTCGACCACGCGAACGCGTGGGACCTGGACACCCAGCTCGAGCAGGCCATGGACGCCCTCGGCTGCCCGCCCGGCGACTGGGCGGTCACCAACCTCTCCGGTGGTGAGCGCCGCCGCGTCGCGCTGTGCAAGCTGCTCCTGGAGGCGCCCGACCTGCTGCTCCTCGACGAGCCCACCAACCACCTGGACGCCGAGTCCGTGCAGTGGCTGGAGCAGCACCTCGCGCAGTACCCGGGCACCGTCGTCGCCGTCACCCACGACCGGTACTTCCTGGACAACGTCGCCGAGTGGATCCTGGAGCTCGACCGCGGCCGCGCCCACCCCTACGAGGGCAACTACTCGACGTACCTCGACAAGAAGGCCACCCGCCTCAAGGTCGAGGGCCAGAAGGACGCCAAGCGCGCCAAGCGCCTCAAGGAAGAGCTGGAGTGGGTCCGCTCCAACGCCAAGGGGCGCCAGGCCAAGTCCAAGGCGCGACTCTCCCGCTACGAGGAGATGGCCGCCGAGGCCGACAAGATGCGGAAGCTGGACTTCGAGGAGATCCAGATCCCGCCGGGCCCCCGCCTGGGCAACATCGTCGTCGAGGTCAACAACCTCTCCAAGGCCTTCGGTGACAAGGTCCTCATCGACGACCTGAGCTTCACGCTGCCGCGCAACGGCATCGTGGGCGTCATCGGTCCGAACGGCGCGGGCAAGACCACGCTGTTCAAGATGATCCAGGGCCTGGAGACCCCGGACGCCGGCAGCATCAAGGTCGGCGACACCGTCAAGATCTCCTACGTCGACCAGGGCCGCGCGAACATCGACCCGAAGAAGACGCTGTGGGCCGTCGTCTCCGACGAGCTGGACTACATCAACGTGGGCCAGGTCGAGATGCCCTCGCGCGCCTACGTGTCCGCGTTCGGCTTCAAGGGCCCGGACCAGCAGAAGCCCGCGGGCGTGCTCTCCGGTGGTGAGCGCAACCGCCTCAACCTGGCGCTGACCCTCAAGCAGGGCGGCAACCTGCTGCTCCTCGACGAGCCGACCAACGACCTGGACGTCGAGACCCTGTCGTCCCTGGAGAACGCGCTCCTGGAGTTCCCGGGCTGCGCCGTGGTCGTCTCCCACGACCGCTGGTTCCTGGACCGCGTCGCCACGCACATCCTGGCGTACGAGGGCGAGTCCAAGTGGTTCTGGTTCGAGGGCAACTTCGAGTCGTACGAGAAGAACAAGATCGAGCGCCTCGGCCCGGACGCGGCCCGTCCGCACCGCGCCACGTACAAGAAGCTCACCCGGGGCTGACATGGCCCGTCATCTGTACAGCTGCCCGCTGCGGTGGTCGGACATGGACGCCTTCGGGCACGTCAACAACGCGGTCTTCCTGCGGTACTTGGAAGAGGCGCGCATCGACTTCATGTTCCGGCTCTCGTCGGAGGACGGCCCGTCGTTCTCCGGCGGGTCCGTGGTGGCACGGCACGAGATCGACTATCTGCGGCCGCTGGTGCACCGGCACGAGCCGGTCACCATCGAGTCGTGGGTGACGAAGATAGGCGCCGCGTCCCTGACGGTCTCGTACGAGATCAAGGACCCGGAGCAGGTGTACGTGCGGGCGACGACGGTCGTCGTGCCGTTCGACCTGCGGGCGCAGCGCCCCCGGCGGATCACCGCCGAGGAGCGCGCGGTCCTGGAGGAGTACCAGGACGACAGCGCGGGCGGTGCGGAGGCGCTGGTCGCATGACCGCGCGGCTGCACTTCGTGGACCCGGGGGAGGCGGCGGACCTGGCCGCCTTCCTGGCCCGCCTGCTCCACTACGACAAGGCGGCCGCGGTGCGGCTGCAGGCGGCGGGGGAGACGCTCGCCGTGTTCGGGCGGCCGCCGTCGTTCGAGGTCCTCGCGATCCGGACGGCGCGGCTCGCCAAGCCGTACGAGGACGGGCTCGACACCTCGCTCGACGTGACGGTGTCCGCGGGCGAGTTCCTGGAGTCCGTGGGGGAGTCGGCGGAATCGGCGGGGACGGCGGGTACGGCCGCCGTGCCCGCCGCCGTGACCGGACCGCCGTGGGCCGGTGTGCTGCCGCCGCGGGGCGGCTGGGAGCACGTCCCCGGCCTTCCGGCCGCGCCCGAGGTGCGGGCGCTGGTGCGCGGTGCCGTCACCGAATTCCGGGCCCGGGTCGAGGAGTTGGCGCCGGAGCGGAGGGTCCGGGCGGAGCTGGACCGGGTGGGGCGGGAGATATGGTCCCGCGTCGTGCCGGGCACGGGGCTGCCCGTGCGGGCCGCGCACGCGGCGCAGTCGCTCGGGTTCCTGCGGGGGGATTCCCTCGACCTGCTGGCGGCCGGGGTCTGGCTGCGGCTCCGCACGCCCTACGGGTCCGTCGCGCTGCGGCGGGCGGGCGTCGGAGCGCTGTCCGTCACGCCCGCCTGAGGCGCGTGGCGGGCCCGCTCAGCCCGGGGTGTTCACCATGGAGGCGGCCGCGTAGGTCAGGTAGTTCCACAGCGTGTGCTCGTGCTCATCGGCGAGGTCCAGGGAGTCGACCGCCGCGCGCATGTGCCGGAGCCAGGCGTCGTGGGCCGCGCGGTCGACCGTGAAGGGGGCGTGGCGCATGCGCAGCCGCGGGTGGCCGCGGTTGTCGCTGTAGGTGCGGGGGCCGCCCCAGTACTGCATCAGGAACAGCACGAGGCGCTCCTCGGCCGGGCCCAGGTCCTCCTCCGGGTACATGGGCCGCAGGAGCGGGTCCTCGGCGACGCCCTCGTAGAACCGGCGCACCAGGCGCCTGAAGGTCTCCTCGCCGCCGACCTGTTCGTAGAAGGTCTGCTCCTGAAGCGTGCCGCGCGGGATCTCATTCACCTCTCCATGGTCTCAGACGCCGTGGCCGAGGACGGAAGGCTTAGGACCGCTCGCATCGGACGCCTGGGAGCAGCACAGTGGGGGTATGGGTGCGCAAGCTCCGCTCAGGGACGAACCCGACCCCGTCGTCGCCGCCGAGGCGCGGGCCGCTCTGGTGCGGGACATCGAGGCGGGCGGTGCCTTTGACGGCGATCCCGGCTGGCGGGAGGCGTTCGAGGCGGTGCCGCGGCACGTGTTCGTGCCCTACTACTACGTGAGCCAGACCGGGGGCTACGAGCGGCTGTGGGGCGAGGATCCCGACCCGGTGCGGCGGGCCAGGTGGCTGCGCGGGGCGTACGCGGACGCGCCGCTCGCCACCCGGGTCAGGGACGGGGAGCTGCTCTCCTCCAGCAGCCAGCCCTCGCTCATGGCCAAGATGCTGGTGGAGCTCCAGGTCGGGGACGGCGGGCCGTACGACGTCCTGGAGATCGGCGCGGGCACCGGTTACAACGCGGCGCTGCTCGCCCACCGGCTCGGGGACGGCCGCGTCACGACCGTCGACCTGGACCCGGAGATCACCGAGTCCGCGCGGCGGCACCTCGCCGTGGCCGGGTACCGGCCCGCCGTGGTCACCGGGGACGGGGCCGCGGGGTGCGCGCGCCGGGCGCCGTACGACCGGATCGTCGCGACCTGCACGCTGAACTCGGTGCCGAGGCCGTGGCTGGCGCAGTGCCGCCCCGGGGCGCTCGTGCTCGCGCCCCTGGCGACGGGGATCATCGCGCTGCGGGTGCGGGACGCCACGCACGCGGAGGGGCGGTTCCTGCACACCCCCGCGTACTTCGTGCCGCTGCGCGGCGGCAGCGGGCGGGTGGCGGGGGAGCCGCACCTCGGGGGGCTGCCGCGCCGGGCACTGCAGAGCGAGCTGTTCCGCTTCCTCCTGGAGCTGACGGCCGGGACCCTGGATCCGTACGAGGCGCTCGCGCTGTGGCAGCGGGAGGGGCGCCCGGTGCGGGAGCGGTTCGGGGTGACGGTCAGCGGGGAGTACGCGTGGGCGTGGCTGGACGACCCCGAAGGGCCGTACGCCTGGCCGCTGTGACGGCGGGCGTACGGCCCTTCGGAGTCGCGCTGTGCGTGGGGGTCAGTCGCGGCGGACGGTGATCGTCGTCCAGGCGCCCACGTGCACCTTGTCGCCGTCCTGGAGCGGGACGGGGACGAACGGCTGGATGGGCTCCTCGCCGCCGTTGACCGTGGTGCCGTTGGTCGAGTTCTGGTCGACGACCGCCCAGCCGCCGTCGGGCTGCTGGACCAGGATCGCGTGCTGGTGCGATACGCCCGGGTCCTCCGGCGGCACCGACAGGTCGATGTCGGGGGTGTCGCCGGTGGAGTGCCGGCGGCGGCCGATCGTGACCTGGTTGCCGACCAGCGGGCGGTGCTGCTCGGGCGAGTACGCGGGCAGGTTCAGGCCCGCGGCCTCGGGGCCGCTGCGCTGCATCATCGCCATGAAGTACTCGCGGTCGGGCCCGATGGTCGCGGTCCAGGTCCCCGGGCCCTGCGGCTGCCCCTGGGGCGGGAAGCCCTGCGCGGGCGCCTCGGCCGAGGGCGGCGAGATGACCCAGTCGTCCTCGCCACCGGCCAGCGGGCCCGACGGGCCGGGCCCCGGCGACGGGGGCCCCTGCGGGGCTCCGGCCTCGCGCGGGAACGCGGGCGGCGCGGGGGGACCCTGCTGGAACCCCTGCGGCGCACCGCCTCCCGGTCCGCCGGGCGGTGTCGTGGAGGGGCCGCCGCCGGGGCCGCCGGGGCCGCCGCCGAAGGGCGGGATCGGCTCGGCGGGGCGGTTCACCTGCGAGGGGCGGGAGCCCTGGTAGTCGAAGGGGTCGTGACCGGAGCCGGAGCCCGCGGACGGGGGGAACTGGGAACCGGGGTTCGGGCCACCGGGCCCACCGGGGCCTTCCGGGCCGCCGAACGGGCGGGCCCCACCAGGCCCACCAGGCCCACCAGGCCCACCAGGCCCACCAGGACCGCCGGGACCGGAAGGACCGTTGCCCGGCCCGCCGGGGCCTTCGGGCGCGCCGGGGCCGCCGAAGGGCCGCGGTCCGCCGGGCCCACCGGGACCGCCAGGGCCTTCCGGGCCGCCGAACGGGCGGGGCCCACCGGGTCCGCCGGGAGCGCCACCAGGCCCGCCAGGGCCCTCGCCGAAGGGGCGGGGCGCGCCGGGTCCACCGGGGCCCTCGCCGAAGGGACGGGCGCCACCGGACGCGCCGGGGCCGCCGGGCCCACCGGGACCCCCGGGGCCACCGAACGGACCAGGGCCGCCCGCGGGACCGGGGCCACCAGGGCCGCCGGGTCCACCGGGACCCCCCGGCCTACCGGGGCCCTCCGGACCGCCGAACGCACCGGGACCGCCAGGGCCACCCGGCCCACCCGGACCCGGTCCGCCGGGCCCACCGGGACCCGGTCCGCCGGGCCCACCGGGACCGTCAGGGCCGCCGAACGGCCCACGGCCTCCAGGCGCACCAGGTCCCCCGGGACCGCCGCCGGGCCCACCGGGACCCCCGGCCGGACCGGGGCCCCCGGGCCCACCGAACGGACCGGGACCACCCGGCGTACGTCCGGGACCACCGGGGCCGTCAGGGCCACCGAACGGACCAGGACCGCCAGGACCGCCAGGACGGCCAGGCCCACCGGGGCCGCCGGGCCCCGCGGACCCGTCGAAGCCGGGCCGCGACGGACCGCCGGGCCCGGGCATGCCCGGGGACGTGGGCAGCGGAGGGTTCGGCGCGGCGGGTGTGTACGACGTCGCCGTGTTCGTCAGGAAGTTCCAGCGGCACTCCTCGCAGAACGGCGCGTTCGCCTCGCGGGGGGTGCGGCACTGGGGGCACAGCTCGGGCTCGCGGCCCGGCACCGCGGACAGGTGCGGGCGGCCGCCGGGTGCGGGCGGCGGCCCGGGGTGCCCGGGTCCGGGCCCGCCGGGGCCCGGCGGCGGGTAGCCGTACCCGGCGGCCGGGGGCGGCGGGGAAGGCGGCGGTGGTACGGCACCGGCCATGCGGTGACCGCAGACCTCGCACCAGTCGTCGGAACCCGACTGGTGTCCGTTCGGGCAGGTCGGCATGTCGGCGCTTCCCCCTCTCCTTCTCCGGCCCGAGGGCCGTGTGCGGTGCTTGTCCGGTACGGGCAGACGTAGCTGTACTGCGCCGTCGTATCACGACGCTCCGTGCCGTCGTATGACGAGGGACACGTTGGCTCGCTCGTGCTACTTCTTCACGCGCACGGTCTTCGTCGAGCGCGTCTCGAGCGTCATCTCGTCGGCCTCGGCGACGCGCGCCTTCAATCGAACAGTACCTGTCGTGGCGTCCACGACGTCCACCACCTTCGAAAGCAGCTTCGCGGTGTCCTCGTTGCCGGAGGCGCTCGCGAGCTGAACGGCCCGGCCCAGCTTGGCCGTTGCGCCGTCGAGGTCGCCCAGCTTGCGGGCGTCCAGGCCCTGCTGGATCACCTGGGCCAGCTCGGCCTGGCCGGTGTAGTGCGCGACCTGCGGATTGATGGAGGTGGACGCCGCCAGATCGTCGGTCCACACCGCCCGCACCAGGCCCTGGGACAGCGTCTGTACGGTGCCGTCGGGCTGCGGCACCACCAGGGAGACGCGGGCGGCGAGCATCTCCTGGCCGAGCTCGGCGCCCGGGACGCGGACGCAGACGTGGTAGTCGCGGGACTCGTCGCCCCAGGAGCCGGTCGGGTAGTCGCCCGCGCGCGGCCCGGCCTCGGTGCGCCGGTCGGTCAACTCCTCGACGGTGGGCGCCACTTGCTTGACGAAGACGATCTCGACGCCCATCGGGGTCCACAGCCGCAGGCTGACGTCGGCGACCTCCTTGCCCATGGCCGTCTCCATCATGCGCGTGAAGTCGTCGGCGAGGCCCGCGGGGTCGGCGACGATGTCGGCGGTGCCGAGCAGCGCGGAGGCGATGCCTGTGACCTCTTTCACCTCCCAGTCGGTGCCGACGCCACGGGCGTCGCAGGTGAAGCGGCCCGCGCAGGCGTCGAGGGAGGCGCGCAGGGCGTCCGGCGACTCGTGTTCGTTGCGCCCGTCGGTGAGCAGGATGCCGTGCCGTATCGACACCTCGGCGGAGGCGAGCAGCCGGTCGGCCAGGCGCAGCCAGGTGCCGATGGCGGTGCCGCCGCCCGCGCTGAGCTTGCGCAGGGCCTCCTTGGCCTGGGCGCGGGTCTGCGGGCCCGCGACGGCGAGGCGGCCGCCGCCGGGGTAGACCTCCTTGGCGACGTGGGTGCCGCCGATGACGGCGAAGTGCACCCCGTCGCGCAGGGCGTCCACGGCGGCGGCCGTGGCGTCGCGGGCGCCGCGCATCTTCGTCGGCGGGTAGTCCATGGAGCCCGAGCAGTCGACCATGATGGCGACGGCGGCGTCCGGTCCCTGGCCCGCCGCGTACAGATGGGGCGCGCTGACGGCGGAGCCGATGGTGCCGCCGCCGGTGGAGGTCACCGTGGCGATCGCGTTGACCTCGCGGCCGCCCTCCGGGAGGTACTCGTTCTGATAGACGTCGACGGTGAACTGCGGGACGCTCGACTTGAAGAAGTTGGCCATGGTTGCTGTTCCCCCCTGAGACGGTTCCCACGGCGGTCCCACGGTGTGGGCGCGCGCATGAAGTACGGGTGCACGGCAGCCCTTCGGGGCCCGTACCGTACGAAGGTCCCGGCGCGGGCGACGGCGTCGCGCCCGGACCGCTAGGCCGATCCTGCCCCTCGCGACGCGGCCGGGAACGGCAGGACCGCCACTGTTACGTTGTCGTGGCCGCCGCCGTCGAGGGCGTGGCCGACGAGCACCTGGGCGCTGTGCAGCGGCCGTTCGGCGGCGTCCGCGGGCACGGCCGCGGCCATCTCCTCGGCCGCCTCCGCGTAGTTCCACAGGCCGTCGGTGCACACCACCACTACACCCGCACGGTCCGGTTTGAAGGAAGCGGTGTGCGGCTCCAGTTCGTACGCGTCGGCGCCGAGCCAGCCCGTGATGGCGTGGGCGCGCTCGTCGGCGTACGCCTCGGCCTCGTTCATCAGGCCCGCGGCGACCATCTGCGCGGCCCAGGAGTCGTCCTCGGTGAGGCGGACGGCGGGGCCCGTGCGGTCGACGGGGACCCAGTAGACGCGGCTGTCGCCGACCCAGCCGACGACGAGCAGGCCGCCGGTGACGACGGCGCCGACGAGGGTGCAGGCGGGCGCGTTCTGGTGCGGGTGGTGCTCGCGGGCCGCGGCGGGCTCGTCCGCGAGGGCGTTGACGGCGTCGGCGGCGGCGACGATCGCGTCGTGCATGGCCTGCTGCGGATGGGTGCCGTGCGGCAGGGCCGCCCGCAGGGACGCGTCGGCGGCGCGGGCCGCGGCCGCGGAGGCCTCGTCGGGGCGGGTCGCCGAGGAGACGCCGTCGCAGACGATCGCGACGACGGCGGGGGAGCCGTCGGGCAGGGCGGCCGTGGAGATCGCGAAGGCGTCCTCGTTGCGGTGGTGGCGCAGGCCGCGGTCGCTGACGGCGGCGACCGCGTCGAGCTCCCGCTCCATGTGGTCGCGCTCGCGCGGCTGGGCGTGCCCGCAGTTCTCGCAGTAGCCGTCCGGCGCGACGCTGCCCGCGCGGCAGGCGACACAGACCTTGGTCTCCGCTGCGGGCCCGGCCGCGGGGGCCGCCGGGGCACCGGCGCGCGGGTCGGGGGCGGGCAGCGGATAGTCGTCGGGCTCGGCCGTCTCGTCCCGGCCCGCGTGTCCGTCGCGCGCGTCGGCGCTCTCCCGTACGCGGACGTCGTCGGCGTCCTGGGTCTCGTTCGCGGCGATGTCGCCCAGGGAGCCGCGCGCGGCGTCGGGGACGTCGGGCCACGCGTCGGGCCCGTCCGGGGGAGCCGCGGGGGGCGCCGCCGGGGGCTCGGGGGCGGTGCGGGGCAAGCCGTTGATCACCAGCGTGGGGCGGTCGTCCGGTGACACCGGGGCCGCCGAGAGGTTGTAGCCGCACGCGCCGCAGTACAAGTCGCCCGTATCCAGGGGCCACTCGCAGCTGGGACACGTCGACAGGGCCGCCGGTTGGTGCATTTCCGACATCCTCACACCCACGTCCTGGGGCGGAAACGGTTTGCCCGCTCCACCAGTTCGATCCTTTCCTCGCCACCCTGGGCGAGCCGGGCGAGCGTCCGGTACGCGCGCTCCAGACCGAACCGGAGGCCGCGCTCGTCCAGATCGCTGCCGAGCAGTACGGTCCGCGCGTGCCGGTCGCCGGAGGCCGTCGACGGAGCGGAGGCGTGACCAGAGTGCCTACCGGAGAGTACCCAGTCGAGCGCGGTGCCGAGCACCTCGGTCGACAGGTGCTCCCTGCGCACCGCGTCGAGCCCGAAGCCCGCGAGGGCCTCCACCTGCCCGGCTGCGGCCGTCAGGTCGTCCAGGAAGCCCGCTCCCGGCCCCTGGGCCGTGTCGAACGTCATACGCCGCCGCAGCCGCGCCCGCACCGCCGCGACCCGGGCCGCCGTGTAGTGGATCGACGACTCCGGCACCGACTCCAGGGTCCGTACGGCGCCCGCGCGGTCGCCGGTGGCCAGCTGGACGCGGGCCAGGCCGAAGGCGGCGCTGACGTAGCTCGGGTCGGTGGTCCACACGAGGCGGTAGTACTCGGCGGCGTTGTCCAGCTGGCCGAGGACCTCGGCGCACAGGCCGAGGGCCAGCTTGGGTGCGGGCTCGCCGGGGAACGCGTCGTAGATGGCGTCGAAGGACAGCGCCGCGTTCTCGTGGTCGCCGGTGGCGAGGGCGGCGACGCCCCGGTACCAGACGACCCGCCAGTCGTCCGGGTAGTCCTTCTCCAGGGCCTCCAGGGCGTTCCCGGCCAGGGTGTGTTCGCCCAGGGTGAGGCGGACGCGGAGCTCGCGCAGGCGGAGTTCGGCGGAGCGGGCGGGGGCCGCCTGGAGGGCGGCCAGGAGTTCGCCGCCGCCCGCGGAGTCGACCAGGCCCGCGAGGAAGCCGGCGTTCGGGTCGGCGGGGTCGACTCTGGGAACGGGCAGGGCGAGGGCCGCGGCGGGGGTGTCCAGGGGCTTTACGGGGACGGGGGCTCCTGCCGGAGTGCCGTTCTCCCCGGCGGGGGCCACGGCCGCACGGGCGCGGGGCACCGCAGGGGCGGCGGCCGGGGTGCGGGAGCCGAGGAGCGAGACGTCGCCCTCCACGTCGCCGAACAGTTCCGTGTCCGTGACCTTCAGTTCCGGGCCGAACAAGGTGGACAGGGCGGGGCGCGGGCGGCCGCTCTGGAGGGCCACCACCTCGCGGAGGACGCCCGTCAGCTGTTCGGCCATCTCCTGGGCCGAGGCGAAGCGGCGGGCCGGGTCGGGGTCGGTGGCCCGGACGAGCAGCCGGTAGAAGGACTCGTACCGGCGGAAGACCTCGATGTGGTCCGGGTCGGGCAGCAGGTCCACGAAGACGCTGGTGTAGCCCTGGAAGTCGAAGGTGAGGACCGCGAGGGTGCGCGCCACCGTGTACAGGTCGGACGCCACGGAGGGGCCGACCTCGGCGACCTCCGGCGCCTGGTAGCCCACCGTGCCGTAGATCGCGGACTCGGCGTCGTCCATGCGGCGGACCGCGCCCATGTCGATCAGCTTGAGCTGGTCCTCGGTCTGGATGGCGTTGTCGACCTTGAAGTCGCAGTACAGCAGGTTGCGGCTGTGCAGATGACCGAGGGCCTCCAGGGCCTCGATGCCGTACGCGCAGGCCTGCTCGACCGGGAGCGGATCCCGCTTGCCGCCCTGGGTGCGGCGGCCGTTGGCGATCTCCTTGAGGGACTTGCCGCCCACGTACTCCATGACGATGTAGCCGTCCATGGAGCCCGTGCGCTGGTCCAGGTGCTCGACGAAGTTGTAGATCCGCACGATGTTGGCGTGCTCGATCTCGGCGAGGAAGCGGCGCTCGGCGATCGCGGCGGCCATGGCGTCCTGGTCGCCCGTGTCGAGCAGGCCCTTGAGGACCACCCAGCGGTCGGACACCGCGCGGTCCACCGCCAGGTACACCCAGCCGAGGCCGCCGTGCGCGAGGCAGCCCACGACCTCGTACTGGCCGTGCACGATGTCGCCCGGGTGCAGCTTGGGCACGAAGGAGTACGGGTGGCCGCACTTGGTGCAGAAGCCCTCCGTGCGCCCCGGCCGGTCGCCGCGCGCGCGGCCCACCGGGGCGCCGCAGTCGGAGCGCGAACAGAACCGCTTGCGCTCGGGCACCTCGGGGTCGCGCTGCACCGCGCCGCGCGGGTCGGGGCGCGGCACCCCCGGCACGGCGACCAGGCCCATGCCGAGACGGGCGCGCGCCGAGGAGCCGCTGGCCGTGCCCGAGCTGCGCACGGAGACCGACCGCGACGACGTGCGGCCCGACAGGGAGCGCGAGAGGCGGCCGGAGACCGAGCGGCGCGACGACTGGGAGCGCGAGGAGCGCGAACTGCCGCGCGTGGAGCGGGAGGAGGCGGACCGGCCCGAGGCGCCCGAGCCCTTGGCGCCGCCGGTGATGCCGGTCGCGGGCGAGCCCACCATGCCCTGCGGCGAGACGACCGGGGCGAGCCCGCAGGTGTCGCAGTACAGCTCGCCGCCGCCCACGTCCTCGTACGCGCCGGTGCAGCCGGGCCGCTGGCAGGGCCGCGGCCCCGCGGGCCCTCCGGCCGTGTGCTCGCTCATGCGTCCCCCCTCCGGTCGGCGGGCCCGCCCGGTTGCGGGACCCGCGGTGCAAGGGCCTCGGCGGCGGCCTGTTGGAAGCGCAGCACCGCCTGCTCGGCGACGCGCAGGTCGCAGGGCGCGCTCCAGAGCATCCGGCGCGCGGTGTCGTACCGCTCGATGAGGAACGGGTCCTCGGCGAGGCCGTGCCGGGCGACCTTCGCCTTGTACGCGTCGAGGCGGCCGCGCAGCTCCGCGCGGACCGCGAGCGGCGCGGTGACGGCGGTCAGCGACTCGCGGGCGCGCAGGAGTTCGTCCTCGGCCTTCTGCTCCAGGGACTCCAGGAGCGGCGAGAGCCGGTGCCACTGGGCGTTGCGGCGGTAGTCGGCGGCCATGGCCAGCTGCTCCTGGAGGGCCGTCGGCGGTCCGGAGACGGCGGGCACCTCGGACGCGGCGATCTTCGCGAGGACCTCGCCGCGCGCGGAGCGGGCCTCGGCGAGGGTGCGGTCCGCGCGCGACAGGAGGTCGCGCAGCTTGCCGAGCCGGGCCTCGGCGTCCTGGCGCACGGTGAGCACGGCGTCGATCTCGCGGCGCACGTCCTCCAGGGCGCGGGCCGCCGTGTCGTAGCGGTCGGTGTGCGGGCGGCCGCCCCCGGGGGCCGAACTGCCCGGCGCGGGCTGCCAGAAGGCCAGCGGGTCGGACACCACCTGCTCGCGCAGCAGGGCCAGCTCCCGCGTGATGCTCTCCAGGTCGTCGCCCGAGGGGTGCTCGCCGGGGCGCACGCCCACGGAGTGCGCGAGCTGCCGGGTGCGCTGGAGCTCGGCGGCGAGCAGGTCGATGCGGGCGGGCAGCGCCGACCAGACGGCGTCGGCGGCGACGACCGTGTCCAGGGAGTGCGCGTACAGGTCGTTCATCCGTGCGACCAGCTCTTCGAGGGTGAACCGCTCGGTGAGCCTGGCGGGGCCGGTGATCGAGGGGGCGGCGCCCGACGCGGACCCGCCCGCGAGCGTGACGCTGTCGCCGCGCAGGAGCAGGGTCAGCTCCGTCAGGTCGTCGCGGTTCGGCCAGCGCCTGCGCTCGCGCACGTCGCGGGCGGTGCGCAGGGCGCCCGCGTACGCGTCGAAGTACGTCCACAGGAGCGTGATCTGGCGCTCGGCGCCGAGCCACCGCTCCTGGGTGGTGCCGGTGAGCCGGGCGCCTTCGAGCAGCCGGCGCCCGGCGTGGTCCTGGAGGGCGAGGAGCGAGGTCTCGATCGCCTCGTGCTCGGCGTCGAGGCGGGCAAGGGCACGGTCCACCTCGTCCCGGTCCATGACGGGGCCGGGGGGTCCCGCGACGCTCATCGATCACCTCTCCGCTCTGTGGTGCGAACTCGTGCGTGCTGTCACATCAGTCGCCGGGTCTCGTCGGGCCGGTCCTCGTACTTCGGGGTACTTCGGGGTACTTCGGGTCAGTCCTTGTACTTCGGCTTCGGCGGGCGGGCCGAGGAGCCCAGGTCGTCGGCGAGCCAGTCGTCGTACGACTTCTTCCAGCCGTCCTTGCGGTAGTCCTCCAGGACGTCGTTCACCCGGCGGACCAAATCGTCGGCGCCCTTCTTCATCGCCACGCCGTAGTACTCGGTGGTGAACGGCTTGCCCTTCAGTGCGACCGTCGGGTCCTGGGCGGCCTGGCCCGCGGCGAGCGCGCCGTCGGTGAGGACCGCGTCCACCTGGCCCAGCTGGAGCCGTACCAGGCAGTCGAGTTGGTTCGGCACCGTGGTCTTGATGTCGGCACCGAAGCTCTTCTCCTTGAGGGCGGCCTCCGCCGTGGAGCCCGTCGCCGAGCACACGCGCTTGCCCTTGAGGGTGTCGTTGTATCCGGTGATGGTGGACTTCCTGGGGGCGAGCACCTGCTGGCCGGTCTCGAAGTAGGCCGTCGAGAAGTCGACTTGCTCGATGCGCGCGCAGTTGATGGTCATGGTGCGGACCACCATGTCGACCTGGCCGCTCTGGAGGGCGGGGATGCGCTGGTTGGTGGGGATCGCCCGGAACACCACCGCCTTCCGGTCGCCGAGCAGGCGTTCGGCGATCTCCCGGGCGAGGTCGATGTCGAACCCCTCCAGCTCGCCCTTCTCCTTGTTCGGGTCGCGGTAGCCCCAGCGGTAGCTGTTCTGGTCGACGCCCACGACGAGCTTCCTGACCTTGCGCTTCTTGATCGCTTCGAGCACCGGGCCGTCCTTGGGCGAGGGCCGCAGGCTGCGCTCCGGCTCCTTGCACTGCTCGTCGGCGCGCGCGGGCGCGGCCTGGGTGAGCCGGTCGGCGCCCCGCGAACCGGCCTTCCGCGCCGCGCTGTTGGCGCTGCCGCCGTCGCTGAGCCGGGGCAGGACCAGGACGAGGGCGGTCGCCAGGAGACAGGCCAGCGCCATCGTGGCCACGCCTCCCCAGCCGCGCAGCCGCGCCACGCCCCCGCCGTGCCACCGAGTCCCGTCACGTCGCGTACGCATCGTCCGCGTGCCTCCCTTCACCCCGTCACCCCTGCCCCGCTCACCGGTACTCCGACAGCCTGCGGCCGATGCCGAGCACCGCGCCCGCCGCGCCGAGGACCGCGAGCACGGCGGCGCCGACGGGCAGGCCCGTCATCGCGCCCTTTCCGTCCTCCGCGGCCTGCTGGAACTCGCTCTGCTCGTGGGCGAGCGCCGTGTCGAGGGCGGCGTCCACGTTGTCGAAGGACTCACCCGTCGACTCGCCCTTGGCGCTCTCGGAGCCGATGACCTTGTCGAGGGCGGCCTCGTAGTAGCCCGCGTCGTCGCTGGCGCGGGCCGACTTGTGCCGGGCCTTCCACTCGGTCACGTTGTCCGCGGCCGCCGCGACCGGGCGTCGTCCCGCGCTGTCGTCGGCGAGCCGGGCCGCCTGCGAGAGCAGCCCGGACTCGCCCGCGAGCCGGCGCATCTGCTGCTGGTAGGCGGTGTCGAACTTGTCCTTCACGTCGCCGCCCGTGGTGACCGTCTCCGCGCCCCTGCTGACCAGGGTCAGGTTCTCGTTGCCCCGGGCCTTGAGGGAGCTGATCCGGGCGTCGTTGAGGACGGTCAGGGACCGTACGCCGTCGTCGTACGAGGTGCTGAGGCCGGAGCGGGCCACGGTGTGGCCGACGACGAGCCACAGCAGGACGACAGCGGCGGCCGTGCTGGCGGCGAGGAGGCCCGCGTTGAACACCCGGTTCGTGCGCCGGTAGTTGCGGCGCTGGGCCCACACGAGCGCGGCCAGGGCGAGGGCGCCGAGGGCCAACGAGGCCCACGGGTAGGGCTCGGCGTCGGCGTAGTCGTCGTCCAGGCGCTGGTTCTCGGCCTTGTAGAGCTTCTCCGCGGCGGGGAGCATGCGGGTCTGCATGGTGTCGTTGGCGTACCGCAGATAGGCGCCGCCGAGGGGCAGGCCCTGACGGTTGTTGGCGCGGGCCCGCTCGATCAGGGACGTGTACCGGGGCAGCAGCTTGTTGAGCGCGCTGATCGCCGCGGCCGACGAGCCGTTGCCTCCGGTGCCCGCGTTCGCCGCGGCCGTGGCCAGCTTCTCGCTGGCCCGCTCGATGTCCCGCTGGTAGCGCTCCCTTATGTCGGCGGGCTCCTGGCCGCCGCCCAGGAAGCCCGTCGACGCGGCCGTGTTGGCGTCCGCGAGGGAGCGGTAGATCGCGGCGGCGTCCGCGCTCAGCGGCTGGCTGCGGTGCAGCACGCGGTCCGCGGCGTCCGCGCGCGACGTGGTCTCCCAGGTGGTGACCGCGCCGAACGCCAGGACCAGGGCGGCGAGGACCGCGCCGATGACGCGCAGCCTGCCCGGCTCCGTGGTGGCCGCCTTGCGCAGGCGCTTGAGGCCCTCCGCCCAGGCGGGCTCCCGCGCGGGGGCCTTGGGTGGCGGCTCCGGCGGCGCGGCGGGCCGCGCGGCGGGCTGCGCCGCGGGCGGTGCCTCGGGTGCTGCTGGCGGGTGTGTCACCTGGGCCTCGACCTCCCCCTTGGTCATCGGGCGTGGCACCGCCGTGTCTTCCCGGTCCCCGGGCCCTGGTCCCTGGGCGTCGGCGGGAAGTGGTGCTCGGCCGCAAGTATCGCCGTCGGGGCGGGGATCCGCACGGGGCTTGCCTCGATCTTGTGCGGATTGCGGTGGGCCGCGCACCTTGGAACACGCGCTCGACCCCACTCCGGTTCCCTCCCCCACCGCTACCGCGGCGGGTTTTCCCCCATTCCGCCCGCCTCCAAGGAGGGCGGGCGGAGAACGACGGCGTGTGGCGGACCCGACCGGCTCGTCGGGCGTTTGGAGGACAAGCGTGGTGGCGCGGTGCTCTGAGCCGGGGTCAGAGGGCGTAGTGCTGGCGGAGGCGGGCGTACGCGGAGGGCGGGGCCGCCGTGGTGTCCAGGGCGAGGAGGGCCGCGCCAAGGACGGGGGGCTCGGTGACCACGCGGGGCACGGCCTTGGGCGCGCGCTCGGCGAGCCGGGAGCGGACGCCGTCGTCCAGGAGGCGGTGGCGCGCGGCCAGCACGCTGCCGCCCAGGAGCACCGGAGCCGCCTCCTCCAGCAGATCGAGGCGCCCCAGCGCCACCGCGGCCATGGCGACGATCTCCTCCGCCATCCGCTCCACCAGCCCCCGCGCCACCGCGTCCCCCGCCGCGGCCGTGGCGAAGAGCACGGGCGTCAGCTCGTGCTGGCGCACCGCCTCGACGTGGCCCAGGTGCAGCGCCTCGATGAGCGCGTACATCGAGTCGAGCCCGAAGTGCGCGGGCAGGTCCCGCATCAGCGCGGTGGGCCCGCCGCGCCCGTCCTCGGCGCGGGCGGCGTGCCACAGGGCCTCCTGGGCGAGCCCGCCGCCCCCGCCCCAGTCGCCGGAGATCTTGCCGATGGCGGGGAAGCGGGCGGTGCGCCCGTCGGGCAGCATGCCCACGCAGTTGACGCCCGCGCCGCACACCACGGCGACGCCGCGCGGCTCGGCGTCCTCCAGGAGACCCGCGCGCAGCACCGCGAAGGTGTCGTTGCGCACGTCGACGGTCCCGCCCCAGCCGCGGCGGCGCAGCGCGTCGGCCAACTCCCTTTCCTCGACGGGCAGATCGGCGTTGGCCAGGCAGGCCGAGACATGCCCGACGGACGTCAGGCCCGCCTCCCCGAGGGCCCGGCCCACGGCGTCCGCGAGGACGTCCACGGCCGGCTCGACGCCGTCCTGCGGGGGCCGGAATCCGCCGCCGCGGGCGGTGCCGGCGACGCTGCCGTCGGCCGCGACCACCGCGACGTCGGTCTTGCTGTTGCCCGCGTCGATGGCGAGCACGGAACTCAGGCCCACGCCAGGTGCTCCCGGTTGTGCGCGACGAGCTTGTCGGTGAGCTGCTCCGCGTACGCGTACTGGCCGACCAGCGGGTGGGCGAGCAGGGCCTTGAAGACGCGGTCGCGGCCGCCGTGCAGGGCCGCGTGCAGCGCCAGGTCCTCGTACGCCGTGACGCTCGCGACCAGGCCGGAGAAGAGCGGGTCGAGCGAGGGGACGGCCAGCGGCGTGGCGCCCTCCTTGCCGACGGAGGCCTGGACCTCGATGACCGCGTCGTCGGGGAGGAAGGGGAGCGTGCCGTTGTTGTAGGTGTTGACCACCTGGTACGGGCTGCCCCCGCCACCGAGGAGGGACGCCGCGAGGTCCACGGCCGCCTCCGAGTAGAAGGCGCCGCCGCGCTTGGCGAGCAGCTCCGGCTTCTCGTCCAGGGCCGGGTCGCCGTACATCGCCAGCAACTGCCGCTCCATCTCCGCGACTTCGGCCGCCCGCGAGGGCTTGGTGGCCAGCTCCCGCACGACCTCGTCGTGCTGGTAGTAGTAGCGCAGGTAGTAGGAGGGGACGACGCCGAGGCGGTCCACCAGGGTCTGCGGCATGCGCAGGTCGGCCGCGATGGCCTCGCCGTGCTCGGCGAGGAGGCCCGGCAGGACGTTCTCGCCCTCGGGGCCGCCGAGCCGGGCGCCGAGCTCCCAGGTCAGATGGTTCAGGCCCACGTGGTCCAGGTGCACCCGCGCCGGGTCCACGCCCAGGTGCGCGGCGAACTTCCGCTGGAAGCCGATCGCCACGTTGCACAGGCCGACGGCCTTGTGCCCGGCCTGGAGCAGCGCGCGGGTGACGATGCCGACGGGGTTGGTGAAGTCGATGATCCAGGCGTTCGGGTTGGTGCGGCGCACGCGCTCGGCGATGTCCAGGACCACCGGGACGGTGCGCAGTGCCTTGGCCAGGCCGCCCGCTCCGGTCGTCTCCTGGCCGACGCAGCCGCACTCCAGGGGCCAGGTCTCGTCCTGCTGGCGGGCGGCCTGGCCGCCGACGCGCAGCTGGAGCAGGACCGCGTCGGCGTCGGCGACGCCCGCGTCCACGTCGGAGGTGGTGACGATCCGGCCGGGGTGGCCCTGCTTGGCGAAGATGCGCCGGGCGAGGCCGCCGACGAGTTCGAGGCGCTCCGCCGCCGGGTCGACGAGGACGAGCTCCTCGATCGGCAGGGTGTCCCTCAACCGCGCGAAGCCGTCGATGAGTTCGGGTGTGTAGGTCGAGCCTCCGCCGACCACTGCGAGCTTCATTGCTGAATCAGCCCTTTACTCCGGTGAGGGTGACGCCTTCGACGAAGGCCTTTTGTGCGAAGAAGAAGATGACGATGACCGGAGCCATGACCAGGAGCGTCGCCGCCATGGTCATGTTCCAGTTCACCATGTGGGCGCTCTTGAAGGACTCCAGGCCGTAGCTCAGCGTCCACGAGCCCGGGTCCTGCGCCGCGTAGATCTGCGGGCCGAAGTAGTCGTTCCAGCAGTAGAAGAACTGGAAGAGCGCGATCGCCGCGATGCCCGGCTTGGCCATCGGCACGATGATCGTGAGGAGGGTCCTGAACTCGCCGCAGCCGTCGACGCGCGCCGACTCGATGTACTCCTTGGGGATGGTCAGGAGGAACTGGCGGAGCAGGAAGATCGAGTACGCGTCGCCGAACGCCATCGGGATGATCAGCGGCCACAGCGTGCCGGACAGGTGGAACTGCTGAGCCCACACCAGGTACATCGGGATCACGATGACCTGCGGCGGCAGCATCATCGTGGAGATGACGAGCAGCATCGCGGTGCGGCGGCCGCGGAAGCGGAACTTGGCGAGGGCGTACGCGACGGGGATCGCCGAGCACACGGTGAAGAGCGTGCCGAGGCCCGCGTACAGCAGGGAGTTGCGCCACCAGGTGAGGAAGCCGTCGGTCTCGAAGACGGTCTTGTAGTTCTCCCAGTGCCAGGAGGACGGCCACAGGTCGCCGCTCATCGCCTGGGAGTCGCTCATCACGGACGTCAGGAAGACGAAGACGAACGGCAGGAGGAAGAGCAGCGCGACGGCTATCGCCACGCTGTGCACGGCGATCCAGTGCAGGATCCGCTTGCGGCGGGCGCGGGCGGCCGCCGGGTCGCGCCGCCCCGCGGGCGCGGCGGCCTTCGAGGACGCGGGCGCGCTGAGTGTCGTGGAAGTCATGGGGGATCAGTCCTCCGCCGAGAGCAGGCCCGAGCGCTTGCGCATGAGCAGCAGGGTCGCGGCCATGGCGATGGCGAAGAGCACGAGCGAGAGCACGCACGCGGCGCCGGTGTTGAAGTTCTGGAAGCCCATCGAGTAGACGAGCTGGGGGACCGTGAGCGTCGAGTGGTCGGGGTAGCCGGGCTGGATCACCGACCCCGGGCCGATGTTGACGCCGGAGGCGATCTTCCCGGCGACCAGGGCCTGCGTGTAGTACTGCATGGTCTGGACGATCCCGGTGACCACGGCGAACATCACGATCGGTGTGATCGAGGGCCAGGTGACGTACCGGAACTTCGCCCAGGAGCCCGCTCCGTCGAGCTCCGCGGCCTCGTACTGCTCCTTCGGTACGTCGAGCAGCGCGGCCATGAAGATCACCATCAGGTCGCCGATGCCCCACAGGGACAGCATCACCAGGGACGGTTTGGCCCAGTTCGGGTCGTTGAACCAGGTGGGCGCGTCGATGCCGACCTTGCCGAGGATCTCGTTGACCGGCCCCGTTCCGGGGTTGAGCAGGAAGACGAAGGCGACGGTGGCCGCCACCGGCGGGGCCAGGTAGGGGATGTAGAAGGCGGTGCGGAAGAACCCGACGCCGCTCTTGATCTTCGTCACGAGCAGGCCGAGGCCGAGCCCGAAGAGCACGCGCAGGGCCACCATCACGACGACCAGCCACAGCGTGTTCCACAGGGCCGGGCCGAAGAGCGGCATCTGCTCGAACACGTACCGCCAGTTCTTCAGGCCCACGAACGTGGGCTCCTTGATCTGGTTGTAGTGCATGAACGAGAAGTAGACGGTGGCGATCAGCGGGTACGCGAAGAAGACGCTGAAGCCGATCAGCCAGGGGGAGAGGAAGCCGAGCACGCGCAGTCTGCGGCGCGTCGGGGGCGAGAGTGTGGCCATGGCGGTGCCCTCCTCAGTTCTCTGCCTGGAGGTTGTCGGCGTCGATCTGGTCGTCGAGTTTCTTCAGGCCCTTGCGCAGGTTCTTCTCGTGGCCCGCCTCGACCCCGTACGAGAAGTCCCCGAACGAGTTGACGTAGGAGTTGCCGTTGGTGGTCGGGGGCAGGGCCCGGCTGTGCTCGCTCCGCAGGATCTTGAAGAAGGTGCGGAACGTCGGATCGGCGTCCAGCTTCGGGGACCTGAGGGCCGCGAAGGTGGACGGCACGTTGTGGATGGCGTTGGCGAAGTCCACGACCTGGCCGGTGTCGGCGGTCAGGAAGCGCACCAGCTCCCAGGCGGCGTTCTGGTGCTTGCTGCTGTGCGCGATGCCCGCGACGGTGCCCGTGATGAAGCCGCGGCCGTAGGTGTCGGCCTGGTCGTCGGGCACCGGAAGGGGCGCGACGTCCCAGTTGAACTTCGCCTTGGCGTCCTTCAGCATCAGGCCGCGCCACTCGCCGTCCAGGAGCATGGCGAGCTTCTGGGTGAGGAAGGCGTTCTGGCTGGACATCTCGTCGCCGAAGGTCAGGCGGAACTTCTCCAGGTCTCCGAAGCCGCCCTGCGCGTCGATCAGTGCGTTCGTCGTCTTGAAGTAGTCGTACGAGGCGGGTTCCTTCGCCAGCCGCGACGTGCCGTCGGCGTCGAAGTAGCGCGGGCCCCACTGCGCGAAGAGCCGGTCGGGGCTGCCCTGGTACAGGCGGAAGTTGGGCATGTAGCCGACCCGCTCGTACGAGTCCTTGCCGCTGCGCACGGTCAGCTTCTTCGCCGCGGCCTTCAGCTCCGACATGGTGCGCGGCGGGCGCTTGATGCCCGCCTTGTCGAAGAGGTCCTTGTTGTAGTACATGCCGAACGCGTCCGCGAGGAGCGGCAGCGCGCACTGGGTGCCCTCGTAGCTCGTGTAGTCGAGGAGGGTCTGGGGGAACGTCTTCTTCTTGTCGAGGCCGGTCTTCTTCATGAAGGGGTCGAGGTCGACCCACATGCCGGAGTCGCAGTACTGGCCGACGTTGTTGGTGGTGAAGGAGACCACCACGTCGGGGGCCTCGCCGCCGCCCGCCCTGAGGGCCTGGTTGATGGTGGCGTCGGTGACGTTGCCGGTCGCCTTCACATCGATGTTCGGGTGCAGCTTCTCGAACCGCTCGATGCTCTCGTCGATCGCCTTGACCTCACCGGGCGCCGACCAGCCGTGCCAGAACTTGAGCGTCACGGGCTTGGTGGGATCGTCGTCGTCGCTGCCGGTGCTCGGGTTGGCGCAGCCGGACAGGAGCAGTCCGGCGGCGGCGAGCACGACCGGCACGCGTGCGCGTATGCGCCATCGCGGCATGGCGGACTTCCTTTGCGGGAGGGGGAGGGGAGCGGACGGGGGAGTGCGGGGTTCGGGCAGCGGCTCAGGCCGTGTCGAAGAGGGTGTCGCGGGCCTGGGTGAGGGCCGTGCGCAGGGCGCCGGTGAGGATCGGGTCGCCGTCCAGCTCGCTGATGCGCAGCAGGGGGCGGGGCAGCGCGAGGCCGGTCAGCTCGGCCTCGACGCGCAGGCGCAGCTCCTCGCCGCCCGCCTGCGGCACCTGGCCGGACAGCACGACGAGCTCGGGGTCGACGACCGCCACGACCGCGGCGAGGGCGGTGGCGATGTGCCCGGCCAGCTCGTCGCGCACGGCGGGGTCGGCGAGGGCGTCGGCGAGCGGCTTGCCCCCGGCCCGCCTGCGGACCACGGAGCCGGAGACGAGGCTCTCGAAGCCGCCCCGGTAGGAGCCGGGCTTCGACTCGGGGCCGCGCAGGAGCGGGGCGCCCGGCACCGGCATGTAGCCGATCTCGCCCGCGCCGCCGGTCGCGCCGCGCAGCAGGGTGCCGCCGAGGACGATCGCGGCGCCCACGCCCTCGTCGAGCCAGGCGAGCACGAAGTCGTCGTGGTCCTGGGCCGCGCCCTCGTACTGCTCGGCGATGGCGGCGAGGTTCACGTCGTTCTCGATGGTGACCGGGGTGCCGAGCACCTCGGCGAGCTCGGCGCGCAGGGTGCGCGAGTGCCAGCCGGGCAGGTGCGGGGCGTAGCGGAGGCGGCCGTCGTGCGGGTCGATGGCGCCGGGCGTGCCGATGACGGTGGCGCGCAGGTCGTCGTGGCCGAGCCCGGCCTGGGCGAGCGCCCCGTCCACGGCCTCGGCGACGAGCTGGGCGGTGCGGTGGCGCACGTCCTCGGCGATGGCGTCGGCCTCGATGCGGAAGCGGCCCACCTCGCGCCCGGTGATGTCGGCGACCAGGGCGGTGAGCCCGGTGGGGTCGGCGGACAGGGCAGCGACGCTGCCGGCGCCGGGGTCGATCTCGTACAGGACGGCGTTGGGTCCGGGACGGCCGCTCTGGAGGCCGGTGGTGCGGACCAGGCCCGCGCTCTCCAGGCGGCTGAGCAGCTGCGAGGTGGTGGGCTTGGACAGGCCGGTGAGCTCGCCGATGCGGGTGCGGGTGAGCGGCCCGTGGGCGGCGAGCAGGTCGAGCGCGGCGCGGTCGTTCATGGCGCGGAGCACGCGGGGCGTGCCCGGAACGCCGGGCGACCCGTTGGACGGGGTGGTTCCGGCCATCGCTGACGACACCTGCCCTTCGGCGACCCGCCTCCCCACGTCACTGTTAGGAAGGCTTCCTATTGGTTGCGAGGAACGTAAGCCGCCGTGAAGGGCCCGTCAAGAGTGGGCGGCGCGGGGGCAACCAAGTCGTTACCTGCGGAAGATCCACCGGGGCGCACGCGCGGACCGCGGACGCCGAAGGGGGCGCCCGGCCGGTGCCGGGCGCCCCCGAGGGCGGTCGAGAAGGGTGTCCGAAAACAGCCGGAGGGGCTCCCGCGGTGGGGCCCGACGGCTACTTCGACAGGTTCGGCGGCGGTATCGGCGACGCCGTCAGCGACTGCGGGGACGTCGCCGAGGCGTACGCGGACGGCGCCGCCATGCCCGCCGTCGGGTCGGCGGCGGGCGCCTCCTCCAGCGGCAGCGGCAGGCCGCCCACGATGCGGATGCCCTCCTCGTCGAAGGCCCGCTTGATGCGCCAGCGCAGCTCGCGCTCCACGCCGAGCGACTTGCCCGGCATCGTCTTCGCCGAGACCCGTACCACCATCTGGTCGAGCAGCACGCTGTCCAGGCCGAGCACCTCGACCGGGCCCCACAGCTGCTCGTTCCAGGGCTCGTCCTTGCCGATGCGCTCGCCGACCTCGCCGAGCACCCGCTTGACCTTGTCCAGGTCCTCGTCGGGGCGCACGGTCACGTCGACCCCGGCCGTCGACCAGCCCTGGGAGAGGTTGCCGATGCGCTTGACCTCGCCGTTGCGCACGTACCAGATCTCACCGGCGTCGCCGCGCAGCTTGGTGACGCGCAGGCCCACCTCGACGACCTCGCCGGAGGCCACCCCGGCGTCGATGGAGTCACCCACGCCGTACTGGTCCTCCAGGATCATGAAGACGCCGGAGAGGAAGTCGGTGACCAGGTTGCGCGCGCCGAAGCCGATCGCGACGCCCGCCACACCGGCCGAGGCGAGCAGCGGCGCGAGGTTGATCTCGAAGGTGCTGAGCACCATGAGCGCGGCCGTGCCCAGGATCAGGAACGACGCCACCGAGCGCAGCACGGACCCGATGGCCTGCGACCGCTGCCGCCGCCGCTCCACATTGACCAGGAGCCCGCCGAGCGCGGTGCCGTCCACGGCCTGCGCCGTGCGGTTCATCCGGTCTATGAACTTGGTGATGGTGCGCCGTACGAGCACTCTGAGGACCATCGCGATCACGACGATCAGCAGGATGCGGAGCCCGATGGCGAGCCACGTCGACCAGTTCTCCTCGACCCAGCTCGCGGCGTTCTGAGCACTCTCGTGCGCGTCGTCGAGCGTGACGGGCTTCGGCGTCTTCGTCGGGTCCGGGTCCGTCCCGGCGGCCGAGAGCACGGACAGGAACACGGCGGGTACCTCCAGGCATAGCGGTCTGCCCAGGAGATGCGCCGGGCAGACCCACCACACTAACGGGGCATTGTGTGGGGATCGTTGTCATGTTCGAAGGCGGCCGGGTGATCACCCGGTGACCAGCGGCAGCTCAGCGGTGGGAACACGTGTCATCAGCGGTGCCGGAGGGGTGTGGTTGAAAACACTTCAGGGCCGTTACCGGGACATGGTGGCGCTACGACCAGGCATGAGGGGAAACTGGTCCACAGATCGTCCCGGCGCGAGCCACGCGCCGCCGGCGTACAAGGAGGCCTCCGTGCCGCATGTCCTGGTCCTCAACGCGTCGTACGAGCCCCTTGGCGTCGTACCGCTCCGCCGCGCGCTCATCCTCGTCCTGGAGAACAAGGCACTCTGCCTCGAGGAGTCCGGCGCCTTCATGCACAGCGCGACCCGCACCATCCCCGCACCCAGCGTGGTCCGGCTGAAGCGGTTCGTGCGGGTCCCTTACCGGGGGCCCGTTCCTCTGACGCGACGTGCGCTGTTCGCCCGCGACGGCGGCCGGTGCATGTACTGCGGTGGCGTCGCAACCAGCGTCGACCACGTCATTCCGCGCAGCCGCGGCGGTCAGCACGTCTGGGACAACGTGGTGGCGTCCTGCCGCCGCTGCAACCACGTGAAGGCCGACCGGCACCTGATGGAGCTCGGCTGGCGCCTGCGCCACAAGCCCGCCCCGCCCACAGGTCTCGCCTGGCGCATCATCGGCACCGGGCATAGGGACCCGCGCTGGCTGCCGTACCTGCAGCCGTTCGGCGCGGACGACGCGATGGCCCGGATCGACGGCATCTCCGCCTAGGGGATCGGATCGGTTCGGGCCTTCGTCGTAGCCACGACGGCGCACGGCCAGGATGTGCGGCGTCGCGGCTACGACGGCATCGCGACCACGACGGCATCGCGACCACGACGACGGAGCACGAGCACGGCGTACGGGCACGCGCCGGGCCCCGGTTCTCAGCCCGCCGCCGGACGCTCGGCCACGGCGTAGGCCTCCACCGACCACAGCGAGTAGCCGAAGCGCGTCGCCCGCCGGTCGCCCTGCACGCGGACGAAGCGGGTGCCCGGCGCGTCCATGCGGACCGACTCGCGCCCGCCGCGCCCGTCGCGCACGGTGGCGGCCGTGCGCCACGTCCTGCCGTCGGCCGACGTCTGGATCCGGTACGCGGCGGCGTACGCGTCCTGCCAGCGCAGCACCACCTGGCCCAGGCGCACAGGGCCGGCCAGCTCCAGCTGCCACCAGGCGCCGTCCTCGGCCGGTGACGACCAGCGGGTGGCGGCGTCCCCGTCGAGGGCGGCCGAGGCCGGGAAGCGCGCCGTCTCGTCGCCCGAGGACGACGCCCGCGCCCCGCGCGCCAGGTCCGGGCCGCCGGTGCGGGGATAGGCCCGCACCGCCACCGTCCGCGTTCCGCCCGCGAAGGACACCGGGATCTCGTACGTCCCCGCGCGCGTGCCCGCGGGGACGGTCACGTCGAGGGGCACCTCGACCCGCGTGCCGCGCGGCAGCGCCGTCGCCTCCGGGACGCGCACCTGGATGCCCCCGGGCGCCCGCGCCTCCAGGCGCCCGTGCACGGGGCCGGGGCGGCGCGGGAGCAGCCGGGCCGTCAGCCGGGCGGGGGCGCCGCCGATCTCCGCGTCCGCCTCGGCGCGGGTCAGCGTGAGCCGGGCCGCGGGGCCGTCGGCGAACCAGGGCGCCAGGTGCAAGACCGTTCCGCCGGACGCGGTGACCCGTACGGCGTCGGCGCGCAGGCCCGGCTCCGGGCGGGCCTCGGTGAACCCGGAGGCGGAGAGCCCGGCGAGGCGGCGCCAGCCCGCGCCCGGCACGTGGGCCTCCAGCGCGCCCCGGGTGCCGGGGTCCGTCAGGGCCGTCACGGCGGTCAGCTCCCGGGCCCGGCCCCAGCGGGCCTCGGGCCCGTGGGCCGCGTGCGGGCCGTCGAGCCCCGCCCACCGCCCGTACGCCCGCTCGACGCGGTCCAGGAACGGGTCAAGGACGCCCGCGCCGACCGTCACGCCGCCGGTCCGCAGCTCCGCGCGGAGCCCGTGCAGGGCCCGGGCCGCGCGCCAGGCGGTGGCGCCGTCGTCGCGGGCGGTCGCCGACAGCAGGGCGACGGCCGTCTCACCCGCCGCGCCGTAGCGCGCCAACTGCGCGGTCCAGGGCGCCACTTCGCGGCCCACCTCCGTCCCGGCGAGGTGTCCGGGCGCCGCACGCATGACGGCGAAGGCGGACCGCAGCTCGTGGGCGGCGGCCTCGGCACCGGCCGGGTCGGGCGTCGTGCGCGCCGCCCAGAAGGCCCGAAGCAGGGGCCGCAGATAGGCCGACTCCTCGGCGCCGAGGACGGACGAGGCGTCGTTGCCCGCGAGGGCCCGCAGCGCGCCGCGCGCCCGCACGTCCCCGCCCGCCAGGTCGTCGATCGCCGCGAGCCAGGACGCGTGGGGCCGGTAGCCGCGCGGGTTCCAGGCGTAGTCGGCGGCCGTGAACAGCGGGATGCGGGACGCGGCGGGCTGCTCCATGGCGTTGCCGAGCAGGCCCGCCGAGCCCTGCGCCACGGCGGGCTCGCGGCCCGTATAGGGGCCGAGGAAGACGCGGTCCCGCGCGAAGTCGTTCACCGGGTAGTTGTCCATCGTGACGAGCGGATGCGCGCCGAACGCCTCGCGCGCGCCCGCCAGTTCACGGCCCGTGATGGTGCGCGGCACGACGCCCACGCCCGTCCACGCCACCTCCACCCCGCCGTCCAGGCGCCGCGCGAGGGCGTCGCGGTACGCGGTCGAGCCGTCCTGGAAGTACTCGGTCGGCATCAGGGACAGCGGTCGCGCCCCGGGGTGCCGGGCGGCGAGGTGCCGGGACAGGGCGTTCGCGACCCGGGCCTGCGCCCGTGCCGCGGCGCGGGGGCCCGAGCCGAAGGCGTCCGCGTCCTCGGCGCAGTGCCACTCGCTGTAGCTCACGTCCTGGAACTGGAGCTGGAAGGCGCGGAAGCCCAGCGCCCACATGGCGTCCACCTTGCGGGCGAGGTCCCGCACGTCCCGGTCCGACGACAGGCACATGCCCTGGCCGGGGGCGACCGCCCAGGCGAGCGTCACGTGGTTGCGGGCGGCCCGCTCGGCGAGCGCGCGGAAGTCGGCGCGCTGCGCCGCCGGGTACGGCTCGCGCCAGCGGGCCTGGCGGTACAGGTCGTCGCCCGGCGCGTACAGATACCGGTTCTGCTTCGTCCGGCCCATGAAGTCCAGCTGGGCCAGGCGCTGTTCGTGCGTCCACGGCGTGCCGTAGAAGCCCTCGGTCAGGCCGCGCGCCGGGGCCGCGGGCCAGTCGCGGACGCGGACGCCGGGGATCAGCCGGGCCCGGGCGTCCGTCAGTTGCCGCAGCGTCTGCGCCGCGTGGAAGAGGCCGTCGGGGCCGACGCCGTCCAGGGCCACCGTGCCCCGGCCCGCGACCTCGCCCACCGCGAGGCGGTAGCCGCCCGGGGGCAGGCCGGTGCGCGGCCGGGCGCCGAGCGCGCGCAGGGCCTCGGCCGCGCCGGCGCCTCCGGCGTGGATCACCAGGTGCGTGCCGGGCGGGGGAGGGGTGCCCTCGCGCACCTCGGTGAACCGCCGTGCGCCCGCGCCGCGCAGGAGGCCGCGCAGTGCGTCCAGGGCGTGCGGGTCGGCGTCTCCGTCGGAGACCAGGACGACCGCGTCGCCGACGGGGACCGGGGCGGTGGCCGTGGGCTCCAGGTCGTGGGGGCGAGGCCACACCTGTGGGGGCTCGGCGGGGGTCCGCTCGGCGTCCGTACGGGGGCCGCCCGGGGGCGGTGGGGCGGCGAGGGCCGGTTCCGTGAGGGCGGTGGTGGTGCCCAGGGTGCTCGCGATGACGGCTGCGGCGATGGCGGCCGCGCCCTTCCTGCCCCGCAGTTGCACGGCCTCCTCCTCGTCACTGTCGTCGCACGAACCGTCACGTAGAGCACTGAGCCCACCATTGCCGCGGGGCGGGTGTCAACGCCGGGGCCCGGCCCTCGCGGGGCGCCCCTGGCCCGCCCCTTCCCGATCCGGGGGCCGGCGCCCCCGCGCCCCCGCCTTTCCGGCGCTCCGCGCCTCGTCCTCAAGCGCCGGACGGGCTGAGACTGCCGGATGTCCGCCTCCCTCTCGGGGAGGGTGCTGTGACCAGCGTCACCTTCGCGGGTCGTTTGCGTCTGTGGTGCGGCGCAGTGGGTATGCCCCCGGGAACCGAAGCCCGCGAAATCCCTCGCGCATCCGCGCCCACCCGCGAAACAAGGAGCGTCCCGTGCCCCCTTCGGCGAATCTTCTCCCGTCCGGCCTTCCCCTGGAGGTCTCGCACCCGGACTCAGGACTCGAAGGCTCCTGCTCCTGCGGCTGCCTGGAACCGCCCCTGACCAGCGAGCCCCCGCTCGCCGCCGCCGCGCCGCTGACCAGTGAGCCCCCGCTCACCGACGCCGCGCCCCTCACCAGCGAGCCGACCTCCACGGGCACGGCCGCGGGCCTGGACCCGGCCGGGATCTAGGGCGCGGGGTGACCCTGGCCCGGCTCGCCGCCCTGCACGGCGTGGCCGCCTCGTACTCCCCGTCCCCGGGCCGCACGGTCCAGGCCTGTGAAGCGGCGGTCGTCGCCGCGCTCGCCGCACTCGACGTCGACGCGAGTACGCCGGACGCGGTGGGCGCGGCCCTCGCGGAGCGCGAACGGGCCCTGTGGGAAAGGCTGTTGCCTCCGACCCTGGTCCACTGGCGCGCACCGGAAGGCGGGCCGGAGGAGTTACCGAAGGGCGACACCGCCCCCGAGGCCCTCCGCGCGCTGCCCGCCCGCACCCGCCTGAACCTCCGTACCGAACAGGGCGAGACCCTCGCCTGGGACGCCCCGTCGCCGCCCCCGCACCTGCCGCTGGGCGCCCACCGGCTGCGCGCCACCACCCCGGACGGCGCCGTCGCCGAGGCGCATCTCCTCGTCGCCCCGAGCCGCGCGCCCGAGCCGCGCGCGCGGGCGTACGGCTTCCTCGTCCAGCTGTACTCGCTGCTGAGCCGCCGCTCCTGGGGCATGGGCGACCTGGGGGACCTGGCGGAGCTCGCGGCCTGGGCGGGCCGCTCGGTGGGTGCGGGCTTCGTCCAGGTGAACCCGTTGCACGCGGCGGTGCCCGCGCCGCCCGGCGGCAGCAGCGACCCCTCGCCGTACCGGCCGTCCTCGCGCCGCTTCCCCGACCCCGTGCACGTACGGGTGGAGGACGTACCGGAGTTCGCGCGGCTGCGCGGCGCGGCGCGGCAGCGGGCGGGCGCCCTGCTCGAACGCGCCGACGGGCTGCGGCGCGCGGTGCTGCGGGACGGGTGCCTCATCGACCGCGACGCGGTGTGGGCGGCCAAGGCCGAGGCGCTCGAACTGGCCGCGCGGGTGCCGCTCGGCCCCGGCCGCTGCGCCGCGTACAGCGACTTCCTCGCCGAGCGCGGCGAGGCCCTGGAGGCGCACGCCACCTGGTGCGCGCTCGCCGAGCGGCACGGGCCCGACTGGCACGCCTGGCCCGCGCCCCTGCGCGACCCGGACAGCCGCGAAACCGCCCGCGCCCGCGCCGAGTTGATGGACCGCGTCGACTTCCACGAGCGCCTCGCCTGGTACGTCGACGAGCAACTGGCCGCCGCGCAGCGGGCCGCGCGGGACGCGGGCATGGGCATCGGCCTCGTCCACGACCTGGCGGTGGGCGTGCACCCGGACGGCGCCGACGCCTGGGCGCAGCGGCGCTGCTTCGCGGCGGGCATGTCGACGGGCGCGCCCCCGGACGCCTTCAACGCGCACGGCCAGGACTGGAACCTGCCCCCGTGGCGCCCCGACCGGCTCGCGGAGTCCGGGTACGCGCCGTTCCGCGAGCTCCTGCGCGCGGCGCTGCGGCACGCGGGCGCGGTGCGCATCGACCATGTGATGGGCCTGTTCCGGCTGTGGTGGGTGCCCGAGGGCCGCCCGCCCACGGAGGGCACGTACGTGCGGTACGACGCCGAGGCGATGCTCGCCGCCCTCGTCCTGGAGGCGCACCGCGCGGACGCGCTCGTCATCGGCGAGGACCTCGGCACCGTCGAGCCGGGCGTGCGCGATGCGCTGCGCGAGCGCGGGGTGCTCGGCACGTCGGTGCTCTGGTTCGAGCGGGACTGGGCCCAGGAGGAGGGCGGGGCGGAGGGGTCCGGGTCGGGCAAGGTGCTGCCGCCCGGGGAGTGGCGCGCGGACTGCCTCGCCACCGCCACCACCCACGACCTGCCGTCCACGGCGGCCCGCGTCACCGGCGAGCACGTCACGCTCCGCCACGACCTGGGCCTGCTGGCCCGGCCGCTGGCCGCCGAGCGCGCCGAGGCCGCGGCCGACGTGCGCGAATGGCTCGCGCTCGCCGCCCGGCTCGGGCTGCTGCGCGGCGGCGCCGGGCACGAGGAGGACGAGGTGCGCGCGGTGCACCGGCTGCTGCTCGCGACCCCGGCCCGGCTGATCGGGGTCTGGCTGCCGGACGCGGTCGGGGACCGCCGCCCGCAGAACCTGCCGGGCACCTTGGACGCGTATCCCAACTGGCGGCTGCCCATCGCCGACGCCGCCGGGCGCCCGGTGTCCCTGGAGGACCTGACGGCCTCGCCCCGGCTGCACGCGCTGCTCGACGTCTTCCGGGAGTTCCGGGGCGCCCGCACCGGCGGGGCCTGTCGGGGCCCGGGCGCGGTCCCCTGATGGCACCCCGGGCGCGCGGCCCGCGGAGCCGTTCGCTAGTTTGGCATCGTGGACAAGAAGAACGCCCTGCGCGCCGGTGCCGTTGCCACCGGTACGACGCTGATGATGCTGCTCATGTCGTCCCCCGCGCTCGCGCTCACCCGCGACGACGGCGACGACCCGGCTCCCAAGCTGAGCGTCGTGGAGACGCTCGGGCTGTACGTGGCGGCACCGATCGTCCTCTTCCTGGTGATCGCGGGTCTGGTCATGGTGGGTGACAAGTCCCGCAAGCAGCAGAAGCAGGGCTGATCCGCCCCCTTTTCTGACGCCGAGGGCGCCCCTCGGCGACGTACACGTTCTGCGTGTACGTCGCCGGAGGGCGCCCTCGTGCGTGTTCAGGCGGGTGCGGCGCCCGCGAGCAGCTTCCTGAGCAGGTCGGCCAGCTGGGCCGTCTCCTTCTCGTCGAGCCCGGCGGCGCCGAGCGCCGCGCGCTGCGCCTCAAGACCGGCCACGACGGCCCGGTCGACCAGCTCGCGCCCCGCGTCGGTCAGCGTGACCTGGAGTCCGCGCCGGTCGTTCGGATCGGGCGAGCGGCGCAGCAGGCCCGCCCGCTCCAGCTTGTCGAGGCGCCCCGTCATGCCGCCGGTGGTCAGCATCAGCGTGGCGGAGAGCTGCCGGGGCGAGAGCGTGTACGGCTCGCCGTGCCGGCGCAGCGTGGCGATGACGTCGAACTCGCCCCGGGTGGTGCCGACTTCGCGGTAGGCCTTCTCGACGCGGTCGCCGACCGCGTGCGCCACGCGGTACACGCGGCCGTAGATCTCCATGGGGGTCGTCTCCAGTTCGGGCCTGACCGAGGCCCACTGACCGATGATCGCGTCGACGGCGTCGGCATCGACGCGCGGAGTGTCCGGGGAGTTCATGGGGGAAGTATCGGCCCCACTCCAGAAGCTTGCAAGTAAGCAGATCCAAGCTAAGTGAATTTTCGCTAAGTGGGTTGACGTTAAGTAGCTTGCAGCTAAGCTAATCACCATCAAGCTTCCACTACGGCCTGTCGGGCCGCCGAGAGAGGTGCGCCATGAACCGTGCCGCCACGATCCTGCTCACCGCCTACGCCCCCATCACCTGGGGCTCCACCTACGCCGTCACCACGGAGTTCCTCCCGGCGGACCGGCCCTTGTTCACGGCCATGATGCGGGCGCTGCCCGCGGGGCTCCTGCTGCTGCTCCTGTCCAGACGGTTGCCGAAGGGAGTGTGGTGGGGGAAGGCGGCGGTCCTCGGCGCGCTGAACATCGGAGCCTTCTTCCCCCTCCTGTTCCTCTCCGCCTACCGCCTGCCCGGTGGCATGGCCGCCGTCGTCGGCTCCGTCGGGCCGCTGTTCGTCGCCGGGCTCTCGGCCCTCGTCCTCAGTGAGCGCCCGACCGTCCGCACGCTGCTCACCGGGATCGCGGCCGCGTTCGGCGTCAGCCTGGTCGTCCTCAAGGCCACCGGGAGCCTGGACACGATCGGCCTGCTCGCGGCGGTGGCGTCCACCGCGTCGATGTCCACGGGCACCGTGCTCACCAAGCGCTGGGGCCGCCCCGAGGGCGTCGGCCCGCTGGCCCTGACGAGCTGGCAGCTGACCATGGGCGGCCTGCTCATCGCGCCGCTCGCCTTCTTCGTCGAGGGCGCGCCGCCCGCGCTCGACGGCCGGAACATCGCGGGCTACGTGTACCTGTCCATCGCCGGTACGGCCGTCGCCTACTGGCTGTGGTTCCGCGGCTTCAGCCGCCTCAGCGCGACGCAGGTCAGCCTGCTCGGACCGCTCTCGCCGCTGACGGCGGCGGTCATCGGCTGGGCGGCGCTCGGCCAGTCGCTGACGGCGGTGCAGGTGGCGGGCATGGCGCTCGCGTTCGCGGCGACGCTGTTCGGTCAGCTCAAGCCCCGTGAGAAGGCGGCGGCGACCGGGGCGCGGACGGTGGACGAATCGTTCAGCTCAGCTTCAAAGAACGGTCGGAAAGATTCGATGGACCTGACCGATCCGGCGGTGCGACGGTAGCCAGGCAGGCGAACGCACCCACCGCCCCGGACCCGGGGAGAGAGGCGAGGGACATCAGTGGCGACGACCCTGGACCGGACCGTCGAGCCGAGCGCGGAGGACGCGGAGGACGCGAAGGGCGCGAAGGGCGCAGGGGGCGCAGGGGACACAGGGGGCGCGAGGGATACGGGGAGCGCACGGGCCGACCGGGCCGACCAGGACGACTGGTCGGCCCGGTCGGCCGTTGTCGGAGGCCTCGGCGCCGGGCTCGGGCTGGCGCTGCTCGCGACCGTGGTCTGGTCGGGCAGCTTCGTCACGTCCCGCGCCCTCGCCGACAGCGTGCCGCCCGTCCAGCACGCCTTCTGGCGCTGGCTGATCGCCGTCGCGGCGGTCGCGCCCTTCGCGCTCCGCCGGACCTGGCGCGCACGGGCCGTCCTGCGCCGCCACTTCGGCTACCTCCTCGCCGCCTCCTTCCTCGGCGTCACCCTCTACAACACCCTGGTCAACCAGGCGGGCGTGACCACCACCGCGGGCAACATGGGCATGATCATGGCCGCGTCGCCGGTGCTGATGGCCTGCTACGAACGCCTCGGCGGGGCCCGGCTCGGCGCCCGCCGCACCACCGGCATGCTCATCGCCTGCGCCGGGGTGCTGCTCCTGGTCAGCAAGGGCTCCCTCGCCCTCGACCTCGCCCCCGGCGACCTGTGGGTGATCGGCGGCGCCCTCGCCTTCGGCTCCTACAGCGCGCTGCTGCGGCGCAGGCCCCCGGAGCTCGGCGGACTGCCCTTCCTCTTCGCGACGTTCGTGCTCGGCGCGCTGATGCTGCTGCCCGCGTACGCCGTCAGCCTCACGGTCCAGGGCGGCTTCACCCCGACACCCGGCACGGTGACGCCGCTGCTGTACGTGGGTGTCGTCTCCTCGGCCGTCGCCTTCTTCGCCTGGAACAAGGCCATCGCCCTGATCGGCGCGGCCCGCGCCGGAGTCGTCTACTACCTCCAGCCCGTCTGCGTGGCGCTGCTGTCCTACGCCCTGCTCGGCGAGGGGATGAGCCGGCCGAGGGCGGCGTGCATGGGCCTGATCCTCGGCGGGGTGGTGCTCGGTTCGACGGCGGGCCGCGGGCGGGCGCTCAGCTCCTGACCCGGTCCTTCAGGGCGTACCCGCCGTCGACGACCGCGGCGTCGGCGGCCGGTGCCATGCACCGCGTGAGCTTCGGCCCGCCCTTGGCCGTGGCGCCGCTCAGACCGATGCGGGCGGTGTCCCGCGCGGTGCGCTTCCCGTCGCCGCCGGGGACGTAGAAGCTGACGCCCATACGGGTGTGCCGGTCGAGGGCGGTGCGCCAGGGGTGTCCGGGGCTGGTGCGCACGAGGATGCCGGTGACCGTGGCGGTCGGGCCGCCCGTGGTCAGGCAGTCCACCTTGAAGTCGCCCCACAGCGTGCGCGCGCGCCTGCCGTCGCGGGCGGGGTAGCTGTGCTGGATGCGGAACGTGCCCGTGCTCCGGCCCTTCAAGGACGAACCGCCCCCGGGAGAGACGGCCTTGGCGTCGACCCTGATCCGGACGTCCTCGTCCTCGACCGGATAGTCCATGCGTCCCTCGCCCTTCAGTACGGAGGTCACGACCGGGGTCTTCGCGGCGGCGGGCCGCGGTTCACCGCCCGACGGGCCGGCGAGGGCCGCGGGCACGGTCACCGCGGTGGCGAGGGCGGCGAGGGCGGTGGCACGAAGGGCGTTCTTCAACACGGCTGCGGCTCCTGCGGGGCGAGGGCGGGGAGGGCGCGCCCGCCTGACTGTACGGGCGCGCCCGGCCGGCGGGACGGGGCACGCCCGGCCGGTGTGCTCCGATCCTCCCGGGCGGCCGGGGGCCGGGGCGTCGGTCCCCGGGCCTTACCGCCTCCGCCGCGCGGGGGAGACCGGCGGGGCCGCGGGTACGTTGGCCGCATGAGTGAGTGGGACATCAAGAAGCTGCGGATCCTGCGCGCGCTGCGGGACCACGGCACGGTGACGGCGGCCGCCGGGGCGCTCAGCATGACGCCGTCCGCCGTGTCCCAGCAGCTGTCCAACCTCGCCCGGCAGCTGGACGTCCCCCTCCTCGAAGCGCAGGGGCGGCGGGTGCGGCTCACCGGCGCCGCGCACCTCGTGCTGCGGCACGCCGAGGCGGTCTTCGCTCAACTGGAGCGGGCCGACGCGGAGTTGGCCGCGCATGCCCGGGGCGACGAGGGGGAGGTGCGGGTCGGGGCCTTCTCCACGGCGGTGCCCGCGCTCGTGGTGCCCGCCGTACGGGCCCTGCGGGCGGCTCGGCCCGGCGTCTTCGTACGGGTCCGGGAGGCCGAGGCGGCGCAGGCGTACGAGCTGCTCGCGGCGGGCGAGGTGGATCTGGCGCTGTCGCTCGCCGCGCAGGCCCCGGCGCGGAGCGACCCCCGCTTCACCGGGGTCACCCTCTTCGCCGATCCGCTGGACGTCGCCCTGCCCGAGGGGCATCCGCTGGCCCGCGAGCGGGGGCTGCGGCTCGCCGACCTCGCCGACGAGCCGTGGATCTTCGGTGGGTCCGGGCCCTGGTCGGACATCACGCGGGCCGCGTGCGAGGCGGCGGGGTTCGTGCCGGAGCAGGCGCACAGTGCCGCGGGGTGGACGGCGATCCTGGCGATGGTGGGGGCGGGGATGGGGGTGGCGCTCGTGCCGCGGATGGCGGGGGCCGCCGGGTGCGGGGGCGTGGTGACGCGGGGGCTCGGGGCGGAGCGGCCCTACCGCCACGTCGTCGCGGCGACCCGGCGGGGGGCGCCCCCCGCCGTGACCCACGTCCTCACGGCCCTCCGCACGGCGGCCCCGGCCTGAGCCCCACCCGCGGCGCTCTGCGTCGGGGCCGGGCCGGCGAAGCTCGGGGGTTACGGGTGGGCGGGTGCCCACCCAGCCGCAGCGCCCCGCGTCGGGGCCGGGCCGGCGGAGCCGGGGAGCTGCGGGTGGGTGGGGGGGAGAAGACCCCCGCGGTAGCGGGGGTCAGGCCTTGTCGGCGGCCCGCGCCCGCAGGGCCCGCTCCACTCCGGCCCGGGACTCAGTGATCAGGCGGCGCAGAGCCGGGGTCGGCTCGGCGGAGGCGAGCCACGCGTCGGTGGCGTCGAGCGTCGCCCGGGACACCTGGACCGACGGGTAGAGCCCCACGGCGACCTGCTGCGCCATCTCGTGCGACCGGGACTCCCACACCGCCTTGACGGCACCGAAGTACCTCTCCGCGTAGGGCGCGAGCAGCTCCCGCTGCTCGGTCTGCACGAAGCCGGAGATCACGGCCTCCTGCACGGCGTTGGGCAGCGCGTCGGACTCCACGACGGACGCCCACGCGGCCGCCTTGGCCTCGGGGGTCGGCCGCGCGGCCCGCGCGGCGGCGGCGTGCCGCTCGCCCGCGGCGGTCTTGTCCCGCGCGAACTCGGCGTCGATGCCCGCCTCGTCGAGGCGGCCCGTGGCCGCGAGCCGCCCCACGAACGCCCAGCGCAGCTCCGTGTCCACGGCGAGGCCCTCGATGGTCTCGGAGCCGTCGAGCAGCCCTTCGAGCAGCGCGAGGTCGGACTCCGTGCGGGCGGTGGCCGCGAACGCCCGCGCCCAGGCGAGCTGGTGGTCGCTGCCGGGCTCGGCCGCGCGCAGGTGCTCCAGGGTCGCCTCCGTCCACCGCGCGAGCAGCGCGTCGCGCCCGGCCGGGTCGGCGTACAGGTCGAGGGCGAGCTTCACCTGGCGGTGCAGGGACTGCACCACGCCGATGTCGGACTCCTTGGCGATGCCGGAGAGGACGAGCGCCAGGTAGTCGCGCGTGGGCAGCTCCGCGTCGCGCGTCATGTCCCAGGCTGACGCCCAGCACAGGGCGCGCGGCAGCGAGGCCTCGAAGTCGCCGAGGTGCTCGGTGACGAAGGCGAGGGACTCGGCGTCCAGGCGGACCTTCGCGTACGACAGGTCGTCGTCGTTGAGCAGGACGACCGCCGGGCGGGCCCGGCCGACCAGGGCCTCCACGGCCGTCAGCTCGCCGTCGACGTCCAGCTCCACGCGGTCGGTGCGCACGAGCTTGCCCGAGCTGTCGTCGAGGTCGTACAGGCCGATGGCGATGCGGTGCGGCCGCAGGGTGGGCTCGCCCGTGGCGCCCGCGGGCAGCGCCGGGGCCTCCTGCTTGACGGCGAAGGAGGTGATGACGCCCGCGGAGTCGACGTCCACGACCGGGCGCAGGACGTTGATGCCCGCGGTCTGGAGCCACTTCCGCGACCAGGTCTTGAGGTCGCGGCCGCTGGTCTCCTCCAGGGCGCCGAGCAGGTCGCTGAGGCGGGTGTTGCCGAACGCGTGGCGCTTGAAGTACGCCTGCACGCCCTGGAAGAACTCGTCCATGCCGACGTAGGCCACCAGCTGCTTGAGGACCGAGGCCCCCTTCGCGTAGGTGATCCCGTCGAAGTTGACGAGCACGTCGTCGAGGTCGCGGATGTCCGCCATGATCGGGTGCGTGGACGGCAGCTGGTCCTGCCGGTACGCCCAGGTCTTCATGGAGTTCGCGAACGTCGTCCACGAGTGCGGCCAGCGCGAGCCCGGCGCGTACGCCTGGCAGGCGATGGAGGTGTAGGTGGCGAACGACTCGTTCAGCCACAGGTCGTTCCACCACTCCATGGTCACGAGGTCGCCGAACCACATGTGGGCCAGCTCGTGCAGGATGGTCTCGGCGCGCACCTCGTACGCGGCGTCGGTCACCTTGGAGCGGAACACGTACTGGTCGCGGATCGTCACCGCGCCCGCGTTCTCCATCGCGCCCGCGTTGAACTCCGGCACGAAGAGCTGGTCGTACTTCTTGAAGGGGTACGCGTAGTCGAACTTCTCCTGGAACCAGTCGAAGCCCTGCCGCGTCACCTCGAAGATCGCGTCCGCGTCGAGGAACTCGGCGAGCGAGGGCCGGCAGTAGATGCCGAGCGGCACGCTCTGCCCGTCCTTCTCGTACGAGGAGTGCACCGCGTGGTACGGGCCGACGATCAGGGCCGTGATGTACGTGGAGATCCGCGGCGTGGGCTCGAAGGACCAGAGGTCGTCCTTCGGCTCGGGCGTCGGCGAGTTGGAGATCACCGTCCACCCGGCGGGCGCCTTCACGGTGAACCGGAACGTGGCCTTCAGGTCCGGCTGCTCGAAGGAGGCGAACACGCGGCGCGCGTCCGGCACCTCGAACTGCGTGTACAGATAGGCCTGCTCGTCCACCGGGTCGACGAAGCGGTGCAGGCCCTCGCCGGTGTTCGTGTACTCGCAGTCGGCGACGACGCGCAGCTCGTTGCGCCCCTCGCGCAGGTGCCTCAGGGCGATCCGGGAGTCGCGGAAGACCGCGGCGACGTCCAGGGCGTGGTCGTTGAGGACCACCTCGTGGACGGCCGGGGCGATCAGGTCGATGAACGTCTCGGCGTTCGCCTCGGCGCTGTCGAAGCGCACGGTGGTCACCGACCGGTAGGTGCCGCCCTCCTGCGCTCCGGAGAGGTCGAGATCGATCTCGTACGAGTCAACGGTGAGCAGCTTCGCCCGCTGCTGCGCCTCTTCGCGGGTCAGATTGGTGCCGGGCACGCGGTCATCTCCTCAGTGCGACTTGCGAAGTTTCTGTGATGTTTCCGGCCATCCTTCCATGCGGGGCGGCGGGGTGCCCCGGCCCATTGTTCTCGGCCCGCCCTGCGGTTAGCATCCGCGCGTCGGCTCAGGCCCCGCAGGCCTCAGCGGGCCCGACGGTGGCGGTCACGCGCGGAAGCAGGTGTATATGGCACGGGGAGTACGGGGCCGGTTACGCGGGACCTGTCCGCGCGCGGTCCTCGCCCCGGCGGCGGCCCTGGCCCTGCTGCTCGCCACGGCGGGCTGCGGCGACTCCGGCGGCGACGACGGGGGCGGCGCGGCGGACGGCAAGGGCCTGGAGAAGGCCACGATCACCGTCGGCACGATGCCCGTGGCGGACACCGCTCCGCTGCAGCTCGCGATCAGCAAGGGCTTCTTCAAGGCCGAGGGGCTCACCGTCCGCACGACGACGCTCCAGGGCGGCGCCGAGTCGGTCGGCAGGCTGCGCGCGGGCGCCCTCGACATCTCCTTCGGCAACTACGTCTCGTTCTTCCTCGCGCACGCCAACAAGGCCCTGGACGTGCGGATCGTCGCCGACGCCTTCGCCCTGGCGCCCAAGACGCACGCGGTCCTGGTGCGCAAGGACTCGCCGGTCAAGACCCTGAAGGACCTCGAAGGCAAGAAGATCGCCGTCAACACCAAGCGGAACATCAGCTCCCTGCTCGTCCAGAAGGCCGCCAAGGCCGAGGGCGTCACGTTCGACGAGGACGAGGACTTCGCCGAGGTCGACATGCCGAACATGGAGACCGCCCTGAAGACGGGCAGCGTCGACGCCGTGCAGGCCGCGGAGCCCTTCGTCAGCGCGATCGAGGAGTCCGGCACCGGCCGCGTCGTCGCCGATCTCGGCAGGCCGCCGACCGCGGGCTTCCCGATCGCGGGGTACGCGACCACGGCCCGGTTCGCCGAGCGGAACAAGAAGACCGTCGAGGCCTTCCAGCGGGCCATGGCCCGCGCCCAGAAGCAGGCCGCCAACCGCACCACGGTCGTGCGCACGCTGCCCGACTACACCAGGATCACCCCCGACCAGGCCGCCCAGCTGCACCTCGGCGGCTATCCGATGGCCCTGGACCCGGCGCGCCTGCGCCGGGTGGTGGACCTGATGCGGGAGTTCGGCTATCTGCGGCGGCCGCTCGACATCGAGCCCCTCCTCGTGCGCACGGGGCCGTGAGGGCGATGCGGTGAAGGAGGCGGCGCGCTTCGGTCCCGGGTCCGGCCCGGAGACAGGGGCGCGCGCCCGCCGCCGCGTGCGCCCGGGCGCCCTTCCGCGCGCCGGGGCGCTCGTCTCCCGGCGGTGGGGGCGGGCCCTGCTCGGCGCGCTCGGCGTGGGCGGGGCCGTGCTCCTCCTCGAACTGCTCTCCCGCACCGGCGCCTTCGGCGACGGGGAGCTGCCGCCCGCCACCTCCGTGCTCGCCCGCGCCGCCCGGATGGCCGTCGACGACGGCTTCCTCGGCCATCTGGGCACCACCGTCTCCGCCTGGCTCGGCGGGCTCACGCTCGCCGTCGCCCTCGCCGTGCCCGCCGGGCTCCTCCTCGGCTCGCTGCCCCGGCTCGACGCCGCCAGCCTCGCCGTCGTCGAGCTGGCCCGGCCCGTGCCGTCCGTCGCGCTCATCCCGCTGGCGATCCTCGTGTTCGCCGAACCGGTGCGGGTCGAGCGGTCCCTCGTCTGCTACGCCGCGCTGTGGCCGATCCTCCTCAACACCCTGTACGGGCTCCGCGACGTCGACCCCGTCGCCAAGGAGACCCTGCGGTCCTTCGGCTTCGGGCCGCTGTCCGTCCTCTGGCGGGTGTCCCTGCCGAGCGCGGGCCCGTTCGTGCTCACCGGGGTGCGGATCGCCGCCTCCGTGGGGCTGATCGTGGCGGTCAGCGCGGAGCTGCGGGCCGGGGGCGACTCGGGGCTCGGCGTGTATCTGCTCCAGACGCAGTCCGGGGGCGGGCGGCCGGACCTGATGGTGGCGGGGGCGGTGTGGGCCGGGGCCCTGGGGGTGGTGGCGAACGGGGTGCTCGTGGCCGTGGGGCGGGGGCTATTTCCCCACGGTGCCAGTGCGGCGCGCTCGTCCTCCAACGCGGGACGGGCTGAGTAGTGGCCACCCGCCGCGTTCGGCGAACCGTACGCTTCCTCGCGCTGCGCGGCTGGCTGCTCGCTCTCCTCGTCCTCGTCTGGGAAGTGGCCGCCCGGCGGGCCGGGGACGTCTACTTCCCGCCGCCCGGCCGCATCGTGCGGCTCATGGTGCGCGAACCCGGGCTCGACGCGCTCCGGCAGAGCCTCGGGCAGCTGCTGCTCGGGTGGGCGATCGCCGGGGCCGTGGGGGTGGCCGTCGGGGTGGGGATCGGGCTCTCGCGGGTGGCGCGGCACGTGCTCGAACCGGTGCTGCAGTTCGCGCGGGCCGTGCCGCCGCCCACGCTCATCCCGTTCTTCATGGTCGTCTTCGGGCTCGGCACGTCCATGCGCCTCGCGACCGTCGTGTTCGGGGTCGTGTGGCCGGTGCTGCTCAACACCGTCGACGGGGTGCGCTCCGTCGAACCGGTGCAGCTGGACTCGGCCCGGGTCTTCGGCCTGGGCGGGGCCGCGCGGCTGCGGTACGTGGTGCTGCCCGCCGCCGCGCCGAAGGTCTTCGCGGGGCTGCGCGTCGCGCTCGGCTTCGCCCTGATCCTCATGGTCGTCGCCGAGCTGATGGGGGCGGGCGACGGGGTCGGCGCCCGGCTCAACGCGGCCGAGCGGGAGTTCCGCCCCGACCGGATGTGGGTGGTGATCCTCCAGCTCGGCGCCGTCGGCTGCGTACTCAACGGACTCTTCCTGCTGGTCGAGCGGAAGGCACTGGCCTGGCACCGGGGCGCCAGGCGCGGAAACACCTAGGGCGTGGGGGCGCCCGCCGTTCCCGTGCAACCGGTTCACCCGGCACAGAGGGAACGACCGAAGCACGTGAGCACTCAATTCACATAGACCACGAGGCAGTTGGCATCACGGCACAGGGGGAACACGGGATGTTGGACATCGCGGGGCTCAGTCATCGCTACGACGACGGACATCAGGCGGTCGAGGACGTCGAACTCTTCGTGGACCGGGGCGAACTGGTGAGCATCGTCGGCCCCTCGGGGTGCGGCAAGTCCACGCTGCTGCGGTGCGTGGCGGGCCTCCAGCGGCCGAGCGCGGGCCGGATCACGGTCGGCGGCCGGGCCGTCGACGGCGCCGTGCCGGACGGCCTCGCGGTCGTCTTCCAGGACTACACGCGCTCGCTCTTCCCCTGGCTGACCGTCCGCGACAACGTGGCCCTTCCGCTGCGCCGCCGGGGCCTCGACCGCGCCGGGCGCCGCGCCCGCGCCCGGGACGCGCTCGCCCAGGTCGGCCTCGCGGACGCGGCGGCCAAGTACCCCTGGCAGCTCTCCGGCGGCATGCAGCAGCGCGTGGCCATCGCCCGGGCCCTGGCGTACCGGCCCGCGCTGCTGCTCATGGACGAGCCCTTCGGCTCGGTGGACGCGCAGACCCGGGAGGACCTGGAGGACCTGCTCCTGGCCGTACGGGGCGGACACGCGGAAGGCGGCGGGCACGCGGCGGACGGCCAGGACGCGGCGCCGGGGCGCATGACCATCCTCCTGGTCACCCATGACATCGACGAGAGCGTGTACGTCGGCGACCGCGTCGTCGTCCTCAGCGGCGCCCCGGGCCGCGTCCACCGCGAGCTGCGGGTCGAACTCCCCGCGCCGCGCGACCGGATCGCCACCCGCGGCCTGCCCGAGTTCGTGAAGCTCCGGGCCGAGGTCGGACGGGCGGTGCGACGGCCATGACCGTGGACGTACTGATCGCGGGCGCGGGCATCGGCGGCCTCACCACCGCGCTGAGCCTGCACGCGGCGGGTATCGGCGTGCGCGTCGTCGAACCGGTCGACGTGCTGCGGCCCGTCGGCGTCGGCATCAACCTCCTCCCGCACGCCGTACGGGAGCTGACCGAGCTGGGCCTCGGCGACCTGCTCGCCGCGACCGGCGTGCAGACGGCCGACATGGTCCACTACGACCGGCACGGCAACCGCATCTGGGGCGAACCGCGCGGCCTCGCGCTCGGCTACCACTGGCCGCAGTACTCCATCCACCGCGGCGCCCTCCAGATGCTCCTGCTCGACGCGGTGCGCCAGCGGCTCGGTGACCGGGCCGTGGTCACCGGCACGGCGTTCGTCCGCTTCATGGAGGACGGCAACGCGCTGCGGGTCGTCCTGCGGGACGTGGCCCGCGGGCGGGAGCACGCGGTCCGGGTCCGGGCCCTCGTCGGCGCCGACGGCCTCTACTCGACCGTCCGCTCCCGGCTGCACCCCGGCGAGGGCCCGCCGCGCTGGAACGGCATCCGGATGTGGCGCGGCGTCACCGAGTGGCACCCGGTCCTCGGCGGCCGCACGGTCGCCGTCGCGGGCAGCAACGCCCACGCCAAGCTGGTCGTCTACCCCATCTCGCGGGAGGCCGAGCTGCGCGGCCGGGCCCTGCTCAACTGGGTGGCGGAGGTCCGCTTCCCGCCGGAGCCGGGCGGCGGGCCCGGTTCCGCCGACTGGAACCGGGGCGGCCGCCTCTCCGACGTCCTGCCGCACTACGCGGGCTGGCGCATCGGCGACCTCGACGTGCCCGCCCTCTTCGCCGCGACCCGCCGCATCCTGGAGTACCCCATGGTCGACCGGGAGCCGCTGCCGTGGTGGGGCAAGGGGCCCGTCACCCTTCTCGGGGACGCCGCGCACCCCATGTACCCCGTGGGCTCCAACGGCGGCTCCCAGGCCATCCTGGACGCCCGCGTCCTGGCCCGCTGCCTGGCCCTGACCGACCCCGACCGGGCCGCGGGGCTCCGCGCCTACGAGGAGATCCGCCGCGAGGCCACCTCCGCGCTGGTCCTCGCCAACCGCCGCATGCCCGCCGACCGCTTCCTCGCGGCGGTCGCCGAGCGCGCCCCGGACGGCTTCGAGCGGGTGCAGGACGTCCTGACCCCCGCGGAGCTCGGCGAACTGGAGGCCGCGTACCGCTGGACGACGGGCACGGATGTCGCGGAGCTCAACGGGAGGGGTTCGTGGGGCCTTCCCTGAGCCGGTCCAGAAGCCGGGCGAGCGCGGCGGGGGTGGTGGTCAGCACGGTGCCCGGGGCGTCGCTCTCGCGCAGGTGGAGGGCGCCGTGCGTGGAGGCGACCTCGACGCAGTGGTCCCCGTCGCCGCCGTCGGAGAAGCTGGACTTCTGCCAGGCCGTTACCGGGGTCATCGGTCGTCTCACAGCTCCTCCGTCACACGCTGGATCAGGTCGCGCGACCGCGCGGGGTCGAGTGCCGCCTCCTCCACCTTACGGAGCAGGGCCCGGAGTTGTCGCAGTTGGGCCTCGGCGTCGACGGGACCCTTGTTGACGGGCGCGTCCCTGAGTCCGGTGTCCAGCCTGCGTACGGGGCCGCCGAGGTACATCATCGAGGCCCCGGCACCGGCGAAGCCGTCCTGGTCGACGGGGATGACGCGCACCCGGATGTGGTCCTGTTCGCTCAGGTCGAGGATCTGCCGGAGCTGAGTACGGGCGACCTGACGGTCGGACACGCGGATCCGCAGGGCGAATTCGTGGACGATCGCCTCGTACGGCGTGGGGCCGTCGCCCTCGATGACGGCGCGGCGCCGCATGCGGTGCTCCACCCGGGGCTCCAGCTCACCCGTCGGCAGCCAGGGGTTGACGTACGAGTAGATCGCCCGGGCGTAGTCCGGCGTCTGGAACAGCCCCGGCACGTGCGTGATGACCACCTCCCGCAGGAACGCCGCGTGGTGCTCCAGCTCGGCCAGGTCGAGGAACGCCTGGGGCAGCACGCCCCGGTACTCCTGCCACCAGCCGCGGGTCCGGTCGGTGGCCATCGCCACTAAGGCGTCGACCAACGCCTCGTCCGTGCAGGCGTAATGGGCCGCGAGGCGGCGGACCCGCTCCTCGCTCACGCCCGCGATACCGGTCTCGATCTGGCTCATCTGGACGGAACTCGCTCCGAGGAGGGCCGCGGCCTCGGTCGCCTTCAGTCCGGCCGCGTCGCGCATCCGGCGCAGTTCGCTGCCCAGGCGCACCTGCCGGGCAGTGGGGTGTCGCCTCGTCGCCATCATCGGCTCCTTGGTCCAACTCGCCCTGCGGGTCTCCTCGTTCGGGTGTCAGATTACGTGTACGGCTTGCGAGGTCATAATTTTCAGGCCTACCGTCAGTGATGTGTCGCTCACGCAGTGAGACATCGGGAGTTCCGGAGACGGGCCGTCCCCGCACGCCATGACGGGGTGATCCGTAGCCGCCCGGGGTCCGTCGCGTGTTCCCAACTCCTCAGACCCCAAAGGAAGTTCGCCTATGTCCGAGGGCGGCTGCAAACCTGAACCCTTTCCCGGCGCCGAGCCCTGGGAGTACACCCTGCACATTCCGCGCGAGCTCTGCGCGGTTACTGTGTGTCGCCATACGCTCCGTGTGATCCTCACCGTGCACGGCCTCGGCGGCGTCGTCGACGTGGCCGAACTCCTGGCGACCGAGCTGGTCTCCAACGCCGTGCGCCACACCAAGGGCCCCGTCTCCTTCCGCCTCCTGTGGGCCGACGGAGTCCTCCGCATCGGCGCCTGGGACGCCGACCCCACGCCGCCCGCCCCGACCCCGCGCCCGGCACCCCTCGACCTGGAGGACGGCCGGGGGCTCGACCTGATCCGCTGCTGCTCCGACACCTGGGGCTGGCACCCGCTGCCGGGGGAGGGCGACGCGGGCAAATACGTCTGGTGCGAGCTCGGCGCGGCCGCCTAGCGCGTACTCCTGCCCACCGTCGCCACCACCCCCAGGGCGAGCACCGCGAGGCCGCCGCCCAGCCACAGGACGTCCGTCGCGCCCAGGCCGTCGGCGACCCGGCCGCCGAGCAGGGCGCCCAGGGCGATCGCCATGTTGAAGATCCCGGCGAAGAGCGCGGACGCGGCCTCGCGGGCCTGGGGGGCGGCGGCCATGACCCAGTTCTGGGAGGAGACGGAGACGCCGCCGTAGGCGAGGCCCCAGGCGACGAGCAGGGCGACGGACGCGGGCAGGGACGAGCCCGCCGGGACCAGGAGCAGCACCACCGCCGCCAGGGCCGCGGAGATCAGCAGGAGGGCGCGGCGCGGGTCGCGGGCGGCGAAGGCGCCGCCCAGGAAGTTGCCCGCGATGCCCGCGACGCCGTAGCACAGGAGGAGGCCGCTGATCAGGCCCGCGCCCACGTCCGGCACCCGCTCCAGGACCGGACGGACGTACGTGTACGCGGCGAAGTGGCCGACGACCAGGAGCGCCACCGCGATCAGGCCGACGCGGAGCCGGGGCAGGCGCAGCAGGCCGGGGAAGACGCCGAGGCGCACCGGCTCGCTCGGCGGCAGCGCCGGGAGCACCACGGCGAGCAGCACGGCCACGCCGAGGCCGAGCGCGGCCACCGCGCCGAAGGCCCAGCGCCAGCTGGCGAGTTCGCCGAGGAAGGTGCCCGCGGGCACGCCGAGGACCGACGCCACGGCTATGCCGCTGAAGATCACGGCGGTGGCCCGGCCGACGGACTCGGCCCGCACCAGGCGCACCGCGAGGGAGGCCGCGACGGCCCACACGCCGCCGATGCAGAGGCCGACCACGAGCCGCGCGACGAGCAGGACCTCGAAGGACGGCGCCAGGGCCGACAGGAGGTTCGCGGCGCCCAGGAGGAGCATCAGGCCGCACAGGACGGCCCGGCGGTCCGCGCCGCGCACCGCGACCGGCAGGAGCAGGGCGGCGAGCGCCGCGACCACGCCGGGCAGGGTGACGGTCAGGCCCGCCGTGCCGTCGGAGACGCCGAGGCCGGAGGCGAGCGAGGTGAGCAGGCCGACGGGCAGCATCTCCGTGGTGACGACGGAGAAGGTGGCGGCGGCGACGGCGACGACGGACAGCGGCAGGGCCCGCTGCCGCGTGTCCACGTGGGGGGTCTGGGTCAGTGTTTCCATGGGCGTTTCCATGGGCACCAGACAACGCCCGCCCGGCGACCGGGAACAACGCCGAAGATCTCATCCTTGAATGAGCGGGACTCATCGATCCCGGAACGATCGAGCGTGGGCGGGAGCTGGCGGCGGTGGGCGGAGTGGAGATACGGGAGCTGGAGTGCTTCCTCGTGCTGGCCGAAGAGCTGCACTTCGGACGGGCGGGGGCTCGGCTGTATGTCTCACAGGGCCGGGTCAGCCAGCTGCTCGCCGCGCTGGAGCAGCGGATCGGCGCCCGGCTCGTGGAGCGTACTAGCCGCCGGGTGCGACTGACCCCGCTCGGCGAGCGATTCCGTGCGGAACTGAGTCCCGCCTACGCGGAGTTGGCCGCGGTCGTCGACCGGGCGAAGGAGGCCGCGCGCGGGGTGGAGGGCCGCCTGCGCATCGGCTTCCAGGGCACGGCGGACGCCCGGCTCATGGAGGCCATCACCACCTTCCGGAAGCGGCATCCGGCCTGCGTCACGGAGATCGCGGAGGTGCCCTTCGCGGACCCGTTCGGGGCGGTGCGCCAGGGCGAGGTGGACGCGGCGATCGTGCTCCTGCCGGTGGCCGAGCCGGACCTCGTCCTCGGCCCGCTCTTCTCCCGGCAGCAGCAGACCGTCGCCGTGTCGGTGCGGCATCCCTTCGCGGGGCGGGAGCGGCTCGCCGCGGCCGAACTGCGCGGCCTGCCCCTCGTCGCGGCGGCGCCGCCCGCCCCCGCCTACTGGCGCGAGGCCCACGCCCCCTCGGCCCTGCCCGCGCCCGCCGTCCGGACCCTCCAGGAGGGCCTCACCCTGGTCGCCGCGGAGCAGGGCGCGATGCTCCTGTGCCGCCCCACGGCCGCGTACCACGGCCGCGAGGACGTCGTCTTCGTACCGGTGGACGGGGTGCCGGACTCGGTGCTCGGCATGGTCTGGCACCGGGACGGCGAGACGGAGCGGGTGCGGGCGTTCGCGCGGGCGGTGACCGAGGCGACCGCCGTGCCGGCGGCGGCGTGACGCCCGTTACGCGGCTTCGGGGCGGCGCACCACGAAGTGGAGGCAGCCGTACTCCACGGCACGGACGTGCACCTGGGTGACCTCCGGGTCGGCGAACGCCTCCTCGAAGGCCTCGTCGTAGCCCGCCGTCGTGTCCTCGGGGAGCTCCAGGAGGCGGCCGCCGACGATGTGGCCGCGGTCGTCGTAGCGGCGGAAGGCGCGCAGCGCTCCGGCGCGCGCGAACGGGTAGCCGGTGGCGGCCTCCTCCGCGGGGCCTTCGCAGGGGTCCGCGTGGATGAAGACCGGGCCCTGCTCGTCGTACGCGCCCGGCCGGGCTCCGGTCTGTGCCGCCCAGCGGCGGAGCGGGGCGTACGCGACCAGGGCGACGCGGTCGCCCGGGGCGATCGGGCGCAGGCAGCAGCGCAGCGGCGAGCCGCCCTCCGCGTCGACGTACGGCACGCAGGCGCGGCCCGCGTCGTCCCTCTCGCGCAGCTGCGCCAACGCCTCCGGCTGGATGGGCTGAGGTGTGTACAAGGTGCTCATGCCCCCCACCATGGCCCCCGGCCACCCCTCACGCTGGCACCTTTCGGACACCGTCCTCCGCGGACAGATTCAGCCCGTCCGGCGTTTGAGGACGAGCGCGGAGCGCGACAGACCGAGCCCGTCCGGCACGTGAGGACGAGGCGCGCAGCGCCGATGGGCCCGGTTCAGCTGTCCGGTCAGGACTTCGCGACCAGCTCGGCGATCTGCACGGCGTTCAGCGCAGCGCCCTTGCGGAGGTTGTCGTCGGAGATGAAGAACGCGAGCCCGTGCTCGACGGTCTCGTCGCGGCGGACGCGGCCGACGAAGGCCTCGTCGCGGCCCGCGGCGACCAGCGGGGTGGGCACGTCGGTGACGACGACGCCCTCCGCGCCGGAGAGGATCTCGACGGCGCGCTCGGGGCTGATCGGCCGCTCGAAGCGGGCGTTGACCTGGAGGGAGTGGCCGGTGAAGACGGGCACGCGCACGCAGGTGCCGGAGACCTTGAGGTCGGGGATCTCCAGGATCTTGCGGGACTCGTGGCGGAGCTTCTGCTCCTCGTCGGTCTCGTTCAGGCCGTCGTCGACGACGGAGCCCGCCATCGGCAGGACGTTGTACGCGATCGGGGCGACGTACTTGTCGGGCGCGGGGAAGTCCACGGCCGCGCCGTCGTGGGCCAGCTTCGGGGCGTCGGCGCCGACCTTCTCGATCTGCCCGTACAGCTCCTCGACGCCCGCGAGCCCGGAGCCGGAGACGGCCTGGTAGGTGGCGACGACCAGCGAGGTGAGCCCGGCCTCCTGGTGCAGCGGCTTGAGGACGGGCATCGCGGCCATGGTCGTGCAGTTCGGGTTGGCGATGATGCCCTTGGGGCGGTCGGCGATCGCGTGCGGGTTCACCTCGGAGACGACCAGCGGCACCTCGGGGTGGCGGCGCCAGGCCGAGGAGTTGTCGATCACGACGGCGCCCTGCGCGGCGACCTTCTCGGCGAGGGCCTTGGAGGTGGCGCCACCGGCCGAGAACAGCACGATGTCGAGGCCGGTGTAGTCGGCGGTCGAGGCGTCCTCGACGGTCACGCCGTCGATGACGGTCCCGGCCGAGCGGGCCGAGGCGAACAGGCGCAGCTCGTCGACCGGGAACTTCCGCTCGATCAGGATCTTGCGCATGACCGTGCCGACCTGACCGGTGGCTCCGACGATTCCGACCTTCACGGCTACTCCCTAAAGTTCTGGCACGTGCCTCGGCTGGCTTTCAGCCTTCCCATCATGCGGGGGACCCCGGGGCGCCTGTCCAATTCATTGAGGTCTCAATCGTGTGCGGGGGCGGCGCTGACCAGCAGGTGAGACGCCGTCCCCGGGCCGGGGCCCGGGGACGGCCCGGTGCCGCGGGGCCCTCAGCCCCGGTGCTCGATGCCCCAGCGGCCGCTGGTCCTGATCTGCAAGTAGCCGCCGGGCAGCAGTTGCAGGCCCGCCGCGGTGCTGATCCGCCGCACCGGTTCGAGCCGCTCGTCGAGCTCCCAGAGGACCAGGAGGTCGATCAGGCCCCGGCCCTCGTGGGTGAGCATCATCTCGGTCTCCGTACCGGTGTGACGTACGACTCCATAGCCCTGCCCTTCGACGCGCCCGCCCTTGCCGAGGGCGGGCGCGCCGGCCACCGGGGCCGGTTCGATCCGCCAGGCGGTGTGGTCGCCCGTGCTGACCAGGACGTACGCGTAGCCCGCGGGGGAGACCCAGAGCGGCCCGGTGACGGGGCGGCGGCGCCCCGAGGTGTCGGCGGAGATCGCCGTGCGGCCGTGCGCCTGGACGGTGCGGGTGCTCAGGGGGGCGTCGTCGGAGCCGGTGCGGGCGAGGCCGAGCAGCGCGGGCGGCCCGTCGTAGCGGAACACCGCGCTGCCCGTGCCCTCGGCGGGGCCGGTCAGGGGCGGCGCCTGCTCGACGGGCAGCAGCCGCAGGCTCCAGTCGCCCGTGCCGTCCAGCTTGAGGCGCACCTGCGCGGCGCCGTCGCGGAAGATCAGGGTCCGGCCACGCTCGCCGTTGTTCTGCCCGCTGAGGAACTGCTCCTCGTCGTCGTACTCGTCGAGCAGCTTCGCCTCGTACCCGAGGAAGGAGTCCTCGCCCGCGATCGCGTAGTCGAGCAGCGCGGGTCGGCCGGGGGCCGGGTTGACCAGCGTGACCGTGGCCCGGCCCCGCCCGGAGTAGGCGCCGGTCGCCTGGGCGACGGCCTGGTCGACGACCGGCAGCGGGCGCGCGCTGAGCTGCCAGGGGCCGTCGGCCTCCAGGGCGAGCAGCAGCGGCCCGTCGGTGAGCGGCACGGTCTGGCGCAGCCGGTCGGTGTCGTTGACGAGCAGGTCGTAGTCGTCGAGGTCGCGCAGCCGGGTGGCGTCGTAGCTCTTCAGGCCGATGTAGCCGCCGCCGTCCTCGTCGCCCGCGAAGTCCACGTCGAGGTCGGCGGCCGTGCCGTGGTACGCGAGCACGTCGGGGCCGTAGCCCTGGAGCGCGCCGGGGCCGAGCGGGCGGGCCGCCGAGAGCGGCAGGACGCGTACGCCCCACTCGTTGTCGGCCTCCACGCGCAGGCGCAGCGGGCGGCCCTGCGGGACCTTGACGAGCATGCGGCCCCGGAAGTCGTCCAGGGTGCTGTTGAAGAGGTAGTCGTCGTCCTTGTTGCGCCGGTTGAGCGTGGTCACGCCGAAGTAGCCGTCGCCGCGCTGCCACGCCTCGACGAGCACCGCGGCGCCGGGCGGCAGCGGTACGTCGACGCTGACGACGCCGTTGCCGTGGCCCTGCTGGGCGAAGGGGTGGAACTCGGGGCCCAGGGGCGCGGCGGGCGCGGGCCCGGGTGCGGGTGCGGACGGCGCGTACGAGGGCTGCGGCACCGGCTGCGGCTGGGGGACCGGCTGTGGTGCGGGCGCCGGGGCGGGCGGCGCCGGCTGCTCCATCGCGATGCCGAAGTCCGTCGCCAGGCCCGCGAGGCCGGACGCGTAGCCCTGCCCGACCGCACGGAACTTCCAGCCTCCGTCGCGCCGGTAGAACTCGCCGAGCACGAACGCCGTCTCCGTGGACGCGTCGGTGACCGCGTAGTGCGCGACGACGCCGCCGTCACCGGTCATGGCCTGGAGGTACAGGCCGGGCACCGCGCCGAAGGTGCCGCCGTCGCAGGACCCGGCTATCAGCACGCGCTGGACGTCCGGCTCGACCCTCGGCAGGTCCACCTCCAGCCACTCGGCGAGCTGCCCGCCGCCCTCGGCCGTGCCCGCGTGCCGCACCGCGCCGGAGGGGTGCGCGGGCTGGTTGTAGAAGACGAGGTCGGCGTCGCCCCGGACCGTGCCGCGCGCGTCGAGGAGCAGGGCGGAGGCGTCGACGACGGGTGCCCCGGGCACCTGCGAGCGGCAGACCGCGACCCGCAACGGAGCCACCGGGACAGGGGTGTTGGCCCCCTTGGAGATGTGCGTCATGGGGCTCATCGTGTCAGTGGAGACAGTGTGAAGTCGATGAGGAGAAGTGGCGGAGAGGCTTCCGGATGTGCCACCCCCGTCACGCCGTTGACCTGCGGCGACGCGCCCCGCCCCGGCAACTGCCCCGCCCGTCGGAGGCGCCTCCCCGCCCCGCTGAAGACAGCTCCCCGCCCCGTCGAACGATTCGGCCCGCTGCCGCGTCGTAGGGGAAACGGAGGAGGGGGAGGGGCATTGCTGCGCGGAAAACCACGCCGTCAGGCGCGCGACGCGGCCGACCGCCCGGCGGCAGACCCGCTCGATCCGGCCCAGGAGGCCCGGGTCCGGGCCGTCCTGTCGCTCGGCGGAGTGCCGTACGGCGAACTCCAGGACGGGGTGCAGCAGGTCAGGCTGCGGCTCCTGGAACGGGCGGCGAAGGGGGAGCAGGCCCCGCGGAACGTGTCCGCCTGGGCCGCGGTCGTCGCCTCGAACTGGGCCGTGGACTGGCACCGGGCCCGGCACCGCCAGGAGCGGCTCGGCGAACGGCTCGCCGCGCTGCGCCCGGAGCGGCCCGAGGACGACGGCGCCGAGTCGCGCGTCCTGTCGCTGGCCGTGGCCCAGGGCCTGGACGAACTGCCGGACGGCCAGCGGCAGGTCGTCGTCCTGCGCTTCTACGCGGACCTGCCGGTGCGGGAGATCGCCGCCGAGCTCGGCATCCCGGAGGGCACGGTCAAGAGCAGGCTGCACACGGCTGTACGGATGCTGCGCACGCGGCTGCGGAAGGAAGAGGTGGTGTGACCGTGGCGCACGGCGCGTACGACGGGCACGACGAGCACGAAGGCCGCGCCGCGCGGGGCGGGCCGCCCGGGGAGCGGTACGACGGCCCCGACGCGCTGATGCTCGCGGTCACGGACGAGCCCGTGCCCGAAGCGGCGCGCGCCGACGAGGAGTTCCTGGCCGAGCACGCGGCGGCGGTCGCGGACGTGGCGGCGCTGCGGGAACAGCTGCGGGCCGTGGGGGACGCCCTGGCGCGGGGCCCGCGGGAGGCGCCGCCGCGACCGGTGCGGGGCCCGGGCGCGCCCGGGTGGCGGCGCGCGCTGCTCGCCCTCGCCGCCACGGCCGCCGCGGGCCTGCTCGGCGGTGTGGTGTGGCTGGGCGCGCGGGCCGACCTCGGCGCGGGGGACGACGGGGCCGGCAAGGCGGCGGGCGCCGACGCCGGGGTCGAGCGCCGGGGGCCGGGCGAGGACGCCCCCCAGCAGGACGCGGACGGCAAGCGGTCGCCCGCGGGCTACGTCGCCTGCGCCCGCCTCATCGTCGAGGGCACCGTGCGGAGCGTGGAGACGCTGCCGGGCGGCGGCCAGGACCGGATCACCCTGGACGTGTCCCGCGCCTACAAGCCCGCCGACGCGCCGGAGGAGGTGACGTTCGTGATGGACGTGAACGTGGATCCGCCCCTGCGCGCGGGCGACCGTGCCCTGATCGGCATCCCCGAGGGGGAGGCCTCGCCGGACCTCTGGGCGACGGGCAAGGACATCCCCGACGAGCGCCGCTGGATCGTCGCCGCACTGCCGAAGGCGCGCGGACTGGAGTGCTGAGGGGTGCGGACCGGAGCGCTGAGGCACGCGGAGCGGAGCGCTGAGGGACACGGACTGGAGTGCTGAGTTCCGGTGACAGTTGGGTGAAGGCGCTGTTGCGCCCGACGATAAACCCTTTGAACTGCGGTTTTTCCGGGCTAACTTCCTTCCACCGCGATCACTGGTGATCACATGCGATCGGCAGTGATCGTCACAGGTCACCGAACCCCCCCATGGAAGGACCCCCGTGCGCGCACCCCGCAGCCGGGCGACGGCCGCTCTCGTCTCCGCGGCCGTCGCCGTCCCCGTCCTCTTCGCCGCCGCACCCCAGGCGGGCGCGCAGGCCGACCACAAGCCGCACCCCACCACGCAGGAGCGGCAGGCGAAGAAGCTCGCCAAGAAGCTCGTCGAGAAGTCCTCCGGCAAGAGCGCCTACCGCCACCTGGAGAAGTTCCAGGAGATAGCGGACAAGAACGGCGGCAACCGCTCCGCGGGCACCAAGGGACACCAGGCGTCCACCAAGTACGTGCACGACCGCCTGAAGAAGGCCGGGTACAAGGTCTCGTACCAGGACTTCACGTTCTACGAGTCGCAGACGCTGCGTGAGGGCGCGGCCGTCCTGTCGCCCGAGGCGCGCAAGCTCAACGCCGTGGCCTTCGACTTCAGCAAGGCGACGCCCGAGGGCGGCATCCAGGCGCCGCTCGCCGCCGCCCGCGTCGACGCCACCCCCGGCTGCGAGGCCGACGACTACACCTCGGACACCTTCACCGGCAAGATCGCCCTGGTGAAGCGCGGCTCCTGCACCTTCGCCGAGAAGGAGGCCGCCGCGGCCAAGGCGGGCGCGGTCGGTCTGATCCTGTACAACCACTCCGGTGACAAGCCCGTCCACGGCAACCTGGAGACCCCGGACAACGCGCACATCCCGGCCGCGGGCATCACCCTGGCCGAGGGCGAGGCGCTCGCCAAGCAGATCGCCCAGGGCGAGGTGAAGGTCTCCCTGGACGTCGCCACCAAGGCCGTCCCGCACAAGACCCGCAACGTCATCGCGGAGACCCGCGGCGGCCGCGCCGACCGCGTCGTCGGCCTCGGCGCCCACCTGGACTCCGTGCCCGAGGGCCCCGGCATCAACGACAACGGCTCCGGCTCCGCCGGTCTGATCGAGGTCGCCGAGAAGCTCGCCAAGGCGACCAAGGGCGGCACGAAGCTCAACAACAAGGTCCGCTTCTCCTGGTGGTCCGCCGAGGAGCTCGGCCTGCTCGGCTCCGACCACTACGTCAAGTCGCTGACGGCCAAGCAGAAGAAGAACATCAAGCTGTATCTGAACTTCGACATGATCGGCTCGCCGAACGCGGCCGAACTCGTCTACGACGGCGACAACTCCGACAACGTCGGCTCCGGCCCGGGTCCGAAGGGCTCCGCCCAGATCGAGAAGCTGATCAACGGCTTCCTCGACAAGAAGAAGGTCCCGCACTGGGGCACCGACTTCGACGGCCGCTCCGACTACGGCCCCTTCATCGCCGAGGGCATCCCCGCGGGCGGCACTTTCACCGGCGCCGAGGGCCTCAAGACCGAGGAGCAGGCGGCGAAGGCGGGCGGCAAGGCCGGCCGGCCCTACGACCCGAACTACCACGGCAAGGGCGACACCCTGAAGAACATCGACCGCAAGATCTTCGACGTGAACGTCGACGTCATCGCGAACGCGGTCGGCGTCTACGCGCAGGACCTCGGCTCGCTCAAGCGCTGATCCCCCGCGCGGCACCGCCGCGCGCACGAGAACGGGGCGGGCACCTGGACCAGGTGCCCGCCCCTTCCGCATGCCGTGCAGCGGACGGTCTCCGTAGCGGTTACTCGCTGACCTTCGCGACCGTCACGGTGCCGGTGCCCGCGACGGTGCCGCGCGCGTTCAGGAGGTTGACCTCGCCGAAGAGCACCCGGCCCGAGGCGGCGGGGGCGCCCGCGACGAGCTCGGCCGCGACGGTGGCGGACTCGCCGTTGGCGAGCTTCACCGGCTTGGCCTCGTCGACCTTGACCTGGCCGAGCGACGCGGAGAAGAACACGTCACGGTAGTCGTACGCGGTCTGGCCGGACGGGATGGAGTAGCCCGCGACCTCGATCGTGTACGTGCCCGGGGCGGGCTTGGCGATGCTCACCGACTCGTCCGAGTCGCCGTCCGCCGACTGCGCGACGACCCGGCCGTCCTTGAGGACCGCGAGGTCCAGGTCGGCGCGGGCGTCCGAGGTGGCGCCGATCGCGGCGTCCAGGCGCTCGGCACCCTCGGGCACGACGACCGTGGTGGTCTGCTTCTGGCCCTGCTTGACGGTGGGCCGCGCGGTGACGGCCGAGCCCAGCGAGCCGCCCTTCAGCTTGCCGTCCACCGTGGCGTAGTCGTTCGTCGCCTTCCAGGTGACCGGGGTCGGCTGCCCGACCTTGGCGTCGTCGACCTTCTGCGGCGCCGGGGCGAAGGACACGCCGAGCGCGGACACGTTCAGCGTGTACGGGTTGTCGAGCACCGGCGAGGTGCGCCGCGACTCGACCTCGATCTCCCAGACGCCCGGCGTCGGGTCCTTGTACGACCGCAGGTCGGGACGGCAGGTGTTGTCCGGGTTCGGGAAGTTCGGGTAGCAGACGAGCGAGGAGGTCTCCTCGGACGGCAGGCCGTAGGGGTGCACGGAGATGAAGCGCGTCTGGCTCTTGTCCGCGAGCCCGCCGAGGGCGACCTCAAGGGTCTTCGTGCCCTTGGGGACCGTCACGAAGTACGACTTGGTGCTGTTGCGCTGCACCGAGCCCTTGGCCGTGTACGTGAACTTCGGCTTGGCCAGCTCCTTGGAGACCACCACGGTCGTCATGATCTGGTGGTCGATGCCGGGCGTGCGCTTGTCGTTCACGGTCAGACGGGCGCTGGAGACGCCCGCCGACTGCGGCGCGGCCTGCACCTTGACCGTGACCGGCTTGTCGCGGGTCAGCAGGACCTCGGAGGGGCCGACGAGCCGGAACGTCTTCTCGTGGTTGTTCGCGAACTTCAGCTCGTGCCGCACGGGCCCGCGCGGCCCGGTGGTCCGGGTGAGGGTGACCTTGTAGGTCTTCTTCTCGCCCGCCTTCAGGCCGCCCTCACGGTCGTACAGACCGGTGCCGGGCTTCTTCAGCTCCTGGTCGAGGGCCGTGTCGACGGGCGCCTTCACGGTGTACTCGTGCGCCTTGGCGCCGCTCTTGATGGCGTCCCAGGCACCCATGACGTCCATCCGGCCGGTGCCCTGCTCATAGGCCTGGACGCCGGGGATGCGGTCGGCGGTCGAGGTGAGCGCGGTGCGCAGCTTCGCCGGGGTGAGGTCGATCCGCTGCTGCTTGGCGGCGCTGAGCAGCAGCGCGGCCGAGCCCGCCGCCTGCGGCGACGACATCGACGTGCCGTTCAGCATCGAGTAGCCGGCCGGGAGCTTGTAGCCCGCCTCGACGACCGGGCCACCGGGCAGCCAGGTCTGCGTGGTGTTGATGGCCGAGCCCGGCGCGGTGATCAGCGGCTGGAAGCCGCCGTCCTCACGCGGCCCGCGCGAGGAGAAGTTGAACATGCCGTACTTCTTCGTCACCTCGGAGCCGTAGTTGGCGGCCCAGGTCTCCTTGGAGATGGCCGCGCCCACGGAGATGACGTGGTCGGCGAGCCCGGGGTCGCCGATGGTGTTGGCGCCGGGGCCCTCGTTGCCCGCGGAGATGACCAGCTGCACGCCGTAGGTGTCGATGAGCCGCTTGTACAGCTCGGCACGGGCGTTGTTGCCGTCGTTCAGCGCGGGCAGTCCGCCGATGGACATGTTGACGATGTCGACGCCGCGCTTGGTGACGAGGTCGATCATGCCCTCGGTCAGGGCCACGTTGGTGCAGCCGCCGGACCAGGTGCAGGCGCGCGAGGAGACGATCTTGGCGCCGGGCGCGGCGCCGCTCATCTTGCCGCCGAACAGCTTGTTGGCGGCCGTGATGCCCGCGACGTGCGTGCCGTGCTCGGACTCGATGAGGCCGATGTTCACGAAGTCGGCCTTCTTGCCGACCCAGTCGCCGCCGTAGGGGTCCGTCGGGACGTCCTTGCGGATCTCCACGACGAACGGCACGCGCTCGGCGACGTCGGTGGCCGGGTCGTCCTTGCCGAAGTAGGCGACCTGGTGCTTGTCCCCGTAGGGCTTCATCGCCTTGTCGTCGGTGAAGTCCTTGTTGTCGTTCAGGTCGACGCGGACGGTGCCGGCGGCCGGGTCGTACAGGACGCCCCAGGTGTCCGTCGTGTCCCCGTCGCGGTTCAGGTCGCCCTTGGCGTCGCCGCCCGCGGTGGCGGCCTCGCGGAACCGGCTGATCTGGAAGGACCCGGAAGGCGCCTTCCACGTGTCCCCGTCCCACGTGAAGGACGGACCGCTGACCGGGTTCGTCATCCGCCGCCAGGTGCCGTCGCCGTCCACGATCGGGTCGGTCGCCGTCACCCAGTCGGTGATCTTGCGCTCGCCGGTGGTGGTCTTCTGCAGCGCCGGGTGCCCGAGGTCGACGCCCGAGTCGAGGACGCCGATGGTGATCCCGCGCCCGTCCGCCTTCGGGTTCTTCTTCACGAAGTCCACGGCGCCCGTCTCGAAGGACGGGTTGTACGGGTTCTTGGCGGGCGTGTCCTTGCCGGGCGCGGGGTAGGCGGCGGCGCCCGCGGCGGGCCCGGCCCCCTTCGCGCTCTGCGGCTTCGGGTCGTCCAGCTCGATCTCCTGGCGCAGGTCGATGCCGTGCACCGTGGTGAGCTTGCTCGCCGCCTTGATCGCGGCGTCGGCCTTCGCGGTCGGCACGGAGGCGCGGACGTAGCCGAGCTTGTCGTACGTGCGGCCCACCGAGCCGCCCTCGACGGCGTCCAGCTGCTTCGCGACCTGCTCGGTCGCGCCCGGCTGGGTCGCGACCATCATGGTGACGGTCTTGTCGCCGTCCGCCTTCGCGTCCGCGAGCAGTTCCGCGTCGGCGGCGCCCAGCTTGGCGGCGGCGGACTTCGGAGCCGGGGCGGGGGTGTCGTCGGCGAAGGCCAGGGGGAGCGGGGCCGCCGCGGTCAGGGCGGCGGCCACGGCTATCGCGGTGGCGAGGCGGGCGGTGCGTCTCGCGCCCGCTCCGTCCTCGGTGGAGTGCTGTGCTTCGCGGGTCATCTACATCCCTGTACGTGAATTCGAAGTGGTCAGGTTCGAAGGGGCCAAAGCGGTCCGGAAATCGGGGCCGGATGACCGCTCAGCTTTACGTAAGGGGTGCCTTTTTGGGGAGCCCTGCCTGCCCCGGGGTTACGCGGTGGCGTACTTCCGCCATACGCCATGAGGAACAACCCGCCCCATAACGGGACTTGCCCCCACCGGCTCCTCGCGGGGCGCCCCGGACCCGCCCCTTCCCGAACCATGGGCCGCGGCCCCTGAGACCCCGCCTCCACCGCACTCGCGGTGCTTTCCACCCACCCGCCCCCTGAGGCCCACGGAACGACGGCGGGGAAGCCGCGAGGTCGGGGCCGGGCGGGTCGCCGGGGCGGCACGGGTGGGGGTGGTGGGGAAGACCGCCGCGGTAGCGGCGGAAGCCGGACGACGGCGGGGAAGCCGCGAGGTCGGGGCCGGGCGGGTCGCTGGGGCGGCACGGGTGGGGGTGGTGGGAGGGAACCCGCCGCGGTAGCGGTGGGGAGGACCGGTTCAGGACCCAGGGGTCAGGCGAGGTGACCGTTGGGCGGCCGCCCACGCCACAGGTCGAGCCCGACGTCCACCAGGCTCACCCGGTCAAGCCCCGGCACGGAGTCCAGCGCGTGCCACGCCGCCAGGTCCGTCGACCCCGACGTCTCGTGGCGCAGCGACCCCCCGACCACCCGCCCCTCGTACACGAGCCGCACCCCGTGGAAGTCGGCGACCGCCCCGAGCCGCCGCGGATACCGCCGCCGCAGCGAGTCGACGCCGAGCAGCACGACGGGCTCCACGGCGTACCCCGTCTCCTCGTCGACCTCGCGGATCACCGTGTCGTAGGGGTCCTCGCCGTGGTCCATGCCTCCCCCGGGCAGCGTCCAGCGCTTGCTGCCGTCCCCCGCGACCCAGCGGGCGAGCAGCACCGATCCGTCCCGCACGCATACGGCGTAGGCCGCCACCCGGAGCTCCTTGTGCATTCGCTGACGTTAGACCGCGTACACCGGCAAGGCACGGTCTGTTACCCAACTGCCGATCACGGGTTGGCGGGGGAGTACTCCGGCGCGGACCACGTCCACGGGCTGGCCCCGGCGGTCTCGACGGCCCCGTCGACGCGGAAGCGGACGGTGCGCTCGCCGCCGGGCCCGTACGCGGTGGCGGCGGTGCCGGTGAGCTGGAGCGCGGTGCCGCTGGTCCAGTCGAGGAAGAGCAGCCCGGCGCCGGGGTCGGCGGTGAGGTTGCCCAGGGTGAGGAACATGGCGTTGCCCGCGTAGTCGGGCCAGCTCAGCTCGGTCGGGGAGTGGACCCGGACGAAGCCGGGGTTGCCGCCCCGGTGGCTGGCGTCCGCGCCGCCGTCGCGCACGGTGGCGACGAAGAAGGTGTCGGCGGCGGCGACGAACCGCCGCTGGGCCGCGGTCAGCTCGGAGGTGACGCGCGGCGCCGCCGCGGCCCCGTCGCGCCGCCCGCCGACCAGCTGCCGCCGCTGCAGGTACTTGGGGCAGTTGGAGAACACCTGGTCCGCCTCGATCGCGAGGCCGCGCGGCGTCGGCCGGGCCCTCCCGTTGAGCCGCATGCGGCGCCGGGTGCGGGGGTCGAGGGCGATCGTACCGACGGGCGTGCCGGGGCGGCCGAGCGCGGCGGCGAGCGGGTCGCCCGCCCCGGCCCCGCCCGCCACGGACACCTGGTGCGCCCCCGTGGCGCGGACGAAACCGGGGTCGCCGGTGAGCGGCGAGGCCCACACCCGCCCGCTGTCCGGGTCCCGGGCGCCGACGACCAGCATCGGCTGGAGCACGAGGAACGCGGCGGCGACCGGCCGGATGCCCGGACCGATGGACCGGCCGACGTGGTCGGCGAGCGCGCGGACGCCCACGCGGTCCTGCACGGCGCGTGAGCCGCGGTGGTAGGGATCGTGCGAGGTCACGACGGCGCCCTCCTTCGGGGCTCGGGAAAGCGGGAAAGCGGGAAGCGGGGGGGCGGCGGTGCGGAGCGGACTCCTAGAAGAAGCCGCAGGTCGGCGCCGAGCCCGACGGGGCCGTGCCGGTGCCGGCGCCGGACCGGGTGTAGATCTCCAGACGGGTGCCGTCCGGGTCGTGGAAGAAGATCCCGCCGGACGCCGCGCCCTCGCCGTGCGGCACGACGCCGTCGTACGCGAACTCCACGCCGTGGGCCCGCAGATCGCGCTCGTAGTCGCGGACGACGTCGACGGACTCCACCTCGAACGAGAGGTGGTGCAGGCCCGCGCGCCCGGAGTCGTACGCGCCGCTCGCCTGCTGCCACAGGGTGAGCGCGAGGGTGCCCGCGCGGCCGAGGAAGGCGTAGCGGCGGCCGTCCTCGGCGCCCTCGCCGGTCACCTCGAAGCCGATGACGTCCCGGTAGAAGGCGAGCGAGCGGTCCAGGTCGGTGACGTTCAGACCGATGTGGCCGGTGGGCGGTGCGCTGATCGTGGTCATGACTCTCCCCTGTGAGTGCTTGCGTCCGGCGGCACGGGGGAGCTGTCGGTCCTCCGCGCCGGATCGGCTAACCGTTGAAAGTTAGATTAGTGGTTAGTGATCGAGAGCGTCAACCGCTCACGTACTCTTGACTGGTTAGCTCTGAAGGGAGAGCCCATGCCCGCCGCCCACGACCCCCGCCCGCTCACCGGCGAGCCCCTCTCCCTGGACCTGCTCAACACCCGCTGGATGCACGACGGCGCCCGCGAGGACCTGCTCACCGACCCCGAGGGACTCGCCGTCTGGCTCGCCGCGAACGGCCTCGACGCGCGCTTCACCGCCGACGCGCCGACGCTGCGGAACGTCCTCGCCGCCCGCGACGCCCTCGCCGGACTCGTCGACCTGCCGGGCAAGCCGGGCGGCGACGCGACGGCGGTCGCCCGCCTCGACGCGGTGCTCGCCCACGGCCGGATCCGCGCCCGGCTCACCCCCGAAGGCCCCGCCGAGGAGCCGGAGTTCGCCGACCCGGCCTGGGGTCCCGCCTGGCTCGCCGTGCGCGACTACCTGGACCTGCTGTCCGCCGCGCCCGACCGGATCCGCGGCTGCGCCCACGAGGCGTGCGTCCTGCACTTCTTCGACACCTCGCGCAACGGCACGCGGCGCTGGTGCAGCATGGCCGTCTGCGGCAACCGGGCCAAGGCCTCACGCCACTACGCCCGCACCCGCCCCTGACCCCGGCGCGCGCCCCCGGGCCGCCCCCCTACCCCGGGAAGTGAACGGCGCGTGACCGGCGCGCCTCCGTCCGGAGAGATGCGCATGCACACGCAGGGTGCCCCTCAGATCCACTTACGGTGATCGGCGTCACCCGTTGTGGCGTCGTTAACGCGCAGGTCACCCCCGCTGCCAACGATCCAGTACGAGCGGGGAGCGCACCGGACAGCCACGGTCCGGACCTCCCCGCGACCACTGCCGACGCGTTCGCACTCGGGGAGACGCGCCATGTCGCGCATACGCTCTGTCGCCACCGCCGTCACGACCGCCGCCGTCAACCGCCGGGCGTTCCTCGCCGCGACGGGCGCGGTGTCCCTGTCCGCCGGCGTCGGATACGCCGTGGGACCGGGAGGCCACGGGAAGGCGGCCGCCGCCCAGCGCGGCCCGGTCGCGGTGTCCCGCCCCGCGCCCGCCGCCCCGCTCGCCCCCTACCGCACGGGCACGACCCTCCGCTCGGCGGCCGCGCCCCGGGGGACCTCCGGCTTCCGGCGCCTGGGCGAGGGACCGGCCTGGCCCCGCGTGGTCCGCGCCGACCTGGCCCCGGCCCACCGGGGCCGACAGGAGCGCCGCACCGCGCTCGCCGCCTTCGTCCAGTTCACGGACCTGCACCTGGTCGACGTACAGCATCCGCTGCGGTACGAGTACCTGCGCGCCCAGACGGCGAGCGCGTGGCGGCCGCAGGAGGCCCTGTCCGTGGCGGGCGCGGTCTCGCTCGTCGAGCGGGTCAACGCGCTGCGCGGCGCGCCCGCCACCGGCGCGCCCCTGCACTTCGTGATGACGACCGGCGACAACACGGACAACAACTCCCGCACCGAACTCGACTGGTTCCTCAAGGTGATGAGCGGCGGCCGCGTCACCCCCAACTCCGGCGACCCGCGCCATTACGAAGGCGTGCAGAACAGCGGTCTGAAGCTGTACTGGCACCCCGACGCCGCGCTGCGCGACGCCGACAAGCGCGTCGGCTTCCCGCAGCTGCACGGCTTCCTCGACGCCGCGATCCGGCAGGTCAACAGCCCCGGCCTGAACCTCCCCTGGTACTCCACCGTCGGCAACCACGACGCCCTGCCCGGCGGCTGCTACGCCCCCGGCGACTCCTACTTCGCCGACCTCGCCGTCGGCGGCCGGAAGCTGATGTCCCTGGACGCGGCGCGCGGCGCCGCCCTGTGGAAGGCCGTCAAGAAGGGGCAGGATCCCAAGGGCGCCCACTTCAAGGAGGTGCTGCGGGCGGAGAAGCGGCGCATGCGGTCCGTGACCCCGGACGCCGCGCGCGCCCCCTTCACCCCCGCCGAGTACGTCCGGGCCCACCTGGACCCGGCACACGCGGGCCGCGGCCCCGTCGGCCACGGCTACACCCAGGAGAACCTGGCCGACCGCACGCAGTACTACGCCTTCCGCATCACCGACGACGTCCTCGGCATCAGCCTGGACACCACCGACCCGGGCGGCCACTACGAGGGCTCGCTCGGCACCGCCCAACTGCGCTGGCTGGAGCGGACCCTGAAGGCCGTCGAGCGCAGCGGCGACGCCTCGTACGTCATCGTCTTCAGCCACCACACCAGCCGCACCATGCGCAATCTGGTCACCGACCCGCACCACCCGCGCGAGGCCCGGCACGGCGGCGAGGAGGTGCTCGCGCTGCTGCGCCGCCACCGCTCCGTCCTGGCCTGGGTGAACGGCCACAGCCACAAGAACGCCATCACCCCGCACGGCTCGCTCTGGGAGGTCTCCACCGCGTCGCACGTGGACTTCCCGCAGCTCGCGCGCGTGATCGAGCTGGTCGACAACCACGACGGCACGCTGTCCCTGTTCACCACCCTGATCGAGTCGGCGGCCCCGCACCGCACGGACTTCGCCGACCTCTCCCAGACCGGACTCGCCGCGCTCTACCGCGAGCTGGCCTTCAACGCCCCCGGCGCCAAACCCGCCCTCGGCGGCGAACCGGGCGACCGCAACACGGAACTCGTCCTCCGCAAGCGCTGAGCCCCGCCCCGCCGACCGCCTCCGCCCGACCGCCCCGGCCGTGACTTCCCGGCCGGGGCGGAGTTCTGCCCTGCGTGACGGGCGGACGTACGGACGAAGGGACGGCGACCCATGGCAGTGCCGAGACGGCTCACGCCGATGCGCAGGGGGTGCGTGGCGGCGGCCCTGGTCGCGGCGGTGGCGGGTGCCCTGACCGCCCCCGCGGCCGCGACGCCCGGCGCGGACCGGGACCACCGCGGGACCCGGGCCGCCCTCGACGCCGCCGTGCGCGGCGGCGTCCCCGGCGTGACGGCCCACGCACGGGACCGGCACGGCCCCTGGAGCGGCGCCGCGGGCGTCGGCGACCTGCGCGAGGGCACCCCGCGCGGCGCGCACGACCGGTTCCGCGCGGCCAGCATCACCAAGACGTTCGTGGCGACCGTGCTGCTCCAGCTGGAGGCGGAGGGCAGGCTCGACCTCGACGACCCGGTGGGCGCGTGGCTGCCCGGCGTGATCGAGGGCCACGGCCACGACGGCGACCGGATCAGCGTCCGGCAGCTCCTCAACCACACCAGCGGCATCCACGACTACAGCGAGGACCCGGACTTCGACCGACGGCTCACCACCCCGGAGCACCGCCACCGCACCTGGCGGCCGGCGGCCCTGGTCGCGCTCGCGCTGCGCCACGCGCCGGACTTCGCCCCCGGCCGGGGCTGGGCGTACTCCAACACCAACTACGTCGTCGCCGGAATGGTCATCGAGAAGGTCACGGGCCGCCCCTACGGGGACGAGGTACGCGACCGGATCATCATCCCCCTGCACCTGCGCGCCACCTCCGTGCCGGGCACGAGGGCCACCCTGCCCCGGCCCAGCTCGCGCGCGTACTCCAAGCCCGCCGGCACCGCGCGGAGCAGGACGTACGACGTGACCGAGCTGAATCCGTCCATGGCGGGCGCCGCGGGCGAGCTGATCTCGGACGCGGCGGACCTGAACCGCTTCTACACGGCCCTGCTCCGCGGCGACCTGCTGCCCCCCGAGCAGCTCGCCGCGATGAAGAGGACGGTCCCCGCCCGGGGGGAGGAGGGCGTGGGCGGCCGTTACGGCCTCGGCCTGCTGCGGCTCGAACTGCCCTGCGGCACGGTCGTGTGGGGCCACGGCGGCGGCATCCACGGCTCGCTGTCCCTGGCCCTGACCACGACGGGCGGCGGGCACGCCCTGACGTTCCACTTCAACGGCGACTGGGCGGGCGGCCAGGACCGCATCGTGGCCGCGGAGTTCTGCGGCGCCTGACCGCCGCCGTCCGCACCCGCGCGGGGGCGGAGCCCCGCCGTCCGGAGCTCCGCCCCCGCACCCCCCTTATGGGGCACGCGCCGTGCCCGCGGGCACGGACGGCCGCGCTATCTGGGCAGGACCACGATGTACGCCGCCGGATCCCGGTCGCAGGAGGCCATCAGGGCCGTCAGGACGACCGCCGCCTGCTGGTCGGGGGCGTCCCGCAGCTTCTTCGGGGTGATGTGGACGACGGTGACGCCGAGCCGCTCCAAGTGCTCGCGCTTGCGGGCGTATTCGGACCACTGCTCGTCGTCCTCCTGCTCCTTGCGCCCCGTGCGCCCGTGCCGCGGCGCCCGCGTGTCCAGCTCCACGGCCACGGCCTGCTCGGGCCAGTACGCGTCGACGCCGCCCAGGTGCGGCCCGCCCGGCAGGCGCAGATCGACGTTCCACAGCGGATCGGGGAGCCCGTGGTCATGGACCAGGGCGTGCAGCCGGTCCTCGGCGATCGCGCGGCCCTCGGCGAGCAGCGAGTCCACGGCGTCCACCACGTGCGGACGGCCGAGCAGCCGCGCCCGGTTCAACTCGGCCACCAGGGCGGCCGGTTCGCAGTGCCCGCCGCGCACCGCCTCGGTGAGCAGCCGCCGCACCGCGCGCGCCTCGGCGAGGTGGGCGACGGCGTCGGCGAGCGCCCGCGCCACGGGCGCCACCGGCACGCCGGTGATCTGCAGCGGTGTGGGCAGCGTGTGCGCGCGGACGAGGCGGGCGCAGCCGGTCGAGCGCAGCCGTCGGGTGCGCGGGACCAGGACGTCGATCCGGTCCAGGGAGAGCAGCGGCGGCGTGGAGGAGAAGCGGTGCAGGGTGAGGGCGGCGAGCCCGGTGATCATCGCGTCGGCGTAGCCCGCGTGCGGCTCGCCGGGCCGCGGCTGCGCGGGGATCGCCCGGGACTCCTTGGCCGGGGGCCGCCCGGCGTAGAGCAGCACGCCGTGCAGCCGCTCCTCGCTGGTGGGCGGGCCGGGGTGGAGCAGATGGACCCCCGGAAGCAGCTGCTGCCAGGGGCCGCCGGGGCGGCAGTGCGCGCTGACCTCGGCGGCGCCGACGCCGTGCGCGCGCAGCTGGGCCGTGCTCATGACGCGGCGCTGGGCGTCGGCGAGGTGGCGCAGGGGGCGGGGGGAGAGCGGGGTGTTGTGGTTCATGCCGTGGCCATTCCCGGTGCCGGTCCGCCGCCTAACCGCTGTTACAGTCCCGTCGACAAAACCGGACAAGCCCGTCCTAAAGTACGGGAGTTCGAAGGCCGAAAAGGTGCGGTTCGAGGGGCGTGCGGCGGGGACGGAGTGCGTCCGCTTTCTCGCGCCACCCCCTTGTGGGCGGTCGGCCCCGTCGTCATACTCGGCGCGATACTTGGCATGGACGCGACGTAATCCCGTCGGCGGTCCGCGCCAGGAACCGGTAACTCCCCGGAGCCGCACCCGACTTGGGCGGCTCCATCCCCCCATGGAGGTACTGAGTGACACCCCCACGAGCAACGACACGGCGCCTCGTCCTCACCGGCATCGGCGTCGCCGCCCTCGTCGCGGGCACCCTCTCCGCGGCGACCACCAGCTCGGCGGCCTCGGACCCCACTCCGAAGGCCCTCGGCGCCACCGCGGCGGGCAGGCTCGCCGACACCCTGACCGACGGCTTCCCCGGCGGCACCGCGGGCGCCTACTACGACGCCGCCGCCAAGAAGCTCGTCGTCAACGTCCTCGACGAGGCCGCGGCCGACCGGGTCCGCGCCGCCGGAGCCGAGCCGCGGGCGGTCACCCACTCCCAGGCCCAACTGGACGCCGCCCAGCGGGCCCTGGGCGAGCACGCGGTCCCCGGCACGGCACGCGCCACGGACCCGGTCCTCAACAAGGTGGTCGTCACCGCCGACTCCACGGTCAGGGGCGCCGCCCTCGACCGGCTGAAGCAGCGCGTGGCGGCCCAGCACGGCAAGGCGGTCCTGGAGCGCACCGCGGGGAAGTTCCAGCCCCTCATCCGCGGCGGCGACGCCATCTGGAGCTCCAGCGGGCGCTGTTCGCTCGGCTTCAACGTCGTCAAGGGCGGCCAGCCCTACTTCCTCACCGCGGGCCACTGCGCCTCCCTCGCGGGCACCAGCTGGTCCGAGACCCGCGGCGGGCCCGTGATCGCCCAGGTCGAGGACTACGGCTTCCCCGGGCGCGACGACGCCATCGTGAAGTACACCGCGAACGTCGCCCACCCGAGCGAGGTCAACCTCTACAACGGCGGCTCCCAGCAGATCACCGGGGCCCGCCAGGCCGTGGTCGGCGAGCAGGTGCAGCGCAGCGGCTCCACCACGCAGCTGCACGGCGGCAGCGTGCAGCGGCTCAACGCGTCCGTCTCCTACCCGCAGGGCACGGTCAACGGTCTGATCCAGACCAACGTCTGTGCCGAGCCCGGTGACAGCGGGGGCTCGATGTTCGCGGGCAGCAGCGCGCTCGGTCTCACCTCCGGTGGCAGCGGCAACTGCTCCAGCGGCGGCCGGACCTACTTCGCGCCGGTCGTGGACGCGCTCTCGCGCTACGGAGCGCAGATCGGCTGACGCCTGGGCCGGGTCCCCGGGCCGGGGCCGCACCGCTGCGGCCCCGGCCCGGGACACGGTCGGGGAGGCCCCCGCTATCCCTCGGTGGAGCCGGTGTCGCAGGCCTGGGCGCGCAGGGCCCGGGACAGGTCGTCGCGGGACTCCAGGACGAGGCGGCGCAGGGCCGGCGGGGCCGCCTCGTGCGCGGAGAGCCACGCGTCGGCCGCGGCCACCGTCTCCGGACTGTCCTGGAGGTGCGGGAACAGGCCCCGCACCACGTCCATGCCGATCTGGATGGACCGCTCCGCCCAGACCCGCTCGATGGCGGCGAAGTACTTCGGGGCGTACTCGGCGACGAGCCCGCGCTGCGAGGGCTGCGCGAAGCCCGAGATCGTCGCCTCCACCAGGGCGTTGGACAGCGCGTCCGACTCCACCACGGAGGCCCAGGCCTGCGCCTTGACCGCCGCCGACGGCCGCGCGGCCAGGCAGCGGACCTGGTGGCGCTTGCCGGAGGCCGTGTCGTCGCGGGCGAGCTCGGCCGCGAGCGCCCGCTCGTCCGCCACCCCGTGCACCGCGAGCGGCAGCTGGAACGCCCAGCGCAGCTCCTGGTCCACATCGAGGCCGTCGATCTTCGCGGTGCCGTCCAACAGGCCCTGGAGGAGCTGGAGGTCGGCGTCCGACGAGGCCACGGAGGCGAAGAAGCGCGCCCACGTCAGCTGGTGCTGGCTGCCCGGCTCGGCGATCCTGAGCTCCCGCAGCGCGCCCTCGGCGAGCAGTCGCCCGCCCGCCTCGCGCCAGCCGGGCGCGGCGTAGTGCGTGTGGGCCGTGCCCGCCCAGGCGTGCAGCATCTGGAGCACGCCGATGTCCGTCTCGCGCCCGGCGAACCGCAGCACGAGGCCGACGAAGTCCCGCGCGGGCATGAGCCCGTCCCGCGTGAGGTTCCACAGCGCCGACCAGCACAGGGCGCGGGCGAGGGGGTCGGTGAGGTCGCCGAGGCGCTCGCGCAGGGTGGCGAGCGAGGTCTCGTCGAAGCGGATCTTGCAGTACGTCAGGTCGTCGTCGTTGACCAGGACGAGCTCGGGGGCCTCGGCGCCGACGAGCTCCGCGACCGTGGTGCGCGGGCCCTCGACGTCCACCTCCGCGCGGGCGTACCGCACGAGGTCGCCCGCCTCCGAGCGGCGGTACAGGCCCACGGCCACGCGGTGCGGGCGCAAGCTCGGGTGGCTCTCGGCCGCCTCCTGGACGACGGCGAGCTCCGTGACGCGGCCCTCCGCGCTCAGGGTGACCTGCGGGGTGAGGGAGTTGACCCCCGCCGTCTCCAGCCAGGCCCGCGACCAGGCGGCCATGTCGCGCCCGCTGGTCTCCTCCAGGACCGAGAGCAGGTCGCCGAGGCGGGTGTTGCCGTACGCGTGCCGCTTGAAGTAGCGGCGGGCGCCCTCCAGGAAGGCGTCGCGGCCCGCGTACGCCACGAGCTGCTTGAGGACGGAGGCGCCCTTGGCGTACGTGATCCCGTCGAAGTTCAGCTTGGCGTCCTCCAGGTCGCGGATGTCGGCCGTGACCGGGTGGGTGGAGGGCAGCTGGTCGGCGCGGTACGCCCACGCCTTGCGGTTGTTGGCGAAGGTGATCCAGCCGTTGGTGAACCGGGTCGCCTCGACCATCGAGAAGGAGCCCATGAAGTCGGCGAAGGACTCCTTGAGCCACAGGTCGTCCCACCAGCGCATGGTGACCAGGTCGCCGAACCACATGTGCGCCATCTCGTGCAGGATGACGTTCGCCCGGCGCTCGTACGACGCCTGGGTCACCTTGCCGCGGAAGATGAACTCCTCGCGGAAGGTCACACAGCCCGGGTTCTCCATCGCGCCCAGGTTGTACTCCGGCACGAAGGCCTGGTCGTACTTCCCGAAGGGGTAGGGGAAGTCGAAGTGGTCGTGGAAGAAGTCCAGGCCCTGCTTGGTGACCAGGAAGACGTCGTCCGCGTCGAAGTGCTTGGCCAGGCCCTTGCGGCACATCGCGCCGAGGGGGATCTCCAGACGGGTGCCGTCCTCGAAGACGCGCTCGTAGGAGTCGGTCACGTAGTGGTACGGGCCCGCGACGACCGCCGTGATGTACGTCGAGATGGGCTTGGTCTCGGCGAACTGCCAGACGCCGTCCACCTGTTCTCCCGCGCCGTTGCTCCACACCGTCCAGCCCTCGGGGGCCTGTGCGGAGAAGCGGAAGGGGGCCTTCAGGTCGGGCTGCTCGAAGTTCGCGAACACCCGGCGGGAGTCCGCGGGCTCGTACTGCGTGTAGAGATAGACCTCGCCGTCCTCCGGGTCGACGAAGCGGTGCATGCCCTCGCCGGTGCGGCTGTAGGCGCACTGGGCGTCCACCACCAGCTCGTTCTCCTCGCGCAGGTCCTCCAGCGCGATGCGGCTGCCGTCGAAGACCTCGGACGGGTCGAGGTCCTTGCCGTTCAGCGAGACGGCCGTGACGCTCGGGGCGATCAGGTCCGCGAAGCTCGCCGCGCCCGGCTCGGCGCAGCGGAAGCGGATCGTGGTGACCGAGCGGAAGGTGCGCGGCGCGGTGTCGCCTTCCTGGCTGTCGCCGACCGCCGACCGCAGGTCGAGGAAGACCTCGTACCCGTCGACGGACAACAGCGCGGCCCGCTCCTGGGCCTCGTCGCGGGACAGATTCTCACCGGGCACGGGCGGCACTCCCTCGTGGCTCGCATGACTCTCGTTCGAATGCCTCTGATCCTCGCACGTGCCCCGGTCGGCGGACATCCGGGAATGCCCTGCCACACCCCCGACGTTCCCCTGGCCAGGCTTCGCACACATTCCCTAGGGAGAGACATGTCCGCGTCCTCTGCGACCACCGAGAACGGCAAGACCCCCGTCGACTTCTGGTTCGACCCGCTCTGCCCCTGGGCCTGGATGACCTCCCGCTGGGTCCTGGAGGTCGAGAAGGTCCGTGACATCGAGGTCAGCTGGCACGTGATGAGCCTCGCCGTGCTCAACGAGAACAAGCTCGACGAGCTGCCCGAGGAGTACCGCGACATGCTGGCGACCAAGGCCTGGGGCCCGGTCCGCGTGGCCATCGCCGCCGAGCAGGAGCACGGCGCGCAGGTGCTCGGCGACCTCTACACCGCGCTCGGCACCCGCATCCACAACCAGGGCGAGGGCCCCACCAAGGAGGCCGTCGCCGGCGCCCTGAAGGAGGTCGGCCTGCCCGAGTCCCTCCTCGACCACTGGGACACGACGCCCTACGAGGCCGAGCTGCGCGCCTCCCACAACGAGGGCATCGAGAAGGTGGGCCAGGAGGTCGGCACGCCCGTCATCGCCGTCCCCGGCCCCGACGGCGAGCAGATCGCCTTCTTCGGCCCGGTCGTCACCCCCGCCCCCAAGGGCGAGGCGGCCGCCAGGCTCTGGGACGGCACCCTGCTGGTGGCCTCGACCCCGGGCTTCTACGAGATCAAGCGCACCCGCACTCAGGGCCCGATTTTCGACTGAGGGCTGAGAGCCAAGCCGAAAGGCCCCCGCGAGTCACGTCCTCGTGGGGGCCTTTCGTTCATCCGCCTGCCGACGCGAAGGTTGAGAAGACGATCACGAGGCAGGACGTGTCACGCGGGCGCGGGGCCCGTGGGGTGGCTCAGGGGGCCAGCAGCAGGCTGTTCACGCGCTGCTTGGCGGCCTCGTAGCGCTTGGCCACGTCCTGCCAGTTGACGACCTGCCACATGGCCTCGATGAAGTCCACCTTCTGGTTCTTGTACTGCAGGTAGAAGGCGTGCTCCCAGGCGTCGAAGACCAGGATCGGCGTGGAGCCCTGGCCGACGTTGCCCTGGTGGTCGTAGACCTGCTCGACGATCAGGCGGTTGCTGAGCGGCTCGTAGGCGAGCACGCCCCAGCCCGAACCCTGCGTCGTCGCCGAGGCCTTCGTCAGCTGCGCCTTGAACTTGGCGAAGGAGCCGAAGGACTCGGTGATGGCGTCCGCGAGCTCGCCCACACCGTCGGCGTGGGTGGGCTCGCCACCGCCGCCGTCCTTGGGGCTGTTCATGTTGTGCCAGTAGATGCTGTGCAGGATGTGCCCGGAGAGGTGGAAGGCCAGGTTCTTCTCCAGGCCGTTGACGGCGCCCCACGCGTCCTTGTCGCGTGCCTCCGCCAGCTGCTCCAGGGTGTCGTTCGCGCCCTTCACGTATGCGGCGTGGTGCTTGTCGTGGTGCAGCTCGATGATCTGCGGGTTGATCACCGGCTCGAGCGCCGCGTAGTCATACGGAAGTTCAGGAAGCGTGTAAATGGCCATCAGCGAGCCCTCCGACCGTGCCCCGCGGGGGACCGTGCCGTTTTGCCCGGCGCCGCGGTGCACCTCTTATTGCGATCCATGTGCAAGTGCAGGCTAGCAGCAGGAGGTGCCTGAAGTTGATCAGCCCTTGGCCCTAGGTCGCGAGCCCCGGGCGCACCGGGAACGGGGACGGCCGAAGGCCCGGTCCACGTGGGTGGACCGGGCCTTCGGCCGTCAGGAAGGGTCGGGTCAGGCGCTCGGCGCCGCCTCGCGGCCCTCGGCCATCTTCTGCCGTACGAAGCCCACGACCATCAGGAGCAGTGTGAGACCGCCCGTGTAGTACAGCTGCGTACGGGTCTCCTCCTCGCGGGCCATCAGGACGAACACCGTGGCCATCCCGGCGAGCGCCACGTACGTCAGCCAGGGGAAGAGCCACATCTTCACGACGAGCGTCTCGGGGGCCTCGCGCTCCAGCTTCTTGCGCAGCCGCAGCTGGGCGGCGGCGATGAAGAACCAGACGACGAGGATGATCGCGCCGATGGTGTTGAGCAGCCACTGGAAGATGTCGTCGGGCCGCCAGTAGCTGAGCAGCACGCACAGGAAGCCGAAGACCGACGAGGTGAGGACCGCGATCCGCGGCACGCCGTTGAAGAGCCGCCCCAGGGCCTTGGGGCCCTGGCCGCGCTGGACGAGCGAGTTGGCCATGCGGGAGGCGCCGTAGATGTTGGCGTTCATCGCGGAGAGCAGGGCGACCAGGATGACGACGTTCATGATCTCGCCGGCGCCGTCGATGCCGAGGTGGTCGAGCGTGGCGACGTACGGGCCCTTGGTGGCGACCTCCTCGGAGGTCCAGGGGAGCAGCGTCACGACGACGGCCATGGAGCCGATGTAGAAGATGGCGATCCGCCACATCGCGGTGCGCACGGCCTTGGCCACGCCCTGGACGGGGTGCTCGGACTCGGCGGCCGCGATGGTGACCGTCTCCAGGCCGCCGTAGGCGAAGACGGAGGCGAGCAGGCCCACGATGAGGCCGTCCACGCCGTTGGGCATGAAGCCGCCGTGCCCGGTGAGGTTGGCGCTGCCCGGCGCGTCGGTGTCGGGGAGCCAGCCGAGGATCGCGAGCACGCCGATGGCGAGGAAGAGCACGATCGCGGTGATCTTCAGGGCGGCGAACCAGAACTCGAACTCGCCGAAGTTCTTCACGGCCGCGAGGTTCGTGGCGCAGAACATCAGCATGAAGAGGGCGACCCAGGCCCACTCGGGCACGCCGGGCACCCAGCCGTGCACGATCTGCGCGGCGCCGATGCCTTCGAGGCCGACGGCCACGCAGAGCAGGAACCAGAAGGACCAGCCCGCCGTGAACCCGGCCCAGGGGCCGAGGGCCCGCTCGGCGTGCACGGAGAAGGAGCCGGACGCGGGGTTGGCCGCCGCCATCTCGCCCAGCATGCGCATGACGAGCATGACCAGGGCGCCGGACAGCGAGTAGGCCAGGATGATCGAGGGCCCCGCGGCGGCGATGGCCTTCCCGGAGCCCACGAAGAGCCCGGCGCCGATGACGCCGCCGAGGGCGATCATCGACAGATGACGCTGCTTGAGACCGTGCCCGAGGGGGGCGTCGGCCTGGGGTGGTGCGTCTTTCACGGACGTCTGAGACATGGGCGTCCCTGTTCGCTAGCGGGGAGACGGAAGGAAGGAACCGCGCGGGAACCACAGGGGGAAGTGGGGCACAGTCTGAGCACTGGCACCGCTGACAGGGAACAGTTGACCGGTATACGGACACGACGCTCACACAAGGTGAAGACGTCTTCACGATTTCGTCATACTCGCGTGATCCGGCGGGGTGTTTCCGTCACGACGTCCCACCGGTGTCATACGCCGTTCGTAGAAGAGTTACGTACGGCGCGTACGTCGCGTCGCCCACTCCCGCAGGAGTGCCACCGCGATCACCACCGCCGTGGCGCCCGCCGACCACAACAGCTGCGGGCGCGCGCCGTCGTCGCGCAGCATCAGCGCGATCACCACGCCCATCCCCGCGAGCGCCGCCCACGTCAGCCAGGGGAAGAACCACATCCGCAGGGTGAGCCGCTCCGGCGCCTCGCGCTCGATGCGGCGGCGAAGGCGCAGCTGCGAGACGGCGATCAGCGCCCAGACGAAGAGGAGGGCCGCGCCGACCGAGTTGAGCATGTAGAGGAAGACGGAGTCGGGCCACTTCAGATTGAGCAGCACCGACACGAAGCCGAAGGCCACCGAGGCCAGCACCGCGCGCCGCGGCACCCCGCCGCGCGACACCTTCAGCAGGCCCCGGGGGGCCTCGCCGCGCTCGGCGAGCGAGAAGACCATGCGCGAGGCCCCGTACAGATTGGCGTTCAGGGACGACAGGAGCGCCACGAACACCACGATGTTCATCAGGGTCCCGGCCGCGGGGACGCCGATGGAGTCGAGCACCTTCACATACGGGCTGAACCCGGCCTGCTGCGCCGTCCACGGCAGCACCGTCACGATGACCAGCATCGAACCGACGTAGAAGAAGAGGATGCGGTACACGGCGCTGCGCACCGCGCGGGCCACGGCGCGCACCGGGTCGTCGGACTCGGCGGCCGCGATCGTGACGATCTCCAGGCCGCCGAAGGCGAAGAGGACCACGACCACGCCGGAGATCACCCCGTCCCAGCCGAGCGGCAGGAAGCCGCCCTCGCCGGTGAGATGGGTGAGCCCCACCGGGTCGGTGTCCGGCAGGAGTCCGAAGACCGCGAGGAGCCCGAGCACCAGGAACGCGACGATCGCGAAGACCTTCAGGGCGGCGAACCAGAACTCGAACTCGCCGAAGTTCTTCACCGCCGCGAGGTTGGCGCCGGTGAAGAACACCATGAAGAGGAGCACCCACGCCCACTGCGGCACGCCCGGCACCCACGCGTGCGCGATCCGCGCCGCGCCGGTCGCCTCCACGGCGAGCACGACGACGAGCAGGAACCAGTACATCCAGCCGACCGAGAACCCGGCCCAGCGGCCCAGCGCCCGCTCGGCGTGCACGGAGAACGCGCCCGACGAGGGCATCGCCGCCGACATCTCGCCGAGCATCCGCATCACGCACATCGCGAGCGCGCCCGCGATCAGGTACGACAGGACGATGCCGGGCCCGGCGACCGCGATCCCGGCGCCCGAGCCGACGAACAGGCCGGCCCCGATGACACCGCCGAGGCCCAGCATGGTCAGATGGCGCTGCTTGAGGCCGCCGCCGAGGGGCTCGGCGGGGCCGAAGGGGTCCGCGGGAGCCGTCGAGGGCACCCCCGAGTCGGGCCGCTGGTGATCGTGCATCGGGCTCAGCTGACTCTCAGGGTGCTCGGGGTGCTCAGAGGCGAGTTGGTGAGACTCCACAGTCTCACCGGCGCGTGCCCCTGAACGCAAAACCCGGCCCCGGCATTCCTGACCTCCGTGACCAGCATCACGCCCGGCAGGGTGTGGGCCGCGCCCTTTGTGCGGAGCCCACCAAGGGGGAGCCGCTCCCTTTGTCATCCGCGCCCCCTGATGGGGCGCCCGCCCCGGGGTTAGGGTCAGGTCGTCCCACGCACCACCTGCCCCCAGACGTCCCAGAACCGCGGAGTCCCGATGAGCACAGCCGCCGCCACCACCCGCCCGGGCCAGGTCCTGGCCGACCTGATCCCCGCCTCCCGCCTGCGCGACGCGACCCTCGTGCTCGGCGGCGCCGCGCTCACCGGCCTGGCCGCCCAGCTCTCCGTGCCCGTGCCGGGCTCGCCGGTGCCGGTGACGGGGCAGACCTTCGCCGCGCTCCTGGTCGGCACGGCGCTCGGCGCGCGCCGCGGCTTCCTGTCGCTCGCGCTGTACGCCCTGGTGGGCATGGCGGGCGTGCCGTGGTTCGCCGAGGCCAAGTCCGGCTACGGCATGCCCTCGCTCGGCTACGTCCTCGGCATGATGCTCGCCGCCGCGGCGGTGGGCTCCCTGGCCCGGCGCGGCGCCGACCGGAACGTGCTGCACACGGCCGGGACGATGGTCCTCGGCTCCGCGATCATCTACGCCGTCGGCGTGCCCTACCTGGCCGCGTCCACCGGCATGTCCCTGACCGAGGCGGTCGCCGCGGGCCTCACCCCGTTCCTCATCGGCGACGCCCTCAAGGCGGCCCTCGCCATGGGCGCGCTGCCGCTGTCGTGGAAGCTGCTCGGCGACAAGAGCTGACCCGACGACGGGGCCGGGCGGCGGTCGCCGCCCGGCGGCTCAGCCGACGTTGTAGTTCCGCCTGAAGAGGTTCGCCGGGTCGTACGTGGCCTTCAGTCCGGCGAGCCTCTTCCGCGTGTCCGCGTCGTACACGCCCTCCGGGCGGTCGCCGCCCGCCAGCGCGAAGTTCACCGACCGGCCGACGGCGTGCGGGGCCAGCGGGGCGAAAGCCCGCGCGTACAGCTCCCGCAGCGCCTCGCGGTCCGTGCCCTCCAGGGGCGACAGGATCCGCACCGCCCAGGCCGCGCTCCGGTGCGGCACGGCGTTGTCGTGGTGGACGGGCCGGGCGAGCGCGCCGCCCAGGTGGTTGAGCTGGACGACGTGCATGTGGTCCGCGGCGGGCCCGGTGAGCGCGAGCAGCCGCTCCGCGCCCGGCAGGTCGAGCTCGGTGAGCATCAGGTTGTCGCCGTAGTAGGAGTGCGGGAAGTCCGGGTCGTTGTGGATCGTGTGGCTCTCCGTGTACGGCAGCTCGCGCAGGCTGTCCGAGACGGTCGGCCCGAGCGCGCGCAGCGGCGCCACGAGCCGCTCCCCGTCCTCGGCCGGGCCGGTGCAGGCGATGCGCACCGTCACCAGATAGCGGCCCCGCAGGTGCGGCGGGAGCTGGTCCATGTCCGGGTAGACCAGGGCGGCGACCGACGAGGTGAGCGCGTCGGGCACGGTCTTGGCCCAGGCGGCGTAGCCGCGCAGGACGGCCGCCGGGTCGACCTCGCGGCCGTCGAAGGCGAGGGCCCCGCCGTACAGGCGCGCCACCGGCACCAGGCCGATCTCCAGAGCGGTCACCACGCCCAGGTTCGCGCCGCCGCCGAGCAGGCCCCAGAACAGCTCGGGTTCGCTCGCCGCCGTCACGTGCCGCAGCGTGCCGTCCGCCGTCACGACGTCCACCGAGCGCACGTGGTCGGCCGCGTAGCCGAACTCCCGCGCCAGGATGCCGATCCCGCCGCCCAGGGTGTACGAGACGACGCCCACGCCCGGCGCCGAGCCGTTCAGCGGGGCCAGGCCGTGCTCCGCCGCGGCCGCCACCACCTGGGACCAGCGCGCCCCGGCCCCGACCCGCGCGGTGCGCGCCCCGGCGTCGACGGCCACGGCGTCCATGCGGCGCGTGCTGATCAGGACGCCGCCCCGCGCGGCGTCCGGCAGGCCGTGCCCGGTGGCCTGGACGCCCACGGGCAGGCCCGCGTCGGCCGCGTACCGCACGGCGGCCACGACGTCCTCGGGGTCCGACGCGGCGAAGACCACGTCCGGCCGCTGGGCGAAGCCGGTCTGGAAGCCCGCGACCTCGTCCTCGTACCCCTCCTGACCGGGGCGGAAGGTGAGTCGCTTGGCGGTGGGGTCGCTGAGTTCCACGGGGTGCCTCCGTCGTGCGTGGTGTGCGCGGCGATCGCGCTGACGGAGGTCACCCCGCCGCCGTGAACCGATGAGCAGTACCGACTACTACGAGTACTACGAGTACTACGAGGAGACCCGCTCCCGGGGCGCCACCTTCTCGCGGACCAGGGCGATGCCGAGGACCAGGGCGCCGACGAGCAGCGAGAGCACCATCTGCTTGCGCCCGGCGTCGTCGTACAGCATGTAGACGATCACGAACGAGATCATGCCGATGGTGACCCAGGTCAGATACGGGAACAGCCACATCTTCACGACGAGCTTCTCCGGCTGCTCGCGCAGGATGATGCCGCGCATCTTCAGCTGCGTGAAGCAGATGACGAGCCACACGAACAGGGCGACCGCGCCCGACGAGTTCAGCAGGAAGTCGAAGACGGTCTCGGGCCACTGGTAGTTGAACCACACGGCGGCGAAGCCGAAGACGACCGAGCCGAGGATCGCGGTGCGCGGCACGCCCGATGCGGTGGTGCGGGCGAACGCCTTCGGGGCGTCGCCGCGCTCGCCGAGCGAGAAGGCCATGCGCGAGGCCGTGTACAGGCCGGAGTTGAGGCAGGAGAGCACGGCCGTCAGGACGATCACGTTCATGACCTGGCCGGCGTGCGGGATGCCGATCGAGTTCAGCGCGGCGACGTAGGAGCCGTCCTTGACGATCGACTTGTCGTTCCACGGCAGGAGCGTGATGACCACGAAGATCGAGCCGAGGTAGAAGACGCCGATGCGCCAGATGACGCTGTTCGTGGCCTTGGTGACGGCGCGCTGCGGGTCCTCCGACTCACCGGCGGCCAGCGTGACGATCTCCGAGCCCATGAAGGAGAAGACCACCATCAGGACGCCGGTGAGGATCGCGCCCGCGCCGTTGGGCATGAAGCCACCCGCGTCGGTGAGGTGCTTGAAGCCGTCCCCCGGGTTGTCCGAGCCGGGCAGGACGCCGAACACGGCGAGCAGGCCGATGAGGACGAAGCCGCCGATCGCCACGACCTTGATGCCCGCGAACCAGAACTCGAACTCGCCGTAGGAGCCGACCGAGACGAGGTTGGTGGCGGTGAGCACCACCATGACGATGAGCGCCCAGCCCCACTGCGGGACCGCGGGCACCCACTCGTTGAGGATCACGGCACCGGCGGTCGCCTCGACGGCGAGCACCACGACCCAGAAGAACCAGTACAGCCAGCCGATGGTGAAGCCCGCCCAGCGCCCGAGGGCCTGGTCGGCGTAGGCCGAGAAGGAACCGGAGGACGGCCGCGCCGCGGCCATCTCGCCGAGCATCCGCATCACGAGCACGACCATGGTGCCCACGAGCGCGTACGACACCAGGATCGCGGGGCCCGCGGCCTTGATGCCCGAGGCGGACCCGACGAAGAGACCCGCACCGATCACGCCACCGATGGCGATCATCGACAGATGGCGGTTCTTGAGACCGGCCTTGAGGCCGTCACCGTCGCCGTTCCCGCTCCCCGGCTGGGATTTCACAGGCCCGCCGGGGGTGCTGTCTTCCTTCGCAAGGGACGGTTGCGAGGTCATAGGCAGATCCTTTGGTTCACGGGCAAGAGCTTCCGCATTAAAAGCTCATGGGCGTACGGGACGAAAGACCCGTCTCCGGATCGTTGTATTCAGCGGAATGCAGAGTGAACGATCGGTCACTGACGATGACCGGACACCGGATTGGCCTGAACCAATCGGCGCCCGCAGAGCGCCCGACGAGCCGCCGGAGCGCCGCCGGGGAACTGCCGAAGAGCGGCCGAAGACCCGACCCACGACGGCTTCCCGCCGCCGCGCATGCCACACTCGGACCCATGCGCGTGTACCTCGGCTCCGATCATGCCGGTTACGAACTCAAGAACCACCTCGTCGAATGGCTCAAGGCCCACGGCCACGAGCCCGTCGACTGCGGGCCCCACATCTACGACGCCCAGGACGACTACCCGCCCTTCTGCCTCCGCGCCGCGGAGAAGACGGCCGCGGACCCCGACTCCCTCGGCATCGTCATCGGCGGCTCCGGCAACGGCGAGCAGATCGCCGCGAACAAGGTGAAGGGCGTGCGGGCGGCTCTCGCCTGGAGCGAGCAGACGGCGGCGCTCGGGCGCGAGCACAACGACGCGAACGTGATCTCCATCGGCGGGCGCATGCACACCGAGGCCGAGGCGACCAAGTTCGTCGAGATCTTCCTCGCCACGCCGTACTCCGGTGAGGAGCGGCACACCCGCCGCATCAAGATGCTGGCGCGCTACGAGACCTCGGGGGAGCTCCCCCCGATCCCGCCCCACCACCCGCAGGCCTGACCTCTCGCGAGGCGCCCCAGACCCGCCCCTTCCCGATTCCCGGGGGCTCCGCCCCCAGGCCCCCGCTCCTCGAACGCCGGAGGGGCTGGATCCTCCAGCGCGGTCAGGGGCGCCATCCGCGAGGCCCCCGAGAGGCCCCCGACAGGAGGCGACACCGTGCCGGAAGGGCACACCATCCACCGGCTCGCGGCCGATCACCGGAGCCGGTTCCAGGGGCACCCCGTGCACGCCACCAGCCCCCAGGGCAAGTTCTCCGACGGCGCGGCCCTCGTGCACGGCCAGCCCCTGGACACCGCGGAAGCGCACGGCAAGCACCTCTTCCTCGGCTTCGCCGCGTCCGGCTGGGTCCACATCCACCTGGGCCTGTTCGGCAAGTACACCTTCGGCGACGCCCCCGCCCCGCCGCCCACGGACACCGTCCGCCTGCGCCTGGCGAACGCCACCCACTACAGCGACCTCCGCGGCCCCACCACCTGCGCGCTGATCACCGACGGCGAGAAGCAGGAGATACACGCCCGCCTCGGCCCGGACCCGCTGCGCCCGCAGGGCGGCGAGAACGACCCGGACAGGGCCTGGCGCCGCGTCTCCCGCAGCCGCACCACCATCGCCGCCCTCCTCATGGACCAGAAGGTCATCGCGGGCGTCGGCAACGTCTACCGGGCCGAGGTCCTCTTCCGCCACGGCATCGACCCGTACACGCCCGGCAAGGACCTCACGCACCGCCAGTGGACCGCGATCTGGGCGGACCTGGTGGACCTGATGCGCGAGGGCGTGCGCAACAACCGCATCGACACCGTGCGGCCCGAGCACACCCCCGAGGCCATGGGCCGCCCGCCGCGCGTGGACGACCACGGCGGCGAGGTGTACGTGTACCGCAGAGCCAGGATGGCCTGCCACATCTGTGGCGGCGAGATCCGCACCGCCGATCTCGCCGCCCGCAATCTGTTCTGGTGCCCCGGGTGCCAGCGAAGGGCGAGTCCGGGCACGCGGCGTGCCGGATCGAGCCCGTCCGGCGCTTGAGGACGCGCGCGCGGCGCGAGGACCCGCGCGAAGCCCCCGGCTAGAACCCGTGCGGCAGCCAGGGCGCGACCTCCGACCCGAAGGCCAGGCTCGCCTCCGCCAGGGCCCCGGGGCGCAGCTCCCGCACCCGGCCCGCCCGGGCGAGCTCCGCCAGGGACACGCCGCCCAGGTACGCCGAGCCCACCTCGCGCACCGACAGGGCGAGGTCGGCGGGCGCGTCGTCGTCGGCGCGCTTGCAGGAGGCGCCCTTGGGGTCGCCCGTCAGCCGCCAGCGCCCCTCGTTCCAGGGGCAGAAGGCGTCGGTGACGTCCAGGACCACGTCCACCGGCGCCCGGTACGTGCGCGCCTCCAGGGCCGCGCCGACCTCCACCGGACGCACGTGCAGCGAGTCGCGCATCACGAGTCCGCAGCGCCGCACGTCCGAGACGAGGTGCAGCAGCGGGTCGTCCACCGGCACGTTGAGCGACTCGACCCGGGAGGTCAGGTCGATGTCGCAGAGGAAGCGCCACAGCGCGGCGTGCGCCGCCGGGTCCAGCGCCTCCACGGCGCGCACCCGGACCACGCCCTTCGGGCCCTGGACCTCCCACCCGGACGTGACCGCGAAGTACGCGTACCCGACGACCTCACCGCCGCGCTCCGCGAGCACGCACTGCAACGGCGAGGCGCCGTCGCGGTCCCGCTCCGGGTCCAGGAGCGGAAGCCGCTCCCAGCCCGGCTGCCGCGCCAGCATCCCGGGGCGGCCGGGCACCACGCGCGCGTACACGGCCTCACAGGCCGCCGCGGCCTCGGCGGGCACGGCGTACCGGAGCCGCACCTCGTCCGTGCCCGCGGGCACGGTCAGGCGCACCCGCGCCGTGTCGATCGACACGTTGAACAACCACGTCGCCGCGCCGTACCCGAACCGGCCGTAGATCGCGGGCTCGGACGCCGTCAGGACCGCGAGGGCCTCCCCGCGCTCCCGCAGGTCGTCGAGCTGCCGCCGCATCATCGAGGTGAGCAGCCCGCGGCGGCGGTGCGTGGCCGCCACGCTCACCATCGTGACGCCCGCCGCGTCCACCAGGGCCCCGCCGGGCACCGTCATGCGGAAGCTGAAGGCCCCGGCCGTACCGACGCACTCCTCGCCGTCCCAGAGGCCGAGGGAGCGGTCGTACTCCGTGAGGTCGTCCCACAGCTCGCGCTCCTCCGGCGCCTCGTGGAGCCCGCCGAAGGCCCGCTCCAGCGTTCCGTACCAGCGGTCCCAATCTCTCTGGCTCAACTCCCGCAAGTCTGCTGTCATATGCCATGCCTACCAGGGCTCCTGGGACGCGGCGAGATGTTTTCCGCGTACCGGAACGCGCGTGTGGACGCTGGGAGCGGAGATACGGGCGAGGTGCCCCTGAAGGGGGACAAGAGGTACCTCCCGTGCGAAGCGCCTGGCCCGGTGGATAGGGTCCACGAGCAATGGCGGTACGACGAAACAAGCGCGAGCGGCGCGCACCGCGTGAGCGGCGCGCCGCAGCCGAGACGTTCCCGGCCCGGATGAAGAAGCGGCTCCACCGGGCCCGCATAGGGCTGCGCAAATCCGGAGTGGACTACTTCCGGGGCGACGGCTCGGACTGGGTGGCGCTCGCCGCGCTGCTCCTGACCGTGCCGGTGATCACCGTGTGCACGATCGTCAACCCGGTGTGGTTCTCGCCCTCCGTCCTCGTCCTGCCGATCGTCGCGGGCGGGCTGCTGCTCAGGCCCTCCAGCCTCCTCGGCCTGTACGCGGCGTCCGCGGCCGCCCTCATCGTGGAGTCCGCCCGGCTCGGGCCCTACACCGAGGGCCCGGCCCGGGTCACCCCCGGCACCGTCCTGACCGTCGCCGCGTGCGGCTTCTTCGGGCTGCTCATCGCCCAGTTCCGCAGCCGGGTCGGCGTGCCCTGGCGCGGCGGCGGAACGATGCTGTTCGACCTGCGCGAGCGCATCCGCGTGCAGAGCAAGCTGCCGAAGCTGCCGCGCGGCTGGCACCGCGAGATGGCGCTGCGCCCGGCGGGCGGCCAGTCCTTCTCCGGCGACTTCGTCGTCGCCGCCCGCACCAACGGCGGCCGCACCCTGGAGGTCGTCCTCACGGACGTCTCCGGCAAGGGCATGGACGCGGGGTCGCGTGCGCTGCTCCTGTCCGGCGCGTTCGGCGGCCTGCTCGGGTCGCTCCCGCCGCACGCCTTCCTGCCCGCCGCCAACGGCTATCTGCTCCGCCAGGACTGGGACGAGGGCTTCGCCACGTCCATCCACCTCGTCCTCGACCTGGAGACCGGCGACTACGAACTCCTCTCCGCCGGACACCTCCCCGCGCTCCAGCTGAGCGCGGGCACGGGCCGCTGGGAGGAGAAGGCCGGGGAGGGCCCCCTCCTCGGGGTGTACGACGGCGCCCAGTTCGACCCCGTCAAGGGCTCCCTGCGCCCCGGTGACGTCCTCATGCTGTTCACCGACGGCATCGTCGAGACCGCCGACCGCGACATCGGCGAGGGCATCGACCGCCTCACCGGCGAGGCCGACCGCTACGTCGCCGGAGGCTTCCACGGAGCCGCCTGGCACCTCATCGAGGCCGTGGCCAAGGACGTCAACGACGACAGGGCCCTCCTCCTGCTCTGCCGAGACGCCTGACCTGGCCCCTGGGGCGCACCCGCGAGGGCCCCCGCCCAGGTGCCACCCCGGGGCAGGTGGGGGAAACCCCACCCCCTATTCGCCGGTGCACCTCATGGCCCGGGCAGGGCCGGAATCCGTACGTTCGATGCATCAAGCACGCACAGGACGACGGAAGGGCTGGGCAAGCCATGGGGCTGCGCAAGAAGAGGCAGCGGGGCGAGCGGACCACGACCCCCGCCCCCGCGGAGAGGGCACCGTACGGCGCCCCGTCCGACCGGGCGGTGGAGCTGCGCGGCGTCCGCCGCCAGTACGGCCGCGGCGACCGGGCCGTGCACGCCCTGCGCGGCATCGACCTCGCCCTGCCCCGCGGCAGCTTCACCGCCGTGATGGGCCCCTCCGGCTCCGGCAAGTCCACGTTCCTGCAGTGCGCGGCGGGCCTGGACCGCCCCACGGCCGGCACGGTCCACCTCGGCGGCACCGAGATCACCGGCATGAGCGAGAACAAGCTGACGGCCCTGCGCCGCACCCGCCTGGGCTTCGTGTTCCAGGCCTTCAACCTGCTGCCCTCGCTCACCGTCGAGCAGAACGTCCTGCTGCCGATGCGCCTCGCGGGCCACCGCCCCGACCACCGCAAGGCCGCCGACGTCCTGGCCCGCGTGGGCCTCGGCGACAAGGGCAGGCGCCGCCCGGGCCAGCTCTCCGGCGGTCAGCAGCAGCGCGTCGCGATCGCCCGCGCCCTGGTGACCGAGCCGGACGTGGTGTTCGCCGACGAGCCGACGGGCGCCCTGGACACCACCACGGCCGCGGAGGTCCTCGGCCTGCTGCGCTCGGCCGTCGACGGCATGGGCGCCACCGTGGTCATGGTCACCCACGACCCGGCCGCCGCCGCGTACGCGGACCACACGCTGTTCCTCGCCGACGGCGAGATCGTGGACCGCCTGCAGGGCGCGTCGGCCACGCGGATCGCGGACCGGATGCGCGCCCTGACGGTGCCCGCGGCCACGCCCGCGCCCCCGTACGCGGGAGTGGCGGCGGCATGAGCTTCGTCCCGAACGGCCTGGCCCGCGCGGCCGTCCGTTTCAAGCCCGCCGCGTTCGTGGGCACGTTCGTCGCGCTGATGATGGCGTCCCTGATCGTGTCGGCCTGCGGCATCCTCCTGGAGACGGGCCTGCGCGCCTCCGTGCCGCCCACCCGCTACGCGGACGCGCCCGTCGTGGCCGCCGCCGACCAGCGCGTCCACTTCGGCAGCGGCGACAGCGCCTCCACCACGCCGGTCCCGGACCGGGCCCGCCTCGACGGCTCCCTGGTCGCGAAGGCCGCGGCGGTGCCCGGGGCGCGCACGGCCGTCGCGGACGTCACCTTCCCCGTCGCGCTCCCGGCGAAGGGCGGCGACAAGGCCCTGACCGCGCACGGCTGGGGAGCCACCGCCTTCACCGGCGAGAAGCTCACGGCGGGCCGCGCGCCCGCCGCGGGCGAGGCCGTCCTGGCCCACGCCGGCGCCCGCGTCGGCGACCGCGTGACGCTGACCACGGCTGAGGGCCCGCGCGACGTCCGGGTCTCCGGCACGGTCTCCGGCGCCACCGAGCCCACCGTCTGGTTCGGCGACGCCGAGGCGCTCCGCCTCTCCGGGCACCCGGGCCGCGTCGACGCGATCGCGGTCCTGCCCAAGGACGGCGTCACCGAGGCGACCCTGAAGGCCCAGGTCGCCAAGGCCCTGGACGGCAAGGCGAAGGTCTACACGGGCGAGGACCGCGGCGGCGTCGAGGACCCCTCGCTCGTCGGCGCCGAGGAGCTGCTCACCGGCCTCGGCGGCTCCTTCGGCGGCATCGCCGCGGTGGTCGCCGTCTTCACCGCGGCGGGCACCGTCGCGCTCTCCGTCGGCCAGCGGGCCCGCGAGTTCGCCCTGCTGCGCGCCATCGGCACGACCCCGCGCCAGGTGCGCCGCACCATCGCCACCGAGACGCTGCTCGTCGCGCCGCTCGCGGGCGCCCTCGGCTGCCTGCCCGGCATCGCCCTGGCGAGCTGGTGGTTCGGGCAGCTCAAGGACCGCGGCGCCGTGCCGGACGCGGTGGACCTCGCCGTCTCCTGGATCCCGCTCGTCACGGCGGCGGGCACGGCCGTCCTCACCGCCCTGCTCGCCGGGTACGCGGCCGCGCGCCGCCCCTCCCGCATCAAGCCGGGCCAGGCCCTCAGCGAGGCCTCGGTGGAGCGGCTGCGGCCCGGCTGGATCCGTACGCCGCTCGGCATCGCCGCGACCGTCGGCGGCATCGTCCTGTCCCGGGTCGCCGCCACCTCGACCGGCGACGACGCGGCGAACGCGGCCCTCGGCGTCGTCATGCTGTTCATGCTGGCGGTGGCGCTGCTCGGCCCGCTGGTGGCGCGCGGCTGCGCGGCCCTCTTCGGCCTGCCGCTGCGCGGCGCGGGCGCCTCCGCGTCCCTCGCGGCAGCCAACTCCCGTACGAACGCCCGCAGGCTGGCCTCCGCCATCACCCCGATCGTCCTCGCCATGGCGTTCGCCTCCACGCTCGTCTTCATGCACACCAGCGAGGACAAGGTGACGGCGGACCAGCAGCGGGACGGTATCACCGCCGACCACATCGTCACGTCCGGCGCGGGCTTCGGCCCCGGCGCCGTGCGCGAGGCGGCCGAGGCCCCCGAAGTGACCTCGGCGGTCGGCCTGTTGAAGACGTCCGTGCTCATCCCCATGGGCTCCGGCGGCGACCGCTGGCTGCAGTCCGCGAGTACTCAGGGCGTCACCGGCTCCGCCGCGGCCCTCGCCGAGGTGCAGGACCTGAACGTGAAGACCGGCGAACTGACCCTCCGCGAGGGCGAGATCGGCCTCGACGCGAACCTCGCGACCTCCGCGCACCTGAAGACCGGCGACCGCGTCGAGCTGCGCCTGCCCGACGGCACGAAGATCCGGCCGAAGCTCGCGGCGACCTACGAGCGGGGCCTCGGCCTCTCCCAGGTCACGCTGCCCGCGGCCGCGGTGCGCCAGCACGTCACGGCCGCGCTCGACACGGAGATCTGGACGAAGGGCGGCACGGCGGCCGGGCTGAAGTCCCTCGGCACGGTCAGCGACCGGGACGGCTACACCACCGCCCAGTCCCTCGACCGGAAGCTCAACGCCTGGGCCAACACCGTCATGGCGGCCGTCCTCGGCGGCTTCGCGGCCGTCGCCGCCGTCAACACGCTGGTGATGACGGTCCTCGACCGGCGCCGCGAGCTCGGCATGCTGCGTCTGATCGGCTCGACCCGCGGCCAGGTGATGCGGATGGTCCGCTGGGAGGCGCTGCTCGTGACCTGCGCGGGCGTGATCATCGGTACGGCCATCGCGCTCGCCACGCTGGTACCGATGGTGCGCGGCCTCACCGGGGAGTCCCCGTACGTCCCGCCGCTGCTCTACGCGTCCTTCGCGGGCTCGGCGATCGTCCTGGGCCTCCTGGCGACGACCCTCCCGGCCCGCGCGGCACTGCGGACGTCCGCCTGACCGAAGGACGGGCACAGCCCCAGGCTCCGAGCAACCGTTGGCCTGGGGCTGTGCGTTCGGGGGGGGGCTAGCGGGCGGACGCTCCCGCCCGTTCCCGCGCGACCTCGGTCGCATCGCGGCGGAACGCCCACTCCATCCGGGGCTCCATGGCGAAGCGGAACACCCGCAGCACCACCGGCGTGCACAGCGCCGTGACCACCGCCGCGGCCACGACCGAGACGAACACCTCGCCCAGCGGCCGGTGCAGCCACGGGTAGTCCTCGAACCAGCCCCAGAACCGGGAGCCCTTCGCGAGGAACCCGTGCAGCAGATACCCGTACAGGGTCCCCGCGCCCAGGACGGTGAACCACATCCTCCGCCGCGGCACCCACGCGAAGAAGCACGCGGTGAGCACCACGGAGCAGCCGAAGAGCGCCAGCGTCATCACGACGCCGATCCACCACGGCACGCCCAACTCCTGGGCGCTGTCGCGCCGGTAGAACCACACCGACGTCATCCGCGGCGCCGCCCAGTAGGCGAGCGCGACCGCGCAGGCGAAGACGGGAACCGACAGGATCCGGACCTCGCGCCGCCGCACCAGCTGGAAGTGCTCGGGCTTCAGGAACAGGCCGAGGACGAAGAACGGCATGAACTGCAGGACCCGTTGGAGGTCCAGGTCGTCGCCGATGTCGGGGGAGATGACGGCGAGCAGGGCCACGCCCAGGGAGAGCGGCACCGGCCGGCGCACGACCTTCCACAGCGGGACCGTCAGACGCCACACGAACAGGGCGATCAGGAACCAGGTCAGATACCAGGGGTCCAGCAGGCTGATCGGCTGCGTCGGATCGTCGTCCGCCCACCGTTTGAAGAAGGTGTAGGCGACCTCGAAGACGACGTACGGCACGGCGACACCCGTCACCAGGCGCTTGAGCCGGTCGGGCCGCATGTCGAAACTGCGGGAGAAATAGCCGGAGATCAGGATGAAGGCCGGCATGTGAAACGTGTACACGGTCATGTACAGCGCCTCGGCGGTGCGGCTGTGGTCGGTCAGTGGCTCCCACGCGTGGGCCATCGCGACGAGCACGATCGCCAGGTACTTGGCGTTGTCGAAGAACGCGTCGCGCTGCTTGGCGGGGCGTCCGGCGGGGCCGGTGGCGGAGCGCGGGGCGGGAGCGGCGGGGCGGGGGGAGTGGTGGGGGGAAGCGGATCCGGGGGAGTGCGGGGCCGTCTCCTGTACGGGGGGCAGCGGTGCCCGGTGCCGGCCGTGCGGCTGCACGGAGTTCGTCACAGGCCCTCCCACCAAGAGCTCGGTGAGACGATCCGGGACCGCACTGCGCTTACGGGGGTCATGGCAGCGTGGAACATCTGGGGCACCCTAGCGCCGCCCCGCTGTTCCCGTAAAACTCTCGGCTCATTCATTCGTGCAATGCCTCGCCAATACGCTCGTAACGACGTCGACAACCCCGGCCGGTCCGTCTGTCCGCCGCTCGGCCGGGTTCGCGCAATTAGGCCCCGGGTACCCGGGGCGAAAGACCGAAAACTCACTGATCGCTGTCCGATACGTCACCACTCGTACCGCTTAAATCGTGCATAACGCCTGCGGGCGACTCTGGTGAAATGTCCCGGTTGATCGGTCCGTGATGGGTTATGGGAACCCGTGCGATGTGTTCTCTGCCACCATTCGAATTCCCGGTGAACTGCCGGTGCGGGAGCCGGTGCGCGGGGCCGCCGGGCGATGGCTGGCCATGGAAACGATCACGTCGAATTCGCCCTCCAGTGGAACCGTCGAATTGCCGTACGGATGCGGGTGGCGGCCGTGCGGCGCGCGCCCCGCGGCCCTCCGCGGCACGGGCGGGACGGGTGCGTCACTGGTCAACGTGTGGCCGACGATGTGTCACCGGCCGCATAGGGCGCTCGTGTTGGTGGCACGATGGTTCCTGGCGGGGGTGTGCGGGGCCGTACCCCCCGGGCGGGAGAGCGACCGACCTAGGGTGTGATGAGTGTGGCCATTTCGCTGTCAGTGGTACTGCTGTTGGCGATCGTCCTCGTCTTGATGATTCGTCAAGGGAACATCAAGGTATGGCCCGCCATCGTCGCGGCGACTTTCGGCTTCACCCTCGCCTCGACGGGAATGGCGGACGACATCCAGGAGCTTCTCAACTCCTTGGCGGAGACCATCGGTGACATAGATTTCTGACGGCTGAAGGTCGCCCGCGGCGACACTGGGGGGTCTGAGAGCGGTGGCGCTGCGGGAAACGGACCCCGAGGCCGTCGGCGGCTATCCGGTCGAGGACCGCCTCGGCTCGGGCGGGATGGGCGTCGTCTATCTCGCGCGCTCCGCGTCCGGGCGGCGCCTCGCGGTCAAGGTCGTGCACGCCCAGTACGCCGACGATCCGGAATTCCGCACCCGGTTCCGCCGCGAGGTCGAGGCCGCGCGGCAGGTCAGCGGCGCCTTCACCGCCCCCGTCGTGGACGCCGACGCGGACGCGCCGAGCCCGTGGATGGCCACGCTCTACATCCCGGGCGAGAACCTGGGCGAGTACGTGCGCCGCCACGGTCCGCTGCCCGCGGAGCGCCTCCCGGAGCTCGCGGCGGGCCTCGCCGAGGCGCTGCGCGACATCCACCGCGTGGGTGTCGTCCACCGCGATCTGAAACCGGCCAACGTGATGCTGGCCGACGACGGCCCCCGCGTCATCGACTTCGGCGTCTCCCGCGCCGCCGAAGCCCTCGCCGGGGACCCCCTCACCCAGACCGGCCGCGTCATGGGCACCCCGCCCTACATGTCCCCGGAGCAGCTCACCTCGCCCCGCGACGTGGGCCCCGCGTCCGACGTCTTCTCCCTCGGCTCCGTCCTGGTCCACGCCGCCACCGGGCGGGGCCCCTTCGACGACGTCTCCCCGTACGAGACGGCGACCCGCGTCGTCGAGGGCGACGCCCGCCTCGACGCCGTACCCCCCGACCTGCGCGCCCTGGTCACCCTCTGCCTGGCCAAACACCCCAAGGAGCGCCCGACCCCGGACGAACTCCTGTCCCTGCTGCGGGGCGAGCCCGTGCCGCCGCGCCCCGCACCGCCCGCCGAGGCCGCGCCCGCGCCGCGCCCGCGCCGCCGCCGCAGGCTGCTGATCACCGGGGCGGTGGGCGGGGTGCTCGCCGCCGCGCTGACCCTGGGCGCGGTCCAGTGGCTCAAGCCGGACGACGCCGTGTCCCGGGCCCTGCCGCCCGGCTGGCGGGCGTGGCAGGCGCAGGACACCCGTACCGATGACGGGAGCAACAGCCCGTTCAGCCGCTGTGTCGTCGCCCGCGGCGGGCTGGTGTGCGCGGGCGGCGGCGCGAAGGCGGCGCGGTTCTCCCTCGCCACCGGCAAGCTCGCCTGGGGCGCGCCCGCCGTGGGTGCGGGCGGCCTGGCCGACCAGGGCACCGTCTTCGGCGCCTCGGGCGACCGTGATCGTGTGTACGTATACAGGGACAAGTCGGCCGGGGGAGACAGCGCCCCTGAGCCCGTCTACGAGCTCCAAGCCATCGACAGCCGGACCGGTGACGTGCTGTGGCGCCGGGCGTACCTGGAGGGCCTGGACGTCCAGTCGCCGCCCAACTCCGAGCTGGAGCTCGGCGACGTGGCGGTCGTGAAGGGCGGCCTCCTCGCCCGCTACGGCGCCAAGGCGGACCGGTACGCGCTGCTCGCCGACCGCGCGAAGGGGAAGCCCCGCTGGCAGCGCCCCCTGCCCGTCCCGGACAGCTGCGGCGTCAACGCCGCCGGCGGCCACGGCTATCTGATCTGCCTCTCCGAGAAGGAGACCCGCCTCTCGCGCCTGGACCCGGACACGGGCAAGCCGAGCTGGACGGCGCGGCTCCCCGGGGCGCTGCTGTTCCTCGGGCAGGCGGACGGGCGCCTGGTCTTCGCGGAGAACATCCAGGAGGCGACGCACCGCACGGTGGTCACGGTCGACGTGGCCTCCGGCGGGCACGCCGTCCGCTCCGTGCCCCTCTCCCACCGCCAGCCCGGGGCGTCGAACATCACCCTCAGCGACGGCACCGTCTACTACACGCTGTGGAACGGCCGCGTCAGCGCCGTCGACCCCCGCTCGGGCCGTCAGCTGTGGAGCGGCGACTCCGAGGTGGAGAACCCGGGCCCGCCCCTCGCGGGGGAACACCACGTCTTCCTGGCGTCCCCCAGCGGCCGCCTCGGCGCCCTGGAGCGGAGTACGGGCAAGGTGGACTGGTCGCGCCCCGCGCGCAGCACCGACGTGCTGTCCTCCTCGGACAGCCCCGGAGCCCCCCTGACCCTCGTCGGCGACGCCCTCTACGTCCCCTACGGCATCCGCTCCGTGTACAGCCTCGACATCCGCAACCCGTGACCCCTGCGCACGGGCGCGGGCGCGTGGGCGTGGGCGTGGGCGTGAAAAAGCCTCCGGCCCGGGGTCCAGGGACGAACCTGGACGCCGGGCCGGAGGCCGTGGAGCGGGCGACGGGAATCGAACCCGCGTAGCTAGTTTGGAAGACTAGGGCTCTACCATTGAGCTACGCCCGCACAGCTGGTGCAGCGGCTCGCAGATCGGCGAGCGCGGCACGGCATGCATCGTAGCGGGTCACGGCGGTCCGCCGCACACCCCCGTCCCCGCGCTCTTCCCGAGCTCCCGCAAGCGGGCGCCGCACCCCCCGCGGGCATGTACCCTACGTGTCGCACCGACGGGGTGTGGCGCAGCTTGGTAGCGCGTCCGCTTTGGGAGCGGAAGGCCGTGGGTTCAAATCCCGCCACCCCGACCAGCAGGATCTTTCCAGCTCAGTGGCCGGTTTCCCGGGCCGAAGATCCGGATGCGGGCGCTCCGGCCGGTTTCGCGGCCCGTCTTCGGCCTGTCTTCGGCCCGTCTTTCAAGATCGCATTGTGGGTCGGCTCCCGCGTGCCGTTACTATGCAAGCTGTGTGCCCGTGTGTCTCTCGACCGGGCAGAAACCCAAGCAGTCAGCCCACAAGGAGACCGAACCGTGAAGAGCGCCGTGGAGACCCTGAACCCGACCCGGGTTCGGCTCACTGTCGAGGTGCCCTTCGAGGAGCTCAAGGACAGCCTCGACGCGGCGTACAAGAAGATCAACCAGCAGGTCACGGTGAAGGGCTTCCGTAAGGGCAAGATCCCCGCCCGGGTCATCGACCAGCGGTTCGGCCGCGGTGCTGTGCTGGAGGAGGCCGTCAACGACGCCCTCCCGAAGTTCTACACGGAGGCGGTCAACGAGGCCGAGCTCAACGTCCTGGGCCAGCCCGAGGTCGACATCACCGAGCTGAAGGACAACGAGACCCTCAGCTTCACCGCCGAGGTCGACGTCCGCCCGACCATCGAGATCCCGGACTACTCCGGCATCGAGGTCGAGGTCGACGCGGTCGAGGTCAGCGACGAGGACGTCGACAAGGCCGTCGAGGACCTGCGGGGCCGCTTCGCGTCCACCGCGCCGGTCGAGCGCGCCGCCGAGGACGGCGACGTCGTGACGATCGACCTGGAGGCCAAGGTCGACGGCGAGGTCCTGGAGGACGGCGTCGCCAGCGGCGTCTCGTACACCATCGGCTCCGGCGAGCTCCTCGAAGGCATCGACGACGCCGTGAAGGGCCTGGAGGCCGACGGCGAGGCCACCTTCACCTCCGAGCTGAAGGGCGGCTCCGCGGCGGGCAAGGAGGCCGAGGTCACCGTCAAGGTCACCCAGGTCGCCAAGCGCGAACTGCCGGAGCTGGACGACGACTTCGCGCAGCTGGCGTCCGAGTTCGACACCCTGGACGAGCTGAAGGCCGACAGCCGCAAGCGCCTGGAGACGGCCCGCCAGTTCGACCAGGCCACCCAGGCCCAGGAGCGCGTCCTGGACAAGCTCCTGGAGCTCGTCGAGGTGCCGGTCCCCGAGAAGCTGCTCGAGGACGAGATCCGCACCCGCAAGCACAACCTGGAGCACCACCAGCTCGGCCAGATGGGCCTCGACCTCGGCAAGTACCTGGAGATCCAGGGCAAGTCCGAGGAGGAGTTCGACACCGAGACCCGCGAGCAGGCGGTCAAGGGCATCAAGACCCAGTTCATCCTCGACGAGCTGGTCAACAAGGAGAAGCTGAACGTGAACCAGGAGGAGCTCACCGAGCACCTCATGCGTCGCGCCCAGTCCTCCGGCATGAGCCCCGACCAGTTCGCCCAGGCCGTCGTCGAGGGTGGCCAGGTGCCGATGCTCGTCGGCGAGGTCGCCCGCGGCAAGGCGCTCGCGGTGGTCGTCGAGGCCGCCACGGTCAAGGACACGAACGGCGAGGTCGTGGACCTCGACGACGAGGACGAGGCCGAGGCCGACTCCGTCGAGGGTGAGCAGGCCGAGGCCGCCGCCGACTCCGCCAAGGCGGACGAGGAGAAGGCCGAGGGCTGATCCCCTCGCGCACCTGTGCAAGGGCCCCCGGGACACCGTCCCGGGGGCCCTTCGCGCCCCGTCCCCGCCCCGCGGGGCGCGTCGGCGGGTGCCGCTGCGTCGCGGCCGAGCACGCAGTTCTCCGCACCCCTTCGGGGCACGGCTCCGCAGGGCGTGCTACCTGCGCTCACAGCGAACAGTTGCCCTTGCGGGATTCCCCGAAGGGGGCCGCGCGTTAGGGTCCATGAATACGGGGGCAGTGGAGTCGTTGCCCTCAGAACGAAGATGCTGAGACGGCCGGTGCCGTCAGAGACGAGCAGGTGGATACGTGACGAATCTGATGCCCTACGCAGCCGGTGAGCCGTCCATCGGTGGTGGCCTCGGCGACCATGTCTACAACCGGCTGCTCGGCGAGCGCATCGTCTTCCTCGGCCAGCAGGTCGACGACGACATCGCGAACAAGATCACGGCGCAGATGCTCCTCCTCGCGGCCGACCCCTCGAAGGACATCTACCTCTACATCAACAGCCCCGGCGGCTCGGTGACCGCCGGCATGGCGATCTACGACACCATGCAGTACATCCCGAACGACGTGGTGACGATCGGCATGGGCATGGCCGCCTCCATGGGCCAGTTCCTGCTGACCGGCGGCACCGCGGGCAAGCGCTTCGCCCTGCCGCACACGGACATCCTGATGCACCAGGGCTCCGCGGGCATCGGCGGCACGGCCTCCGACGTCAAGATCCAGGCCGAGTACCTGCTGCGCACCAAGCAGCGGATGGCCGAGATCACCGCCCGCCACTCCGGCCAGACGGTCGAGGCGATCATCCGCGACGGTGACCGCGACCGCTGGTTCACCACCGAGGAGGCCAAGGAGTACGGCCTCATCGACGAGATCATCAGCGCCGCTTCCGGTGTTCCGGGCGGCGGCGGCACGGGCGCCTGAGAAGGCGCCCAGGGGGCCTCCTGAGGCCCCCGCCCGGGGCGGCCCGCATCCGGCCCGCCCCAGCCGACCAAGCCCACGCTCATCACCAGGACGGAACACCCCAGATGAACAGCTTCCCCGTCAGCGGCCAGCCCGCGGGCCTGCACACCGGCCCCCAGGTGGACAACCGTTACGTGATCCCGCGCTTCGTCGAGCGCACTTCGCAGGGCGTGCGCGAGTACGACCCGTACGCGAAGCTCTTCGAGGAGCGCGTGATCTTCCTCGGCGTCCAGATCGACGACGCCTCCGCCAACGACGTCATGGCGCAGCTCCTGTGCCTGGAGTCGATGGACCCCGACCGGGACATCTCGGTCTACATCAACAGCCCGGGCGGCTCCTTCACCGCCCTGACGGCCATCTACGACACGATGCAGTTCGTGAAGCCGGACATCCAGACGGTCTGCATGGGCCAGGCGTCCTCCGCCGCGGCCGTGCTCCTGGCCGCCGGCACCCCCGGCAAGCGGATGGCCCTGCCGAACGCGCGCGTGCTGATCCACCAGCCGTCCGGCGGCACCGGCCGCGAGCAGCTCTCCGACCTGGAGATCGCGGCCAACGAAATCCTCCGGATGCGTACGCAGCTCGAGGACATGCTGGCCAAGCACTCCTCGACGCCGATCGAGAAGATCCGCGAGGACATCGAGCGCGACAAGATCCTCACCGCCGAGGACGCGCTCGAGTACGGCCTGATCGACCAGATCATCTCCACCCGCAAGATGAACAACTCCGCGGTCGCCTGATACTCGTCCGGGGAAACCGCAGCACCAACTGCCCGCTCCTTGGCGCGGTCGCGTCGGTCCGTGGCGATCTGCGACATTTCGTAGTTCTTCACGGTTCCGCGTAGCAGCGAACCGCGCCAAGGGGGGCCCGAACGGGGGGCCAGGCAAGGTACCGTCGGATACAAGGCACCAGGAGCCGCTGGACCAACGGCGTCTCCCAGGCGAAGGGGAAGCACACCGTGGCACGCATCGGTGACGGCGGCGATCTGCTCAAGTGCTCGTTCTGCGGAAAGAGTCAGAAGCAGGTCAAGAAGCTCATCGCAGGCCCGGGCGTGTACATCTGCGATGAGTGCATCGACCTCTGCAACGAGATCATCGAGGAGGAGCTCGCCGAGACGAGCGAGGTCCGCTGGGAAGAGCTGCCCAAGCCCCGCGAGATCTACGAGTTCCTCGAGGGGTACGTAGTCGGCCAGGAGCCCGCCAAGAAGGCCCTCTCCGTCGCCGTCTACAACCACTACAAGCGCGTCCAGGCCGGGGAGAACGGCGGCGCGCAGGGCCGCGAGGACGCCATCGAGCTGGCGAAGTCCAACATCCTGCTGCTCGGCCCCACCGGCTCCGGCAAGACGCTGCTCGCCCAGACCCTGGCCCGCATGCTGAACGTCCCCTTCGCCATCGCGGACGCCACCGCGCTCACCGAGGCGGGGTACGTGGGCGAGGACGTGGAGAACATCCTCCTCAAGCTCATCCAGGCCGCCGACTACGACGTCAAGAAGGCCGAGACGGGCATCATCTACATCGACGAGATCGACAAGGTCGCCCGGAAGAGCGAGAACCCGTCGATCACGCGTGACGTTTCGGGTGAAGGCGTCCAGCAGGCCCTCCTCAAGATCCTTGAGGGTACGACGGCCTCGGTCCCGCCGCAGGGCGGCCGCAAGCACCCGCACCAGGAGTTCATCCAGATCGACACGACGAACGTGCTGTTCATCGTGGGCGGCGCCTTCGCGGGCCTGGAGAAGATCATCGAGGCCCGGGCGGGCGCGAAGGGCATCGGCTTCGGCGCCACCATCCGCTCCAAGCGGGAGTTGGAGGAGAAGGACCAGTTCGAGGACATCATGCCGGAGGACCTGGTGAAGTTCGGGATGATCCCCGAGTTCATCGGCCGCCTTCCCGTCATCACCTCGGTCCACAACCTCGACCGCGAGGCCCTGCTCCAGATCCTCGTCGAGCCGCGTAACGCGCTGGTGAAGCAGTACCAGCGACTCTTCGAACTCGACGGTGTGGAGCTGGACTTCGAGCGCGAGGCCCTGGAGGCCATCGCGGACCAGGCGATCCTGCGCCAGACCGGCGCGCGCGGCCTGCGCGCCATCATGGAGGAGGTCCTCCAGTCGGTGATGTACGAGGTGCCGTCCCGCAAGGACGTCGCCCGCGTCGTCATCACGGCGGACGTCGTCCACTCCAACGTGAACCCGACGCTGGTCCCGCGCGAGGTGCGGGGCCCGGGCGCGGGCGAGCAGAAGTCGGCCTAGCCCGACCCCGTTCGAACGACCAGGGGCGCCCGGCGAGTTGACCTCGCCGGGCGCCCCTGTCGCATGGGCCGCTCGGACGCGGCCGTGCGGGCGGCTCACCGCTTCACACGGACCTCGGAGCGAAGTTTCCTCGCGGTCTCCGCGGCGTCGTCAAGGGACGGGCTCTTGCCCGCCACGACGTCCGCGATCACCATCGGCATGGAGAGGCCCACCGTGCTGTGGTCGCCCCAGATGCACACGGCCATCCGCGCCTCCTTGGGGCCGGAGCCCGTGCCGCCGCTCACGCCGGAGCCCTTCTTGACGTGGGCCTCCTGGCACTTGAGGACGAAGCCGTCGGCGCTGAAGTCCCGGGGGCTGCCGACCATTTCGCCGGAGTTGCCGCCGTTCGCGCTGTCCTTCTTCGCGTCGGCCTTGGCGCCGGCGAACAGGGCGTCGACGGTCTTCTCGGGGTCCTCGACCTCTCCGTAGACCCCGCCGAACTGGAGCAGCTTGCCGCCCAGCGGGTCGGCCCCGCCGTTCACCTGGTAACCGGCGTGCACGGAGGTGGGGTCCTTCACCCCGTGCTTCTCGGCGTCGTCGAGGTCGTCGAAGCCGCCCGACATGGTGCCGCTGCCCTTCTTGTACTCGCCGAGCACGGTCTCGGGCGCGACCAGCTTGTGCGGCCCGTCGTCCTTGACGGCCGCGGAGCCGCTGTCGCCGCCCCCGCCGAGCACGAAGTACGCGCCGACCCCGACCGCGGCCACGACGGCGACGGCCCCGACGACGAACCCGGCCTTCTTCCGGCCCCCACCCTGCGGGGGCGGGGGCGCCTGCCCGTAGCCGAGCGGCGGGGCCTGCGGTGGCTGGGGCGGCTGCTGGCCGTACGGGCCCGGCTGGTACTGGGTCATCGAGGTTCCTCTGTGCTGGTGCTGCGCGAAGGGCCCGGCCGGAGCGCCCGGCCGGGCCCTTCGCTGGTGCTGACTGACCCGGAGGGTCAGGCCTTGACGCGGACTTCCTTGCGGAACTTGGCCGCGGTGGTGGCGGCCTCTTCCAGGTCGGGGGACTTGCCCCCGAGCGCGCCCGCCACGTCCGTGGTGATGACGACGCCGATCGTGCTGTTGTCGCCCCAGATGCACACCGGCATCTTCATCTCCTTCGGGCCCTGGGACCCGGCCGACGAGGACGAGCCGGAGCCGAGCTCCATCTTCATCTCCTGGCACTTCATGATCGCGCCGTCGAGCTCGGAGGGGTTGTACGACTTGGGCTCGCCGATCGGCGTGAGCTTCTGGCCGCTCGAACCGACGCCGGAGGAGGAGTCCGACCTCTCGGAGAAGCCGTCCTGCGCCTTGGTGAACATGTAGTCGACGACCTTCTCCGGGTTGTCGATGTCACCGTAGAGGCCGTTGAGCTGGAGCAGCTTCTGTGCCAGCGGGTTGTCCTTGCTGCCCGACTCGTACTGCACGCTCAAGTCCTTGGCGTTCTTCACGCCGTTCTTCTCGGCCTTCGCGCGGCTCTCGGAGGTCATGGAGTCCTCCCTGGACTCCTTCTTCGTGTAGTCGCCGAGCACGGTCGCGGGTGCCGTCAGCTTGTGCGGGCCGTCGTCCTTGACCGAGCCGCTGCCGCCGCTGTCGTCGCCCGCGAACAGGAAGTAGCCGCCGACCGCGACCGCCACGACCACCGCGACCGCGCCGATGACGGCGCCCGCCTTCTTGCCGCCGCCTCCGCTCGGCGGCGGGGGCGGGACCTGGCCGTACGGGGCCTGGGGCGGCTGCCCGTACGGGGCCTGCCCGTAGGGGGCCTGCTGCGGCGGGACGCCCTGGGGCGCCTGCTGCGGGTAGCCGTAGCCGGGCTGCTGCGGGGCCTGGGGCGGGTAGCCGTAGCCGGGTGGCGGGGCCTGGGGCGGCTGCCCGTAGGGGCCCGGCTGCTGCGGCTGGCCGCCGCCGTACGGACCGGGCTGCTGGCCCCCGTACGGACCAGGCTGCTGACCGCCGTACGGGCCCGGCTGGTTGAAGCTCATTGCTGGGGTTCCCTCCGTTAACTGCTGCTGCGAGCGCGTGCGCGCGTCACTTCTTCACGCGGGCCGCGTCGCGGTACTTGGCGGCGAGGTCGGCGACGTCGTCCGTCGCCATGCCGTCCCCGCCGGAGATGAAGGCGGCGGCGTCGGTGGCGGTGACGATGCCGGCGGTGCTCCGGTCGGCCCAGGCGCAGATCGGGATCTCCAGGCTCTTGCCGCCCTCGGAGACCTCGGCCCGCTGGCACTTCATCAGCGCGTTGTCCAGGTCGCCGGGCGAGACCGACTCCGGGCTGCCCTGCCAGGTGACCTCTTCCTTGTCGCCGCCGCTGTCGCTGTCCTTCTCCGTCTCCTCGTGCATTTTGTCGAACGCCTTGTCGACGGTCTTCTCCGGGTCGCTGATCTCGCCCGACATGCCGACGACGTTCAGGCCCTTCGTCTTGAGCCCGCTGCCGGCCTTGTAGTTCGCCTTCTCCTGCACGGCGTTCTTGATCCCGATCGCGGCGGCGTCCTCCTGGTCGGCGTCGCCCAGCGGGCCGCCGGAGGAGTCCGACGAGACGTCCTTCTGGTACTCGCCGACCGAGGCCGGGGACACCAGCTTGTGCGGCCCGTCGTCGGTGACCGAGCCGGAGCCGCCGTCGTCGCCCCCGACGACGAAGTACGCGCCGACGCCGATCGCCGCGACCACCGCGACCGCGCCGATGATCAGGCCCGTCTTCTTGCCGCCGCCTCCGCTCGGCGGCGGGGGCGGCGGGACCTGCCCGTAGGGAGCCTGTCCGTAGGGGCCCTGCGGCGGCTGCCCGTAAGGGGCCTGCGGCTGCCCGTAGGGGGGCGCCTGCGGGGGCTGCTGGGGGTAGCCCTGGGGGTAGCCGTAGCCGGGCGGCGGGGCCTGCGGCGGCTGGCCGTACGGGGGCTGCTGGGGCTGGCCGCCGTAGGGACCGGGCTGCTGGGGCTGCCCGCCGCCGTACGGACCCGGCTGCTGCGGCTGCTGGTCGCCGTACGGGCCCGGCTGGTTGTAGCTCATGATGAAGCTCCCCCTCGAACGCGTGTGTGCGCCTACGTTCTCCCACACGTTTATGTGTTCCCGACATCCTGACCGACGCCGGGAGCACCGTGGGGCCCGGGGAGTCAACCGTTACTGAAGATTCCGGTTTCGGGACCACACTGTGACACCCCTAAACTGGGCCCGTGACCGAGAACGCTCAGCAGCAGCCTCCAGCGACCACCCCCGAGCTCCCGACGCAGTACGCACCGGCCGAGGTAGAGGGGACGCTGTACGAGCGCTGGGTAGAGCGCGGTTACTTCGACGCGGACGCGAAGAGCGACAAGGAGCCCTTCACCGTCGTCATCCCCCCGCCGAACGTCACCGGCAGCCTGCACCTGGGCCACGCCTTCGAGCACACCCTCATCGACGCCCTCACCCGCCGCAAGCGCATGCAGGGCTACGAGGTGCTGTGGCAGCCCGGCATGGACCACGCCGGCATCGCCACGCAGAACGTGGTGGAGCGCGAGCTCGGCAAGGAGGGCAAGTCCCGCCACGACCTCGGCCGCGAGGCCTTCGTCGAGCGCGTCTGGCAGTGGAAGGGCGAGTCCGGCGGCCAGATCTCCGGCCAGATGCGCCGCCTGGGCGACGGCGTCGCCTGGTCCCGCGAGCGCTTCACCATGGACGAGGGCCTCTCCCAGGCCGTCCAGACGATCTTCAAGCGGCTCTACGACGACGAGCTGATCTACCGCGCCGAGCGCATCATCAACTGGTGCCCCCGCTGTCTGACCGCCATCTCCGACATCGAGGTGGAGTACCAGGACGACGACGGCGAGCTCGTCTCCATGACGTACGGCGAGGGTGACGAGACGATCGTCGTCGCCACCACCCGCGCCGAGACCATGCTGGGTGACACCGCCGTGGCCGTGCACCCCGACGACGAGCGGTACAAGCACTTGGTCGGCAAGCAGATCAAGCTGCCGCTGACCGACCGCTCCATCCCCGTCGTCGCCGACACGCACGTCGACCCGGAGTTCGGCACCGGCGCCGTCAAGGTGACCCCGGCGCACGACCCGAACGACTTCGAGATCGGCCAGCGCCACGACCTGCCGAACATCACGGTCATGGACGAGCACGCGGTCATCACGGTCCCCGGCCCCTTCCAGGGCCTGGACCGCCTGGAGGCCCGCTCCGCCATCGTCGGCGCGCTGCGCGCCGAGGGCCGCATCGTCGCCGAGAAGCGCCCGTACTCCCACTCCGTGGGCCACTGCTCGCGCTGCAAGACCACCATCGAGCCGCGGCTCTCCATGCAGTGGTGGGTCAAGGTCGGCCCGCTCGCCAAGGCCGCCGGTGACGCGGTCCGCGACGGCAAGGTCAAGATCCACCCGCAGGAGATGGAGAAGCGCTACTTCGACTGGGTCGACAACCTCCACGACTGGTGCATCTCGCGCCAGCTGTGGTGGGGCCACCGCATCCCGGTCTGGTACGGCCCGAACGGCGAGATCGTCTGCGTCGGCCCCGACGAGGAGGCGCCCACCGGCGAGGGCTGGACGCAGGACACCGACGTCCTCGACACCTGGTTCTCCTCCGGCCTGTGGCCGTTCTCCACGCTCGGCTGGCCGGAGCGGACGGACAGCCTCGCGAAGTTCTACCCGAACTCCGTCCTGGTCACCGGCTACGACATCCTCTTCTTCTGGGTCGCCCGGATGATGATGTTCGGCCTGTACGCGATGGACGGCACCCCGCCGTTCCACACCATCGCCCTGCACGGCATGGTCCGCGACCAGTTCGGCAAGAAGATGTCGAAGTCCTTCGGGAACGCGGTCAACCCGCTGGACTGGATGGACAAGTACGGCTCCGACGCCCTGCGCTTCACCCTCGCGCGCGGTGCCAACCCCGGCGTCGACGTGCCGATCGGCGAGGACTGGGTCCAGGGCTCCCGCAACTTCGCCAACAAGATCTGGAACGCCACCCGCTTCGCGCTGATGAACGGCGCCACGGTCGAGGGCCCGCTGCCGGACGCCGCCGAGATGTCGGCGACCGACCGCTGGATCCTCTCGCGCCTCAACACCGTGGTCGCCGAAGTCGACGCGTACTACGAGGACTACCAGTTCGCGAAGCTCTCCGACGCCCTGTTCCACTTCGCCTGGGACGAGGTCTTCGACTGGTACGTGGAGCTGTCCAAGACCACGTTCATGGCGGGCGGCCCGGCCGCCGAGGTCAGCAAGCGCGTCCTCGGCGAGGTCCTCGACGTCACGCTGCGCCTGCTCCACCCGGTCGTGCCGTTCGTGACGGAGACCCTGTGGACCACGCTGACCGGCGGCGAGTCCGTGGTCATCGCGGAGTGGCCGACCGACTCCGGCTTCCGGGACGCGGGCGCCGAGAAGGAGATCGCCTCCGTCCAGGACCTGGTCACCGAGGTCCGCCGGTTCCGCGCCGACCAGGGCCTCCAGCCCGGCCAGAAGGTCCCGGCCCGCCTCACGCTCGACGGCACGCCGTTCGCCGCGCACGAGGCCGCCGTCCGCCAGCTCCTGCGCCTCCAGCCGGAGGGCGAGGCCTTCGCGGCGACGGCGACCCTGCCGGTCGCGGGCGCCACGGTCGCGCTCGACCTGTCCGGCACGATCGACGTGGCGGCGGAGCGCAAGCGGCTCGCCAAGGACCTGGCCGCCGCCGAGAAGGAGAAGGCCCAGGCCACCGCCAAGCTCGGCAACGAGGCGTTCCTGGCGAAGGCGCCCGACCAGGTGGTCGACAAGATCCGCGGCCGCCTCGCCAAGGCCGACGAGGACATCGCCCGCCTCCAGGCCCAGCTGGACAACCTCCCGGCGGCATAAGGCGGTTCGCCCGCAGGCATACGAAGGCGCCCAGAACTCACAGGAGTTCTGGGCGCCTCCGTCGTAGTCCCGCGTCGGGAGCGCCCCCGAAGGGGCGCGGGGAACGGCGCGACCAGCCACCACGGACCCGCAGACGAAGTACTTACGCCTCCGTCGCCACCGGCCCCGTCCCCACGGCTTCCGCGTTGCGCCGCGTCTTCGCCCAGCCGTTGCGGCCGCGCAGGAGCCGCAGGAAGCCGCGCGCCGCCACGATGAACACGTGGTACGCGTACACCCACAGGGCGAGACCCCACAGCAGGCCGGTGAGCCGGGAGCGGTCGGGCGCGTAGTCCCGTCGGTAGAGCGGGCCCCAGGCCACGAACGGCAGCACCGACAGGGCGCACAGGCCCAGGATCAGCGGCCAGGCGCCGAGGAACGCGTCGCGCATCGAGCCGCCCACGACGACGCTGCCGAGCAGCAGCAGGCTGAGGACGAGCGTCGCGACGTGCGCGAGGGGCTGCATGAACGTGTACAGGGTCTCCAGGACCCCGCGGCCCGAGTAGTGGCGCGAGGCGACGATGCGCGGCGCGTACCGCACGCACTGGAGGTTGCCCTGCGCCCAGCGGGTGCGCTGGGTGAGGAAGCGGCGCAGCCGCGGCAGGCCCTCCTGGGAGACGTAGGTGTCGGCGATGTGTGCGATCCGGTAGCCGCCCAGGATCATGTGCAGGCCCAGCTCGTAGTCCTCCAGGAGCGCGTCGCGCTGCCAGGGGCGGCGCTCGGTGGCGGCGATGTGGTCCAGGGCGGTGAGCCGGGTGAACTGGCCGTTGCCGCCCAGGCCCACGGAGCCGGTGCGGCCGCGCAGGAGCTGCATGCCCGCGTTGGACACGGCGAACTCCATGTCCTGCATGCGCACCAGGAGCCGCGCCACGGCGTTGGCGAGGCGCCCGCGCTCGGGCAGCGGCGGCCGCTCCTCGTCGACGTTGCGCATCCGCACGCTGACCTGTACGCCGCCCACCTCGGGGTCGGCGAACCCGGCCTGCCCGCTGACCCGGGCGAGCGCGTCCGGCGCGAGCCGCCCGTCGGCGTCCACGACGCACACGACGGCCAGGGACCGGTCGGTGTCCTCGGGCAGGAAGGCGTTCAGCGCCGCGTACGCGGAGTTGAGGGCCGCGCCCTTGCCGACGCGGGCGTCGGGGCGGCGGCGCGAGACCAGGTGCACCCGGGCGTCGTCCGCCGCGAGCGCGGTGACGACGGCCGCGGTGGTGTCCTCGCTGTCGTCGTCGACGACCCAGACGTGCGCGGCCGGGAAGTCGGCCCGCAGCTGGGCGACGGTCGTGCCGATGACGGTCTCCTCGTCGCGGCACGGCACGAAGAAGTGCCAGGTGAAGGGTGTGGCGTCGCCTTCCGGTGCCTCCGGGCGGCGCACGTAGGCGTGGCGGGAGCCGGCCCAGTACAGCAGGAAGCAGGCGAGCAGGAGGAACGGCAGGGCGTAGAGCAGGACGTGGGAGCTGGGCATGGGGTCCTCGTGCGGGTGGGGGGACGGGGGAGGAGCCGGTCAGGCGGCGGCGGGGAGCTCGCGCTCGGCGCCCGCGGCGAGGGCGCCGAGGAGGACGGCGATCCGCTGCGAGGCGAGGCCGTCGCCGAACGGGGACGGCAGCCCGGCGAGGTGCCGCAGGCCGTCCTGGCCCTCCGCGAGGCGGCGGCGCGCCGCGCGGCCGATCTCCCGGCCCGGCGGGACGAGCTCGGCGAACCCGGCGTCCATGGCCTCGGGCCGCTCCGTGGACCGGCGGACGACGACCAGGGGCCGGCCCAGGACGGTGGTCTCCTCCTGGATGCCGCCCGAGTCGGACACGATGACGGCGGCGTGCCGGGCGAGGCCGAGGAACTCGCCGTAGCCGAGGGGTGCCAGCTCGGTGAGCGGTTCGAGCAGGTGCGTGAGCCCGGCCGCCTCGATCCGGGCGCGGGTGCGCGGGTGGACGGCGAACAGGACCGGCAGTTCCTCGGCGAGGGCGGCGAGCTCGCGCAGGACGGCGGCGAGCGCGGCGGGGTCGTCGGTGTTCTCCGGGCGGTGCGCGGTGGCGAGGACGTAGCGGTCGGCGCTCACGCCGTGCGCGGCGAGCAGCGCGGCGCGCTCGTCGGCGGCGGGCAGGTGCTCCTGGACGGCCTCGACGACGGTGTTGCCGGTGACGGTGATCCGCCCGGCCGGGACCCCTTCGGCGCGCAGCAGGTCGCGGTTGTCCTCGGTGGCCGCGCAGAGCACGTCCGCGAGCTGGTCGATGACGACGCGGTTGTGTTCCTCGGGCATCGCCCGGTCGTGGCTGCGCAGGCCCGCCTCGACGTGGACGAGCGGCAGCGAGCGGGCGTTCGCGGCGAGCGCCCCGGCCAGGGCGGCGTTGGTGTCGCCCTGCACCACCACGGCCAGCGGCGGCTCCTCGGCGAACAGGGTGTCGAGCTGGGCCAGGGCCGCGGAGATCTGCACGGCGCGGGGCTTGCCGCCGATGCCGTCGAGCAGGGTGGGCTCGGGCAGGCCCAGCTCGGTGAGGAACCGGCCGGAGAGCGCGGCGTCGTAGTGCTGGCCGGTGTGCACGAGGTGTGCGGCCGGGCCGAGGATGCGGACCAGGTGGGCGATCTTCACCAGTTCGGGGCGGGTGCCGATGACGATCGCGACCGAGCGGGGCGGGAGGGCGGGGGCGTGCAACGGGGCTCCTGGCGGGTGGGGCTTGGCGATACGCAGGAGCTTGTGGGGCGTGGGTTGCGGCGGCGGCTCGCCTTCGGTTGCCCAACGGTTGCGGCGCCTGCGGCCGCACGTGTTCAGGGCCTTGGCCCCGGCCCACAGGTCCCGCCCGCCCGGGACTTTGGTCCCTCGGCCCGGGGGATCCAGCCCGTCCGGCGTTTGAGGACGAGGCGCGGAGCGCCGCCGAACGGGGGTCCAAGGGGGCGGAGCCCCTTTGATCGGGAAGGGGCGGGTCAGGGGCGCCCCGCGAGGGCAGCGGACCTCAGCCCTCGCCCCGGTAGCGGTAGCCGAGCCCCCGCACCGACTCCAAGGGGTCGCCCCCCTCACCCACCGCGAGCTTGCGCCGCAGCCGGAGCACCGCGAACTTCACCCGCTCCCGCCCGCTCCCGCCGGGGTCGTCCCAGACGAGGTCGAGGAGTTGCTCGATGGTGACGACCCGCCCCCGGTTGCGGACGAGGACCTCAAGGAGCCGGTACTCGATCGCGCTGAGCCGCGTCTCGTGGCCCTGCCACACCGCCGACCGCCGCTCGGGCACGAGCCGCAGGCCCGCCTCGACGTAGTCGCCCCGCCACTGCCCGGGGTTGGAGCGCCGAAGGAGCGCCTCCACGCGGGCGAGCAGCTCGACGTGGTCGAAGGGCTTGCACAGGTAGTCGTCGGCGCCGGAGCGAAGGCCGCGGACGCGCTCGGCGGGGCTCGTGCGGCCGGAGAGGATGAGGACGGGCAGGTCGGTGAGGTCGCGGGTGCGGTCGAGGACCTCCCAGCCGTCGAGGCCGGGCAGGACCAGGTCGAGCACCATGAGCGCGGGCCGCCGGGCGAAGAGGAGCTTGAGCGCGGCCTGCCCGTCGTCGGCGGTGACGACGTCGTACCCGGCGCGGGTGAACAGGACCCGCAGGGCGAGCCCCAGGTCGGGGTCGTCCTCGACGAGCAGCAGCCGGGTCATGCCGGGCCGGTCCCGGGCGGGCCGCCGAGCGGCAGCCACACCTCCACGCCGGTGCCGTGCCCCTCGTCGCTGTGGACGGCGACGGTGCCGGAGTGCAGCCGTACGGCGTCGCGTACGACGCTCAGGCCGAGGCCGGTGCCCGGATAGCCGCCGCGCCGGGCGTTCGGGGCGCGGACGAACTCGGTGAAGACCTCCTCCTGGAACTCCTTGGGGATGCCGATGCCGCTGTCGGTGACGGTGATGCGCCAGCCGGGCGGCGCGGGCGGCTCGGCGGTGCCGGGCCCGTCGCACGGCCGGGCGGTGACGGTGACGGTGCCGCCGGCGGGGGTGAACTTCACGGCGTTGTCGAGCAGCGAGGCCAGCGCCCGCTCCAGCTGGTCGGCGTCGCCGGTCAGCGGTGGCCGGCCGCCGCCGGGCAGGTCGAGGGCCATGAAGACGCCGTCGCGGGTGGCCCACGGGGTGATGTCGTGCACCAGGCGGGTCAGCAGGCGGCCCGGGTCGAGCGGGGCGAAGGAGGGCGGTGCGCCGCTCGCGGCCTCCGCGTACCGGTGCAGGAGCCCGTCGGCCATGTCCTGCATGCGGGTGGCGGCCCGCCGGATCGTGTCCAGGTACGCGCGCTGGGCCTCGTCGAGGGCGCCGCCCGCGGGGTCGCTGAGGAGTTCGCAGAAGGTGAGTACGGTGGCCAGCGGGGTGCGCAGCTCGTGCGAGGTGCGGGCGGCGAACTCGGCGCGGTCGCGGGCCAGTTCGCCGAGCGTGTCGATGTGCCGGTGCAGGTCGGCCTCGTAGCGGCGCTGCTCGGTGACGTCCTCGACGAGCCACAGGACGCCCAGGTGCCGCTCGCCCGCGTCGATGGGCTGGCGGCTGCGGCGCAGCGTGCGCCCGTCGCGGAGGCGGAGCTCGGCCCTGCGGACGAACTGGCCGCGCAGCGAGCGCAGCGCGGCGGTGTCGCGCTCCGGGAGCAGCCGCGTCACGGCGTCGGCGATGGGGTCGGCGGGCGCGCCCGTCGAGGTGTCGACGCCGTGCAGGCCGCAGATCTCCGTGAACTGGGGGTTGGCCGCCACGACCCGGCCGTCGTCGCCGACGAGCAGCGCCCCCATCGGGATGGCCCGCAGCACGGCCGCGGAGAACGGGGCGTGCAGGCCCCGGGGCTCCGTCGTCATGCGCGGGGCCTAACCGGCGGGCTCGGCCGCGGGCGGGCCCAGCGGTTCGGGGCCCGGCGCCGGGGCCAGGCCGAGCCGGTCGAGCTCGGCGTCCGCGAGCGCGTCCAGGGTGCGCGGGTCGGCGGTGCGCCAGCCCTCGGCGAGGCTGCCGGGGGTGGCGTCCGGCAGGGCGGCGGCGGTCGCGGCTACCTCGTCGAGGGGGCGGAGCAGCGCGCGCAGGGCGAGCAGCTCGCGCCCATTGGCGAAGGCCCCGAGTTCGCGGGCGGCGGCGGCCTGCCGCACCCAGCGCACCCGGCGCGGCAGCCAGAGCGCGAGGACGAGGCCGATGGGCAGCAGGAACAGGCCCGCGGCGGCCACGGCGAGCGCGGCGCGCAGCGTCACCGGGTCGACGTCGTCGACGAAGCCGACCACCGAGCGCAGCGCGGCGCCCACGTCGTCGCCGACCAGGGGCAGGCGCGCGGCGGGGGACCGCGACGAGGCGACGCCCGAGTCGGGGCCGGGGCGGCCGAGCAGCACGGCGAGCCGGTAGGCGACGAGGGCGGCGGCGGTCCACAGCGCGGTCCACACCAGGACGGCCGCGTCCCCGGCGAGCTGACGGGTCCTGCGACCCGGATTCTGGGCATACCACATGGTCCGATTGGAACGCCGGTCCGCGCGGGGGCGGGGCCGCCGCGCCGGGGAGTACACCCGTTGTCGTACGAGGACGACGCCCGGCTCCGGCCCGTGCCGTGCGGCGCGTCACTCCGTCGGGCGGGCGGGCGGGCCGGAAGTCCGATGTGTCGGGTCGAAGGCCTCAGCGATGATGGAGGGGATATGCACGACCGGCCCGCCGCTGTCACGGCGCTCAGCCAGGCGGTGGCCGCGGGCCGTCGCCTCGCTCGGCGTTGCACGCGTGAACCTCGTGTACTCGACCTCCTCACGGCGGGCTCCTGCCTCGCCCTGATGGCCCTGGACGTGCCGGGCCTGGCCGCGGCCGACAATTCGCTGACCGGGGTCACGGCCGCGCTCGTCCTCACGGCGGGCGCGGCGACGCTGCTGCTGCGGCGGGTCGCGCCGTGGGTGCCGTACCTGGTGGCGCTGGTGCTGCTCGGCTGGCTGCACGAGCTGACGCTCGCGCAGTTCGCCCTGTACTCGCTGGCCCGCTACCGGGGCCGCCTGGCCGGGGCCGTGGGCGTGATCGGCTATGTGTCCTTCGCGTACGTGATGTTCAATCTGCCCGGCTGGCCGGTGCACAGGGGCGACACGCTCAGCGAGTTCCTCAGCCTCGTCGTGCCGATCGGGGCGCTCGCCGCGGGCGTCGGCGTCGCCGCCAACCGGCAGGACCTCGTCCGCGCGCTTGAGGCCCAGCGGGCCGAGACGGAGACGCTGCAGGCGGTGCAGCGGGAGCGGGCGCGCATCGCGCGCGACGTGCACGACTTCGTCGGCCGCGAGCTCACGCTGCTCAGCGTCCGCTCCCAGGTGCTCGCGCGGCGCGCGGCGGGCGGCCCGCACGCCGACGGCTTCGAGGAGCTCTCCGAGACCGCGCGCTCCGCGCACCGCATGCTGAACGAGATCATCGTCCAGCGCGGCGTCGACGGCCGCCCCACACCCGGCGTGGAGGCCCTCCCCGAGCTGGTCCGGCGCAGCGCCCTCGCGGGCAGCCCCGTCGACCTGCACGTCGACGCCGCGGCCCACCGCCTCTCGCCCCTGCGCCAGGCGGCCGTGCACCGGGTGGTGCAGGAGTGCCTCACGAACGCGGCGAAGTACGCGCCCGGGGAGGTCGTCACGGCCCGCGTCACCGTCCGGGAGGGCCGTCTGCGCGTCCGCGTCAGCAATCCGCTGCCCTCCGTGGGGCCCGCCGGGGAGCCCGACGGGCCCGCGGCGCCGGTGTCCGCGGGGACGGGGACGGCCGGGATGGGCGAGCGCGTCCGGACCCTGGGCGGCACGTTCTTCGCGGGCCCGCGCGACGGCTCGTACGAGGTCGAGGCCGACCTCCCCACCGACGAACCGGTCTGACCCCGCACCCTCCGCGAAGGAGCGGGGCCTCAAGGGCTCAGGCCGCGGACATGACCCGCTCGAGTCCGTCGAAGTCCTCCACGCACTTCCCGCACCCCAGCGCCACGCTGTCCAGCGGGTCGTCGGCCGCGAAGACGGGAATCCCGGTCGCGGAGGCGAGCCGCAGATCGAGGCCGGGCAGCAGCGCCCCGCCCCCGGTGAGGACGATGCCGTGCTCCATGACGTCCCCGGACAGCTCCGGGGGACACTCCTCAAGGGTGGCCCGCACCGCCGCGATGATCGCCTCCACGGGCTCGTCGAGAGCGGCCCGCACCTCCCGCACGGTCAGCTCCACCGTCTTGGGCAGACCGCCCACCTTCTCGCGGCCCCGCACGGTGAAGGTGCGGTCCTCGAAGGAGTCCTCGCCGGGCACCGGCCACGCCGAGCCGATCCCGACCTTGATGTCCTCGGCGGTGCGCTCGCCGATGAGGAGGGCGTGCTCCTTGCGGACGTAGTCGGTGATCGCGGTGTCGAGGCGGTCGCCGCCGACGCGCAGGGACTGGGCGGTGACGATCCCGCCCAGGGAGATCACGGCGACCTCGGTGGTGCCGCCGCCGATGTCGACGACCATGGAGCCGCGCGGCTCCGCCACGGGAAGCCCCGCGCCGATCGCCGCCGCCATCGGCTCCTCGACGAGGTGCACGGCCCGCGCCCCGGCCCGCTGCGCGGCGTGCACGATGGCGCGCCGCTCGACGGGCGTGACGCCGCTGGGGACGCACACCACCATGCGCGTACGCGGGCGGCGCCCCGGGACGGCCTTGCGCACGAAGTGCCGGATCATCTCCTCGGCCGCCTCGAAGTCGCTGATCACGCCGTCCTTGAGGGGGCGGATGGCCGTGATGGAGCCGGGCGTGCGGCCGATGGTCTCCTTGGCCTCCGTCCCGACGGCGAGCGCGGCGCGCGCGCCTTCCTTGACGGCGACCACGGACGGTTCGTTGAGCACGATGCCCTGACCGCGGACGTACAGAAGCGTGTTGGCGGTGCCGAGGTCGATCCCTATGTCCATGATCGCCAAGTTTGCCGGGCCCATTCGGGCGACGGAGGGACCAAGGTCCCGAATCGGACAGGCCTAAAGTCCCGACCCGTGGCGGAGGCGGCCCGCGCGGCCTCCGCGGGCGGCCGCCCCGGGCCGATCGGGCACGGGGGAGCGGGGTCCGGGGCGGGCGGGGCCCCGCCCGCCCGGCCGCTGTCGGTGGGTCTCCGTAGACTGGCGTACGTGAGTGACCTCCCTCCGAACGACAGCCCGCGCGACGACGAGACCGGCCCGGCCGACTCCTTCGACCAGTTCGACGACATCGTCGCCGCCGAAACGGACCGCGACCCCGACCTCGCCGTGATCGAGGCGGGCAGCCGCACCCTGCGCACCCAGGGCGGCCCGCCGCAGGGCGACGTCCCGTCCCGCCCCGCCGACCCCGAGGTGGACAGGGCGCTGCGCGAGGTCGAGGGGGAGCTCGTGGCCCGCTGGCCCGAGACCAAGCTGGACCCGTCGCTGCGGCGCATCGCCCTGCTGATGGACGTCCTGGGCGAGCCCCAGCGCGCGTACCCCTCGATCCACATCACGGGGACGAACGGCAAGACGTCCACGGCCCGCATGATCGAGGCGCTCCTCGGCGCCTTCGAGCTGCGCACCGGGCGGTACACGTCCCCGCACGTCCAGTCGATCACGGAGCGCATCAGCCTGGACGGCGCCCCCATCGACCCCGAGCGCTTCATCGAGGCGTACCAGGACATCAAGCCGTACGTGGACCTCGTCGACGCCAAGGAGGAGCACCGCCTCTCCTTCTTCGAGGTACTCACGGGCATGGCGTACGCGGCCTTCGCGGACGCCCCGGTCGACGTCGCCGTCGTCGAGGTCGGCATGGGCGGCACCTGGGACGCGACGAACGTGATCGACGGCGCGGTCGCCGTCGTCACCCCCATCGACCTGGACCACACCGACCGGCTCGGCACCACGCCCGCCGAGATCGCCGTCGAGAAGTCCGGCATCGTCAAGCAGGACGCGACGGTCATCCTGGCCCAGCAGCCGGTGGACGCCGCGCAGGTGCTCCTGAAGAAGGCCGTCGAGGTGGACGCGACGGTCGCCCGTGAAGGCTTGGAGTTCGGGCTCATCGGCCGCCAGGTCGCCGTCGGCGGCCAGCTGCTCACGCTGCGCGGCCTCGGCGGGGAGTACGAGGAGGTGTTCCTGCCGCTGCACGGCGAGCACCAGGCGCACAACGCGGCGGTGGCGCTCGCCGCCGTCGAGGCGTTCTTCGGCGTCGGCGCCCAGCGCGTGGAGCCCCTGGACATCGACACGGTCCGCAAGGCCTTCGCCGCGGTGGCATCCCCGGGCCGCCTCGAAGTCGTCCGCCGCTCGCCCACGGTCGTCCTCGACGCCGCGCACAACCCGGCGGGGGCCCGTGCCGCCGCGGCGTCCATCAGCGAGGTCTTCGACTTCAGCCGGCTGATCGGCGTCCTCGGCGTGAGCGACGGGAAGAACGCGCGCGGCATGCTGGAGGCCTTCGAGCCGATCTTCGCCGAGGTCGTCGTCACGCAGAACTCCAGCGACCGCGCGCTCGGCGCCGACGAGCTCGCGGCCATCGCCGTCGAGGTCTTCGGCGACGACCGGGTCCAGGTCGAGCCGCGTATGGACGACGCCCTGGAGGCGGCGATCACCCTCGCCGAGGAGGAGGGCGAGTTCGCGGGCGGCGGCGTCCTGGTCACCGGCTCCGTCATCACCGTGGGCGAGGCCCGACTGCTCCTGGGGAGGGGCTGACCGCCGTGCGTACGCTCTGTTCTTCGACCCTCATCGGGGAGTTCCTCGTCATCGGATTCGCCGGTCTGGTCGCCATGAAGGACCCGGACCTGGAGACGAGCACGGTCTGGACGGTGTGCGGCGTCGCGATGGCGCTGTCCGTCCTGCTGTGCGGCATGGTCACCCGGCCGGGTGGGGTCCAGCTCGGCTGGGCCCTGCAGGTCGCGCTGATCGCGAGCGGCTTCGTGGTGCCGATCATGTTCTTCATGGGGGCGATGTTCGCCGCGCTGTGGTGGGCGTCCGTGCACTTCGGCCAGAAGATCGACGAGGCGAAAGCGCGGTTCGCCGCGCTGGCCGAGCAGGGGGAGGCCTCCGGGGGCTGACCCGGCCTCCCCCCCGGGGCCCCGGGGCCGTGCATCGCGCTGCGCGCTCGTCCTCAAACGCCGGACGGGCTTTCTTCGGCCCCCGGCCTCGTCCTCAAACGCCGGACGGGCTATTTCCCCGAACTGCCGGAGTGGCTCGATATCGCGCTCACCCGATGGCCACCCTCCGTAGTGCCCCCGGTATCGTGCGGAATCCATCCCATGTGATCGTGAAAACACCTCTTGGAGCCGCACACCATGAGCCAGCGCACGCTCGTTCTTCTCAAGCCCGACACCGTTCGCCGGGGACTGATCGGGGAGATCATCGGCCGTATCGAGCGCAAGGCGGGCTGGACCATCTCCGCGCTGGAGCTGCGCACCCTTGACCAGGACACGCTGGAGGCGCACTACGGCGAGCACAAGGGCAAGCCGTTCTACGAGCCGCTGGTCGCGTTCATGGCCTCCGGCCCGGTGGTCGCCCTCGTCATCGAGGGTGAGCGCGTGATCGAGGGAATGCGCCAGCTCGCGGGCCCGACCGACCCGATCGCCGCCGCGCCCGGCTCCATCCGCGGCGACTTCGGCAGCATCGTCCGGGAGAACCTCGTGCACGCCTCCGACTCCGAGGAGTCCGCCGAGCGCGAGCTCAAGATCTTCTTTCCGGGTCTCGTCTGAGGTTCCGGGTCCTGACATGTAGTCAGTGCGATCGCTCCACCGACCAGGGACGGCCGAAGAAATTCGGCCGTCTTTTGGCATATGCGCCCCGATTGGGGGAACCCGTGCCTCGGATGGCACGTCTCCAAGAGCGGGGCGCCACATCATCTGCTGACAATGGCGGAGACCCTCGCGCCGTGTGCGTGCGGGCGAGACTACGATGGAAGCCTCCACGCCACACAGCACCCACCTCGCCTACCTAACAAGCCATCACACGCTCCACTAGGGAAGGCCAGACGCATCCTCATGGGGAACAACATGTCGTTCATCGGCCGTGACATGGCTGTCGACCTCGGGACCGCCAACACGCTGGTGTACGTCAGGGGTCGGGGGATCGTACTCAACGAGCCGTCCGTCGTCGCGATCAACACCAACACCGGCGGCATCCTCGCGGTCGGCGCAGAAGCGAAGAAGATGATCGGGCGCACGCCCGGCAACATCGTCGCGGTGCGTCCGCTGAAGGACGGCGTCATCGCCGACTTCGAGATCACCGAGCGGATGCTCCGCTACTTCATTCTGAAGATCCACAAGCGTCGCTATCTGGCCCGCCCGCGCGTCGTCGTCTGTGTGCCCTCCGGTATCACCGGGGTCGAGCGCCGCGCCGTCATCGAGGCCTCCTCGCAGGCGGGTGCCCGCCAGGTGCACATCATCGAGGAGCCCATGGCCGCGGCCATCGGCTCCGGCCTCCCGGTCCACGAGGCCACCGGCAACATGGTGGTGGACATCGGCGGCGGCACCACCGAGGTCGCCGTCATCTCCCTCGGCGGAATCGTCACGGCACAGTCCATCCGCGTCGCGGGCGACGAGCTGGACAACGCGATCATCCAGCACATCAAGAAGGAGTACTCCCTCCTCCTCGGTGAGCGCACGGCCGAGCAGATCAAGATCACCATCGGTTCCGCGTACGACATGGACGCCGACGAGCACACCGAGATCCGCGGCCGCGACCTGGTCTCCGGCCTGCCCAAGACCGTGGTGATCTCCGCGGCCGAGGTCCGCAAGGCGATCGAGGAGCCCGTCAACGCCATCGTCGACGCGGTCAAGACCACGCTCGACAAGTGCCCGCCCGAGCTGTCCGGCGACGTCATGGACCGCGGCATCGTCCTGACCGGCGGCGGCGCGCTCCTGCGCGGCCTCGACGAGCGGCTGCGCCGCGAGACGGGCATGCCGATCCACATCGCCGAGGACCCGCTGGACAGCGTGGCGCTCGGCTCCGGCAAGTGCGTCGAGGAGTTCGAGGCGCTCCAGCAGGTGCTCGACGCCCAGCCCCGCCGCTGACCCGTAGGGGACGACGACAGGGACGACGTCCCGCCGCGTGACACCAGGCGCCCGGTCACTACAGTGGCCGGGCGGCCGCGTCCGCTGACCGGACGTCACGACCCGCACACGACCTGACGTGAAAAGGTCCGCCGTACGAGTGCCTGCCGCCTCGTGCGGCGGATCGTTGATATATAGGCAAGGCATAAGAATTCCGCGGACTTCGGGGCTCCGGGGACCCCGCGGGCTCACATTCCGCAGATTCCTACTTGAGGAAGGCACGGCCGCCGCACGTGAGGGACACACGAGAGAGCCGGCTGCTCCTGGTGCTGCTGATCGCCATCGCGTTCGCACTGATCACGGTGGACATCCGCGGTGGCGAGGATTCACCGGTCGACGGTGCCCGCCAGGCCGCCGCCACGGTCTTCGGCCCGGTCGAGGACGGCATGGCGGGCGCGGTGGACCCGATCGGCAACGCCATCGGCGCGGTCCGCGACTCCGGTGGCCGCCACGACCGCATCGCCCAGCTGGAGCGGGAGAACGCCGCGCTCAAGGCCAAGCTCGGCAGCGACGACCGCAACCGCAGCCGGGTCAAACAGCTCGACTCCCTGCTCAAGACGGCGGGCGCGGGCCAGTACGGCATCAAGGGCGCGGAGGTCATCGGCATAGGAGCGGCCCAGGGCTTCTCCTGGACGGTCACCATCGACGCGGGCGCGAACGACGGCCTCAAGCGCGACATGACGGTCCTCAACGGCGACGGCCTGGTCGGCCGCGTCACCACCGTCGGCCCGTCCACCGCGACGGTGCTGCTCGCCAACGACCCCGACTTCACCGTCGGCACCCGCATGGAGAAGACCGACGAGCTCGGCTTCGCCTCCGGCCAGGGCGACCGCCCGCTGCGCGTCCAGATGCTCAACGGCAAGGCGAAGATCAAGAAGGGCGACCGCCTGGTCACCTTCGGCTCCCAGGCCGACAAGCCGTTCGTGCCGGGCGTCCCCGTCGGCCAGGTCGTCCGCGTCGACCCCTCCGGCGGCGACCTGACCCGGAACGTGTACGTCCGGCCGTATGTCGGCTTCACCAAGCTGGACGTCGTCGGCGTCGTCGTCGAGGCCCCCCGCAAGGACCCCCGCGACACCGTCCTGCCGTCCAAGCCCGCCAAGCCCAAGCCCGCCCCCACCGTCACGGTCACCGCGACGCCGTCCGGGCAGGCCCCCGCCGACGGCACCGAGCGCGACGAGCAGTAGGAGCACTGACACCATGCGCTTCAACCGGATCCTGCTCTCCAGCGCCCTCGTCGTGGTCGCCCTCGTCGTCCAGGTCAGCGTGCTCGCCCGGCTCCAACTCCCGGGCGCCGTACCCGACCTGGTCCTGCTCACCGTCCTCGGCCTGGCCTTCGTGTACGGCCACGTCGGCGGCGCCCTGATCGGCTTCGGCGCGGGCCTGCTCACCGACCTGGCACCGCCCGCCGACCACGCCGCGGGGCGCTACGCCCTCGTGCTGTGCGTCATCGGCTACCTCGCGGGCCTCGCCAAGCCCGAGACCGGACGGCTGCGCTCCGCCAGCGGCCCGCTCTTCGTCGTGGTCGGCGCCGCCGTCGGCTCGACGCTCCTGTACGCGGGCGTGGGCGCCCTCGTCGGCGACGACGCGGCCCGCCACGTCGGCCTCGGCGGACTCCTGTTCACGGCCGCCCTGTACGACCTGCTGCTCGCGCCGTTCACCATTCCGCTGATCATCGCGCTCGCCCGCCGCGCCGAGAACGACCCGCTGGGCGAGACCGCCACGGGCGCCAAGGCCGCCGACGTCTCCTCGGGCTTCCTGTCCTCCGGCACCGGCCTGAGCATCGGCAGCCAGCGCGGCGGTGGCCTGCGCACCAAGGCGGCCAAGGTCCGCGCCGCCCGCGCCGGACGCATCAAGGGGGTCAAGCGCCTGTGAGCGCACCGCAGTCGACGCACGGAACCAGGGGAGGGGCGCAGTGACCGTCCGCCCGTCGTCCGCCACCGCCCTTCCGCAGAGGGGGCTGCGCCCATGACCAACATCCCGGAGACGGGCCGCACGCCACGCGTCCAGATCCGCCTCGTCGTCATCCAGATCCTCGTCGTCTCGCTGCTCCTCACCCTCGGCGGCCGCCTGTGGTACCTCCAGGTCCGCAACGGCGCCGAGTACGCCGAGGAGGCCTCCGGCAACCACGTCCAGCAGGTCGTCCAGCCCGCCGTGCGCGGCGAGATCCTCGACGCCCGCGGCGTGCCCATCGCCGACAACCAGACCCGCCTCGTGGTCTCCGCGTCCCGCACCGAGCTGATGAAGATGAAGGACGACGGCAAGGGCGTCCTCACCAAGCTCGCCGACGTCCTCGGCATGAGCCCCAAGGACGTCTCCGACAAGGTCCGGCTCTGCGACTCCAAGACCCCGCAGCCCTGCTGGAACGGCTCGCCGTACCAGCCCATCCCCATCACGGACGAGGCCACGCCCAAGCAGGCCCTGCAGATCCGCGAGCGCTCCGAGGACTTCCCCGGCATCACCGCGGAGCCCACCGCCGTGCGCCGCTACGCCGCGCCGGGCAAGTCCAACACCGCCCAGGTCCTCGGCTACCTCTCGCCCGTCACCGACGACGAGATCAACAAGGCCAAGGACACCGACTCGCCGTTCCTGCGCTCCGACCAGGTGGGCCGCTCCGGCCTGGAGCGGACGTACGACAAGCAGCTGCGCGGCAAGGCGGGCGTCACCCGCTACGAGGTCGACAACCTCGGGCGGGTCATAGGGAAGGCCAAGTCCGACAAGGCCGAGCCCGGCTCGAACGTCGTGACCAGCATCGACGCCCGCGTCCAGGCGGTGTCCGAGTACTGGCTGAACAACGCCATGAAGAAGGCACGCGACGAGTTCGACAAGAACACCGGCGAGAACTACAAGGCCGACGCGGGCGCCGTCGTCGTCATGGAGAACAAGACCGGGCGCGTCGTCGCCATGGCCTCCAACCCGACGTACGACCCGAACGCCTGGGTCGGCGGCATCTCCGGCAAGGACTACGCCAAGCTCACCGGCAAGAAGTCCAACTACCCGCTCCTGAACCGCGCCATCCAGGGCCAGGCCGCCCCCGGCTCGATCTTCAAGGTCATCCCGACGACCGCCGCGGTCAACGCGGGCTACGAGTTCAACGGCCGCTACCCCTGCCCCAGCTCGTACTCCATCGGCGGCCAGGTCTTCAAGAACTTCGAGTCCCAGGGCCACGGCAGCATCACCCTCGGCCAGGCCCTGGAGGTCTCCTGCGACACCGTCTACTACAAGCTGTCGCACGACGAGTGGCGCAAGGACGGCGGCAACAAGCCCGCGAAGGACCCCAAGGATTGGTTCTACCGGACCGCCCACCAGTTCGGCCTCGGCAAGGAGACCGGCGTCGACCTGCCGAACGAGGTCAGCGGCCGCGTCCCCGACCGCCAGTGGAAGAAGGACTACTGGAAGGCCAACAAGGACGCCTGGTGCAAGCAGGGCAAGAAGAGCGGCGACTACGCCGAGCGCATCGCCTACGAGAACTGCCTCGAAGGCATGAAGATGCGCGCCGGTGACTCCGTCAACTACTCCATCGGCCAGGGCGACACGCTCGTCACGCCCATCCAGATGGCCACGATCTACTCCGCCATCGCCAACGGCGGCACCCTCTACAACCCCACCGTCGGCAAGGCGATCATCAGCCCCGACGGCAAGCACGTCGAGGAGATCAAGCCCGAGGCGCACGGCAAGCTGCCCATGGACGCGGCCCTGCGCAAGGACATAGACGGTGCCCTCGCCGACGTCGCCACCAAGGGAACCGCCGCCTGGCGGTTCGGCGGCTGGCCGCAGGACAAGATCCCGATGCACGCCAAGACGGGCACCGCCGAGGTCTACGGCAAGCAGACGACGTCGTGGTTCGCGACGTACACCAAGGACTACTCGATCGTGATGACGATCTCCCAGGGCGGTACGGGCTCCGGCGCGTCCGGGCCCGCCGTGCGCCAGATCTACAACGCGATCTACGGCCTGGACGACAGCGGCAACCAGGACCTCAAGAAGGCCCTGCTGCCCCAGCCGCAGAAGTCCCTGCCGAAGATCGAGGCCGACGGCTCCATCGACGCCCCGAAGATCAAGCCGTACAAGCCCGGCAAGCCCAAGCCGCCGCAGGAGCTGACCGACCAGCAGCAGGACCAGGACCAGCAACAGGACCAGGACCAGCAGCAACAGGATCAGCAGGACCAGGACCAGCAGGAACTCGCGGGCGCGCCCGCGGGCTGGAGGCGCGACTGATGTCCCGCCCGTCTCCCACCACCGCCCTTCCAAGGAATGGGCTGCGCCCATGACCATGAACAACGGTTTCTCCGTCTCGGGCTACGGCCCCGAGCGCTCCACCATGGCCCGCCTGTTCGCCCGCGACTCGCTGCTGCGCAGGCTCGACTGGTGGATACTGCTCGCCGCCCTCGCGCTCTCCGTGATCGGCTCGGCGCTCGTCTACTCCGCGACCCGCAACCGCACCGAGCTGGTCGGCGACGACCCGTACGCCTTCGTGACCAAGCACGTCATCAACATCGGCATCGGCCTCGCGCTGATGGCGGGCACGATCTGGCTCGGCCACACCATGCTGCGCACCGCCGTGCCGATCCTCTACGGCATCTCGGTCTTCCTGATCCTGCTCGTCCTGACCCCGCTCGGCGCGACCGTCAACGGCGCCCACGCGTGGATCGTCATCGGCGGCCAGTCGCTCCAGCCCTCCGAGTTCTGCAAGATCACCATCATCCTGGGCATGGCGATGATGCTCGCGGCCCGCGTCGACGCGGGCGACCGGGAGCACCCCGACCACCGCACCGTCGTCCAGGCCCTCGGCCTCGCCACCGTACCGATCATGATCATCATGCTGATGCCCGACCTCGGCTCGGTCATGGTGATAGTGATGATCGTCCTCGGCGTCCTGCTCGCCTCCGGCGCCTCCAACCGGTGGGTCTTCGGACTGCTCGGCGCGGGCGCGCTCGGCGGCGTCGCCATATGGCAGCTCGGCGTCCTCGACGACTACCAGATCGCCCGCTTCGCCGCCTTCGCCAACCCCGCGCTCGACCCGGCGGGCGTCGGCTACAACACCAACCAGGCCCGCATCGCCATCGGCTCCGGCGGCCTCACCGGCACCGGGCTCACCCACGGCTCCCAGACCACCGGCCAGTTCGTCCCCGAGCAGCAGACCGACTTCGTCTTCACCGTCGCGGGCGAGGAACTGGGCTTCGTCGGCGCGGGCGCGATCCTGCTCCTCCTGGGCGTCGTCCTGTGGCGCGCCTGCCGCATCGCCCGCGAGACGACCGAGCTGTACGGCACGATCGTCGCCGCCGGGATCATCGCCTGGTTCGCCTTCCAGGCCTTCGAGAACATCGGCATGACCCTCGGCATCATGCCCGTGGCGGGCCTGCCGCTGCCCTTCGTCTCCTACGGCGGAACCTCCATGTTCGCCGTCTGGGTGGCCGTCGGCCTCCTCCAGTCGATCAAGGTGCAGCGGCCCCTGTCGGCCTGATCCCGTCACCGGGGCGCCCAGGGACTGCCGGGCGCCCCGGATCGCGTCTAGATTCGGCTCATGGCGGAGACGAAGCGCGAGATCGAGCGGAAGTACGACGCCGGGGCCGGCCAAGGCCTCCCTGACCTAAGCGGCGTCGCCGGAGTCGCCGACGTCATCGACAAAGGCGTCACCGACCTCGACGCGGTCTACTACGACACCGCCGACCAGCGCCTCGCCCGCGCCGCCATCACCCTGCGCCGCCGCACCGGCGGCTCCGACGCGGGCTGGCACCTGAAGCTCCCCGTCTCCCTCACGGACGGCGTGCGCGACGAGATCCAGGCCCCCCTGTCGGACGACGTGCCGCCCGCGCTCACGGGACTCGTCCGCTCCCGGGTGCGCGACACCCCCCTGGTGCCGGTCGTACGCCTCCGCTCGGCGCGCGCCCTGCGCCACCTCGTCGACGCGTCGGGCACTCTCCTCGCCGAGGCCAGCGTCGACGACGTACGGGCCCAGCGGCTGCACGACGGCTCCGCCACGACCGCCTGGACGGAGATCGAGGTCGAACTGGCGGAGGAGACGCCCCCGACCCTCCTGGACAAGGTCGAGAAGAGGCTGAACAAGGCGGGGGTACGCCGCGCGACGTCGACATCGAAACTGGCGAGGGCCCTGGCCGAAACGGCGGACCCCGCCGACAGCAGGCGTCCGGCGCGGCCCTCGGCGCCCGGCACGGACGACTCGGCCGGGAGTCACGTCCTGGCGTACCTCCACGCACAACGCGAAGCCCTCGTGGCCATGGACCCCGCCGTCCGCCAGGACCTCCCCGACTCCGTCCACCAGATGCGCGTGGCGACCCGCCGCCTGCGCAGCGCCTTCAAGACGTACCGCAAGATCCTCGACCGGAACGTCACCGACCCGCTCGGCGAGGAGCTGAAGTGGCTGGCCGGCGAACTGGGCGTGGACCGCGACCGCGAGGTCCTCACCGAGCGCCTGACCACCGCCCTCGCGGACGTCCCCCGCACGCTGCGCCTCGGCCCCGTCCGCGCCCGCCTGCGGATCTGGTCGATCGCGGGCCGCACCGGATCGCGCCGCAAGACGGTCGCCGTCCTCGACTCGGCGCGCTATCTGGCCCTCCTCGACGCCGTCGACGCGCTGCTCGCCGACCCGCCGCTGCGCGAGGCCGCCGCGGCCCCCGCCGAGAACGCCCTGCCCAAGGCGGTGCTCAAGGACTTCGACCGGCTCGCGGCCCGCGTGGACCAGGCCCTCGCCCTGGCCCCCGGCGAGGAGCGCGACGTGGCGATGCACGAGGCCCGCAAGGCCGCCAAGCGCGCCCGGTACGCGGGCGAGGCCGCGAAGCCCGCCCTGGGCAAGCCCGCGAAGCGCTTCGCCAAGCGCATGAAGGCCGTGCAGAGCGTCCTCGGCGAGCACCAGGACAGCGTCGTCGCCCGCGAGGCCCTGCGGAACCTGGCGATCCAGGCGCACGCGGCGGGTGAGTCCGCGTACACCTGGGGCCTGCTGTACGGCCGCGAGGAGGCGGCCGCGGCGGCCCGGGAGCGGGAACTGCCCGAGGTGTGGGCACGGGCGGCGGCACCGAAGGTGCGGAGCGCGCTCGGCGGCTGAGCCCGCGGCGGGGTGGGCCGATCGAGGTACGGGGCGCGGGCCCGGCCACGTTAGGCTTGAGGGTCACCCCTGTCAGCTCACGAAGGTCCAGCGATGTCTGTCGAGTCGGTTTTCCCACAGCTCGAAGCCCTGCTCCCGCATGTGCAGAAGCCGATCCAGTACGTAGGCGGCGAGCTCAACTCCACGGTCAAGCCGTGGGACTCCTGTGACGTCCGCTGGGCGCTCATGTACCCGGACGCGTACGAGGTCGGTCTGCCCAACCAGGGCGTCATGATCCTCTACGAGGTCCTGAACGAGCGCGAGGGCGTCCTCGCCGAGCGCACGTACAGCGTGTGGCCGGACCTTGAGGAGCTGATGCGGGAGCACAAGGTCCCGCAGTTCACGGTGGACAGCCACCGGCCGGTCAAGGCCTTCGACGTGTTCGGCCTGAGCTTCTCCACGGAGCTCGGCTACACGAACATGCTGACGGCCCTGGACCTCGCGGGCATCCCGCTGGAGGCGCGTGAACGCACTGTCGACGACCCGATCGTCCTCGCGGGCGGCCACGCGGCCTTCAACCCCGAGCCGATCGCGGACTTCATCGACGCGGCGATCATCGGCGACGGCGAGCAGGCCGTGCTCGACATGACGGAGATCATCCGCGTCTGGAAGGCCGAGGGCCGCCCCGGCGGCCGCGAGGAGGTCCTCTTCCGCCTCGCCAGGACCGGCAACGTCTACATCCCGGCCTTCTACGACGTCGAGTACCTCCCGGACGGCCGCATCGGCCGCGTCGTGCCGAACAAGTCCGGTGTGCCGTGGCGCGTGTCCAAGCACACCGTCATGGACCTCGACGAGTGGCCGTACCCGAAGCAGCCGCTGGTCCCGCTCGCGGAGACCGTCCACGAGCGCATGTCCGTGGAGATCTTCCGCGGCTGCACACGCGGCTGCCGCTTCTGCCAGGCGGGCATGATCACGCGCCCGGTGCGCGAGCGCTCGATCACGGGCATCGGCGAGATGGTCGACAAGGGCTTGAAGGCCACGGGCTTCGAGGAGGTGGGCCTGCTCTCCCTCTCGTCCGCCGACCACTCCGAGATCGGCGACATCGCCAAGGGCCTCGCGGACCGCTACACCGAGGACAAGATCGGCCTGTCCCTCCCCTCCACCCGCGTGGACGCCTTCAACGTCGACCTGGCCAACGAGCTGACGCGCAACGGCCGCCGCTCCGGCCTCACGTTCGCCCCCGAGGGCGGCAGCGAGCGCATGCGCAAGGTCATCAACAAGATGGTCTCCGAAGAGGACCTCATCCGGACCGTCGCCACCGCGTACGGCAACGGCTGGCGCCAGGTGAAGCTGTACTTCATGTGCGGCCTGCCCACCGAGACCGACGACGACGTCCTGCAGATCGCCGACATGGCGATGAACGTCATCCAGAAGGGCCGCGAGGTCTCCGGCTCGAACGACATCCGCTGCACGGTGTCCATCGGCGGCTTCGTGCCGAAGCCCCACACCCCGTTCCAGTGGGCGCCGCAGCTCAGCGCCGAGCAGACGGACGAGCGCCTCACCAAGCTGCGCGACAAGATCCGCGGCGACAAGAAGTACGGCCGCTCCATCGGCTTCCGCTACCACGACGGCAAGCCCGGCATCGTCGAGGGCCTCCTCTCCCGCGGCGACCGCCGCATCGGCGCCGTCATCCGCGCCGTCTACGAGGACGGCGGCCGCTTCGACGGCTGGCGCGAGCACTTCTCCTACGACCGCTGGATGGCCTGCGCCGACAAGGCCCTGCCCGCCTTCGGCGTGGACGTCGACTGGTACACCACCCGCGAGCGCACCTACGAGGAGGTCCTGCCCTGGGACCACCTGGACTCCGGCCTCGACAAGGACTGGCTCTGGGAGGACTGGCAGGACGCCCTCGACGAGACCGAGGTCGAGGACTGCCGCTGGACCCCGTGCTTCGACTGCGGGGTGTGCCCGCAGATGGACACCCACATCCAGGTCGGCCCGACCGGCAAGAAGCTGCTGCCGCTCACGGTCGTCAAGTAGGCGGTCCGGGGCGTCGGCGCCGGCGTCGCAGTTCGGAAACGGGGGGAACGGGGTGCCGGTGGCGGCGTCTCACTAGGCATGGACCTTGAGAAGGGGCTCCCGCCGGAGCCGCAGCCGCAGCCGCAGTGGAAGCCGTGGCCCGAGCGGGTGCCGGAGGTGGCTGCCGAGCCGGTGGCCGCCGTGCCCGTGTCGCTGACGAAGGACGCCCCCGAGCCCGCCCCGCGGGCCGAGGGGTGTCTCGTGGTGGCGCTGCGGCTGCCGGTGCGGATCGTGGTCCTGGTGCTCGTGGTGCCGGTGCGAATCGTGTGGGACGCCCTGGTGGTGTGCGCGCGGTTCGTGTACGACCGGGCGCTGCGGCCGGTCGGCCGGGCGCTCGGGTGGGTCTGGCGGGGGATCGCCGCCGTCCTCGCCATCATCGGCAAGGCCCTCTTCGTCTGGCCCTGGGTGGCCCTGTGGCGCCATGTGCTCAAGCCGGTCGGGCTCGGGCTCCTCTGGCTGGCCCGCCTGCTGGTCGTCGTCCCCGCCGTGTGGGCGTACCGGCGGGTGCTCACGCCGCTCGGGCACGGGCTCGTCCTGCTGGGGCGGATGCTCGTGGTGGTGCCCGCGCGGTGGCTGTACGCGCGCCTCCTGACACCGGTCGGGCACGGTCTCGCGTGGCTCGCGCGGGGCGTGTGGTGGGTGGTGCGGGGCATCGGCCTCGGGTTCTGGTGGGTGCTGCGGGGCATCGGGATCGTCGTCGGCACCCTCTTGCGGTGGATCTTCGTGGTGCCCGCCGTCGCCCTGTGGCGGTGGGTGCTCGCGCCGGTCGGCCGGGCCGTCGCGTTCGTCGCGGGGGAGATCGGGGACGCGTTCGGACACGCCTGGCGGGTCGCCGGGCACATCTCGCGGGCCGTGTGGCGCTTCCTCTGCCGACTGCTCCAGTTGGTCTTCGTGGAGCCGGGGCGCTGGGTGTACCGGCACCTCTTCACACCGGTCGGACACGTCCTGCGCGACGCGCTGTGGCGCCCGGCGGGCCGGGCCGTCCGGGCCGTGGGCCACGTCGCCCGCGCGGCACTCGGCTCCGTGCGCGACAGCGCGCGGGAGGCCCGGGCGGACTTCCGGCGGCTGCTGTTTGGCTCGTCCCGCGAGAAGCTGTCCGTCACCGAGGGTCCCGGGGCCCGGAGGGAACCCGCGGGCGGCGAAGCGCGTACTCTAGACAAGAAGGTCCGGCGCGAAATGTCCCCGCCGAAGCGAGGATGATCCGGACCACGACACCGGGCAAGCGTCCGCCCGGACGTGCTCCCCGCCCATGTGGGGGCAGCGTCACGGACCGCGTACACGAGGAGAAGTTCCCCTGGGCAAGCGACAGCCCGAAGGCCCGCCGCCCGCGCCCGTGGCGCAGCGCATCCGTCTGCGTTACACCAAGCGCGGCCGCCTCCGGTTCACCAGCCACCGTGACTTCCAGCGCGCCTTCGAGCGGGCGTTGCGCCGCGCCGAGGTGCCCATGGCGTACTCGGCGGGCTTCACCCCGCACCCGAAGGTGTCGTACGCCAATGCCGCACCCACCGGCACGGGCAGCGAGGCCGAGTATCTGGAGATCGCGCTCACCGAGCCCCGCGACCCGCAGAAGCTGCGGGAGCTGCTCAACGAGTCGCTGCCCGCCGGGCTCGACATCACGGACGCCGTCGAGGCCCGCACCTCCGGGCTCGCCGACCGCCTGACCGCCTCCGTGTGGGAGCTGCGCCTCGACGGCGTGGAGACCGCCGACGCCGAGCGGGCCGCGGACGCCTTCCGCGCCGCCGAGACCGTCGAGGTCCAGCGCCGCACGAAGAACGGGATGCGCACGTTCGACGCCCGCGCCGCCGTCGTGAGCCTGGGCGCCCTCACCCCGGAGGCGCTCGCCTCCGTCGCTGATAGGCCGACCGACAAGCCCTGTGCGATACTGCGGCTGGTTGTGCGGCACGTGACACCTGCCGTCCGACCCGACGACGTCCTGTCCGGTCTCCGAGCTGTGGCCGACCTGGCGCCGCCGGTCCCCGCAGCGGTGACCAGGCTGGCGCAGGGGCTTTTCGATGAAGAGACCGGCACGGTGACCGACCCGCTCGCGCCCGACCGCGAGGCAGTCACGGCCGCCCCGGCCGATCGGCATCCCGATGCGGGGGCCGCCGCAGCTGCCGCCGCGAAGGCGCCGGCGCCGGAAGGTCCCGCGTAGGGGCGCTCGCCGAGCACACCGCAGCGCCGCCCTTGGTACTCGGGAGCCACCTGGGCCGGGCGGCGCACTGACCAGAAGACTTTCGCCAGGCCGTCCGCCAGGAGCGTACGGAACCGGCGAGACAAGACATAGACAGCTCCCGTGCGGCGCCCGCGCCCTCGGATGGCGGCCCCGCGCGACATGCGAGGGCCGCGGGTACGTCCGGCTTACGGCGCGGCGCCCGGGAGCGTGACGGGAGAACCGCCCGCATGCTTGAGCCGAACGACCCCACTGAGGGCTCGCAGAACAGCAGCACCCCCAGCGACACGCTGCCGCCGCGCCGTCGGCGCCGCGCCGCGTCGCGCCCCGCGGGACCGCCCGCGGGCACCGCCACGGACGCCGCGCCGGCCATACCGGCCGCCCCCGCCACCGTGGACCCGGACGCCGAGGAGACGGACGAGACGGCCGCCGAGGCCCTCGCCGCCGAGCAGGCCGGGCAGGCCGAGGCCGTCGAGCCGTCGGTCGCCGAGGCCGCGGAGACCGTTGAGGCGGCTCCGGTGGCGCGTACGCGTCGGCGTGCGACGCGTAAGGCGTCCGCTCCGGCCGGTGCGCCCAAGGCTGCCGAGGAGGCCCCGCAGGAGGCCGAGGCCGCCGAGCCGTCGGTCGCCGAGGCCGCGGAGACCGTTGAGGCGGCTCCGGTGGCGCGTACGCGTCGGCGTGCGACGCGTAAGGCGTCCGCTCCGGCCGGTGCGCCCAAGGCCGCTGAGGAGGCCCCGCAGGAGGCCGCCGCTGCCGCCGAGCCGGTGGCCGCTGAAGCCGTCGCCGCCGAGCCGGTCGCCGTCGAGCCGGAGGCCGAGGCCGCGCCGCGGCGCTCGCGCCGCCGTGCCACCCGTGGCGTGACCGCGCCCACCGCCGAGGCGCAGGCCGAGGCCGCGCAGACCGAGCAGCCCGCCGCCGCGGCGGAGCCCGCCGTCGAGGCGCCGCAGGCCCCGCAGGCCGAGGAGGAGGCCGAGTCCGCCGCGCCGCGCCGTTCGCGCCGCCGCGCCACGCGCGCCGTCTCCGCCCCCGCCGCCGAGCCGCAGGCCGAGGAGACCCCCGACGTGCCGGAGACCCCCGCAGCCGCGGTCCCCGAGGCCACCGCTGCCGCCGAGTCCGAGGCGCCCCGCCGCGCCCGCCGCCGTGCCACGCGCGCCGCGGCCGCGCCCGCCGCCGAGGCGAAGGCCGCCGAGGCCGCGCAGGCCCCGCAGGCCGCCGAGGCCCCGCAGGTTCCGCAGGCCGCCGACGAGGCCGAGGCCGCGCCGCGCGCCCGCAACCGCCGTCGCGCCACCCGCAAGGCCGCCGCCGGGTTCACCGCCCCGCCCGCCGAGTCGCGTACCCGGGGCGAGGACGAGGGTCGGCGCCCCGCGCGCCCCGCCGTCGCCATGTTCCAGGCTCCGGTGTTCACCGAGCCGATGTTCCAGACCCCGGAGCGCGCCGCCGCCGCTGCCGCCGCCGAGGCGGCCGAGGCGGAGGCAGCGCCCGCGCCCGCCCCCGAGGCCCCCGCCGCTCCGGTCGCCGAGGAGGAGACGGGCCCGCGCCGTCGCCGTCGCCGCCGCGCCGCCGACGAGCAGCCCGTCGAGGCCCCGCAGCCCGTCGAGGCCGTGGAGCCCGTCGAGACGGAGGAGCCGCAGGACGCCGAGGCCGAGGCCGAGACCGGTGACGTCGCCGAGGGCGAGGAGGCCGGCGAGCGCCAGGGCCGCCGTCGCCGTCGTGGTGGCCGTCGCCGCCGCCGCGGTGAGTCCGCCGACGCCGACGGCATCGACGGACCGGACGAGGACGTCGCCGCCGAGCAGGCGGAGCAGGACGCCGAGGACACCGCCGAGCAGGTCGCGGAGGACGCCGAGGAGGCCGACGAGGCCGCCGAAGGACCGGCGGGCTCCAGCAGCAGCCGTCGCCGTCGCCGCCGTCGTCGCCGCGCCGGTGACGCTGCCGAGAGCGAGCCGGGCGAGGGCGACCCGGAGCGCACGGTCGTGAAGGTCCGCGAGCCGCGCAAGAAGTCCGCGGACGACGGCACGCCGAGCGACGAGGTGCAGTCCATCAAGGGCTCGACCCGTCTTGAGGCGAAGAAGCAGCGCCGCCGCGAGGGCCGCGAGCAGGGCCGCCGCCGGGTGCCGATCATCACCGAGGCCGAGTTCCTGGCCCGCCGCGAGGCGGTCAACCGCGAGATGATCGTCCGCCAGAACGGCGACCGCACCCAGATCGGCGTCCTCGAGGACAACGTGCTCGTCGAGCACTACGTCAACAAGGAGCAGTCGACGTCGTACGTCGGCAACGTCTACCTGGGCAAGGTGCAGAACGTCCTGCCGTCGATGGAGGCCGCCTTCATCGACATCGGCAAGGGCCGCAACGCCGTCCTGTACGCCGGTGAGGTCAACTTCGAGGCGCTCGGCATGGCCAACGGGCCGCGCCGCATCGAGTCCGCCCTGAAGTCCGGCCAGTCCGTGCTCGTGCAGGTCACCAAGGACCCGATCGGCCACAAGGGCGCCCGCCTGACCAGCCAGGTCTCGCTGCCCGGCCGCTACCTGGTCTACGTGCCCGAGGGCTCGATGACCGGCATCAGCCGCAAGCTGCCCGACACCGAGCGGGCGCGCCTGAAGACCATCCTCAAGAAGATCGTCCCCGAGGACGCGGGCGTGATCGTGCGCACCGCCGCCGAGGGCGCGAGCGAGGACGAGCTGCGCCGCGACGTCGAGCGGCTCCAGGCGCAGTGGGAGGACATCCTCAAGAAGTCGAAGATGACCACGACCAGCTCGCCGAGCCTGCTGTACGGCGAGCCGGACATGACCGTCCGCGTGGTCCGCGACATCTTCAACGAGGACTTCTCCAAGGTCATCATCAGCGGTGACGACGCCTGGCAGACCATCCACGGCTACGTCTCGCACGTCGCGCCCGACCTCGCCGACCGCCTCCAGCGGTGGACGTCCGAGGTGGACGTCTTCGCGACGTACCGGATCGACGAGCAGCTCGCGAAGGCGCTCGACCGCAAGGTCTGGCTGCCGAGCGGTGGTTCGCTGGTGATCGACAAGACCGAAGCCATGGTCGTGATCGACGTCAACACCGGCAAGTTCACCGGCCAGGGCGGCAACCTCGAAGAGACCGTCACCAGGAACAACCTGGAGGCGGCCGAGGAGATCGTGCGCCAGCTGCGGCTGCGCGACCTCGGCGGCATCGTCGTCGTCGACTTCATCGACATGGTCCTGGAGTCCAACCGCGACCTCGTCCTCAGGCGGATGCTGGAGTGCCTGGGCCGGGACCGCACGAAGCACCAGGTCGCCGAGGTGACCTCGCTGGGTCTCGTCCAGATGACCCGCAAGCGCGTGGGCCAGGGCCTGCTGGAGTCCTTCTCCGAGACCTGTGTCCACTGCAACGGCCGCGGTGTGATCGTGCACATGGACCAGGCGACGTCGGCCGGTGGCGGCGGCAAGCGCAAGAAGCGCGGCCGCGGCGGTGCCGAGCACACGCACGAGGCCCCCGCCGCCGTCGAGGCCGAGGACACCGCCACGGAGACGGCGGCCGAGGTCGAGGCGGAGACCGCCGCGCCGGTGGCCCTGCCCGAGCCGGACTTCGCGGCGGACGAGGAGCTGTACAGCAGCGCCGCGGAGGCCGAGGCGGCCGCGGCGTCCCGGGGCCGTTCGCGGCGCCGGGCCACGCGCCGCGCGTCGGCTCCGGCGGGCGCGCCCAAGGCGGAGCAGGCCGAGCAGCCCGAGCAGTCGCCCGAGGCCGAGCGGCCGGAGTCCGGCAGGAAGGCCAAGAAGGCCAAGTCCGGCACGGCGAAGGCGCGGTCCGCGAAGGCCGAGGCCGAGACGGCCGAGCCCGTGAAGAGCGAGCCCGTGACGGCCGAGCCCGTGGCGGTCGAGGCCGACACGGTGGAGCCCGTCGAGGCCGCCCCGGTGGCCGAGGCCCCGGCGCCCGCCGTCGAGGACGACGCCGCTCCCAAGGGGCGTACGCGCCGCCGCGCGACCCGTAAGGCGTCGGCTCCGGCCGGTTCGCCGAAGGCCGCGGGCGACGCCGAGGTGATCGTCACGGAGGCCGCCAAGCAGGAGCCGACGGCCCCGGCCGAGCCGGAGCCGGTGGCCGCTGCCGCCGAGCCCGTCGCGGAGCCGGTCGCACCGGCCGTCGCGGAGCCCGTCGCCGAGGCCCCGGCCCGGCCGCGCCGCCGCGCCGTCCGCAAGGCGACCGCGCCGACCGCGTCGGAGGACGCGGCCGTGGTGGTCCTGCCCGCGGCGGACAAGCCCGCGGAGCAGGCCGACGGGGCGCAGCGGACGGACAAGGCCGAGCAGGCCGCCCCCGTCGCCGAGGCCGCCGAGCCGGAGCAGGCCCCCGAGGCCCCGTCCGCGACCGCCGGCGAGGCGACCGCGGAGGAGGCCCCCGAGGCCGAGGCCAAGGCCGCCAAGAAGACGGCCCGCAAGACGGTCAAGAAGGCCACTGCCAAGAAGGCCGCCACGAAGAAGACGGCGGCCAAGAAGACGGTGGCCAAGACGGCGGCGGCCAAGACGGCCGCGACCAAGAAGACCGCGGCCAAGAAGACGACCGCGAAGAAGACGACGGCCAAGAAGGCGGCGAAGAAGACCACCGCCAAGAAGGCCGCGGCGGCCGAGCAGTCGGCGCCGTCCGCCGTCGCGGCCGACGCGAGCTGACCCGCGAGGGATCAGCGACCGCGGAGGTCAGCAGCTCGGAGCCCCCGTCCGGCGCACGCGCCGGGCGGGGGCTCCGGCGTTCCCGCGCTCCACCATCACCTATCCGTTGGGGTTGTCCGCTTCCGGCCCGTACTTGGTGCCGGGGCGGGATACCTGTAAGACTCACGGGGTCCGTTGAGCAAGGGGAGGGATGGACATGGCGGGAGCACGTCCACACGGGATACGTCTGAGGGGCACGGGACGCCACCGGGCGGTACGGCCCGCCAGGGGAGGGCGCCAGGCCGCCGCGCTCGCCACGGTCCTGTCGGCCGCCACCCTGCCGGCCGCGGCCACCGCCACCGCCGCGCCCGCCGGGACGCCCGCCTGGCCCGAGGGCCCCGTCTTCAACGACCCGCTGGGCACCGTCGACCAGCAGCACGCGATCCGCACCCGGCTCATCGAGCTGACCGACGCGGCCGTGGAGGGCTCGACCATCAAGGTCGCCGTCTACCACGTCTGGGAGGCTCCCATAGTCGAGGCGCTCGTCGGCGCCCACAAGCGCGGGGTCAACGTACAGATCCTGCTCGACTCGACCAGCAAGACGGACCGCCCGGACAACACCGCGTACGCCACGCTCGTCAACGAGCTCGGCGCCAACCGGACCAAGTCGTCCTTCGTGACGCTGTGCCCGCCGAACAAGTCGTGCCTGGGCGACCCGCGGTACGGCAAATCGATCATGCACAACAAGTTCTGGCTGTTCTCCGAGGTCAAGGGGGCCCGGGACGTCGTCGTCCAGACCACGTCGAACTCGACCCCGTCGGCGCACACCAAGTTCTTCAACGACGCGCTGCTGCTGCCGGACAACCCGGCCATGTACGACGCGTTCTCCGAGTACTTCACCGACATGGTCGGCAGGAACTGGGAGGCCTGGGACTACCGCACGGCCAGCAGCGGCCGCTACAAGGCGTACTTCTTCCCGCGCGTCGGCACGGTGAACGAGACCGACACCATGTACTCGGTCCTGAACAACGTCTCGTGCACCTACAAGGACGCACACGGCGTCAAGCGCAGCACCAAGGTCCGCGCCTCCATCTTCAAGATCACGCGCAAGCAGATCGCCGACAAGCTGGTCTCCCTGCAGAAGGCGGGCTGCGCCGTCGACCTGGTGTACGCCGAGACGGACAGCGCCAAGAGCCAGAACGGCAGGCCCGGCACCTGGGAAGGGCTGCACAAGCCCGGCGGCCCGGCGCTGCGCTGCTTCAACGACGACCGGGACCCGCTCAGGCCCGGCCAGAAGCTCGTCACGCCGTACATCATCCACAGCAAGTACGTGCTGATCGACGGCAAGTACGACGGCAAGATCAAGAAGGTGTCCTTCACCGGTTCGCAGAACTACACCGCGCCCGCGCTGCGCGAGAACGACGAGCTGATCGTCAAGATCGACGACGACGCCGTGCACAACACGTACCTCAAGCACTTCAACCGCGTGAAGAAGGTGGCGTGGCCCGGTACCAAGGACAAGACGGACCTGTGCCGGGGCGTGAAGCCGCTGCCGCCGGACGGTGAGAAGCCGACGCGCTAGCGCTTCGCCGGAGCCGCCGAGAGGAGCTGTCGACCGGCTGCGGGCCCGTCGTGGCCGGTCGCGCAGTTCCCCGCGCCCCTTCGGGGCGCTTCTCGGGACCCGGTTTGACCCTTACGGGCGGGCCCCGTAATCTTGACCGTCGGCGTGTCCATACGTGCGCCCATCCTCGTAAACCTTCTTCCCTCCCGGAATTCCTACGGATCTTCGGGAGAGGCCGATCGCGCTGTCGCTGCGGACGGCTGGACTGCGGGGATTCCGTTCCGAGCGAGAGAGAGATCCGCGTGTACGCCATCGTGCGCAGCGGTGGTCGCCAGCACAAGGTTGCTGTCGGCGACATCGTTGAGGTTGACAAGATTTCCACCGCCAAGGTTGGCGACACGGTCGAGCTCTCGACCCTGCTCGTTGTCGACGGCGAGTCCGTGACCAGCGACCCGTGGGTCCTGGCCGGCATCAAGGTCACGGCCGAGGTCGTGGACCACCACAAGGGCCAGAAGATCGACATTCTGCGCTACAAGAACAAGACCGGCTACCGCCGTCGCCAGGGTCACCGTCAGCAGTACACGGCGATCAAGGTCACCGGCATCCCCACGGCTGCGAAGTAAGGGACTGAGACAAGATGGCACACAAGAAGGGCGCATCGTCCACCCGGAACGGTCGCGACTCCAATGCTCAGCGGCTCGGCGTGAAGCGCTTCGGCGGTCAGGTCGTCAACGCCGGTGAGATCCTGGTCCGCCAGCGCGGCACCCACTTCCACCCGGGCTCGGGCGTCGGCCGCGGCAAGGACGACACCCTGTTCGCCCTGGACGCCGGCGCGGTGGAGTTCGGTACCCACCGCGGCCGCAAGGTCGTGAACATCGTCCCGGTCGCCTGAACGGCACTCTGACCGGAACTTTCGCGAGGCGGACCTCACTTCCCTGTCGGGAAGCGGGTCCGCCTTTCGCGTGTTTTGAATAGACACAGCACAGCTAGACACTTTCGTACTCCTCCGGCCCCGCGGCCGGGGGGACCCTTCCAGGAGGCACCGAACCATGACCACCTTCGTGGACCGCGTCGAGCTGCACGTCGCCGCGGGTAACGGGGGCCACGGCTGTGCCTCCGTCCACCGTGAGAAGTTCAAGCCGCTCGGCGGCCCGGACGGCGGCAACGGCGGCCGTGGCGGCGATGTGATCCTGGTCGTCGACCAGTCGGTCACCACCCTGCTCGACTACCACCACAGCCCGCACCGCAAGGCCACCAACGGCAAGCCCGGCGAGGGCGGCAACCGCTCCGGCAAGGACGGCCAGGACCTGGTCCTGCCGGTGCCGGACGGCACGGTCGTCCTGGACAAGCAGGGCAACGTCCTCGCGGACCTCGTCGGCCACGGCACCTCGTACGTCGCCGCACAGGGCGGCCGCGGCGGCCTCGGCAACGCGGCGCTCGCCTCCGCCCGGCGCAAGGCCCCCGGCTTCGCGCTGCTCGGCGTGCCCGGCGACGCGGGCGACGTGGTCCTGGAGCTCAAGACCGTCGCGGACGTGGCGCTCGTCGGCTACCCGAGCGCGGGCAAGTCCTCGCTGATCTCGGTCCTGTCCGCCGCCAAGCCGAAGATCGCCGACTACCCGTTCACGACGCTCGTGCCGAACCTGGGCGTCGTCACCGCGGGCTCCACCGTCTACACCATCGCCGACGTGCCCGGCCTCATCCCGGGCGCCAGCCAGGGCAAGGGCCTCGGCCTCGAGTTCCTGCGCCATGTCGAGCGCTGCAGCGTGCTCGTGCACGTCCTGGACACCGCGACCCTGGAGTCCGACCGCGACCCGGTCTCGGACCTCGACGTGATCGAGGCCGAGCTGCGGCAGTACGGCGCGGGCCTGGAGAACCGGCCCCGGCTCGTCGTCCTCAACAAGGTCGACATCCCCGACGGCCAGGACCTCGCCGACATGGTCCGCCCCGACCTGGAGGCCCGCGGCTACCGCGTCTTCGAGGTCTCCGCCGTGGCCCACAAGGGCCTCAAGGAGCTGTCGTTCGCGCTCGCCGAGTTCGTCGCAGGGGCACGGGCCGCCAAGCCCAAGGAGGAGGCCACGCGCATCGTCATCCGGCCCAAGGCCGTCGACGACGCGGGCTTCACCGTGACGCGCGAGGACGACGAGGGGGCGCCCCTGTACCGCGTCCGCGGCGAGAAGCCGGAGCGCTGGGTCCGCCAGACCGACTTCAACAACGACGAGGCCGTCGGCTACCTCGCCGACCGGCTCAACCGCCTCGGCGTCGAGGACCAGCTGATGAAGGCGGGCGCCCGCGCGGGCGACGGCGTCGCCATCGGCCCCGAGGACGCCGCCGTCGTCTTCGACTGGGAGCCCTCGATGTCCGCCGGCGCGGAGATGCTCGGCCGCCGTGGCGAGGACCACCGCTTCGAGGCGCCGCGCCCCGCCGCGCAGCGCCGCCGCGACCGCGACGCGGAGCGCGACGAGTCGGAGCAGGAGTTCAACGACTTCAACCCGTTCTAGACCCTGGCTCCCTGCCCTGCCCTGCCCACGGCCGGGGCAGGGAGCAACCGTCGGAACAAGCGAAGGGGCCCGGAGCGAATCACTCGCTCCGGGCCCCTTCGGCGTACGAAGAGCTACGCGGACTCCAGCTCCTCCGCGGCGGCCTCGGCCGCCTCGGCGGCCGCCTCCTCCGCGGCCTCCTCCCGCTGCGCGGGGATCTCCGCGGCGACCCGCGCGGCAGCGCGCACGCGCCGCGCGTCGGACTTGGCGCTCAGCGCCACCGCCGCCGCGTTGAAGCGGACCAGGGAGGGCGGGTCGGAGGGCCCGAGGAGGTGCTCCTTGAGCTCGGCACGCGCCTCGGCGTACACGTCGTGGCCGGGGTCGCGCACGGCGGCCAGGAGCGCGGGCACGCCCTCCGCCTCGGGCGACAGGATGGCCGCGGCCCGCACCGTCGGGAAGCCGGCGCGGAAGTCCGCCTCGCTCAGCCCCGTGGTGTTGGCCACCGCGTACGGCTTCTCGCTGCTCAGCCAGTCGGACACGACCGACGAGACGTCGCTGATGAGCACGTCGGCCTGGTTGAAGCAGGAGAAGATCGCCGGTCGCGACTCGGTGATGATCTGGTGCTCCCACTCCGGCAGGGCCGCCCAGTACGCGGTCTCCCAGGCGAGCGTCGCCTCGATGATCGCGGCGCGGATGTCGCCGTCGGGCTTGCCCTGGAGCATCATGCGCTCCTGTTCGTCCGCGCCCTTGCGGAACTTCTTCGCCGTGAGGAGGTTCAGCTCCTCGGTGCGGCGGACCAGCTCGGCCTCGGCCTCGGGGCCGGGCCGGGCGCCGGAGCGCTGGACGTTGGCCTCGCGGATCATGGCCTTGATGCGCTCGTTGGCGGCGCCCGCGGCCGGGATCTGGGAGCCGGTCATCGGGTGCGGCTTGTAGATCAGGCGCACACCGGGGTCGGCGAGCAGGTGCCGGACGATGTTCTCGCCCGCGAGGATGACCGAGGTGTTGCCCGGGTTGCCGTCCCAGCCCTCCCAGGTGGGCGCGTACAGGACGGTCGTGAACGCACCGGTGGGCGCGCCCGAGTACGGGCGGATCGGGGACAGCTGCGGACGGCCGACCTCGACGACGTCCTGGTCGGCCACGCCGATGTCGGCGAGCTGGTAGCGCTCGCGCGCGGCGGGACCGGCGACCCACACCTCGTCGTACGCCTTCGCGTACGGGTTGCAGGAGGACAGCTTGTCGCTCTCGCCGTGGTTGATGAAGGCGTGCTTGATCGACGGGATGCGCAGCACCTGCGAGGTCTTCGCGGCGTTCGCCGGGTGCAGGAGCATCTTCAGCGTCGACTGCTCCAGGGAGAACATCGTGGCGACCTTCGGGAAGCAGATGATCGGCACGTCCGTGGAGTCGATCTTCTGGACCATGAAGCGCTCGCGGAGCACGATCAGCGGGTTGCCGTCGAGCTGCGAGAGCGTGGAGAGCCACATGTTGGCCTGGTACGCGGAGGTGGTGCCGCCGGAGAAGTACATGCCGACGGTCGGCTGGTAGTCGGCCAGCCACTGGTCGAGCCACTCCATGACCGCTTCGGTGTTCTTGGCGCGCTTCTTGGGGAGCAGCCAGGTCATGAGGTAGACGACGCTGCCGCCCAGGAGCGCCAGGGAGATGCCGAGGCCGATGCCGCCCCAGTACGCGTCGGTGGTGGCCGCCGTGAGCAGCAGGCCCAGGGTCGTCGGCACCGAGAACAGGAGCAGGCGGCGCGCGTGCTGGCGGGCCAGCAGGCGCGGCGGCGCGGCGGTGAGGTGCAGCGCGGAGGTGTCGATGTTCCGCGTGAGCACCGGCAGCTGACGGCTGCGGCGGACCATGACGGCGGTCGCCGTGCAGGTGAAGTGCAGGGCGAAGAAGACGAGCAGCGAGACGGTCAGCGGCGACTGCTCGGCGAGCGGCTCGATGCCGTCGATGCGCAGCAGGCCGACGAGGATCAGCATGTCGCGCAGCAGCTGCCGGACGATGACGTCGAAGCGGACCTTGCCGAGCAGGGAGAGCAGCCCCGGCTGCTTGTACTGCAGGTAGATGTCGAGCGCGAGGTTCGCCGCGGAGGCGGCGATGAACACCGGGACGTACGGAATCAGCGCGGTGGCGAGCTGTGCCGCGAAGAGTGCGAACATCGTCAGCAGCGCGGTGAGCTGCACGATGCGGCGGTTGGCGAGTCCGGCGGAGGGCACGGGCTTGAGCTCCTGGCGGGGGGCGGTCGGACAGGGCGGGGGCGGTACTGGAGTCCGGAACATGAGGACGGGGCCTGCTTCAGACGAGGCTCGTCACTCATCCGGATAAGAGGAAGACCCCTGACCGTATGACGCCGGGTGCCTCCGTAGCAATCTTCCGTGACGCTCATCACCGCATATAGGGGCAAAGGTCACAGGGTGCATGGGCCGGAATCCCGTCGTGTGGCTGCTTGACGCCCCTGCGGAGCGCCCCGGCGGCCCCCTGGCCGCTCGCTGGCCGCCCCCGTACGGTCCACCGGCCGGAACGCCGGGGCGCCGGGCCCCGGTCTTCGCGTAGATTCGCAGGGCCAGCAGCATCGGGATCATTTGGGGAAGCGCGTGACTAGGCAGGGCGTGGCAGAGGCTCACCGGGTCGTCGTCAAGGTGGGGTCCTCCTCGCTGACCACCGCTTCGGGGGGCCTCGACGCGGACCGCGTTGACGCGCTCGTCGACGTGCTGGCCAAGCACCGAAATCTGGGGGCGGCCCGAAGGGTCTCGGTTGAGGGCGGTGGCGGGAGACGGGTGGGCGGGGGCGAGCGCGAGATCGTGCTCGTGTCGTCCGGTGCCATCGCCGCCGGGCTCGCGCCGCTCGGCCTGCGCCGCCGCCCCAAGGACCTGGCCCGCCAGCAGGCCGCGGCCAGCGTCGGCCAGGGCCTGCTCATGGCCCGCTACACGGCCTCCTTCGCGCGCTACGGCCTCCGCGTCGGGCAGATCCTGCTCACCACCGACGACACCAGCCGCCGCGCCCACCACCGCAACGCCTCGCGCACCCTCGACAAGCTCCTCGCCATGGGCGCCCTGCCGGTCGTCAACGAGAACGACACCGTCGCGACCGACGAGATCCGCTTCGGCGACAACGACCGGCTCGCCGCCCTCGTCGCCCACCTCGTCCGCGCCGACCTGCTCGTGCTGCTCTCGGACGTCGACGGCCTGTACGACGGCGACCCCGCGGCCGAGGGCACCGCGCGCATCGGCGAGGTGCGCGGCCCCGCCGACATCGCGCACGTCAAGATCGGCAGCGCGGGCAAGGCGGGCGTCGGCACCGGCGGCATGGTCACCAAGGTCGAGGCCGCCCGGATCGCCGCGGCCGCGGGCATCCCCGTCGTCCTGACCTCCGCGAGCCACGCGTCGGACGCCCTCGCGGGCCGGGACACGGGCACGTACTTCCACGCCACCGGGCGCCGCTCCGCGGACCGTCTGCTGTGGCTCCAGCACGCCTCGGCGCCCCGGGGTGCCGTCACGCTCGACGACGGGGCCGTGCGCGCGGTCGTGGAGGGCCGCAAGTCGCTGCTGCCCGCGGGCATCGCGGCCGTCGAGGGCGACTTCATCGCGGGCGACCCGGTCGAGCTGCGGGACCCCGCGGGGCGTGCCGTCGCCCGCGGCCTGGTCAACTTCGACGCCAAGGAGCTGCCCCGGCTCCTCGGCCGCTCCACGCACGAGCTCGCCCGCGAGCTCGGTCCCGCGTACGAGCGCGAAGTGATCCACCGCGACGACCTGGTGGTCCTGCACCCCTGAGGCGCCCCGGCCGGGCCGCGCCCCGCCCCTGAACGCGCGCTCCCGCGAACCCCTGTGCGGCCCGCCCCGCTATCCCCGCCCACCCCGTCGACACCAGCGGAAATCAGGCCGAAAACAGGCGCGAACGCCGTTCACGGACCGGCTCGCCCGAGGGGAAACTCCGGAAAATCGCCCCGAGAGACCGCTTGTCCTGCTCAACTTTGTTGCAAGGCAGTTCCGCACGACCGTTGCGTAACGACCGTTGCGCATCCGCATGAGGACTGGTTGAAGGAGGCCGTCGTGAGACGAGTGCGCCCAGGGGCGGCGTCCCGCGGGTCGGCTGAGCGCGCCCTGACGAGCGTCGCCGCGGGGGCGGCGTACACCGGGGGCACGGGCGATGACCACGACCGGGAGACAGGCGCGCGGCAGCCGGACGAGAGCCCCCGGGAGACGGGCGGCGAGCGCGCCGAGGCCCCGCGCCTGTGGCACGTGACACTCAGCGTCTCCGGCACCAGGACCCCGTTGCAGGAGGTCAGGCGCGGTCTCGAACAGCTCGCCCACGACCACCCCTTTCTGCTGACCAGCCGGTACGCCCACGACCACGCGGAAATCCGCTACTGGGAAGAGGCCCGCGACCTGCACGACGCCGCGGCGGTGGCGCTGCGCCTGTGGGGCGAGCACCGGCAGACCGCGCAGCTGCCGCCCTGGGAGATCGTCGGCCTCGAAGTGATCGACCGCGACACGTATCACCAGCGCATCGCGGAGGGGTACGGGCCGCTGCCCGCGACCCCGGTCGGCGTCCACCCCTTCTAGGCGGCGGCGACGCCGGGGCGGCCCGCGGCCGTGGCGACGTACGGCTCCATTCGCGTGGGCGCGCCCCGCCCCAAACGACCCGCGGATGCGTCACACGCGGAAACCGGCCATGTCTCGCGGAGCGGGACACCCCATGGACGCGGGCGCGCGCAAGGCTACGCTTCCGGCATGACCGCCCCGCTCTCCCCGTACGACAACATGTCCCCGGTCGCGCAAGCGGCCTACCGTGCCCGCGCCGCCGCCGCGCGGCTCGCGCCGCTGCCGCGGGCCGCGAAGGACGACGCGCTGCTCGCCGTCGCCGACGCCCTGGAGGTGCGCACGGCGGAGATCGTCGAGGCCAACGCCGAGGACGTCGAGCGCGCCCGCGCGGCCGGGACCAGCGAGGCGATCGTGGACCGGCTCACGCTCACGCCCGAGCGCGTGCGCGCCATCGCCGCCGACGTGCGGGACGTCGTCGCCCTGCCCGACCCCGTCGGCGAGGTCGTGCGCGGCTCCACGCTGCCCAACGGCATCGACCTGCGCCAGGTCCGCGTCCCCCTCGGCGTCGTCGGCATCATCTACGAGGCCCGGCCGAACGTCACCGTGGACGCCGCCGCCCTGTGCCTGAAGTCCGGCAACGCGGTGCTGCTGCGCGGTTCGTCGTCCGCGTACGCCTCCAACACGGCGCTGGCGCGCGTCCTGCGCGACGCCGTCGGCGGCGCCGGGCTCCCGGCCGACGCCGTCCAGCTCGTGCCCGGCGAGAGCCGCGACTCCGTGCGCGAGCTGATGCGCGCCCGCGGCCTCGTCGACGTCCTGATCCCGCGCGGCGGCGCCTCGCTGATCAAGACGGTCGTCGAGGAGTCCACCGTCCCCGTCATCGAGACCGGCACCGGCAACTGCCACGTGTACGTCGACAAGGACGCCGACCTCGACATGGCCGTCGAGATCCTCATCAACTCCAAGGCGCACCGCGTCAGCGTCTGCAACGCCGCCGAGACCCTCCTGGTGCACGCCGACATCGCCGACGCCTTCCTGCCGCGCGCCCTGGACGCGCTCGCCGGGGCGGGCGTGACCGTGCACGCCGACGAGCGCGTCCAGGCGTACGCCCCCGCCTCGAAGGCCACCGTCGTCCCGGCGACCGCCGAGGACTGGGAGACCGAGTACCTCTCGTACGACATCGCGGCCGCCGTCGTCGACTCCCTGGAGCAGGCCGTCGAGCACATCCGGCTGTGGACCTCCGGGCACACCGAGGCCATCGTCACCACCTCGCAGCAGGCCGCCCGCCGGTTCACCCAGCTCGTGGACTCCACGACGGTCGCCGTGAACGCCTCCACGCGGTTCACCGACGGCGGCCAGTTCGGCTTCGGCGCCGAGATCGGCATCTCCACGCAGAAGCTGCACGCGCGCGGGCCGATGGGCCTGCCGGAACTGACCTCGACGAAGTACATCGTGACCGGCGACGGACACGTGCGCTGAGGCCTTGTGGCCCCCGCCCGACGGGCGGGGGCGTTCGGGGTCACAACTGCTGAATTCCCTTTCCGTCTGCCCAAATCCACCACTCCAGGTCTACGCTGGACGCGTGCCGGAGGACGTGGGGGGCACGCCGTTCGCAGGCGGCGGGGAGCCCGACGACGACCGCGACCACGGGGGTGCGGACGACGAGTTCGCCTCCGTGGTCTTCGACGAGGACTTCGTGCGGGCCGCGGAAATCCACGAACCCACCGCCGTGGAGCGCCTCCTGGCCGCCGCCCAGGCCCGCGCCGAGGCCGAGGCCCGCCGCGGCCGCTCCCGCCGCTCCGGCTCCGACGCACGGGACGCGGCGGACGGCGACTTCGACGACTACGCCTACGACGGATACGGCCCGGACGACGGCGTCTTCGGCCCCGACCGTGACGTCGACGAACTCGACGACCTCGACGACGCGGAGCTGATGGAGGACGGCCGCGGGCGCTACGGCCGGCGCGGCGGCAAGGTCCGCTGGCACCGCCCCGTCGCCTGGATGCTCGCCCTCCTGATGGGCATAGGCATGGTGGCCTTCGCCTTCGCCGCGGTGTACCGCGGGGCGTCGTCCGGCCGCCAGGACCGCATACCCCCGCCCGCGACCACCGAGGTCGAGCAGACCCGGGGCGCGGGCGAGGCCGGCGGCCCCTCCGCGTCGGCGGAGTTCGGCCAGCCCGCCGTACCGGCCGAGCCGCGCACGCCCTGACACCCTCCCGCGAACCCCCGCACGAGCTCGGCGAACGTGCTGACGCGGCACGTGAGGAGTTGTCAGAACTTGTCGTGTACCAGGGCGTTTACCGCGCGTCCCGGAGACCTACCCTGAAGGTATGGGCGGGCCAGGAGAACCACCTGCGGGGACACCCGAGGGCGCTCCCGGAGGTGAGGACGAGTACCGATCCGTCGTCTTCGACGAGTCGTTCGTACGCGCTGCGCGATTACAGGAGTTCTCCGCGCGCGAGCGGATGGGCGACCACGCGCGCGCCGTCCGCCGCAGGCCGAGCCCGCACCGCAGGCTCTCCCGGCAGGTGGTGATCCTCGTCGTCCTGATCACCGTCGCCTTCGGCACCGCCATCTACATGGGCGTGCGCCAACCGTACGAGACCCCCGTGGCCCGCCGCCCCGAGCCGCTGCGCATGACCGTCATCCCGCTCGCCCCGCAGGGCCGCGTGCCCGGTGCCGGGAAGGTCGCGGACCTGTTCGCGAAGAGCCCGGCCGCGCAGTTCGGCGTCGGCGCCAGCGGCATCGCGCTGCCCGCCGCCCGCCGCACCGCGCACTTCACCGAGGACCAGGTCGTCGCCGCGCTCGCCACCGCCAAGGACTACCTCGTCGAGTCCTCGCTCGACCCGGACGTGCTCAGCGGCCGCACCGTGCGCTCCCCGCGGGTGCTGCTCGACCCCGCCCAGCTCGACCAGTTCGACCGCAGCTTCAGCCGCCCCGCCGCCGACGGGCGGCACGCGCCCACCGGCTGGCTGGTGCGGTTCGACCCGGCGAGGACCGCGCTCGCCGACCCGGGGGTGCGGGTGAACGGCACGCTGCGCGCCGACGAGACCGACAAGGAGACCCTCGAAGTGGCCTCCGACCACACCTTCGTCTACGCGCTGCGGCCCGCGGGCGCGCACGGCCACGCGCGCGCCTCGCTGTTCACCGTCCGGCGCGAGCTGCACTTCCGCTTCGACCGCGACGACCTGCGCATGCACCAGACCGAGCTGCTCGCGTCGTACGTCCAGGCCGGGCCGCTGAGCTGCGCCGCCGACAGCACGCGGCTGCTGCGGCCGCTGCTCGCGGGCCAGGAGGCGGGCCCCGGCGGGCCCGCGGGTACCGACCCGTACGCGACGGGCCGGGCGACGGCGCTGTGCGGGGCCCTGGCGGGCCCGGTCCGGGACGGGACGTAGCGGATGGCCGGTCGGCCAGGGGCGTGGCCGACCGGCCTGGGGCTACTTCTCGCCGGGGCCTTCCGAGGGCCCGTCGCCGCCGGGGCGCTCGGAGGATTCGCCGCCGCCCTGGCCCGTGAACCGGCCGCGCAGCTTCCCGCCGAGGTCGCCCGCGCCGCCCGCGATGTCCGTGACCAGCTTCATCAGCGGGTCCTTGCTGTTGCGCACCGTGTCCGCGTACGACGACGCCGACTGCCGGAAGGAGTCGGAGACGGAGGTGTCCTTGTCCTCCTGGCGGCGCGGGTAGTGGCCGTCCATGATGCGCTGGTAGTCGCGGGTCGCGGCCCACTTCCTCAGCTCGGCGGCGCGCACGGTGGTGAAGGGGTGGGAGCGCGGCAGCACGTTCAGGATCTTCAGGACGGAGTCGCGCAGGTCGCCGCCCGCCTCGTACTCCTCGGCCTGCTCCAGGAAGGCGTCCACGTTCATCTCGTGCAGGTGGTTGCCGCCCGCGATCTTCATCAGGCCGCGCATGGACGCCTGCAGGTCCTGGCCGACGAGCAGGCCCGCGCGGTCCGCGGACAGCTCCGACTTGCGGAACCACTCGCGCAGCGCGGTCACGATCGCCATGATCGCCACGTTGCCGAGCGGGATCCACGCCACCTTCAGGGCGAGGTTCGTCAGGAACAGCAGGATCGTGCGGTAGACCGCGTGGCCGGACAGGGCGTGGCCCACCTCGTGGCCGACGACCGCGCGCATCTCCTCCTCGTCGAGCAGCTCGACCAGGCCGGTGGTGACCACGATGATCGGCTCGTCGAGGCCGATGCACATCGCGTTCGGCTTCGGGTCCTGCGTGACGTACATCGGCGGGACCTTCTCCAGGTCCAGGATGTAACAGGCGTCCCGCAGCATGACGTTGAGGTGCGCGAACTGGGCGTCGGACACGCGTACGGAGTCCGAGAGGAACAGCAGCCTGAGGCTGCGCTCGGGGAGCAGTCCGCTGAGTGCCTTGAAGACCGTGTCGAACCCGCTGAGCTTGCGCAGGGCCACCAGGGCGGAGCGGTCCGCCGGGTGCTCGTACGCCCGGGACGAGATGCCGGGGAAGCGCCTGCGCTGCCTGCTCGGCACGCTCTCCCGGCCGCTGCCCGTCCCGTCGCTGCCGCTGTCGCCGCCTGTGCCGTCGTGGCCGTTGTGGCTGTCCTGGCCGTCGTGGTTGCCGTTGGTCATGCCGCATCCCCCATGTCGTGTCCGTCCGTCGCGTCCGCAATCGTGCCCCCGAGACGGGGCCCAGCCTAGGCGGAGATACCGTGGCGGGGCAGCGCACAGAAGGAGCCATCCGCCATGGAGTACATCTCTTCCGCCGACGCCCTCACCCTGGCCGCCCACGCGGCCGACAAGCAGGGCCCGGGCAACCTGCTCCGCGTCGTACTGATCGTGATGGTCGTCGGCTGCGTCCTGGTGGGCTGGCTGTTGCTGCGGGGATACCGGAAGTGACGGGCCCGGGGAGCCCCGGCAGGGCGCCGTCGCCGCACCGGCACACCCCGCATACGATGTGCCCAAGTCTTTACCCCGATCCCACACCGGATAGGTCCTGCTGACGATGAGCCTCCACGCCACCGCCGCCCAGTTCGTCACCCTCGCCTCCTCCGAAGGTGAGCACGTCGATGAGCACGCGAGCCTGAGCCCCTACGTGACCGGCGGCGGCGCCTTCGTCGTCCTGCTCCTGCTGCTGTGGATCACCACGCGCTTCAACCGCGACCGCTGAGCCCCGCGGTCCGGGGCCCTGCGGCTGGAACCCGGGTCGCCCGGCGGGGCCGGTAGTGTCTGCACGCATGGGAGAGCAGGACATGCCGACCGGCCCGCAGGGCGGACCTGGCACAGGCCCGGCGAGCGCCGCCAAGCGCCGCCTGGGCGTCATGGGTGGAACGTTCGATCCGATCCACCACGGACACCTGGTGGCGGCCAGTGAGGTCGCCGCCCAGTTCCACCTCGACGAGGTCGTGTTCGTACCGACCGGGCAGCCGTGGCAGAAGAGCCACAAGCTGGTCTCGCCCGCCGAGGACCGCTATCTGATGACGGTCATCGCGACCGCCGAGAACCCGCAGTTCTCGGTCAGCCGCATCGACATCGACCGCGGCGGCCCCACGTACACCACGGACACCCTGCGCGATCTGCGCCGCCTCAACCCCGACACGGACCTGTTCTTCATCACGGGCGCCGACGCGCTCGGTCAGATCCTCACCTGGCGGGACACCGAAGAGCTGTTCTCGCTGGCCCACTTCATCGGCGTCACCCGCCCCGGCCACACCCTGACCGACCCCGGCCTGCCCGAGGGCGGCGTCTCCCTCGTGGAGGTCCCGGCCCTCGCGATCTCCTCCACGGACTGCCGCTGCCGGGTCGCCAAGGGGGAGCCCGTCTGGTACCTGGTGCCCGACGGCGTGGTGCGTTATATCGACAAGCGCGAGCTGTACCGCGGCGACTGAGCCGAGAGGGGCACCGGTGAACGACCGACAGTACGACCCGTACGGCGGCGAGTACGAGGGTGACGCGGCGGCTCAGTACGAGGTCGTCGGGTACGACGAGTACGGGCGGCCGGTCTACCAACTGGTGCCCCGCCAGGCGGCGGCCCCCGCGTACGACACGTACGCGCAGCCCCAGCCCCAGCCCCAGCAGGCGTACGGGTACGACCCGTACGCCCAGGGGACGGGGCAGCAGCCCGCAGCCTCCGGGTACGAGACGGGCGCGTTCACCGCGCAGCCGTACGACGCGTACGCCACAGGGACTCCGTACGACACCGGGACCTCCTACGGAGCGGCGGAGCAGACCGGCTGGATTCCACAGCAACAGCAGCAGCAAGAGCAACAGCCGTCGCAGCCGCAGGTGCCGCAGCAGGCCCACGCCGCGCCGGAGGCGGCGGATGGCCGCGGCGGGCAGGCCGACGGCGGGGGCCGCGGCTCCGACGAGCCACGCGAGTACCTCACCGAGCAGTTCTCCTTCATCGAGGAGCCCGACGAGGACTCCGAAGACGTCATCGACTGGCTGAAGTTCACGGAGAGCCGTACCGAGCGGCGCGAGGAGGCCAAGCGGCGGGGCCGCTCGCGGGTCGTCGCGCTGGTCGTCGTGCTCGCGCTCGCCCTGGTCGGCGGCGTCGGCTATCTGTGGGCCGCGGGCGAGCTGCCCGGCCAGTCGGACGAGAAGTCCGGCGGCGCGGCCGCCGCCGGGCCGCAGAAGCGCGACGTCGTCGTCGTGCACCTGCACAACACCAAGGGCGGCGGCACCTCCACCGTGCTCCTGGTGAACAACACCACCACCCGGCGCGGCTCCGCCGTCCTGCTGCCCAACTCCCTCGCCCTGACGGGCGACGACGGCACCACGACCACGCTCGGCAAGTCCGTCGACGACGACGGTTCGACCGGCACGCGCGAGGAGCTGGACACGCTGCTCGGCACGGAGGTCGAGGGCACCTGGCGCCTCGACACCCCCTACCTCAACAACCTCGTCGAACTCGTCGGCAACATCGACATCGACACCAACGCCGACGTGCCGGACCCCAAGGCCAAGCGCAAGGGCGAGGCGGCGCTCGTCAAGAAGGGCGAGCAGCAGACCCTGAGCGGGCCGATGGCCGTCGCCTACGCCACCTACCGCGCGCCCGGCGAGGGCGAGAACGCGCAGCTCGCGCGGTTCGGCCAGGTCATGCAGGGCGTGCTGCGCAAGCTGTCGTCCGACCCGCAGGCCGCCACGGTCACCGTGCAGTCGCTCGCGCAGATCCTCGACCCGTCCCTGAAGGAGAAGGACCTCGGCACCTTCCTCGCCAAGCTCGCCGACCGCGCCAAAGGCGGCGACTTCGCGACCGCGCTCCTTCCGGTGCGGCAGGACGGCACGCTGACGGAGAAGGCGGCCGCCGGGGTCGTCAAGGACGTGCTCGGCGGCGTCGTGAAGAGCCCGGAGCAGGGCGCGGCGGTGCGCGTCGGCGTGCGCAATGCCACCGGCGCCAAGACCGCCACCGAGAACGCCCGCATCGCCCTCGTCAACGGCGGCTACACCTTCGTCGACGGCGGCACCGGCTCCGCGCCCGCCACGTCCTCGCAGGTCACCTACGGCGATGCGGACAAGAAGAAGGAGGCGGCGGAGGTCGCCAAGACCCTGGGCCTGCCCGCGAGCGCCGTCCGCAAGGGCGACCCGGCGTCGAACGCGGACGTGTCCGTGGTGCTCGGCCAGGACTACAAGAGCCGCTGAGGCCGCCGACCGGAGCGGTCGGTGGGCTGCGGGGGCCTCGGCAGGTCCTGCCGGCGCCTTCGGTAGGGCTGCGGGGCCGTCGGCAGGTCCTCCCGGAGACGTCGGCAGGCTGCCGAGGCCGTCGACGGGGCCTGCCGAAGCCGCTGGCGGGGGATGCGGGGGCCCCGGCAGGTCTTGGCGGAGCCGTCGGCAGGCTGTCGAGGTCGTCGACGGGGCCCGCCGGAGCTGTCCGGTGGGGTTGCCGGAGCTGTCTGGCGTGGCTGCGGGGGGTGTGCGGTGGGGTTGCCGGAGCGTCCGGCGGGACTGTCGGGGGGTGTGCGGTGGGGTTGCCGGAGCTGTCCGGCGTGGCTGCCGGAGGCGTGCGGTGTGGCTGTCGGAGACGTCCGGCGAGGCCGCCGAGGGCGTGCGGTGTGGCTGCCGGGGGCGCTGAGCGGGGGCGTCCGTTCCGCCCCGGTCCCCGGTGATCGAATAATCGTCTGGGGAGCCGTCCGCAGTCCGTGAGACCCTTGACGGGTATTGCCCGTCTGAAGGAAAGCTCTCTAGTGACCGCCACGGACCGCTCCACCGAGCTCATCACCGTCGCCGCCCAGGCGGCCGCCGACAAGCTCGCGCACGACATCATCGCGTACGACGTCAGCGACGTGCTGTCGATCACGGACGCCTTCCTGCTCGCCTCGGCGCCGAACGACCGCCAGGTCAAGTCGATCGTCGACGAGATCGAGGAGCGCCTGAACAAGGAGCTCGGCGCCAAGCCGGTGCGCCGCGAGGGCGACCGCGACGCCCGCTGGATCCTCCTCGACTACGTCGACATCGTCGTCCACGTCCAGCACAGCGAGGAGCGCGTCTTCTACGCCCTCGAGCGGCTGTGGAAGGACTGCCCCGAGATCGAGCTGCCCGCCGACGCCAAGGCCACGCGCGGCAAGGCCGAGGAGCACGCCAAGCTCCAGCAGGCCGCCGAGGAGGCCGAGGAGATGCGGCACCTCGGTGGTGAGCTGCGGTGACTGCCCGCGGCTGCCGCATCATCCTGTGGCGGCACGGCCAGACGTCCTGGAACCTGGAGCGCCGCTTCCAGGGCTCCACGGACATCGAGCTGACCGAGGCCGGTGCCGCCCAGGCGCGGCGCGCCGCCCGGCTGCTCGCCTCGCTGAAGCCGGACGCGATCATCGCCTCCGACCTCAAGCGTGCCGCCGCGACAGCCGCCGAGCTCGCCGCCGTCACGGGCCTCGACGTCACGCACGACGAGGGCCTGCGCGAGACGTACGCGGGGCAGTGGCAGGGCCTCACCCACGAGGAGATCATCGACCGCTTCGGCGAGCAGTACGCCGCCTGGAAGCGCGGCGAGCCGGTGCGGCGCGGCGGCGGTGAGCTGGAGACCGAGGTCGCCGACCGGGCCGCCCCCATCGTGCTGCGGCACGCGGAGAAGCTGCCGGAGGACGGCACGCTCGTCGTGGCCAGCCACGGCGGCACGATCCGTACGACCATCGGCCGCCTCCTCGGCCTGGAGTCGCACCACTGGGAAAGCCTGGGAGGGCTCTCCAACTGCTGCTGGTCTGTCCTCGGCAGGGGCGCCCGAGGCTGGCGCCTCCTTGAGCACAACGCGGGTACGCTGCCCGAGCCGGTGCTCGGCGACGACGACTAGCCCGCAGGTCACGGCCCTCGTGGCCGGTCCCGACGCGGATTTCGCGTTTGGGCAGGTGGCAGGCTAAAGTTCTTCTTGTTCGCCCCGCAGAGCGGGAAGAACGCAAGGGGCTATAGCTCAGTTGGTAGAGCGCTTGCATGGCATGCAAGAGGTCAGGAGTTCGATTCTCCTTAGCTCCACAGTCCAGGTCCCGTCCCCGTCAGGGGGCGGGGCCTTTTGTTGTCCGCTGGTCTTCTTGCTCAGTGCTTTCGACGCTCAGTGCTTTCACCTCTCGGCGCTCTTGCCTCTCGGCGTCCTCGTTGCTCAGCGGCCGGTCTCCGCGTGCCGCAGCTCCCGGAGCCGGGCCGTTCCCCTGCGGGTCTCCTCGTCGTCCGGGGTGTAGACCACGATCCGGCACTCCGGCATGCCGTTGATGGACAGCGAGACCGACGTCATCCGCAGCTCGCCGACCGCCGTGTGGCGGAAGGTCTTCACCCGCGGCCCCGGGGGTATGACGTTCCCGCTCGCCCAGAGGTCCGCGAACTCCGGGCTGGCCAGGGACAGTCCGCGGATGAACTCCTCCCAGGCGGGCTCGCCCACGTGCCGCCCGTACGCGCCGCGCAGCGTGGCCACCATCACCGGCAGCTCCGTGTCCCGGAAGACCAGCGGGCAGTCGCACCGGGGCACCACGAAGAGGGTCCACAGGACGTTCGGCACGCCTATGGCCTCCGTCTCGGGGACCATGAACAGATCGCGGTAGGCGGGGTTGGTGGCGAGGATGTCGTACCGCGTGTTGTAGACCACGGCCGGGTGCGGGTCCAGGGCGTCGATGATGCCCTGGATCTCGGGGCCGACCGCCTCGGCCGCCGCCTCGTGCCGGACGGCGTACGGCACCTCGGCCAGGTGATAGAGGTGCTCGTGCTCCGCCCGGTCCAGGCGCAGGGTGCGGGCGACGGCGTCCAGGACCTGCGCGGAGGCGTTGATGGGGCGGCCCTGCTCCAGCCACGTGTACCAGGTCACGCCGACGCCGGAGAGCTGGGCGACCTCCTCGCGGCGGAGCCCCGGAGTGCGGCGGCGCGGGCCCGGCGGCATGCCCACGTCGGCCGGGGTGACCCGGGCCCTGCGGCTGCGCAGGAAGGCGGCCAGCTCGGGGCGCCGTCGGGTCGCGGCTGCGGGCGTGCGGGCGGGGGCGGCCGCGGGGGCGGCCCCGGCGTCGGCCGTGCGGGGCGCCCGACCGGTGGCCGACCCCCGTGCGGCACTGGTCGGACGCCCTGCACCGTCGACGCCGGGGAGCGCTGGCGGGTTCGGCGGGCTTGGCGGGGTGCGCGGGGCCGCGTGGGCGGGCGTGGGGCTCGGGGCCGCTTGGCCGGATGCGGGGGCCGGGGCCGCCTGGGCGGACCCAGGGCCCTGTGCAAGGGCTGGGGCCGCCTGGTCGGTCGCGGGGGCCGCTTGGCCGGTCGCGGGGGCCGCTTGGCCGGACAGGGAGCCCGGGGGCACGTCGACGGGTGCCGGAGCCGCTGCGCCGGGAGCGGGCCCCGGAGCCGCACGGCCCGGTGCGGTGTGCGGGCGTGCCCTGCTCGTCGTGTCCATCGTCGTCACGTCCCCCATCGTCACCGTCAGGACCGCCCCGTGCCAGGTGCTGTCAGTACCAGCATCCGCGGGCTCTCACTACCTGTACCGAACCGTCGGCACTCTCATGGACATGGCGACCACAAGACCCTCGGCCCCGACCCCGGTCTCAACTCCCGCGTCCAGTAAAGCCCCCGGCACTGACAATCGCCCGGGACGCGTCCTCGCGGCCGTGCTCGCGGCCCAGTTCATGGCGCTGCTCGACGTGTTCATCGTCAACGTCGCGGCGCCCACGATCCGTACCGACCTGCACGCGTCCGGCGCCGGGCTGCAACTCGTGATCGCGGGCTACACCATCACGTACGCCGTCCTGCTGATCACCGGTGCCCGGCTCGGCGAGCGGCTCGGACACCGGCGCGTCTACATCGCCGGGCTCGCCCTGTTCACCGCCGCGTCGCTGGCCTGCGGCCTGAGCCGGAGCACCGGCCAGCTGATCGCGTTCCGCCTGGTCCAGGGCGCGGGCTCCGCGCTGCTCATTCCGCAGGTCCTGAGCCTCATCCAGCGCACCTTCACCGGGGAGGCCCGGGTGCGGGCCCTCGGCGCCTACTCGGCGGTGCTCGCCACGGGGGCCGCGGCCGGGCAGGTGGTCGGCGGCGTCCTGGTCAGCGCCGATCTGTTCGGCACCGGCTGGCGCCCGGTGTTCCTCGTGAACGTGCCGGTCGGCGTGGTCCTGCTGGCGCTCGCCGCCCGCGTCCTGCCGGCCGACGGCACGCCCCCTGCCGGGCGCGCCCGCGGCCTCGACCTGCCGGGCCTCGTCCTGCTCGGCGCCACCGTCTCGCTCTTCACCGTGCCCCTGGTCCTCGGCGAACAGAAGGGCTGGCCGCTGTGGACCTGGCTCTCCCTGGCCGCCTGCGTGGTGTTCTTCGCCCTGTTCTGCGGCTACGAGTCCCGCCTGGCCAAGCGCGGTGGGGCGCCGCTGATCTCACCGAGGCTCCTGCGCACCCCGGGCATGGGCGTCGCCGTCCTCCGCCTCGCCGTCATCATGGCGGTCAACGCGGGCTTCCTGTTCGTGCTCACGCTGCACCTGCAGGGCGGCCTCGACTACAGCGCGCTGCGCGCGGGGCTGACGTTCGCCCCGACCGCCATGCTCTTCGGCGCGGTCGGCCTGACCTGGCGGAAGTGGCCCCGGGCCGTCCAACCGGCGCTCGTCCCCTGCGGATTCGCGCTCACCGCGGCGGCGAGCCTCGCCGTGGGCCTGCTGCTGCGCGACGGCCGCGACATCGGCGGCTGGCTGTACGTGGCGTTCGTCGCCGTGGGCATCGGGATGTCGCTCGGCTTCAGCCCGGTCCTCACGCGCGCGTTGGCGACGGTCAGGCCCGAGGACGCGGCGGACGCCAGCGGTCTCCTCGCGACCGTCACCCAGCTCGGCCAGGTGACGGGCGTCGCGGTCTTCGGCGCCCTCTTCCTCGGCCGGCTTGAGTCACCGGGCGCTCCGGGAGCGTATGCGTCGGCGGACGCGCTCCTGGTGTGCTTCTACGCGCTCGCCGCGGCGGCCGCCCTCGGGGCCGTGTCCGGACTGGTACGTATGCGTCGCTGACCGCCTCGCCGTGGTCGTGGCAGAATTCGGGGGGCCGGAAGGGGACTGCACCAGTGCGCCGACGGTGACCCGACGGGAGGGAGAGCGCGATGCCTGCGAGCATCCTCGGGGAGGCCGGCGGCCTCCCCGAAGTGGCGGAGATACGGTCCGGTGACGCCACGCTCCTCAACTGCCCTTCCTGCGGTTCGGCCCACGTCGCCCAAGTCCTCGGTGACAACGGCGGAGTCAGTTACGTGTGCACGGCCTGCGGCCACAGCTGGAGCTGATCGATGGGTGCACACAGGCGTAAGTGCGACTGGTGCGGCAGCGGTACGCCGATCGTCCGCGACATGGAGCCGGTGAACCCGGACTACCAGTACTGGTGCGAGGAGTGCGCGCGGGCGCTGATCATAAAAGGCGACCCCATCGAGACGTACCGCGAACTCGAAGGCGAGCCGATCTACGGCCGTCTGCTCGACGAGCACTGCACGCTCAAACGCTTCTACTCCTTCGCCACCGCCTGAGCGCGACCCCGGAGGGGCCTCCCCGGGCACTCCGCGAGCCCGCGGGGCCCGCGCCGCACGGCGGCCGCCGCCACCGCGAGGAAGCCGAAGGCCGCCAGCGGGTACACCGCCGACAGGCCCATCTGGCCGACGCTCTGGCCGAGTTCGGGCCGCCCCGGACGGTGCGGAACCCACCACAGGGCGTACGAACAGAACACCACGACGAGCCCGCCCGCGGCCGCCCACCCAACCGGTCCGCCCCGGCGCGCGGCCCGCGTCCACAGGAGCAGCGCCATCGGCACCCACCACACCCAGTGGTGCGACCACGACACGGGGCTCACGAGCAGCGCCGTCGCCGCGCAGGCGGCCGCGCCCCAGGCCCGCTCCCCGCGCACCGCGGCGGTCACCGCGACCCCGAGGCCGCCCGCGCACACCAGCACGGCGCCCGCCGTCCACCACAGTCCGGGCTCCCCGGTGTGCAGCAGCCGGGCGAGCACCCCGCGCAGCGACTGGTTCGCCGTCTGCTCCGTGTGTCCGGCCCGGCTCGTCTCGAAAACCACGCGGGTCCAGAAGTGCCGGGAGTCGTCCGGCAGCACGACGACGCCGGCCAGCGTCGTGGTCAGGAACGCCCCGGCGGCCACGCACGCGTGCCGCAGGGCGGGCGGCCGCCCGCCCCGTCGTACCGCCTCCACGACCCCGACGAGCAGCAGGAACACCGCGAACAGCGCGGGCGTGAGCTTGATCGCCGCGGCCACCCCGATGCCCACTCCCGCCCACCGGTGGTCCGGGCGCCGGGTCAGGTCCCACAGCACCAGGACCGCGAGGAGGAGATTGATCTGCCCGTAGCGCAGCGTCGTCCACACCGGCTCCGACCAGACGGCGATCGCCGACACCCACAGAGCGGTCTCCACGCGCGCGTGCCCGTGCCGTCCCCTTCCGGGTGCGTGCCCCCGCCCGTCGATCAGCCGCAGGCACAGCCGGACGAAGACGACCAGGAGGAGCAGGTTCCCGGCCGTCGCGAGCATCCGGAGGTCCGCGACGTCCGGCACGGTCAGCGGCGTGAAGAGCAGCGCGGCGAAGGGCGGGTACGTCATGGGCAGGTGCGCCTCGGTCGCGCGCAGCGCGTACAGGTCGCCGCCCGCACGCGCGGTCGCGCCCTCCGCGCGGTAGACCATCAAGTCGATCATCGAGACGTCGGCAGCGCGCTGGGCCGCCCAGAAGGCCACGAAGGAGAACAGGCAGACCCCGGCGGCGAGCGGTACGCGGCGGCGGGCGGCGACGGACACGATCACGGTCACGACGCGGGACGGTAGCGCCGCTGTGCGTCCGGAACGGAAACGATTTGGTGGTGCGGGGGGTCCACCGTGTAATGTTGGCGGAGCCGCCGGGGAAACCGGGCGGAACACAGCAAGGGGCTATAGCTCAGTTGGTAGAGCGCTTGCATGGCATGCAAGAGGTCAGGAGTTCAATTCTCCTTAGCTCCACAGTGAATGGAGAGCGGGCCACCCGGATCGGGTGGCCCGCTCTCGTGTGTCCTCCTCGTGTTCTACGGCCGTCCGCTGCCCAGGGCGCGGCGTCCGCGCCCGCGCGGCAGCATCGGCAGGATCCCGGACGCGCCGGGCGCCGCCGGGTCCTCCTCGACGCGCAGGGCGAGCGCGGGGCAGCGCCGCACGGCGCGCTGGGCGCGGGCTTCCGCGTAGCGCGGCACCGACGTCTCCGCGACCGACGGGAAGCCGTCGGGGCCCAGCTGGATCAGCTCCGGGACGATGTCGGCGCACAGGCCGTGTCCCTGGCACAGCGTCCAGTCGACGGCGAGCTTGCGGCCGCTGGGCGCCTCGCCCTGCGGGGCGTCGTCCTGGAGGGGCAGCACGCCCTCCACCGGGCGCCCGCAGCCGTCTCCCAGGACGTGTGCCGCCAGGTCGTCGGTGAAGGCCGCGATCGTGGACTCCAGGAAGGCCGCCGAGCCGTCGGGATGCTTGCAGGCGCCGCGCCGCTTCACCGCCCGCGTCACCTCCCGCAGCGCTTCCAGGGCGGTCGGTCCGCCGCCGTCCAGGACGTCCGCGAGCCCGCGCGCGGCGGCGGGCAGGCCCAGGTAGCAGGGGCCGCACTGGCCCGCGCTCTCGGCCGCCAGCCAGTGGGCCACGCGCAGGGACTCGCCGAGCGGGCAGGTGCCGGGGCCGATCGGCAGCACGGCGCCCGCGCCCAGCGCGCCTCCGCAGGCCTCCAGGGCGGCACGGGAGACGACGGCGTCGTGCGCGGTGACGGGGTCCAGCCACTTGCCGTGGTAGCCGCCCGTCAGGACGCCCTGCGGCAGCGGGGGAGCGCCCGCGAGCTGCAGAACGTACCGCAGCGGGACGCCCGTTGGGACCTCCACCACCATGGGGCGCGCGACGGCCCCGGAGACGGTCAGCAGAACGGTGCCGGGCTCGTCGCGCAGTCCTGTGCGCCGGTAGCGGTCCGCGCCGGTCCGGGCGGCGACGGCGAGCTGCGCGAAGGTCTCCGCGTTCGACAGGAGCGTGGGCGCGCCGCCCACCCCGGAGTCCGCGGTGCGGACCTTGCGCCCCGGAGGCAGCGCGGGACCGCCGTCCGCGGAGCGTACGAGCGCGGAGGACTCGCCGGTCACCATGCGCACGGGGTTGCGCTGCACGCGCGCGCGAAGGCGCGAGCCGCGCCGGTCGCTCAGGCCCCGCTCGCCGAGCGCGGCGCGCATCGACGCCTCCGTGGAGTCACGGGTCACACCGACGATCAGGGTGCGCGCGCCCAGGGCCTCGGCCGTGAGCAGGGCGCCGTCCAGGATGAGGTGCGGGGCGCGGTTGATCAGGACGGTGTCCTTGCGGCAGGCGGGCTCGTCCTCGCTGCCGTTGACGACGACCACGGGACGTACGCCGCGGCGGATCGCGGACTCGGCGACGGCCCGCAGCTTCGTGGCGAACGGGAAGCCCGCGCCGCCGCGGCCGCGCAGGCCGATCGCCTCCGCGAGTGCGGCCAGCTGCTCGCCCGCCACGGGCTTGAGCGGGCCGTGCACCTTCAGGTGCATGGCGAGGTCGAGCCGCTCGACCAGATCGAAGCCCGAGGTCAGCAGCGGAAGCCCGACGACGCGGACTTCGGGGACGTCGGGCAGGGACGCGTTCACTTGCTGCCTCCGGCGGGCGCGTTCCAGGGCTCACCGGTGCTGGGCGCCTGGAACGGGCCGAGTAGGGGTTGTGCGGCGGTCCCGTCGTCTTCGCGCACGGGCTCGTACGGCGGGTCGGCCGTGGGCGGGTGGTAGACGGGCCGGGACCCGGTGTCGTAGCAGCCCTCGGAGTGCGGGCCCGGTTCGTCGGAGCCGAACCGGGTGTCTCCGTAGTCGTGTTGCGTGTCTTGAGGGTCTACGGAGTCGTAGCGCACGCCCGGGGGTTCGTATCGGGTGTCTACGGAGTCGTACCGGGTGTCTACGGAGTCATGCGAAAACGGGGGGCCGGGGGCCTCGGCCGGAGGCGGCGGCGAGGGCGCGGGCCAACGGGGTGCGACGGTGGGCAGGACCTCGGTCGTCCTGAGGTCCGGCGGGAGACCGGTCTCGTCCTGGTCGGCGGGCGTGGCGAGCGCGCGGTAGGCGGCGGCGATGCCGGTGACGGGGGCCTGCTCGGCCGGGACGCCGCGGTCGCCGGGGGCCGTACCCGGGAGGGGGGCGGTCCGGGGGTCCCGGACCGCCGCCCGGGCGCGGCGGCGCGACCGGCCGGGCGCGCCCCAGCCGTCGGGTTCGAGGACGGCGAGGATCCGGGCGGCCGCCTTGCGCTTGACCGGGGGCGGTGCCGCCCGCAGCGCCATGGCTCCGGCGACCGCGACGAGGCACAGGCAGTACAGGGCGACCACCCACGGCTTCGGCGGACGGCCCGCGTACAGGCCGTGGATCAGGGCGGCGCACCAGGCGGGGTAGGCGAGCATGTGCAGGGCCCGCCAGCGCGAGGCGACCTGGACCGGTGAGGCGAAGGCGCTGCGCAGGGCGCCGGTGACGCTGGTGGTGACCATCAACAGGCCGGCGAGCGACCCGAGGCCGATGAGTCCGTCGCTGCCGGTGACGCCGAGGCCGAAGGGGATGACCGCGCCCACCAGAGACACGTGGTCGAGGGCGAGTTTGACGGTGCCGTGCAGGAGCAGGAAGCCGACGGAGGCGACCGCGGTGGCCCGGTGCACGGCCTGGGCGAGCAGGCGCTGGCGGGAGTCCAGGAAGAGGCGGTCGGACGCGACCAGGCCCCAGGCGACGGACGCGGTCAGGGAGACCAGGGACAGGACGCCGGTGGTGTAGTCGAGGGCGGCACGGAAGTCGTCGCCTCCCGCGAACACCAGCAGGGGTATCAGGAGCAGCGCGGCCGTGGTCAGCAGGCCGCGGGCCGCTCTGCCCGGCCCGGCGAACGAGCCGGCGAACGGCCCGGCCGGCGAGCGGAGCGAGGGGGAGCCGGATAACGCGGGGCTCCGGGGACGCTTGCGGTGCGGGTGCAGAGGGTTCATGGGGGCGACTCCGAAATGGTCCGGTCGCCGCATGCTAAGTCGCCCCATACCGGCGGGTACGTGGTTTGAGTTATTGCGTTGTTATCAAAGTGCGACTCGATCTTGGTGTTGCCCCGATAGTGGGCGGTACGCGGAGTAATCCTTGGCCAAGGGTGAGCCTCCGCTTTCCGTGCGGCACCGCGGGGCCGGATCCGGCCGGAGCGGGACGAACTGCGTCGCTCCGGCTCGGGGCCCTGCGGTACTCTGACGCCATGCGTGCCGTACGCCTTCTGCTTAGCGGGCCGCGCTGATCAGTCCCGACCGCCCAGTGAGCGTGGTCGGAATCGGCGCGGCGTCCCCTCCTGTGCGAGGGGCATTTTTATTTGGCCACACAGCCGTTTCCGCAGGCAGAGACGATCGATGGAGCTTTGAGGACCATGAGCGAGACGAATTCCTCCGCCACCGCCGAAGGTGCGGGGGGCGCCCCTTCGGCCGCCGAGGCGGCCGCACCGCACCGCTACACGGCCGCCCTGGCGGCCGAGATCGAGGCGCGCTGGCAGGACGTCTGGGACGCCGACGGCACGTACGAAGCACCCAACCCGAGCGGTGACCTGGCCGGCGACCCGGAGCTGGCGTCCCGCCCCAAGAAGTTCATCATGGACATGTTCCCGTACCCCTCGGGTGCGGGTCTGCACGTGGGCCACCCCCTGGGGTACATCGCCACGGACGTGTTCGCGCGCTTCCAGCGCATGACGGGCCACAACGTCCTGCACTCCCTGGGCTTCGACGCCTTCGGTCTGCCCGCCGAGCAGTACGCGGTGCAGACCGGCACGCACCCGCGCGTGTCCACCGAGGCCAACATCGCCAACATGAAGGCGCAGCTGCGCCGTCTGGGCCTGGGCCACGACAAGCGCCGCTCGTTCGCGACGATCGAGCCGGAGTACTACAAGTGGACCCAGTGGATCTTCCTGCAGATCTTCAACTCCTGGTACGACGACGAGCTGCGCAAGGCCCGTCCGATCGCCGACCTGGTCGCCCAGTTCGAGACCGGTGAGCGTGTCGTACCGGACTCCACGCGCGCGTGGAGCGAGCTGTCCGCCGCCGAGCGCGCAGACGTCCTGAGCGGCTTCCGCCTGGCCTACGCCTCCGAGGCCCCCGTCAACTGGTGCCCGGGTCTGGGCACCGTCCTGGCGAACGAGGAGGTCACCGCCGACGGCCGCTCCGAGCGCGGCAACTTCCCGGTCTTCAAGTCCAAGCTTCGCCAGTGGAACATGCGCATCACGGCGTACGCCGACCGCCTGCTGGAGGACCTGGACGCGCTGGACTGGCCCGAGGCCATCAAGCTGCAGCAGCGCAACTGGATCGGTCGCTCCGAAGGCGCCCGCGTCGACTTCCCCGTCGGCTCCGGCGACGCGGCGATCACGGTCTTCACCACCCGCCAGGACACCCTGTTCGGCGCCACGTACATGGTCCTGGCGCCCGAGCACGAGCTGGTCGACTCGCTGGTCCCGGCCGCCTGGCCCGAGGGCACCCACGAGGTGTGGACCGGCGGGCACGCGACGCCCGCCGAGGCCGTCGCCAAGTACCGTGCCGTCGCCGCCGCCAAGTCCGACGTCGAGCGCCAGGCCGACGCCAAGGAGAAGACCGGCGTCTTCACGGGCGTGTACGCCACGAACCCGGTCAGCGGCGAGCGCGTCCCGGTCTTCATCGCCGACTACGTCCTGATGGGCTACGGCACCGGCGCGATCATGGCCGTCCCGGCGCACGACACCCGGGACTTCGCCTTCGCGCGCGCCTTCGAGCTGCCGATGCGCTGCGTGGTCGAGCCCTCCGACGACCGGGGCACGGACCCGTCGACGTGGGACGAGGCCTTCGCCTCGTACGAAGCGAAGATCGTCAACTCCTCCGGTGACCACGTCTCCCTGGACGGCCTGTCCGTCGTCGAGGCCAAGGCCCGCGTCACCGAGTGGCTGGAGCGCGAGGGCATCGGCCGCGGCACCGTCAACTTCCGGCTGCGCGACTGGCTGTTCAGCCGCCAGCGCTACTGGGGCGAGCCCTTCCCGATCGTCTACGACGAGGACGGCGTCGCCCACCCGCTGCCCGAGTCGATGCTGCCCCTGCCGCTGCCGGAGGTCGACGACTACTCGCCGCGCACCTTCGACCCGGACGACGCCGACACCCGGCCGGAGACCCCGCTGTCCCGCAACGAGGACTGGGTCAACGTCACGCTGGACCTGGGCGACGGCTCCGGCCCGCGGCGCTACCGCCGCGAGACCAACACCATGCCCAACTGGGCGGGCTCCTGCTGGTACGAGCTGCGCTACCTGGACCCGCACAACGACCAGCAGCTGGTCGCCCCCGACATCGAGCGCTACTGGATGGGTCCGCGCGCGGGCCAGCCCACCGGCGGCGCCGACCTGTACGTCGGCGGCGCCGAGCACGCCGTGCTGCACCTGCTGTACGCGCGCTTCTGGTCGAAGGTCCTGTTCGACCTGGGGCACATCTCGTCGGCCGAACCGTTCCACAAGCTGTTCAACCAGGGCATGATCCAGGCGTACGTCTACCGCGACAGCCGCGGCTTCCCGGTCCCGGCCACCGAGGTCGAGGAGCGCGACGGGCAGTACTTCTTCGAGGGCGAGCCGGTCAAGCGCGAGCTGGGCAAGATGGGCAAGTCCCTGAAGAACGCGGTCACCCCGGACGAGATCTGCGAGGAGTACGGCGCGGACACCCTGCGCCTGTACGAGATGGCGATGGGCCCGCTGGACGTGTCCCGCCCGTGGGACACGCGCGCGGTCGTCGGCCAGTACCGCCTGCTGCAGCGCCTGTGGCGCCTGATCGTCGACGAGGCCACCGGCGAGGCGACCGTTGTGGACGCGGAGCCCGGCGAGGACGCGCTGCGCGCCCTGCACAAGGCGATCGACGGCGTCCGCCAGGACCTGGAGGGCATGCGGTTCAACACCGCCATCGCCAAGATCACCGAGCTGAACAACCACCTGACCAAGGCCGGGAGCGCGGTGCCGCGCTCCGTGGCCGAGCGTCTGGTGCTGCTGGTGGCGCCGCTGGCCCCGCACATCGCCGAGGAGCTGTGGCGCCGTCTGGGCCACACCGACTCGGTCGTCCACCAGGACTTCCCGGTCGCCGACCCCGCGTACGTCGTGGACGAGACCGTGACCTGCGTCGTGCAGATCAAGGGCAAGGTCAAGGCGCGCCTGGAGGTCTCCCCGGCCATCTCCGACGACGAGCTGGAGAAGGTCGCCCTGGCCGACGAGCGGGTCGTGGCCGCGCTGGGCGGCGCGGGCATCCGCAAGGTCATCGTGCGGGCGCCGAAGCTGGTGAACATCGTTCCCGCCTGACCCTCCCCAGGTGCCCGCCCGGACGCTCGCCGCGCTCCGGACGGTCTGTGAGGCGACGGGTGACCGGCCGGACCCCGCACGGGGGCCGGCCGGTCAACTGTTCGCCGGGCGGGGCACGTTGCCCCGGGCGCGGCCGTGGCGTCGGGCCGACGGCATCCGGGTAGTCCCCTACGGGCAGGTTCCGGGTTCCGCTGGAACCCTCGGACGGCCTGCTGCGTTTACCGTGGAGAGGCAGACGGGCCCGTCCGCCGACGACCTCACCGACCGCCCAGCCCGGCCGAAGGAGAAGCATCGTGGAAGCCGTGATCGCAGTGGTCGCGCTGCTCTTCGTGCTGTTCCTGGCAGTCGGGGCGTATGCGGTGGTCAAAGCCGTGGGCGCCGCCAAGCGCGGCGTGGACCGCACCCTCTCGCAGGCCCGCCGGACGGTCGAGGACACCACGCTGCGCGCGAAGACGTTCGCGCAGCCCGGCGCCGTCGGCGAGCTGGCCCAGCTCCGGCTCACCCTGCGCACATCGATGCGGGCCACCCAGGACGCCCTGCACGCGGGCGTCGCCGAGGACCCCTCGCTGCACGAGTCCCTCGCGCTCTTCGAGCGCCTGAGCGTCCACGGCCACGAGCTGGACGACGAGCTGAAGCGCCTGGAGAGCGAGCCGGACCGCATCACCCTGAGCCAGCGCCTGCCCTCCCTGAAGGAGCGCACGCAGCAGATCACGAAGGCGGCGGACTCCCTTCGCTGGGCGGCCCGCGACCGCGCCCACAAGTTCGCGGACGACGATCTGGACCTGCTGCGCAACCAGATCGACATGGAGGCGGGCGCCCTGCGGCACTGGACGACGGAGCCGTCCGACACCCAGCCCGCCGCGCCCTCCGCGCCTCCCACGTCCTCGGCCTCGCCGTCCTCCGCGCCCACGTCGCCGTGGCCCGACCCGGCACCGGCGGAGTCGTCGCCCCGGTCCGCGGCGACGGCCCCCACGGAGCGCTCCGACCGCACCGCCCAGGAGCCGACGAGACCCGCGATCACACCGCCGAGCCCGCGGCCGACGTACGCCTGGGAGAAGCAGACCAAGCCGGAGAGCACCACCTGAGCACGTCTGATCCGCTGCCGACGCCGTCGCAAGGCACTGGTCCGCCCGGGGTCTGCCCGGCTCCGCGCGGCTCGTCACGGGCGCCGTCGCCCGGGTGACGGGGTCGGACTGCCGCGTCAGGGTTCCTGCGGGTAATCTCCAGCTCATGTCCCGCCATGTCGCGATCGTCACCGATTCAACGGCCTACCTGCCGCAACGGACGATGGAGCGGCACGGCATCACCGCGGTGCCGCTGACTGTGGTGCTCGGCAACCAGGCGCTCGAAGAGGGCACCGAGATCTCGGCCCGCTCCCTCGCGCTCGCCCTGCAGAAGCGCCGACCCGTGACCACGTCCCGGCCGAGCCCCGAGGTCTTCGCGCGCACCTACCGCGAGGTCGCCGAGGCGGGCGCCACGGGCATCGTCTCGCTGCACCTGTCGGCGGAGTTCTCCGGGACGTACGACGCGGCCGTCCTCGCGGCGCGCGAGGCGCCGGTGCCGGTACGCGTCGTCGACACCGGCATGGTCGCGATGGCCCTCGGCTTCTGCGCCCTCGCGGCCGCCGAGACCGCCGAGTCGGGCGGCTCCGTGGACGAGGCGGTGTCCGCCGCAGAGAAACGGGCCGCGAGCACGTCCGCGTACTTCTACGTGGACACCCTCGACTACCTCCGCCGCGGCGGGCGGATCGGCGCGGCCCAGGCGCTCCTCGGCTCCGCGCTCGCCGTGAAGCCGCTGCTCGAACTGGACGGCGGGCGCATCGAGCTCCTGGAGAAGGTGCGCACCGCGTCGAAGGCGATCGCCCGGCTCGAAGAGATCGCGGTCGAGCAGGCCGGTGCGCACGAGGTCGACATCGCGGTCCATCACCTGGCGGCGCCCGAGCGCGCCGAAGCGCTCGCGGAGCGGCTCAGAGAGCGTGTGCCGTCACTGGCGGAGCTGCACGTCAGCGAGGTGGGCGCGGTGATCGGTGCGCACACGGGGCCGGGGCTGCTGGGGGCTGTGGTGTCGCCTCGGTGAGGTGACGTGGGTCGGTGTCCCGGATTTCGCCGGGGCCAGTGGCTGGTATGGCCTCGTGTGGGTGACTGAGTTATCCACAACTCCCCGGTAGTCCCCGGGAATTACCCAAGATCAACGCGCTTCCCGCGGGCTGTCTAGCGTCGTGGGCATGGAACTTCGATCACCTTCACGGACAGCGGCAGGCACGGCGGGCGGAGAGCCGAGCCCGGCCTCCCACGTCCGAGTGACGTATCGCCACGCCCGTCGGCGTGCCCGGCGAAGGCGGGCCGCGGCGGAGGCGATGCGGCTGCGGGCGGAGACGCTCTTCGCCGGGGCTGCCGGGGCTGCCGGGGCCGCCGGGGCCGATCCGGCCGGTCCCGGTCCGGTGGGGCCTCGCCGAGCGGGAGTTGGCACGGCGGAGCATGGTGCGCTCTCACCGGCACCGGCACCGGCACCGGCACTGGCCTCGGTCGAGCCGGAGCACGCGAGGGCCTTGCCGGAGGCGGAGGACGCGTACGACCGGCCCGCGCGGGCGGCCCCCTCGTGGCGGGCGCGGGCCGGGCTCGCCGTGCGGGAGCGGCTTCCGGTCTGGGTGCAGCGCAGATGCGGCCTGGAGCGGCGGAGCGTGCTCGCGCTCGGGGTGGTCCTCGTCGTGGCGGCGGTGTTCGCGGCCCAGCACTTCTGGAGCGTCCGGGCGCAGCCGGTCCGGGCGCCGGACGTGGTGGGTGAGGCGGCGGCGCCCGGCCCCGAGGGAGGTCCGTCCCCGTCACCGGGAGCGCTGCCGGACGCGGGGCCGCCTCCGGGGGCCGGAGGGGCTGAGGGCGACCAGGGAGCCGGTGCCGGACAGGGCAGCGGTGCCGGGGCGCCGGGCGAGGCGGGGGCGGCAGGCGGCGGGCTCGTCGTGGACGTCAGCGGCAAGGTCCGCAGCCCCGGTGTTCTCCGCCTGCCCGCCGGCTCCCGCGTCGCCGACGCGCTGCGGGCCGCGGGCGGGGTGCGCCCCGGCACGAAGACCGACGCCCTCAACCGCGCCCGGCTGCTCGTGGACGGTGAGCAACTGGTCGTGGGCGGCCCCGTGCCACCAGCACCCGGGGTGCCCGCAGGGGGAGCGGCGGCCGGACCGCCCGGTGCTCCCGGAGCAACCACGGGCCCCGTCGCGCTGAACACCGCCACACCTGAGCAATTGGACACCCTGCCTGGGGTCGGCCCGGTCCTCGCGCAGCACATCATCGACTACCGCACGGACCACGGCGGCTTCCGCTCGGTGGACGAGCTCCGCGAGGTCAACGGCATCGGCGACCGACGCTTCGCCGACCTGCGGAATCTCGTGTGGCCATGAGGCGGCCGGGTGCGCGGCCGCAGGACGGTGGGCACGCGAGGGCGGGGCGCGCGGACGCCCGTGCCGCTGGGGCCCGGCGCCTCGGCTCGGCCCACCCCCGCCAGGAAGGCCCGGTGGACCTGCGTCTCGTGCCGCCCGCCCTGGCGGCCTGGGCGGCTGCTGCCCTGGCGCTGGACGCCCCGCCCCGCCTGGTGGTGGGCGCGGTGGTGGTCTGTGTGGTGGTCGCCGGAGCCCTGCTGGTGACGTGGACGGCGTGCGGGCGCCCGGCGGCCGGGACGCGCGGCCGCCTGGGCCGGTGGCGGGGCGGAGCCTGGGGGCGGGTCAGCGTGGCGGCCGTCCTGTTGTGCGCCGGGGCGGCGGCGGCCTCCGCGGGGCTGCACGGGGCGGATCTGCACCGAGGCCCGGTCCCCGGGCTCGCCCGGGAGTACGCCACGGTGACGGCGGAGCTGGAGGTGACGTCTGACCCGCGCCGCACCCGCCCTCGGGTCACGGGGGACCGCCCGATGCCACCGGCCGTGGTGCTGAACGCGGACGTCGTGCGGGTCACGGAGACGGACGGTACGACGACCGTGACGCGGACACCGGTGCTGGTCGTCGTGCGGCAGGAGGAGAAGGAAGGGGGACGCGACACCGGCACCGAAGGTCCGCAAGGAGCGCCGGAAGCGCGAGCGGAGGCGCGCGGGGCCGGGCAGCGGCGGGACTCCCCGTGGCTCGGGCTGCTGCCGTCCACGCGGCTGCGGGTGCGGGCGGACCTCGTGCCGCCGCTGCCCGACAGCGGAGGCATCGCGGCGGTGCTGCGCGTGCCGGGGGACCGGGGGCCGCGGGTGACCGGGGAGCCTTCGGGGGCGCAGCGGTTCGCGGGAGGGCTGCGCGGAGGGCTGCGGGAGGCGACGGACGGGCTGCCCGCCGACGCGCGGGCGCTGCTGCCGGGGCTGGTGATCGGGGACACCTCCCGGGTGCCTCCGGAGCTGGAGCAGGCGTTCCGGGCGACCGACCTCACGCATGTGCTGGCCGTGAGCGGGGCCAACCTCACGATCGTCCTCGCGCTGCTCATCGGCCCGCCGGGGACGGCCCACCGGGCCGAACGGCGCGGTCTGGCGCCACGGTTGGGCATTCCACTGCGGACCACGGCGCTGCTCGGGGGCGCGCTGACGCTCGGCTTCGTGCTGGTGTGCAGGCCGGAGCCGAGTGTGGTGCGGGCGGCGGCGTGCGGGCTGGTGGTGCTCCTTGCCCTCGCCACGGGGCGGCGCAGATCGCTGATCCCGGCGCTCGCCGCCGTGGTCCTGGTGCTCGTCCTGTACGACCCGTGGCTGTCGCGGAGCTATGGCTTCCTGTTGTCCGTGCTCGCCACGGGGGCGTTGCTGACGCTCGCGCCGAGGTGGAGCGCCGGGCTTCGGCGGCACGGGGTGCCGGGGCGGCTCGCCGAGGCGCTGGCGGCCGCGGCGGCGGCGCAGGCGGTGTGCGCGCCGGTGGTGGCGGTCCTCGCGGCGCGAGTGAGCCTGGTGGCGGTGCCGTGCAATCTGCTGGCGGAGTTCGCGGTGGCACCGGCCACGGTGCTCGGGTTCGCCGCGCTCGCGGTGGCGCCGGTGGCGATGCCGGTGGCCAAGGTCCTGGCGTGGGGCGCGAGTTGGCCGACCGAGTGGATCGCGGGCATCGCGCGGACGGGGGCGTCGCTGCCCGGGAACGGGGTGGACTGGCCGGGCAGTTGGCGCGGCGCGCTGCTGCTCGCCGCCGTCACGGTGGTGCTCGTCCTGGTCGGCAGGCGGCTCGTGCGGCACCCGTGGGTGTGCGCGGCGTGCGCGCTGCTGCTGCTCGCCGTGGTCGTCCAGCCGCCGCCGCTCACCCGGGTCATCGCGGGCTGGCCGCCGCCCCGGTGGCGCCTGGTGATGTGCGATGTGGGGCAGGGGGACGCGACCGTCCTCGCGGCGGGGCCCGGTGCCGGGGTGGTCGTCGACGCGGGGCCCGACCCGATGCTCGTGGACCGCTGCCTGCGGTCGCTCGGCATCACGCGGGTGCCCTTGGTGCTGCTCACGCACTTCCACGCGGACCATGTGGCGGGGCTGCCGGGGGTGCTGAGGGGGCGTTCGGTGGGGGCGATCCAGACGACGGGGTTCGGGGAGCCGCCGGGGCAGGTGGCGTTCGTGCGGGCGCAGGCGGCCGCGCGGGGGGTGCCGGTGACGCGGGCCGAGGCCGGGGAGCGGCGGCGCACGGGGGAGCTCGACTGGCAGGTGCTCTGGCCCGCACCACGCCCGGCATCGGCCCCGGAGGGGGCGAACGACGCCAGCGTCACGCTCCTGGTGCGCACCCGGGGCCTCACCCTGCTGCTGCTCGGCGACCTCGAACCGCCCGCGCAGCGAGCCCTGGTGCGCACCCCGGCGGGCGCGGCGCTGCCGCGTGTGGACGTCCTGAAGGTCGCGCACCACGGGTCGGCGTATCAGGATCCGGGGCTCCTGCGCCGGGCTGGGCCGCGGCTGGCGCTGATCTCCTGCGGGGCGGACAACTCCTACGGACACCCCTCGCCCCGCACGGTGTCCGCGTTGCGCGGGATGGGGGCGATGGTGGTGCGGACCGACGTGGACGGTGCGATCGCGGTGGTCGGAGGGCGGGCCGGGGGAGGGTCCAGGGGGAGGGACGGAGGGGCAGCCGGGGTCGCGGGCGGGGAAGGGGAGGCGGAGCTGGGGGTGGTCACGCGCCGGCCCTGAGGCGGTGTCGTGGGGGAGGGCTCAATTCGGGTCAGCCGGACAGTCGGAGCAGTTCTTCTGTTTCTGCAATGTTCTTGCTGAAGTAGGCGCGTTTGCATCGAAAGCCGCAACGGTGATCGAATGCCTCTTCGTTATAGGTGTTGTCAAGGCCCGCGGAGGTGCGTCGCAGTGTTCGGCCGTTGGCTGGGAAACCGTTGGAGCCGAGGAGGGCGGTCCGGCCCGCTGTCGGCGGTGGCGGTCCCGTCAGGTGCCGGGGTGCTCAGCTGCCGGGTGCTCGACCCCGTGAACGAGTCGGTGCAGCACGCGGAGCTGTCCGTCACCGACACCATGGGGCGCAAGGTCGTCAGCGGTGGGACGGACCCGTTCGGGTCGTTCGTGACGGCGGTTCCCGCGGGGGAGTACCGGCTCGCGGTGTCGGCGGAAGGGTTCACGCCGTACCGGGCGAACGTCACGGTCGCCGAGGGCGCGCACGCGTCGATGGGTGACGTGACGCTCCAGGTGGCGCAGCTGCCGACGCTCCCGGATTCGGGGGACTGGGACATCGACCCTATGCACTCCACCATCGGGTTCACGGCGCGGCACATCGGGCTCGCGCGCATCCACGGGCGGTTCAACACGTTCGCGGGGGCGATCCGTCTCGCCGAGCGGATGGAGGAGTCCGCGATGCACGTGGTGATCGATGCCGCGTCCATCGACACGGCCGTCAAGATGCGCGACGACCATCTGCGGTCCGGTGACTTCCTGGACGTGGAGCGGTACCCGACGATGGAGTTCTACAGCGACCGCTTCGTGCACAAGGGCGGCAACCGCTGGGCGATCACCGGCGCGCTCTCGCTGCACGGCGTGACGCGGACGGTGACGCTCGACGCCGAGTACCTGGGCGTCGGCCAGGGCATCCAGGGCGAGACCCGGGCGGCCTGCCGCGCGACGACCGAGCTGCACCGCGACGACTTCACGATCACCTGGCAGACCATGCTCGCCCGGGGCATCGCCGCGGTCGGCGCCAGCATCACCATCGAGCTGGACATCCAGGTCGTGCCGAAGAGCGTCGCCGCGGCGGCCGCGGCGTAGGGCTCAGAGAGCTGGGGCTCAGGGGGCTTCCAGCCAGCCCTCGTACTCCGCGGCGAGGCCGTCGAGCGCCGTCGGGTCCAGACGCCGCTCCGGGTCCTCGACGACGACCAGCCACTGGGCGTCCTCGGCGTCGTCCTCGCCCGCCAGCGCGTCGCGTACGAGCTGGGGCTCCTCGGCCACGCCGAAGCGGTCGGGGAGCTCTTCGGCGACTTCTTCCGCCGCGTCGCGGTCGGGCAGCACCAGGACATGTCGTACGTCGGTCACCTGGCCATTCTCGCCCACGGGCGGCGGGGGACCGGACGCGGTTCCGGTGGCGCCTCCGGCTGTCGGTGGCGCGTGGGATGCTTGACGGCGATGGCCAGGAAGAACGCACAAGACGACCCGCTCGCCCCCGTCACGGTAGCCGTGGGGCAGGAGGACCTGCTGCTCGACCGTGCCGTGCAGGAGGTCGTCGCCGCGGCCCGCGCCGCGGACGCCGACACCGATGTGCGGGACCTCACCCCCGACCAGCTGGCGCCCGGGACGCTCGCGGAGCTGACCAGCCCGTCACTGTTCGCCGAGCGCAAGGTCGTGGTCGTGCGCGGTGCGCAGGACCTGTCGGCGGACACGATCAAGGACGTGAAGGGGTACTTCGGCGCGCCCGTGGAGGAGATCACCCTCGTGCTCCTGCACGCGGGCGGCGCCAAGGGCAAGGGGCTGCTCGACGCGGCCCGCAAGGCCGGGGCGCGGGAGGTCGCCTGCCCCAAGATGACCAAGCCCGCGGACCGGCTCGCGTTCGTGCGGGGAGAGTTCCGCACGCTCGGGCGCTCGGCGACGCCGGAGGCCTGCCAGGCCCTGGTGGACGCGATCGGCAGCGATCTGCGGGAGCTCGCCTCCGCCGCGGCGCAGCTGGTCGCGGACGTCGAGGGGACCATCGACGAGGCCGTCGTCGGGCGGTACTACACCGGGCGGGCCGAGGCCTCCAGCTTCACCGTGGCCGACCGGGCCGTGGAGGGGCGGGCCGCCGAGGCGCTGGAGGCGCTGCGGTGGTCGCTCGCCACCGGGGTCGCGCCCGTGCTGATCACGAGCGCGCTCGCGCAGGGCGTGCGGGCCATCGGGAAGCTGTCCTCCGCCCGGGGCGGGCGCCCCGCCGACCTGGCGCGGGAGCTGGGGATGCCGCCCTGGAAGATCGACCGGGTGCGGCAGCAGATGCGGGGGTGGTCTCCCGACGGGGTGGCGGTGGCGCTTGCCGCTGTCGCGGAGGCCGATGCGGGGGTGAAGGGCGGGGGGGATGATCCCGAGTACGCCCTGGAGAAGGCGGTCGTCGCCGTAGCCCGCGCCGCCCGCCCCCGCCGCCCCTGACCGGTGCCCCGGCCCTGACCGGTGCCCCGCCCCTGACCGGTGCCCCGGCCCTGACCGGTGCCCCGGCCCTGACCGGTGCCCCGGCCCTGACCGGCGTCCCTGGCCCCCGCCGGCGCTGACCGGTGTCCCCGCCCCTGACCGGTGTCCCCGCCCCTGACCGGCGTCCCCGGCCCCCGCCGGCGTCTCCGGCCCCCGCCGGCGCTGACCGGTGCCCCCGGCCCTGACCGGCGCCCCCGCCCCCCGCCGCCCCTGACCGGCGCCCCGGCCCACGTTCCCCACACCCGCGCCCCCGGCCCCCGCTCCCCACACTGACCCCGGGCCTGACCCAGCCCTGGGAGCGCGCACACACCGGCCCCCCCCCCGGGCCTGGGGGCGCGCACACACCGGCCCCCCCCCGGGCCTGGGGGCGCGCACACACCGGCCCCCCCGGGCCTGGGAGCGCGCACACACCGGCCCTCCCGGGCCTGGCCCAGCCCCGGGAGCGCGCCCGCTCGGACCGGCCCCTCCTGGGGGATCCAGTCCCGGCCCAAGCCCAGGAAGCCCAGCCCCAGCCCCCCCAGCCCCGCCAGGTCGCCGGAGCCCCAGAAACACCGGCCCCCTCCCCCAGAAAACCCAAAAGACCCCACCCTCGCCCCGGGGAAGGGGCAAGGCGTGGGGTCTCTTGGTTACGCGATGTGTTGAGCTCGCACCCGCGTGGCGAACGCAGGCCGCGTGCGGGCTCGGGGTGTCGGCCGGGAGCGGATGAGAGAGGGCCCGCTCTGGGTCCTGCCGACGGTTACATCAGGTAGTGGTCCAGAAGGACTCAGCCCTGGAGGGACGCGACCTTCGAAGCAAGCGCCGACTTCTTGTTGGCGGCCTGGTTCTTGTGGATGACGCCCTTGGAGACGGCCTTGTCCAGCTTGCGGTTGGCGTCGCGCAGGGCGACGGTGGCCTTCTCGACGTCGCCCGCGACGATGGCCTCACGGGTCTTGCGGATCGACGTCTTGAGGGCGGACTTGACCGACTTGTTGCGCAGGCGCGCCTTCTCGTTGGTCTTGTTCCGCTTGATCTGGGACTTGATGTTCGCCACGAAAGAGCCTTTTCAGGTTCAGGTACCGCTGGTTTCTCTGACATGCGCCTCGCGCTGAGAGGGCTACGAGACACAGCTGACCACGGTACCAGCCCTCTTCGGGGCGGCCCAAACCGATGGGCACGGCCCACCCGTGGGACCATGGAGGCTACGTATCGATCCGACCCGAGGCATAAGGCGCCTCAAGAGACAGGACCCTGCGTGCCCGCGACCCCTAAGAATGTGCCCGAACCGAGCCGTACCGACCCGGCTCTGATCCGCAATTTCTGCATCATCGCGCACATCGACCACGGCAAGTCCACGCTCGCCGACCGCATGCTCCAGCTGACCGGTGTGGTCGAGCAGCGCCAGATGCGCGCCCAGTACCTCGACCGCATGGACATCGAGCGTGAGCGCGGCATCACGATCAAGTCCCAGGCGGTGCGTCTGCCCTGGGCCCCCACCGAGGGCCCGGACCAGGGCAGGACGCACATCCTCAACATGATCGACACCCCGGGACACGTGGACTTCACGTACGAGGTCTCGCGGTCGCTCGCCGCGTGCGAGGGGACGGTCCTGCTCGTCGACGCCGCCCAGGGCATCGAGGCGCAGACCCTCGCCAACCTGTACCTGGCGATGGAGAACGACCTCAAGATCGTCCCGGTGCTCAACAAGATCGACCTCCCGGCCGCCCAGCCCGAGAAGTTCTCCGAGGAGCTCGCGAACCTCATCGGCTGCGACCCGGAGGACGTCCTCAAGGTCTCCGCGAAGACCGGGCTCGGCGTCGAGGCGCTGCTCGACCGGGTCGTGGCCGAGGTCCCGGCGCCCGTCGGCGTCGCGGACGCGCCCGCCCGCGCGATGATCTTCGACTCGGTGTACGACTCGTACCGGGGCGTCGTGACGTACGTCCGTGTCGTCGACGGCCAGCTCAACAAGCGTGAGCGGATCCGGATGATGTCGACGGGCGCGACGCACGAGCTCCTGGAGATCGGGACGAACTCGCCCGAGATGCTCGCCGCCGACGGCCTCGGCGTGGGTGAGGTGGGCTACCTCATCACCGGCGTGAAGGACGTGCGCCAGTCCAAGGTCGGTGACACGATCACCTCCCTGCACAAGGGCGCCACGGAGGCCCTCGGCGGGTACAAGGACCCCAAGCCGATGGTCTTCTCGGGCCTGTATCCGCTGGACGGCTCGGACTACCCGGAGCTGCGCGACGCGCTCGACAAGCTCCAGCTCAACGACGCCGCCCTGGTGTACGAGCCGGAGACCTCCGCCGCGCTCGGCTTCGGCTTCCGCGTGGGCTTCCTCGGCCTGCTGCACCTGGACGTGATCCGCGAGCGCCTGGAGCGGGAGTTCGGGCTCGACCTGATCGCCACCGCGCCGAACGTGGTCTACCGCGTGATCATGGAGGACGGCGCCGAGCACGTCGTCACCAATCCGAGTGAGTTCCCCGAGGGGAAGATCGACCAGGTCTTCGAGCCGGTGGTGCGGGCGACCATCCTCGCGCCGTCGGAGTTCATCGGCTCGATCATGGAGCTGTGCCAGAACCGGCGTGGCACGCTGCTCGGCATGGACTACCTCTCCGAGGACCGCGTGGAGATCCGCTACACGCTGCCGCTCGCGGAGATCGTCTTCGACTTCTTCGACCAGTTGAAGTCCAAGACCCGCGGATACGCCTCCCTCGACTACGAGCCCACCGGCGAGCAGTCCTCCAGCCTGGTCAAGGTCGACATCCTGCTGCACGGCGACAAGGTCGACGCGTTCTCGGCGATCACGCACAAGGACGCGGCGTACGCGTACGGCGTGCGGCTCGTCGCCAAGCTGCGCGAGCTCATCCCGCGGCAGGCCTTCGAGGTGCCCATCCAGGCCGCCATCGGCTCGCGGGTCATCGCCCGCGAGACCATCCGTGCCATCCGCAAGGACGTCCTCGCCAAGTGCTACGGCGGTGACATCTCGCGTAAGCGGAAGCTGCTCGAGAAGCAGAAGGAAGGCAAGAAGCGGATGAAGATGGTCGGCTCCGTGGAGGTCCCGCAGGAGGCCTTCATCGCGGTGCTCTCCAGTGACGAGGGCCCCAAGAAGAAGTAGCCCTCCGCCCGGCCGCAGCCGGGTTCCCCGCTGTGTGGAAAGCGCTCGTCCGTCGCCCGGACGAGCGCTTTTCGTCTGTCGGCGAGTGCGGCTTCCGGCTGTCCGCGGGCGCCGCTTCCGGCTGTCGGTGAGCGCCGCGCGGCGCCCTTCCCGTCGTCCGGCGGCAGTGAAGCTACCGCCCCGTTCTGTAGAAAGTGACAGGCAGCAGCCCCTTACGTGGCGGGCGTCCGGCCTCTACCCTGATCACTGCTCGGAGGTTACTCGCAAGTTAAACAACGCGCCTGGAGTGGCAGCGGAGCGCAGCAGCCCCACGCAGCCAGCCAGTAGCCACACGCAGCCAGCCAGTAGGACGCACCGTCGCGGGCCCGGAGGATGTCGTGAGCGACACACAGACCTTGATCGAGAACCGACCGCCTTCGGTGGCGCACCTCCTGCTGGAGCGCGTCGCGGCGACGCCGGAGGCCGAGGCCTACCGATACCCCGTCCCCGCGGCCTCGGGCGAGGGCCCGGACGACTGGAAGTCGCTGAGCTGGGCGCAGGCCGCCGAGCGCGTCGACGCCGTGGCGGCGGGCCTCATCGATCTGGGACTCGCGCCGGAGGACCGGGTCGCCCTCGCCTCGGCCACCCGCATCGAGTGGATCCTCGCCGACCTCGGCATCATGTGCGCGGGCGCCGCCACGACGACGATCTACCCGCAGACCAACGCCGAGGAGTCCGCGTTCATCCTCGCCGACTCCGGCAGCCGGGTCCTGATCGCCGACAACGCGGAGCAGCTGGTCAAGGCGCGTGCGCAGCGGGCGAACCTGCCCGACCTGAAGCACGTCGTCGTCTTCGACCCGGCGGGTGCCGAGCCCGCCGACGACGACCCCGAGGGGTGGGTGCTCAGCCTCGCGGACCTGGAGGCGCGCGGCGCCGCCCGCCTGGAGAAGAACCCGGACGCGGTCAGGCAGCGCATCGAGGCCATCAGGGCCGACCACCTCGCGACGATCATCTACACCTCGGGCACCACGGGCCGCCCCAAGGGCGTGCGCCTGCCGCACGACAACTGGTCGTACATGGCGAAGGCCATCGCGGCGACCGGCCTGCTCTCGGCCGAGGACGTGCAGTACCTGTGGCTGCCGCTCGCGCACGTCTTCGGCAAGGTGCTCACCAGCGGGCAGATCGAGCTCGGGCACGTCACCGCCGTCGACGGCCGCGTGGACAAGATCATCGAGAATCTGCCGGTGGTCCAGCCGACCTACATGGCGTCCGTGCCGCGCATCTTCGAGAAGGTCTACAACGGCGTCGTGGCCAAGGCCCGGGCCGGTGGCAACGCCAAGTACAAGATCTTCCAGTGGTCGGCGGACATCGCCCGCGAGTACGCGAAGACCAGCCAGGACAACTTCCGCAGGACCGGTGTGGCCTCGGTGCCCTTTGGCCTCGGCGCCAAGCACAAGGTCGCCGACAAGCTGGTGTACGCCAAGCTGCGCGAGGCCTTCGGCGGGCGGCTGCGGGCCGCGGTGTCCGGCTCGGTGGCGCTCGCCCCGGAGATCGGCTACTTCTTCGCGGGCGCCGGGATCCACATCCTGGAGGGCTACGGGCTCACCGAGTCCTCCGCGGCCTCCTTCGTCAACCCCGGCGAGGCCTACCGCACCGGCACCGTCGGCAAGCCGCTGCCCGGCACCGAGGTGCGGATCGCGGACGACGGCGAGATCCTGCTGCGCGGCCCCGGCATCATGGAGGGCTACCACAAGCTGCCCGAGAAGACCGCCGAGGTCCTGGAGTCCGACGGCTGGTTCCACACCGGCGACATCGGGGAGCTGTCCCCCGACGGCTATCTGCGGATCACCGACCGCAAGAAGGACCTGTTCAAGACCTCCGGCGGCAAGTACGTCGCGCCCACGGAGGTCGAGGGCCAGTTCAAGGGCGTGTGTCCGTACGTCTCCAACATCCTGGTGCTCGGCGCCGACCGGAACTTCTGCTCCGCCCTCATCGCCCTGGACGAGGCCGCCATCATGGGCTGGGCCGGGGAGAACGGCCTGACGGGCAAGAGCTACGCCGAGGTCGTCGCGGCCCCCGCCACCGTCGCCCTCATCGAGGGGTACGTACAGCAGCTCAACGAGGGCCTCCAGCGCTGGCAGACGCTCAAGAAGTTCAAGCTGCTCCCGCGCGACCTCGACGTCGAGCACGGCGAGCTGACGCCGAGCCTGAAGCTCAAGCGCCCGGTCGTGGAGCGGGAGTACAAGGACCTGATCGAGGAGATGTACGCGGGCGCACGCGAGGCCTGAGCCCACACCTGCGACGCGGCGGGGCGCGGCGGGGCGCGGCGCGAGGAGGTGCGGCGGGGCGGTCACACGCTCCGTCTGCGCCGCATCTCCCGCAGGATCTCCTCCATGCGCGCGATCTGGCGGCGTACGTCGGTCATGTCGTCGAAGCCCCGGTCCGCCAGCTGCCGCTCGACCGCCGCGAGGCGCAGCGACAGCTCGTCGAAGTGTTCCTGCTCGCGCGCCAGCATGTGCTCCAGCTGCTGGTTCTTGCGGTGCAGCTCCAGGAACACGGTGACCTTCGCGCGGAGCACCCAGGGGTCGAAGGGCTTGGTGAGGTAGTCCGCCGCGCCCGTCGCGTAGCCGCGGAAGGCGTAGCCCGCGTCGTTGTCGGTGCCCGTCAGGAAGATGATCGGCACGTCCTTCGTCTGGTCGAGGCGCTTGATGTTGGAAGCGGTCTCGAAGCCGTCCATGCCCGGCATCCGTACGTCGAGGAGGACCACGGCGAACCGCTGCCGCAGCAGGGCCTTCATCGCCTCCTCTCCTGAACGGGCGCGTACCAGCGGTTCGTTCAGGGACCCCAGGACGGCCTCCAGGGCCACGAGATTGTCCTCCATGTCGTCGACGAGGAGGATGCTCGCGTGGTCCGCTGTGGTGGCCTCAGTGCTCATGGTGACGGTGCCTCACTCGGTCGTCGGCAAGATCGCGGTCTCCCCTTGAGCGCCGCGCGGTTCCGTATCGGCGGTTCCTGCGGGTGCCGCGTCGACGGCTTCCGGGGGCGCGCCCGCCTCCGGGGGCCCGACGGTCTCCACAGGCCTGACGGCCTCCGGGGACGCGGACGCCTTGGGCTCCGCCGGCTCGCCCTCGGGGTCCAGGAGGGCACAGACGACGGTGAGCAGCTGGTCCACGTCCACCGGCTTCGGAACGTAGTCGGTGGCGCCCTGCGAGATGGCCTTCTCGCGGTCGCCGGGCATGGCCTTGGCGGTCAGGGCCACGATGGGCAGACCCGTCCAGCGGTGGGAGCGGCGGATGGCGGCGATGGTCTCGTAGCCGTCCATCTCCGGCATCATGATGTCCATCAGGATCAGGTCGGTGTCGGGGTTGCGCTCCAGGGTCTCGATGCCCTCGCGGCCGTTCTCCGCGTACAGCACCACCAGGCCGACGCGGCTGAGGACGTGGGTGAGCGCGAAGACGTTGCGGATGTCGTCGTCGACGATGAGCACCCGGCGGCCCGGCAGCACCCGGCCCGCGTGCCCCTCCTTCCACGCCTCCAGCTTGGTCGGTGCGGGCCAGTTGTCGTCGGCCTCGGGCACGGTGTGCGCCGACAGGACCATCTGCTCCCGGGGCTCGGGCGCGGGCACCGTCCGCGAGGACGCGTACGCCACCGCCGCCGCGCCGTGGCCGGGGTGCACCACGGGCACGTACAGCGTGAAGGTGGAGCCCTCGCCGGGGCGGGACTCGGCGGTGATGCGGCCGCCGAGCAGGCCCGCGATCTCGCGGCTGATGGACAGGCCGAGTCCGGTGCCGCCGTACTTGCGGTTGGTGGTGCCGTCGACCTGCTGGAACGCCTCGAAGATCACCGGGAGTTGCTCGGGCGGGATGCCGATGCCGGTGTCCTTGACGGTGAAGCTGATCAGATCGCCGCGGTCGCTGAGCAGCGGGTCGGGGGACTGCTTGACGTGCTGCACGCTCAGCTCGACGCGGCCGTTCGCGGTGAACTTGACCGCGTTCGACAGGAGGTTGCGCAGGATCTGCTGGAGGCGCTGCTCGTCGGAGAACATCTCGCGCGGCACGTCGTGGCCGACCGTGACGTCGAAGGCGAGGCCGCGGTCCAGCGTGAGCGGGCGGAACGTGGCGTGCACGTAGTCCAGGACCTTGATCAGCGGCAGCTTCTTCGGGCGTACGTCCATGCGGCCCGCCTCGATCTTCGACAGGTCGAGGATGTCGTTGATCAGCTGGAGCAGGTCCGAGCCCGAGCGGTGGATGGTGGTGGCGAACTGCACCTCCTGGTCGGACAGATGGCCGTCGGGGTTGTCGGAGAGCAGCCGGGCGAGGATGAGCAGCGAGTTCAGCGGGGTGCGCAGCTCGTGCGACATGTTCGCGAGGAACTCCGACTTGTACTGCGACGAGGTGGCGAGCAGCGCCGCCTTCTCCTCCAGCTCGGCGTTCGAACGGCGCAGCTCCGCCTGCTGGCGCTGGAGCTCGTCGGAGCGCTCCTGGAGCTGGGTCGCGAGCCGCTGGGACTCGCTGAGCAGGGACTCCGTACGGGAGTTGGCGATGATCGTGTTGATCGCGACGCCGATGGTGTTCACGAACTGGTCGAAGAACGCCAGGTGGACGTCGGAGAAGCGGGAGAAGGTGGCCAGCTCGATCACACCGAGCAGCTTGTCCTCGAAGAGGATCGGGATGATCACGACACTCGCGGGCGAGGCGTCACCGAGACCCGAATGGATCTTGATGTAGTCGGGCGGCACCTCGTCGAGGAGGATGCGCTTCTTCTCCAGGGCCGCCTGGCGCACCAGGCCGTGCGCGGGCATGCCGGTGGTGTCGACGAGGAAGCCCTGCTCCTCCATGCCGGTGTCCTGGGCCGAGCCGTACCCGGCGATGAAGGCGAGGCCCTTCGCGGGCGAGGCCTGCAGCGGGGCGGTGCCGTCGGCGTCCGGGTTGGCCAGGAAGAACGCGCCGTACTGGGCGTTCACCAGCGGGGTCAGCTCGCGCAGGATCAGATCGGCGACCTCCATCAGGTCGCGGTGGCCCTGCATCAGGCCGGCGAGGCGGGCGAGGTTGGACTCCAGCCAGTCCTTGGCGCGGGTCGTCTCGCGCAGGTTGGACACCATCAGGTTGATGTTGTCCTTCAGCTCGGCGACCTCGCCCCTGGGCTCGACGGTGATGGAGCGGGACATGTCGCCCTGCGCCACGGCGGACGCGACCTCGGCGATGGCGCGGACCTGCGTGGTGAGGTTGAGCGCCAGCTCGTTCACGTTCGTGGTCAGGCGCTTCCAGGTGCCGTACACGCCCTCGACGCGGGCCTGGCCGCCGAGCTGCCCCTCGGAGCCGACCTCCCGTGCGACGCGTGTCACCTCGGACGAGAAGGACGACAGGGTGTCCACCATCGTGTTGATGGTGGTCTTCAGCTCCAGGATCTCGCCGCGCGCGTCCACGTCGATCTTCTTCGACAGGTCGCCCTGGGCGACGGCGGTCGCGACCTGGGCGATGTTGCGCACCTGGCCCGTCAGGTTGTCCGCCATGTAGTTGACGTTGTCGGTGAGGTCCTTCCACACGCCCGAGACGCCGAGGACCTGGGCGCGGCCGCCGAGGCGGCCGTCGGTGCCGACCTCGCGGGCGACGCGTGTCACCTCGGCGGCGAAGGCGCGCAGCTGCTCCACCATCGTGTTGACGGTGTCCTTCAGCTCCAGGATCTCGCCGCGCGCCGTCACCGTGATCATCTTGGACAGGTCGCCGTTGGCGACGGCGGTGGTGACCTGGGCGATGTTGCGCACCTGTGAGGTGAGGTTCGACGCCATGAAGTTGACGTTGTCGGTCAGTTCCTCCCAGACGCCGCTGACGCCCCGCACCTGGGCCTGACCGCCGAGGTTGCCCTCGGTGCCGACCTCGCGGGCCACGCGGGTGACCTCGTCGGCGAAGGCGGAGAGCTGGTCGACCATCGTGTTGATCGTCGACTTCAGCTCCAGGATCTCGCCCTTGGCCTCGACGGTGATCTTCTTCGACAGGTCGCCCTGGGCGACGGCGGTCGACACCAGGGCGATGTTGCGGACCTGCGAAGTGAGGTTGTCCGCCATGAAGTTGACGTTGTCGGTGAGGTCCTTCCACACGCCCGAGACGCCGCGTACGTGGGCGCGGCCGCCGAGGTTGCCCTCGGTGCCGACCTCGCGGGCCACGCGGGTGACCTCGTCGGCGAAGGCGGAGAGCTGGTCGACCATCGTGTTGACGGTGTCCTTGAGCTCCAGGATCTCGCCGCGCGCGTCCACGGTGATCTTCTGGCTCAGGTCGCCGTTGGCCACGGCGGTGGTGACCTGGGCGATGTTGCGCACCTGTGAGGTGAGGTTCGACGCCATGAAGTTGACGTTGTCGGTGAGGTCCTTCCACACGCCCGACACGCCGCGCGCCTGGGCGCGGCCGCCGAGCCTGCCCTCGGTGCCGACCTCGCGGGCCACGCGCGTGACCTCGGCGGCGAACGCCGACAGCTGCTCCACCATGGTGTTCACGGTGAGCTTCAGTTCGAGGAGTTCGCCGGTGGCCTCGACCGTGACCGTGCGGGTGAGGTCGCCCTGCGCCACGGCCGTGGTGACGAGCGCGATGTCGCGGACCTGCGCGGTCAGGCGCGAGGCCATCGTGTTCACGGCCTCCGTCACATCGCGCCAGCTGCCCGAAAGGCCCCGGACCTTGGCGCGCCCGCCGAGCCTGCCCTCGGTGCCCACCTCCCGGGCGACGCGCGTGACTTCCCCCGTGAAGAGGGACAGCTGGTCGACCATCGTGTTGACGGCGCGCCCGAGCCGGCGCAGGTCGCCGCGCAGCTCGCGGGAGCCGTCGTGCAGGTCGACGCGCTGGGTGAGGTCACCGCCCGCGACGGCGTTCAGGACCCGGGTGGCGTTCGTGGCGGGCGCGACCAGGGACTCCAGGAGGGAGTTCACCTCGATGATCCGGGTGGCCCAGCTGCCCTGGCCCGGGCTGGCCGTGAACCGCTCGTCGAGCCGTCCGTGGCGCACCATCTCCCTGCGCACCCGGATGAGCTCGCCGTCGAAGTGCGTGGAGCGGTCCACGAGTTCGTTGAAGGCGGTGATCAACTCGGTCGTCAGGACCGAGCCGCTCAGCGGCGCCTTGGTGAAGTTCCCGTCGCGGGCGGCCCGCATGGCGGCGAGCAGGGCCCGCAGACTCGCGGTCTCGGCCTCGGACATCTCCCGGGGCGGGGCGCCGACGGCGGGCAGCGCCTCCACGTCCGGGGGCGCGGCGGGCGCGGGCAGCTTGGCGCGCGCGGTGGGGGAGCGGCGCGTGGCCGAGGCGCGCGACACCTTCCCCGGGTCCTTGCCCTTGGGGGCGGCCGGTGGTCGGGTGGGCGGGGTCGGCGGGGGCGTACTGGCGGCGGGGGGCGGCGTCTGGCCGGGCGATGCCATGGTGAAGTCCGAGGTCACTGTGTGGAGCGGGAGCGGAAGGGGGCCAGGTGCCTCAGCGGAGGCGGGGGTCGGGGTCCGGGCGGATACCGGCGTGTCTGCCGATGCCGAAATCTGACCGTGTCCGGGCGCGGGCTTAGCACTGTTCTCACTCATGATGGCCCACTTCGGTAACTCGGTGCTTATGGGCACAGTCAGTCTGTCACTCTGTCCGTGTCGCCTGAGGCGTAACGTCCGAACTGCTCAGGAGCCGCACTGTGGGGGCCATTCCGATGCAACGGGAGACCGCTGTCCGCGCCTCCGTCGAGTCCGCTTCACGCCCAGGGCCATCGACGGTAGTGCGCACGTCCCTGCCGGGAAACCCGCTTGCGCCCTCCGCCGCGCGCCGGTTCGTCCGCGCGGCGCTCGCCGACTGGGTGGAGCTCGCGGTGCCCGCCGCCGCCCGGATCAGCGACCGGCTCGTGGACGACGCGGTGCTCCTGGTCAGCGAGTTGGTGACGAACGCGGTGGTACACGCGGGCACGTCCGTCGAGCTGCTGTGCCGCTTGGACGAGGTGACGCCCGGCGAAGGCCCCTGCGACGGCCTCGACGCCCTGGTCGTGGAGGTCTCCGACCACCACCCGGCGCGCGCCGTGCGCAGCGAGCCGCCCTCCCCCCACCCCGGCACGCCCGAGTACGGCCGCGGCCTGCAACTCGTCGCCACCCTCGCCGAGTCCTGGGGCATCACCTACCGCTCGGGCACCAAGACGGTCTGGGCGCGCCTCCCCGTGGACAACGAGCGGATACTCGCCGACCTCCCCGACTTCGAGGCGTACGCCGGTGACACGGCGCTCCAGCGCGGGCTCCGTTCCGCCGAGATCCTCGCCCCGGCGCCCAAGCGGGTCGCGCACGACACGGAGTGGATCAACCGGGGCGCGCTCACGTTCCTCGCCGAGGCCTCCGACATGCTCGCGGGGCAGTTCGACGAGAACCTGGTCGCGGCCCTCGCCGGGCAGCTCCTCGTGCCGCGGCTCGCGGACTGGTGCGCGGTCTGGCTCGACGACGAGGCCGACAGCGCCGGGCGCGCGGCGGGCGCCCGCGCCCCCGGCACCCGTCTCGCCCGCGTCTGGCACACCAGTGAACAGCGGATAGAAGAGCTGCGCCGCGTCCTGGAGAAGGAGCCGCCGAGCCTCGCCGACACGGCGGGCCCCGGCGCGGTGCCGGTGTCCTGGCCGGGCGACGCCTTCGGCGGCGACTCCACCGGCGCCGCCGTCGCCTACCGCCTGGTGGCGGGCGGCCGGAGCCTCGGCGCCCTGGTCATCGGCCGGGCCGGGCTGCCGCGCTTCCCCGACGAGGTCACCGGCCTCGTCGAGGACTTCAGCCGCCGCGTGGCCCTCGCCATCAGCGCCGCCCGCCGCTACCAGCGCCAGGCCACCATCAGCCGGGTCCTCCAGCGCGGACTGCTGCCGAGCGCCGTCGCGGAGATCCCCGGCGTGCAGAGCGGCGTCGTGTACGAGCCGCGTGAGCAGGGCGGGCCCGGCGGCGACTTCTACGACGTGTTCCCCGCGGGCGACGGCCGCTGGTGCTTCGCCCTCGGCGACGTCCAGGGCAAGGGCCCCGAGGCCGCCGTCGTCATCGGCCTGGCCCGCCCCTGGCTGCGGCTGCTCGCCCGCGAGGGCTACCAGGTCGCCGAGGTCCTCGACCGCCTCAACCAGCTCCTCCTCGACGACGCCACCGAGGCCGCGGACGCGGCGGCCGCCGTCGTGGCCGTCGCGGGCGGCCAGGGCGTGCCGCCCGAGGGCGCCACCGCGCGCTTCCTGTCCCTCCTGTACGGCGAGCTCGTGCCGTACGACGGCGGGGTGCGCTGCACGGTGGCGTGCGCTGGGCACCCGCTGCCGCTGCTCCTGGACGCCGACGGCCGGGTGCGGCCCGCCACCGGGCCGCAGATGCTCCTCGGGGTGGTCGACGACGAGACGTACACGAGCCAGACCTTCGACCTGCTCCCCGGTGACACGCTGCTGTGCGTCACGGACGGCGTCACCGAGCGCCGCACCGGCGGGCGCCTCTTCGACGACGGCGACGGGCTCGCCAAGGCCCTCGCCGACTGCGCGGGGCTCGACGCGGAGCTCGTGGCGGAGCGCATCCGCCGCCTCGTCCACGAGTTCTCGACGCGGCCGCCCGACGACGACCTGGCGCTCCTGGTGCTCCAGGCCCGCTGACCCCGGGGCGGAGGCGACGGAGGGGACCCGCGGGCCGGGCCCATAATGGGAGGTATGCCTTCCGCCCTGCCCGATGGAGAACCCGTGCCCCAGGACGGGGCGCTCCCCCCGTCCGCCCTGGGCGGAACGGCCCCACTCGGCTTCTACCTGCACGTTCCGTACTGCGCCACGCGCTGCGGCTACTGCGACTTCAACACCTACACCGCCCCCGAGCTGCGCGGCACCGGCGGTGTCCTCGCCTCGCGGGACAACTACGCCGAGACCCTCGTCGACGAGGTCCGCCTGGCCCGCAAGGTTCTCGGCGACGACCCGCGCCCGGTCCGCACGGTCTTCGTCGGCGGCGGCACGCCCACGCTCCTCGCCGCCGAGGACCTCGTCACGATGCTGAGCGCCGTCCGCGACGAGTTCGGCATCGCCGACGACGCGGAGATCACCACCGAGGCGAACCCGGAGTCGGTCGACCCCGCGTATCTGAGCACCCTGCGCGAGGGCGGCTTCAACCGCGTCTCCTTCGGCATGCAGAGCGCCAAGCAGCACGTTCTGAAGATCCTCGACCGCACGCACACCCCCGGGCGGCCCGAGGCCTGCGTCGCCGAGGCGCGCGCGGCGGGCTTCGAGCACGTCAACCTCGACCTGATCTACGGCACCCCCGGCGAGAGCGACGACGACTGGCGGGCCTCCCTCGACGCCGCGATCGACGCCGGGCCCGACCACGTGTCCGCGTACGCGCTGATCGTCGAGGAGGGCACGCAGCTCGCCCGCCGCATCCGGCGCGGCGAGGTCCCCATGACGGACGACGACGTGCACGCCGACCGCTATCTGATCGCCGAGGAGGCACTGTCGGCCGCCGGGTTCCAGTGGTACGAGGTGTCCAACTGGGCCACCTCGGAGGCGGGCCGCTGTCTGCACAACGAGCTGTACTGGCGGGGCGCCGACTGGTGGGGCGCGGGCCCCGGCGCGCACAGCCACGTTGGGGGCGTGCGCTGGTGGAACGTCAAGCACCCCGGGGCGTACGCGGCGGCCCTCGCGGAGGGGCGTTCGCCGGGGGCCGGGCGTGAGCTCCTCGCGGACGAGGACCGCCGAGTGGAGCGGATCCTCCTCGAACTGCGGCTCCGGGACGGCTGCCCGCTGTCGCTCCTGAAGGAAGCGGGCCTGGCCGCCTCGCGCCGCGCCCTGACGGACGGCCTCCTGGCCCCCGAGCCCTACGAGCGGGGCCGTGCGGTGCTGACCCTGCGGGGCCGCCTGCTGGCCGACGCGGTGGTGCGGGACCTGGTCGACTGAGGTCCTGGTGGACTGAGGACCTGGTGGACTGAGGGCCCGCCCGCCCCGCCGGGAAGCTACGGGGCGGGGGCCGTCACGAAATCGATCAGTTCCTCCACGCGGCCGAGCAACGCCGGCTCCAGGTCCTTGTAGCTGCGCACCGAGCCCAGGATCCGCTGCCACGCGGCCCCGGTGTTCTCCGGCCAGCCGAGGGAGCGGCACACCCCGGTCTTCCAGTCCTGGCCGCGCGGCACGCGGGGCCAGGCCGCGATGCCCAGGGACGACGGCTTCACCGCCTCCCAGACGTCGATGTACGGGTGGCCGACCACCAGCGCGTGCGGGCTGGAGACCGCGGCCGCGATCCGGGACTCCTTGGAGCCGGGCACGAGGTGGTCCACGAGGACTCCGAGGCGCGCGTCGGGGCCCGGCGCGAACTCCTCGACGATCGCCGGGAGGTCGTCGACGCCCTCCAGGTACTCGACGACGACGCCCTCGATGCGCAGGTCGTCGCCCCACACCTTCTCGACGAGCTCCGCGTCGTGGCGCCCCTCCACATAGATGCGCCCGGCGCGTGCCACCCGTGCCCGCGCCCCGGGAACGGCGATCGAGCCGGACGCGGTGCGCGCGGGCCGCGCTGCCGCTGCCGCCGCCTTCGGGCGGACGAGCGTGACGGCCCTGCCCTCCAGGAGGAAGCCGCGCGGCACCATCGGGAACACCCGGTGCTTGCCGAAGCGGTCCTCAAGGGTCACCGTCGGGCCCTCGGCGGTCTTCTCGCAGCGGATCACCGCGCCGCAGAAGCCGGTCCTGACCTCCTCCACCACCAGGTCGACGTCGGCGGGGACTTCGGGGACGGGGGCCGACCTCTTCCACGGCGGGGTGAGGTCCGGGTTGTAGCTGCGCATTCGACAGACGTTATGACATCGCGTGACATCCCGTCACGGGGACGTGCCCGCGTCGCTCACCGCACCCCGAACCGCGCCGCCAGCTCATCGCGTTGGGCCCGTACGAAGGCCGCGTCGACGACCGCCCCGTGCCCGGGCACGTACCGCGCGTCCGGGCCGCCCAGGCCGAGCAGCCGGTCGAGCGCGGCGGGCCACCGCCCCGGGACCGCGTCGACACCGGCCTGGGGTTCGCCCGACTCCTCCACGAGGTCGCCGCAGAAGACGACCTCGGGCTCTCCGGGCGCGCCGCCGGGCACCAGGACCGCCAGGTCGTGGCCGGTGTGGCCGGGGCCGACGTTCGCGAGGAGCACCTGGACGCCGCCCAGGTCGAGGGTGCGCTCCCCGCTCACCAGGTGGTGCGGGAGCACCAGGACGTCGGTGGCCTCGGCGGCGGCGCGGGCGTCCAGGCCGTGGGTGACGGCGTCCGTGCGCAGGCCCTCGCGGTCGGCGTCGAGCACCGCGTCGACGCCGACCGCGCCGAACACCTCGACCCCGGCGAACGCCGCGGCGCCGAGCACGTGGTCGAAGTGCGGGTGCGTCAGCGCGAGATGGGTCACACGGCGGCCGCCGCCGAGCAGCCGCTGGGCCTCGGCGCGCAGCAGCGCGCCCTCCCGCAGGCTGGATCCGGCCTCGATCATCAGGGCGGCCCCGTCGCCCACGACCAGCCCGACCGTGCAGTCCCAGACGGGCAGCCGGCGCCGTCCCACCCGTGCGGTGAGCCGCTCCCAGCCCGCCTCCTGCCAGTCAGGGGCCGGTGTCACGCTTACGTCCATACGGTGACGCTAGCGCCACCCCCGGCGCCCGGCAGCCGGTGCCCCCGTGCCGTCGGCGCCGCGGCGCGGGGCGCGAGCGGGCCGGTGGCACGGGCCACACGTGGGCATGACTAAAGGAGTCGGCCCTTGCCGGGGCTGTACCCGGCGGCCGTACACTGACTCGATGAAGGTTGGCACTCGCGCGTGGTGAGTGCCAGGGTGGGGCCGCCGCGGGGGCCACGGACGAGGGACGACAGGTGGAGGTGTGCGCGATGCTCAGTGAACGCAGGCTTGAGGTGCTGCGCGCCATCGTCCACGACTACGTGGGCACCCAGGAGCCGGTCGGCTCCAAGGCGCTCACCGAGCGTCATCACCTGGGCGTCTCTCCGGCCACGGTCCGTAACGACATGGCGGCGCTGGAGGAGGAGGGGTTCATCGCCCAGCCGCACACCAGCGCCGGGCGCATCCCCACCGACAAGGGCTACCGGCTGTTCGTGGACAAGCTGGCGGGCGTCAAGCCGCTGAGCTCCCCCGAGCGCCGCGCGATCCAGCACTTCCTGGACGGCGCCGTCGACCTGGACGACGTCGTGGGCCGTACGGTGCGGCTGCTCGCGCAGCTGACCCGGCAGGTCGCCGTGGTGCAGTACCCGTCCCTGACGCGGTCGACGGTGCGCCACGTGGAACTGCTCTCGCTCGCCCCGGCCCGGCTCATGCTCGTCCTGATCACGGACACGGGGCGGGTCGAGCAGCGCCTGATCGACTGTCCGGCGCCGTTCGGCGAAACGTCACTCGCGGACCTGCGGGCGCGGCTCAACAGCCGGGTCGCGGGCCGCCGGTTCTCGGACGTGCCGCAGCTCGTCCAGGACCTGTCCGAGTCCTTCGACAAGGAGGACCAGGCCACGGTGGCGACGGTCCTGTCCACCCTCCTCGAAACCCTGGTCGAGGAGAACGAGGAGCGGATGATGATCGGCGGCACCGCCAATCTCACCCGCTTCGGACATGACTTCCCTCTCACGATCCGGCCGGTCCTCGAGGCCCTGGAGGAACAGGTCGTCCTCCTCAAGTTGCTTGGTGAGGCTACGGATTCGGGCATGACCGTGAAGATCGGTCACGAGAACGCCCACGAGGGACTCAGCTCCACGTCCGTGGTCTCCGTCGGCTACGGTTCGGGAGGCGAGGCAGTGGCCAAGCTAGGCGTGGTCGGACCGACCCGCATGGACTATCCGGGAACGATGGGAGCAGTACGCGCAGTGGCACGTTACGTCGGACAGATCCTGGCGGAGTCGTAAGTGGCCACGGACTACTACGCCGTGCTCGGCGTGCGCCGCGACGCGTCCCAGGACGAGATCAAGAAGGCTTTCCGGCGGCTCGCGCGCGAGCTGCACCCGGACGTCAATCCCGATCCCAAGACGCAAGAGCGCTTCAAAGAGATCAACGCCGCCTACGAGGTCCTCTCGGACCCGCAGAAGAAGCAGGTCTACGACCTCGGTGGTGACCCGCTGTCCCAGTCGGGCGGCGCGGGCGCGGGCGGTTTCGGAGCCGGTGGCTTCGGCAACTTCTCGGACATCATGGACGCGTTCTTCGGTACGGCGTCGCAGCGCGGGCCGCGCTCGCGCACCCGCCGCGGCCAGGACGCCATGATCCGGCTGGAGATCGACCTCGACGAGGCGGCCTTCGGCACGACCAAGGACATCCAGGTCGACACGGCCGTCGTCTGCACGACGTGCTCCGGCGAGGGCGCCGCGCCCGGCACCTCCGCGCAGACCTGTGACATGTGCCGCGGCCGTGGCGAGGTGTCCCAGGTCACGCGGTCCTTCCTCGGCCAGGTCATGACCTCGAGGCCCTGCCCCCAGTGCCAGGGCTTCGGCACCGTGGTGCCCACGCCGTGCCCCGAGTGCGCGGGCGACGGCCGGGTCCGCTCGCGGCGCACCCTCACGGTCAAGATCCCCGCGGGTGTCGACAACGGCACCCGGATCCAGCTCGCGGGCGAGGGCGAGGTCGGCCCCGGCGGCGGCCCGGCGGGCGACCTCTATGTGGAGATCCACGAGCTGCCCCACGCCGTCTTCCAGCGGCGCGGCGACGATCTGCACTGCACCGTCACCATTCCGATGACGGCGGCGTCGCTCGGTACGAAGGTGCCGCTGGAGACGCTCGACGGTGTCGAGGAGGTCGACATCCGGCCCGGCACGCAGTCCGGGCAGTCGATCCCGCTGCACGGGCGCGGCGTCACGCATCTGCGGGGCGGCGGCCGCGGCGACCTGATCGTGCACGTGGAGGTGCTCACCCCCACGAAGCTCGACGCCGAGCAGGAGCGGCTGCTGCGGGAGCTGGCGAAGCTGCGGGGCGAGGAGCGGCCCACGGGTCAGTTCCAGCCGGGGCAGCAGGGGCTGTTCTCCCGCCTGAAGGATGCCTTTAACGGGCGTTAGCGCTTGAACGGTGGGCCCCGGGCGGACGACGAGCCGCAGCGCTCCGCGCCGGGGCCGCACCGGCGAAGCTGGGAGCCACGGGTGGGTGGGGGAAATCCCGCCGCGGTAGCGGCGGGGACGTACCCCGCACGAGGCGCCCCCGCCAGACGTGGCACGATGCCGGTATGGTCTCCCCTCTCCACGCTCTCTGTCGTCATCCGATCGTGCAGGCCCCGATGGCGGGCGGGGGCTCGACCCCGCAGCTCGCGGCGGCCGTGTCCGAGGCCGGGGGGCTCGGCTCGCTCGCGGCCGGGTACAAGACCGCCGACGGCATGTACCAGGAGATAAAGCAGGTCAGAGGCCTGACGGCGCGCCCGTTCGGGGTGAACCTCTTTATGCCGCAGCCCGCCTGCGCGGACCCCGCGGCGGTCGAGGTGTACCGCAACCAGCTCGCCGGAGAGGCCACCTGGTACGAGACGGAGCTCGGCGACACCGACGGCAAGCTCGACGACGGCTACGAGGCGAAGCTGGCGATCCTGCGCGACGACCCCGTGCCGCTGGTGTCGTTCACGTTCGGCTGCCCCTCCCGCAAGGACCTCCAGGCCCTGGAGCGGGTCGGCACCACGACCGTCGTCACCGTCACCACGCCCGAGGAGGCCCTGGCCGCGCAGGCCGCGGGCGCCGACGCCGTGTGTGTCCAGGGCGTCGAGGCGGGCGGCCACCAGGGCACGCACCGCGACAACCCGGAGACGGACGGCGCCGGGATCGGCTTGCTGAGCCTCATCACGCAGGTCAGGGAGGCCGTACAGCTGCCCGTCATCGCCGCGGGCGGACTGATGCGCGGCGCGCAGATCGCCGCGGTGCTGGCGGCGGGCGCCGACCTGGCGCAGCTCGGCACCGCGTTCCTCGTCACCCCGGAGTCCGGCGCGCAGCCGCTGCACAAGCAGGCCATGACCGACCCGCGGTTCGTGCGGACCGAGCTGACCCGGGCGTTCTCGGGCCGCCCCGCGCGCGGGCTCGTCAACCGCTTCATGCGTGAGCACGGCCCGTACGCGCCCGCCGCCTACCCGCAGATCCACTATCTGACGTCCGAGCTGCGCAAGGCGGCGGCCAAGACCGGCGACCCGCAGGCCATGGCCCTATGGGCGGGCCAGGGCCACCGGCTCGCGCGCCAGCTGCCCGCCGGAGAACTCGTGGAGGTGCTCGTGGCCGAACTCGACGAGGCGCGGGCCGTGTCCGCGGGCCGGGACGCGGGCGGTGCCGCATGACCGCGCCGGTGTTCGTCGTCGACGACTTCGCGGGGGCCGCGCCCGGACGGACGTACGTGCTCGAAGGCCCCGAGGGGCGGCACGCCGTGTCCGTGAAGCGGCTGCGCGCCGGTGAGGACGTGGTGCTCACCGACGGCGCGGGGCGCTGGGCGCACGGCACCGTGGCCGCCGCCGAGGGCAAGGACCGGCTCCTGGTCGCCCTCGACGAGGACGGCGTACGCGAACAGGAGGCGCAGAGCCCCCTGATCACCGTCGTCCAGGCGCTGCCCAAGGGCGACCGCGGTGAACTCGCCGTGGAGACCATGACGGAGACCGGGGTGGACGCCGTCGTGCCCTGGGCCGCCTCCCGCTGCATCACGCAGTGGAAGGGCGAGCGCGGTCTGAAGGCGCTCGGCAAGTGGCGGGCGACGGCGCGCGAGGCGGGCAAGCAGTCCCGCCGTGTCCGCTTCCCCGAGGTCGCGGAGGCCGCCACGACCAAGCAGGTCGCGGGGCTCCTCGCGGACGCCGACTTCGCGGGCGTCCTGCACGAGGAGGGCAGCGAGCCGCTGGCCACCGCCCCGCTCCCGGCGTCCGGCCGGATCGTGCTCGTCGTCGGGCCCGAGGGCGGCGTCTCGCCGGAGGAGCTCGCGGCGTTCGCCGAGGCGGGCGCGAAGCCGTACCGGCTCGGGCGCAGCGTGCTGCGCACGTCGACCGCGGGCACCGCGGCGACGGCGCTGCTCCTCGGCCGCACGGGCCGCTGGTCCTGACCGGACGGGCGACTGGACAGATGGCCGCAACCGGTCTACCGCCCGGGCCCGGGCGGTGGCACGCTGCCATCCATGGGGGTTGTGAGGCGACTACCGCGACCTGTCCGGCGTAGGCGGATCCCGGGCCCGGGCACGGCGAGAGGGCGGCGGATCCTCGTGGCCCTCGTGGCCGCGGGCGCCACCGGGTTCGCCCTGGCCGCTTGCGACCCCGTCGAGGGTGACATGAGCACCTCCGCCATCGCGCTGACCACCGACAAGATGGGCACCGCCGAGCTGGAGCGCCAGCACCTGGACGTGGGCTGGTTCAACTGCACGGCCTCGTTCGTGAAGAAGGACGGCGACGGCGAGCGGAAGGCCACCGACGAGCCGCGCGAGGCCGAGGTCGACTGCCAGGGAAAGTCCGAGGACGACAAGGACATCACCCTCAAGGGCAGGGTCACTGACGTGCGCAACGGCAAGTGCGTCCGCGGCAATCTGACCGCGCGGGTCGAGGGCAAGGAGTGGTTCCGCGTCGACGTGCTCGGCAACTGCGAAGGCGGCAAGGGGAACGACGACGACGGCGACAAGGGCGACGGCGACAACGACGGAGGCAACGGCGGCGGCGACAACGACGGAGGCAACGGCGGCGGCCGCCACACCCCGCCCGTGAACCACGACCCCGGCCGGGACGAGCCAGGGCCCACCGCCACCGTCACGGTGACCGAGCGGCCGGACCCCACCTGCGACTGCTATCCGGGCAAGTGATCCAAAACGGTGCCCCGCGCGGCGTCGCCTGCTTAGGGTGACGGTGTGACACAGCCTGCCTACCTCCGGTTTCCGCATCCGCACGGCGAGTTGACCGCCTTCACCGCCGAGGACGACGTATGGATCGCGCCTCTCGACGGCGGTCGGGCCTGGCGGGTCAGCGCCGACAACACGCCCGTCAGCCACCCGCGGATCTCCCCGGACGGCACCACCGTCGCGTGGACGTCGACGCGTGACGGAGCGCCCGAGGTGCACGTCGCGCCCGTCGACGGCGGCCCGTCCAAGCGCCTCACGTACTGGGGGAACGCGAAGACGTCCGTGCGCGGCTGGACGCCCGACGGGCGGGTCCTCGCGGTCGGCGCGCACGGCCAGGCCTCCTTCCGCCGCACCTGGGCGCACGCCGTGCCGCTCGACGGCGGGCCCGCGGAGCAGCTGCCGTACGGACTCGTCGGCGACGCGGCGCACGGACCCGACGGCGAAGTCCTGCTCCTGTCCGCGCCGATGGGCCGCGAGGCGGCTTGGTGGAAGCGGTACCGGGGCGGCACGGCGGGGAAGCTGTGGATCCGGACGCGGCGGCCCGAGACCTCCGCCGAAGCCGCCGAAGCCTCCTCCGGCCCCGGCTTCGTGCGCGTCCACGAGGGCCTCGACGGCAACATCGAGCACCCTCTGTGGGTGGGCGGCCGCATCGCCTTCCTCTCCGACCACGAGGGCGTCGGCGCCCTGTACTCGTCCCTGCCCGACGGCACCGACCTGCGCCGCCACACGCCCGTCGACGGCTTCTACGCCCGGCACGCCGCCACCGACGGCACCCGCGTCGCCTATGCGAGCGCCGGTGAACTCTGGCTCCTGGACGACCTGTCGGACGCCGCGCCGCGCCGTCTGGACGTCCGGCTCGGCGGGCAGCGCGTCGACCTCCAGCCGCACCCGGTCAGCGCGGCCCGCTGGTTCGGGGCCGCGGCGCCCGACCACGGCGGGCGCGGCAGCGCCGTCTCGGTGCGCGGCGCCGTGCACTGGGTCACGCACCGCGAGGGCCCCGCCCGCGCGCTCGCCGCCGCGCCCGGCGTCCGGGCCCGCCTTCCGCGCACCTTCCGCGTGGACGGCGAGGAGCACGTGGTGTGGGTGACGGACGCGGAGGGCGACGACGCCCTGGAGTTCGCGCCCGCGACCGGCCCCGCCCCCGGCGCGACCCCGCGCCGCCTGGCCGCGGGGCAGCTCGGGCGGGTGCTCGCGCTCGCCGTGGCGCCCGACGGCAGCCGCGCGGCCGTCGCCTCGCACGACGGCCGGATCCTGCTCGTGGAGCGCGAGAGCGGCGAGGTGCGCGAGGTCGACCGCGCCGAGCACGGCGAGGCCACCGGCCTCGTCTTCTCGCCGGACTGCGCCTGGCTCGCCTGGTCCCACCCCGGGCCGCGCCCGCTGCGCCAGCTCAAGCTCGCCAACACCGCGGACCTGTCGGTCTCGGAGGCCACCCAGCTGCGCTTCCGCGACTACAGCCCGGCGTTCACGCTCGACGGCAAGCACCTGGCGTTCCTCTCCGCGCGGGCCTTCGACCCGGTCTACGACGACCACGTCTTCGACCTCGCCTTCGTCGGCGGCTCCCGGCCGCACCTGCTCACCCTCGCGGCCACGACACCCTCGCCGTTCGGGCCGCAGCGGCACGGCCGGGCCTTCGACTCCGCCGAGGGGCCGCACGCCGAGACCCCCGACAGCGAGGGCTCGCCGGTGACCCGGATAGACCTGGAGGGCCTCGTCGACCGCGTGGTGCCCTTCCCCGTCGAGGCCGCCCGCTACAGCACGCTGCGCGCCGCCAAGGACGGGCTGCTGTGGCTGCGCCACCCGGTGCGCGGCGTGCTCGGCGCGTCGCGGGCCACCCCGTCGGGGCCCGAGCCCTGCTCCGCCCTGGAGCGCTACGACTTCGCCCAGCGCCGCGTCGAGGAACTGGCGGGCGACGCCGACCACTTCGCCGTCACCGGCGACGGCAAGCGGATCCTGCTGTGGGCCGACGGCAAGCTCAAGGTGGTGCCGAGCGACCGGCGGGCCTCCGCCGACGAGGACAGCGACACCAACATCGCCGTCGACCTCGGCCGGGTCCGCCAGGAGGTCGACCCGGCCGCGGAGTGGCGGCAGATGTACGCCGAGGCGGGCCGCCTCATGCGCGACAACTTCTGGCGGGCCGACATGGGCGGCGTCGACTGGGACGGCGTCCTGGAGCGCTACCGCCCCGTCCTGGACCGCGTCGCCACGCACGACGACCTCGTCGACCTGCTGTGGGAGGTCCAGGGCGAACTGGGCACCTCCCACGCCTACGTGGTGCCCCGCGGCGGCTACGGCAGCCGCCAGGGCCTCCTCGGCGCGGACCTCTCGCGCGGCGAGGACGGCCTGTGGCGCGTCGACCGGGTCCTGCCGTCGGAGACCTCCGACCCGGCCGGGCTCTCCCCGCTGGCCGCGCCCGGCGTCGCCGTGCGCGCGGGCGACGCGGTCCTCGCCGTCGGCGGGCGGCCCGTCGACCCCGTCACCGGTCCAGGGCCGCTGCTCGTCGGCACCGCGGGCAAGCCCGTCGAGCTGACCGTGTCCCCGGCCGGGGGCGGCGACCCGCGGCACGCCGTGGTGATCCCCGTGGACGACGAGGAGCCGCTGCGCTACCACGCGTGGGTCGCCGACCGCCGGGCCTACGTCCACGAGCTCTCCGGTGGCCGCCTCGGCTACCTCCACGTCCCCGACATGCAGGCGCCCGGCTGGGCGCAGATCCACCGCGACCTGCGCGTCGAGGTGGCCCGCGAGGGCCTGGTCGTGGACGTCCGCGAGAACCGCGGCGGGCACACCTCGCAGCTCGTCGTGGAGAAGCTGGCCCGGCGCATCGTCGGCTGGGACCTGCCGCGCGGCTCCGGGCCGCTCAGCTACCCCGGGGACGCCCCGCGCGGGCCCGTCGTCGCCGTGGCCAACGAGTTCTCCGGCTCCGACGGGGACATCGTGAACGCGGCGATCAAGGCCCTCGGCATCGGTCCCGTCGTGGGCACGCGCACCTGGGGCGGCGTCGTCGGCATCGACAGCCGCTACCACCTCGTCGACGGCACGCTCGTCACCCAGCCCAAGTACGCCTTCTGGATGGAGGGCCACGGCTGGGGCGTGGAGAACCACGGCGTCGACCCCGACGTCGAGGTCGTGGTGACCCCCGACGACCACGCGGCCGGACGTGACCCGCAGCTCGACGAGGCCGTCCGCATCGCCCTGGCCGCGCTGGCCGAGAACCCGGCCAAGACGGCGCCGCCGCTGCCCTGACCGGGGCCGCGGTCCGCCCGTGCGCGGGCGGACCGGTCCCCGGCGGGCCCGCACACACGGGCGGATAGCATGCCGACGTAGGCAAACATGATCAGGAGGTTGGACCATGGCGGGCGAACCACAGGACGACTGCTTGTTCTGCAAGATCGTGGCGAAGGAGGTGCCCGCGACGGTCGTGCGCGAGACGGAGACCACCCTCGCCTTCCGCGACATCAACCCCCAGGCGCCGACGCACGTCCTGGTGATCCCCAAGGTGCACTACCCGGACGCCGCGTCCCTCGCCGCCGCCGAGCCCTCGGCCGCCGCCGACGTGCTGCGCGAGGCGGGCGAGGTGGCCGCCCAGGAGCAGGCGGACAGCTACCGCATCGTCTTCAACACCGGGGCCGGCGCCGGACAGACCGTCTTCCACGCGCACGCCCACGTCCTTGGAGGCCGCGGCCTCCAGTGGCCCCCCGGATAGCACCTCGTGTCCGCACGCGAACTGGTGGTGCTCGGCACCGCGAGCCAGGTCCCGACCCGGCACCGCAACCACAACGGGTACGTGCTGCTGTGGGACGGCGAGGGCATCATGTTCGACCCCGGCGAGGGCACGCAGCGGCAGATGCTGCGTGCCTCCGTGGCCGCGCACGACCTCAACCGCATCTGCGTCACGCACTTCCACGGGGACCACTCCCTGGGCCTCGCGGGTGTCATCCAGCGCATCAACCTGGACCGCGTGCCGCACCCCGTCACCGCCCACTACCCGGCCTCCGGGGAGCACTTCTTCGACCGCCTGCGGTACGCGACCGCGTACCGCGAGACGGTCCGCATCGCCCAGGAGCCCGTCGCCGCCGACGGCCTCCTCGCCACCGCGCCGTCGTACCGCCTGGAGGCGGCGAAGCTCTCCCACCCCGTCGAGTCGTACGGCTACCGCGTCGTCGAGCCCGACGGGCGGCGCATGCTGCCGAGGCTCCTCGCCGAGCGCGGCGTCACCGGGCCCGACGTCGGGGTCCTCCAGCGCGAGGGCAGCCTGCGCGGAATCAGCCTCGACGAGGTGAGCGAGGTGCGCCGCGGGCAGCGGTTCGCCTTCGTGATGGACACCCGGCTGTGCGACGGCGTGCACGCGCTCGCCGACGGCTGCGACATGCTCGTCATCGAGTCCACGTTCCTCGACGAGGATCATCAACTGGCCTCCGACCACGGTCATCTGACGGCAGGTCAGGCCGCTGCGGTGGCCCGGGACGCGGGGGTCAGGCACCTCGTCCTCACCCACTTCAGCCAGCGGTACCCGGACCCGTCCGTCTTCGAGCAGCAGGCGCGGGCCGCCGGTTTCGAGGGGGAGCTGACGGTGGCGCGGGACCTGATGCGGGTGCCGCTGCCGAAGCGCAGCCCCTGAGGCCGCGGGGGGCCCGCCGACACCGCTCGGGCCCCCTGAGCCGCCCAGCCCCGGCCGCCGCTCGGGCCCCTCGATCCGCCGAGCTTTCCCCCATTGCCCCACACCCCCCCAGCCCCCCAGAACGAAGAAGCACCTCATGCCCCTCCCCAAGGCCGAACTCCACCTGCACATCGAAGGCACCCTGGAGCCCGAGCTCGCCTTCGCCCTCGCCGAGCGCAACGGCGTCACCCTGCCGTACGCCGACACCGAGGCCCTCCGCGAGGCCTACCTCTTCCAGGACCTCCAGTCCTTCCTCGACCTCTACTACGGCCTCATGGCCGTGCTGCGCACGGAGGCCGACTTCGAGGAGCTCGCCGACGCCTACCTCGCCCGGGCCGCGGCCCAGGGCGTGCGCCACGCCGAGATCTTCTTCGACCCCCAGGCCCACACCGCGCGCGGCGTGGAGATCGGCACGGTCGTCGAGGGCCTGGGCCGCGCGCTCGACCGCAGCCGCGAGCGCCACGGCATCACCACCCGCCTCATCATGTGCTTCCTGCGCGACGAGTCCGCCGAGTCGGCCATGGAGACCCTGGAGGCCGCGAAGCCCCACCTCCACCGCATCACCGGGGTCGGCCTCGACTCGGCCGAGGTGGGCCACCCGCCGCGCAAGTTCGCCGCCGTGTACGAGGCGGCGGCCGCGCTCGGCCTGCGCCGGGTCGCCCACGCGGGCGAGGAGGGCCCCGCCGCGTACGTGACCGAGGCCCTGGACGTCCTCGGCGTCGAGCGCATCGACCACGGCCTGCGCTGCGTCGAGGACCCGGAGCTGGTCCGCCGCCTGGTCCGCGACCGCGTCCCGCTGACCCTCTGCCCGCTCTCCAACGTCCGCCTGCGCGCCGTCGACGTCCTGGAGGACCACCCCCTGCCGCAGATGATGGCCGCGGGCCTGCTGTGCACCGTCAACTCCGACGACCCCGCGTACTTCGGCGGCTACGTCGGCGACACCTTCCACGCGGTGCACGAGGCCCTCGGCCTCGACGAGAACCAGCTCCGCGAACTGGCCCGCAACTCCTTCGAGGCGGCCTTCCTCGACGGCTCCCCGGAGGAGGAGGCGCTGCGCGCGGAGTACCTGGCGGAGGTCGAGGCGTACCAGTTCGACTAGAGGCCTCCTTTCGAGTGGTCAACCCGGCGCTGCCGCGCCGGAGTTGATCTCGTGCTCGATACGCTCGCCCCTCCTTGATGCCGACCGGACCGGGAGGGGCGTCTGGCGTGGGCGAGTACACGAAGGTCGACGATCTGCGCCTGATCCACGAGATGGGCGCGGGCCTCGGCCGCGTCAAGGACGCCTTCGACGGACTCGACGAGCTGCGAGGCCAGTACGAGGACGACTTCGGCGACGGCGGTCTGGCCGACCGCTTCGGCGAGTTCGCGGACGACTGGGAGGGCCACCGGGAGGAGCTCGCCGACGAGGTCGCCCGCCTCGCCGGCCTCGCGAAGGCCGCCGCGAGGGCGTACGACGGCGTGGACGGCGAGCTGGCCCGCGCCCTGCGCGCCTCCGACAAGCCGACGAGGCCCTGATGGGCGCCGCCCGGCCCCGGGACTGGCAGCCCCTCGCGGACAGCGACCCCGTCCCCGGCGACCCCGACCGCGTCGAGGAGCTCGGCCGCAAGCTCCGGCGCACGGCCGACGAACTGGAACGGCAGGTCCGCCACCTCAAGGCCGCCGCCGAGGTGACCTCCTGGGACAGCGCGGCGGGCCGTGAGTTCCGGGGCCGGGCCAAGAAGTGCCGGGGTCGCCTTGAAGCCGCGCACGGGCGCTACCGGGCGGCCGCCGATGCCATCGGCGACCGGATCGTCGACCACGGCGGCGACTACGCGGCGAACGCCGCCGCGCCCGCCGGTCCGTACGTCACCGAACTCCACCGGGCCCAGAAGATCGCCGACATCGCCCGGCGCGAGGCCCTGGGCGCACAGGAGCGCGGCAGCGCCGCGAAGAAGGCCCTCGACGGTGACGTCGGCCATCGCCGCAAGGCCGAGCTCGAGCAGCAGGAACGGGAAGCCGGGGACGCCCTCGACGCGGCCCGCGCGAAGCTCCGCGAGGCGCTGCGGATCCGCGACGCCGCCGCGCGGCGGGCCCGCGACGCCCTCGCCGACGCCGTCCCCGCCGACTCCCTCAAGGACGGCTTCCGGGACCGCTTCGCCGCCTTCGTGGACCGCGTCGCCTCCGTCACCGAGGCCATCGCCAAGTGGGCCGGCCTCGCCGCCCTCGCCGTCGGCTGGATCCCCGCCGTCGGCCAGGGCCTGGCCACCCTCCTGGGCGCGGTCTCCATGGCCGCCACCCTGACCGGCATCGCCTGCACCGCCACGCAGGTCGCCATGGGCGACGCGCAGTGGACAGAACTCGCCTGGTCGGCGGTGGGCCTACTGGCGATGGGGGCGGGCAAGGCGTTTTCCAAGGTGGCTGGGCGGTATGTGTCGGGGACGTTGCATCGGATGCGGTTGGCCAAGGGTGGCCGGGAGACGCCGCGTCAGATGAAGCGCAACCGCAAGGCTCTGAATCGGCAATTGCAGGGTGGACGCCTGGAAGAAGGCGATATCTCCGCGTCCCTTCGGGAGCCCATCACGGAGGTCTTCAGCGCCTCCACTTGGAAGAGTGGTTTCCACGGTGGATACCGCCAAGCTTGGCGTGAGCTCAAGGACCGCGGGGGCGGGAATGGTCTCAAAGGCGCGCTGAAGTCGGTTTCGCTGGCTGATGCCTCAGTGGCATCCGGCCTGAAGGAAATCAAGCACCTGGGCAAGTCCCTGGGGCAGTACGACGCGGTGAACAAACTGTCCCGAACAGCTACCGGTATGACATTGGCGGGATCAGGAATCACCGCTGGAGGCTTGTTCATGGACGAGGTTCACTGAGGAGAGGGCGGGCGAGTCATGAGGTCTGATGAGGACTACGTCATCGATTTCGACTTCGGCGACGACTGGCTGGGGCTGACGCTGTACGAGGGGTCGCGGGCGGAAGCGGAACGGATCGCAGCCGAGCTCGTCGAACAGTTCAATCCGCTGGAACTGTTGGTGGGGAAACCTGCCTTGCAGCGCGAGCTCACGCAGCTGGCGCTGAACTTGAACGCCGAGGGCCCTGTACTGGCCTGTGCCATGTACACGGTGGGTGGCCAGCGCCTGGCGGAGCTGGCGGCCAGCAGTTATGGCGAGGACGGGGTGCCCAGGCCGACTCCCGACGAATGGCGCTCCCGACTGCTGGACTGGGGCGACGCCAAACCGAAGAGCACTCCCGCAGTGTCCGATCTGGAGCTTCCCATTGGCCCTGCGCTGCGCATTCAAGCGGTATTGGAGGAAAGGCGCCGCTTCGGTTTCGGCCGTCGACTGTCGGAGACTCTGCGGTACGCGGTCTGGCCGACAGGACAGGAAGAGATCTTCGTCCTCAACGTGGACTGGCTCTCGTTCGACCGGTCCGACGAAGTCACGCACCTCGCCGACAAGCTCATGTCCACCATCCGCCTCGTGCCCGTTCCTTCGGACTTCGACGAGCGGAATGCCACGGCCCGGGGTGGGGCCTGACATGCCTACCCGAGCCCAGCGAGTCGATCCGCCTGCCGAGTACGGCATTCTCGTTCCCGAGGGATGGTTCCAGCTCCCCCTGCACCCCCCAAAAGCGCGCGACCGCGCCCTCGTCGTACTCGTGGGGCGGCAGCTCGCCGGGGTCGATCACGTGCCGTTGGTCGAGGAGCGGCTGGTGCGGGAATTGCGGGAGGAGGTCAAGAGGGCGGGGCGGGTGGGTGGGGTGGAGCTTTATCTGTCGCTGCTGAGGCTGGGCGGCGTGCCCCTGGCCTCCTCCCTCCTGGTGAGCCTCGCCCCCGAGGCCTGGCCCGGCTGCCGGACGGCGTGCGACCTGGCCCGGCGGCTCCCGGGCGCCGAGCTCGTGGAGCTGGCGGGCGCGGGCGAGGCCGTGCGGGAGCGGCGCACCGAGGCACCGGCCCCGGAGCGCCTCATGGGCGGCACGCTCGGCACGACCACGGTGGTGTACAACCTGCCGGTGCCGACGAGCACGGCCTGGCTCACGCTGACCTTCTCCACGCCCATGGAGGCCCTCGCGCCCCGGATGGTCGAGCTCTTCGACACCGTTGCGGGGACCCTGCACTGGCAGGGGCGGGAGGGGCATTGACGGCGCCGGTGGGCCTCCCTAAGGTGCGTTCTTATATGTGGACAGCGTTCACCCTGCCGGAGGCGCCATGCTCACCGTCACCGATGTGCGGCTCACCCCCGTGCTCGTCGCCGACCCCCCGCTCCTGAACACCCAGGGGCTGCACCAGCCGTACACGCCACGCCTGATCATCGAGGTGGAGACGGAGGACGGCACGGTCGGTGCGGGGGAGACGTACGGCGACGGGAAGTATCTGGAGCTGGCCGGGCCGCTGGCCGCGAAGCTGGTGGGGCGGGAGGTGGGGGACCTCAACGGGCTGTTCACACTGGCGGACGGCATCGGCGTGGACGCCCGCCGCGTGGACACCGCCGTCGACGTCGGCGGCCTGCGCGGCACGCAGACCGCGGACAAGCTGCGCCTCTCCGTGGTGTCCGGGTTCGAGGTGGCGTGCCTGGACGCCCTCGGCAAGGCGCTCGGCCTGCCCGTGCACGCGCTGCTCGGTGGCAAGGTGCGGAACTCCGTGGAGTACAGCGGCTATCTGTTCTACAAGTACGCCGCGCACCCGCGGGGCGTGGTCGCCGAAAAGGACGGCTGGGGGCCCGCGCTCGGCCCGGAGGGCATCGTCGCGCAGGCGCGGGCGTTCGCCGAGCGGTACGGGTTCCGGTCGTTCAAGCTCAAGGGCGGTGTGTTCCCGCCGGCGGAGGAGGCCGCCGCCGTCAGGGCGCTCGCCGAGGCCTTCCCGCGGGCGCCGCTCAGGCTCGACCCCAACGGAGCCTGGTCCGTGGAGACTTCGGTGAAGGTCGCCGACGAGCTCGCGGACGTACTGGAGTACCTGGAGGACCCGGCCCTCGGCACCGCCGCCATGGCCGAGGTCGCCGCGCGGACCCCTGTGCCGCTCGCCACCAACATGTGCGTGACGACCTTCGAGGAGATACCCGAGGCCTTCGCGCGACGGGCCGTGCGCGTGGTGCTCAGCGACCACCACTACTGGGGCGGTCTGCGGCGGACGCGGGAACTGGCCGCCGTGTGCCGGACGTTCGGCGTGGACGTCTCCATGCACTCCAACACGCACCTGGGGATCAGCCTCGCCGCCATGACGCACGTCGCGGCCACCGTGCCCGGCCTGCGGCACGCCTGCGACACGCACTACCCGTGGCAGAGCGAGGACGTGCTGACCGAGCGGCTGCGGTTCGAGCGGGGGCACGTCACCGTCAGCGACGCCCCGGGGCTCGGCGTCGAGATCGACCGCGACCGGCTCGGCGCGCTGCACCGGCGGTGGCTGGACGAGGACTTCGCCGCGCTGCGGGACCGGGACGACGCGGCGGCCCTGCGGCGCGCGGAACCGGAGTGGGTGACTCCGTCCGTGCCGCGCTGGTAGCGGGCCCTGCCTGTCGGACGCGTCGGTTACGTTGCCTCCATGGCCGTACCACCTGCCGTACCACCTGTCGTACCCACCGGAACGCCCGCGGCGCCGGACCGCCCGCGCGCCGCGCCCGACGGCACCGCCGTGGATCCGCTCAAGTCGGCCCGGCGCGCGGGCGATCCGCCCTGTGACGTGTATCTGACCGGCACCGTGTTCCTCGACATCATCTTCACCGGCCTCGACTCCGCGCCCGTGCGCGGCACGGAGTCCTGGGCCCGGGGCATGGGGTCGAGCCCCGGCGGCGTCGCGAACATGGCGACCGCGCTCGCCCGGCTCGGCCTGCGCACCTCGCTCGCCGCCGCCTTCGGCGACGACCACTACGGGGAGTACTGCTGGGACGCCCTGGAGCAGGGCGAGGGCATCGACCTGGCCTCCTCGCGGACCGTGCCGGACTGGCACTCGCCGGTGACGGTCTCCATGGCGTACGAGGGCGAGCGGACCATGGTCAGCCACGGCCACGAGCCGCCGCCCGACGCCCACGCGCCGGACGGCGGCGCGCCCGCCTGCCCGCCCCGCGCGCGGGCCGCCATCGCCTCCCTCACCCCGGGCACGCGCGCCCCCTGGATCGAGTCCGCGGCCCGGCGCGGGACGACGATCTTCGCCGACGTCGGCTGGGACGACACGGGCCGCTGGGACCTGGGGCAACTGCCCGACCTGCGGCACTGCGAGGCCTTCCTGCCGAACGCGGAGGAGGCGATGCGGTACACCCGCACCACCTGCCCGCGCGCCGCCGCCCACGCCCTGACCGCGCACGTGCCGGTCGCCGTGGTCACCCTCGGAGCCGAGGGCGCGTACGCGGTGGACGGGCGCACCGGCGAGACCGCGTCCGTGCCCGCCATCGAGGTGGAGGCGCTCGACCCCACCGGCGCGGGCGACGTCTTCGTCGCGGGCTTCGTGACCGGCACCCTCGCCGACTGGCCGCTCGCCGACCGGCTCGCCTTCGCCGGACTGACGGCCGCGCTGTCCGTGCAGGAGTTCGGGGGCTCCCTGTCGGCGCCCGGCTGGGAGGAGATCGGCGCCTGGTGGCGGCGCGTGCGCGAGCTCGACCAGCAGGACCCCGTGGCCCTGGAGCGCTACGGCTTCCTGGAGGCGCTGCTCCCGGACACCGCGCGCCCCTGGCCGCTGCGGCGTGCCGTGCCCACCATCGGCTTCCGGCGTTCCGCCTGAGGCGCCGGGGATCCGATGGCCGTGGAAAAGCCCTACGGCGTTGTCCGTGGTGAGTCGTACTCTTGGCAGTACGAAGGACGCCGAGCGGGGGACGCCCCGCGACGAGGAGGACGTGCAGGCCTTAAGCGCCGGCCCATGACTCAGACACCGACAGCTCAGACCCCTGCGCAGGCACAGGCGCGAGCCCACTTCACGGTCCCGGCCAAGCACCCCATGGTGACCGTCCTTGGCTCCGGAGACGCGCTGCTGCGCGTGATCGAGCAGGCCTTCCCGGCGGCCGACATCCACGTCCGGGGCAATGAGATCAGCGCCGTGGGGGACGCCCGTGAAGTCGCCCTCGTGCAGCGCCTGTTCGACGAGATGATGCTGGTGCTCCGCACCGGACAGCCGATGACGGAGGACGCAGTGGAACGCTCGATCGCCATGCTCAGAGCGGGCGAGACCGGCGAAGGACCGGACGAGACCCCGGCCGAGGTGCTCACCCAGAACATCCTCTCCTCGCGCGGCCGCACCATCCGCCCCAAGACGCTCAACCAGAAGCGGTACGTCGACGCGATCGACAAGCACACGATCGTCTTCGGCATCGGCCCCGCGGGCACCGGCAAGACCTATCTGGCCATGGCCAAGGCCGTCCAGGCCCTCCAGTCCAAGCAGGTCAACCGCATCATCCTGACCCGCCCCGCCGTCGAGGCGGGCGAGCGCCTCGGCTTCCTGCCCGGCACGCTGTACGAGAAGATCGACCCCTACCTCCGCCCGCTGTACGACGCGCTGCACGACATGCTGGACCCGGACTCGATCCCGCGCCTGATGGCGGCCGGGACCATCGAGGTCGCCCCGCTGGCGTACATGCGCGGCCGGACGCTGAACGACGCGTTCATCATCCTGGACGAGGCGCAGAACACGAGCCCCGAGCAGATGAAGATGTTCCTCACCCGGCTCGGCTTCGAATCCAAGATCGTGATCACGGGCGACGTCACCCAGGTCGACCTGCCGAACGGCACGAAGTCCGGCCTGCGCCAGGTCCAGGACATCCTGGACGGCGTCGACGACGTGCACTTCTCGCGGCTCACCTCGCACGATGTCGTCCGGCACAAGCTGGTCGGCCGTATCGTCGACGCGTACGAGAAGTACGACAGCGAGAACGGCACGGAGAACGGCTCCCACAAGGGCCGGTCCAGAGGAAAGTAGAAGACACAGCGCCATGTCGATCGACGTCAACAACGAATCCGGCACCGAGGTCGACGAGCAGGCGATCCTCGACATCGCCCGCTACGCGCTGGCGCGGATGCGGATCCACCCGCTCTCCGAACTCTCGGTGATCGTCGTGGACGCCGACGCCATGGAGCAGCTGCACATCCAGTGGATGGACCTGCCCGGCCCCACGGACGTGATGTCCTTCCCGATGGACGAGCTGCGCCCGCCGATGAAGGACGACGAGGAGCCCCCGCAGGGGCTCCTCGGCGACATCGTGCTGTGCCCCGAGGTCGCCCTCAAGCAGGGCGAGGAGGCCCCCACGGCCCACTCCATGGACGAGGAGCTCCAGCTCCTGACCGTCCACGGCGTCCTGCACCTGCTCGGGTACGACCACGAGGAGCCCGACGAGAAGGCCGAGATGTTCGGCCTCCAGGCCGCCATCGTCGACGGCTGGCGGGCCGAGCAGGGCCTCACCGGGCCCTCTCCGGCGCCGACCGTCTCGTAAGCGCATGTCCCTCCAGCTCATCGCGGGCGCCGTCGCCCTGGTCGTGGTGGCCTGGCTCGCCGCCTGCGCCGAGGCGGGCATCGCCCGCGTTTCCAGCTTCCGCGCGGAGGAGGCCGTCCGTTCCGGGCGGCGGGGCAGCGCGAAGCTCGCCCAGGTCGCCGCCGACCCGACCCGCTATCTGAACGTGGCGCTGCTCGTCCGCGTCGCCTGTGAGATGGCGGCGGCGGCCCTCGTGACGTACGCCTGCCTCCAGGAGTTCGACGCGACCTGGGAGGCCCTCGCCGTCGCCATCGGCGTCATGGTCCTCGTCTCGTACGTGGCCGTCGGCGTGTCCCCGCGCACCATCGGCCGCCAGCACCCGCTGAACACGGCCACGGCCGCCGCGTACGTCCTGCTCCCGCTGGCCCGCGTCATGGGGCCCGTCCCGCCCCTGCTCATCCTCATCGGCAACGCGCTCACGCCGGGCAAGGGCTTTAGGCGCGGCCCCTTCGCCTCCGAGGCCGAGCTGCGGGCCATGGTCGACCTGGCCGAGAAGGAGTCCCTGATCGAGGACGAGGAGCGCCGCATGGTGCACTCCGTCTTCGAGCTGGGCGACACGCTCGTGCGCGAAGTCATGGTCCCGCGCACCGACTTGATCTCCATCGAGCGCTACAAGACCATCCGGCAGGCGCTGACGCTCGCGCTGCGCTCCGGCTTCTCGCGCATCCCGGTCACCGGCGAGAGCGAGGACGACGTGGTCGGCATCGTCTATCTGAAGGACCTGGCCCGCAAGACGCACATCAACCGCGACGCCGAGAACGACCTGGTGTCGACCGCCATGCGCCCCGCCACCTTCGTGCCCGACACGAAGAACGCGGGCGACCTGCTGCGCGAGATGCAGCAGGAGCGCAACCACGTCGCCGTCGTCATCGACGAGTACGGCGGCACCGCCGGGATCGTCACCATCGAGGACATCCTGGAGGAGATCGTCGGCGAGATCACCGACGAGTACGACCGGGAGCTGCCGCCCGTCGAGGACCTGGGCGGCGGCGCCTACCGCGTCACCGCCCGCCTCGACATCGGCGACCTCGGCGAGCTGTACGGCCTGGAGGCGTACGACGACGAGGACGTGGAGACCGTCGGCGGACTGCTCGCCAAGCAGCTCGGGCGGGTGCCGATCGCCGGCGCCAAGGCCGTGGTGACGCTGCCGGACGAGCGGGCGCTGCGGCTGACCGCCGAGGCCGCGGCGGGACGGCGCAACAAGATCGTGACGGTGCTTGTGGAGCCGGTGGGGACCGGCTCCGGGGAGGAGACCGGACGATGACCCCGCAGGAGCTGCGGACGTTCTGCCTGGCGTTCAACGACGCGGTCGAGGACTTTCCCTTCGGCCCCGAGACGTCGGTGTTCAAGGTGGCGGGCAAGCTGTTCGCCCTGAGCGCCCTGGACCGGGAGCCACTGACGGTCAACCTCAAGTGCGACCCCGAGATCGCCGCGCAACTGCGGGCCCAGTACCCGGACATCGTGCCCGGCTGGCACATGAACAAGCGGCACTGGAACACGGTCACGGCCGACGCCGACCTGCCCGACCAACTGGTCCGCGAGCTGATCGAGGACTCCTACGACCTGGTGGTGGCGGGCCTGCCCCGCGCCGAGCGACTGCGCCTCGACCGCCCCTGACGCCGGACACCGAAGCACCCCCGCCCTCACCGGGCGGGGGTGCTTCGCCGTTTCCGCGGCGGCTCAGCGGCGCCGGAGCAGGGCCCTGGCCAGCAGGGCCGCCGTGACGAGGACGATCGCGGCGTCGATGGCCAGGACCGTCCGCGTGCCCGCCAGGACGTCGTCACCCGTCGTCGCGAGGACGCCGAGCAGGGGGATGCCGATGGTGATGCCCACCTGTTGGGTGGAGGTGACCAGGCCGGTGGCGAGGCCCTGTTCCTCGTCGGGGACGCCCGAGGTGACCGTGACGCCGTAGCTGACGATCGCGCCGAGGTGGAACATGCTGGCCACCGCCACGGCCACGGTCGCGAGCCACACCGACCAGGCGCCCTCGCCGATCGCGAGGAGCGCCGCCACGAACACGCCCTGGCCGAGCAGCGAGCCCACCAGCGTGCGGCGCGGCCCGAAGCGGCCGATGACCTTCGGCGCGCGCATGCCCGCGAAGACCGACACGACGCCCTGGACACCGAAGACCAGGCCGGTCTCGAAGGCGGAGAGGTCCAGGACGTCCTGGAAGTAGAGGGTCAGGACGAAGACGACCGTCGACATCATCGAGAAGGTGACGAGACCGCCGACGTTGCCCCACGCCACCGTGCGGCGGCGCAGCATCGGCAGGGACACCAGCGGCGCCGCCGCGCGCGTCTCGACGTACCCGAAGGCGGCCAGCAGGGCGACGCCCGCGACCAGGCCGACCAGCACGTCGGCGCCGCCGAAGCCGCGCTCGGCGGCCGTGGACAGGGCGTAGATCAGGGCGAGCAGGCCGCCGGTGACCGTCACCGCGCCGGGGACGTCCAGGCGCGGGCGCTCCGGCGTGCGGGACTCGGGCAGCAGGCCGGGCGCCAGCGGCAGCACGATCAGCGCGAAGAGGGTGAGCAGCCCCATCGTGGAGCGCCAGCCGAGGGTGTCGGTGAGGACGCCGCCGAGCACCATGCCGACGGTGAAGCCGAGGGACAGGAGCGTGCCGGAGATGCCGAGCGCCCGGTCGCGCTGCGGGCCCTCCGGGAACGTCGTGGTGAGCAGCGACATGCCGGTCGGCACGATCGCGGCGGCGCCCACGCCCTGCAGCGCCCGCCCGGCGAGGAACGACACCGGGTCCCAGGCGAAGGTGGCGAGCAGCGAGGCCGCGCCGAACAGCGCGAGCCCGCCGAGGAACAGCCTGCGCCGCCCGAACAGGTCGCCGACGCGGCCGAAGAGCAGCAGGAAGCCGCCGGACGGCAGCGCGAAGGCGGTGACGGCCCACTGGAGCGCGGTGTGGCTCATGCCGAGGTCCGCGCCGAGCACGGGCAGCGCCACGTTCAGGACGGAGAAGTCCAGCGCCACCATGAACTGCGCGGCGCACAGCACGAACAGGATGAGCTTGTCGCGGGGGGAGAGCTTCGGGCCCCCGCGGCCACGGCGGGCGCGTCCGCGGCCGGGGAGGCCGGTGCGGCGGGGGAGGGAGCGGAGGTGTCTGTCGCCATGGTCACGAGCTTGTGGCCGCCGGAATAGCCGTGGGGAGCCGGAACTTATGCTGGTGGTACGACCACCAGGCAGATCGGCGGGCGGATGACGGGGGGAACGGTGGCCAGTGGGGCCGGGGAGCGGACCGACGGGGCGAAGGCCCGTCGCCGAGTGGAGCTGCGCGACTTCCTGATGAGCAGGCGCGCCCGGGTGAGCCCGGCGGAGGCCGGACTCCCCGAGGGCGGACGGCGGCGCACGCCGGGGCTCAGGCGCGAGGAGGTCGCCGTGCTCGCGGGCGTCGGCGCGTCCTGGTACCAGTGGCTGGAGCAGGGCCGCGACATCTCCGTGTCGCCGCAGGTCCTGGACTCCGTGGCGCGCGTCCTGAAGCTGTCCGGCACCGAGCGCCGCCATCTGTACGTGCTCGCGGGCCTCAATCCGCCCGCGCCGCGGGCCGAGCGGGACGCCGAGCACATGAGCGAGGGCCTGCGGCGGCTCATCGACACCTGGATGCCGTACCCGGCGCACATCATGGACCGCTACTACAACTGCGTCGTCTACAACGACGCGGCCGCCATGGTCCTCGGCATGCGCCCCGAGACCACGCAGAACTGCATCCTCGACTTCTTCACGGACCCCATGTACCGCTCGCGCAGCGTCAGCTGGGAGGAGAACGCGGCGACGCTCGTCGCGCAGTTCCGCGCCGCCTGCTCCGAGAACCCGGGCGACGAGGGCTTCCAGGAGCTCCTCGACCGGCTGCACGCAGTCGGCGAGGAGTTCACGAGGCTGTGGGAGCGGCAGGACATCCGCCCCGCGGGCCTGGTCCACAAGGAGATCGACCACCCCCTCGCGGGTCTCCTGCACGTGGAGTCGACCGCCCTGAAGGTGCCCGCGCGGCCCGATCTGACGATCGTCATGCACACGCCGCTGCCGCTCGCGGACACGGCGGCGAAGCTGGAGTGGCTGGCCACGCCCCAGGCGCGGCGCGGGGCCATGTACCGGGTGGCCGGCTGAGCCGGGGGAACCCCTCCTTATGCTCGTGCCATGACTGAGCGCACCGACCTCGGCCCCGAGGACCAGAAGATCGTCACCCTCGCGCGTTCGGCGCGGGCCCGCAACGGCGTGCCGGAGGGCGCGGCCGTACGGGACGAGACCGGGCGCACGTACGTCGCCGGGACGGTCGCTCTCGCGTCCCTGGAGCTGTCCGCGCTGCGTACGGCCGTGGCGATGGCCGTGGCGTCCGGTGCGGAGTCCCTGGAGGCGGCGGCCGTCGTCTCCGGCGCGCAGTCCCTCGCGGACGCCGACCTGGCCGCCGTGCGGGACCTGGGCGGCCCCGGTACCCCGGTGTTCCTGGCAGGGGCCGACGGCGCGGTCCGGCTCACCACCCAGGCCTGACCCTCGCGGGGCGCCCCGGGCCCGCCCCTTCCCGATCCGGGGGCTGCGCCCCCGTGCCCCCGCCTTTTTCGGCGCTCCGCGCCTCGTCCTCAAACGCCGGACGGGCTGAAAGACCTCCGGCGCACGCCGTGGGTATCCAGCCCGTCCGGCGTTCGAGGACGAGCGCGTCAGCGCGATGAAGGGCGGGCGGGTGGGGGGACGGCGCGGCCCGAGGCGACCCGGGCGGAAAAGATCAGGGAGAATGGGCGGCATGAGCGTGCGAACCCAGACACCCCAGCCGACCCAGCGGAGCGACCACCGTGCGGGTTTCGCCTGCTTCGTCGGCCGCCCGAACGCGGGCAAGTCGACCCTGACGAACGCTCTGGTCGGCAAGAAGGTGGCCATCACCTCGAACCGGCCGCAGACCACCCGGCACACCGTGCGCGGCATCGTGCACCGCCCCGACGCGCAGCTGATCCTGGTCGACACCCCCGGCCTGCACAAGCCGCGCACGCTCCTCGGCGAGCGGCTCAACGACGTGGTCCGCACCACCTGGGCCGAGGTCGACGTGATCGGCTTCTGCCTGCCCGCGGACCAGAAGATCGGGCCCGGCGACCGGTTCATCGCCAAGGAGCTGGCGGCGATCAAGAAGGCGCCGAAGGTCGCCATCGTCACCAAGACCGACCTGGTCGACAGCAAGGCGCTCGCCGAGCAGCTCATCGCGATCGACCAGCTCGCCAAGGAGCTCGGCTTCCAGTGGCAGGAGATCGTGCCGGTCTCCGCCGTCGGCGAGAAGCAGGTGGACCTGCTCGCCGACCTCCTGGTGCCGCTGCTGCCCGAGGGCCCCGCGCTCTACCCCGAGGGCGACCTCACGGACGAGCCCGAGCAGGTCATGGTGGCCGAGCTGATCCGCGAGGCGGCCCTGGAGGGCGTGCGGGACGAGCTGCCGCACTCCATCGCCGTGGTGGTCGAGGAGATGCTGCCCCGCGAGGGCCGCCCCGCCGACAAGCCCCTGCTGGACATCCACGCCAACGTCTACATCGAGCGGTCGAGCCAGAAGGGCATCATCATCGGCCCCCAGGGCAAGCGGCTCAAGGACGTGGGCATCAAGTCCCGCAAGCAGATCGAGGCGCTGCTCGGCACGCCGGTCTTCCTCGACCTGCACGTGAAGGTGGCCAAGGACTGGCAGCGCGACCCCAAGCAGCTCCGCCGCCTCGGCTTCTAGCCCGCCCGGGTCCCCGGCCCGGCGAGGGCCGACCTGAGCCAGTGGTAGGACGCCTTCGGGGTGCGCTGCTGCGTGGCGTAGTCGACGTGGACCAGGCCGAACCGCTGGCGGTAGCCCTCCGCCCACTCGAAGTTGTCCAGGAGCGACCAGACGAAGTAGCCCCGGACGTCGACCCCGGCCGTCATCGCCCGGTGCAGGGCCCGCAGGTGGCCGTCCAGGTACGTGATGCGGTCCTGGTCGTCCAGGCCGTCGTAGGAGCAGCCGTTCTCCGTGATGACCAGGGGCGGGAGCCGGTCGCCGTACCGCTCGCGCAGGGTCAGGAGCAGCTCGGTGAGGGCCTCGGGGACCACCGGCCAGCCGAAGTCGGTCAGGGGGCGCCCGGTGATCTCGCGGGGCGCGAAGGGCAGCTGGGGCGGCAGCGTCACGCCGGAGAAGCGCGTGGCGTGCTCGGCGGGGGCGCCCACCTTCGTGGGCTGGTAGAAGTTCACGCCGTACCAGTCGAGCGGCTCGGCGATCACCTCCAGGTCCGCCGCGAGGTCCGGTACGTCGGCGGCGAGCAGCTCCATGACGACCTCGGGGTAGCGGCCCAGGAGCAGCGGGTCGGAGAAGAGCCGGTTGAGCAGGACGTCGTAGAAGTCGGCGGCCTCGCGGTCGCCGGGGCTCCCGGAGGCGGGCCAGGTCGGCCCGTGCGAGTTCGCGATGCCCACGTCCCGGGCGCCCGCCGCGCGCAGCGCCCGCACCGCGAGGCCGTGGCCGAGGAGCTGGTGGTGGGCCGCGGGCAGGGCGTCGAAGAGCAGCCGCTTGCCGGGCGCGTGCTGGCCGAGGGCGTGACCGAGCAGGGTGTGCTCGGCGGGCTCGTTCAGGGTGATCCACTTGCGCACGCGGTCGCCGATGCGGGCCGCGACCACGGCCGCGTACTCCGCGAAGCGCTCGGCCGTCGCGCGGGCGAGCCAGCCGCCCGCCTCCTCCACGGCCAGCGGCGTGTCCCAGTGGAAGAGCGTCGGCACGGGCCGCACGCCCGCCGCGCACAGCTCGTCGACGAGCCGGTCGTAGAAGTCCAGGCCCCGCTCGCTGACGGCGCCCGTGCCCGTGGGCAGCACGCGCGGCCAGGACACCGAGAAGCGGTACGCGCCGACGCCCAGGTCGCGGACGAGGGCCACGTCCTCGCGGTAGCGGCGCACGTGGTCGCAGGCCACGGCGGCCGTGGTGCCGTCCTTCACGTTCCCCGGCAGGGCCGTGAAGGCGTCCCACACCGACGGGCCGCGCTCGTCGGCGGCGCCCTCGATCTGGTGGGCCGACGTGGCCACGCCCCACAGGAAGTCGTGCGGGAACGGGGGCAGCGGGGCACAGGGGCCCGAAGGGATGGTCGCCATGCGCGGGATCATCCGCACCGGCCGGAACGGAAGTCAACGCCCGTGCGCGCACAGGGCGTTGCGGCCGCCCTTCGCCGCCTACGCACCCTCCTTCAGGACCCGGGTGATCAGCTGGCGCTGGTCCTCGGTCAGACGCGGGTCCGCGCAGTACACGGTGCGTCCGTCGACGGTGATCTGGTAGCTGAAGCCGTCGGGCACGCCGATCGGTGGCTCGCCCCGGCCGTCGGCGACGGCCCGCTCGGCCAGGGCGTGCCACTCCTGGGCGTCCACGCGCGCGGTGGTGTCCACCTCCGCGTGCCGCTCGATGCCCCCGAAACCTCCGGTGCGCTTCACCTGGATACGCATGGGTCCTGTCTACTCCAGGCCCGGGCGCCCCGCCAGGCGGCCCCGGCGGGCCCGACGGCTTCCGGCCGGATCAGGTGGCGGGCACCTTCACCTGCGCCCAGGCGTCCAGGACGGCCTTGAGCTCCTCGCCGTCGCCGTACTTGGCGCGGGCCGCGGCGACCGTCAGTTTGGCGAAGTCCGCGAAGGACGCGTCCTGGGCCAGTTCGCCGCCGGTCAGGACGGCGTACCAGATCTGTCCCGCCCGCTCCCAGGAGTGCCCGCCGAGGGCCTGGGCGAGCAGGTAGAAGGCGTGGTTCGGGATGCCGGAGTTGATGTGCACGCCGCCGTTGTCGCGGCCGGTGCGCACGAAGTCGTCCATGGTGGCGGGCTGCGGGTCCTTGCCGAGGACGTCGTCGTCGTACGCGGTGCCCGGGGCCTTCATGGAGCGCAGCGCGGTGCCGGTGACGCGCTCGGCGAGCAGGCCCGCGCCGATCAGCCAGTCGGCCTCGGTGGCGGTCTGGCCGAGGGTGTACTGCTTGATCAGCGAGCCGAAGACGTCCGCCATGGACTCGTTCAGGGCGCCCGGCTGGCCGAAGTAGGTGAGGTTGGCGGTGTACTGCACCACGCCGTGGGTCAGCTCGTGGCCGATCACGTCCACGGGGATGGTGAAGTCGAGGAAGATCTCCCTGTCCCCGTCGCCGAACACCATCTGCTCGCCGTTCCAGAAGGCGTTCCCGTAGTCCTCGCCGTAGTGCACGGTGGCGTTCAGCGGCAGGCCGCCGCCGTCGATCGAGTCGCGCTCGAAGTGTTTGAAGAACACCTCGAAGGTCGCGCCGAGGCCGTCGTAGGCGCGGTTGACGGTCGCGTCCTTGCCGGGCTTGTCGCCCTCGCCGCGGACTTTGCGGCCGGGCAGCTCGGTGCGGTGTTTGGCGTCGTGGACGGTGCGGTGCGGCTTGCCCTCCGCCGCGCCCTTGGGCGCGGCGACGGACGGGGCGCCGATGACGGTGGTCAGGCGGCGCTGGGTGCGCTCGAAGGCGTCCCGCTGAAGGGTGCGGCGGGCCGGTTCCGCGAGGGCGGGGTCCTGGTTCTGGGCGAGGGTGTCCAGGACGAACGGCGGCACGATGGTGCAGAAGACGGGCTCGAACCTCTCCGGGTTCCCCGTTGGGTTGGCGGTCATGCGTGGCAATGTGGCACTGGGTCATGCCGCTGTCACTAGCTGCCACCATGATTGGTGAAATACCGGGATACGGGGCCTGGGCGGCGGCCTGGACTGCTAGGGGCCGGGGCGCTTTAACGCCCCATCCCCTCGCCCCGGCCCGCCGGACCGGCTGGAATATCCGAGGAGCACCGATACAGGTCCCGCATAGTGATACGGGACGCCGTATCGGCGGAGGCTCGGTTAGGCTGCTGAGCGTCATGCGTTACGGGCTGCTTCTCCTTAGCTGCCGCGGCGAGGGCCTGTAGTCGAGGCCGACCCCCTCCCCGCGGAGTTCGGTGCTGCGCAAGACCGTCGGCCGTCCAGAAGGACTCACCGAGGAGCCCCGCACACCATGCCGAACTTCCAACGTCCCTCCGCCCTGCCGATCCACAAGTACGGCCAGTACGAGCAGGTGGACCTGCCCGACCGCACCTGGCCCGACCAGCGCATCACCGTGGCGCCCCGGTGGCTGTCCACGGACCTGCGCGACGGCAACCAGGCGCTGATCGACCCGATGTCCCCGGCCCGCAAGCGGGCGATGTTCGACCTGCTGGTCAAGATGGGCTACAAGGAGATCGAGGTCGGGTTCCCCTCCTCCGGGCAGACCGACTTCGAGTTCGTACGGTCGATCGTCGAGGACGAGGACGCCATCCCCGACGACGTGACGATCTCGGTGCTCACGCAGGCCCGCGAGGAGCTGATCGAGCGCACCGTCCAGTCCCTGAAGGGCGCCAAGCGCGCCACGGTGCACCTGTACAACGCGACCGCGCCGGTGTGGCGCGACGTCGTCTTCCGCGGCTCGCGCGACCAGGTCAAGCAGATCGCCGTCGACGGCACGCGCCTGGTCATGGAGTACGCGGAGAAGATCCTGGGCCCGGAGACGGTCTTCGGCTACCAGTACAGCCCGGAGATCTTCACCGACACCGAGCTGGACTTCGCCCTGGAGGTCTGCGAGGGCGTCATGGACGTCTGGCAGCCCGACGCCGAGCGCGAGATCATCCTGAACCTGCCCGCGACCGTCGAGCGCTCGACGCCCTCCACGCACGCCGACCGCTTCGAGTGGATGAGCCGCAACCTGTCCCGCCGACAGTACGTGTGCCTGTCCATCCACCCGCACAACGACCGCGGCACCGCCATCGCCGCCGCCGAGCTGGCCGTGATGGCCGGTGGCGACCGCGTCGAGGGCTGCCTGTTCGGCCAGGGCGAGCGCACCGGCAACGTGGACCTGGTCGCCCTGGGCATGAACCTGTTCAGCCAGGGCATCGACCCGCAGATCGACTTCTCGGACATCGACGAGATCCGCCGGGTGTACGAGTACTGCACGCAGATGGAGGTCCACCCCCGCCACCCGTACGCGGGCGACCTCGTCTACACCGCCTTCTCCGGCTCCCACCAGGACGCCATCAAGAAGGGCTTCGACGCCATGGAGGCCCGCGCGGCCGCCGCGGGCAAGACGGTCGACGACATCGAGTGGGCCGTGCCGTACCTGCCCATCGACCCCAAGGACGTCGGCCGCTCGTACGAGGCCGTGATCCGCGTCAACTCGCAGTCCGGCAAGGGCGGCATCGCCTACGTCCTGAAGAACGACCACAAGCTGGACCTGCCGCGCCGGATGCAGATCGAGTTCTCGAAGATCATCCAGGCGAAGACCGACGCCGAGGGCGGAGAGGTCTCGCCCGACGCCATCTGGAGCGTCTTCCAGGACGAGTACCTGCCCAACGCACAGGACCCCTGGGGCCGCATCCAGCTGCGCGCCAGCCAGACCACGATGGGCGAGGACGGCGCCGACACCCTGACCGTCGGGGCGATCGTGGACGGTGACTCCACGGTCCTCACCGGCACCGGCAACGGCCCGATCTCCGCGTTCTTCGCGGCCCTGCAGTCCATCGGCATCGACGCCCGGCTGCTGGACTACCAGGAGCACACGATGAGCGCCGAGGCCTCCGCGCAGGCGGCTTCGTACATCGAGTGCGTCGTCGGCGACAAGGTCCTGTGGGGCGTGGGCATCGACGCGAATACGACACGCGCCTCGCTGAAGGCGGTCGTCTCGGCCGTCAACCGCGCGGCCCGCTGAGGCTGTTCGACCCCCAGTTCGACCGGTGTTTTCGTGGCCCCGTCCGCCCCTGCGGCGGGCGGGGCCACGGCGCGCGGGGCGCCTGGTCACGGACCTGCTACCGGCCATCTCCCGTCGGGGGTACTGACGCGGCATCATCGATGTGGCTAACATCACGCCAACGCGGCAGGGCGGCCGCGGAGTCGTGGAGGTGCGTGGTGCTGCCAGACCGGGAACGAGACGGCCGGAACGTCCCCGACCCCCGCGCCCCGGGCGCCCCGCCGGACCGCGGCCGACGCCACGGCCGCCTCGCGGGCCTGATCCGGATGCGCCGCCTGATCGGCACCCGCACCGCCTGGACCACCGTCTGCGACGGCGAGTTCTTCTGCCCCGGCTGCGGCGGCGACCGCAACTACCAGCGGCGCAGCGGGCACCGTCGGTTCGTCCTGCTCGGCGTGCCGCTGCTGTCCCGCGGCCGGACCGGGCCCGTCGTCGAGTGCGCCGCCTGCCAGGACCACTTCGGGCTCGACGCGCTCGACCACCCCACCACCATCCGGCTCGCCGCCATGCTCCGCGAGGCCGTGCACACCGTCGTCATCGCCGTGCTCACCACCGGCGGCGCGGCCTCCCGCAGCACGCTCGACGCGGCCGTCGCCACCCTGCGCGGCGCCGGGTTCGACGACTGCACCGAGGAACGCGTCGTCGCCCTCGTCAACGCCCTCGCCGCCGACACCGGCCGCCCCGGCGCCCCCGACTGCGCGCCCGGCCTCGCCATCGAACTCCACGAGGCGCTCGGCCCCCTCGCCCCGCACCTGGCCCCCGCGGGCCGCGAGGCGCTGCTGCTCAAGGGCGCCCGCATCGCGCTCGCCGACGGGCCGTACACACCCGCCGAGCGGGACGTGCTCGCCACGGCGGGCTGCGCGCTCACCATCGGCACGGACGACGTGGCCCGGCTGATGGCGGCCGCCCAGCGCACCCCGTCCTGAACCCGCCCCGGTCCGCGCCCCCGTACTCCCCGCGGATACTCCCCGGGGAGTAGTCCCCGCCCCCTGCCACCCGTGGGCGTAACGCCCAACTCGCCCCCGCGTCCGACGCATTGATCCTCCCGTGACGGAACTCTGGAAGCCGTCAGACACCGTCACGGGAGGGAGGCCCACCGATGGGGGCCGCGACAACCACCAAGCGCCGACGACCACGTGCGGTGCCCTGGGTGCTGCTCGGCATCTGGGTCGCCGTCATGGCGCTCGCGGGACCGTTCGCCGGGAAGCTCGGAGACGTCCAGCACGACCGGGCCGTGGACTACCTGCCGTCGAGCGCCGACTCCACCCAGGTCGCCAAGATCCAGGAGCGGCTGCCCGGCGGCGAGACCACCGAGCTGGTGCTCGTCTACCACCGCGACGGCGGCCTGGAGCCCGCCGACCGTGCGCTCGCGGACCGCCAGGCCGCGCGGATCGACCGGGAGCTGGACCTCGTCGCGACGCCCACGGGGGTGGCGTCGAAGGACGGGACGACCCTGATGTACCCGGTCGCGAGCACCGCGCCCGGCACGGACGAGGAGAAGCGGGACGCCTTCGTCAACGACGTACGGGACGTCGTCAAGGGCGGCGGGGGCCTCAGCGTCGACGTCGGCGGGTCCGGCGCGCTCGCCACCGACGCCGGCGAGGTCTACCAGTCGCTCGACGGACCGCTGCTCTACACGACCGTCGCCGTGGTCGCGGTGCTGCTCGTCCTCATCTACCGCAGCCCGTTCCTGTGGCTCGTGCCGCTCGTCGTCGCGGGCGTCGCCAACGTCCTCTCCATGGGCGTCGCCTACGGCCTCAACCAGGCCTTCGGCACCAGCGTCAGCGGCCAGAGCTCCGGCATCATGACGATCCTCGTCTTCGGCGCGGGCACCGACTACGCCCTGCTCATCGTCTCCCGCTACCGCGAGGAACTGCGCCGCGTCGAGCGGCCGTACGACGCCATGGTCACCGCGCTGCGCGGCTGCGGCCCCGCCGTGCTCGCCTCCTCCGGCACCGTCGCCGTCGGCCTGCTCTGTCTGCTCGCCGCCGACCTCAACTCCAGCCGGGGCATGGGCCCGCTGGGCGCGGTGGGCGTGCTGTGCGCGCTCGTGGCGATGCTGACGCTGCTGCCCGCGCTGCTCGTGGTGCTCGGGCGGCGGGTGTTCTGGCCGCTGGTGCCCGCCTTCGGCAGCGAACCCAGGAAGCGCCGCTCGCTGTTCGCCTCCATGGGCTCCTCCGCCGGGCGCAGGCCGCTGGTCGTCCTCGCCTCCGGGGCCGTGCTGCTCGGCGCGCTCGCCCTCGGCGCGTTCAACCTGCCCGGCAACCTCAAGCAGGAGGACTCCTTCACCAGCAAGCCCGACTCCATCGCCGCCATGGAGACCCTCGCCGCCGCCTATCCGGAACGCGGCACCCAGCCCATCAACGTCATCGTGCCGACCGCCGAGGCCGACGAACTCCTCGGCCGGGCCCGCTCCGTGGCCGGAGTCGACAGCGTCGCCCGCGGCCGCACCGCCGAGAAGTGGACCGAGCTGTCCGTGGTCGCCAAGGCCCCGCCGCAGACGGCCGCCGAGACCGCCACCATCGAGGCCCTGCGCGACGAGCTCGACCCGCGAGGGGCGTACGTGGGCGGGCCGAGCGCCGAACAGCTCGACCTGAAGGACACCAATGCCCGCGACCGCCTGGTCGTCGTGCCGATCGTCCTCGCCGCCGTGCTCCTCATCCTGGTCGCGCTGTTGCGCAGCCTGGTCGCCCCGCTCCTGCTGCTCCTCGCCGTCGTCGCGGTGTGGGGCGCCTCGCTCGGCATCGCGGGCCTCGTCTTCGAACCGCTCTTCGGCTTCGAGGGCACCGACCCGGGGCTCGGCCTGCTCTCCTTCGTCTTCCTCGTCGCCCTCGGCGTCGACTACGGCATCTTCCTCATGCACCGCATGCGCGAGGAGTGCCTCGCGGGAGCGGAGACCGGCGCCGCCGCGCTCACCGCGCTGCGCACCACCGGTGGCGTGATCGCCTCCGCGGGTCTGGTGCTCGCCGCGACGTTCTCGGTGCTCGTCAACATGCCGCTCGTCCAACTCGTCGAGCTGGGCTTCGTCATCGCCGTCGGCGTGCTCCTCGACACCTTCCTGGTCCGTACGTACCTGGTGACGTCCGCGAGCCTCGCGCTCGGCCGGAAGGTGTGGTGGCCGGGGCCGCTGTCGCGGCGGCCCGCCGCTCCCGCCCCGCCGGAGCGGGAGGAGCCCGCACTGACCGCGGTCCGCTGACCCCGACGCACACACCGCGGCGCCCCTCCCTGCCGGAGGGGCGCCGCCTTCCTGGATGATGGGGCCGCGCCATGGACACCGACACACTCGACCCGTGTCCGCGGGAAGGGGGACCCGACGACGTGCCGTACCCGCCGCCCGCCACCCGCCCCTGGTGGCCGTTCTCCGGAGCGGCGCCGGGCTCGCGCCGCGCCCTGCGGGAGGACGCGCTGTTCGCGGTGGTCCTCGCCGCCTGCGCCGCGCTGCTCGCCGTCGTGCTCAAGGACGGCCGGGAGCCGGACGCGCTCGGCTGGGCCCTCCTGCTGTGCGGCCACGTCCCGATCGTCTGGCGCCGCCGCAGGCCGATGGCGGTGCTCCTGGCCACCATGGCCTTCGTCGGCCCGTACCACGCCCTCGACTACGACCACGCCGCCGCGACCCACGTGGGCATGGTCGCCCTCTACACCGTCGCCGTCTCCGGCCGCCCCCGCCGCACCCTCCTGACCGGCGTGCACATCATCGCGATCATCCTCGTCGTCAACACGGGCGTCGGCGGCGACCCGGTCACGGAGGTCGTGCGCATCACCGGCTGGATCGTCGCCGTGCTGGTCTTCGGTACGTACGTCCGCGTGCACCGGCAGTACTTCGCCTCGGTCGTCGAGCGCGCCGAGCGGGCCGAGCGCACCCGCGAGGAGGAGGCGCGGCGCCGCGTCGCCGAGGAGCGGCTGCGGGTCGCCCGCGATCTGCACGACCTGCTCGCGCACAGCATCACGCTCGTCGGCGTCCAGACCTCGGTGGCCGCGCACGTGCTCTCCGCCGACCCCGAGCGCCTGGACCGGGCGGCCATCGCTGGTGCCCTCGACGACATCGCCGACACCTGCCGCGCCGCGCGCGGCGAACTCCGGGCCACCCTCGAAGTGCTGCGCTCCGGGCCCGAGTCGGGCCCGGGGGCCGACGAGTACCGCGGCCCGCTGCCCGGCATCGACGGCATCGGCGACCTCGCGGGGGCGGCCCGCACGGCCGGGGCCGAGGTCGAGCTCGCGATGGCGGAGGTGGCCTCGGTGCCGCCCGTGGTCGGGGCCGCGGCCTACCGCATCGTGCAGGAGGCCCTGACCAACGCCGTGCGGCACGGCGGCCCCGGCCTCGCGGTGCGCGTGGCGATAGCGGAGCGCGCGGGCGCCCTGTGCCTGTCCGTGACCGACGACGGCACGGGGCCCGCCGCACCCCCCGCCGCGCGGGCCGCGCCCGGGTTCGGCATCATCGGCATGCGGGAGCGGGCACGCAGCGTCGGCGGGACGCTGGAGGCCGGGCCGCGCGACGGACGGGGGTTCGAAGTGGTGGCGGAACTGCCGCTGGGGGCACGGGAGTCGGCACGGGCCGAGGAGGTGGCGCGGTGAAGATCCGCGTGCTCCTCGCCGACGACCAGGCCCTGGTGCGGGCCGCGTTCGCGATGCTCGTGGAGTCCGCGCCCGACATGGAGGTGGTGGCCCAGGCGGGCACCGGGCGCGAGGCGGTGGAGCTGGCCCGCGCCCGGCGCGCCGACCTCGTGGTCATGGACGTGCGCATGCCCGACCTCGACGGGATCGAGGCGACGCGCCTCATCGCCGCCGACGAGGACCTCGCCGGGGTGAAGGTCCTCATGCTCACCACGTACGACACCGACGAGCACGTCGTCGAGGCGCTGCGGGCCGGGGCGTCCGGCTTCCTCGTCAAGGACACCAGGCCTGCGGAGCTCCTGGACGCGATCCGCACGGTGGCGGCGGGCGACTCCCTGCTGTCCCCCGGCCCGACGGCCCGCCTCATCGCCCGCGTCCTGCGCCAGCCCCAGGCCCCCGGCGCCGCGGACGACACCCCCCGCTCCCTGGCCGCCCTCTCCGACCGCGAACGCCAGGTGCTCACCCTGGTCGCCCGCGGCCTGAACAACACGGAGGTGGCGGAGGCCCTGGGCCTCAGCCCCCTCACGGCCAAGACCCACGTCAGCCGCATCATGGGCAAGCTGACCGTCCGCGACCGCGCCCAGCTGGTCATCACCGCGTACGAGGCGGGCCTGGTCAGACCGGGCGGGTGAGGGCGGCTCCCGCCGTCGCTACAACAGCCCCGCCGCCGCCAGGTGTTTGCCCACGCGCTCCACGTCCTCCGGGGAGAGGGGGATCTGGGGAACGGCCGTGGTGGGGTGGTCGATGACGCCGCGCAGATGCAGGGCGGCCTTGAAGGCGCCCAGGCTGGAGGAGCTGCGGCCCATCCGGGCGGGGGAGCCCGTCTCGGTCATGCGGAACAGGGCGCAGAGGCGTTCCTGCTCGGCGCGGGCGCCGTCGAGGTCTCCGGCGCGGGCCGCGCGGTAGAGGCGGACGTAGCCGTCGGGGTCGACGTTGCCGAGGCCGGGGACCACGCCGTGCGCGCCCATCGCGAGGGCCGAGTCGACCGTCAGCTCCGAGCCGGTGAGGACGCTGAAGGCCGGGGGCGCGCCGAGGAGCACGCGGCGCAGGCCGCCGTCGTCGCCGCTGGAGTCCTTGAGCCCGGCCAGGGTGCCCTCGGCGGCGAGGTCGAGGACGAGGTCGGCGTCGAGCTTGGTGTGCACCGAGACGGGCAGGTCGTACGCGAAGACGGGCAGGCCGCCGCGCTCGGCGACGAGCCGGTAGTGGCGGGCGATCTCGGCGGGGTGGGTGCGGGTGTAGAAGGGCGCGGTCACGACGGTGCCGTCGGCTCCGGCGGCGGCAGCGGTCCGTACGTGGTCGAGGACGCGCAGCGTCGTCATGTCGATGGCCCCGGCGAGGACGGGGAGCTGGCCGCCGACGTGGTGGACGACCGTGGACACGACGGTCGCGCGGTGGGCGTCCGGCAGGTACGCCGCCTCCGACGAGGAGCCGAGGACGAACAGCGCGTCCACGCCCGCGCCGACCAGGTGGTCGACGAGGCGCTCCAGCGAGGCGACGTCCACCTCGTTGTCCGGCGTCAGGGGGGTGCAGACGGGCGGGACGACACCGGTCAACAGGGTGGGGAGTGCGGTCATGGAGCCTCCTTGGACGTGGCCGTGGCGGCGGCCGTCGCGGTGGATGCCGGCTGCGAAGCCTGTGCCGACTGGCTGACGAGGTCGCGCGTGGTCTCGCCCGCCGGTACGGGGTGGTGGCACCGGAAGCGGTGCGCGGGCCCCTCCTCCGTAGTGTCCGGCATGGCCGCCGCGCACGCGTCGTCCGCCTTCCAGCAGCGTGTCCGGAAGGGGCACCCGCTGGGCGGCCGGGTGGCCGAGGGGACGGGGCCGACGAGCGGGATGGGGTCGATGGGGTCCAGGAGGCCGGGCGTGGCGGAGAACAGGGCGCGGGTGTAGGGGTGCCGGGCCTGGTCGAGGATGTCGGCGGCGGGCGCCTCCTCGACGATCCGGCCCAGATACATGGTGATCACCCGGTCGCTCATCCTGCGCACGGTCTGGATGTCGTGCGAGACGAACACCAGGGCCAGGCCGAGGCGTTCCTTCAGATCGAGGAGGAGGTTGAGGATCTGGGCGCGGACCGAGACGTCCAGGGCGCTGGTGGGCTCGTCGGCCACCACGAGTTCGGGTTCCAGGGCCAGCGCCCTGGCGATCGCGACGCGCTGGCGCTGGCCGCCGGAGAGCTGGCCGGGCAGCCCGTCCGCGAGCGCCGGGGGCAGGCCGACGAGGCTCATCAACTCCCGTACGCGCTCCTCACGCCTGGCGGGTTTGCCGCGCCGGTGGACGTCGAGCGGGTCGCGCAGGATCTGGCGGACGGGAAGCCGCCGGTTCAGGGCGGTCGAGGGGTCCTGGAAGATCATGGCGGTGTCGCTGCCGATGGTGGTGCGCCGCTCCGGGGGCTTCATCCGCCACAGGTCGCGGCCGCGGTACTCGACGGTGCCCGAGGTGGGGCGCTGGATGCCCACGAGTACCTTGGCCAGGGTCGACTTGCCGCAGCCGGACTCGCCGACGACGCCGACGGTTTCGCCGGGGGCGATGGTCAGGTCGGCGCCGGTGAGCGCGTACACCTTGTCGCGGGAGAGGACGCCGCCGGTGCGGGCCTTGTGCACGACGTGCGCGGCGCGCAGCGCGATGAGCTCTGGCGGCGGCGCCTCAGCGGGCGTCATGCGCGGCCTCCTTCCCGTGGCCGGGCCGTCCGGGCGGGCTGGTCTCCGTCGGGATCTGCGGGCCGCCAGTGGCTGGTCGCGCAGTTCCCCGCGCCCCTTGGGGGCGCTGCTGCTCAGCTGCGGTCATGGATCGCCTCGCCTTCTCGGGGGTCCTGCGCGCGGGGCGGGGCCGCCGCCGCGGGCTCGTGGGGGGCCAGGGCCGGGTGGTGGCAGGCCGTCCGGTGTGCGGGCTCGCCCAGGAGTTGCGGCGCTGTCGTGCGGCACAGCTCGTTCGCGAGCGGGCAGCGGTCCGCGAAGCGGCACCCGGCGGGGAAGTCGGCGGGGGAGGGCACGACGCCCTTGATCTGGGTGAGGCGCTGGGCGGCGGACTCCAGGGAGAGCACGGAGCCGAGCAGGCCGCGCGTGTAGTGGTGGGTGGGGTACTCCACGAGCTCGGCGGTGACCCCGGTCTCGACGATCTGGCCGCCGTACATCACCGCGACGCGGTCGGTGACGTCCGCGACGAGCGCCAGGTCGTGGGAGACCAGGATCAGAGCGAAGCCGAGCTCCGCCCGCAGCCGCAGGAGGAGCTGGATGACCTGCGCCTGGACGGTGACGTCCAGGGCGGTGGTGGGCTCGTCCGCGACGATCAGCTTCGGGTCGCGGGACAGGGCCATCGCGATGAGCACGCGCTGGCGCTGGCCGCCGGACAGCTCGTGCGGATAGCTGCGCAGGGTGCGGTCCGGGTCGAGGCCCACCAGGGAGAGCAGTTCGGCGGGGGAGCGGTGGCCGCCGCGCCGGACGACCTGCTTGAGCTGGGCGCGTACGGTCATCGCGGGGTTGAGGGACGACAGGGCGTCCTGGTAGATCATCGCCATGTCGTGGCCGAGCAGTCGGCGCCGGGCCCGCATGGGCAGGCCGATGAGCTCCTGCCCGGCGAAGGTGACGTGGCCGCGGACGCGGGCGCCCTTGGGCTGGAGCCCCATGACGGTCAGGGCGGTGAGGGACTTGCCGCAGCCGGACTCGCCGACCAGGCCGAGGACTTCGCCGGGCCGCACCTGGAAGCTGATGCCGTCGACGATGTCGACGCCGCCGTGCCGGGCGTCGAAGCCGATGGCCAGGTCCCGCACGTTCAGGACGGGCGTGCCCTCGGGCAGCGGCCGGGCGCGGGCGCGCAGGCGCGCTGCGGCGTCGGCGAGGCCCGGCAGTTCGAGGACCTCGCCGCTGCCGGGCTCGGGCGCCTCCACCTTGTCCTTGGCGTCGGCCGGGTCGACCTCGCGGCCCGAGGGCGCGGCCCAGGCGTCGGACACGCCTTCGGACAGGACGTTCAGGGACAGGACGGTCAGGAGCATCAGGAGGCCGGGGAACACGGTGGCCCACCAGCCGCCGATGAGCACCATGTTCTTGCCATCGGCGATGACGCTGCCCCAGGACGGGTCGGGGGGCCGGACGCCCGCGCCGATGAAGGACAGCGAGGCCTCGAAGACGATGGCCTCGGCGACCTGCACGGTGCAGAAGACGAGGACGGGCGCGGCGCAGTTGATGGCGACGTGCTTGATGAGGATGTGCGGGGTGCGGGCGCCCACGACGCGTTCGGCGGTGACGTAGTCCTCGCTGTACTGGTCGAGGACGTTGGCGCGCACGACACGGGCGATGGGCGGGGTGAACAGGAACGCGATCGCGCAGATGAGAACGGTGATGCCGCCGCCGAACACGGCGACGAGGACGGCGGCGAGCGCGATGCCGGGGAACGCCATGACGATGTCGAGGACCCGCATGAGCGACTCGTCCACGGCCTTGCGCGAGGTCGCGGCGACCGCGCCGACGACCGCGCCGACGGTGAGGGCAAGCAGGGTCGCGCCGAGCCCGATGGCGAGCGACCAGCGGGCGCCGTACATGAGCCGGCTGAGGATGTCCCGGCCGAGGCTGTCCTGGCCCATCCAGTGGTCGGCGGAGGGGTGCCCGGTGCCGTCCACCAGGGACTGCTGGTCGAGCGGGTCGTGCGGGGCGAGCAGCGGCGCGAACAGGGCGACGAGGACGACGACGGCGAGCACGCCGACCGCGATCCGCGACAGGACGGGCAGCTTGCGCAGCGAGCGCAGGCGGAGCCCCGGCCGGGCGAGCCGGTCGGTCAGCGCCTTGCGCGAGGCGAACGGCATCAGGAGGTTCCCCTCAGGCGCGGGTTGACCAGGAGGTAGAGGATGTCGATGACGAGGTTCACCACGACGAAGCCGACGGCGGTGGTGATGACGACGCCCTGCACGACGGCGGGGTCGCCGTTCTTCACCGCGTCGATCATCAGCTTGCCCATGCCCGGCAGGGAGAAGATCGTCTCGATGACGACGGCGCCGCCGAGCAGATAGCCGACGCGCAGGCCGAGCACGGTGAGCGGGTTGATGAGGGCGTTGCGCAGGACGTTGCGGCCGACGACCACGACGGGCGGCAGGCCGCTGCCCACGGCGGTGCGGACGTAGTCCTTGTCGAGCTCCTCGACGACGGCGGTGCGGATGATGCGGGTCATCTGCGCGGCCACCGGCAGGGACAGGGCGAGCGCGGGCAGCGTCATCGTCCTGAGCCAGCCGGTGAAGGAGTCGTTGGGGTTGATGTAGCCGCCGGTCGGGAACCAGCCCAGGTCCACGGCCAGGTACTGGATCATGAGCAGGGCCAGCCAGAAGCCGGGCGCGGCGACGCCGGTCAGGGAGACGACGCGGACGATCTGGTCGGGCAGCCGGTCGCGGTAGATCGCGGCGGTCACGCCGAGCAGCAGCGAGACGACGACGGCGATGCCGAGCCCGAGGAAGGTGAGCTGCATCGTCAGGGGCAGGGCCGTGGTGACCTGGTCGACGACCGCGGAGCGGGTCAGGACGCTGATGCCCATGTCGCCGTGGAGCAGGTCGCCGACGAAGTCGGCGTAGCGCACGGGCAGCGGGTCGAGCAGGCCGTTCTCCTCGCGGAACTGATGCAGTTGCTCGGGGGTCGGGTTGGCGCCCTGGAAGAACGCGGAGGCCGGGTCGACGTCCGAGAAGCGCATGACGAGGAAGACGAACAGGACGATGCCGAGCAGCAGCGGGACGAGCAGGGCGAGGCGGCGGAGCAGGATGCGCAGGATCGCGGTCACGTGGTACGGCTCCTCATTCCGGAGGGGTGCGGCTCCTCGGGGCGCGGGGCGTGCCCGTCAGACCCACCGGGCCTGGAGGAGGTTGACGCCGGGGTAGGGCTGGGGCCTTATGCCGCTGAGCCGCTTGGCGTTCCACGCCGTCATCAGCTCGTTGTGGACGACGGGGTAGAGCACGGCCTCCTCGGCGACGAGGTCGATGTAGTCCTGGACCATCGACTTCTTGCGGGTGGCGTCGGACTCGCGGGTCGCCTTGTCCATGAGCCGGAACAACTCCTTGGCGCGGGCGTTGCCCGCCCAGCGGGCGTAGCCCATCCAGATGTTCTCGGGGCCGTAGTTGTAGTGCATGATCAGGTCGGCCTCGATGCCGAACTGGTTGGGGTTCGAGGCGGCCGCGACGACCTGGAAGTCCTTCTTCTGGTCCAGCTTGGTGAAGACGGCCGTGGTCTCCTGCGGGTCCAGCGTGGTCTTGACGCCGATCGCGTCCCAGGAGGCCTTGATGGTGGGCAGGCAGTCGCTGATCCAGCTGACGTTGACGGCCATCAGGTTGATCTTCAGGCCCGAGACCCCGGCCTCCTTGAGCAGGGCCTCGGCCTTCTTGGGGTTATAGCCGTACACGGTCCTGGCCGGGCGGTAGCTGGGGTTGCCCTCGTTCAGGAAGGACGTGGCGGCCTTGCCGTGGCCCTTCAGGGCGACGTCGATCATCTTCGCGCGGTCGATGGCGTAGTGCAGGGCCTGGCGCACCCGCACGTCGTCGAAGGGCTTGTGGGCGGTGTTGAACATCAGGAAGAGGTTGTTCATCCCTGCGCCGCCCTCGACGGTCATGCCGCCGCCCTTGAGCTGCTCGATGTTGGCGTACGGGATGTTGTCGGCGAGCTGTGCGTCCGCGCTGCCGCCCGAGATCTTGGCGACGCGCGGGGCGGCCTCCACGATCGTCAGCCAGTTCATCTTCTTGAAGGCGGCCTTGCGGGGCCCGTTGTAGTCGTCGTACGCCTCGAAGGTCGTGTTGGACTTCGGGTGGTGCGAGACCTGCCGGTACGGGCCCGAGCCGATCGCCTTGCCCTTGGTGGCGTCGTCCCAGGCGCCCGGCGCGGAGTACACGTGCTTGGGCATGATCTTGGCGAGGGTGAGCCGCGCCGCGCCGTCGGGGAAGGGGAACTTGAGTACGAGCTCGACGTTGCGCGCGTCGACCTTGCGGACCTCCTTGAGCCAGCCCGCGAAGAAGCCCTTGGCCAGGGTCTGGGTGCCGGGGTCCAGGATGCGGTCGAAGACGAACACCACGTCGTCGGCGGTGACCGGCTTCCCGTCGTGCCACTTGGCGCCGGCCCGCAGTTCGAACTTCCAGGTCGTGGCCTTGAGGTCGCTCGGCACCGCGGTGGCGAGCTGCGGGTAGGGCTCACGGCTGATCGGGTCGGTGCCGAGCAGCGCCTCGTAGATGTGTTCGTTGCCCGCCATGGCGAACGCGGACGCCGTCTGCGTGGGGTCCCAACTGCCGTCGTTGCCGTAGCCGATGACGGCGGTGAGGGTCCCGCCCCCGCCGCCCCCGGTGTCGTTGGTGGACTCGGGCCCGCCGCACGCCACGAGGCCGCCGCCGAGGCCCGCGGCCGCGCCCAGGGCGCCGGTGTACCGCAGGAAGGACCGCCGACCGGGTCCGTCGCCGTCACGTGTCACGGGGATGGGGTCGCTCACGAGTGCCTCCCTGAAGGAGTGGGGAGAGGGTGCTCCCCACGTACCGGTGCGGATCGGGTGGGGGGACGGTGGGGAGATGCGCGGTGCGGACGCGGGCCCGGGCGGGCCCCGCGGGAGTACGCTGCGGCTCAAAGGTCCGACGTCCTACGTCGTGCTGGCGCAGCGACCATAGGAGCGGGCCAGGGCCTGGTCAAGGTGTCGGACGGGGGTGTTTCGGGACGTGGGCGAGGAGAGCGGGCGGCTCCGGTGGTGGCGCGGACCGCTGGGATCCGTGGGCTTCGGCGGGGACTACAACCCCGAGCAGTGGGGCCCGGACGTGCACGCCGAGGACGTCGGGCTGATGCGGGAGGCGGGGGTCGGCCTCGTCACGCTGGGGATCTTCGCATGGGCGCGGACCGAGCCGACGCCCGGCGGCCACGACTTCACCTGGCTGGACGACCACATGGACCGGCTCGCCGCCGCGGGCGTGCGGGTGTGCCTGGCGACGATGACGGCGTCACCGCCGCCGTGGCTGGCCCGGCTGCACCCCGCGACGCTGCCCGTCCTGGAGGACGGCACCCGGCTCTACCCGGGCTCGCGCCAGCACTGGTGCCCGTCGAGCCCCGTCTTCCGGCGGTACGCGGTGCGCCTGGTGGAGCGCCTCGCCGCGCGGTACGCGGACCACCCCGCGCTCGCCCTGTGGCACATCGGCAACGAGTACGGCTGCCACGTCTCGCGGCACTGCCACTGCGAGGTGTCCGCGGCCGCCTTCCGCACCTGGCTGCGCGCCCGCTACGAGACCCTGGACGCCCTCAACGACGCCTGGTCCACGGACTTCTGGTCGCAGCACTACGCCGCCTGGGACGAGATCCACACCCCGCGCGCCGCGCCGTCCTTCCGCAACCCCGCCCAGCTCGCCGACTACTGGCGCTTCTCATCCGATGAATTGCTCGACTGCTACCGGGCGGAGAAGGCCGTGCTCGCCCGACTGACCCCGGGCGTGCCCGTCACCACCAACTTCGTTCCCGTCGCCAGGACCCTGGACCTCTTCCGCTGGGCGCCGCACCTCGACGTCGTCTCCTACGACTCCTATCCGGACCCGCACGACCCGGACGCCGCCCGGCGCGCGGCCTTCTCGTACGACCTGATGCGCGGCCTGAAGGGCGGGCGCCCCTGGCTGCTGCTCGAACAGGCGCCGTCGGCGGTCAACTGGCGGCCCCACAACGGCCGCAAGCCGCCCGGCAGGATGCGCCTGGACAGCTGGCAGGCGGTGGCGCACGGCGCCGACGCGGTCCTGTTCTTCCAGTGGCGCCAGTCGCGCGGCGGCGCCGAGAAGTTCCACTCGGCGATGGTGCCGCACGCGGGCCCCGACACGCGGATCTTCCGCGAGGTGAGCGCGCTCGGCGCGGAGCTTGCCGGGCGGCCCGAGCTGCTCGGCGCGGTGCCCGAGCGGGCCGACGCGGCGCTCCTGTTCGACTGGGGCGCCTGGTGGGCCCTGGACACGGGCGCCCACCCGAGCGAGGTGGACTACCTGGAGGGCGCGCTCGCGTACCACCGGCCTCTCTACGACGCGTCTGTAGCGTGCGACGTGGTGCCGGTCGACGGGGACCTGACGGGCTATCGGCTGCTGCTCGTGCCGCATCTGTACTCCGTGTCGCGGTCGGTGGCCGCGCGCCTGGTGGCGTACGTGGAGGGCGGCGGCACGCTCGTGATGTCGTACTTCTCCGGGATCACCGACGAGCACGACCGGGTGTATCTGGGCGGCTATCCGGGGCCGTTCCGGGAGGTACTCGGCCTGACGGTGGAGGAGTTCGCGCCGCGCGCGGACGGCGGCTGGGGGGAGGTGCTCCGCCTTGAGGGCGCCGGGGCCGTGCCGGGCTTCGGCACGGACGGGCCCGCCGTGACCCGGCACGCGTACGGGCGGGGCACCGCCTGGTACGTGGCCTGCGACCCCGGCCCGGAGGCGTTGCGCGCCCTGCTCGACCGGGTGCGCGCGGAGTGCGGGGTGCGCCCGGTGGCGGCAGGCCTTGACGAGGGCGTGCAGGTGCGGGCCCGGGTCACGGCGGCGGGGGAGCGGCTGCGGGTGCGGCTCGACTACCGCGACGGGGCGGTGGCCGTCGAGCGGGACGACGCGTAGGCGTCCCGGTACATCCGCGCGAAGCTCCGGGGCGATGCGCCCGTGACGCGCTCGACGGTGTCGGTGACCCGGTCCTCGATGCCCCGGCTTATGCCGTCGTCGAGCGCGGCCAGGATCCGCGCGAACGCGGCGGGCATGCCGTGCTCGGTCAGCCGCGCCGCGAGCGCGTCGGGCGGCACGGCCCGGTGGCGCACGGCGCGGCCGGTGACGCGGCTGACGACCGCCGCCACGTCGGCGTACGACAGCGCCTCGGGGCCGGTGACGACGAGGTCGGGCCCCGGTGGGAGGGGGTCGGTGAGGGCGCGGGCGGCCACGGCGGCGATGTCGTCGGCGTCGACGAAGCCGACGCGTCCGGTGCCGGTCGCGGTGGTGAGCACGCCGTCGCCCCGGATGCTCTCGGCGTGCAGATGGTCCCCGGTGAAGTTCTGCATGAACCACGACGGGCGGAGCACGGACCACTCCGCGAACGGTCCTTCGTCGGCGAGGAGTTGGTGCACCCGCCCGACGCCGGGGCCGCCCGCCTCGATGGCCGAGGAGCTCAGCAGCGCCACGCGCGTCACGCCCTCCGCGCGGGCCTGCTCCAGGAAGGGCCCCATGACGGCGGCCGGGTCGGGCTCGGCGACGGGCGGGACCAGATAGGCGCGGTCGGCGCCGCGCAGGGCCTCGGCGTGCGTGTCCGGGTCGTACCAGTCGAACCTGACGGCGTCGCGGCCCGCCCCGCCCCGGCGGCTCGCGGCGCGCACGGTGTGGCCGAGGGCGGCGAGCCGGGCGGCGACGCGGCTGCCGGTGGTGCCGGTCGCGCCCGTGACGAGGACGGTCAGCGGCTCGGCCGTCTTCAGTGGCTCAGTCATTCACGGCCGCCGTCAGGGACGCGGGGACGGCGAGCGGGTTCCAGTAGTCGCGGTAGCGCACGATCAGGCCGTCCCGGACCGTGACGACGGCGACGTAGGTCATCTCGAAGGGGCCGCCGGTGGCGGTCACGCGGCCTTCGGCGCGCATCTCCGCGACGATCGTGCCCGGGTCGCCCGTCTCGTGGACCTCCACGTACGGGAACGCGTCGTACGCGATGTGGTCGCTGAGGCCGCGCAGATAGGGGCCGAGGGCGGCGCGGCCGTCGAGCCGCCGGGGGTAGCCGTCGGGCGCGAAGGGGAACTCGGCGACGGCGTCCTCGGCGAAGAGGGCGATCCAGCCCTCCATGTCACCGCGGATCAGGAGGTCGAGGCCGTGCCGGAACAGCTCGGCGGGGCGAGCGTCGGAGGGTGGGGTGGTGGGCATGGGGGAGTACCGTCCCTTACGATTCGGACTGCTGGTCCGCTTCGACGATACGGACTGGCAGTCCGCTTTGTAAAGGTGAGCTGATGCCCAAGAGCCCTGAGAGCCCCGAGAGCTCCGGAAATCCCGGGAATCCGGAGAGCTCCGAGACGCCCGTGCGCAAGGCCCGCGCCGACGCGGCCCGCAACCGCGAGGCCGTCCTCGCCGCCGCCGACGCCCTCTTCGCCCGCGGCGAGAGCCCGCGCGGCGTGTCCATGGACCAGGTCGCGGCGGCGGCCGGGGTCGGCAAGGGCACGCTGTTCCGGCGGTTCGGGGACCGGGACGGGCTGATCCGCGCCGTCTTCGACGCGCGCAGCGGGGCGATGCGCGCGGCGGTGGAGTCGGGGCCCGCGCCGCTCGGCCCGGACACCCCCGCGCGCGAGCGCGTCCCCGCGCTCCTGGACGCGCTCCTCGGCTTCAAGCTCGACAACCGCCCCCTCGCGCTGGCCCTGGAGGAGCCCGGCGGCACCAGCCCCTACCGGTCGGCGCACTACGCCTGGTGGCACGGCGTCCTGCGGGACGCCCTCGCGGCGGCGGGAGGCGTGCCCGACCCGGGGTTCGCGGCGCACGCGCTGCTCGCGGCCGTGCGGGCGGACCTCGTGGAACACCTGGCGGCGGTGGAGGGCGTGACGGCACCGCAGCTGCGGGAGCGGCTCGCCGCGTACGTGGCGAACGTGCTCGGTTGAGGGCGTCCCCGGGCCGCGGGCATCCGGTGTGCACGCGGTGGAGAAGCGGGGCCGGAAGGCGCGGGAATTCCCTTCCGCCCGCTGTCTCGTCGACCAGACATCCCGCCCGGGTGTTCCAGAAATACGGACGACTTCCATCCCCTTGAGCCGGGCCGATGGCGTGCGTCAGCAATGCGCTGCGGTCTTTTCCTCGTACGAGAGATCGAGTTAAGGTCCGGCAAAGAGACCGGCCGGATTCCGGCACTTCGCTGAGCCGAATTCCGCCCCGGTCGTGGCGCCGCACGCGCGGCGCTCCTGTTTCTCACCTTCGATGACAGCTGTACGCGGCTGTCGGCACGCGCGCCCCCCCGCCCGTGCCGGCCGTCGCCCAACGGCTGCCGGCGTGCGCGTCCCCCCGCCCGCGTCGGCCGCCGTGCTCCTTGCACGCGGAAGAGCCGTGCGCGCGGAAATGACCCGTGCGCGCCGGTTCGCTCCTTCCGCGTGCCCCGGTTCTGGGTCCGGGTTGACCTCACGTTCGGCCTATTCCGGAATCAGTAGGAGTTTCTTGTGACCCATCTTCAGGGGACGGGCGCCGGGGCCGCGCAGGCCTCCGGCGCCACCATCGCCGCGGTCTTCGAGGGGCGGGCGGCCGCATCCCCGGACGCCGTCGCCGTGGTCGGCGCCGACGGCGCGTCGATGACGTACGGCCGGCTCGACGAGCGGGCCGACCGACTGGCCCGCGTGCTGCGGGCGCGGGGGGTGGCCGAGGAGTCGCTGGTCGCGGTGGCGCTCGACCGTTCCGCGGAGTACCTGATGACGGTCCTCGCCGTGCTCAAGGCGGGGGGCGCCTATCTGCCGCTGGACCCCGGATACCCGGTGCGGCGGCTCGCGTTCATGCTGGCGGACGCGGCGCCCGTCGTCGTGGTGACCGACACGGCCACGGCCGCGAAGCTGCCGGACCACGACCGTCCGCGCCTGCTCCTCGACACCCCGGACACGGCCGCCGCACTGGCGTCCGCCCCGGCCGGGCCCCCGCCACGGGCCGGTCACGGGCCGGGCCGACTCGCCAACGTGATCTACACCTCCGGCTCCACCGGCACCCCCAAGGGCGTGGGCGTCACCCACCGGGGCGTCCTGACCATGGTCGCCGACCCCCGGGTGGCGGGCGGCCCGCACACCACCACGCTCCAGCAGGCCCCGCTGGCCTTCGACGCCTCCACCTACGAGATCTGGATGCCCCTGCTGCACGGCGGCACCGTCGTGGTGGCCCCGCCCGGCGTCCTGGACGGCGACGCCATGGCCACGCTCATCACCCGGCACGGCGTCACCGGGACCTTCGTGTCCGCGGGCCTGTTCCGCGTGGTGGCCGACGAGCAGCCGGACGCCTTCGCCGGGCTCGACGAGGTGTGGACCGGGGGCGACGTCGTGCCGCCCGAAGCGGTGCGCCGGGTGCTGCGCGCCTGCCCCGGCCTGACGGTCCACCACGCCTACGGGCCCACCGAGTCCACCGTCTACGCCACCTGCCGCCCCGTCACCTCGGCGGACGCCGTGAGCGAGCCCGTGCCGATCGGCTCGCCGCTGGAGGGGACGCGCGCGTACGTCCTCGACGCCGGGCTGCGGCCGGTGGCGCCGGGCGTCCCCGGCGAGCTGTACCTCGCGGGCGAGGGCCTGACCCGCGGCTATCTGGGCCGTGCGGCTCTGACCTCGGAGCGGTTCGTGGCCTGCCCCTTCGACGGGTCCGGTGAGCGCATGTACCGCACCGGCGACCTCGTGGCCTGGACGGACGAGGGCGAGCTGGAGTTCCGCGAGCGCGCCGACGCCCAGGTGAAGATCCGCGGCTTCCGCATCGAGCCCGGGGAGATCGAGGCCGCCCTGGAGACCCACCGCCAGGTGGCCCACGCGGTGGTCGTCCCGCGCGAACTGTCCGGCGGCCGGGGCAAGCACCTGGTGGCGTACACCGTCCGCGCGGGCGAGGAGACGTTCGAGGCCGGGCGCGGCGGCGGCACCGGCCACTTCTCCCTCGACTCCGGCGCCGGGCCCGGGGAGCTGCGGGCGTACCTCGCGCAGCGGCTGCCCTCGTACATGATCCCGGCCGCGTTCGTGGTGCTCGACGAGCTGCCCCTGACGGCCAGCGGCAAGGTGGACCGGGCGGGCCTGCCCGACCCCGAGTTCCACGGCGCGGAGTACCGGGCCCCGGGCGACGCCCGCGAGGAGTGCCTGGCCGCGCTCTTCGCCGAGGTCCTCGGCGTGGAACGGGTGGGCGTCGACGACGACTTCTTCGCCGTCGGCGGCGACAGCATCCAGTCCATCCAGGTCGCGACGCGCGCCCGGGGCCAGGGCCTCGCCGTCAGCGCCCGCGACCTCTTCGAGCACCGCACGGTCGCGGCCCTCGCCGAGGCCGTGACCACGGCCGACACCGCGGCGCTCGTCCTCGACGAATTGGACGGCGGCGGCGTCGGCTTCCTGCCGCACCTGCCCGTCACCCACTGGGTACGGGAGTGGGGTCCGGGCTTCGGCCGGTTCTCGCAGGCCATGGTCCTCGAACTGCCCGAGGGCATCGACCGCGCGGGTCTCGCGGCGACGCTCGGCGCGCTCTTCGACCGCCACGACCTGCTGCGCGCCCGCCTGACCGAGGAGGGTTCCGACGAAGGCCCCGGCCTGGTGGTCGCCCCCGTCGGCGCGGTGGACGCGGACGCCCTGATCCACCGCGTCCCCCACGACGGCCCCTGGGACGCGGCGGGGGAGGCCGGGCCCGCCGAGGCCTGGCGCGGCCTGCTCCTGGCCGAACTGGACGCGGCGGCCGGACGGTTGGACCCCGATGGCGGCGTGATGGCCCAGTTCGTGTGGTTCGACGCGGGCGCGGGCCGGGCCGGGCGGCTGCTCGCCGTGCTGCACCACGTCGTCGTGGACGGCGTCTCGTGGCGGATCCTGATGCCGGACCTGGCCAGGGCCTGGCAGGCGGTCGGCCGGGGCGAGACCCCCGACCTCGCCCCGGTGGGCACCTCGGTGCGCCGCTGGGCCCACGCCCTGGTGACGGAGGCCCGGCGCCCGGAGCGCGCCGCCGAGCTCGGCCTGTGGCGCTCCGTCGTGACCGGCCCCGACCCGGACCTGGGCACGCGCCGCCTCGACCCGGCGGTGGACACCGTCGCCACCCTGTCCAAGGTCCGCGTCCAGCTCCCGGCCCACGTCACCGAGACCCTCCTGACGACGCTGCCCGCCGCTTTCCGGGGCGGCGTCAACGACGGGCTCCTGACCGGCCTCGCGATGGCCGTGGCCCGCTGGCGCGCGGCGCGCGGCGTGGCCGAGCCGTCGTCGCTGATCCGTCTGGAAGGCCACGGGCGCGAGGAGGCGGCCGCTCCCGGCGCCGATCTGTCCCGCACCGTCGGCTGGTTCACCAGCTTCTTCCCGGTACGCCTGGACGTGTCGGGCGCCGATCTGGAGGAGGCCTTCGCGGGCGGCCCCGCCGCGGGGGCCCTCGTCAAGGCGGTCAAGGAGCAGCTCCTCGCCCTCCCCGACAAGGGCATCGGCTACGGCCTCCTCCGCTATCTCAACCCCGAGACGGCCGCGGTCCTGGCTCCGCACCCCGTGGGGCAGATCGGCTTCAACTACCTGGGCCGGTTCTCCGCGGACGCCGACATGCCCGCCGAGCTGCGCGGCCTCGGCTTCACCCAGGCGCCCGGCGTCGCCGAGCTCGCCGAGCTGGACGCCGGGCAGGACCCGGCGATGCGGGCCCCCGCCGAGCTGGACATCAACGCCCACGTGTCCGACACCGCCGAAGGCCCGTGCCTCGGCGCCCTGTTCACGGCGCCGGAGGGCGTCCTGTCCGAGGCCGACGTCCAAGAGCTCGCACAGCTGTGGTGCCGCGCGCTCGAAGGCCTGGCCCGGCACGCCGAGCGGCCCGGCGCGGGCGGCCCGACCCCGTCCGACATGCCCCTGGTGAAGGTGGACCAGGCCGACATCGACGGCTGGCGGGAGCGCTACCCCGGGCTCACCGACATCTGGCCCCTGTCGTCCCTCCAGAAGGGCCTGCTGTTCCACTCGACGATGGCGCGCGAGTCCGGGGCGGCCTTCGACGCCTATCTGTGCCAGTACACGCTGCACCTGTCGGGGCCGGTGGACGCCGAGCGGCTGCGCGGCGCCGCGCAGGCCCTCCTCGACCGCCACCCCGCGCTGCACACCGCGTTCGTGCCGGGCCCCAGCGGCGAACTCGTCCAGCTCCTCGTGGACGGCGTGGCCCTGCCCTGGACGACGCGGGACCTCGGCGCGCTCGACGAGGCGGCGCAGCGGGACGCCCTGGAGGAGTTCCTGGCGCACGACCTCACCGTCCTGTTCGACCCCGCCGCCCCGCCCATGCTGCGCATGGCCCTGCTCACGCTGGCCCCCGACCGGCACGAACTGGTCCTGACGGCCCACCACGTGCTGCTCGACGGCTGGTCCCTGCCGCTGCTCACACAGGACCTGCTGCGCCTTTACGCCGCCGACGGCGACGGGTCCGCGCTGCCGAGGGCCCGCGGCTACCGCGACTATCTGGCCTGGCTGGCCCGGCAGGACTCCGGGGATCCGGCCCGGGTGTGGCAGGAGGAGCTCGCGGGGGTCGAGGAGCCCACGCTGCTGTTCCCCGAGGCGGAGTCCGACGCCGACAGCACCGGCATCGGCCTGGCCGACGTGCCCCTCCCGGCGGCGCGGGCGCGGGAGCTGACCCGGCGCGCCACCGAGCTGGGCATCACCCTCAACACGCTGGTGCAGGGCGCCTGGGGCGTCCTCATCGGCTGTCTGACGGGCCGCCAGGACGTGGTGTTCGCGGCGCCCTCGTCGGGACGGCCGCCCGCCCTCGCGGGGGTGGAGTCGATCGTCGGGATGTTCCTCAACGCGCCGCCGGTGCGCGTGAAGTACTCGCCGGGCGACACCGTCGCGCAGGTCCTCAGGAACCTCCAGCGGCGGCAGGCGGCCCTCCTGGACCACCATCACCACAGCCTCGCCGACATCCAGCGCGGCACCGGGCTGCCGAAGCTGTTCGACACGGCCATGGGCTTCGAGTCCTTCCCGCTGGACCGCGTGGCCGTGGCCGAGGCGAGCGCGGCGGCCGGGTTCACCGTGACCGGGCTGCGCTCGTTCACCGCCAGCCACTATCCGGTGACGGTGTTCGTCTACCCGGACGGCCCGCACCTGCGGCTCGTCGTGCACTACCAGCGGCACGTCCTGGACCAGGCCGCTGCCGACAAGCTCGCCGCACGGTTCGCCTACGTCCTCGGCCGGTTCGCGGGGGACCCCCACGTCCGGGTGAGCGAGGTCGGGGCGCTCGGCGCCACGGAACGCGCGCGCGTGCTCCAGACGTTCAACGACACCGCTCGCGAGCTTCCCGAGGAGACCGTCACCGAGGCCTTCGCGCGGCACGTCGCCGCCACTCCGGACGCGACCGCGCTCACGGAGGCCGACGGCACCACCCTGACGTACCGGCAGCTCGACGGCCGGGCCAATCGTCTCGCCCGGCTGCTGCGCGAGCGCGGCGTGCGCCAGGACGCGGTCGTCGCCGTGGCCGTGCCCCGCTCCGCCGCGTACGTCGTCTCCGTCCTCGCGGCCCTCAAGGCGGGCGGCGCCTATCTGCCGCTCGACCCGGACTACCCTGCCGCGCGCCTGGAGTTCATGCTCCGCGACGCCGCGCCCGCCGCCCTGGTGACCGTCGGGCGGACGGCCGCCGCTCTGCCCGCGGCCGACTGCCCCCGCCTGGTCCTGGACGACCCCGGCACGGAGGCCGAGCTCGCGGCCGTCGGCGACGAGGCCCTGCCGCCGTCCTGGCACGGGCATCCGGACCGCCTCGCCTACGTGATGTACACCTCCGGCTCGACCGGCACGCCCAAGGGCGTCGGCGTCCCCCACCGGGCCGTGACCGCGCTCGCCGCGGACCGCGTCTACGAGGGCGGGGCGCACGAGCGGGTCCTGATGCACTCGGCGCAGGCCTTCGACGCCTCCACCTACGAACTGTGGGTGCCGCTGCTCAACGGCGGCGCCATCGTCGTCGCCCCGCCCGGACGCCTGGACGTCGCCACTCTCGCCCGGATCGCCGAGGAGCACCGGCCGACCGGCGCGCTCCTCGCGACGGGCCTGTTCCGGGTGGTCGCCGACGAGCAGCCCGAGGTCTTCGCGGGCTTCCGCGAGGTGTGGTCGGGCGGTGACGTGCTGCCCCCGGCCACGGCGGAGCGGGTCCTCGCGGCCTGCCCCGGCACCAGGGTGGTCAACCTGTACGGGCCCACCGAGGCCACCGTGGGCGTCTCCTCCCACCCCATGGCGGGCCCCGACGACATCGGCGCGGCGGTGCCCATCGGCCGCCCCCTGGACAACACCCGGCTCTACGTCCTCGACGGGGCGCTGCGGCCGGTGCCGCCCGGGACGCCCGGTGAGCTGTACATCGCGGGCGACCACCTGGCCCGGGGCTACCGGGGGCGGTTCGCGCTGACCGCCGAGCGGTTCCCCGCCGATCCGTTCGGCGCGGCCGGGGGGCGCATGTACCGCACCGGTGACGTGGTCGCCTGGACGCCCGACGGCCGCCTCGACTTCCGGGCCCGCGCCGACGCCCAGGTCAAGATCCGCGGCTTCCGCATCGAGCCGGGCGAGGTGCAGGCAGCCCTTGAGCAGCACCAGGACGTGGCCCAGGCGGTGGTCGTGCCCCGTGAGGACGCGACCGGGCACGGCAAGCACCTCGTGGCGTACGTCGTCCCCGAACAGGCCGACTCCACCGCCCCCCTGTCGGTGGAGGAGCTGCGCACCTTCGCCTCGGAGACCCTGCCCGAGCACATGGTCCCGGCCGTCGTCATGGTCCTCGACGCGCTGCCGCTGACCACCAACGGCAAGGTCGACAAGGGGGCGCTGCCCGCGCCCGAGGCCGCCGCGAGCACGTACGTCGCGCCGTCCACCGACCAGGAGCGGCAGCTCTGCGAGCTGGTCGGGCAGGTCCTTTCCGTCGAGCGGGTCGGCATGGACGACGACTTCTTCCGCCTCGGCGGGGACTCCGTGTACGCGACGCAGCTCGCGAGCCGGATCAGCAAGGCGATGGGGGTGCGGGTGCCGATCCGGGCGGTGTTCGAGGCCAACAGCATCGCGGACCTCGCGCGGACGGTGGCCTCGGCCCCGGTCGACTCCGCGCCTCGGCTGCGCCGCTTCAGCGAGGCCGCGACGTCGTAGCCTGCCGGTTCGCTGGGGCTGGCCGCGCAGTTCCTCGCGCCCCTTCGGGGGCGCCCCCTAGCGGGCCACCTCGCGGATGAAGGCTTCCCAGGCGGCCCCGCCTATCACCAGGGCGGGGCCGCCTGGGACCTTGCTGTCCCGAACGGGGACGACCCCGTCACGTCCGTCAGCGACCTCGACGCAGTTGCCACCCTCGCCGTTGCTGTAACTGCTCTTGCGCCAGCGGGCGTTGCTCAGGTCGTACTCGCGCATCGTCTGAAGTCCTTAGCCGCCGATTCGATCCGGGCGAGGGACACCCCCGGCGACAGCGCGGCGCCCCTGAGCAGATCGTATGCGTGCTGCGCACGCTTCACTACGGCTGGATCGTCCAGCAGTTCGCCCCAAAACGAGGTCTCTGTATAGACCGTAGGCGGAGCATCGTCGAACTCCATAAGCCTGAGATCTCCAGTCATGGAGGCGCAGGCTCCTTCCGCGCGCGGCAGCACCAGCACCAGTGCCTTGCGCTCGCGTGCCAGCGCGGCGATGTGCTCCAGCTGCTCCGCCATCGCGACGCTGCCGCCGACCGGCACGGACAGCAGGTTCTCGTGCAGGATCGCCCAATACACAGGCCGTGCCGCGTCCGCGAGGATGCGTTGCCGGTCCAGCCGGGCGGACACCATGTCGTCGACGTACTCGTCGGCGGCGAACGGATTGGCCGCCAGGGTGACCGCCTTCGCGTACGGCGCTGTCTGCAACAGGCCCGGAACCACCGACGGAGCGAACTCGCAGATCTTTGTGGCCAGGGCCTCCAGGTCCGCGACGGCGGCGAAATAGTCCGCGTAGCGCTTGTCGTCGATCAACTTGCGCCAGGTACGTTCGAAAAAGCCCTCGGTTTGCAGGACCTCGTCGATCCGCTGAGCCACGTCCAACTGCGGCTTCCGAATGGCCTGTTCGAATTGGCCGATGTAGCCGCCGGACACAAAAACGCGGGCCCCCAACTCCACTTGGGTGAGGCCCGCGTTCTCGCGCCGTCGCTTTAACTCCGCCCCGAAGAACTCCCAGGCCGCCTGGCGTGACCCATGGGCACCTTTGGCCATGGATAACTCCCCTCCTCTGCGCCGACGTTGTAGAGCACAGACTCCTGCCAACAGTAGACGCACTGCGTCACGGTGGAGACACGAAGCGTGAAATTCAACGACTAAGGGGAGCCACGTGACGGCGAATGGAGCCACCGGCGAGTCGCACTCGCGGGCGTGTGTGGAAGAGGCGGAGGACACGGTGAAAGAATTGCGCGCTGCCCTGGAGAGGGCGGGAATGTCGTTGCCGTCGCTGCGGGTGGACCCGGCGACCGTCGCGCGGCAGGCGCCGTGCCCCCTGGTGGACCTCGGGCGGTGCTCGGTGGAGGCGGCGGCACGCCTCGCGGCCCTGCTGCCAGGCGCGGGGGTGCACCCATGAGGCTCCCCATCGGAACGTACGCGGTGGACACCCGGACCGGGAGGGTCGGCAGGGTGATGGGCCACGAGGGGCCGTACGTACAGCTGCGCCCGTACGGAGGCGGGCGGGAGTGGGACTGCGCCCCGGAGAAGCTCCGGACGGCGACGTCGGCGGAGCGCCTGCGCGCGGCGACGGCGTACGCGAACGCGCGGAGCAGGGGGGAGGTGCCTTGACTGCGGGCGTAAGCCCGGCTGGGGGAGTGCCCCGAAGGGGCGCGGGGAACTGCGCGATCAGCCCCAGCGAACTCGCAGGCGAGCAGGGGTGCCGCCAGGCCGGGCAGGGGGCCGGGGCCGCCCCGGCCCCGGTGCCCCCCGGGCATACGGGAGAATGGGCCCATGAGCCTGTTCCGTGACGACGGTGTCGTGCTGCGCACCCAGAAGCTGGGTGAGGCGGACCGCATCATCACGCTGCTCACGCGCGGGCACGGGCGGGTGCGGGCCGTGGCCCGCGGGGTGCGCAGGACGAAGTCGAAGTTCGGCGCGCGCCTGGAGCCGTTCTCGCACGTGGACGTGCAGTTCTTCGCGCGGGGCAGCGAGCTGATCGGGCGCGGCCTCCCGCTGTGCACGCAGAGCGAGACCATCGCTCCGTACGGTGGCGGCATCGTCACCGACTACGCCCGGTACACGGCGGGCACGGCGATGCTGGAGACGGCGGAGCGCTTCACCGACCACGAGGGCGAGCCCGCGGTGCAGCAGTACCTGCTGCTCGTCGGCGCTCTGCGGACGCTCGCGCGCGGCGAGCACGAGCCGCACCTCGTCCTCGACGCGTTCCTGCTGCGCTCGCTCGCCGTGAACGGCTACGCGCCGAGCTTCACCGACTGTGCCAAATGCGGCATGCCGGGCCCCAACCGCTTCTTTTCGGTCGCCGCGGGCGGCTCGATTTGCGTGGACTGCCGGGTGCCGGGCAGCGTCGTACCGTCGGCGGAGACCCTCGCGCACCTCGCGGCGCTCCTGACCGGTGACTGGCAGACGGCGGACGCCTGCGAGTCCCGGCACGCGCGGGAGGGCAGCGGGCTCGTATCGGCCTACCTGCACTGGCACTTGGAGCGCGGGCTGCGCTCGCTTCGGTACGTGGAGAAGTAGCCGCGGGCCACAGCGGCACGCAGCCCGCGAAGATCGCTAAGAACTGGAGTAGCTCCCCATGGCACGACGCGGAATCCTCGGACGGTCCCGCCGTGAGTACACCTCGCCCGAGCCCCACCCCTCGGGCGCGCGGCCGCCGAAGATCCCCGGCGAGCTCGTCCCGCAGCACGTCGCCGTCGTCATGGACGGCAACGGCCGGTGGGCCAAGGAGCGGGGCCTGCCGCGCACCGAAGGGCACAAGGTCGGCGCCGAGCGCGTCCTCGACGTCCTCCAGGGCGCGATCGAGATGGGCGTGGGGAGCATCTCCCTGTACGCCTTCTCCACCGAGAACTGGAAGCGCTCGCCCGACGAGGTCCGCTTCCTGATGAACTTCAACCGGGACTTCATCCGCAAGTCCCGCGACCAGCTCGACCGGCTCGGCGTGCGCGTGCGCTGGGTGGGCCGCATGCCCAAACTGTGGAAGTCCGTGGCCAACGAACTCCTGGTCGCCCAGGAGCAGACCAAGGACAACGACAAGCTGACGCTGTACTTCTGCATGAACTACGGCGGCCGCGCCGAGATCGCCGACGCCGCGAAGGCCCTCGCGGAGGACGTGCGCGCCGGGCGGCTCGACCCGTCCAAGGTGTCCGAGAAGACCCTCGCGAAGTACCTGTACTACCCGGACATGCCGGACGTGGACCTGTTCCTGCGCCCGAGCGGCGAGCAGCGCACCTCCAACTACCTGATCTGGCAGAGCGCGTACGCCGAGATGGTGTTCCAGGACGTCCTGTGGCCGGACTTCGACCGTCGCGACCTGTGGCGGGCGTGCCTGGAGTACGCCTCGCGCGACCGCCGCTTCGGCGGCGCGATCCCGAACGAGGACCAGCTCAAGAAGGGCTAGGCGCACGGCAGAGGGCCCGCACCGTCGTACTGACGGTGCGGGCCCTCGTGCGTGCCGCTACTTCTTGGCGCAGTCCGCACACGTACCGAAGATCTCGACCGTGTGCGCCACGTTCACATACCCGTGCTCCGCGGCGATGGCCTCCGCCCACTTCTCCACCGCCGGGCCCTCGACCTCCACGGCCTTGCCGCAGACGCGGCACACCAGGTGGTGGTGGTGCTCGCCGGTCGAGCAGCGGCGGTAGACCGCCTCGCCGTCGTTGGTCCGCAGGACGTCCACCTCGCCGGCGTCGGCGAGGGACTGGAGCGTGCGGTAGACCGTGGTCAGGCCGACCGAGTCGCCGCGGTGCTTGAGCATGTCGTGGAGGTCCTGCGCGCTGCGGAACTCGTCCACCTCGTCGAGAGCCGCAGCCACCGCGGCTCGTTGCCGTGTGGCCCGGCCTCGCACGGGGGGTCCCGCCGTCGTCACAGATGCCTCCTCAGCGCTCGTCCGCACAGTTGTCACAGGTCGTCTCTCGCCCCGCCATTGTGCCAGGTCGATACTCCACCGTGACCAGAGTGCTCTCGGACAGTGATCCGGCGCGGTCTGGACCATGCCTCTTCGATCACTGCCCCGACGGGAGCCGTCTCAGACCTTGACCCCGTCCGCCGTGCCTCGGGCGCCCGGCACGTCCGCCGTGCACGCCGCGTCCCCCCGGGCCGCGGACCGCGCCCTTCTGCGGGCGAGCGGCGCGGCCAGGATCGTCAGGGCGATGAACACCCCGATCGTCAGGAGCACGATCGTCGCGCCGGGCGGCACGTCCTGGTAGTACGAGGTGACCGTGCCGCCGATCGTCGCGGTGACGCCGATCGCCACCGCGATCGCGAACGTCGCCGCGAAGCTGCGGGTGAGCTGCTGCGCCGCCGCCACCGGGACCACCATCAGGGCCGACACGAGCAGCAGGCCCACCACGCGCATGGCGACGGTGACGGTGACCGCCGCGGTGACCGCGGTCAGGAGGTTGAGCGCGCGCACCGGCAGGCCCGTGACCCGCGCGAACTCCTCGTCCTGGCTCACCGCGAACAGCTGGCGGCGCAGCCCGACGGTCACCAGGACCACGAACGCGGCGAGCAGGCAGATCGCCGTCACGTCGTCCTGCGAGACGGTGGAGAGCGAGCCGAACAGATACGAGCTGAGGTTCGCGTTCGAACCGCCCGGCGCGAGGTTGATGAACATGACGCCGCCCGCCATGCCGCCGTAGAACAGCATCGCGAGGGCGATGTCGCCGCGCGTGCGGCCGTACCAGCGGATCAGCTCCATGATCACGGAGCCGACGACGGCGACGGCCGTCGCCATCCACACGGGAGACGTGGAGAGCAGGAAGCCGAGGCCGACGCCGGTCATCGCCACATGGCCGATTCCGTCGCCCATCAGGGCCTGGCGGCGCTGCACCAGATAGATGCCGACGGCCGGGGCCGTGATGCCGACGAGGACGGCCGCGAGCAGCGCCCGCTGCATGAACGCGTAGTTCAGGATTTCCATCGCCGGGTCCTCAGGTCAGCAGGCCGGTGCGGACGGGGGCCGCGTCGGCTTCGTGCGGATGTACGTGGTCGTGGCCGGGCAGCGCGTGCTGGCCCACGGCCTTCGGGGGCGGCCCGTCGTGCAGCACGCAGCCGTCGCGCAGCACCACCGCGCGGTCGATCAGCGGCTCCAGGGGGCCCAGCTCGTGCAGCACGAGCAGCACGGACGTGCCGCGCTCCACCTGGCGGCGCAGGGTGGCCGCGAGGACCTCCTGGCTGGCGAGGTCCACGCCCGCCATCGGCTCGTCCATGATCAGCAGGTCGGGCTCGGAGACCAGGGCGCGGGCGATGAGCACCCGCTGGTGCTGGCCGCCCGACAGGGCGTTCACGGAGTCCTTGGCCCGGTCGGCCATGCCGACCTGCTCCAGGGCGTCGCGCACGGCCTCCCGGTCGGCCTTGCGCAGCACGCCGAACCTGGTGCGCGAGAGGCGGCCGGAGGCCACGACCTCCGTGATGGTCGCGGGCACGCCGCCCGCGGCCGTGGTGCGCTGCGGTACGTAGCCCACGCGGGACCAGTCGCGGAAGCGGCGGCGCGGCGTGCCGAAGAGCTCGATCGCGCCGCCCGTCACCGGCACCTGGCCGATCACCGCGCGCACCGCGGTGGACTTGCCCGAGCCGTTCGCGCCGAGCAGCGCGACGACCTCGCCCGCGCCGACCGTCAGGTCGATGCCGCGCAGGACCGGGCGCGCGCCGAGCTCGGCGGTCACCCGGCGCAGGGATATGACGGGCTCACCCGCGCCGTCGCTGGCGTTGCCCATGTCGTGCCCCTTTCCGGAGGGGGTCGGCCCTCGGCCGGTGGTCACTTGGCGCCCAGCGCCGTGCGCAGGGACTTCAGGTTCGACCGCATCACCTGGACGTAGTCGTCACCCCGGGACTTCTCCGTGATGCCCTCGATCGGGTCGAGTACGTCCGTCTTGAGCCCGGTGTCGTCCGCGAGGGTCTTCGCGGTCTTGTCGCTGACGAGCGTCTCGTAGAACACCGTCGTCACGCCGTCGGCCTTCGCCATCTTCTGGAGCGCCCGCACGCGGTTCGCGCTCGGCTCGCCCTCGGGGTCGAGGCCCGAGATGGCCTCCTCGGTGAGGCCGTAGCGCTCGGCGAGGTAGCCGAAGGCCGCGTGCGTGGTGATGAAGACCTTGGTCTTGGTGTCCTTCAGGCCGTTCCTGAACTCCGTGTCGAGGCCCTTGAGCTTCTTCACCAGGGCCTCGGTGTTCTTCTCGTACGTGGCCCTGTGCTTGGGGTCGGCCTTCGCGAAGGCCTTGCCGACGCCCTCGGCGACCTCGCCGTACCTGACCGGATCCAGCCAGATGTGGGGGTCCTTGCCGCCGTGGTCGTGGCCGTGGTCGTGGCCCTCGTGACCCTCTTCTTCGCCTTCTTCGGGGTGTTCCTCGGCGTGGCCGCCCACCTCGGTGCCGTGCTTCTCCAGGCTGGTGAGGGTCGCCGCGTCGATCTTCGTCTTGACGGCGGACTGGCTGATCGCCTCGTCCACGTTCGGCTGGAGGCCCTTCAGGTAGAGGGCCGCGTCGGACTCCTCCAGCTGGGCGCGCTGCTTGGCGCTGATCTCCAGGTCGTGCGGCTCCTGGCCGGGCTCGGTGAGGCTGGTGACCTCGACGTGCTTCCCGCCGATCTGCTCCGCGAGGTACTGCATGGGGTAGAACGACGCCACCACGTCGAGCTTGCCCTTGTTGTTCGTGGCCGCGGGGTCGTCGGAGCCGCACGCCGAGAGGGTGGCGAGGGCGAGGGCCGTGGCGGCGGTGAGGGCGGTGCGGGGTATGAGGTGGCGTCGTACGTTCATGACACTCATTTTCAACAATTATGGAAACGATTGTCAACAAACCCCCGCCCCATGTGCCCGGCCTCACGCTGTGCGCCGCCGCGTGCGCCCTCGGCCGCCGTACGGGCCGGGAAAGGGGCGAAGGTGGAGGAGAGGGGCGGGTGGGTGGGAGGGAATCGGCCGGGGGGAGAACCGATTTGATCCGGGGGGTGCGGGCGCCGGTAACCTGAAGCATTCGCTCCTGGAGCCGCCGCCCACAGGGCGGCCGTTTCGTCGTCGTCGTAATGAAGAGAGCACCGTGGCCGCCGACAAGATCGACACCATCGTCAGCCTGAGCAAGCGCCGAGGCTTCGTCTTCCCCTGCAGCGAGATCTACGGCGGCCAGCGCGCCGCCTGGGACTACGGACCGCTGGGCGTCGAGCTGAAGGAGAACCTCAAGCGCCAGTGGTGGCGCTACATGGTCACCTCGCGGGAAGACGTCGTCGGCATCGACTCGTCCGTGATCCTGGCCACCGAGGTCTGGCAGGCCTCCGGTCACGTCGCCACCTTCACGGACCCGCTGACCGAGTGCACCTCCTGCCACAAGCGCTACCGCGCCGACCACCTGGAGGAGGCGTACGAGGAGAAGAAGGGCCGCGCCCCCGAGAGCCTCGCGGACATCAACTGCCCCAACTGCGGCACCAAGGGCCAGTTCACCGAGCCCAAGCAGTTCTCGGGCCTGCTCTCCACGCACCTCGGCCCGACCCAGGACTCCGGCTCGGTCGCGTATCTGCGCCCCGAGACCGCGCAGGGCATCTTCACCAACTTCTCCCAGGTGCAGACGACGTCGCGGCGCAAGCCTCCGTTCGGCATCGCCCAGATGGGCAAGTCGTTCCGCAACGAGATCACGCCCGGCAACTTCATCTTCCGCACCCGCGAGTTCGAGCAGATGGAGATGGAGTTCTTCGTCAAGCCGGGCGAGGACGAGAAGTGGCAGGAGTACTGGATGGAGCAGCGCTGGAACTGGTACACCGGTCTCGGCCTGAGCGAGGAGAACATGCGGTGGTACGAGCACCCGAAGGAAAAGCTCTCCCACTACTCCAAGCGCACCGCTGACATCGAGTACCGCTTCCAGTTCGGCGGCAGCGAGTGGGGCGAGCTGGAGGGCGTCGCCAACCGCACCGACTACGACCTGTCCGCGCACGCCAAGGCCTCCGGCCAGGACCTGTCGTACTTCGACCAGGAAGCCGGCGAGCGCTACACGCCGTACGTCATCGAGCCCGCGGCCGGTGTCGGCCGCACCATGCTCGCCTTCCTGCTCGACTCGTACTTCGAGGACGAGGCGCCCAACGCCAAGGGCAAGCTGGAGAAGCGCACGGTCATGCGCTTCGACCACCGCATCGCCCCGGTGAAGGCCGCGGTCCTGCCGCTGTCCCGCAACCCGGAGCTGTCCCCGAAGGCCAAGGGCCTGGCCGCCGCGCTCCGGCAGAACTGGAACATCGAGTTCGACGACGCGGGCGCCATCGGCCGCCGCTACCGCCGCCAGGACGAGATCGGCACGCCGTACTGCGTCACCGTCGACTTCGACACCCTTGAGGACAACGCGGTGACCGTGCGCGAGCGCGACACCATGAAGCAGGAGCGGGTCTCCCTCGACCAGATCGAGGGCTACCTCGCCACGCGTCTCGTCGGCTGCTGACGCGACCGCACCACTGCGCCACCGAGCCCCCGGTTCCTGGAACGGAACCGGGGGCTCCGGTGCACACTGAGGGCCATGCGGACGACGGCCACGCGCAAGGTCAGCAGATGGGACCAGCACGGGCGCGCCCACGTCGTGCGCCTGCACCGGGCGGGCGCACGGCGGCAGCTGGTCTGTGACACCTGCGGCTGGCACGCGCGGGCACGGTTCCTGCCCTGGCTCCAGGCCGAGGAACACCTGGAGCGCATCCACCAGGCGACGGTGAATCCGGCGGCCGGGCCCTAGGGGCCCGCCTTCGGGCCAGGCCTCAGGTTCCGGACCGCACGAGGGCCGCCGCCTTCTCGCCGATCACCAGCGCCGCCGCGTGCGTGTTCACGGACACGATCGACGGCATCACCGACGCGTCCGCCACGCGCAGGCCGCGCAGGCCCCGCACCCGCAGCTCCGGGTCGACCACCGCGTCCGCCCCCGTGCCCATCGCGCAGCTGCCCGCCAGATGGAAGTACGGTCCCGTCGCCGCCGTCAGGAACGCGCGCGTGCGCGCCTGGCCGGGCAGGACCTCCCGTGCTCCCCAGCGGGCGAGCGGCCCGGCGGCCGCGATCTCCCGCGCCACCTCGATGCCGTGCAGCATGCGCCGTACGTCGTCCTCGTCGGTCAGATAGCCCGGGTCGATCAGCGGCGGCGTGTCCGGGTCCGCGTCCGCGATCCGCACCGCGCCCCGGGAGCGCGGCACCGTGGCCACGCCGAGCGTGAAGCAGTTCTCCGGCGCCGCGAGCGTCGGCGGGTGGTACGGGACGTGGACGCACAGCACCTGCATGTCGGGGCCCGGCAGCGACGCCTCGCTGCGCCAGTGCAACGAGGCCTCCGACAGGTTCGCCCGGCCCGCAGGGATCGGCGGGTCCACCTCGAAGACCACCCCGCACAGCGGATGGTCCTGGAGCGCGCGGCCCACGCCCGGCAGGTCGTGGCACGGGTCGACGCCCGCCGCGCGCAGCTCGTCGGCGGGGCCGACGCCCGAGAGCAGCAGCAGCCGGGGCGAGTCGACGGCCCCCGCGCACACGATCACCTCGGCGCGCGCGTGCGCCGTGACCGGGGCGCCGCCGCGGAGGAACTCCACACCGGTGCACCGGTCGCCGTCGAGCAGGAGGCGGCGCGCGCGGGAGTCGGCGGACACGGTGAGGTTCGGCCGGGTGCCGTCCAGGGGGCGCAGATACGCGTCGGCGGCGCTCTGCCGCGCCCCGTCGGCGATCGTCAGGTCGGGCCAGCCGACGCCCTCCTGGGCCGCGCCGTTGAAGTCGTCGGTGCGCGCGTGGCCCGCCGCGACGGCGGCCTCGACGAAGGCCGCGGACAGCGGGTTGGCGTCCTCGGGCCGCACGGGCGCGACCCGCAGCGGGCCCGCGTCCCCGCGGTGGGCCCGGTCGCCGCCGGGCACCGACTCCATGCGCTTGAAGTGGGGGAGCAGGTCGTCGAAGCCCCAGCCCGCGCAGCCCGCCGCCGCCCAGCGGTCGTAGTCCGCGCGGTGCCCGCGCAGGAACACCAGGCCGTTGACGGCGCTCGACCCGCCGAGCGTCCGGCCCCTCGGGCACGGCAGCGAGATCCCGCCGACACCCGGCTGCGGCACCGTCCGGTAGCCGTGGTCGGCGTCGCCGCCCATGAGCGAGGGCCACGCGTACGGCGTCGCGAGGTCCGCCTTGGGGCGCTCGGGGCCCGCTTCGAGGAGCAGCACGGTGCGGTCCCGCTGCTCGCTGAGCCGGGCCGCGACGACACATCCGGCGGATCCGGCCCCCACGACGACGTAGTCGTACTCCGTCGCCAACTCCCTTGCCCCTAAAGCCACTTGGCCCCTCCTGTCTGCCTGGGTGATGGGTGGGGCCAGGCAATCAGGAGGGGCGGCCGGGGCGCAGCGAAACGCCGAAAACGCAGGGGATTCAGGGGCGGAGGGCCGCCAGCGTCAGGTCGACGACCGCCGCGAAGGCCTCGTCGATGCCGGGCGTGAACCACTCGCGGGAGTAGCCCGGGTCGTGGAACCGGCCGGTGGCGTCGAAGACCGCGCGGGCCGTGAGCCCCGCGTCCGCGACGGGCGAGGCCAACTCGCCCCGGGCGACGCCCTCCTCGACGATCACGCGCAGGTGGGAGACCAGGTCGGCGATGTGCGCCTCCACCACGCCGCTGTTCTCGCCGAGCAGGACCTCGTACGTGGCGAACAGCTCCGGGTCGTCGCCCGCCTTCCTGCGCTTGGCCGCGAACAGCACCGTGAACCAGCGGCGCAGCCGCTCGTCCGCGGGCGCCGAGCGGTCGTCCACGACGCGCTGGAGCTCGGCCGTCGTCCGGTCCAGCCAGCGCTCGGTGACCGCCTCCCGCAGCGCCGCCTTCGTACGGAAGTGGCGGTACACGGCGGCGTGGCTGACGCCGAGCGCGCGGGCCACGTCCACCACGGTGGCCTTCGCGGCCCCGTGGCGGCGCAGCACGTCCTCGGTGGTGGCGAGGATGCGCTCGGCGGTCAGGGTCTCGGTCGTAGCCATGGCCAAGACGGTACCCGGCGCCTTCGGCGCCCTCGTCAGCGCTCGCTGTCGAGGTGTGCCATCTGTGCCTCGGGGTAGCGGTCGCCCGCGGCCGCGCCCGCGGGCACGGCCTCCTCGACGGCGGCCAGGTCGGCGGCGTCGAACCGGACGTCCAGGGCGCCGAGGGCCTCGGTGAGGCGGTCCCGGCGGCGGGCGCCGACCAGCGGCACGACGCTCGCGCCGAACCGCGGGCCCTGGGCGAGCACCCAGGCGATCGCGGTCTGCGCGACGCTCACGCCCTTCGCCTCCGCGATCTTGCGCAGGGCGTCGACGAGGTCGAGGTTGCGCTGGAGGTTCTCGCCCTGGAAGCGGGGGCTGACGCCGCGGAAGTCGTTCGCGGCGAGCTTGCGGTCGCGCGCGAAGTGCCCGGAGATCAGGCCGCGCGAGAGCACGCCGTACGCGGTGACGCCGATGCCGAGCTCGGCGGCGGTGGGCAGGATCTCGTCCTCGATGCCGCGCGAGATCAGGGAGTACTCGATCTGGAGGTCCGAGATCGGTGCGACGGCGGCGGCCCGGCGCAGCGTGTCGGCGCCGACCTCGGACAGCCCGATGTGCCGCACGTGGCCCTTCTCGACCAGCTCGGCGATGGCGCCGACGGTCTCCTCGATCGGCACGGTCTCGTCGACGCGGGCGATGCGGTACACGTCGATGTGGTCGACGCCGAGGCGCTGGAGCGAGTACGCGGCGAAGTTCTTCACCGCGGCGGGCCGCCCGTCGTAGCCGGCCCAGCCGCCGTCCGGGTCCCGAAGGGCGCCGAACTTCACGCTGGTGAGCGCCTTCTCGCGGTGCGCGGCGGGCGCGGTGCGCAGGGCTTCGCCGATGAGCAGCTCGTTGTGGCCCATGGCGTAGAAGTCGCCGGTGTCCAGCAGGGTGACGCCCGCGTCGAGCGCGGCGTGGACGGTGGCGATCGACTCGCCCCGGTCCGCCTCGCCGTACAGCGCGGACATCCCCATGCAGCCGAGACCGAGAGCGGAGGAAACGGGACCGGTGCTGCCGAGCTTCAGGGTGCGCATGAGGGCTCCTGGGGGTGTGCTGGGTAGGGGACGGCGTCACGGTCCCGGGGGAGGACCGACCAAGCGCCGCACCTCCAGCATGCACCCTCCGGTTACAGATTTCAAGTTCTGTAATCTGTAACTTGTCGCCCGGGGCCGCAGCTCCCGCGGCCCTGGCGGAACCTGCGCGTGGCGCCGGGCCGCAGCGGTAGGCTCCGGAACCGGAGAGGCACGGGCCGATGGAGGAGACGACATGAGCACCGCCGCTACCGACTCGCCCGGCATCCCGCCCATGCCGGAGAGAACTCCCAAGGCCCTCCGCGACGCCATCGCCCAGTACGCACCGCGGCTGCTCCCCGACTTCGACGCGCACTGGAAGCGGGCGATCGCCGACACGTACGACCTCGGCCCTGTGCCCGCGTTCATGGCCCGCTGGTGGGGTGAGTACGCCATCGCCCGAGACCCGCACCTGGACGCCCACCTGACGGATCTCGAAGCACGCGCCACCGAGGCCACGGACGTCGCCGAAGCCGGGAAGCTCCTGGAGGAGGCGTCCAACATCCGCCACATGGCCGCCCGCACGGAGCCCGGCCAATGAGCGACGGCGGGTTCTTCGGGCCTCCCTGGCAGATGGACTGGACCCTCAAGGCGCAAGCCGCGCGCGACGCCCTCCGGTACGTCTTCATGCACCGCGTGGACGATCCGCAGATCGTCGTCGAGGAGATCTTCTGGCAGTGACGCCTGCCTCGACGGCGTGGGCGGTGCCGCGTTCGGTGGGGCGGATCCGTACCGAGTGGCGGTCGCTGCTCCCGCGGACGCGGAGGGGGGCCTCGGCCGGCCCCGTCAGGTGGGCCTGGACGCCTGGGGTGCCCCGTCCGGCTCCGGGGCCAGGCGGTCCGCCGTGCGCCCGGCCGTGGCGCGGGCCCACCGGCCGCTGGTCAGGGCGCCCACGACGAGCACCGCGACACCGCAGCCCGTGATGATCCACCAGGCCGGGCGGCTCGCCGCCGTGAAGTCCCGCGCGTACGACGACGTGACGCCGGAGGCCAGGACCGCGCCGATCACCGCGACGCCGAGGGTCTGGCCGATCTGGCGGCTGGTGGAGGCCACGGCGGCGGCCACCCCGGCCTGGGCGCGGGGCATCCCGGCCACGGCGGTGTTGGTGATGGGCGCGTTCACGACGCCGAAGCCGATGCCGAAGAGGACATAGGCGAGGAGGCGGGTGGCGGGCTCGTCCGCCGCGTCGAAGGCGGCGAAGAGGACACCGGACGCCGTCATGGCGACGCCCGCGACCAGGAGCGACGGCCGGGGGCCCCGGCTGCCGACCAGGCGCCCGGAGAGCGGGGCGCACACCAGGGTCATCGCCGCCATGGGCAGCATCCACAGGCCCGCGTGCAGCGCGTCCAGGCCGCGTACGTCCTGGAGGTAGAGGGTGGACAGGAACAGGAAGCCGCCCAGCGCGGCGAACGCGCTGATCGCGATGACCGTGGCCCCGCTGAACGGCGCCGAGCGGAAGAACCGCAGGTCGATGAGGGGCTCCGCGCGGCGCGGCTCGTACAGGAGCAGCCCCGCGAGCGCCGCGGCCGCGGTGCCCCCGCACAGCATGATCAGCGGCGAGGTCCAGCCCGCCGTGGGCGCCTCGATGATCGCGTAGGTGAGGGCGCCGAGCAGCAGCATCACCAGGACCTGCCCGACCGGGTCGGCGCGGCGCGGCTTCGGCGCGCGGGACTCCGGGACGTACCGGGTGGTCAGGAACAGCGCGACGAGGCCCACCGGCAGGTTCACCCAGAAGATCGCGCGCCAGCCCACCGCGTCCACGAGCAGGCCGCCCACCAGCGGGCCCGCCGCCATGGAGATGCCGACGACCCCGCCCCACACCCCGATGGCCCGGGCCCGCTCGCGCGGCTCGGTGAAGGTGTTCGTGATGATCGACATGGCGACGGGGTTGAGCATGGAACCGCCCACCGCCTGGATCATGCGGAAGGCGACGAGCGACTCCAGGTTCGGGGCGAGGGAGCACAGCACCGAGCCGAGGGTGAAGACGGCGAGCCCCGCCTGGAACACCCGGCGGCGCCCGACGCGGTCCCCCGTCGAGCCCGCCAGCATCAGGAGCGAGGCGAGGACCAGGGTGTACGCGTCGACCGTCCACTGCATGCCCGAGATGCTGGTGTCGAACTCCCTGGCCATGGTGGGCAGGGCGACGTTCAGGATGGTGTTGTCCAGGCTCACGATCAGCAGGCTCATGCAGCAGATCGCGAGCACCAGTTGGCGGCGCCGGGGGCTCAGCTCGGACTCGGGCATACAGCCGACGGTATCCCCGGGGCGGGTGCCGCGCCCCGGGCGGCCCGGGGCTCAGCCCGGGTCGCGCGCCGGCCTGAGGCCCAGCGCGGCCAGGCCGAGCAGGCCCGCGAGCTGCGCGCCGAGCACGATCGCGAACGCGCCGCGCAGGCCGAGGCCCGGCTCCAGGGCCAGGAACAGCGAGCCGAGCGTGGCGACCCCGACGGCCAGGCCCGACTGCTGGGCGGTCGCCGCGAGACCGCTGCCCGCGCCCGCCCGCGCCGGGGGCACGGCGGCCAGCAGCACGCGGTAGTACAGCGGCAGCTGGATGCCCTGGCCGAGGCCGCACAGGAGCAGACCGGGGGCGAGCGTCAGCGGGCTGAGCGCGGACCACGGGGCCCACAGGACGGTGGCGGCGAGCACGGTGAGGCCCGCGCCGTGCACCAGGGCGCACAGGGGCAGGGTGCGGGCGCCGAACCGGTTCACCACGCGCGGCAGCAGCAGGGACGCGCCGAACTGCGCGAGCCCCATGGGGATCAGCGTCAGGCCCGCCTTCAGGGCGCCGTAGCCGAGCCCCTCCTGGAGCGTCACGGCGCTGACGAACATGAAGCCGCTGAAGCCGATGAAGATCGGGGCGCCGATCAGCAGACCCCGTACGACCCCCGGCTCGCGCAGCAGCGACAGGGGAAGGAGCGGGCTGCCGCCGGTGCGCTCCGCGCGCCGCTCCACGGCGGCGAACGCCCGGATCAGCAGGGGTGCGGCAAGGAGCGTGAGCACCGACCACAGCGGCCAGCCCGCCGAGCGGCCCTCGGTCAGCGGCAGCAGCAGCGCGAGCAGCGCGGCGGCAAGGAGCACGGTGCCGCCGACGTCGCCGCGCCCCGGCTGCCCGGCCCGGCTGTCCGGCACCGACCGCAGCGCGAGCGGCCACGCGAGCGCGACGGCCGGCACGTTGATCAGGAACGCCATGCGCCAGCCGGTCCCCGCGAGGTCGGCCGACACCAGGACCCCGCCGAGCACCTGCCCGAGCACCATCGCGAGCCCGCTCACCGCCCCGTACAGGGCGACGGCCCGCGCGCGCCGCTCGCCGCGCGTCGTCGCGTGGAGGGTGGCGAGCACCTGCGGAAGCAGCAGCGCGGACGCGGCGCCCTGCGCGGCCCTGAACGCCACGAGCGACCAGGCGTCGGGGGCGACACCGCAGGCCAGCGAGGTCACCCCGAACCCGGCGACGCCCCACAGGAACAGCCTGCGCCGCCCGTACGCGTCCCCGAGCCTGCCGCCGAGGACCAGCAGCACGGCGTACGCGACGGCGTACCCGGCGGCGATCATCTCCAGGGCGGACGGGGAGGCGCCCAGATCGCGCTCGATGTCGGGCAGGGCCACGTTGACGACGAAGAAGTCGGTGCTCGGCAGGGAGGCGCCGAGCAGGAGGGCGAACAGGCCCAGGGCGCTGAGCGCGGGAGCCGGGGCCGGGACGGCCGCGGCGGTCCCGGTCGTGGTGGTCGTGGTGGTCGTGGTGGGAGCTGTGGGAGCTGTGGGAGCTGTGGGAGCTGTGGGAGCTGTGGGAGTTGTGGTGTGCGGCGTCGTAGGAGTCGTTGTGCGAGTCACGGATACGACGATGAGCAGTCGCCAAGACGGGTACCAGAGTGTCTTTATCCTGGTAGTAGACGCACCTGGCAACGGGGCGCGGGCTGCGCGAGGCTGGGAGCGTGACCATGGCCATGACCGCAGAGCCGCTGACGCCCACGGGGCCCGTCGCGGACGACGCCACCCGCAGGCGGGAGCTCGCCGCCTTCCTGCGCAGCCGCCGCGAGCGGATCACGCCCGAGCAGACGGGCCTGCCGCGCGGCACCCGGCGGCGCACGCCCGGCCTGCGCCGCGAGGAGGTCGCGCAGCTCTCCGCGGTGGGCGTCACCTGGTACACGTGGCTGGAGCAGGGGCGGCCCATCCGGGTCTCCGCGCAGGTCCTCGACGCCATCGCCCGCGCCCTGCTCATGGACCAGACCGAGCGCGGCCACCTCTTCGCGCTCGCCGGCGTGGTCGACCCGCGCCCCGAGACCGAGTGCCCCCTCGTCACCGGCACCGCCCTGCGTCTGATGCACCGCATGGCGCCCTACCCGGCGACCCTGCAGAACGCCCGCTACGACGTCCTCGCCCACAACGGCCCCTTCGCGCAGGTCTTCGGCGAGCTGACCGAGCTGCCGCCCCGGGAGCGCAACTGCCTGTGGCTGCTCGTCACCAGCAAGCGCTGGCGCGAGACCTTCCTCGACCGGGACGAGATGCTGCGCGACCTGATCGCGAAGTTCCGCGCGGGCATGGCCGAGCACGTGGCCGAGCCCGCCTGGAAGGAGCGGCTCGACGGGCTGCTCAAGGAGTCGGCGGAGTTCCGCGAGCTGTGGCGGCGCCATGAGCTGGGTGCGATGTCACCGCACGTCAAACGCTATGAGCACCCCCAGGTGGGGCTGCTCAGCCTGGAGCACCGCACGATGTGGTTCGCGCCGGAGTCGCAGGCCTACCGCCTCGTCGCGTACGTGCCCGCCGACGACGGCACCGAGGAGCGCCTGGAGCGGCTCGCGGAGCTGGCCAAGGGGCCGGGCGGAGCCTGAGGAACCGGCCCGGCGGGGCCCGGGGGGCGGGCCGGTCGCGGGCCCGGGACCGGCGGGTCGCGGGCTGAGGGACAATGGATGCTTGCCCGCTCCTCATCGAGAGTCCCGCACGTTCCCGGAGAGCCGCCCGATGTCCCAGCCGCAGACCGCACCGTCGACGCTGTCGATCGGTCCCCACCTGGTGCAGCCGCCCGTCGTGCTCGCGCCCATGGCGGGGATCACGAACGCGCCGTTCCGGACCCTGTGCCGGGAGTTCAGCGGCGGCAAGGGCCTCTTCGTCAGCGAGATGATCACGACGCGTGCGCTCGTCGAGCGCAACGAGAAGACCATGCAGCTGATCCACTTCGACGCGAGCGAGAAGCCGCGCTCGATCCAGCTGTACGGCGTCGACCCGGCCACCGTCGGCAAGGCCGTCCGCATGATCGCGGAAGAGGACCTCGCCGACCACATCGACCTCAACTTCGGCTGTCCGGTCCCCAAGGTCACGCGCAAGGGCGGCGGCTCCGCGCTGCCGTACAAGCGCCACCTGCTGCGCGCGATCCTCAAGGAGGCCGTGAGCGGGGCGGGCGACCTGCCGGTCACGATGAAGATGCGCAAGGGCATCGACGACGACCACATCACGTACCTGGACGCGGGGCGCATCGCCGTGGAGGAGGGCGTCACCGCGATCGCCCTGCACGGGCGGACGGCCGCGCAGCACTACGGCGGCACCGCGGACTGGTCCGCGATCGCCCGCCTCAAGGAGCACGTCCCCGAGATCCCCGTCCTCGGCAACGGCGACATCTGGTCGGCGGCGGACGCCGTGCGCATGATGCGCGAGACCGGGTGCGACGGCGTGGTCGTCGGGCGCGGCTGCCTGGGGCGGCCGTGGCTGTTCGGCGACCTGGTGGCGGCCTTCGAGGGCCGTACGGAGGACCTGGCGCGGCCCACGCTGCGGACCGTCGCCGACGTCATGGTCCGGCACGCCGGGCTCCTCGGTGAGTGGATCGGGGACGAGGCGCGGGGCGTCATCGACTTCCGCAAGCACGTGGCCTGGTACCTCAAGGGGTTCTCGGTCGGCTCCGAGATGCGCAAGCGCCTCGCGATCACGTCGTCCCTCGCGGAGCTCCGGGGCGGGCTCGACGAGCTGGACCTGGACCAGGCGTGGCCCGACGGGGCGGACGGGCCGCGCGGGCGGACCTCCGGCAACAACCGGGTGGTCCTGCCGGACGGGTGGCTCCGCGACCCCTACGACTGCGCGGGCGTCTCCGAGGAAGCCGAACTGGACACCTCGGGCGGCTGACGGCTTCCCGCTGGACCGGCCTCCCCCTGTGACCACCCGTCCCGCCCAGCGGGACGATTGCCCACAGCGGAGACGGCTGGTACGGGTCAGCCGATCGTGATCGCTGTCAGGAGGGCCAGGGGGGCCGCCGCCGAGCGGGAGTCCTGGGTGCAGGCGTGGGGGTAGGGGACCGGCTCGGGGTAGGCGGTGCGTTCGTAGCCGGCCAGGACTTCGGGGAGCCGGCCGCAGGCCGTGGTCGCGGCGTCCACCAGGGCACGGGCCACCACCCGGGCCTCGTCGTGCAGCCCGTACCGCGAGAGCCCGAGCGTGATGAGCGCGTTGTCGTGGGGCCACACCGACCCGCGGTGGTAGGAGAGCGGGTGGTACGCCCCCTGCCCGGCGGCCAGCGTGCGCACGCCCCAGCCGGAGAAGAAGTCGGGTTCGAGGAGGCGGCGCCCCACCGCCTCGCCGTACTCCTTGTCGAGGAGCCCGGACCACAGCAGGTGCCCCGCGTCGGAGGCGAGCGCGTCGACCTGCCGCCCCTCCCCGTCGAGCGCGAGCGCGGGAAAGCCGCGCGCGGCCATCCAGAAGTCCCGCTGGAAGCGGTCCCGCAGGTCGGCGGCGGCCTGGGTGAGCAGGTCGGCGTAGACGGGGTCGTCCCAGACGGCCCGGGCGAGCCAGGCCGTGCGCCGCAGCGCGTCGTACGCGTAGCCCTGGGCGCCCGCGGCCATGACGGGCCCGGTCGGCCGGTCCCCGTCGGCGCCGCAGATCGCGCCGGGCGAGTCCTTCCAGTTCTGGTTGGCGAGTCCGCCCTCGTCGGCGCGGTAGACGAGGTAGCCGCGCGCGGTGAGCCCGCCGTGGTCGAGCATCCAGCCGACGGCGGCGCGCGCGTGCGCCTGCAACCGGCGGGCGAGCGCCGTGTCGCCGGTCTGCTCGGTGTACGCGCCGAGCAGGACGAGGAAGAGCGGAGTGGCGTCCACGGAGCCGTAGTAGCGCCCGTACGGGACCTGGTCGAAGTGGGCGAGCTCGCCGTGCCGCACCTCGTGCACGATCTTGCCGGGCTGCGCGGCCCGCCCCCGCGTGGCCTCGGTGGCCTGGGTCGCGGCGAGCGCGGGCAGCGTCGCGGCGGCCAGGCGCGGCAGATGCGGCAGCGCGAAGAGCGAGGTCAGGAGCGCGTCACGGCCCAGCAGGGTGAGGAACCAGGGGACCCCGGCGCCGGGCACCCGCAGCTCCTCGCCGTCGGGCCCGCGCGCGGGCACCTGGAGCGCGGCGAGGTCGAAGAGTCCGCGCGTACACGCGGCCGCGAGCTCGGGCCAGGCCGCGGGCAGCGGCACGTCGGCGGTGAACTCCCGCTGCACAGCGGCCAGTTGGGAGATGGCGGCGCTCGGCGACACGGGTGCGGGCGGCAGCGGCGGCGCGCCGTGCGGCGCCGCGGCGACGGTCAGGGCGAGCTCGGCGGAGGCGTGCGCGGCCAGTTCGAGGGCCCAGACGAGCCGCCGGGCCCCGGTGCCGGTCTCCTCGACGGCGTCCGGCGCGGGCTCGGCGGTGACGGTGGTGCGGGCCAGCCAGTCCCCGCGGCGGTAGGCGAACTCGATGCCGCCCGGGCCCCGTTCGTCCGCGTCGCCCGGTGCCTGAAGGACCCGCCGGGACCGGACCGCCCCCGGCTTCGCGTACGTACGGTGGTCCGCGCGCAGCTCGAACTGGTCGGTGAAGTCGGCGTCGGCGGTCAGCGCGAGCCGCAGCGTCGTCGGCACCGGGCGGTTGCTGGTGATCCGCACGGCCTCGACCAGCGTGCCGTCGGTGACGGCCTGCTCGCGGAAGAGCGTGTAGGCGGGCGGCTCCTGACGGCCGCCGCGCGGCACGAGCACGCAGCGCGCCACGTCCGCGCCCACGCCCCCGCCGCCGGTCCCGCCGCCTGTCCCGGAGGCAGGCCCGGCGGTCCCGGCGGGTCCGCCCCCGGCGGGGCTCAGGACCTCGGGGACGGCGCCGTCCACGGTCAACTGCCAGCGGCTCAGGTGCCGCGCGTCGCGCACGAAGAGGCCGTCGGGGGAGCCGCCGCCCGGAACGCCGCGGATGTCACCGCCGGGGCCGACGGCCGCGAACGTCGTCCCGCGTACGAGCAGGTGATGGTGGTGCCGGTCAGTCATGTCGGGCCCTCTCGCTCCTGCCAGCCCCCGCTGTGTGGTGTGCGGACGCGTGGTCCGCGTCCAGGTGCAGATCCAGTGCCAGTGCCGCGCTCCAGCTGAAGCCGCGGGTGCCGCAGCCGCGCCCCGTGTACGGATCGACGTACTCGGAGAAGCCGGAGGCCGCGGCCACGTCAAGGAGTGCCGCGCGCAGGGCGTCGGCCCGCGCCCGCTCGCCGTGCAGCCGCAGGCCGCGCTCGACCAGCCAGTTGGTGTTGATCCAGGCGGGCCCGCGCCAGTAGCGGCGGGCGTCGAAGGCCGGGCTCAGCAGGTCGTGGCTGGGGACGAGCCGGGCCCGGCCGCCGAGCGCGAAGTGCGGGCCGCACACCGTGTCCACCAGGGCGGTGACGACCTCGCCCGGCAGCCCGGGCAGCAGCAGCGGGACGAGCCCGGTGACCCCACGCTCCGCCACCGGCGCGCCCCCGTCGGGCCCGGCCCGCAGGTCGCGGCACCGGAAGATCCCGGACGCCGGGTCCCACAGCCGCTCCACCAGGGCCCGGGTGAGCCGCTCCGCGCGCTCGTGCCGGGCCGTCGCGGCGACGCCGAGCTCGCCGGTGATGCGGGCGAGGGCGTGCTCGGAGGCGATCAGGAGGGCGTTGAAGGCCGGGTCCTCGACGGCGAAGTCGCCCTGCCGCTCGGCGGGTCCGGGGTCGGCGGCGCCGTACCTGCGGTCGCGGTAGTCCGCCGCGAGCCGTACGTACCGTCCGTAGTCGAGGTCCGTCGGCCGGTCGCGCGGGCAGCCGTGGTCCAGGTCGGCGCGGCGGAAGGTGCGCGGCAGCGCGGGGGGAACGCGGCTCAGTGGGCCGTCCCAGCAGGGGCTGTTGTCCATGCCCTGCTCCCAGGGGTGGACGACGGCGGCGAGCCCTGCGCCGCCGAGGTCGCGCCGGTGCAGCAGGAAGCGGTGCCAGGCCGCGAGGCGCGGGTGGACGCGCGCGAGGAAGGAGCGGGCCCGGGACAGACCGGGGTCGGCGAGGTGCACCAGCCAGGCGGCGAGGGCGTGCACCGGCGGCTGCACGATGCCGGAGGTCTGCACGCCGCCCGGCGCGCCCGCCGCGCGCCCGGCGGTGGCGGAGCGCCAGAAGTCGGGGCTGGGGAAGTACGCGTCGAGCGGCACGGAGGGGTTGAACACGATGTGCGGGACGCGGCCGTCGCCCCACTGCGCGCCAAGGAGCGTCTCCAGCTCCAACTGGGCGCGCAGCGGCGACAGATGGCGCAGCCCGATCGCGATGAACGCGGAGTCCCAGGACCACTGGTGGGGGTACAGCTCGCGGGACGGGACGGTGGAGGCGCCGGTCCAGTTGCCGTGCAGCACCCGGGCGGCGGCCGCGCGTAAGGGGTCCGGGTCGCCCCTCGCGCCCGCCCCGGCCGCGCTCTTCGGCGCGCTCGCGCCGCTCGTCGCCCCGTCGGCCAGGACCGCGGCCGCCGGGGAGGACGGCGCCGTCACCGCGGCGCCCGTGGTGGTGCGGTCCACGCGTCTCTCCCTCAGCCCGGCAGCGCGCTTCCCGTGCCGACAGGCTGTCAGTTCGGCTTGTTCCACCCTAGGGTTACGTCTACTTAACACGCAAAACCCAATATGTAACGTCGAGTTGACGCGCGCAAGGGGAGACGTGGGTAGGCAAGGAAGCAGGGGACGAGGAGTGGCCATGAGGAACGGGACCTCGGTGCGCGGGACCGCCCAGGCGAGCGCGGGCGACCTGCTGCACCTCGTGCGCAGCGGCCGCGCCACCACACGCGGCGCCCTCCAGCAGGTCACGGGCCTCTCCCGGGCCACGGTCGGCCAGCGCCTCGACCGCCTCTTCCGCGCGGGCTGGCTGCGCGAGGGCTCCCAAACGGTGGCCGGTTCCCCGCTCGGCGGCCGCCCCGCGGCGCGTCTGGAGTTCGACGACGGGCACGCCGTGGTCCTCGCCGCGGGCCTGGAGACCCGGCACGCCCGCGCGGCCCTGCTCACCCTCACCGGTGACGTCCTCGCCGAGCACACCGGGCCCCTGCGGGTGGACGAGGGGCCGGAGCGGGTCCTGGACGAGCTGGGGGTCCGGTTCGCCGCGCTGCTGCGCGAGGGCGGCCGGGCCGCGCGCGCGGTGTGCGGCATCGGGCTCGCCGTGCCGGGCCCGGTCGACAGCGAGACGGGCCGCGTGGTGCAGCCGCCGATCATGCCGGGCTGGGACGGCTACGACATAAGAGCGCGGCTGCGCCGCTCCTTCGCCGCGCGGGCGGGCGGCTCCGCCCGGGTGCCGGTCCTCGTCGACAACGACGCCAACCTCATGGCGTACGGGGAGCAGCGCGCGGCCTATCCCGGTTGCTCGGCCTTCGCCCTGGTCAAGGTCTCCACCGGCATCGGCGCGGGCGTCGTCGTGGACGGCTCCGTGTACCGGGGCGCGGACGGCGGCGCGGGCGACATCGGGCACATACGGGTGCCGTGGGTGCCCGGGAGCGAGACCGCACTGTGCCGCTGCGGCTCGTACGGCTGTCTGGCGGCGGTGGCCAGCGGGCGCGCGCTCGCCGGGCGGCTCGCGGCGGCGGGCGTGCCCGCGCCCTCCGGCGCGGACGTGACCTCCGGCTCCGACGTGGCGGAGCTGCTCGCGGCCGGGCACCCCGAGGCGGTGCGCCTCGCGCGCGAGGCGGGGCAGCGGGTCGGCGAGGTGCTCGCCACGGTCGTGACGCTCCTCAATCCGGGCGTTCTGATGATCGCGGGAGATCTGGCCGGAACGCCCTTCCTGACAGGCGTGCGGGAGCTGCTCTATCAGCGGGCGCTGCCGCGCTCCACCGCTCATCTGGAGATCGTCACCTCGCGGCTCGGCGAGCGGGCGGCCGTGACCGGGGCGGGAGCCCTGGTGGTGGAGCACCTGTACGCGCCGCAGCGCGCGGAGGAACGGCTCGCGGCCCTCGGCTTCTGAGCCGGGCACGGGGTGCCCCGATCTTCGCCCCCACCCTCCCGACGGCCTCTCGGGTGAGCCGAGGAGCGCTCAGATGCCAAAACTTTGGCAAGTCAGGGCGTGATTCTCGCCACCCCTGATAGCCCCTACGCTCAGATGAGCGGATCTTGCCCCGCTGCACCTTTCCAAGGGGTGGCACTGAGTGCCACGCGTTGACACTTCAAATGATCGATCACATTGCTACGTTCCGTGCTCAATGGGGAGCCTGGATTCACGCTGCGCGTTTATGTCTTCAAGAGGTGAACTCACTCCAGTCAAGATCATTACTCGCGCGTTACTTTCGATCTGCTGGCACACGGGTGGTTGCGACCGCATGACCCACAAGTGGACGTACCCAGAAGCCTTCGATCTGGGTATGTTCCTCGCCGTCAGGGCAGCCGCGTCCTCGAGGAGTCGAGACCCGTGTCGGAAAACAAAGATCCCCACGTAGCTCAGGGCGTGAAGTTCGTTTACGACTTCACCGAGGGCAACAAGGACCTCAAGGACCTCCTCGGTGGCAAGGGTGCGAACCTCGCCGAGATGACCAACCTGGGCCTTCCCGTCCCTCCGGGCTTCACCATCACCACCGAGGCCTGCAAGGTCTACCTCGACAGCGGCGAGGAGCCCGTGGCGCTGCGCGACGAGGTGAGCGCGCACCTCGACGCCCTTGAGCAGAAGATGGGCAAGAAGCTCGGCCAGGCCGACGACCCGCTGCTCGTCTCGGTCCGCTCGGGCGCCAAGTTCTCCATGCCCGGCATGATGGACACCGTCCTGAACATCGGGCTCTCCGACAAGTCCGTCCAGGGCCTCGCCAAGCAGGCGGGCGACGACCGGTTCGCCTGGGACTCCTACCGCCGGCTCATCCAGATGTTCGGCAAGACCGTCCTCGGCGTCGAGGGCGACCTCTTCGAGGACGCCCTGGAGGCGGCCAAGGACGCCAAGAAGGTCACGGTCGACACCGACCTGGAGGCGGCCGACCTCAAGAAGCTCGTCACCAAGTTCAAGAAGATCGTCAAGGCCGAGGCGGGCCGCGACTTCCCGCAGGACCCGCGCGAGCAGATGGACCTCGCCATCAAGGCGGTCTTCGACTCCTGGAACGGCGACCGGGCCAAGCTCTACCGCCGCCAGGAGCGCATCCCGCACGACCTGGGCACCGCCGTCAACGTCTGCTCGATGGTCTTCGGCAACCTCGGCCCCGACTCGGGCACGGGCGTGGCGTTCACCCGCGACCCCGCGAGCGGCCACCAGGGCGTCTACGGCGACTACCTCCAGAACGCGCAGGGCGAGGACGTCGTCGCGGGCATCCGCAACACCGTCCCGCTCGCCGATCTGGAGCAGATCGACAAGAAGTCGTACGACCAGCTCATGCAGATCATGGAGACCTTGGAGACCCACTACAAGGACCTCTGCGACATCGAGTTCACCATCGAGCGCGGGCAGCTGTGGATGCTCCAGACCCGCGTCGGCAAGCGCACCGCGGGCGCGGCCTTCCGCATCGCGACCCAGCTCGTCGACCAGGGCCTGATCAGCGAGGCCGAGGCGCTCCAGCGCGTCACCGGCGCCCAGCTCGCGCAGCTGATGTTCCCGCGCTTCGACGACGAGGCCAAGGTCGAGCAGCTCGGCCGGGGCATCGCCGCCTCGCCGGGCGCCGCCGTCGGCAAGGCCGTCTTCGACTCCTACACCGCCATCAAGTGGTCGCGCTCCGGCGAGAAGGTCATCCTGATCCGCCGCGAGACCAACCCCGACGACCTGGACGGCATGATCGCCGCCGAGGGCATCCTGACCTCGCGCGGCGGCAAGACCTCGCACGCGGCCGTCGTCGCGCGCGGCATGGGCAAGACCTGTGTCTGCGGCGCCGAGGACCTTGAGGTCGACACCAAGCGCCGCCGCCTCACGGTCGGCGACACCGTCGTCGAGGAGGGCGACGTCGTCTCCATCGACGGCTCCACGGGCAAGGTCTACCTGGGCGAGGTCCCGGTCGTGCCGTCCCCGGTCGTCGAGTACTTCGAGGGCCGCATGCACGCCGGTGCCGACGACGCCGACGAGCTCGTCCAGGCCGTGCACCGCATCATGGCCTTCGCCGACGGCAAGCGCCGGCTGCGGGTGCGCGCCAACGCCGACAACGCCGAGGACGCGCTGCGCGCCCGCCGGTTCGGCGCGCAGGGCATCGGCCTGTGCCGCACCGAGCACATGTTCCTCGGCGAGCGCCGCGAGATGGTCGAGAAGCTGATCCTCGCCGACACCGACGGGGAGCGCGAGGAGGCCCTGAAGGCCCTGCTCCCGCAGCAGAAGCAGGACTTCGTCGAGCTCTTCGAGGCGATGGACGGGCTGCCGGTCACCGTCCGCCTGCTCGACCCGCCGCTGCACGAGTTCCTGCCCGACATCACCGAGCTTTCGGTCCGCGTCGCGCTCGCCGAGTCCCGCAAGGACGCCAACGAGAACGACCTGCGCCTGCTCCAGGCCGTGCACCGGCTGCACGAGCAGAACCCGATGCTGGGCCTGCGCGGCGTCCGCCTCGGCCTGGTCATCCCCGGCCTGTTCACCATGCAGGTCCGCGCGATCGCGGAGGCCGCGGCCGAGCGCAAGAACGCCAAGGGAGACCCGCGCGCCGAGATCATGATCCCGCTGGTCGGCACCGTCCAGGAGCTGGAGATCGTCCGCGACGAGGCCGACCGGGTCATCGCCGAGGTCCAGGCCGCCACCGGCACGGATCTGAAGCTCTCCATCGGCACCATGATCGAGCTGCCCCGCGCCGCCGTGACGGCCGGTCAGATCGCCGAGGCCGCCGAGTTCTTCTCCTTCGGCACGAACGACCTCACCCAGACGGTGTGGGGCTTCAGCCGCGACGACGTGGAGGCCTCGTTCTTCACGGCGTACCTGGAGAAGGGCATCTTCGGCGTCAGCCCCTTCGAGACCATCGACAAGGACGGCGTCGGCGCCCTGGTGCGCAGCGCCGTCGAGGCGGGCCGCGCCACGCGCCCCGACATCAAGCTCGGCGTCTGCGGCGAGCACGGCGGCGACCCGGAGTCGGTGCACTTCTTCCACGAGGTGGGCCTCGACTACGTCTCCTGCTCGCCCTTCCGCATCCCGGTCGCCCGCCTCGAAGCGGGCCGCGCCGCCTCCCAGGCCCAGGGCAGCGACCACCGGTAGAGCCCCGGGTCCGTCGCCGTGTCCCCGACCCTCAACCGATGCGGCGACGGCCCCGGCCCACGACGAAGGGGCGGCACCCTGTGCGGGGGTGCCGCCCCTTCGGGCTGCCCGGGACTGGGGGGTGTCCGGGCAGGTCTCAGAAGCCGTACGGCTTGGCGGTGTTCCAGTTGGTGACGTCCGCGCTGGACCAGGTGAACTTCGACGGCACGCCCTTGGCGAAGGCCTCCTGGTCGGTGCCGGGGCCGGTGTCGCCGGTGCGGTCGCGCAGCGCCAGGGACAGGCTCGACGAGGTGTGGGACCGCGGGCCGTCGGCGAAGAGGTTCACGGCGGAGTAGACCTTGCCGCCGGGCTTGACCGTGATGCGCGCGGTGCCGCCGGGGGCGTCCTTGGCGGAGTGGCCGAGGACGTTCACGGTGTTCCCGAGCATGACCGACGGGTACGAGGTGACCCAGCACGGCTTGGCGTCGGCGTTCACGGCGGTGATCAGCAGGTGCTCGCCGCGCTGCTTCGCGAAGCGGTGGAGCACGGAGTACGACATCTCGGTGCCGTCGCACTGGCGCACGGAGGCGGAGCGCGCGGCGTCGACGGTGGTGCCGGAGCCCTTCGCGACCGAGGCCGACGCGGCGCCGGAGGGGCCGGTCTGCCCGCCGCCGCCCGTCGCGGCCGGGCCGCCGGTCTTCGCGGCCGTGCCCGCCGCGTCCGTGCCCTCGGACTTGCCGGACGTGTCCGCGGTCTTGCCGGACGTGTCCGCCGTCTTGCCGACCGTGCTCACCCGGTTCTTCCCGGCGCCGTTGTCGTCCGAGCTGCCGCAGGCGGTCAGGGACAGGGCCAGGGCGGCGGTGGCCGTGGCGGCGAGAGCGGTGGTGCGGATACGCGACGTACGCATGGAAGGTCCCCCTGTGCGGTGGTGCTGGTCGGTGCGGTCCTCGCGGGGTCGCCCCCGCTGTGAGCACTACTTTCGTCGCCCCCGCTGGCGTTCCGCTTACGCCCGGCTGATGTCCCGCTGACGTGCCGCCCGCACTCGTCGTGCCGTCCTCAGGGCTGCGCTCTGAGCCGCATCACCGCTGTGTCGTAGCGGGCTCGCAGGCCCACGTCCGCCGAGACGCGCAGCAGCGCGCCGAGCGCCCCGACCGCGCCCTCGTCGAAACCGGACGCTTCCGCTTCGTGGGCCGCGGTCTCCAGGCGGCTCACTCCCGCGCACTCGTCGCCGAGGCCGATCAGGGCCTCCCCGGCCGTGGTGAGGAGCAGCACCCGCGACGCCGCCGACGTCTGCGGGGAGATGTCGACGGCGAGCGCGGTGGTGGCCGTGTCGAGGGCCGCCCGCCACTCCTGGAGGACCAGGCGGTGCCGGGCCAGGTGGTGCAGGGCGAGCCGTTCGGTGTGCCGGTCGCCCGCCCGGCGCGCGAGGCCGACGGCCCGAAGGCAGCCCTCCGCCGCTTCCTCGGGGTCGCCGAGGGCGGCCTGGACGAGGGACAGGTTGATGAGTGCCGTCGCCTCCCCGGGCACGTCCTCGGCGCGCGCGGCGAGCTCGGTCGCGGCCTCCAGATGGGCCAGGGCGTCGCCGGTGCGGCCCTCCTCGGCGAGGACCCAGCCGAGCAGGGCCCGCACCCGCGCCTCGGCGCGGGCGTCGGCATCGGCCCTCGCGGCGTCGAGCGCGGTCTCCAGGAGCGGTGCCCAGCCGTCCCGGTGCCGCCACACGATGTGCGGCCACAGCGCGAGCACGAGCCGCCAGGTCCTGCCGTGCAGGGCGGCGGCGCGGGCCGCGCCCACCGCCAGGGTCAGATCGTCGCGCTCGGCCGCGTACCAGGCCATGGCCTCCTCGCGGCCGGCGAACTCCCTTACGGCGGGCGGCCGGTGGAAGTCCCCGGGCAGTCCGAAGCAGGCCTCCTCGCCGGGCTCGGCCGCGGCGATCGCGGCGAGGGCGGTGGCGATCTGGTGGTCGAGCACCCGGGGCACCGTGTCGGGCCCGGCGTCCAGGCCGCGCGCGTAGAGGCGCACGAGGTCGTGCAGCGACCAGCGCCCCGGTGCGGAGCGGGTGACGAGGTGGGCCGCGGCGAGTCGCTCCAGGGCGGCCTCGGCGGCCTCCGGGTCGGTGCCCGCGAGGGCGGCGGCCGTGAACCGGTCGACGTGCGTGCCCGGGTGGCGGCCCAGATGGGCGAAGTGGTGCGCGACGTCCGCGGGCAGGCGGCGCACGGTGAGCCGCAGCGCCGCCCGCACGCCCGTGTCCTCCACGTCGAGCAGGGACAGCCGGCGCGACTCGTCGGACAGTTCGGCGCTCATCGCGCCGAGCGACCAGTCCGGCTGGTCCGCGAGCCGCGCCGCGGCCACCCGCAGCGCGAGCGGGAGCCCGCCGCACAGTTCGGCGAGGCGCCGGGCGGCCACCGCCTCCGCGCGCACCCGCTCCTCGCCGAGGACCGCGGCGAGCAGGGCCGTGCCGTCGTCCGGTTCGAGGACGTCCACCGGCACGGGCCGGGCCGCGTCCGAGGCGATCAGGCCACGCAGGCGGTACCGGCTCGTGACCACGGTGACGCACCGGGCGCCCCCCGGCAGCAACTCCCTGACCTGCGCGGAGTCGCGTGCGTTGTCGAGGACGACGAGGAGCTGCCGGTCGGCGGCGAGCGAGCGGTACAGGGCGGAGGCGCCGCCCGCCGACTCCGGTATCCGGCGCGGCCCCACCCCGAGCGCGAGGAGGAACTCGCGCAGCACCTCGAGGTGGTCGGGATCGCCCGTGTCGCTGAAGCCGCGCAGGTCGGCGTAGAGCAGACCGCCGGGGAAGGCGGCGCGCTCGCGGTGCGCCCAGTGCACGGCGAGCGCCGTCTTGCCCACGCCCGCGGGCCCGGTCACCAGACACACGGGTGCCTCGCCCGCGGCGGCGCGGGACAGCGCGGTGAGTTCGGCGGCGCGCCCGTGGAAGCCGCGGGGCATCCGGGGCAGCAGGTCGACGGTGGCGGCGGACCGGGGAGCCGTGGGCGCGAGCGGGGCGGGAAGCGGGGCGGCGGCGGGAAGCGGGGCGGCGGCGACGGGTGCGGCCGGGGTGCCCTTCGCCGGGGCGGCCGGGGCCGGTGCGGGGGCGTCCGCTGCGTCGTCCGCGCCGCGCAGCGCCGCCGCGTACGCGTCCGCGAGCTCCCGGCCCGGGTCCACGCCCAGCTCGTCCGCGAGCAGCCGCCGGGTGCGGTGGAACCAGTCGAGCGCCTCCGAGCGGCGCCCCGCCCGCTGGAGCGCCCGCATCAGCGCGGCCGCGAGGGACTCGCGCAGCGGATGGGCCTCGGCCTCCGCGCGCAGGACGGCCGCCGCCCGGTGGTGCTCGCCCTGGCGCGCGTAGGCCGCGGCGAGCAGCTCCACGGAGGCGAGCCGGAGCTCCTCCAGGGCGTGCGCGGCGGCGAGCAGCGGCGGGCTCGGATAGGCACCGGTCAGCGCGGGCCCCTGCCACAGGGACAGGGCCTCCTCGTACATGGCCACGGCGTCGCCGGGCGCGCGCTGCTCGCGGGCCAGCGTCACCAGCTCCTCGAAGCGGTGGGCGTCGAGCAGCGACTCCGGCATCCGCAGGAGGTAGGCCGCGCCCCGCGTGACCAGCTCGACCCCGAACACCTCGGCGCCCGCGTCGGCCAGCAGGCTCCGCAGCCGCGACACATGGCCCTGGATGACGCTGCGGGCGCGCGGCGGCGGCTCGTCCTCCCACAGGGTGGCGGTCAGCTGCTCCACCGGGACGGGGCGGTTGGGCCGGAGCAGCAGGGCGGCGAGGAGGCTGCGCCGCTTGGCGGGACCGAGGTGCAGCTCACCGGCCTCGGTGCCGACGGACACCGCTCCGAGCAGCCGGAACTCCACGTGTGCACCCTTCCAGGGGGAAAGCGGACAGTTTATCGGAGGGCCCGTTGCCGCTTTTCCCGCACCGGTTGACCGTGTTCACGCCACCTTTGGCTCGTTCCGGGCGCGGCGGGCGGAGGCGAGGGGCCCGCGTTCGCGTCCCACAGTGCGGTACGTCCACACGAACCGAAGGGAGCTCCACGTGGCCCACTCCGCACCGAGACGCCTCGTCGTGCCGCTGCTCGCGCTCGGCCTGACGGCGACCCTCGCGCCCTCCCTGGCCGCGGGCCCGGCGGCGGCCGCGCCCGACGACGCCGGGGCGCGCGACCTCACGCGGTACACCCAGCAACAGCTCACCTGGAAGCGGTGCGCGGCCGACCTGCCCGCGAAGTTCCAGTGCGCGACGCTCAAGGTGCCGCTCGACTACAGCGCGCCGCGGGGCAAGACCCTCAAGGTCGAGATCTCCCGGGTCAGGACGAGCAAGCCCGGCAAGCGCCACGGCATCCTGACCTTCAACCCGGGCGGGCCCGGCGCGTCCGGGCTCGACCTGCCGCTCGGCGCGTCCCAGGGCCTGCCCAAGGCCGTCCTCGAACGGTACGACCTGATCGGCTTCGACCCGCGCGGCATCGGCAGGAGCTCGCCGCTGAGCTGCGGGCTCACCGGCGCCGACCAGTACTTCCCGCGGCCGACCCGCTCGCGGGCGGAGTTCGACCGGAACGCGAAGTGGGCCAAGTCCGTCGCGGACAGGTGCCGCACGAAGAACCCCGGCGTGCTGCCGTACATCAACACCCGCAACACCGCGCGCGACATGGACGTCATGCGGGCGGCCCTCGGCGAGAAGAAGCTGTCGTACTACGGCGTCTCCTACGGCACCGCGCTCGGCTCCGTGTACACGCAGCTGTTCCCGAAGCGCGCGGACCGGGTCGTCCTCGACAGCGCCGTCGACCCCGGGCTGATGTGGCGGGGCATGTTCCGCATCTGGGCGCAGGAGGTCGGACCGGCCTTCACGCGCTGGTCGAAGTGGACCGCCGAGCGCGACGCGACCTACCACCTCGGCGCCTCCCCGGCGAAGGTGCAGCGGACCTTCTGGAAGCTCGTGGAGCGGGCCGACCGCGAGCCGATCGTGTTCGACGGCGAGAAGCTCGACGGCGCCGCAGTGCGCACCCTCGCCCGGCCCGAGTTCTTCACCGTCCGCAGCGGGGCCGAGCTGGTGCGCAAGCTGAAGCGCGCCGCGGCGGGCGCCACGGTGTCCGGGCCCTCGGCGGCGCCGGTGGAGGACAACGAACTCGCCGCCCAGTTCGCCGTGGTCTGCGCCGACTCGGCCTGGCCCCGCGACCCGGAGACGTACTACCGCGACGTGGTGCGCGACACCGTCCGCTACCCGCTGTACGGGGACTTCACGTCCGGCATCGCGCCTTGCGCGTACTGGCCGCGGGGCGCGGAGCCCGTCACCAAGGTGGACAACGGCGTCCCGCTGCTCCTCGTGCAGAACGAGTGGGACTCGCAGACCCCGCTGGTGGGCGCGCGGAACATGCACCGCGCCCTCAAGGGCTCGCGGATGATCACCGTCGACGAGGGCGAGGGCCACGGCGTCCTCTTCGGTGACCGCCGCTACCCGTGCGCGGAGAACCCGTCCATGCGCTACCTGGCCACCGGCAAGCTCCCGGCCAAGGACGTGACGTGCCGCGTCACGCCCGGCCAGCGCCGCGCCGGGGCCGCCCCGAACGCCTTCTAGCGGCCCTGCGGGGGCGGGGCGGTCAGTCGTCGATGCCCGACCGCTCCACCCCCGCCACGATCCACCGCTGGAAGAACAGGAACACCACGAGCAGCGGCAGGATCGACACCGCGGCCGCGACGAACAGCTCGTGCAGCCGGATCACCTGCGAGGTCGTGAACGAGGCGAGCGCCACCTGCACCGTCCACGCCTCCCGGTCCTGGCCGATCACCAGCGGCCACAGGAAGGAGTTCCAGGCGCCGATGAACACGATGGTCCCGACCGCCGCGAACACCGGCCGCGTGTTCGGCACGACCACGCGCCAGTACGTGCGCCAGTAGCCGAGCCCGTCCACGCGCGCCGCGTCCTCCAGCTCCCGGGGAAAGCCCAGGAAGTACTGGCGGAAGACGAAGCAGGCGAAGGCCGAGAACAGCGTCGGCACGATCAGGCCGCGCAGGGTGGAGACCCAGCCGAGCGAGGACACGAGCACGAAGCTCGGCACGAAGGTGACGGCGGCCGGGACCATCAGCGTGGCGAGGATCGCGTAGAACACGTGGTTGGCGTACCGGTACGGGATGCGGGCCAGGCCGTAGCCCGCGAGCGAGGCGAGCAGCAGCGTGCCGAGGGTCGTCAGGACCGCGATCAGCGCCGAGTTGAACAGGGAGCGGGCCATGGGCACCGTCGAGTCCCGGAACAGCTCGGTGACGTTCGAGAAGTGCAGCGTGGACGGGAAGAACGTCCAGTCCGGCGACGTGATGTCCGCCTCGGACGCGAGGCCGTTGCGCACCAGGAGGTAGAACGGGACCAGGAAGAGCAGGGCAAGGGCGATCAGCAGGGCGAGCCGCAGCGCCCGGCCCACGCGCACCCACGCGTCGTGCATGGCTCAGGCTCCCTTCTCGTCGCTCCGGCCGAGCCCGAACCAGCGCGCCTGCCCGACCGTCACCACCGCGATGATCAGGGCGAGGAGCACCGCGCCCGCGCTGCCGAGGCCGAGGTTCTGCCCCTGGCCGAGCGCCGTGTAGTAGAGGTAGACCAGCGGCGGCCGGGCGTACGGCGGGTAGCCGCGGGCGTCGGAGAGCAGGTTGTAGAACTCGTCGAAGGCCTGGAAGGCGTTGATGACCAGGAGCAGCGCCACGGCGACGGACGTGGCGCGCAGCTGCGGCAGCGTGATGTGGCGAAGGACCTGCCAGCCGGGCCGGGCACCGTCCACGGCGGCCGCCTCGTACAGGGTGGGCGAGATCCGCTGGAGACCGGCGAGGAAGAGGACCATGTAGAACCCGGCCTGGAGCCACAGGCGTACGGTGACGATCACCAGCCAGTACCAGGGCGGGTCCGTGGTCGACAGCCAGGCCGTCTGGTCGGCGCCGAACCAGCCGAGCACGGTGTTCGCGAGCCCGAACCGCACCCCGTTGAAGATCGACATCTTCCAGATCAGGGCGGCCACGACATAGCTGCACGCCGCCGGAAGGAAGAACACCGACCGGAAGAACGCCTGCGCGCGGCGCAGCCGGTTCACCATCAGGGCGAGCGACAGGGACAGCACGAACGTCGTCGGCACGATGAAGGCCGTGAACACGGCGAACGTCCACAGGCTGTCGGTGAACGCGTCGTTCCGCAGCATCGCCGTGTAGTTGTCGAGGCCGACGAACTCCGTGGGCGAGACGGTGTTGTGGGCGTCGAAGAAGCTGAGGTAGACGCTCCAGCCGAGCGGGACGTACGTGAAGACGAACAGGCCGAGCACGAAGGGGCCGACGAACACCCAGAACCACAGGGTGCGGTTCTGCGGCCCGGCGAGCCGCCGCGCGAGGCCGGGGCGGCCGCCGCTCACGCGGACTTCTTCCGCACGCGGGTGAGCTCCGCCGACACCTTGCGCACCACAGACCTCAGTTCGCTCTCCGGATTCGCGCCGGACTTGATGATGCGGCTGAGCGCGTCCTGGTACGCGACGCGGCTCGCGGGCGTCCACAGGAGCGGCTCGGCGTGGCCGTTCTCGGTGGAGAAGCGCACGGCGTCCGCCGCGGGGCCCTTGGCGAGCGCGTCGGCCTTCTTCGCGAGGGAGAGCCTCGCGGGGATGTGGAAGCCGTAGCTGAGCGCGAAGTCCTGCTGGTAGGCGGTCTTGTCGACCCACAGCCACTTCAGATAGTCCTTGGCCGCGTCCTCGTGCCGCGAGCGGGAGCTCACCGCCGCGCCGTACGCGCCCACCGGCACGGCGGGCTTGCCGCCGGGGCCGTCCGCGGGGAAGGCGAGCACCCCGAAGTCGTCCCCGAGCGCCTTCTGCACCGCGGGCAGCGCCCACAGGCCCGACCACTGCATGGCGGTGAGGCCCTGCACGAACGCCGACGGGTCCGACCAGTCGGAGGGCGCGCCGAGCAGCAGCGCCTTCGCCTTGTACAGCTCGCGCACCTTGGCGAGCGCGCGGGCGGCGGCCGGGTCGTCGAAGCCGACCTTGCCGTCGTCGGTCACGAGGGTGAGGCCCGCCGCGTACAGGGGGGTGCCGCCGAGGACGCCCGCGCCGCCGTCGTTGCCGAGGAAGAGCCCCTTGGTCTTCTTGGTGGTCAGCTCCTTCGCCGCGTCGACGAGCGCGTCGAGGGTGCGCGGCGGCTCGACGCCCGCGTCGGACAGGAGGCTCTTGCGGTAGTACAGCAGCTGCATGTCGACGACCTGCGGGATCGCCCAGATCCGGCCGTCGTGCGTCTTGGGCGCGAGCACCACCGGGTTGAAGTCGTCCCTCACCCCGTCGAGCAGGTCCGTGACGTCCACGACCTGGCCGCCCCGGATCTGGTCCAGGCTGGGCCCGTTGACCTCGAAGACGTCGGGGCCCGACTTCGTGAGCAGGGCGGCGGCGGTCTGCTCGTCGTAGTTGCCGGGACGCCACTGGACCGCGACGTCCGCCTCGCCGTACGCGGCCGCGTACCGCTTGACGGCCTGCTCGGTGCCCGCCTCGCCGTACTGGTGGTACCAGTGCGAGAGCCGCGGCCCCTTGCCGCCCGAACCGCCGCCGCCGCGGCCGGTGTTGGACCCGCACGCGGTGAGCAGCCCGAGCGCGGCGGCCGAGCCGAGCAGTGTCCTGCGGTTCATGGTCATGACGTGTCCCCCTGCGTGGATCGACGGGTACGTGTCGGGCCCAACGATCAACCATGCAGGGGGATTACGACAGGCGTATTGCGGCCGTGTGTTTGCCCCGGTCGATCGGGGGCCCGCGGACGAGAGCCGGTCCGCACCGGCGGCCGTCCGGCCCGTCCGGCGTTCGAGGACGAGCGCGCCGGCGCGATGACGGGCGGGCGGGGGAGGGCTGCCGGATCAGCGCCGCCGCGCGAGGCGGAAGCGGAGGCGGCAGATGACCGCGTCCGTGTCGCGGCGTACCGCGTGGGCGAGGACGGCGCCCCGCTGGTTCTGGAGCAGCCGCTGCCACAGGTGCGCGGGCTCGACCTCGGGGATGAGGACGGTGACCCGGGTGCCGGGGTGGTACTGGTACACCCTGCGGACGTACGCGGCGACGGGCCGCCCGACCGTGCGCGCGGCCGAGGGGAGTTCGACGAGGTCGACGCCGGGGTTCCACAGCTCCCAGTCGCGCCGCAGCGCCGCCGTGGCCGCGCGGTCCTCGGGGTCGTCGTGCGTGACGGTGACCGCGCGGACCTCGTCGCCCAGGGACACGGCGGCGTTGAGCGCCTCGCAGGTGAGCCGGGACAGTCCGGACACCGGCACGATCACCAGGGAGTGGTCGCGGTGCGGCGGCTCGGGGACGCGGCCGAGGCCGAGGTCCTCACCGATGCGTCCGTACGCCCGGTGCACGACCTCGAAGCCGCACACGATCGCGGGCAGCGCGAGCACGATCAGCCAGGCGCCCTCGGTGAACTTGGTGGCGGTCACGACGACCGCGGAGACGCCGGTGAGGACCGCGCCGAAGCCGTTCAGGAACGCCTTCGCGGGCCGGCCCGCCGCGCGCCAGTGGAGCACCATGCCGGTCTGGCAGAGCGTGAAGCCGACGAAGACGCCGATGGCGAAGAGCGGCACGAGGGTGTTGGTGTCGCCGCCGGAGAAGACCAGGAGGGCCGCGCCCGCGACGGCGAGCGCGAGCACGCCGTGGCGGTGGACCTGCCGGTCGGCCTTGAGGGCGAACACGTGCGGCAGGTAGTTGTCCCGGGCCAGCAGGCTCATCAGGACGGGCAGACCGCCGAAGGAGGTGTTCGCGGACAGGGCGAGCAGGACCATGGTGGCGAACTGCACCACGTAGAAGGCCCAGTTGTGGCCAAGGGACGCGTCCGTGAGCTGCGCGAGCACGGTGACGCCCTCGACGGGCTGGAGCCCGAAGCGGGAGATCAGGACGGACAGGCCGATCAGCATCACGCCGAGGAGCGCGCCGAGCGCGACCTCCGCGTGCTGGGCCCGCTTGACGCGCGGGGAGCGGAAGGACGGCACCGCGTTGGCTATCGCCTCGACGCCGGTGAGGGCGGAGCAGCCGGACGCGAAGGCCTTGAGCAGGAGCAGCGCGCCGACCGTGGTGGCGTTGTCGGCGAGGGCGGAGGCGTGGCCTGCGGCGGCCTCGGTGGAGACCGGCCCGTCACGGAACAGGCCGACGGCGACCATGGTGAGGATCGCGCCCACGAACACGGCGGTCGGCACGATGAACACCCGCGCCGAGTCGACGATGCCCCGCAGGTTCACCGCGGTGATCAGGACGAGGACGCCCAGGCACAGCCACAGCCGGTCGCCGTACAGGCCGGGGAAGGCGGAGGTCAGGGCGGCCACGCCGGCGGTCACGGCGACGGCCACGTTCAGGACGTAGTCGAGGACGAGGGACGCGGCCGCGACCAGGCCCGCGCGGCGGCCCAGATGCGTCTTCGCGGCCGCGTAGGAGCCGCCGCCGTCGGGGAAGGCGGCGATGACCTGCCGGTAGGAGGCCACGAGGACGGCGAGCAGACCGGCGATCGCGAGCGTCACGGGCAGCGTGAAGCCGAGGCCGTGGCCCCCGGCGGCGGCGAGGACGAGCACGATGGCCTCGGGACCGTAGGCCACGGAGGCCATGGCGTCCAGGGAGAGGGCGGCGAGGCCCTGCAGCGCGGTGAGACGGTGACGGTCGCCCGGGTCCGGGACGCCGGAACCGGTATCGGGGGGCTCCTCGATGGCCGGGGCGCCGGGGCGCTCGGAGACGGTCGTCATGGTGTGTGCCTTTCGAACGGGATGGCCAAGAACGCGGCTGACCTCAGCGTCAGCGCGCGGAGCGGGCCCGGAGTCTCTTCTTGGCGGCTCCTTGGCGGGGGCGAGCGGCTTCTTGACGCCGCGTTAAGGCCGGCTGTCAGCTTCGCGTCAAGGTGTGGCATGGATGTGTATGCGGTACGTCAACAGCGCGTCCGGGCCCGTGGGGCCGCTCTACGGTGCGGCTCATGGGACTTGACTGGAGGACGCGGGCCGCGGCGCACCGCGGCGCCGTCCGCGGGGGCACGCGCGAGCACCGGATGCCGACCCGCGACGAGGTGGTGACCGACCGGCGCTGGGGGGCCGACCTGCGGGCCGCCGTCTTCTGTTCGCTGGCCCTGCTCGCCCTGATCGTCCTCGTCGACCTGGCCGCGGGCACGCTGAGCGCGCTCCGCGTCGCCCTGTGGGCGGTGCTCGCGGTGCTCCTGTACGTGATCCTGCACCCGGCGCGGGTCACGGCGGGCCCCGGCTGGCTCGCGGTGCGCGGCCCGCTGCGGCAGCGGCACGTGTGCACGAACCTGCTGACCAGCGTCCACGTCAGCCGGACCGTCGCCGCGCGGCTCGTCCTGTGCGACTCGCTCGGCCACCGCGTCGAGTTCGACCCGAGGGTCCTGGCCGAGAACCCGCTGCTGCTGCACCGCCTCGACGCGGGGGCCCGCGCCGCCCGGGCCTCGGGCCTGCTGCGCTGCGGGGTGACCGACCTCGCCTGGCTCACGGCACGCCTGGACGGCACCTGCGCGAAGGCCGTCTTCGAGGCGTCGGGCCTGCGCTGACGCGGCGGCGCGGTCAGCCCTTGAGGGCCTCGTACCGCACGCCGGTCAGTTCCTCCGACGCCTTCCACAGCCGGGCGGCGGCCCGGTCGTCGCGGGTCCACTTCGCGCGCAGGGACGGCGCGGGGGAGCCGCGCCAGTTGAGCAGGCGGGGCCCGGTGAAGGAGTCCGGGCGCACGCTGGGCGCCGTGGCCGCGTACAGGACGGGGAGCGCCCCGGCCTCCGCGGGCTGGGCGACCAGGCGGTTGCCGAGCGCCATGACCGCCTCCACGGCCTTGCGGCCCTCCATCCTCGGCCCGGCCGCCTGGAGGTTCGTCGAGGCGTAGCCGGGGTGGGCGGCGGCCGCGACGACGTCCGCGCCCGCGCTGCGCAGGCGGCGGGCCAGTTCGTGCGTGAACAGCAGGTTCGCGGACTTGGAGCGCGCGTACACGAGCCACCGGCGGTAGCGCTGCTCGCTGTTGAGGTCGCGCGGGTCCACGGTGGCGAGCAGGTGGAGCATGCTGGACACGGTGACGACCCGGGCTCCCGGGGCGGCAAGGAGCGCCGGCAGGAGCAGCCCGGTGAGCGCGAAGTGCCCCAGGTGGTTGACGCCGAACTGCGTCTCGAACCCGTCGGCGGTGCGGCGGTGGGGCAGGGCCATCACGCCCGCGTTGTTGACGAGCAGGTCGAGCCGCCCGCCGCGCTCGCGGTCGTGGCGCCGCGCGAACTCCCGTACGGAGCCGAGGTCTCCGAGGTCGAGCGGCCACACCTGTGCGTCGGCGGCGGGCACCTCGGCGGCGAGCCGGTCCAGGGCGGCGGCGCCGCGCGCCTCGCTGCGGCAGGCGAGCACCACCCGGGCGCCGCGCCGCGCCAGCTCCCGTGCCGTGCAGTAGCCGAGCCCGCTGTTGGCCCCGGTGACCACGGCGTCGCGTCCGCTCAGATCGGGCATGTCGGCGACGGTCCATCCCATGCGCGCGAGCGTACGCCGGAACACGCGAACGGGCGATGCCGCCGCAGCCGAACGCAGGCGGGAACGCGGCGGCGGACAAGGGAATTCAGGCCTGTCCGGCGACGGGAACAAGGCAACGGACAAGGGCAATCAAGCCCGTCCGGCGCTTGAGGACGAGGCTGAGGGTAATCAAGCCCGTCCGGCGTTTGAGGACGAGGCCGAAGGCCGATCTACCCGCACAGGACGCCCCGTCAGGAAGAGGCTCCGCCGTCCACGACGAGGTCCGTGCCCACCACCGACGCGGCGTCGTCCGACGCGAGGTAGAGCACGGCGGCGGCGATCTCCGCCGAGTCCACGACCCGGCCGAGCGGCGACTCGTTCAGCATGCGCGCAGCGCGATCCGCCTCGGTCTCGCCGGGCCGCAGCGACATGGAGGTGGCGGACGCGCCGGGGGACACGGCGTTGATGCGCACGCCGTCCTGGATGTGGTCCAGGGCGGCCGCGCGCGTCAGCGCGGACACCGCGGCCTTGGAGGCGACGTACCCGGCGATGCCCGGGCGGCGCTTGTGGGCGCCCAGGTTGGAGGCGATGTTCACGATGGCGCCGCCGCCCGTCTGGGAGCGCATCTGGCGCACCTGGGCCTGGAGGGCGAACAGCACGCCGCTCACGTTGACGTCGAGCAGCGTGCGCCAGTCGTCCTCGGAGAGCTCGGCGACGGGTGCGCCGCCCTTGAAGACGCCCGCGTTGTTCACCGCCACGTCGAGCGAGCCGAAGCGGTCGACGGCGGCCCGCACCAGGGCCTGGACCTCGGCGGCGCGCGTGACGTCGGCGACGTGCGCGAGCCCCGTGCCGCCCGCCTCCTCGATCAGCCCGACCGTCTCCTTGAGCGGGGCCTCGGAGCGCCCGGCGACGACGACGTTCGCGCCCTCGGCGGCGAGCGCGAGCGCGACGGCGCGGCCGAGTCCGGAGCCGCCGCCGGTGACGAGGGCGGTGCGGCCGGTGAAGCGGTGGCGGGGGGTGACGGGCATGGCGGACTCCTACGGCGGGACGAGGACGGCCCGGCCCCATTCTGGACCGAGCGATCCAATACTAGGTCCCGAGCCGTGCCGCGTACACCCCCACCCGGACGTCGTCATCGTCCAGGCACTGCCCCGTCGCCAGGTCGAAGCGCTGCTTCAGCAGGGGCGAGGCCACGAAGACCCGGCCGTCCGCCGAGCCGAGCAGGCCGCGCGAGAGCACGGCCGCGCCGGAGAACGGGTCGCGGTTGTCGATGGCGTATACGCGGCGGGACCGGTCGAGGAACACCGCCGCCTGCCGCCGCCCGTCGGGCAGCAGGACGGCCACCCCGCGCCCCGGCGTGAGCCGGGACGCGTCGCACAGGGTCAGCCAGTCGCCGTCGAGCCGCAGCTGCACGCTCGCACCGGTCGTCGTCACGCGGAGGTTCCTTCCAGGTCGGCGGCCCGGCGGGTGCCGATGGCCAGCAGGGGCAGGTCCGGCTTGATCTGCTCGCGCTCCGGGACGAAGGCGACCGTCGGGTCGGGGGCCCCGGGCGCGTTCACGAACGACACGAAGCGCGCGAGGCGTTCGGGGTCGTCGAGGGTCGCCGCCCACTCGTCGCGGTAGTGGCTCACGTGCTCGGCCATCAGCGCCTCCAGGTCCGCGCCCAGGCCGAGCGAGTCGTGGACGACGACGTCCCGTACGTGCTCGACGCCGCCCTCGATCCGCTCCAGCCACGTCGAGGTGCGCTCCAGGCGGTCCGCCGTACGGATGTAGAACATCAGGAACCGGTCGATCAGGCGGACCAGTTCGTCGTCGTCCAGGTCCTGAGCGAGCAGGTCGCCGTGGCGCGGGGTCGCGCCGCCGTTCCCGCCGATGTACAGGTTCCAGCCGCCCGACGTGGCGATCACGCCGAAGTCCTTCGAGCGGGCCTCCGCGCACTCGCGCGCACAGCCCGACACGGCCGACTTCAGCTTGTGCGGCGCGCGCAGGCCCCGGTAGCGCAGCTCCAGGTCGACGGCCATGCGCACCGAGTCCTGCACGCCGTAGCGGCACCAGGTCCAGCCGACGCAGGACTTCACCGTGCGCAGCGCCTTGCCGTACGCGTGCCCGGACTCGAAGCCCGCCTCCACGAGCCGCGCCCAGATCGGCGGCAGCTGCTCGACGCGCGCCCCGAACAAGTCGATGCGCTGCCCGCCCGTGATCTTCGTGTAGAGGCCGAAGTCCCGGGCCACCTCGCCGATCACGATGAGCTTCTCCGGGCTGATCTCACCGCCGGGCACGCGCGGCACGACCGAGTAGGAGCCGTTCTTCTGGAGGTTGGCGAGGAAGTGGTCGTTGGTGTCCTGGAGCGCGGCCTGCTCGCCGTCGAGGACGTAGCCGTCCGCGCCGATCGCGGGCGCGAGCGAGGCGATGATCGAGCCGACGGCGGGCTTGCACGTCTCGCAGCCCTCGCCGCCGCGCGCGCCCTCCCGGCCGTGGGTGTCGAGCAGCTCCGCGTACGAGGTCACGCGGCGGACCCGGACGATCTCGTACAGCTCGGCGCGGGTGTGCGGGAAACAGCCGCACAGCCCCGCGTCGCCCGACTCCGGCAGGAGCTGCCCGACGAGCTTCACGCAACTGCCGCAGCCCGTACCGGCCTTGGTGCACTTCTTCACCTCGGGCAGCGTCGCGCAGGCCTGGATCGCGGCCTTCGTGACGTTGTGGCAGGTGCAGATCACCGCGTCGCCGGGCAGCGCCTCGGGGCCGAGCGCCTTCGCCGCGCCCGCGCCCGCGGGAAGCACCAGCTGCTCGGCGGGGACCGGCGGCACCTGCCCGGTCAGCGCCCGCAGCGTGCCGTACGCCTCCGCGTCGCCGACGAGGACACCGCCGAGCAGCTCCCCGCCTGCGCCCACGACCAGCTTCTTGTACGTGCCCGAGCGCGAGTCGGAGTAGACGACGTCGAGGCAGCCGTCGGCCGCCCCGTGCGCGTCGCCGAACGACGCGACGTCCACGCCGAGCAGCTTCAGCTTCGTGGACAGGTCGGCGCCGGTGAACGCCTGCCCCGTGCCGGAGGCGATGGCCTCCGCGGCCGTGCGCGCCATCTCGTAGCCGGGCGCGACCAGGCCGTACACGCGCCCGTCCGCGGCCTGCGCGCACTCGCCGATCGCGTACACCGCCGGGTCGCCGGTGCGGCACAGGCCGTCGACGGTGATCCCGCCGCGCTCGCCCACCGGCAGGCCGCAGTCGCGGGCCAGCTGGTCGCGGGGGCGGACGCCCGCGGAGAACACCACCATCTCGGTGGCGAGCTCCGAGCCGTCGGACAGGCGCATCGCCGCCACGGCGCCCTCGTCCGACGCGACGATCTCCTGCGTGCCGACGCCCGTGTGCACGCTCAGGCCGCGCCCGGTCAGGGTGCGCAGGAGCGCGGCGCCGCCGCCCTCGTCCACCTGGGCGGGCATGAGGCGGGGCGCGAACTCCACGATGTGCGTGGCGAGTCCGAGGCCCTGCAGCGCGCCCGCCGCCTCCAGGCCGAGCAGGCCGCCGCCGACCACCGCGCCCGTCGTGGCGTGCTTCGTCGCGTACTCCTCGATGGCGAGGACGTCCTCGATGGTGCGGTAGACGAAACAGCCCGTGGCGTCCCTGCCGGGCACCGGCGGCACGAACGGGTACGAGCCGGTGGCCAGTACGAGCGTGTCGTACGCCACCGTGAACCCGGAGCGCGCGGTGACCGTGCGGGTGCGCCGGTCGACGCGCTCGACCGGGTCGTCCACGCGCAGCTCGATGCCGTGCCGGGCGAGGAAATCCTGGTCGGTGAGGGAGAGTTCGTCGGGCGTTCGGCCCTCGAAGTACGAGGTGAGCCGGACGCGGTCGTAGGCGGGGCGCGGCTCCTCGCACAGGACCACCACGCGGTGCGTGGCGGTGACCCCGCGCTCGGCCAGCTCCTCCAGGAAGCGCTGGCCGACCATTCCGTGGCCGACGAGGACAAGGGTGGGCGGCATGTCAGTGACCTCCGTCGTGGGTGAGCAGATGCAGTGGCGGGGCGCCGTCGTCCGGCAGGGGCTCGTCGGCCTCCCAGGCGCGGGCGAGCGCGCCGACCGCCGCGAGATCGCCGAGCAGGACGCCGCCGACGAGCCGGTCGCCGCGCACCACGACCTTGCGGTACGTGCCGCGGGTGGCGTCCGCGAGGCGCAGGACGTCGTCGTCGGGGTGGGCCTCGGGCTCCCCGAACGCGGCGACGTCCAGCGGGCGTTCGGCGTGCGGGAGGGTGAGGCGGGTCAGCGAGCGGGTGCCCGCGTACGGCCGCGCCGACTCCGGCGCGGTCAGGGCCGCGGCGAGGGCGTCGGCCTGGTCGAGCGCGGGCGCGGCCAGGCAGGGGGCGCGGCCCGCGTGCTCGGCGCAGTCGCCGATGGCGTGCACGCGGGGGTCGTCGGTGCGCAGCGCGTCGTCGACGACGACGCCCCGGCGCACGGCGAGGCCCGCGGCGCGGGCGAGTCCCACGCGGGGGCGGACGCCGCAGGCGAGGACGGTCAGCTCGGTGTCGAGCACGAACCCGTCCGCGAGCTCGACGGACGTCACGGCGTCCCCGTCCCCGTCGCGGCGCACGCCCCGCACCCGGCACTCCGTGTGCACCTCCACGCCGAGCCGCGTCAGATGCGCCCGCACCAGGTCCGAGGCGGCCGGGTCGAGCTGGCGCTCCATCAGCCGGTCGCCCTGCTGGGCAAGGACGACCCGGGCGCCCCGGTCGGCGAGCGCGCGGGCCGCGCAGACGCCGAGGAGGCCGCCGCCGATGACCACGGCGCGGCAGCCGGGCGCCACGGCGGCCGAGAGCGCCAGGCAGTCGTCGAGGGTGCGGAACGCGTGCACGCCGCCGGGCAGGTCCGTGGCGCCCGGCGGGAACAGGCCGCGCAGCGGGGGCAGGACCGGGTTCGCGCCGGTGGCGAGCACCAGGGTCTCGTACGACACCCGGGAGCCGTCCGCGCACCGGACCGTCCGCTCCGCGCGGTCGATCCGCACCGCCTGCGTGCGCAGGTGCCGGGCCGGGGCGGGCAGCGCGATCACCTCGGGGGTGAGCCGTCCCGCGAGCACGTCCGTGAGCAGGACGCGGTTGTACGGGGCGTGCGGTTCCTCCCCGATCAGCAGGGCGTCCGGGCCGAGCCGCGCGGCGAGCCGGGCTCCGGCGAGCCCGGCCCCCACCACGACGGTCCGCGCGCTGTGACTGGTCATGCCCCGCAGCCTGCGGCCCGGGTGTTACCCGACGGCCACCACGGTGTTTCCCCCGGGGAACGGTGACCTCAGGCCCGGACGGGGCCCGCTGTGAGGTAGGGGCCGGGCCGGGCGAAGCCGGGAGTCATGGGCGGGCGGCTTCGGTCGGGGCGTCCGCGTCAGGGGCGCGTGCCCGTCAGGTGGGCGAAGACGACCACGTTGCCCTGGTAGCCCGTGCGCTTCGAGTACGCCCCGCCGCAGGTGATCACCCGCAGCTCGGCCCGCGCCGCGGCCCCGTACACCTTCTCGTCCGGGAAGGACTTCGCGTCGTAGACCTCCACCGCGTCCACCGCGAAGAGCGCGACCGTGCCGTCGCGCCGCTCCACCTCGACGACCTGCCCCTTCTTGAGGGCCCCGAGGCGGTAGAAGACCGCGGGCCCGTCGGCGTTGTCGACGTGCCCGGCGACGATCGCCGTGCCGCGTTCGCCGGGCGTGGTGCCCGCCTCGTACCACCCGGCGAGGTTCTCCTGCCGCGGCGGCGGGACGTCGAGGCTGCCCTGGCGGGTGAGGCCGAGCCCCATCAGCGGCGCGTCCACGCCGATGGCGGGGACGCGGACGCGGTCCGGCGGCGAGGGCGGCAGCGGCGCGGCGCCGGGCGCGGAGCGCGTCCCCGGCGAGGCGGCCTGCGCGGCCGAGGGCTGCGGCGGCGGATGCCCGGCCGTGCCGCTGTGCAGCAGCCACGCGCCGGAGCACAGGGCGAGCGTGGTGACGGTCCCTATGAGCGCGGTCCCGGCCCTGCCGCGGCCCGCGCGCGGGCGGTCTGCCATGGCGTCCCCTCGGGGTTCGGGGCCCCTCCCCGCCGCCGCGGCCGCGAGGGACACGGCGGCCCGGCGGGGGGAGGGGACGGTGGTACCTGCGGACTGCGGAGGGTGTCCGTCAGATCCTGTCGCCTCTCGCCCGGCGATGCAGGAGCCAGGTACCGCCCGCGGCGGCGACGGCGAGAGCGGCCACGCCCGCCGCGGTCTGTGTGGGGTCGGGACCGAGCGCGCCGCCGACCCCCGTCTTCACGTGTCCCCTGGGATGCGCGGGCGCCCGCTCGCGCGCGGCCGCCGTGGAGGTGAGCGTCACCGTCAGATCGCCGGTGACCGTCCGGCCGCGGGCGGCGGACCCGGAGCAGCGGGCCACGATCTCGTACGTGCCGGGCTGCGCGGACGGCGGCACCCGGAACCGCCCCGTCGCCTCGGCCGCGCCCGTGGCGGAGGCCAGGGCGAACGTGCCCGCCCCCACCGCGCTCGCGTCGCCCGCCGCGGTGCCGTCCGCGCCGCACGCCGCCGTGCGCACCGTGACGGTGGTGCCGGGCGTCACCGGCGACGGCGCGATGCCGAGGCCGCCCGTGTCCGCCGCCGACGCGGGGCCTGCCAGCAGGCCCGCCGCGGCGACGGCGAGCGCGGCGGTGGTCGTCAGGTGGCGGGCGGTGCGCATGGGGCGTGCTCCTGTCGGGCCGCGTACGGGACACACCTCCGAGGTAACGTGCACTCCGCCCCGCACGCCTGCTGATGCCCCATCAGAAATGCCGCGCCGGTCCGTGCCCCGGCGCTGCCGCCGCCGCGTTCCAGCAGGTCACCGGCGTACCGACGGAAAGACTCCGAAGGCGTGGCGCGGCACCTGTGAATGGGTGACCCGGCCTCAGATCACGTCCCCGGGCACGCCCTCGTACAGGTCGGCGACCGTCGCCATGAGCTTCTCGTCGACGGGGAAGTCGTGGTCGTCGACGCGCCGGACGGGGGAGACGCCCCAGGAGTTCGTGACGAAGGCGGCCCGGTAGGAGGGCAGGTCCCGCAGGAACACCGGACCCCGCCGGGTGGGGAGCCCGGCGTCCGCGAGCCGGGGTTCGAGCAGCCCCATGGTGATGCCGCGCAGGTGCGGCGCCTCGGGCCAGACGACCTCGCGCCCGTCGAAGAAGGCCACGTTCGTCACCGCGCCCTCGCTGACCGCGCCGTCCGGGCCGGTGAGCAGCGCCTCGTCGTAGCCGAGCCGCTCCGCCTCGCGCCGGTGGTACGTCTGCCCGAAGCCGCCCAGGTGCTTGAGGTGCGCGGCGGGCCGTACGTACGGGACGGACTTCAGGGACTGCGCCCGCTCGGCCATGGTCGCGGGCAGCTCGACGGGCGGGCGGACGGTGACCATCAGGGAGGGCTCGCCGTCCGGGGCGTGCACGTAGACGCGCACGGCGGCGTTCAGGAGCACCCCGCCGGCCGTCCCGCCGCCCGCGCCGCCGCCCGTTCCGCCGTTCGCGGAGCCGTCCCCGGCGAGCGCGTGCCGGATCGCCGCGCGGACCCGGTCGCCGTCCAGGCCCTGGTCGAAGAGCTCGCGGCTCGCCGCGTCGAGCCGCTCCAGGTGGAGCGAGAGGCCGCGCACCGTGCCGCCCCTGACCTGCATCGCGGTGAAGTGTCCGAAGCCGTCGAGGGCGCGGGCGCGCAGCTGCTCGGCGGTGGCCGGGGCCCCGTCGATCTCCAGGCGGTCGGGGGCGGCGGGGTTCGAAGTCGTCATGGGGACCACCGTACGGACGCGCTCACCGGCGGGGACGGGCGGGAGTGGCCCCGGCGCCCGTGCCGGGGGCGGCCCCCGGGGTCAGTCCTCCAGCAGACGGCGCGGCCCCGGCCCGTGCGCGGCCAGCTCGTCCCACGGGTTCGACAGGGCGCACTTGTCGAGCGAGAGGCAGCCGCAGCCGATGCAGTCCGTGAGGTTGTCGCGCAGCCGCCGCAGCGTGCGGATGCGCTGGTCGAGGTCGTCCCGCCAGCACTCGGATATCCGGGCCCAGTCCTCGCGGGTCGGCGTGCGGTCCTCCGGCAGCAGGGCGAGCACCTCGCGGATCGTGGCCAGCGGGATGCCGAGCCGCTGCGAGGTGCGGATGAAGGCCACGCGGCGCAGCGTGTCCCGGCTGTAGCGGCGCTGGTTGCCGCTGGTGCGGCGGCTGGTGATGAGCCCCTCCCGCTCGTAGAAGCGCAAGGCGGAAGGCGCCACTCCGCTGCGCTCGGCGAGCTCGCCGACGGTGGCTTCCTTGGCGTCCGGTGCGAGGTGCGCGGTCATGCCGACAGATTAGTCACGGAAGCCGCTTGACCTAAACCATGGTTTAGCTAAGAGGCTTGCCGCATGAACACCACCACCGACGTCTCCCCGTCCCCCGCCGCCGCCCTGTCCGCCACGGCCGCGAAGCCCGTGAAGGTCGCCGTCGTCGTCGGCAGCAACCGCGAGGGCCGCTTCGGCCCGGTCGTCGCCGAGTGGCTGCTGCGCCACGTGCGCGAGCACCAGGGCTTCGAGGTCGACGTCGTCGACCTCGCCGAGGTCGACCTGCCGACCTCCCTCTCGCACCGGCCGGACGCCGCGACCCGCGCCGAGCTCGCCAAGGTCTCCCCGAAGCTGGCCGCCGCCGACGCCTTCGTCGTCCTCACGCCCGAGTACAACCACTCCTACCCCGCGTCCCTGAAGAGCCTGATCGACTGGCACCACCCCGAGTGGCAGGCCAAGCCCATCGCGTTCGTCTCCTACGGCGGGCTCTCCGGCGGCCTGCGCTCGGTCGAGCACCTGCGCCCGGTCTTCGCCGAGCTGCACGCCGTCACCATCCGCGACACCGTCTCCTTCCACAACGCGGGCGCCCTCTTCGACGACGAGGGCAACCACAAGGAGCCCGCGGCCGCCGACGCCGCCGCGAAGGCGATGCTGGACCAGCTCGCGTGGTGGGCGTGGGCGCTGCGCGCGGCCAAGGAGGTCCGGCCGTACGGGAGCTGACCCCGTGCGCCGCTCACGCCTGAGGCAGCCGGACGACCGCGACCGCGCCGCCGTCCGGCGCGTTGGCCAGCTCCACCCGGGCGCCGACGACCGCGGCCTGGCCGAGCGCGATGGTCAGGCCGAGCCCGGTGCCCTGGCCGCGCTCGCGGGCACCGGTCTCGAACCGCTGCGGGCCCGCGCGAAGCAGGTGCTCGGGGAAGCCGGGCCCGTGGTCGCGCACGGTCACCACGGCCCCGTCGACGCTGAGGTCGACGGGGTCGCCGCCGTGCCGCCGTGCGTTGCCGACGAGGTTCGCCAGGATCCGCTCGAGACGGCGGGCGTCGGTCCGTACGAGCCGCTCCCCGGAGCTTCGGAACCGTACGCCGCGGTCCGTGGACTGCCCCGCGAAGAGCCCCCGTTGGGCCATCCCCTCGACGAGCGCGCCGAGCGGGTGCACGTCCAGGTCGGGCCGCTCCACGTCCGCGTCGAGCCGCGCCACCTCAAGCAGGTCCTCCGTCAGCGCGCGCAGCGCGCACACCCGGTCGCGCACCAGCTCCGTCGGGCGGCTCGGCGGAAGCAGCTCGGCGGCGGTGTGCAGTCCGGTCAGCGGGGTGCGCAGCTCGTGCGCCACGTCCGCGGTGAACCGCTGCTCGGCCTCCAGGCGCCGCTGGAGCGTCGCGGCCATCGTGTCGACGGCCGTCGCCAGGTCGGCGACCTCGTTCCTGCCGTGCCGGAAGCCGGGCGGCAGCGGATGGCCGATGCGGGCGTCCAGGTCGCCCTGGCTGATGCGGCGGGCGATGGCGGCCGCGGCCCGCAGATCACGGCTGAGCCTGCTGGCGAGCGCGGCGCCCCCGAGCGCGGCGAGCGCGACGACGACGGCACCGGACACCAGGAGCTGCTGGTCGAACTCGGCCATCTCCCCGGCCTGTTCGCGCAGCGGCAGCCGCACGGACAGGACCCGGTCGCCGACCGGGCGCGCCGCCCACACCGCCGGGTCGCCGGACTCCATGTCGAGGTACGTGCCGCGCCGCCCGGCGAGCGCGGCCGCGCGCAGCGGCTCCGGCAGGCCTGGCGCGTCGAGGGCGGAGTGCGTGCCGTCCCGGGTGCCGTCCTGGTCGACCTGGCCCGTCAGCTCGTACAGCTGCCGCACCCGCACCAGCTGCGCGGTCGCCCCGGAGCGCGCGCTCGCGCCGACCTGGTCGAGCCGCGCCTGGTGGACGAGGAGCCCGATCGCCACGGCCACGACCGCGCAGCCCGCGGCGAGCAGCGCGGCGATCTTCCAGCGCAGGCCGAGGGTGTTGAGCGGGGCGAGCACGCGGCGCGGGGCCCGCACGAGCCACCGGGCGCGGCCTTCCACGCCATCGGCCTGTCCGGGCGTCACGAGCGGGTTCCCGGGCGGGCGGGGGGCGTGGACGACGGCGTGGGCGGTGGCGTGGACGACGGCTCGGACGACGGCTCGGACGACGGCCCGGGCGCCGGGGAATCGCCGCCGCCGTGGCCGGGGGAGCGGTCCGGCTTCCGGTAGTTCTTGGTGTCGCTGACCGTCGACATCCGCTTGCCGTCCCAGTGGTAGCGCACGGCCTGCTCGCCGCCGTCGGCGCACGGGCTGCGCACCAGCAGATCGGTGCCGAGCACCTCCACGGCGATCCGCTTGCCCGCGGTGAAGAGCACCGGGTAGACCTTGCCGCCGCGCTCGGCGTAGACGACGACCGCGCTGCGCCCGCTCTCCAGGTCGATCGCGAGCAGCAGCTCCGGCCTGCCGTCCCCGGACAGGTCGACGAGCACCGGCGGCCGGATCCCGGAGCGCCCCGGCTTCTCGATCATCGGCCGGTCCGCGAGCGTCCTGAGGCGCGGGTCCGCGCGCAGCAGCTCCCGCACGTCTAGCCCGGCGAGCCCGCGGGGGCCGAGCTCGCCGAGGCCGTCGAGCGGCTCGGGCGGCGGCAGCTTCGTCGCGGTCTCGGCGCCCGGCGCCGACGGCGTCGTACCGGACCAGCCGGGCCACAGCGGCTTCGGGCTCGGCTGCACCGACACCGGCGGCGCGGGCTCACCCGCGTCGAGGCCGCCGCTCGCCCCGCAGGCGCAGAGCACGGCGACGGTCAGGACGGCCAGGGGCACGCCCAGGAGGAGGCGGAGACGCAGAGTCATGAGGGGACCGATGGACGACGGAGGCTGGGCGGCGGCCGGCCCGAGGGACGCACCGGGAGTGCGGCACGGGACCGGCCACCTGGGGTCGACGCTAGGAAGGACGCATCACGGAAACCGGGAGGTTGTGTAACAGCCGTCACTAAAGCCGGGAAAACCCCCAGCTCGGGACCTTCGGCCAGGCCGGTAGCCTCCCCAGCGCACCGGCCCTTCCCCGCGCGGGGCCTTCCCGTACAGGTTGATGTTGAGCTTCTTGGCGATCCGGGCCCTTCCCCGCGCGCGGGGCCTTCCCGTACGAAAGGAACACACGCCGTGACGGAACCGAGCACGCCCGCCTTCCTGCTGGTCCTGACCACCACGGACACCGCCGACAAGGCGGACACCCTGGCGCGCGCCGCGGTCGAGGCCCGCCTCGCCGCCTGCGCCCAGATCAACGGCCCCGTCACCTCCGTCTACCGCTGGGACGGCGCCGTGGAGACGGCCCGCGAGTGGCAGGTGTTCCTGAAGACGACGCAGGAGCGGTACGCCGCCCTGGAGTCCTGGCTGCTCCAGACCCACGACTACGAGACCCCGGAGATCATCGCCACCCCCGTCACCCGCGGCAGCGCGGCCTACCTGGGCTGGCTCGCGGAGGAGACCGCCGAGTGACCGAGCGGCTGCCGTTCTTCGTGTACGGAACGCTGCGCCCGCGCGGGCGCAACCACGCCATCCTGTCCGGACGCGTCCTGACCTGCGCGCCCGCCCTGCTCCCCGACGCCGTCCTGTACGCCGGACCCGGCTACCCGTACGCGGTCCGGGCCCCCGGCGCGGGCCCCGTCCACGGCGACCTCGTGACCGCGCGCCCCGAGACGTACGGGCGGCTGCTCGCCGACCTCGACCACCTGGAGGAGCACGTCCCCGGCGACCCGCGCAGCCTCTACCTCCGCGAGGCCCTCCCCGTCGTCCGCGAGGACGGCACGACGGCGCGGGCCTGGGTGTACGTGGCGCCCCCGCCCCTGGCCGCACGCCTCAGGGCCACGGCGGAGCCGCTGCGCGGCGGCTCCTGGCTCACCCCGGCCCCGTCGGAGCCTCCAGTGCCTCCAGGCGGACCGCGCACACCTTGAACTCCGGCATCCGCGACACCGGGTCCAGCGCGGGGTGGGTCAGGACGTTGGCCCGCCCCTCGCCGGGCCAGTGGAACGGCATGAACACCGTGTCGGGCCGGATGCCGGGCGTGACCCGCGCGGGCGCGGTGGCCCGGCCGCGCCGCGACACCACGGCGACCGGCTCCCCGTCGGCCACCCCGACCCGCGCCGCGAGCCGCGGATGGAGCTCCACGAAGGGCCCCGGCGCGGCGGCGTTCAGCTCGGCCACGCGCCGCGTCTGCGCCCCCGACTGGTACTGGGCGAGCACCCGCCCCGTGGTGAGGATCACGGGGTACTCCGCGTCCGGCTCCTCGGCGGCCGCCCGGTGCGACACCGCCACGAACCGGGCCCGCCCGTCCTCGGTGGCGAACCGCTCCAGGAACAGCCGCGGCGTCCCGGCATCCGGGGCCCCACCCGCCCCGTGCCCGTCCCCGTCCCCGTCCTCAGGGCAGGGCCAGAACACCCCCTCGCCGTCGCCCTCCGCGAGGCGTGCGTACGTGATGCCCGAGTAGTCCGCGAGGCCGCCCGCGCTGGCGCGGCGCAGCTCGTCGAAGACCTCCTCCGGCTCGGCCGGGAAGCCCTTGCCGTGGCCGAGGCGGTCCGCGAGGCCGTGGAGCACGTCGAGGTCGCCGCGCACCCCGGGCGGGGGGTCCACCGCCTTGCGCCGCAGCAGCACCCGGCCCTCCAGGTTCGTCACCGTGCCGGTCTCCTCGGCCCACTGCGTCACCGGCAGGACGACGTCGGCGAGCGCGGCGGTCTCCGAGAGCACCACGTCCGCGACCGCCAGGAAGTCGAGGGACCTGATCCGCTCCTCCACGTGCGCGGCCCGGGGCGCCGACACCACCGGGTTGGAGCCCATGAGCAGCAGCGCCCGCACGTCCCCGCCGAGCGCGTCGAGCAGTTCGTACGCCGACCGTCCCGGCCCCGGCAGCGCATCCGGGTCCACGCCCCACACCGCCGCCACGTGCGCACGCGCCGCGGGGTCCGTCAGCTTGCGGTAGCCCGGCAGTTGGTCGGCCTTCTGACCGTGCTCACGGCCGCCCTGCCCGTTGCCCTGCCCGGTCAGACAGCCGTACCCGGACAGTGGCCGCCCGGGCCTGCCCGTCGCCAGGCACAGATTGATCCACGCGGCCACCGTGTCCGTGCCCTTCGCCTGCTGCTCGGGGCCGCGCGCGGTGAGCACCATGGCGTGCTCGGCCGCGCAGAACCGCCGTACGGCATCCCGCAGTTGAGGCACCGGAACGCCCGTGATCCGCTCCACGTGCTCCGGCCAGTGCGCCATCGCTGCCGCCCGCGCCTCGGCCCAGCCGCTGGTGCGCGCGGCCACGTACTCCTCGTCGACGTGACCCTCGGTCACCACCAGGTGCAGCAGGCCGAGGGCGAGCGCCAGATCCGTGCCGGGGCGCGGCGCCAGATGCAGATCGGCCTGCTCGGCGGTGCGGGTGCGGCGCGGATCGACGACGACCAGCGAGCCGCCGTTGTTCCTCATCTCTGTGAGGTGGCGCAGCGCGGGCGGCATCGTCTCCGCCAGGTTCGAGCCGACGAGCAGCACGCACCCGGTGCGGGCCACGTCCGCCAGCGGGAACGGCAGCCCCCGGTCGAGGCCGAACGCCCGCTGCCCCGCCGCCGCGGCGGACGACATGCAGAACCGCCCGTTGTAGTCGATCTGCGAGGTCCCGAGCACCACCCGCGCGAACTTGCCGAGCGCGTACGCCTTCTCGTTGGTGAGCCCGCCGCCGCCGAACACCCCGCACGCGTCCGCGCCGTGCGCCGCGCGCGTCCGGGCGAGCCCCTCGGCCACGCGGTCCAGGGCCTCCTCCCAGGTGGCCGGTACGAGCCCGCCCGTGGCGTGGGATCGGACGAGGGGCTCGGTCAGACGCACCCGGGAGGAGAGCACCTCGGGTGCCGTGCGGCCCTTGCCGCACAGCGCGCCCCCGTTGACGGGGAACGCGGGCCGCTCCACAACCTTCACGCCTTCGCCCTCGCGCGCAAGCCCCATGCCGCACTGGAGCGCGCAGTACGGACAGTGGGTGGGCGTGACGGCACCGGACGGGGCGTCCTGAACGGGAGGGGAGGGCTGCATGCCCGCCACTTTTCCCCGCGCGTGTTTCCCGCCCTGACACGGCGGGTTACGCGCACGGTACGCGGGGCTCCACGGGACGCTCCGGCGTCTGTGAGCGAAGCGTTGGGGCCGGGCGGGCGGAGCTGGGGAGCCATGGGGGGGCGGGCACGCCGGGAAATCAGCGGCAGCGCGGAGCGACGGGGCCGGTCCGGCGAAGCCGGGGAGTGACGGGTGGGCGGGTGGGGGAATCCCGCCGCGGTAGCGGTGGGCACGGTGGGGCACCAGCGGCAGCGCGGAGCGTCGGGGCCGGGCGGACGAAGCCGGGGAGCCACGGGTGGGCGGGAGGGAGGGCCCCGCACAAGGCGCCCACGCCAGAAACCGCCCCGCAACAGCAAGGCAACGCGCCCCCGCCACCCTCACCCCATGACACCGCCCCACCCCGCCGAGAACCAGGCCCCGGCCCTGATAGCCGTGGCGCACGGCAGCCGCGACCCCCGCGCCCTGGCCACCGCCACCGCGCTGCTCGCCGCGACCCGCGCCCACCGCCCCGGCCTGGACGTCCGCCTCGCCCACATCGAGCTCACCCGCCCCCTGCTGGACGAAACCCTCCACGACCTGGGGCCCAGGCCCGCCGTCCTCGTACCGCTCCTCCTCAGCCACGGCCACCACGCCCGGCACGACATCCCCGCCGTGGCGGCCACGCACCCGCGCTCGCGCGTGGCCGCCCCGCTGGGCCCGCACCCGCTGCTCACGGAGGTCCTGCACGCCCGCCTCCTGGAGGCGGGCTGGCCCGCGGCCACCGGCAGCCACGGCGTCGTCCTCGCCGCCGCGGGCTCCCGCGACCCCGCGTACGCCGCCGACACGCGCCGCGCCGCCGCCCTGCTCGCCCGCCGCCTCGGCGTGCCCGTCGTCCCCGGCTACGCCGCTCCCACCCCCGCGACACCCACCGGCGTGACCGCCGCCGTGCGCGGCCTCACCGCCGCCGGGGTCCGCCGCGTCGCCGTCGCCTCGTACTTCACGGCGCCCGGCCGCTTCGCCACCGAGGCCGCCGCCGCCACGCCGTGGCTCGCCGCCGCCCCGCTCGGCGCGCACCCGGCCCTCGCCGCGCTCCTGCTGCACCGCTACGACCAGGCGCGTTCCGCCGATCGCGCCCCGGCGCCGCCGCGGTGCCCGGCGCCCGCCTGACGGGGCCGCGGCGCGCCCCGCCGGCGCCTGCGTCTACTGTCGGGGCATGGCAGGCACCGCACCGCACGCCCGGACCGAGCACACGGCGGACCCCTCCGCCTATGACGAAGCCGCCGCCGAGCGCTGGGCCGCCGAGCCCGACAAACGGCCGGGGCGCACCGCCTTCCAGCGGGACCGCGCGCGCGTCCTGCACTCCGCGGCGCTGCGCCGCCTCGCCGGAAAGACCCAGGTGGTCACACCAGGCACGAAGAGCCAGGCCTGGGACGCCAGTGCCCGCACCCGCCTCACCCACTCCCTGGAGTGCGCCCAGGTCGGCCGCGAGCTGGGCGCCGCCCTCGGCTGCGACCCGGACCTGGTGGAGACCGCCTGCCTCTCCCACGACCTCGGCCACCCGCCCTTCGGGCACAACGGCGAACAGGCGCTGAACGACCTGGCCCAGGACTGCGGCGGCTTCGAGGGCAACGCCCAGTCCCTGCGCCTGCTCACCCGCATCGAGCCCAAGCGCTTCGTCCTCAGCCCGGACACCGGCGACCTGGTCAGCGTGGGCCTGAACCTCACCAGGGCCGCCCTGGACGCCGCCACCAAGTACCCCTGGCCGCGCGGCGCCCACCCCACTGATCCTGACTCCGTGAAGTTCGGCGTCTACGAGGACGACCGGCCCGTCTTCGACTGGGTCCGCAAGGGCGCCCCCGGCCACCGCACCTGCTTCGAGGCGCAGATCATGGACTGGTCGGACGACGTCGCGTACTCGGTGCACGACGTGGAGGACGGCCTGCACGCGGGCCACATCGATCCGAACGCGCTGCACGCCGAGCCCGAGCGCCGGGACGTGTACGCGGTCGCCATCGGCCGCTACGTCCCCGCGGACACCGACCCCGAAGAGCTCGCCGCGGCCCTCGACCGCCTCCAGGACCAGGAGTGGTGGCCGCACGGCTACGACGGGTCCGCCGTCGCCCAGGCCCGTCTCAAGGACGCCACCAGCCAGCTCATCGGCCGCTTCTGCCTCGCCGCCGAGACCGCGACCCGCGCGCGGTACGGCACGGGCCGGCTCACGCGCTACGCCGCCGAGCTCGTCGTCCCGCGCGAGGCGCGCCTGGAGTGCGCGGTCCTCAAGGCCGTCGCCGACCGCTATGTGATGCAGCGCCCCGCCCAGACCCGGCTCCGCGCCGACCAGCGCGTCTGCGTCGCCGAGCTCGCCGACGCGCTCACCGCGCGCGCCCCCGAGGGCCTCGACCCCCAGTTCCGCGCCCTGTACGACGCGGCGCCCGACGACCGCGCCGCCCAGCGCGTGGTCATCGACCAGATCGCGTCGCTCACGGACGCCGCCGCCCGTTCCCTGCACGCGCGGCTCACCGGATCGTCCCGGAACGCGCACAGTGGTGAGTGACCGGGGAGGTGACCACAGGATGTGACGGAAAGTGGCCGGATTGGGGTACAACCCCTTCCGCCCTCACGCTGCGTGCGGGACTCTCCCAGTGGACTCAAAGGTTTCGAGGAGGCATCAAGTGGTCGACGCGGATCAGACGTTCGTCATCGTCGGAGGAGGTCTCGCGGGTGCGAAAGCGGCGGAGACGCTCCGCGCCGAGGGCTTCACCGGCCGGGTGATCCTCATCGGGGACGAGCGCGACCACCCGTACGAACGCCCACCGCTCTCGAAGGGGTACCTCCTCGGCAAGGAGGAGCGCGACAGCGTCTTCGTCCACGAGCCCGCGTGGTACGCACAGGCGGACGTCGAGCTGCACCTCGGTCAGACCGTCGTCGCCATAGACCGTGCCGCGCACACCGTCCGGCTCGGCGACGGCACCGTCATCCGTTACGACAAGCTGCTGCTCGCCACCGGCGCCGAGCCCCGCCGTCTCGACGTGCCGGGCACCGGGCTCGCGGGCGTGCACCACCTGCGCCGCCTGGCCCACGCCGACCGGCTCCGCCACGTCCTGGCCGCGCTCGGCCGCGACAACGGCCACCTGGTGATCGCGGGCGCCGGCTGGATCGGCCTCGAAGTCGCCGCGGCGGCACGGGAGTACGGCGCGGAGGTCACCGTCGTCGAGCCCGAGCCGACCCCGCTGCACTCCGTCCTCGGCCCCGAGGTCGGCCAGATGTTCGCCGACCTGCACGCCGAGCACGGCGTCCGCTTCCACTTCGGGGCCCGCCTCACCGAGATCACCGGGCAGGACGGCATGGTCCTCGCCGCCCGCACGGACGACGGCGAGGAGCACCCGGCGCACGACGTGCTCGCCGCCATCGGCGCCGCCCCGCGCACCGCCCTCGCGGAGTCCGCGGGCCTCGCCCTCGTCGACCGCGCGGACGGCGGCGGCATCGCCGTGGACATCAGCCTGCGCACCTCCGACCCGGACGTCTACGCCGCCGGGGACGTGGCCGCCGTCCGGCACCCGCTCTTCGACACCCGCCTGCGCGTCGAGCACTGGGCCAACGCCCTCAACGGCGGCCCGGCCGCCGCCCGCGCCATGCTCGGCAAGGAGGTCACCTACGACCGCGTGCCGTACTTCTTCTCCGACCAGTACGACGTCGGCCTGGAGTACTCGGGCTGGGCGCCCCCGGGCACGTACGACCAGGTGGTGATCCGCGGAGACGCGGGCAAGCGCGAGTTCATCGCCTTCTGGCTGAGCGAGGGCCAGGTCCTCGCCGGGATGAACGTCAATGTGTGGGACGTCACGGAGACCATCCAGAAGCTCATCAGGTCCGCCGCCCGCCCCGACCCCGACGCCCTCGCCGACCCGTCCCGCCCCCTGACGGCCCTGCTCGACTAGCTCCCCGGACGCCGGACGGGCTGGGTCTTCCAGCCCCTCCGGCGTTCGAGGAGCGGGGTCTGGGGCGGAGCCCCGGTTCGGGAAGGGACGCCCGCGCGCGGAGCGCGCCGATGGGCACCGCGGGGCGCACCGCGAGGCGGAGCTGCCCACGCCGGGCCGTAGAATTTCCGCGTGGCTGGGCGGATCAATGACGAGGATGTGAAGGCGGTTCGGGACGCGGTCCCGATCGACGCCGTGGTGTCCGAGTACCTCCAGCTGCGCAACGCGGGCGGCGGAAACCTCAAGGGCCTGTGCCCCTTCCACGACGAGAAGTCCCCGTCGTTCCAGGTCAGCCCCAGCAAGGGCCTCTTCCACTGCTTCGGCTGCCAGGAGGGCGGCGACACCCTCACCTTCGTGATGAAGGTCGACCACCTGACCTTCTCCGAGGCGGTGGAGCGCCTCGCGGCCAAGGCGGGCATCACCCTGCGCTACGAGGAGGGCGGGTACAACCCCTCCCACCAGCGCGGCGAGCGCATCCGCCTGGTCGAGGCGCACAAGGCGGCCGCCGAGTTCTACACGGCCCAGCTGGAGTCCCCCGAGGCGGAGATCGGCCGCAAGTTCCTCGCCGAGCGCGGCTTCGACCAGGCCGCGGCCGCGCACTTCGGCGTCGGCTACAGCCCGGCGGGCTGGGACCACCTCACCCGCTTCCTGCGCGGCAAGGGCTTCACCGACAAGGAGCTGACCCTCTCCGGCCTCTCCCAGGAGGGCAGGCGCGGCCCCATCGACCGCTTCCGGGGCCGGCTGATGTGGCCGATCCGGGACATCGGCGGCGAGGTCGTCGGCTTCGGCGCCCGCAAGCTCCGCGACGACGACAACGGCCCGAAGTACCTGAACACGCCCGAGACCCCGATCTACAAGAAGTCCCAGGTCCTGTACGGCATCGACCTCGCCAAGAAGGACATCGCCAAGGCCAGCCGCGCCGTCGTCGTCGAGGGCTACACCGACGTCATGGCCTGCCACCTCGCGGGCGTCACCACCGCCATCGCGACCTGCGGCACCGCCTTCGGCGGCGACCACATCAAGATCCTCCGCAGGCTGCTCATGGACAACGGCTCGGCGCGCGTGATCTTCACGTTCGACGGCGACGCGGCCGGGCAGAAGGCGGCCCTGCGCGCCTTCGAGGACGACCAGAAGTTCGCCGCCGAGACGTACATCGCGATCGCGCCCGACGGCATGGACCCCTGCGACCTGCGCCTCGCCAAGGGCGACTCCGCGGTCACCGACCTGGTCGAACCCCGCACGCCGCTCTTCGAGTTCGCGCTCCGCCAGATCGTCGCGCGCTACGACCTGGAGACCCCCGCGGGCCGCGCCGCCGCCCTGGACGAGGCCGCGCCCGTCGTCGCCCGCATCAAGAACAGCGGCGCGCAGCACGAGGTCGCCGTACAGCTCGCGGGCATGCTCGGCATCCTCGACACGCAGTTCGTCGTCAAGCGGGTCGCGCAGCTCGCCCGCTGGGCGCGGGACCGCGGCGGCAAGGGCCCGGCGCCGGGGCGCGGCCCCCAGACGGTCCCGCAGGCCGCGCCCGCGGTCGCCTCGGGCCCCGCCCTGAACCTCCGCAACCCCGTCTACGCCACCGAGCGCGAGCTCCTCAAGCTCGCCCTCCAGCGCCCGGACCTGGTCTCCCCGGCCTTCGACGCGTACGGCGTGGACGAGTTCACGGCCGCCCCGTACGCGGCCGTGCGCCAGGCCGTCATGGAGGCGGGGGGCGCCGAGTTCGGCGCCCAGGACCCGCAGGAGTACCTCGTGCGGGTGCGCGACGCCGCGCCCGACGACGCGGTCCGCGCCATGGTCACGGAGCTGGCCGTGGAGGCGATCATGCGCCGCACGGTCGACGAGGCGTACGCGGGGGAGCAGCTGGTCACCGTGCGGCTGCGGGCCGTCGACCGGCGCATCCGCGACGTCCAGGGCACCTTCACCCGCCTCAGCGGCGGCCACGGCGACCCCCAGCAACTCACCAACGTCCAGAACGAGTTGTGGGTCCTCCAGCAGTACGCCCGCGCCCTGCGCGAACGGGGCGCGGCGGCCCTCTGACACTCGCGGGTCTGAGGCGCCCCGCGAGGGGTAACCGACCGGTTACGGACCGGACTCAAAAAGTCACCGCACGCCCCTCGTGGCGGCCGTGTGTCGTACTCCACACTGGGTGGCGGTGCCTGAGTCCTCGGAGCGCGGCCGGACCGCAGACAGTGCCTGCGGGTCCGACGATTCCGCGGTTCCACACATCGTGTTCGGGACGGACAGCGGCGAGGCCGTCGACGCCGGTCCCGTTGTACCGCTGCCACCCGCCTCAGCAGCGATCACCCTGGAGGTCGCCCCCGTGCAGACCCAGACCCTCACCGAAACCGACACCGCGCCGGCCGTGGACGTGGAGGCGGAAGCCGACGTCATCACGACCGTGCCGCCGCAGAGCCGTGGCGCCCGGCACCCGGAGCTCGCGCCGGACGAACGCCTGGCCGACCCGCCCGGGGCCGGGGCCGCTGAGCCCGCCGAAGCCGCCGAGGCCACCGTCGAGACGATCGAGCTGCCGAGTCCGCGCGGCCGGGCGGATACCGGCGGCCCCTCGTCCGACCTGTTCCGCCAGTACCTGCGCGAGATCGGCCGCATCCCCCTGCTCACCGCCGCCGAGGAGGTCGAGCTCGCCCGCGCCGTCGAGGCCGGGCTGTTCGCCGAGGAGAAGCTGGCCGGCACCCCCGACCTGGACTCCCAGCTGGCCCTCGACCTGGACAAGCTGGTCGTCGTGGGCCGCATGGCCAAGCGCCGCCTCATCGAGGCGAACCTCCGCCTCGTGGTGTCCGTGGCGAAGCGGTACGTGGGGCGCGGCCTGACGATGCTCGACCTCGTCCAGGAGGGCAACCTGGGCCTCATCCGGGCGGTCGAGAAGTTCGACTACGCGCGCGGCTACAAGTTCTCCACGTACGCGACCTGGTGGATCCGCCAGGCCATGTCCCGGGCGCTCGCCGACCAGGCCCGCACCATCCGCGTGCCGGTGCACGTCGTCGAGCTGATCAACCGGGTGGTGCGGGTGCAGCGCCGCATGCTCCAGGAGCGCGGGTACGAGCCGACGCCCGAGGAGGTCGCCGCCCACCTCGACCTGCCGCACGAGCGCGTCAGCGAGGTGCTCCGGCTCGCGCAGGAGCCGGTGTCGCTGCACGCGCCCGTGGGCGAGGAGGACGACGTGGCGCTCGGCGACCTCATCGAGGACGGCGACGCGGCGAGCCCCGTGGAGTCGGCCGCCTTCCTGCTCCTGCGCGAGCACCTGGAGGCCGTGCTCTCCACGCTCGGCGAGCGCGAGCGCAAGGTCGTCCAGCTGCGCTACGGCCTCGCGGACGGCAGGCCCCGCACCCTGGAGGAGATAGGCCGGATCTTCGGCGTGACGCGCGAACGCATCCGCCAGATCGAGTCCAAGACCCTCAACAAGCTGCGGGACCACGCCTTCGCGGACCAGCTCCGCGGCTATCTGGACTGAGGTCAGCCGACCTCCGCCACGGCCTGCGCGAACTGCGCGGCGTACAGGCGGGAATAGGCCCCGCCCGCGGCAAGGAGCGCGTCGTGCGTGCCCTGCTCCACGATCGCCCCGTTCTCCATCACGAGGATGGTGTCGGCGTCGCGGATGGTGGAAAGCCGGTGCGCGATCACGAACGACGTGCGCCCGTGCGCGAGCCGCGCCATGGCCTTCTGGATGAGGACCTCGGTGCGGGTGTCGACCGAGCTGGTCGCCTCGTCGAGGACCAGGATCACCGGGTCGGACAGGAACGCCCGCGCGATGGTGATGAGCTGCTTCTCGCCCGCGCTGACGCCCGTGCCCTCGTCGTCGATGACCGTGTCGTACCCGTCCGGCAGGGTGCGGATGAACCGGTCGGCGTGCGCGGCCCGCGCGGCCTCCTCGATCTGCTCGCGCGTGACCTCGCCCGCGGCCCCGTACGCGATGTTGTCCGCGATGCTGCCGCCGAACAGCCAGGTGTCCTGGAGGACCATGCCGATGGCGCCGCGCAGCTCGTCCCGCGTCATCTTCGTGATGTCCGTGCCGTCCAGCGCGATGCGGCCGCCCGTGACCTCGTAGAACCGCATGAGCAGGTTCACGAGCGTGGTCTTGCCCGCGCCGGTGGGGCCGACGATGGCGACGGTGTGGCCCGGCTTCACGACGAGCGACAGGTCCTCGATCAGCGGCTTGTCCTCGGCGTAGCGGAACGACACGTGCTCCATCTCCACGCGGCCGCGCAGCTCGGCGGGGCGCTCGCCGGGGACGGGGTCGGGCCCCTGCTCCTCGGCGTCCAGGAGCTCGAAGATCCGCTCGGCGGACGCGACGCCGGACTGCACCAGGTTCGCCATCGACGCGACCTGCGTGAGCGGCATCGAGAACTGCCGCGAGTACTGGATGAAGGCCTGGACGTCACCGATCGACAGGGCACCGGAGGCGACCCGCAGACCGCCGACCACGGCCACCAGGACGTAGTTCACGTTCGACATGAAGAACAGCAGCGGCTGCATGAGCCCGCTGTTGAACTGCGCCTTGTACGACGCCTCGTACAGCGCGTCGTTGTGCGTGGCGAACGCCTTCGCCGACTCCTCCTGGCGGCCGAACACCTTCACCAGGGTGTGGCCGGTGTACATCTCCTCCACGTGCGCGTTCAGCGAGCCGGTGGACTTCCACTGCTGCACGAACTGCGGCTGCGACCGCTTGCCGACCTTCGTCGCCACGACGAACGACAGCGGCACCGTCACCAGGGCGACGAGCGCGAGCAGCGGCGAGATCCAGAACATCATGATCAGGACGCCGACGATCGTGAGCAGCGAGCTGATGAGCTGGCCCAGCGTCTGCTGGAGCGTCTGGTTGATGTTGTCGATGTCGTTCGTGGCCCGGCTGAGCACCTCGCCGCGCTGCCGCTTGTCGAAGTACGACAGCGGCAGGCGCGACATCTTCGCCTGGACGTCGCCCCGCAGCCGGAACACGGTGCGGTTGATGGCGCGGTTCCCCAGGCGCGTGCCCACGGTCATCATCAGGCCCGCGACCGCGAACACGGCCGTGGCGAGCAGCAGCACCTCGCCGACCGCGCCGAAGTCGATGCCCTGGCCCGGGGTGAAGTCGAGGCCGGTGAGCATGTCGGCCATGCCGCCCTCGCCGTGCTCGCGCAGCCGCTCGATCGCCTCGCCCTTGGACTCGCCCTCGGGCATGGTCCGCCCGACGATGCCCGCGAACACCAGGTCGGTGGCGTGCCCGAGGATCTTCGGTCCGAGCACGGACATCGCGACGCTCAGGACCACCGCGGTGAGCATCCCGTACATCGTGGCCCGCTCCGGCCGGAACTGCGCGAGCAGCCGCTTCCCCGAGCCCTTGAAGTCCATGGACCGGGAGTCGGGTCCCATCATGGGTCCACCCATGCCACCAGGGGGCATTACGCGGCCTCCGCTTCCGTCAGCTGGGAGAGGACGATCTCCCGGTACGTCTCGTTGTCAGCCATCAGCTCGTGGTGGCGGCCGGTGCCGACGACCCGGCCCTCGTCCAGGACGACGATCCGGTCGGCGTCGCGGATCGTCGACACGCGCTGCGCGACGATCACGACCGTGGCCTCGCGGGTCTCGTGCGTGAGCGCGGCCCGCAGCGCCGCGTCGGTGGCGTAGTCGAGCGCGGAGAACGAGTCGTCGAACAGATAGATCTCCGGACGCTGCACGAGCGTGCGCGCGATGGAGAGCCGCTGCCGCTGCCCGCCGGACACGTTCGTCCCGCCCTGCGCGATGGGCGCGTCGAGCCCCTCCTCCAGGGACTCCACGAAGCCCTTGGCCTGCGCCACCTCCAGGGCGTGCCACAGCTCCTCGTCGGTGGCGTCCGGGTTGCCGTACCGCAGGTTGCCGGCCACGGTCCCGGCGAACAGGTACGGCTTCTGCGGGACGAGCCCCACGGTCCGCGCGAGCAGCGCGGGCTCCACGGAGCTCACCGCCACGCCGTTGACGAGGACCTCGCCCTCGGTGACGTCCATCAGGCGCGGCACGAGGCTCAACAGCGTCGACTTGCCGCTGCCCGTGGAGCCGATCACTGCGGTCGTCTCGCCGGGCCGCGCGGTCAGCTCGATGCCCTTGAGCACCGGCTCCTCCGCGCCCGGGTAGCGGAATCCGGCGCCGCGCAGCTCCAGGTGGCCGTGGCCGCGCAGCTCGCGGACGGGCTCGGCGGGCGGCACGACGCTGGTCTCGGTGTCCAGGACCTCCTGGATGCGCTCGGCGCACACCTCGGCCCGCGGGATCATCATGAACATGAACGTGGCCATCATCACGGCCATGACGATCTGGAGCAGGTACGCGAGGAACGCGGTGAGCGCGCCGATCTCCATGGCGCCGCTGTCGATGCGGTGCGCGCCGAACCAGACGACGGCGATCGACGACAGGTTCACCACCGTCATGACGACCGGGAACATCAGCGCGAGCAGCTTGCCGCTGGCGAGCGAGACGTCGGTCAGGTCGCTGTTGGCGCCCCGGAAGCGGTCCTTCTCGTAGGGGTCGCGCACGAAGGCGCGGATCACGCGGTTGCCGGTGATCTGCTCGCGCAGCACGCGGTTCACCGTGTCGAGCCGCACCTGCATGGTGCGGAACAGCGGCCGCAGGCGGCGGACGATCAGGCTGACGCTGATGCCGAGCACCGGCACGACGGCGAGCAGCACGCCGGACAGCGGCACGTCCTGGCCGAGCGCCATGACGATGCCGCCGACGCACATGATCGGCGCCGACACCATCAGCGTGAACGCCATCAGGACGAGCGTCTGCACCTGCTGCACGTCGTTGGTGGTCCGCGTGATCAGGGTGGGCGCGCCGAACTGGCCCATCTCGCGCGCGGAGAACGACTGCACGCGGTCGAAGACGGCAGCCCGTACGTCACGGCCGAGCTCGGCGGAGGTGCGCGCGCCGTACAGGACCGCGCCGATGTTGCACACCATCTGGACCACGGTGACGGCCAGCATGACGGCGCCGAACGTCAGGATGTAGCCGGTGTCCCCCTCCACGACGCCGTTGTCGATGATGTCGGCGTTCAGGGTGGGGAGGTAGAGAGAGGCGCAGGTCTGCAGGAACTGCAGGAGCACCAGCAGGGCGATGGGCTTTTTGTACGGATCCAGGTGGGTCCGCAGAAGTCGTATGAGCACGCTCGTCTCTCGGCAGAGTCTCGGAGTTGGGACGGAGTCGGGGCGGCGGGCGAAGGGCCGCCCACCATCCTGCGCCACCGACCCCGGCCGTGTGCAACCGATTAACCCATGACCGGGTCAAAAATCAGCCCTGGTCAAGTTCTGGGCACACTGAACGCTTCATTTCCCTCACGGAACGTGGCGGAATGCCTTACTCCGGGCCGAGGGATGTGTGGGGGCATGCCAAGGCGTGCCGCGGCGCGTGTGTGTCCGGGGCGTGGGGGAGGCGCGGGGCGTGGGGCGTTCGGCGCGCGGGGTGCTCGGGGTGGGGAGCGAGGGCGCGGGGGTGTGGGGGCGGCTCAGGGCGCGAAAGCACCCGGGTGCGCCTGCTCGCGCACCGTTACGTACTGCTGGCGCACCGCCTGCCCCACCGCGAGCTCCTCGCCCGGCTCGAAGACCTGCGTGACCGCGCCCTGCCACTGCGGCAGCTGCCCGGTGAGCGCCCAGGTCGCCTGGCGCGCGGCGCCGATCGCGGCGTAGTCGGCGGGCTGGACCACCACGACCTGCGTACCGAAGAGCATCGGCGCGACGGCCCGCACGGCGGGCAGCTCGGCGGCGGACCCGAGCAGGAACACCCGCCGCACCTCCACCCCGCGCCCGCGCAGCACGTCGAGCGCGTCGCCGAGCCCGCAGAGCATGCCCTCGAAGGCCGCCCGCGCCAGGTGCTCCGGCTTCATGGACTCGCGCCGCAGCCCGGTCAGGGTGCCCGCCGCGTGCGGCAGGCTCGGCGTCTTCTCGCCCTCCAGATAGGGCAGCAGGACGAGCCCGTGGGCGCCGGGGGTCGACTTCAGGGCCAGGTCGGAGAGCGTCTCCAGGTCCGGGACGCCCAGCATCTCGGCGGTGCCGCGCAGCGCGCGCACCGCGTTCGCCGTGTGCACGACGGGCAGGTGCATGCCGGTGGCGTCGGCGAGCGAGGTGATCGTGCCGGTCGGGTCGACGAGGGCCTCGTGGTGGACGGCCATCACGGAGCCGGAGGCGCCGAGCGACACCACGGCGTCGCCCCGCATCACGCCGAGCCCGAACGCCGCCGCCATGGTCGCGCCGGTGCCCGCCGATATCAGCAGCCCCTCGGGCGTCGTCCCCGCGGCGTCGGCGGGGCCGATGACCTCGGGCAGCATCGCCTGGTGGCCGAGCGCGAGCTCGACCAGGTCCGGCCGGTACCCGCTGGTCGCCGCCGACCAGTAGCCGGTGCCGGACGCACCGCCCCGGTCCGTCGTACGCCGCGCGGGCCGCCCCAGGAGCTGCCACACCAGCCAGTCGGGGGCCTGCATGAGCAGGTTCGTGCGCAGTGCCGCCTCCGGCTCGTGCCGGGCCAGCCAGCGCAGCTTCGCGACCGGCTGCGCGGCCTGCGGGACGGAGCCCACGGCCTGCGCCCAGGCCTGGCGGCTGCCGAGCCCGTCGATGAGGTCGGCCGCGGCGACCTGGGCGCGCGGGTTGTTGCCGACGAGCGCGGGCCGCACGGTCGCGCCCTGCGCGTCGAGGGGGACGAGGGCGTGCTCCTGCGCGCAGACGCCGATCGCCTGGACGCCTTCGAGGAGCCCGCCGCCCGCCGCCTCGCCGAGGGAGAGCAGCCAGGCCTGTGGATCGACGTCGCTGGGCCGCGCGCCTTCGGGGCCCTCCAGCGGATGTGGGGCGTACCCCTGCCTGAGTACGGCGCCCGTGTCGGTGTCACAGACCACGATGCGTGTGAAATCGGGCGAGCTGTCCAACCCCGCGACTATCCCCATGCCGAGGATTCTGCCGCACCCGGGGGGATGCCCCGCACATACGTCCGGGAAGGCGGCGGCCGTGGATCCGTGAGGGCCGGGGACGCGACCCTGGCGCGGGTCCGGGCACGGCCCCGGGGGCGCCCCCGGGCATGGGTCCGCCCCGGGCGGAAAGTGCCAGCTCCGGCCCGGGGCGGCGGCGCGGCAGAGGGGAAGGACGGCGATCACGTCGCCCCTCCGCTCCGCCGGACTGCCTAGGTGTTACTGGTCCCCCAGTCGTCCTCGGCGTCGCCCTGCCCGCGCTCGCGCAGCGACCGCACCCGCTCGGCCACGGACTCGGGCATGCGGTCGCCCACCTTCTCCGAGACCGTGTGGAAGGCCTTGCCCGCGACCTCGCGTCCCTGGAGGGCGGCGGACTCGACGGTGTTGCGCACGGCGGGGTTCTGGGAGACCTCGCGGAGGGATTTCTTCAGCTGCTCGTAACGCTCGCGCCCGGCGCGCGTGCCGAGCACGTACCCCAGAGCCAGACCTGCCACGAACGTGAGCCGGTAGCGCATGACGGCCACCCTTTCCCTTGCCTCGACTGCCGACGTCGGTCGCCTGGGGATACCGATTGGCGGAGCACCCCCCTGCTTGCGCTAATGTATGTGTCGCAGCGAGCGCACGCCGCCCGGGAATCCCCAGGCAGGTGACATTGTTGCAGTGACTCCGTCACCAAGAGTCATTCCCCTGTAGCTCAATTGGCAGAGCAGCCGGCTGTTAACCGGCAGGTTACTGGTTCGAGTCCAGTCGGGGGAGCTCGGTCTCCTGTAGCTCAATTGGCAGAGCAGCCGGCTGTTAACCGGCAGGTTACTGGTTCGAGTCCAGTCGGGAGAGCTGTACGACGAGGACCCCTGAGGCACCACCCGGCGCCCAGGGGTCCTCGCGCGTGCCGGAGCCGCCCCCTGCCCCGGCCCCCAACGGCCCCTTGCCCGGGCCCTCGAGGCCCGCGCACACGAACTCGTTCCGCCCCTGGTGGAACCGCGCGGGCCGCAGCGGCATCCTCATGGTCGTGCGATGCCGACCAGCCGAAGCAGGAGATCGTATGAGCGGCTATGCTGCGGCAGACGGCGCGCACAAATGTGCGCGACGCGCCGTTAGGGGCGGTAGCTCAGCCGGTTAGAGCAGCGGACTCATAATCCGTCGGCCGTGGGTTCGAGTCCCACCCGCCCCACTGCGCGCTCTGCGCGCAAAATCGTTCTGACCTGCGGAAACGCTGGTTGGAGGGTGTTCTGTGTGAGGCGGTTGCCTCCACTCGGTGAGGCAACCGCGCGCCCTTGTGGCCCCAGCGGGCCTTCAGCCTCCTCCTGACCTGGGGATGGCGCCTGCGGGACCCGTGGTCGACGGTCCCACGGCTCCTCCCGCTGACTCCACACGCACGGAATATCCGCGCCCTCGGTCGTCCCAGGAAGCGTCCGGGATGTACGCACCTGCCCACTGGCCCTGGCCGGCGGATCGCCTCCCTGATGAAGCCGGCGGAGCGAGTCGTCACTGCTGCCTTCGGCCAGGCTGGCGTCGGCGCCGCGGGTCGTTACAGCGCATCGATCGCGCTCGCAGACGGGATGCGTCGCCAACCCGACCTGTTCCAGCGGGAAGCGATCCGCCGCCGGGGTCCCGCACGCGCAGGGACCACGAGAAGGCGCCCGACCGGTAGAGAGGCCAGACGGGATCACCCCTGCACGCGCGGGGACCACGGGTTGGCGTTGCCCTGGCGGATGATGCGGCCGGGACCACCCCCGCACGCGCGGGGACCACCCGCTCGAAGTGACGCGGCTGCATGACCTGAGCGGGACCACCCCCGCACGCGCGGGGACCACAAGGTCACGTACGGGCAGCGCATCACCAAGGCGGGACCACCCCCGCACGCGCGGGGACCACCCGCAGCAGGGAGCGGGCACGCTTGGGCACGGGGGACCACCCCCGCACGCGCGGGGACCACACCAACTCATCTGCGCCTATGGCAGTCTCGCCGGGACCACCCCCGCACGCGCGGGGACCACTCACGGCCACCGACCCGGAGGGCTACGCCCCGGGGACCACCCCCGCACGCGCGGGGACCACCTCGTGGCCGTCGCGGTCCTGTCGCTCATCCTGGGACCACCCCCGCACGCGCGGGGACCACCGGCTTCTCGGCGGCCGCGGCGGGCGCCTTCGGGGACCACCCCCGCACGCGCGGGGACCACTGAACGTGGACTCGCTGTCCCGTGAGCCCGAGCGGACCACCCCCGCACGCGCGGGGACCACAGGCCGCGACCTGGGGTTTCGTACGGGACGGTCGCTGTTTTTGCGTACTTTCATGGAGGCCGACTTACCTCCTGAAGCGGTAGGGGGCGTGGCGAATGCCTACAAAGTGGTCTTCTCTCATCTGCTACCGAAGCGCCGCCGTTTCGCTGCCTTGCTCCAACCTTGCCGTGGGGGAGTCGCAGGGCTCCCGCTGGGCGAAGGCGAGTGGGGTGCGGGACGGTTGAGGAGGGTGAGGCCTTCGTGGTCGGTGGGGTGCCAGGTGTGTTCGTGGGTGTCGAAAGTGAAGCCTTGTTCGTTGTCGGATTGGTAGGCCAGTAGGGCCCGGCCCTTGCCACGGTATTGGCGGACTTCGTCTCACAGGATGTCGCGGACTCGGGCGGAGGGAGAGCCGAGGAAGACGCCGGGGGAGATCTCCAGGAGCCAGCGGGTGAGGAATCCGCGCAGTCCGGCGGGGCAGTTGGCCAGGACGATGACGGTCACCAGATCGGCTCCTCGCCGGTCCCGTCAGCTGCCGCTGAGCGGCCGTAATTGCGACCGCCCTCGATGTGACGGTCACCGTCGGACTGCAGGGTCACCTGGTCCGTGGTCTCGTCCGGCGCCAGGCGGCTGTGAGGTTCGAGCAGGCCCTTGATGTCCGCTACGCAACGATCGAGCAGCCTCGTCGTGTTGATGCGGTCCCGCAGGGAGCGGCGTGTGCGGGAGGCGACGTCGTCGTCTCCCTGGGCTGCCGCGTCGAAGGCGGCGGGGATGCCGATTTCCGTCTTGTAGAGGTCGGCGATGTCGAGGACGAAGGAGCGCTCGTGCCCGGAGTGGACGAAGCCGAGGCCGGGTGAGCAGCCGAGGGCCACCACTACCGCGTGGGCGATGCCGTACATGCACTGCGCGGCAGCCGTGACGGCTTGATTGGGGGCGTCCCCGGCGCTGAAGTCGCCGTGGTGGTACTCGCGTCGCCGCCAGGGTACGCCGGTGCGGGCCGACTCACGGCGGTAGCACTCCTTGACCCGGCGGCCCTCCATGTTCAGCAGTTCCTGTCGGGTACGGGTCGAAGGGTCGTCCTGGGGAAAGCGCAGGTGGTACATGGCTCGTGCCACCTGGAGGCGTGAGCGGAGGTTGGCCCACGCCGTGGCCTGTGCCTCGACGAGCCTGGACGAACGGGTCAGGGCCCGTCCGCCCGCGTAGAAGCGCACCCCGCGTTCGCCGACCCAGGCGACCCCGGCACCGCATTCGCCGAGTACAGACATCGCCTGATGGGTCACGCGCGTGCCTGGGCCGAGAAGCAGGGTGCCAATGGTGGCCGAAGGGATGTGCGTCACCCCGTCCGCGTCGCTCGCGGTGATCGCGTTGTCCTCGCGGTGGATCGTGCACCGCTCCAGGTAGATGAAGGAGACACGATCACCGACTCGGCTCAGTTCGCGCGGAGTGGAGGCGCTTCGGGCGCCGACGGTACTCATGATGCCCGGACCGGAGCGAGCGTCATCAGGCCGCAGCCGTACGCTTTCGCCTTCCCCAGGCCGTGGGTGAGGGTGCGGCGGAAGACATCCAGATCGGTGATGCGAAGCCGCCCGTCGAAGGTGACACGGGTGAACTCCACGGGCTGGCTCATGAGCTTCCCGCTACCCCTGGCCTCCTGGTGGCCCGCGTCGTTCGCGTTCCGCTTGCGGAACTGCAGGGGAAGACGGTCGTGCACGATGACCTCGTGCTCATGGCCTCGCTCGGTGAGTCGGCGTTCAGCAGGGGTGCGCAGTACCTCGAACCCGGCCCGCTCCTGGCGTTGGAGCAGCCAGTTGATCTGGTGTGCGGGGGTGACGTGTGCGGCGCGTTTCGTGCGTGACCTCGGGGCGTCTTCTGGTTTGCGGATGTTGTGGACGGGGTTCGCGGTGAGACGGAAACTCCAGATGTCGCCGACTGCGAGGGCGTTGAGGAACTCTCCGTACGCGAACGTGCTCCACCCCTGCTCTTCCAGGGCGGGCCAGCCCGCCTGTTCGACGAGGTGCGTCAGGTCGGGCCGGGTGGGGCTGACGATGAACAGGTCGGTCCGCCCGCCCGCCGCCGGGTCGGTCCGCCACAGCACGCGTGGCCCTTGGCCATCACGCGACGGGAGTTCGGGGAAGGACATGTTGATGGCGCCGTGGAGCAGGTGAGGTGACCCGAGGAGCCGACGGGCCTGCGGGCGTCCGGTGTTGATGCGGAAGCGGGTCAGGTACATCAGAAAGTCCTTGGAGGGGGTGGAGCGGTCGGCCCGGCGGTGTCGAGGCGGCGGAGGCCGATGGTCGGGTCGTGCGCGGAGGGCGCGTCGACGTGGCCGGTGAGGACGCCGCGCAGGGCGTACTGCCGGTGGCGTGGGTCGTAGCTCACCGGGGAGTCCCGCATCGACAGGTGCGGGGTCTCGCCAGGCGGGCAGTCCACGAGCAGATCCAGCGGATCGGGATCGGATGGATTCTCGCCGCGCTTCGCTGCCTGCCGCACGTACCAGTGGGAGGCCTGCAAGGGAGCGCCCCGCAGGGCCTCCTCCAAGGTGACGCCCCGCTGCGGCAGCCCCATGTCGAGTGGGCGGGACGGCGGGCAGGAGCGGCGGCCAAGGTAGGGAAGGAAGTGCGGGGCGAGCACCGCCTCGTGTAGGCGGTGCAGCAGGTCCTCATCCCCCTCGACCCCGGCGACGAAGACGGCGTCGCTGAGGTAGAACCGCTCGGACAGCGGCATGGCCTTGCCGGAGTCGGCGTGGTGCGCAGTATGGAAGTCCCGCAGCCTGGAGCCGGGTTGGTCGATCCGCACGCCGAACCGCAGCGCCACCAGATCGGAGAGGTCCGCATCGCGCGGACGCCCCTCGGCGGCTGCAAGCAGACCGAGCACGCCGCTCTTGGTGGGTGCGTTCTCGGTGCTGCGGCGGGCGAAGCGGGCTGCCGACCCCCACGACTGCATGGGGCCGGCGAGCCGTAGCAGCAGCACCGTCATGCCCCGGACCCCACCCGCCGCGCCACCGCCGCCGTCACGTCCCGCAGCAGCACATCGAGCGTGACGCCCGCGCCGAGCGGTGCCAGCGTCTGCGTGTCCTGACCAATCCGGAACACCCAGCTGTGCTCGTCGGAGTCGATGCCGTACTGGCGCTCCAAGTCCGGGACGTACTCCGCGAGGCGGGCACAGCTCTCGCGCAGGTAGCCGCCGCCAACCCCTTGCGGCACCGGCTCCTCGAAAGCCCCGACGAAGCTGACCGGGCGGCGGTCGCGGAGCTTGACGATGACGGCGGCGGGCAGGGTGTGGTTGCCGAAGGTGTTGATCTTCCCGGTGGGCAGGGAGGTGATGAACGCCTCCAAGAACGCGCTGACGGCCTTCTCCACTGGAGCGCTCGGTGATTCTTCTTCCTTGAGCCCAGCCCCGAGGTTGCGCTGCAACTCGTCCACGTCGACGGCCGCGTAGCGGTAGAGCGTGGCGGAGTTGAAGTCGACGGTTCCGATCATCCCGGCGCCGGACTCGTCGTCCGGGCTCAGGTCGTCCACGGCCGTGTAGTAGTCGGATTCGATCTCCGACTTGTGCACGCCGATGGCGTGGGCCACCTGGACGGCCGCTTCGACATTGAGGTCCGCGGAGTCCGCGACCATCCGTCCGAACAAGGCGATGTCCACCGAGTGCCGGGTGTCCACGGCCAGCTTGGCCTGTGCCTTGTTCTCCTTGACTTTGAGGTGCTCCTTGAGCACTTTCACATCGCCGTCGGGCCCGCTGCCCGCCACCACGAACGCGGCCAGGGCGTCCAGTTGCGTTCTGCTGAGGAACATCAGATACGGGGCTTCCGGTGCTGCGGAGGCGTCCTCACCGTTCTTCGGCTTGCGCTTCGGCGGCTCGATCTTGGAACCCGTGGCCGCTTCGAGGACCGCGGCCGCCAGCTGTACGGCCGGTTCCTTCAGGGAGGGGTCCTTGTCGGTGATCCGCTGGGCCAGTGCCTGGGTGACCTTCTTCGTCCGGACGCCGAGTGCGTCGGCGGGCAGCAGGTCGTCGAAGGCCTTTCGTGTGGCGCGCTTCCATGCCTGGCTGGAGACGCGGGCCCGCCGCACTCCGCCGAAAATGGCTGACTTGGGCGTCCCGGTGTCGTCGCGGTTGAGGTTGCTCGGCGGGACGGTCTGCAGGATGTGGATATCGAGGATGGTCCGGGGCACGGTTATTCCGTTCTTCTCGGATCGACCTGCGGCGTTCGGCCCGCGCGCAGGTGGGGCCAGGGGGCGTGTTGTGGCGCGTCTCTGCGTGGGGTGGGTGCTATTCGCCCGCGTCCGCGGCTGTCAGGTCCAAGCCCTCGGCAGAGGGGCCGGGCGCATTCCGCTCGTCCGCGGCCGTCGCCGACGGGTCGTACACGCGGTGGAAGCCCCGCCCCCACTCCCGCCGCACATCGGCTTGGAACGTCGACTGCTGCCAGCGGTCGAGCTGGTCGGCGAGGAGGCCGTAGTCCAGGGGGATGCGGGCGGAGCGCAGCAGCAGCACCATCTCGCGAAGGCGGACGGCCAGCGTCTCGAAGTCGGTCGAGCTGCCGATGCGTACGAAACGCTTGCGCACGGCAGGGTTGAGCTCCGTGTCCGGGACTGTCCTGGACCGCACGGCCTCATCCTGGGCGCTGCCCGACCCTGGGTTCTCCTTGTCGTCCCGGTCCTTCGTGCCCGCCTTGCCCTCGGACAGGCGCCGCGCGGCACGGCCCAGAGCCCAGCGAGGGACGTGCATCGCCTCGTCGCGCAGCGACTGCTGGTGCAGTGCCCACAGCGTCACAGCCAAGTGGACCGCGCGGTCCTCGCGGTCCTCCCGCTCTTCACGCCACCTTCTTTCCGGATACGACAACGGCTCCGGCGTGCCGTCCTCTCGCTCCCGCGCCGCCCGCTCGCGGAGCCTCGTCAGCGCCTCCAAATCATCGAGACCCCAACTGGTGGGTGAACCGTGAGGATCCCGCCCGACCTCGCGGCGCAGCCTGGCCACTGCCGCGACCGAGGACGCGACGTCGCGTCGGTACCCGGCTTGCAGCCGCCCGATGGTCTCCGCAGCCGCTTGTCCGGCGGGGGAACGTGTGGTGCCGTTGCTGGCTGAGGTCACGGTGTTGCCTCCGTACGGATGTCAGTGGCGGCCCGGGATTCGGGGGAGCGCGGCGCTGGCGTTCCGGCGACGGGTGGCCCGAGGACCTTGTCGAGCCGGGCGCGGAACCAGCTCTCGGCGCGGCCCGCGTCCAGCAGCCGAACTCCGAGCTTCGGGATGTCCACGAGGCGCCCCTCGTCGGCGGCGGGCCCTGCGGAACGGAGGAGCTGCCTGCCGAGCCTCGTCATGTGCCGCCGCACTGTGGACCGCCACTCCTGCCGAGCCGTGTGCAGATCGGGAAAGGTGAGCAGGTCCTTCAGCCACGCTCGGTACGGGCCGTCTAGCGCCCCGAATCCGAGGTCACGCGCGGTGTCGTTGGGCGCAGCGGGGTCGGTGCCCGCGGCACGGGCGAGGTTCGCGGCGAGCTGCCCGAGCGCGGTCACGGCCCGATCGGCTTCGCTGACGGCGTCCAGGGCGGCGGCGCCGTAGATCGGGTCCTTCTCGTGGAGAGTGATGACGGGCAGGACGACGGAGTCGTCGGCGATCTCGTCGATCACGGACTGCTGGGTCCCGTACTTGGCACCGATCAGCCGCAGTCGCACCAGTTTGCTGGGGAGGATTTCCCCATTGGTGATCACTTGGGTGATCCAGTCGGTGATGCCGGAGCGCAAGGTCTCCGCGGCCTCTCCGCGCCTGGCCATGTCCGACGCCTGCTGCCGGGCGGGCAGCAGGGAGGCGAGTCCACGCCAGGCCGCCTTGCTGGGGTCGTGCCGCTGGGGCATGTACACCAGCGGGCGCTTCTGCTTCTTCTCCTGGGTGGGGCTGCGGCGCCAGCTGGACATCGGCTCCAGTGTCCGGGGGGAGGACATGGCGAGTCGGTCGCCGTATCCGAGGATCACGCCGGTGACGACACCGTCTCGCGCGTGCAGCCGGACTCTGCGGCTCTGCCAGGTGTACAGGTCCCGCAGGCCGCGGGGCCCGCCGGAGGCATCGTCACGTTCCTCGGCCCCGACCCGCGGGCGTCGCCAGACGGGCCGGTCATCGTCCGCGCTCGGTGCCGCGCGCCCGTGGTACGCCTCCTCGAAGGCGATCAGGTTGAGCAACAGCGTTTCCCGCAGCGTGTCACCCTCGGCGAAGATTCCGCCGAGGTCTCCCAAGGAGCCCACGCCCAGCGGGTAGACCTTTCCTGCCTTCCCGCGCGTGTCGCCGACCATGGCGGACTTGATCCCCGAGGTGTCGTAGGCATGGGCGTGCACGAGCCAGCGCGCCGCCTCCGCGTACGACAACTGATCGACTCCAGGTCGTCGCATGGCGAAGAAGGGTTCCCCCACGGGGACGTCCGCGACGATGCGGCTGAGCGGGGCCAGCTCGTCCTTGGCCGTGCGGAGATCCGCGACCTGGTAGAACGGGTCGTCGGGGTGGAAGAGGTCGAAGCGGTCGCGATGGCGCTTCAGGTAGCTCGCCACCGCGGAGAACGGGTCGTCCGCGAGCCAGAGGTCCTCCCACGCCTCCAGCTCGGCGGGCCCCTCCAGGGTGTCGTACAGGATGGCGAGCAGCAGCCGGAGCAGGGCCAGCTCCTGCGTGGGGATGTCGCCCACGAGCCGCCGCAGGCGGTGAGCCTCTTCGAAGAGACCGAGCAAAGAGACCTCCTCCACCGTGCCTTCGACATGCTGGACGGGAAGCCACGGCGAGGACACCAGGTCGAAAGAGGGGGGCCGTACGCTCATTGCGGCCTCCGGTTCCTGTTCACGTTCGCCAGCAGGGAGAGGGGCGTCGACGGTGTCCCGCGTTTCGATAAGTCCCCTAATGCGGCGTCCATTTGGGCTTCCCCTCTCTGCTGCTTCCCTTGTTGTGTCTTCCGGCCTGGCACGCCCCTCCGTGGGCATGCCGGGAGCCGTCACCCGCAGCCCATCGGTCCGGCTGTAGGTGAGAAGGAAGCCTGACAGACGGGTCTGACAATCGGCGTCCAAGACGAGAATCAGCTCGCCCGCGAGCCAGGGGCACTCCTTGACCTGCCATGCGGGAACCAGGAAGCGCTCCAGCTCACCGATGGTCCACTGGGTGCTGAAGCGTCCGGGGAGCGTGAGGGCGCTCGCCGCCACCGCCTCGGCCGCGCGGCGCGACGGCGGGAAGTCGACAGGCAACTCGAGCCCACCACGCCCGCCCTCGGCCCCGTCGTCCAGCCACGGGACGGTCGTGAGTCGCCTGTCAGCTTGCTGCTGTACGACCAGCACCTCCAGCGTCTCGGCGGTATCGCGGACTTGGGCGCGCCCGGCAGGGCTGTCGTCCGCGTCGCCGGCATGCGCGTTCAGCCAGCCGTACACCGGCCTCCCCGGCCGCCGTACCGGACTGAGCAGGAAACTCTCGGCCCGTTCTCGCTTCTGTCCGAGCAAGCGGTCGTGCTCGACCCGTGCCTCGCCCATCTGGTCGGCCCAGGAGCCGGGGCAGACCGGCTCGTCGCCGTACACGGCCTGGACGAGTGGGCTGATCCCGTCGGGAAGCACCAAGGCCTCGCCGTCCAGGAAGGGGCCGAGCACCGCCAGCGTGCGCAGCAGCGTGTACGCGCTCCGGTAGACGGCCAGCGTCCCGGGAACGGGCTTGGGTGGCTCGGCTCCCCAGTCCACGCCCGTGATCAGGCAACGCGGCCGGGCCAGACGTGCAGGCCGCGGCCTCACATGCCGATGCAGCCGCCCCATGCGCTGCAGCACCAGGTCCACCGGCGCCGCGTCCGTGACAAGGAAGTCGAAGTCGACATCGAGCGACTGCTCGAGAACTTGGCTGGCCACTACGACGTGTCGGTGTGGCCGCTCCGCTCCGTCCGGCCCGAACATCCGGAGCATGGCCGCGTCCTTGGTGGCCCGGTCCGCGGCCAGGAACCGCGAGTGCGCCACGGTCACGGCGTCCGCCCCGAGCTGGGCCCGCAGCGCGTCAGCTGCTTCCAGCACTCGGTCGACGGTGTTGCGGACGACCAAGGCGCAACCGCCGTCGGCCAGTTCGCCGTCCAGGCGATCGGCGAGGATGGCGAGGTCGTCGTCGATGCGTTCGATCCGTACGTCGGTACGGCGGCCGGAGGCGGCCGGAGGTGTCGCGGTGATTGCCGTGTGCCCGGGAGCGGCCGCCGTGAGGAGTGGGTACGCCGTGCCGGAGTCGGGGCTCCCGTCGTCACTCCCACCGCAATAGGCGGCGATGAGTGCCTTCCTGCGGGCAGCGGGAAGCGTCGCCGAGAGCAGGACGACCGGGACGCGGTACGCCGCCAGCCACTCGAGCACGCGATCCAAGTACCTACCCATGTAGGCGTCGTACGCGTGCACCTCGTCGATGATGACGACCTTCCCCGCGACCGCGAGGTGCCGCAGTGCTAGGTGTCGGCTCTTGAGCCCCGCGAACAGCACCTGGTCAATGGTCGTCACCGCGAAAGAGGCCAGGAGCTGTTTCTTCCGCCCGCGCAGCCACTGATGTGCGTGCAGCCCGGCGGGTCGGTGCGCAGCCGACGCTATGGACTCGCCGCCGTCGAGGTCCACGGCGGCGATGGTCCGCTGTCCTTGGGCGAGCAGACCGGCCCATTCGTCGTTGAGTGCGGCCTTGGCGTGCGCGAGGACGACAGAGCGCGGCGCCTTTTCCTCCTCGGCCCCTGGAAGGCGGTTCAGCCATGCCGTCACCCGGGAGAACATGGCATCGCTCGTGGCACGTGTCGGCAGGGCGATCAGAACTCCGCCCGCTCCCGCGCGAGCGGCGAGGATCTCCGCAGCCGCGAGCGCCGCCTCTGTCTTTCCTTCACCCATCGGGGCCTCGATCACCACCAGGCCTGGCGTGGGCATCGTCCGGGCCAGTTGAACGGAGGCGCTCTGCACAGGCCGAATCTCCGCCTCGGCCAGCTGGGGAAACCGCCGCACGAACAACTCCGCGGGCGAGCCCGGTGGATCCTCGGGTGCCCACGGCCCGGGCAGCGCGAGCCCCTCCCACGCCGCCCGGAACCGCCGCCGCTCACCGACCGGGCCTTCCGGGCGCCACGTCTCGGGGTCGTACGGAAAGAGCTCGGGTGAGCTGGCGATCCAGTCGGCGAGGATCACCACGGCGGTCAGCGCCACCTGCGCGGGCTGAGGCAACCGCACACCACGCCACTCCGGAAGCCGTTCGGCCACGCCCGCCAATTCGGCGCACCCATCCATGAGTTCGTACTGAACCCGGTGCCACGCCGCCTCACTGGCGCCTGGATGCCGCAGCAGGTACGGCCGCAGCTGAAGATCATGGATCTGCTGGTGATCGGGGGGCACCCCATGGTGCCCGCCTGCCACCACCGCGAACTGCCCCGCTATCCGATTGCCCAGACCGAACCGTTCGGACAGCCACTCCTGCAGCAGCAACTGCCCGGCGAGTCCGTGTGGTGCGAGCTTCCTGTCCTGCCCGTACTCCTTGAGGAGAAGCATGTCGAGTCCGACATCCCGCATGAGGCTCGCCAGCGGCTCGACTTGGCAGGCGAAGGCGGGGGTTGCCTTTCCGACGTCATGGGCGGCCCCCAGGAAGCGGACCAGCCGAAGGGCGTCGTCCTCCGCGCCGGGCAGCGCCGTGGCCACCAACTTCACGACCCCTCGGGGCACCCAGCGCTCCCACAATTGCCCGGCCGTGGCCGCGCTGTCCGCCAGGTGCCGCCAGAGGGGCAGCGAAGTGTCCGACGAGCGTTCGTGCTTCGCCCACACCTGATGGGCGGCCGGAGACAACGCGGCGAAGGGTGCTGGGGTGTCCGGGATGTCTGGGGTCATGGATCCAGGGAACATGCCTGCCACATCCTGAGTACGCGGCTACGAGAAACGCGCTGATCGGGCTCAACGAGGTGCTACATGGGCGCCACGGAACCCGGCGCGGGCAGGGGGAACCCCTGGTGCCGACGCACAGGTCGGCACCAGGGTGTCCCGCCGTGACCGTCAGGCCGAGCGCGGACGGAACACGCCCGCATAGACCAGCACCACGATCACGATCACGGCGCCCCACGCCCAAGGTGCGTACGGGGAGGGCGTCGAGGGGTACGTCGTGATCAGCGCCATGAGCAGGGCGTGCGCGGCGGGAGGAGGTTGAGGTAACGGAGGCTCGGACGGGGATGCGGGCGCGCTTCGGTCGTCCACGGATAACATCCTGTCGTGTCGTCGGAGCTCGGCTCCTGCGGCCTTCCGGACCCCCTGGCCTCTCGATCCGACGAGCTGTGGCCAGGGGGTCCGGCCTGTTGGGGCCAAGTCCGTTTTGTGGGTGGGGAGTTGAGCGTACCGTTCGTAGGGTGCTGCGTCTTGAGGTTTGTTGATTGATCTCTTCAGCCGATTAGGCTTCCCAGTTTCAAACTGGGAAGCGCAGTCAGCGGCCTTGGTTCACCCCGCCCACCTCTGCCGGGCCTGACACGCGAGCTGCCGTGAGCGCGGCAGTGAGATTTCCGTTGTCCAGGTAGCTGTTGGCTGCCTGCCGTAGCGCTGGTGGGAACCTCCCAGGACATCGGCGGGGGGTGCGGGCTCATGGAGCCCACGGATGGGCTGGCCCGACGTGGGGTGATGGCCGTCTCGGTTCGGCGTAGCCCCGCATGGGCGGGGAACACGTTGGGACGCAGGCTGCCGACTGGGCATCCCAGGGACCACCCCCGCACGCGCGGGGACCACGTAGTGCACTCCCGATGGTATCCACAGCAATCGGGACCACCCCCGCACGCGCGGGGACCACGCCGACTCGGACGTCACGCTGGAGATGGCCGGGGGACCACCCCCGCACGCGCGGGGACCATCGCCCTGGCAGCGCCTCGCCGCCTGCCGCCTGGGGGCCACCCCCGCACGCGCGGGGACCACGCCTGCCCCTGTGTGGGATGCGGCCCCTGAAAGGGACCACCCCCGCACGCGCGGGGACCACCGGCTGCAAGCCCGGCGGCACGGTCCTCGACCCGGGACCACCCCCGCACGCGCGGGGACCACGGTCCGCTACCGATGAGGCAGCAGCTCGCGCGGTGGACCACCCCCGCACGCGCGGGGACCACCTTCGCGGGGCGAGCCTCCCACGTGCAGAAACGGGACCACCCCCGCACGCGCGGGGACCACAACGAGGGCGTCGAACTCGGCAACCTCGCCTGGGGACCACCCCCGCACGCGCGGGGACCACATGCGCCGGGCCCAGGCGCGAGGCCCGGTTGCGGGACCACCCCCGCACGCGCGGGGACCACCCAGGCCTGACACCACCGAAGGAGCCCACCGTGGGACCACCCCCGCACGCGCGGGGACCACAACTGGTTCGGCGTGCGGCCCGGCCTGCAACTGGGACCACCCCCGCACGCGCGGGGACCACCACGATCACGTGCAGGAGACGGGCGTTCGCCAGGGACCACCCCCGCACGCGCGGGGACCACAGTGCGGCGATGGCCATGCCGGTCTTGTCCGCGGGACCACCCCCGCACGCGCGGGGACCACTGACTGGGTTCCCGTACTCACCGTTCCCGCCCGGGACCACCCCCGCACGCGCGGGGACCACGGCTGCGGAGTGCGGGGGCCGGTGGGGGCGCTGGGACCACCCCCGCACGCGCGGGGACCACGAGACCTGGAGGGTGCCCGGACCGGAGAAGCGGGGACCACCCCCGCACGCGCGGGGACCACGTGGCGGCGGTGCCTGGCCAGGTGTAGGCGCCGGGACCACCCCCGCACGCGCGGGGACCACCGGAATCCGGCGTCCCAGGCGATCCGGACCGCGGGACCACCCCCGCACGCGCGGGGACCACAAGCCCCGCGCCCTGCCAAGCCGCTCCAGGGAGGGACCACCCCCGCACGCGCGGGGACCACAGGCCGCGACCTGCAGCTTTACACAGCGGACACTGGGTTTCCCCTTACTTTCAGAGGAACCGCCATTCCGCCCCATTAGCCATCAAACGCTACTAACCATTGCAAAGCCCCATTCGGTGACAGCGGCTGAAGGCCAGGCCGACGGCGTAACCCTATGCCCGCTGCCGACGCAGTCTCGTGGTCAACTCGTACTCGGCCTGCTCCTGCAGAAGCGCAGGCCCCTGTCCTCGCTGGCCGTGAGGCGGGCGCGGCTGTCAGGCGGCAGCGTGCGCGCGGACCAAGAGGGTGCCGACCGGCTCGTCGGCGGGGGCCGGCAGGACCGTGGCGTCCACGTCGGTGAAGCCGTGCCGTTTGAGCAGGTCTGTCCAGGCCTCGGGGCCGTACTGCCATCGCAGCACAGTGAGTTCGCGCTCGCGGCCCTCCAGCCACTTGCCGCGCATGCGTTGGGGTCCGTACGTCTCGCCGGTCGGCTCGGCGTGGGCGAAGGCCAGGACGCCGCCGGGGGTGAGGCGGCGGGCGATGAGGGGCAGGAGCTGGTCGGGGTCGGTGAACCAGACGGCTCCCCACACGCTGTAGACCGCCTCGAACACCGTTGAGGTGGTGGCGAGGAACTCCACGGCGTCGGCGCGCACGAACTCCAGCCGCGGGGTGTCCTGCCACCAGGCGCGGGCGCGCGCGACCTGGACGGCGGACAGGTCCACGGCGGTCACCTCCACGCCCTGCCGGGCGAGGTGCGCGGCTTCCGTGCCTTCCGCGGGACCCAGGTCGAGGGCGCGCTGAGGCAGGGGAGTGCCCAGGAATTCGGCGCCGGGCCCGTGGCCGGGGTACTGCGTCCACTCGAACACCGCCGCGTCCGGCCGCAGCGCCGGGCCCTCGTCGCGGTGGGGTTTGTAGGTGTCCCAGTACTCGGCCGGGGTCTGCGGCGCGCGGGGCATGAGGCTCCTTGAGGGGGCGGCGGGGCCGGTGGAGTGGGTCACCGTACCGATCCGTCCGTCCCTGCGCAGGGAGATGACGCAGTCGGCTCGAGGAGCAGCGGGAACGGGCCCGGAAGCGCGCCGCGCGCTTCCGGGCCCGTTCGGGTGAGGCCGGTTCTCAGTGACAGTTCGCCCCCGGACGGCAGGGGCCGCACTTGGTGAAGTCGGCCTCCCACAGCTTCCGGTCCACCTCGAAGCCGTTGTCGGCGATGATCCGGGCAGTGCGCTCGACCGAGCCGTCGTACTTGAAGGCGATCTCAGGGATGTGCTCCAGGAAGCGGCCGTCGAAGTGCTCGGCGCAGAACTCGCGGTAATTCCGCGTGTCCAGGATGAACACGTGCACCGCGATGTCCACGATGCGCCCGCAGCACATCTCCAGACCCTGGCCCCACTTCTCCATCGCGGTGATCAGATAGCTGACGGCCGCGTGGAAGAGGCGGGTGGCCATCACCTCGTCGAAGGGATGGTCCCGCATCAGGAGCTGCACCTCGCGCTCCCACACCTCCGGCTTCACATACGTACGCGGATCGCGTACCAGAGTCTTGACTGCTGTGACCATGCTGACCTCCCGGTGCGCCGGTGTCGCCGACCGCCCGTCCGGGGCGACATGCCTCCACGAAAGCGCCGTTGAGAGCGCGACGGCAGTCAACTCTCTTACGATGCAAGCCGTTTGCAGGTCGTGCACATGCGGTCGACGGCGCACGCCTGGGCCTCTACCGTGGACGTTCCTGCCCCGCGAGCGGAGGTGGGCATGGCTGCCACCGGTACCGACCCGCTGTGGAACAGCGCACTCGTCCGCACGCTCGCCGCCCGCTGCGACCCGGGCGGGCTGATCCGGCTCGGCCGCGCGCACCGCGGCTGGCGCCAGAGTGACCTCGGTGAGCGCATCGGCTGCTCGGCCTCCACCGTCTCTCGAATCGAACAGCGCGGCCGACGCACCGACCTCACTGTCCTGCGGCGTGCCGCCCGCGAGGTGGGCGTACCGACACACGTGCTGGCTGCGTCGCTCGGGCTCAGTGCCTCTCCAGCCACTAGGGTGGCCCGCGACAGGCCACGCTGTGCCGAGGAGGCCGATCCCATGCGCCGTCGTACGCTTCTCGCCGCCGCGGGGCTTGCCGGCCCTGCCACGCTGCTGAGCTCGCTGGACGACGCGCTGGCCGTCACGCCCGACCCGACCGGGTCACCGGTCCTTCTCGACGCCCGGCTGGCCGCGGCCCGCGCCACCTTTGACGCCGGCCGCCACACGGCATTCCTCCACGGCCTGGCCGGACTCCTCGGAGACCTGCACCACGACGTTCGTACGTACGGCACCGACCACGCCCACGCTCGCCTGTCCGCCTGCTACGGCCTGGCCACCGCCGCCCTGATCAAGATCGGCCGCTACCCGCAGGCCCGCCTGACTGCCGACCGCGCCTCCACCCACGCCGAACTGTCCGGATCCCCGCTGGTCGCAGCGTCCGCTGCCCGCGAGCTGAGCATCGTCCTGCGCCACCAGGGCCAGTCCCCGGCCGCGCAGCGGCTGGTCCACCAGGCCCTCCGGGGCGTCGAGCGGACCGGGCTCAGGACCGACGCCCAGGCCTCGGCGTACGCCCAGATGCTCTGCACCACCGCGTACACCGTGGCCCGCGCCGACGACCGCGACCAGGCCCTCGCCATGATCACAGAGGCTCGCCGCGCCGCCCGCAGCCTCCCCGACGAGGCTCCGGCGGAGCGACTGTTCCCCCTTACTCCGGCCGCCGTCGACCTGTACGCGGTCGGCGTGCACTGGGCACTCGGCGACGCGGGTACGGCCCTCGACGTGGGCCGTGGCCTGTACCCCGGCCACTTCAGGACACCCGAGCGCAAAGCCAGGCTGCACACTGACCTCGGCCGCGCGTGGTGGCAGTGGGGCAAGCCCGAACAGACGGCGACGGAGCTGCTCTCGGCCGCCCGGGTCTCGCCGGGCGAGGTACGCGACCGCCCCGCGATCCGGACGATCATCTCCGACCTGCGGACCAAACATCCACGGACACCGGGCGTACGCGAACTGGCCGCGGCCGCGGGGCTGACCGCCGCCTGACACCTGGCGCCCGCCTTGGCCGCCGCCCCACGGGTGAGGAGTGAAGGCAGGGGCCGCGCAGAGCACCTCCAGAGCCGCGATGCGCTCTGCGTGGAGTCCCGGCAGGGGATGATGTGATCGAGGGGGCTATCCCGCACGCGCGGGGGCCACCGCCCCGGCCCGCTGATGAGCAGGGCCGCGGTGGGACCACCCCTGCACGCGCGGGGACCACCACCAGCCGTACATGGTGCAGGCGAACCTGCCGGGATCACCCCCGCACGCGCGGGGACCACCGCTCCTCCACGGCGGGCTCGCCGTCGCACCGGGGACCACCCCCGCACGCGCGGGGACCACGGCGACCTCAAGGGCGTCGGCGACTGGGCCATGGGACCACCCCCGCACGCGCGGGGACCACTCCCCGGAGACCTCGACCCACCCGGCGCCGAGGGGACCACCCCCGCACGCGCGGGGACCACAGGCTGCGACCTGCGGCTCTATGTCGTCGGCAGTGGATTTCCCCTTACTTCTTGAGATACCGACATTCCATCCTGATATGCGCAATCGCCAGCATGTGCCGCCAAGGTCCGATGATGTAGGTCATTGGAACGCCCCTACTTGGGAGGGGTGTTGGCCTGCTGGTGTACCCATGGTGCCTTGAGGGCCGCGCATCGGTGGATTGTTGGGATGTCACGGCGGACGTGTGGTGCGGGGATGCGATTCTGAGGGTCGTCTAGGGTTGGCGGACAGGGAGAGGTCTCGTGGCCAAGTTGGTTCAGGAGCAGCTGCTCGAGGTGTTCGTGGACGACTATGCGTTCGCTCTTCAGGAGTCGTGGGATGCCGAGCTGCCGGTCGAGTTTCCCGACGGCTTGAACGTCGGTGTGTTCGTGAACGCGTTTCCGGGCCGGGTGGACGTGTCCAGTGCCGGTCACATTCATACTGCCGCAGTGAAGGTGCAGGTGTGGGACGGGGCGCCGCCTGCTGAAGACGCCTCTGCGTGGGATGTGAGAGACGAGGCCGGGTTCGAGTCGGTGAGCGGTGACGTCGCTGTGTGGACCCCGACCTTGGGGCGCACTGATGATCTGATCGAGCTCGGCAGAAAGGGCTCGTGGCGGGTGCGGGTGCACTGTGCGGGCCGTGACGAGGTGGCCGCGTTGAGGGGTTCGGAAGAGTCCGTTGTGGGCGTCGAGCGCTATCTGGTGCAGTTCTTCCCGGTCTGCTGACTGGTGCGGGGGCGGCTGGTGGGCGTCGGTCGCCCCCGGTTCGTCACGTTGTGATCTTTACGAGGAAGGCGTCGTCCCTGGTGTCGGCGAGCACCCTGTTCTTGGCGTAGAAACCTTTCAGCAGCAGCCCGGCGTCGCGGTTGTGCTCTGCCAGAACGGGCTTGGCTGAGAAGTTGAACTTCCTCGCGTCTGGGTCGTATTGGTGTTCGGCGGCTCCTTCCAGTGTGGAGCGGAAGGGGTACTCGTCGCACTGCTTCTTGCCGCCCTCCGTGTAGTTCGGGCCCCAGTACCTCTTGCACTGAGCGATGGCGGCCTTGCCGTTGTCCTCGTTGCGCCCGCTGTCTCGTGTGCGGTGCAAGGGGGCATTGGGATTCTGTCCGGGTACCTTCTTGGCGGACATATAGGGCTTCGTGTCGTCCGGGCTGAGGAAGGCGAGCCGGATGTGCTTGGCGACTTCCTGCTCCACCGCTCCGTTCTTGGCGCTGTACACGAGCGGGACGGCGTAGCTGAAGGTCGCCGCACCACGCCGGGCGGGGTTGCCGCTGCCGGTGGAGTTGGCCAGATAGCCGGCGGCCTCCCACCGGGGAGCGAGCAGGAACAGCTTGGTGCTGGAAGGGGGCTTCACGGCCCACGGGGCGGGAGGCGTGACGGTGACGGTCGGTTGGTAGACCGCGAAGATCGTGTCGAGCCGACCGCTGCCCTGGCCCGGTTCGGCGTGGACGGTGTGCGTGAACGACTTCTGCCGCTTGGCCTCGGCGAAGGTCTTGGTGCCAGGCATAGTTCCGCCGTAGGTATAACGAGCGCGGGACGGCCAGCTTTGGGTGATCTTCGGCTTCACCGAGATCTTGAGGGCGTCGGCGGGAATGCTGCCGTTCTTGCCCATCTCGCTGAAGTGGAATGTGTATTCGGTCTTCCGGCTGTTCTTGGCGACCGTGCCCACCACGCGCAGGTTGAACCAGCTCTGTCCCTTGACGCGTCCGTTCTTCAGCCAGGTCTGGAGGAAGGACGTGCCGGTGCACACCGCGAAGCGGGACTTGACGAAGAACTTCTTGTCGCTTCCCAGACCCTTCCGGCATTCGTCCAGGGTCATCTTCCGCGAGGGCTCGGGGTAGACGGCGTCACCGGGAGCCGGGACCGAGGGCCGAGCCCCAGAGGGTGAGGCGGGTGGCGAGGGCGCGAAGGACGACTCCTTCGCGACTGTCCCATGGGCGACGGCAGGTCCAACTGTCTCGGCCGCGGTGAGAGGCTTCTGCGTTCGGCTGGTCCGGGCCATCGCGTGCAGTCGTTCCAGGCCGCCGTCGGCTTGAAGCTGCGCGAGTGAAGGAAGGGCGGTGCCCAGTGGCAGTGCGTAAGTGAGCACGGCTGCGTCCGAGCCGTCGTCGGCGAGCGCGGGTGCGGCGGCGGGCAGGGCGGTGACGGCCAAGGCGACGGCCAGGGTCGTGCGGCACGATATGTCCAACCACGGTCTTGTCATGGGACGTTCTCCTGTTCGGTTCGTGCCGGGCTCGTCCGGGCACAGAGGCGCAAGGTTTACCGAACTGGTGACCGAAGCGTGGCGTGGAAGGCTCAAGGCGGCGCGATACTGCGCTTCGCTGGCCGGAAGCGCCCTGGCTGCCCCTGGGGCCTTGGCACGTCACGATTGATGCGAACTGGCACGCTGAACCCCTGTGGAGCTGCCGCGGGAGCGGTGGAAGGCTCACGCCCCGCAGCAGGCGCTCGCGCCCGTCTGACTCGCGGCGCTCACCGTGACTGCTGTCGAGTGATCCTGGGTCGTGCACCGTGGCCGCACGATCGATCAGACCGTTGCAGGCGGTCGTGCGGATGCGGCAGTGGCGGGACTTGTGTGCGTGTCATGGGTGCTTGACCGAGGGGCCCGTGAAGCCTAGATGGTGGCGAAACTTGCGGGTTCTACTCGGCGGTGAGGCTGGAGGTGGTGCGCAGCAGGGCGCGGTACTGGCCGTTTGATGGGGCCTCGCACGCGCGGGGACCACCGAGGCGGAGGCAGATCCAAGGGCGAGCCCAGGGGCCACCCCCGCACGCGCGGGGGCCGCAGGGTGTGACCTGCGGCTCTACGTGGTCGGCAGAGCCTCCCTGGCCGCAGCGTTCTGGCGATGAACTAGCGCTGGAGCCGTGGCTGTAGAGGCGCGTCGGAGCGAGTCTTGGGTGGGTGTTGCGGGCAGGACCGGGTATGCAGCCGCTGGTGGCGCTGCCGCGTGAATGGGATGCGGCTTTGCGCGCGGCAGATCACCAGGCCCTTCCCTTCTCGGAAGGGTGAGTTCTGGTTAGTGGTCCTGTCGACGTCGCATCCAATGGGCGACGTCCCGTCGATGCGTCGCCTGCACCAGCGCGTCGATCCTGGCGCCGGATTCTGTCTCGATGGAGAGGGCCTTCCCTTGGTGGAAGGTGACTCGCTTGCCCGGGTGCAGGGCCCCTCTCGGGCGTCCGGTGAACGTGGATCGGGACTGGATGAGCAGGCGTTGGTCGGTCAACGCCACGGCGAACTCATCGCCGAGCAGGAAGAAGGGCAGTCGTCCAACCCTCCGGCGCACTGCCACCACCAGTCTTACTTGTTCGCCTTGCGGTACTTGGTCCCGGATGTTCCATTGAGCGATGGTTCGTAACATCCGGAGATTCACGGCGTAAACAAGGGCTACGAAGGACGCGTCCCAGATGACGGACGGGGCGAGAGCCCATCCGGCGATCCACGGGGTGGAGATGATGGCGATGGCTGCAACGAGCATGGACAGGCGGGCGGAGCCGATCGCAATGCCTTTGGCGGCGGGGTTCATTCCGTTCCCTCGGGTCGGCTGCGCGGGCCGGGGCGCTGTGCCTCCCTGGAGTTCGGGAGGCACAGCACGGGGTGGCTCAGTTTACGTAGTAGATCGGACGGAGGCCGGGCGCCCACGGCCCGAGGAGGCCGCCGGTGATGCCGCCGGACAGGCCTTCGACGGTGTTCTGGCCCGTGGCCTTGGCCATCCCGGCACCCGCCGCGCCGCCCCAGAGGGCTCCGGTGACTGCGCCCGCGAAGAGGCAGGCGGCTCCCGCGGTCGCTCCACAGGCGGCTCCGACGGCAACGGTCGCGGCGGCGCCGACGGCGACGCCCACAGCGGTGCTGACGGCAGCCTTGGCCCAGCCGGGCATGCCCCATAGGCCGTTCGGGTCGATCATGTTGGTGAGGTCACCCGAGGCGTAGAGGTACGGGTTGGTTTCGAGCCCGGCCGGGTCGGGCTGGGTGAAGCGGCCGAGGCGTGGGTCCATGTAGCGGGCCTCGTTGTGGTAGAGCCCGGTGGGGTCCTGGTAGCCGCCGGCGAAGCGGTACGGCTGGGGGGCCTTCTCACTGATGTTCCGGGTGACGCCGCGCGGGCTGTAGTCGTAGGTGTTGACCTTCGCGCCCTGGTCGTTGACGACGACCCTGGTGGAGCCGATGGCGTCGGTGAGGTAGTAGTACGTGCTCTGAGTCCTCGACGTTCCCTCCGTACGGGAGGAGTTGAGGTTTCCGCCCGGCTCGCGGGTGAAGTTCATGTCCACCCCGGCCGTGGTCTTGGAGGACAGGCCGACGGGGCCGTGGTGGAAGGTGGTGTCGCCGAACTGGGTGCGCTCGGACTGGTCGGTGGAGGCGTAGCGCCCCTTGAGGTCCTGCCCGCCCTGTGTGAGGGAGGTGAGTTGGGAGAAGTCGTTCCACTGGCCGCCCGTGCGGGCCGACTCAGGGGTGGGGGCGGCCGCGGTCTCGTTCCCGGCCTTGTCGTAGGACCAGCCGTCGGTGTCGCCGTTCTTGCCGGTGATCTGGGAGGCGTCGTTGTAGGTGTAGGTGGTGCCGCCGGGACAGCCCGCCTTGGTGCCCTGGGAGGTGAGGTTGCCCGCCTTGTCGTAGCAGTACAGCCAACTGCCTTCGACCGTGGTCCCCTTGGTCTCGTTGGTGAAGGTGAGTCTCCCGGCGGAGTCGTACGTGTAGGCGCGCTTGAGTCCGGCGACGGCGTCGGTCTCGGTGCGGATCTGCGTGCCGTCCCTGGTGGTGCGCGGCAGACCAGCCGCACGCGTGGCGAGCACGGCATGCTCCCCTTCACCGTGGCGCCAACGATGAGATCATCCGCAATCGCGGGAACCAGGGCTGCCGCTGTCTCTCGGGGACGAGAGGCGGGCGTTGTCGGCCTTACGCGTGCCTGGGTGGCCTCGGCGTTCCGCCCTCCACCGGTTGACCGCAGGGCCGTGCTTGCCGGCGAAGTTACCAGCAAGGGTGCGAGCCCGGTCGCGTCACGTGACCGGGCTCGCTTCCCCCGTGGTTACCGCGGTACCGGGCGGGGCGCCGCCGTCAGGAACCGCGCTGAGTGCCTCAGTACTTGTTCAGGCGCCAGTTGCTCCAGTGTCCGGGGGCGCCGCCGGTGCTGCCGCCGTTGAACCGCTCCTTGTACCAGGCCCTCCCGTCGGTGCCCTTACAAGTGATGGCGAAGTTCCACCCGTTGGCCCAGGCCATGTCGATGGAGTGGTTGCCGGGCTGGGTGCACTGTCCCCCGAGCGAGGTCCAGCCGCTCGTTCCGCTGCCGGAGCCCCACTTCGTGTACGCCTGCTTGTTCGTGCCGATGACGAAGACCTGCCACTGCCCGTTGGGCAGCTTGTGCTTGAGCTGACTGTTGCAGTAGAAGCTTCCGCCCCAGTTGCTGTAGTGGCACCAACCACCGCTCTGGTAGGTCGTTCCCGGGTCCGATACGGCTACGGCGGCACCGCGGCTCGCGGAGCCCGTGGCCGCCTGGGCCGTCACGGCCGTGCCTCCGAGGGCGAGCGTGGCGCCCAGGGCGAGGCCCGTCAACGCGTGTGATGTGCGCATGGTGATTCCCCCTTGTTCTCCGGTGTTCTCCGGTGGTGTGCTCGACACGAGAACCTAGGGGAGGGCATCGGGGTTCGCGTCAGGCGCTCGTTAGACCTTGCTCGTCAACCGAGCACGTAACCGGGGTAAACCTGGGCGGCAGCCGACCGGCTCAGGCCCCCGGCCCGGACCCCGGCACCACGAGTCCGCTCTCGTAGGCGACGACCACGGCCTGGGCGCGGCTCTTGAGGTCCAGCTTGGTCATGATGCGGTGCAGATGCGTCTTCACCGTGCCTTCGCTGAGGAAGAGCTCGGCGGCGATCGCGTCATTGGTGAGTCCGCGGGCCACCAGGGTGAGGACGTCGAGTTCGCGCGCGGTGAGCTCGGCCAGCTGCTCGGGGCGGCGCAGCGCGGCACCCGGGCGGGGCGTGTACGCCTCGATGAGGCGGCGCATGACCGTCGGCGCGAACAGCGCGTCGCCACCGGCGATGGTGGCAATGGCGCCGAGCAGCCGCTGCGGCGGGGTGTCCTTGAGGAGGTAGCCGCAGGCGCCGATGCGCAGTGCGTCGTACACGTACTCGTCCACGTCGAACGTGGTGAGGACGACGACGCGCGGCCGTGGAGCGAGGTCCAGGGCGAGGATGCGCTCCGCCGCGGTGAGGCCGCTGATGCCGGGCAGACGGACGTCCATGAGGACGACGTCGGGCCGGTGCCGCTCGGCCAGGGACACGGCTTCCTCGCCGTCCGCGGCCTCCGTGACGGACGTGAAGCCGGGCGTGGCGCGCACCAGCGCGGCCACCCCCGCCCGGATCAGGTCTTGGTCGTCGACGACGAGAACACTGGTCATGTACGAGCTCCCCCTTAAGCCGCGCTGCCGTCCGGCGCGTCGGGCGCCGGTGTCGCGGCGCCGGTCGGAAGGGTGAGCCGGACCTCGTACCCCCCGTCGCGCCGCGGCCCGGCGGACAGCGAACCCCCGCAGAGGTTCGCCCGTTCCCGCATCCCGATCAAGCCGTACCCGCTCTCCGGCGCCGAAATGGCCGGTTCGTGGCTGTCGCCGGACACCCTGCCATCGTCGCGCACGGCGACCGTCACCTGGTCCGGCTCATAGGTGATGTGTACGTACGCGCTGGTGGGCGCCGCGTGCTTGACCACGTTGGTCAAGGCTTCCTGGACGACGCGGTACGCGCACAGGTCCGGGCCCAGGGCCAGCTTCCTGACGGTGCCCCGGGTGCGGACGGTGACGGTGACGCCCGCCGCGCCGAGCCGTTCGGCGAGCTCCTCGACCCGGCTGAGCCCGGGCGGAGCGTGCCGCGGCGCACCGCCGCCCTCCTCGTCGCCGACGTCGTCCACGCGCAGCATCGACAACAGGCGCCGCAGCTCGTCCAGGGCCTCGCGGCTGGAGTCCGCCACGGCGGACAGGGCCGAGCGTGCCGTCGCGCCGTCTGAGTGGAAGACGTACGCGGCCAGGCCCGCCTGCACGGAGATCGCCGACAGGTGGTGGGCGACGACGTCGTGCAGTTCGCGGGCGATGCGGACCCGCTCGCCGAGGACGGCGTTGCGCGCGTGCGCCGCCTGCTCGTTCGCCAACTGCGCGCTCAGCCGCCGCAGTTCGAGATTGCGCTGGGTGATCAGGCGCATCGCGTGCCCGAAGGCCAGGGCGATCGCCGGGATGAGGATGCCCTGGGCGAGGACGAGGATCGCGGGAAGGCGCCCGCACACCCCGTTGTAGAGGAGCACGGCGCCGGTCAGCGCGGCCGAGGTGAGCGACACGCGTGGCGTGCGCGTCGCGGCCACGCTCACCAGGGCGATCATCGGAGCCCACCAGTTCAGCGAGGGCTGGTAGCCGAGCGCGAGATACCCGGTGTACGCCGCGCAGGAGACGGCGAGGGCCACCACGGGGGCCGAGCGGCACCACGCGAGGGGCAGCGCGACCAGGCAGGTGAGCAGGTACGCCCGCGCGTCGAACGGCGCCCACCCCTCGGGGTGGTACTCGTGCCCCGCGACGCTTCCGCTCACCGCGAGACCGGCGGCGAGGGCGGCGTGGACGATCCGCTGAACGGGCGCGGACCGCACTGATCTCACCTGCATCGGGGGATGGTAGGCCCGCGGGCAACTCCTGTCGTCAGTCCCACGGTTGAGTCGCCGTCAACTGTGGTGAGTGCGGACTCGGGTCAGGCCGGCAAGGAACTGGGAGGTGTGCGCGGCGTCCCCGAGCCTCGATCTCCGCCCGGACCTGGTCGTCGGGCTCGGTGTGGTGCGCCGACGCCCGCTCCGCGGCCCTTCGGGGGGGGGCGGGGCCCGGCGGTTGTGGCGGGGCCGTTGACAGGGAGGGCGAGGGGTTCCATCGTCGGTGGTGGTGGATTGTCGGGTTTCGGTGGGTCCTGCGGGGCCGGGCGGTGCTGGTCGGTGGATGGGCGCCGACGCCCCGGCCGGGCCGGGTGACGGGGCCGATCGTTCGGGGAGCCGAGTCCCCCTCCGGCCGTCCCCGTAGGGAGAGGGACATGAGCGAATCGGCCGAGCGCCCCACGGCGCGTTTCGACGCCACGGTCCACCCCGGAACGACGCACCGGGATCTTCGGGGTGTCGCCGGGCTCGACCTGGACCGGATTCCCGATCCGGAGGGCGCGGTCCGGGTGCTCGTCACCGTGGAGGAGTGCCGTCGGCTGGTGGAGAGCGGGTACGAGGTCCATCTGCACGCGACGGTGCCCGTGCGGCCGCTGCCCGGCGAGCTGGTGGAGCGGGACGACGCGGTCAGGGCCTGGCTGGAGGAGCGGTTGCGGGGCATCCGGCGGGCGGGGGGTGCCTGATGTACCGGACGGTGTCCCAGCTCGACCTGGTGGGCTCGCAGCTCGCCGCGTCGTTCCCGCAGGTGTGCACGAGGATCCAGCTGCCCGAACTCTCCCTCCAGGGGCGCCCCGTCTTCGCCCTGCGGCTGCGCGGCGGGCCGGGCGGGGACCGCCGCGGCGTCCTCCTCGTGGGCGGCACCCACGCGCGCGAGCTGATGAACCCCGACGCGCTGGTGGAGCTCGCCCTCGACCTCGTCGAGAGCTACCGCAACGGCACGGACGTCGTGTACGGCGGCCGCACCTGGACCGCCCTGGACGTGCGGCTCGTCCTGGAGAGCCTCGACGTGTGGATCGTGCCCTGTGTGAACCCCGACGGGCGCCACCGGGTGATGACCGTGGACAACATGTGGCGCGGCAACCTCCGCGACAACCCGGGAACCCCGTGCGACGGCGTCGACCTCAACCGCAACACGGGGTTCGTCTGGGGCGTGACGGAGGGGCAGACCTCGTGCAGCCCCTGTAGCGAGGTCTTCGTGGGGTCCGGCGCGTTCTCCGAGCCGGAGACCCGCAACGTCAAACACCTGCTGGACACGCGGACCATCCACACGTTCGCAGACGTGCACTCGTTCTCCGAGCTGGTCCTGTATCCGTGGGGCCACGCCCACAGCCAGACCGACGACCCGGCGCAGCGGTTCACGACCCTGCCCACCGGCACCTGCGCGCCCCTCGGCGTCCCCGGCTACCGCGAGTACATCACCCCCCGGGACCTGCTCCGCTTCACGACCGTCGCGGGCCGGGTCGTCGAGGCGATCGCGGCGGTCCGCGGCCGTACGTACACCCCGCAGACGGGCCGGGCGCTCTACGCCACCACCGGCACCCAGAGCGACTACGCCTACAGCCGGCACATCGCGGATCCCGCGCTGCACAAGACGTACGGCTTCACCCTGGAGACGGGTCCGCGCGTCGACACCGTGGAGGACTCCTTCCACCCGCGCGACCCCACCCTCGTCAAACGCGACGCCAAGGCGGGCGTGCTGGCCCTCGCCCAGCAGAGCGTCTGCGCCTTCGACCTGATCGGCGTGCGGCTGCTCGGGCGCCGGACCGAGGTGGACGCGCTGCGCCGGATACGCGACGAACAGCTCGCGACCACCGGGGCGGGGCGGGAGTGGATCACTCTGATCGAGGGGGTCGAACTTCCCGTCGCGTCCGTGGTGTTGGGTGACGAGCGGCTCGCGGGGCGGGTCGCCGCGCTGATGGAGCGCGCGGGGAAGGTGGTCCTGGACGCGAAGCTCGTCGTGACGGACGAGGACGTCGACCTGGGACTGGCCCTCCTGAACGAACTCGCCGAGCGGGCCGGGGCCGGGGACGAGCAGGTGCGGGTCGACCTGAAGGCCGTCGGCGCGGCCCTCGACCGCGCGCGACGGCTGCCCGCGGCCGAGGTCGTGCGGGACCTGATGAGCCGGGGGCCGAGGGAGAAGTAGGCGGGCGTCCGGCCCGGGGCGCCCACGGCTTGCGTTCGGGCTCGCGCGGGTCGGGGCCGCCCCGAGGGCCGACTGCGTTCGAAGGCCAAATCCGGGCGGCGGTCTTGGTGACTCGTCCCAACATGGGGATCTCGGGGCTCCATATACTTTCGATACAACGAGGAGTTGGCTAGTCGAGGAGTCGATTATGGTTGCCCCGTTCGACGCGACGGAGTTCCGGCGGACCCTCGGCTATCTGCCGACCGGGGTTACGGTCATCACCAGCACCGGGGAGTTCGGTGAGCCGGTGGGCATGGCCTGCAACTCCTTCATGTCGGTTTCGTTGAATCCTCCGCTGGTCATGTTCTGCGCAGGGAAGGCGTCGGCGACTCTCGTCGACCTCCGGCGGAGCGGCAGATTCTGCGTCAATATCCTGGGCAGCGACCAGGGAGAACTGTGCCGAAAGTTCTCGATCAAGGACATCGACCGGTTCGCCGGTGTTCCGTGGACGGATTCGCCCGTCGGCCCTGAACTGGGCGGTTCCGTGGCCTGGATGTCCTGTGTCATCGAGGTCGAGCACGATGCCGGGGACCACGTCATCATCATCGCCAGGGTGACCGCGCTGCGAGTGAACCCGGACGAGCCCGCGCCGCTGGTTTTCCACCGCGGAAAGTTCGGGTCGTTCCACGAGAGCGTGGATCCGCTTTCCGTCGCGGCCGCGCTGCCCCGGCAGACGGTCGGCGGCAGCAGACGCGTACCGCCGGTAGCGCCGGGCGCGTACGGATACGCGCGGGGATACGCGTACGGATACGCGCACGGATAAGGGGCGCAGGCCGCTCGCGTCCCGTACCGCGGCTTCGGCGTGGAACCGGGCGGGGGTATGTGCTGTCCAGATTCTGGACCGTCCACAAACGCCGATCTCCGGAATTCATTGGTCCGGATAACTGTGTCATGGTGGGTGGTGGCGCGGCCGTCAGTGGCCGACACTCCCGCGTCCGCCGCTCTGGTATGACCCCGCGGGACACGTGATTGCCACACCTTTTCGCAGGTCAGCGATTTCAGATGAAAGAGCGGAATCGTGCGTTCGGTGCTCTGGTCCGCGCACTTCCTCGTCTCTCCGGTCGCCGGGGCGAAGGTGCGGCGAGCATCGCAGAAACGATTCTTCTTTTCGCATGTCTCCCATAAAGGAATAGAAGCGAATAAACCAGACTTACGACAGCAACCGCGGCTAATGGCACCTGGCTCATCGGGGGTGAGTCCTATACATTGGCGTATTGGTAGAAACATCGAACACCGCTCAGGCAGATTATCCCATCCTGGGGGAATTGGAGGGGATACTTAGTGAAGTTGGAGCGCCTTTGTTTCCCAGGCCAGTTGCTGGAGTTTTTGAAGTTTATGAATGGAGTTTAGACAGGGACGGCTTCGCCGTCGACGACGTCGCCCACGAGCTGGGTTTCCGTCCTGCCGAGAGCGAGGAGATCGTCGCCAAGCTCCTGGAGCTCCAGCTCATTCAGCCGTCCCGGGACCGGGACGCCTGGTTCATTCCGACGGACCCGGGCATCGCCTCTTCGCAGCTCCTGAACCAGGGCGAGCTCGACCTGCTCGAACGCAAGCTGGCGGTGGGTCAGCTCAGAAACGATCTGGCGCGGCTCTCACTGCTTTTCCGGTCGAGCAAGTTCGGTAGTCAATATACAAACTCGTTCGATATTGTGAAAGTCCCCGAGACGGTCCGACTGCTGCTCTCGGAGGCGGCCGCGAACAGTTCCCAGGAAGTCGTCTGCATGCAGCCCGGCAGCGGATGGCCCGCCGACGATCTGGTCGAGTCGCAGAACAACGATTTTCAGGCGCTCAAGCGGGGGGTGCGTCTGCGAGTCCTCTACCAGCATGCCGCCAGGTTCGACACGCCGACCCGCGAGCACGCGGGCAAGCTGATCGAGTCCGGCGCCGAGATCCGGACGGCCGGCGCGCTGTTCGGAAAGATAGTCATCTTCGACCGCACCGCGGCGTACATCCCGGCGAGCGGCGAGGACGGCGGTGCCGTCGTCATCCAGGAGCGCTCGCTCATCGACTTCCTCCACTCCTGTTTCGAGCACGTCTGGGCGACCGCGAAGGAGTTCGACACCCGGCGGGCGGAAATCGATGTCATCGGCGGTGACATGAAAAAGGAGATCGTCAAGATGTTGATCTCCGGCGCCAAGGACGAAGCCATCGCCCGGCGCCTCGGCATATCCGTGCGCACCTGCCGCAAACACATCGGTCAGGTCATGCAGATGTTCGGCGCGACAAGCCGCTTCCAGTTCGGCTACCTCGTGAAGGAGGCGAACCTGGAGGAGGACGTGTAACGCGCGACCCGAGGAAGCCGCACGGCGTCCGGCCTTACGCAACACGGCCGGTCGCCGGGCGGCCGCGCCCTGCCCCGGGGCCCTGGCCCGCGCCCGCCGCACCGGCGGGCCCGCCCTGCCCCGGGGTCGAGGTGTGCCCAGGTCGGGCGGGGGGCGGGGAGGTTCCTCAAGTGGAAGTGCAGCTTGATGAGCGGGCTGCGGGGTGGAGCCGCCGTGTGTTCTGTCAGACACTGTGGGCCGTTGCAACAGTGCAACCGCGGAGTTGTTCGCTGAACACCAAGGGGGCCGCGTCCATCTATTCATTCCTCGTTTCGCAGGCCGGTCGGGGCAGTACCTGTTGTGCCTCCGGAGTCATCGCGGCGGGGTAATCTGCGTATAGGGCGGTGCACACGAGTTTCGTGGCGCGCGACCCATGCGAATGTTTAATATTTCTTGGTTACTTCCTTTGGGTCGAGTGTCGTAAAGTCCTCGGTGGCGGGGGCTTTGTCGTCGGCGCCGCACATGCGGCTTGGCCGATCTGCCGATCCATTTTCTTGTTCGCATACATCAAGCGCGATTCTCTGAATTCGGCTATTTTCTTCCGGAAAATCCTTGTCGGACGTAAAGCTGAGGTGTGCTCAATGAGCGGGTCTGTCGTGTGTGGAGCCGGTCGGGGGCCGGGAAACCCCCCGGCCGCTCGGGAACGGACGGGTGTGGTCGTCCGATGACCGGCAACGGGGGAGAGCAGCGGCTCGCGGTCTTCGGCGCGGGCGTGATGGGCATCGGCATCGCGACGCTGGCCGTCGGCCGCGGCGTACCGGTGACGCTCGTGGACGTGGACCAGGAGCGCCTGGGCACGGCCCGGCGTCGGCTCCGCGACGAGCTGCGGCTCGCGCAGATGATGGGCGCCCTGCCGCGGAGCGGACCGGCCGGTGAGCTGGAGCTCGCCGACTCCGTGGCCGCCGCGGCGGACGCGACCTGGGTGATCGAGGCGATCACCGAGGTCGCCGAGCTGAAGACCAAGGTGCACCGGGAGATCGCCGCCGCGGTCGCGCCCGGCACGCTGCGGGTCACCAACACCTCGTCCATCCCGGTCGACGAGCTCGCTGGCCAGGTTCCGGCCCCCGAGGACCTGGCCGGCATCCACTTCATGAATCCGCCGTACCTGATCGGGACGCTTGAGGTCGTGCGCGGCCCGCGTACGTCGGAGCGGACGATGACGGCCGTGCGGGAACTCCTGGCCCTCCTGGGCCGCAAGGGCATCGTGGTCGGCGACGGCCCCGGCTTCGTCACCAGCCGCGTCCTGCACCGCATGATCAACGACGCGGCGAACGTCGTCGAGGAGGGCCGGGCCACCGCCGAGGACGTCGACGCCCTGATGGAGGGCTGCCTCGGCCACCCGACGGGCCCGCTGCGGACCGCCGACCTGATCGGCATCGACAACCTCGTCGACTCCCTGTGGGTGCTGCACGAGCGCACCGGGGACGAGGGCTGCCGCCCCAGCGAGCTGCTCCTGCGCAAGGTCGCCGAGGGCCACCACGGCCGCAAGACCGGGCGCGGCTTCTACGAGTACGAGGTCCGCTGATGGCCGGCCAGGTGGAGCTGGACGAGAGCGTCCTCGACTACGTGCGCTCGGTGTCCCTGCGCGACGACGAGATCCTGCGCGACCTCGTCAACGAGACGGCGTTCATGCCGTCCCTGAACGCCATGGTGACCATGCCCGAGGAAGGGCAGCTGCTCGCCCTCCTCGTCGGTCTCACCGGCGCCTCCCGCGTCCTTGAGGTCGGCACGTTCACCGGCTACAGCACGCTGTGCATGGCGCGTGCGCTGCCCGTCGGCGGCTCCATCGTCACCTGCGACATCAGCGCGCGCTGGACGAAGATCGCCCGACGGTACTGGGAGCGCGCCGGGGTCGCCGACCGCATCGAACTGCGGCTCGGCGACGGCGCCGAGAGCATGGCGGCCCTGCTCGCCGAGCACGGCCCCGAGACCTTCGACCTGGTCTTCATCGACGCCGACAAGACCGGCTACGCCCGCTACTACGAGGAGGCGCTGACCCATCTGCGGCCCGGCGGCCTCGTCGTGCTCGACAACACCCTCTACTTCGGCCGGGTCGCGGACCCCGAGGCGCACGACGCCGACACCGAGGCCATCCGCGAGCTCAACGCCTCGCTCCACGTCGACAGCCGGGTGGAGCTCTCGCTGCTCCCCATGGCCGACGGCATCACATTGGCACGCAAGAACAAGGCGCAGTGAGAAAGGGACTTCCCATGACGGACTCGACAACGGAACTGCCCGTCGCCGCCATCGAGCAGCAGATCGGCGCGTTCCTTGAGGCCAAGACCAAGATGACCTGGGAGCCGGAGGTGGACCTGTTCGCCTCGGGCGCGGTCTCCTCGCTCTTCGCCATGGAACTCGTGGTGTTCGTGGAGAGCACCTTCGACGTCGAGGTCGAGGGCCCCGACCTCGCCCTGGACAACTTCCGCACCCTGCGGACCATGAGCGCGCTCGTGACCCGGCTGCGCGGCGGGGGCACCGGTGCTTGACGCCCTGACGGCGCTGGTGACCGAGACGGTCGGCGACGCCGCGAGCGAGTGGGACGTCACGGGCGAGATCCCGCTCGGCGTGCTGCGCGGGCTCGGCGCCAAGGGCGTGCTGTGCGCCGAGGCGAAGCCGCAGTTCGGCGGCCTCGGCCTGGCCGGCCTGGACAACGCCGAACTCACCGCGCACACCGGGGCCCTGTGCAGCTCGCTGCGGTCGGTGATGACCTCGCAGGGCATGGCCGCCTGGACGCTCCAGCGGTTCGGTGACAAGGCGCAGCGCGCCGAGTACATCGGCCGCCTCACCGGCGGCGAGCTCGCCGCGGTGGCGTTCAGCGAGCCCGGCGCGGGCAGCGACCTCGCCGCGATGAGCACCGAGATCCGCCGCGACGGCGATGACATCGTCGTCAGCGGCACCAAGACGTGGATCACGGTCGCCGGGTACGCCGACTGGATCGTCGTCTTCGGCCGCTACGAGGGCGGCGGAGCCGTCGCCATGGTGCCCGCCACGGCCCCCGGCGTCCAGGTGACGCGGGTGCCCGAACCGCTGGGCTGCCGGGCCGCCGGACACGCCACCGTCCAGCTCGACGACGTACGGCTGCCCGCCGGGCACCTGCTCGCGGTGGCGGGCCAGCCGGTCGTCATGCTGACCACCATCGCGCTCACCTACGGCCGGCTCTCGGTGGCCTGGGGATGCGTCGGCATCCTGCGCGCCTGCCTCACGGCCGTCGCCCGGCACGCCAAGGGCCGCGAGCAGTTCGGCAAGCCCCTGCTCCAGCACCAGCTCGTCGCCCGGCACCTCGCCGAGCTGTACGCCGCCGAGCGGACGGCGACGCTCGCCTGCGAGCGGGCGAGCGCCAGCTGGGACAGCGGTTCGCCGGAGCAGGTGCCCGCGTCGGTCCTCGCCAAGCACGTCGCGGCCACGAACGCGGCCAGGGGCGCGGCCTCCGCGGTGCAGGTGCTCGCCTCCGCCGGAGCGGTGGGCGGCCACGTGGTGGAACGGGCCTTCCGGGACGCCAAGTTGATGGAAGTCATCGAGGGCAGCAACGAGATCTGCCAGCTCATACTCGCCGAGCACGCCGCCGCGGCGGCGGGCTGAACGGTCCCACGGAACGGGGGAGCGAACGTGTCAGAAGCACAACCCATCGTGAAGTGTCTGGTCTGGGATCTCGACAACACCCTGTGGCAGGGCACACTCGTCGAGGACGGCCACGTCGAGGTCGACGACACCCTCCGCAAGGTCGTGGCGGAGCTCGACGCCCGGGGCGTCCTGCAGGCCGTGTCGAGCCGCAACGACCACGACGAGGCGTGGGCGAAGCTGGAGGAGCTCGGCCTCGCCGAGTACTTCGTCCTTCCGCACATCGGCTGGGGCCCGAAGTCGGAGTCCGTGCGCTCCATCGCCGAGCGCCTCAACTTCTCCCTGAAGACGATCGCGTTCATCGACGACCTGCCCACCGAGCGCGCCGAGGTCACCTACCACCTGCCCGAGGTGCGGTGCTACCCGGCCGAGCAGGCGGGCCAGTTGCTCGACCTGCCCGAGTTCAGCCCGGCGGTGGTCACCGTCGACGCGCGCAGGCGCCGCGAGATGTACCAGGCCGGGTTCCAGCGCGACCAGCAGCGCGAGGAGTACCAGGGCGCCGACGAGGAGTTCCTGCGCTCGCTCGACCTGGTGATGCGGATCGGCAAGGCCAGGGACGAGGAGATCACCCGGGTCGAGGAACTGACCCTGCGGACCAGCCAGATGAACGCGACCGGCGTGCACTACTCGGACGCCGCGCTGCGCTCCCTGCTGTCCGACGAGGACCACGAGGTGCTCGTGGTCTCCATGGCCGACCGCTTCGGGCCGCACGGCGCGGTCGGGGTCATGCTGATCGAGAAGACCCCGGGCGCCTGGCGCATCAAGCTGCTCGCCACCTCGTGCCGGGTCGTGTCGTTCGGCGCGGGCGCGGTGCTCCTGCGCTGGCTCACCGACGCCGCCGCGCGCGCCGGTGTGCACCTCGTCGCCGACTTCAGGCGTACGGAGCGCAACCGGATGATGGAGGTCGCCTACCGGTTCGCGGGGTTCGCCGCCGCCGAGTGCGCCTGCCTCGCCGCGTTCTCCGCGCCCGAGGGAACCGAGTGCCTGCATCTGGAGCCGGTCCGTCAGGACCCGCCGACCACTCTGCGCGTCCTGGCCCCCGAGCCGCTCGTCGGCGGGCCCGAGGCGGAGTGGCGGTAGGCGGGGACAGCACGCACGGCTCACGCTGAACACGCACGATCTACGGGGGATGTCTTGCAGTTCTTGGTACTTGGCCCGTTGCAACTGATGGACGAAGGGAAGCCGATCGCGCTCGGCGGCGACCGCCGCCGGGCGACGCTCGGCCTGCTGCTGCTCAACGCCAACCGGGAGGTGGCGACGAGCAAGCTCCTCGACGGGCTGTGGGGCACCGACGAGACGCCCGTGACGGCACGCAAGGTCCTGCAGAACGCCGTGCGGGGCCTGCGCGTCACGTTCGCCGAGCACCCGCACGGCGACGCGCGCCCGCCCGCCCTGCTGACGTGCGCCCACGGCTACCGGCTCGAAGTCGACCCCGAACAGGTCGACATGTTCCGCTTCCACCGCCTCGCGCGGGTGGGCCGCGCGGAGCTGGCGGCCGCCCGCCCCGGCGCCGCCGCGGCCACCCTTCGAGAGGCGCTCGGCCTGTGGCGCGGGCGGGCCCTCGCCGACCTCGTCGAGTCCGGGCACTCCTGGGCGGAGCTCACCGCCCTGGAGAACGCGCGGCTCGACGTGATGGAGGACTACTACGAGGCCGAGCTGGCGGGCGGCCGCCACCAGGCGGTCCTCAGCGAGCTCGAGGCCATGGTCGAGGCCGAGCCGCTGCGGGAGCGGGCGTGCCACCAGCTGATGCTCGCGCTCTACCGCGGCGGACGGCAGGCCGACGCCCTCGCCGCCTACCGGCGGGTGCGGGTGCGGCTCGCCGAGCAGTTCGGGCTCGAACCCGGGCGCGAGCTGCGCCTCCTGCAGCACGCGATCCTGGTGCACGACCCGTCCATCGCGGCGCCCGCGGCGCCCGCGCGACCGGTGGTGATCTCCGGCCTCGGGCAGGAGACGGAGCCCCGCGAGCGCCCGGTCGTCCGGCCGGTCCAGCTCATCCCGGCGCAGCGCTCCGTCGCCCGGAGCGGGGTGAGCACCGTCCTGATCCGCGCCGACTACGCCGCCGGCGGCCGGGCCGGGGACGTCGGCCGGGCCCTGGAGCGCACCGCGCGGATCGTGCACGAGGAGGTGGGGCGGCTCGGCGGCGTGGTCGCCGGGTCGACCGGATCGGTCACCCTCGCCCTGTTCCGGGCCGCGACGCCGCGCGACGAGGGCGCCGCGCAGGCCGCCGAGCGCGCGGTGCGGGCCGCGATGGCGCTGCGGCAGCGGATCTGCTTCGACGTCCCCGACGGCGAGCGGCCCGTGCTGCGCGTCGCGGTGGCCACCGGCGAGATGCGGGGACGCCCCGGCGGCTCCGCCCGGGAGCCGCTGCCCGTCAACGGCGCGCTGCTCGTCGACAGCGAGTCCCTGCTCCAGGCCGCCGAGGACACGGAGATCGTGGTGTGCGGCCGTACCAGGAGACTGACCGGAGCGGCGATCGCGTACGGCCGTGAGGGCGGGACCCGGCCGCGCTGGGCGGTCAAGGGGCGCTACCGCGACTCCTTCGCCAAGGCGGAGGTCCTCGACCGCGAGCCCGAACTCGGCGTGCTGAACAGCCTCCTGGAGCGGGTCAGGCGCCGCTCGCGGCCGCACCTCGTCCTGGTCGTCGGCGGGCCGGGGATCGGGAAGTCGCCCCTGCTCGCGGCGTTCGAGCGGCGCGTGGAGAACGCGGCGACCGTGCGCCTTGCCTCCACGGGGGCGAGCACCCCGAACGTGGCGAAGCTCGCCGAGCACGGCCCGCTGGTGGTGTTCGCCGACGATCTGCACCGGGCCGACCCCGCGGTACTGGAGTTCGTCGAGGAGCTCCTCGACGCGCCGCAGCCCCTTCCGGTGCTCGTGGTCGCCGCGGCCCGCCCGGAGCTGTTCCGCAGGCGCCCGGGGTGGGGCGCGGGGCAGCGGCACGCCAGCCGGATGACCCTCGAACCGGTGGCCGTCGAACCGCGCGTCGAGGCACCCCGGGGACCCCGTCTGGTGAGGCTGTGCCATGTCGCCAGTTGAGAACGCGCCCGCCGGTTGGTTCCGGGGGCCAAATTCGCCGCCCGGTCCGGTGTTCTCGAACCCGGCTGCCCACCACCCCCGCAATGTTGACTGGCCGAGCTGAGTACCCCGGCCGGAGGAGTGACGAGACGATGGAGAACGAGGGCAGGCTGCGGAACTACCTCAAGCAGGCCGTCGGCGAGCTGCAGGACACGCGCGAGCGCCTGCAGGAGCTGGAGCGGGCGGCCAGCGAGCCGATCGCGATCGTCGGCATGGCCTGCCGCTACCCGGGCGGCGTCGTCTCGCCGGACGGCCTGTGGGACCTGGTGACCGAGGGCCGGGACGCCATCGGGGCGTTCCCCGCCGACCGCGGCTGGGACGTCGAGGGCCGCTACGACCCGAACCCCGGCGTGCCGGGCACCTACTACGCCCGCGGCGGCGGATTCCTGTACGAGGCGGCCGAGTTCGACGCCGAGTTCTTCGGGATATCCCCCAGGGAAGCCCTCGCCATGGACCCCCAGCAGCGGCTGCTCCTGGAGACGTCGTGGGAGGCCCTGGAGCGGACCGGCGTCGACCCGCAGGCGCTGCGGGGCAGCGACACCGGCGTGTTCGTGGGCCTCATGGGCCACGGCGGGCAGCGCTACGGGCTCGGCGCGGAGGAGTCGGGGCAGGGCGGCGAGGGCTTCGGCGGCACCGGCAGCGCGGCCAGCGTCGCCTCCGGCCGGATCGCGTACCTCCTCGGTCTGGAGGGGCCCGCGCTCACCGTGGACACCGCGTGCTCGTCGTCGCTCGTGACGATGCACCTGGCCGCCCGCGCGCTGCGCGGCGGCGAGTGCTCGCTCGCCCTCGCGGGCGGGGCCGCCGTGATGGCGACCCTGGACACGTTCGTCGAGTTCAGCCGGCAGCGCGGCCTCGCCGAGGACGGCCGCTGCAAGGCGTTCTCGGCCGCCGCGGACGGCACGGGCTGGTCCGAGGGCGCGGGCATGGTCGTCCTGGAGCGGCTCTCCGACGCCCAGCGGCTCGGGCACCCGGTGCTCGCGGTGATCCGCGGCAGCGCGGTCAACTCCGACGGCGCCTCCAACGGCCTGACCGCCCCGAACGGCCCCTCGCAGCAGCGCGTCATCCGCCAGGCCCTCGCCGACGCGGGCCTCACCGCGGCCGACGTGGACGTCGTGGACGCGCACGGCACCGGCACCCGCCTCGGCGACCCGATCGAGGCGCAGGCCCTCCTCGCCACCTACGGCCAGGAGCGCCCCGCGGACCGGCCGCTGTGGCTGGGCTCCCTGAAGTCCAACATCGGGCACACCCAGGCCGCCGCCGGGGTCGGCGGCGTGATCAAGATGACCCAGGCGCTGCGCCACGGCCTCCTGCCGCGGACGCTGCACGCCGACGAGCCCTCGCCCGCCGTGGACTGGGAGTCGGGCGCGGTGGAGCTGCTCACCGAGGCGCGCGACTGGCCCGAGAACGACCGGCCGCGCCGGGCCGCGGTGTCGGCGTTCGGCATCAGCGGCACCAACGCCCACCTGATCATCGAGCAGGCACCGGAGCCGTCGGCCGGGGCGGAGCCGGAGGCGGTCACGGCCCCGTCGGCCGGGGCGGAGGCAGGGGCGCGGACCGCGACGGGGCCGGTGGCCGGGGCGGAGCCCGCGCGGCTCCCCCACGCCACCGCCCTGCCGCTGCTCCTCTCCGCCTCCTCCACGGCCGCGCTCGCCGCCAGGGCGGAGCAGCTGCACGCCCTCGCCCCGGCGGCCGCGCCCCTGGCCGTCGCGCTCGCCACCCGCGCGCCCCGGCTCCCCCAGCGCGCGGCCGTCACCGGCGACGACCCGTCGGCGGGCCTGCTCGCCCTCGCCGAGGGGCGGCCGTCGCGGGACGTCCTGACCGGTGTCGCGCGCCCGCGCGGCAAGACGGTGTTCGTCTTCCCCGGGCAGGGCTCCCAGTGGTCGGGCATGGCGCTCGACCTGTACCGCGACTCGGACGTCTTCCGCGCCCAACTGGACGCCTGCGCCGTCGCCCTGGAGCCGTACGTCGACTGGGACCTCCTCGACGCGCTCGCCGGGCCCCTCGACCGCGTCGACGTCGTCCAGCCCGCCCTGTGGGCCGTGATGATCTCGGTCGCCGCGCTGTGGCAGCACCACGGCGTGACCCCCGACGCGGTCCTCGGCCACTCCCAGGGCGAGATCGCCGCCGCGTACGTCGCCGGGGCGCTGTCCCTGGAGGACTCCGCGGCCGTCGTCGCCCTGCGCAGCCAGGCCATCACCCGGCTCGCGGGCACCGGGGGCATGGCCTCCGTGCAGCTGCCGCAGGACGGCACGGAGCGGCGCATCGAGGCGTACGGCGGCTCCGTGGAGGTCGCCGCGGTCAACGGCCCCGGCAGCACGGTCGTTTCGGGCCGGCCCGAGGACCTGGCGGACCTCGTCGCGTCCTGCGAGGCCGACGGCGTCCGCGCCCGCCTCGTCCCGGTGGACTACGCCTCGCACTCGGCCCACGTGGAAGCGCTGCGCGAGGAGATCCTCACCGCGCTCTCCGGCATCGCCCCCGGCCCGTCCCGGGTCCCCTTCCACTCCACCGTCACCAACGAGGTCGTGGCCGGCCCCGAGCTCGACGCCGCGTACTGGTACGGCAATCTGCGCAGGACCGTCGGCTTCGCCCAGGGCACACGCGCCCTGCTCGACCAGGGCCACGGGGTGTTCGTCGAGGTCAGCGCGCACCCCGTCCTCGTGAACGCGATCGGTGAGACCGTCGAGGAGGCGGCGGCCGACGCCGTCGTCCTGGAGTCGCTGCGCCGCGACGACGGCGGGCGGACCCGCTTCCACACCGCGCTCGCCAAGGCGTACGTCCACGGCGTCGAGGTCGACTGGCGGATCCCGCCCGGCGCGGCGACCACCGCGGAGCTGCCCACCTACCCCTTCCAGCGCAGGCGCTACTGGCTGGAGGAGCCCGCGGCGGTCGGCGACACCTCGGCCCTCGGCCTGCGCAGCGCGGAGCACCCGCTGCTCGGCGCGGCCCTGCGCACGGCCGACGCGGACACGCTCGTCCTCACCGGGCGGCTCTCCCGCAGCGCACAGCCCTGGCTGTCCGACCACGGGCTCGGCGCCTCGGTGCTGCTGCCCGGCACGGCCCTGGTCGAACTGGCCCTGCACGCCGGGGACCGGGTCGGCTGCGGGCACCTCGCCGAGCTCACCCTGCACGCGCCGGTCGTCCTGGACGCCGACCTGGACCTCCAGGTCCTCATCGGCGCGGAGAGCGGTGACGGCCGCCCGGTGAGCGTGCACACCGCCCCGGCCGGGACGGACGACTGGACCCGCAACGCGACGGGCCGGCTGACCAACGAGAGCCACCCGGCCCCCGACGACCTGACCGCCTGGCCGCCGCCCGGCGCCGCGGCCGTGTCCCTCGACGGGTTCTACGAGACCCTCGCCGAGCGCGGCTACGCCTACGGCCCCGCCTTCCAGGGCCTGCGCGCGGCCTGGCGGGACGGCGACGCGCTCTACGCCTCGGTGGCCCTGCCCGACGAGCAGGACGTCACCGGCTTCGGCCTGCACCCCGCGCTGCTCGACGCCTCGCTGCACGCGGCGGGCCTCTCCGGGGCCGACGGCGTCCGGGCCCCGTTCAGCTGGAGCGACGTGCGCCTGCACGCCACCGGCGCGCGGACCGCCCGGGTCCGCCTCACCCCGGCGGGGCCCGACGCGGTCGCCGTACTCGTCACCGACGAGGCCGGGCAGGCCGTCGCCTCGGTCGGCGAACTGGCCCTGCGGCCGGTGGACGTGGCCGCGCTCGGGCACCGGCGCGCCGACACCTCGGCCCTCTTCGCCCTGGACCTGGTGCCGGTGGACCTGCCGGAGCCGCCCGCCGAGCGGACCTGGATCGAGCTCGGCGCCGACGGCCAAGGCCGCCCGGCCGCACCGGTGTCGGCGACGGCCGCCCTGTGGACCTGCCCCGAGGGCGAGGTCGAGGACGTCGTCGACCGGACGCTGCACGTCGTACGGGCGTGGCTCGCCGAGCCGCACCTCACCGACGTCCCGCTCACCGTCCTCACCCGCGCCGACGACCTCGCCCACCGCGCGGTGACCGGGCTGCTCCGCACCGCGCGCAGCGAACACCCCGGCCGCCTGCGCCACATCGACATGGACGGCCACCCGCTGGCGCGGGCCGCGCTGCCCGCGGCGATGGCCGCCGACCATCCGGAGCTGGCCCTGCGCGGCGCGACCGCCGCCGTGCCCCGGCTCACCCGCGCCGCCGCGTCCCCGGCCCTGCCCGAACCGGCCGAGCGGCCGTGGCGCCTGGGTCTGACCTACCGCGGCGATCTCGACAGCCTGTCGCTCACGCCGTGCCCCGAGGTGCTGCGCCCGCTGGAGCCGGGCGAGGTGCGGGTCGCGGTGCGCGCGGGCGGCCTGAACTTCAAGGCCGTGCTCCTGGAGCTCGGCATGGTGGCCCGCGACGCGTGGTCGTCCCTCGGCGAGGGCGCGGGCATCGTCCTTGAGGTCGGCGCCGACGTCACCGGGCTCACCGCGGGCGACCGGGTGATGGGCCTGTTCACCGGCGGCCTCGGCACGGTCACGGTCACCGACCGCAGGCTGGTCGCCCCGATGCCCAAGCGCCTGACGTTCGCGCAGGCCGCCGGGGTGCCGGTGGTGTACCTGACGGCGTACTACGGCCTCGCGGACCTGGCCGGGCTCACCGCGGGCGAGTCGCTGCTGCTGCACGCGGCGACCGGCGGCATGGGCTTCGCCTCCCTCCAGCTCGCCCGGCACTGGGGCGCCGAGGTCTTCGGCACCGCCAGCTCCGGCAAGCGGGACGTGCTGCGTGCCTGGGGCTTCGACGACGACCACCTCGCCGACTCCCGCAGCCTCGGCTACGCCGAGCACTTCGCGAAGGCCACCGGCGGACGCGGTGTGGACGTGGTGCTCAACTCCCTCGCGCACGAGCACGTCGAGGAGTCCCTCGCCCTGCTTCCGCGCGGCGGACGGTTCGTGGAGATGGGCAAGACCGACATCCGCGACGCCGACGAGATCGCGGCGGCACACCCGGGCGTGCGCTATCGGGCGTTCGACGTGATGGAGGCCGGGTTCGACCGCATCGCGGAGATGCTGGAGGAGATCCGCGTCCTGTTCGACGAGGGCGTGCTGCGGCCGATGCCGCTCACCACGTACCCCGTGCACCGCGCGCCGGAGGCGTTCCGGTACCTCAGCCAGGCCCGGCACGTCGGCAAGATCGTCCTCACCCTGCCCGCGCCGCTCGACCCCGGCGGCACCGTCCTCGTGACCGGCGGCACCGGGGTGCTCGGCGGGCTCGTCGCCCGGCACCTGGTCGCCGAACACGGCGTACGACGGCTGCTGTTGACCAGCAGGCGCGGCCCCGCGGCCGACGGCGTGGACGCCCTGGTCGCGGACCTGCGGGCCGCGGGCGCCGAGGTGTCCGTGGTGGCGTGCGACGTCTCCGACCGGGAGTCCGTCGCCGAACTCGTCCGCTCCGCACACCGGCTCACCGGCGTGGTGCACGCCGCGGGAGTGCTCTCCGACGGGGTCCTGGAGGCCCTGACGCGGGAGGACCTCGACGCCGTGCTGCGCGCGAAGGCCCGCTCGGCGTGGCACCTGCACGAACTGACGCAGGACCACGACCTGTCCCTGTTCGCGCTGTTCTCCTCGGTCGCCGGGGTGCTCGGCAGCGCGGGCCAGGGCGGCTATGCCGCGGCCAACGCCTACCTCGACGGACTCGTGGAGCACCGGCGCGGCCTCGGCCTGCCCGGCACGTCGATCGCGTGGGGCCTGTGGGCGCGGGAGAGCGCCATGACCGGCCACCTGAGCGACGGCGACAAGGACCGCCTGGCCCGGATGGGCCTCGGCGCGATCGACGACGAGCAGGGGCTCGCCCTGTTCGACGCGGCGCTCGCGCTGCACCGCCCGCTCGCGGTGGCGGTGCCCGTCGACGTGGCCCGGCTGCGGGAGAGCGGGCAGCCGGTGCCGGAGCTCCTGTCGGCCCTCGACCCGGCCGCGCAGGTCCGGCGGCGCGTCGTCGCGCAGACCGCGGCCACCACCCAGGCGGACCGGCTCGTCGAGCTGCCCGAGCGGCAGCGCCGCAAGGAACTCCTGGAACTCGTACGGGAGTCCGCCGCGGTCGTCCTCGGCCACAGCACGGCCGAGTCGGTCGACGAGGACAGCGCGTTCAAGGACCTCGGGTTCGACTCGCTGACGGCGGTGGAGCTGCGCAACCGCCTCGGCACCGCCACGGCCCTGCGGCTGCCGCCGACGGTCGTGTTCGACCATCCGACACCGGCCGGGCTCGCCGCGTTCCTGGACGGACTGCTCGTCCCCGCGCAGGAGACGACCGTCGGCTCGCTCGTGACGGAACTCGACCGGCTCGCCGTGGCCGACCTCGACGAGGACGAGCGGGACGTGCTCGCCAAGCGGCTCCAGGAGGTGCTGCGCCGCCTCGCGGCGCCGGCCGAAGCGGGCGGGGAGGAACGGGACTTCACCGAGGCCTCCGACGACGAAATCTTCGACTTCATCGACGGCGAACTCGACATCGCCTGATCTCGCCCGTCCGAACGAAAGGGGGCTGCCCGGGATGTCCAACTCCAACGAGCAGAAGCTTCGAGAGTATCTGCGGCGGGTCACGACCGACCTGCAGCGGGCGCGGCGGGAGCTGCACGACGTACAGACCGCCGCCCGCGAGCCGATCGCGATCGTCGGCATGGCCAGCCGCTTCCCGGGCGGCGCCCGCACCCCCGAGGAGCTGTGGGAGCTGCTCCGCGACGGCGGCGACGCCCTCACGGAGTTCCCCGACGACCGGGGCTGGGACCTCGACCGGCTCTCCGACCCCGACCCGGAGACCCCGGGCACCACGTACCTCACCAAGGGTGGCTTCCTGGCCGACGCCGCCGGGTTCGACGCCGAGTTCTTCGGGATCTCGCCGCGCGAGGCGCAGGCGATGGACCCGCAGCAGCGCGTCCTGCTCGAAGCGTCCTGGGAGGCCCTGGAGAACGCCCGCATCGACCCGGCGTCGCTGCGCGGCAGCTCGGGCGGCGTGTTCGTCGGCGTGATCCCGCAGGAGTACATGCCGCGCGCGGGCGAGACGCCCGAGGAACTGGAGGGCTTCGTGCTCACCGGCGGCACCACGAGCGTCGCCTCGGGCCGCATCTCCTACGTGCTCGGCCTCCTTGGCCCGACGGTGACCCTCGACACGGCCTGCTCGTCGTCGCTGGTGTCCATGCACCTCGCGGAGCAGGCGCTGCGCAATGGGGAGTGCGACATCGCCCTCGCGGGCGGCGCCACCGTGATGTCGGGCCCCAGCGTGTTCGTGGAGTTCTCGCGCCAGCGCGGACTCGCGCCGGACGGCCGCTGCAAGGCGTTCGCGGCCGCCGCGGACGGCACCGGCTTCTCCGAGGGCGTCGGCGTCCTCGTCCTCGCCCGTCTCTCGGTGGCGCGGGAGCGGGGCCTGCCCGTACTCGCCCTGGTCCGGGGCAGCGCGGTCAACTCCGACGGCGCCTCCAACGGCCTCACCGCCCCGAACGGCCCCTCGCAGCAGCGCGTCATCCGCCAGGCCCTCGCCGACGCCGATCTCTCGCCCGCCGAGGTCGACGTGGTGGAGGCGCACGGCACCGGCACGAAGCTGGGCGACCCGATCGAGGCCCAGGCCCTGCTCGCCACGTACGGGCAGGCGCGTACGGAAGGATCGGACGACCAGCCTTTGCTGCTGGGGTCGTTGAAGTCGAACATCGGGCACACGCAGGCCGCTGCCGGTGTCGCGGGTGTCATCAAGATGGTCATGGCGATGCGCCACGGCGTGGTTCCGAAGACCCTCCACGTCGACGAGCCCACCCCCGCGGTGGACTGGACGGCCGGTGCGGTCGAGCTGGTCACCGAGGAACGCCCCTGGCCGGAGACGGGACGGCCGCGCCGCGCGGCGGTCTCCTCCTTCGGGATCAGCGGCACGAACGCCCACGTCATCCTTGAGCAGGCCCCGGCGGCCGAGCCGGTGGCGGAGGAGCCGAGCGGTTCGTTGCCGGTGGTGCCGGTGGTGGTGTCGGCGCGTTCGGCGGAGGCGTTGCGGGCGCAGGCGGGGCGGTTGGCCGCTGCGGTGGGTGAGGGGGCTTCGCTGCTGGATGTGGGTCTGTCGTTGGCGGGTTCGCGGTCGGTGTCGTTCGAGCATCGTGCGGTGGTGCTTGCGGCCGAGGGCGATGAACTGGTCGCCGGGCTGGAGGCTTTGGCTCGTGGTGAGTCGGGGCCGGGTGTGGTGTCGGGGGTTTGCGGTGAGGGGCGTACGGCGTTCTTGTTCACGGGGCAGGGTGCCCAACGCCCGGGTATGGGGCGGGAGTTGTATGACGCTTTGCCTGTGTTCGCGGCGGCTTTCGATGAGGTCTGTGCGGGGTTTGAGGGGTTGTTGCCGGGGTCGTTGAAGGAGGTGGTGTTCGGCGGGCGGGGGCTGGATGAGACGGGGTGGACGCAGCCTGCTCTGTTCGCGTTCGAGGTGGCGTTGTTCCGGTGGGTGGAGTCCTTGGGTGTGGTGCCGGACTTTGTGACGGGGCACTCGATCGGTGAGCTGGCGGCGGCGCATGTGGCGGGTGTGCTGGGGTTGGAGGACGCGTGCCGGGTGGTGGCCGCGCGGGGGCGTTTGATGCAGGCCCTGCCTGCGGGTGGGGCGATGGTGGCGGTGCAGGCCGATGAGGCCGAGGTCCTGGCACTGCTGGAAGGCCATGAGGCGCAGGCGGGCATCGCCGCGGTCAACGGCCCGGCCTCGCTGGTGATCTCCGGTGTCGAGGACGTGGTGGCCGGAATCGCGGACGTCCTGCGGGAACGGGGGCGCAAGACGAACCGGCTCACGGTCTCTCACGCCTTCCACTCGCCGCTGATGGACCCGGTGTTGGAGGAGTTCGCCGCCGTCGTCAATGGCGTGACCTTCAACGAGCCGGCCATTCCCATGGCGGCGTCGGTGGAGGAGGTGTGCTCGCCTGCCTATTGGGTGCATCACATTCGGCGTGCGGTGCGTTTCGCCGATCACGTGGTGCGGCTGCGGGAGCAGGGCGTGGCCCGGTTCGTGGAGATCGGCCCCGACGGCGTGCTGACGGCGATGGGGGCGCAGAGTGTGGAGGCGTCGTTCATCGCGTTGCAGCGCCGGGAGCAGTCCCAGGTGCGTACCGTGCTGGCCGGGCTGGCCCGGTTGCACGCGGCGGGCCACACGGTGGACTGGGAGCGGCTGTTCACAGGCACCCCGGCCGCCCTGGTGGATCTGCCGACGTACCCCTTCCAACACCAGAACTACTGGATGGCGGGCCCGGCGTCCGGTGACGTCGTGTCGGCGGGGCAGGTGGCGGCGGGCCATCCGATGCTGGACGCGGTGGTGCGCGTCGCCGGTGCCGACGAGGTCGTGTTCACCGGGCGCCTCTCGGCGCGGACGCACGCCTGGGTGGCCGAGCACGAGCTGGGCGGCCGCGCCCTGGTGCCGGGCACCGCGCTGATCGACATGGCCGTGGCGGCGGGCGACGAGGTCGGCTGCGCCGGTGTGGACGAGATGGTGATCACCGCGCCGCTGCGCGTCCCCGAGTCGGGCGGCGTCCGCGTCCAGCTCGTGGTGAGCGAGGCGCGGGACACCGGACACCGGCCGTTCGCGATCTACTCCTGCCCGGAGGCCGACCAGGACGCCGAGGAGGAGTGGACCTGCCACGCCACCGGCGTGCTCGCCGCCGAGGCCCCGGAGCCCGCGTTCGAGCTGAGCCAGTGGCCGCCCGCGGGCGCCGAGCCCGTGGCGACGGAAGGGTTCTACGACCGGCTCGCACAGAGCGGCTACGTCTACGGCCCGCTCTTCCGCGGCCTGCACGCGCTGTGGCGCCGCGACGGCGACGCGGGCGCCGAGTTCTTCGCCGAGGTCGCGCTGCCCGAGGGCGCGGACACGGCGCGGTTCGGCATGCACCCGGCCCTGTTCGACGCGGCCATCCACCCGCGCGTCGTCGCCGCGATCGCCGACGCGGGCGAGGACTTCACGCTCCAGCTGCCGTTCGTGTGGAACGAGATCTACCTCTACGCCACCGGCGCGAGAGCCCTGCGGGTGCGCGTGGTCATCGACGCGGAGACCGACGGCAAGACGTCCTGCCAGGTGCAGCTCGCCGACGAGAGCGGGCAGCCGGTCGCCGAGGTGCGCTCCGTGGAGGCCCGCCCCGTCTCGGCCGACCAGCCGGCCGGGCGGGACGAGACGGCCGGTTCGCTCTTCGGCGTGGACTGGGTGCCCGTCGAGGCGGCCCCGGCCGAACCGGCCGGTCGCTGGGCCCTGCTCGGCACCCCCGCCCTACCGGTCGGCGAGGTGCTGCCCGTCGACCGCTGCGCGACCCTGGCGGACGCGGCCGGGGCCGACGTGCTCCTGTTCGCCCCCGCCGGGCAGACGGACACCCACGTCGTGACCTCGGTGCACGACACGGTCGTGGAGACGCTCGACCTGGTGCGGGAGTGGCTGACCGGCGAGGCGTTCCTGTCGGGCCGCCTCCTCGTGGTGACCCGCGGCGCGGTCACGACCGGCCAGGACGGCGGCGCGCCGGACCTGGCGGGGGCCGCCGTGTGGGGCCTGCTGCGGTCCGCGCAGGCCGAGCACCCCGACCGGATCGTGCTCGTGGACGTCGACGACGCCCCGGCCTCGCTCACGGCCCTGCCCGCGGTGCTCGCGGCGGGCCACGACCAGGCCGCGGTGCGCGCCGGTGCGGTGACCGCGCCGCGCCTGGCTCCGCAGGCCCCGACGGACGTCGCGGGACCGGAGTTGGCGTCGGAGGGGACGGTTCTGGTCACGGGTGGTACCGGTGCTCTGGGTGGTCTGTTCGCCCGGCATCTGGTGGGTGCGTACGGGGTGCGGCATCTGGTCCTGACCAGCCGTCGGGGCCAGGACGCTCCGGGGGCGCGGGAGCTGGTGGCGGAGCTGACCGGGCTGGGGGCCGCGGTCACGGTCGCCGCGTGTGACGCCGCCGACCGCGACGCGCTCAAGGCGGTGCTCGACGCCATCCCCGCCCAGCATCCGCTCACCGGTGTCGTGCACACCGCCGGAGTCATCGACGACGGCATCATCACCGCCCTCACCCCCGAACGTGTTGCCACGGTCCTGCGGCCCAAGGTCGACGCCGCCTGGCACCTGCACGAACTCACCCACGACCAACCCCTCACCCTCTTCGCCCTCTTCTCGTCCCTCGCGGGCACGCTGGGCAACGCCGGGCAGGCCGGATACACGGCGGCCAACCACTTCCTCGACGCCCTCGCGCAGCACCGCCGCGCCCACGGCCTGCCCGCCGTCTCCCTCGGCTGGGGCCTGTGGGACACCGAGGGCGGTCTGCAGGCCGGGGCCGCGGAGCAGCTGAGGCAGACGGGCCTCAAGCCCCTGACGCCGCGGGCCGGAGCGGCCCTGTTCGACCGGGCCCTCGCGCTGGGCAGCCCGGTCACCCTCCCCGCGCGGCTCGACCTGCGGACGCTGCGGTCCGGCTCCGTGCCGGTCCCGGCGATGCTGCGGAGCCTCGTCGGCCGCCCCTCGCGCCGGGTGGTCCGCCAGGGCGCGGGCGACCAGCGGGCGCTGGCCGGACGCCTCGCCGCGCTGCCCGAGCAGGACCGGCACGAGCACGTCACCGAGCTGGTGCGGACCGAGGTGGCCGCCGTGCTCCAGTTCGGCGCGGGCGAGCGGATCAGCGAGAACGTGCCGTTCCGCGACCTCGGCTTCGACTCCCTGACGGCGGTCGAGCTGCGCAACCGGCTCGCCGCGGTCACCGGCCTGCGCCTGTCGCCCGGCGTGGTCTTCGACTACCCGACGACCTCGGCGCTCGCCGCGTACGTCCTGGCCGAGCTGAGCGGCGACCTCGCGGCCCCGGCCGCGGCCGTCGCGGCGGCGGTCCCGGGCTCCGGCGGCGAGAACGAGCCCATCGCGATCGTCGGCATGGCCTGCCGCTTCCCCGGCGGGGCCACCACGCCGGAGGGCCTGTGGCGGCTCGTCGCCGACGGAGTCGACGCGATCGGCGACATGCCGGACGACCGCGGCTGGGACATCGAGCGGCTGTGGGACCCCGACCCCGACAAGCCGGGCACCTTCTACACGCGGGAAGGCGGATTCCTCTACGACGCCGCCGAGTTCGACGCGGGCTTCTTCGGCATCTCGCCCCGCGAGGCCCTCGCGATGGACCCGCAGCAGCGGCTGCTCCTGGAGACCTCGTGGGAGGCCCTGGAGAGCGGCGGCATCGACCCGCGGTCGCTGCGCGGCAGCGACACCGGCGTCTACACCGGTCTGACCGCGCAGGAGTACGGCGCGGGCGCGGGAGCGGCCGAAGGGGGCGCCGAGGGCTACCTCCTGACGGGCTCCACGACGTCCTTCGGCTCCGGCCGGATCTCCTACGTCCTCGGGCTCGAAGGCCCGACGATGTCCATCGACACGGCCTGCTCCTCGGTCCTCGTGTCCCTGCACCTCGCCTCGAACGCGCTGCGCAGCGGCGAGTGCGGCCTCGCGCTCGCGGGCGGCGCGACCGTGATGGCGCAGCCCATCGGCTTCGTCGAGTTCTCCCGGCAGCGCACGCTGGCGCCCGACGGCAGGTCCAAGGCGTTCGACGAGTCCGCCGACGGCACCGGCTGGTCCGAGGGCGTGGGCCTGTTCGTCCTGGAGCGGCTCTCCGACGCCCGGCGCAACGGGCACGCGGTGTTCGCCGTGGTCCGGGGCAGCGCGGTCAACTCCGACGGCGCCTCCAACGGCATGACCGCGCCCAACGGCCCCTCGCAGCAGCGCGTCATCCGGCAGGCCCTCGCGAACGCCGGTGTCGCACCGGCCGACGTGGACCTCATCGAGGCGCACGGCACCGGCACCCAGCTCGGCGACCCCATCGAGGCCGAGGCCCTGATGGCGACGTACGGCAGGGAGCGGCCCGCCGACCGCCCGGCCTGGCTCGGCTCGGTGAAGTCCAACATCGGGCACGCCCAGCACGCCGCGGGCGCCGGCGGTCTGCTCAAGGCGATCATGGCCATGCGCCACGGCGTCCTGCCGAAGACCCTCCACATCGACAAGCCGACCTCCGCCGTGGACTGGGAGTCGGGGGCGGTGCGGCTGCTCACCGAGGCGCGCCCGTGGCCGGAGCTCGACCGGCCGCGCCGGGCCGCGGTCTCCGCGTTCGCGCTCAGCGGCACCAACGCGCACGTCATCCTGGAGCAGGCCCCCGACGAACCGGCCGGATCCCGGGCCGAGGTGTCCCTGCCGGTGGTGCCGTGGGTCCTTTCGGCCAAGTCGCCGCGGGCCCTGCGCGTCCAGGCCGAGCGGCTGCTCGCCCTCCTGGAGGCCGACACCGAGCCGGACCCGCTCGACGTCGGGTTCTCGCTGGCGCAGCGCTCCGCGTTCGACCACCGCGCGGTGCTCGTCACCGGCGGCGGCGCGGACGCCCTGACCGGGCTGCGGGCGATCGCCGGGGCCGAGGCGCCCGCCGCCGGGGACGGCCGGACCGCGTTCCTGTTCACCGGGGCCGCCGACGGCCCCGACCCCGCGCTGTACGAGACGCTGCCCGTGTACGCGAAGGCGTACGACGAGACCCTGGCCGGGCTCGGCGAACAGGGCCGGGACGCGGCCGCGTTCGCCGCCGAGGTCGCGCTGTACCGCCTGGTCAGGGCCTGGGGCGTCACCGTCGGCTGCGTCGCGGGCACCGGTGTCGGCGAGCTCGCCGCCGCGCACGTCGCCGGGGCGCTCTCCCTGGCCGACGCGGGCCGCCTCCTGACGGCGGGGGACGCGGCGCGGGTGACGTACGACGAGCCGCGGATCCCCGTGGTGTCGCTGCGCACCGGCAGGCCGCTCACCGCCGACGACCGGCCGGGCAGCGACGGGACCGAGGGCAGCGCCGCCGCCGAGCGGTGGCTCGCCGAGCGCGGCGTGACCCGGAGCGTGGAGTCCGGCTCCCGGCGGGTGCTCGCGGGGTCGGTGCTCCTGCTCGCCGAAGGACGACCCGCCGTGCACGCCGTGCTCGACGGCGTGGGGGAGCTGTTCGTCGCCGGTGCGGCCGTCGACTGGGCGGCCGTGTTCGCGGGCACCGGAGCGGGCCGGACGGCCCTGCCCACCTACCCGTTCGAGCGCCGCAGGTACTGGGCCGCCGAGTCCGGCCCCACCGGCGGCGAGAGCGCCGAGGCCGGGGCGCACGCCCTGCTGGGCGCGGCCGTCGCCGTGGCGGGCCGGGACGAGACGGTGTTCACGAACCGGCTGTCCCTGACCACCCACCCGTGGCTCGCCGACCACGTCGTCGCCGGGGTGCCGGTGCTGTCCGGCGCGGCCCTGGTGGACCTGGCGATCGGCGCGGGGGACGCCACCGGCTGCCCCGACCTCGCCGAACTCACCGTCACCGAGCCCCTCGTGCTGCCGGGCCGGGGCGCCTTGCGGACGCAGGTCGTGACCGGAGCGCCCGACGGCACCGGGCGGCGGACCGTGGGCATCTACACGCGGCCCGCCGACACCACGGACGGCGAAGGACCCGCCCCGGAGTGGACCTGCCACGCCACCGGCGTGCTCGCCCCCGCCGCCGACCGGGCCGACACCGAACCGGCCGTCTGGCCACCGGCCGGGGCCGAGGCGGTGGACTGGGCGTACGAGGACCTCGCCGACGCCGGGCACCGCTACGGCGAGGCGTTCCAGGGCCTCACGTCGGTGCTGCGCCGGGGCGACGAGCTGTTCGCCGAGGTCCGGCTGCCCGAAGGCGCGGCCGCGGACGTCGGTGGCTACGGGATCCACCCGGCCCTCCTGGAGGCCGCCGTGCAACCGCTGTTGATCGGCGGGACCGGGGCGGTCCCGGACGGCTCCGCGCTGCTTCCGCTCGCCTGGGAGGGCGTCGCCCTGCACGCCAGTGAGGCGACGGCCGTGCGGGTGCGCCTGGCTCCGGCCGGTGCCGACGCGTTCCGCCTGGAGGCCGTCGACGAGGCCGGGCTCCCCGTCCTCGTGGCCGCGTCCGTGCGGCTCGCCCCGGCGGTCCTGACCCCCAGGGACGGCGCCGCGGCTCCGGTGTCCGCCGGTACGGCCCCGCTGTTCGCGCCGGAGTGGACACCGGTCGCACCGGTGTCCGACGACGAGCCGGAGAGCCTGCTCGCCCTGCTCGGCGACGCCACCGGCGACCTCGCCGGGATCGCGCCGCTGCGCTTCGACGGCGTCGACGAGGCGGCCGCGTCCTTCACCCCGTGGGACGTCCTCCTCGTCGAGCCGTCGCGGCCGGACCCGGCGGGCGACCCGGTGGCCGCCGCGCACCGGGCCGTGGCGCGGGCGCTCGACACGGCCCAGCTCTGGCTGGCCCAGGAGGACCTGCCGGACAACCGCCTGGCCGTGGTGACCAGGGGCGCGCTGGCCGTCGGCGCCGAGGACGAGGTGCGCGACCCGGCCGGAGCCGCCGTGTGGGGCCTGCTGCGCTCCGCCCAGGCGGAGAACCCCGACCGGATCCTGCTCGTCGACCTGGACGACGACCCGGCCTCCGTCGACCAGCTGCCCCTGGTGGCGCAGGCGGGCGAGCCCCAACTGGCCATCCGCGCAGGCGCGTTGTTCGCGCCGAGGCTCGCGCCCACGGCCGCGTCCGACGCGGCGCCGCCCGCCCTCGTGGACGGCGGCACCGTACTGGTCACCGGCGCCGACGGGGAGCTGGGCGCCCTGTTCGCCCGGCACCTGGTCACCGCGTACGGGGTGCGGCACCTGGTGCTCGCCGACCCGCACGGCCCCGGCTCGCCCGCCGAGGGGCTGCGCGAGGAACTCGCCGCTCTGGGCGCGACGGCCACCGTGGTGGCCTGCGACCTGGCCGACCGCGAGGCCGTGCGCGCGCTGCTCGCGGGCATCCCGGCCGCGCACCCGCTCACCGGGGTCGTCCACACCGAGAACGTCCTGGACGACGGGGTGTTCACCGCGCTGACCCCGGAGCGCGTCGCCGCCGTGCTGCGGCCCAAGGTGGACGGGGCCCGGCACCTGCACGAGCTGACCGCCGACGCCCCGCCCGCGCTGTTCGCGCTGTTCTCCTCCGTGGTCGGTCTGCTCGGCAGCCCCGGGCAGGCCAACTTCGCCGCGGCGAACGCCTACGCGGACGCCCTCGCCGCCCACCGCCGCTCCCGTGGGCTGCCCGCGGTGTCGCTCGCCTGGGGCCGGATGGTCGAGGGCGGGCAGCCGGGCCTGCGGGTGATCGCCGGGGACGAGGCGTGCGCGCTGTTCGACGCCGCCCTCGCCACCGGGCTCGCCGTGGTCGCGCCCGCGCCGCTCGACCTGGCCGCCCTGCGCCGCGACCCGGCGCAGGTCCCGGCGGTGCTGCGCGGACTCGTGCCGCGCGGCGAGCGCCGCCGGGCCGGCGCGGACACGCCGGGCGACCGGTTCGCGGACATGGGCCGGGCCGAGGCCGAGGCGTACCTGCGGGACCTGGTGCGGGCCGAGGCGGCCGCGGTGCTCGGCCACGCGGCACCGGACCACCTCCAGTGGGAGGTGTCCTTCCGGGACTCCGGCTTCGACTCGCTGTCCGCCGTGCAGTTCCGCAACCGCCTCGGCGAGCGGACCGGCCTGTCCCTGCCGACGACGCTGGTCTTCGACCACCCCTCGCCCGGTGCGCTGGTCGACCACCTGCTGGAACGCCTCGCCCTCACCGACGGCGTCAGCCGGCGCTCGGCCCTCGCCGAACTGGACAAGCTGGAGGCCGTCCTGATGGCCGTCCCGGTCGGCGCGGAGGCCGACGAGGAGTCCGGCCGCACCGAGATCGCCGCCCGGCTCAACGCCATCCTCACCCGCTGGAACAAGGCCTGGACCGACGCGCGGCCCGACGCGGTCCCCGGCACCGGCGACACGGACCTGGCCGCCGCGATCGAGACCGCGACGGAGAACGAGGTCTTCGACTTCATCGACCGGGAACTCGGCCGCGCTTCCGCCCAACCGAACCGCTGACCACCAGGAGACACGGTGAACTCACCCACCCGATACGCCGAAGCCCTACTGACCGGCATGCTCGGCACCTTCGGCCTGAACCTCAGTTACGTCCGGGCGGAGCAGAACTCCCTGTACTACCTGGACGAGAGCGGCACCGAGGTGCCGGTGCTCGACCTGGTCGGCGGCTGGGGCTCGCTCATGCTCGGCCACAACCACCCGGAGATCGTGGCGCACGCCAAGGAGCTCCTCGACACGGGCGTGCCCGTGCACTCGCAGTTCTCCGAGCACCCGACCGCCGACCGCGTCGGCGCGCTCCTGAACGGGATACTCGGCCGGGAGTTCCCCGGCGCCGAGCCCTACCCGGTGATCTTCGCCAACAGCGGCGCGGAGGCCGTCGAAGCGGCCGTCAAGCACTGCGAGTTCGACCGCGTGCTGCGGCTGAAGAGCCTGTTCGAGCAGGTCGAGTGGAACGTCGACGCGGCCGTGAAGGCCGTGGGCGACGGCTCCGCACAGCTGCCCGACGACACGTCCCTGCTGCCCGGCGACGTGCCGGTGCCGACCACCGCCGAGGAGTTCGGCGCGCTGCTCGGCGCGGTGGCCGCGCACAACATCGGCCTCGCGGGCACGAGCCCGGTGTTCTTCGCCCTGGAGCGCGCCTTCCACGGAAAGCTCCTCGGCAGCACCCAGTTCACCTTCAACCCGACGTTCCGCGCGGCGTTCGCCTCGCTCGGCCTGCCCGTGACGTTCGTACCGCCGAACGACGCGGCCGCGCTGGAGAGCGCCCTCGCCGAGCACCGCGTCGCCGCGCTCGACGTCGAGGTCGTGGACGGCAGGGTCACCCTCGTCGAGCGGCCCTTCCCCGTCGTCGGCGGGCTGATCGTGGAGCCGATCCAGGGCGAGGGCGGGATCCACGCGCTGACGCCCGAGTACGCCGCCCGCGTCCGGGAGCTCTGCGACGCGGCCGGGTGCCCGGTGATCATCGACGAGATCCAGACCGGCATGGGCCGCACCGGGAAGTTCTTCGCGAGCTCCCACATCGGGCTGCTCGGCGACTACTACCTCCTCGGCAAGTCCCTCGGCGGCGGCATCGGCAAGACCTCCGCCATGCTGGTCCGGCAGTCGCGCTACCGCCCCGAGTTCGAGCTGGTGCACAGCTCGACCTTCGCCAAGGACGGCTTCACCACGTCCATCGCCCTGCGCACCCTCGAACTCCTCGAAGCCGACGGCGGGGCCGCCTACGACCTGGCCGCCGAGCGCGGCGAACGCGTCCTCGGCATGCTGCGCGAGCTGGCCGAGGAGTACCCCGACGTGGTGCTCGACGTCCGCGGCAAGGGCCTGCTCATCGGCCTGGAGTTCGCCGACCAGAGCCAGGCCGCCTCCCCGGTCATCCGCGAGAAGGCGGCCGCGGGCCTGCTGGTCTTCCTGATCGGCAGCTACCTCCAGCTGGTCCACCGCATCCGCACCGGGCCGACGGCCAGCGTGCCCAACATGCTGCGGATCGAGCCCTCGATCCACCTCACCGACGAGGAGATCGAGCAGCTGCGCACCGGCCTCACCGCGGTCTGCGAGATCCTGCGCCACCAGGACGCGCTGCCGCTGATCCACCCGCTGACCGGCGCCGCGGGCCGGCCGCGCGAGATCCAGGACTTCCGGACGGAGCGGCAGGCCGAGGCCGCCGCGCCGGAGGCCGATGACGCGGCCACCCACAAGGTCGCGCTCGTCAGCTACCCGCTGACCCCGGACACGCTGCGGGAGCTCGACCCCTCGCTCGCCGGCCTGGACGACGCGGCGCTGCTCGCCTACGTCCAGCGCTCGGAGCTGCTCAAGGACCTGCCCGCGACGGCCCCGGTCCGCTACACGTCCCCGCAGGGCACCTCGGTCGACCTCACCGTCTACCCGCTCCTGGTGTCGCAGCACCAGCTGCGCGCCTACCGGACCACCGGGCAGACCTTCCTGATCGGCCTCGACCTCGACCGCCGGGTGCGCGCGGCCAAGGCGGACGGCCACGACACCGTCGGCATCGGCTTCGGCCTCGGCACGGTGAGCGAGCACGGCAGCGCGCTGCGGGTGCCCGGCGTCACGGTGACCGCGGGCAGCACCCTCGCGGTCGGCGCCACCCTGGCCGCGCTCGAACAGCCCGCGCTCGCCCGGTTCGGCGACCTGGCCGGGCTGACCGTCGCGGTCGTCGGCGGCGGCGGCCGCGTGGGCTCCGCCCTCGCCGCGCTCAGCGCCGAGTACGTCGCGCGGATCGTCCTGGTCGGCAGCGGCCGGGAGGGCTCGGCCGAGCGGCTGCGCGCCACGGAGCACCGGATCTACCAGGACGCGTGGACGCGGATCGCGGCCGGGGGCGAGCTGAGCGGCATCGCGGCGGCGCTGTCCGCCGAGCCGCTCATCACCAAGTGGCTCGCCGACGGGCGCCGCGGTGACGAGCCGAGCGCCGAGGCCGTCGCCGCGCATCTCGCTGATTCCTATGACGTCAACCCGTTCGTCGTCGCGACCGACGACCTCGCCGAGGCACGGAATGCGCACGCGGTGATCGCGGCGCATTCGAGTCCGGTTCCGGTTCTCGCGGAGAAGCATCTCGCGCAGGGCGCGATCGTCGCCGATCTCTCCTTCTTCGGCACCGGTGCGGAATCAGCCATTGTCGCCGGGCGGGACGATTTGCTTTACATACGGGGTGGTGTTCTTTCGGTACCGGAGGATACTATTCTGCCGCGTGGTTTCAATGGTCCATTGAACACGGGTGAATTGCTGGCGGGGACTGCGGAAGCAATCGTCCTCGCCCTGTCCGGCGCTGGCGGAACGTTGAGCGAAGGCGCCATTACCCAGGAACGGGTGCACGCAATCATCGACCTCGCCCAGCAGCACGGGTTCGAGGCGATTTCCACCTGACGTCTGCCGGGAATTCAGCTCGCCGGACCATCGGCCGATGGTCCGGCCTGATCGACAAAGGGTAAGTGGAATGTCAGAGTCAGCAGAATCCGGAGCAAAGGTGGCGGCGGAACTCTCGTCCGATCCGCACTACGCCAAGCGCTGGTTAATCCTCGCCGTCATCGGTATCGCCCAGTTCACGATCTTCCTGGACACCACGGTCGTCAACATCGCGCTGCCGTCGGCCCAGGCCGACCTCGGCTTCGGCGACGGCGACCGGCAGTGGGTGGTCACGGCCTACGCCCTCGCCTTCGGCAGCCTCCTGCTGATCGGCGGCAGGATCGTCGACCTGATCGGCGCCAAGCGGTCGCTGATGATCTCCATCGTCGGCTTCGGCATCATGTCGGTGCTCGGCGGCGCGGCCAACGGCTTCTCCATGCTGATCACGGCGCGCGCGCTGCAGGGCGCCTTCGCCGCCCTGGTCGCACCGGCCGCGCTGTCGTTCCTGCTGACCGTGTTCAAGGACCCGAAGGAACGGGTCAAGGCCTTCGGCGTCTACGGCGCGCTCGGCAGCGGCGGCCTCGCGCTCGGCCTGCTGCTCGGCGGTGCCCTCACCGACTGGCTCGACTGGCGCTGGTGCCTGTACGTCAACGTCATCTTCACGGCGGCGGTGTTCGTCGGCGCGATGCTGACCATGCACAACCGGCAGGCGGAGCACCGTCCGGACAAGCTCGACCTGCCCGGCACGGTGACGGCCTCCGTCGGCCTGTTCTGCCTGGCCTACGGCCTGTCCAACGCCGACGACGGCGAGTGGGGCGGCGCCGACGTGTGGGGCCTGCTCCTGGCGGGCGGTGTCCTCCTTGTCGCGTTCGTCCTGTTCGAACTCCGTACGCGCACCCCGCTGCTCCCCATGCGGATCGTGCTGCACCGCAACCGCGGCAGCGCGTATCTGGGCATGTTCCTGCTGGGCATCGGCCTGTTCGTCCAGTTCCTCTTCCTGACCTACTACCTCCAGTTGATCCTGGACTTCTCGGCGATCGAGAGCGGTCTCGCCTTCCTGCCGATGATCGTCGGCATCGCGATCGGCGCCACCACCATCCCGCCGGTGCTCGAACCGAAGCTCGGCTCGCGCGTGCTGATCCCCGGGGGTCTCATCCTCGCCGCCGTGGGCTCGTTCTGGCTCAGCCAGCTCAGCGTCGACAGCTCGTACGCCGCCGGCATCCTCGCGCCCATCTTCATCGCGGGCGTCGGCTTCGGCCTGGTGGTCTCGCTGGGCGCGGCAGTCGCCACGGTCGGGGTCGAACCGCAGGACGCCGGTGCCGCGTCGGCCCTGGTCAACACCGTGCAGCAGGTGGGTGGTTCGATCGGCACCGCGCTGCTCAGCACGCTGGCGATCACCGCGGCGGACAACTTCGTCGAGGGCAAGCAGCCCACGCCGCAGCTCGCCGCGGAGGCGTCCGTGGAGAGCTACACCACGGCGTTCTTCTGGGGCGCGGTGGTCTTCCTCGCCGGGGCGGTCATCTGCGGCCTCCTCTTCGACCGCTACGTGACGGCCCAGGCCGACTCCGAGCTGGGGGAGGCCGCACCCGTCCCCGGGGTGTGAGGACAGCGCGCCCCCGAAGGGGCGCGGGGCTGCGTCGATATGCGGCTCCGCCGCGCGGGCGCGACAAGCCACGACGCACGCGCAGGCGAAGAAGCTCCACGGCCGCCTCGCTGGTACTTGGTCCCAAGTACCAGCGAGGCGGCCGCATTTGGTATCGGCGGGCCCTGGGGCCGCGAGGCCCCACTGGATTGACTAGCCCGCACGGAGTGATGCGACCTACCGAGGAGGACTTCGTGACAGCAGTGGCCGGTGAGCGGGCTGACATCACAACCGGAGCGGCAGCGGTGGACGCGGCGGAGCTGTTGCGCCGGGCCCGCGAGCTCGCTCCGCTGATCCGCGAGCACGCGGTGAAGACCGAGCAGGACCGCAGGCTCGCGGAGGAGGTCGTGGTCGCGCTGCGGGACGCCGGTCTCTTCCGGCTCACGACGCCGACCCGGTTCGGCGGCTACGAGCTGCCGATGCCCGACCTCCTGTCGATCATCGTCGAGGTCGGCAAGGCCTGCGGCTCCGCGGGCTGGAACCTGTCCATCGACACCGCGTCGACCCGGTTCGCGCTGAACGCGCTGCCGGAGACCGCCCTGGAGGACGTGTTCGAGGGCAACCCCGACGCGTACGTGATCTCCACGGCGCACCTGTCCACGACCAAGGCGTGGCGCGCCGAGGGCGGGTTCAAGGTGAGCGGCACCTTCCCGTGGAGCTCGGGCTGTGAGATCGCCGACTGGGCGTACATCCCGGTCGTGCACGTCTACGACGGCGACGAGCAGACCACGGACCTCGTGGGCGTCGTGGTGCCCATGAGCGACCTGCGGATCGAGCGGACCTGGCACTCCGCGGGCCTGTCCGGCTCCGGCACCCACACGGTCGTGGCCGAGGACGTGTTCATCCCGGAGCGCCGGGCGACCCCGTTCAGCCTCACGGACCTCGTGGGCGAGGACCACCGGGACAGCATGCTCATCCAGGGCAGCGCGCAGTCGCTGGCCGCGATCGTCGGGGCGGCGCACGGCGCCCTGGAGGTCACCAAGGCGCACCTGGACAAGGGCCGTCCGATCACGTACGCCAACTTCGAGCGGGCCGCGGACGCGCCCTCGGTGCAGATGTGGTTCGGCGAGGCCGCGCACCTCATCGAGACCGCCCAGCTGCATCTGACGGAGGTCGGCAGGGCGCTCGACGGCATTCCTGAGACCCAGCAGATGCCGTGGGCGGACCGGGCGCGGATCCGCATGCACGAGAAGTCCGCCCAGGAGAAGTCGCGGGCGGGCGTGGAGAAGCTCCTCGACGCGGTCGGCGGCAGCGCGTTCGCCCTCTCGAACCCGCTGCAGCGCCTGTGGCGCGACATCGCGGTGATGAGCCGGCACAACGCGCTGAACGCGCCGCTCATCCTGGAGGACTACAGCCGTGCCGTCCTCGATGTGCACCCGGCGGTGACCCTGCTCTACTGACGCCGTGGATCCGGCCCCTCAAATGGGCGGCCGGACCCGTGTGTCGCCCGCGCGCCGGTATTATCCGTGGCCGAAAGAATACGGTCACTGGATAATGCCGGTGCGCCTTTTTATAGAGGTCTTCCTGTTCGCCGCTGTTCCCTGCCACCAGATTCCGCATCGCGTTTTGGGACCCGGCGACAAGCCGGGCCGTCGGAAGGCATTGTTGACTGCACGGCATGAGACAGATCGCCGTGGTCGGATTGGCTTGTCGGTTCCCTGGGGCCAGTGACGGCCACGAGTTCTGGCACGTGCTGCGGACCGGGACCGACGCGATCCGCGAGGCCCCCGACGACCGCTGGCGCGGCGCCGAACTGCCGCACCGGCTCGGGGGGTTCGTCGAGGGCATCGACCGGTTCGACGCCTCGTTCTTCGGCATCTCGCCGCGCGAGGCCGCCGCGATGGACCCGCAGCAGCGCCTGATGCTGGAACTGTCCTGGGAGGCCCTTGAGGACGCCCGGATCGTCCCCGCCACGCTCGGCGGCGGCGACACCGGCGTGTTCGTCGGCGTCATGTGGGACGACTACGCGGCGCTCCAGGACCGCCTGGGCGAGGCCGGCATCGGCCGCCACACGATGACCGGCACCCGCCGGAGCATCATCGCCAACCGCGTCTCGCACCACCTCGGCCTGCGCGGGCCGAGCCTCGCCGTCGACACCGCGCAGTCCTCCTCGCTCGTGGCCGTCCACATGGCGTGCGAGAGCCTGCGCCGCGGGGAGTGCGGTGTCGCCATCGCGGGGGGCGTGAACCTCAACATCCTGGCCGAGACGACGCTCGGCGCGGCCCGCTTCGGCGGCCTGTCGCCGGACGGCCGCTGCTTCACCTTCGACGAGCGGGCCAATGGGTTCGTCCGGGGCGAGGGCGGCGGCGCCCTGGTGCTCAAGCCGCTGGCCGACGCCCTCGCCGACGGCGACGACGTCTACTGCGTCCTCAACGGCGGCGCCATGAACAACGACGGCGCGGGCGAGGGCGAGCACGCGGGCCTGACCGTGCCGAGCGGGTCCGCGCAGGCGGAGGTCGTCCGGCAGGCGTACCGGCGCGCCGGTCTCGCCCTGCGCGGCGTGCAGTACGTGGAGCTGCACGGCAGCGGCACCCGGGTGGGCGACCCCATCGAGGCCGCCGCGCTCGGCGCCGCCCTGGGCCACGCCCGGCAGCCGGATGCCCCGCTCGCGGTGGGCTCGGTCAAGTCCAACATCGGGCACCTGGAGGGCGCGGGCGGCATCGCCGGGCTGCTCAAGGTGGTCCTCAGCATCCGCCACCGGCAGCTGCCGCCGAGCCTGCACTTCACCGCGCCGCCCGCGGACATCCCCCTGGACGAGCTGCGCCTGCGGGTGCAGACCGAGCTGACGCCGTGGCCCGATCCCGACCGGCCGCTGGTGGCCGGGGTGAGCTCGTTCGGCATGGGCGGCACGAACTGCCACCTGGTGGTCAGCGAGCCCCCGGCGACCGGTGCCGCGACCGCCCCGACCGCCGCCCCGACCGCCGCCCCGACCGCCGACCGGACCGGCGCCCCGGCCGTCGACGAGCGCCCGGCCCCCGCCGCCCTCGCCTGGCCGGTCTCCGGCCGTACCCCCGAAGCGCTGCGCGCCCAGGCCGCCCAGCTCCTCTCCTTCGTCGACGGCCAACCGACGGCGCCCGCCGCGGACATCGGCCTGTCCCTCGCCACTACCCGGACCGCCTTCCGGCACCGCGCCGTCGTGACCGGCGGCGACCGGGCCGAACTCCGCGGCCGCCTGGCCGCGTTCGCCTCCGGCGCGGCCGTCGCCGGAGTGGTCGAGGGCCAGGCGACAGCGCCCGGCAAGACGGTGTTCGTCTTCCCCGGGCAGGGCTCGCAGTGGGCGGGCATGGCCGTCGGACTCCTGGAGTCCGTACCGGAGTTCGCCGCGTCGATGCGCGCGTGCGAGGAGGCCTTCGCGCCCTACGTCGACTGGTCCCTCGACGCGGTCCTTCGCGACGCGGCGGCCCTGGAGCGGGTGGACGTCGTCCAGCCCGCGCTGTTCGCCGTGATGGTGTCCCTGGCCGCCGCGTGGCGCTCCTGCGGGGTCGAGCCCGCGGCGGTCGTCGGGCACAGCCAGGGCGAGATCGCCGCCGCCTGCGTGGCGGGCGCCCTGTCCCTGGAGGACGCCGCGCGCGTCGTGACGCTGCGCAGCCAGGCCATCCTCGCCCTCTCCGGGCGCGGCGGCATGGTGTCGGTCCTGCGCTCCGCCGCCGAGGTGCGCGACCGGATCGCCGAGTGGCACGGCGCGGTGTCGATCGCCGCGGCCAACGGCCCCTCGTCGGTGGTGCTCTCGGGCGACGCCGACGCCCTGGACCGGCTCGTCGAACGGTGGACCGGGGAAGGCGTCGAGACCCGCAGGATCGCCGTCGACTACGCGTCCCACTCGGCCCACGTGGAACAGATCGAGGAGCGCCTCCGCACCGTCCTCGAAGGGATCCGCCCGAGGACGTCGGCGGTGCCGTTCTACTCCACGGTGACCGGCGGCCTGCTGGACACCGCCGAGCTCGACGCGGCGTACTGGTACCGCAATCTGCGCCGGACGGTGGAGCTGGAGCGGGCGACCGAGGCGCTGGTGCGCGACGGGCACGGCGTGTTCGTCGAGTGCAGCCCGCACCCGGTGCTCGTGCCGCCGCTGCGGGAGACGGTGGAGCGGGCCGGCGTCGCGTCCGCCGTCGTCACCGGCTCGCTGCGCCGGGGCGAGGGCGGCCCCGAGCGGTTCCTCACCTCGCTCGCCGAACTCCACGCGCGCGGCGCCGAGGTGGGCTGGTCGCGCGTCTTCGCCCTGCGCGGCGCCCGTACGCTGCGCCTGCCCACGTACGCCTTCCAGCGCGAGCGGTACTGGCTGGCCGAGGCCACGGCCGGACCCGCGGCCCCCGCCCTCCCCGAGGCCCCGGGCGCCGAGCCCCCGACGGCCGCCGCGGCGGCGGCCCCCGCCCTCCCCGCCGGGCCCGAGCTGCTGGCCCTCGTACGGTCGACGGTCGCGGTCGTGCTCGGACACGCGGACGGCGATGCGGTGGAGCCCGGCACGACCTTCAAGGAGCTCGGCTTCGACTCGCTGTCCCTGGTGGAGCTCCGGGACAGGCTGAGCACGGCGACCGGCCTCGCCCTCCCGGCGGGGACGCTGTTCGGCCACCCGACACCGGCACAACTCGCCGACCACCTGCTGACGTTGGTGCCGGGCGGCGAGCGGGCCACGGGCGACGTGGTCCCCGCCGTCGCCGCGGCGGCCGACGAGCCCATCGCGATCGTCGGGATGGCCTGCCGCCTCCCCGGCGGCGTCGCCTCGCCGGAGGACCTGTGGCGCCTCGTCCTTGACGGGACCGACGCGATCTCCGAGTTCCCCGCCAACCGGGGCTGGGACACCGACCGGCTCTACGACCCCGACCCGGACCGGGCGGGCACGTCCTATGCCCGGCACGGCGGATTCCTGCACGACGCCGACCAGTTCGACCCCGAGTTCTTCGGCATCTCGCCCCGCGAGGCCCTCGCCATGGACCCGCAGCAGCGCCTCCTCCTGGAGACGTCCTGGGAGGCCCTGGAGCGGGCCGGGCTCGACCCCGCGGGGCAGCGCGGCGCGTCCGTGGGCGTGTTCGTCGGGGCGATGGCGCAGGACTACGGCCCCCGGCTGCACGCCGCGCACGCCGAGTCCGACGGCTACCGCCTCACCGGCAGCACCATCAGCGTGGCCTCCGGGCGCATCGCCTACACGCTCGGCCTCCAGGGCCCCGCCGTCACCGTGGACACCGCGTGCTCCTCGTCCCTCGTGGCGCTGCACCTGGCCGCGCAGGCCCTGCGCGCGGGGGAGTGCTCGCTGGCCCTCGCCGGAGGCGTCGCGGTGATGTCGACGCCCGGCATGTTCGTGGAGTTCAGCAGGCAGCGCGGCCTCTCCGAGGACGGCCGGTGCAAGGCGTTCGCCGCCGCGGCCGACGGCACCGGCTGGGCCGAGGGCGCGGGCACCGTGGTGCTCGAACGGCTCTCGGACGCGCGGCGCAACGGGCACCGCGTCCTCGCCGTGGTGCGTGGCAGCGCGGTCAACCAGGACGGCGCGTCCAACGGCCTCACCGCGCCGAACGGCGTCGCCCAGGAACGCGTCATCCGCCAAGCCCTCGCCGGTGCCGGGATGTCCGCCGCCGACGTCGACGTGATCGAGGCGCACGGCACCGGCACGACGCTCGGCGACCCGATCGAGGCCGAGGCGCTCGCGGCCACGTACGGCCGCGGCCGGGCACCGGAACGCCCGCTGCTGCTCGGCTCCCTGAAGTCGAACATCGGCCACGCCCAGGCCGCCGCGGGCGTGGCCGGGGTGATCAAGATGGTGCAGGCCCTGCGGCACGGCACGGTCCCGCGGACCCTGCACGTCGACGAGCCGACGCCGCACGTGGACTGGGCCGCGGGCGGCCTCGAGCTGGTGACCGAGGCGCGCCGGTGGCCGGAGACCGGCCGGGCGCGCCGGGCCGGGGTGTCCTCCTTCGGCATCAGCGGCACGAACGCCCACGTCGTCATCGAACAGGCCCCGCAGGAGCAGGAGCAGGAGCAGGAGCAGGAGCAGGAGCAGCAGGAGGCGCGGCCCCCGTCGGCGCGCCCGGAGCCCGGACCCGTGCTGCCCTGGGTGCTCTCCGCGAGCGCGCAGGACGCCGTCGCGGACCAGGCGGCGGCCCTGCTGTCCTTCCTGGACACGCACCCCGGCCTCGACCCGGTGGACGCCGGGTTCGCGCTGGCCGCCGCCCGTTCCGGACTGCCGCACCGGGCCGCCGTCGTCGCCGCGGACCTGCCCGCGCGGCGCCGGGGCCTCGCGGCGCTCGCCGAGGGCAGCGACGCCCCCGGCGTGGTGCGCGGCACCGCGCGCGAGCCGGGCGGGATCGTGTTCGTCTTCCCCGGCCAGGGCTCGCAGTGGGCCGGAATGGCGGTGGAACTCCTCGATGCGGCCCCGGTGTTCGCCGCGTCGATGCGGGCGTGCGCCGAGGCCCTGGCCCCGCACGTCGACTGGGACCTGTTCGAGGTGCTGCGCGACGCCGCGGCCCTGGAGCGGGTGGACGTCGTCCAGCCCGCGCTGTTCGCGGTGATGGTGTCCCTCGCCGCGCTGTGGCGCTCCTACGGCGTGGAGCCCGCCGCCGTGGTGGGCCACTCCCAGGGCGAGATCGCGGCCGCCTGCGTCGCCGGGGCCCTCGACCTCGCGGACGCGGCGAAGGTCGTCGCCCTGCGCAGCAAGGCCATCCTGGCCCTGTCCGGCACCGGCGGCATGGTCTCGGTCGCCCTGTCCGAGGACGCGGCCGCCGCCCGGCTGCACCGGTGGCAGGGCCGCATCTCCGTGGCCGTCGTGAACGGCCCGGGGGCGGTCGTCGTCGCCGGGGCGCTGGACGCCCTCGACGAACTCGTCGCCTCCTGCGAGGCCGACGGGGTGCGCGTCAAGCGGCTCCCGGTGGACTACGCGTCGCACTCGGCGCCCGTGGAGCGGATCGCCGACGACCTCGCCGCGCTGCTCACCGGCCTCACACCGCGCCCCGCGGCGATCCCCTTCTACTCGACGGTCACCGCCGACGTCCTGGACACCACCGCTCTCGACGGCGCGTACTGGTACCGCAATCTGCGCCGGCAGGTCCGCTTCGCCGAGACCGTGGGCGTGCTCGCCGAGCGGGGGCACTCGGTGTTCGTCGAGGTCAGCCCGCATCCGGCACTGACGACCGCGGTCGAGGACCTGGTCGACCACGCGGTCGCCGTCGGCTCCCTGCGCCGCGACGACGGCGGCCCGGAACGCTTCCTGACCTCGCTCGCCGAGGCGTACGCACGCGGCGTGCGCCCCGACTGGCGGGCCGTCTTCCCCGGCGCCCGGCCCGTCGACGTCCCCACCTCCGTGTTCCGGCGGCGGCGCTACTGGCTGGAGCCCGCACGCACCGACGCGACGGCGGACGTCGAGGCCGCGGGCCTCGCCGCCGCCGACCACCCGCTGCTCGGCGCGGTGGTGGAACTGCCCGACTCCGGCGGCGTCGTCCTGACCGGACAGCTCTCCCTGCGGTCTCAGGCCTGGCTGGCCGACCACGGGCTCGGTGACACGGTGGTCCTGCCCGGCGCGGCCTTCGCCGAACTGGCGATCCGCGCGGGCGACGAGGTCGGCTGCGACCAGGTGGCGGACCTGACCTGCGAGGTGCCGCTGGTCCTGCCGCAGCACGGCGCGGTCGCCGTCCGGGTCACGGTCGGCGACGAGGACGAGTACGGCCGCCGCGCCCTGGCCGTCCACGCCCGCCCGGCGGACGGCTCCGGCGGCTGGACCCGGCACGCGAGCGGCCTGCTCGCCTCGGGCCCCGCCGAGGAGTTCGACCTGAGCGCGTGGCCGCCGCCGGGCGCCGTCGCGGTGGACTGGGACGGCGGCTACGACCGCTGGACCCGGCTCGGCTACCACTACGGCCCGGCGTTCCAGGGCCTGCGCTCCTGGTGGCGGCGGGGCGACGAGGTGTTCGCCGAGGTCGCCCTGCCCGAGGAGGCCGCGGCGGACGCGGGCCGGTTCGGGCTGCACCCGGCGCTGCTCGACGCGGCCCTGCACGCCGCCGTCGGGGACGGCCCGGACTGCCGCCTGCCGTTCTCCTGGCAGGGCGTGTCGCTGCGCGCCACCGGCGCGGCCGCGCTGCGCGTGTGGATCGCCCCGGACGGCCCGGACACCCTCGCGCTGCGGCTCGCCGACGCCTCCGGGGCGCCGGTGGCCTCGGTGGAGGCCCTCGCGCTGCGGCCGATGCCCGCGGGCGAGCTGACCGCGGGGCCCCCGGACGCGCTGTTCCGCGTGGACTGGACCGAGGCGCGCGCACCCGAGGCACCCGCAGCGGCTCCGACGTGGGCGGCCGTCGGCCCCGACGACCTCGCGACCGGCGCGCCCCGCCACGCCGACCTCGGCGCGCTCGCCGCCGCGGGCCCGGTGCCGCAGACCGTCCTCGCCCCGGTCACCGAGGCCGATGCCCACGCCGTCGCGGGCCGCGCGCTGAGCCTGATCCAGGAGTGGCTGGCCGACGACCGGTTCGCGGCGTCGAAGCTGGTCTTCGTCACACGGGACGCGCTGGCGGTGGACGAGCCCGCAAGGGGAGCGCCCGTCAGGGGCGCGGGGAACTGCGCGACCAGCCACGGCGAGTCCGCAGACGACCGACGGCCCGACGCGGCACACCCCGAGGAGAGCTTGGGCATCGCGGGCGCCACGGCGTGGGGCATGGTCCGCACCGCGCAGCGGGAGCACCCCGACCGCTTCGCGGTCGTCGACCTGGACACCCACGCGGCGTCCACCGCGGCCCTCTCCACCGCCCTGGCCGCGGCCGAACCCCAGCTGGCGCTGCGCGAAGGGCGGCTGCTCGTGCCCAGGCTCGCCCGCGCCACGGGCCTGCCCACGGCCCGCCCCGAGCTCGCGCGGGGCACGGTCCTCGTCACCGGCGCCACCGGCACCCTCGGCGGGCTCTTCGCCCGGCACCTGGTGACCCGGTACGGCGCCACGCGTCTGCTGCTCACCAGCAGGCGCGGCCCCGACGCCCCCGGCGCCGCCGAACTCGCCGCCGAGCTGACCGGGCTGGGCGCGGACGTCACCGTGGCGGCCTGTGACATCGCCGACCGGGACGCCCTGGCCGCGCTCCTCGCGGCGGTCCCAGCCGACCGGCCGCTGACCGGCGTCGTGCACGCCGCGGGGCTGCTCGACGACAGCGTGCTGGAGGCGATGCGGCCCGAGCAGCTGCGCCGGGTCCTCAGGCCCAAGGTCGACGCGGCCCTCAACCTGCACGAACTGACCCTCGGGCTCGACCTGTCGATGTTCGTCCTGTTCTCCTCGGTCGCCGGGATCCTCGGCCTCCCGGGGCAGGCGAACTACGCCGCCGCCAACGCGTTCCTCGACGCCCTCGCCCAGCGCCGCGCCGCGCGGGGCCTGCCCGGCGTGTCGCTCGCCTGGGGCCTGTGGGCCGAGGCCAGCGGCATGACCGGCCACCTCGCGGACGCCGACCTGAGCCGGATGCGGCGCACCGGACTCGCGCCGCTGACGTCGGCGGAGGGCCTGGCCCTCTTCGACGCGGCGGTGTCCTCCGGCACGCCCCTGCTCGTCCCGGCCCGCCTCGACCCGGCGGCCGTACGGGCCCAGGGAGCGGTGCCCGCGCTGCTGCGCGGCGTGGTCCGCGAGCGGGTCCGCCGCACGGCGGCGGCGACGGGCGGCCCCGCCGGTGCCGCCCCGCTCGGCGAGCGCCTGGCCGCGCTGTCCGCCGAGGAGCGCGCGGAGGCCCTCCTCGCCCTGGTGCGCGAGCACACCGCGACCGTCCTGGCCCACGGCGCACCGGGCGGGGTCGACCCGGCCCGCACCTTCAAGGAGCTCGGCTTCGACTCCCTGACGGCCGTGGAGCTGCGCAACCGCCTGGGCACGGCGACCGGCCTTCGGCTGCGGGCGACCCTGGTGTTCGACTACCCGACGCCGTCGGCGCTCGCCGCGCACATCGGCGCCGCGCTCGGCCCGGCCGCACCCGCCGTACCCGAACCGGCCGCGGCGGCACCGGAGTCCGCGCCGCCGGGCGGCGAGCTCGACGGTCTTGAGCTCGCGGAGCTCTTCGATCTCATCGATGGCGAACTTGGCACGTCCTGAAGCGGGGGTCTTGTGAGTAACGAAGAGAAGCTGGTCGACTACCTCAAGCGGGTCACGGCCGAACTGCAGCAGACCAAGCAGCGGTTGTCGGACGCCGAGCGGGCGAGCCGGGAACCGATCGCCGTCGTCGGCATGGGCTGCCGCTTCCCCGGCGACGTCGGCTCGCCGGAGGAGCTGTGGCGGCTGCTCGACGCGGGCGGCGACGCGATCACCGTGTTCCCCGCAGACCGGGGCTGGGACGGCGACGCGCTGTACGACCCGGACCCCGACACACCGGGCCGCACCTACACCCGGCGCGGCGGGTTCCTGCGCGGGGCCACGGACTTCGACCCGGAGTTCTTCGGCATCTCGCCGCGCGAGGCGGTGGCGATGGACCCGCAGCAGCGCCTCCTCCTGGAGACCTCCTGGGAGGCCCTGGAGCGGGCCGGGGTGCGCCCGGCCTCGCTGCGCGGAGCCCGGGTCGGGGTGTTCGCGGGCGCCATGGCCCCGGACTACGGGCCCCGGCTGCACCAGGCCGTCGGCGGCGCGGAGGCGCATCTGCTGACCGGCACCACCAACAGCGTCGCCTCCGGGCGGATCGCGTACACCTTCGGGTTCGAGGGCCCCGCGGTCACCGTCGACACGGCGTGCTCCTCGTCGCTCGTGGCGCTGCACCTGGCGGTGCAGTCGCTGCGCCGGGGGGAGTGCACGATGGCGCTCGCGGGCGGCGCCACGGTGATGTCGACGCCGGGCATGCTCGTCGCCTTCAGCAGGCAGCGCGGCCTGTCCCCGGACGGGCGCTGCAAGTCCTTCGCCGACGCGGCCGACGGCACCGGCTGGGCCGAGGGCGCCGGGATGCTCCTGGTGGAGCGGCTCTCGGACGCCCGGCGGCTCGGCCACCCGGTCCTCGCCGTGGTGCGCGGCAGCGCGGTCAACCAGGACGGCGCGTCCAACGGCCTGACCGCGCCCAACGGCCCGGCGCAGCAGCGGGTGATCCGGCAGGCCCTGGAGAACGCGGGCCTGACCACCGCGGACGTCGACGCCGTCGAGGCGCACGGCACCGGCACCAGCCTCGGCGACCCCATCGAGGCGCAGGCCGTCCTCGACACCTACGGCGCCGAGCGCGACCGTCCCCTGTGGCTCGGCTCGCTCAAGTCCAACATCGGGCACACCCAGGCCGCGGCCGGGGTCGGCGGCGTGATCAAGATGGTCCTCGCGCTCCAGCACGGCGTCCTGCCCCGGACCCTGCACGTGGACACCCCGTCGTCGCACGTCGACTGGTCGACGGGGGCGGTGAACCTGCTGACCGAGCGGCGCGAGTGGCCGGTGACCGGCGAGCCGCGCCGGGCCGCGGTGTCCTCGTTCGGCATCAGCGGCACCAACGCGCACCTCGTCCTGGAGCAGGCCCCCGAGGCGGAGGAGACCGAGCAGGCGGAGCAAGTGCCGCTGCCCGCCGTGCCGTTGGTGCTGTCCGCCAGGACCCCCGAGGCCCTCGCCGCCCAGGCCCGGCAGCTGCTCGCCGCGGTGGACTCCCTGGACCCGCTGGACGCCGGGTTCACCCTCGCGACCACCCGGACGGCGTTCGAGCAGCGGGCCGCCGTGGTGGCGAAGGACCAGGAGGGGCTGCTCGCGGGCCTGCGGGCGATCGCGGGCGGCGGCGCGGGCTCGGGCGTGGTGCGCGGCGTCGTCCACGGCGGCCGCACCGCCTTCGTGTTCGCCGGGCAGGGCACCCAGCGGCTCGGCATGGGCCGCGAGTTGTACGCGGCGTTCCCGGTGTTCGCGGCGGCGCTCGACGAGGTGTGCGCCGGGTTCGACGGACTGCTCGACCGGCCGCTGCGCGAGGTGCTGTTCGCGGGGCCGGACGCGGAAGCCGGGCTGCTCGACCGGACGGGCTGGGCGCAGCCCGCGCTGTTCGCGGTCGAGGTGGCCCTGGCGCGGCTCCTCGGCTCGTGGGGCGTACGCCCCGAGGTCCTGGCCGGGCACTCGATCGGTGAGCTCGCGGCGGCGTTCGTCGCGGGCCTGTGGACGCTTCAGGACGCGTGCCGCGTGGTGGCGGCGCGCGGCCGGCTGATGGAGCGGCTGCCCGAGGGCGGCGCGATGGTGTCGGTGCAGGCCACCGAGGAGGAGGTCGCCGAGGCCCTGACGGGCACCCCGGGCGAAGGAGCGGGCACCCCGGGCGACGGGGCGGGCGCCCCCGGCGAAGGGGCGGGCATCGCCGCCGTCAACGGGCCCCGGTCCGTGGTGGTCTCGGGGGCGGAGGAGGCGGTCCTCGCGGTCGCCGGGCACTTCGCGGCCCTCGGCCGGCGCACCAAGCGGCTGCGGGTGAGCCACGCCTTCCACTCGCCCCTGATGGACCCGATGCTGGAGCCCTACCGCGAGGTGCTCGCCGGTGTGGCCTTCCACGAGCCGGTCCTGCCGATCGTGTCGACCGTCACCGGTGAGCCGCTGACGGCGCGGGAGGTGTGCTCGCCGGAGTACTGGGTGCGCCAGGTCCGCGAGCCGGTGCGGTTCGCCGCCGCGGTGCGCCGCCTCCAGGACGACGGGGTCACCCGGTTCGTCGGCGCGGGCCCCGACGCCGCGGTGACCACCATGGCGGAGGGCTGCCTCGCGGAGCGGGACGGGGAGCCCGCGCCGGTCGTGGTGCCGGTCCTGCGCGCCGAACGGCCGGAGGCGGCCACGGCGCTGACCGCGCTCGCCGCGGTGTACGTGCACGGCGTGGAGGCGGACTGGCAGCAGGTGTTCGCCGGGTCCGGCGCGCGCGCCGTGGAGGTGCCGACGTACGCCTTCCAGCGCGAGCGGTACTGGATGGACGTGACGGCGGCGGCCGGGGACCTGCGGGCCGCGGGCCTGACCGCGGGGGAGCACCCGCTGCTCGGCGCGGTCCTCTCGCTGCCGGAGTCCGGCGCGACGGTCCTGACCGGACGGCTCTCCCTGGAGACCCAGCCGTGGCTGGCCGACCACGCGGTGTTCGGCCGGGTGGTGGTGCCCGGCGCGGCGTTCGTGGAGATGGTCCTGCGCGCGGGCCGCGAGGTCGGCTGCGGCCTGCTCGACGAACTGACGCTGCACGCCCCGCTGGTCATCGGCGAGCGGACCGGGGCCCGCGTCCAGGTCGTGGTCGAGGACGGCGACGGGTCCGGCCGCCGGGCGGTGTCGGTGCACGCCCAGGTGGAGGGCGGCGAGTGGGTCCGGCACGCCGAGGGATCGCTGGCCGACTGGGCCCAGCCCGCGGGCTTCGACGCAGCGGTGTGGCCGCCGGAGGGGGCGCGGGAGGTCCCGCTGGACGACCTGTACGCCGGTCTCGCCGCGCGCGGCTACGACTACGGCCCGGTGTTCCAGGGGCTCACGGCGCTGTGGCGGCGCGGCGACGAGGTGTTCGCCGAGGTCGCCCTGCCCGCGGAGGCCGCGGCCGACGCGGACCGGTTCGGGCTGCACCCGGCGCTGCTCGACGCGGCCCTGCACACCATCTGGTTCGGCGACTTCCTCGACGGGCCGGACGGCGCGGTCCTGCCGTTCGCCTGGTCGGGCGTGTCCCTCTCGGCGGCCGGGGCGGCCGCGCTGCGGGTGCGGATGGCGGGCGCGGGAGCGGATGCGGTCTCGGTGCAGCTGGCGGACGCCGCCGGGGTGCCGGTGGCGTCGGTCGACGCGCTGCGGGTGCGGCAGATGCCCGCCGACGGGCCGGGCGCGCCCGCGGACTCGATGTTCCGCGTCGACTGGTCGGCCGCGCCCGCCGAGGCGGCCGCCGCCGCCCGCTGGACGCTCGTACGGGAGGTGGCGGAGGTTCCCGACGACCCGGGCGTGGTGTTCCTGCGCTGCCCGGACGGGCCCGACGCCCGGCAGGTCACCGCCGAGGTCCTCGCCGTCATGCAGGAGTGGCTCGCGGACCCGCGGTGTGCCTTCGGCACGCTGGCCCTGGTGACCGAGGGCGCGGTCGCCACCGCCGCCGGGGAGCCGGTCGACGGGCTCGCCCAGGCGGGCGTGTGGGGCCTGGTGCGCTCGGCGCAGACGGAGAGCCCGGGCCGGTTCGCCCTGGTGGACGTGGACGAGGCGGCGGCCGGGGCCGTGGCGTGGGGCGAACTCGCCGCGCTGCTCGGCCAGGAGCCGCAGCTCGCCCTCCGCCGGGGCCGGGTCCTCGTGCCCCGTCTCGCCCGGGCCGAAGCGGGCGGCTCCACCGCGCCCGCGGGGGCGTTCGGCGCCGGTACGGTGCTCGTCACCGGCGGCACCGGAACGCTCGGCGGGGTCGTGGCCCGGCACCTGGTGAGCGCGCACGGCGTACGGCGCCTGGTCCTGGTCAGCCGCGCGGGCGCGGACTCGCCGCGCGGCGTCGAGCTGGCGGCCGAGCTGACGGAGCTGGGGGCCGAGGTCGCCCTCGCCGCCTGCGACACCTCCGACCGGGCCGCGCTCGCCCGCGTCCTCGCGGACGTCCCCGCCGAGGCCCCGCTGACGGCGGTCGTGCACGCGGCCGGCGTCGTCGACGACGGGGTGCTCACCGAGCTGAGCCCGGAGCGGCTCGACGCGGTGCTCAGCCCCAAGATGGTCGCCGCGTGGAACCTGCACGAGCTGACCCGCGGCCTCGACCTGTCGGCGTTCGTCCTCTTCTCGTCGATGTCCGGTCTGATCGGCCCGGCGGGCCAGGCCAACTACGCGGCGGGCAACGCCTATCTGGACGCCCTCGCGCAGCACCGCCGGGCCCGGGGCCTGCCCGGTGTGTCCCTGGCGTGGGGCATGTGGGCCGAGCGCAGCACGATGACCGAGCACCTTTCCGACATGGACCTGGCCAGGCTGGCCCGGTTCGGCGTGACGCTGTCCTCGTCGGAGCAGGGCGTGGCGCTCCTCGACGCCGCGCTCGGCCTGGACGAGCCGGTCCTGGTGCCGGTGGCGCTCGACCTGGCGTCGATGCGTGCCCAGGCGGACGTGCCGCCGATCCTGCGGCGGCTCGCGGGCCGGGGCGCGGCCCCGCGCCCCGCGCGCCCGGCGCCGGTGAGCGCGGGCTCCCTCCTCGACCGGCTCGCCGGGCTGCCGGAGGACGACCGCTACGAGGTCCTCCTCGACCTGGTGTGCACGGAGATGGCCCGCGTCCTGGACTATCCGGCGGGCCGGACGGTGGCTCCCGACCGGGCGTTCTCCGAGCTGGGCGTCGACTCGGTGGCGGCCGTGGAGTTCCGCAACCGCCTCGGCGCGGAGACCGGCATGCGGCTGCCGCAGACGCTGGTGTTCGACCACCCGACGGCCGAAGCGGTGGCCCGTGAGCTGATCCGCGAGCTCGCGGACCGGGCCCCGCGCCCCGCGCCGGGTTCGGTCCTCACGGAGCTCGACCGGGTCGACGCGGCCCTGACGGCGTCCTCGGTGACGGGGCCCGACGGGGACGAGATCGCGCAGCGGATCGAGGGCCTGCTGGTACGGCTGCGCACGCTCAGGGACGCCGACAGGTCCGGGCCGAGGCTCGACGTCACGGACGCGACGGACGAGGAGCTCTTCCAGTTCCTGGACGGCAGTTGAGGGCGGGGCCCGCCGTGACCGCGCGCTGAGGCGCCGCGGGCGGCGGGCCCGAAAGCCGCGAAGGGTCCGCTCGGGGCATCGGCCGCTGCTCCGAACGGGCCCTTCGCTTTTTTCACGGCCGTGCGGCAATTCCGCGCCCATCGCGCGGTAATCCCCTGAAGGGCGCGCGGTTACCGTGGCATGACCGCGCGCAAGGGAAAGCGTGTCAGTCTTCCGCTACCCAGTCACATTCGTTTTCTGGTACGGAGGCCACCCATGTCAGGCTACCCGATAGCGCGGGCCATTCCTGCGCAATCACAGACCAATTCCATTTGTTTTCGGCCGAGTTCCGGCCGGATGCGTTCTGGGCGGCCGATTTCCGGCCGCTCGGTTCACGGCCGCTCGCATTCCGGGCGGATCGCATGCTGACGCGGCTGCCGTCCCTCACGGGTCTGCGCTTCGTGGCGGCCCTGATGGTCTTCGCCACGCACGTCGTCTGGTACACCCAGCTCATCCCGGGCGACACCGGGGTGAGGCTCCGGGACGCCTTCGCCCTCTCCGGCTCGTACGGCGTCGGCTTCTTCTTCATCCTGAGCGGCTTCGTCCTCGCCTGGACCGCCCGCGCGAGCGACACGACGACCTCGTTCTGGCGCCGCCGCCTGGTGAAGATCGGGCCCATGCACTGGGTCACCTTCGGTCTCGCGGCGCTCTTCGTGCTCAGCACCGACCGGCCCACGCGCACCGTCGACTGGCTCGCGTCCCTGACCATGCAGCAGGCGTGGTTCCCCGACATCCGGACGAGTTCGGCCGTCAACGGGGTGAGCTGGTCGCTGGCGTGTGAATTCTTCTTCTACCTGGCCTTTCCGGTCCTTTTCCCCGTGGTGCGCCGCATTCGCGAGGAATGGCTGTGGCCGGCGCTCGCCGTGGTGCTCGGCCTGATCGTGGGGGCATTCCTCGTCGCCACGTACGCGGTGAGCGACCAGCCCGGCCTCATCGGCTTCGGTCTGACCGGCGAGGTCTCCTTCGACCAGGTGTGGTTCGTGTACTTCTTCCCGCCGGTCCGCGCGCTCGAATTCGTCCTCGGCATCGTCCTGGCCCGGATCGTGGCGGCGGGGCGGTGGCCGCGCATCGGTCTGGTGCCCGCCTTCGCGATCGCCGTCGCCGGTTACGTGCTCGCCCTGAAGCTGCCGTACCTGGCGGGCACGGCCGGGATGTCGACGGTGTGGACCGCGCCGCTCATCGCCGCCGCCGCGGTCGCCGACCGGGAGCAGACCCCGTCGGTGTTCCGCAGGCCCGCGATGGTGTTCCTCGGCGAGATCTCCTTCGCCTTCTACATGGTCCACTGGATCATCATCATGACGGTGGCCGACCGGATCGGCCCCACCCGCACCTTCTCGCTCGCGACCGGCTCGCTCCTGGCCCTCGCCCTGCTCGCGGCGGCCGTGGTGTCCGCCACGATTCTGTACTGGTGCGTGGAGAGACCCCTGATGCGCCGCTTCGGCCGCCACCGCCCGGCCGCGGTCGCCCCGGTCGCGCCGCCCGCGAAGGCGGAGGACCAGCGCGTACTCGACTGAGCGCCATCCCAAGCCGGAGGGCCGGGCGCGTCCCACGGGACGCGCCCGGCCCTCCGTGCCGCGGCCGTCGGCCGGCTAGCCGACCCGTACCGGCTCCGGGAAGTATCCGGCTTCCGTGAAGAACTCCGCGTACGTGGCGAAGAGTTCGGCGTCGATCTCCGGGCAGGTGATGCCCGTCCCGGCCAGGGCGGCCTCCGTCGCGCTGACGTCCACCCGCATGTACAGGGCCTCGCCCGCGGTCATGTAGGCGCGGAAGATGTCGATCGTCGGGAAGAGCGCGTTGTCCCGGTCGTCGCGGACCGTGGCCTCGAACTCGTCCCAGGACACCTCGTCCAGGACGTGGCCCAGGGCGCGGAGCTGCGTCACCATGTCGGCGAAGCTGACCGCCACCGGGTTGAACAGGTGGAAGGTCCGGCTGTCCGCCGTGCGGGACAGCTCCAGGACGGCCGCGCTGACGTAGTCCACCGGCACCATCGGGAACAGCGCGTTCGCGCCCGTCGGCACCTTCCCCGCCTGGAGGCTGCCCTTGAGGCTCAGCCAGACGAAGTCGCGGGTCTGGCAGGCGCCGTTGGTCCGCGCCCCGGAGATGACGTCGGCGCGGTAGACCGACACGGGCAGGCCGCGCTCCTGGGCGAGCCCGATGATCTTCTCGGCGACGTACTTGCTCTGCCGGTAGCCGTTGGTCAGCTCCTCCGGCGGCCCGGTCGGGTCCTCGGGGGTCAGACCGGCGCCGCCGGGCGCCGCCTTGGCGAAGACGCCGGTGCTCGACACGTAGTGCAGCGGGACCGTCCGGTGCAGCGCGGCGAGCCGCAGCGCCTCCTCGGTGCCGGTGACGTTGGCCGCCTTCAACGACTGGTACGGGTGCAGCCAGTTGACGGTGGCGCCCGCGTGGTACACCGCGTCGACCTCCCGCGCGAGCCGGTCGTACCGCTCGTCGGTGAGTCCGAAGCGCGGCGCGGAGAGGTCGCCGGGGAGCACCCTGAGGCGGTCGGGGTCGATGTCGTCCCAGATGCCGTACCAGGTCAGGCCGGACCGCAGCCGGTCCAGGGCGGCCGCCTCGTCGGCGCCCCTGACCAGGCAGTGCACGGTGGCTCCCGTCGACCGCATGAGGTCCCTGAGCAGGAAGCCCCCGACGAACCCCGTCGCCCCGGTGAGGAACACCTGCCCGGGGTCGGCGACCACGGTGACGACCTCGTCGGCCGGGACCACGTCGTCGGCGAGCCGCACCTCGGCCGCGAAGTCCACCGCGGACCGGGCGGGCGCCTCGGACCGGCTGGCGAGCTCCGCGCCGAGGTGGTCGATGAGCGCCGCGGGGGTGTTGTGGTCGAACAGCAGGGTCGGCGGCAGCCGCAGACCCGTCACGCCCTCCAGGTGGTTGCGCAGCTCCACGGCCGTGAGCGAGTCGAAGCCGAGGTCCGTGAAGACGGTGGCGGGGGTGATGCCGTCGGTCCTGCCGTGGCCGAGGATCGCGGCCACCGACGAGCGCACCAGGTCGAGCAGCAGCTCGCGCCTGCCGGACCCGTCGAGCTCGGCGAGGCGCTCCGCGAACTGCCCGCTGTGCGCGGCCGCTGCGGTCACCACGCGCCGGTCCGGCCTGCGCACCAGGCTCCGCAGCACCGGGAAGAGCGGGCCCGCCTGCCGTTCGAGCAGCCCGACGTCGAGGTGCATGGGCACCGTCGCCGGGTGCGTGGCGGCGAGCGCCGCGTCGAACAGCTCGGGCCCTTCCTCCGGCGCGATGGGCCTGAGGCCCGACTGCGTCGCCCGGCTCCAGTCGACCTCGGAGAGCCGCGACGCCATGCCGTGCTCCTGCGCCCACGCCGCCCAGGCCAGCGAGTCGGCCGGGAGGCCGTTGGCCCTGCGGTGCTGGGCGAGGGCGTCGAGGAACAGATTGGCGGCCGAGTAGTTCGCCTGCCCCGGTGAGCCGATGACACCGGCGACCGACGAGAAGAGGGCGAAGAGGGTGAGGGGTTGGTCGTGGGTGAGTTCGTGCAGGTGCCAGGCGGCGTCGACCTTGGGCCGCAGGACCGTGGCAACACGTTCGGGGGTGAGGGCGGTGATGATGCCGTCGTCGATGACTCCGGCGGTGTGCACGACACCGGTGAGCGGATGCTGGGCGGGGATGGCGTCGAGCACCGCCTTGAGCGCGTCGCGGTCGGCGGCGTCACACGCGGCGACCGTGACCGCGGCCCCCAGCCCGGTCAGCTCCGCCACCAGCTCCCGCGCCCCCGGAGCGTCCTGGCCCCGACGGCTGGTCAGGACCAGATGCCGCACCCCGTACGCACCCACCAGATGCCGGGCGAACAGACCACCCAGAGCACCGGTACCACCCGTGACCAGAACCGTCCCCTCCGACGCCAACTCCGGCGCGGCCGTGGTGGCCGGGCGCACCCTGGCCATCCTCGGGGTGCTCGCGCGGCCCGCGCGGAGGGCCACCTGCTCGTGGCCGGAGGCGATGGCGGCGGCGAGGCACCGGGCACTCGCCGGGTCGTCGTCGAGGTCGATCAGGGTGATCCGGCCGGGGTTCTCGACCTGGGCGGACCGGACGAGGCCCCACACCGGGGCCGCGCCGAGGTCGACGTCCTCGCCGTCACGGGTCGCGACGGCGTTCCGCGTGACCAGGACGAGCCGGGAGGTCTCCAGGGCGAGACCGTCCTGCACCAGTTCGAGCGCCCGCAGGGTGCTCCGGTGCGCCGCGTCCACCGTGCCGTCCCCGGACGGCACGTCGAGTACGGCCACGAGGACGTCCCCCGCGGCGTCCGCGACGCTCTCGACGCGGTGCCCGACGCCGTCCGGCGCGTCGCCCAGCACGGCGAGGCGGGTGGGCGTGAGGTCCTCGGGGTCGGGCAGGGCGACCGGCGACCAGACGACGTGGAACAGCGAGTCGCCACTCGCCCCGTCGAGCCGCTCCACGGGCGCCACCGGGGTCGGCCGCAGCGCGCGGGCCTCGGCGACCGGCTCGCCCGACTCGTCGGCCAGCCACAGCCGGAACGCGTCGTCGCCCTTGGCCCTGAGCCAGACCCGCAGCGTGCGCGGCCCGGAGGCGTACAGGGTGAAGCCGTGCCAGGACAGCCCCGTGGTGTCGCGCCCGGCGGCGAGCAGCGGGTGCAGCGCGGCGTCGAGGAGCGCGGGGTGGAGCCCGAACGCCGCCACGTCCGCGTCGTCGGGCAGCGCGACCTCGGCGAACAGGTCGTCGCCCCGCTGCCACAGCGCCCGCAGCCCCTGGAACACCGGCCCGTGCGCGAAGCCCTTCTCGGCGAGCCGCTGGTAGAAGCCGTCGAGCCCGGCCGGGGTCGCGCCCGGCGGCGGCCAGGCCTCCAGGGACACCAGGGGCGCGGGCTGCGCCTCGGTGAGCAGGCCGGTGGCGTGCGTCCGCCACGGCGCGTCGTGCTCGTCCCGGTCGGGCCGGGAGCTGATGGTGATCCGCCGGTACGCGTCCTCGCCCGCCGCGCCGATGGCCACCTGCACCTGTACGCCGCCGCTCTCGGGCACGGTCAGCGGGGTGCCGACCGTCAGGTCGGCGACGCCGGAGCAGCCGACCTCGTCACCGGCGCGGACCGCGAGCTCGACCAGGGCGGCCGAGGGCAGCGTCGCGGTGCCGCCGACGCGGTGTCCGTCGAGCCAGGGGTGGGCGTGCAGCGAGAGCCGCCCGGTGAACACCGCCCCGTCGTCACCGGCGAGCCGGACGGCCGTGGCGAGGAACGGGTGCCCCGGCGCGCCGAGCCCGAGCCCGGCCGTGCTCCGCGAGGCCGCCGAGGTGCTGTCCAGCCAGTAGTTCTGGTGTTGGAAGGGGTACGTCGGCAGATCCACCAGGGCGGCCGGGGTGCCTGTGAACAGCCGCTCCCAGTCCACCGTGTGGCCCGCCGCGTGCAACCGGGCCAGCCCGGCCAGCACGGTACGCACCTGGGACTGCTCCCGGCGCTGCAACGCGATGAACGACGCCTCCACACTCTGCGCCCCCATCGCCGTCAGCACGCCATCAGGGCCGATCTCCACGAACCGGGCCACGCCCTGCTCCCGCAGCCCCACCACGTGATCGGCGAAACGCACCGCACGCCGGATGTGATCCACCCAGTAGCCGGGCGAGCACACCTCCTCGACCGAAGCCGCCATGGGAATGGATGGTTCGTTGAAGGTCACGTCATTGACGACGGCGGCGAACTCCTCCAACACCGGGTCCATCAACGGCGAGTGGAAGGCGTGGCTGACCGTGAGCCGGTTCGTCTTGCGCCCGCGTTCCCGCAGGACGTCCGCGATTCCGGTCACCACGTCCTCGACACCGGAGATCACCAGCGAGGCAGGGCCGTTGACCGCGGCGATGCCCGCCTGCGCCTCATGGCCTTCCAGCAGTGCCAGGACCTCGGCCTCATCGGCCTGCACCGCCACCATCGCACCACCCGCAGGCAGGGCCTGCATCAAACGCCCCCGCGCGGCCACCACCCGGCACGCATCCTCCAACCCCAGCACACCCGCCACATGCGCCGCCGCCAGCTCACCGATCGAGTGCCCGGTCACAAAGTCCGGCACCACACCCAAGGACTCCACCCACCGGAACAACGCCACCTCGAACGCGAACAGAGCAGGCTGCGTCCACCCCGTCTCATCCAGCCCCTGCCCGCCGAACACCACCTCCTTCAACGACCCCGGCAACAGCGAATCAAAATGCCCACAGATCTCATCGAAGGCGGCCGCGAACACCGGGAAAGCGTCATACAACTCCCGCCCCATACCCGGACGTTGGGCTCCCTGCCCCGTGAACAAGAACCCCGTACGCCCCTCCGCGGCGACCCCCGACACCACACCCGGCCCCGACTCACCCGCCGCCAAAGCCTCCAGCCCGGCCACCAACTCAGCACCATCAGCCGCAAGCATCACCGCACGATGCTCGAACGACACCGACCGCGAACCCGCCAACGACAGACCCACATCCAACGGAGACACACCGTCCCCGACCACGGACGCCAACCGCTCCGCCTGCACCCGCAACGCCTGTTCGGTCTTCGCCGAGAGCGCCACGGGGACCACCGGCAGTGCCGCCGTCGGCTCCACCGGCTCGCCGGGGTCGGCTGCCGGGGCCTCTTCGACGACCAGGTGGGCGTTGGTGCCGCTGACGCCGAAGGAGGAGACGGCGGCGCGGCGCGGGCGGCCGGTCGTCGGCCAGGGGCGTTCCTCGGTGACCAGCTCGACCGCACCGGCCGTCCAGTCGACGGCGGGAGTGGGCTCGTCGACGTGGAGGGTCTTCGGAACCACGCCGTGGCGCATCGCCATGACCATCTTGATGACACCCGCGACACCGGCAGCGGCCTGCGTGTGCCCGATGTTCGACTTCAACGACCCCAGCAGCAAAGGCTGGTCGTCGGGCCGGGACCGGCCGTAGGTCGCGAGGAGCGCCTGGGCCTCGATCGGGTCGCCGAGCATCGTGCCGGTGCCGTGCGCGTCGACGACGTCGACCTCGGCGGGGGAGAGCCCGGCGTTGGCCAGGGCCGCGCGGATCACGCGCTGCTGCGAGGGTCCGCTCGGGGCGGTCAGGCCGTTGGAGGCGCCGTCGGAGTTCACCGCGGTGCCCCGGATCACCGCGAGGACCGGCAGCCCGCGCCGCCGGGCCTCGGAGAGCCGCGCGAGGGCGAGGACGCCGACGCCCTCGGAGAAGCCGGTGCCGTCCGCGGCGGCCGCGAACGCCTTGCAGCGGCCGTCCGGCGAGAGGCCGCGCTGCCGCGAGAACTCCACGAAGGGGTCCGGGACCGGCAGGACCATCGCCCCGCCCGCGAGGGCCAGCGAGCACTCGCCGCCGCGCAGCGCCGACACGGCCTGGTGGATCGAGACCAGCGACGACGAGCAGGCCGTCTCCACGGTGACCGTCGGGCCTTCGAGGCCGAGGAGGTAGGAGATCCGGCCGGAGGCGACGCTGGTCAGCATCCCGGTCATCATGTAGCCCTCGGTGCCCGCGGCCGAGGCGTCGACGTCGGACGCGTAGCCCGTGTACATCACGCCGACGAACACGCCGGTGTCGCTGCCGCGCAGCGAACGCGGGTCGATGCGGGCCCGCTCGACGGCCTCCCACGTGGTCTCCAGGAGCAGCCGCTGCTGCGGGTCCATCGCGAGGGCCTCGCGCGGGGATATCCCGAAGAAGGCCGCGTCGAAGCCCTTCACGTCGCTGAGGAAGCCGCCCTCGCGCGCGGAGACCTTGCCGGTGGCGTCGGGGTCCGGGTCGTACAGGTCGTCCACGTCCCAGCCGCGGTCGGCGGGGAATCCCGAGATCGCGTCGACGCCGTCGGCGGCCAGGCGCCACAGGTCGTCGGGTGTCGTCACGTCGCCGGGGTAGCGGCAGCCCATGCCGACGATGGCGATGGGCTCGGAGCGGCCCGCCTCCAGCTCCTCGACCCGGGCCCGGGCCTTGTGCAGGTCGGCGGTGACCCACTTGAGGTAGTCGAGGAGCTTCTCGTCCTTGTTCATCTGCTGACCGCTCATTTGGCTACCGCCCGAATCGAGTTCTCAAGGCCTGTCGCGGGATCGTGGTCGGCGAGCACCGTGGAGCCGAGCCGTCCCGCCAGGTACAGCGCGAGGTGCAGGCGCAGGCGGTCCTCGCGCAGGGACCGCCCGAGGAGCTGCTCCGCCTTCTTCACCCGGTAGACCACGGTGTTCTTCGCGATGTGCAGGTGTTTGGCGGTGAGGGCGACGCCGCGCTCGTTGTCCAGGAGACAGCGCACGGTCTCGCGCAGCGCGGCCATGGACCTGTTGTCCGCGGCGAGCGGACCGAGTTCGCGGCGGACGAAGTCGGCGGTGGCCTCGGCGTCGTTGCCGAGCAGGATCACCGGCTCCAGGTCGCCGTAGTCGCAGAGCCCGTACGGGCCGGGCTCGATGATGCCGCCGACGCGCTCCGCGGTGACGGCCTGCTCGTGGGAGCGCTGGAAGCCCGCCACGCCGTCGCCCGGCAGGCCGGAGGCGACGTGGATGTGCGGGGGCAGGTCCACGGGCTTCTCGGCGCGCCGCAGTTCGGCCGGGCGGTCGGTGGCGCGGCCGCCCCACGCCCACAGTCGCCCCGGGCCCGCCGGGAGCATCAGCATCGAGGAGCAGCCGACCTGGTCGAGCAGGCGCAGGGCCGTGGCCTCCAGCTCGCGGCTGCTGTCGGGGCTGATCTCGTCCTGCCACAGGACGAGCGCGACGTGGTGCAGCGTCAGGTCGTACCCGAGCTGGCGCAGCGCCCGCATGGTGTCGACGGGCTTGCCCTTGAGGATCGAGGAGACCAGCTCCAGGCGCTCGCCCACCGAGCCGGCGAACCAGCGGTCGCGCTCGGCGGCGAACTTCTCGGCGACCGCGGCGGACAGCGTCTCCATTCCCTCGAAGAGGTCGGCGGAGATGGACCGCATCATCGTCGCCTGGTCCTCGGCGGGGATCACGGCGTCGCGGAACTCGAACAGCTCACGGGTGAAACTCGCGTGGGCGGCCCGGACATAGCGAAGGACGTGGTCGACGGTCGTGTTGTCCGAGATGCGTTCCCGAATGGTGTGGGTGAGCTCCGCGGAAAGGACGCCGGTGATGGATCTTATGCCGCTGAGCCGCAGGACGACCCAGAGCGCTATCGCCTCGACGAGCCTGGTCTCGCTGCGGGACTTCTGGTCGAAACGGGCGAAGGGCTCTCCGGAGAGTTCGGCAAGCAGCAGGCGGCTGTTCTCGATCGCCCAGCCGGTCGCTCCCGTACCGACGCGGGCGACTACCTCCTCGACCAGCTGCGGATTCGTCGCCGGTAAATGGAGTACAGAGTCGTCGGCGGGGCGCAGTAGATGCAGCAGGGAACTGGTGGACGTGATCTGGGGACGCGCAGGAATAGTGGCCTGCGAAGTCGGGCAGCCTGACAACGAGTAGCCTCCCTAACGGAAAGCGGACGCGACTGGGTGCGGGCAGCCTATACGCGCTTTCGGCCACGGCGGGTAACCGCCCGGTAACCGGCCCTGACCGGCGGAATTACCGCGCGGTGGGCGGTAGTTCCGGGCTGTGGGGATATCTTGCGCTCGCGGTCCACCGATCGGCAGTGGTCTTGGCGCTGCCCGGTCCCGCCGATGGGCAGCGGTCTGCGCTGCGCGGTCCCCCTGATTGGCAGCGACGAGGAGTGCTCGTGACCAAGCCCGCCACGCAAGACCTTCGAATCGGCGCAGTGACCGGCACGGTGCCGTGGGTGCTGTCCGGGCGCAGCGCGGCGGGACTGCGCGCCCAGGCCGGCCGCCTCCTCGCCCGGCTCGCCCCCGGGCCGGCGGCGGGCGCGGGCGAGGCCGCTCTGCTCGCCGAGGTGGGCCGGTCGCTCGTGGCGGCCGGGGCCGCGGGCGAGTTCCGGGCCGTGGTCATCGGGCGCGACCGCGCCGAACTGCTCGACGGGGTGCGCGCGCTCGCCGAGGAGCGGCCCGCGCCGCACGTGATCACCGGCCGGGCGCCCCGGCGGGCCGGAGCGGGCACCCGACCGGTGTTCGTCTTCCCCGGCCAGGGCACCCAGTGGGCCGGCATGGCGGTGGCGCTGCTCGACGCCTCGCCCGTGTTCGCCGAGGCGGTCCGGGACTGCGAGAAGGCCCTGTCGCCGTATCTGAACTGGTCTCTTGAGGACGTGCTGCGCGGCGTGCCGGGCACCCCGCCGCTGGACCAGGTCGACGTCGTACAGCCCGTCCTGTTCTCGATGATGGTGTCCCTGGCCCGGCTGTGGCGCCGCTTCGGCGTCGAGCCGGGCGCTGCGGTCGGCCACTCGCAGGGCGAGATCGCGGCGGCGCACGTCGCGGGCGCGCTGTCCCTCGACGACGCCGCGCGGATCGTCGCGCTGCGCAGCCAGGCCCTGACGAAGATCCGCGGCCGGGGCGAGATGCTGACCGTGCTCGCCCCCGGCGACCAGGTGCGCGCCATGCTGGCCGACTGGGAGGACACCCTCTCGGTGGCCGCGGTGAACGGCCCGGCGACCCTCACGGTCTCGGGCGACACGGCCGCCATGGCCGACTTCGGCGCCGCGCTGCGGGCGGCCCGGATGATGCGCTGGCGGGTGCCGGGCGTGGACTTCGCCGCGCACTCGCCGCACGTGGAGGACCTGCGGGAGACCCTCCTCGACCTGGCCGCGAGCGTCGAACCCGCGGCGGGCGACGTGCCGTTCTACTCGACGGTGACCGGGCGGCGCGTCGACACCGAAGGGCTCGACGCGGAGTACTGGTACCGGAACCTGCGCCAGACGGTCAGGTTCGACGACGCCGTGCGCTCCCTGGTCGCCGACGGCCACGAGGTCTTCGTCGAGTGCAGCGCCCAGCCCGTGCTCACCGTCGGCATGCAGGACATCGTGGAGGAGCTCGGCCGCTCGGCGGCGCTCATGGCGACGCTGCGCAACGAGGACGGCGGCGCCGCCCGGTTCCTCGCCGCGCTCGCGGAGGCGTACGTCCACGGGGTCGCCGTGGACTGGACGGCGGCCTTCGTGTGACGGACCCCCACGGGGCCGAAGGCCCTGACCGGGGCTCCGGTCAGGGCCTTCCCGTACGCGGCCGGTGCCGCGCCGTCAGTCGACGTCGATGCCCAGAGTGCGGAGCTTCGGTTCGATGACCGCCCGGCAGTACGGCTGGAAGCGGTTCTTGTTGTAGAAGTCCTGCTGATCGGAGTCCGCGACGACGAACTGCTGATAGGGCCGGAGATCGGTCACGATGTCCTGCCCCAATTCCTTCCGCACCCGGTTCATGACCTGTTCGGAACGTGCCCGCTGGTCCTCGTCGACGTAGAAGATCGTCGAGTGGTAAACGGTGCCGTGGTCCGCTCCGCTCTGGTTCGGTGTGGTCGGATCATGGCTCTGGAAGAAGAGGGTGAGTATCTCCTCGAAAGAGATGGTGTCGGGCCGGAACGTCAGCTGCACCGCCTCGACGAACTTCTGCGGATTGAGTCCGTAGCGCTCGTAGTCCTCGTAGTTGGGGGGCGGGCCGTGGTCTCCCGCGAAACCCGCGACACTTGATGTCACACCGGGGGTCCGACGCATCACCGCGTCGAAGGACCAAAAGCATCCGGGACCGAGTGTCGCGGTCTCGGCATTCCCTGGTTCGGATATTTCATCGGCCATCGGAGTCCTCCCCAGACTCAGGTCCGAATTTTCGCTCGATGGTAGCAGGAATTACATTTCCAGCGGGTGGGTGAAGAGGCCGTGCGGGAAGGGGAGTTCGGCGGTTTCGCGGACCGTGCGGAGTGTGCGTACCGAAGCGGCGGGAACCCGGCGCGGCCCCGGTGCGACTCCTGGGCTGCCGGTGCGCGAGGCCCGGCGCTCGGAGCGGTTCCAGGAGAGGTGCGATGCGTACGCGTACGGGGTGGGGAGTGGCGGCCGCGGTGGGCGGTCTGCTGGCCGCGGGCTGCGGCGGTGGCGGCGACGGCACGGACGGCCCCGCAGCGGACGGCGGGGCCGCGGGGTTCCCGGTGCGGGTCACCGACTGCGAGGGCAACGCGACCAGCTTCTCCGCCGCGCCCCACAAGATCGTGACCAGCAACGCCGCCGCCCTGGAGCTGCTGCTCAGGCTCGGCGCCGGGGACCGGGTGGCCGGCACCGGCTTCCCGCCCGGCAAGGGCACGCTGCCGGGCGCGCTCGGGGCGCGGGCGGACGACGTGAAGGTGCTCAGCCGCTCCGTGATCCCCAAGGAGAAGCTGCTCGGCTCCGGCGCCGAGCTGTACATCGACAGCTTCGCCTCCATGGGAGGCATGGGCGGCGGCATGGGCGACACCCCGACCCCCGAGGAGTACAAGGCGGTCGGCATGAAGCACATCTACCTGAAGTCCACCGCCTGCGCGCAGGGCCGCAAGGGCCCTGTGACCGATCTGTCCGCCGTGGAGCGGGACATCACCTCGCTCGGCGCCGTCACCGGCAACCGGAGCACGGCGAAGGAACTCGTCGACGGCATGCGGACGAAGCTGGCCGCCGTGCGCACGGCGGTGCGCGGTGTCCCCGAGCGGAAGCGGCCCACGTACTTCTTCTTCGACTACGACGCGGGGACCAAGCAGCCCATGGCCGTCTGCAACCGACAGGTCGGCCACGCGGTGATCACCCTCGCGGGCGCACGGAACGTCTTCGCGTCCTGCGACGGCGCGTTCAAGCAGGTCGGCTGGGAGGACGTGGTCTCCAAGAACCCGGACTGGATCCAGCTCGGCGTCCGCAACCGCGGCAGCGCCGCGGCCAACGAGAAGGCCTTCGACGAGGCCAGGAAGTGGCTGGAGAGCAACCCGGCCACCAAGGGCCTGCGCGCCGTGAAGCAGGGGAAGTTCCTGCGCGTCGGCTCCGAGGCCACGACCATCGCGGGCGTCTCCAACGCCGACACCGTGGTGCGGATCGCCAAGACCCTCTACCCGGGCAAGGTCCGCTAGCCGTGGCCTCCCCGCGCACCGGGGCGAAGGAGACGGGCCGCGCCGACGGCGACGCGCGGGTCCTGCCCGCGGGGCCCGTCGCCGCGGGCCTGGCCGTGCTGCTCCTCGCGGCGCTCACCGCGGCCGTGTCCTGGGGCTCGACGGCGCTGCCGCCGGGCGAGGTGTGGGGCGTCGTCGGGCGCAGGCTGACCGGCGCCGCGCCGAGGCCGGGCACCAGTGACCTGATCGTGTGGCAGCTGCGGGTGCCGCGCGCCCTGCTCGCCGCGCTCGTCGGCGCCGGGCTCGGCCTGGTCGGCACCGCCGTGCAGGCCCTCGTACGCAATCCGCTGGCCGACCCCTATCTGCTGGGGGTCTCCAGCGGAGCCTCCCTGGGGGCCGTCGCCGCGATCGTCCTCGGGGCGGGCGCGGGCAGCGCGCTCGGGCTCTCCGGCGCGGCCTTCGCGGGCGCCCTCGTGACCTTCGCCCTGGTGTGGGCCGTGGCCCGGCGCGGCGGCGGCTTCGCGCCCCTGCGGCTCGTGCTCGCCGGGGTGGCGATCGGCCAGTTCCTGTCCGGGTTCACCAGCTACCTGGTGCTCCAGGCCGGGGACGAGCAGCAGACGCACAGCGTGCTCTTCTGGCTCATGGGCAGCCTGAGCGGCGCCACGTGGCAGCTGATCGCCGTGCCCGCGGTGACCGTCCCGGCCGCCCTGGTGCTGCTCCAGGCACGGGCCCGGGGCCTCAACGCGCTCCTGATGGGCGACGAGACGGCCGCCGGGCTCGGCGTCGACGTGGGGCGGCTGCGCCGGGAGCTGTTCGTGGTGACGAGCGTCCTCACCGGCTCCCTGGTGGCGGTGTCCGGGGCGATCGCCTTCGTCGCCCTGATGGTGCCGCACACCCTCCGCCTCCTGGTGGGCGACGACCACCGCAGGCTGCTGCCGCTGTCCGCGCTCGGCGGGGCCGTCCTCATGGTCGTCGTCGACATCGTGTGCCGGACCGCCATGGACGCGCAGGAGCTGCCCGTCGGGGTCGTCACCTCGCTGATCGGCGCCCCGGCGATGCTGTACCTGCTCGACCGGCGTCTGAAGAACGGGAGTTGAGGCCGCGTGCGCGTCGACATCGAGGACCTGTCCGTCGCCTACGCCGGGCGCACCGTCGTCGCGGGCGCGCACCTCGTCGCCGCCGAGGGCGAGATCACCGGGCTCGTCGGCCCGAACGGCAGCGGCAAGTCCACGCTCCTGCGCACCGTCTACCGTCATCTGCGGCCGGTGGCGGGCCGGGTGCTCCTGGACGGGGCCGATCTGCGCGCGCTGACCCCCGCGCGCTCGGCCCGGCACGTCGCCGCGCTGCCGCAGGAGCGCGGCGCGGACGTCGAGCTGACCGTGCGCGAGGTCGTCGCGATGGGGCGCACGCCCTACAAGCGGGCCTTCGCCGGGGACGGCGCCGCCGACCGGGACACCGTCGCGCGCGCCCTCGCCGAGGTCGGCATGGACGCGGCGGCCGGACGCCGCTTCGCGGCCCTGTCCGGCGGCGAGCGCCAACGCGTCCTGCTGGCCCGCGCGTTCGCCCAGGACCCCGACGTCCTCGTGCTCGACGAGCCGACCAACCACCTCGACGTGCGCCACCAGGTGGAGCTGCTCGCCCTGCTGCGCGGCAAGGGGCGCACCACGCTCGTGTCCCTGCACGACCTCAACGCGGCCGCCTCGGTCTGCGACCGCCTGCACGTGCTGCACGGCGGGCGCGTCGTCGCGTCCGGACCGCCCCGCGAGGTGCTCACGCCCGCGCTGCTCGCCGAGGTGTTCGGCGTCCGGGCGGCCGTCGTGGACCATCCGCTGACCGGCGACCCCCTGATCGCCTTCGACCACCGGGAACCGGCGGGGGAGCCCGCGGCCGACGCGCCGGAGCGCGTGCGGTGCGCGGACATCCCGTGAAGGCCCTGTGGCGTGCCCCGCGCCCGCAGTAGGTTCGGTGAGCGCGTGGCCGCCCACGGCCGCCCGCGGGTCCGGACCACGGCTGAGGGGAGCAGGGGTGCGCCGGGGCACGACGGTCGGCGGGCGCTACCGGCTGGTGCGCGGCCCCCTCCACGGGGGCATGGGCGAGGTGTGGATCGCCCGCGACCAGCGGCTGCCCCGTCAGGTCATCCTCAAGCGGCTGCGGCGGCGCGGCCGCCGCGGCACCGACCGCAGGGAGTCCGACCGCCTCGAAGCCGAGGCCCGCGCCCTCGCGCGGTTCAGCCACCCCCACGTCGTCACCCTGCACGACGTGCTCACGCTGCCCGAGGGCGCCCTGCCGCGCCGCAGGACCGCGTCCTGGCTGGTCATGGAGTACGTGTCCGGGGGCAGCCTCGCCGACCGGCCGCCGCTCACACCCGGGCGGGCCGCGCGCGTCGGCGCCCAGGTCGCGGCCGCGCTCGCCGCCCTGCACGCCGAGGGGATCGTGCACGGCGACGTGAAGCCCGGCAACGTCGTCGCCACGCCCGAAGGCCTCGCCAAGCTCGCGGACTTCGGCGCCGCCTACCGGGTGGGCGGGCAGGAGACCCTCACCCCGCCCGGCACGGTCAGCTACACGCCCGACTACGCCGCCCCCGAAGTCGTGCGCGGCCGCCCCGAACCGGCGTCGGACGTGTTCTCCCTCGCCGCCCTGCTGCACACCCTCGTCACCGGCCGCCCGCCGCGCCCGCACACCGGCGGCGACGTCGACCCGTTCGTCGCCGAGCGGCAGGCCGAGCGCGGCGAGGTCGCCCTCGACCCGGGCCTCGGCCCGCTCGGCGAACTGCTGCCCGCGATGCTCGACCCCGCGCCGAAGAACCGCCCGGGCGCGGCCGAGGCGGGCCGGCTGCTCGCCGGGATCGCGGGGCCGCAGGAGCCGCTGCCGCACGGGGACATGGGCGGCGACGGCGCGGGCGAGGGCGTCGGCCAGGACAGCGAGAGCTCCGGGCGGATGGTGCTTCCGGGCAGGTCACGGCAGTTCCTGATCGTGGCGGCCGTGGCCGGGGTGACGCTCGCCGCCGCCCTGTGGCTGCCGCCCCTGCGGCCGGACGGCCACGACGAGGGGCCCGGCGCGACGCACCGGGCCCCGGCGGCCTCGCCCCTCGGCGACCACCGCACCGTCGACCCGTGCGCCCTCGCGGACCCGGCCGCCCTCAAACGCTTCGGCCAGGCCGAACTCGACCGGCACTACGGCAATTTCGACCGCTGCGACATCCTCGTGGACACCGGTGGCGACGCCCCCGTGGACGTCCAGTTCCACCTCGACACGGGCGGCGGCTCCGGGCGGCCCGCACCCCGCCGCACCGAGGGGAACGTGGCCGTGGTGAAGGAGTCCGGCGACAGCGACGAGTGCGTCCGCACGCTGCTCCTGGCCACCGAACGCGACGCGCACGCCGCCGTGGTCGTGGAGGACACCGGGTCCGGCCGTGACGGCACCGCGCAGCTGTGCGCCGTGGCCGACGCCGCCACCCGCGCGGCCGTGCGACGGCTCAACGCCGGGCCGCTCGCCCGCCGCCCCGAGGCCGGGCCCGACTCCCTCGTCCACCAGGACGCCTGCGCGCTCCTGGCCGGGCGGGCCCTCGAAGCCCTGCCCGGCGTCGACGCCCGCGACCCCGACGTCGGCTTCGGCAACTGGGACTGCGAGTGGGCGAGCACCACCAGCGACCTCTGGCTGGAGCTCCGCTTCGACCAGGGCAGGGCGGTGCCGGACGCGAGCGACGGCACGCTCACCCGCGTCGGCGGCCGCCGGGCCGTCGTCGAGCCCGGCGCGGAGGGGCCGCGCACGTGTCGCGTCCGCGTGGTGCACCGTGACCCTGGCGGTGGCCGGGCCGTCGAGACCCTCAACGTCACCGTCGGCGGCGATCCCTCCCGAGACCGGCTGCGCCGTCTTGCGCTGCGCTTCGCCGCGGAGGCGGTCGCTGAAATCCGTTGAATCTGCGGGCCGTCTGTGGCTGGTCGCGCCCGCGCGGCGGAGCCGCATAGGGACACAGCCCCGCGCCCCTTAGGGGGCGTACTTCGGGACGGGTCCCGTGACAGGGCATCCACACTGGCGGACACCGCGGCCAAGGAGGAGACGCCATGAACGGTCCCGCGAGCCTCGCGCGCGGCGTCGCGCCCGCGCCGCCGGGCACCCTGCACGCGCGCACCGTCACCGGCGACCTCCAGGCCCCGCCCAGGCCCGGCCTGACCGTGCGGTTCGGACGCGGCGAGGAGCCCGGCGTCGACCTCGGCGTCGGCGAGCACGACCTGATGGTGAGCCGCCGCCACGGCGAACTCACGTACCGCGACCGCGCCTGGTGGCTGCGCAACACCGGACGCCAGCTGCTGCGCCTGCCGCGCGGCCGGATGATGCACTCCAGCACCGACCCGGTGCCGCTCGCGCCGGGCTACACCCCGCTGTTCGTGCGCGGCTCCGGCTACCGCGAGCACCTGGTCGAGCTGTACGTCACGGGCCACGACGACCTTGGCCCGGTCTCCCGCCGCCGCGCCGACACCGTGCCGCCCAAGCGGTGGCCGCTGTCGGACGAGGAGCGGCTGCTCCTCGTCGTCCTCGGCCAGGAGTACCTGCTGTACGAGGAGAGCCCGCGCCCGCTGACCTATCCCAGGGCGGCCGAGCAGCTCGCCTATCTGCGCCCCGACGAGCTCTGGGGGGAGCGCAGGATCGAGTACCGGATCGAGGTCGTGCGGCGCAGGCTGCACGACGGCGGCTTCCCGTACCCGCTCCTGCACGACACGTCGGTGGGCCGCCCGTCCGACAACAGCCTGCTGCACAACCTGCTCAGGGGCCTGGTGGAGTCCACCACGCTGGTGCCGCCCGACCTCGGCCTCATGGACGACGAGCCGGACCGGTAGCGGGCAGTGACTCCAGGAGGAACACGGCGGCGTCCCGCAGGGACGGGGGCGCGGCGCCGGGCTCCCGCAGGCGGCGGGCGAGCCGCCCGAGGACCTCCGTGGTGCGCGCGGAGCCGATGGCCCCGGCCCGCGGGGCGAGGTCCGCGACCAGCCGCTCCGCGTCCCGCCAGGCGCCCGCCCGGACGAGGGCCGCGAGCAGCTGGGCGGTGAACAGGTGCCGGTAGGACGGGCCGGGCGCGGCGGCCGCGCGGTGCAGCGCGGGCACCGCCCCTCCGGTGTCGCCGAGCCGGGCGAGGACCCAGCCGCGGTGGCCGAGCAGCTCCCACTCGTCGAGCCACCACGCCCACGGCGGATCGTGCCGCGAGACGCCGTCGAGGAACCGGCTTCCGGCCCGCGCGAGCAGGTCGCGCGGCTCCCGCCGGGCGCCGAGCAGCGCGGTCGCGTGCGCCTCGCGGATCAGGACGAGGCTCGCCACGCGCGGCGGCAGCGGCCGCGGCCCCCGCGCGCGGGCGGCGGCGGCCAGCGCGGCGCGGGGGCGGCCGGTGTGGGCCAGGAGCATGCTGTCGTTCAGGAGCGTGAGGCGGGCCGTCCAGCGGTCGCCGCACCGCTCCGCGAGGGCGAGCGCGCGGGCGTTGAGCCGGTGCGCCCGCCGGTAGTGGCCCGCGTCGAACAGGATCCACCCGGCGACCTCGTACAGCTCGGCGAGCGCGGCGAGCCGGTCGCTGTCCGCGCCCCGCGCGGCGCCGGACGGGCGGCGGCGGGCCGGGTGCGCGCGCGGCCCCGCCGCCGTGCCGGGCAGGCCCCGCAGGGCCGCGCGCACCAGCGGCACGGCGGCGCGGGCGCCGTGCTCGGCGTCCACGGCGACGAGCCGCCGCACCGCGTCCACGGCGTACGCGGTGACGTCGCCCTCCTCTCCCTTTCCGTGCTCCACCACGCCTCCCCCCGGCCGCAACGATCTCTATGTGCGCTGCAACGGCCCCCGCGCGGGCTCTGTTCCCGCCGCGGCCGGGGCCGCCGCGCCCGCCCACTCCATCCGCGACCAGGGCAGCGCGAGCGCGTCCAGGGACGTGACCGTGCGCGGTGCCAGGGACGCCAGCGGGGCCGCCTCCGCGTGCCGGGCGAAGACCGTGTCCACGTAGCGGTGGCCGGTGTCGGCGGCGATGAAGACCGTGGTGCGGCCGGGGGCGGCGGCGTGCTCCCAGCGCGCGGCCGCGTAGGCGGCGCCGGTGGACAGGCCCGCGAACAGCGCGTGCCGCCGCAGCAGGTCCACGTTCCCGGCGAGCGCGGTGTCGAAGGACAGCCAGTGCAGGGTGTCGTACGCCGGGTGGTGGACGTTGGCGAACGGGATGGAGCTGCCGATCCCGGCGATGATGATCTCCGGGTCGGCGACGTGCTCGCTGCCGAAGGTGACGCTGCCGAAGGGCTGCACGCCGACCAGGCGCACGTCGGGGCGGCGGGCCCGCGCGTAGCGGGCGAGGGCGCCGGTCGAGGCGCCGGAGCCCACGCCGCCGACGAGGGTGAGGCCGCCGGTGGCACCGGTCTCCGCGCACACGCGGTCCGCGATCGCCTCGTAGCCGAGGTAGTGGATGTCGTCGTGGTACTGCCGCATCCAGAAGTACTCGGGGTGCTCGCGCAGGATCTCGTGGACGCGCGCGACGCGCCGCTTCTGGTCGAGCTTCAGGTCGTCGCTCGGCGGCATCTGTTCCAAGGTGGCGCCGAGGACGGCGAGTTGGGTGCGCAGGGTGTGGTCGACGGTGGTGGAGCCGACGATGTGGCAGCGCATGCCGTAGCGGTGGCAGGCGAGCGCCAGCGCGTAGGCGTAGATGCCGCTCGAACTGTCGAGCAGCGTGTCGCCGCGGCGCACCGCGCCGGTGTCCAGGAGGTGGCGCACGGCCGCGAGGGCCGAGACGGCCTTCATGGTCTCAAAGCGCAGGCAGACGAACCCGTCGGCCACGCGTATCAGGTCGGGGCGGCCGATCGCTTCCGCGATGTGCTCGTCCATGCGGGGGCTCCTCGCTCGTGGTCGCAGACGTGGGGGTGGTGTGGAAGGTGTGGGTGGCGGGGATGCCCGTGGCCGCGAGGGCCCGGCGGCAGGCCCGCACCCGGCCGCGCAGGTCCCGCGCGGCGGGGTCGAAGAGCAGCCCCGCCACGTTGCCGCTGTGCGCGACCTGGACGCCGAGCGCGCCGACGCGGCCCGCGATGCCGGTGAGCGCGGTGAACTCCGCGTGCGGCAGGACCCGCTGGCGCAGCCGGGCGCTCTCGGTGGCGACGTGGCCGAGCAGCGCGGGGTCGGCGGCGGCGACGGCCTGGCGCAGCAGGCCCCGCAGCCGTTCGTAGGCCGGTACGTCGGTGTCGTCCGCCGGGGCGGGGGCGGGCAGCGCGAGGGTGTCCACCGACCGGCCGCCGCCGAGCGCGCAGCCGACGACGACCGCCGGGGGCAGGGCCGCGCCGAGGTCCTCCAGGACGCGGCCCTCGCGCTGGGCGAACAGCAGCGCGCGGCCGTCCAGCATCAGCGGGTCCGAGGCGCGCTCGGCGCGCACCGCGAGCCGCGCGACCGCCTCCGGCGCGAGGCGCACGCCGAACGCGTCGGCGACCGCGCGCACGGCCGCGATCACGTCGCTGCTGGACGAGCCCATGCCGAGCCCCACCGGGACGTCGCCGACGAGCCGCAACTCGCCGCCGCACAGCGGCTCCTCGCCGTGCGCGGCGCACTCGGCGAGGGCGTACGTCGCCGCGCGCAGCGCCTTGGTGCGGTCGGCGGGGACCACCGTCACGGCCGCGGTGCCCGGGCGGCGGGTGAACTCCGCGCGGGTGCCGAGCCCGGCGAGCGGCAGCGTGACCAGGCCCGCGACGCGCCGCCCGCGTCCGTCCAGGAACACGCCCTGGAGGATCTCGCCGTGGTGGCAGGCGGCCCGCCCGGTCCCGGCCCTCATGCCCCGCCCTCGTCGCCCGGCGCGGCCCGGTACCGGTACAGGACCGTCGGCTCGGCGCTGAACTGCGAGAACGGGAACGGCTCCGCGGACAGCGCGGTCACCCCCGCGCCCAGGAAGGCCCGCGCGACGGCGCTGCCGGACTGCGCGTACACGACCAGCGGGACGCCCCGCTCGCGGCAGCGGGCGAGGATCGTGTCGAAGCTGCCGTTGGACAGGGTCATGCCGGTGGCGACGACGGCGTCGGCCTTGTCGAGGACCGCGTGCATGTCGCGGCTCACGGGGTCGCCCCACTGGGTCGTCCGCAGGTTGAAGTCGCAGGGCAGCGGGTCGCCGCCGCGCTCGCGGATCGCCGCGACGAGCGGGTTGACCACGCCGATCAGCGCGACCTTGGCGCCCGGCCCGATGTCGAGCAGGTCCGCGACGGCCGTGTCCCGGGCCACCGCGCGCACCTCCGGCGGCCCGGCGGGCAGCGTCACCGGCTCGGCCCCGGCGGCCTCCCGGTGCGGCGCGACGCAGGCCAGGTAGGCGTCGAGGGCGGCCGTGCGCAGCGGCGTCGGCGCGTCCTTGAGGAGTGCGGCGAGCGAACTCCCGGACGCCTCGCGGCAGATGGCCGGGTCGATCTCGCCCGCCTCGAAGGCGCAGCCGCCGAAGGCCCCGCCGACACGGACGAGGACGTACTGGTTGAGGTAGGTGACGTCGCCCCCGGCGAGCCGCGTGCCGTGGTGGATCCAGAACACGCTGGTGGCCGTCAGACCCGCCGGATCGGGGCCCAGTTCGCCCGCGAGGGCGGCGGCGAGAAGCTCCTGGACGTTCTCGGGGTGCTTCATGCCCGGCCTCCCCGGGTGAAGGCGAACAGGAAGGTGAGCACGCCGTCGCGCCAGTCGCGCACGGAGTCGACCCGTGGCGCGAAGCCCCGGTCCTGGGCGTCCTGGACGATGCGGCGCAGGTCGGCGGTGTTCGACGCGATCACGTACGCCACGCCGTCCGGCGCGAGCAGCTCCCGCTCGGCGAGCTGCGTGAAGAACCGCGCGAGCAGGGACGAGCCGACGCAGGTGTTGCGCACGACGTCGGGGTCCTCGCTCACCGGCTCGCTGACGGCGGGCGGGTTGAAGGTGACGACATCGAGCCGCGCGCCGGGCGGAAGCCCGTCGAAGAGGTCGCCCGCCGCGGGCAGGAACGCCGTGCCCTCCCGGGGGCCGACCAGGCGGGCGTAGTGCCGGGCCGCGGTGGCGACGCTGGTGGCGTGCACGTCCATCGCGTAGATCTCACGTGCCCCGCGCACCCCGGCGGCCACGGCCTCCACGCCGAGCCCGGCCCCCATGGCCCCGTAGCGCAGACCGCGGGTCTCTATGCGGCCGTCGAGGATCCGCTCGTGCGCCATCCGGCTGGTCTCGCCGGGCAGGAACACGCCGGGCGGCACGTCGAAGCTCCAGCCGTTCCACGCGTACGTACGCGTGGTGCGCAGGTCCGCCTTCGGCTGGTTGAGCGCGACGATCCGCTCGGCGGGCAGGGGTGGCGGCAGCTGCCGCAGCAGGTCGGGTCCGGTGGCTCGGGTGTTCATCGACTGTCCTTTTCCGTAGGGGAGTCGGGGGAGGGGAGGGGGCCGCGGTAGCTGACCGCGAAGTGGCCGAGGGCGTCCGGCCCCGGCTCGGCGTCGACCTCGAAGACCTCCGCGAGCAGCTCGGGCGTCAGGACGTCCTTCGGCGGCCCGGCGGCGACGAGGCGCCCGCCGTGCAGCAGGAGCAGCCGGTCGCAGTGGCGGGCGGCGAGCGACAGGTCGTGCAGCGCGACGAGGACGGTCTGGTCGGTGCCCGCGAGCAGGGCGAGCAGCTCCAACTGGTGCTTGACGTCGAGGTGGTTGGTCGGCTCGTCGAGCAGGATCGCGTACGGCTGCTGGGCGAGCGCCCGGGCGATGTGGGCGCGCTGGCGCTCGCCGCCGGACAGGGCCTTCCAGGTGCGCTCGCGCAGCCCGGTCAGGCCGAGCCGCGCCAGGGCGGCGTCGACGACGGCCCGGTCGTGCGCGTCGGGCCCGCGCCACCGGTCCCCGAACGGCGTCCGGCCGAGGCTCACCACGTCCACGACCCGCAGCTCGCTGTCGGTGTCGGCGGCCTGCTCCACGAAGGCGACGCGCCGGGCGACGCGCCGCGCGCTCCAGGCCCCGATCGGTTCCCCGTCGTAGCGGACGACGCCCTCGGTGGGCGCCCGGAGCCCGGCCAGGCACCGCAGCAGGGAGGACTTGCCGGAGCCGTTGGGCCCGATCAGGCCGACGGTCTCGCCCGGGGCGACGTCCAGGGACACGCCGTCGACGACGGCCCGGCCCGCGACCGCCCAGGCCACGTTCTCCGCGGTGATCCTCACAGCTCACCCCGCCCGCGCAGGACCAGCAGGAACAGCGGCACGCCGAGCAGCGCGGTGAACACGCCGACGGGCACCTCCTGCGGTGTGAACGCGACCCGCGCGAGCGCGTCCGTCCACACCAGGAACACCGCGCCGACCAGGGCCGACAGCGGAAGCAGCACCCGGTGCCCGGGCCCGACGAGGAACCGTACGCCGTGCGGCACGATCAGGCCGATGAAGCCGATCGCGCCCACGGACGCGACGGCCACCGACGTCATCAGGGACGTCACGACGAGGAGGACCCAGCGCGTGGTGCGCACGTCGACGCCGAGCGACGAGGCCGTGTCCGCGCCGAAGGAGAACCCGTCGAGGGCCGCCGAGTTCAGCCAGAGCACGAGCAGTCCCACCGCCGTCACGGCGGCCGTCACGGCCACCGCGTCCCAGCGCGCGGGTGCCATCGAGCCGAGCAGCCACTGCGTGATCGCCCGGATCATCTCCGCGTCCCCGGACGCCATCAGGACGAGCGAGGTGAGGGCCGTGAACAGCTGCGACACCACGACGCCCGTCAGGACGATCCGTACCGAGTCGAGGCCGCCGCGCCGCAGCAGCAGCATCAGGAGCGCGAACGACACCATGGCGCCCACGAACGCGCCGCCCGTCACGCCGAGCGAGGCGGACCCGACCCCCAGCACCACGACGGTGACCGCGCCGGTCGAGGCGCCCGAGGAGATGCCCAGGAGATAGGGGTCGGCGAGGGCGTTGCGCGTGACCGCCTGGAGCGCGGCGCCGCACACCGCGAGCGCGGCGCCGACCAGGGCCGCGAGCAGCACGCGCGGCACTCTGAGCTCCCAGATAAGCGAGTCCACGAGCGGCGCCGACGGCTCGGCGCCTAGGCCCAGGTGGAAGCCGGCGCTGCGGGCGATGTCCCCGTAACCGACGTCGGTGGTGCCGATGCGCACGGACACGGCGGCGGACGCGACGAGGGCGAGCGCGGCCAGGAGGAAGAGCCCGGCCCGCGCGCCCGGCCCCCGCAGCACGCTCCGGGCGGCCGCGGGGGCGGCGGCCCCGGGGGAGCGCGCCGCCGTCCGGGCCGAGGGGTGCAGCAGGTCCGGTGCGCCGCCGCCAGGACCCGGCGGCGCGGGCAGGCCGACGGCGCCCGCCGGACCCGGGCTAGCGGACATACCCGAGGTCCTCCATCCCCGTGACGAGCCGCGGCAGGGCGCCGACCGCGCGGACCGAGGGGTCCATCTCCGTGCCGGGTATCTCGACGAAGCGCTTCTCCCGCACGGCGGGCAGCTTCGCCATCACCGGGTTGGCCCGGACCGCCGCGAGCTTGTCCTCGGCGCTGTCGCCCGGCTTGCCGCGCTCCGACAGATCGCCGAGCACGATGAAGTCCGGCTTGCGCTTGGCGACTTCCTCCCAGCTGACCTGCGGCCAGTCCTCGTCGACGTCGTCGAAGGCGTTCCGCGCGCCGACCACGCGGCTCATCTCGCTCGGCACCGCGGAGCCGCCCGCCACGTACGGGGTGTCGCCGTACACCGAGTACAGCCACACCACGGTCGGCTCGCCCTTGACCCGCTTCTTCGTCCTCGCGGCCTCGGCGAGCGCGGCGCGCTGCCGCTTCACGAGCTTCTGCGCGCGCTCCTCGACGCCGAAGACCTTGCCGAGGTCGGCGTAGTCCTTGAAGAGCAGTTCGAAGGGGGTGCGGTCGGCGCCGCGCGGCGGGCAGTCCACGGCGCTCACGAACGACGGGAGCCCGAGACCGGCGAGCTCCTCGCGGGTGCCGACGCGGTCCTTGGTGAAGTAGTCCGCGAAGCCGCCGACGGCGAGGTCGGGCGCCGCGGCCCGCAGTTGCTCGCTCGTGAGGATCTTCGGGCTGAGCACCTTCACCTCGTCGTACGCCGACGCGTACTCCGGCGCGATCTTCGTCTTGAGGTTGGACGTGCCGGCCATGCGGTCCTGGAGCCCGAGCTCGAGGAGCACCTCGGTGGAGGACTGGTCGAGGGCGACGGCATGCTGCGGCGGACCGTCGAAGTCCAGCTTCTTCCCGCAGCTCGTGACGGTCGTCTTCCGGGCGGCGGCCGCCCTGTCGTCCGACGGCTCGCTGCCGCCGGAGGCACAGCCGACGGCCGTGAGGGACAGGACGAGGGCGGCTGTGCCGAGGCGGACGGGGTGACGCGGACGCATGGGACCTCCGGTGTGGGTGGGGACGCGACAAGGGTACTGTAATGGCAATCATTTTCATTAACGGGTCTCGGGGTGGCTGCCGACGAAGGGCGGCCGCCCGTGAACGGGCCGCAAGTCCCTTACTGATGCGGGGACTTGGTGGCCCGGTCGGGACCGCATAACGATTTCGAGACCGCGCGGACCGCGCGGACGACAGCAGAGGAGTACGTCACGTGGCGACCACGCCAACGCAAGCGGCCGGGCCCGCCGAGGGTGCGGAAGGGGGTGCGGCGGAAGAGGGCACGGCCCCGACGCGGAGCGTCCTGCGGGAACCCGCCTTCCTGCGGCTCTGGGCGGGCACCACCGCGTCCGGGCTCGCCACCTGGGCGCTGCCCTTCGTCCTCGGGCTCGCCGTGCTCGACCGCACCATCGGCGCGGGCACCCTCGGCCTGCTGCTCGCCGCCCGCACCGCGGGCTTCCTCGTCGCGGTCGCCGTCGGCGGCGTCCTCGCCGACCGGTACTCGCGGCGCGGCGTCGTGCTCTGGTCGGGCCTCGCCGCCGCGGCCGCGACGCCCCTCCTCGCGCTCGGCCTCGGCCGCTCGCTCCCGCTGATGCTGGCGGCCGCCGTGGTCGCGGGCGCCGGGCAGGGCGCGTGCCGCCCCGCCTTCCAGGCGCTGACCGCCGAGGTCGTCGACGAGGACCGGCGCCAGGCCGCCAACGCCGCGATGACCCTGTCCGTACGGGCCACCACGCTCACCGGACCCGCGCTCACCGCGCTGCTCGCCGTGGTCCTCGACACCTGGGCGCTGCTGCTCGGGATCGGCCTGCTGTGGCTGGTGGCGGCGCTGGTGCCGGGCCCCGGCCGGGCGGCCGCGGCCGCGGACCGCGAACGCACCTCCTTCCTCTCCGAGTTCGGCGAAGGACTGCGGGAGGCCCGGCGCCACCCCTGGTTCCTCGCCGGGCTCGGGGCGCTGACCACCGTCATAGCCACCGGCTACTCGGCGACCGGCGTGGCCCTGCCGCTGGTCAGCCGCGACAAGTACGACACCGGGGTGGTGCTCGCCGCCGCCATGACCGCGTACACGCTGGGGGCGCTCGGCGGCGCCCTGGTCGTCGCCCGCTGGCGGCCGCGCGCCCAGGGCCGGGCCGCCCTCGCGGGCCTCGCCCTCTACGGCTTCGCACCGCTGAGCCTCGTCCTGCCGGTGCACTGGGCGGTCGTCGTGGCGGCGTACGCGGTGGCCGGGGTCGGCATCGAACTGTTCAACGTGCCGTGGTTCACCGCCACCCAGCGCGAGGTCGCGCCCGACAAGCTGGCACGGGTGTCGTCCCTGGACTTCATGCTCTCCTACGGCCTCGCCCCCGCGGGCCTCGCCCTGATCGCCCCGGCCATCGACACCTTCGGCCCCCGCCCCGTCCTCGCGACCTGCGCGACCCTGTGCTTCGCGGCCCCGGCGGCAGCGGCCCTGGTACCGAGCAGCCGGGGCTTCAGCAGGACTGCGGCCTGATCTCCCCCCCCCCGGCGGCAGGGGGCGGCACGCGGGGGTCCGGTTAGAGCGGGGCCTGCCAGGTGGTGGTCGTGCCCGTGTCGGAGGCGGCGTCCGCTTCGCCGTCGTCGTGGACGACGAGCCGCACACCGGCACGCCCGTCCGGCAGGACCCCCACCTCCACCGTCACCTCCACCCGGGTGACGCCGGGGCGCCGCGACGCCGCGGCCAGGGACCGGCGCAGGGCGGCGAGGAGGCGGCCCGCGGTGGGCTCCGTGACCCGGGTGTCCACCGCGCCCGTGAAGTGGACCGACGGCTGCACCCCGAGCACCGCGCCCGCCCCGGCCGTCTCCTTGAGGACCTTGCCCCGGAACGTCGTCGGCGCGTCGGCGGGCGGCTGCTGGAGCGCGAAGATCGCCGTCCGCACCTCCTGGATGGTGGACTCCAGCTCGTCCACGGCCTGGTCGAGCGCCGACTGCTCGGGGGCGGAGCCGGCCCTGCGGCGCGTCGACTCCAGCATCATGCCGGTCGCGAAGAGCCGCTGGACGACGAGGTCGTGCAGGTCGCGGGCGATGCGGTCGCGGTCCTCGAGCACGGCGAGCCGCTGCCGGGACTGCTGCGCGTCGGCGAGCACGAGGGCGAGCGCGGCCTGCGAGGCGAACTGGGTGGCGAGCAGCCGCTCCACCGCCGTGTACGGGCGTTCGCCGCGGCGGCGCGGCAGCGCGAGCGTGCCGATGAGACGGCCGCCCGCCTGCAGCGGCAGCATCATGCTCGGCCCGAACCGGGATCGCACACGGGTCGTCATCCGGGGGTCGGTCGCCGAGTCCTCGATGAACACCGGCTGCCCGCCGAGGAGTTGCTCCAGGACGGCGCTGCCGGGCGCGATGGTGGTCCCCATGAGGTCGTTCTGCGCGGCCGCCGCGGGGTGGCGCCGGTACCCCGGCCCGGCCGCCCCCGAGGTCGCCGCCGCGACGATCCGCATGCCGCCCTCGGCCGTCGGCTGGAGGACGACGCCCGCCGCAGCGTCCGCGAGGAGCCGGGCCTGCTGAGCCACCGTCATCAGGGCGTCGGGGGCCGCCTCGCCGGTGAGGAGGGCCGTGGTGACCGCGGCCGCGCCCTCGATCCAGCGCTCCCGCTGCCGGGCGGTCTCGTACAGGCGGGCGTTGGCGATGGCGATGCCCGCCTGGCTCGCGAGGACCCGCAGCATCCCCCGGTCCTCGGCGGTGAAGACGCCGCCCCGCTCGTGGGTGAGGCGGAGCAGGCCGAACTCCTCGTCCTGGACGTGGATGGGGACGCTCAGCACGGAGTCGCCGTCGTCCCGGTCGTCCCCGTCGCCCTCGTCGTCCCCGGCGTCCGCCGCGCCGGGCTCCGGCTCCGCTCCGGCCGTGAACCGCTCCGGCCGCGCGCCCTCCGCCGCCGGGACCCGCAGCACGGCGTGCCGGGCCCCGGTCAACGCGGCGGCGCTGTCCACGATGTGCTGGAGCGTGGGGCGCAGGGACAGCTCCGTGCCGACGCCGATGACCGCGTCCAGGAGCAGCGGCAGGGGCGGCGGAGCTCCGCTGACGACGTCGTCGGTCATGGCGGCGGCGTCCTCCCGTAACGGACGGGCCGGGCCTCGTCAGCCTGTCAGGGGGGCGAGGACCAGCGGCTGGATCTTGCCCTCCAGCATGGCACCGAGGCCGAGCACCGCGCACACGTCGGGCCGCTCCGCGATGTGCACGGGCATGCCCGTCGCGTTCCGCAGCATCTGGTCGAGGCCGGGGAGCAGCGCGCTGCCGCCGACCATCATGATGCCCCGGTCGGCGAGGTCGGCCACGAGGTCCGGCGGGCAGTCGCGCAGCACCTTGCCGATGCCGTCGAGCACGGCGGTGAGCGGGGTGTGGATGGCGTTGCGGACGGCCGCCGTGTCGACCTGGACGGAGCGGGCCAGGCCCGTCGCCACGTCCCTGCCGTGGATCTCGGTGGACTCCGGGCCGTGCGGGGTCAGGCCGTTGCCGCTGAGGGCGAGCTGCAGGGGGCGTACCGACTGGGAGGGCAGCATCAGTTCGTGCTGGTGGCGCAGGTGCTGCACGATCGCGTGGTCGATGGCCTCGCCGCCCACCGGGATCCGCTCGGCCGTCACGATGGAGCCGAGGGAGAGCACCGCGACCTGCGTGGTCGCGGCGCCGCACACCATGATCATGGTGGCTTCGGCGCGCTCCACCGGAAGCCCGCAGCCCACCGCCGCCGCGATGAGGGTGTCCACCAGCTCCACGCGCCGCGCGCCCAGGCCCACCAGGGTCTCGACGGTGGCGCGCTGCGCGAGCGGGTCCGCGTCGTGCGGGGTGCACGCGGCCGCGCGCAGGCGGGGCTTGCGGCGCAGGGTGCGGCGCAGCTTCTCGCCGAGCAGGCTGCGCAGCATGCGCTGGGCCATCTGGATGTCGACGACCGTGCCGCCGGACACGGGGCGTACGACACGGATGTAGGCGGGGGTGCGTCCCGTCATCTGCTCCGCGAACTGGCCGACCGCGATGAGCGCGCCCGTGCGCGTGTTCACGGCGGCCACACTCGGCTCGTCCACGACGAGCCCGGCCCCCTTCACGAACACGCGCGTACGGGCCGCCCCCAGGTCGACGCCGATATGGCAGCGGCGCAGCTGTTCCAGACTGACGGTCACGGCGGATCCTCCCGAGAGCACGCGGGGGCCCACCGGGCGGTGGGCCCTGCCCTTCGCATCCTGCGGGGGCCCGGGGGCGGGCGCATGCGGGGGTGGGCCGGGCGGGGTGCGGCCGAGCGGGTGGTTCCGCACGCTGCACGGGCCGGACACACCCGGCGCGTAAATCAGTTCTTGGCCTCCAGGGGGGCCGGTTAGCATCCCGTGTGACACGAGCATCCACTGAAGACGCGACTGACGACGAGCGCCCCGCCATAGCGGACGCGGGGCCCGGTTCCGGCGCGTCCGTCGCGCCCAAGCGCCGTATCCTCGCCGATCTGACCCCGCTGCGGACCTCCGCCGACTACCGGCGGCTCTGGCTCGGCAACACCGTCTCCTGGGTCGGCCAGGCGATGACCGCCCTCGCGGTGTCCCTCCAGGTGTACGACATCACCGGGTCCAGCTTCTCGGTCGGCCTCGTCGGGCTGTTCTCGCTCGTCCCGCTCGTGGTCTTCGGCCTGTACGGGGGCGCGATCGCGGACACCGTGGACCGCCGCAAGCTCGGCCTGTACTCGGCCATGGGTCTGTGCGCCCTGTCGGTGATCCTCGCGGTGGCGGCGTTCGCGGACTTCCACCGCGTGTGGTTCCTGTACGGCGTGGTCGCGCTCCAGGCGACGTGCGGCGCCCTGAACTCGCCCGCCCGCACGGCGATGATCCCCCGCCTGCTCCCGCCCGAGCAGCTGCCCGCCGCCAACGCCCTCACCTCCCTGACCACCACGTCAGGCACGACCGTCGGCCCCATGCTGGGCGGCCTCATCGTCGGCCTGTGGGGCTACCAGGCGGCGTACGCCATCGACGCCGTCGCCTTCACGGCCGCGCTGTACGCGATGTGGCGGCTGCCGTCGATGCTCCCCGGCGAAGACGGCGCCGACGGCGGCGCCGACGGCGGCGCCGACGGCGGCGCGGCGGCGGACGGCGGCAAGCGGCGCCGGGCCTCCGTGGTCGACGGCCTCCGCTTCCTCGCCACCCGGCCCAATCTGCGCATGACGTTCTTCACCGACATGTGCGCCATGGTGCTCGCGCACCCGCGCGCGCTGTTCCCCGCCATCGCCGTCGTCTGGTACGGCGGCGACGCCAAGACCGCGGGCCTGCTCGCGGCGGCGCCCGCCGTGGGCGCGCTGCTCGGCAGCGTGTTCTCCGGCTGGCTCGGCCGCATCCACCACCACGGGTTCGCCATCGCGCTCTCGGTGGCGGGCTGGGGCACGGCCGTCGCCGTCTTCGGCCTCACCCGCGACCTCTGGCTCGGCGTCGTCTTCCTGGCCCTCGCGGGCGCCGCCGACACCATCTCCATGGTGTTCCGCAGCACCATGCTCCAGGCGGCCACGCCGGACGCGATGCGGGGGCGCCTGCAAGGCGTGTTCATCGTGGTGGTGGCGGGCGGCCCCCGCCTCGGTGACTTCCTCGCGGGCACGGTCGGCGACCTGACATCGCCCCGGGTGGCGATCGTCGGCGGCGGCGCGGCCTGCGTGCTCGCGGTGGGCCTGTTGGTGCTGCGCTGGCGCGCCTTCCTGCGCTACGACGCCCGCGACCCGCAGGCCTGACGCCGCGACGCCCGCGACCCGCGCAGGCCTGACCGGCTCAGCGGCCGCGCACGGCGTCCACGACCTCGGCCAGGGAGCCCACGGTGTGCCGGGCTCCGGCCGCGAGGAGGCGGTCCCGGGCGCGGTCGTCCGGGGCAAGGCCGACGAACGGCACCCCGGCGGCCGCCGCCGCACCCGCCTCCGCCACGGTGGACCCGATCATGACGCAGCGCTCCGCCGGGGTGCCGAGGCGGCCGAGGACCCGGCGCAGCCCGTCCGGGTCGGGCAGCAGCCGCGTCAGGTCGGGCGTGCGGCAGGCGATCGCGTCGGCCGGGACGTCGAGCGCGTGCGTCGCCACGTACGTCGCGACGGCGCGCGGCGCGGTGTCGGTGACGACGGCCAGGCCCCGGCGGGCGGCCCGCACCGCCCGCACCAGCGCGGCGGCGTGCGGCACGGGCCGCGCCCCGTGCACCGCCTGGCGCTCGATCCGGTCCAGCTGGTCGTGCAGCTCGCCCGCCAGGGCGCCTTCCCCGGCGAACGCGCGCAGGACGTCCACCGGGTGCGTGAACGTGGTCCCGGCTGGCGGCCGTACCCCTTCCGGATCCCGCTCCCGTACGGCGAGCGAGAGCAGCCGCTGCACGGCGTCCCGGGCCTTGCCGGGCGCGTAGAGGCGGGCGAGGGTGCCGTCGAAGCCCAGGACGAAGGCGGCGGCGCGGTCGAGGTCCGCCGCCAGCAGGCCGGGGGCCGCCGGGAGCCTGCGGTACCAGGCGTCCGCGCCGGGCACGGGCTCGAAGAGCGGGTCGCCCAGGGCCTCGCGCAGGCCGGAGGGGACGACCACGACCGCGTGGTCGGTGCTCGGCGGGAGTCCCGGCCCCGGGGGGTCGTCGACCGTGACGAGGAGCCCGAGCCCGTTGAACCTCCGTACGACGTCCGGCAGTTCCTCCAGGAGCACGGTCATCAGCTCGGGCAGGGGGGTGCCGGGGCCGAGGGTCGCGTCCCAGCCGTTCTCGCGGGGCAGCAGCTCGAACTGCTCGGCCTCTACGCCGCCCTGGACCAGCAGCTCGACCACCGCCCGGCTCAGCTTCGTCAGGGCGTCCGCCTGCCAGCCGGGGCGGGCCGCGAAGGCGAAGGAGAGGGTCGTCCCGGTGTCGGACACGCGCTCCAGGAGCGACTGGCGCATGCCGCGGAGCTGCGCGCGGAACGCGCGGGCGGCGGGGCCGGGCACGCCCTCCAGGGGCTCGTCCGTCCACAGGGCGAGCGCGGCGGCGGCGCGTTCGGCGAAGGCCCGGGTGCTCCCCGCCGCGTGCGCGCGCTCCGCCTCGGCGTGCAGGTCCCGGAAGCGCAGGACGTCGACGGCGGCGGTTCCCTCCACCGGGTCCACCGGCAGGAAGCAGCCGTCGTCGTCCTCCATCACGCCGAGATTCTCGGACAGGTGGAGGGCGTACGCGTCGACGAGGCGATCCGCGTCGGGCGGTACGTCGTCCTCGTCCCAGAGGGCGGCCACCAGACCGTCTTCGTCGACGGGTTCCCCCTCCGCTCGTACGAGTGCGAGGAGCACCGCCTGTTCCGGGCCCGGGCCGGTGGGCAGCGAGCGCTCGTCCTGGAACACCCGGACGCGGCCGAAGAAGCAGTAGCGGCGGCCCGTGAACGCCAGGTCGCGCAGGCGCGTGAAACCCTCCTCCTGGGTGTCCGGGTGGTGGGACAGGAGGTCGGCGATGGAGGTCTCCAGGACCACGCGCAGCCGCTCCGGGAGGCCCGTGAGGCGGAGGTGGAGCGTTCCCCGGGGCTCCTGCCCCAGGCACAGGGTGCGGACGAGTTCCCCCAGCGCGCGGAAGTCGTCGGTGCGGCTCGCGGTGCCGAGCGGCACGAAGTCCAGGACCTTCAGGACGGGGCCCTCCGGGGTGACGAACACGGTCCGCAGGGAGAGCGCCCCGTGCGGGAGGCCGTGGTCGTGCAGGAGGGCCAGGGCCTCGGCGATGCCGGGCAGTAGCGAGATCAGCTGCGGGGCGGGCAGGCCGTGCGGGGAGTCGCGCAGCAGGATGCGCAGGTTGTTGCCGTGGACGAACTCCTGCACCACGTAGGGGGAGTTCTCCGCGATGCCGTAGTCCGTGATCGCGGCCAGTCCAGGGTGGCGGAGCCTGACGAGCCTCATCGCGTTGCCGAGCACGTGCAGCCGTCCCCACGTCTGCCGTGAGTAGGTCCGGATCAGGACGCGGGCGCGGTCGTCGTGCGTGTCCTCGGCCAGCCACTCGTCCGCCGCCGCCATGCGGTGCAGCAGCCGGTAGCGGCCCGCGAACAGCCCCGTGCGCTCGGTGAGGCGCCGCACGCTGTCCGGGCTCACCTCGGCGAAGGGCTCCGCCGCCACCTCCTCGGCGCCCCGGCCCGTTCCGGGGGCCACGGCCCGCAGCTCTCCCGGTGCCGTCCCCGCCCGCTCGTCGATCAACGCGCCGACACGGACCAGGAGTTGCCGGGTGCGGCCCTTGGCGGACCGCGGCAGGGTCGTGAGCAGCACCTCCCGCACGCCCTCGCGGAAGGCGTACGCCCCGGGCTCCCCGCCCGGCCGCTCGCTCAGCATGCCGCTGAGGACGACCTCCGCCAGGTGCTGGGGGAGCGGCCGGCGCGACACGGCGGCGTGGACGAGCCGCATCACCGGCAGGTGCGGTTCGCCCACCGCCAGATGACCGGCCAGGCGGAACGCCTCCGGGGACGCCGACGAGCGGAAGCGCAGCACCAGGTCCTCGGCGGACAGCAGGGCGATGTCCTCGCGCGGCTCGTCGTCGGGGCGGGCGGGCGCCGGGCCCAACCAGGCCGCCGCACCCGGCAGCTGGCGGCCCCCGGTGTCGGCCACCAGCTCCGCCCAGTGCCGCAGCCATGCCGGGGCGACCTCGACGACGGGGACCGGTACGGCTCCGCAGGGCGGGGCGGAGCCGTCGTACGGGGCGAAGCCGAGGGCCGCCGCCGGGGCCGCCGCGTGCGGCGCGCCGAGGAGCCCCGGGGCGGCGGGGAACGCCGTGGTGGGCCACAGGCGCTCGGGCAGGGGCTGGACCACCGCGAGCGGCAGCCGGTCCGCCCAGTGGCGCAGCGTCCGGAACCAGCGGCGGCCCGCCGGGCCCTCGCGCCACTGCGGGCCCATGCAGTCGCTGACCACGAGCGTGACCGTGCGGCCCGTGGCGGGCACCTCGGCCGCGCGCGCCGGGACCGTGCCGTCCGGCGCGACGCGGTGCAGCTCCACCGTGCGGAACAGGCCCGACTGGACGAGCGCGGTGTGCAGTTCGCGGACCAGCGGCAGCCAGAGCGGCATCGTGGGCCCGTCGTCGTACACCAGGCACAGGCGCAGCCAGCGCTCGTCGGCCGGGCGGAGCACCGGCAGCCAGGCGCGCGGGCCCGCTCCGAGCGCGGCGATGCGGTGGGCCGTGGCCGCCTCGTCGAGGACGCGCCGGTCGGGCGCGGGCACGCGGCGGCCGAGCGGGCGCAGGGCGCGCTGGAGGGCCAGGGGGCGGGAGACCATGGGCGGGACGGGGACGCGGACGCCGGTGCCGCCGCCGGCCGGACCGGGGGTGCCAGGCCGTGCCGCGGCGCCGGAGCCCGACGCCGGGTCCGCCGTGCGCGGCGTCCCCTGCGGGCCCGGGCGTGGCCGCGGGCCGGGGCCGGCGGGCAGGTGCAGCGGGACGCGGTCCTCGGGGGGCGGCTCCGGCAGGGCGGGGTGCGGCGGCTCGGGCGGGGCCGCGGGGCGGCGGCCGGCGGTGGGCGGGGCCGCTCGCGGGGGCCGGGCGGCCCAGGCGCCGTCCTCGTCCGGGGTGCCCGGGGGCGGCGCCATGTGCCGGGCGAGCCAGAGGAGTTCGGCCAGCTCCTCGGCCGAAGGCCCGGTGCCGGTGCCGGTGCCGCGTGCTGCCGCGAGCACGGCGGAGAGCCGGTCGACGGGGGAGCGCGCGCCCCCGTCGGACCGGCCCGCCGGGGGCGGCGGGGCGTCAGAAGGCGGCATCCGGTCCCTCGTCACCGGCCGGGCCCCCGCCCTCGCTGAGGTAGGGCATGAGCAGCCGCGCCAGCTCGTCGCGCGACGGGGTGTCGAGGCCCGCCGCGCCCGTGAGGTAGATCGCGTTGAGGAGCTGGTCGGTGGCCAGTTCGCCGCCGCTGCCGCGCTCCACGAAGCGGGTGATGAGCTCGCGGGCGTAGGCGTCGGGCGTGCCGAGATGGGCGCGGACGATCTCCTCCAGGTGCTCGCCGTGCGGCTGCCGAAGGCGCAGCGTGACGCAGCGGCGCAGGAACGCGGGCGGGAACTCCCGCTCGCCGTTGCTGGTGAGCACCACGAACGGGAAGGCCCGGCAGCGCACGCGCCCCTGCCGGACCGGGACCGGCGGCCCGGAGTCGGCGGTGGGCAGGGCCGCCTCCGGCGCGTGGCGGGCGACGCGGACCAGCTCCGGGATCTCGTACTGGCCCTCCTCCAGGACGTTGAGGAGGTCGTTCGGCAGGTCCAGGTCGCTCTTGTCGACCTCGTCGACGAGCAGGGCGCGGGGGCGTTCGTAGGGCAGCAGGGCGGTGCCGAGCGGCCCGAGGCGCAGATGGTCCTCGACGCCCGCGCGGTCCTGGGGCGACCCGTCCTCCTGGGCGCGCCCGGCCGCGTACAGGCGCGACAGCGGGTCGTACTGGTAGAGCCCGTCGTGCAGCGTGCTGCGGCTGGTGATGTTCCACCGGAGGACCGGGCCGAGCCCCAGCTCGCGCGCGACGGCGTAGGCGAGGCTCGACTTGCCGCTGCCGGGCGGCCCCGTCACCAGCAGCGGGCGGCGCAGGTACAGGGCGGCGTTGACGAGCTGGACGCACTCCTCCGTCGCGCGGTACGTACGGGCGCGGTGCGCGCGGTCCGGTGACGTCGCGCGGGCGCCCGGCTCCGGGACCGGCAGGACGGGGCCGCCGTCGAAGGCGCGCCACGGGGGCGGCGGCGGCAGCTTCGTGATGCCGTCGTGCGGCTCGCTGCCGCCGGTGTAGACGGGCCACAAGGACATGCGGACTCCGGGATCTCCGTAGGGGGCGGGCGGTCAGGCGACGGGGGAGCGCAGCGGGGCGGGCGCGGCGTCCGGGAAGCAGCGCGGGTCGTCCCACAGCAGTTGTACGTCCCGCGCCCAGTGCCGGTCGGGTTCGTCGGCCGCGTCGGCCGCCTCCCGGAACTCCAGGACGTGACGCGGCAGTTCGGCGGGCGGGAGCCGGGACAGCTGGGCGGCGAGCTGGTCGAGGAAGGCCGCGCCCGTGCAGGCGCCGCCGTCGTGCTCGCAGCCCGTGCGCGGCCAGAGCAGCACCGGCGCGGGCGCGTTCAGGGACGCCTCGAAGTGCGGGCGCAGCCGCGGCGACCTCGGCGGCGCGGCGAAGCCCGCCAGGTCGGCCTCGTCGTGGCGCAGCCGGAAGCGCAGCTTGTTCGGCTTCTCCCCGGCCGCGCAGTCCACCCGGTGCACGGCCGTGGTGGCCTTGGCGTCGAGCCGCTCCCACTTGCGGGCGAGCTGGTGGCGCAGGCCGCCCGCGCGCCGCGCCCGGTCGGTGACCACCAGCGGGTACGAGCAGCCGAGCGGCGTCGGGTCGTCGGCGCTGCGCGCCCAGTGCGCCACGGGCTCGTTGAGCCACTCGCGGGGCAGGACGAACGCGATCAGCTCGGCCGCGTCCAGGGGGAGCCTGCCGAAGGCCTCCTCGATCAGCTCCTGCACGTAGGGGCGCACCCGCCCGCGCGCGAGCGTCCGCGAGCCCACGGGGTGTCTGCGCCCGTCCCGGCACGCGGACACCTCGACCAGGACCTGGTCGTCCCCGGCCCCGCTGCGCGCGAGCTCCACGAGGATGGGCGACCAGACGGCCCGGTCCCGCGCCACGGGACCCGCCGGGGCGGGTGCGGCCACCGGGGCCGGGACGCACGGCGCCTCCCGCACGCCCACCGGCCCCGGGGCGCGCACCGCGTCGCCTGCCACGGTCACGGTCACGGGCTCCGGAACCGGTGCGGCCGTCCGCCCGGGGACGTCCGCCGCCCCCTCCGGCGGCTCCACCAGAGCCCGCAGGCGCTCCGTGAAGCGGGCCGCCGCGCCCGGCACCTCCACCTCCGAGAGCACGTACCACGCCGCCGACCACAGCGAAGGGAAGCCGCCGGGCGGCGGTGGCGGGCCGAGGGGGCCGACCGCGTCCCGGTAGAGGCGCTCCGGCGCGCACGTCAGGGCCGCCCCGGCCGTCTCGGCCCGGTCCACCAGGTCGCGCAGGCGCGCCGGGTCCGCGCCGGGCCGGAGCGGGGCAGGGACGAGCCCGGCGAGGCGGGGCCAGTAGCGGGCCATGACGTGCGCGGGCAGCATCCGGCCCGTGCGCACGCCCGCGGCCCCGGCCGCCGCCGAGACCATGCCGACGACGAGCCCGCTGTCCGCGAGCGCCACGGCGGCCCCGCTGAAGCCGGGCGCGAGCGGCTGCCCGTGGGCGCTCCAGGCCTCCAGCTGGATCCACTCGTCGGCGATCAACTGGGCGGCGGTGGCGCGGTACTCGGCGATGGTGCCCTCCTCGTACCCGCGCGGAAAGCCGTACGCGACCAGACGGGGCCGGGGCTCCGCGTACGCGTCGTCGGGCCCGGCGAACCCCGCGGGCGCGATCGGCACCGGCCGCTCCAGCTCCAGGACGGCGAGGTCGCCCGGGTCGGTGCCGCGTCCCGCCCAGCCCCCGTGCGCGTCGACCTCCGCGGCCACCGTGCCGAGGTCCCCGCGGTGCGGGAAGGCGACGGCGACCGGTGCCCGGACGCTGTCCCGTACGACGTGTGCGCAGGTCAGCACGTGCCGGTCGGACACGAGGAAGCCCGCGCCCGTCTCGCGGCCGCACTCCACCCGGGCGTGCCAGGACGCGCTGCTCATGAGGTGGCGGCGGACTCCGGGCGCGGGGCGGAGGCGGGCGCGGGGCCCGCCGAGGCCGCGGGGCTCGTCGACGGCGCGGGGTCCTTCTCCGGTGACCAGGAGAGCCGCACCAGGAGATGCCCCTCGGCGGAGCCCTTCACGAGCACCGCCCCGGCCTCGGCCGTCATCCGGACCCCGAACTCGATCTCCACCGTGTCCGGCTTGAGCGTGCCGTCGCGGAACACCTGGAGCGCCGACTCGGCGGCCGCCCGCGCGCTGTCCAGGGTGGCCTCGAAGGTGCGGGCGGCCTGCGCGGGCCCGTCGCCGCGCGAGACGAGCCGGACGCCGTCCAGGTCGTCGGGGTCGAGCGCCACGACCACCCGCGCGCCGCTGTTCGTCGTGTACTCGACCAGACCGCCGTCCATGCCGCCCCCGTCGTCACGCGGGCCCACCGCGGCCCACTGCTCGGTCTCCGAGCCCACATTCTGGCCGACGTCCCCGCTGGCGGAAAGCCGCCCTGGCAGCTTCCCGCCAGGACCGCGCAACTCTCCCGCAACACAAGCGGACTGACACTTGCCGCATCGCTCGTGGCCCCCGCGCCCCGGGCGCCACCCGCATGTGGTGCCGACGAAGAGAGGTCGCCTTGAGACCGAGACCCCGTCAAGCCCGCCGCCCCCGACGGGCCCGCCGCACACTCCTGCCCGCCGCCCTCGCCCTCGCCCTGCTGCCCGCGGGGCTGACCGCGGCCGCCGCCTCCGCGACGGCGGCACCGGGGCCCGGCCCCCGTACGCCCCAACCGGCCGCGCCCGCACGGCAGTCCACCGTCACCCTCGTCACCGGCGACGAGGTGACCGTCACCCGGCTCGGCGGCGGCAAGCAGACCGTCACCGTCGACCGCCCGCGCGGCGCGAGCGGCGCCGTGCGCACCCGCGTCGTCGACGGCCGCGTCACCGTCGTGCCGGACGAGGCCCGCCCGTATCTGCGCGCGGGCGTCCTGGACGAGCGCCTCTTCGACGTGTCGGAGCTGATACGTCAAGGAGCCGGAGTCCGGCAAGGAGCACGGGGGGCCGCGTCCGGTGGCCTTCCGCTCGTCGTCACGTACGAGAAGGACGCCCCCGCCGCCCGCGCGGCGCCGCGCGGCACCCGCCAGGTCCGCTCGCTGCCCAGCATCCGGGGCGCCGCGCTCAAGGCGGCGCCGGGCCCCGCCTTCTGGCGGGGCGTCACCGGCGCCGGGAAGGCCCCGCGCGCCCTCGGCGGCGGCATCGCCAAGGTGTGGCTCGACGGCCGGGTCCGCGCGGACATGGCGGCCAGCAACGCCCAGATCGGCACCCCCGAGGCCTGGCAGGCCGGACTCACCGGCAAGGGCGTGAAGGTCGCCGTCCTCGACACCGGCGTCGACGCCACCCACCCCGACCTCAAGGGCCGCGTGGGCGCCACGAAGAGCTTCGTCCCCGGCGAGGAGGTCGCCGACCGGGGCGGCCACGGCACCCACGTCACCTCCACGGTCGGCGGCAGCGGCGCCGCCTCCGACGGCAAGGAGAAGGGCGTCGCGCCCGGCGCGGAGCTCGCCGTCGGCAAGGTGCTCAGCGACGACGGCTTCGGCAGCGAGTCGCAGATCGTCGCCGGGATGGAGTGGGCCGCCAGGGACGTGGACGCCAGGATCGTGTCCCTGAGCCTCGGTTCGAGCGAGCCGAGCGACGGCACCGACCCGATGGCCGCCGCCGTCAACGCCCTCACCAAGGAGACCGGCGCCCTCTTCGTGGTCGCCGCGGGCAACACCGGCGCGCCCTCCTCCATCGGCTCGCCCGCCGCCGCCGACTCCGCGCTCACCGTCGGCGCCGTCGACTCCGCCGACGAGGCCGCGTACTTCACCAGCCAGGGCCCCCGCCACGGCGACCGGGCCCTCAAGCCGGACCTGTCCGCCCCCGGCGTGGACATCCTCGCCGCCCGCTCCCGACTGACCCCCGGACAGGGCGACTACACCACCATGAGCGGTACGTCGATGGCGACCCCGCACGTCACCGGCGTCGCCGCGCTGCTCGCCGAGCGCCACCCCGACTGGTCGGGGCAGCGGCTCAAGGACGCCCTGATGTCCACGTCGCACGAGCTGGACGCGTCCGCGTACACGCTCGGCGCGGGCCGCGTGGACGTGCCGTCCGCGATCGGCGCGAAGGTGACCGCGACCGGCGCCGCCGACCTCGGCTTCCACCCGTGGCCGTACGACGAGAACAAGCCGGTGCGCCGGACGGTGACGTACACCAACGCGGCCGACGAACCCGTGGAGTTGAGCCTCGCCGCCGAGGGAGCCGCCGAGGGCGTCGTCACACTCGCCGACACGAAGCTCACCGTGCCCGCGCACGGCACCGTCGCCACCACCGTCACCGGCGACGGGGCGCGGGCGCCCGTCGGCAACACCAGCGGCCGCATCGTCGCGAGCGCGGGCGGCGAGCGCGTCGCGCACACCGTCTTCGGCCTGGTCAAGGAGGAGGAGCGGTACACGCTCACGCTGCGGGTCAAGGACCGCGACGGCGCCCCGACCGGCGCCGACGTCGTGGTGCACCCGCTGGCCAAGGGCGCGGACCCCACCCCGGCGGCGGTCGGCGGATCCGGCGAGCTGAAGCTGCGGCTCAAGCCCGGCGCGTACTCCCTGTCCTCCTTCCTCGACGTGCGCGGCGCCCACGGCGCCGACTCCCTCGGCCTCGGCTTCCTCGCCGCGCCCGAGGTCACCCTGGACCGGGACCGGACCGTCACCCTCGACGCGCGCGAGCTGCGGGAGATCACCGCGAAGGTCCCGCGCCGCAGCGAGACCCGGCAGCTGCTCATGGAGGCCGCCCGCACCGCGAACGGCTCCTCCTACCAGGGCGCCGTGCAGGTGCCCGTCACGTACGACAGCGTCTTCGCGGCCCCGACGCCGAAGGTCCGGCAGGGCACCTTCGCGTACCGGACCGTCTGGCGCCTCGGCAAGCCCGTCCTCGACGTCGAGGGCATCGGCGCGGCCGTCGCGCAGCCCGGCGGCACGGTCGCCGACGGCCGTTCCCGGCTGAAGGCCTTCGACGCCGGGGACGGCACCCCGGGCGCGTACGCGGGCAAGGACGCACGCGGCAAGGCCGCCGTCGTGCGCCGCACCGGCGCGGCCGGGCAGCCCACGCCCGCCGCACTCGCCCGGGCGGCCCAGGACGCGGGCGCCGAGGCGCTGTTCGTCACCGACGGCGTGCCCGGCCGCCTCAACGCCTGGTTCGGCACGGACGACAACGCGGACCGGCCCCTGACGATCGCCACGGTCGGCGCCGCCGACGGGGCACGGCTGCTCGCCGCCGCGCGCGCGGGCCGCACGCTGGAGACGACCGGCACCCCCTACACGCCTTACGTCTACGACCTGGAGGACGGCTTCACCGGCGCCGTCCCTGACCGGCCGCTCACCTACGCGCCGGGCAAGCGCGAACTGGCCGTCCTGGACGCCGCGTTCCACGCGCCCGCGCGCAGGGCCACGCCCGGCGGGGAGTTCCGCTACTCCCTCACCGACACCTTCCCCGTCGGCCTCGGCTTCCTGGAGAAGATCGCGTACCCCGCCGAGCGCACCGACTACGTGGCCTCCGGCAAGGGCCGCCTGTGGCACGAGACCGTCCACGCCGGGCCCACCGCCCTGGAGCAGCGCGGCGGGCTCGTCGACTACCGGGGCGGCAGGCGCACCGGGCTCGACTGGTTCAAGCCCCTCTGGCACCCGTGGCTCGGCTCCGGGCTCGGCTGGGGCCAGGAGCGCACCGGCGACGACCTGGCCTTCAACGTGCCCGGCTGGGGCGACTCCGGGCCCGACCACACCGGCTTCGGCGACGTGTGGAACGACGACTCCATGACGCAGGTCAGCGCCGTCTACGCCGACGGCGAGCTGGTCGACCGGCGGAAGAGCTCCGGCGTGTACGTGTGGGACGCCGCGCCCGAGGAGCGCACGTACAAGGTCGTGACCGACACCACGCTCTCTGCCGAGCGGTGGCGCCTGGCCACCGAGGGCCACGCCGAGTGGACCGTCCGCTCCGCCCGCACCCCCGCCGACCGCAGGACCGTCCTGCCCGTGCTCAACCTCGGCTTCGACGTCGACACCGACCTGTACGGGGACGTGCGCGGAGGCCGGACGCTGCCGGTGGGCCTCTCGGCCGCCTACGTCCGGGGCGCCGCCGACACCGGGTCGGTCCGCTCCGCGCGGCTTGAGGTGTCCTACGACGACGGGGCGTCGTGGGCCGCTGTCCCGCTGCGGCGCGACGGTTCCTCGTGGAAGGGGAAGCTGCGGGTGCCGCGCGGCGCGGGCGCGGTGTCGCTGCGGGGCTCCGCCTCGGACGACCGGGGCGGGTCGGTCACCCAGGAGATCCTGCGCGGCGTGGGCGTGCGCTAGCGCTCTCCCCGCCCACCCGTCCCCATCAGGGGGCGGGTGGGCGGGGACCCGCCGCGGTAGCGGTGGGGCGGTTCAGCCGGCCGCGGTCAGGGCTCGCTTCAGGATCTTGCCCATGTCGTTGCGCGGGAGGGCGTCGAGGACGTGCAGGGCCCGGGGGCGCTTGTGGGGGGCGAGCCGGTCCGCCACGTGGGCGGCGAGCTCGTCGAGGGACGGCACACGGCCGGGGTCCGCGGGCACGATCCACGCGACGACCCGCTCGCCCAGGTCGGGGTCGGGCTCCCCGGTGACGGCGGCCTCCCGCACCCCGTCGTGTTCGAGGAGCGCGTTCTCGATCTCCCCCGCCCCGATCTTGTACCCGCCGCTCTTGATGAGGTCGGTCGCCTTGCGCCCGACGATGCGGACGTACCCGTCGGGCTCCCGCACGGCCATGTCCCCGGTCCGGAACCACCCGCCGTCGGCGAACGCGGCCGCCGTGGCGTCGGGCCGGTTGAGGTACTCGGTGAAGAGGTTCGGCCCGCGCACCTGGATCTCGCCGACGGCGTCGGGCTCCGCGGGGACCTCCCGGTCCGCCTCGTCGACGAGGCGGAGTTCGACGCCGGGCAGCGGCACGCCCACGGTGCCCGCGCGGGCCTCGCCGTCCGCGCGGACGCTGGTGTTCATGAGCGTCTCGGTCATGCCGTACCGCTCGATGACGCGCCGCCCCGTGGCCGACGCGATCCGCTCGTGGTCGTGCACGGGCAGCGCCGCCGAGCCCGACACCAGGAGCCGCGCGCCCGCGAGGGCCTTGACCAGGCCGGGCTCGTCGGGCAGCGCCTCCGCGACGCGGTGGTACATCGTGGGCACGCCGAAGAGCATCGTGGCCCCCGAGGCCAGCTCCCGGGCGACGCCGTCCGTGCTGAACCGGCCGAGGTGGCGCAGCGATCCGCCGCGCCGCAGCGGCCCGAGGACGCCGAGGATCAGGCCGTGCACGTGGAACAGCGGAAGGCCGTGCACCAGGACGTCGTCGCCGGTCCACTGCCAGGCGTCGGCGAGCGCGTCGAGGGTGGCGGCGAGCGCGCTCCGGGGCAGCACCACGCCCTTGGGCGGGCCCGTCGTACCGGAGGTGTAGACGACGAAGGCGGGAGCGTCGGGGGACACCTCCCGGGGCGCGGCGGGCGCGGGCCCGGCCGCCGCCGGGTCCACGTCGATGCGGTCGAGTCCCGCGAGGGCCGGGGGCAGTTCGTCGCCGGGGGCCGCGAGCACCAGGGACGGCGCGCTGTCCCCGACGATGTGCCCCAGCTCCTTCTCGCCCGACTTGGGGTTGAGCGGCACCGCGGGCACCCCGGCGAGCAGCGCCGCCACCACGCCGACGGCGGTCTCCAGGCCGGGGGTCGCCCAGACGGCCACGCGGGCCGCGCCCGCGTCGACGAGCCGGCCGGCCAACGCGCCCGCCGCCGTGCCGAGTCCGGCGTAGGTCAGGGCCCGGTCCCCGAACCGCAGGGCCGGGGCGTCGCCCGGCACCGTCAGGGCGGGGATGAGGGGTTCGGGTTCCACGAGTCGTCCTCCGTATGTACTCAGCGTGTGCACGGCGGCTCGATGAGGGCGTGCCGCCGCCTGCACCACGATCATTTCCCCCGGCAAACCTATCCACCTCCCCGCCGCCCCAAGCCCCCGGCCGAGGGCCGGGGGAAATGCGCTTTCCCGGTGGGGGAGGCGCGGGTTAGCCTGCGGCTTCCGTCGTCCGGCTCCATGGTGCCCGCCCCGGGCCCCCGCACCCGAGGAGAGCGCCCGTGGCCCTCGCCGTCGCCCTTGCCACCTTCCGGCCCCAGGACCACATCGGCGCCGTGGACCGCGACCTGCCGGACCTCGCGCGGGCCGTCGGCGCGGCGGGCGCCACCGCGCGGGTCGCGCACTGGGACGACCCGGACGTCGACTGGGGCGCGTACGACCTCGTCCTCATACGCTCGACCTGGGACTACATCGAGCACGTCGCCGAGTTCACGGCCTGGGCCGAGCGCGTCGCCGCGGTGACGCGGCTGGCCAACCCGGCGGACGTCGTGCGCTGGAACGCCGACAAGCGGTACCTGGGCGAGCTGACGGCGGCCGGGGTGCCGACCGTGCCGACGGCGTACGCGGCCCCGGGACCGGACGCGGAACCGGACCTGCCCGCGGGCGAGTTCGTCATCAAGCCCACCGTCGGCGGCGGCTCCCACCTCGCGGGGCGCTACGGCCCCGGCGGGCACGCGGCCGCGCGGGCCCACCTCGCCCGGCTGGCCGCCGAGGGCCTCACCGCGATGGTGCAGCCCTACATGAGCCGGATCGACACCACCGGCGAGCGCGCCCTGATCTTCTTCGGCGGCCACTACCGGCACGCCATCCGCAAGGGCGCCGTCCTCACCCCGGGCACCGCGTACGACGCCGACAAGACCTCGCACCCCGACGTCCGCGCCTGGCGGCCCACCGACGCCGAACTCGCCCTCGCCGAGCGCGCCCTGGCCGCCGTGCCCGGCGCCCCGGAGCTGCTGTACGCCCGCGTGGACCTGGTCGACGGCGACGACGGCGCGCCGCACGTGATGGAGCTGGAGCTGATCGAGCCGAACCTGTTCCTCGACGTCCACCCGGAGTCCCTGCCGGTGGTCGCGGAGCTGATCGTGAAGGCGGCCGGACAGTGACCCGGCCCCGCTAAGGGCCCTCGGGGTACGAGACGCGCTGCAACAGGCCCCAGGTGAACTCCGCCACGCACGCCCGCGGCCGCCCGGTCTCCCCGTCCGCGGCGCTGAACGCGAGCCGCCACCGCGTCGGCGCCGTGCCCTCCATCGGCCGCGCGGGGGCGAAGGCGCGGGCGGCCTCGTCGACCGTGCAGGACCAGGGCGTGAGGTCGGCGAGCGTGCGCAGGGCGGGGGCCGCGGCGCCGGGGGCCCGCACCAGCCACTCGTTCCAGACGGCGTTGCGCGGCCCGAGCAGCACCTCGAAGCGGAGGTCGGGCCAGAGCGGCACCGGCCACAGCAGGGCCTCGCACTCCAGGTCGCCGATGGTGCGCCGGGCGGTGGCCGAGGGCTCGCCGAGCACCGAGCGGTAGCGGGAGACGGCGGCCCGTGACCGCGGGGAGCGCACCATCGCCTGCCAGCGCCGGTTGGCCTCGCGCATCTCGCCGATGGAGACGCCGAGGGCGTGCCGGGCGTCCTCGACGAGGTCCGGGTTGTGGTCGGCCATGCGGCGCAGCAGCACCAGCTGGAAGTCCAGCGGGGTGAAGGGCGCGGAGGGGCTTGAGGGCATGGATCCATCGTGGCCCATCACCCGGCCGGGGGTGGACGGCCCCTCCGCGCCCCGGCTCAGGGAGCGGTCTGCGTCAGGAGCCGCTCGTGCTCCTCCTCGGTGACCTGCTCGCCGGAGGACGGAAGGAGCTGCGGAATGCCGTCGACGATGGGGTAGCGGCGGTGCAGCCGCGGGTTGTACAGGGCCTGGTCCGCCTCCGCAGGGCCGGACCGCTCGGGCCGCACGAGCACCAGCGGCCCCTTGTCCAGCGGGCAGGCGAGGATCTTCAGGAGCGGGTCGTCGGGGTTCATCCTGAGGTCAGCTCCTTGGGAGGCGTGGAGGTGGGGGCGGCGGGCGGCGCGTCGTGCTTGGGCATGACGAGCAGGACCGTCACGGCCAGGGCCGTGCCCGCCACCCGCAGCGCGAGGCGCGCCGGGTCGTGGGGCAGCGCCTCGCCGAACGCGAGCGTGCCGAGCACCGCGGTGAACAGGCTCGTCACCGTCGTGCACACCGGCACGATCAGCGAGGCCCGGCACCGCTGGAGCGCCGCCTGCGACATGACCAGGCCGAACGCGCCGGTGAACAGCAGCAGATAGGGGTAGGGCGAGCGCAGCAGGTCGAGCAGCGCGCCGCCGATGCCGTGCGTCGTCAGCGAGCTGGAGACGCCCTTGATGGCCAGCGAGCTGACGCCGTACAGGAGGCCGACGGCGACGCCGTACTCCACGCCGGACGTCGGCTGCCGGTGCTGTTGTCCGGCCCGGCGCTCGCCGTTCGCGTACAGCCAGACGCCGAGGGCGAGCGAGGGCAGGCTGACCAGCAGGACCAGCGCCACCGGGGCGTCCTTGCCCACGGTGTCGGCGCCCTCGTCGAGGGAGAGCACCACCATGAGCAGCGCGACCAGGATCGCGCCGACGGCGATCCGCTCGCGCCCCGAGGTCCGCTCGCCGAGCAGCCGCGAGGACAACAGCAGGAGCAGGACGAGGCCGGAGACGAAGATGCCCTGGGCGGCGGCGATCGGCAGCGTGCGGTAGACGGCGAGCTGCGCGCCGAAGCCCGCCGCGAGCGCGAGCGAGCCGCCGAGCCACAGCGGGCTGGAGACGACCTGCCCGAGCAGCCGCAGCGGTGCCCGCACGCTCACCGAAGGCATCGCGGACAGGGCCCGCTTCTCCAGGACGAAACCGGTGCTGTAGAGGACGTTCGCGAGCAGCGCCGCCACCACACCCACCCACATGGGCCTCAGATCCTTCGGGCGTGCAGCAGGAGGATCGAGGCGGCGCCCGGCACGGCGCAGGCGAGCCGGTCCAGGGCCCGCAGCGGCCGGGGCACGCCGTGGAAGGGCGCGCCCGCGAGCCGGACCACGTCGAAGCCGGAGGCCGCCACGAACTCCTTCAGCGCGCGTGCGGTGTACAGGCGCAGGTGCCCGACGACCTCGCGCCCCGGGCGGCCGTGGATGGCGCGCAGGCTCACCTCGGAGAACACCGGCTGCACCCCGGCGAGCAGCAGGCCGCGGTTGTACCAGGCGGCGAGGTTCGGCGTGGACAGCATGAGGTGGCCGCCGGGACGCAGCACGCGGCGCAGCTCGTCGAGCGCGGCGTCGGGGTCGACGAGGTGCTCGACGACCTCGCTGAACAGCACCGCGTCCACCGTTCCGGACGCGAAGGGCAGGCCCCCGTCGGTGAGTTCGCCGCGCACGACGTACGGCAGGTGGCCGCTCGCGCGCCGCAGCGCATCCTGGGACCAGTCCACGCCGATGACGCGGTGCCCGGCGAGCAGGGGCGCCGCGACCCGGGCGGCGGAGCCGTCGCCGCAGCCCACGTCGAGGACCACGCGGGCGCCGCGCGTCGCGGGCCCGAGCGCGGCGGCGAGCATCCGTGCCTGCCGCAGGCTGCGGGCGTCACCGGAGGCGACGGGGACGGCCGGGTTCTCGTAGAAGTCCCGCAGGCCGTGCGGGCGTTCGGGCGCGGGCCGCGCCGCGGCCCCTGTCGTGCCGGTCGTCGTCATGGGGCGGGTTCCTCCTCGGTGACGTGGAGGTAGTGCTCGAAGAGGTCGCGCAGCCGGGCGCCGTCGCCGTGGCCGAGCAGCGTCCGGGACCAGCGCAGGGCCAGGTGCAGCCGGCCCCCGGTGGACGCGGTGGTCACGGTCAGGCCGCGCGGCATGCGGGCGGGCGCCGAGAACCACACCGCGTGCGCCGCCCCGGCGTCCCCGAAGTCGAGGGCGTACGGTATCCGGCCGATGTTGCTGAGCAGCGTCGTCGACGTCCACGGCGCGGCCGCCCTGCGCAGCCCCCGGGTGACGGCCGCCCGCATCCCGACCGGCAGGACCGGCGCGGTGAGCAGCGTCGCGCCGTGGCCGAGCTGCGGCCGGGAGAGGGCCTTGAGGGCCCGGGTGCGGTCGGAGGTGCGGCGAAGGAGCGTACGGACGTCCTCGGGGCGCGGTGCGGTGTCGAGGAGCGGCGTCAGCTCGTCGGCGCCGAAGGGGACTTCGACGAGCCGCGTGCCGTTGCCGATGGGCATCGACATGTCGCGGGGGCGGTCGTCCACCGGCATGGTGATGCGCAACGGCCGCGGCTTCGCCCCGTGTTCGCGGTTCCAGTGGGCGATCATCAGGGCGGTCGCGATCATCAGCTGGTCGTTGACGGTGAACGGCGAGCCCTTGGGGCGGCGCGGCACCGGCAGCTCCGCGACCAGCATGCCGTTGCCCGGCGACGGCTCCGGGGCGCCGTGGGCCACGCGCGCGGGCGGGGTCCACGGCGAGGGCAGCTCCGGCGTGTCCGCGGCCGGGGCGGTCGCGGGCGTGCGCGTCGGGGGCGCGGCGGGCGCGTTGTCCCGGCCCCCGTACAGCTCGGCGGCCGTGGCGAGGACGCGCAGACAGGCGGGGCCGTCCAGAGCGGTGTGGTTGATGGTGAGGAACAGGACGCTCGCCGCCCCGCTCCCCTCCGGCGCGGCGACGACCTCCAGGCGCACCGGAGGGGACGCGGTCAGCGGCGGCGCGTCGCACAGCGCCCGCTCCCGGGCCCGCCGCAGGCCGTCCGCCCGCGCCTCGGGGAAGGTGACGACCTCCACGTCGGGGCCGTCGGTCAGCTCCCACTCGTAGCGGCGCCGGTACCAGGCGCCGCGCGCCTCGCGCATGAGGATGCGCGGATGGCGGCGCAGCGCCTCGGTGAAGGCGGTCCGCAACCGGTCCGGGTCCGGGGCGCCCGGCAGGTGCACCTCGATGTGGACGGTCTCCGGCTCCTCCTCCTGGAGGCAGTGCCGGGCGACCTCGTCGACGACGGGGAACGGCACCCGGCGCCGCGGACGGCCGGGACCGTCCGCGCGCCGTGCCGGGTGTTCCAGCGCGGTCATGCCTGGTGGTCCTCTCCTTGCTCCGTGCCGTCGCCGGACTTCCGCTCGCGGTGCGGCAGCGGCGGTGCCCCCGGGCCGCGGTCGGGGCCGAGCGGCAGCGTCGTCGCGGACGGGTCGCTGTCCGACGGTCCGGCGGGCCGCGCGGACGGGCCGGGCCCCGGTGCGGGGGCGGGCTTCGCGAGCGGGTCAGCGCCCGGGGAAGCCCCGGCACCGGCGCCCGCGGGTCCGGAGCCCGGCACCGCCGCGGGTGGCTGCGGCGACCCCGCGGGTGGCGCGGCCTGACCGGGCACGGGCGTTCCGCCCGGACCCGCGGCCCCCGCAGGGGCGGCCTCCCGCACCGCCACCAGGGCCGCGAACAGGCCGATGAACGCCATGATCTGGGCCGCGTGCCCGAAGGCCCCCTCGTCCGCGGCGACCGTCTCCCCGGCACCGACGGCGGCGGCGATCCCCGCCCCGGTGAGCGCGACGAAGGCCAGCGGCGCGAGCAGCTGGTGCCGTCGCCACGCGAGCACCGCGAGGGCGGGCACGAGGAGCGCGAACCAGCCCGCGACGACCACGGCCACCAGGGTCAGGGCCACCGTGCCGAGGACCGCGCCGGGCGCGGGCGGCGCCACGTCGGGGCCGTCCGGGTTGGCGTCCTTGCGGCGCACGAACACGAGCACGACGAGCGCGAGGACGCCGACGCCACCGCCGATGAGCCCGGCCTCGTACGCCGTGGACGGCTCGTAGCTGAGCTTGACGGTGCCGCCCTCGCCGGCCGGGATCAGCCAGCCCTGCTGCCAGCCGCCGAGCCGCACCTCGCGCAGCTCCTCGCCGTTCAGGGTCGCCTTCCAGCCGTCGTTGACGTTCTCGTACGTGGTGAGGTACGAGGCAGCGCCGTCGCCGACGGTGAGCTCGCGCCGGTCGCCCAGCCAGTCCTTGACGCGCAGGTCGCGCGCGGTGGTGTCGAGGTCGCCCGGCGTGCCGCGCGTCAGCGTGACGTCGGTGAGCTTGAGCGGGCCCGCGTCACCGGCCTCCACGGTGTGCTCGCCCGCGCCCAGGTTCACCTCGGGCCGGGGCTTCGGCCGCCGTTCGCCGCGCTCGCACAGCGTGACCTCGACGGGCCGCCGCTGCACGAGGTCGCGCACGGTGCCCTTCACGGAGGTCGGGTACAGCTTGCCGTCGACGGCCACCTCGGGGCCCTGGCCGCAGGCGAGTTCGAAGGTGCGCCCGGCCCGCGGCTGCTTGGTGCGGTACTGGTCGAGCGCCGGGACGTACGCCTCGGTCAGGCCGACGGGCAGCTGGAGCTTCTCGTCCGCGACCGGGTTGTGCAGGGTCAGCGGCGCGGTCTCGGTGATGGTGATGTCGAGGCGGTCGGTGGTGATCGGCGTGAAGCGCGCCATGCCGTTCTCGTCGACACCGGCGACCGCCGCGCCGTCCGGCGAGCTGATCTCGATCTTCTGGGCCCGCGTCGACAGACCGCCCGCGGGGGGAAGCACGATCTCACCGACGGGCACCTTGCCGGGCCAGCGCAGATGGATCACCGGGCTGTCCCCGGCGATCCACGCGGTGGTCAGGTCGCCGTCCGTCAGGTTGCGCGCGGACAGGCCCGTGCCGAGGCCGGACGTGGAGTCGGCGCTGGCGCGGATCTGCTGGCGCTGGTCGGGAGCCACGTCGTAGAGCAGCTCGTCGAGCGCGGACCCGGGCACGGCGACGGCGCTCATCCGCACGTCGTACGTGTCCTGGCCCCCGGTCGTGAACCGGCGGTGCAGACCCGGCTCGGAGGTCACGGGCGACAGACCGCTGAGGTCGGCCGAGCGGTGCATGGAGTACGTCGTCGCGTCGGCGTCGGCGCCCTCCGTGCCCTTCACGTCGTTCGGCATCCGCAGCAGCTTGGTCACCTGGACGCCGGGGATGCTGATCTCCGCGAACCCGGCGCCGGTCAGGCCCTCCGTCGCCACCTGGGAGTCCAGGATGGTGATCTTGATCCAGCCGGTGTCGCCCGGCACGGCGGCGACGCGCTGCGTCGTGCCGTTGGCCTTGAGGAACGACTCCTTCTCGCCCTTCTCGGTCTCGACCCGCACCCGCGTCGGGGCCGCCCGCACCTCGTCCTGGGGCAGCGGCGTCACCTTGAACGAGGCCGGGACGGCCGTCTTCTTCCGGAACTCCGCCTTGATCCACTCGCCGTCGGGGCTGCCCGGGTTGCCTTCCGTCCAGGCCGTGTCGGGGTTGCCGTCGAAGGCGTTCACGGGGTCGTACTGCGGCAGGTGGAAGAGCCAGTTGCCGTAGGAGGAGGCCGTCACCGACTTCGCGCCGCGCAGCTCCGCCGTCGTCTGGTGCTCGATCCCCTTGGTCGGCAGGATCTGGTGCGGCTTCTTGCCCGGGTCCTGGAGCGCGTCCGGCGCGTTCCGCTCGTCACGGGTGTACGTGTACGAGGTGTTGGTGTTGACCAGGCCGAACCGCGTGTCCGCGCGCCGCAGGCCGTCACCAACGGCCTGGAGCCCGGGCGCGGACCCGAGGCCGGGGTGGTTGTCCCCGGTCAGGACCACCGGGCGGTCGCGCAGCTGGGGGTCGGCGGACAGCGGGAGCAGTGCCTCCGGGCCGCCGCTGACGACGGCCGTGTTGGACACCGGCTTCAGGCCCGCCTGGCCCGGCCGCGGGGTGTCCTTGCCCGGGGTGTAGATCTCCACCGCGCGCTGGCGCGGGTAGAGGCCCTCGACCTGCACGGGCGTGTCGTTCGCGATGCGGCCGCCGGTCTGGGTGGGGCCGAAGCCGGTCACCCGCGTGTAGCCGGACTGCTCCAGGGTGCGCTTGACGGTCGCCGTCGGGACGTGGCCGATCTGGTCCGGGTCGAGGTCGTTGCGCACCACCACGTAGTACAGGCCCGCCCGCGTCAAGTAGTCCTTCAGGCCCGGGACCTGACTGCCCGTCATCAGTGCCTGCTCGACGGCGTCCATGGCGCGCCGGTTGCCGGGCGTGCCGAAGGGCACGTAGTCGCGCTGGGCCCAGCGCGACTCGGCCTGCACGTCGAGGGGCTGGTCGATCGGGGAGCCCCAGGTGTAGATGCCGTGCGCGGACGCGGGCACCACCAGGGCGCGCGAGTCCGGCGAGTACTTGTCCAGCCAGTCGGCCGTGGCCTGCCAGTGGTTCGGCAGCTTCTTGAACGAACCGGGCTGCAGGATCGAGCCGTTGAGGTACGGCCACAGCAGACCGGGAAGCACCAGGACGGCCGCGATCAGGGGCGCGTACCGCCGCCCGGGCAGGGCCCGCGCGCCGCGCGCGGGGCTCACCACGCCCGCCAGGTGCGCGAGACCGAGGGCGAGGGCGAGCGCGAGGCCCGTCTGGAACTTGTAGATGTTGCGGAACGGCACCAGCCCGCCGTTCAGCCAGTCCTGCACCGTGCCGTGGAAGAGCGCCCCGGAGGCGCCGCCGTACCCGGCGAGCAGGACCAGGACGGTGGAGAGGACCGTCAGGGTCAGCCAGCGCCGCTCCGGCAGGTCGCGGCGGGCGAGCCCGGCGAGCCCGAGCCCGGCCGCGAGCGCCGAGCACACGACGGTGACCACGGAGGTCGCCACGGTCCAGCCCGCGGGCAGCCAGGCGTCGCCGAAGTGCAGGTACGCCACCCAGTTCCCGGCGCCGCGCAGCGCCTCGGTGGCCGACATGGTGCCGGTCGTGGTGGCCGCGTTCTCCACGTACGGAAGGAAGTTCTCGCCGTAGATGCCGAGCAGCAGCAGCGGCACCACCCACCAGGCGGTGGCGAGGACGACGCCCGGCACCCACCAGACGATGAGCTTGCGCTTACGCGGCCCGTTCGGGCGCGAGAGCAGGTACAGCGCGACGGGAAGCAGCGAGGCCAGCGTCGACGCCGCGTTCACACCGCCCATGAACGGAATGACGAGCGCCGAGCGGAACGCCGCGATCCGCGCGGTCACGCGGTCGTTGGTGAGCGGAAGCAGCACCCACGGCAGGAAGGCGCCGGGCAGCGCCGCCGCCGACGTCGAGCCGATCACCACGGTGAACGTCGGCCACAGCGCGTACACCACCGCGCCGAGCAGCCGCGAGCCGCGGCTGCCGATGCCGAGCCGCTCGGCGAGCCGCAGCGCGCCCCAGAACGCGGCCGTCACGATCAGCGAGAACCACAGCCGCTCCGCGATCCACACCGGCAGCTGGAGCAGGTCGGTGAGCGCGTAGTACGGCAACATCGGGAAGGCGTACCCGATGTACTGGTCCTGGAGGCCCCCGAAGCCGCCCCGGTCGTGCCACAGCTGACCGAGGTCGGAGAGGAACTGCCATGGATCGACGGCGACACCCAGCTTGGTGTCGAACGTCATCCGCCCCGGCTTCACCGCGAGGAAGCACACGAGCGTGACGGCCCAGAACCCGGCGAGCCAGCGCCGCCGGCGCGGGCCGTGCTCGGGTTCGGGCCGGCGCGCCGTCGGCCGCGTCGCGGCCGGGGGAGGGGCCTGGACCGTTGTGGTCATGGACACCGCCTGAGGATGAGGAGAAGGTTCCAGGTCGTGAACTCACGCACGCCCGGTACCTTCGCCACGGACTCGGCGAGGAACGGCCAGTAGCGCGAGCGCGCGGAGACGACGGTGACGTCGTCGCGCGCCCGCACCTGTCTGAGCGTGGGTCCTATGTGGTGCGCGAAGAGATTGACGCCGAGCGTGTGCTTGGCGGGCGTGCCGGTGCGCCGCTCGTAGCGGGCGCGGGCGCGCTCGGCGCCCAGGTAGTGCCAGGGTGCCCACTCGTGGCCGCCCCAGGGGGACAGCCAGTTCGTGAACGCCACGTAGATGAGTCCGCCGGGCCGGGTGACCCGGACCAGCTCGCTGAGGAAGGTCTGCGGGTCGGCGACGTGCTCCAGGACGTTGGAGGAGAACGTGACGTCGGCGGCGCCGGTCGCCACGGGCAGCAGATAGCCGTCCGCGACCACCGCGCCCTCGGGCGGCTTGGCGCCGCTCGCGTCCCGCGCGCCGAGCTCCCGCAGGTCCGGCTCGAAGAGGAACGCCTGCGCGCCGCGTCTGCGGAACTCCTCGGTGAAGTAGCCCGCGCCGCCGCCGACGTCCACGACCACCTTGCCGTTGACGGGCAGGTACCGCTCGACCTGGTCGGCGGCGTCGCGGGCGAGCAGCGCGTAGCAGCGCTCCGGTTCCTGCCGCTCCCGTAGGAAGGCCCGGAACAGGGTCGCGGAGCGGCGCAGCGAGGGATCCTTCACCCGGACCCCTCGGCGGACGACGGGGCCGACTCGTGCGCGGCGACCGCCTCGGCGGCCACCGCGGCGAACTGCCGCACCGTGTTGGCCCAGCGGAACTGCGCGGCGCGCTCGGCGGCGGCCTTGCCGAACGCCCGGCGCCGCTCGGTGGAGAGCGCGAGCGTGCACCAGGCGGCGGCGAAGGAGCTCTCGCCGCCCGCGAGCAGCCCGGTCACGCCGTCCTCGACGGAGTCCCGTACGCCGGGTACGTCGAAGCCGATCGCGGGCGTGCCGCGCGCCGCGGCCTCGGTGATGACCAGGCCCCAGCCCTCGACGGCGGAGGGGTGCAGGAGCAGCCAGGCGGCACACAGCAGCCGGTGCTTCTCGGCCTCGGAGACGTGCCCGGTGAACTGCACGCCCGGGCCCGCCATCCGCTCCAGGCGGGCCCGCTCGGGGCCCTCGCCGACGATGACGAGCCGTCCGCCCGTGACCGGGCGGACCCGCTCCCACAGGCGCAGGAGCAGATCGACGCGCTTGTACTCGACGAGGCGGCCCATGGCGAGGAAGAGCGGTTCGTCGGAGCGCTCGTGCAGCGGCCCCGGCTCCTCCACGCCGTTGTGCACGACCCGGATGCGCTCGCGGTCGACGCCCAGGTCGCGCAGGGCGGTGGCCGTCGAGGGCGAGACGGCGACCAGGAGGTTGCCGCGCTGGGCGCCCGCGAGCGCCCAGTGTTCGAGCCTGCGCCCGAGCCGGGCGGCCGGGGCGAGGGGGCCCTGGAAGCGCATCGCCCACAGCTCGGTGTGGACGTGGTTGACCAGGCAGAGGGTGGGGCCGCGGTGCCACAGGGGCGCCAGGTACGGCATGCCGTTGCACACCTCGACCAGCAGGTCGCTGCCGCCGATCTGGCGGCGGTAGGCCGAGCGGGCGCGCAGGTAGTGGCCCAGGTCGCCGCCCGCGGACACCACGCGGTAGTCGCGGTAGGCGGCGGGGCCGCCGCACAGCAGCGTGACCTGGTGACCCCCGCGGGTCAGCCCGTCGGCCAGGCGGTCGACGAGGAGTTCGGAGCCGCCTGCCGCGGGGTTGCCGAGATCGCGGCGGGCGAGGAAGGCGATCCGGCGCGGCTGCGGGGGAAGCGCCGGCAGGAGCCGCGCGGGCCGCTGGGCGGCGGGGCGCAGCGACGACGGCACGTGCTGGGGCATGGGGTGCTCCAACTCGTCTCAGGGTGCGGAACTGTGGGGGGATCGGACGGCAGTGCGGTGGCGCTCTTCCTGGCTGTGGTGGCGGACGGGCGGTGCTCGGCGGGGTTCCGGGTGCTGCGTGGGGGCGGAATCCCGCAGGTCGGTCGGGGGTGCGGGGTGCTCGGGGGGTGGTGCGGGCCGGTGCGTGTGGGTGGGGTGGTTAGTTTTCGCCGCACCGAACGGTGCGGCTACTCACCGGCGTGACAATTTCAGGCCTTCTTAGATCTGACGTCTCATCATTTCGTGCTGGTTTGCAGGGCGCTTCGTGAGATATCGGAATGTGGACCTTCCGCATCCGGATTTCCACCGTGCCCGTTCGAGCCATGCGGGCCGTTCGGGTCCTGGGGGTCGTCCACCCCGTCCGTGCCCGCGCTCCGGCCCCGCAGGACCAGCGCGCCGCCGAACAGCGCGAGCGCCCCGCCCAGGACCACACAGAGCAGCGGCAGGGTCTCGCCGACCAGCTTCAGGCGCGAGCTGTCGTCCTTGGCGAGCTTGACCTGGGCCCGCTGCGTCTTCTCGTTGAACGCGATCCGCCGGCTGTCCAGGAGCACCGTGCGGTCCGTCTTGCCGCCGGGCGCGCGCAGCGTCTTGCGCGGGCCGATGGCCGCGTAGATGATCCGGCCGGTGCGCTTGTCGGCGACCAGTTCGATCTTGTGGTTCGCGTACCACTCCTCGGCCATGACCTGGCTGCGCTTCGGCAGCCCGACCAGGCGCCCCGGCACCTGCCGGGTCCCGGCCTTCGTGGCCTTCACCTCGCCGGTGAAGCGGTAGCCCTCGTACCCCTGGACCTTCTTCGGGCCCTTGTACGTCAGCGGGACGGTGTCGCCGAGGGTGCTGTCCCACCACAGGTAGGCGCGCTTCTGCACGTCGAAGGGGAACTTCAGGTACGCCTCGCCCTCGAAGTACGGCTTCTCGCCGCAGCAGTGCACGGGCTTGTTGGTCTTGCGGTCGGTGACCCAGCGCTCCAGCGTCCACAGGAACGAGTCGTGCGGGTCGGCGGCGGGCAGCGACTTGTCCGGGTCGACGGACGTGGACACGTCCCAGATCGCCCGCCCCGACTTCTCGCTGTCGGCGACGTCGCCGCGCACCTGCCGGGTGATGGTGAGGTGCTGATCCTTTACGGTCTTGACCTTCTCGGTATCGAAATAGCTGCCCGTCCCTTCGAAGACGGTGATCTGGTCTACGTCGATCGGCGTGCGTTTCGCCCGCGGCTCGACGTACCAGGCCAGCATCGGGGCCAGGACCAGCAGAAAGGCGCCGAGACCGAGCAGGACCAGGGACAAGGGCGAGGCTGTACGGCGCGTCATCCGGCGCTCCTGCCGTGAGGTGAACAGGGGGACGGTCGAACACAGAGCTGTGGAGCACGAAAGCGGTGGATCACGGATCGGTCACACACTGGTCGGCCGCTCAACTGTGAGGCATTACCGATGAGTTGCGCAGGTGCTTCGGATCTGTTGCTGATGAGTTGCCCGAATCGCTGCGCCGCTGTCACCACGGTGTTACTGACCCGTATGAGCCGCGAACGCTAGGCGGACCCTTGACGCAGTGTCAATGGTTGTCGACACTGGGCACCTGCCGGGCGGGGTCGGCAACGGGCCGGTTATCGACTCTGTGTAACCGGACAGTTCGTGATCAGGGTGGGGTACGACCTCCAGCAGAGAGGCTGACCCTCGTATGCACAGAATGCTCGCCGCGGCACTGACCGTAGCCGTCGCCGCGGCCCTCGCCGTGGGCGCCGGCTTCGGCGTCGTCGCGCTCCTGAACGCCACGCCCGACCAGCCCAACCGTCCGCTCGTGCACTACGAATCACCCGACCGCGACCAGCGGGACCAGTGATCCGGCCATGTCCGCCGCCCCCGACGTCTCCGAGAGCGAGCGCCCGACCATGACTCGCTCTGCCTGGCGCGACGTGCCGCCCCTCCAGGTCAGACGCTTCGCCGCGCTGGCCCTCGAAGAGGTGCCCGTGCTCGCCCAGGACATCCTGCGGGAGATCCGCGCCGAGTATCCGGGCCTGCCCGTCGTCCTCGACGACTCCGGCGAGCCCATGGCGCTCGTCGGCATCAGGCGCGCCCTCGAAGGCTTCGTCCAGCAGCTCGCCGCCGCCGACCGGCCGCGCTACCACCCCGAGGTCTTCCAGGAGTTCGGCCGCGGCGAGGGCCTGGAGGGCCGCAGCCTCGACTCGCTCCAGGCGATCTACCGCCTCGGCGTCCGGCTCGCCTGGCGCCGCCTCGCCGAGATCGGCCAGCAGACCGAGATACCGCCCCCGGCCATGTACGAACTCGCCGAGTCCGGCTTCGAGTACCTGGACGGCCTGGTCGACCAGTCGGTGCGCGGCTACGCCGAGGCCGCGGCCCGCCAGGCCGGGGAGCGGCTGCGGCTGCAACGCAAGCTGATGGAGTTCCTGCTCGCCGAGCGCCGCCCCGAGCCGCAGCCGAACTCCGTGCTCGGTGCCGAGGGCGGCCTCGACGAGCGGGCCGCGCGGGTCGGCTGGCCACTGCCCGAGCGCGTCGCCGTCGGCGTGCTGCTGCGCCCGGCGCGCGAGGCGGTCGCCCCGGCCGTCGGCGAGGGCGTGCTGCTCGACATGGAGGCCGAGCAGCCCCGCATGGTCGTGCCCGACCCGGAGGCCGCGGGCCGCCCCGAACTCCTCCGCCGCGCCATGACCGGCTGGTCCGGCGCCATCGGCCCGCCCGTGCCGCTCGCCGACGCCGCGAAGTCGCTGCGCTGGGCGCAGGCGGCGGTCGGCCTGATGCAGCGCGGACTGCTGCCCGCGGGCGAGGTGCTGCACTGCACCGAGCACACGGAGGCCCTGGTCCTGCTCCAGCCCGAGGAGCTCATCGAGGACCTCACCCGGCGCTGTCTCGCCCCCCTGGAACACTGCGGGCCCGCTCACGGCCGCCGCCTCGCGCAGACGCTGCTCGCCTGGCTGGAGACCCGCGGCGGCGCCCCCGAGGTCGCCGCCCGCCTTGGTGTGCACCCGCAAACCGTGCGCTACCGCCTGCGGCAGATCCGGGAGCTGTGGGGCGACGAGATCGACGACCCGGACCGCCGCTTCGAGCTGGAGCTGGTCCTGCGGGCCCGGCGGCTGCGGGGCGAACTGGGGCGCCCCTGACCCACCGGGCGCACACCGCTCCCGGACGGTTCAGTTCCGCACACAACCTTCACAGCTTCGGCTTCCTCCCGCCCCGCGCGGCACCTAGCCTCCATGCCTCATGGGCCCCACGGATTACTGCCACGCGTGCCACCGGCACCTCAACGGCGCCTTCGCCTGCCCCGGCTGCGGAACCCCGGCCGAGGCGTGCCGCGCGTACGAGCCGTACGACACGTACGAGCCGCACGAGGCCGACGGCGCGCACGAGGAGCAGCCCCGGGAGCCGGAGCGCCCCGGAGGACGTACCCGCCGCGCGGCCCAGCACCGCCGCCGTCGCCGCCGCGTCCTGCTGGCCACCGCGGGCCTGGCCCTGGCCGCGGGCGGCCTGAGCTTCGCCGAACTCGGCACGGAGTCGCGCTCCGAACGCCCGCGGCAGGCGTCCTCGGCCGAGGACGAGCCGCGCCACGACACCGCCGAACGCCCCGACGGCACGGCGGACGCGGCCGATGCGGACACCTCCGCCGAACCGGTTTCGTCCTCGGCGTCCCCGTCGCAGGACGCGACCACGGGCACCCCGCAGGAGAAGGAACGGGAGGGGGCGGTGGAGGTGGCACGGAAGGAGACCGCCCCGGACGAGTCGTCCTCGTCGGCGCGCGGCCCGTCCGCCTCCGACCCCCGCCCCGAGCCCACCTCGAACACCCCCACCACGGCCCCGGCCCCCAAGCCCACGACGTCCAGGACTCCGACGAACAAGCCACGCCCGACCCCGACCCCGACGGAATCGTGCGACCGCTTCCTGTGGTGGTGCACCTAGGCGGCCGGGGGCGCCCCGAAAGGGGCGCGGGGAACTGCGCGACAAGCCACAAGCCACAAGCCACAAGCGGCCTGCGGACGCAAAGGAACAAGGGAGAAGGCGAGGGCGCTAGCCCTCGCCCAGCATCCTGCGCAGCAACCCGCGAAGGGACTCGCGCTCGTCCCGGGAGAGCTGGGCCAACGGCTCGCGCGCGAAGTCGAGGGACTCGCGCAGACTCCGCGCGGTCCGCACCCCCTCCGCCGTCGGCGCCGCCAGCTTCACGCGGCGGTCGGCCGGGTCGGGGCGCCGCTCGACGAGGCCCCGGGCCTCCAGGCGGTCGACGATTCCGGTCACGTTCGACGGCTCGCACTTCAGCTTCTGGGCGATGCGCCGCATCGGCATCGGCTCCAGGGAGAGCAGCCCGAGGACGCGGGCCTGCGCCCCGGTCAGGGCGTGCTTGCCCGCCGCCACCTCGTACTCCTCGTGATAGCGCGCCACGACCGTGCCGATCAGCTCGACGACCTCGAGCGTCAGCGGGTCGATCCGGGGGGCGGGGGAGTCCTTGGTGACCATGTCTCACAGCGTACCCATTTACTTGACAATCTAAAATATCGAAGCGCATGCTTATTTCAGAACCTGAAGCATTAGGCCCCGCAGCCCTCGCACCCCCGACGGCGCACGGGGCCTGACGTCCGAGGAAGTCTGAGGAGGACGCCCCCATGTCCGTCACCCCCGAGCAGCTCCCGGCCACCGGCCGCGCCTGGCACCTCGTGCGGCGCCCGCACGGCTGGCCGGTCCCGGAGGACTTCGCGCTGCGGGAGGTCCCCGTCGAGGCCCCGGCGGAAGGCCGCGTCCTGGTCCGGAACCTGCACTTCTCCGTGGATCCGTACATGCGCGGCCGGATGAACGACGTGAAGTCGTACATCCCGCCGTTCCAGCTCGACCAGCCCATGGACGGCGGCGCCGTCGGCGTGGTCGTGGCCTCGAACGCGGACGGCTTCGCGGTGGGCGACCACGTACTGCACTTCTCGGGCTGGCGGGAGTACGCCTCGGTGCCCGCGCGGCACGCGACCAAGGTGGACCCGGACGCGGCCCCGCTCTCGGCATACCTGGGCGTGCTCGGCATGACGGGCCTGACGGCGTACGCGGGTCTGCTCGAAGTGGCCTCCTTCAAGGAGGGCGACACCGTCTTCGTCTCCGGCGCCGCGGGCGCGGTCGGCAGCCAGGTCGGCCAGATCGCCCGGCTCAAGGGCGCCGCGCGCGTCGTCGGCTCGGCGGGCTCGGACGACAAGGTCAAGCTCCTGGTCGAGGAGTACGGCTTCCATGCGGCCTTCAACTACAAGGACGAGAAGCCGGTCGTCGACCAGCTCAAGGAGGTGGCCCCCGACGGCGTCGACGTCTACTTCGACAACGTCGGCGGCGAGCACCTGGAAGCCGCCATCAGCCGCATGAACGTGGGCGGTCGCGCCACCATCTGCGGCATGATCGCGGGCTACAACGACACCGAGCCGACCCCCGGCCCGCGCAACATGGCCATGATCATCGGCAAGCGCCTGCGGCTCCAGGGCATGCTCGTGGGCGACCACGAGAACCTCCAGCCGCAGTTCGTGCGCGAGGTCGGTGCCTGGGTCCGCTCCGGCGATCTGAAGTACACCGAGACGTTCGCGCACGGCATCGACAGCGGCGTGGACGCCTTCCTCGGCATGCTGCGCGGCGAGAACACCGGCAAGATGATCGTCTCGCTCGACGGCTGAACTTCCGCCACTCGGTAAGGTAATTCCAGATCGCCGGGCCGGCGGGCGCGCGGAACGGCACACACCAGGAGGATTCGACACCCATGTCCATCCAGAACATCGACGTCAAGTACACCGCCGTGGCCACCGCGGAGAACGGCCGCGACGGGCGGGTCGCCTCCGACGACGGCAAGCTCGACGTCGTCGTGAACCCGCCGAAGGAGCTGGGCGGCAGCGGCGCGGGCACCAACCCCGAGCAGCTCTTCGCCGCCGGTTACAGCGCCTGCTTCCAGGGCGCGCTCGGCGTCGTCGCCCGCCGCGAGAAGGCCGACATCTCCGGCTCCACGGTCACGGCCAAGGTCGGCATCGGCCAGACCGAGTCCGGCGGCTTCGGCCTGGAGGTCGAGCTCGTGACCTCCATCCCGAACGTGGACGAGGCCACCGCCAAGGCCCTGATCGAGCAGGCCCACCAGGTGTGCCCCTACTCGAACGCGACGCGCGGCAACATCAAGGTCGACATCAAGCTCGCCTGACCTGCCGCCCTCAAACGCCGGAGGGGCCGTATACAGCCCCTCCGGCGTTTGAGGAGCGGGGGTCTGGGGGCGGAGCCCCCAGGTTCGGGAAGGGGCGGGCCTGGGGCGCCCCGCGAGGGCTAGCGCGCAGCGAACAGCGCCCGCGCCACCTGGGCGTACTCCCCCTTCGGGTGCGCCCGGAACAGGGGCTCCGTACCGAAGAGGGTGACCTCCGTGCCCTGGGCGGAGCCACTCACCACGGAGGCCTGGCCGGCCGCGTCGGAGGGCCCACCGCGCCCGCCGTCCGCAGGACGCCAGTGCCCCGACACCAGCGGATTCCCCGAGCCGTACGACTCCTCGACCCGCACCCCGTCCCCGAGCCCCGTGAACCACACCGGGGCGTAGACGAAGCTGAACCCGGCCGCCCCGCGGGCATCGCGCACGCGCACCACGCCGTTGGCGTCGCCGTTGCCCTCGACGGCGGTGACGGGCAGCAGCCCGGCCGCGGAGTTCAGCGCGGCACCCTCCGCGCCGCGCCCCACAAGACGGCCCCCGCGCGCGAAGAACGCGTCGAGCCGGGCCTTCGCCCCGGCGTTCAGCTTCTCGTGGTCCAGGCCCGCCGACACGAAGAGCACGTCCGTCCTGCCCCAGTCGAAACCGGAGTTGAGGGCGTTCGTCGACACGGGCACCACGTCGAAGCCCATCTCCCGCAGCGCGAACAGCTCGCCCGGCGTCACCGCGGCCGCGACCCGCGTGCGCCGCAGCACCTCGCCGCCGCGGGCCCGGGTCGCGTGGAAGGCGACGTCGTACTCGGCGGCGGCCTCCCGAGCGAGCCGCCGCGCGGACCCGGGCACGATCGCGCCGCCGTCCCCGGCGTCGCGCACCGCGACCCCGTCGCCGAGCAGCGAGTTGAGGGCCGCGACCTCGCGCGGGTCGTCGAGCCGCAGCCGCAGGTCACCGCGCGGCGCGACCCGCGCGACCCGGGTGGCGGCGTGCACGCGCCGGGCCGGGACCCGCGCCGGGTCGCCCTGGCCCACCGACCGCACGGACGCGCCCCACAGCCGCCCGAGGCTCCAGCCCGAGATGTCGTACATGGCCGACACCTTGGCGCTGATGTCACGGCCGTCGGCCAGGATCACGTTCGCCAGGCCCCGCTTGGGCTGACGCATGTCGACGACGTACGAGCCCTTCGCGTACGAGCGCCCGCCGAGCCGGAAGTCCCCGGTGGCGCGCCGCACGCGCACGTCGTTGGCGAGCAGGTGGTCCACGAGCCGGGACGCGGCCGCCGCCGAGCGCTGGTCACGGCCGCCCGCCGGAATCACGTACGCGCGCGGGAACGTCGTCGTGTAGACGTCCTCCGGGCCGATGCCGGGCACCCCGGGCACCGTGTCCTTCGACACCGGCACCTGCTGCGCGCCCTCGGCGCCGCGCCGGAACACCTCGATCTGGTCCGCGATCAGCGACCGTCCCCTGCGGTCGGCGAAGCCGATGCTCGCCTTCATGGCCGCGCCCGCGATGTCCACGTTGATGGCGGCGCGGCGGCGCAGCTCGGCGACCGGCTGGGAGTCGTACTCCTCGTTGTTGACCTGCATCGGGAACTCGATGGTGTGCGCCGCGACCGCGCCGTGGAACGGCATGTACTGCGGTGTGAAGATGGGCGGCCAGTCGTCCCAGCCCTCCTTCTGGTCCCGGAACGGGATGATCGCGGGCCGCACGCCGTCCTTCGCCTCGGTGTAGCCGAGGCCGTTGACGGCCTTCTCCATGCCGAGGGCGTTGGCGTAGCTGTTCTTCAGGAACAGGTCGTACTCGTAGTTCTCGCCGTGCGGCGGCGTGGTCGGCTCGATCAGCGTGCCGTTGACGTAGCCGTGCAGGTCGATCATCACGGCGGGCTGCTTGGTGACGGCGATGCGCCGCACCGCGCGCGCCTCGGGCTGCGACGCGGTGATGAAGTCGCGGTTCAGGTCGAAGCCGCCCGCGTTCTGCCGGGTGCCCGCGATCCGGCCGTCGGGGTTCATGGTGACGTTGAAGTACAGGCGGTTGCGGGCGAGGAGCCGCCGCGTCCCGGCGTCCCGCGCCTTGGCCAGCTTCCTGATGAGCTTGAGGGCGGCGTCCGTGCCCTCCCACTCGTTGCCGTGGATGTTGTTGTTGATGAACACGGGCGTCTTGTACGCGGACTTGATCGCCTTGTCCTTGGCGGCCGCGGCGGGCGCCTCGCTGATGAGGCGGCGCATCCGCTCCTGCCGGGCCGCCTCGCGGGCCGACTCGGGCGCGGTCACCGTCACCAGGTACAGCTCGTGGCCGCCCGCCGAACGCCCGGCGATCTCCACGCTGACCCGGTCGCCGATCCGCTGGATCTCGTTCAGCTCGGGCGCGATGGCGTGGTACGGGGTCAGGCCCAGCTTGATGGACTTGTCGGCCGGGTCCGGCGGCTCCGGGGCAAGCCTGCGCTCGCGCGGATAGCCGCGGACCGCGCCCGTGCCCAGCGGCACGTCGGCGCCTTCCAGCGCCTGCCGGGCCGCGGCCTCGGGCGTCTTCGCCGCCTTGTCGGGTGCGTCGAGCGGCGTCCCGTCACGGACGACGGGGCGCGGCGCGGGCCGGGGGTCGGCGCTGGCGCCGCCCGGCGTGAGCACGGTGAACAGCAGCGTGCCCGCGGCGGCCGAGGCGGTGAGCAGAACCGGTCTGGATGGCCGGGATGTCCCCATCCGTACCTCCCTTGGAAGATCCTGAGAGACCCTGAGAGATCAGGTAGGGGAGGTCTACAGGGTGAACTCCTCCGCAACAAGAGGGTTTTCACCCACCGGATAAGGTGTGCCGCATGCGTGATCTAGGTCAGGGCTTCGGCTATCTGGTGCAGGGGCAGCGCTGGGTCGCCCAGCACCGCAAGCAGTACGGCTGGGGGCTGCTGCCGGGCCTCATCACCCTCGTGCTGTACGCGGCCGCGCTCGTCGCGCTCGCACTGTGGGGCACCGACCTGGTGTCCTGGGCGACGCCGTTCGCCGACGACTGGGGCGACCCGTGGCAGGGCGCGTTCCGCGGCTTCCTCACCGCCCTGCTGTTCGCCCTCGCCCTGCTCCTGTCCGTGGTGAGCTTCACGGCCGTGACCCTCCTCATCGGGGAGCCGTTCTACGAGTCCCTGTCGGAGCAGGTCGACGTCTCCGTGGCGGGCTTCGCCCCCGAGTCGGGCCTGCCGCTCTGGCGCGACCTGTGGATCTCCGCGCGCGACAGCCTGCGGATCGTGGTGCGGGCCCTGCTGTGGAGCGTCCTGCTCTTCGGCCTCGGCTTCCTCCCCGTCGTGGGCCAGACGGTGATCCCCGTCCTCGGCTTCCTCGTCACCGGCTTCTTCCTGGCGGAGGAGCTGACGGCGGTCGCCCTCCAGCGCCGGGGCGTCCAGCTCCGCGAGCGGCTCGCCCTGCTGCGCGCCCGCAAGACCCTCGCCTGGGGCTTCGGCGCGCCCCTCGCGGTGGCGTTCCTGGTCCCGTTCGTCGCCGTCTTCCTGATGCCGGGCGCGGTCGCGGGCGCGACCCTGATGGCCCGCGACCTCCTCGGCGAGGACGATGACGCCGCCGCCGGGGACGACGGGGCCGCCGCCTCCGACCCGCCCCGCACGCCCACCACGGCGTAGGCCCCGAAGCCGTGCCGCCGGCTTTCCCCAGGAAGCGGGAAGGGGCGGGCCTGGGGCGTCCGGCGAGGGACACCTAGGGGCGAGCCCCGGCCGACACCGCCGCCACCACGATCTGCCGCGTCTGCTTGACGATGTCGAGCCGGTTGCGCACGAACTCGGGGTCGGTGACCGCCCCGGTCGCCGGGTCGGTGTTGCCCGCCCCGAACTGCAGCACCGGCGTGTGCACATGCCCGCCCGGCAGCCGGTCGTGCAGCCCGAGCCGGTCGCGCAGCAGCGTCACCCGGTAGGCGATCTCGTTCGACAGGTAGTCACCGCCGCCGCCCTGGCGCGCGGCCGACCCGGGCGTCGGCCCGTCGGGCCGGTTCACGGGCGTGCTGCCGCCCGCGGGGATCTCGGTGACGGCCGTGTTGTCGTAGACGGGGAAGCGCCCGGTGGAGGCGGCGACGATGTCCTTGTACGGCAGCGTCGTCGTGGTCCACTGCGGCTGCGACGCGGGGTCGGGGACCGGCACGGTGCCGGTGCTCGACCGGTTCTCGTTGTCGCCGAAGCCGCCGCGCCACGCCCCGTTGGTCCGCTCGATGTCGAACTTGCCGACCCGCCCCTGGCTGACGGTCGTGAACAGGTCCACGCGCGGCAGCTGCCGCCGCAGCGCCCGCTCCACCGCGCCGTCCGCGAAGTCCGTCCAGCGCACCGGGAACGTGACCGTCTCGATCCGGACGGGGCCCGCGGCCGTCCGTACGACCGTGCCGTCGAGGGCGAGCGCCGTCGCGCCGGACGGGTTGCTGATCCGGACGTCCCGGTCCAGCGTGAAGGGGTCGAAGCCGGTCAGGAGCACCCGCTTCATCCGCTTGCCGTGCCCGTGGGGATACGTCACCGCGTCCTGGCCCCGGGACGACACCTCCAGCTTCCGCAGCAGCCGCGCGCGCTGCTCCGCGCCGAGTCCGAGGCCCTCGGGCTCCCACGCCCGCAGCTCCCGCGTCATCCCGAGCCGCGCCCAGTACAGCGGCCGGTCGTCGTCCCGGCTCAGGTCACCGCTCTGCGGCCCCCGCCCCTGCACCCGGTCCACGGCGCGCTTCCACAGCGCCTGCCCGTGGCGCACGACGATCCGCTCGGCCTGCCCGTACGAGTGCGCGCGGTCCAGGGCCCGCGCGAAGGCGGGCGCCACCGCGTCGAAGCCGCTGCGGCGCAGGATCTCCTGGGGCACCGCGCGCTCCAGGCGCTGCTCCTCGACGGTGGGCGCGGCCCCGCGCGGAGCCGGGGATCCGGCCAGGGCAGGTGCGGCCGAGGCCCCGAGCAACAGCGCGGCGCCGAGGGCCCCGAGCCGGAGCCCGACTATGTGAGACGAAGCCACGAGAGTCCTTCCGTTGCAGGTGAGGTGGCCGCAGTATCGCGGGGCGGGGGAGCCGCGCGCTACGGGTACGGGATCTTTGCCGGGCGGCGCGGCCGGTGGGGCCCGCGCGGCCCGCACCTGCCGCACGGCCCGCGGACGTCCACCCCCGGGCCCGGTCCGCCTCCCCCGCGCGGCGGAGGCGGACCACCGCGGGAGCCGATGCCCCGGCCGGGGCCGCGCACCAGCATGGAACGCATGCTGAGAGTCACCTCCCTGCCCGGCGTACCCCGCCGGATCGCGCTCGCCGCGCACGCGGTGCCGTGGGTCGTCCTGCCGTCCAGCCTGTGGCGCGTCGCCCTCGTCCTGGGCCTTCCCGTGTCCGACTACCGCCCGGGGCCCGGCGAATCGCTGTACATCCTCGCGCTCAGCGCCGTCTCGGAGGGCCTGGCCCTGCTGACGCTGGGTCTCGTCAGACCGTGGGGCGAGGTCGTGCCCCGCCGGCTGCCGCTGCTCGGCGGCCGCCCGGTGCGCCCGCTCGCCGCCGTGGTCCCGGCCGCGCTCGGCTCCGTGGCCCTCGCCGTGATCTGGGCCTGCGCCTTCTGGAGCGTGGGCACCGGCATGGACTCGGGCATCGGCCCCGGCGGCATGGGATCACCCGGGCAGGACGCGTTCCTGGTGCTCTGCTACGCCCCGCTGCTGCTCTGGGCCCCGCTGCTCATGGTGGTGACGGCGGACTACTACCGCCGCCGCACGGCACGCCCCTCAGCCGGTGAGCAGCCGCCCGGACTCCCGCAGGGCGGCCAGGAACGGCTCCACGCTGGGCGCGCGTGAGCGCCCCCGCGCCGTCGCCGCGTACACCGCGCGGGCGGGCGTGCCCTCGTCGTGGACGGGGACGAGCGCGACGTCCTGCCGTACGCCCTGGGCCGCGAGCGCCGGGATCAGCGTGACGCCGAGCCCGGCGGCGACGTACCCCTGCTTGGCGGTCCACTCGGCGACGACGTGGGCGACGCGCGGCCGGAAGCCGTGCCGCAGGGCGGCGTCGAGCAGCGTCCCGGCGGGCTCCGCGCTGCCGGAGATCCAGTCCTCCCCGGCGAGCCGCGCGAGCCCCAAGGCGGCCTCGCCCGCCAGGGGATGGGCGGCGGGCAGCGCCACGTACAGCGGCTCGTCCAGGAGGTGGTGCAGCTCGTACGCGTCCTGGGGGAGCGGGCCGCCCGTCGTGGACACCACGGCCAGGTCGAGCTCGCCGTCGGTGAGGCGGGTCAGCAGCGGCCCGGTGAAGCCCTCCTCGCGCGTGAGCGTCACCCCGGGGTGCCGGGCCCGGAACGCGGCGATGGCACGCGGCACCAGGGCCACGTCCGCCGTCGCGAACGCCCCGAACCGCAGCAGGCCGCGCGCGGCGCCCTCCAGGTCCGTCAACTCCTGCCGCAACCGCGACAGTTGGCCGGTGACGGCCCGCGCGTGCGGCAGCACGGCCCGCCCGTGCGCGGTGAGCCGCACGCCGCGCGGCAGCCGGTCGAAGAGCGGGGCCCCGCCGAGCGCGGCCTCCAGGGACGCGATCTGGCGGGACACGGCCGACTGCGTCAGGGAAAGCCGCCGCGCCGCCACCGTGAACGAGCCCTCCCCGGCCACCTCCAGGAAGGCCCGCAGCCAGTAGGTGGAGAGATCGGCGGCCCCCGGGCCGAGCCCGTCCGCTCCGCCATGCGTAGTCTGCATGCCTGCCATGCTAGACATTCGCTTGTCGCATCACACGCCCGGCCCTAGCGTCGTCCCCATGGAACAGCGCACACAGCAGCTTGAACGCATCGCCTTCCTCGGCCTCGGCCACATGGGCACGCCCATGGCCCGTCACCTGCTCGCCGCCGGGCACCCGTTGACCGTCTGGAACCGCACCGCCGCGAAGGCGGAGCCGCTCGTCGCCCAGGGCGCGCGCCTCGCGCCCTCGCCCGCCGACGCCGTGCGCGACGCCGACGTCGTGATCACGATGCTCGCGGGTCCCGACGCCGTGCGGTCCGTCGCCGACGCGATCCTTCCCGTCCTCCGCGAGGGCGCGTACTGGGTGGAGATGTCGACCGTCGGAACGGACGTCGTCAAGGAGCTGGGAGAGCGGGCCGCGGGCCGCGTCACGCTCGTCGACGCGCCCGTCGCGGGCAGCACGGACAAGGCCGCGGCGGGGCAGCTCGGCATCCTCGCGGGCGGCGACGCCGACGGGGTCGCGCACGTGCTCGCCCGGCTCGGGACCGTGACCCGCACCGGCCCCACCGGGTCCGGCGCCGCGCTCAAGCTCGTCGTCAACACCGCGCTGCTCGGCGGTGTCGCCCTGGTCGCCGAGGTCCTCGCCCTCGCCGACGCGCTCGGCCTGGACGGGGACGCGGCGCGCACCGCCCTCGCCCACGGGCCCCTCGGCGGCGCCGTGAACCGTGCCTTCGCCCAGGACGTGCACTTCGGCGCGGACCTCGCCGCGAAGGACACCGCGCTGGCCGCGCGGGTCACCCGCCTCCCCGTCACGGAGGCCGTCGCCGCCCACTTCGAGGCCGCTGCCGCCGACCCCGAGACCGTCCACCAGGACATCTCCCACACCGTGTCCCGCATCCGGGACCGCGCCACCCGCACCGACTGAAGACCGCGCCGACTGAAGACCGCACCTACTGAAGACCGCACCGACTGAAGACCGGAGCCCGCACCCATGCACGCCACCCTGGCCAACCCCGCCGACGCGCCCCAGCCCCTCGGCCCCTACTCCCAGGTCGCCCGCGTCCCGCTCGCCGACGGCCACGCGCTCCTGCACGTCTCCGGCCAGATCGCCGAGGGCGACGGCATAGCCGAGCAGAGCCGGGGCGTCTTCGAGACCCTCACCGCCCTCCTCGCCGCGTACGGCGCCACCCTCGACGACATCATCAACATCCGTACGTACCTGACCGACATGGACGACCTGCCCGGCTACGCCGCCGTGCGCCGCTCCTACCTCACCGGTACGCCGCCCACCAGCACGACGGTCCAGGTGGCACGCCTCTTCCGGCCGCAGGCGCGGATCGAGGTGGAGGTGGTGGCGGTGACCCCGTAGGAGCCCGGGACGGGCGTGCGGACACCCCTTCCCCTTGCGGACAGAACCTGACCGCAAGCCCTCCTAACGTCGTCCCCATGACCCACACCACCGCTTCCGCAGCCCGCCGCACCCACCTCGTCGCCGGCGCCACCGGCACCGTCGGCCGCGAGGTCGTCCGCGAACTCCTGGAGCGCGGCCAGCACGTCCGCGCGCTGACCCGCGACCCGGCGAAGGCCGGTTTCCCCGAGGGCGTCGAGGCCGTCCGCGGCGACCTCACCGACCCGGCGAGCCTCAAGGACGCCCTCGCCGGCGTCACCGGACTGCACCTGATCACCTTCAGCGGGGCCGCCTTCACGCCCCTGGAGACCGGTCCCGAGATCGTCCGCCTGGCCCGGGAGGCCGGGGTGCGGCGCATCACCGTCCTCAACGGCGGCGGCCCGACGCCCCTGGAGGACGCCGTGCGCGCCGGAGGCCTCGACTGGACCGTGCTCATGCCCGTCGAGTTCATGGCCAACGCCCTGGAGTGGGCGGAGGAGGCGCGCACCCGGGACACCGTCCGCGCGCCCTTCGCGGACCGGCTGAGCGCGCTGGTCCACGAGGGCGACATCGGCGCCGTCGCCGCGGTCGCGCTCACCGAGGAGGGGCACGCGGGGGAGGCGTACCTGATCACCGGGCCGCAGGCGCTGACGGTCCGGGACAAGGTGTCGGCGCTCGCCTCGGCGCGTGGCCGGGACATCGAACTCGTCGAGCTCAGCGAGGAGGAGGCGGCCGAGCGGATGCGGGCCGAGGGCCAGGACGAGTACACGATCGCCTGGCTCCTGGACGTCTACAAGAACACGCCCCCGGAGGGGCGCACCGTGATCGACACCGTCCGGCGCGTCACGGGCCGCCCCGCCCGCCCCTTCGCCGCGTGGGCCGAGGCCCACGCGGCCGACTTCCGCTGACCCCTCAGGGGCGGCGCGACGTGATCGTGCGGTACGCCATCTCGGCAAGGCGGGCCTGCCCGCTCTTGCTGGGATGGAACCAGTCCCAGTGGCTCAAGTGGTCCTCACCGAAGCGGAAGTCGAACACCGCCCCGCCGTCGTACCGGCACCGCAGGTCCTTGGCGCAGACCTCCTTGAGCACCGTGTTGTACGCCACGACCCGCTCCTGCACGGACTCCCTGCGCTGCGTGGCGGCCCGGTCCGTCGCGTCCGCGTCCTGGAGCATCGACTTGCAGATGCCGAGCTTCCACACCTGCTTGCCCAGCAGGTTCTCGCGGCCCTCGGACCACAGCCGCTTGAGGTCCGGCACGCTCGCCACGTACACCTGCGCCTTGGGCCGGGTGGTGCGCAGCGCCGCCATCGCGTCCTCGAAGTCCGCCCGGAACTCGGCGACCGGCGTCATCTCGGCGACGGAGGACCGGCAGGCGTCGTTGGCCCCCGCCATCACGGTCACGAGCTCCGGCCGCCGGGCGGCCGCCTGCTCCATCTGTCCGGGCAGATCGGCCATGCGGGCGCCGGTCTTGGCGTAGTTCCAACTGTGCGTGGCGGCGCGCTGCTTGCCGAGCAGCCGCTGCGCGAGGCTGCGCACCTCGCCGTCGCTGCCGGTCGCCCAGGACGCCTCGGGACAGTCGGAGAGCACCGAGCAGGCGTCGAAGCCGCGGGTGATGGAGTCGCCGACGGCGGCCAGGGAGCGGGGGCTCCCGTCCCACTCCGGCACGGCCTTGCGGCCCGCTCTGTCCTGCGCGGAGGGGCCGTTCGGCGCCGCGTCGTCACCGCCCGACGCGTCACACGCGGTGAGCGTGGCGATGCCGGTCAGAGCCGCCGCCGCGACGGCGACGGCGGCCCGGGAGCGGCGCCGTGAGTTCCGCATACTCGTCCCCTCTGTCCCGTAGTCGTCCAACGGGACGTCGTACGGGCCCTTCAGGTTGCGTGCCACCGCATGGTGAGATGTCCCGGCGACGGCCGACGGACACCCGGCCGGGGGGCAATGGGCCTCCCAGCGAGTGAAACATCCGTGTTGCCCGGCATGCGGACCGACGGTACGTCACAATCCTTGCCTCACATCACGGTAGCCTCGCCACCCAGTGGCAACCGATTTTTTTCGGTTCCGCTAAATTACATCACGTCACATCTGTCCGGTTTTCAGTCTTTCCTTGTCTTTCCTCGAATTCGAGGAACAGCTGGAACACCGCTCGGCACGGGCTCGGGGCCGCCGGGAACGGCGTGTCCCGTCCCACACTGGAGGTCCCGGTGACGACACGTGGAGTTCTGTACGTGCACTCCGCACCGCGCGCGCTGTGCCCGCACGTCGAGTGGGCGGTCGCCGGGGTACTCGGCGCCCGCGTCAGCCTCGACTGGATCAGGCAGCCCGCGGCGCCCGGTACGTGGAGATCCGAGTTCTCCTGGCGCGGCGCGGCGGGGACCGCCTCCAAACTGGCCTCCGCGCTGCGCGGCTGGCAGCTGCTGCGCTTCGAGGTCACCGCGGAGCCGTCCGCCGCGGCCGAGGGCGAGCGCTACAGCGCCACGCCCGAGCTCGGCATCTTCCACGCCGTCACCGGCATCCACGGCGACATCCTGATCCCCGAGGACCGGCTGCGCGCCGCCCTCGCCCGCTCCAAGGGCGGCGAGAGCGATCTGGAGGCCGAGGTCGCGAGGCTCCTCGGCAAGCCCTGGGACGATGAGCTGGAGCCGTTCCGCTACGCGGGCGAGGGCGCGCCGGTGCGCTGGCTGCACCAGGTCGTCTGACGCCTCGTCCGGGCGTACCGCACGCGACGCGAAGGGCCCCCACCGCTCGGTGGGGGCCCTTCGCGTCGGTTACCGGCTGGTCAGACCGTCCGGAAGGCGAGCACCACGTTGTGGCCGCCGAAGCCGAACGAGTCGTTCAGGGCCGCGATCGTGCCCTCGGGCAGCGGGCGGGCCTCGCCGCGGATGATGTCCGCGTCGACCTCGGGGTCGAGGTTCTCGATGTTGATCGTCGGCGGGGCGATGCGGTGCTTGAGCGCGAGGACCGTGGCCACGGTCTCCACGCCGCCCGCGCCACCGAGCAGATGCCCGGTCATCGACTTCGTCGACGCGATCGCCATGTGGTCCACGTCGTCGCCGAAGGCCTTGCGCAGTGCCTTGATCTCACCGATGTCGCCCTGCGGCGTCGAGGTGGCGTGCGCGTTGATGTGCGCGATCTCGGACGGCTTGAGGTCGTTGTTCTCGATCAGGTGGCGCAGCGCCTGTGCGATGCCGCTGCCGGAGGGCTCCGGCTGCGTGATGTGGTGCGCGTCGGCCGAGATGCCCTGGCCCACCGCCTCCACGTAGACCTTGGCGCCGCGGGCCCTGGCGTGCTCCGCGGACTCGAGCACGACCACGCCCGCGCCCTCGCCGAGCACGAAGCCGTTGCGGTCGACGTCCCAGGGGCGGGAGGCGCCCTGCGGGTCGTCGTTGTTCTTCGACATCGCCATCATGTTGCCGAACGCGACGATCGGCAGCGGGTGGACCGCCGCCTCCGTGCCGCCCGCGACGACGACGTCGGCGCGGCCGGTGCGGATCATCTCGATCGCGTAGCCGATGGCCTCCGCGCCCGAGGCGCAGGCCGAGACCGGGGTGTGCACCCCGGCGCGGGCGCCGAGGGCGATGCCGACGTTCGCCGCGGGCGAGTTCGGCATCAGCATCGGCACGGTGTGCGGGGAGACGCGGCGTACGCCCTTCTCCTTCAGCACGTCGTACTGGTCGAGCAGGGTCGTCACGCCGCCGATGCCGGAGGCGATGACCGCGCCGAGGCGGTCGGGGTCGACGCCCGGGTCCTCGCCGGCCTTCGCGGTGAAGCCCGCGTCCTGCCAGGCCTCCTGGGCCGCGATCAGCGCGAACTGCGCCGAGCGGTCCATCTTGCGGGCCTGCGGGCGCGGGATGATCTCGCCCGGTTCGACGGCGATCTGGCCCGCGATGCGGACCGGCAGGTCCTCGGCCCAGTCCTGCTCCAGGAGGCTGACCCCGGAGCGCCCGGCGAGCAGGCCCTCCCAGGTCGAGGCTGCGTCGCCACCCAGCGGTGTGGTTGCGCCGATACCGGTGACGACCACGGTGCGATTGGTCGAGTTCACTGGATTTCTCTCTCCACGATTGGTTCAGATGCGGATGCGGCGGCGCCACCGCCGGGTGGCGGCTGGCCAGAGCCTGCTGGCCGCCAGGCTCAGGCCTGGTGCTCGAGGATGTACTTGGTGGCGTCGCCGACCGTCTTGAGGTTCTTGACGTCGTCGTCCGGGATCTTCACGTCGAAGCGCTCTTCAGCGGCGACGACGACCTCGACCATGGACAGCGAGTCGACGTCCAGGTCGTCCGTGAAGGACTTGTCCAGCTGGACGTCCTCGACCGGGATGCCGGCGATCTCGTTGACGATCTCCGCGAGACCGTCGACGATCTCCTTCTCAGTGGCGGCCATGAGGCGCTCCTTCTTGTGTATCCAGAGGGTGTGACGGCAACCGTACGGATCCGAAGATCCGCAGCGGGTGCCTAGGGGAGGGTAACGACCGTGGCGGCGTACACGAGACCCGCCCCGAAGCCGATGACGAGAGCGGTGTCGCCGCTCTTCGCCTCGCCGGTCGCCAGAAGCCGCTCCATCGCGAGCGGAATCGAGGCTGCCGACGTGTTGCCGGTGGTCTCCACGTCACGGGCGACCGTGACGTGCTCCGGCAGTTTCAGAGTCTTCACCATCGAGTCGATGATCCGCATGTTGGCCTGGTGCGGGATGAAGACGTCCAGGTCGTCCGCGGTGATTCCGGCCGCGTCGAGCGCCTCCTTGGCGACCTTCGCCATCTCGAAGACGGCCCAGCGGAACACCGCCTGGCCCTCCTGCGTGATCGCGGGGAACTTGACCTCGCCGGCGGCGTCGACGGGCAGCTGGGTGACGTCGCCGATGCGGTACTCGTCCCAGGCCACGGTCTGCTTGATGGTCTCGGACTTGTCGCCCTCCGAGCCCCAGACCGTCGGGCCGATCGCGGGCTCCTTGGCGGGGCCCACGACGACCGCGCCCGCGCCGTCACCGAACAGGAAGGCCGTCTTGCGGTCCTCGAGGTCGGTCAGGTCGCTCAGCCGCTCCACGCCGATGACCAGGGCGTACTCCGCGGAGCCGTCGATGATCATGCCCTTGGCGAGGGTCAGGCCGTAGCCGAAGCCCGCGCAGCCCGCGGAGATGTCGAACGCGGCGGGCTTGCCGGTGCCGAGCTTGTCCGCGATCTCCGTGGCGATCGCCGGGGTCTGCTTGAAGTGTGAGACGGTGGAGACGATCACCGCGCCGATCTGCTCGGGCCGGATGCCCGCGTCCGCGATGGCCTTGCCCGCGGCCTCGACGGACATCGCGGCCACGGTCTCCTCGGGGGATGCCCAGTGGCGCGTCGCGATGCCGGAGCGGGAGCGGATCCACTCGTCGGAGGAGTCGATCTTCTCCAGGATGACCTCGTTGGGCACCACCCGGACCGGGCGGTAGCCGCCGACGCCCATGATGCGCGCGTACGGGGCGCCCTGGCTGGGCTTGATCTTCGTCATGCTCCAGGCTCCTTCTCAGGCACCCGCCGCGTCGGCGGCGGAGGCGGCGGTCTCGGCGATGAGTTCCCGCGCGGCGTCGAGGTCGTCCGGCGTCTTCACGGCCAGGTTCTTGACCCCCTTGAGCGCGCGCTTGGCGAGACCGGTCAGCGTGCCACCGGGGCACACCTCGATCAGCGCCGTGACGCCGAGCTCCTGGAACGTGTCCATGCACAGGTCCCAGCGGACCGGGTTCGCGACCTGGCCGACGAGGCGGGAGACCACCTCGGTGCCGCTCGCGACGGCCTGGCCGTCCCGGTTCGAGACGTACGTGAGTCGCGGGTCGGCGACCTCGAGGCCCTGGGCGGCCTCCTCGAGCACGGCGACCGCGGGAGCCATGTGGTGGGTGTGGAACGCGCCCGCGACCTTCAGCGGCACGACCTTCCGGACGCCCTCGGGCTTGTCCTCGGCGAGCGCGGCCAGCTGCTCGGCGGTGCCTGCGGCCACGATCTGGCCCGCGCCGTTCACGTTCGCCGGGGTCAGGCCGAGCTTCTCCAGGTGCGGAAGCGTCACCTCGGGGTCGCCGCCGAGGAGGGCGGCCATGCCCGTCTGCGTCACGGCGGCGGCGTCGGCCATGGCCAGGCCCCGCTTGCGGACGAAGCCGAGCGCGGCGTCCTCGGACAGCACGCCCGTGTACGCGGCCGCGGTGATCTCGCCCACGCTGTGCCCCGCGACGGCGCCCGGGGTGATGTCACCCAGTGCCCGCGCGGACAGCAGCCCCGCGGCGACGAGCAGCGGCTGCGCCACGGCTGTGTCACGGATCGCGTCGGCGTCCGCCTGCGTACCGTAGTGGACGAGGTCGAGCCCGATGGCGTCCGACCAGGCGGCGAGGCGGTCCGCGGCGCCGGGAAGGTCGAGCCAGGGGGTCAGGAAGCCGGGCGTCTGAGCGCCTTGGCCGGGAGCGACGAGTACGAGCACTCTCACACTCTCTCTTGTGGACAGTACGAACCGCCCGTGGGGACAGGGACGAAGAACCGCTGGGGGAATTGTAGGGGGCCGACAAAACCCTACGACTGGGGATCGCCAGCGGCCAGGCGTCCCAAGATCAGTGCGATCCGCAGTGTGAAGGCGGAGCGTACATCTGAAGGAGACCATCCGGTGACGTCGGTCACACGTCGAAGCCGGTAACGCACGGTGTTGGGATGCACAAAGAGCATCCGCGCCGCACCCTCCAGGCTGCTCGCCTGTTCCAGGTAGACACTGAGGGTCTCCAGGAGCGCGGAGCCCGCTTCCTCCAGTGGTCTGTAGATCTCCTCCACCAGCTGTTCCCGCGCCGCCGGATCGCCCGCCATCGCCCGCTCGGGCAGCACATCGTCCGCGAGCACCGGACGGGGAGCGTCCTGCCAGGCGGCGCAGGCCTTGAGCCCGGCCGCGGCGGCCTGGGCCGAGCGGGTCGCGGCGAGCAGGTCGGGCACGATCGGCCCGGCCACCACGGGCCCCGCCGCGTACGGCCCGATCAGGGCCTTGGCCACGGCCAGGGGGTTGTCGTTGCCGCCCGCGATGACGACCAGACGGGCGCCGAGCACTCCGGTGAGGACCTGGAGCTTCGCGTGCCGGGCGGCCCTGCGGATGGCCTCGACGGTCAGCTCGCTGTCGCCGTCGGGGGCGGTGCCGAGGACCACGCACACGTGGTCGGGGGAGTTCCAGCCGAGCGCGGCGGCCCGGGACACGGCGCCCTCGTCGGCCTCGCCGGACAGCACGGCGTTCACCACGAGGGACTCCAGGCGGGCGTCCCAGGCACCGCGTGCCTCGGCGGCCTGGGCGTACACCTGAGCGGTGGCGAAGGCGATCTCGCGGGCGTAGACGAGCAGTGCCTCGCGCAGCACCGCCTCGTCGCCGGGCGCGGCCACCTCGTCGATGGCGGACTCCATGACCTCGATGGTCGTCCGCACCATCTCCACGGTCTGGCGCAGCGTGATGGCGCGGGTCAGCTCGCGCGGCGCGGTCCCGAAGACGTCCGTCGAGATCGCCTGCGGGGCGTCCGGGTGCCGGAACCACTCGGTGAACGCGGCGATGCCGGCCTGGGCGACCAGACCGATCCACGAGCGGTTCTCCGGTGGCATGGCCCGGTACCAGGACAGCGTCTCGTCCATGCGCGCGATGGCCTGCGCGGCGAGGCTGCCGGACGACTTCTCCAGGCGCCGCAGGGTCGCGGTGTGCGGGTGGGCGCGGCCGGTGCGGGCCGGACCCGTGGCGGTGGCGCCTGTGTCCTGGTGGATTTCGTTCGCTGAGGGTTCGGGCACGGGGACAAGACTGCCTTATCGGGGCGGCGGCGTGCGGGGCCGGGTCTACCGTGGGGGACGTGATTGATGTGCGGCGCTCCGGCGAGCGGTACCCCGGCGGCGACCCCGGGGCGGGGATCGACTCCTACCACGCGTTCTCCTTCGGGCCCTACTACGAGCCCGACAATCTCCGCTTCGGCGCGATGCTCGCCTGCAACGAGGAGCGCCTCGCCCCCGGCGCGGGCTTCGACGAGCACCCCCACAGCCACACGGAGATCGTCACGTGGGTGGTCGAGGGCGAGCTGACCCACCGCGACTCCACCGGCCACGAGTCGCTGATCGGGCCCGGCGACGTCCAGCACCTCAGCGCCGGCGCGGGCGTCCGCCACGTGGAGCGCAACGCGGGCCCCGCCCCCCTGACCTTCCTCCAGATGTGGCTCGCCCCCCTGGAGCCCGGCGGCGACCCCGCGTACGGGATCGTGCCCGGCATCGCCGACTCCACCCCCTACGCCCTGCCCGCGGCGGGCGCCCTCCTGCACGTCCGCCGCCTCGCCCCGGGCGAGCGCACGGCGATCCCGCCCGCGCCGCACGTGTACGTCCACGTGGTGCGGGGCGAGGTCGCCCTGGGCCAGGAGGAACTGGGCCCCGGCGACTCGGCGAGGATCACGGAGGAAGAGGGCCTGGAGGCCGTGGCGTACGAGACCCCGGCGGAACTGCTGTTCTGGGAAATGCCCTAGCCGGTTCCTGTGGGCGGCTGGTCCGCCCAGGGGGCGGAACGGGCGGGCACAGGGCGGACCCCGCCGCGCCGGACTGCGCACCACCCCCGCCCCCGCCCACGTACAGCCGAAGCTCAGAGCTCAGCCAGCACCGCGTCCGTGAGGACGGGCCACGCCTCGACGGCCCAGGGCCCGAAGGCCCGGTCGGTGAGGGCCACACACGCGGCCCCCGCGTCGGGGTCGACCCACAGGAACGTTCCCGCCTGCCCGAAGTGCCCGAAGGTCCGGGGCGAGGACGAGGCCCCCGTCCAGTGCGGAGCCTTGCCGTCCCGGATCTCGAAGCCGAGCCCCCAGTCGTTGGGGTTCTGGTGCCCGTACCCCGGAAGCACCCCCTTGAGCCCCGGATGCGTCACGGACATGGCCATCGCCACGGTCCGCGGATCGAGCAGCCGCGGCGCCTGCACCTCGGCGGCGAACCGTACGAGGTCGTCGACGGTCGACACCCCGTCCTTGGCGGGCGACCCGCCGCCCGCGAGCCCGGTGGACGTCATCCCGAGGGGTTCGAGCACGGCCTGGCGCAGATAGTCGGCGAAGGGGATGTCCGTCGCCTTGGCGATGTGGTCCCCGAGCACCTCGAACCCGGCGTTGGAGTACAGCCGCCGCGTGCCCGGCGCGGCCATCACCCGGTGCTCGTCGAAGGCGAGCCCGCTGGTGTGCGCGAGCAGGTGCCGCACGGTCGACCCCTCGGGCCCGGCCGGCTCGTCGAGCTCGACGGCGCCCTCCTCGTACGCGACGAGCGCCGCGTACGCCGCGAGCGGCTTGGTGACCGAGGCCAGGGCGAAGCGGTGCGCGGTGGGCCCGCGGCTCCCGGCCACGGTGCCGTCCGCGCGGACGACGGCGGCGGCAGCGGTGGGGACCGGCCAGTTCTCGATCAACTCCAGGCTCTGCATGCGTACGAGCGTAAGCGCCGTGCCCTCGCGCCGGCAGCCAGGGGGTCGGCCCGCAGGAGCGGGTGAAAACCCCTTGCTTCGAGTGCGCTCGAAGGCCATAGCGTGGGGGCCATGACGGTCATGGAGACGGGCTCCGCCCTCGCGGAGAGCCAGTACACGATCAGCGAGGTCGCCGCGGAGACCGGGCTGAGCGCGCACACCCTGCGCTGGTACGAGCGGATCGGCCTGATGCCGCACATCGACCGCTCCCACACCGGCCAGCGCCGCTACCGCGACCGCGATCTGCGGTGGCTGACGTTCCTCGGCAAGCTGCGCGCCACCGGCATGCCGGTGGCGGACATGGTGCGCTACGCGGAGCTGGTGCGCGCGGGCGACCACACCTTCGCCGAGCGCCAGGACCTCCTGGAGCAGACCCGGCGCGACGTCCGCGCGCGCATCGAGGAGCTCCAGGACACCCTCGCCGTGCTCGACCACAAGATCGGGTCGTACGCGGTGGCGCGGTCGGAGGCCGCCGTCAGCGCGGAGGCGGCCGCCGGGGCCTGCGGGTCCTGACTGCTCACGGACCGCTCACGGGCCGCTCACAGCTCGGCGAGCAGCTCCGTCTTCTTCGCCGTGAACTCGTCGTCCGTGAGCAGACCCGCCTGGTGCAGCTCGCCCAGGTGCCGGATGCGCTCGGCGATGTCGGCCGGGTCGCGCCGCCCCGCCGGGGCCGCCGCGGCGCTCTGCGCCACCGGGGCCGGGCCGGACGCCCTGACGGCCGCGAGGACCGACGCGGCGAACGGCAGTGACTCGTGCACAGGGCCGTAGCCGAGCCCGAAGACGACCGCCGCCGGGTCCTGGTCGGCCTGGGCGGGCTGCGCCACCGGCGACTCGCGGCGCAGCAGGCGCAGATGCCCCTCGAAGACCTCCGGGGAGCGCCACTCGATTCCGCTGAGGTCGGTCACCGCGAAGCTCTGGTCCCCGGCCTTCCACTTGGCCGACGACGCGCCGGTCCAGAACCAGCGGAAGGCCACCGCCTTGCCGTCGAAGGACGCCTTCCCGTCGTACGCCTTGAACTGCAGCGGAGCCTCGGGCGCGGCCACCAGATAGCGGTCCGCCTCTCCCGGGTCCTCGGCGGGCAGCAGGGCGCGCAGCTCGTCCGCGTAGTACTCGGCGAGCGTCTCCCGCTCCGCGGGCAGCACCAGGCGGTACGGGTCGGCCCCGTCCTTGAGCTGTCCCGCCGCTGCCTCCATCAGTGGATCGGCACCTGGTCTCGGGACCAGGTGCAGAACCGTCGTCCCCCGTTTGCCCGGTGTGAGCGTGACCCCCGCGATCGCCTCAAGGGGGATGCGGCGCTCGCCGAGAGCCTGGAACAGCTTCGGCGTACGGATCCCCCGTTCGAAGCGGATGAGCACGGAGTCGGACTCGAACTCCCAGGCGGCGTGAAAACCGGCCAGTACATCACCCATGCGGCTCATCGTATGCGGCACGCGCTCCTCCGTCTCTCCTGCGGCGGGCCGCTGTTTCGCCGATTTCTACGCGCGTCAGGCCGCCGTCGTACCGGAAATTCCGTCGTGGCAGCCCGCGTCCCCGTCGGCGCAGCGCACGGCGTCGTACGCGCCGACGCCGATCCGGGCGAAGTTGCTGAGGCTGTCCGTGCCCGGCTCGAAATAGCCGGTGTGGCCCCGGGCGCGGTCGGCGGACACCACGCGGGCGCCGAAGCCGCCCGACACCGGGTCGGCGCCGTGGCCGAGCCCGCCGACTTCCATGTGCGGCACATCCTGGATCCAGTCGTCGCTGTCCCGTGCGGCCCACACCCGCGCGCGGGTGCCGAGCCCTGACACGTTGTCGGCGCGCATCCCGGGGCTGCCCGCGACCGCGATGTCCGTGACCCGGTCGGGCAGCCGCCGGGCGGCGACCCCGCACACCACCGAGCCGTAGCTGTGGCAGTACAGCGCCACGCCGGTGCGCCCCGGCAGGGCGCGGACCAGCGAGTCGAGGCGGACGGCGCCGTCGTCGGCCCGCATGGAGGTGGCGGCGTCCACACCGAGCCCGACGGGCGTGGTGTAGTCGGCCCACGCGATCACGGCGGTCCGGGTGCGGGGGTCGGTCCTGCGCTCGGCGCGGTAGAGGGACCGGGCCATGCCCACGGGCGCCGCGTACTTGCGCTGGGTCCGCTCGAAGGTGAGGACGTCGGTGTCGACGCCGGGCACGATGACCGACACGCGGCTCGCCCGGTCGAGGTCGCCGAGGACCTCGGCCATGCGGCCCGAGCCCATCGGGTCGAAGGCGAGGACCTGGCGGTCGGGGCGCATCATCACGCCGAACCGCTTCATCCTGCGCTCCGCCTCCTGCTTGCCGACGGGCGAGAGCCGGTCGTCGTGCATGCGCCGCCGCTCGATCACCCGGGCCTGCTTGAGGGCGATGCGGTTCGCGCGGTAGCGCAGCGCCACGGGGGCGCCGTTCATGTTGCCGACCGCGAGCGGGTAGCGCACGGCGAGCCGGTCGCGCTGGTACGCGGTGAGCGAGGCGAAGAACCGCGCGAGCCGGTCGGCGGGCGCACCGGGGTCGGGCAGCTCGCGTCCGTCGATGTGCCCCCGCTCCCAGGCGGCGAGGGTGGCTTCGAGCGGCGACGCGTCGCCTCTGTTCTGGCGCACCGCGGTCCACCCGGTGGTCGCCAGCATGACGAACACGACGGTGAGCGCGAGCAGCGCGCGCCAGATGCTGAGTTGGGGGGATGAGTCGAAGGAAGTCACTGCGGGACACCCTAGGAGAAGGCTGAAGCCCACCGTGCGCGGGGTGAGGCAGATCACGTTTCTTGCTGGGTATTTGTGGCAAAGCGGGCACACGTCGTATCGGATGGTCACACTCCGTCGAAGGGGCGTACGTGTGGCGCACATGGGGCGCGAGGGGGAGCGGGGGCGGGAGCCGCCACGAAGCGTCAAGCTCCGCTACCCAACGTAGCGGTCGGCGGGGGGTGTTGATCGGCCGCGCTCGGCGTCGGCGGTCGCCTCCGGGACGGCTCCGCCGTGCCCGCGGAACGGGTCAGCGCCCCCGGTGCCAGTCCTCCGCGAGCGCGCCCAGGTGGTCGAGGTACTCCTCGGTCGTCGCGCGGATCGAGGCGACGCTGACGTCCTCGCCGGTGGCCCACAGCCGCCCGGCCGCCCGCATGACGCCCCCGAACGCTGCGGTCGCCACCCGCGGTCGCGGATCCGCGGGGTCCAGGCCCTCCCGTTCGGCGAGCACGTGCGCGGCCCGTGCCTCCAGTTCGGTGGAGCGGTGCAGGTGGGCGGCGAGCAGCGAGGGCGTCGACTCGATCATCTGGTACGTACGGATGTGGAGTTCGACCGGGATCAGCTCGGCCATCGCCTCGTTCATGGCCTCCCAGGAGTCGAGCACGGCGCCGCGCAGCGCCAGGAACGGCGGCTCGCCCGGCGGGCGTTCGCGCAGCGCCCGCATGAAGCGGGTCTCCACCATCTCGGGGACGGCGAAGGCGGTCTCCTGCTTGCCCGCGAAGTGCCGGAAGAACGTGCGCTGGGAGACGTCGACGGCCTCGACGATCTCGTCGACCGTCGTCTCCTCGAACCCCTGTGTGGTGAACAGTTCGAGCGCCGCGCGCAGCAGCGCGTCACGGGTGCGCCGCTTCTTGAGTTCGCGCAAGCCGGGCCTGGTCACGCCGCTCTCTTTTCTCCTGGATTCCGCTCACCCTACCGGCGCCCTCCGGGGAGCGCGGGCATCCGCGTCAGCGGCTGTCTTGTGAGGCTCCCTACCAAGTGTCAGTGGCTGACACTAGCCTCGGTCCATGACGACTCAGACTCCGATCGGCTCGGCGGACAAGCCGCCGGATCCGTCCTCAACCTCCGGCCTGGGCAAGGGACTTCGCGGTCATCCCTGGCTGACCCTGGTCTCCGTCGGGATCGGCGTGATGATGGTGGCCCTCGACGGCACGATCGTCGCGGTCGCCAACCCGGCCATCACCAAGGACCTGGACGCCACGCTCGCGGACGTCCAGTGGATCACCAACGGCTATCTGCTCGCGCTCGCCGTCGCCCTCATCACGGCGGGCAAGCTCGGTGACCGCTTCGGCCACCGCCAGACCTACCTCATCGGCGTCGTGGGCTTCGCCGCCGCGTCCGGTGCCATCGGCCTGTCCGACACCGTCTCCCTCGTCATCGCCTTCCGCGTGCTCCAGGGGCTGTTCGGCGCGCTCCTCATGCCCGCCGCGCTCGGCCTGCTGCGGGCGACCTTCCCGGCCGACAAGCTGAACATGGCCATCGGCGTCTGGGGCATGATCATCGGCGCCTCCACCGCGGGCGGCCCCATCGTCGGCGGCCTGCTCGTCGAGCACGTCAGCTGGCAGTCGGTCTTCTACATCAACGTGCCCGTCGGCGCCCTCGCGCTCGTCCTCGGCCTGGTGATCCTCAAGGACCACCGCGCGGAGAAGGCGCCCCGGTCCTTCGACGCCCTCGGCATCGTGCTGCTCTCGGCCGCGATGTTCGCCCTGGTCTGGGGGCTCATCAAGGCGGGCGACCCGTGGGGCTGGGGCAGCGGGAAGACGTGGCTGTTCCTCGGCGGCTCCGTCCTCTGCTTCGTCCTGTTCGCCTTCTGGGAGACCCGGGTCGAGGAGCCGCTGATCCCGCTCGCCCTGTTCCGGTCGGTGGCGCTGTCCGCGGGCGTGGCCCTGATGGTCCTGATGGCCTTCGCCTTCCTCGGCGGCCTGTTCTTCGTGACCTTCTACTTGCAGAACGTGCACGGCATGAGCCCCGTCGACAGCGGCCTGCACCTGCTGCCGCTGACCACCATGATGATCGTCTCCTCGCCGGTCGCGGGCGCCCTGATCACCCGGGTGGGACCGCGCCTGCCGCTCATGGCGGGCATGGTCTGCACCGCCGCCGCGATGTTCGGCATGACGAGCCTGACGGAGGACACCGGCACCCTCGCGATGTCCCTGTGGTTCGCGCTGCTCGGCCTCGGCCTCGCGCCGGTCCTGGTCGGCGCCACCGAAGTCATCGTGGGCAACGCGCCGTTGGAGCTGTCCGGCGTCGCGGGCGGCCTCCAGCAGGCGGGCATGCAGGTCGGCGGCAGCCTCGGCACGGCCGTCCTCGGCGCGGTGATGTCCACCACCGTGGACTCCGACCTGGCGGACAACTGGCGGGACGCCGGGCTGCCCGGCACCCCGCCGCCCGGCCTGGAGAAGGCGGCCTCGACCGGATCGGTGCCCGAGGAGGTGGCCACGTCCCCCGGCATGACCGAGAGCACCTTCGCCCGCATCACCGACGTCGTCCACGACACCTTCATGTCGGGCCTGGGCGTCGCGTTCGCCGTGGCGGGCGTGGTCGGCGCACTCGCGGCGGCGGTAGCCCTCCTGACCAAGCGCGGCACGAACACGGAGCCGGGCGGGGGAGGGGCGGGCCACATCTAGCCGCCGCCCCGGCCGGTCAGCGCCCCGAAGGGCCAGCGCCCCGAAGGGGCGCGGGGAACTGCGCGACAAGCCACGACGCACCCGCAGGCGAGAGGCAGCCGACAGCGGCACGGCGAAGCGGCCGGGTGTTCTCAGGGAGATCCCCTGAGGGTGAGGGGCCAGGCCCCTCCGGGCTCAGCCCGGGGGATTTCGCCTATCCGGGTGAGCCCCACCGAAACCCCTTCCCGCCCCGGGCACCCGCGGCGGAGAGTGACGACAAGTGATCGATACGACACGGGGGTTCACACACATGCGTACGACCAAACCCGCCGCCGCCTTCACGGCCCTCACCGCGGCCGCGCTCGCCGCGGCGGTCCTCACCCCCGCCCACGCGGGCACCGCGGGCACGACGGGCACCACAGCCCCGGCACGGGCCGGTGCCGCTCCCCCGGGCAAGCTCGGCGCGTGCGGGCCCGGGGAGCTCTGCCTCTGGGAGAAGGCGGGCTTCAAGGGCGAGCGGCACGTGTTCGAGCTCGCCGGGGTCGACATCGAGAGCTGCGTCGCGCTGCCGGAGGGGGGCAGCGCGCAGGCCCTCGCCAACCGCACCGGCCGCCCCGTCACGACGTACCAGTCCCGGGAGTGCGCCGAGACGGCCGAGTTCAACACCTATCCCGGCGGTGGCACCTGGGCCCCCGAATCGCCCTATCGCATCAGGGCGTTCAAGGTCTGGGAGCGCTGAGGCGCGCGGCCGCCCGGCCCGCCGACAGGCACGTCAGGGCCTGCGGGGCCCCGGGACGGGCGGGGCGGCCGCCTCCTCGTCGGACACCGGGAGCGGCACGGGGCCACCGGACAGCGCGGCGACCTGCGCCCGCAGCGCCATCACCTCCGCCGTGAGGGCCTCGATCGCCGCGGTCTGGCGCCGCTCCTCCAGGTTGTCCTTCTCGAAGCGGGCGATGAACCAGGCCGCGATGTTGGCGGTGACCACACCGAGCAGCGCGATGCCCGACAGCATCAGGCCCACCGCGAGGACCCGGCCGAGCCCCGTGGTCGGCGCGTGGTCGCCGTAGCCCACGGTCGTCATCGTGGTGAAGGACCACCACACGGCGTCCCCCAGGGTCTTGATGTTGCCGTCCGGCGAATCCCGCTCCACGGACAGCACCGCGAGCGAGCCGAACATCAGCAGGCCGACCACCGCCCCCACGACGTACGTGGTCAGACGTATCTGTGACGCCATCCGCGCCCGCCGCCCCACCAGGAGCAGCGTCGCGACGAGCCGAAGGAGTCGCAGCGGCTGGATCATCGGCAGGAGCACGGCACACAGGTCGAGCCAGTGCGTGCGGACGAAGTGCCCCCGGTGCCCGGCCAGCGAGAGCCGCACCAGGTAGTCGGCGGCGAACGAACCCCAGACGAACCACTCCACCGCCGTGCAGGCGCCGGTCAGGGACGCGTTCGCCTCGGGCCTGACTATCGGTACGGCGTAGGCGACGGCGAAGGCCACGGCCAGGGCGAGCAGCGGACGTTGCGTGCGGCGCTCCCAGCGGACCTGTGCCGACGGCTGCCGCTCGGCCATTTCCTCCATGAGCGCATCGTAGGAAAAGCCCGAAGGGCGACGGGCCCCGGGCCCGTCGCCCTTCGCACTGATGAGGTGTTCGCAGGAGGTGGAGGGTGGTGGAGAGGCGCGCCGGAGCGCGTTACGCGTCGCCTCCGGCGGCGCCCGGGTCGGCCGCCGTCACGTCCAGGAGCTGGTAGCGGTCGATCGCCTGCTTCAGCGCGGAGCGGTCCACCTTGCCCTCGCGGGCCAGCTCGGTGAGGACCGCGACCACGATCGACTGCGCGTCGATGTGGAAGTAGCGGCGGGCCGCACCCCGGGTGTCGGCGAAGCCGAACCCGTCGGCGCCGAGCGACTGGTAGGTGCCGGGCACCCAGCGGGAGATCTGGTCCGGGACGCTGCGCATCCAGTCGGAGACCGCGACGAACGGACCCTCGGCCCCCGACAGCTTGCGCGTCACGTACGGCACGCGCTGCTCCTCCTCGGGGTGCAGCAGGTTGTGCCGCTCCACCTCCACGGCCTCGCGGCGCAGCTCGTTCCAGGACGTCGCGGACCAGACGTCCGCCTTCACGTTCCACTCCTCGGCGAGGATGCGCTGCGCCTCGACGGCCCACGGCACCGCGACGCCCGAGGCGAGGATCTGCGCCGGAATGGCGCCCCGCTCGCCGGACTTGAGGCGGTGGACGCCCTTGAGGATGCCCTCCACGTCCACGTCCGCCGGCTCGGCCGGGTGCTGGATCGGCTCGTTGTAGACGGTCAGGTAGTAGAAGATGTCCTCGCCCGGCTTGCCGTCGGCCGTCTCGCCGTACATCCGGCGCAGGCCGTCCTTGACGATGTGGGCGATCTCGAAGCCGTACGCCGGGTCGTACGCCACACAGGCCGGGTTGGTGGAGGCGAGCAGCTGCGAGTGGCCGTCGGCGTGCTGGAGCCCCTCGCCGGTCAGCGTCGTGCGCCCGGCGGTCGCGCCGAGCACGAAACCGCGCGAGAGCTGGTCGCCCATCTGCCAGAACTGGTCGCCGGTCCGCTGGAAACCGAACATCGAGTAGAAGACGTACACCGGGATCAGCGGCTCGCCGTGCGTCGCGTAGGCGGAGCCCGCGGCGATCAGGGACGCCGTGCAGCCCGCCTCGGAGATGCCGTCGTGCAGCATCTGGCCGGTCGGCGACTCCTTGTACGCGAGCAGGAGCTCGCGGTCCACGGCCTCGTACTGCTGGCCGAGCGGGTTGTAGATCTTCGCGCTCGGGAAGAAGGAGTCCATGCCGAAGGTGCGGTACTCGTCCGGCGCGATCAGCACGAAGCGCTTGCCGATCTCCTTGTCCCGCATCAGATCCTTGAGCAGCCGTACGAACGCCATGGTGGTGGCGATGGACTGCTGGCCGGAGCCCTTCTTCACGGACGCGTACGTCTTGTCTTCCGGCAGCTGCAGCGGCTTGGCGCGCACGACCCGGGTCGGGACGTAGCCGCCCAGGCCCTTGCGGCGGTCGTGCATGTACTGGATCTCTTCGGAGTCGCGGCCCGGGTGGTAGTAGGGCGGCGCGCCGTCCTCCAGCTGCTTGTCGGTGATCGGCAGGTGCAGCCGGTCCCGGAAGCCCTTGAGGTCGTCCACGGTCAGCTTCTTCATCTGGTGCGTGGCGTTGCGGCCCTCGAAGTTCGGACCCAGCGTCCAGCCCTTGATCGTCTTGGCCAGGATCACCGTCGGCTGGCCCTTGTGCGCCTTGGCCGCGGAGAACGCCGCGAAGATCTTCCGGTGGTCGTGACCGCCGCGGCCCAGGTGCAGGACCTGGTCGTCGGTCATGTTCTCGACCATGGCGCGCAGCCGCTGGTCCTCGCCGAAGAAGTGGTCGCGGATGTACGCGCCGGTCTCCGTGGCGTACGTCTGGAACTGCCCGTCCGGGGTGGTGTTCATCTTGTTGACCAGGACGCCGTCGCGGTCCTGGGCGAGCAGCGGGTCCCAGCTGCGGTCCCACACCAGCTTGATGACGTTCCAGCCCGCGCCCCGGAAGATCGACTCCAGCTCCTGGATGATCTTGCCGTTGCCGCGCACGGGGCCGTCGAGGCGCTGGAGGTTGCAGTTCACGACGAACGTGAGGTTGTCCAGGCCCTCGCGTGCGGCCAGCGAGAGCTGGCCGAGCGACTCGGGCTCGTCCATCTCGCCGTCGCCGAGGAAGGCCCAGACGTGCGACTTCGCCGTGTCGGCGATGTCGCGCGCCTCCATATAACGATTCATGCGCGCCTGGAAGATCGCGCCGAGCGGCCCGAGACCCATGGAAACCGTCGGGAACTCCCAGAAGTCCGGCATCAGCCGCGGATGCGGATAGGAGGAGAGGCCGTAGGGCTCCTTGGACTTCTCCTGCCGGAAGGCGTCGAGCTGCTGTTCGCTCAGCCGGTCGAGCAGGAAGGCGCGGGCGTAGATGCCCGGCGACGCGTGCCCCTGGAAGAAGATCTGGTCGCCGCCGTCGCCCTCGTCCTTGCCGCGGAAGAAGTGGTTGAAGCCCACGTCGTAGAGCGAGGCGGAGGAGGCGAAGGTGGCGATGTGGCCGCCCACGCCGATGCCGGGGCGCTGGGCGCGCGAGACCATCACCGCGGCGTTCCAGCGGGTCGCGTTGAGGATCTTCCGCTCGATCTCCTCGTTGCCGGGGAAGAACGGCTCGTCCTTGGTCGCGATGGTGTTGACGTAGTCCGTGCTGCGCATCTCGGGCACGGCGACGCGCTTCTCACGTGCGCGTTCGATCAGCCGGAGCATCAGATAGCGGGCCCGCTCCCGGCCGCGCTCGTCGACGGCGGCGTCGAGGGAGTCGAGCCATTCCTGGGTCTCTTCGGGGTCGAAGTCCGGGACCTGGCTGGGCAGACCGCCAATGATGATCGGGTTGCGATCGGATCCGGAAGCCACGCTGTTCCTTCGCTGTGTTGTCGCGCATGCACGCGATCGGATTCGTGCTCTGCCTTGACTCTGCTCTGAACTCTGCATTGCGCTGTGCGTGTGCTGGGTGTGCCGTACCGGCTCGTACGACGTTCACCATCGTGTACCCCGGTGGTGGATACGTCATCTTTACTGGGGGGTAACCGGGATGCTGACTGGTGACCCTGGGGTAGGCTCGGTCAAATCGCAACGATACGCCCATCCTGCCTAAGGGCCGTGCGGCCCCGTACGGGCCCGACGGATGTGGCGGGAGTTGCGGTGACACGGCCGGGAACGTCACCGTTTCGGCGGTCTCGACGGCCGGGTACTTGCGCGATCCGTCCCGCCCGTGTGGACTACGGCCAATGCCCCGCGCACGCGCGTGGCTGAAGGCATTCCCAAAACATGATCAGGAGGCAATCCGTGAGCGCGACCGCGGACCACGCGGAGACGAACCTTGCCGTAAGGCTGGGTTTCCAGCCCGACATGGTGGTCCAGGAGATCGGCTACGACGACGACGTCGACCAGGAGCTCCGCGAGGCCATCGAGCAGGCTACCGGCACGGAGCTCGTCGACGAGGAATACGACGACGTGGCTGATGCCGTGGTGCTCTGGTTCCGTGAGGACGACGGGGACCTGACTGATGCGCTGGTGGATGCCATCGCGTACATGGAGGAGGGCGGCTCGATCCTGCTCCTCACACCGAAGACGGGCAGGGACGGCTACGTCGAGCCCAGCGAGATCGGTGAGGCATCCACCACGGCGGGTCTGTCCCAGACCAAGAGCATCAACGCGGGCAAGGACTGGAACGGCAGTCGGCTCAGCACGCCCAAGGGTGCCGCCAAGAAGAGGTAGCCGGCCACAGGCCCACCGCACGGCCCCCGACGGTCCCGCCCGTCGGGGGCCTCACGTGTTCCGCCACCCGCCCCCCTCCCCGCTCCGGGCCCGGGGGCCCGCCGTAGGCTGGGGGACGCCCCAATGGCGTACCCGAAGGGAAGTGGGTTCTCGTGACGGTTGCGGTCGGCGAGACGGCTCCGGAGTTCGAGCTCAAGGACAACCACGGGCGGACCGTGCGGCTGGCGGACTTCCGGGGACGCAAGAACGTCGTGCTGCTGTTCTATCCGTTCGCCTTCACCGGCGTGTGCACCGGCGAGCTGTGCGCGCTGCGCGACGAGCTGCCCACGTTCGTCAACGACGACACGCAGCTGCTCGCCGTCTCCAACGACTCGATCCACACCCTGCGGGTCTTCGCGGAGCAGGAGGGGCTCGAATACCCCCTGCTCTCCGACTTCTGGCCGCACGGCGAGGTGTCCCGGGCCTACGGCGTCCTCGACGAGGACAAGGGTTGCGCGGTGCGCGGCACCTTCATCATCGACAAGGACGGCGTGGTGCGCTGGACCGTCGTGAACGGCCTGCCCGACGCCCGCGACCTGAACGAGTACGTCAAGGCCCTCGAGGGTCTCGGCGGCCGCTGAGGCGGCGGTCGCCCCCTAGGGGCGACACCCTGGGATTCTTCGGGTGCGGAGCCTGTGGCGGGCGGGAACCGCTCACTAGGATCCAGACGTTGATCCGATGGCAAGCACGACTGGGGCTCCCCGCCCCTGGACACTATTTGGGAGGACTCGTGGGAGTCAGCCTCAGCAAGGGCGGCAACGTATCGCTGAGCAAGGAGGCGCCTGGTCTGACCGCGGTCACGATCGGCCTCGGCTGGGACGTCCGTACCACCACCGGTACGGACTTCGACCTGGACGCCAGCGCCATCCTGACGAACGCGGAGGGCAAGGTCACCAGCGACCAGAACTTCGTGTTCTTCAACAACCTGAAGAGCCCGGACGGCTCCGTCGAGCACACCGGTGACAACATCACCGGTGAGGGCGAGGGCGACGACGAGCAGATCAAGGTCAACCTCGTGGCCGTCCCGGCCGACGTCGAGAAGATCGTCTTCCCGGTCTCCATCTACGACGCCGAGAACCGCCAGCAGTCCTTCGGCCAGGTCCGCAACGCGTTCATCCGCGTGGTGAACCAGGCGGGGGAGGCGGAGATCGCCCGCTACGACCTCTCCGAGGACGCCTCCACGGAGACGGCCATGGTCTTCGGCGAGCTCTACCGCCACGGCGCGGAGTGGAAGTTCCGCGCCGTCGGCCAGGGCTACGCCTCGGGCCTGCGCGGCATCGCGCAGGACTTCGGCGTCAACGTCTGAGCCGAGCAGTCCGCAAGAACCGAGCCGTCCGGCGCCGCACTCCCGAGTGCGGCGCCGGACGCGCTCAGCACGACAGCCCAACGGCAGGCACCACCCCGGGGAGGACACGATCATGGGCGTCACACTCGCCAAGGGAGGCAACGTCTCCCTGTCCAAGGCCGCACCCGACCTCACCCAGGTGATGGTCGGACTCGGCTGGGACGCTCGCTCCACCACCGGAGCCCCCTTCGACCTCGACGCCAGTGCCCTGCTGTGCCAGTCGGGCCGGGTCCTGGGCGACGAGTGGTTCGTCTTCTACAACAACCTGAAGAGCCCGGACGGCTCCGTCGAGCACACCGGTGACAACCTCACGGGCGAGGGCGACGGGGACGACGAGTCGCTGCTCGTGGACCTGTCCAAGGTCCCGGCCCACTGCGACAAGATCGTCTTCCCGGTCTCGATCCACGAGGCGGACAACCGGGGACAGACATTCGGCCAAGTCAGCAACGCGTTCATCCGTGTGGTCAACCAGGCGGACGGCCAGGAGCTCGCCCGCTACGACCTCTCCGAGGACGCCTCCACGGAGACCGCGATGATCTTCGGTGAGGTGTACCGCTACGGCGGCGAATGGAAGTTCCGCGCCGTCGGTCAGGGGTACGCGTCCGGTCTGCGGGGCATCGCTCTAGACTTCGGAGTCAATGTTTCCTAAAGGACTCTGCCCGGGCTCCCCAAACAGCTGACGCGGTCGGCTCGCAGGGGTTCCCGGGAAGTCCCCGGAAGCGCAAGCGGCCGGGGACGGCGCGGGGGAGACCCGTACACACACGATGGGGTAGCCAGTGGTTCTGAAAACCTTCGGCTGGTCGTTCGCAGTCACTGCGCTCGGCTTGGTCGCAGCGGTGCTCTTTGGGGGGTGGACGGCGTTCGGGATCGTGGCGATCCTGTCCATCCTCGAGATCTCGCTGTCCTTCGACAACGCGGTGGTCAACGCCGGGATCCTGAAGAAGATGAATGCCTTCTGGCAGAAGATCTTCCTCACCATCGGCATTCTCATCGCCGTCTTCGGCATGCGCCTCGTCTTCCCGGTCGTGATCGTTGCCGTCAGCGCGAGCATGGGCCCGATCGAAGCGGTCAAGCTCGCGCTCAACGACAAGGACCAGTACCAGCAGCTGGTCACGGACGCGCACCCGTCCATCGCCGCCTTCGGTGGCATGTTCCTGCTGATGATCTTCCTCGACTTCGTCTTCGAGGACCGCGACATCAAGTGGCTCGGCTGGCTGGAGCGCCCGCTCGCCAAGCTCGGCAAGGTCGACATGCTGTCGGTCTGCATCGCGCTCGTCGTGCTGCTCGTCTCCGCGATGACCTTCGCCAAGAACGCGCACCAGCACGGCGGCACCCACGCCGACAAGGCGGAAACGGTCCTGATCTCCGGTGTGGCGGGTCTGATCACCTATCTCATCGTGGGCGGTCTCTCCAGCTACTTCGAGGACAAGCTGGAGGAAGAGGAGGAGCGCGAGCACGAGGCCGAGGAGGAGGCCAAGGCCAAGGGCAAGCAGGTCTCGGTGATCCAGCTCGCCGGCAAGGCCGCGTTCTTCATGTTCCTCTACCTTGAGGTCCTGGACGCGTCGTTCTCCTTCGACGGCGTCATCGGCGCCTTCGCGGTCACCAACGACATCGTCCTGATGGCGCTCGGCCTCGGCATCGGCGCGATGTACGTCCGGTCGCTCACGGTCTACCTGGTCCGCCAGGGCACCCTCGACGACTACGTCTACCTGGAGCACGGCGCGCACTACGCCATCGGCGCGCTCGCCGCGGTCCTGCTCGTCACGATCCAGTTCGAGATCCACGAGCTCATCACCGGCTCCATCGGCGTCATCCTCATCGGCGCCTCCTTCTGGTCGTCCGTGCGCCGCAACAAGGCGCTGGCGGCGGCCGAGGGACAGTCGGGCTCGGACGAGAAGGCAGAGGTCTCCTCAGGCGTCTGACCGCCCCGGGCCCCGGCCCGGCCACGAGCACCGCACTGGCGGCGTCCCCGGCACGGGGGCGCCGCCAGTGGCGTCCGGGCGCTGCCGTACGGTGAGATCCGGATCACTGGACGGGACGTGTGACACCGGCTCCGGCGAGGAATTCTCTTGTTCGGGGCCGCAGTTGGGGCGCGGCTCCCCGGCCGCCCCGGGGGCGCGGGCGGACGGTGACCGGGGCATCGAGTGGGGGTAGGCATGGGCTTCTTCGACGGTCTGCGGCCCGGTCGGGCGATGGACTTCGCGGCGGGCGCGGCCGCGACGAACGCCATCGAGCTGACCAAGCGGCATCCGATGGTCTCGCTCACCAAACAGGGCGCGGCCACGGGCAACCTCCGCGTCAACCTGTCCTGGCAGATGCGGACGTCCGACCTCATCGGCAAGAAGCGCGGCGGCGGCCTGCTGCGCCACCCCTTCAAGCTGTTCCAGCCCGAAGAGGTCCAGGCGCACACCCAGAGCATGGTCAATGTGGACCTCGACCTCGGCTGTCTGTACGAGCTGGCGGACGGCGCCAAGGGCGTGGTGCAGCCGCTCGGCAACTTCTTCGGGAGCATCAACTCGCCGCCCTATGTGAAGGGCAGCGGCGACGACCGGTTCGGTTCGGGCACGGGCGAGACGCTGTACGTCAACCTCGACCACCGGGAGTCCATCAAGCGGCTCCTGGTGTTCGTCTACATCTACGACCAGACCCCGGCGTTCGACCGCACCCACGCCAAGGTCACGCTCTACCCCAGCAACGGCCCGCGGATCGAGATCGACCTGGACGAGCGCCAGCCGCAGGCCCGCTCGTGCGCGGTGGTCCTCCTGGAGAACATCAAGGACGAGCTGATCGTGCGCCGCGAGGTGAAGTTCGTCTACGGCTTCCAGGCCGAGCTCGACCGGCTCTACGGCTGGGGCCTGCAGTGGGGCCGCGGCTACAAGTCCACGGTCGGCTGAGCCGCCGCCGCGCCCCGCTCAGCGCGGCAGGAACTGCGGCCCCTGCGGCGGCATCCGGAAGGCCGGGTCGGGCACGGGCGCGACCGGGTGCGGATAGCCGTACGCGGGCTGGGGCGCCACCGGGGGCTGGGTGACGTGCGCGGCCGCGGGCTGCGGGTAGCCGTAGGCGGGCCCCGGCGCCGGGTAGCGCGGCGGCTGGGGCGGGTAGCCGTACGCGGGCTGGGGGGCGATGGCGGGCGCGGGCGGCGCGACCGGGTACTGGGTGTGGGGCTCCGGACGGGCCGGGGGCGGCGGCTGTACGGGGTGGGCGGCCGAGGGCTGCGCGGCGCCGGGCCCGCGCGGCAGCGAGGCGTCCGGGGTCGGCTCGGGCACCGCCTCCGACTCGTCCACGGAGATGCCGAAGTCGGTGGCGAGGCCCACCAGGCCGTTGGAGTACCCCTCGCCGAGGGCGCGGAACTTCCAGCCCTCGCTGCGGCGGTAGAGCTCACCACAGATCAGCGCGGTCTCGGCGCCGGTCTGCGGGGTGATGTCGAAGTACGCGAGCGGCTCGGTGGCGGCAGCGGCGGCGGGCGAGGCGTCGTACAGCAGGATCCGCAGCGCCCGTACCTGCTCGAAGGGCACGTCCTCGGCGGAGGCGACCAGGAGCACGCGGTCGACGGCCGCGTCGAGGCCCGCGAGGTCCGCCTGGACGGTGTCGGTCAGATGGACGGCGGTGCCCTCGGTGACGCGCTTCTGGCCCAGGCGCCAGACCTTCCCGGAGGGGTGGCGCGGCTGGTTGTAGAAGACGAAGTCCTCGTCGGAGCGCACTCGGCCGTCGGTGCCGAGCAGCAGCGCCGACGCGTCGACGACGGGGGAGCCCTGGCTCAGCGTCCAGCGCAGGACCGCGCGGACCGCGGTGGCTTCCAGCGGGACGTTCGACCCCTTCAACATCGCGTGCGTCATGCCGTCATCCTGCCCTTCCCGTCCCGGGCGGTACAACGTGGGGGCCCGGGGCACTGCCCCGGGCCCCGGTCCGCGGCGCCTCAGGCCCGAGCGCTTCGCCGGGTGTGCCACGCTGGGACGTCGCTCGCCTGCGGGTCTGTTGTGGCTGGTCGCGCAGTTCCCCGCGCCCCTACGGAGCGCGCCCCCTCCCGGGAGCGGCCCAAGGGGGCGCCTTGTCCTATGACACCCGGTTGTGCCGGTGTGGTGCCGAGGTGTGCGTCATGGCCGGGTTACCTGGATTTCACACCCGAGGGGAACCTCCGACACCCGCCCTTACGTACTATTACCGGCCACATCTTCGGATCGCATACGCGATGCGGGCGGAAGCAGGAGAATCCCAGGGGAACCCCATGCGTCACTTCGGGCACATAGCCCCAGAGGTGCGAGAGCGCCTCTTTCACAGGGAGCCGTGTGCCTTCACCGCGGACTCCCCGCCGCAGCTCATCGCCGCCGCTCTCGGCGCCACGCTGTACAGCCCGGCCACGCGGCCGCGCCTGGCCGACGACATCCTCAAGCAGGCCGGCCGTGGCGTGATCTCGATGGTCATCTGTCTGGAGGACTCCATCGACGACGCCGAGGTCGTCGGCGCCGAGGAGAATCTGATCCGGCACTTCCGGGATCTCGCCGAGCGCCCGGACGCCGATCCTCCGCTGCTCTTCATCCGCGTCCGCGACCCGGAGCAGATCCCCGACCTGACCCGCAGGCTCGGCCCCGCGGTCCGTCTCCTGTCCGGATTCGTACTGCCGAAGTTCACCGAGGAGCGGGGCGTTCCGTTCCTGGAGTCGCTCACCGCCGCCGAGACGGCGAGCGGGCGGCGCCTGTTCGCCATGCCGGTCCTCGAATCGCCGCAGCTCCTCCATCTGGAGAGCCGCGCCGAGACGATCACCGGGATCGCCCGCACCGTCGACAAGTACCGCGACCGGGTGCTCGCGCTGCGGCTCGGCGTCACCGACTTCTGCTCGGCGTACGGGCTGCGCAGGCCCCCGCACATGACCGCCTACGACGTGCAGATCGTCGCCTCCGTCATCGGCGACGTCGTGAACCACCTCGGCCGTGCCGACGGCACCGGCTTCATCGTGACCGGGCCCGTGTGGGAGTACTTCCGCGTCCAGGAGCGGATGTTCAAGCCGCAGCTGCGCCAGAGCCCGTTCCTGGAGGTCCGCGCCGAGGAACTGCGCCAGGCCCTGATCGAGCACGACCTCGACGGCCTGCTGCGCGAGATCGAGCTGGACCGGGCCAACGGCCTGCTCGGCAAGACCTGCATCCACCCCTCGCACGTCATGCCCGTGCACGCCCTGTCCGTGGTCAGCCACGAGGAGTACGGCGACGCCCAGGACATCCTGCGCCCCGAGCGCGACGGCGGCGGAGTCATGCGGTCCGCGTACACGAACAAGATGAACGAGGTGAAGCCGCACCGCGCCTGGGCCGAGCGGACCCTGCGCCGCGCCGAGGTCTTCGGCGTCGCGCGCGAGGACGTCGGCTTCGTGGAGCTGCTCTCGGCGGGACTGCCCGTCTGATGGCGCGACGGAACCAAGAAGTGACAGCGAGTGATGGTGAGCGGCAGTGAGTGACAGAAAGGCGTCCGAGGACGTGGTGTGGTCGGGTACGTGGGTCGCTGAGCGGCTGGGTGTGGAGCTCGTCGGCGACGACCTGCGGGAGCTGCTCGGGCTCGCGCTGCGGCGCAACCCCAGGCGCGCCCACCTCCTGGTGTCGAACGTGCTGGGCAAGCACGTGCCGCAGCTGCCGTCCGTGGTGCGGCGCTCCGGATACGAGCTCGGCCTGCGGGTGCGCGAGCTGCTCGGCCCGGACGCGTGCGCGCGCGCCGTCGTGCTCGGCTACGCGGAGACGGCGACGGGCCTCGGCCACTGCGTCGCCGACGGCGTCGGCGACGCCCCCTACCTGCACTCGACGCGCCGCCCCGTCGCGGGCGTGGCCCGCGCGGGCGGCTTCGAGGAGGCCCACTCGCACGCCACCTCCCACCTGCTGCTCCCCGAGGACCCCCGGCTGCTCGCGGGCGCGGGCACCCTCGTCCTCGTCGACGACGAGTTCTCCACCGGCAACACCGTCCTCAACACCATCCGCGACCTGCACGCGCGCTTCCCCCGCGAGCGGTACGTCATCGTGGCCCTGGTCGACATGCGCGCCCCCGCCGACCGCGACCGCCTCGACGCCTTCGCCGCGGAGATCGGCGCCCGCGTCGACCTGGTGGCCCTCGCGTCGGGCACGGTGCGGCTGCCGGAGGACGTCCTGGAGAAGGGGCGCGCCCTGGTCGAGGCCCACGAGTCGCACGAGGCGCAGGGGGAGCGCGGGGAGCGCGAGGGCGCGGCGGAGCGGCTGCCCGCGCCGCGCACCGAGCCCGCCCCCGTCACCCGCGTGCCCCTGGCCTGGCCGGACGGCGTCCCCGACGGCGGCAGGCACGGCTTCACGCCCGCGCACCGGGCGCGCCTGGCCGCCGCCCTGCCCGGCATGGCGGAGCGGATCGCGCGGGCGCTGCCCGAGAGCGCCCGGCGCGTCCTCGTCCTCGGCTTCGAGGAGCTGATGTACGCGCCGCTCGCGCTCGGCGTCGCCCTGGAGGGGCACCTCGGCGGCGAGGCGGAGGTCCGCTACTCCACCACCACCCGCTCGCCCGTCCTCGCCGTCGACGACCCGGGCTACGCCATCCGCACCCGGCTCGTCTTCCCCGCCCACGACGACCCCGCCGACGGTCCCGGCGACCGCTACGCCTACAACGTGGCGGGCGGCGGCTTCGACGCGGTCGTCGCCGTCGTCGACTCCACCGCCGACACCCCCGCCCTGCACGCCCCCGACGGCCTGCTCGCCCGCCTCGCCGCGCACACCGGGCACGTGCTGCTCGCCGTCGTGCCCTCGTACGCACCCGAAAGGTCCCCGTCCGTGCTGCCCGAACCCCTCCGCGGCCCCGCCTTCTCCTCGTACGCGCCCGACGACGTCGGCTGGCTGCTCCAGGACCTGTCGGCGGTCACGCTCGAAGCGCCCACCGAGGAGCGCGAGGAGGCGATCCAGAGCGGCGGCGCGCACTACGCCGAGTCGCTGCCCGTCGAGTACCAGCCGAGCGCGCAGTACCAGGAGCTGTTCCGGGCCGCGCTCGACGACTCCGCCGCCCGGATCGCCCGGGCCGTCGGCACGGTCACCGAGACGGTCATCGCCGAGCGCTCGCCCCGCCCCGTGCTCGTCTCCCTGGCCCGCGCGGGCACCCCCGTCGGCGTCCTGATGCGCCGCTGGGCGCAACGCCGCCACGGCCTCGACCTGCCGCACTACGCGGTGTCGATCGTGCGCGGCCGCGGCATCGACGCCAACGCGCTGCGCTGGCTCGCCGCGCACCACGACCCGGCCGACGTCGTCTTCGTCGACGGCTGGACGGGCAAGGGCGCCATCACCCGTGAACTCGCCGCCGCGATACGGGAGTTCGAGGAGGTCGAAGGCGTCACCGGCTTCGACCCGGACATGGCCGTGCTCGCCGACCCGGGCTCCTGCGTGCGCACGTACGGCACCCGCGAGGACTACCTCATCCCCTCCGCCTGCCTCAACTCCACGGTCTCCGGCCTCGTCTCGCGCACCGTGCTGCGCGCCGACCTCGTCGGCCCCGACGACTTCCACGGCGCGAAGTTCTACCGCGAGCTCGCGGGCGCCGACGTCTCCGCCGACTTCGTGGACGCGGTCGCCGCCCGCTTCGACGAGGTGGGCGACGCCGTGGACCGGCGGGTCAAGGAGATCCTGGCCGCCGACCGCACCCCCACCTGGGAGGGCTGGGCCGCCGTGGAGCGGATCAGTGAGGAGTACGGCATCCACGACGTGAACCTCGTCAAGCCCGGCGTCGGCGAGACCACGCGCGTGCTCCTTCGCCGCGTGCCGTGGAAGATCCTCGCCCGGGCCGGGGCGGGCGCCGACCTCGACCACGTCCGGCTGCTCGCCGCCCAGCGCGGCGTGCCCGTCGAGGAGGTGGACGGGCTCCCGTACACCTGCGTGGGCCTCATCCACCCCCAGTACACGCGCGGGGCGACCGGCGCCGACGGCAAGGCGGTGACCGGAGCGTGAGCGCCCGCCCCGTCCGGCTGGTCGCCAGCGACCTCGACCGGACCCTCATCTACTCCGCCGCCGCGCTCGGCCTGCGCATGCCCGACGCCGAGGCGCCGCGCCTGCTGTGCGTCGAGGTGTACGAGGGCAAGCCCCTGTCGTACGTCACGGAGACCGCGGCCGGACTCCTCGCGGAGCTCGGCCGGACCGCCGTGTTCGTGCCCACGACCACGCGTACGCGCGAGCAGTACGCGCGCATCCACCTGCCGGGTCCCGCGCCCGCGTACGCGATCTGCGCGAACGGCGGGCAGCTGCTCGTCGACGGCGTCCCCGACCTCGCCTGGCGCGCGGACGTCGACCGGCGCATCGCCGCGGAGTGCGCCCCCCTGGAGGAGGTCCGCGCCCATCTGCTGCGTACGGCGGACCCGGCCTGGCTGCTCAAGGAGCGCGTCGCCGAGGACCTCTTCGCCTATCTGGTCGTCGAGCGCGCCCTGCTGCCGGACGGCTGGGTCAAGGAGCTCGGCGTGTGGGCCGGGCAGCGCGGCTGGACCGTCTCGCTCCAGGGGCGCAAGGTGTACGCCGTGCCGCGGCCGCTCACCAAGAGCGCGGCCATGCGCGAGGTCGCGCGGCGGGTGGGCGCCGACGAGACGCTGGCCGCGGGCGACTCCCTGCTCGACGCGGACCTGCTGGCCGCGGCGGACCGCGCCTTCCGCCCCTCGCACGGGGAGCTGGCCGAGGTGGGCTGGACCGCGCCCGGCCTCGTGGTGGTGCCGGAGGCGGGGGTCGCGGCGGGGGAGTCGATCGCGCGGCGCCTCCTGCCGGAGTGACCTCCGCGGTGCGCCCCAGGCCCGCCCCTTCCCGAACCGGAGGCCGGCCGCCCCCGGGCCCCCGCCGTTCATCGGCCTTCGGCCTCGTCCTCAAACGCCGGACGGGCTGGATGGTTGCCGGTGCGGACCGCATCTCGCCTGCGGGTCGAACCGATCCGCCGTCCGCGGACGAGATGCGGCCCGCACTGGAGACTTTCAGCCCGTCCGGCGTTCGAGGACGAGGCGCGGAGCGCCGACAAAGCGGGGGCACGGGGGCGGCGGCCCCCGGATCGGGAAGGGGCGGGTCTGGGGCGCGGCGTAATCTTGGGGCATGCCCCGTTACGAGTACCGCTGCCGCCCCTGCGGCGACACCTTCGAGCTGAGCCGCCCGATGGCGGAGTCCGCCGACCCGGCCGTGTGCCCGGCCGGCCACGAGGACACCGTGAAGCTCCTGTCGACCGTGGCGGTCGGCGGCAGCGCACCGGCCCCCGCCGGAGGGGGCGGCGGCGGTGGCGGAGGCTGCTGCGGCGGCGGCTGCTGCGGCTAGCGCAGCACGTCGGCCGCGCCGAGCAGGCCCAACTCCGCCCGCGTAGGGGCGCCTTCCCAGTCCCCGCGCGAGGCGACCGCGAAGGCCCCGGTGGTCACCGCCCGCTGAAGGCGTCCCGGCACGTCCGCGCCGTCGAGCAGCGCGGACAGGTACCCGGCGACGAACGCGTCCCCGGCGCCCACGGTGTCGACGACGCGCACCGGCACGGCGGGGCGGTGCCACACCGCGCCCCCGCCCCCGTACGCGGTGGCGCCGTCCGCGCCCAGCTTCACGACGACCTCCGGGACGCCGAGCCGCAGCAGCCGCTCGGCCGACTCCCGTACGTCGTCCGGCTCTTCGTCCGGCGGCAGGCACACCGGCAGCTCGTCGGCGGAGGCCACGAGCACGTCGACGGCCGGCAGCCAGGGGCGCAGGAAAGCCCCCGCCTCCCGCGTGCTCCACAGCCGGGAGCGGAAGTTGACGTCCAGGCAGACGGGCACGGCGTGCTCGCGCGCCAGGCGCAGCACGCCCTCCCAGGCGGCGCGGGCCGCCTCGCCGAGGGCCGGGGTGACGCCGGTCAGATGCAGCAGGCGCGGCGGCGCGGCGGCGAAGGCCCGCGCGACGGCCTGGGCGTCGACGCGTGAACCGGCCGACCCGGAGCGGTAGTAGTGGACCCGCGTCACCTCCGGAAGGCGCGGCTCGAAGAGGATCAGACCGGTGGGCGCGTGCGGGTCGCGGCGGGCGCCGGTGACGTCCACGCCCTCGGCCCGCAGCGTCCGCAGGACCAGCTCACCGGCCTCGTCGTCGCCGACGGCACCCGCCCAGGACGCGCCGTGCCCGAGCCGGGCCAGGCCCACGGCGACGTTCGACTCGGCTCCCGCGACGGACACGCTCATGGTGCCGCCCAGCTTCAGCGGCCCCGCGCCGCGCAGGGCGACCATGGTCTCCCCGAAGGTGAGGACGTCCGGGCCGGGGCCGCTGCCCGCCCGCACCCCGCTCACGCGCACACCTGCGCGAACCGCCGCGCGCGCCGCCGCAGGGCGTCCAGGTCGCCGCCGTCCGCCGCGTCCCCGACGAGCGGCGAGCCGACGCCCACCGCCGCCGCACCGTGCTCCAGATAGGCGGCCGCCGCGTCCGCGTCCACGCCGCCGACCGGCACGAACGGCAGGCCGGGGAACGGCCCGCGGAGCGCCTTCAGATAGTCGGGGCCGCCCGTCGCCGACGCCGGGAAGACCTTCAGGGCGGTCGCGCCCACCGCGCTCGCGGCGATCACGTCGGTCGGGGTGAGGACGCCCGCGAGCACCGGCAGGCCCAGCTCCAGGCCGGTGTCGACACCCGCGCCGAGGCCGGGGGTCACGATCAGGTTCGCGCCCGCCCCGGCCGCGCGCCGGGCGTCGTCAGCGGTCAGGACCGTACCCGCGCCGAGCCACGCGTCCGCGCCGAGCTCGGCCCGCGCCCTGCGCAGCACACCGAGCGCGTCGGAGCCGCTCAGCGAGACCTCGACCAGCGGCACGCCGGACTCGACGAGCGCCAGGACGGTACGGAACGACGCCTCCGGGTCGCGGCCGCGCACGATGGCGAGCAGCCGCCGGGCCCGCAGCGCGGCGAGGAAACCGGCCGCACCCGCGGCCGGACCGTCGGTCGGACTCTTGCGCACACCCTCGGTCATGCCCTCAGGCTCGCACAGCCGCCGGGCCGCCCCGACGCGGGGCCCGGGGCTCAGCCCGCGCCCTGGCCCCGCTCCTCGCGGATCCGCGCGACCACCCGGGCCGCCGTCGCGCGCACGGCCTCCATCTCGGTCAGGAACTGCCAGTAGTCGGGGTGGCGGCCCTCCAGGGCCTCCACCGCGCGGTCCAGGCGGGCCACGGACTCGTCCAGCGGGCGGGCGTCCCGCGGGTCGGGGCGCTGGCGGCCCGCCATGGCCAGGCGCTGGGCGTCCCGGACCGCGAACCGGGTGCGCTCGATCTCCGCCTGCGGGTCCTTGGAGACCTCGTTGAGGCGCCGCAGCCGCTCACCGGCGGCGGACACCGCCTCGTCGGTGGAGTTGAGCAGGGCCCGCACGGTCGACAGGCGCGCCGTCGCGTCCGGCCACCGCTGCTCCTCGCGGGCCCGCTGGGCCTCCGCCAGCTTGGCCTCGGCCTGCCGTACGTTCTCCTCGGCCTGCTCGGGGACGCGCTGGAGGTCCTGCCAGCAGGCCGCGGTGAAGCGGCGGCGCAGCTCGCTGAGGACCGGCTCGACCTGCTCGCTGCGGGTGGTCAGGGCCTGGGCGCGGGTGCGCAGCGACACCAGGCGCCGGTCGATCTCGCGGGCCCGCTCGGGCAGCCGCTCCGCCTCCGCGCGGACGGCCTCCCCGTCGCGTACGACGCGGTCGGCGCGCTGCAGCGTGTCGGCGACGCCGTGCTGCCCCGCGCCCTGGTTGAGCTTGGTCAGCTCGGGCGCGAGCGCGGCGAGCCGCCCCGCGAGGCCGTCGGCCTTCAGGCCCGCGCCGCGCACCGCGTCCAGGGCGTTGCTCGCGGCGAGGAGCGTCTGGCGGGCCCGCTCCACGGCCGGGGCGAGCCGGGCGAGCTGCGTCTCCGCCTTGTCGAGCAGCGGCCCGAGCCCCTGCGAGAAGCGGTCCAGGTCCTGCTTGGTCCTGCCGAGCGCGTCCTTGGCCGCCGTCAGCTCGGTGCGCGCCCGGGTCGCGGCGGACGTCTCCAGGTCGTCCCGGTCCAGGTCGTGCGCGTCGACCGCGGTGATGTACTGGTGGCTGACCTCGTCGATGCGCTGCCCGAACGCCTCGAAGTCGGCGGCCGCCCGCCGCGCGGCGGGCGAGGAGTCCACCGCCACGATCGTCTCGATGGAGATCCGCAGGTCCCGCTGCGCGGTGTCCAACTCGTAGAACGCGGCCGCCGCCGCGTCCTTGGCCGCCTGCGCCTCGGCCCGCGCCCCTTCCCCCCGCCCACCGAACCACCGCCGCGTCCCGCCTCCGGCGAAGGCCCCGGGCAGCACGGCGACGACAAGGGGCACCAGGGCGAGCGTCAACGAGCCCCGAAGGGGCGCGGGACGGGACACTCTGCGGCTCCGCCGCGTGGGCGCGACAGGCCACGGCGGACCCGCAGATTTTCGTACGGGCGACACGAGACGGCGCACACCGCCGAAGGCGGAAGGGGCCACCGGCACCGAGGGACAGGCACAGGAGGCCGTGCCACACCTGTGTGGCTGCGATGGTGTCGCCGTCACTGTCCCTCTCCCGTGCTGTCGTCCGCCCTGCCAGGCCGGTGTCACATTCTCCCACCGGTGGAGGACGAACACACGGGGTGGTCAGTTCGCCGCGCGCACCGTGATGTGGCCGTCGACGCTGCGTACCGACACCCGGTGCGGGCTGTCGTCGGCGCGCGGCACGGACACGTCGACGCCGCCGTCCACGCTGTCGGTGTCCACGCGGTACCGGGCGTCGGGCAGGGTGACGGTCACGGACCCGTCCGTGCTCCGCGCCCGCACCCGGTCCGGTACGGCGCCGAGTTCGAGCCACACGGAACCGTCCCGGGAGCGGGCGCTGACCTGCTTCGACGTGACGCCGTCGGTCCGCACCGACCCGTCGGCGCTGCTCAGGTCCAGCGGCCCGCTGGAGTTCCGCACGGTCACGCTGCCGTCGGCCGTGCGCACCTTCAGGGGCTCGCGGAAGCCGCTGGCGGTGACCTGGCCGTCGCGGTTCAGGATGGTCACGGCGACGCCGCGCGGGACGACGACGCGGTGCTTGGCGGAGCAATTGCTGATCACCCCGCTGCACTTCACGCGGAACGTCAGCTTGTCGCCCTCGGCGCTCTGCTCCCACGTGACCTTGGGGCTGTTGCCGAGCACGGTGCGCCCGTCGAACCAGCGCGTGACCCGGACGTCCTTCACGTGGTCCGACACGACGACGTCCAGGGCGGAGTCGTCGGAGTCGAGGGTCAGCGTCCGTCCGGGCAGGCTGAACGCCCGCCGGTCCGGCGTCTTGTCGTCCTCGGCGCTCGCCCCGCAGGCGGCGACGAGCCCGCAGACGGCCACCGTGGTGCCGACACCGGCGAGGATCCGCGCGCTCCGCGGCCCCAGCGGACCCCGGCGGCGGCTGTGGGCGGTGGTCATGACGTTCTCTCCCCTGGAAGCCCCCTCGCGACCCCTGCCGCGAGCTCACATCCGACCGTAGGGAGCGGGGCGCGCCCGGGGGATCCGGGCCGCTACCGGATCCGGGGTGGGGATATCCCCCGGGCCGGTCGGGGGCCCGCTACGGGTTTGCGGTCCACCGCCACCGGCAAGGTAGGCTGTCCACTCGTCCCGGGCGCGTAGCTCAGGGGTAGAGCGTCGCCCTTACAAGGCGAATGTCGGCGGTTCGAAACCGTCCGCGCCCACCGGGTTCAGCATCACACCGTCGGCCTCTCGGAGAGATCCTCACGATCCCCGGGGGGCCGTCGGCTTGTTCGCGTTCAGGACGGTCTCCGCGTTCTTCAGGGCGCGGGCGCGGAGTTGGCGCCACTGGGTGAGCTCCGTGCGGTGGCCGGCGCGGACTTCGGCGAGCGGTCGGTCGGCGTGGGCGGCTTCCGGCTTGAGGTTGTTCACCACCGTCGAGACGCGGAACCAGCGCTTCTGGTCGCCGTACAGGGTGCGCTGGGCCGCGGCCAGGCAGCCGTCGGTGTGCGCGCCCACCGAGTGGCCCGTGGGCAGGGTCAGGGAGAGCTCCGTGCGGCCGGTGCCGAACAGGGCGGCGGCCACGCGCTGCCGCTCGGCGGCGGGCGGCGGGCGCTCGCCCGGGCGGGGCGGGGTGAAGCCCCGGTGGCGCAGACAGCCGTCGGTGAGCCGCTGCTGCGCCGCCTTGATGACGTCGTCCGGGTTCGGCGCGGGCGGACGCGGCGCGGGCGACGAGCACCCCGCCGCGAGGGCGCCCGCCAGGAGCACGGGCAGGGGGACGAGGGCGCGCAGGCGCATGGGGGCTCCCGGGGTGGGCTCGGCACGGTGCGTGCGCAGACTCCCCGGTGGCGGGGCGGGTAAGCATCGCTTCACCCGCGACGGTGAGTAGTCCTACCGGTTCCGGTGGCACGTCGGGGCCGCGGGGCCAGGGCCTGTCCGCCGCGTCGGCGCGGCGTCGCACCTGACAGGCCCTAGGTGCGGCGTGCCTGCTTCGACGGGTGCGTACGGCGGTACCTGCGGTCCCAGCGCTCCTGGCGGGACCGGCGGATGCGGTAGTCGCGGTACGTGGCGGGGGCGCTCGGCCCGCCCTTGCCGCCGGTGCCCGCGCTCCCGGCTCCGGTCAAGCCGCCCTTGACCGCGGCGCGGTCGTGGCGGCGGATCAGGAAGTACGCGATCCCCGCGGCGAGCAGCCACAGCAGGGGCTGGTTGAAGCCGAGGGCGATCAGGACGAGCAGCAGGGCGATGGTCAGGACGATCATGGATGTACCTCCGCAGGCTGGACGCGGGGGCTGGGCGTGACCTTCAGGGACGGGGCGGGCCCGCGCCGCGCGAAGCGGGGGCGGCTCCGGAGCGCGAACCGCGGAGCGGCGGGTCGTACACGGGCTCGTTCGGGCCTTCGTACGGCGGAGTCAACGCCCGCCGTCGGTGCCTGTCAATGCTCTCGGGGCTTCCGGAAGGCCGCCGCTCACGGCTCCTTGGGCTCCGTCCGGGTATCCACCGACGCCGGTGCCGAAACCTGCGAGGGGCACAGGGTTCTCGTCGGGGGCCGGGACGCGCGAAGCTGGAGGCATGTGCCGCAGCATCAAGACGCTTCGCCCGCCCGCGCTCCCCGAGGAGGCCACCGAGGACGAGATCCGGGCGGCCGCGCTTCAGTACGTACGCAAGGTGTCCGGGTTCCGGGCGCCCGCCGCGCACAACCAGGAGGTGTTCGACCGGGCCGTGGACGCGGTCGCGGCGGCCACGGCCGAGCTGCTCGACGGCCTTGAGGTCCGGGGCGCCCGCGAGGCCCGGTCCTGAGCGCCCGACGGGCTTCCCTAGGCGCCGGACGGACTTGAGTTCGCCGCGGGGCGGCGGACCAGGTAGGCCGCGCCCGCGCCCGCCGCGGCGAGGGCCAGGACGGAGACGCCGGTGGCCAGCCAGGTCGCGCCGAGCCACTGGCCGCCGAAGTAGCCGAGGCCCACGCTGTAGCCGGCCCAGGCCACGCCCGCGAGGGCCGACCAGGGCAGGAAGTCGCGCTTGCGGCGGTGCGCGGCGCCCGCGCCGAGGGAGACGATGGAGCGCCCGGCGGGGGCGAAGCGCGCGATGACGACGAGGACGCCGCCGCCCCGCGAGAGGGCCGTGCCGAGTCGCTCCTGCGCGCTGGTCAGGCGCCGGGAGCGGGCGATGGCCCGGTCGAGGCGCTCCCCGCCGCGCCAGGCGATGCGGTAGGCGACGAGGTCGCCGAGCACGGACGCGGTCGCGGCGCACAGCATCAGAAGCAGGATGTCCGGCACGTCGTGCGGCACCCGCCCCGTGCCGGTGCCCGCAGCGGCCGCGGCCGTGGCCGCGGTGATGACGAGGACACCGCTGGGCAGCAGCGGCAGGAACACGTCGAACAGGACGGAGAGGGCCACGACCGCGTAGATCCACGGACTGGCGGTCAGCGCCCCCACACTCTCAAACACCCGAATCTCCCCGTAACTCCCCGGTCGGCAACTCATCGCCGCGATTTCTCGGGGAGCGGCGGGTGGCGGCCTGACGACAGCTGTACAGCGTACGCCGCGGGATCGCCCAGAGATCCACTGGGGGCTCAGTTGTTCGCTACGTCACGTTCATCAGGGGGTCGGCTCGTTCACCCGGCGGGCCGCGCGGCCGCGGCGTACGGTGGTGGGCGGCCCGTACGAACAGTGACAGAGCGCCCCAAAGGGGCCTGACCTGGCGATACGAGGAGCTTGCCATGGTGGCAGGAGTGTTTGCCTCGGCTGTTGCGGCGGCTGTGCTCGCCGCGGCCGGAGCCGTCGGAAGCGGCACGGCGGACCGGGTGGAGAGTGGTGCGACGGACCGGGTGGAGAGCGGCGCGACCGACCGTGCGGGAAGTCGCACGTCGGACCGTGTGGAAGTCCGCGCGGAGGCGCGGTTCGCACCGCCGACGGCCTTCGTGCCGTCCGCCGCGATCACGTACGAGCAGCAGCTCGTCCCCGCGGCCTCCTGGATCGAGGTGACGCAGCGCAGCGATCAGATCGGCACGCGTGTCTCCCTGCGCGTGAAGGGCCTGCAGCCGGGCCACGCGTACGGCGTGCACGTGCACCAGAAGCCGTGCGGCGCGGACCCGGCGGCGGCGGGACCGCACTACCAGAACGAGCCGGGTCCCATGAATCCGGAGAACGAGGTATGGCTGGACTTCACCGCTGCCAAGGACGGTTCCGGCAAGGCGTCCGCCGTCCACAACTGGGGCTTCCGGCGCGGCGAGGCCGCGGCGGTCGTGCTGCACCGGGAGCAGGGCGGCGCGGGTGAGCGGCTCGCGTGCTTCAGCGTGCCGTTCGCACCGCCCCCGGCGGGCTAGGGCTCCGGCCCTGCCGTCCGCGCATGACGGTGCCCCCGTTCCGTACCCGTGAACCGGTACGGAACGGGGGCACCGTTCGCGCGTGGGGGCGCGGTCAGGCCGCGATGGGGGTGCGGTCGGAGCCCGCTCCGGCCTTCTGCTCGCTGCGGGCCGCCGCGATGAGGCGGTCGACGCCGAACGCCCCGGAGCCGGTGAAGACCAGGAGCAGCATGGCCCAGCAGAACATCGCCGAGGCCTCTCCCGCGTTCTCTATCGGCCACAGGGCCTCGGGCTGGTGGACCTTGAAGTAGGCGTACGCCATCGAGCCGGACGAGAGGAACGCCGCCGCGCGGGTGCCGAGGCCGAGGGCGACGAGGGCGCCGCCGACGAGCTGGATGACGGCCGCGTACCAGCCGGGCCAGGTGCCCGCGTCGATGGTGGCGCCGTTGCCGTCGGTGCCGCCGAAGGCTCCGAAGAGCGAGGCGGCGCCGTGGCAGAAGAAGAGCAGGCCGACGACGATGCGGAAGAGGCCGAGGGCATAGGGCTGGGCGCTGTTCAGCCGCTCAGTCATGGTGGGGGACTCCTTCGGTCTTGTTCGGTTGGGGACGTGAACCGATCGCGAAGCCTCAAGATTAGGTGGGCCTAAGTAGTACTTGCAACTTCAACATCTGAGTCTTTTATGAGAATCACCTGTATTCGGCCGTCTCGTTCTTCCCTTCCCTCCCTGCTCGTACGGGGTGCGGCCGGTTCCGGGGGCAACTCCGCGCTCGCTCATGAGGTGTTGGTCTGTACCAAGTCGGGGGTCTGGACCAAGTCTGGAGCCTGGGGAGTGCCGGGGGCCAGAGTCGTGCCGGGGAAAGCTGTCACGGCCCGCAGCGCGGCACGCGCCACCGCGTCCGCGTCCGAGAGCGTCACCGAGTCCACGCCCGGCCGCGCCCCGGCCGCCGTCACCCAGTGCACGCCCTCCGTGGGCACCCCGAACGCGAACCGCCGTGGGTGCGCCCGCCCTTGACGGTCGATCAGGTGATAGGGGCGCCCGGTCACGTCGAGGCCGCCCGTCTCGTGGTCGTCGACGGTGTGCGGGCGGCACTGCCCGGTCCGCAGCAGGCCCGCGAGCAGCGCGTCCCCGGTGCGCCGCAGGTCCGGCTCCGGGAGCCGCGCCTCCACGAGGGCCGTCACCCGCACCTCGGAGCCCGGCACGTCCGGCGAGCGCGCGACGAACGCCCCGTCCCGCGCCCGCACGTCCAGGCGCGGCCCGAGCACCTCGACCACGCCCGCCTCGATCAGCGCCGTCAGCTCCTCCGTGCGGCGCCGGGGCGGGCCGATCGACAGGAAGGCGTTCAGCGGGGTGTACCAGGCGTCCAGGTGGTCGCGGCGCGAGCGGCCCGTGATGCCGCCGTGGTCCACGGCGAGCCGCAGCTCGTTGCGCAGGTCACGCAGCACGTCGAGGGCCGACTTCAGCGGGCCCGCGACATTGCCGAGCGCGGCCTGGGCCGCGTCCTCGCGCAGCCGGGCGAGCAGCCAGGCGCGGAACTCCTCCGGCGAGCCGAAGACCTGCCCCGCGCACGGCCGGGCGAGCCGGTCCCAGGACCAGCGGTCGGCCTCCGCTATCCCGAACGCGTCCAGGAGCAGGGGCTCTTCGGGCCCCCGGTGGGGGAGGTCGAGGAAGCGGTCGCGGAAGTCCCGCGCCCGCCCGGGTGTGCCACGGGCGCTCAGCAGCGCCCCGTAGTAGACCGTCTCCACCTCCTTCGCCACCAGCGGCCAGACCTCGGCGAGGAAGTCCGGCGCGTCCCCGCTGTCCGCGCGCTTGCGGAAGCGGGCGATCGCGTCGGCGGTGAGCAGGGCGGGCTCGTGCCGTCCGTAGAGGCCCTTCGCGTTGTCGCCGCGGGCGTGGTACGGCACGCCGCGCCGCGAACCGGCGTACAGGCGCGGCTCGTTGCCCGACGGTACGTAGCGCGGCGGGCGGCCCGGGGTGCGGACGAAGCGGCCGCCGCGGCCCTCGGTCAGGAGCGTCACGTGGTCGAAGAAGTTCAGGCCGAGCCCGCGCAGGAGCACGGGAGCGCCGGGGGCGAGGGCGGAGAGGTCGACGTCGGCCGGGTTGGCGGGCCGGACGTGACACAGGCCGTGGCGGGCGGCGTACTCCGAGAGGCCGGTCGGCGCGGCGTCCGGCGCGGCGGGCAGATGGCCCTGGGCGAGCACCACGGCCGACAGGCCGGTCAGGGTGCGGGAGTCGTCGAGCACGAGGGTCTGGAGGCCGTCGGCCGTCTCGGTCAGACGGGTCGCGCGGGCCGCGTGGGCGACGACGCGGACCGCGTCCGGGGCCGTGCGCAGCGTCCGGGCGAACACCCACTCCAGATAGCGGCCGTACGCGGCGCGCGTCGGATAGTCGTCCGGGCCGAGCCCGGGTATGTGCCCGTCCCCCGCCCACTCGTACAGGCTCGGCCCCGGTCTGACCGGCCCCGCGCAGTCGACGCTCGCGTCGGTGAACAGGGTCACCTGGGAGGCGACGGTGTTCATCAGGAGCTCGGGCGCCTGGTCGGTGCGCCAGACCCGGCCGGGGCCCGGGGGCGCCGGGTCGACCACGTGGACGGTGACCCGCGTGCCCGGGGCGAGCAGTTCGGCGGCCGAGGCGCAGAGGCGTTCCAGGACGCTGGTGCCGCGGGGGCCCGCCCCTACGACGGCCAGGGCGGGGGTGAGGGGTGCGAGGGACAAACGGGGGCTCCCTTTGCGGTGACGGCGGATGCGGCGGATGCGGCGGTCGTGGTGCGTGGGGAAGCGGACCGTCCGCATCATGCCTCGCGGCGCGCCCCGGGCCCGCCCCTTTCCCGAAACTGGGCACTCCGCCCCCGGGCCCCGCCCTAGAGCCGCCGGGTCGCCGTGGCCGTCAGGCCCCCGGTGCGCCGGGCCTGGTCCAGGCGGAGCTCCGCGGCGCGGCCCCGCATCGTCAGGGTCATGAGCTGGTTGCCGAACCAGGGGCCACCCGTCCTGCGCCAGCTCACCTCGGAGCGGGCCAGTCTGCCGTGGCGGGCGAAGAGGCGGCCGAGGGCGCGCCCCGCGCGGCTCCAGCCGAAGCGGAAGCCGACGCGTATCGAGGCGGGGATGGAGTTGTGCACGGGCGAGCAGGTGAGTTGCAGGACCCGCGCGGCGGGCGCCGAGCCGCGCGGCCAGGCGGGTTCGGCGACGTAGGCGTGGTGGACGTCGCCGGACAGGACGAGGACGGTCGCCGGGGCGTCCGGGCCCGTGCCCGCCTCGGCTATCAGATCGGTGAGCGCGGCGAAGGAGTCGGGGAACGCCGCCCAGTGCTCCAGGTCCGCGCGCCGCCGCAGGTCCTCGCCGAAGCGGGCCCAGCGCGCGCCGCGCTCGCCGCGGCACAGCGCGGCGTTCCACCCCTCGGCGTCGTGGATGAGGTGCGGGAGCAGCCAGGGCAGCGAGGTGCCGATCAGGAGGTGGTCGTAACCCCCGTCGAGGGCCTGCTCGCGCAGCCAGCGCGCCTCGTCGGCGTCGAGCATGGCCCGCCGGTCCTCGTCGAGGACGCGGGCGGCGCGGGTGTCGACCATGAGCAGGCGCACGCGGCCGAAGTCGCGGCGGTAGCTCCACCGGGCGGCCTTGGGGTCGGCGTCGGCGCGGGCCGCGAAGGCGCTCAGCGCGTCCGTGCCGTCGGGCGTCGCGCGCACCGCCGCGTACAGCTCGTCGCGGTCGAGTTCGGCGGGCGGCAGATTGCCCAGGTGCTGGTACACCCAGTACGACATCAGGCCGCTGCGGACGCGCTCGGCCCACCAGGGCGTGGCCCGCATGTCGGCGAGCCAGGAGGCGCTGGTGTTCCAGTCGTCGATGACGTCGTGGTCGTCGAAGACCATGCAGCTCGGCACGGTGGAGAGCAGCCAGCGCACCTCGGGGTCGAGCCAGGACTCGTAGTAGAGGTGGGTGTACTCCTCATAGTCCGCGACCTGGTCGCCCGGGGGCTCGGACAGGTCACGGCGTGCGGCGAGCCAGCGGCGCGTGGCCCCGGAGACCTCGTCCGCGTAGACCTGGTCCCCGAGGAGCAGCAGGACGTCCGGGCGCTCGGCGGCCGGGTCGGCGGCGATGCGTGCGGCGAGGGCGTCCAGGGCGTCCGGGCCGACGGGGTCGTGCTCACCCGCGGGCGGCGCGGCCCAGCGGCAGGAGCCGAAGGTGACGCGGACGGCCTCCGGCTCGTCCGGCGGCGTCCGCACGGTGCTGGGAGGGAACGGGCTCTCGGGCAGCGGCCAGACGGCGCCCCCGTCGAGCGTCACCTCGTACGCGGTCTCCGTGCCGGGGCGCAGTCCGGTCACCGGGACGAGCGCGTAGTGGTGCCCGGCGATCTGGAACGTGCGGGCCGAGCCGCCCGCGCCGTCCGCGCACCGCACCTCGGCGGTGCAGGGCCGGTCGGCCTCGACCCACACGGTCGCGCTCCGCCCGTCGACGTGTCTCAGCAGAGGGCCCAGACGCAGCCGTGCCACAGTGATCACTCTCCTCCGTCGCCCCGTACGGTACGGAACGACGGAGGCGGGCGGGACGGTTCCGGCGATCTGCCGGTCAGCAGCCGTTCAGGATCGAGGCCAGCTTGCTCTTCTCGGCCGGGTCGACGCTCAGGTTGTAGTGCTGCTTCACGTCCACCCACATGCGCGCGTAGAAGCAGTGGTAGGAGGCGGCCGGCGGCAGCCACTCCGCCGGGTCCTTGTCGCCCTTGGCCTGGTTGACGTTGTCGGTCACCGCGATGAGCTGGGGCTGGCCCAGGTCGTTGGCGAAGGCCTGGCGCTGGGACTGGGTCCAGGCGTTGGCGCCGGACTTCCAGGCCTCGGACAGCGGCACCACGTGGTCGATGTCGAGGTCGGAGGCCTGGGTCCAGGTGGCGTCGTCGTACGCGGACTTCCAGGTGCCGGAGACGGCGGCACAGCTGCCGTCCTGCTGGACGTTCTCGCCGTCGCGCTTGAGGACGACCTCGCGGGTGTTGCAGGCCCCGGACTGGGTGATCCAGTGCGGGAACTTGGACCGGCTGTAGCCGTCGGACGAGCCCTCGGCGCGCTCGGTGAGCTGGCCGAGGTAGGTGCGGGCGGTGGCGGCGCTGACCGGCGCGGGCGGCGCGGCCTGGGCGGGGGAGCCGGACAGGAGGGTGGCGGCACTGGCGAGGGCGGCGGCGCCGGCGAGGGCCGCGAGGCGGCGACGCGCGTAGATTCCGGGCATGCGAACTCCCTTGAGGTGGGGGGATGTTGACCACTCGGGCGTGGACAGGCTGACGGTGTGGGGTGGCCAGCAGGTGTGCGCGCGGTGACAGGGTCGCGTCAAAAGGGTGGCCGGGGCAAGGGGTTCGCCGGTATGTCACGGCTTGTCATATGTGCGCGGGGCCAAGGGGGTTGCGCGGAAGTGACCTGGCTCACCCCGCGCGGCGCCGGGAGCCGGACCAAAGTCCCTGTTCACGGGCCTGGAGGGATCGCGTAGCATGGCCGGTGCAGAAGGGGAGTAGCTCTTCGCCGGACCGTCGACACACTGCTCAGCGCAAGCTGGGCCGGCGCCCGGAGGCGGCCCACCCGGTGGGCGGCCAGCGAGACCTTCGGCAAGCAGTGCCCCGCGCACACATCCGTGTGCGCCGCTGTGCGCTGCCGTGCCGAGGTGTCGTACGCGAAGGCTGCTGCGAAGCTCTCGGCGGGGTGGCCCGACCGATTGAGGAACCTTGATCAGCTTGAGTGTGACGGCGCTCGTCTTCGGCGTCGTCTTCCTTGCCGAACTGCCCGACAAGACCGCGCTCGCCGGTCTCGTGCTCGGCACCCGCTACCGCGCGAGCTACGTCTTCGCGGGCGTGGCCGCCGCGTTCACCGTGCACGTCGTGCTCGCCGTGGCCGCGGGCAGCGTCCTCACCCTCGCCCCGCAGCGCCTGGTGCACGCGATCACCGGCCTGCTGTTCCTCGGCGGCGCCGCGATGCTGCTCCTGAAGAAGGGCGATGACGACGACGAGGTCAAGGCGCCCAAGGACCAGAGCTTCTGGCGGGTCTCCGGGGCGGGCTTCATGCTCATCCTGGTCGCGGAGTTCGGCGACCTGACGCAGATCATGACGGCGAACCTGGCCGCACGCTACGACGACCCGCTGTCGGTCGGCATCGGCGCGGTCCTCGCCCTCTGGGCGGTCGCCGGGCTCGGCATCGTCGGCGGCAAGGCGCTGATGAAGCGGGTGCCGCTGGCCCTCATCACCAAGATCGCGGCACTCCTGATGCTGGCGCTCGGGCTGTGGAGCCTCTACGAGGCCGTGGCTTGAGGCGGCCGTGGTGCGGAAGCGGTGGATGTCCCCGGGTGGGGCCGCTGGCAGGGGGTCTGACCTGCGTTGTTGCCGCTTGCTGGACTTGTTTTGTACCGTGAAGAAACAAAGTGGCTCCGCCCGTACTCCCTGACCGGCGGGCGGGGTCGCCTTGTTCCCGTCGACCTTCTCTCGACCTCCCGAGCTCCTCTCGACGCGTGTGCGGGTTCCCTTCGCCTTTGGAGTACGCCGATGACGGCCGTGACCGAACTGACCGCCCGAGCCCTCCTCCTCGACATGGACGGGACCCTCGTCAACTCCGACGCCGTCGTGGAGCGCTGCTGGCGCGACTGGGCGGCCCGGCACGGGCTCGACCCGGACGAGGTCATGAAGGTCGTGCACGGCCGCCAGGGGCACGCCTCCATGGCGCTGCTGCTGCCCGACCGGCCCATGGCCGAGAACCACGCGGAGAACCGCGAGATGCTCGCGCGCGAGACCGCCGACCTGGACGGCGTCGTGCCCGTGCCCGGCGCCCCCGCCTTCATGGCCTCCCTCGCCGGGCTCCCGCACGCCCTGGTGACCTCCGCCGACGTCGCCCTGTCCACCGGCCGCATGGGCGCGGCGGGGCTTCCCCTGCCCGCGATACGCGTCACCGCCGAGAGCGTCGGCGCCAGCAAGCCGGACCCGGAGGGCTTCCTCAAGGGGGCGGCGGAGCTCGGGATCGCTCCCGAGGACTGTGTCGTCTTCGAGGACTCGGGGGCGGGGATCGCGGCGGGGCGCTCCGCGGGCATGCGGGTCGTCGGGGTCGGCCCCCGGGCGGCCGAGTACGGCCCGACCGTGTGCGTCGACGACCTCACCCAGGTGCGGGTCGCCGCCCTGCCGGGCGGGGGGCTGCGGCTTTCCTTCGGCTCCTTCTGAGTCCTCGTCGGCGCCGCGCCGGTCCCGTCGTCGTTGACCTGCGGGTCCGTTCTGGCTGATCGCGCAGTTCCCCGCGCCCCTCAGGGGGCTCCCCCCCCGCGTCCCGCCTAAGGGGACGCTTCGGTCTCTGCCTCCAAGGATCTGCGGGTCGCCCTGCCGTAGGTGCCGAGGGGGTCCTGGGTGATGCCTCGTGCCCATTGGTAGCGCGCCACCGCCTGGGCCAGCAGGGGGGAGTAGACGCCGTCCGCCGGACCCTCGTACAGCTGTGACCGGCGCAGGCGGTGCTGGAGTTCGGTGACCTCCGGGCCGCGGTCGCCCAGGCGCAGGATGGGGGGAGGGGACGGCGGGAAGGACACCGTGCCGGTGGCGCGGGCCGTCGTGCGCGTCGGGGACGTGGCGGGCGCGTGCAGGGGTCGCAGGGAGGGCGATGCCGATGACGTCGGGGACGCGGAGGGCGAGGGCCGCTCGCGGCTCGGCGCCGGAGTCGGCGTCGGCCTCGGGGGTGGGCTGGTGACGGGCTCGGCCGACACGCGCGCGGCCGGTTCCTCCGGCGGCGGGTCGTCGTCGGTGCTGGCCGTGGTGTCCGGCAGCGCCCGGTCGGAGCCGCCGCCACCGCCCCCGGAGAACATGCCGGTGGCGAACACGGCCGCCGAGGCGAACAGGGCCCCCGCCCCCGCGAGCAGCGTCGTACGGCCGCCCCTGCGGGCCCGTCTGTGGGCGGTCCGCACGGCGCCCCGCTCCCCGGCCGCGCGCGACGCCGCGGACCGGGCCACCGGGGGCGGCGGAGCCCACGAGAGGGCCGGAAGCGGCGCCCGCGGCTCCGGCAGCGTCACGTACGGGCGGATCCGCAGCGGATCGAAGTCCTCGGCGGCCGCCGCCTGCGCGGAACGGGTCTCGCGCATCGCGTCCGCCGTCTCGCGCGCACAGCCGCACGCGGGCGCACCACCCGGCGCACGCGATCTGCCGCACCGGGGACAACACGCCCCCACCGGCGTCCCACCAGGCCCTAAGGCAGGCTCCTCGGGCCCCACGGGCCTCCCGTGCTGCTCGCTCACTGGGTGCTCCCCTCGCTCGGCGGCCCCGTAGAGCTCCCCAGGAGTATGCAGCCGTACGACTCAACAGGCCATAACGGGTGACTCGGCTCAGGATGGAGATGAGGAGCACCCGGGGAGGTGGCCATGACGCAGGACGTGAGCGCCCGTCCGTCCGGGCCGGAGCACGGGGCAGGGCCCGGCGAACACGTGCCCGGTGGCGTACTGGTCTCCATCGGCGCGCTGCTGCTCGGCATGCTGCTCGCCGCCCTCGACCAGACCATCGTCTCCACCGCCCTGCCGACGATCGTCAGCGACCTCGGCGGCATGGAGCACCTGTCGTGGGTCGTCACGGCGTATCTGCTCGCCGCCACGGCGGCCACCCCGCTGTGGGGCAAGCTCGGCGACCAGTACGGCCGCAAGAAGCTCTTCCAGACCGCCATCGTGATCTTCCTGGCGGGTTCGGCGCTGTGCGGCGCCGCCCAGAACATGCCCGAGCTGATCGCCTTCCGCGCCCTCCAGGGCCTCGGCGGCGGCGGGCTCATGGTCCTGTCGATGGCGATCGTCGGGGACCTGGTGTCGCCGCGCGACCGCGGCAAGTACCAGGGCCTGTTCGGCGCGGTCTTCGGCGCCACCAGCGTGCTCGGGCCGCTGCTCGGCGGCCTGTTCACCCAGCATCTGAGCTGGCGCTGGGTCTTCTACGTCAATCTGCCCGTCGGCGCGGTCGCGCTCGTCGTGATCGCCACCGCGCTGCGCATCCCGGCCCGCTCGACCCAGCACACCATCGACTACCTCGGCACCTTCCTCATCGCGTCCGTCGCCACCTGCCTGGTGCTCGTCGCCTCGCTCGGCGGCACCACCTGGGGCTGGGGCTCCCCGCAGATCATCGGGCTCGCGGTGCTCGGCGTGGTGCTCGCCGGGTGCTTCGTCGCGGTCGAGCGCAGGGCGGCGGAGCCGGTGCTCCCGCTGCGGCTCTTCCGGGTGCGCACCTTCGCCCTCTCCGCCGTCATCAGCTTCGTCGTCGGCTTCGCGATGTTCGGGGCCATGACGTACCTGCCGACGTTCCTCCAGGTCGTCCAGGGCGTGTCGCCCACCATGTCGGGCGTGCACATGCTGCCGATGGTCATCGGCATGCTGATCTCGTCGACCGCGTCCGGCCAGATCGTCAGCCGCACCGGCCGCTGGAAGGTGTTCCCGATCGCGGGCACCGGCGTCACCGCGCTCGGCCTGCTGCTCCTGCACCAGCTGAGGCCCGACAGCCCGACCTTCGAGATGAGCGCGTACTTCTTCGTCTTCGGCTTCGGGCTCGGCCTCGTCATGCAGGTGCTCGTCCTGATCGTGCAGAACGCCGTGGGCTACGAGGACCTGGGCGTGGCGACCTCCGGCGCGACCTTCTTCCGGTCCATCGGCGCCTCCTTCGGCGTCGCGGTCTTCGGCACGGTCTTCACCCACCGGCTCGGCGACAAGCTCGGCACGGCCCTCGCCGGGCAGCAGCTGCCGCCCGGCGTCGGCGTCGACTCGCTCAAGGCCGATCCGCGCGGCATCGCGGAGCTGCCGCCGGGGCTTCGGCCCGGCGTCGTCGACGCGTACGCGAGCTCGATCACCGACGTCTTCCTGTACGCGGCCCCCGTGGCGCTCGCCGCGTTCGTCCTGGCCTGGTTCCTGCGCGAGGACAAGCTGCGCGGGGCGGTCACCGCGCCCGACCCCACCCAGACGCTCGCCAGCAACCCCGTCCAGCGGTCGTCGTACGACGAGGTGGCGCGGGCCCTGTCGGTCCTCGGGACGCGGGAGGGGCGGCGCGCGGTCTACGAGGACATCACCCGGCGGGCCGGGTACGACCTGCTGCCCGCCGCGAGCTGGCTGCTCCTGCGCATCAGCAGGCACGGGCACGTGGAGCCCGCGACGCTCACCGAGCGCAGCATGGTGCCGCTGACCGTCATCACCCAGGCCGCGCGCCAGCTGGAGGAGCGCCGCCTCGCGGTGCGCGAGGGCCTGGGCCTGCGGCTGGCCCCCGAGGGCGCACAGGCCGCCGCCCGCCTCGCCAGGGCCCGCGAGGACTCCCTCGCGGAGCTCCTCGGCGACTGGTGGGGCCCGGAGCGCCCGACGGACCTGATGCGGCTCGTGGAGGAGCTGGGCGCGGAGATGTGCGGCTCGGACGGCGAGCGCCCGCGGGGCCCCGTGCGGGGAGCTGCGCGGTAGGGCTGCGCCGTTGATCACCTGCGGGTCCGTCGTGGCTGGTCGCGCAGTTCCCCGCGCCCCTTCGGGCGCGCCCCCTAGGCCTGCTTCGGGGCGGCCTGCTGCACGACCTCGAAGGACCAGACCTCGTTGCCCGTCGCGGCGGGCTTCGGGCGGTCGCCGCCGCCCTGGTGGGCCGCCTTCATCGGGCCCTCCATCCACGCCTGGAAGGACGCCTCGTCGCGCCAGCGCGTGTACACCAGGTAGTTGTCCGTCCCCTCGACCGGGCGGAGCAGCTCGAACCACTCGAAGCCGTCCGAGCCCTCGACGGTCCCCGCGCGGGACGCGAAGCGCTTCTCCAGGACCTCGCGCTGCTCGGCGGGCACGTTCAGGACGTTGATCTTCACGATGCTCATGGGGTCATCCTCGCCTACGGCCGCGTCGGGGCGGCGTGAGGCCCCGGTCCCGCCCGGACCGGGGCGCCGGGGTCAGGTGGCGCGCCGTTCGCGCCACTCGCGCGCCACCTCGTCCACGTCGTACGGCCGCAGGCCCAGCGGCGGGCCCGGCGGAGGCGTGCGCAGCGCCTCGCGGATCTTGTCGTTGAGCTCCGTCACCAGGCGCCGGGCCACGCGTTCGGACGGGGCGTCGAGGGCGGCCGCGACGACGTCCTCGGCCTCCTTGCGCAGCGCGAGCGTGGGCGACAGGAAGGACACCCCCTCATGGGCCAACTTCCGCTTGATCCACCACAGTTCGTCGTACGCCGCGGTCGTGTCGTCGGACAGGGGTCGGCCGCGGCCGGGCAGCGCGGCGAAGTCCCCGCGCTCCTCCGCCTCGCGGATCTGCCGGTCGATCCAGGACTCGAAACTCACCCCGGGGGGTTTCCGCTCCGTCATGGATCCATGGTCCCCGAGGCAATCGGCGGCGGCGAGGCTAGGATGCGCGCGAGTGTCCGAAACCATGGGGGTGCGGAGATGCTGGAGCTCACGATGGCCACGGTGTCGGGTGCGGACGCGGGCGCGACCGCGGGCATGACGATGGCGGAGGCCCCCAGCGAGCCGGGCGCGGTGCTCCTGGTCGGCCGCGACGGCAGCGTGTGCCGGCTCGTGCCGCCGCAGGACTGGCTGTTCGTGTCCCGTACGCATCTGGAGTTCCGCTGCGGCCCCGACGGCGTCTGGACCGTCACCTGGCTGCGCGGTTCCCAGCCGAACCCGGCGTCCGAGGTCCGCCTCCTCGCCCACGGCGCGGCGACGCCGCTCGCCTACGGAGGGGCGGCGCCGCTGCCGCGGGGCGGCTCGGGGGAGATCGTGGTGCAGGACCGCTCGGGGCCGCGGAGCGTGAACGTGGGCTTCTACCACGAGGGGTGAGCCCCGGTCCGCCGTGGCTCAGGCCCGCACCCGGGCCAGCGCGAAGCCGTCGTAGCCCTTGTCGCCGACCGTCTGCACCGCCGTGCCGTCGAGGTCGGGGTGGCTCGCGATGAGCTCAAGGGCCTCGCGGGTGCCGAGGATCGACGGGTCGTCCGAGGCGGCGTCGGCGACCCCGCCGCCCCGGACCACGTTGTCCAGGACGATCAGGCCGCCCGGCCGGGTCAGCTTCAGGGACCACTCCAGATAGCGGGCGTTGTTCGCCTTGTCCGCGTCGATGAAGACCAGGTCGAAGGGGGCGGTGCCCTCGGCGTGCAGCGCGGCCAGGGAGTCGAGGGCGGGGCCCGTGCGCACCTCGGCGACCTTGTCCAGACCCGCGTGGGCGAGGTTGGCGCGGGCCACGGCGGCGTGGGCCGGTGCGAACTCCAGGGTGATCAGGCGGCCGTCGTCGGGCAGGGCCCGGGCCAGCCAGATGGTGCTGTAGGCGGCGAGGGTGCCGATCTCCAGGATCCGCCCGGCCGGGACGAGCCGGGCCAGGAGGTGGAGGAGCTTGCCCTGCGTGGGGGTGACGCTGATCGGGGGCAGCCCCGCGGCCTCGGCGGCGTGGCGGGCGTGGGTGAGGGCCTCGTCCTCGGGGACGAGGAGGTCCGTGAAGTAGCTGTCCACGGTGGTCCAGGCGGGGTGGGCCGTCACAGGGGGCTCCTAGGTGCGGGGGTGGCGTGGGCGGTGTGCCCTGCCGGTGGGCTCCCCACTCCCGCCCCACCCCGAAACCACGGCCTCCGGGGGGTCAGGCGCCGGGCTCGACCGCGGGCGGCGACCCCGGCAGGGGGCGGCCCGCGGACTCCGTCATGCGCCAGACGGCGAAGCCGCCCACGACGGCCGCGGCCATCATGTAGTACGCGGGCATCATGACGTCCCCGGTGGCCCCGATGAGGGCCGTGACCACCAGGGGGGTCGTCCCGCCGAAGACGGACACGGAGACGTTGAAGCCGATGGACAGCGAGCCGTAGCGGACCTTCGTGGGGAAGAGCGCGGGCAGGGCCGACGGCATGGCGGCCGTGAAGCAGACCAGGAGCAGGCCGAGTGCCGCCATGCCGAGCCCGATGGCCCACAGGGAGCCGTCGCGGATCAGGAGCAGGGCGGGCACGGAGAGCAGGAAGAAGCCGGCGCAGCCCGTCGCGATGACCGGGCGGCGGCCGACCCGGTCGGTGAGCGCGCCGACGATCGGCTGGGCGCACATCATCAGGGCCATCACCGCGAGCACCACGAGCAGGCCGTGCGTCTCGTCGTACTTCAGCTCGCCGGTCAGGTACGTCGGCATGTACGACAGGAGCATGTAGTCGGTGACGTTGAAGACCAGGACGAGGCCCACGCACAGGAGCAGGGTGCGCCACTGGCCGGTCACCATCTCGCGCAGGCCGGTCCTGCCGCGGGTGCGCTCGTCGGCGTGCGCCCGCTCCAGCTGGGCCGCGAACGCCGGGGTCTCCTCCAGGCGCATGCGCAAGTAGAGGCCGATGAGGCCCATCGGGCCCGCGATCAGGAACGGGATACGCCAGCCCCAGGACAGCAGGTCCTCGCTGGACAGGAGCGCGGTCATCAGCGTGACCAGGCCCGCGCCGCCGATGTAGCCCGCGAGGGTGCCGAACTCCAGCCAGCTGCCGAGGAAGCCGCGCCGCTTGTCGGGGGCGTACTCGGCGATGAAGGTGGCGGCGCCCGCGTACTCGCCGCCGGTGGAGAAGCCCTGCACGAGACGGGCGATCAGCAGCAGGACCGGGGCCCAGACGCCGATCGTGGCGTAGGACGGGATCAGGCCGATCGCGAACGTGCCCGCCGCCATCATGATCATGGTGAGGGCCAGCACCTTCTGGCGGCCCACGCGGTCGCCGAGGGGCCCGAAGACCATGCCGCCGACGGGGCGGATCAGAAAGGCCGCGGCGAAGGCGCCGAAGGTGGACAGGAGCTGTGCCGTCGGGTTGCCCGACGGGAAGAAGACCTTGCCGAGGGTGACCGCGATGTAGCTGTAGACGCCGAAGTCGAACCACTCCATCGCGTTGCCGAGCGCGGCCGCCTTCACCGCGCGCTTGACGAGCGCCGGGTCGGTGACGGTGACCTCGGGGGCCGGGGCGCCGCCGGGTCCCGCGGGGGGCGGCGCCTGCTGCTTGCTCGGGGCGACGGGGGTGGCGTTCGGCAAGAGCTCGCTCGCCTGCCTTTCGATCGACGACAAGGACACAAGTCGACGACCATAGGTGTAAGCACCACCATTACGGAGAGTCGTTATCCCGTGTCATAGAGAGGTAAAAGTGGGTGTACGCAGCTCAAACGGATCAAGATGGTCCAGTGCGGACATGGCGGCTTTGTGATCTATGTCGCGTCCCGCCCCGGGAACCGAACCCCGGGGCGCCGAGAGTTCTGTGAAAGAGGGGGTGGCCGTCGTCGTGCCTGGTACGGGCCTTGTCCGGGCGGGTGCCCCGGGGGCCGCCCCGGTTGGCCACCTCAGCCGGGAAGCCGGTAGAAAGCGGTGTGGCTGCCAGGTGAAGCGGGGGTTGCGCGCGTCTCTCCCATGGGCGTGCGAGCCTCTTCAGGTGAGATCGCGGATCTCCTGGCACTGTGAACGAGGATGACGGATGGGGCGGGAGGGCCGACAGGGCGTGGCGAATGTTGAGCACAGGGGACCGGGAAGCGCCTTTGGCGCGGGGACGCCCGGTCCGCCCAAGGCGCGGATCGAGGCGATCCGGGTCGCCCTCTGGCTGGTCGCCGCCGTCCTGGCGGTCCGGCAGGCCGCCGTCGTCCTGCGCACCCCCAAGGGCGAGCGGCTGACCGACCTGGAGACCTGGATCGGGCCGAACGGCGTGCTGCACGTGAAGGGCTCGCTGTACGACGCGGACAAGTTCACCGGCACGCCGTTCGCCGGGCTCGTCCTCAAGCCCTTCGCCAGCTCCGCCGAGCAGGCGCTCGGCTGGGCCTGGACCTTCGGCACCCTCGGGCTCGTCGTCGCCCTCGGGCTCGTCGTCGCCCGCGCCCTGCCGCAGCCCGTCTCCCGGCGCGCCTCGCTGCTCGCGGCGCCCGTCGCCATCTGTCTGCTCATGCTGTCCCTGCCGGTCCGCAACACGCTGCACCTGGGGCAGACCAGCATCATCCCGGTCCTGCTCGTGCTGCTCGGGTGCTTCGCCGCCCGGGGCGAGCGGGCCAGCGGCATCCTGATCGGTGTCGCCGCCGCGCTCCAGCCCGCCGTGCTGCTCTTCGCGCCGCTGCTGTGGTTCACCGGCCGCAGGAAGGCCACCGCGTCCCTCGGCCTCACCTTCGCGGGGCTGACCGCGGTCGCCTGGGCGGCCCTGCCGCACGACTCGACGACGTACTGGGTGCACCACCTGGCGGGCGCGGGCCTCGGCGCGAACCCGGACGCCAACGCCAACCAGTCCCTGCACGGCGCGCTGCTCCGCTTCGGGCTTGAGGGGCCGCTGGAGATCGGGCTCTTCCTGGCCCTGGGCGCCGCCGTCGCCTTCCTCGGCCTGCGCCGCGCCGTGCGGTACGCCAAGGACGGCCAGCTGCTGCTCGCCGTCGCGCTCACCGGCTGCGTGGCCGTCGCCGTGTCCCCGACGAGCTGGCAGCACCAGCTCCTGTGGCTGCTGCTCGCAGTGGTCGGCCGGGTCGGCAAGCGCGCGTCCGACCGGTACGTGTGGCCCATCGCCATCGTCCTGGTGATGACGCTGCCGTCGAAGATGATGCTCCCGAACATGTCGGTCCTCGACCCGCTGCGCGACAACGTGGTCCTGCTCGCCGCGCTCGCCTCCGCGCTGATCGTGCCGTTCCTGTCCCGGACCGCGCCGGAGTACCGCAAGCCGATCCCCACCTCGTACGCCGCCCCGGTCCCGGCGCGGTGGAAGTGGGTGCCGCTGTTCCCGTTCTGGCGGCGCGTGCTCACCCGGCCGAACCTGCTGCTCGAACTGCTCCTGATCCGCGTCGGCTACTCCGCCTACCAGCAGACCCGCCTCGCCGCGACCGGCGGCACCATCTCCGGCGGCCGCGAGCGGGCCGAGGCGCACGGCGAGCAGATCCACTCCATCGAGCAGTTCCTGCACATCGACATCGAGCACTGGTTCAACCATCTGACGGCACGGACGCCGTGGATGGAGAGCTTCTTCAACTTCTACTACACGTCGTTCCACTTCGTGGTGCCGCTGAGCGTCCTCGCGATCCTGTATCTGCGGCGCCCCGCCCAGTACCGCTGGGCGCGCTCCGCGCTCGGCTTCGCCACGCTGCTCGCGCTCGTCGGCTTCTGGGGCTACCCGCTCGCGCCGCCGCGCCTGATGGAGGACCTGGGCTTCATCGACACCATCCACGGCCCGCAGGACTTCTCGCAGCCGGACTACGGCACGCTGACGAAGCTCACCAACCAGTACGCGGCGATGCCCTCGCTGCACTTCGGCTGGTCCCTGTGGTGCGGTCTGACCATCGCGATCCTCGCCCCGAAGTGGTGGATGAAGGCCCTCGGCCTGCTGCACCCGTTCTTCACGGTGTGCGCGATCGTCGGCACCGGCAACCACTGGGTGCTCGACGCGGTGGGCGGCGCGGCGGTCGTCGGCGCGGGCTTCGGCCTGACCTATCTCCTCCAGGGGCCGCGGGTGAAGGAGGCCCTGAAGCTCGGTCCGCCGAAACCGGGGCTCGGATCCCTGGTGCCCGCGACGGCGGGGGCCGGGGGCGGAGCGGAGCCCGCGGCCGGGCCCGAGCCCCAGATCGGAGCCCAGGCCAAGGCCGGGAGGACCGGGGCCAAGGTCGAGAGAGCCGAGGGCGAGAGCCGGGAGGGCCCCGAGCCGCCGGACGGGTCCGCGCCCGTCAGCAGCGGGCGGGACGCGCCGGGCGACCGTACCCCGAGCTGATCGTGTAGGTGCCCGGCGCGGGCACCGTGAGCCGGGTGAAGTCGCCCTCCTTGGCCAGGCACGCGCCCTCGGCCCGCAGCCACGGCGAGTACACGATGCGCACGGTGACCGGCCCCCGCTCCGGGACCCGCACCACCACGTCCGTACTGGTGGAGCGGACCACGGAGGCGGGGGCCGACGCCATCGGGACGGCGTTGCGCACCCGGAAGACCTGCCAGTGCCTGCCCTTCCAGACCGGCTCCAGCCACTTCGGGCGGCTCCTGACGAGGGCGGCCTCGTCCAGGGCGGGCCCGTCCGGGCGCCCGGAGGGAAGGACCACGAAGCCCACCGCCCACTTGTCGAGCCAGGCCCGGTAGGTGGTGGCGGAGAACGAGCCGTCGTAGAAGAGGCGGCCGCGCTCGATGTCGAGCTGGCGGTTCCAGCCGCGCGCCATGTTCACGTACGGGGCGAGCGCGGTGGCCTCGCGGTGGTTGCGGGCCGGGACCACCTCGACCCGGCCCCGGTCGGCACCGAGCCGCTGCAGGGCGCTCACCACGCCGTGGGTGTCGGTGGCCCACGCCGGGACCACCGTCGACACCTCCAGGTCGTCGACGGTCTTCTGCGCCACCCACGCCGTCGACGCGACGAGCGCCGCGACCAGCGCGACGCGGCGCAGCACCGGGAGCGCCGGGGTGAGGAGCGCGGCGAGCAGCAGCGCGGGCGCGACCAGCTCGGCGAGCCGCTCGACGTTCGTGCCGATCGGCGAGGGGATGAGGTACGTCAGGACGGTCCCGGCCGCGTACACGCCCGCGCCCCAGCGCAGCACCCGCCACTCGCGCGGCCCCGCGACGATCAGGACGAGGCTGAAGAGGACCGGCGGGACGATCCGGTCCGCCCACATCAGGTGCTCGCCCTTGAAGGGGAACAGCACGGTCGTGGTGCCGACCACCGCGACGGGCGGAAGGAGCAGGGCCAGGGCCCGGCCCCACTCCCGTACGAAGAAGTAGCCCGCGCCCGCCACGAGCAGGAACAGGCCCGCCACCGGGGATGCCATGGTGGCGAGCGCCGCGCACAGGGCCGCGACGGCCGGGCGCCGGGTGCCGAGCAGGGCGAGGACGGCGCCGAGCCCGAAGGCGAGGCCGAGTGCGAACGTGGTGCGCCCGGAGGCGACGTTGCACCACACGGCGAGCGAGGCGAGCACGGCGGGGGCGACCGGGCGGCTGACCCCGGCGCGCTCGATGAGCTTGGCGACCAGCCAGGCACCGGCGACCCCGGAGAGCACCGTGACGGTCTTCACGCCGAGCACGGCCATCAAGTACGGCGAGATCACGCTGTAGTTGGCGGTGTGCATGCCGCCGTACCAGAACAGGCTGTACGCGGCCGTGCCGTGGTCGTCCGCGAAGCGGGCCCAGGCCTGCTGCGCGGCGAGGTCGCCGCCGCCGGTGGCGAGGAACGCGGCCCAGACCGCGTACAGCGGGAGCGTGGGGGCGGTGGCGAGGACGGGGACGCGGTGGCGCCGGTAGAAGGAACGGACGATTCGGAAGGGATTCTTCCGGTCGGTGGGTGAGCTGCCGGTGGGAACGATCGAGAGGTCGGCAGAGACCACGGTCACCGTTTCCGTTCGAAGTCTTGATGCTGATGAAGGGGCGGCGTTCACCCCCCAAGACGCTCCGGATGACGAAAACGTTGGCGCGATCTGCCGATCAAGTGAACATATGGCGGAATGACTCGGGGTGGTTCGCGGTGGTACGCGCGTGATGATCGGTTCGTGCGAGGCGCGGGTTTCGGCCAGGGGAGGCAGGGGCGGAGCGTAGGGGATGGGCCCCTGCCTCCCGTGGGGCCCGGTCAGCGGGTGCTGACCCGGAGCTCCTTGACCCCGTTGAGCCAGGCCGAGCGGAGGCGGCGGGGGTCGCCCGTCAGGCGCAGGTCGGGCATCGCCTCGGCGACGGCGTTGAAGATGAGGTTGATCTCCAGGACCGCGAGGGACTTGCCGAGGCAGAAGTGCGGTCCGCCGCCGCCGAAGCCGAGGTGGGGGTTCGGGTCCCGGGTGATGTCGAACGCCTCGGGGTCCGCGAAGACTTCGGGGTCGTGGTTGGCGGAGGAGTAGAAGATGCCGACGCGGTCGCCCCGCTTGATCCGGGCGCCGCCCAGCTCGGTGTCCTCGGTGGCCGTGCGCTGGAAGGAGACCACGGGCGTGGCCCAGCGCACGATCTCCTCGGCGGCGGTCACCGGCCGCTCCCGCTTGAAGAGGTCCCACTGGTCGGGGTGGGTGAGGAAGGCGTGCATGCCGTGCGTGATGGCGTTGCGCGTGGTCTCGTTGCCCGCGACGGCGAGCAGGATCACGAAGAACCCGAACTCGTCGGAGGAGAGGTTCCCCTCGTCCTCCGCCGCGACCAGCTGGCTGACGATGTCCCCGGCCGGGCACTCCTTGCGCGCGGCGGCGAGGTTCATCGCGTACGAGACGATCTCCATGGCGGCCTCGGTGCCGACCTCCTCGGTGATCGCGTACTCCGGGTCGTCGTACCCCGCCATCTTGTTGGACCAGTCGAAGATCTTGGAGCGGTCCTCCTGGGGGACGCCGATGAGCTCGGCGATGGCCTGGAGGGGCAGCTCGCAGGCGACCTGGGTGACGAAGTCGAAGTCGCCGTCGGCCCGAGCGTTCTCCAGAGCGGCGCGGACGATCCCGTGGGCGCGCGATCGCAGGGCGTCCTCCAGGGAGCGGACGGCGCGGGGCGTGAAGCCGCGCTGGACGATCTGGCGGACCCGGGTGTGCTCGGGCGGGTCCATGTTGAGCATGATCAGCTTCTGGACCTCGATCTGGTCGCGGCTGATCGACTCGTTGAAGCGGATGATCGCGGTGTTGAGGTTCGAGGAGAACAGCTCGGGGTGCGTGGAGACGTGCTTGACGTCGGCGTGCCGGGTCACGGCCCAGTAGCCCGCGTCGTCGTAGCCGGCGATCCCCGGCCGCTGCGCCACCCAGCGCACCGGCTCCACCTGCCGAAGGCGCGCGAACTCCGGGAAGGGCACGCGGTCTTGGAGGACGTCCGGGTCGGTGAAGTCGAACCCGTCGGGCAGCGCGGGACAGGGCATCGGGGGCTCCAGGCGTTCGGCACCGGTGTGGTCGGGCGGCGGTGTGCGGCCGCACGGGGTCTGACGGTCCATCAGGAGATGGCTCGAAAGGTAATAACGGGTTCTACAAGTCGCAAGGCTCGCGGGGCGGTTCGTTGCGCGCGCGGCGGGTCCGGGTGTGTGCACGACCCTTGCGGGAGAGGGGTGGGGCTCAGCAGACTGCTCAGCAGAACTAGAACGCGTACCAGTTCTCGCGTGCTACGCGGGCGGGGCGCCGGGACGCCCCGCGGCATCCGGAGGAGAGGACGAGATCGTGGCCGCCGAACCTGTCATCGTCGAAGCCGTACGCACCCCGATCGGCAAGCGCGGAGGAGCCCTCGCCAACCTCCATCCCGCCTACCTCCTCGGCGAGACCTACCGCGAGCTCCTCGGGCGGACCGGCATCCACGCCGACTGCGTCGAGCAGATCGTCGGCGGCACCGTCACGCACGCGGGCGAGCAGTCCATGAACCCGGCGCGCACGGCCTGGCTCACCATGGGACTGCCCTACGAGACGGCCGCGACGACCGTCGACTGCCAGTGCGGCTCCTCGCAGCAGGCCAGCCATATGGTCGCCAACATGGTCGCGGCAGGCGTGATCGACATCGGCATCAGCTGCGGCGTCGAGTCCATGTCCCGGGTGCCGCTGGGGTCCGGCAGCAAGCACGGCCCGGGCAAGCCCTTCCCCGACGAGTGGAACGTCGACCTGCCCAACCAGTTCGAGGCCGCCGAGCGGATCGCGCGCAGGCGCGGGCTCACCCGGCGGGACACGGACGCCCTCGGGCTGCTCTCCCAGGAGCGGGCGGCCGCCGCGTGGGCCGAGGAGCGCTTCAAGCGGGAGACCTTCGCGGTCCAGGTGCCCACCACCGAGGAGGAGCAGGCCGCCGGGCAGGGCATGTGGCGGCTCGTGCACCGGGACGAGGGGCTGCGCGACACGTCCCTTCAGGCCCTCGCCGGGCTCAAGCCGGTCATGCCGAGCGCCGTGCACACCGCCGGGAACTCCTCCCAGATCTCCGACGGGGCCGCGGCCCTGCTGTGGGCCTCCAAGCGGATGGCACGCGCCCTCAAGCTCAGGCCGCGCGCGCGGATCGTCGCGCAGGCCCTCGTCGGGGCCGACCCGCACTTCCACCTCGACGGGCCCGTCGACGCGACCTGGGCCGTGCTCGGCAAGGCCGGGATGTCCCTGCGGGACATCGACCTCGTCGAGATCAACGAGGCCTTCGCCTCGGTCGTGCTCAGCTGGGCGCGGGTCTTCGAGCAGGACCTGGAGAAGGTGAACGTGAACGGGGGCGCGATCGCGCTCGGGCATCCCGTGGGCGCGACCGGGGCGCGGTTGCTGACCTCGGCCCTGCACGAGCTGGAGCGGCGGGACAAGGAGTTCGCGCTGGTGACGATGTGCGCGGGCGGTGCGGTGGCCACCGCCACGATCCTTCAGCGGCTGTAGCGCCGGGCGCTCCGCCCCCTGGGCCCCCGTATCGGCGCTCCGCGCCTCGTCCTCAAACGCCGGACGGGCTGAAAGTCTCCGGCTCGGGCCGCGGGTATACAGCCCGTCCGGCGTTTGAGGACGAGCGCGCCAGCGCGATCAGGGCGGGCGGGTGGGGAAAAGGGCGGCCACCCCGCCCGGGGGTGACCGCCCTCACTGTTCGAGGCCCAGGGGCCAGGCTCAGTACCAGCCGTTGGCCTGCCAGTGGTTCCACGCCGCGCACGGGCTGCCGTAGCGCTCCTTCATGTAGGAGTGGCCCCACTTGATCTGGGTCTCGGCGTTGGTCTTCCAGTCGGCGCCCGCCGAGGCCATCTTCGAGCCGGGCAGGGCCTGGACCAGGCCGTACGCGCCGGAGGAGGAGTTCGTGGCGGTGACGTTCCAGCCGCTCTCGTGGGAGACGATCTTGTCGAAGCACTGGAACTGGCCGGCGTCGCCGATCACTCGCTGCGCCACGGCCTTGGCCGAGTCGGACGCCGGGGCGGCCTGAGCGGGGGCCGCGGCGAAGACCATGCCAGTGGCGGCGGCGGCGAGGGCACCGCCGACGAGGGCCTTCTTGGGCGTGATGCGGCGGAGGAGCGTGACGGACACAGAGGACCTTCCGGTCGGGTACAGGACGGTCGCGGTGCGCTTGCCGCTCCGGCTCGTGAGGAGCGGGGGCAAATGCGTCGGCGCCGAGGCCTTGAGCTGTTTCCCGGAAGTGCCCGGGGGGCTCGTGGACGGCCGGTCGGCGCCGTGCGACTCATCCAGAGAAGCAGGGCTGTTACGCCGCCGCAATGACCCCTCTTACTAGTGGCACTCGCACCTCGGACGAAGGGCCCCGCTGTGATCTGGCTCTCAATCCGCAGGTCAGAGGGTGAATTGGCGTGTACGTGACAGTGGAGTGCGGCTACGGGGTCCGGTAGTAGAGGACCAAAGTCCTGTGGGGCGCCTCACCGCCCACCCCCCTGTTTCATCACAGAACGCGCAACGCCGCTCACGGCTTCGGGGCCTCGAATGTGACCGGCGCCTCGAACGCGGCCCGCCGCGTGGCCCGGCGCAGCGCCTTCAGGACGGCCGGGCCGAGCGCGAGGCTCAGCACGACGGTGAGCACCGCCCGCGGCAGGTCCCAGCCGAGCGACGTGGCCAGGCAGTACGCGAGGAAGCGGGCCAGGTTGTCGCCGACCGCGTCGCCGGGCACGAAGGAGACGCCGGTGGCGAGGCCGGAGATGTAGGGCCAGCCCTGGAGGTTCATCACGGTCCCGTACAGGACGGACGCCACCGCCCCGTACGCGCCGAGCAGCCACAGCTCACGGCGGCCCCGCAGGGTGTCGGCGCCGGGCAGGAGCCCCGCGCCCATGCACACCCACCCCATGGACAGCATCTGGAACGGCATCCAGGGGCCCACACCGCCGGTGAGCAGCGCGGAGGCGAACATCGACACGGCCCCGAGGACGAAGCCGAAGCCCGGTCCGAGCACGCGCCCGCTCAGCACCATCAGGAAGAACATCGGCTCGATCCCGGCCGTACCGGCGCCGAGCGGCCGCAGCGCGGCCCCGGCCGCGGCGAGCACCCCCAGCATCGCGATGGCCTTCGCGTCCAGGCCGACGTCCGAGATCGTCGCCACGACCACGCCCACGAGGAGGGGGAGCAGGGCGGCGAACAGCCAGGGTGCGTCTTGCGCATGTGCGCTGATGGTCGACTCGGGCCCGGCGAGCAGGGGCCAGGCGAAGGCCGCCACGCCGATGGCGCTCACCAGGGCCAGGGCGGCCACGGAGCGGGGGCCCAGCCTTATGGGGCGTACCTGGGCGTTCTGTTCTCTGCGGGCCGTCGGGGGCTGGTCGCGCGGTTCCCCGCGCCCCTTCGGGGCGCTCCCTCCCTCACCCATCGGAACCCTCCAAGGCGTCACGTACCTGGGAAACCGTGAGCCATCGCTGTGGTGCCAGGACCTTCGTGACCTGCGGGGCGAAGGCCGGGGACGACACGACCACCTCGGCGGTGGGGCCGTCGGCGACGACCTCGCCCTCGGCGAGGATCACCACCCGGTGCGCCAGCTCGGCAGCGAGCTCCACATCGTGCGTGGCCAGGACGATCGCGTGGCCCTCGGCGGCGAGGCCGCGCAGGATCGTGACCAGACGGGCCTTGGCCGCGTAGTCCAGGCCCCGGGTCGGCTCGTCGAGGAGCAGCAGCGGCGGCCGGGCCGTGAGGACGATCGCGAGGGCGAGGGCCAGGCGCTGGCCCTCGGACAGGTCCCGCGGGTGCGTGTCGTCGGCGATGCCGGGCAGCAGCTCCGCCACCAGGTCGCGGCAGCTGCCCGCGGGCGCCCCGGCGTCGTGGTCGGCGGCCGCGCACTCGGCGGCGACCGTGTCCGCGTACAGCAGGTCGCGCGGCTCCTGCGGGACGAGGCCGACGCGGCGGATCAGCTCGCGCGGGGCCGTGCGGTGCGGGGCGAGACCGCCCACGCGGACCGTGCCGGCCGTCGGCGGCAGCAGGCCCACCAGGGTGGACAGGAGGGTGGACTTGCCCGCGCCGTTGCGGCCCATCAGGGCGAGGGTCTCGCCCGGCGCCACGGCCAGGTCGACGCGGCGCAGCGCCTCGACGCGCCCCCGGCGCACCGCGAGCCCCTCGACCCGCGCGCCGCCCGCGGCCGCGCCCTGACCCGCGGGTTCCCCGGGCGCCGTCCGCCCGAGCCGCCACCACCGGCCCGCCGGGGCCGCGCGCCGCGCCTCTGTCGAGGCAGGCGCGGCAGGCGCGGCGGACGCGGTGGGCGCCGCGCCCCGCTCCGGCGGCACGGCGTCGGCGAGCCGCTCGCGCAGCCCGGCCGCCTTGCGCCGGGCGTCCCGCACGGTCAGTGGCAGCGGGGTGAGCCCGGCGAGCCGGCCCAGGGCCACGACCGGCGGAAACACCGGCGAGACCGCCATCAGCTCGGCCGGGTCGCCCAGGACGGGGGCCGCGCCGGGCGAGGCCAGGAGCAGCACCTGGTCGGCGTACTGGACGACCCGCTCCAGGCGGTGCTCGGCCATCAGGACCGTGGTGCCCAGGTCGTGGACCAGGCGCTGGAGGACGGCCAGGACCTCCTCGGCCGCCGCCGGGTCGAGCGCGGACGTCGGCTCGTCGAGGACCAGGACCCGGGGGTGCGGGGTGAGGACGGAGCCGATGGCGACGCGCTGCTGCTGGCCGCCGGACAGGGTGGAGATGGGCCGGTCCCGCAGCTCGGCGAGGCCGAGCAGGTCGAGGGTCTCCTCGACGCGGCGGCGCATCACGCCGGGGGCGAGCCCCAGCGACTCCATGCCGTACGCCAGCTCGTCCTCGACCGTGTCCGTCACGAAGTGGGCGAGCGGGTCCTGGCCCACCGTGCCGACCACGTCGGCGAGCTCGCGCGGCTTGTGGGTGCGGGTGTCGCGGCCCGCCACGGTCACGCGCCCGCGCAGCGTGCCGCCGGTGAAGTGCGGCACGAGCCCGCTGACGGTGCCGAGCAGGGTGGACTTGCCGACCCCGGACGGGCCGACCACCAGGACCAGCTCGCCCTCGGGGACGGCCAGGTCCACGTGCTCGACGGTGGCCCTGGCCACGCCCTCGTACCGTACGGAGACGTCCTCGAACCGGATCATGGTCATGGGCTCTGCTCCTGGGCGGCGGCTCGGGACGGGCGGGGGGCGGGGGCCTCGGCGGGCGGCGGCACCGGTGCGACGAACGCCGGGAGCAGGCCGAGCAGGATCGCCGCGGCGGGCCACAGCGGCAGCTCCGGAGCGACCAGCGGGACGACTCCCGGACGCAGGGCCGCGGCCCCGGACGAACTCGCGGCGATCATCAGGCCCGCGACGGCGGCGCCGGACCCGGCGACGAGCCAGGCGCGCACGCCCCACACGTCGGGCCGGTAGCGGGTGCGCACCGCGCGCCGCCCGCCGAGCCACAGGCCGCCGAGCGCCGCGGCGAGCCCGGCGCCGAGCACCGGCAGGCCGTACGTCCCGCCATCCGCGGTCAGCAGCCCGTACGTGCCCGCGCACACGCCCAGGAGCCCGCCGAGCGTCAGGGCCGCCGTGGTCCTGCGCACCCGCGCGGGCACGGCCGCGGCGCGCCCGAAGCCGCGCGCGTCCATCGCGGCGGCCAGCGCCACGGACCGTTCGAGGGCGCCCTCCAGGACGGGCAGGCCGACCTGGAGCAGGCCGCGGACGCCGCGGTCCGCGCGTCCGCGCAGCCTGCGCGCGGCACGCAGCCGCTGGACGTCGGCGATCAGGTTCGGCGCGAACGTCATCGCGACGACGACGGCGACCCCCGCCTCGTACAGGGCGCCCGGCAGGGCCTTCAGCAGCCGGGCCGGGCTCGCCAGGGCGTTCGCGGCGCCGACGCAGATCAGCAGGCCCGCCAGGCGCACCCCGTCGTACAGCGCGAACACCACGCCCTCCGCGGTGACCCGGCCGCCGATCCGCACGCCCTGCGCCCAGTCCGGCAGCGGCACCTCCGGCAGCGTCACGATGAGGTGGGTGCCCGGGATCGGCGAGCCGAGGAACACCGCGAAGACCAGGCGGATGCCGATGACGAACAGGGCGATCTTCACGAACGCCCCGTACGCGCGCGCCCACGGAGCGGAGGTGCGCCGGGCCGCGACGACGTACCCCGCGACCCCGACGAGCAGCCCGATGAGCAGCGGGTTGGTGGTGCGGGACGCGGCCGTGGCGAGCCCGAGGGCCCACAGCCACCAGGCGCCCGGGTGCAGGGCGTTGGAGCGGTTCGCCTCGGGGGCGGGGCGGCGGCGCGGGGCGGCCCGCACATCGCGTGGGCTGGTCATCGCGTCGGGCCGGCTCACCCGCGCCGGCGGCGGGCCTGCCAGACGGCGGCGGCGCCGAGCACGACCACGGCGGCGACCCCGGCGACCAGGCCGACGGACGGGCCGCCGTCGCCCTCGTCGGCGGCGCTCCGCCCGCTCCGGTCGCCCTTGTCGCCGGACACCTGCTCGCCGCAGCCGGACTTCGGGTAGTCGGCGATGGCACACAGCAGCGCGTTGTTGTCGTAGCGCAGGGGCTTGGCGACCGCGGCGAGCGCGTCGGCGCTCGACCCGCCGTCGTCGATGCGGGCGCACGCGGTACGCGGCTTCGGCGGGGTCCGCCCGTCCGGGGCGTCGGCGGCCGTGCCGAAGTCGATGACGACCGCGATCCGCTTCTTGCCCGCCGCGGCCTTCGTGTCCGCGCAGACGGTGTCGAAGTCGGCGGTGCCGCGCGGCTTCTTCGCGGTCTTCGCGTCGGCGGACACGGCGAAGCGGAACCCGTCCACGTCCCCGTCGTCGGGCCGTGCGGTCGAGGGCCCCTGGGTCGCGTACGTCCACGCGCCGCCCTCGCCGCGCTGCCAGAACGACCAGTAGCGGTAGTCGGCGGCGTGGGCGGGGGCGGCCGCGAGGAGCGCGAGCAGGGCGGCGAAGAGCACGGCCACCGTGCGGCGGTGGCCGTGTCCGCGACGGCGGTGCGTCACAGCTGGTTCTTCTTGCGGCCGCTCAGGAGGAAGCCGATGCCCGCGCCCGCGGCCAGGCCGACGCCGACGATCCACCAGACGCTCACGCCACTGCCGTCGTCGTCCTTGTCCTTCTCCTCGTCGGCGGCCTGCGCCCGCGGGGCCGGGCCGGTCGCGTTGAGCTGCTTGACCAGGTCGGCGCCGCCGAAGTCACGCGGGTCGAGGCCCGCGGCGTGGGCGGCGAAGACCAGCTGCGCGTAGGCGGCGGGGCCGCCCTGCTTCGCCCAGTCCGCGGAGTTGCCCGCGAGCCACTGGGCGGACTTCTCCGCCTGCTCGCCCTGGCCCGCGGCGGCCAGCGCGACGACCGCGTCGGCGGTGTTGCCGACGTCGGGCTTGTCCGTGGAGCCGGGCAGGGACGAGGTGAGGTGGCCGGACTTGCCGAGGGCGTCGATGAGGTAGCCGGTGCCGTTGGCCGCGGCCTGGTCCGCCGACGCGGCCTTGACGCACTTCGGCGCGGCGGCGTCCTTCTTCGGCGCGCTCACGACCAGGCCCTTGCCGAGGCCGCCGAGGACACCGGCCGCTGTGGCGTCGGCGTTCGGCGCGAGCTTGCCGGACTTGGCGTCGGCGAGGCCGAAGGCACCGCCGTCCTTGCCGCAGTCCATGGCGAGCTTCGTCAGCGCGTCCAGCGGGGTCCTGCCCTTCTGGGACTTCGCCGTCGCGGGCTTCTCCCCGGCGGCGGCGAGCGCGCCGATCACGATGCCGGTGGAGTTGGCGTCGCTCGGCAGGCCCGGGGTGTAGCCCCAGCCGCCGTCCTGGTTCTGCACGGACTTCAGCCAGGCCACGCCCTTGTCGACGGCCTTCTTCTCGCCGCCGAGCGCGGCCAGGGCCTGCACGGCCGCGGCCGTCGAGTTGCTGTCGACCTGAGCCTTGGAGTCGCAGGGCACGTCCGCGTCGGCGCGGTAGGCGGCGAAGCCGCCGCTGCCGCACTGCTGGCCGGTCAGCCAGTCCACGGCCTTCGTCGCGGGCGTGACCCCGGTCGCGTCCTGCGCGAGCAGGGCGTACGACTGCCGGAACACGCCGTCGAACTTCGGGTCCGTCTTGCCGTACAGACCCGAGGGGAGCGTGCCGGAGGGCGAGGGCGAGGCCTCGTCGGCGAGGGCGGCCGGGGCCGCGGCCGTGCCGAGGGCGGCGACGGCGGCCAGGGCAGCTGCGCTGCGGCGAACGTTCATGATGCGGCGGGTGCCTCTCCCTGCGGGGAGCCGGGCGGCACGGCACGACAGGGGCACCGGGCGGCTCCGGCTCCGTATGCCTCGACGGTGCCGGCCATCGGTACGGTCCCGATGACGCGAGCCGGTCACGCGTCGCACGAGGTGCTCCGGCTCGCCACGGGCGGGTTGTGCCACGGCGGCCTCTCCCGGACCGAGCGAAGCCAGGACCTCGGGGAAGGTGCAGCGCCGGACTTCCACCGGCTTCCCCTCGTACGTACGTGATGACGACCCGCACACTCTACCGGCCCGTACGCCGCCCTTCCCGGCACGCGGCCCGGCGGACGCCGAGGGTGCGCCGAAGGGGGCGCGGCCCGTGATCGCGCTCTGGTGCGGTCCGTGCGGCGGGCGTAGCGTGGCGGGAGCCTCAAGGCGCGGCAGTCGAGGGGAGCACCACCGTGACGGACCCGAGCCGTGGGCAGCAGGACCGCAGCGCGGACCAGGCCGCCCGCACCTATCTGATCACCGGGGCCGCCTCCGGCATCGGCAGGGCCACCGCGCGCAGACTGAGCGCGCGGGGTCACCGGGTCATCGGCGCGGACCTCAAGGACACCGACATCGGCGCCGACCTCTCCACCGCGGAGGGCCGCGCGCTGCTCGCCGAGGCGGCGGCCGACCTCGGCGGCGGGCGGCTCGACGCCGTGATCGCCTGTGCGGGCATCGCCGCGTACGACCCGGTGACCGTGCGGGTGAACGCCTTCGGCGCCATCGCCACGCTCACCGGACTGCGGCCGCTGCTCGCCGCGGGCCGCGATCCGCGCGCGGTCGCCGTGGCGTCCGTGGCCGTCCTGCACCCCGCCGACCCGGCGATCGTCGAGGCGGTGCTCGCCGACGACGAGGCCGCGGCCGTCGCCGCCGCGCGCGCCGCGATCGAGCGCGGCGAGGAGCAGCGGGTGTACGCCTCCGCCAAGCACGCCCTCGCGCGGTGGGTGCGGCGCGCCGCCGTGAGCGACGCGTGGGCGGGCGCGGGCATCCCGCTGAACGCGATCGGACCCGGCATCATCCGCACCCCCATGAGCCGCCCCATGATCGAGGACCCGGAGATCCGCGCGATCGCGGACGCCGCCGTCCCCATGCCGCTGAACGGCTACGGCGAGCCGGAGCAGGTCGCCCCGCTGCTCGACTTCCTCACCTCGCCGGAGAACACCCACGTCACCGGCCAGGTGGTCTTCATCGACGGCGGCGCGGACGCGGTGCTGCGGGGCGAGCTGAGCTGGTGACGGGGCGGGCGAGCGCCGCGGGGCCTCACACCGCCGCGTACGCCACCGGGTCGCTGCCCGGCACCGCCTGCGCGCGTCCCAGCTTCACCAGCCTGCGCACATGCGCCTCCGCCTCGGAGACGGCGATGGTGCGGGACCCCGGGGGGATGTCCGCCCAGGGCCTGTTCCACTCCATGCGCTCGGCGAGCTGCCAGGGGGTGCGTGCCTCGGCGAGCAGCGCGAGCAGGTCCGCGAGCCGCGCCTCGTGGTGGGCGAGCAACTCCCGTACGCGGGCGGGCGCGTGGGCGAAGGCGTGCTGGTGCGCGGGCAGGACCTCCGCGACACCGAGCCGCCCGATGCGCTCCAGGGAGTCCAGGTAGTCCCCGACGGGGTCGGTCACCGTCCGGTCGTCCGGGTCCTCGTACAGGCCGATGTGCGGGGTGATGCCCGGGAGCAGGTGGTCGCCGCTGAACAGGCGCCCGCGCCCGGGGAGTCGAGCCGGGTGCTCCTCCTCCAGGTGCAGGCACACGTGGCCCGGGGTGTGGCCCGGCGTCCAGATCGCGCGCAGGCGGCGGCCGGGCAGGTCGAGGAGCTCGCCGGGCGGGATCGGCCGGTCGGGCAGGGCGGGAAGGCGGGCGGCGAGCCCGGGGACGCGCCCCGCGTCGCGGGCGGCGGCCAGCGGCGCCACGTGCCCGGCGGGCGCGCCCGCGGCGGTCAGCTTGTCCACCAGATACCCGAACCACCGCCGCATCGGATACTCCCGGGTGCGCCGCACCACGTGCGCGTCGGCCTCGTGCATCGCGAGCCACGCCCCGGAGGCGGCCCGCACCCGCGCGGACAGGCCGTGGTGGTCCGGGTGGTGGTGGGTGAGCAGCACCCCGTGCACCTCGGCGACCTCGGTGCCGCAGGCGGCGAGCCCCGCGACGAGCACGTCCCACGACGCCGGGTCGTCCCAGCCGGTGTCGATGAGGACGGGGCCCCGGTCGGTGTCGAGCACGTACACCAGCGTGTGGCCGAGGGGGTTGTCCGGGATCGGCACGGCGATGCTCCACACCCCGCCGCCGTGTCCGGTCACCCCTGGGTCCGTCACCTGGGTCATCCGCCGCCCCCCGTCCCTGCCGCCGGAGCTGTCGGCCGCACGGCCGTTGCCCACTATAACTAGAACTGATATCAGTTCTGAAACAGCGTCAGAAAGCGTCCCGCAGGAGGCGGTCGGCCATGACGGAACTCGTGGAGCACGGACAGCTGTTCATCGGCGGGGAGTTGACCCCGCCGCTCGGCAAGGACGTCATCGAGGTCGTCTCGCCGCACACCGGCGAGGTCTTCGCGCGGGTGCCGCACGCCGCGACGGCCGACGTCGACCGGGCCGTCGCCCTCGCCCGCCAGGCCTTCGACGAAGGGCCCTGGCCGCGGATGGGCCTCGACGAGCGGATCGAGGTCGTCACGAGGATCAAGGACGGCCTGGCCGCGCGGCACGAGGAGCTCGCCCGGGTCATCAGCTCCGAGAACGGCACCCCGATCACCGCCTCCGTCCTGGTGCAGGCCCTGGCCGCGATGATGGTCTGGGACGCGGCGATCACCACGGCGCGGGAGTTCCGTTACGAGGAGGCGCGCGCGGGCGTGCTCGGCGGGATCCTGGTGCGGCGCGAGCCCATGGGCGTCGTGGCGGCCGTGGTGCCGTGGAACGTCCCGCAGTTCACCGCCGCGGCCAAGCTCGCGCCCGCGCTGCTCGCCGGGTGCCCGGTGATCCTCAAGACCTCGCCGGAGACCCCGCTCGACGCGTACGTCCTCGCCGAGATCGTCGCCGAGGCGGGCCTGCCGGAGGGCGTGCTCTCCATCGTCTCCGCGGGCCGGGAGGTCAGCGAGTACCTCGTCGGACACCCCGGCGTCGACAAGGTGTCCTTCACCGGGTCCGTGGCCGCGGGCAAGCGCGTCATGGAGGTCTGCTCCCGCCATCTCACGCGCGTGACGCTGGAGTTGGGCGGCAAGTCGGCCGCCGTCGTCCTGCCCGACGCCGACGCGGCGAGCGCGGTGGCGGGCATCGCGCCCTACGCGTGGATGATCAACGGCCAGGCGTGCGTGGCCCAGACCCGCATCCTCGTGCCGCGCTCCCGTGCGGGCGAGTTCGCCGATGCCTTCGCCGCCGCCGCGTCCGCGCTGAAGGTCGGCGACCCGATGGACCCGGCGACCGAGCTCGGGCCGCTGGTCGCCGAGCGGCAGCAGCGGCGCTCGCTCGACTACATCCGCATCGGTCAGGAGGAGGGCGCCAAGATCCTCGCGGGCGGCGGCCGCCCCGCCGGGTTCGACCGCGGCTGGTACGTCGAGCCGACGTTGCTCGGCGGCGTCGACAACTCCATGCGGGTCGCCCGCGAGGAGATCTTCGGGCCCGTCATCTGCCTCATCGAGTACGGCGACGAGGAGGAGGCCGTGCGGATCGCCAACGACTCCGAGTACGGCCTCAGCGGCAGTGTGTGGACCGCCGACGTCGAGCGCGGCCTGGACGTCGCCCGCCGGGTGCGCACCGGCACGTACGCGGTGAACACCTTCAGCCTGGACATGGCGGGCCCCTTCGGCGGTTACAAGAACTCCGGCCTCGGCCGGGAGTTCGGGCCCGAGGGGTACGGCGAGTACTTCGAGCACAAGATGATCCATCTGCCCGCCGGGTACACGCCCGAGGGGGCCGGGGACTGATGGGCGACCGCTGGCACGTCGAGGTCGACCGGTCGGTGTGCATCGGCTCCGGGATGTGCGTGAACCTCGCGCCGGACGGCTTCGCCCTGGACTCCGCCCGTCAGTCGCACCCCAGGCGGGCCGAGGTGGACGCGTCCGAGCAGCTCCTGGGGGCCGCCGAGGGCTGCCCGGTCGAGGCCATCACGATCAGCCTGCTCGGCAGCGGCGAGGTGGTGTTCCCGCCGGAGGAGTAGCGGGGCGCTTCCGGGGGCCGGGCGTGCGCTGCCCGGGGGCGTGCGCTACGCCGGGTCCGGCGCGGTCAGGTCGATCAGCCGGCACACCATCTCGATGTCGATCTTCACCTGGGCGATGGAGGCCCGGCCGGAGAGCCAGGTGATCAGCGCCGAGTGCCAGGTGTGCTCGATCACCCGCACCGCGGAGAGCTGCGCCGCCGTCGGCTGCCCGTCCAGGCCCATGGCGTCCAGGACGATCGCCGTCGTGAGCCGCGAGACCGTGTCCACCTCGGGGCTCACGGAGCGGTCGGCGAACGTCAGGGCGCGCACCATGGCGTCCGCGAGGTGCGGCTCGCGCTGCAGCGCGCGAAAGGCCCGCATCAGGGTCTCCGCGACCCGCTCGGCGGGCGTCCGTCCGGCGGGCGGCCGCTTGCGCAGCGTGGTGTGCATGTGCTGGAGCTGGTCCTGCATCGTCGCGACGAGCAGGTGCACCTTCGAGGGGAAGTAGCGGTAGAGCGTGCCGAGCGCGACCCCGGCGGCCTCCGCGACCTCGCGCATCTGGACCGCGTCGAAGCCGCCCCGGCTGGCCAGTTGGGCACTGGCGTGCAGGATGCGGCGGCGGCGCGCCTCCTGGCGCTCGGTGAGCGGGGGTGACACCGTCGCCCGCGCCCCGGCCGTCTTCGCGTCAGCTGTCATCGTCCCGTCGCCCCGTCAGTCCCGTCAGCCGTCCCTGGGGTCCCGGGGGTCCCGAGCCCGGCCCACTCGTCCGCAAAAGATCCCACAGTTCCGCCCCGTGGTCCCGTCCGTGGGACGCCGGGACCGCGACCGCGAAGCGACCGTACAGCAGGGCGGTCGCCGTGGCGCGAATCACCTGATCCGGGCCTTCCGGCGTGGCTACCTGCCGGTAGATTCGAGCCCGTCCGGCGATCACGGGCGGTCGCGACGGGAACCAACTCTGAAACTTGTTCTACATTACCGTCCCGGCGTAGTCTCGCGGACAACTGAAGGAAGAAGGGGGCCGACAGTGACCGCTGAGGCCAGAGAGGCCGGCCCCCCGCCGGGCCCTGCGACGGACGGCGGCCGCGCCCTGCGCATCGCTCTCCTGACCTACAAGGGGAACCCGTTCTGCGGCGGCCAGGGCGTGTACGTACGGCACCTCTCGCGTGAGCTCGCCCGGCTCGGCCACCGCGTCGAGGTCATCGGCGCCCAGCCCTACCCGGTGCTCGACGAGGGCGAGGACCTCGCCGGGCTCAGCCTGACCGAGCTGCCGAGCCTGGACCTCTACCGCCAGCCGGACCCCTTCCGCACCCCCAAGCGCGACGAGTACCGCGACTGGATCGACGCCCTCGAAGTGGCCACGATGTGGACCGGCGGCTTCCCGGAGCCGGTCACCTTCAGCCTGCGGGCCCGGCGCCAACTGCGCGCCCGGCGCGGCGCGTTCGACGTCATCCACGACAACCAGACGCTCGGCTACGGCCTGCTCGGCGACCTCGGCGCCCCGCTGGTGACGACCATCCACCACCCGATCACCGTCGACCGGCAGCTGGAGCTGGACGCGGCCGCCGACTGGAAGCGCCGCGCCTCCGTGCGGCGCTGGTACGCGTTCACGCGCATGCAGAAGCGCGTCGCGCGCCGCCTGCCCTCGATCGTCACGGTCTCCGGGACCTCGCGCCAGGAGATCGTCGACCACCTCGGCGTCCGCCCGGACCGGATCGACGTCGTCCACATCGGTGCCGACACCGACCTCTTCTCGCCCGACCCGGCCGTGCCCCAGGTGCCGGGCCGGATCGTGACGACGTCCAGCGCGGACGTGCCGCTCAAGGGCCTGATCCACCTGGTCGAGGCGCTCGCGAAGACCCGTACGGAACACCCCGACGCGCACCTCGTCGTCGTCGGCAAGCGCGCCGAGGACGGCCCGGTCGCCGCCGCCATCGAGCGGTACGGCCTCGAAGGGGCCGTCGAGTTCGTCAAGGGCATCACGGACGCGGAACTCGTCGACCTGGTGCGCTCGGCCCAGGTCGCGTGCGTGCCCTCCCTGTACGAGGGCTTCTCGCTGCCCGCGGCCGAGGCGATGGCCACGGGGACGCCGCTGCTCGCCACGACCGGCGGGGCCATCCCGGAGGTCGCGGGGCCCGACGGCCGCACCTGCCTCGCCGTGCCGCCCGGCGACTCGGGGGCGCTGGCCGCGGGCCTCGGACGGCTCCTCGGCGACCCGGAGCTGCGGGCCCGGCTCGGCGCGGCCGGGCGCGCCCGCGTCCTCGAACGCTTCACCTGGGCGCGGGCCGCGCAGGGCACGGTGGAGCGCTACCGCGCGGCCATGGCCGGCTCCGCGGGCCCGGCCCCGGTCCGCCCCGCGGCCCCGCGCGGCGCGGCTCCCGCGGCCGCCCTCACCGAAGTTGCTGGCCCCCACCACGAAAGCAGGACCCCGTGCTGACCGTCGACTTCACCCGCTTCCCCCTCGCGCCGGGGGACCGCGTCCTCGACCTCGGCTGCGGGGCCGGACGGCACGCCTTCGAGTGCTACCGGCGCGGCGCCCAGGTGGTGGCGCTCGACCAGAACGGCGAGGAGATCCGCGAGGTCGCGAAGTGGTTCGCGGCCATGAAGGAGGCGGGCGAGGCCCCGGCGGGCGCCACCGCGACCGCGATGGAGGGCGACGCGCTCAACCTGCCCTTCCCCGACGAGTCGTTCGACGTCGTGATCATCTCCGAGGTGATGGAGCACATCCCCGACGACAAGGGCGTCCTCGCGGAGATGGTCCGGGTCCTGAAGCCCGGCGGCCGCATAGCCGTGACGGTCCCGCGCTACGGCCCGGAGAAGGTCTGCTGGACCCTCAGCGACGCGTACCACGAGGTCGAGGGCGGCCACATCCGCATCTACCGCGCCGACGAACTCCTCGCCAGGATGCGGGAGTCGGGCCTCAAGCCCTACGGCACCCACCACGCGCACGCGCTGCACTCCCCGTACTGGTGGCTCAAGTGCGCGTTCGGCGTGGACAACGACAAGGCGCTGCCCGTCCGCGCGTACCACAAGCTCCTGGTCTGGGACATCATGAAGAAGCCGCTGGCGACGAAGCTCGCCGAGCAGGCCCTGAACCCGCTGATCGGCAAGAGCTTCGTGGCGTACGCGACCAAGCCGCACCTGCCGCGCGCCGCCGCCACCCCCGACCCCGCTGACGCGAAGGCCGGGGCGTGACGAGTCCCGAGCGCACCGAACACCTGGCCCTGCCCGGCGTTCTGACGGCACATCAGGCAGCGGACACGGTCCGCGGCATCCTCGCCGCGCAGCGCCCCGACGGCGCCATACCCTGGTTCCGCGGCCACCACCTGGACCCGTGGGACCACACCGAGGCGGCCATGGCCCTGGACGCGGCGGGCGAGCACGCGGCCGCCGCCCGCGCCTACGACTGGCTCGCCCGGCACCAGAACGCGGACGGCTCCTGGTACGCGGCGTACGCCGACGGCGACCCGGACGCCGTCACGGACCGGGGCCGCGAGACCAACTTCTGCGCGTACGTGGCCGTCGGCGTCTGGCACCACTACCTGACCACCGGCGACGAGGCGTTCCTCGACCGGATGTGGCCGGTGGTCGTGGCCGCCGTCGAGTTCGTGCTCGCGCTCCAGCAGCCGGGCGGCCAGATCGGCTGGAAGCGGGAGCCGGACGGAACCCCGGTCGCCGACGCGCTCCTGACCGGCTCCTCCTCCGTCCACCAGGCGCTGCGCTGCGCCCTCGCCATCGCCGAGACGCGCGAGGACCTCCAGCCGGACTGGGAGCTGGCGGCGGGCGCCCTGGCCCACGCGATCCGCCGGCACCCCGAGCGGTTCCTCGACAAGGACCGCTACTCGATGGACTGGTACTACCCCGTCCTCGGCGGCGCGCTCACCGGGGCCGAGGCCAAGGCCCGCATCGAGGAGGGCTGGGACCGCTTCGTCGTGCCCGGCCTCGGCGTGCGCTGCGTGGTGCCCAACCCCTGGGTCACCGGCGGCGAGAGCGCCGAGCTCGCCCTCGCCCTGTGGGCGCTCGGCGAGTCCGACCGCGCCGTGGACGTCCTGAAGTCCATCCAGCACCTGCGCGACGACGAGACCGGCCTGTACTGGACGGGCTACGTCTACGACGACGCGGCCGTCTGGCCCGTCGAGCAGACCACCTGGACGGCGGGCTCCCTGCTGCTCGCGGTGGCGGCGCTCGGCGGCGACGAGGCGACCTGCCGGGTCTTCTCGGGCGCGGACCTGCCCGCGGGGCTCGACCCGGACTGCTGCTAGGGCCTGTCCGGCGGGGCCCGCGCTCAGTGGCGGCGCAGCTGCCCCGCCACCAGGTGGCCGACCACGAGGTACACGACGGCGGCCAGGCCGTAGCCCGCCACGACCCGCGCCCAGCGCTCGTCGAAGGTGAACAGGTCGTGCGACCAGCTCGCGAGCCACTGGGCGACGTCGCGCACGACCTGCACCAGGTCGTTGCCCCGGTTGGCCTTCAGCAGGTCCATCAGGATCCACAGGACGATGATGACCGCCGCGACGTCCGCGATGACGACGATGACCTTCGCGGCGTCGGCGCCGCCTCGGGTGCTCTTGGTGAATCGGGGGGACATGAGGGGCGGGTACCGGCTTCCACGCCGTTGAAACCCGGAGGGCCGGGAGCCCAGGAGCCAGGGAGCCCAGGAGCCAGGGAGCCCAGGAGCCAGGGTGTCCAGGAGTCGGGGTGTCCGGGAGCCAGGGTGTCCGGGAGCCTCCAACGGCCCCGCCCGCCTTGCGGGGCCGCCCGGGCGGGGCGAGGCTGCTGGCCGGGGGAGCCGTCCCCGCCTCCGGGAGGTCACCCGTGTTCCGCTCCGCACCGGCCGCCGCGGTACGCCGCGCGCTCGTCCCGCTCCTGCTGTGCTGCGCCCTCCTCGTCGGGGCCACGGGCTGCGGCGGTGACGACGGCGACCCGGCGAGCCCCACCGGCACCAGCTCCGCCGAGCGGCAGAAGTTCGCGAAGACCCGCTTCGTCACCAACGCGGGGCTCGCCGCCGGCGCGACGTACCAGTGGATCGTGAAGCCGTACCGGGACGGCCGCTTCAAGGCGGGCGCGGACGGGCGGAGGTTCGCCCTGGTCAAGGCCGGGATCGCCGGGGCCTTCAGCTACAACCGGCTCAGGGCGGCCCTGCGCAACGCCCAGGGCGACGCCGCCCTCGCCCGGGCCGTGGCCCCCCTGACGGCGGGCGTCGAGGCCCTCAAGGACCTCCCGTCCAAGCTCCGCAAGGGGGAGTCCACGGAGGCGGTGGTCGGGTCCTTCGACGACACGATCAACTCCGTCAAGGAGGCGGGCCGCTCCGCGGGCGTGGAGGTCACGAACCAGGTGCCTTCCACGGGCCAACTGACCAAGGGCTGAGGCCCCTGCGCCACCGGCCCTACCGGCCTGCGGCCTCGCCCTCGGGGTCCGGGGGCGGAGCCCCCAGGAAGCGGGAAGGGGCGGGTCCGGGGCGTCCCGCGAGGGCTGCGGCAGCTGATGGACCGTCATTCACCTTAGGTTCAGGCGGAGTTAGCCGGTCCCCGGCGCCCCGTTCGCGGGGGAGGCGCATGCTCCTGCCCCCGCCCGAGGCAGGAGAGCGCGGTGCCCGACAGAGCCAGCACGTCCAGCAGAGAAGAACCCCGCCTGGCCACCCGCCGCCCGGCGGCCCGGCGCCGCCGCTTCCCCCGGCACGTGGTCGCCGCGATGCCCCTCGCCCTCGCGGGCACCCTCGCCCTGCTCGTCTCGGGCAACGCCCTGCGCCCCTTCGAGCGCATCACGACGATCGACGGCAAGATGGCGTCGAAGTCGGACTACTTCAAGGACCCCGAGGTCCAGCGCCTGCTCCTGAAGCACGGCATCCGCGTGGACATCCACCGCCTGGGCTCGCGCGGCATCGCCACGCAGTCGCTCGCGGGCATGGACGTCGTCTTCCCCTCGGGCCAGCCCGCCGCCCGCCTGATCATGCGGGACCAGCGGCGCTCGGTGCGCACCGCCCGCCCGTTCGTGACGCCCCTGGCCCTCGGCACGTTCCGCGCGTACGCCCAGACGCTGGTGGCCGCGGGCGTGGCCCGCCCGCAGCGGGCGCGCGGCGGCGGGGACACGCTGTACTACGACCTCGACATGGCGGGGTTCCTGAAGCTCATCGAGCGCGACAAGACCTGGAACGGCATCGGCTACCGCGCCCACTCCGCGCACAGCAACAGCGGCCGCGTCCTCGTGCGCACCTCCAGCGTCTGCGAGTCCAACGCCGCCGGTACGTATCTGAGCATCCTCGCCTTCGTGAAGAACGGGAACCGGCCCCCGGGCACCGAGCGCAAGCGCGGCGACGCGCGCGGCGGTGACCCGGTCCTCGACGTCGCCGCCAAGGTCAAGCCGCTGATCAACCTCCAGGGCATGGCCGCCGACGAGCAGGCCGACAGCTACTTCTCCGACGAGGGCGAGTCCATCGCGCCGGTGTCGCTGATCTACGAGCACCAGTTCCTCGCCCACCAGGTGGACTTCCAGAAGCGGCACCGGCGGGCCGACAGCCGCCGCGTGCTGCTCTACCCCTCGCCGCAGGCCCTCACCGAGCCGCAGCTCATCTCCCTCAACGAGGAGGGCGACCGGCTCACCGCCCTGATGGAGTCCGACCCCGCGCTGCGCCAGCGGGCCATCGAGCTGGGCTTCCGGGTGCGGTTCTCCGGCGAGGACAGCACCAGCGAGCAGCTGAACTCCTATCTGCGCGCGCACGGCGTGCAGGTGCCCACCCCCAACCCCGACCAGACGAAGGCCGACGCGCCCGACCTGGACGCCCTGGAGCGGATCATCAACCACGTCGGCACCTGCCCGCCCGTCGACGGCGGCCCCTCGTGAGGCGGCGCGCCCTCGCCGTCTGCCTGGCGCTGCTCGCCACCACCCTGACCGCCTGCGGCCGAGGCGGGGACACCACGACCCTGCGGGTGCTTGCGAGCCCCGAACTCGCCGACGTGGAGCCGTTCCTCGGCGAGCTGAAGGACGACACGGGGGTCGAACTCGACATCGACTTCAAGGCCACGGCCGACCTCTCCGAGCCGCTCGGCTCCTACGACCTGGCCTGGCCCGCCTCCGACCGCTCGTACCTGCTGCGGCTGCGGGAGCGCGGGCGGCCCGCCGCGCCGCCCGAGTCCACCGCGATCATGCGCTCCCCGGTCGTCGTCGGCCTCACCCGCGCCACCGCGGAGCGCGTCCGCGCCTCCGCCCGGGGTGGCCGGATCACCTGGGCCGACATCGCGGACGCCGCCGCCGACGGGACCGTGCGCTTCGGCATGGCCGACCCGCGGCGCAGCGACACCGGGCGCGCCGCGCTCGTCGGCGTGGCCACGGCCGCCGCGGGCACCGGCGGGGTGCTGCGCGAGCGGGACGTGTCCTGCGACCGGCTGCGCGGCTTCCGCTCCGGGCAGACGCTCACCGCCGCCAGCTCCCGCGCCCTGGTCGACGCCTACGTGCGCCGTCCCGGCCGGGCCAACGCCCTCGTCGCGCACGAGGCGGAACTCCTCTCCCTGAACGCGGCGGGGACCCTGCGCCGCCCCCTGGAGATCGTGCACCCGGCGGACGGCATGGTCCTGTCCGACTTCCCGCTGGTGCTGCTCGACGCCAAGCAGCACAAGGCGTACCGCAAGGTCGTCGACTGGCTGCGGCGCGACGACGTACAGAAGAAGCTGGTGGAGCGCACCTGGCGGCGGCCCGTCGGCGCGGACGTGCCCCGGCCGCCGCAGCTGCGGTCCGCCATCGGCAACGCGCTCTCCTACCCCGACCAGCTCTCCGTCATCCAGCGCCTGATGGACGACTACGGCGACCCGGCCCGCCGCACCGGCGACCACGTGGTGTTCCTGCTCGACTTCTCCACGTCGATGCGCGGCGCGCGGATGGCGGACCTGCGCGCGGCCTTCGCCGGGCTGAGCGGCGCGGACCCCACGGCGGCGGGCAAGTTCGCCCGCTTCTACCGGGGCGAGCGGCTGACCGTGGTGCGGTTCGCGGGCCGCGTCCTGGAGGAACGTACGGTGACGGTGCGCGGCGACGGCGATCTGCGCGCCCTGAACTCCTTCGTCGCGGGCGGCGGCTTCGGCGACGCGACGGCCGTGTGGTCGGCCCTCGACCGGGGCTACGACCGGGCCGGGGCCACCGTCGGCGCCGAGCCGGGCCGCCGTGTCTCGATCGTCCTGATGACCGACGGCGAGAGCAACTCGGGCCTGTCGTACGGCCAGTTCGCCCGCCGCTACGCGCAACGGGGCGCCGCCGTGCGGGCGGTGCCCACCTTTCCCGTCCACTTAGGAGAGGCCGACGCGAAGGCGCTGCGGCGCGCCGCCGGGGCGACCGGCGGCCGTGTCGTGGACGCCGGATCCTCCTCCCTCTCCCAGGCGTTCAAGGAGATCCGTGGGTGTCGTTGACAGTGCGTGGTGGGACCTGTGGTGGCCGTGGATGACCGTATGGCTCCTGACAGCGGTGTGCGTGGGCGTGCTCGTGCGCCACGCCCTGGTGCGCCTCGGCTGGCTCCGGCGCGGCCCGCGGCGGGCCGCGCGCGGCCGCAGGACCTTCCACGGCATGTGCTTCTACCTGCACGAGCAGCGGGTGATGGACCTCTACCAGACGGGCGGTTTCTCGGCCGCCCTGGAACAGGAGGTGGCCGACCGCACGAACGTGACGGCGGGCTTCAGCCTGTGGACGAGGTTCCGCGGCTCCGGCGGCACCGCCGGGCGGGACGTCACCAAGGAGCGGTTCACCTCGTACGTCCAGCAGAACACCCCCATCACGGTGATAGGGCTGCTCATGGACACCATGCGCAGGGAGGACGCCGTCGTCCACGCCGACCTCACCACGGGGCTGCTCGTCCCCAACCGGGCCCTCGCCGACAGCCTGCGCGACAGTGACGACGACCGCGTCGCGCTCAGCGCGGTGATGTCCGAGTTCGTCTCGGTCACCGGGCGCTTCACCGCGCGCGGCCTGCCCGGCGGCGACGTCGTCCTGCGCGCCCGCTACGGCGAGGGCCGCCCGGCCGCCCACGTCAGGATCACCTGCGCCGAGGACGGCATCCGCGAGGAGTTCCACGAGGAGGACTACTTCAGCGGCGAGTTCCAGGCCCGCTGCCTGGGCAAGGTCCGCACCTGGAACCGCGACGCGGGCGAACTGACCCTGGACCCGGTGGCCATCTTCCGCTGAGCCGCGACGGCTAGCCGCAGAGCTCGGCGAGGACGCGCAAGGTGTGCGGCTCCCGGGCGAGGACCAGGAGGTCGGTGACGGGTCCCTCGCGCCAGAGTTCCAGGCGTTCGGCGATCCGCTCGCGCGGGCCGACCAGGGAGATCTCGTCGGCAAAGGCGTCCGGCACGGCGAGCACGGCCTCCTCCCGACGCCCGGCCAGGAACAGCTCCCGCACCCGCCGCGCCTCGTCGGCGAAGCCCATCCGGGCCATCAGGTCGGCGTGGAAGTTCCTCTTCGCGTGCCCCATGCCGCCGATGTAGAAGCCGAGCATGGCCTTCACCGGCAGGAGGCCCTCCTGTACGTCGGCGCACACGGTCGCGCGGACGAGCGGGGCCACCATGAAGTCGTCCCGCAGGCCGGTGAGCGAGGCCTCGTACACGTCCGGGCGCGTCGGCGACCAGTACAGGGGGAGCCAGCCGTCCGCGATCCGGGTCGTCTGGGCGACGTTCTTCGGCCCCTCGGCGCCGAGCAGCAGCGGCAGGTCGCCGCGCAGGGGGTGGGTGATGGACTTCAGCGGCCTGCCGAGCCCGGACCCGTCGTCCCCCGGGTAGGGCAGCGGGTGGAACCGCCCGTCGAGCGTCACGGGGGCCGCGCGCCGCAGCACCTGGCGTACGACGTCCACGTACTCCCGCGTCGCGGTCAGCGGGGAGGCGGGGAACGGCCTGCCGTACCAGCCCTCCACCACCTGCGGCCCCGAGAGCCCGAGCCCGAGGAGCACGCGGCCGCCGGAGAGGTGGTCGAGGGTGAGGGCGTGCATGGCCGTGGCGGTGGGGGAGCGGGCGGCCATCTGCGCCACCGCCGTGCCGAGCCTGATCCGTGAGGTGTGCGCCGCGATCCAGGTCAGCGGCGTGAACGCGTCCGAGCCCCAGGCCTCGGCGGTCCACACCGAGTCGTACCCGAGCCGCTCGGCCTCCTGGACGAGCGCGAGCTGCCCGGGTTCGGGGCCGCGCCCCCAGTACCCGAGCGCGAGCCCGAGCCGCATGGTCCCTCCCGCCTGCCAGCTGACGGTACGTCAATTTCCTGTCCCGCCGGGACTGTACGCCAGCGGCCCCCCGCCCGGAAGGGCGAGGGGCCGCTGAAGCGTTGCGGAAGGCCGGGTCAGCCGCGCTGGATCCCGGTGGTGTCCTGAAGCACACCGCGACGCCCGTCCTGCGTCTGCGCCACCAGGCTCTGGCCGCGCTGCTCGACGGCCAGGTACCAGGTGCCCGGCGCCAGTTCGGCGATCGGGGTCGGCGAGCCGTCCTCCGGGTACAGCGGACGCGGCACCGGCACGGCGAACCAGAACGGCGAGAAGTCCGCCGACGCGGGCTGCGCCTGCGCGGCGGCCGGCGGCGGAGTGGCGCCGCCACCCTGCGGCTGCGGCTGCCCGCCGAACGACGGCTGCTGCGGCTGCCCCGGCTGCGCGCCGTACGGCTGCGACTGGGCCCCCGGGTAGCCGTAGCCACCCTGCGGCTGCCCGCCGTAGGGCTGCGGGGCGACCGGCCCCGGGGCGCCCATGAGGGGGGCCTTGAGGGCGGGGACGATGTTCGTGGCGACGGCGGCGGCGACGAGGACGAGAGCGCCGATCAGGCCGAGGATGAGGCCGACACCGGCGTCGGGGGACTCGGCGCCACCGCCGCTGCCGCCGAACCTGGCGTTGAGGACCTCGAAGACCTTGTCGTAGGACTGGCCGGTGTCGAAGATCGCGCCGAGCGAGCTCCAGGCGGCGGCGAAGGTGAGGCCGATGCCGAAGGTTCCGAGGTCCAGACCGGCGACCTTGCGCTGCGAGCCCGTGGCGCGGCCCACGACGATGAGCCCGGCGCCGATGATCCCGGCGAGGTAGACGCTCATCAGCAGGTTGCCGTTGTCCCAGGCAGTGGGGGCATCGTCACCGTCAAAGGTGTCGAGGAACGAGGCGATGAAGAGCAACACCGCTGCTCCGATCACCACGCCGTCGCCTCGAGTGAGGGAGCGGAAATTCACTTCAGGTCCTTCGTCAGTCGTCTCGTCGGTAGAGGCGTCGCTGTCGCCTGGTCGCGGATGCTCGCGGGCGTGAAGCGGCGGGGGTGGCCCCTCATCGTACGGAGGACCTTATCCTCCGCCCGGCCGGGGTGTCTGCTTGAGATAAAGATCGTCACTCAGCGAAGATCTCCCGGTTGCCGTCCCGTGACGAGGCGGCGACGGACTCCTCAATACCGCCCGCGCTCAGCCGGTGAGGAAGCTCGCGATTCCGGCGGAAATGCCGTTCGCGGCCTTCTGGCGCCAGCCGGAGTTCGTGAGCAGGGCCTCGTCCTTCGGGTCGCGCATGTTGCCGCATTCGATGAACACCTTGGGGACCTTGGAGAGGTTGAGGCCGCCGAGGTCGCGGCGGACGTCGAGGCCGGTGCCGTCGCCGACGTAGTTGGAGGGGGCGCTCCTGGTGGCGGAGAGGAACTGGCCCGCGATGCGTTCGCCGAGGTCGCGGGAGGGGCCGACGATGGCGGTGGTGTCGGCGGCGCCGCCGCGGACCTTCGCGGGCAGGATCACGTGGAAGCCGCGGTTGCCGACGGCCGAGCCGTCGGCGTGCAGGGAGACGACCGCGTCGGCGCGGGTCGCGTTGCCGATGCGGGCGCGCTCGTCGACGCACGGGCCCCACGCCCGGTCGCCGTCCTGGGTGAGGCGGACCGTGGCGCCCTGCCGGTGCAGCAGGTCCCGCAGCCGGTGGGCGACGTCGAGGGTGAACCGGGCTTCGGTGTAACCCCGGTTGGTGGAGGTGCCGGTGGTGTCGCACTCCTTGGAGTTGGTGCCGATGTTCACCGGGCGGTTGATCTCCGCGGTGTGCCGGAAGTTGCCCGGGTTGTGGCCCGGGTCGATCACCACGACCTTGCCCTTGAGGGGGCCCGAGGGCGCGGGGCGGCCCCCCGACGGGGCCTTCCCCGACGGCTTGTCGTCCGCCTTGCCGCCGCCCTTGCCCGCCGGCTCGCCCTTCGGCTTCTCCGGTCTGCCCGGGGCGGGGGACTTCGAGGGGTCGTCCGCGGTCGGCTTCGAGGGCGCGTTCTGGTCCGAGCGGCTGGTCGACGGCAGCGCTCTCGGCGGCTCGGCGCCCTCCGATCCGCTCGTCGCGTCGTGGATGAGGTAGCCCGCGAGCGTGGCGGGGGCGAGCACGGCGAGGGTGACCGCGAGCGTGCGGCCGCCGCCGAAGCGGCGGGGCGGGCGCGGTGGCTGACTGTCCGGACCTACGTACGACACGACAGGGAGCCTATCCGCGGCCGGAGTCGCCCGCGCCGGTTCGGCGCAGGACGCGGAGGGAGTCGGTGACGGAGGCCTCAGTGAACGTCCCGGACTCAAGTGCCCTGAGGTAGACGCGGTACGGGGCCTGCCCCGTCCACTCGTCCACCGGGTCGGGGAACACGTCGTGGATGACGAGGAGACCACCCGGTGCCACGTGCGGCGCCCACCCCTCGTAGTCCGCGTTCGCGTGCTCGTCGGTGTGCCCGCCGTCGATGAAGACCAGGCCGAGCGGGGCCTGCCAGAGCCGTGCCACCTGCGGGGAGCGGCCGACGACCGCGATCACGTGGTCCTCCAGGCCCGCCTTGTGCAGCGTGCGCCGGAAGGCGGGCAGCGTGTCCATCCGGCCCACCTCCGGGTCCACGGTCTGCGGGTCGTGGTAGTCCCAGCCGGGCTGCTGCTCCTCGCTGCCCCGGTGGTGGTCGACCGTGATCACACTCACACCGGCCGCGCGGGCCGCGTCCGCGAGCAGGATCGTGGAGCGCCCGCAGTACGTGCCGACTTCGAGCAGGGGGAGCCCGAGGGCCGTCGCCTCGCGCGCGGCCGCGTACAGGGCGAGCCCTTCGTGGACGGGCATGAAGCCCTTGGCCGCCTCGAAGGCGCCGAGGACCTCCGGTGCAGGGGCCTGAGCCTGAGTGGCAGCCATCGTCGTTCCTTCCGGGGCTCGACCTGCGCGGGATCCACCCGCGTACGTACGGGCGCCCATGGTGCACCACACCCCCGGCACCGGGGTGACGGGGGTGTGGCCCGGGGCCGCGCGGACGGCTCAGGCGAGGACCTCGCTGTCGCCGGGCAGGGCCAGGTCGACCTCGACGGGCCGCCCCTCGCCCCGGTACGCGGCCGAGACGGCGCCCGGCGCGTGCCCGGCGGCGGTGGCCGAGAGCACGTACGCGCCGTCGGCAGGGACCGCGAGGGCGTAGCGGCCCTCGCCGTCGGTGAGGGCGGCGCCCGCTCGGCGGCCGTGCGGGTCGATCAGCGTGACCTGCGCGCGGGCGACGGGCGCCCCGGCCGGGGAGAGGACCCGCCCCCGGAACCCGCCGGTGAGCGCCTCGGCGGCCCGGGCGAGCGCGGCGTCCTCCTCGCTGCTGGCCCGCAGCTGCGGGTGCTGCCCGGCCGCGGCCCGCTCCCTGCCCGGCAGGAACAGCGCGAACACGAGGCCGATCGCGACGGCCCCGGTGGCGATGAGGAAGGAGGCGCGGAAGCCCTCCATGGTGGGCACCTCCACGGGGCCCACGGTGTGGGCGGTGTTGGCGAGCACCATGCCGATGACGGCGCTGGACACGGAGGTGCCGATGGACCGCATCAGGGTGTTGAGGCCGTTGGCCGCGCCCGTCTCGGACGGGTCGACGGCGCCGATGATGAGCGCGGGCAGCGAGGAGTAGGCGAGGCCGATGCCCGCGCCGACCACGACCGAGATGACGATGGTCTGCCAGGCGGCGCTCATCAGGCCGAGGCCCGAGCCGTAGCCGATGGCGATGACGAGCATGCCGAGGATCAGCGTGACCTTCGGCCCGTACGCGGCCGAGAGGCGGGCGTAGAGGGGCGCCGTGAACATCATCGTCAGGCCGAGCGGCGCCACGCACAGGCCCGCGACGACCATCGACTGGCCGAGGCCGTAGCCCGTGGCGGCGGGCAGCTGGAGGAGCTGGGGGAGCACGAGCGAGATGGCGTAGAAGGCGACGCCGACCATGATCGAGGCGAGGTTGGTGAGCAGCACCTCGCGCCGGGCCGTGGTGCGCAGGTCGACCAGCGGCGCCTCGACGCGCAGCTCCATCACGCCCCACAGGACGAGCACCACCGCCGAGGCCGCGAACAGGCCGAGGGTCAGGCCCGAGGTCCAGCCCCAGTCGCTGCCCTTGGTGATGGGCAGGAGGAAGAGGACCAGGCCCGCCGAGAGGCCGAGCGCGCCGAGGACGTCGAAGGTGCCCGGGGCCCGCAGCGGGCTCTCCGGCACCAGCAGGACGATGAGCAGCATGGCGAGCGCGCCGAGGCCCGCGGCCCCGAAGAACAGGGCGTGCCAGTCGGCGTGCTGTGCCACGAGGGCGGCGGCGGGCATGGCGAGGCCGCCGCCGACGCCTATGGACGAGCTCATCAGGGCCATCGCCGAGCCGAGCTTCTCGCGGGGCAGTTCGTCGCGCATCAGGCCGATGCCGAGCGGGATGGCGCCCATCGCGAAGCCTTGCAGCGCCCGCCCGGCGATCATGACGACGAGGTCGTCGGTGAGGGCGCACACCAACGAGCCGACGACCATGACCGCGAGGCTGGTGAGCAGCATCCGGCGCTTGCCGAAGAGGTCGCCGAGTCTGCCCATGATCGGGGTGGCGACGGCGCCCGCGAGGAGCGTCGACGTCATGACCCAGGTGGCGTTGGACGGCGTCGTGCGCAGCAGGGCCGGCAGGTCCTTGATGACGGGGACGAGCAGCGTCTGCATGACGGCGACGGTGATGCCGGCGAAGGCGAGGACGGGCACGACGCCGCGGGGTGCGCGGCCGGCGCGGGAGTGGGCCGTCGCGTGGGACATAGGGCTGAGGCCTCCGGGACGAAGGGTGACGGGGCGGTGGGGCGGTGCGACGGCCGGGTGGGGCGTGGAGCGCGTCGCGCGTGCGGCGTGGGTGCGGGTGTCGTGGGTGCGGGTGTGAGGGACAGGGCGTCACGCGTGTGGCAGGTGGAGCGTGCGGGACACCCGCGATTACATGCACGATGAACTTGTTTCCCGGGGCGACTATTCCGACGTATGTCGAACCAGGGGAACTCTTGACCTTCCATTGACCGCGTCTGTACGCGCGCCGGTCGCCCGCCCCGCTCGCCGCCCGCCCCTCACTCTGCCCGCCGCTCGCCGCCCTACCCCCTCGCGCGCCTCGCGCCTCGCGCCTGACCTTCCATCAGATTGGAACGTGTTCTATTCTTCCGCCGTCCCGCCGGGCACTGCCAGGGAGGCACGGATGAAGGCGTACGTCGTCGGCGTCGGCATGACGAAGTTCGAGAAGCCCGAGACCAGGGACTGGCAGTACTGGGACATGGCGGAGGAGGCGGGCACCGCGGCCCTGGCGGACGCCGGGCTTCCGTACGCGGTGGTGGAGCAGGCGGTCGTCGGCTACTGCTTCCAGGCCTCGACGGCGGGCCAGCGCGCGGTGTACGGGCTCGGCCTGACCGGGCTGCCCGTCTACAACGTCAACAACAACTGCGCGACCGGCTCGACCGCCCTGATGCTCGCCCGCCAGCTCGTCGAGGGCGGCGCGGGCGACTGCGTCCTGGCCCTCGGCTTCGAGCGGATGAAGCGCGGCTCCCTCGGCGGGAGCGGCGACGGCGACTTCGCCGCGTCCCCCGTGGCCCGCCACTACGGCGTCATGGCCGCCCGGCACGGCTTCGCGGCCACCCCGCCGACCGCCCAGATCTTCGGCAACGCGGCCCGCGAGCACATGGAGCGGTACGGCACGACCCCCGCGCAGCTCGCGGCGGTGGCCGCCAAGAACCACCGGCATTCGGTGCGCAATCCCCTCGCCCAGTTCAGGGACGCGTACACCGTGGACGAAGTCCTCGCCGCCCGGGCCGTCCACGCCCCGCTCACCAAGCTCCAGTGCTCGCCCACCTCCGACGGCGCGGCCGCGGCGCTCGTGGCGTCCGAGCGTTTCGTGGAGCGGCACGGGCTCGCGGACCGGGCCGTCGAGATCGTCGCCCAGGCCATGGCGACGGACACCGAGGAGTCCTTCGCCTCCGGCTCCTGCCTCGACGTCGTGGGCCGCCCGCTGACGCGCGCGGCGGCGGACCGGGTCTACGCCCGCGCGGGCCTGACCGCCGACGACCTCGACGTCATCGAGCTCCACGACTGCTTCTCCGTCAACGAACTCCTCACGTACGAGGCGATCGGCCTGTGCGCGGAGGGCGAGTCCGGCAAGCTCGTCGAGTCCGGCGCGACCACGTACGGCGGGCGCTGGGTGGTGAACCCCTCCGGCGGGCTGATCTCCAAGGGGCACCCCCTGGGCGCGACGGGTGTCGCCCAAGTCGCCGAGCTGACCTGGCAGTTGCGGGGCGAGGCGGGGGAGCGGCAGGTGCCGGGGGCGCGGGTCGGGCTCGCGCACAACATCGGGCTCGGCGGCGCGGCGGTGGTGACGCTGCTGCGGAAGCCGGAGCGGGACGGGGCGTGACTTCCGGAGTGGGGCGGGGCGTGACCGGGACTTCCGGGGCGGAACGGTGAAGGACCGGGACTTCCGGCCTAGGTCCCGCGCCCCACGGCCTCCCCCGCCAATTTCCGATGTACGGGGCACGCGTCGGCTGTCAGCATGGAGCCCATGCTGGAGACCCCCGTCGACACCCCGATATCCCGGCGCGCCGCCGCCCCCCTGTGGCTCGTCGTGGCCGCCGCCTGCGCCGGGCAGTTCCTCGTCGTCCTCGACGTGTCCGTCGTCAACGTGGCCCTGCCGTCCATGCGCGCCGACCTGGGCCTCAGCGCCACGGGCCTGCAGTGGGTCGTCAACGCCTACTCCATCGCCTTCGCCGGGTTCATGCTGCTCGGCGGGCGCGCGGGCGATCTGTTCGGGCGCAAGCGGATGTTCCTGGTGGGGCTCGGCCTGTTCACGCTCGCCTCGCTCGGCGGGGGACTCGCGCAGGAGGGGTGGCAGCTGCTCGCCGCGCGGGCGGTGCAGGGCCTGGGCGCCGCCGTCCTCGCGCCCTCCACCCTGACCATCCTCACCTCCGCCGTGCCGGAGGGGGCCGCGCGGGTGCGGGCCATCGCCACCTGGTCGGCCGTCGGGGCCGGGGGCGGCGCCGCGGGCGGACTCGTCGGCGGCGTCCTCACCGACGGGCTCTCCTGGCGGTGGGTGCTGCTCGTCAACGTGCCCGTCGGCGTCCTCGTGTTCGCCGCCGCACTGCGCTGGATCAGCGAGAGCCGGGCGAGCGGCGCCCGGCGGCTCGACGTGCCCGGGGCCGTCCTGGTCACCGCGGGCATCGCCACGCTCGCCTACGGCATCGTGCAGACCGAGGTGGAGGGCTGGACCGCCGCCGCGACCCTGGTGCCGCTCGTGGCCGGGCTCGCCCTGATCGGCGCGTTCCTCGGCGTCGAGGCCCGCTCCAAGGCACCGCTCATGCCCCTGAAGCTGTTCCGGGTGCGGTCCGTATCGGCGGCCAACGCGACCATGTTCGTCTGCGGCATGGGCCTGTTCGCGATGTGGTTCTTCATGACCCTCTACGCGCAGAACGTCCTCGGCTACACGCCCCTGGAGGCCGGGCTCGCGCTCATCCCCAGCTCCGTCAGCGTCGTCGTGGGCTCCAAGGTCGCGCCCCGGCTGATGCGGGTCATGGGGGCGCGGACGGTCACCGTCATCGGCGTCCTGACCGCCGCCGCCGGATTCGCCTGGCAGTGGCGGATGCTCGCCGGGGACGGCGCGCACGGCGCGTACGTCACCTCGATCATGCTGCCCGGCATCCTCATGATGCTGGGCGCCGGGCTCGCGGGCACCCCCCTGGCGTCCCTGGCCACCAGCGGGGCCGAGCCCGGGGACGCGGGGCTCGTCGCGGGCCTCATCAACACCTCGCGCACCATGGGCGGTTCGCTGGGGCTCGCGATCCTCTCCACGGTCGCCACGGCCCGCACGGCCGGGCGGCCCGGTCCCGCGGCGGTCGCGGACGGCTACGCCCTCGCGTTCCTGTGGGGCGCGGTGTTCCTCGCCCTGGCCGCGCTCGTCGTCCTCGTCTGGATGCCGCGCGCCGCCCGCGACTGACCGGCGGGGCTACAGCCACCCCTGGTGGCGGGCCTCCCGCACGGCCTCCATGCGGTTGCGCGTGCCCGTCTTGCCGATGGCGGCCGACAGGTAGTTCCGTACGGTCGACTCCGACAGGTGCAGCGCTGCCGCGATGTCGGCGATCGTCGCCCCGTCCACCGAGGCCCGCAGCGCGTCCGCCTCGCGCGGCGTGAGCGGGCTCGGCCCCGCGCTCAGCGCGGCCGCGGCCAGGGCCGGGTCGATGACGGTCTCGCCGCGCAGCACCTGGCGGATCGCCTCCGCGAGGTCCTCCACCGGCCCGTCCTTGACCAGGAAGCCCGCCGCGCCCGCCTCCATCGCCCGCCGCAGATAGCCGGGCCGCCCGAACGTGGTGAGGATCAGCACCCGGCAGTCCGGGCACTCCTCCCGCAGCTCCGCCGCCGCGTCCAGGCCGCTGCACCCGGGCAGCTCGATGTCGAGCAGTGCCACGTCGGGCCGTACCGTGAGCGCGGTCCGCACGATCTCGTCGCCCGCCCCGACCTGGGCGACGACCTCGATGTCCGGCTCCATGCCGAGCAGCAGCGCGAGCGCCCCGCGCATCATGCCCTGGTCCTCGGCGAGGAGGACCCGGATGCATTTCGCGGGGCGGCGGTCTTCGGGCATCTCGTCCATGGCGTCAGGCTAAGGCCGGAACGCCAGGTCGGGGCAGCGCGCGTGGTGACCGGCCGGCCGGACCCCCGGGGGCTTTCGGGTCCGGCCGGCCTGCCCCCGTCCGGGGGTTCGGGCGAGCCCCGGAGCGTCAGCCCCTGATGTTGATGTCGACGCAGGCGTAGAACGCGTTGGCGGTGTCGTAGATGTTCCAGACCGCGAGCATCTTGTGCCGGCCCGTGATGCCGCCGAAGTCGACGGTGTGCGTGACGGTCGTGGGCGGCTGGCGGCCGCCGTCGTTGATCTCCTTGATCTTGCGGCCGTCGACGAAGTACTGCCAGGTGCTGGTGCGGTGGGGTGCCGTCAGACGCCAGGTGAACGCTTGCGAGGAGGAGACGTCGGAGACCTTCCAGCCCTTGCTGTCGTCGTCCAGGTCGCGGAACCGCGCGTTGCCGCCGCTGCAGCTGGTGAGGCCCTTGGGGCCCTCGACGCTCTGCGGCTCCCACTTGATCTCGCCGCACGGGACGGTGTTCGCCGCGCACTGGGCCTGGCGGCTCGGCGGCGAGTTGATGTAGCCGTGGGCGCTCGCCGGAGTGACCGAGGCGAGGACGAGGACGGGCGCGCACACCGCGCCCAGGCCCGCGGCCAGCTTCCGTTTGGTGTGCATCGTGTGCTCCCTCCGCGGTGGGGGATGAGGGGGGAACCGGCCCGGCGCCTGGGCCGGTCCATTGGCCTAGACCTTACGGATTGACTGAACTCCGTCAAGGGTTGCGGCAGGTTCTGGCACACCGGGCGCCCTGGCCGCAGGTCCGTGCCCCGGCGTCACGGGCGGGCGCCCCCGGTCACGCCCGGGCGGCCTCCGCCCGCTCCGCCCCCGGCTCGGCCTGCTCCCCGCCGCCGGCCGGCAGCGCGGCCGTGACCCGGAAGCCGGAGCGCGGCGCCGGGCCCGACTCCAGGGAGCCGCCCGCCGCGGCGAGGCGCTCGGCCAGGCCCTTGAGTCCGCTGCCGGGCGGGGTCGAGCCCACGCCGCGGCCGTCGTCGGTGATCAACAGGCGGGTCCGGTCGGCGGTGCCGGTGACCTCGATCTCGCACCGGCTCGCCCGGGCGTGCCGGACGACGTTGGTGGCCGCCTCGCGCACCACCCAGCCGAGCAGCGCCGAGGACGGCGGGTCGAGCGGCGGCCCCGACTGGCGTACGACCGTCTCCACGCCCGCGGCGTCCAGCAGGTCGCGCACCCGGTCGAGCTCCGTGGCCAGCGAGGCCTCGCGGTAGCCGGTGACGGCCTCGCGGATCTCGGTGAGCGCCTGCCTGCCGACGGACTCGATCTCCGCGACCTGGCCGAGCGCCGCGTCCAGGTCGCGCGGCGCGAGGCGGCGCGCGGCCTCCGACTTCACCACGATCACCGACAGGGTGTGGCCGAGCAGGTCGTGCAGGTCCCGGGAGAAGCGCAGCCGCTCCTCCGCCACCGCGCGCCGCGCCAGCTCCTCACGGGCCGCCCGCAGGTCCCGTACCGCCTCGGACAGGGACAGGATCGCCGCCGTCACCATCGTCGAGAGGAACGTGCCGTAGGCGATGTTGACGCCGTCCCAGCCCTCCCTGAGCCCGGCGACCGCGCCCGCCAGACCGCTCAGGGCCAGGCCGATGGGGCCGAGGCGGCGGCCCCGGACCACCGCGCCGACGGCGAGGCCGAACAGCGGGAAGAACATCAGCCAGTTCCCGCCGTACCCCGCGGCGAGCGCGACGGTCAGCACCCCCATCGCCAGGAGCGCGGCCAGCGTGGCGCGCGCCTCCCGCTTGGCCTTGTCGAAGGCCCGGAACGCGATCGAGACGTACAGCGAGTTGAAGACCAGCAGGCCGATGGCCGCGATCCACGGGTTCGGGGTCCTGCCCTGGAGCAGGTGGGAGAACGCGCCCAGGCCCATGAGCAGCCATGGAAGCAGTGCGAAGCCGCTGGGCGGGCCCGCGAGCGCCGCCCTGTCCTGCTTGCAGTTCCGCTTCCGCTCCCGCCAGGCGGCCTTCTGCTCCGGCCACTCGGCGCGCCACGCGGCCCGTGCCGCGCGCGCCTCGTGCAGTCGGCGGGTGACACCGCGCATCCAGGACATCTCGTACTCCCCCGATTCCGTTCCTCGTGTGACGTCGACGGTACGAAACGGGGGCCGGGGTGCGTAGACCCCTGCGTACCGTCCTCGCCAGGACAAATGTCATGGGTGGCGACGGTGACAGCAGACCTGACGCTACGTCAGGTATGGCCGTCGGGAGCCTTCCCAACTCCGGGGCGCTGGGCTATACAGGAGAGCGCCGGACTGGAACGCGTTCTAGAACGGGCTCCTCCGGCCCCGTCGCGACCTCGGTGCGGCCGACGGTGCGGACGGTCGCACCGAGGTCTCACGACCACCAAGGAGCCGCCACCCATGCCCATCGATGCCGCCAAGGCCCTGGCCGCCGAGCCCCGCAGCGCCGAGATCAGCTGGGGCCACAAGGACGTGCAGCTCTACCACCTCGGCATCGGCGCGGCCGCCAACCCCGACAAGGAGCACCCCGCCACCGACCCGGACGAGCTGCGCTACACGCTGGAGTCCCGGCTGCACGTGCTGCCCAGCTTCGCCACCGTCGCGGGCGCGGGCATGGGGGCCATGAGCGCGCTCTCCGCCCCCGGCATCGACGTGCACCTGTCCGCCGTCCTGCACGGCGGCCAGGCCATCGAGCTGCACCGCCCCATCCCGGTGAGCGGCACGGCCACGCTGACGTCCAAGGTCGCGGCCGTCCACGACAAGGGCAAGGCCGCCGTGATCGTCCTGCGGGCCGAGGCGTCCGACGGCGACGGGCCGCTGTGGGCGAGCGAGGCACAGCTCTTCCTCCGCGGCGAGGGCGGCTTCGGCGGCGAGCGCGGCCCCTCCGCGCGGCCCGCCGCGCCCGACCGGCCCTTCGACCGGACCGCCGAGCGCCCCGTCCGGGAGGACCAGGCGCTGCTCTACCGCCTGTCCGGCGACTGGAACCCGATGCACGCCGACCCCGAGTTCGCCGCGCTCGGGGGTTTCGACCGGCCGATCCTGCACGGCCTGTGCTCGTACGGGATGACGCTCAAGGCCGTCGTGGACACCGTGCTCGGCGGCGACGTGTCACGGGTGCGCGGCTACCGCACCCGCTTCGCCGGGGTCGTCTTCCCCGGCGAGACCCTGCACATCGGCATGTGGGAGTCCGCGGGCCGGGTCCAGGCGGCCGTCACGGCCCTGGAGCGGGACGGGGCGCCGGTGCTCGCGGACACGGTCGTGGAGCACGACTGACGTACGGACCACCGGTGCACCACGGACGCCACGTACCCCAGAGGTGAGAGGAGCCCCACCCTCATGCGCGCAGCCGTACTGCACGAGACAGGCCAGGACAAGCTCGACGTGCTCGACGACGTCGAGGCGGTGGGCTTCGGCCCGGGGAAGGTGCGCATCCGCGTCCGGGCCACGGGCCTGTGCCACTCCGACGTGTCCGCGATGAACGGCGTCCTGCCGCAGCCCGCGCCGTTCGTCCCCGGGCACGAGGGCGCGGGCGAGGTCATCGACGTCGGCGACGGCGTCACGAACGTCAAGCAGGGCGACCGGGTCGTGGTCTGCTGGCTGCCGGCCTGCGGGCAGTGTCCCGCCTGCCGGCGCGGCCAGACCGAGCTGTGCCTCGCCGGGTTCATGAACGCGGGCACGCCCAACTTCAAGCGCCCGCAGGGCGACGTCTTCGGCTTCGCGGGCACCGGCACCTTCACCGAGGAGGTCGTGGTCGACGCGGCCTGCGCGGTGCCGGTCCCCGACGACGTGCCGTACGACATCGCGGCGCTCATCGGCTGCGGCGTCACCACCGGGCTCGGCGCGGCCCTCAACACCGCCGACGTGGCGGCCGGTTCGTCCGTCGCCGTCATCGGCTGCGGCGGCGTCGGCGTCTCGGCGATCCAGGGCGCGCGGCTCAAGGGCGCGGCCCACATCGTGGCCGTCGACCCCGTGGCGGCCCGGCGCGAGGCGGCGCTGCGGTTCGGCGCGAGCGAGGCGGTGGCGCCCGACGCCCTCGACGACGCCAAGCAGCGGGCCACGGCGGGCGAGGGCTTCGACTACGTCTTCGAGGTCGTCGGCAAGTCCGCCACGGCCCGTGCCGCGTACGAGGCGACCCGGCGCGGCGGCACGCTGTGCGTGGTCGGCGCGGGCGCCATGGACGACCACGTCCGGTTCAACATGTTCGAGCTGTTCTTCGACGAGAAGCGCATCCTGCCGTCCCTGTACGGCGGCGGGGACGTGCTGCGGTCGTACGAGCGGGCCATCGCGCTGTGGCGCGCCGGACGCGTCGACCTCGCGGGCATGATCACACACCGGGTGCAGCTCGCCGAGATCAACGAAGCCCTGGACCAGATGCGCACGGGCGCGGCCCTGCGGACCTGCATAGAGATCTGAGGGAGTCACCGTGCTGCAGCCGCTTGAGGGCCTGTCGGCCGTCGTCACCGGGGCGGGCCGCGGGCTCGGCCGGGCCGAGGCGCTCGAACTCGCCCGGCTCGGGGCGAGCGTCGTCGTCAACGACTTCGGGCAGCCGGGCCGCGACGGCACCGGCGCGGCGTGCGCCGGGCCCGCGGAGGACGTCGCCGCGGAGATCCGCGAGGCGGGCGGCAAGGCCGTCGCCCACTCCGGGGACGTGGCCGACCACGCCCAGGCCCGCGCCCTGGTGGACCTGGCCGTCGAGACCTACGGCAAGCTCGACGTCCTCGTCAACAACGCGGGCATCCTGCGGGACCGGATGATCTTCTCGATGTCCGAGGACGAGTGGGACTCGGTCGTCCGCGTGCACCTCAAGGGCCACTTCAACACCGTCCGGTTCGCGTCCGCCCACTGGCGCGAGCGCTCCAAGGCGGCGGGCGGCCCGGTCTACGGCCGGATCGTGAACACCTCGTCGGAGGCGTTCCTCGCCGGGTCCGCCGGACAGCCCAACTACGCCGCCGCCAAGGGCGGGATCGTCGGCCTGACCACGTCCACGGCGCTCGCCCTCGCCAAGTACGGCGTGACCGCCAACGTCATCTGCCCCCGGGCCCGTACGCGGATGACGTCCGACGTGTTCGCGGGCTTCGCCGAGCCCGCAGCGGGCGAGCTCGACCCGCTGGCGCCCGAACACGTGGCCCCGCTGGTCGGCTATCTCGCCTCGCCCGCGGCCGGGCGCGTCAACGGCCAACTCCTCGTCGTGCACGGGGGCATGGTGGCCGTGATGGAGCGCCCCAGGGTGGCCGCGGTGTTCCGGGCCACCGCCGGGGCCTTCAGCTCCGGGGAGCTGGACGAGTCCCTGACCCCGTACTTCACGGGCCGCCCGGAGGGCGAGACCTTCGCCGCGACGGAGGTCCTGTCCCTGAAGCACGCCTGATCCCCGAAGGAGGAGCGGAGCCCCCAGGATCGGGAAGGGGCGGGTCTGGGGCGCCCCCGCGAGGGCTAGCCCTCGGTGCCCTGCCTGCGGTGGCGGCCACTCGGCGCGGCCTCCTCGTCATGCGCGGCCCCGGGCCCCCGGTGGCGCCCGTGCCCCGCCGCGTCCTCGGCCTCGGCGTACAGCGCCGCCTGCCGCGGATCCGTCCCCATGTCCATCGTCGTGTCGGTCGTCATGAAACTCACCCCGTAGTAAAGATCGTTCGTACCGGCGGGCGAGTCTAACCGCCCGCCGCGCGCCCCCCGAGGGGTGCCTGCTGCAGGGGCACGGGCCGGGTGGCCCGGGGGGCGCCGCCCCGCCCCCCGGGCCCGTCGGGGCCGCGCGGGCACGGGCCCGCGGCGGCGGTCTTCGGGGGCGCCCCGGCGGTCTCGGCGGGGCGGGCGGCCGGGGCTCCGGGCACCTCGACCCGGGCGACCCCGCACGGCACCGCCCCACCGGCGTACGGCAGGCGCAGCACGCCCTCGGGCGTCCAGTGGCCGACGCCGGGCAACCAGCCGTCGGGCGGGGCGAGTTGATGGACCCTGCGGTCGGCGGGGCGCCAGGCGCAGAGCGCGGGGCGGGCCGAGGGGCCGGCGGTGTCGAGGCGCAGGGCGACCGCGCAGGCCTCCGGGATGAGGACCTGGCCGGGCTGGATCGCGAACGGCGTCGCCCCGCTCCCGGGAAGGCGCAGGCACTCGGGGAAGCGCACCGGATGCGTACTGCCCAACACGCCCCAGCCGAGGCGCGGTTCGCCCGGCGCGTCGGAGCGCAGGAGCAGCAGCCCGCTGGCGGCGTCGGCGAGCAGCAGCCGGTCGTCGCTGTCGGCCGCGATCTGGAGCAGCGGCGTCACCTCGCCGCCGCGCTCCAGGTCGACGGCCACCGTCTTGGTCAGCCCGTCGAGCTCCCGGTCGAGCGCGAGCATGCGGTTGGTGCCGTCGAGCCAGACGCCGCCGGTGCAGCGGCCGGGGACCTCGGCGAGGTGCTCGGGCCCGAACGAGCCGCCCGCGACCAGCCAGACCGCCGTGGAGCGCTCGCCCGCCGCGAGGGCGTACGCGTACGTGCCGTCCGGGGCGGGCGGCAGCAGCGTCAGCTCCGCGCCCGCGCACTCCACGCCGCCGAGCGCCACCTCGCCGGTGCCGGGCCCGGTGGGGTACAGGAGCGCGAAGACGTGGCGGCCCGCGGCCCGCCGGTGCACCAGGACGCGGCCGTCGGCCATCGGGTGCACCGCCGTGCCGGGCTCCTCGGGCTGGTGCCCCGGCAGCGGCACGGCGTACGGCTCGGGGGAGTCGAGCGTCCAGCGCTCGGGGTACCAGGAGCCGCCGGTGTGCGTGAGCCGGGCGGCGTAGGCGCCGTCGGCGGTGAGGACGGCGGCCGGGGCGGGCCCCTGTCGCGGGGCGGCGGACGCCGAGGGGCCAGGGGGTCCGGGCACGAGGACCGTCCCGCCGCCCGGCACCGGGACGCGCAGCGGCGCGGGTCCGGCGGGCGGTGGCGGGGGCGGCGGCGCCGCCGGGGGAGTGGGCGGTGAGGGCTCGGCCACAGGCGCTGTCATGGGGGTCACCTCCGCTCGCGACGCTAGTTTTCGCACGTTCTGGCGTGGCATCCGAGGCCGGTCGCTTCACGCGTACGTGTGGTGATGTCCCGAATCGCCTGAGAAGCCGGGGGCGAATGTGCTGGGCGAGGGAGCAGATATGGTTAGGCAAGCCTAAGTTGCACTCGGGTCCGCCCCTCGGCCCCGCGCGCCCCGCACGTCCCCCTGGAGCACCGCATGTCCGTACGACGCCGTCGACCCGCCCGCGCCACCGCCGCAGCGGCCCTCGCCGTGGCCGGGGCGCTCGCCCTCGCGGCCTGCGGCTCCGGCGACGGCTCGGGCAAGAGCGGCGACGGCAGCGGCAGCAAGGCCGTGGCCCAGGGCGGCGAGGACTTCGCCAAGGCCGCCGAGCGGACCGCGCGGATGGGCACCACGGCGAAGCCCGGCCAGTTCCCGCGCACCCTCACGCACGCCCTGGGCAGGACGGAGCTGAAGCAGCGGCCGCAGCGGGTCGTGGTCCTCGACGTCGGCGAGCTCGACAACGTCGTGTCCCTCGGCGTCAAGCCCGTCGGCTACGCGCCCACCGAGGGCGACGACGGCGTCCCCGGCTATCTGAAGAAGCGGGCGGGCAGCCCCCAGGACATCGGCACGATCAACTCCCTCAACCTGGAGGCGATCGCGAAGCTCAAGCCCGATCTGATCCTCGGCAGCGAGCTGCGCGCCGCCAAGCTCTACCCGCAGCTCTCCAAGATCGCCCCCACCGTGTTCTCCGTGCGCCCCGGCTTCACCTGGAAGGAGAACTACCTCCTGAACGCGGCCGCCCTCGACAAGTCCGCCGAGGCCAGGGCCCAGCTCGGCGCGTACGAGAAGAAGGCGAAGGCGCTCGGCGACGAGCTCGGCCCGAAGAAGCCGACCGTCACCATGCTGCGGTACCTGCCGGACCGCGTCCGCCTGTACGCGAAGGCGTCGTTCATCGGCACCATCCTCGAAGACGTCGGTCTGCCCCGGCCCAAGAACCAGCAGGTCGACGATCTCGCCACGGAGATCAGCCCGGAGAAGATCGACGAGGCGGACGCCGACTGGATCTTCACCGGCGTGTACGGCGACCCGAAGAAGACCGGCCGCTCCGCCGCCGAGCGCAACCCGCTGTGGAAGAAGCTCGACGCCGTGAAGGAGGGCCGGGCGAAGAACGTCCCGGACGAGACCTGGTACCTGGGCCTCGGCGTGACCGCGGCCGACGCGGTCCTGGACGACCTCAGGGGCCACCTGGCCAAGTAGCCGGACACTCGGCGCCCGGGCGCCCGGGCGCCCGGGCGTCCAGGCGCCCGGGCGGCCGGGCCCCGGCCCCCTGGGCGCCTGTGGCGAAGATCACTGGTGCCGTGGGGGCGGGGGCCATCGGCGGCGATCGGCCAGGTCGGCGAGAGCGGCGCCGGTTCAGGCGCGCAGGACCTACAGGTAGCCTTTTGTGCGTGCCCCGTCTGTCTGAAGTCATCGCCGCGCTCGACGCCCTGTGGCCCGCGGAGCGGGCCGAGCAGTGGGACGCGGTCGGCACGGTCTGCGGTGACCCGGACCAGGAGGTCTCCCGGGTCCTGTTCGCCGTCGACCCCGTCCAGGACATCGCCGACGAGGCGGTCCGGCTCGGCGCCGACCTGCTCGTCACCCACCACCCGCTCTATCTGCGCGGTACGACGACGGTGGCCGCCTCGACGTTCAAGGGCCGGGTCGTCCACGACCTGATCAAGAACGACATCGCGCTGCACGTCGCCCACACCAACGCCGACACCGCGGACCCCGGCGTCTCCGACGCCCTCGCGGGCGCGCTCGGCCTGCGCGTCCTGCGCCCCCTGGTGCCGGACCCGGCCGACGAGCACGGACGGCGCGGGCTCGGCCGGATCTGTGAGCCGGAACACCCACTGACCCTCGCCGAGTTCGCCGAGCAGGCGGCGAAGCGGCTGCCCGCCACCGCGCAGGGCGTCCGCGTCGCGGGCGACCCGGAGCAGCTCATCCGTACCGTCGCGGTCAGCGGCGGCTCCGGCGACGGCCTCTTCGGCGCCGTGCGCGCAGCGGGCGTCGACGCCTTCCTCACCGCCGACCTGCGCCACCACCCGGTGTCGGAGGCCCGCGCCGAGGCACCGCTCGCGCTGCTCGACGCCGCGCACTGGGCCACCGAGTGGCCCTGGTGCGAGCTGGCGGCCGCCCAGCTCGACCAGATCTCCGACCGGCACGGATGGGGCCTTCGCGTCCACGTCTCGAAGACGGTCACCGACCCCTGGACCGCCCACGCGGCGTCGTCCCCCGCAGGGAGCGCCCCCGGCGCCCCTTCTGATTCCTTTGGAGCCCCCAACTGAACGCCGCGCCCGCCGACCAGATCCGTCTCCTCGACGTCCAGGACCTGGACGTCCGCCTCGCGCAGCTCGCGCACAAGCGCAAGTCGCTGCCCGAGCACGCCGAGATCGAGTCGCTGACGAAGGACTTCACGCAGCTGCGCGACCTGCTCGTGGCCGCGCAGACCGAGGAGAGCGACTGCGCCCGCGAGCAGACCAAGGCCGAGCAGGACGTGGACCAGGTGCGCCAGCGCGCCGTCCGCGACCAGCAGCGCCTGGACTCCGGCGCGGTCACCTCGCCCAAGGACCTGGAGAACCTCCAGAAGGAGATCGCCTCCCTCGCCAAGCGCCAGGGCGACCTGGAGGACGTCGTCCTCGAGGTCATGGAGCGCCGTGAGTCCGCGCAGGAGCGCGTCGCCGAGCTGACCGAGCGGGTCTCCTCCGTGCAGGCGAAGCTCGACGACGCGACGGGCCGCAGGGACGTCGCGCAGGCCGAGCTCGACCGCGAGGCCGCCACGGTCACCAAGGACCGCGAGGTCGTGGCCGGGGCCGTCCCCGCCGATCTGCTCGCGCTCTACGACCGGCTGCGCGTGAAGCAGGGCGGCATCGGCGCGGCCAAGCTGCACCAGCGGCGCTGCGAGGGCTGCCGCCTGGAGCTGGACATCACCGAGGTGAACGAGATCAAGGCGGCCGCGCCCGACAAGGTCGTGCGCTGCGAGAACTGCAGCCGCATCCTGGTGCGCACCTCCGAGTCCGGCCTGTAAGGGGCGGGCGTGGCGCAGGAGTTCATCGTCGAGGCCGACGGCGGCTCCCGGGGCAACCCGGGGCCCGCGGGCTACGGCGCGGTCGTCATCGACGCCGTCACCGGCGAGACGCTGGCCGAGACCGCCGAGTACGTCGGCGTCGCCACGAACAACGTGGCCGAGTACAAGGGCCTGGTCGCGGGCCTGAAAGCGGCACGCGACCTGGACCCCGAGGCGACGATCCGCGTCCGCATGGACTCCAAGCTGGTCGTCGAGCAGATGTCGGGCCGCTGGAAGATCAAGCACCCCGACATGAAGCCCCTGGCCGCCGAGGCGGCCGCGGTCCTTCCGCGTGCGCAGGTCACCTACCAGTGGATCCCGCGCGAGAAGAACAAGCACGCGGACCGCTTGGCGAACGAGGCGATGGACGCGGGCAAGCGCGGCGAGCAGTGGTCGCCCTCGGCGTCCACCGCGGACCTGCGCGCCGCGTCCCGCGCCGCCGCGGAGCCCGCGGGCCCGCCCGGCGACGCGGCCGCGGGCGCGGCGAAGGCCCGGGCGGCCCTCGCCGGGGCGACGGGCAAGGCCGCCGCCGGGGCGGTCGCGGTTGCGGACGCCGTGGCCGCCGACGTGCGCGCGGCGCACTCCGTGGCGGCGGGCGACTCCGCCACTTCCGGCACCGCTACTTCCGGCACCGCCACTTCCGGTACCGCCACCTCCGGCGCCGGTGCGGACACCGCGAACCCGCCCGTCGGCTGGGCCGCGCCCGCCGACCTCGGCGCCCCCGCGACCTTCGTGCTGCTGCGGCACGGCGAGACCCCGCTGACGCCCGAGAAGCGCTTCTCCGGCAGCGGCGGGAGCGACCCCTCGCTGTCCGACGCGGGCCGGGAGCAGGCCGTCCGGGTCGCCGCCGCGCTCGCCGCGCGCGGCACCGTGCAGGCCGTCGTCTCCTCGCCGCTGCTGCGCTGCCAGGAGACCGCCCGCACGGTCGCCGCCCGGCTCGGCCTCGACGTCGAGCTGGAACCGGGGCTGCGCGAGACGGACTTCGGCGCCTGGGAGGGCCTCACCTTCGCCGAGGCGCGCGAGCGCTACCCCGACGAGCTGACGGCGTGGCTCGCCTCACCGAACGTCGCGCCGCCGGGCGGCGAGTCCTTCGCCGAGGTCACGAGCCGGGTCTCGGCGGCCCGCGACCGGCTCCAGGCCGCGTACGCGGGCCGCACCGTGCTGCTCGTCACGCACGTCACGCCCATCAAGACGCTCGTCCGGCTCGCGCTCGGCGCGCCGCCCGAGTCGCTGTTCCGCATGGAGCTGTCGGCGGCCTCGCTGTCGGCCGTGGCGTACTACGCGGACGGCAACGCCAGCGTGCGACTCCTGAACGACACGGGGCACCTGCGCTAGCGCCCCGAAGGGGCGCGGGGAACTGCGCGACCAGCCACGACGGAGCCGCAGTCGATGGGCGACCCGTCGTGACAAGGGCCGGCGAAGCCTCTAGCGCAGGCCCGCCGCCTCCCGGGCCAGGGACTCGATCCGCGTCCAGTCCCCGGCCGCGACGGCGTCGGCGGGCAGCATCCAACTGCCGCCCACGCAGCCGACGTTCGCCAGTCGCAGGTACGACGGCGCGGACGCCGCGGAGACACCGCCCGTCGGGCAGAAGCGGGCCTGCGGGAGCGGGCCCGCGAGCGACTTCAGATAGGCGGTGCCCCCGGCCGCCTCGGCGGGGAAGAACTTCATCTCGCGCACGCCGCGTTCGAGCAGCGCCACGACCTCCGAGGTCGTCGAGACGCCCGGCAGGAACGGGACGCCCGCCCCCTTCATCGCCTCCAGGAGCGCGTCCGTCCACCCCGGGCTGACCAGGAACCGGGCGCCGGCGTCCACCGAGGCCTTCACCTGGTCCGCCGAGAGGACCGTGCCCGCGCCCACCACCGCGTCCGGGACCTCGGCGGCGATCGCCCGGATCGCGTCCAGGGCCACCGGCGTCCGCAGCGTGACCTCGATGGCGGGCAGGCCCCCCGCGACGAGCGCCCGCGCCAGCGGCACGGCGGCGTCGACGGTGTCCACCACCACTACGGGGATGACGGGGGCGAGGTCCAGCACGGAGGCCTGGGCGGCGGGGGTGTCCATGGGGGCATCGTGCCTCGCCGCCACCACCCTCCGCAAAGCCCGTTGCACTGCCTGCAACGGCGCGGCGGGGGCCTCAGTGGATGTCCCGCACCACCACGTCGAGGGACCACGCCGCGGTCGGCTTCGCGGGCGGCTGCGCCTCCACCGCGTAGCCGAGGTCCCGGAGCGCCTCCACCAGCTCCGCGGGGGACGCGGGCGCGGCCCCGGCGGTCAGGAGCGAGCGCACCACGCGGCCCTTCGTGGCCTTGTTGAAGTGGGAGACGACGGAGCGCCGTTCCACGCCGTCCACCACGCGCGCGTGCAGCACCCGTACCGTCGCGGTCCGCCCCGCGACCTCGCCCTTCGGCTTCCACCCCGCCGCGTACGCCGCGGAGCGCAGGTCCAGGACGAGCCCGTCCCCCGCGGCCTCGGGGAGCACGGCCGCCATCGGGGTGCGCCAGTGCGCGGCGAGCGCGCCGAGGCCCGGCAGCTTCACGCCCATCGAGCAGCGGTAGGAGGGGATGCGGTCGGCGACGGAGACCGCGCCCCACAGGCCGGAGAAGACGAGGAGGGAGCGCGCGGCCCGCCGCTTCGCCGCGGCGTCGAGCGTGGCCAGGTCGAGCGCGTCGTACAGGACGCCGGTGTAGATCTCACCGGCGGGCCGGGCCCCCGCGGTGCGCAGCTCGGCGTTCTTGGCGACCTCGCCGCGCAGCCCCTCGCTGAGGCCGAGGACCTCGCGTGCCTTCTCCTCGTCGGCGGCGCACAGCTCCACGAGCTCGTCGAGGACGGCGGCACGGGCCTCGGCCAGACCCGCGAGCGACAGCGACTCGGGCTTGAGCGGCGCCCCGCGCCCGGAGGCGGCCTTACCCTCGGACGGCGGCAGCAGAACGAGCACGATCACTTCTCCTTCGAGGTCACGGGGCCGGGGCCGGGCCCCCGCGACAGCGTACGGGGTGGCGCGCCGAGCGGTGGCTCCCCAGGGGCGCGGGGAACTGCGCGACCAGCCACGACGGACCCGCAGACGACGGCATCCGGATGCCACCCGGTGGGGCCGGGCCTACGCTCGGGGGTATGCCCCGGCGCAAGTTCCGCGTGACCGGCGCAGCCGAGGCCCCGCTGCGGGCCGCCCTGCGGGAGCTGCGCACAAGGCTGGACGTACCCGAGGAGTTCCCGGCGGGGGCCCTCGCGGAGGCGGAGCGCGCCGCCGCGGCCCCGCGGCTGCCCGACGAGGACGCGACGGACGTCCCCTTCTTCACGATCGACCCGCCGGCATCCGTCGACCTGGACCAGGCCATGCACCTGTCGCGGCGGCCGGGCGGCGGCTACCGGGTGCGGTACGCCATCGCCGACGTGGCCGCGTACGTCACCCCGAAGGGCCCGCTCGACGCCGAGGCCCACCGGCGCGTCACCACCCTCTACTTCCCCGACGAGAAGGTGCCGCTGCACCCGACCGCCCTCAGTGAGGGCGCGGCCAGCCTGCTGCCGGACCAGACCTGCCCGGCGCTGGTGTGGACACTCGACCTGGACGCGGACGGCCGCACCGAGTCCGCCCACGTCCGCCGCGCCCTGGTCCGCAGCCGCGCCAAGCTCGACTACGACGGCGTGCAGCGGAGCATCGACGCGGGCACCGCGGAGGAGCCGCTCGCGCTGCTCGCGGACATCGGCCGGCTCCGCGAGCGCCTTGAGGTCGAGCGCGGCGGCATCTCCCTCAACGTCCCCGAGCAGGAGGTCGTCGAGGGCGAGGGCGGCGACACGTACGCGCTCGCCTACCGCGCGCCCCTGCCCGCCGACGGCTGGAACGCCCAGATCTCCCTGCTCACCGGCATGGCCGCCGCCCAACTCATGATCGACTCCGGTACGGGCGTCCTGCGGACGCTGCCGACGGCCCCGGACGGCGCGGTCGGCCGTCTGCGCAGGACCGCGAAGGCGCTGGGCATCGACTGGCCGCACCACGTCCCGTACGCCGCGCTCGTCCGCTCCCTCGACCCGCGCCGGCCCCGCCACGCCGCGTTCCTCCAGGAGTGCACGACACTGCTGCGCGGCGCCGGGTACACCGCGTTCAGCGGCGGCGAGGTCCCCGAGCTGACGACCCACGCCGCGGTGGCCGCGCCGTACGCGCACTGCACGGCGCCGCTGCGCCGCCTCGTCGACCGGTACGCGGCCGAGCTGTGCCTGGCCGCGTGCGCGGACGCCGCGCCCCCGGAGTGGGTGCTCGCGGCCCTGTCCGGCCTGCCCAAGGAGATGGCGGAGGGCACGCGGCGCGGCAACGCCGTGGAGCGCGCGAGCGTCGACATCGTCGAGGCGGCCCTGCTCAAGGACCGCGTGGGCGAGCTCTTCGACGGGGTGGTCGTGGACGTGAAGGAGGCGGAACCGGCCGTCGGCACCGTCCAGCTGACCGACCCCGCCGTCGTCGCCCGCATCGAATCGGCCGCGGCCCGGCTGCCCCTGGGCGAACGCCTGCGCGTCCGCCTCGCCCGGGCGGACCCCGCCGAGGCGAAGGTCCTGTTCACTCCGGCGTGACGAGGTCGTGCGCCGTCGGCGGGACCGGCGCCTTCCGCCGCTCCTGGGCGCCGCGGAGCGCGTCGACGAGGCCCTTCGGTCGTCGACGTGCAGCCGCACCACCCGGGCGTACGCCGTCCGCCCCGGCGGCCGGACGAACGCGACGGATTCGCCGAGCTCCACGGTGACCGTCGTCTGGTTACCGACGGAGACGTCGACCGTGCCGTCGGCGCCGAAAAGGTCAAGCCTCCGTCTTGACGGCTAACAGCGTTAGCCATACGGTGTGGCTAACGCTGTTAGCTGCACTCGGAGGAGACCTCATGGCCGCCGTCGCCACCCCCGCACCGAAGGCCCCGGCCCGCACCGCCGTGCGTGTCGTGCTGCGCGTCGGCTGGTTCGCCGCCGCCGTGTTCTGGACGGTCCTCGCCGTCCTGGAGGGCGTGCACCACGGCTGGCCCGCGGGCACCGCCGCGCTGCTCTTCGCCCTCGCCCCCGACCTGGCCCTCTTCGTCGGTCTGGGCGAGGCGCCCCGCACGGCCCGCGGCCAGCTCCCGCCCCGCGCCGTCCCGTACTACAACGCGGCCCACCGCGCCCTGGTCCCCCTCGCGCTCCTCGCCGTCTACACCGTCGTGCCCCTCACCTGGCCCCCCGTGCTCGCGGCCCTGTGCGGCTGGCTCGCCCACATCTCGTACGATCGCGCCTTCGGCTATGGACTGCGTACGAAGGAAGGGTTCCAGCGTGGCTGACCGAGGAAGGGTTCCGGCGTGGCCGACCAGCGACTGACCGCCCGCGCCCGCGAGATCGTCACGGCGGCCCGCGCCCTCGTGGAGGAGGCGGGCCCCGAGGCGCTGACCATGCGCTCCCTCGCCGACCGGCTCGGCATCAAGGCGCCGTCGCTGTACAAGCACTTCCCCGACAAGGCCGCGGTCGAGGTCGAGCTGATCGCCCAGCACCTTGCCGAGTCCGCCGCGGCCTGCGAGGCCGCCGTGGACCGCGCGCCCGGCTCCCTCGCGGCCCTCGCCGAGGCCTACCGGACCCACGCCCTGGCCCACCCGCACCTCTACCGCCTGGCCACCGAAGGCCCCCTGCCCCGGCACGCCCTGCCGCCCGGCCTGGAGGAACGGGCGGCGGCTCCGCTGCTCCGCGTCTGCGATGGCGACGCGGAACGGGCCCGCGCCGTATGGGCCTTCGCCCACGGCATGGTCATCCTGGAGATCCACGGCCGCTTTCCCGAGGGCGTCGGCCTCGGGGAAGCGTGGAAGCGGGGCGTGACGGCGTTCGAGGGAAGCGCCCGGTAGGGAGGCGCCCCCCAGGGGGCGCGGAGCTTTGTCGACATGCGGCTCTCTCGTACGGGCGGCCCCCGTAGGGGCGCGGGGAACTGCGCGACCAGCCACGACGGATCCGCAGGGACGCGACGACCGGCAAGGCACGTCCAGCACGGAGGCACGGGGGGGCGACGGGGATGACTGGCAGGGGAGGGGCACGTGGCGGCACCGAACGCGGGGGCGGCGAGCGCGGTGGCGGTGGCGGTGGCGGTGGCGAGCGCGGTGGCGGTGGCGGTGGCGAGCGAGCGATCTGGACCCGAGCCCCCTTGGGGGGCGGCGCCACACTGGACCTGCTGACCGCCCGCTTCGACCGGCACCGCTACGCCCCGCACGCCCACGACGAGTTCACCGTCGGCGTCTGCGTGGCGGGCAGCGAGATCATCGACTACCGGGGCGGCCGCCTCGACATCGGCCCCGGCGCCGTGGTCGTCCTCGCCCCCGGTGAACCCCACACCGGCCGCCCCGCCCCCGGCGACGGCTACGCGTACCGCGCGATGTACCCGGCCCCGCACCTGCTGGCCGACGCGACCAGGGACCTGCCGCACTTCAGGGAGGCGGTCGTGGACGACAGACAGCTGGCGGAGGCCCTCTACGCGGCCCACACCGACCTGAGCGGAGACGGCACCACCGACCCCCTGACCGCGCTCGCCGCCGAGTCCCGGATCGCGTGGCTGCTCAGTACGCTGGCCCGCCGCCACGGCAGCGCGCGCCCCGCACCGGACGCGGTCCCGGGCGCGGCCGTCGTAGCCCTCGCCGTCCGCGACCGGCTGGCGGACGACCTCAGGACGCCGCCCACGCTCGCCGACCTCGCGGCCGAAACCGGCCTGTCCCGCTACCAGTTGCTGCGTGCCTTCCGTACGACGATGGGGATGCCGCCCTACGCCTGGCTGGCCCAGCACCGGGTCGCCAGGGCCCGCGCGCTCCTGGAGGCGGGGCGCAGGCCCGCCGAGGTCGCGGCCCTGGTGGGCTTCGCCGACCAGGCACATCTCACGCGCTGGTTCAGGAGGGTGCTGGGGGTGACACCGGCGGCGTACCGCGCCAGCGTGCGCGCGGGCGCCGCGTACGCGACCTGAGCGTGGTGGGCCCCGCGGCCCCGCTCCTCCCCGGCGCGCAACAACGTTCAAGACACCCACCGCCACCTCTCCGCACACTGCGGGCATGACGGCACGTGGCTGGTTCCTCTTCTCCCTCATGGGTGTCCTGTGGGGCATCCCGTACTTGATGATCAAGGTGGCGGTCGACAGCGATCTGACACCCTCGATGGTGGTGTTCACGCGCTGCGCGCTCGGCGCCGCGCTGCTGCTGCCCTTCGCGATACGCCAGGGCGGACTCCCCGGCGTACTGAAGACCCACTGGCGCCCGATGCTGGCCTTCGCCGCCGTGGAGATCCTCGGCCCCTGGTGGACCCTGACGGATGCCGAACGGCACCTGTCCAGCTCCACCGCGGGCCTCCTGATCGCCGCGGTGCCGATCATCGGCGCCGCCCTCGCCCGCTTCTTCGGCGCCGCCGAACGCCTCGGCAGCCGCCGCCTCACCGGCCTCGGGCTCGGCTTCGCGGGGGTCGCGGTCCTGACCGTGCCGCAGCTGACGGGCGGCGACGCCTGGTCCCTGACCGAGGTCCTGATCACGGCGCTCGGCTACGCCACGGCCCCGCTGATCGTGGCCCGCCACCTCCGGCAGGTGCCCACGCTCCAGCTGATCGCCCCGTGCCTGGCGCTCGCGGCGGTCGTGTACGCCCCCGCGGCGGCGGCGACCTGGCCGGGCGAGGTCCCGGACACCAAGACGCTCGCGGCCCTGGCGGGCCTCGGCGTCATCTGCACGGCCCTGGCCTTCGTGGTCTTCCTGGAACTCATCCACGAGGCGGGCCCGACCCGGGCCGTCGTCTTCACGTACGTCAACCCGGCGGTGGCGGCGATCGCGGGCGTCGTCTTCCTCTCCGAGCACCTCACCCCCTCCTTCTGGGCCGCCTTCACCCTGATCCTGGCGGGCTCGTTCCTGGCCACGGCGGCCTCGGCGCCGCGGGGCCGGTCACGGCGGGTACCATGGTCGACACGGCAGACGAGCCGGGCGGACGGCCGCGTGGAGGTCCTTGCGGACCTCTCCGAGGAACGTCCGGGCTCCACAGGGCAAGGTGGTGGCTAACGGCCACCCGGGGTGACCCGCGGGACAGTGCCACAGAAAGCAGACCGCCCAGCTTGCTGGGTAAGGGTGAAACGGTGGTGTAAGAGACCACCAGCGCCTGAGGTGACTCAGGCGGCTAGGTAAACCCCACCTGGAGCAAGGTCAAGAGGAAGCACCCCGGTGCTTCTGCGCGGACGTTCGAGGGCTGCCCGCCCGAGTCCGCGGGTAGACCGCACGAGGTCGGCGGCAACGCCGGCCCTAGATGGATGGCCGTCTCCCCGGCCGCCGCGAGGCGCCCGGGCGACAGAACCCGGCGTACAGCCCGACTCGTCTGCCTTCCCGCCTCTGACCAGCGCGCTTACTGCGCAAGTGCGCACTGGACGTGCACTGCTCCTGCGCCCGGGATGTGCACTGGCTCCTGCACCCGCACGCCCCGCTGCCCGCGAGCCCGCTTCCGGCCCGCGCTGGGATGGGCCGTGGGAGCAACGCCTCACCTGTCTGCGCTCGGCCTTCTCCTGGCCGTCCACCACATGGCGCTGTACGGCACCCGCCGCGAGCAGATGCGGCCCGCACGCCGCCTGCCTACTACTCGAACGCGCCCGCCAAGAGGATGAGCCGTGGAGTGCGGCCGAGGAGCGGGCACTCGCTAGGCGGTGAGGTGGCGCGTGAGTGCCTTCAGGGTTTCCCAGACGGAGGGGTCGCTGCCGTCGCCCAGGGGGTAGTGCAGGGCGGGACCGTCGGCGGGGCCCAGCGATATGGGGGTGGCGTCGATCGGGGGGCGGCGGGCGTGGGTGAGGCCGACCTTCCGTACGGCGTCGGGGCCGAGAGTGAAGGCGAGGGGGATCGGCGGGGTCTCCCAGCGTGGAGGGATGGTCAGGTCGCGGCGGGCGGCGCGCAGGCTCGTGAGCATGGAGACGAGGCCGTGCTCGGCGGCAAGGGCTTCGGCGAGGGGCGCGATGGTGTCGACTGCTGGGGTCTCGCCGAGGCCGAAACCGATGGCGAGGGTGACGTCTTCCTCCACCCCGGCGGGGGTGCGGGAGACATGGATCGTGGCAAGGGCGGGGCGGGAAGGGTTCCCGACGGCGATGAGCCAGGTGGGCCGGGGCGCGCGTCGGCGGGCCAGGGCGGTGACCTGGCGACGTGACCAGGGCAGGTTGACGGGTTCTGCCGTGCTCCAGCCCGCGGGCGGGGCGCCGGTGAGGTGCCGGAAGGCGGTTTCCAGTGCACCTGCGAGTACGAGACTGTCCTCCGCCGAGTGCCGCGCGCGGATGGAGAGGAGCAGCTGACGCTCGCCTGAGTCGGTGGCGGGTGCGAAGGCTGCTGCCGGGCGCGCTGTGCCGTCTTCCCCGCGTACGGGAGTGAACTGGCCGTCCTGCCAGTGCAGTACAGCGCCCGAGAGTCCGTCGTAGTAGCGGTTGTCCGGGTGTTGGACGACCCATCGGTTCGGGTGGCCCTGGAGAGCCGTGCGGGTGGCCTGGGAGAGGCGGGCGTGTGGCGGTGTGACGATCTGCAGGGCGAGGTCGGCGGTAGTCGCGATGTGCAGGGCATCGGACATCCAGCTGGTCATGGCGACGACGGGGCGGTCTTGGATGACGACGGCCGCTTTGTCGGTCAGTACGTCGAGGGCGGGCGGGGGCGCTTGATCCGGGGCCGGGAGGTCGGCAGGGAGTTCGACGACCGCGGTGTGGGCGGTTCGCGGGGGCCACACGCTGCCGCCGAGCACGGCCGTCACCCGCCCGGCGAAGGACCCGGCGAGCCGCCCGGCTTCTTCCCAGGCCGTGGCGGCGCGGGCCTCCGTCCACCAGAAGGGGCCGTCGGGTGCGGGCACGCCATCACCGAGCAACCGTTCGGCCTCGCCGGGCACTTGGACGAAGAGGGGTGCCTCGACCGACACCAGCGGCAGCCCGCTCGGCGCACACAACTGCACGACGGCTCCGTTGGCCAGCGTTCCGACCGTGAGGTCGGGACCACCCGCGAACAGCCCGGCGAGCACGGTCTTGGGGTCGGGCATGGTCGGGGTGAGGGCGATGACGTCCCTGGTCACGGTTGTTCGATCTCCGTCAGGTGCGCTCGGATGGAATGCTCGCCGGGCCAGGCGTGCTGGAGCAGGCACTTGGGCTGGTATGCCAACTCGACGTCTACGGGGATCGCTCACCGTGAACCAGGTGACAGAGGCTGGCGGCCTCAGGGCCGCGGTTCACTCATCATGGCTTGGCGAAACACGGAGCACCGCTTCGGCGTTAGCGATCATCCTGGCAATCTCAATGGGGGGATTCCTGAACTCCTCCATGACGACGTCATACGGCTCTACCCGATGCGTCTCACCATCGAGTCCTGAGGCTTGAATGCAGTAGCGATAGCCAGCTGGGGAACTGGGATCGTCGACGCGGGTCCAGGCGGCTCCACGTCGACGAACGAGGACGTCGCCGAGGAACGAAGTGAGGTCACTGTGCAGTGTGATCCAGTCCGACTGTTCGAACTGGTCAAGAGGCAGGCGTGAAACGTAGTTCTGGAGTCCGGGCAGTAGTTCCAGTGGATCCGCCTCAAACCGATCACGCGTAATACCCAGCATGTCCGCAAGATGACCGACGTTCCGATGGGCCCCCTCAGCCCATTCCTGGGTTTCCGCGTCGACCTCTTCCGGCGTTCCGTCGTGCATGATGCCTAGCCTTTCAATCGCCCTGTGGCAAGTCTATTTCTTCGGAGTGGGGCCGTACTCAAGGAATATGATCCTGGCCTTCTTCAGGTATTCTCTGAGTTCAGCCGAAGGGCCAGCATGTGTGAACGACCAGCGTGGATCATACTTTGGATTGATCCGCCTCAATGCTATGTCCTTGTGGATCTGTTCCTTTATGTGTTTACTGAGCGGGACTTCGCCCTTGACCGCCTTCTTGGTGCCGTCGTGCAACGTGATCGTGCGGTATTCGTGGTAAGTCTTCACTTCGACCGCGAGCGTACGGCCGTCAGGCATGTCGACCGGCACATCTACCTTCCGCCCGCCCGATGCCGTAACTGGATACACCGGGTCTGCATTTGTGGGAACCGGGTAGTGGCGTTCCGGGGCCCCGCCGAACATTTGCCGGTGGAACTCTTCACCGCGTTCCCAACGAGTACGCGGATGGCGCGTTTTGCGAACGTCGTCCAGTGTGAGCGGGCCGTCCGCGGGAAGCAACTCTGGTCTGGTCGGGCCGGGGTGATGGCCGGTATCGGCATCGTGGGCGGCACCGGGCTCTTCCGCGTCCTCGCCTCGGACAGGCTCGGCTCCGTCATTCGCTCCATGTGTGTCCGGCACGTCGTCACCGACTCGCCCGCCGCTGCCCGAGCCCCGCGGATCCGGCGCATGGCTCGGCTCGCCCGTGCCGGGATGTGGGGTGTCGGTCCCGCTGGGCCGGGAGGGACTCCTCGGTGAGTTGTCGGCGGAGTGGTGATCGCCACCACCCCTGCCGGGTGCCGGTTCAGGGCCGCGAGCAGCGGCGCTACCGCCGCCTCCAGTCGCGGTGTCGTGACTGGCCTGGGGCGGCAAGTGCCCGCCCGCACTCCCATGAGCGGCTCGCGGCGACAGGCCCTTGGCCGCACCACTGTGGGAAGACTGGGCGCCGGAGCCGACCAGGGCGGGTTCTGGTTGAGGCGTAGGAGCGTTCTCCGGCTGGGCCCGTGGGTGGGCGGGGGCTTCCTGGTGGGGTGTTTCAGTGATGGGTTTGCCGTCGGCGTCGGCCCGGACCCACTTGCCGTCCTTGATGACAACTTTGGAGCCGTCGTCGAGGGGGAGCTCGCTGTACACGCCACTGCGGTCGGGCGTGAGGCCGAGGCCGGGGCGGAGGCGGCTGGTGACCTCGGAGAGCTTCGGCAGGGAGCGGATGGCCTTCCCGGTGGCTCGTGCTCCCAGGACGACGGGATCGATGGCGTTGCCGACCTTGGCCAGGGCACCGGCGCCCTTGGCCGCGATGCTGCCGCCCTTGGCCGCGGCGGATGCCGCTCCCATCGGTGCGGCGCCCAGAGTGAGCATGTTGAAGGTTGCCGTGCCCGCGGCCCGTGCGGGATTCTCGTCCCACTGGTCCCAGGCGACGACGGCCTTCGCGAAGTCCCTGGCGGCCTGCTTCTGCCGTTTCTCCCCGGCGCTCTCCTTGTCGGGGCCGAACGCTTGGTCCATGACCCAGTCGTAGGGCTTCACCGAGTACTGGCCTATGCCGCCGATGACGTCTCCGAGCTTGCTCCAGGCGTCGCTCGTGTCGCCCTCACCGATACCGGCCAGCGTGCCGAGGCCCTTCAGGCCGGCCCACGCGCCGTCGACGATCAGGCCGTCCCATAGGGAGGACTTGGCGCCGTGCACGAACCAGTCCACGCTGCCGGTCTCGTAGGTCCGGCTTTCCTGAGTCCCCCAGGGGAGTTCCTTGGCACCTTTGAGGGTGTCGAGGTCATATCCGTACATGACCTCCTTCTTGTTCGCCTTGTGACTGCCGTCATCCACGACGAACTTTGGGCCGCCCACGATCGCGGAAATCTTGGAAGCCGCGTTCCGCTCCGCTTCCTCGAAGGCGTTCTTGGCGGCGGCCACATCGTGCATCAGCTGCTTGTGCTCATCGACCTTGTCCTGGTCCTCCGTCCAGTCGTCGTCACCCTCGACGCTGGCTGCAAAAGCCACGGCGCGTGCCCGCAGCCGGTCCAGCCGCTTGGCGAAGGGACGGGCCTCGGAAACGAAGGTCTCCAGGGCATCGGCAACCTTCTCCAGATTCCCGGCGAAGGAATCGGCCCTGTCCATCACCGGCTGGGTGGTGGCGAACAGGTCTTCGGCTTCCGGTGCCTTGTAGTAGGCGCCCAGCATCTGGAAGCGGGAGTGCACCGAGGCCCCGCCGCTACGGATGCCCACGGCATTGCTCCGCAGCTCGGATATGTCCTTTTCCAGTTGTTCGAAGCTGCCTGTGAACTGCGGTATGCCCGTCGGGTCGATCACTTGTGGCCGTCCTGCTTGCCACCCACGCGCGGCAGGTCGACGACGGGCGCGGCCAGGGACCGGAACTGGGCGATCGTCGCCATGTGCAGGTCACCAATGACGTAGAAGGTGGTGGCCTCGTGCGCCCCGTTCACCGACTTCGCGGCCCGGGCGCCGAGAAACAGCACATCCTGCGCGGTCTCCTGCGCGAACAGTGCGAGCGCCGCGCCGATCGGCCCCGTCGCGTCCGAGCCGCAGGACGCCTCGCCCAGCGTGCCCGCGGAGGCCGCCGCGCTCTTCACGTTCCTTCCGTACGCCTTGACGTCCTTGGCCAGGTCGTCCATCGCCAGCCCCACCAGCGACGTCACCGACGACACCCCTGACGGTGAGATGTCCCACCCCGTCACGACAACCCCCTGTGAATCCCTGTTGTGTGCCTACGCGCGCGACGACGGCCTGTCGCGCTCAGCCGATGCTGTTCACTGCCGCCCGCGCTCGCGACAGGGTCGACTGCGCCGTCCCGTCGTTCTCCTCCAGCGTCGAGCGCACCAGGCGGATGATCTCGCGGACCTCGTTCGCCGCCTTGTTCCAGCGCACTTCCTTGCCGTGGTATTCGTCCGAGACACCGTCGGCCTGGTAGTCCGCCATCGCCGCCTTCACCGCCCGGTCCCGGTCCCCGAGCACCCGCTCCAACTGCCCGATGACGACGTGCAAACCACCCTGCACATCCGCCGACGCACCCGTGTCATACGAACGCCGGTCCTGATTCCCTGCCATGACAAACCCCTTTAGCAGTGCTGAAAGTGGACACGCTCAGCCGGAGAAGCGGGCCGCCTGGAAATTGGCCGCGCCCATGTTCCGCCGCGCGTTGTCCGACTGCTCCTGCGTGCCCGTCCCGAACGCCTCGTCCATGCCCGCCTGGCCACCCAGGATCGAGCGCAGCGAACCGTTCAACGCCGCCGTGATCTCGTCCGCCCGCAGCTTGAAGGAGTCGAACGTCGCCTTGCCCGCGCCGTTGAACTTGCCTTCCAGTGGATCCGCCGCCGACACCAACGCCCGGATCAACGCACCCAAGTCATCACTCGACCCCGACGTCTGCTTCCCCAGCGTCGACAGCGTCGTCTCACCCATATCGAACTTCATGAATCCCCCTCCTGCTCCGCGACAGGCTGCGCCATGGGAGCGGGCGTACCTCGTCACGTCCTGCTCACGGCCCCCGCGCGCATCACGCACCGTATCGAACATGCTCTCTCGTGGGTCATTGCAGACGCAATGCAGGATGGAGACAGGTGGCTCGAACCATCCGCTGAGTGACGCCGCGGCCTACGGCACTTCGCGGACGCGGTCCGGGCGGCCTCCGGCCTGGAACCGCGCAAAGCCCAGGCCCGCACGCGGCACGCCCGCCTGGCCGCGTACAGTCCGACTCGCCTCCCCCCTTCGGCAGGGGAAGCCCCCGGCGGGTGGTCCCGGCCTGGTGTTTCAGCAGTGCGGCGTCGCGGAGGGTGTGACGCCCGGCTCGGCGGTCTGTCGTCCGGAGGCCGTCTGCTGGTGGCTCGAGAGCAGCGCGACTTCGAGATAGGCAGTTGTGCCGCTGGCGGCGGCCTGGACGGCGGCGGTGAGCAGTTCCGTGTTCGTGGCGTCGGTGAGGTGGACAGCCCTGTCCGGTTCCACCCAGTCGAACCCCAGCAGTTCGCCCTCGGGGATGCGGACGCGGGACCGGTCGGCCGGGTCGATGGTCCCGGCGAACACGAACAGCAGGCACGGCATCGGCTTGTCACCGATGCCGTAGGTGCCACCGGGAAGGTGCTGGAAGGCCAGCAGGCGGCCGACGGTGACCGGTACGCCGATCTCCTCCCGAGCCTCGCGCCGGGCACACTCGCGGGGTGTCTCCCGGCCCTCCGCCTTCCCGCCGGGGACGACCCAGTGCCCGGTCCTGGCGTGGTGCACGAGGAGCAGGCGGCCCTCGTGCTCGATGAGCGTGGCGGCGGCGACGACCGGTGTGTCCGCGGGCTGCGGGGCGATGGAGTTCTCGCTCATCGCGACAGCTTCTCGGCCCGCCGCCCGGCGGGGACGTGTTCTGGCATACGCCACCCGAAAGGGGGCGGTGCGGCTCGGACGGCTCCCGGCGCCCGGGCCGACGCGGCGCCCAGCTCGGCCCTCGCCCCGAAATGGGTGTCACCACGGATGGATTCCTGGCCACCCCCTGTCCACACTGGTCCGGTTCGGCGGGATACGCCGGGTGCGTCCGGTCCGGGAGGATGGGGGTGCTGTTGTGGGCGAGAGGGAGTGCGGTGTCGTTGTTCTGGCGGATCTTTTCGATGAACGCCGTCGTGCTCGTGGTCGCCGCGCTGCTGCTTCTCAGTCCCATGGTCACCGTGTCCAGCCCGGTGCTGCTCGGCGAGGCGCTGGTCGTGCTGGGCGGGGTCGTGGCGATGCTGGTGGCGAATGCCGTGCTGTTGCGGGTGGGGCTCGCGCCGCTGAAGCGGCTGAGCCGGGCCATGGCCGCCGCCGATCTGCTGCGGCCGGGGGCCAGGACCGCCGTCGCGGGGCACGGGGAGGTCGCCCAGCTCATCAGCACCTACAACGCCATGCTCGACCGGCTTGAGAGCGAGCGCGCCACCAGCAGCGCCCGGGCGCTGTCCGCCCAGGAGGCCGAGCGCCGCCGGGTCGCGCGGGAGCTGCACGATGAGGTGGGGCAGACCCTCACCGCCGTGTTGTTGCAGGTCAAGCGCGTTGCTGACCGGGCGCCCGAGCCGCTGCGCGAGGAGCTGAGCGGCGTGCAGGAGACCACCCGGGGCAGCCTCGACGAGATCCGGCGCATCGCGCGGCGGCTGCGCCCGGGGGTCCTGGAGGACCTGGGGCTCGTCAGCGGCCTGCGGGCCCTCGCCGCCGAGTTCACCGAGTCCGGCCTCGCCGTCCACGACCGTTTCGACTCCGGCCTGCCCCGCCTGGACGGGGAGGCCGAACTCGTGGTGTACCGCGTCGCGCAGGAGGCCCTCACCAACACCGCACGGCACGCGGGCACAGGCCGGGCCGAGTTGGCCCTGCGGTGCGCACGGGACGGGGTGGAACTGGCCGTCCGCGACGAGGGCCGTGGCCTGTGCGACGCCGCGGAAGGCTCCGGCATCCGGGGCATGCGGGAGCGCGCTCTGCTCCTCGGGGGACGGCTGACGGTGGGGGCGGACCCGGCCGGGTCCGGCACGGGCACGGTCGTACGCCTCTGGATCCCGGCGGCCCGCACCACCACGCGCCCCTTCGGGACCGACCGCGCCGTCGGGCCCGGCGGCACCGACGCGTCGGCGGGGACGGCTCCCGCCGCCCTGTTCGCCGTCGGCGCCGGCGGCCGCCCAGCCGTGCCCCCCACCTCGTACGTCTCCGACGTCCCTTGCCCGGAAGGCCCCGCATGACCGGCGTGACCGCTTCCGCCGCCGCGCGGATCCTGCTGGCTGACGACCACGCCCTGGTCCGCCGCGGGGTGCGGCTGATCCTCGACGGGGAGGAGGACCTCTCCGTGGTGGCCGAGGCGGGGGACGGGGCCGAGGCGCTCGCGCTGGCCAGGGAGGTGCGGCCGGATCTCGTGGTGCTCGACGTGGCGATGCCGCGCCTCACGGGACTCCAGGCGGCCCGGGAGCTGTCCCGGCTGCCGGACGGGCCCCGCATCCTGATCCTGACCATGTACGACAACGAGCAGTACTTCTTCGAGGCCCTCAGGGCCGGAGCGTGCGGGTACGTGCTCAAGTCCGTCGCCGACCGCGACCTCGTCGCCGCGTGCCGGTCCGCGATGCGCAACGAGCCCTTCATCTACCCCGGCGCGGAGAGCACCCTCATCCGCAAGTACCTCGACCTGCTGCGGCAGGGCCGGGCGCTGCCCCGCAAGGCGATCACCGACCGCGAGGAACAGATCCTGAAGCTCGTCGCGGAGGGGCACACCTCCAAGGAGATCGGCGACCTGCTGACCATCAGCGCCAAGACCGTGGAGCGGCACCGCGCGAACCTGCTCCACAAGCTCGGCCTGCGCGACCGGCTCGCCCTGACCCGGTACGCCATCAGGGCAGGCCTGATCGAGCCCTAGCCCGTCCTCCCGAAGGACCCCGCCGACGGCCCCGTACGACCGCCGCTCGGTGATGCCGTGCTGCCCGCGTACCCGCCCCGCCGCGGGACGTGCGTACGCCGCGCCCCAGACCCCACACCCCCCCACAGCCACCACCGCACCCACACCAAGGGGAGACTGTGCACCACCGCAGGGAACACGCGCCCGTACCCGAGGACACCGGGTACCGAAGACGCCGCCGGTTCGGCGACGGGCCCGCGCCGAAGTCGCTCGCCACCGGGCTCGCGCTGCTCATGGCCGTGACGTGTCTGTACGGCGCCGAGGCCGCGACGGCCGCGCCCGCGGAGCCGACGGGCAAGGCCGCGAAGCCCACCGCCACGACCGCCGCGGACATCGCGTCGGCCCGGGTCGCCGCCCGCCTGAACGGCAAGCGGATCGAGGCCCTGGCGGAGCGCACCGAGACGTCGACGACCTGGGCCAACCCCAACGGCAGCCTCACCACCGAACTGACCGCGGGGCCCACCCGGTTCGAGGACGAGGAGTCCGGCCGGTGGCGGGACGTCGACCTCGACCTGGTGAAGAACGACGACGGCTCGGTGGAGCCGAAGGCCCACCCGCGCGGCCTGGAGCTCGGGGCACCCGGCGGCAAGCGCCTGGCCCGCATCGACCAGGACGGCGCCGCCCGCGACCTCGTCACCCTCGGCGAGGGCGAGAAGCGCCTCACGCTCCGGTGGAACGGCGGCCTGCCCGCGCCGAAGCTGGACGGCACCCGCGCCACGTACGAGAACGCCGTGCCCGGCGCCGACGTGGTGGTCGAGGCCACCCGCACCGGCTTCGAGCAGTTCGTGGACATCAAGCGCAGGCCGACGGAGAAGGGCTACCGCTACACGCTGCCCCTGCGCGCCAAGGGCCTCACCGTGCGAGAGCACCGCGACGGCAGCCTCTCCTTCACCGACAAGAAGTCCAAGAAGTCCGCGGTGATGCCCGCGCCCGTGATGTGGGACGCCACCGTCGACCCCGTCTCCGGCGAGCACACCCGCCGCGCCCCGGTGAAGATGAAGGCCGTCAAGGCCAAGGGCGGCGTCGACCTCGTCGTCACCCCCGACGCGGAGTTCCTCGCCGACCCCAGGACGACGTACCCGGTCACCGTCGACCCGTCCACGTCCTCGCTCGGCAACGTCTTCGACACGTACGTGCAGCAGGGTGAGACCCGGGACTGGTCCACCGACACCGAGCTGGACTTCGGCAACCCGGGTACGAAGAACGCGAGCGGCACGCCGCGCACGGCACGTTCCTTCATCTCCTGGGACACCCGGCCGGTCCAGGACGCGCTCGTCATGGACGCGAAGCTGTCCCTGTGGAACTTCCACTCCGCCAACGACAAGGACTGCAAGGCCCAGCCGTGGGAGGTGTGGTCCGCCGGAGCCGCGTCCACGTCCTCGCGCTGGACCGCGCAGCCCGCGTGGACCGCGAAGAAGGCGACGTCGAACGAGACGCGCGGCAACCCCTCCTGCACCGCGGCCCCCGACGGCTGGATCAATGCCGACGTGACGGCCCTCGTCCAGGAGTGGGCCTCGGCGAAGGCGGCCCGCGGCCACATGGGCCTGCGCGCCGCGAACGAGACCGTGGTCGCGCAGTGGAAGCGGGTCAACTCCGCGAACGCCGCGACCCGTCCGCCCAAGCTCGCCGTCACCTACAACTACCGGCCGCGCACCGGCACCAAGCAGGAGGCGGGCCCGCCGTACTTCTCCTACGGCGGCGCGTACGTGGTGAACAGCCTCACCCCGACGCTGCGCGACACCTTCACCGACGCGGACGGCGACAAGGTCAACGGCACCTTCCAGATCTTCGACACCGCCACCGACAAGCAGGTCGGCAACGTCCTGGTGTCGAAGTGGGTGCCGTCCGGGCAGGTCGCGTCCGTGACCGTGCCGACGGGCGTGCTCGCGCACGGCAGGACGTACAAGTTCCGCACCTCGCCGTACGACAACGCGCACTACAACACCGGCTGGTCGGCGTGGAAGACCTTCACGGTCGACACCTCCGCGCCGTCCGCGCCCACGAAGGTCACGTCCACGGACTACCCGAAGGGCGCCTGGGTGAAGGGCGCGGGCAAGCCCGGCACGTTCACCGTCACGCCGCCCGGCTCCGACCACAACTGGCTGGAGTGGTCCCTGGACGGCGTGACCTGGACGAAGGAGCCCACCGGCGGCGCGAGCGCCGCGAAGAACATCTCTGTGACCCCGCCGAAGGACGGCACGCACACCCTCCAGGTACGCGCCGTCGACAAGGCCGACAACAAGTCCGAGGCCGTCGAGTACACCTTCCACGCCGGGCCCGGCGGCTTCGTGCAGCCCTCCGACGGCGAGCGCACCGCACGCCGCCTCCCGCTGCTCGCCGAGGCCGACGGCGACACGTTCGACCAGGTGTCCTTCTCGTGGCGCCGCGCCGAGGCCGACGCCTGGGTGCGCATCCCCGCCAAGGACGTCAGCGCGGGCGGCAGCGCCCTCGACGGCTGGCCCGTCGCCCTCACCAAGGGCCGCAGCGACCGGATGGTGTGGAACGCCACCGACACCGTCGACCCCGACGGCAGCGTCCAGATCAAGGCCGACTTCACCGGGCCGAAGGGCGCCACGGGCAGCACCGCGCCGCTCACCGTCGTCGTCGACCGCGACGCCAGTGACGCCGCGACCGCCGAGACGGGCCCCGGCTCGGTGAACCTGCTCACCGGCGACCACACCCTGTCCGCCACGGACGCCTCCGCGTTCGACCTGTCGGTGAGCCGCACCGCCTCGTCACGGACCCCCGACAAGGGGGCCAAGCAGGAGAACCAGGCGCCGATCTTCGGCAAGGAGTGGGTGGCGGGCACCGCCGCCGAGCTCACCGACTCGGACTTCTCGCACCTGCGGAAGATCTCCGCGACGGCCGTGGCCGTCGTCGACGCCGAGGGCGAGGAGACCCACTTCACCGCGAACGCGGCCAAGAGCGCCTGGATCCCGGAGCCCGGCTCCGAGGACCTCACCCTCAAGGGCGGCGTCACCGGGTCGTTCACGCTGACCGACACCGAGGGCACCGTCACCGAGTTCACCCGCACCGACGCCGCCGCCACCACCTGGCAGGTGTCCAGCACCCTCCTCGACGGGCTCGCCAACTCGACGACGACCATCGTGTCCGAGTCCGTGACCGTCGACGGCAAGAAGCTGGCCCGGCCCAAGCGCGTGGTCGCGCCCACCTCGGCCGCCTCCGCCGCCGCCTGCACCGCGACCCCGGCCACCAAGGGCTGCCGCGTCCTGGAGTTCGTGTACGCGGACCGCACGACCGCCTCCGGCGACTCCTTCGGCGACCACGAGGGCCGGGTCAAGGAGCTGCGCCTGTGGGCCACCGCCCCCGGCGCGAACGAGGCCACCGCCAAGTCCGTCCAGACGTACGCCTACGACGGCGGCGGCCGGCTGCGCCAGGCCTGGAACCCGCAGATCAGCCCGGCCCTCAAGTCCGCCTACGACTACGACGGCGCGGGCCGGGTCACCACGTACACCCCGCCCGGCGAACTGCCCTGGACGTTCACGTACGGCAAGGCGGGCAGCGCCGCCACCGCCGGTGAGGGCATGCTCCTGAAGGCGTCCCGCGCCGGCCTGAAGCCGGGCACCACCGGCACGCAGGAGGGCACCGCGAGCACCGCCGTCGTCTACGACGTGCCACTGACCGGCGCCAAGGCCCCGTACAAGATGGGTGCGGCCGACGTGAAGGCGTGGGGGCAGCTCGACGCCCCGACGGACGCGGCGGCGGTGCTCCCCGCCGACGCCGTGCCGTCCGCGCACTCCGGCGACGAGCTGACCGCGGCCGCGTACCGGCGCGCCGACGTGCACTACCTGGGCGTGTCGGGCCGCGAGGTCAACACGGCGACGCCCGGCGGGCACCTCACCACCACCGAGTCCGACCGCTTCGGCAACACGGTGCGCGAACTGAAGCCCGCCAACCGCGCGGTCGCCCTCGGCCTGACCACCGCCGACAAGGCCGTCCAGGCCGACCTGGGCCTGGCCGGACTCAGCCCGGCGGAGCGCGCCGACCTGCTCGCCACCCGCTCCCTGTACAACGACAACGGCACCCGCAAGCTGGAGGAGCTCGGCCCGCTGCGGCGCGTCGACCTGACGGCCGACCTGAAGTCGGGCGCCACCACCCTGGTCCCGGCGGGCACGTCGGTGGCCGCGCGCGGCAGGACCCTCAACGAGTACGACGCCGGGCGTCCCTCGGACGGCACGGCCAAGGTCAAGGACCAGGTCACCAAGGTCACGACGGGCGCGGAGGTCCGCGAGCACCCGGGCGTCCTCGGCGAGAGCCGCGTGACGCAGACGGTGTTCGACTGGGCCAAGGGCCAGCCCGCGAAGACGATCCAGGACCCGGGCGGGCTCGCGCTCACCACGACCACCGAGTACGACGCCCAGGGCCGGGTCGTCAAACAGCTCCTGCCGGGCGCGAACGGCTCGGACGCCGGGACCCGCGTGACCAGCTACTGGTCGGCGACGGGCAGCGGCCGCTGCGCCGGGCGCCCGGAGTGGGCCGACCTGGTCTGCGAGGTCGCGCCGGGCGGTGACGTCACCGGCGGCAGCCAGCCGAAGGAACTGCCGTCGTCCACCACCGAGTACGACTGGTGGGGCAGCCCCGCGAAGGTCACCGAGACCGCGAACGGCGTGACCCGCACGACCACGACCACGTACGACGACGCGGGCCGCCAGACCAAGGTGGCCGTGACCGGCGGCACGGGCGAGCAGGTCCCTCAGTCCACGACCGAGTACGACCCGGCCACCGGCCAGGCGGTGCGGACGACGTCGCCCACGGGCGGCAGCCTCACCAAGACGTTCGACAGGCTGGGCCGCCAGGTCGCCTACACCGACGCCGACGGCGGCACCACCACCACCGAGTACGACCTGCTCGGCCGCCCGGTGAAGGTCACCGACACGGCGCCGTCCACCGTCACGTACACCTACGACACCGCGGCCGAGCCGCGGGGCCTGGCCACGAAGACCGTCGACTCCGTCGCGGGCACGTTCCAGGCCGCGTACGACGCCGACGGCTCCGTGGAGAGCGAGAAGCTGCCCGGCGGCTACACCCTCACGCAGACCGAGGACACCGCGGGCGCGGTCACGGACCGCACGTACACGCGGGACAGCGACGGCACGGCCGTCTACTCCGACACCGTGACCACGTCGGTCCACGGCCAGGTCACCGAGCACGCGGGCTGGTCGGGGCAGAGCTACCGCTACGACGCCACGGGGCGCCTGACCACCGTCGAGGACACCGCGGAGACGGTGTGCACGCGCCGTGCCTACGGCTTCGACGCGCGGGCCAACCGCACGTCCCTGACCACCGCGACCGCCGCGCCGGGCGCCGACTGCCCCGCTTCGGGAGGCACCACCGCCAAGCACACCTACGACAGCGCCGACCGGCTCGTCGACCCGGGGTACGCCTACGACGCCTTCGGCCGCACCACCACGGCTCCCGGCAACGGCTCGCTCGGCTACTACGCCAACGACCTGGTGCACCGGCAGACCGAGGGCGGCAAGCGGCAGACCTGGCAGCTCGACGCCGCCCTGCGGTTCCGCTCCTGGACCGTCGAGTCCGGCTCCGGCTCCACCTGGACCAAGGAGCAGTCCAAGGTCAACCACTACGACAGCGACGGCGACAACCCCCGCTGGATCGTGGAGGACACCGCCACCGGCGCCCTGACCCGCATGGTGGACTCCGCCTCCGGCGACCTGGCCGCCACCACGGACAAGACCGGCAACGCGGTGCTCCAGCTCACCACCGTCCACGGTGACGTGGCGCTCCAGCTGCCCCTCGACAAGAGCCGGGCGCCCGTCGCGCTCGACTCCGACGAGTACGGCAACCCGCGCGCGGGCCAGGCCCCGACCCGCTACAACTGGCTGGGCGGCAAGCAGCGTTCGGCCGAGACCCTCACCGGGCTCACCCTGATGGGGGTGCGTCTGTACCACCCGGCCACCGGCCGCTTCCTGTCCGTCGACCCGGTCTACGGCGGCGGCAACAACGCCTACGAGTACGTGGGCGGCGACCCGGTCAACCGCTTCGACCTCGACGGCAAGTGGTGGAAGAAGGTCAAGCGCGGCCTGAAGAAGGTCGGCCGCAACGTCCGCAAGAACTGGCGTACGTACGCCGGGTACGGCGCGACCGCGGCGTGCATCGTCGCCTCGGCGGGCACCTGCGCGATCGCGAGCGTCGCGGTGTTCGCCGCGACGTCCGCGGCCGACGGGCGCGGCGGCAAGTGGCGGACGAAGAAGTACTGGCGGTCGACGGCCAAGTCGGCGGCCTGGACCGCCGTGGGCGTCGGCGCGGGCCGCTTCGCCGCGGGCTCCTGGTGGAAGTCCAGCAAGGGCTTCTCCCGGGGCGGCAGGCATGCCGCGGGCCGCAGCCGGCACGCCAAGCGGTTCTCCTACCGCAGGACGGCGTGGGGCTACGCGGGCAACGCGTGGACCGGCACGCTCACCTGCGGGATGAGCTGGAAGATGCGGTACTGCTAGCGGCAGCCCGCCCGGTCGGGGGGCGTCGCGCCACGTGCGCGGCGCCCCCGCCGGGCGACCCGGAGGATGAGGCGTACAGACACATGCACTACACCAACCGGCCCGTGCGACGGGCCTCGTGGGCGATCGTCGCGATGATGGCGCTCGTCGCCGCCCAGTTCCTCTTCGGCGGCGAGGGGCCGCGCGACGTCTGGGACGTCGCCCTGGCCCTGGCCCTGCCCGCCGGGGTGACCTGGGTCCTTGTCCGCACCGGCCTCACGCCGTCGGTGGTGTGGGACGAGAAGCGGCTCGTGGTCCGCAACCCGTTCTTCGTGTACGAGGCGTGCCTGGCCGACGTGCGGCTGCTCGGCCGGGCGGGCCGGGGCGGGGCGCTGCACGTCGAGGGCGTCGGCACGGTCCTTCCGTGGGCGATGACGCGCTCGGTGTTCGACGGGCGCAGGGCCGAGGCCGCGCGGCGCGAGCTGCGGCAGGCGGTGCGGCGGGCCGGGGGCGCGGCGACGGAGCCGGTCCGGCGGCGCTTGCGGGTGGAGTGGACCGACGTCCTGGTGCTGCCGATCCTGGGGGCGTTCGTCTGGGCGTTCCTGCCGTAGCCCGGTCCGGCGAGGCGGCGGGCGGGGGCGGTCAGATGAGGGGCGGGCGCCCCAGCTTCGTCATCAGCCACACCGTGCGCCAGCGCATCGGCCGCCGCTCGCCGCACGAGGTGCGCAGGCCCTCGACGAAGCCGCCCGCCCAGGCGCGCAGGCCGCCGAGGGACCGGGTGCGCAGGAGCGTGAGCAGCGTCCACACCGCGAGGTAGAGGGGGACGAGCGGCAGCGGAAGGCGGCGCCGGGCCAGCCAGACGCGGTTGCGGGCCGTCATGCGGTAGTAGACGGCGTGCCGGGCGGGGGACGTCTTGGGGTGCTGGAGCAGCAGCGCCGGTTCGTACAGGACCTTCCAGCCGTCGTCGAGCGCGCGCCAGGCGAGGTCGGTCTCCTCGTGCGTGAAGAAGAAGTCGGCGGGCCAGTCGCCGGTCCGCTCCAGCATCTCCATGGAGAAGGCGTGGCCGCCGCCGAGGAAGGACGTGACCAGGCCCCGGCGCATCGGGTCCTTGGCGCGCAGGCGCGGCACGTGGCGGCGCTGGGTCTCGCCGTGCTCGTCGGCGATGCGGAAGCCGACGACGCCGAGGCGCGGGTCCTCGGCGAACAGGCTGCGGACGGTGCGGAACACGTCGGGGTCGACGAGCAGCCCGTCGTCGTCGAGCTCGACCGCCACGTCCACGTCGCCGAACTCGCGCAGCCGCCGCAGGGCGACGTTGCGGCCGCCGGGGCAGCCCAGGTTCTCGTCGAGAGCGATCGTGGTGACCTCGCCGGGGTAGGCGGGGAAGTCCGGCAGCTCGGTGCCGTTGCCCACGATGACGACCCGGGTGGGCGGGACGTCCTGCTTGGCGACGGACTCCAGGAGGGCGTCGACGTCCTTGGGGCGGTTGCCCATGGTCACGATGGCCACACCCAGGCGCGGTTCGGACACGGGGAGCCCTCCAGATCGGGTCGCAGGGGTGGTCGGAGCGGTTCGGCCGCGGCCGGGGGAGCGGTGCGCCGCCTTGACGGTTCTGGCGATGGTAGCCGTTCACCGGTGTGTTCATCGCACGACGGGGCGCGTTCATGGCGTTCGCTCCGGCGCGTGCGCCAGGTGGCGCAGCGAAGGGGGCGAACGGCTCGGCCGGTTTTGGTCGTGACATGTCAAAAATCAAGAAGGCGGCCCTTGTGACCTCTGGGGGAGCGTGCCTCAATGCCCCCAACCCAAATCGCTGACACACCGTCAGCCGCCGTGGGGCGGGGCGTGTTCAGCGAGGCGGCACCCCACACTCCCCCCATGCGAAGGCAGGCCACTCCATGCGGCACGGCAGACTCGCCCTCTGTTCGGCACTCGGCACCGCGGCGCTCACGCTGAGCGCCCTCGCCCTCTCCCCGACCGCGACCGCCGTGGACCCGACGACGGCGACCCTCGACTTCGAGTGCGGCTCGTTCGGCTCGGGCGCGGCGACCCTCAAGGCCACGCAGAACGGCACCAGCGCCACCATCGAACTCTCCACGTCCGCGATCACCGCGCCGGTCAACGTCGGCGCGGGCGCCGTCAACTCCACCCTCACCCTCACCAAGAACGGCACCGGCACCACCACCTTCACCGGCAACGCCAACCCGGCCATCCCCGCGGGCAGCGCCATCTCCACCGGCCCGCTCAAGGGCACCGTCGCCTCCGGCGACAGGCTCTCGGCCAAGTCCCTCAAGGTCGTCGTCTTCGGCATCACCGTGACCTGCAACGCCACGTCGGCGCAGAAGCCGGGGCCGTTCGTCTTCTGACCGCCCCGCAGGGTGCCGCCGCCCGGTCGGCGGGCGGCGGCACCCCGGTAATCCCGTTGCCGCCGTGCCCGCGCCCTGCCTACCGTTCCGATCATGCTGCCCCCCGTGCACACCGACGAGGAGTGGGACGCGATCGTCCCGGACGAGGCCGTGATGCGGCCCGGCGCGGCGGACCTGTGCGCCCGGCTCGGCCTCGCGGGGGCGCCGCTGACCCGCTTCCGCGAAGGCTCCCAGCCCGTCTACGCCGTCGGCGACGACCTCGTGCTCAAGCTCTTCCCCGCCGCCGCGGCCGACGACGGCGTCACCGAGGCCCGCGTCCTCACCCACGTGCACGGCCGCCTGCCCGTCGCGACCCCCCGGGTCCACTCCTGCGGCGCGTACGAGAACGGCTGGCGGTACGTCCTGATGTCCCGGCTCCCCGGCGAGGGGCTGCACCACGCCTGGCCGCGCCTGCCCGGGGCCGACCGGGAGCGGCTCGTCGAGCGGGCCGGGCGGACGCTCGCCGCGCTGCACGCCCTCGACCACGCGCCGCTCGCGGACGCCCTCGGGCCCGGCGACTGGGACGCGTTCCTGGCCCGGCAGCGGGCGGGCGCCGTCGAGCGGCAGCGCGCACGGCACCTCCCCGAGCACTGGCTGGAGCAGATTCCGGACTTCCTCGACGCGGTGGAGGGTGCGGGGGAGGGCGGGGTGGCGCCCGCCGCCGGGGCCCGGCGCGCCCTGCTGCACACCGAGTTCATGCGCGAGCACCTGCTCGCCGCGCTCGCGCCGGACGGCCGCTGGGAGCTCACCGGGCTCTTCGACTTCGAGCCCGCGATGATCGGCGACCCGGCGTACGACTTCGTGGCCGTCGGCCTCTACGTCACGCGCGCCGACCCCCGCCTCCTGGCCCGCCTCAGCACGGCGTACGGCCGCGCCTTCGAGCCCCGTCTGCTCCTCGCCCACACGCTGCTGCACGTCTACGGCAACCTGCCCCGGTACCTGCGCGAGCTGCCCGCCCCGCCCGAGCCGACCCTCGACGCGCTGGCCGAGCACTGGTTCGGGCGCGGCTAGCGGCTCCGGGCGGGGCTAGGGCGTTTCTGATGGCTCTTGGACGGTGTCGCGGAGCCAGATGACGATCGCGGTGACGGTGAGGGTGCCGTTGAAGATGTAGTCGCGTTTGTCGTACCGGGTGGCCACCGCGCGGAACTGCTTCCACTTGTTCACGCACCGCTCAACGGCGTTGCGGTGGCGGTACTGGGCCGTGTCGAAGGCCGGGGGCCGGCCACCGCGGCGTCCGCGCTTCTTGCGGTGGGCACGCTGGTCTTCGGGCTGCGCGATAGTGGCCTTGATGCCGCGTCGTTGCAGGTAGGCGCGGTTGTCGCGGCTGGAGTACGCCTTGTCGCCGCGGACCCGGTTCGGTCGGCTGCGCGGGCGGCCTGCACCACGGCGCCGGATGCGTAAGCCGTCCAGCACCGAGGCGAACATTGTGCTGTCACCCCGTTGGCCCGGCGAGGTCAGCCAGTGCAGAGGACGGGCCCGGTCGTCGGAGAGCAGATGGACCTTGCTGGTCAGCCCGCCCCGCGAGTGCCCCAATGCCTCGCGCCCATCTGCCTCCTCACGAGCCCCGCCCCCTTTTGCGGGTAGTCAGCGGGAGCCTTGCGGGGCGCCCCGGCCGCATGCTGATGTGCCCGGCAGGACGTCGAGTCGATGTTGACCGCCCACTCCTGCCGGGAAATTTCGCGGGCATGGGCCTCGTCCGGGTCGTCGGCATCCGCTTCGATCTGCAGCTCTTCCAAGATGGTCCGCCAGGTGCCATCGGCCGACCAGCGGCGATGACGCTCATAGACGGTTTGCCAGGGCCTGTACCGTTCCGGCAGATCAGGCCAGGGGACCCCGGTCCGGGCTCGGAACAGCACCCCGTTGACGATCTTCCGGTGATCGGCCCACTGTCCGCCCGGCCTGCCGTTTCCGGGCAAAAGAGGCTCAATCTTCCGCCACTGCGCGTCCGTGAGCTCGTGTCGCCGCACCATACGAGCGTCCTGCCCGGACGACCACGAGATCTACCCAACCACCAAGAGCCATCAGAAACGACCTAGTCCACGGGCACGAGCGTCAGATAGGCGATGCCGAGCAGGCCGCGGTAGCCGCGCAGCCAGGTCGCGCGGTGCCGGTCCGCGCGCTCGCGGGCCTCTGCCGCGCGCGGATGCCCGGCGTTGGCGGCGAGCCAGACCTCGACGTCAGCCAGGTACGCCGACTCGAACTCCTCCCACTCCTCGGCGTTCGCCGTCTCCACCCACATCGGCCGGAAGCCCGCGGCGACCGCCGCGTCCGTCAGGTCGCCCAGGAGCAGATGCTCCTCGGCGCGGGCGTCCGGCCACAGCGCGGCCAGCTCCGCCGCCGTCGGCGTGCGCTCCCAGAAGCCCTCGCCGAGGACGACGCGCCCGCCGGGGCGCACCAGGCGGCGCAGGGCGCGCAGCGCGTCGGCGGTGTGCGGGGGCGCGGCGTCTGCCGGGCGCAGGGTGTGGGCGGAGCCGAGGCAGAGCACGACGTCGGCCGGGCCGCGCGCGGTGTCCGTCGCCGACTCGGCCGCGAACTCCACGCGGTCCGCGAGCCCCCTGGCCCGGGCCAGGTCCCTGCCCCGCTCCAGGTCCTCCTCGTTCAGGTCGACCCCGACGGCGGTGGCGGCGGGCGCCGCATCGAGGAGCCGCAGCGTCAGCTCGCCCCAGCCGCAGCCGAGGTCGAGCACGGTGGGCCGGTCCGCGGCGGTCAGGGCCTCGGCGGCCCGCGCCACGATGCGGGTGGCTCGTGCCTCGGACAGGGGGCCGTGGAAGGTGAGGCGAGTGAGGCGGGGCGGGGCGTCTGTGGAGGTCATGGTGGCGCACGCTATGCGTTCGTGGTCGCCCGGTGCACGGTATTTATGCCTGGTGGTGGCCCGGACGCGCCCCTTCCCGCTCCTGGGGGCTCCGCCCCCGGACCCCCGCTCCGCACACGCCGGAGGGGCTGGAACTCGGGCGTGGTGACGGAGCGTACGGGCGCCGGTGGCGGGAGCGGCGTGGCGGTGTGACCGTGGACGCATGACCATTCCGGTGAACCAGCTCAGCGACCCGACGGTCAGGGACTTCGTCACCGCCCTGAACGCGGGCGACAAGACCGCTCTGACGGGCCTGCTCACGCCCGACGCGACCATGTCCGACGACGGCACCGACCGGAACCTGATGGAGTGGCTGGAGCGCGAGGCCTTCTCCTCCGGCGGCCACATGGACGTCGAGTCGGAGGCGGACGACGGCCTCTCCCTCGTGGCCGACTACCGCAACGACACCTGGGGCGCGATGCGCACCAAGTGGCAGTTCACGGTGGACGGCGGAAAGGTGTCCCGGTTCGAGACCGGACAGGCCTGAACCGGGACCGGAGGGCGTCGCTCCAGGTCAGGCCGGGATGCGGACCGCCGCGCCCGACACGCGCACCCGCGCGTCCCCCTCGCGCAGCGTCACCGTGAGGACGCCGGGGCGCCCCATGTCCACGCCCTGGTGCAGGGTCAGCTCCGCCGCGGCGGGCACGAGGCCGAGCTCGCGCGCGTAGGCGCCGAACGCCGCCGCTGCCGCGCCGGTCGCCGGGTCCTCGACGACGCCGCCGACGGGGAACGGGTCCCGCACGTGGTAGACGGACGGGGTCTCCCGCCAGACCAGCTGGACCGTCACCACGTCGAGCCGCAGCATCAGGGACTTCAGCCGCTCGAAGTCGTAGTCCAGGTCGGCGAGCCGCTCGCGCGTGGCCGCCGCGAGGACCAGGTGCCGGGCGCCCGCGAAGGCGATGCGCGGCGGCAGCTGCGCGTCGAGGTCCTCCGCCGCCCAGCCGAGGGCGGCGAGGGCCTCAGTGACGTCGGCCGCGGGGGCCTCGCTCACCTTCGGCTCGACGCTGGTCAGGGTGGCGCGCAGCGCCCCGTCGGCCGCCGCGACGGTGACCGGCACGGTGCCGGCCAGGGTCGCGAACACGAAGTCGCCGGGCCCGTCGCGCTCGGCGAGGGCGACCGCCGTCGCCACGGTGGCGTGGCCGCAGAAGGGGACCTCCATCTGCGGGCTGAAGTACCGCACGGTGAACGCGCGGCCCTCGGACTCGAGTCCGGCGGGTCCGGGCGTCACGAACGCCGTCTCGCTGTAGCCGAGGTCCGCGGCGATCGCGAGCATCCGCGTCGCGTCGAGCCCGTCGGCGTCGAGGACCACTCCGGCCGGGTTGCCGCCCTCGGGGTCGGTGGCGAAGGCCGTGTAGCGCAGGACGTCGGTGGTCTGGGCGTGCTGGTCTGATGTGCTCATGCCGCACGATAACCCCCGTGCGGTCCGGGAGTGTTCCCGGGTCGCACGGAGGTGTGCGCGCGAGCCCCGCGCGGGCTCAGTGGCAGTTCTTGGAGCCCCCGTCGCGGGTGGTCCAGGAGCAGGAGTCGAGCTGCGAGCCGTTCGGCTTGATCAGGCGGGCCTTGTCGGTGGTGTTGTTCCACACGTGCCAGCCGCGGCCCCAGTAGCGCACCCCGGAGGCGTTGGTGCCCTTGCCGGTGCGGACCTTGACGGTCTTGCCCGCGCCTATCTTGTAGCTGCCGAAGGTGTAGGTGTAGTTGGTGTTGTCCTTCAGCCGGTAGCCCTTGAGCTGGATCGGGCTGCGGCTGCTGTTGTGGATGTTCACCCACTCGCCGTTGACCGAGGCGCGGGCGGTGGTGTCCCGGCCCGGGCTGTCGTACTGGATGAAGCCGAGGTGCAGACCGCCCTGGTGGCGCGGGGCCGCGGTCGCCGGGCCTGCGGCGAGCAGCGGGGCCGTGAGTGCGGTGGCGGCGAGGACGGCCGTGGCCGCCGAACGAATGCGCAACGTGTGCTCCGTGTGTGAAGTTTCCGTGGAGGGCTGCCGAGCCTAGCGGCTGGCCGCGGGCCCCGAGGGCGGATTCCGGCGGTTGGCCAGAGCCTGGTCCCCAGCTCGTCCGAAATCCGTAGGGGCGTCATCCGCCGCTCGGCGCAGGGCGGTTCCGCGCCCGAGCAGGCATGGTGAAGTCCGCTGCGGTACGGCTGTGCCGCGCCATCACGTCGGACGTCTGCGGCCTCGTCGTTGCTGGTCGCGCCCACGCGGCGGAGCCGCACACAGACACAGCCCCACGCCCCTGCGGGGCGCTCCCCGGCGTAGAGCCCTCAGCCCCGCCCCACATACGGCATCGTGGTCGCGAGCACCGTGGCGAACTGCACGTTGGCCTCCAGGGGGAGTTCCGCCATGTGCCGCACCGTGCGTGCCACGTCGGCCACGTCCATCACCGGCTCGACCGCGACGTCCCCGTTGGCCTGCGGGATTCCCGCGCGCATGCGTGCGGTCATGTCCGTAGCCGCGTTGCCGATGTCGATCTGGCCGACGGCGATGCGGTACGGACGCCCGTCCAGGGACAGGGACTTGGTCAGGCCCGTGAGGGCGTGCTTGGTGGCGGTGTACGCGACGGAGTGCGGGCGCGGCGCGTGCGCGGAGATCGAGCCGTTGTTGATGATCCGGCCGCCGCGCGGCTCCTGCTCCTTCAGCTGCCGGAACGCCGCCTGCGCGCACAGGAACGCGCCGTTGAGGTTCGTGTCGACGACCCGGCGCCAGTCGTCGTACGCCAGCTCCTCGACGGGCACGCCGCCGGGCCCGAACGTACCGGCGTTGTTGAAGAGCAGGCCGAGCCGCCCGAACCGCTCGCGCGCGGCGGCGAAGAGCGCGGTGACGTCGTCGGGGGCACAGACGTCGGCCCGTACGCACAGCGCCCGTTCGCGGACGGCGTCGCCCAGGTCGGCGGCGGCCAGGGCGACCGTCTCGCGCAGTGGGTCCTCCCGGCGGCCCGCGAGCGCGACGGACCAGCCCGCGCGCAGCAGTTCCACGGCGACGGAACGGCCGATTCCGGAGCCCGCCCCGGTGACCACGGCGGTCCTCGCGGCGGCCTCCGGGGCGGCCTCCGGAGACGTCTCCCCGGCCGTCCCAGCTGCCACGGAGGCCTCCTGAGGGTCCGTCCGGGAGGCGCGGGGGGAGGCCGTTCGCTCTGCGTTCATGGCCCCGCAGCGTACGGGAGGGTCCGCAACTCGGACATCATCTGCTCGACATATGGCTGTTGTGTACGTGACAGGCCATCGTCGTCCCTCGGCACTCCAATGCACCGTACAGCCATTGTCCGGGAGGGGCACATGTCAGCTTCAGGTCACCACGCACCCGAACTCCGCGCGGCAGCCCGCCACTTGGGCCGTCGTCGCTTCCTGACCGGTACCGGCGCGGCCGCGGCGCTCGCCTTCGCCACCAACCTGCCCACGGCCGGTGTCGCGGGCGCCGCCGAGCTCGACGCCGCACGCATCCCCGACGACCCGTTCACCCTGGGCGTCGCGTCCGGCGACCCGCAGCCCGACTCCGTGCTCCTGTGGACCCGCCTCGCGCCCAGGCCGTACGAGGAGAACGGCGGCCTGCCCGCCGAGCGCGTCACCGTCCAGTGGGAGCTGTCCCGCGACCCCCGCTTCCGCCGCTCCGTCAGACGCGGCACCGCGACCGCGCACCCCGAGTTCAACCACTCCGTGCACGTCCAGGTCGACCACCTCGACACCGACCGCGCGTACTACTACCGCTTCCGCACCGGCAAGTGGACCTCCGACACCGGCCGCACGCGGACCGCGCCGCACCCGCACGGCCGCACCGGCGCGCTCACCCTGGCCGCCGTGTCCTGCCAGGCGTACCACGACGGCTACTTCACCGCGTACAAGCACCTCGCGCAGGACGACGTCGACGTCGTCTTCCACCTCGGCGACTACCTCTACGAGTACGCCGTGAACTCCGTCGGCGGCGCCCGCAAGTACACCGACCGCGTGCTGCCCGACGTCTTCAACCGCGAGACGCAGACCCTCGACGACTACCGCCGCCGGTACGCGCTCTACAAGTCCGACCCCGACCTGCGGGCCGCGCACGCCGCGCACCCCTTCGTCGTCACCTGGGACGACCACGAGGTCGAGAACAACTACGCCGACGACCTCGACGAGAACGGCAACCCGCCCGAGGAGTTCCTGCTGCGCCGCGCCTCCGCGTACCGCGCGTACTGGGAGAACCAGCCGCTGCGCCGCCCGCAGCGGCCCTCCGGGCCCGACATGCAGCTCTACCGCCGCCTCCAGTGGGGCCGCCTCGCCCAGTTCGACATCCTCGACACCCGGCAGTACCGGTCCGACCAGGCCTACGGCGACGGGGCGCACGTGCCCGGGCCCGAGTCGCTCGACCCCAAGCGGACCATCACCGGCGCCGGCCAGGAGCGCTGGCTCATCGACGGCTGGCGCCGCTCGCGCGCCCTGTGGAACGTCGTCCCGCAGCAGGTCACCTTCTCCCAGCGCAAGTTCGACCTGAACCCCGTCGCCAAGGTCAGCATGGACGCCTGGGACGGCTACGCGGCCTCGCGGCAGCGGGTCCTCGCCGGGGCGAAGGCCGCCGACGTCGAGAACCTCATGGTCCTCACCGGTGACGTACACGTCGGCTACGCCTTCGACATCCTCGACGACTTCGACAAGCCGTCGTCGAAGATCGTCGGCACCGAGATCGTCGCGACGTCCATCACCAGCGGCAAGGACGGCGCGGAGCGCCCCGCCAACTGGGAGACGTACACGAAGGCCAATCCGCACCTGAAGTTCTACAACGGCCGCCGCGGCTACGTGACCGTCGCCCTGGGCCGCGACGAGGCCCGCGCCGACTTCAAGACGGTCTCCGCCGTCACCACGCCCGGCGCACCCCTGACGACAGCCGCCTCCTTCGTCACGGAGGCGGGCAACCCGGGCCTGCACCCGGCGTAGCTCCCCCCGCTTCTCGGCGCTTCGCGCCTCGTCCGCAAACGCCGGACGGGCTGGATGGTGCCGCTTGCGGCTGTGTCTCAGCCCCTCCGGCGCTTGCGGAGCGGGGCTCTGGGGGCGGAGCCCCCAGGAAGCGGGAAGGGGCGGGATTGGGGGCCGCCCGGCAGGGCCTGCGACGATAGGGGGACACGACAACTACCGGGAGGGGCGCGATGGCGGAGACACAGGCAGAGGGACAGATACGGGAGGCGGCGGGGCCCCAGGACCCCGCCGCCCGCCGCATCGCCACAGGGGCCCTCGTCACGCTCATCCTCGGCGGCCTCACCGCCATGCCCCCGCTCTCCATGGACATGTACCTCCCGGCCCTGCCGGAGGTCACCGACGCCCTGCACGCCCCGGCCGCCACCATCCAGCTCACCCTCACCGCCTGCCTCATGGGCATGGCGCTCGGCCAGCTGGTCGTGGGGCCGATGAGCGACAAGTGGGGCAGACGCCGCCCCCTCCTCGCCGGACTGCTCGTCTACGTCCTCGCGACGGCGATCTGCGCGTTCGCCCCGACCGCCGAGCTGCTCATCGCCTTCCGCCTGCTCCAGGGCCTCGCGGGGGCCGCCGCGATCGTGATCGCGCGGGCCGTGGTGCGCGACCTGTACGACGGCGTGGAGATGGCCCGGTTCTTCTCCACGCTGATGCTGATCTCCGGCGTCGCCCCCGTCGTCGCGCCGCTCATCGGCGGCCAGGTGCTGCGCCTGACCGACTGGCGCGGCATCTTCGTCGTCCTGACCGTCGTGGGCATCGCCCTGACGCTGCTCGTGTGGCGCAGCCTGCCGGAGACCCTCGCGCCCGGGGACCGGCACGGCGGCGGCACCGCCGAGGCCCTGCGCACCATGCGCGGGCTCCTCGCGGACCGCGTCTTCACCGGCTACATGGTCGCGGGCGGCTTCGCCTTCGCGGCCCTGTTCGCGTACATCTCCGCGTCCCCGTTCGTCATCCAGGAGATCTACGGAGCCTCGCCGCAGACCTTCAGCCTCCTGTTCGGCGTGAACTCCGTCGGCCTGATCGTCGTCGGCCAGATCAACGGCAAGCTGCTCGTGGGCCGCGTCAGCCTCGACAAGGCGCTGGGCTTCGGGCTCGTGGTGATCACGCTCGCCGCGACCGCGCTGCTGCTGATGACGAGCGGCGTCTTCGGCGACGTCGGCCTCGTCGGGGTGGCCGCCGGGCTCTTCGTCCTGATGTCGGCGATGGGCCTGGCCATGCCGAACACCAACGCCCTCGCGCTGATGCGCACCAAGCACGCCGCGGGGTCGGCCTCCGCGCTGCTCGGCACCTCCTCCTTCCTGATCGGGGCGATCGCCTCGCCGCTCGTCGGCATCGCGGGCGAGAAGACCGCCGTCCCGATGGCCGTCGTCCAGCTGGCGTGCGGGCTGGCGGCCATCGGCTGCTTCGTGGGACTGTGCCGCCCGTGGCAGCGGAGCACCAGCACCAAGGAGGAGCCGGCGGGAGCGGACCGCTGACGCCGCCCCGGGTCCTCCGCCCGGGCACCGCGGACCGCGCCGGACTCGACCCCGACGCCCTCGCCCGCCTCGTCCACGACGTGCGGGAGCTGACGCGCGGCCCGCGGCCGTGGTGCGCGGGCGCCGTGGTCCTCGCCGGGCGCGGCCCGGTGATCGCCGTGGCCGAGGCGGCGGGCTGGGCGGTGCGGTACGCGGCGTACGACGAGCGGGCCGACGCGGGCGTCGAGCTGCCGGACGGGCGGCGGGTGCCGATGACCGTGGACACGCCCTTCGACCTGGCCTCGCTCACCAAGCTGTTCACGACCGTGGCGGCCGTGCAGCAGCTGGAGCGCGGCACCCTCGGGCTCGACGAGCCGGTCGCGGCCCACGTCCCGGAGTTCACGGGCGCCGCCGCGCACGGGATCACCGTGCGCCGGCTCCTGACCCACACGTCCGGCCTCCGGCCCGAGCTGCCGCTGTACGACCTGCCCGACGCCGCCGCGCGGCTGCGGGCCCTGCGCGCCGAGGCGCCCTCCGGTCCGCCGGGCACCCACCTCTACTCCGACCTGAACCTGCTGCTGCTCCAGCACGTCCTGCAGCGCGTCACCGGGCAGCCCCTCGACGTGCTCGTCCGCGACGGCATCACCCGGCCGCTCGGCATGGCCGCCACCGCCTTCGGGCCCTGCCCCGGCGCGGCCGCCACCGAGGACCAGCGCGGGCCCTGGGCGAAGGCCGACCGGGGGATGCTCCGCGGCGAGGTCCACGACGAGAACGCGTGGGCGCTCGGCGGCGTGGCGGGCCACGCCGGGCTCTTCTCCACCGCGCGGGACCTCGCCGTGTTCTGCCGGGCGCTGCTGTGCGGCGGCGCGTACGGCTCCGCCCGCATCCTGGGGCCCGCCTTCGTCGACCTGATGCTGGCGCCGCCCGGACTCGGCTTCGCCGTCGACCAGCCGTGGTTCATGGGGGAGCTCGCGGGGCGCGGCGCGGCCGGGCACACCGGTTTCACCGGCACGTCCCTGGTGCTCGACCGCGCCACGGACACCTTCCTGGTCCTCCTGGCCACCACGGTCCACCCCCGGCGGCGGCCCCCGGCCAACGCCCCGCGCGCCCGGGCCGCCACCACCCTGGCCAGGGCGCTGCGCCCCCGCTGACCCGCCGGGGCGCCGGGCCCCCGGCCCCGTGGAGCCGAGCCCTCCGGCTCCGGTGTCTAAAATCGACAGGTGCACGACCACCCTTCCCCCGCCGAGACCCTCCGCACCGCCCTCGCCGACCTGCTCGCGGACCTCCCTCCGCGCGCCGCGGCCCAGGCGGTGGACCGGCTGATCGCGAACTACCGGGGCGCCACCCCGACCGAGGCCCCCGTCCTGCGGGACCGCGCCGACGTCACGGCGTACGCGGCGTACCGGATGCCCGCCACCTTCGAGGCCGTGCACTCCGCCCTGCGGGCGTTCGCCGCCGCGGCCCCCGAGGGCTGGGCCCCCGCGGGCCACACCGACATCGGCGGCGGCACGGGCGCCGCCACCTGGGCGGTCAGCGCCACCTGGCCGGGGGAGCGGCCCGTCACCGTCATGGACTGGGCCGAACCCGCCCTGGACCTGGGCCGCGAACTGGCCGCCGCGCACCCCGGCCTGGCCGCCGCCCAGTGGCAGCGCGCCCGCATCGGCGCGTCGCTCACCGTGGCGCCCACCGCCCTCGTCACCATCTCGTACGTCCTCGGCGAACTCACCGGCGACGACCGGGCCTGGGTCGTCGACGTCGCCGCCCGCGCCGCCACCGACGCCGTGGTCGTGGTGGAGCCCGGCACCCCGGACGGCTACGCCCGCGTCCTACAGGCCAGGGACCGGCTCGTCGCCGCCGGGTTCCGGGTGGCCGCGCCCTGCCCGCACAGCGACACCTGCCCGATCGTGCCCGGCAGCGACTGGTGCCACTTCTCCGCCCGGGTCAGCCGCTCCTCCCTGCACCGCAAGGTCAAGGGCGGCTCCCTGGCGTACGAGGACGAGAAGTTCGCGTACGTCGCCGCGGTCCGCGCCACCGGACCCGCGGCCGAGGGCCTCGCCCCCGCGCCCCGCCGCGTCGTCCGCAAGCCGCAGATCCGCAAGGGCCAGGTCCTCCTCGACCTGTGCGAGGCGGAGGGCGCGCTGCGCCGGGAGACCGTGACGAAGCGGCACGGGGCCCTCTACCGGGAGGCGCGGGACGCCGCCTGGGGCGACGCCTGGCCACAGGCTTAGGCCCCGCGCCGGGCCGCGCTCTTAGAAGCTCCTTAGAACCGGTGACTATCCACGTCACCATGTCCCTCAAGATCACAGCCTTCGGGCTGGCCCTCGCCCTCGCCGCCGGGGGCGCCCCCGCCGCGGCGGCCCCGGACCGGGCCCCCGGCGCCGGCGTCGAACTGGCCGTCCGCGGCGGCACCGCCGTCGTGGACACCGCCACGCTCGCCGTCCGCGCCCGCACCCGCGACGGCCACGACCGGCTGCTCTCGGCCGCCTCCGCGACCCCGCTCGGCCCGCCGGGGCCCGTGCACCGGCTCGACGGCGGCCGGGTGCGCTGGAGCTACCCCGAGCGCGGCCTCGACGTCACCGCCCGGCCCGACCACGGGCGCCTCGCCCTGAGCTTCGCCGCCCGCCGCGACACCACGCTGCGCTGGCCCGTCACCGGCGTCGGCGCCCCGGCCGCCGCGAGCCTGCAACTCCCGCGCGGCGAAGGGCTCGACATCCCGGTGGCCGATCCCTTCTGGACCTCCGGCGGCGGCCGCCTCGCGGGCACGAGCGTCGACGTGGGCGCCGACCTCACGCTGCCCCTGTGGGGGTACTCCGCCGGGCGGCACGGCGTCAGCTACCTCACCCCGACCGACATCGGCACCTCGCTCGCCTTCACCACGGCCCACGGGCGCCTGCGCGCCACCGCCACGCACGCCTTCCGCCGCGCCGAGGGCACCCGCGCCTACACCGTCACGCTCGCCCTGACCGACGGCAGCCCGGTCGCCCCCGCCGCCGACTACCGCGCCTACCTCGCCGAGCGCGGCCGGCTCGGCAGCCTGCGCGCGAAGTTCCGGCAGAACCCGGCGGCCCGGCGGCTCCTCGGCGCGTTCCACGCCTATCTGTGGGGCGAGGCCCGCACCGCCGCCGGGGTGCGGCGGCTGCGCGTGCTCGGCGCCGACCGCATGTGGCTCGGGTACGACGCCGGTCCTGGACCCATGGACAAGAAGGCGGTCGCCGCGGCGAAGGCCGCCGGATACCTCGTGGGCCCGTACGACACCTTCGCCAACGGGCAGGATCCGAAGACCGCCGACAGCCCCACCTCCGTGTGGCCGAGGCGGGTCTACCCGGACTTCTGCGTCCGGAACGCCGACGGCACCCCGCACACCGGATTCGGCGGCCGCGGCTGCTACTTGAGCTCTGCCGCCTTCGAGCGCGCCGAGCCCGCCCGCCACTACCTGGCCGACCGCACCCGCGCCATGGTCCGCAACGGCTCCGACAGCTACTTCCTCGACGTGGACGCCACCGGCGAGCTGTTCCGCGACCACTCCGCGGTCCACCCGATGACCAAGGCCCAGGACCGTGCCCACCGCCTCGCACGGATGCGCCGCATCACCGGCTCCGGCCTCGTCCTCGGCTCCGAGACCGCCCAGGCCTGGGCCAACCAGGCCCTCGCCTTCGACCACGGCAGCGCGACCCCCGTCGCCGACGGCCTGTGGACACTCCAGAGGGACCGGGAGAAGTGGGGCGGCTACTACCCTGCGAGCGCCCCGAAGGCGTTCTTCAAGCCGGTACGCCTGCCCGCCGATCTGAGCCGGGCCATGTACGCGCCGCGCTACCGCGTCCCGTTGTACGGGACAGCCCTGCACGGCGCGACCGTCAGCGCCGAGCGCTGGGAGCTGTCGTACGAGAAGCTGCCCGCGGAGAAGACGCGGCGCGCTCTGCTCGCGATGCTGTACGACCGGCCGCTCAACTACGTCCTCGACGGGCCCGCGCTGACCCGCCACGGCCGTGAACTGGCCGCGCTCCAGCGCTACTTCTCGCCCCTGCACCGGGCGGCCGGGACCGAGCGGCTCACGTCGTTCCGGTGGCTGACCGGCGACCGCTCCGTCCAGCGCACGGTCTTCGGCGACGGCACCCTGACCGTCACCGCCAACTTCGGCACGAAGACCCGCGCGGGGCTTCCGGGCGGCTGCGCGGACGCGAAGCTGCGCACGGACACGCGGCCGCGGCGGCTGTGTCCGGCGGACGCGGGCTCCTGAACGGAAAGGGTGCGGGCGGCTCCGGCCGCCCGCACGGGTACGGGCGCTCAGCGCGTCCGCAGCTCCTGGGTGCAGCACTTCACGCTGCCCCCGCCCTTGAGCAGTTCGCCCAAGTCCATGCCGATCGGCTCGTAGCCGCGGTCGCGCAGCGGCTGGAAGAGCCCGGTCGCCGCCTGTGGAAGGAGCACGTGCAGACCGTCGGAGACGGCGTTGAGGCCGAGGGCCTCGGCGTCCGCCTCCTCGGCGATCAGCGCGTCGGGGAACAGTCGCTTGAGCACGGCCTGGCTGCCCGGCGAGAACGCGCCCGGGTAGTACATGACGTCGTCCGCCGTGTCGTCCAGGACCGCGAGGGCGGTGTCCAGGTGGTAGTAGCGCGGGTTGATCAGGTCCAGGCCGATCACCGGGCGGCCGAAGACCTCCTGGGCCTCGCCGTGCGAGAGCGGGCTGGCCCGGAAGCCGCGGCCCGCGAGCACGTAGGAGGACGTGACGGCGAAGTCGCCCTCGCCCTCGTTGATGTGGGTCGGCTCGTGCACGTGCTCGAAGCCGTGGGCGCGGAACCACTCCAGGTGGGCCGCCGCCTCGGCCTGCCGCTCGGGGTAGGCGAAGCTCGCGCCGAGGACCCGGCCGTCGACGACGGTGGCGCCGTTGGCCGCGAAGACCATGTCCGGCAGGTCGGGTCGGGGTTCGAGCTCCTCGACGGTGTGGCCGAGCGAGCGGTAGCGGTCGCGCAGGTCTTCCCACTGGGCGATGGCCAGCGGGACGTCGACGGGTTTGGCGGGGTCCATCCACGGATTGATGGAGTACGTGACCTTGAAGTGCGCCGGTGGGCACATCAGGTAGCGCCGGGGTGTGGCGCGCCGGGCAGCTTGACGCAACGAAGGCTCCTCACGAACCGCAGGGGCTATTGCTGCCCATGGTGCGGTCTGAGGAGCCTTCGCGCAGTGATCTGCGTTGCTCGAACTGTGGTGTGGACGGGAAATTGCTCATGAACCGGAGGTTCCGGCGGTCAGGAGCCTCCGTTCTCGGGGGCATCCCGCGTCATGAGTCGTGGTTCGCCGCCCGGCCCTCCTGGAGTTTGCGCAGCAGCTCACGCTTCTGTTCCTGGGGGCTGAGCCCCCCGCCGACGCGGCCCGCGCCCTTCCCGCCGCGCAGGGCCTTGCGCGACAGGTTGCTGCGGGTGCCGCCCACGCCGAGCATTCCGGATCCGCCTCGCGACATGGTGTGACCTCCGTGAGTCGTCGAAGTAGTCGTCGGCGCGGGTGCCGCACCGGCGAGCAACGAGACGTTGCGTCTCGTCGTGCGTCGACAGTAATCGAGACGCTCCGTCTTGTCGAGCGCATTAAGGATGTCGTCGGCGTTGGTGAGACGCGGCGTCTCGCGGCGCTGCTACATTCGACGGCATGGCCCAGAAGACCGCACCTGACTCCACGCGCCGCAGCGAGCGTTCCCGCCGCGCGATCTACGACGCCGCTCTCGCCCTGGTCGGCGAGGTCGGCTACGGCAAGATGACCATCGAGGCGATCGCCGCCCGCGCGGGCGTCGGCAAGCAGACCATCTACCGCTGGTGGCCCTCCAAGAGCGCCGTCCTGCTCGACGCCTTCCTGGACCTCGCCGAACAGGCCAACGCCCAGCTCAGCGAGGAGGCCGGGCTCGCGGAGCCCGCGACCGACATCCCGGACACCGGCGACCTCGAAGCCGACCTCAAGTTCGTGCTGCGCGCCACCGTCGACGAGATGACCGACCCCAAGTTCGACGCCCCCGCCCGCGCGCTCGCCGCCGAGGGCGTCGTCAACCAGGAGCTCGGGGCCGAGTTCGTCGAGAAGCTCCTCGAACCCCAGCTCCAGCTCTATGTGAAGCGTCTGCGCAGCGGCCAGGACCGCGGCGAGATCGCCGCCCACGTCGACCCGCGCATCGCCCTCGAACTGTGGACGGGCCCGCTCGCCCAGCGCTGGATGCAGCGCACGGGCCCGCTCACCCACGCGTACGCCGACAAGCTCGTCGAGTACGCCCTCTACGGCATCGCGCCTCGCGTCACCGCTGGTTGAGCGGCCCCAGCGGGCGCCGGGCCGCCTTCCGCGCGCCCTTGACCGGGGTCCGCGAGAGGAGACCGGGGGCGTCCGTGATCACGCCGTTGCAGCCGAGCCGGAGCACCCGGTCGCGCTGCGCGGGCGTGGTCACCGTGTGCGCCCACACGCGCGGGACGCCGGAGTTCACCGCCCGCCGCAGGTCCTCGTCGCGCGCCTTGTAGTCCACGTCCAGTACGTCGACGAACGACGCCCAGCGCTCCGGGCGGTCCGAGCGCAGCTGCTGCTTGGACCGCCACAGCTGCGCGAGCAGGCCCAGGTGGTGCGCGCGCCGGGCCACCCAGGGCTTGTTGGAGTTCACGAACACCGAGCGGGCCAGGCCGCGCTCGTGGATCAGCGCGCTCAGCCGGTTCAGGCTCTCGGGGTCCTTCGCCTCCAGCATCAGCATGACCCGCCCGCCGAACCGGTCGAGGACCTCCGTCACGGTCGGCGGCCGCTCGATCCGCCACAGGCCCGGCACGTGCCGCTGCGGGCGCAGCCGTACGTGCTGCCACTCGCGGGCGGTCAGCAGGTGCACCGGCCCCGTCGCGTACGTCGTGCGGTCCAGGGTCGCGTCGTGCAGCACCACCAGGGTGCCGTCGGCCAGCATCCGCGTATCGGCGTCGATGACCTGCGCCGTGCCCCGCTCGAACGCCGCCATCAGGCCCGACATGCTGTTCTCCGGCACCTCCAGGGCGCCGCCCCGATGGGCGGTGTAGACGAACGGCGGCAGCGCGTCGACCGTGAGGGGGCCGCCGCCCCACTCCAGCGGGGCCAGGAAGGCGGTGGGCCCGGTGAGGGCCAGGGCGGTGACGCCCGAGAGTGACAGCACAGTCCGTGTGACCATGGCGACCACGGTAGGAGCGGAAAACGCCACTTCGCCCGCAATGACTCGCTATGTCACCCCCCGCCTTGCATCACCCCAGCTACCCCGGATGTGGGCTACGGCCACCCGAGGAGCAGGATGGTGGGACCATAGGTCATGCTGTTCCGCACGACGGCGAGGTGAGGGGATAGATGGGCGCAGAGTTCGGCCGGACGTCCGGCGCGCAGAGCAGGATCTCCCAATGGCTTCGCCGACGGGCACGTGCGGGCGCGGACGGCGACGCCGAAGCCACGCGCCGTGAGGACCTGCTGCTCGCCGTCGCCGCGGCGGGGCTGCCGCTCGCGCCGGCCGCGTACCCCGCCGGATACCGCTGTTCCTGCGACCGCATCGGCTGTCCCACCCCCGCCCGGCACCCCGTCTCCTTCGCCTGGCAGACCCAGTCCACCACCGACCGCGGCCAGATCGAGCGCTGGGCGCGGCACCAGCCCCAGGCCAACTTCATCACCGCGACCGGCATGGTGCACGACGTCCTCGACGTGCCGCTGGAGGCCGGGCGGGCCGCCCTCGCGCGGCTGCTCGCCGACGGCATCGAGGTCGGGCCCGTCGCCGAGTCCGAGGGGGCGCACGGGCAGGCGCGGATGCTCTTCTTCACCGCGACGCGCGGCACGCCGGAGGACGAGGACGAGTGGTGGCCCTGCGAGCTGGACTGCCACCCGGAGACGATGGACGAGCATCCGGGGCTGCGGTGGCACTGCCGCGGGTCCTATGTGCTCGTGCCGCCCGCGCGACTGCCCGGTGACCTCGCGGTCGGCTGGGTGCGGGGGCCCGAGTTCGCCCTGCCCGACCCGCTGACCCTCCTGGAGATCCTCACGGACGAATGCGCCCGGTACGCGGGGGAGCCCCAGGGGGACGTGGCCGCCTGGCCGCTGCGCGGCTGAGGGCTACTCGCCCTTCGCTCCCACCAGACCCTGCATGCGGCCCAGTATGGCGACCTCGCCCTTGGCCCCGGGCGTCAGGGAGACCTGGTTCGAGACGCGTTCCAGGGTGACGGACTGCTTGGCCTCGCCCTTCATGAGGGCCTTGACGTCCGGTTCCACGGTGACCGTGAGGCCCTTGGACGCGGTCTGCTTCTCGTAGTGGTGGGTGGAGAAGAAGACGAGCGCCCCGCCGTCGCGGGTGCGCAGGCCTATGGGGGCGAACGCGCCGGTGTTCCGCGGTTCGTCCAGGTACTGCACGGCGAGGCCGAGGCGCTTGCCGTTCCTGTCGCGGGCGGCCTTCCACTGCGTGGTGTGCGGGCCCGGGGCGAACGCGTCGCCGCCGGACTTGAGGAACGCCGTGTACGCCGCGCCGAGCCGTCGGGGCGCCAGCGCGAGACCGGCCCGGTCGGCGGCGACCGGCTCCACGTACCCGTCCTCGTCCCGCTTCAGGTCCGGGATCCGGTCGGGACGGACCAGGTTCAGATACGTGGCCTCCCACAGCTGGTCCCCGTCGGCGCGGGTGAAGACGATCAGCCAGCGGTAGCCGTGCGGCTTGCGGTTGCTGAGGGCGTTGACGACGAAGAACCGGGGCCAGCCCGCCTTCTTCGGGACCGCGTACTCGACGTCCGTGAACCGCAGCGGCACGTGCCGGGCGTTGCCGCCCGGGTGCTGCGCGCGCCGCGCCTTGAGGCCCGCCTGGTTGATGGCGCCGAGCGGGCCGGTGACGCGGGCCGCGTCCAGGGCGGGGTCGTAGGCCCGGTCGGCCTTGTTGTAGGCGCGCAGGAAGTCCTTGAGGGCGCGGGCCGCCTCGGTTTTGGTCGCGGTCGGGATGACCTCCCGCTCCCCGTGCACCGTCACGCATCCGCTCGCCGTCGTCGACAGGGCGAGTGCCGCTGCCGCCGAGGCACCGAACCGCCCGAGCCTGCGCACCCTGATCATGGGACCCCTTCACTCTCCCCGCTCCCGGGCCCGAACCCTACCGGGGCCCCGCCGGGAGCGGGCGCGGGGGCGCCGTCAGGAACCGGAGGCGTCGGCCTTCGCCGTGTCGGCGCCCTTCGGGGCCCGCTCGGCGGGCGTCCGGGAGCCGGTGCGGGCCGGTGCGAGGAACAGCGCGAGGACCGGCACCAGGTACAGCGACCAGACGACCGCCTGGAGGACCGTCGGGTTCGGCTGGAAGTTGAACACGCCCTTCAGGAGGGTGCCGTACCAGCTGTCCGGCGGGATCGTCGTGCTGATGTCGAACGCCTTGTCCTCCAGGCCGCCGAGGAACCGCGCCTCCTGGAGGTCGTGCACGCCGTAGGCGAGGACGCCCGCCGCCACCACGACGAGCATCGCGCCGGTCCAGGTGAAGAACTTGGCGAGGTTGATGCGCAGGGCCCCGCGGTAGAACAGCCAGCCGAGCGCGATGGCCGTGAGCAGGCCGAGGACCACGCCGAGCAGCGGCGCGTGCGTGCCGTCGTTCGACGCGCGGACGGACGCCCAGACGAACAGGGCGGTCTCCAGGCCCTCGCGGCCCACGGCCAGGAACGCCGTCGCGACGAGGGCGGCCGTGCCCATCCGGAGGGCCGCGTCGAGCCGTCCGTGCAGCTCCGCCCGCAGGTGCCGGGCGGTGCGCCGCATCCAGAAGACCATCCACGTCACGAGCCCCACCGCGAGGATCGACAGGGAGCCGCCGAGGGCCTCCTGCGCCTCGAACGTCAGCTCCTGCGAGCCGAAGGTGAGGGCGCAGCCGAAGCCGAGGGACAGCGCCACGGCGACGCCGATGCCGGTCCACACCGGGGCGAGCGCGTCGCGCCGCTCCGTCTTCACCAGGTATGCGACGAGGATGCACACCACGAGGCTGGCTTCCAGGCCCTCCCGCAGGCCGATCAGATAGTTGCCGAACATCGCCTCATGCCTTCCCGGTGAACAGCGCGCGGCCCCACCAGTCGTCCTTGTCCCGCACCCCGGGCGGGACGGCGTAGACCGCCGAACCCACGTGCTGGATGTATTCGTTGAGCGCGTCCTTCGCCGCGAGCGAGCGCTGTACGGGGATGAAGCCCTCGCGCACGTCGCGCTGGTAGGCCAGGAAGAACAGGCCCGCGTCGAGGCGGCCCAGTCCGTCGGTGCCGTCGGTGAAGGAGTAGCCCCGGCGCAGGATCGTCGCGCCGCCGTTGGAGTCGGGGTGCGCGAGCCGTACGTGCGCGTCGGGCTTCATCGCCTTCAGGAACGGCTCGTCGCGCTCCTCGGCCTTGCCGACGGCGGCGCCCTCGCCCTTGTCGCGGCCGAAGACGTCCTCCTGCTCGCGCAGCGAGGTGCGGTCCCAGGTCTCGACGTTCATGCGGATGCGGCGCGCGACGAGGTAGGAGCCGCCGGTCATCCAGTCGGGGCCGTCCTTCTCGCCGACCCACACGTGCCGGGCGAGGCGGGCCTCGTCGGTGCCCGCGATGTTGCGGGTGCCGTCCTTGAAGCCCATGAGGTTGCGCGGCGTCTGGGCGTCGGGCGTGGTCGAGGACGTCTTGCCGAAGCCGAGCTGCGACCAGCGGATGGCGACCTTGCCGAAGCCGATGCGGGCCAGGTTGCGGATCGCGTGCACCGCGACCTGCGGGTCGTCCGCGCAGGCCTGGACGCACAGGTCGCCGTCGCTGCGGGCCCGGTCGAGGTTGTCGCCGGGGAACTTGGGCAGGTCCACGAGGGCCTCGGGGCGCCGGCCCGCGAGGCCGAACCGCTCGCCGTGCTTCTCGAACAGGGAAGGGCCGAAGCCGAGGGTGAGCGTCAGGCGCGAGGGCCTGAGGCCGAGCGCCTCGCCGGTGTCGTCCGGCGGCGCCTCGGCGAGCCCGCCGAACGCGCCCTCGCCGACCGCGTGGCCCGCGGTCATCCGGGCCGCCGCCCGCGTCCACTCCTTCAGGAGCGCCACGAACTCCTCGCGGTCCTCGGTCTTCACGTCGAACGCGGCGAAGTGCAGCCGGTCCTGGACGGGCGTCGCGATGCCCGCCTGGTGCGGGCCGTGGAAGTCGACGGCCGCGCCGGTCGAGGCCGCGGGCACCGCGTCACCGGCGCCGGACTCCTCACGGGTCACCGCGACCGCGCCGCCCGCGGCCGCCGCGCCGAGCACGAGCCCGGCGCCGCCCCAGCCGAGCAGGGAACGCCGCGACGGCGCACCGGTGCTGGTCTCTTCAGCCATGGTTGAGCCTCCCCTCCCTGGGACGCGTCACTTGGAGGTGACGACGGCCGCCGCGAGCTTCGACAGCGGCTCCGCGAGCGCGTTCACACCGTCGAGCAGCTCCTTGCGGTCCGCCTTGCCGACCTTGTCGTACGCCGTGAAGTCGTAGGAGTCCGCGGTCTTCTTGCCGGCGCGGTGCCCGTCGAGGAGCTCGCCCAGGGCCGCGAACTGCTTGTCGAGCTCCTTGGCGAGCGCCGGGTCGTTCTCCGACGCCACCGGCTTGAGCAGGACGTAGGCCTTCTCGGCGCCCTCCACGTTGGCCTTGAAGTCGACGAGGTCGGTGTGCGAGTAGCGCTCCTCCTCGCCGGTGACCTTGCCGGTGGCGACCTCGTCGAGGAGCTCCTTGGCGCCGTTGGCCATGGACGTCGGGGTGATCACGGCCTTGCCGACGCGCTTGCGCCAGTCGGCGAGGTCCTTGTCGAGCCGGGTGGCGAGGTCCTTCTCGCGCTGCCCGATCCTCTCGTCCTGCCAGAGCGCGCGCTCCAGGCGGTGCCAGCCCGTCCAGTCCTTCGCGGGGTCCTGGTCGTCGCCGAGGCCGTCCTCGCGGACGTCGACCTTCGGGTCGATGTCGCCGAACGACTCGGCGACCGGCTCGGTGCGCTCCCAGCCGATGCGGGAGGGCGCGTACGCCTTCTTCGCGGCCGCCAGGTCGCCCTTCCTGACCGCGTCCGTGAAGACCTTCACCTTGGGGAGCGTCTCGTCGGCCTGCGCCTGGACGTAGGAGCGGTATTCGGCCACCGCCTTGTCCAGGCGCGGGTCGCGCTTCGCCGCCTTGCCGCCGCCGGTGGCCGTCACGGACTGACGGATGCCCTTGCCCTTCATGCCGGGCTTGCAGGCGATGCGGTAGTCGCCCTCCTTCACCTCGGCGGTGAGGGTCTGGCGGGTGCCGGGGCCGATGTTCTCGCGCTCGCTGACGATGCGGTCGTCGGGGAAGAGGAGGTAGACCTCGGTGACCTTGGAGCCCTTGTTCTCGATGGCCAACTTCACGTGCCCGGCGGGGAATTCCTTCTTCGACACCGCGCACTTGTCGTCGCTCGCGGTCACCTTGATGGTGCCGTCGCCGCCCTTGCCGTCGCTCTTCTCGGTGCAGCCGGTGAGGGCCACGAGGGCCGCCGCAGCGGTGGCGGCGAGGGGGAGGCGGGCGCGGTGCATGGAGGCTCCAGTTGGAAGAAAGTGAGGGGAGCCTAACTTAACCGAGCCTTACTTCGGGCATGACCACGAGCGGGCAAAGGACAGGTCAAGCGATGTCCTGAAATCGACGGTGATCATTGGTGCGGTCGCCGTCAGCTGCCCCCTCGCACCGGCGTCACCAGCGGCTTTCCGGTCCGCGGATGGGGAAACACCTCGATCGGCTGGCGGTACACACCGGACAGCAGCGCCGCGTCGAACACGTCACACGGGGCGCCGTCCGCGGCCACGGTCCCGCCGTGCAGCACCACCGCCCGGTCCGCGTACGCCGCCGCGAGACCCAGGTCGTGCAGCACGACGACCACCGCGTCCCCGGCGGCGGCGCGCTCCCGGCAGATCCTGAGGACCAGCTCCTGGTGGCGCAGGTCGAGCGCGGCGGTCGGCTCGTCGAGCAGCAGCAGCGGCGCCCGCTGGGCGAGCACGCGGGCCAGCGCGACCCGGGCCCGCTCGCCGCCGCTGAGCGCGGAGAACGGCCGCGCCGCGAACCCGGTGACCTCCGTGGCGGCCATCGCCTCGCGCACCACCTTGTCGTCGTCCTCCTCCAGGCGGGTCCCGGCCCAGGGCGCGCGCCCCATCCGGACGACCTCCTCGACGGCGAAGGGGAAGGACAGCGCCGCCGACTGCGGCAGCACGGCCCGGTGCAGGGCCAGTTCGCGAGGGGGCCAGTCCCCGGCTGCCCGGCCGCGGATCCGCACGGCACCGGAGGTGACCGGCAGGTCGGCGGCGAGCGCGGCCAGGAGGGTGGACTTCCCCGCTCCGTTGGGGCCGACGAGGGCGAGCACCTCGCCCGCCCGGGCCGGCACCGACACGCCCCTGAGGACCTCACGGCCGCCGAGCGCGAGCCGCGCGTCGGCGGCCTCGGCGAGGACCTCGCCGGGTGTCACGGGCCCGGGCAGCGCGCGCCCCCGCCCGCCGAAGAGCCGCCCGATCATGCCCAACCCCCTTGCTTGCGACGGGTCCTGCGCAGCAGCCAGAAGAAGAACGGGCTGCCGAAGAGCGCGGTGAGCACGCCGAGCGGCAGCTCGGCGGGGGCCGCCACGGTACGGGCCGAGAGGTCGGCGCCGACGAGCGCCACGGCCCCGCCGAGCGCGCTGCCCGGCACCAGGAAGCGGTGCCCCGGCCCCGCCGCCATCCGCAGCACGTGCGGCACGAGCAGCCCCACGAACGTGATGACCCCGGCCACCGCCACAGCCGCGGCGGTGAGCAGCGCCACCACGAGCACCAGGACGATCCGCAGCCGCTCCACGTCCACGCCCAGGTGCCGCGCGGGCCGCTCCCCGAGCGCGAGCAGGTCCAGCCTGCGGGCGTACAGGGGAGCGACGAGCAGCCCCGCCGCCGCGCACGGCAGCACGGCGAGCACCTTCGGCCAGGTGGCCTGGGCGAGCGAGCCGAGCTGCCAGAACGTGATCTGCGAGACCTGGGCGTTGTCGGCGAAGAAGATGAACAGGCCGATCAGCGCGCCCGCGAAGGCGTTCACGGCGATGCCGGTGAGGATCAGCGTCACCACTTCGCTGCGGCCACCCTCGCGCGACAGGGCGTACACGAGCAGCACGGTGGCGAGACCGGCCGCGAACGCGCACACCGTGACGGTCCAGTTCCCGAAGAAGCTCAGGCCGAAGGCGATCGAGGCGACCGCGCCCACGGCCGCGCCGGAGGAGATCCCGATGACGCCCGGCTCGGCCAGCGGATTGCCGAACACGCCCTGCATCAGAGCGCCCGCGCAGCCCAGCGAGGCGCCCACAAGGAGTGCGAGCGTCACGCGCGGAAGGCGCACCTTCCACAGCACGCTCTCCGGCACCCGCTCCAGGGCGTGCCCGCCGAGCCCCGCGCGGTGCTGGACGGAGGCGAGGACGTCGCCGAGCGGGATGTCGTACGCGCCGAGCCCCGCGGACAGCAGGCACAGCACGGCGAGCACGGCGGTCAGGGCGGCGGTGAGCAGCGCGGGCGTGCCGCGCCGCCCGCGCCGGGCGGTGGCGGTCTCCCGCGCGGGGGCCGCCGCGGACTTGGTCGCGAGGGTCATGCGGCGTCCCCGTACAGCTGGTCCACGAGGGAGGCGAGCACCCGGTCCGTGCGCGGGCCGTAGTTGAGGAGCATCCCGTCCTCGACGGAGACGACGCGGCGGTCCATGCCCGCCGGGGTCTCGGCCACACCGGGGATCTTCACCAGGCCGTCGACGCCGCCGACCGAGTCGAGTCCCTTGGACATCACGAGGATCGCGTCGGGCGCGGCCTTCGCGAGGGCTTCGCTGGTGATCGCCGTGAAGTCCTTCCGCAGGCCCGACTCCTTGCCCGCGTCGACGGCGCCCGCCGCTTCCAGCAGCGACGGGGCGCCCGAATCGCGGCCGCCGAGCAGATACACGGAGGCCGAGCCGCGCAGATAGAGGAAGGCCACGCGCGGCTTCTTCGCCCCGGCGGGCACGGACCGGCGCACCTTGTCGAGCCGTTGCTCCGTACGGGACGTGAGGGCCGCGCCCGCCTTCGGGACGCCGAGCGCCTGGGCGACCGCCTCGATGCGCGGGCCGACGTCGTCCAGGCCCTTGGCCGGGTCGAGGACGACGAGGGGGATGCCCGCGTCCCTGATCTGGTCGACGGCCTCCGCGGGGCCCGTCGTGCCCTCGGCGAGGACGACCGTCGGCTTGAGGGAGAGCACGCTCTCCGCCGACACGTCGTGGGCCCGCGTCACGACGGGCAGCTTCTCGGCCTGCTCGAAGGTCGCGGTGACGTCCCGGCCCACGACGTGCCCGCCGAGGCCCAGGGTGAACACGATCTCGTTCAGGCTGCCGCTGAGCGGCACGATCCTGCTGGTGTCCTCGACCGTGACCTTCTCGCCGTCGGCGGAGTCGACGGTCACCGGGAGCTTCGGCTCCGGCGTGCCCTTGAGCGGTTCGACGCGGTCGGCGCGGGCGGCCTTCGTCCCCGTGCCGCTGCCTGCTGAGCCTCCGTCACCCGTCGATCCGCATCCGGTGAGGGAGAGGGCGAGTGCGGCCGCCAAGGCGCCGACCGTCCGGAGTGAGCGCGGCTTACGCACCGAAGTCCACCGTCCTGTCGTGTGGTTCCTGATGACGAGATCATAGATTAGGTTAGCCTTACCTAACGATCTGGGCATCGCCCTGTCATCGTTCCGCTTGGAGGTGCCCCATGCCGTTGTCCAGACCGCCGCACCCGCCCCGTGCCCACAGCGCCCGCGCCGTCGTCGTGGCCGTGCTGGCCGGACTCGTCACCGCGCTGCTCCCGGCGGCCGCCGCCCACGCGGAGGAGCGCACCGTGCGCGGCGGCAGGCTCGACTGGGGGCTCAAGTCCTCCTTCCAGAGCTATGTCACCGGGCCCGTCGCGCACGGCAGTTGGAACCTCCGGGGCGGCGCGGCCACCGTCGGCGGCAGCCAGTTCCGCTTCCACTCCGCCCAGGGGTCCTACGACCCGGCGAGCGGTGCCTTCAGCGCCGCCTTCTCGGGCGGGGTGCACTTCACCGGCCACCAGAAGGGCTCCTCGTACCAGCTCGACCTGACGGTCAGCCGCCCCACCGTGAAGGTCTCCGGCGGCTCCGGCACGCTCTACGCGGACATGGTCAGCAAGGCCAAGGGCACCGGGAAGGTCACCTCGACCGCGCAGGTGCCGCTCGCCTCGCTGAACCTGTCCGGCATCGACATGAAGGGCGGCTCGGGCCCGATCGCCCTCACCAACATCCCCGCCACGCTCACCGTGCAGGGCGCGAAGGCTTTCGCCGGGTACTACACGGCGGGCACCCGGCTCGACCCGGTGAGCCTGTCGACGGACCTCGCGGCCACCGGTGAGAAGCCCGCCGACAAGCCGTCCAAGAAGCCCGGCGACTCCGGGGGCAAGGGCGGCAAGAAGGACGCCAAGGGCACGAAGGCGAAGGCCGCCGGGCGCATCGAGGACGCCGCCGTCGACTGGGGCGTGCGCCGCACCTTCCGCGAGTACGTCTCCGGCTCCATCGCCCAGGGCACATGGACCCTGTCGTCCGGGGCCCAGGACGGCGGCGCGCTGTTCCGCTTCCCGCGCGGCGAGGGCTCGTACGACGAGAAGAAGCGCACCCTCGACGCGGACTTCACCGGTGCCGTCCGCTTCACCGGGAAGCACGGGCTCGACATCCGACTGAGCCGGGTCGCGGTCGGCGTCGAGGACGGCGAGGGCACGCTCTACGCCGACGTCGACAGCGGGGACTTCACCAAGAAGAAGGCGCCGCTCGTCACCTTCACCGGCAAGGGCCTCGCGGACCTCAAGCCGAAGGACGGCCTCGTCGCCGTCACCGAGGCGCCCGCGAAGCTCACCGCCGACGGGGCCAGGGCGTTCGGTTCCCTGTACAAGGCGGGCACCGCGATGGACCCCGTCTCGCTGGCGGTCGCCGTCGACGAGAAGGCGGAGCTGCCCGCGCTGCCGGACCTCGGCTCGGCCCCGGAGCCGAAGGCCGCGAAGGCCCCGGCCTCCGGGCCGAAGGCGGAGAAGGCCGCGCGGTCCGCCGACGACACGTCGGACTCCTCGCCCGCCCTGCCGATCACCATCGGCGCCGTCGCCGCCCTGCTCGTCGCGGCAGCGGTCGTCTTCGGCGTCACCCGCAAGCGCCGCACGGCCCGCGCGACCGGCACCGCCGACGACACCACCGGCACCTCCTGAACCACCCCGTCCCCGCTCCCCGCTTCCTCTTCCCTCCCTCCCCTCTCCCTCCACTCCAAGGAGCACACCATGGCTGCCCCCCGCCGCCCCATAGTCCGCGCGGCCGCCGTCGCGACGGCCGCCGCGCTCGGCGCGAGCGCGCTCACCCTCCCGGCGTTCGCCGCCGACGAGCCCGCCGCCGCGTCCCCGAAGGCCCCGCCGGTGTACAGCGTCGTGGACGGCACCCTGGACTGGGGTCTGAAGGAGTCCTTCCGCAACTACGTGGTCACCATGGCGGCAGGAAAGATCACCACCACCGGCGGCGCCCAGCAGGCCCCGCGCAACGGCGTGTTCACCTTCGGCGGCGCCGAAGGAACGTACGACCTGGGCAACCACGCCCTGAAGACCGCCTTCAAGGGCGGCGTCCGCTTCACCTCCACCGCGCACCGATTCGACATCACCATCGCCGACGTGAAGGTGCGCACCCAGGGCAGGACCGGCGCCATCCAGGCGGACGTCACCCTCAACGGCACCAAGCAGAACGACGTCGACTTCGCCACGCTCGACCTCAACGGCATCCAGCCGGGCCACGGCGAGGGCGGCGCGGTGACGTACAAGGACATCCCGGCGAAACTGACGGCCAAGGGCGCGAAGGCCTTCAACGGCATGTACCGCGAGGGCGAGGTGCTCGACCCCGCCACCCTCACGGTGAAGCCCGGCGCGCCCGTCCCCGGCCCGGACCCCAAGCCGACCCCGTCGACCCCCACGAAGCCCAAGCCCAAGCCGAAGCCCGAGCCCAAGCCGACTCCGTCGACCCCCGCCAAGCCGAAGAAGGTCGTCGGCGGCAAGATGGCCTGGGGCATGAAGGAGAGCTTCCGCCGCTACGTCTCCACCGGCGGCAAGATCACGACGGCCGGTGGCGCCAAGAAGAACTCAGGCGGATTCGACTTCCCCTACGCCAAGGCGAAGTGGAACGCGAGCGCCAAGACGGTGGACGCCTCCTTCGGCGGCAGCGTGCGGTTCCGGTACCAGGCACACGGCATCGACATGACGTTCAGCGACCTCAGGGTCAAGGCGAGCGGCAAGAAGGGCACGCTGTACGCCGACGTGAAGGCGCAGGGCCGCACCCGTGACGACGTGAAGTTCGCGACGCTCGACCTGTCCCGCGTCTCGTACGCCGCCAAGAACGACGTCGTGCTCCTCAGCAAGGTCCCCGCGAAGTTCACGGCGGCGGGCGCGAAGCAGTTCGCCAACGGCACGGTGGGCTCCATCTACAAGGCGGGTGACCCGATCGACCCGGTGACCGTCGCGCTCACCCTGTCCGACCGGGCGAAGGTCCCGTCCGCCGCCGCGGTCCCCTCCGGCTCCACGGGCTCCTCCGGCTCCGGCGCCTCCGGCACGGGCGGCGACGCCGTGCCCGCCGGTTCCGTGGGCGGTGGCGGTTCCGTGGGCGGCGGTGGCTCCGTCGGTGACGGCGGCACCGGGGCCCTCGCGGAGACCGGCTCGGACGCTCCGTCGGGCGCGCTGCTCGGGGTGGCGGGCGCGGTGATCGCGGCCGGTGCGGGCGCCGTGTACGCGGCGCGGCGGCGCGGGCCCGGCCACGGTGTTCCGGGCGTGACGCCCGCCCCGTGACCCGGGCCGGGGTGTGACGACCCCAACTCCTCGTCCGGCGCCGCACGTCCGTGCGGCGCCGGATGCTTGAATGCCCGAATGACCGAAGAACAGGGGCCGGGGGTACCCGGCGCGCCGGGCGGGACGCAAGCGCCCGCCGGGGCCGATGTGCACGCCGGAGTCGATGTCCTGCGGGTCTTCTGCGGCCCCGACGGCCGGTACGGCAACGAGCTCGGGGTCGTCAGGAACGGCGGCCGCGTGCCCGCGCGCGAGGCGCGGCAGGAGCTCGCCGGGAAACTCGGCTTCAGCGAGACGGTGTTCGTCGACGACCCCGAGCGCGGGCACATCGACATCTACACGCCCACCACGCGGCTGCCCTTCGCCGGATACCCCTGCCTCGGCGCGGCCTGGCTGCTCGACGTGCCCGAGCTCGTCACCGAGGCCGGGGTCGTCGAGGCGCGGCAGGACGGGGAGTTCACCTGGATCACGGCGCGGGCGCAGTGGGCGCCGCCGCGGACGCTGCGCGCATACGGTTCGGCGGCCGAGGTGGAGGCGCTCGCGGTGCCGCCCGCCGGGGAGTGGATCTACGCCTGGGCGTGGGAGGACGAGGCCGCGGGGCGGGTGCGGGCGCGGGGGTTCCCCGGGCGCAACGACGGCATCCGCGAGGACGAGGCCACCGGGGCGGCGGCCCTCCTGCTCACCCACGAACTGGGCCGGGCCCTCAACATCACCCAGGGCCGGGGCTCCCAGATCATCACGGCACCGGGGCCCGACGACCTCATCGAGGTGGGCGGCCGCGTGGCCCTTCCTTCGCACGCCACTTGGCCCGCGGCCTGAGCGAGGGCCGGGGCCCGGGCGAGGAGGGGGGCGGGGCTTACGCGGCGTGCGGGAACTCGGTGGCCAGGTCCCGGAACAGGGCCGTGTTCAGGGCGAAGGCCCGCTTGCACTCGTCGACGATCCGGTGCCGCTCCAGCTCGTCGGGGACGGTGACCTCGATCCGGTCGAGCAGCTCGCGGTAGTCCCGCTTGAACGCGGCCGGGTTGGAGATCCCCTCGAAGACGTAGAAGCGGACCCCGTCGCCCTTGCGGGCGAAGCCCCAGGCCTTCTCGGCCCGGCCCCGGATGATCTGCCCGCCGGAGAGGTCCCCGAGGTAGCGGGTGTAGTGGTGGGCGACGTAGCCGCCGGGCCAGGTCCGCGCGCACTCCTCGACCCGGGCCGCGTACGCCGCCGTCGCGGGCAGGGCGGTGGCGTGCTCGCGCCAGTCCGCGCCCCGCAGATGGGCGAGGTCCCGCTCCAGCTCGGGGACGCGCTCCAGCTCGGGCCGGACGAACGGCCCCGCGACGGGGTCGTCGCGCAGGGCCTCGGTGCCGTTCTCCAGGGCGCGGTAGACGAACCAGAGCTGTTCCGTGTAGCGCGCGTACGCGTCCACGCCCAGACGGCCGCCGAGCAGATCGCTCATGAACGTCGAGGTCTCCGCCTCCGTGTGCTGTTCGTGGGACGCGGTGCGGATGAGCGTCGAGAACGAGAGCGGTGCGGTGGGCTGAGGGATCGCCGAGTCCATGCGGGACCTCCGGATGCCGAAAGGGGGCGGGAAACCAGTGTGGCCAGCACCGATCATGCAAGTTAGGCTTACCTAAGTCAACTGGTTCCCGACGCCCTGTCGGTAAAAACGTTACGCGCCCGTCCGGTTCACGGCAGCGTGAGGATCTCCGTCCCGCTGTCCGTCACCACGAGCGTGTGCTCGAACTGCGCGGTGCGCTTGCGGTCCTTGGTCACGACCGTCCAGCCGTCGTCCCACATGTCGTACTCGTGCGTCCCCAGCGTCAGCATCGGTTCGATCGTGAACGTCATGCCGGGCTGGATGACCGTGGTCGCGTGCGGGCTGTCGTAGTGCGGGACGATCAGGCCGGAGTGGAACGACGTGTTGATGCCGTGACCGGTGAAGTCGCGGACCACGCCGTAGCCGAAGCGCTTGGCGTACGACTCGATGACGCGGCCGATGATGTTGATCTGACGGCCCGGCTTGACGGCCTTGATGGCGCGGTGCAGGGCTTCACGGGTGCGCTCGACGAGGAGCCTCGACTCCTCGTCCACGTCGCCCACCAGGTACGTCGCGTTGTTGTCGCCGTGCACGCCGCCGATGTACGCGGTGACGTCGAGGTTCACGATGTCGCCGTCGCGCAGCACGGTGGAGTCCGGGATGCCGTGGCAGATGACCTCGTTGACCGAGGCGCACAGCGACTTCGGGAAGCCGCGGTAGCCGAGCGTCGAGGGGTAGGCGCCGTGGTCGCACATGTACGCGTGCGCGATGCGGTCGAGCTCGTCGGTGGTCACGCCGGGAGCGATGGCCTTCGCGGCCTCCTCCATCGCGCGGGCGGCGATGCGGCCCGCCGTGCGCATCAGCTCGACGGTCTCCGGGGTCTGCACCTCCGGCCCGGTGTACGGCGTCGGGGCGGGCTTGCCGACGTACTCCGGGCGCCTGATGTTCCCGGGCACGGAACGGGTGGGAGAGAGCTCCCCTGGTACGAGCAGTGACTGGCCAGACATGCCAGCGAGTCTAACGAGCGCGGATGGGGCAGCATGGCGGGAGAGGACGGGGGAGACGGGAGCTGTGGCCATGGCGCTGTTCAAGAAGCGGACCGCCGGGAAACCGGGCGAGTGGTACTACTGCCTGGAGCACAAGAAGGTCGAGGAGGGTCCGGAGTGCCCCGGCAAGGACCGGTTCGGGCCCTATGCGTCCCGGGAGGAGGCCACCCACGCGATGCAGACCGCGTCCGAGCGGAACCTGGAATGGGACACGGACCCTCGCTGGCACGACGCCCCCGGCCCGGACCGGCCCAACCCCTGAGCCCCACCGGGCCCGGCCCTCCCCGCTGCGCGGGGCTCCACCCACCCGCGGCACCTCGGCCTTGCCGGGCCCGCCCCGACGCGGAGCGCTCGCGACCGAGCGGACGACCCCACCGCTACCGCGGCGGGCCCCTCCCGCCCGCCCACCCGTGACGCCTCGGCTTTGCCGGGTCCGGGCCCGACGCGGAGCGCTCGCCGCTGAGTGGGTGGTGCCGCCGCTGCCGCGGCGGGTTTCTCCCGCCCGCCCGCCGCTATCGCCTCGGTGTTGCCGGGTCTGGCTCCGGCGCGGTGCGCTTGCGGGTGGTGCCTTATGGACTGCCGTCCTGGGTGGGGGCGGGTGAGTGGGACTGCCCCGGCGGCGCGCAGCGCGGCGCCACGGGCCGCCCCCCCCGCTGTGGGCAATCGTCCCGCTGGGCGAGTGGGGCATCCCCTGCTCGAGCGAAGCCGAGAGCTTGGGGAAGGGTGGGCACAGCCCCAGGTGCCGAGCAACCGTTGAGGCAGGGGCAGGGGGTGCAGCTCGGCTCGGGGGGCTGCCGGGCGGGCTACGCGGCAGCGGCCCGGCGGGCGGCGTCCTCGTCCGTGCGGGAGTCGTAGGAGAGCAGCGCAGGGAGCACCGCGCACAGCGCGCCCACCGCGCCCACGCAGACGAGCCCGCCGGACCAGATGGCCGGCCGGGCCCCCGTCCACCCGGCCGCCGCCCCCGCCCGCACCTGCCCGAGCTGCGGCCCGACGCTGTAGGAGAGGACCTCGATCCCCGCGAGCCGTCCCCGCAGCTCGTCGGGGATGGTCTGGTTCCAGATGGTGCTGCGGCCCAGACCGCTGAGCATGTCGCCCGCCCCGGCGAGCGCGAGGGCGACCAGGACGAGCCACACGTTCGACAGGAGCCCCGCCGCCGTGATGGCGAGCCCCCACCCGGCCGCCCCGCACACCACGAGCACCCCGTGCCGCCGTACCCGTGAGGTCCACCCGCTGGTGAGGCTGAGCAGCAGCGACCCGACGGCCCCGGCGGCGTACATCAGGCCGAGCGACCACTCCGCGTCCAGGTCGTCCGCGAGGAACGGGAAGATGGTGTTGGGGAAGGCGAAGACCATGGCCGCCCCGTCGATGGCGTAGGTGCCGAGGAGCACGGGCCGCGACCACGCGTACCGCGCCCCCTCCGCGAGCCCCCGCAGTGACGGCTTCTGCGCGCCGTGCGCGGCGGGCGCGGGCGAGAGCCGGGTGCACAGTGCCACGGAGACGGCGAAGCCGACGACCGTGACCGCGTACGCGCTGGCGTGCCCGGCGTAGGCCACGACGACACCGGCGAGGGCGGGCCCGGCGATGGCGCCGACGTTCCAGCGCAGCGAGTTGAGCGCGGCGGCAGCCGTGAGCTGGTCGTGCGGCACGATCCTGGCGAGGAGCGAGTCGAGCGCGGGGCGCTGGAGCCCGGCGAGCCCGGAGACCCCGGCCGCCACCAGGTACAGGGGCCACAGGAGCGGCTGCGGCAGCAGCGCGTTGACGAACAGGACGAGGGCGAGCACGCCGAGCGCGGCCTCCGTCAGGAGGATCACCGTGCGCCGGTCCACCGCGTCGGCGAGCGCACCGCCGTACAGGCCGCAGACGATCAGCGGGACCAGCTCGACCGCGCCCATCGCCCCGACCGCGAGCGGCGAGTCGGTGAGGTGCTTGATCTGGAGCGGCAGGGCGATCAGCGCCATGGAGCTGCCGAAGTAGGTGACCAGGCCCTGGACCCAGAGGAGCCGGAAGTCCCGGCTGGAGCGCCAGGGGGAGAGGTCGGGCAGTATCGCGGCGATTCGTTTCACAAGGGGACATGGTCAGCGGGCCGGGCGACGCCCCGCAAACGATTTCTCCCCCGCCCGCCAACCCGATGCCCGCAAACCACACCCGTGGACCCGCGCCACACCCGTGGACCCGCGCCACACCCGTGGACCCGCGCCACGCCGCTGGCCCGTGCCACGCCCGGCGGCCCGCGCCACGCCGGGTGACCCGCACTACGCCCGGCAACCCGCCCGCGCCCCGTCCGTGGACCCGCGCCACACCCGCCGGCCCCCACCCGTCGGCCCCGTCCTCACCACCGCGTCGGTGGCGGAGCCGTCAGCTGGTCCGCCAGTCGTGAGAGGCGGTCGCGCACGCGGCGGCGGCCCCGGGGCGCGGGCAGGCTGTTCTCGCCCGTCGCCGCGCTCACCAGGTGCTGCACTGTGTCCAGGTCGAGGTCCCCGGCGCGCGGCACGGTGAGTGCCTCGTGGGCGAGCGCCCCGAGTTCGTCGCCCGCGCCCGTGTCCGGGCCGAGCGCGAAGACCGTCGCGCCCGCGCGCCGCGCGTCGTGGACGCGCGACAGCAGCCCCGGCGCGGGCGTGCCGGGCGCCACCACGAGCAGCGTCTCGCCGCGCCGCGCGGCCTCGACGCGGCCGAGCCCCACCGACAGGTGCGCGGGCGCCCCCGCCCGCGGCCGGTGGCGCACGAGCGTGGGCGTCAGCTCGGGCGTGCCGGACCAGGCGGCCTCGTCGGTGAGGTGCGCGGCCAGGTGCCACGGCTCGTACTCGGGCGTGCCCACCAGGAGTAGGCCCCCGCCGTGCGGCACCACACCGGCGCGCAGCGCCCCGGCGAAGCGCCGCGTGGCGTCCGGCCATTCGGTGCCGTTCAGAACTTCGCGCAGCAGCGCGACCCGTACCGCGTCCATGGAGGCGCATACTGCCTCAACAAGTCATTCGTACAGCCGCAGTTCACCACGAATTCCCCCGAGGTGGGGAAGGGGCGGGGATGGCAGTGGAGACAGTTGAGGCGTCCGTCCCGTTCCGGGCGGGCCGCGAAGGGTACGCCAGCTTCCGCATCCCGGCGGTGGTCGTCACGCACGACGGCTCCGTGCTCGCCTTCTGCGAGGGCCGCGTCGGGTCGCAGGAGGACTTCGGGAACATCGACATCGTGCTGAAACGGTCCACCGACGGCGGCCGCACCTGGGGCCCGCTCCAGGTCGTCGGCGCCAACGGCACGGACCTCGCGGGCAATCCGGCGCCCGTCGTCCTCGACACCGGACGGGTCCTGCTCGTCCAGGTCAGGAACGCGGCCGCGGCCTCCGAGGACGCCATCCGCCGCGGCCAGGTGGCCGCGGCGGACGGCCGCAGGGTCTGGGTGCAGCACAGTGACGACGACGGCCTCACCTGGTCGGTGCCCCGGGAGATCACCAAGCAGGTGAAGCGGACCGGCTGGCGCTGGTACGCGACCACGCCGGGCCACGCGATCCAGCTCGGCGGCGGCAGGATCGTCGTCCCCGCCAACCACTCGCTGCCGCCCACCGGCACGGACAACGGCACCGAGGGCCGGTACAACGGCGGGCACTGCCTGCTGAGCGACAACCTCGGCCAGACCTGGCGCATCGGCTACGTCGACGACAACACCAACGGCTACATCAACGTCAACGAGACCACCGCCGCCGAACTGCCCGACGGCCGCGTCTACTTCAACACCCGCAACGACTCGCCGGCCCCCGGCAACCGCGCCGACGCCCACTCCCGCGACGGCGGCGCGAGCCTCGTCAAGCCCTTCCGGCCGCAGTCCTGTCTGACCGGACCCGTCGTCGAGTGCAGCGTGCTCCAGCTGCGCGACCCCGACGTGCTGCTCTTCTCCGGGCCCGCCGACCCCGGCTTCCGCGCCCGGATGAGCATCCACAGGAGCGACGACGACGGCACCACCTGGCAGCCCGTGCACACCGTCGACGGGCTGCCCGCCGCCTACTCCGACCTCGTACGCCTCGACGAGGACGCCGTCGGACTCCTGTACGAGACCGGGGACTTCGGCGCGTACGAGACGATCACCTTCCGCAGGGTGCCGCTCGACCGGCTCACCTGACCGCGGCCGCCGCGGAGGCGGACGTAGGGTCTGACCATGACTTCCACGGAAAGTGTGCAGAAGACGCCCGCCAAGGACCCCTGGGACCTGCCCGACGTGTCCGGGCTCGTCGTCGGGGTCCTCGGCGGCACCGGCGACCAGGGGCGCGGCCTCGCCTACCGCCTCGCCCGCGCCGGGCAGAAGGTGATCATCGGCTCGCGCGCGGCCGAGCGCGCCGAGGCCGCGGCCACCGAGCTCGGCCTCGGCGTCGAGGGCGCGGACAACGCCGAGTGCGCGCGGCGCAGCGACATCGTGATCGTCGCCGTGCCGTGGGACGGCCACGCCAAGACCCTCGAAGCGCTGCGCGAGCCGCTCGCGGGCAAGCTCGTGATCGACTGCGTGAACCCGCTCGGCTTCGACAAGAAGGGCGCGTACGCCCTCAAGCCCGAGGAGGGCAGCGCCGCCGAGCAGGCCGCCGCGCTGCTCCCCGACGCGCGGGTGACGGCCGCCTTCCACCACCTGTCGGCCGTCCTGCTCCAGGACGCCTCGATCGAGGAGATCGACACCGACGTGATGGTGCTCGGCGAGAGCCGCGCCGACACCGACCTGGTGCAGGCGCTGGCCGCCCGCATCCCCGGCATGCGGGGCGTCTTCGCCGGGCGGCTGCGGGGCGCCCACCAGGTGGAGTCCCTCGTCGCCAACCTGATCTCCGTCAACCGGCGCTACAAGGCGCACGCGGGGCTCCGGGTCACCGACGTCTAGGCCTGTGCTCCGGCGGGCGGGGCATGGGGGACACTGGTGCGGTACGTCCGTCCGGAATGCCGCGTTGCTGTGATCAGGAGCCGAACCCCATGCCCCGCCTAGCGCTGTACACCCTCGTCGTCTGCGTCCTGGCCGTCGCCGCCGCCGTGGTCTCCTTCGTCCAGGGCAGCCTGCTCGGCATCGTGTGGGTCCTGCTGGCCGGCCTGTCGTCCAACATGACCTGGTACTACGTCCGCCGGGCCAAGCTGGAGCGGGCGGCGCGCGAGGCCGCCGCCGCTAGCCGGTGATCCCGGGGATGTCCGGGGTGCCCTGCCAGAAGCGGTAGAGCCGCTGGCCCCAGTAGGTGTCCCACTCCTCCACGCCGAGGCCGCGCAGGATGGCGTCCACCGCGTCGAAGAAGGCGTCGTTGACCTCCGGGATCCACAGGATGCCGAACACCGCGAGCAGGCCGAACGGCGCGAAGGGCTCCACCTGGCGGCGGACCGAGTACGACAGCCACGGCTCGATGACGCCGTAGCCGTCCAGGCCCGGGATCGGCAGGAAGTTCAGGATCGCCGCCGTCACCTGGAGCAGCGCGAGGAACGCCAGGGCGTAGCGGAACGTGTCCGGGACGCCGTCGAGCGCGTCCAGCCAGAACGGGGCCGTGCACACGACGGCGAACAGCACGTTCGTCAGCGGGCCCGCCGCCGAGATCAGGCTGTGCCGCCAGCGGCCCCGGATCCGCCCGCGCTCGATGAACACGGCGCCGCCGGGCAGGCCGATGCCGCCCATGACCACGAAGAGCACCGGCAGCACGATGCTGAGCAGCGCGTGCGTGTACTTCAGCGGGTTCAGGGTCAGATAGCCCTTCGCCCCGACGGAGATGTCGCCGCCGTGCAGGGCGGTGCGCGCGTGCGCGTACTCGTGCAGGCACAGCGACACCACCCAGGCCGCCGTCACGAACAGGAAGACGGCGAAGCCGGGGTTGTCCGCGAAACCGGTCCAGGCCGCCCAGCCGCTCACCGCGGTGACGGCCGCGATGCCGAGGAAGACGGGGCTGACCCGGCGGTCGCCGTGGGAGTGGCCGGTCATGGTGCGGGGCTCCTGAGGTTCGTGCGGTCGCCGTACGCCCGCCCACGGGCGGGCGGCAGGCCTGCGGCCTGCGCGGCGTGCCCGACCGTACAGCAGGAGTACGTGAACGTCCGGCGACGGCGGGGTGGTTCCACGGAGCGGGAACGAGGGCCCCGTGGTGCCCGGGACGGAGCCTGGACCCGGGCCCGGAGCGCGAACGGCGACAATGGGGGCGTGCGATATCGCGTTCTAGGCATCACCCGGGCCCTGCGCCCCGACGGCACCCTCGCCGCCGTCGGTGGTGCCCGACTGCGTGCCCTGCTCGCGGCGCTCGCGCTGCGGCCGGGGCGGACCGTCCCGGTGGCCGTCCTGGTCGACGAGGTGTGGGGCGACCAGACCCCGGCCGACGCCGCCGGCGCGCTGCAGGCCCTGGTGGGCCGGCTGCGCCGGGCGCTCGGCGCGGAGGCCGTCGCCTCGGTGAACGGCGGCTACCAACTGCGGGCGGCGCCCGACGACGTGGACGCGCACCGCTTCGAGCGCCTCGTCGGCGAGGGCACGCGCGCCCTCGCCGACGGCGACCCGGCCAAGGCGGCCGTCGTCCTCGACGACGCGCTCGCGCTCTGGCACGGGGACGCCTTCGCCGATCTGCCGGACCACGCCGCGCACGCCTCCCGCTGGGCGGCCCGGCGCCTGGAGGCCCGGCGCGCCCGTCTCGCGGCGGCCGTCGCCCTCGGCCGGGCCGAGGACGCCCTGCCCGAGATCACCGCCCTGTGCGACACACACCCGCTCGACGAGCCGCTCCAGGCGCTGCGCCTGCGCGCCCTGCGCGCGGCGGGCCGCGCCGCGGAGGCCCTCGCCGCCTACGACGACGTCCGCCGCCTCCTCGCAGACCGCCTCGGCACCGACCCGGGGCCCGAACTGCGCGCCCTGCACGAGGAGTTGCTGCGCCCCGGCGCGGCTGCGGACCACGCCGGGCCCGCCGCCCCGCAGGAGCGCGCGGGCGAGGAGCGGGCGGGCGCCGCGCGGGCGCCGGGAGCGGCCGCCCCCGGCAACCTCCGCGTCCGGCTCACCTCCTTCGTCGGCCGCGCGGGCGACATCGACGCCATCCGGGAGGACCTGCGGCGGGCCCGGCTCGTCACCCTGGTCGGTCCTGGCGGGGCCGGCAAGACCCGGCTCTCCCAGGAGGCCGCCGAGGGGATCGAGCCCCCGGACGGGGTGTGGCTCGCCGAACTCGCGCCCCTGGACGACCCGGAGGGCGTGCCGGAGGCCGTGCTCACCGCGCTCGGCGCCCGCGAGACCGTGCTGCGCGGCGCGGGCGCGGAGGAGCTGCGCGCGGCGGCGGAGCGGCTCGGCGACGACCCGGTCCTCAGGCTCACCGAGTACTGCGCGCCGCGCCGGATGCTGCTCATCCTCGACAACTGCGAGCACGTCATCGACGGCGCCGCCCACCTCGCGGAGCGGCTCCTCGCGGCCTGCCCCGGCCTGACCGTCCTCGCCACCAGCCGCGAACCCCTCGGCGTCCCCGGCGAGGCGCTGCGCCCCGTCGGCCCGCTGCCGGAGCCCTTCGCCCTGCGGCTGCTCGCCGACCGGGGGCAGGCGGCGCGCCCGGGCTTCCGGGTGACGGACGACCCGGAGGCCGCCGCCGAGATCTGCGCGCGGCTCGACGGGCTCCCGCTGGCCATCGAGCTGGCGGCGGCCCGCCTTCGGATGCTCACGCCGCGCCAGATCGCCGACCGCCTCGACGACCGCTTCCGGCTCCTGACGAACGGCGCCCGCACGGTCCTGCCGCGCCAGCAGACCCTGCGCGCCGTCGTCGACTGGTCCTGGGACATCCTCGACCGCTCCGAGCGGGCCGTCCTGCGCCGCCTCGCGGTCTGCGCGGGCGGCTGCGACCTCGCCGCGGCGGAGGCGGTGTGCGCCGCCCCCGGGGCCGGGGACGTCGAGGTCGACCCGCGCGACGTGCCCGACCTGCTCGGCTCCCTCGTCGACAAGTCCCTGGTGGTGGCCGCCCCTTCGGCCGCGGGCGGCGGCATGCGCTACCGCCTCCTCGAGACCGTCTACGAGTACGCCGTCGAGCGGCTCGACGAGTCGGGGGAGCGGGCCGCGACCGAGCGCGCGCACCTCACCCACTTCCGGGAGCTGGCCCGGCGCACCGACCCCGAGCTGCGCGGCCACGGCCAGCGCGCGGCCGTCTCGGTCCTGGAGAACGAGTACGAGAACCTGCGCACCGCGCTGCGCCGCGCCGTCGCCGCCCGCGACGAGCACGAGGCGCTGTGCCTGGTGCACTCCCTGTCGTGGTTCTGGCTGATGCGGGACCTGCGCACCGAGGTCAGACACTGGTCCCGCGAGGTGATGGCGCTGGGGCCCGACCCGTTCGCGGAGCCGGTCGCGCCGGTGGAGCCGCTGCACGAGCGCTGCACCGACGCCCCGCCGCCGATGCGGCCCGAGGTGCTCCAGGAGGCCCGGCGCGGGGTGCACCTGGTGCACATGTCCTGCATGGACATGGACCCGGACGCCTGGCAGACCCCCCGGGCCGAGGAGAAGCTGCGCGCCATCCGCGAGGCCTACCGGCCGGGCCTGCCGCAGACCTGTCGGAACCCCGGGAGCCTGTGGTTCTACGCCGTCCTGCTGAGCGGCGACGTCCTGCGGGTCCGGGAGATCGTGGACCGGACCGTCGCCGCCTGCCGCGACTTCGGCTACACCTGGGAGCTGGCCGGGGCCCTGCAGTGGCGGGCCAACGTCCTGGCCAACCGCGTCGACTGGGCGGGCGACGCCTGGCAGGACGCCGACGAGGCCCTGGAGATCTTCACCCGGCTCGGCGACACCTGGGGCATGGCCGAGGCGCTGTCCTCGCGCGCCGAGGCACATGAGCGGCGCGGCGCCTTCCCGCGCGCCGCCGAGGACTTCGCGGCCGCCATCGCCCACGCCGAGGCGCTCGGCGCCAAGACCCAGGTGTCCCTCCTGACGGCCCGGCTCGGCGCGGTCTTCGTCGAACTGGGCGAGACCGAGCGCGGCGAGCGGCTGCTGCGGCGCGTCGTGGACGACAGCGTGGGCCGCCTCGACGGGGCGCTGCCCGCCGCCCGCATCTTCCTCATCGGACTGCTCGGCATGCGCGGCCGGGTCCGCGAGGCCCGCGACCAGCTGATGCTGCTGCGCAAGGAGTTCAAGGCGGTCGGCTTCGCCGTCTTCGACGGCACGGTGCTCGCCGTCAGCGCCTGGCTCGACACCATCGAGGGCCACTACGAGGGCGTGCTCGCGGGCGCCCGCGCGACCCTGGAGAAGGCCGCCGACCCGCTGTCGCAGATCGTGGCCCCGCAGCTGCTCGCCGTCCATCTGGGGACCGTGGCCCACGCGCTCGCCCGCACCGACCCGGGCCGGGCCGCCGTCGCGGCGCGCCTCCTTGCGGTGGCCGACGGACAGCTGCCGCCCGGCCACGTACGGACCGTCTTCGAGCGGGAGGTGCGCACGGCCGCCGAGCACGCGGTCCGCACGCCCCTCGGCGACGCGGCCTACGCCGCCGCGTACGCCGAGGGCGACGGCCTCGCCTGGGAGGAGGCCGTCGCGGCAGCGGGTCTGTGACGCCCTCGCGGGGCGGGCGCCGCCGACGTCACGTCTTCGTACGGAACTTGTGGATCGCGATCGGCGCCATGACCGCCGTCAGGCCCACCGACCAGATCAGCGTCACCCAGATGTCGTGGGCCACCGGCAGGCCGCCGTTCATCAGGCCGCGCGCGGCGTCCGCGAGGGACGACAGCGGGTTGTAGTCCGTGAACGCCTGGAGCCAGCCGGGCATGGAGTCGGTCGGCGCGAAGATCGACGAGCCGAACTGCAGCGGAAGGAGCACCAGGAATCCCATTCCCTGGATGGCCTGGGCGCTCTTCATCACGACGCCCATGGTGAGGAAGATCCACATCAGGCCTATGCCGAAGACCATGGCGAGGCCGACGGCCGCGAGCAGACCGGGGACGCTCTCCACGGAGAAGCCGATGCACAGGGCGACGATGAAGAGGATCCCGGTGGCGACCAGCATGCGCATGAGCTCGACCACGATCTTGGCGATCATGACCGAGGAGCGCCCGATCGGCAGCGACCGGAAGCGGTCCATCACACCGGTCTGGAAGTCCTGGTTGAAGCCGGTGCCCACACCCATGGCCATGTTCATCCCCATCATGGCCATCAGACCGGGGATGACGTACTGGATGTACTCCTCGCGGCCGCCGCCGAGCGCCTGGCCGACGGAGCCGCCGAAGACGTACACGAACAGGAGCGTGAAGACGATCGGCATCAGGACGGCGTCGAACATCGACTCCACGTCCTGCTTGATCCACAGCAGATTGCGGCGCACCAGGGCGCCGGTGTGCCGCACGAACGCGCGCAGGCCGATGCGGGTGTCGGCCCGGTCCGTGAGCGGGACGGCCTGGCTCGGGGGCGCGGGGGGCGCCTTGACTGCGGTCGCGCTCATGCGGCGACCTCCTCGTACTCGGTGGTCGCGGCGTCGTCCGTGAGGCCGGCCTTGTGGCCGGTCAGGGACAGGAACACCTCGTCCAGGCTGGGCAGTTCGGTGGCGATGTCGGCGAGTGTGATGCCGCGCGCGCTGAGCACGCCGACGACCGCCGTGAGCTGTTCGTCGCTGAGGATCGGCACGAGGACCGTGCCGTTCTCGGTGTCCACGGTCGTGGTGGCGAGGCCGGTCAGGCCCGCCTCGTCGAGCGCGTGTGCCGTGGGGCGCAGCTGCGCCGGGTCGGCCGGGCGGATCCGCAGGGTGCGGCCGCCGACCTTCGCCTTCAGCTCGCCGATGCTGCCGCCCGCGACGACCCGGCCGCGGTCGATGACCGTGAGCTCGCCGGCGAGCTGCTCGGCCTCCTCCATGTACTGGGTGGTGAGCAGGACGGTGACGCCGTCCTCGCGGACCATGCGCCGGACCTCGTCCCAGACCTCGTTGCGCGTGCGCGGGTCGAGGCCCGTGGTGGGCTCGTCCAGATAGAGCACGGCCGGGCTGCCGATCATCGACGCCGCGAGGTCGAGGCGGCGGCGCATGCCGCCGGAGTACGTCCGCACCGGGCGCTTGGCGGCCTCCGTGAGGGAGAAGCGCTCCAGGAGGGCGTGGGCCCGCGTGCGGGCCTCCTTGCGGGGCAGGTCGAGCAGCCGCCCGATCATGTACAGGTTGTCGTAGCCCGAGAGCTTCTCGTCCACCGAGGCGTACTGGCCGGTGAGGCCGATGACGCGGCGCAGCTGGCGCGGCTGGCGCAGCACGTCGTAGCCCGCGACGACGGCGCTGCCGGAGTCGGGGGTGATCAGGGTGGAGAGGCAGCGTACGAGCGTGGTCTTGCCGGCGCCGTTGGGCCCCAGGACGCCGAGGACGGTGCCCTCGCGGACGTCCAGGTCGACGCCGTCCAGCGCCTTGGTCTCGCCGTAGTGCTTGACCAGCCCCCGTACCGAGACGGCACTCGCCGTGCCGCTCGCTCCCCGTTGGGGGGTGTTCTCGATGCGTGTCATGCCCTACATGAGAGCAGCCGCCACCGACAACGCGCCGACAGATTTCCTACAGGCGGACGACAGCGGCACCGACAGACACCGATGGACACCCACGGAGAACCGACAGAAAGCTGACAGATCCACTCTGCCGGGGCCGGCAGCCCGCCGACGGGGGACGGTCGGCGGGCTGCCGTCAGTGCCACAGTGGCTCGAAAGGAACGCCGGTCGGCGCTCCGGACTAGCGGACGGAGTGCTCCGCGGCCGGGAACGCCCCGCCGACCACGTCCTCGGCGAACGCCTTCGCGGCGTCGCCCATCACCCCGCGCAGATCGGCGTACTGCTTCACGAAGCGCGGCATCTTCCCGCCGGTGAGGCCCAGCATGTCCGTCCACACCAGGACCTGCGCGTCGCAGTCGACGCCCGCGCCGATGCCGACGGTCGGGATGTGCAGCGAGCGGGTGACCTCGGCGGCGAGCTCGGCCGGTACGAGTTCGAGCACCACGGCGAAGGCGCCCGCGGCCTCGGCGGCCTTGGCGTCGCGCACCAGCTGGTGCGCCGCCTCCTCGCTGCGGCCCTGGACGCGGTAGCCCATGGTGTGCACGGACTGCGGCGTGAGGCCCAGATGGGACATGACCGGGATGCCGGACTGCACGAGCAGCTCGGTCTGGGCCAGCGAGCGCTCGCCGCCCTCCAGCTTGACCGCGCCGACGCCCGCCTCCTTGACCAGGCGCGTCGCGGACCGCAGGGCCTGGACCGGCCCTTCCTGGTACGAGCCGAACGGCAGGTCGGCGACGATCAGGGCGCGGCTCGTGCCCCGTACGACGGCCGCCGAGAGCATGGTGATCTCGTCGAGGGTGACGGGCACGGTGGTGTCGTACCCCAGGTGGCAGTTGCCCGCCGAGTCGCCGACGAGCATGACCGGGATCCCGGACTCGTCGAAGACGGACGCGGTCATCGCGTCGTACGCGGTGAGCATGGGCCACTTCTCGCCGCGCTCCTTGGCTGCGGTGATGTCGCGGACCGTGATGCGGCGTGTGCCCTTGCCGCCGTACAGCGTCTTGCCGCTGTCGGTCTTCCGCCCGTTCCGGGCAGGGCTCTGGGCAGCCGAAAGCTGCGTCATCGCAACGGCTCCTTCTGTCGTCTCGAGGCGCCCTGACGGCGTCCCCGGATCACGTCCATGGTGGCATCGCGTGCCGCCCGGGCGCTAGAGGGGTTCTTTTCAGCCGTTTTGGAGGCGTGCGACGGACGTGGGTGTTCCTGGGTGTCCTTCCGGGAAAAGGCTGGCAAAGCCTTTCCAATACGAGACGGTCTCGTATCGGAATGTGGCTAAGGTCGAAGCATGACAACACCTGCCGTCCCCGGCACGTCCCGGATACCCGAGGCCGTCCACCGGCGCCGCTGGGCGATCCTCGGCGTCCTGATGCTCAGCCTGCTGATCGTCGTCCTGGACAACTCCATCCTGAACGTCGCGATCAAGACCATCTCCACGCCCGCACCCACCGGCCTCGGCGCCACCCAGGGCGAGCTGGAGTGGGCCATCAACTCCTACACGCTCGTCTTCGCCGGTCTGCTCTTCACCGCGGGCCTGCTCGGCGACCGCGTCGGCCGCAAGAAGGTGCTGCTCGCCGGGCTCGCGGTGTTCGGCATCGGCTCCGCGCTCGCCGCCCAGTCCGGCTCGCCCGTCGAGCTCATCGCGTTCCGCGGGGTGATGGGCCTCGGCGCCGCCTTCGTGATGCCTGCCACGCTCGCCGTCCTCATGAACGTCTTCGAGCGCGAGGAGCAGCCCAAGGCCATCGGCATCTGGGCGGCGGGCGTCGGACTCGCCGTCGCCATCGGCCCGATCACCGGCGGCGTCCTGCTCGACCACTTCTGGTGGGGCTCGGTCTTCCTCATCAACGTGCCGATCGTGATCGTCGCGCTGATCCTCATGGTCGTCCTCGTACCGGACTCCAAGGACCCGAAGCCCGGCCGGATCGACCTGGTCGGCGTCGTCCTGTCCGTGATCGGCCTCGTGCTGCTCGTCTACGGCATCATCAAGGGCGGTCAGCTGGCCGACTTCACCGACCCGGCCGTGCTCGCGACCATCCTCGCCGGGCTCGCCGTACTCGTCGGCTTCGTCTGGTACGAGAAGCGCGCCGACCACCCGTCCATCGACATCTCGTACTTCAAGAACCGCGTCTTCTCGGCGGCGATCACCGCGATCGCGCTCGTCTTCTTCGCGCTGATGGGCGTCACGTTCTTCTCGGTCTTCTACACCCAGAGCGTGCGCGGCTACACGCCGCTGCAGACCGGACTCCTCATGCTGCCGCTCGCCGCCGCGCAGCTGATCTTCGCGCCGCGGGCGCGGCACGTCGTCGACCGGTTCGGGGTGCGGGCCACCTGTGTGGGCGGGCTCTCCGTCATCGCCGTGACCCTCGCCGCGTTCACGATCTTCGACTCGGACACGCCGATCTGGGTCCTGGAGGTCGTCTTCTTCCTCATGGGCACCGGGATGGCGCACATCATGACGCCCACCAGCGTCGTCATCATGCAGGCGCTGCCGCGCGAGAAGGCCGGCTCCGCGTCCGCGCTCAGCAACACCTTCCGCCAGGTCGGCGGCGCGCTCGGCATCGCGGTGCTCGGGTCCGTGCTCTCCGCGGCGTACCGGGGCGGCGTGGAGGACGAGATGCGGCTCCTGCCCGCGGGGATGCGGCACACGGCGGGCGAGTCCATCGAGGCGACCCTCGGCGCGGCCGCGCGGCTCGGGCCGCGCGGCGAGGGCCTGGTCTCCGCCGCCAACGACTCCTTCCTGCACGCGATGCACGTCACCGCCCTGTGCGGCGCGGGCGTCGCCCTGGTGGGCGTCCTGGTCGTGGCCCTGTTCCTCCCGGGCAAGCCCCCGGCCTCCGCCGCGCCCGCCCCCGCCGAACCCCTCGACCGGGAGCCCGCCGCCACCGGCCGGTAGCGCCCGGCGGCGATGGCCCACAGCGGGCGGTTCCCGCTGTGGGCAGCCGGTCCGCCAGGGGCGGAACGGGTGGGCACAGCCCCAGCCGCCCCGGGCCGTCGGCGCAAGGGTGTGGGCGAGGCCCGCGGCAAGGGGGCACGCCGGACTGCCGGGCCAGGGAAAATGGGCCCAGCCGCTCAACCGCAGAGGAGTCGACACCGTGGAGCAGAGCCCCACCCGAGCCACCCGCGGCCGCCCCCGCAGCGAGGCCGTGGAGCGGTCGATCCTGGAGGGCGTCATCCGGCTCATCGAGGAGGGCACCCCCCTCGCCGAGCTGTCCATCGAGCGCATCGCCCGCACCGCGGGCGTCGGCAAGGCCACCATCTACCGCCGCTGGAGCGGCAAGGAAGAGATCTTCGTCGACGTCCTGCGCACCCTGGAGGCCCCGCCCGCCGTCCTGCCCGGCACCTCCATGCGCGACGACCTCGTCGTCCTCCTGGAGCAGATCCGCCGTCGCGGTCTGAACCTGCGCGCGTCGGCGATCCTGCACAACGTCTTCGCGCAAATGAAGACCCTGCCCAAGCTCTGGGACGCGTACCACGCGACGGTCATCGAGCCGCAGCGCCGCCGCACCCACGACGTCCTGCGCCGGGGCCAGGAGAACGGCGAGCTGCGCGCGGACGTCGACATCGCGCTCGCCCACGAGCTGTTCGTCGGCCCCATGCTGGTCCGTACCGTCATGCGCTCCGACGCCCCCCTCGACGAGGACCTGCCGGAGCGCGTGGTCGACCTGGTCCTCGACGGACTGCGCCCCTCCGAGTGAGCCCCCGAGAGGGGTCCGGGGTGTTAGCGTGTCGCCCCGAGCAGCCCTGAACTCGCAGGCAATATGCGCGTTTCGTCACAGAGTGCGGACCCTGGGGGCGCATCCGGAACCTGTCGTGCGCCCCCGCTCGTCCTCGGGTCCGTAGGGCCGTCCACGGACGGCGGGGACGACACCCGATCATCGCCTAGGGTTCAGGGGCGGGGGACGGTGTGCACGGCAGTCAGTGAGGCGACGAAAGTATGGCGCAGGCGTACAAGGCGGAGACGGACAGCGGCAGCTCGCGGCCCGAGCGCCAGGGCTCCCCGCTGCGGCGTTTCGTCGACGGCTGGCGGGGTGACCCCGGCATCTGGCGGCGCGGACTCGTCACGGCCGGATTCGCGGTCGTGATCGGTCTGGTGATGCTCGTGCACGCCCAGATCCCGAACGGCGTGGGCAACCTCGGCAGTCTCACCGAGACGTTCCTGCCGTGGCTCGGCCTCTTCATCCCCGTGCTCCTCGTCATCGCCGTCGTCCGCAAGTCCGCGACCGCCCTCATCACCCTGCTGCTCCCGGTGATCGTCTGGCTCGACGCCTTCGGCGGCCTCGTCACCGACAAGTCGGGCAGCGGCGGCGACCTCACCGTGGCCACGCACAACGTGAACGCGGACAACCCCGACCCGGCCTCGACCGCCCGTGACGTCGCCGCGTCCGGCGCGGACGTCATCGCCCTGGAGGAGCTCACCTCCGCCGCGGTCCCCACGTACGAGAAGGCCCTGGCGGGCACGTACAAGTACCACTCGGTGCAGGGCACCGTCGGGCTGTGGAGCAAGTACCCGCTGACCGCGACCAAGCCCGTCGACATCAAGCTGGGCTGGACCCGGGCCATGCGGACGACCGTGCACACGCCCAAGGGCGAGGTGGCGTTCTACGTCGCCCACCTGCCGTCGGTGCGGGTCAAGCTCGACGCGGGCTTCACCGCGGGCCAGCGCGACGACAGCGCCGACGCGCTCGGCGAGGCCATCTCCCGCGAGAAGATCGGCAAGGTCATCCTGCTCGGCGACCTGAACGGCACGATGAACGACCGCGCCCTGAACGCCGTCACCTCCCAGATGCGCTCCACGCAGGGCGCCGCGGGCGACGGCTTCGGCTTCAGCTGGCCCGCGTCGTTCCCGATGGCCCGCATCGACCAGATCATGGTCAAGGGCGTCGAGCCGGTGTCGTCCTGGACGCTGTCGCGCACGGACAGCGACCATCTGCCGGTGGCGGCGAGCGTCGACCTCTGACGGCCACGCGCCCGTAACCTCGCGGAACGCTCGGGCGGAATACTGGATGCGGGCTTCTTTGTTCCGCACATGAACTTAACGATTCCCCTGATCGCTCCCTGCCCTCGTACGAGCTGTCCCCCTGCCCTCGTACGGGCCGTTCGGAAGGTAATACGTCTCCATGCCCCTGGCCCTGCTCGCCCTCGCCGTGGGCGCCTTCGGCATCGGCACGACCGAGTTCGTGATGATGGGCCTGCTGCCCAACGTCGCCGACGACCTGGACATATCCATACCCACCGCCGGACACCTCGTGTCCGCGTACGCGCTCGGTGTCGTCATCGGCGCCCCGCTGCTCGCCGCCGTCACCGCGCGGCTGCCCCGGCGCCGCGTCCTGATCGGCCTCATGGTCCTCTTCGTCGTCGGCAACGCGCTCTCGGCCGCGGCCTCGGACTACCACCTGCTCCTCGCCGCCCGCTTCCTCAGCGGACTGCCGCACGGGGCGTTCTTCGGCGTCGGCGCGGTCGTCGCCACCGGGCTCGTCGCGCCCGAGCGCAAGGCGCGGTCGGTGTCCCTGATGTTCCTCGGGCTCACCGTCGCCAACGTCGTCGGCGTCCCCATCGCCACGCTCATGGGGCAGCAGCTCGGCTGGCGCGCCACGTTCCTCGCCGTGAGCGCGATCGGGCTCGCCGCCATCGCCGCCCTCGCGCTGCTCGTCCCCGCCGACCACGGCCACGGCGAGGGCGCGGGCCTGCGCGGCGAGCTGCGGGCACTCGGCTCGCTGCCCGTGTGGCTCGCGCTCGGTACGACCGTCGCGGGCTTCGGGGCGCTCTTCGCCGCCTACAGCTACGTCACGCCGATGCTCACCGACTCCGCGGGGTTCGCCGAGGCCAGCGTGACGCTGCTGCTCGCGCTCTTCGGCGTCGGCGCCACCGCGGGCAACCTGCTCGGCGGGCGGCTCGCCGACCACGCCCTGCGCGGCACCCTCTTCGGCGGCCTGGCTTCCCTCGCCCTGGTCCTCCTCCTCTTCCCGCTCTTCATGAAGGCCGAGTGGAGCGCCGCCGTCGGCGTGACCCTCCTCGGCATGGCCGCCTTCACCACCGGATCGCCCCTCCAGCTCATGGTCATGGAGAAGGCCGCCGCGGCGCCTTCGCTCGCCTCCTCCGCCAACCAGGCCGCGTTCAACCTCGCGAACGCCGGTGGCGCGTGGATCGGCGGCCTCGCCCTCGCGGCGGGCTTCGGCGTCACGTCCCCCGCCCTCGCCGGCGCGGCCCTCGCCGTCCTCGGCCTCGGTGTCGCGGCGATCGCCTACGCCGAAGACCTCCGCCGCGCGCCGTCGACGTCCCCGGGCCGGGTCATCACCGGCACCGCCGCGTCCCCTCGCGAGCGGACCCGCCACTGACACCCCGCCGCGCGCCGGGGCCGTGCCCCTGCCCGTGCCTGGCACCACCGCGGCACCCGCCCCGGCACAGCTGGGAGGCCCCACCCTGGGCCGGGTGCGGGGGCTCTGGCCACCTGCACCGGGCGTCACCGCGTGGCCGGCGTGAGCCCCGCACGCCCCGCCGCGCTACGCGCAGCGAGGACAGCCCCACCCACCCGCCCCCACCCGGGGCACGGTTGGGAAGGCCCCACCCTGGGGCGGGTTGGAGGGGGAGCCCTGCCGTCAGCGCCGAGCGGCGTCACCGCGCGCGCGAGCACCCACGGGGCGTCACCGCGCTGCGCGCAGCCGGGACAGTCCCACCCACCCGCCCCCACCCAAGGGCAGCAGGTAAAGCCCGGCCGGGCGCGGGCGTGGCGGTGTCGCCCACCCACCCGCAGCGCCCCGCGTCGGGCCCCGCCTCGCGCAGCCGGGGAGTTTCGGGTGGGCGGGTGGGAGGGAAGGCCGCCGCGGCAGCGGCGGTGTCGTCCCACCGTGGCGGCGGGGGTCGCAGCCCCGCGGGGGCCGGGCCCGGGGAGGGGGCCCCGCCGCGGTAGCGGTGGGGAGGTGCGGCCCGCCGGGGGCTAGAGGCGTTCGCGCCACGCGTTGGTGATCGGCAGCCGCCGGTCCTTGCCGAAGCCCTTGGGGGAGATCTTGGTGCCCGGCGGGTACTGCCGCCGCTTGTACTCGGCGGTGTCCACCATCCGCAGCGTCCGCACGACGAGCTCCGCGTCGAAGCCCGCGGCGGCGACCGCGTCGGCGCCCTCGTCCCGGTCCACGTACCGTTCCAGGATCGCGTCGAGGACGGGATAGTCCGGCAGCGAGTCCGTGTCCACCTGGTCGGGCCGCAGCTCCGCGCTCGGCGGCTTGCTGATGGAGTTCTCGGGGATCGGCGGGGTCCCGCCGCGCTCGGCGGCGGCCCGGTTGCGCCACTTCGCGAGCCGGAAGACCGAGGTCTTGTAGACGTCCTTGATGGGTCCGTACGCCCCGACGGAGTCGCCGTAAAGCGTCGAATAGCCCACCGCCAGCTCGGACTTGTTGCCCGGCGCGAGCACGATGTGGCCCTCCTGGTTGGAGAGCGCCATGAGCATCGTGCCGCGCAGCCGCGACTGGAGGTTCTCCTCGGCGAGCCCGGTGAGCCCGAGGGACTCCATGTACGCGTCGAACATCGGCGCGATCGCCACGGTGCGGAAGTGGAGGCCGGTGCGCCGCGCCAGCTCCGCCGCGTCGGCGATCGAGTGCTCGGAGGAGTACCGGGAGGGCATCGCGACCCCGTACACGTTCTCCGCGCCGAGCGCGTCGCAGGCCAGGGCGGCCGTGAGCGCCGAGTCGATGCCTCCGGAGAGCCCGATGAGCACGGAGCGGAAGCCGTTCTTCTGGACGTACGCGCGCAGGCCGACGACGAGGGCCGAGTAGACCTCCTCGTCGTCGTCGAGGCGCTCCGCGTACGTGCCGGTGTGCTCGGCCTCGTACGGTGCGAGCGGCTCGGCGGAGAGCGTGACGTGCTCGATGCGCAGCCCGTCGTCGACGACGCCCGACGGCGCCTGCGCGGCGGCCGCGGGCAGCTCCAGGTCGAGCACCACGCAGCCCTCGGCGAACTGCGGGGCCCGCGCGACGACCTCGCCGTCCTTGTCGACGACGATCGAGTCGCCGTCGAAGACCAGCTCGTCCTGACCGCCCGTCATCGCCAGGTAGGCGGTGGTGCAACCGGCCTCCTGCGCCCGCTTGCGGACCAGTTCGAGCCGCTGGTCGTCCTTGTTCTGCTCGTACGGGGACGCGTTGATGGACAGCAGGAGCCCGGCCCCGGCCGTGCGGGTCGCCGGGACGCGGCCGCCGTCCTGCCACAGGTCCTCGCAGATCGCGAGCGCCACGTCGACGCCGTGCACGCGGACGACCGGGAGCGTCTCGCCGGGGACGAAGTAGCGGAACTCGTCGAAGACGCCGTAGTTGGGCAGATGGTGCTTGGAGAAGGTGAGCGCCACCTCGCCGCGGTGCAGCACGGCCGCCGCGTTGCGCGGGGCTCCGGCGGGCTGGCCGTAGCGCGGCTTGGCCTCGTCGCTGCGGTCCAGATAGCCGACGACGACGGGCAGTTCGCCCAGGCCCTCGTCGTGGATGCGGACCGCGAGCGCGCGCAGGGCCTGACGGGACGCCTCCACGAAGGAGGAACGCAGGGCGAGGTCCTCCACCGGATAACCGGTGAGTGCCATCTCCGGGAACGCGACGAGGTGCGCGCCCTGTTCGGCGGAGTGCCGGGTCCAGCGGAGGACCGCGTCCGCGTTCTTGGTGAGGTCGCCGACGGTGGAGTCGATCTGATTCAGCGCAAGGCGTAGTTGAGGCACGGCCCCAGTGTAATCGTCAACCCGACGCGATGCCCCCGGGACGGCCGGCCGGCGGCCGCCCGGAGACCTTGCGTCACGGCTCTGACCTGGGTCAGGAGCGGTAGCCGAGGACGGTCATCATTCCTGCCTCCGCGTGGTACACGTTGTGACAGTGGATCATCCACAGGCCCGGGTTGTCGGCTTCGAAGTCCACCGTCAGGCGGCCGTTCGGCAGCACGATCGCGGTGTCCTTGCGGGGGCGCCCGGGGGCGCTCGCCAGGGCGAAGGTGTGGCCGTGCAGATGGAGGGGGTGCCACATCGACGTGGAGTTGCTGAACTCCAGGCGCACGCGCTCACCGGCGCGCACCGGGTGCCGCTGATCCGGTGCGTAGGGCTGCTTGTCGAAGGCCCAGTCGTATTTCTCCATGCCTCCCGTCAGCCGGATCTTGATGGTGCGGTCGGGGTCGCCGGGCCTGAGGGCCACGGAGTCGTCCGCGGTGAGCCGCTCGGCGAGCACCACGCGTCCCTTGAGCTCCTTGGGGCGCGCCGACGGTGACGGGGCGCGGCCGCCGCCCGTGCGGAGCACCGCCCGGGCCGCCGCCTTCTTCCCCTCGGCCACGGCGGTCAACGGGAAGACGCCGTCCTTGGCGGTGACCAGGACGTCGTACCGCTCGCCCATGCCGATGAGCAGGGCGTCGGCCTTCTGGTGCCGCACCGGGAAGCCGTCGGCGTGCGTGACCGTCAGCTCGTGGCCGCCGAGGGCCACCCGGAAGGCGGTGTCACCGCCCGCGTTGATCAGGCGCAGCCGGATGCGGTCGCCGGGGCGGGCGCGGAAGGAGGTGGGGGCCTCGGGGGTGCGGCCGTTGATCAAATAGTGGGGATAGGCCACGTCACCCGCGTCCCGGCCGAGGATGTCGCTGGTGGAGCCCATGAGCATGCGGGACGGTCCCTTGGGGGTGGGCTCGGGGGAGGGCTTCGCGGAGCCGGTCAGGGCGGTGCGGGACATGTGCCCCGCGTGCCCCGAGCCGCCACTGCTGCCGGAGCCGTCCGAGCCGCCGGACCCGCCGGAGCCCCCCGACCCGCCGTGGTCCATGCCGCCCCCGTGGTCCATGCCTCCGCCCATGTCCATGCCGCCCCGCAGCTCCGCGAGGACCGCGTCGGGGGTGGAGCCGTCGACGCCGTCGACCCAGTCGTCGAGGACGACGACCCACTCCTTGTCGTACGCCAGGGGCTCCTGGGGGTCGTCGATGATCAAGGGTGCGTACAGCCCCCGGTCCTGCTGGGTGCCGGAGTGCGGGTGGAACCAGTAGGTGCCCGGGTGCGGGACCTTGAAGCGGTATGTGAAGGCGGCGCCGGGCTTGATGTCCCGCTGGGTGAGGGCGGGGACGCCGTCCATGTCGTTGCGCAGGGCGAGGCCGTGCCAGTGCAGGCTCGTGGGCTGCGGGAGGTGGTTGGCGAGGGTGAGCGAGAGCGTGTCGCCCGCTGTCGCGCGGATCTCCTTGCCGGGCAGCGCGTCGCCGTACGCCCAGGACCTGACCGTGGGGCCGCCCAGGTCGAGCGTCGCGGGCATGGCCATGAGCTTCAGCTCGCGCAGGCGGCCGCCGCCCGGACGCTTCTTCTCGGCGGCGGCGACCTCGGGGCCGGAGGGCGTCACATAGCCCTTCGAACCGGCCGAAGGGCCGCCCCGGCCGCCGTGGCCGGAGTGCGAGCCGCCGCTGGAGCAGGCCGTGACGAGCCCGGCTCCGGCGGTGGCGAGGGCGGCGCCGAGCAGGGCTCGGCGCGATGTGTGCGGGGTGCGCTCGGTGTGGGTGCGCATGACTGGATACACCTCGTCCGTACTGAGTGGTGCGTGCAGAAGGGCGCGTCTGCTGCTTCTGGTACACCGCTCCGGCCCCGGAGGTTCCCACCGCGGCACGGGCAGCGCGAAGCAGCCGGTACGGCGGCCTAGATCCGCAGCACGGAGAGCCGGGCGAGGAGCGCGCGCGGCGGGGGCGGCTCGGGCCACGGCGCGGCCCGGAGCCCGGCGGGCAGCAGGACGGGCGCGGCCACCGGCGGCCGCGCCGCCACCGCGCCGAACAGCGCGAGCACGAGGGCCCCGCCCAGGACGGCCAGGCACACGGACATCGGGTCCATGCCGGTGCCGTGGGAAGGAGAACCGGGCGGGGAGGCCGCACGGGCGACGGCGTGACGCGCGGTCAGGGGCTCGGCCCCTGAGTGCGGGACGGCCTGACGCACGGCCATGGGCGGCCCGACGTCCCCGTCCGTGACGATGTGGCTCATGGCCAGGGGCCCGGCGCCCGGATGCGGGGTGGCCTGACTCGCGGTCATGGGTCCGACGTCCGGGTGCGTGACGGTGGGGCCCGCGGCCATGGGGTCGGTGCCCGTGTGCGGGACGGCCTGATGCGCGGCCACGGGACCGATGCCCGCGCGCGTGACGACGTGGTTCGTGGTCAGGGGCCCGGCGCCCGCGCGGGGGGCGGCCTGTTTCCCGGCCACGGGCCCGGCGCCCGCGCGCGGGGCGGCCTGGGTCCCGGCCGCGGGCCCGGACCCCGCATGCGTGACAGGGTCCGCCCCGGTGCCCCGAGTCCCGGGCCCCGTGGCGTCCGCCACGCGCGCGTGGGCCGAGGGCGTCGAGCCGCCCCCGTGCTCCTGCGGATGCCCCAACGTGTGCATCGTCACGATGCCGAACAACAGCGCCACGAGGAGCAGGAATCCGCTCGCGCTCGTGGGCAGTTGCTTCGGGGTCATGGGCGGGAGCCTACCCCTCCCCGGTATGGGGCGATGTGCGGGGCCCGCGAGAAACATTGATCATGAACCCATGACGACTACGGACAAGCCCGGACAGAGCGCGGGCGAGACGACGGCGGCCGAACAGGCCGCGGCGGCCGCGAAGGCCGGTGACGCCGGGGCCGCGGAGTTCGGGGAGGACACCGGGACCTCACGGCAGTTCATCTCCTGGGTGACGCTCGCCCTGATGACCACCGCCTCCGTGGCGAGCCTGCGGCCCTCGCCCGCCATGGCCATCTACGGCCTCGCCGCCGTCTTCCTGTACCTCCTGCCCGCCGTGGTCTTCCTGCTGCCCACGGCCCTCGTCGGCGCGGAGCTGGCCTCCGGATGGACGGGCGGCATCTACCGGTGGGTGAGCGAGGCGCTCGGCAAGCCGCTCGGATTCGTCGCGGTGTGGTGCCAGTTCGCGATGACCATCGCGTACTACCCGAGCCTGCTCGCGTACGTGGCCTCGACGTTCGCGTACGTCGTCCATCCGAGCCTCGCCGAGGACGGCCTCTACGTAGCCATCGTCATCGTCGTCATCTACTGGACCGGGGTGTGGATCACCTCGCGCGGCACCAAGACCGTGGCGGGCCTCTCGTCCCTGGGGCTCGTGATCGGCACGCTCATCCCCGGCGTCGTGCTCGTCGCCCTCGGCCTCGTCTTCCTGGGGCAGGGCAACGAGCCCGCCGCGCCCATGACCGCCGACCACTGGCTGCCGCCGTGGACGGGCCTGGCCAGCCTCGTGCTCATCGTCAACAACTTCCTGTCGTACGCCGGCATGGAGATGAACGGCGTCCACGTGTCGTCGCTGCGGCACCCGCGCGCGGAGTACCCGCGGTCGATCTTCCTGGCCACCGGTCTCGTCCTGCTGATCTTCGTCGTTCCGGCCCTGGCCATCAGCTGGGTCATGCCGTCCGAGCAGCTCAGCCTCACCGCCGGGCTCATGCAGGCCTTCCAGGCGTTCTTCGACCACTTCCACATCGGCTGGATGACGAAGGTCGTCGGGATCATGCTCGTCATGGCCGCGCTCGGCGGCATGCTGACGTGGCTCGCGGGGCCCGCCAAGGGCCTGGTGACGCTGGCCCGGCAGGAGGGCTATCTGCCGCCGTTCCTGCAGCGCTTCAACAAGCACGGCGTGCCCCTGAACATCATGATCGCGCAGGGTGTGATCACCACCCTGATCGGCGTCCTGTACGCGTTCAGCGACGACGTCTCCAGCGCGTACTGGATGTTCTCGGTGATCACCGTGCAGATCTACCTCATCGCGTACCTGCTGATGTTCGTGGCCGTGGTGCGGCTGCGCCGCACCCAGCCGCACGTCGAGCGCGGCTTCGTGGTGCCCGCCGTCACGCTCGTCGCCGGGGTCGGCTTCGTCGCCTCGGCGTGCGCGCTCTGCATCGGCTTCGTGCCGCCGGACCAGTTCGGCGACGCGCCGCTGTGGCGCTATCTGATGATCGTCGGCGGCGGGCTGCTCGCGATCGGCGTGGCCGCGCCGGTCGCCTTCCTCAAGTTGCGCAAACCGGAGTGGATCCACCCCGACCACCAGGGCGCGAATGCCCTCAACTAGCCTCAAGACGCGTATGTCCCCCACGCCCCGAGACACCGAAGCGCCCCGCGCCGTGCGCGTGGCCGTGGCCGCGCTCCTGGTCCTCGGCGCCGCCGCGTACACCTCGTGGACCCTCGAAGCGGTCCTGCCGACCGGACTCTCGCCGCTCCGGACGTACGTGAGCGAGCTCGCCGCCGAGGACCAGCCGTACGGGGCCTTCTTCCGGGCGGTGGACTTCGCCGCGGGCGTGCTGGTGTGCGCGGGGGCCCTGGGCGGCCTGGCGCGGCTGCGGTGCCGTACCGCCGTGCCGCGCGTCCGCGCCCTGTCGGCCCTCGGCTGGGCCGGGCTCGTCCTCTTCGGCGCGGCCACGGCGGCCGACGCGCGCCTTCCGCTGAGCTGCGCGCCCACCGTGGACGCGGCGTGCCTCGCGCGCGAGCGGGCCGGGCTCGTGCCCGCCACGCACTCCGCGCACGCGGTCAGCAGCAGCGTGGCCGTGGCCGGGGCGCTGGTGGGGATGGTGCTCCTGACGGCGGCCGTACGCCGTGCGGGCGCGGGCGGGGCGCGGCAGCGGACGGTGCTCGCGGTGCTCGTGGCCGTCGAGCTCGCCGCCACCGTCTGGACCCTCGCGGGCGTCTTCGCCCTCGACGCCGGGCACGGCACGTGGGGGCTCGGCATCGGTCAGCGGCTCCAGGTGCTCGCGATCGCCCTGTGGCTGGTGGGCCTGGCGTGGCTCGTCCTCGTACGACGGCGGAGGTGACCGGGAGGGTGTTCGTACGGATCGACGGGGTCCCGCACCACGTGGACGTGACCGGGGACGGCCCCGTGTGCGTGCTCAGCGCGGGGCTCGGGCTCGCGTGGTTCGAGTGGGACCCGGTGGTCGAGCTGCTCGCCCCCGCCCGCACCGTCGTCCGCTTCGACCGGCCCGGGCTCGGCCGCAGCGGGCCCGCGCGCGGGGTGCCCACGCTGGCGGGGGAGGCGCGGCGCGTCGCCCGTGTCCTGGACGCCGTGGGGCTGGGGGAGCGGGCCGTGACGGTCGTCGGGCACTCGCTCGCGGGGTTCCACGCGGAGGCGTTCGCGCGGGGGTGGCCGGGGCGGGTGGCCGGGCTCGTCCTCGTCGACTCCAGCGTGGAGGAGCGGACGCGGGCGCTGCCCGCGCGCGGGGCGCGGGTCGCGGGGGCGCGCGCGGGCGGGGCGGTCCTCGGCGCGCTCGGGGTGCCGCGGGCTCTCGGGCCCCTGTTGCGGGGCGGGGGCGTGCCGCGGGGGCCGCGGGCGGTGTACGGGGTGAGCCGGGTGTGGCGGGCCGGACTCGTCGAGTACGTGACGTACGGCGACGTGGCGCACGAACTCGCCCTGCTCAGGCGGGAGGCCGCGCTGCCGGACGTGCCGGTGGCGGTGCTCGCCGCGGGCCCTGCGGGCGCGAGCCGCTGGGTGTCCCGGCAGCGCGCCCTCGCGGCGTCCCTCGGGGCGTCCTTCCAGGCCCTCCGCCCCGCGGGCCACCTCCTGATGCGCGACCGCCCCCACGAGGTTGCCACGACGATCCTGGCCACGCGGTAGCCGGGGCGGCGACGCCCACTGCTGCCCCCCGCCCGGGGCGGGAGCCCGCGGGGCACCAGCCGCGCTCCGCGCCGGGCTCCGCTGCACGGTTGCTCGGCACCTGGGGCTGTGCCCACCCGTTCCCAAGCTCTCGGCTTCGCTCGAGCAGGGGATGCCCCACTCGCCTTGCGGGACGATTGCCCACAGCGGGCGGGGCCCGTGGCGCCGCGCTGCGCGCGGCCGGGACGGTCCCCGCCCGGGGCGGGAGCCCGCGGAGCACCTTGCGCGGGCGCCTCCCGCCCCAGCCAGGCCCCGCAACGCCTCGCACCCCACCGCCTCGAAGGCACAGCCTGCCCCCAGACCCCGGCACCAAAGGCCGCGCTGCGCGCCGCCGGGACAGTCCCACCCACCCACCCCCACCCAGGACGGCAGCCCATAAGGCACCACCCGCAAGCACAGCGCGCCGGGCCCGGACCCGGCAAGGCCGAGGCGAAACGGGTGGGCGGGTGGGAGAAACCCGCTGCGGCAGCGGCGGCACCACCCACCCAGCCGCGACCGCACCGCGCCGGACCCGGACCCGGCAACACCGAGGCGATACGGGTGAGCGGGCGGGAGAAACCCGCCCCGGCAGCGGTGGGGAGGGGGCGTTGTCAGAGGGGCGTGGTGCCATGGAGGGCATGACTCAGAAGCTGGTGTTGCGGGTGGTGGGGCGGGAGTTGCCGGGGGCGGAGTGCGGGGAGTTCCGGGACGTGCACGTGGCGGTGCAGCGGGGCAGGGAGCCCGAGGGCCCGGTCCGCGGGGACGCGCCCGAGGCGGTGTGGGAGTTCGAGGTGGCGATGGCCCCCGCACCTGACGGCACGCCCGACTTCAAGGGTCCGTACGCGCAGGGCAAGCGGGGCGAGCGGTTCTTCTACCTGACGTGGGGTGAGCTGCCGCCCGGCGGTGACTTCGCGATGTTCCGCCGCGCCAAGCTGTTCTTCGCGGACCTCCCCGAGGACGTGCTCGCGGCCGGGGCGGGCGTCGCCGAGCTGGGGCTCACGGACGGCGCGGGAATGCCGCTGTGCGCGGCGGTGCGCCCACCGCGCGTGACGTGGCGGGCAGGCTGACCTGGGCCCGGTCCGCAGTGGGTCCGGGCCGCTATGGGCCCGGGTCACCATGGGTCCGGGCCGCAACAGGCTCGGGTCGCTCTGGGGCCGGACCGCGATGGGCCTGGGCTGCAATGGGCCTGGTCCGCAGAGGGTCCAGGCCGCCGTGGGCCGGGGTCGCTCTGGGTCCGGGCTGCCGTGGGTCCGAGCCGCAGTGGGCCTGGGCCTGAGTGGGGCCAGGCCGTTCTGGATCCGGGCCGCAGTAGGTCCAGGCCGCAGCGGGCCGGGGGGGCGCAATGGATCCGGGCCGCCGTGGGCCAGGGCCGCTCCGGGCCCGAGCCGCCGTGGGCGCCGCAGTGGGTCCGGGTCGCTCTGGGTCCGGGCCGCCCAGGGGCCGGACCCCTGGCGCTGTCGGAGGGCTAAGGCTTCGCGCCCCGGGCCTTCAGGAGGTCCGCCATCAGCTTGACCTCGGACTCCTGGGACTCCACCATCCCCTGCGCGAGCCGCCGCTCGACCGGCACCGCGCAGCGCTCCACGCACCCCTGCGCCATGTGGATTCCGCCCTTGTGGTGGGCGGTCATCAGCCGCAGGTAGGAGATCTCCGCCTTGCGGCCGTTGAGCTTGCCGAGCCGCTTCATCTGCGCGTTCGTCGCCATCCCGGGCATCAGCGCGCCGTCGTCGCCCGCCGGGGCGTCGCCCATGCCCATCCACTTCATGGGCGCGTCCTCGGACACCTTGGGCAGCTCCCACAGGTCGAGCCAGCCGAGCATCATGCCGCGCTGGTTGGCCTGGGTCTGCGCGATGTCGTACGCGAGCCTGCGGATCTCCTCGTTCTTCGTGCGGTCGCGGACGATGTACGACATCTCCACGGCCTGCTGGTGGTGCACGGACATGTCGCGGGCGAAGCCCGCGTCCGCGGAGGTGCTCGACGGCACGCCGTCGGCACGGGAGCCCGAGCCGGAGGGCTCGTCGTCGGCGGCCACCGCGGCCGTGATGCCGCCCGCCGCGAGCACCGCGCCCAGGACGGCGCCGGTCAGCCAGTCGCTGCGCTTCATCACTGCCCCATCCCCGTCCTCACGGACGTGTCACTGCCCCTTGCCGTTGGTGCAGGCGGCACCCGGCTCGGGGGTCTGCTTGCCCTGGACGAACGTGGAGAAGAACGAGCCGACCTTCGCGTCGTCCGCGCCCGTGATCGCCCGCTGGTGGCCCCAGGCCGTGAGCAGCAGCGGCTCCTTCTGCTTCTTGACCGGGCTCATCAGCGAGTACGGCGTCTTCTTCACCTTCGCCTCGAGCTTCTTCAGGTCGGCGGGCTTCGCCTGGTCGTTGTACGTCACCCAGACCGAGCCGTGTTCGAGGGAGTGCACGGCGTTCTCGTTCGGGATCTCGTTCTGGTACACGTCGCCGTTGCAGTTCATCCACACCTGGTTGTGGTTGCCGCCCACCGGCGGCGTCACCGGGTACTTCACCTTGCCCGCGACGTGGGTGCGGCCCAGCTTCTTGGCGTCCCAGACCTTCTCGCCGTCCTTGGTCCTGGTGAACTGCGCCACGGCCGCCGCGTCGCCCGCCTTGCCCGAGTCATCGTCGTCGTCGGCCTGCGAGACCAGGAAGTAGCCGCCGATGCCGAGTGCCGCGACGATGACCGCGCTCAGGGTGATGGTGAGTGCGCGGGCGCGGCGCTCGCGGGCGACTTCGGCGCGCCGCATCTCCGCTATTCGGGCCTTGCGTTCGGCGCTGCTCGTCTTCTTGGCGGAACCCATGGTGTGTCCTTCTGCGGAAAGGGACGGATCGGATGGGTCGAACAGGGGGCGTTGCGAGTGCGTTGATCGTAGCCCGCGTGCCGCCGAGCGGAAGGGCCGCTCTTCCAATCTCCCAAATCCAGCACGGGCGGCGCCCCTTGACCGTCGCCATCCGGCCGACCGTGCGCGGGGACGGGTGCCCCTCCCGGAGCCCGGGCCGGATTCCGCCGCGCCCCGGGCCGGACCCCGCCGCTCCGCAGGCCGCGCCGCCTCGAAAATTTGAACCCCTCATGCGCATTCCCTACGCTGCGCGACATGCGGCTCCTGCACTCCACCGACCTGGCCCTGCGCATGCTCATGCGTCTGGCCGTCGCGGACGCGTCGGGCCGCCGCCCCGGGGACGCGCCCGCGACCGGCACCGCCCCCACCACCCGCCAGGTGGCCGAGGACATGGCCGTTCCCTACACGCACGCCGCGAAGGTCGCCGCGCGCCTGACGCACCTCGGCCTCGTCGAGGCCCGCCGCGGCAGGGGCGGCGGGCTCGTGCTCACCGAGGCGGGGCGCACCGCGTCCGTCGGGACGCTGGTCCGCGAGTTCGAGGGCGACGGGGACGTCGTGGAGTGCGACGGCGCGACGCCCTGCCCGCTGAACTCGGGGTGCCGGCTGCGGGGCGCGCTGCGCCGCGCGCAGGAGGCGTTCTACGCCACCCTCGACCCGCTGACCGTCGCGGACATCGTGGCCTCGCCGACGGGACCGCTGCTGCTCGGGCTCGCGAGCCACAGGTCGGGGCCGAAGACCTCGTAGTGGACGGCGGCGGGCGCGACCCCCTTGGCGAGGAGCTGGGAGCGTACGGCCTTCATGAAGGGCAGCGGCCCGCACAGGTACGCGTGCGTGCCGGGCGGCACCGGCAGGGCGGTCAGGTCCACGCGGCCCGTGCGGTCGGCGGGGTGGCCCGGCTCCGGGCGCTCGTACCAGAAGTGGGCCGTGGCGCCCGGCAGCGCGTCCGCGTACGCGCGGTGGGCGGCGCGCAGCGCGTGGTCGGCGGGGGAGCGGTCGGCGTGCACGACGGTGACCGGGCCCCGGTGCCCGGCGGCCGCGAGCTCTTCGAGCATCGCGACCATGGGTGTGACGCCGATGCCCGCGGAGGCGAGGAGGAGCGGCGCGGGCGCGTGGCCGCCCGGGCCGCGCAGGGCGCTGTCGTCGAGGACGAGGTCGCCGTAGGGGGCGGAGATCCGCAGCCGGTCGCCCACCTCCACGCGCGCGTGGAGGTGGGCGGAGACCTCGCCGTCGGGCCCGGCGCCGCCCCGGACCCGCTTCACGCTGATCTGCCGCACGTCCGTGCCCGGCAGCCCTGACAGGCTGTACTGGCGTATCTGCCGGGCCCCGTCCGCGAGCTCGACCTGCACGGACACGTACTGGCCCGCGCGGAAGGCGGGCGGGGGCGTCCCGTCGGCCGGGCGCAGCCGGAAGGTGGCGACGTCCGCCGTCTCCTCGATCCGCTCCACCACGTCCCACGCGCGCAGGGCGTCATCGCCCGCCGTACTGCCCCGCTCGGCGTAAAGGCGGGCTTCGATCGCGATGAGGGCGTTCGCCATCAGCCAGTACACCTCGTCCCAGGCGGCCGCCACCCGGGGCGTGACGGCGTCGCCGAGGACCTCGGCGATGGCGGCGAAGAGGTGCCGGTGGACCGTCTCGTACTGGCCGGGCGCGACGCCCAGGGACGCGTGCTTGTGCGCGATGCGGGCGAGCATCACGTCGGGCCGCTCGTCCGGGCGGTCCACGAGGTGCGCGGCGAAGGCGGCGATGGACCCGGCGAGGGCCCGGCGCTGGGTGCCCGCGGCCTGGTTGCCGCGGTTGAAGAGGTCCCGGAGCAGCTCCGGGTGGGCGGCGAAGAGCCGGTCGTAGAAGCGGGCGGTGATGTCCTCGATGGCGGCCCCGACGGCGGGCAGCGTGGCGCGGACGGCGGCGGCGGACTGGTCGGACAGCAAGGTGCCTCCTCTCGCGGGACGGGCGTCCCGGCTCGCGCGGCGCGGCGCCCCGTCCCCCGCGGGACCGGGGCACGGCTCCGCACGGGACCGGAGCCCGGCCCGCGTAAAACTTGCATCTGAGATACCACTTTAAGCGGATGGTCCGACGCGGCTGTCACCGCCTCCGGAGAACCGTGCAGTATGGGCGATGAGCGGCCGCAACGCGCGTGAAACCGTGTGGTGGGATGCTCATGTGCCGGGGCGACGTCCCATGGCTTGGGAGCAGCCGGTTCCGACCAGCAAGGATGGGTGGAAGTCGAGATGGACAAGCAGCAGGAGTTCGTGCTCCGCACTCTGGAGGAGCGCGACATCCGGTTCGTGCGCCTGTGGTTCACGGACGTACTCGGCTTCCTGAAGTCGGTCGCGGTCGCCCCCGCCGAGCTGGAGCAGGCCTTCGACGAGGGCATCGGCTTCGACGGCTCGGCGATCGAGGGCTTCGCCCGCGTCTACGAGTCCGACATGATCGCCAAGCCGGACCCGTCCACCTTCCAGGTGCTGCCCTGGCGCGCGGAGGCGCCCGGCACGGCCCGGATGTTCTGCGACATCCTGATGCCGGACGGCTCCCCGTCCTTCGCCGACCCGCGCTACGTCCTCAAGCGCGCCCTCGCCAAGACCTCCGACCTCGGCTTCACCTTCTACACGCACCCCGAGATCGAGTTCTTCCTCCTGAAGGACCGGCCCCTGGACGGCTCGCGGCCCACCCCCGCCGACACCAGCGGCTACTTCGACCACACCCCGCAGAACGTGGGCATGGACTTCCGCCGCCAGGCCATCACGATGCTCGAATCCATGGGCATCTCGGTCGAGTTCAGCCACCACGAGGGCGGGCCCGGGCAGCAGGAGATCGACCTGCGCTACGCGGACGCGCTCTCCACGGCGGACAACATCATGACGTTCCGCCTGGTCATGAAGCAGGTGGCCCTGGAGCAGGGCGTCCAGGCGACGTTCATGCCGAAGCCGTTCTCCGAGCACCCCGGCTCCGGCATGCACACGCACCTGTCCCTCTTCGAGGGCGACCGCAACGCGTTCTACGAGTCCGGCGCCGAGTACCAGCTCTCCAAGGTCGGCCGCTCCTTCATCGCGGGCCTCCTGAAGCACGCCGCCGAGATCTCCGCGGTCACCAACCAGTGGGTCAACTCCTACAAGCGCATCTGGGGCGGCTCCGAGCGCACCGCGGGCGCGGGTGGCGAGGCCCCCTCGTACATCTGCTGGGGCCACAACAACCGCTCGGCCCTCATCCGCGTGCCCATGTACAAGCCCGGCAAGACCGGCTCGGCCCGCGTCGAGGTCCGCTCCCTCGACTCCGGCGCCAACCCGTACCTGGCCTACGCGGTCCTGCTCGCCGCGGGCCTCAAGGGCATCGAGGAGGGCTACGAACTCCCGCCGGGCGCCGACGACGACGTCTGGGCCCTCCGCGACGCCGAACGCCGCGCCCTCGGCATCGAACCCCTCCCGCAGAACCTCGGCGAGGCGATCCACCTCATGGAACGCTCCGAACTGGTCGCGGAGACCCTCGGCGAGCACGTCTACGATTTCTTCCTGCGCAACAAGAAGCAGGAGTGGGAGGAGTACCGCTCCGAGGTCACGGCCTTCGAACTGCGCAAGAACCTGCCGGTGTTGTAGCCACAGGTCAGAGCGGTATCTGGTGGCTTCCTGGTGAGGGGCCACGGTCGACGACCGTGGCCCCTCACTGTCGTCCGTCTACCGCTGGGCCGTCTGTGGGCCGTCGGACGCTGAATCGGGCCGCTGGAACACCGCGTCCACGGCCTTGCGGCTGCGCCCTTCACTGCTCGGCAGGAGGTGCGTGTACACGCGGAGCGTGAAGCCCGGGTCCGTGTGCCCGAGGTACGTGCTCAGCGCCTTGATGTTCTCGCCAGCGTCCAGCAGCACCGACGCGTAGAAGTGCCTGAGGGCATGCATGCCGTGCTCGCGTGCGGCCTGGTGGCGCTCGCCTGGCTTGGGTTCGGGTATGACCCCGGCTTCCACGAGAGCGTTCTTCCAAAAGCGCGTGTTGAAGTCCGTGCGCCGGACGGCGCCGTCACCGTCGGGGCGCACGAACAAAAGCCGCTTCGTGACCGGCCGTCCGTCGGGGCGCTGCCACGGCAGCGTCACCTTCACAGGCGGATGGGCGCTCATGTGCTCCTTGAGCACGTGCGCCACGGAGTCCGCGAGCGGCACGTCCCTTTCCTTCTCGCGCTTCGGAGGGGCGAATACGAGCTTCCCGCCGGACACCTTCACCTGGTTGCTGACGTGCAGCCAACCCGTATCGAACCCGATCTCATCGACCGGCAGACCGAAAACCTCGCCCTGCCGAAGACCACACCCGGCACCCAAGTCGACAGCCGCGCGGTACTGCTCCGGGAGCGCGGCGCGTACGGCGAACGTGCGCTCAGCGGTCCACGGGACCACACGACGGTTGTTCGGGCCGGGCGCGCGGACGCTCCTCGACTTGCACGGATTCCGGTGCAAGTGGTCATCTTCCACGGCCGCCGTGAACACGGCGGAGACACTCGCGAAGATGACGCGGCGGTAGGAGGACGCGGGAATCGCGCGCTCCAACTCGGCAAGCCAGTCGCGGATGTGCTCGGGCTTGAACGAGCCGAGCGGCCGCGACCCCAGGTATGGGATGGCGTGCCGGCGGATCTGAACGCCGACGGGCTCTCTCGTCGTGGCGTCGGTGGTCTGCGTCTTGAGCCACTTCTCGGCGTACTGGCGGAAGGTGGTGCGACCGGCCTTCGGGTCGACGTAGCGGCCGCTGTCCATGTCGGCATTGATCCTGTCCAGCCACTGCTCGGCCTTGCGCTTCTGCCCATAGGGGAAGCTCTCGGACTGCTCGGTGCCGTCGGGGCCGACGTAGCGGGCGCGGTAGCGCTTGCCGGTCCCGTAGCGGTCGGTCCTGGTGCGGACGGTCTTGCCGTCGGGGGTGGTTTCGGTCTTGAACCAGCGGTCCTGGACGTGGCCTGCCATGTAGTGGTTGTGCCTCCTCAGACAGATGGGAGGGCCACGAGGTGGCCCTCCCATGGGAACGGAGATGGTGCGGGTCAAGCCGCGTCAGCTTCAGCGCGCTGACGTTCCATGACGTAGGCGCGTACGTCGGCGGGGTCGTAGCGCACGTGCTTGCCGATGCGGAAGCCGGGCGGGCCGGTGCGCTTCTTGCGCCACTGGTAGACGGTCTCCTTGGGCACGTTGAAGATCTCGGCTATGTCGTCAGGGGTGAGGTACCGGTCGGGCAGGCCGCCGCGGAGGGTCGCGCGGGGGTCCGGTTGAGCGGAACGGGTTCGGCTCATGAGGTCCTCGGAGGTCGAGTCACGTTGCTGCCGGGCTGGAGGCTTCTCAGGGGGTGCGTCTGTCCGAGGTGCGGATTTCTGCGTCACCGCGTCATCTGCGTCATCCGTGTGTCTGACCTGCGGTTTTGGGTGACGCAGAGGATCGGGTGTGCGTCGCCGGTGCGTCATGGGCTGCGTCATCGGGTGACGCAGGTAACGCAAGATGACGCAGACTTTCGGCTCTGCGTCATCGCTGTAGCGGCAGGTCAGGGGCCGTTTTCGGCCCTGGGGTGACGCAGGTGACGCAGCGTCTTCCCTCTTAGGAAAAGAGAAGGGGCGTCTGTGGTGGTGTGGTGCGCCTCAGGGCGTGAAGAAGGAGCCGCTTCGCGGCGCGACCCTTGGGCGGCGCGGTGCGCCGAAGAGCAAGAAGAGCACGCCGGGCGCGGGGGTGCTCTTCTTGCTTGTCCGGTCCGGACCGCGGTCAGGGGAACGGCTGCTGCTCGTGAGGCGGCGGGGCTGCCTGGTGGCCCATTTCGAGGTAGCGGCCCTCTTTGGTGCGGCCGGAGTCGATGAGGACGCCGCGGGCGGCGAGGGTGGGCTGGAGGCGCTTGAGGCGGTCGGAGAGGACCTTGCCGGTGGTCGGCCATCCTTTGGGCAGGGAGTGGAAGTCCTCGCCGGTGTAGAGCTGGCTGAGGCAGTGGAGCCACTCGGTGGACGTCATTCGCTGTGCCTCGCCGGGCACGATGCTCTCGGCGTGCCGGAGGACGGTCTGCGCGAGGAGGTCGCCTTCGATGACGTCGTCGTTCAGGTCGTCCAGCCGGGCCCGGTACGCCGCGAGAGCCCCCAGGCCGGTCGCTACGTCGAGCTGCGCACACAGGTGCGCGAAGTCGGCCATACGCAGATCGGTCGGTGTCTCGGCCTGCGCTGCGCGGACCTTGACGGTGAGGTCCAGCAGGGAGCCGAGGACGACGGGCAGCACGTCTTCGTACTCCGTCCACAGCTCCGCTTCGGTGCGCCTCACGCGGGGCCGCTCCAGGCGCAGGGGCAGGAGGCGTTCGGCGAGGTCGGGGCGGATGACGCCGACGTCGATACCGGTCAGCAGCAGGGGGCGGCGGTAGCGGGCGCGGTGGACGTCCCCGTCGGTGAACAGGGCGCGCTTCACGTTCTCGGCGCCGGTGACGATGCAGCACATCGCATCGGACAGGTCGGGCGTCATGTGGGAGAGGTTGTCCAGCGCGGTGACCCATCCCGCGGCCACGGCCGCGATCAGGTTCTCCTCATCCTTCGGAGCCCGGCGCAGGTCGCCGCTCATGCCCTCGATGATCCGTACTAGCATCCGCCCGCCGGTGGACTTGCCCGCGCCCTGCGGGCCGGTGAGGAACGGGGCGGGGACGGGCACGCAGGGGCCGAGGCAGCCGATCAGCCAGGCGATGGCCAGGCACTCGGTCTCGGCGCCCGCGAAGTTGCACAGCCGCAGCAGGAGGTCGATGCCCTTGCCGTCGGTGTCTTTGACCGGCAGCGGGAGCTCCCCGGTGAGCTGGGTGCGTCGCCAGCACACTTCGCGCGGGTCGGGGGTGGTGATCTCCCAGCCGATGGGGTGGATGCGCACGGACTGCCCGTCGCTGCGGCCCAGGTCCAGCCAGGTCGCGCCGTCGAAGCCGGGGGCGACGCGGATGTGGACGGGCTGGACGTCTTCGTACAGGGCGAGTGCTTCGATCAAGTCCAACGCCTCCTTCAGAGCGCTCCCGTTGAACACGCCGACCCCGTCGCGGAAGAGGCCGACCATGAGTTCCTGGCGGTGGCTGCCCGTGGTCCCCTGGGAGCGGATGGGGCGGGCGACGGGGTGGCCGTTGCGCTGCGCGTACACGGTGCCGTCGGCGGTGCGGAAGTAGCGGAAGTGGGCCTGCGCGTAGTCGGTGATGACCTCGCGGGCGGGGGGCTTGTCGTCGTCGGCCATGTCACAGCCCTAGCCGGGCGCGGGCGTTGGTCCACGCGTCTGTGCAGTGCCGCAGGGTTTCGCCCTTGGCCTGCGCCGCCGTGAACAGGCGCGCGACGTGGGTGTCGGTGAGGCAGCCGCACCGGCCGTGCGTGGACAGCACGGCCAGGAACGTGCGGTAGACCGTGGCGTGTACTGCTTCGCGGGCGTCGGTGATGCGCTGCACGGCCATGACCATGCCGAGCTCCAGATAGGCGGGGGTGCGGTGAGGGCACGCCCCGCCCCCTGCCGGTACGGGCCCGGTGATGGTCTGCGGTGTGGGGTGCGCTGCGGCAGGTTTGCGTGTGGCCAGCGCGCGGACGGCGTCCGGCAGGGTGGTGAGGGTGCCGGTGCCGGGGCCGAGCCAGCGGGCGTAGGCCATGCGGGACTTGATGTCGATGCCGGGGCGTACTCCGTGCGAGGAGGGCATGGTGCCCGCATACAGCCAGTGCTGGCCGCGGGTGGTGGGCAGGGTGCGGGTGGGGGGCAGGTGGGCTTGGGCCCAGGCGATGGCGTCGGCGTGGTCGAGGTCGACGACGGTCAGGCGGATACCGGCGGGGTGGTAGGCGATGGCGGCGGCCTGCCGCCACGCGGGCCTCCAGGCCGGGGAGGCGAGGGTGCCGGGGTCGGTGGTCGCGGCAGCCCAGGCGTGGCACGGACGCGGGCACGCGCACGGCCCGGCCTGCTTCATGTTCGGTCGGCCACCGCAGGCGTTCTTGGCACAGGCGGGGCAGTTGCCGAAGGGGGCCTTGCCCACGCGCAACGGCAGCACCGGCACACCTTGGGCCGCGAGCTGGAGCGCGGTGCGCAGGTGCTCTGCCCGAATGTTGGTCGGTTGCGTCATGCTGGATACCTCCACAGGTCAGTTCGTGGCAGGTGGACAAGGGCGGCCCCGCGACTTTGGCGAGACGTAGGGGGCCGCCCTTGGCGTTGCTAGGTGTTCGGCTGGTCGTCCTCGGGCTGCTTGAGGGTGGCGGTGAGGTAGAGGCGGGTGCGCATGCCGTCGCGGGTGGGGTAGGTGCGGGCGACGCCGGTACGGAAGGCGGCGGCGAGCGTGCGGGTGATGGTGTCGGCGTCGTGGTGGTCGCAGATGATCCGGATGTCGAAGGTCATGCGTTCTCCTCGGCGGAGGGGGCGGGGATCAGGGGCCAGTCGGGGGTGACGCTGGCGGACGGGTCGGTGCGGCGCAGGTGCGCCTGCAGGCTCGCGGCCTGCTCGGCCGCCCACCCCTGCTGGCAGATGTGAAGGTTGGCCAGCGCGATAGCCGCGAGGTGGGGGTGGGCGCGGGGCAGGCGCCAGGCCAGGCGGGCGGCGGCGAGTGCGTCCTGGACGGGGTCGTTGGGGCCGTCGTGGCGCACGCGGTAGTGCTCGCACAGGGCGGGCAGGGTGCGCCGCCCGCGCCGGTAGCGCGCCGCCTGCTTGTCGAGTACGGCCGGATCGATGACCGGCGCCACGTCCCCGTCCAGGAAGGGCACGTCGTGGCGGGCGCACTCGCGGGCGAGCACGGTCAGCGCGTACGGGGCGCGGAAGACCACCAGCGGGAAGCCCGCGGCCAGCGGCTCGGCAAGCGCCGCAACGATCTCCGGCAGCGCCTCGGCGGGTGCGCGCCCGTCGGCGCGGGCCTGGTCGGTGGTGATGTGGTGGATCGCGGCCGCTTCGGCGGGGATCTCGATGCCGGGGTCCAGCAGCCAGGTGGTGGTCTCCGGCGGGGTGTCTCCGCCGACCGCGGCGACGGCTGCGGCCACGATTCGGGCCCGCTCCGGGTTGAGGCCGGTGGTCTCCACGTCGAAGGCCAGCATCGGCCCGTCCGGCCAGGCGCCGGGAGCTGCCGCGGTGTTGTGCTGCTCAGTGTCCGTCATGGCTGGCCCCCTGCGTGGCGTTGGGCAGGGGGTACCAGTTGGCGAGCTGGTACATCTCCAGGACTTCGATCAGCAGTTCGTCGACCTCGCCGGTGGGGTCGTCGGGGTCGGTGACCAGGACGCGGGGCGGGCTGGTGAGGCGGGCGTGGATGCACAGGCGGTGGGCGGGGGCGTCGTCGGGGTCGACGCCCGCGCGCAGGGTCCAGGTCTGGCGCTCGGCGGCCAGCACCAGCGGGTCGCCGCGCAGCGCGCCGCGGTAGACGAGCCGTAGGGCCACCGCTTCGGGCAGGTGGTCGAGCTGGACGAGGTCCTGGGTGCGGGCGTGCAGGAAGGCGCGGGCCTGGTCGGGGCCCACGATGAGGTCGAGTGGGGTGGTGGGAGCTTTCACGAGGCAGGCTCCTTCGGGGCGGTGCGCAGGACGACGAAGGCGTCGGTGCGCAGGTCGTAGTGGACGTGCACCGGCTCGTTGGTGCGGGTGCGTTCCTCGGTCGCGGCGTGGGCGGCTTTCAGCGAGGCCCGCACGTCACCGGCGGGGAAGCACTGGAGCGGAACGGGGTGGTGGCCCGTGCAGGTGGTGCAGGGCATGTCTCCTCCCGGCAAGGTCACTTGGGTGCGCGGAAGAGCTTGAGGGTGATGCCGCCGACGCCGATCGGGCCCGCGGCGCCGCCGATGGCCATGGCGGTGTGGGCGGCGAAGTCGAGCAGGGCCAGGAACGCGGCCACGACGCCGAACAGGCCGATCACGCCCGCCCCGGCGACCGTGAGGGGCAGCAGGTAGGTGCGGGCCGGGCGTGCGGTGGGGTGGGTGGTGGTGTGGATGATGATGGGCTGGCCGGTGGTCTGCGCGCGTCGGTAGTCGTCGACGGGGATGTGCGGGGCCAGGTGTCCGGGCGGGCCGGTGTGGTGCATGCGTGGTGCTCCCTTCCGCGTGCCGTGTATGGGTGCGGGCCCGCACGTTGCGGGCCCACAGGTAGGCGTCAGGCGGTGTCAGGAGCCCACTGTCAGGGCGCGTGACACCGCATGTGCCTAGGGGTTTGGGTGTCAGGCGCCCGTGACGGTGTCAGGCGTCACGCGGCCGTCAGGGCAGCGGGAACGCCGCCGTCGGGGCGCGGAACGATCCGCCAGCGGCCGGTGGTATTGGTCGCCTCCAGGCGGCCCTCGACCGCGGCTTCCTTCAGCCTCGCGGAGACCCACGGGCGGGACAGGCCGTGCTGGTCGCACCAGTCCATGAAGTCGCGCGGGCCGACGACCATGCGCCCCGCGGTCTCGAACTCGCTGAGTGCCTGCGCGAACAGCGCGCGGGCCTCGGCCGGAGAGGGCTTGCGGCCGCTGTCCGTCCCGAACAGCGGGGTGTCGTCACCCTGCTGCGCCTCGGGCAGCTCGGCTTCCTCGTCGATATCGGCGTCCTCGGGGTCGACCAGCAGGCCCGCCCCGTCGGCCCCGTCCTGGTCTCCTTGGTCCTCGTCCGCGCGGGCCTGCGGCGCCGTCGGTGTGCTGCCCGACTCAGGGGTGGAACGGCCGGTGTACGCCACCCCGGCCACGGATTTGAGGGCGGCGGCGGTTACGGGGTCGGCGGCCGCGCCGTGGCGCTGCGCCCACAGCGCGAGCAGCTCCATCGTGTCCACGGCGCGCGGCGTGAAACGCCAGGTGCGGCCCGGGGAGGCGTACCGGTCCTCGTCGATCCCGGGCGAGACGACGTAGCAGTAGCCCGGCTTGCGGTTACGCCACGCCCCCGGGTGCGCGCCCGCCGCGATCACCTCGTCGGGCAGGCTGAACCCCTCGTCATCGGGGTGGCAGCCCAGCGCGATCACCGACGGCATGGAGGAGCGCGTGGACGTCGACATCTGGTCGTAGGACGGACGCTGCAGCGAGATGACCAGGGCGACGCCCGCCGAGCGGGCTTCCTGGGCGATCCCGGTGAACGCGTCGTCGCCGACGAACCGCAGGGTGTTCGCGGCCTCCTCGAACCAGGCGACCATGAACGGCATCCCCGCACAGCCGCACGCGCGCCCGTCGGGACGGCACGAGTGCTTCGGGTCGCGCTGTTCGCGCGCGGCCTGCGGCTCCCACTGGCGGTACTGGTGCTGGCCAAGCCAGCGCGTGCGGGCCGGGATCGCCACCTGCACCGCCGCCACCATGGTCTCGGACGGGGCCCCGCCCTCCACTGCCCAGTCGTAACCGGGCAGCAGAGGGCGAAAGTCCTGGAAGGCTTTCGGGTCGGACATGAGCAGGACGACGTCGCGGCGCGAGAGGATCTCTGTCTGAAGGTTGAGGGCGGCGTCGCCCTTTCCGGACCCGGTGCCGCCCGCGATCAGCACGTGCGTGCTGTTGCGGCCCGACTCCTGGTCGCCGGGCAGCCACAGAAGCATCGGCGACCCGTCGTCATACCGGCCGATCACGAGCGGCTCGGCGATCGAGCCGCCCAGGTTTGAGGGGCCCTCCCACTCCACGGTCTCGGCGAGCATGTCCTCGGGGACGATGACCAGGTCCCCACGCCGGGCCGAGTCCGGGTCCGGCTGGTAGCGCACCGCAGAGGCGGGCAGGTCCAGCGCGGAGGCGATGCGCGGCAGGGCCCCGGCCATGTCCGCGTTGGTCTGCGTGCCCGCGTCGAGCTCGACGCGGGCCGTGGCCCGGTTCGGCTCCGCCTTCGCTGCGCGGATCTGCGCGCGGGCCAGGCCGATCTTCTCCATCAGGCCGCCGTCCGCACCGCCCGCATCGCTGGTGTCGGAGGTGCGCATGAAGATTCGCACGTTCCACGACAGCGCCAACGCCGGGCCGCCCATCAGGTAGAGGTCATCGACCGGCCCGGCGGCGGGCCCTGCGAGGCAGGCGGCCGTCAGCCAGGCCGAGCCGAGTGCGGTGGTGATGGCGGAGTGCAGGCGGCGCTGCTTGCTGGCGCTTTTGCCGATCACCCACGCGCCGCCGGACATGGCGACGGAGGTGAGGGTCAGACCGACGGCGGCGGCCGGGGAGGCCGCCCACCGCTCGTGACCGAGGACTCCGGCCAGGCCCACCCCGGCCACCCCGAGCCACGGCGGCAGGTGCGGCTTGACGCGGCTGAGGAGGTAGTTGCCCACCCCGCTGGCACCCGAGCCGCCTTCACGCGTGCCTGCCAGGTGCGCGAACTGCGCCTGGAGGTTCTGGTCTGTGGTCATCGCGCGGCGCCTCACTGCTGTGCCCAGTTCATGGGCGGGGTCTTCGGCTTGCGGGCGCGGTGGCGGACGCGGTTGATCTCCTCCTGGTACTCCTGCTGGAACACCGCGTAGCAGGCGGCGGCGTTCTTGGCCGCGTCGCGCAGCGCGTTCGCGGAGCGCTTCATCTTCCGGGAGACCTTGGCCGCGCGCATCCGTGAGCCCAGCACCCGCCCCTCCGGATCCGGCACCGCGGCGAGGATGCTCTGCATGATCTCGGCGGCCATCGCGACCTCCATGGACAGCATCACCCCGGCCGCACGCAGCGTGTTGCAGTAGTTGCGCACCTGGGCAGGGCTGCTGAACTCCGGCGGCGGCAGCAGGCCCTGCTGCCCGCCCCCGCCCCGGTGTTGGGAGGGCCGGTTGACGTTGATGTTGATGGACGGCATGAAGGAGCCGCCCATGGCGCCGACAAAGCCCCCGGCGGCGGCCCCGGCGGCCTGCGCGCCGTTGGCGAACTTGTTGCCCTTGTTGGCGCCCGCGGCGCCGTTACGGGTCGGGGTGACCATCAGTCCGTCTCCTTGGAGATCGAGCGACGCAGCACAAACCAGGCCCCCTGAGCGCCGAGCAGGCCCAGGAACCACAGGACACCCAGCGGCCCGCACAGCGGGCCAAGCAGGATCGCGAGAGCCGTCCACAGGCCGACGACGGCCGCGGCGGCCGCGGCGGCCCACTGCCAGGACCGCTCCCCGCCCTTGACGCGACGGCGCAGCGGCGGGATGGCCAGGACGAGCAGAGGCAGCAGCCCGGCCACGGCCACCAGCACTCCGGCCCAGGGGGCGAGGACGTGCAGGATCGCGGCCAGCAGCAGGAGCAGCACGGCCGTGGCGGTGGGGAGCAGGGCCAGACGCTGGCGCCATAACAGCAGCCCGACCGTGTGCAGGGCGCGGGCGGTGAGGGAGGGACGCTCGGGCACGACTAGCAGGAAGGAGTCCTGGCGGCGGCCGCGCTGGCGCGGGATACGGACCGTGGTGGCCCCGGCGGACACCTTCACCATGCGAGGGCGAGTAGGACTGGGCACAGCAACACTCCTTGGATGAAAGCTCAGTGGTGGCAGCGCAAGGCTGCTTCCAGGGCCTGACACATCGGCGCGGGCAGGCGCCTTCGCAGTCGCGGTGAAGGCCGGACCTGGATACGGCGCCTGGAGTTGGGGCGCTGGTTGTCACACCGTGTGGTGCGGGTGTGCGGCAGCAACCCGCTGCCAGCGACGGTGCTCGGCGGCGCCTGCGCGCGTCAGGCGGACTTGGAAGGTGCAGCCCGAACGTGTGCAGCGGTGCGTCGTGGTGTGCCGGGCGTCAACGATGCGGAACAACAGGTCCAGGGCGCTGGCCAGCACCGAGCCCGCACACGCCAGCAGCAGCAAGAGCGGCACGTGGTGGTCGTGCAGGCGCAGGCCTACCGCCATGGCCAGCGTCGTCGCGATGGCGGCACAAGCGGGAATGACGAGACGGTCACGGAACGTGCTGCGGGTCACGATCAACCTCCGGTCAAGGGACGGAACGTTCAGGCGGCGTGCTGTTCGGTGGCGGCGATGCAGGCGCCGCAGATGCCGTAGGAGCGGGGGATGCAGTAGCCGACGTCGCGGCAACAGCTGGGGCAGGTGCGGCGCGCCAGCATGGCCAGCGCGAGCGCACCCCACTTGCGCGAGGTCATCGGCCGCACGGGTTTGGCCAGGTCGATGCGGTAGAGGTAGGCGACCTGGTGGCCGTCGGCGCGGCGGTTGGCGCGCATGACCTGCGCGGCGATCGGCTGTCCGCCCGGCCGCAGCCCGCGGGCCCGCAGCTGGCGGCGCGTGGCCAGACCGGCCGGGGCCAGGCGGTAGGGGTAGGCGGGTATCCCGTAGCGGGCACCGGTCGGGTCGAAGCAGTCGGCGTAGGCGTGTGACATCACCGGCCTCCTAGCGGCTGGCGATGGCCAGGTCGGCACGGGCGCTGGTGTGCTGCGGGCGGTGCTCGGCGTAGCGGGCGGAGACCCAGCCCACCGACCAGCCGCACAACTCCGCCGCCGCCCGCACCGACAACTCCGCCGCGAACGCCGCACTCACGATCTGACGGGCCTCAGGCTCGGGCAGCTTGCCCGGAGCCGGGCCGCGATCCAGCAGCCCAGCGCGTTCACGCTCCGCCCGCTGCTGGCGTTCACGCTGTTCACGAACGGCAGCCTCCTGCGCTGCGCGGCGCTGCTGCGCGGCCTGCTCGGCGGCCTCGCGGGTGAGGCGTTCACGGTCTGACTCGCGCTGTTCATGCTCGCGTTCACGGCGTTCACGCGCCTCCCGCTCGGCGGCTTCTACGAGCTGGCGGGCTTCGCGCTCCTCGCGCCACTGCCGCTCTTCCCGCTCAGCCTGTTCACGGGCCAGGCGGGCTTCGTGTTCACGCTGTTCACGCGCCAGCAGAGCGGCGTGCTCACGTTCCTCGCGCGCTTCTGCACGGGCTCGCTCGGCGCGTTCCCGGGCCGCTTGCTCGGCCAGGTCGCGCTCGGCTCGCTGGCGCTCCTCCAGCACCGCGACGGTGTCCGCGAGGGCGCGGCGGTAGGCCAGGCTGGTCTCGGCGGTGACGATCAGCAGCAGCGGCGCCACCGCATGCACCGCCACCCCGACCAGGTCCTTCTTCAGGGCGGAGTCGGCGGTGTTCAGCGCGAGGGTCATGCCGCCGGTCATCCACCGCAGCGTGATCGGCCACCCGCCTCCCTGCCCGCCGAGACGGGCCAGGACGGAGTCGAGGCGGACCACGATGACCACGGCGGCATCCACGACCAGGGGCAGGATGGGCGCCGTCCACTCCCACCGAGCGGGGGTGTGCGCGGCCATCAGCGGCGTGACCGTCAGGACGGAGTAGAGCATCGCCCCGCACACGATCAACCATGTGCCCAGCGTCAGCGCGCGCTCGGCTGAACGGATATGAACAGCGTTCACGCCGCACCCCCGGCCGCAGCCGGAACGGGGACCTTGCCGAAGCCGATCAGCTCCAGCTCGGCGTCCGCGAGCGTCGCATTCGCCTGCAGCACGCGCGTGCGGCCGCCACCTTGAACATGGCCGTTCACGTCCTGCGGGGCGATGCCCAGCGCCTCCCGCCATGCCTCGAAGCCCGGCAGGTCGTCGTGGAAGCTCAGCCGCAGCTGCTCCGGGAAGATCGGCGACACCTGGACATCCGGCGCCGCCAGATGCCCGAAGTCCACCGCGAGCAGCCGCAGCACGCGCAGCGGCACGGCCAGATCATGCAGTGCCAGGTTCTGGCTCACGCCGCTACCGCCCTGTTGGTGCTGCCACGGCGGGCGGCCGGTCGGGGCAGAGGAACGACACTCAGTTCCGGCATGTGCGCGTCGATGGCCTCGGCGGCGATGCGCGCCACAGTGTCGGGCAGGTGCGGGTTGTCGGCGAGGATGTCGCGAGCTGCATCCTCGCGAGCCGCGCGCTCCATCTCGCTCTCAGCTTCCACCCCCAGCCACAGCTCAATGGGGGTGCCGAGGGCGAGTTCGATGTAGTCGTCGGCCGAGACGACCTGATGGATGCCGATGAAGGACTTCATGGCGAGGCTCCTGATAGGGCGGGATGGAAGGAAGCCGAGGCGGGCGCGGGCCTTTGGCGAGGCGGCGCAAATCCACGGCGGGGAGGCTGAACGGGGAGCAGAGACCCTCTTCAGCTCAGCGGGAGTGGCGCCCCGGTCGGGAGTCGAACCCGGCCTTTCGACCATCGGGGCGGAAGAATCTGAATCGCGTCATCGTCACTGCTCTGACGCCAGCAGGGCGGCGCGCACCAGGTGGCGCCCCAGGGCTGACCTCCCGTGAGGAAGGGATGATCCCCAAGAGCGTTCTCCAGAGCTGGCACGCGGGGCAGGGACAGGTTCGCCCCGCCACGAGGTGGCCGCCGACGGCCGTCACCCGGGCCGTTGCGGGGACAGGGACTCTCACCCTGTCGACTTGTCACGCTGTTGAGTTCTCAATCAACGGACGCTTCCTTCGTACTCGCCCCAGCGGGGCTTTCCTCCGGGCGTTGGAGCGCAGCCAAGCCGCCCTCCCATCGAGCAATCTCGCCCGATGTGAAACTGTTCTAGCACGGCTGCTACAACTAGTACAAGAGGTTGTGTTGGTCGTGCTGCTTGACCTAGATCAAGAAGAGCTAGCATCGACGCATGACGCCTACTTCTGACGACGCGCGACGGGTGAACGAGCAGATCGCCGAGACCCTGCGGGACGAGATCAAGACCGGCAGGCTGAAGGTGGGGGACAAGCTCCCCTCGGTTCGCGCGATCGCCGAGCGCTTCGAGGTCGCCGCGGGGACGGCGACCAAGGCTGTCCAGCTTCTCGCGAAGTGGGGCCTGGTGGCCCCCGACTCGACGCGCGGCTACTTCGTGAGCGCTCAGGTCTCAGACGGTGAGGAAGTTCAGGAGCCCAGCCCCGAGTTCGCGGCCATCATGGAGGAGGTCGCAGCGATGCGTGAGCACCTGGCGCGTCTCGACGAGCGTCTCCAGCGGTTGGAGCAGTCGGAGAAGCGGAGTTGACGGGATCCGCCAGGCGCCGCGCCCTCTCCGCGAGGGCGCCCACTTCCGCGGAGAGCTCCGTAAGGGCCACCATCACCTGGTGCCGCTCATCAGCCGTCAGAGACATGCCTGTGCCTCCTTGCCGCCGCCGTGGGCGTCTCGGTCTCGACACAGACGACGCTATGACCAGGCCCTTGAGCGACCCCGGAAAAACCTTCCGGGGTCCTCATCCCAACTGAGGTGAGGCTGAAGCCATGCGAGGAATGACGCAGCACCTGACGATCGGCGAACGCGTGGCCTGGTACCGGCATCGCCGAGGCCTCTCCCAAGAAGTGCTGGCCGGACTGGTCGGCCGTACGTCGGACTGGCTCGGCAAGGCGGAGAACAACCGCATCGAGCTCGATCGCCTCTCCGTGATCCGCGCCCTGGCGCACGCCCTGGACGTGTCCGTCAGCGACCTGATCGGCGAACCCACCCTCCTGGAGTGGTCGAACGACAGCGGCCGGCGCACCGTCCCCGCTCTGCGCGAAGCCCTCATGGACTACCGCCAGTTGACCCCGCTCCTGAGCGCGCCCGCCGACGGCGAGCCCCCGACCCTGGCGAACCTTCGAACCGACGTCGGCGAGGTGTGGGACGCCTACCAGGCATCACGCTTCGGCTTCGCCACACAGCAGCTGCCGCTCCTCCTCGCCGACGCGCTCCTGGCTGCTCGTACGTACGCGGGAGAAGAGCGCGAGGAGGCCAACGCCCTGCTGGCCCTGACGTACCAGGGCGCGGCGATGGTGCTCGGCAAGCTCGGCGAGAACGAACTCGCGTGGATGGCCGCCGACCGCGGACTGGCCGCTGCCCAGCAGAGCGGCAACAACGTGATCACGGGATCGCTCTTCCGTTCCGTGACTCACTGCCTGCTGTCGACCGGGCGGTACGAGACCGCCGTGCAGCTCGTGGGCGACGCGGCCGGATTCCTGGAACCAGGGCTCGGCGAGGCGACGCCCTCGTTCCTGTCCGTCTACGGGACCTTGTTCCTGGCCGGGTCGATGGCGGCCGCCCGTGCGGAGGACCGCGCGACGACGCAGGCCTTCCTGCGTGAGGCGGAAGCGACGGCAACGCGGCTCGGCTCCGACGCCAACCACATGTGGACCGCCTTCGGTCCGACCAACGTCGCCATCCACAAGGTGGCCACGGCCGGGGAACTCGGAGACTTCCAGGTCGCTTCCGACCTCGGACCGCAGATCGATACGAGCAGCTTGCCCGTCGAGCGCCGGGTACGTCACGACCTCGAAGTGGCGCGCGCACTCACTGCCCGAAACCGCACCGACGAAGCACTCGCCGTCGTCCTCGAAGCCGAACAGCTCGCGCCCGAGCAGGTCAGGCACCACTACATGAGCCGCGAGCTCGTACTCGGCTGGGTCCGCGGCACGCGAGGCCGGCCAAGCAGCTCCGTGGCGGACCTGGCCGACAGGCTTCGAGTCGTCTGAGGTGGTTAGGCTCGGTCACGTGAGCGAGACCCAGAACGAACAAGAGGCGAAGATGGCGCGCCCGCGCATGGCCGCGGGCGCGTTGTTCTTTGACGAGCAGGGGCGCGTCATGCTCCTGGAGCCGACGTACAAGGAGTACCGGGATATCCCCGGCGGGTACGTCGACGCTGGCGAGTCCCCGCTGCAGGCATGTGTGCGGGAGGTCCGCGAGGAGCTGGGCATCACTCCAGGGATCGGCCGTCTCCTGGCCGTCGACTGGGCCCCCAGCCCTGCTGAAGGCGACAAGGTGCTGTACCTCTTCGACGGTGGTGCTCTACCGGCGCAGCTTCAGGAACAGATCCGGCTGCAGCGTTCCGAGATCAAAACGTACGCCTTCCACAGCGTCGACGACGTCGACTCTCTGACCATTCCGCGCCTCGCACGCCGAGTCCGGGCTGCCGTGATTGCTCGTAGTGAGGGCCAGGTGGCTTACTTGGAGCACGGCCAGCATCCAGAGCGGTAGGAGCCGCAGTCATGACTTGGATATCTGCGGACTGCCCCTAGTTCACGGGGTGCCCGCATCCGAAACGCTCTGCGCGAGGTCACCCACGGTTCGCAGGATGCCCTGGCCGAAGTCGGTGGGAGCGATCAGCACGCCGAACGTCACCGCTACGGTGAGGACCATCGTTTGGTCGACCCGGCTTCTGGCCTGTACGCGTCGACGTACGAGCACGATGAGGATGACAGCGAGCAGAACAGCCAAGTTGATCGTCAGCTTCACCGGTCGGCCCTTCCCCCAGGCAGGAACGTCCCAACTTTCCTGTGTAGCCAGGGTCGCGTGACTCGGCGACTCGGATGCCTGTGGTTGGCGGCAAAGCGCTCATCTGGGGCCGGATTAGCTCGCCGTTGACACCCTGGGGATCTTCGGCTCGGACACCTCGACGAGAGCAGATTCACGGTCCAGTCGCCCGCTTCGCAGGCTTAGGATCACCCTCGCGCGGAGACCACCACCCGGCCCCGGCATTGCCGTGAGGGCGCTCGGGGCCACCCCCGCACGCGCGGGGACCACCCGGCATTCAGGGGCATTGGCCGTGGAGCGGGGGGGCACCCCCGCACGCGCGGGGACCACTGCCATATGTCGGCCAGCACAACTTATGGTTTGGGACCACCCCCGCACGCGCGGGGACCACCGGTACACGGGCGGCACCCGGATCGCGGCCGCGGGACCACCCCCGCACGCGCGGGGACCACGAGGAGAACTACAGCGAAGACTTCCTCTTCAAGGGACCACCCCCGCACGCGCGGGGACCACCGGTGGTCGATGGGTGACATTCACGACTGGTCGGGACCACCCCCGCACGCGCGGGGACCACTCTCCTTCGGACCGGGCCACGGCCCACATTGTGGGACCACCCCCGCACGCGCGGGGACCACGAGCACATCCATCTCACTCGGGACGAGATGCAGGGACCACCCCCGCACGCGCGGGGACCACTGGGCATTCGTCGGCTTCGGCGGCCGCGTCCAGGGACCACCCCCGCACGCGCGGGGACCACACCACCTGCTCGGTGCGCTCGTCGTCCCAGCCGGGACCACCCCCGCACGCGCGGGGACCACACCACCTGCTCGGTGCGCTCGTCGTCCCAGCCGGGACCACCCCCGCACGCGCGGGGACCACCCCAACGAGCTCATCTCCGACAGCGCCGTGTCGGGACCACCCCCGCACGCGCGGGGACCACGACGCCGAGCTCTACGACGGCATCACCGGCGAGGGACCACCCCCGCACGCGCGGGGACCACAGGAGCTGACCAGGCACGTTAGCGGGTCGAGCCCCCGATTCCATTCACTTTCAAAGGAACGGACATTTCACCCTGGGATCGACTTGAAGCGGCACTTCGGATTCTAGGGGCCCTCCCCAGAGCGTGGCCCTGGGTTCGGTTGCGCGCTGCGAAGTGCGTGAGGAGTGCGTGAATCTCCTGGGTGTGGTGGCCGAGGCTGGCCGGGCCGCAGCTCAGGGGTGTTCTGGGCTGCCTGATCCACACGGCCTCCGGAGCCATGCACCACTAGGTTCATGCGACGCCAGGGAACGGTCAGACACGGCAGCACCCGCAGGTGGGCCCCCGTCCAGGGAGCCAAACAGGGAGATTCACGCCGGACGCACCTGGACTCCCGTGGACTGGCTCGCATCTCGGATGCTGTCACACGGGGTCCCGCAGGGGCCCAGGTTCAGCCTTGATTGCCAATCCGTCAAACATCGGCGCTCTCTGTCGCTGGGCGTGGCCCCGGCAGTCCGGATCCTTGCCTGCTTTCCTGCTCACGCACCAGCAGGCGGAGCTCGGCCGGTGTGGGCCATGGCGCGCTGCGGTGAATCATGCGGTGGCAGTTCGAGCAGATCAGTGCAAGGTCGGACAGCTTGGTGGCGCCTTCTCCTGCTACGTGGAGGGGTACCACGTGGTGGCACTCGATGTACCCCTTGCCTCGCTCGCCGTAGACCTTGCCGAAGTCGAAGCCGCATGCTTCGCAAGACAGCGTTCCGCCCTGCTTCAGAACCGAGGCGATCTTCCTCTTCCTGAGTCCCTTGTTCCGCTCGCGCGTGCGGTGGCGACGGTAGAGGACCCGCCCTTCTGGTGCACTGACGTCGTCGTCCAAGTCCTCATCTTCGGACAGCGACACAGGCTGAAGGGCGCCAGACCGCAAGCCCTCGCGGAGGAGCTCGGCTGCTCGCGCCATCTCTGCCGGCCGGTCGAGGAAGTCTTGCAGCACCTCACGGTCCAACTGCCCGCCGTTGGTGGGCCTTCCCTTGTAGTCGGGGTGGAAGCTGGCGATGTTGAGCGTCTTGTAGGCCGCGCCATTGCGGTTGCGGTACTCAGCCGCTCGCTGCTCGGGCGGGTAGGCAGCGAGCAGTTGCAGGAGGTCGGACAGCTCAGCCACCCGCGGGTCTGAGGCGGAGAGGCCCTGCCAGTCGTTCCGGGCGACCACGTCACAAGCCAGCACCAGCTCGTCGCGGGTCCACTTCGGGCTACGCGACACCCCAACCTGGAAGCCTTCGCGCTTGAGCCAGTCGACCGCGTGCCCCACCCCGCCACTGAGCTCGTCCCAGGTGAGCGCCCTGCCTTGGGAGTGCTTGTGCGCTACTCCTGCAACCGCCTTGGAGTCGTACTCCTTGCCGTCATGCAGGATCAGGAACTTCCGGGCGGGCTTGAAGCCGTACAGCTCAAGGAACGACTCCGCTCCAAGGTCGTCGTACTCCTGCAAGGTTTTCAGGATGTCGTCGCGCGAGATGGCCCCTTTTTCCATGAGCGGAGCCTACGGGGCGGGTACGACAGTGGGCCTCTTCCTCCTCCCGGGCACAGCCGGTGGGCCACTGAACCGCGGCCGGCAACAGACTCCGCCGGGCCGTCTACGGGCCGTGCGAGGGCGACCCGCCGTGACCAACAACGACCGACGACGGCCGTACGAGCGCTGGTCACCGCTGCGTCAGAGGTGATTGAGCCAGGTCGTCCATAGGCCGCGCCACTTCCTGCGCAACAAGAAGCAGGAGTGGGAGGAGTACCGCTCCGAGGTCACGGCCTTCGAGCTGCGGAAGAACCTTCCGGTGCTGTAGGGGCGCGAACCTTCCGCGCTCCTCGGCGGCTTGGGGCTCGGGGAGGTCTTGGGCTCCGGGGGTCTCGGGGCGCGCGGGGTTTTCGGTCAGAAGTGTGCTCGAAAGCGCGTTCGTTCCGGGCGGGATATGGGTAGATCGTCCGGCATGGATCTCCTCGCGCTCGAACTCGGTCCCCTCCGGCCGCGCGCCGTCGATCTGCTCCTCGGCGGCGTGCTGTTCGCCGCTGTCTTCTGGGCCTTCGCCGGAGTGCTGCTGCCCCGTCTCACGCGGACGCTGGCCGAGCGGGAGCGGCTGACGGAGGGGCGGGCCCGTGCGGCCGACGCGGCCTTCGCCGAGGCGGCCCGGGCGGGCGAGGCGCGCGCGGGCGTCCTGGCCGACGCGCGGCACGAGGCCGCCCTGACCCGGCAGCGCGCCATGGAGGAGGGCACCGAGGCGATACGGGCCGCCCGGGAGGCCGGGCTGCGCGAGCGGGACCAGGTCGTGGCCGCCGGCACCGCCCGCGTCGCCGCGGAGCGCGCCGCCGCGAGGGCCGAACTGGAGGGGGACGCAAGGCACTTGGCGGCCCGTCTGGCCGAGCGCATCGTCGGCGAGCCCTTGGGCGCCGCGACCGACCGCTGAGCCGCCCGGCGATTGATCGCTGAGCCGCACGGTGACCGACCGTTGAGTGGCATGGTGACCGACCGTTGAGTGGCACGGTGGCCGACCGTTGAGCCGCACGGTCGCCGTCGTCCCCCGGACTCCCCGGGCCGGTAAATGAGTTGCTCGCCTGCCGTGGCGCGCGGTTAGCGTCGCGGGCATGGACGAAGAGGAACTGCTGAAGCGCTCCGGTGGCCCCGTGACCCGGGGGCGGCTCGTGCGGGATCTGCGGGCGCTGGGGCTCGGCGCCGGTGACGTCGTCATGTTCCACACCCGGATGTCCGCCATCGGGTACGTGGCGGGCGGGCCGCAGACGCTCATCGGGGCGCTCGGCGACGCCGTGGGGGAGCGCGGCACGCTGATGGTGACCTGTGGGTGGAACGACGCGCCGCCGTACGAGTTCAGTACGGAGTGGCCCCAGGAGTGGCAGGACGCCCTGCGCGCGGAGCACCCCGCGTACGACCCGGAGCTGAGCGAGGCCGACCACAACAACGGGCGGCTGCCCGAAGCGCTGCGCCGGTGGCCCGGTGCCGTGCGCAGCCGCCACCCCGACGCCAGCTTCGCCGCGCTCGGCGCCGACGCGCGGGCGCTGATGGCCGACCACCCCTGGGACGACCCGCACGGCCCGGACAGCCCCCTCGCCCGGCTCGTGGCGAAGGGCGGCCGGGTGCTCCTCCTCGGCGCGCCGCTCGACTCGCTCACGCTGCTGCACCACGCCGAGGCCCTCGCCGACGCCCCCGGCAAGCGCTTCGTGGACTACGAACAGCCCGTCCTGGAGGGCGGCGAGCGCGTCTGGCGGCGCTTCCACGACATCGACTCCGCCGACGGCGCCTTCGACTACTCCCCGGTCGTGCCGGACGGCGTCTGGCCGTTCGAGGTCATCGCCCGTGAGCTGCTCGCCACCGGGAAGGGCGCGCGGGGGCTCGTCGGCGCCGCCGAGAGCCATCTCCTGGAGGCCCGGGACGTCGTGGAGTTCGGCGTGGCCTGGATGGAGGAGAGGCTCAGATGACCTCCCGCAGCGGCTGGGCCGCCCGGACCTTGTACTCCTGGACGCACCAGCCGTTGCCGTCGGGGTCCGTGAAGTACATGAAGGTGGCGCCGTCGGCCTCCCCGTACGAGACCGTGTCGGACAGTTCGAGGCCGCGGGCGGTCAACTCCTCGCGGGCCTGCTTCAGATCGGCGACCACGAGCTGGAGGCCCTGGTACGAGCCGGGTGCGGGCGTCGGGCCCGGCGTCGACTCCCAGACGGTGTCGCCGAGGATCACGGAGCAGCCGGAGCCGGGCGGCGTCAGCTGCACGAGCCGTATGCCGGGCGCGACCTCCCCGTCGATGTCGACGTGGAAGCCGCACTTGTCCGCGTAGAAGTCCCTGGACCGGTCGATGTCGCTGACGGGGAGGGGGATCACTTCGAGTGTGTAGTCCATCGATTTCTCCTCACGGTCGGGGCGTCCGCGGGGCCGGGACGCCCTCGTGGTCGGTCCGTCAGCGTTCCGCGAGCGGGGACGGGGCTTCCTGCACCGTCCAGCCGTTGCCGTCCGGGTCCTTGAAGAAGCAGAAGGAGCTCCACTCCGCGTCACCCTTGCCGTCCTCCCAGCCCCGCGCGCCCAGCGTCCGCACCGGCGTGACGTCCACGCCGCGGCCCGCGAGCTCCGCGCGGGCCGCCTCGATGTCGGTCACGCAGAGCTGGAGGCCCTGGAGCGAGCCGGGCGCCATCGCGTCCTGGCCGGGGGCCGGGGGCAGGCCGGTCATCATCGCGAACGAACAGCGCGAGCCGGGCGGCGTGATCTGGATGACGCGCACGCCCGGCGCGACCTCGCTGTCCAGGTCCGCCTTGAAGCCGCACTTGGTCTCGTAGAAGTCCTTGGCCCGGTCGAGGTCCGCGACCGGCAGCGTCACGACCTCCAGCGTCCACTCCATGGCTTGTTCCCTTCCTTCGGGGCGTACGCCCCGACCAGGGCGCACGTCGGGCTGCTCATCGTACGGATATCTGTTCGATTAGGGAGGGGCTTCGACGCCCTCGGTACGTCCGCCGCCGGTGCCGCGCCTGCCTCCGGTGCGTCCGCCGTCGGTGGCGCGCCCGCCTCCGGCACGCCCGCCCCCCCCGTGGCACGTTCGCCCCCGCTGCCCCGTCCTGGCTCGTCATGACGGCCCTCCTGTCGCTTCCATGCTTGCGTCCCGGGGCGGACCGCGCACGCCCGGGAAGGCGGACCGCGCACGCGCGGGAAACTCGTCGGACCGCGCCCCGTCACCGCTCGGTAGGCTCTGGCCAGGACAGGCGAGCGAAAGGCGTGCAGATGACGCTGCCGCAAGGGCGCAGGAGCAGCACGTTCACGCGGCTGCTGCGGCACGGATTCACCGACCCGTCGGCCGCCGAGCGGCTGCTCGCCGCGCCCGGCCTCGACGCCGTCCGCGCCGACCCCGTGCTCCTGGACGCGCTCGGCGCCACCGCCGACCCCGACGTGGCGCTGCTCGGCCTCGTCCGCCTCGTGGAGGGACAGGCCAAGGAGTCCGCCGAGACCGACCGGCGCGAACTCCTCGACACCCTCGTCAGCTCCAAGCCGCTGCGCGACCGGCTGCTCGGCGTCCTCGGCGCCTCGGAGGCGCTCGCCGACCACCTCGCCCGGCACCCGCGCGACTGGCGCGCCCTGGTCACCTACGAGGCCGCCGATCTGCACCCGGGCGTCGAGGAGTTCGAGCGCGGCCTCGCCGGGGCCACCGACCCGGTCTCGCTGCGCGTCGCCTACCGCCGCTGCCTGCTCTCCATCGCCGCCCGCGACGTGTGCGGCACCACCGACGTCGCCCAGACCGCCGCCGAGCTCGCCGACCTCGCCACCGCCACGCTGCGCGCCGCGCTCGCCATGGCCCGCGCCGCCGCGCCCGCCGACGCCGCCCAGTGCCGCCTCGCGGTCATCGCCATGGGCAAGTGCGGCGGCCACGAGCTGAACTACGTCTCCGACGTCGACGTCATCTTCGTCGGCGAGGCCGCCGACGGCGTCGACGAGGGCAAGGCGCTGCGGGCCGCGACCCGGCTCGCCTCGCACCTGATGCGGATCTGCTCGGACACGACGGTCGAGGGCACCATCTGGCCCGTCGACGCCAATCTGCGCCCCGAGGGCCGCAACGGCCCGCTGGTGCGCACCCTGTCCTCGCACCTCGCCTACTACCAGCGCTGGGCCAAGACCTGGGAGTTCCAGGCGCTGCTCAAGGCCCGGCCCGTCGCGGGCGACGCCGAGCTCGGCGCGGAGTACGCCGCCGCCGTCGCGCCCCTGGTCTGGCAGGCCGCCGAGCGCGAGAACTTCGTCGCCGACGTGCAGAAGATGCGTCGCCGCGTGATCGCCAACATCCCGGCGGGCGAGGTGGACCGCGAGCTGAAGCTCGGCCCCGGCGGCCTGCGCGACGTCGAATTCGCCGTACAGCTCCTGCAGTTGGTGCACGGCCGCGCGGACGCGTCGCTGCGCAGCGGTACGACGCTCGACGCCCTGGCCGCGCTCGCCGCCGGGGGCTACGTCGGCCGCGTCGACGCCACCCAGCTCGACGACGCCTACCGCTTCCTGCGCTCCCTGGAGCACCGCATCCAGCTGTACCGCCTTCGCCGCACCCACCTCGTGCCCGAGGACGACGCCGACCTGCGCCGCATCGGCCGCTCCCTCGGCATGCGCACCGAGCCCCTCACCGACCTCGGCCGCGCCTGGAAGCGGCACACCACCGTCGTCCGCCGCCTGCACGAGAAGCTCTTCTACCGCCCGCTGCTCGACGCCGTCGCCCAGCTCGCCCCCGGCGAGACCCGGCTGAGCACCGAGGCGGCCCGCGAGCGGCTCGTCGCCCTCGGGTACGCCGACCCGGCCGCCGCCCTGCGCCACCTGGAGGCCCTCGCCTCCGGCGTCACCCGCAAGGCCGCCATCCAGCGCACGCTCCTGCCGGTCCTGCTCGGCTGGTTCGCGGACTCCGCCGACCCCGACGCGGGCCTGCTCGGCTTCCGCAAGGTCTCCGACGCACTCGGCAAGACCCCCTGGTACCTGCGCCTGCTGCGCGACGAGGGCGCGGCGGCGGAGAACCTCGCCCGGGTCCTCTCCGCCGGGCGCCTCGCCCCCGACCTGCTCCTGCGCGCCCCCGAGGCGGTCGCCCTGCTCGGCGACGAACGCGGCCTGGAGCCGCGCGGCCGCGCCGCCCTCGAACAGGAGGTCCTGGCCGCGGTGCGCCGCGCCGACGGGCCCGAGCAGGCGGTGGCCGCCGCCCGCGGGGTGCGGCGGCGCGAGCTGTTCCGCACCACCGCGGCCGACCTCATCGCCTCGTACGGCAGCGCGGGCGGCGACGCGGGCGCGCTCGTGGACCGCGTGGGCACCGCCGTGTCCGACCTGACCGCCGCCACGATCGCGGGCGCCCTGCGCGCCGTGGTCCGCGACGGCTGGGGCGACGAGCTGCCCACCCGCTTCGCCGTCATCGGCGTGGGCCGCTTCGGCGGGCGCGAGCTCGGCTACGGCTCCGACGCCGACGTCCTCTTCGTGCACGAGCCCCGCGAGGGCGTCGACGACCAGGAGGCGGCCAAGGCCGCGAACAAGGTCGTCGCCGAGATGCGGCGCCTGCTCCAGCTGCCCTCCGCCGACCCGCCGCTCCTGATCGACGCCGACCTGCGCCCCGAGGGCAAGAGCGGCCCGCTGGTCCGCACCCTGAAGTCGTACGCCGCCTACTACCGCCGCTGGTCCCTCGTCTGGGAGTCCCAGGCGCTCCTGCGCGCCGAGCCCGTCGCGGGCGACGCGGACCTCGGCAGGGCCTTCGTCGAGCTCGTCGACCCGCTGCGCTACCCCGCCGAGGGGCTCGGCGACGAGGCGGTCCGTGAGATCCGCCGCCTGAAGGCCCGGATGGAGACCGAGCGCCTGCCGCGCGGCGCCGACCCCACGCTGCACACCAAGCTGGGCCGCGGCGGCCTCTCCGACGTCGAGTGGACCGTCCAGCTCCTCCAGCTCGGCCACGCCTGGGCCGAGCCGGGCCTGCGCACCACCCGGACCCGGGAGGCCCTCGCCGCGGCCTGCGCGGCCGGGCTCATCCCCGGCGAGGAGGCCGGGATCCTCGACGAGGCGTGGGTGCTCGCCACGCGGGTGCGGAACGCGGTGATGCTGGTGCGGGGGCGGGCGGGCGACACGTTCCCGTCCGACGGTCGTGAGCTGGCGGCCGTCGGGCGTTACCTCGGGTACGAGACCGGGCACGTCGGGGACATGCTGGACGACTACCGCCGTACGACGCGACGGGCGCGGGCCGTGATGGAAGCGCACTTCTACGGCGCGTAGCCCTCGCGGGTGCGCCCCAGGCCCGCCCCTTCCCGCTCCGGGGGCTGCCGCCCCCGTGCCCCCGCTTGACCGGCGCTCCGCGCCTCGTCCTCGAACGCCGGACGGGCTGGAGGACTCAGGGGTCAGGCCTTGAGCGGTGGGATCTGCTGGGGCAGGGCGTAGGGGAAGGCGCCGTACCAGAGGCGGACGACCGCGTAGCCGAAGGCGAGGCAGATCATGCCGCCCACCGCGTCCAGCCAGAAGTGGTTGGCGGTGGCGACGATGACCACGAGCGTCGCCACGGGGTAGAGCAGGCCGAGGACCTTCGCCCAGGGCACCGAGGCGAGGGCGAAGATGGTCAGGCCGCACCACAGGGACCAGCCGATGTGCATGGACGGCATCGCCGCGTACTGGTTCGACATGTTCTTGAGGTCGCCGGACGCCATCGAGCCCCAGGTGTTGTGCACGATGACGGTGTCGATGAAGTCCCCGCCGGGCATCAGCCGGGGCGGCGCCAGTGGATACAGGTAGTAACCGAGTAGGGCCACCGCCGTGGTCGCGAAGAGGACCAGGCGCGTGGCCGCGTACCGGCCGGGATGACTGCGGTACAGCCACACGAGAACACCGAGCGTGACGATGAAGTGCAGTGTCGCGTAGTAGTAGTTCATGCCGACGATGAGCCATGTCACGGAATCCACGGCGTGGTTGACGGAGCGCTCCACGGCGATGCCGAGGGTGTTCTCCACGTCCCAGATCCAGTCGGCGTTGCGCAGCGCTGCCGCCTTCTGCTCCGGCACCGCGTTGCGGATCAGCGAGTACGTCCAGTAACTCACCGCGATCAGCAGGATCTCGAACCACAGCCGTGGTCGCCGGGGCGTACGCAAGCGGCGCAGGAAATTCCGCCCAAAGCGGTCATTCTGCTCGCCCGCGCTGGGTGATGTGGTGGGCCGCTGGCGGCCTTCCAGTGTCGTCACAGTCATCTCACCCATAGGCACAGAGTCTGCCAGATACCCACCTCACCTCAGATCATCCCCCCGATGGGTTCCGGGCGCACTCCCTACACCTCAGGGACGAGCCGCTTCAGGCCGGATTCCTAGGGGGCGGACCCGCTGCCCGGCCGTCCGTCCGGGCACATCGCCGTGGAGCCGCGCACGACCAGCTCCGGCATGAAGACGAACTCGCTGTGCGGCGCGGGCGTCCCCGCGATCTCCTCCAGGAGCGTGCGGACCGCGGCCTGGCCCATCGCGGGCACGGGCTTGCGGACCGTCGTCAGGGGCGGATCCGTGAAGGCGATGAGCACCGAGTCGTCGAAGCCGACGACGGAGACGTCGTCCGGCACCTCCAGGCCCCGGTCCCGCACGGCCCGCACCGCGCCGAGCGCCATCATGTCGCTGGCGCAGACGACGGCCGTGCAGCCCCGGTCCAGGAGCGCGGACGTCGCCGCCTGACCGCCTTCGAGCGTGTACAGGGAGTGCTCGACCAGCTCCGCCTCGACGGCGTCCGGCGCCAGCTGGAAGCGCTCCCGCATGGTGCGTGTGAAGCCCTCTATCTTCCGCTGCACCGGTACGAAGCGGCGCGGGCCGAGGGCCAGGCCGATGCGGGTGTGGCCGAGCGACGACAGGTGCGTGACCGCGAGGCGCATGGCCGCGCGGTCGTCGGGAGAGATGAACGGTGCCCGCACCGCGGGCGAGAAGCCGTCGACGAGCACGAAGGGGACGCCCTGGGCGCGCAGCCGCTCGTAGCGCTCGGTGTCCGCGGTGGTGTCGGCGTGCAGGCCCGAGACGAAGATGATGCCCGCGACGCCCCGGTCCACCAGCATCTCGGTGAGCTCGTCCTCGGTGGAGCCGCCGGGGGTCTGGGTGGCCAGGACGGGCGTGTACCCCTGCCGGGTGAGGGCCTGCCCGATCACCTGGGCGAGCGCGGGGAATATCGGGTTCTCCAGCTCGGGCGTGATCAGGCCGACGAGGCCCGCGCTGCGCCTGCGCAGTCGTACGGGCCTCTCGTAGCCGAGGACGTCGAGCGCGGCGAGCACGGACTGACGGGTGGCCGCAGCGACGCCCGCCTTGCCGTTCAGGACCCGGCTCACGGTCGCCTCGCTGACCCCCGCCTGGGCTGCGATGTCGGCCAGTCGCGCGGTCACAGGATTGGACTGTACCGGGCGACTCTCACGCTGCCCACCAGACCGTCGTGTCGGGGGGCACGACGGTGCCCGCGGCGGAGCCGTCCAACTCGGCTCCCGACGGGTCCGAGTTGGCGCTGCTCAGGAGCAACTGGCCGGGGGCGGGGAGCGTTACCGGACGGTCCGTGAGGTTCACGGCGACGACCACGGCGCCGCCGGGGCCCTCCTCGGCGTGCCTGCGGAAGAGGAGGACGCCCTCCGGGGCCTGAAGCCACTCCACGGCGTCGCCCGCCCCCAGCGCCGGATGCGCCCGGCGCGCGGCGAGCGCGGCGCGGTACAGCGCCAGCGTCGAGCCCGGGTCGGCCTCCTGCGCCTCGACGGTCAGCTCCTGCCAGGCGGCGGGCTGCGGCAGCCAGCTCGGGCCGCCCTCCACGGGCCCGAAGCCGAACGGCGGCCGGGTCCCCGACCAGGGCAGCGGCACCCGGCAGCCGTCGCGGGTGCCCTCCTGCCCCGCGCCGTCCCGGCCCGAGCCGCGGAAGAACGCCGGGTCCTGGCGCACCTCGTCGGGCAGGTCCGTGACCTCGGGCAGGCCGAGCTCCTCGCCCTGGTAGAGGTAGGCCGAGCCGGGCAGCGCCAGCATGAGCAGGGTCGCGGCGCGGGCCCTGCGCAGCCCGCGCGCCGGGTCGCCGGGGGCGAGGCGGGTGGCGTGCCGGACCACGTCGTGGTTGGAGAGCACCCAGGTCGCCGGGGCGCCGACGGCGTTCATGGCGGCCAGTGAGCGGTCGATCACGGCACGCAGCGCCGCCGCGTCCCACTCCGTCGTCAGATAGGCGAAGTTGAAGGCCTGGTGCAGCTCGCCCGGGCGCAGGTACAGCGCGCTGCGCTCCACCGTCGGCGTCCACGCCTCGGCCACGGCGACGCGCTCGCCGTCGTACGCGTCGAGGACCGTGCGCCAGTCGCGGTAGACCGCGTGCACGCCGTCCTGGTCGAAGTACGGCGTGGGCCGCACGCCGAGCAGCTTGACCTGTTCCCCGTGGCCGACGTCCGGCAGGCCCGGCGCCTTGACGAGGCCGTGCGCCACGTCGACGCGGAAGCCGTCCACGCCCAGGTCGAGCCAGAACCGCAGGACGGAGCGGAACTCCTCGTGCACCGCCGGGTGCTCCCAGTTGAAGTCGGGCTGCTCGGGCGCGAAGAGGTGCAGGTACCACGCGCCGTCCGCGGTCCGGGTCCAGGCCGGGCCGCCGAACACCGACTCCCAGTCGTTGGGGGGAAGTTCGCCGTGCGCGCCCTTGCCGGGGCGGAAGTGGAACCGCTCCCGCAGCGGCGATCCGGGGTCGGCGAGGGCCGTGCGGAACCACTCGTGCTGGTCGGAGCAGTGGTTCGGCACGATGTCGACGATCACGCGCAGGCCAAGACCGTGGGCCGCGCGCACCAGGTCGTCGGCGTCGGCGAGGGTGCCGAACACCGGGTCGACCGCGCGGTAGTCCGCCACGTCGTACCCGGCGTCGGCCTGCGGCGAGGCGTAGAACGGCGAGAGCCAGACGGCGTCGACGCCGAGTCGTCTCAGATGGGGGAGCCGGGCGGTGACGCCCGGCAGGTCGCCCATGCCGTCGCCGTCGGAGTCGGCGAAGCTGCGCGGGTACACCTGGTAGATGACCGCGTCGCGCCACCAGCCGGTGGGCGCGGCGGCGGTGCGGTCGGCGTCGTCGGCCGGTGCGTCGGTGAGGTGCTGGGTCATGAAGTCCCTTGCCGGTACGGGGATCGACTGCGGCTCCCCGACGGCGTGCGCGGGGAAGCCGGACGCCCTGGTGAACGCCCGGCGGGAGGCGAAGGTCACGAGGGGGCGGGCCCGGTGCGGGCCGCGCGTTCGCCGCGGGCGGGGGCGCAAGGGCGCCATGCGCTCCCCAGAAGTGTGTCGGAGCGCTAGCGTGGACGGGCGATCCGAGCGTGCCGATGGGGCCCGCTGTCGTCCGCAGCTCCGGGGGGCAGTCCACGTGGGCGTCATGGAGAACGTCACGGGCCACAAGCGAGAGGCCCGGCCGGACGCCACCACCGTTCTGGTGGTCGACGACGTGCCCGCGAGCCGGTACGCGCTGGGCGCGGTCCTGCGCCGGGCAGGCCACCGGGTCCTGCTCGCCGGGAGCGCGGGCGAGGCCCTGCTCGCCCTCGACGCCCGGCTGCGCGCGGGCGAACTGCCCGACGTGGCGCTCGTCGACGTCGGCCTGCCCGACATGAGCGGCTACGACCTGTGCCGCCGCATGAAGGCGTCACCCTCGACCGCGGGCCTGCCCGTCGTGCACTTCTCCGCCGTCGCGCACGGCTCCCTCGACCGCTGCCGGGGCCTGGACGCGGGCGCCGAGGCCTATCTGACCGTGCCCGCCGAGCCGGAGGAGATCGAGGCGGTGGTGCGCGCCGCCGCCCGCGGTGCCCGGCGCCGCAGCGCGGCCACGAACCGGGCGGGCCGGCTCACGCTGCTCGCCGAGGCCGTCCTCGACATCCAGTCCGCGGGCTGCCCGGGCGAGCTGGCCGAGACCGCCGCCACCCAGGCGGCCCGGCTCAGCGGCACGCCCGCCGCGGCCTTCGTGCTCGACGACGAGGGCGAGATGCACCGCGGCCTGTCCCGCCGCAGGGCCGCCACGGCACTGCCCGACCGGGGCGCCCACGACGCCGTGGCCCGGCTGCTGCGCGGCCTCATGTCCGGCAGGACCGGCGCCCACAGCACGGTGATCCCCGCGCCGGTCTGGCCCGCCGGGTTCTTCGGCGCGGGCCCCTTCGCGGCGGGCCCCGAGGTCCTGGAGCCCCACCCGGACATCCGCGCGGGCAACGGCCACGGCGGCGGGCGCGCGCAGGACGACCCGCTCCTCGCCCCGCCCGACGGCGCGCTGCTCGCCCTCGCCCGGACCCGCGAGGACCACCCGCCGGTGTGCCTGGCGACGCCCGCCGACGCGCGGGACCACGCCGCCGAGCTCACGCGCCTCGCCCACGCCACCGCACGCGTCGCGGAGCAGCTCTTCATGTACGAGAAGGAACGCCACGTCGCCCTCACCCTCCAGCGCAGCTTCCTGCCCGCCCGGCTGCCGCACACCCCCGGCGCGGAGGTCGTGGTCCGCTACGAACCGGCCTCGCGGGAGGCGGAGATCGGCGGCGACTTCTACGCCGCGCTGCCCACGTCCGCGGGCGTGCTCACCGGCATCGGCGACGTCGTGGGCCACTCCCTGGACGCGGCCACGGTGATGGTGGAGCTGCGTCACGCGCTGCGCGCCTACTGCGTGGAGGACCCGGACCCCGGCGCGCTCGCCGAGCGCCTGGACCGCATGCTCCAGCGCTACCACCCGGACGTCACGGCCACCTTGTGCCTGGCGCTCGTCGACCCGGCGACGGGCCGCGCCCGGGTGGCCAACGCCGGGCACATCCCCCCGCTGGTCGTCCATGACGGCGGTACGGCCGCGTACGTCGCCGCGCGCGGCCCGCTGCTCGGCCTCGGGCTGCCGCGGCCGGAGACCACCGAGGAGCGCCTGACGCCCGAGGACCGCCTCCTGATGGTCACCGACGGCCTGATCGAGACGCGCGGCACGGACCTCGCCGTGTCGATGGAGCACCTGCGCGTCGCGGCCGCGGGCGCTCCGCACGGCGTGACGGCCCTGTGCGACACGCTCCTGGAGTGCTTCGGCCGCGAACGGGACGACGACATCGCGCTGTTGGCGCTGCGCCTCACCGGCGACGGCCGGAACGCCGCCGACGGACCCGGGAGCTAGGACGGCAGCACGGCGGCCGGCGCGAACGCGGCGAGGCGGGACAGCAGGTCCGCGAACGGGCCGTCGGCCGGTTCGTCCGCGAGGACCTGGCCGAGCAGCTCCGCCATCTCCTGGTCGTACGCCGCGCTGACCGCCGCCAACGCCGCGAAGTCGTGCACGAGTTGCCGCTCCAGCTCGGCACGCGGAATGCGGCGGCCGTCCAGCCAGATCAGGGCGGTGGACTCGGCGAGGGAGATCCAGGAGCGCACGACGAGCTCCAGGCGCGCGGGCGGCGCGGCGATGCCCAGGTGCGCGACGATCTGGTCGTACGCCGCCTGGCGCACCGAGTCGATCATGGCGTTCGTCGTGGAGGAGCCGACGGCGGGGCCGCCGCGCATCAGCGCGTAGAAGCCGGGCCCGTGCTCGTCGACGAAGCCGAAGAACCGGCCCGTCACCCGCAGCAGGCGGGCGCCCAGGGGCCCTTCGCGCGGCTCCACGAACCGCTCGGCCAGCTCGTCGGCGGCGCGCTGCAGGGCGGCCTCGTACAGGCTGAGCTTGCCGGGGAAGTAGTGGTACACGAGCGGGCGCGAGATGCCGGCGGCCGAGGCTATCTCGTCGATGGAGACGTCCTCGGGCGAGCGGTGGCTGAACAGTTCGAGCGCGACCCCGATCAGTTGCTGCCGCCGCTCCTCGACACCCATCCTGCGCCGCGTCCCCGTAGTCATGCGAACACTCTACCGATCCGTTCGGGGGATGAACGGAGGCCCCCGCTCCGCCCGTTCGCCGCCGCCGGGCGCGCTCACAGGTCGAGGACGATCCGCTCCCCCCGCGCCCGGGACACGCAGAGCAGCATCGAGTCGCTCCGCTCGCCGTCGGTGAGGAGTTCGTCCCGGTGGTCGATCTCGCCCTCCAGGACCCGCTGTTGGCAGGTGCCGCAGAAGCCCTGCTCGCAGGAGTACGGGGTGCTCGGCAGCTCCTCGCGGACGGCGGCGAGCACCGTGGTGTCGCCGTCGACGGTCACCGTGCGGCCGCTGCGGCGCAGTTCGACCTCGAAGGCGCCGCCGGCCGCGGGGGCGCGGGGCGCGAACCGCTCCAGATGCGGCGGGCCGCTCTCGGGCAGCGCGGCGGCCACGGCGGCCATGAGCCCCTCGGGCCCGCACACGTACACGGCGGCGCCCTCCCCGGCGGCGCCGTCGAGGAACCCGGCGACGTCCGGCCGCCCGTCCGTGTCCTCGGCGACGACGGTGACCCGCTCGCCGCCCGCCTCCGCCACCTCGTCGAGGAAGGGCATGGAGGCCCGGGAGCGCCCGCAGTACAGCAGCCGCCAGCGGCCGCCCCGGGCCTCGACCGCCCGGACCATGGGCAGGATCGGGGTGATCCCGATGCCGCCCGCGACGAACACGTACGCGGGGGCGTCCGCGACCAGCGGGAAGCGGTTGCGCGGCCCGCGCACCTCGACCTCCGCGCCCTCGCGCAGCTCCTCGTGCACCTCGCGCGACCCGCCCCTGCCGCCCTCGTCGGCGCCGATCCTGCGGGTGGCGATCGTGTACGAGGTCGGGTCGCCGGGGTCGCCGCACAGCGAGTACTGCCGTACGAGCCCCGAGGGCAGCACCAGGTCGAGATGGGCGCCCGGCTCCCAGGCGGGCAGCGCCCGCCCCTCCAGGCGCAGTTGGACGACGCCGTCGGCGACGGGAACGCGGCGGGCCACGCGCAGCCGCAGGGCCCGCGAGCGCGGCTGCCCCGAGACGGGCGTCTCCAGGGCGGGCAGCGGCCACAGCGGGGACGCGCCGATGCGGCGGCGCAGGGCGCGCCTGGTCCGCCCGGCGACCAGGACGGCGCCGGTGACGAGCAGGGCGGTGCGGGCGGTGCGGGGCAGCGGCATGGTCACGCGGCTCCGTTCGCGCGGGCCTCGGCGGCGGTGGCGGCGGGGGACGAGGCGAGGTAGGCGACGGCCTGGGCCGTGCTGCCCTCCTGCGAGGGGTGGTAGGAGCGGCTCAAGTACGTGGGGACGGACCGGAGCATGGCGCCGGTGCTGGGCAGCGTGCCCGCGCGGCCGCTCCGGTGGAAGTCCCTGAAGGTCGCCTTGCCGCCCTGCAGCGTCGGGTCGTTCTCCATGAAGAAGCGGGCGCCGCGCTGCCACAGGAACACCAGCGCCGTGAAGGCGGTGGCCCAGGTGCGGGCCCGGCGGCGGTAGCAGCCGTCGAGGTGCACGAACAGGTCGAAGGCGACGGAGCGGTGCTCGACCTCCTCGGCGCCGTGCCAGCGCAGCAGGTCCAGCATCGTGGGGTCGGCGCCGCGCCGGTCCAGCTCGTGCGCGTTCAGGACCCAGTCGCCGAGGAAGGCGGTGTAGTGCTCGATCGCCGCGATCATCGCGACGCGCTCCTGGAGCCACCAGCGGCGGGCCCGGCCCGGCGGCAGCGTCCGGTCGCCGAGCAGCTTCTCGAAGAGCCAGTCGACCTGCGCGGTGTACGGGGTCGGGTCGAGGCCCTGCTCCCGCAGGTGCGGCAGGACTTCGTCGTGGGCCTGGGAGTGCATGGCCTCCTGGCCGATGAACCCGATGACGTCCGCCCGCAGTCGCTCGTCGCGGATGAGGGGGAGCACCTGCTTGTACACGTGCACGAACCAGCGCTCTCCCGCGGGCAGCAGGAGGTGCAGGACGTTGATCGTGTGCGTGGTGAAGGGGTCGCCCGGGAGCCAGTGGAGGGGCGTCTTCTCCCAGGAGAAGGAGACGTTGCGGGCCTTGAGCGGTATGTGCTCGGAGGCGACGGGCTGGGGGAGCCGGGCCTTCGTGTTAGACATGGCGTCAATGTACGGCCGAGTAACCCAGTGGGTACACCCCTCGGAAGGGCTTTTCGGGCCGCGCCCCATAGAGGTCGCGGCCTGAGGGCCCGCGCCCCATAGGGGCGCGGGGAACTGCGCGACAAGCCACGACGGTCCGCAGACGATCGACGGCAGAGGTCAGTGAAGAACGCTGAGGCTGGAGCCGTCCGCGAGCCTCGCGGTCAGCTGAAGCCGTTCCCCCCGCTTCGCGGGAAGCGCGGCCAGATGACCGGTGACAGGCTCTCGCCCAGAGACCCGCACCGAGGCCACGTCCTCGCTGCCCGCGGCCAGGACGTACCAACTTCCCGTACGGGCCTTCCACAGCACGCCCGCGAGCACGCGCGGCTCGCGCTCGCCGCAGGCGGGCGAGTTCTCGGCCTTGGCGGCGACGGCGCCCGCCACGGCGCCGGGCGTCAGGACCTGGGCGAGGGCCTGGCTCCCGTTGCCCTGCCACGTCTCCGCGCGGGTGCACACCCAGCGCGCCCGGCCGCTGCCGTCGGGCAGGGCCTGGCGGGCGTACTGCCACGCGTTGACGGACCGGACGCCGTGCGAACGGGCGGCCGCGAGGGAACAGGCGGTCCGGTCCCAGTCGGTGGCGCGGGCGTCGCGGGGCGCGGTGGGCCGCCCCGCGGTGAGCCGGGCGGGGGTGAGCTCGCCGAGGTCCGTGGAGAGCCGCGTGGCGCCGTCCGCCTCGCGCAGCTGGAGCGCGTTCCAGGAGCGGCAGTCGCCCGCGAGGGCGGGGCTCGCGAAGGGCGCGGTGACGCCGTCGGCGCCGCGCCGCAGCGCGGTGGCGGCCGCGCCCGGCCTGAGCAGGTCGCGGACGGCGGCGGAGCGCACCCAAGGAGCCGTCAGATAGCGGACGTTGCCGTCGGCGCGGCCGAGCACGACCGCGCCCGAGTCGGCGGCGGTGGCGCCGTCGACCCGGGCGAAGTCGAGCGCGGCGCCGCCGGTGCCGTCCTTGGGCTCGGCGTACCGCACGACGCGCAGGCCGTCGTGGAGCAGGACGACGCGCGCGGCGTCGACCTCGCCCGCGAAGAGCAGCTGCGCGGGCCCGGGCGGCGCCCCCGCCGCGGTGCCCGGCGTCGCCGAGACCCGTACGGACTCGCCGGGCCGCGCCCACACCGCGAGGGCGCGGCGCAGCAGGGCGGTGTCGCCGGTGAGTTCGCCGCGCGCGGGCCACACCGTGAAGTCGGTGCGCGGGGAGCGCTTCCAGGCGGCGGGCGCGGCCTTCGTGAGCTTGGCGGGGTCGAGCGCGGCCTCGGCGGCCGGGTTCTTCGCGTACGGGGGCGCGGCGGCGCCGTCCGGGCCCCAGCCCTCGCCCGGCATGCCGAGCAGCGCCCCGCAGACCAGGGCGGCAGCGGCGGCCACGGCCGCGGCCCGCAGGTGCTGCCTGCGCCGCATCAGGTCGGTGGGCCTGGCCTGGAGGGAGCAGGGGTCGAACTCGGGGGACTCCAGGAGCGCGTACAGGGCTTCGACGCCGTCTGCCTCGGTGAGGGCGGTGTCCGGGTCGGCGACCCCGGCGGCGTCGAGGGCGCGGCGCACCTCGTCGTCCCCGAGCCGTTCGAGGCCGCGCAGCACGTAGGCGGCGCGGGCGGGCCCGGACAGGGCGGAGAGCCGCTGGTCCAGGGCGAGTTCGTCGGCGCCGCCGGAGCGCGGGAACAGCCTGAGGCCCCACACCTGGGGCAGCAGCGGCGGCAGCTGGGACCGCTTGGGCCAGGCCCGGCGCCGGAGCGGGAGGCCCGCTTCGAGGGCGGCGCGCAGCACTTGGCGGCGCACGTAGGCGTAGCCGGGGTCGGCGCTCCGGCCGGGTCCGCGCTGGTCCGGCACGACCGCGGTCTGCGTGCGGCCGCGGGGCAGGGCCCGCTGGACGAGCGCGTGCGCGGTCAGGACGCGGCGGTTGCGGCCGAGGCCGGGCGGCAGGACCAGGTAGGCCAGGCGGACCAGGCGGGGGTAGTGCTCGACGAGGGCGGCTTCGGCCTGCTCGACGTCGACGACGGACCTGGCGGACCCGGTCTCCCCGGCCCCTCCGGTCGGCGCGGCGGCTTTCGTGGACTGCGATGACGACACGTTCAGCAGAACGAGCGAATGGTCCGACGGTCACTTCACGCCGGTGAGCTGCGCCGGAGAGGCTGGATCTTCCAGCCTCTCCGGCGTTTGAGGAGCGGGGGTTTGGGGGGGCGGAGCCCCCAGGAATCGGGAAGGGGCGGGTCCGGGGCGCACCGCGAGGGGTCAGGTCAGGTGCCAGGCGCTGAACTCGACGAGGCCGTGGGCCTCCGTGCCGGCGTTGGCCGCGGTCATGAAGAGGCCCACGTCCTGGACCGCGGCCGCCCCGGGCGGGGACACCGTGGCCACGGCCCGCCAGGAGCCCCCGTCGTCCGTGGACAGCTCCCCGGTGAAGGCGCCCCCCGCCCGGGTGAGGCGCAGCAGCACCGGTGCCTTGACGCCGGTGACGCGGCGGTACGTGTCCAGGGTGCCGTCGCCGGTCGTGTCGTAGGAGAGGACGACGCCGTTGGCGGGGGTGACGGCCAGGTTCAGGAAGCCCGGGGAGCCGGGGGTGGACAGGGAGTTGCGGGCGACGACGCCCGCCCGGGCCCAGGGCCCCGTGGCCGCCTGGGAGTCGACGCGCACGGTCACGGAGACCCCGTCCCGCAGGGCCCCCGGCCTGAAGAGCGTGCCGAACTCCGCGGTGCCGCGCCACAGATCGGCCCCGGCGCCGTCGATGGCGTACCGCCCGTCGAACTCGCCGAAGACGGCGGCGTTGTTGGTGTAGGTGCGCCACGCGGGGCCGAGCGGCCCGGCTTCGAAGAGGGTGCCTTCGTGGACCGCCCGCACCCGCGGCTCGCCCCGGGGCCCGTACTCCACGGCGATCGTGTACGGCAGGGGCCTGAGCGGCCGGTCGAGGGGCGTGCCGGGGGCGTGGGCGCGCCAGGCGACCGTGCCGGAGCCCCCGGCGGGCACGCGGGGCAGCGACGTCGGCCCGTCGGGCTCGGCGGCGATGCCGGTGAGGGCGAAGTCGACGCGGCCGGTGGCGCGCAGCCCGTTGACGTTGCGGAAGCGGGCCTCGACGCGCGCGCTGCCGCCGGGCGGGAACGCGGGCGGCTCGGCGGTGACTTCCAGGGAGCCCTGGTAGGGCGCGCGGGCGAGCGCGTCCCGGACCTGCGAGGCCGTGCGGTGCGCGTCGGTGACCGGCCGCAGCGGATGGTCGTCGCGGCGGCGCGTCCACGGCTCCTCGAAGGTGCCGAACCAGTCGACCGCCTTGGGCGGGCGCCCGGCAGCGAGCGCGTCGGCGAGCTCGTCCAGCCACCGCTGCCAGCGCGGGGTGTAGAAGTCGCGCAACAGGCCGTGCCACTCGCGGTTGCCGTACTCGTGCAGATTGCCGGGGTCGGAGGTGGCGCGGTCGCCCCACACGGTGATGAGGACCCGTGCGGTGCGCTCGAACTCGGCGCGCTCGGTGTCGTTCGTGGCGAGCCGCCGCGCGTCGTCGAGCCACGGTCCGAGCAGGAAGGCCTCGTGCGCGCCGGTCACGTCGTCCGCGAGCCGCATCAGGCGCAGCCACAGCGTGGACAGGGCCCGGAAGGTGTCCTGGTCCTTGCGCAGGTAGGCGGCTCTGAGTTGGGGCAGGAGCTGGCGGCTGCGGTGGGCGAGGGCCTGGCGGGCCACGTCCACCAGGTCGTACTTGTACGCGGCGCTGCCGCGAAGGCGTGGTGCGACGCCGAGCAGACCCGTGAGGGCCGCGTCGAAGCGGGCGGGGTCGTAGGTGAGGGCGCGCGGCGCGTACTCGGCGGCGCGGTTCGCGGCCAGGTCGGGGCGGGCCGCGAACAGCGAGTCGTGCGGGTCGCTGCGCTCCACCGCCGTGTGCTGGTACGCGGTGTCGTGCAGGGCGCGCCAGGCGGACCGCGCGGCGCGGTCGTGCCCGCCGTAGCGGAAGCCGGCGTAGGAGGAGAACCACGCGGCGCGGTCCACCTCGTCGTCACGCCAGGCCAGTTCGGAGAAGAGGGCGAAGGCGGCCGGGTCGCGGTCGGTGGCCTCCGGGAGATAGGCGGTGCCGACGAGCGCGCTGTCCGGCTTGTCGCGCCAGGCGAAGAACTTCTCCTGCCAGACGTGCGCGCGGGCGCCGATGGTGGTGCGCCCGCCGAAGTTCGGGATGGTGCCGAAGCAGTAGGGCGTGCCGCCCCAGTCCTTCTCGCGGTCGGTGACGGTGGCGTAGCGGTCGGACACGCCGTCGACGATGAGCATCTTCTTCTTGTCGATGGCGTCGAGCAGCTCGGGCAGCGGGTTCTCCTGCCAGCCGAGGATCACCCAGGTCGCGCCCGGGTGCGCGGTGCGCAGGGCCTTCTCCACGCCGCGCGCGGCGTCCGGCACGGGCACGTCGCCCGCGGTGCCGCCCTCGTGCAGCAGGTCCATCTTGAAGTGCCCGGCCGCGCCGAACAGATCGCGCTGGTGGCGGTAGAAGGCCGCGGCGACCCGTGCGAACGCGTCGGTGCGCGGGTCCAGCCAGTCGGGCCGCTTGAAGCCGTGCCAGGTGCCCTGCGGCACGACCCGGGCGTCGCCGCCGTTGCGGGTGACGAAGCCGTCGGGGACGTGTCCGTAGTAGCCGGGCAGGACCGGCGCCATGCCCAGCTCGCGCAGCCGGTCCACGATCCGGCGGCCGAGCTTCGCGCGGCGCGCGATGAGCTCCGGCGAGAGCGGGCCGCCGTAGCCGGACAGGTTCTGCAGCAGCCACCAGGGCTGGTGCGAGGGCGCGGGCAGCCAGGCGCGGGACTCGGCGTCGGTGTACTGGAAGTCCTTCAGGAGGCGGTGGTAGACGGCCTCGGTGCCCGCGATGACGAAGACCTCGTTGCAGCCGTGCAGGGCGAGGAGGTCGATCATGCGCTCCCAGTACGGCCAGTCGGCGTACGGGGCGGTGTAGCCGTCGTTGGTGTCGTTGAGCGCGAACCGGTGGGGGAGCGCGGTGGACCGGGTGAGCGGGCGCGCGGGCGCGGGCAGCCGGCGCGGCAGGTTCAGCTGGCCGCCGTTCCAGGCGAGGTGCGCGCCGCACACGTACTTCAGGTACCAGTGGACTCCGGCGAGCAGCACGGCGGGTGTGGTGCCCGACACCTCGACGCGCCCGGAGGTCCCGGTCACGCGGAAGCGGTCCCGGCCGCCTTCCGCCGGGACGAGTCTGAGCCGGAACTGGTCCGCGTGGTGGGGGAGTCGCCGATTGAGCACGGCGCGCGCCGCGTCCGTATCGAAGGCCGGGCCCCGGACGGGCCCCTCGGCCGCGTGGGCGGGCAGGGCCGGAAGCGCGGTGCCCAGGCCGGTGAGGCCGAGGGCGCCCGCGGTGCCGAGGACGGAGCGTCGCGATGGCTCGTACATGTGTACCCCCCTGCGTCGATGGCTGCGGCGCACGGTATCCGGGCGGCCTGCGGGACGCGACGGAACGCACGGACACGGCGCGTTCACATCACCTGATGAGACGGGAGCGACGGATGAGGAGCATGGTGTGGGCGGCCGGGGCCGTTTCGGCCACCGCGATCGGCCTGGTGATCGCGGCCGGGCTCGCGGGCGGCGACGGCGGCTCCGGGTCCGGGCCCGCGCGCCCCGCGACGGCCACCGGCACCCTGGAGCAGCTCGCGGCGAAGGCCGAGTGCGCGCCCGACGTCCAGACGGACGCGGCGGAGCTGCGCCAGGCGAACTGCCGGAACGGGGACGGCCGCTTCGTGCTCGCGACCTTCGCCACCGACCGCGGCGAGCGCGAGTGGCTCAACCAGGCCAAGGACTACGGCGGCAGCTACCTCGTGGGCCGCAAGTGGGTCGCGGTGGGCGAGCCGGGCGTGCTCAGGGCGCTGCGCGGCCACCTCGGCGGGACGGTGGAGCGGTCCTCGCACCACGCGTCGGGGAGCGACGGTGGTTAGGGGGGACGAGGACACTGGCCCTGGGCACGTAGGGCGCTCCGGTCACCGCGCGAGCCGACCGCGCAGCAGTCTGGGGGTCAGGCGCAGCGGCGGTTGTCGTTGATGCACGAGGCCACGCGCTGCATCAGCTTCCGGTCGAACACGTTGATGAAGTCGCCGTGGTCGGTGACGGGCTTGTGGAGTTGCTCGGGGAAGGAGTCCACGGCGAAGCCGGGGCCCGGCGGCACGTCGTACACGATGCGCTGCACGAGCTGCGGCACGGCGCGGAAGCCCCGGGGGCAGCGGCCGCTGCGCGGGTCGGCGAAGGCGACATGTGTGCGGTGGTTGGCGCTGTCGGTGTTGCGGCCGTCCCAGCAGCTCTGGAAGGTGAAGGTGCGGACCACTTTGCTGCCCTCGGGGCAGATCGGGTACTTGTCCTTCAGCTGCCGGTTCTCGAATCCGGTGCAGCTCCAGGAGGCGTTGGCGTTCGCGTCGCCGTTGGTGAACGCCTTGGCGTCGCCGGTGATGACGCGCAGGAACCGCGGCATCGCGGTGACCTTGCCGACGGGGCTGCCGACGAACTTCAAGGTGACCTGGTCCGGCGTCTGGATCTCGCCGACGTTCTTGTCCCGGCCGCCGCCGTCCGCGCCGGAGTCGTCCTCGTCGTTCCCGTTCTGGAGCCGCAGGACGGGCCAGTAGTACGTCGACTTGTCGCCCTGGTTGCGGCAGCTGGTGCGGCCGCCGGCGAGTTCCTGGTCGCTGGAGAAGGCGTCGGTCTCCTGGTTGCCGACGTAGTCGTGCATGTGGTGGGCGCCGTTGCTCACGCCGGGCGCCACGATGACGTTGTCCGGGTTGAACTTGCCGTTCGCGTTCGTGCCGCAGCGCGTGGTGAAGGTGCCGCGCGAGGCGCCGCGCTGGTTGCGGGGCTTTTGGACGTTGGGCCGTACGGAGGTGATGTCGACGAAGTCCCCGGCCTCGGGGCCGTTGCCCGCCTGGCCCTGGCCCGGACCTTGGTCCTGGCCCGGTTCCTGGCCCGGTTCCTGATCCTGGCCCGGCCCCTGGTCCTGGCCCGTGTCTCCCGGTGGCGGCCCGTCGTCGTCGGCGCGCATGGTGCACGGCGCCATGCTGTCGAGGTCCGCGGGGGCCTCGCCGCTCCGGTCGATCGCGGACCGGATGGCGTCGATGGTGGGCCGCCGCCGCTCCTCCAGCGGGCCGAGGACCGCGCTCTGGTCCTCGGGGTCACCGGCCTCGGCGAACCGTGCGTACGCCTCGGTGATCTGGCTGTCCAGGGCGGCGAGTTCGCGGTCGACGTCGGCGCGCGCGTCGTCGGGGACCTCCGGCAGCTGGTTGCCCACGTCCGGGCAGCTGATGGTGGTGGCCCGGATTCCGCCGTCCCGGGCCTGGGGCGGCGGACTCTCCTCGGCGTTCGCGTAGACGTTCACCGCGACGAGTCCGCCGCCGCCCAGGATGAGCGCCGCCGACGCGGCGATCGCCCGCCCGGCCAGCTTTGATCGTTTTCGTGAGGTGCGTCGTGTGGTGCGTCCCATGGGATGACGTACGCAACAGGGGCCCGCCGCGTTCAACGCGGAGCGGGTGAATCCCGTACGGCGAACGGCAGTTGATCAGCGGCCCTGGTCGAGGAAGGCGAGAACCGCGAGGACGCGGCGGTTGTCGTCGTCCGAGACCGGAAGATCGAGTTTCGCGAAGATGTTGGAGGTGTGCTTGGCGATGGCCCGCTCCGTCACCACGAGCTGCGCGGCGATCGCGGCGTTGGACCTGCCCTGCGCCATCAGCTCAAGGACCTCGCGCTCGCGCGGGGTCAGCGCGCCGAGCGGCTCGTTCGCCGACCGCCGCGACAGGAGCTGCTGGATGACCGTCGGGTCCATCGCGGTGCCGCCCGCCGCGACCCGGCGCACCGCGTCGACGAACTGCTCGGCGTCGAACACCCGGTCCTTGAGGAGGTATCCGACGCCGCCGGTGCCGTCGGCGAGCAGCTCGCGCGCGTACAGCTGCTCCACGTGCTGGGAGAGGACCAGGACCGGCAGGCCCGGGCGCGCGCGGCGCGCGGCGAGGGCGCACTGGAGCCCCTCGTCGGTGTGCGACGGCGGCAGCCGGACGTCGACGACGGCGACGTCCGGCTGCAGCTCCGCCAGGGCCTTGGTCAGCTCAGGACCGGTCTCCACGGCGGCCGCGATCTCGAAGTCGAACGCCTCCAGCATCCGCACCAGGCCGTCGCGCAGCAGGAAGAGGTCTTCGGCTAGGACAACTCGCAAGGGATCTCCATGGTCACCATGGTCGGGCCGCCAACGGGGCTGCTGACGGCGAGTATGCCGTCGAATGTACCGAGCCGCCGTTCGATCCCGCTCAGGCCGGTTCCCGAGCCGACGCTCGCCCCGCCCTTGCCGTTGTCGGTGACCGCGATGCGGAGCATGCCGTCCGCGTGGTGGACGTCCACCCAGATCCGCTCCGCCTGCGCGTACTTGACCGCGTTCGTCAGGACCTCGCTCACCGCGAAGTACGCCGCCGCCTCCACCGAGGCGTCCGCCCGGCCCGCCAGGTCCACGTCCACGTCCGTCGCCACCGGCAGGCGCAGCGCGAGCGCCCGCACCGCGTCGCCGAGGCCGCGCTCGGCCAGGACCGGCGGGTGGATGCCGCGCACCAGGTCGCGCAGCTCGGTGAGCGCCTCGCCGGAGTTCTGCCGGGCCTTGGCGATCATCTCCTTGGCCTTGGCCGGGTTCTTCTCCACGATGGCCTCGATGGTGCCGAGGTCCATGCCCATGGCGACGAGACGGGCCTGCGCGCCGTCGTGCAGATCGCGCTCGATGCGGCGCAGTTCGGCGGCGGAGCTGTCCACGGCGTCGTGCCGGGTCTCCTCAAGACGGTCCACGCGCTGCGCGAGCTCCCGCTCCCGCATGGTGGCCGTCGGGGCGAGCAGGGTGCGCGAGAGCTGGAAGTGGGCGCGCAGCAGCAGCGGATTGACGTACAGGCTCAAGGCGAAGAAGGCGGTGCCGAGCGCGGCGGCGGCGAACGCGGCGTTCTGCGAGGTGACGTGGATGAAGGCGAACCATTCGCCGCCGCCCGCGTCGTAGATCGGCTTCCAGACGCCGCAGGCGAGGACCCAGCCGTACCCCATGTACAGGACCAGGGAGGGCGGGAGGACCGCCGGGACGACGCCGAAGGTCATGTTCACCAGGAGCCACTGCATGTCCCGCCAGGTCGCCGGGTCCTTGAGCATCCGGCCGCACCGCTCCACCTGCCCGGCCACGCCGCGGGCAGGCCGCGCGGGCTCCTGCCGGTAGGGGACCGGAATCGTCACGCCGGCCCACTCCCCGGCGTGCACGCGGTGCAGCGTCGCGTACGTGCGTACGGCGGTCAGGACCAGCGGGGTGGTGAACACGCCGAGCCCGAGCGGGATCAGCACGATCGACACCACCGAGAGCACGAAGAGCGTGATCGATCCGACCAGCGAGAGGACCGTCATGTACAGGCCGCGCGCTCCCGCGAGCAGGCTCTCGCGCACCCTCGACGTCTTCATGGTCTCCCTCTCCTCGGCTGCCGTGACCGGCCGCGACCGGATGTGTCCGCCCGTGGCCCGCTGTGTCCCGTGGTGTGCGAAACCACCGGGCACAAGGACAGTTTCCCTGGTCGGGGCGGTCCGGGTCATTCGGTTCCGCCCCCAGAACGGGGGTGTACCTGACGACACCCCCCGGCCTCGCCCTGTGCTTCCCCGAGAGGGGGGCTCGGCGGCTGGGTCCGGACGCCGCCCATTCCTAGCGTGTTTCACGTCAACTCGCTTAACTCACGCTTACCAATGGGGGCGAAGGTCATGAGCGCCAAGAGGCTGAACCTCGCGGCACGACTCGGGGTGTGGAGCGCGCACCACCGCAAGAAGGCGATCCTCGGCTGGCTGCTCTTCGTGGTGCTCGCCACCGTCGTCGGCGGCGCCACCGGCACCGTCACCGCGGACGACGACGAGATGGGCACCGGCGACTCGGCGCGTGCCGCGAAGATCCTCAAGGACGCGGGCATCGACGAGCCCGCGGCCGAGCTCGTCATGGTCAGCGCGCGGACCGCCGACGGCTGGCGGGAGGCGGCCGCGGACCTCGCCGCGGCGATCGAGAAGACCGGCGGGACGACGCGGGTGGAGCCGCCGCTGCCCTCGAAGGACGGCAAGGACGCGCTGCTCCGCTTCGCGCTCAAGGGCGATTCCGACCAGGCCGCCGACCGCGTCGACCCGGTGCTCGACGCCGTCGACCGGGCCAGGGAGGCGGGCGCGGCGCACGGCATCGCCGTCCACCAGTTCGGCGACGCCAGCTCCGAGAAGTTCCTCAAGGACCTGCTCGCCGACGATCTGAAGAAGGCCGAGTTCATGGCGGTGCCGCTCGCGCTCGCCATCCTCCTGGTCGCCTTCGGCGCGGTCGTCGCCGCGCTGCTCCCCGTCGGGCTCGCGCTGACCGCCTGCGTCGCCGCCTTCGGGCTGCTCGGGCTCGCCAGCCACGCGGTGCACATGGCCGAGACCACGTACTCCGTGATGTTCCTGATGGGCCTCGCCGTCGGCGTCGACTACTGCCTGTTCTACCTGCGGCGCGAGCGGGACGAGCGGGCCGCGGGCCACGACGCCGAGACCGCGCTGCGGATCGCCGCCGCCACCAGCGGGCGCGCCGTCCTGGTCTCCGGCCTCACCGTGATGGTGGCCATGGCGGGCATGTTCCTGTCGGGCCTGCTCCTCTTCAAGGGCTTCGCCGTCGCCACGATCCTGGTGGTGTGCGTGGCGATGCTCGGTTCCGTGACCGTCCTGCCCGCGCTCCTGTCCTGGCTCGGCGACCGCATCGACGCCGGGCGTATCCCCTTCCTCAACCGCCGCGCCAAGAAGGGCGTCCACGCCAGCGGCACGCTCGCCGGGTCCCTGGTGAAGCCGGTCCTCGCCCGGCCCAAGGTCTTCGCCGTCGCCTCCGCGGGGCTGCTGCTCGCGCTGGCCGCGCCCGCGCTCGGCATGAAGACCGAACAGCTCGGCCTGGAGAAGCAGTTCGGCTCGGACGCGCGGCTCTCCGTGGCGTACCGGGAGATCACCGACGAGTTCCCCGGCGGTCCCGCGCCCGCCCGCGTCGTCGTGCACGCCGACGACATCGGGGCCGCGCCGGTCCGCGACGGCCTGCGGACGCTCACCGCGAAGGCGGGCGAGGGCGCCGAGCTGACGCTGCACAAGGCCGCGAACGTGGCCGAGATCGAGGTGCCGCTGCCGGGCACCGGCAGCGACGCGGCCGCCAGGAAGGCCCTGGACGACCTGAGGTCGGACGTGCGGGACTTCCGCGCCGACACGCGCGCCGACGGCCTGGAGGCCCATGTCGGCGGGGAGCTCGCCGGGTCGCGGGACTTCACCGACCGGCTCGGCGAGGGGATCGTGCCGGTCTTCCTCTTCATCGCCGCCGTCACCTTCCTGCTGATGCTCCTCAGCTTCCGCTCGGTGGTCATCGCGGTGACCTCGATCGCCCTGAACCTGCTGTCCGTGGGCGCGGCCTACGGCGTCATGACGGCCGTCTTCCAGCACGGCTGGGGCGCCTCGCTCATCGGCTCGGAGAAGGTCGGCGCCATCGAGAGCTGGATGCCGCTGTTCGTGCTCGTCGTCCTCTTCGGCCTGTCGATGGACTACCACGTGTTCGTGGTCTCCCGGATCCGTGAGGCCCGCGACCAGGGGCTCGACAACCGGGCCGCGATCCGCGAGGGCATCTCGCGGACCGCGGGGGCCGTGACCGGGGCCGCGGTGATCATGGTGGCCGTGTTCGCGGTGTTCGGCATGCTGTCCATGCAGGACATGCAGCAGATGGGCGTGGGGCTCGGGGTCGCGGTCCTCCTCGACGCCACGGTGGTCCGCATGATCCTGCTGCCGTCCCTCATGACCCTCCTCGGCGAGCGCAACTGGCACACCCCCCGAGGCCTCCGCTGGCTCCCGCAGGTCTCCCACGGCGAGACCCCGACGGAGCCCCCGGCCCGGGTCAGGGTCCCGGCGTGACCCCCGCTGCCCGGGGCGCCGCCCGGCGCCCCGGGCAGGGCTGTGCCAGGGCCTTCGCCTCCTTCGCCGGGGAGAGGCCCACCGCCGGGCGGTCCGGGCGCCGGGGGGCCACCCCGCCGAGCGCCTGGAGCCAGGCCCAGGTGTCGGCCACGGTCGAGGCCAGGGGGCGGCAGCGCGCCCCGGCCCTGGCCGCGCTCGTGTCGTGCATCGTGTCGTACAGCTCGCCCGGCGGCAGCCACACCGGCAGTTCCGACCACGGCTCGATCCCCGCGGCGAGCACGGCCTCCGGCGCCGTCCACCGCAGCTCGGCACCAGGCCCCCCGGCCACGTCCACGCAGGCCTCCAGGAGGTCCCCCATCGTGGCGTGGCCCTGGGGGCACACGAGGTTGTAGGGCCCGTGCAGCCCGGCCGCCACCGCGTCGAGCGTCCACTGGGCGAGGTCCCGTACGTCGATGTACTGGATGCCCGCCGCCCGGGGCCCCGGCGCGAGCACGGGACCGCCCCGCGCGACCCGGTTCAGCCACCAGGGGAGGCGCCCGATGTTCTCGTAGGGGCCGAGGATGAGCCCGGCCCGCACGAGCAGCGTCCGCCCGGGCCCGAAGGCGGCGTCGGCGGCGAGCTCACCGCCCCGCTTGTCCTCGGCGTACGCCACCGCGTCCGCGTCCGGATCGCCGTCCACGACGGGGAACGACTCGTCCGAACCGGCCTCGCCGGGGTAGCGGTACACCGAGCCGCTGGACACGTACACGTACCGCCCGGCGCGCCCCGCGAGCAGCCGCGCGGCGTCCCGCACGGCCCGCGGCGCCCCCGACCAGGTGTCGACGACGGCGTCCCAGGTGCCGCCGTCGGCGGCGAGGGCGGCGAGCCCGTCGGGCGCCGCGCGGTCGACGGTGACCGTCCGCGTCCCGGCGGGGGCCGGGTGCCGGCCGCGGTGGCAGACCGTCACGTCCCAGCCGCGCGCGAGCGCGGCCTCCGTGACGGCCCGCCCCACGAATTCCGTACCACCGAGCATCAGAATCCTCATGATCCGAACTCTGCACGCCAGGACCGGCCCGCGGGAACCGGATTCCGCCGACAGGAGAACGGGCGGGTCAGCCCGCCGTCGAAGGCGCGTACTTGTAGCCCACGCGCCGCACCGTCTGGATCGTCCTGCGGTGCTCGGCGCCGAGCTTGCGCCGCAGCCGGGCGACGTGGACGTCGACGGTCCGCCCGTCGCCCACGTGGCCGTAGCCCCACACCGTCGTCACCAGCTGGTCGCGCGTGTGCACCCGGTGCGGGTGCGCGACGAGGTGCGCGAGCAGCTCGAACTCCAGATACGTGAGGTCCAGATGGCGCCCGTCGACGTGCGCGGAGCGCCGCGCGGCATCGATCCGCACGGGCCCCTCGCCGCTCGTCGCGGCGGCCTGTTCGGGCTCGGGCGCGACGGACGCGAGGTGCTCCTGCCCGGCGGGCAGCAGGACCAGATAGCCGATCATCGGCGGCTGGCCCGGCAGCGCGGGCAGGGTGTGCTGCGGCGCGGGCAGGAGCGTCGCGCCGGGCGGCAGGAAGCCGGAGAAGTCGGCGAGGTCGGAGATCCGCGCCACCTCGTCGGGGGCGACGGCCCGCAGCCGTCCCCGCGCCGAGGGCGCGGTGGGACGGGTGGCGGTGGCGGCGTTGGCGGCGGTGAAGGTACGGGAGTTCGCCATGAGTCAGCTCTTTCGCGCTAAGGAGTCGTCGAGGACGTACGTCGTGCGCGTCAGGCCGGAGGCCGGGGAAACGGCTTTAGAGGGCCCGCGCGTTCAGCGCGCGGCAACACACCCGGTCGAAGTCGTGGTGCTGCCGGGAAGGCCAGAAGGGCTCAAGGTCATGATGACCCGTCGCGGTGTTCTGGAAGCTGCCCATGGCCCCCATTGAAGCAGATGGGAACGGGTCCGGCGGACCCCTTCTCGTACGTTGATACGCCGTCTTGGCATTTGGATGGCCTGAAGTGGCGCCCCTGACAAGGGGCGTTGAGCAGCACGAAAGGGGCGCCCACCACAGCGGTGGGCGCCCCTTTTTGAAAACCGGCACAACGTACGGAACAGGTCAGACCTGACCGGCCTTCTCCAGGGCCGCGCAGCAGGTGTCGACAAGCAGCCGCGTCACCACGTACGGGTCGACGTTCGCGTTCGGGCGGCGGTCCTCGATGTAGCCCTTGCCGTCCTTCTCGACCTGCCACGGGATGCGGACCGAGGCGCCGCGGTCGGAGACGCCGTACGAGTACTCGTTCCACGGGGCGGTCTCGTGCAGGCCGGTGAGGCGGTCGTCGATGCCCGCGCCGTAGTTCTTGACGTGGTCCATCGGCTTGGAGCCCTCGCCGAGCGACTCGCACGCGGTGATGATCGCGGGGTAGCCCTCGCGCATGGCCTTGGTGGAGAAGTTCGTGTGCGCGCCCGCGCCGTTCCAGTCGCCCTTGACCGGCTTGGGGTCGAGGGTCGCGGAGACCTTGAAGTCCTCGGCGGTGCGGTAGAGCAGCCAGCGGGCCACCCACAGCTGGTCGGAGACTTCCAGCGGGGACAGCGGGCCGACCTGGAACTCCCACTGGCCGGGCATGACCTCGGCGTTGATGCCGGAGATGCCGAGACCGGCCTTGAGGCAGTTCTCCAGGTGGGCCTCGACGATGTCACGGCCGAAGATCTCGTCCGAGCCGACGCCGCAGTAGTAGCCGCCCTGCGCGGCGGGGAAGCCGCCGACGGGGAAGCCGAGCGGGCGGTCGCCCTCGAAGAACGTGTACTCCTGCTCGATGCCGAAGATCGGCTCCTGCGCCGCGAACCGCTCCTCGACCTCGGCGAGCAGCGCCCGCGTGTTGGAGGAGTGCGGCGTCATGTCCGTGTTCAGGACCTCGCACAGGACCAGGATGTCGGCGCCGCCGCGGATCGGGTCCGGACAGGAGAAGACCGGCTTCAGGACGCGGTCGGAGGCGTGGCCCTTCGCCTGGTTCGTGGACGAGCCGTCGAAGCCCCAGAGGGGGAGCTCGGCGCCCTGTGCGTCATCGGTGAGGATCTTGGTCTTGGAACGGAGCTTGGCGGTCGGCTCGGTGCCGTCGATCCAGATGTACTCAGCCTTGAAGGTCACGGGCCTCATCCTTAGAACACTTGGTACGGCGCAGTCGTGCGGGTGCTGCGGGCCGTGGCGATGACGGCAGCCTGTCAACACGCGATTTCCCGTCCGTTGCCCATATGTGAACCCCGTGTTACCTGGGGCGGGAGTGGTTCAGATCACCCCGCGGGGCCGGTGCCGGGCGGGCGCGGCGCTACTTGATCACCGCGTTGGCCGCCGCGATCAGCAGGCCGATCGCCGCGTCGGCGACGCCGATGAGCACGGCCGAGCGCCTGCGGTAGCCCGAGCGCAGCGCGGCGAAGGTGCCCCAGCCGAAGAGCAGGGCCGCGTTCAGGCCGAGCCCGGTGTACGTGACGCTCCGCTCGGGCCAGTCCATGATCCCGGCGAGGACGAGGAGCGCGACGGTCGGCCAGCAGGCGATGACCACCGGCCACTCGTCGGCGAGCGCCCAGCCGAGCTGGCGCCAGCGGTGGCTGCCGCTGCCCGGCCTGTGCGTGGCCATGTGGTGGGCGTAGCCGTGGGCGAGCGCCGCCGTGCCCGCGGTGACCATGACCCAGGCGGCGTCGTAGTACGGCGTGAAGCGCTCGCCCTCGGACTGCAGGGCGGCGAGCAGCGCGCTCGCGAGCACCGTGCCGTAGACGCCCCCGGCGAGCCAGCTCCGCACGGGCCGCTCCCTTCACTCGTCCCGCGCCGCCGGTGCGGCCCGGGTGGAGCGCTCCACCCTACGTACGAATGTGCAGGTGTTTGTAAAGGTTTGCCCGCTCTTGTCGCTCGGTCGCCCTGCGCCTGTCCCGGTCGCCGGGCCGGGCGCGGGGCGTCCCGGCGCGTCACCGCCCCAGCGCGTCCCGCACCGCCTCCTCCGTGCGGGCCACCACCGCCGTGCCGTCGTCCGCCGTGATGATCGGCCGCTGGATGAGCTCGGGATGCGCGGCGAGCGCCTCGATCCACGCCTCGCGGCCGGAGTCGTCGCGCGGCCAGCGGGCCCGGTCCTTCAGATCGAGCTCCTTGGCGGCGGCCTCCTGGGTGCGGGTGATGTCCCAGGGTTCGAGGCCGAGCCTGCCGAGCACGACGCGGATCTCGTCGGCGCTGGGCACGTCCTCCAGATAGCGGCGCACCGTGTACGCGGCGCCCTCCGCGTCGAGCAGCGTCAGGGCGCTGCGGCACTTCGAACAGGCGGGGTTGATCCAGATCTCCATGCCGCACACGCTACCTCCGAACCATCCGCCCCACGCCCCCTCAAACCCCTTCTGGCCAGCGGGGATTGCCTCGCTGGGCACGGGCCGTTGTCAGTGCCGGCACGTAGAATGGAAGCAATGTTCGAAGGGGCCCGCGAGGGTTCCCGAACCGCGACAGGAGGATGTCCGTGCCCGCTGCCGCAGTCCCGTCCCTGCCCGCCGAGCCGACCGCCCGCTCCCGCAACCGCACCCCGTCCCGAGCGTCCCGCACCCCGTGCCCGGCCCAGCAGCCGCTGCTCGACGTGCCGTACGTCCCGATGGAGAAGCACCCCCTGCCGCCCGGCCGCCCCCGCGAGTGGTACGTCACGCACAACCGCCGCCTCAAGGCCATGCGCCTGGCCATCGCCCTGCTCGACGCGGGCGTCTGGGTGCCGAACCAGGCGAGCAACGTACGGATACGCACGATGGCCGAAACGGTGGGCATCCACCCCCCGTCCGACACGACGTGCCACATGGTGCGCGCCTTCATGCGCTACAACCGCTGACGCGGATCCTCCCCGGGCCCGGCGTCACCCGCTCGGCGTACCCGACATGCGCGCCCGCGCGCTCCGGCGTTGGCTGCTCTTGGTCCCTCACACCCGTCCGGCGTGTGCGGCCGTGCGCGCGGCGCGACCGACGGGGTCGCGGGGGGAGAGCCTCCTGACCACGGGAAGAGGGGCGGGCCCGGGGTGCCCCGCGAGCACCCCGGGCCCGCCCGCCGAAAGGGGAGACCGCCCATGACCACCGCGGCCGAGCGCGCGGAGCGGGGCAAGGCCGCCCGCAAACGGGCCTCCCGGTCCTCGCACGGGATCTGGATCCCCTCGGCGGACCGGCCCGACCCGGTGGCCGTCCTGGAGCGGCAGGCCGCCGACCGCGTGCAGGAGCTCCTTCCGATCCGCTACGGGCGCATGGCCGCGTCCCCGTTCGCCTTCCTGCGCGGAGCCGCCGCCGTGATGGCGGGCGACCTCGCCGCCCAGCGCCACACCGGCCTCACCGTGCAGCTCTGCGGGGACGCGCACCTGCTGAACTTCGGCGTGTTCGCCTCACCCGAGCGCCGCCTCCTGTTCGACCTGAACGACTTCGACGAGACGTACCCCGGCCCCTTCGAATGGGACGTCAAACGCCTCGCCGCCAGCGTCGCCGTGGCCGCCCGCGAGACCGGCAGGGGCGAGGACGGGGCCCACGACGCGGCCCTCGCCGCCGTCACCGCCTACCGCACCGGCATCCGGCGCCTGGCCCGCAAGGGCGAGCTGGACGTCTGGTACGCCAGCGTCGACACCGACGACCTGCTGCGCCTCATGGGCTCCGCGCGCCGGCGCGAGCGCGCCGAGGCCCGCCTCGCGCACGCCCGCCGCCGCACCAGCCTGCAGGCCCTCGGCAGACTCACCGAGGTCGTCGACGACCGCCGCCGCATCGTCCACGACCCGCCCCTCCTCGAGCCGGCGGGCGCCCCCGACATGGCCGCCCTGCGCAAGATCTTCGGCGACTACCGCTCGACGCTCGCCGAGGAGCGCCGCCTCCTGCTCGACCGCTACCGCTTCGTCGACGCCGCCCGCAAGGTCGTCGGCGTCGGCAGCGTCGGCACCCGCTGTTTCATCGTGCTGCTGACCGGCCGGGACGCCGAGGACCCGCTGTTCCTCCAGATCAAGGAGGCCGTGCGGTCCGTCCTCGAAGAGCATCTGCCCACCGGCCCCTACCTCCACCCGGGCCACCGCGTGGTCGCGGGCCAGCGCCTGCTCCAGGCCGCGGGCGACATCTTCCTCGGCTGGATGACGGGCCCGCAGGGCCGCGCGTACTACTGGCGCCAGCTGCGCGACATGAAGGGCTCCGTGGACGTCGCCGCCCTCGAACCCGCCGAACTCCTCGCCTACGCCCGCCTCTGCGGCACCGCCCTCGCCCGCGCCCACGCCCGCTCCGGGGACCGTGTGGCCATCGCCGCCTACCTGGGCTCCGCCGACACCTTCGACCGGGCCGTCGCCGCCTTCGCCGTGCGCTACGTCTCCCAGAACGCGACCGACCACAAGGCGCTGACCAGCGCGATCGAGGCCGGGGTCCTCACCGCGACCACGGCGTACTGACGGGGCCCGCCGCCCGGACCGCCGTGTGACGCGCGCAACCACGCCTCCTGGTTTCGGGCCGGTGCGGGCCCGGGGAGAGCCTCCGGCATGACCACAACCGTCAGTGTCTTCACCCTCGGCGGCACCATCTCCGCCCAGTCCGGCGGTGGCTCCACCCGCCTCACCGGCTCCCAGACCCTCGCCACCGTCCCCGTCCCGGACGGCGTCAAGACGGAGCTGCACGACGTCCGCAGGCTCCCGGGCTCCTCCCTGACCCTGGAGGACCTGGCCGACCTCGCGGAGCGCGTGGACGAGGCCACCGCCGCGGGCCACGGCGTCGTGGTCGTGCAGGGCACCGACACCCTGGAGGAGACGGCCTTCCTGCTCGACGTGGTGTGCGCGCCGCGCGCCCCGATCGTGGTCACCGGCGCGATGCGCCGCCCCGACCTGCCGGGCGCCGACGGCCCGGCGAACCTCGCCGCCGCCCTCGCCGTCGCCGCCGACCCGCACTGCCGGGGCCTCGGCGTCCTCGTGGTCCTCGCCGACGAGATCCACGCGGCCCGGCACGCGCGCAAGGCGCACACCACCTCGCTCACCACCTTCGTCTCGCCCGGCGCGGGCCCGCTCGGCCGCGTGGTGGAGGGCGTGCCGCGGATCCTGCTGCGCCCCCAGGAGCCCACCGTGGAGCGCCCGCTGCGGCTCGGGAACGCCGTCCGCGTGGCCCTGCTGACGCTCTCCCTCGGCGACGGCGGCGAGCTCCTGGACGCGGTGGACGACCGCTTCGACGGCCTGGTCGTGGCGGCCTTCGGCGCGGGCCACGCACCCCAGTGGCTGGTCGAACCGCTCGCGGCCCGCGCCGCCCGGATGCCCGTCGTCCTCGCCTCGCGCACCGGCGCGGGCCCGCTCCTCAGCGAGACCTACCGCGGCCCCGGCTCCGAGGCCGACCTGCTGTCCCGCGGCCTGATCTCCGCGGGGTCCCTCGACGCGCCCAAGGCCCGCCTGCTGCTCCACGCCCTCCTCGCGGCCGGCGCGGACCGCGGGACGATCGAGGCAACGTTCAACCGCCTGAGGTGAGCGCCCCGCCTGAGGTGAGCGCCCGAAGGGGCGCGGGGAACTGCGCGACCAGCCACGGACGAAGCGGCACATGCACCCCAACGCTCAGCCAATCTGCTCCGGCGTCACCGTCAGCCACCGCTTGTCCGCGGTCAAGGGCAGCCCCAACTCCCGTTGCCGCGCCGCGTTCTTCCGCTTCATCGCGTCCAGCTGCTTCATGTAGCTGTCCTTGCGGTTGACCCACACGCGGACGCCCCCGTGCCGCACGTCCGCCGAGTGGAAGAGCATCGGCCCGTCGCTCGACGGCGTGTCCCCGGCCACGAGGACGGGCTTCTTCCACTCGTCGATGTACGTGGAGATCGCCGCGGGCTTGCCCTGGTACCAGGTCAGCGGCGCCCACAGCCGAGGCGTCAGCTCGTAGCGGGCGAGCCGCGCCCGGTCCTTCGGCCCGAAGCGGCCCTCGGCGATCTCCTTGCGGGAGCTGGTGACGCGGCCGGTCCTCGGGTCCTTGAGCTGGAGGCCGACGCCGATGACGTTGCGCGGCTTCACCCCGTACCCGTACCGGGGGTCGGCGAGCACCATCCGCACCAGGTCCTCGCTCGCGGCGCTCACGACGTACACCTCGATCCCGTGCGCGCGCAGCGCCCCGTACAGCTCCCGCATGCCGGGGGAGAACTCGGGGCGCCGGACCTCGGTCCGCGTCACCTCGCCGTTCTCGTAGTACGTCGCCGGGATCGGCCTGTCGTACGCGAGCAGTTCGTCGACGTACCCCTTGAGCTTCTTCAGCGTGAAGCCGGAGAAGATCTGCGCGGCCCAGGGGTAGCAGACCTGGTCGTCGACCTCGCAGAGGCGGTTGTAGTAGCTGTAGAGGCTCTCCTTGTGCGTGGCCGTGTCCTTGAACGGGATGACCTTCAGGGACGGGTCCATCGACTTCCGGGTCAGGACGCCCTTCATCTCCAGGAACGGAAGCAGCGCCTCCTCCAGGTCGTTGCGGTACGTCGTGTTGTCCGCGTCGAAGACGGCGTACGCGCCCTTGTGGGCGTTCTTGGCGATGACCTCGCCGAGCTCGGCGGCCACCGGCTTCGGCCAGTGCGCGAGCCGGACGGGCGCGTCGGACGGGCGCGCGTCGGCCGTGCCCGCGCCCGGCCACAGCGCGCCGCCCGCGAACACCGCCGCCGCGAGCGCCCCCGCGAGTCCGAGGGCCGCCCGCTTGCTCCTGCTTCGTGCTCGTACAGCCATGGTGTCCGTTCCTCGGGTCCTCGCCAGGTGGTGCGCCGCCCCGTGCGGAGCGGCGGGACATGCTACGAGCGCGCGGAGCCGATTCCCATGATCGATGTCACGGTGCGTGGCGGGCATGGGACGCGGCGGAGCGGGTAGTGGCGGGGGCACGCGCGCGGCCGCGCCCGGCTCCTCGCGCGGTCACAATGGACGCATGGACACCGCCCGCCGCGAGTTCGTCCGCGCCCCGCTCCCGCCGGAGCAGGGCGGCAAGGTCGTGTCCGCCGTGGGCTACCGCACGAGCGGCGAGACGCCGGGTCTGCACCGCGGCCTGCCGTCGCCGTATCTGACGCTGATCTTCTCGTTCGACGGGCCCGTCGTCACCGGCTCCACCGCGGAACAGGCCACCGGGCCCGACGCCGAGCGCACCGACATCGTCGTGGGCGGCCTGCACCAGAGCCCGGCGTACGTCGTGCAGCCCGAGCACCAGGCGGGCATCCAGCTCGCCGTGCACCCGCTCGCGGCCCGCTCGCTCCTCGGCCTCCCGGCCGCCGAGCTGACCGGACGGCTCGTCACCGACGGCACGGACGTCCTCGGCCGGATCGCCGCCGGCGTCCGCGAGCGGCTGTGCGAGGCCGACGGCTGGGACGAGCGGTTCGCCTGCCTCAACGCCTACTTGGCGCGCCGCGCCGCCGACGCCGAGCGCCTCGCCCCGGTCCGCCCCGAGGTCGCCGAGGCCTGGGCGTGGCTCGCCCGGCACCGGGGCGCGGGCACCCTGCGGGGCCTGGCCGCGCACGTCGCGCTCAGCGAGCGCCGCCTGACGGCCCTGTTCCGCGCCGAGACCGGCGTGACGCCCAAGCAGGCCGCCCGCCTGATGCGCTTCCAGCACGCGAAGGCGCGGGTCGTGCGCGCGGTCGTCGCGGGCGCGCCCGCCGACCTCGCCCGCGTCGCCGCCGACTGCGGCTACTACGACCACTCCCACCTGGTGCGCGACTTCCGCCAGTACACGGGCGCGAGCCCGAGCGCCTGGCTGGCCGAGGAGTGCCGGAATATCCAAGCCGGGGGACACCGCGACGGCGAAGACTGAGGGACATGAACACCAGCGAAGCGGTACAGAGCAGCCACACCTCCCCGAACCCGCGCACCCCGGACGTCTGGCCCACCTTCCAGGCCCACGACGCCCCCGCCCTCATCGACTTCCTCGTCACCACCGTCGGCTTCCTGCGCACCGCCGTGTACGAGGACGGCGGCCGCGTCGCCCACGCCCAGCTCGACTGGCCCGAGGGCGGCGGCGTCATGCTCGGCTCGTACGACCCGCGGTCGGCCGAGTGGTGCCTGCAGCCGGGGACGTTCGGCGCGTACGTCGTCACGGACCACGTCGACGCCCTCTACAGCCGCCTCAAGGAGGCGGGCGTAGAGGTCGTCCGCGAGATCGAGGACCAGCCGTACGGCAGCCGCGAGTTCGCCGTCGCGGACCCGGAGGGCAACAAGTGGTCCTTCGGCACCTACCGCGGCGAGCCGCACCCCGAGCAGGGGTGACGTCCTCCCGGCCCGCGGCGGGGTGATAGCTTGCGCACGCCAGTCGCGCCCGCACCCGGGCCAGGGAATCCGGTGGGAATCCGGAACTGACGCGCAGCGGTGAGGGGGACGGGCGGGACCAGCGGCCACTGGATGTCACGGACATCCGGGAAGGCGGCCCCGCCCGGACGAACCCGAGTCCGAAGACCTGCTGGCACCGCCGACCGCGCGCCGGGCGGCGGGGTTTCGCAGACCAGGCTCCGCGCATGAGCCATGAGACCCGGGAAGACCTGTGCCTCCTCTCGTCCCTCGCGCACGCCGCGCGGCCGCCCGCCCCCGCAGTGCCGCCCCCGGTGCCCGCACCGCCCCCGGGCCGCGCCTGACCGCCCTGCTCGCGGCGGGCGGCCTGCTCCTGCTCACCGCCTGCGGCGGCTCGGCCGAGCGGAGGGACGCGGGCGCCAAGGCCCCCGGCTACCCGGTGACCGTCACCTCCTGCGGCGAGAAGGCCGAGGTCACCTCGCCGCCCGAGCGGGCGGTCTCCCTCGACCAGGGTTCCACGGAGATCCTGCTCTCCCTCGGCCTCGCCGACCGCATGGCGGGCACCGGCACCTGGACCGACCCGGTCCTGCCCGGCCTGAAGAAGCAGAACGCGAAGGTCGAACGCCTCGCCGACCGCTACCCGTCCCTGGAGAAGGTCCTCTCCAAGGAGCCGGACTTCGTCAGCGCGTCGTTCCTCTACACCGTCGGCAAGGGCGGCGTCGCCGACCGCGCCAAGTTCACCGAGCTCGGCGTCCCCGTCTACGTCTCGCCCACCGACTGCGCGGGCAAGGACAACGGCGGCGACGGCGACGGCACCCGCACCAAGACGCTCACCATGGACACCGTCTACGGCGAGATCCGCGACCTGGCCCGGGTCTTCCACGTCCAGGCGCGCGGCGAGCGCCTCGTCGCCGACCTCAAGTCCCGCGTCACCCGGGCGAAGCGGACGCTCAAGTCGTCCGACGCGTCCGTCCTGTACTGGTTCTCCGACTCCAAGGCGCCCTACATCGCGGGCTGCTGCGGCGCGCCCGGCGTCATCACGCGCGCCCTCGGCGTCCGCAACGTCTTCGCCGACACGCGCGCCGAGTGGCCCCAGATCAACTGGGAGACCGTGGCCGACCGCGACCCGGACGTCCTCGTCATCGGCGACCTCACCCGCAAGGCCCAGTCGGCCGAGAGCGCCCGCCAGAAGATCAGGTTCCTGGAGTCCAACCCCGTCACCAAGAACCTCACGGCCGTGAAGAAGAAGCGGTACGTGCTGCTCAGCGGCCAGGCCCTCAACCCGACGATCCGCACGGTCGACGGCATCGAACAAGTCGCGGCGGGGCTGCGCGCGTTCGGCCTGGCGCGGTGAGCACCGCCGTGCGCGAGCGGACGCGCGGCTCCCGGCGCGGACGGCACGGCGCCGGGCGCGCGGCGCTGCTGTGGGCGGCGGGCCTGGTGGCCCTGCCGCTGTCGGTGGCCGTCGCCGTCACCATCGGCCCGGCCGACATCTCCGTACCGGACGTCTGGGCGGCGGTGGCCGCCCACCTCGGCTGGGGCGAGGCCGAGCTCACCCCGCTGCGCGACGGCATCGTATGGAACCTGCGCATGCCGCGCACCCTGCTCGCGGGCGTCTGCGGGGCGGGCCTCGCCGTGTGCGGCGCGGTCCTCCAGTCGCTCCTGCGCAATCCGCTCGCCGACCCCTTCGTCCTCGGCGTGTCCTCAGGGGCGTCCACGGGCGCGGTGGCGGTGGTGGTCCTCGGGGTCGGCGGGGGAGCGGTGTCGGTCTCCGGCGGGGCGTTCGCCGGAGCCCTGTGCGCGTTCGGCTTCGTGCTGCTCCTGAGCCAGGCGCTGGGTGCCACGACGGACCGCGTGGTCCTGTCCGGGGTCGCGGCCATGCAGCTCTTCTCCTCCCTCACCTCCTTCGTCATCCTGACGGCCGCCGACGCGGAGACGACGCGCGGCGTCCTGTTCTGGCTGCTCGGCTCGTTGAGCGGGGCGGACTGGACGGACGTGGTGGTGTGCGCGGCGGTCCTCGCCGTGGCCCTGGTGATCTGTCTGTCCCAGGCCCACACCCTCGACGCGTTCGCCTTCGGCCAGGACGCGGCGGCCGCCCTGGGCGTGCACGTCACCCGGGTCCGGCTGCTCCTGCTGTGCACCACGGCCCTGCTCACGGCCGCCCTGGTCAGCGCGGCCGGGGCCATCGGCTTCGTCGGCCTGACCCTGCCGCACGCGGCCCGCGTGCTCGTCGGCCCGCGCCACGCCCGCCTGTTGCCGGTGACGGCCCTGACCGGCGCGGTCTTCCTCATCTGGGTGGACACCCTGGCCCGTACGCTCCTGGACCCGCAGGAGGTGCCGGTCGGGGTGGTCACGTCGCTGATCGGCGTCCCCGCGTTCGTGGCGGTCCTCTACCGCACGAGGAGGGTCGGATGAGCGCGGCGAAGTCCCAAGCAGGGCCGTCGGCAGGCCCTCCGGCGGAGCTTTCGGCGGACCTTCCCGCGGCGGGCGGCGCGGGCCTGAGCGCGGACCGGGTCTCCCGGACCGCGGGCGGGCGCCTCATCGTCGACGGCGTCACCCTCGCTCCGCGCCCGGGCACGGTGGTCGGTCTCCTGGGCCCCAACGGCTCCGGGAAGTCCACGCTCCTGCGCCTCCTCGCGGGCGTCCTGGCCCCGACCGCCGGGGCGGTCACCCTCGACGGCGAGCCGCTGCGCGACCTGGGCCGCCGCGCGGTCGCCCGCCGCCTCGCCCTGGTGGAACAACAGGCGGACACCCAGGTCGACCTGACGGTACGGGACGTCGTCCGCCTGGGCCGGGTCCCGCACCGCCGCGCCTGGGTGCCCTCGACGGCCGAGGACGAGCGGGCCGTCACCGAGGCCCTGGCCCGCACGGGCCTGGCCGACCGCGCCGACCAGCCCTGGCACACCCTCTCCGGCGGCGAACGCCAGCGCTCCCACATCGCCCGGGCCCTGGCCCAGTCCCCGCGCGAGCTCCTCCTCGACGAGCCCACCAACCACCTGGACATCCACCACCAGCTGGACCTCCTCGCCCTGGTGGCCGCCCTCCCCGTCACCACGGTGATCGCCCTGCACGACCTCAACCTGGCGGCGATGTTCTGCGACGAGATCCTGGTCCTGAAGGAGGGCAGGGCGCATGCGCACGGCACGCCGGTGGAGGTCATCAGCGAGCCCCTCATCGCGGAGGTCTACGGCGTGCGGGCCCGGGTCACCCCGCCCACCGCGCCCCAGGACCACCCCACCGTCACCTTCCTGCGGCCGTCGGACCCGCCGCCCGCACTCCCCGGAGGACCACGCGGATGACCACGCCTCCCGACGCCGAGGTCCCCCTCGACGCGCTCGCGCACCTGCGCGGGATCTGCGGCCGCCTCCCCGAGGCGTACGAGGAGCGGGCCTGGACCGGCGTCCGCTGGCGCGTCCGGGGCCGCACCTTCGCCCACGTCTACGTCTCAGACCCCGCGAGCCCCGCCGCCACCCACGCCCACGCCGCCGTGCCCACCACGACCCTCACGTTCCGCGCCCACGGCGAGGAGCTGGCTGCCCTGACGAACGCGGGCCCGCCCTTCTTCCGCCTGGGCCGGGGCGCCGACGTGGTCGCCCTGCACCTGGACGCGGCCGCCGCGGACTGGTCGGAGATCGCCGAACTCCTCGTGGAGAGCTATCGGTCCCTGGCCCCCAAGAAGCTCGCGGCACTCCTCGACGAGGACGGACGGGGCTGGACAGCCACGCCCCTGTCGTAACAGAATCGGTTTCGACAGCAGAGCCGAGCGAACCGAGCGACCGGAGGGCCCGTGAGCGCCAACAGCCGCATGACCGTGGCCACGCACGCGCTGACGTGGATGGCCCTGGTCTGCCCCAAGCGGCCCGACGGCATCGTGACGTCCGACGAGATCGCCGCCAGCGTCAACACCAATCCGGTCGTCATCCGCCGCACGCTCGGCGGTCTGCGCGACGCGGGCCTCGTGGTGTCGCAGCGCGGCCAGGGCGCGGGCTGGCGCCTGGCCCGCGAGCCCGGCGCGATCACGCTCCGGGACGTCTACCTCGCGGTCGAGCCCGACCCGCTCCTCGCCCTCCACGCCTCCGCTCCCAACCGGAAGTGCCCCGTGGGGCGCGGCATCCCGCCGGTCCTGCGCGGCGCGTACGACCGCGCGGAAGAGGCGATGAAGGCCGAACTGGCCGGGGTCACCGTCGCCGACGTGCTCAAGGAGACGGTCGCCTGACCCTGTCGAACGGGCCGGTCCGTGCGGACCGGCCTTTTTTGAGCCCTGTGTCGTAACGGGTTCAGTTACATCTCCCGCTCGTCCGCTCGCTCGGACGGCCCCGGCGCGCCCGGCGCACTCCGTGCATCCCTCGCGCGCACCGCACCCGTTGTGCCCCGACACCCCAACCGGAGGTCCCGCACCCGTGTACCGATCACTCCTCGTCCTCGCCGCCGGAATGTTCGCCATCGGCACCGACAGCTTCGTCATCGCCGGGATCCTGCCGGACGCGGCCGACTCGCTCGGCGTGTCCGTGGGCACCGCGGGATGGCTCCTGACCGCCTACGCCTTCACCTACGCCGTACTGGGTCCCGTCATGGCCGCGTGCACCGCGCGCAGGGCCCGGCGGCCGCTGTTCCTCGCCGGGTTCGCCGTCTTCACCGCGGGCAACCTCCTGACCGCCTTCGTCCCCGACTTCGGCGTGGCCCTGGCCGGCCGGGCGCTGGCCGGGTTCGGCGGGGCGATGGTCACCCCGGCGGCCGTCGCGGCGGCCGCGGCCCTCGCCCCGCCCGAGCGGCGCGGCCGCGCCATCGCCACCGTGATGACGGGCCTCAGCGCGGCGACGGCCCTCGGCTCGCCCCTCGGCACGGCGATCGGCAGCGTCACCGGCAACTGGCGCCTCACCATGGTCTTCGTGTCGGCCCTCGGGGTCCTCGCCGCCGCGGCCGTCGCACTGCTGCTCCCCGCGATCCCCACGCCCCCGGCGGTCCCGCTGCGCACGCGCCTCGCCCCGCTCGCCGACCGCCGCATCGGCCTCACCCTCCTCACCACGCTCCTCGTCTACACCGGCCTCTACACGGTCTACTCCTTCATCAGCGCGAGCCTCGACCGCGCGACGGACGGCAGCGGCACCACCCTGGCCGTGCTGCTCTTCGTCTGGGGCCTGGCCGCCACCGCGGGCACGCTCGGTTCGGGCGGCCTGGTCGACCGCTTCGGCGGCCGCCGCGTCATCAACACCGCGACAGCCGTGGCGGCGGTCGACTTCGCCCTCCTGCCGTGGACGAGCGCCCATCTCCCGTCCACCGTCGTGGCGTTGCTCGTCTGGGGCGTGTGCGGCTGGGGCCTCCTGGCCCCGCAGACCCACCGCCTGATCACCGCCCTGCCGACCGCTGCCCCCCTGCTCACGGGGCTGGCCTCGGCCATGGTCTACGTGGGCGTCTCGGCGGCTCCCCTGGTCGGCCAGGCGGGCATGGCCTGGGCGGGCCCCCACTGGCTCGGCCCCGTCGGCGCGGCCTTCATCGCCCTCGGCCTCGTCACGGCGGAGGCGGCCCACGCCGTCATCGCCCGCGAAGGGCGCCGCACGGCCACCGCCCCCCGGTCGCGGGCCGCGGAGGGCGCACGCAGCTGACGGCCCGGCGTCGCCCGGCGTCCGGGGCGCGGTGGGCCGACGGGGTCACCACGTCTCGGACGCCCCGGCCGTGGGGGAGGAGGGTCCGGCCCGCCGGCCGGCCAGGGCCTTCAGGGCGAGCAGCGGGAAGACCAGGACGGAGAGCATGGCCGCGCCGACCAGGGCGGCGGCTTCGCCCGCGCCCAGGACGCCGTCGTCGGTGCCGATCGCGGTGATGGCCGCGACGAGCGGCAGACAGGTCGAGGAGTACAGGGTGAGCGCGGCGCGTTCGCGCCGGGACAGGTCGCGCGGGGCGAGCAGCCAGGCCGGCCCCCCGCGCACCAGGAGGAACAGCAGGAAGAAGACCGGCAGGAGGGCGAGCGGACGGCCGCCGTGCAGCAGGGCGGAGAGGTCGAAGCCGATGCCGGTGACGACGAAGAACACCGGCACCAGGAAGCCGAACCCCATCGCCTCGATCCTGCCGAGGACCTCCGCGCCCACCTCGGGGGCCGCGCCCCGCAGGACGAGCCGGGTGAGGAGCCCGGCGGCGAACGCGCCGAGGAGCGTGTCGAGGCCGAACGCGGCGGACAGACCGAGCATCGCGGCCAGCAGCAGCATCACGTACCGCACGGCGAACTGCCCGCTGGAGTGCAGGGTCCTGGCGACGACGCGGGCGAACCACGGAGGGCGCGGGCGCAGCGCCCAGAAGACGGCGACGGCCGTGATCGCGGCGAAGGCGACGAGCAGCGCGGTCGCGACGCCGGGTCGGCGGCCGCTGAGCAGCAGCGAGATCGCGATGACCGGCCCGAACTCGCCGACCGCCCCGAACGCCATCACCACGGTGCCGAACCGGCCGCGCAGCAGGTCCGCGTCGCGCAGCATCGGCAGGACGGCGCCGAGCGCGGTGCTGGTCAGTGCGGTGCCGATGACGAAGCTCTTGGTGGCCTGCGCGCCGGTCAGGGCGAAGGCGCTGCCGAGCGCCACGGCGAGCGACACGGCCCAGGCCCCGACCGAGCGGCGCAGCGTGTCCCCGCGGACGGCCGCGAACTCGATCTCGTACCCCGCCAGGAAGATCAGCATCGAGAGGCCCAGGTCCGACAGCGTGTCGATGACGGCGTCGGGGTGAGCGAGGCCGAGCACGTCCGGGCCGATCAGGATGCCGAGGGCGATCTCGAAGAGGGCCACGGGAACGGTGAGCCGACGCCCGACCGCGTACGCGAGGAGCGGGGCGAGCACTGCCATGGCCATGATCAGGATCAGCGTCCCGGGATGCGACATGCGTACTCACTAGCACAAATCCGGGCAAAGCGATCAAGCGGTCAAACCGGGCGCGCCGGGGACGTCTGCGTCACGCGCCACAGCCGGCGTGGCAGCTCGCCCTCCTCGAACGTGTGCACCTCGTCCAGGGTCCATCCGTCCGCGAGGGCGTCGACCAGGGCGCGGGAGAAGAAGTGCACGGCGAAGCCACCGTGTTCGTGGATGTCGTCGCCGTGGTCCGTGCCCGCGCCGTAGTGCGCGTCACCGGTGTGCCGCACCGTGTAGACGAAGGTCCCGCCGGGTCGCAGCACCCGCCGGACGTCGTCCACCAGGGCGTGGATCTCCTTCGTGGACAGCGCCATGCACAGCAGCATGTGCGCGAACACCGCGTCCACGGAGGCGTCCGGCAGGGGAAGCGGTTCCCGCACGTCGTGCACGGTGGTCGTCACGCGCTCGGCCACGCCTTGGGCGCGTGCCGCGGCGCGCGCCTGCTCAAGACCGACGGGGGAGAAGTCGGCGGCCCGGACCGTGAAGCCCTCGCGGGCGAAGTGCAGGGCGTCGCGGCCGTGCCCGGCGCCGAGTTCGAGCACGTCGCGAGCCCCGGCCGCGCGGAACGCGGCGGCCGCGTGGACGGCGGGGGCGGAGGGTGCCTCGCCGTACATGCCGGGGTGCGCGGTGTACGTGCTCTGCCAGTGCGCGCGCTGCGCGTCCGCCAGGTGCTGGCCGTCGTCTGCCAGGTGTCTGCTGCCGTCCGCCACGTCGTCGTCCTCCTGCTGGTGCGTACGGATCAGCCTAGGCGCCCGCCCTCGACCCCGATTGTCCACGATTCCCTGAATTCAGGATCAGATGTATGGTCATGGGGTGCTGACCGTTGCCCCTGACATCGAGGTCCTCGCCCGGTTCGGCCGTGCGCTCGCCGATCCGATCCGCTGCCGCGTCCTCATCGCCCTGCGTGAGGCACCCGCCTACCCCGCCGACCTGGCCGACGTGCTCGGCGTGTCCCGTACGAGGCTGTCGAACCACCTGGCGTGCCTGCGTGACTGCGGTCTGGTCGTCACGGTGCCGGACGGGCGCCGCACGCGCTACGAGCTGGCCGACGAGCGCCTCGGCCACGCCCTGGACGACCTGCGGGCCGCCGTGGTCGCCGTCGAGAGCGACCGCACGTGCCCCGACGCCGAGACGAAGGGCTGTTGTTGACGTGGTCTCCCTCTCGCTCGGGCCGAGCCCGGCCCGTCGTGACGCGCTCACCCGCCGCATACGGTTCCTGGTCGCCGCGACCATCGCCTACAACGTGGTCGAGGCGGCCGTCGCCCTCACCGCTGGCACCCTCGCCTCCTCCACGGCCTTGATCGGGTTCGGATCAGGTCCTCCCCGTACCCCATGCGGGTCGCGAACTCCACCGCTCGCAGCCCGGCGGCGACTCGCCAGAACTTGATCTGACGGCCGATGAGTTCGGCGATCGCGATGGGCTCACCGTCGGCATCGACCTCCCAACCGACCTCGTCCATCTCCTCGTTGCCGTCCAAGGCGCACCTCCCGGGGTCACCGTACGTACTGGCTCGATCACGGTTCAGCGTCCGGATGCTCGGTTGCTCCGAGGTGTGTGAACCCGGAAATCACCCGCGCCCGTACGCCGAGGCGGGCCGAGTGGCCGGAGCGGTTGGTACCGGCCACTCGGCCCACACGCCCGGCTGATCTCAGCCGCGGTTTCCCGGCCCCGCCCTGTTCAGGGCGGGGCCATGGCGACGGTGGTGGCAACGACGAAGAGCAAGCCGCGCCCACCCCGGCACGGGGACGAGCCGGTCGAAGGGGACGAGCACGGCTGCCCAAGTCGCCAGGCCAGGGCATTCCTGGCGTACACGGGTGGGCTCACTTCACCATGCTGGACAGGCATCCGGCGGCCCCGGCCCCGGCCCCGGCCCCGGCCCCGGCCCCGGCCCCGGCGACGTTCACGGCGATCTCCTTGGCGGCCTTTGTCATCGGCCGACCTTCGAGGGCCTCGCAGTGCTTCTCCTTCTCCTGGCCCTTCTAGGACTTGTCGAAGTAGCAGTTCGCGATGTGGTGTTCCTGCGCCGGGCCACCGCGGAAGCGGTGGCGGACACGGCCAGGCCCACCGTGACGGAAAGAAGCACCGCGGTGGCAGCAGACTTGATCGTCACTCAGAACCTTGAGCTTCGTCAGGCCATGGCCGCCAGGTTCTCGTCGGCCGGGGCCCGCCACCTGATCTGGGTGGTCATCAAATACCCGAGCCGGCGCATCGAGCAATCCACCGACCGGAGGGGTGGACCTCCACCGCATAGCGCTACGGCGCAGTGGATACAGGCGAGCTGCCGGCCCAAGTCGCATCGAACTGCTGTAAGGCGAAAGCGTATAGAAACCCGGGTGTGCGCGCATATAGGCATGGGGAATTTCCGCCGTGAGCGGAGCGGCTGTAGAAGGTGATGTAGGCGCCTCGGTCCGTCACGATCACCCGGCAGGTATTGGGCAAATTGAAACTGTGGAGCTCGAAGTTGCTTTGTGTTCGCGATGCCTGCACGAGATAGTCGATGTTCGTCTGCACCTGGCTCCTGAGCAGGCGTGGAGTGAAGCCGGGGTCGAAGCGGCACACGTCGTGCGAGCGTCGGTCCAGCCATGAGTCAGTCCGTGTGCTGGGGTCGGGCAGGAGGATCTGCACCGACTCCAGGGACAGCTCGCCCGACCACAGTGGCGAGAACGTCTCGCGAGTGAGGACGTTTCCACGTCCAGCCAGGATCTTGATCCAGCGGGCCTGGCCCAGCTCCCGCTCGATGTCCTGCTCGGCGGAAGACTGATGCTGGTACACGCGCCCGAGCCCTGTTCCCGTGAACCATGAACAGGCGGTGACCAACCACCACAGGGGGCGTGAGCCGCGCAGCAGGCTGAAGACGAGCACGACCCCGCTGGCCGCCAGGGAGCTGAGAATCCCGAACACAAAAGCCGTCATGTGTGCTTCCTCCCTGTCCGAGTCGTCACGAGCTTGCGGGCGCTTCTCGGTCAGCAGAGGTAGGGCACCAGTTCTCGCAGGACATGAGCGGCATTGCGTGCCGCGAGGTCATGGAACCCGTGGCCCTTCTTCTCGTCGGCGTTGTCGGAAACGCCGCGCACGACCACCCAGCCAGGGTTGTTCTCCCCGTGGATGGAATGCTCCTGCCAGTACTGACTCAGGCCACCGGCTTCCATGTCCACCGCCAGGACCTTCTCGTGATAGCCCGTGAGGAACTGCCGAATATCACTCTCGCGGTCCGCGATCACTGCTTCGCCCGACCCGATCAGGCCCGGGTAGACGGAGAACTCTTCTGACGCGTGCGGTGGGGTCTGGCCGTGGATGCGTGCGGGAGTTCCATTGTCCGCGAAATAGGCGTTCACCGCGTGGACGACCGGTGCCGGCGCCTGCCGGTGCTCCCCTCGGCGGCGCACGTCACCCTTGCCATTGATCTTGCGGTTCTCGTAGTAGATGACGTCGGTGGAGACGATCACGTTTCCTATGCGGGCGTGCTCGTCATGGATGCCACCGCCCACGCCGACCAACGCCCATAGGCGCGGGTTGTAGTGACGGCGCAGGTTCTCCAGTGCGCCCATGGCCGACCGCTGTCCCTGGCTCTGGCTCTGCGTGGCTACGACACGGAGATCCTTGCTTGGCATGCTGTAGGTTCCGCGGTAGAAGTACAAGCCGCTCGGCTCTTTGTGGCGTTCCAGGTTCAGCGAGTATCTGACGGCCTGGAGTTCCTCGCTGAGGATCGTGACCACTCCGATGTCCCACGCGGAGACCTCCTCGCCCAAGGCGGTCCCGGATCCTTGAGATGGCGCACCCACGGAGACCTGGGCTCGTTCACCGATAGCGTTGTTGCTGAACGTGTTGTTGTTTCCGTAGTTGGTGATGCCCCGATTGGTGGTCACGGGGTTCCTCCGCTCTCTCGGTTGTTCTGGCCTGCCGATTGGTTTCCTGAGCCGCTGACCTGAGCCGCGTCGCCAACTGCGTTGTTGCTGAAGGTGTTGTTGTCGCCGAAGTTGAAGATCCCGCTGTTGATGATGTTGAGGGCGCGGTCGGTGAACTCTGAGATGTCCACGTCCTTGTCATGCAAGTAGTCGCTGGCGGCCCGCAGGAGTCGCCGCTCTATGGTTTTCATCCGGCCCAGGATGTCGCTCTTCTCCAGCTGAACCTTCGACCACGCTTGAGCCGCTTCCTCCCGGGTGCTGATGCGCGTGCCGATCAGGACGTTGCGGATTGGCGTCGAGGTGAGGTCGCGGGGGAGCAGCGCGGCCTTTCCCAGGACGTAGGAGTAGCGGAGGACCCGCCACAAGCGCGATATCTCCCTCGGCAGTGCGGACAGTTCCCTGAGCGCCGCCCAGATGACAGCGGTGGTGCCGTTCTGACCGAACTCTTCTGTGTGCTGGAAGGACCGGGGTGTGTGGGCGAGGACGCACGCTGCTGTGGAGATGCTCAGGGTCCGCCCTTGCAGATTGACGCGCAGCAGAACGGTCGCGACGAACTCCCCTCCCTCCATGGGCGTGGTGATCTCGAGGAAGTGGTGCTGCTTGGACCCCGGGGTGTTGATGATGGCGTGCATGTCGGTCTCGCCGATGCGAGGCGGCAGGAGCGCGCGATCCGCTGCCACGTCGGTCTCCGCGACGTACACGCGGTCCCGGACCTCCACGGGGAGCCGGACCTCCCCGTTGTCGGTGTCCAACTCCTGGACGGCCTTTCGCAAATGCTCGACCAACTCGTGGGCCTGAAAGGGAGGCACGGGGTGTTCGCGCTCATGAAGCGGTGTCTTGTCGTCGCCGGGGCGCAGCAACTGGATGCAGATCGGTGGGTTCCACTGATAGACGAGTTCTCCCGCACCGACGAACGGTGACTCGTCGCCGAAGAGCGTGAACCGGGCGAGGTCGTCCTCGTCCTCGCTGTGGCGAGGGCGTCGGTACACGGCACAGGCGTGACTCTGCTGTTCATCCGCCACGCGTTGTCGCCGGGACAACTGTCGCGGCCTGAGGTCCTCGGCTCGCAGGATGCGGTTCAGCATCACCTGGCGCGTGGCCCCGACGGTCAGGCACGCGAGCACGATTGCTCCCGCCGAGCAGAGGGCGGACGTGACGTGGACCGGGAAGAAGACCGCCACGGACAGCCCGGTCAGCATCACGGCAAGTGCGGAGACGCCGAGTTGTCTGAACGCGCGCGTCTTCTCCGAGTGCTTGATCCTGCCCGAGTACTTCCACGTGAAGACCAGGGTGAGCAGGGTCAACTGCCGTCGCGCCGAGGTCAGGCCGCGCCGCCTGGAGTTCGGCTGGAGCCGGGGTTCCGGTTCGGTGTCCCGGAGCAGGATCGCGACGTGGAGCAGCCATAAGAGCGCGAGGCCGCAGGTGACCAGGACGGTGGTGGTCATGGCACCCGCGAGGGCCGGAAGGATCGCGGCCCCCGCGACCGCCGTGCGGAGCGACGAGCTCAGCGCCGCGGCCAGCCATGCGTGGTGCATCACCGGAACGATGTCGAATCCGTAGGACGGAGCGACTCTTCGGTGAGTGGCGGTGCACACCTCGTCGATCACGAGGTCACGGAATCGTTCGTCCACATACACGCCGGCGCATAAGTGACGTGTGGCGGCGGTCGCCCCGCCAGTGGCTTCCTCGGCCAGCGGTGGCGCATCGGAAGTGATCACGCTCTACCCCCGCCTGTAGGGTTAAGGTTGATATGACCATAAGTGCTGAACGTGTTCAGGTCAATATGACCTTTAGGGGCTCTAGTGGATGACTGGCTGAAGGACTCCGTGGAGGTGGAAGCGTCGTGGGTGACGGTGGATCTGACGATCTTCACGGTCCGGGACAACCAGTTGATGGTTCTCCTGGTCGAGCGAGGGGTGGAGCCGTTCCGCGGCCGTCCTGCGCTGCCCGGTGGATACGTCCAGAAGAGGGAGACCCTGCGTGAAGGGGCGCTGCGTGAGCTCTGGGAGGAGGCGAGCGTCGACGGCAGCCGACTGCACCTGGAGCAGCTGGGTGCCTACGGAGATCCTCGGCGCGACCCGAGGGGAAGGGTGGTCACCATCGCCTATCTGGCGCTGGGACCGGATCTTCCCGCTCCCGTGGGCGGTACCGACGCTGAGCGCGCCTACTGGTCACCTGTCTCTCGACTTACGGACAGTGCGCAGGGGTTGGCCTTCGATCACATGGACATCCTCTCCGACGCCGTGGAAGAGGTCCGTAGGAAGCTCGAGTACACAGCCGTAGCTACGGCATTCTGCGGAGATGTCTTCACCTTGAGCGAGCTGCGCACGGTGTACGAGGTCATCTGGGGGCAGGTCCTTGATCCGAGCAACTTCCGCCGTAAAGTGATCAAGATGGCGGGATTCGTCGAGCCGACAGGAGAGCAACGCCTTCCCCCCACCGGGCGCCCTGCCGCGCTCTACCGCCGGGGAGACGCATGGCTGCTCAGTCCACCCCTTCTGCGCGGTGGGCAGCAGACGTAGCGCGGATGTCGACGGACAGTCGTACCCCCGGCGAGGACGCTGACGGGCCCAAGTGCCGTCCAGCGGTGTACGTGCCGTCCGGGAGCCGTCGTAGGTGACCTTGGTGGATCAGCATCGAAAGAGCTGCTGCTTCGGTCGTGCCGAACTCCTTCAAGGAGCGCGCGATGTGCGTGGGGGACACCGCGCCAGAAGGCGATCGCATGACGATGTCCAGGATCCGATGGGCTTGCGCGGTGGTGTGACGGGTGGGTTGCCTCGAGGCCGGTGGGCCGCCAGGTCCGCTGTGCAGCCAGTCGTGCATGGCGCTGGTGAGTGCGGAGCCGGCGGCGAGCGCGGCACCCGCGCCCACCAAGCCGCGTCGGTTGAGCATGAGGTCCATTCCCGTGAATTCGGTGAGGACCGCGGCGGTTCGCTCGGGCGCCCACGGCACGCCGTCCGGGTGCTCCACGCTCCCGTCGGCGCGCTGTTTGCCTACGCGCCCGTGCCGGACCAGACCGAGGTCCTCGATGGTCACGACACGGCCGAGACGCTCGGTGAACAGGACCGCCAGGACCCGTGGCACGGGATCGCGCGGGATCTCTCCCATGTCGATCCAGCGCCGCACCCGTGAGGTGTCGGTGGCCAGCTGCGGATGACCCATCGCGGCCGCCTGCCGGTTCACCAGCCCGGCGAGTTCGCTCCTGGACCAGCCGGTCAGACCGAAGAGGTCTCGCAGACGGGTATTGGGGGTGCGGGACGGTTCGTCCGGAGGGTGCTCGGACAGCTTGAGGTCGACGCTGCGGCCGAGTCTTCTCGCCATGCAGCGGGACACCGACTGCATGCCTTCTGACACGGTGTCGCGACTCGTGCCGCTCGGGACGGTGAAGACGATGGTGTCGCGGGTGAAGCTGAGCGCGTTGAAGGGTACCCCTACCAGGCTCGTGGCCTTCGACCACACCCGCCGGGTTCTCCATAGGCTCCACCACCTGCCGACGAACGACTCTGGACCGGTGGCGCAGCGCTGTCGGACGTACCAGAGGAGACAGCACCCAACGACGAGCGAGAGAGCGCCTGTCGGCCAGCACTCATGCAGCAAGGCCACCAAGGCGCGACCCTCGCGCCACCATCGGGCGGGGAGCGCGTCCTCCCCTTCTTCCATACGGTTCCTCGCCGGATCAGCGCCGTGCCGTGGGCTCTCGATACGACCTGCCACATACACGATGGCGGTGACCACAGCGGCACCGAGACTCGCCCTGAGGAGGGCCATGCCACGGGAGATATGAGTGGCCACCGTCCCCGGGGCCCTGTCCATGAGGATGGCGGTCTCGTCCCGGGTGAGGCCGAGCGCCTTCGTTGCCCATACGGCAGTGCGCTGTGAGCGGGGCAGTCCGGCCAGGGCTCTTTCGACGGCGCAGCGGTTGGCGATCAGCGCGGCGCAGTCCGGGGACTGCACGGGGTCGAACCGCAGGGGGTCAGCTGTGCGACGGGCTTCCCCTCGGCTGTGACTCGCCTGCTTCCGGGCCCAACTGGCCGCTTCGGTAAGGATGATCGCGCGTACGTAACTGAGCGGGTACTCGATGGTGGAAGGGTTGCGCAGGGCCTTGGCGAAGGCGTTCTGCACGAGGTCCTCCGCGGAGACGACGGACTCCGGCACGGCGCGGGAGTCAAGGGCGCGCCGGGCGATGCCCACCAAGGCGTGCTGGTGCTTCGCGTACAGGACGGCCAAGTCGTCGGCGGTCGCTGCCTCCTGCTCAGTCATCGCCCGCCCCGCGCTCCGACCGAGTGCTCCGCGGCTCTCCCGTGCCTTCCGACCGGGCCCGGATGATCTCGGCTCGGGCCGCGGACCGGTTGCGCTGGGCCACGCTCTCGAGCCAGCCCTTGAGTGCCGGGGTCAGCGGGACTACCGCGGACAAGAGTGCAGCGGCGAACTCCATCGTTCTCCCTCCCTTGGGGTGTGGCCGAGGGCGCTGAGGGGCGCGGTGGCCGTTCGTACAAGAGAGGTGCGGCAGCGCCGTTCTGATGACATGGCGTCCGCGATTTTTGATTCCGTGTTCTACCCAGTGCCCGACTGCGTCTCCGAACGTCGATCAGTCGGCGACATCGACGCCGTAGCCACGAGCCAGGTCGGCCAGGCCGTGGTCGTAGCCCTGCCCCACGGCCCGCAGCCGCCAGCCGTCGCCGCGGCGGTAGATCTCGGCGAGGATCATGGTGCGCTCGGTGGTGGCGGCGTCCAGCGTGGCTCGGGCCGTCGAGGCCGCACCGATCCCGTGGCTGGCGGTGACCTCGATGGCGCCGACGTCGGAGAACGTCGCGGCGCCGTCGATCGCGGCGGCGACGACGACCCGGTGGACCTCCAGGGGCAGCCGCCCGAGGTCGGCAGTGACGGCCTGCTCCGTGGGCCCGTCCAAGGCCAGTCGCAGCGTGCCGTCCGGATGCTCGGGCGCGCCGTAGAAGACGAAGTCCTCGTCGCCCGCCACCTGCTCCTGGGCGTCGAGCGCGAAGGCGACGACATCCACCTCACACGCGGCGTGCTGACTCCAGGTGGCGGCCACCGTCCACGCCGCGCCGGCGTGGGGCAGGTCGATGACGGCGCCTCGGACCAGCAGGTCCACCGCCTCGGACGCGGTCTCCTCCGTGCCCTGCGGGGCCGCGGCGGCGGGTGAGACGAGCCAGTCACCGTCGTGCACGCGCAGGCCCAGGGTGGTGATGCGGCTCAAGCGCCGGTCCGCTTCGCCACCGGCGAGGACCACGACGTCGGTGACGCTGGCGGACAGGTTGACCGCGGCGGAGGCACCGAGCGAGAGCGCACGGGAGCGCGCCGCCACGGCCTCATCGTGCGTTCCGCCCAGAACCAGGACCCGGCGTCCGGCCAGCGGCTGGCCCGCCGTGGCTGCGGGGGCGACCGTGCGCTGTGTGGGAATGCTCGGCGCAGGAGCGGGCTGCTTGGCCGCCCCGGAGGTCGCCGAGGCCTCGGTCCGCTGTCTCGCGGCACTGACGCGGGCCGTGCCCTTGGCTTGGCCGGGCCGCACATCGTCCAGCAGTCGCAGATAGGTCGGCTCATCCACGAGGGGGACCCCCTCGGCCGCGGCGCGGCGCAGCTTGCCGGACGCGCCGCCGGGGTCGTTGGTCACCACGACGCTGGTCAGACCGCTGACCGAGGTCATCACATTGAGCCCGGCCGCCACCGAACGGGCGGTCAGCTCTTCGCGGGCGACCTGGGTCTCCCCGGTGACGGCGACCTTCATCCCCTGGACCAGCGGACCGCCTTCCCCCAGTCGGCCCGGATTGCGGTAGGCGCACGGGGTCTTGGGGACGTAGGGCTTGTAGTCCTGGCGCGGAGGGCAGGTCAGGAGCGGCAGGGGCAGCCCCAGCCGCTCGGCGGCGCTCAGCGAACCCCGCAGGATGCCGGAGAGCACCCGTACGTCGTCCTGCGCGTCATGGGCCCGCTCCTGGAGCACGCCGTAGTGCGCGGCCAGCGTGCCCAGCTTGAGGTCGGGCGTCGCGGGCGCGACCAGGCGGTTGAGGGACAGCGTGCACAGGCGGCTGTTCACCGGCACCCAGGAACGGGCGCGGGCGAACTCGTGGGCCAGGAAGTCGTAGTCGAACTGCGCATTGTGGGCCACCAGGACGCGGCTGCTCAGCAGTGCCCCCACCTGCGGCGCGATGTCCTCGAAGACCGGCGCCCCGGACAGCCGGGCGGGGGTGAGGCCGTGGATGTGCACCGGGCCCGGGTCACACCCGGGGTTGAGGAGCGTGGAGAACTCACCCGTCTGCCGGCCGACCCCGTCCAGGGTGATGACAGCGAGGGACAGGATGCGGTCGTGGCCGGGCCTCAGCCCGGAGGTCTCCACGTCCACCAGCGCCCAGTCATGGACGTAGTCGGGCAAGGTGGGCCACTTCGACTTGGACGACGGCAAGGCCATGCTGGGGCTCCCCTCCCGAGCGCGACAGGGCGCCGCACCTGCCCGCGGTGATGTCGATCGTGTGGGATTTTCGCATGGGTTGACCCCTGTTCGTGGTGGAACCGCCTGGGAGGGCTGCCCCGGCTGACCAGTCGATTCACCCGTGGTCTCCGATGCCTGGCCGGGATCCCGCACGGCCGCCCGGCCGCCCTGCTGGTGCGAATTGGATACGCATCGCGGTGTGCTGCCCCCGCCCTTGGCGAAGCCGTCCCGCACGAGGGATCCGTACGCGGCGTGCACGTCCGCCGGAATCTCCCGCTCGATCGCGAATTCGACCTCCGCGCGAACGATCGCCTTTCCACGTAGGGCTTGGAGAGAGCAGCACCGTGGCCGGGTGGATACCGGCGACGGCGAGGCCGGGGCCTTCCGGCCCGCGCGGAGGACATCCGGTGCGTCTCCGGCTCCCGACCCCGGCCGCGACGGCTGATACCTGGATGACACATTTTCGCGGGCCACCGGATGCACGGCCCTGATCGGTTGGATGCGCTCTCCGTCAAACCTTGGTGACGTGCGGAGATCACCGCACGTGCCGGTCGTGGAGGGGTGCTTGCGGTGAGGGGTCGTCGGATGCGGGGCGTCGGGGCTGCGTGCGGAGGCACCGCGCTGCTGGCCGTCGTCGGTGTCGGAGGGTGGTTCGGCTTCGCCCGGGACGAGGGCGGCGTGGACCCGCGGCCGCGCGGGGCCGCCGCGGTCGCCGAGCGGCTCGACCTGCCGTGGCCCCGGGAGGGGCAGACGAGCATCGCGGTGGAGGGCGTCGGCAGCCTCGGCAGTACGGGCGGGAGCGAGCCGGTGCCGATCGCGAGCGTCACCAAGGTCATGACCGCGTACGTGATCCTCAAGGAGAACCCGCTGGCGGCCGGGGAGCAAGGGCCGCGGATCACCGTCGACGCGACCGCCGCCGAGGAGTCCCACTCGCTCGACGAGTCGACCGCCCCGCTCCGCGAAGGGCGGCGGCCCACCCAGCGTCAGCTCCTGGAACTGTTGCTGCTGCCCTCCGGCAACAACGTCGCCAGGCTGCTCGCCCGCTGGGACGCCGGCAGCGAGAAGGCGTTCGTCGCGAAGATGAACCGCGCCGCCACGCGGCTCGGCATGGACCGTACGACCTACACCGGCGCCAGCGGATTCGAGGCGAGCACCAGGAGCACCGCCGACGACCAGCTCAAGCTCGCCCGGCAGGCGATGAAGGAGCCCGTGCTGCGGGCCGTGGTGGCGCTGCGCAGCACGACGGTGCCGGGGGTGCCCGGCACCGTCACCAACACCAACCGCCTCCTCGACGAGCCCGGGGTGATCGGGCTCAAGACCGGGTCGAGCACCCCTGCGGGCGGCAACCTCATGTGGGCCGCGGAAGTGACCTCCGGCGCGCGGCGGCACCTCGTGCTCGGCGTCGTCCTCGGCCAGCGCGCCCGCACCACCCCCGCGGAGGGTCTGGACGCCGCCCTGGAGAAGAGCGGCGCACTGATCGAGGCCGTACGGACGGGCCTTCCGGCCGCGCTGCGTGGCGGAGAGCTGGTGCGGACGTGAGCCTGTTGCCCCCACGGGCCGACGGTCAGGCCGAGCTGCCCGAGCGTGCCGGATCCCAGGCCGAGTTGGCCGAGTGTGCCGAAGTCCAGGCCCAGTTGTCCGAGCGCACCGAAGCCCCGGCCGGAGGCAGTCGTTCCGACCGGGCCGGGTGGATCGTGGCCGCGCTCGCCGTGTTCGTCGCGCTGCTCATGCTCGGGCACTCGCTCGTGCCCAACACCCTCGGGAACGCCGGCAGCCTCCTTGAGACCTTCCTGCCCTGGCTCGGGGTGAGCGTGCCGGTCCTGCTGGCGGCGGCCCTGCTGCGCCGGTCCGCCGTGGCCTGCGCCGCGGTCGCGCTCACGGCCATCGTCTGGTGCTCCCTGTTCGCCGGTACGGTCCTCGACAAGAGCTCCACGGGCGGGGACCTGTCCGTGGTCAGCCACAACGTCCACGACGGCAACCCCGACCCGAAGCGCACCGCCCGCGACCTCGCCGCCTCGGGCGCCGACGTCATCGCCCTGCAGGAGCTGACCTCGCGCACCGCCCCGGTGTACGAGCGGACCCTGGCCGACGCCTATCCGTACCACGCGGTACGGGAGTCCGTCGGGCTGTGGAGCAAGCGTCCGCTCCGTGCCGCGGAGCCCCTCGCGATCATGCCGTGGACCCGCGCCCTGCGGGCCACCGTCGACACCCCCAAGGGGCCGCTCGCCGTGTACGTCGCCCATCTCGCGTCCATCCGTGTGCACCCGAGCAGCGGATTCGCCACGGAGAAGCGCAACGAGGCGGCCGCGCGGCTCGCCGGTTTCGTACGCGAGGAGAAACTGCCCCGGGTCGTCGTCGTGGGCGACCTCAACGGCACCACCGACGACCGCGCGCTGCGGCCGCTGACCTCCCGGCTCAGGTCGGCGCAGGAGGAGGCGGGGCAGGGCTTCGGTTTCAGCTGGCCCGCCGCGTTCCCGGTGGTCCGGCTCGACCAGGTCCTCGCGCGCGGGGTCACGCCGGTGTCGGCCTGGACCCTGCCGCGCACGGGAAGCGACCATCTGCCGGTCGCGGCCTCCTTCCGGCTGTGAACGGCCTCCGCGCCGACGCGACCGGTCGATCGGCGCCGCGGAAACGATCTAGGGTGACCTGATGGGACAGAACCGTGGCGGCGCCACCGCCGGCGTCCGCATCCTGCTGGTCGAGGACGACGAGACGATCCGCAGGTCCGTCGGCATGGTCCTGGAGCGCTACGGCTACCAGGTGGCCGCGGCGCCGGACGGGCTGACGGGCCTGGAGATGTTCCGGGACGGGCAGCACGACCTGCTGCTGCTCGACGTGATGCTGCCCTTCCTCGACGGGATCGGGCTGTGCCGCAGGATCCGTGAGACGAGCCAGGCCCCGATCCTGATGATGTCCGCCCGGGGCGACGCGCTGGACGTCGTGGCCGGACTCGAAGCGGGCGCTGACGACTACGTCGTCAAGCCCGTCGACACCACGGTCCTGGTGGCACGCATCCGCATGCTGCTGCGCCGGGCCACGTTCTCCGCGGCCGCGCCCGAGACGGCCGACGACGGCGGGGTGCTCACCTTCCGGGACCTCACCGTCGACACCCGGGGCCTGGAAGTGCGCATCGGCGGAAGCCCGGTGGCGCTCACCCCCACCGAACTGCGGCTGCTCCTCGAATTCGTGGCCGCGCCCGGAATCGTCCTGGAGCGGCAGCGGCTGCTGCGCACCGTGTGGGACTACGGCTGGGAGGGCGACAGCCGGGTCGTCGACCTGGCGGTGCAGCGGCTGCGCAAGAAGATCGGCGCCGACCACATCGAGACCGCGCGCGGTTTCGGCTACAAGTTCCGGCGCTGACGTGGCACGTGACGCGGTCCGTGACCGCCGCGCGCTCCTGCGCTTCGTCGACCCCCGCTCGCTGCGCTGGAAGATCGCCGCCGGGGTCGCCGCCGCGGCCTGCGCGATGGCCGTCGGCATCGGGGTGCTGGTGCACCAGCGCACCGAGGAGCGCGCGCTGGGCATCGGCCGCGGCACGGCCGCGCGCGAATTCGAGCTGGCCAAGGCCGAGTTCCTCGGTGAGCAGCCCGACAGCTCCGGCCTGCGGGGACGCCCGGACTACATCGTCGGCGACGAGGTGCCCGACCCGCTGCTGGACCGCCTCGGCTCTTCCTCCACGCCTGTGACCTGGTACGACACCCGCAATCCGCTGCAAGGGCCCGCCATGTGGGCGGCGGGGCGGGCCGACGGGACCGTGCTCGCCGTCCGCGTCGACATGGTCGGCGAGCAGCTCAGCCTCGAAGCCCTCGACCGGCACATCCGGTACGCGGCCATCGCCACGCTGGCCGTCGTCGTCCCCCTCACGCTGCTCGCCGCCGAACTGGTCCTGCGACGCCTGCGGCGCGTCGCGGGGACGGCCCGCCGCATCCGGCACGGCGACCTCGACGCGCGTACCGAAGGCCGCGGCCATGACGAGATCAGCGAGATCTCCTCGGCCGTGGACCACATGGCGGACGCGCTCCAGGAGCGGCTGCGCGGCGAGCAGCGCTTCACCGCGGACGTCGCCCACGAGCTGCGCACGCCCCTGACCGGGCTCGTCACCTCGGCCTCGCTGCTGTCCGAGAGCGAGGCCACCGACCTGGTCCGGGACCGGGTGCGGGTGCTGCGCGGCCTGGTGGACGACCTCCTGGAGATCTCGCGCCTCGACGCGGGCGCGGAGCGGGCCGACGTCCAGCCGGTGCCGCTCGGCGAGCTGGTGACGGAGTCCGTGCGCAGGGCGGGCCTGGCGGACCACGTCACCGTCACCGTCGTCGGCCGCCCCGTGGCCGAGACCGATCCGCGCCGCCTCGACCGCGTCGTCACCAACCTGGTCCTCAACGCCCACCGCCACGGCGGGACCCCGGTGGAGGTCACCGTCGACGGCACGACCATCGCCGTACGCGACCACGGCCCCGGCTTCCCCGAGGACCTGCTCCGCCACGGCCCGCAGCGCTTCCACACCGCCGCCGCCGAACGCGGCCACGGCCACGGCCTCGGCCTGACCATCGCCACCGGTCACACCCGAGTCCTCAACGCCCACCTCACCCTGACGAACGCGACCCCCCAGGGCGCCCTCGCCACCCTGACCCTCCCGCGGCCGCCCTCAACGCCACACCGCTACACCGACGACGAAGGCCGCCACCCATAGGCGACGGCCTCCCACACCGAGCCTGACACCAGGCCGGGGCTCTTTAGATGTCGAAGTACAGCTCGAACTCTGACAGGGCTCGTGCCACCTGCGTGGCGAATGGGCAGTCGCGCTGACCTGGGCATTTGACCGTTGGGACGCGTTGGTAATAGCTAGGAACGTTAGAAGGTTCTGCGGACTGATTGCGGACCGCGCATGTCACTGACGGTCGCGTTGCACGCGAAGGGCCCCTCGCCTGACTTCACAGGGCGAGGGGCCCTTTTTTGCGTCCATGGGGCGTCGTGAGCGCCTATCGGCGCGGCGCTGGGGCGGTCTGTGACGGAGGGAGCGGCGTGGGACACAGCTTGTGCGACTCGACTGTGGGGCTGGCGCCCGACCCCGTGTGCACGATGTCGTTTCGGGTGGCCTGTCCGGCAGTGATCGGCTGGTGGCAGTGCCAGCAGAAGGGCCCAGTGGTCATGACTGGGCCTCGCTCAGGGTCGCGTCGAGAGCTCGCCGGATGGGGCACTCCCGCCAGTTCACCTTGCAGTTCTGGCACGAGGCCGCAGTCCTGAGCAGTGCGTGGCAGGCCGGATCTGATAGGGGTTCGCCCGCTGTGGGGGCGCGGTCGGGCTCGGTATCCTCGGCCATGTCGACTCCTTGGTGTCGGCCACAGCCTCCGGACCGTGCCCTCGGCCGCGGAGGCTCTTTGCGTTGTAGCAGCGTAGGCCTACTTAGTACGTCTTGGTACGTCCTCAGACGGCCTAGCTCGATCTATGCCCACTCAGGTGGTCCTCTTACGGTCGGAACATGATCGACCTTGACCGGGACGCCATGACGCCGATGTACGTGCAGCTCGCCAACGTGCTGCGCGACCGGATCCGCAACGGCGAGATCCCGGTTGGCCGGCGCCTGCCCTCTCAGGCGGAGCTCGAGGTCGAGACCGGCGGCGCCGTGTCCCGGCGGACCATCAAGAGCGCACTCGAGCTCCTCGCCGCCGAGGAGCTCGTGCAAGGCGTTCAGGGCAAGGGCGTGTTCGTCATCGCCAAGCCAGGTGACGCCAGTAAGGGCCAGGCTTAGCCATCGCTTCGAAGAGCGCAGAGCCCCACCCGATGGCTCTGGGTGGGGCTCTTACGTTCGCACGGGGGAGTGCTCAGTCGCGGTCGTGCTCCCGCGTGAGTTCGCGGCCTGGCCCGTGGTAGTCGACGGCGTACTCGGTCGGCTCCCCATGTTGGTCCCAGTAGTGGTTCACCACGACGAGTGTCCGCTCACCCGCGTCGACCCCCAGGTGCTCGGCGACGTCGGCGGGCACCTCGCGGATGGCGATGGTGTCGCGCTGCCTGGAGGCGCGGCGGCCGGTCGCGTCCTCGATGGCTCCGAACGTCATCTTCGGAAGCGCCTCGGGGCGTAGCAGCTCAGGGGCTCGCTCTGCGATGCTCCCTTCGATCCAGGTGGTTGAGACCGTCTTGACGCCGAGGGTGTCGAGGTAGCGTCGCCGCCTCTTGACCACCTGAGTGCCCTCGTCGAGACCGAGCGCGTCGGCGACCTCCCGCGTCGCCGGTTCGAGGTCTGCGCCGAGGAACTCGACGGTGTCGTTGTCGAGGCCGTCGCCACCCGCCCGCAAGCGACCCAAGCGGTCGGCCCCAGCGATGATCTTTCGCGGTTTAGCTGCGACAGTTCTGACGCCTTGCCCAGTGACGGCGTACCCCTCTGCACGCAGCGTAGGGGCGACGCGTGCCGCCGTGGCGGAGCTGATGCCTTCGGTGCGCATGATCTCTCTTGCGGACGGGATCGGGTCGCCCGGCAGCAGCTCACCTCGTTCAATCTGCGCCTTGATCTTCTCCGCGATCCGCTTGTACGGCGGTAGCGGAGTGGGGACCTCGGACATTCAATTCCTTCCCGTTCTAAGACGCCTTAGAGAAGCTATTGACTTCCCTACTGTTCTAAGACACCTTAGGTGACGCGGCTTCGCTGCGACAGGGAGCCCGTTCCGAACACGCCAAAGCCCTGGCGGGGTGATCGCAGTGCTCGCAACACTGCGCCCGCCAGGGCTCCGCATCCATCGAGATCTGGAGTCTCAACGATGCACGTCGAGCCTATCGCGCCTGCCCCGGAGCAGGTTCAGGAGCAGACCTCCCCGCTCCGACCCAAGACGATCGCCGCCGCTCTCCGAGTGAGTGACCACACGGTCTACGCCGAGATCAAGTCGGGTCGTCTGGCGTCGTACCGCGTGGGTCAGGGGCGGGGGACCATCCGCGTCTCCCGCGCCGCCTTCGAGCGGTACCTCGCCGACCGCGGCATCCCCGCCGCAGACCTGGCGGTGGCACTGTGACGATCACCGCCGATCTCCTCTGCATGTCCATCGACGAGCCGGTTCCGTTCACGCTGACCGAGCGGGCCGCGCGCGTCGTCAAGCCGTCCGTCGACTTCGTCATGGACGCCCCCATTCAGCAGCTCCTCGACGAGCTGCACGTGGAACTCGTCGAATCGTCGATCACGGACCCCGGATACACCGGGCACGCCATCGTCGCGCGCGGCGAGGTCGTCGTCTGGCTCCCGCCGAACCGGCCGGAGTTCGAACGCGACTGCATGACCCGCTACCTGATCGGCGACGCGCTCCGCGTCGACGGCCTGCCGCCGCTTCCCGAGCAGTTCAAGGTCACGGAGTTCACGAACATCACAGGCGACGTCAACGACGCCATCCGCGCCCAGGCTGACGAGGCGCTGCGCCGCGTCCGTGAGGACGGTGCCTGATGGGTGAGCGTCAGATCCTCGCCGACTTCCCGGCCGGCGCCCCGCGCGGCAGCTGGCCCGCCGAGGAGCGTGCCGCCGAACTGCGCTCCCAGGGGCAGCCCGCCACGGTCGTCATGGACCTCGACTCCGACCGCTTCCTCGTCGTCGTGAAGACGGTGGCGTCATGAGCTACGACCCTCTGCACACCCCGGGCTCTACGGTCCCGGTGCCTGGCCCCTTGGACCTTGAGGTGCGGCTCGCCCGCGACGTTCTCGCCGAGGTCTCCACTGCGAACATCCACGCCCACATCGAGATGATCGAAGCCGCGGCGAGCCTCGACTGCCGACTGCGTTTCCTGCTCGCGGCGTTGGACGCCGAACGAGGTGGTCAGCCGTGACCGCCCGCACGATGACGGTGGAGACGGGGGATCACGGCCCGGTGCGGCTGCCGGTCCCGTCGTGGGTGACGTGGACGACGCCGGCCGTCGACTACCGCTCCGACATCTGCCACAACGGCGCGGAGTACCCACTGATCGTGGTCACCCCGTGCTGCGGTGAGGTGCGGGTGGCGACGGCGCAGCTGACGCAGTGGCCGTACTCCGTGGACGACACGGAGGTGCGGGCCGCTGTCGAGCTGGACAACAACCACGAGTTCGACTCCGAGTCCCTCGCCGGGTTCCTCGACGCGCTCGTGGTGTGGGCGGTCGGCCCCATGCACGCCCTGCACGAGCAGCTGCAGCGCCTCGAAGGGGGCGACGCGCCGTGACCGAGCCGCCTGTGAAGGTCGTCGGCCGCCTGGTTGTCGACCTTGGGGAGGGCCGCGAGGACCGGACGCGCTGGCAGCGCCTCATCTACTCGCGGCAACCGCGCGCCTTCTACGAGTGTTTCCGCCCCGGCTGCACGCGACGGATCGAGGGGCCCGTGTCCGGTCCGGAAGAGGTCAAAGCGTTCGTGGCGACCGCGCGAGCAGAGCACGTCAACTTGCTGCACGGGGGCGTGTCGTGACCGCCACGTGGCCCGTGCGCCGGCCGACCGAGCACGCCGCGATCCGTGCGGTGGACCGGTCGCCCCGCCCGATCCCCTCCGTTCCCGCCCTGATGGCCGCGCTCCTCGTCGCGAACGAGCGCCGTGACCGTGAAGGGCTCTGCTTGGCCGCGCACCGTGTCGTGCGTGCTGCCGCCCCGAAGGAGGCTGGCGAATGAAGACCGAACCCGATGTTCTGGGCTGGTCGGCCATGCTGGCGTGCATCGTCGTGACCGCGCACGGGGAATGGTCTCTGGCCGTTGCCTGTGGCTACGTCACGACGGTGGCGGCCGGCCTGCCCATCGCTATCGATGCCTACGCGATCCGTGCGATGCGGGCCGGGAAGGAGATCCTTCCCCCAGTGCTGCTGATGGTCGCCACGAACGCCGGGGCGCACCTGGTGCACGGCGGCATGCTGCGGGTGACACCGTGGCTGATCGTCCTCGTGTCAGCCATCGCCCCCGTCGTCCTGTGGCGGGTACACGCGCTGCGGCGGCACGAGTCGGCCGAACCCGAGTCGACAACTGATGACATTGTTATCAGTTCCCCGACACCCGTCGTCGAGCCCGTACCCGAGACGAAGCCGGAGCCTTCCCGGCCCGTACCTGTGGCCGTACCCGAGGGGGCGCGGACGCTCCCAACATTCGGGTGCCGCGGGGAACTGCAGCGGGCGTTGCGCAATGAGCGGCCCGCCCTCGTACCCGCCGCCGAGTACACCCGTACCCGCGCTGAAGTACACGCGGAGTGGACCGTACCCGGCGACTACGTCGACGAGAACGGCGACCCGGCTGACGATTCGGGGGCAGCCGTCGCCCCGTGGGAATCCGCGAAGTACGAACTCGGCTGGGCAGCCACGCACTTCAGTGACGAGCTGCTCGCCGGGAAGCTGCCCACTATCCGCGCCATCAAGGACCGCCTGTCGGTAGGGCAGGACAAGGCCAAAGAGGTGCAGGCAGGCTTCCGTGAGGCACTGTCCAAGCCGCAGGAACCTGCCGGGGCGGTGGCACCGTGAAGCCGTCCAACCTGCCTGAGCAGTACCGCCGTTACGCCGAGCAGCCGCTGACGGGCGTCGTCGAGCTGTCGAGCGAGCGTGAGGCGGCCGTGTGGGTGCCTGGCGCCTACGGCGGCATGGTCGCCGTCCCCAAGTCGCAAGTCCCCGCGCGCATCGAGGCGACGCCCGTCCGTGACCTGACTCCGCAACGTTTGTTCGACCCGACCGCGCAACGCCTGCTCGGCGCCGGCCTCGGCGGCGGTGCGCTGCTGTGGGGCGGCGGCCAGCTGCTCTCAGGGGCCAGCCAGTTCGTCAGCGCCTTGACCGGGGCGGGCGCCCTGGTGTTCTTCCTCGCCCTCGTCGGGGCCCGCGCCGTACTTGGCCGCGGCGCCACCTACGTGCGCCACGAGCAGCACACCCACGTCCACCAGAAATGGCTTGGCCGCACCAACATCCACAACCAGTAGTGGGGGAGCCCATGCCCAGCCGTACCCGTACCCGGAAGACATCGTCCGGGGTACACACCGTTCGTATCCCGCGCGGCCGTGGCCGCCGAGGACAACCGTTCGTCGTCATCGTCCCGGAGCGGCCCACGCTCACCCTGGAAGCGCTCGGCGTCGCCGCCTGTGGCTACCTGTGGCGGGCGCGTACCTCGCTGTACCCGACCGTACTCGCCGTACTCGGCTTCGTACTCGCCGCCGTACTTCACGTACTCGCCTGGTGGTCCTGCTTCCTGCCCGGGGCCGGCGTCGTGGCGCCCCTGGCGTGGCTCGCCGTGGCACAGCGCAGTGACCCCGCCGCCGGAGCTGAACTCGCTTTGCGTGCCGCTCTGGCGTCCGCGCTGACGCTCGCCGCGCTCTGGCTGACCGCGGCCATGGCGTTCGGCCCCACCACCGGCCCCCTGGAACTGATCTGGCTGCTCGCCCTCATCGGCGCCCAGGCCATCTGGCTCATCATCCGCCGCACCTCGAACTGACCAAGGGAGCTCCCTTCCGATGGCAAACCAGACGCACAACGGCGCCCCCAAGGGCAACAAGTTCGCGAACGCCGGAGCTGCCGCGGGCGGTTTCGCGGGCGGACTCGCCGGATCAATCACCCCGCCCATCAACATCACCATCAACCGCGGCAACGGCGGTGCGCCCAAGCAGGCCCGCACACTGCTGCCCGACCCGGACTTCTACTCCCCGGCCAGGGTCCGCAACTACTGCAACACGCTGCGGGCCGTCGGCGTGACGCTGTCCATTGAGGTCGCCATGGCCGCCGAAATCCTGCAGGCCACCCTGGCGGCCGTACCCGACCCCGACGGGCGGGCGATGGGCTCCCGCATCCGCGCCGCGAAGGTCTCCCGCAAGATGCGCCGGTCCGCCGTCGCGCTCCGCTCCGCCGCGAAGAACGCCGCCGCCTGCTACGCCACCTTCCAGCAGGAGTACGAGGAAGAGATCAACCGGGTACGCCACCGCGCCCGCAAGCCCAAGACGCCCGCCATGAACTGGGCCGAACAGTAAGGAGGCAAGGCCATGGCCAGCACGGACAACGACGCGCAAGTGCTCATGCAGATGCTCGACGCGCAGCGCGGCAACTCCACCGGCGGCGGTGTGGGCGCCTACCTGCTGCACCGCGCCAAGCCGCACATCCCCCCGTGGCTGATGGCCGGCGCCACCGGCCTGGCGGGTGGCGGGGCGAACCTGATGTGGGCGGGCTCGGCAGCTGCCGCGGTCGGCCTGACCCTGTCCTCGGTCGCGCTCACCGGGGTCACCTGGTGGGCGGGCCGCTCCACCAGCGTGCAGCGCCGCCTGCACTCCGCCATCACCGTGGCGGCCGGAGCGTCGTGGTTCACCACGGCCGCGCTGGCCGGTCCGTTCACGGGGCCGATCCCCGACCTGTTCCTGATGGGCGGCCCCACCCTGGCCCTGTCGTGGAACGTGCGGCTGCTGCTGCGCACCCCCGACACCACTGGCGGGGGCGGGGGCGACAAGGGGCTGCTGGAGAAGGTCGGCCTGGCCCGCGCGCAGATCGGCGCCGGGAAGGTCGAGCCGAACCGGGTCACCGCGCCCGTCACCCTCGTCAGCGGTGAGCAGACCAACGACGACGTCGCCAAGGTTCTCCCGAACATCGCGTCGGCACTGGATGTGCCCCGCACGGCGGTGCGCTACCAGCCGGACCCGGACTCCGAGCGCCGCGGTGACCTGGTCATCGTGCCCGAGGACATGCTCAAGCAGGCCGCCGAGTGGGAGGGCCCGTCCTCGCCGGGCGGGTCGATCGCCGAGCCGCTGGTCATCGGCCGCTACGACGACGGCTCACCGATGTACCTGTGGCTGCCCGGCGACCCGAAGGCCAAGCGCAACAGCACACACCTGCTGGTCGCGGGCGGTACCGGGTCCGGTAAGGGCGACCTGGCCCTGAACCTGCAAGCCGAGATCATGTCCCGCCGCGACGTCATCGTCTGGTTCTCCGACCCGAAGATGTTCCAGGACTTCCGGCCGCTGCTGCCCGGCTACGACTGGGCAGTTGAGGGCGGTGCCCCCACCGAGGGCATGGTCGAGTCTTTGAAGGTCGTCATCCCCGCCCGTACCCGCTGGCTGGGACAGCACGGATACCGGCAATGGCTTCCCGAGGCCGCGCAGGAACAGAAAGATCCCGCGCACTCCTGCCGCGCCGACGGGAAGGCGTGCGGCTGCCCCGGCATGCCGTTCATGGTCGCCTGGATGGAAGAGGCCGCCAACACGCTGCGATACCTGGGCACCGACGCGTTCACCGGCATCGCGCAGGAAGCCCGCTCGGCAGGCGTCGCCCTGGTCGTGTCCCTGCAGCGCCCCACCTACGACCAGATGGACGTCAGTACCCGCGCCTCCCTGCCGTCCGTCATCGCGCTCGGCTGCACCCCCGACGACGAAGCCTTCTCCCTGCCCGAGGAGGTTCTCGACGCCGGCGCCCACCCGGGCGTGTGGCGCAACCGCAGGCCCGGCTACTGCTACGTCGTCTCCCCGGGCATCCCCGAGGACCGCTACGCCTCCCCGGGCCGCACCTGGTTCATGCCCGAGAGTGTCACCGGCCTGCTCGAGGCCGTCGCCGAATGGTCGGCCCGCAACGGCGCCCGCCCGGACCCGGTCACCGCCCAGGCCGCCGAGTCCGTCGTCGGACGGGCCTACACCGACCGGAAGGACGCCGGAGAGATGAACGGCGCCAACGAGGACGACACCGACGAAGACGTTCTCGTCGACCCCGAGGACGCCGACATCGACGAGAACCTCGACCTGCCCGACACGCAGGAAGGCGACGACGAACCCATCTTCGGGAAGGACACCGGGCGCAAGCCGGAACCCGAGGAAGCCCGCCGACTGTTCGCCGCGGCGCTCGAGGAGTTCGAACGGAACGGACAGATGATCGTGGGCCCGAAGGACTTCAGCGACTGGTGCGAGGAGCACAACCTTGGCCGGTCCTGGGTGTCGCTGCGGCTGAAGGAAGCCTACGAAGAGGGTCGTCTGAAGGAGACCAGCAAGGCCGGGCGGTGGCGCATCGTCCCCGCCCTGGCATCGGCGTAACACCCCGTAACGCGTTACGGCCCCCTAACAGCCAAAACCCTAGGCACGGGCGGGTGTCACGCGCCCTAACAGCAGGCCGTGACACCCGCCCGGCACCCGTCGTAACACTCCGGGGAGGTACCTCGTGAACGACCCTATGCCCTGTTCTGACTGCCGACAGCTACGAGGATCGACCCGGACGTCCGGGCGGCAGAAGGCCGATCTCTCGGGCGCGGGCTGTCCACCTCTGGACGGTTCGCGGGGTGACGCCCTCAGCCCTGGCCAAGTCGGTGGCTGGCCGCGCGGACTCAGCGGCAACGCGCAGGTAGCGGAGAGCGAGGCGAGCAAAAAAGCGGGCGTCATCCGGGCCCGATGGGTTCCCGAGAGGGCCCTCGTAAGGGTCATCCGGGCCTGCCATTACAGAGGCTTGTACCTTGGCGCCGGCCGTGGCGCGGCGAGACCGAACAGCTGACTCGATCGCCGCGAGCGGGAAGGCCCGCAGTTCTCCGATTCCGACCGCTCCAGGTCCCGGGACGTAGACGCCAGTGATCACAATGCCGCTGTCGTCCGTGCCCATCCGCAGCATGAGGCGCCTCCCGGTGTCGGCATTCTCAATCAGGTCCCATGACACGGGGTCCTCGACGCCAGTGGTCAGACCAGCGGCCGCGTCCAGTTGGGAAGCGTGAGCCTGGTCGATGGGAGAGGCGATCACGCGCCAGGGCTGCGGCAGGTCTTGGTCAGTAATCACAAGCCGACGGTATGCCCGATATCAACGCCAGTCAACGTGATCGCGCAATCACGATGACGCCCTTGCGCAATCACGACACGGTGCGGTACACCTGAGGTTGTCGTGATTGATCGAAAGCGACACGACACGTCTTGAGAGGCACAAATGACCTTGCAAGAACGCATCGACAAGTACATGACCACCGAAGAGGTGGCCCGCCGATACCGGACCGCCCCCGGCACCATTCGCTACTGGCGGCACATCGGGTACATCCCCGGCGGCGTCAAGCGCGGCCGACGAGTCCTGTACGACCCTGAGGCGCTCGACCGCTGGGACGCCGGGCAAGCCGGAGGCACCGCAGCATGACTCAGAACGCAGAAACGCCCCGGGCCGAATCCGGGGCGTTTCAGAAAGTCTCCGCGGCTAGCGGGTCGACTACGGCCAGCTTGCCACAGCTCATCGCCCGACCGGTACCCGTGCAGACGTCGGGGCGAACGGAATTCGCCGCACGCTGCCCCGAGTGCAAGTCGTGGCACCGGCACGTCGCACTCGGCATCAAGACGGCCCCGTGCGGCACCGTCTACCGGCTCGAGTTCGCCAGCAAGGGGGCGGCATGAGCAACCACGACAACGCCCTCGACAACGCCCTTCGGGCGGCACAGCTCGGGTACGCCGTGGCGCCCACCACTATCCGCAAGACCCCCGCCATCCCTTCCCCGCACGACCGGGGGCACAACTGCAAGGGGCAGTGCGGAAAGCCCGGACACGGCGTGTACGACGCCACCACCGCCCCCGGAGATGTACGGCGTCTGTTCGGTCTGGCCCCGAAAGCGGTCGGCTACCTGATTGCCTGCCGTGGCCGCCTCATCGGTCTCGACATCGACCGGAAGAACGGCGTCGATGGGTACGCCACGCTCGCCCGTCTCGGACGTGAGCACGGCTTCGAGATCCCCGAGATGACGACCACCGTGTTCACCCCGACCGGCGGTGCGCACGTGTGGATGGCCGTCCCCGACGGGGTCACGGTGCCGAACTCGGTCGGACGACTCGGCCCCGGTCTCGACGTCCGGGGGACCGGCGGGTACGTCGTCGGCCCCGGCTCGATCGGGCAGGCCGGGGAGTACACGTTCCATCCGAAGGTCGGCTACGTCGACCCGCGGCCGGTCCCCGAGCAGCTGCTGAGGCTGATGCTGCCCCCGTCCCCGGTCGCCCGTCCGGCGCCACGGCGGGCGGTCGCCTCTGATGCTGATGGGCGTGCCCTCGCTGGTCTCGTCGACGTCGTCCTGCGGGCCGCCCAGGGCGGACGGAACTCGGCTCTGTACTGGGCTGCTTGCAAGGCGTGGGTGCATGTGTCAGACGGACATCTCGCGGCCTGTGACGTCGAGGCTGAACTGATCGGCGCGGCTCTCCAGGTCGGACTGGGTGAGGCGGAAGCACGCCGCACGGTGGCGTCCGCCGGCCGCGGAACGGGGGTGTCTGCGTGAAGGACTTGCAGGGTCCGGGTCGGATTCCGGCGCCCACGAACCCCATGGCTGTCGCGCGGCGGATGTCGCCGCGGTGGCAGACCGAGGATGGCGTCCTGACGTTGCGGCATTGGCGAGCGACGTGGATGCAGTGGGAGCGCTCGTACTGGCGGGAGCTCGACGACCAGGAGGTACGCGCCGACCTGTACAAGCTCCTGGAGCACGCCGAGTACTGCGCAGGTCTCGACAAGGACGGCAAGGAGGTGATCAAGCCGTGGGCGCCGACGATCCGGAAGGTTGCCGACCTAATGGGGGCCACGGCCGCCATCACTCATCTGCGGCCGTCCGTCGACGCACCCGCATGGATCAGTGAACGAGACGCGGTGAGTCGCGACTCAGACCCGTCCTTTACGCACGGAAAAGACGGACCGATCGTCGCCTGTGAGAACGGGCTTCTCCGCGTCTCCGATCGGGAGTTGATGCCGCTCACGCCAACGTTCTTCAATCTGGTGTCGGTCCCCTTCGACTTCCGGAAGGGGGCCACGGCGCCCGCCTGGGAAGCGTTCCTCACCCAGGTGTGGCCGGACGATCCCGACTCGATCGCCGCGTTGCAGGAGTGGTTCGGCTACGTCCTGTCGGGCCGCACCGATCAGCAAAAGATGCTGCTCGTGGTAGGCCCCACCCGGTCCGGCAAAGGCACGATCGCCCGCATCCTCACGGCCCTGGTCGGCAAGGGAAACATGGCGGGCCCGACGCTCGCCGGTCTGGCCACCAACTTCGGTCTGGCCCCGCTGCTGGGCAAGTCCCTGGCCGTCATCTCCGACGCGCGTCTGAACGGCAGGGACGGACAGGAAGTCGTCGAGCGCCTGCTCACCATCTCCGGTGAGGACACCATCGACGTCGACCGGAAGTACCGCCCGCAGTGGACGGGCAAGATGCCCACCCGCCTCATGGTCCTGTCCAACGAGCTGCCCAACTTCGGGGACTCGTCGGGCGTGATCGCCAACCGGTTCATCGTCCTGACCATGCAGGTCTCATGGCTGGGCAAGGAGGACACCGAACTGACGGGCAAGCTGGCGGCCGAGATGCCCGGCATCCTCAACTGGGCACTGGACGGGCTTGCCCGCCTCGAGGCGCAGGGACACTTCACGGAACCGTCAGCGTCCACCGAGGCTGTCATCACGATGCAGGACACAGCCTCCCCGATGTCCGCCTTCGTGCGGGAGTGCTGCGAGACCGGGCCCACGGAGACGGTTCTCGTCGACGACCTGTGGAACGCGTGGAGCTCGTGGACTGAGGACAACGGAGTCAGACGGGGCAACAAGCAGTTGTTCGGCCGCAACCTTGGCTCGGTCGTCTCCCAGGCGAAGCGCACCCGCCCCCGCGGTGATGACGGCCGCCAGGTACCCACGTACACCGGCATCGGCCTGAAGCCTCGCAGTGGCGACCACATTGGGAAAAGTCGCGACTCACCGCGGCTCACGGACTCTGGAGACGGTCTGAGTCGCGGTGAGTCGCGACACAACCCATTGTGGTCGCCACTTACAGACGCGCCGAAGTGCGCCGTCTGTGGCTTCCCCTTCGAGCCCCTCGAACCCGGGCAGACCGCGCACCCCGGCTGTGATGCCGCATGACCCGGGCCGGCCTTCGCTGCGTCGTATGCGACCGCCCGTTGAAGTCGGGCCGGGGGCGGGCCTGCGTCCGTGGTTGCGGAGCCCATCTCTGCAGGGCCGCCCGGGTCCCTCACTGTTCCGACGTACACGGCGGGCAGTGCCCGCATCACAACACCCTGGAAGGACGTTGATCATGACCCCCGAGCAGATCTTCAACAAGTCCGGCGCCGACCTGTCCGCCGAAGCGCAGCGCGCCCTCGACGGCACCCGGCAGCAGGGAGCAGCCAACGCGGAATCCGCCCGTGCGGTCATCGATCGAGTCATGGACCGCAAGGGACTCACGGACCAGGCGAGGCAGGCAGCCGCCTCACGCACCTTCCGCCAGGCGCAGGCCCGCGCCGAGCAGCTCGTCAGCGAACACATCGCGGGCGTGGAGCGGTTCAAGCAGAGCCGCCTCGACCGCGCCTTCGGAGCCCGCGGCGGCGACGCCCAGAGCCTGATGGCCCGCCGCCAGGCACAGCAGATGGTCACCAGCGCCGACGAAGACTGGAAGGCGATGGACCTGCTGAAGACCGCGCAGCAGGACGGTGACACCCAGCTCGCCCAGGTCGTCGCCGGCCACGCCTACTCGATGGGCTGGACGGACGTCGTCGACCAGTGGAACCACGACGGCGCTCACAACACCGCCATCGCGGGACTCCTCGAGGCGCAGCAGCTGCCCGACACCAACGACATCGGCTGGCGGATGGGCGTGGCCGCCGAGTACTACGTGGACAAGCCCGCCGTCCTCGACGGCCTGCGCGATCACGAGATCGACCGTCTCGCCCGTGACGACCTCGGAGGCGAGGCCGCGTGATCACCTTCGATGCCGACACCGGCAGCGCACAGAAGGCGGTGAAGGCCGCACGGCGCCGCAAGCTGCCCGTGCCCGCCGAGATCGACGCGACGGCCGCCATGGTCGATGTGGCTCTGAAGGCGGCGCACATGCAGCCCCCCGAACGCCCGACCCGCGACGACGTTCCCGCCACCGCCCAGGAGCTGGCCGCGCTCATCGAGGAGCGGGCCCACGCCCACCGCATCGCCCTCGCCCACCAGGCCGTGGGCACGGACTTCCTCGAGCCGATCGCCCGCAAGTACAACGCCCTTGTACGCGACCGCGTCCCCGGCTGGATCATGGCGTTGCAACCCGAGTTCAACGGCCTGATCAAGCAGCTGCGCATCCAGTCCCGAAAGCTGCCCGACAGCCTCGACCGCAACCACCTGAACTGGAACGACCCAGCCGTCACCGCGCCGTGGGAGAAGGCGGAAGGCATCGCCTTCCAGCTCGACCAGATCGTCCACGACCGCCAGGACATGGCACGGGCAGGCGGGCTCGCGGGCGAGGGTGGCCAGGACTCCGCGCTGTACGCGGTGGCCAAGCTGCCCAAGCCGAGCACTGAGGCTGTGGTGCAGCACGTGATGCGCACCCACGTCAGCCCCGAGATGCAGCAGTGGCGAGAGCTACGACACCAGCCAGTCTCACGCTGGCTGCAGCTGGTGCGCTCCGAGCACCTGACCATCGAGCTGGCCACACCCGACGAGGTACGTGAGCGAGCAGCACTCAGGGACAAGTGGGTCGAAGCCATCGCGTTGCGAGGCGTTGCACCAGTACCAAGCCAGAAGGCCATCAAGGCCATCGAGTCAGCGCTGCAAGGCTGACCGATGAAGACGTCGACGCTCCGCGAAGCGCTGGGGGCCGGCGCCGAGCGTTGCAGCGTCGACACCGCGGTCCGGCCGGTCTTCCTGGGCCGTTCGCCGGCCGGACCGCACCAAATGTGGATCAACCACCCGGGACCGGATCCCCGCCCCCGCGATCTTCAAAGATCGAAGACGTATAGCTGCTGACCTTCTGCCCGGGTTTGGAGGTTTTGGATCTTGCAAAGCCGCAGGTCAGAAAAACAGGGGTCGGCCGCACGCAGATCCCGGCGTGCTACACGGCTTCGGTCTGCCGGTGATCGCCTACCGGGTTCCCTTCCCACCCCAATCGCTGTCCGCTTCGCCCGAATTGAGGTTCTGATGGCTCACAACTGGAACACGAGTAGCCGCAAGTCACGCCTGCCTGCGGACTGGGAGAAGCGCCGTAAGCAGGTGATCGAACGGGATGTGGTCTGCCAGATCTGTTTCGTCCGTGTCGCAACGGTCGCGGACCACATCGTTCCGATGACCGATAACCATGATCTGGATGCGCTTCAGGGTGCCTGCGATCCGTGTCACCGGGTCAAGACCGCCAAGGAAGCGGCTGCCGCGCGTGCGGCACAGCCCCGCCCGACCGCACGCCGTGGTGACGAGCCGCATCCCGGTCTTCTCTGACCCTCAGGCCTGGAAGTAGGGCAACCTCTTCAGGTCTTGGAGCAGCTTCAAGGATTGCTCATCTTCGAGCTCGATGGTGATCTTGGCCGTGTAGCCATCCTCTGCCTTCTTAGGCTCCACGTGGAACTCGTGACCCGCCTCGACGATCAGCTTCAGCACCTTGCAGATATCGAAGGAATCAGTGTCACCGGTGGTGATCGTTGCGCTTCCCTGAAGTCTGTACTGGTTTCCCATAACGCTCTCCTCCGCCAGCTGAACCTCAGGCTTCAAGCGTGCGCCCGTGAGAGAGCTGTCGGCAACAGATGGCCCCTGCCTAGGTTGTTCCTCCCCGCACTGCGGCTTTTTGGGTCGCGATGCGATGGGACGAACAGATCACTGCAAACACCCCCATCCTCAAGGGACGCCGTGCGAGCGTGTCAGTCCTTGCTGGAGAGAGGTACCGACGTGGCAAGCAAGAGCATCAAGAAGAGGCCGAACGGTAAGTGGCGGGCCCGCTACCGGGATCTCGCCGGTAAGGAGCACGCCCGTCACTTCGCGCGCAAGACCGACGGTAAGGACTGGCTCGACGAGGTCACAGCCGCGCTCGTAACCAATACCTACGTTGATCCGAAGGACAAGAAGGTCACCGTCGACGAGTGGTGCGACCTGTGGATCGAGTCCTACGCGAAGCGCGAGTCGACCGTGCGTCAGGCCAAAGTGCACCTGGCGCAGATCCGTGCCGAGTTCGGCCCGCTGCCGCTGATGGCCGTGGACGAGATGGCGGTCAAGAGGTGGATGGCGCGTCTGCTGCGAGAAGGGGTGGCGCAGTCGTACCGGTTCGCCCTGCACAGCCGCCTCTCTCAGGTGATGCGGGCCGCAGTGCGCGCGAAGAAGATCACGGCAAATCCGTGTTCCCGGGAGAGCTCGCCAGGCGCAGGCAAGCAGCGGCCCTACGTCTGCACGGAAGCGCAGCTGTGGGAGCTGTACGAGGCCGCGGAAGAGAAGTACCGCCCCGCGCTGCTGCTGGGGGCGTTCGCCGGCCTCCGGGTCGCGGAAGCGTGCGGTTTGCGCGTGACCGACGTAGACCTGAGCGCACGGACGATAACGCCAGCGGTGCAGTACCCGTGCATGCCCCTCAAGACGGAGGCGAGCATGTGGGCCGTGCCGATCCCGGACGAGTTCGTGGGGGAGCTGAAGCGGCTGTTCGGCGGACGTGAGGATGGCTGGGTTCTGCTCGACGACGACGGCTCACAGCTGGGGCCGTGGAAGATCGAGCGGCACATGCGCCGGATCCGAAAGCAAGTGCCGGGGCTGTCCGCGCAGTTCCGGTTCCACGATCTTCGTCACTACTACGCGAGCATGCTGATCGCGAACGGCAACGACGTGAAGGTGGTGCAGCGGCGACTGCGGCAGGCGAAGGCTACGACGACGCTGGACACATACGGTCACCTCTGGCCCGACTCCGACCAGACCACTCGGGACGTTGTCGGCCGCGCAATGCAACCCTTGATCAACAAAACTGCGGACCCTCTGCGGACTGTCGAAGAGTCCGCAGAGGGTCCGGCCAGCTCAGAGCACTGATGATCTTTAGAGGTCGAAGTACAGCTCGAACTCGTGCGGGTGCGGACGCAGCTGGATCGGGGCGATTTCGTTGGTGCGCTTGTAGTCGATCCAGGTCTCGATCAGGTCGGAGGTGAAGACGCCGCCGGCCTGGAGGTACTCGTTGTCCGCCTCCAGGGCGTCGAGGACCGCGGGGAGGGAGGTGGGGACCTGGGGGACGCCCGCGTGCTCCTCGGGGGCGAGCTCGTAGAGGTCCTTGTCGATCGGCTCGGCCGGCTCGATCTTGTTCTTGACGCCGTCGAGGCCCGCGAGCAGGAGGGCCGAGAAGGCGAGGTAGGGGTTCGAGGAGGGGTCGGGGGCGCGGAACTCGACGCGCTTGGCCTTCGGGTTGGAGCCCGTGATCGGGATGCGCATCGCGGCGGAGCGGTTGCGCTGCGAGTAGACCAGGTTGACCGGGGCCTCGAAGCCGGGGACCAGGCGGTGGTAGGAGTTCACCGTCGGGTTGGTGAAGGCGAGGAGGGAGGGGGCGTGCTTGAGGATGCCGCCGATGTAGTAGCGGGCGGTGTCCGAGAGGCCCGCGTAGCCCTGCTCGTCGTAGAAGAGGGGCTCGCCGCCGGTCCACAGGGACTGGTGGACGTGCATGCCCGAGCCGTTGTCACCGAAGATCGGCTTCGGCATGAAGGTCGCGGTCTTGCCGTTGCGCCAGGCGACGTTCTTCACGATGTACTTGAAGAGCATCAGGTCGTCGGCCGCGGCGAGCAGCGTGTTGAACTTGTAGTTGATCTCGGCCTGGCCCGCCGTGCCCACCTCGTGGTGCTGGCGCTCGACCTTCAGGCCCTGCTTGTCCAGCTCCAGGGAGATCTCCGCGCGCAGGTCGGCGAAGTGGTCGACCGGGGGAGCCGGGAAGTAGCCGCCCTTGTAGCGGACCTTGTAGCCGCGGTTGTTCTCGACCGCGCCGGTGTTCCAGGCGCCCGCCTCGGAGTCGATCTCGTAGATCGAGCGGTTGGCGGAGGTCTCGAAGCGCACCGAGTCGAAGACGTAGAACTCGGCCTCGGGGCCGAAGTACGCGGTGTCCGCGATGCCGGTGGAGGCGAGGTAGGCCTCGGCCTTCTTGGCGACGTTGCGCGGGTCGCGGGAGTACTGCTCGCCCGTGATCGGGTCGTGGATGAAGAAGTTGACATTGAGTGTCTTGTCACGGCGGAAGGGGTCCACGCGGGCTGTCGACAGGTCCGCGCGCAGCGCCATGTCGGACTCGTGGATGGCCTGGAAGCCGCGGATGGACGAGCCGTCGAAGGCCAGCTCCTCGTCGGGGTCGAACGCCTCCGCCGGCACCGTGAAGTGCTGCATCACACCCGGCAGGTCGCAGAAGCGGACGTCTACGAACTTCACGTCCTCGTCCGCGAGGAACTTCTTGGCGTCGTCGGCGTTCTGGAACATCCAGCTCCTCCTACTCCCGCCCAGGAGGAGCGGGGTTGCAGCTCGGTCGTGCGGCCAGTGCGGTGGCACACGCTGGACCCGACCATAGGGAGGGGGCATTTCTCAAGCGTGACCCGTTTGTTTCGCCGAAGTTAACCGGGCGGGGGTGCCGGGGCCCATCGGCCCCCTCCCACCCGGACCCCGCCGGGCCCCGTACGGGATCGGGCGCAGTACCGTGGACGGGTGGACAACAGGCAAGCAATCGGATCGTGGCTCTCCGGCCCCCGCGCGGCAGCAGAGGACGCGGGCGTCGACTTCGGATACCGGGGAGAGCGGCTCGGCCTGCCCGAGGAGGGCCCGGGTTCCATCGCCCGGCCCGGGCGCAGGCTCGGGGCGATCGCCGTGGACTGGGCCCTGGTCATGGTGATCGCATACGGCCTGTTCGCCCGGGACAACGCGCAGGCGGCGGGCAACTGGGCGCTCGGCCTGCTCTTCGTCATGAGCGTGCTGACCGTCGGCACGGTCGGCTGCACGCCGGGCAAGCGCCTCTTCGGCCTGCGCGTCATCGCCGAGGACGGCGGCCGCCTCGGCCTCGGCCGCGTCCTGGTGCGCAGCGTGCTGCTGTGCCTCGGCATCCCCGCCATCATCTGGGACCGCGACGGCCGCGGCCTCCACGACCGCCTGGCCCGCGCGGTGCAGGTCCGCGGCTAGTTCCCGCACGACAGAGCGCACGCACAGACGCCGATGCGCAGACAGACGCCGATGGGGCGGCCGGAACCTTCTGGTTCCGGCCGCCCCATCGGCGTTAGGCGTACGACGCGCTAGCGCGCCTTCGGACCGCGCGGCATGCGCACGTTCTTGGGCATCGGCCCCTTCGGGACTGTTCACGCAGGTAGCATTTGCGTTCACTCTGCGCTCGTAGGGTCTCACCTGGGGTAATGCGTGGATCAAGGGCGGTACCTGCCGGGGGACCGCCCTTGATCATTGTGGGGCCAGTCGTTGACCCGCGTGAAGCCTACGGGCAGAAGCTGGGGACGGTGTCCCTTCGGGCGCATCGAGAGATGCCGCATACGTCGCTACACAGCCAAGAGGGCGCGGGCCCGCTCGTTGATATCTGCGACGAGAGGGTGTGCGCCGAAGGGGACCATCCGCCGCTGCACATCTTGCAGTGCTTCCACGGCACGGGAGGACTTCACCTGTCGGGCGAGATCAATTGTCTTCACGCTCGCAGAGTGAGCGGCCTCTAGATCCTTTCGCTGTAGGTGCGTGACGGCCAACGCGGCCTGTGACATCGCTCCGCGCCGCGCTCGATTCTGCTTCTTGGCATATTCGATGGAGCGCGTTGCATGCTCGGCTGCCCGCTCCGGTTGCTCCAAGTCGCGGAAGGCGTTGGCGATTTCTCCATGGAGGTAGGCTCCATCAATGAATTTCGCCCACGCGGGCTTATCCTTTTCGGATTCCGCACGTGAAAATTCCTTCTCGGAATTCAGCACTGCTCGCGCGGTGCCCGCCTTGTCTCCAAGGGCTGCCAGGGCGCGTGCTTCCAGGACCCAAAGGTCTGCGCGACACGACGGCGCATCGACTTTGGCGAGGCCGTGACGCCCCGTCTGCGCTAGCCTTCGCCCCTCTTCCGGGTTCCCGGTGAGTGTCGCTTGGTCGGCCATGCCTGCCAAGACGTGGGCACCTAGTGCTGCATCGTGTGACTCGTCAGCCATCCGAAGGCTTTGAATCAAGTACCGATGCGCGGCCGAATGCTCTCCATTATCGAATGCCATCCATCCAAGCAAGTAGGTCTGCTCACAGATGGCGGCAGTGAGGGCGCGATAGACCTTTTTGGAGTAGGCCTGCCGCAACAGCGGATAGACGTGCTCGTTCATGTACTTCTTGAGCAGATCACGCCCACTACCCCCGCCTTGCATGACGTCAATCTCTTGGAATGCGCCAAACATGTTGCGAACCTTCGTGACGTCTTCAAGTCGGAGGCGTTCACTGCTCGTGGGTTCCGGGGCCTGGTCGAGAGTGCTCAAAAGCCAGTCACGCGATGGGCCGATACCGGCTCCCACTGCGAACGGCGTTGCTGCCAGGAATTTCCTGCGATCCATATCCGCTCTCCCGAGTTCGGTCACGGCCTCGACAGTTTCTGCCCACGATGCGTGGTACGTCAGCGAACGGTCAAGGTCTGGCGGGTCTCCTAGGCCAACGTCGTACGTAGTGATGCGGCGGCCGAGGCGAGCGGAGAGGACATCCGCGATGATCACGGGTAGCGGGGCCCGTGGGGTCATGCCGTCCATCCAGCGCCGGACGCTGCTGGCATCCGGGCTGACCTGAACATGTCCGATGTCCTTGGCTCGGGCCTGTACTCGCCGAGCCAGCTCGGCTTGGCTCATCCCGGAGCGAGTGAGCATGTCGCGGAGTCTTCCGTTCGGGTTCGTCATCGCTGCACGCTGCTCCTTTGGCTCCGGTCAGAAGTGCCAAGGTTTACCACCCCCTCAGACGCTACTCCCTTTGCCCGCACGGGAGTTGTCTTGGTGTCGAACTCGCCGCCGCTCGATTCGGAGCAGAGCACATGGCACCCACAGATATCGCCGCGGCGCATCCGCCGTAACCGAAACTCCGTTCGCTTGCGCCCTGTCGGCGGGGCGCAACCGAACGGGTGGCTCCGCCCTCCGCGCCGCGCCCTTTCTGCCCGGACCCCGCTTCGGGGGACGGTCGGCAGGGCGGAGCCAGCAAGGCCCCCGCGTCCGTCTTCGTCCCGTGCATCAGGGATGGGCGCGGTATGGCCCGGCCCTATGGCCCTGACTCTGACATCGGGGCTGCCGGGCCAGCGGTTAGCCCCCGACTCTGCTGCAAGGGGTGCTGCTTGTCGGGGGCTCACCGTCCATCGGTTCCGTCCCTGTCGTCTTGGCTCTGGCCTGCTTCCCCCGACTGGTGAGGCTGGGCGGCGGGGGCGGTTCGCAAGGTGCACCACTCCACCTAGGAGGGAACGTGCAATGACCGCAACAGCGACCGAACTCCGCACGGGCTCCTCGCTCGTGAGCGAGGAACTTGCCCGCAGCGTCGCCCACTTCGTCCACGTCCACAGTGGGCAGTCGATGGAGCGTGCGCAGCGGATAGCTGATCAAGCGTTCGCGTTCGTCTACACCGCTGCGACGACCCAGCGGATGGTCCCGAGCGATGACGTGGACTTGGGCCTACATGCGTTCATCCTGCACACGCGGGAGTACGCCAAGTTCTGCCAGAGTCACGCGGGTCACTTCCTGCACCACACCCCCGCGATCGGCGCGGGCTGCCGCACGGTGGAGGACGTCACCGCGTCGGCGCGCGCTCTCAAGGCGGCTGGCTTCGTGGTCTTGGATGACCTGTGGACCGTGAACGGGGAGAACGCTGCGCAGTGTGATGCGGACTGCGGACGCCCCTACGGCAAGTGATCTGTCCGCGCTAGTGGCGCGCTAGCGGCAGAGCCGATCCGGGGCTGTAACGGATCGGCTCTGCCCTGTTGAAAGGATCTCCAGTGAACGACCCTTACCCCATCCCGGCGCCCGTGGCTCACCTGCTGCAAGCGGAGTCCAGCACGCTGGTGCTCCATCGGCGCGGCTCGACCGTATGGCATGTGCGTACGAGCCTGGCTGAGTACGCGGTGAAGCTCGGATACCCGATCACGGCTACCGACGAGTGGGAGGCTGCGGAGTGGCCTGCTCTGGCTCCGGCACGGGAGGGCGCGGTGCTTCAGGAGCTGGGGTGCGACGTGGCCGTGTACGGCAAGTGGGAGCGCGGAACCTGGAACGTGCAGCCGTGGCATGACGGAGTCAGCCTGCAAGTCCTGTGGACGTCCCTCCGGTCCCGTGAGCGCGTCGTGGCTCCTCCGGCTCGTGATGCTCTGGCTTGTGCGCGGGTTCTCGCCACACTGCACGACAAGGGGTACGTGCACGGTGACGTGCAGCCTGCTCACTTCATCGTGCGCCAGGACCCCGTACAGGCCGTGCTGATTGATCTCGCGCTGGCGCGAGGCGCTGAGATCCCGCAGCGGGTCGACTTCCCGTACCGGGGCTGTCTCGTGCACTACGAGAGCCCGGAGATCGCCCGGCAAGTCCTGGAGTACGGGGAGGCGGAGCCGACACAGTCTGCGGACGTCTACGCGCTGGGAGCGTCGCTGTTCATGGCGGCCACCGGGTGGCGCCATGTGGAGTACCCCGATGACGCACCGCGCGCTGTACAGCGTCAGGCGGTGGCGCTTGGGCCGCACCGACCGGTGAACGTGGCGGGTGCGCTGGGGCGGCTGATCGTCGACATGCTGCGTCCCGTGTCGGAAGACCGACCGACCGTCCATGAGGTCTGCAAGGCGCTGGAAGAGGCGCCCGCGTAGATCCACCGTCGTCAGCGGAGTGATCTCCGTTGGCGGATGAAGCGCCCCGAGGGATCGATTAGGCCCGATCCGCCGGGGCTTGCCGACACAGCTGACTAGGAGCTGAATCGACCATGCGCGATGCTATCGCCAAAGCCTTCGGATGGGTGCTGGACCGGCTACCAGGGGCTCGACGCCCCGACGGGCCCGGCCGTCACTCGGAGGAGTTCTTAGCCGCACACAACCCGCTAGTGCACGGTCCCGTCTACGTGGCCCCATGGTCCCGGCCCTGGACGTGCCCGACCAAGGAGGAGGCGCAAGCTCTCTTCCGGGCCGAAGCGACCATGCCGCTTGCCTTCAGGCGACGCGGTCGGCAACGAGAGCACATCCGGCCGCCGCGTTCTGAGCGTGCCCGCCAACAGGAGGCGGAGCCATCCGGCATAGGCATAGACGAGCGGGAGCGCGTGAGGCTGCGACAAGTCGCCCTCGCCTTCTCTGAGTTGGGCTACGACTGGTGCGGCTACGTGCCATCCGGGCTCGCCTCGGCGGTGATCGCATGAGCGGCAGCACAGATGCCGGTGAGCGCTCGGGGCCGGAGCGCGTGTTCACTGTCTGCGGGCACTGGACTACCGCGCCCGTGGCGATCGGCTCTACGCAGAGTGCGAGCGGAGGAGCGGGGGACACCCTCTCCTCATGCGCGGATCACGCGCACTTGTTCGCTCAACTCCCGCAATGGGATGAGATACCCCTTATGCGACGTTAAGTCGCTAACCCTTGAAGCCCCTGTTCCGAATGCGGAACGGGGGCTTCCTGTCGTGAGGGTGAGGCCTGGCATGCCACTCATTCGGATAAGTGGTTGACCCATGACCAGATGGGGCGCAAGTCTGGAAACTCATTCGGATGAGTGGTTGACCGATGGGTTGGCTGCTCGCCTCGACCTGAAGGAGTTTTCAGATGGCACGCAAGATTCGCGGGATGGCGCTGGCGGCGGCGGTGGCGGTCGGCGTCGGCATGGTGGGTGTGTCGGCGGCGTCGGCCATGCCGGACGTCCCGTCCACGCAGCACGGACCTTCGGCGGCGGTGCGAACACCGGTCCCGGTGCCGGGGCCTGCGGGGACTGCTGCGGCTGCGGCTGCGGCGGGCGCCGACGGGTTACAGCGCGGTGAGATCGCCCGGGCGACGGTGAACGGCCTCCGGCTGCGCACCGGTCCGGGGACCCAGTACCGGATCCTGGGCATGCTGGCGAAGGGGGACCGGGTCAAGCTGGTCGGCGCGAAGCAGGATGCGCGGGGGCAGATCTGGCACCGGGTGACCCTGCGGGGCGGCTCGGCCTACGGGCTGCCCTCCGGGTATCGCGGCTGGGTGACGGCGGCGTACCTGTACTGAGGTCCGGCGCGGTCTGAGTGGGCCCCCTCTTCGCGTGGTTTGCGGAGAGGGGGCCGCTTTGACGGGTTTGTGGCCAGTGTGGCGCTAGATATTCCCACGGCATTTTTGAATATTTTCGTGTCTTGGCAATCCAGAACAGTCGCGGTGGATACCATCGGGAGTGCACTACTGAACATCGCGCGAGACTCGGCCGCTCGATTGGCGCTTTCCAATCGCCTTACGGTCGCGGGGGGTTGTCGGACTCTGACCCGGGAGTTGATTTGCTCGTGCAGGGAGAGATTTGCAGTGGTGAACAATTCGGGAATTGGCAACGGCGGTCCAGATGACGGCCTCTGGGTGCCCGACGTGGATTACGTGGCGGGGTGGGTGGAGGCGCGCGCGGCGGCGGATGCGGTGAACGCTGCGGCCGCTTTGTGCGGGCTGGAAGGCGACGTGCGGGCCACGCCGCACGCGGACGCCCGAGGTGAGGCGGTGGTGTGGATGTGCCCGAACGGGGCTGCCCGGGTTGCCGAGGTGCTGGCGCTGTGGGCGCACGGCGGGCAGACCGGCTTAGGCGAGAGCTGAGAGGAGAGATCATGCGGCACAACGAGTGGCAGACCCGGCGGGGCTCGCGGGTGCGGATCCAGAGGGAGCGGGATGGGGAGTTCATTCGCTGCGAAGGCTGCCCCGGGCTCATCCGGATCACGGGCGCCGGACCCGCCCGCGCCGCTGCGGAGGAGCACGCGCGCACCTGCACGCGCTAGGGCGCGCGTGTTGCGCCAAACCTCCCTGGCAGTCTGAGAGTTGCCCGGATCCGGCTGTTGGCCTACGCGCGTCACACTCCCAACCTTCCTCTGATCATCGCCCGTTCTGAACCTGAGCCACCGAAAGCCAGCCACGACGGCGGCGCGGACGAACGGCGGCCGCAGGGAGGTCCCGTGCACCACGGACGGGCCCGGCCACGCCACCGGCGCCTTGGGCCCCTGCGGTCGGCGGACGCCATGGAGCGCGCACCCCTCGTCGGTCGTACCGCAGCGCCGGAGGCGTGAGGAACGCCCCGACCCGTAGGCGAAGATCATCAACCTCCAGCCGGCCCCCGCCCAAGATCAACTAGCTGTCGCCGCGGCGCCGTTGAAGATCAAAAAGAGGCCCCCGCGGAGGCCTCTTCGTGATCATGATGCAAGGGGGTCGGGCGGCCCGGACGTCCGGGCGGGACCGGCCGGAGGCCGCATGCCCGTCCGGAGCGGCCGGAGCCGCCCGGCGCGCCCGCAGGGCGCGCCCTTGAGGAAGTAGAGAAAAGTTACGCCGACTTCGGGGGCGTCTTCTTCGCTGCCGGGCGCCGGGTCGGGGCCAGATGGAAGGTCACGCGGGTGCTGGCGGCCGGGGCACGCAGCTCCTCGCAGATCAACGGACAGTCGGTGTCGGCGTCGCTGATGATCCGGTAGGTGACCATGAGCGGCCCGGGGTCGGTCAGGGCGAGGGAGGCGCGCTCGTCCGGGTAGGGCAGGCGGGCGGTGATGTGCTCGGTGATGGTGAGCGTGCGCCCCTCGGCCAGGTGCGCGTAGACCTCGGCGAGCGGGGCGTCCGGCGCCTGGGCGAGAGCGGGTACCTCGGCGGCCGTGGCGAGCGGGATGATGGTGCGGTGCGCGACGCGGGCGGCGGTCTGCGGGTCCCGGAACGTGCGGTCGACGCTGAACGCGTCCTGGTCCCGCTGCCGCAACAGGTCGCCCATGTCGCCGGTCAGCGTGGTGCGGGACACGGCGGGCGCCTCCGCCTCGGTGAGATCCGGCAGCTGCCAGGTCTTCCCGCTGCGGTAGACGGACCGGTCCACGCGGTACGTGGCCCGGCTGCGGTTGCGGTCCAGCACGGTGGCGCCCTTGCCTTGGCGGACCTCGATGAGTCCCATGCCGCGCAGCTCGGCGATGGCCGAGCGGACCGTGGCCTTGGCAATGCCGTACATCTGGACCATGGCGTTCTCGGACGGCAGGAGGTCGCCGGGCTGGTACTTCCCCTCCTTGATCTCTTCGGCCAGTTTGCGTGCAACATGCACGTATAGCGGGTCGGGTCGTGCGATGTGCTGGCGTTCGGTGGCCATGCCGCTACCCTTCGGCGGTCGGTTGATGATCTTGTCAGTGCGTAAAGCTCCCCACCGGCAGGATATGGGGTTGACCGTGAACCGCATAGGGGGTGACTCTATTCACCACTCATTCGGATGAGTGGTGAACTGATGAGTCAAGTTGAGAGGAACTCCTGTGCAGACCAAACCGATTGATACCGCCCGCCTCGGCGTCATGCGCTGTGTGATCGCCCCCGAGGCCCGGATGACTCCCGATGGGGCGGTGCGCCGCGACCGGGAGGGCCGGACGCTGTGGACGACCGGGATCTCTGTCCGGCAGCGCGAGACGCGCCGCGCGGACGTGATCACTGTGGTGACCAGCGTGCAGCCGCAGGGTGTGAAGGAGGGCGCCGAGGTCAAGATCACGGACCTGTGGGCGAACGAGTGGGCCATGGACGGCCGGTCCGGGACGACGTGGCGGGCTGAGGCGATCACCCCCGTGTCGGCGGGCGGCCCGTCCGGCGGCGGCTCCGGCGGCTCCGTGCGCGGTGGCAAGTCGGGCGGCGGTGAGAGCTGATGGACCGGTACTTCTGGCATCTGTCGAGCGCCCAGGCGTCCGGTATGGCGTGTGTGGTGTGCGGCGCTGACCTGATGTCTGAGGGGGCGGCCATGGCGATGGTGGGCCGTGACCCGGCGACCGAAACGCAGGTCTACGCCTGCAAGGACCCCTGCGCGGTCGGCGTGGCCACGGAGGCTGAGCGGATGGCGGCCGAACTCCGCGCGATCACTGGCACAGATGCCCTCAGCCAGGATGCCTCGCTGGGCCAGGATGGCGAGTTTGGCGCGCTGCTGCGGGAGATGCGCATCCTGGTCGGCAACGAAGCGCTGCTCGCTGCGATCACGGACATCCCCACCCTGCTGTTCCTGCTGGAACTGACGGAGCATCACGCGGGGCTCGCCGCAGCGCGCTCCCGGGTGATCTATGACCGGATGCGCAGCAACGAGCCCGGCGACGGGGAGGCGTGATGCCTCCTGTGATCGTGTGGGTGCTCCTCGGCCTGGCCGGTCTCGGCTGGCTCACGCGCCGCTGGTGGCAGCCACGCTTGGCGGCCCGGGGCCTGGACGTGCGCGAGCTGCCGGTGCGGTGGTGGCTGGTCGGCTACCCGCAGACGGCCGTGCGGATCGTCTTCAGCTGGCGGCGGCTGTGCCAGGTCACCAGCCTGGCCGTGAGCCTGCGCGCCTCCCACCAGAGGGTGATCGGCAAGGGGACCGTGGTGGAGGGCCGGGCGCTGCGGCCCTCGGTGCCCCGGCTGAGCTGGCCCCTGCCGACGCGGCGCGGCCTCACGGTGCGGGTGGTGATGCACCCCGGGCAGACCCCCGCCCCCTACTACGCCGCGGCGCGGGCCATGGAGCACGCATGGCGGGTCCACCACGTCCACGTGACCTCGCCCCGGCGGGGGCATGTGCTGCTCACCATCACGGCCGTTGATCCGCTGACGGGTCAGCTGCCTGCCGCAGAGTGCACCGGGGAGCTGCTGTCGGCGGATGTCGGCTGGTGCGAGGACGGCGTGGCCTTCGTGATCGACTTCCGGCGTACGCCGCACTGGATGATCACCGGGGCAACGCAGAGCGGGAAGTCAACGCTGCTGGCGGCGCTGGTGCGTGCCCTGACTCCACAGCCGGTCGCGCTGCTGGGTCTCGACTGCAAGGGCGGCATGGAGCTGGGCCCTTTCGGGCGGCGGCTGACCCTGCTGGCCACCAGTCGGCGTGAGGCGGTCGCGCTGCTGGAACGGCTGGTGCGGGAGATCAAGGAACGCACGCGAGTGTGCCGGGACGCGGGAGCGCGCTCGATCTGGGACCTGCCGGAGAAGAGCCGCCCCGTGCCGCTGGTGCTCCTCGTCGACGAGATCGCCGAGCTGTACCTGACCGACGGTTCCCGCTCGGAGCGGGAGGCCGCTGAGCGGTGCGGGACGCTGCTGCTGCGGATCGCCCAACTCGGTGCCGCCCTGGGCGTACACCTGGTGGTCGCCGGGCAGCGTGTCGGCTCCGATCTCGGCACCCGGGTCACCTCGCTGCGGGCGCAGCTCGGCGGACGCGTCGCCCACCGGGCCCACGATGAAGCCTCCGCCGAAATGACGCTCGGCGATATCAACAAAGACGCGGTCGTGGTCGCGCAGAGCATCACGGAAAACGAGCAAGGCGTGTGCGTCGTCGCGATGCAAGGGCGCTGGACCCGTGCCCGCTCCCATCTGATTTCACCGGAGGAGCGGGCGGAAATCGCGGCCACCGGCCCACCCCTTCGGGTGTTCCTTTCCGGCCTCTACCCCGAGCCTGCGGAAGGAGGACGGACGGAATGACGCACTCAAATCTGTATGTGGTCGACGCGTTCCTGATGTTCTACGCGTTCATGCTGGCGCGCTCCCGCGAACTCAAAATCCATCAGGTCCTGCTCATCGCACTAGGCGGTTTCCTGCTGGCTATGACCCCGCTCGGCTATCCCATCTGGCTGTTCGTCCTCGCGGTCGGCAACGGGGTCTTCGGCTGAGAGCGGGCACCCCGCCCACGACCAAGATCACCGGCCCGGCAGCCGGCCCCAACCCAAGATCAACATCCGGCCTCTGCGGCCCTCAGCTGGAAGGACCATCATGGATCACCTGCTGGTGTACCTCGCCCGGAGCCTCCTCTACGCCGTGATGAGCCTGATCACGGCCCTCGGCGGGCTGGTCTCGTCCTCGACGCACCCGGCCACGCCGACCGAAAGCGGCGTCACGGAAGTCGGGTGCTCGGCGGTCAAAGTCAGATCCCAACCCGCAGCGAACGCGTTAGCGCGCGGCGTCGCCTATCGCGGTGACGCGTTCACCTACACCCAATTCACCTACCACCGCAGCGAACGCGCCTGGTACACGCGCGGAGAGATCGTGCGCGGGCATGACCGCGTCACCATCTCCGGCTACATCCCCTATGAATGCGGAACTCCCTACGGCAGCAATGCACTTCCGCTTCCGGCCACCCGCTGACCGGATACACCGCGCGCTGGCGCATCACTCCTCCTCGCCACAGAGCGATTCCTCAAAGGAGCTGACATGACGACGACCGCACCCATTCCCACACAGAGAGGTCCCCCGCATGCGCGCCTATCCCACCGACCCGGCGGCGCGGCGCTCGGCACTGGACGATGCCGAGCGACTGCGCCGCCTGCCCTCCATCGACCGCGACTTGATCCGCCTCGCCCACGAGCCCGGCTTCCCCCGCTGGCTCGACCAGATCAAGGCCACCGGCGGCTGCGCCCGCCCCGTCTACCTGTCCGGGCACACCACCGTGCGCGACGCGGCCACCGGCGCCGTGCTGCGCCACTACACCACCGCCGACGAGCCCGGCGGCCGGATGCCCGTCCGCTGCCGCAACCGGCGCCAGAGCCGCTGCGAGCCCTGCTCCCGCCAGCACGCGGGCGACACCTACCACCTGGTCCGCTCCGGCCTCCAGGGCGGCAAGGGAGTCAGCGAGCGGGTACAGCTCCACCCCCGGCTCTTCCTCACCCTCACACCCCCCGGCTTCGGTGCCGTGCACCGCGCCAGCGACACGGGCCCCTGCAAGCCCCAAGACCCGGCAGCGCGCTGCGAGCACGGGCGCCCCCTCGCCTGCCACCAACGCCACGACAGCCGCGCACCGTTGGTGGGTCAGCCGCTGTGCCCCGACTGCTACGACCACACCGGACACGTCCTCTGGCACGCCTGCGCCGGACGGCTCTGGAATCGCTTCTGCCACGCTGTCCGGCGGCGCCTGGCCACCCTGGCGGGCATCGCCCAAACCCGGCTGCGGGAACACCTGGTGCTCTCCTTCGCCAAAGTCGCGGAATTCCAGCGACGCGGAGCCGTTCACTTCCATGCCGTCATCCGCGTGGACGGCCCCAACGGACCCAGCACACCGCCCTCGGCATGGGCGACTGCCGAACTCCTGGAACAGGCCGTACGGGAGGCTGCAGACTCCGCCCACGTCCACTCGCCCTACTCACCTGCCACCGGCGAACGGCTGATCCGCTTCGGCACCCAACTGGACGTGCACCCCATCACCACGGCCCTGGATTCCACAACTGCCGTCACGGATGACGCCGTTGCGGCATACATCGCCAAATACGTCTCCAAGAGCGTCGGTGACGCGGGCGGAGTCGACTACCGGATCACGCATTACGCGAGCATCCACCACGCGCCCGTGAATGCTCACCTACGCGCCCTCATGGCTACCTGCTGGCGCCTCGGAGCACTGCCCGAACTCGCATCCCTCAACCTGCGCGCCTGGACACACACCCTCGGATACCGGGGCCACGTACTCACCAAATCCCGCCGCTACTCCACCACGTACGGGCAGCTGCGGGCAGCACGCGCAGACCACCAAACCGGCACTAGCCATCTCGATGAGGAGGCCAAAGAAACGGTCACAGAATCTGCCTGGCGGTACGTCGGGGTCGGCCATTCCTTAGCTGAAGCCGAATTGGCTGCCGGGGTAGCGCATCACTCGGGGGAATTTTGACTATCGAATACGAAAGGAGTAAACACTATTCGTTGGATTCATTGCCGAGTGAAGACCTGTTGCCAGATGATGATGAGCGAGCGAAGTTGAAGCACAGTCAAGATCGAAATCGCGGAGATCCTGATCTTCGTGTTGTGTGGGAGGAGACGGCTGAGCCAGGATCGGAGGCGGCGCATCGCCGAATATTGGAAATCCTATTTGGATTCCGGCGATCATCCTCTACATTCGAGTGACCGCATAGGTGACCCCGGCAGCGGTGCAACGCTCCGGGGTCTGGCCACTCTGGGAGGAGTGACATGGGGAAGTCTGTCACAGCTGCCATCGAGATCGCAGCTCAAGCCACGCAATCGCCGCTTCGAGCCGTCGACTACTTGCGGGTCTCTACTGATCAGCAGAAGAAGGGGTACGGGATCGCCTACACGGGTGCGCGGACGGCCGCCTTCATAGCGGACAAGCGATGGGCGCACGTAGAGACCTTTAAGGATGAGGGCGAGAGCGGCAAGCTGCCTTGGCGTCAACGTAAGGATGCCGCTCGGATCATGACTCTGGCCTGCCAGAGGCCGCGCCCCTTTGATGTGGTTGTGGTGTACGAGACGCGGGCTATTGGGCGGCGGAATCGAATCTTCTGGGAATGGGTTTGGACCCTGCAAGACCTCGGCGTCTTCGTGGCGGTTGTCGATGAAGATATCGACAATACAACCGAAGACGGTGAAGCGCGTATGCAGGAAAGAGCCACTGAAGACTTCAGGGAACTGAAGAAGATCCGGATGAGGACGCAAGGAGGAATCCAGAGGAAGGCTGAGCTAGGAGAATTTCCCGGCGGGGTCGCGCGATACGGATACCGCATCGAAAACCAGGGGCGTAAAGGCGAACAGGCTCTCGTCCTAGATGACTGTGATGGTGGCTCGGCGTGCAGCCGCACTGACCCATGTTCCGTAATTCATGAGGCACCCGTACTCCGTTTCGCGAGAGAGATTGCAGTCCGGGTGAAAGGGGTATGGGACACGGTCGCACTCTACCTCAATGCGGAAGGTTTCATGACGCGCTCCGGGGTGCCGTGGACAGGAGCAAATATCCGATCCCGCCTTATGGATGAGGATTTCCTCAATGCACGCTACGTATTTCGCAGTGAACGCCGTGCGATACTCGGGCCAGACGGTCAACCAGTTTGGGGAAAGAGTGTCACTATCCCATTGCCGCCCATGTTTACGCCGGATGAAGTGACGGAACTTCGGAGGGCTGCCACAAAGTCCCATCGGAAACCTGCCGTGTCCCAGCGTCCTTACCCGCTGTCCAGTCGCCTTCGTAGTCTGTGCGGAAAGCATTATGTCGGGGCGAGCGCCAGCGCTCTTTCCACCGTGCACTATCGCTGCAAGGGGAAGAGTGCCGCTTTCCCGGGCGCGTCGGTGTGCGACTGTTCGCAACTCGACGCAGACGGAATCGAGCGTTGGGCTTGGAGTCAGTTATTCGGGCTCTTAGGGGATAGAGGAAGACTCAAGAAACTAGCTAGTGATTGGGCAGGGCAGGACGAAGAAGAGGCGGTGGATTCTACTGCCCGGCTGTTTGAGCTGGATCGAAAGATCGCAGAGCAATGTGCGGCGATCGACATTGCGCGTTCCTTGAGCGCGAAAGAGGTAGTGCGTAGAGGGCTTTCCGGAAATGCTGCGGAATCCGCAGTCGAAAAGGCTCTGGCGTCACTCCAAGAGGAATTGGAATACCTAGAGCGTGAGCGTGCGGAAGCTGCCGCTGCGCAAGTAGAGGCCGTAGATGTTGAGGTGCGATCGGCGAGCCTCGACGAGCTGGTTTGCTTGGCTCAAGGTCGGCTGCGGAATCTGAGCGCGGACGAGATCGCCGAGCTGTACGACCTGCTCGACATCAAGATCAGGTTGCTTGGTCCACCCCCGCCGATGCACAGGGGTTTGGCTTGCCCGGTGGCGACCTGGTTCCACGAGAGGGAGCGTCTTGTGCCGACCATGGAAGAGGAGGCGTGGTCTCGCGTGGCGGAGGCGTTCCCAGATGGCGGGACGCGGCCTCGGCAGAAGGGAGGGCTCGCGCCGCGTGTCGTGCTGGAAGCGTTCTTGGAGAAGGCTCGCACGGGCGCCACGTGGACTGAACTGGACGCCAGGTGTGGCTCTACGGGACTCCGGGGCCACTGGAGGAGGTGGCTCAAGTCCGGGCGCTGGGAGGCGGCTCTAGCGGCGCTGGAAGGGTGCGAAGGGGAACCAATAGCTGAGCCTCACCCCCTGCCATCCATGGAGATGACAGGGAAGGTGAGGCCAGAACTCATCGTCGGGGCGCCTTGGGCGGGCGTACGCCCTTCACACCCTTCGGCATCGGCCCCTTCGGCAGGGGCATGTTGCTCATGAGGTCCCCCATCGCCTTCAGACGGTCGTTGGTGGCCGTCACCTGGGGGCCCTGGAGGACGCGGGGGAGCTTCAGGAGGGTCGTGCGCAGCTTCTTCAGCTCGACCTGGCCCTCGCCCGTGCCGACGATGACGTCGTGCACGGGGACGTCCGCGACGATGCGGGCCATCTTCTTCTTCTCGGCGGCCAGCAGCGGCTTCACGCGGTTCGGGTTGCCCTCGGCGACGAGGACGATGCCCGCCTTGCCGACGGTCCGGTGCACCACGTCCTGGCTGCGGTTCATCGCGACCGCGGGGGTCGTCGTCCAGCCGCGGCCGATCTTGTCGAGCACCGCGGCCGCCGCGCCGGGCTGGCCTTCCATCTGGCCGAAGGCCGCCCGCTCGGCACGGCGCCCGAAGACGATCGCCATCGCGAGGAAGGCGAGCACGAAGCCCAGGATGCCGAGATAAACGGGGTGGTCGATCCAGAGGCCGATCGCGAGGAAGACACCGAAGGTGACGATTCCCACAGCTGCGATGACGAGACCGATCTTGGAGTCGGTCCGTCGGGTCATCTTGTACGTGAGGGCGATCTGCTTGAGTCGCCCCGGGTTCGCCGCGGCGTCCGCCGCGGTGGTTTCCTTCCTCGCCATGCCGTGAAGTCTACGTGTCCCGGCGGGCTACTACGACGTGCGGGTTGGTCCCGCCTCTTCCAGCACGCGCTGCGCCTCGACCCGGTCCTTCGCGCGGCGCCGGTCCTCGAGCACGGAGGTCCAGGCGTTGCGGCGTGCGGTGCGCTGGCCACCGCGCAGGAGCAGGGACTCGACGGCGCGCAGCGCGTCGGTGACGGACGGAATGGCGGTGGCGCGTACGGGCGCGGCCTGCATGGTGATGCCCTCCGAGATCCGAGAAGCGATGGTGAACGGGGGAACGCTACGAGTGGCTCTCGCTGGCACTGCGTCGTGCGGTGGGGGCCAGTGGCCGGTGCTGCCGCCGGGCCTCTGGGTAAGGCCCTACGTGCGGTAGTTCCAGCGTCACTGATTGGTGTTACCAGGGCGTGACCGAGCGGTCAAACACCGATGAAGCCTTGACGCGAAGGGCCCGAACGCTGACGCGGCCCATACGGTCGCCCCTACCTGCGGAGACCGTATGGGCCGCGAAATCTCGGCCACTACCGAGTGGTAGCTGCTTGTGCGCGGATTCACACGCGCCCGCCCCGATGCGGATGCGCCCGCTCCGATGCGGATGCGCCCGCTCCGACGCGGACGCGCACCCTCCGGCCAGGCCGTGCCGACATGCGCACCGCGGCCCGGCCCTACGCCGGGCCCCCGCTCGCGCGTCAGACCGCCTGCGAGGCCACGTACGCGCCGCGGCGCTCGATCGCCATCTGGTAGAGCCGCCCCGCGCGGTACGAGGAGCGGACCAGCGGGCCCGACATGACGCCGGAGAAGCCGATCTCCTCGGCCTCCTCCTTGAGCTCGACGAACTCGTGCGGCTTCACCCAGCGCTCCACCGGGTGGTGGCGCACCGACGGGCGCAGGTACTGGGTGATCGTGATGAGCTCGCAGCCCGCGTCGTGCAGCTGCTGGAGCGCCTCGCTGACCTCCTCGCGGGTCTCGCCCATGCCGAGGATCAGGTTCGACTTGGTGACCAGGCCCGCCGCGCGGGCCTCGGTGATGACCTTCAGGGAGCGCTCGTAGCGGAAGCCGGGGCGGATGCGCTTGAAGATGCGCGGCACCGTCTCCACGTTGTGGGCGAGCACCTCGGGGCGGGACGAGAAGACCTCGGCGAGCTGGTCCGGCTCCGCGTTGAAGTCGGGGATCAGCAGCTCGACCTTGGTGTGCCCGGTCTCGCGCTCCGCGGTCATGGCGTGGATCTGACGCACGGTCTCCGCGTACAGCCAGGCGCCGCCGTCCTCCAGGTCGTCGCGGGCGACGCCGGTGATCGTGGCGTAGTTCAGGTCCATCGTGACGACGGACTCGCCGACGCGACGGGGCTCGTCGCGGTCGAGGGCCTGCGGCTTGCCGGTGTCGATCTGGCAGAAGTCACAGCGCCGCGTGCACTGGTCACCGCCGATGAGGAACGTGGCCTCGCGGTCCTCCCAGCACTCGTAGATGTTGGGACAGCCCGCTTCCTGGCAGACCGTGTGCAGGCCCTCGCTCTTCACGAGCTTCTGGAGGGCGTTGTACTCGGGGCCCATTTTCGCCCGGGTCTTGATCCACTCGGGCTTGCGCTCGATGGGGGTCTGGGCGTTCCGGACCTCCAGGCGCAGCATCTTGCGTCCGTCGGGTGCGACTGCGGACACATCGGCTCCCTGCTAGCTGGCGTAACTTCGATTCATCGGCGCACCCCAGGGTACGCCCGTTGTCTCATGGGGCTTACTCCCGGCCAACCTCTGGCCAAGGGGGTGCATTCCCGAAAGCGCCCCCGGCCGCGCGGAGGCTAGGAGGCGGCGGCCTCGGGGACCCGCTCGGCGGCCGGTCCCGCGGCGGCGTGCCCGGAGGTCTCCGCGGGCTGCTGCTCGATGACCCGCGGCTTCAGGTCCGCGTTCTCCAGGATGTCCTTGAGGTGCTTCTCCACCACCGGCAGGACGTCGGCGATCGTGACGTCGCGCCCCAGCTCGTTGGCGATGGACGTCACGCCCGCGTCGCGGATGCCGCACGGGACGATCCTGTCGAACCAGGTGTTGTCCGGGTTCACGTTCAGCGCGAAGCCGTGCATCGTGACGCCCTTGGCGACGCGGATGCCGATCGCGGCGACCTTGCGGTCCTCGCGGCGCTGGCCCGCGTTGGAGGGCGCGTACTCCGGGCCGTTGAGGCGGGGGTCGAACTCGTCGTCCGTCAGGCGCGGGTCGAAGTCCAGGCTGAGCCCGCCGAGCGCCGCGCGCTGCTCCACCGGGTCGCCGAGGACCCAGACGCCGCTGCGGCCCTCGATCCGCGTCGTGGCCAGGCCGAACTCCGCACACGTTCGGATAAGTGCCTCTTCCAAGCGCCGTACATGTGCTACGACGTCCACCGGACGGGGCAGTTTCTGGATCGGATAGCCGACGAGCTGCCCCGGGCCGTGCCAGGTGATCTTGCCGCCGCGGTCCACGTCCACGACGGGCGTGCCGTCCAGCGGGCGCTCGTTGTCGGCCGTGCGGCGGCCCGCCGTGTACACCGGCGGGTGCTCGAGCAGCAGGCAGGTGTCGGGTCCCTCGTCCGCGAACCGGGCCGCGTGCACGCGGCGCTGCTCGTCCCAGGCCTCCTGGTACTCGACGTAGTCCGGGCCGAAGCCCAGCCGGATGAATCGCAACTCGCCCACGGCGCGTGCCTCCCTAACCTCACCGTGCACCGAAACCTCACCGCACACGGAAACCTTCACCGTGCACGGATCGCGCCCCAGCCACTGTACGACTGGCGTTCTCCCGTCAGCCCTCCGGCCAATCCTCACACGATCGGATGAATGCGGCTTGAAGGTCCCGACGGGGGCGGTGCAGGCCGTTACATTCACGCCGTTCACGAGGCCAAATGGGCTGCTCAAGGCAGGCCCAAAGGGCAGGAGACCGCACAGCTGATGACGGAACGACCCCCGCAGCGCACCCCCAACCGCCAGCTCGCCGCACTCATCGCGGAAGCCGGATTCTCCAATGCGGGCCTGGCCCGTCGCGTCGATCAGCTAGGGCTCGAACACGGGCTCGACCTCAGGTACGACAAAACATCGGTGACACGCTGGCTCCGTGGCCAGCAGCCGCGCGGTACGACGCCCGCGCTGATCGCCGAGGTCTTCACCCGACGCCTCGGCCGCCGTCTGTCCGCGCAGGACCTCGGGCTCGACGCCTGCGCGCCCGTCTACGCCGGGCTCGAGTTCGCGGCGACGCCCGAGGAGGCCATCGACATCGTCGGCGGCCTGTGGCGCAAGGACTCCGGCAGCCACGCCGAACTGCGCAAGATCGCCTTCACCCCGGCCGGGCTCGTGGTGCCGAGCCGGGACTGGCTCATCGGCCGCGCCGACGAGCGCGTCGCCCGCGGCGGGGAGCCGCCGCAGCCGCCGCGGGTGCCCCCGCAGGGCCGCCCCGGGGTGCCGCGCCAGCGCCGCGACACCGACCGCGGCCCCGGGCACCGCGTGTCCGGCGGCGACATCGCGGCGCTGCGCTCGGTCGGCGAGCTGTTCCGCGCGCTCGACCACGCCTACGGCGGCGGCCACGCCCGCCAGGCCCTCGTGCGCTATCTGGAGCACGAGGCCGAGCCGATGCTCCGCGGCACCTACAACGAACAGGCCGGGCGCCGGCTGTTCGCGGCCGCCGCCGACCTCACCCGGCTCGCGGGCTGGACGTCGTACGACATCGCGGCGCACGGCCTCGCCCAGCGGTACTTCGTGCAGGCCCTGCGCCTGTCCCAGGCGGCGGGCGACCGCGCGTACGGCTCCTACGTCCTGATCACGATGAGCCGTCAGGCCGTCTATCTGGGCCACGGCCGCGAGGCCGTGCAGCTGGCCCGGGTCGCCCAGCAAGGTGTGGGCTCCTCCGCGCCGCCGGTGGTGCAGGCCCTGCTGCACGCCGTGGAGGCGCGCGGCCACGGCGTACTCGGCGAGGTGAGGGCGTGCACGGCCTCCATGGTGCGCGCCGAGCGCGCCCTGGAAGCCGCCCGGCCGGGTGACGAGGTCCCGTACTGGGCGCGCTTCTTCGACGAGGCCCAGCTCGCCGACGAGTTCGCGCACTGCAACCGCGACCTCCAGCAGTACCGCGCGGCCGCCCAGCACGCCGAGCGCTCCCTCCAGCTGCGGGCCCCCGGGTACGCCCGCTCCCGGCTCTTCTGCCGGGTCGTCCTCGCCACCTCGCGCCTCGGCCTCGGCGAGCTGGAGCAGGCCTGCCAGCTGGGCGCGGAGGCGGCCCAGGCGGCGGGCGAGATGCGCTCGGTGCGGGCGGTGGAGTACGTGCGCGACTTCGAGCGCCGCCTGGAGCCGTACCGGGACGCGGCACCGGTGCGCGGGTACCGCGACAAGATCGCGGCGCTCGGCTGACCACGGGGGCGCCTCCGGCGGGGCGCCCCCCTTCCTCCGTCGCCGGTCGGCTGCCGGTGTGTGGGGGCTGGTCGCGCCCGCGCGGCGGAGCCGCACATCGAAGCAGCCCCGCGCCCCTTTGGGGCGCTGCCTCCTACGCCGCGGTCGGAAGTCGGTCCTCGGTGTGCGTAGGAGTGACGCCCAGGTCGGCCAGGACGGCGTGGGCCGCGCGGCGGCCCGAGTGCAGGGCGCCCTGCACCGTGCTCGTGTCGCGGTGGTCGCCGCACACGTACAGGCCCGACAGGAGCCGTACCGGACGGCGCAGGTCGTGCGGCGGCGGCATCGCGGGCACCGCCTCGCGGGTGTGGTGCGCGGCGAGCAGCTCCCACCGGTCCGTCGGCGTGCCGTACAGCTCGGCGAGGTGGGCGAGCACGGTGCGGTCGAGGTCGTCCGGCGGCGGGCCGAGGACGGTCGACGAGACGAGGAAGCGGCCCGCGGGCGCCCGGGTGGGGTCGACGTGGCTGACGACGGCCGTGTGCGCGACCGGGCCGCGCCGGTCGGCGTCCAGGAGCAGCGCGGGCTCGCCGAGCGGCGGCTCGGGGGCCGCGTGGTGCACCACGGTCATCGGGTGGAAGGACGGCACGCGCAGACCGGGGAGCAGCTCGGCGGCGGCGCGCGCGTCGGTGGCCAGGAGGACGCCCCGGCAGGTCAGCTCGCCGTGCTCGGCGGTCGTGACGCGGTTGGCGGCCACCGCCGTGACGCGGACCCCGGTGCGCACCGTCCCCGGCGGCAGCGCGGCCGCGAGCAGCTCGGGCAGGGCGTCGGCCCCGCCCTCGGGCAGACACAGACGGCCGCGCGCGAACGCGTGCAGGGCGAGGTCGGCGCACCGGCTGGACGTCGTCAGGTCGGGGTCGCAGAGCAGCGCGGACAGCAGCGGGCGCAGGAAGCCCTCGATGGTGCGGGCGGGCAGGCCGCGCGCGGACAGGGCCCGCGCGGCCGGGAGTTCGGGGCGCGCGAGCAGCCGCCGCACCGGGGTGGCGGCGAGCCGGGCCAGCGCGGCGCCGAGCCGGGCCTGGTCGAGCGCGCTCCCCAGCGGGGTGCTGCGCGCGGGCGGCCGTGACGGCCGCAGCGCGCGGCCGGACGGGGCCCCGCCCGGTGTCCGCAGCGGCGTCCTGGCCCCCGCGCGGGCCGGGCGCGGGACCAGGGGGGCGCTCGCAAGGGCGCGCGCCGCATGGAATGCGCCCCTTGTGCGCCTGGGGCCCTGGCCGCCGATGAACTCCGCCGCGCGGTGGTGCTGGCCCCCGCTGTGGACGAGCAGGCCGGGTGCGAACGGGCGCAGGGCGAGCGCGTCGAGACCCGGCGTGTGACGTAGTTCCGGATACGACGTGCTGAGCAGCTGCCCGATCTTGTCGAGCCGGAAGCCGTCCACCTTCTCGGTCGACATGCGGCCCCCGACGTAAGGGGCGGCTTCCAGGATGACGGTCGTTACTCCGGCCCTGTTCAGCTGGTGTGCGGCCGACAGTCCCGAGACCCCGGCTCCCACGATGACGACATCCGCATGGTGCGCAGGCTCTGGCACGTGCTCCTCCCGGAGGTTGCGCGGCTGCTGGGGACGCTTATGCCCGTCACAGGGTGGCGGAATCCCCGAGTTCCGCTTGAGGGTAGGAGCCCCGCGCGGCGTCGGCAGTCGCGCATGGACCGGGCATGGTCGCACGACGGTCGCACGCGGACGGCGAAACGATGGCGTGTGGGCACGCGGGGGCACCGCGAACGCCCGGGGCGCGGCCGCCCCCGGCCCCTTGCTCCCGTGGCCCCTTGCCTGTTCGTCGTCGAGTGCGGGTGTGCGGGTGTGCGGGTGTGCGGGTGTGCGGGTGTGCGGGTGTGCGGGGGCTGGGCGCGCCCGCGCGGCGGAGCCGCACCGAAGCAGTCCCGCGCCCCCACGGGGCCCTCGCCGCTACTTCAGTGCTGCGCGCACCGCCTCGTCGATCGTCGGGTGGGTGAAGGTGAAGCCGGACTCCAACAGTCGCGTGGGCAGCACGCGCTGGCTGCCGAGGACGTCCCCGGCCATCTCCCCGAGCACCAGGCGCAGGGCGGGGGCAGGGGCCGGCAACAGCGTCGGCCGGTGCAGCGCCCGGCCCATCGAGGCCGTCACCTCGCGGTTGGTCACGGGCGTGGGCGCGGTCAGGTTGAAGGGGCCGGACAGCTCGTCGCGGGCCAGCAGATGCCGCAGGGCGGCCACCTCGTCGCGCAGCGCGATGAAGCTCCAGTACTGCCGCCCGTTCCCGAGCCGCCCGCCCAGGCCTGCTTTGAACAGCGGGAACATCCGTCCCCAGGCGCCGCCCGAGCGCGCCACCACCAGGCCGCTGCGTGCGAAGGCCGTGCGGATGCCCGCGTCCTGGGCGGGCCGGGCCGCGGCCTCCCAGTCCACGCACATCGACGGCAGGAAGCCCTCGCCCGCGGGGGCGCTCTCGTCCACCGGGCGGTCACCGGTGGTCCCGTAGTAGCCGATCGCGCTGCCGTTCACGAACACCCGGGGCGGCTCGTCGAGCGAGGCCGCGGCGGTGGCCAGCGCCTTCGTGCCGAGCACCCTGCTGTCGTACATCTCCCGCTTGTACGCGTCGCTCCAGCGCCGGTCGCCGACCCCGGCGCCCGCCAGGTTGACCACGGCGGTACAGCCCGCGAGCCCCGCCGTGTCCACGCGGCCCGCCGCGGGGTCCCAGCGCACCTCGTCCGCCGTGCGCGGGGCGCGCCGGACGAGCCGCACCACCTCGTGTCCGTCGGCCGCCAGCGAGCGCGTGAGGGCCGATCCGATGAGTCCGGAGGCGCCGGCGAGGGCGACGCGGGTGGGCTGTTGCGAAGGGTCCGAGGGCTGCGGACGCGTAGGCTCCATGGGCCCATCCTGCCGCGAAAAGGGCGGGTGGGGCGTCGTACTCGCGCCGTACAGTGACGCTCATGCAGCAGACGTACATACGCGCGGCCCGCGCGGGCGACGACGACGTGCTGGCCCGCCTGGACCGCGAGAACTGGTCCACCGTGCACTCCGTGCAGCCCCGCCCCGCACCCCCGCACGAGCCGTTCTTCTCCGACCGCTTCGGCCCCCGCGACCACCTGGTCGCCGAGGTGGACGGCCAGGTCGTCGGCTACATCCGGCTCGGCTTCCCCACCCCGCTCGCCGTCAACGCGCACGTACGCCAGATCCTCGGCTTCGTCGTCGCCGAGCAGGTGCGCGGCAAGGGCGTGGGCCGGGAGCTGATCAGGGCGGTCGTGGCGGAGGCCCGCCGCCAGGGCGCGCGCCGCCTCACCCTGCGGGTGCTCGGCCACAACGCGCCCGCCCGGGCGCTGTACGAGTCCGAGGGCTTCGTGACCGAGGGCGTCCTGCCCGGCGAGTTCCTCCTGGACGGGCGGTACGTGGACGACGTGCTGATGGGCCGCCCCCTGTGACCTGCCCGGCCGCGGCCGCCCGCCCGGCCGCGGAGCCGTCCCCGGCGACCTCCCCGGGCGGCCGCGCGGGGGCGGAGCGACACCCGACCTGACCGGCCCGGCGTGCGGACGCCCCGCGCTCGTAGGAGCGTGAGGACGACGCCCGTCGCCGGGAAGGAGCCCGCATGCCCAGGCCCGCGGTGGGGCGGCGGAGCGCGCGCGACCCCGACCTGCGGGGCCGCGTGCCCACCCCGCCCTGGATGCGCTGGCCCGCGCCCGTGCTCCTGGTCCTGACCGTGGTCGTCCAGGTCCTCACGCCCAAGACCCTCGACCTGAGCTTCCTGCTCGCGGCCGTGCCGCCGCTCGCCGCCCTCGCCTACGGGCCCGCCGCCACCGCACTCCTCGGCGGCCTCGTGCTCCTGATGCTCAACCTCCCGCGCTACGACCTCGGCCACCCCGGTGAGAGCGACACCGCGACCGTGGCCTTCGTGGCCGTGCTCAGCGTGGTCTTCGCCGCCGTCCGCAGCCGCAGGGACGCCCAGCTCATCACCGTCCGCACGGTCGCGGAGGCCGCGCAGTTCGCGGTGCTTCCGCCGCTGCCGGAGCGGGTGGGGCCGGTGCGCTGTGCGGGCCTGTACCGGGCGGCGCAGCACGGCACCCTGGTCGGCGGCGACCTCTTCGACGTCCGCCGGGGCCCTCGCGGCGTGCGGGCCATGGTCGGCGACGTCCAGGGGCACGGCCTCGCGGCCGTCGGGACCGTGGCCGCGCTGATCGGCGCCTTCCGGGAGGCGGCCCTGGACGAGCCCGACCTGGAGGGCGTCGCCGCCCGCCTCGACCGGCGCCTGGTCACCGACGCCGAGGCCGTCGAGGACACCGAGGGCGCGCGGCGCGGCGAGCCCGGCGAACTCTTCGCCACCGCCCTGCTCATGGAGTTCGGGGCCGAGGCCGACGCCGACGCGCTGCGCCTGGTCTCCTGCGGCCATCCGCCGCCCCTGCTGCTGCGCGGCACCGCCGTCACCGAGCTGGAGGTGTCCCCGGGGCCTCCGCTCGGCCTCGGCATCGCCGGGGTCGCGCCGCCTCGGGAGACCGTGGTGGCCCTACGGCCCGGCGACTGGCTCCTGACCGTGACGGACGGCGTGACCGAGGCCAGGGACGCCTCCGGGGCCTTCTACCCGCTGGCGGCCCGGCTGCCCGCGCTCTTCGAGGCCGAGCAGGACGACCCGGCGGCCCTGACGGACGCGATCTGGCGGGATCTGGTGCGGTTCTCCGGCGGGGTACGGGACGACGTGGCGCTCCTGGTGTTCGCGTGGGAGCGCTGAAGGGACGAGGACACCTGGGGGACGGGGGACGGGGGACGGGGGAGGGGGGATGCGGAGGCCGTCAGGGCCGGGGCTAGCGGGCGGCGAACCGCTCCCACAGCTTCGGAAACCGCTGCGCGAGCACCGCGTCGTCCTCGAAGTCGATCGGGGTGCCCTCCGGCTCCGGCGGCGCGGGGGCGATGCCGAGGTCCGGCGCCACGACCCCGGTGAGCTGCTCGTACGCCTCGTCGGCCGCGTAGCCGAGCTCCTCGCCGTCGCCGTCGAGCTCCTCGTCGAAGTCGTCGAGCAGCTCGGCCAGGGAGTCCGGGTCGTGCAGGGCGCCCTCGAAGACCTCGCGGCCCTGCCCGATGAGCCAGCACCGGAAGTAGTCGAAGGCGTCGTCGCTGACGCCGTCGAGCAGCACCCAGGCGGCGCCCCACAGGTCCCAGCGGTAGGCGCGGTTGTAGCGGGCCTCGAAGTGCCGCGCGAAGTCGAGCACGGCGTCCGGGTCGGCCCGCAGCAGCCGCTCGACCAGCAGCTCGGCGTGGTCCTCCGGGTCGCCGTCGGCGGCCTCCCGGGTGCTGTCCACGATCTCCCAGAACTCCGTCTCGTCCATCACGGGACAAGCATCTGCCCTGGCGGGTAGGGGCGCACGCGGAGTGCTCCGGAATGCGGCTGTGTCGTTATGTGTGCACATGCCCCTGGAAAGCCCGACAGAAGATGTCGGCTTTCGGTGGAAGGCTCGTCCCATGGAGAACGCACAGACGACCACGGCCCCCCTGTCCGGAAAGATCGCCCTCGTCGCCGGGGCCACGCGCGGGGCCGGGCGGGCCATGGCCGTGGAACTCGGCCGGGCCGGAGCCACCGTGTACGCGACCGGACGCACGACCCGCGAGCACGTCAGCGAGGTCGGCCGCAGCCGCGAGACCATCGAGGAGACGGCGGAGCTCGTGACCGCGGCGGGCGGCCGCGGCATCGCCGTCCCCACCGACCACCTCGACCCCGAGCAGGTCGAGGCCCTCGTGGACCGCATCGACGCGGAGCACCACCGCCTCGACATCCTCGTCAACGACATCTGGGGCGGTGACGTCCACGTCGAGTGGGACAAGAAGATGTGGGAGCACGACCTCGACAAGGGCCTGCGCGTCCTGCGCCTCGGCGTCGAGACCCACATCGTGACCAGCCGCTTCGCGCTGCCGCTGCTCATCCGCAACGAGGGCGGCCTGGTCGTCGAGGTCACCGACGGCACCGAGGAGTACAACAAGCGCTACCGCAAGCCCTACTACTACGACCTCGCCAAGGCGGCCCCGCTGCGGATGGCCCGCGCGCTCGCCGAGGAGCTCACGGAGTACGGCTGCACGGCGGTCTGCCTGACGCCGGGCTGGCTGCGCTCGGAGGCCATGCTCGACACGTACTTCAAGGTCACCGAGGAGAACTGGCAGGAGGGCACCCGGCAGAACCCGCACTTCGCGATCTCCGAGACCCCCACGTACGTCGGCCGCGCCCTCGCCGCGCTCGCCGCCGACCCCGAGGTGGCGCGCTTCAACGGCCAGTCGCTCTCCAGCGGCGGACTCGCCAAGGAGTACGGCTTCACGGACGTGGACGGCTCCGCGCCGGACGCCTGGCGGTACATCACGGAGGTCGACCAGGAGAGCCCGACCGCGGACGTGACCGGTTACCGGTAGGCCGTCACCGGGCGGCCGTCACCGGTAGAGCTCGGCCATCCGCGCCGCCGTGGCCGCGAGCCGTTCGCGCAGCTCCGGCGGCTCCAGGACCTCCACCTCCGGGCCCAGCGCGAGCATCTGCGTGTACGCGACGGCGGGGGACTCGACGGGCAGGGTGACGGTCACCCGGCCCCGCTCGTCGGGTTCGGCGCCGTCGAGGGCCTCGTGGGCGGCAGCGCGGTCCGTGACGTACGGAAGCTGCCGGGCCCCGTCGGGCGACAGCCTGAGCACGGCCTCGTCCCGCAGGATGGCCCGCGCGAACTGCGCGGCCCGCTCCTCCCAGAAGCCGGGCAGGTCGAACTCCTCGTCCCGTACGAAGCGGTCGTCGCCGGAGGCGGCCGAGGAGACGGCCGTGAAGCGGTCGATGCGGTACACCCGGAAGGATCCGGTGTCCGGGACGCGGGCGCACAGGTACCAGACGCCCGCCTTCAGGACGAGGCCGTACGGCTCCAACTCCCGCTCCACCTCGCTGTCCTGGCGGCGGTAGCGGGCGAGGACGCGGCGGTCGTCCCACACCGCGTCGGCCACCGCGGGCAGCAGCTCCGGGGCCGGGGTCTCCTTGAACCAGCCCGGGGCGTCCAGGTGGAAGCGCTGCGCCGCGTTCTGCGAGGCGTCGCTCAAGGAGGGCAGGAGGGCAGCGGAGACCTTCAGGCGGGCCGCGGACGCGGCGTCCTCCAGGCCCATCTCGCGCAGCGCCCCCGGCACGCCCGACAGGAACAGGGCCTCCGCCTCGCTGCGGGCGAGCCCGGTGAGCCGGGTCCGGTAGCCGCCGATCAGCCGGTAGCCCCCGGCCCGCCCCCGGTCCGCGTACACCGGGACGCCCGCCTCCGAAAGCGCCTGCGCGTCCCGCGTGATGGTCCGCTCCGACACCTCGAGCTCGGCCGCGAGCTCGCCCGCGGTCATCGAGGCCCGCGCCTGCAACAGCAACACCATCTTGATAAGCCGGGCAGCACGCATGCCCCCATCATGCCGCGGCGGCGGAAAGGCGCTCCGCGCCGGGGCCGCGCCCGGCGAAGCCGTGGAGCCACGGGTGGGCGGGTGGGAGGAGACACCGCGTCAGCGGTGCAGAAAAGGTGCGGAAAAGGGGTGCGGGGGCCCTGCCCACCCCGGGCAGGACCCCCGCACCCCTCGTACCGAGCCGGAGGCTTACAGGCCGTACTTGGCCCGGGCCTCCTTCACCGCGGCCGCGGGCACCGCGCCGCGGCGGGCCAGCTGCGCGAGCGCCGCCACGACGATCGACTCGGCGTCGACGCCGAAGTGGCGGCGGGCCGCGTCACGCGTGTCGGAGAGGCCGAAGCCGTCCGCGCCGAGCGAGGAGTAGTCCTGCTCGACCCACTGGGCGATCTGGTCGGGCACCTGGCGCATGTAGTCGGACACCGCGAGCACGGGGCCCTCCGCACCGGCGAGCGCCTGGCGCACGTACGGCACCCGCTCCTCGCCGCGCAGCAGCGCCTCGTCCGCCTCCAGGGCGTCCCGGCGCAGCTCCGTCCAGGAGGTCGCGGACCACACGTCACCGGCCACGCCCCACTCCTCGGCGAGCATCCGCTGGGCCTTCAGGGTCCAGTGGATGGCCGTGCCCGAGCCGATGAGCTGGATCCGCGCGGCGTTGGCCGCCGGGGACAGGCCCGCGGTCTCGGCCGTGTTGAAGCGGTACAGGCCCTTGACGATGCCCTCGTCCACACCCGCGGGCTTCGCGGGCTGCGGCATCGGCTCGTTGTAGACCGTCAGGTAGTAGAAGACGTCCTTGTCCTCGGCGGCATCGCCCGGCTTGGCCTCGCCGTACATGCGGCGCAGGCCCTCCTTGACGATGGCACCGATCTCGTAGGCGAACGCCGGGTCGTAGGTCAGCGCCGCCGGGTTGGTGGAGGCGATGAGCGGCGAGTGGCCGTCCGCGTGCTGCAGACCCTCACCCGTCAGCGTCGTACGACCGGCCGTGGCGCCGATGAGGAAGCCGCGGCCGAGCTGGTCGCCGAGCTGCCACATCTGGTCGGCCGTGCGCTGCCAGCCGAACATCGAGTAGAAGATGTAGAAGGGGATCATCGCTTCGCCGTGCGTGGCGTACGCGGACGACGCGGCGATGAAGTCCGCCATCGAGCCGGCCTCGGTGATGCCCTCGTTGAGGATCTGGCCGTTCTTGGCTTCCTTGTAGTACATCAGCTGGTCGCGGTCGACCGGCTCGTACGTCTGGCCCTTGGGCGAGTAGATGCCGAGCGACGGGAACAGCGACTCCATGCCGAAGGTGCGCGCCTCGTCGGGGACGATCGGCACCCAGCGCTTGCCGGTCTCCTTGTCGCGCACCAGGTCCTTGACCAGCCGGACGAGCGCCATGGTGGTGGCCACCGACTGCGAGCCGGAGCCCTTGTCGAAGGCCGCGAAGGCCTTGTCGGCGGGCGCGGGCAGCGGGGCGAGCGCGTGCGTGCGGCGGGCCGGGGCCGGGCCGCCGAGGGCCGCGCGGCGCTCCTGGAGGTAGCGGACCTCGGGGGAGTCGGCGCCGGGGTGGCCGTAGGGCACCTGGCCGTCGACGAACTGGCTGTCGCTGATGGGCAGCTCAAGAAGGTCACGCATGTTCTTGAACTCGTCCGTCGACAGCTTCTTCATCTGGTGGTTCGCGTTCTTGGACGCGAAGCCCTCACCGAGGGTGAAGCCCTTGACGGTCTGCGCCAGGATGACGGTCGGCGCGCCCTTGTGCGCGAGGGCGGCCTTGTACGCGGCGTACACCTTGCGCGGCTCGTGGCCACCGCGGGACAGGTGGAAGCACTCGAGGATCTTGTCGTCGCTCAGCAGCTTCGCCATCTCGACGAGCGCCGGGTCCTTGCCGAAGAAGTCCTCGCGGATGTACGCGGCGTCACGCGTCTGGTACGTCTGCACCTGCGCGTCCGGCACCTCGCGCAGACGGCGGACGAGGGCACCGGTGGTGTCGAGCGCGAACAGCTCGTCCCAGGCGCCGCCCCACAGGGACTTGACGACGTTCCAGCCCGCGCCGCGGAACTGGGCCTCCAGCTCCTGCACGATCTTGAAGTTGGCGCGCACCGGGCCGTCGAGGCGCTGCAGGTTGCAGTTGATGACGAAGGTGAGGTTGTCCAGTTCCTCACGGGCGGCGAGTGCGAGGGCCGCCGTCGACTCCGGCTCGTCCATCTCGCCGTCGCCGAGGAACGCCCACACGTGCGAGGCCGAGACGTCCTTGATGCCGCGGTTCGTCAGATAGCGGTTGAAGCGGGCCTGGTAGATGGCCGACAGCGGGCCGAGGCCCATGGAGACGGTGGGGAACTCCCACAGCCAGGGCAGCCGGCGCGGGTGCGGGTACGACGGCAGGCCGTCGCCGCCCGCCTCCTGGCGGAAGTTGTCGAGCTGCTGCTCGCCGAGGCGTCCGTCGAGGAAGGCGCGGGCGTAGATGCCGGGCGACGCGTGGCCCTGGATGTACAGCTGGTCGCCGGAGCCGTCGCCCTCCTTGCCGTGGAAGAAGTGGTTGAAGCCGGTCTCGTACAGCCAGGCGGCCGAGGCGAAGGTGGCGATGTGGCCGCCGACGCCGTACTTGGAACCGCGGGTGACCATCGCGGCCGCGTTCCAGCGGTTCCACGCGGTGATGCGGGACTCCATCGCCTCGTCGCCGTCGATGACGGGCTCGGCGGAGGTCGGGATGCTGTTGACGTAGTCCGTCTCAAGGAGCTTGGGCAGCGCCAGGCCCGCGCCCTCGGCGCGCTCCAGCGTGCGGCGCATCAGATACGCGGCACGGTGCGGCCCGGCCGCCTTGGTCACGGCGTCCAGGGAGGCCTGCCATTCGGCGGTCTCCTCGGGGTCGCGGTCCGGGAGCTGGTCGAGCTCGCTCGGCTGGATGCGGGAGGGGTCGGTCATTACGCCGCCTTCCTGAGTCGGAGGGGTTCCCGTGCCTGGTCGGGCGGGGGCCCTTAACGGAAAGGGTCGGGGGTGCCCTAGGTCTTTGGCAGGACAGGGCGTGGGGCTCCGGTGGGAGCCCGTCGTCGACTGTAAGCCAGCGATCGATGATCGATCAAAGCGTTGAGCGGAAAACTTCCCTCTCGGGGCAAAAGTAGGCACAGGGTGCCATGGTGCAGGGCACCGGGTGCCTTGGATTCATCGGGTTTGCGCAGGTGGGGCGACGTATGAGCGCGGCTCACTCGGGATGAGCGTCACCGTCGGGCCGGGGCGCGCAGCCGAGGACATGGGCCTTCACGAGCTCCGCGATCCGGGGGTCACGGCGCCGGAACGCCTGCACGAGGGCCTCGTGCTCCTCCGCGTACGACTGCTGGACGGTGCCGAGCCAGCGGATGGAGAGCGCGGTGAAGACCTCGATGCCGAGCCCTTCCCAGGTGTGCAGGAGCACCGAATTGCCCGCCGCCCGCACCATCTCGCGGTGGAAGGCCACCGTGTGCCGCACCTGCCCGGTGCCGTCGCTGGCCCGGTCCGCCTCGTACAGGGCGGCGACGTGCGGCTCCAGGGCCGAGCAGTCGGCCGCGAGCCCGTCGGCGGCGAGCTCGGCCGCGATGGCCTCCAGGCCCGCCCGGACGGGGTAGCTCTCCTCCAGATCGGCCGCGGAGAGGTTCCGCACGCGCACGCCCTTGTTGGGCGCCGACTCGATCAGGCGCAGGGACTCCAGCTCCCGCAGGGCCTCGCGCACCGGCGTCTGGCTGACCTCCAGCTCGACGGCGATGCGCCGCTCCACGATCCGCTCGCCCGGCTTCCAGCGACCGCTGACGATGCCTTCCACAATGTGCTCGCGAATCTGTTCGCGCAGCGAGTGAATGACGGGCGCGGTCATATGGGGGCTCCGGAGGTCGGCTACTACGGGCGACCTCTAGACAATACGGCTGCGCCCCCGTCCGGAAACCTCCGGACGGGGGCGCAGCCGCCGATGAGACGAGTCTTACAGTCCGTCTCCGGATCCTTACAGGCCGAGCTCGACCTCGAACTCGCCCGCTTCGAGGATCGCCTTGACCGTGGTCAGGTAACGGGCGGCGTCCGCGCCGTCCACCAGACGGTGGTCGTAGGACAGCGTCACGTAGGTCATGTCGCGCACGGCGATGGTCTCGCCGAGGTCCGGGTGGTTGATGACCACCGGGCGCTTGACCGTGGCACCGATGCCCAGGATGGCGACCTGGTTCGGCGGCACGATGATCGTGTCGAACAGCGCGCCGCGCGAGCCGGTGTTGGAGATGGTGAAGGTCGCGCCGGACAGCTCGTCCGGGGTGATCTTGCTGGCGCGGACCTTGTTGGCCAGGTCGGCGGTCGCCTTGGCGATGCCGGCCAGGTTCAGGTCACCGGCACCCTTGATGACCGGGGTCATCAGGCCCTTCTCGGAGTCCACGGCGATGCCGATGTTCTCCGAGTCGAAGTAGGTGATGGTGCCCTCGTCCTCGTTGATGCGGGCGTTGACGACCGGGTGGGCCTTCAGCGCCTGCGCCGCCGCCTTGACGAAGAACGGCATCGGGGAGAGCTTGACGCCCTCGCGGGCGGCGAAGCCGTCCTTGGCCTTGCCGCGCAGCTTCATCAGCTTGGTGATGTCGACCTCGACCACGCTGGAGAGCTGGGCCTGGCCGTGCAGCGCCTTCATCATGTTGTCGCCGATGACCTTGCGCATGCGGGTCATCTTGACCGTCTGACCGCGCAGCGGGGACACCTCGAGGGCCGGGGCCTTCGACGCGGCCGGAGCGGCGGCCGGGGCGGCGGCGGGAGCCGGGGTGGCCTTCGCGGCCTCGGCGGCGGCGAGCACGTCCTGCTTGCGGATGCGGCCACCGACGCCGGTGCCCTTGACCGAGCCCAGGTCCACGCCGTTCTCGGCGGCGAGCTTGCGCACCAGCGGGGTGACGTAGGCGCCGTCGTCGGCCGGGGTGGCCGGAGCCGGGGCGGCCGGGGCGGCGGGCTTGGCCGGAGCCGGGGCGGCGGGGGCCGGGGCCGGGGCCGGGGCCGGGGCCGCGGGCTGCGCCGGAGCCGGAGCGGCAGCGGCGGGAGCGGCCGGGGCGGCCGGAGCCGGAGCCGGGGCGGCCGGCTGGGCCGGGGCGGGCGCCGGGGCCTCGGCGGGGGCGGCCGGGGCGGCGGCCGGAGCGGCCGCGGGGGCGGCACCGGCGGCACCGATGACGGCGAGCTTCGCGCCGACCTCGGCGGTCTCGTCCTCGGCGACGGTGATCTCCAGGAGCACGCCGGAGACCGGCGCGGGGATCTCGGTGTCGACCTTGTCGGTGGAGACCTCAAGGAGGGGCTCGTCGGCCGAGACCTCCTCGCCGACCTCCTTCAGCCAGCGGGTGACGGTGCCCTCGGTGACGGACTCGCCGAGCGCGGGCAGCGTGACGTCGGTGCCCTCGGCGGCGCCGCCGGCCGGGGCGGCGGGCGCCTCGGCGGGGGCGGCCGGAGCGGCCGGGGCCTCGGCGGCGGGCGCCGGGGCGGGCTCGGCGGCCGGGGCGGGCTCGGCAGCCGGGGCCTCGGCGGGAGCGCCGGAGCCGTCGTCGATGACGGCCAGCTCGGCGCCGACCTCAACGGTCTCGTCCTCGGCGACCTTGATGGAGGCCAGGATGCCCGCGGCGGGCGAGGGGATCTCGGTGTCGACCTTGTCGGTCGACACCTCGAGCAGCGGCTCGTCGGCCTCGACGCGCTCGCCTTCGGCCTTCAGCCAACGGGTGACAGTGCCCTCGGTGACGCTCTCGCCGAGCGCCGGAAGGGATACGGAAACCGCCATGGTTTCGGTTGCTCCTTACGAATTACGAAGTCTGTGGTCGGTCGCGTCCGTGGACTGAAGGTCAGTCGTGGGAGTGCAGGGGCTTGCCGGCGAGGGCGAGGTGGGCCTCGCCGAGCGCCTCGTTCTGCGTCGGGTGGGCGTGGATGAGCTGCGCCACCTCGGCGGGCAGGGCCTCCCAGTTGTAGACCAGCTGGGCCTCGCCCACCTGCTCACCCATGCGGTCGCCGACCATGTGGACGCCGACCACGGCACCGTCCTTGACCTGGACGAGCTTGATCTCGCCCGCGGTCTTGAGGATCTTGCTCTTGCCGTTGCCCGCCAGGTTGTACTTGAGGGCGACGACCTTGTCCGCGCCGTAGATCTCCTTGGCCTTCGCCTCGGTGATGCCGACCGACGCGACCTCGGGGTGGCAGTACGTCACCCGCGGCACGCCGTCGTAGTCGATCGGCACGGTCTTCAGACCGGCCAGGCGCTCCGCCACCAGGATGCCCTCGGCGAAGCCGACGTGCGCGAGCTGGAGGGTGGGGACGAGGTCGCCGACGGCGGAGATCGTCGGGACGTTCGTGCGCATGTACTCGTCGACCAGGACGTAGCCGCGGTCCATGGCGACGCCCTGCTCCTCGTACCCGAGGCCCTGGGAGACCGGGCCGCGGCCGATGGCCACGAGCAGCACCTCGGCCTCGAAGGTCTTGCCGTCGGCGAGGGTGACGCGCACACCGTTCTCGGTGTACTCCGCCTTCTCGAAGAAGGTGCCCAGGTTGAACTTGATCCCGCGCTTGCGGAAGGCGCGCTCAAGGAGCTTCGAGCTGTTCTCGTCCTCGGCCGGCACGAGGTGCTTGAGGCCCTCGACGACCGTGACGTCCGTGCCGAAGGACTTCCACGCCGAGGCGAACTCGACGCCGATGACGCCGCCGCCCAGGATGATCGCGGACTGCGGCACGCGGTCCAGGGTCAGCGCGTGGTCCGAGGAGATGATGCGGTTGCCGTCGATCTCCAGGCCCGGCAGGGACTTCGGCACGGAGCCGGTCGCCAGGAGGAGGTGGCGACCCTGGATCCGCTGGCCGTTCACGTCGACCGAGGTCGGGGACGACACGCGGCCCTCGCCCTCGATGTAGGTGACCTTGCGGGAGGCGACCAGGCCCTGCAGGCCCTTGTACAGGCCCGCGATGACGTCGTCCTTGTACTTGTGGACGGCGTTGATGTCGATGCCCTCGAAGGTGGCCTTGACACCGAACTGGCCGGCCTCGCGCGCCGAGTCGGCGACCTCGCCGGCGTGCAGCAGCGCCTTCGTCGGGATGCAGCCGTTGTGCAGGCAGGTGCCGCCGAGCTTGTTCTTCTCGATCAGTGCGACGTCGAGACCCAGCTGCGACGCGCGCAGGGCCGCGGCGTAACCGCCGCTACCACCGCCGAGGATCACTAGGTCGAAAACGGTGCTGGCGTCGTTCGCCACGTCACGTCCTCCATGCATGTGCGCCGTGCGCCGGACCCCTCTTTGCCGGGGACGACCGGTCGGTCGGCTGGTATACGGCCGCTCTTCTTCGGCCCTGTGGTGGGGGCCCTGTCCTGCCGAGAACCCATCTTCGCACTTGTCGGCGGCAGGCGGGACGCCGGGCCGGGCTGATCGGCCTCAGCCGGAGGTCAGGGCCACGTACGTACGTACGGATTTCATCGACAGCGAAATCCCGGTGCGGGAGGTGCGAGAGATGCGGGATGAGCGTGCCGACGCGTACGGCCCCGCGGGCGAGGGCGCCCCGGGGCCGTACGTCAGTGGCTGCTCAGCCGAGGTCGCCCGCGGCGGTGCGCTCCGCGAGACGCACCAGGGTGCGGACGGCGGAGCCGGTGCCGCCCTTGGGGGTGTAGCCGTACGGGGCGCCCTCGTGGAAGGCGGGGCCCGCGATGTCCAGGTGGGCCCAGGTGATGCCCTCGCCCACGAACTCCTTCAGGAACAGGCCCGCGACCAGGCCGCCGCCCATGCGCTCGCCCATGTTGGCGATGTCGGCGGTGGGGGAGTCCATGCCCTTGCGCAGGTGCTCGGGCATCGGCATCGGCCAGGACGGCTCGCCGACCTCCTCGGCGATCTCGTGGATCGACGTGCGGAAGGCGTCGTCGTTGGCCATGACGCCGAAGGTGCGGTCACCCAGGGCCAGGACCATGGCGCCGGTCAGCGTCGCCACGTCGACGATCGCGTCGGGCTTGTCCTCGGAGGCCTTGGTGAGGGCGTCGGCGAGGACCAGACGGCCCTCGGCGTCGGTGTTCAGGACCTCCACCGTCTTGCCGCTGTACATGCGCAGCACGTCGCCCGGTCGGGTGGCCGAGCCGGACGGCATGTTCTCGGCGAGGGCCAGCCAGCCGGTGACGTTGACCTCGAGGCCGAGGCGCGCGACGGCGACCACGGCCGCGAACACGGCGGCGGCGCCGCTCATGTCGCACTTCATGGTCTCGTTGTGGCCCGCGGGCTTGAGCGAGATGCCGCCCGAGTCGTACGTGATGCCCTTGCCGACGAGGGCCAGGTGCTTCTTCGCCTTGGACGAGGTGTACGACAGCTTGACCAGGCGCGGCGGGGCCGCCGAGCCCGCGCCGACGCCGAGGATGCCGCCGTAGCCGCCCTTGGCGAGCGCCTTCTCGTCGAGCACCTGCACCTTGATGCCGTGCTCCTTGCCGGCGGCCTGGGCCACCGCGGCGAACGCCTCCGGGTAGAGGTCGTTCGGCGGGGTGTTGATCAGGTCGCGGGCGCGGTTGAGCTCCTCGGCGACGGCCAGGGCGCGCTCGACGGCGGCCTTGTAGGCCTTGTCGCGCGGCTTGCCGCCGAGCAGGGCGGCCTCGGCGAGCGGGCCCTTGGTGTCCTTGGCGCCCTTCTTGGCCTTGGCGTCCTTGGCGTCGGCGGTGCCCTTGTAGGCGTCGAAGGCGTAGGCGCCGAGGAGCGCGCCCTCGCCGATCGCGCCCGCGTCGGCGGCGCTCTCCAGGGGCAGCGCGAACGCGGCCTTCTTCGAACCGGCCAGAGTGCGCGCGGCGACACCGGCGGCCCGGCGCAGCACCTCCGCGTCGTAGGCCTGATCCTTCTCGGGGACCGTGCCGAGGCCGACTGCCAGGATCACCGGCGCCTTGAAGCCGGACGGCGCGGGCAGCTTCGTCGCCTCACCCTCGGCGCCCGAGGCACCGAGGGTCTCCAGGACGGACGCGAGCTTGCCGTCGTACGCCTTGTCCACGGACTCGGCGCCAGGAGCCACGACCGGCCCCTTGGCGCCCTTCGCGACACCGACGACGATCGCGTCGGCACGCAGGCCGGACGCGGCGGCGGTGCTGAGAGTCAGAGCAGTCACGGTGCTGAAGTCCCTCTTTCATAGGAGGTTTCACTGAGTTCTTGCGGGCTTTGGGGTGGTAAGCCCGTCGCGAGCCTACGCCTGCAAGCAATGCGGTGTGCCTCACTGTGCGTGCTGGCCGAGGGCGAGCACAAGCAGCGCGGCCGTGGCGGCGGTCTCGGCGAGCCCGCCGAAGACGTCGCCGGTGACACCGCCGAACCGCCGTACGCAGTGGCGCAGGAGGCCCTCGGCGGCGGCGCAGGCGAGCAGCACGGCGGCCGCGTTCCGGACGGCGGAGACGGCTGTGCCGGCGCCCGTGACCGCTCCCGCGGCGGCGGCCGCGGCGGTGACGGCCACAAGGGCGGCCAGGGCCGCGCGCGCGGGGACCGTGCCCGCGACGGCCGCGCCGAGCCCCTCGGGCCGGGCCGGCGGCACCTCGGCGCGGGCGGCGAGGGTGAGTGCGAGCCGGGCGGCGGTGGCGGCCACGGCGGCGCCGCACAGACCGCGCGCCCAGCCGTCGTCGTACAGCTCGGCGAGGGCCGCGACCTGCGCGAACAGGGCCAGGACCAGGGTGATCACGCCGAACGGGCCGATGTCGGACTGCTTCATGATCCGCAGCGCGTCGGCGGCGGGCTTGCCGCTGCCGAGGCCGTCGGCGGTGTCGGCGAGGCCGTCGAGGTGCAGCCCCCGGGTGCCCGCGGCGGGCACGGCGACGGCGGCGACGGCGGCGAGCAGCGGACTCGCGCCGAGGGCGAGCAGCGCTGCCCCGAGACCCCCCGCGAGCAGGCCGAGGACGAGCCCCGCGACCGGGGCGCACAGCATGCCCGTCCGGGCGGCCTCGCGGTCCCACCGGTGCACGCGCACCGGCAGCGCGGTGAGCGTCCCGAAGGCGAAGCGGAGGCCGTCGGCGGGGGTGGGTCTGGGCATTGGGCGAGGTTACCCGGGCGGCCCGGGGCACCCGTCGCCGCCCTGCTGCGGCGGGTGCCCCGGCCTGCGCGCGGCGGCGGCGAACCGCAAGATGGGCCCATGGACGGCTGGTGGTACCGGAACGTCGTCGAGCCGGGGAAGCTGCCCCTGCTGCTCGCGCTGGTCTCCTTCGTGGGCTCGTTCCTGGTGACGCGCACCATCACCCGCCTCATCCGCGCCGGGAAGGGCCCGTTCCGGAACATCACCACCGGGGACGTGCACGTCCACCACGTCGTCCCGGGCATCTTCCTGATGCTGGTGGGCGGCTTCTGGGCGGTGGCTGCGGGGCGGCACGGCTTCGGCTCGATGTGCGCGGCCGTGATCTTCGGCATCGGCGCGGGCCTGGTCCTCGACGAGTTCGCGCTGATCCTGCACCTGGACGACGTGTACTGGAGCGAGCAGGGCCGCAAGAGCGTGGAGGTGGTGGTCCTCACCACGGCCCTGGTGGTCCTGATCCTCACCGGCTTCACCCCTTTCGGCGTGAACGAGCTCTCCGTGACCGAGCGGCACAACCGCTTCGCCTTCGCCCTGAACATCGTGGTGAACTGCGGCTTCGCGCTGATCGCGATGCTCAAGGGCAAGCTGCGCACGGCCCTGATCGGCATGGTGGTGCCGTTCGTGGCGCTCGTCGGCGCGATCCGCCTCGCCCGCCCGGGATCGGCCTGGGCGCGGCGGTTCTACCGCAACCGGCCGCGCGTCCGGGCCCGGGCGGGGCTGCGCGCGTTCCGCCACGACCGCCGCTGGACCGCCAAGCGGCGCTGGCTTCAGGACGTCATCGGCGGCAGGCCGGACCCGGAGCCGCGGCCCGCCCCGCCGCGGCGCCGCAGCTGACGCACCGCCGTGACGCCCGCGCACAGCACGAGCACGCCCGCGATGGCCGCCAGGTGCTCCTTGCCGGCGAGGTTGTTCTTGACCAGGACCTCGGCCACCATCAGGGCGATCACCAGGGCGCCGGTCGCGTACGCCCGGTAGCGCCAGCACACGAACACCGCGAGCCCGACGACCGCGGCCGACGGGCCGGTGTCGATGACCTGCGCGTCGGAGGCGGGAAGCCCGACCCAGCTGTCGGGCCCGATGGCGATGCCCACGCGCGCGTAGAGGGTGCCCGCGAGCGTCGCCGCGTAGCCGACGAGCAGCGTGCGCCACCAGCCGACGCAGATCTCGGCGATGCCGAACACCAGCAGGATCTGCGCGAGCGCGCCCCACACCGGCAGGTCGAGGGCGGGGACGAAGAGCGAGAGCGGGGTGCGGACGAGGGCGAGCCACAGCGGCTCCTCGGCCCGCACGGAGCCGATGTTCTGGACGAACTGGTAGCCCCAGGACTGGTTCTGCACGTACTGGAAGGCCGCGGTCAGGCAGACGGCACCGAGCGTCATCGGGATCGCGCGCCAGCGCCGCGCGGTGAGGCCGCGGCGCACCGTGGAGTACAGATCGCCCCACTCGGCACGGGCCAGCCGGGACAGGGTGCTCATCTTCGGGACTCCAAATGTGTGCGGTGCAGCCATTTCGGTAGGCCCGGAGCTTCCAGAAAGCCTTCGGCGCGGGCGGACGCGACACCGATGCGCGGCAGATCCGCGCTCTTCTCGAAGAGCAGGAACCGCGGCTCCCAGATGGGTCGGTACTTGGCGTTGGCGCGGTACAGCGACTCGATCTGCCACCACCGGGAGAAGAAGCTGAGCAGCGAGCGCCACAGCCGGAGCACCGGGCCCGCGCCGAGCCGCGAACCACGCTCGAAGACAGATCTGAACATCGCGAAGTTCAGCGACACCTGCGTGATCTGGATCTCCGCCGCGCGCTGGAGCAGCTCGATGACCATGTACTCCATCAGGCCGTTGTCGGAGTCCCGGTCACGGCGCATCAGGTCCAGGGAGAGGCCGTGCGGCCCCCAGGGGACGAAGGAGAGCACGGCCCGCAGCTCGCCCTCGCCGTCGAAGCACTCGAGCATCACGCACTGGCCGTCGTCCGGGTCGCCGAGGCGGCCGAGCGCCATGGAGAAGCCGCGCTCGGTGGCGCCGTCGCGCCAGTCGTCGGCGCGTTCGAGGAGGCGGGCCATCTCGTCCTCGGGGATGTCCGCGTGGCGCCGTACGCGCACCTGGTACCCGGCGCGCTTGACGCGGTTGTAGGCCTGGCGGACCGTGCGCATGGCCCGGCCCTCCAGGGTGAAGTCGGCGATCTCCACGATGGCCTCGTCGCCGAGCTCCAGGGCGTCGAGGCCGTGCCGGGCGTAGATCGTGCCCGCCTCCTCGCTCGCGCCCATCACCGCCGGGGTCCAGCCGTGCTCGCGCGCCTCGGCGAGCCACGGCTCGATGGCGCCGGGCCAGGCCTCGGGGTCGCCGATCGGGTCGCCGGAGGCCAGCGAGACGCCGCCGACCACGCGGTAGGTGACCGCGGCCTTGCCGGTCGGGGACCAGACGGCGCTCTTCTCGCGGCGCAGCGCGAAGTAGCCGAGCGAGTCGCGCTCGCCGTGCTTGGCGAGCAGGGCGCGGAGCCGCGCCTCGTCGTCCTCGCTGAGCGGGTCGACGGCCCGGCGGGAGCGGAAGGCCGCGTACAGGACGGCGATGACCAGGAGCGTGCTCAGGACGTTGATGGTGACGTTGACCCAGCCGGGCGTCGAGATGCCCGCGAACCGGGAGTCGTCGGCGGCCAGCGACACCAGGCGCATCGTGCCGTAGCGCCAGCGGTCGAGGAACGTCGAGCGGTAGTCGTCGTGGGCGTGGTTGGTGACGGTCACCAGGAGCGCGGCGAGCAGCGAGGTCGCGAGCAGCCCGCCGACGGCGACGGCCGCCGCCAGCTTGGGGTTGGATCGGTCGCCCTTGGCGTAGAACTCGCGGCGGCCGACGAGCAGCGCGGCGACGAAGCCCGCGGTGAGGACGAGCGAGATCCAGTTCTGCGCGTACTGCCGGATCTCGGGGAAGAACATCGCCACCGCGAAGAGCAGCAGGAACAGGCCGCTCAGTACGAGGTTGAGGATCCAGGAGGCCCGTTTGCGGCGGCGCATCGTGACCGCGAGGAACGCGGTGAACACGCCGGAGGCGAACCCCGCGGTGAGCATGTACGGGGTGAAGTAGTTCTCCGTGTTGTGCCGTCTGAGGTCCTGCCCCAGGGAGACCCAGACGGCACTGAGGAAGTTGACGAAGGCGACGGCCCGCAGATACCAGACGGCGGCCGCCGCGGCTCTCCGCGAGGCCGGGGTGGACGTCGTGCGCTGTTCTTCCTTCGGCCGTTCTTCTCCCATACAGCGGGATCTTATGGGGTGTTGTGGTGTGATATGGGGCTTGCTGTCCCGGTTCCCGCCGCGACCTGCGACTACTCGGAGCGCGAAGCTCCGCGGTCACCCGGAGACGGGAAGCCCCCGACTACTCGGCGACGGGAAGCTCCGCGGCCAGCGCCGCGGCGGAGCGCAGCAGCGGCACCGCGAGCAGCGCGCCCACGCCCTCGCCCACCTTCACCCCGTGGCTGAGCAGTGGTTCGAGCGCCATCCGGTCGAGCGCCTTGGCCTGCGCGGGCTCCCCGCTGTCGTGCCCGGCCAGCCACCAGTCCGGCGCCCGGAAGGCGACCCGCTGGGCCACGAGGGCCGCCGCCGCGGCCACCACGCCGTCCAGGACCACGGGCGTGCGCCGCACCGCGGACTGGAGCAGGAACCCGGTCATGGCCGCGACGTCGGCCCCGCCCACCGCCGCGAGCAGCTGCAGCTGGTCGCCGAGCACCGGCCGCGCGCGCCGCAGGGAGTCCCGGACCGCCGCGCACTTGCGCATCCACGCCAGGTCGTCGATCGGCCGCCCGCCGCGCCCGGTCACCACGGACGCGTCGGTGCCGCACAGCGCCGCGATCAGCGTCGCCGCGGGGGTCGTACCGCCGACGCTGACGTCGCCGAGCACGACCAGGTCGGTGCCGGAGTCGGCCTCCTCGTCGGCGAGCGCGATGCCCGCGCGCACCGCCCGCTCGGCCTCGTCGGCGGTGAGCGCGTCCTCGATGTCGATGCGGCCCGAGCCGCGCCGCACCCGGTGGCCCGCGACCTCGGCGGGCAGCTCGTCCGGGTCGCAGTCCAGGGCCAGGTCGACCACCCGCACGGGCACGTCGAGCCGCCGTGCCAGCACCGCCGCGGGCGCCTCGCCGGACAGGACGGACCGCACGAGGTCCGCCGCCCCGCCCGCGGGCCGCGCCGACACGCCGAGCTCGGCGACGCCGTGGTCGCCCGCGAAGAGCAGCGCCTTCGGCCGCTCGATCGGCTTGACCGGCACGGACGCCTGGGCCGCCGACAGCCACTCGGCGAGCTCGTCCAGGCGGCCGAGGGCACCGGGCGGCAGGCTCTGCCGCTCCCTGCGCTCCTCGGCGTCGCGGCGCACCCCGCCGTCGGGCCGCTCGATCAGGTCGGTGAAGTCGTCGAGAATCAGCGAGCTCATTCGGCGAACAGTACCGGCGGGCGGTGACACGTGCGCGAACGGCCCCGGGCCGGTCCGCCACCGGTGAGACAGGCCCCGCGACGTCGTTGCCCTGCCACCACTGATCCCATACGTTCCGTTTGTGTCGAATCGCCCTGTCCCGTCCGTCCGTCAGCAGGCCACCGACGACCCCGTCGAGCGCGTCCTCCGTGCCCGGCACTCCACCCGGCGCCACCGCGCCACGGCCCACGCCCTCGCCCGGCACCTCGAACCCGAGAGCTGGCTCGACGTCGGCACCGGACACGGCCGCCTCCCGGCCGCCGCCAAGGACGTCCTGCCGTACACCGCGTACGACGGCACGGACCCGGGCCACGCCGTCGAGGAGGCCCGCGAGGCCGGGCACGTCGAGGAGGCCCACCAGGGGCTCCTGCCGGACCTCGCGCCGCGCCTCGCCGACCGGTACGACGCGGTGAGCATGGTCCACCACCTGGAGCGCGTCCCCGACCCGGAGGCGGAGCTCGCCGCCGCCCGCACCGTCCTGCGCCCGGGCGGACACCTGCTGATCGAGGCCGCCGACCCCGAGTCCCGCTCCGCCCGGCTCCTCGGCCCCTGGTGGCCGCCGCACGCGCGCTCGCAGCAGCCGCGCCTGCTGTCCCTCGGCCGGCTCCGCGGTGCCCTGGAGGACCTCGGCTTCACCCTCGTCGACGTCGAGCGGCGCACCCCGCACCTGCCGCTGGACCTGACCGGCGCGGCCGTCCTCGTCATCGGCCGCCGGCTGCCGCGGGCCGCCGGGCCGCGCCGGGCGTGCGGCTGGGCGGCGGCCCCCCTGATCGTCCTCGCCTATGCCCTCGACCAGCTGCTCGCGCCCCTGCTCGTCCGCACCGGCTTCGGCAACACCTACCGCGTCATCGCCCGCCGCGAGCGCGACGACTGAGCCCTCCTCAGCCGCGCAGCGCCAGTGCCTGCCCCGCCACCACGAGCAGCACGTGCTCGCACTCGGCGGCGAACGCGGCGTTGAGGCGGCCCAGTTCGTCGCGGTAGCGGCGCCCCGACGCGGTCGCGGGGACGATGCCGGAGCCGACCTCGTTCGACACCGTGACCACCGTGCGCCGCGCGGCCCGCACCGCGTCCGTGAGCTCCGTGACCCGCTTGCGCAGCGCGCGCTCGCCGCCGCCCGCCCACTCGGTGTCGTCCCACGCGTTCACGTCGTCCATCGCGTGCGTCAGCCACAGCGACAGACAGTCGATGAGCAGCGGCGGCCCCGGCTCGGCGAGCAGCGGCACGAGGTCGCAGGTCTCCGTGGTGCGCCAGGAGCCGGGCCGCCGCTCGCGGTGGACGCGCACCCGCTCCGCCCACTCCTGGTCCCCGCCGCGCAGCCCGCCGGTGGCCACGTACAGCACGTCGGGGAAGGCCTCCAGGCGCCGCTCGGCCTCCACCGACTTGCCCGAGCGGGCGCCGCCGAGCACCAGGGTGCGGCGCGGCACGTCCGGCACGTCCTCGTACGCGCCGACCTCCAGGGTCGTGCCGTCCGGCACCGCCCGTGCCCCGGCCGCGGCGAGCCGCCGGGCCAGCTCGGGGCCCGGCGGCACCTCGTGGCCGACGTGCACGGCGAGCACGTCCGTGGTCGGGCCCGACGCACCGGCCGCCCGCAGCCGCGCGAGCCCGTCCGGGCGGCCCACGACGTCGGCCACGACCATGTCGTACACGACCTGCCCGCCGCCGTTCTCAGGGCCCGCCCCCGCGGGCGCGCAGCCCGGCGGCAGATACAGCAGTCGCCCGCCGTCAGGCCCGGTCACCTCGTAGCCGGTGCCGGGCGCGTCCATCGCGACGGCCCGCACCCGGTGCCCGGTGAGCAGCGCGAGCTCGCGGCCGTCCGGCACCCGGACCGGCTGCGGAAGCCCGGCCGGCACCTCCACGGCGGGCCCGTCGTGCGGATGCGAGAGCAGCACCTGGCGCACCCCGCCGAGCGAGTGCCCGGCGCGGGCGGCGGCGAAGGCGGCGCCCGGCGTCAGGTCGAGCAGCAGCACACCGTCCACGAGCAGGGCCGTCGCCGCCCGCGCCTGGTCGCCGAGCGCGGTCGCGCACGCGGCGCAGGGACAGCCGGGGCGGGGCAGCCCCTCGGGGGCTCCGGTGCCGAGCAGAGTCAGTTCCACAGGAAGATCCTCCCGCGTCGCCCCGCGCGCCGCGCGCCCGGCTAGGCTTCAAGCGGCTTCGGGACACCACTGGACCTCGGGAGGCTGACATGGCGGCATGGACGTGGCGGTTCGAGACGGCGGACGGGACGGAGGTCCGGCCCGCGGTGCAGCCGGAGGAGTTCACCACGCAGGGCGACGCGGAGACCTGGATCGGCGAGCACTGGAAGGAGCTCGCCGAGGGCGGCGCGGACCAGGTGACGCTCTTCGAGGACTCCTCGGAGATCTACGGCCCGATGAGTCTGCACGCGCAGGACGCGGCGCAGGCCTGACGCGCCGGATCCACGCACGCGGAGGGGGCGGGGGCCGTCGGCCCCCGCCCCCTCCGCGTGCCCCTTACATCTCTCCAAGGGTGACGTCGGCGGTCCGCTCGTCGCCGTCCCGTACGTACGTCACTCGCTCCTTGTCGCCCGGCTCGTCCCCGGCGAGCGCCTCCGACAGGGAGGTGACCGTGGTGATCTCGTCGTCCCCGAGCCCGGTGATGATGTCGCCGGGCCTGATGCCCGCCTTGTCGGCGCCCCCGCCGCTCCTGACCTCGGCCACGGCGACGCCCGCGGGCCGGTAGTCGTCCCCGAGGACCGTGCGCCCGCTGATGCCGAGCGCGGCCCGGCCCGAGTCGGTGACCTTGCCGCTCTTGACGATCTGGTCGGCCACCGTACGCACCATCGAGGCGGGGATCGCGAAGCCGATGCCCGGTGCCGCGCCGTCGCCCATGTCCGGGTCGGTCGCGGCGAGGGTCGGGATGCCGACGACGTCGCCGTCGAGGTTCACCAGGGCACCGCCGCTGTTGCCCGGGTTGATCGCGGCGGACGTCTGCACCATGTTCCCGATGGTGGCGCCGGTGCCGCCGCCCGCCCGGCCCTCGCTGACCGTGCGCCCGGTCGCCGAGACGATGCCCTGCGTGACGCTGGACGACAGGCCGAGCGGCGAGCCCATCGCGAGCACGATCTGGCCGACCTCCACCTTCCCGGAGTCGCCGAAGTCGGCGGCCTTCAGGCCGCGCGGCACCTTGTCGAGCTTGATGACGGCGAGGTCCTGCTCCGGGTACGCCGACACGAGCGTGGCCCCGAGGGGCTGCTCACCGGTGGCCGTGGTCACCTTGAAGGTCTTCTCCCGGCCCACCACGTGGGCGTTGGTGACGATGTGCCCCTTGTCGTCGTAGACCACCCCGGAGCCGAGGCTGTCGGAGGCGTCGATCTGGACCACGGAGGGCAGCGCGTCCTTGATGACCTTCAGGTAGTCGTCCTGAAGGTCATGTGCGGCGGCGGGAGCGGCCGCCTGAGTCGTCGACTCCTTCTCCCGGGAGCCCCCGCTCTCCCCGGCACACCCGGCCACCACCGCGACCGAGACCAGCACCCCCGCCACCACGAACCCACGCGAAGCTCTCATACCCCCCGAGTCTCACCGCCACCGCCCCGACCGTCCTCCGCTACGGGGCCGAACAGGGGGCGCCTCCCCGAGGGAGGATCAGTCGCGGGTGCCGCAGACGTGGAGGAGGGCGGCCACCGTGCGGTAGGGGTCGGTGCGTCCGGCCCGCTCCTCGGCGGCGAGGAGCCCGTCGAGCTCGGGCCCGGCGGCGGGCACCGCGTCGGAGAAGACCCGCACCCCGTACCAGGCCCGCAGCGGCGCGGCGATGCCCGCGAGCGCCCCGGAGACCGCGTCGAGGCGATGCGCCCGCGCACGCCCCCCGGAGGGGTCCTCGTACGTGTCGGCGCCGAACGCGGCGAGCGCCCCGCCCCAGTCGCCCCGCAGCGCGGGGGCCATGGCCAGCGCGTCCGCGTTCCGTACGACCAGGGAGAGCAGCCCGCCGGGGGCGAGTACCCGCCCCAGGCCCGCGAGCAGCGCGTCGGGCTCGTCGACGTACATGAGCACGCCGTGGCACAGCACGACGTCGAAGCTCCCGGGCAGGAAGTGCACGCCCGTGTCCCGCCCGTCGCCCTCGACGATGCGCATGCGGGACCGGATGCCCTCGGGCTCGGCGGCCGCCGCGGCCCGCGCGGCGGCGAGCCCCTCGGCCTCCCGCTCGACGCCCGTCACCTCGTGTCCGGCACGGGCGAGCCGGAGTGCCTGCACCCCGTGCCCCATGCCGACGTCGAGCACCCGCAGCCGCCGTCCCACCGGGAACCGCGCCGCGATCTGCTCGTCAAGCTGCCGTGCCACCAGTTCCTGGCACACGGCCGTACGCTCTCCAGGGCCTGCGCCCTGGACCTCGCTCAGGGCCGCTCCCCGCGCTTGACCTGCGGCTTCGGCAGCCGCAGCCGGCGCATCTGGAGCGAACGCATCAGGGCGTACGCGACGGCGCCCTTCTTGTGCTCGTCGGGGAAGCGCTCGTTCAGGCGCTTCTTCAGACGGAAGCCCGTGACGATCGAGTCGAGCACGATCAGGACGATCACGACGAGCCACAGCAGCAGCGCGATGTTCTGCAGCTGGGCGACGCGGACCAGGCTCAGGACGAGGATGAGCACGGCCATCGGCAGGAAGAACTCCGCCACGCAGAACCGGGAGTCCACGAAGTCGCGGGCGTACTTGCGCACCGGGCCCTTGTCCCGCGGCGGCAGATACCGCTCGTCGCCGCTGGCCAGCGCCTGGCGCTGCTTCTCCATGTTCGCGCGGCGCTCCTCGCGCGACCGCTTGGCGGCCTCCTTGCGCGTCGTCGGCGTGTTCATCACGCTGCGGCGCTGCGACTGGGCCACGGCACGCTTGGGGGTGGGGCGGCCCTTGGGGGCCTCGGGGTCACGGGAGGACGCGCTCTCGGCTACCGGCGCCTTGGCGGCCGGGGCCTTCTCGTCCTTGGATCGGCTACGGAACACAAAAGCCAAGGGTACGGGGTCAGCCGGAGGCGCGGGGCCGGAGGACCCCTTTCCCGGGGCTTTCCCGGGGCGTACCGGGGGAGGACCGGCGGGCGCATGGACCGGCGCCCTCCGGGGAACGATCCCGCCACACCGGGCGTCTTGCTGATGTGGCGGAGCGACAAAGGGGGCCGTCCCGGGCTGTTCCCGGGGGCGCACCTACTCCTTGCGCCGGAGGGGCGGGCGGAGCAGTCGTCCTTGGGGATGAGCGCATCCACCCGCGAACAGTGCGGTAATGGATACAGACCCCGTACCGTGGGTTCTGTTGCAGCAGCTGGAGCTGGAGTCCGTCAGAAGGGGGCGCGCGAAGCCCATGAGCGGTGTCATGAAGCGTATGGGGATGATCTTCCGCGCGAAGGCGAACAAGGCCCTTGACCGGGCCGAGGACCCGCGCGAAACCCTCGATTACTCGTACCAGAAGCAGTTGGAGCTGCTGCAGAAGGTGCGCCGCGGCGTCGCCGACGTGGCGACCTCCCGCAAGCGCCTGGAGCTCCAGCTCAACCAGCTCCAGAAGCAGTCCTCCACCCTGGAGGACCAGGGCCGCAAGGCGCTCGCGCTCGGCCGCGAGGACCTCGCCCGCGAGGCGCTCTCCCGCCGCGCGGCGCTCCAGCAGCAGGTCAGCGACCTGGAGACGCAGCACCAGACCCTGCAGGGCGAGGAGGAGAAGCTCACCCTCGCGGCCCAGCGCCTGCAGGCCAAGGTCGACGCGTTCCGTACGCGCAAGGAGACCATCAAGGCCACGTACACCGCGGCCGAGGCCCAGACCCGCATCGGCGAGGCCTTCTCCGGCATCTCCGAGGAGATGGGCGACGTCGGCATGGCGATCCAGCGCGCCGAGGACAAGACGGCCCAGCTCCAGGCCCGCGCCGGCGCGATCGACGAACTCCTCGCCTCGGGCGCCCTCGACGACTCCTCCGGGCTCGCCAAGGACGACATCCAGACCGAGCTCGACCGCCTCTCCGGTGGTACAGATGTAGAGCTGGAGCTGCAGCGCATGAAGGCCGAGCTGGCCGGAGGTTCCAGCGCCTCGCCGAAGCCCGCCATCGAGGGCGGCCAGGGGCACCCGCAGGACGCTCCCCGCTTCGACAAGCAGTAGCCACCGCTCACGTCCGAGGAGGGCGTCATGATCGTGAGGATCATGGGGGAGGGGCAGGTGAAGCTGGCCGACGGCCACTTCGCCGAGTTGAACAAGCTGGACGACGAACTGCTCGAAGAGATGGAGGGCGGCGACGAGGCGGGGTTCCGCCGCACGCTGCACGCCCTCCTCGACAAGGTTCGCGAACTGGGGGAACCCCTCCCCGACGACGCCCTCGAACCCTCGGAACTCATCCTCCCCGCCCCGGACGCCACCCTCGCGGAAGTCCGCGACATGCTCTCCGACGACGGCCTGATCCCCGGCTGACACCGCAGCGCCCCGCCTGCTGTGGGCAATCGTCCAGTCCCCCCGCTGTGGGCAATCGTCCCGCAGGGCGGGACGGGTGGGCACAGCACGAGGTGCCGCCGGACTGTGCATCAGGGGCCCATACGCCGGGGGGCCCGGGGGGTGACGTCAACCCCCGCCCCCCTGAACCCGCTTTCCGTTCCCCCCGCCGGACGGCGCCCCGTACCGTTTAGCCGTGACCAACTTTGAACGGTGCCGCGGCTGGGCCAGAACGCACCCGTTGGCCGTCGACGCGGTCCTCGCGGCCGCCGCCCTCGTCTTCATGGTCATCGGCTCCTTCGCCGAGCCTTACGGGGAGCGGGGCTCCAGCTGGAACGTGCACGCCCCGGGCGCCATGAGCGTCACCCTCATGGCCGTCGGCGCGGCCGCCCTCGTCTTCCGCCGCCGCGCCCCGTGGACGGTGCTCGCCGCCACCTCCGCGTTCTCCATCGTGGAGCTGGTGTCGACCGGCCCCCGCGCGCCGGTCGTGATGTGCGCCGTCGTCGCCCTGTACACCGTGGCGGCCCGCACCAACCGCCCCACCACCTGGCGCATCGGCCTGGTCACCGTGGCCGGGCTCACCGGCGTCGCCATGGTCGCGGGCCCCCTGCCCTGGTACGGGCAGGAGAACCTCGGCATCTTCGCCTGGACCGGCATGGCGGCCGCCGTGGGCGACGCGGTGCGCAGCCGCCGCGCCTTCGTCGACGCCATAAGGGAGCGCGCCGAGCGGGCCGAACGCACCCGCGAGGAGGAGGCCCGGCGCCGGGTCGCCGAGGAGCGGCTGCGCATCGCCCGCGACCTGCACGACGTCGTCGCCCACCACATCGCCCTGGTCAACGTCCAGGCGGGGGTCGCGGCGCACGTCATGGACAAGCGGCCCGACCAGGCGAAGGAGGCCCTCGCGCACGTCCGCGAGGCCAGCAGGTCCGCGCTCGGCGAGCTGCGCGCGACCGTCGGCCTGCTGCGGCAGAACGGCGACCCGGAGGCGCCCACGGAGCCCGCCCCCGGCCTGGCCCGCCTCGACGACCTCGTCGACACGTTCCGGCACGCGGGCCTGCCCGTGGAGGTGGCCCGCGGCGACAGCGGCCAGGCGCCTCCCGCCGCCGTGGACCTGGCGGCGTACCGCATCATCCAAGAGGCGCTGACGAACGTGCAGAAGCACGGCGGCGAGCGGGCCAAGGCGGAGGTCAGCGTGGTGCGGGTGGGGCCGAACCTGGAGATCACGGTGCTCGACGACGGTGCGGGTGACGACGTGCGGCCCGTCGACGACCCCGACCGCGGCGGCGGACACGGGCTCCTCGGCATGCGGGAGCGCGTCAGCGCGCTCGGCGGGCGGTGCAGCGCGGGGCCCCGCTACGGAGGTGGTTTCCGCGTCCATGCGATCCTGCCGGTCACGACCGTGAAACAGGGCGGCCGGGAGCACAGCCCGGCCAGGGGAGGGACCGCGTGACGATCCGGGTGCTGCTCGCCGACGACCAGGCGCTGTTGCGCAGCGCGTTCAAGGTCCTCGTCGACTCCGAACCCGACATGGAGGTCGTCGGCGAGGCCTCCGACGGCGCCCAGGCCGTGCGTCTCGCGAAGGCCGAGGCGGCCGACGTCGTCCTGATGGACATCCGGATGCCGGGCACGGACGGCCTCGCCGCGACCCGGCTGATCAGTGAGGACCCGGCGCTCTCCCACGTACGCGTGGTCATGCTGACGACCTTCGAGGTCGACGAGTACGTGGTGCAGTCCCTGCGGGCGGGGGCGTCCGGGTTCCTCGGCAAGGGCGCCGAGCCCGACGAGCTCCTCGGCGCCATCCGGATCGCGGCCGCGGGCGAGGCGCTCCTCTCGCCCACCGCGACGAAGGGGCTCATCGCCAAGTTCCTGGCGCAGAGCGACGGTTCGGACGGTGACGCGCCCGGCCGCGGCGAGCGGCTCGACGCGCTCACCGGACGCGAGCGCGAGGTCCTCGTCCAGGTCGCGGGCGGCCTTTCGAACGACGAGATCGCCGAGCGCCTGGAAGTCAGCCCGCTGACCGTGAAGACCCATGTGAACCGGGCCATGGCGAAACTGGGCGCCCGCGACCGTGCCCAACTCGTCGTGATCGCCTACGAGTCGGGCCTCGTACGGCCGCGGGGCGACTGACCACCGGCCGGCCGCCCCGCGACCGGCCGGCACACCGCCTACGGCAGCGCCAGCATCCGCTCCAGCGCCAGCTTCGCGAACTGCTCGGTCTCGCGGTCGACCTCGATGCGGTTGACGAGCTTGCCGTCGGCCAGGGACTCCAGGGCCCACACCAGGTGCGGCAGGTCGATGCGGTTCATGGTGGAGCAGAAGCACACCGTCTTGTCGAGGAAGACGACCTCCTTGCCCTCCGGCGCGAACCGGTTGGCCAGACGGCGCACCAGGTTCAGCTCGGTGCCGATGGCCCACTTGGAGCCCGCCGGGGCCGCCTCCAGGGTCTTGATGATGTGCTCGGTGGAGCCGACGTAATCCGCGGCCGCCACGACCTCGTGCTTGCACTCGGGGTGGACCAGGACGTTCACGCCGGGTATGCGGGCCCGGACGTCCTCGACCGACTCCAGCGAGAAGCGGCCGTGCACGGAGCAGTGGCCGCGCCACAGGATCATCTTCGCGGCGCTCAGCTGCTCGGCGGTCAGACCGCCGTTCGGCTTGTGCGGGTTGTAGACGACGCAGTCGTCCAGGGACATCCCGAGGTCGCGGACGGCGGTGTTGCGCCCGAGGTGCTGGTCCGGCAGGAAGAGGACCTTCTCGCCCTGCTCGAAGGCCCACTCCAGGGCCCGCTGGGCGTTCGACGACGTACAGATGGTGCCGCCGTGCTTGCCCGTGAACGCCTTGATGTCGGCGGAGGAGTTCATGTACGAGACGGGCACGACCTGCTCGGCGATGCCGGCCTCGGTCAGCACGTCCCAGCACTCCGCGACCTGCTCGGCCGTGGCCATGTCGGCCATCGAGCAGCCCGCGGCCAGGTCCGGGAGCACGACCTTCTGGTCGTCGGTGGTCAGGATGTCCGCGGACTCGGCCATGAAGTGCACGCCGCAGAAGACGATGTACTCGGCGTCCGGCCGGGCGGCCGCGTCCTTGGCCAGCTTGAACGAGTCGCCGGTGACGTCCGCGAACTGGATGACCTCGTCGCGCTGGTAGTGGTGGCCCAGCACGAAGACCTTGTCGCCGAGCTTCTCCTTGGCGGCGCGGGCGCGCTCCACCAGGCCGGGGTCCGACGGCGAGGGCAGGTCGCCCGGGCAGTCCACACCGCGCTCGCTGCTCGGGTCGGCCTGGCGGCCGAGCAGCAGGAGGGCGAGCGGGGTCGGCTCGACGCCGAGGTCCACGGGGGCCGCGGGGGATTGGGCGGTGGTCACGTCACGCACCCTTTCTGTTCTGCAGACGATGCCTTTTCGTCTAATTGACGTTATCTATCATAACCGCTTCACGTCAGTTTGACGATGCCCATAGTGTCGATGTGACGCATCCCCTGTGTGTCCCCGTGTGCGAGCATGGGAATGAATTCGCGGCCACACCGGTTGGAACCGGTCGGCAAGCAGTCTCCGTACTACCCGGGAGCGATGTAGATGTCCGTATCGGACGAGACCACCACCGTCACCGACGGCATCATCCTGACCGACGCCGCCGCGGCCAAGGTCAAGGCCCTGCTCGACCAGGAAGGCCGTGAGGACCTGGCACTGCGCGTCGCCGTTCAGCCCGGCGGCTGCTCGGGTCTGCGTTACCAGCTCTTCTTCGACGAGCGCGCGCTCGACGGCGACGTCGTCAAGGAGTTCGGCACCGTCAAGGTCGTCACCGACCGCATGAGCGCCCCCTACCTGGGCGGCGCCTCCATCGACTTCGTCGACACCATCGAGAAGCAGGGCTTCACGATCGACAACCCGAACGCCACGGGTTCCTGCGCCTGCGGCGACTCCTTCAGCTAAGTCGTGCGGACGAAGGCGGCGGTTCCCCCAAGGGGGAGCCGCCGCCTTCGCCTGTCCGCGGCCCGCTCGATCGGCGGGAGCTACGACCGCGGCGCGGGCTCGCCCTTCGCCACGCCCTCGGCGCGCGGCACCGCCGTGCCGCCCGGCGTGACGACCTTCCGGTCGCCGAGCGGCTTCTCCAGCGTCACGGGCAGCGTGTAGAACTTCGCGAGCGCGATGCACACCTTGCCCTTCTCCTCCGTCGCCGTGACCTTCACGGCGACCTGTCCGCCGCTCTCCCGCGCCGACGCCTCGTACGTGCTGCACACCCCGCCCGTGAAGTGCACGGTCAGCGTCCGCCCCGACGCGGTGTAGCCGTCGACCTTGATGTCGCTGGTGTAGGTGTCGCCTTTCGTGTCCGGCTTCGGCTTCGGCTCGGGATCGCCCGGAGCTCCGGGCGCCTTCAGATACGCGGGCTCCACTGCCGGGTGCTGCACCGTGTACGAGTCCCGCGCGCCCTGCGGCCTGGCCTCGAACAGCCACGACGGCACGAGCGTCTGCCGCCCGGCCACGAAGTGCGCGGCCAGGCCGAAGGTGGCGCCCTCCACGGCGATCGGTTCCTGCTTCGGCGGCACGGTCGGCGTGCAGGGCGCCTCGTCGCGCCGGGTGACCCCGTCGCCCTTGTCGCCCTTGTCGGCCTTGTGCGGCACCGGCGTCGCGCAGCCGCCGATGCTCACGCCGCCGCCCTTGCCCGACGCGTTCAGCAGGGCGAGGGCCTCGGCCGCGCCCACGACCGGGTAGGTCGCGCCCTTGTGCGGCTTCGCGAGCTGGCCGCCGGCGCCCACCACCTCGCCGTCCGGGTCCACCTGGACACCGGTCGACCAGCCGTACGTCGGCAGGCCGTCCACCTCGGGGTCGGCGTTCACCACCCGTACGGAGCCCATGAGCTGGCGCGCGTCCAGCTTGGCGCCGTCCTGGCCGAGGGCCTTCAGGACGGGCGCGGCGGCCGCCTTCGCGTCCCGCACGCCGACCGGGGTGCCGCCGTCCAGCTCCGAAGTGGTCCTGGGCGGGCACGGCTTGCCCTTCAGGCAGTTGTCGCCGCCGGGCTCGGACCGGGTGAACGACCAGGTGCCCGGGGCCTTGCGGGCCACCTGGAGCGAGGGGCCCGAGCCGTCGTTCGCCGGGCCGATCCGCCAGGAGTCGCCCTGCGCGGTCGGCGTGCCGGACAGGCCGAGCGCCTTGGCGAGCCGGGTCACCTGGTCCTTGGTGACCTCGCCGCGCGGCTCGTACACGGCGGCCTCGTCGGGGCCGTCGGGCAGCTCGCCCACGGCCCGGTAGGTCGCGCCCGAGGGGTCGGGTTCGCCCGGGGCGATGCCTTGGGAGGTGCTGGTGCCGCCCCCGCCGTTCGTCCCGTCCGAGCGATCCGTCCCGGAATCGGTGTGTCCGCCTGATCCGTCCGCGTACCCGTCCAGGGCGAGCGGCGGGGGCGGCCCGCCGTCGCCCGCCGGGCCGCTGTCCTTGCCGGACGGGTCCATGGCGAGATAGGCCCCGCCGCCGCCCGCCAGCAGGACCGCGGCCGCCACCGACGCGACCACCAGCGAGGGCCGTCGCCGCCGTCCGTCCTGTGCCTGATCGGTGCTCACCGCATCGCTCCTTCGCGTGCCCGGCCGTCCTCACGAGCCTGCACGGCGATCCGCCACGGCGCACGCGCGCCGCGGCGTCCCGTCGTACATGACATCCCCCCGACGGGGGACGGCGATGGGACGCGGCGGGGGAGCGACCGGTTCCCTCGACCGGTCCCGGGCCCCTCGCGCCCCAGCCCGGTGCGCCTCCCGACCCGTGCGCCTCAGTCCCCGCCGGTCTCAGTTCCCGTACGTCTCAGTCTCCGTACGTCTCAGTCCCCGTACTCGGACATCCCGTCGAGGAGGCGTGCGGACGCGGCCGGGACCGTCACGCCGTGGATCCGGGACGGCGGTACGGGCGTGCCGGCGGGCACCGCGGGCACGGCCCAGTGCCGGACCATGCGCGTGCAAGCACCACGCAATGTCTCCCAGCTCTCGACTCCCTGCTCGGAAGCCTGCGGCGCTGCGCTGTCCTGCGGAAAGAGGGTCATACCGGAACCGTATGCACCGCTGAGCTCAAGGAGAAAGACCTACTATCGGGTATTTTCAGCCGTTCATCGTTCCGGGTCCGACCGGATAGCGTTAACCGTCAACCGCCCACGCGACGTCCGTCACCGCCTTGACCACGAGGGCGGTGCGCCGCCGCTACACGCCGCAGGAGCTTCCAGCCGTGCGTATCGCAGTCACCGGCTCCATCGCCACCGACCACCTGATGACCTTTCCCGGCCGCTTCGCCGACCAACTGGTCGCCGACCAACTGCACACGGTCTCCCTCTCGTTCCTCGTCGACGCCCTCGATGTCCGCCGTGGTGGCGTCGGCGCCAACATCTGCTTCGGCATGGGCCAGCTGGGCACCCGGCCCGTCCTGGTCGGCGCCGCGGGCCCCGACTTCGACGAGTACCGCGCCTGGCTCGACCGGCACAACGTGGACACCGAGTCGGTGCGCATCTCCGAGACGCTGCACACCGCCCGCTTCGTCTGCACCACGGACGCCGACCACAATCAGATCGGCTCCTTCTACACCGGCGCGATGAGTGAGGCCCGCCTCATCGAGCTGAAGACCGTCGCCGACCGCGTGGGCGGCCTCGACCTCGTCCTGATCGGCGCCGACGACCCCGAGGCGATGCTGCGCCACACCGAGGAGTGCCGCAGCCGGGGCATCCCCTTCGCCGCGGACTTCTCCCAGCAGATCGCCCGGATGAACGGCGACGAGATCCGCACCCTCATGGACGGCGCCGCGTACCTCTTCTCCAACGAGTACGAGAAGGGCCTCATCGAGTCCAAGACCGGCTGGTCCGACGCGGAGATCCTGGGCAAGGTCGGGCACCGGGTGACCACCCTCGGCGCCAAGGGCGTGCGCATCGAGACCGCCGGGCAGGACCCGATCGAGGTCGGCGTGCCGCAGGAGGAGGCCAAGGTCGAGCCGACGGGCGTGGGCGACGCCTTCCGCGCCGGGTTCCTCTCCGGGCTCGTCTGGGGCGTGTCGCACGAGCGGGCGGCGCAGGTGGGCTGCATGCTCGCGACGCTGGTCATCGAGACGACGGGCACGCAGGAGTACGAGCTGCGGCGCAGCTCCTTCATGGACCGCTTCGCCGTGGCCTACGGCGAAGCCGCCGCCGCGGAGGTCCGCACCCACCTGGCCTGACCCCCGGGACACCCCCTCTCCCACCCGCCCACCCGTTTCACCCCGCCACCAGGTCCGGCCCCGACCTAGCGGCTCGCGCGTCGCCGCCCGCCTACTTCGCCGCTTCGCGGCGAACCCCGCCCCCGCCCCCATTCGGGGCGGGGGCGGGGGACACGCGGGCGGTCGCCGATGGTGCCCGGCCGAGGTCATCCAGCCCGTCCGGCGTTTGAGGACGAGGCGCGGAGCGCCGATGGAAGGGTGGGCGGGTGGTGGGGGGAGAGCCTCAGGCGCGGCGGCGGACCAGATAGGCCGTGCCGAGCCCCCGGGGCTCGGCGCCCACGTACTCCTGCTCCTGCGTCCAGCACCACGCCGGGATGTCCACGGCGGCCACCTCGTCGTCCGCCAGGACGGTCACCGTGCCGCCGATCCGCACGCGCGGCAGCGCCTTGGCCAGTTCGATGACGGGGTGCGGGCAGCGCTCGCCCAGGGCGTCGACGGTCAGGTCGTCGAGCGCGTCGGCCGGGGCGGCCCCGGACACCGGCGCGCCCAGCTTCGCGCGGACCCGGGCGACCGCGTCCGGCAGCACCTCCAGGAAGCGCTCCACGTCCGCCTCGCCCGTGCCGAGCGGCAGCGACACCCGGACGTTGCCCTCGCTGACCACCCCCATCGCCTTGAGGACGTGGCTCGGCGTGAGCGTGCTGCTGGTGCAGGAGGACCCGGAGGAGACGGAGAACCCGGCCCGGTCCAGCTCGTGCAGGAGCGACTCCCCGTCGACGTAGAGACAGGAGAAGGTGACCAGGTGCGGAAGGCGCCGCGCGGGGTCGCCGACGACCTGGACGTCCGGTACGAGGCCGGGCACCCGGGCCCGGATCCGCCCGGTCAGCTCGCGCAGCCGGGCCTCCTCGGCCGCGGCCTCGGCCCGCACCGCCCGCAGCGCCGCGGCGGCCGACACGATCGCCGGGATGTTCTCGAACCCGGCCGACCGGCCCGACTCCCGCTCGTCCACCGGCCCTTGGGGCGCGAACCGCACGCCCTTGCGGACCGCGAGCAGCCCGACGCCTGCCGGGCCGCCCCATTTGTGCGCGCTCGCCGTGAGGAGCGACCAGGGCCCGTCCACCGGCCCCCACCCGAGGGACTGCGCCGCGTCCACGAGCAGCGGCACCCCGGCCTCCCGGCACGCCGCCGCGGCCTCGGCCACCGGCTGACGGGTGCCGACCTCGTGGTTGGCGGACTGCAGACAGGCGAGCGCGGTGTCGTCGCGGAGCGCGGCCGCGTACGCCGAGGCGTCCACCGCCCCCGCGCGGTCCACGCCCACCTCGGTCACCGTGCCGCCCGCCCGCTCGTGCGCCGCGGCCGAATGGAGTACGGCGGAGTGCTCCACGGCGGACACCACCAGATGCCGCCCCGCGCGCCGCCGCCCGGCCAGGGCTCCCGCCATGCCGTCGTACAGCGCCCGCGTCCCGGACGTGGTGAACACCAGCTCGTCCGGGCGGCAGCCCACGGCTTCGGCGGCCGCCTCCCGCGCCGCGTCTAGCAGCAGCCGCGCCCGCCGCCCTTCCCGGTACAACCGGGAGGGATCGGCCCACCCCTCGTCCAGCGCGGCCTGCAAGGCCTGGCGGGCCACGGGGTGAAGAGGTGCGGACGAGGCCGCGTCGAAGTAGGACACGCCCACAAGCTAAGCGTCCTGAAGGGGCGCGGGGAACCGCGGGATCGGCGGGAGCGGGCCCGCACCCGCCGCACACGGGGGAGGCTCCCGGGCTGGTGGGCGCCCCGAACGACCGTCAGATCGCCGCCGTGGGCGGCGATCCGCCCCCCTTCGGAGTGACCCGCGGCGCGTTAGGCACCCTCCCCGCGCGACCCCAAATAGCGTCCAGTAGGGTTTGGTCCGCATAAACATCCAAACCCCTGCCCGACGCAGGGCGGCGACCGACCAGCGAGAAGGCCGCAGCCGAACCGCGCGGGCGAGACTCTCGGGAAGGCGCTACGTGAGTCCCAACGGCTCCGACCGCTCGCCGCGGCGCCCGATGCGGCGGAAGCTGCTGCAGGCACTGACTGCGGGCCTGGTCCTGGTAACCGCCACCGGTTGCACATACAAGGACTTTCCCCGCCTGGGTATGCCGACCCCGGTCACGGAGGAGGCTCCGCGGATCCTCTCCCTCTGGCAGGGCTCGTGGGCGGCTGCGCTCGCCACGGGCGTGCTGGTCTGGGGCCTGATCCTGTGGAGCGTCATCTTCCACCGGCGCAGCCGCACCAAGGTGGAGGTCCCTCCGCAGACCCGTTACAACATGCCCATCGAGGCGCTGTACACGGTCGTCCCCCTCATCATCGTCTCGGTGCTGTTCTACTTCACCGCCCGTGACGAATCGAAGCTCCTCGCGCTCGACGACAAGCCGGCCCACACCATCAATGTGGTCGGCTACCAGTGGAGCTGGGGCTTCAACTACATCGAGGACGTTCCGGGCTCCGACAAGGGCGACGCCAAGACGTCCAAGGACCTCGACGCCATTCCGGACCGCTTCCGCAAGGACTTCCCGGCGAACGCCGGCGGTGTCTACGAGGTCGGTACGCCCGGCGAGCGGAACCCGCAGAACGGCAACCCCGGTCCGACCCTCTGGCTCCCCAAGGGCGAGAAGGTCCGCTTCGTTCTGACTTCGCGTGACGTCATCCACTCCTTCTGGGTGGTGCCGTTCCTCATGAAGCAGGACGTCATTCCGGGCCACACCAACGCCTTCGAGGTGACTCCCAACAAGGAGGGCACCTTCATGGGCAAGTGCGCCGAGCTCTGCGGCGTCGACCACTCCCGGATGCTCTTCAACGTCAAGGTCGTCTCCCCCGAGCGCTACAAGAAGCACCTCGAAGACCTCGCGAAGAAGAACCAGACCGGTTACATCCCGGCCGGCATCGAGCAGACGGGCCACGAGAAGAACCGGGAGACGAACAACCTGTGAGCATCCTCAACGAACCCCAGGGTGCCGCGGCAGCGAACGACTCGTACGAGGACGAGCTGCCGGTCAGGCGCAAGCAGCCGGGAAACGTCGTCATCAAGTGGCTGACCACCACTGACCACAAGACGATCGGCACGCTCTATCTGGTCACGTCGTTCGCGTTCTTCTGCATCGGCGGTGTGATGGCGCTCTTCATGCGCGCCGAGCTCGCCCGTCCCGGCACGCAGATCATGTCGAACGAGCAGTTCAACCAGGCGTTCACGATGCACGGCACGATCATGCTGCTGATGTTCGCGACGCCGCTGTTCGCGGGCTTCGCGAACTGGATCATGCCGCTCCAGATCGGCGCTCCCGACGTCGCCTTCCCGCGACTGAACATGTTCGCCTACTGGCTGTACCTGTTCGGCTCGCTGATCGCGGTCGGCGGCTTCCTCACGCCGAACGGCGCGGCCGACTTCGGCTGGTTCGCCTACAGCCCGCTGTCGGACGCGGTCCGCTCCCCGGGCATCGGCGCCGACATGTGGATCATGGGTCTGGCCTTCTCCGGCTTCGGCACGATCCTCGGCTCGGTCAACTTCATCACCACGATCATCTGCATGCGCGCGCCCGGCATGACGATGTTCCGCATGCCGATCTTCACCTGGAACGTGCTGCTGACCGGTGTGCTGGTCCTGCTCGCCTTCCCGGTCCTGGCGGCCGCGCTGTTCGCCCTGGAGGCGGACCGCAAGTTCGGTGCCCAAATCTTCGACCCGGCCAATGGCGGGGCCTTGCTCTGGCAACACCTCTTCTGGTTCTTCGGCCATCCAGAGGTGTACATCATCGCCCTACCATTCTTCGGAATCATTTCCGAGGTCATTCCGGTCTTCTCCCGGAAGCCGATGTTCGGCTACATGGGCCTGGTCGGCGCGACCATCGCGATCGCCGGTCTTTCGGTGACGGTGTGGGCGCACCACATGTACGTCACAGGCGGCGTGCTCCTGCCGTTCTTCTCCTTCATGACGTTCCTCATCGCGGTACCGACCGGTGTGAAGTTCTTCAACTGGATCGGCACGATGTGGAAGGGCTCGCTGAGCTTCGAAACTCCGATGCTCTGGGCGGTCGGCTTCCTGATCACCTTCACCTTCGGTGGTCTGACCGGCGTCATCCTGGCCTCGCCGCCGATGGACTTCCACGTCTCCGACTCGTACTTCGTGGTCGCGCACTTCCACTACGTCATCTTCGGCACCGTGGTGTTCGCGATGTTCTCCGGCTTCCACTTCTGGTGGCCGAAGTTCACCGGCAAGATGCTCGACGAGCGGCTCGGCAAGATCACGTTCTGGACGCTGTTCATCGGGTTCCACGGCACGTTCCTCGTCCAGCACTGGCTGGGTGCCGAGGGCATGCCGCGCCGTTACGCGGACTACCTGGACGCCGACGGCTTCACCGCCCTGAACACGATCTCGACGATCGCCTCGTTCCTGCTCGGCCTGTCGATCCTGCCGTTCTTCTACAACGTGTGGAAGACCGCCAAGTACGGCAAGAAGGTCGAGGTCGACGACCCGTGGGGCTACGGCCGCTCGCTCGAGTGGGCGACGTCCTGCCCGCCGCCGCGGCACAACTTCCTCACCCTGCCGCGGATCCGCTCCGAATCCCCGGCGTTCGACCTGCACCACCCTGAGATCGCCGCGCTCGACCAGCTGGAGAACGCCGGTCACGGTGAGAAGGCTGCCGTGGCCGGTGGCAAGGAGGCCGGCAAGTGAAGATCCAGGGCAAGATGTTCATCTGGCTGAGCGTCTTCGTACTGGCCATGGCGATCGTCTATGGCTGGTGGTCGAAGGAGCCCGCCGGAACCACCGCGCTCTTCCTGGCCTTCGGCCTGTGCATCATGATCGGCTACTACCTGGCCTTCACGGCCCGGCGAGTCGACGCCGCCGCACAGGACAACAAGGAGGCGGACGTCGCGGACGAGGCCGGCGAGGTGGGCTTCTTCAGCCCGCACAGCTGGCAGCCGCTGTCCCTGGCCGTCGGTGGCGCGCTCGCCTTCATGGGCGTCGTCTTCGGCTGGTGGCTGATGTACTTCTCGGCTCCGATGATCCTCATCGGTCTGTGGGGCTGGGTCTTCGAGTACTACCGCGGCGAGAACCAGAACCAGTAGGTCCTCCCGCCGCACCCCAGGGGCCCGGACACTCCGTCAGGAGCGTCCGGGCCCCTGGCCGTTTCCGCCGCCGTCCCGCGTCCGCCTTCCGGGTGAACCCTCGTACGGGTCACTCACCGCGCACGGCGTGTCATACCTTCATACCGTGTGGTCATGAGCCACTCTCCGCGAATCCGCACGGTACTGAGCTGCACCCTCCTTGTGGTCGCCGTCGGCACGGTCACCACGGCCTGCGGGGCTGGCGGCCATCCGCTCTCGGCGAAGCCGTACGACGCGGCGAGCCAGATCGCCTTCAACGGCCCCGCGGGCAGCAGCGGGAAGGCCGACCCGGACAAGCCCCTCGAAGTCACCGCACAGGGCGACGACGGGCGCATCACGGACGTCACGGCCACCGACCAGCAGGGCCGCTACGTGGCGGGCGAACTCTCCGCCGACGGCACCCGCTGGCACAGCACGGTCCCCCTGGCGGCGGGCGCCCACTACACCGTGCGGGTGAGCACGGAGGACGACGAGGGCTCGCCCGGCCGCAAGGTCCTTGCCCTCGACACCGCGACGGCCGCCAAGAAGCGCCAGCTGAAGGTCACTTTCGGCCCGGAGGCGGGCAAGTACGGCGTCGGCCAGCCCGTCACCGCCAAGCTCAGCGCCCCCGTCAAGGCCAAGGCGGCGAGGGCCGTCGTCGAACGGGCGCTCAAGGTCCGCTCACAGCCCGCGACGGAGGGCTCCTGGCACTGGGTGGACAGCAGGACGCTGCACTACCGCCCCAAGGAGTTCTGGCCCACCCACGCCACCATCCACGCGCACTCCAACCTGGAGGGCGTGAAGGTCACCGACAAGCTGTGGGGCGCCGAGTCCAAGCCCCTGAAGCTGACCACCGGCGACAAGGTCGTGGCCGTCACGGACGCCTCCTCGCACTGGATGACGGTCTACCGCAACGGCGAGGAGATCAACTCCATCCCGGTCACCACCGGCAAGCCCGGCTACTCCACGCGCAACGGCATCAAGGTGGTGCTCGGCAAGGAGTACGTCGTACGGATGACCAGCGCCAGCATCGGCGCGTCGGACTTCTACGACAAGATGGTCTATTACGCCACGAGGGTCACCGACAGCGGCGAATACGTCCACGCGGCCCCCTGGTCGGTGGGCTCCCAGGGCTACGCCAACACCAGCCACGGCTGCACCGGCATGAGCACGGGCAACGCCGCCTGGTTCTACGAGACGGTCCGCCAGGGCGACATCGTCGAGGTCGTCAACAGCTACGGCGCCGACATGGACCACTTCGGCAACGGCTACGGCGACTGGAACGTCCCCTGGAAGACCTGGCGCAAGGGCAGCGCCCTCCTGGCCGACACCAAGGCGGGCCGCGCGGCACTGGCGGCGACCCGCCTGCGCCCCCAGTCGGTGTAGGGGGCGGGCGGGGGCGGGGCTCCTAAGCGCTCAGGGCGGCCCTGGAGCGCAGCAGAGAGGCCAGGGCGGCGGCGAACTCCACCGGCTCGACCGGCAGGGTCACCGCCGCCTCCGCGCGGCTCCAGGTGGCCAGCCAGGCGTCCTGCGGCCGCCCCATGAGCAGCAGCACGGGCGGGGCCTGGAAGACCTCGTCCTTGATCTGGCGGCAGACGCCCATGCCCCCCGCGGGCACGGCCTCGCCGTCGAGCACGCACACGTCGATGCCGCCGTGGTCGAGCTCCTTGAGGACCGCGGGCAGCGTCGCGCATTCGACGAAGCGGACTTCGGGGACGTCGGCGGCCGGCCTGCGCCCGGTCGCCAGGCGGACCTGTTCCCGGGTGCTCGCGTCGTCGCTGTAGATCAACACCGTGGCGGTCGGCTGCATGGTTCCTCCGCTTCGTCGAGGGATCTCGCGCGGATGCTACTCCTCCCGACACCCCGTCAACACCGGTTCGGACGGTGCCGCGATGGGCCATCCGGGCAGGACACAGGCCGCAGACACTCCGAACGGCACCCCCCGGGGTGAGGGCGGGATAAGCGACCGACATAATGTCGGTCGTGGCGACAGCAACGACAGTAGACACCGGGCACGCGCACCCGCCGGTCAATCGACCGAACCTCACCAGCGTCGGAACCATCATCTGGCTGAGTTCCGAGCTGATGTTCTTCGCGGCCCTCTTCGCGATGTACTTCACCCTGCGATCGGTGACCGGTCCCGACCACTGGAAGGAAATGGCCGATGCCCTGAACTTCCCGTTCTCGGCGACCAACACCACGATCCTGGTGCTTTCCTCCCTCACCTGTCAGCTCGGCGTGTTCGCCGCCGAGCGCGGTGACGTGAAGAAGCTCCGGATGTGGTTCATCGTCACCTTCATCATGGGTGCGATCTTCATCGGCGGCCAGGTCTTCGAGTACACCGAGCTGGTCAAGCACGAGGGCCTTTCGCTCTCGTCCGACCCGTACGGCTCGGTCTTCTACCTGACCACCGGCTTCCACGGACTGCATGTGACGGGCGGTCTCATCGCCTTCCTGCTGGTCCTCGGCCGCACGTACGCGGCCAGGAGGTTCACCCACGAGCAGGCGACCGCCGCCATCGTCGTGTCCTACTACTGGCACTTCGTCGATGTCGTCTGGATCGGCCTCTTCGCCACGATCTACATGATCAAGTAGTCGGCGCCGGGGTCGGGGCGGCACCGCGTCGCCCGCAGAGCCCGACGTACCGACACATTCCAGAAGCATCGACGCAGAAGATCCTGACACCGGGGTAATCCGTGAAAAAGCTCTCCGCACGACGACGCCATCCGCTGGCGGCGGTCGTCGTCCTACTCCTCGCGCTGGCGGCCACCGGGGGGCTGTACGCCGCGTTCGCGCCGGCGGACAAGGCGCAGGCCGACGAAACCGCTCAGTCCCTCGCCATCGACGAGGGCAAGAAGCTCTATGCCGTGGGCTGCTCCAGCTGCCACGGAACCGGCGGTCAGGGCTCGTCCGACGGCCCGAGCCTGGTCGGCGTCGGCGCCGCCGCTGTCGACTTCCAGGTCGGCACCGGCCGCATGCCGCTGCAGCAGCAGGGCGCCCAGGCGCCGAAGAAGAAGGTCATCTACAGCCAGGCCCAGATCGACCAGCTGGCCGCGTACGTGGCCTCGCTGGGCGCCGGCCCCTCCGTGCCGACCGAGAAGCAGGTCGACCCGAAGGGTGCCGACATCGCCAAGGGCGGCGAGCTGTTCCGCACCAACTGTGCCCAGTGCCACAACTTCACCGGTGAGGGTGGCGCGCTGACCCACGGCAAGTTCGCGCCGAGCCTCGAAGGCGTCAGCAAGAAGCACATCTACGAGGCCATGCAGACCGGCCCGCAGAACATGCCTTCCTTCCCCGACACGACCATGCCGGAGAAGAACAAGAAGGAAATCATCGCGTACATCGACGCGGTCAACAGCGAGAAGACCGAGAGCCCCGGCGGTCTCAAGCTGGGCGGTCTCGGACCGGTCAGCGAGGGCCTGTTCGCCTGGATCTTCGGCCTCGGCGCGCTGATCGCGGTCGCCGTGTGGGTCGCCGCCCGGACCGCAAAGGCCAAGAAGTCATGAGTAGCCAAGAAACCCCAGAAGAGAACCTGCCCAGCGAGCAGGAGTCCGCGCACGGCGCGGTGGCCGTCGCCGAGGACCCCTTCGCGGACCCGGGCCTGCCGCCGCACGAGCACCGCGTCCAGGACATCGACGAGAAGGCCGCCCGGCGCTCCGAGCGCACGGTCGCGATGCTCTTCACGATCTCGATGCTGGCGACCGTCGGCTTCATCGCCTCCTACGTGGCGTTCCCGGTCGACAAGAGCGTCTACATCTGGCCGATCGGGCACATCAGCGCGCTGAACTTCGCGCTGGGCATGACCCTCGGCGTGGCGCTGTTCTGCATCGGCGCGGGCGCGGTCCACTGGGCCCGCACCCTGATGTCCGACGTCGAGGTCGCCGACGACCGGCACGCGATCGAGGCCGAGCCCGAGGTCAAGGCCAAGGTCATGGCGGACTTCGCGGCGGGCGCGAAGGAGTCCCAGCTCGGCCGGCGCAAGCTGATCCGCAACACCATGTTCGGCGCGCTGACCCTGGTCCCGCTCTCCGGTGTCGTCCTGCTGCGTGACCTCGGTCCGCTGCCGGAGGACAAGCTGCGGCACACCCTGTGGTCCAAGGGCAAGCTGCTCGTGAACATGAACACGAACGAGCCGCTGCGTCCGTCCGACGTCGCCGTCGGTTCGCTCACCTTCGCCAAGCCGGAAGGCCTGGAGGAGCACGACCACGACTTCCAGACCCAGATCGCCAAGGCCGCCCTGATGATCGTCCGGCTCCAGCCCGACGACATCAAGGACAAGCGCGAGCTGGCGTGGTCGCACGAGGGCATCGTCGCGTACTCCAAGATCTGCACCCACGTGGGCTGCCCGATCTCCCTGTACGAGCAGCAGACGCACCACGTCCTCTGCCCGTGCCACCAGTCCACCTTCGACCTCTCCGACGGCGCCCGAGTCATCTTCGGCCCCGCCGGTCACGCCCTTCCGCAGCTGAAGATCGGCGTGAACGAGGAGGGCTACCTCGAGGCGCACGGCGACTTCGAAGAGCCCGTCGGTCCTGCCTTCTGGGAGCGCGGATGAGCACCGAGAACACCACGGCGACGGCGGCCCCGTCGACCGATTCACGCAAGAAAGCGCCCGCCGGCGAGCGGGTCGCGGACTGGGCCGACGGCCGGCTTGGGATCTACTCCCTGGCCAAGGCCAACATGCGCAAGATCTTCCCGGACCACTGGTCCTTCATGCTCGGTGAGATCTGCCTCTACAGCTTCATCATCATCATCCTCACGGGTGTGTACCTGACGCTGTTCTTCCACCCGTCGATGAACGAGGTGGAGTACCACGGCAGCTACGTGCCCCTGCAGGGCCAGCTGATGTCCGAGGCGTTCAACTCGACCATGCACATCTCCTTCGATGTGCGCGGTGGTCTGCTGATCCGGCAGATCCACCACTGGGCGGCGCTGATCTTCCTCGCCGGCATGTTCGTGCACATGATGCGCGTGTTCTTCACGGGTGCGTTCCGCAAGCCGCGTGAGGTCAACTGGCTGTTCGGCTTCCTGCTGTTCGTCCTCGGCATGTTCACCGGCTTCACCGGTTACTCGCTGCCCGACGACCTGCTCTCCGGCACCGGTGTCCGCTTCATGCAGGGTGCGGTCCTGTCCGTGCCGATCGTGGGCACGTACCTGTCGATGTTCCTCTTCGGCGGGGAGTTCCCCGGCGGCGACTTCGTCGCGCGGTTCTACTCGGTGCACATCCTGCTGCTGCCGGGCATCATGCTCGGCCTCGTGGTGGCGCACCTGATCCTGGTCTTCTACCACAAGCACACGCAGTTCGCGGGCCCCGGCAAGAGCAACAAGAACGTCGTCGGCATGCCGCTGCTCCCGGTCTACATGGCCAAGGCCGGAGGCTTCTTCTTCCTGGTCTTCGGTGTCATCGCGGCCGTCGCGGCGATCGCCTCGATCAACCCGATCTGGGCGATCGGCCCGTACCGCCCGGACCAGGTGTCCACCGGCGCCCAGCCCGACTGGTACATGGGCTTCGCCGAGGGTCTGATCCGTGTCATGCCGGGCTGGGAGATCAACCTCTGGGGCCACACGCTGGTCCTGGGCGTGTTCATCCCGCTGGTCATCTTCCCGCTGGTCCTCGCGGCCATCGCCGTGTACCCGTTCATCGAGTCCTGGGTCACCGGCGACAAGCGCGAGCACCACATCCTGGACCGCCCGCGCAACGCCCCGACGCGGACCGCGTTCGGCGTCGCCTGGGTCACCGCGTACATGATCATGCTGGTCGGTGGTGGAAACGACCTGTGGGCCACGCACTTCCACCTGTCGATCAACGCCATCACCTGGTTCGTCCGGATCTTCTTCTTCGTCGGACCGGTCATCGCGTTCGTCGTCACCAAGCGGATCTGCCTGGGCCTCCAGCGCCGCGACAAGGACAAGGTGCTGCACGGGCGCGAGTCCGGCATCATCAAGCGCCTGCCGCACGGTGAGTTCATCGAGGTGCACGAGCCCCTCGACCAGGACCAGCTGCACACCCTCACGGCGCACGAGCAGTACAAGCCGCTCGAGATCGGCCCGACGGTCGACGAGAACGGCGTCGAGCGCAAGGTGACGGGCTCGCAGAAGCTGCGGGCGAAGCTGTCCAAGGGCATGTACGGCGAGGACGGCCAGATCCCGAAGCCGACGGTCGACGAGTACAAGGAGATCACGAGCGGCCACGGCCACCACTGACCCCTAGGTCCCCGACCGTTGCAGGTCGCCACGGCAAGAGCCCCGTCCAGCACCTGGACGGGGCTCTTCGCCGTCCCCGGGCTGGATAGGGTGGGGGCACCCCCAGGGGCGGGGACGCGCCCCCTCGACGTACGCAGACGAACACACAGGAGCGGCCATGAGCGCTGTGACCCCCGCAGGAGGCGACACCGCGGCGGCCCGTTCCTGGCCCGACGTGCTGAACGGACTGCTCGACGGCCGCGACCAGAGCGCCGACGACACGGCCTGGGCGATGGACCGCATCATGCGCGGCGAGGCGACCGACGCGCAGATCGCGGGCTTCGCCGTCGCGCTGCGCGCCAAGGGGGAGACCGTCGAGGAGATCTCCGGTCTCGTCCGCGCCATGTACGCGCACGCGCACGTCATCGACGTACCCGGACCGAGCGTCGACATCGTCGGCACCGGCGGCGACGGCGCCAAGACCGTCAACATCTCCACCATGTCCGCGATCGTCGTCGCCGGGACCGGCGCGAAGGTCGTCAAGCACGGCAACCGGGCGGCCTCCAGCGCGTCCGGCGCCTCCGACGTCCTGGAGAAGCTCGGCGTCAATCTGGAGCTGACGCCGCAACGGGTGCGCGAGGTCGCGGACGAGGCCGGGATCACCTTCTGCTTCGCGGTGAAGTTCCACCCGGCGCTGCGCCACGTGGCCCCCGCGCGGCGCGAGCTGGGCATCCGCACCACGTTCAACTTCCTCGGCCCGCTGACCAACCCGGCGAAGGTCCGGGCCCAGGCCACCGGTGTCGCGGACGCGCGGATGGCGCCGATCCTCGCGGGCGTGCTGGCCGAGCGCGGCTCCTCCGCGCTGGTCTTCCGCGGCGACGACGGCCTGGACGAGCTGACCACCACGGCCACCTCCCGGGTGTGGGTGGTGCGCGACGGCGGCGTCCGCGAGGAGGCCTTCGACCCGCGGGACGTCGGCGTCGACCTGGTGCCCGTCGAGGCCCTCCGGGGCGCCGACGCCTCGTACAACGCGGAGGTCGCACGGCGGCTCCTGGACGGCGAGACCGGCCCCGTGCGGGACGCGGTGCTGCTGAACGCCGCGGCGGCCCTGGTCGCCCTGGAGCCGGGCGAGGGCCCGCTCGCGGAGGGGATCCGCGCGGGGATGGCGCGGGCGGCCGAGTCGATCGACTCCGGGGCGGCACGGTCCGCCCTCGCGCGCTGGGTGACGGCCAGCAACCGCTGACCGCGAGCCGCGTGTGGCGCACACCGCAGTCCGGATCCTGGACTGCGGTGTTGCGCTTGCAAGATCGTGTGGCAAGATGCTGCGCAGGTCATGAGTGACAGCGACTACGGCCCCGGCCCGCTGTCCGGCAACCCTCCGTCCGTGGCGGGGTGCCCCGGGTGAAGACCAGGCGGTGAACAGCAAGGTTCACCGCAAGCGCGGACCCCTCGCGTCACCAGGGGTCCTGGTCGTCGAGGGAGCAGTCTCGTGAGCCAGCGAATGCGATAGGGCCGAAGGCCCCGTTCTCCGTACCCCCTTCTTCCTTCTCCTGTGCCGTTGACCGGTCGCGTTGTCGCGTCGACCGCTGTCCGCACAGTGATCTCGCCTGCCTCTCACGGGAGTTCGCCATGCCTGCCTCCACCGCTGCCACCGCCGCCGTCGCCCCCGCTGTCGCCGCCACCGACTCCGAGTCCGCCGACCCCTGCTGCGCCGAGCCGCTGCCCGTGCTCGGCCGTGACGTGACGGTGCCCCTCGTCACCGGCGGCGAGGTGACGTACGCGGCCCTCGACTACGCGGCGAGCGCCCCGGCGCTGCAGCGGGTGTGGGACGACGTGGCCGCGTACGCGCCGTACTACGGCAGCGTGCACCGCGGCGCCGGGTACCTGTCGCAGCTGTCGACCGACCTGTTCGAGAACTCCCGCAGGACGGTGGCCGAGTTCCTCGGCTGCCGCGAGGGCGACCAGGTGGTCTTCACCCGGTCCACGACGGACTCGCTGAACCTGCTCGCCGCCGTCCTGCCCGCCGACTGCCAGGTCTTCGTCTTCGAGACCGAGCACCACGCCTCCCTGCTTCCGTGGCGCGACGCGCGCGTCACGTATCTGAACGCCCCCCGGACGCCCGGCGAGGCGGTGCGCACCCTGGAGCGCGCCCTCGCCGACCGGGACCCCTACGGGCCCGCCCTGGTGTGCGTGACCGGTGCCTCGAACGTCACCGGGGAGCTGTGGCCGGTGCGTGAGCTGGCCGCCGCCGCGCACGCCCACGGCGCCCGCATCGTCCTCGACGCCGCGCAGCTCGCGCCCCACCACCCCGTGGACATCGCGGAGTTGGACGTCGACTGGATCGCCTTCTCCGGGCACAAGCTGTACGCGCCCTTCGGCTCCGGGGTGCTCGCCGGGCGGGCCGACTGGCTGGGCGCGGCCGAGCCCTACCTCGCCGGCGGCGGTGCCTCGCGCACGGTGACGCGGCGTGCCGACGGGGGAGTGGACGTCGAGTGGCACGACACCGCCGCTCGGCACGAGGCGGGCTCGCCGAACGTCATCGGCGCCTACTCCATCGCCGCCGCCTGCAAGGCCCTGACCGAGGCCGGGTTCGACTCCCTGGTCGCGCGGGAGCGGCAGCTCATCCAGAAGGTGCGCGAGGGGCTCGCCGGGGTGCCCGAGGTGCGGGTGCTCTCGCTGTTCGGGGACGACGCGCCCCGGGTCGGGGTCATCTCCTTCGTGGTCGACGGCTGGAACAGCTCGCACTTCGCGGCCGCGCTGTCCGCCGAGTACGGCATCGGCGTGCGCGACGGCCTGTTCTGCGCGCACCCGCTGGTACGCACGCTCCTCGGCAGCGCCCCGGACGAGCCCGGCGAGTGCGGCGCCCCGGAGGCCGCCCCCGGCGAGCGGTCGCTGAACGCGATCCGCGTGAGCTTCGGCGCGGGCACCCCGGACGAGCACGTCGAGCGGTTCGTACGGGCCGTCAAGGAGCTGGTCAGCGACGGTGCGCGGTGGAGCTACCGCACCGAGGACGGGCGCTGCGTGCCCGACACCGACACCGGCACGGGCATCGGCACCGACGCCGCGGCCACCGCTGCCTGACCCGGCAGGCGCGAGCCGAGCAGGATCATCCGCAGGGCCCGCTCGGTGGCGTCGGTGAGGAATTCGCCGCCCCGGCCGAGCGCCTCGGTGAGCGTGACGGGGGCGGGCAGGATCGCGCTGTAGGCGTCCACGCCCGCCGCCCGCACCAGGTGCGCCCCGTCGCCGATGGTGCCCGCGAGGGCGAGCACCGGGCGGCCGAACCGCTTGGCACGGCGGGCCACTTCGGCCGGGACCTTGCCGCGCGGCGTCTGCCGGTCGAGGGCGCCCTCGGCGGTGACGACCAGGTCGGCGCGGGCCAGCCTGGCGTCCAGGTCGAGGTGGTCGAGGAGCACGTCGAAGCGGGGCAGGAGCCGGGCGCCGAGCGCGGCGAGGCCCGCGCCGAGGCCGCCGGACGCGCCGGTGCCGGGGCCGTGGAACAGATCGGCGCCGGCCTTCAGGTCGCGGGTGAGGACGTACGCCCAGCGCTCCAGGCCCGCGGCGAGCTCCTCGACCTGGGCCGGGGTCGCGCCCTTCTGCGGGCCGAAGACGCGGGCCACGCCCTGCTCGCCGCACAGGACGTTGTGCTGGTTGCAGGCGACGAGCAGCTCGGCCTCGGCGAGGCGCGGGTCGGCGGCGGAGGCGTCGACGTGGTGCAGCCGCGGCAGCTCCCGGCCGCCCTGCGGCAGTTCCCAGCCGTCGGCGTCCAGGAGCCGGACGCCGAGGGCCTGGAGGGCGCCCGCGCCGCCGTCCGAGGTGCCCGAGTCGCCGCAGCCCACCAGGATGCGGCGGGCGCCCGTGTCGAGCGCGGCGCGGATCAGCTCGCCCACGCCGTACGTCGTGGTGGCGCCGGGGTCGCGCAGCTCGCGCGGCACCAGGCGCAGGCCCGCGGCGGCCGCCATCTCCACCACGGCGGTGCCCGAGTCGAGGAGCGCGAAGTGGGTGCCGATGCGCTCGCCGAGCGGGCCGGTGGCGGGCAGCGCGACCAGCCGCCCGCCCGCGGCCGCGGCGAGCGCCTGGGCGGTGCCCTCGCCGCCGTCGACGAGCGGGATCAGGTCGACCCCGGCGTCGGGCAGGACGCGCCGGACGCCCTGTGCGATGGCCTCGGCCGCGGACTGGGCGGACAGGGACTCCTTGAAGCCGCTGGGGGCGATGGCGACACGACGGAGCGAGGACGGTGCGGGGGGCGTGTGCGGCATGGGGCGTACTCCTTGAGGGCGAGGGGCGGGGCTCAGCGGCTGACGGGCACGCCGAGCAGCGGCCACACCGCGAGGGCGAACAGCAGGACGAGCGCGGCCGTGAGCGGGGCCAGGACGGCGGAAAGCCGCAGCAGGTCGCGCGGGGTGTAGGTGGGGGTGCCGGGGATTTCGGCGAAGAGGGTGACCGGCTTCGCGGAGGCGGGCAGGGTGTGGCAGAAGCCCGCGGCGGCCGTGGACGCGAGGGCCGCGGCGACCGGGTTCACGCCCGCGCCGACGGCGGCGGCCACGACCAGCGGCACGAGGACCGACGAGCGGGCCGAGCGGGACTGCAGGACCAGATGGGCCGCCGTGCTGACCGCGACGACGACGGCGAGGAAGAGCCAGGGCGGCGCGTCGACGGGAAGCCCCGCCACGAGCCACGTCGCCGCGCCCGAGTCGGCGAGCGCCACGCCCATCGCCATCGTCGCGGCCATGAAGAGCAGCAGCGACCACGGCACGGTCTTCAGGGCGTCCTTGAGGCGGACGGTGCCGAGCGCGGGCGAGGCCGCCACGACCGCGCCGATCAGCGCGACCACGGCGGGCGGGACCCGGTGCAGCGGCTCGCTGCACCACAGCGCGACCACCGTGGCGAGCAGCAGCGCGCAGCGCGTCTCCGCGGGCTCCCAGGGTCCGGTCACGGGGCGGTCGCTGTGCGCCTGGATGTCCTCGGCGGCGATCGCGACCGGCCCCTCGCGGTCCGCCCGGCGCGTGGTCGTCAGGAGCACGGCCTCGGCGGCGAGGTGGGACGAGACGATCGCGAGCGGCAGGCCGAGCAGCAGCCACTTCGTGAAGCCGATCTCCTGGCCGGTGCTCTCCCACAGGACGGACACCGTGATCAGATGCGCGCCCGCCCCGATCAGGGTCGCGACCGCCGACAGCAGGATGACGGTCGGGAAGAGCAGCGCCAGCATCACGACCAGGCGCCCGCGGTCGGCGAGGACCTTGGAGAGGGCCAGGAAGACGGGCAGCGCGAGCGCGGCCCGGCCGGAGGTGGCGGGCACCGCGAACGCCGTGACGACGAGCGCGGCGGTCGTCAGGTGCGTCAGCTGCCGCACGCTGCGCGCCCCGCTGACCAGGAACGCCGCCGCACGCCCCGCGAGCCCGCTGCGCGCCACGGCGGCGGCGAGCACGAACGCGCAGATCAGCAGCCACACGGTTTCGTCCCCGAGGGTGCCGAAGAGGGTGTCGCTGCTGATCACGCCGGTGGCGGTGAGGGCGAGCCCCGCGCCGAGCGCGATGTACGTGTCGTCGACGGGCGTGCCGATCCAGGCGCAGGTGGCGAGCGCGAACACGGCGAGCGTGAGCCGGGCGTCGCCGCTCAGCCCCGCGAAGGTGCCGGGGACGGCGAGGAGCGCGCACAGGCTCAGGGCCAGGCACAGGAGGATCAGTTGCCGCGGTGTCGCTGTCACGCGTTCAGCGTCGCGGGGCGCGGTGAGCCCCCAATGAGCCGCACATGAAGGAAACTTCACCGAGCGCGCCCCGCCCTCGGCGCGGGCGCGCCGGTGGCACCGCTCAGGCGGGCAGGCGGTAGCCCATCCCGCGCACCGTCTCCAGACGCTCCGCGCCCAGCTTCTTGCGCAGCGCCCGTACGTAGACGTCCACGATGTTGGACCCGGGGTCGAAGTCGTAGCCCCACACGTGGGACAGGATCTGTTCGCGGGCGAGCACCTGCCCCGGGTGCCTCAGGAACAGCTCCAGGAGCACGAACTCACGGGCCGTCAGGTCCACCGTGCGCTCGCCGGAGCGGGCCCTGCGGGTGCGCAGGTCGAGGGAGAGCGTGCCCGACCTGAGGACCGTCACCTCCGGCGCGCGCGCCGCCGTGCGCAGCCTGAGGCGCACCCGGGCGAGGAGTTCCTCGAAGCGGAACGGTTTGGTCATCCAGTCGTCGGCGCCGCCCTCAAGACCGGCCACCGTGTCCCGCACGGAGTCCCGGGCGGTGAGCACGATGACCGGCACCGTCACCCGGGCCTCGCGCAGTTCGCGCAGCACGGTGAAGCCGTCGCGGCCGGGCAGGCCGATGTCCAGGACGACCAGGTCGAAGCCGCCGGTGAGGGCGTACTCGTAGGCCGCGTCGCCGTCGCCGACCACGGTGGTGGTGAAGCCGTTGGCGCGCAGGCCCTTCTCGACGAAGGAGGCGATGCGTTCCTCGTCCTCGACGATGAGGATGCGGTTCACGTGCGTACCTCTTCCAGGGGGCGTACGAGGTCCAGGGTGAGGGCGAAGGTGGCGCCGCCGCCCTCGGTGGCGCCGAGGCCCACCCGGCCGCCGTGGGCCTCGGCGATCGCGCGGACGATGGCCAGGCCGAGGCCAGCGCCGCTGGTGCGGGCGCCGCGCCGGGACGTGCCGCGCCGGAAGCGCTCGAAGATGACGTCGGCGTCCTGGGCCTGGACGCCGGGGCCGCTGTCGGCCACGTACAGCTCGATGTGCGGGCCCGTGATGCGGGAGCCCACGCGGATGCGTTCGCCGCGGGTGGTGTGCTGCACGGCGTTCTGCGCGAGCTGGACCATGGCCTGGGTGATGCGCTGCGGGTCGAGGACGGCCTCGCGGTCGGCGACCTCGGCCAGCTCCCAGTGGCGCTCGCCCAGCGTGCGGGCCTTCACGAAGACGTCGGCGGTGAGCTCGGCGAGCCGCACCGGCTCCGGGGTGATGAAGTCCGGGCGCTCGGCCTTGGCGAGCAGCAGCAGGTCCTCGACGATGCGGCTCATCCGGTCCAGTTCGTCGGTGACCAGGCGCACGGTCTCCTCGCGCTCGGCCGGATCGTCGCCCATGAGCTCCAGATGGCCGCGGACGATGGTGATCGGGGTGCGCAGCTCGTGCCCGGCGTCGTCGACGAACTCGCGCTGCGCGGCGAAGGCCCGCTCCAGGCGGTCCAGCATGCCGTTGAACGTCTCGGCGAGCGCGGCGACGTCGTCGCGTCCGCGCACCGGGATGCGCCGGGTCAGGTCCTGCTCGGTGAGCTGGGCGGCGGCGGTGCGCACCAGGCGGACCGGCTTGAGGATGCGCCCGGCCACGACCCAGCCGATGCCGGTCGTGAGCAGCAGCGCGACGCCGGAGATGGCGAGGAGGATGCGGAACACGTCGTCCGCCTTGGCCTGTTCGGCGCCCGGGTGGAAGGCGACGACGAAGGCGGCCTCGGGCTCGCCGCCGTGCGGGGCGACCTCGACCTTGGCCCAGCGCAGCTCGCCGGACGCCCGGTCGAGGGTGCCGGTGGAGCCCTTCGCCGCGAAGATCTGGCGGCGGGCGTCGGGGTCGCGGTGCAGCGGGTGCGCGACGGACAGCTCACGGGCCTGGGTGAGCTGGGCGGGGCCCTGGCCGGAGCGGTGGACGAGCCCGATCAGCTCCTCGCCCGGGTCGGCGTACTGCCGCTCCAGGAAGACTTCGAGGAGGCGGCGCGGGTCGGTGAAGCCCGCGCCGGTCTCCGGGTCGACGCCCCCGTCCACGAAGTGCGTGAACTCCCCGGTCTCCTGGGTGAGCAGCCGGTTCACCCGGTGGTCGACGTCGCGCAGCAGGATCGAGCGGGTGGTCGCTGCGACCGCGGCGAACGCGACCGCCATCACCACGAGCAGCCACAGCAGGATGCGGACGCGCGCCGAGATGCGGCGCCGCACGGTCCCGCGGGAGTCGCCGTCCCGGGAGCCGGGGGAGCCGGAGGGCTGATGCGCGTCGCGGGGGTCGCGCGGGCCGGGGGAGGCACGCGGGTCAGCCGTCGTCGCCCGGCCCGTCGTCGTCGGTGTCGTCGGCATCGTCTCCCGGCCGTCCGGGTCCGCCGGATCCGGAGCCCCGGTCGTCGTCATCGTCATCCGTGTCCCCCGCGCCGCCCTTGCCGTTCCCGCTCTGCTCGGAGCTCTCGCTGACCGGAGGCCGGTCGACGACCTGGTCGCTGGGGGTGGGCTCCGGCCCGGTGGGCGTGCCCGACGGGGAGCCGCTCTCCAGCTCCACCTTGGGCGGGACCTTCGGCTCGGCGGGGGAGTCCGTCAGGGCGTAGCTGGTCGCGGCGATGCCGAGGGGGATCGCCACGACGGCCGCGAGGGCCGCCATGCGGTGGGAGAAGACCATGGCAGCGAGCGTGCGGGGCGTACCGCGTCATCTGGATGAGCCGGGGATGAAGAAACCCTCATCCGGTGCGGTGCGCCGCTAGGAGTCGAGGCCGATCGCGAACGCGGCCTCCAGGTCGTGCTGCGAGTACGTGCGGAAGGCGACGTGCGTGTCCGTCCCCTCGACGCCCGGGATCTTGCTGATCCGGCCGGGGATGACGTCGGCCAGGTCGTCGTGGCGGGCCACCCGGACCATGGCGATCAGGTCGTACGTGCCCGTCACCGAGAAGACCTCGCTGACGCAGTCGAGGGCGGCGATCGACTCGGCGATCTCCGGGATCCGGTCGACGCTGGTCTTGATGAGCACGATCGCGGTGATCACGGCTGGCTGTCTCCCTCGGTGGCCGTTCCTGAGGCTTTCACTCTAGTCCCCCGCCGACAGCACCCCCAGGCGTAGACAAACCCGAGCGAAAAGCCCACGAGGTGCGCCAGATAGGCCACACCGGGCCCCTGTCGCTGCTGCCCCGCCGCCACCCACTGCAGCGCCACCCAGAACGGCAGCACCACCCAGGCCGGGAACCGCAGCGGCAGGAAGAACAGGAACGGGAAGAGGCTGGTGACGCGCGCCTTCGGGAAGAGATGGAGAAAGGCGCCGAGCACGGCGGAGATCGCCCCGGACGCACCGACGAGGGTCTGCCCGGACCCCGCGTGCGCGACGGCGTAGCCGAACAGGGCGAGACAGCCGCAGCACACGGCGAAGAGCGCGTACTGGAGGTGGCCCATGCGTTCCTCGACCATCACGCCGAACACGTACAAGAACAGCATGTTGCCCAGGAGGTGCAGCCAGCTGCCGTGCACGAAGAGGGCCGTCAGGGGGGTGAGAGCGGCTCGGGGCTTGCCGCTGAGGAGTTCGACGGGTACCACCCCCCAGCGTTCGAAGTAGGCCTGCTGGGCGGCGATGAGCCGGTCGCCCGTGCCGTACGAGGGGTTGAGTCCGGACAGCGGGGACAGGACGAAGACGACGCAGCAGACGGCGATCAGCGCGCACGTCACCGGGGCGGTCGGGCGCCTGAGCGCGCGGACCGCCGCCACGCCCCACGTGTTGATCATGCACAGAGCATGGCGTAAGCGAGCCAAACGGTACAGACCGCCTCGCCCGGGTGGTTGTGGGTACGGGACGGGCAGCCTCCGCAGGTGCACGCGGTGGTCCTTACGCAGGCCTTAGGGTTACGGGAAATACGCATCACGGCCTCCCGAAGGAAAGCGAACGTCACGATGACGGTTCCCCTGCCGACCGACACCACCCGATGGCGCTGCACGCTCTGCGGCAACCTCACGCGGTTCGATGTGACCCGCTCCTCGAAGGTCGTCGAATATGTGCACCTCGACCTGGCCGGAGAGCCGAACGTCGAGGAACGCGAGGTGGTCAGTGAGACCATCGAGTCGGTCCGCTGCCGCTGGTGCAACGCGGTGGACCAGGTGGAACTCGTGGACAGGCCCGGGGCCGGCTCCTGATGGGGGCGGGCCCCGCACAGCTAGTGGGGTGACCGATGGTGGAGAGCGCGGGCGGAACGCCGGAGGACGGCGCCGCCGAGGTGCTCGACCGTCCGCTGCCCGACGGCGTGCGGCGGGCGGTCGTACAGATCGTGTCGGACGGCTTCGGCGGCCTCACGGTGGGAGAACTGCCGCCGCAGCTGCGGCAGTACGCGCGCTTCACGCCCACCCGGCGCGTGAAGTTCGCGGGCAACGCCATGGCCGCGGCCCTGGAGGGCGACCCGGTGTTCCGCCAGCGCATCGGCGAACGCCTGCGCGAGGCCCAGCCCGAGCTCACCGCGGCCCTGGACGCGGGCACGCCGCCGCCCGCCGCCGACCCGCTGGACGTGGCGGCCGCCGCCTATGTGCTGCGCCCCACCGGCTGGGTGAAGCTCGTCACGGCCGCGGGCGAGGAGGCCCAGCGGGCGGACGCCGAGCGCGCCGACGAGGAGACCCGGGCCGAGCTGGAGCGGCTGCGCGCGGAACTCGCCGCCGCCCGCGCCCACACCAAGGTCGAGACCGACCGGCTGCGCGCGGAGCTGGACGCCGTGAAGAAGGAAGCCGAATCGATGCACCGCAAGCTGCGCGGGGCACTCAGCGACGTCAAGCGCGGCGAGGCGGCCCTGCGCAAGGTCACCGCCGACGCCGAGGCCGCGCGCGCCGAGGGGCAGGCGCAGCTTTCGGCCACCGACAGCGAGACCCGGCGCCTGAAGGCCCGCCTCGGCGAGGCGGAGGCGGCCCTGGAGGCCACCCGCAGGGCCGCGCGCGAGGGCCGCAGCGTCGAGGACATGCGGGTACGCCTGCTGCTCGACACGGTGCTCGACGCGGCCCAGGGGCTGCGCCGCGAACTGGCGCTGCCGCCGGTGTCGGTGCGCCCCGCCGAGACCGTGGACGCCGTCGAGCCCGGCCGGATGACGCCCAAGGACATCGCGGCCCGCGCCCTGTCCGAGAACGACCCGGCGATCCTGGACCAGTTGCTCGCGCTGCCCCAGGCGCATCTGGTCGTCGACGGCTACAACGTCACCAAGACCGGCTATCCCACGATGCCCCTGGAGAAGCAGCGGCTGCGCCTCCTCGGCTCGCTCTCGCAGCTCGCGCTGCAGACCGGGGCCGAGGTCACCTGCGTCTTCGACGGCGCCGAGCTGGCCGCGCCGGTGCTGCTCGCGCCGCCGCGCGGGGTACGGGTGCTCTTCTCGAAGCCGGGCGTCACGGCGGACGAGCTGATCCGCCAGCTCGTGCGCGCCGAGCCGCCGGGGCGGCCGGTGATCGTCGCCTCGACCGACCGCGAGGTGGCCGACGGCATCGCCAAGGCCGGGGCGCGGCCCGTGGCGTCCGTGGTGCTCCTGAAGCGGCTTACGCGCGGCTAGCCGGAATCCGTAACTGGCGTTCCCTATGCCTGAATTGGACCGCTGTCGCATGCGACGGAGCGTCAACTGACCGCTACGGTCCGTCGATCAACTGTAAAGAAAACGCTCGTTGACCGAATTTTTCGCGGTCAGGATTTGATCTGATCACAACGGGGTCACTAGGGTCGCGGCCAGACCTCCGCTCTGTTGATCACTCATCGAAGGAGCCGCCTTCGTGGCTTCCCACCGTCGTCTCAAGCAGCCGGGCCGCGCCCGCGTGACCGTGCTCACCGCGACCGCCGCGGCGGCCGTGGCGCTCACCTCGCAGGCGGCCAACGCCGCACCGAGCGAGAAGCCGAGCAAGGACGAGGTGAAGTCCAAGGTCGACAAGCTCTACGAAGAGGCGGAGAAGGCGACCGAGAAGTTCAACGGCGCCAAGGAGAAGCAGCAGAAGCTGGAGAAGCAGGTCGACCGCCTCCAGGACAAGGTCGCCCGCGGCCAGGACGACCTCAACGACCTGCGCGGCGGCCTCGGTTCGCTCGCCAGCGCGCAGTACCGCTCCGGCGGCATCGACCCCTCCCTGCAGCTGTTCCTCTCCGCCGACCCGGACAGCTACCTGGACAAGGCCTCCGCGCTCGACCAGCTGAGCACCAAGCAGGCCGAGGCGCTCAAGAAGATCCAGGCGAAGCAGCGCACCCTCGCGCAGCAGCGCAAGGAGGCCTCCGACAAGCTCGCCGACCTCGCCACCACGCGCGAGGAGCTCGGCAAGAAGAAGCGCGAGGTCCAGGGCAAGCTCGGGGAGGCGCAGCGCCTGCTCAACACGCTGTCCGCCAAGGAGCGCGCCGCCCTCAAGGCCAAGGAGGACCGCGCCAGCCGCGACGCCGAGCGCAAGGCCTCGGACACGGCCGACGCCCCCGAGACCAAGGCCCCCCAGGGCGGCGTCAAGGGCTCCAACCGCACCATGGCCGCGTACGCCGCCGCACAGAGCAAGATCGGCTCACCGTACGTCTACGGCGCCAGCGGCCCCAGCTCCTTCGACTGCTCCGGCCTCACCTCCTGGGCCTACGCCCAGGCCGACGTCTCCATACCCCGCACCTCGCAGGCCCAGGCGAACGCCGGTACGCGCATCGCGTCGCAGAGCGACCTCAAGGTCGGCGACCTGGTCATCTTCTACGGCGACCTGCACCACGTCGGCTTCTACGCGGGCAACGGCCAGGTGCTGCACGCCCCGCGCACCGGCGCCGTGGTGCGCTACGAGTCGATCAACAACATGCCCTTCCAGTTCGGCGTCCGCATCTGACCCCGACTGCCGTAGCGGCACCGCCCAATCGGGCGAATTCCGCCACCTTCCAGTGACCCCGCGCCCCGCCGATGACCTGCGTCTGAGGCGGGGCGTCACCGTGCGTAGGCACCGGAGGTCTTTGGCCGCGGCCTGATCACGCGGCTACTGTCGCGCGCGTTCCCCGACAACCGGGGTACGGCTCCCGCGTCCGCGGGGGTCCCTCCAGCGGAAGGGAGAGCGGCTACCCGTGGGGTCCCATCGCCGTCCCGCAGTCACCGGCCTCGACCGGAGCGCACGCGCCGCCACCGTCACCGTGCTGTCCGCCGCCACCGCGGCCGCGGCCCTCGCGGTGCCCGCGAGCGCCGCCCCCGCCGACCCGCCGACCGCGACAAAGGCCAAGGTCGACCGGCTCTACGAGCAGGCCGAGCAGGCGACGGAGGCGTTCAACAAGGCGGACGAGCGCGCGGACACGCTGCGCCGCCAGGTCGAGCGGTCCAAGGACAAGGTCGCCCGCGGCCAGGAGCGCATCAACGAGATGCGCGGCACGCTCGGCACGCTCGCCGAGGCCCAGTACCGCTCGGGCGGCATCGACCCCTCGCTCGCCCTCATGCTCTCCTCCGACCCGGACGCCTATCTGGACAAGGCCTCGGCCCTCGACCGCATCAGCGCCCGGCAGACCGGCCACCTCACCAAGCTCCAGCGCGCCCAGCGCGCCCTCGCCCAGGAGCGCACCGAGGCCGGGCGCAAACTGGCCGAACTGGAGAAGAGCCGCAAGACCGTCGCCCGCCACAAGCGCTCCGTCGAGGACAAGCTGGCCAAGGCGCGGCGGCTGCTCAACTCCCTCTCGGCGGCGCAGCGCGAGGAGTACGACAGGTCCTCGCGCTCGGCGGACGGCGGCTCGTCGCGGCCCGACCTCGCGAGCGCCGGGGCCCCGGCGTCCTCGCGCGCGGCCGCCGCCATCGCCGCGGCCCGCTCGGCGGTCGGCAAGCCCTACGTGTGGGGCGCCAACGGCCCCTCCGGCTTCGACTGTTCGGGCCTCACCCAGTGGTCGTACGCGCAGGCGGGCGTCGGTCTGCCGCGCACCTCGCAGGCGCAGCGCTACGCCGGGCGGCAGGTGCCGCTCGCCCAGGCACAGCCCGGTGACCTCGTCACCTACCGCGACGACGCCAGCCACGTCGGGATGTACGTGGGCAACGGCCAGGTCGTGCACGCGCCCTACCCGGGCGCCGCGGTGCGCTACGACCCGGTGGGGATGATGCCGGTGTCGTCCGTGACCCGGGTCTGAGTGACGCGATTGCGCGGGTGACCCGCCGTCGGCCGGGGGCGGCCCGCCCCGCCCCCGTACGATCGACAACGTGGCTGGTCGACGGCGTGGACGCGGAGTGTGGGCGGCGGGCATCGGTCTCGCGGTGCTCGCCCCCCTCGCGTTCGCGGGCTGCGGCGGCCCCGAGCCCGCGGACACCGTGCCCGACGGGGTGCGCGAGCTCCTGGACCGGCGCGCGGCGGCGGTGCTCGACCGCGACGAGCGGGCCTACGAGGCCACGGGCGGCCCGGTCACCGCGTACGACAACGTCCGTGAGCTGCCGCTGAGGTCGTGGTCGTACCGCCTCAAGGACTTCGACCGCGACGGGGCGCGCGCCACCGTCACCGCCGAGCTGCGCTACCGCGTGGCGGGCTACGACCGGGCGCCGCTCGGCGTCGACCGCACGCTGGTCCTGCGCGAGCGGAAGGGCCGCTGGTACGTCAGCTCCGAGCGGCCCGCGCGCAAGGCCGCCGAGCAGCTCTGGGACCAGGGCCGCGTCGAGTCCGTGCGCGGCACCCACAGCCTGGTCCTCGGCGTCGGCAGGGAGCGCGCGGACCTGAGACGGTACGCGCGCCTCGCCGACGACGCGGTGCCCGACGTGAGCGCCGCCTGGCCGCGCCCGTGGGCGGGCCGGGTCGTGGTGCTCGTCCCCAGGTCCCTGGACGGCATGGCCGACCTCCTCGGCGCGCCCGCCTCCGGCTACCAGGGCATCGCCGCGGTGACCACCGGCGAGGCGGGCGGCTCGGGCACGGCGCCCGCGGACCGGATCATCATCAACCCCGACGCGTACGGGGTCCTCGGCGACCTCGGCAAACAGGTCGTCCTCACGCACGAGGCCACGCACGTCGCCACCCGCGCCGACACCTCGCGGGCCACCCCGCTGTGGCTCTCCGAGGGCTTCGCGGACTGGGTGGGCTACCGGGGGACGGGCCGCGCGCCCGAGCAGGCCGCTCCCGAGCTGCGCCGCGCGGTCGTGGACGGCTCGCTGCCCGCGGCCCTGCCCGAGGACGCCGACTTCGGCTTCAGCGGCGACGCGAACCGTCTCTCCCGGGCGTACGAGGGGTCCTGGCTGGCCTGCCGGATGATCGTCGAGAAGTGGGGCGAGCGGAAGCTCGTGGAGTTCTACGCGGCCGTCGGCGCCCACGACGAGCGCGCGGGGGCGGTGGAGAAGGAGCTGCGGGACGTCCTGGGCGTCAGCCCCGAGGACTTCACCGCGCGCTGGCGGGACTACCTGCGGCGGGAGCTGGGCTGAGCGCGGGAGCGACCGTCACGACCGTCTGCCGCCACAGCGTCCGGCAGGCGAGGAACGCCGCCGCCACCAGGAGGCCGTTGCGGACGACGAGCAGCGTCACGCCGAGCGCGTCGCTCGCCACCACGTGCGCGAACCACACGGGGAACTCCAGGAACGTCACGAGCGTGGCGGCGAGCACGAGCCGGGCGGGCACGGCCATGCGGCTGTCCCGGTACGCCAGGCACACCGCCGCGACCCCCACCAGCCACACCAGGTACTGCGGGCTGATCACCCGGCTCGTGATGGTGAAGAGCAGCACCGCCGCGAAGGCCGCGTCCGCCGGGGTGGTCACCGACCAGGCGCGGGCCCGCGCCCGCCACAGCAGCAGCCAGCCGAGGGCCGCCACCGACAGGACCTGCGCGCCGGTGCTCACCACGGACACATAGGGGCCGAGGAACTCCACCGATCCGTAGTTGAGCTGCACGGTGCCCTGCCAGCCCAGGTGGCGCGCGACGTGGAAGACGAGCGAGCCCAGCGACTCCACCTCCGTGCCCCGGTCGCGCTGGAAGGCCAGGAACGCGAAGGCGCCCGGCATCGCCACCACGGACACCACCGCGACCACGGCCGCCGCGGCCGCCGCCGCGCCCCAGGAGCGCCGTGTCGCCACTCCGCGCGGGGCGCCCACGAGCAGCAGCACCGGCCACACCTTCACCAGCGCACCAAGGCCGGCGAGGGCCCCCGCCGCGCGGGCCCGGCGCGCGCCCGCCAGCAGGGCGGCGACCGCGAGCGCCGTCACCATCAGGTCGTACCGGGCGTAGGCGGTCGGGCCGAGCAGCGCCACGCCCGCCGTCCACACCCACACCCCGCGCAGCGTGCGGCCCGGCCGCCCGCCCGCGTGCACCAGCAGGCCCGTCACCACCGCGTCCGCCGCGAACGACAGGAGGAAGAACGCGGCGGGATAGCTGAGGAACGGCAGCAGCCCGGGGCCGAGCACCGCGAGCGCCGCGGCGGGCGGGTACTGCCAGGTGACGTCGTCGAGCGGGAACGTGCCGGTGCGCAGGACGTCGTACCAGCCCTGGTAGATGAACGTGACGTCGCTGGTGACGTCGGGTCCCGGCGTCACGATCACGCGGAAGACGCACAGCAGGAGCACGGCCCTGGTCAGGGTCCAGACGGCCAGGAGACCCAGCTCGTGGGCACCGGTCCGCGGCGCCGGTGCCGGGCCCTCGGCCGCGCTCGCACCCGTGTCCGTGCCCGTATCCGTGTCCGTCACCGCGGCCGTGCTCGTGCTCGTGCCCGTCATGCGCACCTCGCCCGTTTTCCAGTACTTCATTACTATTCGCCGGTCATGATGCCCGGACCGGGGGCGGGGCCGTGTGAGGCGGGGCCGTGCGACGCGCGGGGGCGCCCGGCCGGTACTGTCAGCCGCGATGCACAAGACCCTGATCGTCACGAACGACTTCCCGCCCAGGCCCGGTGGCATCCAGGCGTTCCTGCACAACATGGCGCTGCGGCTCGATCCGGCCGAACTCGTGGTCTACGCCTCCACCTGGAAGCGCGGCCGCGAGGGCGCCGAGGCCACCGCCGCCTTCGACGCCGAACAGCCCTTCACGGTCGTCCGCGACCGGACGACGATGCTGCTGTCCACGCCCCGCGTGACGCACCGCGCCGTCTCGCTCCTGCGCGAACACGGCTGTACGTCGGTGTGGTTCGGCGCGGCGGCACCGCTCGGCCTGATGGCCCCCGCCCTGCGCAGGGCGGGGGCGCGGCGCCTGGTGGCGACCACGCACGGGCACGAGGCGGGCTGGGCCCAGCTGCCCGCGTCCCGTCAGCTCCTGCGCCGCATCGGCGAGTCCACGGACACCATCACCTACCTGGGCGAGTACACGCGCTCGCGCATCGCCGCCGCGCTGACGCCCGCCGCGGCCGCGCGCATGGTCCAACTGCCGCCCGGCGTCGACGAGAAGACCTTCCACCCCGGCTCGGGCGGCGCCGCGGTGCGGGCGCGCCTCGGCCTCACCGACCGCCCCGTGGTGGTCTGCGTGTCCCGGCTCGTCCCCCGCAAGGGGCAGGACACCCTGATCCTCGCCATGCCCCGGATCCTCGCCGCCGAGCCCGACGCGGTGCTGCTGATCGTGGGCGGCGGGCCGTACGAGAAGGAGCTGCGCAAGCTCGCCGCCGAGACGCGGGTCGCGGACTCCGTGGTGTTCACCGGGGCCGTGCCGTGGGCCGAGCTGCCCGCGCACTACGGCGCCGGGGACGTCTTCGCCATGCCCTGCCGGACCCGCCGCGGCGGGCTCGACGTCGAGGGCCTCGGCATCGTCTATCTGGAGGCCTCCGCCACGGGCCTGCCGGTCGTCGCCGGGGACTCCGGCGGGGCGCCGGACGCCGTCCTCGACGGGGAGACCGGCTGGGTCGTCAGGGGCGGGTCCCCCGAGGCCGCGGCCGAGCGGATCCTGCCCCTGCTCGGCGACGCGGAGCTGCGCCGACGGATGGGGGAGCGGGGCCGCGCCTGGGTCGAGGAGCGCTGGCGCTGGGACCTCCTGGCGGAGCGGCTCCGGGACCTGCTGTAGCCCCGGCTCCGCCTGGATCGGCCTGCGCGGAGCGCCGCTGAACCTGCGCGGGCTACCCCCGGTACAGCGCCTCGATCTCGTCCGCGTAGTCCTTCGCGACCACGTTGCGCTTCAGCTTCAGGGACGGCGTGAGGTGCCCGGAGTCCTCCGTGAACTGCGCGGACAGGACCCGGAACTTGCGCACCGACTCCGCCTTGGAGACCGCAGCGTTGCCGTCGTCCACGGCCCGCTGGACCGCGGCGAGCAGCTCGGGATCCTCCCGCAGCGAGGCCGCCGTGGCCCCGGCGGGCTTCCCGTTCTCCTGGGCCCACCGGCCGAGGAACTCCTCGTCGAGGGTGACGAGCGCGGCCACGAAAGGACGCCCGTCCCCGACGACCATGCACTCGGCGACGAGCGCGTGCGCGCGGATGCGGTCCTCGATGACGGCGGGCGCGACGTTCTTGCCGCCCGCCGTCACGATGATCTCCTTCTTGCGGCCGGTGATCCGCAGATACCCGTCCTCGTCGAGCGTGCCGATGTCCCCGGTGTGGAACCAGCCGTCCGCGAGGGCCTCCTCGGTGGCGCCCTCGTTGTTCCAGTACTCCTTGAACAGGTGCTCGCCGTGCAGCAGCACCTCGCCGTCGTCGGCGATGCGGACGACCGAGCCGGGCAGCGGCTGCCCGACCGTGCCGATCTTCTGCCGGTCCCAGGGGTTGAAGGCGGTGGCCGCGCAGGACTCGGTGAGGCCGTAGCCCTCCAGGACGGTGAAGCCGATGCCGCGGAAGAAGTGGCCGAGGCGCTCGCCGAGCGGGGCGCCGCCGGAGATGGCGTACTCGCCGCGCCCGCCGAGGACGGCCCGCAGCTTGCTGAAGACGAGCTTGTCGAAGAGCTTGTGCTTCAGGCGCAGGCCGAGCGAAGGCCCGCCCGGGGCGTCGAGCGCGCGGCTGTAGGCGATCGCCGTGTCCGCGGCCTTGTCGAAGATCTTGAGCTTGCCGTCGGCCTGGGCCTTGGCGCGCGCCCCGTTGTAGACCTTCTCGAAGACGCGCGGCACCCCGAGGATCAACGTCGGCCGGAACGCGGCCAGTTCGTCCGTGAGGTGCTTGATGTCGGGGGCGTGGCCCAGCTTGATGGGGGCCATCAGCGCGGCCACCTCCACCAGACGGCCGAAGACGTGCGCGACGGGCAGGAAGAGGAGCACCGAGCACTCGCCCGTGCGGAACAGCGGGTTGAGCCGCTCCACCACGTTGCCGCACTCCGCGAAGAAGCTGCGGTGGGTGAGGACACAGCCCTTGGGGCGGCCCGTGGTGCCCGAGGTGTAGACGATGGTCGCCGGGTCGTCGGCGCCCGCGACCGCGCTGCGCTCGTCCACGGTCGCGTCGGAGACCTCCGCACCCGTCCGGTTCAGCTCCGCCACGGCGTCCCGGTCGATCTGCCACACGTGTGCCAGGGCCGGGAGCCGGTCGCGCACGGACTCCACGGCCGCCGCGTGCGCGTCCGACTCGACGACGCAGGCCACGGCGCCCGAGTCGCCGAGGATCCACTGGATCTGCTCGGCGGAGCTGGTCTCGTACACCGGCACGGTGACCGCGCCCGCGCTCCAGATCGCGAAGTCGAACAGCGTCCACTCGTAGCGCGTACGGGACATCAGACCCACCCGGTCGCCCGGCCCGACGCCTGCGGCGATCAGCCCTTTGGCGGCGGCCCGCACCTCGGCGAGGAAGGCCGTCGCCGAGACGTCCTCCCAACGTCCGTTCACCTTGCGGCCGATGACGGCGACATCCGGATGCTGCGCGGCGTTGCGGCGGACGATGTCGGTCAGGTTGCCGTCCGCGGGGACCTCGTACAGGGCCGGAAGGCTGAACTCGCGCAAGACTGCTGCTCCTACATAGGGCGCCGACGCCACGACGTTGTGCGATGCGACGGTGCGGTCCAAGGTCGGGCAGGCGCTCAGCCGGAGGGGGGCTTACGGGGGTTCGTCGAGGTGCCGAGCGCTACTGGACTGCCCGGACGTTACCCACCGGTATGGCTGGTTCGGTAGGGGGGCCGGGCCAGATGTTCCGTGCGTCACACGACGTTGTGGTCTGAACCGCACAGTACGCCACGCACTTCCTGACTCGGAAGTAACCGCAGGTCCCCCGCCGCGCCCGGCCCACTCACCCCGCCCTGTCCCGCCCCGCACCGGGCGGCTTAGGGTGACCGGCATGCCAGGTTTCCGGGTCCATGTGGTCAGTGACGTGCACGGCAACGCCGAGGATCTGGCCCGCGCGGGCGACGGCGCCGACGCCGTGGTCTGCCTGGGCGATCTCGTGCTCTTCCTCGACTACGCGGATCACGCGCGCGGCATCTTCCCCGATCTGTTCGGCAAGGAGAACGCCACCCGCCTGGTCGAGCTGCGCACCGCGCGCCGCTTCGAGGAGGCCCGCGTGTTCGGCGCCTCCCTGTGGGCGGGCATCGACCGGGGCCCCGCCGTGGAGAGCGCCGTCCGCAAGCAGTACGCGGAACTCTTCGCCGCCTTTCCCGCCCCGACGTACGCCACGTACGGCAATGTCGACATCCCGCGTCTCTGGCCTGAATACGCCGGTCCCGGCACCACCGTCCTCGACGGCGAGCGGGTGGAGATCGGCGGCCGCGTCTTCGGCTTCGTCGGCGGCGGCCTGCGCACCCCCATGCGTACGCCGTACGAGATCAGCGACGAGGAGTACGCCGCCAAGATCGAGGCCGTCGGCGAGGTGGACGTGCTCTGCACGCACATTCCGCCGGAGGTCCCCGAGCTCGTCTACGACACCGTGGCCCGCCGCTTCGAGCGCGGCAGCCGCGCCCTGCTCGCCGCCATCCGCAGGACCCGGCCGCGCTACTCCCTCTTCGGCCACGTCCACCAGCCGCTCGTCCGGCGGATGCGGATCGGCTCGACGGAGTGCGTGAACGTCGGGCACTTCGCGAGCGCCGGACGGCCCTGGGCCCTGGAGTGGTGACCAGCGCGCGCGGCGCCCGGGGTAGCCTTCACGCGGCAGACACACCACCCCGTACCGGACCGCATCTGGAGGAGCCACGGCGATGGCGGAACACACCAGCTCGAGCATCACGATCGAGGCGGCACCGGCCGACGTCATGGGCGTGATCGCCGACTTCGCCCGCTATCCGGAATGGACCGGAGAGGTCAAGCAGGCCGAGGTCCTGGCGACGGACGGCGCGGGCCGCGCCGAGCAGGTCCGCCTCGTCATGGACGCGGGCGCGATCAAGGACGACCAGACGCTCGCCTACACCTGGACCGGCGCGCACGAGGTCTCCTGGACCCTCGTCAAGTCCCAGATGCTGCGCTCCCTGGAGGGCTCCTACCTCCTCAAGCCCGTGGGCACCGGCACCGAGGTGACCTACCGGCTCACCGTCGACGTCAAGATCCCCATGCTCGGAATGATCAAGCGCAAGGCGGAGAAGGTCATCATCGACCGCGCCCTGGCGGGCCTGAAGCAGCGGGTGGAGACGGAGTAGTCCCGAGGGCGCGGCGCGCGCCGTCCCGCTGCGGGCAATCGTCCCGCAGGGCGAGTGGGGCATCCCCTGCTCGAACGGAGCCGAGAGCTCGGGGAAGGGCGGGCACAGCCCCAGGTGCCGAGCTACCGGAAACCATGGGCCCAGGACAGGAACGTACGGACGGCATGCGCACCCTCCTCATCACCGGCCCCGGCGGCGCCGGGCGGACCACCCTGGCGGCGGCCACCGCCCTCGCCGCCGCCCGCGCGGGCCACCGCGCCCTGGTGCTCTCCGCCGACCCCCAGGACACCCTCGGCACGGCCCTGGGCACCCCCACGGGCCCCCGCCCCCGGGCCGTCACCGACGGCCTGACGGCGCTGCGGCCCGCCCCGGACGACTCCTTCCGCGACGACCTGCTCGCCCTCCAGGACCACGCGGGCGCCGCCCTCGACCTGCTCGGCGCCGACCGGCTCGACGGCGAGGAGCTGACCCCGCTGCCGGGGGCCGAGGAGCTGGCCCTGCTGCGTGCCCTGCGCGACGCCGCCCAGGGCACGCACGGCCCGTACGACACCCTCGTCGTCGACCTGCCCGCCGCGCCCCGCGCCCTCGCGCTGCTCGCCCTGCCCGAACAGCTACGCCGCTATCTGCGCCGCCTTCTGCCCGCGGAGCGGCAGGCGGCCCGCGCGCTGCGCCCCGTCCTCGGCCGGCTCGCGGGCGTCCCCGTGCCCGCCGCGTCCCTGTACGAGAACGCGGCCCGCTGGGACGCCCGGCTCGCCGCCGCCCGGAGCCTGCTCGACGCCCCGGGCACCAGCGTGCGCCTGGTCGTCGAACCGGGCCCCGCCGCCGTCGACGCCGTGGCCCGCACCGCGCTCGGCCTCGCCCTGCACGGCCTCAGCCTGGACGGCCTCGTCGCCAACCGCGTGCTGCCCGACGGCGGCGACGGCCCCTGGCTCGCCGCGCTCCGCGCCCAGCAGCACAAGGCCCTGGCGGAGTGGGACGCCGCCCACCCCACGCACCGCGTCCCGCACCTCGGCCAGGACCCGCGCGGCCTCGACGACCTGGCCGCCCTCCGCCCCGCGGCCCCGGGCCCCGCGCCCGCGCCCCTCGACTGGCCCGTCACCGACGCGCTCGCCGAGGAGTCCCTGCTGATCTGGACCGTCCCGCTGCCCGGCGCTGTCCGCGACGACCTCGGCCTGGTGCGGCGCGGCGACGAACTCGTGCTGACCGCGGGACCATTCCGCCGGATCGTTTCGCTGCCCTCCGCGCTGCGCCGCTGCACCGTCAGCGGAGCGGGCCTGCGCGACGGCTGCCTGCGCGTCCGCTTCACCCCCGACCCGGACCTGTGGCCCCGGACCCGGTGAACGCCCTACCGCCATTCGGGTAACGTCGAGAGTACGAAATCGTCGGCCCTGCGCAGGAGTCAGCCCGCCATGAGCGATGCCACTGAGCGTGACGCGTACGACGCGTCCGAGCCGGAGCGCCCGCGGGACGCCGCCCCCGAGGGCCCCGAGCCCCGCGAGGACGCCGCCGCGGCCCCGGACGACGACGCCTGGGCGACCGCGTGCGCCGAGGACCTCGCGGCGGAGAAGGCCCGCCGCCGCGCGCGGTACGGCCCGCCGCCCGGCTCCGCGGCCGAAGAGCTGCGCAAGCTCGTCGACGCCGTCTCGGAGAAGCTCTCCGGCCTCCAGGCGCCGCTGCTCGGCGCGGTCGCCCAGGGCGCCGTGCAGGAGACGGTGCAGCAGGTCGTCCGCCAGGCCAAGGCCGCCGTCGAGCCCGTCATCGAGCGCAACCCCGACGTCTTCGACCACCTCGCCGCCGCGGGCTCCGAGCTCCTCGCCGCCTACCGCAGCGCGGTCACGGCCCAGGAGGGCCGCTGGACCCGCGACGAGGCGGGCCGCCCGGCCGCCCCGGACGGATCCGGGCGTCCCGAAGACGGTCCCGGTCCCGGCGAACACATCGATCTGGACTGACCCCCCTCCGGTACGGTGGGCCGTAGCGGGGCTCGATCGAACTGAGGGATACATGGGACTCACCATCGGCGTCGACATCGGCGGCACGAAGATCGCGGCCGGAGTGGTCGACGAGGACGGTCACATCCTGTCGACGTTCAAGGTGCCCACGCCGGGCACCCCCGAGGCCATCGTCGACGCGATCGCCTCCGCCGTGGAGGGTGCGCGCGCCGGGCACGAGATCGTCGGCGTGGGCATCGGCGCCGCCGGATACGTCAACCGCCAGCGGTCCACGGTCTACTTCGCGCCGAACATCGACTGGCGCCAGGAACCGCTCAAGGACAAGGTCGAAGAGCGCGTGGGCCTGCCGGTGGTGGTCGAGAACGACGCCAACGCGGCCGCCTGGGGCGAGTACAGGTTCGGCGGCGGCAAGGGCCACCGCAACGCCATCTGCATCACGCTCGGCACCGGCCTCGGCGGCGGCATCATCATCGGCAACAAGCTGCGCCGCGGCCACTTCGGCGTCGCCGCCGAGTTCGGCCACATCCGCATGGTGCCGGACGGCCTGCTGTGCGGCTGCGGCAGCCAGGGCTGCTGGGAGCAGTACGCCTCCGGCCGTGCCCTCGTGCGGTACGCGAAGCAGCGCGCCAACGCCGCCCCGGAGAACGCCGAGTACCTCCTCTCGCTCGGCGACGGCACCCCCGACGGCATCGAGGGCAAGCACATCTCCATGGCCGCCCGCCAGGGCGACCTGGTCGCCGTGGACTCCTACCGCGAGCTGGCCCGCTGGGTCGGCGCGGGCCTGGCCGACCTGGCCTCCCTCTTCGACCCGTCGGCCTTCATCATCGGCGGCGGCCTCTCGGACGAGGGCGAGCTGGTGCTCGAACCGATCCGCAAGTCCTTCAAGCGCTGGCTCGTCGGCGCGCAGTGGCGCCCCGAGGCCAAGGTCATCGCCGCCCGGCTCGGCAACAAGGCGGGCCTGGTCGGCGCCGCGGACCTCGCCAGGGAGCCCGACCCGGTGATGTGACGCCCTCGCTCCCCGGCCGGCGGAGCCGGGGCCGCTGTCGATCGCGCTGCGCGCTCGTCCTCAAACGCCGGACGAGCCGGATGTCCGCCGGGTGAGCCGGTACCGTCCGGCTCGCCCGGCGTTTCCCGTATCTTGATCGCCATGCCCACGAGCCCGACGCGTACGCTGCCCAACTCCCGCACCGAGCCGGACGGTTCGGCCGTCATCCGGGTGCTCAGCTACAACATCCGTTCGATGCGCGACGACACCGACGCGCTCGCGCGTGTCATCTCCGCGTGCGAGCCCGACCTGGTCCTCGTGCAGGAGGCGCCCCGGTTCTTCCGCTGGCGCAAGAAGCTCGCGCGGCTCGCCCGCGCCTGCGACCTGGTGACGCTCTCCGGCGGCGGCACCGCGGCGGGGCCCGCGCTGCTCTGCTCGCTGCGGGCCACCGTCGAGCGGACCGAGGACGTCCTGCTCCCGCTGACGCCGGGCCAGCACCGGCGCGGCTTCGCGACGGCCGTCGTCCGCTTCGGCGGCGCCCGGCTCGGCGTGCTGAGCTGTCACTTGAGCCTGCGGGACGAGGAGCGGTACGCGCAGGGCGGCATGCTCCTCGACCGGATCGCCGGGATGGGCGCCCCGCACGCGGTGGCGGGCGGCGACCTCAACGACCGCCCCGGCGGCCGTACGTTCCGCAGGCTCGCCGACGGCCTCCAGGACTGCTGGGCCACCGCCCCCTGGGGCGGCGAACAGACCTCGACCCCGGCCGACCCGCACCAGCGCATCGACGCGGTCTTCGCCACGCCGGGCGTCCAAGTCCTCGGCTGCGGCGTGCCGTTGGGCCACCCCGGCGTACGCGACGAGGACCTCAGGGCGGCCACGGACCACCTGCCGGTCCTCGCGGCGCTCCGCGTGTCCGCGCAGCCGGCGGGCTAGGGCCTGTCCGATGGGTCGGACAGGCGCTAGACCACGGCCCCGCGCCCGGGGTCGTCGTCCTCCTCCTCGTCACCGCTCTTCATGCGGGCCACCAGCGTCGCGAAGCCGCCGAGGAAGCCGCCGATGCCGAGCGTCGTGAGCCACCACGTCATCTCCCAGCCGAGCAGCACGGCGAGCAGGAGCAGCAGCGGCCCGCCGAGCACCGCGAGCCAGGCGAACTTGGCGGTGACGTCCGCGTCCGGCAGCGGCGGCGGCTCGGGCGGCACGAAGTGCCCCTCGTCGCTCTCGTCGAAGTCGTCGTCCGAGGCCTCGGCCGCGGCGTAGTCGCGCGGGCCGCCCCCGGCGACGCCGGGAGCGAAGGAGACGGAGCTGCCGAGCGGACGCGCCGCGTCGCCCGCGCCGGACTTGTCGCCGGTGTCCTTGGACAGGTCGGGGCGCGGCTCGTCGTCCGCGGTGCCGTTGGCCTCCGGCTCGAGGAGCGCCAGGTCCTCCACGGACTTGAACGGCTTCGCGCCGGGCGGGTCCGCGGGCTCCTCGCCGTACCCCGCGACGATGGCCCGCCACGCGGCGTCCTCGTCCAGGGGCACCGCGCGCTCCTCGCCGGGGGGCGCGGTCTGCTCCTCGGGCTCGCGGCTCTCGTCGCGGTCCTGCTGCTCAGCCACCGGTGGCCGTCCCTTCCTTGCCTGCGCTGGGGGCGAGCCGGCCGATGAATCCGTAGCTCTCCTCGAAGATCCGGTCCGCATCGTGGTCCAACGTCGCGACGTGGTAGCTCTGTTCCAGCAGGATCTCGGTGACGTCCGTGGACGAGACGCGGCTGAGGACGCGGGCGGAGTCGGCGGGCGGCACCACGTGGTCGTTCGGGCTGTGCAGGAGCAGCAGCGGCTGGGTGACCTGGGGCAGCTCGCCGTCGACGAGGCGGAAGAACTGCCGCATCGAGTGCGCGGCGTGCAGCGGCACCCGGTCGTACCCGATCTCGGCCGAGCCGTCCTTGGCGATGTCGCTGGCGATGCCCTTGGTGGTGGGCAGCAGGAAGCGGGCGACGGGCAGGGCGTGGGCGGCCAGGCCGTGCACCTTGTTCGCCGGGTTGACGAGGACCAGGCCGCGCACCGCGTCGCCGTGCTTGGCGGCGAGCCGCAGCGTCAGGGCGCCGCCCATGGAGAGCCCGAAGACGAACACCTCCGCGCACCGCTCCAGGAGCAGCCGCAGCTCGCGGTCCACCTCCGCGTACCAGTCCTGCCAGCCGGTGACCTGCATGTCCTGCCAACGTGTGCCGTGCCCTGGCAGCAGCGGCAGGGACACGGTCAGACCGCGCTCCGCCAGGTACTCGGCCCAGGGGCGCAGCGACTGGGGGGATCCGGTGAAGCCGTGACACAGCAGGACGCCGACCTCGCCGCCCTCGTGGCGGTACGGCTCGGCTCCGGGGAGGACCGGCACCTTCGGTCTCCTTCGTGAGGTGGGATGCGTGGAGTGTGCGGAACGGGGTGACGCGACGGTCAGAGGCGTGCGAGGGGCAGAGGGGGCGTGCGGCGAGGCTCCGGGGTGGGGCACGTCGTGTTCGGGGAGTACCTCACCGTACGCGACCGGACTGACACCGACCAGGTCCTTCGGGCCCGCCCCGGGCGGGGGACCGGGCGGCGGACCGGGCCCGTCGGCCCCGCTCCGCAGGGAGCCGGAGCCCCGCTCGGGTTATGGTCTGATCCACAGACACAGGAGGCACTCGGTTTGATCTACGGCGCAATGAAGTTTTCCATCGGAGGGCCCCTGAAGCTCGCCTTCAGGCCCTGGGTGGAAGGCCTCGAGAACATTCCCGCCGAGGGCCCCGCCATCCTGGCCAGCAACCATCTGTCGTTCTCGGACTCCTTCTTCCTGCCCGCGGTCCTGGACCGCAAGGTCACCTTCATCGCGAAGGCCGAGTACTTCACCACCCCCGGCATCAAGGGCCGCATGACGGCCGCCTTCTTCAAGGGCGTCGGCCAGCTCCCGGTGGACCGCTCCGGCGCGCGCGGCGCGGGCGAGGCCGCGATCAAGAGCGGCATCGAGGTCCTGGAGCGCGGCGAGCTCTTCGGCATCTACCCGGAGGGCACCCGCTCGCCCGACGGCCGCCTCTACCGCGGCAAGCCCGGCGGCCTCGCGCGCGTGGCCCTCGCCACCGGGGCGCCCGTCATCCCCGTGGCGATGATCGACACGGAGAAGATCCAGCCGCCCGGCAAGGTCGTGCCCAAGCTGATGCGCCCGGGCATCCGCATCGGCGAGCCGCTGGACTTCAGCCGCTACCAGGGCATGGAGGGCGACCGCTTCGTCCTGCGCGCGGTCACCGACGAGGTCATGTACGAAATCATGAAGCTCTCCGGCCAGGAGTACGTGGACGTGTACGCGACCGCCGCGAAGCGTCAGATCCAGGAGGCGGCCAAGGCGGAGAAGGAAGCCGCCAAGGAGCTCGCGCGCGCCCAGAAGGCCGAGGCCCAGAAGGCCGAGGCGGAGAAGGCGGAGGCGGAGAAGGCCGAGGCCGAGAAGCTCGCCGCCGAGAAGGCGCCGAAGGCGGACGCCGAGTAGGTCGGAAGGACCGCTGCGGGAACGGTCCGGCTCCCGGTGGCGTCGGTGCAAGAGGGGCGCGCCGGGCGTCCCGTGGGGTGGGGGGCATGGCCAAGCGCGAGAGAGTCATGAGGATGTCGGTGGAGCAGCCGCTGTGGCGCGCGCTGACCGGGTACCGCGTCCTGACGATGCTGTACGCCATCGGCCTGTTCGTCGCCGCGCACGACGACTTCGCCCGGCCCTGGGTCGCCGTCGCCTACTTCTCGGTGCTCGCCGTCTGGACCCTCGCCACGCTACCGAAGGTCTCGGGCGCCGCGAACTGCACCAAGCGCTTCCTCGCCGCCGATCTCACGATCGCCCTGACCGGCATCCTGCTGACCCGGGCGGCCGACGCCGCCGAGCGGATCAGCGACGGCGGCCCGACCCTGCCCTCCATATGGACCGCGGGCGCCGTCCTCGCCTTCGCGATCAAGGGCGGCTGGCGCTGGGCCGCCCTCGCCTCGCTGCTCGTCGGCGTCGCGAACGTCGTCCAGCGCGGCGCCTTCAGCCGCGACACCGTCCACAACGTGCTGCTCGTCTGCATCGCCTCCATCGCCATCGGCTACGTCGTGGAGGTGGCACGCGCCTCCGAGCGCACCCTCGCCCGCGCCCTGGAGATCGAGGCGGCCACCCGTGAGCGCGAGCGCCTCGCCCGCGACATCCACGACAGCGTCCTCCAGGTCCTCGCCATGGTGCAGCGCCGGGGCACCGCCATCGGCGGCGAGGCGGCCGAGCTCGGCCGGATGGCGGGCGAACAGGAGGTCGCCCTGCGCTCGCTGGTCGCCGGGGGGCTGGTACCGGCCTCACGCGTCTGTGAGGACGCCGCACAGGGTGCCCTCGTCCGCGTCGTCGACGAGCCGGACGACACCGCGGCCGAGGCCGGCACCGAGCCGCGCGACCTGCGCACGCTCCTCATGCCGTACGCCGGGTCGCTGGTGACCCTGTCCGAGCCCGGCGCCCCGGTGCCGCTCGCCGGGCACGCGGCCCGTGAACTCGCGGCGGCCGTCGGCGCCGCCCTGGACAATGTGCGCAGACACGCGGGGACCGACGCCCGCGCCTGGATCCTGGTCGAGGACGAGCCGGACGCCGTCGTCGTCACCGTCCGGGACGACGGACCCGGCATCCCGGAGGGGCGCCTCGCCCAGGCCGAGGGGGAGGGGCGGCTCGGCGTCGCCCAGTCGATCTGCGGTCGGCTGCGGGACATCGGCGGCACGGCCGAGCTGATCTCGGTGCCGGGCCAGGGAACGGAAGTGGAACTACGCGTCCCCAAGGGCGCGCGGGGGAAGGCGGAAACGCGGACATGAGCGAACAGCACAAGGAACCGACGGGGCAGGACGCCGCGGACCCGGTCAAGGTCATGGTCGTCGACGACCACCCGATGTGGCGCGACGCCGTCGCCCGCGACCTCGGCGAGTCCGGCTTCGACGTGGTGGCCACCGCGGGCGACGGCGAGCAGGCGGTGCGCCGCGCCCGGGCCGCCGCGCCCGACGTCCTCGTCCTCGATCTGAACCTGCCGCTGAAGCCCGGCGTCCAGGTGTGCAAGGAACTCGTCGGCGCCAACCCGGCCTTGCGCGTCCTCGTCCTGTCCGCGAGCGGCGAGCACGCCGACGTCCTGGAGGCGGTCAAGTCCGGTGCCACCGGCTATCTGCTGAAGTCCGCGTCCACCGCCGAGCTGATCGACGCGGTGCGCCGCACGGCCGTCGGCGACGCCGTCTTCACCCCCGGCCTCGCGGGCCTGGTCCTCGGCGAGTACCGCCGCCTCGCCTCCGAGCCCGCGTCCGCGACCCCCGACGAGCCGGGCGCCCCGCGGCTGACCGACCGCGAGACGGAGGTCCTGCGCCTGGTCGCCAAGGGCCTGAGCTACAAGCAGATCGCCGAGCGCCTCGTCATCTCCCACCGCACGGTCCAGAACCACGTCCAGAACACCCTCGGCAAGCTCCAGCTGCACAACAGGGTGGAGCTCGTGCGGTACGCGATCGAACGCGGTCTCGACACGGACGACACCGACGGCACCTGACCCCCGGGGGTCACAGGAGTGACGCCCCGGCATGCCCCCTTCGGGTGAACCGGGTCGCCCGCCCGTCGGGCAACTCCCTTGGCGCGCCCGGGATTTCACCGTTCGCCCCATCCCGGAGTGACGCGGATCACCATTAGCGTGGCTCGCGTCAGCGCAACCGCGGCGAAGGGACATTTCCATGCGGGTCGGAGTTCTGACCGGAGGCGGCGACTGCCCCGGGCTCAATGCCGTCATCCGGGGCGTCGTCCGCAAGGGCGTACAGGAGTACGGCTACGACTTCGTCGGCTTCCGCGACGGCTGGCGCGGACCGCTCGAGGGCGACACCGTCCAGCTCGACATCCCGGCCGTCCGCGGCATCCTGCCCCGCGGCGGCACCATCCTCGGCTCCTCGCGCACCAACCCCCTCAAGGCCGAGAACGGCATCCGCCGCATCAAGGAGAACCTCGCCAAGCTGGAGGTCGAGGCGCTCATCGCCATCGGCGGCGAGGACACCCTCGGCGTCGCCGCGCGCCTCACCGACGAGTACGGCGTGCCCGTCGTCGGCGTACCGAAGACCATCGACAACGACCTGTCCGCCACCGACTACACCTTCGGCTTCGACACGGCCGTCGGCATCGCCACGGAGGCCATCGACCGGCTGCACACCACCGCCGAGTCGCACATGCGCGTCCTGGTCGTCGAGGTGATGGGCCGCCACGCGGGCTGGATCGCGCTGCACTCCGGGCTCGCGGGCGGTGCCAACGTCATCCTCATCCCCGAGCGGCGCTTCGACGTCGACCAGGTCTGCGCGTGGGTGACCTCCCGGTTCAAGGCCTCGTACGCGCCGATCGTGGTCGTCGCGGAGGGCGCCATGCCCAAGGACGGCGACGTGGTCCTCAAGGACGAGTCCCTCGACTCCTTCGGGCACGTGCGCCTGTCCGGCGTGGGGGAGTGGCTGGCCAAGGAGATCGAGAAGCGCACCGGCAAGGAGGCCCGGACGACGGTCCTCGGCCACGTGCAGCGCGGCGGCACGCCCAGCGCCTTCGACCGGTGGCTCGCCACGCGCTTCGGACTGCACGCGATCGACGCCGTCCGCGACGGCGACTTCGGCAAGATGGTCGCCCTCCAGGGCACGGACATCGTCCGCGTCCCCATCGCCGAGGCCACGGCCCACCTCAAGACGGTGAACCCCGCCCTCTACAAGGAAGTGGAAGTCTTCTTCGGCTGAGCCCTCTTTCCTGGCTGTGGGCGGCTGGTCCGCCCAGGGGGCGGAACGGGTGGGCACGGCTTGCCCACCACCCCGCACCGTCAACCAGGCCAAAACGTATATTCGCCCCGTACGGGACCTGTACCCCTGAACGGGAGTGAAACCGTGGAGATTCTCGCCTTCGGCGTCCAGGCCGACGAGCGCCCCCTCATCGAGAAGGCCTTCGCCCCGCACCACGACATCCGCTGCCTGGACGTCTTCCTCACGGAGGACACCGCCCCCATCGCCGCCGGCTGCGAGGTCATCTCCACCAGCGTCAACGCGATCCTCGACAACCGCGTGCTCCAGACCCTCGCCGCCGGCGGCACCCAGATGGTCGCCCAGCGCTCGACCGGCTTCAACAACATCGACCTCCAGGTCGCCGAGCGCCTGGGCCTCACCGTCGCCCGCGTCTCCTCCTACTCCCCGTACTCCGTGGCGGAGTTCGCCTGGACCCTGGCGATGGCCGTGAACCGCCGCATCGTCCGCGCCAGCAACCGCACCCGCGACTTCGACTTCCGGCTCGACGGCCTCATGGGCCGGGACCTGCGCGGCCGCACCGCGGGCGTCCTCGGCACCGGCAAGATCGGCGAGGCCTTCACCCGGATCGCGCACGGCTTCGGCATGAACCTGCTCGGCTGGGACGTCGCCGAGAACCCCGCCTGCGTCGGGCTCGGCATGAAGTACGTCGAGAAGGACCAGCTCCTCGCCGAGTCCGACCTCATCAGCCTGCACGTACCGCTGCTGCCCGCGACCCGGCACCTGATCAACGCCGCGGCCCTGCGCGCCATGAAGGACGACGCGATCCTGGTGAACTCCAGCCGCGGCGGCCTCATCGACACCGACGCCCTCGTCGCCGAACTGCGCGCGGGCCGCTTCACCGGCGTCGGCCTCGACGTCTACGAGGCCGAGGCCGGGCTCTTCTTCCTGGACAAGTCCCTGGAGGTGGTCGAGGACGACACCCTGGCCCGGCTCGTCACCTTCCCGAACGTCGTGGTCACCTCGCACCAGGCGTACTACACCGAGGACGCCGTCGGGCAGATCATCGAGGCCACGGTCACCAACGTCCTGGACTACCTGGCGGGCCGCCGCTCCGAGAACGTGCTGGTGCCCGCGGACCCGGCCAGCTGACCGAGCAGCTCGCGCACCACCGCGGCCCCCCGCAGGGACAGCACCGACTCCGGGTGGAACTGCAGCGAGGCGAAGCCGGGGCCGCGGAGCGCGTGCACCTCGCCCGTCGCCGGGTCCCGGCTCACGGCGATGCCGTGCGCGGCCAGCTCCCGCTCGGCCTCGTCGTCGCAGCGCGCCGCGAAGCTGTTGTAGAAGCCCACGGTCTCCGGCCGCCCGAACAGGTCGATCGTCGTCTGCGCGCCCTGGTACGGGACGTCCTTGCGGACGATGTCCAGGCCCAGCTCCGCCGCGATCAGCTCATGGCCCAGGCACACGCCGAGCACCGGGCCGCGCCGCTCCCGGATCAGCTCGGCCGTGAGCCCGCGCAGCAGCCGCATCTTCGGGTCGGCGGCGTCGGACGGGTCGCCGGGGCCGGGCCCGAGGACCACGGGGCCGCCGTGGCCGAGCACCGCGGCGCGCAGCCCCGCCTCGTCGTACCGCCGCACGCTCACGCCGAGGCCCGCCGAGCGCAGGACGTGCGCGAGCATCGCCGTGAACGTGTCCTCGCCGTCCACCACCAGGGCGTGCCCCGAAAGCTCGCGCGCCGCCGCCTGCATCCGCAGCCAGAACGGCGCGAGCCCCGCCCGCCGCGCGTCGAGCGCCGCCCGCACCCGGGGGTCGTCGGCGAGCGCGGGCCGCGCGCCCTCGGCCCGCGGCCGCCCGGGGCGCACCCCGAGCGCCGCGAGGACCCCCGCCGCCTTCGCATGGGTCTCGGCCACCTCACCGGCCGGGTCCGAGCCGCGCACAAGCGTCGCGCCGACCGGCACCCCGAGGCGCCCGGCCGCGTCGATGTCGGCGGTGCGGATCAGGATCGGCGAGTCCAGCGTCTGCGCGCCGCCCGCGTCCCGCCCGACGAGCGCGAGGGCCCCGGCGTAGTAGCCGCGCCCGCCGGTCTCGTGGCGCTCGATCACCCGGCAGGCGTTCTGCACCGGCGAGCCGGTCACCGTCGCGGCGAACATCGTCTCGCGCAGCACCTCCCGCACGTCGAGCGACGAGCGGCCGCGCAGCTCGTACTCCGTGTGCGCCAGATGCGCCATCTCCCTGAGCCGCGGCCCCACCACCACGCCGCCCATGTCGCCGACCGTGCACATCATCTTGAGCTCCTCGTCGACGACCATGGAGAGCTCCTCGGTCTCCTTGGCGTCGTCGAGGAAGCGCAGCAGTCCGTCGGCCGACGGGCCCTCGGCGGGATAGCGGTAGGTCCCGCTGATCGGGTTCATCACGACCGTCCCGCCGGACATCCGCACGTGCACCTCCGGACTCGCCCCGACCAGCGTGCGGTCCCCGGTGCACACGACGAAGGTCCAGTAGGCACCCCGCTCGCCCTCGAGGAGCCTGCGGAACAGCGCGAGGGCGTCCGCACGGCCGAAGCCGGGGATCTCCCCCTCGTACGTACGCCGGATCACGAAGTTGGCGCCCTCGCCGCGCCCGATCTCCTCGCGCAGGACCCGGCCGACGATCTCCGCGTACGCGTCGTCGCTCACGTCGAAGCCGTGGCCCGTGACCCGGACGTCGTGCCCGGGCAGCTGGGACAGGGCCTGCTCCAGCGGGAGTTCGTACGTCTCGTCGGGGGTGAGCACGGCGAGCGGGGTGCCGTCGTCCGTGACGTCGAAGCCGCGCTCCCTGATCTGCCGGAACGGCACGAGCGCGAGCCCCTCCGGGATGTCGGCGAGCCGCTCGTACGTGGTCACGGGGCCGCGAAGCACCTCCACCACGGCGTGGTCACGGCCCGGGGTGCGGCGCCGCAGCAGGGCGAAGGGGCGGTCGTCGGTCAGGAGGTCGGAGAGGTGCATGGGCGGTTCCTTCGCTGGGAGGGAGAGGAACGGCCGGTCCCGGACACCGTCCGGGAAGCACGGAAGGCCGCCCCTCGGGCGGCCTTCGCGATGTCTGCTGGGTACGCGCAGTCAGTGGGCCGCCGGATGAGCGGGCCACCACCAGGAGCGGGTCGACTGCGTGAACATGCCCGCACCCTAGCGCATCATCAGCACGTCGAGCGCCTCGTCCAGATAGGCGCCGAACTCGGCCTCGCCCGGCAGCACCGACGGCACCGCGTGCCCGAGCTGGGCGTGGCCCAGATAGACCGTGTACGCCAGCAGGCCCCGGCGGCGGGCCTCCGGCTCGGGGAAGCCGAGCAGGGCGAAGAGCCCGGCGACGTACGCGACGCGGCGCTCGGTCACCCGCCGCAGGGCCGCGGCGACCCGCGGGTCCGACGCGGTCGCGAGCAGCGCGACCTCCAGCGGGTCGGCGGCGGCCGCGCCGATGGCCTCGGCGAAGAGCAGCCGGATGCGCCGCCGCACGTCCGGCTCCGCCTCGACCTCGCTGATGGTCTCCTCGGTGTTGGTCTCCGCCCAGCGCTCCAGGGCGGCCTCGACGAGGGCGTCGCGGTTCGCGAAGTGCCAGTAGAAGCTGCCCTTCGTGGTGCCGAGGCGGGCCGCGAGGGGCTCCACGGCGACGGCCGCGAGCCCGCCCTCGCCGATCGCCACGAGCGCCGCGTCCGCCCAGGCCCGCGCGGTGAGCCGGGGCTTCGCCGGGGTGCTCCTCCGCTGCCGTTGCGTCATGCCCATACGGTACCGTATGGTTACCATACGCCAGCGTATGGAGGTGTGCCATGAGTGTCGTACGCAATGAGCACGAGCGAGTGGTCGAGGCTCCGGCCGGTGCGGTGGGGGCCCTCCTGGACCGGCTGTCCGCGCCGGACGACCCGCTCTTCCCCACCCCGGTCTGGCCCGCGATGACCTTCGACGGCCCGCTCGCCGTCGGCGCCACCGGCGGCCACGGCCCGATCCGCTACCGGGTGGCGGCGTACGAGCCCGGGCGCCGGATCCGCTTCGACTTCACCGCCGCCTCGGGCGGCTTCCACGAGCTGACCGTCGAGCCGCTGGGGGAGCGCCGCTGCCGGGTGCGGCACGTCCTGGAGACCGGGGCGAGGGGCCTGGAGCGGCTCTGGTGGTCCGCGGTGATCCGGCCCGTGCACGACGCGGTGGTCGAGGAGCTCCTGGACAACGTCGAGCGCGCCGCGACGGGCACCTGCGCCCGCCCCGTCCGCTGGACCCCCCGCGTCCAACTGTTCAACCGGCTCTCCTGGGACCGCCCGGAAGCCGTCGACCGGCCCGAAGGGGCCCGCCTGCTCCGCGCCGCCGTCGACCGGCCCGGGTACCGCGACGCGTACCGCATGCCCCTGCTCCCCGGCCAGCCCCGCGACCCGGAGGCCTGGACCGGCGTCCTGCGCGGCTTCCCGACCCTGGCCCGCCAGGACGGCGAGGTGCTCCTGGACGTCCAGGTCACGGGCCTGACCGCCCGGGCGTCGATCCTGGTCGACGAGCGGTACGTCACCCTGAGTACAGCCGTGCGGACCGATACCGCCCGCGGCCGCCTCTACTGGAGCGCGGTCCGCCTCGGACACCCCTTCCTGGCCCGGATGATGCTGCGCCGCACCCACCGCGGCCTCGCGCTCGCCGCCCCGAGCGCGGGGGAGCGGGCGCGACGGGCCGTGACGGTGTGAAGGGCTCGTCGTTTCACTTCGTGAGACGTTTGTTCCCCGCCCGCGCGGGGGTGGCCCCAAGCTCAAAACGCTGCTTCAGATCGGTGCGGCTTGTTCCCCACGCATGCGGGGCTGCGGGGCGCGGAGGAACCGCCGCACTCCGGTCGTCTCATCAGACGGGCAGCGGCAGGACCACCGGTCCCGACCCCGTAAGGTTTACGAGGTGACCGTGAACGCTGATTCCCGAGCCGTCGCCGCCAAGGCGACCTGGCGAAACCTGCCCGCGGCGCAGCAGCCCGAGTACCCCGATGCCGAGGCTCTGCGCGATGTGATCGCGGACCTCGAATCGTATCCCCCGCTGGTCTTCGCGGGCGAGTGTGACCAGCTGCGCGCCCGGTTGGCGGCCGTCGCCAGGGGTGAGGCGTTCCTCCTCCAGGGCGGCGACTGCGCCGAGTCGTTCGACGCCGTGAGCGCCGAGCACATCCGTGCCAAGCTCAAGACCCTCCTCCAGATGGGCGCCGTGCTCACGTACGCCGCCTCCGTGCCCGTCGTGAAGGTGGGCCGCATCGCGGGGCAGTACTCCAAGCCGCGCTCCAAGCCGACCGAGACCCGCGACGGCGTGACGCTGCCGACCTACCGCGGCGACTCGGTGAACGGCTTCGCCTTCACGGAGGAGGCCCGCGTCCCGGACCCCGAGCGCCTGAAGCGGATGTACAACGCCTCCGCGTCGACGCTCAACCTGGTGCGCGCCTTCACCACCGGCGGCTACGCGGACCTGCGCCAGGTGCACGCCTGGAACCAGGACTTCGTGAAGTCCTCCCCCTCCGGCCAGCGCTACGAGCAGCTCGCCCGCGAGATCGACAACGCGCTGAACTTCATGCGGGCCTGCGGCACCGACCCGGAGGAGTTCAAGACGGTCGAGTTCTTCGCCTCCCACGAGGCGCTGCTGCTCGACTACGAGTCGGCGCTGACCCGCGTCGACTCCCGCACCGGCGATCTGTACGACGTCTCGGGCCACATGGTGTGGATCGGTGAGCGCACCCGCCAGCTGGACGGCGCGCACATCGAGTTCGCCTCCAAGATCCGCAACCCGATCGGGATCAAGCTCGGCCCGACGACGACGGCCGAGGAGGCGCTCCAGTACATCGAGCGCCTCGACCCCGAGCGCGAGCCCGGGCGCCTGACCTTCATCGCCCGCATGGGCGCGGACAAGGTCCGCGACAAGCTCCCCGAGCTGGTCGAGAAGGTCACCGCGTCCGGCGCGACCGTCGCCTGGATCACCGACCCGATGCACGGCAACACCTACGAGGCGGCCTCCGGCCACAAGACCCGCCGCTTCGACGACGTCCTGGACGAGGTCAAGGGCTTCTTCGAGGTCCACAAGGCGCTCGGCACCCACCCCGGCGGCATCCACGTGGAGCTGACCGGCGACGACGTCACGGAGTGCGTGGGCGGCGGCGACGAGATCTTCGTCGACGACCTGCACCAGCGCTACGAGACGGCCTGCGACCCGCGGCTGAACCGCAGCCAGTCCCTGGACCTGGCGTTCCTGGTCGCGGAGATGTACCGGGACCAGTAGCTCCTGCCCGTACGCACGCGTGGGGCGCGGATCCGTGTGATCCGCGCCCCACCGGCGTATCCGGGGCTTTTGCGTGCCCGATGTCGCGGGTAAGGTTAGGTTAGCCTCACCGATCAATCGGGACGGCGTTACCGATGAGTCCTGTCCGGGAGGTGAACCGCGTGTACGTCTGCAACTGCTTCGGGGTCACCGAGGCGCAGGTGAAGAAGCACGCGGCGGACGGCGCCTGCACCCCCCGGCAGATAGCGTCGGCCTGCAAGGCGGGCACGGACTGTGGTTCGTGCGTACGGCGCATCCAGGCGCTGCTCGGCCGGGGCGCGTGCCCGCGCCGTGAGCTCGTGGACCAGGGAGAGCCGTTGCTCTCCGATCTGGACGAGGCGGCCTAGCTCTCCGGCTGCTCGATGAGCTGGGCGATGTACAGCGGCTCACCGAGCTTCTCGACCAGTTCGAGCTGGGTGTCGAGATAGTCGATGTGGTGCTCCTCGTCCTCGAGGATCGACTCGAAGATGTTCGCGGACGTGATGTCGCCCTTGGCGCGCATCACCTCGATGCCGCGCTTGAGGCGGTCGATCGCCTCCGCTTCGATCTGGCGGTCCGCCTGGAACATCTCGGTGACGGACTGGCCGATGCGTACGTGGAACAGCCGCTGGTAGTTGGGCAGGCCGTCGAGGAACAGGATCCGGTCGGTGAGCACCTCGGCGTGCTTCATCTCGTCGATCGACTCGGACCGGGTGAACTTGGCGAGCTTCGTCCAGCCGTTGTTCTCCTGCATCTTCGCGTGCAGGAAGTACTGGTTGATCGCGGTGAGCTCGGCGGTCAGCTGCTCGTTGAGGAATTCGATGACCTCGGGGTCGCCCTGCATCGCAGAGGCTCCTTCCAAGCGGGGGGACTGGCAGGTAGCGCGCATCCTTGCACCGGCGTCCGAGGGGCGTCCAGTAAGTGCACGCTTAGTAGGAGTTGCCCGAATCCGCGTATACCTGGTCACGTCCACTGCTTCCGGTCTGTCAGGATGGAGGCATGGGTCAGCCGGTGGGTCGTACATCTCGAGACGTAGTGGAGCCGGACCTTCCGCCGGGGCAGCGACTGCAGCGCGGCTGGCCGGTCACGCACTACGGCCCGGTCCCCAAGTTCCGCCCGGAGCGCTGGGACTTCAGGGTGTTCGGCGCCACCGCCGACGGCGAGAAGCACTCCTGGACGCACGAGGAGTTCTCGGCCCTGCCGTACGCGACGGTGGTCGCCGATCTGCACTGCGTCACGAAGTTCAGCATGCTCGGCGCCGAATGGGGCGGCGTGCTCGCCCGTGACCTGACCGAACTCGCGCCGCCCGCGCCGAACGCCACCCACGTGATGGTCTGGGCCGAGTACGGCTTCAGCTCGAACCTGCGCCTCGCGGACTTCCTCAGCGACCGCACGATTTTCGCCACGCACAAGGGCGGTGAGCTGCTCACCGCCGAGCACGGTTTCCCGCTGCGGCTCGTGGTGCCCCAGCTGTACGCCTGGAAGGGCCCCAAGTGGGTCCGCGGCATCGAGTACATGACCGCCGACCGCCGCGGCTTCTGGGAGGAGCGCGGCTACCACAACATCGGCGACCCCTGGCGCGAGCAGCGCTACTCCTACCAGGAAGAGCCCGGGGACGGCCCCGAGCTCTGACTCCTGGCGGCGCTGTCCGCGCCGGTCAGTGGTGGTACTGGTGGACCACCGCGTGGCCCTTGCCGCGGCCGATCATCCACTTGTTGACCGGTGTCGTGATCACGAAGGCGGCGGCGAGCGCGATCGCGAGCAGGTACCAGAACATCGGGTCCGACAGATGGGCGTCCATGCCGCCGGGCCACAGCGCGATCACGCCGTTGTCGATGAGTTCCATGACGGCGATGGACAGCGTGTCGGCGGCGAACGCGACCCGCAGGGCTGTCTTGAAGTCGACACCCGCCTTGAGGATGCCGCGCAGCGTCAGCGAGTAGCCGAAGAGGAACGCGAGGATGATCGCGAGGGTCATCGTCGGCACGTTGCCCCAGCCGAGCGCGGTGCCGATGATCATGCCGAGCACTTCGCCGATGGCACACCCGGTGAGGCAGTGCAGCGTCGCCTGCGCCGCCATGGACCAGCTGACCTTGCCGCCGCCTCCGTGGTGGGCGTGCGTGCCGTGGCCCGCGTGGCCGTGATGCTCGTGCTCCGCGCGGTGCCCGTGCTCCGCGCGGTGCCCGTGCTCCGCGTGCCCGTGTTCTGCATGGGGTCCATGCTCCGGGTGTTCTGTGTGGTGTCCGTGGTGCTCGTGGTTCCCGTGCTCCGCATGCGTGTCGTGATGCATGACAATTCCCCCGACGTCAGACAACGGTTCCTGCCTCTGAAAAAGAACCGTATACCCCCTCGGGGTATTCCTCAAGATCTTTGGGAGTCGCTTCCCGGGGGTCGGCCCGGCCTCTGCGCTATCCCCTGAGCTCCTTGAGCCGTGCCACGTCGGCGGCGTGCCCTTCCTTCCCGCCCGGCGTCTCGATGATCAGCGGCACGCCGTCCGTGGCCGGGTGGGCCAGGAGCTCGCGGAAGGCCTCGGCGCCGATGTGGCCGGTGCCGATGTTCTCGTGGCGGTCCTTGTGCGCGCCGACGACGTCCTTGGAGTCGTTGGCGTGGACCAGCTTCAGGCGGCCCTCGCCCACGGTGTCGACGAGCAGGTCGAGCGTCTGCTTCACGCCGCCGGGGCCGGCCAGGTCGTGCCCGGCCGCGAAGACGTGGCAGGTGTCCAGGCAGACGCCGAGCTTCGGATGGGCGTCCAGGGCCTCGAAGTACGGGCCGAAGTCCCAGGTGCGGGAGCACAGCGACGAGCCCTGGCCCGCGGTCGACTCCAGGAGCAGGAACGGGTCGTCGTCGTGCGTCAGCTCGTCGAGCAGCGGCAGCATGTGCTCGCGCACCTGGCGCAGCGCCACGTCGCGGCCCCGGCCGCCGGTGGCCGAGCCGGTGTGAACGACCACGCCGAGCGCGCCGATCTCCCGCCCGCGGCGCAGCGAGTGCCGCAGCGACTCCACGGACTTCTCGACCGTGGCCTCGGTGTGCGAGCCGAAGTTGATGAGGTACGGGGCGTGGACGTACGCCGGGATCCCCTCGGCGGCGCAGGCCGCGCGGAAGGCCTCGTCCTGCTCGGGGTTGCCCGGGGGCGTCGCCCAGCCGCGCGGGTTGGCGACGAAGACCTGGACGGTTTCCGCGGCGAGGTCTCGGGCGTAGGCGAGACCGACGCGGGCGAGGCCGCCGGCGACGGGGACGTGGCTGCCGATGGGGGACTTCTTGCTGCTCATTCGCACCAGGGTGGCACGCCGCCGGGACCGGTCCCGCGCGGGGTGCGCCCCAGGACCGGATAGGGGCAGGTCAGGGGCGCACCCCGCGAGGGAAACCGGTCAGCGGATCGTGATGGTGATGCTCGACCCCTTGGGGGCCTCGTCGCCCGGGTCCACCGACTGGTCCTTCACCGTGTCACCGAAGATCCCGAGCAGCCCCCGGTCCTCGTCGACCTCGAACCCCGCGGCCTTCAGCTTGTCCGTGGCCTCGCCGACCTTCATCCCCTCGACGTCGGGGACCTCCACCATCTCCGGCCCCTTGGACAGCGTCAGCGTCACCGTGTCGCCCCCGGCGAGCCGCTCCTCCGCCTCGGGGGACTGCTTGGCCACGGCCCCCTTGTCCTCGTCGGAGAAGACCCGCGTCGGCGCGATCTTCACCTTGAGGCCCGCCTCTTCGAGCTCCTCGCGCGCGTCGCTCTCGGAGTCGCCGGTGACGTCGGGCACGTCGATGGGGCTGCCCTTGCTCACGAGGAGGGCGATGGCGGTGCCCGCCCTGCGGACCGTGCCGGGCTTGGGGTCGGTGCTGATCACGGAGCCCCTGGCCACGTCCTCGCTGAAGGTCTTCGTGACCATCCCGGCGCCGAGCCCGGCGTCGTCGAGCTTGTCCTTCGCCTCGGAGAGCGGCGTGCCCTCCAGGTCGGGGACCTTCACGGTCTGCGGGCCGAGCGAGACGGTCAGCGTGACCTTGCCGTTCTGCCGGATGCGGTCGCCGACGCCGGGGTCGGTGGCGATGACCGTGCCGCGCTTGTCGGTGTCGCTGTACGCGCCCTTGACCTTGCGCACGTCGAGCCCGACGTCGTCGAGCCGCGCACGGGCTTGTTTCTCGGTCTTGGCGAGCACCGCGGGGACCGTCGTGAACTGGCCGGAGTTGATGTACCAGACGCCCGCGCCGACGCCCAGGACGAGCAGCACGGCCGCTATCGCCACGGTTATCCCGCGCCGGGCGAGCAGCCGCTGCCGGATGCGCTCCTTGACGGAGGCGGGGCGGGCGGCCGGTGCCCCGGCGGGGCGCGGCGGGGGCTGCGGGGTGCGCAGCACGCTGGTGCGGTTGAGCCCGTCCTGCCCGGCCTGTCCCGGGCGGCCGACGTCCCGGGTGGCGGGCAGCGGCAGCTGCACCGCCCGGTCCGCGCGCGGGATGACGCTCGTACGGTCCTCGGAGGTGTCGTGGCCGGCGTGCTCCGTGGCGCGGGCCAGCGGCGGCACCGTGTCCAGCTGCGCGTCGGTGAGCGCGAGGCGTGCCTCGCGGAGCAGCGCGAGCAGCGCCACCGCGTCGTACGGGCGCAGGTCGGGGTTGCGGGCGGTGGCCGTGGCGACCAGCTCGTCGAGTTCGTAGGCGAGGCCCGGCACGGCCGCGGACGGGGGCGGCACGTCCTCGTTCAGGTGCTGGAAGAGGACCTGCGCGGGGGAGTCGCCGGAGTGCGGCTTGGCGCCGGTCAGCATCTCGTACAGGACGACCCCGGACGCGTACACGTCCACGCGGGTGTCGGCCGTGCCGTGCTCGATCTGCTCGGGGGCCAGGTACGACACCGTGCCGAGGACGGTGCCCGTGGTGTTCGTGACCGAGTCCACCGCGCGGACGAGGCCGAAGTCGGCGACCTTGACGCGGCCGTCGTCCCCTATGAGGACGTTCTCGGGCTTCATGTCGCGGTGCACGAACCCGGCGCGGTGGGCGGCGCCGAGGGCGGCGAGGACCGGCTCCAGGATGTCGAGGGCGGCGCGCGGGCGCAGCGCGCCGCGCTCGCGGAGCACGTCGCGCAGGGTGCAGCCCGCGATGTACTCCATCGCCAGGTACACGTACGGGCCGTCGGTGCCCTGGTCGAAGACCCCGACCACGTTCGGGTGGGCGAGGCGGGCGACCGACTTGGCCTCCCGGATGAAGCGCTCGACGAACGAGGCGTCGGCGGCGAGCGTCGGGTGCATCACCTTGAGCGCGAGCACGCGGTCGAGGCGGGTGTCCACGGCCCGGTAGACCGTGGCCATCCCGCCGACCGCGATCCGCCCGTCCACGCGATACCGCCCGTCGAGCACCTGCCCGACGAGGGGGTCCTTAAGGGTCGTGTCCACGCAGGGAGTCTACGAGCCGCCACCGACGCCGGAGCCGCCCCGGGTCCCGCCCGGGGCAGACTGCAGCGGAGCTGTGACCGAGCCCGCGGCTCAGAAGGCGGGCCGCTCCGGATCCAGGGCCGCCAGGCCCTCCGCGGGGGACGACGCCTCGGCGAAGTGCCGCCGGGGGATGCGCCCGGCCCGCAGGGCCAGGCGCCCGGCGACGACCGCGTGGCTCATGGCCTCCGCCATCAGGACCGGCTCCCGCGCCCGTGTCACCGCGGAGGCGAGCATCACCCCGGCACACCCCAGCTCCATCGCGAGCGCCACGTCGGACGCCGTCCCGGCCCCCGCGTCCAGGATCACCGGCACGCGCGCGTGCTCCACGATGAGCTGGAAGTTGTGCGGGTTGCGGATCCCGAGCCCGGAGCCGATGGGGGAGCCGAGCGGCATGACGGCCGCGCAGCCGACGTCCTCCAGCTTCCGGGCGAGCACGGGGTCGTCGTTCGTGTACGGAAGGACGGTGAAGCCGTCGTCGACGAGCGTCTCCGCGGCGTCGAGCAGCTCCACGGGGTCGGGCAGGAGGGTGCGCTCGTCGGCGATCACCTCCAGCTTCACCAGGTCCGTGCCGAGCGCCTCGCGCGCCAGGCGCGCGGTGAGCACGGCCTCGCCCGCGGTGAAGCAGCCCGCCGTGTTGGGCAGCACGCGGATGCCCAGGCGCTCCAGGACGGACAGGACGGAGCCGTGCGTACCCGGGTCGACGCGGCGCATCGCGACGGTGGTCAGCTCCGTCCCCGAGGCCACCAGGGAGCGCTCCAGGACGTCGAGGCTCGGCGCTCCGCCCGTGCCCATGATCAGCCGGGACGACAGCGTGAGGCCGCCTATGACGAGGGGGTCGTCCGCCATGTCGTCAGCCTCCTTGGACGGCGGTGAGGACTTCGACGCGGTCGCCGGCCCGGAGCACGGTGGTGGCCCATCGTGCGCGCGGGACGACGGTTTCGTTGAGGGCCGCGGCCACGCCGGACGGCGCGGTGGTCAGTTCGGCGACGAGGGCGTCGAGCGTGGTGCCCGCGGCGACGTCGCGTGCCTCGCCGTTGACCGACAGGGCGAAGGCTGCGGAGGGCGTGGTCATACGGGCAGCTCCGAAAGGTCCTTGGGCGTGGCGGGGGCTGCCGCGGCGAAGCGCAGCGGCGTGAACGGCCGGGCCTCGTCGGGCAGTTCGCCGGTGGTCAGGAGGTGTGCCATGACGTCGCCGGTGACGGGGGTCAGGAGCACGCCGTTGCGGTAGTGGCCGGTGGCCAGGTGCAGGCCGGGCAGGGCGGTGGGCCCGAGCAGCGGAGCGTTGTCGGGCGACCCCGGCCGCAGCCCGGCCCGGGTCTCGGTGAGCGGCAGTTCGGTGATGCCGGGGACCAGCTCGTGGGCGTCGCGCAGGAGCTCGTAGACGCCGCCCGCGGTGACCGTGGTGTCCCAGCCGAGCTCCTCGCTGGTCGCGCCCACGACGAGCTCGCCGCTGAGCCGCGGCACCAGATAGACGTGGCTGCCGCGGACGACGGCGCGCACGGTCCGGCTCAGGAACGGCGCGTACCGCTCGGGCACGGTGAGCCGCAGGACCTGTCCCTTCACGGGCCGCACCGGCGGCAGGACGTGATCCGGGACACCGGCGAGACGGCCGCTGAGGCTGCCCGCCGCGAGGACGGTCTGCCCGGCGCCGAGCGTACTGCCGTCGGCGAGGACGACGCCGGTGGCGCGGTCCCGGGCGACGACCAGCCGCTCCGCCCACGCGCGCGTGAAGGCCACCCCGGCCCGCTCGCACGCCACCAGGAGGGCGGCGGTGAGCCGGCGCGGGTCGACCTGGTGGTCGCCGTCGACGCGGAGGCCGCCGCGCACTCCGGGGGCGAGCATCGGTTCGAGGCGGCGGCACTCGCGGCCGCTCAGCCACTCCGAGCGCAGGCCCGACTGCTGCTGGAGGAGGTGCAGTTCGCGCAGGTGGGCGCGGTCGTCGGCGTCGAGTGCGACGGCCAGCGTGCCGCACGCGCGGTAACCGATGTCCTCGCCGGACGCCTCCGTCAGCTCGGCGGCGAAGTCCGGGTAGCGCCGGGCGGAGGCCAGGTTCAGACCGAGCAGCGTCTGCTCGCCGTGGTGCAGTTCGGTGACGGCGGCCAGCATGCCCGCCGCGACCTGTGCTGCGCCGCCGCCGGGCTCGGGGTCGACGACCGTGACGGACAGGCCGCGCCGCGCGGCCCGCCAGGCCGTGACCAGGCCGATGACACCACCGCCGACGACCAGCACGTCCGCCGGTCCGGCGGACGGTGGTGACGTACGAGAAGGTGACGTACGGGAAACGGACGCGTTCGGTGGTTTCGTACGGGAACGCATGGGCGTCCAGCCCCTCCCTTCGCCGGCATGACCCGGATCAGGTTCGTACGGTCGGAGGCCGTCCCAGCCTCCCTCTCAGCCCGGTCGTCCGGGCTCCCGCGAGTGCTCTGCACCGGCCACCCTAGCCCGTCGCCCGCCGGGCCGGTAAGCCCGTCGTGTGCGGGCGCCGGGGGCCGTCCTACAGTTGATCGGGTGAGCGAAGAGCGGAAGCGGGCGGGACAGCGGGTCGTCATCGTGGGCGCGGGCATGGCCGGGGTGCAGACGGCCGTGGCCCTGCGCGAACGGGGGTTCACCGGGCCGGTCACCCTGATCGGCGCGGAGCCGCACCAGCCGTACGACAGGCCGCCGTTGTCCAAGGCGGTGCTGCTCGGCAAGGCCGAGGGCTCGGCCTTCGACATCGACTTCGAGGCCCTCGGCATCGAGCTGCGGCTCGGCGTCGAGGTCACGGGCGTCCGTCCCACGGACCACGAGCTGGACACGGCGGCGGGCCCGGTCGGGTACGAGAGCCTGGTCCTCGCCACCGGTGCCGAACCGATCCGCCTGCCCGGCTCGGACGGCGTGCCCGGGGTCCATCTGCTGCGCACGCTCGACGACGCGGAGCGGCTGCGGCCGGTGCTCGCCGAGCAGCACGACGTCGTGGTCGTCGGGGCGGGCTGGATCGGCGCGGAGTTCGCCACGGCGGCGCGCGACGCGGGCTGCGCCGTGACGGTCGTGGAGGCCTCCGGGCGGCCGCTCGCGGGCGCGCTGCCCGCCGAGGTCGCGGCCCCGATGGCCGACTGGTACGCCGAGGCGGGCGCCGCACTGCGCACCCACGCGCGCGTGGCGCGCGTCGAGCCGGGCGCGGTCTTCCTCGACGACGGCAGCAGGCTGCCCGCGGGTGCCGTCGTCGTCGGCATCGGGGCCCGGCCCGCGACGGCCTGGCTCGCCGGTTCCGGCATCGAGCTCGGCGTCCACCGCGAGGTCGTGGCCGACGACCGGCTCCGCACCTCCGCGCCCGACGTGTACGCGGTCGGCGACTGCGCGTCCTTCCCGTCGGGCCGCTACGGCGAGCGGCTCCTCGTGCACCACTGGGACAACGCCGTGCAGGGGCCGCGCACGGTGGCCGCCGACATCGTCGGCGAGGCCCCGGAGGCGTACGACCCGGTGCCGTACTTCTGGTCCGAGCAGTTCGGCCGCTTCGTCCAGTACGCGGGCCATCACGCGGGCGCCGACGAGCTGATCTGGCGCGGCGACCCCGCGACCCCGTCCTGGACGGTGTGCTGGCTCCGCGACGGCGCGCTGGTGGCCGTCCTCGCGGTGGGCCGCCCCCGGGACCTGGCGCAGTCGAGGAAGCTGATCGACGCGGCCACCCCGATGGACGCGACGTTGGTCACGGACCCGGCGATCCCGCTGAAGAAGGCGATCCGCTCCTGAGGCCCCTGCGCGCGGCGAAGCCGCTCACGCCCGGGCGCCCCAGCACACGGGCCCGCGCGGCGAAGCCCCGGCCCCCCGCTACCGGCCCCCGGCCGGAGGTGGCACGCTTGATCCGTGACCGAGATTGACGCAAAGACCGATGCTCTCGTCCCCGCCTGGCTCCACCTCCCCGACATCGCAGAGATGCTCGACATCGAGGTGACGCGCGTGCGGCAGCTGGTCAAGGAGGGCCAGCTGATCGCCGTGCGCCGCGGTGAGAACAGGACGCTTCAGGTTCCGGCGGCCTTCATCGACGGCGACAAAGTCGTCAAGGGCCTGTCCGGAACGCTGACGCTCCTGCGGGACGACGGTTTCTCCGACGAAGAGGCGCTCGAGTGGCTCTTCACCCCCGACCCGACCCTGCCCGGCACCCCCGCGCAGGCACTGAGCGAGAATCGCGGCACGGAGGTGAAGCGCCGCGCGCAGGCGCTCGCCGTCTGACCTGACAACCATCTGGCGTACGGGCCGGGGCAGCCGCCCGGCCCGTACGCCACCGACATCGGGGGGAACGCTCCATGGCCACCGACACGGCGGGCGGCTCCGCACGCGCCCGGCTCGCGGACGCGCGGCTCTATCTGTGCGTGGACGCGCGCAAGCGCGAGGGGGACCTCCCGCAGTTCCTGGACGCCGTCCTGGCGGGCGGCGTCGACATCGTGCAGCTGCGCGACAAGGGCATGGAGGCCGCACAGGAGCTGGAGCACCTCCAGGTCTTCGCCGACGCCTGCCGCCGCCACGGCAAGCTCCTCGCGGTCAACGACCGCGCGGACGTCGCGCACGCCATCGGCTCCGACGTGCTGCACCTGGGCCAGGGCGACCTGCCGGTGCCCGCGGCCCGCGCGATCCTCGGCGCGGACGTCCTCGTCGGCCGCTCCACGCACGCCGAGGAGGAGGCCGCCGCGGCGGCCGCCCAGGAGGGCGTGGACTACTTCTGCACCGGCCCGTGCTGGCCGACGCCCACGAAGCCGGGCCGCCACGCTCCGGGCCTGGACCTCGTGCGCTACACGGCCGGGCTCGGCACGGACCGCCCCTGGTTCGCGATCGGCGGCATCGACGCGACAAATCTGGACGAAGTGCTCGAAGCGGGCGCCCGCCGGGTGGTCGTCGTGCGCGCGATCACGGAGGCGGACGACCCCGGCGCCGCCGCGGCGGACTTCGCGAAGCGGCTGCGTACCGTCTGACGGGACGACGGTGCCCGTGCCCGTGGCGCACGCGGGACGGCGGCGCCCGTGGCCGTGGCATACGACGGGGGCACGAGGCCCGAGGGGTACCCCGGTCGCATCAATATGTACGTACACCCGTCTGATCAATAGCTTGTGGGTGTCCGAGGAGCGGACAACAAGCTGACCAAATGGACATATCACCTGCCTTTGGTTGGGCGACCGGCGTGGCCTGGCTAACCTGCCGGTATGGCCCTAGGCACTGCTTCCACCAGGACGGACCGCGCACGCACCGTGCGCGACATGCTCGCGACCGGCAAGACCACGTACTCCTTCGAGTTCTCTGCGCCGAAGACCCCCAAGGGCGAGCGGAACCTGTGGAACTCGCTGCGCAGGGTCGAGGCGGTCGCGCCGAGCTTCGTGTCCGTGACGTACGGAGCCGGCGGCTCCACGCGCGCGGGCACGGTCAAGGAGACCCAGCAGATCGTCGCCGACTCGACGCTCACCCCGGTCGCCCACCTCACCGCCGTCGACCACTCGGTCGCCGAGCTGCGCAACATCATCGGGCAGTACGCGGACGCCGGGATCCGCAACATGCTCGCGCTGCGCGGCGACCCGCCCGGCGACCCGATGGGCGAATGGGGCAAACACCCCGAAGGTCTTACCTACGCTGCTGAACTGGTGCAGCTCATCAAGGAGTCCGGCGACTTCTGCGTGGGAGTCGCGGCCTTCCCGGCGATGCACCCGCGCTCGACCGACTGGGACTCCGACGTCCGGCACTTCGTCGACAAGTGCCGCGCGGGCGCGGACTACGCGATCACGCAGATGTTCTTCCACCCCGAGGAATACCTGCGGCTGCGCGACCGCGTCACCGCGGCGGGCTGCGAGACGCCGATCATCCCCGAGATCATGCCGGTCACGAACGTGCGCCAGCTGGAGCGACTGCCGCAGCTCAGCAACGCGGACTTCCCGCCCGCCCTCAAAGAGCGGATCCTCTCGGCGCAGGACGATCCCGCCGCTGTACGCTCCATTGGTATCGAGTTCGCGACGGAGTTCTGCGCGCGGCTCCTCGCCGAGGGCGTCCCGGGGCTGCACTTCATCACGCTGAACAACTCCACGGCGACGCTGGAGATCTACGAAAACCTGGGCCTGCACCACCAGCAGGCCTGACCGGTCGTACCCGCGCGGCGGCCGCAGGGGAGAGGGGCGTACATGGGCTTGACGGTCCTCTACTGCGCGTTCGGCGCGGTCGCGCTGTGGTTGCTCGGCGAGGTGCTGCTGCAGTACAAGGCGCGGCTGCGCTGGCGGCTCCTCGCGTTCGTCGGCTTCCTCGGCGTGGTCGTCGGCGTGCTGCTGTCGTCGGTGCTCGTGATCGCCGCGGGCGCCGTCGCCTTCGCCGTCGGGCAGACCTACGTGACGCTGTCGTTCCGCCGCGGCTTCGCGAGCGGCTGGGCGGTCGGCGGCAGGCCCGGCGCGAGCAAGCGCCGCAGGGCGGGCTCCGGCGCCGCGGCCCAGCCGACGCTCCAGGTCTCCGAGCTGGAGTACGAGGCGGACGCCGCGGGCCCGGAGGCCTCCGCCGAGCCGGACGCGCTGGAGTCGACGGCCATGATGGAGGTGCAGTCCGCGGGCCCCGGCGTGTACGCACCCGAGCCGATGCCCGACGACACCGGCCAGTACGGCGTCTACGGAGAGGGCCAGCAGCCCCCGCCCGCCACCGGTGACGGCTACGCTTTCGACACCTACGCCCCGTACGACCAGCAGGGCGCCCCGGCCCAGCAGGACCCCCTGCACTTCGCCTACGGAGACACGGGGGAGCAGCGCTACGCCGCCTACTCCGACCCGTACATCGGCCCGCAGACCTACGGCGCCCAGCCGAGCTACGACACCTACGCCGACAAGGCCGCCTACGCGCCCTACGGCGGGGACGCGTACGGCACGGGCTACCAGGACACCCCGCCCGGCGGCGTCTGGGTGCCGCACCAGCGCACCGGCGACGCCGCGCCCTACGGCGCCGAACCGCCGCTCGAACAGCCTCCGTACCCGCCGTTCGACCCCGCCCAGGCCGAGCCGGACCAGCGGAACGTCTTCGGCCACGAGCCGGGGTACAACGGCGAGCAGCAGTACCGGTACTGAGCGGACCCGGGCCCTCGGGCCCGCTCCGCCCGGCTCACTGGGAGCCGCGGAACTCCGGCCCCTCCACGATCAGCCCGGCGACCAGCGTGCCGGACATGCCCGCGTGCGGCAGGCCGCCGCCGGGGTGCGCCCAGCCGCCGGCCGCGAACAGGCCTGCCACGGCCGTGCTGTTGGCGGGGTGCAGCAGGTGTCCGCCCGCCGCCGCGAGGGAGGGCGGGGGGACCGCGCCGCCCTCGGCGCCGGTGGCCGCCTCGACGTCGGCCGGGGTGCGGACCTCGTGCCACAGGAGGCGGTCGCGAAGGCCGGGGACGGCGGTCTCGGCGCGCTCGACCAGCGCCCTGACGTCCGCGTCCGTGACGGTGGCGCCCGCCGGGACCGTGGCGGTCAGGGTCACCGCCTCGTGGTCCGCGTCCGGTCTGCTCGCCTCGTCGTCCGGGCGCAGGACGGCGAGGGTCGGGGCGGCGGGGAGCCCCGGTCGCGGCCCGAAGACCCGGTCGAGCTCGTCCGCGCGGTCCGGGGTGTGCAGCACCGTGCGGTGCGGGGTGCCCTCGGGGCGGGCCCCGCGCAGGGCGAGGAGGACGGTGAGACGGCTGGGGAGGCCCGTCCGCGCGGGGACGTCGCCGGGGGCGCGCACCGGTGCCTCCGTGTCCGGACCGGCCGCGTCGGACAGCAGGGCCTCAAGCGCGCGCGGCGGGACGCCCGCCACCACGAAGTCCGCGTCCACCACGGTGCCGTCGGCGAGGCCGACGCCCGCCGCGCGGCCGTCCTTCACCACGATCCGCGTCACCGCCGAGCCGAAGACGAACTCGACCCTGCGGGCCAGGCACCGCTCGTACACCGCACGGGCGAGCGCGCGCAGGCCACCGCGCACCGACCAGGAGCCGAAGGTCTGCTCCAGATAGGGCAGGACGGCCGCGCTCGCGGGTGTCGTGCGCGGGTCGAGGCCGTGGGCCAGGGCGAAGTGCTCGAGCAGGGCGCACAGACGGGGCTCGCCGCTCAGCTCGAAGGCGCCGACCTCGGTGAGCGTGGCCGCGCGCAGCTCCTTGCGCAGCAGTCGGCGGCGGGGGACCGAGGGGTAGGGCTCGCGCTCGGCGAGCACCTGCCAGTTCGGCCACAGGGGCTCTTCCAGGAGGGGGCGGCGGGTGCGGTCCCAGGCCTCCCGCGCGCGGTTCATGAACGCCGACCACTGGGCGCCCGCGCCGGAGCCGAGGGCCGCGTCCAGGGCCTCGCTGACGCCCGCCCGCGAGGCGTTCGGCAGGTCCGTCGTGGTGCCGTCCGCGAACACGTGCCGGACCGCGGGTTCGACCTGGGACAGCTCGACGCAGTCCTCCAGGGGCTGCTTGCCCGTCTTCACGAACAGGTCGCGGTAGACCGCGGGCAGGTGCAGCAGGGCCGGGCCCGTGTCGAAGCCGAAGCCGTCGCGCTCCACGCGGCCGACCGCGCCGCCGTACGTTCGCGCGCGCTCGTGCACCACCACCCGGTGGCCCGCGACGGCCAGCCGGGCGGCGGCCGTCATGGCGCCCATCCCGGCGCCGATCACCACAATCCGTGCCATGCCAGGGACTTTATCCGCCGCCACTGACAACGCCGTCGGCCGCCCGCCCCTACGGCCTCCCACGCTGTCGGGGGCGCGGCCCGGGAGGGGGCGGGTCCGGTGGCCGCCCCGCCGCGGCGGCCAGGCGGCGCTCCTCGCGGCGCTGCGCCCTGCGCCGCAGGAACCGGCGGATGCGCGAGGCGAGGAAGGCGAGCAGCACCAGGCCGATGAGCAGCAGCACGCCCGCGATGACCGCCGCGGCCTCGGGGTGGAACATCGCGAAGCTGACCACTCCGCCGACGCCGAGGTCCTCCGCGGTGCTCACGATGGCGTTGCTGAACGGCTCCGGCGAGGTGTTGACCGCCATCCGCGTCCCGGCCTTGACGGCGTGGCTCGCCAGGGCCGTGGAGCCGCCGATGGCGCCCGCCGCCACGTCCGGGAGCGAGCCGCTCTGCCCGGCGAGCAGCGCGCCCACCCAGGCGCCGGACAGCGGCCGGACGACCGTGTGCACGGCGTCCCACACCGAGTCCACGTACGGGATCTTGTCGGCGACGGCCTCGCACGCGAAGAGCACGCCCGCGGCGATCAGCACCCCCGGGCTCTGCAGCGACTCGGGCACGTCGTCGGAGACCCCCGTGGCACCGAAGACGCCGAGCAGCAGGACCACCGCGTAGGCGTTGATCCCGCTGGCCCAGCCGCTGGTGAACACCAGGGGGAGAACACTCACGAGGTCACCGGCCTGCGGAAACGCGTGTCAGGCGGGCGGGGGAGTCAGCACGGTTCAGCACCACCCCAGGATCATGCAGCGGGACGCGGTACGCCATCGAGAACCGACGGGATCCGAGCCGTGACGGCTTGCCGAACCTCGCCATGTACGGGTGTGAGAGGCCTCGGCGCGAAGCGTCTCGCGCTGCGGGCGACACGCACGGGGACCGCGGCAATGCGAAGAGCGCTGCGGGGCGAAGACTACGGTGCGGGCGTGTTCGGTCTTGTGGTCATGCTCGTGCGGCTCGGGAGTGCGCTGCGTACGGCTTGGGGAAGGCCCACGTTCCGGGGAACGGCGTGGACGCTGGCGTTGCTGTGGACCTCGGCCACCCTCTTCTACGCGCACCAGGAGGGGTGGGGCGTGCTGGACTCCTTCTACTTCGCGGTGTGCACCGGGTTGACGATCGGGTACGGGGACCTGGCGCCTGCCACCGCTCTCGGAAGGGTCTTCACGATCCCGTACGGGCTCCTCGCGGTGGGTGTGTTCGCTGCTCTGGCCACCCAGCTCGCCCAGGCCTTCACCACGACTCACGCCCACCGGGCGGCCCGCATCAAGGCCCGGAAGGGGACGGCCGAGCACGGGCACGGACGTGATCGCAACTAGTAAGCGACGTTCCGGCCTGCGCGTGAGCACCCGGGCCTGAGTATCCGTACCTAGGGGTGGAGATGAGTACGCGCGCGGATGGGGTCCGACGTGCGCGGACGGGAGAGTGATGACACGGAGAAGGGCGCGGCACCGGCACCGCCGACACGGGGCGGCGGAACGGGGCGGCGCCCTTGGCCGCTCCTCCCGCCTCGCAGGCGGGAGCGAGGTCACGGGGGCGACCGGGGGAACGACCACGGGGGTCGCGCGGGGGACCGAGAAAGCGCCGGTCCGGTGTGCCTGTGCCAGGCCGCACCGGACCGGCGCCGTGCGACGGGGGATGCGTACGAACGGGTGAACCGCGGGGCGCGTGCGTCCCGGTGGCCCGCCCGGGTCAGCGGCTGCCGCTCACCCGCCCCTGGAGCAGCCGGGACAGCGCCGCGTGCACGTCGTCGAGCGAGCGCTCCGGCTGGAAGGACTGCCAGTCGAGCGCGGCCACCAGGACCATGCCCACGAGGGCCGCCGCCGTCAGGGGGATGTCGATCTCCTCGCTGAGCTCGCCGTTCGCCACGCCCGCGCGCAGGACGTCCTCGACCACGGCGACGGCCTGCTGGCGGACGACCATCAGGGTGGACTGCCAGGCCCGGTTCGTGCGCCACAGCTCGGCGACGTACAGCTGGGTGAAGGCCGGGTAGCGGTCGATGAAGAGGAGGCCCGCGCGGATCATCGCGTCCAGGGCGTCGACCTTGCTGCCGCCCTCCAGGACGGTCCGCTCGGCGGCGTCCTTCAGGGAGGCGGTGAGCAGGCCCACGCCGTGCCGCAGCAGCTCTTCGAAGAGGACGGACTTGCTGGCGAAGTTGTAGTAGACCGTGCCTTTCGCGACGCCCGCCCGTTCGGCGATCTCGTCAACTGTCGTGGCGGAGAACCCCTGTTCCGCGATGAGGGTGACGGCGGCCTCGTACAACTTCTGCCTGGTGGCCTCACGCCGCGTGCTGCTCGCGCTGCTTTCCATACGCCTGATTTTCACAGGTTCCGTCCCGTTCACAGGCTCAGCTCCGGGTGCAGCCGGTCGAGTGTCCACACCTGCTTGCGGCGCGCGGTGACGGCGGTGAGCGCGAGGGCGCCCGCGGTGAAGGCCGCCAGGACCGCGCACGCCTGCCAGACCGGGCCCAGGCCGCCGCCCGTGATGAGCCTCCTGAGGGCGTCGACGACGTAACTCATCGGCAAGTAGGGGTGGATCGCACGGAAGAAGCCGGGGCTCGTCTGCACGGGGTACGTGCCGCCCGCCGACGTCAGCTGGAGCATCAGGACCGCGAGGACGAGGATCCGCCCGGCGGCTCCGAAGCGCGCGTTCAGCCACTGCACGATGGCCGCGAAGCAGGCCGTCACCAGGGTCAGGAAGCCGATGGTTCCGGCGGCCCGCGTCATCTGGAGCCCGAGGCCCCAGTGGAGTACGGACATCAGGGCGGCCACTTGCAGCACTCCCAGGGCCGCGACCGGCAGCCAGCCCGCGAGCGCGACGCGCCACGCGGCGGCGCCCGCGGCGAGCGCGCGCCGGTTGAGCGGCTGGATCAGCATGTACGCCACCATCGCGCCGACCCACAGGGACAGCGGGATGAAGTACGGGGCGAAGCCGGTGCCGTAGTTGGGCGCCTTGTGCAGGGACTGGGAGGCGAGCTGCACGGGGTCGGCCATGACGTCGGTGCGCTGGTCGCGGTCCTTCTTGTCGTAGTCGGGGATCTTCTCGACGCCGTCGTGCAGGCCTCCCGCCAGCTTCTGGGAGCCGTCCGCCAGTGTGAACAGGCCGCCGTTGAGGTCGCTCGCGCCCGTCTTCAGCTTGCCGACGCCCGCGTCCAGCTCCGTGGCGCCGGTCTTGGCGGTGCCGAGGCCCGTGTGCAGCTTCTTGGCGCCCTTGGCGACGTCCCCGGCGCCCTTGTTGAGCGCGTTGACGTCCCGGACGGTCTTCTCCAGCTTCTCGTCCAGGTGCGGGGCGCGGTCGGCGAGGCCCTGGGCCTTCTTCTGCAGCGTGCCGAGGCTCGTGTCGAGCTGCTTCAGATCGCCGTTCTGGTCCTTGACCAGCGTGTCGACGTCCCCGGCGATGGTCGAGACGTCGGCCGCGACCTCCTTGGCCTTCTTCAGCTTCGGGCACCAGGAAGGGGCCTCGGGGGCCTGCCGACACTGCTCTTCGTAGAAGCCGTCCAGGGCGGCCGAGGCCACCTTGGCGTCGGTGGCCGCCTTGGGAGCCCTCTCGACCAGGGTGCTCAGGTTGTGGCGGACCGCCTTGGAGGAGTCGGCGACGAGCTGCGCGCTGTCCCCGAGGGTCTTGCCGTTGTCCTTCAGATACGGCCGTACCTTGGCCGCCTCGCCGTTGACGCGGTCGGCCAGCTTCCGCGTGCCGTCCGCGACGCGGCGCGAGCCGTCCTCCAGGTCGCCCGCGCCGGAGTGCAGCTTCCTGACGCCCGAGGCGAGGTTCCCGCTGCCGTCCTTGGCGCTCTTCAGGCCGTCGACGAGGTCCTTGGAGCCCTTCTTCGCCTTTCCGATGCCGCCTTCGAGCTTGTCGGCGCCCTTGGCCGCCTTCGCCGTCGCCCCGTGGATGTCGGAGAACGAGATGAAGATCTTGTCGAGGAAGCCGCGCGAGGCCTTGGTGGAGGCCGCCCTGCGCACCTCCGAGAACACCGTGCGGGAGATCTGCCCGACGATGTAGTTGTTCGCGTCGTTCGTGCGGACCTGGAGGGCCCCCGTCTCCGGGGAGGCGCCCGAGCTCGACGCGACGCGCCTGCTGAAGTCGGACGGCATGGTCAGCGAGAGGTAGTACGTGCCGTCCTCGACGCCCTCGCGGGCCTCGGCGGCGCTCACCTCGCGCCAGTCGAAGGTCTCGCTGTCCCGCAGCTTCTTGACGATGCTGTCGCCCGCCGCGAGCTTGTCGCCGTCGACCTTGGTCCCCTTGTCGTCGTTCACGAGCGCCACGGGGATCCGGTCGAGGCGGCCGTACGGATCCCAGAACGAGCACAGGTACAGGGCGCCGTACAGCAGGGGAAGCAGCAGGAGCGCGACGAGTGCCGCGCGCGGGAGCCTGCCCCTGCCGAAGCGCTTGAGCTCAAGCGCGGCGAGCTTCGGGGAGCGCATCCGCTGTCTCCTTGTCGTCGTCGGTGGAGTCGGTGGAGTCGGTGGAGTCGGTGGGGCTGGTGGCGCCGGTCGCGTCGGGGCGCTCGGCGGCGGGTGCGGTCGAGACCACGACCGCGTCCTCGGGGGCCTCGCTGCACACGGCCACGACCGTCGTCCCGCGCGCGGCGACGGACCGCAGCAGCTCCCAGGCCTCGTCCCGCTCGGCGTCCGACAGCTTGAGGTCGGTGTCGTCGACGCCGAGCAGCCGGGGGCGCCCGACGAGCGCGAGCGCCACCGAGAGCCGCAGCGCGTCGAGGCGCTCCAGGTCCCGCACCGACGTCCGCGAGCCCTTGGGGAGCGCGGCGACGTCCAGCCCGGCGGCCCCGAGCGCGGTGTCGATCCGCAGCCGGGACGCGGTCGCCCGCTCCGCGCGCGGGCGCAGCAGGCCGCGCAGCGAGCCCTCGTACCGCCGCTCCAGGAGCGCGCGCTCCCGCAGGTGCTCGGCGACGGTCAGCGCGGGGTCGAGGTCGTTGACGCCCGGCACCGGGCCGAGCGCGCTGATCCGGCGCACCGCGGCGAGCTGCCCGGGAAGCCGGGCGCGGCCCACGGACGCCGAGCCCTCGGTGGCCCGCATGCGCCCCGTGAGCGCGAGCAGCAGACAGGTGCGGCCGGACCCGGAGGGGCCCTCGACGGCGACGAGCGCCCCTGGCTCCGCCGCGAAGCCGATGCCGCGGAAGGCCCAGCCGCGTGGCCCCTGGAGTCCGAAGTCCGCCGCGCTGACGGCGGCGCCGTGCGAACCGTTCACGGTCTTCCTCGCCTTTCACGTCGTCCGAAGCGTGCGGGCCGACCGGCCGACCAGCAGGGGCCGGTGAGCCCGGGCCGCCCGGCGGGGCCGCCGCGCGGGGCCGCCGGGCGAAGTTTTTGTACTGACTGGTCAGTTCAAAAGGTAGCCCGAACCCACGAACGAGGCAAAGGCCCAGGTCAGCGCCGATTGTCAGTGGCGTACCCCACGATGGGCACATACGGCCACTGCGCCGTCACACAGACGACAGGAGGTTCGTCATGGCCCGTTCGCACGCAGCGGCCGCCGCACCCCGGCGCCGCGCCACAGGCCCTGCCCCCTCACTGACCGGCCCGGCGAGCGACGTGCACCCCGTCCTGCGCCGCGCCACGGCCCCGCCCGCCGCCCTCGAACTGCTCGCCCAGGCCCGCGCCGGACTCGACGAGGCCGCCCGCCTGGACCCTCCGAACGAGCGCTATGCCACGGCCCACCTGGCCGCCCTGCGCACCGCCGCCGCCGTCCTCGCCGCCCGCGGCAGGCCCGAGCTCAACCCCCGGCGCAGGCAGCGCATCCGCAGCGCCTGGGAAGTGCTGCCCGAGATAGCCCCCGAGCTGACCGAGTGGAGCGCCCTGTTCGCCTCCGGGGCCGCCCGCAGGGCCCGCGCCGAAGCGGGCATCCAGGGCGCGGCCGGCGTCCGCGACGCCGACGACCTGCTGCGCGACGCGGCGATGTTCCTGCGCCTCGTCGAGCGGATGCTGGTCCTCCAGCCCGTGCTGCCCCAGGCCCGTCAGGAGTCGCCGGATGCGGGCTGACCTGGGCGTGCGCCACGAGGCCCGGGCCGGCCCCGCGGCGCACGCCCGGCCCGGGGGCGGCCGGGTGCCGCCGTGAGCGGGTGCCCGCGCCGCCCGCCCCCGGTGATGCCGGGGCACGGGTCCAGAGGCAATAGGGTGGGGGCGCCCGTACCCGAACAGCCCGCCGACGCACAGGCGGAGCCGCGCCGAGGAGTCAACTGCCGTGTCGGACCCGATGCGCCCGCCCGCCTCCCCCCGCCCGCCGCAAGCGGCGTCGCTGCGCTCCGACCCCCCTCGCCCCCGCGCTTCCCTCCGTACGGCCGTGGTCTGGGAGGTCCTGAAGGACGCCCTCGACCGCCGGGTCAAGGCCACCGCGGGCGACGGCCCCGGCGGCCTGGAGGTCCTGGACACCGGCGGCGGCAGCGGGAACTTCGCGGTACCCGTGGCCCGCCTCGGCCACCGCGTCACGGTCGTCGACCCCAGCCCCAACGCGCTGTTCGCGCTGGAGCGCCGCGCCGCGGAGGCCGGTGTCGCCGACCGCGTGCGCGGCGTCCAGGGCGACGTGCACGGCCTCTTCGACGTCGTCGAGCGCGGCGGCTACGACGCGGTGCTCTGCCACGGCGTCCTGGAGTACGTGGACGACCCCGCCGAAGGCGTGCGCAACGTGGTCGGAGCGCTGCGCCCCGACGGCGTCCTGAGCCTGCTCGCCGCGGGCCTCGGCGGCGCCGTCATCGCCCGGGCCCTGGCCGGACACTTCACCGAGGCCCACCGCGCGCTCCAGGACCCGGCCGGGCGCTGGGGCGAGGGCGACCCGGTGCCGCGCCGCTTCACCGCCGACCAGCTCACCGAGCTGGTCGAGGGCGCGGGCCTGCGCGTGGCCGGGGTGCACGGCGTGCGGGTCTTCGCCGACCTCGTGCCCGGCGTCCTCGTCGACACCGAGCCCGGTGCCCTGGAGGCCCTCCTGAAGCTGGAGGCGGCGGCCGCCGAGCTGTCCGCGTTCCACTCCGTGGCCACCCAGCTCCATGTGCTCGGCGAGACCCCCGAGGCGAGCGGGGCCTGAGCGCCGACGGGCCGCTGGGGCCCCTGTGACGCCTGGGGCTACCTCGCTGATCAGGGGCGCAGCAGCACATGGAGTACGCCACAGGCCCCCCGAACGGGCTACGGGCGCCGTATGATCGAGGGACACCGTCCGGCATGACAGACCGGCCGCTGGGGAATGCAGGCTTCAGCGAGCCGGAGCGACCTGACGGTCCGGTTTGGCGAAGTTGGCGCAGAGGGGCGGGTTTCACGGGGGCGATTCCCTGCCTATCCTGAAGGGGACCCCCCGGTCGCCCCGGCGACTGCACGATGAGGAGGACTCCGTGCCGCTCTCGGAGCACGAGCAGCGCATGCTCGAGCAAATGGAGCGAGCGCTGTACGCCGAAGATCCCAAGTTCGCGACAGCGCTTGAGGGAAGCGGGCTGCGTACGTACACCCGGAAGCGGGTCTACCAAGCGGTCGCGGGCTTCCTGGTGGGCATCGCCCTTCTCATGGCCGGAATGGTCGCCCAGCTGATCTGGGTGAGCGTGGTGGGATTCCTCGTCATGCTGGGCTGCGCGGTGCTCGCCGTCACCGGTTGGCGCAAGGCGCCCAAGCCGGGCGAACAGGCCCCCGGCACCCCGAGTGGAACCGCCGCCCCGCACGGGCGGCGGCAGCATCACCCCAGGCAGCGGCGGTCCATGATGGACCGCATCGAGCAGCGCTGGCAGCGCCGCAGGGACGAGCAGCAAGGCGGCCAGTAGCCCTCCCGAAAGACTTCCCCGCCGCGCCTGACTTCCCTGCTCCGCCCAAGGCCCGTCGCGCACCCCGCGCGCCGGGCCTTGTCGCTGTCCGGACCCGGCTGCGCGGACGCCGGTGCCGCAGGGCGGTCCGCGCCGAGGCCGGTGCCGTGCGACCGGGCACCGCCGCTGGCCCGTACCCGGTGCTCCCGGGGGCCGCTCGCCCTGGCGTCAGGCCCCGCGGAGCCGTCGGCTCCGGGATTTGCTCACGCATGTGCACTCGCACATGAGGCGGAGGTGAGGGGGCCGCACACGACCGTGGGGTGACCGCAGACAGGCGGTCACCCCACGGTCGTTTCGGGCCAGGCCAGGGCGCCGGACCCGGGGCCTCAGCTCCCCTCGCGCGCCGCGGGCCGGGCGGGCCACCGCTTGGCCACACACCGCTGCCACCGGGCGCGCAGCCCGGTCCAGCGCTCCGAAAGCGCCCACGTCACCCGCGCGGCCGAACGCGGCGCGAGCGTCGCCCGCAGCCGGGCCGGACGGCTCGCGGAGGCACGCAGCCCCGCCCGCAGCCGCCGCACGTCGTCCGCCAGCCCCGTCGCGTGCCGCGGCTGCGGCGCGTAAAGGACCTGCTCCACCGCCGCGGCCACCCGGTGCACGGACTCCGCGGCGCCCGCCTCCAGCTTGCCGAGGCGGACGATCCGGGCCGCCGCCGTGCGCGGTGTCCGGGACTCGTCCGGCGGGATGCCGTGGTCCCACGCGGTGTCCGTGACCTCCAGCCAGGCCGCGAGGGTCCGCGCCGTGGCGTCCGCCTCGGTGCGCCCGCCGACGCCGAGGCGCACCGCGCGCACCCGGGTCCGCCACAGCAGCGGCAACAGGGGCACCGCGAGCACGGCGAGCCCCGCCAGCGACCCGCCCACGATCATCGCGACCGGCGGCCCGTCGTCGTCGGAGCCGGACGAGAGCTGCGGCATCGCGCTGTTGCAGCCCCCCGCCTGCCGCTGGTCGCGCGGGCAGTCCGAGGACTGCGAGGGCCCCGGGGACTCCTTCTCCGACGTGGACGGCGTGGGCGCCGCCGGGTCGCTGGAGTCGTCGGACGGGGTCTGGTCACGGGTGTACTCCGGCACGGAGCCACGGGTCGGCGTCGGCTCGAAGCGGGTCCAGCCCACGCCCTCGAAGTACAGCTCGGGCCAGGCGTGCGCGTCCCGAAGACCCACCGACATGGTGCCGTCCGCCTGCGCGGAGCCCGGGGTGAAGCCCACCGCCACGCGCGCCGGAATGCCGAGCGTGCGCGCCATCGACGCCATGGCGAAGGAGAAGTGGACGCAGAAGCCCTCCTTCTGGTCCAGGAAGCGCGCGATCGCCGAGGGGCCGCTGCCCGCACGGACCTGCGTGTTGTACGTGAAGCCGCCGTCGGAGGCGAACCAGTCCTGGAGCTTCACCGCCCGCTCGTAGTCGTTCGCGGCGCCGCGGGTGATCCTGCGGGCCGTCTCCTCCACCACCGAGGGCAGCGAGTCCGGCACCTTGGTGAACTCCCGCGCCACGGCCGCGGGCGGCGGGGGAGCGGCCGCGAGCTGCTCGGCCGTGGGCTCCACGACCAGGCTGTTGACGGAGTACTGCACGCCCCGCGTGGTCTGCCCGCGGTCGCCGACCACGGCGCGGCCCACGGGCTCGTACCGCCAGCGCCCCTCGATGCGCACCTGGCTCGCCGGATACGGCATGGGCAGCCAGTTCTGCGCGTAGCCGTCCGCCGCCGAGAGGTTCGTCTGGATCTCGGTCCTGCGGACGGTGGGGGACAGGCCCTGCGGGTCCGGCAGGCGCGAGGGGATGTCCTCGATGTCCCGGACGGTGGTCTTCCACGTCGTGCCGTCGAACTTGTCGAGCGACACGATCCGCAGATACATCTCCTGGGAGTTCTTCGCGTTCGTGCGGTACGAGATGACCTCGCGGTCCTCCGGCTGGTTCAGGCTGTCCTGGAGCGCGACCAGCGGGTTCACCGCGGAGATGGTGCCGCCTCCGCCGCGGCCGCCGCCCCCCGGCCCGTTCGAGTCGTCCAGGAGGCCGCCGTCGAGGGCGGGCAGGGCGAGCGGCACCACCAGGGCGACGCCCAGGGCGACGGCGCCGATGCGGCGGCCCGTGCGCACCGGGGCGAGTGCGCCGCCGTCGCCGTCCAGGCCCGCCGAGACCCGGCCGGGCGGCCGGGCCGCCCCGCCGAAGACCCGCCCCCACTGCGAGAGCCGGTCGCGGCCCTCCGCGAGGAGCAGCAACAGATATCCGGCGGCCGCGAGCAGGAACCACAGCCACCCGGCGCCGTCCTCGGCGAGGCCCGCAGCGATCGAGTACAGGGCGAGCAGCGGAAGGCCCGCCGGCGCGGCCGTGCGGAACGTCACCGCGAGCGCGTCCACCATGAGCCCGACCACCAGGACCCCGCCGACCAGCATCAGCCGGATGCCGTCGGTGAGCGGTGCCGGGATCGCGTACCGCCCGACGTCGTCGCCGCCCGCCTCCAGGAGCAGCCCGAAGTGCCGGAACACCTCGGGCCCGGGGATCACCCCGGCGAGCGCCTGCTCCCGGCCGAAGACCAGCGTCAGGAGCAGCAGGGTGACCAGGGCCTGCGCGGCCACCGTCAGCGGCCGGGCGAGCGGCACCCGCCGCGCCAGGCCGCCCACGCCGCTCTGCAGCGCGAGCAGGATCGCCGCCTGCACCAGCCAGCCCGACTCGTCGACGAGCGGCAGCATCGCGCCCGACGCCATCAGCGTCGCGGCGGCGGCGCACAGCGCCAGTCGCGTCCGCCCACTCATGTCCATCCCCCTGTCCCGCCCGCCATCGGGCCCGTGCTCGCCGCGGGCGCCGCCACCGTGCCGGTGCGCAGGTGGTCCGCCTGGCGCCACAGGTCGACCAGCGACACCCCGGGCGGCACGGCGACCGCCGTCCAGCCCGCTTCGCGCAGCAGCCGCAGCCCGTTCGCGGCCGCCGGGGACGGCGGGGTACCCGCGCCCCGCAGCCAGGCGTGGCTGTCCGTGAGGAAGGCGACCGCGGCACCGCTGCGCTGGCGCATCTTGGCGACCACCGTGGCCTGCTCCTCGTCGAGGTCACCGAGGAAGGCCACGAGAAGGCCTTCGTTGCCGCCGCGGAGCACGTCGTACGCGCGCGAGAGGCCCGCGCCGTCCGAGTGGTCGATCACGGCGAGCGTGTCCATCATCAGCCCGGCCGAGTCCGCCGACTCCTGGCTGGCGCCCGCGAAGCCGTCGGCGCCCTCGCCGGGCAGCGAGTTGCCGGTGTCGGTCAACAGGCGTACGGAGAAGCCCCGCTCGAGCATGTGCACCAGGGTGGAGGCCGTGCCCGAGACCGCCCACTCGAAGGCCGAGTCCGGGCCCGCGCCCTGGTGGGCCACCGCGCGGGTGTCCAGGAGGACCGTGCAGCGGGCGCGCTGCGGCTGCTCCTCGCGGCGCACCATCAGCTCGCCGTAGCGCGCGGTCGAGCGCCAGTGGACGCGGCGCAGGTCGTCGCCGTAGCGGTAGCCGCGCGGAATGACGTCGTCCTCGCCCGCGAGGGCGAGCGAGCGGTGCCGCCCGTCGCCGTACCCCTTGGCCTCGCCGGTCAGGCGCACCGCCGGGAGCGCCTCCACGCGCGGGACCACCGTCAGCGTGTCGTACGTGGAGAAGGACCTGGTCAGCTCGCACATCCCGAAGGGGTCGGTGAGGCGCAGCTGGAGCGGGCCCAGCGGATAGCGGCCGCGCAGGTCCGAGCGGACGCGGTAGGACACCTCGCGGCGCCCGCTCGCCTCCACGCGGTCGAGCACGAACCGCGGCCGCGGCCCGAGCACGTACGGAACGCGGTCCTGGAGCATCAGCAGGCCCGTGGGCAGCCGCGAGACGTTCTCCATGCGCAGGTGCACGCGCGCCTCCGAGCCTGCGGGCACGCGCGCGGGGGTCAGCCGACGGCTGCCCGCGACGCGGTAGCGCGTGCGGTAGAGCACGCCGGAGCACACCAGCGGCAGGACCGCGAGCAGCAGTCCGACCCGCAGCAGGTCGCCCTGGCCGAGCACGTAGGCGCAGACGGCGGCGGCGATGCCCGCGGCGAAGAAGGAGCGGCCCCGGGTGGTGAGCCCGGCGAGCGCCGTGCGCAGTCCGCCCCGCTCCCCCCTGTCCCCGTTCTCCGCGTGGTGCCCAGTGCCGCCGGTGCCGCCGGTATCGTCGGGTCGCTCCGACGGCATCCCCCCGGCCGTCATCACAGCCTCCGGGCGCCGGGCGGCTGCTGGCCGAAGAATCCCTGGCCGGGCTGGGGCGCCGCCGGGACCGGGGTGCGCTGCAGGATCTCCAGGACGACCGATTCGGCCGTGCGGCGGTTCAACTGCGCCTGGGCCGTGGGCAGCAGCCGGTGCGAGAGGACGGCGACGGCCAGCGCCTGCACGTCGTCCGGCAGGGCGAAGTCACGGCCGCTGAGCGCCGCGGACGCCTTGGCGGCCCGCAGCAGGTGCAGGGTCGCGCGCGGCGACGCGCCGAGTCTCAGATCGGGGTGGTTGCGGGTGGCGCCGACCAGGTCGACCGCGTACCGGCGCACGGTCTCGGCGACGTGGACCGTGCGGACCGCGTCGATGAGCTTCACGATGTCGTGGGCGTGCGCCACCGGCTGGAGGTCGTCCAGCGGGGACACCCCGCCGTGCACGTCCAGCATCTGGAGCTCGGCCTCGGGGCCCGGATAGCCGATCGAGACGCGCGCCATGAAGCGGTCGCGCTGCGCCTCGGGCAGCGGATAGGTGCCCTCCATCTCCACCGGGTTCTGCGTGGCCACCACCATGAAGGGGCTGGGCAGTTCGTACGTCTGCCCGTCGATGGTGACCTGGCGCTCCTCCATGGACTCCAGGAGCGCGGACTGCGTCTTCGGGGACGCGCGGTTGATCTCGTCGCCGATCACGATCTGCGCGAAGATCGCCCCCGGTTTGAACTCGAAGTCACGGCGCTGCTGGTCCCAGATGGACACACCCGTGATGTCCGACGGCAGCAGGTCCGGCGTGAACTGGATGCGCCGCACCGAGCAGTCGATGGACCGCGCGAGCGCCTTGGCGAGCATGGTCTTGCCCACGCCCGGAACATCCTCGATGAGCAGGTGCCCCTCGGCGAGGAGCACCGTCAGCGATAGCCGTACGACCTCCGGCTTGCCCTCGATCACACCCTCGACCGACCCGCGGACACGCTCCGCCGTGGCGGTCAGATCTGTGAGGCTCGCTCGATCGTCATAGGTCGTCACCCGGCCCTCCTCGGCCCTTCCCCACGCTCGGCAAGGAGCAAGGGATACCTCTTTTCATGGTTCCCCGGGCCGACACTCACGTGCGGACCGGCCCACCCCGAAACACGGACACCACGCGTGAATGGTTCAGCGCGGCGCCACACAGGCATTCTTGTTGGGCATACCGGTTCGTGTCACTTGCCTGTGGATAACTGGCGCCGTTATGTCGGATCTTGCGGCGTTTCGGGTGCCGGAAATTGTCCGGTACCCGGTACCCCAGCGTCACACACTGTCGATTCGGTCACGCGGGCCCACCGCGGTCGCGGGCGAGCGGGGCGCCGCCGTTCCCGGTCGGCGCCCCGCTCGCGTCCCGCGGGTGTGTCGTGGCCTCAGGCGGGGTCGATCTCGCGCAGCAGGCCCGTGTGCACGTCGAAGACGAAGCCGCGCACGTCGTCGGAGTGCAGCAGGAACGGCGAGGTGCGCACGCGCTGCATCGACTGCCGCACGTCCTGGTCGACGTCGCGGAAGGACTCCACGGCCCACGCGGGCCGCTGTCCGACCTCCATCTCCAGGTCGTGCCGGAACTCCTCGGTGAGGGACTCCAGGCCGCAGCCGGTGTGGTGGATGAGGGCCACGCTGCGGGTGCCGAGCGCGCGCTGGCTGATGGTCAGCGAGCGGATGACGTCGTCGGTGACGACGCCGCCGGCGTTGCGGATGGTGTGGCAGTCACCGAGTTCGAGCCCGAGTGCGGCGTGCAGGTCGAGGCGGGCGTCCATACAGGCCACGACCGCGACCCGGAGGACGGGCCGGGCGTCCATGCCGGGGTCGGTGAAGCCCGCCGCGTAGCGCGTGTTCGCGTCGACCAGGCGGTCGGTGACGGTGCCGTCCTCGCGCGCACCGGTGGGTATGGCGCCTTCGGGCTCAGTGGGGAGGGATGCGGAAGTCGTCATGACTATGACGGTAGTGGTCACAGCGGGTGGGGGCCTGTCGTGAGAGGGGACAAAGAACACCATCGAACGTTGTTGTGAGGTAACCCACAGGGACGGGCGCGAGCCCGCCGAACGGGTGAAGTCGCGCTGATCACGGACGTGATCCCGGCCGGGCCGCGCCGCGCAGGCCGGTTGATTGACCGCGAGACAGGGTGGACTAAAGTGACGCGAAGCGGGAGCGGAGACCTGCTCCCCGCTGGTACATCCGGAGATTCGCAGAATTCCCCACGTGCGTGGCGCGTACGTACGGCTCGGCCTCCTCCCGCTCCCGGTCGGCTGACGCCGCCTCCCCGGCGCCGGCATCCGGCTCCCCTTCACCGAGCGGGCGGGGACCCGGCGGTGCGTGCGACGCCCGCCGGACCTGAGAGGCCCCAAAGTGACAGGGCGCGAAGCGCTTCCAAATAAGGGTGGTGGTGGGCGAAGGGCGGGCCGACACGTCCCGGTGATGCTCCAGCGGTGCCTGGACCTGCTGGCCCCGGCGCTCACCCGGCCGGGAGCCGTCGTCGTCGACTGCACCCTCGGCCTCGGTGGCCACAGCGAGGCCCTCCTCACCGCCTTCCCCGAGGCCCGCCTCGTCGCCCTGGACCGGGACAAGGAGGCGCTGCGCCTGTCCGGCGAGCGGCTTGCGCCCCACGGCGAGCGCGCGACCCTCGTCCACGCGGTCTACGACGAGCTGCCCGAGGTGCTCGACCGGCTCGGCATCCCGCGCGTCCAGGGCGTCCTGTTCGACCTCGGCGTCTCCTCCATGCAGCTCGACGAGGCGGACCGCGGCTTCGCCTACGCCCAGGACGCGCCCCTCGACATGCGCATGGACCAGACGACCGGCATGAGCGCCGCCGAGGTCCTCAACACCTACCCCGCGGGCGAACTGGTGCGGATCCTGCGCCAGTACGGCGAGGAGAAGCAGGCCAAGCGGATCGTGTCCGCCGTCGTGCGCGAGCGCGACAAGGAGCCCTTCAGCAACAGCGCCCGGCTCGTCGAGCTGATCAGGGACGCGCTCCCGCAGGCCGCCAAGCGCACCGGCGGCAACCCCGCCAAGCGCACCTTCCAGGCCCTGCGCATCGAGGTCAACGGCGAGCTGAGCGTCCTGGAGCGGGCCATTCCCGCGGCCGTCAAGGCGCTCGCCGTGGACGGCCGCATCGCCGTCCTGTCGTACCACTCCCTTGAGGACCGCCTGGTCAAGCAGGTGTTCGCGGCCGGGGCCGCGAACACCGCGCCGCCCGGCCTGCCGATCGTGCCCGAGGAGTACCAGCCGCGGCTCAAGCTCCTTACGCGCGGTGCCGAACTGCCCACCGAGGAGGAGATCGCGGAGAACCGCAGGGCCGCGCCCGCGCGGCTGCGCGGAGCCCAGCGCATCCGCGAGGACGTCACTCCGTGAGAGGCGTCCGCGAGGTGCCCGCGTGAGCGGGGCGGCTCGCGGAAGCGAGGGGAGCGAGGGGTCCGCATGACCGAGGTGGCTTCGTGGAGGAGGTGGCTTTCGTGAGCAAGAGACCGCAGCTTCGGGGGCGGGCCGCGCGGCTCGCGCGGCTGCTGCCCGGGGGCCCGAGCCAGGCCGCCCGCACCCCCTTCATGCTCCTGGTCGTGCTGCTGCTCGGCGGCGGCCTGATCACGCTCCTGCTGCTCAACTCCTCCCTCAACGAAGGGTCCTTCCAGCTCAGCAAGGTGAAGCGGGAGACCCAGGAGCTCACCGACGAGGAGCAGCAGCTCCAGCGGGAGGTCGACGGGTACGCCGCCCCGGACGCGCTCCAGCGGCGCGCCCGCGAGCTCGGCATGGTCCCCGGCGGCGACCCGGCCTTCCTGAACCCCGACGGCACCGTCCGCGGGGTCCCCAACAGCGCGCCGGGCCCCTCCGCCCTGCGCGAGTCCGCGGCCCGCCCGCCCGCGCCGCTGCCCCCGGCGCCCCAGGCCCCCGAGGCGCTGCCCACGCCGGGAGCCGTGCCGTCCCCGGCGCCGAGCCCGGCGGCCGTGCCGCCCGCCGGCGGCACCTCGCCGGGCGCCCCGCCCCCTTCCGCGAAGCCCGCCCCCACGACCTCCGGCAGGTGACGTAAGTGACGGACCGTCAACCGCCGCCCCGGCGCCGCGTCCCCGGACCGGCCCGCCCCGTCCGGCCCGCGCGCGACGGCGGGCCGCGCCGCCCCCAGCAGGGCCGGCGGCCCGCCCGCCGCCCGCGTCCGGCCGCGGCCAGGCCGCTGCGCCTGGGCAGCCCCCGGCCCCGGCTGCGCCTGGTCAGCCTCGCCCTGACGCTGGTGATGCTGGCGTTCGTGGTGCGGCTCCTCCAGGTGCAGGCCGTCGACGCCGACGCGTACGCCGCCAAGGCGGAGAAGAACCGGTACTCCAGCCACAAGATCGCCGCCGAGCGCGGGGCCATCACCGACCGCCGCGGCGTCGAGCTGGCCACCAGCGTGGACGCGTACGACATCACGGCCGACCCCACGCTGTTCACGGCCGGGGAGACGAAGATCAAGGACGCGCCCGAGCAGGCCGCGGCCCTGCTCGCGCCGATCGTCGACGAGGACACCGACGTCCTGGCCAAGAAGCTCAGGACGCCCAAGACCCGCTTCACACTGCTCGCCCGGCGCGAGACCCCGCAGGTGTGGAAGCAGATCAAGGACCTGCGGGCCACGCTCGCCGACAAGGCGAACGCCGACGCCACGGCGGTCAACGTCCTCGCCGGCGTCTTCGCCGTGCCCACCAGCAAGCGCGTGTACCCGAACGACGACCTGGCCGCCGGGATACTGGGCTGGGTCAACGCCGACGGCAAGGGCGGCGGCGGCATCGAGCAGCAGCTCGACAAGGGCCTCGCGGGCAAGCCCGGCGAGATCCGCTACGCCCAGTCCGGCGGCCGCCAGGTGCCGACCGCGGGCAGCAACGAGAAGCCCGCCGTGCCCGGCTCGGACGTCGAGCTGACCATCGACCGCGACATCCAGTGGGCCGCGCAGGACGCCATCACCGAGCAGGTCAGGAAGTCCCGGGCGGACCGCGGCTACGTGGTCGTGCAGGACACCCGCACCGGCGAGGTCCTCGCCATGGCCAACGCGCCCGGCTTCGACCCCAATGACCTGTCCCGGGCCGCCAGCGGAAGCCTCGGCAACGCGGCGGTGCAGGACGCCTACGAACCGGGCTCCACCGCCAAGGTCATGTCGATGGCCGCCGTCCTGGAGGAGAACGCGGCGACGCCCCACACCCGGGTGACCGTGCCCAACCGGCTGCACCGCGGCGACCGGCTCTTCCAGGACGACATCGACCACCCGACCTGGTACCTCACGCTCAACGGCGTGCTCGCCAAGTCCAGCAACATCGGCACGATCCTGGCCACCGGCGAGCTGGGCGACACCCAGCGGCAGGTGAACCGCACCCTCTACTCGTACCTGCGCAAGTTCGGCATCGGCAAGCCCACCGGACTCGGGTTCCCGGGCGAGACCAAGGGCATCCTCGCGCCGCCGGAGAAGTGGTCGACCTCGCAGCAGTTCACCATCCCGTTCGGCCAGGGCGTCTCCATCAACGCCATGCAGGCGGCCTCCGTGTACTCGACCCTCGCCAACGACGGCGTGCGGATCGAGCCCACGCTCGTGCGCGGCACCAAGGGGCCCGACGGCCGCTTCACGCCCGCGCCCGCACCCGAGAAGAACCGCGTCGTCAGCAAGAAGACCGCGAACACGGTCGCGCGGATGCTGGAGTCCGTCGTCGACGACGAGGAGGGCACCGGCACGAAGGCGCGCATCCCCGGCTACCGCGTCGCGGGCAAGACCGGCACCGCCAACCGCGTCGACCCGCAGACCGGCCGCTACCGCGGCTACACCTCGTCCTTCGCCGGGTTCGCGCCCGCCGACAAGCCGCGCGTCACCGTCTACTGCGTCATCCAGAACGCCAAGAAGGGCAGCTACTTCGGCGGCCAGATCTGCGGGCCCATCTACAAGAAGGTCATGCAGTTCTCCCTGAAGACCCTCCAGGTGCCGCCGACCGGCCACACTCCCGCCCGCCTCCCGGTCACCTTCACCCCGGGCAAACCGGAGACGCCCGGCCGCCCTCCGGCCGCCGGCAAGCCGGGCCGCTGAGCGGGATCCGCCGTGACGACGATCACCCCGGATCCGGGGAACCGCACACCAGGGCCCCTCCCTTTTGGCCCCAGCGGGGGTACGCCCGGTACGCTCACCGCCGTGCCACACGCTGATCAGTCCCAAACCACCCAGAAGGACGCTCCCGTGACCTATCCGGGACCGCCCAGGCCGGCCCAGGTCTCCGCCACCCCCCTCGCGGAGCTCGCCGATCAGCTGGGGGCCGCGGCCCCGGGCACCGCACCGGGAGCCACCGGTGTCACCGGCATCACCCACGACTCGCGCGCCGTGCGCCCCGGCGACCTGTACGTCGCGCTGCCCGGCGCCCGCATGCACGGCGCCGACTTCGTCGCCCAGGCCGCCGACCACGGCGCCGCCGCCATCCTCACCGACCCGACGGGTGCCGAGCGCGCCGCCGGCACGGGCCTGCCGGTCCTCGTCGTCGAGGACCCGCGCGGCCGCATGGGCGAGCTGGCCGCGTCGGTGTACGGCCACCCCGGCCGCGACCTGCTCCAGATCGGCATCACCGGTACGTCGGGCAAGACCACCACCGCGTACCTCATGGAAGGCGGTCTCAGAGAGGTCCGCAGCACCGGGCTCATCGGCACCGTGGAGATGCGCATCGGCGACGAGCGCATCAAGTCCGAGCGCACCACGCCCGAAGCCACCGATCTGCAGGCGCTGTTCGCGGTGATGCGCGAGCGCGGCGTCCAGGCGGTCGCGATGGAGGTCTCCAGCCACGCCCTGGTGCTCGGGCGCGTGGACGGCTGCGTGTTCGACGTGGCCGTGTTCAACAACCTGAGCCCGGAGCACATGGAGTTCCACTCCGACATGGAGGACTACTTCCGGGCCAAGGCGCAGCTGTTCACGCGGCGGCGCGCCCGGCTCGGCGTCGTCAACTACGACGACGAGTACGGCCGCAGGCTCCTGACCGAGTCCGAGGTGCCGGTCACCACCTTCTCCGCCGAGGGCCACCCGGACGCCGACTGGCGCGCCGAGGACGTCCACGTGGGTCCGATGGACTCCACGTTCACCGCCGTCGGCCCCAAGGGCGAGCGGATCGCCGCGAAGTCGCCGCTGGCGGGCCCGTTCAACGTGGCCAACACGCTCGCCGCGATCGTCGCGCTGGCCGTCGCCGGGATCGACCCGCAGACCGCGGCCGACGGCGTGGCCGCGGTGCCCGGCGTCCCGGGCCGCCTGGAGCGCGTCGACGCGGGCCAGGACTACCTCGCGGTCGTCGACTACGCCCACAAGACGGACGCCGTCGAATCGGTCCTGCGCGCGCTGCGCAAGGTCACCGAGGGCAAGCTGCACATCGTGCTCGGCTGCGGCGGCGACCGCGACCAGACCAAGCGGAGGCCGATGGGCGCCGCCGCGGCCCGGCTCGCCGACACCGCCGTACTGACCTCCGACAACCCCCGCTCCGAGGACCCCCTCGCGATCCTCGCCACCATGCTCGCGGGCGCCGCGGAGGTGCCCGCCCACGAGCGCGCCGAGGTCGCCGTCTTCGAGGACCGGGCCGCCGCGATCGCCGCGGCCGTCGCCCGCGCCGAGCCCGGCGACACCGTCCTCGTCGCGGGCAAGGGCCACGAGCAGGGCCAGGACATCGCCGGGGTGGTCCGTCCCTTCGACGACCGCCAGGTGCTTCGCGAAGCTATCCAGCAAACCCAGGGATGAAGTTGTGATCGCCCTCTCCCTCGCCGAGATCGCCACCGTCGTCGGCGGGCAGACGTACGACATACCGGATCCGTCGGTCCGGGTCACCGCGCCGGTCGTCCGGGACTCCCGTGAGGTGGAGCCCGGCGGCCTGTTCGTCGCGTTCGCCGGTGAGCGCGTCGACGGCCACGACTACGCCGCGCAGGTCGTCGCGGCGGGCGCCGTGGCCGTCCTCGCGCAGCGCCCGGTCGGCGTGCCCGCCGTCGTCGTCGACGATGTACAGGCGGCGCTCGGCGCGCTCGCGCGGCACGTCGTCGCCCGGCTCGGCGCCACCCTCGTGGCCCTGACCGGCTCGGCGGGCAAGACCAGCACCAAGGACCTGATCGCGCAGGTGCTCCAGCGCGCGGCGCCGACGGTGTGGACGCCCGGCTCGTTCAACAACGAGATCGGCCTTCCGCTGACCGCCCTGTCCGCCACCGAGGAGACCAGGTTCCTGGTCCTGGAGATGGGTGCGCGCGGCAAGGGCCACATCCGGTACCTGACCGGCCTCACCCCGCCGCGGGTCGGCCTCGTCCTGAACGTCGGCACCGCCCACATCGGCGAGTTCGGCGGCCGCGAGCAGATCGCGGAAGCAAAGGGCGAGCTGGTCGAGAGCCTCCCGGCGGACGGCACCGCGATCCTCAACGCCGACGACCCGCTGGTGCGCGCGATGGCCTCGCGCACGCAGGCGCGCGTGCTGCTCTTCGGAGAGTCCGACGACGCCGACGTACGCGCCGAGAATGTCCGGCTCATGGAGAACGGACAGCCGGCCTTCACGCTGCACACACCCTCCGGGTGCAGCGACGTGCGACTGCGCCTGTACGGTGAGCACCACGTGTCGAACGCGCTCGCCGCGGCCGCCGTCGCCCATGACCTTGGCATGTCCGTGGACGAGATCGCCCTCGCGCTCTCCGAGGCGGGCACGCTGTCCCGCTGGCGTATGGAGGTCACCGAGCGCCCGGACGGCGTGACGGTCGTCAACGACGCCTACAACGCGAACCCCGAGTCCATGCGCGCCGCCTTGCGTGCGCTGGTCGCCATGGGCAAGGCCGCACAGGCCAAGGGCGGTCGCACGTGGGCGGTGCTCGGCCCGATGGCCGAGCTCGGGGACGAGGGGCTCGCCGAGCACGACGCGGTCGGACGCCTTGCCGTCCGGCTGAACGTGAACAAGCTCGTGGCAGTCGGGGGCAGGGAAGCGTCCTGGCTCCAACTGGGCGCATACAACGAGGGTTCGTGGGGTGAGGAGTCGGTGCACGTGTCCGACGCACAGGCGGCGATCGACCTGCTGCGCAGCGAGCTGCGCCCAGGAGACGTCGTGCTGGTGAAGGCGTCCAGATCGGTGGGCCTCGAGAGCGTCGCGCAGGCGCTCGTGGCGGACACCGCCGCCGCCACCGCGACGGGCGGAGTTGACGCCCGATGATGAAGCAAGTTCTCTTCGCGGGTGTGATCGGGCTCTTCCTGACCCTGGTCGGGACGCCCCTGCTGATCAAGCTCCTGGCACGCAAGGGCTATGGCCAGTACATCCGCGACGACGGCCCGCGCGAGCACCACAGCAAGCGCGGTACGCCGACCATGGGTGGCATCGCCTTCATCCTGGCGACCCTCATCGCGTACTTCCTGAGCAAGATCATCACGGGTGCCGAGCCGACCATCTCGGGTCTGCTCGTGCTCGGCCTGATGGCGGGCATGGGCCTGGTCGGCTTCCTCGACGACTACATCAAGATCGTCAAGCGGCGCTCGCTCGGTCTGCGCGCCAAGGCGAAGATGGCCGGACAGCTGATCGTCGGCATCGCCTTCGCCGTGATCTCGCTGCAGTTCGCCGACGGCCGGGGCCAGACCCCGGCGTCCACGAAGCTGTCCTTCGTGGAGGACTTCGGCTGGTCGATCGGCCCGGTCCTGTTCGTCGTCTGGGCGCTGTTCATGATCCTGGCGATGTCGAACGGCGTGAACCTCACCGACGGCCTCGACGGCCTCGCCACCGGCGCCTCCGTGATGGTCTTCGGCGCGTACACGTTCATCGGTGTCTGGCAGTTCCAGGAGTCCTGCGCCAACGCCCAGGACCTCACCAACCCGGCCGCCTGTTTCGAGGTCAGAGACCCGCTGGACCTGGCCGTCGTGGCGTCCGCGCTGATGGGCGCCTGCTTCGGCTTCCTGTGGTGGAACACCTCGCCCGCCAAGATCTTCATGGGCGACACCGGCTCCCTCGCGCTCGGCGGCGCCCTCGCGGGCCTCGCCATCTGCTCGCGCACGGAGATGCTGCTCGCGCTCCTCGGCGGCCTCTTCGTCCTCATCACCATGTCGGTGGTCATCCAGGTCGGCTCCTTCCGACTGACCGGTAAGCGGGTCTTCCGGATGGCGCCACTGCAACACCACTTCGAACTCAAGGGCTGGTCCGAAGTCCTGGTCGTGGTCCGCTTCTGGATCATCCAGGGCATGTGCGTCATCGTCGGACTCGGCCTCTTCTACGCCGGATGGGCAGCCAAGAAGTGAGCGCCTCGCAGGACTCCTGGAAGGGTCTGCGCGTCACCGTCGCCGGGCTCGGCGTCAGCGGCGTCAGCGTCGCGCGCGCCCTCGCGGGCCTCGGCGCCGCGGTGACCGTCGTGGACGGCGGCTCGGGCCCGGCGCTCCAGGCGCGGGCCGCGGAGCTCGCCGAGGCGGGCGTCGCCGTGCGCCTCGGGGACGCGGAGACGCTGCCCGAGGGCACCGGCCTCGTCGTCACCTCGCCGGGCTGGAAGCCGGACAGCCCGCTGTTCGCGGCCGCCGCCGCGGCGGGCGTCGACGTCATCGGCGACGTGGAGGTCGCCTGGCGCCTGCGCGGCCCCGGCGCCGCCCCCTGGCTGGCCGTCACCGGCACCAACGGCAAGACCACGACCACGCAGATGCTGGCGTCGATCCTGCGCGCCGGCGGCCTGCGCACCGCGGCCGTCGGCAACATCGGCACGCCCATCGTCGACGTCGTCCTGGAGGACAGGGCGGCGCGCGAAGCACGGGCGGCCGGGACCGGTGGTGAGCGACGCGAGGACGACAACGCCTACGACGTCCTGGCCGTCGAGCTGTCCAGCTATCAGCTGCACTGGGCGCCCTCCCTGCGCGCGCACTCCGCCGCCGTGCTGAACCTCGCGCCGGACCACCTCGACTGGCACGGCTCCATGGAGGCGTACGCCGCCGACAAGGGCCGGATCTACGAAGGCAACCAGGTCGCGTGCGTCTACAACGCCGACGCCACCGCCAAGCCGTCCACCGAGGACCTGGTCCGCGAGGCCGACGTCGAGGAGGGCTGCCGCGCCATCGGCTTCACGCTGGCCGCGCCCGCCCCCTCGCAACTCGGCGTCGTGGAGGGCATCCTGGTCGACCGTGCCTTCGTACCGGACCGCCAGAAGCAGGCCCAGGAGCTCGCCGAGGTCTCCGACGTCCGGCCTCCGGCCCCGCACAACATCGCCAACGCCCTCGCGGCGGCCGCCCTCGCGCGCGCCTTCGGCGTGGCCCCGCAGGCGGTCCGCGACGGCCTGCGGGCCTTCCACCCGGACGCCCACCGCATCGAACACGTCGCCGACGTGGCCGGGGTCGCCTACGTCGACGACTCCAAGGCCACCAACACCCACGCGGCCCAGGCCTCGTTGGCGGCGTACGAGTCGATCGTGTGGATCGCGGGCGGCCTCGCCAAGGGCGCGACCTTCGACGAGCTGGTCGCCGCCTCGGCGAAGCGGCTGCGCGGGGCCGTCCTGATCGGCGCCGACCGCGCCCTGATCAGGGAAGCCCTCGCGCGACACGCGCCACAGGTGCCGGTCGTCGACCTCGACCGGACCGACACTGGGGCGATGGCCGAGGCGGTACGCCAGGCGGCACGGCTCGCAGCGCCGGGGGACACCGTCCTGATGGCCCCGGCCTGTGCGTCGATGGACATGTTCACCAACTACAACAAGCGTGGTGACGCGTTCGCGGAAGCGGTTCGCGAACTCGGCGCGAGCGCCTGACACGGACCCGGGACGGGTGCCGTCGTCAGGCACCCGGCACCGTGAGGAGGGCACGTGAAAGCGTCGGCGTTGTGGGTGTGGGGGCGTTCTCGGGTACGGCCGCGCGCCGGTCGGGGGCGGCGCTGATGGCCGGGCGCGCCCCGGTCCGCACGCCCCGGGCCCCGCGGACGCCGAAGCGCCCGGCCCGCCCGCGCAGCACCCCGGTGCCGCGCGAGAGCCCCGTGCGACGGCTCTACGTCCGGGCCCGGCGGGCCTGGGACCGGCCGCTGACCGCGTACTACCTGATCCTCGGCGCCGCCCTGCTGATCACCGCCCTCGGCCTGGTGATGGTCTACTCGGCGTCGATGATCCAGGCGCTGCAGCTGAACCTGCCCGCCTCGTACTTCTTCCGCAAGCAGTTCGTCGCCGCGGTGCTCGGCAGCGCGCTGCTGCTCGTCGCCATGCGGATGCCGCTCAAGCTGCACCGGGCGCTGTCCTACCCGATCCTCGCGGGGTCCGTCTTCCTGATGGTCCTCGTCCAGATCCCCGGGATAGGGCGCAGCGTCAACGGCAATCAGAACTGGATCTATTTGGGCGGTCCGTTCCAGCTCCAGCCCAGCGAGTTCGGCAAGCTCGCCCTGGTCCTGTGGGGCGCCGACCTGCTGGCACGCAAACAGGACAAGCGGCTGCTCACGCAGTGGAAGCACATGCTGGTGCCGCTCGTGCCCGTTACCTTCATGCTGCTCGGCCTGATCATGCTGGGCGGCGACATGGGCACGGCGATCATCCTCACCGCGATCCTCTTCGGCCTGCTCTGGCTTGCCGGGGCGCCCACGCGGCTCTTCGCGGGCGTGCTGAGCATCGCGGCCGTCCTCGGTGTGATCCTCATCAAGACGAGCCCCAACCGCATGGCGCGCCTGCAGTGCATCGGCGCGACCGAGCCGGGCCCCGGCGACTCCTGCTGGCAGGCCGTGCACGGCATCTACGCCCTCGCCTCGGGTGGGTTCTTCGGTTCCGGACTGGGCGCGAGTGTGGAAAAATGGGGTCAACTACCCGAACCGCACACCGACTTCATCTTCGCCATCACCGGCGAGGAACTCGGTCTCGCGGGGACACTGTCGGTGCTCGCCCTGTTCGCGGCTCTAGGCTATGCGGGTATCCGCGTGGCCGGACGCACGGAGGACCCCTTCGTGAGGTACGCCGCGGGAGGTGTGACCACCTGGATCACGGCCCAGGCCGTGGTCAACGTCGGTGCGGTGCTCGGCCTGCTGCCGATCGCCGGTGTCCCGCTCCCGCTGTTCTCCTACGGAGGCTCAGCCCTGCTGCCGACCATGTTCGCCGTCGGACTCCTCATCGCCTTCGCGCGACAGGACCCCGCGGCGAAGGCGGCCCTGGCCATGCGGCAACCTCGGGTGAGATGGAACACGATGCGACGGCGCGTCAAGGCGCGTTCGTCCGGAGAGCGGTGAATTTCGGTGCATGTCGTACTCGCCGGCGGGGGGACCGCCGGCCACATCGAGCCCGCGCTTGCCCTCGCAGACGCCCTGCGCAGGCAGGACCCGACCGTGGGCATCACGGCCCTCGGCACGGAGCGCGGCCTCGAGACCCGACTCGTACCCGAGCGCGGTTACGAACTCGCCCTGATCCCCGCCGTCCCCCTGCCGCGCAAGCCCACACCTGAGCTGATCACGGTGCCCGGGCGGCTGCGCGGCACCATCAAGGCGGCCGAGCAGATCCTGGAGCGCACCAAGGCGGACTGCGTCGTCGGCTTCGGCGGCTACGTGGCGCTGCCCGGCTACCTCGCGGCCAAGCGCCGCGGCGTGCCGATCGTGGTGCACGAGGCCAACGCGCGCCCCGGCCTCGCCAACAAGATCGGCTCCCGGTACGCGGCGGCCGTCGCGGTCTCCACGCCCGACAGCAAGCTGCGCGGCTCGCGCTACATCGGCATCCCGCTGCGCCGCGCCATCGCCATGCTGGACCGCGCGAAGGTGCGCCCGGAGGCCCGTGACACCTTCGGCCTGGACCCGAACCTGCCCACCCTGCTCGTCTCCGGCGGCTCCCAGGGCGCCCGCCGGCTGAACGAGGTCATCCAGCAGGTCGCCCCGGTCCTGCAGCGCGCGGGCATCCAGATCCTGCACGCCGTCGGCCCGAAGAACGAATTGCCGTACGTCGAGAACATGCCCGGAATGCCGCCGTACATCCCGGTACCGTACGTGGACCGGATGGACCTCGCGTACGCGGCGGCGGACATGATGCTCTGCCGCGCGGGCGCGATGACCGTCGCCGAACTCTCCGCCGTCGGGCTCCCGGCCGCCTACGTCCCGCTGCCCATCGGCAACGGCGAACAGCGGCTCAACGCCCAGCCGGTGGTCAAGGCGGGCGGCGGACTGCTGGTCGACGACGCGGAACTGACGCCCGAATGGGTCCAGTCCCAGGTGCTCCCCGTGCTCGCCGACCCGCACCGCCTGTACGAGATGTCCCGCGCCGCCTCGGAGTTCGGCCGCAGGGACGCCGACGACCTCCTCGTCGGCATGGTGCACGAGGCGATTGCGTCACGCCGCAGCGCGTGAGAAGGCAGGGGAGAGTGGCCGGACAGAAGACCGCCGAACGGCAGGGGCCCAAGTCCGGCCCGCCCCGCCCCCGCTCGCGCCGCCCCCGGCTGCCGAGGTCGCGCACCCTGATCCTGCTCGCGGCCCTGCTGTGCGTTCTCGGCGGGGCCGCGGTCTGGGTGCTCTACGCCTCGCCCTGGCTGCGCGTGGAGCGGGTCACGGCGACCGGGACGGTGGTCCTTCGGCCGGACCAGGTGCGCGAGGTGGCCGGGATCGGCACCGGCGGACCGCTGATTTCGGTCGACTCCGACGCCGTCGAGGAGCGGCTGCGCAGAGAATTGCCCCGGATTGACTCGGTTGACGTCATCCGCTCCTGGCCCCACGGAATCACCCTGAAGGTGACCGAGCGCACCGCCGCCCTGCTCATTGAAAAGGGTGGAAAGTTCGTCGAAGTGGACGCCAAGGGTGTGCGCTTCGCCACGGTCGACAAGGCTCCCAAGAACACCCCCCGGCTGGCCCTGACACCGCATCAGTCCGGCGACGCGGCGGCCAGCCTGCGCCGCTTCGGCCCCGACCGGCTGCGCCGGGAGGCGGTCCGGGTGGTCACGGACCTGCCCGGCGCCGTGGCCGGGGAGACCGCCACCGTCAAGGTCCGCTCGTACGACTCCATCTCGCTGGAGTTGGCGGACGGGCGCACCGTCGCCTGGGGGAGCAGCGAGAACGGGCGTATGAAGGCCGAAGCCCTGAGCGCCCTGATGAAAGCCGTCCCCAAGGCGCGGCACTTCGACGTGACGGTCCCCACCGCCCCCGCGTCATCGGCGAGTTGACGTACATCAGCGCAGGCCAGCACCCTGGATGGGCATTGCTACGCCTGATCACATAGGGTGAAAAGAAAAACGGGAGGTTCGGCGTGTTCGTTGAACGCGCGCCACTTGTCGACTTAGTGTCCTGTTCGGAAGAGTCCAGGGAACAGACACACTGGTAACCCTAAACTTCAGCGTTAGGGTTCGGGTCGGCGATTCGGACCGTCCCATTCGGCATCAGTCGGCGTATCGCGGCAGTGCGGTACGACGACACGTAACTCGAGGCGAGAGGCCTTCGACGTGGCAGCACCGCAGAACTACCTCGCAGTCATCAAAGTCATCGGTGTCGGCGGCGGTGGTGTCAATGCCATCAACCGGATGATCGAGGTCGGTCTCAAGGGCGTCGAGTTCATCGCCATCAACACCGACGCGCAAGCCCTGTTGATGAGCGACGCCGACGTCAAGCTCGACGTCGGCCGTGAACTCACCCGCGGACTCGGCGCCGGCGCCAACCCGGCCGTCGGCCGCAAGGCCGCCGAGGACCACCGCGAGGAGATCGAGGAGGTCCTCAAGGGGGCCGACATGGTCTTCGTCACGGCCGGTGAGGGCGGCGGCACCGGCACGGGCGGCGCGCCCGTGGTCGCCAACATCGCGCGCTCCCTCGGCGCCCTGACGATCGGTGTGGTCACCCGGCCGTTCACCTTCGAGGGCCGCCGTCGCGCCAACCAGGCGGAGGACGGCATCGCCGAGCTCCGCGAAGAGGTCGACACCCTCATCGTCATCCCGAACGACCGGCTGCTCTCCATCTCGGACCGCCAGGTCAGCGTGCTCGACGCCTTCAAGTCGGCCGACCAGGTCCTGCTCTCCGGCGTTCAGGGCATCACCGACCTCATCACCACTCCCGGCCTGATCAACCTCGACTTCGCCGACGTCAAGTCGGTCATGTCCGAGGCCGGTTCGGCACTCATGGGCATCGGCTCGGCCCGCGGCGACGACCGCGCGGTGGCCGCCGCCGAGATGGCGATCTCCTCGCCGCTCCTGGAAGCCTCCATCGACGGTGCCCGCGGGGTGCTGCTCTCCATCTCCGGCGGCTCCGACCTCGGCCTGTTCGAGATCAACGAGGCGGCCCAGCTGGTCAGCGAGGCCGCCCACCCGGAGGCCAACATCATCTTCGGCGCGGTCATCGACGACGCGCTCGGCGACGAGGTCCGGGTCACCGTCATCGCCGCCGGGTTCGACGGCGGACAGCCGCCCGCCAAGCGGGACAACGTCCTGGGATCGACCTCCAGCAAGCGCGAGGAGCCCGCTCCCACGAGCCGTCCCGTCGAATCCTCCCGTCCGGGACCGGCCTTCGGCGGCCTCGGCAGCGTCACGCCGCGCGAGGAGCCCCCGGCCCCGGAGCCCGTCGAACCGGCTCCGGTGAACGAGGCGCCCGCGACGTCGGCGACGCCCCCGCAGGTCCCGCCGACCCGTCTGCACCAGGACAGCCAGGCCGAAGAGCTGGACGTGCCGGACTTCCTGAAGTGATAGGCAAGCGCTCCGGAACGAGCACTGCGAGCGGCGCGCACTTCGCCTTCACCGACCGGTGGGGCGGAGTGAGCGCCGTTCCGTACGCGGAGCTCAACCTCGGCGGAGCGGTCGGCGACGACCCCGACGCCGTTCTGCGGAACCGCGAACTGGCCGCCAAGTCCCTGGGCATCGACCAGGGACGGGTGGTCTGGATGAACCAGGTGCACGGCCGGGACGTCGCCGTGGTCGACGGGCCCTGGCCCGCGGACCAGGAGATTCCGGCGGTCGACGCCGTCGTCACCGCCGAGCGGGGCCTCGCCCTCGCCGTGCTGACCGCCGACTGCACCCCCGTACTCCTCGCCGACCCGGTGGCGGGCGTCGCCGCCGCGGCGCACGCGGGCCGTCCCGGCATGATCGCCGGAGTGGTGCCCGCGGCCGTCCAGGCCATGGTGGCCCTCGGCGCGGAGCCCGGCCGGATCGTGGCCCGCACCGGGCCCGCGGTCTGCGGCCGCTGTTACGAAGTGCCCGCGGACATGCGCGCCGACGTCGCCGCCGTGGAACCCGCGGCGCACGCCGTCACGAGCTGGGGCACACCCGCGGTCGACGTGACCGCCGGAGTGCACGCCCAACTCGAACGGCTCGGGGTGCGCGACCGGGAGCAGTCGCCGGTGTGCACGCTGGAGTCGGGAGACCACTTCTCGTACCGCCGCGACCGCGTCACCGGTCGGCTCGCGGGCTATGTCTGGCTGGACTGATGGGGCATGACGGACCGTAAGTCGGAACTCGCCACAAATCTGGCGCATGTGGAAGAGCGCATCGAGGCGGCCTGCGCGGCCGCCGGGCGCAAGCGTGAAGAGGTGACCCTCATCGTGGTCACCAAGACCTACCCCGCGAGCGACGTACGCGCGCTCGCCGGGCTCGGCGTCCGTCACGTCGCCGAGAACCGCGACCAGGACGCGGCGCCCAAGGCCGCCGCCTGCGCGGACCTCCCGCTGGACTGGCACTTCGTCGGCCAGCTGCAGACCAACAAGGTGCGTTCCGTGGTCGGTTACGCGGACGTGGTGCAGTCGGTGGACCGGCCGAAGCTCGTCACCGCGCTCTCGGCCGCGGCCGTGCGCGCCGAGCGGGAGGTGGGCTGCCTGCTCCAGGTCGCCCTCGACGCCGGGGAGAGCGGCCGCGGGGAGCGGGGAGGCGTCGGCCCCGGTGGAATCGAAGAGTTGGCCGGTCTCGTGGCCGACGCCCCCGGGCTCCGGCTCGACGGTCTGATGACGGTCGCGCCGCTCACCGGGGAGTACGCGGGACGGCAACAGGCGGCGTTCGAGCGGCTGATGGTTTTGTCGACTGCCCTGCGCGTGGCCCATCCGGCTGCGAACATGGTGTCGGCAGGTATGAGTGCGGACCTCGAACAGGCCGTTGCGGCCGGTGCGACACATGTGCGCGTCGGGACAGCGGTACTCGGAGTCCGACGCGGGCTCGGGTAACGTCGCCAGGAAGTCGGACCACAGCAGAAAATATGGTCATTCCCACCGCTGAGCGGGGATGACTCGTGGATCGCGGGCAGTTGGTGACGACCCTCTCGATCCACCACAGAGCGGAGGACTCAGAGCATGGCCGGCGCGATGCGCAAGATGGCGGTCTACCTCGGCCTCGTGGAGGACGACGGTTACGACGGCCGGGGCTTCGACCCCGATGACGATTTCGAGCCCGAGCCGGAGCCCGAGCGCGACCGCCGGCGGCACGAACCACCGCACCAGTCGCACCAGTCCCACCTCGCGGACCGGGACTTGGAACGGGACGAATCGGTACGAGTGGTGCAGCCACCGGCACAGCGCGACCCGGCGCCGCGACCCGCTTCGCTTGCCGCCGAATCGGGACGACCGGCGCGAATCGCCCCCGTGGCATCTATCACACCTGAACGTCAGAGCCTGGAGAAGAACGCACCGGTGATCATGCCCAAGGTCGTGTCCGAGCGTGAGCCCTACCGCATCACCACGCTTCACCCCCGGACCTACAACGAAGCCCGTACCATCGGGGAACACTTCCGCGAAGGCACCCCGGTGATCATGAACTTGACGGAGATGGACGACACCGACGCGAAGCGACTTGTCGACTTTGCCGCCGGTCTGGTCTTCGGTCTGCATGGCAGTATCGAGCGAGTGACGCAGAAGGTGTTCCTGTTGTCGCCTGCTAACGTCGATGTCACGGCGGAGGACAAGGCCCGTATCGCAGAGGGCGGGTTCTTCAACCAGAGCTGAGACGCAGTGCAGTAGACAGCAGCAGTACCGGACCGATTCAGCGCGGATGCGACCAGAAGCAGGGGAGAGGGAAACGCGGACATGGGCGTGGTCTTGCAAGTGATCTACATCGCGCTGATGTGTTTCCTCATCGTGCTGATCTTCCGGCTGGTCATGGACTACGTCTTCCAGTTCGCCCGCTCATGGCAACCCGGCAAGGCGATGGTGGTCGTTCTGGAGGCCACCTACACTGTCACCGATCCACCGCTCAAGCTTCTGCGGCGGTTCATTCCGCCGCTACGTCTCGGCGGCGTGGCGCTCGACCTGTCCTTCTTCGTACTGATGATCATCGTCTACATCCTGATCACCGTCGTGAGTCAGCTGTGAACGATACGGTCTTGCCGAATGCCGACGACTACGTTGAGGTGAAGAGATGCCGTTGACCCCCGAGGACGTGCGGAACAAGCAGTTCACGACCGTCCGCCTCCGAGAAGGCTATGACGAGGACGAGGTCGATGCCTTCCTCGATGAGGTCGAAGCCGAACTGACGCGCTTGCTCCGCGAGAACGAGGACCTGCGCGCCAAGCTGGCCGCCGCCACGCGCGCGGCCGCGCAGAACCAGCAGCAGGGCAACATGCGCAAGGGCCCCGAGGGCGGCCCCCAGGACCAGCGAGGTCCCGGCGCGCCCGTGCCCGCCGCAATATCTGGTCCGCAGCCGGTTCCGCCGCAGCAGCAGATGGGCGGCCCGATGGGCGGCCCGCCGCAGCTGCCCGGCGGTGCGCCGCAGCTGCCCGCAGGCCCCAGTGGGCACGGCCCGCAGGGTGGTCCGCAGGGTCCCGGCCCGATGGGCCAGGGTCCGATGGGGCAGGGGCCGATGGGTCAGGGTCAGATGGGTGGCCCCATGGGCGGTCCCATGGGCGGCCACGGCCCGCAGATGCCGCAGCCCGGCCAGGGCCCCGGCGGCGACAGCGCCGCCCGTGTGCTCTCGCTCGCGCAGCAGACCGCCGACCAGGCGATCGCCGAGGCCCGTTCCGAGGCCAACAAGATCGTGGGCGAGGCCCGTTCGCGCGCCGAGGGCCTGGAGCGGGACGCCCGTGCCAAGGCCGACGCCCTGGAGCGGGACGCGCAGGAGAAGCACCGGGTCGCGATGGGCTCCCTGGAGTCCGCCCGCGCCACCCTGGAGCGCAAGGTCGAGGACCTGCGCGGCTTCGAGCGCGAGTACCGCACGCGGCTGAAGTCCTACCTGGAGTCGCAGCTGCGTCAGCTGGAGACCCAGGCCGACGACTCGCTCGCCCCGCCGCGCACTCCGGCGACCGCCTCGCTGCCGCCGTCCCCGGCGCCTTCGATGGCTCCGGCCGGCGCGGGTGCCCCGTCCTACGGCGGCAACCAGTCGATGGGCGGCAACCAGCCCGCGGGCGGTCCGTCGTACGGCGGCCAGCAGCAGATGTCGCCCGCGATGACGCAGCCGATGGCGCCGGTGCGGCCGCAGGGCCAGCCGCCGATGCAGCAGGCTCCGTCCCCGATGCGCGGCTTCCTCATCGACGAGGACGACAACTGACGGGCGACACCACGCCATAGGCGTCGGCAGCGTTCAGGGCGGAGCCCCCGGATTCCCCGGGGGCTCCGCCCTTTTGCGCGCCCTGCCGGGTGTGCGCTGACCGGTACCCGCCGGACCCACGGCGACGCGTACGACATGACGAAGGCCCGGCCCCACCAAGCTGCTTGGTGGGGCCGGGCCTTCGGGGTTGCCCGGGTTACGCCTTGCGGAGGCGGAACGTCAGGTTCAGGGAGTCGTCCTTGAACGGCTCGCCGTAGCTGTCGTCCGCGTCGCCGGAGGCGAAGTCCGTGGCCAGGACCTCGTCGGCGATGAGGGCGGCGTGGTCCGTGAGGGCCGTCACCGTGGCCTCGTCCGCGGACGTCCAGCGCAGCGCGATGCGGTCCGCGACGTCCAGGCCGCTGTTCTTGCGGGCCTCCTGGATCAGCCGGATCGCGTCGCGCGCGAGGCCCGCCCGGCGCAGCTCGTCCGTGAGCTCCAGGTCGAGGGCGACGGTGGCGCCGGAGTCGGACGCCACCGACCAGCCCTCGCGCGGGGTTTCGGTGATGATGACCTCGTCCGGGGCGAGCGTCACGGTCTCGCCGTCGACCTCGACGGACGCGGTGCCCTCGCGCAGGGCGAGGGACAGCGCGGCCGCGTCGGCTTCGGCGACGGCCTTGGCCACCGCCTGGACGCCCTTGCCGAACCGCTTGCCGAGGGCGCGGAAGTTGGCCTTCGCGGTGGTGTCGACCAGGGAGCCGCCGACTTCGGAGAGGGAGGCGAGGGAGGACACGTTCAGCTCTTCGGTGATCTGGGCGCGCAGCTCCTCGCCCAGCGTCTCGAATCCGGAGGCGGCGACCAGGGCGCGGGACAGCGGCTGGCGGGTCTTGACGCCCGACTCCGCGCGCGAGGCGCGGCCGAGCTCCACCAGGCGCCGGACCAGGACCATCTGCCGCGAGAGCTCCGGGTCGACGGCCGACAGGTCGGCCTCCGGCCAGGTGGACAGGTGCACCGACTCCGGGGCGTCCGGGGTGACGGGCACGATCAGGTCCTGCCAGACGCGCTCGGTGATGAACGGCGTCAGCGGGGCCAGCAGGCGCGTGACCGTCTCGACGACCTCGTGCAGGGTGCGCAGCGCCGCCTTGTCGCCCTGCCAGAAGCGGCGGCGCGAGCGGCGCACGTACCAGTTGGAGAGGTTGTCGACGAAGGCCGACAGGAGCTTGCCCGCGCGCTGGGTGTCGTAGGCGTCCAGGGCCTGCGTCACCTGGTCGGTGAGCGCGTGCAGCTCGCTGAGCAGCCAGCGGTCCAGGAGCGGGCGGTCGGCGGGCGCCGGGTCGGCGTCCGAGGGGGCCCACTTCGACGTACGGGCGTACAGCGCCTGGAAGGCGACCGTGTTCCAGTACGTCAGGAGGGTCTTGCGGACGACCTCCTGGATCGTGCCGTGGCCCACGCGGCGGGCCGCCCAGGGGGAGCCGCCCGCGGCCATGAACCAGCGGACCGCGTCGGCGCCGTGCTGGTCCATCAGCGGGATCGGCTGGAGGATGTTGCCCAGGTGCTTGGACATCTTGCGGCCGTCCTCGGCGAGGATGTGGCCGAGGCAGACGACGTTCTCGTAGCTCGACTTGTCGAAGACGAGGGTGCCGACCGCCATCAGCGTGTAGAACCAGCCGCGGGTCTGGTCGATGGCCTCGCTGATGAACTGCGCCGGGTAGCGGGACTCGAACAGTTCCTTGTTCTTGTACGGGTAGCCCCACTGTGCGAAGGGCATCGAGCCCGAGTCGTACCAGGCGTCGATGACCTCCGGCACGCGCACCGCTTCGAGGGAGCAGCCCTCGTGGGTGCAGGTGAAGGTGATGTCGTCGATGAACGGGCGGTGCGGGTCCAGGTCCGTCTGGTCGGTGCCGGTCAGCTCGGTGAGCTCCGCGCGCGAGCCGACGCAGGTGAGGTGGTTCTCCTCGCAGCGCCAGATGGGCAGCGGGGTGCCCCAGTAGCGGTTGCGGGACAGGGCCCAGTCGACGTTGTTGGTCAGCCAGTCGCCGAAGCGGCCGTGCTTGACCGACTCGGGGAACCAGTTGGTCTTCTCGTTCTCCTGGAGGAGGCGGTCCTTGACCCTCGTGGTGCGGATGTACCAGGACGGCTGTGCGTAGTACAGGAGAGCGGTGTGGCAGCGCCAGCAGTGGGGGTAGCTGTGCTCGTACGCGATGTGCTTGAAGAGCAGGCCGCGGTCGTCCAGGTCCTGGGTGAGCGTCTCGTCGGCCTTCTTGAAGAAGACGCCGCCGACCAGCGGGACGTCCTCCTCGAAGGTGCCGTCCGGGCGGACGGGGTTCACGACGGGCAGGCCGTACGACCGGCAGACCTTGAGGTCGTCCTCACCGAAGGCGGGGGACTGGTGGACGAGACCGGTGCCGTCCTCCGTGGTCACGTAGTCGGCGTTGACGACGAAGTGGGCCTCGGCCGGGAACTCCACCAGGTCGAAGGGGCGCTGGTACGTCCAGCGCTCCATCTCGGCGCCGGTGAACTTCTGGCCCGTGGTCTCCCAGCCCTCGCCGAGGGCCTTCTCCACCAGGGGCTCGGCGACGACCAGCTTCTCCTTGCCGTCGGTGGCCACCACGTAGGTGACGTCCGGGTGGGCGGCGACGGCCGTGTTGGACACCAGGGTCCAGGGGGTCGTCGTCCACACCAGGAGGGCGGCCTCGCCCGCGAGGGGGCCGCCGGTGAGAGGGAAGCGGACGTAGACGGACGGGTCGACGACCGTCTCGTAGCCCTGCGCCAGCTCGTGGTCGGACAGGCCGGTGCCGCAGCGGGGGCACCAGGGGGCGACGCGGTGGTCCTGGACGAGGAGGTCCTTCTTGAAGATCTCCTTCAGGGACCACCAGACGGAGTCCACGTACTCCGGGTTCATCGTGCGGTACGCGTCGTCCAGGTCGACCCAGTAGCCCATGCGGGTCGTGAGCTCGGCGAAGGCGTCGGTGTGGCGGGTCACGGACTCGCGGCACTTGGCGTTGAACTCGGCGATGCCGTACGCCTCGATGTCCTTCTTGCCGTTGAAGCCGAGCTCCTTCTCGACCGCCAGCTCGACGGGCAGGCCGTGGCAGTCCCAGCCGGCCTTGCGGGCCACGTGGTAGCCGCGCATGGTGCGGAAGCGCGGGAAGACGTCCTTGAAGACGCGGGCCTCGATGTGGTGGGCGCCCGGCATGCCGTTGGCGGTGGGCGGGCCCTCGTAGAACACCCACTCGGGGCGGCCCTCGGACTGCTCCAGGCTCTTGGCGAAGATCTTCTGCTCGCGCCAGAAGTCGAGCACGGCGTGCTCGAGGGCGGGCAGGTCGACCTGGGCGGGTACCTGGCGGTACTGCGGCGGCGTCATATCGCGCTTCCTCCGGCGGACGTGCGTTCCGTTCCGTCGGAGGGACGAGAGCCTTGTCTGCGCTCCCGCGGTACCACCCTCCTTGGCCGTCGTGGCGCCGGTGGCGCTCTTGACGACCCCCTCATTGGGGTCGCGATGCCGGTTCTACTCGCCTCTGCCCCGCCTCTGCGGCGGTGGGCCTGGCTTTCCTCCGGCGGCTCCGGGGTGATCTTCACGTCGCGCTCGCCCCCGGGCTCACACCGTCCCCGGGTCGCTCATGGCTGCGTACGTCGCTACTCGTCCCCATCCAAGCTTTTCGCTCCAGCCAGTGTACGGCGCCCGGGGAGGGGCGGCCCACCGGATTTCGACGGGCCCCCGGCGGTACGGGGCGCGAGGGGCGTACTGACCCGAATGGCGAGACGCGCGCCCACGCGTCCCGGTGCGCCCCGGCCGGCGGATTACGGGGCGGGGAGCTGGGCACAACGCATGAAGGCTCGCCGCGCGGCACCCGTGGGGCGGGCGAATCGGGCGGCGTGCCCCGTTGCCGCGGGCCTGGAGTCGATTTATCGTCCCAGCACGATTCGCGTGCAAGATCACAATATGTGAAGGGGCCGCGGCCATGGTGGCGAAGAAGACCGCCGTACAGCATTCGGCGTCCAGCAGATCCACAGCCGCGGGGGCCGGCGGGGCGGCCGGAGAAGGGGGCGGCAAGGCGTCCCGCGCCGTGAAGACCGTACGGGCGGGCAAGGCGGCGGGCGCCGCCGGGGAGGGGCCGAAGAAGACGGCCACGAAGGCGGCCGCCAAGAAGGCGGCTGCCTCCGGGGCCCCGGCCGGGAAGGCGGCCGCTGCCAAGGCCCCCGCCAAGAAGGCCGCCGCCAAGAAGGCCGCCGCTTCGAAGACGGCCTCCACGGCGGCCGCGAGGGCGACGGCCGAGAAGGCGACAGCCAAGAAGACCGCGACCAAGAAGACGGCGACCAAGAAGGCCGCGGGCAAGGAGGCAGCCGCGAAGGCCCCGCCCGAGGAGACGGGTGCCGAGCAGGCACCACCGGCGAAGCAGACCGCGACCAAGAAGACCGCGACGAAGAAGACCGTGGCCAAGGAGACCGCGACCAAGGAGACCGTGGCCAAGAAGTCCGTGGCCAAGAAGGCGGCGACCAAGAAAGCTGCCGCCAAGGAGCTGGTCGCCGAGAAGACGGTCGCCAAGGAGACCCCGGCCAAGAAGGCGGCTCCCAAGAAGGCCGCGGCCAAGAAGACGGCGTCGGCCAAAGCGGCGGCGCAGCCGCAGGCACCGCACGAAACGGCGGCGGCCGCGGCCGGGGGCGAGGGCGCGGCAGGAGACGCCGCCCCCGGCAGGGAGGTGAGCGGGGGTCGTGGTGCGTCCAAGAAGGGGACGGGGGCCACGGCGAGGAACCGAGGGACCAGCACACGTTCGGCCAAGAAGACGGCCGCGCCCGCGGCCGAGGATGCGGCTCAGGCCGCGGAGACGACGGGAGCCACGACAGTGGTTGCGAAGAAGACTCCGGGCACGGCGACGGCGACGCAGCAGGCGGCAGCCGCGACGAAGGCGGGAACGGTACCGAAGGCGCGGGCCGCGACCGTGCCGGGCGAGCTCGCGGTGCGGCCCGGTGAGGACCCGTGGACCCCGGCCGAGGTCGCCGAGGCGCGGACCGAGCTGATGGCGGAGACGATGCGGCTGCGCACCGAGATCGAGGCGTCCGAGACGTCCCTGGCGGGGCTGATGCGGGACTCCGGGGACGGCGCGGGCGACGACCAGGCGGACACCGGCACCAAGAACATCACGCGTGAGCACGAGATGGCCCTGGCCGCGAACGCCCGGGAGATGCTGGAGCAGACCGAGCGCGCCCTGGAACGCCTCGACGCGGGCACGTACGGGCTCTGTGAGAACTGCGGCAACCCGATCGGCAAGGCCCGCATGCAGGCCTTCCCGCGCGCGACCCTGTGCGTCGAGTGCAAGCAGAAGCAGGAGCGGCGCTCCTGAGCGCGGCCTGGAAACCGGCTGCCTTATGCGTGTGTCGTACCCTCGTCCCAGTCAGGTACCTAGGTTGAGGGATTCACGTGGCAGAGGCGGAGCGCATCATCGGTACGCCGGACATCCCTGAGGCAGAGCACGGCGCCGACGGCGGCCAGGACGCCGAGGGCGGCCAGGACGCCGAGGGCGGCCAGGACGCCGAGGGCGCACAGAAGCCCACGGGCAAGCGCAAGATCGCCGTGCTCTTCGGTGTGGCCCTGGTCGCGTACGCCCTGGACCTCGTCAGCAAGATGGTCGTGGTCGCCAAACTGGAGCACCACGAGCCGATCGACGTGGTCGGTGACCTGCTGCGCTTCAACGCGATCCGCAACGCGGGCGCCGCCTTCGGCATGGGCGAGGCGTACACCATCATCTTCACGGTGATCGCCACGGGCGTGATCGTGGTCATCGCCCGGCTCGCGCGCAAGCTCTACAGCCTGCCGTGGGCGATCGCGCTCGGCCTGCTGCTCGGCGGCGCGCTCGGCAACCTGACCGACCGGATCTTCCGCTCGCCCGGCGTCTTCAAGGGCGCGGTCGTCGACTTCATCGCCCCCAAGGGCTTCGCGGTGTTCAACCTCGCGGACTCGGCGATCGTCTGCGGCGGCATCCTGATCGTGCTGCTCTCCTTCCGCGGGCTCGACCCGGACGGGACCGTGCACAAGGACTGACCCGTACCGAAGGCCCCGCGCGCGGGGCCTTCGGTACGGGAGTGTCCGCCCCCTCCTGCATACTCGTGGGGTGAGCACGATTCCCGAGATCCGTACCCTGCCCGTGCCCGACGGCCTGGAGGGCGAGCGCGTCGACGCCGCCATCTCGCGCATGTTCGGGTTCTCCCGCACGAAGGCCGCCGAGCTCGCGGCCGCCGGCAAGGTGCTGGTCGACGGCGCGGTCGCCGGCAAGTCCGAGCGCGTGCACGGCGGCGCCTGGCTGGAGGTGGAGATGCCGCAGGCGCCCGCCCCGGTGCAGATCGTCGCCGAGCCCGTCGACGGCATGGAGATCGTGCACGACGACGAGGACATCGTCGTGATCGTCAAGCCCATCGGCGTCGCCGCGCACCCGAGCCCCGGCTGGACCGGCACCACCGTGATCGGCGGCCTCGCGGCGGCGGGGTACCGCATCTCGACGTCCGGCGCCGCCGAGCGCCAGGGCATCGTGCACCGCCTGGACGTGGGCACCTCCGGCCTGATGGTGGTCGCCAAGTCCGAGCGGGCGTACACGTCGCTGAAGCGCCAGTTCAAGGAGCGCACCGTCGACAAGCGGTACAACGCGCTGGTGCAGGGCCACCCCGACCCCATGAGCGGCACCATCGACGCCCCCATCGGCCGCCACCCGAACCACGACTACAAGTGGGCGGTCACCGCCGAGGGCAAGCCCTCGGTCACGCACTACGACCTGATGGAGGCCTTCCGCTCCGCCTCGCTGCTCGACATCAAGCTGGAGACGGGCCGCACCCACCAGATCCGCGTCCACATGGCCGCCCACCGCCACCCGTGCGTGGGCGACCTGACGTACGGCGCGGACCCGACGATCGCCAAGCGCCTGGGCCTGACCCGGCAGTGGCTGCACGCGGTGCGGCTCGGCTTCGAGCACCCCGGGGACGGCCAGTGGGTCGAGTACGCGAGCGGCTACCCCGACGACCTCCAGCAGGCCCTCGACCGGGTGCGGGCGGAGAGCCAGTGAGCACCCCGGTGACCTGCCGGGTCGCGGTCGGCCAGGAGGACCTGGACGCCTGTTTCGCCGTCCGCAAGGAGGTCTTCGTCGCCGAGCAGGGCGTGCCCGAGGACCTGGAGTACGACGCGTACGACACGGGCGCCGTGCACGTCCTCGCGGGGCGCCGCGAGGACGGGGCGCCGCTCGGCACCGGCCGGCTCCTCACGGGCGAGGCCGCGGCCGTCAAGAACGGCGGGGACGCCACCGTGGGGGCCCTGGGCAGGCTGGCCGTGCTGCGCTCCGCGCGCGGGCTCGGGGTCGGGGCCGCGCTGGTCCGGGCCATCGAGGACGCCGCCCGCCAGCGCGGGCTCGGCGCCGTCGACCTGCACGCGCAGACGCAGGCCCTGGGGTTCTACGAACGGCTGGGGTACGAGGCGTACGGCCCGGAGTTCCCCGACGCGGGGATCCCGCACCGCGCCATGCGCAAGGCGCTGCGCTAGCCGGACGCAGCCGGGCAGGCGGGTGATTCGCCCGGTTTACCCCCTTCCGTGGCAAGGTTGAGGTCCTGATCGTGCAGGACTCGGCTCCCGGAGGGCACCCGTGGATCAACTGGCGCTGCTGCTCGTCCTGTTGCTGGGGGCCGTGGTGACCGTGCCGCTGGGGGACCGGCTCGGGCTTCCCGCGCCCGTCCTGATGACGCTCGGGGGCATCGTCCTCGCGTATCTGCCCTTCGTGCCGAACGTGGACGTGCCGCCGGACTTCATCCTTCCGCTGGTGCTTCCGCCGCTGCTCTACGCCGCCGTGCAGCGCACGTCCTGGCGGCAGTTCGCGGCCAACATCCGCCCCATCCTGCTGCTCGCCGTCGCCCTCGTCTTCGTGACGACGGCGGCCGTCGCGGCCGTCGCGCACGCGATCGTGCCGGGCCTGCCGCTGGCCGCCGCGCTCGCCCTCGGCGCGCTCGTCGCCCCGCCCGACCCGGTCGCGGCGACCGCCGTGGCCGGGTCGCTCGGCCTGCCGCGGCGCCTCGTGTCGATCCTGGAGGGCGAGGGCCTGTTCAACGACGTCACGGCGATCGTGCTCTACCACGTGGCGATCGCCGCCGCCGTCAGCGGCACCTTCTCCTGGCCGTCGGCGGCCGGTCAGCTCGTGCTCTCGGCGGTCGTCGCCGTGGCCGTGGGGCTCGCGCTCGGCTGGCTGAGCAACCAGCTGATGGGCCTGCTCGCCGACGCCACGCTCCAGACGGGCCTGACCCTGCTCGTGCCGTTCGTCGCGTACGTCCTCGCCGAGGAGCTGCACGGCTCCGGCGTCCTCGCCGTCCTGACCACCGCGCTCTATCTCGCCGAGCACGCCGTCGACGCCGACGACGTGCTCGGCCGGATCACCGGCCAGTCCTTCTGGCAGATCGTCGACACGCTGGTCACCGGCGTCGCCTTCGGGCTCATCGGGCTCGAACTGCACAACGTCTTCGGTACGTCCGAGGGGCGCGAGTGGCAGATGCTCGGCTGGGGCGCCGTGGTCGTGGCCGTCGTCGTCGGCGTACGGCTGCTGTGGCTGCTGCCCGCGACGTGGCTCGCCAAGCGGCTGCACCAGCGGCGCGACTACGACGAGGAGATCCCGATGTCGTGGCGCGAGACCGTCGTCATGTGGTGGTCGGGGATGCGCGGCGTCGCCTCGGTCGCGCTCGCCCTCGCCATCCCGCTCAAGACGGACGACGGGGCCCCGTTCCCGGGCCGCGACGAGGTCGTCTTCATCGCCTTCTGCGTCATCATGGCCACGCTCGTCGCCCAGGGCCTGACCCTGCCCTGGCTGGTGAAGAAGCTCGACGTGCGTGCGGACACCGACGCCGAGCGGGCCCTGGAGCGTGACCTCGCGCTGCGCGCCGCCAAGGCCGCCAAGGCCCGGCTGCGGGAGATCGAGGAGGTCGAGGAGCTGCCCGAGGAGCTGTCCGAGCGGCTCCTGCGCGGCGCCTTCGACATCGGCGCCAGGATCAGCCCGGACATCGTCGACGACGAGCGGCGCGAGCGGTACGCCAAGCGCGTGGACCGCTTCAAGGCGGTCCAGCGCATCCAGCGCGAGATGATGTCGGCCGCCCGGCACGCGGTCCTCTCCGCGCGCAGCGAACCCGGCTCCGACCCGGAGATCGTGGACCGGGTCCTTCGCCAGCTCGACGTCCGCAGCCTGCGCTGACGGGCGCCCCGATCAGCCCCGGCCCGTGCGCGGCGTGTGCGGTGGCCTCGGGCGCGGCCGGGCGTCGTCAGGCGGCAGCTCCGCCCAGGCGGTGTTGACCCGCGGCAGCGCGTACGGATGGTGCTCGGCCAGCCAGGCGACGAGCTGCTCGCGGACGGTGACCCGTACGGTCCAGATGTCGTCGGCGTCCTTGGCGGTGGCGAGCGCGCGCACCTGGATCGTGCTGACCGTGGTGTCGGTGACCGCCAGGCCCCAGTCCCGGCCGTCCCAGGCGGCGCAGTCGCGCAGCACGTCGTGCAGCTTCTCGCGCATGGCCGCGACCGGGGCGCTGTGGTCGAGCTGGAAGAAGACCGTGCCGGTCATCTGGGAGCCGCCGCGCGACCAGTTCTCGAACGGCTTCGACGTGAAGTACGAGACGGGCATCGTGATCCGCCGCTCGTCCCAGGTGCGCACGGCCAGGAACGTCAGGGTGATCTCCTCGACGGTGCCCCACTCGCCGTCCACGACGACCGTGTCGCCGATCCGCACCATATCGCCGAACGCGATCTGAAGGCCGGCGAAGAGGTTCCCGAGCGTGGACTGCGCGGCGACGCCCGCCACGATGCCCAGGATGCCCGCGGAGGCCAGGAGCGAGGCCCCGGCCGCCTGCATCGCGGGGAACGTGAGCAGCATCGCGGCCACCGCCACCACGCCGATCAGGGCCGCGACGACGCGCTGGATCAGCGTCACCTGCGTACGGACGCGGCGCACCCGGGCGGGGTCGCGGTGGGCGGCGGCGTAGCGCGCGTACGAGGCCTCCACGATCGCCGTGGAGATCCGCACCGCGAGCCAGGCCACCGAGCCGATCAGGACCAGGGTGAGCGCTCTGCCGATGCCCGCCGAGTGGTCCTCGGCGATCTTCGCGTGCGCGTACGAGCCGCGCAGCACGGCGGCGCACAGGACGACTTGCAGGGGCAGGCGGCAGCGGCGGAGCAGTCCCCACAGGGGACGCTGCGGCTGCAGGGCGTCGGCACGGCGCAGCGCCGTGTCCACCAGCCAGCCGACGGCCAGGGTGAGCACGAGTGCGGCGCCGACCACGATCAACGGTCGCAGGACGTTCTCCATGTCTCCGAGGGTAGGTGGAGCGGGTGGGACGTTCGAGGGTAGGTGGGGCGGGTGGGGTCGGATGGCACGATGGATCCATGAACATCGTGCTTTTCCATTCGACGTACGGGCTGCGGCCCGCGGTGCGCGCGGCGGCCGACCGGCTGCGCGCGGCGGGCCACCAGGTGTGGACCCCCGACCTCTTCGAGGGGCGCGTCTTCGACACCGTCGAGGAGGGCATGGCCCACCAGGAAGAAGTGGGCAGGGACGAGCTCCTCAAACGTGCGGTTCTGGCCGCGGCGCCGTACTCGGACCGGGGCCTGGTCTACGCGGGCTTCTCGTTCGGCGCCTCCGTCGCGCAGACGCTCGCGCTCGGCGACGACAAGGCGCGCGGCCTGCTGCTCCTGCACGGCACGAGCGACATCGCCGAGAACGCGTCGGTGGACGGCCTGCCGGTGCAGCTGCACGTCGCCGAGCCCGACCCGTTCGAGACGGACGACTGGCTGAGCGCCTGGTACCTGGGGATGGGCCGGGTCGGCGCCGACGTGGAGGTCTACCGCTACGCCGGGGCGGGCCACCTGTTCACCGACCCGGACCTGGACGACTACGACGCCGACGCGGCCGAGACCACCTGGCGCACGGCCCTCGGCTTCCTGGAAACCCTCTAGGGGCCGCCCGCGGGGCACGGTGTCGCGCGTGCGCCACACCGTGCCCGGCGAGCGGTCAGCGCACCGGCTCGCGCACCCGCTCCACCTTCTGCGTCCCGCTGAGCGTGCGGTACGAGCGGGCCCAGGACGACGTGGCCTTGGGGTCCTTGCGGTCGGAGACCACGTAGTAGTCCATCTGCGAGCGCTCGGCGGTCACGTCGAGGACGCCGTAGCCGTGCGAGTCCATGTCCAGCCACTTCACATGGCGGTTGGCGGCCTTGACGGCGGCGACGCCGACGAGCGACAGCGTGTGCGGCGCCACCTTCAGGTAGTCGTCGACGTTGTCGGAGGTCACGGACGTGACGACGAACTCCGTGGCCGCCGACGGCGACGACGGGTACGTGGCGGCCGTGACGGGCACGTCGTTCGCCCAGGCCATGTGGATGTCGCCGGTCAGGAACACCGTGTTCTTGACGCCCTTGTCCCGCAGGTGCCCGATCAGCTCCTTGCGGTCGTGCGTGTAGCCGTCCCACTGGTCGGTGTTGACGGCCAGGCCCTCCTTGGGCAGGCCGAGCAGCTCGGCCAGCGGCGCGAGCAGATACGCAGGCAGCGAGCCGAAGGCCACCGGCGAGATCATCACCGAGGTGCCGACGAGCTTCCACGCGGCGTCGGAGGAGGCCAGACCCGCCTTCAGCCAGTCGAGCTGGGCGCGCCCCGTGATCGTGCGCTCCGGCGAGTCCACGGCGCCGCTGCCGGGCTTGGCCTGCTGGGAGCGGAACGAGCGCAGGTCGAGCAGGTGCAGATCGGCCAGCTTGCCGAAGCGAAGGCGGCGGTAGACGGTGCCTTCGGTGGAGGGGCGGACCGGCATCCACTCGAAGTACGCCTGCTTGGCGGCGGCCACGCGCGCGGCCCAGGGGCCCTCGGTCTCGGGCTGGTGGTTCTCCGCGCCGCCGGACCAGGTGTCGTTGGCGACCTCGTGGTCGTCCCAGATCGCGATGACCGGGTGCGTGGCGTGCATCGCCAGGGCGTCGGGGTCGGTCTTGTGGACGCCGTGGCGCTCGCGGTAGTCGGCGAGCGTGACGATCTCGTGCTCGGGGCGGTGCTCGCGCACCAGGCCGCGGGTGGAGGCGTAGCCGCCGGACGCGTACTCGTACAGGTAGTCGCCGAGGTGCAGGACCGCGTCGAGCTCCGTGCGGGCCGCGAGGTGGCGGTACGACGAGAAGTAGCCCGCCTCCCAGTTGGCGCAGGAGACCACGCCGAAGCGCACGCCGGGCGCGGCCGCGTCGTGCGCGGGCGCGGTGCGGGTCCGGCCGACGGGGGAGCGCACCGTGGAACCGCCCTCTACGGAGAAGCGGTAGTAATAGGTGGTCGCCTGGCTCAAGCCCCTTACGTCCGCCTTGACGGTGTGGTCGCTCGCCGCCGTCGCGGTGGTGGTTCCCCGGCCGACGACCCGGGTGAAGCCCTTGTCCTCGGCCACCTCCCAACCCACCCGCACGTCGGGTCCCTTGCCGGAGCCGGGCACCGCGTCCGGGGTCGGCGTGACGCGCGTCCAGAGCAGGACGCCGTCGGGCAGCGGGTCGCCGGAGGCGACGCCGTGTGCGAAGGCCGGGCCGTCGGCGGCGCGGGCGGTCCCGGCGGCCGCGAGCGGCGCGGCGAGGACGGCGGTGGCGGCCGCGGCTTTGACGACGGTCCGGCGGCGCGGCGCGAGGGCGGCGGCCCGCGGTCTGCCGGAGTCCTCGGCGCCCGCGGGGGAGTTGTTGTCTATTCGACTGGTCACGAGGAGGAACCCTACGGACCAGTAACGCGGAAAGAGCGGGCGCCCTCGAAAAGTTCGCCCGCTCTTCCACAAGTCGTCTACTGCGCTTGCGTGATAACTCCCGGTCAGGCCTTCAGGGCCTTGTCCACGGCCTTGGTGAAGTCCTCGGGCGTCATCGGGGCGTTGCGGCCGTCGGCGCCCTTGAGCTGCTTGCCGTTCATGACGAAGGCCGGGGTGCCCTCGACGCCGTCCTTGTTGTCGCTGAAGGCGTCCGACACGGCCAGGGCCCAGCGGTCGTACGTGCCGTCCTTGACGTCCTTCTTGAAGGCCGCGCTCTTCTTGAGCTCGGGCACCTCGTTGGCGATCTTCAGCAGGTACGCGTCGTCCTTGAACTTGTCCTGGTCCTCCGCGGGGTGGTTGTCGGCGGAGTACAGGGCCTTCTTGTAGGCGAGGAAGGCGTCCGGGGAGACGTTCAGGGCGGCGCCGAGCGCGCTCATCGCGTTGCGCGAGCCCTCGCCCGGGAAGTTGCGGTCGAGGAAGGTCGCGCCGACGAACTGGACCTTGTACTTGCCGTCCTTGAGGTCCTTCTCGACGGTCGGGCCGACGGCCTGCTCGAAGCTGGCGCAGATCGGGCAGCGCGGGTCTTCGTAGACCTTCAGGGTCTTCTTGGCGCCGGCCTTGCCGACGACGATCGTCGTGCCGTCCTTGCCCGAGGTGTTGGCGGGCTTGACCAGCTTCTGGTCCTTGGCCTCTTCCCAGTAACCGGGCTTGTTGTTCTGGACGACGGCGTAGCCGATGCCGCCGGCGATGGCGATGACGCCGACGACGGAAACGCCGACGATGATCGACCGCTTGCGCTTCTCGCGCTGGCGCTCGGCCTCCTGCTGGGCGCGGATCCGCTCGCGGGCGGCCTGCTTGGCGGCCTGGCTGTTGCGCTTGCTCATGGTGGTACTCCGTGATGGTGGGAGGGGGACGTGCGTACTCAGGCGACAGCGGCCGAGTACGGCGGTCCGCGCCGTCCCACGCAGTGCACGAAGAGCCGGGTGCGCGCCGCCCGGGCCCGGAGCACGGGCCGCGGCGCGCGCTGCTCCGGGGCGACCCGGGCGGTCACCACGGCCAGGGCGATCAGGAGCGGCCGGAAGGTGGCGGCGGCCACGGCGCGCAGCAGCTGGGCGAGGGCGCGCTCGCCCCGGTGCAGCCACGCGGCGGCGGCGAGACCGACGCCGACGTGCGTGGCGAGCAGCAGCCAGGCCGCGCCCGGGTCGGCGTCCGCGAGCAGGGCGGCGGCGCCGTGCAGCCGCTCGCCGCCCGCCATCCGGGCCAAGGGGCTGCCGACGTCGGCGCCGCCGCACAGCACGTCGACGCCGAAGGAGCGCAGCGGGCCCGCGACCGGGCCGCCGGCCTGGCCGTAGCAGACGTGCTGGCCGGTGGTGAAGACCGTGTCGGCGGCGAGCTCCAGCGGGACGAGCAGCGCGGCGATCTTGCCGAAGCCGCGCTCGCGCCCGGCCAGGGCGTACGCGATGACGTAGACGACGGCCGTGATCCCCAGACAGGTGGTCAGCGGCAGCGGGGCCCGGGACAGCAGGATGTGCGACGCGGCGGACAGCAGCACGACGACCGTCGTGAACAGCGCCGCGCGCACGACTCTCAGCTGGGTCCCGAATATGTCCATCGCGGAAGTGAGTGTCCCACGGGCCGTCGTAAGGGAGCCCTAAAGGGTCCCTGTGAATCGGACGACGCGGCCCCTCACGGCACCGGACCCTCTAGAGGCCCGGTATCCGGCCGTTGCGGAACAGGTCGACGAAGACCTGGTGGTCGGCGCGCGCACGGGCGCCGTAGCCGTGGGCGAAGTCGACGAGGAGGTCCGCGAAGCCCGCCTCGTCGGCCGCGATCGCGGCGTCGATCGCCCGCTCCGTGGAGAACGGCACCAGGTCCGAGTGGCCGCTCTCGTCGTCCGCCGCGGCGTGCATCGCGGCCGTGGCCCGGCCCAGGTCGGCGACCACCGCGGCGATCTCCTCCGGGTCGTCGATGTCCGACCAGTCCAGGTCGACCGCGTACGGCGACACCTCGGCGACGAGCTGGCCCGCGCCGTCCAGCTCGGTCCAGCCGAGCCAGGGGTCGGCGTGCGCCTGCAGGGCGCGCTGCGAGATGACCGTGCGGTGGCCCTCGTGCTGGAAGTACGCGCGGATCGAGGCGTCCGTGACGTGCCGCGAGACGGCCGGGGTCTGGGCCTGCTTGAGGTAGATCACGACGTCGTTCTCCAACGCGTCGCTGTTGCCCTCCAGGAGGATGTTGTACGAGGGCAGCCCGGCCGAGCCGATGCCGATGCCGCGGCGGCCCACGACGTCCTTCACGCGGTAGGAGTCCGGGCGGGTCAGGGAGGACTCCGGGAGCGTCTCCAGATAGCCGTCGAAGGCCGCGAGGACCTTGTAGCGCGTGGCGGCGTCCAGCTCGATGGAGCCGCCGCCCGGCGCGAAGCGGCGCTCGAAGTCGCGGATCTCCGTCATCGAGTCCAGGAGCTCGAAGCGGGTCAGGGAGCGGGCGGCGCGCAGCGCGCCGAGCAGCGGGCCCTCGGCGGTGTCGAGCGTGAAGGGGGGCACTTCCTCGCTCTTGGCGCCCGTCGCCAGGTCGTGGATCCGCGCGCGGTAGGCCGCCGCGTAGGTCCGCACCAGGCCGGTGATCTGCTCGTCGCTGAGCGCCTTGGTGTAGCCGATCAGGGCGAGCGAGGCGGCGAAGCGCTTCAGGTCCCAGGTGAAGGGGCCGACGTACGCCTCGTCGAAGTCGTTCACGTTGAAGATCAGGCGGCCCTGGGCGTCCATGTACGTGCCGAAGTTCTCCGCGTGCAGGTCGCCGTGGATCCACACCCGGCCCGTGCGGTCGTCCAGGTACGGACCGGTGTGTATCTCCCCGCCGCCGCGCCCGGCGTGCTCGCGCTCCAGGTCGTGGTAGAAGAGGCAGGCCGTGCCCCGGTAGAACGCGAAGGCGGAGGCCGCCATCTTGCGGAACTTCACCCGGAACGCCGCGGGGTCGGCGGCGAGCAGCTCGCCGAAAGCGGTGCCGAAGACGGCGAGGATCTCCTCGCCGCGCTGCTCGGCGGTGGGCTGCGGGACCGACATCGCGGGGTGCCTCCTGGTGCATGACATGGGACAGGTGTTCCGTGCCCCCTGCCCTCTTCCAACGCCCGACCGTACTCCTGAGTGCCCGCCCGTCACCCGACCACCACCCCACAACGAGACGCTGCGCGCCGCAGTATCAGACCCTGCTGTCAGTGACCCGGACTAGACTTCCCCGCTGTCCCCCCAGACTGTCCGCAGCCTGTCGCCGAGCGTTTCCGTTGGAGGCCCAAGCCGTGTCGAAGCCGCCCTTCACGCACCTGCACGTGCACACCCAGTACTCGCTCCTGGACGGCGCGGCACGGCTGAAGGACATGTTCAAGGCGTGCAACGACATGGGCATGACCCACATCGCCATGTCGGACCACGGCAACCTCCACGGGGCGTACGACTTCTTCCACACCGCCCAGAAGGCCGGGGTCACCCCGATCATCGGCATCGAGGCGTACGTGGCGCCGGAGTCGCGGCGCAACAAGCGCAAGATCCAGTGGGGCCAGCCGCACCAGAAGCGGGACGACGTCTCCGGTTCGGGTGGTTACACGCACAAAACGATCTGGGCGGCGAACAGGACGGGCCTGCACAACCTCTTCCGGCTGTCCTCGGACGCGTACGCCGAGGGCTGGCTCCAGAAGTGGCCCCGCATGGACAAGGAGACGATCTCCCAGTGGTCGGAGGGGCTCATCGCCTCCACCGGCTGCCCGTCCGGCGAGCTCCAGACCCGGCTGCGCCTCGGCCAGTTCGACGAGGCCCTGAAGGCCGCGTCGGAGTACCAGGACATCTTCGGCAAGGACCGGTACTTCCTGGAGCTGATGGACCACGGCATCGAGATCGAGCGCCGGGTCCGCGACGGCCTCCTGGAGGTCGGCAAGAAGCTCGGCATCCCCCCGCTGGTCACCAACGACTCGCACTACACGTACGCGCACGAGGCGACCGCCCACGACGCCCTGCTCTGCATCCAGACCGGCAAGAACCTCTCGGACCCCGACCGCTTCCGGTTCGACGGCACCGGCTACTACCTGAAGTCCACGGACGAGATGTACGCCGTCGACTCCTCGGACGCCTGGCAGGAGGGCTGCCGCAACACCCTCCTGGTGGCCGAGCAGATCGACACCAGCGGCATGTTCGAGAAGCGCGACCTCATGCCGAAGTTCGACATCCCCGAGGGCTTCACCGAGGTCACCTGGTTCCAGGAGGAGGTCCGCCGCGGCATGGAGCGCCGCTACCCGGGCGGCGTCCCCGAGGACCGCCAGAAGCAGGCCGAGTACGAGATGGACACGATCATCTCGATGGGCTTCCCGGGATACTTCCTGGTCGTCGCCGACTTCATCATGTGGGCCAAGAAGCAGGGCATCGCGGTGGGCCCCGGCCGAGGCTCCGCGGCCGGCTCGATCGTCGCGTACGCCATGGGCATCACCGACCTCGACCCGATCACGCACGGCCTGATCTTCGAGCGGTTCCTGAACCCCGAGCGCATCTCCATGCCCGACGTCGACATCGACTTCGACGAGCGCAGGCGCGTCGAGGTGATCCGGTACGTGACGGAGAAGTACGGCTCCGACAAGGTCGCCATGATCGGCACCTACGGCAAGATCAAGGCGAAGAACGCCATCAAGGACTCCGCCCGCGTCCTCGGCTATCCGTACGCGATGGGCGACCGCCTCACCAAGGCCATGCCCGCCGACGTCCTCGGCAAGGGCATCGACCTCGACGGCATCACCAACCCCACCCACCCGCGCTACAGCGAAGCGGGCGAGATCCGGGGGATGTACGAGAACGAGCCGGACGTCAAGAAGGTCATCGACACCGCCAAGGGCGTCGAGGGCCTGGTCCGGCAGATGGGCGTGCACGCCGCGGGCGTCATCATGTCCAGCGAGCCGATCGTCGACCACGCCCCGATCTGGGTGCGGCACACCGACGGCGTCACCATCACGCAGTGGGACTACCCGCAGTGCGAGTCGCTCGGCCTGCTGAAGATGGACTTCCTCGGCCTGCGCAACCTCACGATCATGGACGACGCCGTCAAGATGGTGAAGGTCAACAAGGGCATCGACCTGGAGATGCTCGACCTCCCGCTCGACGACCCCAAGACCTTCGAACTGCTCTGCCGCGGTGACACGCTCGGCGTGTTCCAGTTCGACGGCGGTCCGATGCGCTCGCTGCTCCGCCAGATGCAGCCCGACAACTTCGAGGACATTTCCGCCGTCTCGGCCCTGTACCGGCCGGGCCCCATGGGCATGAACTCGCACACGAACTACGCGGAGCGCAAGAACGGCCGCCAGGAGATCACCCCGATCCACCCGGAGCTGGAGGAGCCGCTCAAGGAGACCCTGGGCCTCACCTACGGCCTGATCGTGTACCAGGAGCAGGTGCAGAAGGCCGCCCAGATCATCGCCGGGTACTCCCTCGGCGAGGCCGACATCCTCCGTCGCGTGATGGGCAAGAAGAAGCCGGAGGAGCTGGAGAAGAACTTCGGCATCTTCCAGGCGGGCGCCCGCAAGAACGGCTACTCCGACGCGGCGATCCAGGCCCTGTGGGACGTCCTGGTCCCGTTCGCCGGATACGCGTTCAACAAGGCGCACTCCTCCGCGTACGGCCTGGTCACGTACTGGACCGCGTATCTGAAGGCGAACTACCCGGCCGAGTACATGGCGGCGCTGCTCACCTCGGTGAAGGACGACAAGGACAAGTCGGCCGTCTATCTGAACGAATGCCGGCGCATGCGGATCAAGGTCCTCCCGCCGAACGTGAATGAGTCGGTGCACAACTTCGCCGCCCAGGGCGACGACGTGATCCTCTTCGGCCTCGAAGCCGTCCGGAACGTGGGCACCAACGTGGTGGACGCGATCATCCGCTCCCGTAAGGCCAAGGGGAAGTACGCCTCCTTCCCCGACTACCTGGACAAGGTCGAGGCCGCCGCCTGCAACAAGCGCACCACGGAGTCGCTGATCAAGGCCGGTGCCTTCGACACCATGGGGCACACCCGCAAGGGCCTGACCGCGCAGTACGAACCGATGATCGACAACGTGGTCGCGGTCAAGCGCAAGGAGGCCGAGGGCCAGTTCGACCTCTTCGGAGGCATGGGCGAGGACGACTCCAGCGAGCCCGGCTTCGGCCTGGACGTGGAGTTCTCCGAGGACGAGTGGGACAAGACCTATCTGCTCGCCCAGGAGCGCGAGATGCTCGGTCTGTACGTGTCCGACCACCCCCTCTTCGGCCTGGAGAACGTGCTCTCGGACAAGGCCGACGCGGGCATCGGACAGCTCACCGGCGGGGACTTCTCCGACGGCGCCGTCGTCACCATCGGCGGCATCATCTCCGGCCTCCAGCGCAAGATGACCAAGCAGGGCAACGCCTGGGCCATCGCCACCGTCGAGGACCTCGCGGGCTCCATCGAGTGCATGTTCTTCCCGGCGACCTACCAGCTGGTGTCGACCCAGCTCGTCGAGGACGCCGTCGTCTTCGTCAAGGGCCGCCTGGACAAGCGCGAGGACGTGCCCCGGCTCGTCGCGATGGAGCTCCAGGTCCCCGACCTGTCGAACGCGGGCACCAACGCCCCGGTCCTCATCACCATCCCCACGGTGAAGGTGAGCCCGCCGATGGTCACCCGGCTCGGCGAGATCCTCAGCCACCACAAGGGCAACAGCGAGGTGCGGATCAAGCTCCAGGGGGCGCAGAAGACCACGGTGCTGCGGCTCGACCGGCACCGCGTGAAGCCGGACCCGGCCCTCTTCGGCGACCTGAAGGTGCTGCTCGGCCCGTCCTGCCTGACGGGCTGACCGACCGCCGGGTCAACGGGCCGCCCGCCCGCCGGGCCCACCGCCTGCCGGACCCGGAGCACCGCACGGCTGAGGGGCGCACCCGCATCGGGTGCGCCCCTCGGGTGTGCCTGAGCCCGCGTCAGTTGTGGCCGAAGCGGCGCTCGCGGTGCTTGCGGGCGACATCGCCCGGGTTCGCCTCGGCTGCGGACTTCGCCTGGGCCTCCATCGAGGACTGCTGGGCCTGCTGCTGACCGCGCTCGGCCTGGGCGGCGGCCTTCTGGTTCCGGTCGCGGTTCTTGTTCTTGGCCATATTGATCTTCCTCCTGCGAAGGATCGGGGGGCCAGGACGCGACCAGACTCACATATGCGTGACAATCGCGCATTTCGGGCACTCACCGTGCGTAATAGGGGCTGCCGGAGGGTACGGAGCGGATACGCCACGCCGAAGATCGAGTTTCGAGCCGTTAACCTCCGCGAGGTCGGGCAGACTCGAAGCGAACCCGAAGTGACCCCCAGGACCGCAGGTCCGCGGCCATGCGCCGGTGAGACCGTTCGGGGCACCCGTGGGGAGCTTTCGGGCAAGGCCGGGCAAGCCGGGCAACCTGGAAAGAGGGTGGATCGCGTGGACCGCTGCGTCGTCCTGGTGGACGCCGGGTATCTGCTGGGAGCCGCCGCGAGCCTCCTCGCGGGAGAGCCGTCCCGGTCCAGGATCACCGTCGATCACGCCGCGCTCATCCAGGGCCTGCGCGAGCGCGCCGAGTCCGACACCGAGCGGCCGCTCCTTCGCATCTACTGGTTCGACGGCGCGCCCGACCGCGTGCCGCAGCCGGAGCACCGCAGGCTGCGCGTCATGCCGCGCGTGACCGTCCGCCTGGGCGCCCTGACCCGCAGCGACGGGCGGTGGGCGCAGAAGGGCGTGGACGCCGCCATGCACGCCGAGCTGACGGAGCTGGCCCGCAACCGCGCCTGCTCCGACGTCGTGCTCGTCACCGGCGACGGCGATCTGCTGCCCGGCATGATGGCCGCCAAGGAGCACGGCGTCGCCGTCCACCTGTGGGCCGTCCAGGCCGCCGACGGCGACTACAACCAGTCCGAGGACCTCGTCGCCGAGGCCGACGAGCGGCGCGTCCTCGACCGCGCCTGGATCACCAAGGCCGTCCGCGCCAAGGAGCTCGGCGGCGTCTGCGCGCCGCCGCCGGTGCCCCGGCCCGAGATCGCCGCGATCCTCTCCGCGCCGCTGCCCGAGTCCGCCCTGACCGCCGCCTCCGCGGAGTCCGCCGAGCAGCCCGCGGCCCAGCACGCGGCCGCCTCCCCGCGCGCCCAGGAGAACGGCGACCGGGCCGCCAAGGGCGTCCCCACCCCCAAGGACCTCGCCGCCCTGCGCGGCCCCGGGCCCGTCCAGGCGGGCAAGGAGCACACGAGCGCGACCCTGCGCTGGTCGTCGGACAAGGGCTGGGTCGACCGCCCCGGCACCCCCTCCGAGTCCGCCGAGGCCGCCGCGCTGCCCACGCTCGCCCAGCTCACCACGGCCGAGCAGCGCTGGGCCGACCGCGAGGAGGACATCACCACCGTCGGCGGGGATCCGTACGAGGTCGGGCAGGTCTTCGCGCGCCGCTGGATGGCGCGCCTGCCCGAGCAGCACAACCTGCAGAAGCTGTCCACGATGTACCCGCGCATCCCGCACCGCGTCGACGGCGAGCTGCTGCGCTACGCCGCCCGCTTCGGGCTGCTCGCCCACAAGGACGACCAGATCGACGAGCACGACCGCTATGCGATCCGTGCCGGATTCTGGCGGGAAATCGACGTTCGTACCGCCGCCGAGCACGCGCCTGCCGGGGAGTGAGGGGTTTCGCGGGGCCCGCGGCGAGGGCCGGATAAGAACCCTCCAGGGGTTCGCGGCACGCCCGGACGGACGCGTGAGGCCCGCCCCGCGCGCCCCGCCGCGCGGCCGACCCCGTACCCTCGTCCTTCGTGAGTACGCGCGCGGCACAGGCAGTCCGAGGGGGGCTCCGGCAGGGGCACGGCAGCGATGCCGTCTGCGTGGTGCGCGATCTGGTCAAGGTCTACCCCGCCGCCCGGGGCAGACGCGGCAGGCCCGCGACGCCCGAGGTGCGCGCCAGCGACGGCGTCGGCATCCAGGTGGGCCGCGGCGAGATCTTCGGCCTCCTCGGGCCCAACGGCGCCGGGAAGTCCACCCTCGTACGCCAGCTGACCGGCCTCATGCGCCCCGACAGCGGCAGCGTCGAGGTCCTCGGCCACGACATCGTGCGCCACCCGGAGCTGGCCGCCCGGCTGCTCGCCTACCTCGGCCAGGAGTCGACCGCCCTCGACGAGCTGACCGTCTCCCTCGCCGTCGAGACGACCGCGCGCCTGCGCGGCCTCGACGCGGCCCGCGCCCGGGCCCAGCGCGACGACGTCCTCGACGAGCTCGGGCTCACCCCGCTCGCCTCCCGGCCCCTGAAGAAGCTCTCCGGCGGCCAGCGCAGACTCGCCTGCTTCGCCACCGCCCTCGTCGGGGAGCGGCAGCTGCTCGTGCTCGACGAGCCGACGACCGGCATGGACCCGGTCGCGCGGCGCGCGGTGTGGGGCGCGGTCGACCGGCGGCGCGCCGAGCGCGGCACGACCGTCCTGCTCGTCACGCACAACGTCATCGAGGCCGAGACCGTGCTCGACCGCGTCGCCGTGCTCGACCACGGCAAGGTCATCGCCTGCGACACGCCCACCGGCCTGAAGGAGAAGGTCGCGGGCGAGGTGCGGGTGGAGCTCGTGTGGCGGGAGCGGGCGCCCGTCGACGTCCCGGAGGTCGCCGCGCTGCGGTCGTCCGCCGTGGAGTCCGGGCGCCGCTGGACGCTGCGGCTCGCGCCGGAGGAGGCCAGGGCGGCCGTCGCCGCGGTCACGGGCGGCGGCGCCTTCGCCGCGCTCGACGACTTCACGCTGGCCACGCCCAGCCTGGAGGACGTGTATCTGGCCCTCGGCGGGCGCGGCGGGGACGGACTGGTGAAGGCGTGAGGGACCGAGCCGTGAAGCGTTGGGACGTCTGCAGGAAGGTTGTCCGTTGAGTGCCGTTCCCCTGGAGACCGTGATCCGGGCCGAGGACGACCGCGCGGCGGCGGTGGACGTGGCGGCGCCGCTGGGGCCGCGGGCCCGGATGCTTCCCGCCCTGGCCGCGGTCTACCGCGCCCAGCTGTCGCGGGCCCGGGTCGCGCGCATCCCGCTGCTCTTCGTCGCCACCTTCCAGTCCGTCGGCATCATGATCCTCATGCGCGGGGTCGTGGACGGCGGCGGCGAGGCCCGCGCGGTCGTGGCCGGCTCGTCCGTCCTCGTCGTGGCCTTCGTCGCGCTGAACCTGCTCGCCCAGTACTTCGGCCAGCTGCGCGGCGACGGCGGGCTCGACCACTACGCCACGCTGCCCGTGCCGCCCGCCGCCGTCGTGCTCGGCGCGGCCGCCGCGTACGCCTCCTTCACCGTGCCCGGCACCATCGTCACGGCGGTCGTCGGCTGCGGGCTCTTCGGCCTGCCGCTGACGCACCTGTGGGTGCTCGCCGCGGTGATCCCGCTCGCCGGTGCCGCGCTCGCCGGGCTCGGCGCCGCCCTCGGGCTGCTCGCGCCCCGGCCGGAACTGGCCACCCTGCTCGGCCAGATGGGCATGTCGGCGGCGCTCCTGCTCGGCGTCCTGCCCGCCGAGCGGATGCCGGGCCTCCTCCAGTACGCGCGCGACCTGCTGCCCTCCACGTACGGCGTCGAGGCGCTGGCCCGCACCTTCAGCGGCGACCCCGACTGGGGCGTCGTGCTGCTCGACCTCGGGGTGTGCGCGGCCGTCGGCGTGGTCTCGCTGACCGTCGCCACCTGGGCCTACCGGCGCGCGGCCGTGCGCTGACCGCGGGCCTCGTCCGTCCGGTGGCGCGGTTCTCAGGCAGAGCTGGCACCATGTGTGCGTGACCGCACCGCTGACGCCCTCCCAACCGCCGCAGCCCGAGCCCGAACACAATCCCTGGCAGGCGCCGCAGGCCTCCGCGCACGCGCCGGGGCCCGAGGCCGACACCTGGCACGAGGAGGGCGCGCCCGGCATGAAGCGCGAGATCGGGCAGGCCGCGGTGATCGCGGCCGCGGTGGCGGTCAGCGGCGTGCTGCTCGGCCTGCTGTGGCTGTGGCTGGCGCCCCGGGTGCCGCTGATCGCGGACAAGCAGGCGGTCTACCTCAAGGACACCGAGGGCGAGCAGGCCATCGGGGTCGACGGAACGTTCACCCTGCTGGGGCTCGCGTTCGGCTTCGTCAGCGCGCTCGTCGTCTTCCTCGTACGGCGGCGGGGCGGCATTCCGCTGGTCGTCGGGCTCGCCGCGGGGGCGCTGCTCGGGGCGGTGCTCGCCTGGAAGGTGGGCGTGTGGTTCGGGCCCGACACGGACGTGGTGGCGCACGCGCGGTCCGTGGGGCGGGGGGTCGTGTTCGACGCGCCGATGGAGCTGAACGCGAAGGGGGTGCTGCTCGCGTGGCCCGTCGCCGCGATGATCGTGCACCTCGTGCTCACGGCGCTCTTCGGGCCCCGGGATCCGGAGCCGTTCTCTTCCTACGGGGCGCGGCAGGAGCAGGCCTGAGCCCTCGCGGGGCTCCCCAATCCCGCCCCTTCCCGAACAAGGGGGCTCCGCCCCCTTGGACCCCCGGAAACGGCGCTCCGCGCCTCGTCCTCAAACGCCGGACGGGCTACTCGTAGCCCCTCCGGCGTTTGAGGAGCGGGGGTCTGGGGGCGGAGCCCCCAGGGAGGGCTCAGGCCGGGCGGCGGCCGTGGTTCGACTTGGATTTGCGTACCCGCCACTTCCGCTTTCTCGTTTTCTTCGACATGGGTGTGGTCCTAGTCGAGGATCGCGAGGGCGTCGAGGGGTCAATCACGCCCGATCGGGGCCAGCGTCGCCGCGGTGAGGGCGGCCAGGTCGGTGGGGGAGAGCTCCACCTCCAGGCCCCGGCGGCCCGCCGAGACGCAGATCGTGGCGTGGGCCGAGGCCGAGTCGTCCAGGACCGTGCGGAGCCTCTTGCGCTGGCCCAGGGGGGAGATGCCGCCGCGTACGTAGCCCGTGGTGCGCTCCGCCGCGGCCGGGTCCGCCATGACCGCGCGCTTGCCGGAGACCGCCGCCGCCAGGGCCTTGAGGTCGAGCGAGCCCGCGACCGGTACGACGGCCACGGTCAGCTCGCCGTCGACCTCGGCGACCAGGGTCTTGAAGACGCGGTCGGGGGACACGCCCATCGCCTCGGCGGCCTCGTCGCCGTACGAGGGGTGGGACGGGTCGTGGTCGTACGCGTGGAGGGTGAAGGCGACGCCCGCACCCGTGAGGGCGACCGTCGCCGGGGTGCCGCCCGTCTGGGACTTCTTCTGCTTCTTCGCCACTTCGCCTGCCCGTGGGGATGCGTCGGGATACGTCCGGGGTACGTCAGTTGAGGCTCGTCGCGCCGCGCGTCAGGTCCGTCGCGGGCAGCGACGGCAGATTGCGGATGATCGCGGTCTCGCTGCGCAGCAGCGTCAGCTCGTCGCGCAGCCTGGAGGCCGTGTCGGCGGCCTCCAGGAGGCGCTGCTTGGTGGGGGTGTCCAGGACCGCGGCCGCCGCGACCAGGTACGACACCACCGACGGGTCGTCCGGCAGCTCCGTGCCCGTCGACAGGGACCGCTCCCGCGCGCCCGCGAGGCGCTTCTGGTAGGAGCGGAAGGCCCGCAGGACGCCCTCGGCCAGGGCTCCCGCCTCGTCGCCGGGCTCCTCAGGCAGCGGTTCGAGCTCCGCCGTCAGATACGCGCCGGAGGCGTCGACCGAGCGCAGCCGCATCCGGGTGGTGCCGGTGGCGAGCACCTCGAAGCCGCCGTCCTCGCGCTCGCGGATGGTCGCCGCGTCCGCGACGCAGCCCACCGCGTGGAAGGCCCGCAGCGGGTCGTCGCCGAACCCCGCGGCGGGGCCCTGCTCGGGCCGGGTCGTCTGGTCGGGGAGGCCGGGCGCGCTCGGGGCGACCTCGCTGCCGTCGCGGATCGCCACGACGGCGAACTGCCGCTGGTCCTCGTCGGGAGACTTGAGCAGGTCGCGCATCATGGCGCGATAGCGCTCCTCGAAGACGTTCAGGGGCAGCACGAGCCCCGGGAACAGCACCGAGTTGAGTGGGAACAGGGGGAGCCGGACGGTCGTCACGAGCCGAAAGCCTAACGGCCGCCGGTGACCCCGCCGTCCGCGCGGCCGCGTCCGGACCGCAGCGGGGTGCGCGCGGCCACCTCGATGCGGACGCCGTCGCGCAGCTCCAGGAACTGTCCGAGCGGGTCGTCGGCGATCCGGTCCCAGGGGAACGAGGTCGCGTACGGGCCGATCAAGCGGAACTGGTCGAGCGCTTCCTGCCAGCGCTCCAGGCGGATGAGGACGTACGCCAGGAGGTTGCGCACCTCGGCCGGCCACGGGTCGGCGGGGGCGTAGGAGGCCGAGAGCGCGATGGCCAGGTCGGCGGCCCCGTCCAGGCGTTCGCGCGGCAGCCGGCCGCCGCCGCCCGCGAGGTACGCGAACGCGGCGCGCACCGGGAGCGCCTGTATCAGCGACCCGGGCAGCGCGTCCGCGGCGGCGCGCTCCGCGAAGTCGAAGCACTCGGTGTGCGAGCCGTACCAGGCCGCGGAGAGGTACATCAGCGCCGAGGCGTGACAGCCGTAGTGGTACGAGGAGCGGCGCACCGCCTGGCCCCACAGCTCCTCGAAGTCGGAGTGCGAGGCGTGGGTGCCGCGGGCGTGGTCGAGGGCCACGCGCCAGGGCACGGGGTCGCGCGGGTCGGCCGCGGCCGCCGCCGTGATCAGCGGGCTCACCTCGCGCAGGAGCTCGGCGCGCGCGGGCGACTCCCAGCCGCGCACGACCGCGAGCTCGGCCTTGAGCAGCAGGGCGTCCGGGTCGTGCGGGGCGACGGTCAGCCAGTCGTCGAACCACTCGGGCCGGGAGCGGGCGAAGGCGGCGAGGCGGGTGGCGTACCGGTCGCGGTTCTCCCACTCGGCGGCCTCGCGGGTGGTGGCGAGCAGCTTGGCGGCCGGGCCGTGGTCGCCGCGGCCCGCCGCCACGAGGGCCGGGCCGAGCCGGTCGTCCGGCACGTCGAGCAGCACCTCGTCGGCGGCGGGGAGGCCGTCGGCCAGCTGGGGGGTGTGCCGGACCATGCGGGCGGTGCGGATGAGGGCGCGCAGCAGCGGCATGTGCGGTCCCCCTCGTACGCCTGGACATTCTGGTGCGGTCGTTGCTGTTGACGGGTGGGGCGGAGGCTTGGTTGTGCGGGGCCGCATAACGGTTCGGCCGCGAATCGGGGGCTTCGCGGGCGGGCGCCGGGCCGTCAGTTCCTGCGGAGGAGGCGGGTCGCGCCCGCGGCGACCGTCGTGGCCAGGATCCAGCCCGTGAGGATCAGGGCCGCCGCGAACCACTGCCAGCCGCCGCGGAGCTGCCAGTAGGTGTCCTGGCCCAGGTCGATGACGGGCAGGAGCAGGTCGAGGGCGAACAGGGCCGGGTTCCAGTCGGGGTGCTCGCCCTCCTTGAGGGGCGGGTGGTCGGCGCGGGAGAAGGCGACCGCGCTCGCCGCCCACAGGATGGCCATCCACAGCGCGGCCCGCCCCGGCCGGTAGCCGTAGGCCACCGTCCAGTCCTGCGCGTACCCCCAGAGCTTGGCCGCCAGCGGCAGCGTCTCGCGGCGGCGGCGCTGCTTGGCGAGCAGGACCTCGCGGGCGTCGGCGTCCTCGCCGCCGTTGCGCAGGACGGCGGCGAGCTTCTCGTACGGCTCGGGGTTGTACTCGGCGGTGGCCGCGGCCACCCACTCCAGGCGCCGCGACAGCGGGAAGCCGCTCTGCGGGATGAGGTTCTCGTACGTGAAGCCGCCCATCTGGAGGGCGCCCGGGCCCGGCCAGCTCGTCGCCCGGTCCATCAGGTTGACGACGCGGGCGCCGGACAGGACGACCTTGCCGTGCTGCGGGGCCTCGCCGAGGAAGCGCAGCTCGGGCGTCTGCACCCGGCGCAGCGACACCTCCTGGTCCTCCTTGAGCGTGAAGCGGGCCTGGCCGAAGTCCACCGCGTCGCCGAAGCGCCCGTCGTCGAGGCGGATGCCGCCCTCGCAGCTGAAGCGCTGGACGCGGGTCCCGCGCGCGGGCGTCGTGCCGCTGGTCTGCGGCGGATTGCCGACCCCCGCGGGCGTCAGGTACAGGGTGCGCTCGACGGTGAGCTGCGGGGCGTTCAGGGCGTAGCGGCCGTACGGGTTGGCCAGGCGGCTGCCGCGCAGGCTCAGGCTGACGCCGACCTTCGCGCCGCGCAGGCGCAGCTCGCCGTGCGACTCCAGCATCTCGGCCTGGAGGTCCTGGCCGACGGTCATGCCGTCGGCCATCAGCGAGCGGGTGCGCCGGTCGCGGTAGACGACGGCCTGGTTGAGCAGCAGGTCCGTGCCGATGTGGGCGTCGGTCAGGCGCATGCCGTTGTGGATGCGGCAGCGCGGCAGGTGCAGATCGCCCTCGGTGTGCAGCCGGGCGGCCTCCAGGCGGGGGATGGAGCAGTCGACCATGCGCAGCGTGGTGAAGCGGGCCTCCGGCAGGAGGACCTCCTTCTCGAAGCGGCAGCCCTTCAGCTCCGTGTACGGCACCACCGTGCCGCCCGCGAGGTCCAGGACGTCCGTGATCTGTACGCCCGTGAGCTTCAGGGACGACACCCGGCCCGCGAGCGCGGGCGGCCCGTCGAGCAACAGCCACGCCAGGATGCGGGCCCGCACGCTGCGCTCGGGGCCCCAGGGGTGGGCGCCGTGCGGATCGTCGACCGTGGCGTTGCCCGACCGCAGGTCGTACACCGTGCCGTTGCGGAACGCCTGCCACATCCCGATCTCCGCGGCGGTCAGCCCGTCCGGCGGGTCGCCGGTGCCGGTGTCGTCGACCACTGGTGTCGTCCTCCCGTGGATGCTCTGGGGCGTCCGTGTCTCGTACACCTGTTCATGCCCGCTCCGTGACCGCCTGAACGCTAGTGGTGAACGGGGGCTCCCGGGAATTCGGGGCGGTGGGCCCCGGACGCCGCCCGGACATTCGGAACGAAGGGCTCCGCCGGTGGGCGTCGCGTCGCCGGGCCTGTCGCCGGGTCCTGGCCCGTCTCGTATCAGTGACTGATACGGCCGACCGGCCGCCCGCGGCCGTCTGCGAGAATTGGCCATGTGATCTCTCGAATCGATCTGCGCGGCGAGGCCCTCCCCGAGGGTCCCGCGCTGCGCGCCCTGCTGCCCCGTGCCGACTTCGACGTCGCGGCCGCCCTGGACAAGGTGCGGCCCATCTGCGAAGACGTGCATCATCGCGGCGACGCGGCGCTGATCGAGTACGCGGAGAAGTTCGACGGCGTGCGCCTGGAGCGGGTCCGGGTGCCCGCGGCCGCGCTCGCCGAGGCCCTCGCGGGCCTCGACCCGGACGTGCGCGCCGCCCTGGAGGAGTCCATCCGCCGGGCCCGCACCGTCCACCGCGCCCAGCGCCGCGCCCCGCACACCACCCAGGTCGTGCCCGGCGGCTCGGTCACCGAGAAGTGGGTACCGGTCGAGCGCGTGGGCCTCTACGCCCCGGGCGGCCGGTCCGTCTACCCCTCCTCCGTGATCATGAACGCGGTGCCCGCGCAGGAGGCGGGCGTCGCCTCCATGGCCCTCGCCTCGCCCCCGCAGGCCGACTTCGACGGCCTGCCGCACCCGACGATCCTCGCCGCCTGCGCGCTTCTCGACATCGACGAGGTGTACGCGGTCGGCGGCGCCCAGGCCGTGGCGATGTTCGCGTACGGCACCGAGGAGTGCGCCCCGGCCAACATGGTCACCGGGCCCGGCAACATCTGGGTCGCCGCCGCCAAGCGGTACTTCACCGGCCGCATCGGCATCGACACCGAGGCGGGCCCGACGGAGATCGCGGTCCTCGCCGACGACACCGCGGACCCGGCGCACATCGCGTCCGACCTGATCAGCCAGGCCGAGCACGACCCGCTCGCGGCGGCCGTCCTGGTCACGGACTCGGTGGCGCTCGCCGACGCGGTGGTCAAGGAACTGGAGCCGCAGGTCGCCGCCACCAAGCACGTCGAGGACCGGATCGTGCCCGCCCTGAGCGGCCGCCAGTCCGCGATCGTGCTCGTGGACGGCCTGGAGGAGGGCCTGCGCGTCGTCGACGCGTACGGCGCCGAGCACCTGGAGGTCCAGACCGCCGACGCCCCCGCCGTCGCGGACCGGGTGAAGAACGCGGGCGCGATCTTCGTCGGCCCGTGGGCGCCGGTCTCGCTCGGCGACTACTGCGCGGGCTCCAACCACGTGCTGCCCACCGGCGGCTGCGCCTGCCACTCCTCGGGCCTGTCCGTCCAGTCCTTCCTGCGCGGCATCCACATCGTGGACTACACCCGCGACGCCCTCGCCGAGGTGGCGCACCACGTGGTGACGCTCGCCGAGGCGGAGGACCTGCCCGCGCACGGCGCCGCCGTGAAGGCCAGGTTCGGCTGGAAGGTGCCGGGCCAGTGACGCGGATCGACGACCTCCCCGTACGGGACGAGCTGCGCGGCAAGTCCCCGTACGGCGCCCCGCAGCTCGACGTCCCCGTCCGCCTGAACACCAACGAGAACCCGTACCCGCTGCCCGAGCCCCTCGTCGAGCGCATCGCCGAGCGCGTCCGCGAGGCCGCGCGCGGTCTGAACCGCTACCCCGACCGGGACGCCGTCGAGCTGCGCACCCGGCTCGCCGCCTATCTGACCCGCACCGGCGGCCACGAGGTCACCCGCGCCCACGTCTGGGCGGCGAACGGCTCGAACGAGGTCATCCAGCAGCTCCTGCAGACCTTCGGCGGCCCGGGCCGCACCGCCATCGGCTTCGAGCCCTCGTACTCGATGCACGCCCTGATCGCGCGCGGCACCGGCACCGGCTGGATCTCCGGACCGCGACGCGAGGACTACACGATCGACGTCGAGGCCGCCACCACGGCCATCGCCGAGAACGCGCCGGACGTCGTCTTCATCACCACGCCCAACAACCCCACGGGCAACGCCGTGCCCCGCGAGGCCGTCATCGCCCTGTACGACGCCGCCCAGGCCGCCAAGCCGTCCATGGTCGTGGTCGACGAGGCGTACGTGGAGTTCAGCCACGGCGAGTCGCTGCTCCCACTGCTCGCGGGGCGGCCGCACCTGGTGGTCTCGCGCACCATGTCCAAGGCGTTCGGCGCGGCGGGCCTGCGCCTCGGCTATCTGGCCGCCGACCCGGCGGTCGTGGACGCCGTCCAGCTGGTGCGCCTGCCGTACCACCTGTCGGCCGTCACCCAGGCCACCGCGCTCGCCGCCCTGGAGCACACGGACACGCTCCTCGGGTACGTCGAGCAGCTCAAGGCCGAGCGCGACCGCCTCGTCACCGCGCTGCGGGACCTCGGCTTCGAAGTGACGGAGTCGGACGCCAACTTCGTCCAGTTCGGGCGGTTCGCCGACGCCCACCGCGCCTGGCGGCGGATCCTCGACCACGGGGTCCTCGTCCGCGACAACGGCGTGCCCGGCATGCTGCGGGTGACCGCGGGAACCCCCGCCGAAAACGACGCGTTCCTCGATGCGGTACGCGCACTCAAGAAGGAGCAGGGAGCATGAGCCGCCTAGGCCGTGTCGAACGGACCACCAAGGAGACCTCGGTCGTCGTCGAGATCGACCTCGACGGCACCGGCAAGGTCGACGTGTCGACCGGGGTCGGCTTCTACGACCACATGCTCGACCAGCTCGGCCGCCACGGCCTGTTCGACCTCACGGTCAAGACCGAGGGCGACCTGCACATCGACACCCACCACACCATCGAGGACACCGCCCTCGCGCTCGGCGCCGCCTTCAAGCAGGCGCTCGGCGACAAGGTGGGCATCTACCGCTTCGGCAACTGCACGGTGCCGCTCGACGAGTCCCTCGCCCAGGTCACGGTCGACCTCAGCGGCCGCCCGTACCTCGTCCACACGGAGCCCGAGAACCTGGCCCCGATGATCGGCGCGTACGACACGACGATGACCCGGCACATCTTCGAGTCCTTCGTCGCCCAGGCGCAGATCGCCCTGCACATCCACGTGCCGTACGGGCGCAACGCCCACCACGTCGTCGAGTGCCAGTTCAAGGCCCTCGCGCGAGCGCTGCGGTACGCGAGCGAGCGCGACCCGCGCGCCGCCGGCATCCTCCCCTCCACCAAGGGAGCGCTGTAAACCGCATGAACGGCATCTCCACCATGCTGCTCTTCGTCGGGCTCTTCCTGCTCGGCGGCGTCTACTCCTTCGCCAAGCAGAAGCAGTCCAAGAGCCTGATCACGCTGCTCTCCATCGGCGCGGGAATGTGCCTGCTCGCGGGCATCGTCCGCCTGGAGGTATGGAATTGACCTCCGCCGGATCCTCCAAGAAGGTCGTCGTCCTCGACTACGGCTTCGGGAACGTGCGGTCCGCCGAGCGTGCCCTCGCCCGCGTGGGCGCCGACGTCGAGATCACCCGTGACTACGACACGGCCATGAACGCCGACGGCCTCCTGGTGCCCGGCGTGGGCGCCTTCGCCGCCTGCATGCGCGGCCTGCGCTCCGTGCGCGGCGACTGGCTCGTCGGCCGCCGCCTGTCCGGCGGCCGCCCCGTCATGGGCATCTGCGTCGGCATGCAGATCCTCTTCGCGCAGGGCATCGAGCACGGCGTCGAGACCGAGGGCCTGGACGAGTGGCCCGGCACCGTCGAGCCCCTGAAGGCCGACGTCGTGCCCCACATGGGCTGGAACACGGTCGAGGCCCCCGAGGGCTCCGGGCTGTTCCGCGGCCTGGCCCCCGACGAGCGCTACTACTTCGTGCACTCGTACGCCGTCCAGGACTGGACCCTGGAGGTCGCGAACCCCGCGATGCGCGCCCCCAAGGTCACCTGGGCCACGCACGGCTCGCCCTTCGTGGCAGCCGTCGAGAACGGCGCCCTGTGGGCCACGCAGTTCCACCCCGAGAAGTCCGGCGACGCCGGAGCGCAGCTGCTGAAGAACTGGATCGGAACCCTCTGATGGCCCCTCTCACGGCCCCGAAGCTCGAACTCCTCCCGGCCGTCGACGTCCGCGACGGACAGGCCGTCCGCCTCGTGCACGGCGAGTCCGGCACGGAGACCTCGTACGGCTCCCCTCTCGACGCCGCCCTCGCCTGGCAGCGCGCGGGCGCCGAGTGGCTGCACCTGGTCGACCTCGACGCCGCCTTCGGCACCGGCGACAACCGCGACCTGATCGCCGAGGTCACCGGGGCCATGGACATCAAGGTCGAGCTCTCCGGCGGCATCCGCGACGACGCCTCGCTGGCCGCCGCGCTCGCCACCGGCTGCACCCGCGTGAACCTCGGCACGGCCGCCCTGGAGACCCCCGAGTGGGTCGCCAAGGTCATCGCCGAGCACGGTGACAAGATCGCCGTCGGCCTCGACGTGCGCGGCACCACGCTGCGCGGCCGCGGCTGGACCCGCGACGGCGGTGACCTGTACGAGACCCTGGAGCGCCTCAACGCCGAGGGCTGCGCCCGCTACGTGGTCACCGACATCGCCAAGGACGGCACGCTCCAGGGCCCGAACCTGGAGCTCCTGCGCACCGTCTGCGCGGCCACCGACCGCCCGGTCGTCGCCTCCGGCGGCGTCTCGTCCCTGGACGACCTGCGCGCCATCGCCGAGCTCGTCCCGCAGGGCGTCGAGGGCTCCATCGTCGGCAAGGCGCTGTACGCGAAGGCGTTCACCCTCGAAGAGGCCCTGGAGGCCGTGTCCCGATGACCGGCGTACGGCGCGTGCACGAAAGAGGGGGCCCGGAGGGCCTTCCTCAGAAGGGCGGTGGTGGGAGACGGGAGGGCCCCTGGGAAGAGGCCTTCGGTTTCGCACGCGCCGTCGCGGCGGGCGACCGGGTCGTGGTCGGCGGGACGACGGCCTTCCGGGGCGACGTCCTGCACGGCGAGGGCGACCCCTACGAGCAGGCCAGGACGGCCTTCGCAAACGCCCTCGAAGCGCTCGGGGAGTTCGGCCTCGGCGCCGACTCCGTGATCCGCACCCGCATGTACCTGACCCATGCGCGGGACGTCGACGACGTGGGCCGGGCCCACCGGGAGTTCTTCGACTCCGTGCGCCCGGTCACCACGCTCGTGGTCGTGTCCGGCTTCGTCGACCCGCGCATCCTGGTCGAAGTAGAACTCGAAGCATTCCGAGAAGTCCCCCAAGGAGCACCATCGTGACGCTCGCCGTCCGAGTCATCCCCTGCCTGGACGTCGACAACGGCCGGGTCGTCAAGGGCGTCAACTTCCAGAACCTGCGCGACGCGGGCGACCCCGTCGAGATGGCGAAGGTCTACGACGCCGAGGGCGCCGACGAGCTGACCTTCCTGGACATCACCGCCTCGTCCGGCAACCGGGAGACCACCTACGACGTGGTCCGCCGTACCGCCGAGCAGGTCTTCATCCCGCTCACCGTCGGCGGCGGCGTGCGCACCGCCGAGGACGTCGACAAGCTGCTGCGCGCGGGCGCCGACAAGGTCGGTGTGAACACCGCGGCCATCGCCCGCCCCGACCTGATCCGCGAGATCGCCGAGCGCTTCGGCCGCCAGGTCCTCGTCCTGTCGGTGGACGCCCGCCGCACGGAGTCGGGCACCTTCGAGGTCACCACGCACGGCGGCCGCAAGTCCGCAGGGATCGACGCCGTCGAGTGGGCCCACCGGGCCGCCGAGCTCGGTGCGGGCGAGATCCTGCTCAACTCGATGGACGCCGACGGCACGAAGGACGGCTACGACCTAGAAATGATCGAGGCCGTCCGCAAGCACGTCACCGTCCCCGTCATCGCCTCCGGCGGCGCGGGCCGCCTCGACCACTTCCCGCCCGCCGTGGCCGCGGGCGCCGACGCGGTCCTCGCCGCGTCCGTCTTCCACTTCGGCGACCTGCGGATCGGCGAGGTGAAGGAGACCCTGCGGACGGCGGGGCACCCGGTGCGCTGACCCGCCCCGCGGCCCCCGCCGCCCGGCGGCGCTAGAGCCCCAGCTGCTTGGTCTCGTGGAGCTTGGCCACGGCCTCCTTGTCGCCCTCGAGCTCCACGTCCGCCACCTCCTGGCGGCCGAAGACGAACATCAGGAGCTCGGCGGGCTCCCCGGTGGCCGTGACCACCGGAGTGCCGCGGTGGGCCACCGCCGTCTGCCCGTCGGGGCGGCGCAGGACCAGGCCCACGGGCGCCTTGCGGCCGATGACGCGGGCCGTGCGCTCCAGGCGTGCCCACAGGGCGTCGGAGAAGACGGGGTCGAGCTCGCGCGGGGTCCAGCCGGGCTCGGCCCGGCGCACGTCCTCGGTGTGGACGTAGAACTCGACGGCGTTCGCCGCCTCGTCGACCTGCTTCAGATTGAAGGGCGAGAACCGCGGCGGACCCGTGCGGATCAGCTGGATCAGCTCCTCGTACGGCTTCGCGGCGAACTCGGCCTGCACCCGCTCCAGACGGGACGCGAGCTGCTTGATCACGATTCCGCCCGCGGCGTCCGCGCGCCGCTCGCGCACCACCACGTGCGCGGCGAGATCACGGGTGCTCCAGCCCTCGCACAGGGTCGGTGCGTCCGGTCCCGCCGCCTCCAGGAGGTCCGCGAGGAGGAGTCGTTCACGCTTGGCATGGGTCGACATGGGAGCCAGCGTACGACCGCGCGTGCGGTCCGCACAGTGGACCTCCGCGGGGCGCGCCGCCCGGGCGCGGCACAATGGCGGGCATGAGCAGCACGCCCGCACCCAGCAGCCTCGACCCCGAGATCGCCGCCCGCATCAAGCGCGGCGCCGACGGGCTCTTCCCCGCCATCGCCCAGCAGTACGACACCGGTGAGGTGCTCATGCTCGGCTGGATGGACGACGAGGCGCTGCACCGCACCCTGACCACCGGCCGCTGCACCTACTGGTCGCGCAGCCGCCAGGAGTACTGGGTCAAGGGGGACACCTCCGGGCACGTCCAGCACGTGAAGTCCGTCGCCCTCGACTGCGACGCCGACACCGTCCTCGTCAAGGTCGACCAGGTCGGCGCCGCCTGCCACACGGGCACCCGCACCTGCTTCGACTCCGACGTGCTCCCGCTCGGCCAGTAGGGTCGCCCCATGGATCTTGAGACCTTCCGCAAGCTCGCGGCCGACCGCCGAGTGATCCCCGTCAGCCGCCGGCTCCTCGCCGACGGCGACACCCCGGTCGGGCTCTACCGCAAGCTCGCCGCCGAGCGGCCCGGCACCTTCCTCCTGGAGTCCGCGGAGAACGGCCGCGCCGACTTCCTCTGGTCTCGCTACTCCTTCGTCGGCGTGCGCAGCTCCGCCGCCCTGACCGTGCGCGACGGCGAGGCCCACTGGCTGGGCACCCCGCCGGTCGGCGTGCCCACGTCCGGCGACCCGCTCGCCGCGCTGCGCGCCACCGTCGCCGCCCTGCACACCCCGCGCGACCTCACCGGGGCCGAGGGCCTGCCGCCCTTCACCGGCGGCATGGTCGGCTACCTCGGCTACGACATCGTGCGCCGCCTGGAGAAGATCGGCCCCGGCGAGGTCGACGACCTCGGCCTCCCCGAGCTCACCATGCTGCTGACCAGCGACCTCGCCGTGCTCGACCACTGGGACGGCTCGGTCCTGCTCATCGCCAACGCGATCAACCACAACGACCTCGACACCGGCGTCGACGAGGCCCACGCCGACGCCGTGGCCCGGCTCGACGCCATGGAGGCCGACCTGTCGCGGCCGGTCGCGCAGCCCCCGGCCGCCCTTCCGCCCTCCGAGCTGCCGGAGTTCACCGCCCGCTGGGGCGGCCCCGATTACCAGGCCGCCGTCGAGGACATCAAGGAGCGCATCCGCGCGGGCGAGGCCTTCCAGGTCGTGCCCTCGCAGCGGTTCGAGACGCCGTGCGCGGCCAGCGCCCTGGACGTCTACCGGGTGCTGCGGGCCACCAACCCCTCCCCGTACATGTACCTGCTCCGCTTCGAGGGGTTCGACGTCGTCGGATCGAGCCCCGAGGCCCTGGTCAAGGTCGAGGACGGGCGCGCCATGGTGCACCCCATCGCCGGGACCCGCCCGCGCGGCGCCACGCCCAAGGAGGACCAGGAGCTCGCCGACGAGCTCCTGGCCGACCCCAAGGAGCGCGCCGAGCACCTGATGCTCGTCGACCTCGGCCGCAACGACCTCGGGCGCGTCTGCGAGCCGGGCTCCGTCGAGGTCGTGGACTTCATGTCCATCGAGAAGTACTCGCACGTCATGCACATCGTCTCGACGGTCACCGGCCGCGTCGCCGAGGGCCGCTCCGCCTTCGACGTGCTCACCGCCTGCTTCCCCGCGGGCACCCTCTCCGGCGCCCCCAAGCCCCGCGCGATGCAGATCATCGACGAGCTCGAACCCGCCCGGCGCGGCCTGTACGGCGGCTGCGTCGGCTATCTCGACTTCGCGGGCGACTCCGACACCGCCATCGCCATCCGCACCGCGCTGCTGCGCGACGGCACCGCCTACGTGCAGGCCGGGGCGGGCGTCGTCGCCGACTCCGACCCCGTCGCCGAGGACACCGAGTGCCGCAACAAGGCCGCCGCCGTGCTCCGCGCCATCCATACCGCGAACCGCCTGCACACCGCCGCGGGCCGTGAGGGATAGTGGACGGGTGACTTCTGCAGTACCTACGCCCCGTACCGAGGACGCGCCCCCGGCCGCCACGAGCCGCGCCGCGCGCGGCGGCCGCCGCAGCCTCGCCGCCGCCCTGCTGCTCGGCGCCGCGGGCGCGGCCCTCGCGCTGCTCGCCTCCCGGCAGTCCTGGGCGCACGGCTCCACGGCCGTCGCGGGCGGTGACTTCCCGCTGACCGCCAAGGGCAGCGACGTCACGGGCGTGCCCGCCGCGCTCGCGATAGTCGGCCTGGCCGCGCTCGTCGCGGTCTTCGCCGTCCGCCGCGCCGGGCGCGTGCTCGTGTCGGCGCTGCTCGCCCTCAGCGGTGTCGGCATCGCCGTCGCGGCGCTGCTCGGCGCGAGCGACCGCGCGGCCCTCGACGAGAAGGCCGCGACCGCCTCCGGCGACGCCGCGGCCGAGGTCGCCGGGCTCAGCCACACCGGCTGGCCGTACGCGGCCGTGGCCGCCGGCGTGCTCATCCTGGCCGCGGGGCTGCTGGCCCTGACCCGCGGCCGCGCCTGGCCCGCCATGTCCGGACGCTACGAGCGCGACGGCGCCCCGCGCCCGCGGGCCCGCCGCGCCCCGGACCCCGACCGCCCCGAGGACCTGTGGAAGGCCATCGACCGGGGCGAGGACCCGACACAGGCCGGCTAGCGGCCGTGCCGACCTGCCGGGACACCCCGGCACAGGGCATGATCCCGCGTACGGGACAATGGACCCAGCGTTCCACACACGCACAGCCACAGCTAACGAGGAGCAAGTCATGGCGGGACATGGCCACGGACACACCCCGGCCGCCTGGACCGGTGTCATCATCGCCTTCATCGGTTTCTGCGTCGCGGGTGCCTTCATGGTGATGGCGAAGCCCGTCGGCTTCTGGGCCGGCATGGCGATCATCCTCGTCGGCGGCCTCGTCGGCTTCGCGATGCGCCTGGCGGGCCTCGGCCAGAAGCCGCACCAGCACCAGGTGGCCCGCGCCGAGGGCTGACCGCGCGCGTACGCCGACGGGGCGGCCCGGACACACGTCCGGCCGCCCCGTCGGCGTACCGGCCGGGTGCCCGGACGGCGCCCGGGCGGCCCGCGGGGGACAATGCCCCGGTGACCGCCGAACAGGAGACCGCCGCGCCCGCGGGCGCGGGCCCCGCGCTGCGCCGCCTCGCCGTGCCGCTCGGCGTGCTCGGCTCCGTCGCCGCCGCCTTCGCGTACGTCGCCACCGTCGACCCGAACGAGCCCGGCCACTACCCGACCTGCCCGCTGCTGTACTTCACGGGCGTGTACTGCCCCGGCTGCGGCGGTCTGCGCAGCGCGTACGCCTTCGCCCACGGCGACCTCACCACGGCCCTCGGCGCCAACGCCGTCGCCGTCGTCGGCTACGGCCTCTTCGCCGTCCTGTGGGTGCTGTGGGCCGTCCGGGCGGTGCGCGGCAGACCCCCGCGGATCGAGCTCGGCCGGGCCCAGCTGTGGGCCGTCGGGGCCGTCCTCGCGCTCTTCACCCTCGTGCGCAATCTGCCGTTCGGGTCCTGGCTGCACCCCTAGCCGCCCCCGAGAGGCCGCCGCGGAACCGGCGTAGAGTCCAGGTAGTGAGAGCCTCGTCAACCGGATGCGAGTACTACGCCGTGCTGCGGATACCATCGCAGTGACCATCGGAAAGCAGGGAAGGGGGCCGCTCGCGTGAGTGTGCTCGACGAGATCATCGACGGAGTCCGTGCCGACCTCGCACAGCGGCAGGCGCGCGTCAGCCTCGACGAGCTCAAGGAGCGCGCGGCGAAGGCCCCGGCGGCCAAGGACGGCGCGGCCGCGCTGCGCGGCGAGGGCGTCAAGGTCATCTGCGAGGTCAAGCGCTCCAGCCCGTCCAAGGGTGCGCTCGCCGCGATCGCCGACCCGGCGGGCCTCGCCGCCGACTACGAGGCGGGCGGCGCCGCCGTCATCTCCGTGCTCACCGAGGAGCGCCGCTTCGGCGGCTCGCTCGCCGACCTGGAGGCCGTGCGCGCCAAGGTCGACATCCCGGTGCTTCGCAAGGACTTCATCGTCACCTCGTACCAGCTGTGGGAGGCCCGCGCGTACGGCGCCGACCTCGCCCTGCTGATCGTCGCGGCCCTCGACCAGCCCGCCCTGGAGTCGCTGATCGAGCGCGCCGAGTCCATCGGCCTCACCCCGATCGTGGAGGTCCACGACGAGGACGAGGCCGAGCGGGCCCTCGACGCGGGCGCCCGCGTCATCGGGGTGAACGCGCGGGACCTGAAGACCCTCAAGGTCGACCGCGCCACGTTCGAGCGCGTCGCGCCCGAGCTGCCCGACTCCGTGGTGAAGATCGCCGAGTCCGGCGTGCGCGGGCCGCACGACCTCATCGCCTACGCGAACGCGGGCGCCGACGCGGTGCTCGTGGGCGAGTCCCTCGTCACCGGCCGCGACCCGAGGGCCGCCGTGTCCGACCTGGTCGCGGCGGGTGCCCACCCGGCCCTGCGGCACGGCCGGAGCTGACCTCCCCCATGTCCGCCGAACGCCTCGCCGCCACGCGCGACCCGTACGCCCGCCTCGCCCGCGGGTGCCGGCCGCGTGGCTGCCGGGCGCCTGCGCGGCGGGTGCACGGGCGGCGCGTGCGGTACGTCATCGGGGACGAGCCCGGGCAGGTCAACGGCATGCGATGGCGCCCTCGCGGCGCGCGCCCCTGACGCTTTCCGCGGCTGGTCCGGCACCGCCGGTCCGGTCCGCAGGGGTTTCTCGCCGTCGCGGCGGATCCTGACTTCCCCAAGCCCACCCCTTCCCGAGACCGGGGGCTCCGCCCCCAGGACCCCGGGCGGGTGGGAGGATCCGCCGTGGAGCGGCGGCGCGCAGACGGTTACCCACGTTCGCTCACGCACGACAACGAGGTACCCACATGCCCAGCGAGTTCTTCATCCCCGACCCGGACGGCCAAGTCCCGAGCGCCGAAGGCTACTTCGGCGCCTTCGGCGGCAAGTTCATCCCGGAGGCCCTGGTCGCGGCAGTCGACGAGGTGGCCGTCGAGTTCGACAAGGCGAAGGCCGACCCCGAGTTCGCCCGGGAGCTCGACGACCTGCTCGTGAACTACACGGGCCGCCCCAGCGCCTTCACCGAGGTGCCGAGGTTCGCCGAGCACGCCGGTGGCGCTCGCGTCTTCCTGAAGCGGGAGGACCTCAACCACACCGGCTCCCACAAGATCAACAACGTACTCGGGCAGGCCCTGCTCACCCGGCGGATGGGCAAGACCCGGGTGATCGCCGAGACCGGGGCGGGCCAGCACGGCGTCGCCACGGCGACGGCCTGCGCGCTCTTCGGCCTCGACTGCACCATCTACATGGGCGAGATCGACACCCAGCGCCAGGCGCTGAACGTCGCCCGCATGCGGATGCTCGGCGCCGAGGTCATCGCGGTGAAGTCCGGCAGCCGCACGCTGAAGGACGCCATCAACGAGGCCTTCCGCGACTGGGTCGCCAACGTGGACCACACCCACTACCTGTTCGGGACCGTGGCCGGGCCGCACCCCTTCCCCGCCATGGTGCGGGACTTCCACCGCGTCATCGGGGTCGAGGCCCGGCGGCAGATCCTGGAGCGGGCCGGACGCCTGCCCGACGCCGCGATCGCCTGTGTCGGCGGCGGCTCCAACGCCATCGGCCTCTTCCACGCCTTCATCCCGGACACCGGCGTCCGGCTCATCGGGTGCGAGCCCGCGGGCCACGGCGTCGAGACCGGCGAGCACGCGGCCACGCTGACCGCGGGCGAGCCGGGCATCCTGCACGGCTCGCGCTCCTACGTCCTGCAGGACGAGGAGGGCCAGATCACCGAGCCCTACTCCATCTCGGCGGGGCTCGACTACCCGGGCATCGGCCCCGAGCACGCCTTCCTCAAGGACAGCGGCCGCGGCGAGTACCGGGCCGTCACCGACGACGCCGCCATGCAGGCCCTGCGCCTGCTCTCCCGCACCGAGGGGATCATCCCGGCGATCGAGAGCGCCCACGCGCTCGCGGGCGCCCTGGAGGTCGGCCGGGAGCTGGGCAAGGACGGCCTGATCGTCGTCAACCTCTCCGGGCGCGGCGACAAGGACATGGACACGGCCGCGCGCTACTTCGGCCTGTACGAGACCGACGCCGAGGTCGCCGCGGACGCCGCGGGCACCGCCGAGATCCAGGAGGACGCCAAGTGAGCGGCAACGTCCAGCTGTTGAGCGACACCCTCGCCGCCGCCAGGGCCGAGGGCCGGGCCGCGCTCATCGCGTACCTGCCCGCCGGCTTCCCGACCGTGGACGGCGGCATCGAGGCGATCAAGGCCGTCTTCGACGGCGGGGCGGACGTCGTGGAGGTGGGTCTGCCGCACAGCGACCCCGTCCTCGACGGGCCGGTCATCCAGACCGCCGACGACATCGCCCTGCGCGGCGGCGTCAGAATCGCGGACGTCCTGCGCACGGTGCGCGAGGCCCACGCGGCGACGGGCAAGCCGGTCCTCGTCATGACGTACTGGAACCCCATCGACCGCTACGGCGTGGAGCGCTTCACCGCCGAGCTCGCCGAGGCCGGCGGCGCGGGCTGCATCCTGCCCGACCTGCCCGTCCAGGAGTCGGCGCTGTGGCGCGAGCACGCGGCCAAGCACGACCTGGCCACCGTCTTCGTCGTCGCGCCGAGCAGCAAGGACGAGCGGCTCGCCACCATCACGGCGGCGGGCTCCGGCTTCGTGTACGCCGCCTCCCTGATGGGCGTCACCGGCACCCGCGTCTCGGTCGGAGCGCAGGCCGCTGACCTGGTCCGGCGCACCCGCGCCACCACCGACCTGCCGGTCTGCGTCGGCCTCGGCGTCTCGAACGCCGAGCAGGCCGCCGAGGTGGCGGGCTTCGCCGACGGCGTCATCGTCGGCTCGGCCTTCGTCCAGCGGATGCTCGACGCCGAGGACGAGTCCGCGGGCCTGGCGGCGGTGCGCGACCTCGCGGGCGAGCTGGCCCGGGGCGTGCGCGAGGGCTTGTCGTACGGGCGGTAGCTCGTACGGGTGGACCTGGACCGGGGAGGCGCGCTCGCGCCTCCCCGGTTCGTTTGGTCCCGTATGAGCGAGAAGAACCGTGAGGGTAAGCGCACGGCCCGGGAGCGCCTGGCCGAGGAGCGCGAGCGGCAGAAGAGAAGCGACAAGCGGCGCCGCGCGCTGCTGGTGAGCGCCGCAGTCGTCGGCGTCCTGGCCCTGGCCGCGGTCGGCGGCCTGCTCGCGGCCAACGCGGGGGACGACGACAAGAAGAAGGACACCTCGGGCCCCCTCGTCGCCCCCACGGGCGCGGCGGGCAAGGACAAGCTGGCCATCCAGTCGGGCAAGGACACCGCCAAGTCCACCCTCACCGTCTGGGAGGACTTCCGCTGCCCGGCCTGCAAGCAGTTCGAGGACGGCTACCGCTCGACGATCAACGACCTCGTGGGCAAGGGCAGCCTGAAGGTCCAGTACCACCTCGCGACCCTCATCGACGACAACATGGGCGGCTCCGGCTCCCTGCGCGCCGCCAACGCCGCGGCCTGCGCCCAGGACGCGGGCAAGTTCGCGCCGTACCACGACGTGCTGTTCGAGAACCAGCCCATGGAGACCGACGACGCCTTCGCGGACAACGACAAGCTGATCGAGCTCGCGGGCAAGGTCGAGGGACTCGACACCGCCCCCTTCAAGAAGTGCGTCACCGACGGCACGCACAACAGCTGGGTGACCAAGTCCGACAAGGCCTTCGAGGACGCGGGGCTGCGCGGCACGCCCACGGTCCTGCTCGACGGGAAGAACATCTTCGGGGACCAGAAGAACCCGCTGACCCCCGCCAAGCTCAAGGCCGCCGTGGAGAAGGCGAACGGCTAGCGGGCGCCCGCCCGGCGGCGACCGGATCTTGACCCGCCGCCGGGCCCCTGTTACGGACCCGTTGTCGGGCTGGTTGCCGCCGCCCCCGCCCGGCAGGGTAGCGTCGACCCTGCCATGGAATTTGCCTACATCCCCAGCCCCTCGCGCGGAGTGGTCGACCTCGGCCCCATCCCGCTGCGCGGCTACGCGTTCTGCATCATCATCGGCGTGTTCGTCGCCGTGTGGCTCGGCAACAAGCGGTGGGTCGCCCGCGGTGGGCAGCCCGGCACCGTGGCCGACATCGCCGTCTGGGCGGTGCCCTTCGGCCTGGTCGGCGGCCGTCTCTACCACGTGATCACGGACTACCAGCTGTACTTCGGCGACGGCCGTGACTGGGTGGACGCCTTCAAGATCTGGGAGGGCGGCCTCGGCATCTGGGGCGCGATCGCGTTCGGTGCGGTCGGCGCCTGGATCGGCTGTCGCAGGCGCGGCATCCCGCTGCCCGCCTGGGCCGACGCCCTTGCCCCCGGCATCGCCTTCGCCCAGGCGATCGGCCGCTGGGGCAACTGGTTCAACCAGGAGCTGTACGGCAGGGCGACCGACGTCCCCTGGGCGCTGAAGATCACCAGCTCGGACGACGGCCGCGTCCCCGGCACCTACCACCCGACGTTCCTGTACGAGTCGCTGTGGTGCGTCGGCGTCGGACTGCTCGTCCTCTGGGCGGACCGGCGCTTCAAGCTGGGCCACGGCCGGGCCTTCGCGCTGTACGTCGCCTCGTACTGTGTGGGCCGCTTCTGGATCGAGTACATGCGCGTCGACGACGCGCACGAATTCCTCGGCCTGCGCCTGAACAACTGGACCGCGCTCCTGGTCTTCGTGCTCGCCGTGGTGTACCTCGTGCTGTCGGCCCGGCTGCGGCCCGGGCGCGAGGAGGTCGTCGAACCGCTTCCCGCCACCGGCGCCCCCGGTGGTGCCAAGGGCGAGCCCGTGGACGCCCTGGCCAAGGCCGGTGCGGACAAGAGCGAGGTGGAGAAGCCCGGGGCGGAGAAGGCCGGGTCCGGCGGCGAGGCGGAGTCCGCCTCCAAGGGCTGAGGCGGAGGCGGCTACGGCGTGCGGTGGAACAGGGCGAGCGTCCTGTGGGCCTGCTCCACCACCGCGCGGTCCACGAAGCGGCCGTCGGGGAGCGCCTGCGCCCCCTGCTCCGCGGCCGCCGCCTTGAGGACCTCCTCCGCCTGTTCGACCTCCTGCGGTGTCGGCAGATAGGCGCGCTCGATCACCGGCAGCTGGCGCGGGTGGATCGCCGCGCGGCCGAGCAGCCCCAGGGCGCGGCCGCGGGCGCAGGACGCCGTGAGGCCGTCCAGATCGCGGACGTCGGGGTAGACCGACTGGGCGGGCGGCGGCAGTCCGGCCGCCCGGGCCGCCACGACCACGCGGGAGCGGCACCAGTCCAGGCCCGTCTCGTCCCGTACGCCGAGGTCGGCGCGGAGGTCCGCCTCGCCGATGGACAGGCCGCGCAGCGCCGGGTGGGCGGTCGCGACGGCGAAGGCCCGCTCCACGCCCAGGGCCGACTCAAGGAGGGCGTACAGGGCGGGGGCGCCGCCGTCCCGGGGAGCGGCCCGTTCGGCGGTGCGGATCACGTCGGCGGCCGAGGCGACCTTGGGCAGCCGCAGGCCCGCGAGGCCGGGCAGCGGGGCCAGCGCCGCCAGATCGGCGTCGGACGGGGGAGTGCCGAGGGCGTTCACGCGGACGTGGACCGGCACGGGGCACGGCTCGGCGAGCAGCTCGGCGGTGGCCGCGCGGGCGTAGGCCTTGCGGCCTCGGGCCACCGCGTCCTCCAGGTCGACGATCACCACGTCCGCGCCCGCCACCAGCGCCTTGGCCACCACCTCGGGCCGGTCGCCGGGGACGTACAGCCAGGTCAGCGGGTGCGGTCTCACAGGGCGCCCGCCGTGCGCAGCGAGGCGATCTCCGCGGCCGTCAGGCCGAGCCCGGTGAGGATCTCGTCGGTGTCGGCGCCGTGCGGGCGGCCCGCCCAGCGGATCGCGCCGGGCGTCTCGGAGAGGCGGAACAGCACGTTCTGCATGCGCAGCGGGCCGAGCTCGGCATCGGGGACCGTGGTGAGGGTGCCCAGGGCCGCGTACTGCGGGTCCGTCATCACGTCCCGTACGTCCTGGACCGGGGCCACCGCCGCCTCCGCCTTCTCGAAGGCCTCGATGACCTCGGCGCGGGTGTGCCGGGCGATCCAGGAGCCGACGGCCTCGTCGAGGACGTCCGCGTGCGCGGCGCGTCCGGCGCCCGTGGTGAACCACGGCTCGGCGGTCAGCTCGGGGCGGCCGACCAGGCGCATCACCCGCTCCGCGATCGACTGGGCCGACGTGGACACCGCGACCCAGCCGCCGTCGGCCGTGCGGTAGGTGTTGCGGGGCGCGTTGTTCGTCGAGCGGTTGCCGGTGCGCGGCTGTACGTGGCCCAGCTGGTCGTACCAGAGCGGCTGCGGGCCGAGGACCGTGAGGATCGGCTCGATGATCGCCATGTCGACGACCTGGCCCCGGCCCGTGCGCTCACGGGCCGCAAGCGCCGTCATCACCGCGTACGCCGTGGCGAGCCCCGCGACGGAGTCCGCGAGGCCGAACGGCGGCAGCGTGGGCGGCCCGTCGGGCTCGCCGGTCACCGCGGCGAAGCCGCTCATCGCCTCGGCGAGGGTGCCGAAGCCGGGGCGGCGCGCGTACGGGCCGAACTGTCCGAAGCCCGTGACGCGGGCCAGGACCAGGCGCGGGTTGGCCGCGCTCAGCTCCTCCCAGCCCAGGTCCCACTTCTCCAGGGTGCCCGGACGGAAGTTCTCCACGAGCACGTCCGCGGCTGCGGCCAGGCGCAGCAGGGTCGCCCGGCCGCCGGGCGTCGACAGGTCGAGCGTCATCGTGCGCTTGTTGCGGCCGAGCAGCTTCCACCACAGGCCGACGCCGTCCTTCGCCGGGCCGTGGCCCCGCGAGGGGTCGGGGCGCGTGGGGTGCTCGACCTTGATGACGTCCGCGCCGAAGTCGCCGAGGAAGGTGGCGGCCAGCGGCCCAGCGAAGAGCGTGGCGAGGTCGACGACGCGCAGGCCGTCCAGCGGGGGCCGCGTCACCGGTCCGCCGCCGCTTCGGCCCGGGCGCCGGACTCCGCGTCGATCTCCGCGCGGTACGGCATGGACGCGGCCGCGCCCGGCCGCCGCACGGACAGCGCGGCGGCCGCCGAGGCCCAGGCGAGCGCGGCCGGCATGGGCCTGCCCTCGCCGAGGGCCACCGCGAGGGCGCCCACGAAGGTGTCGCCCGCGCCCGTGGTGTCCACGGCCGTGACCCGGGGCGCGGGCACCGTGACCGGTTCGGCGCCGCGCGCCGCGTACAGGCTGCCCTCGGCGCCGAGCGTGACGACGACCTCCGGGACCCGGTCGAGGAGCGCGTGGGCCGCCGCGTGCGGGTCGGCGGCCCCGGTGAGGGCGGCGGCCTCGTGCTCGTTGGGGATCAACAGGTCGGTGGCGTCGAGGAGTTCGGGCGGCAGGGGCCGTGCGGGGGCGGGGGTGAGGACGGTGCGCACACCGTGGTCGCGGGCGTGGCGGGCGGCGGCGACGACCCCGTCGAGCGGGACCTCCAGCTGGAGCAGGAGCAGGTCCGCGGAGGTGATGAGCGCTTCGTCGCCGTGGGTCAGGGCGGTCAGGGTGGCGTTGGCGCCCGGCACGACCACGATGGCGTTGCCGCCGTCGTCGTCGACGACGATGTGCGCGGTGCCTGTCGTGCCCTCCACGGTGCGCAGCAGGTCGGTGTCCACGCCCGAGTGGTCGAGCGCGGTGCGCAGCTGGGTGCCGAAGGCGTCGGTGCCGACCGCGCCGACCATCGAGACGGTGGCACCCGCCCGGGCCGCGGCGACGGCCTGGTTGGCGCCCTTGCCGCCGGGGAAGGTGCGGAACTCGCGGCCGGTGACGGTCTCGCCGCGCCGCGGGGCCTCGGGCACGTACGCGACGAGGTCCATGTTGGTGCTGCCCAGGACGACGATGTGGGGGGCCATCAGGGAGACGTCTCCTCTACGGGATGATGGTGCGTCAGTTCGGTGGTCAGGTCGGCCAGTTCGTCGAAGCCGATGCCGTCGAAGGCGCCGACGGACGTGGCGAGGCGGTTCTTCAGCGGGGCGGTCCAGCGGGCCGGGAGCGCGTCCGGGTGCCCGGCGAGCAGGCCCGCGACCGAACCGGCCGTCGCGCCGCCCGAGTCCGTGTCCCAGCCGCCGGAGACCACGCGCGTGATGGAGCCGGTGAAGTCGCCGTCGGCGTGGGTGAGGGCGGCGGCGAGCAGGGCCGCGTTCGGCACGACGTGGACCCAGTGGTAGTGGCCGTACGCGGCGTGCAGGGCGTCGGCGACGTCGTCGAAGCGGCGTGTCGTACGGGCCAGTTCGATGCCGTGCCCGACCGCGCGGGCGAGGCGGGACTCCGGTGGGACCACCGCAAGGCCCGCCGCCAGGCAGTGGTGGACGTCGCCGCTCCCGGACGCGGCCTGGGCGATCGTGGCCGCCGCGAACATCGCGCCGTACACGCCGTTGCCGGTGTGGGTCAGACACGCGTCCCGCCGGGCCTGTTCGGCGGCCGCCACGGGGTCACCGGGGTGGGTCCAGCCGTGTACGTCGGCGCGGATCAGGGCGCCGATCCACTCGCGGAACGGGTTGCGGTGCCGGGCCGTGCGGGGCGGTGCGACGCCGTTGAGGAGGTTGCGGTACGCGACGCGCTCGGCGGTGAAGGTGCGGGCGGCGGGGAGCTCGTCGAGCCAGAGCGCGGCCACGTCCGACGGGGTGAAGGCGGGGCCGTGGCGGCGCAGGAGCAGCAGGTTGAGGAGCGGGTAGTTGAGGTCGTCGTCCTCCGGCATGCCGTCGATGTTCTCGGCCAGGGAGGTGCGGGCGGAGCGCCTGTTCCAGGGGTGGCGCGCGATGAGCTCGGGCGGGACGCCCCGGGCGGTGAACCAGGTGGTCAGGGGCCAGTTGCCCGCGGCCTCGGCGAGGGCGCGGATGGCGTGCCGGGGGAGCTTCTCCACGGGTTTGCCCAGGAGGCAGCCCGCGGCTCTGCCGAGCCAGGCGGCGTGGACGCGGCCGCGGTGCCCTCGCGGGGGCGCCCCGGGTTCATCGCGCTGCGCGCTCGTCCTCAATCGCCGGACGGGCTGGATGTCCGCTTGCGCGCCGTCCAATTCCGCCAAGAGGTCTTCCGCCAGGGCCCGCAGGCGGGGCGGGGCCGGGTGGGGGGACGTGCCCGAGCGGGGTGGGGTCGGGTCGCCGCCCGCGGCCAGCCAGCGGGCCCGGGCCGCGGTGACGTCGCGGCCCTCCTCTTCCGCCTGGCGGAGTTCGTGGGCGATGAGGTCCTCGGCCTGGAGCCAGGTGAGGCGCATCAGGGGGCGCCGCCCGTCAGGGACGCGAACGCGTGCTCGTGGGCGCGGCGGCGGGCCCGGTCCTTGGCGAAGACCTCCTCGGCGACCGCCGTCAGGGCGCGGGCCGGGGCGTGCAGGTCCAGACGGCTCGCCTCGGCCACCCGCTTCGACCAGTCGGGCGGGACGGCGGCCTCGCCGCGCAGGGCGCCCGCGAGCGCGCCGCTCATCGTGGCGATCGAGTCGCAGTCGCGGCCGTAGTTCACCGAGCCGAGCACGGTGGCGCGGTAGTCGCCGTCGCCGATCAGCAGCATGCCGAGCGCGACGGGGAGTTCCTCGACGGCGTGCAGCCGCGAGGGGCGGCGGGCGCCCAGGGACGGGGCGCGGTAGTCGGGGCCGACGGTGTCGAAGGGGGCGATTGCCGCGCGCAGCGGGCGCAGTGCCGTCTCGTACGCGCGATGGCGGGCCGCCGTCTCCGCCACCGCCTCGATCGCCGCCCGCGTGCCGTCCTTCGCCAGGGCCAGACAGGTGTCGATCACCGTGGTGGGCGTGGCGCCGGGGGTGCAGGCCGCCGCCACGGCTGCCGCGAAGACGCCCGCGGCCTCCCGCCCGTACGACGACTGGTGCGCGCCCGCCACGTCCAGGGCCTCGGCGTACGCGGCCTCGGGGTGGGCGGCGTTGACCAGGCCGACCGGCGCCATGTACATCGCCGCGCCGCAGTTGACGATGTTGCCGGTGCCCGCCTCGCGCGGGTCCACGTGGCCGTAGTGCAGCCGGGCGACGAGCCACTTCTCGGCGAGGAAGAGGCGGTGCAGGGGCAGGGCCTCGGCTTCGAGCTCCGGGATCCAGCGCGGGTTCGACATCAGGTCGGGGACCAGGTGCTCGGCGATCGCGTACGCGTCCACGTGGTCGCGTACGGCCGTGTACACGCGGATGAGCGCGTGCGTCATCAAGGTGTCGTCGGTGACGTGGCCGTCGCCCTTGTGGTACGGGGCGAGGGGGCGGGCGGTGCGCCAGGCGTCGCCGTGCCAGGGGCCGACGACGCCGTGGACCGGGCCGCCGTGCCGGTCCGCGATCTGCTCGGGGGAGTAGCCCTCCACGGGGCCGCCGAGCGCGTCGCCGACGGCCGCGCCCACGAGGGCGCCGGTGACACGGTCCGCGAGCGGCGTCCTGTTCGGTGGTGGCATGTCTGGATCGCCTTCCTGGGGTGGTCAGTTCGTACGGGTCAGATGTCCGGCCAGCTCCACCAGGTCGGTACCCGCGAGGCGGGGCAGGGCACAGCCCGACAGGGTGCGGCAGGACGCGCGCCAGCTGTCGGGGATCGCGGCGGCCGTGCCCAGGACGCCGGTCAGGGCACCGGCGAGCGCGGGCGCCGAGTCCGCGACGCGGGACAGGCAGGCGGCGGCGGGCACCGCCTCGCGGACCCGGCCGCGGGCCGCGGTGGCCAGGGCCAGGGCGACCGGGACGGTCTCGGCGGCGGCGATGCCGTAGCTGTAGACGTGGTCGACGATCTCGTGCTCCAGGAGCGGGACCAGGGCGAACGTGGCGTCGGCGGCGGGCGCGCAGGTGCGGGCGAGCTGCACGGCGTGCCGGGCGTTGCGCCCGATCTCGGTGTGCTCGGGGAGCTGGGCGAGGGCGGCGTCCACCGCGGCGTCGGGCCCGGCGCCGCCGAGGGCGGCCGCGACCGCCGCGGCCATCGCGCGGGCGCCGTGCACGCCGTCGCCGTCCTGGGTGTAGCGGGCGTCGAACTCGGCGAGCCCGGCGGCCCGTTCGGGGTCGCCGGGGTGTACGAGGGCGAGGACGCAGGCGCGTACGCAGGCCGCGTCGTCGAAGAAGTGCGGGTTGTCGTGGCCGGTGGCGGGCGGGGTGAGGCCCGCGGCCAGGTTGCCGAGGCCCGCGCGCACGGAGATGCGGGCGCGCAGGGGGAGGACGGCGGACTCCACCTCGGGGGCGCGGGCCGCGGCGGCGGCCACCTCGCTGGCGAGGGTGTTCCAGGACAGGGCGAGGGTGGCGCGGGTGCGGCGGTCCCTGGTGAGGGCGGGGTCGAGGGTGCCGTCGGCCGCGTGCAGGACGGATTCGGCGGTGAGCGCGGCCCATTCGGCGTCGTCCGAGGGGCCGAGGCGCAGGGGCTCGGGGGGCTGGTTCAGGGCGATGGGGACGGGGAGGGTGGTAGTGGCGTTGTGCTCGGCGAAGGTGTCCAGTTCCCGGGTGAGGCGGCGGGTCCAGTCGGGCATGCGCGACGCCCTGTGCCGGGCCGATGGCCAACCGGCGGCGTCGCCTGCGGCCAGGCCCAGCAGGAGGCCCTCGACCTGGGCCCTGTCCAGGGCCCTGTGGGCGGGGCTGCGCCCCGGGCCCCGGGGCCTGGTTGCACAGTTGCTCGGCACCTGGGGCTGTGCCCACCCTTCCCCAAGCTCTCGGCTTCGCTCGAGCAGGGGAGACCCCACGTGCCCTGCGGGACGATTGCCCACAGCGGCAGGGGTTCTTGCCAGGAGTTCCGCTACCTCCAGTACGTGGTGGCCCTTCATGGAGGGGAGGCAGGTGCCCCTTACCGGGCCGATCGCCGCCGACCACTCCGGGGGGATCGAGGCGGCGCCGCCCGTGGCTCCGGCGAGGGCGCCCGCCACCGCCGCCGTGGTGTCCGCGTCGCGGCCCATGTTGACCGCGGTGAGGACCGCCGTCGCGAAGTCGCCCCGGGCGGCCGCGTACGCGCCGAAGGCGAGGCCCACCGCTTCGGGGGCCAGGTCCGTCCAGGGGTAGCCGCCGATGACGACCGCCGAGCGGACCGCGCGTTCGCCCCGGTGGGCCACGGCGACGGCGCGGCGCAGGGAGCGCGAGGTCCAGGAGTCGTACGGGATGACGGACAGGGCCGCGGCGACCACCGTCTCCACCGGGGCCCCGGCCATCGCCGCCGCGACGCCCGCCGCGACGGCCCGGCCGCCGTGGATGCCCTCGCCGTCGTGGCTGACGGTGCCGTCGACGGCGACCAGGCGGGCCGCCTCGGCGGGGCGCCCCGCGGCGAAGACGCCGAAGGGCGCGGCCCGCATCGCGAGGCCGTCGCTCCAGGCGTGCCGGTGCTGGGCGGAGATGGGGGCGGCCAGGCCCCTGCGCAGGTTCTCCAGGGTGCCGCGTTCGCTGAACCCGGCACCCCGGAAGGGGCCTTCGTCCAGGTCGGCGATCCACCGGTGCCAGGCGTGTTCGACGTGCGCGACGGTGAGGGCGGAGCCGTGCCGGGCGAGCAGCAGACCGGAGAAGATCGCGTACTCGGTGTCGTCGGTGCCCGCCGGGTGCTCGGCGACGTACCCGGTGATGCGGCCCCAACGGCGGCGGATCTCGGACGGTTTCAGGTTCTCGGCGGGCGCGCCGAGGGCGTCGCCGACCGCGAGACCGAGCATCGCTCCGCGGGCCCGCTCGCGCAGGCCGCCCGCGCCGTCGGGCGCCGGGACCGGGGGAACACAGGCGATGGACGCCATGTCCTGCCTCCCATCGCGCCGAGTGCCGGTGAATCGTGCTGGGAGCATCTCTGCCACGCCGGGCCACTCATGTGAGCATGCGGGCGCTCAGCATCACTCCTTCGGCATGTCCGCGACGGCTTTGCGGGGGCCACCCGCGAGGGCTCACAGGGGTGTGTTTTCGCAGGTAAGTACGGCCTTCCTTGCTGGCGAGAGCGATTTTTCGCGCGTACTTTCGAGATCGCCGACGAGATGTCAGAGCGATGCCGAGACGTACAGAGCCATTCCTGAGGGGGCCGCACCATGGCGATCATCGAGAACGAAGCGACACTGCACGAGGCGCACCGTGACAACCACACCCACCGTGACGTCAACGGTGGCTGGCTGCGCCCGGCCGTCTTCGGGGCCATGGACGGCCTGGTGTCCAACCTCGCCCTGATGACGGGCGTCGCGGGCGGGGCCGTGTCGCAGCAGACCGTCGTGATCACCGGGCTCTCCGGGCTCGCGGCCGGGGCGTTCTCCATGGCCGCGGGCGAGTACACGTCCGTCGCCTCGCAGCGCGAGCTGGTGCAGGCCGAACTGGACGTGGAGCGCCGCGAGTTGCGCAAGCACCCCAAGGACGAGGAGCAGGAGCTGGCCGCGCTCTACGAGTCCCGCGGCGTCGAGCCCGCGCTCGCCCGCGAGGTGGCGCGGCAGCTGTCGAAGGACCCCGAGCAGGCCCTGGAGATCCACGCCCGCGAGGAGCTCGGCATCGACCCGGGCGACCTGCCCTCGCCGGTCGTGGCGGCGGTCTCGTCCTTCGGCTCGTTCGCCCTCGGCGCGCTCCTGCCCGTGCTGCCGTATCTGCTGGGCGCCGACGCGCTGTGGCCCGCGGTGCTGCTCGCGCTCGTCGGCCTGTTCGCGTGCGGCGCCGTCGTCGCCAAGGTGACCGCCCGCTCGTGGTGGTTCAGCGGGCTGCGCCAGCTCGTGCTCGGCGGGGCGGCGGCGGGTGTGACGTACGCCCTGGGCAGCCTGTTCGGCACGGCCGTAGGATGACCGATCGCAGGGGTATGCGGAATCCCGTACAAGTATCCGTTTCCGGGCTGTTTCGATCCGCTGGTCGCCGGGCATGAGCCGTAAGCGCTGCGGGCAATGAGGCCCGTGGTCGCTCCGGGCCGACGGTCACCGATCTGCCTGTTCCGGCCCCCCTTCGCCGCTCTCCATCCCCAGAGCGCTGTCCAGATACTGGAATGAAGTATCCGCTTTTCGAGAAGCGGCCCATCATGTAACCTGCACGAAATTTCGCCAGGGCCAACGTCGTCCCTCGCCGCCCGCGCCCCCAGAGCCTGGGAGGTGCCCCACCACGACGACGGGAGTGCCGATGCGTTCCGACGCCTGGTCGCCCATGGACGGTCGCCCCGCCCCGCAGGGCATGTACGACCCCCGGAACGAACACGACGCCTGTGGTGTCGGCTTCGTGGCCACCCTCACCGGTGAGGCGAGCCACGAGCTCGTCGAGCAGGCGCTGACCGTACTCCGCAACCTGGAGCACCGCGGCGCCACCGGCTCCGAACCGGACTCCGGGGACGGCGCGGGCATCCTGCTCCAGGTCCCGGACGCGTTCCTGCGCGAGGCCGCGGGGTTCGAGCTGCCCGCCGCGGGCGCGTACGCCGTGGGCATCGCCTTCCTGCCCCCGCACGGCACGGACGAAGCCGTCTCACACATCGAGACGCTGGCCGCCGAGGAGGGCCTGACCGTCCTCGGCTGGCGCGAGGTGCCGGTCGCCCCGACGCTGCTCGGCGCCACCGCCCGCGCCACCATGCCGGTCTTCCGCCAGCTGTTCGTCACCGCCGGTGACAGGACCGGGCTCGACCTGGACCGCAAGGCCTTCGTCCTGCGCAAGCGGGCCGAGCGCGAGGCCGCCACCTACTTCCCGTCGCTCTCCGCGCGCACGATCGTCTACAAGGGCATGCTGACCACCGGCCAGCTGGAGCCCTTCTTCCCGGACCTGTCCGACCGCCGCTTCGCCACCGCGGTCGCCCTCGTCCACTCGCGCTTCTCCACGAACACCTTCCCGAGCTGGCCGCTCGCGCACCCCTACCGCTTCGTCGCCCACAACGGCGAGATCAACACCGTGCGGGGCAACCGCAACTGGATGCGGGCCCGGGAGTCGCAGCTGGTCAGCGAGCTGTTCGGCACCCAGGAGCAGCTGGAGCGGACCTTCCCGGTGTGTACGCCGGACGCCTCCGACTCCGCGTCCTTCGACGAGGTCCTCGAACTGCTCCACCTCGGCGGCCGCTCCCTGCCGCACAGCGTGCTCATGATGATCCCGGAGGCGTGGGAGAACCACACCTCCATGGACCCCGCCCTGCGCGCCTTCTACCAGTACCACTCCACGATGATGGAGCCCTGGGACGGCCCCGCCTGCGTCACCTTCACCGACGGCACCCAGGTCGGCGCGGTCCTCGACCGCAACGGCCTGCGCCCCGGGCGCTACTGGGTCACCGACGACGGCCTCGTCGTCCTCGGCTCCGAGGTCGGCGTCCTCGACATCGACCCCGCCAAGGTCGTCCGCAAGGGCCGCCTCCAGCCCGGCCGGATGTTCCTCGTGGACACCGCCGAGCACCGCATCGTCGAGGACGACGAGATCAAGGCCCGGCTCGCCGCCGAGCAGCCGTACCAGGAGTGGCTGGAAGCAGGCACCATCGAGCTCGGCGACCTGCCCGAGCGCGAGCACATCGTGCACACGCACGCCTCCGTCACCCGCCGCCAGCAGACCTTCGGCTACACCGAGGAAGAGCTGCGCGTGCTGCTCGCCCCGATGGCCAAGGCCGGCGCCGAGCCGATCGGCTCGATGGGCACGGACACGCCGATCGCGGCCCTCTCCGAGCGGCCCCGGCTGATCTTCGACTACTTCACGCAGCTGTTCGCCCAGGTCACCAACCCGCCCCTGGACGCCATCCGCGAGGAGCTCGTCACCTCCCTGCACTCCTCGCTCGGCCCGCAGGGCAACTTCCTGGAGCCGACGGCCGCCTCCTGCCGCTCCGTCACGCTGCCCTTCCCGGTCATCGACAACGACGAGCTGGCCAAGCTCATCCACATCAACGCCGACGGCGACATGCCCGGCATGAAGGCCGCGACCCTGTCCGGCCTGTACCGGGTGCACGGCGGCGGCGACGCCCTCGCCGCCCGCATCGAGGAGATCTGCGCCGAGGCCGACGCCGCCATCGAGGCCGGGGCCCGCCTGATCGTGCTCTCCGACCGGCACTCCGACGCCGAGCACGCGCCGATCCCCTCCCTCCTGCTCACCGCGGCCGTCCACCACCACCTCATCCGCACCCGGCAGCGCACCCAGGTGGGCCTGCTCGTCGAGGCGGGCGACGTGCGCGAGGTCCACCACGTCGCGCTGCTCATCGGCTTCGGCGCCGCGGCCGTCAACCCCTACCTGGCGATGGAGTCCGTCGAGGACCTGGTGCGCGCGGGCACCTTCCTGCCCGGCATCGAGGCCGAGCAGGCCATCCGCAACCTCATCCACGCCCTCGGCAAGGGCGTCCTGAAGGTCATGTCCAAGATGGGCATCTCCACCGTCGCCTCGTACCGCGGCGCCCAGGTCTTCGAGGCCGTCGGCCTGGAGGAGCCCTTCGTCGAGAAGTACTTCAACGGCACCACCTCAAAGATCGGCGGCGTCGGCATCGACGTCGTCGCCCAGGAGGTCGCCGCCCGGCACGCCAAGGCCTACCCGGCCTCCGGCATCGCGCCCGCCCACCGGGCCCTGGACATCGGCGGCGAGTACCAGTGGCGCCGCGAGGGCGAGCCGCACCTGTTCGACCCCGAGACGGTCTTCCGCCTCCAGCACTCCACGCGCAACCGCCGCTACGACGTCTTCAAGCAGTACACGGACCGCGTGAACGAGCAGTCCGAGCGCCTGATGACGCTGCGCGGCCTGTTCGCCCTCAAGAGCGACCGGCAGCCGGTGCCCGTCGACGAGGTCGAGCCCGCCGCCGAGATCGTCAAGCGGTTCTCCACCGGCGCCATGTCGTACGGCTCCATCTCCCGCGAGGCGCACGAGACGCTCGCCATCGCCATGAACCAGCTCGGCGCCAAGTCCAACACCGGCGAGGGCGGCGAGGACCCGGAGCGCCTCTACGACCCGGCGCGCCGCTCCAGCATCAAGCAGGTCGCCTCCGGCCGCTTCGGCGTCACCTCCGAGTACCTGGTCAACGCCGACGACATCCAGATCAAGATGGCCCAGGGCGCCAAGCCCGGCGAGGGCGGCCAGCTGCCCGGCCACAAGGTCTACCCGTGGGTGGCCAAGACCCGGCACTCCACGCCGGGCGTGGGCCTCATCTCCCCGCCGCCGCACCACGACATCTACTCCATCGAGGATCTCGCCCAGCTGATCCACGACCTCAAGAACGCCAACCCGCAGGCGCGCATCCACGTCAAGCTGGTCTCCGAGGTCGGCGTCGGCACCGTCGCCGCCGGTGTCTCCAAGGCGCACGCGGACGTCGTCCTCATCTCCGGCCACGACGGCGGCACCGGCGCGTCCCCGCTGACCTCCCTGAAGCACGCGGGCGGCCCCTGGGAGCTCGGCCTCGCCGAGACCCAGCAGACGCTGCTGCTCAACGGCCTGCGCGACCGCATCGTCGTGCAGACCGACGGCCAGCTGAAGACCGGCCGCGACGTCGTCATCGCCGCGCTGCTCGGCGCCGAGGAGTTCGGCTTCGCCACTGCACCCCTCGTGGTGTCCGGCTGCGTCATGATGCGCGTCTGCCACCTGGACACCTGCCCGGTCGGCATCGCCACGCAGAACCCCGCGCTGCGCGACCGCTTCAGCGGCAAGGCCGAGTACGTCGTGAACTTCTTCGAGTTCATCGCCGAGGAGGTCCGCGAGCTCCTCGCCGAGCTCGGCTTCCGCTCCATCGAGGAGGCCGTCGGCCACGCCGAGCTCCTCGACACCACCCGGGCCGTCGACCACTGGAAGGCCCAGGGCCTCGACCTGGCGCCGCTGTTCCACGTCCCGGACCTGGCCGAGGGCGCGGTGCGCCACCAGCTCGTCGCGCAGGACCACGGCCTGGAGAAGGCGCTCGACAACGAGCTGATCCGGCTCGCCGCCGACGCGCTCTCCGCGCACTCCCAGGAGGACGCCCAGCCGGTCCGCGCACAGGTCGCCATCCGCAACATCAACCGCACCGTCGGCACCATGCTCGGCCACGAGGTGACGAAGAAGTTCGGCGGCGCGGGCCTGCCCGACGACACCATCGACATCACCTTCACCGGCTCGGCGGGCCAGTCCTTCGGCGCCTTCCTGCCGCGCGGCGTCACGCTGCGCCTGGAGGGCGACGCCAACGACTACGTGGGCAAGGGCCTCTCCGGCGGCCGCGTGATCGTCCGCCCGGACCGGGGCGCCGACCACCTCGCCGAGTACTCCACCATCGCGGGCAACACCATCGCCTACGGAGCGACCGGCGGCGAGCTGTTCCTGCGCGGCCGCACCGGCGAACGCTTCTGCGTGCGCAACTCCGGCGCCACGGTGGTCTCCGAGGGCGTGGGCGACCACGGCTGCGAGTACATGACCGGCGGCCACGCCGTGGTCCTCGGCGAGACCGGCCGCAACTTCGCGGCCGGCATGTCGGGCGGCATCGCGTACGTGATCGACCTCGACCGCGACAACGTCAACGCCGGGAACCTGGCGGCCGTCGAGCCCCTGGACGACACCGACAAGCAGTGGCTGCACGACGTCGTGCGCCGCCATCAGGAGGAGACCGGCTCCACGGTCGCCGAGAAGCTGCTCGCCCAGTGGGACGTGGCCGTGACCCGCTTCAGCAGGATCATCCCCAGCACGTACAAGGCAGTGCTCGCCGCCAAGGACGCCGCCGAGCGAGCCGGACTCTCCGAGTCCGAGATCACCGAGAAGATGATGGAGGCGGCGACCCATGGCTGACCCCAAGGGCTTTCTGAACCACGGCCGTGAGGTCGCGCGGACCCGCCCCGTGGGCGAGCGCGTCCAGGACTGGAACGAGGTCTACGTCCCGGGCTCGCTGCTCCCGATCATCTCCCAGCAGGCCTCGCGCTGCATGGACTGCGGCATCCCCTTCTGCCACAACGGCTGCCCGCTGGGGAACCTGATCCCCGAGTGGAACGACTACGCCTACCGCGAGGACTGGTCCGCCGCCTCCGAGCGGCTGCACGCCACGAACAACTTCCCGGAGTTCACCGGGCGGCTCTGCCCGGCCCCCTGCGAGTCGGCGTGCGTCCTCGGCATCAACCAGCCCGCCGTCACCATCAAGAACGTCGAAGTCTCGATCATCGACAAGGCGTGGGAGACCGGCGACGTGGCGCCGCAGGCGCCGGAGCGGCTGAGCGGCAAGACGGTCGCCGTCATCGGCTCGGGCCCCGCCGGTCTCGCCGCCGCCCAGCAGCTCACCCGGGCGGGCCACACCGTCGCCGTCTACGAGCGCGCGGACCGCATCGGCGGCCTCCTGCGCTACGGCATCCCCGAGTTCAAGATGGAGAAGCGGCACATCAACCGGCGCATCGAGCAGATGCGCGCGGAGGGCACGAAGTTCCGCACCGGCGTGGAGGTCGGCCGCGACATCGACGCGGCGAAGCTGCGCAAGCGGTACGACGCCGTGGTCATCGCGGCGGGCGCCACGACGGCCCGCGACCTGCCGGTGCCAGGACGCGAGCTCAAGGGCGTCTACCAGGCCATGGAGTACCTGCCGCTCGCCAACAAGGTCCAGGAGGGCGACTACGTCACCACGCCCGTCTCCGCCGAGGGCAAGCACGTCGTCGTCATCGGCGGCGGCGACACCGGCGCGGACTGCGTGGGCACCGCGCACCGCCAGGGCGCGGCGTCCGTCACCCAGCTGGAGATCATGCCCCGCCCCGGCGAGGACCGGGCGCCCGGCCAGCCCTGGCCGACCTTCCCCATGCTCTACAAGGTCACCTCCGCCCACGAGGAGGGCGGCGAGCGCGTCTACTCCGTCTCCACGACCCACTTCGAGGGCGACGAGGACGGCAACGTGCAGTGGCTGCACCTGGTCGAGGTCGCCTTCGTGGACGGCAAGCTCACGCAGAAGCCGGGCACGGAGCGGCGCATTCCGGCGCAGCTCGTCACCCTCGCGATGGGCTTCACCGGTACGGACCGGGAGAACGGTCTGGTGGACCAGTTCGGCATCGACCTGGACGAGCGTGGCAATATTGCCCGTGACGGTGACTTCCACACCAGCGTGCCCGGCGTCTTCGTCGCCGGTGACGCGGGCCGTGGCCAGTCCCTGATCGTCTGGGCGATCGCCGAGGGGCGCTCGGCCGCGCGGGGAGTGGACCGCTTCCTCACCGGTGCGAGTGACCTTCCGGCCCCGATCCGTCCCACGGACCGTTCCCTGACGGTCTGACCCCTTCGGACCGTCTCCCCGGCGGTCCGGCCCTTGAGTGTCCCGTACAACGGCGTACGGAACTGGCGCGGTGCCTGCCATGTCCCCGACCGGACCTATGGCAGGCGCCGCGCGCCCTTTCCCGCCCCCTTCTCCGGGGCCGGGTCTCCCTCTGGACGGGCCTCCACGCCCGCGACGGGGCCTCCTGCCCTGTGCGGGCTCGGCGGTCAGCCGGGGTGGTGGCCAGGGCGCCGCGCTCCGCGCGGCTGCCGCGGGCCCACCCACCCGCCCCCACCGAGGGGGCGGCGGACCGATCGGTTTCGGCCACTCCGCAGTCTCGCCCTGGAGGGGGCCATTTCCTGGGTGGGGCGGCCTGCGTCGGACTCCTGCTTCGCCCGTTCGGCGTGCCACCCGTCCGGCGGTCACCTGGCACGGGCCGAGGTCCGCCCCCGGCGGGGGCACGTCCCCGTCGCGCCGTGGTCCTCGGTGGCCGGCGTCGGGCTTCCGCTTCGCGTGGGTGAGGAGGGGGCGGGCCGTATCCGCGTACCCGGTCACGTCACGCCGAGCCCACGGTGGGTAACCCCGTCACCCGGCCCGCCCGGGCGCAGGGCGCGCGGCCCGGCCCGCAACGGCCCCGCCGCAGCGCCCCGCGGTGGACACCGGCCCCGCGAGGCCGAGGCGTAAGGGGTGGGCGGGTGGACAAGGATCCCGGCGCGGCACGGCGTGGCCGGGTCCGAGGGGCGCCGTCCGAGGCCAGAGGCCCGGCGGGGGCGTGGGGCGGGGCGGGTCCGGAGGGGCCCGGTGTCGCCCGGCGGGCGGGAGATGTGGGGCAAACGGGTGGGACCGCGGAGGCGATCCGCCGCCCGGCGGCGACGTACGACACCGTCGGAACACAGCGATAGCGCACCGCGCAACGGTGATTACGGTTCGGCCGCTTCCCCGAAAGGGTCTAGACCGCCAACACCCTGCGTGAGCACAATCGCTCCCACTACAAGAACCTGAAGGGGGCCGGCATGAAGCGACGTGTCATCGCGGCGGGTTGTATCGCCCTGACGCTCGGTCTGACCGCAACCGCGTGCGGCGATGACGGCGACGGGGGCAAGGGCGACAAGGCCGACGGCAAGGGCAAGACCCTCACCGTCTGGATCATGGAGGGGACCAACCCCGACCCCCGGCCCTTCTTCAAGGAGGTCGGCGCGGCCTTCGAGAAGAAGACCGGCGCCAAGATCAAGGTCGAGTACCAGCAGTGGGCGACCGCCCAGAAGAAGTTCACGACGGCCATCGAGGGCGGCGAGGACCAGGTCCCGGACGTCGCCGAGGTCGGCACGACGTGGGTGCCGCAGTTCGCCGAGACCGGCGCGCTCGTCGACGTCTCCGACGACCTGAAGAAGTCGGGCCTGTCGAACGACCTGGTGGAGGGCCTGAAGGACGCGGGCACCCTGGACGGCAAGCAGTACGGCATGCCGTGGTACGCGGGTGTGCGGTCCATCGTGTACCGCAAGGACGTCTTCGAGAAGCACAACCTGAAGCCGCCGACGACCTGGAAGGAGCTCCAGGAGACGGCGAAGACGCTCAAGGAGAAGGAGCCGGACAAGATCGCCTTCCCGGTGGCGGGCGGCGCTGAGATGTTCGCGACGGCCTTCGTCTGGGGCGCGGGCGGTGAACTCGCCACCCAGCAGGGCGACAAGTGGAAGTCCGCGATCAACTCGCCCGAGGCCGTGAAGGGCCTCACGTACTACACGGACCTGGCGAGGAAGGACAAGGTCTCCCCGGCCAAGGTCAACACCTGGACGGAGAAGGAGGTCGGCGACGCCTGGAACAAGGGCGAGATCTCCATGTCGGTCGGCGGCAACTGGACCCCGAAGGCCATCATCGAGGCGAACCCGAAGCTCAAGGGCAAGCTCGGCGCCGTGCCGATCCCCGGCCAGAACGGCGGCATGAGCAAGTCCTTCCTCGGCGGCTCGTACCTGTCCGCGTTCAACACGGACAAGAAGGAACTCGCCTGGGAGCTGGTCAAGTTGATGACCACCGGTGAGTTCGCCGCCAAGTGGGCCAAGCAGACCAACTACTTCCCCGGTCAGAACTCCGAGCTGAAGAAGATCGAGGCCCAGAAGGACCCGCTGGTCGAGCCGTTCGCGAAGCAGATGATCGAGGCCGGCGCCACCGTTCCGAAGACGAAGGCGTACGGAGAGATCCAGGCCTCGCAGGTCATCACCGGCATGGTCCAGTCGATCCTCACGGGCAAGTCGTCCGTCCAGGAGGCCGCGGACAAGGCGGCGAAGGACATGGACGACATCTTCGCCAAGGACAAGTAAGCGAAAGACGAGTCACGCCGTGAAAGACACGCTCGTCAGCGACGGGCCGGAGGTCACGCCTTCGGTCCGTCCGCAATCCGACGACGGTGGCGCCGAAGCCGCGCGCCGCCGCAAGAAACTGGTTACTCTCACCCGGCCCTGGCTGCTGCTCACGCCCTCGCTGATCGTCCTCGTGGGGCTGCTCCTGTGGCCCCTGATCCAGGTCGGCAAGCTGTCGCTGCAGGACTACAAGGTCAAGTTCGGCGGTGGCGAGGGCACGTACATCGGGTTCGACCACTACAAGGACCTGCTGACCGGCGACCTGCTGTGGAAGACGGTCCTGCCGAACACGGTGTTCTTCGCGTTCGCCTGCGTCGGTCTGACCGTGGCGCTCGGGACGCTCGTGGCCCTGCTGCTCAACCGGCTCGGCCCGACGTGGAAGCTGATCTGCTCGGTGTCCATCCTGGCCGCGTGGGCGATGCCCGCGGTCACCGGAACGTATGTGTGGATCTGGCTGTTCCAGCCGCAGGACGGCATGGTCAGCCAGGTCGCGGACTCGCTCGGCCTGATCGACGCGGAGACCACCAACTGGTTCACCGAGCGGCTGCCGTTCTACGGGATCGCGACGATCAACGTCGTGCACCACGGCTTCCCGTTCGTCGCGATCACCGTGCTCGCCGGGCTGCTCACCATCCCGAAGGAGCTGTACGAGGCGGGCGAGATCGACGGCGCCAACGCCTGGCAGCGGTTCTGGAAGATCACCGTGCCGAGCATCAGGCCGGTCTTCCTGGTGGTGACCATCCTGTCCACCATCTGGGACTTCAAGGTCTTCACCCAGGTCTTCCTGATGCCGGGAGGCAGCGGCTCCAATCCGGACGTCTACAACCTCGGCGTCTACTCGTACATCGAGGCGTTCGCCAAGAACGACTACGGCACGGGCGCCGCGGCCGCTGTCCTGCTGACGGTGCTGCTTCTCGTGATCACCGTGATCTACATCCGTACGCTGTTCCGGCAGGGGGAGGAGGAACTGTGAGTGTCCGCCGTACCACGCTCGCCTCGCGCATCGGCCTGCCGGTCGCGGTGATCGCGCTGCTGGTCTTCACGCTGTTCCCCGTCTACTGGATGGTCTCCACGGCGCTGGACCCGAAGGCGATCACGCGCGGCTCGGACCTGCTGCCGAGCGGCCTGACGTTCGACCACTTCGACTTCGTCTTCGACCGGGGCAACTTCGGCCAGTACCTGCTGAACTCGGCGATCGTCGGCGTCGCCACGATCGCCGCGGCGGCCGCACTCTCGCTGTTCGCGGCGATCGCGGTGGCCCGGTTCAAGTTCAAGTTCCGCACCTCCGTGCTGATCATGGTTCTGATCGTGCAGATGGTGCCGCTGGAGGCCCTCGTCATCCCGCTGTTCATCCAGATGCGGGACTTCGAGATGCTCAACTCGCTGCTCGGGCTCTCGGTGGTGTACATCGCGCTGTCGCTGCCGTTCGCGATCTGGACCCTGCGCGGCTTCGTCGCGGCGGTGCCCAAGGAGGTCGAGGAGGCGGCGTACATCGACGGCGCGTCCTGGTTCCGCATGTTCTGGTCCGTGCTGCTTCCGCTGGTCGCGCCGGGCCTGGTGGCCACCTCGATCTTCGCCTTCATCACGGCGTGGAACGAGTTCGTGTTCGCGTACACCTTCATGAAGGGCAGCGACAAGTACACGGCGGCCGTGGGCATCTTCCAGTTCTTCGGTGAGAACACCACGTCCTGGGGGCCCGTCATGGCCAGCTCCACGCTGGTCACGCTGCCGGTGATGATCTTCTTCGTGATCGTGCACCGCCGCCTTGGCTCCGGCCTCGCGGCCGGGGCGGTCAAGGGCTGACCCGCGCCGTACGCCCGTGCCGGGCCCGGATTCCCGTGTGGGGTCCGGGCCCGTGGCGTGCCCGGCCCGAGCCAAGCGCCGCCGGATGTGCCGCGCCGTGCCGGCGGGCGTCTGCGGACTCGATGCGGCTTGTCGCGCCCGCGCGGCGGAGCCGCGGATCGATACAGGCCCGCGCCCCTTCAGGGCGCTCCCGTGCGGTACCTCTCGCCGTACACCCGCCACGTCAGCGGCGTGCGCAGGTCCAGGTTCCCCTCGCGGAGGAAGCGGCGCTGGGCTGTGTCTATGCGGGTGGTGTCGCGGTGGGACTTCTCGGTCCTCATCAGGGTGCGGCGTACGTCGAGGAAGGTGTCGAGGTACGTCTTCTCCGGGCCGCCGTCCGTGGGGGTGTTCGCCTTCCTGCGTGCGGCATCGCGTAGGCCGTGGAACGACTTCGGGCCCGTGCCGGGACCGTGCATGACCATCGCGTCGTAGTACACGAACTGCCCGAGCGTGCCGAGCCCGTCGAGCTTGGCGAGGCGGACCGCCGGGTCGAAGTACAGGCGGTCGCGCACCGCGTCCTGGGCCCGCCGGAAGGCGGCCTGCCGGGCCTCCCGCGCCCACGCCCGGGTGAAGGGCCGCCCCAGGCCCGCGTGCGAGTCGCTGCCGTCGACCGCGCGCAGGGCGGGCAGGAAACGGGCCAGGCCGTTGTCCGGGCGGGCCTTCGTGTAGTCCTCGACGAGTTCCAGGAGGTCGTGGGTTCCGGTGCAGAAGCCGATGATGCCCGCGGTGTAGCCGCGGCCGTCGCCTATGTCCTCGATGTAGCCGTACTGGCCGCGCCAGTCGAGCGTGGAGTTCTCCGCGCTCGCGACGAGCTTCATCGCGAGCTCCTTCTTCGCGGGCGCCGCGAGCCCCGGCGGCAGGCCCGCGAGCCGCTCGTCGTCCGTGCGCCGGTCGGCCGAGGAACCGTCCTCGTCGTACGGCCGCGCGGCGGCGGGCCTGTCCTTCCCGGTGTCCTCGGAGCACGCGACCGCGGTGAGGGCGAGGGGGACGACCGCGAGAAGAAGCAGACCAGCGCGTTTCATTCGGCCAAGCGTACGGGTGCGGACGCCGGAGAACGGCGGCCCGTCCCCGCTATTGACTATTATTCAATTCCGCTCCACGCTCGGGACGCGAACCCGCAGCAGCCACGCGTCGTGGGAGGTCCCCGTGAGCACCCGAGCAGTGGAGCAGCTGAAGACGGAGCTGGGGGCCGAACCCCCGGAAGGCGTCGGGAGGTTGGCGCCCGAGCACATCGAGCGGCTCACCACCGCACTGCGCCGCGAGCGCGAACGCCGGGCCTCCGGGCTCGGCGAGGCGGCCGAGGAGGCCCTGAAGCTCGTGCCCGCCCTGGCCCGCGGCCCGGTCCGCCGGATCCTCTTCCGCTAGGGGGCGTGGACCATGGACAAGCTGCGCGCCAGGGCCGAGACCCTGAAGACCGCCCGCCTCCTCGACGTCGACCCCGCCGACCTCGCCTTCCTCGGGGAGCTGCCCGCCGACGACGTACGCCGCTTCCGCGCCGACTGCGTGGCCGCGCTCTTCGACCGGTCGCCGGAGATGCTCGACCGCATCGCCTCCGCGACCAAGCTGGTGCCCGCCGGGGTCGCCGCCGCCATCTCGCAGAAGGCGCTCGGGCCCCGGCTCGCCGCGGCCGTCGCCGGGCGCCTCGACGCGGCCCGCGCCGCCGACATCATCGACAAGCTCCCCGTCGCCTTCACGGCCGAGTCCTGCGGGCACCTCGACCCGCGGCGCATCAGCGGCATCGTCGACCGGCTCGACGAGGGCCTCGTCGTCCGCATCGCCCTCGAACTCGCCGGGCGCGAGGACCACCTCACCATGGGGCGGTTCGTCGGCCATCTGCGGGACTCCGCGCTGAGCCGCATCCTGCCGCAGGTCGGCGACGCGGCCGTGCTGCGCACCGGCTTCCTCGTCGACGAACCCGAACGCCTGGGCCGGATCGTCGAGTTGATGGGCGAGGAGCGGCTCGCGGCCGTCATCGCCTCCGCCGCCGCGGACGGCCTGTGGCCCGAGGCGCTCGCCGTCGCCGGGACGGTCACCGGCGAGCAGCGCGGGCGGATCGCCTCGCTCGCGGCGGCCCAGCCCGCCGAGCACCTCGACGCGCTCGTCACCACCGTGGCCGCCGAGGGCCTGTGGGAGTCGCTGCTCCCGCTGGTCGCGCTGCTGTCCGACGAGGAGCGGCGCACCGTCGCGGCCCTGCCCGCGCTCCGGGAGCCGGGCGTTCTCGAAGGCGTCGTGCCCGCCGTGGTGTCCACCGGCCTGTGGGCCGAGTTCCTGCCCCTCGTGGAGGTCCTGCCCGAACCCTCGCGGCAGGTCGTCGCGGAGCGGGCCGGGGCCCTCGGCGACGAGGACCTCGACGGGCTCGCCCGGGAGGTCGACAAGCGCGACCTGTGGGACCTCGTGCTGCCCCTGGTCGAGCTGATGTCGGACGAGGCGAAGACCAGGATCTTCGCCCTGCCGTCGTTCCGTGACGCCACGCCCTGACGGCCTTCCCGGCCCGCCGCCACCCGTCCCGGTGCGGGGCGGGTGGGCAGGTGGGGGAGGATGGGGGCGTGATGAGCGAGATGAGCGGGGCGGACCTCACGCGTGAGGGCACCTCGCGCGTGGCCGAGGCCGAGGGCCTGCGGCTGCGCTACCACGAAGCAGGCCCCCAGGACCCCGCCGCCCCCGTCCTGGTGATGCTGCACGGCGGCGGCCCCGGCGCCTCCGCCTGGTCGGCCTTCGGCCCCCTCCTGCCCGGCCTCGCGCGCCACTTCCGTACGCTCCTCGTCGACCAGCCCGGCTTCGGCGCCTCCGACAAGCCCGAGCTCGACCGGGACTTCTTCTCCTTCAGCGCCGCCGCCGTCGCCGCGCTCCTGGACGAACTGGGCGTCGCCCGCGCCCATTTCGCGGGCACCTCGCTCGGCGGCGGCGCCTGCGTGCGCCTGGCCCTCGACCACCCGGACAAGGTCGACAGGCTGCTGCTCATGGCACCGGGCGGCCTCTCCCTGAACGTCTTCTCCGCCGACCCGCCCGAAGGCGTACGACGGCTCATCGAGTTCGGCGCGGCGCCCGAGCCGACGCGCGAGGGGATGCGGGCGTTCCTGGCGACCCTCGTCCACGATCCGTCGTACGTCACCGACGACCTCGTCGACGAGCGGTACGCCGCCGCCCTGGACCCGGGCGCACGGCGCGGCGCCCAGCACGTCGGCGCCGCGTTCGCCCGGTGGCCCGAGGGCGCGCTGCTGTGGCGCGAGGCGCACCGCGTCACCCGGCCGACGCTCCTGACCTGGGGGCGCGAGGACCGCGTGAACCCGCTCGACGGCGCGTTCGTCGCCCTGAAGGCCATGCCCGACGCGCGCCTGCACGTCTTCCCGCGCTGCGGCCACCTGGCCTTCGCCGAGCGGGCCGAGGAGTTCCTGCGCCTGGCCGTCGACTTCCTCAAGGGCCCGGCGTGACCGCGGCGATCAGCCTCCGCAAGGTCGAGGAGACGGCCCCCGCCCTCGTCAGCCTCTACAAGACGGCGGGCACCTCCGTGCGCGCGCACGGCCTGGCGGGCGAGCGGGCCGCCGTCTATCTGGTGCTCGACCACTCCGGCTCCATGCGGCCGTACTACAAGGACGGCAGCGTCCAGGCGCTCGCTGACCGCGTCCTTGGCCTGTCCGCGCACCTGGACGACGACGGCGTCGTGCCGACCGTGTTCTTCTCCACGGACGTGGACGCCGTCGCCGAGGTCGAACTGGCCCGCCACCACGGCCGGATCGAGGAGATCGCCCGCGGCCTCGGCCACATGGGCAGGACCAACTACCACCTGGCCATGGACGCCGTCATCGAGCACTACCTGGACGCGGTGGAGCACGCGCGGAGCACCGGCGGCGGCCCGCCCGCGCCCGCGCTCGTCGTCTTCCAGACCGACGGCGGGCCCCTCGACAAGGCCGCCGCCGAGCGGTACCTGTGCAAGGCCGCGAAGCTGCCGATGTTCTGGAAGTTCATCGGGTTCGGCGACCCCGGGAGCAGGCAGTTCGACTATCTGCGGCGCCTGGACGACCTGGCCGTGCCCCAGCGGCGGGCCGTCGACAACGCCGGGTTCTTCCACGCGGGCGCGAAGCCGCGCGCGGTGCCCGACGACGTCCTGTACGACCGCCTGGTGGGGGAGTTCCCGCGGTGGCTGAAGGCGGCGCGGGAGCTCGGGATCGTCGCCCCGCGCGCGGTCTGACCGCCTGCCGCGGGCCCGCTGCGGCTCAGCCGACCAGGCGTTCGCGCAGGCCGAGCAGGATGCGCGGGTCCAGGCCGAGGCCCTTGGTCAGATAGCCGCCGAAGCCGCCGTAGCGCCGGGTCGCCTCGGTGAGCGCCGCGTCCAGGTAGTCCGTACGGACCTCCTGGAGCGGGATGAGGAGCTCCGGCTTGAGCATGATGCCCGCCTGCTTGAGTGACGCGCGGACCCCGGCGTCGTACGCGGCGCGGAAGGTGTTGGACGCCAAGTAGTCGTCTGTGGCCGCCCGTTCGGGCACGCCGACCGCGCGCAGCAGGACGTACGTCAGCCAGCCGGTGCGGTCCTTGCCCGCCGTGCAGTGGTAGAGCAGCGGTACGGAGCCCCCGGCCGCGAGGTCGCGCAGCGTGGCCGCGAAGTGCGCGCGGCCCGTGGCGTCCGTGACGAACGCGCGGTACACGTCCCGCATGAAGGCCTCGGCCCTGCCGCCGCCGAGCAGCTCCTCCTGCTTGACCGGGTCGCGGGAGCCGATCACGGTCATGAGCTGCCGGAAGAGGCCGTTGTCGGGCACCGGCCGCGCGGTGGCGGCGAGCCCGGCGGGGAGCCGGTCCGGGCCGTCGTGGCGGACCTCGTCCGCGACGCGGAAGTCCACCACCGTACGCAGCCCGAGCCCGGCAAGCACGGCGACGTCCGCGTCGGTGAGCCGGGTGAGGGCGTCGGCGCGGTAGACGAGGCCGCGGCGGACCCGCTCGCCGTCGTAGGTGCGGTGGCCGCCCACGTCACGGACGTTGACGGCGCCCTGGAGCGGGATCTGCCGGACGTCCGGGAGCTGTCCGGCCGCCGTCCGCGGCGCCGCGTGCGAGGGGTCCGGCGCGGGCGCCGCGGGCGCGGCGCCGAGGCCGAGTGCCACGACGACGGCCGTGGCCGCCGTGAGGGTGCGAGTGCTGCCGCGCATCGGTCCGCCTTCCGCCGAGCCGTGGTCGTCCGGACGTGGCGGACGGTAGCGAGGGGGTCTTGAAGGGGGAAGGCGGACGCGCGGAGTTTTTGACGGTTAGTCAGTTGCATCGGCGCTCTCGCGCGGCTCCGGCCCGGCGCGCTCAGGTGTCGCAGTCCAGGAGGGTGTGGCAGAGGGCGCAGCGGGCGCGGAGCTTGCCGCGGGCGGGGAGGCGGATCCGCTGGTGGCACGTGGGGCAGGGGAAGGAGACCCGCAGCGGGCCCGCCGCCTCGGGCCGGGAGAAGGCGTACGACCCTCCGGTCCGGGGCCCCGAGCCGTGGTCGAGGGCGTAGCGCCGGTCCTTGGCGTAGCGGCGGCGCCCCGCCCGGCCCGCCGCGGTCAGCGGGGGCTGCTGCTCGTCGCGGCGGGCCTGCGCCAGGCCCCGCGTGTACGCGGTGTACGCCTGCGGGCTGGTGAACCACGTCTCGGGCGCCTCGCCGAACGCGAGGGCCCGCTTGGCGAGCACGTAGCCGAACTCCTCCGGCGTGAGGTAGCCGAGCTTCTGCGAGGACGCGCCGTCCTCGCGGTAGGCGTCCAGGAGGAGCCAGCCCGCGCCGAGGTAGGTCGTCGCGGTGTCCGTGAGGATCTCGTTGGCGCGGGTGCCGGGGAAGGTCAGGCCGAGGCGGTGCAGGTAGACGTGCATGACCTCGTGCGCGAGGGCCGCCCCGACGTCCCGGCGGTGGCGCCGGAAGCGGTCGTTCAGCTCGATGAAGTACTCCGGCCCCGCGGTCAGTTCGACGAACGCGGCGTGTTCCATCTCGCGGAACGACACGATCACGCGGGCGTCGGGGAGCCGCAGGTGCCGCACCAGCTCGCGAGCCACCCGCTGCGCGCCCAGGTGCAGGTCGTCGCCGTCGCCGAAGGCCACGTCCGCGGGCGCCACGCTGGTGTCGAAGGAGCGGACGGTGTCGTACGAGAGCCGCTTGTACAGCGCGGTGACGGCCGAGCGAACCGTCTCCAGATGGGGGTAGCCGTGCTCCACGGGCCGGTCGTTGGCCACCTCGTCCCCCCTGGGCCGCGGCGGGATCCGCTGCCGGACCCCGCGTGGATCATCCCAACTCGTCCCTACTGTACGGGTGTTGTTCGCGGTCGTAAGCAGCCCGAAACTCAATGCCTGGCCGAAAACCGCCCCTTGTCGGCCGTGCGTGGGCCTCCTCATAATCCAACAACGCTTTGGCGGGCTCATGCCACGCAGTGCTCCGGCGCGTGCGGCGTGGGCCCGTCGCGCTGCGCAACCCCCCACACCTCCCATGAAGGGAATCACGTTGAAGACCGACAAGCTTCGTGGAGTCAAGAGAGCCGCCGTCCTCGGGTCGATCGCTCTCGCCGGATTCAGCCTGCAGCCCGTCGCCGCCCAGGCGGCCCCGCACCCCGGCCCCACCCCCGGCCAGCAGGTCGTCGGCGGCACGCGCGCCGCGCAGGGTGAGTTCCCGTTCATGGTCCGCCTGTCGATGGGCTGTGGCGGCTCCCTGCTGAAGCAGGACGTCGTCCTCACCGCCGCGCACTGTGTCGACGGCTCCGGCAACAACACCTCCATCACCGCCACCGGCGGCGTCGTCGACCTGCAGAGCTCCAGCGCCATCAAGGTCAAGTCCACCAAGGTCCTGCAGGCCCCCGGCTACAACGGCAGCGGCAAGGACTGGGCGCTCATCAAGCTCGCCAAGCCGATCAACCAGCCCACGCTGAAGATCGCCACGGACACCAAGTACAACAACGGCAACTTCACCATCGCGGGCTGGGGCGCCGCCCGCGAAGGCGGTGCGCAGCAGCGCTACCTGCTCAAGGCCACCGTGCCGTTCGTGAACGACGCGGACTGCTCGCGCGCGTACAACGGCGAGATCATCCCCGGCGAGGAGATCTGCGCGGGCAAGCTCGGCGTCGGCGGCGTGGACACCTGCCAGGGCGACTCGGGCGGCCCCATGTTCCGCAAGGACGACGCGGGCCAGTACATCCAGGTCGGCATCGTCAGCTGGGGCACCGGCTGCGCCCGCCCGGCCTACCCCGGCGTCTACACCGAGGTGTCGACCTTCGCGGCCGACATAACCAAGTACGCCAACCAGCTCTGACGCACCGCCCCGCCGCCGCGATGCGGACGCGGTGAGCGACGCGTGACGGAGCCGGGCCCCGGTGGGGCCCGGCTCTCCGCATGCCGCCACCGGGCTCCGGTCCCCGCATGCCGTCACCGGGAACCGCCGCCCGTACAGGAGTGCGACCCCGGGTGCGCACATATGGGACACTCGTCGCGTACGAGACAGGCGACGGCGAGGCAGCGGCACATGGCGATCACGGTGGTCATCGCGGACGACCAGGAGATGGTCCGCACCGGCTTCCGCATGATCCTGGAGAGCCAGCCCGACATCGAGGTGCTCGCCGACGTCGTCGACGGCGAGGCCGCCCTCGACGCCGTCGAGGAGCACGACCCCGACGTCCTGCTCCTGGACATCCGCATGCCCCGCCTCGACGGCCTGGCGGCCACCCGCCGCCTCACCGCCCGCGGCAGCCGCCCCCGCATCGTCATCGTCACCACCTTCGACCTCGACGAATACGTCCACGCCGCCCTGCACGGCGGCGCCTGCGGGTTCCTCCTGAAGAACGCCAGCCCCGCCATGCTCGTCGAGGCCGTCCGGGCCGCCGCCGTCGGCGACGCCCTCGTCTCACCCGCGATCACCGTGCGCCTGCTGCGCGAACTGGCCCCCCGCAAGGCGGCCCCCGGCCCCGCCGAACCCCTCACCCAGCGCGAGCGGGACGTCGTCCGCGCCCTCGCCCGCGGCCGCACCAACGCCGAGATCGCCGCCGAACTGTACGTGTCCCTGTCCACGGTCAAGTCCCACCTCGCGAACGTCCAGGCCAAACTGGCCGCCCGCAACCGCGTGGAGATCGCCGCCTGGGCCTGGGAGAGCGGACTCGCCACCAAGGCCCCGTGAGCCCGCCGTGCGCCCCGCCCTGAAACCGCCCGCCCTCGACCGGCACCCCGCGCTGCGCCCCGTCGCCCGGCTGCTGCTCGCCGCCGCCCTCGTGCTCCTGGTCCTCGTCGAGAGCCTCACCCTCACCCGCAACCCCACCGAGCCGCGCGCCGCCCTGCTGACCGCGGGCATCGTCACCTGCCTGTGCGCCGTGCCCCGGCCCCGCCCCTCGCTCACCGCCCGCGCCTGGACCGCCGCCGGGGTCTCCTGGGCCGCCACCCTGTACGTCTTCGTCAGCGGGCGGCCGCTCGCCGTCTGGGGCCTGGGCGAGGCCGTCGCCCTGCTCGTGCTGCTCACCGGCGTCCTGCTGCGGCTGCCCGCCCGGCGCGCCGCCGTGCTCGGGCCGCTGCTCGCGCTCGCCTGCGCGGCGGCACCCGTGCGCGACGCCGCGCCCGGCCGCTTCACGCTCCTGTTCTCCGCCCTCGCCGCCGTGGTGAGCGCCTTTTCGCTGCTGCTGCGCGGCACGGAGGCCCAGCGGGTGCGCGACACGGAGGCCGCGCGCGCCGCCGAACGCCTCGACCTCGCCCGGGAGCTGCACGACCTCGTCGCCCACCACGTCACCGGCATCGTCGTCCAGGCCCGCGCCGCCTCCTACACCGCGGACACCGCGGGCCACGTGCCCGCCACCGCCGACACCTTCACCCGCATCGCGGACGCGGGCGACGCGGCCCTCGGCGCGATGCGCCGCCTGGTGCGCGTCCTGCGCGAGGGCGAGGCGCGCACGGCGCCCCTGCCGGGGCTCGCCGAGCTGCGCGCGCTCGCCCACTCCGGTGCCGTCGGCGGGCCGCCCGTGACGGTTGAGGTGGAACACGGCCTGGAGGAACGCCTTCCGGCCGATCTCGCGGCCACCGCCCACCACATCGTGCGCGAAGCGCTCACCAACGTACGCAAACACGCCGCCGACGCCACCGCCGTCCGCGTCACGCTGCGTCCGGCCGAGGGCGGCCTTGAGGTCCGGGTCACTGACGACGGCGCTCCGGCGCCGTCGCCCGGCCCCGGCGACCGGGGTGGGTTCGGCCTCGTCGGCCTGGCGGAGCGCGTGCGTGCCCTTGGGGGGCGGCTCACCGCGGGCCCGCGCCCGGACGGGGGCTGGGAGGTTCGCGCCGTACTGCCGTACGGGCAGGGGGAGGCGGCCTGAGTCACGGGCTCAGCGTTTCGTCTGCGGGTCCGTCGTGGCTGGTCGCGCAGTTCCCCGCGCCCCTTCGGGGCGCTTCCGCTTTGGGGCGCTGCTGACGCCGAGGCCCCGCGCTTAGTCCAACACCTCCCGCTCCTTTGTCCATGGGCGCCCCCTGCGCCCCCGGCGCATCGTGACCGTCACGAATTCCGTCCCACCAAGGGGTGCGTTCATGCTGCCGTCACAGCCGTCCGGGCCGAGCCGCAGAGCCGTCGTCGCCACCGGAGCACTCGCCTCACTGGGCGCCGCCGTGGGCGCGCCCACGGCGCACGCCGCGCCCGCCGGACCCGCCGCCGGTCCGCGCGCCGACGAGGCGGTGCTGCGCTCGGCCGCCCTCGACGTCCGCGTCGCCACCGCCTTCCCCCGCGTCGTGTCGTACACCGACCGCGCGAGCGGCGCCGTGCTGCACGCACAGCCCGACCCCGTCACCACGCTCCTCATCGACGACGAGGAACACACCCCGCAGGTCACCGCGGTGACCCGCGACGACCGCGCCGCCTACGTCCTCACCTTCGACGGCGGCACCCGCATCGACGTGGAGATCTCCGTCGAAGGCCGCCACGTCCACTGGCGCGTCACCCGCATCCGGGACACCGCGGCCCTGCGCGTCGGCACCCTCCGCGTGCCCGGCCTCGCCCTGCTGTCCGTCCGCAGCGACCAGCCCGGCGCGACCCTCCTCGCCGCCCGCGTACAGCTCGACAAGGCCAAGAGCGGCGACACCCTCCTCCGGCTCGCCGCGGACACCCCCGCCCAGGCACCCACGGGCTGCGCCTACGCCGTGCTCGCGCACGACCGGCTCGGCGGCGCCATCGAGACCAACACCGTCTACGACAAGCCCACCGCCGAGACCAGCTGGGACAACGGCCGACTGTGGCGCCAGACCCTGCGCACCGACGGCCGCACCGAAGCCCGCCTCACCCCCGGCCAGTGGACCCACCGCGCCGCCACCGCGCCCGTCGACGCCACCGAACCGCTGCCCTACGCCACCGTCGTCGTCACCGGCGACCGCAACGGCGACGGCACCGTCGACTGGCAGGACGCCGCGATCGCCTTCCGCGACATCATGGTGAACCCCCTCGGCGCCGACGAGCAGCACCTGCGCGTCGTCCCGCACATCCCCTTCAACTTCGCCTCGCAGGCCACCAACCCGTTCCTCGCCACCCTCGACGAGGTCAAACGCATCCACCTGGCCACCGACGGCCTGCGCCAGTACACCCTCCTCAAGGGCTACCAGTCCGAGGGCCACGACTCCGCGCACCCCGACTACGCGGGCAACCACAACACCCGCGCCGGCGGCCTCGACGACCTCAACACCCTGGTCCGCGAAGGCGCCCGGTGGAACAGCGACTTCGGCGTCCACGTCAACGCCACCGAGTCCTACCCCGTCGCCCGCGCCTTCTCCGAGAAGCTCGTCGACAAGAGCAACGAACAGTGGGACTGGCTCGACCAGAGCTACCGCATCGACCAGCGCCGCGACCTCGTCTCCGGCGACATCGTCAAGCGCTTCGCCGACCTGCGCCGCGAGACCCACCGGGCGCTCGACACCCTCTACATCGACGTCTTCCGCGAGTCCGGCTGGACCTCCGACCGCCTCCAGCGCGCCCTGCGCGACCAGGGCTGGACCATCACCACCGAATGGGGCCACGGCTTCGAACGCGCCGCGGTCTGGTCCCACTGGGCCACCGAGACCGACTACGGCCCCGACACCTCGCGCGGCATCAACTCCCAGCTGATCCGCTTCATCCGCCACCACCAGAAGGACGTCTTCGCCGACAAGTGGCCCACCCTCCTCGGCATCGCCCGCATGGGCAACTACGAGGGCTGGGTCGGCAAGACCGACTGGACCGCGTTCCACCGGCTGATCTGGACCCACGCGCTGCCCGCCAAATACCTCCAGGCCCACCCCATCAGGACGTGGACCGCACACGAGATCACCTTCTTCGGCGCTGGCGCCACCTCAGTGACCGACACCGACGGCACCCGCCGCATCACCACCGACGGCCACCCGGTCTACGACGACGGCACCTACCTGCTGCCCTGGGAACCCCGCCGCGCCACCGACCCCACCAAGCTCTACCACTACAACCCCCGCGGCGGCAGCAGCCGATGGACCCTGCCGAGCGGCTGGGCGGGCACCCGCACGGTGCACCTGTACCGCCTCACCGACCAGGGCCGCGTCCACGAACGCGCCCTGCCCGTCCGCGCCGGGAAGATCACCGTCGACGCCCGCGCCGCACAGCCCTACGTCGTGTACCGCACCCGCCCCCGCGCCCTGCCCGACCCCGACTGGGGCCAGGGCACCCCCCTGCGCGACCCCGGCTTCCACGCGGGCACCCTGGACGCCTGGCAGGTCACCGGGCCCGCCACCGTCGTCCGCAGCGCCCTGGGCGACCACGAACTGGTCATCGCCCCCGGCGCCGCCGCCTCCGTCACCCAGCGCCTGCGCCGCCTCGCCCCCGGCTCGTACGTCGCCTCCGTCCAGGTCGAAGTCGGCGAACGGGCGGGCGAGGAGCGCACCGCGACCCTGGAGGTCCGCACCGCCGACGGCGTCACCGCCGCGAACCGGACCGCCACCTCCACCGCGGCGAACTTCGTCGCCGCCGACCGCAAGCACGGCACCCGCTTCCAGCGCCTGTTCACCCCCTTCACCGTGCCCGAGGGCGGCGGGCCCGTACGGCTCGCGCTGCGCGCCGCGGCCGGGCGGGCCCGCGTCCGCTTCGACAACGTCCGCGTCGTGCCCGCCGCGCCCGCGCCCCGCCTGCCCCGAGGCGTCCTGTGCCGCGAGGACTTCGAGCACGTGCCCCAGGGCTGGGGGCCCTTCGTCAAGGGCGACGCCGGGGGAGTCACCGACCCGCGCACCCACATCGCGCAACGGCACGCCCCCTTCACCCAGCGCGGCTGGAACGGCAAGGCCGTCGACGACGTCGTGGACGGCGGCCAGTCCCTCAAGTCCCGCGGCGAGAACGAGGGCCTGGTCTACCGCACCGTGCCGCACACGGTCCGCTTCGTCGCCGGGAAGCGGTACCGGGTGTCCTTCCGCTACGCGAACGAGACCGCGGGCCAGTACGCCTGGATCACCGCCGTCGACACCCCCGACCCCCGCGAACTCTCCCGCGAGCCCCTCCCGGTGGCCCTCACCCCCACGACCCTCTCCTACGAGTTCACCGCGCCGGGGGAGGGCGAGGCCTGGGTGGGCCTCCGCAAGACCGGCGACGACGGGAAGGCGGAATTCGTCCTGGACACCTTCGAGGTCCGCGAGGCGTAGCCCGCACGGGGCGTCCCAGGAATCGGGAAGGGGCGGGCCAGGGGCGCCCCACGCGGGGCTACCGCAACAACCGCACCTCCGCAAGGCCCGCCACCCCCTCCACCTCCAGCACCCACACCTCGTTCGCCCCCTCCCGCAGCACCGGCCCCGGCACGTACAGCCCCCGCTGCGGCCCCACCTCCCAGTACCGCCCGAGACAGAAGCCGTTCACCCACACGAACCCCCGCGTCCAGCCGGGGAGTTCGAGGCGGGCGTCACCGGGGACGCCCACCTCGACGACGCCCCGGTACAGCCCCGGGCGGCCCCGCGCGGCGCCGCCCGCGGGCACGCCCCGCACCGCCGGCGCCTCCTCGAACGCCCCCAACGGCACCCCCACCGCCCGCACCCCGTGCACGTACTGCCGCTCGTGCAGCACCCCGCCCGTCAGCCCCTTCGCCTCCCCGAGCCGAGGCCCGTAGCTGACCCGCCCCAGCGACTCCACCCACAGCTCGACCCGCGCACCCCCGGGCACCGGGGCGGGCAGGGCGGGGGAGTCCTCGGTCAGCACCCCGGCCCGCACCCCGTCGACGTACACCACGGCCCGGTCCCGAAGACCCGGCACGCTCAGCGGATACGGCCCGCGCGGCGCGGGCAGCGTGAAGGAGTAGCGCACGAGCCCCCGGTCGACCCCCAGCTCCTCGAACGTCGGCGGCACCGCGTACTCGGCCTCCGGCCCGCCGAGCCGCGCGGCCACCGCGTCCAGCGGAGCCCACGCGTCGAGCCGCGCCACGACGGGCGCGCCCAGCGCCGCGGGAGCGGACGGCGGCTCGGGCAGCGGCTCCTCCGCGTACGCGGCGAGGACCTCGCGGAACAGCCAGAACTTCTCCGTGGGCCGCCCGCGCTCGTCGACCGGCGCGTCGTAGTCGTAGGACGTCACGTCCGGCTGCAGGACCCCGTCGTGCAGCGCGCCACCGTCCCGGTTCGCCCCCGCCCACCCGGCGAAACTCGTCCCGCCGTGCGCCATGTACAGGTTCACCGACGCCCCGCACTCCAGGATCTCCCGCAGCGCCCCGGCCGCGTCCCCCGGCTCGCGCACGATGTGCTCCGCACCCCAGTGGTCGAACCAGCCGCACCAGAACTCCATGCACATCAGCGGCCCCACAGGTCGGTGCCGCCGCAGCACGTCGAAGCCCTCCCGCGCCCCCGACCCGAAGTTCACCGTCGCCAGGACACCGGGCACGCTCCCGCCCGTCAGCATGTGGTCCTCCGGCCCGTCGGACGTGCACAGATCCGCCGTGACCCCCAGGCCGCGCAGCAGCTCCGCCAGCGCGCGCAAATACACCCCGTCCGAGCCGTAGCTGCCGTACTCGTTCTCGACCTGCACCAGGACCACCGGGCCGCCCCGGTCGTGCTGACGCGCCACGACCTGCGGAAGCAGCCGCGCGAACCAGCGCTCCACCCGCTCCAGATAGCGCGCGTCCCGCGTGCGCACCCGCGCCCCCAGCTCCCCGGTCAGCCACGCCGGAAGCCCCCCGTTGTCCCACTCGGCACAGATGTACGGGCCCGGCCGCACGATCGCCCACAGCCCCTCGCGCTGCGCCGCGTCCAGGAACCGGCCGAGCGCCTCCACGTCGTCGAACTCCCCCGGACGCGGCTCGTGCACGTTCCACGGCACGTACGTCTCCACGCAGTTGAGGCCCATCGCCCGCAGCATCGCGAGCCGGTGCCCCCACTGCGCCTCGTGCACCCGGAAGTAGTGCAGCGCCCCGGACAGCAGCCGCACCGGCCGCCCGTCCACCTCGAAGCCGTCCTCGCCCACCCTGAACCCGTTCACCCTGTCCCCTCCCGATCCGCCGACAGCCGCCACGATTGCCTCTGGCGGGCGGCCCGGTCCATGGACAAAGATCGAGCCCGATTGGACTAGGCGCCCGGACGCGAACGGACCCTTGCGGACGCGGCCGGACACGACGGACCGGGAGGGCGGCAGGGATGTACCACACCTGGATGCGGTACTTCACCCCGAGCCCCGTCCACCACCGCCTCGGCCTGGTGTGCCTCGGCGTCGGCCTCCAGCACGGCACCCTGCCCACCGTCGGCCCGCGCACCCTCGACCACCACGTCGCCCTCGTCGTCAGCGCGGGCAGCGGCTGGTTCGCCACCCCCGACGGCCGCCGCACCCCCGTCACCGCACCCGCCCTGATCTGGCTCGTGCCCGGCGTGCCCCACCACTACGGCGCCGACCCGCACACCGGCTGGGACGAGTGCTTCGTCGACTTCACCGGGCCCGCCACCGCCACCTACACCGAACTCGGCTACATCGAACCCCAGCGGCCCGTCGTCGCCCTGGCCGACCCTGCGGCCGCCCGCGCCGTCGTCGCCCGCGTCGCCCGCGCCGCCCGCCGCGGCAACCCGCTCCTGGAGGTCGAGACCGCCGCCGCCGTCCACGAACTCCTCGTCGCCCTGCGCCGCGCCCGCGCCGACCTCGCCCCCGACGGCGACCCCGTCCTGCAGGCCCTGGCCCGCGACGCCTTCCAGCCCCTGTCCATCGCCGAACACGCCGCCCGGCACGGCATGACCCCCGCCGAGCTGCGCACCGCCGTACGCCGCGGCGCCGGCTGCAGCCCCAAGGACTACCTCCTCGGCATCCGCCTCGGCCGCGCCAAGGAACTCCTCGCCGCCACCGAACTGCCCGTCGCCGCCGTCGCCCGCCGCGTCGGCTACGACGACCCCGCCTACTTCTCCCGGCTCTTCACCCGCCGCGTCGGCACGGCCCCGGTGCGCTTCCGCGCCCAGCAGGGCCGCACCGTGCCCGGCGGCTGGTCACGGCAGGTCCCCGACCCGGACGACCCGCCCATGCTCACCTCCGGCGGCCCCGGCGCGGCAACGTAGGCTCCCATGCCATGACCACGAACCACCACGCCGACCACGCCGAGCCTGCCGACCCCGCCGTGCTCGCCGAGCTGAGCCGGCTGCGCGACAGCATCGACAACATCGACGCCGCGGTCGTCCACATGCTCGCCGAACGCTTCAAGTGCACCCAGCAGGTCGGCCACCTCAAGGCCAACCACCAGCTGCCCCCCGCCGACCCGGCCCGCGAGTCCCGCCAGATCGCCCGCCTGCGCGAACTGGCCGAGAACGCCAAACTCGACCCGGCCTTCGCGGAGAAGTTCCTCAACTTCATCATCGCCGAGGTGATCCGGCACCATGAGCAGATCGCCGACGGGGCCGTGACCAGCGACGAAAGCCTCCCTGAGTGATCCCCGTCGATCTCCTGGAGATCGTTTAGGAGAGATTTAGGAGATCAACATCAGTCGGCGGTCTTCTGCGACTCCGGCCAGATCTCCGACCACCCCAGGTTGGCCGTCGCGCGAACGAACAGCCGCTGCAGCCCGTCGAGTCGGTGCTTGCGCATCGCCGGGGTGGGGCAACCGGGCCAGCAGGAGCACTTCCTCCGGCGTGGCGATGATGCTGTCGTCGTCCTCGACTTCGCTGCCCTCATGCGCGACGGCCTCGGGCGTCGGTGCCTGCTCGGCGCCGGACAAGCCGGTGAGGCGCCTCCCGTGGAGCGGGTTGACCAGGAGGTGCTTCCCGTCCACGGCCCCGGTGAGGATGCGGGAGATGAGCTGCACGCTCTCGCGGGTCGTCCGCGGTGCGCACACCAGAGTGCGCGCCCACGCCTCGACATCGAACCAGTTGAACGCGACGAGCGGCGTGTGCTTCCACTTCGGCAGGATGTGAGCCTCCAGCCGTTCCCGCCGGTTCGTCGTAGTTCGGCCGCGTGGCTTCTGGACGGCCATCCACTCCCGGGCCCACACCCCGAACTGCTTGCGCATCAGCTCAGGGTCGACCCACCGGCCCTCCCGGATCGCAGCCTCTTGAGCCTCGCCCCATTCCTCGGCGATTCGTTTCGTCGGGACCCGGGCTCTGACGGCCATGCTGGTACGTGCCCTTCCGGCGCCTTGTACCGGGCCCGTCACGTGTACTGCTTCGTCTTCTGTCCGTTGCGGACCTTGTAGACCTTCTCCGCGTAGGCCATGAGACCCTCCGCCCGCGCCGCCGTCAGCTCGCCATGAGGTGCACGACGTACCGTGCTGGGGTTCTCATCCAGTCCGGCGACCGCTCGGACTGCGAGCCCGTGATGACCTCGCCCGCGTGCCGCTTGATCAGGTCCGCGCGCACCACGCAGTGGATGCCGCCCGCGCGGTCGTTCACGACGATCGCCTCGCGCTCGTCTTCCATGTGCTCGCGCAGGCCCCCGCTCCCCGGCTGGGACCCCGACGACACCTGGGAGCCCTCCAGCAACGATGCCCACTACGCCGTCGTCGACGACCCCACCGACCCCACCGACTACTACGACCACTGACCGCCCCGCCGGGCCGCGCCCGACACCGGCCCCGCCGCGCCACTCAGGCGCGACGGGGCCTCCTCTGTCTGCACACCCAGTCCGATCCCTCCTTCGGGGTTACCGCAGACTCAGCCCTCGCTACGAGCGTCACCGGCGCCCCCTACCGGCCCAGAAGGCGGGGGTCCACGTCGCCCTGGCGGATGTTGACTTCCGTCACACCACGGTCCGTGGCCGCTCCAGCCAACCGGAGGGCTTTGCGTGTCACGGCCACGGCGATGTCCGCCGCCTTGCCGGGCGTGTCGGCCGACACCTGCACAGTGGCGCCGACGGAGAAGAAGGCGCCGGTCGGGCCGTTGGACGTGGCAGTCGGTACGATTTCGTACTGCGGTTCCGCCGCCATCGAGTCGACCATCCCCTGCTGCAGCCGCTCCCACTCACCGTCGGCAACGTCCATCAGCAGTTGTACGTCGACTTCCCAGTCACTGGCCATAGCAAGGCGCCTCCGACTACTTGGGTTTGAGGTCGGCTGTCTTGCTGACAACCTGCGTCTTGGTGCCCACGATAGGTGACACGATCTGTGCGGTGCTCTGCCCCCAGAACCGCGCACCGTACTTCACCTTCTTGCCGTTCGGGACAGGGGCGTAGAACGTCGCTTTGCCGCCACCGGTCCGCACGGTCTGGGTCTTCTTCGCCGTCGCGGCGACGAGCGGCTTCGGCGCACCCGCCCGCATCAGCTTGGAGGTGACCTTCAACTGAACCGAGGGGACGTTGCCGTAACACTGGGCGCGCGTCTTGTAGATAACGCTCTTACCCTTCTTGGACCAGTGGGGAGTGTCCGCCGTGATGTTGCAGTACGCGCGAATCGTCTTTTTGTGACCGTCCGTGCTCGGCGCGTTCAGCTGGATCCGCGTAGCGCCCTCCGCCTTCGGCGTGACGTCGTCGTCCGGCGTATCTGCGGAGCGTGATGAGACCTTCGTCGCGCCCGTTAGAGCGGGGTCGCTATTGGCGTGCGCTGCGGGAGCAAGTGTCAACGCCGGACCAAGGATTACGCAGGACGCTGTAAGCAGTGACTTGCCGAGTATGCCCCTCTTGTTCAACTTTCCATCCCTCTTTCGCGCTTGAGCGGAATTCACGATAAGCAGCTGCCACACAGGGCATCCACTAAATGCGATCGATCCAGTTCATTTACTCATCGCCGGACGCTACTCGACTTTTTGGGCTAGGTGAATCAGAAAAATCCGATATGGCGATAGGGCGCCTCTTTAACCTCTCCATCCCCTAGCGAATCGATCGCTTCATGGGGAGTCGCGAGGGGCAAGGCTGAACCCCGCCGCGCCCGTACGGCGGGGCCTTCGCCGTTCCTGCGCGATCACTGCCTGCGCGCCACTACGCTCCGGGGCTCACACCGTCCTCGGGGGGACCCATGCGCCGCACCTGCATCGCCGCACTCGCCGTCGTGTCGCTCGCGCTCGCGGGCTGCTCCAGCTCCGACGACGAGCCCGGGAAGCCGAAGTCGTCCAAGACGTTGACCGTCGACGCGGCCGAGCAGGGGCGAGCCTGCATCAAGGCCTGGATGGACACGATCGAATCGCGCCCGGACGACTTCGACCCGGAGACCGACGAGGACCCAGAGCCCGACGCGTGCTCGAAGGTGCCGGACGCGAGCCGCGAGGACATGTACATGGACGCCTTGGAGCGGGTAAACGAAGAAGGCCAGGAGGGGCTCAGGGACTGCCTGGACGATCCGAGTTGCACAAGATTCCCAGTCGGCGGCTGAGGTGTAGCAGGGCTCGGTCCCCGCTTTACGCAGTACCTTGCTGGAATGCGAGACATGCCGCCCAGGGCAGTGTTCGTCACGGTGCAAGTGAAGCCCGAGCAGCGTGAGCAAGCCCGCTTCGCCCTCCAAGCGCAAGGCATCGCCTCCGAGTTCAGCTACCGTCGGGACACTGAGGTCGAAGCCTGGTTCCAACCGCCCAGCGAGGAATGGCCACCCGCCATCGACTTCGTGTGGAACTGCTACAGCAAGGTCACCGATGCTCTTGCGGACACCCCCTTCATCGCTATCGAGCCCGGAGGCTTAGAGGGCAGCGACCTGACTAGCTGGGCTGCTTTCGACCAGCAGACGGGACGCGGGCTCGGCTTCGTCATTGACCCGACATGCGTCCGCGCCGTGCAGCTACTTGACCTCGCCGAGCTCCTCGAACACCAGGGGCTGACCAATAGCGACATCACGTGGCGTGCCGTGGGAGATCCTGAGGGCCTCGGCGAGTAGCGAGCCTCGTAACGCATCATGAGCCCAGGGAGTGTCGCTCCACCCGCTCAGCCGAGGCGACCTCCTCGATCCTGCCAATGCCCGCTCATCACACCAGCGGTGCAACAGCGGACGCGGCAACCGCACGGCATCGCATGGAAAACGGCCAGCTTCACGGCGATGGTGACGTGGGGCGACCAGGGTCTCTCCTCTGCGTTTGGAGTTCAGCGATCCGCTCCTCTGCAGCGCGGCGCAATTCCTCAACCTCACGCCTTAGCAGTGTGCGACGCCGCACGCTCCCCGTCTCTTCGGTAGGGATCAGGACGATGGGCGCCATGGTTACGATCAGGAATCCGAGGGCGATCGACGTGAAGCAGAAATCAGCGACCTCAGGCCTCGCACCTGACTCCTTGCTGGGCCCTCCGTCGTCGCAGAGCCACCGCAAAGCTAAGATCGAAGAAAGCACAAGGCAGGTGGTCAGCGCCGTCCAAACTACATACATCACCATGATCGTCGTAGGCGTCTTCGTCTCCGCCAGATGCTTGAGACCCGCCTGAGTATCGAGGGCGCCCAGTGGTTCGGGACCACGAACCCCGAGGCCCCAACCACTGGCTGAAGAAGGAGACCCTCGACCGCGCGCGCCTGCACTTGCGCCGCGACGGCACCCTCATCGAGACGCAGAATGCGGGCGCCCTGGACGTGCACCGCTTCAGCTTCGTCCTCGACGACAACCTGTCCTTGCCGACCGTGTACGTGGACTCGCTGAAGCGGTCCCATCAGGGCCTGCTCCACCGCCGGTACATCCGGGGCGAGTGGTGCCTGGCCGAGGGTGTCATCTACGACGCTTTCGACGAGGCCAAGCACGACATCGACCTGGTGCCGGACGTTGCCCGGTGGATGTGCGTGGGCCTGGACTACGGCACGGCCAACGCGTTCTCCGCGCTGCTCATCGGCATGGGCGAGGACGGGCGCCGGTACGCGGCCTCGGAGTACCGGCACGACTCGCGGGTGGCCCGCAGGCAGCTGACGGACGCGCAGTACAGCGTGGGGCTGTGGCAGTGGCTGGCCGGGCACGAGCACCGCGGGGTGAAGAGCGTCGCCCCAGAGTGGCTCTCCGCGAACCCCGACCGGCTCGCCTACCGCTACCTCAACCGGCACCGTGACAACGCGTGCTTCGCGCCGCCCGCGAACCGGCCCTCGCCGTACCGCGGCGGCGTCGTAGGACGCGTGAGCCGCTGGTTCTGGGGCAAGACCGGCGCGGCGGGACGCGATGGCACGGACGGATCTACGGGCGAGCCGGGGGCGCCCGGGACCGACGGCTCCAATGGAGGGGACGGCCCTGCTGGCCCGCCCGGACCGCAGGGCGAGCCGGGGCCGGCGGGCCCGCGTGGCGAGCAGGGCCCGCCCGGGGAGCCCGGCCGGGACGGACAGACCTACCCGGACGGGTACAGATTCCAGCCACCGGCCGACGACCCTGACGACGTCTGCGTGGACGGCAGCCTCCCACACGGCCGCAGCGGGGCGCGTGGCGGCCCGGGGCGGGGGTTGGGGGACATGCCTGTCGGCGTAGGCGGTCGCACCGACAGCGGCCATGGCGCAGGAGCAGTACCGGTCAGCTCGTGACAGTGCAACGCCCTAGGCTCACAGGGGTGATTGAAACCATCGTCTTCGACGTCGGCGAGACCATCACCCGAGACGATCGCTACTGGGGATCGTGGGCGGACTGGCTCGACATCCCCCGCCACACCCTGTCCGCGCTCGTCGGTGCTGTCGTCGCGCAGGGCCGCGACAACGCGGACGCCGTGCGCCTGGCCCGCCCCGGGGTCGACATCGCCGCCGAGTACGCGGCGCGCGAGGCTGCCGGGCACGGCGAGTTCCTCCACGAGGACGACCTGTACGACGACGTCAGACCAGCCCTCTCCGGGCTCCGTAAGCTCGGCGTGCGCGTCATCATCGCCGGGAACCAGACCGGCCGCATGGGCGAGCTCCTGCGCGACCTGAACCTGCCTGCTGACCTGATCGTGACCTCCGGGGAATGGGGAGTAGCGAAGCCTGATCCGGCGTTCTTCGCCCGGGTGCTGGACGTCGCCGAGGCGGCCCCGCGCGAGACCGTGTACGTGGGCGACCACCCCGCCAACGACCTGTATCCGGCCAAGCACGCCGGGCTGCGGGCCGCGCACATCCGCCGCGGCCCCTGGGGGCACCTGTGGGCGGACGACCCGGACGTGGTGGCGGCTGCGGACTGGCGCATCGCCAGCCTCACCGAACTGACGTCCATCATCGCTGACTGACCGGCACGGAAACGGCCCCACCTGCCCAGACAGGAGGGGCCGTTCACGTATCCGGCACGTAGTCGCGCGGGTACGGTTCGGAGTGGACGCCCCGAACTGGAGCCAGTATGCCCGCGGACAGCAAGCGCGAGGTAGGCCGCCGCATCGCGACCATCCGCCACGCGCGCCGGATGACCCAGACCGACCTCGCCCGCACCGCGTACCTCTCACTCGCCATGATCAAGAGCATTGAGCGGGGCGCCCGATCACCCAGCGACGACTCCCTCGAATCCATCGCGGCCGCGCTCGGCGTGGACCCCGGCCGCCTCATCACCGGCGACACCATTGCCCTCAGCCGCATCCGCACGGCCATCCCCGCCATCTCCGCATCCATCGCGGGATACGACATCCCCATGGGGCCGCCCCGCCGTACGCTCGCCGAGCTGCACGCCGCAGCCGACGAGGCCGTCAACTGGCGTCTCGCCGCGCAGTACACCCGCATCGCCAAGCACGCCCCCACCCTGCTCGACGACGCCCTCCGCTCCCTGCATCACACGACGGGCCCCGACCAGCAGCACGCCGCCCGCTTACTCGTCGGCATCGCGCGCGCCGCCGACGCCGTCGCCTACAAGTACGGCCACCACGACCTCTCCGCGCGCCTCATCGAGCTGATGCGCTGGGCGGCACGCCACTCCGAGGACCCGCTCGTCGAAGCCAGCACCGCCTACGTGCGCACCGAGACGTTCTTCGCCGCCCGCGCCCATGGCCCGGGCCTGCTCGCCCTGGAGCAGGCCATCGACGCCAGCCCGTCACCGTCCAGCCCAGAGGAGCACGCCGTCCGCGGCGCGCTGCACATGCGCGCCGCCGTCATCGCCGGGCGCGGGCAGGACGCGGACGCTGCGGACACCCACCTCGCGGAAGCCCGGCGCCTCGGCGACGCTGTGCCCGAAGACGAGTACCAGGGCACGGCGTTCGGCCCCGACTCGGTGCGCATCCACGAGGTGTCCGTGGCCGTCAGCCTCGGCAGCGACCAGGTCGGCCGCGCCCTTGACGTGGCCAGAGAGTGGACCCCGCCCGGCGACCTGCCGGCCGAGCGGCAGTCCAGCTTCTGGATCGAGCTCGCACGCGCGCAGCTGTGGGCCGGGCTGCCAGACGACGCCTGGGAGAGCCTGCAGGTCGCACGCCTCGTCGCTCCACAGCACACCCGTGGGCACCCTTGGGCCCGCGAGACCGCAGCCACGCTGCGGCGCCTTCGTCGTTCGGACGCTGAGGATCTGACGGCCTTCGCGGAGTGGATCGGCGCCGTCTAGGGCCCCGGGGGCGGAAGGGATACACGTTGTAGTCCTTGTGGCCCTTGTAGGCGCCCATCATCTGTCTGCCCACGGAGTTCAGGCAGATGGGAGCGGTTATGACCATGCTGAAACCGGTCGCGCCGATCAAGGCCGAGGGGCGGGTGAGCATCGCTCGTCTGCACGGCCGGGCGTGCTGGTACTGCGGCACCGTCAGCAAGCGCCTCGTACCGGCTGGGCATGTCTGCAGGGGCGGCCGCATATGGCCCACCGTGCGCTGCAGCTGGCACCTCGTGGGAGGTGCCGCGTGAGAGCCGCTGTGAGAGCACAACTGCCCTGGCTCCCGCCGGTCGGTGTGGTCTGGCACGTCGAGGCAGGCGTTGACTTCGACGCCGTCCGTACCCCTCGCACACTCGGGCTGCGGATCATCGCCACCCTGGGCAGTGAGTGCGGCGCCGTGATCTGCGACCCCTGGACACGGATCCACTACTTCCTCGTGGCCCCAGGGGCGACGGGGGGCTGGAGGTTGCCGCAGACCGTGGCGTGCGGTCGGGCCACGTACATCGTCGTGCCGCCGTTGGGCGCCTCGGAGCCGTCCCTGCACTGGACGGTTGAGCCGTCAGCGGCCCGGGTGCACACCAACGTGGACCGGCTCCGGCGCACGGTGCAGCACGTCCTGAACACCCACTGGCGGGAGGACCGTGATCATCATGCTGAGTAAGTGGCCGGTTGCTCGCTGGCTCGCACTGTCCGCCCTGGCGCGCACGGTGGGCCGATGATGGCCCCCGACCTGCCTCCGCTGGAGCAGCGCGCCGATAACGCGTACCTCATGTACCTGGATCACCTGCGCGTCTGCCCCAGATGCGGCCTGAGCTGGAAGGGGCGGCGCTGCCCGGCGGGCCTGTTCCTCAAGGGGAATCTCCGGGCCGCCCGTACGGCAGCGCGCCTGTACGAGCGCGGAAGGAAGAGCTGATGAGCGACGTGGGCCGGGGCCTGCGCCTCTTCGTGGTGCCCGCCCTCAGCACCGTCACGATCCAGCAGCGGTCCGGCACCGTGTGCGTGTGGTGCCCGCGCACCCTCGACGGAGGCGAGGGCGTAGACCTCGGCGCCCTCGGCGACTGGCACCTGCGCGCATGCCCGGCCTGTCACGAGGTCCAGGGCCGAGTCCTGGCCACGTACCTCGACTGGTACGACCACGGCATCGCGTGCCTGTACTGCCCCCTCGGCCCCTGCGAGCGCGGCAAGGAGCTCGGTGCCCAGCACCTCGCCGCGCGGGAGCAGGCCGGGAAGCCGGAGCTGTCGTGCGTGGGCTGCCGGACCCCCATCGCCCCTGGTGAGGCGATCCGCCCGCATCTCTGGCAGGGCTTGGGCGGGCCGGTGTTCTCCTACCTCCACGCCCGCAGGTGCCCGCAGTAGGGCGTCAGCGGACGAGGCCGGCGAGCGACATGTCCAGCACCCGGGCGATACGCGACGGCGTGGACAGCGCGGTCTCCTCGCCGACCTCAACGCGCTGGAGGGTGCCGCGGCTTACGCGGGCCGCCATCCACAACGCGTCCTGGGTGAGGTTCCGCTCCACGCGCGCGTCCCGGACGGCGGCGCCGCCGGACCGGCGGGGGCATCCGCCACCACGAGACCATCGCGAACGAGAAGGCCCGAGCGGCGCACGCCCCCGCGCACAAGCCCCTCCCCGGGCGGGCCACCCCCTGCCAGGCGCCCCGCCGCATCAGGCACCATGGCCAGATGCCCGCACTGACGCGCGACGAAGCGCAGACCCGAGCCCAGCTCCTCGACGTCCGGCGGTACGAGATCGCCCTCGATCTCACCACCGGCGAGGAGACCTTCGACTCCCGCACGGCGATCACCTTCACCGCCGCCGCGGACGGCGACACGTTCGTCGAGTTGAAGCCCGCGCACCTGCGCTCCGTCACGCTCGACGGCACCCCCCTCGATCCGGGCACCCTGGCGGACAACAGGCTCCCCCTGACTGGCCTCACCGCGGGCGAACACCGGCTCACCGTCGACGCCGCCATGCGCTACTCCCGCACCGGCGAGGGCCTGCACCGCTTCACCGACCCCACCGACGGCGAGACGTACGTCTACACCCAGCTCTTCCTCGACGACATCCAGCGCGTCTTCGCCGCCTTCGACCAGCCCGACCTGAAGGCCGTCTTCCAACTGGCCGTCACCGCCCCCAAGAGCTGGACCGTCCTCGCCAACAGCGTCACCGAGCACACCGGCGCCGGCACCTGGAAGGCCGCCCCCACACCCCCGCTGCCCACCTACCTCGTCGCCGTCGCCGCGGGCCCCTGGCACTCCGTGCGCACCGAACACCGCGGCCTGCCCTTCGGCCTCCACTGCCGCCGCTCCCTCGCCCCCCACCTCGACGCCGACGCCGACGAACTCCTCGACGTCACCCGCGCCTGCTTCGACCGCTACCACGAGAAGTTCGCCGAGCCCTACCCCTTCGACTCCTACGACCAGGCGTTCGTCCCCGAGTTCAACGCCGGCGCCATGGAGAACCCCGGCCTCGTCACCTTCCGCGACGAATTCGTCTACCGCTCCGCCGTCACCGACACCCAGCGCCAGACCCGCGCCATGGTCGTCGCCCACGAGATGGCCCACATGTGGTTCGGCGACCTGGTGACCCTCAAGTGGTGGGACGACATCTGGCTCAACGAGTCCTTCGCCGAGTACATGGGCTACCAGACCCTCACCGAAGCCAGCCGCTTCGGCGACACCTGGGTCGACTTCGGCGTCGCCCGCAAGTCCTGGGGCTACGACGCCGACCAGCGCCCCTCCACCCACCCCGTCGCCCCCGCCCCCGACGCCGTGCCCGACACCGCGTCCGCGCTGCTCAACTTCGACGGCATCTCCTACGCCAAGGGCGCAAGCGCCCTGCGCCAGCTCGTCGCCTGGCTCGGCGAGAAGGACTTCCTCGCGGGCATCAACGCCCACTTCGCCCGCCACAAGTTCGCCAACGCCACCCTCGCCGACTTCATCGACAACCTCGCCTCCGCCACCGACCGCGACGTCCACGCCTGGGCCGAGGCCTGGCTGCGCACCACCGGCGTCGACACCTTCACCCCGACCGTCAGCCACAGCGGCCGCGCCTGGACCCTGCGCCTGGACCGCGACGGCAGCCGCCCCCACCGCGTCGCCGTCGGCGTCTACGACCGCGACCTCTCCGACGGCCGCCAGCTCGTCCTGCGCGAACGCTACGAGACCGACCTGCCCGAACAGTCCCCGCCCACCCCGCGCGACGGCGGCTGCCCCGCCCTCATCGTCCCCAACGACCACGACCTGACCTACGCCAAGATCCGCCTCGACCCGGTCTCCCAGGACACCGCCCTGCGCTCCCTGTCCAGCGTGCCCGACCCGCTCACCCGCGCCGTCCTGTGGAACGCGCTGCGCGACATGGTCCGCGACGGCGACCTCGAACCCGCCGTCTACCTCGACACCGCCCGCACCCACCTGCCCGCCGAGACCGACCTCGCCCTCGTCTCCGGCGTCCTCACCTTCGCGGGCGCCGTCATCGCCGACCAGTACACCCCGCGCGCCCGGCGGCCCGCCGCCCTCGCCACCCTCGACGCCCTGTGCCACGACATCGTCCGCCACACCGAGGACGGCTCCGACCCCGGCCTGCGCCTCATCGCCGTACGCGGCCTCATCGACGCCGCCCCCCAGGCCGAGCCCCTGCACACCTGGCTCGCCCAGGGCGCCGTACCCGGCGGCCCCGAACTCGACCCCGAGCTGCGCTGGCGCGCCCTCGCCCGCCTCGCCGTCCTCGGCGAGGCCGACGAGGACACCATCGCCGCCGAACTGCGCCGCGACCCCAGCGCCACCGGCCAGGAAGGCGCCGCCCGCTGCCGCGCCGCCCTGCCCCACCCCGACGCCAAACGCCGCGCCTGGGACGCCCTGTTCACCACCGACGCCCTGTCCAACTCCCTGTTCATCGCCACCGCCCAGGGCTTCTGGCAGCCCGAACAGGACGACCTCGTACGCCCCTACCTGGCCCGCTACTTCGACGACGCCGTCGACCTCGCCGCCCGCCGCGGCCCCGCCATCGCCGACGCCACCGGCCGCCACGCCTTCCCGTCCGCCGTCGACGACGAGACGCTGCGCCTCGGCGAGGCCTGCCTGGCCCGCACCGACCTCACCCCGGCGCTGCGCCGCCGCCTCGCCGACCAGCTCGACGACCTGGCCCGGGCCCTGCGCGTGCGCCGCAAGGCCGAACAGAGCTGACCCCGCCGCTCGGCCTAGGACCGACGCCCTAGGCCGAGCTCCGCCCTCCCGACGATCCGGAGAACCCCTCCGGTTGCCTAGGGTCGTGCACACAGCGGACCGGACCAACGGCCCGCCCCACCCGCACACCCCAGGAGCCCACCATGATCGTCGTCAGCGGAGCCACCGGAAACGTCGGCAACGCCCTCGTCCACCAGCTCACCGCCACCGACACCCCCGTACGCGCCCTCGTCCGCGACCCGAACCGCGCCCACCTGCCCGCCACCGCCGACGTCACCCGCCTCACCGTCAGCGCCGAACCCGCCGACATGACCGCCCAGTTCGACGGCGCCGACGCCCTCTTCCTGCACGCCTCCGTCACCGGCGACCACACCACGGCCTTCCTCGCCGCCGCCCGCACCGCCGGCGTCCAGCACGTCACCGTCCTGTCCAGCATCGCCGTCGAGGACGCACCCGACGAACACGAGTCGTTCATCCACACCTGGCACCACACCCTCGAACAGGACGTCCGCGACAGCGGCCTCGACTGGACCTTCCTGCGCCCCGGCGCCTTCGCCACCAACACCCTCCAGTGGGCCCGCCAGATCCACGCCGGCGACACCGTCCGCGGCCCCTACGCCCGAGGCGTCAACTCACCCATCCACGAGGCCGACATCGCCGCCGTCGCCCGCCACAGCCTCCTGGAACGCCACACCGGCGCCGCCCACGTCCTCACCGGCCCCGAAGCCATCACCACCGAGGAACAGATCGCCGCCCTCGCCCACGCCCTCGGCCGCCCGCTCACCTACACCGAAATACCGCCCCAGGACGTCGTCCCCGACATGTTCCCCCTCATCCCCGCCGACCTGGTCCCCGGCTTCGTCGCCTCCCTCGCCACCACCGTCGACACGCCCCCGCCCCTGACCAACACGGTCCAGACCATCACGGGCACCCCGGGCCGCACCTACGCCCAGTGGGCCCAGGACCACGCGGACGACTTCCGTACGACGAACTGAGCGCCCGCACCAGCAACCACCGAGCCCGTCCGGCACTTGAGGACGAGGCGCACAGCGCCGCTACGGCGCCCCGGCCCCTGGAGGAGCGGGCCGGGGCAGCCCCCCGGCGTTCGGAAAGAGCGGACCGGGGCAGCCCCCCCCGCAAGGCCCGGCGCAGCCCCTAGCACCTCCACCCCGTGCAGACACGATTTCCCCGCACAGCCGTACCCCTTTCGGGTTCCGAAACCCCCACCCCACCGCACACCCCACCCCCACCCACCAGGCTGGTGCCCCCGTCCGCCCACCGGAGGTCACCACCCATGCGCACCCCGCCGCCCCTCGCCGGGGGCGCCCAAGGCCCCGACGCCCTCCAACCCCTGCTCACCGTCGCCCTGGACGCCCTCCGCGAAGGCGCGGCAGCCCGCGGCGGCCCCCTCCCACCCGGCGGCCCCACCACCGTCGCCGCCCGCGTCCACGCCGCCGCCCACCCCCTGCTGCCCACCCACGGCACCGGCGCCCACACCGCCCTGCGCACCCTCGTCCACGCCACCGCCCACGGCGCCGCCGACCCCGCCGAACCCCTCTGCGCCGCCCATCTGCACTGCCCGCCGCTCGCCCTCGCCGCAGCCGCAGACCTCGCCGCCTCCGCGCTCAACCCCTCCCTCGACTCCTGGGACCAGGCCCCCGCCGCCTCCGCCCTCGAAACCCTCCTCACCACCACCCTCGCCACCGAGGTCCACGGCCGCGGCGACGCCCTCATCACCACCGGCGGCACCGAATCCAACCAACTCGCCCTGCTCCTCGCCCGCGAACGCGCCACCGCCCACGGCCGCACCCTGCGCATCCTCACCGGCGCCAACGCCCACCACTCCCTGCACCGCGCCGCCTGGCTCCTCGGCCTGCCCGCCCCCCTCACCCTGCCCGCACCCACCGGCGTCCTCGACCCCCACGCCCTCGCCACGGCCCTCACCGAACACGCCACCCACCCCGCCGACCTCCTCGTCACCGCCACCGCGGGCACCACCGACGCCGGCCTCATCGACCCCCTCACCACCATCGCCGACCTGTGCGCCACCCACGGCGCCCGCCTCCACATCGACGCCGCCTACGGCGCCGGACTCCTCTTCAGCGACACCCACCGCACCAAACTCCACGGCCTCGACCGCGCCGACACCGTCACCCTCGACCTGCACAAACTCGGCTGGCAACCCGCCGCCGCCGGGATCCTCACCGTCCGCGACCCCACCGACACCCACGCCCTCACCCACCGCGCCGACTACCTCAACGCCGACGACGACACCGAAGCAGGCCTGCCCGACCTCCTCGGCCGCTCCCTGCGCACCACCCGCCGCCCCGACGCACTCAAGATCGCCATCACCCTCAAGGCCCTCGGCCGCACCGGCCTCGGCGCCCTCGTCGACCACGTCTGCGACCAAGCCCGCCGACTCGCCGACGCCATCGCCGCCCACCCCCGCTTCGACCTCTACGCCGCCCCCACCATCAGCACCGTCCTCTTCCGGCCCACCCACGCCGACGACGACCACATCGCCCACATCCGCCGCACCCTCCTCACCGACGGCACCGCCGTCCTCGGCCGCGCCCAACTCGACGGCCGCCGCTGGCTCAAAGCCACCCTCCTCAACCCCCACACCACCCCCGACGACCTCACCACCCTGCTCAAGCTCGTGGAAGGAACCACCCCCCGATGACCCCGACCCGCCCACCAGGCACCCCCGACCAGGCCACCCAGCCACCCACCACCCCCGACAACCCCCGCGACCTGGTCGGCATCGGCATCGGCCCCTTCAACCTCTCCCTCGCCGCCCTCGCCCAACCCCTCGACCTCGACACCGCCTTCTACGAACAGCGCCCCGCCTTCCACTGGCACCCCGGCCTCCTCATCGACGGCGCCACCCTCCAAGTCCCCTTCCTGGCCGACCTCGTGACCCTCGCCGACCCCGCCAGCCCCTGGTCATTCCTCAACTACCTCAAGACCCGCGAACGCCTCTACCCCTTCTACTTCGCCGAGCGCTTCCACATCCAGCGCGCCGAATACGACGCCTACTGCCGCTGGGTCAGCGACAACCTCCCCCAGCTCCACTACGGCCACCAGATCGACGCCGTCCGCTGGAACCCCGAACACGACCTGTTCGACATCGACTTCACCCAACTCGACGCCGACGGCGAAGCCGAAGCCCTCGGCCGCACCCACGCCAAGAACATCGCCCTCGGCATCGGCACCGCCCCCCACGTCCCCGAACCCCTCAAGCCCCTCGCCGACGCCCCCACCGTCCCCGTCATCCACGCCGCCGACTACCTCCTGCACCGCGACCGCTTCCTCACCGCCGACCACATCACCGTCATCGGCTCAGGACAGTCCGGCGCCGAAGTCTTCCTCGACCTGCTCCGCCACCGCCCCCCGGGCGCCGAAAAACTCCACTGGCTCGCCCGCACCCCCGCCTTCGCCCCCATGGAGTACTCCAAGCTCGGCCTCGAACACTTCACCCCCGACTACACCCGCTACTTCCACGCCCTGCCCGAAACCGTCCGCGACCAGCTCGTCCCCGGCCAGTGGCAACTCCACAAAGGCATCGACGCCGACACCATCGCCGCCATCCACGACGAGCTCTACCAGCGCACCCTCCACGGCGGCTGGCCCGACGCCGTCCTCACCCCCGGCGTCAACGTCCGCACCGCGGGACGCGTCGCCACCACCCGCGTCGAACTCCACCTCGAACACGTCGAACAAGGCACCCGCACCCGCCTCACCACCGACGCCGTCATCCTCGCCACCGGCTACCGCGAACGCCCCCTCGACCGCCTCCTCGCCGGACTCACCCCCTACCTCCGCCGCGACTCCGCCGACCGCCCCCGCATCGACGAACACCACCGCCTCACCCTCGACCCCTCCATCACCGGCACCATCTACGTACAGAACGCCGAACGCCACACCCACGGCGTCGGCGCCCCCGACCTCGGCCTCGCCGCCTGGCGCAGCGCCGGCATCCTCAACTCCCTCACCGGCAAAGAGCCCTACCCCCAGCCCCAGCGCACCGCCTTCACCCACTTCGGACTCCACCAGGCGGCGCACCGCGCCACCCCCCGCCCCGGCGGAGAACAACGCGGCACCCTCGTCCACCTGAAGAACTGACCCCACCACCCCGGGCCTTCAGCCCCCGGCCACCTCCGCCAACGCCCCCACCGGCGCCACCACCCGCCCCGACCGCGGACACGACCACACCGCCACCCTCCCGACCACCCGCGCACCCAACGGATGCCCCAGCGGATGGTCGGGACACTCCGGCCACGTCGCCGGCAACAACAACGCCGCCAACGCCTCCACAGCCCAGTCCTTCACCTGCTCCGCCAACTCCACCACCTGCTCCGCCGCACCCACCCCCGCAGGCACCGAAACCCCCACCCCCGAACCATCCGCCTCATACAGCATCACCAGCGGATCCCCGTCGAAGTCCAACTCCTCACGGACGATCGGCTGCACCGCACACGTGGCCGACAAATCACGCCGCACCACCGCCAGCGCGGCCGCAAGATCCTCATGCATCGCAACAACCCCCACCTCAGAAAACCGGAATCCCCGCACGCGTCAACCGCCAGTCCACCCGCGCGAATTCCACCGGATCGACCGTGCCCTTCGCCTTCACCCACGCAATGATCGTGTTACGGATCTCATCCGAATGCGCCCACACCTGCTTCGCCCTCGCCACATGCGGGAAATTGCCACCCCCGCTCGCCCGGTAGTTGTTCACCGCCAACACGAACTCGGCCGCCGGATCCACCGGCTTCCCCCCGAACCGCAACCCCACGATCCGCGAACCCACCGGCTGCGCGATGTCCACGTCGTACGCGACCCCGTACAACGCGTCATAGTTGTAGTCCGGCACCCCCTCCGCATTCGTCAGCCCCGCCGGATCCACCGGTGCGTCCGGCGCCGTCCGCACGTAATACCGCGCCGAGAACTCCAGATAGTCCTTCAACTGCGCACCCGTCATCACACGCGCCTCCAGCGTGTTCTCGAACGGATACAGACCCGCCGCGTCCCGGATCGTCACCTCACCCGCCGGAATGCCCGCCGTACGCGAGAAACACGACGCCTGCGACACCACAGGAAGCTTCCCGTACGCACCACCCGCGAGCGCCGCCCGCACCGTCTCCGCCTGCACATGACTGATCAGATCAATGATCGGCACATCCTTGTACGGACCCTCCGCCGTACTCATCGCCGCCTTCGACGTACCGATGACCTGATTGACGTACCCCACGACCTTCCGGTGCTCACCCGCCAACAACCGCGTAATGCGCTCGTCCTCCGCCACCGCGTTGGAGTTCAGGACCTTCGCCCCCACCTTCTCCACCCGCCAACGACCCTTCGACCACACCACGTCGAAGTCGAACAACGTCAACCGCTGCCCCCACTTCAACGGCTCCGAAAGCACCACCTTCCGGCCCGTCACCTCGTTCTCGACCACATACTCCGCAATCTCCGTGTGCGCGTGCCCCACCAGAATCGCGTCGATCCCCGGCACCTGCCGCGCCACCAACGCCGCCGCGTTCTCCACGTACGGCAACTGATCCCCGTACGACGACGTACCGCTCGACCCCGAATGCGCCGACACGATCACCACGTCCGCACCCATCGAACGCAGCCGCGGCACCCACTTCGCCGCCTGCTCCTCAAGCCCCGGAAACGTCATCTTGCCCTGAACGTGCGCCTTGTCCCAGATCGCGATCCCCGGATTCGTTAGACCGAGCACCGCCACCCGCACATCCCGGCCGTGCGGCGTCCGCAACCGATGCATGCTGTACGGCGGAAAAGCAGGACGCTGCGACTTCGCATCCAACGCGTTCGCCCCAAGCAGCGGAAAATCACACTGCTCCTGGAACTTCCGCAACACCGGAATCCCATAGTTGAACTCGTGATTCCCGAGCGCCGCCGCGTCATACCCGATCGCGTTCATCGCCCGCGCCATCGGATGCACCGGACCCCGCGCCGCGGTGATCGGATCCACCTTCGCGTAGTAGTACGACAACTGCGTACCCTGAATCGTGTCACCCGCGTCGATCAACAGCGTATTGCGACGCCCCTTCTCCGCACGCACCTGCGACACCAACGTCGAGACCTTCGCCAGCCCCACATCGTTGTGGTCCTTGTCGTCGAACTCCCGGTCCGTGAAGTAATCCCAGTTGAAGACGTTCCCGTGCAGATCCGTCGTCCCCATCACCGTGAACGAGTACCGTCGCGGCTGCTTTCCCGGCCCAGCGGCGGGCACCGCCTCGGCGGACGCCGCGGGGCCCACGAGCGCCACCCCCGCACCCGCGGCGGCGGAACTCCCCAGGAAAGACCTTCTGTCGATCGGCATGACGACTCCTTCATGAACCTTCGTGATCTACGCGCGCGCTGGCGACGCGCGTAGATTCTGGCTCAGAAGCCCCCCACGACAACACCCCCACGAGGTTTCGATCCGATGACCACCCCAAACCCCGCCCCGGTGCCACAGTGGAACCCATGACCACCCACGAACAGACACCCACCACCCCCTACGGCACCCCCGACGCACCCCGCGTAGCAGTCCGCGGCGAAGCCCACCTCGAAGTCGACCCCGAAATCGCCCGCATCGGCATCACCATCACCGCCCGCGGCACCGACCGCCGCGACGCCCTCACCCACCTCACCCGCCGCAACACCGACGTCATCACCCTCATCAAAACCTACGGCGAAGCCGTCGAACGCCTCGAAACAGGCGCCTTCTCCGTCACCCCCGAACTCACCAAACGCGGCAAAGGCGAACGCGTCCGCACCTACCACGGCCGCGTCCACCTCAGCGCCGAACTCACCGACTTCACCGCCCTCGGCGAACTCACCACCCGCATCGCCGACCTCGACCTCACCCACGTCGACGGCCCCTACTGGTCCCTGCGCCCCACCTCACCCGCCCACCGCACCGCCCGCCAACAAGCCGTCAAAGAAGCCGTCCAACGCGCCCGCGAATACGCCGAAGCCCTCGGCACCACCCTCCACGCCCTCGTCGAACTCGCCGACATCGGCGCCGACCACACCCCCGACTACGCCTACCCCGCACCCCCCGGAATGGCCCGCGCCGCCTTCGCCGGCGGCCCCGAAGCCGCCCCCGCACTCGACCTCGAACCCCAACGCCAATCCGTCTACGCCCAAGTCAACGCACGCTTCACCATGAACCCACCCCAACTCTGAGCCACCCACACCACTCCGACGACCCTTGAACATGCTCATCAGAGCAGGCCCGCGCCCACTTCAACAGTTGTCAAAAGCCTTTCACCCAACGGTTGTTGAGTAGTCACGCCCAACCAATCCACTACCGACCAGTAAGGCCTACTGTCGAAGACATGCGCCGAGCGAAAATCGTTTGCACCCTGGGACCCGCCACCGACACCTACGACCAGATCAAGGCCCTGGTCGAAGCCGGAATGGACGTGGCACGCTTCAACCTCAGCCACGGCAGCTACGCCGACCACGAGGACCGCTACCAGCGCGTGCGCAAGGCCGCCGACGAGACCGGCCGCAGCGTCGGCATCCTCGCCGACCTTCAAGGCCCGAAGATCCGCCTCGGCCGCTTCACCGAAGGCCCCGTACTCCTCGAACGCGGCGACGAGTTCACCATCACCGTCGAACCCGACGTCCCCGGCGACCGCCACATCTGCGGCACCACCTACACCGGCCTCGCCGACGACGTCACCACCGGCGAACGCATCCTCGTCGACGACGGCAAAGTCACCCTCGAAGTCACCGCCGTCGACGGCCCCCGCGTCACCACCACCGTCATCGAAGGCGGCATGGTCTCCGACAACAAGGGCCTCAACCTCCCCGGCGTCGCCGTCTCCGTCCCCGCCCTCTCCGACAAGGACGAAGCCGACCTCCGCTGGGCCCTGCGCACCGGCTTCGACGTCATCGCCCTCTCCTTCGTCCGCAGCGGCCGCGACATCGACGACGTCCACCGCATCATGGACGAGGAGAAGCGCCGCCTCCCCGTCATCGCCAAGGTCGAGAAGCCCCAAGCCGTCGACGCCATCGACGACATCGTCGCCGCCTTCGACGGCATCATGGTCGCCCGCGGCGACCTCGGCGTCGAAATGCCCCTGGAACAAGTCCCCATCGTCCAGAAGCGCGCCGTCAAACTCGCCAAGCGCAACGCCAAACCCGTCATCGTCGCCACCCAGATGCTCGACTCGATGATCGACAACTCCCGGCCCACCCGCGCCGAAGCCAGCGACGTCGCCAACGCCGTCATCGACGGCACCGACGCCGTCATGCTCTCCGGCGAGACCAGCGTCGGCAAATACCCCATCGAGACCGTCCGCACCATGGCCCGCATCGTCGAAGCCGCCGAGGAAGACATCCTCGCCAAGGGCCTCCCGCCCCTCACCGAACGCAACAAGCCCCGCACCCAGGGCGGCGCCGTCGCCCGCGCCGCCGCCGAAATGGGCGACTTCCTCGGCGCCAAGTTCCTCGTCGCCTTCACCCAGTCCGGCGACACCGCCAAGCGCCTCTCGCGCTACCGCTCCCCGATTCCCCTCCTGGCCTTCACCCCCGACCCGGCCACCCGCTCCCAGCTCAACCTCACCTGGGGTGTGGAGACCTTCCTCGGCCCGCACGTCGACTCCACCGACGCGATGGTCGCCCAGGTCGACGAGCACCTCCTGAAGATCGGCCGCTGCCGGCCGGGCGACACCGTCATCATCACCGCGGGCTCCCCGCCCGGAGTCTCCGGCTCCACGAACCTGGTCCGCGTCCACCACATCGGCGAGGCCGCCCGGTAAACCGGGGCGGGTCTCAGTACTTCGGCCCGACGTGCACGTCCATGAGCGCTACGGAGGCCTTGCGGGCGATGGATATGTTGAACGGGTCGCTGCCCCGGGCCAGGCTCGTCCACCCCACTCCGACCTTGTCCAGGGTGTCGGTGAAGAGCTTCCGGATGTCGTCGGACTTGTTGGTGAAGAAGTACCGGGGGTACTCGTAGCGCTTCCGCTCACCCGCGACGATCCGGGTGGTCCAGTTCGTGACCCGACACCCATCGGAGTGGACGAGCCCCCGGATGAACTCCCAGGGGTGCGCGTCGATGATGTCCTGTTGCCAGGATTCGAGCGCGATGGCCCGCTCGTGCTTCCTGCCGGGGCCGTGCTGGGGGAACAGGCACGGAAGGTGAGTCGAGTAGATCTTGATGTCATGGCAGCCGACCTTGCGGGCTCTGCATGTCGAGCCATCCGGGAACACAGCCCGTACCACCCGCTCGCATTCGTCCATGAGGCCTGGCCAAGAATCGTCACAGGTGATTCTGAGGCTGGGAGCTCTGTGATCCGAGTGCTGGGAAATATAACCGTCTCCCAGGTACCAGCCCAGAAGGTAGGAGTACGCCTTAGTGTCGAGCTTGCGCTTGCCACACCGTGGGCATTCATGGGATCGCGCGCCCGGCAGCTCGCCCCGCCGAGCGCGGTCTCGGTGGAGCCATACCCTGACTGTGCTTGACGGAAGACCTAGCTGACGGGCGACGTCAGCGTTCCGCGCACCGCCGCGCAGCAGAGCTAACGCTTTCTGTCTCACCTCTGCGCCATAAAGGTTCATACGGCTACTCTGTGCGACTGACCGCATTCGAGTGCAGCGAAAAGCGGAGGTTCACGAGAACGTGATCCTCCGCTACAAGCTGTGCCGGGTACGGGATTCGAACCCGTATGTCCTTTCGGACAGATGTGTTTGAGACATCCGCGTAAGCCTATTCCGCCAACCCGGCTAGAGCGCCACACGCTCCCGGGAAGCATACCGGTTCACCTCGGGGCGCCGCAGCTAGGTACCCTGACGAGGCAGCGCACCTGCCATGAACGAGGAGCCCCCGTGACCCCGCCCGAGTCGCCCAAGGCCGTAGACGCGTCCGACGACAAGTCGCACGTCCCGCCCCTGACGACCCGCGTCGTCATCGCTGAGGACGAGGCGCTGATCCGTCTCGACCTCAAGGAGATGCTGGAGGAGGAGGGCTACACGGTCGTCGGTGAGGCCGGTGACGGCGAGACCGCGATCGAGCTGGCCCGGGAGCACAAGCCGGACCTGGTGATCCTGGACGTGAAGATGCCCGTCCTGGACGGGATCTCCGCGGCGGAGAAGATCGCGGAGGAGTCGATCGCCCCGGTCCTGATGCTGACGGCGTTCTCGCAGCGGGACCTGGTGGAGCGGGCCCGGGACGCGGGCGCGATGGCGTACCTGGTGAAGCCGTTCAGCAAGAGTGACGTCGTACCGGCGATCGAGATGGCGGTGTCGCGGTTCACGGAGCTGAAGACGCTGGAGAAGGAGGTCGCGGACCTCACGCAGCGCCTGGAGACGCGGAAGCTGGTGGACCGGGCGAAGTCGATCTTGCAGACGGAGTACGGCCTGACGGAGCCGGCGGCGTTCCGGTGGATCCAGAAGACGTCGATGGATCGTCGTCTGTCGATGCAGCAGGTGGCGGAGGCGGTCATTGAGGACGCCGAGGAGAAGAAGGCGGCGAAGGGCTGAGAGCGGCCCCGTAGGGGTGCGGGGAGCTGTGCGACCGGCCCCCACCGGCGGGTAGCCGGACAGAAGAGCGCAGCGAGGGCGGTCACTCCACATCGGGGTGACCGCCCTCGCTGCTCAGGGCCCAGGGGCCAGGCCTAGTCCTCGCCGAGGTAGGCCTTGCGGACGGATTCGTCGTGGAGGAGGTCGCGTCCGGTGCCGGAGAGGGCGATGCGGCCGACTTCCATGACGTGGCCGTGGTCGGCGAGGGAGAGCGCGGCTTGGGCGTTCTGTTCGACGAGCAGGATGGTGGTGCCTTGGGATTTGAGTTCGCTGATGGTCTGCATGATTTTCTGCATCATGATCGGGGAGAGGCCCATGGAGGGTTCGTCGAGCATGAGGAGTTTGGGTCGTGACATGAGGGCGCGGCCCATGGCGAGCATTTGTTGTTCGCCGCCGGAGAGGGTGCCTGCGGCTTGTTTGCGGCGTTCGCCGAGGATGGGGAAGAGTTCGTAGGCGCGTTGGATGTCTTTGTCGATTCCTTCTTTGTCGTCGCGGAGGTAGGCGCCGAGGAGGAGGTTTTCGACGATGGTGAGGCGGGGGAAGATGTGGCGGCCTTCGGGGGAGTGGGCGAGTCCGAGGGCGACGATTTTGTGTGCGGGGATGCCGTGGAGGGGCTGTCCGTCGAAGGTGATTTTTCCGGCGGAGGGTTTGAGGAGGCCGGAGAGGGTGCGCAGGGTGGTGGTTTTGCCTGCGCCGTTGGTGCCGATGAGGGTGACGACTTGGCCGGCTTCGACGGTGAAGGAGATGCCTTTGACGGCTTCGATCTTGCCGTAGGCGACCCTGAGGTCTTCGACCTCCAGTAGTGCGGTCACTTGGCTGTTCCTTCCGGGCCGGAGGCGCGGGGGGCGCCGGTTTCGTCCTGGGGTGTGTCCGGCGGGGTGTCGCTGAGGGGGGTGGTGGTGTCCTGGTGGGCTTCGGCTTCGGCGGCTTCGACTTCGGCGACTTCGGCGGCGCCGGGTGCGCCTTCGAAGGGGGTGCCGAGGTAGGCGGCGACGACGCGTTCGTCGGCCTGGACGGTTTCGGAGGTGCCTTCGACGAGTTTTTCGCCTTGGACGAGGACGGCGACGCGGTCGCAGAGGTTGAAGATGAACCGCATGTCGTGCTCGATGACGAGGACGGCTATGCCTTGGTCGCGGATGGCGAAGACGAGTTCTTCGGCGGCGCGGGTTTCCTGGGGGTTCATGCCCGCGGTGGGTTCGTCGAGGAGGAGGAGCCCTGGTTCGCTGGCGAGGGCGCGGGCGATCTCCAGTTTCCGCTGTTCGCCGTACGGGAGGTTTCTGGAGAGGTGGTCGGCTTTGTGGGCGAGGCCGACGAATTCCAGGAGTTCCATGGCGCGGGCGTGGGAGGCCGCTTCGGCTCGTTTGAAGCCCGGTCCTCTGAGGAGTGCGCTCCAGAGGCCTTCCTTGGTCCTGGTGTGGCGCCCGACGAGGACGTTTTCCAGGACGGTCATGTTGGCGAAGAGCCGGATGTTCTGGAAGGTGCGGGCGATGCCTGCGTCGGTGACGAGGTGGGGTTTGGAGGGCAGGACGGTGCCTTTGTAGGCGACGGTGCCTTCGGTGGGGACGTAGAGGCCGGTGAGGCAGTTAAAGAAGGTGGTTTTTCCGGCGCCGTTGGGTCCGATGAGGCCGACGATTTCGCCGGTGTTGACGGTGAGGTCGACGGAGCGTACGGCGGTGAGGCCGCCGAAGCGCATGGTGACGCCGGTGGCTTGGAGGACGGTGGTCGTGGTGGTGGTCGTCATGGTGGTCACGCCCCCGCCTTGCTGACGCCGACGGTGCCTTCGGGGAGTTTCTGCTGGTCGGGTACGTCGAGTTGGTCTGTCTCGTGGTACTCGAGCTGGGCGCGCTTGTTGGCGACGAGGCCTTCGGGGCGGAAGCGCATGAGCAGGATGAGGGCGAGGCCGAAGAGGAGGAGTTGGTAGTCCTCGAGGAATTGGAGTTTGGCGGGGATGAGGTAGAGGAGGGCGGCGCCGATGAGGGGGCCGCTGATGGTGCCCATGCCGCCGAGGATGACGGCGGCGAGGAGGAAGGCGGAGTTGGGTGGGACGGTGTTGGCGAAGAGGTATTGCTCGGGGGTGATGCTGTAGGAGACGTGGGCTTGGACGGTGCCGGCGAATCCGGCGAGGGTGGCGCCGAGGGCGAAGGCGATGAGCTTGACGCGGAAGCCGTTGATGCCCATGGCGGTGGCGGCGGTTTCGTCTTCGCGGATGGCGACCCAGGCGCGGCCGATGCGGGATTCGCCGCTGCGGCGGAAGACGAGGACGACGACGGCGGTGAAGAAGAGCATCAGCAGGTAGTAGTTGGCGGGCCTGCTGAGGGTGAAGCCGAGGATGTCGTGTTCGGTGCCGAGGTCCCAGCCGAGGATTTTGAGGTCGGGGATGTTGGGGATGCCTTGGGCGCCGTTGGTGAGGTCGGGGCCTGCGCTTCCGTTGAGGTTGTTCATGGTGATGCGGAAGATCTCGCCGAAGCCGAGGGTGACGATGGCGAGGTAGTCGCCGCGGAGGCGCAGGGTGGGGGCGCCGATGATGACGCCGAAGGCGAGGGAGACGGCGGCGCCGGTGAGGACGGCGGCCCAGAAGGGGAAGTGGACGTCGAAGGTGGAGGCGGGGGAGCCGGAGACGAGGGCCGCGGTGTAGGCGCCGACGCCGAGGAAGGCGACGTATCCGAGGTCGAGGAGTCCGGCGAGGCCGACGACGACGTTGAGGCCGAGGGCGACGGTGGCGAAGATGAGGATGTTGACGCCGATGAGGGCGTAGCTGGCGTCGCTCTGGGTGAAGGGGAAGAGGGCGGCGGCGATGATGGCGGCGGTGAGGGTGACGTTGCGGTGTTTGGCGGTGAGGGTGTTGAGGCGGGGGATGAGTCCGGCGCGGTGGAGTGCGGTGGCGCCGAATCCGGCGGTGATGAGGAAGCCGATGAAGAGTTCGGTGTAGGCCTCGATGCCGTAGGCGAGGACGTAGAGGCCGATGCCGAAGGAGGCGGCGATGATGAGGATTTCGATGGCTTCTGGGAGTGGTTTGGCGCGTTTGGGTGCGGGTGCTTTGAGGCTGTGGCGCAGGCGTTGCCAGGGGTTGGTGGTGTCGGTGTCGGGGGTGTCGGAGGGGAGGCCGAGGGCGCCGATGGTGGCGATGAGGGCGCCGATGCCGGAGACCCAGGCGCCGGGTTCGAGGTTGACGATGCCGCCGAGGTGGTCGGCGATGGCGCCCATGGTGTAGCCGGTGGTGCCGAGGACGCCGAGGGTGAGGAGGAGGGTGGGGCTGTTGGTGCCGCCGGGGAGGAGCCAGTTGAGTCCGCGGATGCGGTAGGTGGCGAGGGTGAAGAGGATGGTGAGGGCGGCGCCGGTGAGGGTGATGAGTTGGAGGCCGCCGGGGTAGCCGGTGACGGTGAGGTCGCCGGGGAAGTCGTCGGTCCAGGTCCAGGCGAGGAAGGTGCCGATGAGGGCGGTGGCGGAGCCGATGAGGACGAGGAGGCGGGCGAGGGGTTCGGGGAGGGGGAGGGTGGAGATGGGGGCGCCGGTGTGGGTTTTGGCGAGTTGGGGGGCGTCCGGGGTGTTGGGTGTTTTGGTGGTCATGGGTATCACGCCCGATCCGCGACGCGTTCGCCTAGGAGCCCTTGGGGCCTGAGGAGGAGGACGAGGATGAGGAGGGCGAAGGCCCATACGTCCTTCCAGGCGCCGCCGCCGAACTGTTCCATGCCGGGTACGTCGCCCATGTAGCCGGTGGCGAGGGCTTCGGCGACGCCGAGGACGATGCCGCCGAGCATGGCGCCGTAGATGTTGCCGATGCCGCCGAGTACGGCTGCGGTGAAGGCTTTGAGGCCCATGATGAAGCCCATTTTGAAGCCGACTTGGCCGTTGTGGAGGCCGTATCCGACGGCGGCGATGGCGGCGAACGCGGCGCCGATGGCGAAGGCCATGACGATGATGCGGTCGGTGTTGATGCCCATGAGCTTGGCGGTGTCGGGGTCTTGTGCGGTGGCCTGCATGCCGCGGCCGGAGCGGGTTTTGTTGACGTACCAGCCGAGGATGAGCATGCAGGCGGGGGCGGCGATGATGAGGAAGAAGTCGCCGCGTTGGATGTCGGCGCCGAAGACATGGACGGGGTCGCCGCTGAATTGCGGGAAGGAACGGTCCTTCTTGGCTTCGGGGTACCACTTCCATACGGCTTGTTGGAGCAGGATGGACAGGCCGATGGCGGTGATGAGGGGGGCTAGTCGTGGTGCTCCGCGCAGGGGGCGGTAGGCGAAGCGTTCGGCTGCGGTGCCGACGGCGACGGAGCAGATGATGCCGCCGATGATCATGATGGGGATCGCGGCGAGCAGGGAGAATCCGTCGGGGAGCCACAGGGAGACGGTGAGGGCGCCGAAGCCGCCGACCATGAAGATCTCGCCGTGGGCGAAGTTGATGAGCTGGACGATTCCGTAGACCATCGTGTAGCCGATCGCGATGAGACCGTACATCGCGCCGAGGATGAGTCCATTGGCCAGCTGTTGCGGCAGTTCGTTCACCGCAGGGCCTCCGTTGGATGGTTCGGATATGGCACCGCGCGGGAGCGCTGGTAGCGCGTCCCGCGCGGTCTTGTGTCAGTGGGTGTGGGTGCCTGTTAGGCAGGCACGCTGATGTCCGCTGCGGTACGGGGGCGCCCTGTGGGGGCGTGGGGAACTGTGCGGCCGGTGGCAGAGGGGCCGCGGGTTCGGCACCGCATATCCGGGGAAGCGCTTAGCGGGGCTTGTAGGCCTCGCTGAACTTGGATGCCCACTTGTTGTCCTTGCCGACCTGGTAGGCGGTCATCATGGTGTTCGTGGTGTCGCCGTACTGGTCGAAGGAGACGTCGCCGGTGACGCCCTGGAATTTGACCTTGCTCATCGCTTCGAGGACCTTGACGCGGCCGTCGGAGGGGAGTTTTCCGTCGTTGCCTTCGACGGCGAGCTTTACCGCTTCGATGATGGACCAGGTGGCGTCGTAGGTGCCGCCGCCGTAGGTCTCCATGTTCTCTTTGTAGTTCTTGTTGTATTCCTCGATGAACTTCTTGGCGGAGTCCAGTTCCTCGACGGGCTTGCCGACGGAGGTGCCGAGGTCGCCGATGGCCTTCTTGTTGAGCTTGGGGAACTCTTCGCTCTTCATGCCGTCGCCGCCCATGAGGGGGATCTTGGCGCCGGATTCCTTGAGCTGCTGGCTGAGGGGGGCGGCGGCGGGGTATTCGCCGCCGTAGTAGACGGCTTCGGCGCCCTTGCCCTTGACCTGGGAGACGACGGATTTGAAGTCGCGGTCCTCGGGGTTGACGTGGTCCTGGCCGACGATCTTGCCGCCGAGGTCGGTGAAGGTGTCCTTGAAGGAGGCGGCGAGGCCTGCTCCGTAGGTCTTCTGGTCGTCGAGCAGGTAGACCTTCTTGATCTTCGCCTTCTGGAACAGGTACTGGGCGGCGAACTGGCCCTGGACCTGGTCGGTGGTGGCGGTGCGGAAGAAGGTCTTGAACTGGCGCTTGCGCTCGCCCTTCTTCCAGCCGTCGCCCTGGGTGAGCTCGGTGCCGGTGTTGGCGGGCGAGATCTGGGTGAGGTTGGCGTCGTTGAAGGGCTTCTGCATCGACTGGGAGACGCTGGAGTTCAGCGGGCCGACGACGCCGAGGACGTCCTTGTCGCTGATGAACTTCTGGGCGTTCTGGCCGCCGACGGAGGGCTGGGCCTGGTCGTCGAGGGGCTGGAGCTTGAACTCGACCCCGTCGACGGTGTTCTCCTTGTTGGCCGTCTTGACGGCCAGTTCGGCGGAGTTGCGCATGCCGATGCCCAGGGCGGAGAGGTCGCCGGTGAGGGGGGCGTCGAAGCCGATGACGACGGTCTTCTTGTCTCCGCTGCTGCTGTCGTCGTCCTTGTCCTTGTCGCGCGACCCGCAGGCGGTGAGGGTGAGGGCGCCGGTGGTCAACACCGTGGTGAGGATGAGCGCGGAACGGTTTCGCACGAGTGGTCCTTTCCCCAGGCGCGGCCCTCTGCTGAGGTGCCGTGAAGATCGCCGGGCCGTACTGGTGGTGGTACAGGGCCGTGCAATTCAGTTCGCGCCCGGCGGCGCGGTGACTGGCCGTGACTCTAAGGGCGCATTTGATCCTGGAGGAGTGGTCGGACCTAGGCTGTGACGCTCTTGTTATGCCACGGAGTATTCCGCGCTGGAACGCAGGGGGTGGTTGTGGCGGAATCTGCACGCTTCGGCGCATCCGGCGCGCGGGAAGGGGCAGGACTGTTTCCCGGTTTTACTCATGACGCCGGTGTTCGGGGGAGTGTGGGGCCGGGCGCCCCGGAATGATCTCTTTCGCGGGTGGCGACGCTATTCGATCTTGATTTCAAGATCGTGTCCGGATTACGGAGTGTTACGCGGAAGAAAGGGAGGCGGCCATTCCGTGGCATGTTTCCGCATACGCGAATGTGCGCGGTCAGGAGTGTTTTAGCGGAGCACACCTGTTTTTCCGGTGAAGACGACACCCGGCGAAGGCCTCACGAGGCGGGTGCGGGGGGCCTGGCGCGCGGCCCCGGCGCTTGGCGAAACACCCCGCCCACCCGACCCCGACGGGGACGGATGGGCGGGGTGTTCGAGCCCGTCGGCGACGGAGAGCCGCGAACGGTGGGATCGGGCACGGTTCTTCAGCCCGTCCGGTGTTCGAGGACGAGGCCGGAGGCCGATGCGGTGACGGACGGCAGAGGAAGGCGCGTCCGCCGACCGGGGGCGGGGCCGGAGGCCGACGGAGGGGCGGGTGGGCGGAGAGAGAAGACCCCGGCCGGAGTCAGGCCGCGGGCCCGGCCTCGGGGGCGTCCCGGAGCAGGCAGGTGAGCCGCGCGCTGCACACCCGCTTCCCCCCCTCCTCGCTGACGACGATCTCGAACGTGGCCGTGGACCGCCCCAGATGCACCGGCGTGGCCACCCCCGTGACGAGCCCGGAGCGCACGCCCCGGTGGTGCGTGCAGTTCAGGTCGACGCCCACGGCGATCTTCCGGCTGCCGCCGTGCAGCATCGCGCCGATGGACCCGAGCGTCTCCGCGAGCACGGCGGACGCGCCCCCGTGCAGCAGTCCGTACGGCTGGGTGTTGCCCTCCACGGGCATCGTGCCGACCACGCGCTCGGCGGAGGCCTCCAGGATCTGTACGCCCATGCGGTTGCCGAGGTTCCCGGCGGAGAACAGGGCGCGCAGGTCGACGCCGAGTCCGGCGTACTCGTCGATGACCTCTTGCGGGAACTTCGTTGGCTGCTGCTCGCCCATGGGGCCGGGCTCCGTTCGTCGTCGACGTCTGAAGGACAGCTATGGCTGAGCGAACGCTCAGTCGGTGATCGATTGTTCCAGGCGTACGACGACGGACTTGCTGGCGGGGGTGTTGCTGGTGTCGGCCGTGGCGTCCAGCGGTACCAGGACGTTGGTCTCCGGGTAGTACGCCGCCGCGCAGCCGCGGGCCGTGGGGTAGTGCACGACGCGGAAGCCGGGCGCGCGCCGCTCGACGCCGTCCTGCCACTCGCTGACGAGGTCCACATAGGTGCCGTCGGCGACGCCGAGCGCCCGGGCGTCGGCGGCGTTGACGAGGACGACGCGGCGGCCGTTCTTGATGCCGCGGTAGCGGTCGTCGAGGCCGTAGATCGTGGTGTTGTACTGGTCGTGGGAGCGCAGGGTCTGGAGGAGCAGACGGCCCTCGGGCAGGGCCGGGTACTCCACGGGCGCGGCGGTGAAGTTGGCCTTGCCGGTGGCGGTGGGGAAGCGGCGCTCGTCGCGGGGGGCGTGGGGCAGGGTGAAGCCGCCGGGGCGGGCCACGCGCGCGTTGAAGTCCTCGAAGCCGGGGATCACGCGGGCGATGCGGTCGCGGACGGCGGCGTAGTCCTTCTCGAACTCTTCCCAGGGCGTGGCCGACGCGGGGCCGAGGGTGCGGCGGGCCAGGCGGCACACGATGGCGGGCTCCGACAGGAGGTCGGGGCCCGCGGGCTTGAGGCGGCCGCGGGAGGCGTGCACCATGCCCATGGAGTCCTCGACGGTCACGAACTGTTCGCCGCTGCCCTGGAGGTCGCGCTCGGTGCGGCCGAGCGTCGGCAGGATCAGGGCGCGTGCGCCGGTGACGACGTGCGAGCGGTTGAGCTTGGTGGAGACGTGCACGGTCAAGCGGGCGCGCCGCATGGCCGCTTCCGTGACGTCGGTGTCGGGGGAGGCGGAGACGAAGTTGCCGCCCATGGCGAAGAACACCTTCGCGTCGCCGTCGCGCAGCGCGCGGATGGCGCGGACGACGTCGAGGCCGTGGTGGCGCGGCGGCGCGAAGCCGAACTCCTTCTCCAGGGCGTCCAGGAAGGCGGGGGCGGGCCGTTCGAAGATGCCCATCGTGCGGTCGCCCTGCACGTTGGAGTGGCCGCGGACGGGGCAGACGCCGGCGCCGGGGCGGCCGATGTTGCCGCGCAGGAGCAGGAAGTTGACGACCTCGCGGATGGTGGGCACGGCGTGCTTGTGCTGGGTGAGGCCCATCGCCCAGCACACGACGGTCCGCTCGGAGGCGAGGACCATGCGCAGGGCCCGCTCGATGTCGGTGCGCTCCAGGCCGGTGGCGGCGAGCGTCTCGTCCCAGTCGGCGGCGCGCGCGGCGGCGGCGAAGTCCTCGTAGCCGTGGGTGTGTTCGCGTACGAAGGTCTCGTCGACGGCGCCTTCGGTCTCCAGGACGAGCTTGTTGAGGAGGCGGAAGAGGGCTTGGTCGCCGCCGAGGCGGATCTGGAGGAACAGGTCGGTGAGGGCGGTGCCCTTGAGCATGCCCTGGGGGGTCTGGGGGTTCTTGAAGCGCTCCAGGCCCGCTTCGGGCAGCGGGTTCACCGTGATGATCTTCGCGCCGCCCTGCTTGGCCTTCTCCAGGGCGGAGAGCATGCGCGGGTGGTTGGTGCCGGGGTTCTGCCCGGCGACGATGATCAGGTCCGCCTTGTAGAGGTCTTCCAGGAGGACGCTGCCCTTGCCGACGCCGAGGGTCTCGGTGAGGGCGGAGCCGGACGACTCGTGGCACATGTTCGAGCAGTCGGGGAGGTTGTTCGTGCCGAGTTCGCGGGCGAACAGCTGGTAGAGGAACGCCGCTTCGTTGCTGGTGCGGCCGGAGGTGTAGAAGACCGCCTCGTCGGGGGAGTCGAGGGCGGTGAGTTCCTCGGCGATGATGTCGAAGGCACGCTCCCACGACACGGCTTCGTAGCGGTCCGCGCCGTCGGCCAGGTACATGGGGTGGGTGAGGCGGCCCTGCTGGCCCAGCCAGTACCCGCTGCGGGTGGCGAGGTCGGCGACGGGGTGCGCGGCGAAGAAGTCGGGGGTGACGCGGCGCAGGGTGGCTTCCTCGGCGACCGCCTTCGCGCCGTTCTCGCAGAACTCGGCCTTGTGGCGGTGGTCGGGCTCGGGCCAGGCGCAGCCGGGGCAGTCGAAGCCGTTCTTCTGGTTGACGCGCAGCAGGGTGAGGGCGGTGCGCCGCACGCCCATCTGCTGCTGTGCGATCCGCAGGGTGTGGCCGATGGCGGGCAGGCCGGCGGCGGCGTGTTGTGCGTCCGCGACCTGCGGGGCGTCCTGGACCGGGTCACCTTGGGGCGGCTTCGTCGCCATGGCCTGCTCCTCTTCGAGCGCATGTGCGTGCGGGTGCCTCCGATCCTCCCACGCGGTGCTGACACCGCCGGTGCGCGGGGGGCGACCTGGGGAGGTGTCCTGCGGCCCGTGCGGGCCGCACAGCGGGTCCGACACCGGGGCGGCCGGCGGCGGGGGCGGGGCCGAGTGTCAGTGGGGCGTGGCAGGATCGGGGGCGTGGCAGAGAAAGCATCGAAGAAGACCGAGAAGACGACCGCCGGCGATCGGCCGCGCCTGCTCCTGATGGACGGGCACTCCCTGGCCTACCGGGCGTTCTTCGCGCTGCCCGCGGAGAACTTCACGACGGCGACGGGCCAGCCGACGAACGCGATCTACGGCTTCGCGTCGATGCTGGCGAACACCCTGCGTGACGAGGCGCCCACGCACTTCGCGGTCGCCTTCGACGTGTCGCGCAAGACGTGGCGCTCGCAGGAGTTCGCGGAGTACAAGGCGAACCGCTCGAAGACCCCGGACGAGTTCAAGGGCCAGGTCGAGCTGATCGGCGAGCTCCTCGACGCGATGGGCGCGGTGCGCTTCGCGGTGGACGGCTTCGAGGCGGACGACGTCATCGCGACGCTCGCCACGCAGGCCGAGGCGGCGGGCTTCGAGGTCCTCATCGTCACGGGCGACCGGGACTCCTTCCAGTTGATCACCGAGCACGTGACGGTGCTGTATCCGACGAAGGGCGTCTCGGAGCTGACCCGCTTCACCCCGGACAAGGTCCAGGAGAAGTACGGCCTCACCCCGAGCCAGTACCCGGACTTCGCGGCGCTGCGCGGCGACCCCTCGGACAACCTCCCGGGCATCCCGGGCGTCGGCGAGAAGACGGCCGCGAAGTGGATCAACCAGTTCGGTTCCTTCGCGGAGCTCGTGGAGCGCGCCGAGGAGGTCAAGGGCAAGGCCGGGCAGAACTTCCGCGACCACCTGGAGGCCGTGAAGCTGAACCGCAGGCTCACGGAGATGGTGCGGGACGTCGAGCTGTCCCGGACGGTCGCCGAGCTGGAGCGCGCTCCGTACGACCGCAAGGCCGTCGCGATGGTCCTGGACACCCTGGAGATCCGCAATCCGTCGCTGCGGGAGCGGCTGCTCGCGGTGGACCCGGGCGCGGAGGAGGCCGAGCAGGCCCCCGTCGCCGAGGGCGTGGCGGTGGACGGGGCGGTCCTCGGCACGGGCGAGGTGGCGCCGTGGCTCGCCGAGCACGGCAAGGCGGTCCTCGGTCTGGCGACGGTCGACTCCTGGTCGCTGGGCACGGGTTCGGTCACCGAGGTCGCGCTGGCCGCGGCCGCGGGGGCGGCCGCCTGGTTCGACCCGGCGCAGCTGGACGAGGCCGACGAGAAGGCGTTCGCGTCCTGGCTGGCCGACGCCGACAAGCCGAAGGTGCTGAACAACGCGAAGGCCGCGATGCGCGTCTTCGCCGAGCACGGCTGGACCGTCGAGGGCGTCACCATGGACACCGCGCTCGCCGCGTATCTGGTGAAGCCGGGCCGCCGCTCCTTCGACCTGGAGGCGCTCGCGCTGGAGTATCTGGGCCGTGAGCTGGCGCCCGCCGCCGAGTCCGACGGACAGCTTGCCTTCGGTACGGAGGACGACGAGCAGGCCGGTGCCGAGGCCCTGATGGTGCAGGCCCGCACGATCCTGGACCTGGGCACGGCGTTCGGCGAGAAGCTGCCGGAGGTCGGCGCGGCCGGGCTGCTCACCGATGTGGAGCTGCCGACGTCCGCGCTCCTGGCCCGCCTGGAGCGGCACGGCATCGCGGCGGACCGCGCGCATCTGGAGTCCATGGAGCAGCAGTTCGCGGGCGCCGTGCAGCAGGCGGTGAAGGAGGCGCACGCGGCGGCGGGCCACGAGTTCAACCTGGGCTCGCCCAAGCAGCTCCAGGAGGTCCTCTTCGGCGAGCTGGGCCTGCCCAGGACGAAGAAGACGAAGACCGGGTACACCACGGACGCCGACGCGCTCGCCTGGCTCGCCGCCCAGACGGACAACGAGCTGCCGGTCATCATGCTCCGCCACCGCGAGCAGGCGAAGCTGCGCGTCACCGTCGAGGGCCTGGTCAAGACGATCGCCGCGGACGGCCGCATCCACACGACGTACAACCAGACGGTGGCCGCCACCGGCCGTCTTTCGTCGACGGAGCCGAATCTGCAGAACATCCCGGTGCGCACGGACGAGGGCCGGGCGATCCGCCGCGGCTTCGTCGTCGGCGAGGGCTTCGAGTCCCTGATGACGGCGGACTACAGCCAGATCGAGCTGCGCGTGATGGCGCACCTGTCGGAGGACGAGGGCCTCATCGAGGCGTTCACGTCCGGCGAGGACCTGCACACGACGGTCGCCTCGCAGGTGTTCGGCGTGGCGGGCGCGGACGTGGACGCGGAGATGCGCCGCAAGATCAAGGCGATGTCGTACGGCCTGGCGTACGGCCTGTCGGCGTTCGGCCTCTCCCAGCAGCTGAACATCGAGGCGGCGGAGGCCCGCGCCCTGATGGACACGTACTTCGAGCGGTTCGGCGGGGTGCGCGACTATCTGCGCCGGGTCGTCGACGACGCCCGCGCCACGGGGTACACGGAGACGATGCTGGGCCGCCGCCGCTATCTGCCGGACCTGAACAGCGACAACCGGCAGCGCCGTGAGATGGCCGAGCGGATGGCGTTGAACGCGCCGATCCAGGGCACCGCGGCGGACATCGTCAAGGTCGCGATGCTGAATGTGGACCGGGCGCTGACCCAGGCGGAGCTGACCTCGCGGATGCTGCTCCAGGTCCACGACGAAATCGTCCTGGAGATCGCGCCGGGCGAGCGGGAGGCCGTCGAGGAGCTCGTGCGCCGTGAGATGGCCGGGGCGGTGTCGCTGCGGGCGCCGCTCGACGTGTCGGTGGGCGTGGGCCCCGACTGGGAGTCGGCCGCGCACTAGCCTCCCGGCGCGGGCTGCGGTTCATCGGCCTGTGGCCTCGTCCTCAGCCGCCGGACGGGCTTCGAGGCCCGGCCCGTCCGGTGTTCACGCCGTGCTGAGCGCCGGGCCGCGGGCGGGGGCGGCTGCGGGGGCCGTCCCCGTGTACGGCCGACCGTTCGCGGCCTTTCGGGCTCGCCTCGTCGCCGGGCGGGCGCACGGCTTCCGCCACGGGGAAGTGAACGGTCGCGGGCCGGTAGGAGAACCGCTACAGGCCCGTGACTGGCCAATCAGACAAAAACGGACGCGAACAGGTGTCTCGGCTCCGAGAGTTGTCGTAGTGTCGCCTGAGCCGTCCCCTTGAGGGCACGCGCGCGGGCGACGGGGCGGCACGAGCAGGTCGTCAAGGGGAGGGATTCACGGACATGGCGCCGGTATTCGGCAAGCGGCTGCGCAAGGCGACGGTGACCACCGCGGTCGCCGCCGCGGCGGTGGCGGCCCTGGCCGCCTCGCAGGCCCCGGGCGTGGCGACGACGGACCAGCCGCGTGACGAATGGGCCGCCGACTCCGCGCCGCCGCCGGACGGCGACTCCGCGACCGGCAACTCGCCGTACTACACGGACCTGCCGCCCCTCGAAAGCCCGGTGCCGCCCAGCGGCAAGCCGGGTGGCGGCGCCAAGGGCGACGCGGAGGCAGGCCTGCCCGCCACGGTCCTGGACGCGTACAAGAAGGCCGAGTCGGCCGTGCGCACGGCGAAGCCCGGCTGCAACCTGCCCTGGCAGCTGCTCGCCGCGATCGGCAAGGTCGAGTCGGGCCAGGCCCGCGGCGGCCGCGTCGACGACGACGGCACGACCCTCACGCCGATCCTCGGTCCGGTCCTCGACGGCAACGGCTTCGCGAAGATCACGGACACCGACGGCGGCGCCTTCGACGGCGACACCACGCACGACCGTGCCGTGGGCCCCATGCAGTTCATCCCCTCGACCTGGGCGTCCTCCGGCAAGGACGGCAACGGCGACGGCAAGAAGGACCCGAACAACATCTACGACGCCGCGCTCGCCGCCGCGCACTACCTGTGCGGGACCGGCCGCGACCTGGCCGTCAAGGACGACCTGCACGCCGCGATCCTCAGCTACAACCGGTCCACGGAGTATCTGAACACGGTCCTGTCGTGGCTGGAGTACTACCGCAAGGGCACCCACGAGATCCCCGACGGCACCGGTCAGCTGCCGGGCGACCGCAGCGACACCGACCAGCCGCGGCGGCCCGGCCCGACCACGCCGTCCTCCCCGCGCCCCGGCACCACCCCGGTGGAGCGCGAGGGCACGTACACCCCGCCGCCCTCCGGTGGCGGCAAGCCGGGCGACGGCGGCTCGCAGAAGCCGCGGCCGCCCAAGCCCCGGCCCAAGCCGCCGTCCCCGCAGGAGCAGGTCTACGCGCTGAAGAACATGGGCCCGGTCGAGCTCACCGCGACGGCGGGCGACGCCTTCGCCGAGCGCGTGCGGGTGTACGCCGAGACCGGCTCGGGCCGCGCGGTGCCCAAGGTGAAGATCCGGTTCACGATCAGCGGCAAGACGGACACGCGCTTCGAGGGCGGCGTCCGCAGCGTCACCGTCGCCACGAACTCCCAGGGCGAGGCCGTCTCGCCGAAGCTGCGGGCGGGCGAGACGACGGGCGACTTCACCGTCCGCGCGCTGGTGGTGGGCCGCACCATCGACCCGGTCAAGGTGTCCGGCACCGTCACCGCCCGCAAGGCCGACAAGGTCGTGCGCACCAGCGACAAGCCGCTGACGTGCGTGGCGGGGCAGGCCTTCGCCGAGCGGGTCGAGGTCAAGGCGACGTACAAGAACAAGCCCGCGGCCGGTGTCGCCGCCACCGCCACGATGATCAAGTCCAAGGAGAGCCCGGTCGTCGCTGACAAGGGCCCCTACTTCAAGGACGCCGACGGCAAGCCGGTCCGCACCCTCAAGGGCCTCAAGACGGACGCCGACGGCAAGCTGCTGCTGCCGAAGCTGTACGCCGACGACGCGGCGGGCACGTATCTGCTGCGCATCGTCACCCAGGGCGGTGGCACGCTCCTGGTCGAGCTGGAGGTGACGGCACCCGTCACGGAGGAGCCCGAGGAGCCGGGCGAGCCGTCGTCGACCCCGTCCGGGACCGCGTCGCCGTCCGCGTCCACGTCGGCATCGGCGTCGCCGAGCACCTGACCGGCCCGCCCGGCACCCGCACCACCGAGACCGCCCCCGCGCCCCGTACGGCGCGGGGGCGGCCCGCGTTCACGGCAGCCCGCAGCCCGCAGCCCGCAGCCCGCAGCCCGCAGCCCGCAGCCCGCAGCCCGCAGCCCGCAGCCCGCAGCCCGCAGCCCGCAGCCCGCAGCCCGCAGCCCGCAGCCCGCAGCCCGCAGCCCGCAGCCCGCAGCCCGTCTCCGCGCGAGCTGTTCTCATCTCGTCCGGGCGTTGCTACGGTGCCCCCGATCTGACGAATAGTCAGTTGCGGACGGGCGGTCAGGCGCGTCCGGCCCGAGCCCGCCCGGGAGGCCCCCATGCGTGCCCTCATCGCCGCCGCCACCGGACTGGCCCTCGCCCTCGCCCTGGTCCTGACCGTCACGGCCATCGGCGCCCCGTCCGGCGAGACCTCGCCGAAACCGCTGCTCACCACCGTCCCCGAGCACCCCTAGGGAGGGCCGCGATGCGCCGCAAGGCCGGTCTGGTCCTGCTCGCCCTCGCCGTGTTCTTCGCGACCACGGCCCCGCTCCTTCGCTGGTACGCCTTCCCGCGCCTGGTCAAGATCCCGCCCGGCCGGTACGAGACGATGGTCCTGGAGGCGAAGCCCGCGACCCTCATCGACTACGGCACGATGAAGGCCAAGAAGGTCCCCAAGGTCACCATCGTGCAGACCCTCAAGGGCAACGTGGAGGCCTCCGAGAAGATCGAGAAGAGCGCCGACCGCGACGTCGTGGTCTGGGACGCGCTGTCGTACGTCCAGGGCCCCGACGGCAAGATGGTCTCCAAGATCCCCGAGCGCTACATCTTCGACGCCCACAGCCAGGAACCCGTCCACGCCACCGGCGAGATGGTCGACGGCGACCGGGTGCGGCGCGAGGGCATCGAGTTCAAATGGCCCTTCCTGACGGAGAAGCGGGACTACGAGTACTTCGACGCGCAGGCCCGCGTCACCAAGCCCATCCACTACGGGGGCACCCGCACCTTCCGAGGCGTCGAGGTCTACTACTTCGAGCAGACCATCCCCTGGACCAAGGTCCCCCTGCCCAAAGCACTCCCGGTCAAGGACCTCAAGGCCGAGGCCATCGCCAAGACGGGCACGACGCGCTGGTACACCACGGTCCGCAGGTTCTGGGTCGAGCCGACCACCGGGGCCCCCGTGTACGGCGAGGAGATCCACAAGGAGGAGCTGCGCGGCGGCACCCTGCTCGGCGGCCGCGACAAGGTCACCGCGTTCTCCGGGCACGTGAAGATGCGTGAGGACTACATCCGCCACACCGTGGACCTGGTCAAGTCCCAGCGCGTCCTGGTCCTGCTCATGACCTCGTACCTGCCGTGGGGGTTCCTCGGCCTCGGTGTGCTCCTGCTGGCCCTCGCCCTGTGGCTGGAGGCGCGCGGCCGCACGCCCGGCGACCCGGAGCCGACGGGGGAGCCGGAACCCAGGCCGCAGCCGGTGAACGCCTGAGCCTCAGGCCCGTTCGGCGCGCTCCTGGCGGGCCTTGGTGTGCCGCGTGGGCGTGGCCCGCGCCGGGTCCTCGGGCCACGGGTGCTTCGGATAGCGGCCGCGCAGCTCCGCCCGCACCGAGCGGTAGCCGTCCCGCCAGAACGAGGCCAGGTCCGCGGTGACCGCCGCCGGACGCCCCGCGGGCGACAGGAGGTGCACGAGGAGCGGCACCCCGGCCACCCGGGGCGTGTCGTCGAGCCCGAACAGCTCCTGCAGCTTCACCGCCAGAACCGGCCGCTCCGGATCCGTGTAGTCCACCCGGATCCGGGAGCCGCTCGGCACCTCCACGCGCTCCGGCGCGAGCTCGTCCAGGCGCACCGCCTCGCCGCCCGCCCACGGAAGGAGTCGCGTCAGTGCCTGCCCCGCCTCGATCCGGGCCAGGTCCGCGCGGCGCCGGGCCCGGCCGAGCTCCGGTTCGAGCCAGGCGTCGGGCGCGGCGAGCAGGGCCGCGTCGGACACGTCGGGCCAGGGCTCGCCCAGGTGCAGCCGCAGGAAGCGGAGCCGGTCCCGCAGCGCGGCGGCGTCCTTGCTCCAGCGCAGCAGCGCCACGCCCTCCCGCCGCAGGCCGTCGAGCAGCGCGTCCCGTACGCGGCGGGGGTCGGGGTCCCGCAGCGGCCGCACCGCGAGCTCCACCGCGCCGAGCCGCGCCACGTGCCGGGCCACCACGTCCCCCTCCGCCCAGGCGACCTCGTCCCCTTCCGCGTACAGGGAGGAGGCGGCGGCCCGTGCGACGTCCTCGTCGACGACCGCGCCGAGCCGTACGCGCGCGTGTCCCGCGCCGACGGGCCGGTCGGCCACCGCCACGGCCACCCAGGGCGCCCCGCCGAGCCCGGAGCCCGGGCCCGCCTCGGCCCGGGTGCCGCCCGCCATCAGATACGTCCCGTCCGCCGCGCGCCGGGCGACGCGCTCGGGGAAGGCGAGGGCGGCCACGAGCCCGACGACGGCGTCGTCGCGGGAGCCGGGCGCGCGCGGCGCCGTGGCGGGGGCGGACGCGGCGGAGCCGTCCGTGGCGGCGGCCACGGCCGCCGTGAGCCGGGACACCTCCGTACGCCACCGCCCCGCGTACCCGTCGCCCCCGCGCCGGGCGCCGCGCAGGGCCGCCGCGAGGTCGTCGCCGTACTCCCGGGGCGGTTCCTCGCTCAGCAGCGCCACCGCCTCCGCGGCCCGGCGGGCGCCGACGCGCGGCGCGGCGTCCAGGAGGGCGCGTGCGAGCCGGGGGTGCACCCCCATCCGGGAAAGGCGCAGGCCTCGCTCCGTGGCTCGGCCCGTGTCCGCGTCGACCGCCCCGACGGCGGTCAGGACCTCGCGGGCGGCCGCCATGGCGCCGCCGGGCGGCGGATCGAGCAGCGCGAGAGCGCCGGCCCCAGGGTCGCCCCAGCACGCCGCCTGGAGGGCGAACGCCGTCAGGTCCGCGACCTTGATCTCGGGGGCGGGGAACCGCGGAAGGCGGCCGTCCTCCGCCGGGGTCCAGCAGCGGTACACCGTGCCCGGTGCCTCGCGCCCGGCACGCCCCGCCCGCTGGCGCCCGGCCGCCTGCGAGGCCCGTACCGTCGTCAGGGCGCTGAGCCCGCGCGCGTGGTCCACGCGCGGCTCCCGGGCCAGGCCCGAGTCGACCACCACCCGCACCCCCGGCACCGTCAGGGACGACTCGGCCACCGAGGTCGCGAGCACCACGCGCCGCCGCTCGCCTCCGGCGAGCACCGCGTCCTGCACCTCGGCCGGGGCGCGCCCGTGCACCTGGAGGACCTCCACGTCCGCGAGCCCGGCCAGCTGCCCGGCCACGCGGCCGATCTCGCCGACGCCCGGCAGGAAGCACAGCACGTCGCCCGCGCGCTCCCGCAGCGCCCGCCGCACCACCGCGGCGACGTGGGAGAGCAGCGCGGGGTCCACGCGCAGGCCGTGCGGCGGCCGCACCGGGGCCGTCGGGGGCGCCCACACCACCTCCACGGGGTGGGCGACGCCCGCCGCCTGCACCACCGGCGCGTCCCCGAGGACCCGGGCCCAGCTCTCGGCGTCCGTCGTCGCGGATGCCGCCACCAGCTTCAGCTCCGGGCGCAGCGCCTCGCGCACGTCGATCAGGAAGGCCGCCGCGGTGTCCGCGTCCAGGTGCCGCTCGTGGCACTCGTCCAGGATGACGACGTCCACGCCCGCCAGCTCCTGGTCCCGTTGCAGGCGCTGGAGCAGGACGCCGGTCGTGACGACCTCCACGCGCGTGTGGGGACCGGCCACGCGCTCACCGCGCACCGTGTAGCCGACGGTCCGGCCGACCTTCTCGCCGAGGAGCCACGCCATGCGCCGGGCGGCGGCGCGGGCCGCGATGCGCCGGGGCTCGGCGACGACCACGCGCCGCACCGGTCCCTCACCCTCCGTGAGGCCCGCGAGGGCCAGCGGCACCAGGGTGGTCTTGCCCGTGCCGGGCGGCGCGCACAGCACGGCGGCTCCGGGCCCGTCGAGGGCGGCGCGCAGCGCGGGCAGCGCCTCGCGCACGGGCAGGTTCAGGGCGGCGTCACGGATCACGCCCCCAGTGTCGTACGGACCCGGCGGACGGCCGCCGGGCCCCCGGGGGAACGTCAGTCCCGCTCGCACACGAAGATCGCGGTCCCCGGGATCAGGTTCCCGCGCAGCGGGGACCAGCCGCCCCACTCCTGGGTGTTCCACGCGGGCCACTCCGGCTCCACCAGGTCCATCAGGCGGAAACCGCCCGCGACCACGTCCCGGACCCGGTCGCCGAGCGTCCTGTGGTGCTCGACGTAGACCGCGCGGCCGCTGTCGTCCTGCTCGACGTACGGCGTGCGGTCGAAGTACGAGGCGGCCACCGACAGGCCCTCGGGGCCCGGCTCGTCGGGGAACGCCCAGCGGATCGGGTGCGTCACGGAGAACACGAACCGGCCGCCGGGCCGCAGCACCCGTCGCACCTCCCGCAGCACCCGCACGGGCTCCGCGACGAACGGCAGCGCCCCGTACGCGGAGCAGGCGAGGTCGAAGGAGCCGTCCGCGAAGGGCAGCGCGCCCGCGTCCGCCTCCACCAGCGGTACCCGGCCGCCGTCGATCCGCAGGGCGTGCTGGAGCTGGCGGTGGGAGAGGTCGAGTGCCACGGGCCGCGCGCCCTGTCCTGCCAGCCAGCGCGAGCACTGGGCGGCGCCCGCGCCGATCTCCAGGACGTCCTTGCCCTTCAGGGCCTCCGCCGGGCCGAGCAGCTCCGCCTCGACCTCGTCGAGCCCCTCGGGGCCCCAGACGAAGCGGTCGTCGCCGAGGAACGTGCCGTGCTCGATCTGGTACTCGTCGGCGTTCCGGTCCCACCAGCCCCGATTGGCGCACACACTCTCGGTGACGCCGGAGTCACGACGGGTGGCCTCGGGCTCGGACGTGTCGGGCTCTTGGATGATCTGCTCCCTCGTCGGTACGCTGCGGGCGCCGCCGTCCGGAAGGCGACGCGGCAGAGCGCGCTGCGGCCGGTGTGGCCTCATGGAACTGGATTTGTGCCGGGTATGCGGCGTTCCGCCCCGGGTGTGCGCCTTCGCGCATTGACCCTGTCGGGCGGCCCCCGTATGCTACAAGTTGCGCTGCGAGCTTGCGTTCCTCAGACATAGCAGGCTGCGCTCGCGTCTGTATGTATGTCCCCTCGGTTGTCGAGGCGCTTTCCGTTCCCTTCGGGGTCCGGAAGCCTGCGTCTCCTAAGCTGTCCGGCTTCTGCAGAGCGAAACGGGCTCCGGCGTATGCAGTACCTACGACTTCAATGTCCGTACCGGAGCCCTTTCCCACATGACGAGCAGCACCGAGACCACCGCCACCACCCCGCAGGTTGCGGTCAACGACATCGGTAACGAGGAAGCCTTCCTCGCCGCGATCGACGAGACGATCAAGTACTTCAACGACGGCGACATCGTCGACGGCGTCATCGTGAAGGTCGACCGGGACGAGGTCCTGCTCGACATCGGTTACAAGACCGAAGGCGTCATCCCGAGCCGCGAGCTCTCCATCAAGCACGACGTCGACCCGAACGAGGTCGTCGCGGTTGGTGACGAGATCGAGGCCCTGGTTCTCCAGAAGGAGGACAAGGAAGGTCGCCTGATCCTCTCGAAGAAGCGCGCCCAGTACGAGCGTGCCTGGGGCACCATCGAGAAGATCAAGGAAGAAGACGGCATCGTCACCGGTACCGTCATCGAGGTCGTCAAGGGTGGTCTCATCCTCGACATCGGCCTCCGCGGCTTCCTCCCGGCCTCCCTGGTCGAGATGCGCCGTGTTCGCGACCTCCAGCCCTACGTGGGCAAGGAGCTCGAGGCGAAGATCATCGAGCTGGACAAGAACCGCAACAACGTGGTCCTGTCCCGCCGCGCCTGGCTGGAGCAGACCCAGAGCGAGGTCCGTCAGACCTTCCTCACCACCCTCCAGAAGGGCCAGGTGCGCTCGGGCGTCGTCTCCTCCATCGTCAACTTCGGTGCCTTCGTGGACCTGGGTGGCGTCGACGGTCTCGTCCACGTCTCCGAGCTGTCCTGGAAGCACATCGACCACCCGTCCGAGGTCGTCGAGGTCGGCCAGGAGGTCACGGTCGAGGTCCTGGACGTCGACATGGACCGCGAGCGCGTCTCCCTGTCGCTGAAGGCGACCCAGGAAGACCCGTGGCAGCAGTTCGCCCGCACCCACCAGATCGGCCAGGTCGTGCCCGGCAAGGTCACGAAGCTGGTTCCGTTCGGTGCGTTCGTCCGCGTGGACGAGGGCATCGAGGGTCTGGTCCACATCTCCGAGCTGGCCGAGCGCCACGTGGAGATCCCGGAGCAGGTCGTCCAGGTCAACGACGAGATCTTCGTCAAGGTCATCGACATCGACCTCGAGCGTCGCCGGATCTCGCTGTCCCTGAAGCAGGCCAACGAGTCCTTCGGTGCCGACCCGGCGTCGGTCGAGTTCGACCCGACCCTGTACGGCATGGCCGCGTCCTACGACGACCAGGGCAACTACATCTACCCCGAGGGCTTCGACCCGGAGACCAACGACTGGCTGGAGGGCTTCGACGCCCAGCGCGAGGCGTGGGAGACCCAGTACGCCGAGGCGCAGCAGCGCTTCGAGCAGCACCAGGCTCAGGTCATCAAGTCCCGCGAGGCCGACGCCCAGGCGGCGGCCGAGGGCGGCGACGCCGCGGCTGCGGCTCCGGCCGCTTCCGGTGGCGGCGGCGGTTCGTACTCCTCCGAGGGTGCGGACACCTCCGGCGCGCTGGCTTCGGACGAGGCGCTCGCCGCGCTTCGCGAGAAGCTTGCCGGCGGTCAGAGCTGACCGCACGCCGTTCACTGAGCGGTAGCTGAACGCCCTGTGGGCCCGCACTCTTCGGAGTGCGGGCCCACAGGCGTTCTGCCGTGTGCTTCTTTCCGGCCGCGGGTTGTTCTGGGCTGGCCGCGCCGTTCCCCGCGCCTCTAAAGGGCGCTGCTCCCCGGCAGGACTGTTACGGCGTGACGGGGACGTTCGTCAGGCCCTTGCCGCCCCGTACCGTGTTGCTCGCGTGGACCGTCGTCCGACAGGACCCGCTCTGGTTCGTCACGTTGATCGCCAGCTGCTTGTCGCCCGTCGCGCCGGTCAGGTCGGACCTGTTGGCGCGGAACACCGTGCCGCACCCCCAGCCGGACTGCTGGGAGTGCGTCTCGAAGCCGTTGTTCGTGGTGTTCTTGCCGGTGTTGTTCTCGATGACGTAGTCGTTGCCCTTCACGTCGATCCACGAGTCGTCGTAGTTGTTGCCCGTCAGGCCCCTGCCGTCGAACGTGTTGCCCGCGACGCGGCCGCCCCGGGTGCCCTCCTTCAGGTCGACGGCCTCCCCGCCCACGTCCGGGCCGATGACGTTGTCCAGGATCACCACGTTGTCGCTCCTGTCGGACAGGGTGTTCGCGGAGCCCACGTACACGCCCTCGCCCATGCCCCGGTCGTCGTTGCCGGTGTCGTAGATGCGGGAGTTCTTGATGACGCCGTCGGAGCTCGACTTGCGGAAGTGCACGCCCTCCATGTCCAGGCCGTGGACCGTCACGCCGTCCACCACGACACCGCGCGCGGAGTCGATCATGATGCCCTTCTGGCCGCCGGTGACGGTGACGCCCTTGACCGTCCAGTACGAGGCCCCGTCGAGGTGCAGGCCGTAGCCGCCGCCCGCGGTCAGGACCGCCTTGGGGGAGCCGGTCAGGGTGATGCGGGCGCCGGAGCGCGCGGCGGTCGTGGTCTTGAAGTTCCCGGAGTACGTGCCGTCGGCGAGGTGGATCGTGTCGCCGGGTGCCGCGGCGGCGAGGGCCGTCTTGAGCTGGGCGGCCGTGGAGACCTCGATGGTCCCGGCGGGCGCCCCGGACCGCGCGTGCGCGGTGAGGGCGAGGCCGCCCGTGGCGGTGGCGGCGGCCAGGACGGAGGCGAGCAGGGAGCGCGTGCGCATGGGGGGTCCCTTCCCGTGAACGGACGAAGCAGGTTCGTGTACGTGAATGCTGGGCGGGATGCTGAACGCCGAACTGCTTCGAGACGGTAGAGGTGGGGCATGTGCGCGTCAAGGTCTGCGCCGAAGGCGGGTGAGCCGGCGTGTGGGGACATGCGGAAGCCGTGAACTCGGCGCCTCCTGGGCCCAGTTCACGGACAGGAACAGCGCGAGGTGCCGGTTCCGCCGCTCCGGCGGGGGCGCGTCAGCCCTGCTCTTCGCGCGCCCTCGGCTCCGCGTCGCGCAGGCTCTGTTCCGTGCGCCCGGTGCGCGCTTCCGTGCGGTGGCCCCGCGCGATGTAGTCGCGTACGACGGCCTCGACGGCGTCCTGCGGGGAGCCCACTCCGGCCAGGACCATCACCTCCACCACGAGTTCCGCGTCGAGACTGATGCTGACCTTGGCCACGGGTGCCCCCTTCGCTGCGTCGTACCCGGACCCTAACTGCTCAGGTGCGCACGCCGATCGCCGACGGCGGGAATGCCCGCCTTCCACGGCGCGTTCTGCTCTATGAACACGAGGAGGAGCGGTCACTGTGCTTGATCCGCAGGGTTTGTACGCGTGGGAGCCCAAGGGGCTCGCGGTCGTCGACATGGCGCTTGCCCAGGAGTCGGCCGGTCTTGTCATGCTCTACCACTTCGACGGATACATCGACGCGGGCGAGACCGGCGACCAGATCGTCGAGCGGCTCGTGGACAACCTGCCCGGACAGGTCGTGGCCCGCTTCGACCACGACCGGCTCGTCGACTACCGCGCGCGGCGCCCGCTGCTCACCTTCCAGCGCGACAAGTGGAGCGACTACGAGGAGCCCACCCTCGACGTGCGGCTGCTCCAGGACGCCACCGGCGCGCCCTTCCTGCTGCTCTCCGGCCCCGAGCCGGACATCGAGTGGGAGCGCTTCGCCGCCGCCGTCAAGGAGATCGTCGAACGGCTCGGCGTGCGGCTCTCGGTGAACTTCCACGGCATCCCGATGGGCGTCCCGCACACCCGCCCCGTCGGCCTCACCCCGCACGGCAACCGCACCGACCTGGTGCCGGGCCACGCCAGCCCCTTCGACGAGGCGCAGGTGCCCGGCAGCGCGGAGGCGCTCGTCGAGTACCGCCTGTCGCAGGCGGGGCACGACGTGCTCGGCGTCGCCGCGCACGTGCCGCACTACGTGGCCCGGTCGGCGTACCCCGACGCGGCCCTGACCGTCCTGGAGGCGATCACCGCCGCCACCGGTCTCGTGCTGCCCTCGGCCGCGCACGCGCTGCGCACGGAGGCCCACCGCACCCAGACCGAGATCGACCGCCAGATCCAGGAGGGCGACGAGGAACTGGTCGCGCTCGTGCAGGGACTTGAGCACCAGTACGACGCCGCCGCGGGCGCGGAGTCGCGGGGCAACATGCTCGCCGAGCCCGTGGACATCCCGTCGGCGGACGAGATCGGCCGCGAGTTCGAGCGCTTCCTCGCGGAGCGGGAGGGCGACGGCTGACGGCAGGGCCTAAGCTGCCGGTCATGCTGAAGGTGGGTTTGACCGGCGGTATCGGCGCCGGCAAGAGCGAGGTGTCGCGGCTGCTCGTCGCGTCCGGGGCCGTCCTGATCGACGCCGACCGCATCGCGCGCGAGGTGGTGGCGCCCGGCACGGACGGGCTCGCCGAGGTCGTCGAGGCCTTCGGCACGGACGTCCTCGCCGCGGACGGCTCCCTGGACCGGCCGAAGCTCGGGGCGATCGTCTTCTCCGACGCCGCGAAGCTGGCCACGCTCAACGGCATCGTGCACCCCCGGGTGGGCGCGCGCTCGGCCGAGCTGGAGCGGGCGGCGGCCCCGGACGCGGTGGTCGTGCACGACGTGCCGCTGCTCACCGAGAACGGGCTCGCGCCGCTGTACGACCTGGTCATCGTCGTCGACGCCGGTCCCGCGACCCAACTCGACCGCCTGGTACGGCTGCGCGGCATGACCGAGGACGACGCCCGCGCCCGGATGGCCGCCCAGGCCACGCGCGAGAAGCGCCTGGAGATCGCTGACATCGTGATCGACAACGACGGCCCCCTGGACGACCTCGCCCCGCGCGTGGCGGCCGTCTGGCAGGACCTTCAGGAACGGGCGCGGAACGCCCCGTAGGGGGGATGGGTGCGGGCTGAGCGGGAAGCGCCCGTAGGGGCGCGGGGAACTGCGCGACCAGCCACAGCGGCCCCGCAGACGATCGACGTGTCCAGGGCGGCAATGCCGGCGAAGCGCCGAAGCGCAGGAAGGGCGGGGCCGTGGCCGTATGGGCGGCGTTCACCGTAGTGGGCGGGCTCGTGGCCCTGCTCGCGGGCGCGTACGGCCTCGACCGGACCCGGCGCGTCACCGAGGCGGGGGAGTGGGCGGAGGCGCTGGTCAAGGCGGTGCGGCAGGGCGCCGACCGGCCCGCGCTCCAGTTCGAGACGGCGGACGGGCAGGTCGTGGAGGTCCCCTCGCCGGTGCCGGTGAGCCGCAGACGGCCGCTGCGGGCGGGGCAGCGGGTGCCGATCCTGTACGACGCCGACGACCCCCGCGAGGTAGTGGTCCTCGGGCGCGAACGGCGCGGCCTCGACTGGACGTTCGTGGGGGCGGGCGCGGGCCTGGTGCTTGCGGGGCTCGTCCTCGCCGTCGTGGTGTAGGCGGCCCGGGGCGCGGGGCCGCCCGCGCGATCGTCACGTAGGACCGTACGGGAATATGCGCACACACCCGGGGCGTTAACGCACAGAGGCGAGGGAAGGAGTCCGGCGTGCCCGAAAGCAGCCCGGAGAGTCATGTCATCGACTTCCGCGCGGCGGAGCAGCTCCTCGCCGCACGGGATCCGCGGGGCGCGGTGAAGCTCCTCGACACGGTCATCGCCGCCCATCCGGAGAACACGGCGGCGCGTCTGCTGCGCGCCCGAGCCTTCTTCGCCTCCGCCCAACTGCGGGCGGCTGAGCTGGAGTTCAGCATCGTCCTGGAGCGCGAGCCGGACAACGCGTTCGCGCACTTCGCGCTCGCCCGCACCTATGAGCGTGCCCTGCGGCCCGACCAGGCGCGCCGCCACTTCCGGCTCGCGGCGGCGCTCGACCCGCAGCCGGACTATCTGGCGGCGGCGCGGTTCGACGACACGGACGGCCCCGGCCGCGGCGCGTGAAGGACCCGGCGCACCGCGCGGGGCACCGGGTGCGCTCAGGTCCGCGGCGGCTCGTACGGCGGCACGTCGCGTCCGGGCTGGAAGTGCGGCCCCTGCCGGATGTGGCGCAGGACGAGCGCCATGTCCACGGTGATCACCACCCACAGCACGCCGCACGCCGCGGCCCAGCCGGGGCGCCCGGCGAGCGCGAAGGCCACCGTGCCCGCGGTCGCCCAGATCAAGCCCCATACGCTGAACCAGAAGCGCATGCGCAAGGGGCTGCGTGCCGTGACCGGTTCACTGCCTGTGCGCATCGGACGTCATCTCCTCCTTCCAGGGTCCTCCCGGCGCGGGCGGAGCGGAAGGGGCGACCGAGGGGTAGGTGGGGCTGTGCTGGACGTGCTGCGGGCCGCGGCGGAGAGTGACGAGGGGCTCGCCGCGTGGCTGAAGGAGCTTGCGGACGCGGGGGAACCGCGGGCCGCCGCCGTCCTGCCGGAGGCCGAGGAGCTGACGGAGGTCCTCTTCGACCTGGCCGTGCCCCACGAGGACGTCAACGAGATCGTGGCGCTGCGCGCGCACGTGCTCGGGCACGACGACACCCGGTGGCTCCTGGAGCGGTGCGTCGACGCGCTCGTACGGGACCTGGGCGAGCCCGGGGCGCAGCCCCGGATGCCGGTGCTGCCCGAGGAGCTGGGCGAGTTGGGCAGCTGCTTCTACGTGTTCGTGTTCCTCGCCGCGCTGCCGTACGTGCGCGCGTACCACCGCCGTCGCGGCATATCCGATGACGTGGCCCGCCGCACCCTCGCCGACCTCGGGCGGCACATGGCCGTGCACCGCAGGGGGCACGGGGGCCGCGGCGTGCCGGTGCCCTCCTGGAACGCGCTGCACTTCCGGGGCGAGCTCTACCAGCTGGGGCGGCTGCAGTTCCAGCGGGCGCGGCTCGGCGCGCGCATGGGCGAGGCCGTCGCGCGGGCCGGTCTCGGTCTCGGGCCCCGGGACCTGTGTCTGAGCGTGCACATACCGGACTTCCACGGTCCGCTGTCGCCCGAGGCCTGCGACCGCTCGGTGGCGCTCGCCCGGGAGTTCTTCCCGCGCCACTTCCCCCAGGAGCGCTACGAGGTCGCGGTGTGCCACTCGTGGCTGCTCGACCCGCAGTTGAAGCGGTATCTGCCCGCCGAGGCGAACATCGTGCGCTTCCAGGACCGCTTCCGGCTCGCCGCGACGTACGGCGACGACGAGCCCGACGACACCGTGCCGATCGGCTTCGTCTTCGGCGACCGGGACCTGCCGGTGGCCGGGCTGCCGCGGCGCACCCGCGTGGAGCGGGCCGTCGGCGACCACCTGCGGGCGGGCGGCCACTGGTACGGCGGCCACGGCTGGTTCCGGCTGTAGCTCCGGCGCCCCTCATCGCGCCGGCGCGCCGATGGGGTCAGGGGGCCGGGGGCAGCCCCGGGGCGCCGCGCAGGCGTTCGAGGTCGCGGCGGTCCCGCTTCGTGGGGCGCCCCGTGCCGCGGTCGCGGATGCCCGCCGGAGCCACCGCCTCGCGCGGCGGCGGGGGCGGGCTGTTGTCCACGTAGCACTCGACCGCCACGGGTGCGCCCACCCGCTTGCGGATCACGCGCTTGACGATCACGACCCGCTCGCGGCCCCCGGCCTGGCGCAGCCGGACCTCGTCGCCGGGCTTCACGCCGTACGCGGGCTTCACGCGCTCGCCGTTGACCCGCACGTGCCCGCCCTTGCAGGCGGCCGCACCCATCGAGCGGCTCTTGACCAGGCGTACCGACCAGATCCAGCTGTCGACGCGCACGGCGTTGCCCGTCGCGTCGCCTCCCGAAGTCTCTGAAGCCATGCGTCGACCTTAATGCGGCATCGGTGCGGGCGGCCCGGGCGCACGGCGAGCCGTCCGGAATCCGCGAGCCACCGCACCCGATAATTCGGGATCATCACGGCAAATTACGCATCACAGCTGATCCCGAGGTGCTGCCCATGACGCCCGAAGAGCTCGCCACCACGGTCGACGGCCTGATGGACGGCTTGCACGCCGACCTCGTACGGCTGTCGTCGATCCCCTCGATCGCCTTCCCCGGGTTTCCGAGCGGGCCCGTGGAGGAGGCCCACGACCTGGTCGCCGCGCTGCTGCGGGACGCCGGCGTGCCCGCGGTCGAGCGCATCGACCTGCCCGACACCGCCCCGGTCGTCTACGGCGAGATCCCGCCGCCCGGCCCCGGCGCCCCGACCGTCCTGCTGTACGGCCACTACGACGTGCAGCCGCCCGGCGACGAGAAGCTGTGGCGGTCGCCGCCCTTCGAGCCGACGCCCGTCGAAGGGGGCCTGCGGGCCCGGGGCATCGCCGACGACAAGTCCAACGTCATCGCACACCTCGGGATGCTGCGCGCGTACGGGGGCCGGCCGCCCGTCGGGGTGAAGATCGTCGTCGAGGGCCAGGAGGAGTACGGCAGCGCCTTCGACGGCTATCCGCCCACCGATCCCGGCCGCTTCGCCTGCGACGCCATGGTCATCGCCGACCTCGGCAACCTCCGCCCCGGCACCCCCACCCTCACCACGGGCCTGCGCGGTGCCGCCGAGGTCGTCGTCGAGGTGCGCACCCTCGACGAGCCGCGCCACAGCGGCGAGTTCGGCGGCGCCGCGCCCGACGCGCTGCTCGTCCTGCTCAAGGCCCTGGCCACCCTCCACGACGTCCACGGCGACGTGGCCGTGGCGGGCCTGCACCGCGCGGAGTGGACCGGGACCTCGTACACCGAGGAGGAGTTCCGCGACCTCGCGGGCGTGCGCGACGGCGTGCCGCTGATCGGCAGCGGCGGCCTCGGCGAGCGGCTGTGGAGCGGGCCCGCGATCACCGTGATCGGCCTGGACGCGCCCGGTGTGGAGCACGCCGCTTCAGCGGTCGTGCCGCACGCGAGGGCCAAGCTGAACCTGCGCTTCCATCCGCGCCAGGACCCGCGCGAGGCCCGGGACGCGCTCGTCGAGCACCTGCGGTCCCTCAGGCCCTTCGGCGTCCCGCTGACCGTCACGCCCGGGGACACCGGGCCCGGCTACGAGGCCACGACCGGCGGTCCCGCCTACCGCGCGGCGCTCACCGCCCTCAAGGAGGCCTGGGGCGCGGACGCCTCGTACGTGGCGACGGGCGGGTCGATCCCGCTGGTCAACGGGCTCGCCGCGGCGGCGCCGGGCGCGGAGGTGCTCCTCTTCGGCGCCCAGGACAGCATGTGCAATCTGCACGCCCCGAACGAGCGAGTCCTCTTCTCCGAGCTGCGCAACACCGTCGTGGCCATGGGCGCCTTCGTACGCGAGTACGCGGACGGCTTCCGCGCCGGTGACCGGGCGGGAGGCACGGCATGACCACGTCCCCGCCCGCACCCCCGCCCCCACCCCCGTCCGCGCCCGAAGAGCCCGCCGCGAAGCGGAAGTTCACCTTCCCCAGCGCCCTGACCGTGCTCGCCGTCGTCACCGTGGCGGTGTGGCTGCTCGCCTTCCTGATCCCGTCGGGGGAGTACGACCGCAACGCCAAGGGCGCCCCCGTCCAGGGCAGTTACCACCGCGTCGCGGGCGATCAGTCCTTCGTGGACCGCCTCAACGACCTGTTCCTCGCGCCCGTCAACGGCCTGTACGGCATCCAGGACACCGAGTCCGGGCAGGTCGGCCCGGATCTGACCGGCGATCTGTACGGCAGCGCGGGCGTGTTCCTCTTCGTCCTCGCGATCGGCGCGTTCATCACCGTCGTCTTCGCCACCGGTGCCCTGGACCGGGGCATCGGCCGGCTCGCCCACCGGCTGCGCGAACGCGGCGCGCTGCTCATCGCGGGCGTCATGGTGGTGTTCTCCGTCCTCGGCACCGTCGAGGGCTTCGCCGAGGAGACGCTCGGCTTCTACGGCCTGATCGTGCCGCTGATGCTGGCCCTCGGCTACGACCGCATGACGGCCGTCGGCGCGATCATCCTGGGCGCGGGCGTCGGCGTGCTGTGCTCGACGGTCAACCCCTTCGCGACGGGCGTGGCCTCCTCGGCGGCGGACATCTCCCTCGGCGACGGCATCGTGCTGCGGTTCGCGATGTGGCTGGTGCTCACGGGAGTGACGGTCGCGTACGTCGTCTGGTACGCGCGGCGCGTGCGGCGCGACCCCGAGCGCTCGCTCAGCGGATTCCTGCCGGGCGACCGCGAGCAGACGGCGGGCGCGGGGCGCACGGACGCCGAGGCGCCCGAGCTGACCGGGCTGCACAAGGCGATCCTGGTCGTCGTCGCCCTGGTCTTCGCCTTCATGATCTTCTCGGTGGTGCCGTGGTCGAGCGCGCTGACCGGGGACGCGGACGCGAAGCCGTACGGCTTCGAACTCGACTGGTCCTTCCCGCAGCTCGCCGCCCTGTTCCTGTGCGCGGCGGTGCTCGTGGGCCTGGTCGCGCGGATGGGCGAGCAGAAGCTCAGCGCGACCGTCATCCAGGGCGCGGCCGACTTCATCTCGCCCGCCCTGGTGATCGTGCTGGCCCGGGGCGTCACCGTGATCATGAACAACTCGCGGGTCACGGACACGGTCCTGCACTCGATCGAGGGCGTGGTCAAGGGGACGTCGTCCGGGGTGTTCGCGGTGATCGTGTTCGTGGTGAACCTGCCGCTCGCGTTCCTGATCCCGTCCACGTCCGGGCACGCCACGCTCGCCATGCCGATCCTCGCTCCGCTCGCGGACTTCGCCGGGGTGTCGCGGTCCGTCGTCGTCACCGCCTGGGCGGCGGCCAGCGGGTGGATGAACCTGTGGGTGCCGACCACCGCGGTGACCATCGGCGGCGTCGCCCTGGCGAAGGTGGGCTACGACCGGTACCTGCGGTTCGTGTGGCCGCTGCTCGCGATCCTGTTCGTGCTGATCTGCGGGTTCGTGGCGTTGGGGGCGGCGGTGACGTGACGAGGGGCCCTGTCCCCGGACCCGCCCCTTCCCGAAACCGGGGGCTCTGCCCCCTGTACCCCCGTTCATCGGCCTTCGGCCTCGTCCTCGCACGCCGGACGGGCTGAATTTCTCCCGGGAGCCCGGATGCCGTCCCAGGCCATCGTCCGCAGTGTCCTCGTCGCCGTGCTCGGCCTGTGCGTACTGGCCGCCGTTCCGCCGCCCGACTCCAGGGCGCCGCGCGCCGACGTCTCCTTCTGGGTGAACCCGGACACCAGCGCCGCGCGGCAGGCCACCGTGTGGCTGCGGCAGGGGCGGTTCTCCGACGCCTGGGCGATGGCCCGGATCGCGGTGCGGCCGCAGGCCGAGTGGCTGAGCAAGGACGGGCCCGAGCCGGTGGTGCGGTCGTTCGTGCGGCGGGCGGCCGCGGCGGGGCGCACCGCCGTGCTCGTCACGTACTTCGTCCCGGACCGCGACTGCGGCGCCTACTCGGCCGGCGGCGCGCGCGACGCGGCCCACTACCGGGCGTGGATCGACCGCTTCGCGGCCGGGCTCGGGGCGCACGACGCGTACGTGATCGTCGAACCCGACGCCGTGGCCCTCGCGGTGGCGGGCTGCGCGGGCGCCGACACCGAGGAGCGGTACGGGCTGCTCGCCCACGCGGTGGACCGGCTCAAGCGGCAGCCGGGCGCCAAGGTGTACGTCGACGCGGGCAACGCCACCTGGATCCCGCAGGTGAAGCGGCTCGTCGGCCCGCTGCGGCAGGCGGGCGTGGACCGCGCCGACGGCTTCGCCCTGAACGTGTCCAACTTCCACACCGACGCGGTGAGCGCGGAGTACGGACACCGGCTCGCGCGGGCGCTCGGCGGCGACCCGCACTTCGTCATCGACTCCAGCCGCAACGGCAACGGCCCGTACGCGGGCGTCGAGCCGTGGTGCAACCCGCCGGGGCGCGCCCTCGGCACCGCCCCCACCACCCGCACCGGCGTCCCCGGCGTCGACGCCTATCTGTGGGTGAAGCGCCCCGGCGAGTCCGACGGGACCTGCCGGGGCGGGCCCGTGGCGGGGGGCTGGTGGCCGAGGTACGCGCTGGAACTCGCGCGGAACTCCCGCATCTGACGGCGCGGGGCGGCACGCGGGTGCGGGGGGTCAGGGCCGCCAGTCGTAGCGCACGTCCGGCTCGCCCTCCTCGTTGTCGCCGTCCGTCCACTGGGCGGCGGTGAAGCCGTGGCGCTCGTAGAACCTCCGGGCGGGCGCGTTGACCTGGAAGGTCCAGAGGGTCAGGCCTTCCGGGCTGCGCTCCTTGGCGAGGGCGACGAAGCGGTCGCCGATGCCCCGGCCGCGCCAGGCGGGGTCGAGGTAGAGCTGGTCGAGCCGCTCGCCGTCCAGGACCATCATCCCGACGACCGAGCCCGCCGCCCGAGCCACCCACGTGGTGCCGCGCGGTATCACCACGTGCCGGATGTACGCCCGCACCTCGTCGTCGGTGTGGGGGCGGCGCACGTCCGGCAGGGCGGTGTCGTACGAGCGCAGATAGACCTCCGCCACGGCGGCGCCGTCCCCGGCGGTGGCGGTTCGCAGGGTGACGGTCACGCGCCGGGCACCACCGCGGTGGCGGTGATCTCCACGAGCTGGCCCGGATAGCCGAGGACGGTCACGCCGAGGAGCGTGGACGTGTGCGGCTCGGTGCTGAGCAGGCCCGAGGCGCGGACGACCTCCCAGGCCTCGGTCAGCACGCCGGGCTCGTGCCCGACGACGTACACGGTGCTCGCGACGACCTGCGACAGGTCGCTGCCGACGGCGCGCAGGGCCTCGTCGAGGTTGGCGACGACCTGCCGCGTCTGCGCCGCGACGTCGCCTTCGCCGATCAGGGTGCCCTCGGCGTCCAGGGGCACGGAACCCGCCATGAAGGCGAGCCGCGTACCGGCTTCGACGACGACGGAGTGGGCGTATCCGGGGGGTGGGAAGAGGGTCGGGACAACGGTGCGGTGTGGGGTCATGGGGGCATCGTGCGAGGTGCGCGGGGGCGGGCGCACCTCAATTTCCGCGGGGCCGTGGCGGGTTCGGGCTGTCGTGTACGCGGCGTCAGCGCACCGCCGCGGGGGAACTGCCGCCCGGTACGCGCAGTTCGGGGCGGCCCGAGCCGTCGGCGGGGACGGTCCAGATGTCCTGTTTGCGCCCCTCGCGGCCCGGCAGGGCGTAGGCCAGGGTGCCGTCGTCGAGCCACGCCGCCTGGTCGTCGACGGAGCGGCGCTCGGCGAGCGGGTGCTCGCGCATGGTGCGCAGGTCGAGGACGTACAGGCGCCACGGGTCCGAGGTGCCCCCGCGCACCCGCTTCTTGAAGGCCAGGCGCGTGTTGTCGGGGGACAGCGACGGGCACTCGACGTTCTCGCGCAGCGCCTCGGCGGCCCACTTCCGCATGTCGCCGCGGACGAGGTACGTCTTGCCCTTCGTCGAGACGGTGGCGTAGAAGCGGTTGTCGTCGCGGGCGAAGGTGACGCCCCAGTAGTTGACGTCGGGGGAGTGGTGGCGGCGGCCGTCGAGGGTGAGCGGGATCTCCTCCATGTTCTTGATCAGATAGCCGGTGCGGGTGTCCAGGATCGAGGTGCGCGTGGAGAAGGAGCCGCCCCCGCCCGAGTACGAGTCGCCGGTGGCGAACATGGTCCACGACAGCATCCGCCCCGACGCCGAGACGCGCGCCCGGTTCGGGATGCCGGGCAGGGCGATGCGCCGCTTCTCGCGCAGCCGGCCGTCGAGGACGACGGCGTACGCCTTGGGCGGGATGCCGGGGCGGCGCAGGAGGCACAGGCCGGTGCCCCCGGCCGCGTAGAAGCGCTCGCACGTCGGCCCGCCGGTGGTGCGCGGGCCCCGGCCCGCGAGCGGGAGCCGGGCGACGCGGCCCGCTCCCGCCTCGGTCGAGCGGAAGTACAACTGGCCCTGGTCCAGGGCGAACTCGGAGGTGGTGACGGCGGGCTCGGCCTCGCGCGCGGCCCGCACGGTGTACGTGACGGCGACGGTGGCGAGGACGGCGGCGGCCAGGGCGACGGCGAGGACGCGGGGCCGGGTGGACAGGGTCATCGGGCGTGGGCGGGTCATGGTCGGGTCGTCCTCCGTCGGGGCGTGCCGTGGGGGTCCTCGGCGCGGGGCAGCAGCGCGGCCGCGCCCGCGATCGCCGCGGTGAGGGCGAGCCCCGCGCAGGTCAGCGCGGTGCCGATGCCCCACAGCGTCCACGCGGCGCCGAAGCCCGCGGCGGCGACGAGCCTGCTGAGCGCCTGGCCCGTCTGCACGACGGCCATGCCGCTGGCCCGCTGGTCCGGCTCCACGAAGGGGGTCACGAGCGCCATGAGCACGCCGTCGGTGGCGGCGTAGAACACGCCGAGGGCGAGCAGCACGCCCACGAGCAGCGGCCGTCCGCCGGTCGGCAGGAGCAGCAGGGCGTACGCGGCGAGGAGCGCGCCGTGGCCCGCGAGGAAGGGCCCGCGCCGCCCGAACCGGTCGGCGAGCCGCCCCACGGGCACGGCGAGCAGCAGATAGACGGCGGCGGTGCCGAGCGGGAGCAGCGGGAACCAGCTCTCCGCGAAGTCGAGCCGCCGCTGGAGCAGCAGGTACAGGAAGGCGTCGCCGACCGTCGCGGCCCCCAGCAGCGCGGCGGCGCCGCAGACCCGCCGGAAGCCCGCGTGGCGCAGGAGCGCGAGGGCGAGGCGCGGCGCCGAGGGGCCGCGCGCCCGGCGGGCGGCCGGGGGCGGCGCCTCCCGTCCGGGGACGAACGCGACGAGCAGCAGCACCCCGAAGAGCCCGCAGCAGAAGCTGACCATGAACACGGCGTCGTAGGCGTCCGCCGTGACCCACAGCAGCGCGAACGCCGCGAGCGGGCCGAGCAGCGCGCCCGTGGTGTCCATCGCCCGGTGCACGCCGAAGGCGCGGCCGAGCTGGTCCGGTGGGCTGTGCAGGGAGATCAGCGCGTCGCGCGGGGCGGTGCGCACGCCCTTGCCGAGCCGGTCCGCCGCGATGGCGGCACCGATCCCGGCGGTGGCACCGCCCGCGAGCAGCAGGCCGAGCCGGGACAGGGCCGACAGGAGGTAGCCGGAGCCGGCGACGAGCTTGTGCCGCTCGCGCCGGTCGGCGACGTACCCGCCCACGAGGCGGACCACGGCGGTGACGCCGTTGTAGAGCCCGTCGAGGAAGCCGAACTGGAGCGGTGAGAGCCCCAGGCCCAGGACGAAGTACAGCGGCAGCACGGCCGCGACCATCTCCGACGAGATGTCGGTGACGAGGCTGACGGCGCCGAGCGCGAGCACGGGGCCGGTGACGCGGCCGCGGGCGCGGCGGCCGTCCGCGGCCGTGGCGACCGCGTCGGTGGTGGCCAGATACATGGGCGTGGCACCAGGTCCGGCGTCAGCGGCAGGAGTAGGCGGGGCTGCTGTCCTTCGTGGACCCGTCGGTTCCGATGAGCTTCCACGAGAAGCCGTCGTCGGCGAAGTCGATCTTCACCACGCCGTAGGTGTTGGTGATCCGCTTCTGGCTGTGCGGCTGCACCTCCTCGATCTTGTACGGGTTGGCGCCGCCGGTCCCGGCGATGACCTCGACGATCCCGTTCGAGGCGTCGGCGTCCCCGTCCGCGTCCTGCGGCGCGAACCGCTCGTAGTGGTGGTCGTGGCCGCCGAGCACCAGCTCCGTCTTCGCGCCCTGGAGGAGCTTCCAGACGGGCTTGCTGACCGGGTTGTTGCCGTGCTCGCCGGAGGAGAACAGCGGGTGGTGGAAGTAGGCCGCCACGCACTTCTTGCCGTTGGCGGCGAGGTCGCGCTTGAGCCAGTCGATCTGCGCCCGGTCGTCGAAGCTGTTGGAGTCCAGGGCGACGAAGTGCCAGTTGCCCTGGTCGAAGCTGTAGTAGCTCTTGCCGTCGGGGTAGGCGACGGATCCGAAGTAGGACTTGTAGCCCTTGAGCGCGCCCGCCGGGTCGTACGTCTCGTGGTTGCCCGGCACCGGCTTCGTCTTGTTCTTGAAGGCGCCCCAGGTGGTCGCGTAGTACTTCTGGAAGTCCTTCAGACGGGCGTCGTCGTACTGGTTGTCGCCCATGGTCATCACGAAGCTCGGGTTGAGCTGCTGCACCAGGGCCGCCGTCTTCGGGTGCGCGCACTTGCTGTCGCTCTTGGTGCACTGCTCGGCGATGTCGCCCACGGCGACGGCGGAGAACGCGGCCCGCCCGACGCCCTCCTTCTCGGCCGCGTCGGCGGGCGAGAAGAGGAGCAGGCCGCCGGTGGTGGCGAGGGCGGTGGCGGCGGCCGCGGGCACGAGCCAACGGGCTCGTCCGGTGCGGCGGTCGGCGTTCCGGTCGTTGTCGTTCCGGTTTTCGGCACGGGGTGTCTGCGGCATGTCCGTCTCCTGGCGGGTGGGGGGGTGCGGGAGGGGCCGTGCCAGGAATGGTGGCGAGGTAGACATGAGCGCGTCAATATCCGGACAGGGAATTGTTAGGAAACTTTCCTACTGAAGGCGGCGGCCCGGCGGTGACCAACTCCCGTGCCCTCGGCTACCGTTGACGCCCGAGCCAAGGGGCACACCTCCGGACCGTCACGAAGGAGACCCGATGGACGCAGAGCTGGCCGCCCTCGCCGGGGCCGGGGCCACCGCGCTCGTGCAGGCGATGGTGGGGGACGGGTGGGCCGCGGCGCGGGGGCGGGTCGTGGCCTTCCTCGGGCGGCGGCGCGGAGCGGACGAGGACCAGGTGAGCGGCGCGCTCGACGAGACCCGCGACGACCTGCTGGCCGCGCGGGCCGCGGGCGACGCCGACGCCGAGGCCGACGCGCGGGCCGAGTGGCGCAACCGCATGCGCCGGGCCCTGCGCGCGGACCCGGACGCGGCGGCGGAGCTGCGCCTGCTCCTCGACGAACTGGGCCACGGCGGCGACGACCGCGGCGGGGTCGTGCACAACACCATCAGCGGCGGCGTGCAGCGCGGGAACGTCATCCAGGCCCACACCGTGGGGGACGTGCACCTCGGGTAGGCGAGGGTGCCGGTGCCCCGGCACCCTCGCCCGCGCTGCTCGGAGGCGTCGGTCCGCTCAGAAGTCGACCCGCGCGCGGTCGTCGAGGCGGCCCACCGAGTCCTGGGCGAACTTCTTCTCGTAGTCGGAGCGGATCTCCTCGATCAGCTTGTCGTTCTTCTTCGCGTCGGCCGTCGGGTACAGCAGGACCAGCTCGTAGCTGCGCTCGCGCTCGATCTTGCCGTTGCTGTCCTTCCACTGGCCGCGGCCCTGCTGGACGGTCAGGCCGTCGGGGAAGCCGGGCGTCACCTCGGTGTCGATGAACTTCATGAACTGCTTGTCCGTCACGGCCGGGCCGCCGTCGGGGCGTTCGGTGCCGAAGAACAGATGGGTCTCGACGAAGGGCTTGCCGCGCTCCGCCGCCGTCGGGGCGGCGGGCTTCTGCGCCGGGTCGCCGTCCAGGGCCGCGTACGCCGTCGGCGCGCCGATCGCGAGGGCCGCGGCCGCCGCGGCCACGGCCAGGCGGGGGCCGGTGAGCGTGAGGGTGAGCGCCATGTGAGGGTGCCTTTCGTGGCAGGGCGGGGCCGGACGTGGCCGTCGGGCCCGATCTTCGACGGTCGACAAGAGTAGGGGGCCGAAAGCGCCCGCGCTCCAGCGCCACGAGGTGTGGCCGTAAGTCGCCGTCTTCCGCGACGTCACATGAATCCCGTACGTTTCCCCGGACTTGACCGGTGCGGTGGAAGGGGACGGCGGTGCGCGTGGTGGCGGTGCGAAAGGCGATACGCGGGATGGTGACGGGGAGCGTCGTCGTCGCGGCCTCGCTCGCGGGGACGGCGGTGGCCACGGAGCCCGCGGCCGCCGGGAGCGACGCCTCGTACGGCGCCACCACCGGCGTCGGCGTCCACAACGCGTACGAGAAGACGAAGTACCCCTACTTCGCCGACGCGCTCGACTCCGGCGCCGCCATGCTCGAACTCGACGTGTGGACGAACGTCTTCGGCGGCGGCTGGCGCGTCTCGCACAGCAACCCGATCGGCAACGACAACAACTGCGAGAACGCCCAGCGCCCGGAGGAACTGCGCACCAAGGCGCGCGACCAGCGCCTCGACGGCTGCCTCGCCGACCTGAAGGCCTGGCACGACGCACACCCGGGACACCGGCCCGTGCTCCTCAAGGTCGAGCTGAAGGACGGCTTCCAGGCGCGGGGCGGCCGCGGGCCCGCCGACCTCGACGCCCTCCTCAGGGCGAAGCTCGGCGGCGCCCTGTACCGGCCCGGCGACCTCGCGACCGGCGGGGCCACGCTCGACGAGGCCGTCCGCGCCAAGGGCTGGCCCTCCAGGGCCGCGCTCGCCGGGAAGTTCGTCGTCGAGCTGATCCCCGGCACCGTCGAGCAGAACAACCCCGTCGACACCCTGTGGACCGACCGCGAGTACGCGACGCATCTGCGCGACCTGGCCGCCGCGGGCAGGCTCGGCGACGCCGCCGCCTTCCCCGCCGTGCTCGGCGCCGCGTCCGGCGACCCGCGCACGCGGTACGCGGACGCCACGATCCGGCCGTGGTTCGTGCTCTTCGACGGCGACGCCTCGGTCTACACGGGCGGGTCCGTCGACACCAAGTGGTACGCCGACCGGGGCTATCTGGTCGTCATGACTGACGCCCACAAGGTGGCCCCCGCCATCGACGGCACCCGGCCCACCGAGGCCCAGGCCCGCGACCGGGCCGCGCTGCTCGCGGGGCGGCACGCCAGCGTCGTGTCGGCGGACTGGTACCCGCTGCCGCAGGTCCTGTCGACGGTGCTGCCGCGCGGCTAGAGCTTGTCCGGCGGCCCCGTGGCGCGCCTCACGGCTGGAACCGCACCCACACCGGGGCGTGGTCCGAGCCCGCCGCGCCCTTACGGTCACCGGGGTCCGCCCCCACCGAGGGCAGCTCCGGCGCGCCGGACGCGCCGGGAAGGCCCGTGCCCGCGGTGCCGCCGGCGGTCACGCGGCGCAGCAGGCGGTGGCTCAGGAGCACGTGGTCGATCAGCTCGCGGCGGCCGGAGTTGACGCGCGAGCAGCGGCGCTCGGGCGGGATCAGCGGCGCCACGTTCCACAGCCGCGCCGCGTCGCCCCGGTCGGGCGTCGCGTGGCCCGGTGTGCCCAGCTCGGAGCCGGGCGGGCCGAGCAGGAGCTGCGTCGTCGCGGCGGCCACCTCGTCGTTGAGGTCGCCGAGCACCACGACGTCCCGGGTCCGGCCGTCGCCCGCGAGGAGCCGGTCGGCGAGCGCCCGCAGCGTCGTCGCCTCCGCCGTGCGGCGGTACAGCGCGTAGGCGCCGACGCGCGCCCGCTCGCCCTCGTCCCGGGGGCTGAACCGCCCGCCGGGGTAGGAGAGGAGCTTCGACTTGAGGTGGCACACGGCCGCGTCCACGGCGATGGCCCGGCTCACGATCCGCACCGCGAACAGGCCGCGCCCCGCCGCCGCGACCCGCGCCCCGGCGTCGTCCTTCTGCACGGGCAGCAGCTTCGCCGGGAACGCCTCCTCGTCGGCGAGCACCTGCGGCTCCAGGCGGCTGAGGAACCCCACGCGGATGCCCCGGTCGTCCGCGTGCCGCGACACGGCCGTGTGCCAGGCGCCGTCGAGCAGCCCGGCAAGGTCCTCCAGGGCCGCCGGGTCGCCGACCTCCTGCACCCCGAGCAGGCTCGGGTCGAGCGCGCGGACCGTCGCCGCGAGCGCGGACAGCTTCGCCTCGTACGCCGCCTTGTCCTTGGGGCCGAACGGCGTGCCGGGGCGGTAGAGGTTCTCCAGGTTCCAGGTGCCGAGGAGCATGAACGGGCTCCCTCCGCGGTTCGGGCGGCGATCGGTTCACGCCGAGCGGTCGGTGCACGCCGAGCGGTCGGTTCACGCCAGCGTGCTCCCGGAATCGCCGCGTCGGCAGAGTCCCCGCGCGGATGCGTGGGCGAACGTACCGTGAACGCATGACAGCGCCTGTCGCACCCGGCCCCGCCGACCTCGTCATCAGCGGTTGCACCGCCCTCGTCCACGACGCCGCCGAGCACGTCGGCTTCGCCGAGGACGCCGCGATCGTCGTACGCGACTCAGTGATCGCCGAGGTGACCACCGCGGCCGCCGCCCGGGACCTGGCCGCCGCCGAACGCCTCGACGCGCGCGGCCAGGCCGCCCTGCCCGGACTGATCAACTGCCATACGCACGCCCCGATGGTGGCCCTGCGCGGCATCGCCGAGGACGTGCCGGTGGAGGAGTGGTTCAACGACCACGTGTGGCCCATCGAGGCCAACCTCCAAGCGCGGGACGTCGAGCTGGGCGCGCGGCTCGCCTGCGCCGAGCTGATCCGCGGTGGCGTCACCACCTTCGCCGACCACTACTTCGCCATGGACACCGTCGCCGACGTCGTCGCCGAGACCGGCCTTCGCGCCCTGCTCGGCCAGGCGTACTTCTCCTCGCAGGGGCCCGCCGGCCGGGCGGCGTCCCTGGACTTCGCGCTCCGCAGGGCGGGCGACGCCGACGGCCGCGTCACCACCTGCCTCGCCCCGCACGCCCCGTACACCGTCGACGACGCCGACCTCGCCGCGACCGCGGAACTCGCGCGGGAGCACGGCCTCCTGGTGCATCTGCACGCCGCCGAGAGCCGCGCCCAGACCGAGCACAGCGTCGCCCGGCACGGCGTCACGCCCATCGAGGTGCTGCGCCGCGCGGGCCTGCTCGACGTCGACGTCCTCATCGCCCACGGCACCGGCATCCTGGAGTCCGACGCCGCCGCCCTGCGCGCCGCCACCGGCCGGGTCGCCGTCGCCAGCGCGCCGCGCGGCTATCTGAAGTTCGCCTGGGGCCCCACGCCGGTACGGCTGCTCGCGGACCTCGGCATCCCGGTGGGGCTCGCCACCGACGGCGCCGCCTCCAACAACTCCCTGGACGTGTGGGAGTCCATGGCGCTCACCGCGCTCGTCCAGAAGTCCGCCACCGGCGACCCCCGCTGGCTGACCTCCCGTCAGGCCCTGCACCACGCCACGCTGCAGAGCGCGCGGGCCGTCGGGCTCGGCGAGCGGATCGGCAGCCTCGCCCCGGGGCGCCGGGCCGACATCGTCCTCGTCGACCTCACCGGGCCGCACACCCAGCCCGTGCACGACCTGGCCGCGACCCTGGTGCACAGCGCCCGCAGCGGCGACGTCCGTACGACGATCGTCGACGGGCGCGTCCTCATGCGCGACCGGGAGCTGCTGACCGTCGACGTCCCCGCCGTGACACGGGAGTTGGCGCGGCGGCTGCCCGCACTCGTCGCCCGCGGCCACGGCGGGCGGATCCAGGAGTACGACGCCTGACGGCCCGCCCGGCACCCCCGGGACGGCACTCCTTAGGCTGAACCCCATGGCGACACCCGCGACTCCCGAAGTGCTCGACGGCCTCATCGACGACCCGTACACCACGTACGCCCTGCTGCGCGAGAGCGCGCCCGTGCGCCGCGTCACCGGCACCGACGGCAACGCCGCCTGGCTCGTCACCCGCCACGCCGACGTCCGCGAGGCCCTCGCCGACCCGCGCCTGTCCCTGGACAAGGCGCACGCCCTGCCCGGCAACTACCGGGGCTTCTCGCTGCCGCCCGCCCTGGACGCCAACCTCCTCAACATGGACCCGCCGGACCACACCCGCGTCCGGCGCCTGGTCGCCAAGGCGTTCACGCCCGGCCGGACGGAACGCCTGCGCGAGCCGGTGCGGCGGGCCGCCGACGAACTCCTCGACGCCCTGGCGGAGGCGGGCGGTGGCGACCTCGTGGCCGCGTACGCCGCTCCGCTGCCCATCGCCGTCATCTGCGACCTCCTCGGCGTCCCCGCCACCCGCAGGCCCGACTTCCGCACCTGGACCGACGCCCTCGTCGCCCCCGACCCGGCGCGGCCCCACCTCGCCAAGGAGGCGGTCGCGGGGCTGCTCGGCTACTTCACCGCCCTCATCGCTGAGAAGCGCGCACGGCCCGGCGACGACCTGCTGTCCGACCTGATCGCCGTGCGGGACGACGACGGCGACGGCGGTGGACGCCTCAGCGAGGACGAGCTGATGTCGCTCGCCTTCCTGATCCTGTTCGCCGGGTACGAGAACGTGGTGCAGCTCATCGGCACCGCCGTCCTCGGCCTGCTCAGCCACCCCGAGCAGCTCGCCGCGGTGCGCGCCGACCCGGCTCTGCTGCCCGGCGCCGTCGAGGAGTTCCTGCGCCACGAGGGCCCGGTGCTGCTCGCCATCCGCCGCTTCCCCCTGGAGGACGTCACGATCGGCGGCGTCCGCGTGCCCAAGGGGGAGACCGTGCTGCTGTCGCCGGGCTCCGCGGGCCGCGACCCCGAGCGGTTCGCCGACCCCGACCGGCTCGACGTCACGCGCGACGCGAGCGGCCACCTCGCGCTCGGCCACGGCATCCACTACTGCCTGGGCGCGCCGCTCGCCCGCATGGAGACGGCCACGGCGCTCGCCGCGCTCATCGAGCGCTTCCCGGACCTGGCGCTCGCCGTGCCCGTGGAGGAGCTGCGCCGGCGCCCCTCGATGCGGGCCCGTGGCCTGCTCGAACTCCCCGTCGTGTGCTGACTCCCGAGAAAGTTCCAGAAATCCCCTCCGCGACCGATGAGTTCCGCCGCGGCCCCCGGTCCACCCTCCTGAGAACGCCCGAGAACCGTGGATCGCGACCGGAGGAAAGCGCCATGGGACTTCCGCACATCGTCACGCGCGCGGAGTGGCAGGCCGCGCGCGAGGAGCTGCTCGCCAGGGAGAAGGCCGCGACGCGCGCCCGCGACGCGCTGAACGCCGAGCGGCGCGAGCTCCCGATGGTGGAGATCGACAAGGAGTACGTGTTCGACGGCGCCGACGGCAAGGCGACGCTGCTCGACCTGTTCGCCGGACGCGCCCAGCTCATCGTCTACCACTTCATGTTCGCCCCCGAGTGGGACGCGGGCTGCACCAGCTGCTCGGCCTTCCTCGACCAGATCGGGCACCTCGCCCATCTGCACGCCCGGGGCACGACGTTCGTCGCGGCCTCGCGCGCCCCCTTCACCCGCATCCTGCCGTTCAAGGCCCGCATGGGCTGGGTGGTGCCCTGGTACTCCACGTGCGGGTCGGAGTTCAACCGCGACTTCGCCGCGTCGTACCCGGATCCGGCCGGGCGCCTCCTGGACCGCCCGGGCATCAGCTGCTTCCTGCGGGACGGCGACCGCGTCTTCCACACGTACGCGACGTTCGACCGCGGCCTCGACGGCCTCGGCTCCACGACGAGCCTGCTGGACCTCACCGCGCTCGGCCGCCAGGAGGAGTGGGAGGAGCCCAAGGGGCGCGCGTCGGAGCTCGGCGCGCCCGCGGGGAGCGCCCGGGTGCGGTACCACGACGAGTACGACGAATACGCCTACTGAGCCTGGACGGCGGGGGCCCGAGTGCCCCAACTCGGTGTCAGATCGGTCACGTTGCGAGTCCTCGGGCGCGCTCCGTGCGTTGTTATCGGTGCGGAGCCTTCGCTCCGCACCGAGCACACGGGGGAACTGAGGACATGAGCAACGAACGAGTGGTGCTGGAGCGCTTTCCCGCGGGCGGACCGCGTGGATCGTGGCCCGCGGAGGAGTTCGCGCACGCACGGCGCAGCGAGGGTCAGTGCGCGGAGGTCGTGATGGACCTGGCGACCGACGCCTTCCTGGTGATCGTCCGGGAACAGCTGGAGCGGGGCGCCGACGCGTGCCGCCCCCGGGGCGAGCGCGCCGCCGCCTGAGTGGACTCCGGGCCGGGGCCAGCTGCTCCCGGCCCGGCGCTGAAGGGGGCCGGGCCTCTGCGTCCGGGTGCTAGGCCCGGACCGGTCCGGCCCACGCGGGGACGTCCCCGGACATCCGGCACAGGGCCAGATACAGCGGAATGGGCGGCGTATAGGGGACCGCCGCCTCCGGGCGGTGGACGAGGACCGGCTCCCGCACCGTGTCCGGCAGCAGCGCGCCCGGCGAGTAGTAAGCCGAAGGCGGCCACGGGAGGGCCACGTCGGAGTCGGCGGGCACGATCCACCACCAGCGCGGTCCGTCCTCGTACACACATCCTGCCCGGGGCAGCCGGTCGAGGAGCCGCGGACCGAACTCCGCGGGCATCGCCACCGCGTCGCAGCCGAGGGGCTGCCCCATTCCGGCGGGGACGGCGAGCCGTGCCACTGGCTGCACACTCACGGCTCGCCGTCCGACCGCCCGCTCCCGCTCGCGCGAGAGCCGTACCAAGGTGTCAAGGCCGAACAGTCGTGATGTCCCCGCGCTCACATATCCCCCGACCGCATCGCTGTCGCACTCGCATCCCCGTCACGACGGCCTAAAGGCCGCCGGTGGCGCTCTGGTCCATCCGGTGGCGGGTGTCGCCGGTCAGGCCCCTGCCGTGGCCTTCCGTGACGACATCGCCGTGGTCGTCGAAGTTGTCCAAATCCAGTCCCATGCCGCCGAACGCGGCGGCGCCGAAGGCCGGTCCCGCCCGGTCGCGGCCGTCGACCTCGTCGCCGAGGCCGCCGAACGCGCTCCCGCCGGGCGGGCAACCGGTCGTCGGTAGCTCCGCCCACACCGAAAGGCCGGTACCGGAGTCCTGGACACCCCATGCGTTGCTCACGGCGCTCACGAGAAGCAACCCCCTCCCGTGCTCCTCGTCAGGCCCGCGCAGGCCGGTCGGGCGTGGAACCCCCGAACCACAGCCCTCGTCGCGGATGGCGATCCGCACGGTGTCGGCTTCCGTGCGGATCTCGCAGACGACGGTCCGGCTAGCGGTGTGCACGATGGCGTTGGTGACCAGCTCCGATACGACGAGCGCCGCGGTGTCGCAGGCGTCGTCGCCGACCGCGAGGGAACTGAGCCGGTCACGCGTCAGCCGCCTGGCGCGGCCGACGGAACTCGGCAGCGCGGCCAGGGTGAAGGAGACGCAGGGCTCGGCAGCCGCCGCCCGGTTCTCGGCGCACACGCCAAGTCGGGGATCGGTGGCTTCAGTTCCTAACGATGCGGGCGGAGTCACGCTCTCCACTATCGCCCCGGCGCGAACACCTTGGCAAGGGCCACTCTGAAAAGTGCACAGTGACATGTTCCTTTGAGACGCCGCATGGCACACTTCTCGCAACGCCTCACCAAGTGGCGTGAGTTGGTGCGATGAGTGACTACGCAGAGTAACGTGAAGTGGCAAGATCCGATGCAGAGAGTGACGCGTAGTGGGTGGAGGTAGGACGTGAGCGAACCGCGGTCGGCGCCGACCGTCGGACAGGTCGTTCTCGGTCGTCGCCTGCAGGACCTGCGTGAGCGTGCGGGGCTCAAGCGTGACGAGGCCGCACGGATCCTGCGCGTGGCCCCGGCCACGGTGCGCCGCATGGAGACCGCCGAGGTCGCGCTGAAGATCCCGTATCTGCAACTGCTCCTCAAGGCGTACGGCGTCGCGGACGAAGAGGCCGAGTCGTTCGTCGCCCTCGCCGAGGAGGCCAACAAGCCGGGCTGGTGGCAGCGCTTCCACGACATCCTGCCGGGCTGGTTCAGCATGTACGTCAGCCTGGAGGGCGCCGCGAGCCTCATCAGGTCGTACGAACCGCACTTCATGCCCGGTCTGCTGCAGACCGAGGACTACGCGCGCGGCGTCCTGCTCTCCGGAGCCATCGGCCAGACCCGGCCCGAGGACACCGAGCGCTATGTCGCCCTGCGCATGGAGCGCCAGACGCTGCTGACCCGGGAGGACGCGCCGCGGCTGTGGGTCGTGATGGACGAGACGGCCCTGCGCCGTCCCGTCGGCGGGCCCGACGTTATGCGCGCGCAGATCGACCGGTTGCTTGAGGCCACCGAAATGCCTCGGGTGACGCTGCAGGTCGCGCCGTTCGCGGCGGGCCCGCACCCGGGCACGTTCGGACCGTTCGTGCTCTTCCGCTTCGCCATGGCGGAGCTGCCGGACATGGTCTACAGCGAGTACCTCACCGGCGCCGTCTATCTGGACGCGCGCGCCGAGGTGGCGACGCATCTGGAGGTCATGGACCGCATGGCGGCCCAGGCCGCGACCGCACAACGCACGAAGGAGATCCTCCGGGATGTCCGCAAGGAGCTGTGAATGGACCGAGATCGACACCGAGCGGGCACGGGCCCCTCGTCACGGCCCGACACCCGCGCCGATTCCCGGCCCCCCGGGTCCTCCCGGATCTACAACGGCATGCCCGCCCGCGAGCTCGGCAGCGAGGGCTGGCACAAGCCGTGGAGCGGCGGCAACGGCGGCAACTGCCTGGAAGCCATGAAGCTGGACGACGGGCGCGTCGCCGTGCGCCAGTCCTCGGACCCGGACGGTCCCGCGCTCATCTACACGGACGGCGAGATCAGGGCGTTCATACAGGGAGCGAAGGCCGGGGAGGCCGACTTCCTGCTGTCGTGACGCGCGTAGCGGCGACCGCGGTCGCCGCGCGCGGAATCTGGCGCGATTCGTACGTTGCCGAACTGGCGAGGGAGCCGCAGTTGACCGGGACCGGAGCGGGCAGCCGGGGGGCCACGGGGGAGTTCGTGCCGCCGCCCGCAGAGTCCGCGTCGCCTTACGAGGAGTCCGCGTCGCCGCACGGGGAGTCCCCCTCGTCGCACGGGGAGTCCCCGTCGCCTTGCATAGACACCAGCAAGCCGCATCCGGCGCGGATGTACGACTGGTGGCTGGGCGGCAAGGACAACTACCCGGTCGACGAGGAGATGGGCCGTCAGCTCGTCGCCATGGACCCGCGGATCCCGGGCATCGCGCGGGCCAACCGGGCGTTCATGCAGCGCGCCACGCGGTGGCTCGCGGCGTCCGGGGTCCGCCAGTTCCTCGACGTCGGCTCCGGCATCCCGACCGAGCCCAATCTGCACCAGATCGCCCAGGGCGTCGTGCCCGACGCCCGCGTGGTGTACTGCGACAACGACCCGATCGTGCTCGCCCACGCGGAGGCGCTGCTGCGCTCGACGCCCCAGGGCGCCACCGAGTACATCCAGGCGGACGTACGGGAACCCGCCGCGATCCTCGAACAGGCGCGCAAGACCCTCGACTTCAGCCGGCCCGTCGCCCTCTCCCTGATCGCCCTGCTGCACTTCGTCCCCGACGACAGCGGCCCGTACGACCTGGTGGACCGGCTGATGTCCGCGCTGCCGCCGGGCAGCTGGCTGATGCTGTCGCACGGCACCGGCGAGTTCACCCCCGACCGGGCCCGCGCCGCGGGCGACCTCTACGCGTCCCGCGCCCTCAACCTCGCCCTGCGCGACCGCACGGACGTCCGGCGCTTCTTCGCCGGCCTCGACCTCACGGCCCCGGGCGTGACGACGGTCGACACCTGGCATCCGGAACTGGGCGAGCGCGTTCCCGTGGCGGGGGAGGGGCCGGTGCCGATCTTCGGCGGGGTGGCGCGTAAGGGGTGAGGGGCGCTGCGCTTCGGCTCACGGGTCGTCAGCGGGCGCCCCTGCCGGGCTCGTCAGCGGGCACCTGCCGGGGCGTGAGTGGGCCCCTGGCCGGGTCGTCAGTGGGCCGCGGACGGGGTCGGCCTTCGGCGCGTCGTAATCCTTCGGGCGAGCCCGGGCGTGGTCACGCCGTGAGGGGGCTGGTGTGGGCGCCCAGCGGTGAGGGCAGGTGCGTGGTGCCCATCAGCCAGCGGTCCACGGCCGCCGCCGCGGCCCTGCCCTCCGCGATCGCCCACACCACCAAGGACTGGCCGCGGCCCGCGTCCCCGGCGACGAACACCCCCGGGACGTCCGTCGCGTAGGCGTCGTCACGCGCCACGGCCCCGCCCGGCGTCACGGACACGCCCAGCTCCCCGACCGGGCCCCCGGCCACCTCCGGCCCCCGGAACCCCAGCGCGAGCAGCACCAGGTCGGCGCGCAGCAGCCGCTCCGCGCCGGGCACCGGCCGCCGCTCCCCGTCCACCCCGGACAGGCGCACGGCCCGCACCCGCCCCGCCGCGTCCCCGGCGAACCGCAGCGTGGCCGCCGCGAAGAGCCGCGCGTCCGCGTCGGGGCGCTGGGCGAACCCCAGCTCCCCGGCCTCCTCGTGCGCGGGGGACACGCGGTACACGTGCGGGTACGTCGGCCACGGCTCCGCCGCGCCGTCCCGCTCGGCGCCCGGCAGCGGGCGGATGTCGACCTGCGTCACCGACGCCGCGCCCTCCCGCACCGCCGTGCCCAGGCAGTCCGCGCCGGTGTCGCCGCCGCCCACGATCACCACGTGCTTCCCGGCCGCCGACAGGGGGGAGGCGTCGAGGTCCCCCTCGCACACGCGGTTGGCGAGCGGCAGGTACTCCATCGCCTGCCGGACCCCGGCCAGCTGCCGCCCCGGCACCGCGAGCTCCCGCCACGCCGTGGCCCCCACCGCGAGGACCACCGCGTCGTGCCGGGCGCGCAGCGCCGCCGCGCCCACGTCCCGCCCGACGTGCGTCGACGTGCGGAACGTGGTGCCCTCGGCGGTCAGCTGCGCGAGCCGCCGCTCAAGGTGCCGCTTCTCCATCTTGAACGCGGGGATCCCGTACCGCAGCAGCCCGCCCGCGCGGTCCTCGCGCTCGTACACCACGACCGTGTGCCCCGCGCGCGTCAGCTGCTGCGCCGCCGCGAGGCCCGCCGGACCCGAGCCGACGACGCCGACGCTCCTGCCGGTGAGCCGCTCCGGCGGCCGCGGCGGCGCGAGGCCGTCCGCCCAGACGCGGTCGGCGATGGCGGCCTCGACGTTCTTGATCGTCACCGCGGGCTGGTTGATCGCGAGCACGCAGCCCGCCTCGCACGGGGCGGGACACAGCCGCCCGGTGAACTCGGGGAAGTTGTTCGTCGCGTGCAGCCGCTCCGCCGCCGCGTACCAGTCGGCGCGCGAGACGAGCTCGTTCCACTCCGGGACGAGGTTCCCCAGCGGGCACGCCTCGTGGCAGAACGGCACCCCGCAGTCCATGCACCGGTCCGCCTGCCGCTCCACCAGCGGAAGCAGCGCGCCCGGCTCGTACACCTCGTCCCAGTCCTTGACCCGGTCGCCTACCGCTCGCCGCGGCCACTCCTCGCGCGCCACCCTGAGGAACCCTTTGGGGTCGGCCATGGCCGTCTCCCTACGTCTCCCCGCCCGCGATACGCGTCCTTCGAGCCACGGTACGTCGCGGGGGCGGGCCGGGCATGCCGGGAGCGGGGCGACGACCGCGCGGCGCCGACCAGGTCGGACGGCCGGGTCCTGCGGAGCCGGCGGCGCGGCCCCGTCAGGTCAGGCCGAGGACGAAGGCCGCCGAGGCCGCGGTGGCCGCCGCGGTGCGCACGTGGTTCCACATGGTCCACTCCGCCACATACGTGCGCCAGTACGCGGCCCCGCGCTCCGAGCCCGCGTCGACCTTCGCCAGGGCGTCGTTGCGCGGCACGTTCGCCGCCACGGTGACGCCGAAGCAGCCCACGAGATACAGCGTGCAGCCGAGCAGGAGCTCCACCCTGCCCTCCTCCGGCCACAGCACGAACGTGACCACGGCGAGCACCGCGCACAGGCCCGTCGCCCCCATGAACACGGCCATGAACGCCGGAGTGACCGCCGTGACGTTGATCGCGTTCATCGCGGCGATGCCCTGGGCCGGGGGCAGCGCGGCGAGGCCCTTCATCACGAACGTGGAGAAGCCGATGAACACCCCCGCGACCAGGCCGCAGGAGATCGCCCCGAGGACGGTGAGCACGAAGTAGGGTCCCTCGATCATGGCAACTCCCTGAGTGGGTCCGGCCTCTGGACGATCGGCTCGCGGGGTGCTTTCCCACGGGGGACCGGGCCTGGGGACGGTCGGCGCGCCGCGCAAGATCCTGCACGGTGTGGTGTGTCTACGACAAGTCAAATGCCACGACGCGCCCCCGGCCATACGCCGTTCCCGCACCTCCATGCGCCACCGTCTCGACACCGGCGCGCGCCGCCCCTTCCTCTGCGGGGGTGCCTCCTTTCCCACCTCTGTGGGGTTACCTGTCGGGGGCCCTGTGTGGTGAGGGGTGCCGCTCAGTCCGTCCCGTGGTGGGGTGCCGCTCGGTCCGTCCCGTGCCCCCACGCGCGCAGCGCCTCCTCTACGCCGCGCGCGATGCGGCGCCTGGCCTCGCCCCGGGGGATGCCCCGCATCAGCAGGGCGTCGTACTCCGTCTCCGTGTGGCGCACCGCCGCGATCACGGCCGCCGTCACCGCGCGCGGGGTGAGCGCCCGCCCGGCCGCGCTGCGGCCCACCCGGCCGCTGCCGCGCACCGAGGCGTGCGCGGCGATCCGCCGGGCCCGCTCCGGCGGACACCGGGGAAAGAGCCGCAGGATCTCCTCGGCGAACGCCGCCGCGAACCGCTCGTCCACCGCCGCCCGCCGCACGGCGTCCCGCGCGCGCCGCCGCGCCCTGGCCTCCGCGTCGGCCAGACACCGCTGCTCGGCCAGCGCGAGCGCCGCCTCCTCGACCAGGACGCCCTGGCGCTCGTACCGGCTCTTGCGCCGGTTGAAGCGGACCACCACCGCCGACAGCGCGCTGCCATCCCGCGACCGCCTGGTGAGCGCGGTGTCGCCGCGCGGGAGATACACGAGGTGCCCGAGGTCGGCGCAGTCCAGACACCGCGGCCTGCCCTCCTCCAGGGCGAGCAGCGCCAACGGCCCGGCCCCGCACTCTGCGCAGCGCTTGTGCTTGAGGGGCTGGAAGACGACAAGGCGGCCATCGACGGCGGGAGTTGGGGAGCGGGGGAGCGCCATACGGGTATCTTCCCGCCCGACGGCGTGCCGTACGCGGGCCGCGCCCCCGGTGCCCACCCGCACCGCCGCGCGCCCCCGGCGTGCGGGCATCATGGCCCCGTGCGACTCGAAGCGATCACCTGGGAACGGCTCACCGACACCCTCGCCGACCGGCTCCTCGAACTGGCGCCCGCGGACGGCGGCGACTGGCCCCGCGTCGCCTTCGACGGCGCTCCCGCGGCCCGGCCCGGTGACCTCGCCGAGCGCGTCGCCGATGCGCTGCGCGTGCGCGGGCGGTCCGCGCTCGTCGTCGGCACCCAGGGGTTCCTGCGGCCCGCCTCGCTGCGGTTCGAGTACGGCCACGAGGACGTGGAGGCCTACTACAGCGGCTGGTTCGACACGGGTGCCCTCTGGCGCGAGGTCTTCGGTCCGCTGGACCCCGGCGGCACCGGCCGGATCCTGCCCGACCTGTGGGACCCGGCCGCCGACCGTGCCACGCGCAGCCCCTACGTCCAGCTCCCGCCGGGAGGGCTGCTGTTGCTGCACGGCCCCCTGCTGCTCGGTCATTGGTTCCCCTTCGATCTGACGGTGCACGTACGGCTCTCCCCGGGCGCCCTGCACCGGCGCACGGTCCCTGAGGAGCAGTGGACGCTCCCGGCCTTCGAGCGCTACGAGGCCGAGCGCGACCCCACGGCCGCCGCCGACGTGACCGTACGGGCCGACGACCCCCGGCACCCGGCGTGGAACGGCTGAACCTGCCGCGCGTGCCACCGCCCGCCGTGCCGCCGCCCCTGCCGTGGGGCTGACCGCCGTGGCACTGCCCCTGCCGTGGGGCTGACCGCTGTGGCACTGATCCGCCGTGGTCCCGATCCGTTGGGGTGCCGACCCGCTGGGGTGCCGCCGCCCCGTCCCGGCGCGGCCGTCGGGTGCTGACCGGCTGCGGGTGCAGCCGTCCGGCGCGGCGGTGACAATGAGATCGTCGGGGCTGAACGAGGTCGTCGGTACCAGCGGTGCCCCCGCGCCGCGCCGCGCCGGTCGTCCGGCACCGGGAGGTACGTCATGACCACCGCCGCAGACATCATGCACCGCGGGGCCCAGTGGATCCCCGCCCACGAGACCCTGGACCGCGCCGCGCAGCTGATGCGCCAGCTGGACGTGGGCGCCCTGCCCATCAGCGACGAGAACGAGCGGCTGTGCGGCATCCTCACCGACCGCGACATCGTCGTCCGCTGCGTGGCGATGGGGCACGACCCGGCCAAGGTCATCGCGGGCGAACTCGCCCAGGGCACCCCGCGCTGGATCGCCTCGGACGCCGGCGTCGACGCCGTCCTGGAGGAGATGCAGGGCCACCAGATCCGCAGGCTCCCCGTGATCGAGGACAAGCGCCTCGTCGGCATGATCAGCGAGGCCGACCTCGCCAAGCACCTGACGGAGGAGCAGCTCGCGGCCTGGTGCGAGAGCGTCTACGCCAAGGGCTGACGTCTCCCTCCCCGCGGGCGGCGCCTCACAGCCAGCCGTTGCGCCGGAAGCCCCGGTACAGCACGACGCACCCCGTGGCGATCACCCCCATGACGAGCGCGTAGCCGAACCGCCAGTGCAGCTCGGGCATGTGGTCGAAGTTCATGCCGTAGATGCCGCAGACCATCGTCGGGACGGCCACTATGGCGGCCCATGCCGTGATCTTCCGGGTGGCGTCGTTCTGCGCGACCGTCACCTGGGCGAGGTGGGCCTGCAGGATCGAGTTGAGGAGTTCGTCGAAGGCGGCTATCTGCTCGGCGACCCGCTTCAAGTGGTCGTCCACGTCGCGGAAGTACGCCTGTATCTCGGGCGCGATGACACGTATCGGTTGCGTGGCGAGGACCTGGAGGGGGCGACCGAGGGGCACCACCGCGCGCTTCAGCTCGAGCAGCTCCCGCTTGAGCTGATAGATGCGGCCGGGGTCGGCCGTGCGTGCCCCGGTGGCGGAGAAGACCTCTGACTCGACCGCGTCGATGTCCTCCTGCACCGCCTCCGTCACGTCGAGGTAGTCGTCGACGACCTGGTCCGCGATCGCGTGCAGCACCGCGGCCGGTCCCTGCGCGAGCTGCTCGGGCGTCGCCTCGAGCTGTTCGCGCAGCGGGCCGAGGGAGCCGTGCCTGCCGTGCCGCACGGTGATCACGAACTCGCGGCCGACGAAGACCATGATCTCGCCGGTGTCCACCACCTCGCTGGTCGCGGTCAGTTCGGCGTGCTCGACGTAGCAGACGGTCTTGAACACGGCGAACAGCGTCTGGTCATAGCGCTCGACCTTCGGCCGCTGGTGGGCGTGGACCGCGTCCTCGACCGCCAGCGGATGCAGGCCGAACAGCTCGGCGATGCCGGCGAACTCCGGCTCCGTGGGCTCGTGCAGACCAAGCCAGACGAAGCCGTCGTCGTCCTTGCGGACCTGGGCCACGGCCTCGACGAGGTCACCGTCGCGCGCCGCGGTCTGCCGCACCCCCTTTCTGTACGTCACGCACTTCACGACCGAGGAGCCCAGGGGGGAGCGCGCGGGGTGGCTCAGATCGACGCGCGGGCCGCGCCGGGTCAGGCGGGCCACCTTCTGCAGGCCGCGAACGCTCCTCAGGTTCCCGACCTTGCGGAGGCTGCTCACCTTCCGCAAGTTGCTCCCCATCGACATGTGCGGCTCCTCGCGCTGGACTTGATGGACAAGTCTGCCAGTCCGGCCCCCACCGCGTTGGGGCCTGTGGGATCGGAGGGTTCCGCTCCGGGCCGTCGCCGTTACGCCTGCCCACCGCCGTGCCGCGGAACCTTCGGCGCGGGCCGCGCCCCGGGTGGGAGTACGGGCCGCGCCCCGGGTGGGAGTACGGGCCGCGCCCCGGGTGGGAGTATGGGCCGCGCCCCGGGTGGGAGTACGGGCCGCGCCTCATGCGGAGACGCAGGGCGTGACTCTGGCGGAGACGCAGGGCGTGACTCTGGCGGAGACGCAGGGCGTGACTCTGGCGGAGACGCGGGTCGCGCCTCTGGTGGCGGTGCGGGCCGCGCCCCCACCCGTGACACCGCCCGCGCCCCGGCCCCGCAGCCCTCGGCCACCGCGTCGCACAGCTTCGCGCCCGCGAGCCGCGAGGCGATGAACGCGCCGGTGAACGCGTCGCCCGCGCCCGTGGAGTCCCGGGCCTCCACCCGTTCCGCGGGCACGCGCACCCGCACCTCGCCGTCCCGCGCGGCCAGCGCGCCCGCACGGCCCGACTTGACGACCACCGTGGGGAAGCGGCGGCTCAGGGCCCGCGCCGCGTCCGCCGCCCGCGGCAGGCCCGTGAGCAGCTCCGCCTCGCCCTGGCTCGGCAGCAGCACGTCCACGCCGTCGCACCACGCCAGGAAGCGGCCCGGGCCGTGCCGCGCGAGGAAGCCCGCCGACGCCGGGTCCACGCTCACCGTCACCCCGCGTGCCCGCGCCGCGCCGAGCGCCGCCCGCGCGGCCGCCCGGCCGGTGTCGGCGAAGAACAAGTAGCCGGACAGATGCAGCCAGCCCACGCCGTCGAGCAGCTCCGGCGCCCAGTCGGCGGGGGTCAGGCGCAGCGCCGCACCGCTGTCCGTGAGGAAGGTCCGCTCCGCCGTGCCGCAGCCCGTGTCCACCAGACTGATCACGGTGCCGGTGGGGGCGTCGGGGTCGACGACGAGATGGGGGAGCACGCCCGCCCGGGTCAGGTGTTCCTCGTGCCAGGCCGCCGCGTCGGCGCCCACGCGCCCCAGGAAGCGCACGTCCCGGTGCCCCCAACAGGCGGCCCAGCACGCGACGTTGGCGCCCGCACCGCCCGGCACCGTGCGGATCGCGGCCTCCGTGTCGGTGCCGGGCACCAAGGGGGTGCGATGCCGGGCGACGATGTCCGTGACGACGTCCCCGACGACCAGCAGGCCCTGGGGGCGGCCCCCGCCCGTCATCCCTCGGCCCACGCGGCCGCGATCCGCGCCGCCAGACGTACGTTGCCCCGTACCGCCGCCAAGTTCGCCTCCAGGGAGGCCCCTTCGGTGTGCCGCACCAGGTGGTCGAGGAGGAAAGGCGTCACGGCCTGACCCGTCACGCCCCGCGCGTCGCACTCCCGTAGCGCCTGATCGAGTACGCGCGCGTGGAGCGCGGGGTCGAGCTGCTCCTCCTGGGGCACGGGGTTCGCCACGACGAGCGCCGACTCAGGACCGGCCAGCGCGTCCTGCGCCCGCATCACCCCCGCCACCTCGTCCGGCGTACGCAGCGTCCAGTCCACGGGGTGCCCGGAGTCGGCGAGGTAGAAGCCGGGGAAGCGCTCAGTCCGGTACCCGGCGACCGCGACGCCCAGCGTCTCCAGGCGCTGCAGCGTGGCCGCCACGTCCAGGATCGACTTCACCCCCGCGCACACCACGGTGATCCGGGTGCGCGCGAGCAGCCCGAGGTCGGCGGACTCGTCCTGGGTCGTCGTCCACTCCCGGTGCACCCCGCCGAGCCCGCCCGTGGCGAACACCCGCAGGCCCGCGCGGGCGGCGAGCAGCGCGGTCGCCGACACCGTCGTGGCCCCGCAGGCGCCCGTGGCGACGGCCAGGGGCAGATCGCGGTGGCCCAGCTTCCGGATGTCGTCCTGCCCGGCGACCCGTTCCAGCTGCTCCTTGTCGAGGCCGACGTGGGGGCGGCCGTCGAGGACGGCGATCGTCGCAGGGACGGCGCCCTCCTCGCGCACGGCCGCTTCCAGTTCGAGCGCCACGCGCAGGTTGCGCGGGCGCGGCAGACCGTGCGCGATGATCGTGGACTCCAGGGCCACGACCGGCCGCCGTCGTGCGAGAGCCGTCTGTACCTCGTCGGACACCACCAACACGGGTCTGCCTCCTGCCAGTCGGGTCGCCTTCGCTCCTGGGGCCGCCCCCTGGGTTCATCCCTGGCGGGCGGTGAGCCGCGGCAAACCCATTAGGGTGACCGGCCATGACCACGAATGATCAGAGCGTCGCCTCATTTGCCGTGCACATCCCGGACGTCGACCTGGAGGAGGAGCCGCTGGACCCGGAGCAGATCGTCTCCGGTACCCCGGTGGTCACCGGCAAGGTCCTGTGGGAGTCCGCCGACGGCAAGCAGCTGCGCGGCATCTGGCAGATCACGCCGGGCGTGGTGACCGACACCGAGGCCAACGAGCTGTTCGTGGTCGTCAGCGGGCGCGCCACCATCGCGGTGGAGGGCGGCGACGTCATCGAGGTCGGCCCCGGCGACGCGGCCTTCCTGCGCGAGGGCGACCGCACGACGTGGACCGTCCACGAGACGCTGCGCAAGGCGTACCACATCACGCTGGGCGACTAGGGACTGATCACGCCGGGCGGCCTGGCCCGTCCGACGGGGGCGCGCCCGCCGCGCGGAGGCCAGGGCGCCGCACACGGTCGGCGGCCCCGCCCTCCCCGGCCTCACGTCGTGGGCTCAGCAGTCCGCCCTCCCCGGCCGAACAGGGCGAGGGCCGCCAGCGGCAGGAGCAGGAGCGCCGCCGCGAGGTTGAGCCAGCCGTAGCTCGCCCGCGCGACCACGAGTCCCGCGACCGCGCCGCCGACGCCCGCCGCCGCGTTCATCGTCAGGTCCGACAGGCCCTGCGCGGCGGCGCGCGCGGCGGGCGGCACGGAGTCGGTGAGCAGCGCGGAGCCGGACACCAGGCCCGCCGACCAGCCGAGGCCGAGCAGGAACAGACCCGCCGCGGTCTGCGCGTGGTTGCCGCCCGCGGTGCCCGCGAGCAGCGCGGAGACGGCGAGCAGGCCCACGCACAGGCCGATGACGCTGAGCCGCCCGAGCCGGTCCGCGAGCCGCCCCATCACCGGTGAGAACGCGTACATGCCCGCGATGTGCCCGCTGATCACCAGGCCGATCAGATCGATGCTCGCTCCGTGGTGACCGAGGTCGACCGGTGTCATCGACATGATCGAGACCATCGCGGTGTGCGCGATGACGAGCGTCGCCAGGGCGAGCCGGGCCCGCCCGGACGCGGCGACGGCGGCGACGCCGGCCCGCAGCCCCCCGCTCGCCTTCGTGGTGTCCGTGTCGGGGTCCAGGGCGCGCGCGGTCAGGAGCGGGTCCGGGCGCAGCAGCACGGCCACGACGACCGCCGAGATCAGGAACACCCCGGCCGCCCACACGAACGCCCCCGAGGCCTTGGGGATGCCGAGCGCGGACACGCTGTGCCCCGCGGGCGCGGCGAGGTTCGGGCCGATCACCGCGCCGATCGTCGTGGCCCACACGACGTTCGAGATGGCCCGGGCCCTGGTGCTCGGCTCGGCCAGGTCGGCGGCCGCGAACCGCGCCTGGAGGTTCGCCGCGGAGGCCGCGCCGAACGCGGCCATGCCCACGAGGAGCAGCGGAAAGCTCTCGACGGCCGCGGCCACCACGACGACCGCGGCACCCAACGCGCCGATCAGGTACGCCAGGACGAGACCGGCACGGCGCCCCCGTGCCGTCATCAGCGAAGCCAGCGGCACCGAGAGGAGGGCGGTCCCCGCGACGGTCGCGGTGGGCGCGAGGCCGGACAGCGACTCGGTGCCGCTGACCTCCTTGGCGAGCACGGCCGCCAGCGCCACGCCGGTGGCGATGCCGAGCCCGCCGAGGATCTGGCTGGTGACCAGGACCGCGGCGACGCGGCGGCGCAGGGCGGGCAGGTCCGCCACGGCGACGGGTCCGACGGCCGCCCGCTCGGTCGCGGTCATCGCTCGCCCGCCGGGGCCGTGGCCGACGGGGTGCCTGTACGCGGTTTCTGTGCCGGGTGCGGCACACATCTCCGGAGGGGCGGGGGACACGGGGATATGGAGGATGTGGTCACGCGCGCAGTGTGTCAGCAGGCACGGACCCACCGACACGGCTCGTCCCGCCGGCGCGGTCGCCTGCTCGGCCTCAGAACAGCGGCTCGGGCAGGACCCCCTCCAGGGCCAGCAGCCGCCGCTTGGTCTCCAGGCCGCCGCCGAAGCCCCCGATGCCGCCGTCGCTCTCGACCACGCGGTGGCAGGGCACCACGACCGGCACTGGATTGGCGCCCATCGCCATGCCCACGGCCTGCGCCGCTCCGGGCTGGCCGACGCGGCGGGCGAGGTCTCCGTAGCCCACGACCGTCCCGTACGGAACGCCCGCCGCCAGCTCGCGCAGCACCTGCCGGTTGAAGCCGGAGATCAGCGACCAGTCCAGCGGCAGCTCGAAGTCGCGCCGCCGACCGGCGAAGTAGGCCTCCAGCTGGCGTATGGGCTCCGCGAGCAGCGGGGAGGAGGGCGCCTCGACCGGCTCGGCGCCGAGCCGGGCGCCGAGCCGGTCGAGGGCCTTGTCCCGTACGTCGTCGGTGGCGTGGAAGACGACGTTGACCAGGCCGGTCTCCGTCGCGGCGAGCAGCAGCGGACCGATGTCGCCCGCGACGACGGCCCAGACCGGGCCCGGTCGCCCGTCCTGCCGCTGCTCCTGCTGGGTGTGCCCCGTGGCGTTCATGGACACCACCGTACGACCGGGCACTGACAACGCCGCCCGGCGGTGCCGCTCCGGGCGGCATTCACCGGGCGGCATTCACCGGGCGAGCCGGTCAGTCGCGGAGCGCCGCGCGCACCACGTCGGGCTTGTTGGTGATGATGCCGTTCACCCCGAAGTCCGCGACCCGCCGCGCGGCCGCGGCCTCGTCGACGGTCCAGGTGAAGATCTCCAGCGGCTTGCCGTGCGGACCCTTGAGGTCCTGGATCTCGCCCACGTAGTCGTCGGAGATGGACGTGTGCGTGGAGTTGATCTGGTCGGCGAACCGCGCGTACGTCGGCAGGTCGGCGACGGCGGGCGTCCCCAGGAAGCCCGTCTTGATGTCCGGGCGCTGCGCGTGCACCTGCCGGACGCTGTCCGCGCTGAAGCTCTGCACGACCAGCTCGTGCTTCACGTGGTGGCGGTCGAGCCAGCCCGTCTCGCGCAGCACCCGCAGGGTCTCGCGCTCGATGCCGGGGTACAGCTCCGGCTTCTTGATCTCCAGGACGAGCCGCTGGCCGTTCTCCGTGAGGCGGTTCATGTACTGCGTGAGGGTCGGCACGCGCGCGCCCTTGTACTTGGCGCTGAACCAGCTGCCCGCGTCGAGCTTGGCGATCTCCTTGGCGGTGAAGTCCTTGACCTTCCAGGGGGCGCGGTCGGGGAAGACCTCCTCGACGTTCGTCGTCCGCTTCAGGTTGTCGTCGTGCACGATGACGAGCACGCCGTCCTTGGTGCGCTGTACGTCGTTCTCGACCCAGCGGAAGCCGAGCTCGTCGGCCTTGTCGATGGCGGCGAGGGTGTTCTCGGGGGCGTAGGCGGAGGCCCCGCGGTGGGCGACGACCAGCGGCTCGTGGTGCGCGGCGGCGGCCTGGACGCGGGTCTCCTGGGCGGGTGTCTCGGCGGCGGCGGTGGAGGGGAGTACCAGGGCGCCCGCCCCCAGGAGGGCGGCGGTCGTGGCGGCGGCTGCGCGTGCGGGCACGGCTTCTCCTCGCGTAGAGCTCGGGGGACCCCGAGAGCGTGACAGTGCACGGCCAACTACGGACAGGTGCAGGATGGCCACAGGCTGAACACCAGCCCCCCATGTGGGGACCCCGCGGGCGGAAGCCGTGTTTCTTTGCCGGAAAATCGTTCGAACGTTCCTGGAAGGGCCCTACCCTCGCCTCAGCCGACGCTCCGTCACCCGGCGGTCGACCGGGGGCGGGCGGGGTGTTCCGGGACATCGGCGTACGACAGGCGGAAGGGCTAGCGCTCATGGAGGGCACGGTCGACGGCTTCAGCTACGGGCTCGTCACACCCGTGGTCGCGTACCTCATGGCCTGTCTCGGCGGGGCGCTCGGCCTGCGCTGCACCACGAGGTCGCTGCTCGTCGCCCACTCCTGGCGGCCGGGCTGGCTCGCCCTCGGCTCCGCCGCGATCGGCTCCGGCATCTGGACCATGCACTTCATCGCCATGATGGGATTCACCGTCAAGGAGACCCCCATCACCTACGACCGGCTGACGACCTTCGCCAGCCTCGCCGTCGCCGTCGTCATGGTCGGCGTAGGGATCTTCATCGTTGGTTACCGGGGCGCCAAGGGGACGGCCCTGTTCACCGGGGGCACCATCACGGGCCTGGGCATCGCCTCGATGCACTACCTGGGAATGGCCGGGATGCGCCTTGGCGGCAGGCTCCAGTACAACACCTTCACCGTCGCCGCCTCCGTGGTGATCGCCGTGGTCGCGGCCATCGCCGCGCTGTGGGCCGCCGGACAGGTCAGGGGCTTCCTGTGGAGCCTCGGCGCCAGCCTGGTCATGGGCCTCGCCGTCAGCGGCATGCACTACACCGGCATGGCCGCCGTCAGCGTTCACCTGCACAGCACCCCGAGCCCGTCGCCCGGGGGCTCGTCGGCCGAGCTGCTCGCGCCCCTCATGATCGGCCCGCTGGCCTTCCTGCTGCTCGCGGGCGTGGTCATGATGGTCGACCCGCTGATGATGCTGGGCAAGGCCGACCTGAAGGCCGCCGCACGGCCGCGCACCCCCTCCTACCCCGTGCCGCGCTCGGGCGACCGCCAGTACGGGCACGTCGGCCGCAGATCACCGGCGCGGCCCGGCCGCAGGAGCCGCCGCAGGCCGGGGGCGCGCGCCCCGCAGAAGTGGTGAGCGCACCGCGGGGAAGCGGCATTGTCAGTGCGGAGTCGTACGGTGGATCCCATGCGGCCCGTATCGAAGATCGAACGCACGGTGGCGCCTTTCGAGGTCGTCAGTCCGTTCCAGCCCAGTGGCGACCAGCCGGCCGCCATCGCCGAGCTGGAGAAGCGCATCCGCGCAGGTGAGAAGGATGTCGTCCTGCTCGGCGCGACCGGCACCGGCAAGTCGGCCACCACCGCGTGGATGATCGAGAAGCTCCAGCGCCCGACGCTCGTCATGGCACCGAACAAAACCCTGGCCGCCCAGCTGGCGAACGAGTTCCGAGAGCTCCTGCCGAACAACGCGGTGGAGTACTTCGTCTCCTACTACGACTACTACCAGCCCGAGGCGTACGTCCCGCAGTCGGACACGTACATCGAGAAGGACTCCTCGATCAACGAGGAGGTGGAGCGCCTGCGCCACTCCGCGACGAACTCGCTGCTCACCCGCCGTGACGTCGTCGTGGTCGCCTCCGTCTCCTGCATCTACGGCCTCGGCACCCCGCAGGAGTACGTGGACCGCATGGTGCCGCTCAAGGTCGGCGAGGAGATCGACCGCGACCAGCTCCTGCGCCGCTTCGTCGACATCCAGTACACGCGCAACGACCTCGCCTTCACGCGGGGCACGTTCCGCGTCCGCGGCGACACCATCGAGATCTTCCCGGTCTACGAGGAACTGGCCGTGCGCATCGAGATGTTCGGCGACGAGATCGAGGCGCTGTCCACGCTCCACCCGCTCACCGGCGAGGTCATCAGCGACGACGACCACCTCTACGTCTTCCCGGCCTCGCACTACGTGGCGGGCCCGGAGCGCATGGCGAAGGCGGTCGACGGCATCGAGAGGGAGCTCGCCGAGCGCCTCGCGGAGCTGGAGAAGCAGGGCAAGATGCTGGAGGCCCAGCGCCTGCGCATGCGCACGACGTACGACCTGGAGATGCTCCGCCAGATCGGCTCCTGCTCCGGCGTCGAGAACTACTCGATGCACTTCGACGGCCGCGACCCCGGCACCCCGCCGCACACCCTGCTCGACTACTTCCCGGACGACTTCCTGCTCGTCCTCGACGAGTCGCACGTCACCGTCCCCCAGATCGGCGCCATGTACGAGGGCGACGCCTCCCGCAAGCGCACCCTCGTCGACCACGGCTTCCGGCTCCCCTCCGCGCTCGACAACCGCCCCCTGAAGTGGGAGGAGTTCCAGGAGCGCATCGGGCAGACCGTCTATCTGTCGGCGACCCCCGGCGCGTACGAGCTGTCCCGCTCGGACGGACACGTGGAGCAGATCATCCGCCCCACCGGACTCGTCGACCCGGAAGTCGTCGTCAAGTCCACCGAGGGGCAGATCGACGACCTGGTGCACGAGATCCGCAAGCGCACCGAGAAGGACGAGCGCGTCCTCGTCACCACCCTCACCAAGAAGATGGCCGAGGACCTCACGGACTACTTCCTCGAACTGGGCATCCAGGTCCGCTATCTGCACAGCGACGTCGACACCCTGCGCCGCGTCGAGCTCCTGCGCGAGCTGCGGGCCGGCGAGTACGACGTCCTGGTCGGCATCAACCTCCTGCGCGAGGGCCTCGACCTGCCCGAGGTCTCCCTGGTGGCGATCCTCGACGCCGACAAGGAGGGCTTCCTGCGCTCCGGCACCTCGCTGATCCAGACCATCGGCCGCGCCGCGCGCAACGTCTCCGGGCAGGTCCACATGTACGCCGACAAGATCACCCCGGCGATGGAGAAGGCCATCGACGAGACCAACCGCCGCCGGGAGAAGCAGATCGCGTACAACAAGGAGCGGGGCATCGACCCGCAGCCCCTCCGCAAGAAGATCAACGACATCGTGTCGTCGATCGCGCGCGAGGAGGTCGACACCGAGCAGCTCCTCGGTACGAACTACCGCAAGGCGAAGGACGGCAAGAGCGCCAAGGCCCCCGTGCCCTCGCTCGGCAAGGCGGCCGCCGGGGCGCCCGCCAAGGCGGGGAAGAAGTCCGCCAAGGACAAGCCGGTGCCCACCGACAAGCCCGCCACCGAGCTGGCCGCGCAGATCGAGGAGATGACCGAGCGGATGCGCGCCGCCGCCGCGGACCTCCAGTTCGAGATCGCCGCGCGGCTGCGCGACGAGGTGTCGGAGATGAAGAAGGAACTGCGGCAGATGAAGGAGGCGGGCCTGGCGTAGCGGAGAACGGTCCGGACGTCGCGGTGTGTTGCAACACCGACACAATGTGCGGACCGAGCTGCGGCGCGCCGGATGCCGCTGCATAGGGTGATGGGGCGGTCGCCGGAAGGCGGCGGCCGCCCTGGGGAGTTCGAGAAGGGGACAGCGCGTGACGGTCAACATGACCAAGGGCCAGGCCATCAGCCTGCAGAAGAACGACGGGGGCGCCCTGACCGCGGTGCGCATGGGCCTCGGTTGGAAGGCGGCGCCGCGGCGCGGCCTGTTCGGCACCCGCACGCGCGAGGTCGACCTGGACGCGTCCGCCGTCCTGTTCGCCGACAAGCAGCCCGTGGACGTTGTGTTCTTCCGCCACCTCGTCAGCGACGACGGCTCCGTGCGGCACACCGGGGACAATCTGGTCGGTGGCGTCGGCCAGGGCGGCGACGACGAGGCCATCCTCGTCGACCTCCAGCGCGTCCCGGTCCACATCGACCAGATCATCTTCACGGTGAACTCCTTCACGGGCCAGACGTTCCAGGAGGTGCAGAACGCCTTCTGCCGCCTGGTCGACGAGACCAACGGCCAGGAGCTCGCCCGCTACACCCTGGACGGCGGCGGCCAGTACACCGCCCAGATCATGGCCAAGGTCCACCGCGCGGGCACCGGCTGGCAGATGACGGCCCTCGGCAGCCCGGCCAACGGCCGCACCTTCCAGGACCTGATGCCGGCGATCCTGCCGCACCTGTAGGGCCCGACCCGGCCGTCCCCGGACGGCGGTCCGTACGTACGAAGGCCCGGTGAGGGGGCCGACAAGGGGGAACGAACGCGATGACGGCCGAGCTGGTCAGGGGGCAGAACCACCCGCTTCCCGGCACCCGCCTAGAGGTCCGGGTGTCGGCCGCCCAGCCGGTCGTCGCCGGCGCCACACTCAGCGACGACCGGCGCAGGGTGCGCGGCACCTCCTGGGTCGCCCACCCCGGAGCGCCCACCCTGCCGGGCCTCGAAGTGTCCCGGCAGGCCGCCGCCGACCACCGCCTCGCTGTCGACCTCGACGCGCTGCCGGACGACGCCCACCAGGTCAACGTCCTGCTGGCGCTGCCCGTCGGCGTCACGGGCCCGGCCAGCTTCGGTGCCGTCGCCGCGCCGTTCGTCGCCGTCACCGGCCTCGACGGCGCCGAGATCGCCAGCTACACCCTCACGGACCTCACCGCCGAATCGGCCGTCGTCGCCCTGGAGCTGTACCGCAGGCAGGGCGCCTGGAAGGTGCGCGCCGTCGGCCAGGGCTACGCGGGCGGCCTCGCCGAGATGCTCACCGACCAGGGCCTGCCCCAGGCCCAGGACCTCGCGGCGACCATCAACGAAGCGGTGGCCCAGGGCCTCGCCCGTTCCGTCGCCGCGCCCCCGCCCCGCCCGGCGGACGAGGCCCGGGTGCGGGCCGCCGCCCAGGGGCACACGGCGCCCGGCGAGGTCTCGCCCGCCCCGCAGGGCGACCCCGCCGTCCCTCACCCCGTCCCGCCGGGCCCGCCCGCGCCGGGCGACGGCGCCCCGGCCCAGCCCGGCGACGGCGGCCCCGTCAACTACACCCACCCCCGCCGCCAGACCAGCGCGCCCCCGCCGCCCCCGCCCGCCGTGCCGACGGCCGCGCCCGGACAGCCCGCACAGCCCGTCGCGGGCGACGCCACCGGCTGGTCCCTGGAGGAGCGCCTGTACAACCAGGTGTGGGGCATGTTCGAGGACCTGGCCCGCACCACGGCGGCCTACCGCAGCGCCGTCGACTTCGCCGACTCGCGCAGGGAGCAGGAGCTCGACAAGGTCCTCTCCGACCCGCGCAGCCGCATCGGCGGCGCGGGCGACGCCGCGCGCGAGACCGCCCGCGCCAAGCACGGCGACCTCGTCGACCAGGCCAGGGCCGCGCTCGACCGCGACCTGGCCCAGCTCGCCGCCGAGGCGGACGTCGTGGAGCCCGCGCTGCCTCCGGCGTTCGCCGACTGGTCGAGCCCCGTCTGGCACGCCTACCGCGCCCCGATGGAGATCCCCATGGCCGTGCGCCTCGGCGGACTCCATCTGCCGGAGCGCCCCGACCTGCGCATCCCCATGCTGGTGCGGCTGCCCCTGGAGCGCGGCCTGTGGATCGACAGCGGCCGCTCGGGCACCGACTCCCTCGCGGACGCCGACACCCTGCGCCGCCTCGCCCTGGACAGCGCCGTCGCGCACGCCGCGCGCCTGCTGGCCGTCTATCCCCCCGGCGAGTTCACCGTGCACGTCATCGACCCGGCGGGCACCGGCGCGAGCGCGCTCGCCCCGCTCGTGACCTCGGGGGTTCTGGACGAGCCGCCCGCCGCCGGCGCCGCGGGCACCGGGGCCGTCCTCACCCGGCTCACCCAGCGGGTGGACCTGCTGCAGATGGCCGTCCGCGGCGGCGTCACCTCGTCGCTGCCGCCGGACCTCGACACCGGCGAGCACCTCCTGGTGGTCAACGACTTCCCGCACGGCTTCGACGACCGCGCCGTGACCCAGCTGCGCTACCTGGCCGACGAGGGCCCGGCCGTCGGCGTCCATCTGATGATGGTCGCCGACCGCGAGGACGCCCGGGAGTACGGCCCGCTGCTCGACCCGCTGTGGCGCGCGCTCCTGCGCCTGACCCCGGTCCCCGACGACCACCTCGCCGACCCCTGGGTGGGCCACGCGTGGACGTACGAGCCGCCGCTGGCGCCCACCGGCAGCGAGGTCCTCCCTCACGTCCTGGCGGGCGTGGGCACGGCCCGGCGCACGGGCAGCCGCTGAGCCCTCCCGTCGCGGCGCGGCGGCCTCCCGCCGTCGCGCCGAGGACCCCCTACGACCCGACCGGTGACGCGCGAGCACGCTCCTGACGAGTGATCCGCATGTCGACTAAGTGACCACAGGCCGCCCTGACCTTGCCATTTGGCGACCGTTTGCCGTGACCTTTACCAAACCTTGGTCTTTCGCGTAGGCTTCTCCGTGCGGAGGGGAGTACTCCATACGCGACGTGCCCGTCAATACGGACCGCCATCGGTCCCGGGGCGTCGGCCCGCCAGGCGCCGTGGGCGCCCGGGTGGAAGAGACCTCCGGCAGCGACGACGCTGATCAGTAGCCGTACGACGCCGGAGGCGCAGTGGACGTTTCAATGACCTTGTGGGTGACGACCGTTCTCGGTCTGTGTGCCCTGATCGCGGTCGACTTCTTCATCGGCCGCAAGCCGCACGATGTGTCGATCAAGGAAGCCGGAATCTGGACGATCGTCTGGATCGTGCTCGCCGCGCTCTTCGGGCTCGGCCTGCTGATCGCGGGCGAGACCCAGGCCTCGGGCGAGTTCTTCGCGGGCTTCATCACCGAGAAGTCGCTGAGCGTCGACAACCTCTTCGTCTTCATCCTGATCATGGCGAAGTTCTCGGTGCCCTCCCACCTCCAGCAGCGCGTGCTGCTGTTCGGCGTGCTGATCGCGCTGGTCCTGCGAGCGATCTTCATCGCCGCCGGCGCCGCGGTCATCGCCAACTTCTCCTGGGTCTTCTACATCTTCGGCGCCTTCCTGATCTACACCGCCTGGAAGCTCATCCAGGAGGCGCGCGCCGACGAGGAGGAAGAGGACTGGGAGGAGAACCGCCTCCTGAAGTCCATCGAGAAGAAGTTCGGCGTCTCGGACCGCTACGAGGGCACGAAGCTGTTCGTCCGGAAGAACGGCAAGCGCATCATGACGCCCCTCATGGTCGTCATGCTCGCCATCGGCACCACCGACGTGCTGTTCGCGATGGACTCCATCCCCGCGATCTTCGGCCTCACCCAGGACCCGTACATCGTCTTCACCGCCAACGCCTTCGCCCTGATGGGTCTGCGTCAGCTGTACTTCCTCATCGGCGGTCTCCTGAGGAAGCTGGTCCACCTCAGCTACGGCCTGTCGGTGATCCTCGGCTTCATCGGCGTGAAGCTCGTCCTGCACGCCCTGCACGAGAACGGGGTGCACGTCCCCGAGATCTCCATCCCGGTCTCGCTCGGCGTCATCTGCGGTGTCCTGGTCATCACGACGATCACCAGCCTCATGGCCTCCAAGAAGCAGCAGGAGCGCGATGCGGCCGCCGCGGAGACCGGCAAGGACGACGCCCAGAAGGACAGCATCGAGGCGTAAGCGCTCTCTCCGTAGAGAGGCAGTACGAAGGCGCCCCTCTCCGTAGGGAGCGGGTACCGCCGAAACGAACCACCGGAAGCGGTGCACAGTCCTCGACTGTGCACCGCTTCCGCATAGAGAGGAACGTATGGAGTCGCGGCCCTCCCGCGCGCGGGGCAGCATCGAAGGCATGATCCCTAGACTCCGGACCATCGCTTCGCGGTGGACGGCAGCAGTGCCCGTTCTCGGAGTCCTCCTGCTCGCCTGCACGTGGGGGCGGGAACTCCCCGGTGGCATCGTCGCCCTGGTGACGGCGGTCCTCGCGGGGGCCGTGCTCGCCGCGGTGCACCACGCCGAGGTCATCGCGCACCGCGTGGGCGAACCGTTCGGCTCCCTGGTCCTCGCCGTCGCCGTGACGATCATCGAGGTGGCCCTGATCGTCACCCTGATGGCCGACGGCGGCGACAAGAGCTCCACCCTGGCCCGCGACACCGTCTTCGCCGCCGTGATGATCACCTGTAACGGCATAGTCGGCCTCTGCCTGCTCACCGCGGCCCTGCGGCACCGCGTCGCCGTCTTCAACCCCGAGGGCACCGGGGCGGCCCTCGCGACGGTCGCCACGCTGGCCACGCTCAGCCTGGTCCTGCCGACGTTCACGACGTCCAAGCCGGGCCCGGAGTTCTCCACCTCACAGCTCACCTTCGCGGCCCTGGCCTCACTCGTCCTGTACGGCCTGTTCGTGGCGACCCAGACCGTGCGCCACCGCGACTACTTCCTGCCGGTCACCAAGGACGGCGACGTCCTCGACACCGACGACCACGCCGAGGGTCCCTCCGCCCGCACCGCCCTGATCAGCCTCGGGCTGCTCGCGCTCGCCCTCGTCGGCGTCGTCGGCCTCGCCAAGGGCGTGTCGCCGACCATCGAGTCGGGCGTGGAGTCCGCGGGCCTGCCGCACGCCGTCGTCGGCGTGATCATCGCCCTGCTCGTGCTGCTCCCGGAGACCATCGCGGCCGTGCGCGCCGCCCGCCGCAACCGCGTGCAGACCAGCCTGAACCTGGCCCTCGGTTCGGCGATGGCCAGCATCGGCCTGACCATCCCGGCCGTCGCCATCGCCTCCGTGTGGCTGACCGGACCCCTCGTGCTCGGGCTCAGCTCGACCCACATGGTGCTGCTCCTGCTCACGGTCGGCGTCAGCACGCTCACCGTCGTGCCGGGCCGGGCCACGCTCCTCCAGGGCGGCGTCCACCTGGTGCTCTTCGCGGCCTATCTGGAACTGGCCATGAACCCGTGAGAGGCGGGGCGGTGCCCGTCACCCGGTGACCGGCACCGCCCGGCCCGCGGGCCGCGTCTCCGGCAGCAGCGCGAAGCAGCCGAGGCTCAGCACCGCCACGGCCGTCAGATACGCCGCCACGCCCCAGGGCGTGCCCGCGCCACGGGCCGCCGCCGTCGCCACGAGCGGCGTCAGGGCCCCGCCGAGTACCCCGGCGAGGTTGTAGCCCACCGCGGCCCCCGTGCAGCGCACACGGGGCTCGTACAGCTCCGGCAGGTAAGCCGCGACCACCCCGAACACGGTCGTGAACGCGATCAGGGCCACCAGGAAGCCGAGGAACATCAGCAGCGGCTCGCCCGTCGCCAGGAGCGCCACCATCGGGAACATCCACAGGGCGATCGCCGCGCACCCGAGCAGACACAGCGGACGGCGCCCGTAGCGGTCGCCCAGGTGCGCCGACACGGGCGTCAGCGCCCCCATGGCGACGACGGCCGCCATCACGCACGCCAGCATCACCGGGCGGCTCACGCCGAGCCGCTCCACTCCGTAGGCCAGCGACCACGTCGTCACGGCGTAGAACACCGCGTACCCGACCGCGAGGGCGCCCGCGGTGAGCAGGACGAGCCGCCAGTGGCCGCGCGCCACCTCGGCGAGCGGCACGCGCGCGGGCTCGCGCACGCCGAGGAAGTCCGGGCTCTCCTCCAGGGACGCGCGCAGCGCGAGCCCGGCCGCCGCGAGCAGCCCCGCCACCCAGAACGGAATCCGCCACCCCCAGGAGGCGAACTGCGCCTCCGTGAGCGTCACCGACAGTCCCAGGGTGATGCCGTTGGCGAACAGGAAGCCGATCGCGGGGCCGATCTGCGGAAAGCTCGCCCACAGCCCGCGCCGCTCGGCGGGCGCGTGCTCGGCCGCCAGGAGCACCGCCCCGCCCCACTCGCCGCCCAGCCCCACCCCTTGCACGAACCGCAGGACGAGCAGCAGCAGGGGAGCGGCGGCGCCGATCGACTCGTACGTCGGTACGCAGCCGACGGCGACGGTGGCGAGGCCCGTCATGAGCAGGGAGGCCACCAGGACGGGCCGTCGGCCGTGCCGGTCGCCGATGTGCCCGAAGACGACGGATCCCAGCGGCCGGGCGACGAAACCGACGCCGAACGTCGCGAACGCGGCGAGCGTGCCCGCCAGGGGCGAGAACGTCGGGAAGAACAGCGGCCCGAGCACGAGCGCCGCCGCGGTGCCGTAGACGAAGAAGTCGTAGAACTCGATGGCGGTCCCCGCGAGCGAGGCGGCGGCGAGCCGCGGCAGCGACGGAGCGGCCCGCACCTGGGTCGTTGACGGAGAGTCACTGGTGTGCACGGTCCGTCAACACCCCGCCGTGTGGGGCGGTTACGGGAAGCGCTTCAGTACGTGACCGTGATGCGCCTCTGCGAGCCGTCCACCCGCACAGCGCCCCCATAAGGGATCACGTACTGGGGGTCCGTGTGCCCCAGGTCCACGTCGAAGACCGCCATGGTGCGCGGGGCGTACGCGTCGAGCGCCCGGAGCACCGCCCCGCGCTGTTCGCGCGCGTAGCGGATCCGCTCCTCCGGAGGGTTGGGCCGGTCGAAGCTCCAGCTCTTCGCGCGGCCCATGAGGAGCGCGCCGAAGCGGGCGAGGAGCCCGCGCTCGCCCAGGGCGCGCAGGACGCGGAACACCGCGTCGGCGGAGGGAAGTTCCTCGGACGTCTCCAGGAAGAGCACATGACCGTCGTACGCGGCCGGGTCGGAGGCGATCTCGCGGTCCGCCATCAGGAGCCAGGACAGGACCTCCAGACTGCCGCCCCAGGTGCGCCCCTCCACGACCCGCTCGGCACCCTCGGGCAGGTGCCAGGTCCAGCCCTCGCCCGGCTCGGTCGTCGGCTCGGCGACGAACGTGTCCGGGTCGTCCCAGGGGACGTCCATGACGCGGAAGCGGTCGGCGGGGACCACTGCGTAGGGACCCGGTACGAAGAGGGCCGCCCGAAGGGAGTCGGCGGTCTGCCGGGCCATGGCCCCCGGGCGCCCCAGCTCGCACATCACGGACGCGCCGTGGAAGCTGACGATGCCTGTCTGCCACAGGAAGGCGTGCAGGACGGTGTTGTCGCTGAACCCGAAGAACGGCTTCGGGTTGGCGCGGATCAACTCGCGGTCCAGGAACGGCAGCACGGTGATCAGGTCGTCGCCCCCGATGCTCGCGATGACGGCCTTCACTGTCGGGTCGGCGAACGCGGCGTGCAGGTCCTCGGCCCGCTCGCGCGGCGAGGAGCCCATCTTGCGCGTCGTCGGGTACTCCACCGGCTCCAGGTGGAACTGCCCTTGAAGGCGCGCGAGTCCCAGGTTGAAGGGCAGCGGGAAGAGTTCCGGCAGCCCGGAGGACGGCGAGACGACCGCCACGCGGTCACCCGGCCGGGGCTTCGGGGGGTAGCGGGGCGGTTCCTGGGACGGCGGCATGCCCGGCAGCGTACGTCGGGCCGCCCGGTACCCGCACCGCGATAACCGGTACCCGCACCGCGATGAAAGGCCCGTGGCGGGCCACGGCGGAACCCGTGCGCAGGGTGACCGAACAGCCCGCGAAGAGCCCTTCGGAAACCCGTGGCGCACCGCGCGGAACGCGGTGGCGCACCATGCCGAACGGCCCGGGACGCGCCGTGATAGACCGTCTGTGAGCAGCAGCCCGACGCACGGAGGACCCTGTGCCCCACACCCTCGCCACCGCCCCGATCATGATCCTGAACGGGCCCAACCTGAACCTCCTGGGCAAGCGGCAGCCGGAGATCTACGGCACCGACACGCTCGCCGACGTCGAGGCCCGGTGTGCCGAGGCGGCCGCGGCGCACGGCGGGACGGTCGACCTCAGGCAGTCCAATCACGAGGGCGAGCTGGTCGACTGGATCCACGAGGCGCGCGAGCACCACGTGGGCATCGTCATCAACCCCGCCGCCTACTCCCACACGTCCGTCGCGATCCTGGACGCGCTCAACACCTGTGACGGCATGCCGGTGGTGGAGGTCCACATCTCCAACATCCACCAGCGGGAGGCCTTCCGGCACCACTCGTACGTCTCACAGCGCGCCGACGGCGTCATCGCGGGCTGCGGGGTGCAGGGATACGTCTTCGGGGTGGAGCGGGTGGCCGCGCTGGTGGCGCGGGGCTGAACGGCGGCGCCGGGGACCGGCGCCGCCCACCGGTTCACCAGCCGCGCTCGCGCCACTCCGGCAGGTGCGGGCGCTCGGCGCCGAGCGTCGTGTCGTCGCCGTGCCCGGGGTAGACCCAGGTCTCGTCCGGAAGCGTGCCGAAGATCTTCGTCTCGACGTCGTCGATGAGGCTCGCGAAGCGCTCCGGGTCCTTCCACGTGTTGCCGACGCCCCCGGGGAAGAGGCAGTCGCCCGTGAAGACGTGCGGATGGCCGTGCGGGTCGTCGTAGACGAGGGCGATCGAGCCCGGCGTGTGGCCCACGAGATGGCGCGCGGTGAGCGAGATCCGGCCGAATTCGATCGTGTCGCCGTCGTCGACGAGGACCCGCGTCGGCACCGGGATGCCCTCGGCGTCCTCGCGGCCCGCGTACGTCCGCGCGCCTGTCGCCCCGACGACCTCCTCCAAGGCCTGCCAGTGGTCGCCGTGCTGGTGGGTGGTGACGACGGCCGCGATGCCGTCGTCGCCGATCAGGGTCAGCAGGGTCCGGGCTTCGTTCGCCGCGTCGATCAGGAGCTGCTCGTCGGTGGCCCGACAGCGCAGCAGATAGGCGTTGTTGTTCATCGGCCCGACCGCGACCTTCGAGATCATCAGGTCCCGCAGTTCGTGCACATCCGCGGGTCCGCCGACCTTCACCGCTCCGCTGTACGTCATGGAAGTCAGCCTAATCCGTCCTAGAGCGGGGGCAGGGAGGGGAGCGGACCGCCTTCGACGGTCAGGGCGGCGGCGAGCTCCGCCGGGTCGCGGCGGCCCGCGAGCCAGCCGAGCAGGGCGGGTGCCGGGCCGCTGACGGTGACCTCGGGCTTGTCCGGGCTCTGGGGGGCGCGGCCCGTGCCCCACGCGCGCGTGCCGTCGGTGACACGGGTCGCGGGGACGTCGGCCTTCCCCAGGAAGCGGGCCGTGAGGAAGTCGATCTCGCGCTCCACGAAGTCGGCCGGCAGGTCCTCCAGCTCGTACCCCACGCCCAGGTCCACGTGGTGCAGCTCCATCTCGATCCACCGCCGGAACGGCACCCGGGACGCGGAGTCCGTGACGCCGTTGCGCAGCTCCACCGTCCGGGACCAGTCCGCGGGCCGGTCGGCCTCGTCCTGGAAGCGGGCCGCGGAGAGCCGCAGGTCCTCGATCTGCTCGGCCAGGGGCCGCGGCGCGCCCCGCTCGATGTCGCCGTCGCGTGCCTCGGCGCTCGTGTACATGGGGCGGCCTGCGAGAACGTTCACCAAAGCGTCGGCGTTCCGTGCGAGGTGGGTGAGGACGTGGCCACGGCTCCAGCCCGGAAGCCGTGACGGCTCGGCGGCCGCGGCGTTGTCCCATGAGGAGACTGCGCTCAGCAGCCTTTCGGTCGCGTCACGTACAGACGCCAGGTCGCGCACATGATCAATCATGGGCCAGACGATAGCCCCGCCACACGTTCGGGTGAAGGCGGTGGACCACCCCCTCAAATCGAATGTCCGTGCTATACGCTCGGCAGAAGCATCGGGCACTCTTGATGGTCCGGGTTTCACCAACCACAGGATCCGGCCCGGCATTGTCAGTGGGTCGCCCTAGTCTGTGAAGGACGGGGGCCCCGCCCCTGTCACTTCTCTCAAGAAAGGTGCGGACCGGCGTGGCCGACCGTCTCATCGTCCGTGGCGCGCGCGAGCACAATCTCAAGAACGTCTCGCTCGACCTCCCGCGTGACTCCCTCATCGTCTTCACCGGTCTGTCCGGGTCCGGCAAGTCCTCGCTCGCGTTCGACACGATCTTCGCCGAGGGCCAGCGCCGGTACGTCGAGTCCCTCTCGTCGTACGCGCGCCAGTTCCTCGGCCAGATGGACAAGCCCGACGTCGACTTCATCGAGGGCCTCTCGCCCGCGGTCTCCATCGACCAGAAGTCGACCTCGCGCAACCCGCGCTCGACGGTCGGCACCATCACCGAGGTGTACGACTATCTGCGCCTGCTGTTCGCGCGCATCGGCAAGCCGCACTGCCCCGAGTGCCGCCGCCCGATCAGCCGCCAGTCGCCGCAGGCCATCGTCGACAAGGTCCTCGAGCTGCCCGAGGGCAGCCGCTTCCAGGTCCTGTCGCCGCTGGTGCGCGAGCGCAAGGGCGAGTTCGTCGACCTCTTCGCCGACCTCCAGACGAAGGGGTACAGCCGCGCCCGGGTCGACGGCGCCACGATCCAGCTCTCCGAGCCCCCCACGCTGAAGAAGCAGGAGAAGCACACCATCGAGGTGGTCGTCGACCGCCTCACGGTCAAGGAGAGCGCCAAGCGCCGCCTGACCGACTCCGTGGAGACCGCGCTCGGCCTCTCCGGAGGCATGGTCGTGCTCGACTTCGTCGACCTCCCCGAGGACGACCCCGAGCGCGAGCGCATGTACTCGGAGCACCTGTACTGCCCGTACGACGACCTGTCCTTCGAGGAGCTGGAGCCCCGCTCCTTCTCCTTCAACTCGCCCTTCGGCGCCTGCCCCGACTGCACCGGCATCGGCACGCGCATGGAGGTCGACCCCGAGCTCCTCGTCCCCGACGAGGAGAAGTCGCTCGACGAGGGTGCCATCCACCCCTGGTCGCACGGCCACACGAAGGACTACTTCGGCCGTCTGGTCGGCGCCCTCGCCGACGCGCTCGGCTTCTCCATGGACATGCCCTGGGCGGGCCTCCCGCAGCGCGCCAAGAAGGCCCTGCTCTACGGCCACAAGACCCAGATCGAAGTCCGCTACCGCAACCGGTACGGCCGCGAGCGGGTGTACACCACCGCCTTCGAAGGCGCCGTCCCCTTCGTCAAGCGGCGCCACTCCGAGGCCGAGAGCGACTCCAGCCGCGAGCGCTTCGAGGGCTATATGCGCGAGGTGCCGTGCCCCACCTGTGAGGGCACGCGCCTGAAGCCGATCGTCCTGGCCGTCACGGTCATGGACAGGTCCATCGCCGAGGTCTCCGCGATGTCCATCAGCGACTGCGCGGACTTCCTCGCCCAGCTGAAGCTGACCGCCCGTGACAAGAAGATCGCCGAGCGCGTCCTCAAGGAGGTCAACGAGCGGCTGCGCTTCCTCGTCGACGTCGGCCTCGACTATCTCTCCCTGAACCGCGCCGCGGGCACCCTCTCCGGAGGCGAGGCCCAGCGCATCCGCCTGGCCACCCAGATCGGCTCCGGCCTGGTCGGCGTGCTCTACGTCCTCGACGAGCCCTCCATCGGCCTGCACCAGCGGGACAACCACCGGCTCATCGAGACCCTGGTCCGGCTGCGCGACATGGGCAACACCCTGATCGTGGTCGAGCACGACGAGGACACCATCAAGGTCGCCGACTGGGTCGTCGACATCGGCCCCGGCGCGGGCGAGCACGGCGGCAAGGTCGTGCACAGCGGCTCCCTGAAGGAACTGCTCGCCAACGACGAGTCCATGACCGGCAAGTACCTGTCGGGCAAGAAGGAGATCCCCGTCCCCGACGTGCGCCGCCCCGCCGACCCGAGCCGTCAGCTCACGGTCCACGGCGCCCGGGAGAACAACCTCCAGGACATCGACGTCTCCTTCCCCCTCGGTGTGCTCACGGCCGTCACGGGCGTCTCCGGCTCCGGCAAGTCGACCCTCGTGAACGACATCCTGTACACCCACCTGGCCCGCGAGCTGAACGGCGCGAGGTCGGTCCCCGGCCGCCACACGCGCGTGGAGGGCGACGACCTCGTCGACAAGGTCGTCCACGTCGACCAGTCGCCCATCGGCCGCACCCCCCGGTCGAACCCGGCGACGTACACCGGCGTCTTCGACCACGTCCGCAAGCTCTTCGCGGAGACCACGGAGGCCAAGGTCCGCGGCTACCTCCCCGGCCGCTTCTCGTTCAACGTGAAGGGCGGTCGCTGCGAGAACTGCTCCGGCGACGGCACCATCAAGATCGAGATGAACTTCCTCCCGGACGTGTACGTCCCGTGCGAGGTCTGCCACGGCGCGCGGTACAACCGCGAGACCCTGGACGTGCACTACAAGGGCAAGTCCATCGCCGAGGTCCTCGACATGCCCATCGAGGAGGCGCTCGACTTCTTCGAGGCGGTCCCCGGCATCGCCCGCCACCTGAAGACCCTCCACGAGGTGGGCCTCGGCTATGTCCGCCTCGGCCAGTCCGCGCCCACGCTCTCCGGAGGCGAGGCGCAGCGCGTCAAGCTGGCGAGCGAGCTGCAGAAGCGCTCCACGGGCCGCACGGTCTACGTCCTGGACGAGCCGACCACCGGTCTGCACTTCGAGGACATCAGCAAGCTCATCAAGGTCCTGTCCGGCCTCGTCGACAAGGGCAACACGGTCATCGTCATCGAGCACAACCTCGACGTGATCAAGACCGCCGACTGGGTCGTCGACATGGGCCCGGAGGGGGGCAGCGGCGGCGGCCTCGTCGTCGCCGAAGGCACCCCCGAGCAGGTCGCCGGAGTGCCCGCGAGCCACACGGGCAAGTTCCTGCGGGACATCGTCGCCGCCGACCGCATCAGTGACGCGAGTCCATCACCGGCGCGGCGTACGAGGAAGAAGGCGGCGGTGGCGGCCACCTCCGCCCCCGTGAAGAAGACGGCGACCGCCAGGACGGCCAAGACCGCCGCCGCGAAGAGGGCGACGGCCTCCACCACCAAGGCCACCACCGAGAAGGCGACCACCGAGAAGCCCACCGCCAAGAAGGCCACCGCCAAGAACACCGTCACCAAGAAGGCGGTCGCGAAGAAGGCACCCGCGAAGAAGGCGACGAGCCGCAAGGCCTGACCGCGCCCGGGACGTGAGCCCGGGGCGCGGCAGCGCAGAGGCGGACCGCAAGGCCTGACCATGCCTGAGCCGTGAGGCCCGGGACGCGGCACCGCCAAGCCGGGCCGCACACCAGGGGCGCGCCCTCCGCAAGGACGGCGCGCCCCTGCCTTGTCGCGCGGTACGCCGCCGTGATCGGCTGAGGCGGCCAGGACCGCGCCAGGTGCTGGGACCCGTACGACCACCAGGGAGACGTACGACATGCCCACACCCGCAGGGCCCGCCGTCCGTGTCGAGCGGAGCGGACCCGTCACCACCGTGGTCCTCTCCCGCCCGGACGTGCGCAATGCCGTCGACAGGCCCACCGCCCGCGCCCTGGCCGACGCCTTCCGTGCCTTCGACGCCGACCCGGAAGCGTCCGTCGCCGTCCTGTGGGGCGAAGGCGGCACCTTCTGCGCGGGCGCCGACCTCAAGGCGATGGGCACCCCGGACGGCAACGACGTCACCGAAGTGGGCGGCACGCACGACGGCCCCATGGGCCCCACCCGGCTCGCACTCACCAAGCCCGTCATCGCCGCGATCTCGGGGTACGCCGTCGCGGGCGGCCTGGAGCTGGCCCTCTGGTGCGATCTGCGGGTCGCCGAGGACGATGCCGTGCTCGGCGTGTTCTGCCGCCGCTGGGGCGTGCCGCTCATCGACGGTGGGACGGTACGCCTGCCCCGGATCATCGGCGAGGGCCGCGCCCTCGACCTGATCCTCACCGGCCGCCCGGTGGACGCCGCCGAGGCCCTCGGTATGGGCCTGGTCAGCCGCGTCGTACCGCAGGGCACCGCCCGTGCCGCAGCCGAGCGGCTGGCCGCCGAGATCGCCGCGTTCCCGCAGACCTGTCTGCGGCACGACCGGCTCTCCGCCCGCGAACAGCACGGCCTGCCCGAACAGCAGGCGCTGGCGGGCGAGGTGCGGCACGGCCTGCACGCGCTCGCGGAAGCAGCCGAAGGCGCCGCCCGTTTCACCGCCGGAGCGGGACGGCACGGCGCCTTCGAAGAGGGCTGACCGAGGGCTCGTACTGCTGGCAGGACGAGCAGCACGAGCAGGGCGAGCAACGAGAGCGCCGCCGGACAGGCGGCCGCTCCGTCTACGCGTCGCCCTTCCCGGGCTCCAGGAACTGCATGTCCAGCTGGATCTTGACGACCTCACCGAGCATCCCGGGAGCGAAGGACAGGCCGTACTCGCTGCGCCGGATCTCGCCCGTCGCCTCGAAACCGGCGTGCCGGACCTCACCGAACTCGCCGAGCCCGCCGAACTCCACGGCGAGCGTCACCGGCCGCGTCACGTCGCCGATGGTCAGCTCGCCCGCCATCGTCCAGTCCTCGCCCGCGCCCTGGAGGCGAGTGGAACGGAAGGTCATGGTGGGGCGGCGCTCCACGTCGAGCAGGTCGGACGCGCGGACGTGCGCGTCACGGTCCGCGTTGCCGGTGTCGATCGAGGCCAGCTGGATCGTGGACGTCACGGAGCTGGTCTCCAGGGTCTCGCCCACGACGAGCTCCGCGTCGAACTCGGCGAAGCGGCCCCGCACCTTGGAGATGCCCAGGTGACGGATCGTGAAGTTCACCGCGGAGTGGAACGGATCGATGGCCCAGCGGCCCGCGGGCAGAGGAAGAGGGGTGGTGGCAACGGCCGCGTCAGTGGTTTCGAAGCTCATGCCGACCACTCTGGGGCGGGCCGCGAGGCGGAGGAAGGCCGGGCCGAGACTGGTAGTGACAGGGCCATGATCCGGGCCCGTGACCCGCGGATCCCCCTGGTACGTTCGCGGAGTGAGCGACAACGAGTTGGGCGCCTTCCTGCGCACGCGCCGTGAAGCCGTCACTCCCACGGAGGTCGGCCTGCCGAGCGGGCCGCGCCGGCGCACCCCCGGACTGCGCCGTTCCGAGGTCGCCACACTCGCGGGCATCAGCGTCGAGTACCTCACCCGTCTCGAACAGGGCCGCGACCGCAACCCGTCCCCGCAGGTGCTCGGCGCGCTCGCGGACACGCTGCGCCTGACCATCGAGGAGCGCATCCACCTGCGCCGCCTGGAGAAGGCCAGCGGCGGCGCCGACCACCCGTGCTGCTCGGCGGCCCCGCCCCCGGCCCGGGAGGTGCGCCCGACCGTGCGGGCCGTCGTCGACCGCCTGGAGCCCACCCCGGCCGTGCTGCTCAACCGGCTCAGCGACATCATCGCGTACACGACGGGCTACGAACGCGTCGCCCGTCCGCTGGGGCTGCTCGACGGCGACCGGCCCAACCTGCTGCGGTTCGTCTTCACCGACGAGCGGGCCCGCACGGCCTTCCCCGAGTGGGAGCGCGTCGCCGACGAGCAGATCGCGCACCTCAGAAGCGAATCGCCGATGATCGACCCCCATGTGCTGCAGCTCGTGGACGAGTTGACGGTCCTCGCCGGAGCGCCGTTCGCCGATCGCGCCCACGCCGTGCCCGATGTGCCGCGCCGCAGCGGCGTGCAGCGCCTCAGCCATCCGCAGGTGGGCACCCTGCGTCTCGCGTACGAGTCGCTCGCCCTGCCCGACGTCGACGGGCAGCGCCTCCTGGTGCACCTCCCGGCCGACGACGCCACGTCGGCCGCGCTCGACCGGCTGAACGGCCGCCAGCCGGGCGGCCTGCGCGCGGTCAGCGGCTGAGACGGCACGCGCAGGCACGCAGGCACGCACGGAGGCAAGAGCAGGCGCCCGCAGGCACACAACGGCCCACGTACGCGGCGCTACGCGTCAGCCGTTTTCGGCGGGCCCTACCCGTCCACCTCCGCCGCGTACGGCGGCTCGGCGCCCGCCCGTGAGCAGGTCACGGCCGCCGCGCGCGCCGCGAAGCCCAGGACGTCCGTCCACGCGTCGGCGTCGAGCCGGGCCACGGCGTCCGCCGACAGCGCGTCCCGGGCGGCCAGGGAGTGCAGCAGCGCCGCGTTGACCGTATCGCCCGCGCCGATGGTGTCCACGACGTCCACGGGGACGCCCGGCACACCGACCTCGCCGCACGCGCGCGTGAGCACCGACAGGCCGTCGCCGCCCCGCGTGACCACGACCGCGGCGGGCCCGGACGCCAGCCACTCCTGGGGCGTGCCGCCCAGCCAGCGCGCGTCCTCCTCCGACAGCTTCAGGAGCGCCACCGACGGCAGCCAGCTCTTGAAGCGGGCGCGGTAGGCGTCCGCGTCGGGGATGAGCCCGGCCCGGATGTTGGGGTCGAGGGCCGTGAACACGCCCTCGGCCGCCGCACGCCGCATCAGGTCCTCGTACGCGCTCGCGCCCGGCTCCAGGGCCATGGAGCAGGTCCCGAACGTCATGGCCCGTACGCCGTCGGGAAGGCGCGCGGGCGCGGCGAAGAGCCGGTCGGCCGTGCCGTCGACGTAGAAGGAGTAGCCCGCCGAACCGTCCGCGGCGATGGAGGTCAGGGCCAGCGTCGTCGGCTCGGCGCCGCGCTGCACCAGCGAGACGTCGACGCCCGCCGTCCGCAGCCGCGCGAGCAGCGCCTCGCCGAACGCGTCGCGCGAGACCCGGGAGCAGAAGCCGGCGGGGGAGCCGAGGCGGCCGAGCGCGACCGCGGTGTTGAAGGGCCCGCCGCCGAGCCGGGGCGCGAGCGGGGCGAGGGCCGCGCCCGCCGACGGACCGGCGTCCTGCGGAACGAGGTCGATGAGGGCTTCACCTGCGGCGACTATCACTGATGGTTCCTTTCCCGCGCTCGGCTTGCGCACAGGCTAGAGCCTGTACGGGCGGCGGGACCGGGGCGGGCGGCACCCGGGCACGGCTGGGACCGACACGGTCACGTTCGTGCCGGGCGCGGTCACGAAGGTCCGTAACGGTAGGGTCTGCCCCGTCGCCAAACCCTCCTGACCTGTGGAGACCTCATGTCCGGCACCCCTCACGCCCGTCGCGCCGTGCTGCGCGCGGCCGCGCTCGTCCCGGTCGCCGGGCTCGGTCTGACGGCCTGCTCGTCCGGCGACGGCAACGGCAGCCGCTCGGCGCCGACCGAGCCGGTGGACCTGGGCGGGGCCGACGAGGTGGCCGTGGGCGGCTCGAAGCTGTACACCGACCACAACGTGGTGGTCAGCAGGATCGCGGACGACGAGTACAAGGCGTTCAGCACGATCTGCACGCACGCGCGGTGCCCCATCCGCAAGCTCCAGGGCAGCAAGCTGACCTGTCAGTGCCACGGCAGCCAGTTCGACGCGCGGAACGGCAAGGTGCTGCACGAGCCCGCGGTGGCTCCCCTGGAGGAGCTGCCCGTGAAGGTGGCGGGCGGCAAGATCGTGGCGGGCCCCGGGGCCTGAGGCGCTTCCGGGACCTCGGCGGGGCGCTCACTCCGCGTCCCCGCCCCGCCCCCGCCCCGCCCTCACTCCCAGTCCCACTCGATCCCGACGATCCCGGCCCGCACCTGCGGCTCCACGAGGTGCACCGACCGGTGGCTGCCGGTCAGCGTGAGCTCCCTGCGGCCCACGCGCGGGGCCGCCGCCGAGTGCTGGGTGAAGCGGTGGCAGCGCACGGGCAGGGCGCCCTTGGCGAAGCGGACCTGGAGGGCGTACTGGCCGCCCGCGAAGCTGAAGCCGCGGAAGTACTCGCCGCTCGGCCCGGCCGTGCCGTCCTCGAAGCCGTAGCGGAACATGTGCGTCTCGCCCGCGCGCAGGCGCACGTCGAAGAGCAGCTCGGCGACCAGGACGCCGGTGTCGTGGTGCCAGCGGACGCGCCCGGTGCGGCAGTTGTCCAGGGCGAGGACCCGGGTGCGTTCGGGCGCGCAGCCCGGGTCGCCGTGGTGGATGGCGACGTAGCGGTCCACGCCGTCCCGGTGCGCGCGCACGATGTGCTCCGAGTCGCGGCCGAGCAGCTCGCGCCCCGCGCCGATGCGGACGCGCTCGTGGTGGCCGACGGTGTGCAGACCGCCGTCGAGCGGGGACTCCAACTCGCCCAGGAGGGCCTGGAGGACGTCGGCGGCCTCCACCAGGGAGCGGTAGGAACGGGCGGGGGGCCGTTCGCCGTCCGGACAGTCGTCGGTACGGGCGAGCAGCCGGATCAGGGACTCCTCGGGGAGGTCGAGTATCTCCTCCAGAGCGCGTACGGCCCGCAGCGACTCGGCGCGCTGCGGGCGGCGCGCGCCCTGCTGCCAGTAGCTGAGGCTGGTCACCCCGACGCTGACGCCGTGGCGCGCGAGGTGGTGGCGCACGCGTTGCAGGGGCAGTCTGCGCGCGGCGATCGCCGCGCGCAGCGCGACGTGGAAGGGGCCGGTGCGCAGGGCGGAGGCGAGCTCCGCGGGGACGGTGTCCGCGAGGGGGGAAGCGGGCAGGCGGGTGGGGGGATGCGTGGGGGAGGGCGCGGGCCGCACCGCGGGTCCTTTCTGTGAACGTTCACACAGGCCGTGGGTGTGTACGCGCTGATCGGAGCGGGCGACCAGGTGAGCGTACGGCCGGTGTTCACAGGGGTGGGCTGTTGTTCACGGTTCCATTAACCCCGCATTGAAGCGTGTTGACCGGAAGTCAACAAGGCTTGATGCTCAATCCAGCGTCCGGACGCGTTCCTCCACCTCAAACCCCCACTGCTCGGGAGGACCGCGATGCACCACAGATCCAGCAACTCCAGTCGGCGGAGACGGCTTTCCGCCCTCGCCGTCGCCGTGACGGCCCTGGCGGCCGTGCCGACGGCCACGGCCGCGGCGGCCCCGCACGACACCGCCGCGCCGCGCTCCGCGGCGTCCTCCGTGTCGTCCCCCGCGGCCGGCGAGCGCGCCGCCGCCCCGTCCGCCCTCGCCGCCAAGCGCCTGAACCTCACCATGCAGGCGCAGCAGAAGACCAACTGGTGCTGGGCGGCGGCGGGCAACACCATCGCCACCTTCATGGGCAAGAACTACTCCCAGAACCAGTTCTGCAACGCGGCCTTCAACCGCAGCCAGAACACCGAGTGCCCCAACAACCAGGCCACCCTCGGCAACGTGCAGACCGCCCTGGGCTGGATGGGCATCAACCGCGGCTCGTACGTCAACGGCTGGCTGCGCTACGACACCGTGCAGGCCGAGATCAACGCCAACCGTCCCGTCGAGACCCGCATCCAGTGGTCCAACGGCGGCGGCCACATGCACACCCTCTACGGCTACGACACCGCCAACAGCTGGGTCTACTGGGGCGACCCGTGGCCGTCGAACGACCGCTACAACTGGGCGTCGCACTCCTGGTACATCAACAACAACACGTTCTCCTGGACCCACTCGCTGTACCGGATAGGGGCGTGAGCGCGATGACCCGTCACCTGCCCCGCGTCTCCGTAGAGAGCCGTTACGCCCGTGGCCGTCTCCTGAAGGCCACCCTCGCCGGTTCCGCCGCCGCGCTGCTGCTCGGGCTCGCGGCGCCGCACGCCACCGCGGACTCGGGACCGGCGGCGCCGCCCGCGCCCGTCGCCCCCTCCGAGGCCACCCGGGGCGCCGCCCACGACGCGGCCGAGGCCCCGAAGACCCTCGACACGCTCTCCCGGTTCTTCGCCCGCGACGGCGCCGTCAGCAAGGCGAAGGCCGCGCCCCGCGTGACAGGGGAGCAGGCCGTACCCGTCTACTACCTGGCGGCCGACTTCGTCGCGGGCAAGAAGGGCGCACCGATCGCCGCCATGGAGTTCCTCGCCAGCGAGGCGGTCTCCTCCGACGGCCAGAAGGCGTCGCTGTGGACCGCCCGGCAGGCGGGCTCCTGGCAGGTGGTGAACATCGCCACCGGGAACGACGAGACGCGCTACGCACGCGTGGGCGCCGACAAGCTCCCCGGAGGCACCGTCTTCATCGAGCCGCAGATCAACGCCTGGTACGTGCAGAAGGGAGAGCGGATCCTGCCGCTCGACCGGGACGCGATCCGTGCCGTCGGCGCGCGCGGCACCACGGTCGCCGCCTACCAGCGCCGGGTGCACAAGGCGTACGGGGACAAGCTGCCGGGGTCCGCGTACGCGAAGTCCGGCAAGGCCGGAGGCTATGACGAGCCCGCGGCCGCGCCCCGGCCCGAGGGCAGGACCGCGTCCGCCGCCGGGTCCGCGGACGGCCCGGTGACCGTGGTCTCCACGGTGGCCGCCGCCGGTGCCGCCGTCGCGCTCGGCCTCTCCGGGGCCGCGCTCGTCCGGCGCCGCTCGCGCCGCCTCGGCTGACACCGCCCGGCTCCGGCCGGAGCCGCCCGCCCGTCCCGTCAGGGGCGGGCGGGTCCGCGTCGCTGTCATACCCCGCCAGTAGGCTGTCCGACATGGCCGACCCATCCAGCTACCGCCCCAAGCCGGGACAGATCCCCGACTCGCCCGGGGTCTACAGGTTCCGTGACGAGCACCGCCGTGTGATCTACGTCGGGAAGGCCAAGAGCCTGCGCCAGCGCCTCGCCAGCTACTTCCAGGACCTGGCGAACCTCCACCCGCGCACGGCCACCATGGTGACGACCGCCGCCTCCGTGGAGTGGACCGTCGTCGCCACGGAGACCGCCGCGCTGCAGCTGGAGTACACCTGGATCAAGGAGTACGACCCGCGTTTCAACGTCAAGTACCGCGACGACAAGAGCTACCCCTACCTCGCGGTGACGATGAACGAGGAGTTCCCGCGCGTGCAGGTGATGCGCGGTCAGAAGAAGAAGGGCGTGCGCTACTTCGGCCCGTACGGCCACGCCTGGGCCATCCGCGACACCGTGGACCTGCTGCTCCGCGTCTTCCCCGTGCGGACGTGCTCGGCGGGCGTCTTCAAGAACGCGGCCCGCACCGGCCGCCCCTGCCTGCTCGGCTACATCGGCAAGTGCTCCGCGCCCTGCGTGGACCGGATCTCCGCCGAGGACCACCGGGAACTGGCCGAGGACTTCTGCGAGTTCATGACCGGCCGCACGGGCACGTACATCCGGCGCCTAGAGCGTCAGATGACGGACGCGGCCGAGGAGATGGAGTACGAGCGGGCGGCCCGCCTCCGCGACGACATAGACGCCCTCAGGAAGGCGATGGAGAAGAGCGCGGTCGTCCTCGCCGACGCCACCGACGCCGACCTGATCGCCGTCGCCGAGGACGAGCTGGAGGCCGCCGTCCAGATCTTCCACGTGCGCGGCGGACGCGTGCGCGGCCAGCGCGGCTGGGTCACCGACAAGGTCGAGGCCGTCACCACCGCCGACCTCGTCGAGCACGCGCTCCAGCAGCTCTACGGCGAGGAGCGCGGCGACTCCGTGCCCAAGGAGGTGCTCGTCCCCGCGCTGCCCGACCCCGTCGGGCCCGTCCAGGAGTGGCTCACCCAGCGCCGCGGGTCGAACGTGTCGCTGCGCATCCCGCAGCGCGGCGACAAGAAGGCCCTCATGGAGACCGTCGCGCGCAACGCCCAGCAGTCGCTCGTCCTGCACAAGACCAAGCGCGCCTCCGACCTCACCACCCGCTCCCGGGCCCTGGAGGAGATCGCTGCGGCCCTGGAGCTCGACAGCGCGCCCCTGCGCATCGAGTGCTACGACATCTCGCACCTCCAGGGCGACGACGTGGTCGCCTCCATGGTCGTCTTCGAGGACGGGCTCGCCCGGAAGAGCGAGTACCGCCGCTTCCAGATCAAGGGCTTCGAGGGACAGGACGATGTCCGGTCCATGCACGAAGTGATCACGCGGCGCTTCCGGCGCTACCTCGTCGAGAAGGAGAAGACGGGGGAGTGGAGCCCGGAGGAGGCCCAGGAGGGCCTCACCGAGGACGACGGGCGCCCCAAGAGGTTCGCGTATCCGCCGCAGCTCGTCGTCGTGGACGGCGGGCAGCCGCAGGTCGCCGCCGCCCAGCGGGCCCTGGACGAGCTGGGCATCGACGACATCGCGGTCTGCGGCCTCGCCAAGCGCCTCGAAGAGGTCTGGGTGCCCGGCGAGGACGACCCCGTGGTCCTGCCGCGCACCAGCGAGGGCCTCTATCTGCTTCAGCGCGTGCGAGACGAGGCGCACCGTTTCGCGATCTCGTATCAGCGGACCAAGCGGTCCAAGCGCTTCAAGGCGAGCCCGCTGGACGACGTGCCCGGCCTCGGCGAGTCCAGGAAGCAGATACTGATCAAGCACTTCGGCTCGCTGAAGCGGCTCAGGTCCGCCACCATCGATCAGATCTGCGAGGTTCCCGGCGTCGGCCGCAAGACGGCGGAGGCCGTCCTCGCGGCCTTCGCCCAGGCGGCCCCGGCACCCCCCGCCGTGAACACCGCCACAGGAGAGATCATGGAGGACGAGGACCCCGTGGGGACGGGAGACTCGGATACAGGCGAGGAGCCCGCCCCGGCGGACGACCCGCTCAACGGCAAGGGGGCCACACCGACCGCGGCCCCGAAGGAAGGCGGGACGCCCACACACGCGGGCGCCCCGGAACGACGACGGGGGATGGAGACATGAGCGAGCACGACGAAGGCGGCACCCAGGTGAGTACGGGCACGACCATCGAGCCGGGCGAGGCCGCCGAAGCGGCCATCCCGGAGCTGGTGATCATCTCCGGCATGTCCGGCGCGGGCCGCAGCACGGCCGCCAAGTGCCTGGAGGACCTCGGCTGGTTCGTCGTGGACAACCTGCCACCCGCACTGATCCCCACCATGGTCGAGCTGGGCGCCCGCTCACAGGGCAACGTCGCCCGCATCGCGGTCGTCGTCGACGTGCGCGGCCGCCGCTTCTTCGACAACCTCCGCGAGTCCCTCGCGGACCTGGAGTCCAAGCACGTCACCCGGCGCATCGTCTTCCTGGAGTCCTCGGACGACGCCCTGGTGCGCCGCTTCGAGTCCGTCCGCCGCCCGCACCCGCTGCAGGGCGACGGCCGCATCGTCGACGGCATCGCCGCCGAGCGCGAGCTCCTGCGCGAGCTGCGCGGCGACGCCGACCTGGTCATCGACACCTCCAGCCTGAACGTGCACGAGCTGCGCGCCAAGATGGACGCCCAGTTCGCGGGCGACGAGGAGCCCGAGCTGCGGGCCACGGTCATGTCCTTCGGCTTCAAGTACGGCCTGCCGGTCGACGCGGACCTCGTGGTCGACATGCGCTTCCTGCCCAACCCGCACTGGGTCCCGGAGCTGCGCCCCTACACCGGTCTCAACGAAGAGGTGTCGGCGTACGTCTTCAACCAGCCGGGCGCCAAGGAGTTCCTCGACCGCTACACCGAACTGCTCCAGCTGATCGCCGCGGGCTACCGCCGCGAGGGCAAGCGGTACGTGACCATCGCCGTGGGCTGTACGGGCGGCAAGCACCGCTCCGTCGCCACCTCCGAGAAGCTCGCCGCGAGCCTGTCCTCCGCCGGCATCGAAACGGTCATCGTCCACCGGGACATGGGGCGCGAATGAAGCCCAACCGCCGGGTGCTCCGTCTGAACCGCATGGGCCGCAAGCGGGGCGCCCAGCCCAAGGTCGTCGCCCTCGGCGGCGGCATGGGCCTGTCCGCCTCGCTCGCCGCCCTGCGCCGCATCACCGGAGACCTCACCGCCGTCGTCACCGTCGCCGACGATGGCGGCTCCAGCGGCCGCCTGCGCCAGGAGCTCGGCGTGCTGCCGCCCGGCGACCTGCGCAAGGCCCTCGCCGCGCTCTGCGGCGACGACGACTGGGGCCAGACCTGGGCCCGCGTCATCCAGCACCGCTTCCAGTCCCGCGGCGACCTGCACGAGCACGCGGTCGGGAACGTACTGATCGTCGCCCTGTGGGAGCAGCTCGGCGACCACGTCCAGGCGCTCGACCTGGTCGGCAAGCTGCTCGGCGCGCAGGGGCGCGTGCTGCCCATGTCCGCGGTGCCCCTGGAGCTGGAGGCCCTGGTCAAGGGCCACGACCCGGAGCGCCCGGACGACGTGGACACCGTGCGCGGCCAGGCCACCGTGGCGCTCACCCCCGGCGAGGTGCAGTCCGTGCACCTGGTCCCGCAGGCCCCGCCCGCCGTCCCGGAGGCGGTCGCCGCCGTCCTGGACGCCGACTGGGTGGTCCTCGGGCCCGGCTCCTGGTTCTCCTCCGTGATCCCGCACCTGCTCGTGCCCGAGCTGCTCGACGCGCTCACGGAGACGAAGGCCCGCCGGGTCCTGTCGCTCAACCTCGCACCGCAGCCCGGAGAAACCGAAGGCTTCTCTCCGCAGCGTCATTTGGAGGTTTTGGCCCGACACGCCCCTAAACTCGCCCTGGACGTGGTGCTGGCCGACGAGGCCGCCGTGCCCGACCGTGGGTCCCTGACCGATGCCGCCAAGCGGTTCGGTGCCACGGTGGAGCTGGCGCCGGTGGCCCGCGAGGACGGCAGCCCCAAGCACGACCCGGAGCTGCTTGCCGCCGCGTACGACCGTATTTTTCGGATGCATGGAAGGATCGGCCCATGGCGATGACGGCAGCGGTGAAGGACGAGATCTCCCGGCTTCCCGTCACCCGGACCTGCTGCAGGAAGGCGGAGGTCTCGGCGATCCTGCGGTTCGCGGGCGGGCTGCACCTGGTCAGCGGCCGCATCGTGATCGAGGCGGAGCTGGACACGGCGATGGCGGCACGCCGGCTCAAGCGGGACATCCTGGAGATCTTCGGGCACGGCTCCGAGCTGATCGTGATGGCCCCCGGCGGCCTGCGCCGCGGCTCGCGCTACGTGGTCCGCGTGGTCGCGGGCGGCGACCAGCTGGCCCGCCAGACCGGCCTGGTGGACGGCCGCGGCCGTCCCATCCGCGGCCTGCCGCCGCAGGTGGTCTCGGGGGCCACCTGCGACGCCGAGGCCGCCTGGCGCGGGGCCTTCCTCGCCCACGGCTCGCTGACCGAGCCCGGCCGCTCGTCCTCCCTGGAGGTGACGTGCCCGGGTCCGGAGGCCGCCCTCGCCCTGGTCGGCGCCGCCCGGCGGCTGCAGATCGCGGCGAAGGCCCGTGAGGTGCGCGGCGTGGACCGCGTGGTCGTCCGTGACGGGGACGCGATCGGCGCCCTGCTGACGCGCCTGGGCGCCCACGAGTCCGTGCTCGCCTGGGAGGAGCGGCGGATGCGGCGCGAGGTGCGCGCCACCGCCAACCGCCTCGCCAACTTCGACGACGCCAATCTGCGCCGCTCGGCCCGCGCCGCCGTCGCCGCGGGCGCCCGGGTGCAGCGCGCCCTGGAGATCCTCGGCGAGGAGGTCCCCGAGCACCTCGCGGCCGCGGGCCGGCTGCGGATGGAGCACAAGCAGGCCTCCCTGGAGGAGCTGGGCGCCCTCGCCGACCCGCCGCTGACCAAGGACGCGGTCGCGGGGCGCATCCGCCGCCTGCTCGCGATGGCCGACAAGCGGGCGCAGGACCTGGGCATCCCCGGCACGGAGTCCAACCTGGCCGAGGACCTCGCCGAGGAGATGGCGGACAACCTCGCGGTCTGACGCGGAGGTCTGACGCAGAGGCCTGACGGAGGGGTCTGACGGAGCGGCCTGACGGAGGGCCGCCGTCAGGCCTCGGAAGGCCCTCCGGCGGCGTCCGAATCGCGGAATTTGCGCTCACCCGTGCAAGAGGTGAAACGGGTGAGCGCCATGGTGAGCGTGGTGCTTCTCACTACCGGACGGTATTGCCTTCGAGGGGGGTTCTCGATGTCACCCGGAGGCCTTCGGAGAGGTAGGGTCGGAGGCGGTCGGGGACATCCCAATACATCTCGCCGGCGTCTCAGACCGGCGTACCAACGAGGAGATCGGTTCGTGACGATCCGCGTAGGCATCAACGGCTTTGGCCGCATCGGTCGTAACTACTTCCGCGCGCTCCTTGAGCAGGGTGCGGACATCGAGATCGTGGCTGTCAACGACCTGGGTGACACCGCGACCACCGCACACCTGCTGAAGTACGACACCATCCTCGGCCGCCTCAAGGCCGAGGTGTCCCACACCGAGGACACCATCACCGTCGACGGCCACACCATCAAGGTGCTGTCCGAGCGCAACCCCGCCGACATCCCGTGGGGCGAGCTGGGCGTCGACATCGTCATCGAGTCGACCGGCATCTTCACCAAGAAGGCCGACGCCGAGAAGCACATCGCCGGTGGCGCGAAGAAGGTCCTCATCTCGGCTCCGGCCAAGGACGAGGACATCACCATCGTGATGGGCGTCAACCAGGACAAGTACGACGCGGCCAACCACCACGTCATCTCCAACGCCTCCTGCACCACCAACTGTGTGGCGCCGATGGCCAAGGTCCTCGACGAGAACTTCGGCATCGTCAAGGGCCTGATGACGACGGTCCACGCGTACACCAACGACCAGCGCATCCTGGACTTCCCGCACTCCGACCTGCGCCGCGCCCGCGCCGCCGCGGAGAACATCATCCCGACCACGACCGGTGCCGCCAAGGCCACCGCCCTGGTCCTCCCGCAGCTCAAGGGCAAGCTGGACGGCATCGCCATGCGCGTCCCGGTCCCGACCGGCTCGGCCACCGACCTGGTCGTGACGCTGCAGCGCGAGGTCACCAAGGACGAGGTCAACGCCGCGTTCAAGAAGGCCGCCGACGACGGCGACCTCAAGGGCATCCTGTTCTACACCGAGGACCCGATCGTGTCCTCGGACATCGTCAGCGACCCGGCCTCCTGCACCTTCGACTCCTCCCTGACCATGGTCCAGGAGGGCAACTCGGTGAAGATCCTCGGCTGGTACGACAACGAGTGGGGCTACTCCAACCGCCTCGTCGACCTCACGGTCTTCGTCGGCGGTCAGCTCTGAGGCGCTCGCGCGCTTAGAGCAGGCACCCAGATGTGAGCAGCAGGGTCCGGACCGTTAACGTCCGGACCCTGCAGCATGTCAAAGCCCTCTCCGCAGCCCCTCTCAAGGAGTCCCCCTCTATGAAGACGATCGATGAACTGCTCGCCGGCGGTGTCGCGGGCAAGCGGGTCTTCGTCCGCGCGGACCTGAACGTGCCCCTCGACGGCACCACGATCACCGACGACGGCCGCATCCGCGCCGTCCTGCCCACCGTCAAGGCGCTCGCCGACGCGGGCGCCCGTGTGGTCGTCGCCTCGCACCTGGGCCGCCCCAAGGGCGCCCCGGACCCCGCCTTCTCGCTCGCCCCGGCCGCCACCCGTCTCGGTGAACTCCTGGGCGCGGACGTCCGGTTCGCCACCGACACGGTCGGCGACTCCGCCAAGGCCGCCGTCGCCGGCCTGGCCGACGGCCAGGTCGCCGTCGTGGAGAACCTGCGCTTCAACGCGGGCGAGACCAGCAAGGACGACGCCGAGCGCGGCGCCTTCGCGGCGCAGCTCGCCGAGCTGGCCGACGTGTACGTGGGCGACGGCTTCGGCGCCGTGCACCGCAAGCACGCCTCGGTCTTCGACCTGCCGGGCAAGCTGCCGCACTACGCGGGCCATCTGATCGCCACCGAGGTCGGCGTCCTGAAGAAGCTCACCGAGGACGTCAAGCGCCCCTACACCGTCATCCTCGGCGGCGCCAAGGTCTCCGACAAGCTCGCCGTCATCGACGAGCTGCTCGGCAAGGCCGACCGCCTCCTGATCGGCGGCGGCATGGCGTACACCTTCCTCAAGGCCCAGGGCCACGAGGTCGGGATCTCCCTCCTGCAGGAGGACCAGATCCCGGTCGTCACCGAGTACATGGAGCGCGCCGAGAAGAACGGCGTCGAGCTGGTGCTCCCCGTGGACGTCCTGGTCTCCACCGACTTCCCCGACCTGAAGACCAAGGCCCCGGCCGACTTCGAGACGGTCGACGCCGACAGCATCCCGGCGACCATGGAGGGCCTGGACATCGGCCCTAAGACCCGCGAGCTGTTCGCCGAGAAGATCGCCGACGCCGAGACGGTCTTCTGGAACGGGCCGGTGGGCGTCGCCGAGCACCCCGACTACGCCGGTGGCACCGCCGCCGTCGCCCGGGCCCTGCTCAACTGCGACGGCTTCACCGTGGTGGGCGGCGGCGACTCCGCCGCGGCCGTCCGTAACCTGGGCTTCGACGAAACCGCATTCGGCCACATTTCGACCGGCGGCGGCGCCTCCCTCGAATACCTCGAGGGCAAGACGCTCCCCGGCCTCGCCGCACTGGAGGACTGACCTTAATGAGCACGCGCACGCCGCTGATGGCGGGCAACTGGAAGATGAACCTCAACCACCTCGAGGCCATCGCGCACGTCCAGAAGCTCGCGTTCGCGCTCGCCGACAAGGACTACGAGACCGTCGAGGTCGCCGTCCTGCCGCCCTTCACCGATCTGCGCTCCGTGCAGACCCTGGTCGACGGCGACAAGCTCAAGATCAAGTACGGCGCCCAGGACATCTCGGCGTACGACTCCGGCGCGTACACCGGTGAGATCTCGGGCCCGATGCTCTCGAAGCTGAAGTGCACGTACGTGGCCGTGGGCCACTCCGAGCGCCGCCAGTACCACAACGAGACCGACGAGATCTGCAACGCCAAGGTGAAGGCGGCCTTCAAGCACGGCATCACGCCGATCCTGTGCGTCGGCGAGGAGCTGGAGGTCCGTGAGGCGGGCAACGCCGTCGCGCACACCCTCACCCAGGTCGAGGGCGGCCTCAAGGACGTCCCGGCCGAGCAGGCCGAGTCGATCGTGATCGCGTACGAGCCCGTCTGGGCCATCGGCACCGGCAAGGTCTGCGGGGCCGACGACGCGCAGGCGGTCTGCGCGGCGATCCGCGGCAAGCTCGCCGAGCTGTACACGCAGGAGCTCGCCGACAAGGTCCGCATCCAGTACGGCGGCTCCGTGAAGTCCGGCAACGTCGCGGAGATCATGGCGAAGCCCGACATCGACGGCGCCCTGGTGGGCGGCGCGAGCCTGGACACGGACGAGTTCGTCAAGATCGTTCGCTTCACCGAGCAGTGAGTATGCGCTAACGCCGTTACGACGTACCCTTGCGGGGGTCGGGGCTTGAAATGTGAGCGGGAAACGCTCGCGGAGTAAGCTTCGGCCCCCGTCGTCGATTCAGATCCGAGGAAGTTGGTCCAGCCGTGGTTATGGGGTTCTCGATCGCCCTGATCGTCTTCAGCGCGCTGCTGATGCTGCTGGTGCTGATGCACAAGGGCAAGGGCGGCGGCCTTTCCGACATGTTCGGTGGCGGAATGCAGTCGTCGGTCGGCGGCTCCTCGGTCGCCGAGCGCAACCTGGACCGCATCACCGTCGTGGTCGGTCTGCTCTGGTTCGCCAGCATTGTCGTCCTTGGCATCCTGATGAAGGTCAACAACTGACAACAGGCACCGGCCGCTTGCCACGCCGAGGCGGCCACGCCCTGAAGTCCCGCTCATAGCCCCATGTTCCGTACGCGCCCGCGCGCGCGGCTTATCATGGGGCTTGCGTGTCGGGGTGGGGTGTAACTCCCAACACTGGACGCGCGTTGGGCCTTACGTAGACTGAGGCGCCCGCAGCGGAGCCGGCAGTCGACCCCGCGGCGCAGCCGCCGTTCGAACAGGCAGCACCATCACGCAGGGAGTTACGACCGTGGCAAGTGGCAACGCGATCCGAGGCAGTCGGGTCGGGGCGGGGCCGATGGGCGAGGCCGAGCGCGGTGAGTCCGCGCCGCGACTGCGCATCTCCTTCTGGTGCTCCAACGGGCACGAGACGCAGCCGAGCTTCGCCAGCGACGCGCAGGTCCCCGACACATGGGACTGCCCCCGCTGCGGCTTTCCGGCAGGTCAGGACCGGGACAACCCCCCGGACCCGCCGCGCACCGAGCCGTACAAGACCCACCTCGCGTATGTGCGCGAGCGGCGCAGCGACGCGGACGGCGAGGCCATCCTCGCCGAGGCGCTGGCCAAACTGCGGGGCGAGATCTAGAAGTTGAGAACCGGCCGGGCACCCTGAGGTGCCCGGCCGGATCCGTTTCGGCGTCGCCTCACCGCACTTCCCCGTCGGACCCGAACACGCAGGTCAGCGCGGTCTCCTCCGGCCGTTGTCAGTGGTGCCCCCTACCGTGGTGGGTGATCGTGAACCACGCGGCGGACGGGGGGAGTTGTGACGGCTGCGGAGACCGCCCGGGCCGGTGTCGACGGCGCGCGGAGCCTCGCCTGGCGCGGGGGATTCGGCAGGCTGTGGAGCGCCGCCGTGCTCTCCAGCTTCGGTGACTCGCTGCGCAAGGCGGCGCTGCCGCTGCTCGCCGCGTCGCTCACCGACGATCCGCTGCTCATAGCCTCCGTGACCGCCTGCGGCTATCTGCCGTGGCTCGCCTTCGGGCTGCTCGGCGGCGCCGTCGCCGACCGGGTGGACCAGCGGCGCGCCATGTGGCGGGTGGACGTGGCACGCGGCGTGCTCGTCGGGGCCTTCGCCCTCGCCGTGGCGCTCGGCCACGCCTCCATCGGCCTGCTGATCGCGCTCGCCCTGGTCCTCACCACGCTCCAGACCCTGTTCGACAACGCGGCCACGGCCCTGCTGCCCGCCCTCGTGGACCGAGCCGCCCTGGGCAGTGCCAACGCTCGGCTGCTGACCGGACAGCAGCTCGCCGGCGGCCTCCTCGCCGCGCCCGCGGTGCCCTTCCTGATCGCCGCGGGCCCGGGCCTTCCGTACGCGGCCGACGCGGTGACCTATCTGGTGGCGGCCGTGCTCGTGGCCTCCCTGCGGGTGCCCGCGCCCGGGCATCCGCCCAGACCCGCCGGTGCCACCCTGCGGTCCGACATCGCGCACGGGCTGCGGGTCCTGGGGCGGGACCGGGTGCTGCGGGGCCTGTGCGCGGCCACCGCGGTGGGCAACGTCGGGATAGGCGCACTCCTCGCCACCCTCGTCGTCCTCGTCACCGACTGGCTGCACGCGGGCAGCGGCGGATACGCGGCGGCCATGACCGCGTACGCGGCCGGGAGCCTGGTGGGCGGGGCGCTCGCCGGGCGCCTCGCGCGGCGGCTCGGGCGGGTGCGCGCCGTGCTCGCCGCAGGGACGGCCCAGATCGCCGCGCTCGTGGTCATGGGCACGGTCCGCGACATCACGGCCCTGACCGCGAGCATGGCCCTGTTCGGCGCCATGGGGATGGTGTGGAACGTGAGTACCCACACCCTGATGCAGGAGCGCGCGCCCGCCGCCGCACTGGGGCGCATCAGCGCGGCGTTCCGGACCCTGGGCGTCGCGGGGGCGCCGCTCGGGGCGATGCTCGGCGGGGCAGCGGCCGCGCTCCGGGGGCCCAACACGCCGATGCTGCTGGCGGCCGTCCTGTTCGCGCTCTCGGCCGTCGTGCTCACCCTCGCGCTCAGGCCGACGGACACCTCGCGCCACACGCTGATCAACTAGGTTGGAAGCGCAGTGGGGCGTACGCACGCACGTTGTACGAGAGAGGGCGGAAGTACAGATGAACGCAGTTGGCCGCACCAGCCTCCACCAGACGGCCGAGTGGACGGCCCTGGTCAAGCACCGGGAGCAGCTGGGGGAGGTGCGGCTGCGGGAGCTGTTCGACGCCGACCCGGCGCGCGGCACCGCGTACACCCTCCAGGTCGGCGATCTGCACATCGACTACTCCAAGCACCTGATCACGGATGAGACCCTCGCGCTCCTGCGGGAGCTTGCCGTGGCGACGGACGTGTTCGGGCTGCGGGATGCCATGTTCCGGGGCGAGAAGATCAATACGACGGAGGGGCGGGCGGTGCTGCACACGGCGTTGCGTGCCCCGGCCGATGCCGTGGTGGAGGTCGATGGTGAGAACGTGGTGCCGGGTGTGCACGCGGTGCTCGACAAGATGGCGGCCTTCGCGCACCAGGTCCGTTCGGGTGAGTGGAAGGGGCACACCGGTAAGCGCATCAAGAACGTGGTGAACGTCGGTATCGGTGGCTCCGATCTCGGTCCGGCGATGGCCTACGAGGCTCTTCGGGCCTGTACCGACCGTGATCTGACGGTCCGCTTCGTGTCGAACGTGGACGGCGCCGACCTGCACGAGGCCGTGCGGGATCTGGACGCGGCGGAGACGCTGTTCGTCATCGCCTCCAAGACGTTCACGACGATCGAGACGATCACCAATGCCACGTCCGCGCGGGAGTGGCTCCTTGCGTCCCTCGGTGACGAGGCGGCCGTGGCCAAGCACTTCGTGGCGTTGTCGACGAATGCCGAGAAGGTGGCGGACTTCGGTATCGACACGGCGAACATGTTCGGGTTCTGGGACTGGGTGGGGGGTCGTTACTCGTTCGACTCGGCCATCGGTCTGTCGTTGATGATCGCGATCGGCTCGGACGCGTTCGGGGAGATGCTCGGCGGGTTCCGGCTGGTGGATGAGCACTTCCGTACGGCTCCGGCGGAGGCGAATGTCCCGTTGCTGCTCGGTCTGCTGGGTGTCTGGTACGGGAACTTCCATGACGCGCAGTCGCATGCGGTGCTGCCGTATTCGCATTACCTGTCGAAGTTCACGGCGTATCTGCAGCAGCTGGACATGGAGTCCAACGGCAAGTCGGTGGACCGGGACGGGAATGCGGTGGAGTGGCAGACCGGCCCGGTGGTGTGGGGCACGCCCGGCACGAACGGTCAGCACGCGTACTACCAGTTGATTCATCAGGGCACCAAGCTCATTCCGGCGGACTTCATCGGTTTCGCGGAGCCGGTCGCCGGTCTGCGGCCGGGTCTGGTTGCCCAGCACGATCTGCTCATGGCCAACTTCTTCGCCCAGACGCAGGCCCTGGCCTTCGGCAAGACGCCGGATGAGGTGCGGGCCGAGGGCGTGCCGGAGGACCTGGTCGCGCACAAGACGTTCCGGGGCAACCATCCGACGACGACGGTCCTGGCGCGGGAGCTCACGCCTTCGGTGCTTGGCCAGCTCATTGCGCTCTATGAGCACAAGGTGTTCGTCCAGGGCGCGATCTGGAACATCGACTCCTTCGACCAGTGGGGCGTGGAGCTGGGCAAGGTCCTGGCCAAGCGCGTCGAGCCCGCCCTGACCGAGGGCGCGGACGTCCCCGGCCTCGACCCGTCCACGACGGCCCTGGTCGCGAAGTACCGGGAGCTGCGCGGGCGTTGAGCCCGGCGACCGGGCCCGGCACCCCCGCCCGCCGGGCCCGGCCCGTCCGCGTTCACCCGCATGGCGGACCCGGCTCCCCCTCCGGACTGCGGGGGCCGGGACCCCGCTGAAGCATGGGGGCATGACGCAACAGCAGGGCTGGTCCGCCCCCGTACCGCCGCCGCAGCGGAAGAAGCGCCGGAAGTGGCCGTGGGTGCTCTTGGGCGTGGTCCTGCTGCTCGCGGGCGGCTGCGCTGCCCTGATCGTCGGGATCGCTCATGAGGTCGGCGAGGAGTCGGGGCGCGAGATCACGGTCACGTACGAGGTGACCGGTGACGCGAAGGACGTCACGATCACGTACGCGACGTACAGCGACGGCGATCTGTCGCAGAACCAGGTGACCGACGTCGACCCGCCTTGGCGCAAGCAACTCAAGACGAAGGGTTTCGTCAAGGGCGGGAGGCTCGTCGTCACCACGGGCGCCTCCGGCGGCACGGTCCACTGCCGGGTCACGGCCGACGGGACCACCCGTACCGCCACCGCCAGCGGGGTGGTCGCCACCGCCGTCTGCGACGGCTTCTGAAGCCGGTACGCCGACGGGCCCCGATCCAGTAAGCGGATCGGGGCCCGTCGGCGTGTGGGTCAGGGCGACGCCGGCGGGTACAGGTCGCGGGGCAGCTGGGAAGCCGCCGCCGCGTCCAGGAGCCACAGGGTGCGGGAGCGGCCGTACGCGCCCGCCGCGGGGGCCTGGACCTCGCCCGCCCCGGACAGGGCGATCGCCGCCGCCTTCGCCTTGTCCTCGCCCGCCGCGAGCAGCCACACCTCGCGCGCGGAGCGGATCGCGGGCAGCGTCAGCGAGACCCGGGTGGGCGGCGGCTTCGGCGCGCCGTGCACACCGACCACCATCCGCTCCGTCTCGCGGACCGCGGGCAGCTCGGGGAAGAGCGACGCCACGTGCGTGTCCGGGCCGACGCCCAGCATGAGGACGTCGAAGGTCGGCACGGGGCCGCCTGCGGCGGCAGCCGCTGATCGATAGTGCTCGGGCCCGGCCGCCGCGGCCAGCTCGGCCGCGTAGGCCTCGGCGGCGGCGTCCGCGCCGCCCACCCCGTACGGGCCGTCCGACGCGGGCATCGGGTGTACCCGCGCCGGGTCGAGCGGAACCGAGTCGAGCAGGGCGGCGCGGGCCTGCGTGTAGTTGCGCTCGGGGTCGCCCTCCGGCAGGAAGCGCTCGTCGCCCCACCACAGGTCGAGCCGGGACCAGTCCACGGCGTCGCGCGCGGGGGCCGAACTCAGCGCCGCGAGCAGGCCGTTGCCGTTGCGGCCGCCGGTGAGGACCACGGAGGCGTAGCCACGGGCCGCCTGCGCGTCGACGATCTTCGTGATCAGGCGCGCCGCGGCGGCCTGAGCCATCAGCTCCTTGTCGCGGTGGACGACGAGCTGCGGTGCGGTGGTCACTTCGCGGCCGCCTTCTTGGCCGGGGCCTTCTTCGCGGAGGCCGTCTTCTTCGACGTACGGCCACGGCCCTCCGGGGCCTGCTCGGCCGGGGCGGAGCCGGAGGCGTCCGGCTCCTGCGGGGCCGTCGCCGCCACGGTCGACCGCGCCGTCTCGTCGAGCCGGTCCACGCCGAACCTCAGCGCCGACGCGTAGGTGTCGTCCGGGTCGAGGCGGCGCAGCTCCTCCGCGATCAGCTCGGAGGTCTCGCGGCGCTTGAGCGCCACCGCGCGGTCCGGCTGGCCCTGGATGGAGAGCGTGGCGAGCGCGCCGTCCGCGCGGTCGAGCACGATCGGGCCGCAGTTGGTCTCCATGCGCACGCCGGTCAGGCCCGGGCCTGTGGACAGGCTGCGCCTGACCGGTACGGAGAGCCGGTCGGCGAGCCACATCGCGAGCAGCTCGACGCTCGGGTTGAACTCCTCGCCCTCCACCTCGGCGGCGGTGACCTTGCAGGTGACCTGGTCCAGGGCGGCCGCGAGCATGGAGCGCCACGGCGTGATCCGGGTCCAGGACAGGTCGGTGTCGCCGGGGTGGTACGCCTCGGCGCGCGCGGTCAGCTCCTGGATGGGCTGCTCGGCGGCGTAGGTGTCGGTGACCCGGCGCTGGGCGAGCGCGCCCAGGGGGTCCTGGGCGGGGTCGATCGGGGCGTTCACCGGCCACCACACGACGGTCGGGGCGTCCGGCAGGAGCAGCGGCAGGACCACCGACTGGGCGTGGTTGATGACATCGCCGTAGAGCCGCAGGACCACCGTTTCGCCGGTGCCCGCGTCGGCACCGACGCGGACCTCGGCGTCCAGGCGCGAGGACGTGCGGTCCCTGGGCGAACGCGAGACGCGCTTGATGACGACGAGCGTGCGCGAGGGGTGCTCGCGCGACGCCTCGCTCGCCGCCTTCAGGGCGTCGTACGCGTTCTCCTCGTCGGTGACGATGACGAGGGTGAGGACCATGCCCACGGCCGGGGTGCCGATCGCCCGGCGCCCCTGTACGAGCGCCTTGTTGATCTTGCTGGCCGTGGTGTCCGTAAGGTCGATCTTCATGGCCGGCGCCAGCTCCGTCCGTCTCGTGCAAGCATCTCGTCCGCCTCGACAGGCCCCCACGTACCGGACGGGTACTGTGCGGGCTTGCCGTGCGTGTCCCAGTACTCCTCGATCGGGTCGAGGATCTTCCAGGACAGCTCGACCTCCTCCGTGCGCGGGAAGAGGTTGGCGTCGCCGAGCAGGACGTCCAGGATCAGCCGTTCGTAGGCCTCCGGGCTGGACTCGGTGAAGGACTCGCCGTACGCGAAGTCCATCGACACGTCCCGGATCTCCATGGAGGTGCCGGGCACCTTGGAGCCGAAGCGGACCGTGATGCCCTCGTCCGGCTGGACGCGGATGACGATGGCGTTCTGGCCGAGCTCCTCCGTCGCCGTGTGGTCGAAGGGGGAGTGCGGGGCGCGCTGGAAGACGACCGCGATCTCGGTGACGCGGCGGCCGAGGCGCTTGCCGGTGCGCAGGTAGAACGGCACGCCCGCCCAGCGGCGGTTGTCCACCGACAGCTTGACGGCGGCGTACGTGTCGGTCTTCGACTTCGCGTCGATGCCGTCTTCCTGGAGGTAGCCGACGGCCTTCTCGCCGCCCTGCCACCCGGCGGAGTACTGCCCGCGCACGGTGTCGCGGCCCAGGTCCTTCGGCAGGCGTACGGCGCCGAGCACCTTGGCCTTCTCGGCGACCAGCGCGTCCGCGTCGAAGGAGGCGGGCTCCTCCATGGCGGTCAGGGCCATGAGCTGGAGCAGGTGGTTCTGGATGACGTCACGGGCGGCGCCGATGCCGTCGTAGTAGCCCGCGCGGCCGCCGATGCCGATGTCCTCGGCCATGGTGATCTGCACGTGGTCGACGTACGACCGGTTCCAGATCGGCTCGAACATCTGGTTGGCGAAGCGGAGCGCCAGGATGTTCTGGACGGTCTCCTTGCCCAGGTAGTGGTCGATCCGGAACACCTGGTCCGGGGCGAACACCTCGTGGACGATCGCGTTCAGCTCCTGGGCCGACTTCAGGTCGTGGCCGAAGGGCTTCTCGATGACGGCGCGCCGCCACGAGCCCTCGGGCGCGTCCGCGAGGCCGTGCTTCTTGAGCTGCTGGACGACCTGGGGGAAGAACTTCGGCGGGACCGACAGGTAGAAGGCGAAGTTGCCGCCCGTGCCCTGCTTCTTGTCCAGGTCCTCGATGGTGGCCTTGAGCTGCTCGAAGGCGTCGTCGTCGTCGAAGTTGCCCTGGACGAAGCGCATGCCCTGGATGAGCTGCTGCCAGACCTCCTCGCGGAAGGGCGTGCGCGCGTGCTCCTTGACCGCGTCGTGCACCTCCTGCGCGAAGTCCTCGTCCTGCCACTCACGACGGGCGAAGCCGATCAGGGAGAAGCCCGGCGGCAGCAGACCGCGGTTGGCCAGGTCGTACACCGCGGGCATCAGCTTTTTCCGGGACAGGTCGCCCGTCACGCCGAAGATGACCAGGCCCGACGGCCCCGCGATGCGCGGGAGCCGTCGGTCCGCGGCGTCACGAAGCGGATTGGCTCCATGAACTGCGGTCAAGGTGTCAGCCCTCCGAGGGGGTGAGGCGCTTCAGCTCGGCCTCGGTCGACTTGAGCAGGTCGTTCCAGGACGCCTCGAACTTGTCGACGCCCTCGTCCTCCAGGAGCCGCACGACCTCGTCGTAGGAGATCCCGAGCTTCTCGACGGCCGCGATGTCGGCGCGGGCCTGCTCGTAGGTCCCGGCGATGGTGTTGCCGGTGATCCGGCCGTGGTCGGCGGTGGCCTCGAGCGTGGCCTCCGGCATGGTGTTCACCGTGCCCGGCGCGACCAGGTCGTCGACGTACAGGGTGTCCTTGTACGCCTTGTCCTTGACGCCCGTCGACGCCCACAGCGGACGCTGCTTGTTGGCGTGCGCCTTGTCGAGCGCGACCCAGCGGTCCGAGGGCTGTGTCGATTTGTCGGCAGAGCCAAACACCGCCTCGTACGCCTCGTACGCGAGCCGGGCGTTGGCGAGGGCGGCCTTGCCGCGCTGGGCCTTGGCCTCGTCGGTGCCGAGGTCGTCGATGCGCTTGTCGATCTCGGTGTCCACGCGGGACACGAAGAAGGACGCCACCGAGTGGATCTTCTCCAGGTCCAGGCCGCGCTCCTTGGCCTTCTCCAGGCCCGCCAGATACGCGTCCATGACCTCGCGGTAGCGCTCGAGCGAGAAGATCAGCGTCACGTTGACGCTGATGCCGAGGCCGATGACCTCGGTGATCGCCGGGAGGCCCGCCTTGGTCGCGGGGATCTTGATCAGCGTGTTCGGCCGGTCCACCAGCCACGCCAGCTGCTTCGCCTCGGCGACCGTCGGCGCCGTGTGGTGGGCGAGCCGCGGGTCGACCTCGATCGACACCCGGCCGTCCTGGCCGCCCGTCGCGTCGAAGACCGGGCGCAGGATGTCGGCGGCGTCACGGACGTCCGCCGTCGTGATCATGCGGATCGCTTCCTCGACGGTCACCTTGCGCGCGGCGAGGTCGGCGAGCTGCTGCTCGTAGCCGTCGCCGGACGAGATGGCCTTCTGGAAGATCGACGGGTTGGTCGTGACGCCCACGACGTGCTGCTGGTCGATCAGTTCGGCGAGGTTGCCGGACGTGATCCGCTTGCGCGACAGGTCGTCCAGCCAGATCGCGACGCCTTCGTCGGAGAGGCGCTTGAGTGCGTCTGTCATGGAATTACATCTCCTACTGGTCGTATGAGGGCATCAGCGCTGGGCTGCCGCGATCCCCGAAGTCGAATCGAGCGCAGCCCGTGCCGCCGCGGCCACCGCGTCGGCCGTGAATCCGAACTCGCGGAAGAGGACCTTTCCGTCCGCCGAAGCACCGAAGTGTTCGAGCGAGACGATGCGGCCCGCGTCACCGACGTACTTGTGCCAGGTGAGACCGATGCCCGCCTCGACGGCCACGCGCGCCTTGACGGACGGCGGCAGCACGCTGTCGCGGTACCCCTGCTCCTGCTCCTCGAACCACTCCACCGACGGCATCGAGACGACCCGCGTGGGTACGCCCGCCGCCTGGAGCTGCTCGCGCGCCTCGACGGCGAGCTGCACCTCGGAGCCGGTGCCGATGAGAACGACCTCGGGGGTGCCGCCCTCGGCCTCGAACAGCACGTAGCCGCCCTTGGCCGCGCCCTCGGTGACCTCGCGGTCGTACGTCGGCACGCCCTGACGGGTCAGCGCGAGGCCGTGCGGGGCGCCCTTGCCGAATTCCTTCGTGTAGCGCTTGAGGATCTCGCGCCACGCGATCGCGGTCTCGTTGGCGTCCGCCGGGCGGACCACGTTCAGGCCCGGGATGGCGCGCAGCGTCGCGAGGTGCTCGACCGGCTGGTGCGTCGGGCCGTCCTCACCGAGGCCGATGGAGTCGTGCGTCCACACGTACGTCACCGGCAGGTGCATCAGGGCCGACAGGCGCACGGCGTTGCGCATGTAGTCGGAGAACACCAGGAAGGTGCCGCCGTAGATGCGGGTGTTGCCGTGCAGCGCGATGCCGTTCATCTCCGCGGCCATGGAGTGCTCGCGGATGCCGTAGTGGATCGTGCGGCCGTACGGGTCCGCCTCGGGCAGCGGGTTGTCCGCGGGCAGGAACGACGACGTCTTGTCGATCGTGGTGTTGTTCGAGCCGGCGAGGTCGGCGGAGCCGCCCCACAGCTCGGGGATCACCGCGCCGAGCGCCTGGAGGACCTTGCCGGACGCGGCGCGCGTCGCGACGCCCTTGCCCGCCTCGAAGACCGGGAGCTTCTCCTCCCAGCCGGTGGGCAGCTCGCCCGCGGCGATCCGGTCGAACTCGGCGGCGCGCTCGGCGTCGGCGCCGCGCCACTCCTGGAACGACTTCTCCCACTCGGCCTTGGCCTGGCGGCCCCGGTCGAGGGCCTCACGGGTGTGGGCCAGGACCTCGTCGGCGACCTCGAAGGTCTGCTCCGGGTCGAAGCCCAGGACGCGCTTGGTGGCCGCGACCTCCTCGTCGCCGAGCGCCGAGCCGTGCGCGGCCTCGGTGTTCTGCGCGTTCGGCGCGGGCCAGGCGATGATCGAGCGCATCGCGATGAACGAGGGCTTGTCCGTGACGGCCTTGGCCCGCTGGATCGCCGCGTACAGCGCCTGCGGGTCGAGGTCGCCGTTCTCCTTCGGCTCCACGCGCTGGACGTGCCAGCCGTAGGCCTCGTAGCGCTTCTCGGTGTCCTCGGAGACCGCGGTCTCCGTGTCGCCCTCGATCGAGATGTGGTTGTCGTCCCACAGCAGGATCAGATTGCCGAGCTTCTGGTGCCCGGCCATCGACGACGCCTCGGCGGAGATGCCCTCCTGGAGGCAGCCGTCACCGGCGATGGCGTAGACGAAGTGGTCGAACGGGGAGGTGCCGGGGGCCGCCTCCGGGTCGAAGAGACCGCGCTCGTAGCGCGCGGCCATCGCCATGCCCACGGCGTTCGCGACACCCTGGCCGAGCGGCCCCGTGGTGGTCTCGACGCCGACCGTGTGGCCGTACTCCGGGTGGCCCGGGGTCTTCGAGCCCCAGGTGCGGAAGGCCTTCAGGTCGTCCAGCTCAAGACCGAAACCGGCCAGGTAGAGCTGGACGTACAAGGTCAGCGAGGAGTGCCCCGCGGAGAGCACGAATCGGTCCCGGCCGGTCCAGTCGGCGTCCGCCGGGTCGTGCCGCATCACCTTCTGGAAAAGGGTGTACGCGGCAGGCGCGAGGCTCATGGCCGTACCCGGATGGCCGTTGCCGACCTTCTGTACGGAGTCCATGGCCAGGACCCGGCCGGTGTCGACGGCCCGCTGGTCCAGATCGGTCCACTCGAGGTCTGTGGTGGTCGGCTTGATGCTCACCCTGGGTCAGGGCTCCTCTCCACAATGTCGAATGCCGGTGGCAGGAACCGCACCGGCCGCTGTCGAGCCTACCCCTGTAAGAACGTGCATTTTTTCGAGTCATTCCAGACTGCCGGGGCCCGCTCCGATCCGCCTCCTGAACGGGCGAAGGCGCTCTCACCATGTGAAGTCGGGACCGCTCATCTGGGTTCCGATTCCGCCCGGGGTGTCCGTTCGCGCGCCCGGCCCCGAAGACCGCTCGTCTGGCCGCTCAACACGAACCCACCCCCGCGAAGGGCCAGGTATGGGCAACGTCTACAGTGGCGTGGTACGCGTGAGCCTTTACCGGATCTTCATGTCTGAAGGTCTGCCGTGGGCTTGCTGGGAGTCTCTGTCAGGGGTGTGCGTGACGGCCGTTGAATCCCGTCCAGTGGGGACGCTCGGGACGAGCCAGAGCCCGAGCCACCGGCCGTTCGGGGCCCGAGTCAAGGCGTTCGTGGCGCTGACGAAGCCACGGATCATCGAGCTGCTGCTGATCACCACCGTTCCGGTGATGTTCCTCGCCGAGCAGGGCGTGCCCGACCTGAAGCTGGTGTTCCTCACCTGCCTCGGCGGCTACCTGTCCGCGGGCGGGGCCAACGCGCTGAACATGTGGTATGACCGCGACATCGACGCCCTCATGGAGCGCACGTCGCAGCGGCCGCTGGTCACCGGCATGGTCAGCCCGCGTGAGTGCCTGGCCTTCGGCATCACGCTGGCGGTCGTCTCCACGCTGCTCTTCGGCCTCACCGTCAACTGGCTGTCCGCCTGGCTGTCCCTCGGCGCGCTGCTCTTCTACGTGGTCGTCTACACGATGATCCTCAAGCGGCGCACCTCCCAGAACATCGTCTGGGGCGGCATCGCGGGCTGTCTGCCGGTGCTCATCGGCTGGTCGTCCGTGACCAACTCGATGTCGTGGGCGCCCGTCATCCTCTTCCTCGTGATGTTCTTCTGGACGCCGCCGCACTACTGGCCGCTGTCCATGCGCGTCAAGGAGGACTACGCGCGCGTGGGCGTGCCGATGCTCCCGGTCATCGCCTCCAACAAGGTGGTCGCCCGGCAGATCGTCCTCTACAGCTGGGTCATGGTCCTGGTCTCGCTGCTGCTCCAGCCGCTGGGCTACACCGGCTGGTTCTACACGGCCGTCGCCCTCGCCACGGGCGGCTGGTGGCTCTGGGAGGCGCACGCGCTCCAGAACCGCGCCAAGGCGGAGGAGACCGGCACCAAGCTCAAGGAGATGCGCCTGTTCCACTGGTCCATCACCTATGTGTCGCTGCTGTTCGTGGCCGTCGCGGTGGACCCCTTCCTGCGCTAGGCCTCGACTCCGCTCGGGCTCCTCGGCCCCGTCGCCCTCCGGGTGGCGGGGCCGCTGCGCGTTCCGGGGCGCGGTGCTCAGCGGTCGGTGAGGTGCAGATGGCCGTCCCCGTCGAGGCGGGCCGCGCGGCCGGTGCGGAACCAGCCGTCCCGCAGCACCGCGTCCGTGGCCTCCTTGTCCCTGAGGTACCCCTCGAAGAGCAGCGGGCCGCGCACCCACAGCTCGCCGCCCGCGACCCGGACCGCCACCCCCGGCGCGGGCACTCCACAGCTGCCGGGCCTGGCCCGTACGTCGGCGTGGTCGAGGGCGGCGACGTCCCCCGCCTCGGGCGTGCTGAGGAAGGCCCGGACCCGGGCCGCGGGCGTCGCGGTGCGGATGGCCTCCAGCAGCCGCGGGGGAGCGGCGCCCGCCGCCGTCTCCGTGTCGGCGCAGCGCAGCGTGGCCAGGTGGTGCGGGGCCGTGTCCAGGACCTGCCACCACACCTCGGGCGGGCACACCAGACGCGTGGCGCGGTGCTCGCGCACGGCCGCGCAGATCGCCCCGGGCCCCGGCGCTTCCGGCAGCACGACGGTGCCCCGGGCCTGCCACTGCCGCAGCACGGCGGTCCACACGCCCCAGTGCCCCGCGGGGAAGCCGCACACCAGGGCGCCCGGCGCCTCGGGCCGGCCGCCGCAGTGCGCGCGCAGGACGCTCGCGCGGTGCGACAGGACGACGCCGTGCGGGCGGCAGGGACCGGCGAAGAGCACCAGGTGCGGGTCCCTCTCCGTAAGTTCTTCGGGCTTCGGGGGCTTCTGGGGCTCGTCGGGTGACGCGGCTCGCGGGGCGGGCGCCCCGCCGTTCTCAAGCGCGGCGTCCGGGAGTGCGGCGTCCGGGAGTGCGGCGCCCGGGGCTGCGGCGTCCGCGAGTACGCCCTCCGCGAGGACGGCGTGTCGCGTCCGCGCGGCCGCCGCGAACCGCGCGCCCTCCGCCGCCCGCCCGGCGTCCGTCAGGACCAGGCGCGGTGCCGCCGCCCGCACGACACGGGCCGACCAGGCGTCCGGGCCGAGCGGCACGAGGACCGCCCCGGCGCGCGCGGCCCCCGCGTACACCTGGAGCGCCTCGACGGGGGCCCCGGCCGACGGCCACACCACGCGGTCGCCGCGGCGCACCCCGCAGGCCGCCAGGTGCCGGGCGGCCCGGTCGGCGGCCGCGTCGAGGGCGGCGAAGGTGAGCACGCGCCCGCCGCACACCACGGCGGGGCGGTGCGGGGCGGCCCCGGCGGCGGACCGGACGACCTCGCCGACCAGCAGACCGGACATGCCCTCGTCCTACCACGGGCCGCCGCAAGGGGGAACGCCCGCGCGCGGGTGCAGCGACCGTGGCCGAGACCACGCCACCCGGGCGTCGCCGAACGATCTACCCGTCGGTAGCATCCTGTGCCATGGCAGACACGGAGCAGGGCACCGCCGGGACGGCGGAGCAGGGCGAGCAGACGGCCGCGGCGGCCCCGGCGGACAAGGAGGCCGCGCGCGCCGACCGCAAGGCCGCCAAGCTGGCCCGGCAGATCACCACGTTCGCGCGGGCCCACGGCGGCGCCGAGGGGCAGATCGCGTACATCGGGCAGCGGGGCTCCCGGATCGTCCTCGTCGGCGCGGACGGCGGCTGGGGCGACCTCGTCGCGCCGACCCACGCGATCGCCCTGAGCGCCGTGGAGAAGGCCGGGATCACCGTCCACGACGACTTCGACGGGGACTTCGCCGCCAAGGTGCGGACCGGTCCGTACGAGTGGACGCGCATGGCGGGCATCCAGATCGGTGGCCCCTCGGGCGGATGAGACGCGCCCGGGGCGGGCACGGAGTGACAAGGCGAGCAACACCTGTCGCCACGGTCACCCGTTAGGACTGTAGGAGTACGGTCCACGCAGGGGAGCCAGGATGATCGAAACGCCGTCCCTGGTGGACCAGCACTGCCACGGCGTCCTGCGCACGGAGCTCGGGCTCGGCACGTTCGAGGCGCACCTCGGCCGCGGCGAGGGCCCGCCCGCCCCGGGCACCACCTTCTTCGACACCCAGACCGGCTTCGCGGTGCGCCGCTGGTGCCCGCCGCTCCTCGGGCTCGAACCGCACTGTCCGCCCGCCCGCTATCTGGCCCGGCGCCGGGAACTGGGCGTCCTGGAGGCCGGGCGGCGCCTGCTGCGCGGCAGCGGCATCACCACGTACCTCGTCGACACCGGCCTGCCCGGGGACCTCACGGGTCCGGGGGAGCTCGCGACCACCGGGGCCGCGGACGCCCACGAGATCGTGCGCCTCGAACTGCTCGCCGAGCAGGTCGCCGACACCTCCGGAACCGTCGACTCCTTCCTCGCCAACCTGGCCGAGTCCGTGCACGGGGCCGCCGCCGGAGCCGTCGCCTTCACCTCGGTCGCGGGGGTGCGCGAGGGCCGGCCGCTGCCGCCCGAGCCGCCGGGCCCCGGCGAGGTGCGCGGCGCGGCGGGCCGCTGGCTCGCCGGGCGCCAAGTGGGCGGGGAGCTCGCCGACCCCGTGCTCCTGCGGCACCTGCTGTGGATCGCCGTGGCCTCCGGCCTGCCGCTGCAGCTGCACACGGGGGCCGCCGACCCGCAGCGGTCCTTCGGCGCGTTCGCCCGCGCCACCGCGGGGCTCGGCACCGACCTGGTGCTGCTGCACGGCTATCCGCACCACCGCGCGGCGGCCCACCTCGCGGGCGTCTTCCCGCACGTGTACGCGGATCTGGGTCCTGCCCTGGTGCGCACCGGAGCCCGTGCGGCGGCCGTGCTCGCCGAGATCCTGGAGCTGGCCCCCTTCGGCAAGCTGCTGTTCTCCAGCGGCGCCCACGGCCTGCCGGAGCTGCACGTGGTGGGGGCGACCCTGTTCCGCGAGGCGCTCAGCCGGGTGCTCGGCACCTGGGTGGCCGACGGCGCGTGGTCGCTCGCGGACGCGCAGCGGGTGGCGGCGATGATCGCGGCGGACAACGCGCGGCGGGTCTACGGCCTCACGGACGAGTGACCTCTGAGTGCGCTGGGCGTTATAGGGGGTGCGTGCCGCCTGCGGGGGTGGTCCTTACTGAACGTATCCGATCGCGCCTTGTGCGAGTCGTTCCCCGCATGAAAGGCGGCACGCAGCTCTGCTCAGGACGAGGCGGACGCGAGCCGGTCGGAAGCCACTGGACCAGGAACCTCCATCGTGGCCTGAGGCCGCTCGCGCAGCGAGAGCAGCACCCGCAGGACCGCGATCCACACCGCGCACGAGCCCAGCATGTGCGCTGCGACCAGGACCTCCGGCAGGTCCGTGAAGTACTGCACATAGCCCACCACACCCTGCGCGAGCAGCACCAGGAACAGGTCGCGGGTGCGGGCCAGCGGCCCCGCCGGGGCGTCGACGGCCTTGAGGACGAACCACAGGGCGAAGGCCAGCGTGACCACGATCCACGCCAGGACGGCGTGCAGCTTGGTGACGGACTCCCAGTCCAGGCCGATCGCGTCCACCTTCATGCGGGGCACGTCGCTGGAGTCGCCCGCGTGCGGGCCCGCGCCCGTCACGACCGTGCCGACCGCGATGAGGAGGACCGTCACCCCGGTCAGGACCCAGACGAGCTGGGCGACGGCCTTGCCGATCAGCGGGCGCGTGGGGGCGTCGCCCTCACGGGTGCGCTGCCAGGTCGCCGTGGCGACCGCGATCAGGGCGGTGGAGAGCAGGAAGTGCGCCGCGACCGTGTACGGGTTGAGGCCGACGAGCACGACGATGCCGCCGAGGACGGCGTTGCCCATGACGATCCAGAACTGCGCCCAGCCGTACCGGGTCAGGCTGCGCCGCCACGGCTTCTGCGAGCGGGCCGCGATGATCGCGAACCCGACGACCGCGCACAGGGCGTACGTCAGCATGCGGTTGCCGAACTCGATGACGCCGTGGAAGCCCATCTCGCTGGTCGCGGTGAGCGAGTCGTCGGTGCACTTGGGCCAGGTCGGGCAGCCGAGGCCCGATCCCGTCAGGCGTACGGCGCCGCCGGTGACCACGATGACGACCGTCATCACGAGGGCGGCGAGGGCCGCGCGCTGGACGGTCCGCCCGGTCGGGGTCCAGCGTTCGGCGATGAAGGCGAGCGGGTTGCGCGCGAACTGGGCGGCTTCGGCTCGGGTCACTTTGGGCACGGCCCCCATCGTAGGGGGCCGCTTGTGCACGGCTTCACGAGGGGGACGTATGCGCTCCAACTGTGATGCCGGTTACGCCCCGGGAGGCTCGTGGGCTACTCCCAGCGGAAGAAGCGGGCCGCCGCACCGAGCCCGAGGACCGCCCACACCGCGAGGATCCCGAGGTCGCCCCAGGGCATCGCGGCGCCGTCCTGGAGCACGTCGCGCAGGCCGTCCGAGAGGGCCGAGATGGGCAGCAGGGCCAGCGCGGACTCGACGGCTCCGGGGAACCGGTCGAGCGGCACGATGACGCCCCCGCCGACGAGGAGCAGCAGGAACACGAGGTTCGCGGCGGCCAGCGTCGCCTCGGCCCTGAGCGTGCCCGCCATCAGCAGGCCGAGCCCGGAGAAGGCCGCCGTACCGAGGACGAGCAGCAGCAGGACGGCCAGCGGGTTGCCGTGCGGCGACCAGCCGAGCGCGAAGGCGATCACGGTGAGGAGCGCGATCTGGAGCACCTCGGTGACCAGGACCGACAGGGTCTTCGCGGTCATCAGGCCCCAGCGCGGCAGCGGCGAGGCGCCGAGCCGCTTGAGCACGCCGTAGCGCCGCTCGAAGCCGGTGGCGATGGCCTGCCCGGTGAACGCCGTGGACAGGACGGCGAGCGCGAGGACGCCCGGGGCGAGGAAGTCCACGGCCTTCCCGTCGCCGGTGTCGACGACGTCGACGGTGCTGAAGAGGACGAGAAGCAGCGTGGGGATGACGATGGTGAGCAGCAGCTGTTCGCCGTTGCGCAGCAGCATCTTCGTCTCCAGGACCGCCTGTGCGCGGATCATCCGGGAGAGGGGGGCCGCGCCCGGCCTCGGGGCGTACGTCCCCGGCGTACCGGTGGTGGCAGTGGTGTCGGGGGTGCTGGTCACGACCGCAGCTCCTTACCCGTGAGCTCCAAGAAGACGTCCTCCAGGGTGTGCCGTTCGACGGAGATCCGGTCCGGCATGACGCCGTGCTGCGCGCACCAGGAGGTGACGGTGGCGAGCAGCTGGGGGTCGACGGTGCCGCTCACGCGGTAGGCGCCGGGGGTGAGCTCGGCGGCGGCGGAGTCGGGCGGCAGGGCCTTGAGGAGCGAGGCGACGTCGAGGCCGGGGCGGCCGGTGAAGCGCAGGGTGTTCTCGGCGCCGCCGCGGCACAGCTCCTCGGGGCTGCCCTGGGCGATGACCCGGCCGGCGTCGATGATGGCGACGTCGTCGGCGAGTTCCTCGGCCTCGTCCATGTAGTGGGTCGTGAGGATCACGGAGACGCCGTCGCGGCGCAGGTCGCGGACGAGGTCCCAGGTGGCGCGGCGGGCCTGCGGGTCGAGTCCGGCGGTGGGCTCGTCGAGGAAGACGAGCTCGGGGCGGCCGACGACGGCGAGGGCGAGGGCGAGCCGCTGCTGCTGGCCGCCGGAGAGGCGGCGGTAGCCGGTGCGGCCGCAGGACTCCAGGCCGAGGCGGGCGATGAGGGCGTCCACGTCGAGCGGGTGGGCGTGCAGCGCGGCGACGTGCCGCAGCATCTCGTCGGCGCGGGCGCCGGAGTAGACGCCGCCGGACTGGAGCATCACGCCGATGCGCGGGCGCAGCCGGTCGGCCTGGGTGACCGGGTCGAGGCCGAGGACGCGGACGGTCCCGGCGTCGGGGGTGCGGTAGCCCTCGCAGGTCTCGATGGTGGTGGTCTTCCCGGCGCCGTTCGGGCCGAGCACGGCGGTCACGGTGCCTGCGCGGACGTCCAGGTCGAGGCCGTCCACCGCGGTCTTCGCCCCGTACCGCTTGACCAGGCCGTGGACCTGGACGACGGACTCATTTCCCATGACGGGAAGTCTAGAGAGGGTCGCGGGGGCCGTGGGCAGGGGGCTGGCCAGGCCCCCCGCACCGGCCGGGTCAGGCGGTGAACGGCCGGTGCTCGGCCAGCCACCCGTGCGCGTAGGCGACCGCGTCGGGCAGCGGGAAGAGGCGGGCCGTGGCGGCGCCGACCAGGCCCCGTGTCACCGGGCGCTCCTTCTCGAAGGCGGCGCCCAGCTCGTCGAAGCGCTCTTCGGAGATGGCGGGCTCGCGCACGGTGAGCCAGCGGCGGCCCTCGTCCGTCATGACCGCGAAGGAGTTCTCGACCTCGGGTGCGGGCAGGCGGTACTCGGCCAGGTGGAAGGCCGTGCAGGCGTCGAAGCCCGCGCCCAGGAGCAGGACGCGCGCGCCCGTCGCCTCCAGGGCGGCCAGGGGGCTGCGCTCGCCGAGGCGGCAGTCGAGGGCGTGCTCGGCCATCAGCTCCTTCGCGCGGGCCCCGACGGCCGCGAAGGAGGTCTGCGGGTGGGCGCTGCGGACGGCGCCGGGCCAGGTGCGCACGGTCTCGGGGACGACGCCGACGCCGCGGACGCGGGCGGTGCGCGGGTCGTACGCGGGCATGGAGTCGCGGATCACGGGCCACCACTCCTCGGGCACGGGAGGGTGCTGCCACTCGGCCGGGTCGGAGTTGTCCGAGGAGTGGGTGGGCACCACCAGGGTGCCCTCGTCGCCGAGGGCGTCGAGGAGGGCGAGGACGACTGTTTCGGCGCCGCCGCAGACCCAGCCGAGGGAGCTGAGAGAGGTGTGCGTGAAGAGCGTGTCGCCGCGTCGCACGCCGAGCGCGCGCAGCTCATCGGCGAGCGTGGCGCGCGTGCACAAAGGGCCGGTCACAGGGGGTGTCGACATGCTCAAGAAGTGTTGTGGAAAGCTTTCGCGAGCGCCACTGATTTGATCGATCGATGATCGTTTCCGCAGGTCAGCTTAGGTGAACCTAAGTGATGCACCGCACCGCTCGGCGATCGGGGCATGGGTTGTCAGGCTCTGAGGAATTACGCAACAATGGCGTTGTGAAAAACGTTGGCGAGGCTCAGGAGACCCCTCCGGGGGCTCCCCAGGAAGAGCTCGCGACCGGTGAGCGGTCCACGCGCAACCGCGTCGCGCGCTCCATCCTGGACCACGGCCCGTCCACCGTGGCCGACCTCGCGGGCCGCCTCGGTCTGACCCAGGCCGCCGTCCGCCGCCACCTCGACGCCCTCGTCCAGGAGAACGTGGTCGAGGGCCGGGAGAAGCGGGTCTACGGCGCGCGCACGCGCGGCCGCCCCGCCAAGGTCTTCGCGCTCACCGACTGCGGCCGGGACGCCTTCGACCAGTCCTACGACAAGCTGGCCGCCGACGCCCTGCGCTGGATCGGGGAGACGCACGGCGAGGCCGCGGTCGTCGCGTTCGCCCGGGCCCGCGTCGCCGAGCAGGCGAAGGCGTACCGGGCGGCGATGGACGCGGCCCCCGCCGCGGACCGCACCCAGGCCCTGGCGAAGGCATTGACCTCGGACGGGTACGCTGCTACGGCGCGTAGCGCACCCCATCCGCACAGCGGCGAGCAGCTCTGCCAGCACCACTGCCCGGTCGCCCACGTCGCCGAGCAGTATCCGCAGCTGTGCGAGGCGGAGACGGAGATCTTCTCCCAGCTGCTCGGGACGCACGTCCAGCGACTCGCCACCATCGCCCACGGTGACGGCGTCTGTACGACGTTCATCCCGCGCGGCGAGGTCCCGCACAGCGCCCCACAGACCACCAACCACGCATCAGCAAGCACGGCCGGGAGGAACCCCGCATGACTCTCCCCACGGAGACTGCCCACCCTGAGCTCGAGGGCCTGGGCAATTACGAGTACGGCTGGGCCGACTCCGACGCGGCCGGTGCCGCCGCCAAGCGCGGTCTGAGCGAGGACGTCGTCCGCGACATCTCGGGCAAGAAGTCCGAGCCCGAGTGGATGACGAAGCTGCGCCTCAAGGGCCTGAAGCTCTTCGAGAAGAAGCCCATGCCGAACTGGGGCTCGGACCTGTCGGGCATCGACTTCGACAACATCAAGTACTTCGTGCGCTCCACGGAGAAGCAGGCGGAGTCCTGGGAGGACCTGCCCGAGGACATCAAGAACACGTACGACAAGCTCGGCATCCCCGAGGCGGAGAAGCAGCGCCTGGTCGCCGGCGTCGCCGCGCAGTACGAGTCCGAGGTCGTCTACCACCAGATCCGCGAGGACCTGGAGGAGCAGGGCGTCATCTTCCTGGACACCGACACGGCGCTCAAGGAGCACCCGGAGCTCTTCAAGGAGTACTTCGGGACCGTCATCCCCGCAGGTGACAACAAGTTCGCCGCGCTGAACACGGCCGTGTGGTCCGGCGGATCGTTCATCTACGTCCCCAAGGGCGTGCACGTCGAGATCCCGCTCCAGGCCTACTTCCGCATCAACACGGAGAACATGGGCCAGTTCGAGCGGACGCTGATCATCGTCGACGAGGACGCCTACGTCCACTACGTCGAGGGCTGTACGGCGCCGATCTACAAGTCGGACTCGCTGCACTCCGCGGTCGTCGAGATCATCGTGAAGAAGGGCGGCCGCTGCCGCTACACGACGATCCAGAACTGGTCGAACAACGTCTACAACCTGGTCACCAAGCGCGCCGTGGCCTACGAGGGCGCGACCATGGAGTGGATCGACGGCAACATCGGCTCCAAGGTCACCATGAAGTACCCGGCCGTCTACCTGATGGGCGAGCACGCCAAGGGCGAGACCCTGTCCATTGCCTTCGCGGGCGAGGGCCAGCACCAGGACGCCGGTTCCAAGATGGTCCACATGGCGCCGAACACGTCCTCCAACATCGTCTCCAAGTCGGTGGCGCGCGGCGGCGGCCGCACGTCGTACCGCGGCCTCGTCGAGATCGGTGAGGGCGCCGCCGGATCGAAGTCGAACGTGCTCTGCGACGCGCTGCTCGTCGACACGATCTCCCGCTCGGACACCTACCCCTACGTGGACGTCCGCGAGGACGACGTGTCCATGGGCCACGAGGCGACCGTCTCCAAGGTCTCCGAGGACCAGCTCTTCTACCTGATGAGCCGCGGCCTCACCGAGTTCGAGGCCATGGCGATGATCGTGCGCGGCTTCGTCGAGCCGATCGCCAAGGAGCTCCCCATGGAGTACGCCCTGGAGCTCAACCGGCTGATCGAGCTGCAGATGGAAGGCTCGGTCGGTTAAGACCGCGGCCCACCAGCAGCGACTGACTTCTTACGCAGAGAGAGAGCACGACGACAGCCATGGCTGAGGCTCAGAACATTCCGGTGGGATCGACCACCGCCGGCACCATCGCGGTGGCCGCCGAGTCCACCGTCGCCACCCGCATGAGCGCGCCCCCGTCCTTCGACGTGGCGGACTTCCCGGTGCCGCACGGCCGCGAGGAGGAGTGGCGGTTCACCCCGCTGGAGCGCCTGCGCGGGCTGCACGACGGCACCGCCGCCGCCACCGGCGAGGGCGTCAAGGTCGAGGTCGAGGCCCCCGAGGGCGTCACCGTGGAGACCGTGGGGCGCGACGACGCCCGGCTGGGCAAGGCCGGCACCCCGGTGGACCGCGTCGCCGCCCAGGCGTACTCGGCCTTCGAGAAGGCCTCGGTCGTGACCGTCCCCAAGGAGACCGTGCTCAGCGAGCCGATCCGCATCGCCGTGCGCGGTGAGGGCGGCACCGCCTTCGGCCACCAGGTCATCGAGCTGGGCGCGTTCGCCGAGGCCGTCGTCGTGATCGACCACTCCGGCGACGCGGTCCTCGCCGCCAACGTGGACTACGTCCTCGGCGACGGCGCGAAGCTCACCGTCGTCTCCGTACAGGACTGGGACGACAAGGCCGTGCACGTCGCGCAGCACAACGCGCTCGTGGGCCGCGACGCCTCCTTCAAGTCCGTGGTCGTCACCTTCGGCGGCGACGTCGTCCGCATCCACCCGCGCGTGGCGTACGCGGGCACGGGCGGCGAGGCCGAGCTGTTCGGCCTGTACTTCACGGACGCGGGCCAGCACCAGGAGCACCGCCTCCTGGTCGACCACAACGTCCCGCACTGCAAGTCCAACGTCGTCTACAAGGGCGCCCTCCAGGGCGAGGCCGCGCACGCCGTGTGGATCGGCGACGTCCTCATCGAGGCCACGGCCGAGGGCACGGACACCTACGAGATGAACCGCAACCTCGTCCTGACGGACGGCGCCCGGGTCGACTCGGTGCCGAACCTGGAGATCGAGACCGGCGAGATCGTCGGCGCGGGCCACGCGTCGGCGACCGGCCGCTTCGACGACGAGCAGCTGTTCTACCTGATGGCCCGCGGCATCCCGCAGCACGAGGCGCGCCGCCTCGTGGTCCGCGGCTTCTTCGCCGAGCTCGTCCAGCAGATCGGTGTCGCCGACATCGAGGAGCGGCTCATCGCGAAGATCGAAGAGGAGCTGGAGGCGTCCGTCGCATGACGTTCGTACGCGCCTGTGGACTGAGCGAGCTGGAGGAGGACACCCCGAAGCGGGTGGAACTCGACGGCACGCCGGTCTCGGTCGTCCACACCGAGGGTGAGGTGTTCGCGATCCACGACATCTGCTCGCACGCGAACGTCTCGCTCTCCGAGGGCGAGGTGGAGGACTGCCAGATCGAGTGCTGGCTGCACGGCTCCGCGTTCGACCTCCGCACCGGCAAGCCGTCCGGCCTTCCCGCGACGCGCCCCGTCCCCGTTTACCCCGTAAAGATCGAAGGGGACGACGTGCTCGTCTCCCTCTCCCAGGAGTCCTGAGGCACCCATGGCAACGCTTGAAATCCGCGACCTGCACGTGACCGTCGAGGTCGAGAACGGCACCAAGGAAATCCTCAAGGGTGTCGACCTGACCGTGAAGCAGGGCGAGACGCACGCCATCATGGGCCCGAACGGCTCCGGCAAGTCGACGCTCGCCTACTCCATCGCGGGCCACCCCAAGTACACGATCACGCAGGGCACCGTCACCCTCGACGGCGAGGACGTCCTGGCGATGGAGGTCGACGAGCGTGCCCGCGCGGGCATGTTCCTCGCCATGCAGTACCCCGTCGAGGTCCCCGGCGTCTCCGTCTCCAACTTCCTGCGCACGTCGGCGACGGCGATCCGCGGCGAGGCCCCCAAGCTGCGCACCTGGGTGAAGGAGGTCAAGGAGTCGATGGCCGGGCTCCAGATGGACCCGTCCTTCGCCGAGCGCAACGTGAACGAGGGCTTCTCCGGCGGTGAGAAGAAGCGCCACGAGATCCTCCAGATGGAGCTCCTCAAGCCGAAGATCGCGATCCTCGACGAGACCGACTCCGGCCTGGACGTCGACGCGCTGCGTGTCGTCTCCGAGGGCGTCAACCGCGTCCGTGACACGGGCGAGGTGGGCACCCTGCTCATCACGCACTACACGCGCATCCTGCGCTACATCAAGCCCGACTACGTCCACGTGTTCGCGAACGGGCGCATCGCCGAGTCCGGCGGCCCCGAGCTCGCCGACAAGCTGGAGGCCGAGGGCTACGAGGCTTACGTGAAGGGAGGCGCGTCCGCGTGACACAGCTGCCGGGTCTCCTCGACGCCGAGGCGCTCCGCAAGGACTTCCCGATCCTGGAGCGCTCGCTCCACGACGGCAAGAAGCTCGTCTATCTGGACAACGCGGCCACGTCCCAGACCCCGCGCCAGGTCATCGACGCAGTCAGCGAGTACTACGAGCGGCACAACGCCAACGTCCACCGCGGCGTGCACGTGCTCGCCGAGGAGGCCACGGCGCTGTACGAAGGCGCCCGTGACAAGGTCGCGGCGTTCATCAACGCGCCGAGCCGCGACGAGGTGATCTTCACCAAGAACGCCTCGGAATCGCTCAACCTCGTGGCCAACATGCTCGGCTGGGCCGACGAGCCCTACCGCGTGGACCACGAGACCGAGATCGTCATCACGGAGATGGAGCACCACTCCAACATCGTGCCGTGGCAGCTGCTCTCGCAGCGCACGGGCGCGAAGCTGAAGTGGTTCGGTCTGACGGACGACGGCCGTCTGGACCTCTCCACCATCGACGAGGTCATCACGGAGAAGACGAAGATCGTCTCCTTCGTCCTGGTGTCGAACATCCTGGGCACGGTCAACCCGGTCGAGGCGATCGTGCGCCGCGCCCAGGAGGTCGGCGCGCTCGTCCTGATCGACGCCTCCCAGGCCGCGCCGCACATGCCGCTGGACGTACAGGCCCTCCAGGCCGACTTCGTGGCCTTCACCGGCCACAAGATGTGCGGCCCGACGGGCATCGGCGTGCTCTGGGGCCGCCAGGAGCTCCTGGAGGACCTGCCTCCGTTCCTCGGCGGCGGCGAGATGATCGAGACGGTGTCCATGCACTCCTCGACCTACGCCCCCGCGCCGCACAAGTTCGAGGCGGGTACGCCCCCGATCGCGCAGGCCGTCGGCCTCGGCGCGGCCGTGGACTACCTCACGGCCATCGGCATGGACAAGATCGAGCGGCACGAGCACGCGATCACCGAGTACGCGGTGAAGCGCCTGCTCGAGGTCCCGGACCTGAAGATCATCGGCCCGTCCACGGCCGAGGACCGGGGCGCCGCGATCTCCTTCACGCTCGGCGACATCCACCCGCACGACGTGGGCCAGGTCCTCGACGAGCAGGGCATCGCGGTCCGGGTCGGCCACCACTGCGCCCGCCCCGTGTGCCTGCGCTACGGAATTCCCGCGACCACGCGAGCGTCGTTCTATCTGTACTCCACGCCCGGCGAGATCGACGCCTTGGTCGACGGCCTGGAGCACGTACGGAACTTCTTCGGCTGAGGGGCTGGCTCGGAGTGAAGCTGGATTCGATGTACCAGGACGTGATCCTGGACCACTACAAGCACCCGCACGGGCGTGGTCTGCGCGACGGCGACGCCGAGGTGCACCACGTCAACCCGACGTGCGGAGACGAGATCACGCTGCGCGTCAAGTACGAGGGCTCGCGCATCAGCGACGTGTCGTACGAGGGCCAGGGCTGCTCCATCAGCCAGGCCAGCGCGTCCGTCCTGAACGAGCTGCTCGTCGGCAAGGAGCTCGCCGAGGCGCAGAAGATCCAGGCCGTGTTCCTGGAGCTGATGCAGTCCAAGGGCAAGCTGGAGCCGGACGACGCGATGGAGGAGGTCCTGGAGGACGCGGTCGCGTTCGCCGGGGTCTCCAAGTACCCCGCGCGCGTGAAGTGTGCTCTGCTGAGCTGGATGGCGTGGAAGGACGCGACGGCACAGGCCCTGGGGGCCGACGCCGACGCCGAAAGGAAGACGGCATGAGCGAGAACACTGTGACTCCTGAAGAGGGCCTCACGACCAAGCCCGCCTCGGAGGAAGAGGTCCGCGAGGCGCTCTACGACGTCGTCGACCCCGAGCTGGGCATCGACGTCGTCAACCTGGGCCTGATCTACGGCATCCACGTCGACGACGCCAACATCGCCACCATCGACATGACGCTCACCTCGGCGGCCTGCCCGCTGACCGACGTCATCGAGGACCAGGCGAAGTCCGCCACGGACGGCATCGTCAACGAGCTCCGGATCAACTGGGTCTGGATGCCGCCGTGGGGCCCGGACAAGATCACCGACGACGGCCGCGAGCAGCTGCGGGCCCTCGGGTTCAACGTCTGAGGTCCCCTGCCGGAGCAGCACGCTCCCCGGGCTTGCGAGGCCCCCGCGCTCCTGGGCGCGGGGGCCTCGTCGCATGCCGGGGCCCGTTTTTGTGTACAGCCGTACGCAACGATATGTACACTCGTACGCATGGGATACGGACTGCTGGCCGCGGCCATCGCGGCGGAGGTGGCCGGGACGACGGCCATGAAGTACAGCGAGGGGTTCAGCAGGCTGTGGCCCTCGCTGGTCACCGTGGTGGGGTACGTCCTGGCCTTCGCGCTGCTCGCCCAGACCCTGAAGACCCTCTCGGTGGGGACCGCCTACGCGATCTGGGCGGGGATCGGCACCGCCGCCGTCGCCGCCATCGGGATGCTGTTCATGGGGGAGTCGACGAGCCTGGTGAAGTTCGCCGGGATCGCCCTCGTGATCGCGGGCGTCGTCGTGCTGAATCTGGGAGGGGCCCACTAGTGGGCCGGCGGTACGACCCCGAGCGGCGGCAGCGGATCATCGACGCGGCGATCCGCCTGGTGGGCCGGGAGGGGATCGCGGGCCTGAGCCACCGGTCCGTCGCCGCCGAGGCCGATGTGCCGCTGGGCTCCACGACGTACCACTTCAAGACGCTCGACGAGCTGCTCGTGGCCGCGCTGCGGCAGTCCAGCGAGGCGTACGCGAAGGCGGTCAGCGCCCGCGGGCTGCTGCGGGGCCCCGACGCCGACGTCGCGGGCGAGCTCGCCGCGCTGCTCGGGGAGTGGCTCCTCGGCCGCCGCCAGGGCGTGGAGCTGGAGTACGAGCTGTATCTGGCGGCCCTGCGCAGGCCCGTCCTGCGGCCCGTCGCGGGCGAGTGGTGCGGCGGCCTCATCGACCTGCTGCGGGAGCACACCGACACCGCCACCGCGCGCGGCCTGAGCGCGCTGATGGACGGCATCTGCCTCCAGGTGCTGCTCGCGGGGGACACCTACGACGAGGCGTACGCCCAGGAGATGTTCGGGCGGCTGCTGGCCCGGCCCGCGGCGGCGCGCGGCTGACCGGCGGGGCCGCGCCGACGCGTGGGCGGCCCGGCGAGGGATGTGCGCTGCGGGCGGGGGCGGCTCGACCGAGCTGTGTGCTCCGGTCCGGTGGGGGCGTGTGCCGCGGGCGAGGGCGGCCCGGCGGGGGATGTGTGCTGCGGGCGGGGCGGCTCGACGGGGCTGTGTGCTCCGGTCCGGTGGGGGCGTGTGCCGCGGGCGGGGGCGGTGCCAGTTCGCTTCCGCGGGGGCGGCCCGGTTAGGTTTTCACCCATGACCGATACGACTGCTTCCCGCACCACCGGCGCCGTGGGCGCCGGGCTCGCCACCATCGCCGCCGACGGCACCGTGCTCGACACCTGGTTCCCCGCCCCCGAGCTCGTCGACGAGCCGGGCCCCGCCGGGAGCGAGCGGCTGAGCGCCGAGCGTGCCGTGGAGCTGCTCGGCGAGGGCGCCGCGAAGGCGATCGGCCCGGACGCCCGCCGCGGTGTGGAGGTCGTCGCCGTCCGTACGGTCATCGCCTCGCTCGACGAGAAGCCGCTGGACGCGCACGACGTCTATCTGCGTCTGCACCTGCTCAGCCACCGCCTGATCAAGCCGCACGGCGCCAGCCTGGACGGCATGTTCGGCTTCCTCGCCAACGTCGCCTGGACCTCGCTGGGCCCGGTCGCCGTCGACGACCTGGAGAAGGTCCGGCTGAACGCCCGCGCCGAGGGCCTGCACCTGGCGGTGACGAGCGTCGACAAGTTCCCGCGCATGACGGACTACGTCGCCCCCAAGGGCGTCCGCATCGGCGACGCCGACCGCGTCCGGCTCGGCGCGCACCTCGCCGAGGGCACCACCGTGATGCACGAGGGCTTCGTGAACTTCAACGCGGGCACGCTCGGCACCTCCATGGTCGAGGGCCGCATCTCCGCCGGTGTCGTCGTCGGCGACGGCTCCGACATCGGCGGCGGCGCCTCCACCATGGGCACGCTCTCCGGCGGCGGCAACGTCCGCATCGTCATCGGCGAGCGCTGCCTGATCGGCGCCGAGGCGGGCGTCGGCATCGCGCTCGGCGACGAGTGCGTCGTCGAGGCGGGCCTGTACGTCACGGCCGGTACGCGCGTGACCATGCCCGACGGGCAGATCGTCAAGGCCCGCGAGCTGTCCGGCGCCTCGAACATCCTCTTCCGTCGCAACTCGGTCACCGGCGCCGTCGAGGCCCGGCCGAACAACGCGGTGTGGGGCGGCCTCAACGACGTGCTGCACAGCCACAACTGACCGTCACGGTCCCGCACGAAAGGGCGCCCCTCCTCACTGGAGGGGCGCCCTCCGTGCGTATGCTGCGCGAAACGGAGGGGAGATCGACATGAACAGAGCAGGAACGAAGGCCTTGGTGTCGGCGGGCGCGGCGGTGGCCCTGCTGCTCGCCGGGGGCGGGTCGAGCGTGGCCGGCGGGCCGAGCGTGGCCAAGGACGCGAGTGCGAAGCCCAAGGGGAGCCACAGCTACAAGCTCCAGCACACCGACATCGACTACGGCGGCGACAAGACGCGCTTCGAGTCGCAGGTGAAGCTCGCGGACGGCCGCCGCGTCGCCATGCACTACCTGGACAAGAAGGGCCTGTACGTCCAGGACTACAGCCCCAAGGCGCGCGGCTGGTCCAAGCCGAAGAACGTCTACCGCACCAAGACCGACGTCTGCCAGGGCATCACGCTCAAGGCCCGCGCCGGGACCGTCGCGGCGATCGCGGACTGGGCGAGGTACTGCTACGACGGCGAGCCGCCGATGGAGTCGATCGCCGCCGTCGCCACCGGACGCCTGACCACGTGGGACCGCCACCTCACCAAGAGCTTCGACGGCTGGATCAAGGCCGAGATCACCAAGAATGGCAAGCAGGTCACGTTCAAGCGCTACGCGCACCGGCTGAAGTGGACCAAGGGGAAGGGCTTCGGCCCGAAGCACTGACCCGTACCCACCGCATTCCGCACAGGACCCGCGTCGCGCCACAGGCATAGCGACGCGGGTCCACGCACGTCATCCACAGCAGAGGGGGCAGTGAGGCCGCCGGAGAAGAGAAGGTGACGATGGATGCCGAAAGCCAGGAACGCTTCCGCGAGTTCGTGGAGAGCAGGTCCGGCGCCCTGCTGAGGACCGCCGTGCTGCTCAGCGGCGGCGACCGGCACGCCGCGGAGGACCTGCTGCAGAACGCCCTGGTGAAGGTCGCCGACCGGTGGAGCAGGCTCGACGAGCCCGAGGCGTACGTCCGCCAGGTCCTCTACCGGCAGCAGGTCAGCCGCTGGCGGCTGAAGTGGCCGCGCCGCGAGGTGGCCGTCGCCGAGCCCCCCGAGCGGTCGGGCGACGGCGGGGAGGGCGCCGCCGAACTGCGCGTGGTGATGCGCGGCGCGCTCGCCCGGCTCACCCCGCGCCAGCGCTCCGTGCTCGTCCTGCGGTACTTCGAGGACCTGCCGGAGGCCGAGGTGGCCCGGATCCTCGGCTGCTCCGTCGGCACGGTCCGCAGCACCGCGCACCGCTCGCTGGCCCGGCTGCGCGCCCTCGCGCCCGAGCTGGCGGCGCTCGGCCCGGCGCCCGCCGAGGCCGCGCCGCCCCGTGACATCTCACCTGTGGAGGTACGTCCGTGAACGTAGAGCAGCTGGTGCGCGAGGCGCTCCAGGAGGAGGCCGCGGCGGGCGGCACGCCGCGGGGCGACCTCGCCGACCGGGTCCTGACCGCCCGGCGGCGGCGCAACCGGCGCGGCGTCGTGGGGGCCGCCGCCGTGACGGCGGCCCTCGTCGCCGCGATCCTCACGGTGCCGGAGATGGGTGAGGGCCAGGAGACGGCGAGCCCGGCGAGCGAGTCGATCACCGGGGACGTGGTGGGCCACCCCGACCAGTCGCCGCCGCGCGACCTGATCGCGGCCGGGAACACCGCCGTGTCCGGCTACTTCACCAGCCGCGCGGTCAAGCAGCCGAACGGCCAGGAGCTGTTCACCCGCTACTACACCGTGCTCGACCAGAAGACCGGCAGGTACAAGGCGCTCGACACGAAGTGGGCCTGGGTCGACGTGGCACCCGGGATGCGCACCGCCGCCGTCCTGGAGGGCGAACTGCCCGCCTGGCGCATCGGCCTGCTCGACCTCGTGACCGGAAAGGTGGAGCGCTGGATCCCCACGAACCGCCCGGTCGCGGGCGTCGAGTGGTCCCCGGACGGCAAGCGCCTCGTGGCGACCGCCTACAGCAAGAACCCCGACCGGATCGACCGCCCGCGAGCCAACCGCACCGGCTTCTACGTCATCGACGCGGGCTCGGGCGAGGTCGGCCCCTTCCGGACGCTGCGGCAGGCCAAGCCGGACAAGTGGGGCAACTACAACGGCAACTCCCGTGAGGACGTCGACTGGAGCCACGACGGCACCAAGCTCTACGTCGAGCAGGTCCCGTCCGAGGAGGGCAGCAAGTCCGACCACCGCGCCTGGTACACCACCTCCGGCGTGAAGACGGGCGCGCCCGCCAAGGAGCACTTCGCGGGCTGGTCCAAGGCCGGACTCTCGCCCGACGGGAAGCACGTCGCGGTCGACGGGGACTCCGACGGCTCCTGGATCGTCAACTCGACGACCGGCCGGAAGGTCGCCCTCGTCCCCGGCATGCAGCCGCTCGCCTGGGCCGACAGCAAGCGCCTCATCGCCATCGGCTGCGACCCCAAGAAGTGCAGCGGCAAGAACGAGTACCGCAACCGGCTGCTGCTCGTCACCGTCGGCAGCAAGAAGGCCGTGCCGCTGAGCGGCTTCCGCAAGCCGTCCGCCGACTACCTCGGACGCTGGGTGCCGCTGACCGCCGCCCGCTGATCCGCCGGGTCCCCGTACGCCGCCCTCGGCCCGCCGACCGCTTCGACGCCGGCGGGCCGAGGGCGGACGTACGGGTGCCAACGCGCCCCGGAATGCGTCACCATGGCGGGAGCCAGGCGAACACGTCCGTCGCGTACCGCGCGTACAGGAGGCAGCATGAGGCTGGGCAAGGCACTCGCCACCGGAATCGCCGAGGAAGAGCCCCGCGGGAGCGCGGCGGCCGACGAAGAGACCCCCGAGCTCGTCCTGGACGCCGAGGAGCGGGAGGCGGCCGCCGCACGTGAGGTGGCCGTCGGCCGATGAGCCTCCGGCTTCCCGAGGAACGCCCGAAGGAGCCGCCGACCGGATACAAGATCGCCCACCCGATGCTGTCCCACGACGGCACCCGGGCCGCCTTCACCGGCATCTCCCTGGGCGGCGGCCTGCCCTACGGCGTGCTCGACGAGGCCCGCTGCGCCTACGGCAGACGGCACCGCGCACCGCACCGCCGCTGCGACTGCGGCTTCCACTGCGTGCACGCCCGCGCCGCGGCCGAGGGGCTGCTGTGCACGGCCGAGCACCGCACGGCCGCCCTCCTTGAGGTCGCGGTGCTCGGCGCGTACATCCGCTTCGAACGGGGCTTCCGCTCCGCGCGCCAGCGGGTCCGCTCGGTGACCGTGCAGCCCTGCGACTGCGGCGCGGCCGCCACCGGCCTCGCCGACGCGGGCTGGGGCAGACCGGGCTGGCGGGCCCTCGAAGGGGTGTGCGGCCGGTGCGGGCGCGGCGGCGGCCGGGCGGCGGTGACCCTGGCCGGGTTCGCGGCCGCGGCGGGCGAGGGGCTGCGGGTGGCCGCCGCCCCCGCGGTGCCCGGGGCGGGCCCGGCGGGTCTCGGCCTGCCCGAGCTGACCGCGGAGGCGGCGCTGCTCCAGGCCCGCCTCGACTGGTTCCAGAGCGAGTTGGGGCGGCTGCGCGAGCCGGACCAGGGGCCGGGGCCGCCCCGCGCGGGGGGCGGCTGAGCGGGGAGGGGCGGGCGGTGGCCGGAGTGCGCCGCGGGAGCCGACGCCTCGTTGACGGAGCACTCGACTCCGCAGGACCCTCGGGCCATGACCTCGCATCCGTACGCGCGGTACGTCGCCGTCGGAGACAGCCGTACCGAAGGGCTCGGCGACGGTGACGAACACCGTGGCTACCGCGGCTGGGCCGACCGGCTCGCGGAGATCCTCGCCGTCGGCCACCCGGACTTCTCGTACGCCAACCTCGCGGTGCGCGGCCGCGTCACGGAGCGGGTGAAGGACGACCAGCTCGGGCCCGCCCTGGCCCTGAAGCCGGACCTCGCGACCGTGGTGGCCGGGGTCGACGACCTGGTCGGGCCGGGCTACGACGCGGCGCGCACGGCCCGCACCATGGAGGAGATGTTCGCCGAGCTCACCGGGGCGGGCGCCTGCGTGGCCACGGTGACCATCCCCGACATCGGCCGCATCGCCCCGCTCGCGCGCCGCGCGCAGCCCCGCGTGATGGACCTCAACGCCCGCATCCGCGCGGCCGCCGACCGGCACGGCGTCATCGTGCTCGACCTGTTCCCGCAGCGGATCACGGCCGATCCGCGGCTGTGGAGCCGCGACCGGATGCACGCGAGCCCGCTCGGCCACGCCCGGATCGCCGCGGGCGTCGCCGACGCGCTCGGCGTCCCCGGGTACGCGGACTGGGCGCGGCCGCTGCCGCCGCTCGCACCGGTCTCCGCGATCGGCGGGGCGGCGCAGGAGGTGCGCTGGCTCGCGGGGGCGGCGGGGCCGTGGGTGCGGCGGCGGGCCTGGCGGTGGCGCGTGCCGCGCAACGACGGGCACACCGCGAAGCGGCCGGGCCTCGACGTGGTGACGCTGTCGGAACGGGCTTGACCTCAACCTTGGTTGACCTTGGAACGTAGGCGGTACGGGCAGCCGGACAGCGCGCCCGCACCCCCTACTGACCTCGGAGGACCCCGATGACGCAGCGCCTGACCACGCCCCCCGCCCCGCTCGCCGGGGACGATGGCCTGACCTTCTTCAGCACCTGGCGCCTCGGCACACCCGAGCGGCAGCGGGCCACGGTCGAGGCGATCGCCCGCGCCTGGGAGAGCCGGGAGTGGCCGCACGAGGGGCTGCTGTCGTACAGCGTGTACGAGGGCCTCGACGGCCAGACCCTGATGCACCACTCGCAGTGGCGCGACGAGCAGGCCTACCAGGACTTCTTCGCGCGGGGGCGCGACGAGCGGAACGCGGAGATCGACGCGGCGGTGCCGGGGATCGAGCGGGTCGGTCTGACGAAGACGAGCCGCTACCGCGGCGTGGGCCCGGGGACGGGCGTGCCCACGGACTTCACGACGGTCGAGGCCGACCTCGCAGGGGCGGACCTCGACCGTCGCCGGGGCTGGGCGGACGCCTCGCTGGCCGCGCACGCGGCGGTTCCCGGCCTGGTCGCCGCCCATGCGCATCTGAGCACGGACGGGACGCGGGGCCTCACGTACGCGCAGTGGACGCGAGAGGCCGGGGGCGCGGTGGCGGACGGCACCGCCCAGCGGTACCGGTTCGCCTTCGGCGTGGGGACTACGGCTTGAAGCGGACGACCTGGGGGTCGTGGTCGCTGTTCTGAGTGGCGAACTCGGCGTTCACGTGGACGCTGTCGTAGGCGAAGCGGCCGACACCCGGGCTGACCAGGATCTGGTCGAGGACCTGGGAGTTGCCCTGGTAGACGTAGGAGTAGCGCTCGGCGCGGGGCAGGGACTTGATGCCCGCGCGCAGCGCGCCGCCCGCCTCCAGGGCCTTGGTGGCCGGGGAGAACTCGAAGTCGTTGATGTCGCCGAGGACCACGACGTCCGCGTTCCGCTCGGCCGCGCGGACCTTGCGCACGAAGGCGTTGACCGCCGTGGCCTGCTTGACGCGCTGGACCTCGGAGGAGCGGGTCGGCGGCTGGTGGTGGGAGGTCAGGGACTCGTCGCCGCCCTTGGACGCGAAGTGGTTGGCGATCACGAAGACGGTCCTGCCGCGGAAGGTGAACTCGCCCGCGAGCGGCTTGCGGCTGTTGGTCCACGCCTCGTTCGCCGGGTCGATCCGGCCGGGCGAGCGGGTGAGCGCGGCACGCTTGCCCTGGCGCACGACGTCCGTCGGCGTGGTCGCGTCGCCGCCCGGGCGGTCGGTGAAGGACACCCGCTCGGGGTTGTAGAGGAAGACCTGGCGGATGTTGCCGCCGGGCTCGCCGCCGTCCTTGTTGTTCTCCGGGTCGACCGAGCGCCACGCGTAGCGCGGGCCGCCCGCGGTGGCGATGGCGTCCGTGAACTTCTTCAGGGTCTGGTCGGCGGCCACCGTGCCGTCGTTCTTCGCGCCGTTGTTGTCCTGGATCTCCTCCAGGGCCACGATGTCCGGCGAGGCGAGGTTCGTGACCACCGCCTGCGCGAGGGCGTCGAACTTGGCCTGCGGGTCACCCGGGTCCAGGTTCTCCACGTTGTACGTCGCCACGGCGAGCTCGCGCTCACGCTGCGGGCGGGTCCGCTCCCGCTCCAGGCCCTTGCCCACGACCTCGCCGAGGGAGCGCGCGGCGAGCGTGTACCCGCCGAACTGGTTGAAGTCCAGCGGCCCCTCGGTGGTCCCGGTCAGGGCGTCCCCGACGTCCGCCTTCGGGAACGGCCGCTCGGAGACCGGGGCCAGCTGCTGGATCTGGAGCCGCCCGGTGTTCTGCGCCTCGTACGAGCCGTAGCGCGCGCCCCCGCGCCGCGTGGTGTTCTCGTGCGGCTTCACGGTCACCCAGAGCTCGTTGTACGGGTCGCTCGCGCCGACCACCCGCGAGGAGCCGACGCGTACGTTCATGCCCTCCAGGGACTCGTAGAGGTCCAGGGCGTACGCGCGGGGCCGCAGCGGCAGCTTGTTGACGCTGTTGCCGTCGGCCGGGTCACCGGCGGGCGCGTACGCGGACGGCACGGACTTGGCGCTGATCGTGACGGGCGCGGGCAGCTCGTTGCCCGAGGACTCGACGGTCACGGTCGGCTTGGTGAGCTGCGTGAGGGACTGGTTGCCGGAGGCGGCGCCGCCGGGGACGTACTCGGTGACCGTGCCGGAGACGCGGACCGCGTCGCCCGCCTTCACGGTCGGCGCGGTGCCGGTGTAGACGAAGACGCCTTCGCTGGTGGCGGGGTCGCCGTCCGCCTTCGCGTCCTGGATCCAGAAGCCCTTCGAGCCGTACGTCCGCACTCCGGTGACGATGCCCGGCACGTCGGCGACCTGCTGACCCGCGAGCGGGGAGAGGCGCGTGCCGCCCTGGATGTCGTGCACGCGCACCTCGCCGGCGTCCGAGGCACCGGTGGAGGCGGCCGACGAGCTGGTCGCGGCGAGCAGACCGGCGGCGAGGGCGGTCGCGACGACCGCGCTCACGGCGGCGGATCTGGGCATGCGGGATCGGGATATGTGGGACATCGAGGACTCCGGGGTTCGGGGTTGAGGGGCAGAGGGTCACGCGGCCCGGGGAGGTGGCGCTCTACGCGCGTCAATCTCCGGTGTGACCAGGGGAGTTGTCAAGGTCGGCCCGGTGTCCCGCGGCTGTACGTTTCCTGGCAGGCACATGAACCGAGGCAAAGAGGGACAAGCGCGGGGCGCCGCGGGCGCCGTGAACGGAGTGCCCCGCGGGTGGAGTGCCCCGTGGGGGCGCGGAGGCGTGGGTGGAGTGCCCTGTGGGGGCGCGGGGAACTGCGCGACCGGCCACGACGAACTCGCAGACGAGGGATGGGCGGAGGCCTGGGTGGCGTGGTGCGCGGAGGCGTGGGTGGAGTGCCCTGTAGGGGCGCGGGGAACTGCGCGAGCGGCCACGACGCACCCGCAGGCGACGGACGGGCGGGGCAGCGGGCGGGGCACGGGCGAAGGCCCGGGGGCGGAGGCCCGGGGGTGGGGGCGCGGAGGCGTCGGGGGAGTGGGGCCCGGGATGTGTCCCGGGGGAGTCGGGCCCGGGGGCGCGGTGGGCGGCAACGGGGCAAACCCGTCTACGCTGCACGCAGCAGACCCGTACCCCGTCAGGCCCGTCAGGAGAACCAGCCGATGTCCCAAAGCCCCGCCACCCTGCCGCCGGTGCTGCTGCACTCAGAAGCGGAGCTCGCGCGGGACGCGCTCGCGACCCCCCTGCTCGCCCGCGCCGTGCGGCTCGCCCGCTGGGCCGGGCCCGACACGCGGGTCGGCGCGGGCGGCGAGCTCGTCGACGAGCAGCTGCCCGCGGCGGCGGCCGAGCTCGGGCTCGTCGACGGGGCCGACGGTCTGGAGGCCGGGGACGCGGCGGCGTACGCCAGCGAGGCCTGGCGGGTCGCCGTCGACACCGGCCTCGTCGAGGTCGAGGACGCCGACGAGGACGACGCCGAGGGCACCGTCGCCACCGGCGAGGACCTCGCCCTGATCACCTCGGGCGGCCCGCAGGACGTCCTCGGCATCTGGCTCGGCGCCCTGGACGCCGTCTTCGCCGACGCGACGGTCCCCGACCTGGAGGACCTCGTCGACGTCATCCAGGGCGGCGGCGAGATCGACTTCGCCGAGCTGGGCTGGGACCCGCAGGCCGAGGCCGAGTTCCTGGAGGGCGTCCTCGGCAATCTGTATCTGCTGACCGTCAGCGAGGGCGCCCCCGAGGACGGCGCGGTGCCGCTGCCCGCCCTCGCCGCCTCCATGATCGTGCCGGACGACATGGGCGAGCCCACCGACGACATCCTGGAGCAGGTCTCCGACGCGATGATGCGCCTCGACGACCAGTTCCGGATGTTCGAACCCGTCGGGCTCGTGGAGTACCAGCCGGTGGACGAGGCCCTCATGGCGGACGTCGACGAGGCCGCGGAGGCCGCCGGGACCGCGGGGGAGCCGCTGCCGCCCGTCGACGACGAGGACGTCACGCGCTACGGCATGGTCAGGCTGACGCCGCTCGGCCTGTACGGGGTGCGGGCGCGGATGCTGGAGGCCGGGGTCGACGCGCCCGCCGTCGGCGACCTCGCGGACAAGGGCGCCGACTCGCTGCTCGACGCCACCGCCGCGTTCCCGCGGGCCGCCGCGCAGGCCGAGATCGAGCGGTGGCTCGGCGGGCGCGAGCCGCTGCCCGCGGCCCGGGAGCTGCTGGCCGCCGCGCGCGGGGCGGACGAGGGCGCGCCGCTGCGGCGCCTCCACTGCCAGCAGGCGCTCTCCCTCGTCGGGGGCGCGGCCGAGCCCGCCCTGCGCGAGGTCCTCGACGACGCCGAACTCGGCGGGCTCGCACGGGTGTGGCTCGCCGAGCACGGGGCCGCCGACGTACCCGCGCCCTCCGAGGGCCTGGTCTTCTGGCTGACCATCGACACGGTCGCGGCCCAGCTGGCGGCCGAGGGGAACTCCGACGAGCTGCGCGCGCTCGTCGAGGGGCTCGCCGCCCAGCACAGCGGGTTCTTCGCCGCGGCGTGGCGGGTCGACCACCCCGCCACGGCGGAGGTCCTGGAGGCGATGGGGCGGCTGCACTCGGACAAGAAGGTGGCCAAGGAGGCCCGCAAGGCGGCCTTCAAGGCCAGGTCGCAACAGGCCTAGCCCCACCCGGGCAGGGGCCCTGCGGCGCCGGGGCAGATACGGGTGGGCGGGTGGGAGAACCCCGCCGCGGAGCGGCGGGGTCCGTGCTGCCGGGCCGGCCCGAGGCCTAGCACTCGTAGCGGGTCGTGTGGCGGAACGACGACGTGGCGCCCTCGAAGCCGTACGTCCCCCGGTACGCGGGCGGGTTCTGGTACTGCCCGACGATCGTGATCGTCGACGCGCAGGACCCCTGCCCCGCCCGCTTCGCGTCCAGGCGCAGCGTGTCGCCGATGTGGCCGCCCGTGATGTCCCACGGGGCGCCGCAGATGCCTGACGTGATCCGGCCGCCGATGACGACGTGCGGATAGGTGTCGGGGTTGTACTTCACCTCCATCGCGAAGGTGACCTGCCCGTTGTGGAGGGTGAGCTCGCAGGCCGTCGCGACGGCCTCCGCGGACACCTCCAGCTGCGCGGGCGCGGCGAACGCCTCGTCACGGGTCTTGACCTGGGCGCCCTGCGGGTTGAAGAAGTGGTGCTCCGTGCGGGGCCGGTCCTTCTGCTTGCGTGCCTGGGTGGTCATGGGGTGGGCTCTCCCTTCCCGGCCGTCAGGCCAGCTGCTCCGCTACCTCGACGCGCAGCAGCGCGCGGACGTTCTCGATGTGGTTGATCACGGTGACCGTCGACGAGCCGGCGAAGAGCAGCCCGAGGGCGACGTTGTCGAAGGAGGTCACCAGGGACCCGGAGTCGCCGCCGGCGGAGATGTTCGTGGTGAGGATCTGGTCCTTGAACCGGGCGGTGCCCGCCGGGCCGTAGTTGACGTCGATGGTCGCGTCGACGGAGATGATCCGGCCGAAGCTGATGTTGGTGGTGCGGCCCGACTTCTTCACGCGGTCGCCCACCGCCACATTGGTCTTGCGCCGCCAGGCGCGCGGCGCCCCGCTGAAGTACTGCTCGCGCGTGGCGTCCTGGAAGTCCACGGCCGCGAGGGCCGCGTCGACCACGTTGTTGTGCCGGTCGAGCGGGATCTGCGGGGCGAACTGGATGGCGACGAAGCGCTCCAGGGTCGCGATGCGGTCGGCGGGGTCCTGGCCGCCGTCGAAGACGCCCGGCTGGACGACGGGGCTGCCGAGCTGGGCCCGGTTGGAGTCGGCGAGCACGTGGTTGTTGGACAGGATGTAGAACTTCGCCGGTACGCCGAGGCCCGCGGCGGGCGGGTCCACGGAGGCGCCGGGCAGGAAGTCGTAGACGACGCTGCCGAGGGTGCCCGCGGTCACGCGGACGTTGCCGACGGAGAAGCCCGAGGGGCACGGCCGCATCCGCCGCTTGAGCAGCTGCGGCTCGAACGCGCCGAGTCCACCGGGCTCTTCGAGCCGCGGCTGCCCGAGGCCGGCGAGCTGGTCGCCGACCGCGCCCTCGCCGTCGTACGCGCGCCGCCCGCGGTTCTCGGCCCGTACGCCGGTGCGCTGCTGCCGCTGGGCGGCGACGTGGCCGACGGCGATGACGTCGGTGGGCGTGCCGTCGTCCATCTGCCGCGGGACCACATCCCGTTCGGGCAGCAGCGACTCCGGCACCTTCTGGGTCACGAAGACCAGGACGGCGGGCTCGCCGGTGGGCTCTCCCGAGGTCCACTTGACGCCGTGGCCGAAGCCGACGACGTTCGCGAGCGGCTCCTCGTGGCGCAGGAAGTCGCCGAGCGCCTGCTGCCGGGAGCTGTCACTGAGGGTGCCGCCGGTGGGTCCTCGCATCCATTCGGACTGGCTCACGCCAGACCACCCCTTTTCCTGAGTTTCCCCTGGCTGGAGGTCCGCGGCCCGGAGCACGCCGTACGGGAGCCGCCCTGTGCGCCGACGTCAGTCGCCCTGTGCGTCGACGTCGCCGATCGCAAGGACGCGCACGGGGACGCCTTCGAGCGCGTCCGGGACCACGTCTTCGTCCCGGAGCCGGTCGCGCGGCACTCGGCGGGTGACGAAGACGATGATCACGTCCGCGCCCGAGTGCTCGTCCTTCCCGACGCCGACCCCGGTCACGTTGGCCAGCCTCATCAGCTGGTCCTCGTGCAGGTGGCGCGCCTGGCGTGCGTCCACTCCGGCTCGCCTCCCGCGTGGGTGATGCAGGTAGGGGTTGTTTATTGCCGGGGACAACGGCGGTCAAGGCGGTCTGCGGTAAATCATGGCTTTACCGCCGGTCCGCGTCTGTTGACCTTGTTTACGAAGTCCCTTCCGACCAGTTACGCACCCGTCATCTTCGTACAGGTGAACGCCCGGCGCGCGGGCCTCTGCCCGGAGGGCTCAAGTCCGCAAGTACGAGGCGCCGTTGAGGTCCATGACCGTGCCCGAGGCCCACTCCGCCGCGGGCGAGGCAAGCCAGAGCACCGCCGCCGCGATCTCCTCCGCGGTGCCCGCGCGCCCGAACGGGCTCTGCGCCCGGATGGCCTCGCCCTCCGTGCCGCCGAGGCGGTGCGCGACCCGCTCGGTGGCGAAGAAGCCGGGCGCCACCGACGCCACCGCGATGCCGTGCGGGGCGAGCGCCACCGCGAGGGACTGGCCGAGCGCGTGCACGGCCGCCTTCGTCGCGCCGTACGCCGGGTGCTCGGGCTCGCCCCGGAAGGCGCCGCGCGAGCCGATGTTGACGATCCGCCCGCCCGTGCCCTGGCCGATCATCCGGTGCGCGGCGAGATGGCTGAGGTTCGCCGTGGCCAGCAGGTTGACGGCGGTGTGCCGCTGCCACAGGGCCGCCCAGTCCTCGTACGAGGTGGTGGCGGGCGGGTGCGGCAGGTTCACGGCGGCGTTGTTGACGAGCACGTCGATGCCGCCGAGCGCCTCGGCCGCGCGGTCCGCGACGTCCTTCGCCCCCGCGGGGTCCGACAGATCGCCGCCGACCAGCGCGTGCCCGGTGCCCGCGAGCGAGTCGAGCGTCGCGCGCGCCTCCTCCTCGCGCGCCCCGAAGTGCACCGCCACGCGGTCGCCGTTGTCCGCGAACGCCCGGGCGAGGGCCCGGCCGAGCCCTCGTGAGGCGCCGCTGACCAGAACGCGGCGGCCGGTGCTCTGCACAGTCATACGGATCTCCTGGTTCGCCAAGGGGTGGGCACTGCTGGAACGCCGTACTCCGGAAGTCGACCGCCGAAGTCGGACCGCGTTCAACCGCCGTTTATACGTGAGCGGGAATCTGGCGCCGGCAGCGGCCCGGCGGTACGCACACTCCGTGGGACAGGCCGAACGCCCGCATCCGCTCCCTCAGGCCCGAGGAGAAACCATGTCGCTCACCCGCAGGGACTTCGCCAGACGATCCGCGCTCACCGGGGCGGGCGTCGCGCTCGCCGGCAGTGTCGGCGCGCTCGCCACCGCGCCCGGCGCGCTCGCCGCACAGGACCTCGACGTGGGCGACGCGGACGGCCGCGGCCACGGCGGCCACGGCGGGCCCGGCTACGGCCGGCTCTTGCCCGACCCCGCGGGCCTGCTCGCCCTGCCCGCCGGATTCTCGTACCGCGTCCTCACGTACAGCGGCAGGACCAAGCTGGAGACGGGCGAGTTCACGCCCTCCAACCACGACGGCACCGCCACGTTCGACGGGCCGCGCGGGGTGACGCTGCTCGTCAACAACCACGAGCTGAGCGGCGCCCGCGCCAAGTGGAAGTACCCGGTCCCGCTCACCGAAGGACTCGTCTACGACCCGGCGGCCTCCGGCGGCTGCACCGTCGTCGAGCACCGGCGCGGCGGCCAGGTCGCCGAGTGGGTGGGCGTCGCGGGCACCAGCACCAACTGCGCGGGCGGCTCCACCCCCTGGGGCACCTGGCTGACCTGCGAGGAGACCGAGGACAAGGCCGGCCAGAACGGCATGACAAAGGACCACGGCTACGTCTTCGAGGTCGACCCCTACGACCGGCGCGCCAACCGTGACCCCCAGCCCGTCAAGGCCCTCGGCCGCTACGCCCACGAGGCCGTCGTCGTCGACCCCAAGCGCGGCCACCTGTATCTGACCGAGGACGCCGCGGGCCCCAACGGCCTGTTCTACCGCTGGACCCCGCCGCACGGCTTCAAGCACGGCCGCGGCAAACTGCGCGCCCTCGCCGACGACGCGGGCGTCCTGAAGGCGCCCAAGTGCTTCGACTCCGGCGGCCGGTTCGTCGACGACCTGTCCCGGGCCACGAAGATCGGCACCGTGTACGGCGTCGACTGGGTGGAGGTCCCCGACCGCGACGCCCGGACCGTCTCGGTCCGCAAGCAGTTCGGCACCGGCGCCGTCACGCGCGCCCGCAAGCTCGAAGGCATGTGGTGGGGCGACGGCGGCGCGTACATCGTCTCCTCGTACGCCCGTGCCGAGAGCCCCGGCGCGCAGCACGACGGGCAGGTGTGGTTCTACCACCCCGGTCGGCGCACCCTCACCCTGAAGGTGCTGCTCGGCGTGAACCAGGACCCCGGCAAGGACGGCGCCTTCGACGGGCCGGACAACATCACCGTCTCGCCCTACGGCGGGCTCGTCCTCGCCGAGGACGGCGACGGGATCCAGCACCTGTTCGGCGCGACCGAGCGAGGCCGCACGTACCCGATCGCCCGCAACGAACTCAACGAGGGCACGCCCGAGAAGCCCGCCTACAGCGAGTTCACCGGCGTCACCTTCTCGCCGGACGGCAGGACCCTGTACGCGAACATCCAGACCCCCGGCATCATGTTCGCGATCACCGGCCCGTGGCGCCGCCAGCGCCCCTGACCCCGGCCGGGGCAGGGCCGTGTCCTCGGGAAAACCCTTGGCGCCGGGTGAGCCCGCGCTCCTAGAGTGAGTCACGTCCAGGTGCGCAGGCAGGACTTACTTCCGCTGCTAACGGGGAGGTCGCGGGTTCGAGTCCCGCCACCGGTACTTCACGCCGGTGTAGCTCAGGGGCCAGAGCACCACACGTCAGTTCCGCCGACCTCGATCTCTGGACACGCACAGACGCTCGCGCCTCCCGGTGCGACGGCTGCGGCTCCTTCCTCTTCCGAAACGCCGCCGCCGAGGTGATCTCGGGAGGCTCCGCATTCGGGGGAATCCACCATGGCGCGTTTCAACGCCAAGGCGGCCAAGGGGCCGCCCGCCTCGCCCGTCCGCTCGACCGGCGTGGTCACCCGCACCCACCAGGGCGGCCGGGGCCACGTCCGGGACGCCCGCTCCGAACTCTTCCTGCTCGCGGTCGCGAACTTCGTGACGCAGGAGACGTACTACGAGAGCGGCGAGGCCCGCGACGACCGGTTCGCCGCCCTCGTGCGCGAGCTGGCCGTCGCGGACCCGGAGTGGACCGCGGGCCTGCTCGGCTGGCTGCGCGGCGACGGCAACATGAGGACGGCGTCCCTGGTCGGCGCGGCCGAGTACGTCCACGCACGGCTCGCGGCGGGCGCCGTCGAAGGCCCCGCCAACCGCCAGGTCGTCGCCTCCGTGCTACGTCGCCCGGACGAGCCCGGCGAGCTGCTCGGCTACTGGACGTCCCGTCACGGGCGCACGGTGCCCAAGCCCGTGAAGCGCGGCATCGCCGACGCCGTGCGCCGCCTCTACTCGCAGCGCTCGCTCCTGAAGTACGACACGGCGTCCAAGGGCTACCGCTTCGGCGACGTCCTGAACCTCACGCACCCCACGCCCGACCCGGCCAAGCCGTGGCAGGGCGACCTGTTCCAGTACGCGCTCGACCGGCGGCACCACCCGCAGGACGCCGTCGTGCCCAGGTCCCTGAGCACCCTCGCGGCCCATCGCGACCTGATGGCGCTGCGCGTCGCCAAGCGGCGCCGCGTCGTCACGGGAGCGGGCGGCGCGGAGCGGCTCGCCGCCGCGGGCATGACCTGGGAAGCGCTCGCGGGCTGGCTCCAGGGGCCGATGGACCGGGCGGCCTGGGAGGCCGTGATCCCGTCCATGGGCGCGATGGCCCTGGTGCGCAATCTGCGGAACTTCGACGAGGCGGGCGTCGGCGACGAGGTCGCGGCCCGGGTCGCGGCGAAGCTCGCCGACCCCGACGAGGTGGCGCGCTCGCGGCAGTTCCCGCTGCGCTACCTCGCCGCGTACCAGCACGCGCCGTCGCTGCGCTGGGGGTACGCGCTGGAGCGGGCGCTCGGCCACTCGCTGGCCAACGTGCCCGTGCTGCCGGGCCGTTCGCTGATCCTGGTGGACCGCTCGGGGTCGATGTGGTCGCCCCTGTCGGAGCGCTCGCAGCTCAACCGGGCGGACGCCGCCGCCGTGTTCGGCACGGCCCTCGCGCTGCGGGCGGCCGACGCCGACCTCGTGCAGTTCGGCACGCGCAGCGCGCCGGTGGCGCACCGGCGGGGCGAGTCCGTCCTGAAGGTCCTGGAGCGCTTCGACAGCCTCGGCGGCACCAACACGACGGAGGCCGTGCGGCGGCACTACCGCGGGCACGACCGCGTCCTGATCGTCACCGACGAGCAGGCCGCGTACAGCCACCACGGCGACCCGACCGACCAGATCCCGGCGCACGTCCCGGTCTACACCTGGAACCTGGCGGGCTACCGGGCGGGCCACGGCGCCTCCGGCACGGCGGGCCGCCACGTCTTCGGCGGCCTCACCGACGCCGCCTTCCGCACGGTGCAACTCCTCGAAGCGGGCCGCTCGACGGACTGGCCCTGGGCGCACTGACAGGGGCGGGGGCCGAGACGTGACTCGGCCCCCGCCCCGCCTGCGGCTACAGGGCCTGGGCGGCGGGCTTCACCATGCCGCGGACCGTGCGGGACTTGACGAAGTCGCCCATGGCGGTCATCTCCCACTCGCCGGAGAACTGGCGGATCAGCTTCGCCATCATGACGCCGGTCTGCGCCTCCGCGTTCGTCAGGTCGAAGCGGACCAGCTCCTCGCCGGTGGCCGCGTCGATGAGGCGGCAGTACGCCTTGGCGACCTCCGTGAACTTCTGGCCCGAGAACGAGTTCACCGTGAAGACCAGGCCGCTGACCTCCTGGGGGAGACGGCCGAGGTCCACGACGATCACCTCGTCGTCACCGCCGCCCTCGCCGGTGAGGTTGTCGCCGGAGTGCTTGACGGAGCCGTGCAGGATCGACAGCTTGCCGAAGTAGCAGCTGTCGATGTGGTTGCGCTGGGGGCCGTACGCGATGACCGAGGCGTCCAGGTCGATGTCCTTGCCGCGGAACGCGGGCTCCCAGCCGAGGCCCATCTTGACCTGGGAGAGCAGCGGGCGGCCGCCCTTGACCAGGGACACGGTCTGGTTCTTCTGGAGGCTGACGCGGCCCTTGTCCAGATTGATCTTCCCGGCACCGGGGGCGGGCGCGGCCGGGGCCGCGGGGGCCTGCGGGGCCGCGTGCTGCGGGGCCGCGGCGGGCGGCGGCGGGCCCTGGACCGGCGGGCCGGACGGGGGCGCCATGGCGGGGGCGGCGGGTGCCGGGGGCGCGGCGGCCGGGGCGGGCTCCTCGACCGAGACGCCGAAGTCCGTGGCGATGCCCGCGAGGCCGTTCGCATAGCCCTGGCCGACCGCGCGGGCTTTCCAGGCGCCGTTGCGCAGATAGATCTCCACGATGACCAGGGCCGTCTCCGCGCCGAGCTGGGGCGGGGTGAAGGTGGCGAGGACCGAGCCGTCGTCCGCGTTGCGAATCGTGGCGGTGGGCTCGATGCCCTGGAAGGACTGGCCTGCGGCGTCCGGGCTCGCCGTGACGACGATCTTCTCGATGCCGGGCGGGACGGCGCCGGTGTCCACCGTGATCGCGTCCGGCGTGCTGCCGCCGCCGGAGCGGTGGGCGACGCCGGGGCCCGTGGGCTGGTTGTAGAAGATGAAGTCGTCGTCGGAGCGCACCTTGCCGTCGGCGGTGAGCAGCAGGCCCGATACGTCGAGCCGCACGGGGGCGGAGACGTCCACGGCGACGCGGGTCGCGGCGAGCGGGATGTTCGAGCCGGGGGTCATAGCTGTCATGCCTGGAGTAACGAGCGAGGGGACTTTGCCGTTCCCTTACCTCGCCCTCAGTTCCTGGGCAGCCGGGTGGCCCTCGCGGTGCGCCCCTGGCCCGCCCCTTCCCGAACCAGGGGCTGCCACCCCTGGCACCCCGCCCTTCATCGCGCTGGCGCGCTCGTCCTCAAACGCCGGACGGGCTGAAAGTGTCCGGCGCTTGAGGACGAGGCGCGGAGCGCCGATGGAACCGCTCAGGGAAGCACCACGATCTTGCGGCCCTCGCCCGCCGCGAACCTCGCCAACGCCTCCGGGTAGTCGGTCAGCGGCAGCCGGTCGCTGATGAAGACGTCGGGGTCGAGCACGCCGTTCGCGAAGAGTTCCGCGGCGCGCTCGTAGCTGTGCAGGACCGCCATGGAGCCGGTGATGGTGATCTCCTGGTTGTAGATGCGGTAGGGGTCGATCGCCACGCGGGTGTCGTAGTCCGCCACGCCGAACTGCAGGAACGTGCCCGCCTTGGCCACCCGCCCCAGGCCGTCCTGGATCGCCGCCGCGTTGCCCGTCGCGTCGACGACGACGTCCCACCCGTGCGGCCGGTCGAGCTCGTCGGCGCGCGTGGCCGCCCCCGTGACGCCGAGCTGCTCGGCCGTGGCGAGCCGGTCGGGGTTGACGTCGACGACGTCCACGCTGGCCGCCCCCGTCCGCTTGGCCAGCTCCAGCATCATCAGGCCCATGGTCCCGGAGCCGTAGATCAGCACGTGCGCCCCGAGCCGCGCGCGCAGCACGTCGTAGCCGCGCACCGCGCAGGACAGGGGCTCGATGAGCGCCGCGTCCTGGGTGCGCACGTGGTCGGGGAGGCGTACGCAGTTGGCGACGGGAGCCACCGCGTACTGGGCGGCGCCCCCGGCCCGGGTGACGCCGATGGCCGCCCACCGCTCGCAGAGGTTGTTGTGGCCGGTGCGGCAGTAGCGGCACTCGTAGCAGTACAGGGAGGGGTCGACGGCGACGCGGTCGCCCACCCGCAGCTCCGTGACGCCGGTGCCGACGCCCACCACCGATCCGGCGAACTCGTGCCCCGGTACGACGGGCAGCGTCGGGGCGAACTCACCCTGGAGGATGTGCAGATCGGTCCCGCACAGGCCGCACGCGGCGACTTCGACGACGACGTCGCGCGGCCCCGGCGTGGGGTCGGGCACCTCGCCGACCACCGCGGTGCCGACGGACTCGATGATGGCGGCCTTCACTTGACGGCTCCCAACGACAGGCCCTGGACCAGCTTGTCCTGGGCGGCGAACCCCGCGGCGAGCACCGGCAGGGAGATGACGAGCGACGCGGCGCACACCTTCGCCAGGAACAGGCCCTGGCTGGTGATGAAGCCGGTCAGGAACACGGGTGCGGTCTGGGCGACGACGCCGGTGAGCACCCGGGCGAAGAGCAGTTCGTTCCAGCTGAAGATGAAGCAGATCAGGGAGGTCGCGGCGATGCCCGGCAGGGCGATGGGCGCGACGATCCGGGTCAGCACGGTGGGCAGCCGCGCGCCGTCGACATGGGCGGCCTCGATGACGGCCACCGGCACCTCGGACAGGAACGACTGCATCATCCAGACGGCGATCGGCAGGTTCATCGAGGTGTAGAGGAGGACCAGGAGCCAGATGTTGTCGAGGAAGCCGGTGTTCTTGGCGAAGAGGTAGAGGGGGAGCAGGCCCGCCACCACCGGCAGCATCTTCGTGGAGAGGAAGAAGAAGAGGACGTCGGTCCACTTGCGGACCCGGCGCACGGACAGCGCGTACGCCGCGGGCAGCGCGAGGAGCAGGACGAGGAGGGTGGACGCCGTCGACGCCACCAGGGAGTTGATCAGCGAGGGCCAGGGGCTCGCGCCGCCGCCCGCGCCGAAGAACTCGCGGTAGCCGTCCAGGGTGAGCGAGGCGGCCAGCGCGGGCGGGTTGGTCGCCGCGTCCTCCTCGGAGTGGAAGGACGTCAGGGCCATCCAGGCGATCGGCAGGAAGAACACGATCCCGGCCAGCCACGCGGCCAGGCCGAGACCGAGCCGCCTGGCGCGGACCGCGCGGGGGGCGCGTCGGGCGCGTCGGGCGGGTGTGCGCGGACCTCCGGTCGTACCCGGATCACCGGCCCTACCCGGACCACCGGTCATGCGCGGAACACCTCCTCGCGGAACAGGGACGACACCACGCGCAGCGCGAAGGTCGCGATGACGATCGACCCGATGACGACGAGCACACCGGCGGCGGACGCCAGGCCGTTCTCGTGGGCCTGGTAGAAGCTCTGGTAGACGGTGTAGGGCAGGTTCGCGGTGCCCAGGCCGCCGGAGGTGATCGTGAAGACGGCGTCGAAGTTCTGCACGATGTAGATCGAGCCGAGCAGGGCGCCCAGTTCGAGGTAGCGGCGCAGATGGGGCAGCGTCAGATGGCGGAACACCTGCCAGTTGCCCGCGCCGTCCATGCGGGCCGCCTCGATGAGTTCGGGGTCGCGGCTCTGCAGCCCCGCGAGCAGGATCAGCATCATGAAGGGCGTCCACTGCCAGATCAGGGCCAGTTCGACGGCGATGAGCGGGGTGTCGGAGATCCAGTCGGGCTGGGCTGCGCCGTCCCCGCCCACCCAGTGCAGTATCCCGTTGAACAGGCCGTACTCCGGGTTGTAGAGGACGTGTTTCCACAGCAGGGCCGCCGCGACCGGCACCAGCAGGAACGGCGCGATGAGCAGGGTGCGCACCACGCCCCGGCCGCGGAACCTGCGGTCCAGGAGCAGTGCGAGGCCGAGTCCGGCGACGAGGCTGGCGAGGACGACCGTCGCCGTCAGGAGGATCGTCGTCAGCACGGACTCGCGCAGGTCGGCGTCCGCGAGGACCTCGTGGTAGTTGGCGAGGCCGGTGAACCTGCGGGCGTCCGGGTAGAGCGCGTTCCAGTCGAAGAACGAGATCACCAGGGTGGCCACGAAGGGCAGCTGGGTCACGGCGATCATGAAGACGAGGGCGGGGAGCAGCGGGGCCCGGGTGACCCAGGCGCGCAGCCGGGGCGAGGGGCGCGGCGCGGAGCCGGGCAAGCGCGGGGGCGTGCGGGTGGCTGTCGGCGTGGCGGTCATCGGCCCTCGTACTCCTCGGAGATCTCCTCGGCGAGGTCCTGGGCCCTGCCGAGGGCCGACGCGACGGAGGTGCGTCCGGCGATGGCCGCGCTGATCTCCTGCGAGACCTTCGTGCCGAGGTCGGTGAACTCGGGGATGCCGACGAACTGGATGCCGGGTGCGGGCCGCGGCTGCACGCCCGGGTCGCGCGGCCGCGCGCCCGCGATGGCGGCGCGGGTCACGCCCTGGAAGGCGGCCGCCGCCTTGCGGTACCGGGGATCGGCGTACGTCGAGGAGCGCTTTCCCGCGGGCACGTTGGACCAGCCGATCTTCTCGCCGACGAGTTCCTCGTACTCCTTGCCGGATGCCCAGGAGATGAACTTCCAGGCCTTGTCCTGGTTCCGGGAGGCCTTCTGCAGGCCCCAGGCCCAGGTGTAGAGCCAGCCGGAGCTCGGCGTGCGCTCCACGGGCGCGGCCACGTAGCCGATCTTCCCCTTGACCGGAGACGTGGCGGACTCCAGGGAGCCGGCGGCGGCCGTGGCGTCGTACCACATGGCCGTCTTGCCCTGGGTGAGGTTGTTGAGGCACTCCGCGTACCCGGACTGCGCCGCCCCGGACTCTCCGTGCTCGCGTACGAGGTCCACGTAGAAGCGCGTGGCCCGTTCGAAGGCGGGGGAGTCGAGGCGGGCCTTCCAGTCCTTGTCGAACCAGGTGCCGCCGAAGGTGTTCACGACGGTGGTCAGGGGTGCCATGACCTCGCCCCAGCCGGGCAGGCCGCGCAGACAGATGCCCTTCATGCCCTTCTCGGCGCCGTCGACCCGGGCGGCGAGGCGGGCGACCTGGCGCCAGGTGGGGCGCGCGGGCATGGTGAGCCCGGCCTTCTCGAAGACGTCCTTGCGGTACATCAGGAACGACGACTCGCCGTAGAAGGGCTCTCCGTAGAGCTTGCCGTCCGCGCCGGTGAGGGACTGGCGCATCGGCGGCAGGATGTCGTCCTGGTCGAAGGCGCGGTCCTCGCGCGCGTAACGGCCGAGCTCGCGCAGCCAGCCGTTCCTGGCGTAGATGGGTATCTCGTAGTTGCTGAGCGTCGCCACGTCGTACTGGCCGGCCTGGTTGGCGAAGTCCTGGCTGATCTTGTCGCGGACGTCGTTCTCGGGCAGCACGGTGAAGTTCACCTCGATCCCCGTCTCCTCGGTGAAGTGCGCGGCGGTGAGCTTCTGCAACTCGACCATCTGCGGGTTGTTCACCATCAGGACGTTGATGGAGTCGCCGCCGGACCCGGACCCGCCCGCGCCGGCCCAGCAGCCGGACAGCGACGGGACGAGCAGCGTCCCTGCGGCGGCAGCGGCGAGCAGGGGCCCGCGCCTCCGTCGGCTGTGGGTTCGCATGAATCGCTCCTGGGATGAAGGGGGTGTTCGGGGCGTCGCAGGGCGTGCGGGGGCCCGGAAGGGGAGGGGACGGGGCCGCGCTCAGGCGCGGATGACCTGCGGGCCGAGCAGTGCGTAACGGTGGGCTTCGGACGTGGACAGGAGGGTGCTGGTGACGATGGTCTCCAGGTCGCCGACGGAGGCGAACCGGCAGAAGCTCGCCGCTCCGAACTTGGTGTGCACGCCCGTGAACACCACGCGCCGCGAGGCCCGCAGCGCCTGCGCCTTCACCTCGCTGACCGCCGGGTCGGGGGTGGTGAGCCCGTGCTCGCGGGAGATGCCGTTGGCGCCGATGAAGGCCAGGTCGATGACGAAGCCCGCCAGCATGCGGGTGGTCCAGTGGTCGACGGTCGCGAGGGTGCCCGGGCGGACCCGGCCGCCGAGCAGCAGCACGGTGATGTGGTCGGCCGTGGCGAGGGCGCCCGCCGTGGCGAGCGAGGCGGTGATCACGGTCAGCTCGCGGTTCTTCGGCAGGGCCTCGGCGATCAGCTGCGGGGTGAAGCCCTCGTCGATGAACACGGTCTCGGCGTCGCCGAGCAGCTCGGCCGCGGCCGCCGCCACCCGCCGCTTCTCCGGCACGTGCATGGTCGTGCGGAACGCGAGGGTGGTCTCGAAGCCCGAGCTCTCCACCGGGTAGGCGCCGCCGTGGGTGCGCCGGACCAGACCGTGGTCCTCCAGGGCGCGCAGATCGCGGCGTACGGTCTCCTTTGCGACGCCCAGCTCGACGGCGAGCGCGCTGACGTCGACGGATCCCGAGCGGCGTGCCGCGCGTACGATCTGCCGCTGGCGCTCCTCCGCCGTCATGGTGCCACCTCTTCCCCTGGCTCGTTCCGGGTGACCGTTCGGGCCCGTGGGGACGTTTCTACAGGGCGGTCACCGGGCTGAACAGGTGGGAAGCGGGCTCGATGATGCCCGGGTGTGCCCGCCCGGGGCTGCTCCGGCCTGCGGCGCCGGCGGCGGGCGGGTCCGTTCACGGTGCGGACGGCGCCCGTTTGCCGCCCGCACCGGACGTACGGATCAGGGCTGGTGGAACGTCACCTCCGGATGGTCGGCCGTCGGGCCGTTCAGGAGCGGCTGCTCGATGCCGCGCAGGTGCCGGTCGAAGAAGGCGCCGACGTAGGCGCGGGTGATCCGCTCGGCGCGCGCGCCGGAGATCGGTGCCTCGGGGTCCTCGTCCACGCCGAGCTGCTCAAGGACGACCGGGGCGTCGGTGAACGTGAAGTGCCCGGACCCGGTGACCGCGAGCCAGCGCTTCCAGCCGTCCATCAGGGGCCAGGCGTCGTTCCAGTGGTGGGGCCCGCCGGGCTGCGTGGTCAGTTGGGTGCCGAGCAGCAGGAAGGGGCGGCCGCGCAGGCCGTCCGGCTTGATCTGGATGCCGCCGTCCATGTTCATGCCCGCCCGCACCCGCCGGTCGGTGTTCATCAGGGCCATGGTGGCGGCGCCGCCGATGGAGTGGCCGCCCGAGCCGATCCGCTTGCGGTCGATCATCTTCGCGTGCCGCCAGGTCGCCTTGCCGGACTTCCCGCCGACCAGGCGATCCAGGACGTACGACAGGTCCTGGGCCCGGTTCTCGGTGATGCGCGGCCCCGGCACGGTCGAGTCCGGGTCGCAGCCCAGGCACGGCGGCATGCGGCCGCCCTCGAACTCGCCGCCCGCCGCCTCGTGGGCGTGGTCGACGGTGGCCACGACGTAGCCGCGGCTCGCCAGGTCCTCGGCGAGGTGCGTCAGGGTCGAGCGCGGCGCGGTGAAGCCGGGCGACAGGAGCACCAGCGGGAACCGGCCCGGCGCGGTGGGCGCCCCGGTGCGGGCGTAGGTGCGCGTCGCGCTGTAGGCGGCGGGCGGGGCGTCGAGCTTGTAGTACGTGAGCAGCGCGCGGGCGGCCTTGAGGGACGTGTACGGGGTGGCGCGGCCGCCCTCTCCTCCCGCCGGGTAGTACAGGGAGGCCATCAGCTCGCGCGGCTCCTCGGGCGCCCACAGGTCCTTGCGGCTCTTGTCGACGAGGTGCAGGGTGTCGCGGCCCACGGCGTACTTGCCGGTGGGGCGCGGGAGTTCGGGCCGGGTGACGGGCGCGTCGGCGGTGGTGGGGCGGTCGGCGGTCCGCGGCGCGGCGAGCGCTCCCGACGCCGCCGCGAGCGGCAGGGCGAGGGCCAGCGCGAGCACGGTCGCGACGGCACGGCCGGGCGCGGTCCTTCGGGTGGTTGTCATGTCAAGTCAGGCTAGGGGCCCTGCTGTTCGGGCACGTCAGCCGACGGTCTGACCCGGGCCCGACCCCGGTCTGACGGCGCCGTCCCCTCCAGGGATGAGGCTCAATACGGCCACACTGGCGGGTTCGTGCAGAAGCGGCCGCCGAGGTGCGCGTGGTCGGGGTTGGCGGGGTCGAGCTCCCCCTGCTCGGCGACGAGCTTCGCCGCGAACCGCTCGGAGTCGTCCCGGGGCGCGTACCCGAGCGCCCGCGCGGGCTCCAGGTCCCACCACAGCCGGGTGTTGGCGGACGAGCCGTACACCACGGTGTGCCCGACGTCCGGGGCGGTGAGCGCCGCGTGGAAGAGCCGCGCGCCGTCCTCGGGCGACATCCACACCGACAGCATCCGGACGTCGGCGGGCTCGGCGAAGCAGGCGCCGATCCGCACGGACACCGTCTGCACGCCGTGCTTGTCCCAGTAGTACTGGGCCAGGTCCTCGCCGAAGGACTTCGACAGGCCGTAGTGCGTGTCGGGGCGGCGCGGGGCGTCGACGGGGATCAGCGGGTCGGCGCCGACGGGGCGCGGGGTGAAGCCCATCGCATGGTTGGAGGAGGCGAACACGACGCGCGGCACGCCCTCCTCGCGCACCGCCTCGTAGAGGTGGTACGTGCCTTCGACGTTGGCCTTGAGGATCTTGTCGAAGGTGGACTCCAGGGAGATGCCCGCGAGGTGGAGCACCGCGTCCACGCCCCGCACGGCCTCGCGCAGCGCGGCCCGGTCGGCGAGGTCCACGGTGAGCGCGCCGGGCGCGCCCTCCACGGGGCGCAGGTCGAGCAGGCGCAGCTCGTAGCCGTACGCGGGCAGCAGCCCGCGCATCAGGGTGCCGAGACCGCCGGCGGCTCCGGTCAGCAGGACGGTGCGGGGAGCGGGCATGCGGCGGTCTCCTCGGAGTGGTGCGACAGGGCGGCGGGGGCGATGTGGCGCGGGGTGGCCGGGGGCGGTGCGGCGGCAGGCGGCCGGGGCCGCGCCGTGCGTGCTTGTGTCCAGAATTCACATCCATGGACACGCTAAGGAGCCATGACGGGTGGAGTCAAGGGGGCGCGGAGCCGGTGGATCCGTTCCTGGATCGCGTGGTTGCGCGCTTGACCCGTGCGGAGAGCCGCCCTAGCGTGGGCGCGTTCAGGGACATGGACGTGAATCAGAAACGTGCACGCTTAGGGAGAGCCCGTGACGTCAGGCAGGTCAGGTCGGTCAGGAACCCTCGCCTCCCGGCTCCGCGTTCCCAGCGGGCCGCTGTTCTTCCCCGTCACCCCCTTCGGGCCCGGCGGGTCCGGCGGGCCCGTCGATGTGGACGCGCTGCGCACCCATGTGCGCCGCGGCGTGGAGGCGGGCGCGGCGGCGGTCTTCGCGTGCTGCGGCACGGGCGAGTTCCACGCGCTGACGCCCGAGGAGTTCCAGGAGTGCGTCGCCGCCGCCGTCGCGGAGACCGCGGGCCGCGTCCCGGTGGTCGCGGGCGCCGGCTACGGCACCGCGCTCGCCGTGCGGTACGCGCGCCTCGCCGAGGAGGCGGGCGCCGACGGACTGCTCGCCCTGCCGCCCTATCTGGTCGTCGCCCCGCAGGAGGGCCTGCTGCGGCACTACGCCGAACTGGCCGCGGCGACCTCCCTGGACGTCGTCGTCTACCAGCGCGACAACGCCGTGTTCACGCCCGCCACGGTCCTCGGGCTCGCCCGCACCGACGGCGTCATCGGCTTCAAGGACGGTCTCGGCGACCTCGACCTGATGCAGCGGATCGTCAGCGCCGTACGCGCCGAGGGCCCCGGGGACTTCCTGTACTTCAACGGCCTGCCCACCGCCGAGCTGACCGGCCTCGCCTACCGGGGCATCGGCGTGAGCCTGTACTCCTCGGCCGTGTTCTGCTTCCTGCCCGACCTCGCGCTCGCCTTCCACCGGGCACTGAACACCGGCGACGACAGGGCGGCGGCCCGGCTGATCGACGGCTTCTACCGGCCCTTCGTGGAGCTGCGAGCCCAGGGCAAGGGCTACGCGGTCTCCCTGGTCAAGGCGGGGGTGCGGCTCACCGGCCTCGACGTCGGCGGGGTGCGCCCGCCGCTGCACGAGCCGGCCGACGACCACGTCAAGCGCCTGGCCGAACTCATCGAGCGGGGCCGGGCCCTGGCGGCGGAGGCCGGGGCGTGAGGGCGGGCGCGTTCCTCTACCCCTGGGACGTCATCGGCGACCCCGCGGCCGCCGACCGGGTCGCCGCCCTCGGCGTGCGCCAGGTGACCCTCGCCGCGGCCTACCACTCCACCCGAGCCCTCACCCCGCGCCACCCGCGCCACCGCGTCGTCACCGCCGGACACGCCGCCGTCCTGTACCCGCCGGGCGGGCGCTGGCGGGACCGGGTGCCGCGGCCGTACCCCGCGGGGGACTGGGCACCGGGCGACGCCTACGGCGAGGCCGCCGGGGCCCTGGCCGCCGCCGGGCTCGACGTCCACACCTGGGTGGTGCTCGCCCACAACTCCCGCCTGGGCGCCGAACACCCGGACACCAGCGTGGTCAACGCCTACGGCGACCGCTACCCCTGGGCGCCCTGCGTCGCGCGGCCCGCGAACCGCGCCTACCTCGTCGACCTCGCCGCCGAGGCCGCCGTCCGGCCGGGCGCGGCCGGGGTCGAACTGGAGTCGTGCGGCTGGTACGGCTTCGCGCATCTGCACGCCCACGACAAGGTCGCGGGCGTGCGGCTCGGCGAGGCGGGCGAGTACGCGATGTCCCTGTGCTTCTGCGCCACCTGCCGCGCCGGGTACGGCGAGCACGGCCAGGACGCCGACCGGCTCGCCGCCGCCGTGCGCCGGGGCCTCGAACCCGTGTGGCGCGGCGCCGCCCCCGGGCCCGGCTGGGCGGGCGTGGAGCGGCTGCTCGGTGCCGAAGCGGCGGCCGCCACGCGCGCGTGGCGCGAGGACGCCGCCCGCGCCTTCCAGGAGGCGGCGGTCGGGGCCGTGCGCGCCGAGGCGCCCGACGGCTTCCCGGTGCTCCTGCACGCGGACCCGGTGACGTACCGCTGCGGCGCCAACGCCGGGGCCGACCCCGAGCACGTCCTGTCCGTGGCCGACGGCGTGGTCGTGCCCTGCGCCGGGGGGCCCGAGGCGCTCGCGCCCTTCGCCGCCCGCGCGCGCGAGCACACCGTCGTCGCCGCCAACCTCACGGTGGTGGCGGGCCTGGGCGGAAGCCCCGCGACGCTCGAAGCCGACGCCCGGCGCGCGGCGGCGCTCGGCGCCACCGAACTGCGCCTCTACCACGCGGGTCTCGCCTCCGACGAGGACCTCGCGCACGTCGAGAAGGCCCTGTCGCGGCTCGCCTGACAGCCGTTACGATCCGCGCACCGACATCGCTCACGTGGGCGGGGAACAGGGGAGACAACGTGCGCAACAAGGGGATATCCGCGCTGGTCTGTGCCGGACTCACGGCAGGCGCCGCGGTGCTCGCCACCGCGGGCACGGCGACCGCGCAGGACGGCGCGGCGCAGGCGCAGACCAGAGCCGGGTCCGGGCGGGCCGACGCCCCGGCCAGAGCCACCGCGGAGGACGTCCGCGAACGCCTGGAGAAGATACCGGGGATGACGGTCGTCTCCGTGACGGACAAGGAGGGCTACCCCTTCTACACCCTGACCTACCGTCAGCCGGTCGACCACCAGCGCCCGCACAAGGCGTCCTTCACCCAGCGCCTGACGCTGTGGCACAAGTCGACGGAGCGGCCGACCGTCCTGTACACCACCGGCTACGGCATCGCCTCCGGCACCACCGCCGTCACCCGGCTCCTGGACGCCAACCAGGTCAGCCTCGAACACCGCTACTTCCTCCAGTCCCGCCCCCAGGGCGCGGCGGGCGACGACTGGACGAAGATGACCGTCCAGCAGGAGGCGGCCGACGAGCACCGCGTCACCCAGGCCCTGCGCGGCATCGAGCGGGGCAAGTGGATCGGCACCGGCGCCAGCAAGGGCGGCATGACGGCCACGTACCACGAGCGCTTCTACCCCGAGGACCTGGACGCCGTGGTCGCGTTCGTCGCGCCCAACGACAAGAACAACCGGGACGACTCCGGCTACGAGCGCTTCTTCGGATCCGTCGGCACCAAGGAGTGCCGCGCGGCCCTGAACGCCGTGCAGCGCGAGATGCTCGTCCGCCGCGACGCGCTCCTGCCCAAGTTCGAGGCGGACGCCAAGGCAGGCGGCCAGACCTTCGAGGAGACGCTCGGCACGACCGACCGCGCGTACGAGTTCGCGGTCCTCGACCAGGTGTGGAACTTCTGGCAGTCGGGCAGCATCGACAACTGCGCCACCGTGCCCGACGCGAAGAAGGCCACGGACGACGAGCTCTACTCCTGGTCCAAGGGGCACGGCCTGAGCGTCTACTACGACGAGGACCTCGGCGTGAACAGCTCGGGTCCCTACTACCGCCAGGCCGCCACCCAGCTCGGCTGGGCCGACCTGAAGTTCAAGCACCTCAAGGGCGTGCGCCACTACCCGGACATCTACCAGCCGAACTCGGTCCTGCCCGCCGCCATGCGGGGCACGTACGACAACGCGACCATCGCCGATGTCGACCGCTGGGTGAAGACCCGGGGCCAGCGGATGATGTTCATCTACGGCGAGAACGACCCGTGGAGCGCGGAGAAGTTCACCCCGAGCCACCGCGACTCCTACCGCTACGAGGTGCCGGGCGCGAACCACGGCGCGTCCATCGCGAAGCTGCCCGAGCCGCAGCAGTCCCAGGTCATCGCGGTGATCAAGCGCTGGGCGAACGTGAAGTGACCGCTCGCGGGGGTGCGGCCGACGCGTGGCCGCACCCCCGCGGGGGCGCGTCGGGGTGAGTGCCCCGGCCCGGCAGCGATGATTTCCGGCAGCCGGGGCAGTCAGGTCAAGAAAGGGCCCGCCGGGGCACGCTCGACGACCTGAAGGAGACGGCCATGCCGGAGACCACGAACCCCCTGCCGGACGCGGTGGACCCCGCGGGGGAGCCGCACGAGCTGCCGGACCTCAGGCCGCAGGCGCGCCTGGTGGCGAGCCTGGCCGTGGGGGTGACCGACGACCAGCTGGACGGGCCGACGCCCTGCCCCGACTACGCCGTGCGCCATCTGCTCGGCCACCTCGTCGGGCTCGCCGCCGCGTTCACCGACGCCGCGCGCAAGGACCTCGGGGCCCGCACCGACACCGACCCGTCGAGCACGCTGCCCGACGTCGGGCCCGACTGGCGCGACGAGCTGCCGCGCCGCCTCGCCGAGCTCGCGGAGGTGTGGCGCGACTCCGCCGCGTGGACCGGGCAGACCCGGGCGGGCGGCGTGGACCTGCCCGCCGAGGTGGCCGGGGTCGTCGCCGTCGACGAACTCGTCGTGCACGGCTGGGACCTGGCACGGGCCACCGGCCAGGAGTACGCGCCGGACGCGGCGAGCCTCGGCGTCGCCCACGCGATGCTGTCCGCCACCGAGGCCGAGGGCCCGGCGGCGCGCGGCGAGCTCTTCGGGCCGCCGGTGCCCGTCCCGCCACAGGCCTCCCTCCTGGACCGCGTCGTCGCGCTCAGCGGCCGCGACCCGCTCTGGCGCCCGTAGCCCGGGGCCGCCCGGTACTCGGCGCCCCGAGCTAGTTTGCGTAACTGACTAGCTGGCCATACGGTCTAGCTCTGACCAGCCAGTCACACGCGCATCCGCCGTGTGCGCCCGTTCGTCGTCCAGGGGGACCCATGTCGATCTCGCCCGACCTCTCGGTGGCCGCCACGGCCGTCGGGGGCGCGCTCGCCGGCTATCTGCTGCTCGGCGAGCCCTGGCTGGGACGCCGCGCGTACGGCTCGCTCGCCCGCCGCCGCGCCACCGAACCGGGCGCGCTCGTCCGCTACTTCGGCTACGTGATCGCCTCCTGGTGGGGGCTGGCCGCGCTGGCCGCGGCGGCGCTGCTGCTCTCGCCCGGCGCCTCCGCGGCCGACTTCGGCGTCACGCTGCCCGCCGACGCGCCGTACACGGTGCCGGTCGTCCTGCTCTTCGGCGTCGCCGCCGCCGCGTCGAGCCGCCACTTCCAGGAGCTGGCCAGGCAGGGCAAGCACATCCCCGGCCGCGCCGCCATCGAGGCCATGCTCCCGCGCACCGCGCGGGAGCGGCGGCTCGCCGTCGCCGCCGCCGTGACCGACGGCGTCTGCGCCGAGTTCGTCTACCGCGGTCTGCTCATCGCCTTCGGCGTCGGCGCCCTCGGCCTGCCGTTGTACGCGGCCGCCGCGCTGTCGCTCGCCGTGTACGCGCTCGCCGGGTGGTACCAGGGCGGCACCGGCGTGCTCGTCTTCGCCCTCTTCGGGGCCCTGCTCACCGGCCTGTACCTGGCCACCGGCAGCCTGCTGCTCCCCGTCGCCGTGCACGTCATGCTCTCCGTGCGCGACCTGACGATCCCCGCGCCCGACCTGCCGTACGCGAAGCGCGGCACGGCGTGAGCGCCGACCGCCGCGCCAGCTGGTTCAAGGGCGTGCTCGACCTGCTGGTCCTCGCGAGCCTCACCGAGGGCGAGAGCTACGGCTACGAGATCGCCAAGCGCCTCGACGCCGCCGGGTTCGGGCAGATCCGGGGCGGCACGCTGTACCCGGTGCTCAACCGCCTGGAGGAGGCGGACCTCGTCGCGGCCGAGTTCCGCGCCACGGAGAAGGGACCGGGGCGGCGCTACTACACGCTGACCCCGGCAGGACGCCAGGTCCTCGCCGAGCAGGGCGCACTGTGGCTGGCCTTCGACACCTCCGTACGCGACGCCCTCGCCCGGGCGGGTGTGCGATGAGCGACACCTATCTGACGCGCCTCGCCGCGCGCCTGCGGGAGCTCGGGCTCCCCGACGGGCAGGTGCGGGAGACCACCGCGGACCTCGCCGCGCACCTCGCGGAGTGCGGGGCCGACCCGGTGGCGGAGTTCGGCCCCGTCGAGGAGTTCGCCCACCGGCTCGCACCCGAGGCCGTGGCACCGGCGCCGCCCGCGGCGGGTGCCGAGACCTGGCGGTGGACCGCCGACACGTCCGTCGACGAGGAACTGCTCGGGCGGTTCGGCGACGAGGGCTGGGAGGTCGAACGCGTCGACGCGCTCGGCCGTTTCGTGTGCCGGCGCGACCGGGAGCGGCCGCAGCGGTGGGAGTACCGGCGCGAGCTCGTCTCGCGAGGGCGGGAGGGGCTCGACGAGCGGCTCGCGCCGGACGGGTGGGAGGCGTGCGGGAACTGGGTGGTGTACGCCTGGTTCAAGCGGCCTCGGGCGGCGAGCGAGGGGCCCGCGGCCGAGCTGGGCGGTGCCCCGCCCGCGCCGCCCGCCCGACGGGTGTTCTTCGGCCGTCGGTTCTCCGCGCTGTGCCTGGTGGTGCTGGGCGCCGTGGCCGCCGTCCTGGTGCGCGACGGCGGCGACCCGATGAGCGGGCTCGGGCTGCTCACCGGCCTGGCGGCCGGGGCCCTGCTCGCCCTGGGCGCGGCCTTCGCCCTGAGCAGGCGCCGCTGAGCCCTGGGCGACGGGTAGGCACAGCGCGGAGGACGGGCGCGGGGCTCAGCGCAGGGCGGCTCGCATCATGGCGGTGGCGATGGGGGCCGCCAGGCCGTTGCCGCTGACTTCGGAGCGGGCCGCGCCGGAGGACTCGACGATGACCGCGACGGCGACCTCCTTGCCGTCGGACCCCTTGGCGTAGGACGTGAACCAGGCGTACGGCGTCTTGCTGTTGTTCTCGCCGTGCTGGGCCGTACCCGTCTTGCCGCCCACGGTCGCCCCGCTGATGCGCGCGTTCGTCGCCGTGCCCTTCTCGACGACCGACTGCATCGCGGACGCGAGCTGGTCGGCCGTGGACTCGCTCACGACGCGCTCCGAGTCCGTGTCCTCGTCGTAGTCGTTCAGGACGTCGCCGTCGGCGGTCGTGGTCTTGGAGACCATGTGCGGGGACTTCAGTTCCCCGCCGTTGGCGATGGCGGCCGACACCATGGCCATCTGCAGCGGCGTCGCGGTCACGTCGAACTGGCCGATGCCGGTGAGGCCGGTGCTCGCCTTGTCCATGCCCTTCGGGTACAGGCTGACGCCCGCGCGCACCGGCACGTCCAGCTTCTCCGCGTTGAAGCCGAACTTCTCCGCCTGCGCCCGCAGCTTGTCCTGGCCGAGGTCGACGGCGAGCTTGGTGAAGACGTTGTTGCACGACCACTGGAGCGCGGTGCGCAGCGAGGCGTTCTCGCAGGGGGCGGACTTGACCTCGTTCGGGATGGACGTGCGCGTGCCGGGCAGCGTCCACGGGTCGGGGCTGTCGGTCTTCTGGTCCACCGAGTCGTACAGGCCGTCCTCCAGGGCGGCCGCCGCGACCACCAGCTTGAAGGTCGAACCGGGCGGCAGCGGCTGGCGCAGCGCGCGGTTCACCATCGGCTTGTCCTCGTCGCCGGTGAGCGCCTTCCACGCGTCGCCGTCGTTGGAGCCGCTGATCTTCGACGGGTCGTACGACGGCGTGGAGACCATCCCGAGGATCCTGCCGGTCTTGGGGTCGATGGCGACGGCGGCGCCCTTCTTGTCGCCGAGCGCCTTGTACCCGGCCTTCTGGACGGCCGGGTCGATGGTGGTCACGACGTCGCCGGGGTCGGCACGCTTGTTGGTGAGCGTGTCGAGCGGGTTCTTCAGCCGGTTGTCGCTGCCGTCCAGGAGGTCCTTGTAGATGCCTTCGAGCTGCGTGGCGCCGTAGACCTGCGAGCTGTAGCCGGTGACCGACGAGTACAGCGGTCCGTTCTTGTACGTGCGCTTGTACGCCAGGTCGCCGCCCGACGTGCGCTTGGAGCCGGTGATGGACTCACCGGCCACGATGATGTCGCCGAGCGGGTTCCCGTAGGTCTTGATCGCGTTCCGTTTGTTCAGCTTGTCCTCCGCGAGCGCCTTCGAGTCGTGGAACTGCACCCAGGTGGCCCGCACAAGCAGCGCGAACACCAGGAGCAGAGTGAAGACCGCGGTGTGCCTGATCGTCTTGTTCATCCCTGACAAGGACGAGCATCCGGGGCCGGGGCGTTCCCGGCTTGGATGGATGTGTCCTGTTTCTCAGGCGTTCTTCATGAAGCCCGCCTCGTACGCCGCGATCACGGCCTGCGTGCGGTCCCGGGCGCCCGTCTTCGCCAGGACCGCCGCCACGTGCGTCTTGACCGTCGCCGGGCCCACCTCCATGCGCCCGGCGATCTCGGCGTTGGTGAGCCCGGCCGCCATCAGCTTCAGGACCTCGCGCTCGCGCCCGGTGAGCCGGGCCACCCAGGGGGCCTGCGCGGTCGTGGCCCGCGCGTGCTCGGCGGCCAGGGCGCGCACGGCCGCGGGGAACAGCAGCGAGTCGCTGCGCGCGACCAGGCGCACCGCCTGCACCAGGGAGTCCGCGTCGGCCCGCTTGAGCAGGAAGCCGGACGCTCCGGCGCGCAGCGCCTCGTACACGTACGCGTCGTTCTCGAAGGTGGTGACCACCACGACGCGCGGCGGCTCCGCCATCGTCTGGAGGATCTGCTCCGTGGCGCGGATGCCGTCGACCTCCGGCATGCGCACGTCCATCAGGACCACGTCGGGCCGCAGCTCACGGACGACGGACACCGCCTCGGCGCCGGTCGCCGCCTCGCCGACGACCTCCAGGTCGGGCTCGGCGGTGAGGATGACGCGCAGCGCCGTGCGCACCATGCGCTCGTCGTCGGCGAGCACGATGCGCAGCGGGGTGTCGGTCATGGGCGGGGCCTCCAGGTGGGTCACGCGGGCAGGGGGTCGGGCGGGCCGGTCAGGCGGGCGGTCGCAGCGGCAGGCGTACGCGCAGCCGCCACACCCCGGCCTCGGGCCCGGACGCGGTGGTGCCGCCGAGCAGCCGGGCCCGGTCGGCGATGCCGCGCAGGCCGTGGCCGCCGCCGGGCCGGTCGGCCGCGGTCTCGGGCGGCGCCGGCGGCAGCGGGTTCTCGGCGCTCAGGGCGAGGCCGGTGTCGTCGCGCGTGATCCGCAGCGTCACGGCGGTGTCGGCGCCCCCGTGCTTGAGGGCGTTGCTGAGGGCCTCCTGCACGATGCGGTACGCCTCGCGGGACACCATCGGCGGCAGCGCGTCGGCGCCGCCGGGGCCGAGGGCGACGGCGGCCTTCACGCGCAGGCCGCCCGCGCGGGTGCGGCGCAGGAGCCCGTCCAGGTCGGCGGCGAGCGTCGGCGCGGGGGCCGTCGAGGCCCGCTGGTCGCCCTCGCGCAGGACGCCGAGGACCGCGTCCAGCTCGCCGACGGTGCGCCGGGTGGTGTCCTCGATGGCGGCGAGGGCCTCGCGCACGAACTCCGGGTCGTGGTCGAGGACCCGGCGGGCGGCGCTCGCCTGGAGCGTGACCGCGCTCAGCGCGTGGCCCACGGAGTCGTGCAGCTCGCGGGCGAGGCGGTTGCGCACGGCGAGGTCGGCGGCGCGCTGCTCGGCGGCGGCCAGCCGGTCGGCGGGCGTGGGCCCGAGCAGCAGTGGCGCCCACCGCGCGAGCAGCACGCCGCACCCCGCCGCGCACCCGGCGAGCGCCAGCAGGGACAGGGCGCCCGACACCGGCGCGAGGGCCAGCGTCCAGGGGCTGTGGAGGCCGTCGGGGAGGCCGAGCCACGAGTCCCACAGGCCCACGGAGACGGGCATCACGAGCTGGAACGTCGCGAACGGTACGAGGGCGAGCGTCATCCCGCTGATGACCCCGCCAAGACCGAGGTGCAGCGTGAACCACAGGACCGTGCGCCCGCGCTCCTGACGCGTGCGCGGCGGCCCGTCGGCCAGCGCCTCGTCCGGCACCGCGCACAGCGCCCGCACCGCCGCCACCGACATGGGCCGGGTCAGCGGGAACAGCGCGGTGATCGCCGCCAGCGGCAACCCGAGGGCGAACGCGAGGAGTTGGGCGGCGAACGAGCCGAAGAACCGGTCGTCGCCGAAGAGCGGTCCCGACAGGATCGAACCCACGAAGACGTACGGCATGGCGACCGCGCCGCCGAGGACCAGATGGATCCACCGGCGCCGCGCCCGCCGCCCGAACAGGGCCGAGCCGAGGCGTCTCACGCGGCCCCGCCGCGGCCCGCGCGCTCCGTGAGCAGGCGGACGCCGACGGCGGCCACGAGCGTTCCGATGATCATCTGCACAGCGTAGGACAGGACCATGGCCGCCGTCGGCCGCTCGGCCACGTCGCCCGCGGGCCCGAGCGAGGCGAGGAACATCCAGGCGCCCCAGCACGCCACCGCCCCCGACCCCAGCCAGGCGAGCGCCAGCGGCACCCGCACGGGCAGCGCGGGCCGCCACCGGAAGGCCAGCGCCCAGACGCCCGCCACGGCCGCCGCGAGGTAGCAGGCGTCCAGGGCCTGCAGGACGTAGAAGTCGCTGGTGCGCTCCGCGGCCCGGGCGGCGTTGAGGCCGAGCGTCGAGCCGCTCGCCCACAGCAGTCGCAGGGTGACCGGGTACAGGGCGAGGACGGCAGCGGCGAGCGCGCACCGCCGCGCGCCCCGGCCGGGGGCCGCGAGCTCCGCCACGCGGCCGCGCCACACGTGGCCCCAGCGGTCGCGGGCGTACAGCGCGAACAGCAGGCCCAGGCTGAGGCCTTGCAGGATGAAGCCGCCGTACACCACCCCGAAGACCCACTCGTCGAGGAAGGGCTCGCGGCCGGTGTCCTCGGCGCTGTTCACCGAGCCGCCCAGTGCCCGCACCGCGAGCTGCGCCGGGAACCCGGCCATGATCGGCGCGAGCAGCCCGGTGGCCGCCCACATCGGCAGGGCCAGCAGCCACGCCGGGGCGCGGCGCCCCCAGGGCCGGGTGAGCAGCAGCGCGAGGACGATCACGGCCGCGTCCATGAGCACGGTCAGGGTGTTGGCGGCGATCATGACGCCGCGGTGGTCGAGGAGCGCGCTGCCCTCCGGGATGCCGATGCGGCTGCCGGCGATCCAGGCCGCCTTCAGGGACAGGTACGGCAGGCAGGAAGCGACGGCGACGGCACGCAGGACGCGGCGGGTCCTGCCGGGCCTTTCGGCGGCGGGGAGACCGGAGGCGGGGGCGAGAAGCTGACTCATGCCTCCAGGCTGGCGCGCGGCGGACCGCGCCACCTCCTGCCCGGCGACGAACCGCCTCCGCCGCGCGGGGGAGGGGGCCGCCGCCGAAGAGGAGGTCAGAGCCGCCGCGTGGCCAGGGTGAGCCGGTCGCGGGCGTCGAAGAGAGCGTCCTTGACCATCTGCTCGTGCGCGGGCGTGAGCCGGGCCACCGGCACGGAGCAGCTGATCGCGTCCCGCGCGGGCGTGCGGTAGGGGATGGCCACGCCGAAGCAGCGCAGGCCGAGCGTGTTCTCCTCGCGGTCCACGGCGAAGCCCTGCTCCCGCACGGTGCGCAGCTCCTCGATGAGCTGCTCGCGGTCGGTGATCGTGTTCTCGGTCAGCGACGGCAGCGTCTGCGGCAGCAGCTTGCGCACCTGCTCGTCGGTGTGGGTGGCGAGCAGCGCCTTGCCGAGCGAGGTGGAGTGCGCGGGCAGCCTGCGGCCCACGCGGGTGAACGGGCGCAGATAGTGCTGGGACTGACGGGTGGCCAGATACACCACGTTCGTGCCGTCGAGCCGCGCGAGGTGGATCGTCTCGGTGGTGTCGTCGGAGAGCCGGTCGAGCGTGGGCCGGGCCGCCGCGACGACCTCGTCGCCGTCGATGTACGAGGTGCCGACGAGCAGGGCGCGCACCCCGATGCCGTACCGCGTGCCGGTGGCGTCGGTCTCGATCCAGCCCAGCTCGACGAGCGTGCGGAGCAGCATGTAGAGGCTGGACTTCGGGTAGCCGACCGCCTCTTGGACGTCGGCCAGGGAGTGCATCCCGGGGCGGCCCGCGAAGAACTCGAGCAACTCCACCGTCCGCACCGCGGACTTGACCTGCGCGCCCCCGCCCGTCTCAGCAGCCGCCATCGCCCTTGACCCCTCACGTGCGACGAGAAATAGTCTCCACTGTCCCCGCCGGATTCACCATGGGAGACGGCGTTCAGTATATCGAACGGCCCTGGTGGGTGAGGAGCGAACGGCGGCGGCAACGGCACGTCAATCGTGGATTTCTGGGAAGCCTGGAGGACCCCCGGTGGCAGCAGCACCAGTGTGGAGCGTCGACCCCCGAACCGGGAAGCGGCGCGAGCAGGTCGCCGTCGAAGCCACGGCCGGGGAGGTCGGCCGGACCGTCGCCGCGGCGCACGCGGCGCGTGCCGCCCTCACGGACCGCGCGACCCGCGCGGCCTTCCTGCGCACCGCCGCGGACCTCCTGGGCGGCGCCGAGGGCCCGCTGGTGGAGGCCGCCGACGCGGAGACGGCGCTCGGCCCGGTCCGGCTCGGCGGTGAGCTCACCCGCACCCGCTTCCAGCTGCGTGCCTTCGCGGACGTCCTCGACGAGGGCGCCTATCTGGGCGTCGTCATCGACCACCCCGACGCGAGCACCACGCCCCCCACCCCCGACCTGCGCCGCTACCGGGTCCCGCTCGGAGTCGTCGCCGTCTACGGGGCCTCCAACTTCCCCTTCGCCTTCTCCGTGCCCGGCGGCGACACCGCGAGCGCGCTCGCGGCGGGCTGCCCCGTCGTCGTCAAGGCGCACCCCGACCACCCGGCCACCTCCGAGCTCGTCGCGTCCGTGCTGCGCCGCGCGGCCGCCGAGCACGGCATCCCGCGCGAGGTCGTCGGCCTGGTGCACGGCTTCGACGCGGGCCTCGAACTGATCCGGCACCCGCTGGTCGCCGCCGCCGGGTTCACCGGTTCGGTACGCGGCGGACGCGCCCTCTTCGACGCGGCGGCGGCGCGCCCCGTGCCGATCCCCTTCCACGGCGAGCTGGGCTCGCTCAACCCGGTCGTCGTCACCGAGGACGCCGCCGCCGAGCGGGCCGAGCAGATCGGCACCGGCCTCGCGGGCTCGATGACGCTCGGCGTCGGCCAGTTCTGCGTGAAGCCGGGCCTCGTCCTCGCCCCCGAGGGAGTGGACGGCGACCGCCTGGTGAAGTCCCTCACCGGCGCCGTCAGCGACTCCGAGCCGGGCGTGCTCCTCGACCACCGCATGCGCGACGCCTTCGTCGCCGGGGTCGCCGAGCGCGCCGGGCTCCCGGAGGTGAGCGCGCCGGTGACGCCGGGCGCGGGCGGCGAGCACACGGTGGCCGCCGGGTTCCTCACCGTCCCCGCGGGGCGCCTGGCCGCGGCGGGGGAGCACGACCTGCTCCTGGAGGAGTGCTTCGGCCCGGTCACCGTCGTCGCCCGCTACGCGTCCCGGCAGGAGATCACCGCCGTGCTCGCCCGGCTCCCCGGCAACCTCACGGCGACCGTGCAGCTCTCGGCCGAGGAGGCCGCGGGCGAGGGCCGCGGCACCGAGCTGCTCGCCGAACTGACGCCGCTCGCGGGCCGCGTCCTGGTCAACGGCTGGCCCACCGGCGTTGCCGTGGCCCCCGCGCAGCACCACGGCGGCCCGTACCCGGCGACGACCAGCACCTCCACCTCCGTCGGCGGCACCGCCATCGAGCGCTGGCTGCGCCCCGTCGTGTACCAGAGCACCCCCGAGGCGCTCCTGCCGCCGGAGCTCCACGACGCCAATCCCCTGGGACTGCCCCGCCGTTACGACGGCCGCCTGGAACACTGACGGCATGAACGCCAAGGACACCGGCAGCCTCGCGCTGCCCGAACTGCCCTTCCCGCTCAGACCGTACGGGCCCGACGGCGACTGGGGTTACGAGGACGGGGTCCTCACCGGCTGGGCGGGCCCCCGTCAGGACCGCTTCGTGCCGCCCACCGGCGAGGCCCTGGACCCCGCGTCCGACGCGCCCCGGCTGCTCGGCGCGCCCGAGGGGGACTTCCAGCTGATCGCCCGCGTCACGGTCGGCTTCGCGGCCGCCTTCGACGCGGGCGTGCTCTATCTGCACGTCGGCGAACGGGAGTGGGCGAAGCTCTGCTTCGAGCGCTCCCCGGACCTGCCCACGATCTGCACCGTCGTCACCCGGGGCCGCTCCGACGACGCCAACGCCTTCGTGGTCGACGGCTCCCACGTGTGGCTGCGGATCAGCCGCACCGGCACGGCGTTCGCCTTCCACGCGTCGACGGACGGCGCGCACTGGACCTTCGTCCGCATCTTCCAGCTCGGCGACGAGACCTCGGCGGGCGCGGCCCTCGTCGGCTTCCTCGCGCAGTCGCCCCAGGGCGAGGGCTGCGTAGTGACCTTCGACCACATCGAATTCCGCCCGAACTGGCCAAAAGGTCTACGAGACGGCTCCTGAGTGCCCCGAAGGGGCGCGGGGAACTGCGCGCTCAGCCCCGGACGGCCTGCGGGTCGCCGGTCACAGCGCGACGCGTGTCCCGGTGCCGGCGGCCCGCTCGACCGCGTCGAGCAGCCGCTGCCGCCGGGCCGCGTGCGCGAAGTCCGGCACGGTGAAAGTGCCCTCTCGCAGGTCGCGCAGGACCTCGGCGTACTGGACACCGACGTTGTACGGCACCTCGCCGCGCACGTCGTCCAGCGCGGGCACGTCGAAGTACCGCTCCGGCACGGGCAGTTCCCGCAGGGCGCTCTCCGCGCCCCGGGCCCCGCGCACGGTGAGGCGGGCCTGCTGGAGGTGCCCGTGGTCGCCGGTGACCACGAGGTCGCCGTCCGTGCCGTTGATCTCCCAGTGGAACGTGGTGCCGCGCGCGAGGCCGCCCCGGAAGTGCACGGAGGCGACGGCACCGGACGTCAGCCGTCCGCTCACCGCGATCTGGTCGTCGGCCGTCATGGCGGCGGTGCGCCCCGAGCCCTCCTCGCGCACGACCGGGCGCCGGGTCGCGGTGGTCGCCGAGACCTCGGTGAACTCCCCGAGCACCATGGCCAGGGCGTCGACGGTGTGGCCGAAGGGGATGGTGAGCATCGTGCCGCCGTTGTCCCGGTCCAGGAGGTAGTCGGCGCCCGGCTCGAAGGTGGGGCCCCAGCGGCGCCCCGACGCGACGAGGCTCGTGGACAGGACCTCGCCGGTGAAGCCCTCGGCGACCAGGTCGCGGACGTACCGCACGGCGGGCGCCGAGCGCGCCTGGAGCCCGGCGAACGTGGGCACGCCCGCGGCCGCCGCGGCGGCGGCCAGCTCCTCGGCCTCCGCGAGGCCGTTGCCGAGCGGCCACTCCGACAGGACGGCCTTGCCCGCCGCGAGCGCCGCCAGGATCACCTCGCGGTGCAGCGGCACGCGGACGCTGACCACGACGAGGTCGACGTCGGGGTCCCGGACGAGCTCGCGGGCGCTTCCGTACGCGCGCGGAACGCCGTAGCGCGCACCGGCGGCGCGGGCCGACTCGGGGCTCGACGCGGCAAGGGCGAGCAGTTCGTAGCCGTCGAGGCGGGCCAGGGCGGGCAGGTGCGACTGCGGGGCCCAGCCGCCGCGGGCGGAGAGACCGACGATGCCGGTCCGGACGGGGTTCTGGGTGCGGATCTCCATGGCCGAAACGTAGGAGCGGACCCCTGATCACCCGCAAGGGCCCCAACTATATTCTGGAAACCATGACAGGTCAGAGCGGTGTTTCCCCCGTCGGCGCCCGGACCGACGCCGCGCACAGGCACGACATCTACGGCCTGCTGTGCCCCGGCCGGGAGATCTTCGAGCTGCTCGCCAACAAGTGGACGGGCCTCGCGATCACCGCCCTCGCGGACGGGCCGCGCCGCTTCGGCGAGCTGCGCCGCAAGCTGGAGGGGATCAGCCCCAAGGTCCTCACCCGGACGCTGCGGCGCCTGGAGGACTACGGCCTGGTGCTGCGCACCGTGCACGCCGAGGTGCCGCCCCGCGTCGAGTACGAGCTGACCGCCCTCGGCCGGGGCGCCCTGGAGCCGCTGGCCCAGCTGCGCACCTGGATCCGGGCGAACACGGCACATTTCACCCGGCCCGAGGAATGGACGGGGCCCGCCGGGGGTTGAACCCCAGGAGCGGAGGCGGTCTCCGCATCGTACGACCTGGAGATGAGTCAGAACATGCGCGTCGAGATCTGGAGCGACATCGCCTGCCCCTGGTGCTACGTGGGCAAGGCCCGCTTCGAGCGGGCGCTCGCGGACTTCCCGCACCGCGAGGCCGTCGAGGTGGTGCACCGCTCCTTCGAGCTCGACCCGCACCGCGCCAAGGGTGACACCACCCCGGTGATCACCATGCTGGAGCGCAAGTACGGGATGTCCCCGGCGCAGGCCGAGGCGGCCGAGGAGGGCGTCGGCGCGCAGGCGGGCGCGGAGGGCCTCACCTACCGCACCAAGGGCCGTGACCACGGCAACACCTTCGACATGCACCGCCTGCTGCACTTCGCCAAGGCCGCGGGCGCCGACCGGCAGGACGCGCTGATCGCCGCCCTGTACCGGGCGAACTTCGCCGAGGAGCAGTCGGTCTTCGACGACGACGAGCGCCTCGTCGCCCTCGCCGCCGAGGCGGGCCTCGACCCCGAGGCGGCCCGCGCGGTCCTCGCCGACCCCGCCGCCTACGCCGACGACGTGCGCGCGGACGAGCGCGAGGCCGCCGAGCTCGGCGCGAACGGCGTGCCGTTCTTCGTCCTCGACCGCAAGTACGGCGTCTCCGGCGCCCAGCCCGCCGAGGTGTTCGAGCAGGCCCTGGAGCAGGCCTGGGGCAGCCGGTCGCCCCTGACGGTGCTCGGCGACGGCGACGGCGCCACCGGCGGCCAGGACGCGGAGGCCTGCGGCCCGGACGGCTGCGCGGTGCCGCAGGCCTGACCCGACGGGACCGCGGGGCACACGGATCAGCGGTGCTTACCGGTACCGTTCACACATCCGCGATGGACCGGCGCGCGGTCACGGGGCACAGTGATCCCATGGAGACCACCGGACCGCGCACCGGCCAGAGCCTCGACGCGACTCTCGTACGCTCCGCGTTCGCTCCCAGGACCACGTATCTGAACAGCGCCAGCACCGGCCTGCTCCCGGCCCGTGCCGTCACCGCGATGCACGAGGGCGCCCTCTCCGTGGCGCAGGGCCGCCCCGCCGACATGTTCGCGGACGTGGAGGCGGCCCGCGCCGCCTTCGCACGGCTCGTCGGCGTGCCGGTGAGCCGGGTCGCGGCGGGCGCGTCGGTGGCCGTCTACAGCGGCCTGGTCGCCGCCTCGCTGCCGGAGGGCGCCGAAGTCCTCACCGCCGAGGCCGACTTCAGCTCGACGGTGAACCCCTTCCACATGCGCGCGGACCTGAAGGTGCGCGCCGTGCCCCTGGAGCGGCTCGCCGAGTCGGTCCGCCCCGGCACGGCCCTGGTCGCGGTCAGCGTCGCGCAGTCGGCCGACGGCCGGCTCGTGGACCTCGACGCGCTGCGCGCGGCCGTCCGCGCCCACGGCTCCCGCCTCTACCTCGACGCCTCGCAGGCGGCGGGCTGGTGCGACCTGGGCGACCACGTCGCGACGGCCGACTTCACGGCATCCGTCGGGTTCAAGTGGCTCACCTGCCCGCGCGGCGTCGCGTTCTTCGTCGCGCCGGAGGAGTCCGAGGGCTTCGGCGGCCTGCGCCCGGTGCTCGCCGGCTGGGTCGCGGGGGAGCGCCCCTGGGACAGCTGCTACGGCCCGGTCGAGGAACTCGCCCACTCCGCGCGCCGGTTCGACGAGAGCCCGGCCCTGCTCGCGTACGCGGGCGCCCGGCACTGTCTGGAGCTCGTCGAGGAGCTCGGCGTGGCCGCGATCGGCGCGCACGACCTGGCCCTCGCGGACCGCTTCCGCGCCGGGCTCGCCGAGCTCGGCCACGAGCCGGTGCCCGCGCCGGGCTCGCCCATCGTGGCGGTGCCCGGACTCGGCGCCCGGCAGCCGGAGTTGAGCGCGGCGGGCATCGAGGTCTCGGACCGCGCGGGCCAGCTGCGGGCCGCGTTCCACTTCTACAACACGGCGGCGGACGTGGACCGCCTGCTCACCGCCCTCAGCGGCTGACCTCGGGGCAGCCCGCCGTCTCCACGCACAGATTGGCCTCGACGCGGGAGAGCAGCCGCCCCAGCTGGGCGCGCTCGTCCGGGTCGAGGCCCGCGAGCGTGTGCTGCTCCAGCTTGGTCCAGGCGGCCTCCACGGCGCTCATCAGGCCGTTGTCGTCGTCCGTGGCCTCGACGAGCACGGCCCGCCGGTCGGCGGGGTCGGGGCGGCGCCGCACGTGTCCGGCCTGCTCCAGGCGCTGGAGCATCTTCGTGACCGTCGAGGGGTCGAGCTCGACCATCTTGACGAGCTCCGACTGACGCACGGCGCCCGACTCCCACAGGTGCATCATCATGAGCTCCTGGCCGGGGTAGAGACCGGCGTCCTTCAGGAGCTTGCCCGCGGCGATGCGGTGCAGCCGCGCGACCCGGGCGATGCTGGTGCTGACGGGCCCGCCCCGGGCCGCGGACGGACACGCGGGCTCGGCGCGCTCGGTTTCGGTCTTCATGGCACAGCTCCTCGGCGGTGAGGGTGGTTCGGTCGGCCGGTGTCGTCGACGCCCTCCCCCGCCCTTCGCGACGTCCTCCCCGAGATTACCTTGGTCGGCCAAGGAATGCGTTACAGTGGCTCTCGGTTGAATTACTTGGCCGACCAAGAATGGTGGGCCAGGACCAGCTACGGATGTTTTGGAGCCCGCCATGACCACCGCGTTCGACCCCATCGACCTCGCCGGCACCCCCCTCGCCAACCGCATCGCGATGGCCCCGATGACCCGCAGCAGGGCCGCGGCGGGCGGCGTGCCGACGGACCTCAACGCCGAGTACTACGCACAGCGCGCCACCGCTGGCCTCGTCATCACCGAGGGCGTCCAGCCGTCGGTGGTCGGCCAGGGCTACCCCGACACCCCCGGTCTGCACAGCGCCGAGCAGGTCGAGGGCTGGCGCAAGGTCACCGACGCCGTGCACGCCGCGGGCGGCACGATCTTCGCCCAGCTCATGCACACCGGCCGCATCGGCCACCCGGTGCTCCTGCCCGACGGCCTCGTGCCCGTCGGCGCGTCCCCGATAGCCGCCGAGGGCCAGGTGTACACGCACGAGGGCCCCAAGGACTACGTCACCCCGCGCGAGCTGACCGGCGACGAGGTGCGCGCCACCGTCGGCGAGTTCGTGACCGCCGCGCGCAACGCGATCGAGGCGGGCTTCGACGGCGTCGAGCTGCACGGTGCCAACGGCTATCTGATCCACCAGTTCCTCGCGCCGGGCTCCAACCGGCGCACCGACGAGTGGGGCGGCTCGGTCGAGAACCGCGTCCGCTTCGCCGTCGAGGTCGCCAAGGCCGTCTCCGCCGAGATCGGCGCGGCCCGCACCGGCATCCGCCTCTCGCCCGGCAACCCGCTCAACGGCATCCACGAGCCGGACCCCGACGAGACCTACCTCGCCCTCGTCGAGCAGCTCTCCCCGCTCGGCCTCGCCTATCTGCACGTCATGGAGGTCGGCCCGATCCGTGAGCTCGTCACCGCGCTGCGCAAGGGCTTCGACGGTCCCTTCATCCTCAACCCGGCCACCGAGGGGCCGACCGGGCCCGGCGAACTGGCGCTCATCGAGGACGGCACGGCCGACCTCCTCTCGTACGGCTCCCTGTTCCTCGCCAACCCGGACCTGCCGGCGCGCCTGAGGACGGGCGGCCCGTTCAACGAGCCCGACCGCGCCACGTTCTACGGCGGCGACGCGAAGGGCTACACGGACTACCCGGCGCTCTGACCGCAAGGGCCCGGCACCGTGGGGTGCCGGGCCCTGCCACGTGCGCGCGGGCTCACTTCACCGGTGTGAAGTCCCGCGCGCCGATGAACTCGGGCCGCCGCACCGGCGCCGCGAACGGCTCCACCGCGGCGTTCTCCACGCTGTTGAACACCAGGAAGACGTTCGAGCGCGGATAGGGCGTGATGTTGTCGCCCGAGCCGTGCATGGCGTTGCAGTCGAACCACGTCGCCGAGCCCGCCGCGCCCGTGAACAGCTTGATGCCGTACTCGGCCGCGAGGCCGGTCAGCGCCTCGTCCGACGGGGTGCCCGCGTCCTGCATCTGCAGGGACTTCTTGTAGTTGTCCTTCGGCGTCTCGCCCGCGCAGCCAAGGAACGTCCGGTGCGAGCCCGGCATGATCATGAGCCCGCCGTTGGTGTCGTGGTTCCTGGTGAGCGCGATCGACACCGAGACGGTCCGCATGTTCGGCAGGCCGTCCTCCGCGTGCCAGGTCTCGAAGTCCGAGTGCCAGTAGAACCCGGAGGCGCCGAAGCCCGGCTTCACATTGATCCGCGACTGGTGGACGTACACGTCCGAGCCGAGGATCTGGCGGGCCCGCCCCGCCACGCGCGGGTCGGCGGCCAGGCGCGCGAAGACCTCGCTGATCCTGTGCACCTCGAAGATGGACCGGATCTCCTGGGACCGCGGTTCGACGACGGAACGCTCGTTCGCACGCATCCCGGGGTCGTTGACCAGCCGTTCGAGCTCCGCGTGGTACACGCCGACCTCGTCGGGCGTGAGCAGCTGCTCGACGGCGAGGAACCCGTCCCGGTCGAACCCCGCGAGGTCCTCGTCCGTGAACGGCCCCGGCGTGCCCGGCGCGGACCACACCACGGGGTCCTTGCGCTCGACGAGCACCTCCTGGGCGCCTCGGGTCGGATACAGATCGCCGGTGCGTTCGGGTGCGGTGGTCATGGTGGTGCCTGCCTCTCCTCTCGTACGGCCCGTAGGGGGATGTCGGGGTGTGCGCCGCCCGGCTACTCGGGGTCCGGCTCGGTGAGCAGCGGGTAGACGCCGTTCTCGTCGTGGTCCTCACGGCCCGTCACCGGCGGGTTGAAGACGCACAGGCAGTGGAAGTCCTCCTTGACGCGCAGCGTGTGCTTCTCGTGCCCGTCGAGCAGGTACATGGTGCCGGGGGTGATGCGGTACGTCTCGCCGTTGGTGTGGTCGGTGAGCTCCGCCTCGCCCCGGGTGCAGACCACGGCCTCCACGTGGTTCGCGTACCACATGGCGGTCTCCGTACCCGCGTACAGGATGGTCTCGTGCAGCGAGAAGCCGACGCGCTCCTTGGCGAGCAGGATGCGCTTGCTCTCCCAGGTGCCCGACTTGGCCTTCACGTGCCGGTCGGTGCCTTCGATGTCCTTGAACGAGCGGACGATCACGGTGAGTCGTTGCCTTTCTTGCTGGTCGTACGAGTTCGGTGGGGTCGTACGAGGGGTGTCAGGCCGTCTCGCGGACGGCGCGGGTCAGGGTGCGCAGGCCCTCGTCGAGCTCGTCGGCCGTGATGGTCAGGGCCGGCAGGAGCTTGACGACCTCGCTCTCGGGGCCGGAGGTCTCGATGAGCAGGCCGAGCTCGAAGGCGCGCCGGGCGATGCGGGTGGCGCGCTCCTTGTCGCGGAACTCGATGCCCCAGACCAGGCCGCGGCCCCGGTACTCCACGATGTCGGCGCGGTGTTCGTCGACGAGCGCGACGAGCGCCTGCTCGACCTGCTCGCCGCGGGCGCGGGTCTGCTTCTCCATCGCGGGCCCGTCGGACCAGTACGTCTGCAGCGCGGCGGCGGCCGTCACGAACGCCGGGTTGTTGCCGCGGAAGGTGCCGTTGTGCTCGCCCGGCTCCCAGACGTCGAGCTCCGGCTTGAAGAGGGTGAGCGCCATCGGCAGGCCGTAGCCGCTGATGGACTTGGAGACCGTGACGATGTCCGGCGAGATGCCCGCCTCCTCGAAGGAGAAGAACGCGCCGGTGCGGCCGCAGCCCATCTGGATGTCGTCGACGATCAGGAGCATGTCCTGGCGGCGGCAGAGGGCTTCGAGGGCCCGCAGCCACTCGGCGCGCGCCACGTTGATGCCGCCCTCGCCCTGCACGGTCTCCACGATCACGGCGGCGGGCTTGTTCAGGCCCGAACCCTGGTCCTCCAGGAGCCGCTCGAACCACAGGAAGTCGGGGACCTGGCCGTCCAGGTAGTGGTCGAAGGGCATCGGCGTGCCGTGCACCAGCGGGATGCCGGCGCCCGCCCGCTTGAAGGCGTTGCCGGTGACCGCGAGCGAGCCGAGCGACATGCCGTGGAAGGCGTTCGTGAACGACACGATCGACTCGCGGCCCTTGACCTTGCGGGCCAGCTTCAGCGCGGACTCCACCGCGTTGGTGCCCGTCGGGCCCGGGAACATGACCTTGTACGGCAGGTCGCGCGGGCGGAGCACCAGGTTCTGGAACGACTCCAGGAAGGCGCGCTTGGCGGTCGTCGACATGTCGAGGCCGTGCGTGACGCCGTCGCGCTCCAGGTAGTCGATCAGCGCCCGTTTCAGGACGGGGTTGTTGTGCCCGTAGTTGAGCGACCCGGCACCGGCGAAGAAGTCGAGGTACTCGTGGCCGTCCTCGTCGTACATGCGGCTGCCCTGCGCGCGGTCGAAGACGGTGGGCCAACCGCGGCAGTAGCTGCGCACCTCCGACTCAAGGGTCTCGAAGACGCTCAGGTCCGGCTGGGTGATGGTCACAGCGAATCTCCTGGGAGATGAAGGGGCGTGCGGGAGTGAGGGGGTGGGGCGGGAAGGGGTGGGGCGGTGCCGCGGGGCGGTCGGCTCAGGGGGCCAACGGGCCGATGACGTACAGGACTTCGGGCTCGTGGCCGCCGTCGTCGCCGGGGAAGAGGGCCGCGTCGAACAGGACCGTGCGCGCGACACCGGCGCCGTGCCGCTGGGCGTACGAGGAGAACAGGCGCTCGGACGCGGTGTTGCCCGGCGTGATGGTCGTCTCCACGGTGGTGATCCCGCGCGCCCCGACGACCTTGGCGGTCAGCCCGTCGAGCAGCGCCCCGGCGAGACCGCGGCCGCGGTGCGCGTGGTCGACGGCCGCCTGCCAGACCACGAGGGTGCGCGGCGCGTCCGGGCGGACGTAGCCGGTGATGAAGCCGACCGGCTCGCCGTCGGCGTCCCGGGCCACGACCGACGTCGCCGCGAAGTCGCGGCACCACAGCAGATAGCTGTACGAGGAGTTGAGGTCGAGGACCTTCGAGTCGCGGGCGATGCGCCAGATCGCGGCGCCGTCGGCGACATCCGGAGTGTCGAGTCGCAGTCCGTCGGGCATTCCGAGGAAATTCGCTTGCAGGTCGGTCGGTAGATCGGCTTGTGCAGCGGTCATGCGGATTGAATTTACCGAGCAATTTCTGGGATTGCATCGGGGGAAGGGGTTACATGGCGGGCCCTCATGTGTTATCGCGCAGGCGCGTACGCCCGCATGAGCAGCCGGAGTTATATGGCGATTTGCCCCGGTTATTTCGGGCTAATCGGGCGTGGTGTGGAGTGCGTCACAGCGTCACATTGCGCCGATTTACGCTGACGGAACCCTAGTGTTTAGGAGTAGGGAAAGCGGGCAGACGAATACGGGAAGCTGTTCTGATAAGGAATTCATGAAGACAGAGTTAAAGGGGCTTGAAAAGCATCCCGCGCGACCTCGAATAAGAAATATCCCCGCCCACCCGGCCCGGAGCGGACGGCGGGTGGACGGGGAACGCGATGGACGCGATGAAAAGGGGCTAGGCCTGCCAGGCCTCGGTGACGGCGCGGCGGGCCCCCTCCAGGTCCACGGCGAGCCCGAGCTCGCCCATCGCGGCACCGAGGGCGGCGAGCGAGGCGTGCACCACGCCGCGCGTGGCGTCCGGGCCGTAGTGGTTGACCCGGATCATCTCCTCGGCGAGCGCCCCGCCGCCGGTGACCAGCGGAAGCACCGGGTCGGCCGCGAGGGACCTGGCCACGAGCTCGGCCGCGTCGACCCCGCGCGGCGCGCGCAGCGTCGTGGCGACGGGCGCCGCGTCCCGGGCCTCGTGGACGTACGGCTCCAGGCCCCCGCCGAGGGCCGCCGCGCCCGCCCGCGTCGCCGCCGCGGCCGTCGTGTGCCGCGCCATCAGGGCGTCCAGGCCCTCCGACTCGATCCGCTCCAGGCACGCCTCCAGGGCGAGCATCTCCAGCTGCGCGGGCGCGTGCAGGAGCGCCTTGCGGCCGCCGTCGATCCAGCGCTGCTTCCAGTCGAGCAGCGACAGGTACGAGCGGCGCGGGGCCTGCGGGTTGGCGGCGATCCGCTCCCAGGCCCGCTCGCTCACCGACACCGCGGACACACCCGCGGGCCCGCCCATGGCCTTCTGCGCGCCGATCACGCACAGGTCCACTCCCCACGCGTCCGGGAGCAGCGGCTCGGCCGCCACGGAGGCGACGGCGTCCAGCATGAACAGGGCACCGTGCGCGCGCACGACCTCGCCGATCTCCGCGACCGGGTTGGTGTTGCCGGTCGCCGCCTCGGCGTGCACGAGGGACACGAAGTCGATCCCGGGGTGCGCGGCGAAGGCCTCCTCGACCTGCGCGGCGGTGACCGCCGTGTGGAAGGGCACCGCCAGGTCGACCACCGTCGCCCCGCAGTCGCGCAGCCAGTCGCCGAAGGTCTGCCCGTACGGGCCCGTGATCACGTTGAGGGCGGTGGTGCCGGGCCGCGCGGCGCCCCGGATGCAGCCCTCCAGCGGAAGGAGCGCCTCGCCCTGCGTGATCACCACGTCCTGTCGGGTGTCCAGGAGCCGGGCGACGCGGTCCTCGATCGCGGCGAAGTGCGCGGCGCTCAGCGGCGCCAGGTCGAGAAGGGGGTGTGTCATGGTGCTTCGGCTCACTTCGGGCTGCGTCGGGACGGGATGGTCCGACCGAGCCTACCGAGCCCCTCCGGTCAGGTCCTACGCCTCCTAAGCTGCTGTCCATGAGCGATCACGCGGTGCTGCACGTGAAGGGGCGGGTGCTCGTCGGGCCCGAGGACGTACGGGACGAGTTGTGGGTGGTCGGCGGGCGGGTGACGTTCGAACGCCCCGCCGCGCGGGACGCCGTGACGGTCGAGGGCTGGGTGCTGCCCGGCCTCGTCGACGCGCACTGCCACGTCGGCCTCGACGCCCACGGTGCAGTCCCCGCCGAGGAGGCCGAGAAGCAGGCCCTCACCGAACGCGACGCGGGCGCGCTGCTCCTGCGCGACGCGGGCTCGCCGTCCGACACCCGCTGGATCGACGACCGCGAGGATCTGCCGAAGATCATCCGGGCGGGCCGGCACATCGCCCGCACCCGCCGCTACATCCGCAACTACGCGCACGAGGTCGAGCCCGGCGACCTCACCGCCTACGTCGCGCGGGAGGCGCGCCGCGGCGACGGCTGGGTCAAGCTCGTCGGCGACTGGATCGACCGCGAGGCGGGCGACCTCACCGCGTGCTGGCCGCGCGGCGCCGTGCGCGAGGCGATCGCCGAGGCGCACCGGCTCGGCGCCCGCGTCACCGCGCACTGCTTCGCCGAGGACTCGCTGCGCGACCTCGTCGAGGCGGGCATCGACTGCGTCGAGCACGCGACGGGCCTGACCGAGGACACCATCCCGCTGTTCGCCGAGCGAGGTGTCGCGATCGTCCCGACCCTCGTGAACATCGCGACGTTCCCGCAGCTCGCCGCCGGTGGTGAGAAGAAGTTCCCGAAGTGGGCGGACCACATGCGCCGCCTCCACGAGCGCCGCTACGACACCGTCCGGGCCGCGTACGACGCCGGGGTGCCGGTGTACGCGGGCACCGACGCCGGGGGCTCCCTCGCGCACGGTCTGATCGGCGGCGAGGTCGCCGAGCTCACCAAGGCGGGCATCCCCGCCGTCGACGCCCTCTCCGCCACGACCTGGGGCGCGCGGGCCTGGCTCGGGCGCCCCGGACTCGCCGAGGGCGCACCCGGCGACCTCGTCGTGTACGAGGCCGACCCGCGGGCCGACGTACGCGTGCTCACGGCGCCCCGGCGCGTGGTGCTCGACGGCCGGGTCGTGGGCTGACGCGAGGTGAAGCACCCGCACCGGGCGCAGTGTTGACGGACGGTGACGGATGGGGTGGCGGGGTCGTTGTTCTCCGCTCCGCCGCAGGCCGCCGCGGTCCGCGCCCCGCGGGCCGGCGTGATGCGGGTGGCTGCGGGGAACGCCCGTGTCAGCCGATTCGAAAGCAGGGGCGGAAACCTCCCGATGGAGTGAACTCACGCCAGGTTGCTGCCCGTTCACTCTCAGTGCGTAAAGATGCCGGAGTCGGCGGCGCCTCCCGGCGCACACCGGCATCAGTGGCGCCCCGCGCACGCGATGTCCCCGTGTGGCGTGCGCGGCGGCGCCTTCATGACTCATGTGGGGGTTCCACCACCTTGACCAGCAACGCCTTCCGCCGCCTGCCCACGCGCCGCATCGGCGCGCTCGCCGCCGCCACCGTGGTCGCCGCCGGTCCCGCGGCGCTCGGCACCGCGGGCACCGCGCACGCGACGGACGACCACCGAGGCGGCCGCGCCGGAGCCGTCGTGCTCCGCACCGGCCTCGAGGTCTCCTTGCTCAACAAGACCGTACGGGCACCGCTCAACGTCGCTCTGAACGACGTCAGCGCGCCCGCGAGCGCCAGCCGCACCACCCTCACCGCCAAGCTCGACGGCGTCGAGGGCGGGCAGCCGTTCAGCGTGCTCCGGGCCGACGTCGCCACCGCGCGCGCCACCGTCAAGGGCGGCACCGCCCAGGGCTACAGCAACGTCGCCCGCGCCAAGGTGCACGTGCCCGGCCTGCCGCTGCTCCCGCTCGTGGAGGTCGACCAGGTCACCTCCAAGGCCGTGTGCACGGCGGGCAAGCGGCCCGTCGCCGCGTCGACGTTCCTCGGCGGCGTGACCGTCCTCGGCAAGAAGGTCAGCGTCAAGTCCGCGGGCACCACCCAGGTGTCCGTCCCCGGCGTCGGCGAGGTCCGTCTCGACCTCTCCTCGACGCGCACCACGTCCCGGACGGCCGCCGCGACCGCGCTCCGGCTCCAGGTCTCCGTCGACCCGCTGAAGCTCGGCGTCGCCGCGGTCAAGGGCGCGGTGACCCTGGCGGGGGCGACCTGCGAGGCCCCCGGGCCCGGGGCCAAGCCGCTGCCCGAGCCGCAGGGCGGCAAGCCCGCGGAGCCCGTCACCGCGAAGCGGGAGGCTCCGCGCAAGGAGAACGACGACCTCGCGGAGACCGGAGGCTCCTCCCTGACGCCCTACGTCGCCGGCGGGGCGGTGGTCCTCCTCCTGGCCGGGGGCGGGGCCCTGGCCTACACCCGCCGCCGCTGACTCTGGCGGGGGCGCCCCGAACCGGCCCCCGCCGAGCCGGCGGCCTGACCCCGCGCTGCTCGGTGCCGAGCAAACGGGTGGGTGGGTGGGAAATCCGCCGCGGAGCGGCGGGGCCGGGGCCGGGCCGGGAGGTGCCCGGGGAGAGCCCCCGCGTCAGTGGGGCCGGGTCTTCGGGAGGGCCCGGAGGAAGGCCTCCGTGGTGGGGCGGTCGCGCACCGCCACCCGCATCCAGTCAGGCCCAAGCCCAGGAAACGTGTCGCCGCGCCGCACCATGAACCCCTCCTCCCGCAGCCGTTCCCGTACGACGGTCGCCGCCCCGGCAAGCCGGACCAGGACGAAGGGCCCCTCCGCGGGGCCCACCACCTCCACCCCGGGCAGCGCCCGGAGCCCGGCCACCAGGTGCTGCCGCTCGGCGGCGACCCGGTGCGCCACGTGCCCCGCCTCGGCGAGCGCGCGCGGCGCCACACAGGCCTCGGCCGCCGCCAGGGCGGGCGACGACACCGGCCACAGCGGCTGCGCCCGCTCCAGGGCCCGGATCGTCTCCGGGGCGGCGATGACGTAGCCGATGCGCAGCCCGGCGAGGCCCCACGTCTTGGTGAGGCTGCGCAGCACCACGAGCCCGGGCACGTCGACACGACCGGCGAGGGCCTCCCGCTCACCGGGCACCGCGTCCATGAACGCCTCGTCCACCACGAGCACCCGCCCGGGCCGGGCGAGGCGGGCGAGGTCGGCGGCGGGGTGCAGGACCGACGTCGGGTTGGTCGGGTTGCCCACGACGACCAGGTCCGCGTCGTCGGGGACCGCCGCCGGGTCGAGCCGGAAGCCGTCCGCGGCCCGCAGCAGCACGCGCTCCACCGTGTGCCCGGCGTCCCGCAGCGCGGCCTCCGGCTCCGTGAACTGCGGATGCACCACCACCGGCCGCCGCACCGGCAGCGCCCGCGCGAGCAGCACGAAGGCCTCGGCGGCGCCCGCCGTGAGCAGCACCCGCTCCGGCTCCACCCCGTGCCGCGCCGCCACGGCGGCCCGCGCCGCCCGGCCGTCGGGGTAGGCGGCGAGGCCGTCGAGGGAGGCGGCGATGTGCTGCTTCAGCCAGGAAGGAGGCGTGTCGGAGCGGACGTTGACGGCCAGGTCGACGAGGTCGTCCCGCCCGCGCACCTCCGCGTCGCCGTGGTGCCGCAGATCGACGTCGCCGCCCGCGGCCCCGGCCGCCGTGGTGTCCGTGCTCAAGTCCATGGCCGTGATGACGGTGCCTTTCGTCGGAGTCGGAGTGAGAGTCGGAAGGAAAGGGGGAGCCGGTGGGGGCGGGGGCGCGGGACCCGGTGCCGCCCGCGCCCGCGCCACCGCGCACGTCACCCGCGCCGACTTCCGCTTGGGGACCAGGAGTTCCCCGCCCCGCACGAGGGCCGCCGCCTCCGCCACGGACGGCGTACCGGCGGCGGCGAGCGGCGCGCCGGACGGGTTCGGCACCGCGACGCGGGCCAGCTCGTGTGCCGGGTACGTCACCAGCGGCACCCCGAGCCGCGCCGCGGCCCCGACGACGCCGGGCTCGTCCCGTTTGGCGTCGACGGTCGCCAACTCCCGTACGGAACAAGGCGCGAGGCCCGCGTCGCGCAGACACTCCCGTACGAGACCGAGGACCTCGTCGGCCGTCACGCCCCGGCCGGCGCCGACCCCCACGACGGCGGTCGGCCGCGCCGCGGGAGCCCGGTCACCGGGCTCGGGGGCACGGCCCGCCGGGCGGTCTGCCATGGGGGCTCCTCTCATGGGCCATGCGGTCGTGGGCGGATGCGGCCGCTCGGGTGGTGCGGCGCGGGACCGGTTAGCGGTCGCCGGGCCGATCGGCTAGCAAGGGCGCATGGCGGTGTTCGTGGCGCTCGGCGCGTTCGTGATGACCCTGGTAGGCGGCTGGACGGCGGGGCGGGTCACCGACCGGCGCCATCTGGTGCTCGGCCTCGCGGGCGGCCTGATGCTCGGCGTGGTCGGGCTCGACCTGCTGCCGGAGGCACTGGAGGCGGCGGGCGGCCCGGTCTTCGGGGTGCCCGCGGCGCTGCTCCTCGCGGTCGCGGGCTTCCTGCTCGCGCACGTGGTGGAGCGCCTGCTCGCGCTGCGGCAGGCGGCGCACGGCGGCGCGGAGCACGACGGGCGGGTGCCCGAGGTGGGCCTGACGGCGGCGGCCGCGATGGTCGGGCACAGCGTCATGGACGGCGTCGCGATCGGCGCGGCCTTCCAGGTGGGCGGCGGCATGGGCGCGGCCGTGGCGCTCGCCGTCATCGCCCACGACTTCGCCGACGGCTTCAACACGTACACGATCACGAAGCTGTACGGGAACGCCCGCCGCCGGGCCGTGGCGATGCTCTTCGCGGACGCGGCCGCCCCCGTCGTGGGCGCGGCCTCCACGCTCCTGTTCACCATTCCGGAGCAACTGCTCGGCGGATATCTCGGCTTCTTCGGCGGCGCGCTCCTGTACCTCGCCGCCGCCGAGATCCTGCCGGAGGCGCACCACGACCACCCGGCGCGCTCCACGCTCCTGTGCACGGTGGCGGGCGCCGGGTTCATCTGGCTGGTGGTCGGCCTGGCGGAGTGAGCCGCCCGGCACCGGCACGGCCGCCCGCCCCGCCGCCCGCACCGGTACGCCCCGGCTCATCCCGCGGCGCACCTCTCCACGAACCGGCGGGCGATCCCCGGCTCGGCGGCCCAGTGGGTGTGCACATAGCTCGCGTGGACCCCCCGCTGCACGAAGCCCTCGACCCGCCGCTCGGGGGCGTGCAGACCCCACGCGGGCGCCGGGCCCGCGCCCGGTTCGACCACGGTGCGGTGGAACTCGTGGCCGCGCAGTCGCGTCCCCGCCGGGGCGAGCACGCTGTCGGACACCGCCACCGCCTCCCGGTAGCCCAGCGTCAGGCGTTCGGCCATCCGCGCCCGGGCGTCGAGCACTCCGCACATCGGCTTTCCGTCCAGCTCCCGGGTGAGGTACAGCAGCCCCGCGCACTCGGCGGCGACCGGCGCCCCGCTCTCCGCCAGCTCGGCCACGGCCCTCCGCAGCGGCTCGTTGGCGGACAGCTCCGGCGCGTAGACCTCGGGGAACCCGCCCCCGATGACGAGGCCCGCGGTCCCCTCGGGCAGCCGCTCGTCGTACAGCGGGTCGAAGCCGACGACGTCGGCCCCTGCGGCCGTGAGCAGCTCGGCGTGCTCGGCGTACGAGAACGTGAACGCGGCCCCGCCCGCCACGGCGACCACGGGCCGCCCGGCGGGCCGGTCCGGGACGGCACAGGACCCGGGGTCCCACGCGTCCCCGGACCACGTCCCCGCGCTCCGCGCGAGCGCCAGGATCCCCTCCAGGTCACAGCCCCGCCGCACCTGCTCGGCGAGGGCCGCCACGGACGCCACGGCCTCGGCCTGCCGCTCGGCGACCGGCACGAGACCCAGGTGCCGGGACGGCGCCCGCACCTGGGGAGCCCGCCGCAGGGCGCCGAGCACCGGCACCCCGGAAGAGTCCAGCGCCTCGCGCAGCAGCTCCTCGTGGCGCGCGGAGCCCACCTTGTTGAGGATCACCCCGCCGAGGCGCACCTCCGGGTCCCAGGACGCGAAGCCGTGCACGAGCGCGGCCACCGACCGGGACTGCGAGGAGGCGTCCACGACGAGGACCACCGGCGCGCGCAGCAGCTTGGAGACGTGCGCGGTGGAGGCGAGCTCGCCCTGCCCCGCCGCCCCGTCGAACATCCCCATCACGCCCTCGACGACCGCGAGGTCGCACCCCGCGGCGCCGTGCGCGAACAGCGGCCCCACCAGGCCGGGCCCGCACAGATAGGCGTCGAGGTTGCGCCCCGGCCGCCCGGTGGCGAGCGCGTGGTACCCGGGGTCGATGTAGTCGGGCCCGACCTTGTGCGGCGAGACGGCGAGCCCCGCCTCGGTGAAGGCGGCCATGAGCCCGGTCGCGACGGTCGTCTTCCCGCTCCCGGAGGACGGCGCCGCGATGACGAGACGTGCTACCACTCGATGCCCCGCTGGCCCTTCTGACCGGCGTCCATCGGGTGCTTGACCTTGGACATGTCGGTGACGAGGTCGGCGTACTCCACCAGCTTCTCCGGGGCGTTGCGCCCCGTGATCACCACGTGCTGGGTGCCGGGCCGGTCGCGCAGGACCGCCACCACCTCGTCCACGTCCACCCACCCCCAGTGCAGCAGGTACGCGAACTCGTCGAGGACGTAGAACTTGTACGTCTCGGCCGCCAGGTCCCGCTTGACCTGCTCCCAGCCCTCGCGGGCCTTCTCCTCGTGGCTCGGCTCGCCCGCGGCGGGCTCCCGCTGGATCCACGACCAGCCCTCGCCCATCTTGTGCCAGTCGACGCGCCCGCCCTCGCCGCTGGCCCCGAGGACCTTCAGCGCGTTCTCCTCGCCGACCTTCCACTTCGCCGACTTGACGAACTGGAACACCCCCACCGGCCAGCCCTGGTTCCAGGCGCGCAGCGCCATCCCGAACGCGGCCGTGGACTTCCCCTTGCCGACGCCCGTGTGCACCATCACCAACGGCCGGTTCCGGCGCTGACGTGTCGTCAGGCCGTCCTCCGGCACCACGTTCGGCTGCCCCTTCGGCATTACGCGACCTTCCTCTCGTTACCCGCCCGCACGTTCCGTACGAGACCGGCGATGCTGTCCGCCCGCAGTTCGTCCAACGTCACGGCCGTGCCGCCCAGTTCACCGGCGAGCTGCCCGGCGAGCCCCAGGCGCACCGGCCCCGCCTCGCAGTCCACGACCACCGACGCGACCCCCTCGGCCGCGAAGAGCCGGGCGGCCCGCCCGGCGAGCGCCACCGGCCCGCCCGTCTCCCGCCACCGCCCCTCCACGGAAGCGCTTCGCGCCCTTGTCTCCGGCCCACCGGTGGCCCGGCCGTCCGTGACCACCACGACCAGGGGCCGCCGCGCGGGATCCCGCAGCCGCTCGATCCGCAGCACCTCGTGGGCCTTGAGCAGCCCGGCCGCGAGCGGCGTACGCCCGCCCGTGGGCAGGGACTCCAGGCGCGCCGCCGCGGCGTCCACGGACGACGTGGGCGGCAGCGCCACCTCGGCGGCCGAGCCCCGGAACGTCACCAGGCCCACCTTGTCCCGCCGCTGGTAGGCGTCGAGCAGCAGCGAGAGCACGGCGCCCTTCACGGCGCCCATCCGCCGCCGCGCCGCCATCGAGCCCGAGGCGTCCACGACGAACAGCACGAGGTTGCCCTCGCGCCCCTCGCGGGTGGCCTGCCGCAGGTCGTCCCTGCGGACGACGAGGCCGCGCCCGGCCCGGCCGCGCGCCCGCTGGTGCGGCGCCGCGGCCTGCACGGTCGCCGCCAGGTGCAGCTTCGTCAGGGTCCCCCGGGGCCGCCGCGACCCGGTCGTCCTGCCGTGCTCGGTGCGGGCCCGCGAGCGCCGCCCGGCCGCGCCGTCCCCGAGGCCGGGCACGCTCAGGACCTTCGTGCGGAACGGCTCGGCCGCCCGCACCGGCTGCTGCTCGGCGGCGCCCGCGCCCTGCGGCTGCCCGCCGTCGGAGGCCTCGCCCGGAGCGGGCGCGCCGCCGTCGGCGGGCGCGTCGGGCCCCTGGTCCTGCGGCGGCACGCCTCCGCCACCGCCGCCGTCGGGACCCGGGTCGTCGTCACCCCCGCCGTCGTGGTCGTCGCCGAACTCGTCCAGGGTCTCGTCGAGCTTGTCCTCGTCGAGGCCGGGCGCGTCGAACGGGTTGCGCCGCCGCCGGTGCGGCAGCGCGAGCAGCGCGGCCTGCCGCACGTCCTCGGCGAGCACGTCCTCGCGCCCCGCCCAGGCGGCGAGCGCCGTCGCCGTGCGGGCCATCACGATGTCCGCGCGCATGCCGTCGACCTCGAACGCCGCGCAGGTCGCCGCGATCTGCCGCAGCACGCCGTCGCCGAGCCGCACCCGCGGAAGCAGCGCCCGCGCGGCCACGATGCGCGCCCGCACCGCCGCCTCGTCCTCGGCCCAGCGCCCCGCGAACCCCTCCGGGTCGTCGTCGTAGGCGAGCCGCCGCCTCACGACCTCCACGCGCTGGTCGGGCTCGCGCGAGGCCGCGACCTCCACGGTGAGCCCGAACCGGTCGAGCAACTGCGGCCGCAGCTCGCCCTCTTCGGGGTTCATGGTCCCGACGAGCAGGAACCGGGCGGCGTGCCGCACGGAGACGCCCTCGCGCTCGACGTACGAGGCGCCCATGGCGGCGGCGTCGAGCAGGAGGTCGACCAAGTGGTCGTGCAGCAGATTGACCTCGTCGACGTACAGGATCCCGCGGTGCGCGTCGGCGAGGAGCCCCGGCTCGAAGGCCTTCACGCCCTCGGCGAGCGCCCGCTCGATGTCGAGCGCCCCCACCAGACGGTCCTCGGACGCGCCGACGGGCAGTTCCACCATGCGCGCGGCCCGAGCGGCGCCGGTCCCGGGCTCGTGCGGCCCGTCCGGGCACGCGGGATCGGGCGCCTGGGGAGCGCAGGAGAACCGGCACCCGGCCACGACGTCCACGTCCGGAAGGAGCGCGGACAGCGCCCGCACGGCGGTGGACTTGGCGGTGCCCTTCTCACCCCGTACGAGGACGCCGCCGACGGCGGGGGAGACGGCGTTGAGCAACAGGGCGAGCCGCAGGTCGTCCTGACCGACGAGCGCGGTGAAGGGATAGGGGGTACTCACGCGACGACCTCCAGCAGGTACGGAACGTCCGGCGAAACATCCAGCTCCTCCGGCGGGTGAGGAGCGGGGGTCCGGGGGCGGAGCCCCCGGTTCGGGAAGGGGCGCCCGCGCGCGGAGCGCGCTGACGGGCTGCGGCGGGGTGCCCCCGACAGGGTCACGACGGCGCCCCCGGCGGCACGAAGGGAAGGCCGGCGGGCGCCCCGCCGTCGATGAGCCGCAGCAGCGCCTCCGTATCGGCGTGCTCCTCGATCAGGTCGCCCAACAGATCCAACTGCTCCTCGCGCAGGGCACCGAAGCTCGTGTCCGGCGCGGGCACGAAGCGGCGCCCGGCCGCGCGGGCCACCTCGGTGAGGAAGCGCCGCCGGAACGCGTCGCTCTCCAGGGAGCCGTGCCAGTGCGTGCCCCACACCTCGCCGACGCGACACCCGTCCAAGAAGGGCTTGCCCCCGTGGACCTCGGCCACGCCGTGGTGGATCTCGTACCCCTCGACCGGCTCGCCGAGGGCCTGTCCGACGGGCCGCGCCAGGGTCTTCTCGCGCGCGAACCGCACGCGCACGGGCAGCAGTCCGAGCCCGTCCACGGCCCCCGCGCGGGACTCCACGTCGTCCTCGATGTGCTCGCCGAGCACCTGGAAGCCGCCGCAGATGCCGAGCACGGGCCGCCCCTGCGCCGCCCGGCGCGCGAGCGCGTCCGCGAGCCCGCGCTCGCGCAGCCACGCCAGGGCGCGCACGGTGCCGCGCGTGCCCGGGACGACGACGAGGTCGGCGTCGGCGAGCTCCTCGGCCCGGTCCACGAACCGCACCACGACGCCGGGTTCGGCGGCGAGCGCGTCCACGTCGGTGAAGTTCGACATCAGCGGTACGGCGCAGACGGCGACGCGCAGCACGTCCTCGCCGAGCGGCGGCGCGACGGCGGACTCGCGGACGGCGCCGCGCAGCGACACCCGCAGCCCGTCCTCCTCGTCGATCCCGAGCCCGTGCCGGAACGGCAGCACGCCGAAGGTGTTCCGCCCGGTGAGCCCGCGCAGCATGTCCAGGCCCGGTTCGAGCAGCGACACGTCACCGCGGAACTTGTTGACGAGGAAGCCCGCCACCAGCTCCTGGTCGGCGGGGCCGAGCAGCGCGACGGTCCCGAAGAAGGAGGCGAAGACGCCCCCTCGGTCGATGTCGCCGACGACGACCACGGGGAAGCGGGCGGCCCGCGCGATCCCCATGTTCACGATGTCGGTGCGGCGCAGATTGATCTCGGCGGGACTGCCCGCCCCCTCACAGATCACGGCGTCATACGTGCCCCGCAGCTCCTCCAGGCATCCCACGACGGTGTCGAGCAGCGCCTGCTGCCGCCCGCCGTGGTAGCCGCGTGCGCTCATCTCGCCCACGGGCCTGCCCATGAGGACGACCTGGCTCGACTTCTCGCCGCCCGGCTTGAGCAGCACGGGGTTCATCAGGGCCGAGGGCTCGACCCGGGCGGCCTGCGCCTGCATGGCCTGCGCGCGCCCGATCTCGGCGCCCTCGCGGGTCACGAAGGAGTTCAGCGACATGTTCTGCGCCTTGAACGGCGCGACGGAGACCCCCTTGCGGGAGAGCCACCGGCAGATCCCCGCGGTGACGACGCTCTTGCCCGCGTCGGAGGTCGTACCGGCAACGAGCAGCCCGCCGCTCACAGGGCCCATCCCTTCTTCCTTGCCCGTGCCCGCACCAGGTGCGTGCCGACGGACACGCCGAGCGCGAGCCAGCTCACCCGCCGCGACAGCCGCACGGCCCGCTCGATGTCGCCCACGACCACGCTCCGCCCCTCTCCGTTCAGCACGGGCCGCTCCTCGACGCGCCCCGCGTACGACAGCGTTCCCCCGAGCCGCACCCCCAGGGCCCCCGCGAAGGAGGCCTCGACCACCCCGGCGTTGGGGCTCGGATGCCGTCGCGCGTCACGCCGCCAGGCGCGCAGGGCCCGCCGGGGCGCGCCTCCGGCGGCGACGGCGAGCAGCCCGGTGAGCCGTGCCCCCGGCCACCCCGCGACGTCGTCGAGCCGCGCGGAAGCCCAGCCGTACCGCAGGTACCTGGCGGAGCGGTGGCCGACCATCGCGTCCAGCGTGTTGACCGCCCGGAACCCGACGAGCCCCGGCACGCCCGCCACGGCGCCCCACACGAGCGCGCCCACGACGGCGTCGGAGGTGTTCTCGGCGACGGACTCCACGACGGCCCGCGCGATCCCGTCGGCGTCCAGGGCCTCGGGGTCACGGCCGCACAAGTGGGGAAGGCGCTCCCGGGCGACGGCCACGTCCCCGGCGGCCAGCGCGCCGCCGATGGCCCGCGCCTCCCGGCCGAGCGAGGTGCCCCCGACGACGGCCCAGGTCGCGGCGGCCGTCAGACCGACGGACGCGGCACGCGAGCGGCGCACGGCGCACGAGGCGAGGGCTCCCACGGCGACGGCGCCCCCGGCGCACACGACGGTGTGCAGCACGCCCGAGCCCCGGTGGTCGCGCCACAGGACGCGTTCGACGGCTCCGGCCGCCCGCCCGAACGCGGCGACCGGATGCCCTCGGCGGGGGTCGCCGAGCAGCAGGTCACCGAGGAGTCCGGCGGCGGCGCCGTACGCGAAGTCGCGGTCGGCAGCACGCATCGGTTCAGCCCGCCGTCTCGCGCTGAACGCCGAACGGAACGCCCAGGGGAACGCTCGACCCGAAGGGAGCCCTGGCAGGGAACGGCGGTCGGCCGCGCATGGCGATGTGTCCTCACTCAGGGTGTCCGCGCCCTGGTTCGACGTGACAGGCGGCGAGAGTTCCTGGCTTCCGGAGGGCGCGGTGGGCGCCCGGCCGGTGACAGTGGCGGGACCGCGCCGGATTCGCACCGGACTTCCTCTGCTGCCGCCGTAGTTGGCCCCGGCAGTCCACCATGCCGCTCAGCGCCCGTCAACTCGCGGTTGACCTGCGACGGAGCGAGGGGGCGGCGCCCGGTGACCTCACCGGGCGCCGCCCCCTCGTCGTCGTACGCGGACCGCCGTCAGGCGACGATCAGATAGATCCCGTACGCCACCGCCGCCGCGCACAGCGCGAAGCAGGCGTACGCGCCCACGCGCGGGGCGAACGCGGCGCCGCCGCCCCCGGCCGTGCGCGCCTGCTCCTGCTTGGAGAGGCCGACGATGCCGAGCGTGAACAGGCCCACGAGGGCGACGGTCACCACGAGACTGACCCCGAAGACGGAGCCGAGAGCTGCCCAGTCGATCTTCATGCTGCTGCTTCCTTAGACCGTGGCGGGCCGGGCGGGGTCCGCCACGGGCGCGGTGTTCTCGGACGGCTCGACGACCACGGAGGCCGCGGTGAGCGGGCCGGCCGGGGGCGGCGTGACCGCGGCGATCGCGGTGGTCACGACACCCGCGGGCTCGGTGTCCCGGGCGGAGCCGCCGATCTCGTCGGCCGTGACGTTGGTGTGGTCGACCGGCTCGCGGCGCGAGAGGGACCAGATGACGGCGGAGCCGCCGATGAGCAGCGCGGCCGTGGCCGCGACGCCCCAGTCGCCCTGCTTGGTGAGCAGCTCGGCGCCCGCGCCGACCAGGCCCGCGGCGGGCAGCGTCAGGCCCCACGCCACGAACATCCGGGTGGCGGTGGACCAGCGGACCACACCGCCCTTGCGGCCGAGGCCCGCGCCCATCACGGCGCCGGAGCACACCTGGGTGGTGGAGAGCGAGAAGCCGATGTGCGAGGAGGCGAGGATCGCGGTCGCGGCGGAGGTCTGCGCGGCGAAGCCCTGCGGCGGGGCCAGCTCGGTGAGGCCCTTGCCCATGGTGCGGATGATCCGCCAGCCGCCGAGGTAGGTGCCGAGCGCGATGGCGATGCCCGCGGAGACGATGACCCACATCGGGGGGTTCGCGCCCGGGTTCAGGACGCCGCCGGTGATCAGGGCGAGGGTGATGATGCCCATGGTCTTCTGCGCGTCGTTCGTGCCGTGGGCGAGCGAGACGAGGCCCGCCGAGGCGATCTGCCCGGCGCGGTAGCCCTTCGACGTCGCCTTCTCGTCCGTCTTGCTGCTGATCCGGTACGTGAGCCGGGTGGCGAGCGAGGCGGCGATGCCCGCGACGAGCGGGGCGGCGATCGCGGGGAGCAGCACCTTGGTGACGACCGTGCCGCCGTTCACCGACGACCAGCCCATGGACATCACGGCGGCGCCGATCAGACCGCCGAACAGGGCGTGCGAGGAGCTGGACGGCAGGCCCAGGAGCCAGGTCAGCAGGTTCCAGAGGATCGCGCCCACGAGGGCGGCGAATATGACCTCTGTCTTGAGGCCGTCCTCATTGATGATGCCGCCGGAGATGGTCTTGGCGACTTCGACGGAGAGGAACGCTCCGACGAGGTTCAGCACGGCGGACATGGCCACCGCCGTCTTGGGCTTGAGAGCGCCTGTCGAGATGGTCGTGGCCATCGCGTTGGCTGTGTCGTGGAAACCGTTCGTGAAATCGAACACGAGAGCGGTGACGATCACGATCCCGAGGAGAAGCGTGATGTTTTCCATTTACCCAGGCTTCTGTTGGACGTCAGTGGCTCGTGGACCGTAGGCAACCTGAGTGAACGGAAAGTGAACTGGACAGGGCCTGGTGGTGACCCTCCCGGGGAAGCTGCCGCGCCACGTCCTTCCGGCATACACCGGCAGGCGCGCCGGAGGGGCGGCGAGGGCCCGGCGCGGGCCCGGAATTAGGCCGTCCGAGGGGCTTGCGGAGCGGTCGTGCTCAGCCCCGCGCGAACCGTCTGAGCTGTGCCGTCGACCCGCCGAAGAGATTCTGGTCACCCGGCAGGCGGCCGCGGTCGGCGTACTGCCAGAAGGTCCAGGACGACCAGCCGCTCGGCAGCGGCCCGGGCGCGGCCGACCAGCGGGCGAGCCACAGCGGGTGCCCGCCGAAGGCGCGGCTCGCGCCGGTGCAGTCGTTCCACCACTTCGTGGTCGTGTAGATCACGGGCCTGCGGCCGGAGCGGCGCATGATCTCGTCGCTGAAGGACTTGATCCAGGCGACCATGCGGGCCTTGCTCAGGCCGTAGCACTTCCGGTCCCCGTAGGGATTGTGCTCGACGTCGAGGGCGGGCGGCAGCGTCCAGCCGTCAGGTGTCCACTGCCCGCCGTTGCGCAGGAAGTGCGCCGCCTGCGTCGCGCCGGACGACCGGTTCGGCAGGGCGAAGTGGTACGCGCCGCGGATCAGCCCGGCCGCGCGGGAGCCGTCGTACTGCTGACGGAAGTAGGGATTGCGGTAGGTGTGGGACTCGGTGGCCTTCACATAGACGAAGCGCGCGCCCTTGGCCTTCGCTCCCGGCCAGTCGACGTTCTTCTGGTGCGAGGACACGTCGTGTCCTCGCGGCTCGCCCGCCGCCGACGCGGGCACCTCGGTGAGCACCGTCCCGCCGATCGCCAGGGCCGCGACGGAGGCGGCGAGGGCGGGTGCGCGGCGACGGGACGGTGGGTGAGCACGGGCCATTCTTCCCCCAGATGGCGACGTGTGTGACAAATCACCCAGAGGCTACTGGAAGATTCACCTAAGAACGTTCAATCGTCAGCCAAGCGTGTCGAGCGGGGTGAATCGGCCCAAAGGGGCTCATGGGCCGGAGTGTTCGCGGGCGGGAGACCGCTGCCGGACCGGTCCCTTCGCGGCCCCTGCCTGGCAGGATCGCGGCATGACTGAGCAGCGACAGGAGCAGGGACGGGGCACGACGGGCGGCGCGACGCGGGAGGAGGTCACCCGGGCGTGGGACGAGCTGGTGGCGACCGCGCGCAGGACGGTGGCCGAAGGCCTCGTCGTGGGCACCTCGGGCAACGTCTCCGTACGCGTCGGGGACACCGTCCTCGTCACGCCGAGCGGTGTCGCCTACGACGACCTCGGCCCGGCCGACGCGGTCGGCGTCGACCTGGACGGCAAGCGGCTCTTCGGCGCTCTGAGCCCCACCAGCGAGCTGCCCATGCACCTGGAGATCTACCGCGCCACCGGTGCGGGCGCCGTCGTCCACACCCACGCCGTCCACGCCACCGCCGTCTCCACGCTCGTCCCCGAGCTCCCGGCCGTCCACTACATGACCGGCGCCCTCGGCGGCCCGGTCCGCGTCGCCCCCTACGCCCTCTACGGCACCGACGAACTGGCCGCGCACATGCTCCACGCCCTGCGCGACCGCACGGCCTGCCTCCTGCAGAACCACGGGACGGTCGCTTATGGGGACACCCTCACCCAGGCCTATGACCGCACGGCCCAGCTGGAGTGGATGTGCCACGTGTGGCTGACGGCCCGCTCGGTGCCGGGCCTGACCCCGTCACTGCTGTCGCCGCAGCAGGTGGCGGAGGCGGGCGCAAAGCTGAAGAACTACGGCCAGAGGACGTGAGCCCGGCCGGCGCAAGCGGACGCGGTGCGAGCCCGGTGCGCACCCGTGAGGGCCACGCCCACTGGCCGCACCGCCCACCCCCGCAGACACTGGACCCGTGCGCCCAGCCAAAGCAACGGCCGCAGCCGTAACCGCCGCCACCACGGCCGCCCTGACGGCGATCGCGGCGGGCCGCTACGCCAGCGACGCCGCCCTCAAGACCCCGGCGGACCGCCCCCTGCCCACCGAGCGGCGCCTGACCGTGCACGCCACCGCGGCGGGCCAGGTCGCCCTGACCCGCTCCCTGGCGTCCCTGCGCCCCGGCGTCTACGGCCTGACGGGCCCCGACTGCCACGCCGTCGTCGGCCCCGTCGTCGAGACGGCCCCCCATCCGGCCGACACCGTCGTACGCCGCCTGGAACGGGTCACCCACGGCACCCTGGAGCCCGGCGCCAGGGTCTGGCTCACCCCGCAGGTCCACCTCGGCGACCCCCGCTCCGCCCTCGGCATCGACCACGCCGACGTGGAGATCCCCGGCGAACTCGGAGCGCTGCCCGCGTGGTTCGTGCCCGGCACCCGCGACACCTGGGTCATCGCCGTGCACGGCCTCGGCACCACCCGCGCGCACCCCATGGTCGTCCTGGACTTCCTGCGCGCGCAGCGGCTTCCGGTCCTCGGCCTCGGCTACCGCGGCGACCCGGGCGCACCACGTGCCACGGACGGCCTCGGCCACCTCGGCGAGACCGAGTGGCGCGACCTCGACGCCGCCATCCGCTACGCCGTGCGCTACGGCGCCCGCAGCGTCGTCCTGCACGGCTGGTCCACCGGCGCCGCCATGGCCCTGCACGCCGCCGCGCACTCCGCGCTGCGCGAGCGCGTGGCGGGCCTCGTCCTGGACTCGCCGGTGCTCGACTGGGAGGTCACGCTGCGGGCCCTCGCCACCGCGCGCGGCATCCCCGCCCCGCTCCTGCCGCTCGCCGTGCGCGCCGCGCAGGGCCGCACCGGACTGCGCGGCGACCGCGTGGTGAGGAGCGCGGACCCCGGCGCGCTGCGGGTGCCCACGCTTCTCGCGCACGGCCCCGGCGACACCGTCGCCCCCTGGGACCTCTCCCGGGGCCTGGCCGCGGCGCGTCCCGACCTCGTGACCCTGCACACGGTTCCGGATGCGCCGCACGGAGCCATGTGGAACGCCGACCCGGCCCGTTACGAAGAGGCGCTGCGCCGCTTCCTCACCCCCCTCATGTGAATCTTCCGTACCGCGCGGCCACTGTCCTCGCGGCGCTCATCCGGGATTCCGTTTGGGTTTTCGGACCGTCAACAGGAAGACTGCTCCTGTGACGTCCCGTATTCCGCGCGACTCCCGGCTCCACCTCGTCCGCACCCCGTCGCCCCGGGCCGAAAGGCGAGCGGAGGCGGAGCGTGGTCAAGGCCGCGGTCCCCTCGGCGGCCCCGGCGCGGTGACCCAGCGCCGAGCGCGTCGCCCGGCGCCCGTGCCCCCCGAGGGCACCCCCGCGCCCGCCGAGCTCGCCCGCATGGCCCGCGCGGGCCTCGCGGGCGCCGTCCGCGCCGCCCGCTGGGCCGAGAACGCCCTGCGCCCCGCGCCCGGCACGGCCCGCCTCAGCGCCGCCGACCGCCCCGCCGCGGCCGCGGCCACACCCTGCGCCGCCGGCGCCCTGTCCGACGCCGCGGCCGAACGGGCCGCGGCCGCCCTGGACGTGACGGTCCACCAGCTGCGCGCGGACTGGGACGCCGCCCGCCTCGCCGGCCTCGTCGAGGTGCACGGCACCGCCGCCCGCCCCGGCTGGCGGCTGCGCGCCTGGGACCGGGACGACGCGGCCGTGCTGCGCGGCTGGGTCGCCCTCTTCGACGCCTGGTCGCTCGTCCACCCGGCACCGGCCGAGCTGCCGCCCGCCACCGTCGCGGAGACCGTCGAGGCCGTTCCCCAGCTGCTCTCCTTCCTCCAGCTCTCCGCGGGCCCCGTGCCCGTGCCGCAGCTCCTGGACCTCCTCGACCAGCGCGTCCGCGAGCTGCGCACGGAGCGCTGCGAGATTCCGTACGGCCCCCAGGAGGAGCACCGGAGCCCCGAGGGCGACCCCGCTCCCGCCCACTCCGACGACGTCCCGCTGGCCGACCTGCTCGACTGGGCACTGCGCGCCCTGGCCGCCGTCGACGCGCTGACCTGCGCGGATGGCCAGGCCACGCTCACCCCGCTGGGCAGCTGGGCGGTGTGGGTCAAGCTGGAGCAGATCTGCGTGGCCGCGCAGAGCCCGGCGGGGAACATCGAGCAGTCCGCCGAGGACATGCTCCGCGGCTGCGCCCGGCTGCGGCCGAACGCGGCCCGCGCCGAGTACCGCGCCTGGCTCGCCGCCCGGGACGCGGGCAGCGCCGTCACCGAGCTCCTCGACGCCGCCCGGGGCGAGGACGCCCTGCTGCGCGGGCTCGCCTTCGAGGCGCTGCGCGTGGTCGGCGCCCCGGCCGAGCCCGACGTGCGCGCCGTCGTCGACGTGGCCTCGCTGCGGCCCTACGCCCTGCTGTGGCTCGCCGAGCACGAGGGCACCGACCCCGAGGACGTCCACCTGGTGCTCACCCGCGAGGAGTCCACCTGGCTGTGGGTCGACACGGCGGCCGCCGTCGCCGACCACGGCGAGGCCGAACTCCTCGTGCGCCACCTGGAGTCCGCGCCGCAGCCCACCGTGCCCGCCCTGCTCGACGAGGTGCGCACCGCCGGCCACCCGCGCACCGTGCAGGTCCTCGTCGCGCTCGCCGCGGCCCATCCGGACCCGGCCCTCGCGAAGGCCGTGCGCCGCGCCGCGTTCCAGGTGCACACCGGGGGAGTGTGACGCCCGTCCGGCCCTGACCGGTCCCGTGCGGGGCCGGTCAGCCGCCTGTCTCGGGGGCGTACGTGCCGAAGCTCCAGACGTTGCCCCGGTGTCCCGGGCCAGGTAGTCCCGCGAGCCGTAGTCCTGGTCCTTCGGGGGCATCAGGATGTCCGCGCCGTGCTCCAGGGCGTGCTGGTGAGGGGCGTCCACGTCGTCCACGACGACGTAGAGCCCCCGGGCCGCTCAGCGGAAGGTGTTGCACTGCGCCATGTCACCCGTGCGATAGCCCTGGTAGAACCACTGCTGGCGTTGTTTCGCCGAGCCGTGCGTCCAGGACTCGGGGGTGACCCGGCCCTGGTAGCGCTCCTGGATCCGGTCGTCGCCGACGGCGGCCGCCGCGTCCAGGCCGTCCCTGATGTCGTCGTCCGTGAGCCGGGTGATCAGCGGCCTGCCCGTCGACTCGTCGGGCGTCCGCGTGGCGTTGTGCGCCCACACCCCCGCGTAGCAGTCGGCCTGCAGCTCGACCCGCACGGCGTTGCTGTTCGCGCCGGTCCGCCCGTCCTGGGAGCGGCCGAGGGTGCCCATCAGGTTCTGCACGTGGTGCCCGTACTCGTGCGCCACGACGTACGCCTGCGCGAACGGGCCGCCGCTGGAGCCGAACTTGGTCCGCAGCTCCTCGAAGAACCCCAGGTCCAGATAGACCTGCCGGTCGCCGGGGCAGTAGAACGGGCCGACCGCCGAGGACGCGGCGCCGCACGCGGTGCCCACGCGCCCGGTGAAGAAGACGGTCCGCGCGGGCGCGTACTGCCCCTGGCGGCGCGGGAACTCCTGGCGCCAGTAGTCCTGGACGCTGTTGACCACGGCGACGATCCGGCAGTCCTCCCGGGCGTTGGCGTCCTTGCCGGTGCGGCAGCTCTGCTGGACCTGCGCGAGCGACGAGGACGAGACGGCGGGCTCGTCACCGGAGTCGCTCAGGCCGAGCTGCTCGGGGCCGACGCCGAAGAACAGGCCGAGGAACAGCGCGATCAGCCCGGCGATGCCGCCGCCGATGGTCGCCCGGCCGCCCGGAACGCGGCTGCCGCGGACGTCCTTCACCTCGGAGGTGTCGAGGTTCGCGTCGTCGTCGAACTGCATGGGCGCACCAGCCTCTGCCTCGCGTCCGGGACGGCGTGGCGCCGCCCCGCGCCGGATCCGGCCACTTCATCCTGGTACGCCGCCCGCGTCCCGGCGCCGGACGGAGGGCCGAACGGGCGACGGGGCCCGTGCCGCCCGGCCTCCCGCGGCCGCGGGAGGCCGTGGGAGGGGGCCGGCCGGGTCGCGCCCGCCGCACCCCGCCGGGCACCGGGCCGCCCGGGCGCGGCGGAAAATCGGTTGCACGCCCCCGGTAGAATTGCCTCATGGCCATTCTCCTCCTGCATTAGACGGCTCAGCGGCGCGCCCCGCGCGCGCATGTCGCCTTGCACCTTTCGCCCGCTTCCGCCGCCTTACCCGTCCAGGAGTCTGACCGTGATCACCGCCTCCGGTATCGAATTGCGTGCCGGTGCCCGCATCCTCATCGAGAACGCGACGTTCCGTATCGCCAAGGGTGACCGCGTCGGTCTCGTCGGCCGCAACGGCGCGGGCAAGACCACCCTCACCAAGTGCCTCGCCGGTGAGGGCTCCCCGGCCGGGGGCACCATCACCCGCTCCGGCGAGGTGGGCTACCTCCCGCAGGACCCCCGCACCGGCGACCTCGACGTGCTCGCCCGCGACCGCGTCCTGTCCGCCCGCGGCCTCGACCTCCTCCTGCGCAAGATGCGGGAGAACGAGGAGCGCATCGCCAACGGCAAGGGCTCCACGCGCGAGAAGGCCATGAAGCAGTACGAGCGCCAGGAGACGGAGTTCCTCACCAAGGGCGGGTACGCCGCCGAGGCCGAGGCCGCCACCATCGCCGCCGCGCTCAACCTCCCCGACCGCGTGCTCGGCCAGCCCCTGCACACGCTCTCCGGCGGTCAGCGCCGCCGCATCGAGCTGGCCCGGATCCTGTTCTCGGACGCGGACACCCTGCTCCTCGACGAGCCGACGAACCACCTGGACGCCGACTCGATCGTCTGGCTCCGCGACTACCTGAAGACGTACCGCGGCGGCTTCATCGTCATCTCCCACGACGTCGACCTCGTCGAGACGGTCGTCAACAAGGTCTTCTACCTGGACGCCAACCGCTCCACGATCGACGTCTACAACATGGGCTGGAAGCTCTACCAGCAGCAGCGCGAGTCCGACGAGAAGCGCCGCAAGCGCGAGCGGCAGAACGCCGAGAAGAAGGCCGCGGCCCTGCACTCGCAGGCCGACAAGATGCGCGCCAAGGCCACCAAGACCGTCGCCGCGCAGAACATGGCGCGCCGCGCCGACAAGCTCCTCGCCGGTCTGGAGGAGGTGCGCCAGTCCGACAAGGTCGCCAAGCTGCGCTTCCCCGAGCCCTCGCCGTGCGGCAAGACGCCGCTCACCGCCGAGGGCCTGTCGAAGTCGTACGGCTCCCTGGAGATCTTCACGGACGTCGACCTCGCCATCGACAAGGGCTCCAGGGTCGTCATCCTCGGGCTCAACGGCGCGGGCAAGACCACCCTCCTGCGCCTCCTCGGCGGTGTCGAGAAGCCCGACACCGGCGAGGTCAGGGAGGGCCACGGCCTCAAGCTCGGGTACTACGCCCAGGAGCACGAGACCCTGGACCCCGACCGCACGGTCCTGGAGAACATGCGCTCGGCCGCCCCCGACCTCGACCTCGTCGAGGTGCGCAAGACGCTCGGCTCGTTCCTCTTCTCCGGAGACGACGTCGACAAGCCCGCCGGCGTCCTGTCCGGCGGTGAGAAGACCCGCCTCGCGCTCGCAACCCTGGTCGTCTCGTCCGCGAACGTCCTCCTGCTCGACGAGCCCACCAACAACCTCGACCCGGCCAGCCGCGAGGAGATCCTCGGCGCGCTGCGCACCTACAAGGGCGCCGTCGTCCTCGTCACGCACGACGAGGGCGCCGTCGAGGCGCTCCAGCCGGAGCGGATCATCCTGCTCCCGGACGGCGTCGAGGACCTGTGGGGCGCGGACTACGCGGACCTGGTCGCCCTCGCCTGACCCGTCGAGGGCCCTCCCCGGAGCAACGGGCGAGGGCCCTCTTGACGTGCACCGCCCCAGGTGGTCCCGGGGGCGTGATCGAATCACTGATCCACTCCGTATGGATCATTCGGCCGATCCGTGATCCATCATCTGTGTGAGACGTCCTCATACCGAGATGTGCGATACACGCATTTCGGCACCGCGCGCGGCCCGTGCGCCCCTGTTCTCCCGGCACGCCCCTGACCTGCCCCTTCCTCGTGGAACCCATTCGGAGGTATGGAGACAAGCGTGCGGAATCGTTAATTCCGCTCATGGCGGCCCGCTTCCGTACTGCGAATCAAGTCACACGGACCTTGCCGAATGGGTGGCCAGGACGCCCGGTAGGGGTGATCATGAGAAGTCCAGAGCGCACTTCCCATGAGGAGGCACGGGTGGCCGAGACTCTGAAGAAGGGCAGCCGGGTGACCGGCGCCGCGCGCGACAAGCTCGCGGCAGACCTGAAGAAAAAGTACGACGCCGGTGCGAGTATCCGGGCGTTGGCCGAAGAGACCGGCCGTTCGTACGGATTTGTGCACCGGATGCTCACTGAGTCGGGTGTCGTGTTGCGCGGCCGTGGCGGTGCGACGCGAGGCAAGAAGGCCGCCTCCGTCTGACACCCGCCGCTGTCCGCGGCTCTCGTGGCCCGAGGGTGACCACCCGGTCGGCCGTCCGTTCGGCCGGGTGGTTACTGTGCAGTCACTTAGGGGCGCTCCCCAGCGCCCCGACTGACGACTGCACCCATCGGAGGCACTGATGGCTTCGCCCGACAGCCGACAGAGCGCGGCGGCACCGGTTCTCGACAAGGACGGCGTACGCCTCACGGTCGATGACGCCGTGGCCACGGTGACCCTCGCCCATCCGGCCAAGCGCAACGCCCAGTCGCCCGCGCTGTGGCGGGCGTTGGCCGAGGCCGGACGGGCGCTGCCCGGCAGCGTCCGGGTCGTGGTCCTGCGCGGCGAGGGCAAGTCCTTCTCCGCCGGGCTCGACCGGCAGGCGTTCACGCCCGAGGGCTTCGACGGCGAGCCGTCGTTCCTCGATCTGGCACGCGGCGCGGACGACGTCCTCGACGCGACCATCGCCGAGTACCAGGAGGCGTTCACCTGGTGGCGGCGCAGCGACATCGTGTCCGTCGCCGCCGTGCAGGGGCATGCCATCGGTGCGGGCTTCCAGCTCGCGCTGGCCTGCGACCTGCGGGTCGTCGCCGACGACGTGCAGTTCGCCATGCGCGAGACCAGCCTGGGCCTGGTGCCCGACCTCACCGGCACGCACCCCCTCGTCTCCCTCGTCGGCTACGCGCGCGCCCTGGAGATCTGCGCCACGGGCCGCTTCGTGCACGCGGACGAGGCCGAGCGCGTCGGCCTCGCCAACATCGTCGTACCCGGCGACCAGCTCGACGCCACCGCGCGGGACCTGGCCGCCGCGCTGCTCGCCGCGCCGCGTGACGCCGTCATCGAGACCAAGGCCCTGCTCCAGGGCGCAGCGGGCCGCTCGTACGAGGAGCAGCGCACCGCCGAGCGCGCCGCCCAGGCCCGCAGGCTGCGGGACCTCGCCGGGCTCGGCGACTGAGCAACTGCCCCTGCGCGTAAGGGCGTTGGGGACCTAGTCCGGCTGTTTGCCGCCCCGGCCCGGCTCGTCGACCGCCGTGACCAGGACCGCCACCGACGGCTGGTCCGGCAGCGCGCCGCCCGCCGCCGTCCGCACCGCGCAGGCCACGTCCAGGACCCGCCGGTCCGCCGCCACGGCCAGCTCCACCTGGACGTGGCGGCGCGGCAGGGAGTCCGGCGACGTGAGCTCCCGTACGTGGACCGCGCGCTCCAGGCCGCCGAAGACACCGGTCAGCCGGGTCACCCCCGGCACGGCGAGCACGGCCCGGGCGATCCGGCCCTCGGGGGAGTCCTCGGCGTCAGCGGGGGAGTCCTCGGGGTCCGCGTCGCGACCGGGCGCCGCCGTCCCGTCCCGGTCCGGCCGCCCGCCCGGCCCCGGCGGCTCGTCGTAGAGCTCCGTGACCCGCAGGTCCACCCGCGCGACCACCAGGCCGAGCCGGTCCGTCGCGGCCGTCGCGAGGGCCGCGCGCAGCCGGGACACCAGGGCGGGCAGCGGCTCCGCCGGGCCCGCCGCGACCTCCCCGCTGACGCACAGGGGCCCGGGCGGCAGCGCGCTCGGCGGCGCCGGGACCGCGCAGCCGTACGCGTCCGGCGGAGCCCCGGTGCCCGCCGCCTCCGGACCGGCCGGGGCCACCCGGACGGCTGTGAGCCGAGCCCCCGTCACCCGCTCGGCCGCCCGGCGCAGTACCGCCGTGGCCGCCGCCTCCGTCAGCCACGCGCCGTCCCCCGCACCGCCCAGGGGCAGCACCCGGCCGAGGCCCAGCTGGCGCCGTACCGCCGCCGCCCATCCGTCACCCGTCATCGCTCCAGCCTGCCGCATCCCTGGCGCGCGGGCGCGGGGCCGCGCTTAGTGTGGTGCGAGGAGCAGATCCCCTGTCGAAAAGGACCGCGGTGATGACCGACACCTCAGAGCACAGGACGCCCCAGACGCTGGAGAAGAGCGCGCACGACTCGCCCGACGAGTCCGGGGGCCGGAGCGGGTCGGTACGGCGCGGCGGCGGTGATCCGGCGACCCGGGGGCGCACCACCATCGCGGACGGCGTGGTGGAGAAGATCGCCGGACTCGCCGCCCGTGACGTCGTGGGCGTCCACGCGATGGGCGGCGGCCTCGCCCGGACCTTCGGGGCCGTGCGCGACCGGGTGCCCGGCAGCTCGAAGTCCGTCACGCGCGGCGTGAAGGCGGAGGTCGGCGAGGTGCAGACGGCCCTCGACCTGGAGGTCGTCGTCGAGTACGGCGTGTCGATCGCCGATGTCGCGCGCGCCGTGCGGGAGAACGTCATCGCGGCCGTGGAGCGCATGACCGGCCTCGAAGTGGTCGAGGTGAACATCGCGGTCAGCGACGTAAAGCTGCCCGACGACGAGGACGACGAACAGCCCCGGCTGCAGTAGCGCGCGCGGCGCACGGCGCGGACCGCACGGCCCGCACACCATCCGGCACCCGCGTCGTCGGAGTCGTGGGCGCCACCCGCGGGAACAGCCTCAACAGCACACGCGCAGGAGCGAAGGAGCGCACGATGAGCATGGCCGTCATCGGCATGATCGCCGGAATGGCCCTGGGCTTCGCCGGGTACTTCGGCGGGTTCGGCGCCTTCCTGCTGGTGGCCGCGTTGGGCGCCATCGGCTTCGTCGCGGGGCGGTTCCTCGAAGGGGACCTGGAGCCCGGCGACTTCTTCCGTACGCGCGGCGACCGGCGGCGGTGAGCGGTGGCGGCGGAGGTCGTGGGGCAGGTCGCGCCCGCCGAGCGCGGCGCGACCCGGATCGCCGACCGCGTCATCGCGAAGATCGCCGCACGCGCGGCGCGGGAGGCGCTGTGGTCGCTGCCCGAAGGCGCCGCGCCGCCGCACGCCACGGTCAGCGTCCTGGCCAGGGCGCGTGGCTCCGCGCGCGCCGGTGAGGCCCCGGCTGCCGCGGCCGCCCGCGTCCGCATCAGCCTGGAGCTGGACTACCCCAGTGACATCGGCGGCCAGTGCGCGGCCGTGCGTCGCCACGTCACCGAGCGGGTAAAGGCGTTGACGGGCATGGAAGTGCCCGAGGTGGCGGTCCAGGTCGAGCGGCTGCACTCGGCGCAGGCGCGGGCCGCGGCACAGGGGAGGACCCGATGAGCGAGCCCCACGATCCGCACGAGGCCCCCGAGACCCACCAGGCCCCCGACGGGACCGGCCGGGCGCACGGGCCGGGCGGCACCCGGCCCGTGCCCGTCGTCGAGCGGACCCCGGACGGCGCCGACCCGGCGGCCGGGCCGGAGCAGTGGACGTCCGCGGCCTCCTTCGAACCGCACCCCACCCTCGCCCCCGACGAGGACAAGGCCCCCCGCTTCTGGTCCGCGCGCCGCGTGCCCGCCGCGCTCCTCGCGCTCCTGGTCCTCGGCGGTTGCGGGCTCCTCCTGTACGACGTCGTCGCGGTGCGGGCCGACCACCCCGCGATGCGCTGGCGGCGCGACCTCGCGCGCGAGCTGGCGCAGCGGCCGCTGGACAGCACGGCCGTGCTCGCCGGTGCCGCGGGCGCCGTGGCCGTCGGCCTGTGGCTGCTGCTCCTCGCGGCGACGCCGGGCCTGCGGGCCGTCCTGCCGATGCGGCGCGGGCACGCCGACGTCCGCGCGGGGCTCGACCGGGCCGCCGCCGCGACCGTGCTGCGCGACCGGGCCATGGACGTGGCGGGCGTGCGGTCGGTCCGGGTCCGCATGACCCGGACCAAGGTCGACGTGCGGGCCGAGTCGCACTTCCGCGCCCTCGACGACGTCCGCGGCGACCTCGACCGGACCCTGGCCGACGGCATCCGGGGCCTCGGGCTCGGCAGCCCGCCCACGCTCTCCGTCCACGTCGCCCGGCCCGGGAAGAAGGGGTGAGCGCGCCATGCCGCGTACGGTGAACCGCGTGCTGCTCGGCCTCGTCGGCCTGGCCCTCGTCGCGCTCGGCGGGGCCGTCCTCGCCGTCGGCCTCGGTGCCTCGCCGCCGTCCTGGTGGCTGCACGACGGGCGGCACGACGTGCTGCTCAGCGCCGCGCAGCGCACGCGGTGGCGCGAGCGCGGCTGGTGGTGGCCCACCGTCATCGGCGCCCTCGCCCTGCTCGTGCTCCTGTCGCTGTGGTGGCTCACCGCCCAGCTGCGGCGGCGGCGCCTCGCGGAGGTCCTGGTCGAGACCGGGGACGGCGAGGGGGCGCTGCTGCGGGGCCGGGCGATGGAGAGCGCCCTGGAGAGCGAGGCGGCGGGACTCGACGGGGTGGGGCGGGCGCGGGTCCTCCTGACCGGGCGGCGCAACGCGCCCGAGGCGCGGGTCGGGCTCGTCCTGGAGGCCGACGCCGTGCCCGAGGACGCGTTGCACCGGCTGTGCGTGGAGGCCCTGGCCCATGCCCGGGACTCGGCGGGCCTGGCCCGGCTGCCGGCGACGGTCCAGCTCCGAGCGGACAAACACCGCCCGGAACGCGTGAGCTAGGCCGCGCGGCCCGCTGAACCGGTTCAAGCACCGCGCTACCGCGCTTGTCCTCAATCGCCGGACGGGCTGGATGGTCTCGGCTGAGCGCCATCGCCGACGACGGCGGGCAAGCCGCCAGGCCGGGGCCGGGCCAGGTCGCCGGGGTGGTAACGGGTGGGCGGGTGGGAGAAGATCCCGCCGCGGTAGCGGCGGGCGGCAGTCGGAGCCCGCGGCTAGAAGCCGTGGCGGGAGCCCCCGTCGACCGGCAGCATCACGCCGGTGACGTACGACGCCGCGGGCGACAGCAGGAACGCCGCAGCCCGCCCGAACTCCTCCGGAGCCCCGTACCGCCGCAGCGGAATGCCGGACTCGGAGGCGTGCCGGGCCGCCTCCGGATCGGCGGTGAGCCCGTCCAGCTCGCGCACGCGCTCGGTGTCGATGCGCCCCGGCATCACCCCGACGACCCGGATGCCGCGCGGGCCGAGCTCGTCCGCGAGGGACTTGGCGAATCCGGCGAGCCCGGGGCGCAGGCCGTTGGAGATGGTCAGGCCGGGGATGGGCTCGTAGACGGACGAGGACAGGACGAAGCCGATGACGCCGCCCTCGCCGAGCTCCGCCGCCGCGGCCCGCGCGAGCCGTACCGCGCCGAGGAACACCGACTCGAACGACGCCTGCCACAGCTCGTCCGTGGCGTCGGCGGCGAAGGCGAACGGCGGGCCGCCCACGCTGACGAGGATGCCGTCGAAGCCGCCGAAGCGCTCGCGGGCGGTGGCGATGAGCCGGGCGGGCGTCGCGGGGTCGGCGTTGTCCGCGCCGACGCCGACCGCGTTCGGGCCGAGCTCCGCGGCCGCCGCGGCGGCCGTCTTCTCGTCGCGGCCGGTGAGGACGACTTTGGCGCCGTCCTCGACGAGGGCGCGCGCGGTGGCGTTGCCGAGGCCGCGGGTGGCGCCGGTGACGACGTGGACACGGTTGTTCAGGCCAAGATCCATGCGTCCTATCCTGCCGTGCCGGGGGCGGGGCCGAACAGGGAGAAGGCGGTGGTGACGAGACCCACGTGGCTGAACGCCTGTGGGAAGTTGCCCAACTGGCGGCGCTCCGCCGCGTCGTACTCCTCGGCGAGCAGCCCCACGTCGTTGCCCAGCTCCAGGAGCCGCTCGAAGAGGGCGCGGGCCTCCTTCGTACGGCCGGACAGGTGCAGCGCGTCGGCGAGCCAGAACGAGCAGGCCAGGAAGACGCCCTCGTGGCCGGGCAGGCCGTCGACGGTGATGCCGTCGGTGCTGTAGCGGCGTACGAAGCCCTCGCGGGTGCCGAGGTCCTCGCGGACGGCGTCGATGGTGCCGAGGACGCGCGGGTCGTCGGGCGGCAGGAAGCCCACGCGCGGGATCAGGAGCAGGGCGGCGTCCAGCTCCCGGGAACCGTACGACTGGGTGAACGTGCCCCGGTCCGCGTCGTAGCCGCGGGCGCAGACCTCGGCGTGGATCTCGTCGCGCAGGCGCCGCCAGCGGTCCGGGTCGCCCTCCAGGTCGGGCCGGTCCTCCAGCGCGCGTACGGTGCGGTCGGCGGCGACCCAGGCCATCACCTTGGAGTGCACGAACTGGCGGCGCGGGCCGCGCACTTCCCACAGCCCCTCGTCCGGTTCGCGCCAGACCTGCCGCAGGAACTCCATGAGCGCGAGCTGGATGCGCCAGGCGTGCGGGCGCGTCGCCATGCCCGAGTGGCGGGCCAGCCAGAGGGAGTCGACGACCTCGCCGTACACGTCGAGCTGGCGCTGGCACACGGCCGCGTTGCCGAGGCGCACCGGCGCCGAGCCCGCGTACCCCGGCAGCCACGCGGCGTCCGCCTCGGGCAGCCGCCGCTCGCCCCCGAGCCCGTACATGATCTGGAGGTCCGCGGGGTCGCCCGCGACCGCGCGCAGCAGCCAGTCGCGCCAGGCCTCGGCCTCCTCCCGGTACCCGGCGGTGAGCAGCGCGGCGAGCGTGAGCGTGGAGTCGCGCAGCCAGCAGTAGCGGTAGTCCCAGTTGCGGACGCCGCCGAGCTCCTCCGGCAGGGAGGTGGTGGGCGCGGCGACGATGCCGCCGGTCGGGGCGTACGTGAGGGCCTTGAGGGTGATCAGGGAGCGGACGACGGCGTCGCGGTGCGGCCCCTCGTAGCGGCAGCGCGCCGCCCACGCCCGCCAGTCGTCGACGCTCTCGCGCAGCGCCCGCTCGACGTCGATGAGCGGCGGGCGCGGCTCGTGCGAGGGGTGCCAGGTGAGCACGAAGGTCACGCGCTCGCCCGCGCGGACGGTGAACTCGGCGTGCGTGGCGTCCGCGCGGCCCCAGGCGCGGACGTCGGGTTCGGTGCGCAGCCACACCGCGTCGGGGCCCGCGACCGCCACCCGGTGGCCGTCGGAGCGGCGCATCCAGGGCACGACCGAGCCGTAGTCGAAGCGGAGGCGCAGCGTGCTGCGCACGGTCACCTCGCCCTCGACGCCCTCGACGACGCGCACCAGGTCGGGGGCGCGGTCGCGCTGCGGCATGAAGTCGGTGACGCGGACCGTGCCGTCCGGGGTGTCCCACTCGGTGTCGAGGACGAGCGAGTCGGGCCGGTAGGCGCGGCGCGCGCAGAGGTCGGCGCCCTGCGGAGCGATGCGCCAGTGGCCGTGCTCGTCCTCGCCGAGCAGCGCGGCGAAGCAGGCCGCGGAGTCGAAGCGGGGCAGGCACAGCCAGTCGATGGAGCCGGTCCGCGCCACCAGGGCGGCGGTCTGGTGGTCGCCGATGAGGGCGTAGTCCTCGATGGGTCGCTGCACGGGGGACGGCTTCCCGGTTCGCCGACGCGCCAATCCGGTCCGCGGCGGCGGGGGCAAGCGGGGCCCGGCCGCGCGCGGTTGGCCCTCGCGGTTTCGTCCGAGCACCGGACGCGGGAGGCACTCCTTCGGGATACTCGTGAGCATGCCGAACAACGAGGGCGGATGGCGCCCGCCCGGCTACGACGGGCCGGGCTGGGAGCCTCCCAAGGAGCCGCCGCAGGGCCCGCCCCCGGGCGGCGGCCGCGGGCCCGGGGGCGGGTCCCGCTGGAGCGTGCCGGGGGTGGTGGCGGTGATCGTGGTCGCGGTCTGGTCCGTCCTGGCCTACCAGTGGACCCAGCAGAACGACTGCGAGCTCGTGGAGTCGTACGGCCTGGTCCTCTCGCACGGCACCCCCGACCCCTGGGAGATGTGCGGGGACTAGGGCCTGTCCGGGAGGGCTGACGCGCCGTCGCACCTGTCCGGAGGGTGCGTCAGGCGGCGGCCGCGGCGGCCTCGGGCGCCGCCTGTGCCGCGGCTGCCTCGCGGCGGTCCCGCACCTCCCGGCGCACCAGGACGATCCACCCGGCCGGCACTCCCGCGGCGAACAGCCACCACTGGACCGCGTACGCCATGTGGGCGCCGATGCTGCTGTGGTCGGGGGCGGAGATGAGCTGCGGGGAGTCGCCGGGGTTCTCCGGCGCGGTCTGCGCGATGTAGCCGCCGAGGACCGGCTTGCCCAGGGCGTGGGCCTGCTGGCCGCTGCTGATCAGCATGATCTGGCGGTCGGGCAGGCCGCGGACGTCCTTGATGCCGCTGGCCGCCGACGTCTCGTCGGCCATCAGACGGCCGGTGACGGTGAGCCGGCCCGCGGGCGGGGCGGGGATCTTGGGGAAGGCGGTCTGCGGGCCGTCGGCGCGGATCCAGCCGCGGTTCACGAGGAGCACCTTGCCGTCGCGCAGGACGAACGGGGTCAGGACGTGGTAGCCGACCTCGTCGTCGGAGTTGGTGCGGCGCCTGACGACGACCTCGTGCTTCGGGTCGTACGTCCCCTCGGCCGTGACCCGGCGGTAGACGTCGGAGTCCCGCACCTCGCGGCCGGGCGCGGTCAGCCGCTCGGCGGGCACCGGCTCGGCGTCGATGACCCGGGCGATCTTGTCGTTGCGCGCCACGCGCGCCTCGTGCCGGTGCAGCTGCCAGAAGCCCAGCTCGATCATCACGGGGATGAGGACGAGGCCGATGAGAGTGAGGATCACCCACTGGCGGGACAACAGGAAGCGGTACACGCCTCTGACGGTACCTGTGCGCGACGGAGCCCCCGACGGGAGGGTCCCGTCGGGGGCTCCAGGGGTTTCTCGTATGTCCGCCGTCACACCGCGACGTCCGCCGTCACACCGCGACGTCCGCCGTCACACCGCGACGTCCGCCGTCACACCGCGACGTCCGCCGTCACACCGCGACGTCCGCCGTCACACCGCGACGTCCGCCGTCACACCGCGACGTCCGCCGTCACGGCACGGCGTCCGCCGTCACGGCACGGCGTCCGCTGTCACGGCACGGCGTATCCGCTGTCACACCGCGGCGTCCGCCGTCACACCTTGTCGACGATGCCCACCCGCCCCTCCGCGCGCGAGCAGTGCGCCCCGCAGTACCAGTGCCCGTCGGCCTCGACGCCCTGGCCGATGATGCGGCACCGGCAGTGCTCGCAGATCGGCGCCATGCGGTGGATGGCGCAGGAGAAGCAGTCGAAGACGTGGACCGCGCCCTGGGCGTGGACCTCGAAGGACATGCCGTAGTCGTTTCCGCAGACCTCGCAACGTGCCATGCGCCACAGGGTGGGACCCGGCGGCGGTGCGGGGCGAGCGGCGGGCGGGCGAGTCGCCCGGCAATCACCCGTCTGACGCCGGGGGCTTCGCGGCGCGGGCGCCGCCCGCCGCCGCGCCGTCGGCCGGGGCCACGTCCTGGAGGAGCTGGCCGAAGGCCGCCTCGTCGATGACCGGGGTGCCGAACGACCGGGCCTTCGTCGTCTTGGACGTGCCCGAGTCCGGGTCGTTCGTGACGAGCAGGCTCGTGAGCCGGGACACGCTCGTCGCGATGTGCAGGCCCGCGTCGAAGGCGCGGTCCTCCAGGAGCTCGCGGTCCACGGAGGTGTCGCCGGAGAAGGCGACGCGCATGCCCTGCTTGAGGGGCTCGCCCGGCTCGTACCGCCCCGGGTTGGGGTAGGGGCAGGCCGGGCGCTTGCGGGAGGCGCGCCAACTCTGCGCGCGGTACGCGGACTCGGAGGCCGGGGAGCCGGTGGCCTGGCGGCCGATGCGGGCCGCGCCGTCGGTCCACTCGGTCAGCGGGCGGCACTCCAGGAGGGGCAGCCGCACGCCGTCGCTCGCCGCCGCGCGCAGGCTCGGGCGGAACGCCTCGGCGAGGACGCGCGCGTCGTCCAGGGCGTGGTGCGCGTGCCGCTGGACCACGCCGAAGTGCGCGGCGAGCGACTCCAGCTTGTGGTTGGGCAGCGGCAGGCGGAGCTCCTTGGAGAGCGCGATGGTGCACAGGCGCTGGCGGACCGGCGCGGTGCGCTCCGCGCGCGCGTACTCCCTGGCGATCATGGACCAGTCGAAGACCGCGTTGTGCGCGACGAGGACGCGGTCGCGCAGGCGCTCGCCGAACTCCTCGGCGATGTCCGCGAAGAGCGGGGCGTCGGCGAGCTGGTCGCTCGTCAGGCCGTGGATCCACACCGGGCCCGGGTCGCGCTGCGGGTTCACCAGCGTGTACCAGTGGTCCTCGACCTCGCCGCGGGCGTCGAGACGGTAGACCGCGGCGGAGATGATCCGGTCGTCCTTGGACAGCCCTGTGGTCTCCACGTCGACGACCGCGTACCCCGACGGGTAGGCGGTCGGCCAGGAGTCTGCGGACGCGGCGAGCGTGCGGTCTTCGAGCATGGTCCCTGAGGATACGGGCCACGACTGACAGTCACGCCCGTGGGCCACCGGCCTCCCCCTCGCGCCCGGCCCTCCGCGTCACGGCGCCGGGCCGAGCAGACCCCTCACCAGGGCCCGCACCGAAAGGGTGAAGAGCCGCTCCGCGTCGAGGGGGCGCGCGAGGGCACGGGCGAGCGCGGGGTCGGCGTCCGCGGTGGCCGCGTCCCAGAGCCGGTGCTCGCCGGGGCGCCGGACGGGCGCGCGCTCGCGGTTGCGCTCCACCAGGACGTGGCCGACGACGTGGACCTGGAGCGCCCGCACGGCGTCGGCCGCGCGGGCGCCGCGCAGCCCCGCCGCGTGCAGCTCGCGCACCAGGACCCGTTGGGCGGGCAGGAACATGAGGTCGGTCAGGCCGCGTTCGTGGACCATCGCGACCAGATGGGGGTGGTCGCGCAGCTGGTGGCGCAGGGCGCGCGCCACGGAGACCACGCGCTGGGCCGGGGTGCGGCCCCGCGGCCGGATCTCGCCCAGGTCGGCGAGGGTGCGCTCGACGAGGGCGTCCAGGAGCGACTCGCGGTTGCCGACGTGCCAGTAGATGGAGGTCACGGCCGTGCCCAGCTCGGCGGCGAGCTTGCGCATGGTCAGGGCGCGCGGGCCGTGCTGCTTGACGAGGCCCGCCGCGGCGTCCAGGACCTGTTCCCGGTCGAGGTGGGTCCGCGTCTCTTTACCCTTCACGGGCTCTGTTGTAACTGTGTTACAGAACCTCCCGCAAGACGTCGCAGACACCTGACGGTTCGTCAACGAAGGGCGGTACGACATGGCACGCGTACGCTACGGCGCGCGCACCGAGGCGGAGCTGGCCGCGGCACGGACAGCGAACGCGCGGCTCCCGGAGATCTGGTCCACCGGCGTGGTCGCCCTCTGGGAGAGCGACCCGGACGTGGTCGCGGCGGTCCTGCCGCCGCCCCTGAAGCCCGCCGCGCGCCCCTTGGTGCGCGTGAACATCAGCAAGGTCGAGCTGCCCGGCTACCCCCTGGGCGCGGGCTCGGTCGCCGTCGCCGCCGAGCACGGCGCGGTGGCGGGCTGGTACCCCCTGGTGATGCCGATGACCCACGAGCGGGCCCTGACCGGCGGCCGCGAGGTCTTCGGCGAGCCGAAGAAGCTCGGCGAGGTCACGGTCGAGCGCGACGGCCTCGTCGTCCGCGCGGCGCTCGCCCGGCACGGCATCGCGTTCGTCGAGGTGCGCGGCGGCGTCAGCGGCCCCCTGCCGCTGCCGGAGCCCACGCGCAAGACCGACTTCTACTTCAAGTTCCTGCCCGCGGTGGACGGCTCGGGCTTCGACGCGGACCCCGTCCTGGTCCACTGCGTCCGGAACGAGAAGGTCCGCAAGCTGGAGCGGATCACCGGGGACGTGGTCCTGCGCGAGTCGATGTACGACCCGGTGGCCGACCTGCCCGTGCGCCGCCTGGTGGAGATCACCATCGGCGAGAAGACCAGCGACCAGCGGGGCACCGTCGTCGAGCGGGTCAGCCCCGAGGCCCTCCTGCCCTACGTCCACCAGCGCTACGACGACGCCCGGCAGGTGCTCGACGGACCTCCGGAGGGCAGTGCCTGATGGAGCTCGCGACGGGACAGGTGGCCGTCGTCACCGGCGCGGCCGGCGGCATCGGGCTCGCGCTCGCGCGCGGGTTCGCGGCGCGGGGCCTGACGGTGGTGCTCGCCGATGTCGAGGAGGGCGCCCTCCACAAGGCGGCGGACGCACTGCGCGCGGAGGGGGCGACGGTCCACGCGCGCGTGGTCGACGTCGGCGTGCGCGAGCAGGTCCACGCGCTCGCCGAGGACGCGTACGAACGGTTCGGCGCGGTGCACGTCCTGTGCAACAACGCCGGGGTCGGCTCGGGCGCGGAGGGCCGCATGTGGGAGCACGAGCCGAACGACTGGAAGTGGGCCTTCGAAGTCAACGTGTGGGGGGTCTTCCACGGCATCCAGGCGTTCGTGCCCCGCATGATCGCCGGGGGAGAGCCGGGGCACGTCGTCAACACGTCCTCCGGGGACGGCGGCATCGCACCGCTGCCGACGGCCTCGGTGTACGCGGTCACGAAGGCCGCCGTCGTCACCATGACGGAGTCCCTGTACGCGCATCTGCGGGCGGAGCACGCGCGCGTGGGCGCGTCCGTGCTCTTCCCCGGGCCCCACATGCTCCGCACCGGCCTGTGGGAGTCGCACCGCAACCGGCCCGAGCGGTACGCCAAGCAGCGCCCCCGCAAGGCCCCGTACCGCACCCTCGGCCAGTGGGAGGCCGCCATGCGCGAGGCCGGGCAGGAGGTCGTCTTCACCCCGGTCGAGGAGGTCGCGGACCTGGTGGCCGAGGGCATCGCGGCGGACCGCTTCTGGCTGCTGCCCGCGAGCGAGCACAGCGACCGGCAGATCAGGGCGCGGGCGCGGTCCATGCTGGAGCGCTCCGCGCCGGACTACCTGGAGAAGTTCATCCTCGACTGAGGAGTCCCGATGACGGACCCGCACGAGACGCACGAGACGCACGAGACGCGTAGGACAGGCAAGACGCACGAGACGCACGAGACGCACGAGACGCGCAAGGCGGGCAAGGCGCGCAAGACGGATGGAGCGGATGCTGCGCGCGGAACCCGCGCGACCCCCGAGACTCCTGACGCCCCCGACCCGTACCTGGTCATCTCCTCGGACTGCCACGCGGGCCTTCCCACCGAGGAGTACCGGCCCTATCTGGAGGCCCGGTACCACCGGGACTTCGACGCGTTCCTCGCCGGGCGCGAGCGGCGCCGCGAGGAGATGACCCGTCTGGGGATCCGCAACGAGGCCTTCGCCGCGAAGTGGTTCAGCGACAACGAAGAGGGACTGAGGGGCGGCTGGGACGCCGGGCAGCGGATCAAGGAGCTGGACGGCGACGGCGTGGCCGCCGAGGTCGTCTTCCCGGACGCCGACGCCGTCGACAGCCGGACCGCGGCGCCCTTCGGGGTCGGCCTCGGCCTCTCCGGGGACCAGGACCCCGACCTCGGCATGGCGGGCGCGCAGGCGCACAACCGCTGGCTCGCCGACTTCGTGTCCGAGCACCCCGAACGGCACTGCGGCGTGGCCCTGCTGCCCGTCACGGCGGACCCCGGCCGGGTGGTGGCCGAGATCCACCGGGCCAGGGAGTCGGGGCTCGGCGCGCTGATGATCCCCTCCATGTGGGTCGACAAGGCGCCCTACCACGACCGCCGCTACGACCCCGTGTGGGCCGCGGCGGCCGCGTGCGCGATGCCGGTGATGACCCACTCCGGGGCCACGCCGCGGCACGAGTACGGCGACCACCTCGGCGTCTACGTCTCCGAGGTGACGTGGTGGCCCGCGCGGCCCCTGTGGTTCCTGCTGTGGTCCGGGGTGTTCGAGCGCCACCCGGGGCTGCGGTTCGGCGTCGCGGAGTCCGGCTGCTGGTGGCTGCCGAACCTCCTGTGGTTCATGGACCGCCTCTACCTGGGCGCGCACGGCGGCAAGAAGCTGTCGCCCTTCGCCGAGCTGACGCGCCCGCCGCACGCGTATCTGGACCGGCAGGTGTTCGTCTGCGCCACCAACACCAAGCGCCGCGAGCTCGCCCAGCGCTACGAGATCGGCGTCGACAACATCCTGTGGGGCAGCGACTTCCCGCACCCCGAGGGCACCTGGCCCGACACGCGCGCGTGGCTGCGCGACACCTTCCACGACATCCCGGTGGCGGAGACCCGGCGCATGCTGGGCCTCGCCGCCGCCGAGGTGTTCGGCTTCGACACCGCGCGGCTCGCCCCGCTGGCCCGCCGCATCGGGCCGACGCCCGCCGAACTCGGCCAGGACCCCGACCAGGACGCCGTCACCGCCTCCTGGGCGCGCTCGCGCGAGGTCGGCCGCCACTGGCTGACCGGCCACGACTTCCCGACCCTTGGGGTGAACCGATGACCGAGCGCCACACCGTCATCTCCGCCGACTGCCACGCGGGCGCGGACCTCCTCGACTACAGGCCGTATCTGGAGTCCCGCCACCACGACGCCTTCGACGCCTGGGCGGCCACGTACGTCAATCCGCACGAGGACCTCCTCGCCGACACCGCCGACCGCAACTGGAACTCCGAGCGCCGCCTCGCGGAGCTGGCGCGGGACGGCATCGTCGCCGAGGTCGTCTTCCCCAACACCATCCCGCCGTTCTTCCCGTCGGCGTCCCTCATGGCACCCGCCCCGACGCGCGAGGAGTACGCGCTGCGCTGGGCGGGCCTGCGCGCCCACAACCGCTGGCTCGCCGACTTCTGCGCGGCCGCGCCGGGCCGCCGCGCGGGCGTCTTCCAGATCCTGCTCAACGACGTCGACGAAGCCGTGCGGGAGATCCGGCGGGCCGTCGCGTCGGGGCTCACCGGCGGTCTGCTGCTTCCCGGCACCCCGCCGGGCTCGGGCCTGCCCGAGCTGCACGCGCGCGCGTACGACCCGATCTGGGCGGTCTGCGCCGAGCTCGGGGTGCCGGTCAACCACCACGCGGGCTCGGCGTCGCCGCCGCTCGGCGAGGAGCCCGCGGCGCGCGCGGTCTTCATGGTCGAGACGACGTGGTTCTCGCACCGGGCCCTGTGGCACCTGATGTTCGGCGGCGCCTTCCGCCGCCACCCCGGGCTCCGCCTCGTCCTCACCGAGCAGGGCTCCGGCTGGATCCCCGGCGTCCTGGAGATGCTGGACTACTACCACGGGCGGCTCGTCGCGGCGGCGACGCGGGCGGACACCGCCGAGTCCAAGTTCGGGGCCGGGCTCGCGGAGCAGATGGGCGAGGGCCCCTCGCAGGTCTGGCGGGAGAACTGCTTCGTGGGCGCGAGCTTCATGCGCCCGCACGAGGCGGCGCTGCGGGAGCGCATCGGCCTGGACAAGATCATGTGGGGCAGCGACTACCCCCACGACGAGGGGACGTACCCGTACTCCCGGGAGGGCCTGCGCGCCGCCTACGCGGGCCTGCCGCACGCGGAGGTCGCCGCCATGGTCGGCGGCAACGCCGCGCGCGTGTACGGCTTCGACCTGGAGCGCCTCGGCGCCCTCGCGGCCGAGGTCGGCCCCACGGCCGAGGAGCTCGCCGAACCCCTCAAGGAGCCCCCGGCCGACGCCACGAGCCCGGTGTTCGCCCCGGGAGGGTCGGTCCGCGTCTGGTGACGCGGGCGGTGCCATGCTCACCCCGTGACGGAAGCCACGCATGAGGAAGCGCACGGCGGCGCCCTGGGGTCCCGCCTCAACTGGCTGCGGGCCGCCGTGCTCGGCGCCAACGACGGCGTGGTCTCCACCGCGGGCCTCGTCGTCGGCGTCGCCGGGGCCACCGACGACCGCGGCACCCTCCTGACGGCGGGCCTCGCGGGCCTGCTCGCGGGCTCCATGTCCATGGCGGCGGGCGAGTACGTGTCGGTGTCCACGCAGCGCGACTCGGAGAAGGCCGCCCTGGCCCAGGAGAAGCGCGAGCTGCGCGAGCAGCCGGAGGCAGAACTGGCGGAGCTGACCGACCTCCTGGCCGGGCGCGGGCTCAGCCGCGACGTGGCCCGCGAGGCCGCGGAGCAGCTCACCGAACGGGACGCGCTGCGCGCCCACGCGCGCGTGGAGCTCGGCATCGACCCCGACGAGCTCGCCAACCCCTGGCACGCCGCGTGGGCGAGTTTCGTCGCCTTCACCGTCGGAGCCCTGCTCCCGCTCCTCGCGATCGTCCTGCCGCCCGCCTCCTGGCGCCTGCCCGTCACCGTCGTCTCGGTGCTCGCGGCCCTCGCCCTCACGGGCCTGGCGAGCGCCCGCCTGGGCGCGGCCCGGGTGCGCCCCGCGCTGCTCAGGAACGTGCTGGGCGGGGCCCTGGCGATGGCGGTGACCTACGCGGCGGGCGCGCTCCTGGGAGCGGCCGGAGTCTGAGGGGCAAGGGCGGAGATCGCCAAGAACCAAGGGCGTACCGACGGTAATACTTGTCGGTAACAACCTCTAGGCAGCGGGCCGGAGCCCGCCTACGGTGCAGACATGTCGTCCCCGAACCTGCCCGATGTGGTGCTCTGGTCGATCCCGGCCTTCGTGCTGCTCACCGTCGTCGAGATGGTGAGCGTCCGCGTGCATCCCGACGAGGACGCCGCCGGGTACGAGACGAAGGACGCGGCCACCAGCGTCACCATGGGGCTCGGCAGCCTCGTCTTCGACCTGCTGTGGAAGATCCCGATCGTCGCGGTCTACTCGGCGCTCTACTCCCTGACGCCGCTGCGCGTGCCCGTTCTGTGGTGGACGGTGCCGCTGATGCTGCTCGCCCAGGACTTCTTCTACTACTGGTCCCACCGGGGGCACCACGTCGTCCGCGTCCTGTGGGCCTGCCACGTGGTGCACCACTCCAGCCGCAAGTTCAACCTGACGACCGCGCTGCGCCAGCCGTGGACGTCCCTCACCGTGTGGCCGTTCTACGTGCCGATGATCCTGTGCGGCGTGCACCCGGCGGCTGTCGCCTTCTGCTCGTCGGCCAACCTGGTCTACCAGTTCTGGGTCCACACCGAACGCATCGGCAAGCTGCCGCGGCCCGTCGAGTACGTCTTCAACACGCCCTCGCACCACCGCGTGCACCACGCGTCCCAGGGCGGTTACCTGGACCGCAACTTCGGCGGCATCCTCATCGTCTGGGACCGGATCTTCCGCTCCTGGGTCCCGGAGACGGACCGCCCCGTCTACGGCCTGACCAAGGACATCTCCACGTACAACCCCCTGCGCGTGGCCACCCACGAGTACGCGGCCATCGCCAGGGACGTGAGGAGGGCGACCAGTTGGCGCGCCCGAGCGGGCCACGTCTTCCGGGGCCCGGGCTGGCAGCCGACACCTCCGCCCGAGCCGACGGCCGCCGCGCGGCGGCAGAAGACTCCGGAGCGCGCGGCATGACGCCTGCTGTGGGGCATCGTTCCGCAGGGCGGAACGGGTGGGCACAGCCCGCGGCGCCCCGCGCCGGAGACCAGGGCCGGGCCCCCTGGGGCCTGGCCGCCTTCGCCCTGCTCGCGCTCGGTGACCTGGCGGGCGTGGCCGCCGGATCGGACCTCGCCCACACCCTCCTGAAGCCCCTCCTCATGCCGGCGCTCGCGCTCTACGTCGTGCTGAGCAACGGCCCCCGCCTCCTGGTGGCCGCGCTGCTCCTCGGCTGGGGCGGCGACACCCTCCTCCTGGCGGACGCCGACCCCGCCTTCCTCGCCGGAATGGCGTCCTTCGCGGCGGGCCACGTCTGCTACCTCGCCCTGTTCCGGCGACAGGGGACCGCCCACCCCAGGGCCCGGGGCGCGGGCCTGGTCCTCGTGTACGGCGCGGCGCTCGGCGTCACCGTGGCGCTGCTCTGGCCCGACCTGCCGCCCGAGATGCGCGTCCCGGTCGCGGGCTACAGCCTGCTGCTCACGGCGATGGCGGGCGGTGCCACCACCCTGGGGCCCACGGCGGCCGCGGGCGGCGCGCTGTTCCTGCTCTCGGACACGCTCATCGCGACCGACGTGGCCGACTGGCCGCAGGCCCCGCGCCCCGACTTCTGGATCATGCTCACCTATCTGGCGGCCCAGGCCCTCCTGGTCCGTGGCGTCCTCACCAGCGGATCGGCAGCGGCACGGCGGTGAGCAGCGCCGACACGGCGACCACGGCGCCGAGCACGAACACCTCGGCGCGCGCGGGCGCGTAGGCCGCGATCCGGTCGCGGCCGGAACACCGCTTCAGACGGCGCCGGGCGAGCAGCGCGAGGACGGCGACGACGGCCACGAGCAGCAGCTTGGCCAGCACCGTGCGGCCGTACGCGGTCGTGGTCAGCTGGTCGGCCACCGTGTCCGGCGGCATGCGGCGCAGCGTGCTGACGATCCCGGTCGCGGTGATCGCGGCGAACAGGACGGCCGCCACGCGCGCGTAGAGGCCCAGTACGGCAACGGCCGCCTCCGGGGCGGACGTTCGCCAGCGCCACAGGATCCGCAGCGCGTACAGCAGGCCACCCGCCCACAGGGCCGCGCACGTCAGATGGACGAGGGTCAGGCCGGACCCCGCCAGGGCGGCGTCCTCCGCGGGCGGGTGGGCGCGCAGCGCCTCCGCGACGACCACCGCCGCCAGCGGCAGGACCGCGCTGTCGGGGCGGCGCGTGCGCGCGCACAGCGCGGCCACGAGGAACGCGTTGACCTCCAGGAGCGCGAGGCGGCCGTCCCGCGACGCGTACAGACCGCCGAGGTCCAGGTCCGACGGCTGCTGCGGCACCAGATTGCCGCTGGCCACGACCGACGCGAGCCCCAGCGCCGCGACGAAGCCCGCGGCCGCGGCCCACCACCCCCACAAGGGCGGCGCAGACGCCACCGGCGCCCCGGGCACCCGGCGAGCGACCCGGCGGATGAACACCTCGCCGAGCTGCACGCACAGCGCGGCGAACAGGACCGTCCGCAGAAACGTGATGCCCTGCGTGCCGGGCGCCTCGGCCTCGCCGGTACCGTCGAGCACGGCCGCGGGGCCAAGCAGCGGCACCACCGCGGCGACGGCCACGAGCACGAGCACGGCCACGGCGCGCCCCGGCGACGCGCGGCGGTGCGCGGCACGGCGCCCCGCGCGCGGGGCGGCGGCCGCCTCTGCCGAGGCCCCGCCTCCCGCCGAGGGGGCGCCTGCCGCCAGGGAGTCTCCGGTTTCCACGGACGGTCGTATGCTCACTACACGATCTTCACCAGTCATCCCACTTCGGGGCAAGTCCGGGCAAACAACTGGTGCGCTGCCCTTCCGCCCGGCGGGGCCCGCTCAGCGCCACACAGGTGCGTCCGCGCCCCAAGGGCCCGGCGGGTGCGCCCAGTTCAACGGGCCGCCGGTGAAGGAGACCGGCGACGGGGCGTACCGCAGCCGCCCGAGAGGGCTGTCCGTGTGAGCGAGCCGGTCCGTGGGGTCGTACGCGCGCGTGCGCTCGGACGGGCCCACGGAGTCGTACCCGGCGGAGCTGTCGTCCGGCGCGTGTCCTGGGGCGCGCTCGCCGTCCACCGCCCCGGTCAGCCACGCCGCCGTCCGGGCCAGGGCGAGCCGGGCGAGGCGGGTGCCGCCCGCGCCGTCCGTCCGCTGCTCGGTGAGCGCCCGCAGGACCGCCGCGGCCAGCAGATAGCCCGTGCCGTGGTCCAGGGCCTGCGCGGGCAGCGCGCCGGGCCGCTCCGGCGAGCCCTCCGTGGCGGCGATGCCCGTCGCCACCTGCACCAGGCTGTCGAAGCCGCGCCGGTGCGCCCACGGGCCCGTCGTGCCCCACGCCGACAGCTGCGCCACCACCAGGCCCGGGCGGCGCTCGGCCAGCGCCTCGGGGGAGAGCCCGAACCGGTCGAGGGCGCCGGGCCGGTAGCCGGTCACCACCACGTCGGCCCCGGCGAGCAGTTCCTGGAACGTCCGCAGGCCCGCGCGGCCACCGAGGTCGAGGACCGTGGAGCGCTTGCCGAAGCCCGTGTCCGCGTGCTGGTCGGGCAGCTCCGGGCGGTGCGGCGGGTCCACGCGCAGCACGTCCGCGCCGAGCAGCGCGAGGGTGCGGGTCGCGACCGGGCCCGCGATGACCCGGGTGAGGTCGAGGACGCGTACCCCGGACGCGGGCGGGAGCGGCCCCGCGGCGGGTAGCGGCAGGGGGCGCGGCGCGCCGTCGCCGAGCCGCTCGCGCGCCACCAGGGGCAGCCGCGCCACGGCCGCCGCCTGCGGGTGCGCGGCCCACTCCCGCGGGGTGCGCAGCGCGACGGCGAGGCCCCCGGCGGCGTACACCGCGGCCTCGGCCTCGACGCCCGGCAGCGCGGCGAGCCGCGCGGCCACCGCGTGCACGGTGGCCTCGCTGTCCGCGTCGGCCGTGCTCGCCGTGAGGCCGAGGCCGGTGAGCAGGCGCTCCCGGTGGTGGGGGTAGTTCGCGTGCGTGCGCACCCAGCCGTCCGCGGTGCGCCAGAACCGGGACAGGGGCGCGAAGGTGACGGGCGCGCGCCCGTCCACGAGCAGCTGCCGCTCACTGGTGAACGCGGCGGCCACGGCACCGTCGTCCACGCGCGCGTGCGGCGCGGGCCCTTGTGTGCGCAGGGCCACGAGCTCGGCCGCCGCGAGCGCGCAGACGCCCACGCAGGCCCGTGCGAGGGCGCGTACCGGAAGCCGTGCGGCCAGGGTGTCGTCGCGCACGACGGGGGAGAGGCGGGCCAGTGCCTGCGGGGCGCCGCCGAGCGCCGCCCACGCGTACGCGGCCCCGGCGAGCGACTCCCCGCCGGCCAAAGGTGGTTGTGTCATGCAGTCACTATGGCGTGGGCCCCGTGGCGCCGGGCTCGGAGGCCGCCGACCACCACAGCCGGATCTCCTCCGCGGGGTCCGAGGGCCGCAGCTCCCAGCCGCGGGCCGCCGCCGCCTCGACCACGTAACCGCCGCCGACGCCCCGGTACTTGCGCAGCGGCACCTCGCACTCCACCGGCGGGTTGGGCTTCTTCTCCTCCTTGGGCCGCGACGCCCGCTTCGTCCAGGTGTCCAGGTATCCGTCGACACGGGCCCGGTAGAAGCCCTCGTCGCCCTCGTGCCGCAGCTCGGGCCAGGTCACGGTCCAGCGCGGCCAGATCGCGATCAGGCCGAGGACCCGGTCCATGACGCGCTCGGCGCCGCTCTCGAAGCCCGGGATCACCGTGAGGATCTCCGCGAACAGGGCGATCACGATGGCCACGACGGCGAGGACGAGGAGCAGCAGCCACCACACCGGCAGCACGACCACCGTGACCATGAACAGCAGGGCCAGCTGCCACGTCGGGCGCACCGGCTCGGCGCGCCACTGCTCGGGGCCTTCGTGGACGAATGACGAGTCTCGGTAGGCGTACATGGGCGGCATCCTCTCGCGAAGGGCCGGGCGGTCCGCAACCGCCCGGCCCCGACCGCCTCTCAGCGGTCCCGTTGCTCCCGTAAGGGGCTACTTCCGCACGGCGTCCAGCGCGTCGATCATGCCCACGCCGTAGAAGCCGTTCCTGTTCTTGCCGCCCTCGCACACCGCGTCGACCTTGCCGTCGCCGTCGATGTCGTAGGGGTCGGTGCACGGCACGGCGTCGGCCTGCCGGTACAGCAGGGCCTTCACCCGGGCCGCCGACGCCTTGGGGTGCGCCGACTTGATCAGCGCGGCCACGCCCGCGGCGTGCGGCGACGCCATCGACGTCCCCGCCTTGTAGCCGAACTTGCCGCCCGGCAGCGTCGACAGGATCAGCCCGCTGGTGGCGGGCGGCTGCGGCTTCTGGAACGCCGTCGAGTCGCCGCCGGGGGCCGTGATGTCGATGACGCCCTTGCCGTAGTTGGAGAACGAGGACTTCAGGCCCTTCGCGCCCGTGGAGGACACCGTCACGACGCCCGGCAGCTGCGACGGCAGGTCGAAGCAGTCCGCGGTCTTGATGGTGCGCTCGACCGGCGTCGAGTCGTTCGGGCTCGACTTGTCGACGATCTCTTCCTGGGCGAGGTCCGTCTTGGCGTTGCCCGCCGCCGCGACGTTCACGGCGCCCTTGCGCTCGGCGTACCGACTGGCGCGGCCGACCGCGTCGACCAGGGCCCGCTGGTCGTCGTCCGTACGGCAGTTGAACAGCCACGGGTCCGTGTAGTAGCTGCTGTTCGTGACGTCCACGCCGTGCTCGGCCGCCCACACGAAGCCGCAGACGACGGCCTCCGTGTAGTACAGACCGGTCGCCGGCTCGGCCACCTTCAGACTCGCCACCTTCACGCCCGGCGCGACGCCGGTGACGCCGGTGCCGTTCTTCGCGGCGGCGATCGTGCCCGCCACGTGCATGCCGTGGTCGCTCTCCTTGGCCACCGGCCGCCAGGCGTTGTCCTTCTGCGTGGGCACGCCGCCCAGACAGCTCGCGGACGCGTTCCTGTCGAAGTTCGGCGCGATGTCCGGGTGCGTGTCGTCGACCCCGGAGTCGAGGACGCCGACCGTCACCTTCGGGCTGCCCAGGGACTCCTTGTGCGCCTGGTCCGCCTTGATGGCGGGCAGGTCCCACTGGAGCGGCTCCAGCTCGTCCTGGCCGTCGGCCGCCGAGCCCGCGGCCGCCCGGGCCTCCTTGGCGGACAGCGGCCGTGCCGCGTCGATGTCGTCGCTCGACTGCGCGGACAGCGGCGTCGTGCGCGTGGCCCCCGCCGACTGCACGCCCTTGACCTGGCGGATCTTCTTCGCGAAGTCCGGGTCGGAGGAGTGCGCGACGATGACGCCGATCTGGTCGTACGCGATGACGACCTCGCCGCCCGCCTTGGCGATGGCCTTCTTGACGTACTTCGCCGTCCAGCCGCCGTGTCCCGCACGGACGTTGACGACGTAGCTCATGGCCGACCCTTCGGCCTTCGGCTGCTGGGCGGCGGGCGCGGACGGCGCGTCGGGCTGCGCCGCCGCCGTGCCCGGAAGGAAGGCGAGCGCGGACACCACGGCCACACCGAGGGGAAGGGCGAGCGCACGACGTCCGAAGGATGCGGAGTGCCTGGTCACGTAGGTGCTCCCCTTCACTTCTTCTTCACGGCGTCGAGCGCGTCGACGATTCCGTAGCCGTAGAAGCCGTTGCGGTTCTTGTCGCCCTTGCAGACGGCGTCGACCTTGCCGTCACCGTCCGGGTCGTACGGCTTGTCCGGGCAGCCCGGGTTGTCCGCCTGCTTCTTGAGGAGCTTCTGGAGCTGGGCCGGGCTCGCCTTGGGGTGCGTGGACTTCAGCAGGGCGGCGACGCCCGCGGCGTGCGGCGAGGCCATCGAGGTGCCCTGCAGCCAGGCGTACTCGCCGCCCGGCATCGTGGAGAGGATGCCGCCGTCCTTCGAGGGGGTGTCCGTCGGCTTCTGGTAGCGGCGGTCACCGCCGGGGGCCGCGATGTCGACGACGCCGTTGCCGTACGTCGAGTAGTACGACTTGGCCTTGTACACGCCGGTCGCGCTGACCGTGACGACGCCCGGGAGCTGGGTGGGCACGTCGAGGCACTTGTGCGGGTCGATGGTGCGCTTGACCGGGGTGGAGTCGTCGGGGCTCGACTCGTCGACGATCTCGTTCGCGTCCAGGTCGTGGTTGGAGTTGCCCGCGGAGGCGAGGTTCAGGGTGCCCTTGCGCTGGGCGTAGCGCTGGGCCCGGTTGACCGCGTCGAGGATGGCCCGCTGGTCCGGGTCGTCCTTGCAGTTGTACAGCCACGGGTCCACGTAGTAGCTGTTGTTGGTGATCTCGATGCCGTTGTCGGCGGCGAACACGAAGGCGCAGACGACGCTCTCCGGGTAGAACAGCTCGCTGACCGGGTCGGCCACCTTGATGCCCGCGACCTTGACGCCGGGTGCCACCCCGGCGACGCCTATGCCGTTGCGGGCCGCGGCTATCTCGCCCGCCACGTGCGTGCCGTGGTAGTGCTCCTTCTTCGCCGGACGCCAGGCGCCGGGCGAGGTGTCGGCCTTGCCGCCGACACAGCTCGCCGACTGCTTGGCGGAGAAGCTGGGCGCCAGGTCGGGGTGCGTGTCGTCGACGCCGGTGTCGATGACGCCGACGGTGACCTTCTTGCTGCCCGGGTTGATCTGCGCGGCCTTGTCGGCGCCGATGGCCCGCAGGTCCCACTGGTCGCCCTCGAGCGGCTCGGGGGCGGCCTGGCCCGAAGCGGCCTTCCGCTGAGCCGACTTGAGCCGGTCGGCCCGGTCCTTGGACAGGAAGGTGGGGGCGCCCTCCTCGGTCGTCCCGGCCGCCGTCAGCGGGGCCGTGCGGGTCGCGCCCGCGGACTGCACGCCGCGCACCGCCCGCAGCTGCTTGCCGAAGTCCGGGTTGGCCGAGTGCGCGACGATCACGCCGATCTTCCGGTACGTCACCACGACCGTGCCGTCGGCCCTGGCGATCGCCTTCTTCACGGAGGCGATGGTCTTGGCGTCGGTGCGGGTGTTCACGACGTACGCCAGCTTGCCCGCCGCGGGCGCCTCGACGGCCCGTGCCGCGGCCGGTCCCGGGTTGTCGAGCGGGGCCGCCGCCGCGCCCGGGCCGAAGCCGACGGCCGCGGCGAGGGCGACACCGAGCGGCACGGCGAGCGCGAGCCGTCTGGAGCGGGACGGGCGCGAGGAGCGCAGATGAGCCATGGGTTCTCCACATCATCCGGATACGGAACTGCCCGAACACTGCTGGTGCTCGGGCAGGTGCTGACGGGTGGTGCCAGGTGCATGACTAGTGGTGCAGGGTGAAGCTAACCCCAGTGCTCCCGGGCCAGCAATGACTTCTGGCAAAAGGCCGGGAAAGCGCCCGTTCCAACCGCTCCGGGCGCGCCGTCGTGACGTTGAACAGCGCGGAGAAGCAATATCAACCCCCTGTCGGATCACGTCCCCTGGGCCTAACATCACCATCCTCGGCCCACGTGATCCGCGTCACTTCGAGAGCAGAGCACATGGATCACACCGCTTCCGTTTCCGTCCCCCCACCCCCCGTACCACGAGGAGACTCCGTGGCCACCGACGCACCGCCCCCGTCGAAGGGCGGCCCAGAACCCACCCGCTCGGTGCCCTCCACCGAGGAGTACGTCCAGGTGCAGCAGAGCGCGGAGTTCGGCGAACTGCGTGCCGCGCACCGCTCGTTCGCGTTCCCCCTCACCATCGCGTTCATCACCTGGTACCTCGTGTACGTCCTCCTTTCGAACTACGCCGGTGGCTTCATGGGCACCAAGGTGGTCGGCAACATCAACGTCGCGCTCGTGCTCGGGCTCGCGCAGTTCCTCACCACCTTCCTCATCGCCTGGTGGTACTCGCGCCACGCCGCCACCAAGCTCGACCCGCGCGCGGACGCCATCAAGTCCCGGATGGAGGGCGGCGCGTGAACACCCCGATCGCTTCGACCGCCACGGCCTTCCCCGAGGCCCACTCCACCGTGCTCGCCGCCAGCAAGGCCAGCGAGCACCGCCCGCTGATCATCACGCTGTTCGCGATCTTCGTCGTCGCCACCCTCGTCATCACCGTGTGGGCGGGCCGCCAGACCAAGAGCGCCGCGGACTTCTACGCCGGCGGACGGCAGTTCACCGGCTTCCAGAACGGCCTCGCCGTCTCCGGCGACTACATGTCCGCCGCGTCCTTCCTCGGCATCGCGGGCGCCATCGCCCTGTTCGGCTACGACGGCTTCCTGTACTCCATCGGCTTCCTGGTCGCCTGGCTGGTGGCGCTGCTGCTCGTCGCCGAGCCGCTGCGCAACTCCGGGCGCTACACCATGGGCGACGTCCTCGCCTTCCGCATGCGCCAGCGCCCGGTGCGCACCGCGGCCGGCACCTCCACCATCGTCGTGTCGATCTTCTACCTGCTCGCGCAGATGGCGGGCGCGGGCGTCCTGGTCTCCCTGCTCCTCGGCATCACCAGCGACGGCGGCAAGGTCGGCATCGTCGCGCTGGTCGGCGTCCTGATGATCGTGTACGTCACCATCGGCGGCATGAAGGGCACCACCTGGGTGCAGATGGTCAAGGCCGTCCTGCTCATCGCGGGCGCGCTCCTGCTGACCTTCCTGGTCCTGCTGAAGTTCGACTTCAACGTCTCCGACCTGCTCGGCACCGCCGCCGAGAACAGCGGCAAGGGCGCGCCCTTCCTGGAGCCCGGCCTCAAGTACGGCGCCACGTCGACGTCCAAGCTGGACTTCATCTCGCTCGGCATCGCCCTGGTGCTCGGCACCGCGGGCCTGCCGCACATCCTCATCCGCTTCTACACGGTGCCCACGGCCAAGGCCGCCCGGAAGTCCGTGAACTGGGCCATCGGCATCATCGGCGCCTTCTACCTGATGACGATCGCCCTCGGCTTCGGCGCCGCGGCCCTGATCAGCCCCAAGGAGATCACCGACTCCAACCCGGCGGGCAACACGGCGGCACCCCTGCTCGCCCTGCATCTGGGGGGCACCGACTCCAACTGGGGCGCGATCCTGCTCGCCACGATCTCCGCCGTCGCGTTCGCCACCATCCTCGCGGTCGTCGCGGGCCTCACGCTCGCCTCGTCCTCGTCGTTCGCGCACGACATCTACGCCAACGTGATCAAGAAGGGCAAGGCCGACGAGAAGGAGGAGGTCAGGGCCGCCCGCTGGGCGACGGTCTTCATCGGCATCGTCTCCATCGGCCTCGGCGCCCTCGCCCGCGACCTGAACGTGGCGGGCCTGGTGGCCCTCGCCTTCGCCGTCGCCGCGTCCGCGAACCTGCCGACGATCCTCTACAGCCTGTTCTGGAAGCGGTTCACCACCCAGGGCGCCCTGTGGTCGATCTACGGCGGCCTGACCACCGCCGTCGTCCTGGTGCTCTTCTCGCCGGTGGTGTCCGGCAACGAGAAGACCTCCATGTTCAAGGGCGTCGACTTCCACTGGTTCCCGCTGGAGAACCCGGGCCTCATCTCCATCCCGGTGGGCTTCCTGCTCGGCTGGCTCGGCACGATGCTCTCCAAGGAGGAGCCCGACAAGGACAAGTACGCGGAGCTGGAGGTGCGCTCCCTCACGGGCACCGGAGCCCACTGACGGAAAGCCGTCGCGCGGCCGCGTCGTAGATCCCTACGACGCGGCCGCGCGCGTCCTGTGGAAACGGCCTCTGTCGATGTCGGTCACGTCACGTAGGCTCATGGTCAAAGGGCGTACTACCGAACGCACCACCGATCCGGACCGGGGAGGGGGCCCACGTGCTCATCGACACGTACGGCCGAGTGGCCACCGATCTGCGGGTTTCACTGACCGACCGGTGCAATCTGCGGTGCACGTACTGCATGCCGGAGGAAGGCCTGCAGTGGCTGGCCAAGCCCGACCTGCTCACCGACGACGAGATCGTCCGCCTGGTCCGCATAGCCGTCACCCGCCTCGGCATCGAGGAGATCCGCTTCACCGGCGGCGAGCCGCTGCTCCGCCCCGGCCTCGTCGGCATCGTCGAGCGCTGCGCCGCCCTGGAGCCGCGCCCCAGGATGTCCCTGACGACCAACGGCATCGGCCTCAAGCGCACCGCCGAGGCCCTCAAGGTCGCCGGTCTCGACCGGGTCAACGTCTCCCTCGACACCCTGCGCCCGGACGTCTTCAAGACCCTCACCCGGCGCGACCGCCACCGCGACGTCCTGGAAGGACTCGAAGCGGCCCGCGCGGCGGGCCTGACCCCCGTGAAGGTCAACACGGTCCTGATGCCGGGGCTCAACGACGACGAGGCCCCCGACCTCCTGGCCTGGGCCGTCGAGCACGACTACGAACTGCGCTTCATCGAGCAGATGCCCCTGGACGCCCAGCACGGCTGGAAGCGCGAGGGCATGATCACGGCCGGTGACATCCTGGCCTCGCTGCGCACCCGCTTCGACCTCACCGATGAGGGCTCCGAGCAGCGCGGCTCCGCGCCCGCGGAGCGCTGGCTCGTCGACGGCGGCCCGCACCGCGTCGGTGTGATCGCCTCCGTCACGCGGCCCTTCTGCGCGGCCTGCGACCGCACCCGGCTCACCGCCGACGGCCAGGTCCGCACCTGTCTGTTCGCCACGGAGGAGACCGACCTGCGCGCCGCCCTGCGCGCTGCGGACCGTACGGACGAGGAGATCGCCCGCATCTGGAAGCTCGCGATGTGGGGCAAAAAGGCGGGATCAGGTCTGGACGATCCGGCGTTCCTCCAGCCCGAGCGCCCCATGTCGGCGATCGGCGGCTGACCCCGGCGCGGACGCACCGGAGGGGCCCTAGGCCGCCGGGCCGTCCCCGGAAGCCTGCGCGGCGTCCCACTCCGCCAGCGTGACGACGTCCTTGAGGAAGCCCCGCACACCGAGGAACTGGGACAGGTGCTCGCGGTGATCCTCGCAGGCCAGCCAGGTCTTCCGGCGCTCCGGAGTGTGCAGCTTCGGGTTGTTCCAGGCGAGCACCCACACGGCGGCCGCACGGCAGCCCTTGGCGGAGCAGACGGGGGTTTCGTCGGTCACGTATTCATCCCAAACAAGGCGACGCCGAGCAGCCACGGGGGGAGCTGCCCGGCGTCGGTCTGTCGCTCCGACGGGGGATGCGGAGCGCGTACGAAGTATGTCACGGCCAAGTGGGCGCCTGGCACCGGAACTCCATGATTGATCTGAGCTTTTCTTGAGCTTGGCGTAACGTCGTCGGTCAGCCCTGTTCCCGTGACGGCGCCCGGGGCTCCTCGCGGGCGGCCCTCGGTGGCTCTTCCGAGGCGCGTTCCGCGCTCCGCTCGCCGGGCGCGGCGGCGGCCAGCATCGGCCGCGACGGTGCCGGTACGAAGGTTGACGGAAGCGAAGGCGCGTTCTCCCGGCCCGCGTTGGCGATCACCACGGCGACGTACGGCAGCAGTATGCCGAGCACCAGCGCGACGAGCGCGACGTGCCGTTCGACGTTCCAGAGGACCGCGGCGGCAATGACCGAAACAGTGCGGACGGACATCGAGATCACATAGCGCCGCTGCCGTCCCCGCACGTCGTCCGCGAGGCCCTGCCTGGCCCCTGTGATCCGGAAGACCTGAGCGTCGTTCTGCTTCCGCATCACATTCCACCGCCTGCCCGTTCGCGCCAGACTCTCCCCGGCCTGGACCCCTCCACGTTACGCCGCACCTGCGCCGTCGCGTAGACCGGGTCCGGCCTCGCCCCATGGTCTCCGGTGCGTCGTGCCACGTATGGCGGCGCCCGACATGCGCCGTACGGAGGATGGGCCGACACTGAGCGTAATGCTCATGTCGAGCCGTCTGAGGAGGCAGCTATGGGCTGGTTGTGGGCGATCATCGTGGGCTTCGTGCTCGGTCTGCTCGCCAAGGCGATCCTGCCGGGGAAACAGCACAGTCCGCTCTGGCTGACGACCGTGTTCGGCATCATCGGCGGCGTGCTCGGAAACTGGATGGCCGCGGGCTTCGGCATCGACGAGACCAAGGGCATCGACTGGGGGCGGCACGCGCTCCAGCTCGGTGCGGCGCTCGTGGTCGTGGCAGTCGGCGACATGCTGTACAAGGCCGTCAAGGGCAACAGACAGACGACGTGACGCGGCCGCGGACACGCGCTCCGCGGACACGTGTGAGGGGCCGGTCCGCAGGGACCGGCCCCTCAGTCGCGCCGACCGCGGCCACGAGCTCGGCCGGACGGCTGCCGCGACCGGGGCCGGGCGGCCGCCGCGACCGGGGTCGGGCGGCCGTCGTGACCTGGGGCAGGCGGCCGTCGTGCGCGAGGCCAGCCAGCCGTCGTGCGCGAGCCGGTCAGCCGTCGTGCGCGGGGTCAGCCCGCCGTGACCTCCACCGCCGCCAGGTTCTTCTTGCCCCGGCGCAGCACCAGCCAGCGCCCGTGGAGCAGGTCCTCGCGGGCCGGGACGGCGTCCTCGGACGGCACCTTCACGTTGTTCACGTAGGCACCGCCCTCCTTGACCGTGCGGCGCGCGGCCGACTTGCTCGCCACCAGGCCGACCTCGGCGAGCAGGTCCACGACCGGGCCGAGCTCGGCGATCTCGACGCGCGGCAGCTCGGAGAGCGCCGCGGCGAGCGTCGCCGCGTCCAGGTCGCCGAGGTCGCCCTGGCCGAAGAGGGCCTTCGACGCGGCGATCACGGCGGCGCACTGGTCGGCGCCGTGCACCAGGGTCGTCAGCTCCTCGGCCAGCGCGCGCTGGGCCGCGCGCGCCTGCGGGCGCTCCTCGGTCTGTCGCTCGAGCTCCTCGAGGTCCTCGCGGGACTTGAAGGACAGGATGCGCAGGTAGCGGGAGATGTCCCGGTCGTCCACGTTCAGCCAGAACTGGTAGAACGCGTACGGCGTCGTCATCTCCGGGTCGAGCCAGACGGCGCCGCCCTCGGTCTTGCCGAACTTGGTGCCGTCCGCCTTCGTCATCAGCGGCGTGGCGATGGCGTGCACCGTCGCCTCCGGCGCCAGGCGGTGGATCAGGTCGATGCCCGCCGTGAGGTTGCCCCACTGGTCGGAGCCGCCGGTCTGGAGCACACAGCCGTGGCGCCGGTACAGCTCCAGGAAGTCCATGCCCTGGAGCAGCTGGTAGCTGAATTCGGTGTAGCTGATGCCCTCCTGCGACTCCAGGCGGCGGGCCACGGACTCCTTGGTGAGCATCTTGTTCACACGGAAGTGCTTGCCGATGTCCCGCAGGAACTCGATCGCGGACATGCCCGCGGTCCAGTCCAGGTTGTTCACCATCAGCGCGGCGTTCTCGCCCTCGAAGGACAGGAAGGGCTCGATCTGCGCCCGCAGCCGGCTCACCCAGCCCGCGACCGTCTCCGGGTCGTTCAGGGTGCGCTCGGCCGTGGGGCGCGGGTCGCCGATCTGGCCCGTGGCGCCGCCCACCAGGGCCAGCGGGCGGTGGCCCGCGAGCTGGAGGCGGCGCACGGTCAGGACCTGCACCAGATGCCCGACGTGCAGGCTGGCCGCGGTCGGGTCGAAGCCGCAATAGAACGTGACGGGACCGTCCGCGAGCGCCTTGCGCAGTGCCTCTTCGTCGGTGGACTGGGAAAACAGTCCCCGCCACTTCAGCTCGTCGACGATGTCCGTCACGGGTCTCTTGTCTCCTCGGGAGTGATCGGTACGCACACCTCTGGGGTGCGGTCTACGAGGTTATACGCCCTGGCTGACCGAACTCATATTGAAATCCGGGACCCGCAGCGCGGGCATGGCCGCCCGGGTGAAGTAGTCGCCCCACTCGCGCGGCAGCGTCTTCTCCGTCCGGCCCGCCTCGGCGGCCCGCGACAGCAGGTCCACGGGCGACTCGTTGAACCGGAAGTTGTTCACCTCGCCCACCACCTCGCCGTTCTCCACCAGGTACACGCCGTCCCGGGTCAGGCCCGTGAGCAGCAGCGTCGCCGGGTCGACCTCGCGGATGTACCACAGGCAGGTCAGCAGCAGGCCGCGCTCGGTGGCCGCCACCATCTCGTCCAGGGAGCGGTCCGAGCCGCCCTCCAGGACGAGGTTGTCGATCGACGGGGCCACCGGCAGACCGGTCAGGGCGGCGCTGTGCCGGGTGGTGATCAGGTGCTTCAGCTCACCGTCGCGCACCCAGTCGGTGGGGGTGAGCGGCAGGCCGTTGTCGAAGGCCGACGCGTCGTCGCCCGAGGCGTGCGCGAGCACGAAGGGCGCCGCCTCCAGGCCCGGCTCGTTCGGGTCGCTGCGCAGCGTCAGGGGCAGCGGGGCGAGCCGCTCCCCGACGCGGGTGCCGCCGCCCGGCTTGGAGAACACCGTGCGGCCCTCCGCCGCGTCCCGGGCCGTCGACGACCACAGCTGGTAGATCAGCAGGTCGGCGACCGCGGTGGGCGGGAGCAGCGTCTCGTAGCGCCCCGCGGGCAGCTCCACGCGCCGCCGCGCCCAGGCCAGGCGCTGGGCCAGCTCCTCGTCGAGCGCCGCCGGGTCGACGTCCTTGAAGTCGCGCGTGGCCCGGCCCGCCCAGGCCGAACGGGTGCGGTCCGGGGACTTGGCGTTCAGCTCCAGGGTGCCGCTCGGCTGGTCGTGACGCAGCCGCAGGCCCGTCGACGTGCCCAGGTAGCTGGTGGTCAGCTCGTGGTTGGCGAAGCCGTACAGCTCGCGGCCGCCCGCCCGGGCACGGGCGAAGGCCTCGCCGAGGGCGGGTGCGAAGTCCGCGAAGACGGCCGAGGAGGTCTCGGCGGGCCCGTCCGTGAAGTCCGGGGCCGCCGGGGCGCCGGTCACCAGCGGCTGGGCGTCCTCGGCGGGCCCGGCCGCGCGCGCCGCGGCCTCGGCGGCCCGCACCAGCGGCTCCAGGTCGTCCCCCGTCACGGCCGAGCGCGAGACGACGCCGGACGCGGTGCCCTTGGCCCCGTCGACCGTGGCGATGACGGTGAGGGTGCGGCCCCGGGTGACGCCGTTGGTGGTGAGGGCGTTGCCCGCCCAGCGCAGGTTCGCCGTCGACTCCTCGTCGGCGATCACCACACAGCCGTCGGCGGTCGACAGCTCCAGGGCCCGCTCGACGATCTCGTGCGGCTTGCTCGTACGAGGGCTCATCGCCCGGCCTCCTGCGTGGTGTTGAGGATGTTGACGCCCTGGAAGAGGGCGGAGGGGCAGCCGTGGGAGACGGCGGCGACCTGGCCCGGCTGGGCCTTGCCGCAGTTGAAGGCGCCGCCGAGGACGTAGGTCTGCGGGCCGCCGACGGCCGTCATCGAGCCCCAGAAGTCGGTGGTGGTCGCCTGGTAGGCGACGTCGCGCAGCTGCCCGGCGAGCCGGCCGTTCTCGATCCGGTAGAAGCGCTGGCCGGTGAACTGGAAGTTGTACCGCTGCATGTCGATGGACCACGACCGGTCGCCCACCACGTAGATGCCGCGCTCCACGCCGCTGATCAGGTCGTCCGTGGACAGGCCCGCCGGATCCGGCTGGAGCGACACGTTCGCCATGCGCTGGACCGGCACGTGCGCGGGGGAGTCGGCGTACGCGCAGCCGTTGGAGCGCTCGAAGCCGGTGAGCCTCGCGATGCGCCGGTCCAGCTGGTAGCCGACGAGCGTGCCGTCCTTGACCAGGTCCCAGGACTGCGCGGCCACGCCCTCGTCGTCGTACCCGATGGTCGCGAGGCCGTGCTCGGCCGTCCGGTCACCCGTGACGTTCATCAGGGACGAGCCGTACGCGAGCTTGCCGAGCTGGTCGAAGGTGGCGAAGGAGGTGCCCGCGTACGCCGCCTCGTAGCCGAGGGCGCGGTCCAGCTCCGTGGCGTGGCCGATGGACTCGTGGATCGTCAGCCACAGGTTGGAGGGGTCGACCACCAGGTCGTACAGGCCGGGCTCGACGCTCGGGGCGCGCATCTTCTCGGCCAGTTGCCCGGGGATCCGGGCCAGCTCGTCGTCCCAGTCCCAGCCCGTGCCGGTCAGATACTCCCAGCCACGGCCGACCGGCGGCGCGATCGTCCGCATGGAGTCGAACTCCCCGGTCGACTCGTCCACGGCGTGTGCCGTCAGCTGCGGGTGCAGCCGCACGCGCTGCTGCGTGGTGACCGTCCCCGCCGTGTCCGCGTAGAACTTGTTCTCGTGGACGGTGAGCAGCGAGGCGTCCACGTGCGCGACCCCGTCGGCGGCCAGCAGGCGCCCGCTCCAGTCCGCGAGCAGCCCCGTCTTCTCCTCGTCCGGGACCGAGAAGGGGTCGATCTCGTACGCGGAGACCCACGTCCGGTCCTCGTGCACCGGCTCGTCCGCGAGCTCTACCCGTTCGTCGGACCCGGCCGCCTTGATGACCTGGGCCGACAGCTTGGCCATCGCCACCGCCTGGGACGCGACGCGCGCCGCCGCGTCCATGGTCAGGTCCACGCCCGAGGCGAAGCCCCAGGTGCCGCCGTGCACCACCCGCACCGCGTACCCCAGGTCCGTGGTGTCGGAGGACGCGGCGGGCTTGGCGTCCCGCAGCCGCCAGGCGGCGCTGCGCACCCGCTCCAGGCGGAAGTCCGCGTGCTCGGCGCCGAGCGCCCGCGCGCGGGCCAGCGCCGCGTCGGCGAGGGCCCGCAGCGGCAGCGCCGTGAAGGCTTCATCGATGGAATGAGGCACGGAACGTCTCCCTGCTGTCATCTGCGGTCGGCTCCGGTCCGCCGCCGTCTGCTCCGGTCCACGGCCACCCCCGGGCACCGGTCATGTCCGATCATCGCGTGCGAACCGGCCGCTCGGCCATACCTTTCTGTAGGGATCCAACAGCGAGTCATCTGCGCCACTGTCGGACGCCGATTCTCCGGATCGCGTACGGGACCGATAGGTTTCCGGGAGACCACACAGTCAATGAGAAGGGTGATCCCTTGAGCCGCTCGGTTCTCGTCACCGGAGGAAACCGGGGCATCGGCCTCGCCATCGCCCGCGCGTTCGCCGACGCCGGGGACAAGGTGGCGATCACCTACCGCTCGGGTGAACCGCCCAAGGACCTCACCGCCGTCGGCGTGCTCGCCGTCAAGTGCGACATCACCGACACCGAACAGGTGGAGCAGGCCTACAAGGAGATCGAGGAGAAGCACGGCCCGGTCGAGGTCCTCGTCGCGAACGCGGGCATCACCAAGGACCAGCTTCTGATGCGCATGTCCGAGGACGACTTCACGTCCGTCCTCGACACCAACCTCACCGGCACCTTCCGCGTCGTGAAGCGGGCCAACCGCGGCATGCTGCGCGCCAAGAAGGGCCGCGTCGTCCTCATCTCCTCCGTCGTCGGGCTGCTGGGCTCGGCGGGCCAGGCGAACTACGCCGCGTCCAAGGCGGGCCTGGTCGGCTTCGCCCGCTCGCTCGCCCGCGAGCTGGGGTCGCGCAACATCACCTTCAACGTCGTCGCGCCCGGTTTTGTCGACACCGACATGACCCAGGCGCTCACGGACGAGCAGCGCGCGGGCATCGTGGCGCAGGTGCCGCTCGGCCGTTACGCGCAGCCCGAGGAGATCGCCGCCACGGTGCGGTTCCTCTCCTCGGACGACGCCTCGTACATCACTGGAGCCGTCATCCCCGTTGACGGCGGATTGGGCATGGGTCACTGATCACCATGAGCGGAATTCTCGACGGCAAGCGGATCCTGATCACGGGTGTGCTGATGGAGTCCTCCATCGCCTTCCACGCTGCCAAGGTCGCGCAGGAGCAGGGTGCCGAGGTCATCCTGACCGCCTTCCCGCGGCCCACGCTCACCGAGCGCATCGCCAAGAAGCTGCCCAAGCCCGCCAAGGTCATCGAGCTCGACGTCACCAACGAGGAGCACCTCGCCCGCCTGGAGGGCGTGGTCCGCGAGGAGCTCGGCGGCCTCGACGGCGTCGTCCACTCCATCGGCTTCGCCCCGCAGGACGCGCTCGGCGGCAACTTCCTGAACACGCCGTTCGAGTCGGTGGCCACGGCCATGCACGTCTCGGCGTTCTCGCTGAAGTCGCTGACCATGGCCCTGCTGCCGCTGATGCCGGAGGAGGGCGGCGCGGTCGTCGGCCTGACCTTCGACGCGCAGTTCGCCTGGCCGCAGTACGACTGGATGGGCCCGGCCAAGGCCGCCCTGGAGGCCACCAACCGCTACCTGGCGCGTGACCTGGGTCCGCGGAACATCCGCTGCAACCTGGTCTCCGCGGGCCCCATCGGCTCCATGGCCGCCAAGTCCATCCCGGGCTTCGGCGAGCTCGCCAAGGTCTGGGACAGCCGCTCCCCGCTCCAGTGGGACATGGCCGACCCCGAGCCCGCGGGCCGCGGCATCGTCGCGCTGCTCTCGGACTTCTTCCCGAAGACCACGGGCGAGATCATCCACGTCGACGGCGGCGTGCACATGATGGGTGCCTGATCCCCCTCTGACGTCTCAGACGCGTCGACGCCCCGTTCCCGCAGTGCGCGGGGGCGGGGCGTCGCCCGTTCGGCCCCGCTGACCGGGCGGCGCCGGGGCCGGGCCGCGCACCCTGGAGTGTGCGCTGGTCACCCGGTGCGGCGCTCGCCGCGCTCGCCCTCCTGATCACCCTGCCGTACGACGCCGTGTCCCACGCGGCGTCCCACGCGGCCGGGCAGCGCGCGCGGGGGGACCAGGAGCGGCCCGCGAGCGCGGCTCCGGACCCGCGCCCGGCCGCGGCGGACCGGCCGTTCGGCGCGGAGTGCCGCAGCAACGTCGTCGGCTCCCACGTCGTCGCGTACTGCCACAACCCGTACCCCGACACCGACCGGCTTCGGTTGCACGTCGAGTGCGACCGGTGGTGGGACATCGACAGCGACAGCCGTCCGGTCGCGGCCGGGCCCGCCAGGACGGTGCGGCTCGCGGGCCGCTGCTGGAAAGAGGTCCGCTCGGTGTGGATCAGCCACCAGCGCTGACCCCAAGGGCCGCTCAGCCGTTGAGCCGCTCCGGGTGGCACAGGTAGGGGTAGCTCGCCGCCTCGGCGGCCGCCGCGTCCGCGTCCCGCGCGCGGATCGCCTCGACGAGACGGCCGTGGTCCATGTACGCCGCCGGCGTCAGCTCCTTGCCGATGTCCTCGCGCAGCCAGTCCCGCAGCACCTCGCCCAGGTCCGCGTAGAGCGCGATCAGGACGTCGTTGTGGGACGCGGCCACCACCGCCATGTGCAGGGTCGCGTCGGCCGCCACGAACGCCTCGGCGTCGCCCGACGCCCACGCCTCCTCGCGGCGCGCGAGCAGCGTGTCCAGCTGCTTCAGGTCCCGCTCCGTGCGCCGCTCGGCGGCGAGCTTCGCGGCGCTCGACTCCAGCGTGGCGCGCAGCTCCGCGATGTGCCGCGGATCGGCGTCGGCGAACCTGCGCTGCATCACGCCCGCCAGCTCGCTGGTCGCGACCACGTACGTGCCCGAGCCCTGCCGGATGTCGAGCAGGCCGTTGTGGGCGAGGGCGCGCACGGCCTCACGGACCGTGTTCCTGGCCACGCCCAGCTGCTCGACCAGCTCGGGCTCGGTGGGGATGCGGGAGCCGACCGGCCACTCGCCCGACGAGATCTGATTGCGCAGGGCGGCGATGACCTGCTCGGACAGCGCGGAGCGGCGCGGGGTGGTCAGCGGCATGTGCATCCTTCGGCGAGGTCGGCGGCGATGTCGTCGGGCACGGCGGGCTCAGTGCGCTGGGCGGGACCTGGTGGACCCGATCAGCCCGTCGGCCCCGTTGAGCCCGCTGAGCCCATTCAGGATTGGACAGGCAATCATCCCATGATTCTATGATGGCTCTCATGGTCAGTGAGGAAGCGGATACGACACGCGGGACGATGACACCACCGGGCCCGGCCGGAGCGGCCGTTCGGCAGGCTGCCGCCGCGGCGGACCCGGCGGGTGCGAACGGCGGCGGACCGGCGCGCGGTGCCGCGGACGCGCCGGTCGAGCCGGGTGGAACGACCGCCCCGCGCGCGTGGGCGACGCGACTGATCGTCGTCGGCATCGTCCTCGCCGCCCTCAACCTCCGGCCCGCCATCACCAGCCTCGGCGCGCTCCTCGAAGAGGTGCGGGACGGCCTCGGCATGAGCGGCACCCTCGCGGGACTGCTCACCTCCGTGCCGCCGCTCTGCTTCGCCCTCTTCGGCAGCCAGGCCCCGCGCCTGGCCCGGCGCTTCGGCTCCGGTGCCGTGGTGTGCGCGGGCATGGCCGCGATAGCCACCGGCCTGCTGGTCCGCCCCTTCATCGGCGGCACCGCGGGCTTCCTGGCGGCCACCGCGTTCGCCCTCATGGGCATCGCCGTGAGCAACGTCCTGATGCCGGTCATCGTCAAGCGCTGGTTCCCCGACCGCGTCGGCTCGATGACCGGCCTGTACTCGATGGCCCTCGCCCTCGGCACCTCCCTGGCCGCCGCCGTCACCGTGCCCCTGACCGACGCGCTCGGCGGCAGCTGGCGCACCGGGCTCGGCGTCTGGGCGGTGCTCGCCGTCGTCGCCGTCGTGCCGTGGCTGCCGCTGGTGCGCGAGCGCGGCACCGGGGCGGCCCCCGCCGAGCGGGTCCCGGCCGCCGTCCGGCGCGAGGACGACGCGCTGCGCATCACCCACAGCCGCACGGCCTGGGCCCTCGCCTGCTTCTTCGGGCTCCAGGCCACCGCCGCCTACATCACCATGGGCTGGCTGCCGCAGATCTTCCGGGACGCCGGCGTGCCCGCGAGCGAGGCAGGGGTGCTGCTCGCCGTCACGATGGCCATGGGCGTACCCCTCGCCTTCGTGATCCCGCGCGTGGCGACCCGGCTGCCCCACCAGGGCCCCGTCGTGGTCGTCCTCGGCGCCTGCGGCCTCGCCGGATACGCGGGCCTGTACCTCGCCCCGGCGGGCGGCGCCTGGGCGTGGGCGCTGTTGTGCGGCATCTCCAACTGCGCCTTCCCGCTCGCGCTCACCATGGTGGGCATGCGCGCCAGGAGCAGCGCGGGCGTGGCCAAGCTCTCCGCCTTCGCGCAGAGCACCGGCTATCTGATCTCGATTCCGGGACCGCTCCTGGTGGGCGTGCTCTACCAGCACAGCGGGGGCTGGGGTCTGCCGCTCGCGCTCATGGCGGGCCTGATGGTGCCGCAGATCGCGGTCGGCTTCCTGGCGGGCCGCGACCGCACGATCGAGGACGAGGTGGCGGCGAAGGCCGCGGCCTGACCCGGCGGCCCGCCCGCCACCGGGGGCGGGCCGCCGCGGGCCGAGGACGGGTCTCCGCGGGCCGGGGCGGGTCCCCGCGGGCCGAGGGCGGGCGTCGGCGACCCCGGCCGGGGTCCGCGCGCACCCCGACGGCGGGTCCACGGGCCCGGGATGGGAGACTTGCGGCATGCCAGTGCTCGACCCGAACCCCCAGAACGGCCAGAAGAAGCTCCTCATCGTGCTCGGCGCGATGCTGGCCATCACCGTGATCATCGGGATCATCGCGTCCGTCGCCTCGCCCTGAGGCCCCGCCGGATCACCGGCGAACCAGCCCTCCACCGCGGGATGGTGGTGCTAGCCCCACCATCCCCTAGGGGGCCAGTGTCAGGGTTATCTGGGTGGATCACCGGATGGGCCGAGGGGCCGGGACTCCGTACCTTCGAGATGTGGCCGCGACAACGCGGCACGGAGCACTCGAAGGTTCTTGGAGGCGGCATGTCGGCCCGTGCGCACACCCGACGCGACCCGGCAGAGCGGGCGGAGCCGGCCGCGGTCGAGATCCAGCTCCCGTGGTGGGCCATCGCCCTGCCCGCGATCGCCTTCGCCGCCCTGCTCCTGCTGATACTGAACCCGGTGGACGCCCACGCGGCCAGCGGCGAGCCCGTGGTCACCCACCTCTTCGAGCGCGTCAGGGTACTCCTCGCCTCCCTCCAGTGACACGTCCGTGCCTGGTCGCGGGCGGGCCCACCACCTCAGGAGACACCTGGTGAACGCCCCGTCACCCCTGGCGGGGGAGCCCGCCAACTCCCTGCGCCCGTTGGCGTGTTTCATGCGAAGCTGGGACGCATGAGCGTCGCAGAACCCCGCAGGATTGTCCTTTTCCGGCATGCGAAGGCCGACTGGCCCCAGGTGTCCGACCACGAGCGTCCGCTCGCCGAGCGCGGCCGCAAGGACGCCCCCGTGGCCGGCCGCAAACTCGCCGACACCGGAATCGTCTTCGACCTGGCCCTGTGCTCGACCGCCGCCAGGACCCGCGAGACCTGGAAGCTCGCCGTCCAGGAGTTCCCGCAGCGTCCCCGGACGGTGTACGAGGACCGGGTCTATGAAGCCTCCCCGGGCGAGCTGATCGCCGTGCTCAACGAGACCCCGGACGACGTGCGCGACCTGATCCTCATCGGCCACAACCCCGGCGTCCACGGCCTCGCCGACGTCCTGGCCGGAGAGGCCGAGGGCGACGCCCAGGTGCGGATGAACCGCCGGGGCTTCCCCACCTCGGCGTTCGCCGTCCTCACGTACACCGGCTCGTGGAAGGGCCTGGAGCCCGGCACGGCGACGCTGGTGGACTACTGGGCGCCGTCCGCCTAGCGGCACGCAGGAACCGCCGACCCGTGCGAAGGGCCCGGCACCCCTGGGGTGCCGGGCCCGACCCGTACGCGGAGCGGCGGTCTACTCGTGGTCCAGGTGCATGTCCGCGGCCTCGACCTCTTCGCGGGTGACGCCGAGCAGATACAGGACGGTGTCGAGGAACGGCACGTTGACGGCCGTGTGGGCGGCCTCGCGGACCATCGGCTTGGCGTTGAACGCGACGCCGAGACCGGCGGCGTTCAGCATGTCGAGGTCGTTCGCGCCGTCGCCGATCGCGACGGTCTGCTCCAGCGGGACGCCCGCCTCGTCGGCGAAGCGGCGCAGCAGCCGGGCCTTGCCCGCGCGGTCCACGACCTCGCCCGTCACCTTGCCGGTGAGCCTGCCGTCGACGATCTCCAGGGTGTTGGCGTGGGCGAAGTCCAGGCCGAGACGTTCCTTCAGATCATCCGTGACCTGGGTGAAGCCGCCGGAGACCACGCCGACCTGGTAGCCCAGGCGCTTGAGGGTGCGGATGAGCGTCCGCGCACCCGGGGTGAGCCGCACTTCCGAGCGGACCTTGTCCACCACCGAGGCGTCGAGCCCTTCGAGGAGGGCGACGCGCGCGTGCAGCGACTGCTCGAAGTCCAGCTCGCCGCGCATCGCGGCCGCCGTCACCTCCGCGACCTCCGGCTCGCAGCCCGCGTGCGCGGCGAAGAGCTCGATCACCTCGTCCTGGATCAGCGTCGAGTCGACGTCCATCACGACCAGGCGCTGCGCGCGGCGGTGCAGCCCCGCGGCGACGACCGCGACGTCGACGCCGAGCGCCGCGGCCTCCAGCGCGAGCGCCGTGCGCAGGGGCTCGGTCTCCGTGCCGGACACCGCGAACTCCACCGCCGTGACCGGGTACTTGGCGAGCCGGAAGATGCGGTCGATGTTCCCGCCGGTCCCCGTGATGCTCGCCGCGATCGCGGCGGTCGACTCCGCGGTGAGCGGGTGGCCGAGCACGGTCACGTGCGAGCGGCCCAGGCCGCGCGGGCGGTTGTCGCCCCGGCCCGAGATGATCTCGGCCTGCAGGCTCACGGAGTCCGCCCAGGAGTGGACGGTGGCCCGCAGATCCCCTTCGAGGCCGTGCGGCGGCGCGGTGACCAGCGCGCACAGCACTATCCGGCCCCGGGTGACGACCTGCTCGATGTCCACGACGTCCACGGAGTACGCCGCGAGCGTGTCGAAGAGGCCGGCGGTGATGCCGGGGCGGTCCTTGCCGAAGATCTTGACGAGCAGCGTGGGGAGATCAGCGTTGGCGCCCACCGGCGAGGGGGTGCCGGGCGGCGCGGTGGCGCCGGAGGGCGCGGGGGGCGTGGAGGCACTCATGGTGATCCCCACGGTAGCTGGCGGCGCGGGCCGGGTGACGGGGGTGTCCGGCTGCCGGACACCCCCTCGCCCCCTTGTTCATCCCCCGGCCCCGCCGTGCTCGCCCGGTGCCCGTCTTGCTGTCACTCCTCGGCTCGGCGGGGGTGCCGTCGCTGCCGCGCGGGCTGCTCGGCTCCCCCTCCCGGGTGCTGTGGCTCGGTGGGTGCCGCCGTTGGTGCGGCGGGTGCTTCCCGCCCACCCGCATCGCTACGGCCGTGCGAGGTCCGGCCCCGACGTGGAGCGCTGTGGCTCGGTGGGTGGCGCCGTCGTTGGTGCGGCGGGTGCTTCCCGCCCACCCGGATCCGCGCGGGCGTCCTGCTGAAGTTTTGCGGGTGGGTGGGACCGCCCCGGACGCGCGGAGCGCGGCGTGGGGTCAGGGCCTCCGCTTCGGTGGCGGCGGTGGCGGCGGTGGGGGAGGCGGCGGCACAGGCCACTCCCGCGCCCCCCGCCGCCCCCGCTTCGCCTCGTCCGGCGGCGGCGGTGGTACAGGGCTCGCGACGGTCGGCGCCCCGCTGCCGGGCGGCGACCCACCCGCCCCAGGGACAGGCCCCCCGTCCGGCACCCGCAAGTACGGGTTCGTCTCGGCCCGCGGCGGCCGGTAGGGCGTGCTCTGCCGGTAGGGCCCCACGTCGTCCGGGGCCGACGGGGCCTGCGAGCCCGAGGCCAGCGGCGCCACCCGGCCCCCCGCCGCCCCGGTGGCCCGCGCGAGCAGCGCCCCGGCGGCCCCGGCCCCCGCGCCCCACGCCGCGCCGAGGAGCGCGGCGAGCGTCAGGTTCCCGTGCAGTTCGAGCCCGGCCCCGAACGCGTCGAAGCCGAGGACGGAGAGGGAGGCGTCCGCGGACACCCCGGTCAGCCAAGCCATCAGCGGCAGGGCCACCGCCGTGACCGCCCCGAGCGTCAGCGCGCAGCGCGCGACGAACCCGGCGGTACCCCGAGAAGAGGCCCCGGCCGAAGCCCCTGAGGCCCCCGAGGCCTCCCGCACCAGCGGACTGCGTACCGCCGTGAGCACCCCCGCGAACAGCATCATCACCGCGGTCGCGACCCCGAGCAGCCACACCCGGCCGTCGAGTTCGGCGAGCCGCCCCAGCGTCAGGGGCTTGTCGGAGCCGCTCAGCAGATCGTCCACCGGGTCCGGCAGGAACCGCGTCAGGGCGCCCGAGGCCTCGCCGTCGTAGGGGACGAAGAGACCGACGGGCAGGCCGAGGAAGACGCCGTTGGGGGTGCCGAGGAGCGCGCCGCCCATGACTCGCTTGGGGTGGTCGTCGCCGATCGCCGCGTACGCGGCCGCGGCGAGCCCCGCGACGACGGCCATCAGGACGACCGCGACGAGGGCGGACGCCGCGGGCCGCAGCAGCCGGTGGACGACGTCGAGGCCGGGCGGCAGCGGCGTCCGGCGGGACGCGAGCAGCGCGATGAGCAGCACCACGACCGACCAGATCGCGCCACCGAGCAGGGTGGCTCCGGTGTCGACGGTGAAGCCGACCGCGGCCTTCGCCTCGACGAGGTCGCGGAGCCGGTCGGGCAGGAGCCCGCCGATGTCACCGATGCCGCCGATGTCCTTGAGGCCGTCGGGAATCCGGTCGCCGATGCCGCCGGGAAGGTCACCGAGGCCTTTGTCGATTCCCTTGTCAATTCCTTTGTCGATGCCCAGCTGTTCGCCGTTGATCGTGATGATGTCGTGACCGGCCCAGGCGAGTCCGCCGAGCATCCCGACGAAGAGGGCGATCACCGCACCGGCGCGCGCCGCGAGTTCGGCGGGCGAGATCACAACTCCCGCGCCGCGCAGGGAACGTAAAAAGAAGTAGGAGAGGAGGACCGCCCCGGCGAGACCCACGCCCAAGGGCGCGACGTCAATGGCCGTGGTCGCCTCGGCACCCTTGAGGCCGAAGGCCGACACATCACCGGATGGGGTGATGGAGCCGCCGACGCCCAGGGCGATCGCCGCCGCCGTCATCGGCCCGAGCGACGCCGCCGCGTCCGCGCCGAGCAGGTGCAGACCAAGGGCCGCCGTCCCCGCCATGCCGATCAACGCCCAGCTGACCGCCGCGATCGCGGAGAGCAGCACGTCCCCCCAGGGCACGCTCCGCCGCCCGCCCTCGTACCCGCCGCTCACCATCAGACCCCCCGAGCTCGCCGCGCGTCGCCCTCGGCCCGCGGACGCACGGCAGGGGCGACATCGACGACATGGGTGACATGGTCGATATGTGCGGCATGCTCGTGATCCGTACTCGCTGAGAGCCCTTACCACTTTCCGAGGCGATATCTGCCCCGTCAACGGGGCAGTCATAGTGGCCCGTACGCAGTCTTCACAAGGCCCGACTTTCGGTCAGAGGCCTCCGCCTGAAATAGTTCCTCCCGATGTTCGACATCCCTAGACTCCCCATAGATGGGGGCAACTCGGGGGACAACTCAGTGGGGCATGGAGTGCCGGAACTCGTACTGGAATTGAATGGCAGGTCCTGGACGCTCGACGCGTCCCGGACCTACACCCTCGGACGCGATCCGCAGGGTGACATCGCGCTCGACGACGCCAGGGTCTCCTGGCGGCACGCGACGATCAGCTGGAGCGGCCGGAGCTGGGTCATCGAGGACCACGGCTCCACCAACGGCACCTTCGTGCAGGGGCAGCGGATCCACCAGATGGAAATCGGCCCCGGGTCGGCCGTCCATCTGGGCAACGCGACGGACGGGCCGCAGCTCGTCCTCTCCGGCGGCGCGCCCGGCGCCGCCGCCGCTGCCATGTCCGCGCCGGGCGCGCAGCAGCAGACGCAGCACGCCCCGCCGCAGGCCGCGCACGCGCCGCCGCAGCAGGCCCCTGGCCAGGCAGGACCCGGCCATCAGGAGGCTCCGGGCTGGGCGGCACAGCCGCAGCACCAGGCGCCGCAGTATCAGCAGCACCAGCAGCAGATGCCGCAGCAGCAGGCCTGGCAGCAGGCGCCGCAGCACCACGCGCCGCAGCCGCAGCACGCGCAGGTGCCACCGCAGCAGGGCCCGGGCGCGGGCGTGGGACCCGGTGGCGCGGCGGGGGCCCCGCCGGTCTACGGCGACCGCAGCCCGACCACGTACCACCAGTTCGCGCTTGGCCGAAAGATGCGCATCGGCCGCGCCCTGGAGAACGAGCTGGTGGTCTCCGACCTCCAGGTCTCACGACACCACGCCGAGTTCACCTCGACGCCCGACGGCCGCTTCGAACTGCGCGACCTCGGCTCGCACAACGGCACGTACGTCAACGGCATGCCGATCGCCAAGGCGTCGACGGTCCTGATCGGCCCGAACGACATCGTCGGCGTCGGTCACTCCACGTTCCGCCTGGTCGGGGACCGTCTTGAGGAGTTCGTCGACACCGGTGACGTCTCCTTCTCCGCACGCCATCTGACCGTCACGGTCGACGGCGGCAAGCAGATCCTCAAGGACGTCTCCTTCGGCGTCCCGGAGAAGTCCCTGATCGCGGTCATCGGCCCGTCGGGTTCCGGCAAGTCCACCCTGCTCAAGGCGCTGACCGGCTACCGGCCCGCCAACCAGGGCGACGTCCTCTACGACAACCGGAACCTGTACAAGCAGTTCGCCGAGCTGCGGCAGCGCATCGGTCTGGTCCCGCAGGACGACATCCTGCACAAGGAGCTGACCGTCAACAAGGCGCTCAAGTACGCGGCCAAGCTCCGCTTCCCCGCCGACACCAGCGACCAGGAGCGCCAGCAGCGCATAGGCGAGGTCCTGCGCGAGCTGAAGCTCGACATCCACAAGGACAAGAAGGTCACCTCCCTCTCCGGCGGCCAGCGCAAGCGCGTCTCGGTCGCCCTGGAGCTGCTCACCAAGCCGTCGCTGATCTTCCTGGACGAGCCCACGTCGGGCCTCGACCCGGGCATGGACCGCGACGTCATGCAGCTCCTGCGCGGGCTCGCCGACGACGGCCGCACGGTCCTCGTCGTCACGCACTCCGTGGCCGAGCTGGCCCTGTGCGACAAGCTCCTGGTGATGGCGCCGGGCGGCTCGGTGGCGTACTTCGGTCCGCCCGAGGAGGCCCTGAACTTCTTCGGCTACGACACCTGGGCCGACGTCTTCTCCGCCTTCGAGAACTACCGCGACTACGACTGGGCGGGCCGCTGGAAGGGCTCGCAGCACTACCAGATGTACGCCGCGGACATCGACGCCGTCGCCGCGCAGTCCGTACACATGCCGCCGCCGCAGGCGATCAAGCCGCCCAAGCCGCAGGGCTGGGGCTCACAGCTGATCACCCTGATCCGCCGCTATGTGTCGGTCATCGCGTCCGACAAGGGCTTCATGGCGCTGATGCTGATCCTGCCCGCGGTGCTCGGCGCGGTCAGCCTGCTCATCGACCCGGACAAGGGCCTGCTGCCGGTCGTGAACCCGAAGACCGGCAAGATCATCCCGAACGGCACGGCCACGACGGTGCTCCTGATCCTCGCGGTCGGCGCCTGTTTCGCGGGCGCCGCGAACTCCGTGCGTGAGCTGATCAAGGAGCGGGTGATCTACGAACGCGAGCGCGCGACCGGCCTGTCGCGCTCCGCGTACCTGATGTCCAAGGTCATCGTCCTCGGCATGATCACGGTGCTCCAGGGCGCCCTGGTCGGCGCCATCGGCTTCTCCACCCGGGAGATCCCGGAGAAGGGCCTGGTCCTCGGCAGCCAGGTGCTGCTCGAACTCTCCCTGCCGATCATGGGTCTCGGCTTCACCTCGATGATGTTCGGCCTGATCATCTCGGCCCTGGTGAAGACCGCCGAGAAGACCATGCCGCTGCTGGTCATGTTCGCGATCATCCAGGTCGTGTTCACCGGCTGTCTGTTCATCCTGCACGGCACGGTCGGCGTCAACGAGTTCTCGTATCTGATGCCCTCGCGCTGGGCGGTGGCCGCCGCCGGCAGCACGCTGGACTTCAACAGGATCAGCCCCAACCCGGACGACCCGGGCAGCACCGACCCGCTGTGGGACCACGAGGGCGGTGCCTACGTCATGGACATGGCCGCGCTGCTCGCCCTCGGCGCGTTCTGCGGCTTCCTCGTGGCCCGGTTCCTGCGCCGCCACGAGCCGGAGGTCATGCGCAAGTAGCACCGCTCGCGCGGACGCGCCTCGCGCGCAGCCGCGCGGAGCGGACACACGAAGAAGGGCGGCACCCCGCACGGGGTGCCGCCCTTCGGCGTCTGTGAGCTCGGCCTCGGGGGAGGTCCGGTCCTGGAGGTGCGGCTCAGTAGGCGCCGTTGACGTTGTCGATCGAGCCGTACCGGTGGGCCGCGTAGTTGGCGGCGGCGGTGATGTTGGCGACCGGGTCGTAGATGTTCGTCGAGGTGCCCTCGACGTGGTACGCGCTGAACGTCGGCTGGATGACCTGGAGCAGGCCGATCGACGGGGTGCCCTTCTGGGCGTTGATGTCCCAGCCGTTGATGGCGTTCGGGTTGCCCGTGGACTCGCGCATGATGTTGCGGTGCAGGCCCTCGTACGAGCCGGGGATGCCCCTGCTCTTCATGATGTCGAGGGACTGGCGGATCCAGCCGTCGAGGTTGTTGGCGTAGACCGGCTTGCGCGCGGCCGCGCGGCTCGCGGCCTCCTTCGCCTTGCGGTCCTCCTCGACCTTCTTCTTCGCCGCGGCCTCGTCCTCGGCCTTCTTCTTCGCGGCGGCGTCCTTGGCCTGCTTGTCGGCGTTGGCCTGCTGCTTGCTGACGTTCTCGTGCACGGCCTGCTGCGTCTTGGCGGGCACGGACCAGGCGGCGGCGTGGGCGCCGAGGGCCTCGGTCCGCGTGGCCTCGGCCTGGGAGCTGCCCGGCGCGATGGAGAAGGCGAGGGCGGCGGCGCCGAGCGTGGCGACACCGGCGATCGAGAACTTCTGGGCCTTGGTCAGGGTCGAGCGACTATGACCAGAGGGGGTGCGCTTGGACATGCGGAGTGGACCTCTTCGTATCGGGAGGCCGCTCTGGCACCGGCGGGGGACGTGTTGCTACCGGCAAAACGCCGCGGTGCGAGGACCGCGGCGCCGAGCGACGGGAGCAATTCTTAGCGGGCGCAAAATTCGGTGGCAAAGCTGCGACGTACGATCCGCGATAGTGGACCGGGGGGTCGGCGGCCCGCGCCGAGACCCGCGCTTAGCCTTCCTTTACTGCGTCCTGTCCTCCACTAAGGTGCTTCGTACGTGATGTGCGTCCTATGCGCGGGCTCACATCGGACGCGTAACAGTTTCACCATCAGTTGCTGAAGCAATGCTCTCAGTGAGCAAACTCCTCCCGGAGGAGGAGGTGGACGTCGCCGAACTCGTGCCACAGGTAGAGACGGCGTACCGCCTCGGCATAACCCCGCTCCACGGCGGCCCGGCCCGCCACCGCCTCCAGCATCAGCAGATGCGAGGCCTCCGGCTCGTGCAGGCCGGTGAGGAGCCCGTCCACCACCCGCACGCCCCGCTCCGGCGTCACCACCAGGCCGGTGCGCCCCGCCGCCGCCCGCACCGCCCCGTCGGAACCGGCCGCCGACTCCACGGCCCGCACGGCCGTCGTACCGACCGCGATCACCCGGCCCCCGCCCGCCCGCGCCGCGTTGATCAGCCGCGCCGACGACTCCGGAACCTCGTACCGCTCCGGGTACGGCGGCTCGTGCGCCTCCGGTGACGCCACCCCCGTATGCAGCCGGACCGGCGCGAACTGCACGCCCCGGCTCACGAGCCGCGTCACCAGGCGCGCGGTGAACGGCCGCGCCGCACTCGGCATCTCCGCGCTCCCCGTGCCGTCGGCGGACGGCACGGCGAACACCGTCTGGTACGCGGACAGCGGCTGGTCCCGCTCCGTATAGGAGTAACGAATGGGCCGCCCGTGGCGGCGCAGCAGCCGCGGCACGTCCACGGCCGCCCGCGTCCACCACAGCCGCCCGCTGTCCGCGCTCAGCGGCTCCTCACAGACCAGGCCCACCTTCCCGGGGAGCTCGACCACCGCTCCCCGGGGCCCGCCCGCCCGCGCGCGGGTGGTGCCCCTCCCATCGGGCTCCCGCAGCTCCACGGCCCACCGCCCGTCCGGCCCGAGCGTCGAGAAGTGCACCACTACGCGCGCGTGGCCCATCCGTCCGTCGACCGCCGCGGGCAGCGTCGGCGAGGTGTTCACGACCAGCACGTCACCGGCCCGCAGCAGCTCCGGAAGCTCCGTGAACGCGTGGTGCGACACCGCGCTGCCCCGCGACACCAGCAGCCGTACGGAATCCCGGCGCAGACCGCGGCCCCGCCGCTCCACCGGCAGCGCCGCGTGCAGGCCCTCGGGCACCCGCACCGAGACCGTCATGACACCGACAGGAGCGCCGGGGCCGCGTACCGCCCGCTCGCCGGACGCTCGTCCAGCAGCCGAAGGAACGCGGGCACGACCGTCTCCGGCAGCGGCCGCCCCGAGGCGTCGTCGACCGGCACCGCCGCCTGATAGAGGTCCGTACGCATGTCGCCCGGATCGACGGCCCACACCCGAAGCCCCGGCTCCTCCGCCGCGAGCACCGCCGTCAGCTGGTCGAGGGCCGCCTTGGACGCCCCGTACCCGCCCCACGTCTCGTACGCCTCCGCCGCCGCGTCGGAGCTGACGTCGACCACCGCCCCGCCCGCGCGCGAGGCACGCAACAGCGGCAGCGCCTCCTGGACGAGGCCCAGCGCGGCCACCACGTTCGTCTCCAGGGCCCGCCGCAGGCCGTCGAGGGAATGCGCCTCCAGGCGGACCAGCGGTTCGGCGCCGAGCGCGCTCGCGTTGTTCACCAGCAGGTCGAGCCCGCCGAACGCGCGGGCCGCCGCCACCAGGGCGGTGCGGTGCCCGGCGTCCGTGACGTCCCCCGCGACGGCGCGCACGCGCCCGCCACGGCCGCCGAGCTCCCGCGCGGCCTCCTGGAGCACCGCGTCCGTCCGCGCGTCCAGGACCAGGTCCCAGCCGCGCCCCGCGAGCGCCGCCGCCAGCGCCCGCCCCAGTCCCTTCGAAGCCCCCGTGATGATCGCCACCGGCATGGCCTGCCCCCTTCGTCCCGTTGGTCTGTCCCGCTGCTGCGTCCGTCGGTGCGCACGGCCCGTCCGGCACCCGTGCCGCGGCCGGTGGCCTCACCGTAGGAACGGACCCCGCCCCGGCGCCTCGTACGCCAGGAGGGACGTTCCGGGGCCCTTCGGCCTAAGGCGCCGGGCCCGTCCTACGACGGGGGATCGAGGGCCCCACGACCTAGTCCCAGCGCCCTACCCCCCTGCCGCCACAGGTCGGATACGGCCTGTCACACCCCGCCGGTACGGTGGGCGCATGAGTCAAGGTCCCCGGTCCGGGCTGTACGCGGTCAGCTCGGCCCTGCTCGCCATGAGCAGCCAGCTGGAGGTGCGCGACGTCCTCAAGACGATCGTCGTCTCGGCCCGCGAGCTGCTCTCCGCGGAGTACGCGGCACTCGGCGTCCCCGACGACCACGGCGGCTTCGCCCAGTTCGTGGTCGACGGCGTCACCGAAGAGCAGTGGAAGGCCATCGGCCCGCTCCCGCGCCAGCACGGCATCCTCGCCGCGATGCTCCAGAAGGCCGAGCCGGAGCGGCTCGCCGACGTCCGCGAGGACCCCCGCTTCGAGGGCTGGCCGTCCGCCCACCCGGACATGTCCGACTTCCTCGGCCTGCCCATCCGGCACGGCGACGAGACGCTCGGCGCCCTCTTCCTCGCCAACAAGAACTGCTCGAAGCCCACCGGCGGCTGCGGCTTCGACGAGGGCGACGAGGAACTGCTCTCGATCCTCGCCCAGCACGCGGCGATCGCCCTCACCAACGCCCGGCTGTACGAGCGCAGCCGCGAGCTGACCATCGCCGAGGAGCGCTCCCGGCTCGCCCACGAGCTGCACGACGCCGTCAGCCAGAAGCTGTTCTCGCTGCGCCTGACGGCCCAGGCGGCCACCGCCCTGGTCGACCGGGACCCGGCCCGCGCCAAGGGCGAGCTCCAGCAGGTGGCCGCGCTCGCGGCCGAGGCGGCCGACGAGCTGCGCGCGGCCGTGGTGGAGCTGCGCCCCGCCGCCCTCGACGAGGACGGCCTCGTCGCCACGCTGCGCACCCACGTCCAGGTCCTGGACCGCGCCCACTCGGCCACGGTCACCTTCGCCAGCACCGGCGTGCGCGCCCTGCCCGCGGCCCAGGAGGAAGCCATGCTGCGCGTCGCCCAGGAGGCCCTGCACAACGCGCTGCGGCACGCCGAGGCCGAGTGCGTGGGCGTCGCCCTGGAGCGGCACGGCACGGGCGCGGTGCTGCGCGTCACGGACGACGGCAAGGGATTCGACCCGCGCGCGACGCGCCGCGCCGGGCGGCACTTGGGCCTGGTCTCCATGCGGGACCGGGCCGGCGGGGTCGGCGGACGGCTGACCGTGGCATCGGAGCCCGGCAAGGGCACCACGATCGAGATGGAGGTTCCCGGTGGCTGAGAACGAAGGGGCGGTGCCCGCCCCGGTCACACGGCGGATCCGGGTGCTCCTGGTCGACGACCACCAGGTGGTGCGCCGCGGCCTGCGCACGTTCCTGGAGATCCAGGACGACATCGAGGTCGTCGGCGAGGCCTCGGACGGCGCCGAAGGCGTCGCGCACGCCGAGGAGCTGAAGCCGGACGTCGTCCTGATGGACGTCAAGATGCCCGGCATGGACGGCGTGGAAGCCCTGCGCAAGCTGCGCGAGCTGGCCAACCCCGCGCGCGTGCTCATCGTCACCAGCTTCACCGAGCAGCGCACGGTCGTGCCCGCCCTGCGCGCGGGCGCCGCCGGCTATGTGTACAAGGACGTGGACCCCGACGCCCTCGCCGGAGCCATCCGCTCCGTGCACGCCGGACACGTCCTGCTCCAGCCCGAGGTGGCGGGCGCCCTGCTGTCCCAGGAAGAGGCCAACAACTCGCAGGGCAGGGGCGGCTCCCTGACCGAGCGGGAGCGCGAGGTGCTCGGCCTGATCGCGGACGGCCGTTCGAACCGCGAGATCGCCCGCGCCCTGGTCCTCTCCGAGAAGACCGTCAAGACGCACGTGTCGAACATCCTCATGAAGCTCGACCTCGCCGACCGCACCCAGGCCGCCCTCTGGGCCGTGCGCCACGGCGTGGCGGGCTGAATTCCCTGGTGCGCCGGGGCGGCGAGCGCCCCGGGCGCACACCGGGCGCGGTCAGTACGGACCGTCGCGTTCCGGGCTGAGATTCATACCGTCGTGTGGATGTCCCCCGGATGGCGCATCCCCCGGGGTGCGCGGCCGTTCTCCAGTGCGTGCTGCGGCGCCTCAGCCGCAGCTTCCGCTAGGAGGGTCTCAGCAGTGAAGAACGTGAAGAAGGCCGCGGCCATCACGATGATGGCGGGTGGCCTGCTGGTCGCCGGTGCCGGTATGGCTTCCGCCCACGGTGGCGCCGACGCCAACGGCCAGGCCAAGAACTCCCCGGGTGTCGTCTCCGGCAACCTGATCCAGGCCCCGGTGCACATCCCGGTGAACGCCTGTGGCAACAGCGTCAGCGTCGTCGGCATCCTGAACCCCACCTTCGGGAACGTCTGCGAGAACGTCTGACCCGCTCGCGCGCGGCCTCCCCCCGGCCGCGCGCGTCGGTGTCACCCCGCACAGCCCCCGGCCGCACGGCCGGGGCCCCCGCCACCAGCGCCACCAGAAGGAACACACCCATGAGCATCGCCAAGAAGGCCGCCCTGGCCGTAGCCGTCGCCGGCATCGCTGCGGGCGCCTCCGCCGGAGCCGCCTCCGCCACCGACGCCCTCGCCGACGGCAACGCCAAGAACTCCCCGGGCGTCGGCTCCGGCAACCTCGTGCAGGCCCCGATCCACATCCCGGTGAACGCCACCGGCAACAGCGCGAACGTGGTCGGCATCCTGAACCCCGCGTTCGGCAACCAGTCGGCGAACCACTGACGCGCGACACCCACGGGCCCAGGACCCCGCGGACCCCGGTCCGCGGGGTCCCGCACGTCCACCCCGCATCCGCCGCCGAGCGTCCGCCCGCGCTGGTTCTTCGGCACGCGCCCCGCGTAGGCGCCCTGCGCATCCGCCCCCGCGCTGACGCTCCGCACGATCGCCGCCACGTGTCCGCCCGCGCGCATCTGCTCGTGTTGCTTCCCCCGGCGTCCGCCCCCGCGCGTCCGCCCCCGCGCGTCTGCCCGCGCTAGATCCCCCCCCGCATCCGCACCCACGGCGACGCCCCGCGTTGCTTCCGCCGGGCATCCGCCCCGCAGATCCGCCCCCTGGGGCATCCGCCCCGCGCGTACGCCCCCCACGTGCGCCCCGCGCCAACGCTCCGGCAGCAAAGGCTCCCCTACCCCCGCCCGCCCTCCAACACCTCGACGTACGCGTTGTACGCGGCGACCTGGGCCCGTCGAGCCGTCCGTTCCACGGGCTGTAGGGCACCCGCTCGTGCCGCCATCTCCGAGGCGCTCACGGCCCCGCCGTGCCCGTGGTCGTAAGCCATCGACACCAGCAGGCCCACGCGCTGCGCCAGCTCCAACACCCGTACCGCGCGCGGCGGATACCCCGGTGCGAGGAGCTCGCGGCCCCGCTCCGCCCGCGCCCGGTAGGCGTCGAGCGCCGCCTCGGCGAGCGGCCCCGAAGCCGCCACGTCGAGCCGCGAGAGCACCCGCGTGGCCTCCCGCATCGCCTCCGCGAGCTCCCGCTCCGCCTCACCGAGCGACGGCACGTCGGCGGGCGGCGCCTCCCGCACCGGCAGGCAGTGCCACACGACCTCCACGTGGACGTCCTCGGCGTCCGCGGCCTCCTCGGGCCCGGCCTCGTACACCTCGGGCACGAGACCGAACGCCGCGCCGGACGCGACGACGGCCTCCTCGGCCTCCAGCGCCCGCGCGTTGAAGTCGGGCGGCCCGCTCAGCCCCAGCGGATGGCCCGGTACGGGCAGCGCCACCCGGAACCCGGTCACGCCGAGCCCCCGCAGCCGCCCGAGCGCGAGCGTCAGACCGACGGGCGCCGCCTCCCCGGGCAGCCCCTCGACGCGGTGCACCGCGTCGTCACCCACGATCGCGTGCACCGCGTCGTCCGGTGAAACAAGTCCGGCCAAAAGGGCGTTTCCCCATGCGGCCAAGCGTCCTGAGCGTGGTTCCGAGAGCATGCACACAGCCTAAGGACCGGCCTCAGCACGGGAACGGTCGGCCAGTGGCGTAGGTTTTATCCGGGGGCTGCGTCCACAGCGAAATCCACGGACGCCGCGACAGCCGAGACTGCAATGGGAGAGACCGCGCTCATGAGCGAAGTACTGGAGCTTAAGGACGTATCCGTGGTCCGCGAGGGCCGGGCTCTGGTGGACCAGGTCTCCTGGTCGGTCAAGGAGGGGGAGCGCTGGGTCATCCTCGGCCCGAACGGGGCGGGCAAGACCACCCTCCTCAACGTCGCGTCCAGCTACCTCTTCCCGAGCAAGGGCACCGCCACCGTCCTCGGCGAACAGCTCGGCAAGGTCGACGTGTTCGAGCTGCGCCCGCGCATCGGCGTGGCCGGCATGGCCATGGCCGACAAGCTGCCGAAGCGCCAGACCGTCCTGCAGACCGTCCTCACCGCCGCGTACGGCATGACCGCGGGCTGGCGCGAGGACTACGAGGACGTCGACGAGCAGCGCGCCCGCGCCTTCCTCGACCGCCTCGGCATGAGCGACTACCTGGACCGGCGGTTCGGCACCCTCTCCGAGGGCGAGCGCAAGCGCACCCTGATCGCCCGCGCCCTGATGACCGACCCCGAGCTGCTGCTCCTCGACGAGCCCGCCGCGGGCCTCGACCTCGGCGGCCGCGAAGACCTCGTGCGCCGCCTCGGCCGCCTCGCCCGCGACCCCATCGCCCCCTCGATGATCATGGTCACGCACCACGTCGAGGAGATCGCCCCGGGCTTCACGCACGTCCTGATGATCCGCCAGGGCGAGGTCCTCGCCGCGGGCCCCCTGGAGCTCGAACTGACCTCGCGCAACCTCTCGCTCTGCTTCGGCCTGCCGCTGGTCGTCGAGCAGCGGGGCGACCGCTGGAGCGCGCAGGGCCTGCCGCTCGGCTGACCCGGTACGCCCTGTCCGTAACGGGAGCCGCGGCCCTACCATGATTATGTGGACATCGACGCATGGGTGTGGTGGCTGATCGGCGCGGTCGGTCTGGGAATCCCGCTGGTAATGACCGCGATGCCGGAGTTCGGCATGCTGGCCGTCGGCGCCGTGGCGGCCGCGGCGACCGCGGCCGTCGGCGGCGGAGTCGCGGCGCAGACGATCGTCTTCGCCGCCGTCTCCGTCGCCCTGATCGCCGTCGTACGGCCCATCGCCAACCGGCACCGCTCCCAACGGCCCGAACTGGCCAGCGGAATCGACGCCTTGAGAGGCAGGTCCGCAGTCGTCCTGGAGCGGGTCGACGGCTCCGGGGGCCGCATCAAGCTCGCCGGTGACGTGTGGTCGGCCCGCGCGCTCGACACCGAGCAGACCTTCGAGGTCGGCCAGCAGGTGGACGTCGTCGAGATCGACGGAGCGACCGCCGTCGTCATGTGACGGCGCGAAGCCGTCCGCCGGGCCGCCGCACGACGCCGCCGGGTGATCGGAACCCCTCACGGGGCAGGCGGCGTTCTGACAGACTCGCAGCGAGATCGCCAAGATCCTCCGGAAAAGCCGAAGCACGAAGGGTAGTGGGGAACCACGATGGAACCAATCATCATCGTCCTGATCATTCTGGTGGTGCTGGTCTTCATCGCCCTGATCAAGACGATCCAGGTCATCCCGCAGGCCAGCGCCGCCATCGTGGAGCGCTTCGGCCGCTACACCCGCACCCTGAACGCGGGCCTGAACATCGTCGTCCCCTTCATCGACTCCATCCGCAACCGCATCGACCTGCGCGAGCAGGTCGTGCCCTTCCCGCCGCAGCCGGTGATCACCCAGGACAACCTGGTCGTGAACATCGACACGGTCATCTACTACCAGGTCACCGACGCCCGCGCCGCGACGTACGAGGTCGCCAGCTACATCCAGGCGATCGAGCAGCTCACCGTCACCACCCTGCGCAACATCATCGGTGGCATGGACCTGGAGCGGACCCTGACCTCCCGCGAGGAGATCAACGCGGCCCTGCGCGGCGTCCTCGACGAGGCCACCGGCAAGTGGGGCATCCGCGTCAACCGCGTCGAGCTCAAGGCCATCGAGCCGCCCACCTCCATCCAGGACTCGATGGAGAAGCAGATGCGCGCCGACCGTGACAAGCGCGCCGCGATCCTCCAGGCCGAGGGTGTCCGGCAGTCGGAGATCCTGCGCGCCGAGGGTGAGAAGCAGTCCGCGATCCTGCGCGCCGAAGGCGAGGCCAGGGCCGCGGCACTGCGCGCCGAGGGCGAGGCCCAGGCCATCCGCACGGTCTTCGAGTCCATCCACGCGGGCGACCCCGACCAGAAGCTGCTGTCCTACCAGTACCTCCAGATGCTCCCGAAGATCGCCGAGGGCGACGCCAACAAGCTCTGGATCGTGCCCAGCGAGATCGGCGACGCCCTCAAGGGCCTCGGCGGCGCGCTCGGCAACTTCGGCCCCATCGGTGGCGGCGGCCCCGCCGCCCCCAAGACCCCGAGCAGCGTGGAGCGCCGCGAACAGCCGCCCATCGACTGACGCGCGTACGGTACGGGGCTGGGGCCGCACTCTTCGAAGAGTGCGGCCCCAGCCCCGTACCGGCACTCAGGCGGCCGGTTGTCCCAGCCAGTCGGGCAGGGCCTCCAGGTCCTCGCGCCCGAGCGCGAGCAGCATCGCGTCGGCGGGCGTCGGCTCGAACGGCTGCCGGAGGAGGGGCATCCCCGCCTGCTCCGGCGTCCGGTCCGCCTTGCGGTGGTTGTCGAGCGCGCACGACGCCACCGTGTTCAGCCAGCTGTCCGCGCCACCCCGGGACCGCGGCACCACGTGGTCCACGGTCGTCGCGCGCCTGCCGCAGTACGCGCAGCGGTGCCGGTCGCGCACCAGCACACCGCGCCGTGACCACGGAGCGCGTCTTCGGAACGGCACGCGTACGTACCGGCAGAGCCTGATCACCCGGGGCACCGGAAGATCCAGGTCGGCGGCGCGCATCCGCAGCCCGGGGTGGGCGTGCTCCACGACGGCCTTGTCCTGGAGGACCAGCACGACGGCGCGGTTCAGCGTCACCGTCGACAGCGGCTCGAAGCTTGCGTTCAGGACCAGCGTGTCTCGCATCTCGCCCACCTCCCGTGTGCACCGGCCCACCCCCTGGCGGGCTTGGATCAACTCTGGCCGGGCGCGCCGGGATGGACAACGCAATAAAAGATGCCCGCCCCTGATCACTTCCAAGACCAGGGGCGGGCAAACGTTCCATGAACGGTCGGCGGGTGCTAGTCCTCCGCGAGCGCCGCGTACTCGGCGACCACGTGCGCCCGCGCGAGCGTGTGGAACCGCAGGTTGAAGCCGACCACGGCGGGCGTGGCGTCCGCGTCAGGGCCCAGCTCCTCCTGGTCGACCGCGTACACGGTGAACACATAGCGGTGCGCCGGGTCACCGGGCGGCGGGGCGGCGCCCCCGAAGTCCTTCGTCCCGTAGTCGTTGCGCACCTGGACCGCGCCCTCGGGCAGGCCGTCGAACTTGCCGGTGCCCGCGCCGGTCGGCAGCTCGGTCACCGAGGCCGGGATGTCGAACACGACCCAGTGCCAGAATCCGCTCCCCGTGGGGGCGTCCGGGTCGAAGCATGTCACGGCGAAGCTCTTCGTCTCCGCCGGGAACCCCTCCCACCGCAGCTGCGGCGATGTGTTCCCGGCCGCGTACACCTGAGCGTCCGGCAGCGTCGCGCCCGCCACGAAGTCCGTGCTCGCGACCGTGAACGACGGCACGGGCGGGTGGAAGTCGTGCGGCAGCGGCGGCCTGTTGACCTCGGCCACGTAGGCACCTCCTGATCGGTAGGGACTGATCGGTACAGACAACGGTTCTGCACCGCGGCGACCGTCCGCGATGACGACGGTCGCCGCGCTGCCGAGCCTAGGCCTCAGAACCAGTTGCGCCGGCTGCCGACCTCGGACAGCCACGTGTTCAGATACGCGGCCCAGTCCGTGCCCTGGAAGTCGTGGAGACCGACCGTGAACGACTTGTAGGAGTCGCTGCCCTCGCTGAACAGGCCGGGCTTCTTGTCCATCTCCAGGACGACGTCCATCTCGCGGTCGTCGGCGACGAAGCTCAGCTCGACCTGGTTCAGACCGCGGTACTGCTCCGGCGGGAAGAACTCGATCTCCTGGTAGAAGGGCAGCTTCTGGCGCGTGCCGCGGATGTGCCCCTTCTCCATGTCGGCGCTCTTGAAGCGGAAGCCCAGCTGCCCGAAGGCGTCGAGGACGGCCTGCTGCGCGGGCAGCGGGTGGACGTGGATCGGGTCCAGGTCACCGGAGTCCACGGCACGGGCGATCGCCAGCTCCGTCGTCACGCCGATGTTCATGCCGTGCAGCTCGCGCCCGGCGAAGTGGGTGATCGGCGTCTCCCAGGGGATGTCGAGCCCGAACGGCACCGCGTGCACCGCGTTCGCCTTCAACTCGAAGGCCCCGCCGAGGCGCTGCTTGGTGAACTCGATGTCCTGCTTGAACTCCTGGTCGTTGCCCTCGACCTCGACCCGGGCCTGCAGACCCACGGAGAGTCCCTCGATCCGCTGGTCGACGGAGCCGCCCTGGATGCGCACCTCGCCCTGGACCACACCACCCGGCACGACGTTGGCCTCGGTCAGCACCGTCTCGACGGACGCGCCGCCGGCACCCAGACTCGCAAGGAGCTTCTTGAACCCCATGACTCTCCTCCCCAGGACCCTGCCTGTGGCTTGATTCGATCGGATCGTCGACTTCGATCCGTACAAACGCGACCAGCGCGCGTGTGGTTCCGCGCTCTCACCCTCGCGTCCCCACCCTCGCGGCGAGAAGACCCTCGGGCCAGGCTCCGCCCGCCCTGCGCGCCGAACCCGCACACATCCGGTGCACTACGCTCGTTCGGCATGATCGCGGGACCTGACCGTACGCCCCTGCCCCGAGAGTTCTTCGACCGGCCCGTCCTGGAGGTGGCGCCCGACCTGCTCGGCCGCATCCTCGTGCGCGCCTCCCCGGACGGCCCGATCGAGCTGCGCCTGACGGAGGTCGAGGCGTACGCGGGGGAGGTGGACCCCGGCTCGCACGCCTATCGGGGCCGTACCGCTCGCAACGACGTGATGTTCGGCCCGCCCGGACACGCGTACGTGTACTTCACCTACGGCATGTGGCACTGCCTCAACGTCGTGTGCGGCCCGGAGGGCACCGCGAGCGGGGTGCTGCTGCGCGCGGGCGAGGTGGTCGAAGGCGCCGAGCTGGCCCGCAAACGTCGACTCTCGGCCCGGAACGACAAGGAACTGGCCAAAGGGCCCGCACGCCTGGCCACGGCCCTCGACGTGGACCGCGCTCTCAACGGTGCCGACTTCTGCGCGGGCCCCGAGGCGCCGCTCAGTCTCCTCACCGGGACGCCCACCCACCCCGACCAGGTCAAGAACGGACCCCGAACCGGAGTCGGCGGTGAGGGCGGCGTCCACCCCTGGCGCTTCTGGGCGGCCAACGACCCCACGGTCAGCCCTTATCGGGCCCATACGCCCCGGCGCCGACGAACTTGACGTGGCGTTGGCAGGTCCGTAATGTGGCCCGAGCCGCTTGACCCGGGTACGGCATTCAGCCTGCAGCCGGAAGCGGCCAACCACTACCTACGACTTCCCCTTCGCGGGGTCTTATTTCGCATGTCCGCATGCCGAAATTCGAATCCGCAGACTCGATTATGAGTCGCCGGGAGAATCCGCTAAAGTAGTGACCACGCCGAAAGGCAAAGGCCCTCCAACGGCCACCGGAAATGAAATCCGAACCGGGAACGGAACGGAAAACGGATCTGGTAGGGTTGGAAACACGAAATACCGAAGGGAAGCGCCCGGAGGAAAGCCCGAGAGGGTGAGTACAAAGGAAGCGTCCGTTCCTTGAGAACTCAACAGCGTGCCAAAAGTCAACGCCAGATATGTTGATACCCCGTCTACTGGACATCATGTCTAGTGGCGAGGTTCCTTTGAAAAAGTCCTCCCACGTTGTGGGAGGCGCACAGCGAGGACGCTGTGAACGACCGGGATTATTCCTCCTGGTTGTTCCGCTCTCGTGGTGTTGCACCCGATTACGGGTACACATTCACGGAGAGTTTGATCCTGGCTCAGGACGAACGCTGGCGGCGTGCTTAACACATGCAAGTCGAACGATGAAGCCCTTCGGGGTGGATTAGTGGCGAACGGGTGAGTAACACGTGGGCAATCTGCCCTGCACTCTGGGACAAGCCCTGGAAACGGGGTCTAATACCGGATACGACACGGGATCGCATGATCCTGTGTGGAAAGCTCCGGCGGTGCAGGATGAGCCCGCGGCCTATCAGCTAGTTGGTGAGGTAATGGCTCACCAAGGCGACGACGGGTAGCCGGCCTGAGAGGGCGACCGGCCACACTGGGACTGAGACACGGCCCAGACTCCTACGGGAGGCAGCAGTGGGGAATATTGCACAATGGGCGAAAGCCTGATGCAGCGACGCCGCGTGAGGGATGACGGCCTTCGGGTTGTAAACCTCTTTCAGCAGGGAAGAAGCGAAAGTGACGGTACCTGCAGAAGAAGCGCCGGCTAACTACGTGCCAGCAGCCGCGGTAATACGTAGGGCGCGAGCGTTGTCCGGAATTATTGGGCGTAAAGAGCTCGTAGGCGGCTTGTCACGTCGGTTGTGAAAGCCCGGGGCTTAACCCCGGGTCTGCAGTCGATACGGGCAGGCTAGAGTTCGGTAGGGGAGATCGGAATTCCTGGTGTAGCGGTGAAATGCGCAGATATCAGGAGGAACACCGGTGGCGAAGGCGGATCTCTGGGCCGATACTGACGCTGAGGAGCGAAAGCGTGGGGAGCGAACAGGATTAGATACCCTGGTAGTCCACGCCGTAAACGGTGGGCACTAGGTGTGGGCGACATTCCACGTCGTCCGTGCCGCAGCTAACGCATTAAGTGCCCCGCCTGGGGAGTACGGCCGCAAGGCTAAAACTCAAAGGAATTGACGGGGGCCCGCACAAGCGGCGGAGCATGTGGCTTAATTCGACGCAACGCGAAGAACCTTACCAAGGCTTGACATACACCGGAAACGGCCAGAGATGGTCGCCCCCTTGTGGTCGGTGTACAGGTGGTGCATGGCTGTCGTCAGCTCGTGTCGTGAGATGTTGGGTTAAGTCCCGCAACGAGCGCAACCCTTGTCCCGTGTTGCCAGCAGGCCCTTGTGGTGCTGGGGACTCACGGGAGACCGCCGGGGTCAACTCGGAGGAAGGTGGGGACGACGTCAAGTCATCATGCCCCTTATGTCTTGGGCTGCACACGTGCTACAATGGCCGGTACAATGAGCTGCGATACCGCGAGGTGGAGCGAATCTCAAAAAGCCGGTCTCAGTTCGGATTGGGGTCTGCAACTCGACCCCATGAAGTCGGAGTCGCTAGTAATCGCAGATCAGCATTGCTGCGGTGAATACGTTCCCGGGCCTTGTACACACCGCCCGTCACGTCACGAAAGTCGGTAACACCCGAAGCCGGTGGCCCAACCCCTTGTGGGAGGGAGCTGTCGAAGGTGGGACTGGCGATTGGGACGAAGTCGTAACAAGGTAGCCGTACCGGAAGGTGCGGCTGGATCACCTCCTTTCTAAGGAGCACTTCTAAGCCGGGCTTGCCCGGTTCAGAGGCCAGTACATCAGCGAATGTCTGATGCTGGTTGCTCATGGGTGGAACGTTGACTACTCGGCCTGGTTCACGGGTCGGAGGCTGCTAGTACTGTCCGTAAGGGCGTGGAACGCATGATCTCCGGGCGGGACCGGGTCGGGCACGCTGTTGGGTGTCTGAGGGTATGGCCGTATGGCTGCCTTCAGTGCCGACCCCAGTGCACTCACTGGTTTTACCGGTGGGGTGATGGGTGGTTGGTCGTTGTTTGAGAACTGCACAGTGAACGCGAGCATCTGTGGCCAAGTTTTTAAGGGCGCACGGTGGATGCCTTGGCACCAGGAACCGATGAAGGACGTGGGAGGCCACGATAGTCCCCGGGGAGTCGTCAACCAGGCTTTGATCCGGGGGTTTCCGAATGGGGAAACCCGGCAGTCGTCATGGGCTGTCACCCACCGCTGAATATATAGGCGGTGTGGAGGGAACGCGGGGAAGTGAAACATCTCAGTACCCGCAGGAAGAGAAAACAACCGTGATTCCGGGAGTAGTGGCGAGCGAAACTGGATGAGGCCAAACCTCAAGCGTGTGAGACCCGGCAGGGGTTGCGCTTGGGGGGTTGTGGGATCTCTCTTTTACAGTCTGCCGGCTGTGAGACGAGTCAGAAACCGTTGATGTAGGCGAAGGACATGCGAAAGGTCCGGCGTAGAGGGTAAGACCCCCGTAGTCGAAACGTCAGCGGCTCGTTTGAGAGACACCCAAGTAGCACGGGGCCCGAGAAATCCCGTGTGAATCTGGCGGGACCACCCGTTAAGCCTAAATATTCCCTGGTGACCGATAGCGGATAGTACCGTGAGGGAATGGTGAAAAGTACCGCGGGAGCGGAGTGAAATAGTACCTGAAACCGTGTGCCTACAAGCCGTGGGAGCGTCGGACATCAAGCTTGCTTGGTGTCTCGTGACTGCGTGCCTTTTGAAGAATGAGCCTGCGAGTTTGCGGTGTGTTGCGAGGTTAACCCGTGTGGGGAAGCCGTAGCGAAAGCGAGTCCGAATAGGGCGATTGAGTAGCGCGCCCAAGACCCGAAGCGGAGTGATCTAGCCATGGGCAGGCTGAAGCGGAGGTAAGACTTCGTGGAGGGCCGAACCCACCAGGGTTGAAAACCTGGGGGATGACCTGTGGTTAGGGGTGAAAGGCCAATCAAACTCCGTGATAGCTGGTTCTCCCCGAAATGCATTTAGGTGCAGCGTCGTGTGTTTCTTGCCGGAGGTAGAGCACTGGATAGGCGATGGGCCCTACCGGGTTACTGACCTTAGCCAAACTCCGAATGCCGGTAAGTGAGAGCGCGGCAGTGAGACTGTGGGGGATAAGCTCCATGGTCGAGAGGGAAACAGCCCAGAGCATCGACTAAGGCCCCTAAGCGTACGCTAAGTGGGAAAGGATGTGGAGTCGCAGAGACAACCAGGAGGTTGGCTTAGAAGCAGCCACCCTTGAAAGAGTGCGTAATAGCTCACTGGTCTAGTGATTCCGCGCCGACAATGTAGCGGGGCTCAAGCGTACCGCCGAAGTCGTGTCATTGCAGTACATACCCCCAACGGGGACTGTGATGGGTAGGGGAGCGTCGTGTGCCGGGTGAAGCTGCGCCGGAAGGCAGTGGTGGACGGTTCACGAGTGAGAATGCAGGCATGAGTAGCGATACATACGTGAGAAACGTGTGCGCCGATTGACTAAGGGTTCCTGGGTCAAGCTGATCTGCCCAGGGTAAGTCGGGACCTAAGGCGAGGCCGACAGGCGTAGTCGATGGATAACCGGTTGATATTCCGGTACCCGCTTTGAAACGCCCAATATCGAGCCCATTAATGCTAAGGCCGTGAAGCCGCCCTGGAGCCTTCGGGCAAAGGGGAGTGGTGGAGCCGCTGACCCAAGGTGGTAGTAGGTAAGCGATGGGGTGACGCAGGAAGGTAGTCCAGCCCGGGCGGTGGTTGTCCCGGGGTAAGGGTGTAGGACGTCAGGTAGGCAAATCCGCCTGGCACATAGTCTGAGACCTGATGCCGAGCCGATTGTGGTGAAGTGGATGATCCTATGCTGTCGAGAAAAGCCTCTAGCGAGTTTCATGGCGGCCCGTACCCTAAACCGACTCAGGTGGTCAGGTAGAGAATACCGAGGCGTTCGGGTGAACTATGGTTAAGGAACTCGGCAAAATGCCCCCGTAACTTCGGGAGAAGGGGGGCCACACCTGGTGACGGATTTTACATCCTGAGCTGGGGGTGGCCGCAGAGACCAGCGAGAAGCGACTGTTTACTAAAAACACAGGTCCGTGCGAAGCCGTAAGGCGATGTATACGGACTGACGCCTGCCCGGTGCTGGAACGTTAAGGGGACCGGTTAGTCACTCTTCGGGGTGGCGAAGCTGAGAACTTAAGCGCCAGTAAACGGCGGTGGTAACTATAACCATCCTAAGGTAGCGAAATTCCTTGTCGGGTAAGTTCCGACCTGCACGAATGGCGTAACGACTTCTCGACTGTCTCAACCATAGGCCCGGTGAAATTGCACTACGAGTAAAGATGCTCGTTTCGCGCAGCAGGACGGAAAGACCCCGGGACCTTTACTACAGTTTGATATTGGTGTTCGGTTCGGCTTGTGTAGGATAGGTGGGAGACTGTGAACCCGGTACGCCAGTATCGGGGGAGTCGCCGTTGAAATACCACTCTGGTCGTGCTGGATGTCTAACCTGGGTCCGTGATCCGGATCAGGGACAGTGTCTGATGGGTAGTTTAACTGGGGCGGTTGCCTCCCAAAGGGTAACGGAGGCGCCCAAAGGTTCCCTCAGCCTGGTTGGTAATCAGGTGTTGAGTGTAAGTGCACAAGGGAGCTTGACTGTGAGACTGACGGGTCGAGCAGGGACGAAAGTCGGGACTAGTGATCCGGCGGTGGCTTGTGGAAGCGCCGTCGCTCAACGGATAAAAGGTACCCCGGGGATAACAGGCTGATCTTCCCCAAGAGTCCATATCGACGGGATGGTTTGGCACCTCGATGTCGGCTCGTCGCATCCTGGGGCTGGAGTCGGTCCCAAGGGTTGGGCTGTTCGCCCATTAAAGCGGTACGCGAGCTGGGTTTAGAACGTCGTGAGACAGTTCGGTCCCTATCCGCTGTGCGCGTAGGAATATTGAGAAGGGCTGTCCCTAGTACGAGAGGACCGGGACGGACGAACCTCTGGTGTGCCAGTTGTTCTGCCAAGGGCATGGCTGGTTGGCTACGTTCGGGAGGGATAACCGCTGAAAGCATCTAAGCGGGAAGCCTGCTTCGAGATGAGTATTCCCACCCACTTGATGGGGTAAGGCTCCCAGTAGACGACTGGGTTGATAGGCCAGATATGGAAGCCTGGTAACGGGTGGAGTTGACTGGTACTAATAGGCCGAGGGCTTGTCCTCAGTTGCTCGCGTTCACTGTGTTGGTTCTGAAACCACGAACAGCCGTGTCGGCTGAACAACATCACTTAATTGAAGAGTGTGCTTGTTCGCTGCCCTGTTTGAGGTCCCGCTCCGCGGCGGGAATTCATAGGGTTTCGGTGGTCATAGCGTGAGGGAAACGCCCGGTTACATTCCGAACCCGGAAGCTAAGCCTTACAGCGCCGATGGTACTGCAGGGGGGACCCTGTGGGAGAGTAGGACGCCGCCGAACAATTTTTGGAGGACCCTTGGTCCCAGCGTTCACGCTGGGACCAAGGGTCCTTTTTGTTTTGCCGAAGGGCGCAGACTACGCGGCTGCGTCAGAATGACTGCGGTACCGAAGACTAGGAGTCACCGATGTCCACCAACTCTCCCGACGAGCGACCGGAGCGCGAGCAGCGCCGCCGGGACGGTGGCGACCGGGGCGGCTACCGAAGCGGACCGCGTCGCGACAACGACCGTGGCGGCTTCCGCCGCGATGACCGTGACCGTGGCGACCGTGGTGGCTTCCGTCGCGACGGAGACCGCCCGGCCTTCCGCCGTGATGACCGGCGTGACGATCGTCGTGATGACCGGCGTGACGACCGTGACCGTGGTGACCGTGGTGGTTTCCGTCGTGACGACAGCCGTGGTGGCGACCGTGACCGTGGGTTCCGTCGTGACGGGGACCGTCCGGCCTTCCGCCGTGACGAGCGCCGCGATGACCGTGGCGACCGTGGTGGTTTCCGTCGCGACGACAACCGTGGCGGCTTCCGCCGCGATGACCGTGACCGTGGCGACCGTGGTGGCTTCCGTCGCGACGGAGACCGCCCGGCCTTCCGCCGAGATGACCGGCGTGACGATCGTCGTGACGACCGTGACCGTGGTGATCGCGGTGGTTTCCGTCGTGACGACAGCCGTGGTGGCGACCGTGACCGTGGGTTCCGTCGTGACGGGGACCGTCCGGCCTTCCGCCGTGACGAGCGCCGCGATGACCGTGGCGACCGTGGCGGGTTCCGCCGCGACGACAACCGTGGCGGCTTCCGCGGCCGCGACGACCGGCGCGACGATCGCCGTGATGACCGTCGTGACGACCGCGACCGCGGTGACCGTGGCGGCTTCCGCCGCGACGACCGCCGGGACGACCGCGACCGCGGTGAGCGCGGAGGCTTCCGGCGCGACGACGACCGCGGTGGCTTCCGGCGCGACGACCGTGACCGTGGCGACCGTGGCGGCTTCCGTCGCGACGACCGGCGTGACGACCGCCGGGACGATCGTCGCGATGACCGTCGTGACGACCGTGACCGTGGTGACCGTGGTGGTTTCCGTCGCGACGACAACCGTGGCGGCTTCCGCGGGAACGGGCCCCGGCGTGACGACGGCCGGGGACGTCCGGGCGGCGGCGGTTTCCGCGGCCGCGACGACCGGGGCGACCGCGGCGGCTTCCGCCGTGACGACCGGCGCGATGACCGCCGTGACGACCGCGGCGACCGCGAGCCGGTCAAGCGGCTGCCGATCCCCGAGGACGTCACCGGCGAGGAGATCGACAAGGACGTGCGCCAAGAGCTCCAGAGCATGCCGAAGGGGCTCGCCGACGACGTCGCCAAGAACCTGGTGATGGTCGCCAGGCTCATCGACGAGGACCCCGAGCAGGCCTACGGCTACGCGAAGGTCGCCCTGCGGCTCGCCTCGCGCGTCGCGGCCGTACGCGAGGCCGCGGGCTTCGCCGCGTACGCGAACCAGAAGTTCAGCGAGGCGCTGGCGGAGTTCCGCACCGCCCGGCGGATGACCGGCAACGTGGAGCTGTGGCCGGTCATGGCCGACTGCGAGCGCGGGCTCGGTCGGCCGGAGAAGGCCCTGGAGATGGCCGGTGCGCCCGAGGTGCACAAGCTGGACAAGGCCGGGCAGGTCGAGATGCGCCTCGTGGCCGCCGGAGCCCGGCGTGACATGGGACAGCTCGACGCGGCGATCGTGACGCTGCAGAGCCCCGAGCTGGCCTCCAACTCGGTGCAGCCCTGGACCGCGCGGCTGCGGTACGCGTATGCCGACGCGCTGCTGGCCGCCGGGCGCGAGGACGAGGCGCGCGAATGGTTCGCGAAGGCCGTCGAGTCCGACAAGGACGGCAGCACCGACGCCTCCGACCGGCTCGCCGAGCTGGACGGCGTCGAGTTCGTCGACGCCCTCGTGACGGACGGCGAAGCCCCCGAGCAGTCGGCGGACGGCGACGAGGCGCAGGCCCCCGTCGAGGCCGACGCCGAGCCCGAGGTCGACACCAAGACCGACACCAAGACCGACGTCGAGAACCCGGAGCGGGACGAGGACTGACGTCCAAAGGCGGCAAGAGCGGCAAGAGCAGCAAGAGCAGTGAGCAACAGGGGCGGCCCTCCACACGGAGAGCCGCCCCTGCGGCGTAACGGGCCACGACGTACAGGCGTACAGACGCGTCGGCGGACGGTCGCGGCGCCCGCCGACGCCGGGCTAGAACGCCAGGTCGCGCAGGACCACGCCCGTCGCGGGCTTCGGGCCGAACGACGTCGACTTGCGGGGCATCGTGACGCCCTGCCGGGCCAGGTCGCGGACGACCTCCTCACGCACCGGGTGCATGAGGACGGCCGTGCCGCCCTCGCGCTCGGCCTTCTCGACCGTGGCCTCCGTGTGGTGGATGTACGCGATGTGCTCCGGCGCGTCGGGGATGCGCCAGATGTGGTCCAGGAGCGTGGCGTGCAGGACCGTCGCGTCGAGGGTGCGCCACGCCTCAGGACGGCCGAGGGGGACCGTACGGGCGATCAGGTCCGGGGACGGGCGGTCGACCAGGTGGTACGAGCCGTCGCCTGCCAGGAGGAAGGCGTTGCCCTCCGAGGCGGCGTCCGCGAGAGCGTCCAGGGCCTGGCCGAGCGGGCACTCCAGGGCGCGTACCCGGAAGGAGCCGTCCAGGGCCGCCAGGGCGTCGGCGACCGGGAGGCGGTGGAGGTAGCGGTGGATGGCGCGGACCCGCAGCGGATAGCGGACGGTGTCCACGAGCAGGACCAGGCCGAAGTCCCACGGGCTCGGCGAGCCGTGCTCGCCGCGCAGCCGCAGATAGGTGGCCCAGCGGTGGTGGCCGTCGGCGATCAGGGCCTGGTGACGGGCCAGATCTGACTGGATTCCGGCGACCTCGGCCGGGTCGGTCACCGCCCACAGACGGTGGCTGAAACCGTCCTCCGTGGTCGTCGAGAGCAACGGCTTGTGGAGTATGGCGCGGTCTATGGCGGTGGCGGCGCCGTCCGGGGTGGCGCCGCCGCGGTAGGTCAGGAGCAGCGGTTCGAGGTTCGCCGCCGTCGCGCGCATCAGGGCGGCGCGGTCGTCGATCACGTGCGGCATGACGTCCTCGTGCGGCAGGACGACACCTTGCGACGGCTCGGACAGGCGCAGGGCGCCGATGATGCCGCGCTGCAGGATGTCGCCGTCGTGCTGCTCGTACACGTACAGACTGGGCAGCGCGTCCGGGGCGAGGACGCCCTCGCTCAGCCAGTCGTGCAGGGTGTCCGCGGCCTGCTGGTCGCGTGCGGCCTGGGTGGTGGCCTGCGGCAGGATGAGGCGGACGATGTTGTGCGGGTCGGAGGACTCCAACTCCAGGAGCCCGTCGGGCCGTACCACCACGTCGTACGGAGGTGAGGTCACGGCGGCGAGACTGCCGACCTGCTGCGGGTCGTAGCGCACGCCCCGGAACGGGATCAGGTCGAGGCCTTGGACGTCCGTGTGACCCACTGTGTTCATTAGTGCATCGTAAGTGTGTCAGTGGCATGCGCGATGATCGGTGTAGTGGATCTCACGAGGAGCGATACGTAATGAGCCAGACCGGCGGTCAGAGCGTCCGGACCCGGCCCGCGGGCAGCGCGCGTGCCCTGAGCGAGGCGTACGACACGGCACTGCTCGACCTGGACGGGGTGGTGTACGCGGGCGGGCACGCGATCGCGCACGCCGTGGAGTCGCTCGAAACGGCCCGCTCAGGCGGCATGCATCTCGCGTACGTGACGAACAACGCGCTGCGTACCCCGCAAGCGGTGGCGGAGCACCTGACCGAGCTCGGTGTGCCCGCCGAGCCGTCGGACGTGATCACCTCGGCGCAGGCCGTGGCGCGGCTGATGAGCGACCAACTGCCCGCAGGGGCAAGGGTGTTGGTAGTCGGCGGGGAGGGCCTGAGGGTCGCTCTGCGTGAGCGCGGCCTGGAGCCCGTGGAGTCGGCGGACGACTCGCCGGTGGCGGTGGTGCAGGGGTTCGGCGGGCCCGAGCTGCCGTGGGGGCGGTTCGCGGAGGCCTGCTACGCGATCGCGCGCGGGGTGCCGTGGTTCGCCTCCAACACGGACCTGACGATCCCCGGCGCCCGGGGCATCGCGCCGGGGAACGGCGCGGCCGTGGAGGTCGTCCGCATCGCCACGGGAGCGGAGCCGCAGGTGGCGGGGAAGCCGCTGCCTCCCATGCACCGGGAGACGATCCTGCGGACCGGGGCGGAGCGGCCGCTGGTGGTGGGCGACCGGCTCGACACGGACATCGAGGGCGCGTTCAACGGCGGTGTGGACTCGCTGCTCGTCCTCACGGGCGTGACGGACGGGGCGGCGCTGCTTGCCGCGCGGCCCGAGCACCGGCCCACGTATGTGGACGCCGATCTGCGGGGGCTGCTGGGCGGGCAACCCGAAGTGGAGCCCGTCGAGGGCGGGTTCGCGTGCGGGGGCTGGAGCGCTTCCGTGCGGGGCGGCGCGCTGGCGGTGGAGGGCGAGGGGGCGGCGCTCGACGGGCTGCGGGCGCTGTGCGCGGTGGCCTGGAGCGAGGCGGGGGAGGGGGCCTGCGGGCTCGACGGCGAGAAGGCGCTGGCCCGGCTGGGGTGGTGACGGGCCGCTCGCACGCCCCCGGTGTCAGCGCTTGAGCTTCTCGGACTTGGTGACGGCCTCGGCCAGGCGTTCCAGGACCGGGGCGTAGCCCGCGTAGCTGTAGCGCTCCTCCATGGACCAGGGGACGGTCTGGCCGGCCTGCACCGCGGGGAGCTTCGTCCAGGTGGGCTTCTTGGCGAGTTCCCCGGGTGACAGGGCGGTGGAGCGGTTGTCGACCATGATGAGGTCGGCGTGGTGCTTGTTCGCGTTCTCCCAGCTGAGGAACTCCCAGAAGCCCCACTCGTCGCTCTTCTTGCCCTCGACGAACTCCACGCCGAGGTCCTTGAAGTAGTTCAGGTCGCAGTAGGAGTCGGGGACGGCGACGTACATCTGGTCGGCGTCCCCGGTCATGGCGAGGACCTTCAGGCCGCGGTTGGCCTCCGCGGCCCTGCGCAGGGTCCGTTCGGCCTTCTGGAAGCGGGACTTGGCGGCGCGCGCCTTCGCCGACTCCAGGTCGCCGCCGAGTGCCGTGGCCAGCTCGGCGTAGCGCCCGAGCGGTTCGAGCAGGGAGGCGCGGGCGCCGTTGATGCCGATGGTGGGCGCGAGGGAGGCGATCTTCCTGCTGCTCTCCTGGGGGACGAACCACAAGGCGGGCGGCGGGAACATGTTGCTGATCAGCACGTCCGGCCGCAGGGCCGCGTACTTCTCCACGTTGAACTGGCCCCAGGACTCGCCGAGGCTGGTCAGCTTGCTGACGTCGAGGTCGCCCGCCTGCGGGTTGGGCTTGCCGTCGACGGGCCCGGACGGGCCGAAGACGCCGGTGCACTCGACGCCGTAGTCGTGCAGGGCGGCGGCGGTGCTGACGAACGCCACGATGTTCTCGGGTACGGCGTCGGTCTTGGCGACCTTGCCGCGGTCGTCCTTGAAGCTCCAGCCTTCGCCGGTGCTCTTCGACGGCTCGCCGTCGTCGCTGCCGCAGGCGGTGAGCAGGCCGCCGAGGCCGAGGGCGGCGCCCGCGGACAGCAGTGCGCGCCGGGAGGGGGCGGCGGGCCGGAGGGCGTGAGGGGACCGGGGCATGCGTGGTTCTTCTCTCATCGAGCCAGCAGGAGGCCGGGGCCAGAAGGGGCTAATGGGAGGGTAGGCTAACCTAACCTCGTGTTGGTCGACAGTCCCCCTGAACCCCGCGCGGAATCCCCGGCCGCGCCGCCCAACCGCCGCGCGCTACGCGGCATCGGGCTGCTCCTCTCCGCCGCCCTGCTGCTGGCCGTCGTGTTCGCCAGCATCGCCGTCGGCGCCAAACCGCTGTCCATGGACCAGGTCTGGCACGGCCTCTTCCAGGACTCGGGGACGTACGCCGACGTGGTCGTCGGCGAGCGGGTCTCGCGGACGCTGCTCGGAGTGCTCGCAGGGCTCGCGCTCGGCCTCTCCGGGGCCGTCCTGCAGGCCCTCACCCGCAATCCGCTGGCCGACCCGGGACTGCTCGGCATCAACATGGGTGCCTCGGCCGCCGTGGTCACCGCCATCAGCTTCTTCGGCGTCACCTCGCTGAGCGGCTATGTGTGGTTCGCCTTCGCGGGGGCCGCGATCGTCGGTGTACTCGTGTACGTGCTCGGCGGCACCCGCAACGCCACGCCCGTGCGGCTCGCGCTCGCCGGCACCGCCCTGACCGCGGCGCTCACCGGCTATCTGCAGGCCGTGATGATCACCGACAACGCCGCGCTCGACAAGATGCGCTTCTGGACCGTGGGCTCGCTGGCCTCGGCCAAGACGGAGACCATCCAGCAGGTCCTGCCGTTCCTCGTCATCGGCACCCTCATCGCGCTGGGCCTCGCCCGGCCGCTGAACGCGCTCGGCATGGGCGACGACACCGCCCGTGCCCTCGGCGCCCGGCTGAACCGGACCCGCGCGCTCTCCATGGCCGCCGCGACGCTGCTGTGCGGGGCCGCCACCGCCGTCTGCGGGCCCATCATGTTCGTCGGTCTGATGGTGCCGCACGTCGTGCGCTCCTTCACCGGGCCCGACATGCGCTGGATCATGCCGTACGCGGCGCTCCTCTCGCCGGTGCTGCTGCTCGGCGCGGACGTGCTCGGCCGCGTGGTGTCGCGCCCCGCGGAGCTCCAGGTCGGCATCGTCACCGCGGCCATCGGCGCCCCGGTCTTCATCTTCCTGGTACGACGGCAGAGGATGGCCCAGCTGTGAAGGCGATACGCACCAAGGGCGGGCTCTCCGTCCGCCTCGACGTCCGCACGGCCGCGGTCGTGGCGGCGCTCGTGGTCGCCGGGCTCGCCGCGAGCGTCGTGCTGATCGGCACCGGCGACTTCCCCATCCCCGCCGCCGACGTCGTCCGCACGCTGCTCGGCAACGGCGACGCCGGGCAGGAGTTCATCATCAACGACCTGCGGCTGCCGCGGGTCCTCGTCGGCCTGCTCGTGGGCGCGTCCCTCGGGCTCGGCGGCGCCCTGTTCCAGTCCATCTCCCGCAACCCGCTGGGCAGCCCGGACGTGCTCGGCCTCGGGCAGGGCGCGACCGCGGGCGCGCTCCTGATGATCGTCGTCTTCTCCGGCGGCGCGGCCCAGGTCGCGGCCGGAGCGCTCGTCGGCGGCATCGTCACCGGCGCCGCGATGTACCTCCTCGCCTGGAAGCGGGGCGTGCACGGCTACCGGTTCGTCCTCGTGGGCATCGGCATGAACGCCCTCGCCGTCGCCGTGAACGGCTATCTGCTCACCAAGGCCGACTTCGTCGACGCCGCGCGCGCCGTCGTGTGGATGACCGGCTCGCTCAACGGCCGCGACTGGGAGCAGGTGTGGCCCCTGTTCTGGCTGTGCGTCGTGCTGCTGCCGATCGTCGTCGCGCACGCACGCCCGCTGCGGATGCTGGAGATGGGCGACGACGTCGCGTACGCGCTCGGCGTGCCCGTCGAGCGCACCCGCATCGCCCTGATGGGCTCCGCCGTGCTGCTCACCGCCGCCGCGACCGCCGCCGCCGGGCCCGTCAGCTTCGTCGCCCTGACCGCGCCGCAGCTCGCCCGCCGCCTCACCCGCTCGCCGGGGCCGAACCTGCTGCCGTCGATGTGCATGGGCGCCACCCTGCTGATCGTCGCCGACTGGGCCTCGCAGCGGGCGTTCGGCGCCGACCAGCTGCCCGTCGGCGTCGTCACGGGCGTCCTCGGCGGCGTCTATCTGCTGTGGCTCCTCGCCACCGAGCGCAAGGCGGGGCGCATATGAGCCGCACGGCGCGCGGCGGGGCCGCGCAGAGCCGTTCCGCGCGCGGCGGAACCGGGAAGAGCGGCACCGCGCGGACCGGCCCGCGCACCACCCCCTCGTACTCGTACGAAGAAGCACACGACCAGGAGCGTGCCCCTGTGAACCGGCTCATCGCCGACGACGTGACCCTCGGCTACGACCAGCGCGTCATCGCGGAGGGGCTCTCCGTCGAGATCCCCGACAACTCCTTCACGGTCATCGTCGGCCCGAACGCCTGCGGCAAGTCCACGCTCCTGCGCGCCCTGTCCCGGATGCTGAAGCCGTCGGCCGGGCGGGTGCTCCTGGACGGCGACGTCATCCACTCGATGCCCGCCAAGAAGGTCGCGCGCACCCTGGGGCTGCTCCCGCAGTCCTCGATCGCGCCCGACGGGATCACCGTGGGCGACCTGGTGGCACGCGGCCGCTACCCGCACCAGGGGCTGCTGCGCCAGTGGTCGGCCGACGACGAGCGGATCGTGCGCGAGTCGATGGAGTCCACCGGCGTCGCCGAACTCGCCGAGCGGTACGTCGACGAGCTCTCCGGCGGCCAGCGCCAGCGCGTGTGGATCGCGATGGCGCTCGCCCAGCAGACACCGCTCCTGCTGCTCGACGAGCCGACCACCTTCCTCGACATCCAGCACCAGATCGACGTACTCGACCTGTGCGCCGAGCTCCACGAGGAGCAGGGCCGCACGCTCGTGGCCGTGCTGCACGACCTCAACCACGCCGCCCGGTACGCCACGCACCTCATCGCGCTGCGCGACGGCAAGGTCATCGCGCAGGGCGCGCCCCGCGACATCGTCACGGCGGATCTCGTGGAGGCGGCCTTCGGTCTGTCCTGCCAGGTCATCGACGACCCCGAGACCGGGACGCCGCTCGTGGTGCCCGCGGCCCGGCGGGCGCGCAGGACCGCGGTGGCTACAGCAGCTTCCTGAGGCGCAGCAGATCGCGGAAGCCCGCCTCGACGCGGACGCGGCCCGCGGCCCAGGCCTTGGCGAAGTCCAGGCGACCGGACACCAGGGCCACCAGGTCGTCGCCCGTCAGGGCGAGCCGGACCTGGGCCCGCTCGCGCGGCGGGCCCGGGTGGTGGTCCGACACCTCGATCCGGCCGTTCTCGAGGCGGCCGGTGAAGGTGACGTCCAGATCCTTGATGTGGCAGCTCAGCGAGCGGTCGAGCGCCGCCGCACCGCGAACGTCGCCGTCGGCGGACGCCAGGCTCGCCGACAGCTCGTCCAGTGCGCTGCGGCACTCCGCCATGGTCGCCATCGTGATCGACAGTACCGCAGGGCTTCGATGTAGCGTCGGGGCATGAGCGACTCGACGCCGGGCCCCGAGCCCGAGGTCACAGAGGCGGACGTGCCCGTTCCGCAGCTGTCGGACGCGGTGGGGGAGGCCCTCGCCGAGCCCGTCGACCCGGCCGCGCCCGCCCCCCTCGGCGTGCCCCGCACCCCCACCGGCAACGCCGACGTGGACGCCGGACTCGACCGGCTCGGCGACGCCGACCACCTCGCCACGGACGGCCACATCGAGGTGTACGAGGATGTGCACAGGGGCCTGCGTGACGCGCTGACCGCGCTGGACGCACGCCCCGGGCCCCCGGCCCCCTCGGGGGCACCGACACCCGCGTACGACAACAGGAGCTGAACCGAACGTGGCAGGAGTGGCACGCCGCCGCCTCGACGCCGAGCTGGTGCGCCGGAAGCTCGCGCGCTCGCGCGAGCACGCGAGCCAGCTGATCGCCGCCGGTCGCGTGACCGTCGGCAAGACCCTCGCGACCAAGCCCGCGACCCAGGTGGAGACGGCCGCCGCGATCGTCGTCGCCCAGGACGACGGCGACCCCGACTACGTCTCGCGCGGCGGCCACAAGCTCGCCGGCGCCCTGACGGCCTTCGTCCCCGAGGGCCTCGTGGTGGAGGGCCGGCGCGCCCTCGACGCGGGCGCCTCCACCGGCGGCTTCACCGACGTGCTGCTGCGCTCCGGCGCCGGGCACGTCGTCGCCGTCGACGTCGGCTACGGCCAGCTCGCCTGGTCCCTGCAGAGTGACGACCGGGTCACCGTCAAGGACCGTACGAACGTACGCGAGTTGACGCTCGACCTCATCGACGGCGTCCCCGCCGACCTGGTGGTCGGCGATCTCTCCTTCATTCCGCTGGGGCTCGTGCTGCCCGCCCTGGTGCGCTGCGCGGCCCCGGACGCGGACCTCGTCCTGATGGTCAAGCCGCAGTTCGAGGTCGGCAAGGAGCGGCTGGGGACCGGCGGCGTGGTCCGCTCGCCCGAGCTGCGGGCCGAGGCCGTGCGCACCGTGGCGCGGCAGGCCCACGAGCTCGGCCTCGGGGTGCGGGGCGTCACCGCGAGCCCGCTGCCCGGACCGTCCGGGAACGTCGAGTACTTTCTGTGGCTGCGCGCCGGGGCGCCGGAACTCGACCCGGCGGACGTCGACCGTGCCGTGGCGGAGGGGCCCCGTTGAGTCAGAGCCGAGCTCGTACTGTTTTTCTCCTTGCACACACCGGCCGTCCCGCGGCCATCCGCAGCGCCGAACTCGTCGTGCAGGGGCTGCTGCGCAGCGGCCTCGGCGTACGGGTCCTGGAGGCGGAGGCCGCCGACCTGCCGCTGCCCGACTCGGTGCAGACCGTCAAGGAGGCGACACCCGCCTGCCTCGACGGGTGCGAGCTGCTCATCGTCCTCGGCGGTGACGGGACGCTGCTGCGGGGCGCGGAGTTCGCCCGCGCCTCCGGCGTGCCGATGCTCGGGGTGAACCTCGGCCGTGTCGGCTTCCTCGCCGAGGCCGAGCGGGACGACCTGGACAAGGTCGTCGACCGCGTCGTCACCAAGGCGTACGAGGTCGAGGAGCGCATGACCGTCGACGTCGTCGTGCACAGCAACGGCGATGTCGTCCACCGCGACTGGGCCCTCAACGAAGCCGCCGTGCAGAAGATGTCGGCCGAGCGGATGCTTGAGGTCGTCCTGGAGATCGACGGCCGCCCCGTCACCGGCTTCGGCTGCGACGGCATCGTGTGCGCGACCCCGACCGGCTCGACGGCCTACGCCTTCTCGGCGGGCGGGCCCGTGGTGTGGCCCGAGGTGGAGGCGCTGCTCATGGTGCCGATCAGCGCCCACGCCCTGTTCGCCAAGCCGCTGGTGACCTCGCCGGACTCGGTCCTCGCGGTCGAGGTGCAGCCGCACACGCCGCACGGGGTGCTGTGGTGCGACGGGCGCCGGACCGTCGAACTGCCTGCCGGGGCGCGGGTGGAGGTGCGCCGGGGCGCGGTGCCCGTACGGCTTGCGCGGCTGCACCACGCCTCGTTCACGGACAGGCTCGTGGCCAAATTCGCCCTGCCCGTGTCCGGGTGGCGGGGGGCGCCGCACTGACGCTGCCGCTGGAGTCGCGGGGGCGGCGCGGCGGTCGCCTGTCGGATCGCTGTGGCTGGTCGCGCCCGCGCGGCGGAGCCGCATCTCGGCACGGCCCCGCCTCCCTGAAGGGGCGCTCCGCCGGTGCGTCCGCGGGTCAGGTGCCGCTCACCACCGCTATCGCGCGGCGACGCAGCACCGACGCGACCGGCAGGCCCGTGGCGGCCAGCGTCAGCAGGAGCGTGCCCGCCGCGATGCCCGCCACGACCGCGCCCGGCAGATAGGGCACCGCCGAGCCGAACGCCGTACTCAGGATCGGCGCGAGCGTCGCGAAGGCTATCGCGCCGCCGACGAGCAGGGCCGTCCCGGCCACGACCACGGCCTCCCACGCCGCCATGGCCCGCACCTGGCGGCGCTGGGAGCCGACCACGCGCAGCAGCGCCAGGTCGCGGTGGCGCTCGAAGGAGATCATGGCCAGCGTGTTCGCCGAGGCTATGGCGGCGAAGCCCGCGTACAGCCCCGTGCCCATGTAGTCCAGCCAGACTTCGCCGGTGGTGCCCGCGGAGCCCGTGTGGTGCTCGGCGGTCGTATGCATCGCGATCTTGGTGACGCCGAAGCCGACGACGAGCAGCAGGGGCACCACCGCGGCCGAGAAGCGCCGGGGCTGGGAACGGACGTTGACCATCGCGAGCCGGGCCGAAGCGCCGCCGAGGCGGCCGACCGCCGCCGACACCAGCCAGGCCGCGGGCCCGATGAGCCGCGGGCCGAGCAGCCCCGCGCCCACGCAGAACAGGATCAGGACCAGGAAGGCGCCCTCGCTCGCCTCGGCCGCGTCCTGCCGGGAGAGCAGCACCGACAGGGCCACGGCGCCGGCCACCGCGAGCAGCCCGAGCGGGGCCCGCAGCCAGCCGAGGCCGCGTCTCCCGGCCGTCGCCTCGGCCAGCGCGCGAGCGGGGCGCAGCAGCGAGAACCGCAGCGCCGACAGCACGGCGGCGAGCGCGGAGGTGACCACCGCGACGCCCACGCACACCGGCAGCGCCAGCCAGCTGAACCGGAAGGGCACCTCGGCCGGGACCAGGCCGTGCTCCAGCATCCCCGTGAACCACACACGGGCCAGCACACCGCCGAGGGCGAAGCCGGCCAGGGCCGCCGGTATCGAGGCCGCCAGGGCCTGTCCGGCCACCGCACGGCGGACCTGCCGGGGCCTGGCGCCGATGGAGCGCACCAGGGCCAGCTCGCGGTGCTGCTGGACCACGGCCGTGCCCATGGTCGAGGCCACCACGAAAATCGACATATAGATGGAGCCGATCAGGAGCACCGTGGCGATCTCGCCCACGCCGCTCTCCGTGAGGCGGTGGCGGGTCGCGGCCGGGAGCCCGCTCGTGCTCGTGCTGCGCAGCACCATCGTCGAAGCGCTCACCACCGTCGCGGCGAACAGCGCCGCCACGGCCGTGCCGATGAACGCGGGGCGGTGCGCCCGCAGCGCCGCCCGTGCCAGTCCCGTACTCATACGGACCATCGTCGGGTGCCGGGGCCACCGGCCGCCATGAAGATCGCCCCAGGATTTCCTGGGGGATAACCCCACTCCCGTGGGTGACAGACGGTTCTGGGACGGCGCGCCTTGCCCGCGTCTTACCTGCGCCTTCACAGAACGGCTACGCGATGACACCAGGGCACGTCGCACACCGCCGCCCCGACCTCGTATGGTCTTGTTCGTGTTGGAGGAGATGCGCATACGGTCGCTCGGAGTCATCGACGACGCCGTGGTCGAGCTGTCGCCCGGCTTCACCGCCGTGACCGGCGAGACCGGAGCGGGCAAGACGATGGTCGTCACGAGCCTCGGGCTGCTGCTCGGCGGGCGCGCCGACCCCGCGCTGGTGCGGATCGGCGCCAAGTCGGCGGTGGTGGAGGGGCGCCTCACCGTGCCCGCGGGCGCCGCCGCGGCCCTGCGCGCCGAGGAGGCCGGGGCCGAACTGGACGACGGCGCCCTCCTGGTCAGCCGCACCGTCTCCGCCGAGGGCCGCTCGCGGGCCCACCTCGGCGGCCGGTCCGTGCCCGTCGGGCTGCTGGCCGAGCTCGCCGACGACCTCGTCGCCGTCCACGGCCAGAGCGACCAGCAGGGCCTGCTCAAGCCCGCCCGGCAGCGCGGCGCGCTCGACCGGTACGCGGGGGACGCCGTCTCCGGACCGCTGGACAAGTACACGGCGGCGTACCGGCGGCTGCGGGCCGTCAGCGCGGAGCTGGACGAGATCACCACGCGCGCGCGGGAGCGCGCCCAGGAAGCCGACATGCTCCGCTTCGGCCTCGACGAGATCGCCGCCGTGGAGCCGCGCACCGGCGAGGACGTCGAACTCGCCGCCGAGGCCGAGCGGCTGGGTCACGCCGAGGCGCTCGCCTCCGCCGCCACCGCCGCGCACGCGGCGCTCGCGGGCAACCCCGAGGACCCGGAGGGCGTCGACGCCTCCACGCTCGTCGCGGGCGCGCACCGGGTCCTGGAGACCGTGCGGTCCCACGACTCCGCCCTCGCCTCCCTCGCCGAGCGCATCGGCGAGGTCGGCATCCTGCTCGCCGACGTGGCGGGCGAGCTCGCCGGGTACGCCGACGACCTGGACGCCGATCCGCTGCGGCTCGCCGCCGTCGAGGAGCGGCGGGCGGCGCTCACGCAGCTGACGCGCAAGTACGGCGAGGACGTCGGCGCCGTGCTCGCCTGGGCCGAGGCCGGGGCGGCGCGGCTCGCGGAGCTGGAGGGCGACGACGACCGGCTCGGCGACCTCACCGCCGAGCGGGACGCGCTGCGCACCGAACTCGCCGGGCTCGCGCGGGAGCTGACCGAGGCACGCGCCGAGACCGCCGCGCGGTTCGCGGCCGCCGTCACCGAGGAGCTGGCCTCGCTGGCGATGCCGCACGCACGCGTGACGATCGACGTACGGCAGACCGACGACCCCGACGGCGTGGAGATCGACGGGCGGACCGTCGCCTACGGCCCCTCCGGCGTCGACGAGGTCGAGCTGCTGCTCGCGCCCCACCCCGGGGCGCCGCCCCGGCCCATCGCCAAGGGCGCGTCCGGCGGTGAGCTCTCGCGCGTCATGCTCGCCGTGGAGGTCGTCTTCGCCGGGACGGACCCCGTGCCGACGTACCTCTTCGACGAGGTCGACGCGGGCGTCGGCGGCAAGGCGGCCGTCGAGATCGGCCGGCGGCTCGCGAAGCTCGCGAAGTCCGCGCAGGTGGTGGTGGTCACCCACCTCCCGCAGGTGGCGGCGTTCGCGGACCGGCAGCTGCTGGTGGAGAAGACGCACGACGGGTCCGTGACGCGGTCCGGCGTACAGGTCCTGGAGGGCGAGGACCGGGTGCGCGAGCTGTCGCGGATGCTGGCGGGCCAGGAGGACTCCGAGACGGCGCGGGCCCACGCGGAGGAGCTCCTCGCGGCGGCCCGCACGGACGGCTAGCCCCCGCGCGCCCCGGAGCCGCCCTCCAACACGCCCGGTGAGCACGTCGGATTCGTCAGAGGCTTCCTGTCGAGGGGGCGGTCTTGCGAAGATGCGGGGGCCGACGGGGGAGGGGGCGTGTGGTGGGTGGACGCCGGGGCCGGGGCGAGCGCGTGCTCATCCGTGAGAGTGATCCCTTACGCGGAGTTGTCCGGCCCGATCCGGAAGGGGGCCTTTCGGCTGTGCCGGAACGTCCGTACGGACTGGCATCCTTGGCGCGGTGACGGGCGGGGACCGACCGCCCGGACCGCCGACGCCCACCCGTTCCGTCGGCGCGCCGCCCGCCGACCCGACCCAGGAGTCCCGGCCACGTGAGCCACGTGAGCACCCCTGTACCGCAGGGCCAGACGCCGCTGCACACCGTGCAAGTCCTGGGCGGCGGCAGCGCGGGAAGTAGCGCGCACGTCCGGTCGCTCGCCACCGGCCTCGCCGCGCGGGGCGTGCGCGTCACGGTGTGCGCCCCCGCCGAGGCCGACGAGGTCTACGACTTCGCGGGCACCGGCGCCCAGCACCTGGCGGTGCCGCGCCGCAGCGACCCAGCGTCCGTGGCCGCGCTCAGGGCGGCCTGCGCGGACGCCGACCTCGTGCACGCGCACGGGCTGCACGCCGGGCTGCGCGCCGCCATCGCCCTGACGGGGCGCCGGGTGCCGCTCGTGGTCACCTGGCACACCCGCGCCCACGCGTCCGGTCCCCGTGCCCAGGTCCTGCGCCTGCTCGAGCGGCGCGTCGCCCGGGCCGCGGCCGTGGTCCTCGGCACCTCGTCCGACCTGGTCGACCGCGCCCGCAGCAGGGGCGCGCGCGATGCCAGGCTCGCGCCGGTCGCGCTTCCCGCGCCCCGTGGCGCACGGGACCCGGAACACGAGCCCGAGCTGCCCCGGCACAAGGTCCGCGCCGAACTGGGTGCCGTGGACCGGCCGTTGCTGCTCGCCGTCGGGGCCCTCGAAGCGCACCGCGGCCACGACGTGCTCCTGGACGCCGCGCGGACCTGGAACGGGCTCGACCCGGTGCCGCTGCTCGTGGTCGCGGGAGAGGGCGCGCGGCGGTCCGCGCTCCAGGCCCGCATCGACGCCGAGGAGCTGCCCGCGCGCCTGCTCGGGCGGCGAGACGACGTACCCGAACTGCTCGCGGCGGCCGACCTCGCGCTGCTGCCCAGCAGCTGGGAGTCGCGCTCGCTGCTCGCCCAGGAGGCCCTCCACGCGCGCGTGCCGCTCGTGGCGACCGCGGTGGGCGGCATCCCCGAGCTCGTGGGCGACGCCGCCGAGCTCGTCCCCTACGGCGACGCCCAGGCCCTCGCCGACGCCGTCGTACGGCTGCTCACCGACGACGCGCGCCGCCGGGAGCTGAGGGACCTGGGCGCGGCCCAGGCGGCCTCCTGGCCCACCGAGGACGAGACGGTCACCCAGGTCCTCAGCGTCTACGACGAGCTGACGCAGCCCCTCACGTCGTACTGAGCGGCGAAGCCCTGGACCTGGTCAGGCCGTGCCGGCCGGCGTCCCCGGTACGTGTCTGCGGGCCCGCAGGGCCAGGCTCAGGGCCAGGACCGTCTGCGGGTCGTCGAGGTCGGTGCCCAGGAGCTCGCTGATGCGGGCGAGGCGGTTGTAGAGGGTCTGGCGGTTCAGATGGAGTTCGCGGGCGGTCTCCGCCTTGCGGCCCGCGTGGGCCAGGTACGTCTCGAGGGTGGGCAGCAGCGGCGGCTTGGAGCGCTGGTCGTGGGCGCGCAGCGGCCCGATCGCGCGGTCGACGAACGCCGCCAGGTCGGGGTGGGCCCGCAGCCGCCACAGGAGCAGGTCGATGTCCAGGCGCCGCGCGTCGTACCAGGGGCGTTCCGGCAGGCCCTGGGCCGCCGTCGCGGTCTCGGCCGCGTGCCGCAGCCCCGCCGAAGCCGCGGCCCAGCCGCCCGCGACGCCCACCACCACGACCGGAGGCGGCGCGTCCGCTCGCTGCATGCCCGCCCGCTCCACCCCGGCCCGCAGGGCGGCGGCGACCCGGTCCGCGACCGTGGCGCGCTCCGCCTCGGACCGCAGCCCGAGCAGGAGCGGAACCCTGCCCTCTACGGGGCGCACGCCGAGCAGCACCGGCACGCCGACGGCCGTCAGCTCCTCCGCGACCGCGCGCGCGAGCACCGCCCAGCCGCTGCCGGACGGCGCCCCGGCGGCTGCTCCTGCCAGGCGCATCACGACCGGCAGGAGCGGGCTGCGGCCCGGTTTGAAGCCGAGCACGCGGGCCTGCGCGGGCGCGTCGTCGGCGGTGATGCGGCCCTCGGCGAGGTCGGTGAGGAAGTCGCCTCGGCCGCGCGCGGCGAGCTCCTCGTCCTGGCGCGCCTGCATCAGGACCACCGCGAGGCTGCCCGCGGCGCGCTCGGCCGCGATCCGGTGCACGGGAAGCAGCGCGGACTCGACGGCGAGCAGCACGAGCCGGGCGCGCACCGAGCCCGCCCCGGGGCCGCCGCCCGGCACGTCGACGAGCACGGCGCCCGCGGGCGGCTCGCCCCGGTCGGCCTGCCGCCCGCGCAGGCCCTCCCACACCTGGAGCGGGTCCGCGCACGCGCCGCCCGCCCCGGCGGCGTACAGGAGTTGTCCCTCGGCCGTCTCCAGGAAGACCGGGTTGCCGCTGAACTCCGCGAGGACGGACAGGACCTGGGGCACGCCACCGCCGCCGAGGAGCGCGTCGGTGCAGCGCCGGTGCACCTCCTCGGCGCGGCGCAGGAGCGCGTAGTGGCCGTTGACGATCTCCGTGTGCACCTCTTCGGTGACCGTCACGAACGGCACCTCGCGGTGCAGCTGCACGAGGGGCAGCCCGGCCGCGCGCGCCGTGTCCACGAGCGCGGCGGGCAGCCGGGAGAAGCGCGGCCCGAGCTCGACGACCAGGGCGGCGATGCCGCGCTCGGCCAGGTCGCGGACGAAGGCGCGCTGGTCGGCGGGGCGGGTGCCGAGGCCGAGGCCCGTGGTCAGGAGCAGCTCGCCGCCCTTGAGGAGCGAGGCGATGTTCGGCACCTCGCCCGCGTGCACCCAGCGCACCGTGCGGTGCAGCCGGTCGGCGCCCGCGAGGACCTCCGGAAGGCCGCCGCGCAGGCCCGGAAGCTCCAGTGCCCGCTGTACGGTGATGCCGCCCTGAGTGTCCTGGCTTTCCATGGGGCGGACGCTACCTGACCTGGGCCGGGGCATCGGCCGCCGTCCGGGGCCGCGCGGGCGCCGCCCCGCCCTGTCCTGGCGGCCAGGACTTCACCCGGCCGCCGTCCGCGCGTGCGGTCTCAGCCGCCGTACGCGCCCGACGCCGTGAGCCGCAGGGCCGTGTCGATGAGCGGCACGTGACTGAAGGCCTGCGGGAAGTTGCCCACTTGGCGCTTCAGGCGCGGGTCCCACTCCTCGGCGAGCAGCCCCAGGTCGTTGCGCAGGGCGAGCAGGCGCTCGAAGAGCTTGCGGGCCTCGTCCACGCGGCCGATCATCGCCAGGTCGTCGGCCATCCAGAACGAGCAGGCGAGGAACGCGCCCTCGTCGCCCTCCAGGCCGTCCACGCCCGCGTCGTCACCGGACGTCGGGTAGCGCAGGATGAACCCGTCCGGCGTGGACAGCTCGCGCTGGATGGCCTCGATGGTGCCGATGACGCGCTTGTCGTCCGGCGGCAGGAAGCCGACCTGGGGGATGAGCAGCAGGGACGCGTCCAGCTCCTTGGAGCCGTACGACTGCGTGAAGGTGTTGCGCTCCTTGTCGTAGCCCTTGTCGCAGACGTCCCTGTGGATGTCGTCGCGCAGCTCGCGCCAGCGCTCCAGGGGGCCGTCGGCGTCGCCGGACTCGATGAGCTTGATGGTGCGGTCGACGGCGACCCAGGCCATCACCTTGGAGTGCACGAAGTGGCGGCGGGGGCCGCGGACCTCCCAGATGCCCTCGTCCGGCTCGTTCCAGTGCGTCTCCAGGTAGCGGATCAGCTTGAGCTGGAGCAGCGAGGCGTAGTCGTTGCGGGCGAGGCCGGTCATGTGGGCCAGGTGCAGGGCCTCGGTGACCTCGCCGTAGACGTCGAGCTGGAGCTGGTGCGCCGCGCCGTTGCCCACGCGGACCGGGCCGGAGTTCTCGTAGCCCGGGAGCCAGTCGAGCTCGGCCTCGCCCAGCTCGCGCTCGCCCGCGATGCCGTACATGATCTGGAGGTTCTCCGGGTCGCCCGCGACGGCGCGCAGGAGCCACTCGCGCCAGGCACGGGCCTCCTCGCGGTAGCCGGTGCGCAGGAGCGAGGAGAGGGTGATGGCCGCGTCGCGCAGCCAGGTGAAGCGGTAGTCCCAGTTGCGGGAGCCGCCGATGTCCTCCGGCAGGGAGGTGGTGGGGGCGGCGACGATGCCGCCGGTGGGCGCGTACGTCAGGGCCTTGAGCGTGATCAGGGAGCGCACCACCGCCTCGCGGTAGGGCCCGTGGTACGTGCAGTGCTCGACCCATTCGCGCCAGAAGTCCTCGGTCGCCGTGAGGGCGGCCTCCGGCTCGGGGTGGGCGGGCGGCTGCTTGTGGGAGGGCTGCCAGGAGAGGGTGAAGGCGATGCGGTCGCCGGGCCCGACGGTGAAGTCCGAGTACGTCGTCAGGTCCTTGCCGAAGGTCTCGGCGGAGGTGTCGAGCCACACCGAGTCCGGCCCGGCCACGGCGACCGTGCGGCCGTCGACCTTGTGCACCCAGGGCACGACGCGGCCGTAGCTGAAACGCATCCGCAGGGCCGAGCGCATCGGCACGCGGCCGCTGACGCCCTCCACGATCCGCACCAGCTGGGGGGCGTCGCTGTCACGCGGAGGCATGAAGTCGATCACCCGGACCGTGCCGCGCGGGGTGTCCCACTCGGACTCCAGGACCAGTGAGTCCCCGCGGTACGTCCGTCGGCTCGCGGCGTCGGGCCGCGCGCCCGGACCGTGCGCGGGGCCGAGGCGCCAGAAGCCGTGTTCCTCCGTGCCGAGGAGGCCCGCGAAGACGGCGTGGGAGTCGAAGCGGGGCAGACACAGCCAGTCGACCGTGCCGTCCCGGCAGACCAGCGCCGCGGTCTGCATGTCTCCGATCAGTGCGTAATCCTCGATGCGCCCGGCCACGTGCATCCCCATTCAAACGGCCACGTTCGCCCGCTCTCGGGGCGCTCGTTCTACGGTCAAGGGTTCGCTGCAAAGAACGAACTGCCGGGCCCGAGTGTTTCCGGTGGTCTCCAGAAATGGCGACGGGGGATGGTTCCGCCCGCGCGCGTGGGTCGGCAGCAAGTGTCCGAGCAACATACATCGGCGCCGCCGCAATCTGCCCCCTCGTCCAGCCAACGTGGCTAGGCCGAACGAGTTGCGGCACGCACATGTGTGCGCGGTGAAGATCGTGTACGTGAGGTGAATGCGCGTGTCAAGGGGTGGCCGGAAGCAGGCCCCTCTTGACGCTGATACCCTGGTAGCCCGTGAGCCGGTGGTCATCGAACCCCCGAACCGCAGCGACGGCGCCTCCCTCCGAGCGGAGAAGCAAGCACGGAGCGGACGCCGGTACGCACCCCAGACCGCGACGCACGGGAGCCCCCTCTTGGCCATGCCACCCACATCCACGACGACCAAGCACATCTTCGTCACCGGGGGCGTCGCCTCCTCGCTCGGCAAGGGCCTGACGGCCTCGAGCCTGGGTGCGCTCCTCAAGGCCCGGGGCCTTCGGGTCACGATGCAGAAGCTCGACCCGTATCTGAACGTCGATCCGGGCACGATGAACCCCTTCCAGCACGGTGAGGTGTTCGTCACCAACGACGGCGCCGAGACCGACCTGGACATCGGGCACTACGAGCGCTTCCTGGACGTCGACCTCGACGGCTCGGCCAACGTGACCACCGGCCAGGTCTACTCGCAGGTCATCGCCAAGGAGCGGCGCGGCGAGTACCTCGGTGACACCGTGCAGGTCATCCCGCACATCACCAACGAGATCAAGCACCGCATCCGCCGCATGGCCACCGACGACGTCGACGTCGTCATCACGGAGGTCGGCGGCACGGTCGGCGACATCGAGTCGCTGCCCTTCCTGGAGACCGTGCGCCAGGTCCGCCACGAGGTCGGCCGCGACAACGTCTTCGTCGTGCACATCTCGCTGCTGCCCTACATCGGCCCCTCCGGCGAGCTGAAGACCAAGCCGACCCAGCACTCGGTCGCCGCCCTGCGCAACATCGGCATCCAGCCGGACGCCATCGTGCTGCGCGCCGACCGCGACGTGCCGACCGCCATCAAGCGCAAGATCTCGCTGATGTGCGACGTCGACGAGGCCGCCGTCGTGGCCGCGATCGACGCCAAGTCGATCTACGACATCCCGAAGGTCCTGCACACCGAGGGCCTGGACGCCTACGTCGTGCGCAAGCTCGACCTGCCGTTCCGCGACGTGGACTGGTCGACCTGGGACGACCTGCTCGACCGCGTCCACAACCCCGACCACGAGGTCACGGTCGCGCTCGTCGGCAAGTACATCGACCTGCCCGACGCCTACCTCTCCATCACCGAGGCGATGCGCGCCGGCGGCTTCGCCAACCGGGCGCGCGTCAAGGTCAAGTGGGTCACCTCGGACGACTGCAAGACCCCGGCGGGCGCCAAGAAGCAGCTCGGCGACGTCGACGCGGTCCTGATCCCCGGCGGCTTCGGCGACCGCGGCGTCTCCGGCAAGGTCGGCGCGATCCAGTACGCCCGCGAGAACAAGATCCCGCTGCTCGGCATCTGCCTGGGCCTGCAGTGCATCGTGATCGAGGCCGCCCGCAACCTCGCGGACATCCCGGACGCCAACTCCACCGAGTTCGACGCCGCCACCGCTCACCCGGTCATCTCCACGATGGCCGAGCAGCTCGACATCGTCGCCGGTGAGGGCGACATGGGCGGCACGATGCGCCTGGGCATGTACCCGGCCAAGCTCGCCGAGGGCTCCATCGTGCGCGAGGTGTACGACGGCAAGGAGTACGTCGAGGAGCGCCACCGCCACCGCTACGAGGTGAACAACGCCTACCGCGCGGACCTGGAGAAGAACGCGGGCATCCAGTTCTCCGGCACCTCGCCGGACGGCAAGCTCGTCGAGTACGTCGAGTACCCGCGCGAGGTCCACCCGTACCTGGTCGCCACGCAGGCGCACCCGGAGCTGCGCTCGCGCCCGACGCGTCCGCACCCGCTCTTCGCTGGCCTGGTCAAGGCCGCGGTGGAGCGCAAGACGGGCAAGTAACACAAGAGCGATACGGTTGCCGGGGTACGGCCCTTCGGGGCGCGTGCCCCGGCTTTCGTATGGACGTGTGGAAGGGCAGGACGACATGACGATCAAGGACACCGCGGAGGAGTGGCGGATCACGGCGACGGCCACGCCGTTCGTCGGGAACAAGACCTCCGTGCGCACCGACGACGTCGTCATGCCCGACGGATCGGTCTCCCGCCGCGACTACCAGGTCCACCCCGGCTCCGTCGCCGTCCTGGCCCTCGACGAGTCCGGCCGCGTCGTCCTGGTGCGCCAGTACCGCCACCCGGTGCGCCACAAGCTCTGGGAGATCCCCGCGGGCCTCCTCGACGTGCCCGGCGAGAACCCGCTGCACGCCGCCCAGCGCGAGCTCTACGAGGAAGCGCACATCAAGGCCGAGGACTGGCGGGTCCTCACCGACGTCTACACCACGCCCGGCGGCTGCGACGAGGCCGTGCGCGTCTTCCTCGCCCGTGATCTGTCCGAGGCCGAGGGCGAGCGCTTCGAGGTCGAGGAGGAGGAGGCCGACATGGAGATCGCGCGTGTCCCCCTCGACGACCTCGTCCGCGGCGTCCTGGCCGGTGAGCTGCACAACAACTGCCTGGTCGTGGGCGTCATGTCGCTCACGGCCGTGCTGCGCGGCGAGGGCCTGGACGCGCTGCGCCCGGCCGACGCGCCCTGGCCCGCGCGGCCCTTCGAGGTGTGACGGCCGCACCGCCCGGCTCCGGCGGCGCGCCCCCCCCGGCGCCCGCGGGACACCCCGTGCGGTGTGACCATCCCCTGATCCGATCGGGCGACTTCCGCGCGCCGTGGCACCGGGGTGGCACCAGGGCCTGAACTAGGCTCTGCAAGCGTCCCGCCCGGAGTTCCGGCGGGCTCGTGCGCAGGCGGACGGGAGCGTTACCCGTGACGGATCAGGCGGTCGACACGGACGGTGCGGCGCGGGGTGCCGTGCCGCCGCCCACGAGCGCGGCGGCCGGTGCCGACGGGGCCCGGTTCGTGGGCCGCCACCGGGAGTTGAAGGAACTCCGCGCCGACATCGACCGCGCCGGGCTCGACACCCTCTCGGGCCGCAAGGCCCCCCGCGCCCGCGTCCTGCTCATCGCGGGCCGCCCCGGCTCGGGCCGCACCGCCCTCGCCGAGGAACTGGCCCGCCAGCTCGCCGACGCCTACCCCGACGGCATCCTGCGCGCCCGCCTCTGCGACCCCGACGGCACCCCCGTACCCACCGAGCGCACCGCCCGCGAACTCCTCGACGCGCTCGCCGTGCCCGCCCCCGCCGGCGCGGGCGAGGACGACCTGACCGCGACGCTGCGCGCGGCCCTCGCCGACCGCCGGGCGCTGCTGCTCCTGGACGACGTCGCGGAGACCGCCGCCCCGCCCCCCGCCAAGGGCGCCGACGGGAGCGGCGCCGACGACGCCGAGGCCGTGGACGCCGGCGGAGCCGCACAGGTCGACCCGCTGCTCCCGGACACCCCCGACTGCCTGGTCGTCGCCGTGTCCGGCGGCCCCCTGACCGGCATCCCCGACGTGCGGCCCTGCACCCTCGGCGGCCTGGACACCAAGGCCGCGCTCGACCTGCTCACCCGCAGCGCGGGCTCGGTGCGCATCACCGTCGACCCGCGCTCCGCCGAGAGCCTCGTCGAGGCCTGCGGCGGCCACCCGGCGGCCCTCGTGATCGCCGGGGGCTGGCTCGCCGCCCGGCCCAAGGCGGCCGTCGCCGACCTCGCCAAGCAGCTGCGCGAGCTCCCCGAGGACGGCACGGCCGACTCCGGCCTCGCCCGCGTCTTCCGGCAGGCCTACGCCGGACTCCCCGGCCCCGCCGCGCGGATACTGCGCCTGCTGTGCCTCGCCCCCGCCGGGTACGTCGACCCGCACACCGCGTCCGCGCTCGCGGGCTGTTCGGTGAACGCGGCGCGTGCGACGCTCGACGACTTCGTCGCACTCGGCCTGCTGCGCACCGTGGACTCGCCCCTGCCGCAGTACGACGTGCCGGGCTGTCTGGTGCCGCTGCTCCGGGAACTGATGGAGGCGCAGGACCGGCCCGGGGAGGTGCAGTTGGCGCGCGCCCGGATGCTGGAGCGGACCGTGCGGCTGCTCCAGTCCTGCCGTGCGATCACCGAGCCCGGCGACTCGGCCGCGCGCAAGAAGCTCGCCGGACTGCCCCGCGCCCTGCGCTTCCCGAACCCGCGCGCGGCCGCCGACTGGCTGCGCATCCGCAGGCCCGCGCTGCTCGCCGCGGCCCGGCTCGCGGTCGCGGACGGCGAGCTCGACACGCTCGCGCGGCGGCTGATGTCGGCCCTGACCCGGGCGCTCGCCGCGCACTGGGGCACCGAGGCCGCGGCCGCCGACCTGTACGGCATCCACCAGCTCGTCCTCGACGTGGCCGAGCGCCGCGACCTGCCGCGCGAGCAGGCGGCCGCGCTGCTCAACCTCGCGGACCTGGACGCGCACACCGGCCGTACGCACGAGGCCCTGGCCCGCTACCGCGCCGCCCTCGACTGCGCCCGGGCGGCGGGCGACCCGTACGCGACCGGGCGCGCGATGGAATCCGTGGGCGGCGCCTACCAGGAGCTGGGGGACTACCCCCGGGCCGCCGACTGGTACGGCAGGGCCCTCGCCGAGCGCCAGGCCCGGGACGAGCGGGCCGACGCCGCCCGGCTGCACGGCCGCATCGCCACCGCCCACACCTACGCGGGCCGCTACGGCGAGGCCCTGCGCAACTGGCGCTCGGCCGTCGCGGGCCACCGCAGGACCGGGGACCTCCCGGCCCGGGCGCGGGCCCTCGGCGAGCTGGCGCGGGTCCAGGAGTACGCGGGGCGGCCCGAGGACTGCCTGCGCACCTGCCAGGAGGCGATCGACCTGGCCCGGCAGGCGGAGGACACCCGGCTGCTCGCGGCGCTGCAGCTGCGGCTCGCGGACACCCTGGACCGGCTCGGCGACCCGGCCGCGGCCCGGCTGCACCGCGCGGCCGCCGAGCGCATGCTGGGAAGTGAGCTGCGCGGTGAGTCCGCCGAGGTCGGGAGCCCTGCCCCGGTGGATGGAGCCCCGGCCTCCGCCTACGAAATCCGTAGTGCATCCGGTCGAGATTGATGCTTTGAAAGGCTAGACAGCGAGAACTCCTTCATTAGAATGGCTCCGCCGCGTGTCTACGTGGTGTCTTCCGATGCGCTCATGTGCGTACCGGTATGTAACGCTTTGCCCTGAATCCCCCTGAGCCAAGGACCGTGATCGACGTGAAGGTCGGCATCCCCCGCGAGGTCAAGAACAACGAGTTCCGGGTGGCCATCACCCCCGCCGGCGTGCACGAGCTGGTGCGCCATGGCCACCAGGTCGTCATCGAGCGCAACGCCGGTGTCGGCTCGTCGATCACGGACGACGAGTACGTCTCCGCGGGCGCCGAGATCCTCGAGACCGCCGACGAGGTCTGGGCCTCGGCCGACCTGCTCCTGAAGGTCAAGGAGCCGATCGCGGAGGAGTACCACCGCCTCCGCAAGGACCAGACGCTCTTCACCTACCTGCACCTGGCCGCCTCCAAGGAGTGCACGGACGCGCTCCTGGAGTCGGGCACCACGGCCATCGCGTACGAGACGGTGGAGCTGCCCAGCCGCGCCCTGCCGCTGCTCGCCCCGATGTCCGAGGTGGCGGGCCGGCTCGCCCCGCAGGTCGGCGCCTACCACCTGATGCGCGCGGTCGGCGGCCGTGGCGTGCTGCCCGGCGGCGTCCCGGGCGTGGCGGCGGGCAAGGCCGTCGTCATCGGCGGTGGCGTCTCCGGCTGGAACGCCGCGCAGATCGCCATCGGCATGGGCTTCCACGTCACCCTGCTCGACCGTGACATCAACAAGCTCAAGGAAGCCGACAAGGTCTTCGGCACGAAGATCCAGACCGTCGTCTCCAACGCCTTCGAGCTGGAGAAGGCCTGCCTGGAGGCCGACCTCGTCATCGGCGCCGTCCTCATCCCGGGCGCCAAGGCCCCCAAGCTCGTCACCAACGAGCTGGTCTCGCGCATGAAGCCCGGAAGTGTTCTTGTCGACATCGCGATCGACCAGGGCGGCTGCTTCGAGGACTCGCGCCCGACCACGCACGCCGAGCCGACCTTCCCGGTGCACAACTCGGTCTTCTACTGCGTGGCCAACATGCCCGGCGCGGTGCCCAACACCTCCACGTACGCGCTGACCAACGCGACGATGCCGTACATCGTCTCGCTGGCCAACAACGGCTGGGTCGAGGCCCTGCGCCGCGACCCGGCGCTGGCCCTCGGTCTCAACACGCATGACGGCAAGGTCGTTTACAAGGAGGTCGCCGAGGCCCACGGCTACGAGCACCTGGAGCTCGCCTCCCTGCTCGGCTGATCTCGGCGAACGTCAACAAAAGTCGTCAATCTCACGCCAGCGGCCGGACCTTGTGAGGGGTCCGGCCGCCGCCGGTTCGGCGCGAACACGGTCAACTCGCCGTGAAACTTACCCTTTAACCGTTTCGCGCACCCCGGAATCGTGCCGACGAAGCGGCATACGCCCTTGACACCGGGGTGTTCCGTTGCCGACACATCGGGCCGGGTCCGGCGGATTGTGTTGCTGCGGAGCGGTGACACGCCATAGAGTCGCCAACCGTCGGCATGGTGCCACGCTGACCTATCTAGAAATTTCCTGGTCACCAAGGAGGTAAGACGACTTGTGAATGAGTCGACATTTGCTCCCGGGGGTGGTCAACCAGGAATGGCTGGACGGGGCCAGGGTCCCGTCGGGCTCGAGGCTGTCGGCTCCGTCGCTGTCCACACCTTCGAAGCCCGCCAGAGTCCGACACCGTCAGCACCCCAGAGCATGGATGGCCAACACGTGAACGCCATGGCCGGCGACCGGAGTGGCGACAACACCACCCCTACCCCCCTCGCCGACTACGAGGAACTGCCCCAGGGTCATTTCTACGACCCCGACGCGGAGTACGAGCCCGACCCCGAGTACGCGGCCACGCTCGCCCCCGACGCCGCGCGTCAGCGCCGCGAGCGCATCGGCCCGACCGGGCGTCCGCTGCCGTACTTCCCGATCCCGGGACCCCTGACCGACCACGGCCCCGCGAAGATCATCGCGATGTGCAACCAGAAGGGCGGCGTCGGCAAGACCACGTCGACCATCAACCTGGGTGCCGCGCTCGCGGAGTACGGACGCCGGGTCCTGCTCGTCGACTTCGACCCGCAGGGCGCGCTCTCGGTCGGCCTCGGCGTGAACCCGATGGAGCTCGACCTCACGGTCTACAACCTGCTCATGGAGCGGGGCATGTCCGCCGACGAGGTGCTCCTGAAGACCGCGGTCCCCAACATGGACCTGCTGCCGAGCAACATCGACCTGTCCGCCGCCGAGGTGCAGCTCGTCAGCGAGGTCGCGCGCGAGTCCACGCTGCAGCGCGCCCTGAAGCCGCTCATGGCCGACTACGACTACATCGTGATCGACTGTCAGCCCTCGCTCGGTCTGCTCACGGTCAACGCGCTGACCGCGGCGCACAAGGTCATCGTCCCGCTGGAGTGCGAGTTCTTCGCGCTGCGCGGTGTGGCGCTGCTCACCGAGACCATCGAGAAGGTCCAGGAGCGGCTCAACCCCGACCTGGAGCTCGACGGCATCCTCGCGACGATGTACGACTCGCGCACGGTGCACAGCCGCGAGGTCCTCGCGCGCGTGGTCGAGGCGTTCGACGACCACGTCTACCACACGGTGATCGGCCGGACGGTGCGCTTCCCGGAGACCACGGTCGCCGGTGAGCCGATCACGACGTACGCCTCGAACTCGGTCGGTGCGGCCGCCTACCGCCAGCTCGCCAGGGAGGTGCTCGCCCGGTGTCACGCCGAGTGAGTCTGCCCGGGGCCGACGAACTGTTCCGTACGACCGGGGGCATGGCGCTGCAGGCCTCGACGCCGCGGCGGCAGACGAATGGCGAGGCGAGGGTGCCCGCGCCCGCGGGCGAGAGCGACGAGGCCGCCGCGGAGGAGTCGCACGCCTCCGCCGCCGCCCAGGGTGACGGCGAGTCCGCCGAGCACCCCGCGGGCGAGGCGGAGCCGGGCAGCGGCGCACGCGGCGACGACGCCGCGCAGGGGCGCCACCCGGCGCAGGAAGGTTCTGGCAGCTCCGGCACGGGCAAGAACGCGGCCTCCACGGCCACCCAGACGCGCAAGCGCGGCCGGGCCGCCAACCGGCGCCCCAGCGGGCGCGAGCGGCACGACGAGAAGATCACCGTGTACGTCTCCGCCGAGGAACTGATGGACCTGGAGCACGCGCGGCTCGTCCTGCGCGGGGAGCACGGGCTCGCGGTGGACCGCGGGCGCATCGTGCGCGAGGCCGTCGCCGTCGTCCTCGCCGACCTGGAATCGCGGGGGGACGCGAGCATCCTCGTACGACGGCTGCGCGGGCGGTAGCGGTACCTTTCCGCGTAATGTCCACCACCTCGACGAGCAGCACGTCCGCACCGCCGCCCGCCCGCCGACGCGCCCTGGGCCGAGGGCCGGGGACGGAGGCCGTCCCGAGCCCGCCCCCTGCCGAGACCGGGAGCGAGCCCCCGCGCCCGCAGGACGGGCCCGCCGAGGCCCCGCAGGTCGGGCCCGCCGAGGTCCCGGCGGACCCCGCGCCCGACGACGGGCGGTTCACGGTCCGGCTCGCCAACTTCGAGGGCCCCTTCGACCTGCTGCTCCAGCTCATCGCCAAGCACAAGCTGGACGTCACCGAGGTCGCGCTCTCCAAGGTGACCGACGAGTTCATGGCGCACATCCGGGCCATGGGGCCGGACTGGGACCTGGACCAGACGACCGAGTTCCTGGTGGTCGCCGCCACCCTGCTCGATCTGAAGGCCGCGCGGCTGCTGCCCGCCGCCGAGGTCGAGGACGAGGCCGACCTGGCCCTGCTCGAAGCGCGCGACCTGCTGTTCGCGCGGCTGCTCCAGTACCGCGCGTACAAGCAGATCGCCGACATCTTCAGCGGCCGCCTCGACGACGAGGCGCGCCGCTACCCGCGGACCGTCGGGCTCGAACCGCACCACGCCGAGCTGCTGCCCGACGTCGTCATCAGCATCGGCGCCGAGGGGTTCGCCAAGCTCGCCGTCAAGGCGATGCAGCCCAGGGCCGAGCCGCAGGTGTACGTCGACCACATCCACGCGCCGCTGGTCTCCGTGCGGGAACAGGCCGCCGTGGTCGTGGCCCGGCTGCGGGAGCGCGGCGAGGCCAGCTTCCGGGGCCTGATCGAGGAGCTGGGGCCCGACGACACCCTGACCGTCGTCGCGCGCTTCCTGGCGCTCCTGGAGCTGTACCGGGAGAAGGCCGTCGCCCTGGAGCAGGAGGACGCCCTCGGCGAGCTGGTGGTGCGCTGGACGGGCGGGGACGGCGACGGCGAGCCGACCGTGACCGATGAGTTCGACCGGGCCCCCGAGCCGGATCAGGAGAAGCCGTGAGCATCGAGAGCCCCGCGGGGGAGCTGCGGGCCGAGGTCGTGGACCTGGAGCTGAGGCCCGCCCTGGAGGCCGTCCTCATGGTCGTCGACGAGCCCGCCACCGAGGAGCACCTGGCGAAGGTCCTCCAGCGGCCCCGGCGGGCCGTCGCGGACGCGCTGCGCGAGCTCGCCGACGAGTACACCGCCCAGGGCCGAGGGTTCGAGCTGCGCCTGGTGGCGGGGGGCTGGCGGTACTACACGCGCCCCGCGTACGCGCCCGCGGTCGAGGGCTTCGTCCTGGACGGGCAGCACGCCCGGCTCACCCAGGCGGCCCTGGAGACGCTCGCCGTGGTCGCCTACCGCCAGCCGGTCAGCCGCTCCCGGGTCTCCGCGGTGCGCGGAGTGAACTGCGACGGGGTCATGCGCACCCTGCTCCAGCGGGGTCTGGTGGCGGAGGCGGGCGCGGAACCCGAAACAGGTGCGATCCTGTACAGGACGACGAACTACTTCCTGGAGCGGATGGGCCTGCGCGGCCTGGACGAGCTCCCGGAGCTCGCGCCCTTCCTCCCGGAGGCGGAGGCGATCGAGGCCGAGACGCAGGAGGGACTTCCGTCGTTCGATCCGGACGCGCCCGACGCCCCGGACGAGAAGACGCAGACGACCTAAGACGGAACTTTGATGCGAAGCAGCAGCGGCAGGAACAGCAGCGGAAACAACGGCGGGAGCCGTGGTGGCAACAGCGGCGGCCGCGGCAACAGTGGCGGCCGCCCCGGCGGTGGCGGCCGGGGCAACAGCGGCGGTCGCCCCACCGGCGGCGGCCGCGGCAGCAGCGGTGGCGGTGGCCGCGGCGACCACCGGGGTGCCGGTGGCGGTCGCGACGACCGGCAGGGCAGCGGCCGCCCCAGCAAGCCCCGCCCCGAGGAGCGCCGCTACGACGTGGGCCCGGGCGCCTCGCAGGACGGCCCGAAGTCGGGCCGCGGCGCCTCGGCGCGCGGCGGCGCCAAGGGCGGCCCCAAGCGCGGCCAGGACCAGCGCGGCGGCGGCCGCGGCCGCCCGGCCCCCGCGTACTCGCGCGAGTACGAGACGCGCGCCGAGGAGCGCAACCGCGAGCGGTACGCGGGCAAGAAGGACGTGAAGCTCCCCAAGACCTTCCCGGGCGCCGAGCAGGAGGGCGAGCGCCTGCAGAAGATCCTGGCCCGCGCGGGCTACGGCTCCCGGCGCGCCTGCGAGGAGCTGATCGAGCAGGCCCGGGTCGAGGTCAACGGCGAGATCGTCCTGGAGCAGGGCCTCCGGGTCGAGCCGGACAAGGACGAGATCAAGGTCGACGGCCTGACCGTGGCCACGCAGTCGTACCAGTTCTTCGCGCTGAACAAGCCCGCCGGTGTCGTCTCCACCATGGAGGACAACGAGGGGCGCCAGTGCCTGGGCGACTACACGAACAACCGCGAGACGCGGCTGTTCCACGTGGGGCGGCTCGACACCGAGACCGAGGGCGTCATCCTGCTCACCAACCACGGTGAGCTGGCCCACCGCCTGACCCACCCCAAGTACGGCGTGAAGAAGGTCTACCTCGCGCACATCGTCGGCCCGATCCCGCGCGACCTGGGCAAGCAGCTCAAGGACGGCATCCAGCTGGAGGACGGGTACGCGCGCGCGGACCACTTCCGCGTCGTCGAGCAGACCGGCAAGAACTACCTGGTCGAGGTCACCCTGCACGAGGGCCGCAAGCACATCGTGCGCCGCATGCTCGCCGAGGCCGGGTTCCCCGTCGACAAGCTGGTGCGGGTCGCCTTCGGCCCGATCACGCTCGGCGACCAGAAGTCGGGCTGGCTGCGCCGCCTGTCCAACACCGAGGTCGGCATGCTGATGAAGGAAGTCGACCTCTAGACCGCCCACCGGACGCCACGACGGCCGCCCACGCCTCCCCGCGCGGGCGGCCGTCGCCGTATGCCGCCGTCGCGGGGGAGGCGCGGGCGGAGTCAGCCCTGCCGGGTGCGCACACCGCGTACGACGCCCTGCACGACCTGGTCGTCCGCGTACGCCTGGAGGGCTGACGCCCGGCGGGCGCGGTACAGGAAGTCCTCGACGCGGCGGTGGTCCGGCTCCGGGGGAAGCGGGGTGCGGGCCGTCGCCGCGTCGCACTCCGCCGCGAGGCGGGCCATCCGGGACTCCACCTCGGGCCAGGACACTTCGCCGCGCTTGACCGCGAGCAGGGGCTCGCGCAGGTCGCCCACGTCGACCGTCAGCTCGCCGGTGCGCAGCAGGTCGCGGCAGCTCGCCAGGAGCCGCAGCAGATGCATGGCGTGCTTCCAGCGCGGGGCACCGCTGGTGCGGACGTCCGCGTCGAGCTTCTTGCGCTGGCTGAGGGCGTAGGCGGCGAAGGTCTCGTGCGCCCGGTGCGACAGGAACGCCCCGCGCAGCGCCAGCAGCTCGCGGCCGGTGTCCGTGACGTGCTCGACGAGGGGGGAGTGCAGGCACTCCAGGATGTTCGGGTTGGCGCGCAGCGCGAGGGCGCAGAAGCGTTCGAGCTCCCAGCTGAACTGCTCGTCCGCCGGTCCTTCCACGTGCGTGGGCGGCTTCTCGAAGCGCCAGTACAGCGGGGTCGGCGCGAGGAACACGCCCCTGCGGTCGGTGTCGCTGTCGTCCGTGGCCAGGCCGAAGGCGCGCGACCCCATGACGCAGGCGTAGACGGTGTGGTCGCGGACCAGGTCCTGGGGGTTGTCCATCTCCGGAGCGTACGCGGTTGGTCAGGTGAGCCTGATCGCGTTTCCCGTGACGTCGATGGAGCGTGGGGCCAGTGGGCGCGGGGCCGGGCCGTCCGCCACCGAGGCGTCCGCCACCCGGTACTTGCTGCCGTGGCACGGGCAGTTGATCGTGCCGCCGGACACGTCGCGGACCGTGCAGCCCTGGTGCGTGCAGACCGCGGAGAAGGCCTTGAAGTCCCCCTCCTCGGGCTGGGTGACCACCACCTTCTCCTTCTCGAAGACCTTGCCGCCGCCGACCGGGATCTCCGACTTCTCGGCCAGGGGCGGCGCCTTGGACGGCCGCGCGCCGGAGGTCCCGGAGGACGGGGGCGTGGACTCCGGGGGGTCCGGCTCCGCGCCCTCGTCGCCGTACTTGTCGCACGCGGTCAGGGCCGCGGCCGCGCCCGCCAGCAGGGCCGTGCGCCGCGTGGTGCCCGGCGCGGGCCCGCCGCCGCTCACGTCGTCACCCCGACCGTACGGAAGAACCACAGCGCCGACGTCACCCACACCAGGGTGAGCACCGCGAAGACCAGGCCGCCCACCAGCGGCAGGAGCCAGCCGGGCAGCCGGGCCGAGCGGAGCAGCAGCATCTTGGCGCTGAACGCGCCGAAGAAGAAGCAGCCGAGGAAGGAGTGCCACAGCACGCGCGTGGAGTACGTCTGGTAGCCGAGCGCGTAGAGGCAGTGCACCGCGACGGGCACGGCCACCAGGAACGCGATCCGGCCCGACCAGCGGTGCAGCGCCGCCGACCAGGAGGGCCCGGGCAGCTTCCCGTAGACCATGAGGGCCGAGCCGACCTGGACCAGCGCGAAGCCGAACGCGGTGGTGGCGAGCCAGGACTTCACGGCGCTGGTGGAGCTGAAGCCCGCGAGGTTGAACGCGGTGCCCTCGGGGTCGTGGGCCTTGCCGTACGCCCCCAGGCCCACGGCGACGGCCGCCGCGACCACGGCGGGCACCAGATAGCGGGCGGGATGCTCACGGCGCGGGCCCGCGGGGAACCCGGCTCCTTGGGTGGGGGCGTTGGGGTCGACGCTCACGGAACCTCCCGGGGCGGGCGCGGATGGGTGCGGCGGGGTGCTCAGGGCACGACGGGCCGGGCGGTGAGGCGGCCGCCGCCGGGCAGCCGGACGGCACCGGTGGCGGGGTCGAGGCGGGGGGCCTCGGCGGGCTTCCCGTCGCGGCTGAGGATGCCGACCTGGCTGCCGTCGGGCTGCACGATCCAGCCGCCGTCCAGGCGCTCGCCGCGCACCTCGGCCCGCGCGCGGTACAGCCCCGCGGGCTGCTTCTCGGCCCGGGGGGCAGTGAAGGGCCGGGGCCCGCCGCGGACGTCGGCCGTGCCGCGGACCGTGTCGCCCTTGACGCGGCCTTCGAGCTTCGCGCCGCCCTTGCCGGTCAGGCGCAGCGAGCCGTCGTCCTCGACGTCGCCCTTCAGCCAGGACTCCGTGGTCCTGCCGTCGCAGAAGTACGCCGTGGCCCTGCCGTCGCGCAGGGTGATCGCCACGGAGGCGGTGTCGTCGTCCGTGCGGCCCGTGTACTTGCCGTCGGCCGGCGGCCGCGGCTTCTTCGAGGGGGACGGCTTCGCCGAAGGGCTCGCGCTCGCGGTGGGCGGCGGCGCGGGTTTCGCCGCGCCGGACGAGGAGTCGCCGTACGACGAACTTCCCGACCCCGTGGTCGCGTTGAGCGTCAGCATGAACAGGGCGAGCAGCAGCCCCCCGAGCAGCGTGAACAAAGGTCCTGAGCGCTTCATGCGTCCCCCCGAGGCGCGCGGCCTGCCCTTCCATGCAAGCCGACCCGCGCCCCGGCGTCCAGGGGCGCACGGAGGCTGTGCGCCCGTGCTGCGGAGGGGTTCCGCGCCGGTCGCTCCGAGTGGCGGGGCGCGGCGGTCCGGGTGACATTGGCAGGGTCCGGGGCCCCTGGCCCGCGGGGCGGGGCCCGGCCATCGAAGCGAAAGGCACGACCATGGCGGGTAACGATCTGGGCGGCCTCCTGGGCGGTCTCCTCGGAGGCGGCCAGCAGGGCACAGGCCAGTCCGGCGGCGGCGCCAACGTCCTCGGCGCCCTGCTCGGCGCGCTGATGAGCAAGGGCGGCGGCGGGAACAACCCGCTGGGCGGCCTCCTCGACGGGCTGACCAAGGCCGGGCTCGCCGACCAGGCGCAGTCGTGGGTCGGCTCCGGCGAGAACCAGCCGGTGTCCGGCGCGCAGGTCAAGGAGGCCCTGCCCGACGACACGCTCCAGCAGGTGGCCCAGGACGCCGGGGTCTCGCCCGAGCAGGCCGCCGACGAGATCGCGCAGCAGCTGCCGCAGGTCGTCGACAAGCTGACCCCGAGCGGACAGGTGCCGAGCGGCTCCCTGGAGGACATCATCAGGCAGCAGCAGCTCTGAGGCCCCCGCGGCCGGTGTGCGGCGTCCGTCTCGGCAGCCGGGCGCCGCACACCCGTGTCACGGGCGGTGACTAGGCTGTACGTGCATCACGACCCGATCGGCCCGGCCCGGTCACCCATGACCCGATGTACAGCAGCACGGAAAACTACGGGGACATCGCCCAGTGAGAACAGCCCTCGTCATCGGCACCGGCCTGATCGGCACCTCCGCCGCCCTGGCCCTGGCCCGCCGCGGCGTCGCCGTCCACCTCGCCGACCACGACACCGAGCAGGCCCGTACGGCCGCCGCGCTCGGCGCCGGGACCGCGGCGGAGCCCGAGGGCCCCGTCGACCTGTGCGTGGTCGCGGTGCCGCCCGCGCACGTCGCCGCCACCCTCGCCGACGCCATGCGCCGGGGCCGCGCCCGCGGCTATCTGGACGTGGCGAGCGTCAAGGGCGGCCCGCGCCGCGAGCTGGAGTCGCTCGGCCTCGACCTGACGCCGTACATCGGCACGCACCCCATGTCGGGGCGCGAGCGCAGCGGCCCCCTGGCCGCGTCCGCCGACCTCTTCGAGGGCCGCCCCTGGGTGCTCACGCCCACCCGGGACACCGACACCGAGGTGCTGAACCTCGCCCTGGAGCTGGTCGCCCAGTGCCGGGCCGTGCCCGTCGTCATGGACGCCGACGCCCACGACCGGGCCGTCGCCCTCGTCTCGCACATGCCGCACCTGGTCTCCAGCATGGTCGCGGCCCGCCTGGAGAACGCCGAGGAGTCGGCGGTCCGGCTGTGCGGCCAGGGCATCCGCGACGTCACGCGCATCGCCGCGTCCGACCCGCGGATGTGGATCGACATCCTCTCCGCCAATCCGGGCCCGGTCGCCGACCTGCTCGCGGACGTCGCCGCCGACCTCCAGGAGACCGTCGCCGCGCTGCGGGGCCTGGCCTCGGCCGACGAGGACAAGCGGCACGAAGGCGCCGCGGGCGTCGCGGGCGTGCTGCGGCGCGGCAACGCGGGCCAGGCCCGGGTGCCCGGCAAGCACGGCTCCGCCCCGTCCGCGTACGAGGTCGTGGCGGTGCTCATCAACGACCAGCCCGGACAGCTGGCCCGCATCTTCGCCGACGCCGAGCGCGCCGGGGTCAACGTCGAGGACGTCCGCATCGAGCACGCCACCGGCCAGCAGGCCGGTCTGGTCCAGCTCATGGTGGAGCCCGCGGCGGCGGCCCCGCTGGCCGCGGCGCTGCGGGAGCGCGGCTGGTCGCTGCGGCCGTAGCGCACGGGAGCGGCGGCGGGCGGGTGGCCAGGCGAGGGCCGGGGCGGGAGCCAGTAACCTTGTGCGGGGCGTCGTAGGCGTCCCCCACCCGACCCGCGCCCCGAGAAAGGCACCCGCAGCCCGTGGAAACCCTGGAAAACAGCGCTGCCGCAGGCACCGTGATCGTCGCCATCGACGGGCCGTCCGGCACGGGCAAGTCCAGCACGTCCAAGGCCGTCGCCGCGCAGCTCGGCCTGAGCTACCTGGACACCGGCGCCCAGTACCGGGCGATCACGTGGTGGATGGTCAGCAACGGCATCGACCTCACCGACCCCGGCGCGATCGCCGCCGCGGCCGGCAAGCCCGAGATCGTCTCCGGCACGGACCCGGCCGCCCCGACGATCACGGTCGACGGCACGGACGTGGCGGGCCCGATCCGCACGCAGGAGGTCACCTCCAAGGTCAGCGCCGTCAGCGCCGTCCCCGACGTGCGCACCCGGATCACCGAGCTGCAGCGCTCCATCGCCCTCGGCGCGGAGAAGGGCATCGTCGTCGAGGGCCGGGACATCGGCACCACCGTCCTTCCCGACGCCGACCTGAAGATCTTCCTCACGGCGTCCCCGGAGGCCCGTGCCGCCCGCCGCTCCGGCGAGCTCAAGGGCGCCGACGTGAACGCCACGCGCGAGGCGCTGATCAAGCGCGACGCCGCCGACTCCAGCCGCAAGACGTCGCCGCTCGCCAAGGCCGACGACGCCGTCGAGGTCGACACCACCGAGCTCTCGCTCCAGCAGGTCATCGAGTGCGTCGTCACCCTCGTTGAGGAGAAGCGGGCCGGGAAGTGACCTCCGGGGCATCCGAGCGCGGGGCCGAGGTCGGGCGGCGCATCGGCGTCGGTCTGATGTACGGCCTGTGGAAGCCCCGCGTGCTCGGCGCCTGGCGGGTGCCGGCGAGCGGCCCGGTCATCCTGGCCGTCAACCACTCGCACAACGTCGACGGCCCGATGGTCATGGGCGTGGCGCCCCGGCCGACGCACTTCCTGATCAAGAAGGAGGCGTTCATCGGCCCGCTCGGCACGTTCCTGGGCGCCATCGGCCAGGTCAAGGTCGACCGCTCGACGGCCGACCGCACGGCGATCACCGACGCGCTCGGCGTCCTGGCGCAGGGCGGCGTCCTCGGGATCTTCCCGGAGGGCACCCGGGGCGACGGCGACTTCGCCTCGCTGCGCGCGGGCCTCGCGTACTTCGCCGTGCGCTCCGGGGCGCCGATCGTCCCGGTCGCCGTCCTGGGCAGCACGGAGCGGCGCGGCCGTCTGATACGGCAGCTGCCGCCGCTGCGCAGCCGCGTCGACGTGGTCTTCGGAGACCCCTTCGAGGCGGGCGACGGCAGTGGGCGGCGCACGCGCAAGGCGCTGGACGAGGCGACCGTGCGCATCCAGGGGAAGCTGACCGACCACCTGGAAAACGCCAGGCGCTTGACCGGGCGCTGAGTAAGACTTTCAGTAGTGACCCGCCGTACGGAGGGGTCACCGATCACCACGATGAACGACGAGGTACGGACTTCATGAACGACCAGATCCAGCCCGAGGGCGAGCCGACGGAGCACGTCGAGCACGACCATGGGGCACTTGGCGACGCCGAGTACGCGGAGTTCATGGAGCTCGCCGCCGTAGAGGGCTTCGACGTCGAGGACGTCGAGGGCGCCATCGAGGCGGCCGGGCACGGCCCGCTCCCGGTCCTCGCCGTCGTCGGCCGTCCGAACGTCGGCAAGTCGACGCTCGTGAACCGCATCATCGGCCGCCGCGAGGCCGTCGTCGAGGACAAGCCGGGCGTGACCCGCGACCGCGTCACCTACGAGGCCGAGTGGGCGGGCCGCCGCTTCAAGGTCGTCGACACCGGCGGCTGGGAGCAGGACGTCCTCGGCATCGACGCGTCGGTGGCCGCGCAGGCCGAGTACGCGATCGAGACCGCCGACGCCGTCGTGTTCGTCGTCGACTCCACCGTCGGCGTCACCGACACCGACGAGGCCGTCGTCCGGCTCCTTCGCAAGGCCAACAAGCCCGTGGTGCTCTGCGCCAACAAGGTCGACGGCCAGAGCGGCGAGGCCGACGCCACCGCCCTGTGGTCCCTCGGCATCGGCGAGCCGCACCCGGTCTCCTCGCTGCACGGCCGCGGCACCGGCGACATGCTCGACGCGGTCCTGGACGTCCTGCCGGAGGCGCCCGCGCAGACCTTCGGCACGGCCGTCGGCGGCCCGCGCCGCATCGCGCTCATCGGCCGTCCGAACGTGGGCAAGTCCTCCCTCCTGAACAAGGTGGCCAACGAGGAGCGCGTCGTCGTCAACGAGCTCGCGGGCACCACCCGCGACCCGGTCGACGAGCTCATCGAACTGGGCGGCGTCACCTGGAAGTTCGTCGACACGGCGGGCATCCGCAAGCGCGTCCACCTCCAGCAGGGCGCCGACTACTACGCCTCGCTGCGCACGGCGGCCGCCGTGGAGAAGGCGGAGGTCGCGGTCATCCTGATCGACGCCAGCGAGTCGATCAGCATCCAGGACCAGCGCATCGTCACGATGGCGGTGGAGGCGGGCCGCGCCGTCGTCCTCGCGTACAACAAGTGGGACACCCTCGACGAGGAGCGCCGCTACTACCTGGAGCGGGAGATCGAGACGGAGCTCGCGCAGGTCGCGTGGGCGCCGCGGGTGAACGTGTCGGCGCGCACGGGGCGGCACATGGAGAAGCTCGTCCCCGCGATCGAGACGGCCATCGCGGGCTGGGAGACGCGCGTGCCGACGGGTCGGCTGAACGCGTTCCTCGGTGAGCTGGTCGCCGCCCACCCGCACCCGGTCCGGGGCGGCAAGCAGCCGCGCATCCTCTTCGGCACCCAGGCGGGCACCAAGCCGCCGCGGTTCGTCCTGTTCGCCTCGGGCTTCATCGAGCACGGCTACCGCCGCTTCGTGGAGCGCAGGCTGCGCGAGGAGTTCGGCTTCGAGGGCACGCCGATCCACATCTCGGTGCGGGTGCGCGAGAAGCGCGGGCAGAAGGCCCAGAAGAAGAAGTAGCCGCGGCGTTCGCGGTCCGTACGTGCCGATGCCCGGCCCTCCACGCGGAGGGCCGGGCATCGGCATATCGGCATGAGGAGGGGCGGGTGGTCAGCCCCGGCGCGGGCCCGGGGGGAGGGCGGCCGGGAAGAGGTGGCCGTAGCTGTGGTGGTCGACCTGGGTGGGCTGGCCGTAGCGGGCGACGTTGAAGGCGTTGTGCCGGGGGTCGTGGCGCGGGTCGTGCCGGGGGGTGTGGCGCGGGTCGTGCCGCATGGCGCCGTGCTGTCCGGCGTTGCCGTACGGCCCGGGGCCGAAGCCGGTGAACCTCAGCTCCTCCTCGCCGGTCCGGTCGCCGGGCAGGGCCCGGAACGCCCTGAGGTACTCGGAGTACAGGGCGTCGTAGATCGGCGTGGCCGAGAAGGCGGCCGCGGTGTCCTGCGCGCCGCGCATGGACGGGATCGGCCCGGCGTACGGCCGGTGGTGTGTGGCGTCGTATACGTGCACGTCTGGGCCAACGACCTGGGGGGTTCCCGGGATGCGGGGCCCGGGCCCCCAATGTGGCTCAGGTGCCCGCGAGCGGCATCGCGCACGCGACCAGCTGCCCCCGGGAGGCCGCGCGGTCGAGCGCGCCGCGCAGCAGGTCCTCGCGGGGCTGGCGGCCGACGGTGCCCGAGGGGGTCGCGTACAGCAGGACGGACTGGAGCTTGTTGGCCGCCGCGCGCCAGCCGTCGGTGACCTGGAGCGGCTGGTGGGCCTGCCACCAGGCGACGGGGGAACTGCCGCCGGTGCCGGGCTGGAGGATGGCGTGCAGCTGGCCCACGGCGAGCAGCACCGACCAGCCGTGCAGCGTCGGGGGCACGCCCGCCAGCGAGGTCACGGGCATGAAGCCGTGCTCGATCAGGAGCGGCAGGAAGTCGTCGCCGCCGCCGGGCGCCGCGCCGGGGCGGGCGATGGGGCCGGTCGGTTCGACGACGAGGGCGGGGTGCAGCTCGCCATCGATGAGGACGAGGCCGCTGGTCACGCCCAGTACGGCCTGTTCGGGGGCGCCGTCCGCGGGGCGCTGGGACGGCACGGTGTCCTCGCCGGTGATGGACCGTACGGCGCCCTGGAGCTGCTCCTCGGAGACCTCGACGATCTGGGACGGCAGGCAGGAGGCGTGGGCGAAGGCGAGCACGGCGGTTTCGTCGCCGACGAACAGGACCGTGCTGGTGCGCTCGCGCTCGGAGTCGCCCGGGGTGCGGCAGGACGTGCAGTCGTAGGCGCCCGGGGCGTTCTCCCCGGCGAGCAGGCGGTCGGCTTCTTCGTCGCCGATCTCGGCGCGTACCTCGTCGCTGAGGTCGAGCATGCGCGGCACGGTGACTCCTCGGAATCGATGCGTGGGGTGTCCGGGTGGTGCCCGGCTCATGAAGGAGACAACGGGCGATCAGTGGCCCAAGTCACGCACGGGAGGCGCGGAATTGAACTAACCGGAGCAGAGGGTGAGTTGACGGTCGGAATTTGTCACTCCGCGCCAACACCTGGTGCGTACACGGAAGTTGCCCCGGTGAGGTGAGTCACAGATCGCCGAGAGGGGAGGGTGATAAGTGATGGCATCAAGGGATAAAAGGGGTGTCCGAAAGTCGACGATACTCCAGGTAACCGGCAACTGGCCTGGAATGACGAGGAGTCGGTTGATAGCGGAGCGAGGGGGCTTCTAGATTCCACCGCCGTGTGCAGCGAGCACCGCTCGGGCAAGTCCGCCGGCCGCGCCGGCCCGTTCGATCAGCAAGGCGCGGCGGAGCACCGCAGAACAGCACCACCCCGGCGGACGGGGCTCGGCGGGACCCCGGCGCCGGACGCGTACGGGGCCCGCGGAGCCTGGGGAAGCCCGGGTCCTCCGAGAGGGAAATCCATGTCCGAACGTCCCAGGAACATTCGCAAGACGGCAGTGATCGGCGGAGCCGCGCTCCTCGCGCCGCTGGCACTGCTCGCCGCGACCGGGCAGGCCGCGGCGGACGGCGGAGTGTGGGACCGGATCGCCCGCTGCGAGAGCGGCGGCAACTGGCAGATCAACACCGGCAACGGCTACTACGGCGGACTCCAGTTCTCCGCCGGGACCTGGCGGGCCTACGGCGGCACGGCCTACGCGCCGACCGCCGACAGGGCCTCCCGGGCCCAGCAGATCGCCGTCGCGGCGAAGGTCCAGCGCGCTCAGGGGTGGGGCGCCTGGCCGTCGTGCTCGGCACGGGCGGGTGCCTCCGGGCCCGCTCCCGGAGCGGCCGCGCCACAGGCCGCGCCCAGGTCCGCTCCCAAAGCGGCGCCACAGGCCGCACCGCAGGCCGCGCCGAAGGCCGTCAAGCAGCGGCCCGCGTACCGCGCGCCCGGTCACGCCGACCGGGGCACCACGCGCGGCTCCGGCGGCTACGTCGTCCGCCAGGGCGACACGCTCAGCCGCATCGCCGCCGCGCACGGCGTCGGCTGGCAGCGGCTCTACGCCGTCAACCAGGGCGTCATCGGCGGTGATCCGAACCTGATCGTGCCCGGGCAGCGCCTGGCGATCTGACGGTCCCGGCCGTCCCCTCCGGCGAGCCGGAACCCACGAGCGGCCCCGCCCTGTCCGCTGACAGGGTGGGGCCGCGCACGCGGCGGCGCGGCACGGCGGGCCCCCGGGCGGGGCCTGCGTAACGTGGCCCGATGCACTCGACGCACCCGATGTCGAACAGACGTCCAAGGTTCGTGACGTCGCTCGCCGCCGCGGCCCTGGCGCTCGCGGCACCCCTGGCCGCCGGAGCCGCCGCGGTGGCCGCGCCCCCGCCGCCGCGGCCGGGCCCGGCCGTCACCACGTACCTCTACGACTGCTCCCGCACCGAAGGGCCGTGGAACTGTCTCGCCGAGTGCGAGAGCAGCGGCCGGTGGCACATCAACACCGGCAACAACTACTACGGAGGCCTGCAGTTCAAGCAGTCCACCTGGGAGGAGCACGGCGGGCTCGCCCACGCCCCGCGCGCGGACCTCGCCACCCGGGAGGAGCAGATCGAGGTCGCCCGCAAGGTGCTCCTCAACCAGGGCTGGCAGGCCTGGCCCGTCTGCTCGAAGAAGGTCAAGGAGGCCAACCTCGACCACCTCGCGCTGCTGCCCGGCGACCGCACGCACGTCGTGAAGCGCGGCGAGACCCTCAGCTCCCTGGCCCGGCGGTACCAGGTCAAGGGCGGCTGGAAGGCCCTCTACCAGGCCAACCGGCACATCGTGGGGCCGCGCCCCGACCGCCTCGCGATCGGCACGGTCCTCCTCATCCCGGAGCGGGCGAAGGCCTGACACCGCCGTCCGACAGCCGCCCGAGCTCCGTGAGCTCGCCGCTGAACACCACCTCGCCGCGGCGCAGCTCGTACGCCACCGCCGCCCGGCCCGCGCGCCCGCGCAGACCGGGCGGCGGCCGCTGCTCGGCGAGGACCACGCACGCCTCCAGGTCCCCGAGCAGTGCGTACGTACGGGACGCGACGGCCGGGGACATGCCCTGGGTCGGCTCGTCGGCGAGGACCACGCGTGCCCGCGCGAGGAGGGCCCGTGACAGCGCGAGCATGCGCTGCTCGCCACCGGACAGCAGGCCCGCGCGGCGGGCCAGGAGCGGGCGCAGCTCCGGGTAGGCCGTCAGGGCGGGCGTCACGTCGCCCCCGGCGAGGTCCAGGTTCTCGCGGACGGTGAGGCCGCCGAAGACGGCCTGCCGGTCCGGTACGAAGCACAGGCCCCGGCGGGCGCGTTCGTGCGCCGTGAGCCGGGTGACGTCCGCGCCGTCCCAGACGACGGCGCCCCCGGACAGCGGAACGGCCCCGGCGAGCGCCCGCAGCGCGGTGGTGCGGCCCGAGCCGTTGCGGCCGAGCAGGACGGTCAGGCCGGGGGCGGGGGCGGCGAGGCTCACGCCGTGCAGGGCTTCCAGGGGGCCGTAGCGCACGCGGGCGCCCCGCAGTTCGAGGGTGCCGGGGCGCGCGGCCGGGCTCACGGGGCCCCGCCGGCGAGCACCTCGTCCGCCGGGCCCGACGCGACGATCCGGCCCGCCGTCATCACGTGCACCGTGTCGGCCAGGCCCGCGACCAGGTCCAGGTCGTGCTCGACCACGAGGAGCGCGGTGCCGTCGGCCGCGAGGGCGCGCAGGACCCGGGCGAGCGCGGCCACCTCGCCGGTGTCCAGGCCCGCGGCGGGCTCGTCCAGGAGCAGCACGTACGGGTCGCCCGCGAGCGCGCGGGCCAGCTCGACGCGGCGCAGCGTGCCCGTCGGCAGGCCCGCGGCCGGGCGGTCGCGCACGGACGTGAGGTCGAACAGGCGCAGCGCCCGGTCGAGCGCCGCCGGGTTCCGGACCCGGCCCTGTTCGGCGCCTACGCGCACGTTCTCGGCGACGGTCAGCGTCGGGAAGACCGCCAGCTGCTGGAACGTACGCGCCACGCCCGTGCGGGTGCGGGCGTGCGCGGGCAGCCGGGTCAGGTCCCGCCCCCCGAAGGCCACCCGCCCCCGATCGGGCCGCACCGTCCCGGCCAGACAGTGGAACAGACTGCTCTTGCCCGCGCCGTTGGGCCCCACGACAGCGGTCACCTGGCCGGGGACGACGCTGAGGGACACTCCACGCAACACGGCGAAGCCACCGTAGGAGAGGAACAGCCCGTCGGCGACAAGGACAGGGGATGTGTTCCCACTGTGGGCAATCGTCTCGCAGGGCGAGTGGGGTCTCCCCTGCTCGAGCGAAGCCGAGAGCTTGGGGAGGGGTGGGCACAGCGCCCGGTGCCCAGCACTGCTTACGGGGGCCGGGGCCGGGGCCGGGGCAGGGGCAGGGCCCGTGGCGGCCGGGACGAGGGCGCCCCGCACCCGGGCTCCGAGGGGCGTGAGCCGAGGCCGCCGCCGAAGCCGCCGCGTAGCCGCACGCAGTGCCTCGTACGGCCCCCCGGGAAAGCGGCCGATCAGTATCGCCAGCACCCCGATCACCGCCGCGGCCACCCCGCCCCGGGCCCCCGCGTCGAGCCCCACCAGCAGCGCCGCCGCCACGAGCGCGCCCAGCAGACTGTCCGCGCCGAGCACGACCACCGCCGCGAACCACAGCAGCCCCCGCACCGGGTCGTACGCCCCGGGGTCGAACGCCCGCAGCCCCATTCCGAGCATCCCGCCCCCCAGGGCGGCGAGCGCCGCGCCGGTCACGAACGCCGCGAGCTTCAGGCTGCGCACGGGGACCCCGGCCGCCGCCGCTCCCGCCTCGTGGTCGCGCATCGCCGCTAGCGCCCGCCCCGCGCGGCCCCGGCGCAGCGCCGCGACGCACCCGAGCGCGCCGCCGAGCAGGGCCAGTTCGAACAGGTAGTACGCGCGGTCGCCGGTGAGGCCCGCGGGCCGCTCCAGGGTGAGGCCCGAGGTCGCGTACGGCTGCGCGAACACGAAGCGGCTGACGCCGACGCCGACCGCGAGGGTCGCAAGCGCGAGGGCCAGGCCGTGCCGGCTGATGGCGGGCCAGCCCGTGAGCAGGCCGAGCGGCGCGACGAGCAGCACGGCGACCGCGAGGGCGGGCAGCGCCGGCAGCTCGGGCAGGCCGGGGAAGCGGCCGCCGGTGAGCAGCGCGGTGAACAGCGCGCCCAGGCCCGCGTACGCCGCCTGGCCCAAGGAGATCTGGCCGCCCCTGCCGGTGACGACGACGAGGGAGAGCAGGATGACGCCGAGGGCGGGGACCTGCACGGACGTGGTGAGGTCCGAGCCCGCGAAGCCGAGCGGGAGCAGGAAGAGGACCACGGCCACTATCCAGGCGCCGGGCGGGGTGGGGACGCGGGCGGTGGCCGTGCGGGGCAGCGCGTCGCCGGTGCCCACCCCCGGCAGGACGAGCGCGGCGATCAGCAGGGCCACGACGAAGAGGTTCGCGCCGACCGCCTGGAGCAGGGGCTCGCCCCACCCGGAGGGGTGCAGACGCGTGAGCTGGCTCTGCGCGACGCCGATGCCGAGCGCCACCACGACCGCCACCGGCAGGTTCCGCATCCGGGCCGCCACGGCGACGGCCATCACCTCCATGACGAGCAGGGGCAGGCCGTACGGGTCGAGACGGACGTAGGGGGCGAGGAGCACGCCGGTCAGACCCGCCGTGAAGGAGCCGAAGGCCCAGCCCGCCGCGGCCACCCGGTCCGCGTCGATCCCGGCGAGCACCGCGAGGCGGCGGTCGTCGACCACCGCGCGCAGCTCCCCGCCGAAGCGGGTGAAGCGGGTGAGGGCCCACACGGCGAGCGCCAGTGCCACGGCGACCGCGAGCTGGCCCCAGGGGTCGGCCGAGACGAGCGTGGGGGCGTCCGCCCGCGCGCCCTGCCCCCAGATCAGCGCCGCCGCGCCGACGAGCAGGACGAAGACGCCGATCGAGGCCACCAGGGTCTGCGCCGGGTCGCCGCCCTGGACGGCGAGCGGGCGGAAGACGGCGCGTTCGAGGACCAGGCCGATGGCGGGGGCCACCACGAGGAGCGTCACTGCCGCGGCGAGCGGCAGCGGCCAGCCCCAGTCGACGGTGAGCTGGCGCAGTAGATAGGCGCAGACCATCGCGATCGCGCCGTGCGCGAAGTTGAGCACGCCGGTCGCGCGGTGGGTGACGACGAGGCCGATGCCGGTGAGGGCCGCCGCGCTGCCGACGGAGAGCCCGGCCAGGGTCAGGTCGTAGCTCAGCGAGGCCACCGGGTCAGTCCTCCGGGGACTCTTGCGGCCGGGGCCCTGGCGGTGCGCAGATCGGGCACGGGGTCAGGCCGCCCGTCGCCGGGGCCGCGGCGTCGACGGCGACGGCCTCGGGCCTGCCCGCGACCAGGGGGCAGTCCGCGCGGTGCCACAGCGTGCCGTCGGGCACGGCGCGCAGGGCGTCGCTCGTCGCCACCGGGGCCTTCGCCCGTTCGGCCCCCGCGGCCGCCGGGTCCCGGTCCTCGACGGCCACGAGCAGGCCGTACAGCTCCTCGACGCGCGCCGCGGCGAGCGCGCCCCGGCCGTGCGCGAGGAGCACCGCGCCCGCGACGATCAGGGCGGCGCCCGGCACCGTGCAGGACGCGAGGTAGGGCAACTGCCGCTCGGCGAACCGCTCTCCGGAGATCCCGTACCAGCCGATCACGCACAGGACCGCGCCGGTCGCGAGCGCGGCGAAGGCCGCCCACAGCATCGGGTGGACCGCCCGCAGCCGGGCCGCGCGCGAGGCGGCCCGCGCCGCCGCGGGAGTGCTCCCGTCCGTTCTTGCCGCCCGCATCGAGGCCCCCCGGGTGCCTGGTGGGTCTGTTCATGGAAGCCAATGGATTGCACTATGCCTTCTGGAAGCCGACCCTGAAAGCACCGGGCGCTCTTCGTCCGGTCCGATACCCGGTGGTGAGCCAGATGGTGCTCTGGACAGGACCCAGGCGGGGGAGCGAGCTACGACGGGGGCGGGTGCGGAGCTCGGCCCTCGCGGCCGCCGCCGTCCTGCTGTTCGTCCCGGCCGTCGCGGCCTGCGGCGACGACAGCGGTGACGAGGGCGGGAGCCCGCCGCCGCAGCCGTCCGTGGAGGCGACCAGCAAGGCCGGTGACGCCGCCGAGCCCGCGGACCGGGAGGCCGCCGAGAAGGAGGTCCGGGCGAACTGGCAGAAGTTCTTCGACCCGGCGGTGTCCCTGAAGGACAAGGAGGCCGTCCTGGAGAACGGCGCCGAGATGCGCCAGGTCCTGCAGGGCTTCAGCGGGGACGAGCGCGGCAAGCAGGTCCGGGCCCGGGTCGCGAAGGTCGAGTTCACGTCGGCGAAGGACGCGGACGTGACGTACGCGCTGACCCTGAAGGGCGCGACCGCGCTGCCGAGCGCGAGCGGCACCGCCGTCGACCAGGACGGCACCTGGAAGGTGTCCGTCAAGACGCTGTGCGCGCTGGTGCAGCTGAGCGGCAACAAGTCGCCCGGTCCGGGCTGCTGAGACTTGGGCCGCCGACGGGCCCTCGTGGCCGCGCTCGCCGTGGCGGCGCTCCTGGGGAGCGCGGCCTGCGGCAGCCGGCTGCCGGAGAGCGACTTCGAACGGCGCGCGCCGTCGGGAGGGGTGCCGCCGTCCGGCGGCCCGCCCGTGCGGGTCGGTGTCATCACCAGCGCCACCAGCCCCGTCGGCGGCTCCGCCTTCACCGGGCCGCGCGACGGCGCCAAGGCCTACTTCGAGCGGCTCAACGACCGCGGCGGGATCGCCGGACGCGAGGTCGAGGTGCGCACCTGCGACGACGGCGGCAGCGGGGTCGGCAACAACGAGTGCGTGCACAAGCTGCTCGACGAGCAGAAGGTCGTCGCCCTGGTGGCCACCACCGTCCTGGACTACGCGGGCGCGCCCCGGGTCTCCGAGGCGGGCGTGCCCGACATCGGCGGGCAGCCGATCGGCTCCGCGTACGACACCTATCCGCACCTGTACGGGATCTACGGCAGCCTCGCGCCGCGCGCGGGCAAGCCGGGCTGGGGCGGCGAGCTGTACGGCGGCACCGAGGTCTACCGCTACTTCAAGCGCGAGCAGGGTGCCCGCACGGCCGCGGTGGTCTCCTACAACCAGGCCGCGTCGGCGGCGTACGCGCGCCTGGTGAAGCGCGGTCTGGAGGCCGAGGGCTACAAGGTCGTCACCGAGCAGGTCGACTTCGCGCTGCCGAACTTCCGTGCCGCCGCGGCCGACCTCAAGGACCAGGGCGCCGATCTGGTCTTCGACGCGATGGACACGCACGGCAACGCACGCCTGTGCGAGGCCATGGACGACGTGGGCGCGAAGGTCACCGCGAAGGTCACGAACGTACAGAACTGGTCAGCCACCGTCGCCGACGACTACAAGGACGCGCCGCGCTGCCGCAACGCCCTGTGGGCGACCGGTTCCAGCCGCAACTACGAGGACACCGGCCACCCGGCCGTGCGGGAGTTCCGCGACGGCATGAAGGAGGCGGGCAAAGGGGCGGACTCGCTCTCGCAGTGGCAGCTGGAGGGCTGGGCCGCCGCCCTGTGGTTCACGGCCGCCGCCCGCTCCTGCGCGGCCTTCGGGGACGTCACCCGCGCCTGCGTGGACCGCTTCATGAGCCGGGGCAAGCCCTACGACGCCGACGGCCTGCTGCTGCCGGTGACGTACGAGCGGCGGGCCGAGCCGCCGAGGACGCGCCGGACGTGTGTATCCGTGGCCCGCTGGAAGGACGATGAGGGCTGGGTCACACAAGGGGACATGAACGCCACCTGCTTCGAGGTACCGCAGCTCTCCTACCAGCCATGACCGGTGTACCACTCATGGAGTTCCCTGTTCCGCATTGCGATCGCGCATCCGTTGAAGAACAAGGCGGGATCTCGACCCAACCCTTGGCCTGAGATTCCCGTCTAACCCCTCGGTAGGCGGACGAGACGGACTGTCCACGGGTAAACGCGGAATACGGGTACGTATGCATATCTCTTTCCTGATTCACAACGCGTACGGGATCGGAGGGACGATCCGGACCACGTACAACCTGGCGAACACCCTCGCCGAGCAGCACGACGTGGAGATCGTCTCGGTGCTGCGCCACCGCGACGAGCCGGTCTTCGCGCCGGACCCGCGGATCCGGCTCAGCCACCTCGTGGACATCAGGAAGGACAGCCCCGGATACGAGGGCGACAGCGCGGCCCACACCACCCCGGCCCGCGTCTTCCCCAGCGCCGAGGGCCGCTACGCGCAGTACAGCGCCCTCACCGACCAGCGCATCGAGGCCCACCTCAGGTCCCTGCGGTCCGACGTCGTCATCGGCACCAGGCCCGGCCTGAACGTGCACGTCGCCCGGCAGACCCGGCGCGGCGTGCTGCGCGTCGGCCAGGAGCACCTCACGCTCGACAGCCACTCCGACGAACTGCGCCTCCAGCTGCGCAGCGTCTACCCCCGCCTCGACGTCCTCACCACCACCACCGAGGCCGACGCGCGGGACTACCGCAGGCGGATGCGGCTGCCCGGCGTGCACGTCCAGGCCGTGCCGAACCCGGTGCCCGCGCCCGGCATCGAGCCCGCCGACGGCTCCCACAAGTGGGTCGTCGCCGCCGGGCGGCTCGCCCCCGTCAAGCGGTACGACCTGCTGATCCGCGCCTTCGACAAGGTGCGCAGGGAGCGCCCCGACTGGCGCCTGCGGATCTACGGCGGCGGCCGCCAGAAGGAGAAGCTGCGCCGTCTGATCGACGACCTCGGCCTGTACAACCACGTCTTCCTCATGGGCCCCGCCCACCCCATCGAGCCCGAGTGGGCCAAGGGCTCCATCGCGGCCGTCAGCTCCAGCCTGGAGTCCTTCGGCATGACCATCGTCGAGGCCATGCGCTGCGGCCTCCCGGTCGTCTCCACCGACTGCCCGCACGGCCCCGGCGAGATCATCGAGAACGGCGTCGACGGCCGTCTCGTCGAGGTCGGCAACGCCGACGCCATGGCCGGCGGCCTGCTCGAACTCATCAACGACGACGCGCTGCGGCACCGGATGGCGGACGCCGCGCTCGAGGACTCCGAACGCTTCGACCCGGCCCGCATCGCCGAGCGCTACGAGGTGATGTTCCACGGCATGCTCCAGCGCGGCGGCTCGCTGGGCGGCCGGATGCGCGGCACGATGCACCGCGCCAGGGGAGCGCTGCTCGGCGGCGCGTACGCCGTTCGGGACGCCGGAAGAACCGCACCGACGAAGGGGCGCTTGGCATGACGGCCGTGTCCACCCAGGACACCATCGGATCCCGTGACGACGCGAGAGGGCCCGGGCAGGCGCCCCCGCCCCGGGCGGACTGCATCGCCGACTCCGCGGGCGGTCTGACCTTCGACGTCACCGACCCCGGCGAGGCGGGCACCGCGCATCTGCTGCTGCGCCGCAGGGACTCCGACCCCGTCGCCGAGGTGCGGCTGCCCCTGACTCCCGCGGGCGACGGGCGGCTGCGCGCCGCGCTGCCCAGCAGCGTCGAGCTCGCCGAGGGCCGCTGGAACGCGTACGCCCTCGTGGACGGCGGGGAGCCGCGCCGGCTCATGCCCGGCGTCAACGACCTGCGCTCGCTCGTCGACCGCGCGCCCAGCGGCAGCCGCGGCCACGTCTCCGTGCGCATCCCGTACGCCACCAAGCAGGGCAACCTCTCGGTGCGCGCCTGGGTCCGGGCGCCGCACGCGGAGGCCGGTGAGCTGCGCATCACCGACACCGGGCTCACGGCGCGCGGCCGCGTGTACGGCACGGAGCTCGCCGCGCGGGCGCGGGTCGAGGCCGTGTTCCGCAAGGAGCCCGAGCGGGTCGTGCGCGCCGGTGTCACGGCGGACGGGCCGGAGTTCGACGTCACGCTGCGGTACGAGGACCTCGCCGCCGGGCACGGACCCTGGGACCTGTGGCTGCTGCCCGGGGGTGACGAGGGGCCGCGGGTGCGCCTGGCCCGGCTGCTCGACGACGTGGCGGACAAGAAGCCGATCTTCACCTATCCCGTGACGGCCCTCGAAGGCCCGGACGGACCGGTCGAGGCCGGCCCGTACTACACCAACGACAACGACCTGGCGGTGCGCGTAAGGGCGATGGCCGTCGGCGACTGAGGGCACGCGCCGGGAGGAGGCCTCCATCGCGGACCGTAGCTGTCCGCGAGAGGCGGCAGAATCGGCCGCATGTTGGAGACCTCCGCACGACTGCTCCGCCTGCTCTCGCTGTTGCAGGCCCACCGGGAATGGTCGGGCGCTGACCTCGCCGAGCGCCTCGGCGTGACCGCGCGCACCATCCGCAGGGACGTGGACCGGCTGCGCGAGCTCGGCTACCCCGTCAACGCGAGCCCCGGCACCGGCGGCGGCTACCAGCTGGGCGCGGGCGCCCAGCTGCCCCCGCTGCTGCTCGACGACGACGAGGCGGTCGCCGTCGCGGTGGGCCTGCGCACCGCCGCGGGACAGGGCATCGAGGGCATCGGCGAGAGCTCGGTACGGGCCCTCGGCAAGCTCGAACAGGTCCTGCCCAGCAGGCTGCGGCGGCGGGTCGGCGCCCTGAACGCCTTCACGGTGCCGATGCTGCACGCGCCCCGGCAGCAGGCCGTCGACGCCTCCGTCCTCACCGACCTGGCCGCCGTCTGCCGGGACTCCGAACGCCTGCGCTTCGACTACCTGGACCACGGCGGCGGTTCGAGCCGCCGCACCGTCGAGCCGCACCGCCTGGTGTGCACCGAGCGCCGCTGGTACCTCGTCGCCTGGGACCTGGACCGGCAGGACTGGCGCACGTTCCGCGCGGACCGGATCACGCCCCGGCCGCCGCACGGCCCGCGCTGCGCGCCCCGCACCCCGCCCGCCGACGACCTCGCCGCCTACGTCTCCCGGGGCGTGTCCACCCGCGCCTACGCCGAGCAGTCCACGGTCCGCCTCTTCGTGTCCCTGGAGGAGGCCACGCAGCGGGTGAAGCCGCTGGACGGCACTCTGGAGGCGGAGACAGAGCACACCTGTCTGCTGCGCACGGGGGCGGCCAGCCTGGAGTTCCTGGTCTTCCACGTGATGTTCCTGGGCTTCGAGTTCGAGGTGGTCGAGCCCGTGGAGGTGCTCGACCGGATCCGCTCCCTCAGGGACGTGCTCAGCCGGGCCCTGGACCGGGGTGCCGCACCTGGTCGTCCGGCGCCCGGAACGCCGCGTACTCCGGATGGTGCAGATCGAACGCGGGGGACTCGGAGCGGATCCGGGGGAGCGTGACGAAGTTGTGCCGGGGCGGCGGACAGGACGTCGCCCACTCCAGGGAGCGGCCGAAGCCCCAGGGGTCGTCGACGTCCACCTTCTCGCCGTACTTGGCCGTCTTCCAGAGGTTGTAGAGGAACGGCAGCGTGGAGATGCCGAGCAGGAAGGCGCCGATGCTGGAGAGGGTGTTGAGCACCGTGAAGCCGTCCGCGTCCAGGTAGTCGGCGTACCGCCGGGGCATGCCCTCCGCGCCCAGCCAGTGCTGGACCAGGAACGTGGTGTGGAAGCCCACGAACAGCGTCCAGAAGTGGATCTTGCCGAGCCGCTCGTCGAGCATCTTGCCGGTGAACTTCGGCCACCAGAAGTAGAAGCCGCCGAAGGTCGCGAAGACGACCGTGCCGAACACCACGTAGTGGAAGTGCGCCACGACGAAGTACGAGTCGGTGACGTGGAAGTCGATCGGCGGGGAGGCGAGCAGGACGCCCGTGAGCCCGCCGAACAGGAACGACACCAGGAAGCCGACCGCCCACAGCATCGGCGTCTCGAAGGACAGCGAGCCCTTGAGCATCGTGCCGGTCCAGTTGAAGAACTTCACCCCGGTGGGCACCGCGATCAGGAACGACACGAACGAGAAGAACGGCAGCAGCACCGCGCCCGTCGCGAACATGTGGTGCGCCCACACGACCACCGACAGACCGGTGATCGCCATCGTCGCGCCGACCAGCGGCAGATAGCCGAAGATCGGCTTCCGGCTGAACACCGGGATGATCTCGGTGATGATGCCGAAGAACGGCAGCGCGATGATGTAGACCTCCGGATGCCCGAAGAACCAGAAGAGGTGCTGCCACAGCAGCGCACCGCCGAACTGGGCGTCGAAGACCACGGAGTGGAAGCGCCGGTCCGCCTCCAGGACGAGCAGGGCGGCCGCGAGCACCGGGAACGCGATCAGCACCAGGACCGAGGTGAAGAGGACGTTCCAGGTGAAGACGGGCAGCCGGAACATCGTCATGCCCGGCGCGCGCATCCCGATGATGGTGGTCAGGAAGTTCACCGAGCCGAGGATCGTGCCGAACCCGGAGAGCGCGAGCCCCATGATCCACAGGTCGGCCCCGATGCCGGGAGAGCGCTCCAAGCTGTTGAGCGGCGCGTACGCGAACCAGCCGAAGGCCGCCGGACCGCTCGGCACGAGCAGCGAGCCGAGCACCATCAGACCGCCGAAGAGGAACAGCCAGTACGAGAGCATGTTGAGCCGCGGGAACGCCACGTCGGGCGAGCCGATCTGGAGCGGCATGATCTCGTTGGCGAAGCCCGCGAACGTCGGCGTCGCGAACAGCAGCAGCATGATCGTGCCGTGCATCGTGAAGAGCTGGTTGAACTCCTCGTTGGTCAGCATCTGGAGCCCGGGGCGGGCGAGCTCGGCGCGCATCAGGAGCGCCATCACCCCGGCGATCAGGAAGAAGACGAACGACGTGATCAGATAGAGGTGGCCGATCTTCTTGTGGTCGGTGGTGGTCAGCCAGTCGACGAGGATCGCGCCCCGCGTCCGCCGCCGCGCCGGGCGCTCCGCCGCCGCCCCCACCGTCTGCGTCCCCATGCTTGCCCCTTCGCTGTCGCGTCCTGGGCTGCCCGAAGCACAGGCCATGATGCTCGTGTGCCCCCGACTCCGACAGAGGGCGTACGGCACTCCGGCGCCGGGGCGCGCTCCGGCTCGCGGGAGCGCGGGGGCGGGAAGTGTGCGGGGAAGGGGCGGTGAGCGGGCGCGGGACGCGCGGCGAGCGGGAGAGGAATCATGAATTCCCCGTACTCCGCCGGCTTCCGCGCGGCGCCCGGGAATCCGGAATGCGGAGGATCGGCAGAAGGTTTCGGAAAGTATTCGCGCGAGGTTTCATACGCTCCTCGGACGGGGCCGGGCGGGATTTTCCGACGGTGCCTCAAGAGGGGCGCAAGAGCTTCGGAGTTCGGCCGGAATTCCGCCGTAGCGAGGGCGGAACCGCTCGTACGTGTGACGGAGTTAGGGCGAAACGCGCGTCGTGATCCTGTGACAAAAGCGTGACCGGAGGGGGATCCGTGACGCATGGTGCCGCGCTCCGGCCTTCCCCCGCGGGAATCGGCCGCCTAACGTGGCCGGTATGGCACCCATCCCGACCCCGCCCGCCGAGCCCCAGGACACCCCGGACTCCTATGTCGGCCTCGACGCCGCCGAAGCGGAGAGCAGGGCGCGCGCCCGCGGGTGGTCCACCGTCAGGTCCCTGCCGCCGGGCACGTTCATCACCATGGAGTACCTCGCGGGGCGGCTGAACTTCGAGGTCGAGGGCGGCCGGGTGAAGCGCTGCTGGAAGGGCTGAGCCCGGCGTCCCGTACGCGGGCCGTCCCGTACGAAGGCCCCGGCTCCGTGGCGGAGCCGGGGCCTTCGCGGTGCGGGAGTCAGCTGTGCGTACCGGTCCCGCGGTCCTTGGGGGGTGGGTCAGGCGCCGGTGACGGGCCGGGCCGAGGCGCCGCGCACCCGGTCCGCGTGCGGCGGGCGGCGGGGGCCCGCAGGGGTCACCGGGGTGCGCTCGTGGCGGGCCGTGTGCGGGCCGGGGGCGAGATAGGCCGGGGTGCGGGTCCGGCCCGCGGCGACGGGCTCGCGCACCGGCGGCTGCTCGCCGGAGCCCTTGTCGGCGGCCGGGGCCGCGCCCGCGCCCGTCGCCGACCGCTGCGGCACGAGCGCCGGGGCGGGGCCGACGGTGACCGGGGGCCGGGCCCGGAGGCGGTGCCAGAGGCCGAGCGCGAACGGCTCGACCCGGGCGACGAGCGGCTCGAACCAGGGCAGCGCGAGCAGGATGAGCAGGCCCGCGGCCCAGCCGAGGAAGACGTCGCTCAGCCAGTGCGTACCCAGGTAGACGGTGGTGAGGCCGACGCTCAGGGAGACCACGGCGGACAGTGCCGAAAGATAGCGGCGGGTCACCGGAGTCGAGGCCAGATAGGCGAGGATTCCCCAGGTCACGACGGCGTTGGCGGTGTGGCCCGAAGGGAATATATCGCCGCCCTGCCCCATCTCGTTCGAGCCGATCACGGTGGCGTAGTGCGGGCCGAGGCGGCCCATGCCGATCTTGGCGGCGCCCACCGTGGCGTTGAGGAGCAGCAGGGCCGTGCCGAACATCAGGAGCGGGCGGAGCGTGTGCTGCCGCCAGGAGCGCCAGCCCAGCCAGGCCGCGACCATCACGGCGGTGGGGCCGCGCTGGCCGAGCACGACCCAGTAGTCGAGGAAGCCGTGGATCTCGGGCCACTGCTGGTAGGGCCGGAAGAACATGACCTGCCAGTCGAACCGCACGAGCCAGGACGTGGCCAGGACGGCGACCACGATGGCGAGGTAGAACGCCAGGGTCGCGCTGAAGAGCACGACTCTGTGCCGGCTCATCCTCGGCACATCGAGGTGAACCGGCCGTTCCGGCTCACGGTCAAGACGGGCGAAGAGCCGGTCCAGACGGGTCAGGTTTCGTTCGGTACGCACCCAATCGACGTTACAGCGAGTGAGCGCCGTTCCCGGTCGAATCGGTGGGGTTGTGATGACGATGTGATGTGGCATTGCTCTCAGGTCCCGGCGTATTCCCGCCGGAATGCCTTTTCAATCAGGGCCGTTATACCCAATTCGTTGATCGTCGCCCCCCGGGTTTTAGGGCGCTTATGAATTCGTTCACCGGGATCTGGTGCGGAATTCTCCGGGTGCTCACCGGGCGGCCCGGAGGGTGCGCCCGGATAAATGATCTTGGCGTGATCAGGGTGGCCCCGAGCCGTTCAGCCAGAACGCCCCGTACACCGCGCCGGCCACGGCCACCCCACTGATGACCAGCACCGATCGCGAAGTCCGCAGCCGTGCGAGCGCCACCGCGAGGGGCAGCAGCAGGGGGAAGGCGGGCATCAGCAGGCGTGGTTTGGAGCCGAAGTAGCCCGCGGCGCACAGGGCGAGCACCAGGACGACCCCGGTGTAGACGAGCAGCGGCAGCGGCTGGCGCTGCCGCACCCCGGCGACGTACAGCCGGATCAGCAGCGCGACGCCGACGATCAGGCCGAGCCCGGCGAGCGCGCCCGGCACGGAGGTGAACTTGTCGCCGATGAACCGCGCGAAGGCGTAGCCGCCGTCGAAGCCGTTGCCCCAGCCCTCCTGTACGTCGAGGTAGCCGAGGAGGCCGCCGCCCGTGCGGTGCCCGACCCACAGGACGTAGGCGGCCGCCCCGAGCGGGGCGAGCAGCGCGCCGAGCGCGACGCGCAGGTCGATCCGTCCCCGGCGGCGCACTTCGAGGACCGCCGCCGCCCACAGCGCCAGGACCACGGCCCCGCCCACCGGCCGGGTCAGGCCCGCGAGGGAGGCGAGGAGTCCCGCCGTCACCCAGCGTCCCGTGAGCACCGCGTACAGCGACCAGGCGGCGAGCGCCGTGAACAGCGACTCGCTGTACGCCATCGACTGCACGATGCCGACGGGCAGCACCGCCCACAGCGCCACGGCGCACACGCCCGCCCGGCGTCCGTACACATGGTCCGCGACGGCGAAGATGCCGCCCGCCGCGCACAGCGAGGCGACCGCGCTCACCAGCAGGCCCGCGTCCGCGTGACCCAGCGGACCGACCGCCGCCACCAGCCGCTCCAGCCAGGGGAGCAGCGGGAAGAACGCGAGGTTGGAGTGCACGCTGCCGTCCGGCAGGGTCACCTCCCAGCCGTAGCCGTGCTCGGCCACGCGCACGTACCAGAGGGAGTCCCAGCGGGCGGAGAGCAGCGTGTGCGGGCTCTTGCCGGTCCCCGCGGACCACCCGGCCAGGACCGCGAGTCCCAGGGCGCGCACCCCCGCGTACACGAGCAGCGCGGTCGCTGCCGCGTGGCGCCTTTCGGTGGCCTTCCCCGCGGGGGGCTTTTCAAGATCGGTCACCCGGGCGATTATCCCCGTCCCCCTCATGCCCTTCCCCGTCGCCTCCCGGGTGTCCCGTGCGCATGGGGCTGCGCCCCTTTCCCCCCGTGTTGGCGCTTCGCGCCTCGTCCTCAAGCGCCGGACAGGCTTTTCGCTGTGGCGTATGCCACAGGCTCTCGGGGCAACCGTGAGAGGTCCGCCACGCGCGGCGCGCGTGGACTCGCGTACGCTGACGGCCACTCGCTGTTCACAGCCGCCACAGCCGGACGACCTGATCCCGTTGGGTCCCACGGGATCCCGCTGGGCCGCATTTCGCGAGGTATCACTGGGAGGTACGCACATGTCCGGGACGACCACGGCCGCCGCTCCATCCGGCCGTCGGCCCCCCGGCGCGGGCGCCAACCGCTGGGTCGTGCTCGTCGTCCTCTGCGTCAGCCTGCTGCTCGTCGCCGTCGACGCCACCGTCCTGCACGTCGCCGTGCCCGCCGTCACCGAGGACCTCAAGCCCGGCGCGATCGAGCTGCTGTGGATCGTGGACATCTATCCGCTGGTCTGCGCCTCGCTGCTCATCCTGTTCGGCACGCTCGGCGACCGCGTCGGGCGCAGACGGGTGCTGCTGCTCGGCTACGGCCTGTTCGGCGTGGCCTCGGCGGTCGCGGCGCTCGCGGACACCCCGCAGGTGCTCATCGCCGCCCGCGCGCTGCTCGGCGTCGGCGGCGCCATGATCATGCCCGCGACCCTCTCGATCCTGCGCCAGGTCTTCCCCGACCGGCGCGAGCGGGCGCTGGCCATCGGCATCTGGAGCGCGGTGGCCGCCGTGGGCGCGGCCGTCGGGCCCCTGCTCGGCGGCTTCCTGCTCGAACACTTCTGGTGGGGCTCGGTCTTCCTCATCAACATCCCGCTGATGCTCATCAGCCTGCCCGTCGGCCGCTGGCTGCTGCCCGAGTCCACCGGCGAGCGCAACGGACCGTGGGACGTCGTCGGCGCCCTGATGGCGGCGGGCGGGCTCTTCTGCCTCGTCCTCGGCGTCAAGCGGCTCGGCGGCGGCGAGTCGCCGCTCGGCTCGACGACGCTGCTTGCCCTCGCCGTCGGCGGCGGGCTGCTCGTCGCCTTCGTCCGCAGACAGCGGCGGCGCACGCATCCGCTCGTCGACCTGGCGATGTTCACGCGGCCCGCGTTCAGCACGTCCGTCGGGTGCATCGTGCTCGCGATGCTCGCCCTCGTCGGCCTGGAGCTGATCGCCGCCCAGTACCTGCAACTGGTGCTCGGCCTGTCCCCGCTGGAGACCGGCCTCCGACTCCTTCCGCTCACCATCGCCGCCATGGCCGCGGGCCTCGCGGGCTCCCGGCTGCTCCAGCGCTTCGGACCGCGCCGCATGGTCGCCTGCGGCTTCGGCCTCACCGCGCTCGCCGTGGTCGCGCTGACCGGCATGGGCGGCGACGACAACGCCCCGCTGCTGCTCACCGGCTTCGTGCTGCTCGGCTTCGGCCTGGAGACCACTCTCTTCGGGGCGTACGAGTCCATGCTCAGCGAGGCCCCGCAGACCCAGGCCGGCGGCGCCGCGGCCATCGGTGAGACCTCCTACCAGCTGGGCGCGGGCATCGGCATCGCCCTGCTCGGCAGCGTCATGAACGCGGCGTACGCGCCCGGGCTCTCCTCCGTGCGGGGCGTCCCCGCGGCCGACAGCGCGGCGGCCGGGCACTCCCTCGGCGAGGCCTACGAGGTCGCCGACCGGCTCGGCGGGGGACAGGGCGAGGCCCTGCGGTCCGCCGCGCGGGACTCCTTCGTCCACGGCCTGCACGTGACCCTCCTGGTCAGTGCGGGACTGCTGCTGCTCGGCGCGCTCGCGGCCCTGCGGCTGCCGCGCCGCATGGACTGCGGCGGCCCGGCCGGGCAGGGCGAACCGGGGATACCCGTGCCCCGGGACGGCGCGGGCCTTCCCGCGAAGTCCCTCCGCTGAGGCGCACCCCGGCGGGGCCCTGATCGGCCTTCGGCCTCGTCCCCGGACGCCGGACGGGCTGAAAGATCCAGCGTGGCCGGTCGCTCTGGACGCGGGGGACCGCGCGTCGTAGCGTCAGGCCGAGCCGTGACTGACTACCAGTGCTAGTTAAGAACGCCCCGCCGGAGGCCCCGCATGTCGTCCGCAAGCAGCCGCACCCGCCCGCCCTTCGACCCCGCCGACCCGCTCGGCGTCGACGACCTCCTCGCCCCTGAGGACCTCGCCGTCCGCGACACCGTCCGGTCCTGGGCGGCCGACCGCGTGCTCCCGCACATCGCCGAGTGGTACGAGACCGGCGAGCTGCCCCAGGTGCGGGAGCTCGCCCGCGAGCTCGGCTCGATCGGGGCGCTCGGCATGTCGCTCACCGGCTACGGCTGCGCGGGCGCCAGCGCCGTGCAGTACGGGCTCGCCTGCCTGGAGCTGGAGGCGGCCGACTCCGGCATCCGCTCGCTCGTCTCGGTCCAGGGCTCGCTCGCCATGTACGCGATCTGGAGGTTCGGCTCCGAGGAGCAGAAGCAGCGGTGGCTGCCGGGGATGGCCGCGGGCGAGACCATCGGCTGCTTCGGCCTCACCGAGCCCGACCACGGCTCCGACCCGGGCTCCATGCGCACGTACGCGAAGAAGGACGGCACCGACTGGGTCCTCACCGGCCGCAAGATGTGGATCACCAACGGCTCGGTCGCGGGCGTGGCCGTGGTGTGGGCGCAGACGGACGACGGGATCCGCGGCTTCGCGGTGCCCACCGACGCCCCGGGCTTCTCCGCCCCCGAGATCAAGCACAAGTGGTCGCTGCGCGCCAGCGTCACCAGTGAGCTGGTCCTGGAAGAGGTGCGGCTGCCCGCCGACGCGGTGCTGCCCGGCGCCAGTGGGCTCAAGGGCCCGCTGAGCTGTCTCACGCACGCGCGCTACGGCATCACCTGGGGCGCGATGGGCGCGGCCCGCGCCAGCTTCGAGGCCGCCGTGGAGTACGCCAGGACCCGGGAGCAGTTCGGCAGGCCCATCGGCGGCTTCCAGCTCACCCAGGCCAAGCTCGCCGACATGGCGGTCGAACTGCACAAGGGGATCCTGCTCGCGCACCACCTCGGGCGGCGCATGGACGCCGGGACCCTGCGGCCCGAGCAGGTCAGCTTCGGCAAGCTCAACAACGTACGGGAGGCGATCGAGATCTGCCGCACCGCGCGCACGATCCTCGGTGCCAACGGGATCTCCCTCGAATACCCCGTGATGCGGCACGCGACGAACCTCGAATCGGTGCTCACCTACGAGGGCACCGTCGAGATGCACCAGCTGGTGCTCGGCAAGGCGCTCACCGGAATCGACGCCTTCCGGTGAGGCCCCGCCTCAGCTCTGGTTGAAGAAGCCGTCGGCGCGGCGGCCGGGGCCCTCGCCGTTGACGATCTCCGTGTGGGCCGGGGTCAGCAGGAAGACGCGGTGCGCCACCCGGTCGATGGACCCGCGCAGACCGAAGATGAGCCCGGCCGCGAAGTCCACCACGCGCTTGGCGTCGGCGGGCTCCATCGCCGTGAGGTTCACGATGACCGGAACCCCGTCACGGAAGAGTTCGCCGATGCCCCGGGCGTCGCGGAAGCTGTCCGGCGTGACGGTGCCGATCCTGGCGCCCTTCTCCTCGGCCGCGTCCGACGCCACCTTCACGCGCGGGTCCGTGACCCAGGCGTCGGACTCGGGGCCCTCGGCCCCGTCGTCTTCGTAGCCGTCGTAGTAACGCTCGTCGTTGTTGTCGTCGACGAGGCCAAGCCAGGCACTCGCCTTGCGCACCGATCCCATGGACGCCTCCTCTCGCTGCGGTCTGCTCGTGTTCCGCACCCCTATCGTCGTCCATGATGCGGATGGTGCGCCAAGGGGATAGACGCCGGGCAGGGGTTTCGTGACGGTACTGGTGCACAGTCAACGGGCCGACACGCGTGGTTCTTCAAGGGGATTGCCGTGCCGGGCTGCTGACTGTGAGTGAAATATGATTTCTCTCGGCGTCCGGGTGACGAGCGGTGCGTACGGGTGAACGGGCCGCTCGCTACGATGCCCGCGGGGGGTCCGTGGCGCGGTGCCGAGCTGCCGTTGACGGACCGTCAGTAGTCGTTCGACCACGCACGGGACCGCCGCTGGGCCACGCATGTGACGCGTCGGTGCACGGGGGAGCACACGGGGGTAATCGTCTTGTTCGGAATAGTCAGGCCCTGTGCCCATCGCCTCGGTGAGGGGCTCAAGGACCAGTGGATGGCGCATCTGTGCGGGCTCTGCCTCGCGCTGCGCGGTGACCACGGACAGTTCGCACGCGTCGTGACCAACTACGACGGGCTCATCATCTCGGTCCTGACGGAGGCTCAGGTCGAGCGCACCACCGGCCGGCGGCGCACGGCGGGCCCCTGTCCGCTGCGCGGCATGCGCACCGCGTCGGTCGCCCGCGGCGAGGGCGCCCGGCTCGCCGCCGCCGTGTCGCTGGTGCTCGCCTCGGCGAAGGTGCGCGACCACGTCGTCGACGGCGACGGCCTGTTGGCCCGCAGGCCGGTGGCCGCCGCGGCCCGCCGGGTCGCCGGGCGCTGGGACCGGGCGGGCGCGCGCACCGGCGCCGACGTGGGCTTCGACACGGCCGTCCTCGTCGACGCCGTGGAGCGGCAGGAGGGCATCGAGGCCCTGGCGGGCCCCGGCACGTCCCTGCTCACCGTCACCGAGCCCACCGAGACGGCCACCGCGGCCGCCTTCGCGCACACCGCCGTCCTCGGGGGCCGCCCCGGCAACGCGGAGCCCCTCGCCGAGGCGGGGCGGCTCTTCGGCAGGATCGCGCATCTGCTCGACGCCGTGGAGGACCGGCAGGCCGACGCCGCCGCGGGCGCCTGGAACCCGATCACGGCCACCGGCGCCACCGCCGCCGAGGCGCGCCGCCTCGCCGACGACGCGCTGCACGGCATCCGGCTCGCCCTCGCCGAGGTGGAGTTCACCGACGCCAAGCTCGCGCACTTCCTGCTCGTGCACGAGCTGGGCCGGTCGGTGGACCGGGCGTTCGGGACGGCGTCCTGCGGGCACGCCGTGACGGCGTACGACGGTTCCGGTTCCGGCCCGTACGGCGGTGGCGGCGGTCAGGGGCCCTACGGCGGCTCCGGCGCGTACGGCGGCGGGTCGCCGTACGGGGACGGCGGGGCCCACTACGGCGGCGCGGCCGGGGGCGGACAGGGCGGCGACGGCTTGGGCGGCGGGGGCTTCGGCCCCTGGTCGGGGGAGCCGAAGAAGCCGCGCGGGTTCTGGGCGGGCTGCCTCGTCGCGATCGGCCTGTGCTGCACGTGCCGGCTGTGCTGCGCCCGCGAGTACGAGGGGCCGTGGTCCCGCAAGAAGCGCAAGGGCGCCTGCCGGGACTGCGACTGCCCGTGCGAGTGCTGCGAGTGCTGCGCGTGCGACTGCTGAGCGGTCTTGTGGAAGTGTGGTGCGGTTCGGCAGCGCCCCGCAGGGGCGCGGGGCTGTGCCGATATGCGGCTCCGCCGCGCGGGCGCGACCGGCCACGACGGTCCCGCAGGCGATCGACGGCCCGTCGCGGGAATTCCAGCGAAGCGCTCAGCCGCGGCCCCGCCCGGCCGGGGTGACGCCGGGTCAGTCCTTGATCTCCCGCGGTGAGATCCGGGACGCGTCGATCGCCGACGCCCGCGTGCCCCACTTCTTCAGGATGCGGTCGTACGTCCCGTCCTCGATGAGCTGATTGACCGCCGCCTGGAACGCGGGCGCCAGCTTCGTGCCCTTCTTGAACGCGAAGCCCACGTCCAGGCGGTGGAACTCGCCGAGGAACTTCAGGCCGGGCTGCTGCTTCACCGCGTACCGCAGGCCGTTGATGGTCGACATCACCACGTCGCTGCGGCCCTGTTGCAGGGAGCCCCAGATCGCGCCCTGCTCGGTGTACGTCTTGACGCTGTACGGCTTCTCGCCCGCGTCGGCGCACACGTGCTTGTTGTCCTCCAGGGTCACCTCGAACGTGGTGCCCGCGCCGGTGGCCACGTTCAGACCGCACAGCTGACGGAAGTCCGTGACCTTCTTGAGCTTGCTGTCGTCGCGGACGGCGAAGCCCTGGCCGTCGTTGATGTAGGTGACGAAGTCGATCGTCCTGCGCCGCTCCTCCGTCACGCCGAAGTTGCCGGTGCCCAGGTCGTACTTGCCGCTGCCGAGCGCGGGCAGGATCGCCTCGAAGCTCGCGGTCTCCCGCTTCAGGCGCAGACCGAGGGCCTTGGCGACGGCGTCGGCGAAGTCGATGTCCTGGCCGACGACGGTCTTGCCGTCCTCCAGATAGGCGGAGCCCGGTGGGGTGCCGCCGACGCTGCTGCCGATTCTCAGGGTGCCGCGTTCGCGCACGTCGGCGGGCAGGAGCGCCGCCGCCTTCGCGTTCTTCCGCACCGCCGACACGACGTCCGTCGTCGGGAGCTTGCCGCTCCCGCCCCCGGGCGCCGCGCCCGCCGAGGCGTCGGAGGAGCCGCCGGAGCCGCACGCGGTCAGCGCGAGCGTGGCGGTCGTGATCAGGGCGAAGGCGGACAGGGACGTGCGGGACGTGCGCATGGCGTGACGTTCTCCGGTGTCGGGGCGCGAAGGCGGGCGGAAAGGGGGCGAGCGAGGGGAGGGGGTGTGGCCGCGTCCACGGACGCGTGTGAAGACGGGGCAACCGCGCGCGGACGCACGGGTGTTACGGCAGGGCGGACGTACGGGACGGCGTCCGTACGGGGGTACGGGCGCGCCGCGTACGGAGGTGCGGGAACGCGGGAACGCGACGTGCGGGAGTACCGGAGAAGGGTGAGACGACCGGTCCGAAGAGTGGGACGCGGTGGGCGAAGGGCCCGGAGGCGCGGCGGGGCGGTCGGCTCAGAAGAGCATCAACAAGACGCCGACCACACGCGACCGAAGTCGATGTGGGAGCGCGTGACCAGCCACTGCTGCGGATGCATGAGCACAAGTGGAACAGGCATCCGGAAAGGCGTCAACTGCGTTGAGACGTACGGCTCATATTCTGGACAGACGTGTGAGACGGCGCGGCGGTCGGCCTTGACAGCGGGCGCGACGTGCCACGTAGTCTCGGGAGGCGGACGCGTGCTGAGGGGCTCGCTCCGTGCGGGCCGGTCGGCCCGGCGTGGCCCGCGTGTCGCACGCGGCGCAGGTGAAGGCACCACTCGCACCATCGGAGCCTTTGCATGTCATCCGACGCCCTCACCAAGGTGGCCGTCCACCGGCCCGACCCTGCCGGACAGCATCCGGCCGAACCCCGCATCGTGCCCCGGCGCCACCTCGGCCAGTGGGCGGCCGCGGCCGTCGTCGTCGCGGCGCTCGTCCTCGCCCTGAACTCCGTCGTGCGCAACGACGCCTTCCAGTGGGGGGTCGTCGGCGACTACTTCACCACTGCGGCCGTGCTGCGCGGACTGTGGCTCACGCTGTGGCTGACCGCCGCCGTGATGGTCCTCGGCTTCGCGCTCGGCACCCTGCTCGCCCTCGGCCGGCTTTCGAGCAACCCCGTTCTGCGGGCGGTCAGCTGGGGCTACGTCTGGTTCTTCCGGTCGATGCCGATCCTGGTGCAGCTCCTCTTCTGGTTCAACATCGGCGCGCTGTACCCGACGCTGCTCGGCATCAAGACCGTCGACCTGCTCGGGCCCGTCACCATCGCCGTCATCGGGCTCACCCTGCACGAGGCCGCGTACGCCGCCGAGGTCGTGCGCGGCGGCATCCTCTCCGTCGACCGGGGGCAGACCGAGGCCGCGCAGTCGCTCGGGCTCGGCCGCGCCCGCCGCTTCCGGAGAATCGTTCTTCCGCAGGCCATGCGCTCCATCGTGCCCCCGGCGGGCAACATGCTGATCGGCACGCTCAAGGGCACCTCGATCGTCAGCGTCATCGCCGTACAGGACCTGCTGTACTCCGTGCAGCTCGTGTACCACCGCACCTACCAGGTCATCCCGCTCCTGCTCGTCGCCACGCTCTGGTACGTCGTCGTCACCTCCGTGCTCAGCGTCGGGCAGTACTACGTGGAGCGGCACTACGCGCGCGGCTCGGAGCTCGCCCGATGAGCACCGCGACGGCCTCGTCGACGGTGGCGGGGACGCCCACGCTCGTGATCGTCGGCGCGGGCCCGCGCGCCACCGGCCTCATCGAGCGCATTGCCGCGAACGCGCCGTCCCTGTACGCCGGGGCGCGCCTGGACATCCACCTCGTCGACCCCTATCCGCCGGGGCCGGGGCGCATCTGGAGGGAGCGGCAGTCGCCGCTCCTGTGGATGAACTCGCACGCACAGGACGTCACCCTCTTCACCGACGACACCGTGGACCTCGCGGGACCCGTCCGGCCGGGCCCCGCGCTGCACGAGTGGGCGGGCGTCGACGGGCAGACCTTCGCCGGGCGCCGCACCCAGGGCGCCTATCTGCGCTGGGTGTACGAGACGTCCGTGGCCGCGCTGCCGCCGGGCATCACCGTGCACCACCACGCCCGGCGCGCCCTGCGTCTGACCGGGCCCCGCGCGGGCCGCCAGCGGGTGTGGCTCGAAGGCCGCCCGCGCCCCCTGCTCGGCGACCTCGTGATCCTCGCCCAGGGCCACCTCGACGCCGACCCCGACGCCGAGCAGCTCCACCTGGCGCGGCACGCCCGCGAGCACGGACTCGTGCACCTGCCGCCCGACTTCACCGCCGACAGCGACCTCGACGCCCTCGAAGCGGGCCAGAACGTGCTGGTCCGCGGCTTCGGCCTGGCCTTCGTCGACCTCATGGTGCTCCTCACCGAGGGTCGCGGCGGACGCTACGACGGCGACACCTACGTGCCCTCGGGCCGCGAGCCGGTCCTGTACGTCGGCTCGCGGCGCGGCGTGCCGTACCACTCCAAGCTCGGCTACGGCTGGGACGACGGCGAACGCCCGCCGCTGCCGCGCTACCTGGGGCCCGCGCAGATCGACGAGCTGCTCGCCAGGCCCGGCGGCTTCGACTTCGTGCGCGACGTGTGGCCGCTGATCGAGAAGGAGCTGGGCTTCGCCCACTACCACCGCCTGTTCGGCGCGCACCCCGAGCGCACGGCCGTCGCCTGGCACGACTTCGACGAGAAGTACGCCGCCTGCCCGCCCGGCAGCCCCGAGCTGCACGCCCTGGTCTCCGCCGCCGTGCCCGACCCCGCCGACCGGCTCGACCTCACCGCCCTCGACCACCCGCTGGACGGCGTCCGCCACTCCTCGTACGCGGGGCTCCAAGAGGGCCTGCGCGCCTACATCACCGCCGACCTGACCCGGCGCCACGACCCCGCGCACAGCCCCGACCTGGCCGTCTTCCTCGGCCTGCTCTCCGTCTACGGGCAGCTCACCCGGCTCGGCGACATCGGCCCCTGGTGGCACGGCTACTTCAGCTACCTCGCGTCGGGGCCGCCCGGGCCGCGGCTGCGCCAGCTGCTCGCCCTGTCCCGCGCGGGGATCGTGCGGTTCCTCGGTGCGGACCTGCGCATCGAGGCGCGCGACGGGGTGTTCCGGGCGACGAGCGCCACCGTGCCCGGGCAGCACGTGGAGGCCCGCGCCCTGGTCGAGGCGCGCCTTCCGCAGCCCACGCTCGCCCGCACCCGCGACCCGCTGCTGCGCGCCCTGCACGCCGAGGGGGTGGCCGAGACGCCCGACGGGCTCCTCGCCGTCGACCCCGCCGACGGCCGTGTCCGGGACCGCGCGGGCAGCCCGCACCCGCGCCGCTTCGCCCTCGGCCCGCACACCGACGCGCGCGGCGCGGGCGCCTTCACGCGGCCGCGCACCAACAGCCCTTCCTTCCGGCAGAACGACGCCACCGCGCGCGCCGTCCTCACCTTCCTGCACGAGACCTTCCCTCACGAGGCCGGGCGGTGACCGCCGCCCGAGAGAGGTGTACTCCGATGTCCGCAAGCCCACCCCCCTGCCGAGGCCCGCTGCATCTCGCCGCCGCCGTCGACCTGCCCGGCGTCCACGACGCCGCGCCCTTCGTCGACCTCGCCCGGCTCGCCGAGCACGGCGCCCTCGACTTCGTGACCCTCGGCGACGGCTTCGCCCGCCGCGGGCTCGACGCGCTCGCCGTGCTCTCCCGCGTCGCGCCCGCCACCGGACGCGTCGGCCTGGTGCCCACCGTGACCATCACGCACACCGAGCCCTTCCACGTGCAGGCGGCCGTGGCCACGCTCGACTGGGTCAGCCACGGCCGGGCCGGGTGGACCGTCGAGGTGTCCGCGACCGAGGCCGAGGCCAGGCTGTTCGGGCGGCGCCGGACGGCCCCGCGCGACGCGCTGTGGCGCGAGGCGGGCGAGGTCGCCGACGCCGCCCGGCGGCTGTGGGACAGCTGGGAGGACGACGCCGAGATCCGGGACGTGGCCACCGGCCGTTTCATCGACCGGGACAAGCTGCACTACGTCGACTTCGAGGGCGCCACCTTCTCCGTGCGCGGGCCCTCCATCGTGCCCCGGCCGCCGCAGGGCCACCCCGTGGTCGTCGTCGACGCCACCGCCGAGCACACCCGCGACGTGGCCGTCCGGCACGCGGACGTCGCCCTGGTCCGGGCCGCGAGCCCGGCCCAGGCCGGGGCCGCCCGCGCCGATCTGCGCGGTCGCGCGGCCGCGCTCGGCCGGGACCCGGAGGAGCTGCGGGTGCTCGCCGCGCTCGTCGTGGACCTCGGTGGCGGGGAGCACGCCGCGCAGCCGGGGCACGGCGGCGGCCCGCACCCCACCGCCGACGGACCGCTCTACCGGGGCGGGCCCGTCGACCTGGCCGACCTCATCGCCGCCTGGCACGCGGCGGGCGCCGCCGACGGCTTCCACCTCACGCCCGTGGAGCCGCGGCGCGACCTGGAGCGCCTGGTCAACGGCACGGTCTCGCTGCTCCAGCACCGCGGTCTGTTCCGCACCTTCTACCCGGGCGCCACGCTCCGGGACCACCTGGGCCTCGCCCGGCCCGCCAACCGCTACGCGGCGCACGCGAGGGAGGCGTCATGACGACCGGCACCCAGGGGCCGGGTCCGCGGGGGCCCCGTACACAGGGGTCCCGTACACAGGGGTCCCGTACGGCCGGGTCCTCCGCGCGCAAGCAGATCCACCTCGCCGCCCACTTCCCCGGCGTGAACAACACCACGGTGTGGGCCGACCCCCGGTCGCGCTCGCAGATCGAGTTCTCGTCGTTCGAGCACCTGGCCCGGACCGCCGAGCGCGGGCTCTTCGACTTCTTCTTCCTCGCCGAGGGCCTGCGGCTGCGCGAGCACAAGGGCCGCATCCACGACCTGGACGTCGTCGGCAGGCCGGAGTCCCTCACCGTCCTCAGTGCCCTCGCCGCCGTCACCGACCGCCTGGGCCTGGCCGCCACCGTCAACGCGACCTTCAACGAGCCCTATGAACTGGCCCGCAGGCTCGCCTCGCTCGACCACCTCAGCGGCGGCCGCGCCGCCTGGAACGTCGTCACCTCCTCCGACGCCTTCACCGGCGAGAACTTCCGGCGCGGCGGCTTCCTCGACCGCGCCGACCGGTACACCCGTGCCGCCGAGTTCGTCGCCACGGCCCGGGAGCTGTGGGACTCCTGGACGCCCGGGGCGGACGGCGCCCCGGGCGGGCCGCGCCCCTTCGCGCACAGCGGGCGGCACTTCGCCCTCTCCGGGGAGTTCGGCGTGGACCGGCCGCCGCAGGGACACCCCGTCGTGATCCAGGCCGGGGACTCGCCCGAGGGCCGGGAGTTCGCCGCGTCGGCCGCCGACGTGGTCTTCACCCGGCACGGCACCCTGGAGGCGGGCCGCGCGTTCTCCGCGGACGTCAAGGGCCGCCTCGCCCGGTACGGCCGCACGCCCGAGGACCTCAAGATCATGCCCGGCGTCACCTTCGTCCTCGGCGACACCGCGGCCGAGGCGCAGGAGCGGGCCACCGAGATCCGCCGTCTGCAGGTCTCGCCGCAGAACGCCCTCCTGGCCGTGGAGCAGGTGTGGGGCGTCGACCTGTCGGCGTACGACCCGGACGGGCCGCTGCCCGACATCGACCCGGACCCGGACCCGACGCTCGTCCAGGGCCGGGTGCCGATCGGTGACCGGTTCGCGGTCGCCGAGAAGTGGCGCGCGCTGTCCCGGGCCAAGGGCCTCTCCCTCCACCAGACGGTGATCGAGACGACCGGGCGGCAGTCCTTCATCGGCACCCCCGCCGCCGTCGCCGAACAGCTCGACGAGTTCGTACGGACCGACGCCGCCGACGGCTTCATCCTCGTCCCGCACCTGACGCCGGGCGGGCTCGACGAGTTCGTCGAACGGGTGGTGCCGCTGTTGCAGGAGCGCGGCGCGTTCCGCACGGAATACGAGGGCGCGACGCTGCGCTCACACCTCGGGCTGTCCGAGCCCGCACGGAAGGGTTGATTCACCATGAGTACGACACGCTCCACCGAGGACGCGCTCCGCGACTGGAAGCAGTGGCACGCCCAGCGCGTCGAGACGGTGTCCGCGCCCTACGGCCCGCTGTCCCTCACCGGTACCCACTGGCTCGCCGACCACCCGGACGGCGCCCTGCCCGGCCTCCCGGGCCGCTGGGCCGAGGACGGCGACGAGGTCGTCCTGACCGCGGGCCCCGAGGACGGCCTCACCCTCGACGGGAAGCCCTTCCCCGGCACCGCCCGGCTCACCGCGGACCCCGGCCCGGTCACGGCCGCGCGCCTCGGGCTCGGTGAGCGGCGCCTCGTCGTGCTGCGCCGCGAAGGCCTGTGGGCGGTGCGCGACTTCGACCCCGGCGCCCCGGCGCGGCGCGCCTTCACCGGCATCGAGGCCACCGCCCACGACCCCCGGTTCGCGGTGGCGGGCCGCTTCACCCCGTACGGCGAGGACCGCACCGTGCGGGTGTCCAACGCGGACGGCGTGGAGCGCGGGCTCGGGCTCGGCGGCGAACTCGCCTTCTGCCTCGCCGGGCAGGACCACACGCTCCAGGTGAGCGTCGAGGCCGACGGCTCGCTGTGGGCCGTCTTCGCGGACGCCACCAGCGGCGGCTCCAGCTACCGCTTCCGCTTCCTGCGGCCGGCCGCGCCCGGCGCCGACGGCCGCGTCACGGTCGACTTCAACCGCGCGCTGCTGCCGCCGTGCGCGTTCGCCGACCACTTCATCTGCCCGTTCCCGCCGCCCGGCAACACCCTGCCCGCCGAGATCGCCGCGGGGGAGCGGAACGTGTCCCTTCGCTGACCTGCGGCCCCGGTGACGTATGCCGGTGGCGCGTCACCGGGGCCGTTGGAAGCCTCGCTGGTTCTGCCGCTGTGGGCCGGGTCGTCTGCCGATTCGTCGTGGCTGGTCGCGCCCGCGCGGCGGAGGGGCTGAGAGACACAGCCCCGCGCCCCTTCGGGCGCTCCCGCAACGCGGGCCTGCGGAGGCGTTGCGCCGGCATCCGGCCGTAGCGGCTGGAAACAACACCTTGTGCGGTGCGTCACCCCGCCGAATACTCCCGTGCAGCGCTTGTCAGGGGCACGGCGTAGCCGGAATCCGTCGTGTCCGATGGCTGCGCCTCACGGGCCCGGCCCCCACGGGCCCCCTGACTTCCCTCGGGAGGAACCAGCAGTGAGGATCAAGCGCACCACCCCCCGCGGCACCACGACGAGACACCTCCGCACAGCCGCCCTCGCGACCGGTCTGGTGGCCGCGGCGGCGCTCGCCGTGCCCGCCGCCAGCGCCGACGAGGCGCGTACGTACAGCGCGTCCGACCTCACGGCCGCCAGTGACGCCGTCCTCGAAGCGGACGTGGCGGGCACCGCCTGGGGCATCGACGCGAAGACCGGACAGGTCGTCGTGACCGCCGACAGCACGGTGTCCGCGGCCGAGATCGCCCGGGTGAAGAGGGCGGCGGGCGACACGGCGGGCGCCCTCAGGATCGAGCGCACGCCGGGCACCTTCCAGAAGTACATCTCCGGCGGCGACGCGACCTACGCCGACAGCTGGCGCTGCTCGCTCGGCTTCAACGTGCGCAACGGCAGCACCTACTACTTCCTCACCGCCGGGCACTGCACCGACGGCGCGGGCACGTGGTGGGCCAACTCCGCCAAGACGACGGTGCTCGGCACCACATCGGGCTCCAGCTTCCCCGGCAACGACTACGGCATCGTCAAGTACACCAACAACTCGGTGACCAAGTCCGGCACGGTCGGCAGCCAGGACATCACCCGCGCCGCCGACCCGACGGTCGGCCAGAGCGTGACGCGGCGCGGCTCGACCACCGGCACGCACAGCGGCCGCGTCACCGCCCTCAACCAGACCGTGAACTACGGCGGCGGTGACGTCGTCAGCGGCCTGATCAAGACCACCGTGTGCGCCGAGCCGGGCGACAGCGGCGGCCCCCTGTACGCGGGCTCCACCGCGCTGGGCCTGACCTCCGGCGGCAGCGGCAACTGCTCCTCCGGCGGTACGACCTTCTTCCAGCCGGTCACCGAGGCGCTGCGCGCGTACAACGTCAGCGTGTTCTGACGCCGCGCTCCGAGCCGTTCCCGACGAGCCCCCGCCCAACTCCCGGGCGGGGGCTCGCCCTTGCCGTGCCGCGGGGCTCGCCCTGGGATGGGCGGCGCGTTACCTTCGTACTGCATGCCCTATTCGCCCCATGAGACCCCCGGGGGCCGTCGTGGTCGAGGAACTGGTGGCGGCCGGAGCGGCCGTCGCGTCCGCCGGACTGCTGTACCTGCTGTCCGCGGCGCGTGTCGTCAAGCAGTACGAGCGCGGTGTCGTGTTCCGGCTCGGGCGGCTGCAACAGGGAGTGCGCGGTCCCGGTTTCACGACGGTCGTGCCGATCGTGGACCGGATGCGCAAGGTCAACCTCCAGATCGTGACGATGCCGGTGCCCGCGCAGGAGGGCATCACGCGGGACAACGTCACCGTGCGCGTCGACGCGGTCGTGTACTTCAAGGTCGTCGACGCCGCCAACGCCATCGTCCAGGTCGAGGACTACCGCTTCGCCGTCTCCCAGACGGCTCAGACGTCGCTGCGGTCCATCATCGGCAAGAGCGACCTGGACGACCTGCTCTCCAACCGCGAGAAGCTCAACCAGGGCCTGGAGCTGATGATCGACAGCCCCGCCATCGGCTGGGGCGTGCAGATCGACCGCGTCGAGATCAAGGACGTCTCCCTGCCCGAGACCATGAAACGCTCCATGGCCCGCCAGGCCGAGGCCGACCGCGAACGCCGCGCCCGCGTCATCAACGCCGACGCCGAACTCCAGGCCTCCAAGAAGCTCGCCGAAGCCGCCAAGGAGATGTCCGAGCAGCCCGCCGCCCTCCAACTGCGCCTGCTCCAGACCGTCGTCGCCGTCGCCGCCGAGAAGAACTCCACCCTCGTCCTGCCCTTCCCCGTCGAACTCCTGCGCTTCCTGGAACGGGCGCAGACGGGGACCGGGCCGTCGGGCCCGCCGCCCGCCGCCGCCCCCGCGCCCGCCGCCTCCGCGCCCGCCCCGCCGGAAAGCGGAGTGGAATCTTCAACCACTGGTCCCGCCGTGCCGCCCGGCGCTACCCCGACGACGGAAACCGGACAGGACTAGTCCTCACCCGCTGCCCATCGCCCGCTCGCACCCGGTGTTTGCACCGGGGACCGGCGAGGGGACGACTAGGCGTGACCACGCTGGGTCAACGGGCCGCGGGAGCAGGCGCGTTGCCGGGCGGGCGTCCTGAAGTCGACCTTGTGTGCTGCCTGTGAGGCTGGGAATAGTGGGCCGCGTCCTATTGGCATGGACGCGGCTTCACCAGGGCCGTGCCGCCATGCGCTCACGCTTTCCGGCCGCCGAGGTCCCCACACCGGAGCGGGCGGACCCCCCACAGGAGGACATCAGTTGAAGCACCGACGCATACCCAGGCGGCGCGTCGCCGTGGCAGGCGCGGGCGCCGTCGCCCTGATCGGCGCGGCAGTCACCTTCCAGACTGCGAACGCGAGCGACGACACGCCCACCCCCACACCGGACACGCTGTCGGTGGCACAGGCCGGAAAGCTCGCCTCGTCGCTCGACAAGGAGCTGGGCGCCGACGCCGCGGGCACGTACTACGACGCCGGGGCCAAGCAGCTCGTCGTGAACGTCCTGGACGAGGACGCCGTGAAGACCGCCGAGTCGGCGGGCGCCAAGGCCAGAGTCGTCGAGAACTCCCTGGCCGCGCTGAAGAGCGCCCGCACCACGCTCAGCGACAAGGCGTCGATCCCCGGCACGTCCTGGGCCACCGACCCGGCTACCAACAAGGTCGTGGTGACCGCGGACCGCACCGTGCGCGGCGCCGCGCTCCAGAAGCTGGACGCGGTCGTGAAGCAGCTCGGCGGCAAGGCCGAACTCCAGCGCTCCAAGGGGGAGTTCAAGCCCCTCATCGCGGGCGGTGACGCGATCTTCGGCGGCAGCAGCCGCTGCTCCCTCGGCTTCAACGTGGTCAAGGACGGCGCCCCGCACTTCCTGACGGCGGGCCACTGCACGGAGGCCGTCTCCAGCTGGTCCGAGAAGCAGGGCGGCCCGGCCATCGGCGAGAACGTGGGCTCCAGCTTCCCCGACAACGACTACGGCATCGTCAAGTACAGCGGCGACACCGCCCACCCGAGCGAGGTCAACCTCTACGACGGCGGCACGCAGAAGATCACGAAGGCGGGCGCGGCGACCGTCGGCCAGCAGGTGCGGCGCAGCGGCTCCACCACGCAGGTCCACGACGGCAAGGTCACGGGCCTGGACGCCACCGTGAACTACGGCAACGGCGACGTCGTCAACGGCCTCATCCAGACCGACGTCTGCGCCGAGCCCGGCGACAGCGGCGGCGCCCTCTTCGCGGGCGACACCGCGCTCGGTCTGACCTCCGGCGGCAGCGGTGACTGCTCCGCCGGCGGCGAGACGTTCTTCCAGCCGGTGCCGGAGGCCCTCGAAGCCTTTGGCGCGAAAATCGGCTGACGCCTGGTTTGGTGCTTGAGGCCCCGGAAACCTTTCGGTTTCCGGGGCCTTTCCGCATTTCCGGGAGTGCGCCGGGCGGGTTTAAGCAGTGGGGTTGAATAATTCCCCTTCCCCTGAATTCCCAAGGGGTGACGCGCGTAGACTTCTGGCATAACTCAAGGTGTGGCGCACTGATGACCTTGTGAAGCAAGGTGCTATGGCGCGCAAGCCTTCCATGCTGCGGTTATGTGATGCGGATCTCAATGTGGGCAAGATGCCTGTTTTGACCCTGTTTGGGGGCCTGGAATGTTGCGCCCCTGTAAAACTCCGCAGCATTTCTGAAATGTCTTCTGTGGAGGATTTGCAAGGGCGCCGCATTGCTGGCTCTAATGATGCGCACCCCGACGCGGGGCACCTCCGCGTCCGCACGTCATCAGGAGTTGGACAGCATGGCCGACGCGCCACGAACCGAGCCCCGCGGCCCGCTCGCGGCAGCCGTCGGCGCCTTCCGCAGGGACCGCGTCGGCCTCGCCGCGCTCGGCGTGGTGGCCTTCTTCGTGCTGCTCGCGCTCGCCGCGCCGCTCGTCGCCGCGCTCTACGGCAAGAACCCCACCGAGCACTACGGCCAGAACGAGGCGGGCCTCCTCAGCCCGGAGGGCCTGCCGGTGCTGCCCAACGGCGGCATGTCCGGCGAGTTCTGGTTCGGCCTCGAACCGGGCCTCGGCCGGGACGTGTTCACCCAGCTCCTGTACGGCATCCGCACCTCGCTGCTCGTCGCCGGCGCCGCCATCGCCGTCATCGCGGTCCTCGGGGTCGTCCTCGGCGTGACCGTCGGCTATCTGAGCGGCCTCGCCGACCGGGTCTTCACCTTCGTCTGCAACGTGCTGCTCGCCTTCCCGACGCTGCTGCTCTTCCTCGCGCTGAGCCCCATCGTGCAGACCCGCTTCGTCGACCCGGGCGAGAACGAGCCCGCCTGGATGCAGTTCACCGTCCTGGTGCTCGTCTTCGCCGCCTTCGGCTGGGTGCCCCTGGCGATGGTCCTCAGGACGACCGTGCGCTCCCTGCGCGAGCGCGAGTTCATCGAGGCCGCACGAGCCGTGGGCGCCTCGCGCCGCCACATCGTGCTGCGCGAGCTCCTGCCGAACGTGTGGGCGCCCGTCCTCGTGCACATCACGGTCGCCCTGCCGGGCATCGTCACCGCGGAGGCCGCCCTGTCCTTCCTCGGCGTGGGCATCAGCGAGCCCATCCCCGACTGGGGCCGCATGATCGCCCGCGGCTCCGAGGTCTTCTACGACGACCCGACCTACATGATCTTTCCCGGCGTGACGATCCTGCTCTTCGTCCTAGCCTTCAATCTGCTCGGCGACTCCGTACGGGACGCACTCGACCCCCGTACCGCCCGCTGAGACCCGGCGCGCCGCGCGCGCCACCCCCACCCGCACCATCCGCAATGGAGTTCACCATGCCCAGGATCACGTCGCGCACCGTGGCCGTCCCCGTCGTCGCCGCCGCTTCCGCCATGCTCGTGCTGTGCTCCTGCTCGGCCGGGGCGGGGTCCAAGAGCGACGCGGCCGCGCCCCGCGAGGAGGCCGACCTGGTCGCCGGGGTGGGCAGCGCCAAGGACAGCACGGGCCCGGCGCCCGCGGTCGAGGGCGCGCGCGAGGGCGGCACCATCCGCGTCGCCAACCTGCGCGACTACTCCCACCTCGACCCGCAGAAGATCTACGCGGGCGAGGCGTACAACACCTCGCTCCTGTGGGGCCGCCAGCTCACCCAGTACCAGGTGATCGACGGCAAGCCCAAGCTCGTCGGCGACCTCGCCACCGACATCGGCAAGGCCTCCGACGGCGGCCGCACCTGGACGTACACGCTCAAGGACGGCGTCGCCTGGGAGGACGGCAAGCCGATCACCTCGAAGCACGTCAAGTACGGCATCGAGCGCACCTTCGCGCCCGGCTTCGAGGTCGGCCCGCCCTACTGGCCGCAGTGGCTCACCGGCAAGTCCGACCTCGCCCGGGCCCGCAAGGTCTACGGCGGTCCCAAGAAGGACGGCGACTTCGACCGCATCGAGACGCCCGACGCCAAGACGATCGTCTTCCGCTTCCATGAGCCGCAGTCCGACGTGCCGTTCATGGCCGCCCAGTCCTCCTCCTCGCCGGTGCGCCCCGACAAGGACACCGGCACGCGCTACGACCTCAAGCCGTTCGCGACCGGCCCCTACCGGATCGTCTCCCACCGGCAGAACCAGTCGCTGACCCTGGAGAAGAACCCGCACTGGAAGGCGGAGACCGACCCGATCCGCCACCAGTACGCCGACAAGTTCGAGTTCACCTTCGAGAAGAAGGAGCTCAACACCGCCCAGGAGATCCTCAACGGGCGCGGCGACGGCGCCGACACCGTCACCACCAAGAACGAGTTCCCGCCCGAGCTCATCGGCGAGGCCGAGCGCGACCCGAAGAAGAAGGACCTGATCGTCGACGGCCGGCGCGGCGCGTTCACCTACCACCTGGTCGTCCGCAACGACCGCGTCGCCGACCCCGAGGTCCGCAAGGCCGTCCACTACCTCTTCCCGCGCCAGCAGGCCCGCCAGGCGCTCGGCGGCCCGCGCGTCGGCGACATCGCCACCACCTACTCCTCGCCCGCCATCGTCGGCTGGGAGAGCTACGACACCTACCCCGTCAAGCCCACGGGCGACATCGAGAAGGCCAAGCAGCACCTGGCCAAGGCCAAGAAGAAGGTCAAGCGCCTCTCGTACGCCTACGAGTCGAACGCCGTCAACGACCGCATGGCGCAGGTCCTCGTCGACGCCTTCGCCAAGGCGGGCATCGAGCTGGTCACCAAGCCGCTGCCGCTGCCCGCGTACACCAACGAGGTGCTGCGCGGCGCCGACCCGAAGTACGACCTGTGGATGTCCGGCTCCTCCGTGGACTGGCCGACCCCGGCCACCGGCGTGCCCTACCGCTTCGACAGCCGTCGTGACTCCCTCGACAACGACCCGCGGTACAAGAACCCGGCCGTCGACAAGGAGCTCGACCGCATCGCGAAGATCACCGACGCGACGGAGAAGGCCAAGGCGCTCATCGCCCTGGAGAAGAACACGATCATGAAGGACGTGCCGGTCGTGCCGTTCCTGCACCAGCGCGTCCAGCAGGTCCGCGGCGCCAACGTCGGCGGCGCCTTCATCCACCCGATCTACGGCACCATCAGCCCCGCCTGGCTGTACCTGAAGAAGTCCTGACCCATGCTCGCCTACGTCCTCCGACGGGCGCTGACGGCGGTCGTGGTGCTCCTCGCGATCTCCGCGACCGCCTTCGCGCTGTTCTACGCGGCGCCGTCCGACCCCGCCGTCATCGCCTGCGGCCCCAAGTGCGACGCCTCCCAGGTCGCGGCGGTGCGCGAGTCCATGGGCCTGGACCAGCCGGTCCTCGCGCAGTACGCCGACTACGTGCGCGGCCTGTTCGCGGGCCGCACCATCGCGGACGTCGACGGCACCCCGATCGCCTGCGACGCCCCCTGCCTCGGCTACTCCTACGCCCTGCACGAGCCCGTCCGCGCGGCCATCACCAGCCGCTTCCCGGTCACGCTCTCGCTGGCGGCGGGCGCGCTCGCCGTCATCCTCGTGGCCGGCGTCGGCGCGGGCTTCGTGTCCGCGCTGCGCCGGGGCCGGCTCTCCGACCGGCTCCTGTCCGCCTTCACCCTGGTCGGCGCCAGCGTGCAGATCTATTTCCTCGGCTACGCGCTCCAGTACCTGCTCGTCTACCAGACCGGCTGGTTCGCGCTGCCCGGCTACACCTCGCCCGGCGAGGACCCCGGCGCCTGGCTCGCGGGCCTGCTGCTGCCCTGGCTCGTGCTCGGCTTCGTCAACGCGGCCGTCTTCGCCCGGCTCTCCCGCGCCCAGATGCTGGAGGTCATGCACGAGGGGTACGTGCGCACCGCGCGCGGCAAGGGCCTCAGCCCGCTGCGCGCCCATCTCAAGTACACCGCGCGCGGGGCCGCGGCACCCCTGGTGCAGCTCCTCGGCCTGGAGGTGGGCGCGCTGCTCGGCGGCGCGTTCATCACCGAGACCGTCTTCGGGCTCAGCGGCGTCGGCAAGCTCGCCGTGGACGCGGTCGTCCAGAACGACCTGCCGACCGTCGTGGGCACCGTGCTGCTCGCCGCGTTCTTCGTCGTGGTGTTCGTCGCCGTCGCCGACCTCGTGGTCGCGTGGCTCGATCCGAGGGTGAGGCTCGCATGACCGCTCCTGCTCCGACGACCGCTCCCGCGCTGCGCGTACGCGATCTGAGCGTGACGTTCACCGGGCCGCGCGGCGCCGTCACCGCCGCCGAGGGCGTCACCTTCGACCTGGCGCGCGGCGAGGTGCTCGGCCTGGTGGGGGAGTCCGGCTCGGGCAAGTCCACCGTGGGCCTGGCCGCGATGGGTCTGCACGACCCGGCGCGGACCCGGGTCACCGGCAGCATCGAGGCCGGCGGCACGGAGGTCGTCGGCGCGTCCGACGCCGAGCTGCGCGCGCTGCGCGGCTCGAAGGTGGCGATGGTGTTCCAGGACGCGCTCGCCGCCCTGTCCCCCTTCCACTCGGTGGGCGCCCAGCTCGCCGAGGCCTACCGGATCCACCACCGGGGCGCGGCGCGCGCGGAGGCCGGGGACCGTGCCGTCGACATGCTGGAGCGGGTGGGCATCGCCGCCGCCCGCTCCCGGGACTACCCGCACCAGTTCTCCGGCGGCATGCGCCAGCGCGTGATGATCGCGATGGCGCTGATCAACAGCCCCGACGTACTGATCGCGGACGAGCCCACGACGGCGCTCGACGCCCGGGTCCAGCGCCAGGTCCTCGACCTGCTCGACGAGCTGCGGCACGAGCACGGCACCGCCGTCGTCCTGGTCACCCACGACGTGGGCGTCGTCGCGCACGCCACCGACCGCGTCCTCGTCATGCGCCACAGCCAGCAACTGGAACTGGGGCCGACCGAGCGCGTGCTCACCGCCCCCGAACACCCCTACACCCGGGCCCTGACCGGCGCGGCCCCCACGCTCACCACCGTCCCCGGCACCCGCCTTCCGACGGTCGACGAGCCGGATCCCAAGCCGCGCACGGCGGCCCGGGCGCTGGTGGCGCCCCCCGAGCGGCCCCTCGCCGAAGTCGTGGACCTGCGTGTGGAGTTCGGCGGCGGCCGCACCCTGCTCGGGCGGCGCCGCGAGCCCGCCCGCGCGGTGCGCGGCATCAGCCTCCAGGTGCGCGAGGGCGAGACCCTCGGCCTGGTCGGCGAGTCCGGATCGGGCAAGTCCACCACGGCCCGGGTGCTCGCCGGACTCCAGCGGCCCACCTCGGGCGAGGTCCGCTTCCAGGGCCGCGACATCTCCGGTGCCGCCGGGTCCGCCGCGCTGCGCCGCGAGCTCAGCCGCGAGGTGCAGCTCGTCTTCCAGGATCCGTACGCCTCGCTGAACCCGCGGCGCACCGCGCAGGAGATCGTCACCACGCCCCTGCGGGTGCACACCCGGGCCGGCGCGGCCGAGCGCCGCGAGCGCGCCGCGGAACTCCTCGAACAGGTCGGCCTGTCCGCCGGCCACCTGGACCGCTACCCGCACGAGTTCTCCGGCGGCCAGCGCCAGCGCATCGGCATCGCCCGCGCGCTCGCGCTGCGCCCCCGGCTGATCATCGCGGACGAGCCCGTCTCCGCGCTCGACGTGTCCGTGCAGGCGCAGGTCCTGAACCTGCTGATGGACCTGCGCGACGAACTGGGCCTCTCGCTCCTGTTCGTCTCGCACGACCTGGCCGTCGTCCGGCACTTCTGCGACCGGGTCGCGGTCATGCGGCACGGGGAGGTCGTCGAGACCGGCACCCGTGACGAGGTCTTCGACGCGCCGGGCGCCGCGTACACCCGCGAGCTGCTCGCCGCCGTGGTCTGACCGGGCCGTCCAAAGGCGGTGCCCCGCTCCCCTCACGAGGGGAGCGGGGCACCGCCGTTTCGCGTACCGGGATCAGCAGGTGCCCGCCGGGCGGGCCCGGGTCACCAGGTCCGTGCGGCCCGTGGTGCCGTCGATCCACACCACGCGCTTGCCGGTGTCGGCCGCGTGGCCGGTCTGCTCACCGCGGTTGCAGGAGACCCGCTTCAGGCCCTTGCCGTCCAGGTCGGTCTGGACGAGCTTGGTGAGGTTGCCGTTGCTCCAGCCGCGCTGCGGGCGCCACTGGGTGAGGGTCACCGCGGAGTCCGAGGCGTCCACGTTCCAGAAGTACGCGGTGGCCGAACTCTCGGGGATGACGTCGGTCAGGCCGGTGCCGTCCAGGTTGGCGCGGCGCAGGCCCATGCGGTTGTCGTCGGCGATGTCGTCGACCAGCCAGTACAGGTACGTGCCGTTGATCGCGGGGGTCGCGATGCCGAGGTAGGCGCCCTTGGCCGGGACCAGGGTGTGCTTGCCGGTCCGCACGTCCGTGATCTCGGTGGAGACCTGCTGGTGGCCGTCCTTGTCGACGTACACCTTCGCGTAGCCGAGCTTGTCGCCGCTGAGGGTGGGCAGGGCGGTGGCCACGTCGTAGCGGCCGCCGTCCACGAACACCGGCTCGCGCTCGCCCTTGCGCAGGTACGCGACCCGCTGCTGGCCGTGCGGGCTGGACTCCTGCCAGGTCACGGTCTGGCCCGAGACGTGCACGTTGGCGACGGTGGTGCCCGCCGACCACAGCTTCTTGACCGGGCCGCCGGTCAGCGGCCGGGACAGGACCTCGACGCTGGTGGGGCCGTACGCCACCCACGCCACGGTCCTGCCGTCGGTGTCCGGGTAGACGTGGTAGCGGCCGTCGTTGGGGCTGATCAGCTTCTTCGTGCCCTTGCCGTCGGTGCGGCCCGCCCAGACGGAGAAGGCCTCCTGGCCCTCGTCGTCGGACTTCGACGTGGCCCACCAGCCGCCGCCCGCGCCCGCGCCGGTGTTCGGCAGGCCGCCGCCGAGGCGGGTGGCGTTCACGTCGCCGAGGAGCTTGTCGGAGTCGGCGCCGATGGCCTTCTCCCAGCCCTTGGTGATGCCGTGCGCGTCGAAGGCCCGGTTCACGGACCGCAGCTTCGCGCCCTTGACGCCGAGCGCCTTGGCCGCGGCGACCACCGCGTTGCGGGCGTCGGTGTAGCCGTCGAGCGGCGTCAGGTACTCGGCGAGGGCCTTGTAGACGATCCGGTCGGCCAGGGTGCCGCCGAGGTCCTCGCGGATGTCCCACAGGGCGCCCGAGAAGATCGTCGAGTTGAGGTGCACGCCGCCGCTGTCGGTGCCGATGGTGACGCCGAGGAAGTCCTTGGCGGTGGTCCGCCCGTCGTTCAGGTTGCGGAACGCGCAGTCCTCGGGCGCCTTGGTGCGGCACAGGTCCTCACCGATGAGGGCGGCCTTCGGGTCGCTCATCGGGGTCTTGGACGCGGTCACGTCGATGGCGTTGCCGAAGTAGTCGGCGACCGCCTCGTTCAGGGCGCCGGACTGGCCGACGTAGACGAGGCCCGCGGTGTGCTCGACGACGCCGTGCGTCATCTCGTGGCCCACCACGTCCAGGTCGGCGGAGAGGGTCTTGGTCTCCTCGTCGCCGCCGCCGTACACCATCTTCTGGCCGTCCCAGAAGGCGTTGACGAACGGGAACCCGCCGTCGGTCACGCCCACCAGGGAGTTGATGGCCATGCCCTTGCCGTCGAGGCTGTCGCGGCCGTGCTTCTTCTTGTAGTAGTCGTAGACCTGCCCGGCCGCCCAGTGCGCGTCCACGGCCCCCGACTCGGTGGCGTCCTTGCCGAACTCCTTGGTCTTGGAGGCGACTTCGCCGATGCCGCTCGGCCACCTGCCGGACGCGTCGTTGGCGTCGACGCCGCGCGCGTCCCAGGTGGTCAGCGCGTTCTTGCTGCCGTCCCACTGGCGGCGGTGGTCACGCAGCTGGTACGCGTCCGACGCCGCGTCGTGGGTGAGGTCGAGGTCGACCTTCTTGCCGTCCAGCTTGACGCCGCTGCCCGTCGTGCCGGGGAAGTCGGCGTCGTCGGCTATGGACTGGATGCCCGAGTACTGGAGCACCGGGAAGCCGGAGGCGGCGTCGACGTACACCTCCTGCTTGACCGGCGCGCCGCTCACGGGGTCGGTGCCGGTGACGGTGACGTGGTACGTCAGGACGCCCTTGCCCCGGGGCAGGACGACGAGCCCGTGGGAGGCGCCGGTGAGCTCCGGCTTCCTGCCGCCCTCGGTCCTGGCCTTCGCCTTGGCCCCGGCCCGCGTCCTGTCCGGCCGCGGGGAGAGCTTGGTCAGGCTCCCCGAGCGGCCGTCGCCCGCGCCCGTCGCCGCCACGGCCCGCTCGACGGCCGTCTTCTCGGCGACGTGGGCCCTGGTCCCCACGGTCAGGCCTGTGAAGTACTTGCCGGAGGTGCCGGTGACGACCCGGTCGCCGTCCTTCTTCTCCATGCGCACCAGGTACTGGCCGCCGAGGACCGGCAGACCGCGGTGCTTCTGCTGGAAGCGGACCGTTTCGTCGTCGCCCTGCTTCAGCGTCTGTTCGGCCGTCAGGTTCCGTGCCGGGTCGGCGATCTCGTACCGGTCCTTCTTGGCCGCGAGGTGGCCGCGGGCCGCGGCGGCCGGGCTGCCCGAGTCCTTGGCGGCCTCCTCGATCCCGTCCACCAGGGCCGGGGTCTTGGTGCCGGTGCCCGGGACGACCTCGGTGGCCGGTCCCTGGGGCGTCTCGTCGGCGGCCTGCGCCGCCGGAACGCCGGACGCGAGCAGCGCCGCCGCGCCGAGGAGCGCGGCGCCGCCGGATATGCGGGCCCGTCTGCGTGACTTGCTCATGTTCCCCTCCACACGCCGAAAGGCGCACGTCAACAGAGCGCACGTCATGTACGTGCGTGAGCCATGCAAGTCGTTGCCCGAGTGTTGATCAAGGAATAACTACGGGTCACAAGTGGGTCCGCACACTTGTGTGCACCCAGGGGCGGCGTGAGACTTCCGGTCATGACCATGGTGGGGAGCGGCAAGGGGAGCGCGCTGCGCGACCTGGGCCTGGGGGAGTCGGACGAGCGGGTGTACGGGGCGCTGCTGCGGCGCCGGGCCGCCGCGGCCCTGGACGCGGAGCAGCTGCGGCGGGAACTGGGGATCACCCGGGGCGAGTTGGATCGGTCCCTCGCGCGGCTGCGGGAGCACGGTTTCACCCTGCCGGAGCCGGACCCCGCGTCCGGCGCGGGGCGTCCGCGGGCCGCGCTGCCGCGCCCGGTGCCGCCCGCGCCCGCGGTGCGCGCCCTGATCCGCCGAAGACAGGCGGAACTGCACTACCGGGCGGCGGAGTTGGAGCGCCTCCGGCGGGAGGCCGACGAGATCGCCGAGCGCCTGGAGCCGGACCCGGCCGCCGCCCCCGGCGTCGGCGCGGCGGTTGAGACGGTCAGGGGGGCGGCCGCGGTCCGGCGCCGCGTCGACCACCTGCTGGCCCACGCCGAGAGACAGGTGCTGATCCTGGACCGGCCGCCGGGCCTGGACTTCTGGGCGGCGGGGGACACCGCCCCGGCCACCGGCTCCCGGGCGGCGGACGGCGTGCCGCCCGGCGCGGGCGTCGCGGCGCTTCTGGACCGCGGGGTGGCGGTGCGCGCGGTCCTTGCCCGCGAAGGCGTGGCCCCGCCCGGCCTGCTCAGGCCGCTCCCCCCGCTCCTGGAGCGGGGCCTTGAGGTGCGGACGGCGGCACACCTGCCCACCGGGCTCATCGCCGTGGACGGCCGCGCCGCGCTGCTGCTGCCCGCCGGGGACGCCACGGGGGGCGCGGGGGACGGTGCCGCCGTGGTGGTGCGCGGCACGCTGCCCCGGCAGGTCTTCGGGCCGCTCTTCGAGGAGCTCTGGGGGCGGTCCCTGCCGCTCGGCGGCGGTGCGCGGCGCCCGCCCGAGGAACACCGCGACCTGCTCCGGCTGCTCGCCGGTGGCCTCAAGGACGAGGCGATCGCCCGCCGCCTCGGCGTCCACGTGCACACCGCGCGCCGCCGCATCAGCCGGCTGCTCGACGAGCTGGACGCGGACACCCGTTTCCAGGCGGGCGCCCAGGCGGCGCTGCGGGGCTGGCTCGCGGGCCCGTGACGGCGTGAGCCCCGCCGCGCGGGGAACTCGTCCCGGCGTGACGGGGCTTCGGAAGGTGCTCGGGCCGCGGCGGGTCGCGCGGTCCCGGAGGTCTCAGGCCCGCAAGGCCGGGCCTCAGAAGGAGAAGACCTGCCCCTGGCCGATCTTCAGCGCACAGGGGTTGGCGAAGGTGTGCGCGTACGAGACCCGGCGGCCCTCCCACACGCCCTGGGCGGTGACGACGATCGGGTTCCACTCCTTGGTGCAGGGGCGCGACGACGACTTCTTGGTGATGACGTCGAACTTGCCGCCCACCGAGCGCAGCTGGTCGCACGCGGCGGCCGCGTCGGGGTGGCTGCCGACGCCGCCGGAGGAGCAGCCGAGCGTCACGGCGCGCTGGATGTCCGCGGTCTCGGCCTTGTCGCCGTAGCCGATGGTGAGCACCAGCTCGGAGGGCGCGTAACCCTGGGCCCGGGTGGGCTCGGGCGCGGGACCGGCCGTGGCCGCCGTGGTCAGACCGCCGAGCGCGAGGGCGGCGCCCAGCGCGATCCCCCCAGTGATGTACCGCATTTCGAACACTCCCTTGCTTGATTTCCCGGATAACGAACGGAACCGGAAGCGAGTCTTGCTCAGGGCGTCACTGAAAGCACATCGGGCGCTGACTTTCAGTCGTTGGTTGAGAACTGAGGGTAGTGGCGTGAAGTGATGTGCTCCGACGGACGCGCCGAGGCGTCCGATCTCCCTGTGACCGGCGGGGAGTGGGCATTCGGGTGGAATTTCCCGATCGCCGCAAAGCGGGGCGCATGGCTGCGAATGGGTGGTCTGTGCCACGCCGTGCGCCCCGCGGAGGGGACGGGATTGGCCGGAGGGCGCACCTCGAACGCGTCTGCGGTGGGCGCGCGCGGGGTCAGCGCTTGGGCCAGTACCAGAGGGGCTCGTCCAGCATGCCGACGCGGCCCGCCACCTGCGTCTGGCCCAACTCCTTCACCAGCTCTATGGAGTTGACGTCCGTGCGGTGGCGGCGCGCGCCCTCGGCGATCGCGTCCGCGAGGTCCTGGGCGTGGGTGACCAGGACGACCTGGGTGTCCTTGGCGGCCGTGAGGATCAGGTCCGCCAGGGGGCGCAGGAGGTCGGGGTGGAGGCTGGTCTCCGGCTCGTTCAGGACCAGCAGCGCGGGTGGCCGGGGCGTCAGGAGGGCGGCCGTCCACAGCAGATAGCGCAGGGTGCCGTCGGACAGCTCGGCCGGGCCGAGGGGGCGCCGCAGCCCGCGCTGGTGGAGCTGGATCTCGAACCGCCCGCCGTTGTCGGCGATCCGCACGCGGCTGCCCGGGAACGCGGCGTCCACGGCGGCGTCCAGGGCCTCGTCGTCACCGGTCTCGCGGATGGTCTGGAGCGCGGCCGCGAGGTCGGCGCCGTCGTGGGCGAGCACCGGGGTGCGGGTGCCGACGCGGGCCGCGCGGGCGGGCGCCCCGGCGTCCGTGCGGACATGGTCGTAGAACCGCCAGGAGCGGATCAGCTCGCGCAGCCTGAGCAGGTCCGGCGCGAGCTGGGGGTCCGCGAACTCGCTCAGCATGCTGTCGTACGGGCGGATGTCCTGGGAGCGGTGCCAGCCGCCGTCGGCGGTGCGGGTGCGCACGGCGGGGCCCGCGCGGTCGCAGAGCAGCGCGGCGGTGCGCAGCACCGGGCCCGCCCAGGTGCACTCCCGCTTGATCTCCGGGTCGAGGGCGAACATGGACGGGGCGCCACCGGGCTGCGCTCCGCTCGACTGGGGGACGCCGAAGTCCACGGCATAGCCGAACTCGTCCCCGGCGAAGCCGAGCTTCAGGCCCGCGGGCTCCTGCTTCTTGTCACCCGCCCAGACGGCGGAGGGGAGGCCGCCCTCGTGGGCCAGGGCGGCCACGGCGCCCCCCTGGCCGGAGTCCGCGAGCAGCCGCAGGGCCCGGTACAGGCTGGACTTGCCCGTGCCGTTCGCCCCCGTGATCACGTTCAGCCGGTCCAGGGGGACGATCAGTTTGCGGAGCGAGCGGTAGTTCTCTACGGCGAGTGTGCGGATCATGCCCTTGAGGGTCGCAGGCGGGTCTGACACACGGGTGCTTCAACCCCTTTTGCCCTCTTTGTCGGCTCCTTGCCCTCACGCACCGGAGGGGCTTTCGGGCCGGCGACGCGCGTTCGCCGTCAGGAGGGTGACCGCGGTTCCCGCCACCGCCCACGCCGAGAGCACAAGGAGCGGGCCCGTCACCGCGTTGCCCTTGAAGTACGCGATCGAGCGGGCGACCCAGGTGCCCGCGCCCGGGGGCAGCGCGGGACCGATCGCCTCCCAGAACGGGGGCAGCATCGGCAGCGGGAAGGCGCCGCCCGCGCTCGGGTTGCCCGCGACCACGATGAGCAGCACCGCGAGGCCGATGCCGACGATGCCGGTGAGCTCCTCCAGGGCGAGGGTGATCGCGCCGACCGCGAAGGTGAGCAGCGAGCCGAGGCCCCACAGGGCCAGGACCGAGCCGGGCAGGGCGCCCAGGATCGGGCCGACGATGACCGCGCCGCCGATGCCGCCCGCGATCGAGAGCAGGGCCATGGCGCCGAGCCTGATCGCCGCGCGCTGCGGGGTCGCGGGCCGGGAGCCCGCGCTGATCGACATGATCGACGCGCACAGATAGCCGCCGACGCACCAGCCGACGACCAGGTAGAAGGACGACAGGCCGTTGAAGTCCTGGGCCGACGCCGGGGCCACGTCCACGGTCTTCACGGTGCGCTTCTCGGCGCCCGCGACCTCGGTGCTGATCATCTCCAGGGCGTTGGCGAGCGCCTTGCCGCCGCCGGAGGCGACCAGGAGGGTGTCGTTCGTGCCCTGGGGATCGACGACCAGGGCCCCGTCGATCTTCCGGTCCATGATCTGCTTCCGGGCCGCGGCCTCGTCCTTGAGTACGCGCGGGTCGAGCGGATCCCCGGGGAGCCGGGCCAACTGGTCCTTGGTCTGCTCGGCCGCGGGGCCCGGCGCGACGACTCCGAAGGGCACGTCCGTCGGCTTCGGGTGGTGCAGCGCCCCCACGTAGGAGGTGATGAACAGCAGCTGCAGGGCCAGGACGCCGATGACCAGCAGGGCTGCTCGTGGAGTGACGGCGCTCTTCAACTCGTCGGCGAAGGTCATGCCCCCACGCTCCGAGGCGCCCGCGGAGGGCGCAGGCGGGGCGGGGCCGAATGGATGACGGGCACCCCGCACGCGCGGTCGAACTAATATTCGAACGTGGTCTATGGTGGAGGTGGGGGACAGGAAGCGGAAGGTTCAGGAGGTGCGTGTGCCCGGCTTCACGCATCTGCACACTGCCTCCGGGTTCTCCCTGCGGTACGGGGCCTCGCACCCGGAGCGGCTCGCCGAGCGCGCCGCCGAGCGGGGCATGGACGCGCTCGCGCTCACCGACCGGGACACCCTCGCGGGCGCGATCCGCTTCGCCAAGGCGTGCGAGAAGGCGGGCGTGCGGCCGCTGTTCGGGACGGATCTCGCGGTGGACCCGCCCGCGCCCCGGGAGGACGGCGAGCGCGGTGCGCGCCGCCGCGCCCCGGTGCGCGGCGGCGCCTTCATCGACGAGTCGACCCCGAGGGCGACCTTCCTCGCCCGGGACGGGGCCACGGGCTGGGCGGAGCTGTGCCGCCTGGTCAGCGCCGCCCACCGCGACGGCAGGCCCGTACTGCCCTGGGACGACAACCACGGCGAGGGCCTGACCGTGCTGCTCGGCCCCGCCTCCGACGTCGGCCGGGCGCTCGCCGCCGGGCGCCCCGACCGCGCGGCCCGTCTGCTCGTCCCCTGGCGCGAGCGGTACGGCGACGCGCTGCGCCTCGAAGCGCTGTGGCACGGCCGCTCGGGCACCGGGCCCGGCTCGCTGCGGCTCGCCGCCCGCACCGTCGGCTTCGCCGCCGAGCAGCGGCTGCGCCCCGTCCTGACCAACGCCGTCCGCTACGCCGACCCGGGCCAGGGCCCCGTCGCCGACGTCCTGGACGCCGCGCGCCGCCTGGTGCCCATCGACCCGCGCGGGGAGCACGACGGCGGCGAGCGCTGGCTGAAGGGCGAGGCCGCCATGCTGGGCGTCGCCGAGCGGATCGTCGAGGCCGCCGGGTTCCGCCGCGACGCCGCGTACCGGCTGCTCGAACAGACGAAGGCGGCCGCCGCCGAGTGCCTGGTCGACCCCCAGGACGACCTCGGCATCGGCTCGGTGCGCTTTCCCGAGCCCGCCCTCGTCGGCGCCGGGCGCCGCACCGCGCAGCGCGTCCTCGCCTCCCGGGCGGCCGCGGGCATGGTGCTGCGCGGCTACGACCGGCGCGGCGACCGGCGGGCGTACTGGGAGCGGATGCACCACGAGCTGGACATCATCGCCCACCACGGCTACGCCTCGTACTTCCTGACCGTCGCCCAAGTCGTCGACGACGTACGGGCCCTGGGCATCCGTGTGGCCGCGCGCGGCTCCGGCGCCGGGTCCCTGGTCAACCACCTCCTCGGCATCGCGCACGCCGACCCGGTCGCGCACGGGCTGCTCATGGAGCGGTTCCTGTCCACGCGGCGGCGGGTGCTTCCGGACATCGACATCGACGTGGAGTCCGCGCGCCGCCTGGAGGTCTACCGCGCGATCCTCGGCCGGTTCGGCCAGGAGCGGGTGGCGACGGTCGCGATGCCGGAGACGTACCGGGTCCGGCACGCGATCCGCGACGTGGGCGCGGCCCTGTCTATGGACCCCGCGGAGACCGACCGGATCGCCAAGGCCTTCCCGCACATCCGCGCCCGCGACGCCCGCGCGGCGATGGCGGAGCTGCCCGAGCTGAAGGGCATCGCGGCCGAGGCGGACCGGCACGGCCGTCTGTGGGAGCTGGTCGAGGGCCTCGACGCGCTGCCGCGCGGCGTCGCCATGCACCCGTGCGGCGTGCTGCTCTCCGACGCCTCCCTCCTGAAGCGCACCCCCGTCATGCCCACCAGCGGCGAGGGCTTCCCCATGTCCCAGTTCGACAAGGAGGACGTGGAGGACCTCGGTCTGCTCAAGCTCGACGTGCTTGGCGTGCGGATGCAGTCGGCGATGGCGCACGCGGTCGCCGAGGTCGAGCGGGCCACGGGGGAGCGGGTCGACCTGGACGACCCGCGCCGGGTGCCGGAGGGCGACGCGGCGACGTACCGGCTCATCCGCTCCGCCGAGACGCTCGGCTGCTTCCAGATCGAGTCGCCGGGCCAGCGGGACCTGGTGGGACGCCTGCAGCCCGCGACCTTCCACGACCTGGTGGTGGACATCTCGCTGTTCCGCCCCGGGCCGGTCGCCGCCGACATGGTGCGGCCGTTCATCGAGGCCAGACACGGCCGCGCGCCCGTCCGCTATCCGCACCCCGACCTGGAGGAACCGCTCCGGGAGACGTACGGGGTCGTCGTCTTCCACGAGCAGATCATCCACATCGTCGACATCATGACCGGCTGCGGGCGCGACGAGGCGGACCGGGTGCGCCGCGGCCTGTCCGATCCCGAGTCGCAGGGCCGCATCCGCCACTGGTTCGCGCAGACGGCGGCCGCGAAGGGCTACGGCGCCGAGACGGTCCGGCGGACCTGGGAGATCGTCGAGGCCTTCGGCAGCTACGGCTTCTGCAAGGCGCACGCCGTGGCCTTCGCCGTGCCCACGTACCAGTCGGCGTGGCTGAAGGCCCACCACCCGGCGGCCTTCTACGCGGGCCTGCTCACGCACGACCCGGGGATGTACCCGAAGCGGCTGCTGCTCGCGGACGCGCGGCGGCGCGGGGTGCCGATCCTGCCCCTCGACGTGAACCGGTCCGCGGCCGCCCATCGCATCGAACTGGAGTCCGAATCCGGGGCGTGGGGCGTACGGCTCGCGCTCGGTGACGTGCACGGCATCAGCGAGGCCGAGGCGGCCCGGATCGCGGCCGGACAGCCGTACTCCTCGCTGCTCGACTTCTGGGAACGGGCCCGGCCGAGCCGCCCGCTCGCCGGACGGCTCGCCCAGGTGGGCGCGCTCGACGCCTTCGGCGCCAACCGCCGTGACCTGCAACTGCACCTGACGGAGCTGCAGCGCGGCGCCCGGGGCGTCAGCGGCCCCCAGCTGCCGCTGACCGGCGGCCGGGACACCGCGCCCGCGGGTCTGCCCGACCTCGACGACGCGGAGCGGCTGAGCGCCGAGCTCGGCGTGCTCTCCATGGACGCCTCGCGGAACCTGATGGACGATCACCGCGCCTTCCTCGACGAGCTGGGCGTCACCTCCGCGCGCCGGCTGCGCACCGCGCGGCACGGCGACACCGTCCTGGTCGCGGGCGCCAAGGCCGCGACGCAGACCCCGCCGATCCGCTCCGGCAGGCGCGTCATCTTCACCACCCTCGACGACGGCACCGGCCTGGTCGACCTGGCCTTCTTCGACGACGCCCACGCCGCCTGCGCGCACACCGTCTTCCACTCCTGGCTGCTCCTCGTCCGCGGCGTGGTGCAGCGGCGCGGCCCGCGCAGCCTCAGCGTCGTCGGCTCGGCGGCGTGGAACCTCGCGGACCTGGTGGAGCTGCGCCGCGAGGGCGGCCTGGACGCGGTGGCACCGCGCCTGGCCGAGGGCGGCGCGGCGACCGGGGGGACCGCGGAGTCCGGGGCGGCCGCGGAGTCCGGGGCGGCCGCGGCGTCGGGCCGGGGCGGCGACCCCGGACGCGGCCGCCGTATCCGGATGGAGACCGGATACGAGATGCACCCGTGGGCCGACCTCCAGCCGCCCGGCGAACGGGCGCCCACGGGACGGAAGTTGTGGCACCAGAGCCCGGGGAGTGCGGGATGACCATCCTCTGCGTACGTTTCCAGCTGCCGCCGATGTACGAGGCGGCCCTGCCGGGCCTGCTCGGGCTCCTGGAGGAGTTCACCCCGGTCGTCGAGGCGCTGCCGCCGGACGGGGCCCTCGCCGATCTGCGGGGCGCCGAGCGGTACTTCGGGCGCGACGCCGTCGGCCTCGCGTCCGTGATCCGGGTGCGCGCCCTCGCGCTGCACGGCGTCGACTGCCTGATCGGCGCGGGTCCCGGCCCGATGCTCGCCCGGGTCGCGCTGCGCGACGCCCGGCCCGGCGCGCCGTGCGCGGTGCCCGCGGGCGCCGCCGCCGAGTTCCTCGCCGAGAAACCCGTCGCCGCGCTGCCCGGCGTCGGCACGGCGACCGCCCGCACCCTGTGCGCGTACGGCCTCGACACCCTCGGCCGGGTCGCCGCCGCGCCCCTGTCCACGCTCCAGCGCCTGATCGGCGCCAAGGCGGGCCGCGAGCTGCGCGAGCGGGCGGGCGGCGTGGACCGGGGCCGGGTGGTGCCGAACGCGGTCTCCCGCTCCCTGGCCACCGAACGCGCCTTCTCCCACGACGAGATCGACCCCGGCAGGCACCGCCGCGCCCTGCTCTCGGCCGCCGAGGAGCTGGGCACCCGGCTGCGCGCCCTCGACAAGGTCTGCCGCACCCTGACCCTCACCGTCCGCTACGCCGACCGCTCCGCGACCACGCGCAGCCGCACCCTGAAGGAGCCGACCGCGCACTCGGCGGAGCTGACGCGGGCGGCGTACGGCCTGTACGAGGCGCTCGGTCTGCAGCGGGCCCGGGTCCGTGCGATCGCCCTGCGCGCCGAGGGCCTCGGCCCCGCCGACCAGGCCGCCCACCAGCTCACCTTCGACCCGGCGGACGAGCGGGCCCGCCGCATCGAGGCGGTGGCGGACCGGGCCCGGCGGAAGTTCGGGGCGACCGCGATCGTGCCGGGGTCGCTGGCGGCGTAGGGCGAGGGCCCAGCGGGCCGCCCCTCGCCCGTCCGCGATACAACACAGACTCCCGCCCCCTTCGAGAGGACCACCATGGCCGCGACCCCCCGCCGCGCCACCCCCGCTCCCCGCGGCCTCGCGGACCTGCCGTACGCCCACCGGCTCGGCGTGTTCGCGCAGGAGTTGGAGCGCGACGGCGACCACGAGTCCGTGCACTTCGACGGCGGTGACTTCGTCGACCTGGACGGCGGCGGCACCGTCTTCCTCGAGTGCGCCTTCTCCGCGGTCGCCTTCGAGGGCGGGCGCTACCGCCGGGCCCGCTTCACCGACGTCTGGGCGCACCAGACCCGCTGGGTGGGGGCCGACCTGGCCGAGACCCAGTGGACCGACTGCGAGGCGGGTGCGGGGCTGTTCGCCGGGGTCGAGCTGCACGGCTCGCGGCTGCGGCGCGTGGTGTTCCACCAGTGCAAGTTCGACTCCGTGAACCTGCGCGCCGCCGGGCTCCGCGACGTCACCTTCGCGGACTGTCTGCTGCGGGACGTCGACTTCGCCGGGGCACGCCTCGCGGAGGTCGCCTTCCCCGGCAGCACGCTGGAGCGCGTGCGCTTCGACAACGTCACCGTGGACCGGGCCGACCTGAGCGGGGCCGCGGCCCTGGGCATCGCTTCCGGGCTCGACTCCTTGCGCGGGGCGACGATCAGCGGACTGCAACTGGTGGAGCTGGCACCCGCGTTGGCGAGGACGCTCGGCCTCGACGTGGCGGACGGCTGAGTCCGGCCGCACGGGCTCTCGGGTGCGTGATCGTGCCGAGGGCCGCTGGGAAGTCGTGCCCGCGCGCAACTTCACACTTCTACTACCGGCGCGTAATTTAGCGTGAACGCGTCAATACCGTGATCCGGGTCACAGTCGATCGTTAGCCGGTCATCGCACCTGCTCCCGTCCGCGAGGAGATCGCCTGATGCTGCCCTGGAGACGAGCGCTGCGCGCGCTCACCGCCGCCCTGCTGATCACGGGCGCCGCCACGCTCACCCCCACCGCCACGGCCGCCGCGTCCCCCGCTTCCGCCGCCGCCTCCGCCCCGACGCGCGGCTGGAACGACTACGACTGCCGCCCGTCCGCCGCCCATCCCCGTCCGGTCGTCCTCGTCCACGGCACCTTCGCGAACTCCGTGGACAACTGGCTCGTCCTCGCGCCCTATCTGGTGGGCCGCGGCTACTGCGTCTTCTCGCTCGACTACGGCCAGCTGCCGCTCGTGCCCCTCGTCCACGGCCTCGGCCCCGTCGAGAAGTCCGCCGAGCAACTCGACGTCTACGTCGACGAGGTCCTTGAGGCGACCGGGGCCGAGGAGGTCGACCTCGTCGGGCACTCGCAGGGCGGCATGATGCCCCGTCACTATCTGAAGTTCCTCGGCGGCGCCGCGAAGGTCAACGCGCTCGTCGGCCTCGCACCCGACAACCACGGCACGACCCTGCTCGGTCTGACCAAGCTCCTGCCGTACTTCCCGGGCGTCGAGGCCCTGCTCACCACGGCCACACCGGGCCTGGCCGACCAGATCGCCGGTTCGAAGTTCCTGACCCGGCTGAACGCGGGCGGTGACACCGTGCCCGGCGTGCGCTACACCGTCATCGCCACGCGGTACGACGAGGTCGTCACCCCGTACCGCTCGCAGTTCCTCGACGGGCCGAACGTACGCAACGTCCTGCTGCAGGACCTGTGCCCCGTGGACCTCTCCGAGCACGTGGCCATCGGGGTCCTGGACCGGGTCGCCCACCACGAGGTGGCCAACGCGCTCGACCCGGCCCACGCGACCCCGACGACCTGTCTGTCCTAGGGGCTGTCCGATGGGTCGGCGTGGAGCAAGGAGCGGCGTCTGGTGCGTGCGATCGCAAGGCGCCGGGATGTCCTCGGGTGGGGTCTCCCCTGCTCGAACGCAGCTGAGAGCTCGGGGAAGGAGCTACTAGGGCATTTCGGCAACGCGGCGAGCGTGCGTGCCAGGCGTCGCGACGCCGCGCCGACCCATCGGACAGACCCTAGGCCCTAGCGGTTCGTGGCGGCCCGCCGCCGTGCCGCCACGAACAGCGCGCCCGCGCCGAGCGCGATCGCCGCGGCCCCGCCCACGGCGTAGGACGCGCCGGAGCCGTCGCCGCCGGTCTCGGCGAGGCTCTCGCCGGTGGCCGCCACCGGCTTCGCCGCTCCGCCCATGGCCGAGGGCCCCTTCGTCCCGCCGCCCCCGAGGTCGCCGTGGCCGTGGTGCTCCACGGTGGACTTCCGGGCACCGGCGGCTATGTCCTTCTCCGACGGCGCGGCAGCGGCCGGGGCGACAGCGGCCTTGCCCCCGGCCGTGCCCGCGCCCGCGCTCTTGCCCGCGCCGAAGACCACGTCCGAGCAGGTGTAGAACGCCTCGGGGGAATCGGACCGCTGCCAGATCGAGTAGACGAGGTGCCGCCCCGACCTGGCGGGGACGGTGCCGCTGAACACGTAGGAGCCGTTCTCCAGCTTCGGGTCCGTGACCTTCGCGAAGGGCCGCCGCTCCAGGTCCGACCACGTCAGCGGCTTGGCCGGGTCGTACGAGGCCTTGGTGACGTACAGCTCGAAGGAGCCCCGGTGCGGGGCCGTGGCCCGGTAGCGGAAGGTGTGCTTCCCGGCGCTGAGCTTCGCGGCGGGCCAGTCGGTGCGGGGCAGGTCGAGCCCCTTGTACTTGGCGTTGCCCGCGCTGCACAGCTTGCCGTCGGGGATGATCTCCTTCGACCTGCCCGCGGCGTTGGCGATGTTGACCTCGTTCCAGTCGTACAGGGGCTGGGTGCCGCCCGCCCGGACGAGCGCCTTGCAGGCCGCCGACTTCGGCGCCTCGGGCCCCTCCTGGAAACACGCGGCCACCCGGCTCACCGGATCCGTCATCGACCCGTGCGCGGCGGCGGGCACGGCGGTGAGCGCGGACAGGGCCAGCGGTGCGACACCTGCCGCGGCGATCGCGGCGACCTTGCGGGCAGCAGTCATGGGGGATCTCCTAGCCGACGTACGGGGTGGGGGGAGCGGGGCGAAAACCCCGCGGCGATCAGCAAGTTAGCCCCCGCCCGGCCCGAATTCCCCTGCTGAAAGGGGCCGCGGGCGATCCTTATGCTCCCGTTAAGGGCCCCCTCAGCCTCGCCTCAGGTCACCCACCGGTACCGCCGCTCCGGACGCCCCGCGCCGCCGTACCTCAGCGTCACCTCCGCGCGGCCCGTCACCGCGAAGAACTCCAGATAGCGGCGGGCGCTGACGCGCGAGAGGCGGCCCGCCTGTGCGCACTCGGACGCGGACAGGCCCCGGGGGTGGGCGCGCAGGGTGTGCTCGACCAGGTCCGCGGTGTGCGGGGCCAGGCCCTTGGGGAGTTCGCGGGAGCCGGGCGGACGGCCGCCGAAGAGCTGGTCGACGTCCTCCTGGCGGGCCTCGGCGAGGCCGTCGAGCCGGGCCCGCAGGGCCGCCACGTGCCGCAACTGCTCCCGCAGCGCGGCCTGGTTGAACGGTTTGATCAGATAGTGCAGGGCCCCGGCGCGCAGGGCCGCGCGGATCACCCCCGCCTCGCGGGCGGCGGTGATGAACAGGGCGTCCACCGGCACCCGGCCGGGGTCGAGCCCCTCCGCCGCCCGCACCTCACGCAGCACCGCGAGGCCGTCCATGTCGGGCAGGTACACGTCCAGGAGCAGCAGATCGGGCCGCAGCCGCTCCACCGCCCGCAGCGCGTCGGCGCCGCTGTGCGCCACGCCCGCCACCGCGAACCCGTCCACCGCGGCGACGTACCGGCTGTGCAGCTTGGCGACCATGAAGTCGTCGTCGACGACCAGCACCCTCGTCATCGCCCGGCCCCCTCGGCCCCTCGTCGTCGCCGCAGGGTACGAGCGCGACCACAACGACCACAACGTCCGTTGATTCCGGAAGGGAGACAGGTTCCTCACGCGTGGGCAACATGTGGGCCACCTCACACACGTACCCGGCCGGAAGGCGGTGGCACCCGTGCGACTGCGCGCCCCCAGGCGACTCCGCACCCCCCTGGCCCTGTGCGGGGCCGCGCTCCTCGTCCTCGTCGGGCCGCCGCTGCTCACCACGGGCGACGGCGACGACACCGGTACCCGGATCCCCGGCCTGCGCTTCATGGTCCCCAACACCCCCGGCGGCGGCTACGACATCACCGCCCGCACCGCGGCGAAGAACGCCCAGGACGCCGGACTCACCCACGACATCGAGGTGTTCAACCTGCCCGGCGCGGGCGGCACCGTGGGCCTCAGCCGCCTCGTCGGCGAGCACGGCAACGGCCGGCTCGCCATGTCCATGGGCCTCGGCGTCGTCGGGGCCGTCCGCTCCAACGACGCGCCCAAGTCCCTCGCCGACACCACCCCCATCGCCCGGCTCACCGAGGAGCAGGACGTCGTCGTGGTGTCGAAGGACTCCCCGTACGACACCATCGACGACCTCGTCGCGGCCTGGAAGGAGCGGCCCGGGAAGATGCCCGTCGGCGGCGGCTCGGCCCCCGGCGGGCCCGACCACATCGCGCCCATGCTGATGGCCCGCGCCGCCGGGATCCCGCCGAAGGACGTCAACTACGTGCCCTTCGACGGCGGCGGCGAACTGCTCGCGTCCATCCTCGGCGACAAGGTCGCCTTCGGCGTCTCGGGCGTCGGCGAGTACCTGGACCAGATCAGGTCCGGGGAGCTGCGCCTGCTCGCCGTCACCGGGCCGAAGCGCGTCAAGGGCCTCGACGGGCCCACGCTCAAGGAGTCCGGCTACGACGTGGACTTCACCAACTGGCGCGGCATCGTGGCGCCCCCCGGCCTCTCCGACACCGAGCGCGACAAGCTCATCGGGCTCGTCCGCGAGCTGCACGGCTCCAAGGAGTGGCGCGCGTCTCTCAAGAAGAACGGGTGGGACGACGCGTTCCTCGCCGGCGACGCGTTCGGCGACTTCCTCGACGCCCAGGACCGGCGCGTCGTCTCCGTCCTGAAGGAACTCGGCCTGTGACCCCCACCGAACCCGCGCCCGCGGCCCGCGACCGCCGCGCCTGGCTGCGCGACCACTCCGAACTCGGCGTCTGCGTCATGCTGCTCGCCCTCGGCGTCGTCGTCCTCACCGACGCCCTCACCATGGACGTCGCCATCGCCCAGCGCGGGCCCATCGGCCCGCGCACCGTGCCGATCGCCGTCGGCGCCGGTCTGCTCCTCATCTCCGTCCTGCTCGCCGTCGACGTCCTGCGCGGCGGTTCAGGGGTGCCGCGCGCAGCGCGTCCAGCCGGGGTGGCGGTCGGGCGGCGGGCGGGCGAGGCCGAGGGCGGCGAGGACGTCGACCTGTCCGAACCCGCCGACTGGCGCACCGTGCTGCTGCTCGCCGGGGTCTTCCTCGCCACCGCCGCCCTCATCGAACCGGTGGGCTTCCCCGTCGCCGGAGCCCTGCTCTTCTGGGGCGCCGCCCACGCGCTCGGCAGCCGCGCGCTCCACCGCGACCCGCTCATCGCGGCCGGGCTCTCCCTGGTCACCTACGCCGTCTTCGACAACCTGCTCGGCGTGCCGCTGCCCGGCGGCCCCCTGATGGGAGTGCTGTGACATGAACTCCTTCACCTCCCTCATGGACGGCTTCGGCACCGCGCTCACCCCGATCAACCTGCTCTGGGCCGCGGTCGGCGTGCTCCTCGGCACGGCGATCGGCGTCCTGCCCGGCATCGGCCCCGCGATGGCCGTGGCCCTGCTGCTCCCGGTGACGTACGGACTCGAACCCACGGGCGCCTTCATCATGTTCGCGGGCATCTACTACGGCGCGATGTTCGGCGGCTCCACCACGTCGATCCTCCTCAACACGCCGGGCGAGAGCGCCGCCGTCGTCGCCGCCATGGAGGGCAACCCGATGGCCAAGTCCGGCCGGGGCGCGCAGGCGCTCGCGGCCGCCGCCATCGGCCACTTCGCGGGCGGCATGATCGGCACGATCCTGCTCGTCGCGCTCGCGCCGAAGGTCGCGGACCTCGCCGTCGACATCGGCGCGCCCGACTACTTCGCCATCATGGTGCTCGCCTTCATCGCCGTGACGTCGGTCCTCGGCTCCTCCCGCATCCGCGGCCTCGCCTCCCTCCTGATCGGTCTGACCCTCGGCCTGGTCGGCCTCGACCAGATGACCGGACAGCAGCGCCTGACCTTCGGCTCGCTCCAACTCGCCGACGGCATCGACGTGGTGATCGTCGCCGTGGGCCTGTTCGCCATCGGCGAGGCCCTCTGGGTCGCCGCGCACCTTCGGCGCATCAGCGGCCGGGCCATCCCCGTCGGCCGCCCCTGGCTCGGCAAGCAGGACGTCAAGCGCACCTGGAAGTCCTGGCTGCGCGGCCCGCTCATCGGCTTCCCGTTCGGCGCGATCCCCGCGGGCGGCGCCGAGATCCCCACCTTCCTCTCCTACGTCACCGAGAAACGCCTCTCCCGGCACAAGGACGAGTGGGGCAAGGGCGCCATCGAGGGCGTCGCGGGCCCCGAGTCCGCCTCCTCGGCCTCCGCGGCGGGCACCCTCGTGTCCATGCTGACCCTCGGCCTGCCCACGACCGCCGTCGCCGCCGTGATGCTCGCCGCCTTCCAGAGTTACGGGATCCAGCCCGGACCCCTGCTGTTCGAGCGCGAGTCGGAGCTGGTGTGGGGCCTGATCGCGTCCCTGTTCGTCGGCATGGTGCTGCTCCTCGCCCTGAACCTGCCGCTGGCCCCCGTGTGGGCGAAGCTGCTGCGCATCCCGCGCCCGTATCTGTACGCAGGGATTCTCTTCTTCGCGGCGGTCGGCGCGTATGCCGTCGGCGGCGAGGCGCTCGACCTGGTCATCCTGCTCGTCATCGGCCTGATCGGCTTCGGCATGCGCCGCTACGGCCTGCCGGTCCTGCCGGCCGTCATCGGCGTCATCCTCGGCCCGAACGCCGAGCAACAGCTGCGCCGCGCCCTGCAGATCAGCGACGGCAGCGTCCGGGGCCTGGTCGACACGCCCTTCTCGATCAGCGTCTACGCGGTCATCGCGCTGCTCCTGCTCTGGCCCCTGCTGCGGAAACCGGCGCGCGCCCTGCTGAACTCCCGCCGTACGGTGAGGCAATGACCGACAAGATCACCCCGCCCGGCGCGCAGGCCGCCGTCCGCCCCGCCACCGCCGCCGACGTGCCCGCCGTGCGGGCGATCACGCACGCGGCGTACCACCACTACATCGAGCGCATCGGCCGCGTGCCCGCCCCCATGGAGTCGGACCACGCCCAGAACGTGGCGGCGGGGCGGGTGCACGTCGCCGAGACCCCGGAGGGCACCGTCGTCGGCCTGGTGGTCGTCTACGCGTACGACGACCATCTGTACCTGGACAACATCGCCGTCCACCCCGACGCCAAGGGCACGGGCCTGGGCCGGCGCCTCCTGGAGTTCGTCGAGGAGCACGCGCGCGGCCTGGGCCTGCCCGAGATACGGCTCTACACCAACGCGATGATGTGGGAGAACCAGAAGCTCTACCCACGCTTCGGCTACGAGTTCGTGGAACGGCGGGTCGAGGGCGTCTACGACCGCTTCCACTACCGCAAGGCCCTTGCTGTGGACGTCCCTTGAGGGGCGGTGCCGTCAGGCCCCGCGCCCCGCGAAGGGGCCGTCGGGGGCGAAGGCCAGCCCGGCGAAGCGTTCGCCGATGTGGCAGTGCGTGGCGGCGTCCGGGTGGAGGTTGTCCGGGAGGGGGAGGCGGGCGGCGTCGGCCTCGCCGTAGAGGGCGCGGCCGTCGAGGTAGTGCAGGTTCGGGTCCTCGGCGGCCCGCTGCCGCACGATGCGGGACAGCTCCTCGCGGATGACGGTGAGCGTCAGCTTCCCGGCGGCGCGCTCCGCGGGGTCGCCCGCGGCCACGAACCGGAGCTTGCCTTCGCCGATGCCGCTGAAGTCCGGCGCGCTGGGGCCGGGCGTGTCCTCGTGGACGGGGCACAGGAGGGGCGAGACGACGAGCAGCGGCACGCTCGGGTGGCCCTCGCGGATCGTGTCGAGGAAGCCGTGCACGGCGGGCCCGAAGGCGCGAAGGCGCATCAGGTCGGCGTTGACCACATTGATGCCCAGCTTGACGCTGATCAGGTCGGCGGGGGTGTCCCGCAGGGCGCGGGCGGTGAACGGGTCGAGCAGCGCGCTGCCGCTCAGGCCCAGGTTGATCAGCTCCACGCCGCCGAGCGCCGCGGCGAGCGCGGGCCAGATGGTGGTGGGGCTCGCGGCGTCGGAGCCGTGGCTGATCGAACTGCCGTGGTGCAGCCACACCTTGCGGCCGCGCTCGGGCAGCGGCGCGACCGGGGCGTCGGCGCGCAGCGCGACGAGCTCGGTGGTCTCGTTGTGCGGCAGCCAGATCTCGATGTCCTTGTCGCGGTCCGGCAGCCCCGCAAAGCGCAGGGTGCCGGCCGGGCCCGGCCGTGTCTCGGCGGACCCGGTGGCCATGTCGATGGTCAGGGTGTTGCCCTCGGCCAGGCTCTCCCCGGCGACGAGGTCGCCGTCGACGAGCAGGTCGTAGACGCCGTCGGGCCGGGGCGGCGCGCCCACGTAGATCCGCTTGGTGGGCAGCGCGTCCAGCTCCACGACCGTGGCCCGGCTGCGGAAGGCGACGCGTACGCCGGAGGGCTGGGACTCCGCCATGGCGAGCTGGCCGTCGGCGCACTGGGCGCGGGCCCGCGCGGGCAGCCGGTGCGGCAGCAGCCCGTGCGCGGTGCGCTCCAGGTCGAGGGCGCCGCGCAGCAGGTCAGCGGTGAGGGGGACGGTGGTCAAGGGGTGCTCGGTACGCATGTCTCAGCCTGTTGGGGTGGGGTGGGGAAGTAGTGTCCGGGCAGGCCGGGGCGAAGGCCTCAGGGCGTGGGCCAGTTCCGCAGCAGGGCGTCGAGGGAGTCCAGGATCCGGGCCCAGCTCTCCTGCGGATCCGGCTCGCTGTGGCTGAACGCGCCCGCCGTCTCCAGGCTGACGTAGCCGTGGAAGACGCTGCCGAGCAGCCGGACCGCGTGCGTCTGGTCCGGCTCCGCCAGGTCGTAGCCGCGCAGGATCGCCCGCATCATCGCCGCGTGCCGGACGCCCGCGCTCGCGGCCGCCGTCTCGGGGTCGAGCCGCAGCCGGGCCGCGGCGTAGCGCCCGGGGTGCTCCGTGGCGTAGTCGCGGTAGACGTGCGCGAAGGCGGTCAGCGCGTCCTTGCCGGAGCGTCCGGCCAGTGCGTCGGCGGCCCGGTCGGCGAGTTCTCCCAGGGCCAGCAGGGCGATCCTCGTCCTGAGGTCCTGGGAGTTCTTCACGTGCGAGTACAGGCTCGCGACCTTGACGTCGAACCGCCGGGCCAGCGCCGAGACGGTCACCTGGTCGAAGCCGACCTCGTCGGCCAGCTCCGCGCCCGCCCGGGTCAGGCGTTCCGGGGTCAGTCCCACGCGTGCCATATCGGTCCTCTCCTTCGACAGAACCGATTATGCAGTTACCTAAAGGGTTTAGGCAAGCAGGATTACTCCTTAGGCTGGGTCGAGAGGGCCTCGGGCGACCTCGGGAGGAGGCCCCGCTCGGCGAGGCGCTCCAGGTCGGACAGGGCCCGCACGGCCGCGGCGGCCGCGGCCGGATCGGCCTCCGTGATGCCGCTCGCCGCGAACTCGTCCTCGTCCAGGCGCAGCACCGCACTGCGGTCCGCCGCGCACCACAGGTCGAGGTCCAGGTCCTCGACGGTGAGGACGCCGCCGCTGCGGACGGCGGGCCGGGTCACGTCGCAGTACCAGCCCTTGAGCGCGCCGTCCGCGGCGTACACCTCCTTGACGGCGTACCAGCGGTCGCGCCAGTAGTGCTCCACGAACGTGTCGCCCGGCTCGAAGCGGACGAAGCCGAAGTCCCGTACGCCCGCGCCCGCCCAGGGCGCGCGGACCGTGACGCGGGTCCCGTCGTCCGAGAGCAGCCGGGCCGGATAGCGGATCTTCGTGCGCCCCGCCTTGCGCAGCTCGACCTCGACGTCGGTCGAGGGCTTGACGTCAGTCGACAGAACGGACATGACGGACCTCCGTGTCGTGGATTTCGTATCCGAACCACTGATTGATCGCGACCATCGGGCCGTTCTCGCTGTCGTTGCCCGTGAACGCCTCCGCGAAGCCCGCCGCCCGGGCCCGGTGCAGCGAGGCGTTCTTCGCGAGCTTGGCCAGGCCCCGGCCCCGGTGGGCGCGGGCCGTGCCGGTCATGCCGGACGCGTACCGGGACGCGTCGTCGGTGTGCGCCAGGGTGAACGCGGCGGGCTCCCCGTCCACCACCGCCACCGTGGTCAGCTCGTGGTTCAGGAGCGGGTGGTGCCAGGTCTCGGTGAGCCAGTGTGCGTAGTCCGTGAACTCCGCGGTCACATCGCTCGGTTCGTCCGCCGCGGTCTCCGCGTCCAGGGCGAACAGGGGGCGCGGGTCGTCCCGGAAGTCGGCCGCCGAGCGCAGTTCGACGCCCGGGGGCGGGTCGGCGAGCGGCGGCAGCTCGCCCCGCGCCAGGTCGAGGCGGAGGAAGTGCGCGGTACGGCTCGCGCGGTAGCCGCGCCGGGCCGCGAACGCCCGGTTGCGCGGCGTGTCCAGGACCCACGAGTACAGCGCCGTCGCGCCCGCGCCCGCCAGGTGCTCCTCCGCCGTGCGCACGAGCAGCGAGCCCGCGCCCAGGCCGCACCGCCCCGGGTGCACATAGACGTTCAGGAAGCCCTGGCCCGGCTCCGGGCTGTCGTGCGCGATGCCCACCTGGGCCGTGCCGACGACCTCGCCGTCCGCCTCCGCGACCAGCGCGCGGTAGCGGGCGTCGGGATGGGCGTGCGCGCAGGAGTACGCCACGGACGCGGCGGTGGCCAGCAGGGCGGGCACCGCGGCGCGCCGCACCGCCGCGTAGGCGGCGGTGTCCCGCGGGTCGGAGGTGCGCAGGTCGCGCACCCGGATCTCAGTCATGGCCCGGACGGTACGCGCGGGGCGGGCCCGGGTGCCTCCGAATTTCCGCGCGTGCGGGACAATCGGCGGGTGGCTCTGAAGATCGTCATCAAGGAAGGCGCGGGTGCCGCGCCGCCGTTCGAACAGGTGCGGACGCAGATCGCCGAGCAGGCGCGCGGCGGGGTGCTGCCCGTCGGCTACAAGCTGCCGACGGTACGCGGGCTGGCCGAGGAGCTCGGGCTCGCGGCGAACACCGTGGCCAAGGCGTACCGGGCCCTTGAGGCGGACGGGGTGATCGAGACGCGGGGGCGGCACGGGACGTTCGTCGCGGCGGCGCGTGAGGCCGGGGCCCGGGCCGCCGCGGGGGCCGCGCAGGCGTACGCCGAGCAGGTGCGCCGCCTCGGCCTCACGCAGGACGAGGCGTTGGCGGCGGTGCGCGATGCGCTGCGCGCGGTGTACGACTCCACGCCCTGACCCCGGTGCGACGGTTGCTCGGTGGCTATAGGTACAGTCCCGCGTCGTCGTTGTCCCGGGTGGCCGGGATGGTCGGCGGCGTCGTGCCGCGGCGCAGGGCGTACAGCTCGGCCAGGGTCGCGCCCTCGCGGGAGACGCCCTCGGGGGTGCCGAGCCAGCTCACCGACTCGGCGCGGGTGAGCGCCCCCACCTCGATCCGGGCCAGGCACCGCCCGGGCCGCACCACCGCGGGGTGCAGCCGCTCCAGGTCCTCGTTGGTGGTGACCCCCACCAGCACGTTGCGGCCCTGGCCGAGCAGGCCGTCCGTCAGGTTGAGCAGGCGCGAGAGGGCCTGGCCCGCCGTGTGCTTGGCCTCGCCGCGGATCAGTTCGTCGCAGTCCTCCAGGAGCAGCAGCCGCCAGCGGCCCTTCGCCGTGCCCTCGTCCTCGCCGATGGCGATGTCCATCAGATAGCCGACGTCCGTGAACAGGCGCTCCGGATCCAGGACGCAGTCCACCTGGCACCAGTCGCGCCAGGAGCGCGCGAGCGTGCGCAGCGCGGACGTCTTGCCCGTGCCGGGCGGACCGTGCAGCAGGAGGAGCCGCCCGGAGATGTCCTCCGGCGTGGTCTTCATCAGCTTGTCCATGGCGTCGGCCACCGGCGCGGTGTAGTTCTGCCGCACCTCCGACCACGTGCCGGCGGAGATCTGCCGCGTCGTGCGGTACGGGCCGCGCCGCGGCGAGACGTACCAGAACCCCATGGTCACGTTCTCCGGCTGGGGCTCCGGGTCGTCCTGCGCGCCGTCCGTGGCCTGTTTCAGGACGTCCTCGGCGAGCTCCGCGGTGGTCGCCGTGACCGTGACGTCCGCGCCCCGGTTCCAGCGCGAGACGAGCAGCGTCCAGCCCTCGCCCTCGGCGAGCGTCGCGCTGCGGTCGTCGTCGCGGGCGGCCCGCAGCACGCGGGCGTCCGGCGGCAGCAGCGTCGAGCCCGCCTTGACCCGGTCGATGTTCGCGCTGTGCGAGTACGGCTGCTCGCCCATCGCGAAGCGGCCGAGGAACAGCGCGTCGACGACGTCCGACGGGGAGTCGCTGTCGTCGACGTTGAGCCGGATCGGCAGGGCGTCCTGAGGGTTCGCAGACATGCCGCCATGATCCGCCACGAATGAGCCCGTGTGCACCCTGGTTTCGGTACTCCGCCCGAACGCCACGCGTAAGTCCCGGACACTCGTACGGAACGCGCCCGACCGGGAATCGTCGCCGTTACGCTGGCCCTCGATGCGACGGCATGGGTGGAACTCGGATGCGCGGAAGTGGCGTCTCGCCGCTCTGCTCGGCGTTGGTGCGGCCGCTCTGGCCCTGGTCCTGACCGTGCTCACGCTGCCCGACGAGCGCGGCGGCAGCACCGCGGGCACCACCAAGGACGGCGACAAGGTGCACGGCACGCCCATGGACCCGCCGCCCCGGGGGGAGGCCCAGGTCGGCTGGGGCTTCACCCACACCCAGCACAGCGCCGACCAGGGCGAGGACGCCGCCGTCGCGCGCGCCGAGAAGCTGCTCAAGGGCCAGCCGCGCCCGCTGCCGCAGGTCCAGCACATCATGGGCTGGGGCTCGGGCAACCCCGAACCGGTGAAGGGGCGCTACGACTTCGGCGCCATGGACCGCCGCGTCGACTTCATCCGCGCCACCGGCGGCACGCCCGTCGTCACCCTGTGCTGCGCCCCCGACTGGATGAAGGGCGGCACGCCCGGCGCCGACCACACGAACTGGAGCAAGAGCTCCCTGGAGACCGCCCCCGAGCCCGAGCACTTCGACGACTTCGCCCGGCTCGCCGCCACCGTCGCCAAGCGCTATCCGGACGTACGGCACTTCATCGTCTGGAACGAACTCAAGGGCTTCTGGAACAGCACCGAGCACCGCTGGGACTACGAGGGCTACACCGAGCTGTACAACCGCGTCCACGCGGCGCTGAAGGCCGTGAACAAGGACATCATGGTCGGCGGCCCGTACGTGGTGATGAACAGCGTCGACCCGCGCCAGACCGACGGCGTCTCCAAGGACCTGAAGGGCCCCTGGGGCGCCATGGACCAGCGCTCGCTCGACGCCTTCGACTACTGGAACAAGCACAAGGCGGGCGCCGACTTCGTCGTCGTCGACGGCGCCAGCTACACGGTCGACGACGAGCTGCTCCCCGACGAGTTCAAGGCCACCGAGAAGCTCACCGACGTCAGCCACTGGCTGCGCGAGCGCTCCGGCGACCTGCCCCTGTGGTGGGCCGAGTACTACGTGGAACCCGGCGACGGCGAGGACGAGCGCGACGGCTGGTCCGAGGCGCACCGCGTGGCCGTGCACGCCGCCGGCCTCATGGCCCTGGCCCGCGGCGGCACCACCAGCGGCTTCTACTGGAACCCGCAGAAGCGCGGCGACTGCGCGGGCTGCCTGTGGAGCTCGACGCAGCTCGCCGACGGCGGCCGCGGGAAGCCGATACTGGACCTGCTCGGGAAGTTCGCCGCGGCCTTCCCGCCCGGTACCCGGTACGAGAAGGTCACCGTCGCCGACGACGACGTGCCCAACGTCCGCGTCCTCGCCGACGACGCCACCGTCCTCGTGGTGAACACGCTCGACCGGCCCATCAGCGCGGAGGTCGACGGCAAGCGGTTCGACCTCGCCGGGTACGGGGTGAAGTGGCTCAAGCGCTGAGCCGCTCCACACCCGCCCGCGCGCGGGGCCCACGGGCCCCCGGGGCTACGCCATCGTCAGGAACCGCTGGATCAGCGACGCCAGGAACACCGCGAGCAGCGGCAGCGAGAACCAGAAGCTGCTCTGCAGCCAGCGCTGCTGCGCCACGCCCGGCGCCACCGCGACGCGCACCACCTCGCGCGCCGCGAGCAACAGCACCAGCGCCACCACCGCGAGGCCGCCGACCACCGACCACGGCGTCCACGTCACCTTGGGGCCGACCGCGCCCGGATCCGCCTTCGGCACCGCACCCCTCGGCTGCTCGCGCAGCGTGTACAGCGTCGCGTCGGCGTTGCTGAGGACCTTCTTCAGGTCCGCGCGCCCGTCCAGGTTCCGCACGAGCCGGGTGTCCCAGTGCTCCGGATAGCCCGAGTCCATCTGGAGGTACACCGTCTGGCCGCGGTTGACCATCAGATAGGAGTTGGGCCCCGCGTCCTTGAGCGCCTTCACCAGGCCCGACACCAGGCGCGGGTCGGCCGGCGCGAGCGTGGGCAGGTACTCGACCTTCTCCGGGTCCTGCTTGCCCCAGGGGATCGCGGGCGTCACGTTGGTGACGGTGTCGTTGCTCATCCACAGCAGCCGCACGGTCGGGTCGTCGTGCGCGTACACGTACTCCATCGCGGCGACCTCGCCCGTGCGGACCCGCTCGAAGGGCTCGTTGCCCCAGCGGGCCACCAGGAAGCCGCCCACCAGGACGAGCCCCGCGAGCAGCGCGGCGTACGGCGCGAGGCTCACCCGGTCGCGGTCCCGCTCCTTGGCGGTGGCCCCGGTGCGCGGGAACAGCGCGAGCCCGCCGAGCAGGGCCACGCCCGGCAGCGCGAACATGAAGACGCGCAGCGCCATCTCGCCGCCGTAGCTCTGCATGCCGAAGCCCAGGAACGGCACGAAGGCCAGGACGACGAGGGACACCTCGCGGTACTTCAGCCGGCGCCTGCGCAGCCAGCCCCAGCAGGCGAGCGCGAGCACGCTCCCGGCCAGCGCCACGCGTGTGTACAGGACCAGCTTGTGCGTGGGGTCGCCGCCCTCGATGCGGCCGGAGACGGACGACGACACGTTGCCGCCGACCCCGCCCACGCCGCCGAACAGCTCGTCGAAGTGCCCCGACCAGTACGGCTCCGCGAGGAAGCCCAGCCAGAGCACCACCAGGACGCCGAAGAGCAGCGGCAGGCCCCGCAGCTCGCAGCGGCGCACGAGCACGAGGACCGTGACCACGCCGAGCATCACGAACGGCGTCAGCTGGTGCGCGGGCACCGTGGCCGCGAACAGGCCCATGAGGACCAGGAGCAGCACCGCCTGCTGCCGCCGGTTCGCCGGCTCCACCTCGGCCTCGCCGGGCCGCCGCTTCGACCAGAGCACGCGCGGCGCCCGGAACCACACCAGGAGGATCGCCACGAAGGCGATGTACAGCAGATACGTGAAGCCCTGCGGGGAGAAGTAGTCCTGGCCCACCCAGCCGCTCAGGACGAAGAGCCACAGGCCCGTCCACTTGGCCCGCCAGCTCGCCCGCATGTGCCGGGTGAGCAGGTACATCGGCGGCAGGTACAGGAGCTGGATGGCCAACGGCCACCAGCGGATGAGCTCGGTCAGGTCCGAGACGCCGCACGCCTCGGCGAGGAACGAGGCGCCCGCGAAGAACCCGGGCCAGCTCCAGCGCGCGTCCAGGTCGGGCGCCGCCGTGCCGGTCCGGTCGATGAACTCCATGAAGCCCAGGTGCTGCCAGGCCGTCGCGAACCGCGGCTCGGTCTCGATGACGGCGGGCAGCGCGTGCAGCGACACGACGGTGGCCACGAGCGTCACCGCGAGCAGCCAGGTGCGGGGCCGGTCCAGGCGCAGCAGCGAGGCGAACACGACCACGAGGAGCACTGCGCCGACCAGCGTGGGCACCGGCAGTACGGAGATGAGGCCGAGCCCGCCCATCGCGTCGAGGTCGGCATCGCCGAGCCCGAGCGCGGGCACCCAGTACAGGCCGAGGGCCAGTGCCAGGAGCAGCGCGAGGACCAGCGGGGTGCGGTCCGGGGCCGGGGCCGGCCGCGGCGGGGGAGCGGGCGTGGCGGACGCCGGTGAACCGGCGGGCGGCGCGGGCGACTTCGCCGCGGCGGACCCGGACGCGCCCCGGGTGGCCGGGGCGCCCGTGACGGGTGTCGGTGTCTTCATGCCCGGTGAACCGGGCGAGGCGGGCGCCGGTGACGGCACGGCTGCCGCACCCGTGGCGGAACCGGGCGCGCGGCCCGGGGCCGGGCGCTCCACCGGTGTCCCGTGCGACGGCGTGCCGCCGAACGGCCGCCCCACGGCCCACGCGGGCCGGTGCCCGTCCATGCCGCCCCCGTCCCCCGAGCCCGGGCGCGGCCGCGTCCCGAACACCGGCGTCGCCGGGCCGGGCCGCACGTCCGGCCTGCGCTCCTGGTGGTCCAGGTCGGCCCGGTGGATCGCCAGTTGCAGGGTGTCCGAGTCGAGGGAGTCACGCAATGCCCAGGCCGGGCCGAGGCGGTGCCCGGGGGCCTTCCTGAGGGCGCCGCCCCGGGCGCGGGCCACCGGTGACGGCGGGACGTCCGGGGTGCCGAGGTCCGCGAGGTCGCCGTCCGGCGCGGCCTCCGGGGCCGTGCGGTGCGTGATCGCGTACAGCTTGGGCGCGGCGATCGCCACGATCACCGCGAGGCTGGAGATCTCCGCGACGCCCGCGCCCGTCAGGCCCATCCGCGGCAGCAGGACCAGCGTCAGACCGAGGACGAGCGCGCACAGCAGGCCCTGCAGCCAGGCGAGGCCGGAGGTGCGGCTCTGTGCCCTGAGGACGGCGAAGTACGTCTCCATGACGACCCGCAGCGCGGACCCGACGGCGAACCAGCGCAGCAGCGGCGTCGCCGCCTCCGAGTAGCCCTGCCCGAACACGTGCAGGATGTAGGGCGCGCCCAGGAAGATGACCGCGCACACCGGCAGCATGATCCGCAGCATGCGGCGCAGCGCCGCCCGGGTGTTCGCGGCGAGCCGCGCCGGGTCGTGGGCCCCCTCGACGGTCAGCGAGGCACCCATGTTGATCGCAAGGAGGTTGGTGGTGCCCGCGATCGTGGTGGTGATGTAGAAGTACGCGTTGTCCTCGGAGCTGACCTGTGAGGCGACGATCACCGGGACCAGGTACACCACGGCGAGCGAGAACAGCGAGCCCGTGTAGTCACCGGCCAGGAAGCGGCCGATCTCGCGCAGCGAGGGCGGCTTCGCCTTGCCCTCGGTGGCCCGCACGTGGCGCGGCACGAGGCGGCGGAACACCAGCCAGCCGAGCGGCACCACCGACAGGGCGATGGCGGCCACCCACGAGACGAACACCCCGGCCGTGGGGACGGCCGCGGCGAAGACGATCAGCAGGCCGAGCTTGACCACGGAGAACACGGTGTTGCCCACCGGTACCCACACCGCGCTGCGCAGGCCGGTGAGCACGCCGTCCTGGAGGGTGAGCAGACACCAGGCCACGACCGCCGCGACGAAGCCCACCCCGGCGAGCGGGCCGTGCAGGAAGCGGTACGAGGGCCCCCACAGGTCGAGCGTGCTCAGGAAGATCAGCGCGGCGAAGCCGACGACGATCGAACTTCCCGCGTACGTACGGAAGATGAGCTTCCCGGTGGCGCGGCCCGCCACCGGGATGAAGCGCGCGAGGGCGCCCGTGAGCGTCACGGCGGTGACGCCCGCGAGGAGCTTCATCGCCGCGATGGCCGCCGAGCCCTGGCCGACCGCCGACTCCGAGTAGTACCGGGCGGCGGCCAGCCAGAAGCCCAGGCCGAGGACGCCGGAGATACCGGTGTTCAGCATCAGCGCGTACGCGTTGCGGAACAGCGGGCTGCCCCCGCCCGCACCTGGCAGACGCACCCTCCGGGACCTTCTCTCCTTTCCGCCGGACGACGGTGTGCCGCCGGTACTGCTGGTGGTCCCAGTGACCTCTGCCTGTGCGGTGGTCGTGTCAGACACGGGAGCGAGCTGCCTTCCGGCGGGCTTGTTGGCAACGGCGGACTATCGCATAACCCTTGGTGAGGGCCCGGTCCCTGGCGAAGGTCCGGGTGACCGAACGGCCCTCGGCGAGCCGCTCGAACTCCTCCAGGCCCGTACTGCGCCGCACCGTCACGCGGCGCAGTGCGTACGGGCCCTGACATCGGCGCGCCAGGGTGTTCCCCACGGCGAGCGACTGGCAGAAGCCGGCACCGCGCACCGCGCGCCGCACCCGGCGGCTGGAGTAGCCGTACGGGTAGGCGAACGACACGGGCGGGGTGCCGAGTTCACCGGCCAGGATCTCCTTGCAGCGGATCACCTCGAACCACAGGGCGTCGTCCGAGAGCTGGTCGAGCTGCGGGTGGGTGTGGCTGTGGCCGCCGATCTCCACGCCGGAGTCGGCGAGGTCGCGCACCTGGTCCCAGGTGAGCATGGTGTCGAGGCCACCGCCGGTGTTGTACGTGCCGCGCAGCCAGCCCGTCGCGATGAACAGCGTCGAGCCGAACCCCTGCTTGGTCAGGACCGGCAGGGCGTGCTGGTGCACGCCCTCGTAGCCGTCGTCGAAGGTGATGACGACGGGCCGGGTGGGCAGCGGCCGGCCCGGGTGGCGCCAGAGCCGGGCCAGCTGCGCGGTGGTGAGCGGGGTGCAGCCGAGCGCGCGGAGCACTTCCATCTGCTCCGCGAACGCCTCCGGCGACACGGACAGCTCGTGCGTCGCGTCGTTCGGCAGCTGCGCGACCGAGTGGTACATGAATATGGGGATCCCTCTTCGGGTCATCCGGTCGCTCCCTCCACGCGTCTCTCCTCGGGGCCCTCCGTCACGTCCACGACGGCGAACTCCGTCCCCGCCCTGCGTGCGCGAACGCTCCCGACGACGTACCCACCGGCCGCCGCCAGCACGCCTGTCACGATGGCGCCCGCGCGGCCCGCGCCGCCGGGGCGGCCGAGGACCGCGTCCCGCAGCCCGCGCCCGACCCCCGCGGGCAGCACCCGCGTGGTGTAGCGGCGCTCGGACTCCAGGCCCTTGTCCGCGCCCACGCTGCGGGCCACCAGGGCCTTGGAGAGCCCCTCGGCGTAGGCGCGGGAGCGGAAGTAGCCGAACCGCTCGCGGGCCGCGGGCACCCGGTGGTGGATGACCGCGCGGTCGTCGATGAGCAGCACGGCGTCGGGCCGGGCCCGGGTGAGCCGGATGCACAGCTCCGTCTCCTCGCCGCCCAGCGGGCGCTTGTCGCCGTCGCGGCCGATGCCGCTGGCGAAGCCCCCGGCGAACTCGAAGGCGGTGCGCCGGAACGAGGCGTTGCCGCCGAGCACGTTGCGCACCCGCACCCGGCCGGTCGGGTGGCCCCGGTACATGCATCCGACGACCCAGTCGAACTCCTCGGGGAACCAAGCCGGGCGGCGCCGTGAGGCCCACACCGGCCGGGTGGCGCCGCCGACGGCGAACACCCGCGGGTCGTCGTACGCCTCGGCGAAGCGCAGCAGCCAGTCGCGCTCGGCGACCGCGTCGTCGTCGAGGAAGGCGATGACCTCGCCGCGGGACGCGGCGATGCCGGTGTTGCGGCCCGCGGACAGGCCGCGGGGGCCCGCGTTCGCGAGCACCCGCACGTCCGGCGCCTCCTTGTACTCCTTGGAGAGGCGTTCTCGCAGTGCTGTGTTGTGGTCGACCACGAGCAGGGTCTCGTGGGCCGCGCGGGACTGGGCCCGGACCGAGGCGACCGCCGAGAGGATGTCCTCCCAGCGGTCCTCGGTGTACACGCAGATGACCACCGAGATAGTGATCAAGAAACCTCTCCCTGGCGCGCCGGGACGGCGGCGGTGCGTGTGACCCGCCGTTGGGTGCGCCTGTTGGAGCGCTCGGTGAGGATCACCCTGAGCACCCGCAGACCGTCGCGCACCGCGCTGAGATTGCTCACGCCGTGGATGCGCAGGTACTCGTGGCTCGGGATCTCCTGGACCTTGAGCCCCGCCTTGACGACGCGGATGTTCATCAGCGTCTCGACCTCGAAGCCGGTGCAGTCGAGCTCGATCTTGTCGAGGCAGTGCCGCCAGAAGGCGTTGTAGCCGTAGCACAGGTCCGTGTACCGGGCGCCGAACTTGGCGTTCACGACCGCGCACAGGGCGAAGTTGCCGAGTTTGCGGATGAGCGTCATGTCGTCCGTGCCGCCGCCGTTGGCGAACCGGGAGCCCTTGGCGAAGTCGGCGCCGGAGACGAGCGCGGAGACGTAGGAGACGATCTCGTGGCCGTCGGCGGAGCCGTCCGCGTCGACCATCACGATGATGTCGCCGGTGCACGCCTCGAAGCCGGTGATGAGCGCGTCGCCCTTGCCCTTGCCGAGCTGCCTGACGACCTTCACGTCCGGCCACAGCTCGCGCGCGACGCGGACCGTGTCGTCCGTGGAATTGCCGTCCACGAGCACGACTTCGTGGATCCACTCGGGCAGGGTCTTGAACACATAGGGAAGATTCTCCGCTTCGTTCATCGCGGGAATCACGACGCTCACCGGAGGCGCAATCGCCAGATGCGAGGAGACCGGCCGGTATTGCTGCTGGCTCGGAATGGCGGCCATTCCGCCTTTGGACAGTGACGGCCGTGCCGACTTGGCGGTGGAGCCGTTCTGCGACGGGTCGATTAAAGGATCTTGGCCCGAATTGAACGGGCGCACGACAGAACTCATGAGTCTTTGGTCCCTCTCGTCCGGTGGACCGCCCGCCCCCGGGCGGTCCGGCTGTGGGTCCGGTTCGAAAGAGGGGGTTCTCACGTCCGGCCATGGCGGAGCCCACACCGTGCTGTGAGCTCCGGGACACGCCCGGGTGAGCTGGCATGACTGCGCGGCACGTGACCCGGGCGACTTGTGGTCACCGGGCACGGGCACCCCCCTACCGCGCCCCGCACCGGGATCATCGCGGTCTTGAGCCCTCCCCTAGACCGACTGCCGATGAACCGTTGCGGGTGGATGTACGACGGTATTGATGCTTGCGACCGTATGGCAAGACCTGGAACGAGGTCTCGCGTTTTCGATAAATTGACTGTTGTCTTAGGACACTTTGGATGTGCCCTGTTCACTGGTTCTTCTCTGACGTTCCCTGGCGCTTCTTGCGCGCTTCTCACTCTTTTCGGCGCCGGGAACGGATCTTTCCCAGGCCCTTGAGCAGGCGGTCTGCCGGTTCGAACAATTCCGGTCGGGATACGACCGTGTTGCGCAGCGCCCGGACCGGCGCGCGATGCGCACGATGTCCGAGAGCCATGGGGTGGCGCAGCGCCACCCACCCCTCGGACACGGCGAGTTCCCGTGTCTTCAGGGAGTCCTTGTACTGTTTCTGGCCACGTCCGAGATCGAGGTGGGCGATGCCGTCGGCGGCGGCCGCCTCGGCCATGTGCAGATGCAGCAGCAGGCCGGGCGAGTACTTCGCGAACGCCGGGTCGTAGGCCGGGAACCAGCAGGAGAGCACGCGCTCGGTGCGCGGGCCGAAGTGCGCGGCGACGGGTGCGCCGTCGACGTAGAGCACGGAGAGCAGCCCCTGGAAGGTCTCCGAGCGGGTGTGGAAGAGCTGGTGCACGAGCTGGGTGATCCAGGCCTGGGCGAAGCGGTCGCTGCGGCCGGTCCTGCGGTACTGCGCGGACTTCCAGGCCATCAGCGTGCACAGCGCCTCGGGGTCGCGCTCGTCGTGCACGTAGCGCACCTCGCGGTGGGCGCGGTCGAGCTTGCGGCCCTTGGCGAGGGTGCTGCGCAGGAACTTCGGCGCATGCGTGCGCAGATGGTCGAGGTAGGCCTCGTAGCCCTGGTCGAGGTCCATGACGGGCGAGGCGTAGGAGTCGGTGGCCCCCTCCTCGAACGCCGGCTGGCCGTCCACGAGGTGGTCGTACTCGTACATCACCAGGCGGCAGGCGCGCAGCAGCCCGCGGGCGTCCCAGGTGAAGCCCGGCCGGTGCACGACGCCCTGGCTGTCGGAGACGCCGAGGCCGACGGCGCGGCCCACTCCGGTTCTGGATCTCTGGTACGGGAAGAACGCGGCGGGCTCGCCGTCCTCCCGGGCGACCGCGATCCGCACGTCGCGCCGCACCCGCGCCACGGCGAGCGTGAACTCGGGGGAGAGGAAGGGGTTCGCGAGCCCCGGTGAGCCGTTCAGATGCGCTTTGGACTGCAGGGCGGTCCAGGCCACCCGGTCCGCCGCGGTGAGTTCGCCGGGACGGTGGACGGTGATCTCCACGTCTTCAAGTCCGTCTCCTCGGGGCGCGGGGGCGCTAGCGCCGCGCCAGTGCCGACAGGAAGATGACCGAACTGATCCCCGCCACCGCCGCGACGCCGCCGCGGACCGACCACACGTGCAGGGCCAGCATGGCCTGGGCGACCAGCAGGTTGACCACGACGGCCGCCGAGACGGAGGCGAGGACACGGCCCCAGGGGTCGAGCCCCCGCAGCCAGGGCGCGAGCGCGGCGGCGGGGGCGGCGACGAGGAAGAAGAGAGTCAGGGGTCCGCGCACCGGTGAGGAGAGGTCGAGCAGCGCGAACAGCGCCCCGACGCACCCGGCCGTGACGGCCGCGCCCGTGAGCAACGGGCTCAGATCCCTGTGCGACGACTTGAACCTGATGGTCTGCATTGGCGACTTTGCCCCCCGACGCGCCGGATGCCGGGCTTCAATGTGGCGCAGTCGGCGGCGGCTCGTCAAGACGCGCAGGGAGTGCGCAGGTGTTCGCCGTCACCCCGTCGGATGATCGGTGAACTCATGGAGCGGGCAAGGGAATTACTGAAGAATTGATTGTCATGAACACTATCGACGGCGGTGGTGCGGTGCTACCACTGTCCAGGCGGAAATCCTGCTCAAGGAGGCACCATGAGATTGTCCCGTTTCACGGCCTATGCAGCGTCGCTCCTCCTCGCCGCGGCCGCCACCCTCACCGGCGTGGGCGCCGCGCACGCCGACTCCGGCGACCCGCGGAGCGCGGCCCCCGCCTATGTGGCGCTCGGGGACTCCTACTCGTCCGGCGTCGGGGCCGGCAGCTACGACAGCGGCAGCGGCGGCTGCAAACGCAGCACCCGGGCGTTCCCGGCGCTGTGGGCCGCCGCCAACTCGCCCTCCGGGTTCAGCTTCACGGCCTGCTCCGGCGCGCGCACCGACGACGTGCTCGCCAACCAGCTGGGGCCGCTCAACTCCGGCACCGGCCTCGTCTCGATCAGCGTCGGCGGCAACGACGCGGGCTTCAGCGACGTCATGACGACCTGCGTCCTGCAGTCCGAGGACAGCTGCGTGGCGCGCGTCAACCAGGCCAAGGCCTACGTCGACTCGACCCTGCCCGGCAAGCTCGACCGTGTGTACGCGGCGATCAAGAGCAAGGCGCCGTCCGCCCGGGTCGTCGTCCTCGGCTACCCCCGCTTCTACAAGCTCGGCGGCAGTTGCCTCGCCGGTCTGTCCGAGCGCGAGCGGACCGCCATCAACGGCGGCGCCGACCACCTCAACGCGGCCGTGGCCAAGCGCGCCGCCGACCACGGCTTCGCCTTCGGGGACGTCACCACCACGTTCGCGGGCCACGAGATCTGCTCCGGCGCCCCGTGGCTGAACAGCGTCGTCTGGACCAACATCGGCGAGTCGTACCACCCGACCGCAGCGGGGCAGTCCGGCGGCTATCTGCCCGTCTTCAGCAGGAACGCCTCCTGAGGCCCGCCGCGCGCCGGAGCCCGGCGCGGCCGGTGCGCCCTCAGGGCGCGAAGGCCCCGTAGGACGAGGAGGAGCCCCCGCCCGTCGTGGGCTCCTCCTCGCACGTCACCGAGTACGCCACGGCGTTGGACGTGGCCGTCACGGGGGAGCGGACCTCGACGCTGAGTTCGTTGTGGTACGTCCCGCTCGTCGTGCCCGGCTGCTCCGTGTGGTTGACCTGCTTGGTCTTCCCGCCCCCGGTCGGGAAGGAGAGCGACTTCCAGCCCGGGTCGCCGGACTCGCCCTCGGCGGTGACCCAGCGGTACTCGACCGTCACCGGGACGCGCCCGACGGTGAACGTCGCCGTGAACGAGGCCGCCTGCGCGGGCGGGCAGGCCCCCGTGTACTCCGTGCCGTGGCCGGTGAGGGAGACGCGCACGGACTGGGGCGGGGGCTTGGTGGTGCCGCCGCCCGTGCCGCCGCCCGTGCCCCCGCCGTGGGTGGAGCCGCCGTCCGTCGAACCGCCCTTGCCTCCCCCGCCGTTGGTGCCGCCGCCCCCGCTCGAACCGCCGCTGCCGCTGCCGCCGCCGTCGGAGCCCCCGCCGCTGCCGCCGCCGTCCTTTCCTCCGGTGCCGCCGCCCCCGCTGCCGCCGCCCGCGTCGGCGCCGGAGTCGTTACCGGCGTCCTTGCCCCCGCCGTTCCCGTCGCCGTCGTCGACGAGGGCGTACGTGATGCCGGCGATGGCGAGCACCAGGGCGGCGGCGCCCGCGACGAGGGCCGCGGCCGCGCGCCGCGAGCGGGGTCTCTCGGGCGTGGTCGTCGAGGTCGTACCGCCGTACGCGGCGCCCGCGGTGGCCGTGGGCGCGGCCGCGTGGCCGCCGGGCGGCGGCGGGGGCGGCACGGGCGCCGGCGGCTGGTGGGAGACCGCCGTCGGCGCGTACGGAACGTCCCGTCCGCTGCTCGGCGGGTGGCCTTCGGCGATCAGGCGCAGATCGCGCTCGGCGTCGGCGGCCGTGGCGCGCTCGCTGGGGTCCTTGCGGAGCAGGCCCTCGATGACCGGCGCCAGGGGCCCGGCGTCGCGCGGCGGCGGCAGCTCCTCGTCGACGACCGCGCGCAGCGTGCTCAGCGGGGTGTCCTGCCGGAACGGCGAGACGCCCTCCACCGCCGCGTACAGCAGGACGCCGAGGGACCACAGGTCGGACTCGGGTCCCGGCCGCTGCCCCAGCGCCCGCTCCGGGGCGAGGAATTCGGGCGATCCGACGACCTCGCCCGTCATCGTCAGGGCCGAGCTGCCCTCCACCATCGCGATCCCGAAGTCGGTGAGGACGACGCGGCCGTCGTTGCCGAGCAGGACGTTGCCCGGCTTCACATCGCGGTGCAGGACGCCCGCACCGTGGGCGGCCCGCAGCGCGCCGAGTACCTCCGCGCCCACGCGCGCGGCCCGCTGCGGCGTCATCGGGCCCTCGGCCTCCAGGACGTCCGACAGGGCCAGACCGCGCACCAGCTCCATGACGATCCAGGGGCGGCCCTCCTCGCGCGTCACGTCGTACACCGTCACCACGTTCCGGTGGGGGATGCGGGCGGCGGCCCAGGCCTCGCGCTCCAGGCGCGCGTACAGCCGCTCCACCTCGCTCGCCGGGAGGCCCGCGGGCGCGCGGACCTCCTTGACCGCGACCTCACGGCCGAGTACGTCGTCCCGGGCCCGCCACACCGTGCCCATGCCGCCCTCACCGAGCGGGGAGAGGAGGCGGTAACGCCCCGCGATCACGCGCGCCTGACCGGTCACGGTCCCCCCATTCGCAGCCGTGCGATTCTCCACAAAAGTAGCTCAACCGAGCGCCGTTGCAGCCCCTTTGACCACCAATCCGCACCCAAGGGCGAGGACCACGCAGGCGGAGCCCAGCGGTGCGAGGCGGCGGGCGAGGCCGGGGGTGCGGCCGTGGGCCAGGCGCCGTCCCGCCACCGCGCCGAGCCGTACGACGAGGAACCCGGCCGCCGTCAGCGTGACGGCCAGCCCCGCCCCGTAGGCGAGGACGAGCAGGAGGCCGAACCAGGCCTCGCCCAGGGCGGCCGCGCCCACCAGCACCACGACGGCGGAAGGGCTGGGCACGAGGCCACCGGCGAAGCCGAGCAGGAGGGTGCCGCGCAGGGTGGGCGGCGGGTGGGGGTGCGCGTGGTGGTGCGGGTGCGCGTGCGGGTGCGCATGGGGGTGCGCGGGCCGGTGCCTGCGGCGCCAGGCCCGTCGTACGAGCAGCGCGCCCGCGCCCGTCACCAGGGCCCCGCTGGCCACGCCCAGCCAGGCGACGACCGAGGGCGCGGCCGCCGAGCCGCCCGCCACCAGCAGCCCCAGCGCCACCACGCCGAGGGTGTGCGTGACCGTCACGGACGCGGCGAGGGGCAGCACGTCCCGCGCCGACGCGCTGCCGCGGGCGGCGGCGGTCGCGGCCATCAGGGTCTTGCCGTGGCCCGGCGCGAGCGCGTGCAGGGCACCGAGCAGCAGGGCGGTGCCGAGCGCGAGCGCCGCGAAGGCCGGGGTGAGGTCGTGCCGGGCCACCAGGCCGGTGAGCGCGTCGGTCGCGGCGCGCGGCAGGGCGGAGCCGGGGGCCGGGGGCGGCTCGTCGGCGAGGGCGGGGCCGCCGGGCCGGGCCCGCAGCGAGGCGGCTGTCGCGTCGGGAGAGGAGGCGCCGGGCGGGTAGCGGGTGAGGCGCTCGGAGCGGGACGTGCGCGGCACGCTCGATCCGCTGAGGGTCATGCGGTCGCCGCGCGCGGTGATCTCCCGCCAGCCCGGGACGGCCTGGGGCGCGGCGCGGAAGCGGACCGTCAGGGCGCCGGGCGGCAGCGGAGCGGTCAGACGGCACTCGACCCGGACGGTGGGCAGGCCCGCCTGGCCCGGCCGCACGCGGGCCGTGGCCGCCGCCGTGCGCAGGGCGACGCTCCGCCCGCCCACCTCCACCCGGCCGTGTGCGGCCGCCGCGCGGCACCTCTCCCGTGCCCAACGGTCCCTTCCCTCGCGGTCGATGGCGGGTTCCGCCTGCGCGGCGGGGATCTCGGCGAGGTCCTCCACGTGCTCGACGCGGAGGCGGCCCGGGGCCAGGAGCAGACCGTCGTACTGGTTGACGGTGAAGTTGCCGAGGGGGTGGGCATGGGCGGGTGCGGCGGTGCCAAGGACGACAGCAAGCACGACGAGGCCTCGCCGGGCCCAACGCCAGGCCCTGGCGGGGAGGGGGCGGCGGGCAGCGGGCGCGGTCATCGCGGCACCCCCAGAAGGCGTCGCGCCTCCCTGGCGCCCCGGGGGGAGAAGCCCGGGTTCAGGTCCAGCGCGGCGCGCAGCCAGGCGTGGCCCGAGGCGGGGGAGAGGGCGGACTCGATGGCCCCCCGGTGGTAGAGGAAGGAGGCCTCGCGCACCCCCGTGCTCGTGGCGCGCCGCGCGTACCGCAGGGCCTCCCGGTCGTGCCCGTTGACGTGCAGGGCCCAGGCCAGCGCGTCGGCCGTGTGCACGGTGTGCCGCCGCTTCCACTCGTCCCGTGCCGCGCGCAGCGCCACGGCCCGGTCGCCGTGGTCCGCCGCGGCGAGCGCGGTGTCGAGGTCGGGATCGACCCCGTGCGCGCGGGCGAGCCGCACCCAGGAGTCGATGAGCCGGTACTGCTCGCGGGCCCGCGCGGGCTCCCCTTGGGCGTCGTACAGCTCCCCGAGGGCCACGAGCGTCCCGGGCAGCGGCCGCCGGGCGACGACGGTGCGCAGATCGGCGATCGCGGCGTCCGTCTCGCCCCGCGCCGCCCGGGCCCGCCCCCGCGCCTCCAGGGCGGGCAGGTTCCCGGGGTCGGCCCGCAGCGCGGCCGCGCAGTGGCGCAGGGACGCGGCGTAGTCGCCCTGGCGCCAGGCCAGTTGGGCGAGCGCCGTGGCGACGTACGAGACGTCCCCGGGGGACCGCGCCGCCGTCGCGGCCCGGCGCAGCACGCGCCGGGCACCGGCCACGTCGCCGTGCAGCTCCTGTACGTAGGCGTACCGCGTGAAGACGGGGACGCCGGGGCGGCGCGCGTCGGCCTCCCGCACGGCCCGCGCCGCCTTCCCGTAGCGGCCGAGTTCGACGAGCGCGTCGACGCGGGAGGCCAGCGCCCCCTCGCTGTAGGGGTTCACGGCCAGCGCACGCTCCGCGTACCGCAGGGCGCCCCCGAAGTCGTGCCGGGCGGCGGCGAGCGCGGCCTGCCCGGCGAGCGCGGAGTCGTCGGCGGGGCGCAGCACGAGCGCGCGGTCCAGGGCCCGCTCGGCCTCCGCGTAGCGGGACGGGTCGCCGCGGAGCCGGGCCTGTTCGACGTACGCGGTGCCGAGCGCGGCCCAGGACCGGGCGTCCTGGGGCCGGGCGCGCAGCCGCGCGCGCAGCGCGGCCACCCCGCGGTCCAGGTCGGAGGCGAGCAGCCGGTTCCCGGTGGCGTCCGGCGCGCTGCCCCGCGCGGCGGGCGGGGCGGCCGCCGCTGACGGCCGCCCCTTGTCCGAGTCCGACGGCACCCCGCCGAGCGCCAGCGCCCCGCCGGTCAGCGCGACCGCGAGGACGGCGGCGGCGAGGAGCCCGCGGCCGGAGACGTGGTTCACCTCAGGCACCCCCGGCCGTGGCCCGGGTGCGCCGCCACCACAGGAGGCCGCTGCCGACGAGCAGCACCCCGGCGCCGCCGACGGCAGCGGACGTGATCAGGACGGTGTCGGTGGAGCCGGACGAGCCGGAGTCCACGGGCGGCGCGCCACCGCTGAGGGCGTTGCGCGCGCTGGTGCCGTCCTTGCCCGCCACCGGTCCCCGCGACCCGGCCGTGGGCAGCGCCAGATAGGGGAAGGAGCGCCCGAAGGCCTTGTCGTTGGTGTCGACCGCGTCGCCCAAGTCGTTCTTCTGGCCGACGAGTTCGCCCTCGACGACCTGGAGCGAGATGTCCAGGACGTCGTCGCTCAGGCGCCGGCCGTTCGGATAGCCCGCGTTGTCGCCGTCGAGGACACCGAGCCGCTTCGGCGTCTCGGCGGGCTTGACCGAGGTGTTCAGGCGCAGCGCCTCGGCGGGCCGTACGTTCGGCGGCTGGTTGAGGTCCTTCACGCCGGTGAGGAACACCGAGACCAGGTCCTTGCGGGGCTCCTTGGGCGCCTTGATCTTGTAGAGCTTCTCGATGATCCGCGGCAACTCCGGCTTCTGGACGTAGGGCAGGAACTGCGCGTCGTTCCACGGCGCGGAGGCGTTGAACTTGTCCTTGTCCTTCATCGGGACGACGACCTCGTTCACCAGGGGCGCGCCGAGCCGGGACACCTGGGTCCACTTGCCCGCCGCGTTCCTGCGCTGGGTCGTCGACCAGATGCCGACGGTCGGCTGGTCCTTGGACTGCCGTATCTCGGCGCTCGGCACCTGGAGCGCCACCGAGTTCACGTTGTACCCGGCGACCGTGTCCCGGCCGACCTCCGACAGGTCCTTGCCGTACACCAGGTCGAAGACCCTGAGGTCCAGGAAGAAGGGATCGTCGGCCTGCCCCACGAAGGAGGTGCCGCCGCCGGGGAGCTTGCGCACGGCCTGGTCGCGCAGCTTGCCGTAGTCGGGCATGGACGCCTTGCCCACGTGCGAGGGCGCGATCGGCAGGTCGTCGGCGATCTTCTTGGTGGACACGACCTCCTGGTCCTTCAGCCGCAGCAGGTCGATGTCGTACGTCTGCGTCACGTTCAGGTCCGGGTCGTCCAGGCTCGTGACCTCACCGGTGTTGTAGAGGAAGGTGTCGCCGTTCCTGGTGCGCGTGTCGAAGGTCCAGCGGTAGAGCAGGTCGCCCTGCGCGTCGCCGTCGCTGTCGATGTGCACGTCGTACTGGGCGTCCTCGGGGAACGGGTAGAAGTTCGGTCCGCCCGCCGGCTCCTCGAACGGCACCCAGTTCGCGACGAGGGTCGTCGTGTCGGGCTTGTCGGGGCTGACGAAGGCGTACACGTCGGTGTTGTCGTACTGCGGCTGCCCCGAGATCAGCGGGGCCTCCCGGTGGCTGGAGGCGCGCGCGGCCTCCGGTCGAAGCGTGCTGACCCCGGCGGCTGCGAGCCCCCCGGCGGCCAGCGCCCCGCAGACCAGTGCGGCGACGCCACGGATCCTGCGGCGCCGTGTGCGGCGGGTGACGACTGTTGTCATCGCGTCCGTCCTCAGTTCGGCGGTACGGGCCGCGCGCTGACCGCACGGCCCGGCTGACGCATGCCATTCGGCGCGGGGGCGGCGGTGGATTGGCCCGTGGCCGGTGAATTCCGCGGCGATGCGCCAATCCGGTCCGGGGGCTCGCCCCGAATCTCCGCCGAGTCCAGAATTGAGCGCCCGGGATGCCGGGAGAGTGGGGGACGGCTGTGGACGCGGACGCACTGCTGCCACGGGTGGCCGACGGCGACCACCAGGCCTTCGAGGAGCTGTACGCGCTGGTGTCCGGGCCGGTCTACGGCCTGGTGCGACGCGTGCTCCGCGATCCGGCGCAGTCCGAGGAGGTGGCCCAGGAGGTGCTGCTCGAACTGTGGCGCACGGCGGCCCGCTTCGACCCGGCGCGCGGCACGGCCCTGTCGTGGATCCTGACGCTCGCCCACCGCAGGGCCGTCGACCGGGTGCGCAGCGCCCGCGCGGCCGGTGACCGCGAGCGGCGCCTGGCCCGCCGCGGCGAGGGACCGGCCTTCGACCAGGTCGCCGAGGCGGTGGAGGGCAGCCTGGAGCGCGAGTGGGTGCGCCGCTGCCTGGACCGCCTGACCGACCTCCAGCACCAGGCGCTCACCCTCGCCTACTACGACGGCTACACCTACCGGGAGGTGGCGCGACGCCTGTCCGTGCCGCTCGGCACCGTCAAGACCCGCATGCGGGACGGCCTGCTGCGTCTGCGCGACTGCCTGGGTGCCGCCGCATGAGCCCTGCGGAACCCGGGCCGCTGAGCCGCCTGCGCCGGTACGCGAGCGGCCTTTTGACGGGTGGCCCACTGCACTCCATGCACTCCCTCGCCGTGCCGTACGCGCTCGACGCCCTCGACCCGGACGAGACGCGCCGCTTCGAGAAGCATCTGGCCACCTGCGGCCGATGCACGCGGGAGGTGCGCGCGCTCGCCGCCGACACCGTGCGCCTGGCGCGCGCGGCCTCCGTCCCCGCCCCCGAGGACCTGCGGGAGCGCATCCTCGCCGCCGTGCGCACCACGGCCCAGGAGCCCGCCGGGCGGCGGGCCGCGCCCGAGCCCCCGGCGGTGCCGCGGCGCCGCGCTCCCGGCCTGGCTCCGCTCGCGCTGGCCGCGTCCGGCGTGGTACTTGCCCTCGTGGCGGCCGGCTTCCTCGCCCTCGCGCTGGTCCGCACCGACGGCGAGCTGTCCGACGAGCGGGCGGCCGCACGTGAGATCGCCCACGTCCTGGCCGCGCCCGACGCCCGCGCGAGCACCGGCCGGGACGCCCGGGGGCGGGGTATCGGCGTGATCGCGTCCCGTGCGGAACGACGGGCCGTGGTGAGCGTCACCGGCCTCGGCCGGCCTCCGGACGGGCGCGCGCATCAACTGTGGGTGATGCGCGCCGGGGCCGCGCCCCGTTCGCTCGGGCTCCTCGATGGCGAAACGCCGGTGGTCGCGAAGGATCTCAGCACGCGAGCGAAATCACTCGCTGTCACCGTCGAACCCGACGGCGGCTCCGCGCGGCCCACGACTGGGCCCCTCGTCCAACTCACCCTGGAATCAGTTGGATTCGGAGAGTAACCGTCAACGACCTTGTGGAGAAGGTGAATCCCGCCACCGGGATACACGAGTGTCATGGTGGGGCGATAGGGTTAACCTGCCCTGGGCCGGGTGCCCTCGTACGGGTGGGGAGTGACATGGAACAGATAACAGTGCGCAGCAGGGCGAGGGTCCCTGCGATCACATGTGGGAGCGGCGCGAGCAGTTCGCGTCTCGACCGCCATCTCTCGGTGCTGGGCGGCCCCGCCGTCCCGCAGCGCGAGGCGGCCGAGGCGACCCTGCTGATGCGTGAGCTCACCTCGCGTGGCGCCGCGCACGACCGGGGCGGCAAGCGCGCGCAGGTGCGCCGTGTCTCGCTGTTCGCACCGCTGCGCAGACTGCGCCGCACGCTTTTCGGCGGCCACTGACCTCGGGCGCGGGTGCCTCCGGCCTCGCCCTGGGGTGCCCGCGCTTCCCCTCTCCCCGCCGTCACTCCCGGCACGCGGCGGGCACCGGTGACTCCCCCAGCTCCTGATGCTGACCGGCCTGTGCGCCGTGCTCGCCCGCGGGCCGCGTGGGGCTGGCCGCGCAGTTCCCCGCGCCCCTTCGGGGCGTCATCGCGCTCAGGCGCTCAGCTCTTCCTCCGTCCCGAAACCGAGACGGGTCAGCTCGCCCCGTGAGGACACCCCCAGCTTCGGATACGCGTTGTACAGGTGGTAGCCCACTGTGCGCGGGGACAGGAACAGCTGGGCGCCGATGTCGCGGTTGGTCATCCCCGCCGCCGCGAGCCGCACCACCTGACGCTCCTGCGGCGTGAGCCGCTCCAGCGGCACCCGTTCGCCGCCCTGCCGCGCCCGGCTCTCGCCCGTGGCCCGCAGCTCCGCGCGCGCCCGGCCCGCCCACGGCGCCGCCCCGATCTGCTCGAACGCGTCCAGGGCCGCGCGCAGCGGCACACGGGCCTCGCTCCTGCGGCCCGCCCGGCGCAGCCACTCCCCGAACAGCAGTCGCGTACGGGCCTGCTCGAAGGGCCTGCCGTCGCCGCTGTGCAGCGTCAGGGCCTCCTCGTACGCGGCCTGCGCCGTCGCCTCGCCGGCGAGCAGGGCACGGCAGCGCGCCGCGATGGCGCGCGCCCACGCCGCGCCCGTGTGCTCCGCCCAGTCCGCGTACCGCCGTGCCGCCCCGCGCGCCGCGTCGGGCCGCCCGGCCCGCACCGCCGCCTCGACGTGGTCCGGCAGGCAGTGCAGCGCCACCACGGTGTGGCCCGCGGGGCCCGCCGCCAGGTCCTCGTAGCCGCGCAGCGCCGCCTCCCAGCGGCCGAGGCCCAGGTCGAGCAGGGGCAGGGCGGCCGCGCCCCACACCCGGCCCGGCGGTGCCTGCCGCGGGTCGAGGTGCCCGGCGAGCTCCCGGACGCGGGCCTCGTCCCCGTCGAGCGCGGCGAGATGGGCGAGGACGCCCGTCAGCTGGTGCGCGTAGTGGTGCTGGCCGCTGTCGCGGGCGATGCGGACGCCGTCCTCGGCGCCCGCGAGGGCGCAGCCGTGGCGGCCGAGCAGCACGCGCGCCCTGGCCCGCTGGAGCAGCACCAGCGGCAGCGGCCCCACCGCGCCCTGCTCGCGGCACTCGCGCTCCAGGTCCGCGGCCAGCTCCACGCCGCCCTCCAGATCGCCGAGGGGCGCGAACCACCCGGCGACGGAGGCCCGCTCGCGCAGGTCGAGGCCGTGCTCCCGGCTCCGCGCGGCGTCGAAGAGGCGCCGCAGCGGCGGCAGGGCCGCGCCCGTGTCGCCCGCGGCGAGCCGCGCCAGGCCCGTGACGGCGGGTAGATAGGGCGGCGCCGCGGGCGACGGCTCGACGCCGAGCGCGGCCGCCCGCTCCACGACGGCGTCGACCGCCGTGCGGTGGCCGGACGCCCAGGCCGCCGTCATCGCCTCGTACAGCAGGCGCGCCGCCGTCTCCGGGGCCCGCCCGGCGAGGGCCGACGCGGTGTCCACGAGGACCGTGTGCGCGGCTTCCAGCTGGTCGCGCTCGCGGGCCACGCCCGCGCGGACCCGTGCGAGGCGGGCGAGCAGCGCCGGGTCCGTGAGGTGCGGGGTCGCGCTGCCCGCGAGCCGGGCCGCGTGGTCGCCGTGGCCCGCGTCGGCCGCCGCCGAGGCCGCGAGGGCCAGGCGCCGGGCGCGCTCGGCGCTGTCCGGGGTGAGCTGCGCGGCCCGTTCGAAGGCGGCGGCCTCGGCCGCGTAGCCGCCGCGGGCCCGGGCGTGCTCGGCGGTCCGCTCCAGGACGGACGCGACGTGCTCGTCGGGTTCGGTGGTGGCCGCGGCCAGGTGCCAGGCTCGGCGGTCGACCTGGCCGACGCACGGCAGGGCCTCGGCGAGGGCGGCGTGGGCGGCGAGGCGGGCGCCGAGCGGGGCGCCGCGGTAGGCGGCGGTGCGGATCAGGGGGTGCCGGAAGACGAGCCGCCCGGCTTCGACCCGCAGGAGCTGCTTGCGCTCCGCGGGCTCCACGTCGGCGACGGCGGCCCCGAGCCGGGCGGCGGCGGCCGCGGTGGTCTCCAGGTCGCCGGTGCCCTCGGCCGCCGCGACGAGCAGCAGGGTGCGGGTGGCCTCCGGCAGCGCGGCGATGCGGTCGGCGAACGCCTGCTGCACGCGGGAGGGGCCCGGCACCGGCGCGGACGGCGGCCCGTACGCCACGAGTTGTCCCTCGCGCTGGGCGGCGGGCAGCTCGCGCAGGGCCAGGGGGTTGCCGCCCGCCTCGGCGAGCAGCTGACGGCGTACGTACGGCGGCAGGTCCCCGGCGTGCGCGGCGAGGATCCGGTCCGCGGCGGCGTCGTCGAGCCCGGTCAGGCGCAGCTCGGGCAGGCCCGCGGCGGGGAACGCCGGCGCGTGCGGCTCGCGGGCCGCGAACAGCATCACCACGCCCTCGGCCGTGAGCCGTCGCGCGGCGAACAGCAGCGTGTCCGCCGACGCGTGGTCGAGCCAGTGGGCGTCGTCCACGACGCAGAGCAGCGGCCCGTCGTCGGCGAGTTCGGACAGCAGGGTCAGCAGGGCGACGCCCGTCAGGAACCGGTCGCCCGGCCCGCCGTGGGCCCCGCCCGCGAGCCCGAGCGCGGTGCGCAGGGCCGCGGCCTGCGGGGCGGGCAGCGCGGCGATGCGGTCGGTCACCTGGTGCAGGAGCATGTGCAGGCCCGCGAAGGGGAGTTCGCTCTCGGCCTCCACGCCGGTGGTGCGCAGCACCCGCCCCCACGGGGCGGCCGACGCCGCGCCGTCTGCCGCCTCCGCCCCGGCCTCCGCCGCCCCGAGCAGAGCGGATTTGCCGATTCCGGCTTCGCCGCGCAGGACGAGGGCCGCGCTGTGTCCCGTGCGGGCCTGGGCGAGCAGGGACCTGAGCTGGTGCAGTTCTTCGGCGCGGCCTTCGAGCATGTTGCATGTCAGCCGCCCCGGCGCGCCGGGTATTCCCCGGCCCCGCTCCGGGCAGCGCTCCGGCGGCCCGGCCCGCGTGGTGTCAGTCGACCGTCAGGACGACCTTGCCCCGGCCGTGGCCCGACTCCACGGCCCGGTGAGCGGCCGCCGCCTCCTGGAGAGGGTGGGCCGCCCGGAGGTGGACCCGCAACAGGCCCTTCGCGTACAGGGCGGTGACCTCGGCCAGGCGCTCCGCCGTGCGCGTGCCGCGCAGCAGGGGCACGCCCAGGCGCTCCGCCTCCTCGTCCGCGACCATCGTCGCCACCCGGCTGCGGTCCTTGGCCACGGCCACCGACGCCCGCAGGGCCTGGGCGCCCGCCCCGTCGACGGCCGCGTCGACGCCGTCCGGGGCGAGGGCGCGCACCCGGTCCTCAAGCCCTTCGCCGTACGTGACGGGGACGGCGCCGAGGGCGCGCAGGTGGTCGTGGTTGCGCGGGCTCGCGGTGCCGATGACCGTGGTGGCGCCCCACGCCCGCGCCAACTGCACGGCCAGGGTGCCGAATCCGCCCGCGGCGCCGTTGACCAGGACCGTGTCGCCGGGCCGCACGCCGACCGCGCTGAGCGCCATGTGCGCGCCCTGCGCGTTGCCGGAGAAGCCGCCCGCGCTGACGAAGTCCATCGCGTCCGGCTTGGCGACCAGCTGGTCCGCGCCGACGACGACGTACTGCGCGTACGCGCCGAGCAGGGAGAAGCCGAGGACGTCCGCGCCGGGCGCGAACGCCGTGACCTCGGAGCCCACCGCGTCCACGGTGCCCGCGAACTCGTTGCCGGGCACGACCGGGAAGGCGGCGCCGGGCGGGCGCATCGCCCCCTGCCGGATACCCGTGTCGAAGGGCATGACGCCCGCGGCCCGGACCCGCACCCGCACCTGCCCGGGCCCTGGCTCCGGGACGGCGAGGTCCATGAGCCGGAGCACGTCCGGGCCGCCGTACTCCGTGAAAGCCATCGCGCGCATGGTCATGACGCCACCGTCTCCTTCGTGTTGTCGCTGGTGCTGTGGGTGCCGCCGCCCGAGGTGGGCTCGGCGGAGGCCAGCAGGACGACCTTGCCGACCGTGGCGCGGCCGAGCAGCGCCGTGTGCGCCGCGGCCGCGTCACGCAGCGGGAACGTCGTGACGGCCGGTACGAGGGTGCCGCTCGCGGCCGCGGCGAGGGCGCGCTCCTGGAGCGCGCGCAGGCCCCCGGGCACCCGCAGGACGCGCGGGCCGAGCGCGTACGTCGCCGTGATCAGGCGCGCGTGCAGGTCCTGGGAGGTGAACTCCGTCGGCGCCCCCGCCGACCAGCCGTACATCACGAACTGCCCGCCGTGGCCCAGGAGGTCGAACGCCGCCCGGCCCGCGGCCCCGCCGACGCTGTCGAAGACGACGTCGACCTCGCGGCCGCCGAGCGCGGCACGCACCTCGTCCGCCCAGTCCGGGCGGTCGTAGTCGACGGCGACGTCCGCGCCGAGGGCCCGGACCCGTGCGGCCTTGTCCGGGCCGCCCGCCGCGCCCACCACGGTCGCGCCGAGGTTCCGTGCCGCCTGCACGAGCAGCGTGCCGATGCCGCCCGCCGCCGCGGTCACCAGGACCACGTCGTCGGCCGCGGGCGCGGCCACCTCCAGGACGCCGAGTGCCATCCGGCCGGTGCCGACCATCGCGATCGCGGCCTCGTACGACACCGAGTCCGGCAGCGGGAAGAGCGCCTCCGTCTCGCGCACGGCCAGCTCGGCGTAACCGGCGTTGACCAGGCCGAGATGCGTGACGACGCGGCGCCCGAGCCACTGACTCGCCACCCCGTCGCCGAGCCGGTCGACGATCCCCGCGACCTCGCGGCCCGGTGTCACGGGCAGGTCGGGCAGCGGGAAGGGCAGGGCGTCGTCCGCGCCGCGCTGCAGGGCGGTGTCGAGGAGGTGGACGCCCGCCGCCCGTACGGCGATCCGGACCTGGCCGGGGCCGGGCTCGGGGTCGTCGACCTCTTCGTAGCGCAGTTCCTCGGGCCCGCCGAAGGCGTGCAGTCGGATGGCGTGCATGGGGAGTTCCTCCCGGACGGTGGTGGGGGCGATGTCGCTTCCGACGCTAGGCGGGGGCGGTGCGGCGTCGCCTCTGTCGGGTGACTGGGGTCGTGCGAGAGGTGACCGGGCCGGGTGACCGGGGGAGCGACCGGGACCGCCTCCACCGGAGCCCGGCCGGGGGGAACCCAGTCACGTGACAGAGGCGGTGCGGTCAGGGCCGTTCCTAGCGTCGGCGGCATGACTCAGCAGACATCCGCGGCCACCGGTGCCCCGTCCGCCGACGACGGTGGGCGGACGCGCTGGGCGCCCGTCGTCGTGATGGCCCTCGCCATGCTCCTGGTCACCCTGGAGCTCAGCCTGTCCGCCGTGACGCTGCCCGCGATCGGGGACGACCTGGGCGTCGGCTCCTCCGCCACCCAATGGGTGCTGCTCGCCTACGCGTTGCCCACCGCCGCCCTCGCCCTGCCCGCGGGGCGCTGGAGCGACCGCGTGGACCTGCGCGCGGTCTTCCTGCTCGCTACGCCCGCGATCGGCCTGACCAGCGTGCTCGCGGCCCTGGCCCCGAACCTCTCGGTCCTGGTCGCCGCCCGCGTGCTGCAAGGCGTGGCGGGCGCGGTCGTCGGCGCGCTGTACCTGCCGGTGGTCGCCCTGAGCGTGCCGCCCGAGCGCCGGGGCCGCGCCATGGGCCTCATCGCCACGATCATGCCGCTCGGCTCCATGGGCGGCTCCTCGCTCGGCGGGGCCGTCGTGGACGCCTACGGCTGGCGGCCGGTGTTCCTCCTGAAGATCCCCGTCCTGATCGCGGTGGTGTGGCTGGGCGCACGGCTGATCCCGCGTGGCGACAAGGGCCTCGCGCCGCCGAGCCGTTCGCTGGTCGGGGACGGCCTGGCGCTCGGCGCCGCGGTGACGGCGCTGCTCGTCGCCTTCGACCGGGTGGACGCGGACGCGCCCGTCGCCGCCGGCGTCGCCGCGGCCGCCGCGGTCGCGGGCGGCCTCGGGTGGGCCCGGCTGCGCACCGCCCGCCCCGTCCTCGACCTGCTGCGGCGGCCCGGCGTGGGCCTGCCCGTGCTCGCCCTCTTCCTCAGCGGCACCTTCACCGGTCTGTCCTACTTCCTGCTGCCCTACTACGTCGCCGACGTCCTGGACGCCGGGGCCTCCCTGACCGGCCTCGCGATGATGTTCTTCATCGGCGCGGTGGCGCTCACCGCGTCCGTCGGCGGGTCGCTCGCCGACCGCTTCCCCAAGGAACGCGTGGGCGCGGCGGGCGCCGCCCTGACCGCGCTCGGGGTGCTGAGCATGCTCACCCTCGGGCCGGACGCGGGCCTGTGGGACATCGGCTGGCGGCTCGCCGTGACCGGTGTGGGGCAGGCGCTGTTCGGCACGCCGGTGAACCTCGGCATCCTGGAGGCGACCCCGGCGGAGCTCGTCGGCACGGCCGGTGGTGTCACCAACACCTTCCGGACCCTCGCGTTCACGGTGGGTCCCGCGGTGGCCGCCCTCGCCTATGGGACGGGTGGCGCGGGAGTGCCCGGCTTCCGCACCGGGATCGTGGTGCTCGCGGCCCTCCAGGCGCTCAGCACCGTCGCGCTGCTGCTGGGGCGGCGCGGCCGTGCCTAGCGCTCAGAGCAGGGCGAACTGCCCCTCCGGCCCCTCCTCGTGGTGGTCGAGGACCGAGGCCGGGCGCCGGGCCGCCGCGGGGACGGGCAGGACGCCCGCCGCGTGCAGGTCGGCGACCGTGAGCGCGTCGGCGGGGGAGGGCTCCGGGAGCGCCGGAAGCTCCGCGAGGAGGGCGAGGACGGTGATCAGCTCCAGGAGCTGGGAGGTCCAGGCCTGGGGCCACACCGTGGGCCGGACGGCCTCCAGGGTGCCGGGCTCCGCCGGGGCCGCCCGCCGCTCGAACCACAGCTCGATGACCCGCACCCCGCTGACCCGGAAGTCCCACGCGCCCGCGGGCACGGGCGAGATGAGCCCGCCCTCACCGATCCGCAGGGCCTCGTCCTCGGCGTCGTAGGCGAGCCCGGAGGGTTGCGCGGGCAGCGGCGCCCGCACGTACGGCCGCCGCCCGCCGGGCAGCTTCGGCCGCTCTCCCGAGGATCCGCGCAGCTGGAGCCAGAGCGCGCGCCGCCCCAGCTCCACGCCCCGCGCCCAGGCGTCGGCGGCGGACGTGAGCGGCACGACGGGGCCCGCGGGCGTGGCCCGCGCGGCGACCAGGGTCCAGGCCAGGAAGTCCTCCGGGGCGACACCCGTCCCGTACAGCCGGGAGAGGTGTTCCAACAGACCGGATAGAACGTTCGTTTCAGTGCCACCAGGACGTCGGTAGAGCGGGCGGATGCGGCCGGGCCGCCCGGCGGGGGAGCGCCCGTCCGGCACCACCGCGGAGGCGAGCACCGCGGGTCCGGCGTCCGGGCCGGGGACGTATCCCTGCTCGGTGAGGAAGAGCTGTCCGGCGCCTGCCACCCGCCACAGCTCGGGGCGGGCCGCGTCGAGGAGGCGGTGGTCGGGTATCAGCCACTGCTCGTCGAAGGGCCCGTGCACCACCCGGACGGGTTCGGCGCAGGGCCCGTCCTCGCGGGCGAGGCGGCCCGTGCCGCCGCCGCACCCGGGCAGCTGCGCGACCGAGGTGTGCAGGGTGCGCGCCCGGGTCGGCCCGAACAGCGCCTCGCGCCCGGCCGCGTCGGCGCGGACGAAGGCGTCCCAACGGGCCCTGAGGGACGCGGCGTCGGGCGCCATCGGCCACCCGCGCCCCGGCCGGAGCGGCGCGACGGACCACGGCATGAGATCGGCGAGCGGCGGCGCGTCGTCGTACGTCACGCCCGGCATCGTACGACGCGCCGGGAGGCGGCCATCAGGTCGCGTCGAGCGTGACGGTGAACGAGAAGCGGTCGCCCCGGTACTGGATCCGGGCCACGTCGAGCGCCCGGCCCTCGGTGTCGTAGGTGATGCCCGTGTAGTGCAGGATCGGGCTGAGCAGCGGCACTTGGAGCAGCCGGGCCGTCTCCGGGTCGGCGAGCCGGGCCTCCACGGTGTCGGTGATGCGCGAGATCGCCACGCCCACCACGTCGCGCAGGACCTTCGTCATCGGCCAGCGCTCCAGGTCGGTCGGGTCGATGCGCTCGGCGAGGTCGGGACGCACGTGGTTGCGCGCGTGGTTGGTCGGCTCGCCGGTCCTGGCGTCGCTGCGCAGCCGGTGGTACGTGGCGACTTCGGCGAGCCCGGGGAAGTGCTCGGCGACGTCGGTGGGCACCTGCTCCCGGCCGTGGGACAGGAGCTTGGTGTCCATGCCGGACTGCTGCGCCACGATGGCGTCGACCGAGCCGAGCAGGCGCACCGGCGAGCCGCGCCGCACGTCCGGCTCGATGAACGTGCCGCGCCGCCGGTGCCTGCTGATCAGGCCCTCGTCCTCCAGTTCCTTGAGGGCCTGGCGCATGGTGAGCACGCTGACGCCGTAGTGCCCCGCCAGCTGCTCCTCGGTGGGAAGCCGCAGCGGGGCGTCCGGCGCCCGGCCGAGTATCGAGGCGCGCAGCGACTGCGAGACCTGATACCACAGCGGCAGCTTTCGGTTCAGGACGATCGAGTCCGGGGCGAAAGCGGTCACAGGGAACTCCGTACTTCCGAGACGACGCGGACAGCGGCCGGAAGTGGTGGTGCTACGGCCGGAAATGACGCTCCAGACCCTGCCACACGTCGTCGTACCTCCGCTGCAGATGGTCCGCCGAGGCCGCCTGCCCGGTGGCGGTCACCGGCCAGCGGGTCTCGAACATGAACGCGAGGCCGTCGTCGATCTTCTGCGGCTTCAGCTCCGCGGCGCTGGCCTTCTCGAAGGTCTCCCGGTCGGGGCCGTGCGCCGACATCATGTTGTGCAGCGAGCCGCCGCCCGGCACGAAGCCCTCCGCCTTGGCGTCGTACGCGCCCTCGATCAGGCCCATGTACTCGCTCATCACGTTCCGGTGGAAGTACGGCGGCCGGAACGTGTCCTCGCCGACCAGCCAGCGCGGCGCGAAGACCACGAAGTCGACGCCCGCGAGGCCCGGGGTGTCCGAGGGCGAGGTGAGCACCGTGAAGATCGACGGGTCGGGGTGGTCGTAGGAGATGGTGCCGATGACGTTGAAGCGGCGCAGGTCGTACACGTACGGCACGTGGTTGCCGTGCCAGGCGACCACGTCGAGCGGGGAGTGGTCGTACGTCGCCGTCCAGAGGTTGCCGCAGAACTTGTTGACGACCTCGACCGGGCCCTCGACGTCCTCGTACGCGGCGACGGGGGCCAGGAAGTCCCGCGCGTTCGCCAGGCCGTTGGCGCCGATCGGGCCGAGGTCGGGGAGCTGGAAGGCCGCGCCGTAGTTCTCGCAGACGTACCCCCGGGCGCTCTCGTCGAGCAGCTCGACGCGGAAGCGGACGCCGCGCGGGATCAGGGCGACGTGGCCGGGCTCGGCGCGCAGCAGGCCCAGCTCGGTGCGGAGCAGCAGGCCGCCCTGCTCGGGCACCACGAGCAGCTCGCCGTCGGCGTCGCTGAACACCCGGTCCATGGAGGCGTTGGCGTGGTAGAGGTGCACCGCCATGCCCGTGCGCTGGGTCGCGTCGCCGTTGCCGCCGAGGGTCCACAGGCCGGCGAGCCAGTCGGTGCCGGGGGCGGGCTCCGGCAGCGGGTTCCAGCGCAGGCGGTTGGGGTCGGGCACGGTCTCGGTGAAGGGGGCCGTGCGGATCGCGCCGTTGTCGGTCCGGGTGAACGACGGGTGGGCGGCCGACGGGCGCACCCGGTACAGCCACGAGCGGCGGTTGTGGGCGCGCGGCTCGGTGAACGCGGTGCCGCTCAGCTGCTCCGCGTACAGGCCGAGGGGAGCGCGCTGGGGCGAGTTGCGGCCGAGCGGCAGGGCGCCGGGGACGGCCTCCGAGCTGTGCTCGTTGCCGAAACCGGAGAGGTAGGTGAGCCCCTCCGCGAGCTTGCGTGCGTTGCCCCTGTCGTCCTTCGGCTGGTCCCCGCTCATGACAGCTCCCTCGGCTCCCTGGCCCACGACGGGCCGACGCCGGCGTCCTCGCCAACGATTCCTATGGAACACCGTAGGATTCGTCATTTCCCCGCGCAAGAGGGATCCGTGAAATGTGAACGGTGCTCTACTCTCCCGGAGTGCGTGACTCCTCAGGTCCGCGTGACCCGAACCCCGCCGCCGCCCTGCGCCGCAGCCCCGTGCAGCGCCGCAGCGCGGAGCGCCTGGGCCGGATCCTCGACGCCTGCGCCGCCCTCCTCGACGAGGTCGGCTACGAGGGGCTGACCACCCGGGCGGTCGCGGTCCGCGCGGGCGTGCCCATCGGCTCGGTCTACCGCTTCTTCGACAACAAGCGGGCCCTGGCCGACGCCCTCGCCCACCGCAACCTCGACGCCTACGCCCGCCGGGTCACGGCGCGCATGACGGCCGTGCCCCGCGGCGATCTGCGCGGCGCCGTCGAGGCCGCCTTCGACGAGTATCTGCTGATGAAGCGCACCGTGCCCGGCTTCGGGCGGGTCGACTTCGGCGTTCCGTCGGCGCCCGAGGCGATGCCCGACGCCAACGAGACCGTCGCCGACCGCGTCGCCCGGCTCCTCGCCGGGCACCTCGGCCGCCCGCTGGACGCCCGGCTCCGCCGCGCCATGCTCGTCGGCGTCGAGGCCGTCGACGCCCTGCTCCAACTCGCCTTCCGCACCGACCCGTTGGGCGACCCGGAGCTCGTGGCCGAGACGCGGATCCTGCTGTACGCGTACGTCGAGCGGGCGCTCGGCTGAACCCTGGCGCCATACGTACCGGTCGGTATGCTGAGGGTGCACCGCGCCTCCGCGCCCCGCCCCGGGAGGGCCCATGACCCGCACCGCCCCGCGCATCTGCCCGCTCTGCGAAGCCACCTGCGGCCTCACGCTCACCGTCGAGGGCACGCGCGTGACCGGCGCGCGCGGCGACCGCGACGACGTCTTCAGCCGCGGTTTCATCTGCCCCAAGGGCGCCTCCCTCGGCGCGTCCGACGCCGACCCCGACCGGCTGCGGCGGCCCCTCGTCCGCACCGGCGGACGCCTCGCGGAGACGAGTTGGGACGAGGCCTTCGCCGCCGTCGCCGCGGGCCTGCGCCCCGTCGTCGAGCGGTACGGACCGCACGCGGTGGGCGTCGTGCTCGGCAACCCGAACGTGCACACCATGGCGGGCGCCCTGTACCCGTCCGTGCTGCTCGGCGCCCTCGGCACCCGCAGCCTGTTCACCGCGAGCACCGTCGACCAGATGCCCAAGCACGTCTCCTGCGGCCTCCTGTTCGGCGACCCGCTGGCGATCCCCGTACCCGACCTGGACCGCACCGACCACCTGCTCGTCATCGGCGCCAACCCCCTGGACTCCAACGGCAGCCTGTGCACCGCGCCCGACTTCCCCGGCAGGCTCAAGGCGCTGCGCGCCCGGGGCGGCCTGCTCACCGTCGTCGACCCGCGCCGCACCCGCACCGCCCGGCTCGCCGACCGGCACCTGGCGATCCGGCCCGGCACGGACGCGCTGCTGCTCGCGGCGATGGCGCAGGTCCTGTTCGCCGACGGCCTCACCCGCCTCGGCGCGCTCGCGGACCACGTCACGGGGACCGACGAACTCGCCGACGCCGTACGGGACCTCACCCCGGAGGCCGTCGCCACGGCCTGCGACGTGCCCGCCGCCACCATCCGGACCCTCGCCCACGAACTGGCCGCTGCGCCCACCGCCGCCGTGTACGGCAGGGTCGGCGCGAGCACCGTCGCCCACGGGACGCTGACCTGCTGGCTCGTCGACGTCCTGAACGTCCTGACCGGCAACCTCGACCGGCCCGGCGGCGTCCTCTTCCCGCTCTCCGCCACCGGCAGGGCACCGCGCCCCGCCGGGCCCGGCCGGGGCTTCGCGCTCGGCCGCTGGCGCAGCCGCGTGAGCGGGCACCCCGAGGCCAAGGGCGAGCTGCCCGTCGCCGCGCTCGCCGAGGAGATCGACACCCAGCCCCGCGTCCCGGACAGCGGCCTGGGCGAGAGCCCCGTCCGCGCCGTCATCGCCATCGCCGCCAACCCCGTCCTGTCCGCGCCCGACGGCGACCGCCTCGACAAGGCCCTGGAGTCCCTGGACTTCATGGTGAGCGTCGACCCGTACCTGAACGAGACCGCGCGCCACGCCGACGTCGTGCTCCCGCCGCCACCGCCCGCCCAGAGCGCCCACTTCCCCTTCGCCTTCAACGCCCTGGCCGTGCGCAACCAGGTCCGCTACACCCGCGCCGCCGTGCCCCTGGAGGCGGGCCGGATGCCGGAGACCGAGATCCTCGCGCGGCTGGTCCTCGCCGCGACCGGCGGGCACGGCACCGACCCGGCCGCCGTGGACGCCCTGGTCGTCGAGCGCACCCTCGCCGAGGCCGTCGCCGCCCCGCACACCCGCGTGCACGGCCGCGACCCCGCCGACCTCGCCGCCCGGCTCACGGGGGAGAGCGGCCCCGAGCGGCGCCTGGACCTGATGCTGCGCCTCGGCCCGTACGGCGACGGCTTCGGCGCGGACCCGGACGGGCTGAGCCTGGCCCGCCTCCTCGACCACCCGCACGGCATCGACCTCGGGCCGCTCGCCCCGCGCGTCCCGGAGATCCTCAGGACCCGCAGCGGGCGGATCGAGCTGCTGCCCGGTCCGATCGCCGCCGACCTGCCGCGGCTGGCCCGCGCGCTGCGCGAGACGCCCGCCGAGCTCGTCCTCGTCGGCCGCCGCCATCTGCGCTCCAACAACAGCTGGATGCACAACGTGCCCGCCCTCACCGGCGGCTCCAACCGCTGCACCCTGCACGTCCACCCCCGGGACGCGGCCCGGCTCGGCCTGGCGGACGGCCGCCCCGCGCGCGTGACGGCCGCGGGCGGAGAGATCGAGGCCCTGGTGGAGGTCACGGACGCGATGCGCCCCGGGGTGGTGAGCCTGCCGCACGGCTGGGGCCACGACCGCCCCGGCACCCGCCTGACCGTCGCCGCCGCCGACCCCGGCGCCAACGTGAACCAGCTCCTCGACGGCAGCCTCCTCGACCCGCTCTCCGGCACGGCGGTGCTCAACGGCTTCGCGGTGCGGGTCACTCCGCTCGCGCGGTGAGCAGGAGGAGCGCCCGAAGGGGCGCGGGGACCCGCGCGACCGGCCCCGACGGGCCCGCAGCCACCCGACGTCACGGAGTGGCACGAGGCGTGCGGGGCTCGGCCCTGAGGCGGTGGACCGGGGCGGTCACTCGGCGCGCCCCGCCGCCCCCGCGGCCACGCACAGCAGGATCCCCAGCGTGACGAAGGGAGCCGCCGCCCCCGCCACCCCGGCGACGAGGCCCGCCCCGGCCGGCGCGGCGACCTGGCCGAGCCGGTTGCCGGTGAGCCGCAGGGCGAGGGCCGTGGAGCGGGCCCCGGCGGGCGCCGCCTGGACCACGGTCGTCATCGACAGGGGCTGGCCGACGCCGAGGCAGAACCCGAGCAGCGTCAGGACCACCCCGAGCGCCCAGACGGGCAGCGGCAACGCGACCCCGGCGCACAGGAGTCCGGCGGCGGCGCAGGTGCCCGCGATGAGCGCACGGCGGCCGAGCAGCCGGATGAGCGGCGTCATCACGAGGCGGCAGGCGATCGTCGCGCCCGCGCGCAGGCCGAGCAGGATCCCGACGGTCGCGGGCGCGATGCCCCGGTGCTCACCGATGACGGGCAGATACGCGGTGAGGATGTCGGTGGCGGACAGCACGGCGAGACTGATGAACATCCCCGCGGGCACACCCCGGGCGCCCAGGATGCGCAGCACGGAAACCTTGGACCCCGCGGACGCACCGGCTCCCGGCTCCGGGGAGGCCCCGCCCGCGGACGCCCCGGCCCCGCCCCGAGGCTGCTCCAGGCGCCACAGCGACGTGCAGGACACCGCCGCGACGCCCGCCGCCACCACCAGGGCGAGGGCGCTCGTGCTGCCCGTGTCGCCGCCGATCAGCGCACCGGCCGCCAGCGGGCCGACGAGCTGGCCGAGGGAGGCGCCGATGGTGAAGTGCCCGAAGTTCCGGTCCCGTTCGGCGGGTGCCGACCGGCGGGCGACGATGGACTGCGCGCCGATGACGAAGCAGAGGTGGCCGAGGCCCATCACCCCGCTCCACGCGGCGAGGGCGCCGAGCGACCCCGAGGTGCCGCCGAGCGCGCAGCCGCCCGCGATCAGCGCGACGCCGAGGAGCAGCAGTGGCGCGCACCGGCCGTGGTCGGTACGGCGGCCGAGCGGCACCGCCACGAACAGCGGGAGCAGCGCGTACACGCCCGCGATCACCCCGACGGCCCGCTCGTCGGCGCCCAGCGCGAGGGCCCGGTAGGAGACGGCGGGCCGCGCCATCGAGACCGCGGCCTGCGCACAGCTGAAGGAGATGACGAGCCGCAGCAGCCAGCCCCTGTCCCCGCGCCACCGGGCCTTGCGCTCCCCGGCAGGACCCTTCCCGGCCGGGGAGCGCAAGGCCGCGCGGGGACGACGTATCCGCGGCATCACGGCTCAGATGATGCCGAACAGGATCCCGGACCCAAGGACCACGAGCGAGGTGAGGACCGCCCACTTCACCGTGAACCGGGTGTGGTCGCCGAACTCGACCTTGGCCATGCCGACGAGGACGTACACGGCGGGCACGAGCGGGCTCGACATGTGCAGGGCCTGCCCCGCGATGGAGGCGCGGGCGATCTCGATGGTGGAGACGCCGTGCGCGTTGCCCGCCTCGGCAAGCACCGGCAGGACGCCGAAGTAGAAGCCGTCGTTGGACATGAAGTACGTGAGGGGGATCGAGAGCAGACCGGTGACCAGGCCCATCTGGCCGCCCATGCCGTCCGGGATGGCGTTCACGAGCCAGTCGGCCATGTGGTCGACCATGCCGGTGCCGGTGAGCACGCCGGTGAAGACGGCGGCGGCGAAGACCATGCCGGTGACGTTGAGGACGTTCTCGGCGTGCGCGGCGATGCGGGCCTTCTGGTCGGGCATGTGCGGGAAGTTGACGGTGAGGGCCAGGGCCGCGCCGAGCAGGAACAGGACCGGGATCGGCAGCCACTCCATGATCATGGCGGTGAGCAGCAGGACGGTGAGGCCCGCGTTGAACCAGTAGAGCTTGGGGCGCAGGGTGGGGCGGTTCGGGTCGAGGCCCTGGAAGCCGTCGTCGTCGGGGTCGTCCGTGGAGGGGCCGTCCGCGGAGGTGTCGCCTGCCGTGGAGCCCGCCGTGGAGACCGCAGAGGAGCCCGCCGTGGAGCCCGCCGTGGAGCCGCCCGTGGCGGAGCCGCCGCCCTTCACGAAGCTGACCCGCTCGGCCCCGCCCCCGTCGCCGCCCGCGCCGACCAGCACCGGCTCGCCCGTGACCGTCCCGCTCTCCAGGACCTCGTCGAGCGAGAGCACCCCGAGGCGCTTGCGCTCGCGCAGACCGAGGGCGTACGCGAGGACGAAGACGGCGACGAGGCCGACCGCGAGCGCCGGGATCATCGGCACGAAGATGTCGCTGGCGTCGACCTTGAGGGCGGTGGCCGCGCGGGCCGTCGGGCCGCCCCAAGGCAGGGTGTTCATCACGCCGTTGGCGGTGGCCGCGACGCCCGTCATGACGACGAGGCTCATCTTCAGGCGCTTGTACAGCGGGTACATCGCCGACACGGTGATCATGAACGTGGTGGAGCCGTCGCCGTCGAGCGAGACGATCGCGGCGAGCACGGCCGTGCCGACGACGATCCGCATCGGGTCCGCCTTGCAGAACCGCAGGATGCCCCGGACGATCGGGTCGAAGAGGCCGACATCGATCATGACGCCGAAGTACACGATGGCGAACATGAGCATCGCGGCCGTGGGCGCGAGGTTGCCCACGCCGTCGAGGACGTAGTCGCCGAGGTGGGCGGCCTTGCCCACGAAGACGCAGAACAGCGCGGGGACGAGCACCAGTGCCGCGATGGGCGACATCTTCTTCATCATGATCAGCACCAGGAAGGTGGCGATCATGACGAATCCGAGGATTGTCAGCATGGGAGCTACCTATCGTTCACCATCGAACTGCCACCAGGTCTGGCGGTTCGGATGACCGTAGGACCCGCTTTCCAGCGTTAACAAGATGTTGACGTGTGAGCAATAAGCGCAAAACTCCAGGTCAGCGCGGTGCTGTGGGGGAGCGGGCCGTTCCGCTCCGGCCGCCCGGGCCCGGGGCGGAGCAGCCGGAAGGGGCTCTGGCGGCAGAAAACTATCGGCGCTAGTTTGACTCCATGAAGCCCCACACCGGCATGTACATCGCGGGGCAGTGGCGCCCCGCCGCCACCCAGGACACCACCCCCGTGGTGAACCCTGCCGACGAGCAGGTCATCGCCCACGTCCCCGCGGGCACCGCCGAGGACGTCGCGGCCGCGGTCCGGGCCGCGCGCGAGGCGCTCCCCGGCTGGCGGGCGACCCCGCCCGCGGAGCGCGCCGCGCGGCTCGCCGCGATCCGCGACGGCCTCGTCGCCCGCAAGGCCGAGATCGCCGGTACGGTCGCCGCCGAACTGGGCGCCCCGCTGCCGTTCGCGGAGGCCGTCCACGCCGGGGTGCCGATCCTCGTGGCGGGCTCGTACGCGGAACTCGCGGCCACCCACCCCTTCGAGGAGAAGGTGGGCAACTCCATCGTCCACTGCGAACCCGTGGGCGTCGTCGGCGCGATCACCCCCTGGAACTACCCCCTCCACCAGATCGTCGCCAAGGTCGCCCCGGCCCTCGCGGCGGGCTGCACCGTGGTGCTCAAGCCCGCCGAGGACACCCCGCTCACGGCCCGTCTGTTCGCCGGGATCGTGCACGACGCGGGCCTGCCCGCGGGGGTGTTCAACCTGGTCACAGGGCTCGGCCCGGTCGCGGGCCAGGCGCTCGCCGAGCACGACGGCGTGGACCTCGTCTCGTTCACCGGCTCCACGGCGGTCGGCAGGAGGGTCGGCGCGATCGCGGGCGCGGCCGTCAAGCGCGTCGCCCTCGAACTCGGCGGCAAGTCCGCCAACGTCATCCTGCCGAGCGCCGACCTCGCCAGGGCCGTGAACGTGGGCGTCGCCAACGTCATGGCCAACTCCGGCCAGACGTGCAGCGCCTGGACCCGCATGCTCGTCCACACCTCGCAGTACGACGAGGCGGTCCGGCTCGCCGCGCTGGCAGCCGGGAAGTACGCCGAGCGCATCGGCCCGGTCGTCAGCGAGAGGCAGCGCGACCGCGTGCGCGGCTACATCGACCGGGGCGTGGCGGAAGGCGCGCGCCTGGTGGCGGGCGGCCCCGAGGCGCCGCGCGAGCGCGGCTACTACGTGCGCCCCACCGTCTTCGCCGACGTCACCCCCGACATGACCATCGCCCAGGAGGAGATCTTCGGCCCGGTCGTCTCCCTCATCCGCTACGCGGACGAGGCCGAGGCCGAGACGATCGCCAACGGCACGGTGTACGGCCTCGCGGGCGCGGTGTGGGCGGCGGACGACGCGGAGGCGGTGGCCTTCGCCCGCCGCCTCGACACCGGCCAGGTCGACATCAACGGCGGCGGCTTCAACCCGCTCGCGCCCTTCGGCGGCTACAAGCAGTCGGGCGTCGGCCGCGAACTGGGGCGGCACGGCCTGGCGGAGTACCTCCAGACCAAGTCGCTCCAGTTCTAGCCGCCTCTCCTGAAAGCCCTTCCCGCCCCTTGGAGGTTTCACTGTCGTGGTCCGTGCCGCCGTACTGCCCGCCATCGGTTCCCCGCTGGAGATCGCCGACATCGAGCTGCCCGACCCCGGGCCCGGTCAGGTGCGGGTGCGCCTGGCCGCCGCCGGGGTCTGCCACTCCGACCTGTCCCTGACGAACGGCACCATGCGCGTGCCGGTCCCCGCGGTGCTCGGCCACGAGGGCTCGGGCACGGTGGTGGCCGTGGGCGCGGGCGTCGCCCATGTCGCGCCCGGTGACGGCGTGGTCCTCAACTGGGCCCCGTCCTGCGGCGACTGCCACGCCTGCGGCCTCGGCGAGGTCTGGCTGTGCGGCAACGCGCTCACCGGCGCGGGTGCCGTGTACGCCCGCCGCGCCGACGGCACCGACCTGCACCCCGGCCTGAACGTGGCCGCGTTCGCGCAGGAGACGGTGGTGGCCGCCGGGTGCGTCCTGCCCGCGCCCGAGGGCGTGCCCCTCGCCGACGCCGCCCTGCTCGGCTGCGCCGTCCTCACCGGCTACGGCGCGGTGCACCACGCGGCGCGCGTCCGCGCGGGCGAGACGGTCGCCGTCCTCGGCGTCGGCGGGGTGGGCCTGGCCGCGCTCCAGGCGGCACGGATCGCCGGGGCGGCACGGGTGCTCGCGGTCGACGTGTCCGCGGGGAAGGAGGCCCTGGCCCGCGCGGCCGGGGCCACGGACTATGTGGTCGCCTCCGACAGGACGGCCCGCGACCTGCGCGAACTCACCGGCGGCCACGGCGTCGACGTGGCCGTGGAGTGTGTGGGCCGCGCGGTCACGATCCGCGCCGCTTGGGAGTCCACCCGCCGCGGCGGCCGCACCGTCGTCGTCGGCATCGGCGGCAAGGACCAGCGGGTCACCTTCAACGCCCTGGAGCTCTTCCACTGGGGCCGCACCCTCTCCGGCTGCGTCTACGGCAACACGGACCCGGCACGGGACGTCCCCGTCCTCGCCGACCACGTCCGCGCGGGCCGCCTCGACCTGGGCCTGATGGTCACGGACCGGATCGGCCTGGAGGGCATCCCGGCGGCCTTCGCGAGCATGGAGGCGGGCAAGGGCGGCCGGGCCCTCGTGGTGTTCTGAGTGCCCCCGCCGGGGCGCCGGGGCCGCGGCCCCGTTCACCCCGCGCGCAGCGTCACGCGGTCGTACTGCAGCGCCAACCCGTCGAGCAGCGCCGCGAGCCCCGCGTCGAAGGCCCGCTCGTCCACCCGTTCCTGGTGCTCCGCGAGGAGGTGGGCCTGGCCGAGGTGGGGGTAGTCGGCCGGGTCGTACGCCGCCTCGTCGTCGACGAAGCCGCCGGCGAAGGAGCCGAGCGCGGAGCCCATGATGAAGTACCGCATCAGCGCGCCGATCGACGTGGCCTGCGCGGGGGGCCACCCCGCGTCGACCATGGCGCCGAACATCGCGTCCGCGAGGCGCAGGCCCGCGGGGCGGCGGCCGGGGCCGCGGGCGAGGACGGGGACGATGTTCGGGTGCCGGGTGAGCGCGGCCCGGTAGGAGACGGCCCAGTCGTGCAGCGCGGCGCGCCAGTCGCGGCCGTCCTCGAACATCGACAGGTCGACCTGCGCGCTGACCGAGTCCGCCACCGCCTCCAGGATCTGGTCCTTGGTGGCGAAGTGGTTGTAGAGGGACGGGCCGCTGACGCCCAGTTCGGCCGCGAGGCGGCGGGTGGAGACTGCGGCGAGACCCTCGGCGTCCACGAGGGAGCGCGCCGCGTCGACGATGCGGTCGCGGCTGAGGAGGGGCTTGCGCGGTCGGGCCATGCGGCACATAGTAGGGCTGCGATGAGAAACTAGCAGTGCTAATTAAAACTCCGTCGGGCGGGAAGGCTTCGATGAACCTGGAGCTCAGCGAGGAGCAGGACGCCGTCAGGCGGCTCGCCAAGGACTTCGTCGCGCGCGAGATCGCCCCGCACGCGGCCGCCTGGGACCGGGCCGAGGGCGTGGACAAGGCCATCGTGCGCAAGCTCGGCGACGTCGGCTTCCTCGGCCTCACCATCGACGAGGAGTACGGCGGCAGCGGCGGCGACCACCTCGCGTACTGCCTGGTGACCGAGGAGCTCGGCCGGGGCGACTCCTCCGTGCGCGGCATCGTCTCGGTCTCCCTCGGGCTCGTCGCCAAGTCGGTTGCCGCCTGGGGCGACGAGGAGCAGAAGCGGCGCTGGCTGCCCGGCCTCACCTCCGGCACGGCCGTGGGCTGCTTCGGACTCACCGAACCGGGGACGGGCTCGGACGCGGGGAACCTCGCCACCAGGGCCGTCCGCGACAGCGACGGCTCGTACGTCATCGACGGCACCAAGATGTTCATCACGAACGGCACCTGGGCCGACGTGGTCCTGCTGTTCGCGCGGACGAACGACACCCCGGGGCACAGGGGCGTCTCCGCCTTCCTCGTGCCCACCGACACCCCCGGCCTGACCCGCCGCGCCGTGCACGGCAAGCTCGGCCTGCGCGGCCAGGCCACCGCCGAACTGGTCCTCCAGGGCGTCAAGGTGCCCGCGAGCGCGCTGCTCGGGCCCGAGGGCAAGGGGTTCTCGGTGGCCATGGCCGCCCTCGCCAAGGGGCGGATGTCGGTGGCGGCGGGCTGCGTGGGCATCGCCCAGGCCGCCCTGGACGCGGCGGTGGCGTACGCGACCGAGCGCGAGCAGTTCGGCCGGAGCATCGCCCACCACCAGCTCGTCCAGGAGCTGCTCAGCGACATCGCCGTGGACGTGGACGCGGCCCGGCTGCTCACCTGGCGGGTCGCCGACCTCGTCGACCGGGGCCTGCCGTTCGCCACCGAGTCGTCCAAGGCCAAGCTGTTCGCGTCGGAGGCCGCCGTGCGCGCCGCGAACCAGGCGCTCCAGGTCTTCGGCGGCTACGGCTACATCGACGAGTACCCGGTCGGCAAGCTCGTGCGCGACGCGCGCGTGATGACCCTCTACGAGGGCACGAGCCAGATCCAGAAGCTGGTGATCGGGCGCGCGCTGACCGGGGTGTCCGCCTTCTGACCGGCCGCCGCGCCCTCCGGATGCGACCGGCACACTTGCCTAAGCGCTTGCTCACCCTCAGGGTAGGGTGACGGTCCGGAACGGTGGAAGGAGCGCGCATGGGCGCGGCGAAGGAGACCCTCGGCGAGGAGCAGCCGTGGGCCGAGGTCAGTCCCGACGCGGCGCGGCGGCTGCTGATCGCCGCGGTCGAGGCCTTCGCCGAGCGCGGTTACCACGCCACGACCACCCGGGACATCGCGGGCCGCGCCGGGATGAGCCCGGCCGCGCTCTACATCCACTACAAGACCAAGGAAGAGCTCCTCCACCGCATCAGCAGGCTCGGCCACGACAAGGCCCTGGCCATCCTGCGCACCGCGGCCGACGGCGAAGGCAGCGCCGCCGAGCGGCTCTCCGACGCCGTGCGCTCCTTCGTCCGCTGGCACGCCGGACACCACATGACCGCGCGCGTCGTGCAGTACGAACTCGACGCGCTCGGACCCGAGCACCGCACCGAGATCGTGGCGCTGCGCCGCAAGTCCGACGCCGCCGTGCGCGAGATCATCAACGACGGCGTGCGCGCGGGCGAGTTCGACGTCCCCGACGTCCCCGGCACCACCCTCGCCGTGCTCTCCCTGTGCATCGACGTGGCCCGCTGGTTCAACGCCGCGGGGCAGCGGACGCCGGACGAGGTCGGCGCGCTCTACGCCGACCTCGTGCTGCGGATGGTGGGAGCGGCTCAGAAGTAGTAGCGCGACACCGACTCCGCCACGCAGGCGGGCTTGTCGCCGTCCTCGCGCTCCACCGTGACCGCCGCCGTCACCTGTACGCCGCCGTCCTTGGTGGGCTCCACCTCCGTCAGCGCGACGGTCGCGCGCAGCCGCGAGCCGACGGGCACGGGGGAGGGGAACCGCACCTTGTTCGTGCCGTAGTTGAGGCCCATCCGCATGCCCTCCACACGGAGCACCTGCGGGACGAGCGCGGGCAGCAGCGCGAGCGTCAGATACCCGTGCGCGATCGTCGCGCCGAACGGGCCCGACGCCGCCCGCTCCGGATCCACGTGGATCCACTGGTGATCGCCGGTGGCCTCCGCGAACAGATCGATCCGCTTCTGGTCGACCTCCAGCCAGTCGCTGTGCCCCAGTTGCTCGCCGACCGCGGCGCGCAGCTCCTCGGCTGACGTGAAGATCCTCGGCTCTGCCATGTGCGACCTCCCAGGGATGGGTGAGACTAAGCGCTTGCTCAGCATGCTGGGTGTGCCGACCGGTGTCAACGCACCGACCAGTAGGCTTCGAGGGGTGCCCCAGATCCCAGAGAAGATCCACGAACTCACCGTCGGCCAGGTGTCCGCGCGCAGCGGCGCCGCCGTCTCCGCGCTGCACTTCTACGAGACCAAAGGGCTCATCAGCAGCCGTCGCACCTCGGGCAACCAGCGCCGCTACTGCCGCGACACGCTGCGCCGCGTCGCCTTCATCCGGGCCGCACAGCGGGTGGGCATCCCGCTCGCGACGATCCGCGACGCCCTCGCGGAGCTGCCGGAGGGGCGGACGCCGACGCGGACGGACTGGGCCCGCCTCTCCGAGACCTGGCGGTCCGAACTCGACGAGCGCATCAAGCAGCTGGGCCGCCTGAGGGACCACCTCACGGACTGCATCGGCTGCGGCTGTCTGTCCCTGGAGACCTGCGTCCTGTCCAACCCCGACGACGTCTTCGGCGACCGCCTCGTCGGCTCCCGCCTCCTCAACGAGCGCCGCGCCGCGCACTGACCCCGCACGCGCCGCTCCCCGGGGCTCCCGCGGCCGCCGGTCCCCGGCGCGTCCGGTGCCTTTCCGCGCGCGGCCGGGGGGTGTACATGTACGTCACGCGCTCCGGCGGCGACCGCTCCGGCCGCCGCTGGGCGGGACGACATGACCACACACACGGGGAGAGCCGATGAGCGTCGCCGTCTGCTCGCTGAAATGGGAAGCCGCCCGCTCGGGACGGCAGCGGATCACGTACGACAGCGACGGGTACCACCTGGTGCGCTTTCCGTACGACGCGGAGGAGGAGCCGTACGACGCCTGGCGCATGCACGACCCGCTGCACGGCGCCACCAAGCCGTCGAAGTTCCCCGACGCGCGCTCGGGCCTGATCTGGCCCAGCCACGACGGGTGGGGCACGCTGTCGGCGATGGTCTTCTGGGAGCCCGACAGCAGGCCGACGGAGTACCGCGCGCGCTTCGTGCGCGACCCGCTGGACCTGTCGACGGGCTACGACTCCACCGCCACCACCGACTTCGTGCCCACCCGTGGCGGTCAGTACCGCACGCACCACTGGCAGATGTTCGTGCACCCGGGGACTCCGGTGGGCCTGAAGATATCCGCGCGCGGTCCGGGCGACGTGAAGATCACCGCGCCGCTCGTCCTGGCCGAGTTCAAGCTGGCCATCCAGACGGACGTCGTCAGGCCCTAGGTTCGGCTGTCCCTCAGGCGGACACCAGCGACCGCGACCGCGACCGCCGCACCGCCTCGGGGGTGAGGACCGGCGCGGGCACCACGATGCCGCAGCCGGTGCAGACGGGGCCTGCCGACGGGACGTGCGCCAGGCCGTAGCGCCATTCGAGGGCCGCGTCGCCGCACACGGGGCAGGCGGCGCCCGGCTCTCGTTCCAGTGCGGTGATGAGCTTGCGCAGCACGTCCGCGAGCGGCGCGGAGGGGTGCACGTCCGGGTCGTCGCACCAGGCGACCCCGTGCCCGCCCCACGTGCAGCGGTGCCAGTCGTCGACACTGCCGGGGCGCCGCAGGCCGTCGTGCTTCTCCCTGCGGCGGCGGCGCGCGAAGCTCTCCTCATAGGCGAGCCACACGCTGCGGGCCGCCTGCAGTTCGTCGAGCGCGGCGACGAGCCGCGCGGGGTCCGGCGACCGGTCCTCGGGACCGAAACCCGCGCGGGAGCACAGGTGGTCCCAGGTCGCCCGGTGGCCGTAGGGGGCGAATCTCTCCAGACACTTGCGCAGTGAGTACCGCCGCAGCGCCAAGTCGCTGTGCGGGTCACGCACCTGTCTCGCGAGACTCCGGAATCCGGCCATCGCCCTGCACCTCCGTCACACTTCTCGGACGTCGCCAGTGACCCGGCGGACATCGAGTAGACGTATCGACACGCGATTTGGTGCCATCCGATTTCCGATGGCTACTCATCAGCGCGTTCCCCGCAGGTCAGCGTCAATGCGTGAGGAATGTGGAGGTGCCGTGGGGGACGGCGCGCACAGGTCACGCACAGCTTTCGCACAGGTCCGGAGCGAGCCCCCGCGCACGGCGCGGACCGCGCGTGCGGCCGTGCGGGAACGACGGCTTGTGGTGGTTGTGAAAAGGCGACGGTTGTTCATCTTTCAGGTTCGACAACCCAGCAGTAACCTCCGCCGCGACGGCCATCCGGAGGAGCATCCATGCGACCACGCAGCGCACGGCTCAGAACCCTCACCACCACGGCGGCCCTGGCCCTCGGCGCCTCCCTGCTGCTCGCGCCCGGCCCCGGCGCGGCCGCCGCCGAGCCGCCGCCCGCCGCCCCCGACTTCTGCGACGACCGGTGCGCGGACGTCCTGCCGCCCGGCGCCAGCGGCAACGCCACGCTCGCGGAGATCCTCAGCCACCGCGTCCTCGGCACGCAGCCCGCCCACGCCGACGACCAGCTCGGCCCGTACGACGCGCTGGCCACCGGCTACCCGTCGCTGACCGACGACAAGCTCGGCGAGTTCTTCGACGACGCCTCCTTCGGCGTCGAGCCGGACCAGGTCGCCTCCGTCACCAGGCCGCGCGACGACGTGACCATCACGCGCGACAAGAAGTACGGCGTCCCGCACATCCAGGGCAGCACCCGCTACGGCACCGAGTTCGGCGCGGGCTACGCCGCGGGCCAGGACCGCCTCTGGCTCATCGACCTGTTCCGGCACATCGGCCGCGGCCAGCTGACCCCGTTCGCCGGCGGCGCACCCGCCAACCAGGGTCTTGAGCAGCAGTTCTGGCCGCAGGCCCCGTACACCGAGCAGGACCTGGAGCGGCAGGTCGAGTACATCAGGAGTACCCAGGGCGAGCGCGGCCGGCAGGCCATGGCGGACGCGCAGGCCTACATCGACGGCCTCAACGCCTACCGCGAGCAGTCCAAGAACGGCCGCTACTTCCCCGGCGAGTACGTCCTGACCGGCAAGATCGACGCGATCACGAACGTCGGCGAGATCGAGCCCTTCAAGGTCACCGACATGATCGCCCTGGCGTCCGTGGTCGGCGGCCTGTTCGGCAACGGCGGCGGGGGAGAGGTCGAGTCCGCACTCTCGCTGCTCGCCGCGCAGAACAAGTACGGCGTCGAGAAGGGCAGCCGCATCTGGGAGGACTTCCGCGCCCGCAACGACCCGGAGACCGTACAGACCGTCCACGACGGCACCCGTTTCCCGTACGCGGGCAAGCCGGCCGAGCCGCGCGGCACCGCCCTGCCCGACCCGGGCTCGGTCCAGCGCGAACAGCTCGTGTTCGACCGCGAGGGCGGCGCGCGGACCCCGGCCAAGGACCCCGTCGCGGCCCCGAAGAAGCTCAAGCCGCTCCAGGGGATGTACGACGACGGCGTGCTGCCCGCCGACCTGTTCGGCAGGGCGGGGCAGCGCAAGGGCATGTCGAACGCCCTGCTGGTCTCCGGCAAGCACACCGCGAGCGGCCACCCCGTCGCCGTCTTCGGCCCGCAGACCGGCTACTTCGCCCCGCAGCTCCTCATGCAGCAGGAGCTCCAGGGCCCCGGCATCAGCGCGCGCGGCGTGTCCTTCGCGGGCGTCGGCATGTACGTGCAGCTCGGCCGGGGGCAGGACTACGCGTGGTCGGCGACCTCCGCGACGCAGGACATCACCGACACCTACGCCGTCGAGCTGTGCGAACCGGGCGGGTCAGGACCCACCAAGCAGTCGGCGCACTACCGCTACCGGGGCACCTGCACGCCCATGGAGAAGCTGGAGCGCAAGAACGCCTGGAAGCCCACCGTCGCCGACTCCACGGCCGCGGGCTCCTACCGCATGCAGGTGTTCCGCACGCGACTCGGCGTCGTCACGCACCGCGCCACGATCGGCGGCAAGCCCGTCGCCTACGTCTCGCTGCGCTCCACCTACCGCCACGAGGCCGACTCGATCATCGGCTTCCAGATGCTGAACGACCCCGGCCACGTCAAGGACGCCGCGTCCTTCAAGGAGGCGGCCCAGCGCATCTCCTACGCCTTCAACTGGTTCTACGCCGACTCCCGCGACACCGCGTACTACAACAGCGGCGCCAACCCCGAGCGCGCCGACGGCGTCGACCCGGCCTTCCCCGTCCACGCCCAGCAGGCCTACGAGTGGCGGGACTTCGACCCCCGGGACAACACCTCCGCGCAGACGCCGCCCGCCGCGCACCCGCAGTCCGTCAACCAGGACTACTACATCTCCTGGAACAACAAACAGGCCACCGACTACACCTCCGGCGGCTTCGGCATGGGCGCCGTGCACCGCGGCGACCTGCTCGACGACCGGGTCAAGGCGCTCGTCAGGGACGGCGGCGTCACCCGGGCCTCGCTCACCCGGGCCATGGCGGAGGCGGCCGTCACCGATCTGCGCGGCGAACAGGCCCTGCCGGAGCTGCTCGACGTCATCGCGGCCAAGGCCGTCGACGACCCCGACCTGGCCAGGGCCGTGCAGCAGCTGGAGGCCTGGCGCAAGGCGGGCGCCCAGCGCAAGGAGACCGCGCGCGGCTCGCACGCCTACGCGCACCCCGACGCCGTGCGGGTCATGGACGCCTGGTGGCCGAGGCTCGTCGAGGCCGCCTTCGCACCGGGCCTTGGCAAGGACCTCTACGACGCGCTGACCGCGCAGCTCGGCGTCGACGAGGCGCCATCGGCGGGCCACGGGCCGACCGGGGCGCACGCGGGATCCGCCTTCCAGTACGGCTGGTGGGGCTATGTCGACAAGGACCTGCGGACCGTCCTCGGGCGGCCCGCCGAGGGCTGGAGCCGCACCGCCCACTGCGGCGGCGGGACGCTCGACGCCTGCCGCGAGACCCTCCTCGCCACCCTCAAACAGGCCCTCGCCGTACCGGCGTCAGCGGTCTACCCCGGTGACGCCTCCTGCAAGGCGGGCGACCAGTGGTGCGCGGACGCGGTGATCCACCGCCCCCTCGGCGGCATCACGCACCGCGCGATCCAGTGGCAGAACCGCCCGACGTACCAGCAGGTGGTGGAGTTCCCCCGACACCGCTAGCCGGGCCCCGAAGGGGCGCGGGGAACTGCGCGACCAGCCACAACGGACGCGCAGTTTCCCCACCCACCACACCCCGACGGCGCTCACACGACGCCGATCCGCCCAGCCGCACACACGACCCGAGCCAACTCCTCATGGCAGATGTCACTATGAGCCCCGCTGGGAGGGCCACCCCGCCGCACCACCGCGGCGGCGTCCACGCTCACGCACCCCCGCCGGGGCAGGGCGGCGCCCAGCCGCACGCGCCGGGCGCCGTCCGTGGCGTGGATTCCGTCGAACCCGACGGCGCCCCACCGCTCCCACAGGCCGAGGAAGCTCGCGGAGTCCCCGGCGAGTTTGGAGGCGAGCGGATAGATCCTGCCGAGGGCGTCGTCGTGCGATGAGTAGCAGGCGACCAGCGGCCCGTCGACCCGCTGCTGCACCCCGTGCAGGGCGCCGCCGCGCGCGTGGTCGTGCGGCAGGCGCTCGCTGAACGCGTAGTGCGAGAAGGCCCCCTGAAGCAGCGTCGCCGACTTCACGCAGCCCGCCCCCGCGGGCATCCCGCGCAGTCCGTACGACACCAGGCGGGCGCCGAAGCTGTGCCCGATCAGATGCACCCGCAGGCGGGGCACACGGGCGGCGAGCAGCCCGAGCGCGGGCCCGAGGCCCACTTGGCCGACGGCTCCCGCGCGGCGCTTCATCGCGTAGTAGGAGCCCTGGCGCAGCAGCTCGCGGGCGCCGTGCCAGAGCCGCTTGCGCAGCCCGCCGAGGAGTTCGGGGCAGCCCGCGCTCTCCAGGGCGGCGGTCAGGACCTCGCAGACCTCGACGGCGTCGTCGGTGAGCATCGCGGGCTCGCCCGCGCCCGTGTCGTCGGCGAACTCGTGCGCGGGGCTGGTCTCGTGCACCGCCACGAGGTCGCGCACGTGCCGCGCGAACTCGTCGAGCCGGGAGCGGACCTCGGAGCGCTCCTCCAGCAACCGGGCCAGGCGGTCGAGCCGCGCCGCCTGCGCGGGGCCCGGGAAGACCTGGGCGAGCAGCCGCCGCGTCGGCTCGTCGAGCGTGGGCGGCACGGCGGCGGCCCCGGGAACGCCGGGGACACCAGGGGCTCCGGCGGCCACGGACGGCTCGAAGTCCGGGATGCGCTCGTCGGGGAAGCGCATCGAGGGCCACAGCACACCGACGTAGCCGAGGCGTACGTCCGGGCCCGTGAGGGAGGCGAAGGGGGTGAAGAAGCGCTGGTACAACGCGCGGGCACGCCGCTGGTCGTTGTTCCAGCCGTGCGCGAACACCAGGAGGTCGGTGATGCGCCTTTCCTTCGCGCCGGACAGGAGCCGGTCGCGCTGCGCGGCGTCGACGTCCCCGTCGGCGTCGAAGGTCAACTCCCAGTAGGGCTCCACGTCCACCATCGTCCCGCCGCACGCGGGCGCTGGCCAGATCTGCGGCATGACATACCGGATGTTTCCTGTGATCACATGACACAAGGCAGGGGAAACAGGGCGTGGAAACGAGCCAGAGGGGCCGGTGCCGTCCCCCGGACGCACCGGCCCCCGCCTAGGAGGGCTGCCGGTGGGCCGCCGTGACGTCGTGCAGATGTATGAGGACGTCGTGGGACGAAGCCAGGGCGATCTTGTAGGGACCGTCGGGCCAGCCCGCGCCGATGCTGTAGGTCGTCCGGGCCCTTCGGAGCCAGGACCGGGCGGCCGCCGGGGCCGTGCGCAGATCGACGTAGTAGTCGTCGTGGCGGACCTGGTCGAGCGTGTGCTCGTTCATCTCCGGTGTGGCCGGGCCCACCGAGAAGGACTTCCAGGCCGTCTCGCCGTCGGGCTGCGCCATGAACGCGCCCCGGTCGAAGGTGAAGCCCACGCTCATGTACTTCTTGCCGAGGCGGTCCCGCAGGAAGGCGCCCTGCATCTTCGGGTAGCGCGGATCGTACGAGGTGTACGCGACATGGGCGTTGTGCGCGGAGAGCAGGACCTTCGTGTCCGTGTACCGCTGCCACCAGGCGGTGTTCTCCGCCATGATGCGGTCGCGGTACAGCATGGCGGCGCGGTCGCCCGCCGGGGTGTTCAGCGCGAAGGCGTAGATCGTCGCGGTCTGCTGGACGGACCGGGCGTGGTGCAGGGCCAGGGCGAACCGCTTGCCGCCGTGCTCCGGCCGACGCTCCTTGAGGAGCCGGTAGGCCGCCCGTGCCCTCTCCGCGAGGCGCTCGCGCTCGGCCTGGGGCCTGCCCATGTGCGCGTCGCCGTCCGTCAGGCGCCGCAGCGGCGCGTACAGCTCGGTGATGCGGGGGAGCAGGTCCGGCTCGTGGCGCCGGACGTAGTCCGTCACGCCGTCGTACAGCTCCTCGCCCGTCCGCGGGTAGTTGAGGTCGTTGCCCATGAAGCGGAGCTGCCGCCGCGGATGCTCGGCGTTGTACGCGCGCATCCATGAGAGCAGTTCCACATACTCCTCGGTGTCCCAGGGGGTCTTCGCCAGCTCGCGGTGGACGAGCGCGCGCACGTCGCCCGCGCCGCCGCGCACATAGGCGTCGAAGCGCAGCCCGGTCGTCCAGCTGACCTCCTGGGCGAAGGTGGTGAAGCCCTTGTCCTCGACCAGGTGGCGGAAGACCCGGTCCTTCATGGTGAAGAACTCGTGCGAGCCGTGCGTGGCCTCGCCCAGGCCCACCACCGTGGCGCCGCCCACCATCGCGTCCAGCGGCCGCAGGTCCTCGTCCGGGCCGTCCGGGGCGGTCGAGCGCAGCGGGTGCGCGACGCGCTCCAGGGCCCGCACCGGGTCGCCCTCGCGCGCCGCCGCCCCGGCCCCCTGCGGGGCGACCAGGGCCCCCGCGCCGACCGCGGCCGCCACCATCAGCAGCGGGCCCGTGCGCCGTGCCGTCCGTGCCATGCCGAACCACTCCTCAACTCGCCTGTCGTACACCCGTCTTGAGCCACTGATCACGATCCCGGGTCCGGCGGCCCGTCACCAGCCGGGAAGCCCCCAGAGCGGGAGGGGGGCCCGCGCACCCTGACCCCTACCGGAAAACCGGTAGGGGTCCTGCCCTCACGGCCGCCCTGACGGCCGGGACCTCCCCTTCCGCCGAACATACCGACCGGTTAGTCTGCTGCCGCGGCGCGTCAGTGCGGCAGTGGGTCCGAGGCCGAAGGGGAGACCGTGGAGAGCTTGCGGGACAAGGGAGTCGTCGTCACCGGAGCCGGGGGCGGGATCGGGGCCGCGCTGGCCCGCCGCTTCGCCGCGGCCGGGGCCCGGGTCGTCGTCAACGACCTGGACGCCGCCAAGGCCGCCGCCGTCGCCGAGGAGATCGGCGGGTTCGCCGTGCCGGGCGACGCCTCCGGGGTCGTGCCCGGCGCGCTCGCGGCCCTCGACGGCGCCGTCGACGTGTACTGCGCCAACGCGGGCCTGGCGTCCGGCGGTTCCGAGGCCGCCGACGAGCAGGTGTGGGCGAGCGCCTGGGACGTGAACGTCATGGCCCACGTACGGGCCGCGCACGCGCTGCTGCCCGCCTGGCTGGAGCGCGGCGCGGGCCGGTTCGTGTCCACGGTGTCCGCGGCCGGGCTCCTCACCATGGTGGGCGCCGCCCCGTACAGCGTCACCAAGCACGGCGCGTACGCCTTCGCGGAGTGGCTCTCCCTCACCTACCGCCACCGGGGCCTCAAGGTGCACGCGATCTGCCCGCAGGGCGTGCGCACCGACATGCTCACCGCCGCCGGGTCCGCGGGCGAACTCGTGCTCGTGCCCACCGCCGTCGAGCCGGAGGACGTCGCCGACGCCCTGTTCGCCGGGATGGCCGAGGACCGCTTCCTGATCCTGCCGCACCCCGAGGTCGCCGAGTACTACCGGGCGCGGGCGTCCGCCCCCGACAAGTGGCTCACCAGCATGAACCACATCCAGCAGAAGTGGGAGGCGACGCGGCTCCCGTAGCCGGTCAGTGGGAAGATCCTCCGGCGGGAACCGCGTTGTCACCGGAGACCGTGTGAACGACCGAACGCATCGAGGCGCACGCATCAGCGGGCCTCACAGGAAACGGAAGGCAGGTGGCGGCAGTGGCCAGGACGACGGACGGTGACGGCACGCCCGTCCCGCAGCGGCTGCTCGCCGCCGCCACCCGGCTCTTCGCCGACCGCGGCTACGACCGCACGTCCGTGCAGGAGATCGTGGAGGCGGCCGGCGTCACCAAGGGCGCGCTGTACCACTACTTCGGCTCCAAGGACGACCTGCTGCACGAGGTGTACGCCCGCATGCTGCGGGTCCAGCAGGAGCGGCTCGACGCCTTCGCGGACGCCGACGCGCCCGTGGAGCGGCGGCTGCGGGACGCGGCGGCCGACGTCGTGGTGACCACCATCGCCAACCTCGACGACGCCGCGATCTTCTTCCGGTCCATGCACCACCTCAGCCCCGAGAAGCACAAGCAGGTGCGGGCCGAGCGCCGCCGCTACCACGAACGCTTCCGCGCGCTGGTCGAGGAGGGCCAGGAGTCGGGCGTCTTCTCCTCGGCGACCCCCGCGGACCTGGTGGTGGACTACCACTTCGGCTCTGTCCACCACCTGTCCACGTGGTACCGCCCCGACGGGCCGCTGTCCCCGCAACAGGTCGCGGACCACCTGGCGGACCTGCTGCTGAGGGCCCTGCGCCCGTAGTTCCCGCTGGGCCCTCCCGTCCTGTCGGGCGGGACGGGAGGGCACGGCCTGCAGCTAGGCGTACCGCTTCAGCTCCCGCCGGGCCAGCGACCGCTGGTGCACCTCGTCAGGACCGTCGGCGAGCCGCAGCGTCCGCGCCGCGGCCCACAGCTCCGCCAGCGGGAAGTCCTGGCTCACCCCGCCCGCGCCGTGCAGCTGCACCGCGCGGTCCAGGATGTCGACGACCGCCCGGGGCGTCGCGATCTTGATGGCCTGGATCTCCGTGTGCGCGCCCTTGTTGCCCACGGTGTCCATCAGCCACGCCGTCTTGAGCACGAGCAGCCGCAGCTGCTCCACCGTCACGCGCGCGTCGGCGATCCACTGCTGTACGACGCCCTGCCGGGCCAGCGGTTTGCCGAACGCGGTGCGGTCCAGGGCCCTGCGGCACATGAGCTCGATCGCCCGCTCGGCCATGCCGATGAGCCGCATGCAGTGGTGGATGCGGCCGGGACCGAGCCGCGCCTGGGCGATGGCGAAGCCGCCGCCCTCCTCGCCGACGAGGTTCGTCACGGGCACGCGCGCGTGGTCGAAGACGACCTCGGCGTGCCCTCCGTGGGAGTGGTCCTCGTATCCGTACACCGTCATGGCGCGGCGCACCTCGACGCCGGGGGTGTCGCGGGGGACGAGGACCATCGACTGCTGGCGGCGGATGTCGGGCCCTTCCGGGTCCGTCTTGCCCATGACGATGAAGACCTCGCAGTGCGGGTTCATCGCCCCGGAGATGTACCACTTGCGGCCCGTGATCACGTACGCGTCGCCGTCGCGCCGGATGTGCGTGGTGATGTTCGTGGCGTCGGAGGAGGCCACCTCCGGCTCCGTCATCGCGAACGCCGAGCGGATCTCGCCCGCGAGCAGCGGCGCGAGCCAGCGCTTCTGCTGCTCGCCGGTGCCGAACTGGGCGAGCACCTCCATGTTGCCGGTGTCCGGCGCCGCGCAGTTCAGGGCCGTGGGCGCCAAGTGCGGGCTGCGGCCGGTGATTTCCGCGAGGGGCGCGTACTGGAGGTTCGTCAGGCCCGCGCCGTGCTCGGCGTCCGGCAGGAAGAGGTTCCACAGACCCTGGCGGCGGGCCTCTGCCTTCAGGTCCTCGACCACGGCGGGCGTGTCCCACGGGGAGGCGAGACGGGCGCGCTGTGCGTCGGCGACCTTCTCGGCCGGGTACACGTACGCGTCCATGAAGGCGAGCAGCTTGCCGCGCAGTTCCTCGGTACGGGCGTCGAATGCGAAGTCCATGGGTGCGGATCAGCCTTCCTGGAGGGTGGTCAGGCCGTGCTCGATGAACAGGGGCACCAGTTCGCCGATGCGGTCGAAGCCCGGGCCGACCGTCTGGCCCTGGGTGTAGCGGTAGTGGATGCCCTCCAGGATCACGGCGAGCTTGAACCAGGCGAACGCGGTGTACCAGGAGACCGCGGACACGTCGCGCCCGGAGCGGGCCGCGTACCGCTCGATCAGCTCGGCCGGATCCGGGTGCCCCGGAGCGCCCGCCGTGGTGCTGACGGGGGAGTCGGGCACCTCCAGGCGCACGCTGTACATCACCAGGAGCCCCAGGTCCGTCAGCGGGTCGCCGAGGGTCGACATCTCCCAGTCGAGGACGGCCGCGATGCGGTCCGTCCCGGACGTGGAGTCGATCAGGACGTTGTCCAGGCGGTAGTCGCCGTGGACGACGGCGGGCGCGGGCGACGCGGGCAGCGCCCGGCCGAGCGCCGCGTGCAGCTCGTCGATGCCGGCGAGCTCACGGCCGCGCGAGGCCGCGAGCTGCTTGCCCCAGCGGCGCAGCTGCCGGTCGAGGAAGCCCTCGGGCCGCCCGAAGTCGGCGAGCCCCACCGCCTCCGGGTCGACGGCGTGCAGGTCCACGAGCGCGTCGACGAGGCCGAGCACCGTGGCCCGGGTGCGCTCGGGCCCGAGCGGCGCGAGCTGCTCCGCCGTGCGGTACGGCGTGCCCTCGACGAACTCCATGGCGTAGAAGGGCGCCCCGAGGACCGACTCGTCCTCGCACAGCAGCACGGGGCGGGGCACCGGCACGGCGGTCGGGTGCAGCGCGCTGATCACCCGGTGCTCGCGCCGCATGTCGTGCGCGGTGGCCAGGACGTGGCCGAGCGGCGGGCGGCGCACCACCCAGCGGGCGGCCCCGTCCGTGACGGCGTACGTGAGGTTGGACCGGCCGCCTTCGATGAGGCGGGCCGTGAGCGGGCCGCCGCCGAGCAGTCCCGGGCGCGCGCGGTCGAGGTGGCCGCGCAGCCGGTCGAGGTCGAGGCCGGGCGGATGGTCTGCGCTCATGGGCGGTCGCTCCTGATCGTGGACGGACACACGGGGACGGGCAGGTGTCGAACTGGCGGGCAAACGCGCTGGCGTTCATGATGCCGACCAGTCGGTATGTCGTCCAGAGGGGGTGCCCGAACGTGATCAGGATCGCGGCCCCCGCCACGGGTGCGGCCTGCCGCGGGTGGGGCCCGGCGGGGGCGCGCCGGGGTGCGGCGGGGTGCGGCGGGGTGCGGCGAGGGTGGGCCGGGGTGCGGCGGGGGCGGGCCCAGACGGTCAGTGGTCGTCCCAGTGGCCGTCGTGGGCCGCGTGCCGATGCCCGTCGTGCACGTAGTCCACGTGGTCGCCGTGCGGCACGGCGGCGTGCCCGCAGTCCGTGCCGTGCTGGTGGGCGTGACCGTCGTGCGCGACGTGGCCGCCCGGCTCGCACTCGTCGTAGTGGCCGCCGTGCGCGCGGTGCAGATGGCCGTCGTGCGCGTAGTCGACGTGGTCGCCGTGCGGGACCTCGGGGTGGCCGCAGGCGGGGCCGTGCGCGTGGTCGTGGGCGGGGTGTTCCTGATGGGTGACGGTCATGGGACGTGCCTCCCGAAGAGGGGCCTGATGACCCTCTCAGGCTAGTCCTCGATGCCCCTTTGGTCCCGTTGTGCGAGCGTGCTGCGTAGTGTCATGACTGCGTGAGGCGACTCGATGAAAGCGATCAGCTACCGCGCGTACGGCGGTGCCGAGGTCCTGGAGTACGGCGACGTGCGCGACCCGAAGGTCGGCCCGGACTCCGTCCTGGTCAAGGTCCGGGCCGCGGCCGTCAACCCGGTCGACCACAAGTGCCGCGAGGGCTACCTCGACGCCGTCCTGGACCCGGTCTTCCCGGTGATCCCCGGCTGGGACGTGGCGGGCGTGGTGGTCCAGCCCGGCGTCGCCGCCCCGGAGTTCGCCGTCGGCGACGAGGTCATCGGCTACGTCCGCGAGGACTTCCTGTCCCGGGGCACGCTCGCCGAGTACGTGGCCGCGCCCGTGCGCACCCTGGCCCGCAAGCCCCGCAACCTCACCTTCGAGGAGGCCGCGGGCCTGCCGCTGGCCGGGCTCACCGCCTACCAGGTGGTGCACGGGGCGCTCACCGTGGGCGAGGGCGACGTCGTCCTGGTGCACGCGGCCGCGGGCGGCGTCGGCTCCTTCGCCGTCCAGCTCGCCCGGCACGCGGGCGCCCGCGTCATCGGCACCGCGAGCGAGCGCAACCACGCCTACCTGCGGGAGCTGGGCGCCGAGCCCGTCACCTACGGCGAGGGCCTCGCCGAGCGGGTGCGCGCCCTCGCCCCGGAGGGCGTCGACGCCGCCTTCGACACCATCGGCGGCGACACGCTGAGGGTCTCCGCCGAGCTGCTCGCGCCCGGCGGCCGCCTCGCCTCCGTCGCCGACGGCTCCGTGATCGGCCTGGGCGGCCGGTACTGCTTCGTCCGCCCCGACGCCGACGACCTGCGCCACCTCACCGAACTCGCGGAGCAGGACGTGCTCACCGTCCACGTCGACGCGACGTTCCCGCTGGAGCGGGCCGCGGACGCGCACCGCCTGAGCGAACAGGGACGCACCCGCGGGAAGATCGTCGTCACGGTGGACTGGGCGGCGGAGGGGGACTAGGGCCTGTCCGACGGGGCGCCCCGGCGCACCTGTGCCGCGCCCGTCAGAACAGCACCACCAGCGCACACAGCGCGAGCGCCCCCGTGCACACGGCCGCCACCGTCGCCGCCCGCGCGTCCAGCGCGCGCGGGCGCGCCACGGCGAGCTCCGTGATCCTGCGGTGCGCCACCGCGAGGAAGCCGAGCCAGAGCAGCAGGGTCAGCGCGCATGCCACGGCCCCCGCCGCCGACGGGCCGTGGTGCAGGGCCGTCCGCGCCGCGAGCACCGCGGCGACCGTGCACGTCAGGGTCGTACGCCGCCACGCGAGCCGGGTGCGCTCGGGCTGCAGGCCCGGGTCCCGGGCCGCGCGGGACCCGTCCGGCACGGCCTCCGTCACCCTTCCCAGCCGAACAGCACGACCGCGACCATCGCGAGGGCGACGACCGCCACCGCGAGGCCGAGCAGCGCGGGGAAGCGCGAGACCGGGAGGTCCTCGCCGCGCCGCATGGCCCGCTCGCACCGCACCCAGTGGTTGACCGCCCGCAGCGCGCACAGCACCCCGGCGCCGAGCAGCGCGAGCGCGAGCCCGACGCGGGCGCCCCAGCGCAGGTCGGGCAGGAACTGGTCCACGGCGAAGCCGCCGCCGACCAGCGCGAGCGCGGTGCGCAGCCAGGCCAGGAAGGTGCGCTCGTTGGCCAGCGAGAAGCGGTAGTCCGGGGTGTCGCCCTCGTCCCGCAGCCCGGCGGGGCTGAACCACAGCCGCAGCCCCTGCGGGACCCCGGCCCCCTTCCCGGGCGCCGCCGGGGCCTCTTCCTCCCCGGGTCCGTCCGTCATCGGGCCGCCCGGAAGTCGCGCAGGCGCCGGTACGCGTCCAGGCCGTCCGGCACCCACGCCCACTCCTCGGCGCGGCGCGCGAGCTCCCCGTCGGTCAGGAAGTCGTGCCAGGCGACCTCCTCCACCTGCGGATCCACCGGGCTCGCACAGCGGACCTCGTAGAGGTACGACCACCAGGTGCGGCCCGCGCCGTCGTCGTACAGGAACTTGAACAGCGGGGTGGGGCGGGGGAGTCCGCGGACGCCGAGCTCCTCCTGGGCCTCCCGCAGGGCCGCGTCGTCGTAGGACTCGCCCGCGCCGACGACCCCGCCGACGAACATGTCGTACAGGGAGGGGAAGACGAGCTTCGTGGCGGTGCGGCGGTGCACGAAGACGCGGCCCTCGGCGTCGCGGGCCTCGATGAAGACGCAGCGGTGGCGCAGACCGCGGGCGTACGCCTCGCCGCGCGGGGCCTCGCCGATCACGCGGTCGTGCTCGTCGACGATGGCCAGGATCTCGTCCGCCGGATGCGTGCCGTCAGCGCTCATACGGCCATCCTGACAGGTCAGCGCAGTGCCGAGGCCCGAGCCCCGCTGCTACCGCCGCCCGTGCCCGCGGGCATCGCCGGATGCAGGCCGAGCAGGACGATGCCGGTCACGATCCCGGCGAGGCCCGCGGCCTCCCACGCCAGGGCCGCGGTGTCCGTCCGCAGCCGGTCGCCGAGGAAGCCGACGCCGCAGGCGATGCCAGCGAGGGGCTGGGCGGCGGTGAGCGCGGGCAGGGACATCCGCAGCGGCGCCATCTCGAACGCGCTCTGCACCAGGACGAGCCCGGTGACGCCGAGCACCAGGACCGCGTACGGCTGCCAGCCGCCGAGGAGTTCGGCCCAGCCGCCCGCGACGAACCGCTCCTCGCTGACCCGCGTCAGCGCGTCCTGCACGCCGTAGAGCAGCCCGGCCGCGACCCCGAGCAGCGCGGGCCCGGAGCCGAGGGGGGACTTCTTCGCGAGCGCGGCGAGCGCGAGTGCTCCGCCGGTCATCACGCCGAGGACCAGCCAGTGCCGCAGCGGATCGGGGTCCGCCGCGCCGCCGCGCGGCTCGCCCGCCACGATGAAGGCCGTCACGCCGCCCGCCAGCAGGGCGAGCCCGGCCCAGCCCTGACGGCCGAGCGGCTGCTTGGTCCGGTGCCGCGAGAGCGCGAGGGCGAACAGCAGGTTCGTGGCGAGCAGCGGCTCCACCAGGGTGACCTCGCCCTCCCCGAGCGCGAGGGCGCCGAGCACCATGCCGCACACCATCAGGCCGATGCCGCCCAGCCAGCGCGGCACCCGCACCAGGTCGAGCAGGAGCCGCGGCGAGAGGAAGTCGCCGAGCGGGGCCCGCTGGGCGGCGTTCTGCTGCAGGACGAAGCCGACCCCGAGGCAGCAGGCCGCGGCGACGGACAGAAGCAGGACCAGAACCGACACGTGAGGACCTCGAACTCGACGACGGCCGGGCAAGCGGTACCCGGCCGACGATAGCGGCCCTCGGGCGGGTCACAGCCGCTCCGCGACGGCTCCCCGGCCGGGCCCCGGCCGGACCATGGCCGGATCCCTGACGGTCCCTGCCCGGTCCGTGGCCGGATCCCTGGCGGAGCACGGCCGGTCCGTGGCCGGCCCAGGGCGGACCCGCCTCCGGGCCACCGGCAGATTTCGGGCGGGCCCCGGCCGAAGGGGGGCCACCCGGCGGTCCGGCGGTGGACCGACCGCCCACCCGCCCCGGGTGACCCGTACCGGACGGTTGACGTCCGGCCCGGGCCTATCCAGGATCTGACTCACGGGTAACACGCGTCCGCGCGCATGCGCCACCGTCGGCGGACGTACCGCCCCGCCACTGCTCGGCGCGCCCGACCACGGGCCGAGCCGGAAGTCGAGAAGGAGCCGTCATGGCCTACGACGCGGACGTCATCGTGATCGGTGCGGGGCTCGCCGGGCTCACGGCCACCGCCGAGCTCGTCGACGCGGGGCGCAGGGTGATCCTGGTCGACCAGGAGCCGGAGCAGTCCCTGGGCGGGCAGGCCCACTGGTCCTTCGGAGGGCTCTTCTTCGTCGGCTCCCCCGAGCAGCGGCGCATGCGGATCAAGGACCACCGCGAACTCGCCCTCCAGGACTGGATGGGCACGGCCGCCTTCGACCGCGAGGAGGACCACTGGCCGCGCGAGTGGGCCAAGGCGTACGTGGACTTCGCGTGCGGCGAGAAGCGGGCCTGGCTGCACGGTCTCGGCGTGCGGTTCTTCCCGGTCGTCGGCTGGGCCGAGCGCGGCGGCTACGACGCCCAGGGGCACGGCAACTCCGTGCCCCGCTTCCACATCACCTGGGGGACGGGCCCCGGACTGCTCACCCCGTTCGTGCGCCGCGTGCGCGAGGGCGTCGAACGCGGCCTCGTCCAGCTGAGGTTCCGCCACCGCGTCACCGGCCTCGGCCGCAGCGCGGGCGTGGTCGACACCGTGACCGGCGAGGTCCTGGAGCCGTCGGAGGCCGAGCGCGGCACGGCCAGCAGCCGCGAGGTCACCGGGTCCTTCGAGTTGCGCGCCCAGGCGGTGATCGTCACCTCCGGCGGCATCGGCGGCAACCACGACCTGGTCCGCGCCAACTGGCCCGAGCGGCTCGGCACTCCGCCCGGGAAGATGCTCTCCGGGGTGCCCGCGCACGTCGACGGCCTGATGCTCGGCATCGCCGAGCGGGCGGGCGCGCGCCTGATCAACCGCGACCGCATGTGGCACTACACCGAGGGCATCGAGAACTGGAACCCCATCTGGGCCGGGCACGGCATCCGCATCCTGCCGGGACCGTCCTCGCTGTGGCTGGACGCGCGCGGCGACCGGCTGCCCGTGCCGCTGTTCCCCGGCTTCGACACCCTGGGCACGCTCAGCCACATCATGGGCACCGGGTACGACCACACCTGGTTCGTGCTCAACCAGCGCGTCATCGGCAAGGAGTTCACCCTGTCGGGCTCCGAGCAGAACCCCGACCTGACCGGCAAGTCCGTACGCGGCGTCATCGAGCGGGCGCGGGCCGACGTACCCGGACCGGTACGCGCGTTCATGGACCACGGCGTCGACTTCGTCGTGGAGAAGGACCTCGGCGCCCTGGTGCGCGGCATGAACGCGCTCACCAAGGAAGCCCTCATCGACGAGGCGGCCCTGCACCGCACGATCGCCGCCCGCGACCGCGAGATCGTCAACCCCTTCACCAAGGATCTCCAGGTCATGGCCGTCCGTGGCGCACGCAAATTCCTCGGCGACCGGCTGATCCGTTCCGCCGCGCCGCACCGCCTCCTCGACCCCGGCGCGGGACCGCTGATCGCCGTCCGTCTGAACATCCTCACGCGCAAGACGCTCGGCGGCCTGGAGACCGATCTGTCCTCGCGCGTCCTGCGGGAGGGCGGCGAACCGCTGCCGGGCGTGTACGCCGCGGGCGAGGCCGCCGGGTTCGGCGGCGGCGGGGTGCACGGCTACCGCTCCCTGGAGGGCACCTTCCTCGGCGGCTGTCTCTTCTCGGGGCGCGCGGCGGGGCGTGCGGCTGCAAAGGCCGTCGACTAGGGGAGGCCCGGCGGCGGCGCCGGGCCGGGTGTCCGCCGCTCCGGAGGGCCCGCCGCGCACCGCCGGAACCCGTGAAGGAGTGCGGCAGGATGCGTGCGAGACGTGTCAAGAGGCTTGGGGCGCCTGGGCCTTGACGCGGAGCGCTGCCTACCGGTTGGCTGTGCGTGATCGCCCGCCCACCTACCGCGTCTTGGGAGGACGCCCGCGGTGTCCCCACCCCCACCTCTCGGTCGCTCTCGCAAACGCGCGAGCCACGTCTTCGACGCCGCCCTCGACGACGCCGAACTCGTCGCCGCGCGCGCCGCGCTGGCGCAGGGCCGCTGGACCGAGGTGCGGGAGCTGCTCGCCGCCACCGGCGACGACTGGGACCGCCGCGGCCACCGCTGCGACGTGCTCGCCCGCGAGCAGAGCACCACCGCGTGGATCCGCGACTGGCGGCTCGCCGAACCGGAGAGCGCCGACGCCGCCGTGCTGCTCGCCCACGCCGCCGTGCACCGCGCGCTGCGCGGCAAGGAGCGCTCCGAGAAGGCCCGCACCGCCTGCCGGGAGGCGGCGGCCCGCGTCCCCGCCGACCCGACGCCCTGGCTGGCGCTGCTGCTCCTGGAGCGCTCGCTCGGCCACGAGGAGGACGTCGTACGGCTCTTCGACGAGGTCAGGCACCGCCACCCCGAGCACCACCACGCGCACTACCTGATGCTCGCGCGGCTCGCCGAGCGGCGCCCCGGCGCAGGACAGGACCCGCTGCACGAGGTGTACGACTTCGCCACCTGGGCGGCCGAGCAGGTGCCCGCCCACTCGCCGCTCGCGGTGCTCCCGGTCGTCGCCCACGCCGAGCGCTACCGGGTGCTCGCCACCGCGGGCAGCGAGAGCCACGACCCGGTCGCCTCCGGGCACTGGTCGAGCCGCCGCGCCCGGCAGGTGATGAAGGCCTCCTTCGACTGGTGGCTCACATGGGAGACCCCGGGCGGCGCCCCGGCGGGCACCGCCCACCCGCGCGCCTTCGTCGACCTCAACTTCCTCGCCCACGCCACGCACTGCGAGGGCCGGTCGGCCGAGGCGGCCGCGCTGTTCCACCGCATCGGCGGGCACGTGACCGAAGCGCCCTGGTCGTACCCCGACCGGGACCCGCACGAGGCCTACACCGCCGCGCGGGCCGCCGCGCTCGGCACCGCGTGACGCGTAGGCGGCACCACACCAGACCGATCGACCCACGAACAGCGGAAAGGACAACCGCGCCATGGCGACGGGCAGTTCGAACGCGAGGGCAAGCAGAGCGGGGCACCCCGCAGGACCGGGAACCGGGGCCCACGGCAGGCCCGCCGCGGGCCAGGGGGACATCAACACGTACATGGGCCAGGAGCGGGCGCTGCGCGCGGGCCGCCTGGGCACGGCGGGGCTCCTGCTCTCCGTGCTCGCCGCCACCGGGCCGCTGATGGTGGTCGCGGGCGTCATGCCCACCACGTACGGCGTGATGGGCGTGGTCGGCCAGCCCCTGCTCTTCCTCGCGCTCGGCGTCGTCCTCGCCCTGTTCAGCTTCGGGTACGCGGAGATGAGCCGGCACGTCCACAACGCCGGGGCCTTCTACGCGTACATATCGCGCGGGCTCGGCGGCACCGCGGGCGCGGGCGCCTCCGCCGTCGCGCTCGTCGCCTACAGCGCGCTCCAGGCGGGCCTGTACGGCCTGCTCGGCTTCGAGGTGTCCGGGCTGCTCGCCAAGTACGCCGACGTCACCGTCGCCTGGTGGATCCCGGCGCTCGTGACCGTGGCCCTCGTCGCCGTGCTCGGCTGGCTCAAGATCGACCTCAACGCGCTCGTGCTCGGGGTGCTGCTGCTCGTGGAGGTCGCCCTCGTCGTCATCTTCGACGTCGCCGCCCTCGCCGACCCCTCCGCCGAGGGCGTGTCCCTGCACGCCTTCAACCCCGACACGCTCACCGGCGCGGGCGTCGCCACCTCCCTGTGCTTCTGCATCGCCGCGTTCACCGGCTTCGAGCAGGCGCCCGTGTACGCGGAGGAGACCAGCCGCCCCCAGGTCGTCGTGGCCCGCGTGATGTTCTTCGCCGTGGGGTTCGTCGCCGTCTTCTTCGCGCTCAGCTCCTGGGCGCTCACGGTGGCCGCGGGGCCCTCGGGCATCGTGCCCGCCGCGCGCGAACAGAGCGCGGGCCTGCTCTTCGGCCTCACCGAGTCCCGGCTCGGCACCACCTTCACGGACGTCCTGCACGTCCTGTTCGTGACCGGCATGTTCGCGGCGGTCCTCAGCTTCCACAACGTGGTCGCGCGGTACGCGTTCGCGATGGGCCGCGAGGGCCTGCTCCCGGCCGCCTTCGGCAGGACCAGCAGCGCGAGCGGCGCGCCCGGCACCGGCTCGCTCCTGCAGACCGTGGTGGCCGCCGTCGTGGTGGTGGGCTTCGCCGTCGCCGACGACAAGCCCGCGGGCGATCCCACCGCGCCGGTCCTGCACCTGTTCACCTGGGGCGGCAACGTCGGCGCGCTCGGCGTGCTGCTGCTCATGGCCACCGCGTCCGTGGCGGTCATCGTCTTCTTCGTGCGCCGCGGTGCCGCGCGCGCCCAGTTCTGGCGCCTGGTGGCCTCCGGGCTCGCGGCCGTCGCGCTGCTGGTCATCGCGGGCTACACCGTCAAGGACTTCGACATCCTCGTCTCCGCGGGGCCCGGCTCGGCGCTGCCCTGGCTGCTGCCCGGCGTCATCGCGGCCGCGGCCGTCATCGGCCTCGCCCACGGCGCCCACCTCCGCGCCCGCAGGCCCGCGGCCCACGCCCGCATCGGCCTGGGCAACGAGGCCTTCCAGCTGGAGAAGGCCGCGACGACGCCGCCTCCGGGCGCCTAGCCGGGGCCTGCCGAAAGGCCGCCGCCCGCCCGCCCCGGGCAGGGGCGGGCGGGCGGCGGCCTCGGTTCCGGTACGGCGGGGCCGTGGCTACAGCACGAGCGAGAGCAGCAGCACGAACCCGAGCGACACCACCGAGATGATCGTCTCCATCACCGACCACGTCTTGATCGTCTGGCCGACGTCCAGGCCGAAGTACTCCTTCACCAGCCAGAACCCGGCGTCGTTCACATGGCTGAAGAAGAGCGAGCCCGCACCGATCGCCAGGACGAGCAGGGCCGCGTGCGCGGTGGACATGTCCGCGGCGAGCGGCGCCACGAGCCCCGCCGCCGAGATCGTCGCCACGGTCGCGGAGCCCGTCGCGAGCCGGATCGCGACGGCGATCAGCCAGGCGAGCAGCAGCGCGGGGATGGACCAGTCCTCGGAGAAGTCGAGGATCATCTGCCCGACCCCGACGTCGATGAGCGTCTGCTTGAAGCCGCCGCCCGCGCCGACGATCATCAGGACGCCCGCGATGGGCGCGAGCGACTTCTCGACGGTCGTGGAGAGCCGCTCCTTGGTGAAGCCCGCGGCCCGCCCCAGCGTGAACATGCCCACGAGCACCGCAGCGAGCAGCGCGATCAGCGGCGACCCGACGACGTCGAAGACGCGCTGCACGGTCGCCTCGGGGTCGTCCACGACGATGTCGACGAGCGCCTTGGACAGCATGAGGACGACGGGCAGCAGCACGGTGGCCACCGTGACGCCGAACCCGGGCCGCTTCTCCAGTTCCTCGGAGGCCCGCTGCGGAATCATCTTCTCCGGCGGTGCCACGTCCACCCAGCGCGCGGCGACCTTGGAGAACACCGGCCCCGCGATGATCACGGTGGGGACGGCGACGAGCACGCCGAGCGCCAGCGTCACGCCGAGGTTGGCCTTCACCGCGTCGATGGCGACGAGCGGGCCGGGGTGCGGCGGGATCAGGCCGTGCATCACGGACAGACCGGCGAGGGCGGGGATGCCGATCCGCATCAGCGAGTAGTTGCCGCGCTTGGCGACCATGAGCACGACCGGGATCAGCAGCACGATGCCGACCTCGAAGAACAGCGGAAGCCCGATCACCGAAGCGATCAGGACCATGGCCCACGGCATGGCCCGGCCGCCGGAGCCTCCGGCCCTGGCCAGGATCGTGTCCACGATCTGGTCGGCGCCGCCGGAGTCCGCGAGCAGCTTGCCGAGGATCGCGCCGAGCGCGATGAGCACGCCCACACCCGCCACGGTGGAGCCGAGCCCGGTGGTGAAGCTGCCGATGGCCTTGTCGAGCGGGGCCCCGGCGAAGGCGCCGAGGGCCAGCGAGCCGATGGTCAGCGCCAGGAAGGCGTGGACCTTGAACTTCGTGATGAGCAGGACGATGACGGCGATGCCCGCGAGGACGGCGATGCCGAGCTGGGCATGGCCCGCCGAGGTGATCGGTTCGACGGGGTCCGCTGCCAGCATCTCGACGCTGAGACTGGTCACGGTGGTTCCTTGTGCGTGTGGGCGTACGTCGGCATGTGGGCGTACGTACGTGAGGGGGCAGGGAAGGGAACGAAAAGGGGAAAGGGAGGGGCTACCGGGTGGCCAGGGCCTTCGCGGCCCGCTGTGCGATGTCCTCCGGCGTGCCCGCGACGTCCACGGCCACGCCCGCCTCGTCCGCGCCGAGCGGCTGAAGGGTCGCGAACTGGGAGTCCAGGAGCGCGGTCGGCATGAAGTGGCCCTCGCGGTGGCTCATCCGGTCCTCGATGAGGGCCCGGTCGCCGGTGAGGTGGACGAAGACGAGGCCGGGCGCGGCGGACCGCAGCCGGTCGCGGTAGCCGCGCTTGAGGGCGGAGCAGCTGACGACGCCGCCGTGCCCGGCACGGAGTCGCGCCCAGGCGCCGATGGCGTCGAGCCAGGGCCACCGGTCGTCGTCGGTCAGGGGCGTGCCGGACGACATCTTGGCGATGTTGGCCAGCGGGTGGAAGTCGTCGCCCTCGGCGTAGGGCACGCCGAGCCGGGCGGCGAGCAGGGGGCCGACCGTGGTCTTGCCCGTTCCTGCGACGCCCATCACTACGACGACGTGGGGGGTGCTCATCGCTGCTGCCTCGCTGTCTTCATCGACATCGGCCGGGTACTCGCCCGCTCCCCGAACGGGGATTTCGGACACGGACCCGTTCCGTTCACGCCACTGAAACTCATTAGGTCAGACAAATTCAAGAGCCTGTGACAGAAAAGTCTGACTTTTTCACCGTGCTGCTCTCCTCGTACGCTGACCCCATGACCGCACAGGCCCCGGGGCTGCACGCCCGCGTACTGGACAGCCTCGGGCCCAGCATCACCGGGGGCGAGTACCCGCCCGGCAGTGTCCTGCGCACGGACGAGCTGGCGCAGCGCTTCGAGGTGTCCCGCTCCGTGATGCGCGAGGCGGTGCGGGTCCTGGAGTCCATGCACCTGGTCGCGTCGCGGCGCCGGGTCGGCGTGACCGTGCTGCCCACCGCGGAGTGGAACGTCTACGACCCGCAGGTCATCCGCTGGCGCCTGGCCGGCGCCGACCGCCCGCGCCAGCTGCGCTCCCTGACCGTCCTGCGCTCGGCGGTCGAGCCGGTCGCCGCGGGCCTCGCCGCGCGCCACGCCACGGCCGAGCAGTGCGCCGCCCTGACCGAGTACGCCCTCGGCATGGTCGCCACCTCGCGCGGCCAGCAGCTGGACGCGTACCTGGTGCACGACATCGCCTTCCACCGCACCGTCCTGAACGCCTCGGGCAACGAGATGTTCGCCCGCCTCGGCGACGTCGTCGCCGAGGTCCTGACCGGCCGTACGCACCACGACGTGATGTTCGAGGACCCCGACCCGGCGGCCGTGACCCTGCACGTGCGCCTCGCCGAGGCGGTGCGGGAGGGCGACCCGGCCCGCGCCGAGGCCCTGACCCGCGAGATCGCCGAAGGCGCCCTCCAGGAACTGGACGTCCTGGCCCCGTGACGGACCGCCCGGGGCCCGCCGCCGCTCCGCCCCGCCGCTCCGCCCCGCCCCGCCGCTCCGGCCCGCCCCGCCCCCGCCCCACCCCGCCCGGCAGAATGACCCGCATGTCCCCCCGTGCGCCCCGCGCCCCCCGTGCCCCACACCCGCGAGCCTGCCCCTGCGGCTGCGCCCCGTCGTACGACACGTGCTGCGGGCGGCTGCACCGCGGTGCGGCGGCCGCCGCCACGCCCGAGGAGCTGATGCGGTCGCGCTACAGCGCCTTCGCCGTGCGCGACGAGGCCTATCTGCTGCGGACCTGGCATCCGCGCACCCGCCCGCCGGGCATCGACTTCGACCCGGCGCTGCGCTGGACGGGCCTGGAGATCGAGGACACCACCGACGGCACCGCCTTCCACAGCTCGGGCACGGTCACCTTCCGCGCCGCCTACCGCGACGGCGGCGGCCCGGGCGCCCTGCACGAGCACAGCCGCTTCGAGCGGGTCGACGGCGCCTGGGTCTACGTGGACGGCGACTTCGTCGACTGACCCGCCCGCGCCCCGTCGCGACCCGGCCACCGCCGCACCCGGCGCCGTGGGGTGCGTGGGAGCCGAGGCCCGCGAGGGACGGCCCCGCGCGGCCGCCGCACGCCGCTGACGGGCCCGAACGCCGCCGCCCGCCCGCCAGTTCGACCCCGTGCGCGGCCCCCGCACATGGCGGGATCGCGCGCTGCGGACGCCCGGTGCCGCCAGTAGCGTCGACGCCTCCCGCCGTGTACGCGACCTCGCGCGAAGGGAAGCGCCCCATGGCCCAAGCGACACCGTACGAGCGGAGTTACGAGCGCTACCTGGGCGGCAGCCCCGAGGTGGAGCGCCGCGTCTTCGAACGGCTCGCCCGCGAGCTGATGAGGGTCCAGGCCGTCAACAAGCGGGCGGCGGGCGCCGGTTCCCTGGCCCGCACCCAGCACGCCAAGGCCGCGCTCGGCGTGGAGAACGCGCGCCTGCGCTTCCACGACGACCTGCCCGACGCGCTCCGCGGCGGCTTCGCCCGGCCCGGCGCCGAGTACCCGGCGACCGTACGGCTCTCCAACGCGAGCGGCATCCGGCAGGCCGACGGCGCCGCCGACCTGCGCGGCATCGCCGTACGCGTCGACGTGTCGGCCGAGGAGAGCCACGACCTGCTCGCCACCAACTGGCCGGTGTCACACGCCAAGGACGCCCGCGAGTTCGTCGCCTTCGCCCGGGCCATGGCGGGCGCCCGCACCCCGCTCCGGGCCGCCGTCGGCCTCTTCGTCAAGCTTCCGCTGGCCGTCGGCCCGGCCACCGCCACCCGCATGCGGCGCACCGTGCAAGCCGCCACCCGGCGCACCGTCACCAGCCTCGCGGGCGAGACGTACTGGAGCCGCGGCGCGATCCTGTGGGGCGACGCGGGCCCCGTCCGCTATCTGCTGCGCCCGGCGGGCGGCGCCGCACCCGGGCCGCGCTCCGACCGGCGCGACCCCAACCGCCTGCGCCGCGACCTCGAACACCGGCTCGCGGGCGCCGACGTCTCCTTCGACCTGTGCGTCCAGCGGTACGTCGACGAGACGCGCACCCCCATCGAGGACGGCGCCACCGACTGGCGCGAGGCCGTCGCGCCCGCCCTGCCCGTCGCCCGGCTCACCATCCCCAGCCAGGACCTCGACACCGCCGAGGCCCGCGCCGCCGCGGGCCGCGTGGAGGACCTTGCCTTCAACCCCTGGTACACCACCGACGACTTCCGGCCGCTCGGCAACCTCAACCGCGCCCGCAAGGCCGCCTACGAAGCGAGCGCCGCCCACCGCGCGGGCCTGCGCTTCCGCTCCCCGGAGCCCTCGCGCAACCGGATCCTGTCGGCTCCCGCGGGCGCCGCCTTCCGGCTCCTCAACCGCTCCGTGCCCTGGCACCGCCTGCCGACCTGGGCGAGCCTGCTCAACCTGGTCTTCCTGCGCAGGGCGCTGCGCCGTTTCAACCTCATCGACACCGACGCGCACGAGGCGCCGCCGAAGCCCGGGCCCGTACCGCGCCCGCCCGACGAGCGGCTGCGGGCTGCGCGCAGCTACGACGGCACGTACAACGACCTGTCCGCGCCCGCCATGGGCTCCGTCGGCGCGGCCTTCGGGCGCAACCTCACGCCCGACTACCGCCCCGACCTCTTCGACACCCCGAACCCCGTCACCGTCAGCAGGCAGCTCCTGCACCGCGAGACCTTCCTGCCCGCGACCTCGCTGAACATCCTCGCCGCCGCCTGGATCCAGTTCCAGGTGCACGACTGGGTCAACCACCGGCGCCACCCCGCGGGCACCAAGACCGTCGAGGTGCCGCTGCCCGGCGGGATGTCCTGGCGCAACACGCCCGGCGGCCCCGCCGAGACCGTGATGCGCTTCGCCGAGAACGAGGGCCTGCCCGTGCCCGAGGGCCGCCCGCCGGTCCTCTTCGGCAACACCGCCTCGCACTGGTGGGACGGCTCCGAGGTGTACGGCGCCGACGAGACGACCGCACGCTCCCTGCGCGCCCCCGACGGCTGCGCCCGGCTGCGCCTGGAGCAGGGGCATCTGCCGATCACCCCGAACGGCGTCCCGCTCAGCGGCTTCACCGACAGCTGGTGGCTGGGCCTCAGCGTCATGCACACCCTCTTCGCGCACGAGCACAACGCCGTCTGCGACGCCCTGCGCGGGGCCTACCCGGCCATGAGCGAGGAGTCCGTCTACCAGACGGCCCGGCTCGTCGTCTCCGCCCTCATCGCCAAGATCCACACCGTGGAGTGGACCCCCGCGATCCTCGCCACCGAGGCCCTCGACATCGGACTGCACACCAACTGGGACGGCCCGCCCGACAGCTGGCTCACCAAGCTCGGCCTGTGGCTCTTCGACGCCCACGCGCTCACCGGCATCCCGGGCACGCTGCCCGACCACCACAACGCGCCGTACTCCCTCACCGAGGACTTCGTCACCGTCTACCGCATGCACCCGCTGATCCCCGACGACTTCGAGCTGCGCGAGCACCACTTCGGGCAGCGCCTGGAAACCGTCGGCTTCCCGGACATCAACGGCGCCGCCGCCGAGGGCGCACTGCGCAAGACGGGCCTGGCCAACACCCTCTACTCCTTCGGCATCGCCCACCCCGGCGCCATCACGCTCCACAACTTCCCCCGCGCCCTCCAGACCTTCGAACGCGACGGCGAGATCATCGACCTGTCCGTCGTCGACCTCGTCCGTACGCGCCGCCGCGGCGTGCCCCGCTACAACGACTTCCTCACGGGTCTGCACAAGCCGCGCGTCCGCCGCTTCGAGGACCTGACCGAGGACCCGGAGACGCTGGCCCGCCTCAAGGACGTCTACGCCTCGGTCGACGAGATCGACACCGTCATCGGTCTGTTCGCCGAGAACCCGCCCACCGGCTTCGGCTTCAGCGACACGGCGTTCCGCGTCTTCATCCTCATGGCCACCAGGCGCCTGCAGAGCGACCGCTTCCTGACCGTCGACTTCCGCCCCGAGATCTACACCCCGCTCGGCATCGACTGGGTCCAGAAGGGCGGCATGAAGTCCGTCATCCTCCGCCACTGCCCCGAACTCGCCGCGCTCCTCCCGCGCACGGCGACGGCCTTCGCCCCGTGGCGCCAGGTGACGCCGCACCCGAACCGCTGAGGGAGCAGCCGGGGCTCGAACGACTGGGACAGCGGCCGGGACGCGCCCCGCCGAGGGAGCGGCCGGGACGCGCCCCGCCGCGCGAGCAGTCGGGCGTCACGCGAGGGGCGGCACCACGCACTCGACCAGGAACGGCCCCGGCTCCGCCAGCCCCCGCTCCAGGAGCGAGGCGAACCCCTCCACGGTCGTGGCCCGCCCCGCGGAGACGCCCATCCCGCGCGCCAGCGCGACGAAGTCCAACTCGGGCCGCCCGAGGTCGAACAGCTCACGCCCCGCGGCCCCCACGGCGGCGCCCATCATCCCCTGTTCAAGGCCGAGGATCGCGTACGCGCGGTTGCTGAAGACGACGGTCGTGACGTCGAGCCCCTCCCGCGCCTGCGTCCACAGCGCGGGCAGCGTGTACATCGCGGCCCCGTCGGCGACGAGCGCGAGAACGGGCCGCTCGGGCCGCGCCACGGCCGCGCCCACGGCGAGCGGCAGCCCCTGTCCGAGCGCCCCGCCGGTGAGCGTCAGCCAGTCGTGCGGCGGCGCCCCGGCGGTCGCGCCGGGCAGCCAGAGCCCGGACGTGTTGGACTCGTCCACGACGACGGCGCCCTGCGGCAGCAGCGCCCCCACCACGGCGGCAGCGGTCTCCGCGGTGAGCTCTCCGCCGGGCACCCGGGGCCGCCCCGCCTCCTGCGCCGTGGGAGCGGCGGCGGCGCCGCCCACGGCGGCGGCCAGCTCCCGCAGGGCCACGCCCACGTCCTGCCCCGTGCCGCCGAGCTCGCGGACCTCGCACCCGTCGGGTACGACGACTCCGCTCTGCCCGGGGTACGCGAAGAACGGCACCGGCAGCGACGCCCCGGCGAGCACGAGATGGCGTACGCCGGAGAGCTGTCCGGCGGCGTCGGCCGTGCGGTAGCCGAGGCGCTCGACGGGCGGCAGGCCCGCACCCCGTTCGAGCCGCGCGGGAAACGTCTCGCACAGCAGCCGCGCCCCCGTCGCCCCCGCGACCTGCGCGGCGGCCCGCAGCCCGGCCCCGTGCGTGGCCGCGCCGCCGAGCAGCAGCGCGGCGGGCTCCCCGGACCGCAGCACCGCGGCGGCCTCCTCCAGGCCACGCTCGGACACGAACCCGTGCGGGACGGCGGCCCGGCGCTGCGGAGCGGCGGGCTTCTCGGCCTCCGCCCAGGCCACGTCGGCGGGTACGACGAGCGTGGCGACGGCCCCGGGCGGCCCGGCCGCGGCCGCCACGGCGTCGGCGGCGTCCTCCGCGAGGTCCGCGGCGTCGTACGCGCGCCGCGTCCACGCGGACACCGTGCGGGCGAGCGCGGTGATGTCCGACTCCAGGGGCGCGTCGAGGCGTTTGTGCCGCAGCGCGTGGTCGCCGACGACGTTCACGACGGGCGTACCGGCCCGGCGCGCGTTGTGCAGGTTCGGCAGTCCGCCCGCGAGGCCGGGGCCGAGGTGCAGCAGCGTGCCGGCGGGGCGGCCGGTCATGCGGCCGTACCCGTCGGCGGCACCCGTCGCGACGCCTTCGAAGAGGCACAGGACCGGCCGCATCCGTGGCACGTCGTCGAGCGCGGTCACGATGTGCAGCTCGGACGTGCCCGGATTGGCGAAGCACACCTGGACTCCGGCCTCCACAAGGCCGCTGATGAGGGACTGGGCTCCGTTCGGCATGGCCGCAAGTCTCATCTGAGACACCCCTCCAGCGTCAGCCGCATTCCAGCCAGGCCCCACACCTGCTGACCGAGACGCCCGGACCGTGGCAGGCACACGCCCGGAGCAGGCCGAGGTGCAGTCCGCGGGCCCGTCGGATGTCCTGGAGTCGCCCCTCGAAGGCCCCTGCCCGAAGGCGAGTCATGCGACTGCGCACCGGATTCGTCATCACCGCGGCCGTGGCGGCCTCCCTGGCCGGACGTCGACCGGATCCTGAAGAGGCTGCTACCCGATGCCCTGCGGACAGACTGCGGGAAATGCACTCCCGTGCAACGCTACGCCGCAATCAGGTTCATCGAGTACACCTTCTCAAGCCGCCCCGCCGAATGGGCACAGCTCTCCGCCAAGTACGACCCGGAGGGGGTGTACTGGACCGCGCGCCAGTGGCTTCGACGCCGAATTCCAGAGGGCGAGTGGGCCGGATGGGCAGCGCTTGACGACGAGCGCGACCGGCGGTCCCCTCCTGCCTCGGCGGCGTCCCGGACGACTCACCGATACGACTTCGGCGGGCTCGCCTTCCAGGCACGGTCGAGGGAGTCGTCCCACGTGCCGTCCCGGTCGAAGCTGGCGGCCCGGCAGCCACGGGACATGGGTGCCGCGGCGCTGTGGCGCCAGGCCGCGTCCCCGATCCGGGCGATGGCGTGGCCGCAGTGCCGGCAGGCCGTGCTGCCCATGAGCTCATCGGCCAGCCGCTCGAATTGCGCGGTGCGGTCCGCCACCATCTCCGTGACGCCCCGCAGCACCTCATCGGCGCTGGAGGCCCCCGCCTTTCCGATGATCTCGCGCACGAGTGCCGCCGCCTCGATCGCGACGTCGGCCCGCCGTGCGGCGTCGACCAGGCTCCGCGCGCCGTCGCTGCCCGGTGCCTTGCGCACGGTCCGTTCCGCCAGCTCGGCCGACGGACGGCTCGACACCCTCGGCCGGTCGTCACCGGCCTCGTGCTCCGCACCCCCGTCCCGCAGGCGCCTGCGGGCCACTTCGAAGGCCCACGCCTCGGTGGACGCCTTCTTGGGGACGTTGAAGTGCGTGCTGGTCGCCGAGTCCATCACCGTGTGGAACTCCTCCATCAACGCGCCCCAGTGGTATCCGCCGGCGAAGTCCTCAGGACACCAGCCGTAGTGACGCACGAGTTCGTCACGGACCCGGTCGAAGTGACGCAGGCTCTTCCGCACCGGCCCGGACGTCTCGACGCGGAGGCCGAGGCGTTCCATCGTCGCCAGCGTCTCCGGCTCCACCCCCTCCCACTTCATGTGGCCGTCGCGCTCACAGGCGTAGTCGACCCAGGACCAGAACGCCTCGGCGTCCGCGACGTCGGGCGCCTCGCGATGGTGGCGAGAACAGAGGAGGGCGAAGTTGCGCACGTCGTTGGACCCGCCGAGTGACTCCGGGACCACATGCGCCCGCTCCACCGGCGCCTGCCAGCAGATCAGGCAGATCGGCTCGTCGAGGCCGAGGTAGTCGGCGATGGCCTGGACCGGGGGTCTTGACCGCCGCTGGTCGGGGTGACTGTCCCGGTTGCGCACACCCAACTCCCGGTGGTCGTAGGCATGCTCACGATCGGGGTCTCGTATCGTCAGAACCCGAGGTATGTCCTCACGTTGTGGTTGGGGGTTCTTCCCCTGCCGGAGCGGCGTACTGATCTCCGTGAGGTAGGGGCCGAGGAACCCCGGCAGGAAGTCGCACATGATCTCCCGCGCGTCCGCGTCGTAGTCGCCGTCCGCGTCGCGGTGCCCCTGAACGTCGAGGTAGAGATGGCGGGGAGCGCCGGGGCTCGTCTCCGCGGCCTTCTTGAGGATCGCGAAGAGCCGGGTGGCGCACTTGGCGAAGTCCTCTTCGACCCGCATGTCGTGATAGAGCGCGATCCCCTTCGGCTCCGCACCGCCTTCCGCCCCCTCAAGAGGCGCCGCACCCCCGGCCCGGCCCGCACGCCGCCCCGCCCTCGACTTCCGTGAGCTGTCGTCCATGGCCGCACAGTAGACGCCACCTCCGACAGCCACCCTCCCCGTCCGACCACACCCCTGCCGCTGCCGGAACGGGCTCGTCCCGTACGAGGTCCAGGCGGGGGGTGAACGTCGCCGAGCGTGGAAATCTCTGTCAACGCCCGGTACCACTCGCCGGGCCACACCATGACGCGCTACGGCAGGCGCCGCGCCGAGGGAGCCAAGAAGACGGCCGCGTCCAGCGCGGCCCGGATCGGGCTCGCACCCCTGGCCCGGCGAGGAAACTTTCCGGACCGTTGATCACGTCGCTGCCCAGACACGAAGAAGGCCCCTCGAGAGGGGCCTTCTTGCTGGTGTCCGAGGGGGGAATTGAACTCTCCTCTCGGGCACCAGCTCATTTGCTTGTTGACCTGCGGGAATGCATCCTCCGTGCCCCCTTAGGACTTGCGGAGGTTGGTCACCCTCACCTGCTGTTTCTGCCCGTTCTCGGCCGCTGTTGGTCATGCGTTGGTCACGTGACCACGACCCCTGTCAGCATCCCGGGGAGCGCCTACCGCGCCACGGGTGCAGCCCGCGACCACAGCTCCTCAGCATGCTCGGCGAACCTGTCGAACATCCCGCCATCACCCTGGCGGCGCAGATGCAGCAGGGGCGAGTCATGGCCCACGAGACGCGCCAGGTGAGGGGTCACGAGGGCTTCACGGTCGAAGCGGAACACGGACAGCGACACGTGGTTCACTGCATCCTCGGCAGCACTGAACCGCTTCTCCAGCCCGTCCAGTAACCCCAGTTTCTCCAGCTCCCCAAGGGTGATCTTGATACGCGTCGAGACGCTCAGCGTCACGTCCTCGATGGCCTCACGCTGACGCGTCACCTCTCCTTCGGGATCACCGAGGAGGAAGCGCACCCGGCAGCCGCTGTCCGCCTTCCGGCGCAGTGTGTCAGCGAACGCGGGGACCTGAGTGAAGAAGAAGTAGTTCGTATAGCCCGCCAGGAAGATGTCAGTCGCCGCTGAGTCGATGAGCTCAGCCCAGACGGTCGACGGGCACGCGGATCGATACGGGTAGCTGTTGATGATCTCTCGATCGTTGCCGGTCTTGATCCGGTCCTTCACCACTTGCGGCCACAGCATCTCTTCGTCCACTCCAAGCGCGTGTGCGGCGTCCTCACGGTTCCGAGCGTGCGGGGTCAGTTCCGCGTCTGCGAGCCATCGTTCCACTTGCTTGATCGATACGCCGACCCGGTACGCGAGTTTGCGTGGGGACATGCCCGCGTCGTCCAGAGCCGATCGAAGCGCGACATTCACTGTCAACCCCCTCGGTGAGGACGTTTGGGCCTTCTCGAACCGTAGCGCCGAACGTCTCAACTGTCTCTGACAGAGGGGGAGATACGTCCGTCCGGGGAAACCAGCATCGCCTCATGAGCAGCAGAGAAGACGCGACGTACGAGCTGGCATCTCGGGTTCAGACCAGGCTGTCCGCCGCCCTGGAGGCGGAGGGAATCGAACTCCGCTCCCTGCGAGTCGACACGGCCGGAGTGGTTCCTCTGATCGACCTCGGCATGGTCAACATCGCCACCGCCGAGCGACTCGCCAAGGCGCTGGAAGGGCGGAGGGTTCCCACATGAGCGACGACAGCAAGAAGCCGAAGGGTGATCCGCGCGACCTGTCGGAGAAGGTCAAGAAGGCCAACGACCAGAGCAGAAAGGGCGGCGGTCGCCGCTAAGGGGAGGAAACCGATGCCCCGGCGGGCGCACCCCCAAGTACAGCCCGCTGGGGCGTCCCATCCAATCGCGTTGGAGGACACATGCAGGCAAGCACGCCCCCTAAGCGGGAGGCAACACCTGTCAGGGAACTGATCAGTGCGGAGGGCTTCGCCGCCATTACGGCGACCGTGATCGACAACAATCAGGAACTGGATCAGACCACGGCTGAACAGATCGTCGAGGAAGCGCTCAAGTTTGTGGTCACGTGCGCCACCCGCCCGGAGGAGCGACTCAGGCCGTCCCGCGTTGTGGACGAGGGTTGGCACGCCCTCATTCTGCACACAGCCACATACGCGGAACTGTGCAGGAGCCTCGGACGGTTCGTGCACCACACACCTGAGCGGCCGGACCCCACACGGCACAGCCCGGATGAACTGCACCGGACTCAGATCATGATCGTGAAGGCCGGATACGACGTGGAACGGACCTTGTGGCGAGCACCGACCGATGGGCGGGTTCCGGTAGCCGCGCAGTGCGAGCACACACCGAAGAGCTGTGCGTCCTGCTTCGACGGCGGCGGAAACGGAGACGGAAAGCACAACTAGCCACCCTGGACCCCGGTGGCCCCCTACTCTCCAAATGAGAGCTAGGAGGAGCAGCATGGAGTGGATCAACCCCAGGTACGCGGCAGCGGCTGAACTCCTGGCCACGATACGAGCGGACGCCCCAGGCCGAGGAATGCGGCGCTGCGGGATGTGTTCCGGCTACCGCGCTCAGGTGCTCATCAAGGACGGATCCCTGTACGCGGTCCCCTGTGCCTGGTGCCGCACCGCTGGGATCCGTCCCGACCGTCGTCGCCGTCACGCGTAGCCGCCCATGCCCGGCAACAGCAAGGCCCCCACTCCTCAACTGGTGGGGGCCTTGTACTGCGTTTCGTTGATTGGTTAGAGCAGTGCCAGGAACGGATTGGCGGCGTCGACGGGCCCCGGCCGCTGCTTCACCGGTTGCGGCTCCGGGGCCGGGGTGGGTGCCGGGCGGTAGACGTCCATCGAAACCACTTCCGGTACCTCCACAGCACGGGCCTCGACTGTCTCAGGTTCCGGGCAGGGATCATCGTCTGAACTGTCGCCACCGAGTGAGAAGACGACGGCCGGTCGGCCGACCCCGTTGCGTTCGTGTGTGACGACGATGCCGGGCAGGGCCTTGACCTCAGCGGCCGATGCTCCGACGTACGGCAGGAGCTGTGAGGAGCGGGCGGAACCGCCGAACAGTTCCAGTCGGGCGCGTACCTTCTCCCCGAGGCTGAGCGGCTGACGCTTGCTGGCCTTGCCCCCGCTGCCCGTGGCGATCGCTTCCACGGCCCCCATTGCGTAGGTGACCAGGCAGGCCGCTGCATGCAGGTCCTCGCAAGTGATCTCGCGCCGCAGGTCGAAGAGCGCGAAGAGGGCAGCGACGCGACGCACCTGCTCATTGCAGCGAGCAGCGAACGGCTTGAGATCTTCCGACTCCCGGGCCTTGCCCAACAGGTCGTGCCGGATCGCGTCGGCCACGTCGTAAGCATCCTGAGCGAGCGTGACCGTGTCGACCCGTTGCCCGTACCGCAGGGCCTTGGCGAAGTGCTCACCGGCTTCCGGGATCAGGTGGGCAGGCATGCGCTCCCGCTCGCTGAGCCACCGGACCTGAGAGACGGGCAGGGTCAGCAAGGGCAGACCCAACACCTGGGGTGTCCGTACGCCCCTTCACCTAGACCCAGCTACAGGCAAGAAGGAGCGCTATTGGATAGGTCGCGAGTACAAGACCAAAACCGAAGCGGAAAAGGCACTTCGTCAGTGGCACAGCGATCACGAGGCGGGAGCGCTCACGCCTCGGTCGGACATGACCACGGGGCAACTCATGGACTCATGGCTCGCCAAACACCGGGGCGAGCACACCACCAGGGAAGGTTACGAGCCGAAGATCCGGCTGCACATCAAGCCCCATATAGGAACGGTGAAGGTGGTGGAGGTGACAGGCGAGCGCCTGGATGAGTTGTACCGGTTCCTGGAGGCCAAGCCCATTGAGGCCAACGGCAACAAGCCCCTGGGCCCCAAGAGCGTCCGCCACGTCCACAACATCATCTCGGCCGCCCTGGACTCCGTCACCGGCCCCAGGAAGCTCCTGACGGTCAATCCGGCCCACACCGCCAACCCGCCCACGGAGCGACAGATCAAGGCGGCTCAGCCGGACTTTCCGACGCTCAATGATCAGGAGACGGCGCAGTTCCTGAGCCAGATATGGGAGCCGTGCGGCAACCGGGCCTGTGACGGACTGTCCCATCACTGCCTGCGGGATGCTCCGCTGTGGACCTCGTACGCGGCCACCTCGTGCCGCCGCAGCGAAACCCTGGGCTGGATGTGGGACCTCATCCACTGGGACGACTGCGCCATCGAACTGGCCTGGGTCGTGGTCGAAGAAGGCAACACCTACAGGCTGCGCAAGCTCACCAAGGACGGAGACGACAACGCCATCATCTACGTCGACCAAGCCCTGATGAACGTCCTCAAATGGCAGCAGGAGCGCCAGCAAGCCGAGAAGGAACGACTCGGCCCCCTGTGGGTGGATCACGGCCTGGTGTTCGCCCGCGACGGATTCAAGCTCCAGAAGGGGCGCACGGCGGGCGGGCCGCAGGATCCGGAGAAGGTCTCTGCCCGCTGGCGTACGACCCGTGCGCGGATGAAGCTGCCGGACGACTTCCGGCTGCACGACTGGCGGGCGTCGAAGATCACAAACGATCTCGACAACCACGAGAACCCGGTGGAGGTCTCCGCCAACGCCCGGCACCACTCACCGGGCTACACCATGACCCGCTACGGCAGGCGTCGTGCCGAGGGAGCCAAGAAGCTGGCCGCTTCCAGCGCTACCCGTATCGGCCTGTCATCCCTGGTCTGACCAGGGAACTCTCTGGGCCGTTGGTCACGTGGTTGGTCACGCCACCGCCCAGAAAAGCAGAAAACCCCTGATGAACAGGGGTCTCAGCTGGTGTCCGAGGGGGGACTTGAACCCCCACGCCCGATAAAGGGCACTAGCACCTCAAGCTAGCGCGTCTGCCATTCCGCCACCCGGACCGGTGGTCTGTCGCGGTTTCCCGCGGCGACGTGGAAAACCATAGCAAACATTCGGGGGTGCCTGATCACGCAGGTCATGGGCGTGAACGGCGTATGACGAGCGCCGCCCGCCCTTGGGCCCTGACGGTCGGCGCGGGAGGATGGGAGGGACCGAGAGTGCGACAGCGGGAGGAACAGCGTGAGCGAGCCGACCACGGGCGGCAGGGTGGCGGGGGCCGTGTCCGGTGAGGACGAGGTCGTCGACCTCTGCCGGGACCTGATCCGCATGGACACCAGCAACTACGGCGACCACTCGGGGCCGGGGGAGCGCAAGGCCGCCGAGTACGTCGCGGAGAAGCTCGCGGAGGTGGGCCTCGAACCGCGGATCTTCGAGTCGCACCCGGGGCGCGCCTCCACGGTGGCCCGCATCGAGGGCGAGGACCCGTCGCGGCCCGCGCTGCTCATCCACGGCCACACCGACGTCGTCCCCGCCAACGCCCAGGACTGGACGCACCACCCCTTCTCCGGGGAGATCGCCGACGGCTGCCTGTGGGGCCGGGGCGCCGTCGACATGAAGGACATGGACGCGATGACCCTCGCGGTCGTGCGCGACCGGCTGCGCAGCGGCCGCAAGCCGCCCCGGGACATCGTGCTCGCCTTCCTCGCCGACGAGGAGGCGGGCGGCACGTACGGGGCGCGGTACCTGGTGGACAACCACCCGGACCTCTTCGAGGGCGTGACCGAGGCGATCAGCGAGGTCGGCGGCTTCTCCTTCACCGTCAACGAGAAGCTGCGGCTGTATCTCGTGGAGACGGCCCAAAAGGGCATGCACTGGATGAAGCTGACCGTGGACGGCACCGCGGGCCACGGCTCGATGATCCACAAGGACAACGCGATCACGGAGCTGTCCGAGGCCGTCGGACGGCTCGGGCGGCACAAGTTCCCGATCCGCGTCACCAAGACGCTGCGGCACTTCCTCGACGAGCTGGGCGACGCCCTCGGCACCGAGCTCGACCCGGAGAACATGGACGAGACGCTCGCCAAGCTCGGCGGCATCGCCAAGCTGATCGGCGCCTCGCTCCAGAACACCGCGAACCCGACCCAGCTCGGCGCCGGGTACAAGGTCAACGTGATCCCCGGGCAGGCCACCGCGCACGTCGACGGACGCTTCCTGCCGGGGTACGAGGAGGAGTTCCTGGCCGATCTGGACCGGATCCTCGGGCCGAACGTCAGGCGTGAGGACGTGCACGCGGACAAGGCCCTGGAGACCACCTTCGACGGCGCCCTGGTGGACGCCATGCAGCTGGCGCTCCAGGCCGAGGACCCCATCGCCCGCGCCGTCCCGTACATGCTCTCGGCCGGTACGGACGCCAAGTCCTTCGACGACCTCGGCATCCGCGGCTTCGGCTTCGCGCCGCTCAAGCTGCCGCCGGAGCTGGACTTCGCGGGCATGTTCCACGGCGTGGACGAGCGGGTACCGGTGGATGGCCTGAAGTTCGGCGTGCGCGTGCTCGACCGGTTCATCGACGCGTCGTAACGGGCGCGGCCGTCGTCCCGTTTATCCAGTCAATAAGCCGAAACGAAACTCCAATAATCGGCTGCGCGTGCGTATTGGACTGAAAAGAGTGAAAGCAGTCCGGCGCTCGTAGCCGTCCTATGGCCTCCTCGTTACAGGTGGTGCGGTCCGCGGCTGGGACCGCATTGCCAACTAGGAGGAACAATGATCAAGAAGGTTGTCGCCGCCGCGGTTGCCACCGGCGGCCTGGTGCTCGCCGGTGCGGGCGTCGCCGCTGCCGACGCCGGCGCGCAGGGCGCCGCCGTGCACTCCCCGGGCGTCGCCTCCGGCAACGTCGTGCAGATCCCCGTGCACGTGCCGGTGAACGCCTGCGGCAACACCATCTCGGTGATCGGCTTGCTCAACCCCGCCTTCGGCAACTACTGCGTCAACAAGTGACGTTGCTGTGCCTCGCCCCTTGAGGGGGGCGCCACCCCAATGAGGGTCTGAGTCCATCGGCCCCGGAGTGCGTGCCATGCACTCCGGGGCCGCGGGCATTGAGCGCACGGCGCGACGAGGCCCGTGCGCATTTCCGGAAGCTAAGGCAGGGAAAGCAATGCGACAGGTCACGCGCAAAGGGTTGATCACCGCGGCGGCCGCCGGTGGCGTACTCGCGGTCACCAGCGGCTACGCCCACGCCGACTCGAATGCGAATGGTGCCAGTTCGAATTCCCCCGGGGTCCTTTCGGGCAATTCGGTGCAGGTGCCCGTACACGCTCCCGTGAACGCGTGCGGAAACACCGTGAACGTGGTGGGGGCGCTGAATCCCGCGATCGGCAACAGCTGTACGAACTCGTCCGGCTCGCCAGGACACGGCGGCGGTCACGGCGGCGGTCACGGCGGCGGCTACGGCGACGGACACGGCGGTGGCTACGGGGAGCAGCCCTCGGGGGGCGGCTCGTCGGCCCACGGCGGTACGCACGACTCGCCCGGCATCGGCTCCGGCAACACCGTGCAGGCGCCGGTGTACGCCCCGGTGAACGTCTGCGGCAACAGCGTCACCATCGGCGGCGCGGGCAACGCCGTCACGGGCAACGACTGCGCGAACGAGGGGGGCGGCGGTACGACGCAGCCGGGCCACCCCGGCAACCCCGACCAGCCCGGGGGGCCGGTGAAGCCCGACCACCCGGGGAAGCCGGACCAGCCCGGTAAGCCGGACCAGCCCGGTAAGCCGGACCAGCCCGGAAAGCCCGGTCAGCCGGGGGGACCGGTGAAGCCCGACCACCCCGGACAGCCCAGTCACCCGGGGAAGCCTGGTCAGCCCGGAAAGCCCGGCCACCCCGGGCAGCCGGAAGGACCCGTCAAGCCCGACCGACCGGGCGGACCCGGTCACCCCGGCGCGGACGTCCCGGCCCACCCCGGCACGCCGCACTCCGTCGACACCCCGAACCTGCCGGACGCCCAGGTCCTCACCCCGCCCGAGGGCAAGGACCAGCTGGCCGAGACGGGCAGCCCCCTGTCGGCGGGCATCGCCCTGCCGATGGGCGCGGGCATGCTGCTCGCGGGCTCGGTCCTGTACCGCAAGGCACGTGCCTGAGGTGGTGTGAGCAGGGAGAGGGCCCCGCGATCGCGGGGCCCTCTCCCTGCTCACACCACCCGCCCGTGACGGCTCACCAAGTGGCCCTTGCCTGGCGGATGATGCGCCGTCGCAGCCGCACCCGCCGACTGCCGTCGGCGTGCAGGCTGAGGCGGTCCAACTCCCAGTGTCCGTACTCTGCGTGGTCCGTCAGGAGACGTGTGGCTTCCTTGCGGGAGACCCCGCGGGGAACGTACACATCGACAAATTCGTATTCCGGCATCGCATCTATTGTGCGGGCACGGGCCCGGTACGGATAGCGTCTGCACTATGTCTGATGCTGCGCAGCCCACCGCTGCCGAGGTACGCGCCGCCGCCGAGGCGGTCAAGACCGCGCTCGACCGCCATCTCGCCGCGGTCGAACGCAGGTCGGGCGAGGACGATCCGGACGTCTACGACGCGTTCAACGAGCTGGCCGCCGCCGCCGAGGCCTACGACGAGCTGCTCTACGACCGCTACGACGAGGTCACCCCCTTCGAGATCCCCGGCGGGGAGGACAGCCTGCCGCCGTACCAGGGCCCCGCGGAGCCGACCGCCCTGAGCGTGCTGATCCGGCGCGACTACGCGGTGGCGGAGCCGCAGCGACTCCTCGCCCAGGCCGCGCGCGTCGAGGCCGCGGACGAGGACGCGACGGACGACGACCGCCAGGCGGGCACGCTGCCCGGCGCCATCGGCCTGCTCTTCGGCGAGTTCGAAGCAGACGAAATCGCCTCCCGGCACAAGGAGTTCGGCCTGGAGGAGGGCGACTCCACGCTGTGGGTGACGGCCCTGGACGAGCCCGCCGAGGCGGGCGAGTGGCTGGAGGCCCCCTTCGACCAGAGCGACCCCCAGCGGGTCGTGTGCCGCTTCGACGTCAGCGCGGTCTTCGACGACGAGCCGGACGGCCTGGAGGACGCCGACGACGGTTCGGATCCGGCCGATCCCGACCTGGACGGCGAGCTCGACTACGACCCGGACGAGGTCGTGGCGCTCGACGACGTGGAGGTCGTCGACCGCAAGCGCGGCGAGCCCGCCTGAGGGCTGTGCCGGTGCGCCCCACCGGTGGCCCCGGGCGTCTCCGGCCTCGATGCCTCAGGCTCCGTCGCCCCAGGCCGCTTCGCCCCGGGCCGCGACGCCTCAGGCCTCGTCGCGGCTGCTCGCGCCCCTGCGGCGGAGCCGTACGCGGACACACGGACGCCCCCCGGCGGTGACCCGGCCGGGGGGGCGTGCGCGTGCTTCCTAGTCCGTCTCGGGCAGCTGCGGCCGCAGCAGCGTGCGCAGCCGGGTCGTGCGCTCCTTGGCCGGGCGCTCCGCGACCGCCTGGGGCAGGGCCTGCGCGACCCCCTGGACCACCGACAGATGGCGCTCGGCACGGCTGAACGCCGCGTACACCCAGGGCCGGGTCAGGGCCGCGGCGGCGTCGCCCGGCAGCACCACGACCGCGGCGGGCCAGCGGCGGCCGGCCGCCTGGTGCGCGGTGACGGCCCAGGCGTGCCGCACGCTCTGCTCCACCCGCTCCTTCGCCACGACCACGGGGGCGCCGTCGCACTCCAGGTGCAGGCCCTCCGCGTCGGCCCGCACGACACGGCCGAGCGCCGTGCGGCCGGGCACCGGGGCGTGGGCGACGCGGTCGCCCGGGTCGAAGCCGCCGAAGCGGCCGGGGCCGGGGTTCAGCCGCTCCTTCAGCGCCGCGTTCAGCGCGCGGGTGCCCGCGGCTCCGCCGTGGCCCGGCGTGATGACCTGCGTGTGCTCGGCGGGCACGCCGATGGCGCGGGGCACGGAGTCGGCGACGAGCTGCACCGTGCGCCGGATCGCGTCCGCGGCGTCGCGCACCGGGACGATCACGACTTCCTTGTCCGGCGCTGCGACCTCGGTGAGCTCGCCGACGCCGATGCCGGACACCAGCTCCCCGACGGGCCCGGGATCCGGGGTGCGCGAGGCGATCTGCGGGCAGGCACGGGCCGCGAGCACGTCGGCGAAGACCCGGCCGGGGCCCGCCGACCACAGCACGCCCGGATCGCCGCTGAGCACCAGGCGGGCGCCGTCCGGCAGCGACTCGACGAGCATGGCCGCCGCCTCCACGTCCAGCTGCGGCGCGTCCAGGACCACGAGGAGGTCCACGGCCAGGGCGCCGTCGGCGTCCCGTCCGGGCCCCTGCTGCCCGGACAGGAGCCCGGCCACGGTGACGGCGCAGCCCTCACCCTCGCCGTCGTCCGAGCCGGTGCCCGCCTGCTCGGCGAGGCGGCGCTGCCCGTCCGCCGTGTGCGCGGCCGCGCACACCCGCAGGCCGAGCGAGCGCGCCGCAGCCACCAGGGCGGCGGGCTCGGCCCGTGCCGCCTCGCCGCCGGTGTGCAGCACCAGGCCGTGCGCGGCGACGGCGCGGATCAGCTCGGCGGCGGAGCCGGACGCCGCGCCCGCGGCGGACTCCCAGGCCTCGGCGCCCGGGCCCGAACCGTCGTCCTTCGGCAGGGAGTTGATGACGCGGGCCAGGCCGTCGGCGAGGCTCTCCTCCGCCATCGCGTACCGCTCGAGGCCGAACAGGACACGGACCGGAGCAGCTGCCTCCGCCTCGGACTCGGCACCCTCGTCACCCGGGGCGGGGGCCGGGGCCTCCTGCGGGGCGTCCTCCAGCGCGTCCTGGAAGACGAGCACGTCCCCCTCGGCGAGGGCGCCCTGCGCGGCCTCCTCCGGGTCCGGCACGGCGCGCTGCCCGAGAGCCGCGGTGAGGGCGGCCGCGTCGAGGGCCGTGTGCCCCGCGAGGGCGGCCTGCTCCAGGAGCCACACCGTCAGGGCGCGGCCCCGGCGCTCGTCCCCGGGTCCGCACGCGTCGCCGAGCAGCGCCCGCGCGAAGCCGTCGGCCTGCTCGGGCCGCACCCCGGGGAGGCGCAGCAACTGCCAGGGGTCCTCGCGCAGACGCTCGTCGGCACCCTCGCCGAGCGCGGCCGCCGCCCTGGGCGCGAGCGCGCCGGGCGCGCCGCCCTCGGCGAGCACCGCCGCCACCGCGGCGACGGCCTCCCCCGCGGGCTCGGCCGGTGCCGCGGGGGCCTCGGGGGCCGGGCGCCGCACCGGCTCCGGCGCGGGCCTGCGCGGCGCGACGGGCTGGGGCTCGCGGAACGCGGAGGCCACGGGCTTCTCCCCGCTCTCCACCGCCCGCACCGCCGCGAGCAGGTCAGCCGCCGTGCCCTGGAGCTTGGCGCCCGCCTCCAGCGGGCCCTCCTTGGCGGCCTTGCGCTCCTCGATCCGCTGCCGCAGCTCCCGCTGGGCGGCCAGCTCGGCCTCGGCCTCGGACAGCTCGCTCCCCGCCTCGGCCTTGCCCTCGGCGTCCGCCGCGCTCTCGGGCCCGTCGTCCGTCCCGGTCGCGTCGGCCTCCGCGTCCTCGGTCGGCGCGGCGGCCTCCTCCGGCGTGGCGTCGGCTTCCGGTGCGGCCTCGGCCTCGGGCTCCGCCGCGGCCTGTGGGGCCTCGGGCTCGGCAACCTCCGCGGCAGCGGACTCCGTACTCACAGCGTGCTCCAGTCCTGGTCTGGGTAGCGGTGCACGGGCGCCGACACGTCGTCGAGCGCCTGGCAGATCTCGTCAGGAAGACTAAGGGTCTCCACTGACAACGCCGCCGTGAGCTGCTGCGCGTTGCGTGCGCCGACGATCGGGGCGGTCACTCCGGGGCGGTCGCGCACCCAGGCGAGCGCCACCTGGAGCGGGCTCACGGCGAGCCCGTCCGCCGCTATGGCGACGGCGTCCACGACACGGCTCGCCGCCTCGTCCAGATACGGCGCGACGAAGGGCGCGAACTGCTCGGAGGCGCCCCGCGAGTCCGAGGGGGTCGCGTGCCGGTACTTGCCGGTCAGGACGCCGCGGCCGAGCGGCGACGACGGCAGCAGGCCCACGCCCAGGTCGAGCGCCGCGGGCAGCACTTCGCGCTCGATGCCGCGCTGGAGCAGGGAGTACTCCATCTGCGTACTGGCGAGGCGGGTGCGGGCGCTGGGGACGGCCAGCTGCCACGTCGCGGCCTTCGCGAGCTGCCAGCCGCTGAAGTTGGACACGCCCGCGTACCGTGCGCGGCCGCTGGTGACCGCGATGTCCAGGGCCTGGAGCGTCTCCTCCAGCGGCGTCTCCGGGTCGAAGGCGTGCACCTGCCAGATGTCCACATAGTCGGTGCCGAGGCGGGCGAGGGAGGCGTCGAGCGCCGACAGGAGGTGGCCGCGCGAGCAGTCGAAGCGGCGGTCGGGGTCCGGCACGCTGCCCGCCTTGGTCGCGATGACCAGGTCGCGGCGCGGCACGAGCCGCTCCACGAGGCGGCCGAGGAGGTACTCGGCCTCGCCGTCGCCGTACACGTCGGCCGTGTCGACGAGGGTGCCGCCCGCCTCCCAGAAGGCCTTCAGCAGGTCCGCGGCGTCGTTCTCACCGGTCTCTTCGGGGCGGCCCCAGGTGAGGGTGCCGAGCCCGATCCGGGACACGCGCAGACCCGTGCGGCCGAGATGCCTCTGCTCCATGGCGCGAGATTACTGGCCATGCCTCCACGCAGGGCATGCCTGTGGACAAACGCGCGGGTGTGGACAACCTGATGCCCCCCAAGGGCCCCACCGGGGCGGACCCGCGGCGCCGACCGGGGCGCACCCGCGCGGTCGGCCCCTGACGGATCGCACGGCCGCGCGCTACAGTCCCCGGCACAGGGACGTTACTCATCAGTAAGGGGATTCGGCCATGCAGCTCGGGATCAACCTCGGCTACTGGGGCGCGGGGATGGACGCGGACAACCTCACCGTCGCGAAGGAGGCCGACAAGCTGGGCTACGCGGTCTGCTGGGCGGCCGAGGCCTATGGCTCGGACGCGGCCACCGTGCTGTCCTGGGTCGCGGCCCAGACCGAGCGCATCGACATCGGCTCGGCGATCTTCCAGATCCCGGCCCGGCAGCCCGCGATGACGGCGATGACGGCGGCCACCCTCGACTCGCTGTCCGGCGGCCGCTTCCGTCTGGGCCTCGGCGTCTCGGGCCCGCAGGTCTCCGAGGGCTGGTACGGCGTGAAGTTCGACAAGCCGCTGGCCCGCACGCGCGAGTACGTCGAGATCGTCCGCAGGGCGATGACCCGCGAGCGCCTGTCGTACGAGGGCGAGCACTGGACGCTGCCCCTGCCGGGCGGCCCCGGCAAGCCCCTCAAGCTCACCGTGCACCCGCAGCGCGAGCACATCCCGCTGTACATCGCGGCGATCGGCCCCAAGAACCTGGAGCAGACGGGCGAGATCGCCGACGGCGCCCTGTTGATCTTCCCGGCCGCCGAGCACCTGGAGGAGACCGCTCTCAAGCACCTGCGGGCCGGGCGCGAGAAGGCCGGGAAGACGATGGAGGGTTTCGACGTCGTGCCGACGCTGCCGCTGGCCGTCGGCAAGGACGGCGACGGAGACATCGACGCGCTGGCCGACATGTTCCGGCCGTACGCGGCGCTGTACGTGGGCGGCATGGGCAGCCGCAAGCAGAACTTCTACAACCAGCTCGCGTGCCGCATGGGCTACGAGAAGGAAGCGGCCGAGATCCAGGAGAAGTACCTGTCGGGCGACAAGGACGGCGCGGCCGCCGCCGTGCCGCGCTCGCTCATCGACTCGACGTCGCTGCTCGGCTCCGTGGACCGGATCGCCGACCGGATGCGGGCCTACGCGGCGGCCGGGGTCACCACCCTCACCCTGTCGCCCGCGGGCTTCACGCTCGAGGAGCGGCTCACCGCGCTGCGGGCGGGCACCGAGGCCCTGGAGCGGGCCGGGGTGGCCTGACGATTTCTGCGGCCGTGGTGGGGGCTCGGGGGGTCTTCCCCGCCACGGCCGTCACGGAGCACAACGCCGCGACGAGCCCTCCGGTTACGGCTCCGTTCGGCCCGCCGAACTCCTTCGTTCGGCGGAGCTGGCCCATACAGCTGTTGCCTACTCCCGCACTCCGCATTTGACTCGTTCTTTGCGGAAGTCCGTGTGTGCGTGACGGCATGGAGGTGCCTGGGATGCTTTCGGCCAAGAGTCTCTTCGGGGAGATCGTCGACAACGACGAGTCGTTCCGGCTGTTCTGCTCCATCGCGGCCAGCGGGGAGTCCCAGGGCGGCTGGGAGAACGGGCGCATCGCCGCCCTCGTGCCCGAGAGCCAGCGCGCCCTCGCCCCCAAGATCACCCGGCACGGCGCCGACGAGGACAAGCACGGGCGGATCTTCCAGGCGCTCCTGCGCAAGCGCGGCCTGGAGCCCTGCGAGGTCCCGCACGACACCGACTACACGATGCTCCTGGAGAAGCACGGCATCGGCCTCGCGCACGACAAGCTCCGCGCCGACGTGCCGCTGACCGAGCGGGACATCATCACGTACCTGGCGCACAGCCGGGTCACCGAGCAGCGGGCCGCCGACCAGATGGTCATGCTCCGCAAGCACTTCGCCGACCACCCGGAGATCGGCAAGGCCGTGAAGATGATCTCGAACGACGAGGACAACCACCTGGCCTACTGCCACGAGGAGCTGCTCCGCTTCGCGTACGCGGGCCACGGCCGAGCCATCCAGCGCACGCTCCAGGAGACCGCGCACGTCGAGATCCGGATCTACCGCGACGTCAGCCTCGCCGTCATGGAGCGCATGGGCCGCGTCCTCGGCTGGACGCCCACGAAGGCCAGGGCCCTCGCGGCGGGCATCCACGCCCTGTACGCGTACGAACGCGTCGGCGGCTGGCGCAAGATGGTGAGCCTGCGGATGCCCGAGCGGCGCGACGCCCTGGGCGGTCCCGCGACCACGGCACCCGAATTCGCCTGACCGCCCCGCACAGGCCCCTCGCGCGGGCGCGCGGCCCGCCACGCGCGCGTGGTGGGGCTACAGCCAGCCCCGGCGCTTGAACGTCCGGTACAGGACCACTTCCAGAACGGCCATCAGCAGGATCACCGCCGGGTACGCCCACCACCAGGCCAGCTCGGGCATGTGCTCGAAGTTCATGCCGTAGACACCCGCGATCATCGTGGGAACGGCCGCCATGGCCGCCCACGCGGAGATCTTCCGCATGTCGTCGTTCTGCCGGACGCTCATCTGCGCCAGGTGCGCCGACAGGATGTCGGTCACCAGGCGGTCCAGGCCCTCCACGGACTCGTTCACCCGCGTCAGATGGTCGCTGACGTCCCGCAGATACGGCTGCGCCGACTCGTTCACGTACGGCACGGTGCGGCCGGGCGGGCCCACCCCGGCGAGCCGGGAGAGCGGCATCGCGAGCGGCCCCGTGGCCCGGCGGAACTCCAGGATCTGGCGCTTGAACCGGTAGATCCGCGACGCCGAGTTCCGCGAGCCGCCGCTGTCCGGCGAGAACACCTCCGCCTCCAGGACCTCCAGGTCCGTCTGGAGCTCCTCGGCGACCTCCAGATAGTGGTCCACGACGGCGTCGGCGATGGAGTAGAGCACCGCCGTCGGGCCGTGCTTCAGGACTTCCGGTTCCGCTTCCAGTCGGTGCCGTACGCTGCCGAGCGGCGCGCCCTCGCCGTGCCGGACCGTCACCACGAACGAGTCCCCCATGAAGATCATGAGCTCGCCCGACGACACCGTGTCGCTCTCCGGTTCGTACACCACCGGCTTCAGGACCATGAACAGCGAGTCCTCGTACACCTCCAGCTTCGGCCGCTGGTGCGCCTTGAGGGCGTCCTCGACCGCCAGCGGATGCAGCGCGAACTCCTGGGTGACCCGGTCGAACTCGTCCTCCGTCGGCTCGTGCACGCCGATCCACACGAAGGCGTCCCCCGCAGCGCGCGCCTCGTCCAGGGCGTCGGAGAAGTCCGCCGGGCCCTCGGTCCGGCGCCCGTGCTGGTAGATGGCACAGTCGACGATCACGCTGGGCATTCTTCCCAAGCAGCACTGCTGCCGCACCCGCTCGGCGGCTTAGGCTGACCCGCATGCCCACGCTGATCCTCGTTAGGCACGGCCGCTCCACGGCCAACACCGCAGGCCTGCTCGCCGGGTGGACCCCCGGTGTCGCCCTCGACGAGCGCGGCGCGCGACAGGCCGCCGCGCTGCCCGGACGCCTCGCCGCGCTGCCGCTCGCCGAAGCCGTCACCAGCCCCCTCCAGCGCTGCCGGGAGACCCTCGCGCCGCTCGCGGCCGCCCGCCCGGACCTCACCGTCCACACCGACGACCGCATCGGTGAGTGCCACTACGGCGACTGGTCCGGCCGCAAGCTGGCCGAGCTGTCCGACGAGCCGCTGATGGAGGTCGTCCAGCAGCACCCGTCCGCCGCCGCCTTCCCCGGCGGCGAGTCCCTGCGCGCCATGCAGACCCGCGCCGCCGAGGCCGTACGCGAGTGGAACGCGCGCGTGGAGCGCGACCACGGCCCCGACGCCGTGTACCTCATGTGCTCCCACGGTGACATCATCAAGTCCCTCGTCGCCGACGCCATCGGACTGCATCTCGACCTCTTTCAGCGGATCTCCGTAGAACCGTGTTCCATCACGGCGATCCGTTACACACGGCTGCGCCCCTTCCTCGTCCGCCTCGGGGACACCGGGGACTTCGGGTCCCTGGCCCCGCGCGTCGAGCCGGCGAGCGGGGATGCTCAGGTGGGGGGAGACACCGGCGCACCGTGAGACGCGCGATGACCGTGATCGTCGCCCGCAGTAGGGTTCAGTGCAGTTGTCGCGCCAAGAACATGCACGCGCCAAGAACATGCAGTCGATTCCAATGGAGACAGGACGTGCCCCGTCAGGTGTTCCTCTACGACCCGCCGGAACGCTTCGTTGCCGGAACGGTAGGTCTTCCCGGGCGGCGTACCTTCTTCCTCCAGGCGTCCGCCGGAGTGCGAGTGACCAGCGTCGCCCTGGAGAAGACCCAGGTGGCCGCCCTCGCCGAACGCATGGAAGAACTCCTCGACGAGGTGGTGCGGCGGAGCGGGGGCAGCGCGGCGGTGCCCGCCGTGGCGCCCACCGAGGTCGCCGACAGCGCCCCGCTCGACTCGCCCGTCGAGGAGGAGTTCCGGGTCGGCACGATGGCCCTGGCCTGGGACGGCGAGGCCGAACGGATGATCGTGGAGGCGCAGGCCCTCGTCGAGCTGGACGCGGACTCCGACGAGGACCTCGCGGAGGCCGAGGAAAGGCTCCTGCAGGACGAGGAGAACGGCCCGCCGATGCTGCGCGTCCGGCTCACCGGGGTGCAGGCCAGAGCCTTCACCAAGCGTGCCCTCGACGTCGTGAACGCCGGGCGTCCGCCGTGCCCGCTGTGCAGCCTGCCGCTCGACCCGGAAGGACACGTATGCCCGCGCCAGAACGGATACCGGCGGGGAGCCTGACCGCCACGGAGCTGCTCACCCGCGGTGAGCTGACCGTGCGCGGGCAGATCCGGCAGGCGTCCAACGCGGTGCTGTACTGCTCGGTCGCGCACGACGGCGCCTCGGTGTCCTGCGTGTACAAACCCGTCGCCGGGGAGCGGCCCCTGTGGGACTTCCCCGACGGCACGCTCGCCGAGCGCGAGGTCGCCGCGTACGAGGTCTCCGAGGCGCTGGGCTGGGGGCTCGTGCCGCCCACGGTGCTGCGGGACGGGCCCTACGGCGAGGGCATGGTCCAGCTGTGGATCGACTCGCCCGGCGACGCCGCCGAGGGCGCGGAGCTGCTCGCCCTCGTCGACGGGGAGGAGCCCGGGGACGGCTGGAAGGCCGTCGGGTTCGCCGAGGTCGCAGAGGGCCGCACGGCGCTGCTCGTGCACGCGGACGACACCCGGCTGCGGCGGCTCGCCGTGCTCGACGCGGTGATCAACAACGCGGACCGCAAGGGCGGGCATCTGATCGTGGGGGCCGCGGAGCGGCTGTACGGGATCGACCACGGGGTCACGTTCCACGTGCAGGACAAGCTGCGGACGCTGCTGTGGGGGTGGGCGGGGGAGAAGCTCACGGATGAGGCCGTCGCCGCTCTGGGGGCCTTGCGGGAGGCTCTCGCCGCGGAGGGGGCGCTGGCCTCGCGGCTGGCGGAGCTGCTCACCGCGGCCGAGGTGGAGGCCACCCGGGAGCGGGTGGACGCGCTGCTCGCCGCGGGGCGGCATCCGTCGCCTTCGGGGGAGTGGCCTGCGATTCCCTGGCCGCCGGTGTAGGCGGTTCCGCGGGGACGGAGGACCGGGGATGGTCCCCGGGGTCGTATGTGGACGGTGCATCCGGTTAGGCTCATGGCATGTATGCCTGGCCCGCTTCTGAGGTCCCCGTCCTGCCTGGCAAGGGCCGCGACCTCCGGATCCACGACACCGCGACCGGTGGCCTCGTCACCCTCGAGCCCGGTCCCGTCGCCCGTCTCTACGTCTGCGGCATCACTCCGTACGACGCGACCCACATGGGTCACGCGGCGACCTACAACGCGTTCGACCTCGTGCAGCGCGTGTGGCTCGACACCAAGCGGCAGGTGCACTACGTACAGAACGTGACCGACGTGGACGACCCCCTCCTGGAGCGGGCGAACCGCGACGGCAAGGACTGGGTGGAACTCGCGCAGGCCGAGACCGCGCTGTTCCGCGAGGACATGACCGCCCTGCGGCTGCTCCCGCCCAAGGAGTACGTCGGCGCCGTCGAGTCGATACCCGGGATCGTGCCCCTCGTGGAGCGGCTGCGGGACCAGGGTGCCGCGTACGAGCTCGAAGGGGACGTCTACTTCTCCGTAGAGGCCGATCCGCACTTCGGCGAGGTGTCGGGTCTCGACGCCGCCGCCATGCGGCTGCTCTCCGCCGAGCGCGGCGGCGACCCGGACCGGCCCGGCAAGAAGAACCCGCTCGACCCGATGCTGTGGATGGCGGCCCGCGAGGGCGAGCCCAGCTGGGACGGCGCCTCGCTCGGCCGCGGCAGGCCCGGCTGGCACATCGAGTGCGTGGCCATCGCCCTCGACCACCTGGGCATGAGCTTCGACGTGCAGGGCGGCGGCTCCGACCTCGTCTTCCCGCACCACGAGATGGGCGCGTCGCACGCCCAGGCCCTGACCGGGGAGCACCCCTTCGCCAAGGCGTACGTCCACGCCGGGATGGTCGCGCTCGACGGCGCCAAGATGTCCAAGTCCAAGGGCAACCTGGTGTTCGTGTCGAAGCTGCGGCGCGACGGGGTCGACCCCGTCGCCATCCGGCTCGCGCTCCTCGCCCACCACTACCGCGCCGACTGGGAGTGGACCGACCAGGCCCTCCAGGACGCCGTCGAGCGCCTCGGGCGCTGGCGTGCCGCCGTGTCCCGGCCGGACGGGCCGTCGGCCGAGCACCTCGTCGAGGAGCTGCGCGAGGCCCTCGCCAACGACCTGGACGCGCCCGCCGCGCTCGCCGCCGTGGACCGCTGGGCCGCCCGTCAGGACGCCGAGGGCGGCACGGACGAGGGGGCGCCCGGCGTGGTGTCGCGCGCCGTCGACGCCCTGCTCGGCGTGGCCCTGTAAGCACGCCGACGTGGCCCTGTAGGCCACGCGGACAGCCGCGAGCGGCGCCGGGCGGGAAGGACTCCGCCCGGCGCCGCCGTCTCACCGGTGCCTCAGACGCCCGCCGTACGGATCACCTGGTGATCACGATGGCGAGCAGGATGCCCGGGTTGTTGGTGTCGTAGTAGCCGATGACCGGCTGCCCGTACGCGAACGCCTCCTGCACCTGGTCGCGGGTGCGGTCGAGCGGGTTGATGAAGACGCGCCAGTCGCCGTCCACGTGCAGATAGAGCAGCGTGGCCTGGCCGGGCAGCGGCTGGATGACGTCCCAGAAGCTCTCCGCCACGTTGCCCGACAGGGCCTGGGTGGAGATCGTGGGCGCCTGTGCCTGCGGGACCTGCTGCTGGCCGAGCTGCTGGAGCAGCTGCTGGAACGGCTGCTGCTGGCCGAGCTGCTGCATCTGCTGGCGCAGGTGCGGCGGGATCTGCTGGCCCTGGACCTGCTGGCCGATGCCCTGCTGACCCGGCATCTGCTGGCCGATGCCCTGCTGGCCGAACGGCTGCTGCTGGCCCTGCTGGCCCTGCTGCCCGAACGGCCGCTGCTGGCCGATCTGGCCCTGCTGACCCATCTGCGGCGGCGCGGTGCTCGGGCCCTGCTGGCCGAAGGGCTGCTGGCCGTACTGCTGCTGCGAGAAGGGCTGCTGCGCGAACGGCTGTTGCTGGGTTTGCTGCTGCTGGAACGGCTGCTGCTGGCCGAACGGTTGCTGTTGGCCGTACTGCTGCGAGCCGGGGGGCTGCTGACCGTACTGCTGGCCCAGCTGACTCATTTGCGGGGTGGTGCTCATGCGGGTGCCACCTTCCGTCAATGGTCGGTCCGTTTGCCGTGCTTCGTGCGCTTGCCGTGCGCTTGCCGTGGTGTTCAGCCCGTGACGACCAGGCCGACGACCTCGTCGTCCGAGAACCAGACACGGACGTCGGGGGATCCGCCCGCGAAGGCGGAGTGCACCGCCTGGCGGATCTCCGGGGTCGGATGGTTCAGGTTGCGCCACTCCCCGGCCACGAAGAGCCGCAGACGTGGCGGGAGTTCCGGCGGATAGGGGAGCAGCTCGTCCCAGTAGCGCTCGGCGCGGCCCGAGCCCACCGCCGACGGCAGCAGCTTGGTGACCGCCGCCTTGATGTCGGGGCGGTTGCCGATCCGCTGCGACGCCGGGCGGCCCGGCGCGTCCTGTTGCGGCGAGCCCGTCGCCCGAAGGACCGCACGCGCGCGTGGGGACGTCATCGGCTGCTGGCCCGCCGCCTTGAGCATGCCTTGCAGCGAGACGAGCGCGCCGACCACGATCGGGGACGCCGACGACGTGCCGGAGAACGTGTCGGTGTACCAGGCGATCTCCTCCACACCGCCCTGGAGGTCGCCCGGCTGGTTCCAGAAGCCGCCGGTCGTCGTGGTCTCGCGGCCCCAGCCCTGCGCGTCGACGCGCGCCCCGTAGTTGGAGAACGCCAGGCGCGAGCGGTCCGGGCCGTGGTCGCGGCCGTGCGTACCGGGCGGCGGCGCGCCCGCGCCGACCAGGACGGCGTCGGACGACGGGTTCGACGGGTTGAACGGGTTGCGCCACCAGGACGGGAACTCGTCCGGACGGCGCTCGTAGCGGGCGTCGTCGAGCGACTCGGCGCCGTTGCCCGCGGCCCCGACGACGACGATGCCCTTCGCGGTGGCGTAGCGGACCGCCGCGTAGTCGTCGGGCCACCATTCGACGGCGATGTAGCCGCGCTGGTCGTCGCGGTCCTCGAAGTCGAACCTCGGTCCCGGCCGGTGCAGTTCGATGAGGATGACGTCGCCGGGCGCGAGCCGGTCCGCGGCCGCGTGGATGGTCGCCGCCGTGCCGCTGGGCAGGAAGGACGCGGCCGCCGTCACGGCGTCCGGCACGATGCCGGTGACGCCGAAGGAGTTGCGGTCGCCACCCATCACGCCGATCACGGCCGTGCCGTGGTTGCGCCAGGACAGGTCCTGGACCGGGGTGCCGATGACCACGCCCGCGAGCCGCGCGGACAGGTCCTCGTGGCTGAGCTGCCAGGCGCCCTCGATGTCGATGACGGTCACGCCGTCACCGCCGCCGCCGAGCCGCTGCCAGGCCCACTGCGCGTCCACGCCCTCGGGGGCCGGGCGCAGATAGCCCTGGCGGCCGGTGAAGTCGGGGGTGACCGGAGCGCCTTCCTTGCGGCGCCGGCCCTCGTCGGGCTCGCTGCCGCCGCCCTGCTGCCCGATCGCGCCGAGGGTGGCGGGGACGGCACCGGGCTTGACGTACGCCGTGTCGATGCCGGGCAGCGCCGCGATCCGCGCGCGCAGCTCCGGAGCCCGGTCCTCGCTGCCGCGCACCCGGTAGAAGAGGGTCAGGTCGGGCACGTCGTCCACGGTGCCCGCCGCTGCCGCCTGGAGCCGGTCCTCGCTGCCGAACAGCGGCTCCAGGGTGAGTTGTTCGTCGCTGAGGAACATGTTCAGGGCCGAGAGGTCGGCGCCTGTCGCCGAGCGGACACCGTGTTCCTGGGCGCGCAGCCGGGCCTCCGGCCGTGCGACGACGATGAGTTCCTGCTCGGTCGCCCGATAGGTGAATCCCGCTCCGTCGGGTCCAGGGCCACTGCCTCCCGGATCGTCGCCCTGCCGCACCTGGTCGGTCATCGCTTCACCGCTCCCTTCGGTTGCCGCACCCCGGGCGTTCGGTCGCTGCACACCCTGCTACCGCTCGGCCGGAACGTCCAGACCCCTTTCCCTCAACTGCGTTTGAACAGAAGTTGATAGGGGAACCGTGTGCAATTCATCGACAATCCCATGTCACGCCGCAAACCGGCCAAAGGTCGCGAGACGGATGGGGTGGGAGCGCACGAAGGGGCGGCACCCGCGCGGGTGCCGCCCCTTCCTGCTGCCGGGCGGGCTGGTGCGTCCGGGGACGCGGCCGCTCAGTCCTCGGAGGAATCCCCGGGCTCGGCGTCCGGCTCCGCCGTGTCCGGTGCGGCCGGGTCCGAGGCCGTCGTGTCCGAGGCCGTCGTGTCCGAGGCGGTCGGGTCCGAGGCGGCCGGGTCCGGAGTGGCCGGGCCGTCCTCCGGCGCGGCGCCCGTGGCGCCGACCGGCCTGTCGCCGGGCCTGTCGGTCGGCTTGTCGGCCGACGCGTCGCCCGTCCTGCCGTCGGGCTTGTCCTCGCCCTCGCCCTTGCCTTCGCCCTCGGCCTTGTCCTCTGCCGACGGCTTCGCCGCGGAGCCGGTGCCGGAGCCAGAGCCGGTGCCGGTGCCGGACTCCGGGCCCGTGTCCGGGCGCGGCTGCGGCTTGGGCGGGCGGGTGCGCTCGCTCGGGGCGTCCCGCAGATAGGCCGCGCCCTCGCCCTCCGACGCCACCCCGCCGACCTGGCCGGGGCCGCCCCCGTCGCGCCGCCGCAGATAGCGCTCGAACTCGCGGGCGATGGCTTCGCCCGAGGCCTCCGGCAGCTCCGCGGTGTCCCGCGCCTCCTCCAGGGACTGCACGTACTCGGCGACCTCGCTGTCCTCGGCCGCCAGCTGGTCGACGCCCAGCTGCCAGGCGCGCGCGTCCTCCGTCAGCTCGCCGAGGGGGATCCTGAGGTCGATCAGGTCCTCCAGGCGGTTGAGCAGCGCGAGCGTCGCCTTCGGGTTCGGCGGCTGCGAGACGTAGTGCGGCACGGCCGCCCACAGGCTGACCGCGGGCACGCCCGCGTGCGTGCACGCCTCCTGGAGGATGCCGACGATGCCCGTCGGGCCCTCGTACTTGGTCTCCTCCAGGTCCATGCTGCGCGCCAGGTCCGGATCGGAGGTGACGCCGCTGACCGGGACCGGCCGGGTGTGCGGGGTGTCACCGAGCAGCGCGCCCATGATCACGACCAGTTCGACGCCCAGCTCGTGGGCGAAGCCGAGGAGTTCGTTGCAGAACGAACGCCAGCGCATGGACGGCTCGATGCCCCGGACCAGGACCAGGTCGCGCGGCTTCTCGCCGCCGACGCGGACGACCGAGAGCCGGGTCGTCGGCCACGTGATCTTGCGCACGCCGCCGTCCAGCCACACCGTGGGGCGGTTGACCTGGAAGTCGTAGTAGTCCTCGGCGTCCAGTGCCGCGAAGACCTCGCCCTTCCACTCCTTGTCGAGATGCGCGACCGCGGTGGAGGCGGCGTCGCCGGCGTCGTTCCAGCCCTCGAACGCGGCCACCATGACCGGGTCGATCAGCTCGGGTACCCCCTCGAGCTCGATCACCCAGGCCTCCTTCCGACGTTCTCCGCTAAGTACGCCCCAACCTTACGGCGTCCCGCGGGGGCCTCCGCAGCCCCCCGGCGGCGCCGAGTGCCGGATCACTGCCCAGGTCAATCGCGCCTCACTCCTGCCGTGCCCGGTTCGGCCGCGGAGCCCGGAGTTCAGAGGGTGGAGCGCAGCCACTGCTCCACGCTCGCGATGTGCACGGTCGCCCAGGACCTGGCCGCTTCCGCGTCCCGGTCCCGCAGGGCGCCGAGGATCGCCCGGTGCTCGCGCAGCGTGCGGCTGACCGCGTCCTCCTGGGTGAGGCCGCGCCAGACGCGGGCCCGCGTCGTCGGCCCGGACAGGCCGTCGAGCAGCGAGCACAGGACGGAGTTCCCCGACCACTGGACGATGCCGCGGTGGAACTCCAGGTCGCAGGCCACCAGCTCCTCCACGGACGGCGCGGCGCCGAGGGCGTCCAACTGCTCCGTCAGGGCGTCCAGTTCCGCCTCGCTGATCCGCGCGGCCGCCATCGCCGTCGCGGCGGGCTCCAGGATGCGGCGTACGGCGAGGAACTCCAGGACCGTGTCGTCGCGGTGGAAGTCGACCACGAAGCTCAGGGCTTCGAGGAGCAGCTGCGGATCGAGGCTGGTGACGTAGGTGCCGTCGCCCTGTCGTACGTCGAGGATGCGGATCAGGGAGAGCGCGCGCACCGCCTCGCGCAGCGAGTTGCGGGACAGGCCGAGTTCGGCGGCCAGCTCGCTCTCCTTGGGGAGGCGGTCGCCGGGGCGCAGCGCACCCGAGACGATCATGCCCTTGATCTTTTCGATGGCCTCGTCCGTGACAGCCATGGGGACCTCGCCTCGGTGAAGAGCAGCAGGAACGGACATCGGATGTCCGGTAGGTAAATAGACATCGGATGTATCGGCTCATTATGTCCCTTGGAGTCCTACGGGGAACGGGGTTCAGCCGAAGCGTTCGATCCTGATCCGGTCCACGGGCTGGCCGCCCTCCACCAGGAGGCGCGAGGCGTGCTCGGCGAAGCCGTTGGAGCCGCAGACGTACGCCTCCCAGCCGCCTTCGGGCCGCCCGGCGCCGAGGTGGGGCGCCAAGTGCGCGGCGGTGAGGCGTCCTTCGGCGCGGGTGAGGATCACGTCCGTCTCGGCCCCGTACTCGTCGGCGTAGAGGAGGTCGGCGCGGGTGCGGGCCGAGACGAGCAGACGCAGCGGCACGGTCAGGCCCGCCCGCCGGTGGTGGCGGATCATCGACATCAGCGGGACCACGCCGGAGCCCGCGCCGAGCAGCAGCGCGGGCCGGTCGCCGGGCCAGGCGAAGAAGCCGGACAGCGGGCCGCGCACCTCCACGGTGTCGCCCTCCCGCGCGACGGTGTGCAGATGCCCCGAGACCTCGCCGCCCGGCACGTGGTCCAGGGTCAGCTCGATCTCGCCGCTGTCGTCCGGCGCGGAGGCCAGGGAGTAGTGGCGCTGGGCGACGTAGCCGTCCGCGGCGGTCAGGCGCAGCATCAGGTGCTGGCCCGGCAGGTGCCCCTGCCAGTGCGGCACCTTGAGCCGGAAGGTCGCGGCGGCGTGCGTCTCGCGGCGGATCCCGGTGATCAGGGCCTGCTGCCAGTGGGCCGCGGCCTGCTCGCTCACGGCGATGCGCCCGGGCACCGCGAAGGCGGTCGGGGGGACGAAACGGGGGACGAACGCCCCCGTGCTGGTCTCAGTCACCGGCGTACCGCTCCTCACGCCACGGGTCGCCCCGGTGGTGATAGCCGTTCTTCTCCCAGAAGCCCGGCTCGTCGTGGTCGAGGAGCTCCAGGCCCGCGATCCACTTGGCGCTCTTCCAGAAGTACAGGTGCGGCACGACGAGCCGGGCGGGCCCGCCGTGCTCGGGCGGCAGCGGCGCCCCGTCGTACTCCCAGACGATCCAGGCCCGGCCGCCGGTCACGTCGGCGAGCGGCAGGTTCGCGGTGTAGCCGGTGTGGGAGTACGCGACGACGTGCGTGGCGGCGGGCAGCGGGCCGCCCGCCCCGGCGAGGAACGCGTCCAGGCTCACGCCGCCGAAGCGCACGCCGAACTTGGACCAGCTCGTCACGCAGTGGATGTCGCCCCGGTACTCGGAAGCGGGCAGCGCGTGCGCCTCGTCCCAGGTCCAGGTGCGCGGGCTCGCCACCAGGCCGCCGACGCGGAACGTCCAGTCGGCGGCCGCCAGCTGGGGCGTGACCTCGGCGGAGAGCACGGGCCAGGTGTCGCGGGCGTCGTACTGGCCCGGTGGCAGGCGCGGGTCGCGGTCGGCGGCGCGGGCGCGGCCGGTGAAGCCGCGGGTCGGGGCGGGGGGCGGGGAGCTCATGACAGGCGTGCGGGTTCGGCCGGGGCCACGGCGTCGTTGAGGGCGCGCAGCACGTTCGGTTCGTCGAGGGTGAGCAGGGCGCGGTCGCGCATCAGGACGCGGCCGTCGACGACGGTGTCGCGCACGTCCGCGGCCGTGGCGGCGTAGGCGAGCATGCCGTAGGGGTCGTGGCGCGGCGCCAGGTGCGGCCGGTCGAGGCCGACGACGATCAGGTCGGCGCGCTTGCCCGGCTCCAGGGAGCCGAGCCGGTCGCCGAGGCCCAGGGCCCGCGCCGACTCGATGGTGGCCATCCGCACGGCCTGCTCGGCGCCGACCGCCGTCGGGTCGCCGCCCGCCTTGTGGACGAGCGCCGCGAGCCGGACCGCGCCGAGCACGTCGAGCGTGTTGGAGCTCACGGCGCCGTCGGTGCCGATGCCGACCGTGACGCCCGCGTCGAGCAGGTCGGGTACGCGGGCGATGCCGCAGCCCAGCTTCAGGTTCGACGCCGGGCAGTGCGCGACGGACGTCCCCGTGCGGGCGAGCGCCGCGATCTCCGCGTCGGTCAGCTCGACGGCGTGCGCGAGGAGCGTGTCCGGGCCGAGCACGCCGAGCGAGTCGAGCAGCTCCACCGGGCGCATGCCGTACCGCTCGCCGACCAGGGCCACCTCGGCCGCGTTCTCGGCCGCGTGCAGATGCAGCAGGGCGCCGTGGGCGCGGGCGAGCGCGGTGATCGCGGCGAGCTGGTCGGGCGCCAGGGTGTACGCGGAGTGCGCGAAGAGCACCGGCCTGGTGCCCGGCGCGGCGGCGCGGGCGGCCAGCCAGGCGCCCGCCCGGGCGAGCCGCTCCGCGTACGGACGGCCGTCCGGCGGCTCCGGCACGTCCATGAACGTCGGGCCGGTGAGCAGCCGCCACCCGGCCGCGCGCGCCACCTCGTCGGCGGCCTCGTGGAACCAGTACATGTCGAGCGCGGTGGTCACTCCGCCGCGCACCGACTCGGCGATCGCCGCGCGCAGGCCCACCGCGACGGTCTCCGGCGTGAGCAGCTCGGCCTCGCGCGGCACGACCCGCTCCAGGAAGCCCTGGAGGGTGACGTCGTCGGCGGTGCCGCGCAGCAGCGTCATCGCCAGGTGGGTGTGCGTGTTGACGAGCCCCGGCAGGACGAGACAGCCGCGCGCGTCGATCTCCTCGGCCGGGGCGTACCGGTCGCGCAGGTGCTCGGCGGGGCCGACGGCCACGATCTCACCGGCGCGCACGGCGACGGCACCGTCGCTCACCACGGTGCCGGTCGCGTCGACGGTCAGGACGTCGCCGCCGTGGACGAGGAGGTCTATGGGGAGCATGTGGTGCGTATCTCCAGGGTGCTTCCGCGGGCGGTTCTACCGGGTTTGTCCGGTCTGCGCGGGGACGTCGGCGGCCAACAGGCGCAGCGCGTCCAAGGTTATCCGGGCGCCACGGGCGACTCCGTCGGCGACCTCCGACCGGTGCGGGTCGTAGCCGCCGGTGGCCTCCTCGTCGACCAGCTCGTCGGCGTTCGCGCCGTCCACGACGAGCGCGCCGCCCGCGACGAGGCCGTGCGTCGAGGCGAACACGTACAGGGCGCTCAGCTCCATCTCAATGGCGGCGACGCCCGCCCGCTCGTACGCGTCGGTCGGCAGCGGCAGGAAGCCGGGCTGGAAGGCGGCCCGCGTCCACACCACGCCCCGGTGGTGCGGGGCCCCGGCGGCACGGGCCGCCCGCTGCAGCGCGAGCACCGCCTCGGGCGTCCCGAACGCCGGGTACTCGGCCGGGATCAGCTGTCCCGTCACGCCGTCGTCGCGCACCGCCGCGTCCGCGATCACCAGGTCGCCGGCCGCGATGCCGGGCCGGATGGCGCCCGCCGTACCGAGCCGGATGACATGCGTCACACCCGCCTGCGCCAGCTCCTGGAAGAGCAGCAGCGCCCCGGGCGCGCCCACGCCGTGCGAGGCCACGACCACGGGCAGCTCCTGCCAGGTCCCGGTGAAGGTGCGGTACTCCCGGCGGTACGCCACCTCCTTCGCGTCGTCGAGGAGGTCGGCGACGGCCGCCGCACGGGCGGGGTCGCCGACGACGACGGCGTACGGCGGCAGTCCGGTGCGGGGCAGGCCGGTGATGGGCTGCGGGGCGGGGGACGCCGAGGACATGGTCATGTGCGCGCTCCTGGCTGGGTCCGGGGGAGCCGGGGAATCCGAGAGCTCCGAGGGCTTCGGGGGCTTCGGGGGAAGTGTGCCGGGAGCCGGGCGCGGCGGCGGCGCCGGGGTGGCCCGACGGCGTCGAACTCACGTTCAGGGCGCTCGGGTACGGTGGCCGCGCGAGCCGGACCCGTACCGCCACCGGGAGTTGACCCCATGAGCAAGGCGAGCACCGAGGACCTCAGGGCCGTCGTCTGGACGGACACCGGGAGCGGCCCCGCGCTCTGTCTCGTCGACCAGACGGCCCTGCCGCACGCCCTGAAGCGCCTCGACGTCCGCACGGTCGACCAACTCGTCGATGCCATCGTGCGGTTGGTGGTCCGCGGCGCGCCCGCGATCGGCGCGGCCGGGGCGTACGGCGTCGCGCTCGCCCTGGTCCAGGGGGAGCGCGAGGGCTGGGACCGCGCGCGGGTCGACGCCGAGGTCGCCCGCGTCCGCGCGGCGCGCCCCACCGCCGTCAACCTCATGGCCTGCGTGGACCGCGTCGCCGCACACCTCGACGAGGGGCTTGGCGCGGTGCTCGCCGAGGCGGACGCCGTCGTACGGGAAGACCTCGCGGCCAACCACGCCCTGGGCCGGCACGGCGCCGACTGGCTCCTCGACCGCCTCGGCCCGGACCGGCCGCTGCGCGTCCTCACCCACTGCAACACCGGCGCGCTCGCCACGGCGGGCTGGGGCACCGCGCTCGGCGTCATCCGGGAGCTGCACCGGCGCGGCCGCCTCGACTCCGTGTACGCCGACGAGACCCGGCCGCTGCTCCAGGGCGCGCGGCTCACCGCCTGGGAGCTCGCCCACGCGGGCATCCCGCACTACGTCCAGGCGGACGCGGCAGCCGCGGGAGTCATCCTGCGCGGCGAGGTCGACGCGGCGGTCGTCGGCGCGGACCGGATCGCCGCGAACGGCGACACCGCGAACAAGGTGGGCACCGTGGGCATAGCCCTCGCCTGCGCGCACGCGGGCATCCCCTTCGTCGTGGCCGCGCCCACCACGACCGTGGACCTCGCCACGGCGTCCGGGACGGACATCCCCATCGAACTGCGCGCCGAGGACGAGGTCCTGGAGTGGGCGGGCGTCCGCACCGCCCCCGCCGGATCGCGCGGCCACAACCCCGCGTTCGACGTCACCCCGGGCTCCCTGGTGACCGCCCTGGTGACGGAGCGCGGCGTCCGCGAGGTGGCGAAGGGCGAGCTGCCGAGGTAGCCCCGCAGGGGGTCACCCCGTCAGGGCCAGCTCCAGGAGCCACTCGACGACCTCCGTGCGGTGCCGCGCCTGCCGCGGGTCGTCGCCCCAGACGTACAGCCCGTGCCCGGCCACGACCACCGCGGGCATCCCCGGCCGCAGCGCCGCCTCAAGACGGTCCCCGAGCTCCGCCATGTCCTGGCTGTTCCCGATCACCGGCAGGACCACCGCGACGTCGTGCGTCCGGTACCCGAGCCCCTTGAGCATCTCCAGGCCCTCGAACTCGATCCCGCCCGGCCGCCGCCCGCCCATCGCCACGGCAGCCACGGTGTGTACGTGCACGACGGCGCCCGCCCCGGTGAGCCGCACCACGCGCGCGTGCAGCGCGGCCTCGGCCGACGGCCGCCCGGCGCCGACCGCGGCGCCCGCCGCGTCCGTCAGGACCACGTCGGCCGCGGTCAGTTCGCCCTTGTCGAGCCCGCTGGCCGTCACGGCGAGCCGTACGGGATTGCGGGAGACGACGACGGAGAGGTTCCCCGAGGTCCCGCGCATCCAGCCGAAGGAGGCGAACCGCGCGGCCTCCGCCGCGAGCACCGCCCCGGCCTCCTCCAGACCGATGTCCAGAGGGACGTCCAGGCCGACGTCCAGGCCGACGTCCGGGCCGACCTCCGGCGCGACCACCGCACGCGACTCCCCACTCACGACGTCACCAGCCCCACCTCGTCGAACGACCCCGCTTCCGGATGCCCGCCGACGCCCTCGGCGAAGTACGGCTCCCCGGCCCGGCGCACCCCGACCGTCCGCCACCCCGCCTCCCGGGCCGCGTCCAGCTCGCCGAGCCGGTCGGACAGGAACACCGTGCGGCCGGGCGGGACGCCGACCGCGGCGGTGATGGCCCGGTAGGAGCCGGGGTCCTGCTTGGGCCCCGCGTTCTCCGTGTCGTACCAGCCGCTGACCAGGCCGGTGAGCGACCCGTGCGCCGAGTGCGTGAACCACGCGCGCTGCGCCGCCACCGACCCCGACGAGTACACGTAAAGCCGGATCCCGGCCGCGTACCAGCTCCGCAGCCGCGGCACCACGTCGTCGAAGAAGGGCGCGACGAGGTCGCCGCGGGCGAAGCCCTCCGCCCAGACGACGCCCTGGAGCGCCTTCAGAGGCGTGGCCTTGCGGTCCTCGTCGGCCCAGGCGCCGAGGACCTTCTCGATCCGCGCGGCGTCCGCGCCGGGCTCGCCGATCTCCTCGCGGACCTGGGCGACGGCGCGCGCGACGACGGCCTCGTGGGACCGCTCGGCCAGCAGCGCCCCGAACCGCTCCCTGGCGTAGGGGTACATGACGTCCACGACGAACCCGGTGGCGCTCGTGGTGCCCTCGATGTCGAGCACCACCGCGTCCACGGTGCCGGGCCCGAAGCCCACGCTCACCTCGCGGATCCCGTGTGACCGGCGTGGATCGTGTCGAAGTCCGGGAAGTGCCCGGCGATGTCGCTGCCGGTGAACGTGCCGACCCAGCCGTCCTCCTCGTGGAAGAAGCGGATCGCCGTGAAGGAGGGCGACGTGCCCATGTCGAACCAGTGCGTCGTGCCGCGCGGCACCCCGAGCAGATCGCCCTTCTCGCAGTACACGGCGTGCACTTCGCGGCGTACGTGCAGATAGAAGATCCCCGCGCCCGCGACGAAGAAGCGCACCTCGTCATCGTCGTCGTGCGTGTGCTCGGCGAGGAACTTCTCCCGGGCCGCCCGCGCCTTGTCCGGCCAGCCCGGGTCGTCGCTCGGATGCAGCGCGACGACGTCGACGGTCCGGAAGCCCTCCGCCGCGGTCAGCTTGTCGATCTCCGGTCCGTACGCGGCGAACACGGTGTCGCCGTCCGCGTCGGCCGGTACGTCCGCGCGCACCGGCCACCGCTCGTAGCGCACGCCCAGCGGCGCGAGCACCTCGGCGATCTCGGCGGGGTCCGACGTGCGCCGGACGACGGTCTCGGGGCCCGCGTCGGGCCAGGTCGTGAGGAGGGTCATCGGTCGCTCCCAAGGGGCGGACTGCGGTGCGGGCGGTGGCCGGACTCCTGTGGGGATCGTAGCCCGGCCCCGGCCGCCGTCACGAGGGGTCCCACAGCCGGGACGGGGCCTCCCTGCGCACCACCGGCGCGATCTCCTCCGCGAACCGCTGGAGGGTCTCGACCTGTTCGGCGCGCGACAGACCGAACCCGTCGACCGTGATGGACTGCAGGTCGTGCCGGTACACCTCGTGGTAGCCGAGGATCTTGTCGATGATCTGCTGCGGCGAACCGATGAGCTGCGGCCCGTCGGCGATCGCCTCCTCGATGGTGCGGAAGGGCGTGTTGTAGCCCGCCTTGCCCTCCAGGTGCGGCTTGAAGGTCTGGCGCACCTTCGCCTCGTACAGCTCCCGGTAGCGGCGCACGGCCTGCTCCGCGCTGTCGGCGACGAGCAGCCCGCCCGAGCCCGCCGCCACGTGGGCGTCGGCCGGGTCGTGGCCGTGGGCCTCGAACCGCTCGCGGTAGTGCGCGATCAGCTTCGCGTACGCCGCGCGCGGCTGGATCGCGTTGGCGGTGAACAGCGGATCGCCGTGCTTGGCGGCGAGTTCGGGGGAGTTGAGGGAGGTCGCCGAGCCGTGCCAGACGCGCGGCGGCCCCGCGTACGGGCGCGGCACCGTCGTGACGTCCTTCAGGGCGGGGCGGAACTCGCCCTGCCAGTCGACGTTCTCCTCCCGCCACAGGCGCCGCAGCAGCTCGTACTTCTCCTGCTGGAGGTCCCACTGGCGCGCCTCGTCGAGCCCGAACAGGTCGAAGTGGCCCGCCTCGGCGCCCTTGCCGATGACGAGCTCCACGCGTCCGCGCGAGAGCTGGTCGAGCGTCGCGTAGTCCTCGGCGATCCGCACCGGGTCGAGGATCGCGACGACGGTGACGCCGGTCAGGAGCCGGATGCGGGAGGTGCGGGCCGCGAGCGCGCCGAGGACGACCGTCGGGCTCGACGACAGGAAGTCGCCCGCGTGCCGCTCGCCCACGGCGTAGGCGTCGTAGCCGAGCCGTTCCGCCTCGACGCCGACCTCGACGACGTCGGCGATCCGCTCGGCCGTGGAGGCCCGTTCCCCGGTCAGCGGGTGCGGGGAGTGGGAGATGAGGGAAAGCACCTGAAACTTCATGCTTCAAATGTGCGGGGCGAACGTTGCGGGGGTGTGGCAGCGGTATGGCACCCCAGGGAGAGCCAGCAAGAGCCCTGGAGAGGCATGAGTAAGGGGCGGTCGCCCTGGCGACCGCCCCTTACTCACCTACTGCTGCGAGGTCAGCTCTTCTTGCCGAGCAGGCCCTCGACCTTGCCGCGGATCTCGTCCGTCGCGAGGCCGCGGATCGTCAGCGTCGTACGGCGGCGCAGCACGTCGTCCGCCGTCTCGGCCCACTCGTGGTCGCGCGCGTAGACGACCTGCGCCCAGATCTCCGGGGCGTCGGGGTGGACGCGCTCGGCGAGCTCCGGGTTCTCGTTCGCCAGGCGGGCGATGTCGAAGGACAGCGAGCCGTAGTGCGTCGCCAGGTGACGGGCGGTGTCCGGCGCCATGCGCGGGCCGGGGGCCGGGCCGTCGACGAGCAGCCGGTGGGCGACCGCGCGCGGGTTGGCGATGCCGGGCAGCGGCAGCTTCTTCGGCAGCGTGGAGATCGGCTCGTAGTCGTCGCCCAGCGGGTGGCCCGGCAGCGACTCCAGCTTCTTCATGATGGTGCGGCCGATGTGGCGGAACGTCGTCCACTTGCCGCCGGCGATCGACAGCATGCCGCCGCGGCCCTCGGTGACGACCGTCTCGCGCTTGGCCTTGGAGGTGTCGCCCGGACCGCCGGGCAGCACCCGCAGACCCGCGAACGAGTACGTGATCAGATCCCGGGACAGCTGCTGGTCCCGGATCGAGAACGCGGCCTCGTCGAGGATCTGCGCGGTGTCCTTCTCGGTGACCGAGACGTCGCGCGGGTCGCCCTCGTACTCCTCGTCGGTCGTGCCGAGCAGCAGCATGTCCTCCCACGGCAGGGCGAACGTGATGCGGTACTTGTCGATCGGCGTGGCCAGCGCGGCCTTCCAGGGGGCGGTGCGCTTGAGGACGAGGTGCGCGCCCTTGGACAGGCGGATGGAGGGGGCCGCGTCCGGGTCCTCCATCGCGCGCAGGTGGTCGACCCAGGGGCCGGTGGCGTTCAGGACGAGCCGGGCGTTGACGCCGAACTCGTCGCCGGACTGGCGGTCCTTGAGGTCGGCGCCCGTGACCCGGCCCTTGGTGAAGCGCAGGCCGGTGACCTCGGCGTGGTTGAGGACGACGGCGCCGGCCTCGACGGCCGCGCGGACCGTCATCAGGGCCATGCGGGCGTCGTTCATCTGGTCGTCGCCGTAGACCGCGACGGCCTTCAGGTTGTCGGTGCGCAGCTCCGGCACGTCCTGCGCCGCCTTGGCGGGGGAGAGCAGGTGGCCGACGCCGTCGCCGAACGCGGAGAGCGCCGAGTAGGCGAAGACGCCCGCGCCGAGCTTGGCGGCGCCGTGCGGGCCGCCCTTGTACACCGGCAGGTAGAAGGTGAGCGGGTTGGCGAGGTGCGGTGCCACCTGACGCGACACCGCACGCCGCTCGAAGTGGTTCTCCGCCACCAGCTTCACCGCGCCGGTCTGCAGGTAGCGCAGACCGCCGTGGAGAAGCTTGGAGGAGGCGGAGGAGGTGGCGCCGGCGAAGTCGCCGGCGTCCACCAGGGCCACCCTGAGACCCGACTGCGCGGCGTGCCAGGCGGTGGAGATGCCCAGGATGCCGCCACCGATCACCAGGAGGTCGTACGCCGCCTTGGAAAGGCGTTCCCGGGTCTCGGCACGGCTCGGGTTGCCGCCGGCCGCCGGCGGCGTCCCGAGTGCCGAGATGACGGGGCCGCTCTCTAGGGTGGTCATGGTTATTGCTCCTCGTCAGCTGAGCTGTGGTCAGCTCTCGTCTTCGAGCCAGCCCATGGTCCGCTCCACGGCCTTGAGCCAGTTCTTGTACTCACGGGCGCGGGTGTCCGCGTCCATGCGGGGGGTCCATTCGGCGGCCCGGCGCCAGTTGGCGCGCAGGTCGTCGGTGGAAGACCAGAAACCGACGGCGAGGCCGGCGGCGTATGCGGCGCCGAGGCAGGTCGTCTCGGCCACCATCGGACGCACCACGGGCGCGTCCAGGAAGTCCGAGAGGGTCTGCATCAGCAGGTTGTTGGAGGTCATGCCGCCGTCGACCTTGAGGGCCGCGAGCTCGACGCCGGAGTCCTTCGTCATGGCGTCGGTGATCTCACGGGTCTGCCAGGCGGTGGCCTCCAGGACGGCGCGCGCGATGTGCGCCTTGGTGACGTACCGGGTGAGACCGGCGATCACACCGCGGGCGTCGGAGCGCCAGTACGGGGCGAACAGGCCGGAGAAGGCCGGGACGAAGTAGGCGCCGCCGTTGTCCTCGACGCTGGAGGCCAGCGTCTCGATCTCGGCGGCGGACTTGATGAGGCCCATCTGGTCGCGCATCCACTGCACCAGGGAGCCGGTGACGGCGATGGAGCCCTCAAGGGCGTAGACCGGCTTGGCGTCGCCGATCTGGTAGCCGACGGTGGTGAGCAGGCCCGAGTAGGAGTTGATGGCCTTCTCACCGGTGTTCATCAGCATGAACGTGCCGGTGCCGTACGTGGACTTCGCCTCGCCCTCGGCGAAACAGGTCTGGCCGAACAGGGCCGCCTGCTGGTCGCCGAGCGCGGAGGCGACCGGGATGCCGCCCAGGAGGTCGCCGAGCTTGCCGCCGGTGACCTCGCCGTAGACCTCGGCGGAGGAGCGGATCTCGGGGAGGATCCGCATCGGCACGCCGATGGACTCGGCGATGCGCTCGTCCCACTCCATGGAGTGCAGGTTCATCAGCATGGTGCGGGAGGCGTTGGTGACGTCGGTGACGTGCTTGCCGCCGTTCACCCCGCCCGTCAGGTTCCAGATGACCCAGGAGTCCATGGTGCCGAAGAGGATGTCGCCCGCCTCGGCGCGCTCGCGCACGCCCTCGACGTTGTCGAGCAGCCAGCGGGCCTTGGGGCCCGCGAAGTAGGAGGCCAGCGGCAGACCGGTCTCGCGCCGGAAGCGGTCCTGGCCGACGTTGCGCCCGAGCTCCTTGCAGAGCGCGTCGGTGCGGGTGTCCTGCCAGACGATGGCGTTGTACACCGGCTCACCGGTGTTCTTGTCCCACAGCAGCGTGGTCTCGCGCTGGTTGGTGATGCCGATGGCCTTGATGTCGTCGCGGGTGATGCCGGCCTTCTGGATGGCGCCGGCGACGACTTCCTGGACGTTGGTCCAGATCTCCGTGGCGTTGTGCTCGACCCACCCCGGCTTGGGGAAGATCTGCTCGTGCTCCTTCTGGTCGACGGAGACGATGCGGCCGTCCCGGTCGAAGACGATGCAGCGGCTGGACGTGGTGCCCTGGTCGATCGCCGCGATGAAGGGGCCTGCGGTGTGCGCGTCGGTCACGGTGTGCTCCTGAAGTGCGTCGTGGTCGGGTGGTCGGCGGGTTCGCTCAGAACAGCTTGAAGATGTATGCGGCGAGAGCGCCGCCGATCAGCGGACCGACCACGGGAATCCACGCGTACGACCAGTCGGAGCCACCCTTGTTGGGGAGCGGGAGCAGCGAGTGGACGATACGGGGGCCGAGGTCACGGACCGGGTTGATGGCGTAGCCGGTGGGGCCGCCGAGCGAGAGGCCGATGCCCACCACGACGAGCGCGGTGATCAGGGCGCCCAGGGTGCCGAGGCCGTTGCCGCCGTCGTTGAGGCCCTGGGTGAGGATCGCCAGGACGAGCACGGTCGTGGCGATGATCTCGGTGATGAGGTTCTGTACGGCGTTCCGGATCTCCGGGCCGGTCGAGAAGATGCCGAGCACGGGACCGGCCGCGGGGGCCGCCTTCTGGTCGACGAGGCCTTCCTCGGCGGGCTGGGCCTTGATGATCTCGGGGTCCGTGAGGTGGGCCTGGAACTGCCCGTAGTACGTCGCCCACACGAGCACGGCGCCGATCATCGCGCCCAGGAGCTGCGAGGCCAGGTAGAGCGGCACGTCGCCCCACTTGGTGCCGCCCTCGACGGCGAGGCCGATGGTGACCGCCGGGTTCAGGTGGGCGCCCGAGACGCCACCGGCCAGATAGGCGGCCGTGAGGACCGCGAAGCCCCACCCGAAGGTGATGGCGAGCCAGCCGGCGTCCTTGGCCTTCGAGCGCTTGAGCGTGACGGCGGCGCACACGCCACCGCCCAGCAGGATGAGAACGGCGGTACCGATGGTCTCGCCGAGGAAGATGTCGTGGCTGGACACCCGCGACTCCTTTGTCCTTCGTCCAGGGGAAGCCGAACCCCGGGTCCCTCCGGTGGTCCGCGCCCTCAGGTGAGGGCGTTCTCCGGCCCTTGGCTCGCCCCACTCTAACGCGTAATGCCGTTAGCTGTTCGACAATGCCGACCGGTGGACGCGAGTCTGACTCTGGGGTTACCAGCGCGTCAAGACTTCTGTAATTGAAAACACGATCGTTATTGATCGTTTCGCCCTATCGGTGGGCGGCGCGGCCGACGGCGGCGGGCACGTGGCGCCATCCAGCCCGTCCGGCGTTTGAGGAAGAGGCGCGCAGCGCCGACGACGGGGGGCCCGGGGGGAGCCCCCTGGTTTCGGGAAGGGGCGGGCCTGGGGCGCCCCCGCGAGGGCCCCACCGGAAGTCAGAAGCGGCTGGCGCCCAGGTCCCGCGAGACGGCCCGCGCACAGTCGCGCACCGCGGCGATCAGCTCCGGCCGCAGCTCTCCGTCCGGGCACACCCGCTCGACCGCGCCCGTGACCCCGACCGCCCCCACCGGCATCCGCCGCCGGTCGTAGATGGGCGCGGCCACGGAGGCGATCCCTTCCCAGGTCTCCTCCTCGTCGGTCGCGTACCCGCGCGCCCGCGTGAGGTCCAGGACGCCTTCGAACTCCGCGGGGCCGCAGACCGTCCGGTCCGTGAACGCCCGCCGCTCGGCCTCCAGGGCCTCGCTGTGCGCCACCGGGTCGTACGCCGCGAGCACCTTGCCGAGCGCTGTGGAGTGCAGCGGCTGCATGGCCCCCACCTCCAGGACCTGGCGGCTGTCGTCGGGCCGGAAGACGTGGTGCACGATCAGCACGCCCTGCTGGTGCAGCACGCCCAGATAGACGCTCTCGCCGCTGGAGCGGGCCAGGTCGTCGGTCCACACCAGGGCGCGGGCGCGCAGCTCGTGCACGTCCAGGTAGCTGTTGCCGAGGCGCAGCAGCTCCGCGCCCAGCTGGTAGCGCCCCGACGCCGCGTCCTGCTCCACGAACCCCTCCTGCTGGAGGGTGCGCAGGATGCCGTGGGCCGTGCCCTTGGCCAGGCCGAGGGCGGAGGCGATGTCCGAGAGGCCGAGCCGGCGCTCGCCGCCCGCGAGCAGGCGCAGCATCGCCGCGGCCCGTTCGAGCGACTGGATGTTGCGTGCCATCGCAGCCCTTTCCTCCATCCCGTTCCCGCACCCCTGTGTGCCGGGCACTCGTTCCGCGGCTACCTCGCGAACGGGGTCGCCGTTCGGCAATGCTGAACACTATCGGTCGTTGCCGACCTCTGGCTAAGGGTGCGCACCGCCTTGTCGCGCGGCGAGCCCCTCGACGGCGATTTCCAGCCACGCGTCCGTCCCGTGGAATGCCCTCACACCAGAACGCCCGTCCCGGCTACGCTGACCGGGTGCGCCTTCCACGGGAAGCCGCAAAGCCGACAGCCGTCGCACTCCAGGGAGCTCATTCATGGCCTCGTCGCCTACCCCCTCATCCGTTTCCGCAGCGGAGACCTCCGCCGGGAACCGAGCCGACGCCCTTCGCGAGGCGCTCGCCACCCGCGTGGTGGTCGCCGACGGCGCGATGGGCACGATGCTGCAGGCACAGGACCCCAGCCTCGAGGACTTCCAGAACCTCGAAGGCTGCAACGAGGTCCTGAACGTCACCCGTCCCGACATCGTCCGCTCCGTGCACCAGGAGTACTTCGCCGCGGGCGTCGACTGCGTCGAGACCAACACCTTCGGCGCGAACCACGCCGCCCTCGCCGAGTACGACATCCCCGAGCGCGTCTTCGAGCTCTCCGAGTCCGGTGCCCGCATCGCCCGCGAGGTGGCCGACGAGTTCACCGCGAGCACCGGCCAGCAGCGCTGGGTGCTCGGCTCCATGGGCCCCGGCACCAAGCTGCCCACCCTCGGCCACGCCCCGTACCGGCTGCTGCGCGACGCCTACCAGCAGAACGCCGAAGGCATGATCGCGGGCGGCGCCGACGCGCTCCTGGTGGAGACCACCCAGGACCTGCTCCAGACCAAGTCGGCCCTGCTCGGCGCCCGCCGCGCCCTGGAGGCCACCGGCGCGAACCTGCCGCTGATCTGTTCCGTCACCGTGGAGACGACCGGCACGATGCTCCTCGGCTCGGAGATCGGTGCCGCGCTCACCGCCCTGGAGCCCCTCGGCATCGACATGATCGGCCTCAACTGCGCGACCGGCCCGGCCGAGATGAGCGAGCACCTGCGCTACCTGGCCCGCCACTCGCGCGTGCCGCTCGCCTGCATGCCCAACGCGGGCCTGCCCGTCCTCGGCAAGGACGGCGCCCACTACCCGCTGTCGCCCGCCGAGCTGGCCGACGCCCAGGAGACGTTCGTCAGCGAGTACGGCCTGTCCCTCATCGGCGGCTGCTGCGGCACCACGCCCGAGCACCTGCGCCAGGTCGTCGAGCGCGTGCGCGGGCTCACCCCGACCACGCGCGACCCGCGACCCGAGCCGGGCGCCGCCTCGCTCTACCAGACTGTCCCGTTCCGCCAGGACACGTCGTACCTCGCGATCGGCGAGCGCACCAACGCCAACGGCTCCAAGAAGTTCCGCGAGGCCATGCTGGACGCCCGCTGGGACGACTGCGTGGAGATGGCCCGCGACCAGATCCGCGAGGGCGCCCACATGCTCGACCTGTGCGTCGACTACGTGGGCCGCGACGGCGTGGCGGACATGGAGGAGCTCGCCGGACGCTTCGCCACCGCCTCCACGCTGCCCATCGTCCTGGACTCCACCGAGGTCGACGTCATCCAGGCGGGCCTGGAGAAGCTGGGCGGCCGTGCCGTCATCAACTCCGTGAACTACGAGGACGGCGACGGCCCCGAGTCCCGCTTCGCCAAGGTGACCGAGCTGGCCCAGGAGCACGGCGCCGCCCTCATCGCCCTCACCATCGACGAGGAGGGCCAGGCCCGCACCCCCGAGAAGAAGGTCGAGATCGCCGAACGGCTCATCGACGACCTCACCGGGAACTGGGGCATCCTGGAGTCGGACATCCTCATCGACACCCTGACCTTCACCATCTGCACCGGTCAGGAGGAGTCCCGCAAGGACGGCATCGCCACCATCGAGGCGATCCGCGAGCTCAAGCGGCTCCACCCGGACGTCCAGACCACGCTCGGCCTGTCCAACATCTCCTTCGGCCTCAACCCGGCCGCCCGCATCCTCCTGAACTCCGTCTTCCTGGACGAGTGCGTCAAGGCCGGCCTCGACTCCGCGATCGTGCACGCCTCGAAGATCCTGCCGATCGCGCGCTTCAGCGAGGAGGAGGTCACCACCGCCCTCGACCTGATCTACGACCGCCGCGCCGAGGGCTACGACCCGCTGCAGAAGCTGATGGCGCTCTTCGAGGGCGCCACCGCCAAGTCCCTCAAGGCGGGCAAGGCCGAGGAGCTGGCCGCCCTGCCGCTGGACGAGCGCCTCCAGCGCCGCATCATCGACGGCGAGAAGAACGGCCTCCAGGCCGACCTCGACGAGGCCCTGGAGACCCGCAAGGCCCTCGACATCGTCAACGACACCCTCCTGGCGGGCATGAAGGTCGTCGGCGAGCTGTTCGGATCCGGCCAGATGCAGCTGCCGTTCGTGCTCCAGTCCGCCGAGGTCATGAAGACGGCCGTCGCCCACCTCGAACCGCACATGGAGAAGTCCGACGCCGAGGGCAAGGGCACCATCGTCCTCGCCACCGTGCGCGGCGACGTCCACGACATCGGCAAGAACCTCGTCGACATCATCCTGTCCAACAACGGCTACAACGTGGTCAACCTCGGCATCAAGCAGCCCGTGGCCGCGATCCTCGACGCCGCGCAGGAGCACAAGGCCGACGTCATCGGCATGTCCGGCCTCCTGGTCAAATCCACCGTGATCATGAAGGAGAACCTGGAGGAGCTCAACCAGCGCCGGATGGCCGCGGACTACCCGGTCATCCTCGGCGGCGCCGCCCTCACCCGCGCCTACGTCGAGCAGGACCTGCACGAGATCTACGAGGGCGAGGTCCGCTACGCCCGCGACGCCTTCGAGGGCCTGCGCCTGATGGACGCCCTCATCGCGGTCAAGCGAGGCGTGCCCGGCGCGACCCTGCCCGAGCTCAAGCAGCGCCGCGTGCCCAAGCGCGACGCGGCCACGATCGAGGTCAAGGAGCCCGAGGGCCCGGCCCGCTCCGACGTCGCCGTCGACAACCCCGTGCCCACGCCGCCGTTCTGGGGCACCCGCGTCATCAAGGGCATCCAGCTCAAGGAGTACGCCTCCTGGCTGGACGAGGGCGCCCTGTTCAAGGGCCAGTGGGGCCTGAAGCAGGCCCGTACCGGCGACGGACCGACGTACGAGGAGCTCGCCGAGACCGAGGGCAGGCCCCGGCTGCGCGGCCTGCTCGACGACCTGCAGACCAAGAGCCTGCTCGAAGCCGCCGTCGTCTACGGCTACTTCCCGTGCGTCTCCAAGGGCGACGACCTGATCATCCTGGACGAGCAGGGCAACGAGCGCACCCGCTTCTCCTTCCCGCGCCAGCGCCGCGGCCGCCACCTGTGCCTCGCGGACTTCTTCCGCCCCGAGGAGTCGGGCGAGACCGACGTGGTGGGCCTCCAGGTCGTCACCGTCGGCTCGAGGATCGGCGAGGCCACCGCCGAGCTGTTCGCCGCCGACTCCTACCGCGACTACCTGGAACTGCACGGCCTGTCCGTGCAGTTGGCCGAGGCCCTCGCCGAGTACTGGCACGCGCGCGTGCGCGCCGAGCTGGGCTTCGGCGGCGAGGACCCCGCCGACGTCGAGGACATGTTCGCGCTCAAGTACCGCGGCGCGCGCTTCTCGCTCGGCTACGGCGCCTGCCCGGACCTGGAGGACCGCGCGAAGATCGCCGAGCTCCTGCGGCCCGAGCGCATCGGCGTCCAGCTCTCCGAGGAGTTCCAGCTCCACCCCGAGCAGTCCACGGACGCCATCGTGCTCCACCACCCGGAAGCGAAGTACTTCAACGCCCGCTGAAGTCGCTCCGCCCCGGCCGTAACTCAAGAGCACTCACACCGGACGAGTCGTACACTGGTCGGTCCAGTACAGGCCGGTCCCCTCCTGGGGACCGGCCTTCTCGTCCCTCATGGAGGTGTACGGATGACCAGTACGGTCCCCGCATTCGGAACACGAACGGCCGAAGGCTCCGCCCTGCAGGCCGTTCTCCTCGACATGGACGGAACGCTCGTCGACACCGAGGGCTTCTGGTGGGACGCCGAGGTCGAGGTGTTCGCCGCGCTCGGCCACCGGCTCGACGAGGCCTGGCGCGACGTCGTCGTGGGCGGTCCCATGTCCCGCAGCGCCGGCTTCCTCATCGAGGCCACCGGCGCCGACATCACCCTCGACGAGCTGACGGTCCTGCTCAACGACGGCTTCGAGGACCGCATCAGCCGCGCCCTGCCGCTGATGCCGGGCGCCGCCAGACTGCTCGCCGAGCTCTCCGCCCACGAGGTGCCGACGGCCCTGGTCTCCGCCTCGCACCGGCGCATCATCGACCGCGTCCTCGGCTCCATCGGCGCCCACCACTTCGCCCTGACCATCGCGGGCGACGAGGTGGCCCGCACCAAGCCGCACCCCGACCCCTATCTGCTCGCCGCCTCGGGTCTCGGCGCCGACCCGGCCCGCTGCGCCGTCATCGAGGACACCGCGACCGGCGTGGCCGCCGCCGAGGCCGCGGGCTGCCGCGTGGTGGCCGTGCCGTCCGTCGCGCCCATCGGCCCGGCCGCGGGCCGGACCGTCGTACCCTCGCTCGAACACGTCGACCTGTCGTTCCTGCACGGCCTGATGAGCACGCCCGCCACGCGCCGCTGACCGCCCGGGGCCGCCCCGGAGCCGAGCACCTCCGGGGCTGCGGAGAACCGGCCAACCACCGGCCCATGGCCGAAAAGCCCAGACAGCGCGCCCAGTTGAAAGTGTGACCTTTCCCACTGGGAAGAGGGTCGACAGCTGCGCCGACTTGTGCAGATGGGGTGGTGTACCCCTGTGGGGACATGCCCTTGTGTCCCGATTGGCCCGACGGTGCACGAAACCTTCCACTGTCGCGTTATCGGTGCGTCCACACCCCGTATCCCTGCGTGATGGCAGCCCAACTCCGGTCTCCGTCAACGCCCCTAAGGGTGCGGACTAATCTCGTCGCGAGAACATCGCCGCCACCCCCCGTGCCCCTATCAACCCCACCCCGCCGTTGCCGGAAACACGGGATCAAGAGCTCTGGAGAACGTCCAGCATGAACCGCAAGACTTTGGTGCTGCCGGCCCTGATAGGTCTGCTCGCCCCCGCGCTTGCCGCGTGTGGCGGTTCGGGCAGCGGGGACGGCGACGACCCCATCGCAGCGGGCACCACCGACCGGTTCACGGCCTCCAAAGAGGTACCGGCTCCGTTCGACCCGGCGTACGCCTACGACGCCGGGTCCTGGAACGTACTGCGCCAGACCCTCCAGACGCTGATGGCCCTGCCGCGCGGGGGCGGCGGCGAGCCGGAGCCCGAGGCGGCACAGAAGTGCGGCTTCACCGACACCGGCAACGAGCGCTACGCCTGCACCCTGCGCAAGGACCTCAAGTTCGCCGACGGCAAGCCGCTGACCGCGGCCGACGTCAAGTTCTCCATCGAGCGCGTGCGCGACATGAAGGTCACCAACCCCAGCGGTTCCGCCCAGCTCGTGTCCAACGTCGAGGCCATCGAGGTCCAGGGCGAGCGTGGCGTCGTCTTCCATCTGAAGACCCCCGACGCGACCTTCCCGTACAAGCTCGCCACGCCGACCGCGGGCATCGTCAGCCCCGACCACTACCGCAAGGGCAAGCTGCGCGACGGCTTCGACCTCGACGGCTCCGGGCCGTACACCGTCAAGCAAGAAGTGAAGAACAACGAGCTGGTCAAGGCCGTCTTCACCAAGAACCCGAACTACAAGGGCTCCTTCTCCCCGCAGAACAAGAAGGTCGAACTGCGCACCTTCACCACCACCACCGCCATGGGCAAGGCGCTGGAGGACGGCGACATCGACCTGATGACCCGCACCATGTCACCGGAGCAGATCAAGCAGCTCGACGTGAACCCGGGCAAGAACCTCGACCTCGTCGACATGCCCGGCCTGGAGATCCGCTACCTCGCCTTCAACACCGACGCGGCGAGCGTGAAGGACAAGGCCGTCCGCCAGGCCATGGCACAGGTCATCGACCGCGGCGCCCTCGTGGGCAAGGTCTACGGCTCCACCGCCGACCCGCTGTACTCCCTGGTGCCGACCACCATCACCGGCCACTCCAACTCCTTCTTCAACCGCTACAACGACCCCAGCGTCAAGAAGGCCAAGGACCTGCTCGCCGGGGCGGGCATCGACACGCCGGTGAAGCTGACGCTGCACTACACCACCGACCACTACGGCCCGGCCACCAAGAAGGAGTTCGAGGTCCTGAGCCAGCAGCTCAACGACAGCGGCCTCTTCGACGTCAAGGTCAAGGGCGACGTCTGGAACACCTTCCGCGCCGCCGCGCAGCAGGGCAAGTACGACGTCTACGGCATGGGCTGGTTCCCCGACTTCCCGGACGCCGACAACTTCCTGGCGCCGTTCCTCGCCGAGGACAACTTCCTCAGCTCGCCCTACCGCAACCGGACCATCAACAACGAACTGATCCCCACCTCACGCCGCGAGGCCGACCGCCTCAGCGCCGCCAAGAGCATCGAGCGGATCCAGGACATCGTGGCCGAGGACGTCCCGGTGCTCCCGCTGTGGCAGGGCAAGCAGTACATCGCCGCCCGTGACGACATCACGGGCGTCGAATGGGCTCTCAACTCCTCCTCCAACCTGCAGTTGTGGGAGCTCGCCCGTGGTGTGGGCGACTGATCGACGCCCCACACGCCGACAGAAACAACGACAAGGCACGCAAGTGAAAATCCGTAACCCGTGGCTGGCCCTCCCCCTCTCCTCGGGCCTGGCCGCCGCCCTGCTGACCGGCTGTGGCTCCGAGTCCTCCGGATCGGCCGACGACAGCGACTCCGTGGTCGTCGGCATGTCCGACGACGTCGTCGCCACCGACCCGGCCTCCGGTTACGACCCGGGCTCCTGGCTCCTGTTCAACAACGTCTTCCAGTCGCTCCTGAGCTTCCCCAAGGGCGCCACCGAACCGGAGCCCGAGGCCGCCAAGAAGTGCGGCTTCACCGACCAGCAGACCAAGGTCTACACCTGCACGCTGCGCCAGGGCCTGAAGTTCAGCAACGGCAACGCCCTCACCTCGAAGGACGTCAAGTTCTCCTTCGACCGCATGATGAACATCAACGACGGCAAGGGCCCGGCGCTGATGTTCCCGATGCTCGACCGCGTCGAGGCGCCCAACGCCAAGACGGTCGTCTTCAAGCTGAAGGTCCCCGACGCGACCTTCCCCAGCAAGATCGCCTCCGGCGCGGGCTCCATCGTCGACCACCGCGAGTACCCGGCGAACAAGCTCCGCGCCGACGGCGAGGCCGTCGGCTCCGGCCCCTACAAGCTGGACTCCTTCAGCAAGGACGAGGCCGTCTTCGCCGTCAACGACAGCTACCACGGCTCCGTCAAGCCGAAGAACGAGGGCGTCACGCTCCGCTTCTTCCACGGCGACCGCAAGGCCCTCAAGCAGGCGATCACCGACGAGAAGATCGACGTCGCCTACCGAGGCCTCGCCGCCGCGGACATCTCCGACATCCAGCAGGACAACGACCGCAAGCTCCAGGTCGTCGAGGGCACCAGCGCCGAGGTCCAGCACCTGGTCTTCAACGTCAAGGACCCGGTCGTGGGCAAGCCCGGCGTGCGCAAGGCCATCGCCTACCTGCTCGACCGCGAGGCGCTCGTCGACCAGGTGTACCAGGGCACGGCGACGCCGCTGTACTCGATCGTCCCGGCCGGCATCGGCGGCCACAACACCGCGTTCTTCGACACCTACGGCGCCCGTCCGCAGCGCGACAAGGCGTCCGCGGCCCTCCACCAGGCCGGCTACGACAGCAAGGTCCGCCTCACCCTGTGGTCCACGCCGTCCCGCTACGGCCCGGCCACCGACCAGGAGCTGCGCGCCATAGCCAAGCAGCTCAACGCCAGCGGCCTGTTCGAGGCGGACGTGAAGTCCGTCGAGTTCGAGCAGTACGAGAAGGACATCAAGGCCGGCAAGTACGGCGTGTACGTCAAGGGCTGGGTGCCGGACTACCCGGATCCGGACAACTTCACACAGCCGTTCTTCGGCAAGGGCAACGTCCTGTCGAACCGCTACGAGAACGACACGATCACCGAGAAGATCATCCCGGCGACGGCCGCGCAGAGCGACCGCACCTCGACGGACAAGGACTACGGCCGCCTCCAGGACCTCGTCGCCGCCGAGGTCCCCCTCCTCCCGGTCTGGCAGGCCAAGCAGTACGCCGTCGTCCGCGAGAACGTCTACGGCGTGGAGTCCTGCCTCGACGCGTCGACCGTGTTCCGCTTCTGGGAGCTGAGCAAGGACTAGCAGAAACGATGAGGCCCCTGCTTCCGGGAGGAAGCAGGGGCCTCATCGTCATGTCCCGGCCGACCCGTGGTGACCGCTGAACCCCGGGCCGCGGCGGCTACTGGGCCCCGGGCCGCACCAGACCGCTCTCGTACGCGTACACCGCGGCCTGCACCCGGTCGCGCAGCCCCAGCTTCGTCAGCACGTGCCCCACGTGGGTCTTCACGGTCGTCTCGCTCACGAACAGATCCGCCGCGATCTCCGCGTTGGACAGCCCACGGGCCACCAGCTTCAGGACCTCCACCTCGCGCTCGGTCAGCGTGTGCAGCGTGTCCGGCACCGGCTCGTCACCCGAGGGCAGATGCCCCGCGTACTTGTCGAGCAGCCGCCGCGTGATGCTCGGCGCCAGCATGGCCTCACCGGCCGCGACCACCCTGATGGCCTGCACCAGCTCGTTCGCCGGAGCATCCTTCAGGAGGAAGCCGCTCGCGCCCGCGCGCAGCGCCTCCACCACGTACTCGTCGAGGTCGAACGTGGTGAGGACGAGCACCTTCGCCGGGCCGTCCCGGCCGGGCCCGGTGATCTGCCGGGTGGCCTCCACCCCGTCCATCCGCGGCATGCGGATGTCCATCAGGACCACATCGGGCTGCAACGCCCGCACCTGGTCCAGAGCCTGCAGGCCGTCTCCGGCCTCGCCGACGACCGCGATGTCCTGCTCGGCCTCCAGGATCATCCGGAAACCGGTGCGCAACAGCGGCTGGTCGTCGACCAGTAGGACGCGGATGGCCACGTAACTCTCCTTCGCCTAGCCCGGGCCCATTCTGCCCTGCTCGTCGCCGCCCGACTCGGGCGGCCTCACCGCGAGCGGATACGGCGGGGGAGTGCCGCCGAATTCCGGACAGACGGCCCTGTGGTCGCACCAGCCGCACAGCTTCGTCGGCCGCGGCCGCCAGTCGCCCGTCTCCGTCGCGGCGACGATGGCCTCCCACAGCGCGAGCAGCTTGCGCTCGACCCGCTCCAGATCCGCGGGCACCGGGTCGTACGTGATCACGTCACCGCTGCCCAGATACACCAGCTGGAGGCGGCGCGGCAGCACGCCCTTCAGGCGCCACACCACCAGGGCGTAGAACTTCATCTGGAACAGCGCGCCCTCCGCGTACTCCGGGCGGGGCGCCTTGCCCGTCTTGTAGTCCACGATCCGGACCTCGCCCGTGGGCGCGACGTCCACGCGGTCGATGATCCCGCGCAGCTTCAGGCCGGACTCCAGCTCGGCCTGCACGAACAGCTCCCGCTCCGCGGGCTCCAGACGCGTGGGGTCCTCCAGCGTGAACCACCGCTCGACCAGGCGCTCCGCGTCCGCGAGCCAGCGCGCGAGCCGCTCGCCCTCCGCGTCGTCCGCGAACAGCTCCGCCAGCTCCGGCTTCGCCTCCCGCAGCCGGTCCCACTGCCCCGGCACCAGCGCCTTGGCGCGCGGAGCGGTCCGCTCCGCCGCGGGCGCGTCGAAGAGCCTCTCCAGGACCGCGTGCACCAGCGTGCCGCGCGTGGCCGCCTCGCTCGGCTTCTCCGGCAGCTTGTCGATCACCCGGAAGCGATAGAGCAGCGGACACTGCATGAAGTCGCTGGCGCGCGAGGGCGACAGCGAGGCCGGGCGCGCGGCGGTCGCGGACGCCGCGGCGGCGTCGGTCCTGGTCTCCATGACCCCAGACCCTACGACCCACCACTGACAACGGCCGCATACCATCGACGACAGACCCTCTCGCCCTGCATGATCGTGCGTGCACCCGCGCCACGGCAGGAGCGGGGGACGCTTCGAACGAGGGGACACCGTGGACGAAAGCGGCGGGAGCGGCAGGCCGCAGTCCGACAGCACGCCCGAGCGCGACCCGGCGGGCGCGCATCCGGCACGCCCGGAGACGGACGGTCCCGGCCCCGAGCCGACACCGGACCCCACGGCCGGGGCCCCGGAGCGTACGACGGACGGCCCGGCTCCGGAGCGCACGAGCGGCGGCACCGAGCCCTCGGACCCCCCGACGGACGACACCCCCGAGGAGCCTTCGAACCAGCCGGTTCCCCAGCCCTCGAAGCGCGCGACCCCTGAACCACCCAGAACCGAGCCCGAGCCGGCGAAGCCTGAGCCCGAGCCCGTGACGCCGAAGCCCGAGCCCGTGAAGCCCGAGCCCGCGAAGCCTGAGCCCGAGCCTTCCCAGCCCGCAGCCCCGAAGCGCGCGACCCCGGCCCCTGAAGCCTCCGAGCCCGCGGTGCCGAGCGAGGACGCCGGGGCTGCGGTCCCTGAGCCCGAGGCCATCGAATCCCCGGCGCCCAAGCCCGCGGCCTCCGGGTCCGCGACCCCTGAGCCCGAGGCCCCCGCCACCCCGGCGCCGGAGCCCGAGCCCTCGGAGCCCACGGCCTCCGAGTCCACGCCCTCCAAGCCCCAGACCCCCGAGCCCGGCACCGGCGCGCCCACCAGCGCCCCGGCGGCGACCCCGGAGTCCACCCCCGCGCAGGCCCCCCAACCCCCGACGGCCCCGGCGCCCACGCCGCCCCGCGTGGACATCGCCAAGCCGCGCCCCGCGGCGAGCGGCGGCCGTGCCGGTGGCGACCCGGCGAAGGAACAGCCCAAGAACCCCGGCGGTGGTCTCCTCATGGGCCGCCCCTTCGGAGTGCCCGTGTACGTGGCGCCCAGCTGGTTCCTCGTCGCCGCCCTCATCACCTGGGTCTTCGGCGACCAGCTGGACCGCGTCCTGCCCGAGCTCGGCGGCGCCCGCTATCTGGTCTCGCTGTTCTTCGCCGTCGCCTTCTACGCCTCCGTGCTCGTGCACGAGCTCGCCCACACCGTCGCCGCACTCCGCTTCAAGCTGCCGGTACGCCGCATCCAGCTCCAGTTCTTCGGCGGCGTCAGCGAGATCGAGAAGGAGTCCGAGACCCCCGGCCGCGAGTTCGTCCTCGCCTTCGTCGGCCCCCTGCTCTCCCTCGTGCTCGCCGGCGTCTTCTACGTCGCCATGCGCGCCGTGGAACCCGACACCGTGCCCGGCGTCCTCATCGCGGGCCTGATGATCTCCAACCTCATCGTGGCGATCTTCAACCTGCTGCCCGGCCTGCCCCTGGACGGCGGCCGCATGCTCCGCGCCGTCGTCTGGAAGATCACCGGCAGGCCCATGAGCGGCACCGTCGCCGCCGCCTGGGTCGGCCGCGCCCTCGCCATCTCCGTCCTCGTCGGACTGCCCGTCCTCAACCAGTCCGGCGCGCTCGGTGGCGACGCCCAGGACCTCGGCGGCATGGACACCGTCACCGACGCCCTGCTCGCCGCGATCCTCGCCGCCATCATCTGGACCGGCGCGGGCAACAGCCTGCGCATGGCCCGCCTCCGCGAGCACCTGCCCGAACTGCGCGCCCGCGCCCTGACCCGGCGCGCCGTCCCCGTGGAGACCGACACCCCGCTGTCCGAGGCCCTGCGCCGGGCCAACGCGGCCGGAGCCCGCGCCCTCGTCGTCGTCGACACCGACGGCGACCCCATGGCCGTCGTCCGCGAGGCCGCCATCGTCGGCGTCCCCGAACACCGCCGCCCCTGGGTCACGGTCAGCGGCCTCGCCCAGGACATCACCGAGGGCATGCGCGTCCCCGCCGACCTCGCGGGCGAGGAACTCCTCGACCGGCTGCGCGCCACCCCCGCCACCGAGTACCTCGTCGTCGAGACCTCGGGCGAGATCTACGGAGTCCTGTCCGCGGCCGACGTCGAGCGGGCCTTCGTCAAGGCCATGGCCCGCCCCACCTGAGCCGCCCCGCCCCGCCGGTGGTCGGCGGCACCCGCCACGGCCGGTAGGCTGGTCACATGTCCGAACCGACCGGTGCCGCCCGCCGTCGCGGGCCCTTCAAGGTCGGGGACCAGGTCCAGCTCACCGACCCCAAGGGACGCCACTACACGTTCACGCTCGAAGCCGGGAAGAACTTCCACACCCACAAGGGTTCCTTCCCGCACGACGAGCTGATCGGCGCGCCCGAGGGCAGTGTTGTCCGCACCACGGGGAACGTCGCGTACCTCGCGCTGCGCCCCCTGCTCCCCGACTACGTCCTGTCCATGCCCCGCGGCGCCGCCGTGGTCTACCCCAAGGACGCGGGGCAGATCCTGGCCTTCGCCGACATCTTCCCCGGCGCCCGCGTCGTCGAGGCCGGGGTGGGCTCCGGGTCGCTCAGCGCCTTCCTGCTGCGCGCCATCGGCGACCAGGGCATGCTGCACTCCTACGAGCGCCGCGAGGACTTCGCCGAGATCGCCCAGCAGAACGTGGAGCGCTACTTCGGCGGCCCCCACCCCGCCTGGCAGCTCACCGTCGGCGACCTCCAGGACAATCTGTCCGACACCGAGGTCGACCGCGTCATCCTCGACATGCTCGCCCCCTGGGAGTGCCTGGAGGCCGTCTCCAAGGCGCTCGTCCCCGGCGGCATCCTGTGCGCGTACGTCGCCACGACCACGCAGCTGGCCCGCACCGTCGAGTCCATCCGCGAGCTGGGCGGCTTCAACGAGCCGACCGCCTGGGAATCGATGATCCGCAACTGGCACATCGAGGGCCTGGCCGTCCGCCCCGACCACCGCATGATCGGGCACACCGGCTTCCTGCTCACCGCCCGCCGCCTCGCGGACGGCGTCGAGCCGCCCATGCGCCGCCGCCGCCCCGCCAAGGGCGCCTACGGCGAGGACTACAGCGGTCCGAACGCCGACGGCGGCAATCCCCGCTGACGCACCGGCCCCCACGGGCCGCCCGGCAGCACCACGGCGGCCACCCCCGCCGTTTCCAACGCACCGGCGCCGTCGCCGAGTTCCCGAAGTAGCACGGGAACTCGGCGGCGGCGCCGTCCTGTTGAGCGCCCGCGACCAGGCCGTACCCCGGTGTTCCGCGCCCCTGTGAGGTGTGACACGATGCTGGCCATCCCACCACCACCGGCACAGCCCTCACAGGAGACACTCCTCGTGCAGCACCCCGCCGTCCCGGAACTGGCTCACGCGGTGAACCAGCCGTGGGCCACGCGCCCCATCCACTGGGTCGCCACCGCGGCCGCCCTCGCCGCCGTCGTCGCGGCCTCCGCCTTCCTCGGTCCCGACCCGGCCACCGCCGCCCCGACGCCCACCCGAACGGAATCCAAGGCCGCCGCCCCCGCGCCCGACCCCGCGGCCGTCGCGTACCCCCTGAACTGCGGCACCGCCAAGCCCGTCGTGGCCCAGAAGGCCACCGGTGACCTCGACGGCGACGGCCGCCCCGAAGCGGTCGCCGCCGTCCACTGCCAGGCGGGCTCCGGCACCCCGCCCGACGGCGTCTACGTCCTCACCAGGTCCCGCCAGGGCACCCCGCGCATCGTCGCCACCCTCGTCGACCCCAAGGACCGCATCACCGCCCAGGACCTGCGCGTGCGCGGCACCACCGTCTCCGCGACGCTCCTCGGCTACTCCTCGCCGGACGTGCCCCGCTGCTGCCCCGACCGGCGCGACGCGACCAAGTGGCACTGGAAGAACGGCGCGTTCACCCGCTCGACAAGCGGCGAGGCCCGCAGCGTGTGAACGGCGGGGCCCGGCACCACCGGCCCCGCCCGACGACACCCGGAGACAACGAAGAGGGCCCGCACCCGCCTCACACGGCGGATACGGGCCCAGGTGACACGCGCTCGCTAACGCAGCGAAGCTATTCGGTCACTCTGCGTCCGGCCCATAGACCTCGACCTTGTCCGAAACCCGACGTACGTGAATACAGTCGCCGGGGCACTCCTTCGCCGAGTCCACCACGTCCCGCAACAGCGGAAGCGGAACCGGCGTCGACGCCCCAGGAGCCTGCAACAGCTCGTCGTCCGCATCCTTCACATACGCCAGGCCGTCAATGTCCAGCTCGAAGACCTCAGGCGCGTACTGAGCGCAGATCCCGTCCCCGGTACACAGATCCTGATCGATCCAGACCTCGAGGGAGTCCTGCCCCTCACCGACGGTCCGAGCGTCGTGCCCCACGGTCATCTCTCCTGCCGAAACTGCGCCAGGCCCGGCCGACTTTGCAGCAAGTCCGGCCACCCCTGACGGGTGTTGAACAGTTCGACCCTACAACCGGCAGCTTTCCGATGTTGTTCGGTGGGTATTCCCCTGGCGTGAGGGAGAGCGCAAGGGTGAAGATCGGACACACCCCCACCGTCTTTGTGATCTAGGGGTTTCAATCAGCACCCACCCAGGTAGGGTCAGGAAGCGTCCAGCTCCCCTTGGAGGAGGTGAGGACCGTGGCAGCCCACGACGACGACATCAACCGCGGCATCCGGCCGGGGCGAGGGTCTGAAGACCCAGCCGGTCAGGTTGCCTATCTCGAGCAGGAAATCGCCGTCCTGCGACGCAAGCTCGCCGACTCTCCGCGGCACACGAGGATTCTCGAAGAGCGGATCGTCGAGCTGCAGACCAACCTGGCCGGCGTATCCGCACAGAACGAACGGCTCGCCAACACGCTCCGCGAGGCCCGCGACCAGATCGTGGCCCTCAAGGAAGAAGTCGACCGGCTCGCACAGCCCCCGGCAGGCTTCGGAGTCTTCCTCACGGCGAATGAGGACGGCACCGCCGACATCTTCACCGGCGGCCGCAAACTCCGCGTGAACGTCAGCCCAAGCGTCGAGCTCGACGAGCTCAGGCGCGGCCAGGAAGTCATGCTCAACGAAGCGCTCAACGTGGTCGAGGCCATGGAATTCGAGCGCGTCGGAGACATCGTCACCCTCAAGGAGATCCTCGAGGACGGCGAACGGGCCCTCGTGCTCGGACACACCGACGAAGAGCGGGTGGTCAGGCTCGCCGAGCCGCTCCTGGACGTCACCATCCGCCCAGGAGACGCCCTCCTGCTCGAACCCCGCTCCGGCTACGTCTACGAGGTCGTACCGAAGAGCGAAGTAGAGGAACTGGTCCTCGAAGAGGTCCCGGACATCAGCTACGACAAGATCGGCGGCCTCGGCGGCCAGATCGAGATGATCCGCGACGCGGTCGAGCTCCCCTACCTCTACCCCGACCTCTTCAAGGAGCACGAACTCAGGCCGCCCAAGGGCGTCCTGCTCTACGGCCCGCCCGGCTGCGGCAAGACGCTCATCGCCAAGGCCGTCGCCAACTCCCTTGCCAAAAAGGTCGCCGAGGTCACCGGCCAGCCCGCCGGCAAGAGCTTCTTCCTCAACATCAAGGGACCCGAGCTCCTCAACAAGTACGTCGGCGAGACCGAGCGCCACATCCGCCTGGTCTTCCAGCGGGCCCGGGAGAAGGCGAGCGAAGGCACCCCCGTCATCGTCTTCTTCGACGAGATGGAATCCCTCTTCCGCACCCGAGGCAGCGGCGTCAGCTCCGACGTGGAGAACACCATCGTCCCGCAGCTGCTCGCCGAGATCGACGGCGTGGAAGGCCTGGAGAACGTCATCGTCATCGGCGCCTCCAACCGCGAGGACATGATCGACCCCGCCATCCTGCGCCCCGGACGCCTCGATGTGAAGATCAAGATCGAGCGCCCGGACGCCGAGGCGGCCAAGGACATCTTCGCCAAGTACCTCACCCAGCGCCTCCCGCTGCACGGCGACGACCTCGCCGAGCACGGCAGCGACAAGGCCGCCACGGTGCACGCGATGATCCAGTCCGTCGTCGAGCAGATGTACGCCGAATCCGAGGAGAACCGCTTCCTCGAAGTCACGTATGCCAACGGCGACAAGGAAGTCCTCTACTTCAAGGACTTCAACTCCGGCGCCATGATCGAAAACATCGTCGGCCGCGCCAAGAAGATGGCCATCAAGGCCTTCCTCGAACAGAACCAAAAGGGCCTCAGGGTCGCTCACCTCCTCCAGGCTTGCATCGACGAGTTCAAGGAGAACGAGGACCTGCCCAACACCACCAACCCGGACGACTGGGCCCGCATCTCCGGAAAGAAGGGCGAACGGATCGTATACATCCGCACGCTCGTCACCGGAAAGCAGGGTGCCGACACCGGACGCTCCATCGACACGGTGGCGAACACCGGTCAGTACCTGTAGGAAATAGGGCGGCTGCGGGTGCCCTCCACGGGTACCCGCAGCCGACTGTTTTCCGCCGCTCGCGGACACCTCGCGGCCGCGTCCGCAACCCAGCGAGAGCAAAGCAGAAAATGATCTCCCCACCAGCGCAGAGGCGTTCTAGGCTCTTTCCTACCGCCGAGTCGCGCAGTGCGGGGACGGGCACCGCACACGCACCGGAGCACCAGCGGTACTTGAGCTGCGCCCCCGACCGAGGGCGCCGCCGGGCAAGGAGGGCCGCATGACCGTACGGCGAGTAATGGGCATCGAGACGGAGTACGGAATCTCCGTCCCCGGCCACCCCAACGCCAATGCCATGCTCACCTCGTCCCAGATCGTCAACGCCTACGCCGCGGCGATGCACCGGGCGCGACGCGCCCGCTGGGACTTCGAGGAGGAGAACCCGCTGCGGGACGCACGGGGCTTCGACCTCGCCCGCGAAGCCGCCGACGCCAGCCAGCTCACCGACGAGGACATCGGCCTCGCCAACGTCATCCTCACCAACGGGGCACGCCTCTACGTCGACCACGCGCACCCCGAGTACAGCGCGCCCGAGGTCACCAACCCCCGCGACGCCGTCCTCTGGGACAAGGCCGGCGAGCGCATCATGGCTGAGGCGGCCGAGCGCGCGGCCCAGCTCCCCGGCGCCCAGCCGATCCACCTCTACAAGAACAACACCGACAACAAGGGCGCCTCCTACGGCACGCACGAGAACTACCTGATGAAGCGGGAGACCCCCTTCTCGGACATCGTGCGCCACCTCACGCCCTTCTTCGTATCCCGCCAGGTCGTCACCGGCGCGGGCCGCGTCGGCATCGGCCAGGACGGCCACGAGCACGGCTTCCAGATCAGCCAGCGCGCCGACTACTTCGAGGTCGAGGTCGGCCTGGAGACCACCCTCAAGCGGCCCATCATCAACACCCGCGACGAGCCCCACGCCGACGCCGAGAAGTACCGCCGCCTCCACGTGATCATCGGCGACGCCAACCTCTCGGAGATCTCCACCTATCTGAAGCTCGGCACCACCTCCCTCGTCCTCGCCATGATCGAGGACGCCTTCATCGCCGTGGACCTCGCCGTGGACCAGCCCGTCCGCACCCTCCACCAGGTCTCCCACGACCCGTCCCTCCAGCGACTGATCACGCTCCGTAGCGGCCGCACCCTCACGGCCGTACAACTCCAGATGGAGTACTTCGAGCTGGCCCGCAAGTACGTCGAAGAACGCTACGGGGCCGACGCCGACGACCAGACCAAGGACGTCCTGGCCCGCTGGGAGGACGTGCTCAACCGTCTGGAGCACGACCCGATGAGCCTCTCCGGAGAGCTCGACTGGGTCGCCAAGCGTGAACTCATGGAGGGCTACCGCCGCCGTGACGGCCTCGACTGGGACGCCGCCCGGCTGCACCTGGTCGACCTCCAGTACGCCGACGTGCGGGCCGAGAAGGGCCTCTACAACCGCCTCGTGGCCCGCGGCAAGATGAAGCGGCTCCTGGACGAGTCCGACGTCGAGCGGGCCCGCACCAAGCCCCCCGAGGACACCCGCGCCTACTTCCGCGGCCGCTGCCTGGAGCAGTACGCCGACGACGTCGCGGCGGCCTCCTGGGACTCGGTGATCTTCGACCTTCCCGGCCGGGACTCCCTCCAGCGGGTCCCGACCCTGGAACCCCTTCGCGGAACGCGTAATCACGTGAAGGAGCTGCTCGACCGGTGTCGCACGGCGGAAGATCTGGTCCGCGTGCTCTCCGGAGGCTGAACCGCGGCTGAAAGCGCGACGGCCGGGGAATCACAGAGGTGGGCCCCGCACGTTCCACGAAGTGCGGGGCCGATGTCGGACCCGGATTGTAGGGTCTGATCAAGAACGTCTAACCGAGCGGGGTGAGGTAGATGGCGACCAAGGACACCGGCGGCGGACAGCAGAAGGCGACGCGCTCCACCGAGGAGGTCGAGGAGCAGACCCAGGACGCGCAGGCTTCCGAGGACCTCAAGGAGCGCCAGGAGAAGCTGAGCGACGACGTCGACTCGGTACTTGACGAAATTGACGATGTACTCGAGGAGAACGCAGAGGATTTCGTGAGGTCCTTCGTGCAAAAGGGTGGACAGTAGTCACATACGTGAACGCCGCAGGAGTGAAGCGGTGCCCTCGCTGCGAGGAGACTCTCTCCCTCAGTGCATTCGGTCGACACAAGGGGCGGGATGACGGCTTGCAGGACTACTGCAAGGTCTGCGCTCGCGAATACGCCAAGCAGTGGGATCAGCGGAAGCGACGTGAGCGTCGCGAGCTTAAGAACCCTGCTGTGCCGACTGGTTACAAGCGCTGTCGCGGGTGTGATGAGGTCAAGCCTCACAGCGAGTGGCACCGCAACGTGAACGCCTCAGATGGCCTGGCGGCACGTTGTAAGGCGTGTCGGGCCGTCGAGGACCGTGCGGGTCATCTCAAGCGCCAATACGGCCTCACTGAAGCTCAGCGGGACGAGATGATCGCAGCCCAGAAGGGGCTGTGCGTGATCTGCCTGAAAGCCCCAGCGGAGCATGTGGACCACTGCCATGAGACGGGTAGGGTCCGGGGCGTACTCTGCTTCAACTGCAATACAGCCATCGGCCTGTTGGCGGAGGACACCGACGCCATGAGCCGGGCCGCTGATTACGTGGAAGGAAACCCGTGGAAGCCAACACTCGTAGCACCGGGCGTCTACCGGCTGCCTTCCTGACGCCTGGGTCCTCGTCCTTCGTGGACTTCCTCGCTTCGCACCAGCCGGAAATGCTCCCGGGCAAGCGGACGTTGCCGCCGACGCAGGGCGTGATCGAGGCACCGCACGGCACGACCATCGTGGCGACGACGTTCCCCGGCGGCGTGGTGCTCGCCGGTGACCGGCGGGCGACGATGGGGAACGTCATCGCGCAGCGTGACATCGAGAAGGTCTTCCCGGCGGACGAGTACTCGGCGGTGGGCATCGCCGGTACGGCCGGTCTGGCCGTGGAGATGGTCAAGCTGTTCCAGCTGGAGCTCGAGCACTTCGAGAAGGTCGAGGGCGCCCAGCTCTCCCTGGAGGGCAAGGCGAACCGCCTGTCGACCATGATCCGGAGCAATCTGGGCATGGCGATGCAGGGCCTGGCCGTGGTCCCGTTGTTCGCGGGGTATGACGTGGACCGCGAGCGGGGCCGGATCTTCTCGTACGACGTGACGGGCGGCCGCAGCGAGGAGCACGGCTTCGCGGCGACGGGTTCCGGTTCGGTGTTCGCGCGCGGCTCCATGAAGAAGCTGTACCGCGACGACCTGACGGAGGAGCAGGCGACGACGCTGGTCGTACAGGCGCTGTACGACGCGGCGGACGACGATTCCGCGACCGGCGGCCCGGATGTGGCGCGCCGGATCTATCCCATCGTGACGGTGATCTCCGAGGAGGGCTTCCGGAGGCTGTCGGAGGAGGAGTCCTCCGCGATCGCGCGCTCGATTCTGGAGCGGCGTCTTGAGCAGCCGGACGGGCCCCGCGCAGCACTGCTCTGAGTACTCCGTTGTTGTTGTGAAGTTTTGACAGAAAGGGACGGATAGCCGGTGTCGACGCCGTTCTATGTCTCACCCCAGCAGGCCATGGCCGACCGGGCGGAGTATGCCCGCAAGGGCATCGCTCGCGGTCGCAGTCTGGTTGTGCTGCAGTACGCCGATGGCATTGTGTTCGTCGGTGAGAACCCGTCCCGTGCGCTGCACAAGTTCAGCGAGATCTACGACCGGATCGGTTTCGCCGCGGCCGGCAAGTACAACGAGTACGAGAACCTCCGAATTGGCGGTGTCCGCTACGCGGATCTGCGGGGATATACGTACGACCGTGACGATGTGACGGCCCGTGGTCTGGCGAACGTGTACGCGCAGACGTTGGGCACGATTTTCTCGTCCAATGCGGAGAAGCCGTACGAGGTGGAGCTGGTCGTCGCGGAGGTCGGTGCGACTCCGGACGGGGACCAGATCTATCGGCTGCCGCACGACGGCTCGATCGTGGACGAGCACGGCTCGGTCGCGGTGGGCGGCAATGCTGAGCAGATCAGTACGTATCTGGATCAGCGGCACCGGGACGGGATGACCCTCGCGGAGGCGCTGAAGCTGGCGGTGCAGTCGCTGTCGCGGGATACGAACGGCAGTGAGCGGGAGATTCCGGCGGAGCGGCTCGAAGTGGCGGTTCTGGACCGGACGCGTCCGCAGCAGCGCAAGTTCAAGCGGATCGTGGGCGGCCAGCTGGAGCGGTTGCTCGGTGGCGAGGCCGCGGCGGAGGAGTCCTCGGACGCGGAGGCCGATGCCGGGTCGGGCGAGGTCTCCGAGGGCGGTTCGTCCCAGGAGTAGCAGGAGTAGCAGGAGTAGCAGGAGCAGTCCGAGGCTTCACGGAGGGCCCCGTGTCCTGGTGCGTCAGCGCCGGGGTGCGGGGCTCTGTGCTGTGGAGCCGCGGACGACGAGCTGGACGGGCAGGGGCGCGGGTTCGGGGGTGTGGCCGTCGAGGACGGCGAGGAGGGTGGCCATGGCCTGTTCGCCGAAGTCCTCGGCGGGCAGCCGGACGGTGGTGAGTTCGGGTTCGACGGCGGTGGCGAGGGTGAGGTCGTCGAAGCCGGTGACGCTGAGGTCGTCGGGGACGTGCAGGCCGAGTCGGCGCGCGGCTTTGCAGGCGCCCGCGGCGAGGACGTCGTCGTCGCAGATGATCGCGGTGGGTCGGGGGCCGGGCGCGGTGAGGGCTGCTTCGGTGGCCGTGCGGGCTTCGTCGATCGTGATGGCGGCCTTGATGGTGCGGTGGTGCGCGCCGGTGCCGTGCAGGGTGGCGGCGAGGGTGTGGCGGCGTACGTCGAAGGTCCAGGAGTCGATGTCCGCGGTGAGGTGGAGCAGGTCGCGGTGGCCGAGGGCGAGGAGGTGCTCGGTGACCTGGCGGGTGCCGTCGGCGATGTCGAGGTTGACGGTGGCGGCGCCGAGGCTGTGGGCGGGGTCGCTGTCGAGCATGACGAGGGGGAGGGCGTCGCCGCGGAGGGTGGCGAGGGCGTCGGAGGCCATGGAGGAGGCGAGGACGCCGTCGAGGGCGGCGCGGGCGGAGCCGAAGGGGTCGCTGACGCGGGGGGCCTGGGTGGTGGATCCGCTGGGGCCGACGCTGTCGGGGGAGGGGTAGAGGACGACGCTGAAGCCGTGTCGGGTGGCGACGCGGGCGGCGCCGGTGTGCAGCCGGGCGAAGAACTCGTTGGTGAGGGCGGGGACGACGAGGAGCGCGGTGCGGGTGCGGCCGAGGCGGAGGTTGCGGGCGGCGAGGTTGGGGCGGTAGCCGAGTTCGCGGGCGGCGGTGCGGACGCGCTCGGCGGTGCGTTCGGCGACGCGGCCCTGCCACTTCTCGCCGAGGACCAGGGAGACGGTGGCCTGGGAGACACCGGCTGCGCGGGCGACGTCGCGGCTGGTGGGGCGGGGGGCCGTGGTGTCGTGCTGGGGCCTTGCCACGGACGTCTCCTGATGTGGGTGGTCGCCGCCGCGGGGCGGAGTACTTGGTGGACTGTGAACAGCGCTCATGGTACGTATGACCCGCGACGTTATACGTAACACTTGTGGCGCTGTGGCGCACGGGCGGGCGAGGAGAGCTCACTGATGGCTTCCGGTTACGGCGAGATCCTGCGCGCGCGGTACGCGACGCGGCTGCTCGCGGGCACACTTGTGGGCCGTTTGCCCAATGCGACGGCGGCGATCGCCATCGTCCTCTTCGTCCGCGCGGAGGGCGGGACGTACAGCCTGGCGGGGGCGCTCGCGGCGGTGTACGGAGTGGCGACGGCGGTGGGCCAGCCCCTGCTGGGGCGGCTGGTGGACCTGTACGGGCAGCCGCGGGTGATGCTGCCGTCGGCGGTGGCGTCGGCGCTCGGCATGGCGCTCTTCGCGGTCGCGGGGCCGAACGCGCCGGTCGCCGCGTATCTCGCGATGGTCATCGCCGGAGTGTTCACACCGCCCCTGGAGGGCGGTCTGCGGGCGCTGTGGCCGGACGTGCTCGGCAAGGAGGAGCAGGTCCACACGGCGTACGCGATGGACGCGGTGGCGCAGGAAGTGATGTTCACCGTCGGTCCGTTGCTGGTGACGGGCATCGTGTCGCTGTGGTCGGCGCAGGCGGCGCTCCTGGTGGTGAACGTCATCGGGGTGCTCGGCGCGCTGTCGGTGGTGGTGTCGCGGCCGTCGCGCGCGTGGCGCTCGGCGCCCCGGGAGGCGCACTGGCTCGGGGCCCTGCGCTCGCCGGGGCTGCTCGCGCTCCTCGGCGCGTTCCTGTGCGTGGGGACGGCGCTCGGGGCGATCACGGTGGCGGGCGTCGGCTACGCGGACGCGCACGGCGGTGACGCGGTCTACGGCTGGATGATGGCGGGCCTGGGCCTGGGGGCCCTGCTGGGCGGCGTGGTCTACGGGGCACGGCAGTGGAGCGGGGTGCCGGAGCGGCGCCTGGTGGTCCTGGTGGCGCTGCTCGCGGTCTTCTATCTGCCGCTGGTCCTTACGCCGGATGCGGTGGGGATGGTGGTGCTGACGTCGTTGGCGGGGGTGTTCCTCGCGCCGGCGCTCGCGTGCGCGTTCATCGTGGTGGACCGGCACGCTCCGCGGGGCACGGTCACGGAGGCGTTCTCGTGGCTGGTGACGACGTTCACGGTGGGGACGGCGGTGGGGACGGCGGCCGGTGGGCCGGTGGTGGAGCGGGGCGGCCCGGAGTGGGGTTTCGCGGTGCCGGGCCTCGCGGGAGCGGCCGCCGTGCTGGTGCTGCTGTGCACCAGGAGGGTGCTCGTGGTGCGTGGTACGGGTGTGGTCGTCGCGGCCGAGGCCGGTGCGAGCTCTTCGGAAACTGATCGAAACGGTACCGTCGAACCCGGTTTCAGTGCGGGGCATCGGGCGTAATGTTCTGGCATGGACCGCCGCATTTTCGGGCTGGAGAACGAGTACGGTGTCACGTGCACGTTCAGGGGACAGCGCCGTCTGTCGCCTGACGAAGTGGCGCGCTACCTCTTCCGCCGTGTTGTGTCATGGGGCCGCAGCAGCAACGTCTTTCTGCGGAACGGCGCCCGCCTGTATCTCGACGTGGGCTCACACCCGGAATACGCGACACCCGAGTGTGACAACGTGACCGAGCTGGTCACCCACGACAAGGCCGGCGAGCGCATTCTGGAAGGCCTGCTCGTCGACGCCGAGCGCCGCCTGCACGAGGAGGGAATCGCGGGCGACGTCTATCTGTTCAAGAACAACACCGACTCGGCGGGAAACTCATATGGTTGCCATGAGAACTATCTCGTGGCGCGGCACGGTGAGTTCTCGCGCCTCGCGGACATCCTGATTCCGTTCCTCGTCACCCGGCAGTTGCTGTGCGGTGCGGGCAAGGTGCTGCAGACGCCGCGGGGTGCCGTCTACTGCGTGAGCCAGCGGGCGGAGCACATCTGGGAGGGCGTGTCGTCGGCGACGACGCGGTCCCGTCCCATCATCAACACGCGTGACGAGCCGCACGCGGACGCCGAGCGCTACCGCCGTCTGCACGTGATCGTCGGCGACTCGAACATGTCCGAGACGACGATGCTCCTGAAGGTCGGCGCGACCGACCTGGTGCTCCGCATGATCGAGGCGGGCACGGTGATGCGGGACCTGACCCTGGAGAATCCGATCCGGGCGATCCGCGAGGTCAGCCACGACACGACGGGCCGCCGCAAGGTCCGCCTCGCCAGTGGCCGGGAGGCCTCGGCCCTGGAGGTCCAGCGCGAGTACTACGAGAAGGCGGTGGACTTCGTCGAGCGCCGCGGCATCCGCACGGGCACGGTCGAGCGCGTCCTGGAGCTGTGGGGGCGCACTCTGGACTCGATCGAGTCCGAGGACCTGGACCGCATCGCCACGGAGATCGACTGGGTGATGAAGTACAAGCTCATCGAGCGCTACCGGGCGAAGAACAACATGACGATGTCGCACCCGAGGGTCGCCCAGATAGACCTCGCGTACCACGACATCCACCGCCGCCGGGGTCTGTACTACCTCCTGGAGCGCAAGGGGCAAGCCGCCCGGATCTGCAACGACTTGAAGATCTTCGAGGGCAAGTCGGTGCCGCCGCAGACGACCCGGGCGCGGCTGCGCGGCGACTTCATCCGCCGGGCCCAGGAGCAGCGCCGGGACTTCACGGTCGACTGGGTGCACCTGAAGCTGAACGACCAGGCGCAGCGCACGGTGTTGTGCAAGGACCCGTTCCGTTCGGTGGACGACCGGGTGGAGAAGCTCATCGCCGGGATGTGAGGGGTCGGCGGGCCGGGGCCTGCCGTCGTTCGGCCGGTCCCTGGGGCCGGTGAGACGTCAGTGCGTGGCGGGAACGCAACGCGGGGCGCCGCACGTTCCTCGTGCGGCGCCCTTCTCACTGCGTAGAGTTGCGCGCACGCCAACTGACAAGATCGAACGATACGAGGCCCCCACCGTGCGCCGACGCTCACTCCTCCTGGCCGTTCCGGCCGGCCTGCTGACCCTGGCCGGATGTGGTGACGACAAGTCCGACAAGGCCAAGTCCAAGGACAGCAGCTCCCCGACGAATTCCACGCCTCCCAAGGGCAAGATCGTCGACGGCCCTGTGCCCGAGATCACGAAGGGCACGAAGTTCGGTGAGAAGCCGACGGTGGCCAAGGGTTCGGGCAAGCCGTCCACCGATCTCGCGGTGAAGACGATCATCGCGGGCAAGGGCGTCGAGGTCGCCAAGGGCGACTATCTCCAGGCCCACTATCTGGGCCAGATCTGGGACACCGCGAAGGTCTTCGACAACTCCTACGACCGAAAGGCGCCCACGATCTTCCCGATCGGCGTCGGCCAGGTCATCCCCGGCTGGGACCAGGGTCTGGTGGGCAAGAAGGTCGACAGCCGCGTCGAGCTCGCCATCCCCCCGGCCCTCGGCTACGGCAAGGAGGGCAACAAGCAGGCGGGCATCAAGGGCACGGACACCCTGGTCTTCGTCGTCGACATCGTGAACACGTACGGCCCGAAGAGCTCCGCCAAGGGCGACGACGTCGCGCAGGACAACAAGGACCTGCCGAAGGTCGGGACGAACACCGATGGCAAGGCCCCCAAGGTCGACGTGCCGAAGACGGCCGCCCCCAAGAAGGTCGTGGCGAGCTACGTCATCGAGGGCGAGGGCGACGAGGTCAAGGAGAGCGACACGCTCCTGTGCCAGTACAAGGGCGTCCTGTGGGCGGACGGCAAGGAGTTCGACTCCTCGTACAAGAGCGGTCAGCTCGCGCAGTTCCAGCTCGCTCAGGTCATCCCGGGCTGGCGCCAGGGTCTGACCGGCAAGAAGGTCGGCAGCCGCGTCCTGGTCGTCGTCCCGCCGAAGGACGGGTACGCGGACAAGCCGCCGCAGAACAGCCCCATCAAGAAGGACTCCACGCTCGTCTTCTCGGTGGACATCCTCGCGAAGATGTGAGGCCGCGGGATGGCAGACTGTCCCGGTTGTCCTTATCGCTATGAGCAGGAGCTAGTCACGTGAACATCGACAAGCCCGAGATCGACTTCCCCGAGGGCCCGGCTCCCACGGAGCTCCAGATCGACGAGATCTGGGAGGGCGACGGCGCGGTGGCCAAGGCGGGCGACTTCGTCAAGGTCCACTACGTGGGCGTGTCCTTCTCCTCCGGCGAGGAGTTCGACGCTTCCTGGAACCGCGGCAACCCGCTGGAGTTCCAGCTCGGTGCCGGTCAGGTCATCGCGGGCTGGGACCAGGGCGTGCAGGGCATGAAGGTCGGCGGGCGCCGCAAGCTGACGATCCCGGCGCACCTGGCGTACGGCGACCGTGGCGCCGGTGGCGGCCGCATCGCCCCGGGCGAGACGCTGATCTTCGTCTGTGACCTCGTCTCCGTCTGAGACGGCTGACCCGGCCGCGGGGGCTCGTGCCGTGCGGCCGGAGGTGTCCGCGGGGGCCCGTGCCGGTGTCGGCACGGGCCCCCGCGTCGTCTTCCGCGGCCGTCGGCGGACGGCCGCCGGGGCGTGCGCCGTGCCCTCGGCTTTTGCCACGACACGCCGTAGCGGTACGGTCATCGTTCGGAAGCACTGGTGAGCGGGGCACCTGGGGCGGCGGGCGGTCGTCCACCGGGGAGCACGGCCGAGAAAGGGCGTCGATGGCCATTGCCAAGGCCGAGCGGCTGATGAGTCTGGCGCTGTGTCTGCTCGGGACGAGGCGTCCGCTCAGCAAGCGTGAGCTTCGGGAGTCGATCGAGGCGTACGTCGAGGCGTTCGGGCCGGGAAGGGGTGCCGCCTTCGGGCCCGGGCGGGGTGCCGCCGGGTCCGGCAAGGGCGCGGCCGCCGGGCCGGGGGCCGCCGCCGAGGAGTCCTTCAACCGCATGTTCGAGCGCGACAAGGACGATCTGCGGGAGCTGGGCCTCGTCATCGAGACGGTGGAGAACCTGGACGGCGAGACGGGCTATCTCGCGCGCCGGGACAGCAACCGGCTGCCGCCGATCACGCTGGACGCCGAGGAGGCCGCGGCGCTCGGCGTCGCCGCGAAGGTGTGGCAGCAGGCGAGGCTCGCCGGTGCCGCGAGCGGCGCGCTGCACAAGCTGCGGGCGGCCGGGCTGCCCGAGGGCGTCGATCCGTACGAGGCGCACGGCGCCCTGGAGCCGCGCATCCCCGTGCACGAGGCGGCGTTCGAACCGCTGATGCTGGCGTGCCGCGACCGCAGGCCGGTCGTCTTCGACTACCGCAAGGCGACGGCGGCCCGGCCCGAGCAGCGCCACGTCGAGCCGTGGGCGCTCGAGTGCTGGCGCGGCCACTGGTATCTGGCGGGCTGGGACCGGGACCGCGAGGACGAGCGGGTCTTCCGGCTCTCCCGCATCACGGGCAAGGTCCGCTCGCGGGCGGGCAAGTTCCGGGCCGAGGTGCCCGACGTGGTGACCGTGCGGGAGACCGTGGCGAGCTGGGCGGGCGAGAAGGCGGACCGCACCGCGCTGATCCGGCTGCGCAGGGGCGCGGGCTATCCGCTGCGCGCGCGGGCCGTGGGCACGCGGGCGCTGGACGGCGACTGGGACGAGCTGGAGATTCCGTACGGACACGGGCTCGACGCCTGGCTGGTGGAGTTCGGGCCCGACGTGGTGGTGCTTGAGCCCGCCGAGCTGCGGGCCGACGTGGTGGACCGGCTGCGTGCCGTGGCCAAGGGCTGAGGGGACGAGAGCGAGCAATGGCCGCGAACGCCATCGACCAGACCCGGCGGATGCTGTCCCTGGTGACGTATCTGCGCGAGCGCCCCGGGGCGCGCGTCGCGGACGTCGCGCGGGCCTTCGGCATCAGCCAGGACGAGCTGATCTCCGACCTGGACGTCCTGCCGCTGTGCGGGACCAGCTTCCGCGGGGGCGACCTGCTCGACATCGACACGGACGGCGACCGCATCTGGTGGCACAATCCGGACGCGCTGGGGGCGGACGCGGCGGAGCCGCTGCGGCTCGCCGCCGACGAGGCGACGGCGCTGCTCGTGGCGGCGCGCGCGGTGGCGACGCTGCCGGGGCTGCGCGAGAGCGACCGCCTCGCCCTGCTGCGGGCCACCGCGAAGCTGGAGGCGGCGGCCGGTGAGGCGGCCGGTGCCAGCTCGCGGCTCTCGGTGACGTTCGAGTCCGAGGGCGGGGTCTTCGCCGATGTGGACCGGGCGATCTCGGAGCGGCGCAGGCTGTGGATCCGCTACTACTCGCCCGCGCGCGACGAGCTGACCGAGCGCGAGATCGACCCGATCCGGCTGGTGAGCGTCGGCCACACCTATGTGGAGGCGTGGTGCCGCCGCTCCGAGGCGCGGCGCACCTTCCGGCTCGACCGGGTCGCCGAGATCAAGGTCCTGGACGAGCCGTCCGCGCCGCCCGAGATCGAGCTGCGGGACCTGTCGGAGGCGTTGGTGCAGCCCGCCGCCGAGGATCCCGAGGTGGTCGTGGAGGTGGGTCCCGGCGGCCGCTGGGTCGCGGAGTACTACCCGCACGACAGCGCGGAGGAGCTGCCCGACGGCGGTCTGCGCATCACTCTGCGCACCCCCGACCCGGCGTCGCTGCGGCGTCTGGCGCTGCGCCTGGGCGGCGACGGCCGCATCGTCTCGCCGCGGGACCTGGCGGACAGCGCCCGTGAGGCCGCCCGCGAGGCGCTGGCCGCGTACGACGGGCTGCCGTGCGAGGGCGAGCGGGACGGGCGCGAGCCCCTCGCGCCGGGTCCCGGCGCGTCGGGTGAGGGTGGGGCGTGAGGGCGCGGGGCACGGTGAGAGGGCGTGCGGGGGCGGGTCGTCCGGAAGCCGGCGCCCGTAGCAGGTGCTCCCGTGGGGCGCGGATGCCGGTCGGCGGTGGCCGTGACCGGGGCCGGGGGAGCGGTGCCGTCCGGCGCGGTCGCGCGGTTCGGCCCAGGGGCGCGGACGCGGTGGCGCCGGGGGCCGCGGGCGCGGGGTGGATTCCGTTCTCGGCAGGGCGTGACCGAGCGTCGTCGGGCGGGCTCGCACCCGGACCTGACCGTGGGTCATCGGGCCAGTTCGGGCCGGGGCGCGACCCGGCGGCCCGACGCGACCCCTCTGCCGTGTGCGACCGCGTGCCCGGGCGTGACCGTGCGCCGGGGCACGACCGTGCGCCGAAGCGGTGGTGCGGGCCGAGGTGCGACCGTGTGCCGACGCACACCGGCGAGGTGCGACGCGGGACGGGGCCGCGGCGGACCGGAGCGGGGCCGCGGCGCCCGCGCGGTGGTGCGTGGGAACCCGCGCGGTGGAGTGTGGAGAGCGCGGAGAACAGAGCTGAGGAGACCTGCACAGTATGTCACTGATGCCCCTTACGTCCCGCCCGGTGGCCGTCCTCTTCAAGGCCGCCTGCCCCGACTGCCGCGCGCGCTTCGAACTGGCGGCGGGCGCGCTGCGGTTGGCGATCGGTGCCAGCCGCCGCACCACCTTCTACTCCTTCACCTGCCCCGAGTGCGGCACCGCCGTGCGCAAGCCCGCGGGGGAGCGCATCGTCGAACTCCTCACCGGTGGCGGGGTGCGGACGCTGCGCCTGCACTCCACCGTCTAGGCTCGACGCATGTTCTGGGCGATGCTGGCGGTGACCGTGGGATTCTGCGGTCTCGCCGTTCTGGGTGTGTTCGCGATCAAGGTCTTCGTGGAGGCCCAGCGGCTCGGGCGGCAAGTGACCGAGACCACACGGCGCATCAACCGCGCGGCCGAGGACCTGGAGCGGGCGGCTGCCGGGGTGGTCCGCGCGAGCCGGGACGTCGGCTGAGCGCACGCGGCGCGCGGACGCCGGGCGGGCGCGGGGAGACACCGGACCGGACCGCGGGGCGACTTGCCGAGGTGGCCGTCGCCCACCGTCATGCGGCCTGCCGCCTTCCCCGACCCTCCGGGTACGCTGCTGAAGTGGTCCGAAATGTGAGGCGCGGGCCGCAACTGGGAGTATGCACGGGGATTGCCCCGCGTTTACTCCAGGGGGTTACGATCGCTGCCAAGCCCGGTGGTCGGACGACTGTCCGACAGCCGGTCCCGAAATCTGACGCCTCGGTGAAGAAGGTAGACAGCTATGGGTAGGCTCGGCCCCACCGAGATCATCCTGATCCTCGTCATCCTGGTCCTGCTCTTCGGTGCGAAGAAGCTCCCGGACATGGCCCGGTCCCTCGGCAAGTCGGCGCGCATCCTCAAGAGCGAGGCCAAGGCGATGAAGTCGGACGGCAAGCAGGACGAGGCCGCCCCGGCCGACCCGCCCGCCGACACGACGGCTCCGCAGCAGCGCACCATCCAGGCGGCTCCCGGCGATGTGAGCAGCTCCCGTCCGGTCGCCGAGCCGACCGACCACACGACGAAGCGCTGACCCAAGGCCGGCCCCGGCGGTCGGCCTGCCGCACGAGATGAGGACGTGGGTTGCTCAAGTCTGCCCGCAAGAAGGAGAGGGACCCCGAGGGGCGGATGCCTCTCGCGGACCATTTGCGTGAGCTCCGCAACCGGCTCGCGAAGGGAATGCTGGCGATCGTCGTCGTGTCGATCATCGCCGCGTTCTACAGCGAGGAACTCATGGAGTTCCTCTCCGACCCCGTGCCGCGCTGCGAGGACGGAAAGCCCACCACGGGCGGCGTCTGCGCCAAGGTCGCGTACATGGACCTGCTCTCGCCGTTCACCACGACGGTGAAGGTCTCCCTCATGGTCGGTGTCGTGGTGGCCAGCCCCGTCTGGCTGTACCAGCTCTGGGCCTTCGTCGCGCCCGGCCTGCACAAGCACGAGCGCAAGTACACCTACGCCTTCGTCGCCGCGGCCGTGCCGCTGTTCTTCGGCGGCGCCTGGCTGGCGTACGAGATCATGCCCATCAGCATGCGGGTGCTGCTGAGCATCACGCCGGACGGCTCGGAGAACATCCTGCCGATGGACAAGATCCTGGACTTCAGCGTCCGGATGGTCCTGGTCTTCGGCGTCTCCTTCGAACTGCCCCTGCTGCTCGTCATGTTGAACATGACGGGCATCGTCACCGGACGCCGCATGCTCACCTGGTGGCGCGGTGTCGTGATGGGCGTGTTCGTCTTCGGCGCCGTGGCGACGCCGACGACCGACCCGTTCGGCATGATCGCCCTCGCCGGCCCCATCGTGGTCCTGTACTTCCTGGCCGTCGGCTTCTCCATCCTCAACGACAAGCGTCGCCGCCGCGCCGACCCGGACGCGGAGCTGGACGACGACGAGGCCTCCGAGCTCGACCTCACGCCGCAGCCGGTGGACGACAGCGAGCCCGTCCCCGCGGCCAGGACCGTGCCGGAGCAGGTGAACGGCGACAGCGGCCGCTCACCGAAGTACAACGGCTACGACGACGTCACCTGACCCCCGGCGTCATCGGGAGCGCAGCAGAGCACAGGGGCCGGACGCCCGCCGCGTCCGGCCCCTTCTGGTTGGCGGGCGGCGCGCTGTGTAGGGTCCGCCCAGTGACCAGCGAGATCACCCTCTTCGTGAATCCCACCGCGGGCCGGGGCCGCGGCGCGCACGCTGCCCAGCCCGCCGCCGCGGCGCTGCGCGCGTCCGGCTTCTCGGTGCGCACCGTCATCGGCGAGGACGCCGGGGACGCGCTGCGCCGGGCCCGTGCCGCCGTCGACGGCGGCACCGGGGCGCTGATAGCCGTCGGCGGCGACGGCATGGCGAGCCTCGCCCTCCAGGCCGTCGCCGGGACCCGCACCCCGCTCGGCGTGATCGCCGTGGGCACGGGCAACGACTTCGCGCGCGCCCTCGGCCTGCCCGTGCGCGCGCCCGCGGCCGCCGGGGCGCTGGTCGCCGACGCGCTCAAGGGCGCCCGGACGCGGGACGTCGACCTCGGCCGGGTGGGGGAGACCTGGTTCGGCACGGTCCTCGCCTCCGGCTTCGACTCGCGGGTCAACGACCGCGGCAACCGCATGCGGTGGCCCACCGGACGCTTCAAGTACGACCTGGCGATGGTCGCCGAACTGGCCGCCCTCGAACCCATCCCGTACCGCCTGACCCTCGACGGCGGCGAGGTGCGCGAGATCGAGGCCACGCTGGTCGCGGTCGGCAACGGCTCCTCGTACGGGGGCGGCATGCGGATCTGCGCCGGGGCCGACCCGAGCGACGGCCTCTTCGACGTCACGGTCGTCGGCGCCTGCAGCCGCACCACGCTCCTGACGGTGTTCCCGCGGGTCTACAGAGGAACGCATCTGGGCCATCCCAAGGTCACCGTGCACCGTGCCGTGAAGGTCGAGCTCGCGGCCGCGGGCGTCACCGCGTACGCCGACGGGGAGCGGCTCGGGGCGCTGCCCGTGACGGCGGAGTGCGTCCCCGCGGCCGTCCGGGTCCTCGGTCCCTGAAGGGGCGGCTCCCGACCGGGAGCCACGCCCCTGACCTGGTGTTCTTCCGTCGGCCCCGATAATGATCGTCCGATGTCAGCGGTGGCCGGTAGGCTCGAAAGCACGATGACAGAGGACCTCTCACCGGCCGAGCGATATGCGGCAGCGCGGCAGCGCGCTGCCGAGCAGGCCACCGCACTCGCGTCCTTCCGCGAGATGTACGAATTCGGCCTCGACCCCTTCCAGATCGAGGCCTGTCAGGCACTCGAGGCGGGCAAGGGCGTGCTGGTCGCCGCGCCCACGGGCTCCGGCAAGACGATCGTCGGCGAGTTCGCCGTGCACCTCGCCCTCCAGCAGGGCAAGAAGTGCTTCTACACCACGCCGATCAAGGCGCTCTCCAACCAGAAGTACGCCGACCTCGCCAAGCGCTACGGCGCGGACCGCGTCGGCCTGCTCACCGGTGACAACAGCGTCAACTCCGAGGCGCCGGTGGTCGTCATGACCACCGAGGTCCTGCGGAACATGCTGTACTCGGGCTCCCAGTCCCTGCTCGGCCTCGGCTACGTGGTCATGGACGAGGTGCACTACCTCTCGGACCGCTTCCGAGGCGCCGTCTGGGAGGAAGTGATCATCCACCTGCCGGAGTCGGTCACGCTGGTCTCCCTCTCGGCCACGGTGTCGAACGCCGAGGAGTTCGGCGACTGGCTCGACACGGTCCGGGGCGACACCGAAGTGATCGTCTCCGAGCACCGGCCGGTGCCGCTGTTCCAGCACGTCCTCGCCGGCCGGCGGATGTACGACCTCTTCGAGGAGGAGGGCCGCCGCAAGACGGTCAACCCCGATCTGACCCGCATGGCCCGCATGGAGGCCAGCCGGGGGTACAACCCGCGCGAGCGCCGCAAGGGCAAGATGGTCCGCGAGGCCGACCGCGAGCGCGAGCGCCGCCAGCGGTCCCGGATCTGGACGCCCTCGCGCCCCGAAGTCATCGAGCGGCTGGACGCCGAGGGCCTGCTGCCCGCCATCACGTTCATCTTCAGCCGCGCGGGCTGCGAGGCCGCCGTCCAGCAGTGCCTGTACGCGGGCCTGCGGCTGAACGACGACACGGCGCGCCTGGCGGTCCGTGAACTGGTCGAGGAGCGCACGGCCTCCATTCCGAACGAGGACCTGCACGTCCTCGGGTACTACGAGTGGCTGGAGGCCCTGGAGCGCGGCATCGCCGCCCACCACGCGGGCATGCTGCCCACCTTCAAGGAGGTCGTGGAGGAGCTGTTCGTCCGCGGTCTGGTCAAGGCCGTCTTCGCCACGGAGACCCTCGCCCTCGGCATCAACATGCCCGCGCGCAGCGTCGTCCTGGAAAAGCTCGTGAAGTGGAACGGCGAGCAGCACGCCGACATCACCCCGGGCGAGTACACCCAGCTGACCGGCCGCGCCGGACGCCGGGGCATCGACGTCGAGGGCCACGCGGTGGTGCTCTGGCAGCGCGCCATGAGCCCCGAGCACCTGGCGGGCCTCGCGGGCACGCGCACCTATCCGCTGCGCTCCAGCTTCAAGCCGTCGTACAACATGGCGGTGAACCTGGTCGCGCAGTTCGGCCGCCACCGCTCGCGCGAGCTCCTGGAGACGTCCTTCGCGCAGTTCCAGGCCGACCGCTCGGTCGTCGGCATCTCCCGCCAGGTGCAGCGCAACGAGGAGGGCCTGGAGGGCTACCAGGCCTCCATGACCTGCCACCTCGGCGACTTCGAGGAGTACGCGCGGCTGCGCAGGGAGCTCAAGGACCGCGAGACCGAGCTGGCCAAGCAGGGTGTCGTGCAGCGCAGGGCCGCCGCGGCGGCCGCCCTGGAGAAGCTCAAGCCGGGTGACGTGATCCACGTGCCGACGGGCAAGTACGCGGGCCTCGCCCTGGTCCTCGACCCCGGCCTGCCCGCCGGGCGGGCCAACGGCCACCGCGGCTTCGACCACCAGGACGGCCCGCGCCCCCTGGTGCTCACCGCCGAGCGGCAGGTCAAGCGGCTCGCGGCGATGGACTTCCCGGTGCCGGTGGAGCCCGTGGAGCGGATGCGCATCCCCAAGTCGTTCAACGCCCGCTCCCCGCAGTCCCGGCGCGACCTGGCCTCCGCGCTGCGCACCAAGGCCGGGCACATCGCGCCCGAGCGGCACCGCAAGGGCCGCGCGGCCGCCGCCGACGACCGGGAGATCGCCCGGCTGCGCACCGAGCTGCGCGCCCACCCCTGCCACGGCTGCGACGAGCGCGAGGACCACGCCCGCTGGGCCGAGCGCTACCACCGCCTCAAGCGCGACACGCACCAGCTGGAGCGCCGCATCGAGGGCCGGACGAACACCGTCGCGCGCACCTTCGACCGCATCGTCGCCCTCCTCACCGAGCTGGACTATCTGCGCGGCGACGAGGTCACCGAGCACGGCAAGCGCCTCGCCCGGCTGTACGGCGAGCTGGACCTGCTGGCGAGCGAGTGCCTGCGCGCCCAGGTGTGGGAGGGCCTCGACCCCGCCGAACTGGCCGCGTGCGTCTCGGCGTTGGTGTACGAGGCCCGGCTCAGCGACGACGCGCTCGCGCCCAAGCTGCCCTCGGGCAAGGCCAAGGCCGCCCTCGGCGAGACGGTGCGCATCTGGGGCCGCCTCGACGCGCTCGAGGAGGAGTTCCGGATCAGCCAGACCGAGGGCGTCGGCCAGCGCGAGCCCGATCTGGGCTTCGCCTGGGCGGCGTACATGTGGGCGAGCGGCAAGGGGCTCGACGAGGTGCTGCGCGAGGCGGAGATGCCCGCCGGCGACTTCGTGCGCTGGTGCAAGCAGGTCATCGACGTGCTCGGGCAGATCTCCGCGGCGGCCTCCGGCGAGGGCGGCACGGTCGCGAGGAACGCCCGCAAGGCCGTCGACCAGCTGCTGCGCGGAGTGGTGGCGTACAGCTCCGTCGGCTGAGCGCGGCGCCGTCCGCGCGGACGGCGAGTGAAGGGTGTGGCCCCCGCCGGGTGACTCGGCGGGGGCCACTCGCGTACCGGCCGGGGCCGTCGCGGGCGCCGGGGGTTGACGCCGGCCTCGCACACGCGGGGCGGGGCCGGGATCGTACAGGCGGTCGGGGTACGGCGGCGGGTGGGGCGGCGGCGCTCGCACGCCGCCGTTCGACGGGCTCACCGCACGCGTTCGAGTGATCGCGATGCGTGTAAATAGGGCTGAGTGTAGGCGTGTTGGCGGGCGCTCGCAGAGGGTTGCCGAATATGACTCCAGCGTGATGCGAGCGGACTAAGCTCGCCCGGAGCGCGACGAGTTGAACGAGTTGCGACAGATTCGCGCACTTGTTCGCGCTTTATGGCTGCTAGTTCGATATTTCGCTTTCGCGTATGTGTCGAAACCCCCACGTACCACCTTCACGTACAGAACTCCCCACGCACTCCCCCCACATGGCGAACTCCCCGCGCACCACGTCGTTTTCCCAGGTACTACCTGAACCCCCGCGCACCACCAGATTTCCCAGGCATCACCCGAACCCCATGCACCACCCCGCGCACATCCCCCTTCCCCCCAACTTCCTCCCCCCAAGACGAGTGTTCAGAGGGCATACATGGTGAGTGTTCAATCGCCTCCCGGTGGCCGAGAAGTCCCTTACGCACGCGTGCTGTTGCTGCCCGCCATGGTGATGGCCGCGGCGACCGGAGCCGCCGTCGCCGCCGTCGCGGCCCCGGCCCGGACCGCCGTGGCCTGGTGCGGCGCCGTCGCCACCCTCGTGGTGATCGCCGTCGGCGCCGAGGCCGCACGCCGCGCCCGCACCATCCGGGAGCTGCGCAGGAGTCACACGGAGCGGGTCGCCCACCTGGAGCGGCGCATCGCGGCCATCGACGAGGACACCGAACGACTCGGCCAGGAGCTGCTGCCCGAGACCCTCTACCGGGTCCGGCAGGGCGAGGCTCCCTCTGAGGTCGTCCGCCACGTCATCGACGGCGACGAGACCAACCGCCGTCTGCCGCTCTCGCAGCGCGTGCTGCTGCGCTCCATCCTGGACATCCTGGACCGCGAGGAGGCGATGCGCGAGAACGCCCAGCGCGCCTTCGTCAACATCGCCCGCCGCGTGCAGTCCATCGTCCACCAACAGGCCGCGGAACTCCGTGAGATGGAGGAGTTCCACGGCCGCAACCCCGAGGTCTTCGACGACCTGCTGCGCATCGACCACGGCACGGCCCTCATCGGCCGCCTCGCCGACTCGATCACGGTCCTCGGCGGGGCCCGGCCCGGCCGGCAGTGGCCCAAGCCCGTCCCGCTGTTCAGCGTGTTGCGCGGCGCCATGTCCCGCATCCTCGAATACCAGCGCGTCGACCTGCACTCCATCGCCAAGGTCGCCATCCACGGCACCAAGGTCGAGCCGCTCATCCACGCCTGCGCCGAACTCCTCGACAACGCCACCCGCTACTCACCGCCGCAGACCCGGGTGCACGTCACCGCGGTCGAGGTGCAGACGGGCATCGCCATCGAGATCGAGGACGGCGGCGTCAGCCTCAGCGAGGAGGCCCGCGGCCGCGCCGAGCGCATGCTCGAACAGGCCCAGCAGGGCATGGACCTGAACGACCTGGGTGAGACCCCGCGGCTCGGCATGGCGGTGGTGGGGCGGCTCTCGCAGATGTACAACATGCAGGTCTCCCTGCGGCAGTCCGCCTACGGCGGCGTGCGCGCCGTCCTGATCGTGCCGCGCGACATGCTCACCGCCGCACCCGCGCACGGCATCGCGCACGGCATCGGCGCCTCCGCGGTACCGCGCGTCAACGCCGACGGCACGGTCATCGAGGAGGCCCGCGACATCCGGCGCAAGAAGCCGCGCAAGGTCACCACCGTGCCGCGCCCCTCCATGCCGCTCACCGCGTCCATGGACGACGAGATCCCCGAAGTCACCGAGTGGACGGCCAACGGCCTTCCCCAGCGCAGGAGTCGAGTCAAGATGCCCCTCAGCCAGCGCTACGCGCAGGAGGCGGAGGCACAGCGGCGCGCCGAGGCGGCCATGGCCGCCGCGCCCCCGCAGGCCGTCAGCCCCCCCGTCCAGAAGGAGGAGCCCGAGCCCGGTCTGTGGATCGAGGCCTTCATGAAGGGCGTCAACGGCGAGGACCCGGCCGACCGGCCGGACGACCCGGCGGCCCCGCAGCAGCACCGCACCGAGAACGACCACGGCAGCACCGACCACGCCGACGAGGGGGGCTGGAAGTGATCCAGCAGCGGGCCAACTTCGACTGGATGCTCAAGGAGCTCGCCGACGGCGTGCACGGCACCCGGCAGATCGTGGTGCTCTCCGCCGACGGCCTGCGCATCGCGCGCCACGGCGGCGACCCGGACGGCGCCGACCGCCTCGCCGCCGCCTGCGCCGGACTGCAGAGCCTCGCCGCGGCCGTCGCCACCGAGATCCCGGAGAGCGACGGCAAGATGCGCATGGTCATCATCGAGGTCAACGGCGGCTACTTCTACATGATGGCCGCGGGCGCGGGAGCCTTTCTGGCCGTGCTCGCCGACGAGACCGTGGACGCGGGCCTGATCGGCAACCGCATGCGGGACCTCGTCGTGCGCATCGGCGCCCACCTGACGAGCCCGCCGCGGCGAGACGGGCAGGCCGTATGACGCATCCGCAAGACCCCCCGTACGACGATCCCCACGACCCCCGCTTCCAGGCCGAGGTAACCGCGCAGCGGGAGCGCCGCAGCCAGGAGCCCGCCGCCAACCCGGCGCGGCTCTACATCCTCACCGGTGAGGACTCCGAGCGGGCACCGCTCGACCTGGTCACGCTGATCGTCGCCAAAGGACAGCCGTCGCCCACGGCGCAGCCGGAGCACTCCGCCCTGCTGCGCCTGTGCCGGACCCCGCTGTCCGTGGCGGAGCTCTCGGCCTATCTGGTGCTGCCGTTCAGCGTGGTGACCGTGCTCCTCACGGAGCTGCTCGCGGCGGACTTAGTGCAGGCGCGCGCTCCGCTCGTGCGCTCCGCGCTCCCCGACCGTTCCCTCCTCGAAGCGGTGATGCATGGACTTCAAAAGCTCTGACACGCTCACCTCCGGCACCCATGCCGGGCCGCGCGAGCAGGACGTCCTGCCCGCCACGGCCGCCGCCGCGGTGAAGATCGTCATCGTGGGCGGCTTCGGGGTCGGCAAGACCACCATGGTGGGCTCCGTCAGCGAGATCCGCCCGCTGACCACCGAAGAGACCATGACTCAGGCCGGCATCGGCGTCGACGACAACTACGGCTCCGAGACCAAGACCGCCACGACCGTCGCCATGGACTTCGGGCGCATCAGCATCTCCGACGAACTGGTCCTCTATCTGTTCGGCACCCCCGGCCAGGAGCGGTTCTGGTTCCTGTGGAACGGCCTCTTCGAAGGCGCGCTCGGCGCGGTCGTGCTCATCGACACGCGCCGCCTCGAAGTGAGCTTCGACGTGATAGGCCGCCTGGAGGAGCGCGGCGTCCCGTTCATCATCGCCGTGAACGACTTCCCGGACGCGCCCCGGCACCCCGTCGAGGCCCTGCGTACGGCACTCGACCTGGAGAAGGAGGTGCCGATCGTGCACTGCGACGCGCGGCGGCGCTCCTCAAGCCGCGACGCGCTCCTCACCCTCATGCACTATCTGCACTCCCTCGCCATGGCCCGGGCCTAGGCCCGGCCGCACGACCCTTCGCGACCCCGGAGCGACCACCGTGACGACTCCTTCCTCATCCCCTTCTCCCGCCGCGCCGCCCGGCTGCCCCGCGCACCACGGCGCGTCGCTCGGCGCGGACGGACTGCGCCGCCTGTACGGACCCGAGGCCGACGAGGACCTCGCGGGCGTGTACGAGAAGCTGCGCGCCGAGCACGGGCCCGTGGCCCCCGCGCTGATCCACAACGACGTACGCGTCTGGGCGGTGCTCGGCCACAGCGAGAACCTGCACATGGTGCGCACGCCCTCGCAGTACACCCGCGACTCCCGCGTGTGGAGCGCGGTCAAGGACGGCAGGGCGGGCCCCGACCACCCGCTCGCGCCCGTGTTCACCTGGCAGCCGATGTGCAGCTTCGCCGAGGGCGCCGAGCACCAGCGGCTGCGCGGCGCGGTCACCGGCGCCATGGCGGGCCTCGACCACCGCGGCATCCGCCGCCACATCAACCGCTACAGCAACAAGCTCCTCAACGGCATCTGCGAGAAGGGCGAGGCCGATCTGGTCGGCCAGTTCGCCGAGCACCTGCCGATGATGGTGATGCTGCACGTCCTCGGCATGCCCGAGGACTACAGCGAGCGCATGGTGCAGGCCGCCCGCGACATGATCAAGGGCACCGAGACGGCCATCGCCAGCAACGCGTACGTGATGGAGGCCCTCACCCGGCACGTGGTGCGTCGCCGCACCCAGCCCGAGGAGGACTTCACCAGCGCCCTCATCGCCCAGCCGCAGCAGCTCACCGACACCGAGATGGCGGAGCACCTGCGCCTCGTGCTCATCGCCGCGTACGAGGCGACGGCGAACCTCATCGCGAACGTGCTGCGGATGGTGCTCACCGACCCGCGCTTCCGCGCCCAGCTCAGCGGCGGCCAGATGACCGTCCCCGAGGCGGTCGAGCAGTCGCTGTGGGACGAGCCGCCGTTCAGTGCGATGGTCGGCTACTTCGCCAAGCAGGACACTCAGCTCGGCGGCCAGCAGATCAAGGCGGGCGACGGCCTCCTGCTCGGCATCCAGCCCGGCAACGTCGACCCGGTCGTGCGCCCCGACCTGTCCGCCAACATGCAGGGCAACCGCTCCCACCTGGCCTTCAGCGGCGGGCCGCACGAGTGTCCCGGCCAGGACATCGGGCGCGCCATCGCCGACACCGGCGTGGACGCGCTCCTGATGCGGCTCCCGGACGTCGAACTGGCCGTGGACGAGGCCGCGTTGTCCTGGCGCTCGTCGATCCTGTCCCGGCATCTGGTGTCGCTTCCGGTGACGTTCGGCAAGCGGCCGCCGCAGGACGTCACCGCCCGGCCCATGGCGCAGGTGCCGACGCCGCGCACGAGCTGGGAGGTGTCGTCGCCGATGCCGGAGGCGCAGGTTCCGCCCGCGGCCCCGGTGCCGCAGCCCGCGGCGAGCGCCCCCGCGGCCGCCCCGGCGCCGGTCCGCCGCAAGGGCGCGTGGCGGCGCTTCCTGGAGTGGTGGCGGGGCTACTAGAGGCCGCTCCGGCCGCTCAGCCGCCGGCCCACGTCCCGTACGACGACCAGGCGTCCAGGACCCGCTCGCTGACGAAGCGGTGCGCCGCGCCCGTGAGCGGGTCCGTGAACTCCAGGGAGCGGGCGAGGAGTTGCAGCGGGCGCCGGAAGTCGTCCGGCGCCACCGCCGGGAGCACCGCCGGGTAGAGCGGGTCGCCGAGCAGCGGCAGGCCGAGGGCGTTCATGTGGACGCGCAGCTGATGGGTGCGGCCGGTGTGCGGGGCGAGCCGGTAGCGCCCCATGCGGCCGTCGTGCGCGAGCAGTTCGACCCGGCTCTCGCTGTTCGGCTCGGCGTCCGGCACCTCGTACGCGGCGAGCACGCCGCGTTCCTTGACGATGTGGCTGCGGACGGTACGGGGCAGCGCGACGGCCGGGTCGTACGCGGCCACGGCCTCGTACTCCTTGTGCACCCGCCGGTCGGCGAAGAGGGTCTGGTACGCGCCGCGCTCCTCGGGCCGCACGGTGAGGAGCAGCAGCCCGGCGGTGAGCCGGTCCAGGCGGTGCGCGGCGCCGAGCGCGGGGATGCCGAGCTCGGCGCGCAGCCGGGCGAGCGCGGTCTGCGTCACGTGGCTGCCGCGCGGCATGGTCGCGAGGAAGTGCGGCTTGTCGGCGACGACGATGTGCTCGTCGCGGTACACGACAGTGAGGGCGCCCGGCACCCGGGGCTCGGCGGGCAGGTCCCGGTGGAACCACACGTACAGGCCCGCCGCGTACGGGGTGTCCGGGGCGAGCGGCGTGCCGTCCGCGCCGACGATCCGGCCCTCGTGCAGCATCCGGTCGACGACGCCCGGTTCGGCCGCGAGCCGCGCCACGAGGTGGTCGCGCACGGTCGCCCAGGTGCCGTCCGCCGGGAGGCGCACCCGCACCGGGTCGACGCCGTCGCGCTGGGGGAGCGGTGCCGGAGGCACGCGGGGCTTTCGTCTCACGTCGGCCCAGCGTACGGGGCGGTCGAGGGGCGCGGCCCGCGGGGCGGCCCGGGTGCGGCGGCGAAAACCGCTGTGCCGCGGCGGCCTCCGGCAGCACCATGAGGGGCATGCCCTTCATGATCTCGAACGCCGTCGAGCCCGGCGCCCTCGCGGGCCGGGCGCAGCCGACCCTGCCCGCCTCCGGCGGCCTCCTGCTGCGCCCCTGGGCCGCCAAGGACGCGCCCGCCTTGTACGAGGCCTTCCAGGACCCCGTCCTCCAGCGCTGGCACGCGCGCGTGGCCGACTCCGAGGACGAGGTCCGCCAGTGGATGGAGACCTGGCGCGCGGAGTACGAGGAGGAGACCGGTGCGCAGTGGGCCGCCGTCGACGCGGACACCGACGAGGTGCTCGGCCGGGCCGCCCTGCGAATGATCAACTTCATCGACGGCCAGGCGGAGATGGCCTACTGGACCATGCCGCGCGCCCGCGGCCGGGGCGTGGCCCCGCGCGCGGTGACGGCGCTGACCACCTGGGCCTTCGACGGCCTCGGCCTCCACCGCATCGAACTGCGCCACTCCACGCTCAACGAGGCGTCCTGCCGCGTGGCCCTGAAGACGGGTTACGCCGCCGAGGGCGTCCAGCGCAGCGCGGTCCTGCACGGGGACGGCTGGCACGACATGCACCTGCACGCGCGGATCCGCGGGTAGTCGGGGCCGTACCCCGCGGGAGAGGGGTACGGCCTGGGCGCCGGAGGCGGAGCGCGGTGGTCAGGCCGCTTCCTGCTCGGCTTCCACCTGGGCGTTCCAGTCGCGCTTGGAGGCCTGCCAGCCGTCCTCGTTGTGGCCGAGGCGCCAGTAGCCGGAGACGGACAGGCGCTCGCGCGGGACCTGGTGCTCGACGCGCAGGACGCGGCGCAGCTCCTTCACGAAGCCCGCCTCGCCGTGCACGAAGGCGTGCGGGGTGCCCTCGGGGAAGTCCAGGGCGCGCACGGCCTCGACCAGGGCCTGGCCGACCGGGCGGCCCGCGCGGTGCAGCCAGACGACCTCCGCGCCGGTGGCGATCCGCTGCTCCTCCTCGGGGCCCTCGACCTCCACGAAGGCGCGTACCTCGGAGCCCTCCGGCAGGGCTTCGAGGGCGGCGGCGATCGCGGGCAGCGCGCTCTCGTCACCGGCGATCAGGTGCCAGTCGGCGGCCGGGTCCGGGGCGTAGGCCCCGCCGGGGCCGAGCAGGCGCACCGTGTCGCCCGGCTCGGCGCGCAGCGACCAGGGCCCGGCGAGGCCCTGGTCGCCGTGGACGACGAAGTCCAGGGCCAGCTCGCGCTTCTTGGGGTCCCACCAGCGCACGGTGTACGTACGGGTGACGGGCCACTGCTCGCGCGGCAGCTCCTCGCGGATGCGCTGGAGGTCGAACGGCTCGGGGTAGGTCACACCCGCCGGGGCGAACAGGAGCTTCACGTAGTGGTCGGTGCAGTCACCGGTCGTGAACTCCGCCAGGCCGTCGCCGCCGAGGACCACCCGCTGCATGTGAGGGGTGAGCCGTTCGGTGCGGACGACCTGCGCGACATGAGGCGTGGGACTCTTGCGTGCGGGCCGCTCTGCCATGGTGTGCCTCCCCTGATCCACAACTTGTTAGGTTCACCTAACCTAACATCCGGCCCTCGCTCACGCCTCGAGCGTGGTCAGCAGCCGGCCGAGCGAACCCCCGAGGCCCCAGCGGGCGGCGAGCGCGTCCAGGGCGGCCGGATCGCGCGGCGCGCGCGGAAGCGCGAGATCCACATCGGGCAGCGGCACGTCGCTCGCGACCCGCACCACCGTCGGCGCGACGGCCACGTACGGACGGGCCTCGTCCAGGCGCTTGCGCTGCGACGGCGTCAGCTTGGACTTCGGGTCGTCCACCGCCGCCATGATCCCGGCCAGGTCGCCGAACGCGTCGAGCAGCTTCGCCGCGGTCTTCTCGCCGATGCCGGGCACGCCGGGCAGGCCGTCGCTGGGGTCCCCGCGCAGCAGGGCCAGGTCCACATAGCCCGGTCCGTCCACGCCGTACTTCTCGCGCAGCAGGGCCTCGTCGGTCATCTGGAGGGTGCCGACGCCCTTGAGCGGGTACAGGACGCGGATGCCGCGCGCGTCGTCCACCAGCTGGTACAGGTCGCGGTCGCCCGTGACGATGTCGACCGGGCCGCGGGCGCGGGCCGTATAGGTGCCGATCACGTCGTCCGCCTCGTACGCCGCCACGCCGACGCGGGCGATGCCGAGGGCGTCCAGGACCTCCTCGATCACCGGCACCTGGGGGGAGAGGGTGTCCGGGGTCTCCTCGACGTCCGGGGCGGTGGAGCTCTCCGGGGACTCCTGCGCCACGCGGTGTGCCTTGTACGAGGGGATCAGCTCCACGCGCCAGTGCGGGCGCCAGTCCGCGTCCATGCAGGCGACCAGGTCGTCCGGGCGGTGGTCCTGGACGAGGCGGGTGATGAATTCGAGCAGGCCGCGGACCGCGTTGACCGGGGTGCCGTCCGGGGCCTTCACGGATTCGGGGACGCCGAAGTAGGCCCGGAAGTACAGGGACGCCGTGTCGAGCAGCATGAGCCGTCGGGTTTGGTGGGTCACGAGTGCATCTTGCCGCACGGGTGTGACAGGGGGTGCCCTCGCGGGGCGCCCCAGACCCACCCCTTCCCGAACAAGGGGGCTCCGCCCCCTTGGACCCCCGCTTTTCGGCGCTCCGCGCCTCGTCCTCAAACGCCGGACGGGCTGAAAGCCTTCGGTACGCGCCGTGGGTATCCAGCCCGTCCGGCGTTTGAGGACGAGCGCGCAGCGCGATGAACGCCCGGCGGCAACAGGGGAGGCCCCTGTGACCTGGGACACGTCTGGTTTGCTCCGCGTCAGCGGGGGCAGGCGCGCACGCGGAGCGGACCCGGTCGCGTTTTCAACTTCTTGATGTCAACCGGCCGGGCAGCGGGCGATCCCGCGTCGCTCCACGGCCCGCCGGCGGGGGAGGCGGGCCGTCTTCGTTCGACCCGAGAGGTGTATGTGTCCAGGCTGCAAGCCGAGCACTTGTACAAAGTGTTCGGCAGACGACCCGACGACGCGGTGACCAGGCTCCGCGCCGGAGCCGACCGTGAGGAACTGCGCGCCGAGGGGACCACCGCCGCGGTGGTCGACGCGTCCTTCACCGTCGAGCCGGGCCAGATCTTCGTCGTCATGGGTCTCTCCGGATCCGGCAAGTCCACGTTGCTGCGCATGCTCAACGGGCTCTCGGAACCGACGGCCGGGCAGGTGCTCTTCGACGGCCAGGACCTGACGAAGCTCAGCCCGCGCGAGCTGCGCGAGGTCAGGTCCCGCAAGATCAGCATGGTGTTCCAGCACTTCGCGCTGTTCCCGCACCGCAGTGTCCTGGAGAACGCCGCGTACGGCCTGGAGGTCCAGGGCCTGCCGCGCGCGGAGCGCGAGCGCCGGGCCACCGAGGCGCTCGAACTCGCCGGGCTCAAGGGCTGGGAGAAGTCCTGGCCCGACGAGCTGTCCGGCGGTATGCAGCAGCGCGTGGGCCTGGCCCGCGCCCTGGCCACGGACGCCGACCTGCTGCTCATGGACGAGTCGTTCAGCGCCCTCGACCCGCTGATCCGGCGCGACATGCAGGACCAGCTCCTGGAACTCCAGAAGACGCTGAAGAAGACCATCGTCTTCATCACCCACGACCTGAACGAGGCCATGCGCCTCGGCGACCAGATAGCCGTCATGCGCGACGGCCGCATCGTCCAGACCGGCAGCGCCGAGGACATCCTGGTCACCCCGGCCAACGACTACGTCGCCGCGTTCACGCAGGACGTCGACCGCGCCCGGGTGCTCACCGCGGGCGCCATCATGGCCGACCCGGACACCGTGTACGGGACCACGACGCCCGAGGGCACCGAGCTGCGCACCGCCGCCGACGTCTTCAAGGCCGCGCCCGCGACGGTGGCCGAGGACACTCCGATCATCGAGCTGTTCACGCCGTGCTCCACCAGCGGCGTCGCCGTCGCCGTGACCGGCGCGGACGGCGCGCTCGTCGGCGTCGTACCGCGGGCGCGGCTGCTCGCCGTGCTCGGGGAGCCCGCCACGCAGCAGGAGCCCGCCGTGAGCGCCGTCATCCCGGCGCAGGTCAAGGACGCGGCCGAGGCCGCGGGCGACGCGGTCGAGGACGAGCGGAACGCCGACGACGACGGCGGCAAGAGCGTGGGCAAGGTGAGCAGCGGTGCCTAGGATTCATCTCGGCGACTGGGTCAACGACGCGGTCGACTGGCTCACGAAACACCTCGACTGGCTGTTCAGCTTCATCGAGTCCGTGCTCAGCGGCATGAACGACACGATCATCGACGTCCTTCAGGCGCCCGAGCCGCTGCTCCTCGCGGGCATCTTCGCCGTCGTCGCGTTCTGGCTGCGCGGGCTGACCGCGGGGGCGCTCACCTTCGTCGGCTTCGCGTTCATCGACTCCCTCGAACTGTGGGACAACGCGATGATCACGTTGTCCCTGGTGCTCGTGGCGACGATCATCGCCCTGGTCATCTCGGTGCCGCTCGGCATCTGGGCGGCCCGCTCGAACCGGGTCAGCGCGCTGCTCCGGCCGGTGCTCGACCTGATGCAGACGCTGCCCGCGATGATCTACCTCATCCCGGCCATCCTGTTCTTCGGCATGGGCGGCCCTGCGGGCATCGTCGCGACCCTGATCTTCGCCCTGGCCCCCGGCGTGCGCATGACCGAGCTGGGCATCCGCCAGGTCGACAAGGAGCTGGTCGAGGCGGCCGAGGCGTTCGGTACGACGCCGCGCAACGTGCTCTTCCGCGTCCAGCTGCCGCTCGCACTCCCGACGATCATGGCCGGTGTCAACCAGGTCATCATGCTGGGTCTGTCCATGGCCGCGATCGCGGGCATGGTCGGCACCGGCGGCCTCGGCGCCGACGTGAACGAGTCCATCGGCCAGCTGGACGTCGGCCTCGGCGCCGAGTCGGGCGTCTCCATCGTGATCCTCGCGATCTACCTGGACCGCATGACCGCGTCCCTGGGCACCCAGGTCTCCCCGCTCGGCCGCCGCGCCGCAGCCAAGGCGCGCGCCGCGCAGGGCCTGCAGCTGTGGAGCTACCGGCCGCGCCCGGCCTTCGCCGTGATCGGCGTCGTCGTCCTCGCGCTCGTCGCGGGCGGCATGGGCGTCTTCGGCGGCTCGGACGACGACGCGACCACCGCCGCTGACGGCAAGAACGTCGGCCACGGCAAGCAGCTGAACGTCGGCTACATCCCCTGGGACGAGGGCGTCGCCTCCACCTTCCTGTGGAAGGAGATCCTGGAGCAGCGCGGCTTCAAGGTGAACGCCAAGCAGCTCGACGCGGGCCCGCTCTACACCTCGCTCGCCCAGGGCAGCATCGACTTCCAGACGGACTCCTGGCTGCCGACCACGCACGCCTCGTACTGGGACAAGTACGGCGACAAGCTGGACGACCTCGGCCGCTGGTACGGGCCGACGTCCCTGGAGCTGACCGTCCCCTCGTACATGAAGGACGTCGACTCCCTGGAGGACCTCAAGAGCAAGAAGGGCACCTTCAAGGGCAAGGTCATCGGCATCGAGTCCAGCGCGGGCATGATGAAGCTGCTCAAGGACAAGGTGCTCAAGGAGTACGGCCTGGAGAAGGACTTCGAGGTCGTCGACGGCTCTACGCCCGCGATGCTCGCCGAGCTCAAGCGCGCGTACGCCAAGAAGCAGCCCATCGTCGTGACGCTGTGGTCGCCGCACTGGGCGTACAGCGAGTTCGACCTGAAGAAGCTCAAGGACCCCAAGGGCGCCTGGGGCAAGGGCGACGGCGTGCACACCCTGTCCCGCAAGGGCTTCGGCGGCGATCACCCCGAGGTCGCCAAGTGGCTCAAGGACTTCAAGATGAGCGAGAAGCAGCTCACGGGTCTTGAGGCGGAGATCAACAAGGCGGGCAAGGGCAACCAGCAGCAGGCCGTGCGCGCCTGGCTGGAGAAGAACCCCGGCCTGGTCGACAAGTGGGCCCCGGTGGCCGCGGGCAAGGGCGCGGCTCCGGCCGAGGCCAAGCGGACCCTGAACGTCGCCTGGTTCCCCTGGGACGAGGACGTGGCCGTCACGTATCTGTGGAAGAACGTCCTGGAGCGGCGCGGCTACAAGATGAAGCTGTCGCAGTCCGACGTGGGCCCGGTCTACACCGGCCTCGCGCAGGGCGACATCGACGTGAACTTCGACGGCTGGCTGCCCAGTACCCAGAAGAACTACTGGGACAAGCACAAGGACAACCTCGTCGACATGGGCACCTGGTACAGCCCCACGTCCCTGGAGGTCGCCGTGCCGTCCTATGTGAAGGGCGTGAAGTCCCTGGAGGACCTCAAGGGCAAGGGCGGCACCTTCAACGGCAAGATCGTCGGCATCGAGCCGGGCACCGGCGTGATGCAGAAGCTCAAGGACGAGGTCCTGCCCGGCTACGGCCTGGGGGACGAGTACAAGATCGCCAGCGGTTCGACGCCCGCGATGCTCGCCGAGCTCAAGCGCGCGTACGCCAAGAAGGAGCCGGTCGCGGTGCTGCTGTGGTCGCCGCACTGGGCGTACAGCGAGTACGGCCTGACCAAGCTGAAGGACCCCAAGGGAGCCTTCGGCAAGGGCGACACGATCCGCACGATCACCAGCAAGAAGTTCCCCGAGCAGTACCCGCAGCTCACGAAGTGGTTCAAGAAGTTCAAGATGAGCGAGTCGGAGCTCGCGGGTCTGGAGAACGAGATCAAGAAGCGCGGCAAGGGCCACGAGGAGCAGGCCGTCGCCGCCTGGCTGAAGGAGCACCCGGAGGTCCCTGACCGGATGACTCCGCAGTAGCCGACGGCTTGAAGCAGTCCGCGCCCTCGTGGTGCCCCGCCGCTTCGCGGCGGATTCCGCCCGCCCACCCGCCCGCTTCGGGACGGGTGGGCGGGCGTACGCGTGCTCGGGCGCGGGCCGAAGAGGGCGGAGAAGGTGCGCCGGGCGGGCCCGGGAGTTGCCGGAGTTGCGGCGCGGCGGGCCCTGCGGCGACGATTTCCGGTCCGGCGGGCGTTGGACGACGAGCGCGCGGTGTGGTGAACCCGCGACGGCGCGCGCCCCAGCGCTCGGCTGGAACCTGCGCACGGACCGCCCAACTGGGTAAAACCGTTTGGCGAACATGCGTAGGGTGCAGAAAACCCATCAGGGTGAAGGCACTGGCTCGCCCGAGTCGGCCCAAGCGCGCAAGAGAAGAAGGGAGCCGAGGCGATGGACGAGCACAAGGAAAACCTCCGGGTGGGCTCGGCCGTACGGCGCCGCCGCCGTCAGCTGGAGCTCACCCTCGCGGTCGTCTCCCGGCGCAGCGGCCTGTCCGTGCCGTTCCTCAGCCAGGTCGAGAACGAGCGCGCCCGCCCCAGCATGCGCTCCCTGGAGCGGGTCGCGGACGCGCTCGGCACCACCGCCGTGGAGCTGCTCGCCGCCGCCGACCCGACCGGCACGGTCGACCTGGTGCGCGCCGACGACGAGGTGAGCCTGGCGGGCGGCACCTGCGAGACGCACGTACGGGACCTGGTGCGCGGCCACCACCAGCTGCACGCCTTCGAGTACGTGGGCGACCACGACGAGGGCCGCGAGTTCCAGCACCGCAACGACGAGCTGATGTACGTCATCGCGGGCGCCGTCGAGGTCGAGGCCGAGGGCCGCGCCTATCGGCTCGGGCGCGGGGACTCCCTGTATCTGACCGGCGGTGTGCGGCACCGCTGGCGGGCCACGGCCGCCGACGCGCGGGTGCTCGTCGTCGCGGTGGGCGACCACATCGAGGCCCTGGACGCGGGGCGGCGCTGAGCGATGCCCTCCGCCCGGGTGGTCTCCCTGGTGCCGTCCCTGACCGAAGCGGTCGCCGTGACGGTGCCGGGCGCCCTGGTCGGCGCCACCGAGTGGTGCAGCCACCCGGCGGACCTCGACGACCTCGGCGTCGCGAGGATCGGCGGGACGAAGAACCCGGACGTCACCGCGGTCGTGGCGCTCGCCCCCGACCTGGTGCTCGCCAACGAGGAGGAGAACCGCCCCGCCGATCTGGCCGCTCTGCGCGCCGCGGGCCTTGACGTCCTGGTCACGGAGGTGCGCGGCCTGGAGCAGGCCTTCCGTGAGCTGTCCCGGGCCCTCGCCGCCTGCGGCGGTCCCGCCCGGCCCCGGTGGCTCGCCGAGGCCGAGGACGCCTGGGACGGCCTGCCGCGCCCGGCCTCCCGGCTGCGGGCGGCCGTGCCGGTCTGGCGGCGGCCCTGGATGGTGCTCGGCCGCGACACGTTCGCGGGGGACCTGCTCGCGCGCCTGGGCGTCGACAACGCCTGGGCGGCGCACGCCGAGCGCTATCCGCGCGTCCCGCTCGACGAGCTGCGCGCCGCGGCCCCCGACCTGGTGGTGCTCCCGGACGAGCCGTACCGCTTCACGCCCGACGACGGCCCCGAGGCCTTCCCGGGGACGCCCGCCGCACTGGTCAGCGGGCGCCACCTCACCTGGTACGGACCGTCGCTGCGCGAGGCGCCGGGGGTGCTCAGCGCGGCGCTGCGAGCAGCCGTCCGCTGAGCAGGCCCCGGGCCGTCTGCGCCAGGGCCACCGACCACGCGGTCACGAGGACGGCGAAGAGGGCCGCGGCCAGCCAGTCGTAGGCGGCGAGGCCGGTGTGCAGGCCGAGGCCCGCGGCGCCGGTGACGCAGGTGCCCACGGGGAAGGTGAAGGCCCACCAGGTCATCGCGAAGCCCATGCCCGCGCGCCGGGCGCGGACCACCATCGCGGTCGCGAGGGTCAGCCACAGCAGGGCGAAGCCGAGCACCGGGACGCCGTACAGCACGGCGAAGACCGCGAAGCCCTGGTCGTAGGGGGCGGGCAGGACGCCCTGGGCCGCGTCGGCGAACTTGTTGGCGGCGGTCGTGGACTGGCCGAGGGGACCGAGGACCAGGAAGACGGTGGGGGTCAGCGCGAGGGGCAGCGGGGGTCCGGTGACCAGACGGGCGAAGATCAGCGGCAGCATCACCAGGGTGGCGAGCAGGCTCATCCCGAACATCGCGAAACAGGCGTAGAGCAGGGCCCGCTGGGCCTGTCCGGGCGGCAGATGGGGCACCAGCAGCGGGCCGAGGGCCGCGGCGACCATGGGGGCCACGACGGGCAGCAGCCACACCGGGGACGCCTGGTCGGCCGCGATCTTGTGCCGGACCACCATCAGGTACGGGATGGCGACCGCGGCCGCGAGGCCGATCGCCGCCCCGGCGGTGAACAGGACCGTGTCGAGGACGACCGCCGCGCCGACGCCTATCCAGTCCCGGCCGACGAGCAGGGTGGCGCCGCCGACCGCGAGCAGGGCCATGGACAGACAGCCGTAGAACGGCGCCACGGCCGGGTCGAGGAGGTGGGCGCGGGCCTGGTCCCTGTGGTGCGCCCAGTGCGCGGCGCGGGCCAGCAGCAGCACGGTCAGCATCAGCAGGGACAGCGCCCACACGGCGGCACAGGCCGTGCGCAGACCCGGTACGTCGTACGGCAGCGCGACGCCCGCGTTGGCGACGATCGCGGTGCCCATGACGGACGCGTACCAGTTGGGGCCGAGGTGCCGGACGGCGGCGAGCGGGGTGCCGGGGCGGACCCGGGGGTGACTGTGTGCTGCGGTGACCATGACTCCACGGTGCGCCCCGGCGGCCCGGCCCACCAGAGATCTTGGAGCTATGAGGACATAACCTGGGGTTATGAGCTCAACGTCGTCGCGTCAGCCGGACCGGCCCGGCCCGTCGGACCCCCTGCCGGGGGTGCCGCTCGCGCACCGGGTGCCCGACCTGGCGGCCCTGGAGCTGCTGCTCGCCGTGGCCCGGCTCGGCAGCCTGGGCCGGGCGGCGCGGGAGCTCGGCATCTCCCAGCCTGCGGCGAGCGGGCGCGTCCGGTCCATGGAGCGGCAGCTCGGCGTGGCCCTGGTGGACCGCTCCCCGCGCGGCTCGCGCCTGACGGAGGCGGGCGCCCTCGTCACCGACTGGGCGCGGCGGATCGTGGAGGCGGCCGAGGCCTTCGACGCGGGCGCGCAGGCGCTGCGGGACCGCAGGGACTCGCGCCTGCGGGTGGCGGCGAGCATGACCATCGCCGAGTACCTGCTGCCCGGCTGGCTGATCGCGCTGCGCGCCCGGCGTCCGGACACGGCCGTCTCCCTGCTCGCGGGCAACTCCGCCGAGGTCGCGGAGCGGCTGCTCGGCGGCGACGCGGACCTCGGGTTCGTGGAGGGCCTGAAGGTGCCGGCCGGCCTGGACGCGGCGGTGATCGGGCACGACCGGCTGATCGTGGTGGTCGCGCCCGGCCACCCCTGGGCGCGGCGGCGCGCGCCGCTGGCCGCCCCGGAGCTCGCCGGGACGCCGCTGATCCTGCGCGAGCGGGGCTCCGGCACCCGGCAGGTCCTGGACACCGCCCTCGGCGGGCTCGCGGCGCCGCTCATGGAGCTGTCCTCCACCACGGCGGTGAAGTCCGCCGCGGTCAGCGGGGCCGGGCCCGCTGTGCTCAGTGAGCTCGCCCTCGGTGACGAGCTCGCCGCCCGTCGCCTGGTGCGGGTGCCGGTGGAGGGGGTGCGGCTGCGCCGCGAGCTTCGGGCCGTGTGGCCGACGGGGCATGTGCCTGCCGGGCCCGCGCGGGAGCTGCTCGGGCTCACGCGGGGGAGTGCCCCGTAGGGGCGCGGGGAACTGCGCGACCAGCCACAACGGGCCCGCGGCCGCCCGGCGCGGTACGGTCGGCCGAGCGCTCAGCCGCGCGCTGCCGCGGCCTGTACCAGCGCCTCCATCACCCGGGTGTCCGTGCCGGCCTCCGGGTGCCACTGCACGCCCAGGACCCAGTCGGGGCCCGGCAGTTCGACGGCCTCGACCGTGCCGTCGTCCGCGTGGGCGCAGGGCAGCAGGCCCCGGCCGAGGCGGTCCACCGCCTGGTGGTGGTACGTGGGCACGTCCGCGGACGCGTCGGGCACGACGGCGGCGTACCGCGTGCCGGGGACCGGCTTGACCGCGTGCGTGCTGAAGACGCCGGGCGCCTTCGCGTGGCCGTCCAGGTGCTGGACCAGGGTGCCGCCCAGGGCGACGTTGAGGAGCTGCATGCCGCGGCAGATGCCGAGCAGGGGCGTGCCCGCGGCCAGGGCGGCCCGGATCAGGGCGAGTTCCCAGGCGTCCCGCTCCTTCGCGGGCGGGCCCGTGCGGTCCTCGCGCTCGGCGCCGTAGTGGGCCGGTTCCACGTCGGGGCCGCCCGCGACGACCAGGCCGTCGAGGCGGGCCACGACGTCGGCCGCGTACGCGGGGTCGTCCGGCGGCAGCATCGACGCGAGGCCGCCCGCCGCCTGCACCAGGCGCGGATACCCGGCGGGCAGCAGCGCGGCGGGCAGCGTCCACACGCCCCAGCGCGCCTCGGCCTCCAGATAGGTGCTCACGCCGATCAGCGGGCGCTTGCTCTTCCCGTTCACCTTCAACTCCCTCTGCTGTGAAGCTGGTCGCGTCAGTTCCGTTCCAGCTCGGCCTCGGCCGCGGCGAGGGCCGCGAACTCCTCCTCCGGTGCCCGCGCCACCAGATGCTTGCGGCTGTACAGGCCGAAGTACGCGATCGCCACTCCGTACACGCCGAGCGCGATGAACGCCGCCGTGACGTCCACCAGGAACGTCGCCACCAGGGCGGCGCAGGCCAGGGCCAGCGCCACCGAGGAGGTCAGGATGCCGCCGGGCGTGCGGTAGGGCCGCTCCAGGCCCGGCTCGCGGCGGCGCAGCACGATGTGGGAGAGCGACATCAGGGCGTACGAGATGGTCGCGCCGAAGACCGCCACGTTCAGCATGCGCGCGCCGTCGCCGCTGGCGGCGGCGAGCGAGAAGCCGATCGCGCCCGGCACGAGCAGCCCCAGGTAGGGCGCCTTGCGGCTGCTCGTCAGGGACAGGAAGCGGGGCAGGTAGCCCGCCCGGGACAGGGCGAAGAGCTGGCGCGAACCGGCGTAGATCAGGGAGAAGAAGGAGGCCACGAGGCCCGCGAGGCCCGCGTAGTTGATGACGCGGCTCAGGCCCGTGCGCTCGCCGTCCGGCTGGAGCGCGTCCACCAGCGGGTTGCCGGTCGACTGGAGGGCGGCGGAGCCGCGCGCGCCGGCCGACGCGAAGAACGTCAGGAGCGCGAGCGCGACCAGGATGAGCATCGACCAGCGGATCGCCCGCGGCAGCGTGCGCGCCGGGTCCTTCGTCTCCTCGGCCGCGAGCGGTACGCCCTCCACGCCCAGGAAGAACCACATGCCGAACGGGAACGCCGCCCAGATGCCGAGGATCCCCAGCGGCAGCCACGAGTTGGCCCCGAAGGCGTCGTGGTCCACGGGGATGTCGTTGAGCTTCGAGCCGTCGAAGTCCATGAACGCGCCGACGGCGAACACCAGGAGCGCGGCCACCGCGATGCCCGTGACGACGAAGCTGAACCGCAGCGCCTCGCCGACGCCCCACAGATGGATGCCGATGAAGATCACGAAGCAGGCGAGGTAGACCGGCCAGCCCGACTCCAGGCCGAAGAGGCCGAGCGACTCCACGTAGTCGCCGATGAAGATGGAGATCGCGGCGGGCGCGAGGATGTACTCGATGAGGATCGCCGTGCCGGTCAGGAAGCCGCCCCAGGGGCCGAGGGCGCGACGCGCGAAGCCGTAGCCGCCGCCCGCCGTCGGCAGGACGGACGACAGCTCCGCGAGCGAGAAGACCATGCAGGTGTACATCACGCCCATGAGCGCCATCGCGATGGCCAGGCCGCCGAAGCCGCCCTCCTTCAGGCCGGAGTTCCAGCCCGAGTAGTCGCCGGAGACGACGTAGGCGACGCCGAGGCCGGTGAGCAGCACCCACCCGGCGTTGCCGCGGCGCAGGGCGCGCCGCTCCAGATAGTCGTCGCCTTCGGCGGCGCGCGCCTTCGTCGGCTCCGTGGACTCCAGGCTCATGCGGGGCTCCCCCTGCGGGATTCAATGGATTGAAGGCATACCTTTGCGGTGTGGAGGCATACCTTCGCGGTGCGGGCGGACAGAAAGCAAGACCTGTGCGTAACGTGCTGGTTAACCGTCCGGCCCGCACGGGGTGTTCGCCCGGCCCGCAAAGGGGTGCTCGTCCGGCCCGCGCGGGGATGCCCGCGCGCCCGCGGCTCAGGTCAGGAACCCCCGCAGCAGCGCCGCCGTGCCCGCGCAGTGCTCGCGCATCATCTCCCGCGCCCCGTCCGCGTCGCCGTCGAGCACGGCCTCCACGAGGGCGGTGTGCTGGCGCTGTGAGTGCTCCAGGTTGCGCACGAGCAGGGGGATGCAGTCGAGCAGGTCGTTGACCGTCGCACGGACCGCCGCGTACTGCGCGGTGAGCGTGGGGGAGCCGGACAGCTCGGCGAGCGTGAGGTGCAGCAGGGTGTCCAGGCGGCGGTAGTCGGCGAGCGGCGCGTCATGGGTGCGGGCGAGGGCCTCGCGCAGCCGGTCGGCCTGCTCGGCGGTGAGGCCGTGCGCCGCGCACAGGCCCGCCGCGCCCACTTCGAGCACCTCGCGGAAGCGCAGCGCGTCCTCCACGTCCACGTCGGTGACCCGGCGGCGCAGCTCGGCCTCGCCCGGAGCCCCGGTGCGCGGGCGCACGAAGGTGCCGCCGTAGCGCCCGCGCCGCGACTCGACCAGGCCCTGGTCCTGGAGCACCTTCAGGACCTCGCGCAGCGTGACCCGGCTGATGCCGAGCAGATCGGCCAACTCCCGCTCCGCGGGCAGCCGTTCGCCGCCGGGCACCAGGCCGAGGCGGACCACCTGGAGGATCTGCTCCAGGGCCTCCTCGAAGCCGTTGCCCGCCCGGACCGGTCGCAGCACCTGAATGAGGCGATCCTCGCCCCGCGCGTGGGACATCTGCCCGTACCCCCTTCCCAAGCAATGGTTCTTGCCCATACCTTATGGCCACTCGGCTGACCCAAGGAGGCTTTTCCCGTGGCAGACCGCACACCCCCGCTCGGTGTCGAGGAGCTGCGTGCCCTCGTGGCGAGCGGCGAGATCGACACCGTCGTCCTGGCCTTCCCCGATATGCAAGGGCGGCTCCAGGGCAAGCGGTTCGCCGCCCCGTTCTTCCTGGACGAGGTCCTGGAGCACGGCACGGAGGGCTGCAACTACCTCCTGGCCGTCGACACGGAGATGAACACCGTCGACGGCTACGCGATGTCCTCCTGGGACCGGGGCTACGGCGACTTCGCCATGCGCCCCGACCTCTCCACCCTGCGCCGCCTGCCCTGGCACGAGGGCACCGCGCTGCTCATCGCCGACCTGGCCTGGAACGACGGCTCGCCCGTGGTCGCGGCCCCGCGCCAGATCCTGCGCCGCCAGCTGGAGCGGCTCGCCGAGCACGGCTACAGCGCGCACGTCGGCACGGAGCTGGAGTTCATCGTCTTCAAGGACACCTACGAGCAGGCCTGGGACGCGGGCTACCAGGGCCTGACCCCGGCCAACCAGTACAACATCGACTACTCCGTCCTCGGCACCGGCCGCATCGAGCCGCTCCTGCGCCGCATCCGCAACGAGATGGCGGGCGCGGGCCTGACGGTGGAGTCCGCCAAGGGCGAGTGCAACCCGGGTCAGCACGAGATCGTGTTCCGCTACGACGAGGCCCTCGTCACCTGCGACCAGCACGCGCTGTACAAGACCGGGGCCAAGGAGATCGCCGCGCAGGAAGGCGTGTCGATCACCTTCATGGCGAAGTACAACGAGCGCGAGGGCAACTCCTGTCACATCCACCTCTCGCTCCAGGACGCCGACGGCAACAACGCCATGGCCGGGGACGGCCCCGGCGGGATGTCGCCCGTCATGCGCCACTTCCTCGCCGGCCAGCTCGTGGCGCTGCGCGACTTCAGCCTCCTCTACGCGCCCCACATCAACTCGTACAAGCGCTTCCAGCCCGGCTCCTTCGCGCCGACCGCCGCCGCCTGGGGCTATGACAACCGCACCTGCTCCCTGCGCGTCGTCGGCCACGGCCGCTCGCTGCGCTTCGAGAACCGGCTGCCCGGCGGCGACGTCAACCCGCACCTGGCGGTCGCGGGCCTGGTCGCGGCGGGCCTCTACGGCATCGAGCAGCGCCTCGAACTGCCCGAGGCGTGCACGGGCAACGCCTACACCGCCGACTACGAACACGTCCCGACGACGCTGCGCGAGGCCGCCGAGCTGTGGGAGAACAGCCCCGTCGCCAAGGCCGCGTTCGGCGACGAGGTCGTCGCGCACTACCGCAACATGGCGCGGGTCGAGCTGGAAGCCTTCGACTCCGCGGTGACCGACTGGGAGCTGCGCCGCTCCTTCGAACGCATGTGAGGCCCGTCTTGCTCGAACGACTCCAGGTACTGAACCCGGCGACGGAGGACGTCGTCGCGACGGTCCCCGCCGCGACCCCGGCCGACGTCGACGCGGCCGTCGCCCGCGCCGTCACGGCACAGGCCGCGTGGGCCGCCGTCGCCCCGGCCGACCGGGCGCGCCTGCTGCGCCGCTTCGCCGCCGTCATCGACGGCCACGTGGAAGAACTCGCCCAGCTGGAGGTGCGCGAGGCCGGGCACGTCATCGGCAACGCCCGCTGGGAGGCGGGCAACGCCCGGGACCTGTTCGACTACACGGCGGGCGGCGTCGAGCGTCTGAACGGCCGCCAGATCCCCGTCCCCGGCGGCCTCGACGTCACGATCCTCGAACCCCTCGGCGTCGTCGGCGTCATCGCGCCCTGGAACTTCCCGATGCCCATCGCCGCCTGGGGCACCGCCCCGGCCCTCGCGGCGGGCAACGCGGTCGTCCTCAAGCCCGCCGAGACCACCCCGCTGACCGCCCTGCGCCTGGCCGAACTCGCCCTGGAGGCGGGCCTTCCCGAGGGCCTCTTCCAGGTCCTGCCCGGCGAGGGCGCCGTCGCCGGGAACGCGCTCGTCGAGCACCCCGACGTCGCCAAGGTCGTCTTCACCGGCTCCACCCGGGTCGGCAAGCAGATCATGGCCAAGTGCGCGGACCGCGTGAAGCGCGTGACCCTCGAACTCGGCGGCAAGAGCCCCAACATCGTCTTCGCCGACGCCGACGTGGAGGCCGCCGCCCTCGCCGCGCCCGGCTCCTTCCTCGACAACTCGGGCCAGGACTGCTGCGCCCGCACCCGCATCCTCGTGCAGCGCTCCGTGTACGACCGCTTCGTCGAGCTCCTGACGCCCCTGGTCGAGTCGTACGTCGTCGGTGACCCGGCCGACGAGAAGACCCAGATGGGCCCGCTGATCTCCCGCGCCCAGCTGGACCGGGTGCGGTCGTACGTGCCCGCGGGCACGGGCATCCGCGGCAGCGCCCCCGAAGGGCCCGGCTTCTGGTTCCCGCCGACCGTCCTCACCGACGCGGGGCCGACGTCACCGGTCGCCGTCGAGGAGGTCTTCGGGCCGGTCGCGGTCGTGCTGCCCTTCGAGGACGAGGCCGAGGCGGTCCGCCTCGCCAACGCCACCGAGTACGGCCTCTCGGGCTCCATCTGGACCCGGGACGTGGGCCGGGCGCTGCGCGTGTCCCAGGCCGTGCGGGCAGGCAACCTGTCCGTCAACTCGCACTCCAGCGTGCGCTATTGGACCCCCTTCGGCGGCTACGGCCAGTCCGGGCTCGGGCGCGAGCTCGGCCCGGACGCGCTCGCCGCCTTCACCGAAACCAAGAACGTCTTCATCAGCACGGAAGGGCCCGCCCAGTGACCGAAGAGATTGTCTGCCGCCGCCTCGTCGGCCGTACCGCCGTGATCACCGGCGCCGGCAGCGGCATCGGCCTCGCCACCGCCCGCCGCCTCGCCTCCGAGGGCGCGCACGTGGTGTGCGGCGACATCGACGACACCGCGGGCAAGAAGGCCGCCGAGGAGGTCGGCGGGACGTACGTGAAGGTCGACGTCACCGACCCCGAGCAGGTCGAGGCGCTGTTCAGGACGGCGTACGACACCTACGGCTCGGTCGACATCGCCTTCAACAACGCGGGCATCTCGCCGCCCGACGACGACTCCATCCTGGACACCGGCCTGGAGGCCTGGAAGCGCGTCCAGGAGGTCAACCTCACCTCCGTGTACCTGTGCTGCAAGGCCGCCATCCCCTACATGCGGCGCCAGGGCAGGGGCTCCATCATCAACACGGCCTCCTTCGTGGCCCGGATGGGCGCCGCGACCTCGCAGATCTCCTACACCGCGTCCAAGGGCGGCGTGCTCGCGATGTCCCGCGAGCTGGGCGTGCAGTTCGCCCGCGAGGGCATCCGCGTGAACGCGCTGTGCCCGGGCCCGGTGAACACCCCGCTGCTCCAGGAGCTGTTCGCCAAGGACCCCGAGCGCGCCGCGCGCCGCCTCGTGCACATCCCGGTGGGCCGCTTCGCCGAGGCCGAGGAGATCGCCGCCGCGGTCGCCTTCCTCGCCAGCGACGACTCCGCGTTCGTGAACGCCACGGACTTCCTCGTCGACGGCGGCATCTCCGGGGCGTACGTCACGCCCCAGTAGTTCACCCAGAGGCCACCCACCGATCAGCCGGGCGTCGTGCGACGCCCGGCTGACCTGCGTAGACAGGCACCGTGTTCATGAAGATCAAGCATCCCCTGGCCGCTGGGGCCGCGGCGGCCGCCGCCCTCGCCGTCGCCGGGACCGGCCTCGCCACCACCGCCCAGGCCGCCCCGGCCCCCCGCGCCGCACACGGCACCACCGCCGCGAAGTGCCCCGCCCTCACCGTCTCGAAGGGCTGGTACGGCGACAACAAGGACCGCCTCCAGCGCCTCCTCGACACCTACGGCCGCTGCGGCGACGGCTACGGCAAGCACGACAAGCCCCTCGCCGTGTTCGACTGGGACAACACGGTCATCAAGAACGACGTGGGCGACGCCACCCTGTTCTGGATGCTGCGCCACGACAAGATACGCACCCCCGAGCGCGGCGACTGGCGCACCACGAGCCGCTACCTCACCGCGCCCGCCGCCAAGGCCCTCACCAAGGCCTGCCCGGCCACCGGCCGCACCCTGCCCACGCGCACGGACACCGCCTGCGCCGACGAGATCGCCGCCGTGTACGGCGAGGGCACCACGAGCACCGGCAAGGAGGCCTTCGCGGGCTTCGACCACCGCCGCATGGAGCCCCAGTACGCCTGGCTCGCCCAGCTCCTGCGCGGCTGGAGCCCCGCCCGCGTCAAGGACTTCGCGGCCGCGGCGCGCGAGGAGAACCTCGCCGCGCCCATCGGCACCGAGCAGCGGGTCGGCAGCGGCAAGGCCACCGGCTGGGCCCGCTACTACGACCAGCAGCGCGATCTGATCCGCACCCTCAAGAAGGCCGGGTTCGACACCTACGTCGTCTCCGCCTCGCCCGAGCCGGTCGCCGAGGTCTGGGCGAAGGGCGTCGGCCTCGACGCCCGGCACACCCTCGGCATCCGCAACGTCACCCGCGAGGGCCGCCTCACCGCCCGCCTCAAGGGCTGCGGCTCCGTCGCGGACGGCGCCGACTCGATGATCACGTACATCGACGGCAAGCGCTGCGCCATCAACGAGCGGATCCTCGGCGTGCGCGGCAAGGCCGCCGAGAAGGTCCAACCTGCCGCGAAGCGCCAGGTGTTCGCCGCGGGGGACTCCGACACCGACGTCTCCTTCCTGCGCGACGCCACCGGCCTCAGGCTCGTCCTGAACCGCAACAAGACCGAGCTGATGTGCCGCGCCTACGACAACGGCGACCGGCGCTGGCTGATCAACCCCATGTTCATCGAGCCCAAGGGCAAGCAGCCCGCGCCCTATCCGTGCGCCACCACCGGCTACACCGGCCGGGACGGCACGAAGGCCCCGGTGCGCCGCGCGGACGGATCGGTCATCAGGGACCAACGGGACACGGTGTACGGGGGTTCAACGACCCCGTAGGACTGCTGTACCGTCCACGCACATGCGTAACAGAAACATTCTGGCGCTGACGCTGGCCTCGGCCGCCACCCTGGTGGCCGGGCCCGTCACGCTTCCCGCTGCCGCCGCCACGGCCGCGCCCGCGTCGCACACCGGCGCCCACTGTCCCCAGCTCTCGAAGAAGCTCACCTGGTACGGCGACAACCGCGCCCGGCTGCAGAAGGTCATCGACGAGCGGGGCACCTGCTCCAACCCGCACCTCGGCCACGGCCAGAAGCGCCCCGTCGCCGCCTTCGACTGGGACAACACCGTCGTCAAGAACGACGTCACCGACGCCACCATCAGCTGGGCGCTGCGGCACGACAAGATCCTGCGCCCCAAGAGCTGGAAGTCCTCCAGCAAGTGGATGACGGCCGCGGGCCACCGCGCCCTCACCCGGGCCTGCGGCACCACCGTGCCCGCCGGCAAGCCGCTGCCCACGTCCACCAACACCGCCTGCGCCGACGAGATCCTGCAGATCCGCGAGGACGGCACCACGATGAGCGGCGCCGCCGCCTTCGCCGGGACCTGGCACCACCGCCGCACCGTCCCGCAGTACGCCTGGGTGCCCCAGCTCTTCGCGGGACACACCGTCAAGGAGGTGGAGACGTACGCGAAGAAGGCCCGCACGGAGGCCCTCGCCGCGCCCGTCGGCACCACCCGCACCATCGGCAGCCACACCGTGCCCGGCTACGCGCGCTACTACGACCAGCAGCGCGACCTGATCCGCACCCTGAAGAAGGCCGGATTCGACGTCTACATCGTCTCCGCGGGCTCCGAGCCCGTCGCCGAGGTGTGGTCGCGCGGCGTGGGCATCGACCGCAAGCACACGATCGCGATCCGCTCCGTCCTGGACCGCAAGGGGCGCATCACCACCTGGAACCAGGGCTGCGGCGGCGTCGGCGTCAACAAGGGCGACGTCATCCCGTACATCGACGGCAAGCGCTGCTTCATCAACCAGGAGATCTACAAGGTCAAGGGCAAGAAGGCCTGGGACAAGCAGCGCTGGAGCAAGCGCATCGCGGTCGGCGGCGGCGACGCCGACACGGATGTGACGTTCGTCGGCGACGCCACCGGCGCGCACCTCGTGCTGAACCGCAACAAGGGCGAGTTCATGTGCCGCGCCTACGACAACGCCGACGGCCGCTGGGTCGTGAATCCCATGTTCATCGAGCCGCTGCCGCAGAAGCCGGGCACCTACCCGTGCGCGACCGCCGCGTACAACGAGCCCGACGGGCGCAAGGGCCCCGTCCTGCGCGAGGACGGCTCGGTGGTCCCCGACCAGCGGGACAGCATCTACTGACCGCGTGACCGGCTGGTTGTACCGGCCGGCGCGCCACGTCCTAGAGTGCCGGGATGAGCATGTCGCCTCCGCCCGGCTGGTACCCGGACCCGTCCCGACCCGCCGTCGAGCGCTGGTGGGACGGGTCCGCGTGGACCGAGCACCGGCGCACGCCCGAGGCCACGGTCCACCTGGGCCAGGCACGGCCGGGGCCCGCCGCCACCGTGGTGCAGCCGGTGCCCACGCGCAGCGGCGGGCGCCGCGCCAGGGCCGTCGCGCTCGGCGCGGCCGGGGCGGTCCTCGTCGCCTCGATCGTCACCGGCTTCCTGGTCCTCCAGGACGACGACGGCGACCCCACGGCCGGGCCCGCGCCCACCGCGGAGGCGCCGGACGAGCCGACCCCCGCCTCCGCCTCGCCCACCGCGTCCCCGTCCGCCACCGAGGACCCGGACGTCCTCACCGACGAGCTCAACGGCATCACCCTGCCCGTGCCCGAGGGCTGGGAGAAGGCCGACCACACCGTCGGCGACGACCTGACCCTGCAGACGCCGAACACCTACGACTGCCCCGGCGACCCCGGCTTCTGCCGCCACGGCACGATCACCACGCGGACGGTGACCGGCACCGACGAGCGCTCGCCGGAGAAGCTCGCCCGGCGCGACATCAAGGACGCGGCCGACGCCGCGTACGACCACGACGCGCTCGACCGCGAGCCGTTCGGCGGCATCGCCCGGCACGCCCAGGTCAAGAGCGGCACCGTCGCGGTCGCGGGCCGCGGCGGCTACTTCGTACGGTGGCGCGTCCACACCGAGAAGGGGACCGGCGGCTACGTGCAGTCCCTGGCGTTCCCCTCCAGCACCGGCTCCGAGGCCATGGTCATCGTCCGCGTCAGCATCGACGCGGCGGACGGCGCGCCCCCGCTGTCCGACATCGACGAGCTCGTCGACGGGATCAGGCCCCTCGGGGACAGCGCCACGGGCGGGGGAGTGGGCAGCAGCGTGGGCCCGACGCCGTAACCCGGGCCGCACGGCTTCACGCCGTCACAGCTTCACGGCTTCACGGCTTCACGGCTTCACAGGAAGGTGTGGCCCTCGCCCCGGTACGTCGACACGGTCTCCGTCACCCGGTCGCCCACGACCAGGTGCAGCTCCGCGAACCGTTCGCACAGCTCACCGGCCTTGGCGTGCCGGAACCACACCTTGTCACCGATCCGCAGATCGTCCGCGGCGGTCCCGAGCAGCGGCGTCTGCACCTCGCCCGCGCCCTCCTGGACGGTGTACCGCAGCCCCTGGGGCAGATACGGCACCGGTGACCGGTCCGTGCCCGCGACCCCCGACGCCGGATAGCCGCCGCCGAGCACCGTCACCACGCCCCGGCCCGGCCTGCGGACGACCGGCTGCGCGAAGAGGGCCGCCGGGCGCCCGCTGAACGACGTGTAGTTGTCGAACAGGCGCGGCACGTACAGGCCCGATCCGGCCGCCACCTCCGTGACCACGTCCTCGGCCGCCGTGTGCTGCACGCTGCCGGTGCCGCCGCCGTTCACGAACTCCAGACCGGGCACGGCGTCCCGCACCGCCCGGATCGTCTCCGCGCGCCGGGCCGCCAGCTCCTTGCGCGCGGCGGACTGCATGAGCCGCACCGCCCGGGACTTGGCGGGGTGCCCCGCGACGGAGTCCCCGACACCCGCGACGTGCCCCTCGTACGCCATGACGCCGACGAGCCGGAAGCCCGGCCTGCGCGCGATCGCCCGGGCGAGGGCGGCGACCTGGGCGGGCTCGTGCAGCGGGGAGCGCTGCGTACCGATCCGCACCCGCCCGCCGAGCAGCCTCAGGGAGGTGTCCAACTCCAGGCACACGCGCACCGCTTCGCGTCCCTCGCCGCGCGCCTCCTCGATGAGCCGCAGCTGCGCCGGGTCGTCGACCATCACCGTCACGGCCGCCGCCAGCTTCGGATCGGCCGCGAGCTCGGCGAAGGCGGCGCGGTCCGCCGAGGGGTACGCGAGCAGGACGTCGTCGAAGCCGGAGCGCGCCAGCCACAGCGACTCCGCGAGCGTGAACGACATGATCCCCGCGAACCCGTCCCGCGCGAGGACCCGTTCCAGCAGGGCCCGGCACCGCACCGACTTGCTCGCGACCCGGACGGGTTTCCCGCCCGCCCGGCGCGTCAAGTCGTCGGCGTTGGCGTCGAACGCGGTCAGATCGACGAGCGCGAGCGGCGCGTCGAGATGTGCGGTGGCCCGGTCGTAACGGGCCCGGTCCGCAGTCCTGTCTCCGGTGAAGTCAGCGGCTCCGCCTGTCATGGGCGCAGCCTGCCAGACCCGGCTACCCGAGGGTAGGGGGACGTTCCGGGCAGATCACCCGGTGGCCTGGACTCGGTTCCCGTGGGGCTCATGTCAACCCGTAAAGTGACGCGCACGCAGGGAGCGCGCGACGCGACGGAACGGGGGGTGCATGAGCACGGAGGCGCGACGGCCCCCCGTCCCCCCACGTTCCGGTACGCCACCACGGCTGCCGACCAAGCCCCATGACACCCCCGCAGCCCCTGCCGCCCCTGCCGAGCCCGTCCCTCCGGCTCCGACGTCCGCTCCGGCCGCTCTCGCCGAGCCCGTCCCTCCGGCTCCGGCGTCTGCTTCGGCCGCTCCCGCCGAGCCCGTCCCTCCGGCCCCGGCGTCCGCCCCGGCCGGTTCCCGCGCCACGGCGGAGCCGCCCCTGCCCCCGGCGAGCGCCCGCTTCCCCGACGCACGCCCCCCTGTGGTCGTCCCCCCGCGCCCGTCCCCGGACGCCCTCACGCCCCCCTCGCTCCCGGCCGAACACGAGGCCGCGGTGGCGGACTTGCTCGCGCCCTTCGACCGGGCCGCGCCGGACCGGACGGCGGCCGTCGAGGCGGAGGCGGCCGAGGCGGAGACCGGCACGGATACCGAGCCGGACACCGGCGCGGATGCCGGGCCGGGCACCGGCACGGATGCCGGGCCGGACACCCGTACGGATGGCGGGAAGGACGCAGGGAGCGCCGAGGGCCCCGCCAGATCGAGCCGCGCCCCCGCCGCCCCCGCGACCCCCTCCACGGCCGACGTCGAGGACGCCCCGCCCCCGCCCGCCTCCGCCCGCCTCCCGGACGAGCCCCCCGCCGCCCCGGCGCGCCCCGACGCGCACCGGCCCTTCGTGTTCTTCGCGCGGCCCGCGCTGGACGACGACGCCGCCACCCGGCTGCGCCCCGTCGCTGCCTGGCTGCGGCCCCGCACGGCCGTCGCCGCGGCCTGTGCCGTCCTCGGGCTCGGGCTCATCGGCGGCGCCGTGACCGGGAGTTGGCTCACCGGCGAGTCCGACGCGGCGGGCAGCTCCCGCTCCACCTACGCCACCGCGGGGGCGCTCTGGCACAGCCTGCCCGTCGACGCCCTGTTCCCGCCCGCCATCAAGGGCGGGGGCGCGGGCCCCGGCGGCGCCGACCGGGTCTGGAACCGCGTCGCCGTCGCCCCCGACAGCGGCTGCGCCAAGGCCTTCGACCCGCTGCTGCGCAAGGCGCTCGCCCCCGTGGGCTGCCAGCGCCTGCTGCGCGCCACCTACACCGACGCCACGAAGAGCCACCTCACCACCGTGGGCCTGCTGTTCACCAAGGCGGACGCCGCCGCCATGCACGCGCTGCGCACCCGCTTCGGCCAGGAGGGCCTGGACCGGCGCACCGACCTGATGCCCCACGCGTACGCCGCCCCGGGCACCCCCGCCGCGCACTTCGGCGACGCGCAGCGGGCCACCTGGACCCTGTCGGTCCTGCCCGACGCGCCCGTCGTCGCCTACGCCGTCTCCGGGTTCGCCGACGGCCGCGCCGTCACCGAGCCCGAACCCGCCGCCGACGCCATGAAGGCGGGCGCCGCCTCCGCCCCCGCCCAGGCGGGCCTCGGCCACGACGCCAAGGGCATCGCCGACCGCGTCGAGCGCAGCCTGCGCAAGACCGCCACCGCGGCCCCGGAGGCCTCTTGATGAGCACGCCGAGCCCGCAGGGCACGCAGGGCGCGCCGGGCCGGGAGCGGCCGACGCGGTGGCACGCGCCTGCCGCCGCCGCCCTCGCCGGAGCCCTGGCGCTGCTGCCCGCCGCCCCCGCCCGCGCCGACGACGGCATCCGCGCCCAGCAGTGGGCCCTCGACGCCATGGGCACCGGCCAGGCCTGGCGCACCACCAAGGGCGAGGGCGTCACCGTGGCCGTCCTCGACACCGGGGTCGACGGCTCCCACCCCGACCTCAGGGGCAGCGTCCTGCCCGGCGAGGACATGGTGGGCTTCGGCGCCCGGCGCGGCGACCGGACGTGGGCCCGGCACGGCACCGCCATGGCCGGGATCATCGCCGGGCACGGCCACGGCGAGGGCCGCGGCGACGGCGTGCTCGGCATCGCTCCCGGCGCCCGGATCCTGCCGGTGCGCGTGATCCTGGAGGACGGCGACCCGGCCCGCAGGAAGGCACGCCAGTCCCGCGGCAACGCCCTCGCCGAAGGCATCCGCTGGGCCGCGGACCACGGCGCCGACGTCATCAACCTCTCCCTCGGCGACGACTCCAAGTCCGCGCACCCCGAGCCCAGCGAGGACGCCGCCGTCCAGTACGCCCTCAAGAAGGGCGCCGTCGTCGTCGCGTCGGCGGGCAACGGCGGCGAGCGCGGCGACCACGTCTCCTACCCCGCCGCCTACCCGGGCGTGATCGTCGCGACGGCCGTCGACGAGAACGGGGCGCGGGCCTCCTTCTCCACCCGCCGCTGGTACGCCACGGTCAGCGCCCCCGGCGACGACATCGTCATCGCCGACCCCGACCGCAAGTACTACGAGGGCTGGGGCACCAGCGCCGCCTCCGCCTTCGTCTCCGGTGCGGTCGCCCTGATCCGGGCCGCCCGCCCCGGCCTCTCCCCGGCGCAGGTCAAGCGGCTCCTCCAGGACACCGCCCAGGACGCCCCCGCGGGCGGCCGCGACGACTCCCGGGGCTTCGGCCTGATCGATCCCGTGGCCGCGCTCGGCCGCGCCGCCGCGCTGAAGCCGGACTCCCTGCGGGCCAGGGCCCACGGCGGGACGTACGCCGAGAAGTACTTCGGCCCGGGCCCCGACGAGGCGCCGGACGACGCCACGTCATCGGGCCGGCTGGGCCCCGTGGCCGGAGCCGCAGGCGTGGCCCTGCTCGCGGCGGCCGCCTACCTCTGGCGAGGGCGCCCGCGCCGCCGCTGAGCAGCGCTTGGCGAGCCGCGCCCCGCGGCGCCGAGGAACGGGCGGGTGGGTGGGCGACTCCTGCCGCGAAGCGGCGGGCTAGTGTCGACGGCGTGCAGACAAAGAACATCCCCGACCCCGGCTTCTCCGACGACGACGGCTCCGCGGCTCCGGAGCTGCGCGCGGCCCTGGAGGCGTGGTCCCAGGACCGAACTGCCCACGGTCCGGTCCTGAAGGCCCTGGCGAACGCCAGGCTCCTCGTGCCGGTCGTCGCCGTCCTCGGCGAGGTCGAGGAGGGCGATCAAGAGGGGCGCGAAGCTCTGAACAAGGGTGGTGGCGGGAGACGGGGGGGCGGCCTGCGCCGGGAGAAGACGAGCGACATGGCGGTGCCCACGCTCAAGGCGGGCAAGCGCACCGCGCTGCCCGCCTTCACCTCCACCGAGGCCCTCGCCCTGTGGGACCCGGCCGCCCGCCCCGTCGCCGTACCGCTGCACCAGGCCCTCCAGGCGGCCGCCCACGAGAAGGCCGACACGATCGTCCTCGACCTCGCGGGCCCCGTCCCCTACGAGCTGAACCGCGCCGCGCTCATCGCCCTCGCCGAGGGCCGCCACAGCGCCGACGCGCTCACCGACCCGGCCGTGCGGGAGGCCGTGCGCACCGCGGTCGCCGCCGAGCCCGCCGTGCTCCGCGCCCACCTCGGCCCGGGCACGGCCGACGGCACCCTCGCCCTGGTCCTCGCCCCGGGCGCCGCCCCGGCCGAGGCCGCCCGGCGCCTGGCCGAGGCCCTCGCCGCCGACGAAACACTGAGGGCCCGCCTGGTGCGCGGCCTCGACCTGGCACTGCTGCCGGCCGAGGCGACGCCACCGGGCGAGCCCCTCTACGTACGCTGACGGCTAGCCGAACACCGGCCCCGTGTACTTCTCGCCAGGGCCCTGCCCCGGCGCGTCCGGCACCACGGAGGACTCGCGGAACGCCAGCTGCAGCGACTTCAGGCCGTCCCGCAGCGGGGCCGCGTGGAAGGAGCTGACCTCCGTCGCGCTCGCGTCCAGCAGACCGGCCAGGGCCTGGATGAGCTTGCGGGCCTCGTCCAGGTCCTTGTGGGTCTCGCCCTCCTCGGCCAGGCCCAGGTTCACCGCCGCCGCGCTCATCAGGTGCACCGCGACCGTCGTGATCACCTCGACCGCGGGCACGTCCGCGATGTCGCGGGTCATGGCGTCGAAGTCGGGGCTCTCGGCGGAGGCGGCCGAAGGGGTCGGGGAGGGCGTGGGGCTTGTGTCACTCATGTCCCACACCCTAGAGCCGCCCGCGAGCCGTTAGCCCCACCCCCCGGGAGCTGCTAACCTTGGGTGACGACCGGCCGGACGCCCACGGATGACCGAGGGATCCGGCCCACAAGTGGAGGCTCCGAACTCCCACCTGGCCGCTCCCCGAGCGGCGGGTCACCGGTCAGGCGGACCGCACCGAGCGTGCAGGCCCGCCCGATGCGCCCCGTGGTCACCACGGAGGTGCTCCGGTAGTTGTGTGGAGCCCCGCTGTGACCAGCCGGGGCATTTTTTGTGCCTCCGACGGGTTGGTCGAGAAAACAGACGTTACGCGGCTGTCCGCCAGACCGTCGCGTGGTGCTACCGAGGAGGATCCATCAGCGCCGAGCCCCGCATCAACGACCGGATTCGCGTTCCCGAGGTGCGACTTGTCGGTCCCAGCGGCGAGCAGGTCGGGATTGTCCCGCTTGCCAAGGCCCTGGAGCTTGCGCAGGAGTACGACCTGGACCTGGTCGAGGTCGCGGCGAACGCCCGTCCGCCCGTGTGCAAGCTCATGGACTACGGGAAGTTCAAGTACGAGTCGGCCATGAAGGCCCGTGAGGCGCGCAAGAACCAGGCGCACACGGTCATCAAGGAGATGAAGCTCCGGCCGAAGATCGACCCGCACGACTACGACACCAAGAAGGGTCACGTCGTCCGGTTCCTCAAGCAGGGCGACAAGGTCAAGATCACGATCATGTTCCGTGGTCGCGAGCAGTCCCGGCCGGAGCTCGGCTACCGACTGCTGCAGCGCCTCGCCGAGGACGTCCAGGACCTCGGGTTCATCGAGTCGAACCCGAAGCAGGACGGCCGCAACATGATCATGGTCCTCGGTCCGCACAAGAAGAAGACCGAGGCGATGGCCGAGGCCCGTGAGGCCCAGGCGGCCCGCAAGGCGGACGCGAAGGCCAACCCCGGCAAGTCGCAGAACGCCGCCGAGGGCGAGCTTTCCGAGGCTCCCGCCGAGGCCCCGGCCGAGGCCCCCGCCGAGGCCTGATCCCCGGACGCGAGTCCAGGGATGCCAACCGAACACATGACGCTCCCGGATGCCCGGTTTCGCGACCGGGCATCGGAGCGCCACTGACGAGGAGAGAACGGCGCTATGCCGAAGAACAAGACGCACAGCGGTGCCAGCAAGCGCTTCAAGATCACCGGCTCCGGCAAGGTGCTCCGCGAGCGCGCCGGCAAGCGCCACCTGCTCGAGCACAAGTCGTCCCGTCTGACGCGTCGCCTCACCGGCAACGCCGAGATGGCCCCGGGCGACGCCAAGAAGATCAAGAAGCTTCTCGGCAAGTGACGTCGCGACCCCCGGTGACGGGGGTCACGCGACGCCAGGACCGGGACATCAGTCGAATCGGGCCGTGTGACGACCACCACGGCCCCGCTACAAGGAGTTAACAAGTGGCACGCGTCAAGCGGGCAGTCAACGCCCACAAGAAGCGTCGGGCGATCCTCGAGCAGGCCAGCGGCTACCGCGGCCAGCGGTCGCGCCTGTACCGCAAGGCGAAGGAGCAGGTCACCCACTCCCTCGTCTACAACTACAACGACCGCAAGAAGCGCAAGGGCGACTTCCGTCAGCTGTGGATCCAGCGCATCAACGCCGCTGCCCGCGCCAACGGCATCACCTACAACCGCTTCATCCAGGGTCTGAAGGCCGCCAACATCGAGGTGGACCGCAAGATCCTGGCCGAGCTGGCCGTCAACGACGCCAACGCCTTCGCGGCGCTCGTCGAGGTCGCGCAGAAGGCGCTGCCTTCCGACGTCAACGCCCCCAAGGCCGCGTGACGTTGCACTGAGCTGAGCGAGTGTGACTGGACCCGCAGGCCACCCGGCCTGCGGGTCCAGTCACGTTTGGCCGTACCCCGCCGCACGATGCCGCGGCTGGTTCGGCACCGCCGGTCCCCGCCGTCCCGGCCGAGCGCCGTCGCGGCGGTGAGTGAACCCGGCCCGGGGCGGCAGAACGCCCCTGCCCCCACCCCGTACAGCGGAAAGCGACTTGATGGCACACGGTCCCGAACTGATCTCCCCGCGTTCGCCGCGCGTCAGTGGCGCGCGGCGGCTTGGCAAGCGGAACTTCCGGGGGAAGGAGCGGCTCTTCCTCGCGGAGGGTCCGCAGGCGGTGCGGGAGGCGGCCGGGCACCGCGGCGGCGGGCAGGCCACGCTCGTGGAGCTGTTCACGACCGTCGAGGCCGCCGAGCGGTACGCGGACATCGTGGCGGACGCGCGCGCCGCCGGGGCGCGGGTGCACCTCGCCGACGAGAGCGTGATCGCCGACATCTCGACCACCGTCACTCCGCAGGGGCTCGTCGGGGTGTGCCGCTTCCTCGACGTGCCGTTCGAGGAGATCCTCGCCGGCCGCCCCAAGCTGGTGGCCGTGCTCGCGCACGTGCGCGACCCCGGGAACGCGGGCACCGTGCTGCGCTGCGCGGACGCCGCGGGCGCCGACGCGGTGGTGCTCACCGACGCGTCCGTGGACCTGTACAACCCCAAGGCGGTGCGCGCCTCCGTCGGCTCGCACTTCCATCTGCCGGTGGCCGTGGGCGTCCCCGTCGAGCAGGCCGTACGCGGTCTGAAGGCGGCAGGCGTACGCGTGCTCGCCGCGGACGGCGCGGGCGAGGACGATCTGGACGCCGAGCTCGACCAGGGCACCATGGGCACCGAGACCGCCTGGATCTTCGGCAACGAGGCCTGGGGGCTGCCGGAGGAGACCCGCGCACTCGCCGACGCCGTGGTGCGCGTTCCGATCCACGGCAGCGCGGAGAGCCTGAACCTCGCGACCGCGGCAGCCGTATGCCTCTATGCGTCCGCCCGTGCACAGCGTGCCGCCGGAGGGTGCCGCTCCGTCACCCCCGGCTAGTAGTGTGTCGGGCTCGGGGGCCCACTGCGCCGGCTCCGAGAGGCGGGAACAAGGGGAATGAGCGTCGGCACGAGCAGAGCACCGGGAGTGCGGGGCATCCTGTGCACTCCCGCGGGCCACGCGGGCCCGGCGGGCCCCGGTCTCGGAGAGCTCGGCATCGACCCGGACGACCTGCCCGACGGCCTCGTCGTCGCCGACGAGAGCGGGCGCGTCATCTGCTTCAACGCCGCCGCGGCGCGCATCACCGCGGTGCGCGCCGCCGACGCGCTCGGCATCCGCATCGAGAGCGCCCTGCCCCTGGAGGACCTCGAAGGACGCCGGTGGTGGCAGGTGACCGACCCCTATGGAGGCCTCGTCACGCGCGTCGCCCAGCCCGAGCGCAATCTGCTGCTGCCCGGCGGCCGGGAAGTGCTCGTCTCCGCCCGGTACGTACGGTCGCGGCCGAAGGGCCCGCTGAGCCGCCTCGTCGTCTCGCTGCGCGACACCGAGGCCCGGCGGCGCACCGAGCGCAGCCACGCCGAGCTGATCGCGACGGTCGCCCACGAACTGCGCTCCCCGCTGACGTCCGTGAAGGGCTTCACCGCCACGCTGCTCGCCAAGTGGGAGCGGTTCACCGACGACCAGAAGCGGCTGATGCTGGAGACCGTCGACGCCGACGCGAACCGGGTGACCCGGCTGATCGCCGAGCTCCTCGACATCTCGCGCATCGACTCGGGCCGCCTGGAGCTGCGCCGCCAGCCCGTCGACATCGGGGCCGCCGTCGGGCGCCACATCCAGGCCCACGTCGCCGCGGGACAGGACGCGGACCGCTTCCTCGTCCGCCTCCAGCAGCCCCTGCCCGACCTGTGGGCCGACCCCGACAAGATCGACCAGGTGCTCAGCAACCTCCTGGAAAACGCGGTGCGCCACGGCGAGGGAACTGTCACCATCGACGTGGCGCCCTCGCCGTCCCTGCGGGTGCGGGGAGCGACCGACACCGCGGTCACCGTCAGCGACGAGGGATCCGGCATTCCGGAGGAGTCGATGGGCCGCGTGTTCACCCGCTTCTGGCGGGGCAGCAAGCGCGGCGGGACGGGACTGGGGTTGTACATCGTGAAGGGCATCGTCGAGGCACACGGCGGCACGATCACCGTCGGCCGCGCGGCGAGCGGCGGCGCCCAGTTCCGATTTACCTTGCCCGTGGGGGCTCCGGCGTACCTCCAGTGAGGACGCCCTGAGCAGCCCGCGGGCGCATGCGTTCACCACCACCCCGTTAGACTCGGTCGTTGGCACCTTTGTGTCCCCAATTTCGGGACAACTCGTCTCCGACTCGTTGACGGGGACCATCCGCCAGCCAACCGGAAGCACGGGAAGAGATGTCGGCACCGAACAAGTCGTACGACCCTGTCGAGGTCGAGGCACTGAAACCTGAAGAGATCGAGCGCGTGCGGGACGAGGCGCTCGCCGCCTTCGCGGCCGCCGCCGACCTCGACCAGCTCCAGGAGGCGAAGACCGCGCACTGCGGCGGCACCTCGCCCCTCTCGCTCGCCAACCGCGAGATCGGCGCGCTGCCCCCGCAGGCCAAGGCCGAGGCGGGCAAGCGCGTGGGCATGGCCCGCGGCGCCGTGAACAAGGCGCTCGCCGCCCGCCAGGCCGAGCTGGAGGCCGAGCGTGACGCCCGCGTCCTGGTCGAGGAGGCGGTGGACGTCACGCTGCCCCACGACCGCGTCGCGCCCGGCGCCCGGCACCCGCTGACCACGCTGTCCGAGCGCATCGAGGACATCTTCGTCGCCATGGGCTACGCGGTCGCGGAGGGCCCCGAGGCCGAGGCCGAGTGGTTCAACTTCGACGCCCTGAACATCGGCCCGGACCACCCCGCGCGCGGTGAGCAGGACACGTTCTTCATCGAAGGCGCGGACGGCTCCGTCGACTCCGGCGTCGTGCTGCGCACGCACACCTCGCCCGTGCAGATCCGCTCGCTCATCGACCGCGAGCCGCCGGTCTACGTGATCTGCCCCGGCCGCGTGTACCGCACCGACGAGCTGGACGCCACCCACACCCCGGTCTTCCACCAGGTCGAGCTGCTCGCCGTGGACGAGGGCCTGACCATGGCGGACCTCAAGGGCACCCTGGACCACATGGTGCAGGAGCTGTTCGGCGGCGAGGGCATGAAGACCCGCCTGCGGCCGAACTTCTTCCCGTTCACCGAGCCGTCCGCCGAGATGGACATGGTCTGCTACGTGTGCCGCGGCGAGTCCGTGGGCAACGCCGACCGGCCCTGCCGCACCTGCTCGTCCGAGGGCTGGATCGAGCTCGGCGGCTGCGGCATGGTCAACCCGAAGGTGCTGGCCGCCTGCGGTGTGGACCCCGAGAAGTACAGCGGATTCGCCTTCGGGTTCGGCATCGAGCGGATGCTGATGTTCCGCCACAACGTCGAAGACATGCGAGACATGGTCGAGGGTGACGTCCGCTTCACCCGGCCGTTCGGGACGGAGATCTGATGCGCATCCCGCTTTCCTGGCTGCGGGAGTACGTCGACCTCCCCGCCACCGAGACCGGCCGCGACGTGCAGGCCAAGCTGATTTCCGCGGGCCTCGAAGTCGAGTCCGTCGAACAGCTCGGCGCGGGCCTGAAGGGCCCCCTCGTCGTCGGCAAGGTCCTCACCATCGAGGAGCTGGAGGGCTTCAAGAAGCCCATCCGCTTCTGCACCGTGGACGTCGGCACGGCCAACGGCACGGGCGCGCCGCAGGAGATCGTCTGCGGCGCCCGGAACTTCGCCGTGGGCGACAAGGTCGTCGTGGTCCTGCCCGGCGCCGAGCTGCCCGGCGGCTTCGCCATCTCCGCGCGCAAGACGTACGGCAAGACGTCGCACGGCATGATCTGCTCCGGTGACGAGCTGGGCATGGGCGACGACGGCAGCGGCGGCATCATCGTGCTCCCGCCCGAGCACGAGGCCGGCACCGACGCCATCGAGCTGCTCGAACTCGTCGACGAGGTCCTGGACATCGCCGTCACGCCCGACCGCGGCTACTGCCTGTCGCTGCGCGGCGTCGCCCGTGAGGCGGCCACCGCGTACGGCCTGCCGCTGCGCGACCCGGCGCTGCTCGACGTCCCGGCCCCGAACTCGTTCGGGTACCCGGTGCAGGTCAGCGACCCGGCCGGCTGCGACCGCTTCACCGCGCGCACCGTCACCGGGCTCAGCCCCGACGCCCGCTCGCCGATCTGGCTCCAGCGCCGCCTGCAGAAGGCGGGCATGCGCCCGATCTCGCTGGCCGTCGACGTCACCAACTACGTGATGCTGGAGCTCGGCCAGCCGCTGCACGCCTACGACCGCTCCCGCGTCCAGGGCACCATCGGCGTCCGCCGTGCCGAGCAGGGCGAGAAGTTCACCACCCTCGACGGCGCCCGGCGCGTGCTCGACGCCGAGGACCTGGTGATCATCGACGAGCGCGGCCCCATCGGCCTCGCCGGTGTCATGGGCGGCGCCAACACGGAGATCGCCGACCTTCCCCAAGCTCTCGACTCCGCTCGAGCAGGGGAGACCCCATTCGAGGCCGAGGGCACCACCGACGTCGTCATCGAGGCCGCGCACTTCGACCCGGTCGCGGTGGCCCGCACCGCCCGTCGCCACAAGCTGTCCTCCGAGGCGGCCCGGCGCTTCGAGCGAGGCGTCGACCCGCAGGCCGCGTCCGCCGCCGCGCAGCGCACCGTCGACCTGCTCGTGCTGCTCGCGGGCGGCACCGCGGAGGCGGGCGTCACGGAGGTCATCGCGCCCTCCGCGCCGCACACCATCACGATGCCCGCCGACCACCCGGACCGCGTCGCGGGTGTCACGTACGGCCGCGAGACGGTCGTGCGCCGCCTCCAGCAGGTCGGCTGCGACGTGTACGGCCAGGACGTCCTGACCGTCACCGTGCCGTCGTGGCGCCCCGACCTCGCCGAGGTCAACGACCTCGCCGAGGAGGTCATCCGCCTCGAGGGGTACGAGAACCTGCCCTCGACGCTGCCCAAGCCCCCGGCCGGGCGCGGTCTGACCGAGCGGCAGCGGCTGCACCGCAGGGCCGGGCGCGCGCTCGCGGGCGCCGGTTTCGTCGAGGCGCCGAACTACCCGTTCGTGAGCGAGCAGGTCTTCGACCAGCTCGGCCTGGACGCCGACGACCCGAACCGCCGCGTCGTCAAGCTCGTCAACCCGCTGTCGGACGAGGAGCCCGCGCTCCGTACGACGCTGCTCCCCGGCCTCCTCGCCACGCTGCGCCGCAACGACGGGCGGGGCAGCCACGACCTGGCCCTGTTCGAGACCGGCCTGGTCTTCCACCCGCACGCCGACGCGGCGGGCGTTCCGGCGGACCTGCCCGCGGGCCGGCGTCCCACGGACGAGGAGATCGCCGCGCTCAACAGCGCCCTGCCCGAGCAGCCGCGGCACGCCGCGGTCGTGCTCGCGGGCGCCCGCGAGCGGTCCGGCTGGTGGGGCAAGGGCCGGCAGGCCGACTGGGCGGACGCCGTCGAGTCGGCGCGCACCCTGGCCCACGAGGCCGGTGCCGAACTCATCGTCCAGCAGGGCCAGTACGGCCCCTGGCACCCGGGCCGCTGCGCCGAGCTCCTGGTGTTCCTGGACAGCGCCGAGGGGCCGAACGGCGAGCAGGGCGACCTGGTCTCCATCGGTCACGCGGGCGAGCTGCACCCGCGCGTCACCAAGGCGCTGGGCCTGCCCGCCCGCACCTGCGCGATGGAGCTGAACCTGGACCTGCTCCAGGAGGCGGGCGAGGGCTCGCTGCGGGCGCCGCGCATCTCGGCCTTCCCGGTGGCCACGCAGGACGTCGCCCTGGTCGTCGACCAGGACGTCCCCGCGGCCGTCGTCGAGGCGTATCTGCGCGACGGTGCGGGTGAACTGCTCGAGGACATCCGCCTGTTCGACGTCTTCACCGGCGAGCAGCTGGGCGAGGGCAAGAAGTCGCTCGCGTACGCGCTGCGCTTCCGCGCCGCCGACCGCACGCTGACGGTCGAGGAGGCCTCGGCCGCTCGTGACGCGGCCGTGGCGCGCGCCGCCGAGACGACCGGCGCGGTGCTGCGCGGGGCCTAGTACCGGCCCGGCGCATACAAGCGCTACTGAGGGGGCGTGTCCGCGAAAGCGGATGCGCCCCCTCCGGCGTACCCGGGGGCACCCTGAGCCCGCTCACTCGTTTGAGTGACAACTGCCGGTGATCTGACCCGATCCGGCCACCCGGTCGACAGAATCAATCCGGCCGTGGGGACCGGTCCCGTACACGGCCCGCACGCTGAACCGGGCCTTAGGGGGGCCGTCGGCATGATCCTCATCAAGCCTCGTACGCCCCGCCGCGGCGCCGGGACCCGGCGCGGACCGCGGCGGCGGGCCCACGGTTGTGGCGACGGAGGCGACGAGCGTCCGTCAGCGACGTTCGAGCGACCGTGCCGCCGTCGGCTGCGGCGGGCGCTCGCGCTCGGCCTGCCGACGGTGTGGGGCGCCGTCGCCATCACGTACAAACTGGTCTGTCCGCTCGCGCAGCAACACGGCCTGGGGGCGCGGATCGTCACCAGCGCCGTCTTCTTCGCCGTCGGTACGGGACTCATATTCCAGGTGCGGCACGCGCTGATCCGGGAGTTGCGGCAGATCCGCGAGGTCGCGGGCGCCGCGCAGAACGTCCTGCTGCGGCCGCTGCCGCCGCGCGTCGACGGGCTCGCGCTGGCCGCGGGCCGCCTCTCCGCCTCGCTGGGGGCCTCCGTCGGCGGCGATCTGTACGAGGTCGCCGCCACCGACCACGGCGTCCGCCTCGTCATGGGCGACGTGCGCGGCCACGGCCTCGCCGCGATCGGCACCGTCGCCGCCGTGCTCGGCAGCTTCCGCGAGGCCGCCCACGACGAGCCCGAACTGCCGCAGGTGCTGCGGCGCCTGGAGCGGGCCCTGGCCCGGCACTTGCGGGAGCGCTCCCGCGCCGAGCACCCGGCGAGCGGCGCGGCGGCGCCGGAGAGCCCGGTCGCCGAGGAGTTCGTGACCGTCCTCCTGGTGGAGATCGGCCAGGACGGCGAGGTGTGGGCGCTCAACTGCGGCCACCCGTGGCCCTATCGGCTGCGCGGCCGCGCCCAGCTCCTGTCCGGCGGTGAGCCGCTGCCGCCGCTCGGCCCCTTCCCGCTGCCCGCCGAACTGCCCGTGCAGCTCTGCGGCAGGCTGCTGCCGGGCGACGTCCTGGTGCTGCACACGGACGGCGTGGAGGACGCGCGCGACGGATCCGGGCGGTTCTTCCCGCTCCAGGCCGTGCTCGGCGAGGCGGCCAGGACCCAGCCGGTGTCGCCGCAGCAGGTGATCCAGTCCGTGTACGCCCGGCTCCTGCGGCACATCGGCCGCCTCCCGTCCGACGACGCGGCGCTGCTCGTGCTGCGCAACGACCGCAAGAGGGTCCCCCGGCAGCAGACGGAGACCGGGCGGTGCGCCCGCACCATGAGCTGAACACCGCCCGGTGTGGTGCGGCCCGCGCCGCCCGTGCCGTCGCGGAACTGCCGGGCAGACGACGGACGAACGGACGGCGCCGACAGGGGCCGCCGCGCTGAGTGAGGGGGGAGCCGACGGCCCGGCCGCCTCCTGGTGAGGACCCTCAGTCAACCGACCGCGCGCCCCGTGCGGCAGAGCGCGTGCCCCCCGGATGCGAGCACTCCGTTCACACCCCGTGTGAAGGGCGCTCCACTAGGCTGGGCGCACCGAGCCATCGGAGGGGCATCCATGCAGCCCAACACCCTGCTCGACGCGATCCTCGACGAAGCCGGCATCTCGCACGCGGGCCTTGCCGCCCATGTGAACCAGGTCGGCAAGGCCCGCGGTCTCTCCCTGAGATACGAACACACCGCGGTGGCCCGCTGGTTGAAGGGCCAGCGCCCGCGCGGCCAGGTGCCCGACCTGATCTGCGAGGTGCTCGCCGCGCGGCTGCAGCGCACCGTCACGCTCGACGACATCGGCCTCGGGGTGCCCGGCGGCCCGGCCCTGCGCGGGGGCTCGATGGCCTCCACGCTCTCCGGGTTCGTCGAGCGGGCGACGGCGCTGTGGCGGTCGGACGAGCAGCAGCGCCCGCATCTGCTCGGCGCGCCCGCGGTGACCGGGACGCCCGCCGTGATGCCGGTGTGGGAGTGGGAGAACCCGCCCGAGGACACGGACGTCTCGCGCGGCGGCCGGCACCCGGTGAGCATGGCGGACCTGGAGATGCTGCGCGCGGCCCGTACGCACTACGAGCAGATGTACCGCAAAACCGGTGGCATCGCGACCCGCACCCGCATCGTCGGCTTCCTCAACGCGGAGGCGGCGCCGCTGCTCCGCGGCAGCTACACCGACGCGATGGGGCGTCAGCTGCACCGCGCGACCGGCGGCCTGGTGGCGATAGCGGGCATCTGTGCCTACGACTCGGACGCGCACGGCCTCGCCCAGCGCTACTTCCACCAGGCGCTGCGCCTGGCGAAGGCCAGCGGGGACCGGGGGCTCGGCGCGTACGTGATCGCGCTGCTCGTCAACCAGTCCCTCTTCATGCGCGAGTACCGCCAGGCGGTGGCCTTCGCGGAGGCCGCGCTGCGCGCCGCGGGCCGGGACATCACGCCCGCCCTCGCGTCCGATCTGTACGCCATGCAGGCCAAGGCGTACGCGCACCTGGGCGACGGCAGCAGCGCGCTGTCCTGCATCCGGCGGGCCGAGGTGGCCGCCGAGCGCATCCGGCGCGGCCGGGAGCCGGACGAGACGGGCTATGTCCAGCCGGGCCTGGTCAATGTGCAGGTGGCGGAGGCGCTGCTCAGCCTCGGCGATCTCGCGGCGGCGCGGGAACACGCCGCCGCCGCGGTGGACACCCCGGCGCACGACCGGGGCCGGGTGCACCGGCTCGCGATGCTCAGCCAGATCGAGCTGCGCCAGGGCAACACCGACGAGGCGGTGGCCACGGCGGTGGAGATGGCGGAGCAGGCGCGCGGGATGGAGTCCCAGCGCCTGCGCGACCGGCTGCGCGCGGTGCGCGAGTACCTGGTCCGCAGCGACTGCGCGGGCACGGCCGAGGCCGCGGAGCTGATCGACGGGGCGCTGCGGGTGCCGCTGTGAGGAGCGGGGGCGCGGTGCGGCGCGGTTCTCCGTGACGCCGTGACGTCGTGACATCGGGGGCGCGGGGGCGGAACGACGCCTGACACGTGCTACGTCGCTCCGCCGTGCGCCGAGTGCTCTCCCACCCTCCTGCTGCGATATTGCCATCTACTCGGCGGAAGGTGGCAGAACCGTGCAGTGGACGAAACAGAGCGAACAGACTGTGTATGGAAACCGATGGTTCACCGTCAATCTCGCAGACGTCGAGCTGCCGGACGGCCGGCACCTCGACCACTTCCTGATAAGGCTCCGTCCGGTGGCGATCGCCACGGTGGTCAACGAGGCCAACGAGGTGCTGCTCCTGTGGCGGCACCGCTTCATCACCGACAGCTGGGGCTGGGAGCTCGCGGCGGGGGTGGTGGAGGACGGAGAGGACATCGCCGACGCGGCCGCGCGTGAGATGGAGGAGGAGACCGGCTGGCGGCCGGGGCCCCTGCGACACCTGATGAGCGTCGAGCCGTCCAACGGGCTCACGGACGCCCGGCACCACATCTACTGGTCGGACGAGGGGACCTACATCGGCCACCCCGAGGACGACTTCGAGTCGGACCGACGCGAGTGGGTGCCGCTCAAGCTCGTTCCCGACATGGTGGCGCGCGGCGAGGTCCCGGCCGCCAACATGGCGGCGGCGCTCCTCCTGCTGCACCATCTGCGCCTCGGCGAGGACGCGCGCTGACCGCTCGGACGCGGCCCCGGGCTAGTGTCCGAGGGCCTGCCAGACCGCCACGGCGAGCGCACCGACCGCGGTGAGCGCGGCGAGGGCGGGCAGCGGCCAACGGGTGTGTTCCAGGGCCGCGAGCCGTACGGACAGGTCGTCCTGGTCCTTGGTGTGCTGAAGGTCGCGCTGGGTGAGTAACGCGAGCTGTCCGTCGACGCGGGCGAGACCCACGTCCAAGCCCCGACGTAACTCTGCGAGTTCTTCCGGGACCACGGGACGCTCAGGGTCGGTGGTCACGACTCCGCTCCTCTCAGTTGTGGGTCACATCCCCCCTGTACGCAGCGGAAAGTCAACTCGCCTGGTCGTCGCGGCGGGAGAGTGTGCGCAGGGCATATGCGAGCCCACCGCGCACACGGTGTGTGAATGACACGGGCCCGGCACTCAGCGAGTGCCGGGCCCGTGAACTGGCCGGAAATTGACTTGAATTCAGCAACGCAGCGTAGCCGCTACCGGAGCCCACCGATCCAGATCCCGCGAGCACCCACCCGTGCGCCGGGCGGGCCGGACGCGGGTCAGTCGTACGGGTAGAAGCCCGAGCCCGACTTGCGGCCGAGGCGGCCCGCGTCGACCATGCGCTGGAGGAGCGGGGGAGCGGCGTACAGGGGCTCCTTGTACTCGGTGTACATCGAGTCGGCGACCGAGGCGACCGTGTCGAGGCCGATGAGGTCGGCCAGCTTGAGCGGGCCCATCGGGTGGGCGCAGCCCATCTCCATGCCGTTGTCGATGTCCTCGCGGCTGGCGATGCCCGACTCGAACATCCGGATCGCGGAGAGCAGATACGGGATGAGGAGCGCGTTCACGACGAACCCGGAACGGTCCTGGGCGCGGATGGCGTGCTTGCCGAGCACCTTCTCCGTGAACAGCTGCGCCCGGCTGAGCGTGCCCTCCGACGTGGTCAGGGCCGGAATCAGCTCGACGAGCTGCTGCACGGGGGCCGGGTTGAAGAAGTGGATGCCGATGACCTGGTCGGGCCGGGAGGTGGCCACGGCCAGCTTCACCAGGGGGATGGAGGAGGTGTTGGAGGCGAGGATCGCGTCCTGCCGCGTCACCACCTGGTCGAGCACCTGGAAGATCTCGGTCTTGACCTGCTCGTTCTCCACGACGGCCTCGATGACGAGGTCGCGGTCGGCGAATTCGCCCAGATCCGTGGTGAAGCTGAGCCGCGCGATGGTCTCGTCCCGCTCCTCCTCCGAGATCTTGCCGCGCTCGGCCGCCTTGGACAGGGAGTTGTACAGCCGCGTGCGGCCGATCTCCAGGGCCTCTCCGGTGGTCTCCGCGACCTTCACGTCCAGGCCGGAGCGGGCGCAGACCTCTGCGATCCCGGCGCCCATCTGGCCACAGCCCACCACTCCGACGCGCGCAATGTCGGCCATAGAGTCGGTCACCTCGTGCCTTTCGCTCATCTACAGGGGCGGCAGGTCCCCCGTGCGGTACCGGTCCCTGCCTCGCCGGTGAACGTTACTCCGCGCGTCGCGGTGCGCGGCCGCCCGGGTCGGGCATGCTGTCCCCGAACGGCCAGGGCTTGTCCGGGGATTTCGAGAATCAGGGGACGGGAACATGAGGCGTATGTCACGTCGGGCCTTCACCGTGGCGGCGGCATCGGTGGCCGCGGGGCTCGCGACAGCCGGGGACGCGGCCGCGGGGGCGGGCCCCAGACACAGGGGACGCGAGATGCGGGGCATGTGGGTGGCCACGGTGGTGAACATCGACTGGCCCTCCAAGCCGGGCCTGACACCGGAGCAGCAGCGCGCGGAGCTGATCGCCTACCTCGACGAGGCGGTGCGCCGCAGGCTGAACGCGGTGGTCCTCCAGGTGCGCCCGACGGCCGACGCGTTCTGGCCCTCCACCTACGAGCCGTGGTCGGAGTACCTCACCGGCACCCAGGGCAAGGACCCGGGCTGGGACCCGCTGGGCACGGCCGTGCGCGAGGCGCACTACCGCGGCCTGGAGCTGCACGCCTGGTTCAACCCGTTCCGGATCGCCATGCACGCCGACCCCGCCCGGCTCGTGCCGACCCACCCCGCGCGCGTGCATCCCGAGTGGGTGGTGCCGTACGGCGGGAAGCTGTTCTACAACCCCGGCCTGCCCGAGGTGCGGCGGTTCGTGCAGCAGGCGATGCTCGACGCGGTGCGCCGCTACCGCCTCGACGCCGTGCACTGGGACGACTACTTCTACCCGTATCCGGTGGCGGGTCAGGTCTTCGACGACGACGCCGCCTTCGCGCGCTACGGCGGCGCCTTCCCCGACCGGGCCGCGTGGCGCCGGGACAACATCGACCGCCTGGTGCGCGAGATGGGCACCAGGATCAAGAAGGTCCGCCCGGGCACGCAGTTCGGGATCAGCCCCTTCGGCGTCTGGCGCAACGCGGCCACCGACCCCACCGGATCGGACACGCGGGCGGGCGTGCAGACCTACGACGACCTGTACGCCGACACCCGCGGCTGGGTGCGCAAGCGCTGGCTGGACTACATCTGTCCGCAGCTCTACTGGCACATCGGCCTGCCCGCCGCCGACTACGCGAAGCTGGTGCCCTGGTGGGACGAGGTCGCCCGGGGGACGGGCGTGCGCCTGTACGTGGGGGAGGCGCTGTACAAGGCGGGCGACCCCGCGCAGCCCGCGCCCTGGCAGGACCCGACCGAGCTGTCCCGCCACCTCACGTACGCGAAGGGCTTCCCGCGGGTGCGCGGGCACGTGTTCTACTCGGCGAAGCACGTGGTCGCCGACAGGATCGGCGCGATGCAGCGCGTCGTCGACGACCACTACGCGTACCCCGCCCCCTAGCGGCCGCGGGCCGCAGGGGCGTGCGGCTAGTCGTTGGCGGCGAAGGGGCGCACGACCGTGTCGGGGCCCGGGGACATCACTGTCTCGTGACCGTCCTCGAACCGCACGCGGTACGGCGGGCCGCCGTCCGCTCCGAGGACCTCGATGACTTCCGCATTCCGGTCGTGCTGTCCCACGATCCTGCCGTGGATCAGCAGCCGGTCGCCCACGGATGCTTGCATGGGGAGTGACCTCCTCGTCCGCGTCGCTGTTGGTGGCGGTGCGTGGCGGACAGTGTACGACCGGTGGCCCCGGTTGGCGCCTACCCGCGCGCCCGTTGGGTGGCGGCGATGCACACCAGGACGGCGACGGCCGTGAGCGGCGCGGCCGGGGTCAGCGCCTCGCCGAGCAGGAACACCGACCAGACGAGCGTGAGCAGGGGCTGGGCGAGCTGGAGCTGGCTGGCCTTGGGGATGCCGATCACGGCCATGCCCCGGTACCAGACGAGCAGGCCGAGGAACTGCGAGCCGATCGCCGCGTACAGCAGGCCCGCCGTGCTGTGCGCGGTGAGCTCGAACGTCTCGTGCGGCAGGGCGAGCGCCGCCCAGAGGACGCCGAGCGGCAGGCACAGGACGAGCGCCCAGCCGATGACCTGCCAGCCCGGCATGTGCCCGGCCAGTCGGCCGCCCTCGGTGTAGCCGGCGGCGCAGACCACCAGCGCGCCGAACAGATACAGATCGGCGGTCGTCAGGGCGCCGCCGCTCTGCTGGACCGTGAACCCGACCACGGCGGCGGCGCCCGCGAGCGCCGCCGCCCAGAAGGCGCGCGAGGGCCGGGCGCCGGTGCGCAGCACGGAGAACACGGCCGTGGTCAGGGGCAGCAGTCCGACGACGACGGCCGCGTGCGCGGTGCTCGACGTCTGCAGGGCGAGCGTCGTGAGCAGGGGGAAGCCGATCACCGTGCCGGCCGCGACGACGGCGAGGCCGGGCCAGTCGGCGCGCCGGGGCAGCGGCACGCGCAGCGCGAGCAGACAGCCGCCCGCGACGAGGGCGCTCAGCACACAGCGCAGGGCGACGAAGCTCCACGGGCCGATCCCTTCGAGGCCCCAGGCGGTGGAGGGGAACGTGAGCGAGAACGCGGTGACGCCGAGGGCGGCCTGAAGCGTGCCGACGCGCCGGGACACGGGAGCCGCCTGCGGGGCCAGGGGCCGCTCGGTCGCGGTCGCCCGGGTCGCCGTGGTTTCCGTCGCGGGGCGGCCGGTGGCGGGCCGGTCCGCCGGGGAGGTGGGGGTCGGGACCGCTATCCGCCGTCGTTCAGTAGCGCTATCCTGTGCTGTCATGCAACAGCGTAGCAGTGTGGGTGAGTTGGCGTATCAGCTACGAAATGAGCTGGACCGCTACTCTCCAGGTGGAAAGCTGCCCTCCAGTCGGGCCCTGGTCGAGCGGTTCCGGGTGAGCCCGGTGACCGTGTCGCGCGCCCTCGCGCAGCTCGCCGCCGAAGGCCTGGTCGTCACCCGGCCCGGCGCCGGTGCCTTCCGGGCACAGGCGCCGGGCGCCGCCGTCCCGGTGGGCGACACCTCGTGGCAGGAGGTGTCGCTGAGCGCCGACGCCACGGCCGACGTCGTGCCGCGCTCGGTGGACGCCTCCGGGGTGCTCGCCACGCTCGCCGCGCCGGGGCCGGGCGTCATCGAGTTCAACGGCGGTTATCTGCACCCCTCGCTCCAGCCCGAGCGCGCGATGGCCGCCGCCCTGGCGCGGGCCGGGCGGCGCCCCGGCGCCTGGGAGCGGCCCCCGGTCGAGGGCCTGCCCGAGCTGCGCGAGTGGTTCGCGCGCGGCATCGGCGGCGCGATCACCGCGGCCGAGGTCCTGATCACCGCGGGCGGGCAGAGCGCCCTGACGACCGCGCTGCGGGCGCTCGCCCCGCCCGGCGCGCCGGTGCTCATCGAATCGCCCACGTACCCGGGGCTGCTCGCCATCGCGCGCGCCGCCGGGCTGCGGCCGGTGCCGGTGCCGGTGGACACCGACGGAGTGCGCCCCGACCTGCTCGCCGCCGCGTTCGAGGCGACCGGGGCGCGGGTGTTCGTCTGCCAGCCGCTGTTCCAGAACCCCACCGGCGCCGTGCTGTCCGCCGAGCGCCGCCCCGAGGTGCTGCGGATCGCCCGCGCCGCCGGGGCGTTCGTCGTCGAGGACGACTTCGTGCGCCGCCTCGTGCACGAGGACGTGGGGCCGCTGCCGAGGCCCCTGGCGTCCGAGGACCGGGACGGCGTCGTCGTGCACGTGTGCTCGCTCACCAAGGCCACCTCGCCGAGCTTCCGGGTCAGCGCGCTCGTCGCGCGCGGCCCCGTCCTGGAGCGGCTGCGCACCATCCAGGTCGTCGACCACTTCTTCGTGCCGAGGCCGCTGCAGGAGGCCGCGCTCGAACTCGTCGGCTCCCCGGCCTGGCCCCGCCATCTGCGGGCCGTGGCGGGGGAGTTGAAGGAGCGCAGGGACGCGCTGGTGGCCGCGCTGCGGCTGCGGCTCCCCGCGCTCGCCCTGCCGCACGTGCCCGCGGGCGGCTACCACCTGTGGCTGCGGCTTCCCGACGGCACCGACGAACTCGCCCTGGCGGTGGCCGCGTCGCGTGCCGGGGTCGCGGTCGCCCCCGGGCGCCCCTACTTCGCGGCGGAGCCCCCGGCGGCGCACATCCGGCTGAGCTTCGCCGCCCTCGCGGGCACGGCCGAGATCGCCGAAGGCGTCCGCCGCCTCTCCCGGGCGTGCGACGAGGTGACGGCCTGAGCCTCCCGGGCGGCCCGCGGGCCGCCCGGGATCAGCCGTGCACCCGGGCGTAGTCCGTCGTCAGGAGCAGGTCCTTGGCCGGGCCCCGGACCCGCCAGCACGTCCGCCAGGAATCCGCGTCGGCCACCGTGAAGTCGCCCCGGTAGAGGTCCGCCGCGCACGGGTGGTCGGCGGTGTGGCGGCCGGTGCGCAGGTCCAGGCCGTGGAAGAAGCGCCCGTCGGCGAAGTGTACGAGCACGGTGCCCGCGGGCTCGCCCGGCAGGAAGCGCAGGGTGCGCTCGGCGGGGCGCGGGGTGCCGCGCCAGGTGAACGTGCCGGACTCGTGGTGCAGCAGACCGCCGCCCCGCGCGGCCGCACCGGTCAGCGGCGTGAACCGGGTCGTGCCGCTGAAGCGGCCCTCCACCGGTCCGTCCGCGCCCGCGGCGAAGTCCCGTACGGTCCGCTCCACGCGCCACTCACCGGCGAGATGGGCGAGGGCGTCGGGCACGGGGAAGGGCATGTCCGCAGCGTACGCGGCCCGCGCCCGGCCCCGCCCGGCCGGTCTGCCGCTCTAGCGGTCGACGACGGTGAGGCTCACCGCGTCGTACCGCGTCCCCGCGACGCCGTCCGCGGGGGCCGCCGCGTCGATCGCGGCGAGGTCGTCGGCGGACAGCTCGATCGTGGCGGCCGCGAGGTTCTCCCGCAGATACGTCTCGCGGCGCGTGCCCGGGATCGGCACGACGTCGGCGCCCCGGTGTTGCACCCAGGCCAGGGCGAGCTGGCCCGCCGTGACGCCCTTCTCGGCGGCGAGCGCGGTCAGGGTGTCGACGATGGCGAGGTTGCGCTCCAGATTGCCGTCGGCGAAGCGCGGCTGCGAGCGGCGCACGTCGTTCGCCTCCAGGTCCGCGACCGAGGTGACCCGGCCCGTCAGGAAGCCGCGGCCGAGCGGCGAGAACGGCACGAGGCCGATGCCCAGCTCCCGGCACACCGGCGCCGTCTCCTCCTCCAGGTCGCGGGTCCACAGCGACCACTCGCTCTGCAGCGCCGCGATGGGGTGCACGGCGTGCGCGCGCCGGATCGTCCGCGCGCTCGCCTCGGACAGGCCGAGGTGGCGCACCTTGCCCGCCGCGACCAGGTCGGCCATCGCGCCGACGGTCTCCTCGATCGGCACGTCCGGGTCGACGCGGTGCTGGTAGTACAGGTCGATGTGGTCGACGCCGAGCCGGGCGAGCGAGGCGTCGCAGGCCTGCCGCACGTACGCGGCGTCGCCGCGGATCAGCGGGGGCTCGCCGAGCCGGTTGGCGAAGCCGAACTTCGTGGCGATCACGGCCCGCTCGCGGCGCGCTCCGGACAGGGCGCGGCCGAGCAGCTCCTCGTTGTGCCCGGCGCCGTAGTAGTCGGCGGTGTCGAACAGGGTGACGCCGAGGTCGAGGGCGCGGTGCAGCGTGGCGATCGACTGGGCGTCGTCCGACGTGCCGTAGCCGTGGCTCATTCCCATGCAGCCGAGTCCCTGGGCCGAGACGGTGAGCGCGCCGAGCGTGCGGGTGGGCAGGCCGGTCATGTCGTACCTCCAGGTGGTGCGGTGGTCTGCGCGGATCCCCGCGGTGCGGTGATCACGGCCGTGACAGTAGGAGTTGGAGCGCGCTCCAACGCAAGCGCCGCCCGGGTGGGGCCCGCACCCCCGCGGCCGCTCCGGGTGGCCACAGGGCCGGCGCTGGGGCCGGCCGGATGGTGGTCGGGGGCGCGCGTTCGTAGCGTGATCGGCGTTCGCGGACCGTCCTGCCCCTCCTCGCCACACCCCGGAGCGTCATGCGTGCCGTCACCCTCACCACGGCGGGCCTCGGGCTCGCCGTCCTGCTCGCGGGCGGCGTGTCCGCCGCCGGGGCGCCGCGCCCCATGGCCGGAGCCGCCCTCGCCGCGTACGAGAACCAGCACCTGACCTGGGGCGTCTGCTCGCCCGCGCAGAAGGAGCTGCGGGCGGCGGGTGCCCGGTGCGCCCACGTCACCGTGCCGCTCGACTACGCCGACCCCGGAGGCCGCACCCTGCGCATCGCGGTCTCCCGCATCGAGGCCGAGGTCCCGGCGGACCGGCGGCGCGGCGTCCTGCTGTCCAACCCGGGCGGGCCCGGCGGCACCGGCCTCGCCTACACCCTCGCCCTGCGCCCGGCCCTGGAGCGGGTGGCGGGCGCCTATGACCTCATCGGCTTCGACCCGCGCTTCCTCGGCGAGAGCAGCCCACTGACCTGCGACCCGGCCCGCAAGCCCGCCGATCCGGGACCGAGCACCACGCCGCGCAGGGACTTCGAGGAGGCACTCGCCGCCGCCCGCGAGGACGCCCGCCGCTGCCACGCGCGCGGCGACAACGCCCGGCTCCTTCCGCACGCCTCCTCGCGCAACGTCGCCCGCGACATGGACGTGATCCGCGCGGCCCTCGGCGAGCGCCGCCTGTCGTACTACGGCGTGTCGTACGGCGCCGACCTGGGGGCCACCTACGCGCAGCTGTTCCCGCGCCGCGTGGACCGCTTCGTCGTCGACTCCGTCACCGACCCGGCCGCCACGCAGTACGAGCAGTTCCAGCGCTCCGGCAAGCCCGCCGAGGCGGCCCTGGACGAGTGGGGCGCGTGGACGGCCCGCCGCGACGGCACCTACCACCTGGGCCGCACGGCCGCCGCGGTCCGCCGACAGGTGGAGGCGCTGCTCGCCCGCGCCGAGCGGCGGCCGCCGCGCGTCGACGGGCTGCGCCTGAACGCGCCGCTGCTGCGGATGATCCTCAAACAGCCCCTCGTCCAGGGCGAGAACGACCCGACGGCGGCGGCCGTCGTCCGGGACCTGGTCGCCGCCTCGCAGGGCCGGCCCGTCGAACCGGGGCCCGAACTCGCCCGCATGATTGCGCTGTTGAAGTCGCCCGAGCTCGCGGACGGCATGCTCGGGGGCGTGCTCTTCATGTGCGGCGACGGCGGCTGGCCCGCCGGTGGCTGGCCCGGCTCACCGGCGACGTACTGGAGGAACAGCCAGCGCAGCCGTGCCACCGAGCCCGTCTTCGGGCCCTTCGTGAACGGCATGACCGCGCCCTGCGCGTACTTCCCCCAGCCGCCGCGCGAGCCCGCCGTCACCATCGGCAACGACGTGCCCGTCCTGCTGCTCCAGGCCCGGCGCGACCACACCCCGTACCGCGACGCGCTCGCCATGCACCGGGCGCTGCGCGGCTCCCGCATGGTCACGGCGGACATCCGAGGCCACGGCGTCTACGGCCGCGCGGTCGAGGGACTCGACCCGGTGCCGTGCGCCGACCGGGCCGTGAACGCCTACTTGGGCGGGGGCGGCCTGCCGCGCGAGGACGTCACGTGCCCGACGGCGCGCGCCACCCGAAGTGGTCCACGCCGGTGAGCTCGGCGGACAGTTCCCACAGCCGGGCCGCCGCCGCCGGCTCCCTGACCCACGGCTTCACCCCGCCGATCAGCATGTCGTCGGTGGTGGCGGGCTCGGCGACGTCGCAGTCCTGGCAGTAGGCACCGCCGTGGTCCGCGAGCAGCGGCGAGGTGGCGGCCCACACGGCCGTCGCCGCGCCCTGCGCCGGGGACTTGAAGCCCTCCGCCGGAGTGCCGTCGGGGCCGAACCAGCCCTGGGCGAGCTGCTCCTCGCGCGGCACGTGCCGTTGCAGCGGGGTGAGGACGCTGCCCGGGTGCACGGCGAAGGCGCGCGGCCCCCCGGGCCCGGCGAGCCGGTCCAGGTGCAGGGCGAACAGCGCGTTGGCGGTCTTCGACTGCGCGTACGCCAGCCAGCGGTCGTAGCCCTCGCGGAAGTGCGGGTCCTGCCAGCGGACACCGGACAGGAAGTGCCCCGAGGAGGCCACCGCCACGACCCGGGCCCGCCCCGGGGCAAGCGCCGGGGCGAGCCGGTTGACCAGGGCGTAGTGGCCCAAGTGGTTGACCGCGAAGTGTGCCTCCCAGCCGGGTCCCACCCGGGTCTCGGGGCAGGCCATGATGCCCGCGCCCGCGATCAGCAGGTCGACGGCGTGCCCGGCGTCCAGGATCCGGTCGGCGAAGGCGCGCACGCTGTCCAGGTCGGCGAGGTCCAGGGCGGCCACCTCGGTGCCGGGCACGCCGTCGAGGGCCGCGGCGGCCGCCCGGGGCCTGCGCGCGGGGACGAGCACCCGGGCACCGGCGCGGGCCAGCGCCCGGGTCGTCGCCAGACCGAGGCCGGAGTAGCCGCCGGTGACGATCGCGGTCCTGCCCTCCAGGGAGATGCCTTTCAGTACGTCGTCGGCGGTGCTCCCCGCGCCGTGCCCGGAACCGATCCTGCGCTGCTCTGCTGTCTTGGTCGTCATGGCGGGAACGCTAGGACCTAGACTGCGATCTAGATCAAGGACTGGGATCCGGATCAAGGACTGCGGTCCGGATCGAGGACGGTGACCGGGGCCGCGGACCGTGATCCGGATCAAGCCGAGCGCACGCGGAGGTCGAAGGTGGCGCAGCGCGCCGAGGGGAAGTCCATCGGGCAGGTCGCCGAGGAGACCGGGCTCAGCGTGCACGCGCTGCGGTTCTTCGAGCGCGAGGAGCTGTTCCTGCGGCCCGTCCCGCGCACCGGCGGCGGGCGGCGCGTGTACGAGCCCGCCGACGTGGAGTGGCTCCTGCTGTGCAACCGGCTGCGCGAGTCCGGGATGCCGATCGCGACCCTCAAGCGCTTCGCCGGCCTCGTCCGCTCGGGGCCGGGCAACGAGCCGGAGCGGCTCGCCCTGCTCCAGGAGCACGAGCGCGCCGTCCGCGCGCGCAGGGCGGAACTCGACGCCGCCCTGGAGATCATCCACGGCAAGGTCATGGCGTACGAGAAGCACGTGCGCGAGGGCACGGCGGCGGGGGTCTGGGCCCCGGCCCCGCCCCGCTGACCGGTCGGGGCCCCGCTGACCCGGCCCCGTACGTGTCCGGTATCCGCCGCTCGGCCAGGGCCCTGTCGGGACCGGCGCGCCCACGAGATATCTTGATGTCGAGCAATGTTGCAGACGTGGAGCGGAGCACCCGGTGACTGACTCGACCATCATCTACACACACACTGACGAGGCCCCCGCCCTCGCGACGCATTCGTTCCTGCCCGTGATCCAGGCGTACGCCTCGACGGCCGGTGTCCGCGTCGAGACCCGTGACATCTCCCTGGCGGGCCGGATCATCGCGAGCTTCCCGGAGCGCCTGGAGCCGAGCCAGCGCATCGAGGACGCGCTGGCCGAGCTCGGCGAGCTGGCCAAGACGCCGCAGGCCAACATCATCAAGCTGCCGAACATCTCGGCGTCGATCCCGCAGCTCAAGGCCGCCGTGGCCGAGCTGCAGGAGCAGGGTTACGCGCTGCCGGACTACCCGGACGACCCCAAGACCGACGAGGAGCGCGACATCCGCGCCCGCTACGACAAGGTCAAGGGCTCCGCGGTCAACCCGGTCCTGCGCGAGGGCAACTCCGACCGCCGCGCCCCCGCGTCGGTCAAGAACTACGCCAAGGCGCACCCGCACCGCATGGGCGCCTGGACGGCCGACTCCAAAACCAACGTCGCCACCATGGGTGAGAACGACTTCCGGTCGACGGAGAAGTCCGTGGTGATCGAGAAGGCCGGTGCGCTCAAGATCGAGCTGGTCGCCGCCGACGGCTCCACCACCGTCCTGCGCGAGTCCGTCCCGGTCCTTCAGGGCGAGGTCGTCGACGCCTCCGTGATGCGCGTGGCCGCGCTGCGCGAGTTCCTGACCGCCCAGGTCGCCCGCGCCAAGGCCGACGGCGTGCTGTTCTCCGTGCACCTCAAGGCGACGATGATGAAGGTCTCCGACCCGATCGTCTTCGGCCACGTCGTGCGCGCCTTCTTCCCGAAGACCTTCGCGGCCTTCGGCGCCGACCTCGCGGCCGCGGGCCTGAGCCCGAACGACGGCCTCGGCGGCATCTACAAGGGCCTGGAGGCGCTGGCGAACGGCGCCGAGATCAAGGCGTCCTTCGAGGCCGAGCTGGCCGAGGGCCCGGACCTGGCGATGGTCGACTCCGACCGCGGCATCACCAACCTGCACGTGCCGTCCGACGTCATCGTCGACGCCTCGATGCCGGCCATGATCCGCACCTCGGGCCACATGTGGGACAAGGACGGCGCCGAGGCCGACACCCTCGCCGTCATCCCGGACTCCTCCTACGCGGGCGTCTACCAGGTCGCCATCGACGACTGCCGCGCCCACGGCGCCTACGACCCGGCCACCATGGGCTCGGTCCCGAACGTCGGCCTGATGGCGCAGAAGGCCGAGGAGTACGGCTCCCACGACAAGACCTTCGAGATCGCCGCCGCCGGCACGGTCCGCCTGGTCGACGCCGAGGGCACCGTCCTCATCGAGCAGCCGGTCTCCGAGGGCGACATCTTCCGCGCCTGCCAGACCAAGGACGCGCCGATCAAGGACTGGGTGAAGCTGGCCGTCAGCCGCGCCCGCGCCACCGGCGACCCGGCCGTGTTCTGGCTGGACGAGACCCGCGCGCACGACGCCAACCTGATCGCCAAGGTCCGGGCGTACCTGCCGGAGTTCGACACCGAGGGCCTGGACCTGAAGATCCTGTCCCCGGTCGAGGCCACCAAGCTGTCGGTGGAGCGCATCCGCCAGGGCCTCAACACGATCTCCGTCACCGGCAACGTGCTGCGTGACTACCTGACCGACCTGTTCCCGATCCTGGAGCTCGGCACCAGCGCCAAGATGCTCTCGGTGGTGCCGCTGATGAACGGCGGCGGCCTGTTCGAGACCGGCGCCGGCGGCTCGGCCCCGAAGCACGTCCAGCAGCTGGTCAAGGAGAACTACCTGCGCTGGGACAGCCTCGGTGAGTTCCTCGCGCTCGCGGTCTCCTTCGAGCACCTGGCGCAGACCACGGGCAACGCCCGCGCCCAGGTCCTCGCCGACACCCTGGACCGCGCCACGGCCTCCTTCCTGGAGGAGGACAAGTCGCCGAGCCGCAGGCTGGGCGGCATCGACAACCGCGGCAGCCACTTCTACCTGTCCCTGTACTGGGCCCAGGAGCTGGCCAAGCAGACCGACGACGCCCAGCTCGCCGAGGCCTTCGGCCCGCTCGCCAAGACGCTGACCGAGCAGGAGCAGCGCATCGTGGACGAGCTGCTCGCCGTCCAGGGCTCCCCGGCCGACATCGGCGGCTACTACCAGCCGGACGCCGCCAAGGCCGCGGCCGTCATGCGCCCGTCGGCCACGTTCAACGAGGCCATCGCGTCGCTCGCGTAACGGCGCCCGCCTGCCAGGTGTCATGAGGCAAGCACCGCTCGCCCCGGTCGGCAACCGCCGACCGGGGCGGTCGTGTCTTGGCCACCGGACACCGGTGCCGCCCGGGAGGCGGGGCGGCACAAGATCTCCATTGCATAGATCTGCAAGACATTGTATATTCATGCCATTCACGAGGAGGAGTCATGACGGTACGCGCTGCGGTGGCGGGGGCGAGCGGATACGCGGGCGGGGAACTGCTGCGCACGCTGCTCACGCACCCCGAGGTCGAGATCGGCACCCTCACCGCGAACTCGAACGCGGGCCAGCCGCTCGGCGCCCTCCAGCCGCACCTGACGCCGCTCGCCGAGCGCGTCCTCGCGCCGACCACCGCCGAGTCCCTCGCCGGGCACGACGTCGTCTTCCTCGCGCTGCCGCACGGCCAGTCCGCCGCGGTCGCCGAGCAGCTCGGCCCGGACGTGCTCGTGGTGGACATGGGCGCGGACTTCCGCCTCAAGGACGCCGCGGACTGGGAGAGGTTCTACGGCAGCGAGCACGCGGGCACCTGGCCGTACGGCCTGCCGGAGCTGCCGGGCGGCCGCGCCGCCCTGGAGGGGACCAAGCGCATCGCGGTGCCCGGCTGCTACCCGACGGCGGTCTCGCTCGCGCTGTTCCCGGCGTACGCGGCGGGGCTCGTGGAGGACGAGGCGGTGATCGTCGCGGCCTCCGGCACCTCGGGGGCGGGCAAGGCGGCCAAGCCCCACCTCCTCGGCTCCGAGGTCATGGGCTCCATGTCGCCGTACGGCGTGGGCGGCGTGCACCGGCACACCCCCGAGATGATCCAGAACCTCAGCGCGGCGGCGGGCACCCGCGTGTCCGTCTCCTTCACGCCCACCCTCGCCCCCATGCCGCGCGGCATCCTCGCCACGTGCAGCGCCAAGGCCAGGCCGGGCGTCACCGCGGAGAGCGTGCGCGCCGCGTACGAGAAGGCGTTCGCCGACGAGCCGTTCGTGCGGCTGCTCCCGGAGGGCCAGTGGCCCGCCACGGCATCCGTCTACGGCTCCAACGCCGTGCACGTCCAGGTCGCCCACGACCCGGGCTCCGGCCGCGTGATCGTGATCAGCGCCATCGACAACCTCAGCAAGGGCACCGCGGGCGGCGCGGTGCAGAGCATGAACATCGCCCTGGGGCTCCCCGAGGAGCTCGGGCTCTCGACGATCGGGGTCGCGCCGTGAGCGACGCGCGCGCAGCCACTCAGCCGCACCGGACCATGAATCCCGCGCCTCTGCGCTGCGTGGGCGGAGAAGCGAACAAGGAGATGCAGTGAGTGTCACGGCAGCCAAGGGGTTCCAGGCGGCGGGTATCGCCGCCGGGATCAAGGAGAACGGCAACCCGGACCTGGCCCTCGTGGTCAACAGCGGGCCCCGCCTGGCCGCCGCGGGCGTCTTCACCTCCAACCGCGTGAAGGCCGCCCCCGTGCTCTGGTCCGAGCAGGTCCTCAAGGGCGGGCAGGTGGCCGCGGTCGTCCTCAACTCGGGCGGTGCCAACGCCTGCACGGGCCCCCAGGGCTTCCAGGACACGCACGCCACCGCGGAGAAGGCGGCCGAGGTGCTCGGGGTGAACGCGGCCGAGGTCGCCGTCGCCTCCACCGGCCTCATCGGCGTCACGCTGCCCATGGACAAGCTCCTGCCGGGCGTCGGGGCGGCCGCGGCCGCCCTGTCCCCGCACGGCGGCGAGAAGGCCGCCATCGCCATCAAGACGACCGACAGCGTGCACAAGACGGCCGTCTTCGAGGGCGCGGGCTGGACCGTCGGCGGCATGGCCAAGGGCGCGGGCATGCTCGCCCCCGGCCTCGCCACCATGCTGGTCGTCCTCACCACCGACGCCGACCTGCCCGCCGCCGACCTGGACAAGGCGCTGCGCGAGGCGACCCGGCTCACCTTCGACCGGGTCGACTCCGACGGCTGCATGTCCACCAACGACACCGTGCTGCTCCTGGCCTCCGGCGCCGCCGAGGTCACCCCGGGGCAGGCGGAGTTCGCCGAGGCCGTCCGCACGGTCTGCGACGACCTCGCCCGGCAGCTGATCGGCGACGCCGAGGGTGCCAGCAAGGACATCCGCATCGAGGTGGTCAACGCCGCGAGCGAGGACGACGCCGTCGAGGTGGGCCGCTCCATCGCCCGCAACAACCTCCTCAAGTGCGCCCTCCACGGCGAGGACCCCAACTGGGGCCGCGTCCTGTCCGCCATCGGCACCACCGGCGCGGTCTTCGAGCCCGACCGGCTGAACGTCGCCATCAACGACGTCTGGGTCTGCCGGAACGGCTCGGTGGGCGAGGACCGCGACCTCGTCGACATGCGCTACCGCGAGGTGCGGATCACCGCCGACCTGGCCGCGGGCGCCGAGTCCGCCGTCATCTGGGCCAACGACCTCACCGCCGACTACGTCCACGAGAACAGCGCCTACTCGTCCTGAGCCCGGCGGGACCGCACGGTCCCGCCCCGGGCGGCCCGTCCTGAACCCGAGGACCCTGAACACCCCATGAGCACCCGCAAGCACACCGCTCTGCCCAAGGCGCAGACCCTCATCGAGGCGCTGCCCTGGCTGACCCGGCACCGCGGCAAGACCGTCGTCATCAAGTTCGGCGGCAACGCCATGGTGGACGCCGACCTCAAGGCGGCCTTCGCCCAGGACGTCGTCTTCCTGCACCACGCGGGCCTGCGCCCCGTCGTGGTGCACGGTGGCGGCCCGCAGATCAGCGCCCAGCTCGACAAGCAGGGCCTGGTCAGCGAGTTCAAGGCGGGCCTGCGCGTCACGACGCCCGAGGCCATGGACGTCGTCCGCATGGTCCTCGCCGGGCAGGTGCAGCGGGAGCTCGTGGGGCTGCTCAACGAGCACGGCCCGCTGGCCGTGGGGCTGACCGGCGAGGACGCGCACACCATCACCGCGACCCGGCACCGCCCGCTGATCAACGGCGAGCCCGTCGACATCGGGCGGGTCGGCGAGGTCACCGGCATCGACACCGGCGCCATCGAGGCGCTGCTCGCCGACGGCCGCATCCCGGTGGTCTCCTCGATCGCCCGCTCCCAGGACGAAGGTGACACCGGGCATGTCTACAACGTCAATGCTGATACGGCGGCTGCGGCACTCGCTGCGGCGCTTGGTGCCGAGACGCTGATGGTCCTCACCGACGTCGAGGGCCTCTACGAGGACTGGCCGCGCAGCGACGAGGTGATCAGCCGCCTCACCGCCGCCGAGCTGGAGAAGCTCCTTCCCGAGTTGTCCAGCGGCATGGTGCCCAAGATGAAGGGCTGCCTGCACGCGGTGCGCAACGGCGTGCAGACGGCCCGGGTCATCGACGGCCGGGTCCAGCACTCGATCCTGCTTGAGATTTTCACGGATGAAGGAATCGGCACGATGGTCGTGCCCGACGAGCTGACCGAGGGAGCCACGGCATGACCGCCGCCACCCCGTCCACCGACGCCAACCAGTCCCTGACCGAGCGCTGGCAGGGCGCGCTCATGGACAACTACGGCACGCCGCGCCTGCCCCTGGTGCGCGGCGCGGGCAGCAGGCTCTGGGACGCGGACGGCAGGGAGTACGTCGACTTCGTCGGCGGCATCGCGGTGAACGCGCTCGGCCACGGGCACCCGGCCGTGGTGGACGCCGTCTCCCGGCAGATCGCCGCGCTCGGCCACGTCTCGAACCTCTTCGTCGCCGAGCCGCCCGTCGCGCTCGCCGAGCGGCTGCTCCAGCTCTTCGGCCGCGACGGCCGCGTGTACTTCTGCAACTCCGGCGCGGAGGCCAACGAGGGCGCCTTCAAGATCGGCCGCCTGACGGGCCGGCCGCACATGGTCGCCACCGACGGCGGCTTCCACGGCCGCACGATGGGCGCGCTCGCCCTCACCGGCCAGCCCGGCAAGCAGCAGCCGTTCCTGCCGTTGCCCGGGGACGTGACGCACGTACCGTACGGAGACGTCGACGCCCTGCGGGCCGCGGTCACCGAGGACACGGCCTTCGTGATCATCGAGCCGGTCCAGGGCGAGAACGGCGTCGTCGTGCCGCCCGCCGGATATCTGAAGGCCGCCCGTGAGATCACCCGCGCCACCGGCACGCTCCTCGTCCTCGACGAGGTGCAGACCGGCGTCGGACGTACGGGCCACTGGTTCGCGCACTTCGCGGACGAGGACGTGCTCCCCGACGTCGTCACCCTCGCCAAGGGGCTCGGCGGCGGTCTGCCGCTCGGCGCCACCGTCGCCTTCGGCGAGGCCGCGGACCTGCTGCGGCCGGGCCAGCACGGCACGACCTTCGGCGGCAACCCCGTCGCCTGCGCCGCCGGACTCGCCGTGCTCGACACGATCGCCGCCGAGGGGCTGCTCGACCGCACCAAGCGCGCGGGCGAGCGGCTCCGGGACGGAATCGAGTCAGCGGGGCACGGCGTGGTCGACCATGTCAGGGGCGCGGGCCTCCTGCTGGGTATGGTGCTCACCGAGCCGCTGGCCGCGCAGGTGCAGCGGGCGGCTCAGGACGCCGGCTTCCTGGTCAACGCGCCCGCCCCCGATGTCGTACGGCTCATGCCCGCCCTGAACGTGGGCGACACCGAGGTGGACGCCTTCCTCCGGGCCCTGCCCGGCGTCCTCGACCAGGCCGCGGCCGCGGCGAGCGGGGACGGACGATCCGGAGAATGAGACGACGATGAGCCATGCGCAGCACAACGAGCGAGGGGAGTCCGCCGGGCCCGCGGTGCCGCAGACCCGCACCGCACGCCACCGCAGGATCGTCGACATCCTCAACCGGCAGCCGGTGCGCTCGCAGAGCCAGCTGGCCAAGCTCCTGGCCGACGACGGCCTGAGCGTCACCCAGGCGACCCTCTCGCGCGACCTCGACGAGCTGAACGCCGTCAAGATCCGCAACGCCGAGGGCGACCTCATCTACGCCGTGCCGAGCGAGGGCGGCTTCCGCACCCCGCGCGCCCCGCTCGGCGAGTCGGCGAAGGAGGAGCGGATGCGGCGCCTGTCCGGCGAGCTCCTCATCTCCGCCGAGGCCTCCGCCAACCTCGTGGTGCTGCGCACTCCGCCGGGAGCGGCCCAGTTCCTGGCCTCCGCGATCGACCAGGCCGAGCTGCACGACATCCTGGGCACGATCGCGGGCGACGACACGGTGATGCTGATCAGCAGGGATGCGACGGGGGGCCAGGCCTTGGCGGACCACCTGCTGCGGCTCGCCTCGAACGAACACTGAGGCCCGGCCCTGGTCTTGGCGCGGGTCGATCGGCCTGCGGCCCCGTCCTCAATCGCCGGACGGGTCGGAAGGGGCTCGGCCCGCCTTGTCCCTGTGGGCCATCCACGCCGCCACCAGTGAGCCCGACACGTTGTGCCAGACCGAGAAGACCGCCGCGGGCAGGGCCGCCAGCGGGCTGAAGTGGGCGGTGGCCAGGGACGCGGCCAGGCCCGAGTTCTGCATGCCCACCTCGAAGGCCATCGCGCGTGACGCGGGCGCCCCGAGCCGGGCCAGGCGGCCCGCGCCGTAGCCGAGGGCGAGGCCGAGCCCGTTGTGCAGCACCACCGCGAGCAGCACGAGCGCGGCGGCCGACTTGATGGCCGCCGCGCTGCCCGCGACGACCACCGCCACGATGACGGCGATGGTGGCGGCGGACAGCCACGGCAGCGCGCCGAGCGCCCGGTCCACGTACCGGCCGAGGAACAGCCGCACCAGCAGGCCCGCGACGACGGGCAACAGGACCGTCTTGAGGATGTCCGTCACCATCGAGCCGGTGTCCACCGGCAGGTACTCGCCCGCGAGCAGCAGGGTCAGCGGCGGTGTGACGAGCGGCGCGACCATCGTGGAGACGGTGGCGACCGACACCGAGAGGGCGACGTCGCCGCGCGCCAGATAGGTCACGACGTTCGACGCCGTGCCGCTGGGCGCGCACCCGACCAGGATCACCCCGGCCGCCAACTGCGGTGACAGGTCCAGGGCGTGGGCGACCAGCCAGCCGAGCCCCGGCATGATCACGTAGTGCGCGACGAGGCCGAGGGCCACGGCCCAGGGGCGGCGCGCGACCCCCTGGAAGTCGGCCGGGGTCATCGTCAGGCCCATGCAGAACATCACCACACCGAGCAGGTACGGCACGCCCGGCTTCCAGCCCGCGAAGGCGTCCGGCGCCGCGAGCCCCACGGCGCCCGCGGCGAGCACCAGGACGGGAAAGACGGTGACGGCCCGGCGCGCGGCCCGGTCGGTACCGCTCGGGGCCCCGGCGGGCCCCGCGGAGCTGGGAGTTGTCTGTTCGGTCGGCACCCGGTGATGCAACGTCCGGCGGCCGTCGGCGCGCAACCCCGTCTCGGTATGTGGTCGCTACACGCGTCTCGTTCGGTGCGGACGGGTGTCCTGGACCGTCGGGCGGAGTTGTGAGGGGTGGGCGGCGGCCGTGCGCGTCCTGGATTGACGAAACATACGACGCAGTGCATACTCATGCATATCAGTGAATGCACTGAGCGAGCGAATGCACTGTGAGGAGAAACCCGTGACCGAGCGCGTCGTACTCGCCTACTCGGGCGGCCTGGACACCTCCGTCGCCATCGGCTGGATCGCCGAGGAGACGGGCGCCGAGGTCATCGCCGTCGCCGTGGACGTCGGCCAGGGCGGCGAGGACCTGGACGTGATCCGCAAGCGCGCGCTCGCCTGCGGTGCCGTCGAGGCCGAGGTCGCGGACGCCAAGGACGAGTTCGCCGACGAGTACTGCCTCCCGGCGATCAAGGCCAACGCCCTCTACATGGACCGGTATCCGCTGGTCTCCGCCCTCTCCCGGCCGACCATCGTCAAGCACCTGGTGGCCGCCGCGAACAAGCACGGCGCGGGCATCGTGGCCCACGGCTGCACCGGCAAGGGCAACGACCAGGTGCGGTTCGAGGCCGGCATCCAGGCGCTCGGCCCGGACCTGAAGTGCATCGCCCCCGTGCGGGACTACGCGATGACGCGGGACAAGGCCATCGCCTTCTGCGAGGACAAGGGCCTGCCGATCGCGACCAGCAAGAAGTCGCCGTACTCCATCGACCAGAACGTCTTCGGACGGGCCGTCGAGACGGGCTTCCTGGAGGACATCTGGAACGCGCCGATCGAGGACGTCTACGAGTACACCTCCAACCCCGCGACCCCCCGCGAGGCCGACGAGGTCGTCCTCACCTTCAAGGAGGGCGTCCCGGTCGCCATCGACGGCAGGCCCGTCACGGTCCTCCAGGCGATCCAGCAGCTCAACGAGCGGGCGGGCGCCCAGGGCATCGGCCGGATCGACATGGTCGAGGACCGGCTCGTCGGCATCAAGTCCCGTGAGGTGTACGAGGCCCCGGGCGCGATCGCGCTGATCACCGCCCACCAGGAGCTGGAGAACGTGACGGTCGAGCGGGAGCTCGCCCGCTACAAGCGGCAGGTCGAGCAGCGCTGGGGCGAGCTGGTCTACGACGGCCTGTGGTTCTCCCCGCTCAAGCGGGCCCTGGACGGCTTCATCAACGAGGCCAACCAGCACGTCAGCGGCGACATCCGGATGACCCTGCACGGCGGCCGCGCCGTCGTCACCGGCCGCAAGTCCGAGCAGTCGCTGTACGACTTCAACCTCGCGACGTACGACACGGGCGACACCTTCGACCAGTCGAAGGCCCAGGGCTTCATCGACATCTTCGCCCTGTCGTCGAAGATCGCCGCCAAGCGCGACCTGGCCTGAGGCCCCGAGCAGTAGCGTGAGGTCCGCCTCCCCGAAGCGCGCGGCGCCGGGGAGGCGGACGCACATCACCACCTTCTTCAAGGAGTACGTGCAGTGAGCAGCAACAGCGGCGACGTCCGGCTCTGGGGCGGACGGTTCGCCGACGGCCCGGCAGAGGCCCTGGCCCGGCTTTCGGCCTCCGTGCACTTCGACTGGCGCCTCGCGCCGTACGACATCGCGGGCTCCCGAGCGCACGCGCGCGTGCTGCACCGGGCCGGGCTGCTCACCGAGGACGAGCTGGTCCGCATGATCGCCGGGCTCGACCGGCTCGAAGCGGACGTGGCGTCCGGCGCGTTCGTGGGCACCGTCGCCGACGAGGACGTGCACACCGCCCTGGAGCGGGGCCTCCTCGAACGGCTCGGCCCGGACCTCGGCGGCAAGCTGCGCGCCGGCCGCTCCCGCAACGACCAGGTGGTCACGCTCTTCCGGATGTACCTGCGGGACCACGCCCGGATCGTCGGCGGACTGATCACCGACCTCCAGGAGGCGCTGATCGGCCTCGCCGAGGCCCACCCGGACGTCGCCATGCCGGGCCGCACCCACCTCCAGCACGCCCAGCCGGTGCTCTTCGCCCACCACGTCCTCGCGCACGCCCAGTCACTGGCGCGGGACGCCGAGCGGCTGCGGCAGTGGGACGGCCGGGCCGCGGTGTCGGCGTACGGATCCGGGGCCCTGGCCGGGCAGTCGCTCGGCCTCGACCCGGAGGCGGTGGCCGCGGACCTCGGCTTCGAGCGCGGCTCGGCCGCCAACTCCATCGACGGCACGGCCTCGCGCGACTTCGTCGCCGAGTTCGCCTTCATCACCGCGATGATCGGCGTGAACCTCTCCCGGATCGCCGAGGAGGTCATCATCTGGAACACGAAGGAGTTCTCCTTCGTCACGCTCCACGACGCCTTCTCCACCGGCTCGTCGATCATGCCGCAGAAGAAGAACCCGGACATCGCCGAGCTGGCCCGGGGCAAGTCCGGCCGCCTCATCGGCAACCTCACCGGCCTCATGGCCACCCTCAAGGCGCTCCCGCTCGCGTACAACCGCGACCTCCAGGAGGACAAGGAGCCCGTCTTCGACTCCTGCGACCAGCTGGAGGTCCTGCTGCCCGCCTTCACCGGCATGATGGCGACGCTCACGGTCCACCGCGAGCGCATGGAGGAGCTGGCCCCCGCCGGGTTCTCGCTCGCCACGGACATCGCCGAGTGGCTGGTCAAGCAGGGCGTGCCGTTCCGCGTCGCGCACGAGGTCGCGGGGGAGTGCGTCAAGGAGTGCGAGGCCCACGGCATCGAGCTCGACCAGCTCACCGACGAGCAGTTCGCGAAGATCTCCCCGCATCTGACCCCCGAGGTCCGCACCGTGCTGAACGTGCCGGGCGCCCTCGCCTCCCGCGACGGCCGCGGCGGCACCGCGCCCTCGGCGGTGGCCGCCCAGCTCGCCGAGATCAAGAAGGACGTGACCGCCCAGCGTCAGTGGGCGACGGCCCGGACCGTGTGACGCGCGGGGCCGGACCGGGACGGCGGGAGCCCCGCGAGGGCCCGCCCGCCCGGGGAGGGTTACGTTGAACGCAGGGGAGTGCGCGACCCGCGCACTCCCCTCGCCGCGTCCCACCCCCGAAGCGTGGAGCCCCACATGCCCTTCGCCCGCCTGGCCGAAGCCACCACCCCGACCGCCCACATCGGCCTCGGCCTGGCCGCCGTCGGCCGGCCCGGCTACATCACCCTGGGCCGCGAGGCCGACCTGCCGTCGTCCCGCAGCGTCGAGGCCCTGCGCGAGCGCGCGCTCGAACTCCTCGACGCCGCCTACGCGCTCGGCGTGCGGTACGTCGACGCGGCCCGCTCCTACGGCCGCTCCGAGGAGTTCCTCGCCGACTGGCTGGCGAGCAGGCCCGATGTCGACGACGTCGTCGTCGGCAGCAAGTGGGGCTACACCTACACGGCCGACTGGCGCACCGACGCCACCGCGCACGAGGTCAAGGACCACAGCGTCACCGCGTACGACCGCCAGCGCGCCGAGAGCGCCGCGCTGCTCGGCGGGCGGCTCGACCTCTACCAGATCCACTCGGTCACGCCGGACAGCCCGGCGCTCACCGACAAGGAGCTGCACGCCCGGCTCGCGGACCTCGCCGCCGAGGGCGTCACCGTCGGCCTGTCCGTGAGCGGCCCCCAGCAGGCCGCCGCGATCCGCGCCGCCCTGGACGTGACCGTCGGCGGCGAACGGCTCTTCCACACCGTGCAGGCGACCTACAACGCCCTGGAGACCTCGGCGGGTCCCGCGCTCGCCGAGGCCCACGACGCGGGTCTGACCGTCCTGGTCAAGGAGGGCATGGCCAACGGCCGCCTCGCGGGCGAGCACGCCCCGGCCGCCCTGCGCGCCGTCGCCGAGCGGACCGGCCTCGGCTGCGACGCGGTCGCCCTCGCCCTGGTCCTGCGCCGCCCGTGGGCCGGCGTCGTGCTCTCCGGCGCCGCCACCTCCGTACAGCTCGTGTCGAACCTGCACGCCGCGGCCGTCGACCTGGACGCCCAGGACCTGGAGCGCGTCGAGGCCCTCGCCGAGGAGCCCGCCGCGTACTGGAGCACGCGGGCCGCGCTGCCCTGGCACTGAGAGACCACCGCTCCGCCCCGGCCCTAAGACCCGTACGCCTCTCATGAGACAGAAATGTCTCATGTGGACTATGGTTGTCTCATGTCTGTCGACCGAGACCAGGTGCTGCGCAGTGCCGCCGCCCTGCTCACCCGCAAGGGCTCCGCGACCATGGACGAGGTCGCGAAGGCCGCCGGCGTCAGCCGGGCCACCCTCCATCGTCACTTCGCCGGGCGTGACGCGCTCGTCCGCGCGCTCGAAGACCTCGGCCTGAGGGAGTGCGAGCTCGCCCTGGACGCCGCCCGCCTCGACGAGGGCGGCGCCGGGGACGCCCTGCGGCGCCTGGTCAAGGAGCTCCAGCCCGCCGCCGGACTGCTCGCGTTCCTCGTCACGGAGAACGCGCTGTTCGAGGGCGAGACCCAGCACGAGGGCTGGTCCCGGATCGACACCCGAGTGGCCGAGCTGTTCCGGCGCGGTCAGGAGAGCGGCGAGTTCCGCATCGACCTGACCCCGGTCTGGCTCACCGAGGCCCTGTACGGCCTCGTCAGCTCCGGCGCCTGGGCCGTCCTCGACGGCCGCGTCGCGGCCAAGGACTTCAGCTACATGATCGCCGAGCTGCTCATCGGCGGAGCACAACGGAGAGTGGAATCGTGACCCGGACCGCACAGCGCACCTCACCGGCCGAGGTGGCCCGGCCGCCCGGCCGCTGGCTGGCCCTGGCCGTCCTCGTCCTCGCCGTCCTGCTCGTCGCCGTGGACGCCACCGTCCTCGGCCTCGCGACGCCGTACATCAGCGAGGACCTCAAGCCGTCGGGGACCCAGCTCCTGTGGATCGGCGACGTCTACTCCTTCGTGATCGCCGGTCTGCTGGTGTCCATGGGCAGCCTCGGCGACCGCATCGGCCGCAAGAAACTGCTGCTCGTCGGAGCCGTCGCCTTCGGCGCGGTGTCCGTGCTCAACTCCTACGCCACCACGCCGGAGCTGATGATCCTGGCCCGGGCGCTGCTCGGTGTCGCGGGTGCCACCCTGATGCCCTCGACCCTCGCGCTGATCCGGAACATCTTCCACGACCCGCGCGAGCGCAGCATCGCCGTCGGCGTGTGGGGCGCGATGGCCTCGGCGGGCGCGGCGATCGGCCCGGTCGTCGGCGGCTTCCTGCTCGAACACTTCTGGTGGGGCTCGGTCTTCCTGATCAACCTGCCCGTGATGGCCGTCCTCGTCCTCGTCGGCGTCAAGCTGCTCCCCGAGTCGAAGAACCCCGCACCCGGCCCCTGGGACCTGATCAGCGTCGCCCTGTCGCTCATCGGCATGATCGCCGTGGTGTACTCGATCAAGGAGGCGGCGGCGGGCGGCGCGGGCTGGGAGGTGCTCGCCGCGGGCGTCATCGGTGTCGCGGCACTCACCTGGTTCGTCCGGCGACAGCTCACCCTCGAGGCGCCGCTGCTCGACATGCGGCTCTTTCGCAACCGCGGCTTCTCCGCCGCGGTCCTGGCGGACCTGCTGACCATCCTCGGCCTGTCCGGCCTGGTCTTCTTCCTGTCGCAGTTCCTGCAACTCGTGCAGGGCAGGCGGCCGTTCGAGGCGGGCCTCGCCGAGCTGCCCGCCGCGCTCGGCGCGGTGACGGCGGGTCTGATCGCGGGCCTGGTGGCACGCCGCTTCTCGGTGCGCTCCGTGGTCGCGGGCGGGCTCGCGGCGGTGGGCCTCGCCCTCGCCTCGCTCACCACCCTGAGCCAGCACACGGGCTATCCGCTCCTCGGCGCCGCGCTCCTGGTGGTCGGCGTCGGCGCGGGCTTCGCCTTCACGGTGACCGCCGACGTGATCCTGTCCAGCGTGCCCAAGGAGCAGGCGGGCGCGGCCTCCGCGGTCTCGGAGACGGCGTACGAACTGGGCGCGGCCCTCGGCATCGCCCTGCTCGGCTCCATCGTCACCGGCGTCTACCGCGACTTCACGGCCCCGGCCGGCACCCCGCCCGACGCCGCGGCGGCCGCCCATGAGTCCCTCGGCGGCGCCGTCGAGGCGAGCGCGGGGCTGCCGGAGCACACGGCGGGCCCCCTGGTGTCGGCGGCGCAGGAGGCCTTCGTCGACGGCCTGCGGGTCGCCGCGGGCGTGGGCGCCGCGGTGCTGCTCGCCACGGCGGTCGCGGCCTGGTTCCTGCTCAAGGGGCAGAAGCTGGAGGAGGGCGTCGAGCACCCCTGACGCCACCGCCGCCCGTACACGGCGAAGGGCCGCACCCCGCGCGGGGTGCGGCCCTTCGCCGTGTCGCGGCCCGGCTCAGGCCGCCTTCGCCTTCGTGGCGTACATGTCCACGTACTCCTGCCCGGACAGGCGCATGACCTCCGTCATCACGGAGTCGGTCACCGCGCGCAGCACATAGCGGTCGCGGTCCATGCCGTCGTAGCGCGAGAACTCCATCGGCTCGCCGAAGCGGACCGTCACCCGGCCGGGGCGCGGCAGGCCCTTGCCGCCCGGCTGCAGCTTGTCCGTGCCGATCATGGCGAACGGCACCACCGGCGCGCCCGTCATCAGCGTGAGCCGGGCGATGCCCGTGCGGCCGCGGTAGAGGCGGCCGTCGGGGGAGCGGGTGCCCTCCGGGTAGATGCCGAACATCTGGCCGTCGTCCAGGACCCGCTTGCCGGTCATCAGCGCGGCCACGCCGCCCCGGCCGCCGTCGCGGTCCACCGGGATCATGCCGACGCCGGTGAAGAACCAGGCCATCGCGCGGCCCTTGAGGCCCTTGCCCGTGACGTACTCGTCCTTGCCGATGAAGTAGACCGGCCGGTCACAGATCACGGGCAGGATCATCGAGTCGATGAACGTCAGGTGGTTTCCGGCCAGGATGACGGGACCGGTCCCGGGGATGTTCTCGGCACCCTCTACCCGCGTGCGGAACGTCAGGCGCAAGATCGGTCCGAGCACTGCCTTCAGGAGCGCTAGACGGGACAACGGTTCCTCCGGTGTCAACGGGTCGACGGCAAGTCGCTGCAGGTGAGGACCATACTCGCGGGTCCCCGTTGAACGCACATCGGGTTCATGCGACCGATACGCAGAGTTGACCTGAGTTTGCGCGCCCCTTGCCCCACGAGGGTCCTACCAGCACGACCGTATCGCCGTACGAACTGCGCCGCTTGTCCGAGTGGCCCTTCTCACGCTCCCCGGGGGCCGCGTCCCGAAGCCCTCCCCGGGGCCCGGACGCCTTGAAGCCCGGCGTTCTCCCGCGCCGGGCCCGTGCGCCTTCGCGCCCCATGCGGCCTTCGGCCATCGCGCGTCACCCGTACGTTCGACCCCGGGTCTCCCGTACGTCACCTGTCGCCACCTACGATCGGTGCCGCTTTGTCAGGTGCAAGGCGGCACACGGCAGTACACGAAGAGGGAGCCCTCATGGCGAACGAGGAATACGGCGCGACGGCCGAGCGGCGGACGGGGACGAGCCCGGGGCGGCGGGCGGTCCTGGGGGCCGCGGTCCTCGGCGCGGGCGGGGCCGTCGCGGGCGCGCCCGGCGTGGCGAGAGCCGAGGGCCGCCACGGAAAGGGCCACGGGCACGGCGGCGAGCTGCCGGTGCCCACCGTCATCGCGCACCGCGGCACGAGCGGCTACCGGCCCGAGCACACGCTCGGCTCCTACCAACTCGCCCTGGACATGGGCGCGGACGTCATCGAGCAGGACGTCGTGCCCACCAAGGACGGCCACCTCGTGTGCCGTCACGAGAACGACATCACCGCGACCACGGACGTCGCCGCGCACCCGGAGTTCGCGGACCGCAAGACGACGAAGTCCGTGGACGGCGTCCAGCTCACCGGCTGGTTCACCGAGGACTTCACGCTCGCCGAGCTGAAGACGCTGCGCGCCAAGGAGCGCATCCCCGGCACCCGCCAGCGCAACACGCTCTACGACGGCCGCTGGGACGTCCCCACCCTGGAGGAGGTCCTGCGCTGGGCCGAGCGCGCGGGCCGCGAGCGCGGCCGCCGGGTCTGGCTGCACATCGAGACCAAACACCCCACGTACTTCCGCAAGCTGGGCCTCGGCCTCGAAGAGCCCCTCGCCAAGCTCCTGCGCCGCTACAACCGCCACCGCAGGCACTCGCCGAACTTCCTGCAGTCCTTCGAGCCCAGCAGCATCCAGCGGCTGCGCAAGCTCGTCGACGCGCCCGGCGTGGTCCTGCTGTCGTCCGCGAACTCCCGCCCCTGGGACTTCGTCGAGGCGGGCGACCCGCGCACCGTCGCCGACCTCATCAAGCCCGAGGGCCTGCGCTGGATGGCCTCGTACGCCAAGGGCATCGGCCCGACCCTGGACCTGATCATCCCCAAGGGCCCGGACGGCAGGCTCCTGGAGCCGACCACGCTGGTGCGCGACGCGCATGCCGAGGACCTGATCCTGCATCCGTACACGATGCGCAACGAGAACACCTTCCTGCCCGCCGACTTCAAGAAGGGCACGGACCCCAACGCGTACGGCGACGCCTTCGGCGCGTTCAAGAAGTACTTCGCCACCGGCATCGACGGGATCTTCTCCGACAACGCGGACACGGCGCTCCTCGCCGCCGCCGACTTCCGCGACGGCGGCCCTGTCAACGGATGACGGGGAACTCCCGGTTGGAGTGAGCCGCGGCCGTTTCGGAAACCCGGCGCCGAAACGGCCGCGTCGTCGCGGATATGACGCCCTCGCTCTCGCCCGACCTCGTCACCGCCCTGCGTCCGCTGCTCGCCGCGGAGGCCTCGGCGGAGGCGCACGGCTCCGGCGCCGAACCCGGCGACCTCGAGCAGGCCGTGTGGCTGCGCCTGATCGAACACCTGGACGCCAAGGGGTCGCTCGCCGACCCCGCGGGCTGGCTGCGCACCGCCGTCCGCGACGAGGCCCACCGCAGCCGCCACGCCGCCCGCCGCGAGCGGTCGTACGTCACCGAACCGGCCGACGACCTCCAGGGCGGTCCCGAGCAGCGCGTGCTGCGGGCCGACCGGCACCGGATCCTGCACGCGGCCGTCCGCAAGCTCCCCGGACGGTGTCCTCGGCTCCTGGCTGCACTTCTGTCGCCCAAGGACCTCACTTACCGTGAAATCGCAGGAGAGTTGGGAATGTCACAAGGATCTTTGGGGCCAGAACGTTCCCGGTGCCTGGGATGCCTGCGCAGAATGCTCGCGCAAGAGGTTGCGACTCCTGGCCCGTGGGGAAAGGAGTGAAGGACAACCGGTGGAGCAGGTGAGCGGGAGGCATGCACACATGGGCATGAGCGTGACCATCTCCGAGGCGGCAGCCGACGACCAGGACGCCGCCGAGCAGATCCTCAAACTGCAGTACCTCTGCTACCAGAGCGAGGCCGAGCTGTACGGCGACTACTCGATCGAGCCCCTGACCCAGACCCTCGACTCCCTCAAGGCGGAGCTGGCCGGGGGCACCGTCCTGGTCGCGCGGCTCGGCGCCGAGGTCGTGGCCTCCGTGCGGGCCAGCGTCGACGGGGCGGGCACGGCGCGCGTCGGCAAGCTCGTCGTCCACCCCCGGATGCAGCGGCACGGCCTGGGCGGGCGGCTGCTCGACGCGATAGAGCGACGCCTGGGCGAGGGCGGCGCCGCCCGCCGCTTCGAGCTCTTCACCGGGCACCGCAGCGAGAGCAACCTCCAGCTGTACCGCAAGCACGGGTACGCGCCGGTGAGCACGCGGCGCGTGGACGAGCGGCTGACGGTGGTGACGCTCGCCAAGGACGTCACCGAGGTCGCCCCGGCACCGGCGTTCGTAGCCAGCGCCTAGGGTCTGTCCACCGGACGGGCGCCCAGGGCTCCCCGCGCCCCCGCCGGGGCGCGGGTCAGGGCCGCCTGGAGCGGCGCAGCCAGTACAGGGCGGTGACCGGAAGCAGCACGGGGATGAAGAGGTACCCCATGCCGAAGTCCGACCACACCGTCGCGTCCGGGAACGCGGACGGCTCCGCCAGGGTCCAGGCCCCGACCCCGAGCACGCCGACCAGCTCGGCGGCGCAGCACACCAGCGCCGCCCTGCGGGCCGTCTCGCCGCCGCGCACCAGCGAGTACGTGATGAAGCCGTAGACCACACCGGCGAGCGCCGACAGGGTGTAGGCCAGCGGCGCCTTGTCGAAGTCCGTGGAGATCTGCACCGCCGAGCGGGACACGGCGCCGACGACCATCACGCCGTACAGCCACACCAGCAGGATGCCGGGGCCCGTGATCAGCTTCTGCCTCCGCGGCCCGCTCCGCTCGGGAGCCTCTCCGGATCCGGATTCGGTCACGGCCACCTCAGCCTCCCCAGATGTCGTACAGACGCACTTCGAGCACGGCGAGGACCACGCCGCCCGCGGCGACGGTCGCCGAGCCCCAGCGGGTGCGCTCCGCGAGCGACATGAACCCCGCCGCCGGAACGCAGGCGAACGAGCCGATCAGATACGACACGAAGATCGTCGTGCCCTGCTCCGGGTCCTCGCCCCGGGCCAGCTGCACGATGCCGACGATCAGCTGGAGCAGGGCGAGGAGGGTGACCACGCCCATGCCGATGAAGTGCCAGTCCTTCGTCGGCTGGTCCCGGTAGGCGGCGAAGCCGCACCAGGCCGCGAGCGCGAGCGCGGCCACGGAGGTCGCGACGGTCAGGGCAACAAGCATGCCGAGACCCTATTACGGGCCAAAAGGCCCGATGCGCGCGGCCCCGGGGGCCCGGGTCCCGCCGGGGGCGGCCCACGTATCGTCGATCTCCATGAACACCCAGGCCGAACCCCAGACCCTGCGGGCCGAAGCGCTCCTGTTCGACAACGACGGCACCCTCATCTCCTCGATGGAGTCGGTCACGCGCTGCTGGACGCGCTGGGCGGGGGAGTACGGCATCACCGCCGAGGACTTCGCGCGGGTCGAGCTGCACGGGCGCCCCGCCGCCGAGATCGTGGCCGACCTGCTGCCCGCCGAGCGGGTCGCGGCGGCGGTCGCGCGCATCGAGGAGCTGGAGGTCTCCGACGTCGCGGGCGGTGTCGTCGCGCTGCCCGGCACCCTCGACCTGCTCGCCTCGCTGCCGCCCGAGCGCTGGGCCGTGGTCACCTCCGCCACCCGCCGCCTGGCCGAGGCCCGCCTCGACGAGGTGGGCATCCGCCCCAAGACCCTGATCGCGGCCGACGACATCACCCGCGGCAAGCCCGACCCGGAGCCCTTCCTGCTCGCCGCACGGACCCTCGGCGTCGACCCGGCGCGCTGCGTGGTCTTCGAGGACGCCCCCGCGGGTCTCACGGCGGGCCGGGCCGCGGGCATGACCACCGTGGCGTTGACCACAACGCACCCCGCGGCCGAGCTGTCCGCCGACGTCCTCGTGAACGACCTCTCGGAGGTGTCGGCGCAGGCCACGGCGGGTGGGGTGGAGATCGTCACGGGTGCCCGAAGGGGCCGGTGAGGCGACACCGTGCGTCCGACAGGCGGGCATGAGGCGTCCGCTATTCGGACAATGGTGGCGGTGCGATGCCGCCCGCGTGTTTTACTGTCCGCATGACCACGACGAGCAGCCGCACCCTTGCGACCGAGGCGATGACGACGCCCGGTGCTCGTTGTATGTGTCGAATGTGCGCCTTCTGAGGGCCCCTGTACCACTGAGCCTCGCGCCCCGAAGCGAAGCCGCCGTGCCCCGCGTCCCCACGTTCCGCCCGCAGGCGACGTAGCGGAAGCGAGAGCCCGCCCCCGCGCACACGTCCTCCGGTTCCACCGCCACCGCGAGAACCGTGCCGCGTTCCGAACGAATGCCCCGTGCCCCGGCGACACCACGCGCCGCGCACTCGACAGTGACGGAAACCCAGTGATCACCACTTCCGGCCTTACCAAGGTCTACCGCTCACGCGGTCGTGAAGTAACCGCCCTCGACGGAGTCGACCTCCACGTGCGCGAAGGCGAGGTGTACGGCGTCATCGGCCAGTCCGGCGCCGGCAAGTCCTCGCTCATCCGCTGCGTGAACCTCCTGGAGCGCCCCAGCTCCGGCACCGTGACGGTGGCGGGTCAGGACCTCACCGCCCTCGCCGGACGCGGCCCGCGCGCGGGCCGGGAGCTGCGGGCCGCCCGCAGCCGCATCGGCATGGTCTTCCAGCACTTCAACCTGCTGTCCTCGCGCACCGTGCAGGACAACGTCGAGCTGCCGCTCGAAATCCTCGGCCTGTCCGGCAAGGAGCGCACCCGCAAGGCGCTCGACCTGCTCGACCTCGTCGGCCTCGCCGACAAGGCCAAGTCCTACCCGGCACAGCTCTCCGGCGGCCAGAAGCAGCGCGTCGGCATCGCCCGCGCCCTCGCGGGCGACCCGAAGGTGCTGCTCTCCGACGAGGCCACCAGCGCCCTCGACCCGGAGACCACCCGCTCCATCCTCCAGCTGCTCCGCGACCTCAACCGGCAGCTCGGCCTGACCGTCCTGCTCATCACGCACGAGATGGACGTCGTCAAGACCGTCTGCGACTCGGCCGCCCTGATGGAGCGCGGGCAGATCGTGGAGTCCGGCACCGTCAGCGAGCTCCTGGCCACGCCCGGCTCGCAGCTCGCCGCCGCGCTGTTCCCGCTCAGCGGCGCCGCGACGGGCGACCAGCGCACCGTCGTCGACGTCACCTTCCACGGCGAGGCCGCGACGCAGCCGGTCATCTCCCAGCTGTCGCGCACGTACAACATCGACATCTCGATCCTCGGCGCCGCCATGGACACCGTCGGGGGCAAGCAGGTCGGCCGCATGCGCATCGAGCTGCCCGGCCGCTTCGAGGAGAACGTCGTGCCCATCGGCTTCCTGCGCGAGCAGGGCCTCCAGGTCGACGTCGCCGGGCACGACACGCCCGCACCGCAGGACTCCGTGCTGGTGAAGGAAGGTGCCAAGTGACCTGGGACGAAATGCAGCCCCTGCTGGAGCAGGCCTGTTGGGACACCCTCTACATGGTCGGCTGGTCGGCGCTGATCGCCGTCGCCGCCGGTCTGCCGCTCGGCCTCCTCCTGGTGCTCACCGACCGCGGCGGCCTGCTGCAGAACGTCGTCGTGAACAAGGTGATCGGGCAGGTCGTGAACATCGGCCGCTCGATGCCGTTCATCATCCTCATGGTCGCCCTGATGGGCTTCACGCGCTCCATCGTCGGCACCACCATCGGCCGCGAGGCCGCGATCGTGCCGCTCGCGATCAGCGCCATCCCGTTCTTCGCCCGCCTGGTCGAGACGGCCGTGCGCGAGGTCGACCACGGCCTGGTCGAGGCCGTGCAGTCGATGGGCGGCAACACCTGGACCGTGGTCCGCAAGGTCCTCGTGCCCGAGTCGCTGCCGTCGCTCATCTCCAGCGCCACCACGACCGTCGTCGCCCTCATCGGCTACTCGGCGATCACCGGCACCGTCGGCGCGGGCGGCCTCGGCGACCTCGCGGTCCGCTACGGCTACCAGCGCTTCGAGACCGAGCTGATGTGGATCACCGTCGGCATCCTCGCCGTGGTCATCTCGATCATCCAGTTCGCCGGCGACTACGCCGCCCGCAGGCTCCACCGGCGCGGCGGTCACTCGGGGGCCGCGCCGAAGCTGAAGCTGCTGCGCGCCAAGACCCCGAAGACCGTCACGGCCGAGGCCGAGCCCGCCAAGGCCTCCTGAGCCCCAGAGTTCGCTGAGTTCGCCCAAGCGAGTACCCAGCACCACCCCGCAGCCACCGACCGCGGGCGTGTACCACCCATGGAGAAAGGCACTTTTCGTGCGTAACACCACCAAGATCACCGCTGCTGTCCTGACCGCCGGAGCCCTCACCCTGGGGCTCACCGCCTGCGGCTCGGACAAGGACTCCGCGGGCGACAAGGACGGCGCGCTCGTCGTCGCCGCGACCCCGACCCCGCAGGGCCAGATCCTCGACTTCGTCAAGCAGAAGCTGGCGAAGAAGGCGGGCCTCGACCTGGAGGTCAAGGAGTTCACCGACTACGTCACGCCGAACACGGCGACGCAGCAGGGTGAGGTCTTCGCGAACTACTTCCAGCACAAGCCGTACCTCGACGACTTCAACAAGAAGAACCAGACGGACATCGTCCCCGTCCCCAACGGCACGGTGCACCTGGAGCCGCTGGGCCTCTACTCGAAGAAGATCGAGAACCTCGACGACCTCAAGAAGGGCGCGACGGTCGCCGTCCCGAACGACACCACCAACGAGGCCCGCGCCCTCAAGCTCCTCGCGGACAACGGCGTCATCAAGCTCAAGGACGGCGTCGGCTTCGAGGCCACCCCCAAGGACATCGCGTCCAACCCGAAGGGCCTGAAGTTCAAGGAGCTGGAGGCCGCGGCCCTGCCGCGCACCATCAAGGACGTCGACGCCGCGGTGATCAACGGCAACTACGCCCTGGAGGCCGACCTCAGCCCCGCCAAGGACGCCCTCGTCGCCGAGAAGGCCAAGGGCAACCCCTACGGCAACTTCCTCGCCGTGAAGAAGGGCAACGAGAACGACCCGCGCGTGAAGAAGCTCGCCAAGCTCCTCACCTCGCCCGAGGTCAAGAAGTTCATCGAGGACAAGTACGACGGCGCCGTCGTCGCGGCCTTCTGACATGCGGACGCCGGGCACAGCCGTGGCGGCCGGGGCCCTGGCCCTGGCGCTCGGCCTGACCGCCTGCGGCTCGGGTTCCGGCTCCGACGGCGACACGCTCGTCGTCGGGGCCACCCCGACCCCGGCCGGTGAGGTCCTGGAGTACGTCCAGCAGAACCTGGCGAAGAAGGAGGGCCTCGACCTCCAGATCCGCGAGTTCACCGACTACGTCGCGCCGAACACCGCCCTCCAGGAGGGCTCCCTCGACGCCAACCTCTACCAGCACACCCCCTACTTGAAGGACTTCAACTCCTCCAAGAAGGCGGACCTGGTGCCGGTGACCGAGGTCTACCTGCCGCCGATGGGCGTGTACGCCGACGGCGGCAAGGACCTCGACGACGTCACCGGGCTCCGCTCCGGAGCCGTCGTCGCCGTCCCGAACGACACCACCAACGAAGGCCGGGCCCTCCAGCTGCTCGCCTCCAAGGGCGTCATCGGGCTCAAGAAGGACGCGGGCGCGAACGCCACCCCCGAGGACATCGCGGCCAACCCGAAGAAGCTCACGATCAAGCCGTTGGAGCCCGCGCAGCTGCCGCGCTCCCTGAAGGACGTCGACGCGGCCGTCATCAACAACAACTTCGCGCTCGACGCGGGCCTGAGCCCCAAGAAGGACGCCGTCCTCCTGGAGTCGGTGAAGGACAACCCGTACAACAACGTCCTCGCCGTGAAGAAGGGCCACGAGGACGACCCGAAGGTCAGGAAGCTCGCCAAGCTCCTGAAGTCGCCCGAGGTGAAGAAGTTCATCGAGGACAAGTACAAGGGGTCGGTGCTGCCCGTCACGACGGGCTGACACGCGTCGGCACCGGCGCCGCACCCACGGGGTCCTCTTCGCGACGCGGAGCGGACCCCGTGGTGCGACGAGGCGTCAGCATGCTGCATGCTGAACCCTTCAGCAGGTCTGAAGGTCCCCCAGGGCCACGAAGGTTCACGGAGCGACAGGCCCATGAAGGTTACGGAGCGGCGCATGACTACAGCCTCCAGGGGCTCCTCGGGGTTTCCCGACATCTCCATCAGCACGGAGCGGCTGGTGCTGCGCCCTCTCGACGAGGCCGACGTCCCCGCCTACGCGGAGATGATGAACGACGAGCTCGTCACCGCCTGGACCGCCGCGCCCCAGCCGTACACCGAGGCGGACGCGCACGCCTGGATCACCGAGCTCGCCCCCGCCGAGCGGGCCGCGGGGCACGGCATCTCCCTCGCCGTCACCGAGTTCCTCACCCAGCGCCTGGTGGGCACCGTCCAGCTGCGCCGCACCGACTGGCGGGTGCGGTCCACCGAGCTCAACTACGTGACCGCGCCCTGGGCCCGCGGCGAGGGCTACGCGTCCGAGGCCGCGCTCGCCACCGCCCAGTGGCTCTTCCACGACCAGAAGTTCGAGCGCATCGAGCTGCGCACCGCCGCCGACAACACCGCCGCGCAGCAGGTCGCGCAGAAGATCGGCTGCATCAGCGAGGGCGTCCTGCGCGGCGCCTGGATAGCACGGGTCAGAAACGGCGGCGACCCCCTCGGCGGCTGGATCGACCTGCGCACCGACCTCATCGTGTGGAGCCTCCTGCCGGAGGACCTCGAAGGCGTCTCGGAACACCTGACGGCGTTCTCCGACTGGAACTAGCGCCTCGGGCGGCGTGGGCGGATGCGTCGGCCTGCGGCCTCGTCCTCAATCGCCGGACGGGCTCGATCTCGCTGCGGTGCCGTCGTCGGCCGTCCGTGGTCGGGTGCTACTGGGTACGCTCCCTTCGGTTTTCCTTGCCGAGCCGGACGGGCTGGGTCTCGCTGCGGTGCCGTCGTCGGTCGTCCGTGGTCGGGTGCCAGTGCGTACGCGGTTCGCTGGTCGGCGTCTGTGGCCGGGTGCGGCCGGGTATGTTCCCCTCGGTCTTCCCTCCCCAGCCGGACCGGCCCGGTCCCGCCGCTGCCTCGTCGTCGGCCGCCCGGCGTCCCCGGCAGGGCGCCACCAGGTACGCTCCCACCGGGCCGCACCCATCGGCCTCCCATCCGACGACCCGCGATCCCAGGAGACAGACGACGATGGCCGACCGGGTCACGGTGATCGGCTGGGACGGCTCGCCGCTGACCACCGCGGCACGCTCCGCCCTTGGCGCCGCGACACTCGTGGCGGGCGCCGCCCACCACCTCGCACTCCCCGAGGTCCCCCCGACGGCCGAGCGCATCCGCCTCGGCAGCGTCGGCCTCGCCGCCCGCCGCATCGCCGCGCACCGCGGCACGGCGGTCGTCCTCGCGGACGGCGACCCCGGCTTCTTCGGCGTCGTCCGCACCCTGCGCGCCCCGGAGTTCGGCCTCGAGGTCGAGGTCGTCCCCGCCGTCTCCGCCGTCGCCCAGGCCTTCGCCCGCGCGGGCATGCCCTGGGACGACGCCCAGGTCGTGGTCGCCCACCGGCGCACGCTGCGCCGCGCCGTGAACGTCTGCCGCGCGCACAGCAAGGTCGCCGTGCTCACCTCGCCCGGCGCCGGGCCCGCGGAGCTCGGGCTGCTCCTCGAAGGCGTCCACCGCACCTTCGTCGTCTGCGAGGAGCTCGGCACCGCGCGGGAGCGGGTCTCCGTGGTCGCCTCCGACAAGGCGGCCGACCACACCTGGCGCGACCCCAACGTCGTCATCGTCATGGGCGGCCACGTCGCCCACGACAGCGGCTGGATCGCGGGCCGCGACCCCGGTACGGACCCGCGCGGCTGGGCGCTGCCCGCCGCCGCGTACGGCGGTGAGCACGAGCTCGGCGAGGGCGAGACCGACCGCATCCGCGCCGCCCAACTCGCCCGCCTCGGCCCCCGCGTGGGCGACCTGGTCTGGGACATCGGCTGCGGCAGCGGCGCGTTCGCCGCGGAGGCCGCGCGCTTCGGCGCGGCCGTCATCGCGGTGGACCGCGACCCGGACGCCTGCGCCCGGACCACGGCCGTCGCGCGCCGCTTCGGCGTGCCCGCCCACGTCGTGCACGGCACCGCGCCGCACGTCCTCGAAAGCCTCCCCGAGCCCGACGTCGTACGCGTCGGGGGCGGGGGAGCGGCGGTGGTGTCCGCCGCCGCCGACCGGCGCCCGGAGCGCATCGTCACCCACGCCCCCACCCGCGACGCCGCCGAACTCCTCGGCCGGAACCTGTCGGAGCACGGATACGCCGTCGAGTGCGCCCTCCTGCAGTCCGTCGAACTCGACACCCGCGCCTGGACGGAGCGGAAGCGGAGCGTCGTCTTCCTGCTCTCCGGGCTGCTCCTCGACCGCACCGCGTGACCCTGGCGGCCCTCCTACCGCGCCGTGCGCGGTAGGCTGGCCGATCGTTGTACCGCACCCGGGTGTCCGGCGATTCCTTGCTCAATGTCCGGAAAGCTCGCCCGTTTTGGGGGGTGCGTGTGGTACGGCGGGACCGCTGGACGCGCGACGTGGCGCAGTCCACAGCGGACCGTGGCCGATCACGCTGCCGCGGTGGCGGAGCAACCGCGACAATGCCTTGTGGTCCGAACGCGGCGCGTTGCCGCGCGGCTCGCGAGCTCGTTGTGGATGACGGGCGGTCACAGAAGGACTAACCGATGGGCGAGGGGTACGCATGACCGACACCGGCCAGGTCCCGGGCGAGGGGCTGCCGGAGAGCGCAGGCATGGTGGAGCAGTCGGGCGTCCCCGCGCCGGGCCCCTACACCTTCCTCGATCCCTCCGAGCATCCCGCCGAGGACGACGACCTGCTGCTGATGCCGGGTGCCCAGGGCGCGTGGAGCGAGGCGCAGGCCGCGCAGCCGGGCATCGCGCAGCAGCCGCCGACCGGACCGCAGGCCGCCCCGGCGGCGCCCGTGCGGACGGCCGGACCCCAGGGCGTGCCGCAGGGAGTGCCGCAGGGCGGCGCGCCGGGTGTACCCGCCCAGCCGGGCGCGGTGTCGGCGCAGTTCGCGCAGGCGCAGGGCGCCCCCGCGGCGTTCGGCCAGGCGGCCGCGGTCGCGGTGCCGGTCGGGCAGGCCGCGCAGCTCGGAGCGGTCGGCCAGGCCCCGGCGGAGCAGGTACCGGCAGGTCAGGCCCAGGCCGACCAGGCGCAGGTGCCGATGCAGGCAGTTCAGGCAGTCCAGGCGCAGCCCGTCGCGGCCCCGGCCCCCTTCGCCCAGGAGCAGGCCGCGCACCAGCCCGGACCGCACGAGACGGCGGGCCGTGACAGCGGCTCGGTCGACCTGACCGGCGTCCCGCTGCCCTCGGGCCCCGCGCACACCCCGGCCTCGCACCACGGGACCTCCCGCCGCCCGCTGCACCGCGGCCCGGCCGCGCCCGCCGTCCCCGACGGCGCCGCGAGGCCCGTGCTCTCGCTCGCCGACCGAGGCCCCGCGGGCAGCGCCCCGAACGCCGTGCCGGTACGTCGGCCGGGCCCGCCCACCAGCGGTCCCGAGTACCTGGACGTCCCGCGCGAGGACACCGGCGCCCTGCCCGGCCCGCAGCTCGGCGAGATCCCGCCGCAGGGCGCGATGCCCTGGGGCGCGGAGCCCCAGCAGGCCCCGGTCGTACCGCAGCAGAACCCCCAGGGGACGCCTGCAGAAACGGTCGTCCCAGACGTCACCGAGGCCCCGGGGGCCCCCGGCGACCCGGCCGTCCTCGCCGCCCCACCGATCTCGTCAGACCCAATGGCCCCGGCAGCCCCGGTGGCCCTGGTGGTCACGGACGCCTCGGACACCTCGGATGCTTCGGACGTCACTGACACCACGAGTACCCCGAGTGCCACAGACACCCCGAGCGCCGTGGACGCCACAGACACCGCAGACGCCACAGACGCCTCGCACATCACAGAAGCGGTCACCGCCAACGTCACCGACGCCTCAAGCGCTTCCACAGTGACAGAAGCCTCCGACGGCACGGACGCTGCTGTCGTCACAGAAGCCACCCCCGCGACAGAAGCCACCCCCGCACCGGAGAACGCGTCCCTCGCGGACCAGCCGTCCGCCGAGGGCGCCGTCCCGGAGCCGGTCGAGGCATCGGGTGCGGCCGGTGACGCGGTGGCGCCCGAGGGCGCGCAGGAGATGCCGTCGGCGCACGTCGTGGGCCCCGCGCAGATGGAAGGCGCCGAAACCGCCGCCCTCACCTCCGATGCCCCGGACGCTCCCGGCTTCGCGGACGCAGCCGTTCCGCACGCCCCCGGCGCGGACGCGCCGGCGCATTCCGCCGTCCCCGAGCCCACCGTGCCGGAATCCGGCCAGGACGCTACGGACGGCCCGGCCGAGGCCACCGCGACCGCCGCGACCACGGCGGGCACGGACGGCGTCGATGCCCCGGTCGCCGAGGGCGCGCCCGACCCCTCCGAAGCCGTCACCGTCCGGGTCGCGCCGGGCGTCCCGGTGCCGCACGCGCTGCCCGTCGTCGACGACCAGGGCGTCCCGGTGCCGTTCGCCGACCTGGCGTCCCCGGGCCCGTCGGCCGCGCAGCCCGAGGCCGCCGCCGTCACCCCGCAGGCCCCCGACGCCGCCCAGCCGTGGCCCGAGGCCGGCGCGCAGCTGCCCCCGGCCGTCCCCGGCCAGGACGCCCAAGTGCCGCCTCCGCTGGGGCAGTTCGTGCCCGTCGAAGGCTCGGTGCCGACCACTCCGCACCTGGCGCCGACGCCCCCGCGACCGCTCGCCGTGCCTCCGGAGTACTTCGCTCCGCAGCAGCCCGACGGGACGGCCGCGCAGGAGCCGCCTGCCGCGCCCCAGGGGCCCGTACCGGACGCCGCCGCGTCCCCCGCACCCGTACCGGCGGCCCAGCTGCCGGACGCCGAGGAGGCCGTGCCGCAGGAGTGGCCCGTCCCCGAGGCCGCCGCTCCCGAGGCCCTCCCCGTCACCGGGGCGCACGCCGAGCCCGGGGAGCAGCCCGTACCCACCGTGCCCGCACCCCGCGACGGCGACCGGCCCACCGCCGCTCCCGCCGCCACCGCGGCACCCGCACCCGTCGCCGTGGCGGACGGCCAGCTGCCGCCCGCCCAGGAGACGACCGACCCCGACGAGCCGATGCACGCACCTCACCCGGCCGAACCGACCGACCCCGCCGCCCCGGCCGACGAGGCCCCGGCACCCGACCTCGCCGCCCCCACGGGCCCCGAGGAAGCCACCGGTCGCCCCGAGCCCCTGCCGGAGGGCCCCGAAGGCCCCGAGGACCTCGCCGCCCCGGCGGTCCAGGACGAGTCCGACCTCGCCGAGCCCCTCCCGGCCGACTCCGCGGTGCCCGTCGAGCCCGTGACCCCGCTCGACCCGCCCGCCCCGGGCTACGCCGACGCCGAGCGCGAGGCCGTCCTGCGCGTGATGCGCGAGCGCCGCGACATCCGCAACGGCTTCCGCAGCGACCCCATCCCGCACGAGGTGCTGCTCCGCGTCCTGGAGGCGGCCCACACCGCGCCCTCCGTGGGCCACTCCCAGCCCTGGGACTTCGTGGTCATCCGCTCCGCCGAGACCCGCAGAACCATGCACGAACTGGCCCAGCGCCAGCGCGAGGCCTACGCGAAGTCGCTCCCCAAGGGCCGCGCCAAGCAGTTCAAGGAACTGAAGATCGAGGCCATCCTCGACACCCCGGTGAACATCGTCGTCACCGCCGACCCCACCCGCGGCGGCCGCCACACCCTGGGCCGCCACACCCAGCCGCAGATGGCCCCGTACTCCTCCGCGCTCGCGGTGGAGAACCTGTGGCTCGCGGCCCGCGCCGAGGGCCTCGGCGTCGGCTGGGTCAGCTTCTTCGACGAGCGCGAGATGGTCCGCACCCTGGGCCTGCCGGAGCACCTGGAGGTCGTGGCGTACCTCTGCGTCGGTTACGTCGACGAGTTCCCCGAGGAGCCCGAGCTGATGCAGGCGGGCTGGTCGAAGCGCCGCCCGCTGTCGTGGGTCGTCCACGAGGAGACGTACGGCCGCCGCGCGCTGCCCGGCGAGGACCCGCACGACCTGCTCGCCGAGACCGTCGGCAACATCCGCCCGCTGGACGCCAAGGCGCTCGGCGAGGCCTGGGACCGGCAGAAGCGCATGACCAAGCCCGCCGGGGCGCTCGGCATGCTCGAGATCATCTCCGCGCAGCTGTCCGGCCTGTCCCGGATGTGCCCGCCGCCGATCCCGGAGCCCGCCGCCGTCGCGATCTTCGCGGGCGACCACGGAGTGCACGCCCAGGGCGTCACGGCCTGGCCGCAGGAGGTGACCGGGCAGATGGTCGCCAACTTCCTGGGCGGCGGCGCCGTCTGCAACGCCTTCGCCACCCAGGTCGGCGCCGAGGTCTGCGTGATCGACGTCGGTGTGGCCAGCGAGCTCCCGGCCACGCCCGGCCTGCTGCCCCGCAAGATCAGGCCCGGCACGGCCGACATGACCACGGGCCCGGCCCTGACCCGCGACGAGGTCAAGGCCGCTGTCGAGGTCGGCATCGAGACGGCCCGCGACCTGGTCGCGGCGGGCAACAAGGCCCTCCTGACCGGCGAGATGGGCATCGCCAACACCACCGCGTCCGCGGCCCTGATCTCCGTCTACACGGACCTGGACCCCCTTGAGGTCACCGGCCGCGGCACCGGCATCAACGACGAGATGCACGCCCGCAAGGTCGAGGTCGTCCGCCGCGCCCTGGAACTGCACCGGCCGGACCCGGCCGACCCCATCGGCGTCCTCGCGGCCATCGGCGGCCTGGAGCACGCGGCGATGGTCGGCCTGCTCCTCGGCGGCGCCTCCCTGCGCACCCCGGTGATCCTGGACGGCGTCAGCGCGGGCGCTGCCGCCCTGGTGGCCCGCGCCATCGCGCCCGAGGTCCTCGCCGCCTGCATCGCGGGCCACCGCAGCGCCGAGCCCGGCCACGTGGCCGCCCTGAACAAGCTCGGCCTGCGCCCCCTGGTGGATCTGGACCTCCGCCTGGGCGAGGGCACCGGCGCCCTCCTGGCCCTGCCGATCGTGCAGAGCGCGGCACGGGCGATGCACGAGGTGGCCACGTTCGACTCGGCGGGCGTGACGGAGAAGTAGCGCGGCACCGGGCGGGGCGGACGACGGGGAGGCCCGGCGTCCGCCCCGCCCCTGCCCCGCCCCCGCCGTACGCTGAAGCCACCTCTAAAATCCGCACGTCAGGGCCGCTCCAGAGCAGTAGCGCCCACCCTCCTGCCCCGACGAGGAGCCGCACCGCCATGGCCGTACACCCCGCCTACCCCGTAGGCCTCCGCCTCACCGGCCGCCGCGTCGTGGTCCTCGGCGCGGGACAGGTGGCCCAGCGCCGCCTCCCCGCCCTCATCGCGGCGGGCGCCGACGTCCACCTCGTCTCGCCGTCCGCCACCCCGTCGGTGGAGGCGATGGCGACCTCGGGCGAGATCACCTGGCACCGGCGCCGGTACGAGGAGGGCGACCTCACCGGCGCCTGGTACGCCCTGATCTCCACCAGCGACCCCGACGCCAACACCCGGGCCTCGGCCGAGGGGGAGCGCGGCCGCGTCTGGTGCGTCCGCTCCGACGACGCCGACGAGGCCACCGCCTGGACCCCGGCCACCGGCCACAGCGCGGGCGTCACCGTCGCCGTCCTCACCACGGACGCCAAGGAGCGCGACCCCCGCCACACCGCCGCCATCCGCGACGCCGTGGTGGAGGGCCTGCGCGACGGCACCCTCGTGGCCCCGCACCACCGCGCCCGGGCCCGGGCCCTCGGCTCCGCCCCCACCGGCGGGACCCCGCCCACCGGCGCCGTCTCCCTCGTCGGCGGCGGCCCCGGCGACCCGGACCTGATCACGGTCCGCGGCCGCAGGCTCCTGGCCGAGGCGGACGTGGTCATCGCCGACCGCCTGGGCCCGCGCGACCTGCTCGCCGAGCTGCCCCCGCACGTCGAGGTGATCGACGCGGCGAAGATCCCGTACGGCCGCTTCATGGCCCAGGAGGCCATCAACAACGCCCTGATCGAGCACGCCAAGCGGGGCAGGACGGTGGTCCGCCTCAAGGGCGGCGACCCCTACGTCTTCGGCCGCGGCATGGAGGAGCTCCAGGCCCTGGCCGAGGCGGGCATCCCCTGCACGGTGGTCCCCGGCATCTCCAGCTCGATCTCGGTGCCGAGCGCCGCGGGCATCCCGGTCACACACCGCGGTGTGGCCCATGAGTTCACCGTGGTCAGCGGGCACGTGGCCCCCGACGACGAGCGCTCCCTCGTCGACTGGCCCGCCCTGGCCAAGCTGCGCGGCACGCTCGTCATCCTCATGGGCGTCGACAAGATCGGCAAGATCGCCGAGGCACTGACCGCCCACGGCAAGCCCGCCGACACCCCCGTCGCCCTCATCCAGGAGGGCACGACGGCCGCCCAGCGCCGCGTCGACGCCACCCTGGCGACGGTCGCCGACGCGGTACGCACCCACGAGGTGAAGCCCCCGGCGGTCATCGTCGTCGGCGACGTGGTGGCCGTGGCCGCCACCGGAGCGCGCCCCGAGACCCCCCACCACGAGCCCCGGAACCCGTAACCGTAACCATCGGTAACGGAACACCCCCGCAGCCGTTGGCACCACTCCCTGGACAAGGCAGTATCACCCTGTGGCCGATCTCAGCAGCATCGAAACCATCGAGGACCCGGACGACCCGCGCCTGCGCGACTACACCGGCCTGACCGACGTCGAGCTGCGCCGCAGGCGCGAGCCCGCCGAGGGCCTGTTCATCGCCGAGGGCGAGAAGGTGATCCGGCGCGCCAAGCTCGCGGGCTACGAGATGCGGTCGATGCTGCTCTCCGCCAAGTGGGTCGACGTCATGCGCGACGTCATCGACGAGGTGCCCGCCCCGGTCTACGCGGTCAGCCCCGAGCTCGCCGAGCGGGTCACCGGCTACCACGTGCACCGCGGTGCCCTCGCCTCCATGCAGCGCAGGCCGCTGCCCACGGCCGACGAACTCCTGCGGACCCACCGCCGCGTGGTGGTGATGGAGGCCGTGAACGACCACACGAACATCGGCGCGATCTTTCGATCGGCTGCCGCCCTCGGCATGGACGCCGTCCTGCTCTCCCCGGACTGCGCCGACCCCCTGTACCGCCGTTCCGTGAAGGTCTCCATGGGTGCGGTCTTCTCCGTGCCGTACGCCCGTCTGGACTCCTGGCCCAAGGGCCTGGAAGGGGTGTGCGCAGCGGGCTACGACCTGCTCGCCCTGACCCCCGACGAGAAGGCCAAGACCCTCGACGAGGTCGCCCCCCACCGCATGGAGCGCGTGGCGCTGATGCTCGGCGCCGAGGGTGAAGGCCTGTCCCGGCAGGCCCTGGTCGCCGCCGACGAATGGGTGCGCATCCCGATGGCGCACGGCGTCGACTCCCTGAACGTGGGCGCGGCGGCCGCGGTGGCCTTCTACGCCGTGGCGACGGGCCGCCCCGCGCCCTGACCCCTCAGCGGTCCTGCGGATCTGAGCCGGGGCCCGCGGCCCCGGCGGTCACGAACCGCTGTCGTGCGGCTGGCGCACGTCGCTGACGCCCGGCCCCTGGCGGACGTCGTCGAGCCCCCGCGCGGGCCCCTGGCACCCCTGCGCGGCCGCGATCCCCAGGGCCACGAGCAGCGTCACCACCACGAACACGAAGAGCCGCTGCCGCAGCAGCCGGGGGTTGGCGGGCCGCAGCCGCGTACCGGTGGTGCGCGGCCCCTGCCGTCCGGTGCCGCTGCGCGGTCCCGGCCTGCTGCCGGTGGAGCCCCGGGTGTCGCGCGGCGCCGAGGGCCGCGAGCCGCCGGTCCGCGAACCACCGGTCTTCGAGCCGCCCGTACGCGGACCACCGTCGCGGAAGCCCCCCGTCCGGGACGGGCCGGTGCGCGGCGGGGGAGTGCCCGGGGCCGCGCGGCGCTGCGTGCGCTGATCGGCGTACTCGGCGGCGAGGCGGCCCGTCGGGCGCTCGTGCTGCTCCTGGCGCGGCGCGGGCGGCCGCACGTCGCTGAGGCCCTGCGCCTCGCGGGCCGCGATCTCCTTGAGCCGCAGCGACAGTTGGAGCGTGCTGGGACGTTCCTCCGGGTCCTTGGCGAGACAGGCCCTGAGCAGCGGCGCGAGCGCGTCCGGCACACCGCGCAGCTGGGCCTCCTCGTGGACGACCCGGTAGAGCATGACCTCGGAACTGCCGTGTCCGAAGGGCGAGTCCGCCATCGACGCGTACGCGAGGGTCGCCCCGAGCGCGAAGACGTCCGTGGCGGGCGTGACCGCGGCGCCGCGCACCTGCTCGGGCGCCAGGAAGCCGGGCGAGCCGACGGCCGTGCCGACGTGCGTCAGGGTCGAGGCGCCGGTGGCCCAGGCGATCCCGAAGTCGATGATCCGCGGCCCCTTCGGGGACAGCAGGATGTTCGACGGCTTGAGGTCGCGGTGCACCACACCGGCCTCGTGCACGGCGACGAGCCCCTCGGAGAGCGCGGAGCCGACGACGGCGACCTCGGCGGCGGACAGCGGCCCTTCGGCGGCGACCTTGTCGTGCAGCGAGGGACCGGGCACGTACTGCGTGGCGAACCAGGGCCGGTCGGCCTCCAGATCGGCGGCGACGAGCCGGGCGGTGCACCCGCCGCGGATGCGCCGGGCGGCCGAGACCTCCCGCGCGAAGCGCGAACGGAACTCCTGGTCCTCGGCCAGATCGGGCCGGATCACCTTCAGTGCCACACGCTGCCCGCGACGGTCGGAGCCCAGATAGACGACACCCATCCCGCCGGCGCCCAGCCGCCTGTGCAGCCTGAACGAGCCGACGACACGCGGGTCCTCGCGCCTCAGGCGCATCATCGCCATGTTCATCCCCGCTGCCCGGTCCGTCTGACGAGCCACAGCTTACGTTTCCACGGCCCGGGCCGTGCAGAGGCCGCGCCCTCACGGGCCGATCGATTGTCAGTGCCCGGTGCGAAACTTGAAAAGTGGTCAGGTGGCGCGCGCCCAGGGCTCATCGCCGCCACCCGCACCCCCAACCACCCACCGTCGAAGGGGGATTGATCCCGTGAAGGGTGATCGCGTGGAGATAGTCGTGGACGCCGGGGACACGACGCGTACGTACGAAGTGGTGGCGAGCAGGGCGGGCCGCCGTGTGGAGACCGCCGTCCGCAGGGGAGTGGTCGAAGTGAGCGAAGTCACCCGCAGCGGCTCCGTCGTGCGCACCGCGCGGTTCATGGCGACCCGCGTCCTGGCCCTGGTCGAGCAGCCCGTCCCGAGAGAGGACAGCTCCGAGCGAATCGGGCGTCCCCTCAGGGAAGACCCTGAGTCCTAGGAAGGACCTAGGTCTCCATCTCCACCCACGGGAGTACTTGTGTGACGAGCGGTCATCCTCCGGGAGGCCCGCCAATCGGTACGAGGGCATGACGTGCGCCGCGCCCCACACGCCTAAATTTGAGGTCAAGCGGCGGGTGCAGCACTCGTCCCCCGAGGTCAGACACCCGCCGCTGCCCATGAACCTTCACGCACAACAACAAAGTCAGGAAGGGAGAGCGGCCATGGCGGACACCGCGCCGCGGACCATGATCCGCACACAGGGACGCAGGCTCTCCACCCTGGGCGTCCGGCCGTCCGGAACGCGCCACCCGCTGGTGGCCACGCTCATGGTCCTCCCCCTGGCAGCGCTGCTGATCGTCGCCTTCGGCGGCTGGGAGGCAGTGCTCACACAAGCGTCGTCCGTGGGCGAGATGCTGGGGCGCTGAGCGGCGCCCCAGGCCCGGAAGAGCGGTCCGGGCGGGGACATCCGGCCATGAAACCCCGTGGGGACGGGGGTGCGGCGGACGGCACACAGCCCGCGCAGCTGGGGAGCTGCGCGGGCTGTTCTTTTCTCCCCGTCCCGTTCACCACGGCCCTTCTCCCCGGCCTTGTTCCCGGACCTGTTCTCCCTGGCCTTCCTCTCCGGCCCGTTCACCACGGCCCTTGTTCCCCGGTCTGTTCACCGCGGCTTTCTTCCTCGGCCTGTTCTCCCCGGCCTGCTTCTTCGGCTGGTTCACCCCGGCCTTCCTCCCCGGCCTGTTCTCCTCGGTCTGCTCGCCGCGGGCCTTCTCGCTCCGGCCCACGGGCCACGGGTGCCTTCGCCGCCCAGCGCACGCGTGCCTTGTCTGCCCGGCGCACGAGGTCTCCCCCCCCCGGCCGTACGAGCCGCAGAGCGGGCTCCCCGGGCAGCAGCCCCTGGCCAGGGCGAGAGGGCGGGGCGGGACCGGGGCGCCCCCGCGAGGCCCGACCCCGTACGCTCGCGGCACACCCGCACCCTCCCAGGACCTCCGTGACCCTCCTCCCCGCCCTGGCCGGCCACGCCGAGCGACGGGCCCACGCCCCCGCTCCCGCCCGGCACGCCTGTCCCTGTGCCCCGCCCGCCGCCGTCCTGGCCGACCGCCCCGACGCCACCGTCGTCCGGCACGCCTGCGTCGTGGCCAAGGCCCACGCCCCCGGCACCCCCGAGCGCCCCCTGGCCGCCCGCCTGGCCGCCGCGGCCCACCCCGCCCTCGCGGACACCCTGCTCGCTCCGCTGGACCCGCGACCCGCGCTCCTGCGGGGCCGCCTGGTCACGCTCTGGCCGTACGGCACGCCCGTCGACCGGGACGACCCGGACGCCGCCCCCTGGGAGGCGGTCGCCGCCCTCCTGGCCCGGCTGCACCGCACCCCGCCCGCCCGGTTGCCGTCCGGCATGCCGCGCATGCGGGGCCCGGAGAAGGCGGCCCGGGCCGTCGCCCGCCTGCGCGCGGCCACCGCACGGGCCCCGCACCCCGACGCCCCCGCCGTCGAGAGCGCCTGGGCGGCCCTGCCCCCATGGGCCCGGGCCGAGGCCCCGCCGCCGGGCCCGCCGTCGCTGTGCCACGGCGATCTGCACCTGGGCCAGCTCGTCCGCGCGCCCGACGGCCACTGGCTGCTGATCGACATCGACGACCTGGGCCTCGGCGACCCCGCCTGGGACCTGGCGCGCCCGGCTGCCTGGTACGCCTGCGACCTGCTCGGCGCGGGGGAGTGGAGGAGGTTCCTGGACGCCTACCGCGCGGCGGGCGGCCCGGCCGTCCCCGCCGGCGGCGACCCGTGGCCCGTGCTCGACGTCCCGGCCCGCGCGCTGACCGTGCAGACGGCCGCGCTCGCGATCACCAAGGCGAGGGCGGAGGGCCGTGACCTGGACGAGGTGGAGCGGGACGTCGTCGACGCCTGCCACCGGATGGCCGCCCTCCCTCCCGATCCGGCGCCGATCGGCCCGAAGTAGGGTGCAACGCACCGAAGCCGGGCAGACATCCGGCGAACCTGTCACGACCGGCTAGGAGTTGAGCCGCCCATGCACTGTCCCAAGTGCCACGCAGCGATGCACACGTACAACCGCAACGGCGTTCAGATCGAGCAGTGCAGCGGCTGCCGCGGGATATTCCTCGACTACGGAGAGCTGGAGGCCCTGACGCGTCTTGAGGGTCAGTGGAGCGGCCACCAGGCCCCGCCCGTGCCGCCCGGCGCGCCCCAGGGCTACCCGGCCGCGCCCGCCCCCGCCTGGGGCGCCCCGCACCACGGCGGTCACCACGAGCACCACGGCCACCACGGCCACAAGCGGCACAAGAGCTTCGGCCACATGCTGTTCTCGTCCTGACCCCCGGTCTCGCCCGGCGCGGCCCCCGCCGGGCGAGAGCGCGGACGCCCGCCCGGCGGCGCACGCACGACGAAGCCCCCGGCCGAGGAACGGCCAGGGGCTTCGTGGAGGTGGTGCGCGATACTGGGATTGAACCAGTGACCTCTTCCGTGTCAGGGAAGCGCTCTCCCGCTGAGCTAATCGCGCGGGACCATCAGCGAGTGTATACCCGCAGGTGGTAGGTGCTGCGTGCGCGATACTGGGATTGAACCAGTGACCTCTTCCGTGTCAGGGAAGCGCTCTCCCGCTGAGCTAATCGCGCGGGGAAACCTCGGTGATCGAAGACCCGAGGGCCTCATGATCAGAGATTCCAGTGGACGATACTGGGATTGAACCAGTGACCTCTTCCGTGTCAGGGAAGCGCTCTCCCGCTGAGCTAATCGTCCTTGGAGGTGGAGACGGGATTTGAACCCGTGTAGACGGCTTTGCAGGCCGTTGCCTCGCCTCTCGGCCACTCCACCAGGAGTACGGGGTTTCGGGAAGATCCCCCGTGTTCCTGCGAGCGGACGACCAGGTTCGAACTGGCGACCTCAACCTTGGCAAGGTTGCGCTCTACCAACTGAGCTACGTCCGCTTGTCTTTCCCGGTCCGCTTGCGCGTCCCGGCGACGTGTTGAACTCTAGCGGATTCCCGGGCCAGTACAAAAACGCGTTTGCGCAGCGTGCTGCGCTGCCGCCCTGGTCACCCGCGTCCGGGGCGCCACAGAGGCGCCGGTCATAGACTCGCAGCCGTGCACGACCTGTCTCCCCTGGCCCGCTTCGGCGGCCTTGTCGCGACCGATCTCCGCGACGTGACCAGCGACCCTTCCGCCCTGGACAGCAGTGGCTTCTGGGCCGTCTGCGCGGACTTCGAGGGCCGTCTGGTGTGCGCCCGCTTCGGGCGGGTGCGCGAGGAGCCGGTGCCCGCCCCGGTGCCCGGCGCCTGGCACGGCCCGGCCGCCGGTGACTGGACGTCCTCCCTCGACCGCGCCGCGTATACGGACGGCGTACGCCGGATCCGCGCGCACATCGCGGCCGGGGACGTCTACCAGGCGAACCTCTGCCGCGTGCTGTCCGCGCCCGTCCCGGACGACGCGGACATCGACGCGCTGACCGCCCTCCTCGCGCGCGGGAACCCCGCTCCGTACGCCGGAACGATTCGGCTGCCCGGACACGGCGTGGAGGTCGCCACCGCCTCGCCCGAGCTGTTCCTGCGCCGCACGGGCGGCGCCGTCGAGTCGGGTCCGATCAAGGGCACCGGACGGACCGAGGCGGACCTCCTGGACAAGGACTACGCCGAGAACGTGATGATCGTCGACCTCGTCCGCAACGACCTCGGACGGGTCTGCGGCACCGGCACCGTGACCGTGCCCGAGCTGTGCGTCGTCGAGAAGCACCCGGGCCTGGTCCACCTCGTCTCCACCGTCCGAGGCGAACTGCGCCCCGGGGCGGGCTGGCCGGAGCTCCTGGACGCGGCCTTCCCGCCCGGCTCCGTCACCGGCGCCCCCAAGTCCAGCGCCCTGCGGATCATCGACGCCCTGGAGACGGCGCCCCGCGGCCCCTACTGCGGCGGCGTCGGCTGGGTCGACGCCGACCGGGGCACCGGCGAGCTCGCCGTCGGCATCCGCACCTTCTGGATCGACCGCGCCGACGGTGCCCTGCGCTTCGGCACGGGCGCCGGCATCACCTGGGGCTCCGACCCCGAGGGGGAGTGGCGCGAGACCGAGCTCAAGGCCGAGCGGCTGCTGGCGGTAGCGTCGGGAACGTACGAACCAACGGGAGGGACCCCTTCGTGAAGATATGGCTCAACGGCGGCCTGCACGATCTCGAAACCGCGCGCGTCTCCGTCCTCGACCACGGCCTGACCGTCGGCGACGGCATCTTCGAGACGGTGAAGGCGGTCGCCGGACGGCCCTTCGCGCTCACCCGCCACCTCGACCGGCTCGCCCGCTCGGCGCGCGGCCTCGGCCTGCCCGAGCCGGACCTGGACGAGGTCCGCCGGGCCTGCGCCGCCGTCCTGGACGCCAACCCCATGGACCTCGGCCGCCTGCGCATCACCTACACCGGCGGACTCTCCCCGCTCGGCTCCGACCGCGGCGACCACGGCCCGACCCTCGTCGTCGCCCTCGGCGAGACCGGGCGCAGGCCCGACTCCACCGCCGTGATCACGGTCCCGTGGACCCGCAACGAACGCGGTGCCCTGACCGGCCTGAAGACCACCTCGTACGCGGAGAACGTGCTCGCGCTCGCCCGTGCCACCGAACAGGGCGCGAGCGAGGCACTGTTCGCGAACACCGTGGGGCGGCTGTGCGAGGGCACGGGGTCCAACGTCTTCGTCGTGCTCGACGGCGAGATCCACACCCCGCCGGTGGCCTCCGGCTGCCTCGCGGGCATCACGCGCGCGCTGGCCGTCGAGTGGACCGGCGCGCGGGAGACCGACCTGCCGTTCGACGTCCTGGACCGGGCCGAGGAGGTCTTCCTCACCTCCACGTTGCGCGACGTGCAGGCCGTCCACCGCGTCGACGGCCGTGACCTGCCCGGCGCCCCCGGCCCGGTGACCGCCAAGGCCATGCGGGTCTTCGACGAGCGCGCCGCCGACGACCTGGACCCGTAGGGGAACCGGCCCGGCCGTGAAAAACAGATGACGCGGGGGCGTGGGGCGGGTACAACTCCCGTGATGACCACGACTCTGCGGCCGGCCGGGCCGCTCCAGCAGAGCACTGACGGCACGAGGTCACGCACGTACGACGTGTGCGTGAACAGCCGCCCCGTCGGCCGGATCCAGCTGGCCACGCACCCCGTCTTCGGCCCGCGCGTCGCCGAGATCGTGGACCTGCGGATCGACGAGCGGGACCGCCGCCGCGGCCGCGGCACGGTCGCGGCTCTCGCGGCCGAGGAGGTGGCGCGCGGCTGGGGCTGCGCCCGCATCGAGCTCAAGGTGCGCGGGGACGCCCCGGGCGCGCTGGACCTCGCCACCGCGCTCGGCTACGTGGAGCGCAACCGCAACATGTCCAAGCCGCTGTCCCCGACGCCGCCCGTCCTGCCCGACGGGGTGCGGGCCAGGCCCATGACGGACGCGGAGTTCCTGGACTGGACGGCGCACGCGACGGAGGCCTACGCCCACGACTGGATCGAGCGCGGCGTCCCCGAGGCCGAGGCCCGCGACAAGGTGGCGCGGGACCAGGCGCGCCTCCTGCCCGACGGCCTGGCGACGCCCGGCGCCCGGCTGAGCGTCCTGACCGAGGCGGACACGACGGTGGGCACGCTGTGGATCGCCGACCGCGACGGCGTGACCTTCGTGTACGACGTCGAGGTCCGCGAGGAGCACCGCGGCCGCGGCCACGGCCGGTCGCTCATGCTCCTCGCCGAAGGGCAGTGCCTGGAGGCGGGCAGGACCCGGATCGGCCTGAACGTGTTCGCGGGCAACACCCCGGCACTGCGCCTGTACGAGTCGCTCGGCTACGAACCGGACGCGTACTTCCTGTACAAGCCGCTGCTCTGACCCCTGCGGGCGGGCGCTCCGGCCGCCGTGCCCGCCCCGGCGGCCGACCGGTGTCAGCCCTGGGCGAGCAGCCGGTCGGTGATCTCCTCGACGCGCTCGCGCAGGCCGTCCTGGCTCTTGCCGCCGTCCAGGCGCTCACCGCCCACCACGTACGTCGGCGTCCCGGTGACCCCGATGGCCTTGCCCTCGGCCTGGTCGGCGTCGACGATCAGGATGTGCCGTCCGTCGACCAGGGCAGTGTCGAACTCCTCAGCGTCCAGGCCGAGTTCCCGCGCCACCTCCACCAGGAAGGGTTCTCCCTTACGGTCCAGGTCCTCGACCCGGGCCAGGACCGCCTCGACGTACTCCCAGCCCTTGCCCTGCTCCACGGCCTCCTCGGCGGCCTGCGCGGCGGCGAAGGAGTGCCGGTGCTTCTCCAGCGGGAAGTGGCGCAGACGCAGCTCGGCGCGGTCGCCGTAGCGCTCCCGCAGGGCACGCACGTCGTCCAGGGCGGTGCGGCAGTCGGGGCACTGCAGCTCGCACCAGACCTCGATGACGACGGGGCTGGCGGGGCCGGTGGGGGAAGAGTCGTTCATGCGCACAGTCTCCCAGGCGACCGCCCGCCGACCGGCACCTGGGGAGGAGGGCCGACCCGGATATCTCCCTGATGTCCTCGTACGACATGGCTACGAGCCCCCGGCCAGGTGCAGGATGGAAGGGACAAGCGTGACCGCGCGACCGCACCACACCCGCACGCCTGGAGGACCGGGATGATTGCCGAGACCATCTGCTCCGCCGTAGCCGCGGCCGGCCTCGGCATAGCCGCCGTCACCGCGTACCGCAAGCGTTTCCTTGCCGCGGCCCGCCTCGCCGCCTACGCCCTGGTCCCCCTCGGCCTGGTCATGACGGGCGCCGTCGAATGGGCGGCCGAGACCGCCTTCAGCCCGGTCGCCTGGGCGGGCTTCGGCGTCCTCGGCACGGCCTGGCTGCTCTTCATGGGCACGCGCTCGGCGGAGCGCCGCTCCGGAGGCACCCGCAAGGAGCGCAAGGCGGCGGCCAAGGCAGCCCAGCGCGACGCGGTCGCCCCCGCGGCCTCCGCGCCCTCCCTCGGCGCGGGCGCGAGGCCCGCGGCCAAGCCGAAGAAGGCGGCGGCCCCCGCGGAGGACTTCAGCGACATCGAGGCCATCCTCAAGAAGCACGGCATATGAGCCGAAGCCACCGGACAGACGGCCGCTGAGCCGGGCGGACCGCCCGCCGGGCGTCACCCTGGGGGGTCGCCGGTTCGAGCGTATCCACGGACACCGCTCGCAGGTACGGCGCGCCGGTCCCACCAAGGTCACGGAATGCGGCGAACTGCCGCTGTGATCGTGCGTGTTGGTCAGCACCGGTGTGCGCGCTGCGCCATCATCACGGCGAGATGCTGGACACCACCACACAGAGCGAACCCGCCCCGCCCGACGGGCACGGAACCGCCGACGAGCCGCGAGGCTGCCTCTTCGCCCTCTCCCAGCCCCCGCTGATGATCTTCCTGGCGGTGATCGGCTGCCTACTGCTCATGGCCTCACTGCACGACCTGTTCCTGCTGTAGTTCCCGTCCCAGAGGCTCCTGCTCCCGGTGTTCGCGCTCCCTCTCGTCCGGTGCGCCCTGCTCCTGGCCCGCCGCCTCCCGGCGCCGGGCCCGGTAGGCGGCGACGTGCAGACGGTTGCCGCAGGTGCGGCTGTCGCAGTAGCGGCGCGAGCGGTTCCGGGACAGGTCGATGAAGGCGCGGCGGCAGTCCGGCGCCTCGCAGCGCCGCAGCCGCTCCTGCTCGCCCGCGACGACGAAGAAGGCGAGGGCCATCCCGCAGTCCGCGGCCAAGTGATCGGCGACCGAGGCGCCCGGGGCGAAGTAGTGCACGTGCCAGTCGTAGCCGTCGTGATCGGTCAGCCGCGGCGTCGTGCCCGCGGCGGCCACCAGCTCGTTCAGGAGGGACGCCGCGAGGTGCGCCTCGGCGGCCGCGAAGACCTCGGCGAAGCGGCTGCGGATGCGGTGCACGGCCGCCAGGTCCCGCTCGGTGAGCGCCCCGACGTCACTGATGGAGTGGTTGCGCACGAACGCGCGCAGGGCCGCGACGTCCGCCAGTCCCTCGGCGTTGCCACCGCCCTCGTCGTCCGGGTCGTCCGGCGCGGAGTTCACCAGATCGACCACGGCGTCGAGCGCGCACCTGGTGTCATGGGTGATCAGCACGATTCGCTCCCTGGCCTGATGAGGGTCGGGCGGGCGCCCGCCTGATGCTGGCCGATGCTAGCGGCTCACGCCGTACGCGCCACGGCGCCGGAGCCGCGGAGTGCCGCGGCACCGGCGCCGGTGTCTGCTGTGCCTGCTATGTCGTTGTCGTACCCACGCCGTCTCCCCGAGTCGGACGGCGCTGGGCGGCTCCCGGACGGGCCGGACTAGCTTTCGGCCAAAATGTGCGAGAGCTCCGTGTCGAGATCGAAGTGACGATGTTCGGTGCCGGGCGGCACGGCCGCGTCGGTCCGCTTCAGGAACGATTCCAGGGCCCGCGCCGGGGCTTCGAGCAGGGCCTCACCCTCGGGGGAGCTCAGGGCGATGCAGACGACGCCCTGACCATGGCTGCGGGACGGCCAGACACGGACGTCGCCGGTGCCGGTGGGCCGGTGCAGGCCCTCGGCGAGGAGGTCGCGGGCGAACACCCACTCGACGGTCTCCTCGGCTCCGGTGTGGAAGGTGGCGTGCACGGCATAGGGATCGGCCGTGTCATACCGCAGTCCTGCGGGTACAGGCAGTGAGGACTCGCTCGACACAACGAGGCGCAGGTGCAGCTCGCAGCTGACCGTGGTGTTCATAAGCGCCAAGGCCTTTCGCTCAGTGTGCGCTCGGGGATTCGCACGTCGGCGAAATCGACATGCCACCTACGGTGCCGTTGTAAACCCCTCTGCGAGTTTTGGGTGTCTTTAGGTGGCTCGTATGGCGGCCTGTCCGATTGGTTCGTACGGCCATTCCGGTGACGGGTTTCCGTCCGGTAGGGTTTGGCGGCATGAATACGGGGAGTAACGAGCCGCCGGTGGCCCAGGCGGCCGAGGGCGCGGCGGGCACGACCAAGCCCGAGAAGCCCTTCGGGTCGCGGGCGCCCGAGTTCGTCAAGGCGCGCCGCGCACTGCACCTGAGCTGGCAGGTCGGCGTCTTCATCGTCGGGCTCGCGGTCGTGGTCGTGGGCATCATCATGCTGCCGCTGCCAGGACCCGGCTGGGTGGTGATCTTCTGCGGCATGGCGATCTGGGCGACCGAGTTCGTCTGGGCGCAGCTGGTGCTCCGCTGGACGAAACGGAAGGTCACCGAGGCGGCACAGCGCGCACTCGACCCCAAGGTGCGCCGCCGCAACATCATCCTCACGGTGATCGGCCTGGTGATCATCGGAGCCCTCGCCGGGGTCTACCTCTGGAAGTACGGCCTCGAGATGCCCTGGAAGATCAACGATCAGTGAGCGGCGCCCCGGCGGGCCGCGCGAGCCCGCCGGGGACGTGCTCGGTCAGCTGGTCACAGGCACCCTCTGGCATGGGGTAATGTTCTCTCTGCGCCCGGGCGATTAGCTCAGTGGGAGAGCGCTTCGTTCACACCGAAGAGGTCACTGGTTCGAACCCAGTATCGCCCACCCGGGATTGTGGCCCGGAGGCTGGAAACAGCCTCCGGGCCACTGTCGTATTTGACGCCCTTTCATGAAATTCGCGGACCGCCCCGAGCCGTCCGGAATAACTGCTTCCTATTTCTTCGAGTTGACGCCCCGTCGGAAACCGGTGCACGGATCGCGGCCCCGGCGGCAGACTTGAAGCCATGGACTGGTGCCATTACCGCTTCCGCAGCGTATGGAATCTGCGCGCCGAGCCCGCCGTCGTCTATGCCGCGCTCGAACGCGTCCAGGACTACCCCGCCTGGTGGCCCCAGGTCCGCGAGGTCACTCCCCTCGACGACCACAGCGGCACCGCGCGCTTCCGCTCGCTCCTGCCCTACGACCTGGTGATCACCGCCCGCGAGCGGAGCCGTGACCCCGAGCGCGGCGTCCTCGCCATCACCATGACCGGCGACCTCGACGGCTGGGCCCGCTGGACCCTGACCTCCGCGCCCGACGGCGGCACCCGCGCGCGCTACGACCAGGAAGTCGACGTACGCAAACCCCTGCTGCGCCGCCTCGCCGTGCCCGGCAGGCCGCTCCTCCTGCTCAACCACGCCCTGATGATGCGCGCCGGAAGCCGCGGCCTCGCCGCCCGCCTCGACCGGGAAGGGCCGCACCCGGCACGCCCCTGAGGGGCCCCGGTCGACGAAGAGACAGGCGGTTTGAAGGATCGGCGCCCGGACCTGTATTGTTCAGTGCGTTCCCGGGCGATTAGCTCAGTGGGAGAGCGCTTCGTTCACACCGAAGAGGTCACTGGTTCGAACCCAGTATCGCCCACCCGGAGAATGCCGGTCCGTCACAGACGGACCGGCTTTTTCATGCCCCGGGCCCGTCAGGCCTCAAGCGGCCGCGGGCAGTTCGGGCCGCAGCGGCCACGCCGGGTCCACCGTCTCCGCCGACCCGCTGCGCGCGAACCACGTCTGCAGCCCGCGCGCCTGCGCCGCGTGCCACACCGCCTGCAACGTATGCAGCTCGGCGGGGGACAGCCGGTCCAGGCGCGCCGAGAAACGACGGCCCAGGGCGCGGACGAGGTCCATCGCCGCCTGCGCGTCGGCCGCCGCGTCATGGGCGCCGCTCAGCTCCACCCCATAGAGCTCGCACAGGTCCGACAGGGTGCGCCGACCCTTGCGGTACCGGTCCAGATGCCGGTCCAGGACCCGCGGATCGAGCACGCACAGCGGCGAGCCGCCCACATAGCGCGAGAGCGACGAGGCGCGGTGCCTGCGCAACTCCCGGTCCAGGAGCGTCAGATCGAACGGCGCGTTCATCACCACCAGCGGCCGCCCCGCCGCTCCCTGCTCGGCCAGTTCCCTGCCCATCTCCTCCATCACCGGCGCCGGCCAGCGGCCGTTGCGCTCCAGATGGTCCTGGGTCAGGCCGTGCACCGCCGTCGCCGCCGCCGGCACGGGCACCCCCGGATTCACCAGCCAGCGTGTCACTCGCGGGCGGGCCCCCGCGCCGTTCTGCACGACGACGGCGGCCGACACTATTCGGTCGGTCTCCACGTCGACACCCGTCGTCTCCGTGTCGAATGCGGCCAAGGGCCCCTCGTACCAGCACGTCATCCCGACGCAACTCCTCGTTCAGATGTGGCAGTTGACCTCCGCTCCTGCCTCACGCAGGTGATACCCGGGCCGTTTGCGCCGAACCCGCTCAGGAGACAACACAGGTACGGAGCCGGGTGGTTGACGGCTCAAGCGCGTACCCCACCGGTTCGGAAGGCTTTCAGGACATGGCGCTCGCGCAGCCCGAACAGGGCGGGCTGCTGCCCGAGCGGATCGCACCGCCGCGCGGCACACTCGCCACCACCGCCTGCATGGAGACCCTCCAGGTGGGCTATCTGCACGCGGTCGCGGCAGCGGCCGGCTGCTCCCTGTCCCAGCCCTTTCCGGACAACGGCATCGACTGGCACGTCAGCCACAGCGCCCCCGGCCACACCGTCGACGACGAGGTCACCATCAAGGTGCAGCTCAAGTGCACCTACCAGATCCCGCCCCACCCCAAGGGCCCCGCCTTCTCCTTCACCCTGGACAACGCCCACCTGGAGAAGCTGGCCCGCACCCCCGTATCGGTGCACAAAATACTGGTGGTCATGCTCGTGCCCCGGTCCCAGGACGACTGGCTGCGCGCCGGCCACGACCGCCTCGACCTGCGGCACTGCTGCTACTGGACCAACCTCGCCGGACACCCCGTCACCGGCAGACGGAGGACCACCGTCCGCGTCCCCACCGCACGGATCTTCGACGACCGCGCACTCTGCGAGATCATGACGCGCGTCGGCACGGGAGGGAGACCCTGATGCACCGCCCGATCGACGACCCAGCCTCCGTACGCGACGACGGCCCGGCCACCCCGCGCGCCGCACGAGCACTCCGCGGCATACGGCCCCGCTCCGCCGACGCCTCCGATGCCCCCGACGTCTGGTCCGAGCCGCCAGACCCCGGCCACGTCGACCCCGCCGTGCTCGTCGCCCTCCTCCACCGGCACGGCTGGCAGCGCCGCGGCGGCGCCGCCGGACACTACTCCCGCTGGACCCCGCCGGGACCGGCCGCCCGCGGCACCAGCCTCCTCGTCCCCGAGAACCGCGCCTTCCCCGACAGCGACGACCTCATCGGCGAAGCCCTCACCGCCCTCGCCCGCAGCTCCGCGCCATCGGCCCGTGACGTACTCGTGTCGCTCGCCGTGCCCAGCGACGAGATCCGCTGGTGGCGCGACGTCCCCGGCGGCCCCGCGGGCACCGCCTCCTGGACCGTCGAGGAGCACCTGCGCGCCGCCGCCCGGCAGATGCTCCTGGCCGGCGCCCTCGCCGCGCGCGAGCGCGCCGGGTACTACGGCGCCCGGCACCGCCGCCCCGCCGCCGCGTCCCTGGAGAACGTCCTCGTGGGGCCCGCGCCGGGCGGACGCCGCCTCACCGCCTTCGTGCCGGTCTCCGCGGCCCGGCCGCTGGCCGTACGGCTGCACCAGGCGCTGTACGCGGCCCGCGAGGCCGTCGACTACCAGCGGGCCACCGGCGGCATGGACGCCTTCGACACCGCCGTCGAGGCAGGCGTCAGCCACGAGCTGGTCGAGGCCATCGTCTCCCTGGTGCGCGGCACCGAGGGCGCCCGCGTCCACGTCGAGTGGTCACCCGCGGCGGGCGTGCCCGAGGGCTGCGCGGCCACCACCGAGCCCGTCGAGTTCTCCCCGGGCGACCTCGCCGTCCTGCGCGAGGCCGGGGCCCGCTATCTGCGCGACGAGCCGTCCGTGCCGGTGCGGATCACCGGTGCCGTGGTGCGCATGCGGCGCTCGGGGCCGCGCGGCACGGGCACGGTGCGGATACGGGTGCTCGCGGGCGCCGAGGTCCCGCACGTGCGGATGTCCCTCGACGAGGAGTCGTACCGGATCGCGGGCCATGCCCATCTGGTCGGGCTGCCGATCCGGGTGCACGGCCGGCTGGAGAGCCGCGGCGGCTTCCGCAGGCTCACCGGGGCCACGCAGGTGGTGCCGGTACAGGTCGACGACGCCGAGCGGGACCGGCTGCTGAAGTCGCTCCAGGAGAACCTCGACTTCTTCGAGGAGGCGTGCAGCACCGACTGAGGGCGGGGGAGCGCGGGCCGCCCGCCGACAACCGTTTCGCGGTGGGCCCCACCGGCTCGGTACGATTCGTTGCGCGGGCAGGCGAGGACCTGCCGCACCCCCTCAGACAGGAGAGACCGGTGTCAGACGTCCGTGTGATCATCCAACGCGATTCCGAGCGGGAAGAGCGCGTGGTGACCACGGGCACTACGGCCGCCGAGCTCTTCGCGGGCGAGCGCACCGTCGTGGCCGCCCGCGTCGGCGGCGAGCTGAAGGACCTCGCGTACGCGGTCGAGGACGGCGAGGAGGTCGAGCCCGTCGAGATCTCCTCCGAGGACGGCCTGAACATCCTGCGCCACTCCACCGCGCACGTCATGGCCCAGGCCGTGCAGGAGCTCTTCCCCGACGCCAAGCTCGGCATCGGCCCGCCCATCCGGGACGGCTTCTACTACGACTTCGACGTCAAGGAGCCCTTCACCCCCGAGGACCTCAAGCGCATCGAGAAGAAGATGCAGGAGATCCAGAAGCGGGGCCAGAAGTTCTCCCGTCGCGTCACCACCGACGACGACGCCCGCGTCGAGCTCGCCGACGAGCCGTACAAGCTGGAGCTCATCGGCCTCAAGGGCAACGCCGCGCAGGCCGCCGACGGTGCCGACGCCGAGGTGGGCGCGGGCGAGCTGACGATCTACGACAACCTGGACGCCAAGACCGGCGAGCTGTGCTGGAAGGACCTCTGCCGCGGTCCGCACCTGGCCACGACCCGGGTGATCCCGGCGTTCAAGCTGATGCGCTCCGCCGCCGCGTACTGGCGCGGCAGTGAGAAGAACCCGCAGCTCCAGCGCATCTACGGCACCGCGTGGCCGTCCAAGGACGAGCTGAAGGCGCACCTGGAGTTCTTGGCTGAAGCGGAGCGTCGCGACCACCGCAGGCTCGGCGCCGAGCTGGATCTGTTCTCCTTCCCGGAGGAGCTGGGCCCGGGCCTCGCGGTCTTCCACCCCAAGGGCGGCGTGATCCGCAAGGTGATGGAGGACTACTCCCGCAAGCGCCACGAGGACTCGGGCTACGAGTTCGTGAACACCCCGCACATCTCGAAGGAGAAGCTCTTCGAGACCTCGGGGCACCTGCCGCACTACGCGGACGGCATGTTCCCGGCGATCGAGTTCGACGAGCAGAACTACCGCCTCAAGGCGATGAACTGCCCGATGCACAACCTGATCTTCAAGTCGCGCGGCCGTTCCTACCGCGAACTGCCCCTGCGGCTCTTCGAGTTCGGCACGGTCTACCGCTACGAGAAGTCGGGCGTCGTGCACGGCCTGACCCGCTCGCGCGGCTTCACCCAGGACGACTCGCACATCTACTGCACCAAGGAGCAGATGGCGGAGGAGCTCGACAAGCTCCTCACCTTCGTCCTGGACCTGCTGCGCGACTACGGCCTGAACGAGTTCGAGCTGGAGCTGTCCACCCGCGACGACTCCGACAAGTTCATCGGCTCGGACGAGGACTGGGCCGAGGCCACGGAGGCGCTGCGCGCGGCCGCCGAGAAGCAGGGCCTGCCGCTGGTGCCGGACCCGGGCGGGGCCGCGTACTACGGGCCGAAGATCTCCGTCCAGGCGAAGGACGCGATCGGCCGGTCCTGGCAGATGTCGACCCTCCAGGTGGACTTCAACCAGCCGAAGCGCTTCGGCCTGGAGTACACCGCCGCGGACGGCACCAAGCAGCAGCCGGTCATGCTGCACAGGGCCTTGTTCGGGAGCATCGAGCGGTTCTTCGGCGTGCTCCTTGAGCACTACGCGGGCGCCTTCCCGGCGTGGCTGGCGCCGGTGCAGGCCGTGGGCATCCCGGTCGGGGACGCGCATGTGCCCTACCTCCAGGAGTTCGCGGAGGAGGCGAAGAAGCACGGGCTGCGGGTCGAGGTGGATGCCTCTTCGGACCGCATGCAGAAGAAGATCCGCAACGCGCAGAAGTCCAAGGTGCCGTTCATGGTGATCGTCGGCGACGATGACATGAACGCGGGTGCGGTGTCCTTCCGGTACCGGGACGGGTCGCAGGAGAACGGGATTCCGCGTGACGAGGCACTGCAGAAGCTCGTTGATGTGGTGGAGCGTCGCGTGCAGGTGTGACGTGGTCCCCGCGTGAGCGGGGGTTACAGGGGCGGTTCCGTTCGGGGCCGCCCCTCGTCGTGCGTGCGGCGGCGAATATGCTGACCACCATGACGAGTGAGCCGGAGCAGCAGATCGGAGTGGGGACGCAGGACGCGTTCCAGCGCCTGTGGACGCCCCACCGGATGGCGTACATCCAAGGCGAGAACAAGCCGACCGGTTCGGGGGCCGACGACGGTTGCCCGTTCTGCTCCATCCCGGCCAAGTCGGACGAGGACGGTCTCGTCCTCAAGCGGGGCGAGCACGTGTACGCGGTGCTCAACCTCTACCCGTACAACGGCGGGCACCTGATGACGGTCCCGTACCGGCACGTCGCGGACTACACGGAGCTGACGGGTCCGGAGACGCTGGAGCTGGCCGAGCTGACCAAGCAGGCGATGACCGCGCTGCGCACGGCGTCGGGTGCGCACGGCTTCAACCTGGGCATGAACCAGGGCACGGTCGCGGGGGCGGGGATCGCCGCGCATCTGCACCAGCACATCGTGCCGCGCTGGGGCGGGGACACGAACTTCATGCCCGTCGTGGGGCACACCAAGGTGCTGCCGCAGCTGCTCGCGGACACCCGCGCGATGCTCGCGAAGGCGTGGCCCGCGGTGTAGGGCAGCGCCCCGAAGGGGCGCGGGGTCGTGTCCACATGCGGCTCCGCCGCGTGGGCGCGACCAGCCACGATGGACCGGCAGGCAACCGACGGCCCATCGTGGCAATTCCAGCGAAGCGCTTACGCGCCGTACACGTCCGCCTGGCGTGGCATGGGGTCCTGGATCGCGCCGCTGAGGAAGGTGGCGCGGCCGCTGAAGCGGTCGGTGTTCACGCCGTTCTCCTCCAGGACCTTGATGGCGGCCGTGTGGACGACGCGCAGGACCGGGGTGGCGGCGCGCAGCGCGTCGTCGGCCATGAAGCGGTGCCGCCAGGGCTTGTCCGCCCAGGCGTGGCGCAGGCCGAAGGGCTCGGGCAGGACGAGCTTGCCGCCGAGGTAGTCCAGGATCGGCGGGTACCAGGTGAAGGGGGCGCGGACGGCGAGGCGCACCACTTCCTGGGCGTCGACGAGCGGCAGGCTGCGCGTGGTGGTCTCCCAGAACCTGATGGTCTTGCTGACCGTCTTGGTCTTGGGCGAGGGCTTGCTGGTGAAGAGCGAGTGCACGGGGCCGAGGGCGTGGCCGGTGACTTCGATGCGCAGGGTCTCGTGCAGCACGGTCACCGTGATCAGCATGGTGATGACGAGCTGGCCGTCCCAGAGGGTGAACTGCACGCCCAGATAGTGGCGGTCGCCGCTGCCGAACTGCTGCTCGTTGCAGATGCGCTGTATTTCGTGGCCCTTGATCTGGAAGGCCTCGACGTCCGTGCCGGAGGGGCGGGAGACCGAGCCCGCGTTCTCCCCGACGGGGGTGACGATCCAGTGCCTTATCGACGGGGTGGTGAAGCCGCCGGTGTGCAGCGGGCCGCGCTCGAGCATGCGGAGCTGGTCGTGCACCGCCCGTACGACGTCCCAGCTGCGGAAGGGGTTGATCTCCTTGCCGTCCTCGCGGGGGACGAGCTCCTCGGCGAGCTGCCAGCTGCCCCAGCGGGTGCCCATGCCCAGTATTCCCTTAGGGCCCGCGTAGAAGACGGAGTTGCTCTGCTGCTCGGCGGAGAGGCGGGCGAGGCCCTGGCGCAGGCGCTCGGCGGAGGCGTCGCCGGGGCTGCCGGGGACGGCTTCGGGGATCTTCGCGCCGATGCCGCCGCCGGAGAGGAGCGCGCTCCACCGCTCGCGCAGGTCCTTGGCGGTGCCTTCGGCTATGTGCTTGGCCCAGAACCAGCCGATCACGGGGACGACGGGGCACAGGCGCAGATACCAGGCCAGGAGGCCGCCGAAGGGCAGTTTGACGAGGAGGACGACCACGACGACGCCGATGGCCACGAGGAGGGCCGTGGCGATCGCCTGGGTGCGCTTGTCCTTCTGCTTGGTGATCCAGCGGCGGGCGGTGAAGACGAGCAGCCAGGCGAACAGGCCGGGCAGGAAGAGCAGTCCGCACACGGCCATGACGAGGGTGAGCCAGCTGTCGCGGTGGCGGCGGATGCCGGTGGCGGCCAGGCAGTGCTCGACGACCGACTGGGGGTCGATGCCGAAGGCCTGGATGAGGGGGCTGCGGGCGCCGCCGAGCATCCGCACCTGGACGGTTCTGGCGAAGGCTTCGCCGAGGCTCGGCTTGAACAGGGACCACAGGCCCGGTTTCACCACGGACTTGTGCCAGTCGCTGTTGGCCTTGAGGATCTCGTCGACCTCGCCGTCGCGGTATGCCGCGGAGGCCAGGGCGTGGGTGGCCGCGGTCTGTCCGGCGGCGCCGGAGAGCGGTACCTGGGCCCCTGGCCTGAAGTCGAATGCGTCGTCCGCCACCTGCCGCCCCCATCGCCGCGCCGCTGACCGCCGCGGCCCTTCCCGATTGCGTTGTTTCCCGACTGTGCGGCCCGGCACACCTGTTGACCTGGCCGGTACGGCTGTTGATCAGGTCATCAGCGTATCGGGGCCCACCGACATCCGTCAGGGGTCGGTCGAATGCCGCCCGCGAGGAGGGGCCGGAGCGGGCGGCATTCGGCCAGTGGAGCTCAACTAGGCGGTGTCCTGGGCCTGTTCGCGGATCCTCTGGGCCAGCTGCGGGGGCATGGGTTCGTGCCGGGCGTAGCTGCGGCTGAAGCGGGCCGTGCCCTGGGACAGGGACCTGAGGTCGACGGCGTAGCGGCCGATCTCGATCTCGGGCACCTCCGCGCGGACGAGGGTGCGTCCGCCGGGTGCCTGTTCGGTGCCGACGACGCGGCCGCGGCGGCCCGACAGGTCGCTCATGACCGCGCCCACGTGTTCGTCGGAGATGAGGACCTGGACGTCGGCGACGGGTTCGAGGAGGTGGATGGTGGTGTCGGCGGCGGCTTCGCGCAGGGCGAGGGCGCCGGCGGTCTGGAAGGCGGCGTCGGAGGAGTCCACGGAGTGGGCCTTGCCGTCGAGGAGCGTGACGCGCACGTCGATGAGGGCGTAGCCCGCGGCGACGCCCTTGGCGGCCTGGGCGCGGACGCCCTTCTCCACGGACGGGATGAACTGCCGGGGCACGGCCCCGCCGACGACCTTGTCGACGAACTCGATGCCGCTGCCGCCGGGCAGCGGCTCGACCTCGATCTCGCAGATGGCGTACTGGCCGTGGCCGCCGGACTGTTTGACGTGGCGGCCGCGTCCGGCGGACTTGCCCGCGAAGGTCTCGCGGAGGGAGACCTTGTGCGGGATGACGTCGACCTGGACGCCGTAGCGGCTGCGCAGCCGTTCCAGGGCCACGTCGGCGTGGGCCTCGCCGAGGCACCACAGGACGACCTGGTGGGTGTCCTGGTTCTGTTCGAGCCGCATGGTCGGGTCTTCGGCGACGAGGCGGGACAGGCCTTGGGAGAGCTTGTCCTCGTCGGCCTTGCTGTGGGCCTGGATGGCGAGGGGCAGGAGCGGGTCGGGCATGTCCCAGGGCTCCATGAGGAGCGGGGTCTCCTTGGCGGAGAGGGTGTCGCCGGTCTCCGCGCGGTTGAGCTTGGCGACGCAGGCGAGGTCGCCCGCGATGGCCTGGGAGAGGGTGCGCTGCTGTTTGCCGAAGGGTGCGGAGAGGGCGCCGACGCGCTCGTCGACGTCGTGGTCCTCGTGGCCGCGGTCGGCGAGGCCGTGCCCGGAGACGTGCACGGTCTCGTCGGGCCGGAGGGTGCCGGAGAAGACGCGGACCAGCGAGATCCGGCCGACGTACGGGTCGGAGGCCGTCTTGACGACCTCGGCGACCAGGGGTCCTTCGGGGTCGCAGGTGAGGGCGGGCCGGGGGGCGCCGTCGGGGGTGGTGACGGCGGGCGCGGGGTGCTCCAGGGGGGTCGGGAAGCCGCCGGTGACCAGTTCCAGGAGCTCGACGGTGCCGATGCCCTGGCGGGCGCCCTCGGCGGCGGGGGCGGCGGCGAGCACCGGGTGGAAGATGCCGCGGGCGACGGCCCGCTCCAGGTCGTCCACGAGCGTCTTGAAGTCGATCTCCTCGCCGCTGAGGTAGCGGTCCATGAGGGACTCGTCCTCGCTCTCGGCGATGATGCCCTCGATGAGTTTGTTGCGCGCTTCCTCGATGGCGGGCAGCTGGTCGGCGCCCGGCTCGGACTCCTTGCGTTCGCCCGACGCGTAGTCGTACACGCGCTGCGAGAGCAGTCCGATGAGTCCGGTGACGGGCGCGTGGCCGTCGGGTCCCGTCTCGCCGTGCAGCGGCAGGTAGAGCGGCAGGACCGCGTCGGGGTCGTCGGCGCCGAAGGCCTCGGCGCAGGTGCGGGTCATCTGGGTGAAGTCCGCGCGGGCGGATTCCAGGTGGGTGACGACGATGGCCCGGGGCATGCCGACGGCGGCGCACTCCTCCCAGACCATGCGGGTGGCGCCGGTGATGCCCTCGGCGCCCTCGGCCGCCGAGACGACGAAGAGGGCCGCGTCCGCCGCGCGCAGACCGGCCCTCAGCTCTCCGACGAAGTCGGCGTAGCCGGGGGTATCCAGGATGTTGATCTTGTAGCCGCCCCATTCGACGGGGACGAGGGACAGCTGGACCGAGCGCTGCTGCCGGTGCTCGATCTCGTCGTAGTCGGAGACCGCGGTGCCGTCCTCCACGCGGCCTGCCCGGTTCACCGCCCCCGCGGTCAGCGCGAGGGCCTCCACCAGGGTCGTCTTGCCCGATCCGCTGTGGCCGACCAGCACCACATTCCGTACGGACGCGGGATGGTCGGCCGTCGCTGCCCTGCCGGCGGCTCCGGGGTGTGCGTTCACCTTGTCGCCCATGCCTTGGCCTCCCGGTTACGTGCGTGGTGAGGAGGCACAGCCCCCTCGGGGATGCTGGCTTCAGCGCGGACACGCGGGAACCGCGTGCGGGGGCGGCTCCGACGACGCCCGCGGTGCTTCCGAGCTTTCCACTTGCGTCACTGTGCGTCCATACGTCGTACGCGATCGTGAGGGGGCGAGCCGCCGTGTCCGGGGCGTGACTACGATGGGCCAGCCGGTGGCCAACGGGGCCGCCGTGCGCACCGACCCTCGGGAAGGCCATGCTGAACAAGTACGCGCGTGCGTTTTTCACGCGTGTCCTCACGCCGTTCGCCGCGTTTCTCATCCGTCGCGGGGTCAGCCCCGACACGGTCACGCTCATCGGTACGGCCGGAGTGATGGCGGGAGCGCTGGTCTTCTACCCCCGCGGGGAGTTCTTCTGGGGCACGATCGTCATCACGCTGTTCGTGTTCTCCGACCTCGTCGACGGCAACATGGCGCGTCAGCTCGGCCGCTCCAGCCGCTGGGGCGCGTTCCTCGACTCGACGCTCGACCGGGTCGCCGACGGCGCGATCTTCGGCGGCTTCGCGCTCTGGTACGCGGGCTCGGGCGACGACAACATCCTGTGCGCGGTCTCGATCTTCTGCCTGGCCAGCGGCCAGGTGGTGTCGTACACGAAGGCGCGCGGCGAGGCGATCGGCCTCCCCGTGGCGGTGAACGGCCTGGTGGAGCGCGCCGAGCGCCTGGTGATCTCGCTGGTCGCCGCGGGCTTCGCCGGACTGCACAAGTTCGGGGTGCCGGGCATCGACGTGCTGCTGCCCGTGGCCCTGTGGATCGTGGCCGTCGGCAGTCTCGTCACGCTCGTGCAGCGCGTGGTGACCGTGCGCCGCGAGTCCGCGGAGGCGGACGCCGAGGCCGCGCGGGACGGCGCCCAGCGGAGCGGGACCGCTTCATGAGCCGCGCCGCGGAGAAGCTGACGGACGCGCTGTACGGGGTGGGCTGGAGCACCGTCAAGAAGCTTCCCGAGCCCGCCGCCGTGCGCCTGGGGCGCCGCATCGCGGACCTCGCGTGGAAGCGGCGCGGCAAGGGCGTGCTGCGCCTGGAGGCCAACTACGCGCGCGTGGTGCCCGACGCCACGCCGCAGCGCCTCGCGGAGCTGTCCAAGGCGGGCATGCGGTCGTACATGCGCTACTGGATGGAGTCCTTCCGGCTTCCGGCGTGGAGCGAGGACCGCATCAAGAACGGCTTCGCGCCCCAGGACCTGCACCATCTGACCGACGGCCTGGACAGCGGCAGGGGCGTCATCCTCGCCCTGCCGCACCTGGGCAACTGGGACCTGGCGGGCGCCTGGGTCACCACGAAGCTGAAGACGCCGTTCACGACCGTGCAGGAGCGGCAGAAGCCCGAGTCCCTGTACGACCGCTTCGTGGCCTACCGCAGCGGTCTGGGCATGGAGGTCCTGCCGCACACCGGCGGCTCGGCCTTCGGCACGCTCGCCCGGCGGCTGCGCGCGGGCGGGCTCGTCTGCCTCGTCGCCGACCGGGACCTGTCGGCGTCCGGCGTCGAGGTGATGTTCTTCGGCGAGAGCGCGCGGATGCCCGCGGGGCCCGCCGCGCTCGCCCAGCAGACGGGCGCGCTGCTCCTGCCGGTGACGCTCTGGTACGACGCGTCGCCCGTGATGCGCGGCCGGGTCCACCCGCCCGTGGAGGTCCCCTCGACGGGCACCCGCGCGGAGAAGACGGCCGTCATGACGCAGGCCCTTGCCGACGCCTTCGCCACGGGCATCGCCGAGCACCCGGAGGACTGGCACATGCTGCAGCGCCTGTGGCTCGCGGACCTGGATCCGGCGAAGGCGAAGGCGGAGGCGGAGGCGGCCGGGCCCCGGGGCGAGGGGACGCAGTGAAGGTCGGCATCGTCTGCCCGTACTCGTGGGACGTGCCGGGCGGCGTCCAGTTCCACATCCGCGATCTGGCGGAGCACCTCATCCGCCTGGGGCACGAGGTCTCGGTCCTCGCCCCGGCGGACGACGAGACCCCCTTGCCGCCGTACGTGGTGTCGGCGGGGCGTGCCGTGCCGGTTCCGTACAACGGCTCGGTGGCGCGGCTCAACTTCGGCTTCCTGTCGGCCGCGCGAGTGCGCCGCTGGCTGCACGACGGCACCTTCGACGTCATCCACATCCACGAGCCGACGTCGCCCTCCCTCGGCCTGCTGACCTGCTGGGCGGCGCAGGGCCCGATCGTGGCGACGTTCCACACGTCCAACCCGCGCTCGCGGGCCATGATCGCGGCGTATCCGATCCTGCAGCCCGCCCTGGAGAAGATCAGCGCGCGCATCGCGGTCAGCGAGTACGCCCGCCGCACGCTGGTCGAGCACCTGGGCGGCGACGCCGTGGTCATCCCCAACGGCGTGGACGTCGACTTCTTCGCCGACGCCGAGCCCAAGCCCGAGTGGCAGGGCATGACGATGGGCTTCATCGGCCGCATCGACGAGCCCCGCAAGGGCCTGCCGGTCCTGATGAGGGCGCTGCCCCGGATCTTCGCGGAGTGCCCGGAGGCGCGCCTGCTGGTCGCCGGGCGCGGTGACGAGGAGGAGGCCGTGGCCTCGCTCCCGGCCGAGCTGCGCGAGCGCGTGGAGTTCCTCGGCATGGTCAGCGACGAGGACAAGGCGCGGCTGCTGCGCAGCGTCGACGTGTACGTCGCGCCGAACACGGGCGGGGAGAGCTTCGGCATCATCCTCGTCGAGGCGATGTCGGCGGGCGCCCCGGTGCTCGCCAGCGACCTCGACGCCTTCGCGCAGGTCCTCGACCAGGGCGCGGCGGGTGACCTGTTCGCGAACGAGGACGCGGACTCCCTCGCGGAGGCCGCCGTACGCCTCCTCGGCGACCCCCGGCGCCGCGAGGAGCTGCGCGAACGGGGCAGCAAGCACGTGCGCCGCTTCGACTGGTCGACGGTCGGCGCGGACATCCTGTCGGTGTACGAGACGGTGACGGACGGCGCGGCGGCGGTCGCGGCGGACGACCGCACGGGCCTGCGGGCCCGGTTCGGCCTGGCCAGGGACTAGCGGCCCGCAGGGGACGAACGAGCCCGTCCGGCGTTCGAGGCCGAAGGCCGATGGACGGGGGCCGGAGGGCGGGCCCCTGGGGGCTCGGGCAGCGCCGGGGCAGGCGAGGGGCACCAGGGCCCGGCCCCGCCGTCGTTGCCGGGCCCCGGCGGTAGCCTAGGCGCCTGTGACCTCCACTTTGATCTGGATCGCGGCCGCCCTGTTCGCGATCGGCCTCTACTTGAGCTGGACCGCGGGCCGTCTCGACCGGCTGCACGCGCGCATCGACGCGGCCCGCGCCGCCCTCGACGCGCAGCTGCTGCGGCGCGCCTCGGTCGCCCAGGAGCTGGCCACCTCCGGAGTGCTCGACCCGGCCGCGTCGATCGTCCTGTACGAGGCGGCGCACGCGGCCCGGCAGGCCGAGGAGGAGCAGCGCGAGGTCGCCGAGAGCGAGTTGAGCCAGGCGTTGCGCGCGGTCTTCGGAGAGGCGCAGCAGGTCGAGGCGGTGCGTGAGGCGCCGGGCGGCGAGGAGGCCACGCGCGAGCTCGCCGCGGCCGTGCGCCGGGTGCCGATGGCGCGGCGCTTCCACAACGACGCGGTGCGCGCGGCCCGGGCGCTGCGCCGCCACCGCAAGGTGCGCTGGTTCCGCCTGGCCGGGCACGCGCCGTTCCCGATGGCGGTGGAGATGGACGACGAGCCCCCGGTGGCCCTCGCGGACCGGGCCACGGCCTAGCGGGAGAGCGGTCACCGAGCGTCGTACGGTCGTCACAAGAGCGGACCGAAGGTCCGCAAAACGATCCACCACCTCACCATTGGCCCTTGCTGTGGCCTGGTCGCAAGGCGTTTCCTCAAGGCGGCGGAATCGCCACACGCAGCGCTCCGCAGCCCGCCGTCAGCGGCTCCGAGCAGCTCGCTTCCACCGAGTCTCCACCGAGTGAGGTCAACCCGTGTCCAGCACGCACTCCAGCAACGCCCAGACCGCCGAGAACACGGCCACCGGCACCGCCCGCGTGAAGCGCGGCATGGCCGAGCAGCTCAAGGGCGGCGTGATCATGGATGTGGTCAACGCCGAGCAGGCGAAGATCGCCGAGGACGCGGGCGCGGTCGCCGTCATGGCCCTGGAGCGGGTGCCCGCCGACATCCGCAAGGACGGCGGCGTGGCCCGGATGTCCGACCCGAACATGATCGAAGAGATCATCGAGGCCGTCTCCATCCCGGTCATGGCCAAGTCGCGCATCGGCCACTTCGTCGAGGCCCAGGTCCTGCAGTCGCTCGGCGTCGACTACATCGACGAGTCCGAGGTCCTCACCCCGGCCGACGAGGTCAACCACAGCGACAAGTTCGCCTTCACCACCCCCTTCGTGTGCGGCGCCACCAACCTGGGCGAGGCCCTGCGCCGCATCGCCGAGGGTGCGGCCATGATCCGCTCCAAGGGCGAGGCCGGCACCGGCAACGTCGTCGAGGCCGTGCGCCACCTGCGCCAGATCAAGAACGAGATCGCCAAGCTGCGCGGCTTCGACAACAACGAGCTGTACGCCGCCGCCAAGGAGCTGCGCGCCCCGTACGAGCTGGTCAAGGAGACCGCCGAGCTCGGCAAGCTGCCGGTCGTGCTGTTCTCCGCCGGTGGCGTCGCCACCCCGGCCGACGCCGCGCTGATGCGCCAGCTCGGTGCCGAGGGCGTCTTCGTGGGCTCCGGCATCTTCAAGTCCGGCGACCCGGCCAAGCGCGCCGCCGCCATCGTGAAGGCCACCACCTTCTACGACGACCCCAAGGTCATCGCGGACGCCTCCCGCAACCTCGGCGAGGCCATGGTCGGCATCAACTGCGACACCCTGCCCGAGGCCGAGCGCTACGCGAACCGCGGCTGGTAACCGATGGCGCACGACGTACCCGTGATCGGCGTCCTGGCCCTCCAGGGCGACGTACGGGAGCACTTGATCGCCCTGGCCACGGCGGACGCCGTGGCCAGGGAGGTCCGGCGCCCCGAGGAGCTCGCCGAGGTCGACGGCCTGGTCATCCCCGGCGGCGAGTCCACCACCATCTCCAAACTGGCCGTGCTCTTCGGCCTCATGGAGCCCCTTCGCGCGCGCGTGCGCGCCGGGATGCCCGTCTACGGCACCTGCGCGGGCATGATCATGCTCGCCGACAAGATCCTCGACCCGCGCTCGGGCCAGGAGACCGTCGGCGGCATCGACATGATCGTGCGGCGCAACGCCTTCGGGCGGCAGAACGAGTCCTTCGAGAGCGCGGTCGACATGAAGGACGTCGAGGGCGACCCTGTAGAGGGCGTCTTCATCCGCGCCCCGTGGGTGGAGTCCGTCGGCGCCGAGACCGAGGTGCTCGCCGAGCACGGCGGCCACATCGTCGCCGTACGCCAGGGCAACGCGCTCGCCACGTCCTTCCACCCGGAACTGACGGGCGACCACAGGGTGCACGGACTGTTCGTGGACATGGTCCGGGCCGAGCAGGGGCGGCGGTCCTTGTAGGATCTCTGACGTTCGTTATCGAGGTTGGTTACGCGAAGGAGACAGGCAGATGTCCGGCCACTCTAAATGGGCTACGACGAAGCACAAGAAGGCCGTGATCGACGCCAAGCGCGGCAAGCTCTTCGCGAAGCTGATCAAGAACATCGAGGTCGCGGCCCGCACCGGCGGCGCCGACCTGGACGGCAACCCGACCCTCTTCGACGCCGTGCAGAAGGCCAAGAAGCAGTCGGTGCCCAACAAGAACATCGACTCCGCGCTCAAGCGCGGCGCGGGCCTCGAGGCCGGCGGCGCCGACTACGAGACGATCATGTACGAGGGCTACGGCCCGAACGGCGTCGCGGTGCTCATCGAGTGTCTGACGGACAACCGCAACCGCGCCGCCTCCGAGGTCCGCGTCGCCATGACCCGCAACGGCGGCTCCATGGCCGACCCGGGCTCCGTGTCGTACCTGTTCAACCGCAAGGGCGTCGTGATCGTCCCCAAGGGCGAGCTCTCCGAGGACGACGTCCTGGGCGCCGTCCTGGACGCGGGCGCCGAAGAGGTCAACGACCTGGGCGAGTCCTTCGAGGTGCTCAGCGAGGCCACCGACCTGGTCGCGGTCCGCACCGCCCTCCAGGAGGCCGGGATCGACTACGACTCGGCGGACGCCAACTTCGTCCCGACCATGCAGATCGAGCTGGACGAGGACGGCGCGCGCAAGATCTTCAAGCTGATCGACGCGCTGGAGGACAGCGACGACGTGCAGAACGTCTTCGCCAACTTCGACGTCTCGGACGAGGTCATGGAGAAGGTCGACGCCTGACCGGACGAGGCACACGGGCCGACGGGACACACCCCGTCGGCCCGTCGCTTTGTCAGCGACACCCGATAGCCTGCACAAACAGGCGATCGACTGAGGGGGATGCGGTGCGGGTACTGGGGGTCGACCCGGGGCTGACCCGGTGCGGTGTCGGCGTCGTCGAGGGCGCCGCGGGCCGCCCGCTGACGATGCGCGGCGTCGGCGTCGTCCGCACCCCCGCCGACGCGGAGCTCGGCAGCCGCCTCGTCGCCATCGAGGAGGGCATCGAGCACTGGCTGGACGCGCACAGCCCCGAAGTCCTCGCCGTGGAGCGCGTGTTCAGCCAGCACAACGTGCGCACGGTCATGGGCACGGCCCAGGCGAGCGCCGTCGCCATGCTGTGCGCGTCCCGGCGCGGCATCCCGGTCGCCCTGCACACCCCCAGCGAGGTCAAGGCCGCCGTGACCGGCTCGGGCCGGGCCGACAAGGCCCAGGTCGGGGCCATGGTGACGCGGCTGCTCCGGCTCGACGCGCCGCCCAAGCCCGCCGACGCCGCCGACGCCCTCGCGCTCGCCATCTGCCACATCTGGCGCGCCCCCGCGCAGAACAGACTCCAGCAGGCCCAAGCCCTGCACGCTAGGAAAGGCCGTACGGCATGATCGCCTTCGTCAGCGGCCCGGTCGCCGCCCTCGCCCCGGACACCGCCGTGGTCGAAGTGGGCGGCATCGGCATGGCCGTCCAGTGCACCCCCAACACGCTGTCCACGCTCCGCGTCGGCAAGCCCGCCAAGCTCGCCACCTCCCTGGTCGTCCGCGAGGACTCCCTCACGCTGTACGGCTTCGCCGACGACGACGAGCGGCAGACCTTCGAGCTGCTCCAGACCGCCAGCGGCGTCGGCCCGCGCCTGGCCCAGGCCATGCTCGCCGTGCACAGCCCCGACGACCTGCGCCGCGCGGTCTCCACCGGGGACGAGAAGGCGCTCACCGCCGTGCCCGGCATCGGCAAGAAGGGCGCCCAGAAGCTGCTCCTGGAACTGAAGGACCGCCTCGGCGAGCCCCTCGGCACCGGCGGCCCCGCCATCGGCACCCCCGTCACCCAGGGCTGGCGCGAGCAGTTGCACGCCGCGCTCATCGGCCTCGGGTACGCGACCCGGGAGGCCGACGAGGCCGTCACCGCCGTCGCCCCCCAGGCCGAGGCCGCCGGGGGGAATCCGCAGGTGGGCCAGCTCCTCAAGGCCGCCCTGCAGACGCTGAACCGCACCCGCTGACCGCACCCGCCGCCCCCGGCCCCGCACTCCGCGCCCCGGCGCGGACCACGGCCGCACGACCTTCGACGAGCTACGCGAGGCACACCGCATGAACTGGGACGACCCGACCGCCGAGGCCGCGACCGCCGCCGAACGGCTGGTGGAAGCCGTCGCCGACGGCGAGGACCAGGCGGTCGAGGCCGCCCTGCGCCCCAAGGACCTGGGTGAGTTCATCGGTCAGGAGAAGGTCAGGGAACAGCTCGACCTGGTCCTGCGCGCCGCCCGCGCCCGGGGGGCGACCGCCGACCACGTGCTGCTCTCCGGCGCCCCCGGCCTCGGCAAGACCACCCTGTCGATGATCATCGCCGCCGAGATGGGCGCCCCGATCCGCATCACCAGCGGCCCGGCCATCCAGCACGCGGGCGACCTCGCGGCGATCCTGTCCTCGCTCCAGGAGGGCGAGGTCCTCTTCCTCGACGAGATCCACCGCATGTCCCGGCCCGCCGAGGAGATGCTGTACATGGCGATGGAGGACTTCCGCGTCGACGTCATCGTCGGCAAGGGCCCCGGCGCCACCGCCATCCCCCTGGAGCTGCCGCCGTTCACCCTGGTCGGCGCCACCACGCGCGCGGGGCTCCTGCCGCCGCCGCTGCGCGACCGCTTCGGCTTCACCGCGCACATGGAGTTCTATGAACCGGCCGAGCTGGAGCGGGTGATCCACCGCTCGGCGAACCTCCTCGACGTGGAGATCGACACCGCGGGTGCCGCCGAGATCGCGGGCCGCTCCCGGGGCACCCCGCGCATCGCCAACCGCCTGCTGCGCCGCGTACGGGACTATGCGCAGGTCAAGGCGGACGGAGTGATCAACCGCGAGATCGCGGGCGCCGCCCTCGGGGTGTACGAGGTCGACTCGCGCGGCCTCGACCGCCTCGACCGCGCAGTGCTCGAAGCCCTCCTGAAGCTCTTCGGCGGCGGCCCGGTCGGCCTGTCCACGCTGGCCGTGGCGGTGGGGGAGGAGCGCGAGACGGTCGAGGAGGTGGCCGAGCCGTTCCTGGTGCGCGAGGGCCTGCTCGCCCGCACCCCCCGCGGCCGCGTCGCCACGCCCGCCGCCTGGGCGCACCTGGGCCTGACCCCGCCGGGCCGGGGGACGGGAAGTGGCCAACAGGACCTGTTCGGGACGTGACACGGACGGTGACGGCGCGGAGAGTCGCACGGTCAGGAACTGCGGTGCCATGCTGAGCGTTGTTCGTTAGGCGCGGACTCGCTTAGACTCCGCCGATGCCGCCTCTATAGGCAGCGCCGCCCACCCCCATCCATCAGGCCGCCTCACCACGCGGTCGTGCGAAGGAAACTCCGTCCCGTGAATATCGTGACCCTCCTCCCGTTCATCGTGCTCATCGGGGCCATGTTCCTGATGACCCGGTCCGCCAAGAAGAAGCAGCAGGCGGCCGCCCAGATGCGCAGCGACATGACGCCTGGCACCGGCATCCGCACCATCGGAGGCATGTACGCCACCGTCAAGGAGGTTCACGACGACTCGGTCCTCCTTGAGGTGGCCCCCGGCGTCCACGCGGTTTACGCGAAGAACGCCATCGGCGCCGTCCTGGACGACGACGAGTACAACCGCATCGTGCACGGCGCGGAGCCCGAGGACGAGACCCCGGTGGTGCCGGACGACGCCTCCTCCCTCACCGAGACCGACGAGACCGACGAGACTGACAAGCTCGCGTCCGACGACTCGCGCATCGACCTCGGCAAGAAGGACGCGGCCGACGAGGCCCCCGAGGCCGCAGACGCAGAGCCGAAGAAGACCGACGGCGAGTCCGGCGCGAAGTAGTCACAGCCGGGGGCCCGACGTGCGCCCGCTCGCGCACCGCGGCCCCCGCCGCAGGTGATTTCGCGCCGCGTCTCGACACAACTTCATGGCCGCCCGCCCGGGACCCCCTCCGCTCAGCGAAGGCCAGGGGAGCACCCCGCAGGCCGGCGGTTGGACAGGGAGAACGAGAAGGTGGCAGCACCCAAGAAGGGCAGAAGGCAGGGTACCCAGGGGAAACCGGGTCGCACCCTGGTCTTCATCCTGATCGCCCTGGTGGCGCTCACCGGGGGGATGTTCCTCTCCGGGCACACCACGCCCCGCCTCGGTATCGACCTCGCCGGTGGTACGAGCATCACGCTCCAGGCGAAGAACGAGCCGGGCCAGAAGAACGCGATCAACGAGACCAACATGAACACGGCTGTTGACATCATCAACAAGCGTGTCAATGGTCTGGGTGTCTCCGAGGCCGAGGTCCAGACCCAGGGCTCCGAGAACATCATCGTCAACATCCCCAAGGGCACGAACGCCAAGCAGGCGCGCGAGCAGGTCGGCACGACCGCGCAGCTGTTCTTCCGGCCGGTCATCGCCCGTCAGCCCAGTGCTCCGGTGGACGGCGGCAAGGACAAGGGCGACAAGGGCGACAAGGACAAGAAGGACAAGCCGAGTTCGTCCCCGACCCCGGGTGCCAGCGACAAGGGCACGAACAAGGACGGCGACAAGGACGGCAAGGGCGACAAGTCCAAGGACGAGTCGGCCTCTCCCTCCTCGACGCCCACGACCCAGGGCCGTTCCGTCACCGACGGCCTGAAGGACGAGCCCACCCCGTCCGGCAAGTCCAGCGACAAGCCGCAGGACAAGAAGGACGAGACGCCGAAGCCCGACCCCACCGGCGACCCCTCCGTCAAGCTCCAGGAGCAGTTCGCCAAGCTCGACTGCACCGACCCCAAGGTCCGCACGAAGATCAAGGAAGGCGTCAAGCCGTCCGACCCGGTCGTGGCCTGCGGCAAGGACAGCGACGGCAACTGGAACAAGTTCATCCTTGGCCCGTCCGAGGTCAGCGGCAAGGAGGTCGACGACGCCAAGGCCGTCTTCGACACCCAGGGTGCCGCCGGCTGGAAGGTCACCATGGACTTCTCCAAGACCGGCACCAAGCAGTTCGGCGAGATCACCGGCAAGCTCGCGGGCAAGCAGTCCCCGCAGAACGAGTTCGGCATCGTCATGGACGGCGAGGTCGTCTCCTGGCCCTTCGTCCAGCAGGCGCTCACCGGCGGCCAGGCCGAGATCTCCGGCAGCTTCGACCAGGACGAGGCCAAGGACCTGGCCAACATCCTGTCCTACGGCGCGCTCCCGCTGACCTTCAAGGAGCAGAGCGTCACCACCGTCAGCGCGGCCCTCGGCGGCGAGCAGCTGCACGCCGGTCTGATCGCCGGCGCCATCGGCCTCGCGCTCGTCATCATCTACCTGGTGGCGTACTACCGCGGCCTGGCGCTCATCGCCATCGCGAGCCTCGGCGTCTCCGCGGCGCTGACGTACACGATCATGACGTTGCTCGGCCCGACGATTAAGTTCGCGCTGAACCTCCCGGCCGTCTGTGGCGCGATCGTCGCCATCGGCATCACCGCCGACTCCTTCATCGTCTACTTCGAGCGCATAAGGGACGAGATCCGCGAGGGCCGTACGCTGCGGCCCGCCGTCGAGCGCGCCTGGCCGCGGGCCCGGCGCACCATCCTGGTCTCGGACTTCGTGTCGTTCCTCGCCGCCGCGGTGCTCTTCGTCGTCACCGTCGGCAAGGTCCAGGGCTTCGCGTTCACGCTGGGTCTGACCACGCTGCTCGACGTCGTGGTGGTGTTCTTCTTCACCAAGCCGCTGATGACGATCATGGCCCGCAAGAAGTTCTTCGCGGGTGGCCACAAGTGGTCCGGTCTCGACCCGAAGCGGCTCGGCGTCACCCCGCCGCTGCGCCGCGCACGCCGTGCGAGCGCCCCCGCCGCCCCCGTCGACCCGAAGGAGGCGTGAGATGTCGAAGCTCGGCAATCTCGGCGCCCGGCTCTACCGCGGCGAGGTCGGCTACGACTTCGTCGGCAAGCGCAAGATCTGGTACGGCATCTCCATCCTCATCACCATCACGGCCTTCGTGGCCCTGATGGTGCGGGGCCTGCACATGGGCATCGAGTTCGAGGGCGGCGCCGTCTTCAACACGCCCAAGACCAGCGTGTCCTCCGCCAAGGCCGAGGAGATCGCGGAGGAGGCGTCCGGCCACCAGGCGATCGCCCAGCGGCTCGGCAACGACACGCTGCGCATCCAGATCAGCGGCGTGGACACCGACAAGTCCGACCACATCAAGTCCGAGCTCGCCAAGGAGCTGGACGTGAAGGCGGACGACATCAACGCCGACCTGGTGGGTCCCAGCTGGGGTGACCAGATCGCCAACAAGGCCTGGCAGGGCCTGGCGATCTTCATGATCCTCGTGGTGATCTACCTGGCGATCGCCTTCGAGTGGCGCATGGCCCTGGCCGCGCTCATCGCGCTCATCCACGACCTCACCATCACCGTGGGTGTGTACGCACTCGTCGGCTTCGAGGTGACGCCGGGCACGGTCATCGGCCTCCTGACGATCCTCGGCTACTCGCTGTACGACACGGTCGTGGTCTTCGACAGCCTCAAGGAACAGTCGAAGGACCTCGCCAAGCAGACCCGCTTCACCTACAGCGAGGTCGCCAACCGTTCGATCAACAGCACGCTGGTCCGGTCGATCAACACCACGGTCGTCGCGCTGCTCCCGGTGGCCGGTCTGCTGTTCATCGGCGGCGGCTTCCTCGGCGCGGGCATGCTGAACGACATCTCGCTCTCGCTGTTCGTCGGCCTCGCCGCGGGCGCGTACTCGTCGATCTTCATCGCCACTCCGCTGGTCGCGGACTTCAAGGAGACCGACCCGCAGATGAAGGCGCTCAAGAAGCGGGTGCTCGCCAAGCGCCGTGCCGCGGCCGCCAAGGGCGAGTCCGAGGAGGCCCCGGCGCCCGACGCCGAAGCCACCGAGGCCGCCGATGACGCCGAGGACACCCCCGCGGTCGTCGGTCCGCGCTCGGGCCCCCGCGCCCAGCCCGTCCGCAACCGCGGCCGGGGCCGCCCCTCGGGCAAGCGCCGATGACGGAGACGGAAACGCCGATGACCGAGATCAAGGAACTGCTGCTCAGCCGCATCCGCGACGTGGCGGACTACCCGACGCCCGGAGTGATGTTCAAGGACATCACGCCGCTGCTCGCCGACCCGGCGGCCTTCGCGGCGCTCACCGACGCGCTCGCCGACCTGAGCGTGCGCAGCGGCGCCACGAAGATCGTCGGCCTGGAGGCCCGCGGCTTCATCCTGGGCGCCCCGGCGGCGCTGCGCGCAGGCCTCGGCTTCATCCCGGTCCGCAAGGCGGGCAAGCTCCCCGGAGCCACGCTCAGCCAGGCCTACGACCTGGAGTACGGCAGCGCCGAGATCGAGGTGCACGCCGAGGACCTGGTGGCGGGCGACCGCGTCATGGTCATCGACGACGTCCTGGCCACCGGCGGCACCGCCGAGGCCTCGCTGCGGCTCATCCGCCGGGCGGGCGCCGAGGTGGCCGGTGTGGCGGTCCTGATGGAGCTGGGCTTCCTGGGCGGCCGGGAGCGGCTGGTTCCCGCTCTGGACGGCGCGCCCCTGGAGGCGCTCCTCACGGTCTGAGGACCCCGTGGGGCCGCTGAGGCGGCCCCACGGGACACCGAGGCGGGCCCGGCGGAATCCGGCGCCCGCCTCTGGCGTTTCTCCAGTACGGAGCCGTCTCACCGGCCGAGGGCGAGCCGCGGGCCCAGGATCGATACCATGGGCACTTCGGGACCTCACCGGGGGACCCGATCGCGCACAGGGAGCGCTCTTGCCAGACGAGTCCCAGCCACTTGCCGCCGCCAAGCCCGTCGATGAGTCCGAGCGGGCCACGGCGCCCGCCGCCACGTCCGCGCGCCGGGCGCCGGGCACGACGCCGGCGGCCCCCGCGCCGGGCGGGACGACCACGCCCGGCGCCACCCCGGCCCGCGGCGAGCGGAGCGAGCAGGCCGCCGGGGCCGACAAGCCGGAGCGGGCGGCCGAGCGGCAGCCCCGCCCCGCGCCCCAGCCCGAGCGCCCCGCCCCGCCCCCCGCGGCGGCCCGCCCCGCCACCGGCAAGCCGGAGCGCTCCGGCTCCTCCAACCGGGTGCGCGCCCGCCTGGCCCGCCTGGGCGTGCAGCGCTCCAATCCGTACAACCCGGTCCTGGAGCCCCTGCTGCGGATAGTGCGCAGCAACGACCCCAAGATCGAGACCGCCACGCTGCGCCAGATCGAGCGGGCCTACCAGGTCGCCGAGCGCTGGCACCGGGGCCAGAAGCGCAAGAGCGGCGATCCGTACATCACCCACCCGCTGGCCGTCACCACGATCCTGGCGGAGCTGGGCATGGACCCGGCCACGCTCATGGCGGGCCTCCTCCACGACACCGTCGAGGACACCGAGTACGGCCTGGAGCAGCTGCGCCGCGACTTCGGCGACCAGGTGGCCCTCCTCGTCGACGGCGTCACCAAGCTCGACAAGGTCAAGTTCGGCGAGGCCGCGCAGGCCGAGACCGTGCGCAAGATGGTCGTCGCCATGGCCAAGGACCCCCGCGTCCTGGTCATCAAGCTCGCCGACCGCCTGCACAACATGCGCACCATGCGCTACCTCAAGCGCGAGAAGCAGGAGAAGAAGGCCCGCGAGACGCTGGAGATCTACGCTCCACTGGCGCACCGCCTGGGCATGAACACCATCAAGTGGGAGCTGGAGGACCTCGCCTTCGCGATCCTCTACCCCAAGATGTACGACGAGATCGTGCGCCTCGTCGCCGAGCGCGCCCCCAAGCGCGACGAGTACCTGGCCATAGTGACCGACGAGGTCCAGGCCGACCTGCGCTCCGCGCGCATCAAGGCCACCGTCACCGGCCGCCCGAAGCACTACTACAGCGTCTACCAGAAGATGATCGTCCGCGGCCGTGACTTCGCGGAGATCTACGACCTGGTGGGCATCCGCGTCCTCGTCGACACGGTCCGCGACTGCTACGCCGCCCTCGGCACGGTGCACGCGCGATGGAACCCGGTCCCCGGCCGGTTCAAGGACTACATCGCGATGCCCAAGTTCAACATGTACCAGTCGCTGCACACGACGGTCATCGGCCCCAACGGCAAGCCCGTCGAGCTCCAGATCCGCACGTTCGACATGCACCGCCGCGCCGAGTACGGCATCGCCGCGCACTGGAAGTACAAGCAGGAGGCCGTCGCCGGCGCCTCCAAGGTGCGCACCGACGCCCCCAAGTCGTCCGGCAAGAAGGACGACCACCTCAACGACATGGCGTGGCTGCGCCAGCTCCTCGACTGGCAGAAGGAGACCGAGGACCCGGGCGAGTTCCTGGAGTCCCTGCGCTTCGACCTGTCGCGCAACGAGGTCTTCGTCTTCACCCCCAAGGGCGACGTCATCGCGCTGCCCGCGGGCGCCACTCCCGTGGACTTCTCGTACGCCGTCCACACCGAGGTCGGTCACCGCACCATAGGCGCCCGGGTCAACGGCCGGCTCGTGCCGCTCGAATCGACCCTCGACAACGGCGACCTGGTGGAGGTCTTCACCTCCAAGGCCGCGGGCGCGGGCCCCAGCCGCGACTGGCTCGGCTTCGTGAAGTCGCCCCGCGCGCGCAACAAGATCCGGGCCTGGTTCTCCAAGGAGCGCCGCGAGGAGGCCATCGAGCAGGGCAAGGACGCCATCGTGCGGGCCATGCGCAAGCAGAACCTGCCGATCCAGCGCATCCTCACCGGCGACTCGCTCGTCACGCTCGCGCACGAGATGCGCTACCCCGACATCTCGTCCCTCTACGCCGCGATCGGCGAGGGCCACGTCACCGCGCAGAGCGTGGTGCAGAAGCTCGTCCAGGCCCTCGGCGGCGAGGAGGCCGCCAACGAGGACATCGCCGAGAGCGCGCCGCCCGCCCGCAGGGGCCGCTCCAAGCGCCGCTCCAGCGCGGACCCGGGCGTCGTCGTCAAGGGCGTCGACGACGTGTGGGTCAAGCTGGCCCGCTGCTGTACGCCGGTGCCGGGCGACCCCATCATCGGCTTCGTCACGCGCGGCAGTGGCGTATCGGTTCACCGCAGCGACTGTGTGAACGTGGACTCGCTGTCCCGTGAGCCCGAGCGCATCCTCGAGGTCGAGTGGGCGCCCACGCAGTCCTCGGTCTTCCTCGTCGCCATCCAGGTCGAGGCCCTGGACCGCTCGCGCCTGCTCTCGGACGTCACGCGCATCCTCTCGGACCAGCACGTCAACATCCTGTCGGCGGCCGTCCAGACCTCCCGCGACCGCGTCGCCACCTCCCGCTTCACCTTCGAGATGGGCGACCCCAAGCACCTGGGGCACGTCCTGAAGGCGGTCAGGGGAGTGGAGGGCGTGTACGACGTGTACCGCGTGACGTCGGCGCGCCGACCGTAAGCACACCCCCGGAAACCGGGCTCCACGTAGAGGGGCTCCCGTACGTCGCGTACGGGAGCCCCTCTACGTAGCCGGTGGAGAACCGCTCAGCCGCCGAACTCCTCCAGGCCCTTGAGGGCCTGGTCCAGCAGCGCCTGACGGCCGTCGAGCTCCTTCTGGAGCTTGTCCGCCTTGGCGTTGTTGCCCGCCGTGCGCGCGGCCTCGATCTGGCCCCGCAGCTTGTCCACGGCGGCCTGGAGCTGACCGGTCAGGCCCGCGGCGCGCGCCCGCGCCTCGGGGTTGGTCCGGCGCCACTCGGCTTCCTCGGACTCCTGCAGGGCCCGCTCCACGGCGTGCATCCGGCCCTCGACCTTGGGCCGGGCGTCACGCGGGACGTGGCCGATGGCCTCCCAGCGCTCGTTGATGGAGCGGAAGGCCGCGCGGGCCGCCTTCAGATCCGTCACCGGGACGAGCTTCTCGGCCTCGTCCGCCAGCTCCTCCTTGAGCTTGAGGTTCTCGCCCTGCTCGGCGTCACGCTCCGCGAAGACCGAGCTGCGCGCCGCGAAGAACACGTCCTGGGCGCCGCGGAAGCGGTTCCACAGGTCGTCCTCGTGCTCGCGCTGGGCACGGCCCGCCGCCTTCCAGTCGGCCATCAGCTCGCGGTAGCGCGCCGCCGTCGGGCCCCAGTCCGTCGAGTTCGACAGGGCCTCGGCCTCCGCGACCAGCTTCTCCTTGGCCTTGCGGGCCTCCTCGCGCTGCGCGTCCAGCTGCGCGAAGTGGGCCTTGCGGCGCTTGGAGAACGCCGAGCGGGCGTGCGAGAAGCGGTGCCACAGCTCGTCGTCGGACTTGCGGTCCAGGCGCGGCAGCCCCTTCCAGGTGTCCACAAGCGCCCGCAGCCGCTCGCCCGCCGACCGCCACTGCTCGCTCTGCGCGAGCTCCTCGGCCTCCGCGACCAGCGCCTCCTTGGCGTGCCGCGCCTCGTCCGACTGCTTGGCCTTCTGGGCCTTGCGCTCCTCACGGCGCGCGTCGACCGACGCGACGAGCTTGTCGAGCCGCTTGCTCAGGGCGTCCAGATCGCCCACGGCGTGCGCCTCGTCGACCTGCTGCCGCAGGTGGTCGATGGCGACCGTCGCGTCCTTGGCCGACAGATCGGTCGTCTGCACCCGGCGCTCGAGAAGTCCGATCTCGACGACCAGACCGTCGTACTTGCGCTCGAAATAGGCCAGGGCCTCGTCGGGAGATCCTGCCTGCCACGAACCGACCACTCGCTCGCCGCCGTCGGCCGTACGCACGTACACGGTCCCCGTCTCGTCGACGCGGCCCCACGGGTCGCTGCTCACAGCGCCTCCTCCACATGATGCCTGCACAAGGCCACGGGCCCCCGGCATCGTCCACAGTTTCGTCACCGCCAACATAGGCGACCGGCGGGGCGGCTGTCCGCATCCAGCACGAGCGAAATTCACCGCCTGTGCCCGGGACGCGCACGTGGTCGCCTTCCGGACTTCTCCGGTGCCGCCTCAGGACTTCCGTACAGTCGCCTTGTCGATGACCACCGTCGCGTTCGGCGCTCCGTCGCCCCGTCCGGAACTCTCACCCGCGGCGGCGATCTTCTTCAGGACCTTCATGCCCGCCGCGGAGACCGTGCCGAACGGCGTGTAGTCGGGCGGCAGCTGACTGTCCTGGTAGACGAGGAAGAACTGGCTGCCGCCGGTGTCGCGGCCGGTCTTCTTCGCGGCGTTGTAGCGGTTCGCCATGGCCACCGTGCCCGCCGGGTACACATTGCCCTTCAGGCGCTTGTCCTTGAGGTTCTCGTCCGGGATCGAGTAGCCCGGGGTGCCCTCGCCGGTGCCCTTGGGGTCGCCGCACTGCAGCACGTTGACGTTGCCCGAGGTGAGGCGGTGGCACGCGGTGTGGTCCAAGTACCCCTTGTTCACCAGGAAGTCGAAGGAGTTGACGGTGTGCGGGGCCTTCGCCGCGTCCAGGGCGAGGTCGATGTCGCCGCACGTCGTGCCCAGCTTCATCGTGTACGAGGCCGACTCGTCGATGGTCAGCGCCGGCTCCTTCTTGAAGCTGAGCGGCTTGACCTTGCCCGGGGCCGCCTTGCGGCAGGGGTCCGCGGGCTTGCTGGGCGTCGGGCTCGGCGCGGCGTCGTCCTTGGTGGAGCCGCCGCCGTCGAAGGCGCCCGCCGCGTAGGAGGCGGCGCCTCCGGCCACGACCAGGGCGAGCGCGCCCGCGATGACTCCGTTGCGCAGGCGCCGGCGGCGCTGGGCGACCTCCCGCCGCTGCTGCTGCCGCAAGTACTTCTCCCGTGCGAGCTGCTTACGCCGCTGCTGCTGGCTGACCACCGGGCCCACTCCTCGAACGTCTCATCCGTCGTCTCGTCTGCTGTCGTCGGCGCGCGGCACGAGGGGCCGCGCGTGCCCCGTACCGTATATGGGTTGGCTGTGGAATCGGCAGCGCCGGTAGGCTCTGACCCGCCGCAATCTCCGCTGCCACTCAGCCGTAGGACCAAAACGAAGGACGATCGTGCTCATTGCCGGGTTTCCCGCCGGAGCCTGGGGCACCAACTGCTATCTGGTCGCCCCCGCCGCAGGCGAGGAGTGCGTGATCATCGACCCGGGGCACGAGGCCGCCCCGGGCGTCGAGGAAGCGCTCAAGAAGCATCGGCTCAAGCCCGTCGCCGTGGTCCTCACCCACGGCCACCTCGACCACGTCGCCTCGGTCGTCCCGGTCTGCGGCGCGCACGACGTGCCCGCCTGGATCCACCCCGAGGACCGGTACATGATGAGCGACCCGGAGAAGGCCCTCGGCCGCTCCATCGGGACCCAGCTCATGGGCGAGCTGACGGTCGGGGAGCCCGACGACCTGCGGGAGCTGACGGACGGGGCGAACCTCAGCCTCGCCGGGCTCGACCTCACCGTCGCGCACGCGCCGGGCCATACGAGGGGGTCGGTGACCTTCAGGATGCCCGAGACGGCCGACATCCCGTCGGTCTTCTTCTCGGGCGACCTGCTGTTCGCCGGCTCCATCGGCCGCACCGACCTGCCCGGCGGCTCCCACCCCGAGATCCTCGAGTCGCTGGCCCGGGTGTGCCTGCCGCTCGACGACTCGACCGTGGTGCTTTCGGGCCACGGCCCCCAGACGACCATCGGCCAGGAGCGCGCCACCAATCCGTATCTGCGGCAGGTGGCCGCCGACCGCCAAGGCCGGGGCGCGGACCCGACGTCCGCACCCCGACGAGGAATGTGACGAGAGACTGCTGAAGTGAGCACCTTCAAGGCCCCCAAGGGCACGTACGACCTGCTGCCGCCCGCCTCCGCGACGTATCTGGCGGTGCGCGAGGCCATCGCGGCCCCCCTGCGCAACTCCGGGTACGGCTATGTGGAGACCCCCGGCTTCGAGAACGTCGAGCTGTTCGCGCGCGGCGTCGGCGAGTCCACGGACATCGTCACCAAGGAGATGTATTCGTTCACCACACGGGGCGGCGACAAGCTCGCTCTGCGCCCCGAAGGCACCGCGTCCGTGCTGCGCGCCGCCCTGGAGGCCAACCTGCACAAGGCGGGCAACCTCCCGGTCAAGCTCTGGTACTCGGGCTCGTACTACCGCTACGAGCGCCCGCAGAAGGGCCGCTACCGCCACTTCTCGCAGGTCGGCGCAGAGGCCATCGGTGCCGAGGACCCGGCGCTCGACGCCGAGCTGATCATCCTGGCCGACCAGGCCTACCGCTCCCTCGGCCTGAAGGAGTTCCGCATCCTGCTGAACTCGCTCGGCGACAAGGAGTGCCGCCCCGTCTACCGCGCCGCCCTCCAGGACTTCCTGCGCGCGCTCGACCTGGACGAGGAGACGCGCCGCCGCGTCGACATCAACCCGCTGCGCGTCCTGGACGACAAGCGCCCCGAGGTGCAGCAGCAGCTCGTCGGCGCCCCGCTCCTGCGCGACTACCTGTGCGACGCCTGCAAGGCGTACCACGAGCAGGTGCGCGAGCTGCTCGCCGCCGAGGGCGTCCGCTACGAGGACGACCCGAAGCTGGTCCGCGGCCTGGACTACTACACGCGCACGACCTTCGAGTTCGTCCACGACGGCCTCGGCTCGCAGTCCGCCGTCGGCGGCGGCGGCCGCTACGACGGCCTGTCCGAGATGATCGGCGGCCCCGCGCTGCCGTCCGTCGGCTGGGCGCTCGGCGTGGACCGCACGGTGCTCGCCCTCGAGGCGGAGGGCGTCTCCCTGGAGCTGCCCGCGGCCACCAGCGTGTTCGCGGTGCCCCTCGGCGACGAGGCCCGCCGGGTCCTCTTCGCGAAGGTCACCCAGCTGCGCAAGGCCGGGATCGCGGCGGACTTCTCGTACGGCGGCAAGGGCCTGAAAGGCGCGATGAAGAACGCCAACCGCAGCGGCGCGCGCTTCACCGTCGTTGCCGGTGAGCGCGATCTGGCGGAGGGCGTCGTCCAGCTCAAGGACATGGAGTCCGGCGAGCAGGAGGCCGTCGCCGTGGACGAGATCGTGGAGCTCCTCAAGGGCAAGCTGGCCTAGGACGGCAACGACGCAGGGGTGGGGCGCGTTCCGGCGCCCCACCCCTGCGTCGTTCGCGCTTCCCCCGTAGGTGTCCCCTTATGTCCACCCGACGATGGACTCACAGCGGCTTGCGGCACAATGACCCTTCCCCGGGCCACCCACGAGCGATGGAAACGGCGTGATGAGCGAACCGATGTCAGTGAAGCAGTCAGTGAGGGACGGCGCCGCTCCGGGCGAGGACCGTGCGGACGCGTCCCGTTCCGTCGGCGGGAGCCGGGCGTTCGCGCTGCTTCTGGTGGTCACGGGCGTGGCGGGCCTGTGGGCTTCGTGGATCATCACGCTCGACAAGTTCGAGCTGTTGAAGGACCCCGACTTCCAGCCCGGGTGCAGCATCAACCCGGTGGTGGCCTGCGGCAGCATCATGAAGAGCGAGCAGGCGGAGGCGTTCGGGTTCCCGAACCCGATGCTGGGGCTCGCGGCCTACGCCGTGGTGATCGGCGTGGGGATGAGCCTGCTGGCCGGGGCGCGGTTCCCGCGCTGGTACTGGCTCACGTTCAACGCGGGCACGCTGTTCGGCGTGGGGTTCTGCACGTGGCTGCAGTTCCAGTCGCTGTACCGGATCAACGCGCTGTGCCTGTGGTGCTGCCTGGCGTGGGTCGCCACGATCCTGATGTTCTGGTACGTGACGTCCTTCAACATCCGCAACGGCTTCCTGGCCGCGCCGCGCTGGCTGAAGACCTTCTTCGAGGACTTCACCTGGGCCCTGCCGGTCATGCACGTCGGCGTGATCGCCGTACTGATCTTCACGCGGTGGGGCGCCGACCTCTGGGCCTGAGCCCGCGCACCGGCGGTCCCGGACCGATTGTCAGTGGGGTGGCATAGGGTTCTCGACGTGGAGCCCGACCTGTTCACCGCCGCAGCAGAGGACCGCCAGGAGAAGGACCCGGCGAGCAGCCCTCTGGCCGTCCGCATGCGCCCGCGCACGATCGACGAGGTCGTCGGCCAGCAGCATCTGCTGCGGCCCGGGTCGCCGCTGCGCCGCCTCGTCGGCGAGGGCAGCGGCGGGCCCGCGGGACCGTCCTCGGTGTTCCTGTGGGGCCCGCCCGGCATCGGCAAGACGACCCTGGCGTACGTGGTCTCCAAGGCGACGAACAAGCGCTTCGTGGAGCTGTCCGCGATCACCGCGGGCGTCAAGGAGGTCCGCGCGGTCATCGACGGCGCGCGCCGGGCCATGGGCGGCCACGGCAAGGAGACGGTGCTCTTCCTCGACGAGATCCACCGCTTCAGCAAGGCGCAGCAGGACTCCCTGCTCCCCGCCGTCGAGAACCGCTGGGTGACCCTGATCGCGGCGACCACCGAGAATCCGTACTTCTCGGTGATCTCCCCGCTCCTGTCCCGCTCCCTGCTCCTGACCCTGGAGCCGCTCACGGACGACGACCTGCGCGGCCTGTTGCGGCGCGCCCTCACCGAGGAGCGCGGCCTCGGGGGAGCGGTCACCCTGCCCGAGGAGGCCGAGGCGCACCTCCTGCGGATCGCCGGCGGTGACGCGCGGCGGGCCCTGACCGCCCTGGAGGCGGGCGCGGGCGCGGCCCTCGCCAAGGGCGAGCAGGAGATCACGCTCCAGACCCTGGAGGAGTCCGTCGACCGCGCGGCGGTGAAGTACGACCGCGCGGGCGACCAGCACTACGACGTCGCGAGCGCCCTCATCAAGTCCATCCGCGGCTCGGACGTGGACGCGGCCCTGCACTATCTGGCCCGGATGATCGAGGCGGGCGAGGACCCCCGGTTCATCGCCCGCCGCCTGATGATCTCCGCGAGCGAGGACATCGGCCTGGCCGACCCGGGTGCCCTGCCCATCGCCGTCGCCGCGGCTCAGGCCGTCGCCATGATCGGCTTCCCCGAGGCCGCGCTGACCCTGAGCCACGCCACCATCGCCCTCGCCCTCGCCCCGAAGTCGAACGCGGCGACGACGGCGATCGGCGCCGCCCTCGAAGACGTCCGCAAGGGCCACGCGGGCCCGGTCCCGCCCCATCTGCGCGACGGCCACTACAAGGGCGCGGCCAAGCTGGGCCACGCCCAGGGCTATGTCTACCCGCACGACCTGCCCGAGGGCATCGCCCCCCAGCAGTACGCCCCGGACGCCCTCAAGGACCGCACGTACTACACCCCCACCCGCCACGGCACCGAGGCGCGCTACGCGGACGCGGTGGAGTGGACCAGGAAACACCTGGGTCGCAAGCGGCCCTGAGCAGCCTGTAGACTTCCCCGAAGCGCTGAGTCCCGTGTCCGGTCCCGTACCGGCACCACCAGAGCGGGACATCCAGCCGGAGATCCGGCCCCCGGGCGGGGATCTCCAGGAGCGTCGCGCACCGTCGAAGGTGTCGCGGGCAGCCCACCACCATCCCCCAGGGGAAGCGGTCGGTGGGCCACTCGCGTGCTGCACATAGTGCCCAGACCCAGGAGCGGCTGCCGGGTGTGTCCCTCAGGGGCCCGCCGGGTTTCCCGGGCTGCGGATGTGACCTCCCCTAACCCTGGTGAAGCCGATCACGTACAGAAAAGCAGAGGTGTTTGGTTCATGGCGAACCAGTCCCGCCCCAAGGTCAAGAAGTCGCGTGCCCTCGGCATCGCGCTGACCCCGAAGGCCGTCAAGTACTTCGAGGCCCGCCCCTACCCGCCGGGCGAGCACGGCCGCGGCCGCAAGCAGAACTCGGACTACAAGGTCCGTCTGCTCGAGAAGCAGCGTCTGCGCGCGCAGTACGACGTGTCCGAGCGCCAGCTCGTCCGCGCCTACGAGCGTGCCGCCAAGACCCAGGGCAAGACCGGTGAGGCCCTGGTCATCGAGCTCGAGCGTCGTCTCGACGCCCTGGTCCTGCGTTCGGGCATCGCCCGCACGATCTACCAGGCCCGTCAGATGGTCGTCCACGGCCACATCGAGGTCAACGGCCACAAGGTCGACAAGCCGTCCTTCCGTGTGAAGCCGGACGACGTCGTCATGGTCCGCGAGCGCAGCCGCCAGAAGCCGCTGTTCGAGGTCGCGCGCGAGGGTGGCTTCGCCGCCGACGGCGAGACCCCGCGCTACCTCCAGGTCAACCTGAAGGCCCTGGCCTTCCGCCTGGACCGCGAGCCGAACCGCAAGGAGATCCCCGTGATCTGCGACGAGCAGCTCGTCGTCGAGTACTACGCCCGCTGACCCGGACGTAGCCTCACCTGGCTCAGCCCGTCGTCTCCCCGCCCTTACGGGTCGGGGAGGCGGCGGGTTCGCGCGTGTGGGGGGCCGGTCCTTCGGCCCGTGCCGTGCGCCTGCCGCGCCGCGGCCCCGAGGCGACGTCTGTGCCCCGGCCGAGCGCCCGCGCCACCGCCGCGTCCGGCGGCAGCAGGGCCCCGGCCCGCAGCTGGGCCTCGTACAGCTCGTCGCCGAGCCGCTCCCTGGCCCGTGCCTCGCACAGCGCGTGCGGGCCGCCGAAGTACTGCGAACCGAACAGCGGAAGCCCCACCGACGGCCAGATCCGCGAGGCCACGCCCTGCAGCACGGCCGCCTCCGCCGCGTCGCCCTCCGTCGCCGTGAACAGCGCGAGCAGCTCCACCGCGAGGACCGTGCCGAGCAGGTCGTGGAAGGCGTGGTCGAGGTCGAGGCAGCGCGTGACGAGCTCGCGCGCGAGGTCCGGCTCGCCCCGCGTCCACGCCGCGTACCCGAGGACGTACAGCGCGTAGGCCAGCGTCCAGCGCTCGCCGTGGTCCTCGCACACCTGCCGCACCTCCTCGCACAGCGCCACGGCATCGCCGAGCGACCCCTGGAAGGCCAGGGTCATCGCCAGCTCGACCTGGCCCATCAGCACGTTGCTGTTCAGCTCGCCGATGCGCCGGTATTCGTCGAGGGCCGTGCGCAGCAGCCGCTCCGCGCGCGGCATGTCGTCCGAGACCAGGGCGAGACAGCCCAGACGGTGCACCGCGTACGCCGCCGCGACGGCGCTGCCCGTGCGCTCGGCGGTGTCCTGGCACTCCTGGAGCGCGCAGAGCGCGGGCACCGTGTCGCCCTGCAGGATCGCCACGTAGCCGAGCACCCACAGCGCCTTCAGGCGCGATTCCTCGTGGCCGCCCTCCAGGTCCACGGCCCGGTCCAGCCAGTGCCTGCCCTCCGCGAGCCGACCGCAGCCCACCCAGCAGAACCACAGCGTGCCCGCGAGGTACTGGCCGAGGTGCGTCTCCTCCGGCTCGGTGAGGCAGAACTCCAGGGCGGCCCGCAGATTGGGCAGCTCGCACTCGACGAGCGTGGCGACCTCCGCCTGCCGCGGCGAGAACCAGTCCAGCTCGCACCAGGTGGCCAGGCCCATGTACCAGTCGCGGTGCCTGCGCCGCATCCGCGCGGTGTCCCCGGTCGCCCGCAGCCACTCGGCGCCGTAGGCCCTGACGGTGTCGAGCATGCGGTAGCGCACGCCCGTGGGGCTCTCCTCACGGGTCAGCACCGACTGCGCGAGGAGCTCGTCGACGATGTCGAGCACCTCCTCGGCGAGCAGCCCGTCGCCGCTGCACACGTACTCGACGGCCTCCAGGTCGAAGGGCCCGGAGAACACCGAAAGCCGGGTCCACAGCAGCCGCTCCTGCGCCGTGCACAGCTCGTGGCTCCAGCCGATCGCCGTACGCAGCGTCTGGTGCCGGGGCAGCAGATCGCGGTGGGCCCCGGTCAGGAGCCGGAAGCGGTCGTCCAGGCGGGCGAGCAGCTGCCCCGGCGAGAGCGCCCGCAGCCGCCCGGCGGCGAGCTCGAGGGCGAGCGGGATGCCGTCCAGGCGGCGGCACAGCTCAAGGACCTCGGCGTGGTGGCCGCCGTCGAGGGCGAAGCCGGGCAGACAGGCCGCGGCCCGCTCGGCGAACAGGGCCGCCGCGTCCGACTCCGCCATCGGCGCGAGCGGGAAGACGCGCTCGCCCGCCATGCCCAGCGGCCTGCGTCCGGCGGCGAGGACCCGCAGGCCCGGGCAGCGCACGAGGAGGTCGTGCACCAGGGAGGCGGTGGCCGCCACGAGGTGCTCGAACCCGTCCACCACGAGCAGCAGTTCCCGCCCGGCGAGCCGGTCGAGCAGCACCTGGCGGGGCGAGCGGCTGGTGTGGTCGGTCAGCTCCAGGGCGCTGGCGAGCGCGTGTTCCACGAGCTCGGGGTCGCGCACGGAGTCCAGCTCCACCAGCCAGGCGCCGTCGCGCGGCCGGACGGCGGCGGCCGCCCGCGCCGCGAGCCGGGACTTGCCGACGCCGCCGACCCCGGTCACCGTGATCAGCCGGGCCGCGGCCAACGCCTCGGTGAGGGCGGCCAGTTCGGCGCTGCGGCCCACGAAGGCGGTGAGCTCCGCCGGGAGGTTGCCCGCAGGGCCGTCCGCCGCCGGGTCCGGGGGAGGGGACGACGGGTCGGCGGCGGCTGCTGAATCGTTCCGACGGTCGTCGGGGCGCTGAGGGCGTCGCATGGGGTACGGAGCGTACTCACGCGTACGCGGTCCGTACAATCAGCTCGGGTCAGTTCCGCTCATGCCCCCCGCTCCAAGTGCCGCGTGCGGTAATGCGGTACGGAGCCGGGGCCCCGGCGCGATAGGGTCGGAGCACGACTTTTCGACGTTCGACGACCCTGGAATCCAGGGCGGTGTCTCAGGGAGCGGTGCACAGTGTCCGGTGGAGAGGTGGCCGGGATCCTGGTGGCCGTCTTCTGGGCGATTCTGGTCTCCTTCCTGGCGGTGGCGCTGGCGAGGCTGGCGCAGACGCTCAGGGCGACCACCAAGCTCGTCGCGGACGTGACCGAGCAGGCGGTGCCGCTCCTCGCCGACGCGTCGACGGCGGTGCGCTCCGCGCAGACCCAGATCGACCGCGTGGACGCCATCGCCTCCGACGTCCAAGAGGTCACGTCGAACGCGTCGGCGCTGTCGACGACCGTGGCCTCCACCTTCGGCGGACCCCTGGTCAAGGTCGCGGCGTTCGGCTACGGAGTGCGCCGGGCCATCAGCCGTAAGGAAGTGCCCGCCAAGCCGTCCCGTCGTACGGTGATCGTGGGCCGCACCCTCCCGTCGGCACGGCGGGGCAAGCGGAAGAAGGACTGACGCAGCGATGTTCCGACGTACGTTCTGGTTCACCGCGGGCGCGGCCGCCGGCGTCTGGGCCACCACCAAGGTCAACCGCAAGCTGAAGCAGCTCACCCCCGAGAGCCTCGCCGCGCGGGCCGCCGACAAGGCCGTCGAGGCCGGACACCGGCTCAAGGACTTCGCGCTCGACGTCCGTGACGGCATGGCCGAGCGGGAGGCCGAGCTCGGTGACGCCCTCGGTCTGAACGCCCCGGTCGACCCCGAGCTGCCCGCCCAGCGCCGCCTCGCGCTCGTCGAGCCCGCCACCGAGAAGAACCCCAAGTCCCTCGCGAACACGACGGACACGACGTACTCGTACAACCGGAATGAGGACCACTGATGGAGTCGGCTGAAATCCGTCGCCGCTGGCTGAGCTTCTTCGAGGAGCGTGGGCACAAGGTCGTGCCGTCGGCGTCACTGATCGCGGACGACCCGACGCTGCTCCTCGTCCCCGCGGGCATGGTGCCCTTCAAGCCCTACTTCCTGGGCGAGACCAAGCCGCCCGCCCCGCGCGTCACCAGCGTCCAGAAGTGCGTGCGCACGCCGGACATCGAAGAGGTCGGCAAGACCACCCGGCACGGCACGTTCTTCCAGATGTGCGGCAACTTCTCCTTCGGTGACTACTTCAAGGAAGGCGCGATCAAGCTCGCCTGGGAGCTGCTCACCTCGCCCCAGGACAAGGGCGGTTACGGCCTGGACCCGGAGAAGCTCTGGATCACCGTCTACAAGGAGGACGACGAGGCGGAGCGCATCTGGCGCGACGTGATCGGCGTCCCCGCCGAGCGCATCCAGCGCCTGGGCATGGGCCCGAACTTCTGGTCCATGGGCGTGCCCGGCCCCTGCGGCCCGTGCTCCGAGATCAACTACGACCGCGGTCCCGAGTTCGGCGAGGAGGGCGGCCCGGCCGTCAACGACGAGCGCTACGTGGAGATCTGGAACCTGGTCTTCATGCAGTACGAGCGCGGTGCGGGCCAGGGCAAGGAGGACTTCCCGATCCTCGGCGACCTGCCGTCGAAGAACATCGACACGGGTCTCGGCCTGGAGCGCCTGGCCATGATCCTGCAGGGCGTACAGAACATGTACGAGACCGACACCCTGCGCGTCGTCATCGACAAGGCCACCGAGCTGACCGGCGTGCGCTACGGCGCCGAGCACGGCTCGGACGTCTCGCTGCGCGTGGTCGCCGACCACATGCGCACCTCCGTCATGCTCATCGGCGACGGCGTCACCCCCGGCAACGAGGGCCGTGGCTACGTCCTGCGCCGCATCATGCGCCGCGCCATCCGCAACATGCGCCTGCTCGGCGCCACCGGGCCGGTCGTCGCCGAGCTCGTCGACTCGGTCATCAAGACCATGGGCGAGCAGTACCCGGAGCTCCTCACCGACCGCAAGCGCATCGAGACCGTCGCGCTCGCCGAGGAGGCCGCCTTCCTCAAGGCCCTCAAGGGCGGCACGAACATCCTCGACACGGCCGTCAGCGACACCAAGGCCGCCGGTTCCAGCGTGCTGCCGGGCGACAAGGCGTTCCTGCTCCACGACACCTGGGGCTTCCCGATCGACCTCACCCTGGAGATGGCCGCCGAGCAGGGCCTGACCGTGGACGAGGACGGCTTCCGCCGCCTGATGAAGGAGCAGCGGGAGCGCGCCAAGGCCGACGCCCAGGCCAAGAAGACCGGCCACGCGGACATGGGCGCCTACCGCGAGATCGCCGACAGCTCCGGCGCCACCGACTTCACCGGCTACAGCCTGACCGAGAACGAGGCCGTGATCGTCGGCCTCCTGGTCAACGGCGCCTCCTCGCCCGCCGCCACCGAGGGCGACGAGGTCGAGGTCGTCCTGGACCGCACCCCCTTCTACGCCGAGGGCGGCGGCCAGATCGGCGACACCGGCCGCATCCGCCTGGACAGCGGTGCCGTCATCGAGGTCCGCGACGTCCAGAAGCCGGTGCCGGGCGTGCACGTCCACAAGGGCGTCGTGCAGGTCGGCGAGGTCACGGTCGGCGCCCCGGTGTGGGCCTCGATCGACTCCCACCGCCGCCGCGCCATCGCCCGCGCCCACTCCGCCACGCACCTCACGCACCAGGCGCTGCGCGACGCCCTCGGCCCCACGGCCGCCCAGGCCGGTTCCGAGAACCAGCCGGGCCGCTTCCGGTTCGACTTCGGCTCGCCGTCCGCCGTGCCCACGGCCGTGATGACGGACGTCGAGCAGCGGATCAACGAGGTCCTCTCCCGCGAGCTGGACGTCCAGGCCGAGGTCATGTCCCTGGACGAGGCCAAGAAGGCGGGCGCCATCGCCGAGTTCGGCGAGAAGTACGGCGAGCGCGTGCGCGTGGTGACCATCGGCGACTTCTCCAAGGAGCTGTGCGGCGGCACCCACGTGCACAACACCGCCCAGCTGGGTCTGGTGAAGCTGCTCGGCGAGTCCTCCATCGGCTCCGGCGTGCGCCGCATCGAGGCCCTGGTCGGCGTGGACGCGTACAACTTCCTGGCCAAGGAGCACACGGTCGTCGCCCAGCTCCAGGAGCTAGTCAAGGGCCGTCCGGAGGAGCTGCCCGAGAAGATCTCCGGCATGCTCGCCAAGCTGAAGGACGCCGAGAAGGAGATCGAGAAGTTCCGCGCGGAGAAGGTCCTCCAGGCCGCCGCCGGTCTCGCCCGGGGCGCCAAGGACGTGGCGGGCATCGCCCTCGTCACCGGCCAGGTCCCGGACGGCACGGGCGCCGACGACCTGCGCAAGCTGGTCCTCGACGTGCGCGGCCGCATCCCCGGCGACCGCCCGGCCGTGGTCGCCCTGTTCACCTCGGCCAACGGCAAGCCCCTCACGGTCATCGCCACCAACGAAGCCGCCCGTGAGCGCGGCCTGAAGGCCGGTGACCTGGTCCGCACCGCCGCCAAGACCCTCGGCGGCGGAGGCGGCGGAAAGCCGGACGTCGCCCAGGGCGGTGGCCAGAACGTGGCCGCCGTCGGCGACGCCATCGCCGCCGTCGAGCGTCTCGTCGGCGAAACCGCCCGATGAGCTCCGTCAGACGGGGCCGCCGCCTCGCGATCGACGTCGGGGACGCCCGGATCGGGGTCGCCTCGTGCGACCCCGACGGGATCCTCGCGACGCCGGTGGAGACGGTGCCGGGCCGGGACGTCCCGGCCGCCCACCGCCGCCTCCGCCAGCTCGTGGAGGAGTACGAACCCATCGAGGTCGTGGTCGGACTCCCTCGCTCCCTCAAGGGGGGCGAGGGCCCGGCCGCCGTCAAGGTCCGCGCCTTCGCCCAGGAGCTCGCCGCCGGGATCGCCCCCGTTCCGGTGAGGCTCGTGGACGAGAGGATGACCACAGTGACGGCCAGTCAGGGACTGCGCGCCTCCGGGGTGAAGTCCAAAAAGGGCAGGTCTGTCATCGATCAGGCCGCGGCGGTCATCATCCTGCAGCAGGCCCTGGAGTCCGAACGGGCGTCAGGCAAGGCTCCGGGTGAGGGCGTCGAAGTGGTCATCTGATCGCGATACGGTAACGTTCCGCGCGGTGTGGCGGCGTTCGAACAGCCGCCACACAGCATCAAGAGGCGGAACGGTTGCGCTGGGATCCAGACGGCGGCCCCCGCCTCGCGGCTCGTAGGGGATCGATGACTGAGTATGGCCGGGGCCCAGGCTCCGAACCGTGGCATCCGGAGGACCCGTTGTACGGGGACGGCGGATGGGGAGGACAGCAGGCCGCGGACGGCCAGTCCCCCTACGGCGGCCAGGGGCAGTACCACCCGCAGCAGCCGCAGCAGGCCCACCCCCAGCAGCCGTACGGCGAGTGGGACGCAGGCCAGCAGCAGCCCTACGGCCAGCAGCAGGGGTACGACCCCCTGCAGGCGCAGTACAACGGCGGTCCCCAGCCGCACGACGGCGGCTGGGACACCGGCCGGCCCGGCCAGGTCCCCTACGGTGGCGACCCGGCCGACCCCTACGGGCAGCAGCCCGCCGCGTACGGCGAGGAGCGCCCGGACTTCTACGGCACGCCCGAGGCGTATCCGCCGCCCGAGCCGCCGGGCCGGCGCCGCGCCGCCCCCGAGCCCGACCACGAGACCGGCTGGGATCCCGGTCCCGACCAGGGCGAGCACGCGTTCTTCGCGGGCGGCGACGAGGACGACGACGGCGACGACGCGGCCCGCGGCAGCCGGAGCGAGCGGCGCGGCCGCGGCGGCAAGAAACCCAAGAAACGGCGCAGCGGCTGTGCCTGCCTGGTCGTGGCCGCGGTGTTCGCGGGCGGCATCGGCGGGGTCGGGTACTTCGGCTACCAGTTCTACCAGGATCGTTTCGGCACGGCCCCGGACTACGCGGGCGACGGCATCGACGCCAAGGCGACGGTCACGATCAACAAGGGCGCCACCGGTGGCGCCATCGGCCAGGCGCTCAAGGACGCCGGAGTCGTGAAGAGCGTCGACGCGTTCGTCTCCGCGCAGGGAAAGAATCCCGACGGCCAGAAGATCCAGGCGGGCGTCTACACGCTCAAGAAAGAGATGTCGGCCGCCTCCGCCCTCGAATTGATGCTCAGCCCGAAGAGCCGCGACAACCTCATCATTCCGGAAGGCAAGCGGAATGCATGGGTGTACAAGCAGATCGACGAGCGGCTCGAACTCGACGAGGGCACCACGAAGAACGTCGCCCAGAAGGACTGGAAGCAGCTCGGGCTTCCCCAGTGGGCCGTCGCCAACATGGGCAGCAAGGTCAAGGACCCGTTGGAAGGCTTCCTCTACCCCTCCAGCTATCCGGTCGCCAAGGGTCAGAAGCCCGAGGACGTGCTGAAGAAGATGGTCGCCCAAGCCGCCGAGGAGTACGACGAGTTGGGCGTCGAGGGCAAGGCCAAGGAGCTGAAGCTCAAGAACCCGTTCGAGCTCATCACGGTCGCGAGCCTGGTCCAGGCCGAGGGCAAGACCCACGAGGACTTCCGCAAGATGGCCGAGGTCATCTACAACCGGCTCAAGCCCGGCAACATGGAGACGGTCGGCTATCTCCAATTCGACTCGACCTTCAATTACCTGATGGGTCAGAGCAAGATCAAGATCAGCGAGAGCGAGATCAAGACCAACCCCGACCCGTACAACACGTACAAGCACACGGGGCTGCCGCCCGGACCCATTGGCAATCCGGGCGAGGTGGCACTGAAGGCGGCGCTCAATCCGTCGACGGACGGCTGGCTCTACTTCGTCGCCACCGACGGCATGAACAAGACCGAATTCGCCAAGACCCACGCCGATTTCCTGAAGCTGAAGGAAAAGTTCAATGCGAGCACAGGAGGCTGAGGCCCGGCACCGGGCGGCCGTACTCGGATCGCCCATCGCCCACTCCCTCTCCCCGGTGCTGCACCGCGCCGCGTACCAGGAGCTGGGCCTCGCCGAGTGGCGCTACGACCGCTTCGAGGTCGACGAGGCGGCGCTGCCCGGGTTCGTCGAGCGGCTCGGACCCGCGTGGGCGGGGCTCTCGCTCACGATGCCGCTGAAGCGCGCGGTGATGCCGCTGCTCGACGAGGTCAGCGAGACCGCCGCGGCCGTGGAGGCCGTCAACACGGTCGTGCGCACGGACGACGGACGGCTCGTCGGCGACAACACCGACATCCCCGGCATGGTCGCGGCGCTGCGCGAGCGCGGCATCGAGCAGGTGGAGAGCGCCGCGATCCTGGGCGCGGGCGCCACCGCCTCGTCCGCGCTCGCCGCCCTCGCGAGGATCTGCACCGGCGAGGTCGTCGCGTACGTCCGCAGCGCGGAGCGGGCCGCCGAGATGCGGCAGTGGGGCGAGCGGCTCGACGTCGAGGTGCGCACCGCCGACTGGGCGGACGCCGAGGAGGCCCTCCGGGCGCCGCTGGTGATCGCCACCACCCCCGCGGGCAGCACCGACGCCCTGTCCCACGCGGTGCCCGAGCGGCCCGCCACGCTCTTCGACGTGCTCTACGACCCGTGGCCCACCGCCCTCGCGGCCCGCTGGTCGGCGTACGGCGGGGCCGTCGTCAGCGGCCTCGACCTGCTCGTGCACCAGGCCGTCCTGCAGGTCGAGCAGATGACGGGGCGCTCGCCCGCGCCCCTGGACGCCATGCGCAAGGCGGGGGAAGCGGCGCTGGGTGTGGGGCACGCGTGACCGATCGCGGTCCTGTTCGTTGAACTGGAAGCCGAGTTGGTTCCCTACGCGAGTCGGGGTGGTCCGCCGTATTTCTGGATGTCGGCGAGCTCGGCATGGTGCTCCCCACGCCTGTGGGGATGAGAGGCGGCAGTCGCACTGATTGCCACCCGGTTTTTGTCCGTAGCCTGCCCCTCAGCCCGTTGCCCGCGATCCTCGACGCCATGCGCAAGGCGGGCGAACAGGCGCTGGCCGCGCGCTGAGGCCCGGCCCGGACTTGCCCATCCCGGTGTCCGCCGAGTGGACCGGGGCCGGTGCGGGGCGCCGGACGTGGGAGGATCAGGGGAGGCGGGCCAGGCCGCGCACCCGGTCGCGCCGTCGCAGTTCCAGGCGCGAGCAGGAGGAGCACCGTTGAGCAGGTTGCGCTGGCTGACCGCGGGGGAGTCCCACGGCCCCGCACTCGTCGCGACGCTGGAGGGACTTCCCGCCGGCGTGCCGATCACCACGGAGATGGTGGCGGACCACCTGGCCCGGCGCCGCCTCGGCTATGGACGTGGCGCCCGCATGAAGTTCGAGCGTGACGAGGTCACCTTCCTCGGCGGCGTGCGCCACGGCCTGACCATGGGCTCGCCCGTCGCGGTCATGGTGGGCAACACCGAGTGGCCCAAGTGGGAGCAGGTCATGGCGGCCGACCCGGTCGACCCGGCCGCCCTCGCCGACCTGGCGCGCAACGCGCCGCTGACCCGCCCCCGCCCCGGCCACGCCGACCTCGCGGGCATGCAGAAGTACGGTGTGTCGGACGCCCGGCCCATCCTGGAGCGCGCCTCCGCCCGCGAGACCGCGGCCCGCGTCGCGCTCGGCGCGGTGGCCCGCTCGTACCTCAAGGAGACGGCCGGGATCGAGATCGTCTCCCACGTCGTGGAGCTGGCGAAGGCCAAGGCCCCCTACGGCGTGTACCCGACGCCCGCCGACGTGGAGCGCCTCGACGCCGACCCGGTGCGCTGCCTGGACGCCGACGCGTCGAAGGCGATGGTCGCCGAGATCGACCAGGCCCACAAGGACGGCGACACCCTCGGCGGCGTCGTCGAGGTACTCGCCTACGGCGTGCCCGTCGGGCTCGGCTCGCACGTGCACTGGGACCGCCGTCTGGACGCGCGCCTGGCCGCGGCCCTCATGGGCATCCAGGCCATCAAGGGCGTCGAGGTCGGCGACGGCTTCGAGCTCGCCCGGGTGCCCGGCTCGCAGGCGCATGACGAGATCGTCTCCACGGACGACGGCATCCGGCGCACCACCGGCCGCTCCGGCGGCACCGAGGGCGGTCTGACCACCGGCGAGCTGCTGCGCGTCCGCGCGGCGATGAAGCCGATCGCGACGGTGCCGCGCGCCCTCGCCACGGTCGACGTGGCCACCGGCGAGGCCACCAAGGCCCACCACCAGCGCTCCGACGTGTGCGCGGTCCCGGCCGCCGGGATCGTCGCCGAGGCCATGGTCGCCCTCGTCCTGGCGGACGCGGTCGCGGAGAAGTTCGGCGGCGACAGCGTGCCGGAGACCCGGCGCAACGTGCGGTCGTACCTCGACCACCTCCAGATCCGGTGAGCGCCCCGGCACCGGAGGGCGCCGGCGCGCCGCGCATCGTGCTCGTCGGGCCCATGGGCTCCGGCAAGTCCACCGTCGGCGGGCTGCTCGCCGAGCGGCTCGGCCTGCCCTACCGGGACACCGACGCGGACATCGTCGCGGCCGAGGGCCGCGAGATCTCCGACATCTTCGTCGAGGACGGCGAGGAGCACTTCCGCGCCCTGGAGCGCGCGGCGGTGCGCACCGCCGTCGCCGGGCACGAGGGCGTGCTCTGCCTCGGCGGCGGCGCGGTCCTCGACGAGGGCACCCGGTCGCTGCTGCGCGGCCTGCCCGTCGTCTACCTCTCGATGGACGTCGAGGAGGCGGTGCGCCGCGTCGGCCTCGGCGCCGCGCGGCCGCTGCTCGCCGTCAACCCGCGCAAGCAGTGGCGCGAGCTGATGGACGCCCGCCGTCCCCTGTACGAAGAAGTCGCCCGCGCCGTCGTCGCCACCGACGGCCGGACCCCCGAAGAGGTCGCGGAAGCGGTCCTCGACGCCCTGGAGTTGACACAAGCATGAGTGAGGCAGTGACGCGGATCCCCGTCGGCGGCACGGCGGGCACGGAGCCGTACGAGGTGCTCGTCGGGCGACAGCTGCTCGGTGAGCTCGGCGGCCTGATCGGCGGCTCGGCCAAGCGCGTGGCCGTCATCCACCCCGAGGCGCTCGCCGACACCGCCGAGGCGCTCCGCCAGGACCTGGCGGACCAGGGGTACGAGGCGGTGGCCATCCAGGTGCCCAACGCCGAGGAGGCCAAGACCGCCGAGGTCGCCGCCTACTGCTGGAAGGCGCTCGGCCAGTCCGGCTTCACCCGCACCGACGTGATCGTCGGCGTGGGCGGCGGCGCCACCACCGACGTGGCCGGTTTCGTGGCCGCGACCTGGCTGCGCGGGGTGCGCTGGATCGCGGTCCCCACGACCGTGCTCGCCATGGTGGACGCGGCGGTCGGCGGGAAGACCGGCATCAACACCGCCGAGGGCAAGAACCTGGTGGGCTCCTTCCACCCGCCCGCGGGCGTGCTCTGCGACCTCGCCGCACTGGACTCGCTGCCGGTGCACGACTACGTCTCCGGGCTCGCGGAGATCATCAAGGCCGGGTTCATCGCGGACCCCGCGATCCTCGACCTGATCGAGGCCGACCCGCAGGCGGCCCGCACGCCCGCCGGGCCGCACACCGCCGAGCTGATCGAGCGCTCCATCAGGGTCAAGGCCGACGTCGTCTCCGGCGATCTGAAGGAGTCCGGACGGCGCGAGATCCTCAACTACGGGCACACGCTGGCGCACGCCATCGAGAAGAACGAGCGCTACCAGTGGCGGCACGGCGCGGCCGTCGCGGTCGGCATGCACTTCGCGGCCGAACTCGGCCGAGTGGCCGGACGGTTGGACGACGAGACGGCGGACCGGCACCGCACGGTCCTGGAGTCCGTGGGCCTGCCCCTGAGCTACCGCTACGACCAGTGGCCCAAGCTCCTGGAGACGATGAAGGTCGACAAGAAGTCCCGTGGCGACCTGCTGCGCTTCATCGTCCTCGACGGCCTCGGCAAGCCGACCGTCCTGGAGGGGCCGGATCCGGCGGTGCTGCTCGCCGCGTACGGCGAGGTCGCCGACTGACCGTTCGCTCCGCCCGCGCGCGGGCGGAGCGAAACAAGCCACGGGCACTTCGGGGCCGCCCCGGCCGTTCCCACAACGTCGGCCGGGGGCGGTACCGTTCAATGCGGGTGGCCCCGCCGCCCGTACCAGGTCAGTCGCACGAGACGGAGTGGCACCGGATGCAGCACACCGTGGGGTCTCCGCTGCCGCCGCCCCCTCAGCCGGGGCACGGACCGGCCACCGGCTGGTCGATGACCGCCCACCACCCGAGCGCCCCGCAGCCCGGTGCCGTGCCCGTGGGCGCGCCGCACCCCGCGCCCGCGCCGGGCTTCGCGGCCACCGCCTCCGGCCCCGCACCGCACCCTCCGGGCCCGGCGCCCCTGCCGCCCGCCGCCCACGCTCCGGGGGCCCCGCAGGCCCCTGGCGCCCCGCACGCACCGGGAGCGCCCCACGCGCCCGGGGGAGCCCCGCACATCCCGGCGGGAGCCCCGCACCCCCACGCCGTCCCGCACGCCGCGCACCACGCCCCGGCCCCGGCGCCGCCCGCCCGCGACACCACGAGTCACATCCAGCTCCCGCCCGGCGGCCCCGTCGCCGTGCCGAGCCCGCCGCCCGGCACGGCCCCCGCCGACACGGGCTCCACGACCCTCGCCGTGCTCCTCATCGGCCCCGCGGGCGCGGGCAAGACCAGCGTCGCCAAGTACTGGGCCGAGCACCGCCGGGTGCCCACGGCCCACATCAGCCTCGACGACGTCCGCGAATGGGTGCGCTCGGGCTTCGCCGACCCCCAGACGGGGTGGAACGACAACTCCGAGGCGCAGTACCGCCTGGCCCGCCGCACCTGCGGCTTCGCCGCGCGGAACTTCCTGGCCAACGGCATCTCCTGCGTCCTCGACGACGCGGTCTTCCCGGACCGCCCGGTCGTCGGCCTCGGCGGCTGGAAGCGGCACGTGGGCCCCGGCCTGCTGCCCGTCGTCCTGCTGCCCGGCCTGGAGATCGTCCTGGAGCGCAACGCCCAGCGCTCGGGCAACCGCCGCCTCACGGATGAGGAGGTGGCCCGCATCCACGGCCGCATGGCCGGCTGGTACGGCTCGGGCCTGCCCATCATCGACAACTCCCAGCTGGACGTCCCCGCCACGGCCCACGTCCTGGACGAGGTCCTCACTCGCGCCCTCACGAGCCCGCCCCAGTGGTAGCCCCGGGCCGCTAGAGCCGCACGGTCACGACTGCGTCACCACCGAGCCGAACCCCCCGCGCCCCCTCCACCCCGGCGCTACGGTCTGCTCCCAGCGAGTACGACCCCTTGGGGGACGCCATGAGCCATCCGTACCCACCCACGCCCTCGCCCCGGCCCGCGCCGAGATGGGCGCGCAAACGCTACGTCATCCCCGCCCTGGTCCTGGCCTGCTTCCTCGGAGCGGCCGTGGGAGGCGGCGGGGACGACGGCGGGTCCTCCAGTGCGGCGGCGGGCCCCACCGCCACCGCGACCGAGACCCTCACCAGGACCCGCACCGCGACGCCGACGGCCGAGCCGGAGCCGGCCGAGACCGTCACCGTGCGCGCGACGAAGACGGTCAGGGCCACGGTCACGGCACGGCCTCCCGCGGGCGGCGGCTCCGCCGACGACGGGACCGGCGGGGTGCGCGGCGCTGACGTGGGCGGTGGCGGTGACGTGGCCGGTGGCGGTGACGTCTCCTTCGCCAACTGCGCCGAGGCGCGCGCCGCGGGTGCGGCACCCGTGCACCGGGGCGAACCGGGGTACGGACGGCACCTCGACCGTGACGGCGACGGGGTGGGCTGCGACACCTGAGCGGACGGACCGTACGACCGGAGAGCCCGTCAACCCGGTCCGGCCCCACCCCTCGTCCGCGCGGCCCTGACGCCCGGTCGGACGCGCTGAACCGGCCCGGAGCGGAGTGCGCTCTTAGGCTCGCCCCATGTCAGAGGTGTACGCGGCCCGGCGGGAGCGGGTCAGGGAGCGGTGTGCGGGGGGTGGCGCGGCCCTGGTGTCACGGCCTGCCAACATCCGCTATCTCGCGGGTGCGGCGCCCCAGGGGGCCGCCCTCCTCCTGGGCCGGTCCGAGGACGTCCTGCTGTGCCCGCGGCCGCCGGGGGAGGAGGACGGCCACGAGCGGCCCGACGCCGAGCTGCGCACCCGGGTCCTCGACGCACCGGACGGCGACGCCGCCGTCGCGGCGGCCGGGCAGGCCCAGGCGCAGGGCGCGGAGTCCCTGGCCGTCGAGGAGCACCACCTCAGCGTGGCCCGGCACCGGGCCCTGGCGTCCGTGGCGCCCCGGCTCCGCCTGGTGGACCTCGCACGCGGTGTGGAGCAGCTGCGCCTGGTCAAGGACGAGGAGGAGATCTCCTGTCTGCGGATCGCGGCGGAGATCGCCGACCAGGCCCTCGGGGAGCTCCTGGAGTCGATCCTGGTGGGCCGCACCGAGCGCCATCTCGCCCTGGAGCTGGAGCGGCGGCTCGTCGACCACGGCGCGGACGGCGCCGCCTTCCCCACCTCCGTGGCCACCGGGCCGCACTCGGGGCGCGGCGGCCACCGCCCCACCGACCGGCGCGTCGAGGAGGGCGACTTCCTGTCCGTGTGCCTCGGCGCCGCGTACCGCGGCTACCGCAGCGAGGTCGGGCGGACCTTCGTGATCGGAACGTCGCCCGCGGACTGGCAGATCGAGCTCTACGACGTCGTCTTCGCCGCCCAGCGGGCGGGCCGCGAGGCCCTCACACCCGGCGCCGCCTGCCGCGACGTGGACCGCGCGGCCCGCCACGTCCTGGACGCCGCCGGGTACGCGGAGGGGCTCGCCGCACGCACCGGACACGGCGTCGGGCTCGAAATCGACGAGGACCCGCAGTTGGCGCCCGCAGCCATGGGTAAACTGGACGCTTGCGTGCCGGTCACCGTCGAACCGGGGGTTCACCTCCCGGGCCGGGGCGGGGTCCGGATCGATGACACGCTCGTCGTCCGCTGCGAGGCGGACGGCGGACCCGAGCTACTCACCATCACGACCAAGGAGCTGCTCGCGCTGTAGCGCGTGCGCCGGGGTCGTCCACGTCAGTCCAGGAGATTCCGCAACCGTGGCTTCCACGAACGACCTCAAGAACGGCATGGTGCTCAAGCTCGACGGGGGCCAGCTCTGGTCCGTCGTCGAGTTCCAGCACGTCAAGCCCGGCAAGGGCCCTGCCTTCGTGCGCACCAAGCTGAAGAACGTGCTCTCCGGCAAGGTCGTCGACAAGACGTTCAACGCCGGCGTCAAGGTCGAGACGGCCACTGTCGACAAGCGCGACATGCAGTTCTCGTACATGGACGGCGAGTACTTCGTCTTCATGGACATGGAGACCTACGACCAGCTGCACATCGACAAGAAGGCCGTCGGCGACGCCGCGAACTTCCTGATCGAGGGCTTCACCGCCACGGTCGCGCAGCACGAGGGCGAGGTCCTCTTCGTCGAGCTGCCCGCCGCCGTCGAGCTCACCATCCAGGAGACCGAGCCGGGCGTCCAGGGCGACCGCTCCACCGGCGGCACCAAGCCCGCCATCCTGGAGACCGGCCACCAGATCAACGTGCCGCTCTTCATCACCACCGGCGAGAAGATCAAGGTCGACACCCGCGACAGCGGCTACCTCGGCCGGGTGAACAGCTAACCGTGGCCGCCCGTAACACGGCCCGCAAGCGCGCCTTCCAGATCCTCTTCGAGGCCGACCAGCGTGGCGTCGACGTGCTCACCGTGCTCGCGGACTGGGTGCGTCACTCGCGGAGCGACACCAGGCAGCCGCCGGTGAGCGAGTACACCATGGAGCTCGTCGAGGGCTACCAGGAGCACGCGGCCCGCATCGACGAGCTGATCTCCCAGTACGCGGTGGGGTGGACGCTCGACCGCATGCCGGTCGTCGACCGGAACATCCTGCGGCTCGGCGCGTACGAACTGATCTGGGTGGACGGTACGCCCGACGCCGTCGTCCTGGACGAGGCGGTTCAGCTCGCCAAGGAGTTCTCGACCGATGATTCGCCCGCCTTTGTGAATGGGCTGCTCGGTCGGTTCAAGGACCTCAAGCCGAGCCTTCGCCGGGACGCATAGCGACAGTTCGATTTCGCGGTACCCCGGAGGGCCCGTGGCCAATACGGCCGCGGGCCCTCCGGGGTTTTCCGCGTCACGGCGAAATCCACTGGCATGACAAAGCTGCCACTGGGCATGACAAAGCCGCCGGGGTGGCCGGAAACCCTCTCTGGGTTTCCGGCCACCCCGGCGGCACGTTTCTGCTGGAATCTCCCTTGACGGGCTCAGACCTCTTCGTGGGCCACGGCGCGGCGCGCGTCCGCGTCCAGGACGCCCCAGCTGATCAGCTGCTCGGTGAGCACCGACGGCGACTGGTCGTAGATGACGGCGAGGGTGCGCAGGTCGTCCTGGCGGATGGAGAGCACCTTGCCGTTGTAGTCACCGCGCTGCGACTGGATCGTGGCGGCGTACCGCTGCAGCGGGCCTGCCTTCTCGGCGGGGACGTGGGCGAGGCGCTCCAGGTCCAGGACCAGCTTGGGCGGCGGCTCGGCGGCACCGCCGGGCGGGGTGCCCGGAAGCAGTTCCTGCACCGGAACGCCGTAGAAGTCCGCCAGCTCGGCAAGGCGCTGCACGGTCACGGCGCGGTCGCCGCGCTCGTACGACCCCACCACGACCGCCTTCCAGCGACCCTGGGACTTCTCCTCGACACCGTGGAGGGAAAGGCCCTGCTGGGTACGGATGGCGCGGAGCTTGGCCCCGAGCTGTTTGGCGTATTCGCTGGACATATAGCTCCCCGGACGCTGTGACAACGTGCGGCTCCGCCGCGCGGCTGGTGACTCACTGTGAGGTTACGCAGCGTTACTTGGCTGCGTCAAGCCGAATGGGTCCGAGGGCCCCTTCCGAGGGGGAGGTGACGGCCCACGTTGCCGTTGCTGGTACCGTGAAAGACGCTGTAGGCGCCAGATGGCGCAAATTAGACGTCCTTTAAGGTCCGTCCCGTGAGGCGGAGAAGGAGGTCCGTTTTTATGGACACGCATGCCTCCGGTGTGCCGCGGCCCGTTCTCGAAGGCCCGGACATCGCACGGGTGTTGACCCGTATCGCCCACGAAATCGTGGAGCGCGCCAAGGGCGCCGACGATGTCGTTCTGCTCGGCATTCCGACCCGCGGCGTCTTCCTCGGCCGGCGGCTCGCCGCCAAGCTTGAGGAGATCACCGGCCGCAAGGTCCCGGTCGGCTCCCTCGACATCACGATGTACCGCGACGACCTGCGCATGCACCCGCCGCGCGCCCTCGCCCGCACCGAGATCCCCGGTGACGGCATCGACGGCCGCCTGGTCGTCCTGGTCGACGACGTGCTCTTCTCCGGTCGCACCATCCGTGCCGCCCTCGACGCCCTGAACGACATCGGCCGCCCGCGCGCGGTGCAGCTCGCCGTTCTCGTCGACCGCGGTCACCGAGAACTGCCCATCCGCGCCGACTACGTCGGCAAGAACCTCCCGACGTCGCTGCGGGAGACGGTCAAGGTCCAGCTCGCCGAGGAGGACGGCCGCGACGCCGTGCTGCTCGGTGCCAAGCCGACCGCCGCGGCCGGCGAGCAGTAGCCCGCCCCGTACCGGTACCGGACCCGTCGGGTCCGTACTGGCGCGCGCCCGCGCGCCGCTGCCCGGCCCAGGGACGCCCCCAGGCCTGAAGCACACCTGAAATCCCTTACGGAGCCCACCAGATGATGCGACACCTCATCTCGGCCGCCGACCTCACCCGCGACGACGCCGTCCTCATCCTCGACACCGCCGAGGAGATGGCCCGCGTCGCCGACCGGCCGATCAAGAAACTGCCGACGCTGCGCGGCCGTACCGTGGTCAACCTCTTCTTCGAGGACTCGACCCGCACCCGGATCTCGTTCGAGGCCGCCGAGAAGCGGCTGTCCGCCGACGTGATCAACTTCAGCGCCAAGGGGTCGAGCGTCTCCAAGGGGGAGTCCCTGAAGGACACGGCGCAGACCCTGGAGGCCATGGGTGTCGACGCCGTCGTCATCCGGCACGGAGCCTCCGGCGCGCCGTACACACTCGCGAACTCCGGCTGGGTCGACGCGGCCGTCATCAACGCCGGTGACGGCACCCACCAGCACCCCACGCAGGCCCTGCTCGACGCCTTCACCATGCGCCGCAGGCTCGTCGGCCGCGACACCGGGCTCGGGCAGGACCTGAGCGGCAAGCGGATCACGATCGTCGGTGACGTGCTGCACAGCCGCGTCGCCCGCTCGAACGTCGACCTGCTGCACACCCTCGGCGCCGAGGTCACCCTCGTCGCCCCGCCCACCCTGGTGCCGGTCGGCGTCGAGCACTGGCCGTGCGAGGTGTCGTACGACCTCGACCGCGTCCTGCCGAAGTCCGACGCCGTGATGATGCTGCGCGTCCAGCGCGAGCGCATGAACGCCGCGTTCTTCCCGACCGAGCGCGAGTACTCGCGCCGCTACGGGCTGGACGGCGAGCGCATGGCCAAGATGCCCGACCACGCGATCGTGATGCACCCGGGCCCGATGGTCCGCGGCATGGAGATCACCGCCGAGGTCGCCGACTCCGACCGCTGCACGGTCGTCGAGCAGGTCGCCAACGGCGTCTCCATCCGCATGGCCGTCCTCTATCTGCTGCTCGGCGGCCAGGAGCCCGCCGTCACCCACACCCGTACCGAGGAGAAGTAGACATCATGAGCAAGATCCTTATCCGTGGTGCGAGGGTGCTCGGCGGCGAGCCGCAGGACGTGCTGATCGACGGCGAGACCATCGAGGCCGTGGGCGCCTCGCTGAGCGCCGAGGGCGCCACCGTCGTCGAGGCGGACGGCAAGGTCCTCCTGCCGGGCCTGGTGGACCTGCACACGCATCTGCGCGAGCCCGGCCGCGAGGACTCCGAGACCGTCCTCACCGGCACCCGCGCGGCCGCCAGCGGCGGCTACACCACCGTGTTCGCGATGGCCAACACCTTCCCGGTCGCCGACACCGCTGGCGTCGTCGAGCAGGTCTGGCGGCTCGGCAAGGAGTCCGGCTACTGCGACGTCCAGCCGATCGGCGCCGTCACCGTCGGCCTGGAGGGCAAGAAGCTCGCCGAGCTGGGTGCCATGCACGAGTCGGCCGCCGGGGTCACGGTCTTCTCCGACGACGGCAAGTGCGTCGACGACGCCGTGATGATGCGGCGCGCCCTGGAGTACGTGAAGGCGTTCGGCGGCGTCGTCGCCCAGCACGCCCAGGAGCCGCGGCTCACCGAGGGCGCCCAGATGAACGAGGGCGTCGTCTCGGCGGAGCTCGGGCTCGGCGGCTGGCCCGCCGTCGCCGAGGAGTCGATCATCGCCAGGGACGTGCTGCTCGCCGAGCACGTCGGCTCCCGGGTGCACATCTGCCACCTGTCCACGGCCGGGTCCGTCGAGATCGTCCGCTGGGCCAAGTCCCGCGGCATCGACGTCACCGCCGAGGTCACCCCGCACCACCTGCTCCTCACCGACGAGCTGGTCCGCTCGTACAACCCGGTCTACAAGGTCAACCCGCCGCTGCGCACGGAAGCCGACGTCATGGCGCTGCGCGAGGCCCTGGCCGACGGCACCATCGACATCGTGGCCACCGACCACGCCCCGCACCCGCACGAGGACAAGGACTGCGAGTGGGCCGCGGCCGCCATGGGCATGGTGGGCCTGGAGACCGCCCTGTCGGTGGTCCAGCACACGATGGTCGACACCGGCCTGCTCACCTGGGCCGGGGTCGCGGACCGGATGTCCGCCAAGCCCGCCGAGATCGGGCAGGCGCGCGGCCAGGGCCGCCCCGTCGCGCCCGGCGAGCCCGCGAACCTCACCCTCGTCGATCCGGCATACCGTGGAGCCGTGGACCCCGCGGGCTTCGCCTCCCGGAGCCGCAACACCCCCTACGAGGGCCGTGAGCTTCCGGGACGCGTCACGCACACCTGGCTCCGGGGTCGGGCCACGCTCGTCGACGGGAAGCTTCAGTGACCGCAACGCATCTCCTCACCTCCTCCGCCCTGCCCCAGCTGGCCGCCGACGAGAAGTCCGCGCAGGTCACCGACTGGGCCGCGCGCATCGGCTGGGTCGTCGGAATCCTGCTCTTCGTCGCGCTCGTCTACTGGCTGATGCGCGAGGGCTGGAAGTGGCGCGGCACCCTCCAGGGCGACCTCCCCGAGCTCTCCGACGCGCCGTCCGAGCCCGGTGCGACGAAACTTGAGCTGACCGGCCGCTACCACGGCTCGACCACCGCGGGCCAGTGGCTGGACCGCATCGTGGCGCACGGCCTGGGCACCCGCAGCCGGGTGGAGCTGACCCTGACCGAGGCGGGCCTGGACGTCGTCCGCCCCGGGGCGCGGGACTTCTTCATCCCGAAGGAGGCCCTGCGCGAGGCCCGGCTCGACAAGGGCATCGCGGGCAAGGTCCTCGCCGAGGGCGGCCTGCTGATCGTCACCTGGGCGCACGGCGACAGGCTGATCGACTCCGGCTTCCGCTCCGACCACGCCGCGGAGCAGGCCGAATGGGTCGAAGCCATCAACAACATGATCGACAACACCGAGATCGACGGCACCGGCGCCGGGATCCACAGCACGACGGAAACGGAAGGCGCACGATGACGACCTCCACGCAGGGAGCCACGAAGACTCCCGCCGTACTCGTCCTGGAGGACGGCCGCGTCTTCCGCGGCCGCGCCTACGGCGCGGTGGGGGAGACCTTCGGCGAGGCCGTCTTCTCCACCGGCATGACCGGCTACCAGGAGACCCTCACCGACCCCTCGTACCACCGCCAGGTCGTCGTGATGACCGCGCCGCACGTAGGCAACACCGGCGTCAACGACGAGGACCCCGAGTCGCAGCGCATCTGGGTCGCGGGCTACGTGGTCCGCGACCCCGCCCGGGTGCCCTCCAACTGGCGCTCCCGGCGCTCCCTCGACGAGGAGCTGCGGCGGCAGGACGTCGTCGGCATCAGCGGCGTCGACACCCGCGCCCTCACCCGCCACCTGCGCGAGCGCGGCGCCATGCGCGTCGGCGTCTTCTCCGGCGACGCGATCGCCCCCGACGCCGAGCTGCTCGCCAGGGTGCAGGCGCAGCCGCAGATGAAGGGCGCGAACCTCTCCGCGGAGGTCGCCACCAAGGAGGCCTACGTCGTCCCGGCGATCGGTGAGAAGAAGTTCACCGTGGCCGCCGTCGACCTCGGCATCAAGGGCATGACCCCGCACCGCATGGCCGAGCGCGGCATCGAGGTGCACGTCCTGCCCGCCACCGCGACCGCCGAGGACGTCTACGCCGTCAACCCCGACGGCGTGTTCTTCTCCAACGGCCCCGGTGACCCGGCGACCGCCGACGGCCCCGTCGCCGTCATGCAGGAGGTCCTGAAGCGCAGGACGCCGCTGTTCGGCATCTGCTTCGGCAACCAGATCCTCGGCCGTGCCCTCGGCTTCGGCACGTACAAGCTGAAGTACGGCCACCGCGGCATCAACCAGCCCGTGCAGGACCGCACCACGGGCAAGGTCGAGGTCACCGCGCACAACCACGGCTTCGCCGTCGACGCGCCGCTCGACAAGGTCTCCGACACCCCCTTCGGACGCGCCGAGGTCTCCCACGTGTGCCTCAACGACCAGGTGGTGGAGGGGCTCCAGCTCCTCGACCAGCCCGCGTTCAGCGTCCAGTACCACCCCGAGGCGGCCGCGGGCCCGCACGACGCCGCGTACCTCTTCGACCGTTTCACTTCCCTGATGGAGGGCCAGCGTGCCTAAGCGCACCGATATCCAGTCCGTCCTGGTCATCGGCTCCGGCCCGATCGTCATCGGCCAGGCCGCGGAGTTCGACTACTCCGGTACCCAGGCGTGCCGCGTCCTCAAGTCCGAGGGCCTGCGCGTCATCCTCGTCAACTCGAACCCGGCGACGATCATGACCGACCCGGAGATCGCCGACGCCACGTACGTCGAGCCGATCACCCCGGAGTTCGTCGAGAAGATCATCGCCAAGGAGCGCCCCGACGCGCTCCTGCCGACCCTCGGCGGTCAGACCGCGCTCAACACCGCCATCTCGATGCACGAGCAGGGCGTCCTGGAGAAGTACGGCGTCGAGCTGATCGGTGCCAACGTCGAGGCCATCAACAAGGGCGAGGACCGCGACCTCTTCAAGGACGTCGTCGAGGCCGTCCGCGCCAAGATCGGCCACGGCGAGTCCGCGCGCTCCGTGATCTGCCACTCCATGGACGACGTCCTCAAGGGCGTCGACGAGCTCGGCGGCTACCCGGTCGTCGTGCGGCCCTCCTTCACCATGGGCGGCGCCGGCTCCGGCTTCGCGCACAACGAGGACGAGCTGCGCCGCATCGCGGGCCAGGGCCTCACGCTCTCGCCGACCACCGAGGTGCTCCTGGAGGAGTCCATCCTCGGCTGGAAGGAGTACGAGCTGGAGCTGATGCGCGACAAGAACGACAACGTCGTGGTCGTCTGCTCCATCGAGAACTTCGACCCGATGGGCGTGCACACCGGCGACTCGATCACCGTCGCGCCCTCGATGACCCTCACCGACCGCGAGTACCAGATCCTGCGGGACGTCGGCATCGCGATCATCCGTGAGGTCGGCGTCGACACCGGCGGCTGCAACATCCAGTTCGCGGTCAACCCGGTCGACGGCCGCGTGATCGTCATCGAGATGAACCCGCGCGTCTCGCGGTCCTCCGCGCTCGCGTCGAAGGCCACCGGCTTCCCGATCGCGAAGATCGCCGCGAAGCTGGCCGTGGGCTATACGCTCGATGAGATTCCCAACGACATCACCGAGAAGACCCCGGCATCCTTTGAGCCGACCCTCGACTACGTGGTCGTCAAGGCGCCGCGATTCGCCTTCGAGAAGTTCCCGCAGGCCGACTCGACGCTGACCACGACCATGAAGTCCGTCGGCGAGGCCATGGCCATCGGCCGCAACTTCACCGAGGCCCTGCAGAAGGCCCTGCGCTCCCTGGAGAAGAAGGGCAGCCAGTTCTCCTTCACCGGCAAGCCCGGCGACAAGTACACCCTCCTGCGCGCCGCCGTGCGCCCCACCGACGGCCGCATCAACACCGTCATGCAGGCCATCCGCGCCGGGGCCACCCCGCAGGAGGTCTTCGACGCCACCAAGATCGACCCGTGGTTCGTCGACCAGCTCTTCCTGCTCAAGGAGATCGCGGACGAGCTGACCGAGGCCGACGACCTCACCCCCGAGCTGCTCGCCGAGGCCAAGCGGCACGGCTTCTCCGACACGCAGATCGCCGAGATCCGCGGCCTGCGCGAGGAGGTGGTGCGCGAGGTCCGGCACGCCCTCGGCGTCCGTCCGGTCTACAAGACGGTCGACACCTGCGCCGCCGAGTTCGCCGCGAACACGCCGTACTTCTACTCCTCCTACGACGAGGAGTCCGAGGTCGCGCCGCGCGAGAAGCCCGCGGTGATCATCCTGGGCTCGGGCCCGAACCGCATCGGCCAGGGCATCGAGTTCGACTACTCCTGCGTGCACGCCTCCTTCGCGCTGAGCGACGCGGGCTACGAGACCGTCATGGTCAACTGCAACCCGGAGACCGTCTCCACCGACTACGACACCTCCGACCGGCTCTACTTCGAGCCGCTCACCCTGGAGGACGTCCTGGAGATCGTCCACGCCGAGTCCCTCGCGGGCCCGATCGCGGGCGTCGTCGTCCAGCTCGGCGGCCAGACCCCGCTCGGCCTCTCGCAGGCCCTGAAGGACAACGGCGTGCCGGTCGTCGGCACCCCGCCGGAGGCCATCCACGCCGCCGAGGACCGCGGCGCCTTCGGCCGCGTGCTCGCCGAGGCGGGCCTGCCCGCGCCCAAGCACGGCACCGCCACCACCTTCGCCGAGGCCAAGGCCATCGCCGACGAGATCGGCTACCCCGTGCTCGTGCGGCCCTCGTACGTGCTCGGCGGCCGCGGCATGGAGATCGTGTACGAGGAGGCCCGCCTCCAGGCGTACATCGCCGAGTCCACCGAGATCGGCGCCGACCGCCCGGTCCTGGTCGACCGCTTCCTCGACGACGCCATCGAGATCGACGTGGACGCGCTCTACGACGGCCACGAGCTGTACCTGGGCGGCGTCATGGAGCACATCGAGGAGGCCGGCATCCACTCCGGCGACTCGGCGTGCGCCCTGCCGCCGATCACGCTGGGCGGCCACGACATCAAGCGCCTGCGCACCTCCACGGAGGCCATCGCGCGCGGCGTCGGGGTGCGCGGCCTGATCAACATCCAGTTCGCCATGGCCGGGGACATCCTCTACGTCCTGGAGGCCAACCCGCGCGCCTCGCGCACCGTGCCCTTCACCTCGAAGGCCACCGCGGTGCCGCTCGCCAAGGCCGCCGCCCGCATCTCGCTCGGCGCGACCGTCGCCGAGCTGCGCGCCGAGGGCCTCCTGCCGGCCACCGGCGACGGCGGCGAGCTGCCGCTCGACGCGCCGATCTCCGTCAAGGAGGCCGTGATGCCGTGGTCGCGCTTCCGCGACATCCAGGGCCGCGGCGTCGACACCGTGCTCGGCCCGGAGATGCGCTCCACCGGCGAGGTCATGGGCATCGACTCCGTCTTCGGCACGGCGTACGCCAAGTCGCAGGCGGGCGCGTACGGGCCGCTGCCCACCAAGGGCCGCGCGTTCATCTCCGTCGCCAACCGCGACAAGCGCTCGATGATCTTCCCGGCGCGCGAGCTCGTCGCGCACGGCTTCGAGCTGCTCGCCACGTCCGGCACGGCCGAGGTCCTCAAGCGCAACGGCATCAACGCCACGGTCGTGCGCAAGCAGTCCGAGGGCGAGGGCCCGAACGGCGAGAAGACCATCGTCCAGCTGATCCACGACGGCCAGGTCGACCTCATCGTCAACACCCCGTACGGCACCGGCGGCCGCCTCGACGGCTACGACATCCGCACCGCGGCCGTCGCCCGGTCCGTGCCCTGCCTGACGACGGTCCAGGGCCTCGCCGCCGCGGTGCAGGGCATCGACGCCCTCCACCACGGCGGAGTGGGCGTGCGCTCGCTCCAGGAACACGCGGAACACCTGACGGCCCTGTCTGCGGACCGCGACTAGACAGCCCACGAGGGGGACACCGGATCCGGTGTCCCCCTCCTCATGAGGACACCAGCATGTACGCATTCTTCTTCCGGCTCGTCTTCCGGCGCATGGACCCCGAGCGCGCCCACCACCTCGCCTTCGCCTGGATCCGCCTGGCCGCGCGCGTCCCCGTCCTGCGGACCTTCGTGGCCGCCGCCCTCGCCCCCCGCTACAAGGAGCTGCGCACCGAGGCCCTCGGCCTGCGCATGCACGGTCCCTTCGGGCTCGCCGCCGGGTTCGACAAGAACGCCGTCGCGATCGACGGCATGGCCATGCTCGGCTTCGACCACGTCGAGATCGGCACGGTCACCGGCGAGCCGCAGCCCGGCAACCCCAAGAAGCGCCTCTTCCGCCTCGTCGCGGACCGCGCCCTGATCAACCGCATGGGCTTCAACAACGACGGCTCCGCGGCCGTCGCCGAGCGCCTCGCGACCCGTACGCCGGTCTTCCGGACCACCGTCGGCGTCAACATCGGCAAGACCAAGGTCGTGCCCGAGGCCGAGGCCGCCGCCGACTACGTGAAGTCCACCGAGCGCCTGGCCCGCCACGCGGACTACCTCGTCGTGAACGTGTCCTCGCCGAACACGCCGGGACTGCGCAACCTCCAGGCCGCCGAGTCGCTGCGGCCCCTGCTGAGCGCCGTGCGCGAGGCCGCCGACCGCAGCGTCGAGGGCCGCCGCGTCCCGCTGCTCGTCAAGATCGCGCCCGACCTGGCCGACGAGGACGTCGACGCGGTCGCCGACCTCGCCGTGGAGCTCGGCCTGGACGGCATCATCGCCACGAACACGACCATCGCGCGCGAGGGCCTCGGCCTGGTCTCCGACCCGGAGCTCGTCAAGGAGACGGGCGGGTTGTCCGGCGCGCCCCTCAAGGAACGCTCCCTGGAGGTCCTGCGCCGCCTCTACGCGCGCGTGGGCGACCGGATCACCCTGGTGGGCGTCGGCGGCGTCGAGAACGCCGAGGACGCCTGGCAGCGCATCCTCGCGGGCGCGACCCTGGTGCAGGGCTACAGCGCGTTCATCTACGAGGGTCCGTTCTGGGCGCGCGGGATCCACAAGGGCCTCGCCGCGCGGCTCGCCGCCTCCCCGTACGCCACCCTCGCCGAAGCGATCGGCGCCGACACCCGAAAGGCCTCCGCCTCATGAGCCCCCAGGAACCCTTCGGCGCGCGCCTGCGCCAGGCCATGGACACCCGCGGCCCGCTCTGCGTGGGCATCGACCCGCACGCCTCGCTCCTGGCGGCGTGGGGCCTCGGCGACGACATCAAGGGCCTGGAGACCTTCACGCGCACCGTCGTGGAGGCCCTCGGCGAACAGGTCGCCGTCTTCAAGCCGCAGGCGGCGTTCTTCGAGCGCTTCGGCTCGCGCGGCGTCGCCGTCCTGGAGCGGGCCGTCGCGGAGCTGCGCGCCGCCGGCGGCCTGGTCGTCATGGACGCCAAGCGCGGCGACATCGGCTCCACCATGGCCGCGTACGCGGAGGCCTTCCTGCACCCGGACGCGCCGCTGTTCTCGGACGCCCTGACGGTCTCGCCGTACCTCGGGTACGAGTCCCTGCGGCCCGCCGCGGACCTCGCCCGGGAGAGCGGCTCGGGGCTCTTCGTGCTCGCCCTGACGTCCAACCCCGAGGGCGCGGAAGTGCAGCGCGCCGAGCGCGCCGACGGTCGCACCATCGGCGCGACCATGCTGGGCCACCTCGCGCGCGAGAACGCCGGCGCCGCGCCCATGGGCTCCTACGGCGCCGTGGTCGGCGCGACGCTCGGCGACCTGTCGTCCTTCGACCTGGACATCAACGGGCCGCTCCTCGCCCCCGGCATCGGCGCGCAGGGGGCGACGCCCGCGGACCTGCCCCGCGTCTTCGGCGCGGCCGTGCGCAACGTGGTGCCGAACGTGAGCCGCGGTGTGCTGAAGGCGGGCCCCGACGCCGGGGCGCTGCGGGAGGCCGCCGCGCGCTTCGCGGACGAGGTGCGCCGGGCGGTCGGCGGCTAGCGCTTCCCGCCACGAGCCCGAGGTGTCCGCCCCGGGGCCGGATCGTCCGGTCCCGGGGCGGACGCATGGGTGCCGGGACCTGTGGGCGACCTCGCACGGGGGTCGGTCCTCGGCCACGTGTGTGTTCGGCATTCGGCCCCGTGGACGTTCCCCGGACGTCGTGCACCGACGGCATCAGCCCGCCGAACTAACGCGTTGCTTACACGACACCCAGCCAAAACAGGGGTGAATTGCCCGATATGCCCGGCTCGACAGAGGCTGACCTGGACTTTTCGCTTGTTCTCGCTGACTCAGGCGGCCATGGCCGCTAGTCTCCGACCAGAGCCAACGGGCAAGCGCGTTGCACGTTGCTCCCCTGGTGTGGGGCGACTAGGTTCCTCACCGGTCCGTATCCGACAGTTCGATCTTCGAGGTGACGTAGGCGTGGCTCTTCCGCCCCTTACCCCTGAACAGCGCGCAGCCGCGCTCGAAAAGGCCGCCGCGGCTCGCCGGGAGCGGGCCGAGGTCAAGAATCGACTCAAGCACTCCGGCGCCTCCCTGCATGAGGTCATCAAGCAGGGCCAGGAGAATGACGTCATCGGCAAGATGAAGGTCTCCGCCCTCCTGGAGTCCCTGCCGGGCGTGGGCAAGGTCCGCGCCAAGCAGATCATGGAGCGCCTCGGCATCTCCGAGAGCCGCCGCGTGCGCGGTCTTGGCTCCAACCAGATCGCGTCCCTGGAGCGCGAGTTCGGCGGCAGCGGCGCCTGACGGCCCCGCGCCGTCCGGGGAACCTGGTCTCAGGCACCTCTGAGAACCTGGATAATCGCTGCATGAGTGAACGTCCGCGGCTGACCGTGCTCTCCGGCCCCTCCGGGGTCGGCAAGAGCACGGTCGTCGCCCATATGCGCAAGGAACACCCCGAGGTCTGGCTCTCGGTCTCGGCGACGACCCGCAAGCCGCGCCCCGGCGAGCGCCATGGTGTGCACTATTTCTTCGTCTCCGACGAGGAAATGGACAAGCTGATCGCCAATGGTGAGCTCCTGGAGTGGGCGGAGTTCGCGGGCAACCGCTACGGCACGCCCCGCCGGGCCGTCATGGACCGCCTGGAGGCGGGCGAGCCCGTCCTCCTGGAGATCGACCTCCAGGGCGCCCGGCAGGTGCGGGAGTCGATGGGCGACGCCCAGCTGGTCTTCCTCGCCCCGCCGAGCTGGGACGAGCTGGTCCGCCGCCTCACCGGCCGCGGCACCGAGGCGGCCGAGGTCATCGAGCGCAGGCTCCGGGCCGCGCGCGTGGAGCTGGCCGCGGAGCCCGAGTTCGACACCACCCTGGTCAACACCTCGGTCGAGGACGTGGCGCGCGAGCTGCTAGCCTTGATGAAAGTTGTTTGATCTTCACCCCTTTCTTCACCCCCTTCGGAAGGCAGAGAGTGTCCTCTTCCATCACCGCGCCCGAGGGCATCATCAACCCGCCGATTGATGAGCTGCTCGAGGCCACCGACTCGAAGTACAGCCTCGTGATCTACGCCGCCAAGCGCGCCCGTCAGATCAACGCGTACTACTCGCAGCTCGGTGAGGGCCTCCTCGAGTACGTCGGCCCGCTCGTGGACACCCACGTGCACGAGAAGCCGCTGTCGATCGCGCTCCGCGAGATCAACGCCGGCCTGCTGACGTCCGAGGCCATCGAGGGCCCGGCGCAGTAAGCAGTCATACGTTCACCACAGGCCCGGCAGAGCACCTGCCGGGCCTGTGGTGTGTCATGGAGTCGTACGCGCGCGGCAGCGGCCGCGCGACCGAGTGCGGGGAGGCACGGTGGACAAGCCGAAGGTCGTTCTGGGGGTCAGCGGTGGAATCGCCGCCTACAAGGCGTGCGAGCTGCTGCGCAGGCTCACCGAGTCCGGCCACGACGTACGGGTCGTGCCCACCGCGTCCGCGCTGCACTTCGTCGGCGCCGCGACCTGGTCGGCGCTGTCCGGCCACCCCGTCTCCACGGAGGTCTGGTCCGACGTCCACGAGGTGCCGCACGTGCGCATCGGGCAGCACGCCGACCTGGTGATCGTGGCGCCCGCCACGGCCGACATGCTCGCCAAGGCCGCCCACGGCCTCGCCGACGACCTCCTGACGAACACGCTCCTCACGGCCCGCTGCCCGGTCGTCTTCGCGCCGGCCATGCACACCGAGATGTGGGAGCACCCGGCCACCCAGGAGAACGTCGCCACGCTGCGCCGCCGCGGCGCCCTCGTCGTGGAACCGGCCGTCGGCCGCCTCACCGGCGTCGACACCGGCAAGGGGCGCTTCCCCGAGCCCGCCGAGCTCTTCGACGTCGTCCGCCGCGTCCTCGCGCGCGGCACGGCCGCCCAGGACCTCGCGGGCCGGCACGTCGTCGTCAGCGCGGGCGGCACCCGCGAGCCCCTCGACCCCGTGCGCTTCCTCGGCAACCGCTCCTCCGGCAAGCAGGGCTACGCCCTCGCCCGCAGCGCCGCCGCGCGCGGGGCCCGCGTCACCCTCGTCGCGGCGAACACCGCGCTGCCGGACCCGGCGGGCGTCGACCTCGTGTCCGTGGGCACCGCCGTGCAGCTGCGCGAAGCCGTCCTGAAGGCGGCGGCCGACGCCGACGCCGTGGTCATGGCCGCCGCCGTCGCCGACTTCCGCCCGGCCGCCTACGCCGCCGGAAAGATCAAGAAGCAGGACGGCGAGGACCCGGCGCCGCTCACCCTCGTCCGCAATCCGGACATCCTCGCCGAGCTCTCGGGCGACCGCCCGCGCCCCGGGCAGGTCGTCGTGGGCTTCGCGGCCGAGACGGACAACGTGCTGGCCAACGGGCGGGCCAAGCTCGCCCGCAAGGGCTGCGACCTGCTCGTAGTGAACGAAGTCGGTGAGCGCAAGACGTTCGGCTCTGAGCGGAACGAGGCCGTGGTCCTTGGTGCCGACGGCAGCGAGACGCCGGTGCCCTACGGGCCCAAGGACGATCTCGCCGACACGGTGTGGGACCTGGTCGTTCCGCGCCTTGACCGGTCGTAACGCCACTGAACCCATCGGTCCGGATCGTGACCGGGCCGATGGCCGGATTCGGCCTCCCACGCACCATTCGCCCCTCTGGGCTCTTTAAACCCACCCCAAACCCGCCAAATGCGGGCCTTGAGCCCTCTGGTGGAGACCGATCGTCGTATCGCACAATGCAGTGCCGCAGGTCACAGGGCTCTCTTCTGACGAGAGAGGTGGCCATGCGGCCGCGTGTGACCGATAAACTGGTCTCGGACGTCGTCGAGCGCAGCTCTCGGCCCGTCCATCAATGATCAGCCAGCAGCCGCTGCAACCACAGGGAGCGATGTGTCCCGCCGTCTCTTCACCTCGGAGTCCGTGACCGAGGGTCACCCCGACAAGATCGCTGACCAGATCAGCGACACCATTCTCGACGCGCTTCTGCGTGAGGACCCGACGTCCCGGGTCGCCGTCGAAACGCTCATCACCACCGGCCTCGTGCACGTCGCCGGTGAGGTCACGACCAAGGCGTACGCGCCGATCGCGCAGCTGGTGCGCGAGAAGATCCTCGAGATCGGATACGACTCCTCGAAGAAGGGCTTCGACGGCGCCTCCTGCGGCGTCTCGGTGTCCATCGGCGCGCAGTCCCCGGACATCGCGCAGGGTGTCGACACGGCGTACGAGAGCCGCGTCGAGGGCGACGAGGACGAGCTCGACCGCCAGGGCGCCGGCGACCAGGGCCTGATGTTCGGCTACGCCTGCGACGAGACCCCGGAGCTGATGCCGCTCCCGATCCACCTCGCGCACCGCCTCTCGCGCCGCCTCTCCGAGGTCCGCAAGAACGGCACCATCCCCTACCTGCGTCCCGACGGAAAGACCCAGGTCACCATCGAGTACGACGGCGACAAGGCCGTCCGCCTCGACACGGTCGTCGTCTCCTCGCAGCACGCGTCGGACATCGACCTGGAGTCGCTCCTCGCCCCCGACATCCGCGAGTTCGTCGTCGAGCCGGAGCTCAAGGCCCTGGTGGACGACGGCATCAAGCTGGAGACCGAGGGCTACCGCCTCCTGGTCAACCCCACCGGCCGCTTCGAGATCGGCGGCCCGATGGGTGACGCGGGCCTGACCGGCCGCAAGATCATCATCGACACCTACGGCGGCATGTCCCGCCACGGCGGCGGCGCCTTCTCCGGCAAGGACCCGTCCAAGGTGGACCGCTCGGCGGCGTACGCGATGCGCTGGGTCGCCAAGAACGTGGTGGCCGCGGGCCTCGCCTCGCGCTGCGAGGTCCAGGTCGCCTACGCCATCGGCAAGGCCGAGCCGGTCGGTCTGTTCGTCGAGACCTTCGGCACCAACACGATCGACACGGACAAGATCGAGCAGGCCATCAGCGAGGTCTTCGACCTCCGCCCGGCCGCGATCATCCGCGACCTCGACCTGCTCCGCCCGATCTACTCCCAGACCGCCGCGTACGGCCACTTCGGCCGCTCGCTGCCGGAGTTCACCTGGGAGCAGACGGACCGCGTGGACGCGCTGCGGAAGGCCGCCGGTCTCTGATCGAGCCCAGCACGCACGGCCCCGGACCCCTGTGGTCCGGGGCCGTTGCCGTATGCCCGCGCGGGTTCGCCGGGCCGTGGCGCTGTCAGTGACGTCTGGTAGGAATTTGGCTGTGAGCGGCGAGAACGGGTCAGGTGGCGGGGCGGTGGGTGAGGGGCCGGAGCAGCTTGCGCTCATTCGGGAGAGTGTGCGGAAGGCGAAGGCGCCGAAGGCCAAGCCGCGGACGTGGCGGGGGGCCGCGCTCGCCGAGGAGCTTCCGGTGGCGCGGGTCGTCGTGGACAAGGGCGTGCTGCACCTCGACCGGTACTTCGACTACGCGGTGCCCGCGGACCTGGACGAGCAGGCGCAGCCCGGGGTGCGCGTGCGCGTCCGCTTCGGCGCCGGCTCGCGGAACGTGCGCGAGGGGCGCCGCGAGGGCGGCGGCCTGATCGACGGCTTCCTGGTCGAGCGCGTCGCCGAGTCGGACTACAGCGGGCCGCTGGCGGCCATCGCCCAGGTCGTGTCGCCCGAGCCCGTCCTTGACGAGGAGCTGCTCGGGCTCGCCCGGGCCGTGGCAGACCGCTATGCGGGAAGCCTCGCCGACGTGTTGCAGCTGGCGATTCCGCCCCGGCACGGCCGGGCCGAGGGGCGGCCGTCGCCGCCCGCCCCGCAGCCGCCGCCCGCGCCGGAGCCCGGGTCGTGGCGGCGGTATGCGCGGGGGCCCGAGTTCGTCGCCGCGCTCGCCGCGGGCGGGGCGCCCCGGGCCGTGTGGACCGCGCTTCCGGGGCCGCTGTGGGCCGAGGAGATCGCCCGGGCCGTGCAGGCGACGCTCGCCTCGGGGCGCGGCGCGCTCGTCGTCGTGCCCGCCGGGCGGCCCGCGGCCCGGGTGGACGCCGCGCTGCGGGCGCTGCTCGGCGAGGGGCAGCACGCGCTGCTGACCGCCGACGCGGGGCCTGAGCGGCGGTATCGGGAGTGGCTTGCCGTGCGGCGCGGCTCCGTGCGGGCCGTGGTCGGGACGCGCGCCGCCATGTTCGCCCCCGTGCGCGATCTCGGCCTCGTCGTGGTCTGGGACGACGGGGACGCCAGCCACGGGGATGACAACGCGCCCTTCCCGCACGTGCGGGAGGTCCTGGAGCTGCGGGCGTCGCGGGACAGGTGCGCCTTCCTGCTCGGGAGCTGGGGCTGCACGGTCGAGGCCGCGCAGCTCGTCGAGAGCGGCTGGGCGGTGCCCGTGGTGGCCGACCGGGAGCAGGTGCGGGGCGCGGCGCCGCTGGTGCGCACCGTGGGGGACGGCGACCTCGCGCGCGACGAGGCCGCCCGGGCCGCCCGGCTGCCGAGCCTGGCCTGGCAGATCGCCCGCGACGGGCTCAAGCACGGCCCCGTCCTGGTGCAGGTGCCCCGGCGGGGGTACGTACCGCGGCTCGCGTGCGAGCGGTGCCGGGAGCCCGCGCGGTGCCGGCACTGCGCGGGCCCGCTGGAGGCGCGTGGCGCCGGGGCCCTGGTCTGCGGCTGGTGCGGTCGCGACGAGGCCTCCTGGCACTGCCCCGAGTGCGGCGGCTTCCGGCTGCGGGCGCAGGTCGTGGGCGCGCGGCGGACCGCCGAGGAGCTGGGGCGCGCCTTCCCCGCGGTGCCGGTGCGGACCTCCGGGCGCGAGCAGGTGCTCGACACGGTGGGCGGGGCGCCCGCCCTGGTCGTGAGCACGCCGGGCGCGGAGCCCGTGGCCGAGGGGGGCTATGCCGCGGCGCTGCTCCTGGACGGCTGGGCCATGCTCGGGCGGCCGGACCTGCGCGCGGGCGAGGACGCGCTGCGGCGGTGGATCGGCGCCGCCGCGCTGGTGCGCGACCAGGGCGCGGGCGGCACGGTGGTGATCGTCGCCGAGCCGACGCTGCGGCCGGTGCAGGCGCTGGTGCGGTGGGATCCGGTCGGGCACGCCGTCCGGGAGCTGGCCGAGCGGGCGGAGCTGGGGTTTCCGCCGGTGTCGCGGATGGCGTCGGTGACGGCCGCCCCCGAGGCGCTCACCGAGTTCCTGGCCCAGGCGGAGCTGCCCCCGGACGCGGAGGTCCTCGGGCCCGTGCCGGTGCCCGCCGCCGAGCCCGGCCGCCCGCGCCGCCCCGGCGACGCGCCGATGGGCGAGCGGTGGGAGCGCGCCCTGGTGCGGGTGCCGCCGGGCAGCGGCGCGGCGCTGGCCCGCGCCCTCAAGACGGCACAGGCTGCGCGGATGGCGCGGGGGGTGGCGGCACAGCAGGCGGTCCGGGTGCGGATCGATCCGGCGGACATCGGGTGACCCCGGCGGACATTGGATGGCCGTGCCGGACAGGTGACCCCGGCGGGCATCGGGTGGCCCTGCCGGACAGGTGACCCCGGCGGGCGTCGGGTGACCGCTGGGCTCCGGGAGGCCTCCGGCCGGGCTCGGGAGGATGCCTTCGGCGCGCCTTCCAGGCCGTCCGCGTGCCCCGCGCCCGTCCTGCTCACAGGACACAGCGATGCCCCCGCCCGGCGTCCGGGCGGGGGCATCGTGGACGTCAGCCGTTGCGCGGGCCGGGGAAGGCGCCAGGGCGGACGTCGTCACGGAGGCCGGGGCTGCCCGCCGTGGGCTGGGTGGGCATGGCACGGGCCGCGGGGACGGAGGGGAGCGGGGTGCCCACGGGGACCGTGCGGGTGGTGGTGGAGGGCTCGGTGGCGCGGTCCGGCTCGGCGACGGCCGGGGTGGTCTGTGCCGTGGTCCTGCGGGCGCCGTAGCGGCGGTGGACCGCCTGCTTGGTGACGCCGAGCGCGGAGCCCACCGCGTCCCACGAGAAGCCCAGCGAGCGGTCGAAGTCGACCGCGGCGGTCACCAGGGTCTCGACGCTGTCCCGCAGTTCCTGGGCGAGGCGGACGGTCGGAGCGGGTGCGCGTCCGTACACGACGAAGCCCGCGGAGGGGCTGGAGCGGCGCGGGCGGTAGACGTTGCCGAGCTGCGCGGTGAGGGTGCGCAGTGCGTCCACCTGCCGGCGGACCCGCTCGATGTCCCGTACCAGGAGGTGCAGGCTGGCCCGTGCCTGGGCGTCGTGGGTTGCGTGGTCGGCCATGAACAAGCCTCTCGAACCGGCGTTGAGGGATCGGGTGTTGTGGAGTGGTCGGGCTGGGAGGTCGGAAACGGGGTGGGGACGGGGCGGGGCGGAAGCGACGGGGGTCCCGGCCGCGGTGCGGGGGCCGGGACGCGTCGGGGGCGGCGGTGAAGGAAATGACGGGGAACGACGGGCAATGCGGAGAGGGCCGCGTGTGCGGCCCGTTCCGGTCAACTTTTTCTTGACCAACGCGCTACGTCGTGAGGGGTCACGGTCCCAGGGCGTATCCGCATATGCGCAGGGCGCGCGGGGGTGCGTACGCCCCCACGGTGCTTCCACGGTTGCGTGGGGCGTCCCGTCGAGACGCCCCGAGGTGCTTCCACGATCGCTCCGGGCGTCCCGTCGAGGCGCCCGGAGGTGCCCCGAGCCGTGCCGAACCGATACTTCGGGCAAAGCAGTCAAATCGCCTGAAAGCTGGGTAAGGGGGCTTGTGTCCCGTCCCCCGTGGGGAGAACCGCGGCGGCCCATAGACTGGTGCGCTGCCGTCGCCGCACGGCGCGCCGCCGCCGACCCCCAGAAATCCGAGGTAGCACCCAGTGAAGCTGGTCTTCGCAGGCACCCCCGAGGTCGCCGTCCCCGCCCTGGACGCCCTGATCGCCTCCGGCCGGCACGAGGTGGCCGCCGTCGTCACCCGCCCCGACGCCCCGGCGGGCCGGGGCCGCAGGCTGGTCGCGAGCCCGGTCGCCGAGCGCGCGGCGGAGGCGGGGATCGAGGTGCTCAAGCCCGCGAAGCCGCGTGACGAGGAGTTCCTCGCCCGGCTCCGGGAGATCGCGCCGGACTGCTGCCCGGTGGTCGCCTACGGCGCCCTGCTGCCCAAGGCGGCCCTGGACATCCCCGCCCGCGGCTGGGTCAACCTGCACTTCTCGCTGCTGCCCGCCTGGCGCGGCGCGGCCCCCGTGCAGCACTCCCTCATGGCCGGTGACGAGATCACCGGTGCCTCGACCTTCCTGATCGAGGAGGGCCTGGACTCCGGTCCCGTGTACGGCACGGTCACCGAGGAGATCCGGCCGACCGACACCAGCGGCGACCTCCTTACCCGCCTCGCGTTCGCGGGTTCGGGGCTGCTGGCCGCGACCATGGACGGCATCGAGGACGGCAGCCTGACCGCCGTCCCGCAGCCCGCCGACGGCGTCACCCTCGCGCCGAAGATCACGGTCGAGGACGCGCGCGTCGACTGGGCGGCCCCCGCACTGCGCGTGGACCGCGTGGTGCGCGGCTGCACCCCCGCGCCGGGCGCCTGGACCGTCTTCCGCGGCGAGCGCCTCAAGCTGATCCAGGCCGTGCCGGCGGTGGACCGCACCGACCTCGCGCCCGGCGAGCTCTCCGTCGGCAAGAAGAACCTGTACGTCGGCACGGGCTCGTACGCCGTGGAGCTGCTGTGGGTGCAGGCGCAGGGCAAGAAGCCGATGGCCGCCGCCGACTGGGCGCGCGGGGTGCGGATCGCCCCGGGTGAGACCTTGGGCGCGGGCGACGTACGCTGAACTGGTCCGTCCCTCGGCCCGCAGCGGGCCCCCGGCCTTGGCGGACGTCTGATCCTCATGCAGCGGAGCACCTTTGAACGACCAGCCGAGCCGCCGTCCCCGCACCCAGGGCAAGCCCGGGAAGTCCGGGAAGCCCGGCAGGCCCCACAAGCCCTACCGGCGCCCGCAGAAGGACCCGGTGCGCTTCCTCGCCTTCGAGGCACTGCGGGCCGTGGACGAGCGCGACGCGTACGCGAACCTGGTCCTTCCGCCGCTGCTGCGCAAGGCCCGTGAGAAGGGCGACTTCGACGCGCGGGACGCGGCGCTCGCCACGGAGCTCGTCTACGGCACGCTGCGCCGGCAGGGCACGTACGACGCGATCGTCGCGGCCTGCGTCGACCGGCCGCTGCGCGAGGTCGACCCGCCCGTCCTCGACGTGCTGAACCTGGGCGTGCACCAGTTGCTCGGCACCCGCATCCCCACGCACGCCGCGGTGTCCGCGTCCGTGGAGCTGGCGCGCGTGGTCCTCGGCGACGGGCGGGCCAAGTTCGTCAACGCGGTGCTGCGCAAGGTCGCGGGCGACGACCTCGACGGGTGGCTGGAGAAGGTCGCCCCGCCGTACGACGACGACCCCGAGGACCATCTGGCCGTGGTGCATTCGCATCCGCGATGGGTCGTCTCCGCGCTGTGGGACTCGCTCGGTGGCGGCCGGGCGGGCATCGAGGACCTGCTCGAAGCCGACAACGAACGGCCCGAGGTGACCCTCGTGGCCCGCCCCGGCCGGTCCACCGCGACCGAGCTGCTGGACGCGCTCGACAGCGAGGCCGCGCTGCCGGGCCGCTGGTCGCCGTACGCCGTGCGGCTCGCCGAGGGCGGTGAGCCCGGGCGGATCGAGGCGGTGCGCGAGGGGCGCGCAGGGGTGCAGGACGAGGGCAGTCAGCTCGTCGCCCGCGCCCTCGCGGACGTGCCCGTCGAGGGGCCCGACACGAAGTGGCTCGACGGGTGCGCGGGGCCCGGGGGCAAGGCCGCGCTGCTCGCGGGGCTCGCCGCCGAGCGCGGGGCGGTCCTGCTCGCCTCCGAGAAGCAGCCGCACCGGGCCGGGCTCGTGGGCCAGGCCCTCGCGGGCAACCCCGGCCCCTACCAGGTCATCGCCGCCGACGGCACGCGTCCGCCGTGGCGGCCCGGCACCTTCGACCGGATCCTCATGGACGTGCCCTGCACGGGGCTCGGCGCGCTGCGGCGGCGGCCCGAGGCGCGGTGGCGGCGCCGCCCCGAGGACCTGGAGGGGTTCGCTCCGCTCCAGCGGTCGCTGCTGCGGAGGGCGCTGGAGTCCGTGCGCGTGGGCGGTGTCGTGGGGTACGCCACGTGTTCGCCGCACCTCGCGGAGACCCGGGCCGTCGTGGACGACGTGCTCAAGCAGACGGGCGGCGCCGAGCTGGTCGACGCGCGCCCGCTGTTCCCGGGGGTGCCCGCGCTCGGCGAGGGGCCCGACGTGCAGCTGTGGCCCCATGTGCACGGTACGGACGCGATGTACTTGGCGGTCATCCGGCGGACGGGGTGACCGGGGGCTGCGCCCCTTGAGCCCCCTGGTTCCTCGCGCCGCGCGCTCGTGCTCACCCGCCGGACGGGCTTGAGTCTCCCGTCGGGCTCGCCTGTTCCGGCTGTCCCTTCGCCAGCGCGTGCGGCCACCAGATCTTCGGGCCCACGTCCAGGAACACGCTGGTGACCAGGATCGAGCGGACGATGAAGGTGTCCAGGAGGACGCCCAGGGCCACGGAGAAGCCCACTTCGACGAAGGCGACCATCGGGATCGTGCCGAGGACGGCGAAGGTGCCCGCGAGGACCAGGCCCGCCGAGGTGATGACCGCCCCGGTGGCGGCCAGGCCGGTCACGACGCCGGAGCGGGTGCCGCGGGCGGCCGCGTCCTCGCGGATGCGGGTGGTCAGGAAGATGTTGTAGTCGATGCCCAGGGCCACGAGGAAGACGAAGACGAACAGCGGGAAGTCCGTCGACTCGCCGGGGAAGTCGAAGACGTGGCGGAAGACCAGCGCGCTGATGCCGAGGGCCGCCGAGAAGGACAGCACCACGGTGGCGATGAGCAGCAGCGGCGCCACGATCGCCCGCAGCAGCAGGCAGAGGATCAGCAGGACCACCACGAGCACGAGCGGGATGACCAGTTTGTCGTCGTGGATCGTGGCCTTGTCCATGTCGAGCAGCGTGGCCGTGCCGCCGCCGATCTTCGCATCCGCGTCGGGTACGTCGTGGACGGCGTTCCGGACCCGTTCGACGGTGTCCTTGGCCGCCTCGCTGTCGGAGGGGTCCGTGAGGACCGCCTCGTAGAGGACCTTGCCGTCGTGCTCGGGTTTGGTGCCCGGCGGTACGGCCACCGTCGCCGGGTCCACGCCCCGGGTCCCCTTGACGACGCGGCTGACGTCCTCGGCCCTGGCCCGGTCGGCGACCACGACGAGGGGGTCGCCGCTGCCCGCGGGGAAGTACTCCGCCGAGACCTCCTGGCCGGTGACGGAGTTCGGCTTGTCGAGGAAGGCGTCCTCGTTGCTGACGCCCGCCGCGCGCAGCTGGAGCAGGCCCAGGGAGAGCGCCGCGAGCGCCACGGAGGCGGCGACCCACGTCAGCCGGGGGCGGCGCGCGATGCGGCGGCCCATGCGGGCCCACACGCCGTGCTCGGCCGGGTCGGCGGAGCCGTGGCGCGGGATCTTCGGCCAGAACAGCCAGCGGCCGCAGATCACCAGCAGGGCGGGGAACAGCGACAGCATCACCAGCAGCGCGACCCCCACGCCGATCGCGGCGACGGGGCCGAGGCCGCGCGTGGAGTTCATCTCGGCCGCGAGCAGCACCAGCATGCTCAGGACGACGGTCGCGCTGGAGGCGATGACGGCGGGCCCGGCCCGGTGCAGGGCGAGGGCCATCGCCTCGTGCCGGTCCTCGTGGCGGCGCAGCTCCTCGCGGTAGCGGGCGACCAGGAGCAGGGCGTAGTCCGTCCCCGCGCCGAAGACGAGCACGGTGAGGATGCCCGCGCTCTGGCCGTTCACGGTCAGGCCCGCGTGCTCGGCGAGGAGGTAGATCAGCGCCTGGGCGGTGAAGAGGGAGACGAACGCGGAGAAGAGGGGCACGAGGAGGAGGACGGGGCTGCGGTAGGTGATCAGCAGCGCCACCACGACGACGCCGCCCGCGGCGAGCAGCAGCGTGGAGTCGATGTCGGCGAACGCCTTCGAGAAGTCCGCGCCGATCCCGGCGGGCCCCGTGACGTAGACGTCCAGGCCGTCGGCGCTGTCGCCCACCGCGTCGCGCACGTCGTCGACGGCGTCCGGCAGGTCGTTGTAGGTGTCGTTGCGCACCGTGAGCGGCACGTACACCTGGGCCGCGTGGGCGCCGCCGCCCTTCTTGTCGAAGACCGGGCCGCGGGTCTCGTCGCCGCGGATCCAGTGCGAGCGCAGCTGTTTGACCCCGCCGACGCCCTTGTCGATCCGCGCGCGGTCCGCGGCCGTCAGGGGGCCGTCCTCGCGCGCGAACACGACGACCATCGGCATCGTCTCGGGCCTGAACTCCTCCGACACGTCCAGGACTTGGGTGGACTCGGCGGACCGCGGCACCCAGGACGAGGTGGTGTTGTCCTGCTCGTCGGTGAGCTTCTGGGCGAACGGCGCCGCGAGGACCAGGGCGGCCAGCCAGAGCACGAGCACCAGCCACTTGGCGCGCCGTCCGCAGACCAGCCACGCCGCCCCCCGGCGGGCCTGCCGCCGCTGGTCGGGCCGTGCCTTCGGCGTTCCTGGCATAGGTGCCCCCTGCTGCCCCACGCACTGCCGGTGGACGGCCAGCATGGCACGCGGCGTGCGGGCGCGGGAGGGAGTACGGGGACGCCCCGCACACCTTGGCGGGACCGGAGCGGGCAACCACCGCCGGGCATGGCAGGCTTGGGGCATGGCCCCGCAGATCAGCCCCAGCATCCTGTCCGCCGACTTCGCCCGCCTCGCCGAGGAGGCGAAGGCCGTCGAGGGCGCGGACTGGCTCCATGTCGACGTCATGGACAACCACTTCGTGCCGAACCTCACCCTCGGGGTGCCGGTCGTAGAGTCCCTGGCGCGGGCGACGGACACGCCGCTGGACTGCCATCTGATGATGGAGGACCCGGATCGCTGGGCCCCGCAGTACGTCGAAGCGGGTGCCGGGTCCGTCACCTTCCACGCCGAGGCCGCCGCGGCGCCCGTCCGGCTCGCCCGCGAGATCCGCGCCAAGGGCGCCCGCGCCTCCATGGCGCTGAAGCCCGCGACGCCCATCGAGCCGTACGAGGACCTGCTCCCCGAGCTCGACATGCTGCTGATCATGACGGTCGAGCCCGGCTTCGGGGGCCAGGCCTTCCTCGACATCATGCTCCCCAAGATCCGCCGTACCCGTGAGCTCATCGGCAAGCACGGCCTCGACCTGTGGCTCCAGGTCGACGGCGGGGTCTCGGCCGCCACCATCGAGCGGTGCGCCGAGGCGGGCGCCGACGTCTTCGTCGCCGGGTCCGCCGTGTACGGCGCCGAGGACCCGGCCGAGGCGGTCCGCTCCCTGCGCGCCCGGGCCGGTGCCGCTACGGCCGGTGCCGGGTGGGCGTGCGGCCACTGAGCCCCCGCGCGGCCAACGGCTTGGCCACAGGAACGTGAACGCGGCCCATCGAGGCTGATCAAGTACGCCGGATCTGCGAGGATGAACAGCGAATCCAGGTGTACGAATGTCGTGAACAGCAGTGAGCAGTGAGGAGAGCGCCGTGTCGGCCATGTCGGCGGGTCGGTCAGCCATGCGGATGGGACCCGCGGAGCTGGTGCAGGCGGCGGCCATGGCCCGCCGCTTCTATCTCGAGGGCAAGTCCAAGATCCAGATCGCCGAGGAGTTCGGCGTCAGCCGCTTCAAGGTGGCCCGGGTCCTGGAGACCGCTCTCGAACGGGACCTTGTAAGGATCGAGATCCGCGTGCCCGCGGAGCTGGACGCCGAGCGCTCGGACGCGCTCCGCGCCCGCTACGGCCTGCGGCACGCCGTCGTCGTCGAATCGCCGTCCTCCACGGACGACGTCGACGAGTCGCCCGACCCGGAGAACCTCGGCGAGGTCGCGGCCGGGCTCCTCGGCGAGCTCGTGGCCGAGGGCGACGTGCTCGGCCTCGCGTGGGGCCGTTCGACCATCAACATGGCGGCGGCGCTGGAGGCGCTGCCGCCCTGCACCGTCGTACAGCTCACGGGCGTGTACGACGCGGGCACCGCGGAGCGCGGCTCCGTCGAGGCCGTGCGCCGCGCCGCGCAGGTCTCCGGCGGCGACGCCCACCCCATCTACGCGCCCATGCTCCTTCCGGACGCGGCGACGGCCGCCGCGCTGCGGCACCAGACGGGCATCGCCCGCGCCTTCGAGTACTTCGACAAGGTGACCGTCGCCGCGGTGTCCATCGGCTCCTGGGAGCCGGGCATCTCCACGGTGCACGACATGCTCACGGACGAGGAGCGGGCGCACTACGCCTCGCTCGGCGTCGCCGCCGAGATGTCCGCGCACCTCTTCGACGCCGAGGGCCGCAGGGTCGGGCGCGACCTCGGCGAGCGCTGCATCACCGTCGAGGCGGACCGGCTGCGCCGCATCCCGGAGGTCGTCGCGATCGCCGGGGGCCAGCGCAAGGCCGCGGCCATCGACGCGGTGCTCCGCTCCGGGCTCGTGACCAGCCTGGTCACGGACACGGCGGCGGCCGACCACCTCCTGGAGAAGGGTCCGGCCCCCCGGCCCGCGCTCGACCGCGCGGACCCGGACGGGAACTGACCCGCTCGCAGGCACGACCAGGGGCCCGGTGGTGTCCGGCGTCCGGACGCCGGCGCGTGCCGGTGCGCGGAGGCTGTGGCAGCATCGGGCCCATGATCATTCGGTCGGCGGGGCGCGTCCTGGGCGTGCTGCTCGTCTGTCTCGCGGTCCTCGTCACGGGCTGCGGCACGGAGCGGGACAGCGGCACGGCACGGGACGGCGGCGCGGCCTCGACACCCGCCTGGGCGCGCGGCATGGCGACCGTCACGGCCGCCCGGCTGCCCGCCGAGGCCCGCACGACCCTGCGCCTCATCGACGAGGGCGGGCCCTTCCCCTACGCGAAGGACGGCACGGTCTTCGGCAACTTCGAGGGCCGGCTGCCCCGTGAGCCACGCGGCTACTACCACGAGTACACCGTCCGCACGCCGGGGGAGCGCGGCCGGGGTGCCCGGCGCCTCGTCACCGGCCGTGAGCACGAGACGTACTACACGGACGACCACTACGCGTCGTTCAAGGCGGTGCTGAGATGACGGAGGCACAAGCGTGACGACGGGTGACTGGGCGGGCGGGGACCCCGCCGCTGCGGACGGCGCGTCGCCGGGGGCGCTCGCGGGGGTGCTCGGGGCCGTGCGCGGCACCGGGTGGATCACCGTCGCCCTGGAGCTGAGCGGCGTCCGGGACAAGGACGCCTTCATGGAGCGGTGCGCCACGGCGTTCGCGCTGCCGGAGTGGTTCGGGCGCAACTGGGACGCGCTGGCCGACTGCCTGACGGACCTGTCGTGGCAGCCGCCCGCCGCGGGGCGCCTCGTGGCCGTCACCGGCTGGCAGGAGTACGCGCGCCGGGCGCCGGGCGACTGGGAGATCGCGCAGGACGTCTTCGCCGCGGCGGTCGAGCACTGGCGGGGCGAGGACACGGCGCTGGAGGTCGTGCTGGCCCTGGGGCCGCCGGAGTGACGGCACCGGGGCGTACGCCGCGCTGACGGCGTACCGGCACGGGAACACCACCGGGCGGACGGCGGGCACACCGGCGGACGCCCGGACACACGGGGGGAACGGGGCATGGAGCTGTACGGGCGGGACCAGGAGCGGGCCGTCGTCGACGGGCTGCTGGACGGGGCGAGGAAGCAGCGGGGCGGGGTGCTCGTCGTGCGCGGCGAGGCCGGGATCGGCAAGACGGCGCTCCTCGACCACGCCGCCGAGCACGCCACGGACCTGCGGGTGCTGCGCGGGCTCGGCATCGAGTCGGAGTCGGAGCTGGCCTTCGCGGGACTGCATCTGCTACTCGGGGCCCACGCCGACCGGCTCGACGCGCTGCCCGCGCCGCAGGCACGGGCGCTGCGCGCGGCGTTCGGCCTGGACGTCGACGCCCCCGGCGGCGGCACCGCCGACCGCTTCCTCGTGGGGCTCGCGGTCCTGTCCCTGCTCGGGGAGATCGCCGAGGAGCGGCCCCTCGCCGTGCTCGTCGACGACGCGCAGTGGCTGGACCAGGCGTCCGTCGAAGCCCTGCTCTTTGCCGCGCGGCGGCTCGGCTCCGACCCGGTGGCGCTGGTCTTCGCGGTCCGCGACGGGCATCCGTTCCCCGCGTCGGGCCTCGCCGAACTGCGGCTCGCCGGGCTCGACGAGGAGACCGGCGCCCGCCTGCTCCACCAGCACGCCGACGGGCTTCCCGCGCACGTGCGCGGCCTGGTCCTCCAGGAGGCGCGCGGCAACCCGCTGGCCCTGCTCGAACTGCCCGCGGCGCTGAGCGCCGCGCAGCGCTCCGGCGATCTGCACGCCGACTTCTTCCACCTGGGCTCCCGGCCGGTGTCCGAACGCGTCGAGCGCACCTTCCTCGACCGGGCGCGCGCCCTGCCGCCCCGGGCCCAGGACCTGCTCGTCCTCGCCGCCGCCGAGCCCACCGGCGACCTGGCCGCCGTCCTGGCCGCGGGGCGGGCCCTGGACGCCTCGCTCGACGACCTGGCCGCCGCCGAGGCGAGCCGGCTGATCTCCGTGGCCGACGGGCGGCTGCGCTTCACGCATCCGCTGAGCAGGTCCGCGGTGTACCGCGCCGCGCCCCTGTCCCTGCGCACGGCCGTGCACCGCGCCCTCGCCGAGGCCACCACCGCCGACCGCCGCGCCTGGCACCGGGCGGCGGCCGCGACCGGGCCCGACGAGAGCGTCGCCGCCGATCTGGAGCGCACCGCTCAGGCCGCACGCCGCCGGGGCGGGCACCAGGCCGAGGCCGCCGCGTACGAGCGTGCCGCCGCGCTCTCGCCGACCGACGAGCAGCGCGCCCGGCGGCTCGTGGCCGCGGCCGAGGCCGTGGAGAACGCGGGCGAGCAGCAGCGTGCCGCGGGGCTCGCGGACCGGGCCGCCGCGCATCCGCTCGACCCGCTGACCCGGGCCCGGCTCGCCCGCATCCGCGCCACGGCCGCGAACGCGCGCGGCGACCAGCGCGCCGCGCACGCGCTCCTCGTCGAGGCGGCGGCCGAGGTCGGGCCGCACGACGCGCGGGCGGCCGCGTACATGTTCCTGGACGCGATGTCCGCCGCCTGGGCGCTCAACGACCCGGGCATGATCGCGCGGACGTCGGCCGGGCTCGCGGCGCTGCGGCCGACCGCGGCGGGGCGCGCGGGGGACGTGGCGGGCGGCGCCGCGCCGGACGGTGCCGCGGGGGGCGGGGTGGATGGCGCCGCGTCGGACGTGGCGGATGGTGCCGTGTGGGGCGGTGCGCCCGGGGACGCCAGGCGCGGTGCGCACGCTGCCGCGCGGGGCGGCGCGCCCGGAGACGCCAGGCGCGGCGCGCCCGGAGAGGCGCGGGGCGATGCGTACGGTGCCGCGCGCCTGGCCACCGCCGTCGACGGCCTGGCCGCCGTGGCCCTCGGGGACCCCGCCCGCGGGCTGCCCGCGGCGCGCCTCCTCGTCGAGGCGCCCGCGGCGCCCGAGGCGCCCGGCGAGGCGGCGAGCGCGTCCGGTCCGGCGGGCGCCCCCGGCCTGTGGGAGCGGGCCAGCACGCACTGGTGGCACCAGCTCATCGGCGACCTGGGCGCCGCGTACGAGCGGGCCCGCGCGCTGGAGCGTGACTGCCGGGCCGGGGACGCGATCGGCCTCATGCCCGCCGCGCTGTTCCACCTCGCGCGGGCCCAGCTGCTCATGGGCCGCCTCCGGGACGCCACGGCGTCCGCCGCCGAGGGCGCCCGGATCGCGGAGGACACCGCGCAGGGCCTGTTCGCGGGGAATCTGCGCGGCGTCCTCGCGCACATCGCCGCGGCCGAGGGCGACGAGGACCGCTGCCGGGCGCTCACCAGGGAGCTCTCCGCGCAGGGCCTGCCCATCGCGGGCGCCTGGTCGGGCGGCGCGCTCGCCCTGCTCGACCTCGGCCACGGCCGCCACGACGAGGCCCTGCACCGTCTGGAGGACCTGTGGGCCGGGCCGCACGGGCACTCCGGCTTCGCCCTGTACGCCCTGCCCGACCTGGTGGAGAGCGCGGTGCGCGTGGGCAGGCCCGAGCGCGCCGAGGCGGCGGCCGCCGCGTTCGGGAAGTGGGCGGACGCCACCGGGCAGCCCTGGGCGCGGGCCGTCGCGCTGCGCTGCCGCGCGCTGCTCGCCACGGTGGGGGCCGCCGCCGGAGCCGTGGAGGGCGCGGAGGCCACCGGGGCTGCCGGGGTCACCGGGGCTGCCGGGGACGGCGGGGCCGCCGCGCGGACCGACCCCGCCGACGCCCTCTTCGCCGAGGCCGTCCGGGTCCATCTGCACGACCAGCGCCCCTTCGAGCGGGCCCGCACCGAGCTCCTGTACGGGGAGTGGCTGCGGCGCAGGCTGCGCAGGTCCGACGCCCGGCCCCGGCTGCGCGCCGCCCTGGAGCTGTTCGACGCGGTCGGCGCCCCGCTGTGGGCGGAGCGCGCCCGCGCCGAGCTGCGGGCCACCGGCGAGACCACGCCGGTCCGCGACCGCGAGCCGGGCCTGCTCGACCGGCTGACGCCGCAGGAGCTCCAGATCGTGCGGCTCGCGGCGACCGGCCTGAGCAACCGGGACATCGCGGCCCAGCTGTTCCTCAGCCCGCGCACCGTCGGCTACCACCTCTACAAGGCGTATCCGAAGCTGGGCGTCGCCTCGCGCGGCGAGCTGGCCCGCATGGATCTGGGGGAGTAGGGCCGTCGCACGGCCGGGGCGGGGCGGGCGCCGCGGGTGACGGGACCGGGCGCAGGACCGACGGCGGACGCACACCAGTCATGTGACTGATTCGCGCCCCGGCGCCGCTTCCTAGCGTGTTCCTCGCGGCCTTCACCCGCCGCGCACAGCCCCAAGCGAACCGCTCGGAACGGGAGTTCAGCCATGTCCGGCCCCAGCAAGTCAGCCACCTCCGCCACACCCGCCGCTCCCGTCGCCCCCACCACGCCCGCGCCGCCGCCGGACCGGGTCTCCGTCAAGACCTGGCTGGCCGTCGTGGCCATGGCGCTCGGCACCTTCGCCATGATCACCGTCGAGGCCCTCCCGGTCGGCCTGATGACCTCGATCAGCGGCGGGCTCGACGTCTCCGAGGGCGCGGTCGGCCTCCTGGTGACCGTGCCGGGGCTCGTGGCCGCGGTGACCGCGCCCGTCCTGCCCGTCCTCATCGGCCGCCTCGACCGGCGGCTCGTCCTGCTCGCCCTGCTCACGCTGATGGTCGCGGCCAACGCCCTCTCGGCCGCCGCGTCCGGCTTCGCCCTGCTGCTCGTCGCGCGGTTCGTCGCGGGTGTCAGCATCGGCGGGTTCTGGGCCCTCGCGGCAGGCATCGCCGTGCGGCTCGTGCCCGAGCGGCACATCCCGCGGGCCACCGCGCTCGTCTTCGGCGGCGCGACCGCGGCCAACGTGATCGGCGTGCCCGCGGCGACGTTCGTCGGTGAGCTCTCCGACTGGCGGGTCGCGTTCCTCGCCGTCGCCGGGCTCGGTCTGCTCGTGGTCGCGGGCCTGGTGTTCCTGCTCCCGAGCCTGCCCGCCACCGAGCCGGTGCGCCTGTCCGAGCTGCCCCGGCAGTTCCGCAACCGCACGGTCCGCGCGGGCGTCATCGCCACCGGCCTGCTCGTGGGCGGCCACTACGCGGCCTTCACCTTCATCAGCCCGATCCTCCAGGAGACCTCCGGCGTCAGCGAGAGCCTGATCGGTCCGCTGCTCCTCGTCTACGGCCTCGCGGGCATCGGCGGCACGGTCCTGGCGGGCATCACCGCGACCCGTGACGTGCGCGCCACCATCATCGCCATGAGCGTGCTGCTCGCCGCCGTGCTCGCGCTGTTCCCGCTGGTCGGCCGGAGCCCGGCGACCGGGATCGTGCTCCTGGTCCTGTGGGGCCTCGCCTTCGGCGGCATCCCGGTGGCCGTGCAGACCTGGGTGCTCAAGGCCGCGCCCGGCTCGACCGAGGCGGCGACCGCCCTGAACACCTCGATGTTCAACCTGGCCATCGCCTCGGGCGCGGCGCTCGGAGGCGTGGTGGTGAGCGCGGTGTCGCTCACCGCGGTGCTCGGATTCGGCGCGGCCTTGAGCGCACTCACCTCGCTGGCCGTGTGGCGCACCCGGAAGATCTAGACGCAGCGCAGGCCCGCGGCAGCGGACGGTGGCGCCCTTGGAGGATCTGACCAGGGGGTTCCCGCGCCGCCTGGGTGATCGTCCCAGGCGGCGCAATCGGTTGGGCATGGGACAATGAAGTACGTGCTTTTCCCCCGGCTGTCCGGTTCGGGGGCCACCTCTGATCGACTGGGATGAGCAGCACGTGCGTTTCCTCAATGACATCCAGCCTGCGTACGACCTGACGTACGACGACGTCTTCATGGTCCCGAGGCGCTCCGCCGTCGGTTCCCGCCAGGGTGTCGACCTCGCCTCGCCCGACGGCACCGGCACCACGATCCCGCTGGTCGTCGCCAACATGACGGCGATCGCGGGCCGCCGCATGGCCGAGACCGTCGCCCGTCGCGGCGGGCTCGTCGTCATCCCGCAGGACATCCCGATCGAGGTCGTCACCGAGGTCATCTCCTGGGTGAAGACGCGCCACCACGTCCTGGACACCCCGATCGTCCTCTCGCCGGCGCAGACCGTCGCGGACGCGCTGGCGCTGCTGCCCAAGCGCGCGCACAACGCGGGCGTCGTCGTGGACGCCGACCACCGTCCGGTCGGCGTGGTCACGGACGCGGACCTGAGCGGCGTCGACCGCTTCACGCAGCTCGCCGAGGTCATGTCCAAGGACCTGGTGCTGCTCGACGCGGACATCGACCCGCGCGACGCGTTCAACAAGCTGGACGGCGCCAACCGCCGCTACGCGCCCGCCGTCGACAAGGACGGCCGCCTCGCGGGCATCCTCACCCGCACCGGCGCCCTGCGCGCGACCCTCTACAAGCCCGCCCTGGACGCGGACGGCAAGCTGCGCATCGCCGCCGCCGTCGGCATCAACGGCGACGTGGCGGGCAAGGCCAAGCAGCTTCTCGACGCCGGTGTCGACACGCTCGTCGTGGACACCGCGCACGGCCACCAGGAGTCGATGATCGCCGCGGTCAAGGCCGTGCGCGCGCTCGACCCGCGGGTGCCGATCGTGGCGGGCAACATCGTCGCCGCCGAGGGCGTCCGCGACCTGATCGAGGCCGGCGCCGACATCATCAAGGTCGGCGTGGGCCCCGGCGCCATGTGCACCACGCGCATGATGACCGGCGTCGGCCGCCCGCAGTTCTCCGCCGTCCTGGAGTGCGCCGCCGAGGCCAAGAAGTTCGGCAAGCACGTCTGGGCCGACGGCGGTGTCCGCCACCCGCGCGACGTCGCCATGGCGCTCGCCGCGGGCGCGTCGAACGTCATGATCGGCTCCTGGTTCGCGGGTACGTACGAGTCCCCGGGCGACCTCCAGCAGGACGCGAACGGCCGTCTCTACAAGGAGTCGTTCGGCATGGCCTCGGCCCGCGCGGTGCGCAACCGCACGTCCGAGGAGTCCGCGTACGACCGCGCCCGCAAGGCGCTGTTCGAGGAGGGCATCTCGCACTCCCGCATGTTCCTCGACCCGGCGCGTCCGGGCGTCGAGGACCTGATCGACTCGATCATCGCGGGCGTCCGCTCGTCCTGCACCTACGCGGGCGCGGGCTCCCTGGAGGAGTTCGCCGACCGGGCCACCGTCGGCATCCAGAGCGCCGCCGGATACGCCGAGGGCAAGCCGCTGCACGCCAGCTGGAGCTGATCCACCGGCCCCTCGGGCCAACTCATCGACGGCCCCCGCGAGTTCGCTCGCGGGGGCCGTCGGCGTTTCACCAGCACTTCGGGAAGATCACAAACGGAATACGGATCGGTCGACGGGCGGGGTACGGGGGCCGATCCGGCGGCGGCCGGAGCGGAAACAAACGGAATCCCGATCGACGGACAAATCGGGCGTCACGCAACGGACGAAAGGGACGGCGCAATAAAGGTCCATACAATCGACGCTCACGCAACGATCTTGTGTGGGTGCGCAACGTTGCTGCATTTCGGCTGGGAAGCGGAACCGCTTAGAGTCTGGCGCTGTACGTGGCGTGGCGGGGACTGCCTGCTCGGTGGTTCCCGTGGTGATGCCCGGGCTGCCGTGGGTCCCGGCCATTTCGACCGGCAGCGATTAAGGAGCCACCCGTGCTCGACCAGGGCGCCCCCCCGAAGACCCGCCCACGCCCCCAGGGCGACAGCGGTTTCGGCAGCCGAATAACGCGGCGCAAGCCGGTGGACCGCCTGGTCGCCGAGGGCGGCCAGGGCGAGGGCGGCACGCTCCGCCGGACCCTCGGCATGTGGCAGCTGACCATGATCAGCATCGGCGCCACGCTCGGCACCGGCATCTTCGTGGTGCTCGGCGAGAGCGTGCCCAAGGCGGGCCCGGCCGTGACGGTCTCCTTCGTCATCGCCGGACTCACCGCCCTGTTCTCGGCCCTGTCCTACGCCGAGCTCGCGGGCACCATCCCGGTCGCCGGATCCTCGTACTCGTACGCCTACGCGACGATGGGCGAGCTCGTCGCCTGGGTCTGCGGCTGGTGCCTGGTCCTGGAGTACGGCGTGTCCGTCGCGGCCGTCGCCGTCGGCTGGGGCCAGTACCTGAACGAGCTGCTCGACGGCACCATCGGCGTCACCATCCCGGACGCGCTCTCCGCGGCGCCCGGCGAGGTCGACGGCGCGATCATCAACCTGCCCGGCCTGATCGTCGTGCTGCTCGCCATGGTGTTCCTGCTCGGCGGCGCCAAGGAGTCCGCCCGCGCGAACACGATCATGGTCATCGTGAAGATCGCGGCCCTCGTGCTGTTCTGCGCGGTCGGCTTCACGGGCTTCAAGTCCGGCAACTACGCCGACTTCATGCCGCTCGGCGTCGCCGGGGTCAGCGCGGCCGGAGCGAGCCTGTTCTTCTCCTACATCGGCTTCGACGCCGCCTCCACCGCCGGTGAGGAGGCCAAGAACCCGCAGCGCGACCTGCCCCGCGCGATCATGCTGTCGCTGATCATCGTGACCGCCCTGTACGTCCTGGTCGCCGCCGTCGCCGTCGGCGCCTGGAACTGGAAGGACTTCGAGGGCTCCGAGGCGTCGCTCACTGCGATCATGAACGACGTGACCGGCCAGACCGTCTGGGGCACCGTGCTCGCCGCCGGTGCCGTCATCTCGATCGCCAGCGTCGTCCTGACCGTCCTCTACGGCCAGACCCGCGTGCTGTTCGCGATGTCCCGCGACGGCCTCGTGCCGAAGACGTTCGCCAAGGTCAGCGGCAAGACCGGCACGCCCCGCGTGAACACCGTCATCGTGTCCCTGTTCTGCGGCGTCCTCGCCTCGGTGATCCCGCTCGGCAAGCTCGTCGACGCCACCAGCATCGGCACGCTCTTCGCCTTCGGCCTGGTCAACATCGCCGTGGTCATCCTGCGCCGCACCCGCCCCGACATGCCCCGCACCTTCCGGGTGCCGCTCGGCTGGCTCTTCCCGGTGCTCGGCTTCGGCTTCTGCGCGTACAACATGTACAACCTCGACGCGGCGACCTGGAAGGTCTTCGGTGTCTGGATGGTCGTCGGGCTCGTGTTCTACTTCCTGTACGGGATGCGCCGCTCCCGTCTGGAGACCGAGCCGCCCGCCGCGGAGGCCTCCGCAGTGAAGTGACACGCAGAGAAGTGAACGACCCCCAGTGCGACTGAACGATCTCGACGAACGCATCGTGCACGCCCTCGCCGAGGACGCCCGCCGCTCCTACGCCGACATCGGCCAGCTCGTCGGCCTGTCCGCGCCCGCCGTGAAGCGGCGCGTGGACCGGCTGCGGGCCACCGGAGCGATCACCGGGTTCACCGTCCGCGTCGACCCGGCCGCGCTCGGCTGGGAGACCGAGGGGTTCATCGAGATCTACTGTCGCCGCAACACCTCGCCGGAGGCGATCCAGCGCGGTCTGGAGCGCTATCCGGAGGTCGCGTCCGCCTCCACCGTCACGGGGGAGGCGGACGCGCTCGTGCAGGTCTTCGCCGCGGACATGCGCCACTTCGAGCGCGTGCTCGAGCGGATCGCGGGGGAGCCGTTCGTGGAGCGCACCAAGTCGGTGCTGGTGCTTTCGCCGCTGATGCGGCGCTTCTCCTCCGGGTCGCCTGCTTAGTCTTTCGGCTGCGGGCGCGTCGTGGCTGGTCGCGCCCACGCGGCGGAGCCGCATATCGAAACAGCCCCGCGCCCCTTCGGGACGCTGCCTCTGAGGGGCGCGGGCCGCCCGACCCCCGTGCGGGCTGCCCGCGCCCCGGCTCAGTTGCCCTCGGGGTACGGCGGGTTCCACGGGGTCACGTGGAAGTCACCCGTGCCCTTCTTGACGATCTCGAACGGGGCGGCGCTGTTGCACTTGGGCAGCTTCTTGTCGCCGGTGGGGCCCCCGGTCGCGCCCCAGCTGTAGCCGAGGCGGTCCAGCTTGCCCGGGCCCTTGTCGTGGACGCTGAAGCCGACGCGGCCGCCCTTGATCTCCTTGAGGTTGGTCTCGGTGATGATGCCGGTCGCCGTCGCCACCTTGCCGCCCGTCACCAGGCAGTCGATCCGGCCCTTGGCCCAGCCGCCCTTGCCGCCCGGCTTCTCCAGGTGCACGAACTTGAAGGTGCCGGTGGCCTTGTCCGGACGCTTGACGTTCTTGGTGGCCAGGTGCGCGTCGAAGGTGAAGGTGACGTCCTCCGTCGTCTTGCGGAACATCTTCGCCGAGCCGGTGAGCGCCGCCGCCTCACGGGGCTTCGCCTGCTTCTCGGCGGCCGGTGCGGGGCGCGTGACGTCCTCGCCGGACGCGGCGGCCACGCCCGCCGCCCCCGCGGTGACCAGGAGCGCCGCGCTCACGGCGAGAGCGCGGGTGCTGTTGCGGGTGAAGGTGATGCGGCTCACGGGAAGCCCTCCGTCGGTCGAAGTGACCCGGTCGTTCCGGGTGACTTCACGATCTCCCGGGGAGGGGTCCCGGCACGTCGGGCCCGAGGCTGCTCTCCGCTTCCCCCGCGCGGGGGAGCCCCCGGGCGGCCGGCTGCGCCCCAGGTCGGACCTCTCGTAGCCCCCGTAGCACACGGGCCGCCGTCCGTACGCGCTCCGTACGCCGTCCCTACGCCACCCGTACGCCGCCCCGCAACGAATCTCCGCCCCGGCCCCCGGACGCGCAACGGATCGCGGGGGCAGGCGCAACGGTCGTGTCTTGTCCCGTCACACCCGCGAAACGTACGGTCTATCCGACTCACCCCGCCCCCGCCCGTGCCCCTTCCGCTCCCCCGAGGTCCGCCATGCCGCCGCTGCGCACCGCCCTGCTCCAGAGCTCGGGGCGTCCCGGCTCCGTCGCCGCCAACCTCAAGGTCCTGGACGAGGCCGCCGCCCGCGCCGCGGCCGCCGGGGCGCGGCTCCTGGTGACGCCGGAGATGTTCCTGACGGGCTACGCCATCGGCGACGACGTGCCGCGCCTGGCCGAGCCCGCGGACGGCGAGGCGGCCGACGCCGTCGCCGAGACCGCGGTGCGCCACGGCGTGGCCATCGCCTACGCCTACCCCGAGCGGGACGGCGAGCGGGTCCACAACGCCGTCCAGCTCATCGGCGCCGACGGCACCCGGCTCGCCAACTACCGCAAGACCCACCTCTTCGGCTGCTTCGAGCGCGACCACTTCACACCCGGGGAGCAGCCGGTCGTCCAGGCCGAGCTCGACGGCGTCCGGATCGGCCTGATGATCTGCTACGACGTGGAGTTCCCCGAGAACGTCCGCGCGCACGCCCTCGCGGGCACCGACCTGCTGCTCGTGCCGACGGCCCAGATGCACCCCTTCCAGTTCGTCGCCGAGTCGGTCGTGCCCGTGCGCGCCTTCGAGAACCAGATGTACGTCGCGTACGTCAACCGCGTCGGCCACGAGGGCGAGTTCGAGTTCGTCGGCCTCTCGACGCTCGCGGGCCCCGACGGCGTGGCCCGCGCCCGTGCCGGGCGCGGCGACGAGCTGGTGTTCGCCGACGCCGACCCGGAGTTCCTGGCCGCCTCCCGCGAGGCCAACCCCTATCTGCGCGACCGCCGCCCCGGCCTGTACGCGTCCCTCGGCTGAGCCCGAGCCCCCACCCGCACCACCGTTCCGTACTGTGCAAGGAGTCCGTACCCCATGACGTCCACGGTGCCCACCGCCGTCCAGCACACCGACGCGCAGCCGCCCATCACCATGTTCGGGCCGGACTTCCCGTACGCGTACGACGACTTCCTCGCCCACCCGGCGGGGCTCGGGCAGATACCCGCGACCGAGCTCGGCACCGAGGTCGCCGTCATCGGCGGCGGTCTGTCCGGCATCGTGGCGGCGTACGAGCTGATGAAGATGGGCCTCAAGCCCGTCGTGTACGAGGCCGACCAGATCGGCGGACGGCTGCGCACCGTCGGCTTCGAGGGCTGCGACCCGTCGCTGACCGCCGAGATGGGCGCGATGCGCTTCCCGCCGTCCTCGACGGCGCTCCAGCACTACATCGACCTGGTGGGCCTTCAGACGCGGCCGTTCCCCAACCCCCTGGCGGAGACGACGCCCTCGACCGTCGTCGACCTCAAGGGCGAGTCGCACTACGCCGAGACCGTCGCCGACCTGCCGCAGGTCTACCGCGACGTGGCGAAGGCCTGGAACGACTGCCTGGAGGAGGGCGCGGACTTCTCCGACATGAACCGCGCGCTGCGCGAGCGCGACGTGCCGCGCATCCGCGAGATCTGGGCGAAGCTCGTCGAGAAGCTCGACAACCAGACCTTCTACGGCTTCCTCTGCGAGTCCGAGGCCTTCAAGTCCTTCCGCCACCGCGAGATCTTCGGCCAGGTCGGCTTCGGCACCGGCGGCTGGGACACCGACTTCCCCAACTCCATCCTGGAGATCCTGCGCGTCGTCTACACCGAGGCGGACGACCACCACCGCGGCATCGTCGGCGGCTCCCAGCAGCTGCCGCTGCGCCTGTGGGAGCGCGAGCCGCAGAAGATCACGCACTGGCCGCTCGGCACCTCCCTGGCCGAGCTGCACGAGGGCCGCGCGCCGAAGCCCGCCGTGACCCGCCTGCACCGCACCGCGGGCAACAACATCACGGTGACCGACGCGAACGGCGACATCCGCACCTACCGGGCGGCGATCTTCACCGCCCAGTCCTGGATGCTGCTCTCCAAGATCGAGTGCGACGACTCGCTGTTCCCCATCGACCACTGGACGGCGATGGAGCGCACCCACTACATGGAGTCGTCCAAGCTCTTCGTGCCCGTCGACCGGCCGTTCTGGCTGGACAAGGACGAGGAAACGGGCCGGGACGTCATGTCGATGACGCTCACCGACCGGATGACGCGCGGCACCTACCTGCTCGACGACGGCCCGGACAAGCCCGCCGTCATCTGCCTGTCCTACACCTGGTGCGACGACAGCCTGAAGTGGCTGCCCCTGTCGGCGAACGAGCGCATGGACGTCATGCTCAAGTCGCTCGGCGAGATCTACCCGAAGGTCGACATCCGCAAGCACATCATCGGCAACCCGGTGACCGTGTCCTGGGAGAACGAGCCCTACTTCATGGGCGCGTTCAAGGCCAACCTGCCGGGCCACTACCGCTACCAGCGGCGCCTGTTCACGCACTTCATGCAGGACGGCCTCCCCGAGGACAAGCGCGGCATCTTCCTCGCGGGCGACGACATCTCCTGGACGGCGGGCTGGGCCGAGGGCGCCGTGACGACCGCCCTGAACGCCGTGTGGGGCGTCATGCACCACCTCGGCGGCACCACGGACGCGACGAACCCCGGCCCCGGCGACCTCTACGAGGACATCGCGCCGGTCGAGCTGCCGGAGGACTGAGGCCGACCGGGGCCCCGCGCCCGAGCGCGGGGCCCCGGGGTCGCGCTACACCCCCGCGGCCCGCGCCGCCGCGTACAGCTCGGCGGCGACGTCCTTGAGCTCCTGCGCGTCGCGCACACTGGTCTGGACGTCGATGAAGATCTCGTCGAGGCCCACCGCGGCGTGCGCGGCCAGGTCCTCGGCGATCTGCTCGACGCTGCCCCGGAACGGCGCGCGGTCGTCGCCGTCGTAGGCCTTGGGCGTGTACCGGGGGTTCACGCGCAGGACGGACCGGACGGGCTCGGCGCGGCCGCGCTCGGCGGCCGCCTCGCGGACCCGTCGCCACTGCCCGGCGAGCTTGTCGGCGCCCGCGCCGATCGGCATCCAGCCGTCCGCCCGGTCCACCAGGCGGCGCAGCGCGCGCGGGCTGTTCGCGGGCAGCAGGATCGGGATGGGCCGCGCGGGCTTCGGGCCCACCTCCGACGGCACGATCCGCGACAGCGCGCCCTCGTGTGCCACCGGGTCGGGGCCCCACACCGCGCGGCACACGTCGATGACCTCGTCGAGGACCGCGCCGCGCCGCTCGAAGGGCGCGACCGCGGCGGCCGCGTACTCGTCCACGGACCAGCCGGTGCCGAGGCCCGCGACGACCCGGCCGCCGCTGGCCGCGTCGAGCGAGGCCAGCGAGCGGGCCAGCTGGAGGGGAACGTGCAGCGGGGCCACCAGGACGCTGGTGCCGAGCCGGGCCCGCTCGGTGGCCGTCGCCGCGAGGGCCAGCGTGACCAGCGGGTCGGCGACCGAGCGGTAGTCGTCGGGCCAGGCCAGGCCCGGGACGCCGTACAGGCCGTGCGACGGGGGGTCGGGGAACAGGACGCGCTCGAAGACCCACAGGCTGTCGAAGCCGGTCCGCTCGGCGAAGCGCGCCACGTCGGGGACGTCGCGCCCGAGGTCCGCCCACTTCAGCTGCGGCAGGCCGAGGCCGAGTCGGGTCGTCATCGTTGTCCTCCTGCGGGGGAGAGCGCCGTGGCCGGTTCAACGTACAACGAGCGCACGGGAGTTCCGGCGTGCCCGCTCAGGGCCTGGCCGGAACGGCCCGGCGTCAGTCGGGCAGCGGCGTGAGCAGCATCCGCCCCACCAGGCCGACCGCCCCGTCGAGGCGCTCGCGCAACTCTCCGGCGACGGCGGGGAGTTGGCGCAGGGCCCACAGGGCGCGCGCCGTCGACCAGGCGCTGTCCCGGGCCCGCTCCAGGCTCCAGGAGCCCAGCAGATGGGTCAGCGGGTCGGCGACCTGGAACACGTCGGGGCCCGGCATCAGCTCTTCGCGGACGCGCTCCTCCAGCGACACGAGGATGTCGCCCACGCGGTCGAACTCGTCCTCCAGGTCGGCTGGTTCGCAGCCGAGGGCACGGCAGGTGTCGACGACGGCGAGCGCCAGGTCGTGCCCGATGTGCGCGTTGACGCCCGCGAGGGCGAACTGCAGCGGCCGTACGCCCGGATGCCGCCGGAGCTGGAACAGCGGACGCCAGCAGGCGGGCGGGCACCGGTCGGCGGCCACCGCGTCCACGGCCGCCAGATAGCGCTCGGCGAAGCGGACGTCCAGCGTGACGGCGGCCTCGACGTCCGGGAACGCGCCCGCGCCGACGTGCCGGCCGACCTCCTGGGTGACGGCGAGGTACACGCGGTTGAAGACCGCGACGCCGTCCCGGCGCGGCCACGTCCTGTCAAGGGCGCGCATGCGCGCCACCACCGCGTCCACGTCGCGCGCCACCACGTCCACTCCGTGCGCCGGGTGAGTGCACTCGGCCAACCGCTCCAACCGCGCCATGGGGGCAGGGTCCCAGCCCTAGCCTTGCGCACGGGTCCGCCGGGCGGGCGCTTCCCCAGAACGGGGGAACGGCCCGCGACGGACCCCGGGGGAGCGGTACGAGGGGGGAGCGGGACGTGGGGGAGACACGTGCGCGCGGCCGGGGCGGGCGGTGGCGCGGGCTCGGCGGGATCGCGACGGCGGCAGCCCTGGTGGTGGCGGCCACCGGGGTGCTGGCCGGGGCGGTGACCGTGGCCGGGGACGACGGGCCGGGCCGGACCGAGGCCGTGGAGGGGCCGCGGTCGGGTCCGGCGCCGTCGGGGCACGCGGTGTCGGCGCGGCCGGCGCGCCCGGGAGGGGGCGCGGCGGCCGGTGCCGGGCGTCTGTACCGGGACGAGGGCGCGCAGGTCGTCGCGTGGGTGCGGGCGCACCGGGACGACCCGAGAAGCCCGCTGATCGCGTCCCGGATCGCCGCCCGGCCCGCCGCCGTCTGGTTCACCGACCCCCGGCCGTGGGCCGTCACGGCGCAGGTGCGGGCGGTGACGGACCGGGCGGGCGACCGGGTGCCGGTCCTCGTCGCGTACGCGATCCCGAACCGCGACTGCGGCGGCCCCTCGCGGGGCGGCGCGCCGCGCCTCGCCGCGTACGCCCGGTGGATCGAGCGGTTCGCGGCGGGCCTCGGCTCCGGTGAGGTCGTCGTCATCCTGGAGCCGGACGCCGTCGCGCTCGCGGACTGCCTGTCTCCGGGCGAGCGGTCGCGGCGGTTCGCGGCGCTGGCCCGCGCGGGTGCCGTCCTGAAGCGGGCGAACCCCGCGGCGCGCGTCTACTACGACGGCGGACACTCGGGCTGGCACCGGGCCGAGCGGCAGGCGGCCGCGCTGCGCCGGGCGGGCGCGGCGTCCCCCGCCTCGTCGGACGGCGTGTTCACGAACGTGTCCAACTTCCACCGCACCGCCGCCGAAGTGGCGTACGCGCGCCGGGTCCTCACCGCCCTGGGCGGGCCGCGCGGCCTCGGCGCCGTCATCGACACCAGCCGCAACGGCAACGGCGCCCCGGCGGACGGCCGGTGGTGCGACCCCGCCGGGCGCCGCGTCGGCCGCCCGCCCACGCTGCGCACCGGCGCGGCCCGCATCGACGCCTATCTCTGGGTCAAGCTGCCCGGGGAGTCGGACGGCTGCCGGGGCAGGCCCGGCACCTTCTCGCCCGGGTACGCCTACGACTTGGCGCGCGGCTGACCGGTGGCGCCGCCGGTGCCCCGCTCGTCCTCCTGCTCGTCGTACGACGACGTCCCCGAGTCGAGCAGCGGCTCCTGGGACTTGAGGTGGGCGGGGGCGAAGGCGCGCAGCACGTGGTAGCCGGTGATCACCACGATGGTGCCGAGGGCGATGCCGCTCAGGGAGAAGGTGTCGGTGAACTTCAGCGAGACGTTGCCGACGCCGATGATGATGCCCGCGGCGGCCGGGACCAGGTTCAGCGGATTGCGCAGGTCGACGTCGGCGTTGATCCAGATCTGGGCACCGAGCAGGCCGATCATGCCGTACAGGATGACGGTGATGCCGCCGAGCACCCCGCCGGGGATCGCGGCGACGACCGCGCCGAACTTCGGGCACAGGCCGAAGAGCAGCGCGAACGCGGCGGCCGCCCAGTACGCGGCCGTGGAGTAGACGCGGGTCGCGGCCATCACGCCGATGTTCTCGGAGTACGTGGTGTTGGGCGGGCCGCCGACCGCCGTGGACAGCATCGACGCCGCGCCGTCCGCGGAGATCGCGGTGCCGAGCTTGTCGTCGAGGGAGTCGCCGGTCATCTCGCCGACCGCCTTGACGTGGCCCGCGTTCTCGGCGACCAGGGCGATCACGACGGGCAGCGCGACGAGGATCGCCGACCACTCGAAGCTCGGGCCGTGGAAGGTGGGCAGGCCGATCCAGTCCGCGTTGCCGACCGCCGACAGGTCAAGGCGCCAGTGGTCGGTGACCTTGCCGGACCCGTCCGCCGAGTGGATCTTGCCGAAGACCGAGTCGAGGGCCCAGGACAGCGCGTAGCCGAAGAGCAGACCGAGGAAGATCGCGACCCGGGACCAGAAACCCCGCAGGCACACCACGGCCAATCCGGTGAACAGCATGACGCACAGGGCCGTCCACTGGTCCTGCGGCCAGTAGGTCGCGGCCGTCACCGGGGCGAGGTTGAAGCCGATCAGCATGACGACCGCGCCGGTGACGATCGGGGGCATCGCCGTGTGGATGATCCGCGCGCCGAACCGCTGCACCGCGAGCCCCACCACGAACAGCGCCGCGCCCACGACGAACACCGCGCCCGTCACCGTGGCGCTGGAGCCGCCCTGGGCGCGGATCACGGCCGCCACGCCCACGAAGGACAGCGAGCAGCCGAGGTAGCTGGGCACCCGGCCGCGCGTGGCGAGCAGGAAGATGACGGTCGCGACGCCCGACATCATGATGGCGAGGTTCGGGTCGAGGCCCATGAGGACCGGGGCGACGAACGACGCCCCGAACATCGCCACCACGTGCTGGGCGCCGAGCCCGAACGTCCGGGGCCACGAGAGCCGTTCGTCGGGTCGGACGACGGCCCCGGGCGCGGGGGTGCGCCCGTCGCCGTGCAGCCGCCAGCGCACGCCGAGATCCATGGTGAGTTCGCTTTCTGTGCGCGGGACGAGCTGTGCCGTCGCGGGGGACGGGCCGGGTCGTCGCGGGGGGACGAGCTGTGTCGTCATGTCGACGATCAGCGTCGACATGTTAGTGCGACGTAAGTGCGACTTCTTTCCGGTGGCTTCCGGTGCGGCTTCTGTTGCGGTCGGCGAGGCCCGGCGGGTGGGGCTCCCCGGCTCCTTCCGGTACGGTGGCGCGGCCAGGTCGGTGAACTCTGTTCATGTATCTGATTGGAGTGCCATGGCAGCCCGCTCCTTCACAGGTGCCCTGCTCGCGGCGGTGGTCCTCGCCGCAGTGCCCCTGACCGCTCCCGCCCCCGCCACGGCCGCCCCGCGGCCCGAGGTCCCCGACACCGTCGTCCTCGACGGTCACCGGCTCGCCGAGGCCAAGCGCCGCCTCGACCGGGGCGACCCGCGGCTGCGCCGCGCCCTGCGGGACCTCACGGCCCGCGCGGACCGCTGGCTGGGCCAGGGCCCCTGGACCGTCGTCGACAAGCCGAGGCCCGCGCCCGGCGGCGACCCGCACGACTATCTGAGCCAGGCCCCCTACTGGTGGCCGACCGCGCCGAGGACCCCCGAGAACCCCTGGGGCTGCCCGTACGAGCAGCGCGACGGCGAGCGCAACCCCGAGGTCGACACCGGCACCGACCGCCGGGACGCGGAGAACGTCTTCGACTCCGGTTACGAGCTGTCCCTCGCCTGGTACTACACGGGCGAGCGCAAGTACGCCGAGCACGCCGCGACCGTCCTGCGCACCTGGTTCCTCGACCCGGCGACCCGGATGAACCCGCGCCTCGACCACGGGCAGTTCATCCCCTGCAAGTACGACGGCCGGGCCATCGGCATCATCGACTTCTCGCAGTCGTACACGAGCGTCCTGGACGCCCAGGCGATCCTTGCCGCCGGTGCCCCCGGCTGGACCCGGGCCGACCGGGCGCGGATGACGGCCTGGAACAAGGACTTCCGCGACTGGCTGGCGCACAGCGACTTCGGCAAGCAGGAGGGTGCCGCGAAGAACAACCACGGCACCTTCTACGACCTGCAGCTCGCCGCCCTCGCCCGGGCCACCGGCGACGACGCCCTCGCCCGCAGGACCGTCCGCGAGGCGCGGGCCCGGCGCGTCGACCCGCAGATCGCCGCCGACGGCAGCCAGCCGCAGGAGCTCACCCGCACCCGCAGCTGGCACTACTCGACCTTCGACCTGGTCGCCTACGCGCGCCTCGCCGACATCGGCCGGCACGTGGGCGTGGACCTCTGGGCGCACCGGGGCCCCGCCGGGCAGAGCCTGGGCGGGGCCGTCCGCTATCTGCTGCCCGCCGCCACCGGCGAGCGGCCGTGGCCGCACCCCGAGCTGGACTTCCGCCGGTACGCGGCGGCCGACGTCGTGCACGCGGCCGCCGACGCGGGCGAGAAGGCGGCGCGGGCTGCGGTGCCGAAGCTCCAGGCCCCGCCCGGCGGCGACCTGTGGGAGCTGCGGCCTGCGGCGGAGCAGCTGGACTCCCTCACCGGGTGAGGGCGCCTCAGCCCTTGCGGTCCACCGCCTCGGTCTGCGGGGCGGGCGCTTGCACGGGCGTCCGCCCGGCCGTGCGCAGCACCCCGGCGAACACCATCAGCCCGCACGCGAGCACGGTGACCAGGGTGAAGGAAGCGACCAGGCTCGTCGCGTCGGCGAGCGTGCCGATCGCCGACGGCGCGATCAGGCTGGAGGTGTAGGTGATGGTGGCGACGCCCGCGATGGCCTGGCTGGGGTTCGGGCCGCTGCGCCCGGCCGCGGCGAACGCCAGCGGCACGACGACGGCGATGCCGAGGCCCATCAGCGCGAAGCCGGTCATGGCGAGGGCCGCGTGCGGCGCCGTCACCACGCACAGGCCGCCGACCGCGGCGAGCAGCCCGCCGACCCGCACCGTGCGCACCGAGCCGTACCGGTCGACCACCTTGTCGCCCACGAGGCGGGCGACGGCCATCGTCAGCGTGAAGCCGGTCGTGCACGCGGCGGCGAGCCCGGCCGACGAGTCGAGCACGTCCTTGAGGTACACCGCCGACCAGTCGAGGCTGGCGCCCTCGGCGAACACCGCACAGAACCCGACCGCGCCGATGAGCAGCGCCGACTTCGGCGGCAGGGCGAAGCGCGGCGGCGGATCGTCGTCCGGGGCCGCGCCCAGTTCGAGCACGCCCTGACAGGCGATCAGGCCGGCCGTGGTGAGCACGGCCGCCGCGAGGGCGTGGTGCACCCGGGCGTCCGCGCCCAGGTGCGCCGCGACCGTGCCGCCCGCCGAGCCGATCAGGGCGCCGACGCTCCACATGCCGTGCAGGCCCGACATGATGGACTTCTCCATGCGGTTCTCGATCTCGACGCCGAGCGCGTTCATCGCGACGTCCGCCATGCCCGACGTCGCGCCGTACACGAAGAGCGCCGCGCACAGCGTGGGCAGGTTCGGCGCGAGCGCGGGGAGCGTGAGCGCCAGCGTCCACAGCGCGAGCAGCGCGCGCAGTGCCGTCCGCACGCCGAAGCGATGGCTCAGCCAGCCCGCGAGGGGCATCGCGAGGGACGCGCCGATCGCCGGGAAGGCCAGCGCGAGGCCGAGCATGCCCGCGCTGACGTCCGCGTGGTCCTGGATCCACGGCACCCGGGTCGCGAACGACCCGGCGACCGAGCCGTGCACACAGAAGATGACCGCGACCGCGAGCCGCGCCCGGCTCAACTGGCGCTTGCTGTAAACCACTTGGCCCTGCCCCTCACTCATCCGCTCCACCCCTCCACGGTCCCCTCCGGGACCGCCGCAGTAAACTATCAGGAACCCTGCCTGATAGAAGAGGGCCAGGGAACCGAATATCGCGCGCATCGCGGCCGCCGCCCCGGCGGACCGGCGCGGGCGCTGTGGAAGGATCCGGCCATGCCCGCATCACCGAGCACCGCTCGGGCCATCAACGACCGGCTCGCGCTGCGCCTCCTGCAAAGCGAAGGCCCCTTGACGGCAGGGCAGTTGAAGCAGCTCACGGGGTTGTCCCGGCCCTCCGTCGCCGACCTCGTGGAGCGGCTCCGCGACTCCGGCCTGATCGCGGTCGTCGGCGAGGCGGGGGAGCGGCGCCGGGGCCCGAACGCGCGGCTGTACGGCATCGTCGCCGACCGCGCCCAGCTGGCCGCGCTGGACGTCCGTACCGAGAGCGTCACCGTCGTCGTCGCCGATCTGCTCGGCACCTCGCTCGCCGAAGCCTCGCTCCCCATGGACGGCGGCACGGACACCGGGCCCGCCGTCGAGCGGGCCGTCGCCCTCGTCGAGCGCACCGCGGCCACGGCAGGAGCCACCCGGCTGCACACCGTCGGCGTGGGCGCCCCGGGCCTGATCGACCCGGCGACCGGCGACCTGCGCGACTCGGCGGGCCTGCCCGCCTGGCACCGCCGCCTGGTGACGGCCCTGACGGACCGGCTCCCCGCGCGCGTCCTGGTGGAGAACGAGACCAACCTCGCCGCCCGCGCCGAGCAGCGCGACGGCGCCGCGCACGACCGGGACACCTTCGTGCTCCTGTGGCTCGGCGCGGGCACGGGCGCGGCCGTCGTCCTGGACGGGGCGCTGCGCAGGGGCGCGTCCGGCGGCACCGGGGAGATCGGCTTCCTGCCGGTGCCCGGCACCGGCGGGCTGCCCTCGGCGACCGCCTGCGACGGCGGCTTCCACACGCTCGCCGGGTCCGGGGCGGTGGCGGACCTGGCGGCGGACCACGGTCTGAAGGCGGAGCCGGAGCCGGGCGAACTGCCCGCCGCCGCGCTCGTGCGGCACGCCGTGGAGACGGACCACGCGCCGTTCCTCACCGCGCTCGCCGACCGCGTGGCCATCGGCGCGGCCTCCGTCGCGGCCGTGCTCGACCCGGGCTGCGTGGTGCTCGGCGGGGAGCTGGGGCGGGCGGGCGGCCCGGCGCTCGCCGACCGCGTCGCGCGGCGCGTGGCGGCGATGTCGCCGCTGCGCACGGAGGTCAGGGCGAGCGCCCTCGGCGGTGCCGCGGTGCTGCGCGGCGCGCTGCTGACCGCCCGGGACGCCGCGCAGGACGAGCTGTTCTCGACCGGGGCGTGACGCAGGGCACCCCGGCCCGCGGGGAGGCGTGCGGGCCGGGGTGAGGTGGTGGCCCGGCGGCGGGGCAAGGGCGTTTCTTCCCGCCGCCGGGCGTCAGGGGTGGGGCACCGGGTGCCCCGGTCGGGCCGTCAGCAGGCTCCCAGGTCCTGCCAGACGCCCCACTGGCCGGTGGTGCCGGGCTCCTCGCCCTTCGTCCACCACTTGGCCTTCCAGGTGTGCGACTTGTGGGACACGGTGGTCCCGGAGCCGTAGTCCGACGTCGCGCTCCACGCGGGCGGGGTGCACTTGCCGGGCGGGTCCGTCGGCCCGGGCGGGTCCGTCGGGCCCGGGCCCGTGCCGGGCTCGACCACCGTCGTGCCGCGCGCCAGGTCACCGGCGAGCGCGTAGGTCGTACCGCCGATGTTCACGGTCCAGTTCGACGGCGTCGACACCGGCAGGTAGTAGTTGAACGACAGGTCCACGGACGCGCCGGGCGCCAGGGTCTGCCAGGCGGGCAGCTTCAGCGAGACGCGGTGGAAGTCGCCCTTCAGGCCGCCCACGTTGTTCCCGGAGTGGCCGGTGCTGATCACCTTCGTGCCGAAGCCGGACTGGTCGGAGGCGTTGGCGGGGGCCGAGGTGGAGTAGTCGAACTGGAACTCCGTGCCGCCGGGCAGGGTCGTCTTCGTGTTGTTGGTGATCTTCAGCTTGGGCGTGATCGGGTAGTTGGAGTCGCCGAGCTTGAAGTCGCCGAACTCCACGCCGATGTCCACGGCCTTGGCGGGCAGGTCCTTGCCCGCGACCTTCGCGCCGTAGGGGGCCGCCGACTTGAACTTGTCGTACATCGCCGTGGTGAGCGTGTCGCCGATCTCGTACTGGCCCTTGGCGGCGTTGTACGCGTAGTCGCCCGCGAGCTCCCACACCATGGTGCCGCCGATGCCCTTGTCGACCACGTAGTCGGCCTTGGCCTTCACGGACTGCTCGTCCTCGGTGGACAGGAACACCTTCTTGTCGGCGTTCCACAGCCAGGGCGCGACCAGCTTCGCGTCGTACTTGCGGGCGTAGGTGCCGGTGAGCTTGGTGTCGGCGGAGAAGCCGTACTTGGTCACGTAGTCCCCGACGACGCCCTTCTCCAGGTTCTTGGCGTGCCACATCGGGTTCGACCCGGCCGGGGACTCCTTGCCGTTGTCGTCCTTGTCGTGCCACAGGTTGTCGATGCCGACCGCGCCGTCACCGCACTTGGTGAGCCCGGAGCCGGCCGGGCAGTTCGTCGTGGCCGCCTTGCCCCACAGACCGTCCGTGCCGCCCTGCACGTTCTTGAAGCCGCGCGTGTAGTACGGGAGGCCGATGTTGATGCGCCCCGCGGGCATCGAGCCGCGGAAGTAGTGGTACGCCCAGTCGGTGTTGAGGTAGCCGATGCCGCCGTACTGCTGGCTGCCGTACACGCCCGCCGCGGCCAGTTCGCTGTCCTTGCCGTCGTCGTAGAGCGAGGCGTTCGGACCGACGTGCTCGTTCCAGGCGCCGTGCAGGTCGTACGACATGATGTTGACGTAGTCCAGGTACTTCTGGACCTGGAAGGTCTCCATGCCGCGCAGCAGATAGCCGGAGGAGGGCGCGGCGACGGTCAGCAGGTAGTGCTTGCCGTCGCCGGCCCCGGCCTTGTCGAGCTTCTCGCGCAGCGTCTTCATGAGCACCGCGTAGCCCTTGACCAGGCCCGCGCGGCGGCCGTTGGCGAGCTGCCAGTCGAGCGGGTTGCCCGCGTCCTTCATCGTCGTCGGGTACTCGTAGTCGATGTCGACGCCGTTGAAGCCGTACTTCCGGATGAAGTCGACGGTCGACTCGGCGAAGGTGTTGATGCCCGCCTGGTTCACCGAGCCGTCGGCGTTGGTGGCCATCGAGTAGAAGCCGCCGGAGTTCACGCGCTTGCCGTCGTCGCCGAAGTAGCCGCCGGTCTCGGCCCAACCGCCCACGGAGACGAGGGTCTTGACGTTCGGGTGCTTCTTCTTGAACTTGTTCAAGAGGTTGAAGTGGCCCTTGTAGGAGAACCCGGGGTCCATCTCGGCGCCCGCGACGCCCGGCCACGTCATGCCGGTGGCGGCGTTCTTCTCGCCGTCGGAGCCGACGGAGATCTTGTTGTCCTTGTCGACGTGCGCGAAGGCGTAGTTGAGGTGGGTGACCTTGTCCCAGGGGATGTCGGAGGCGAGATAGGCGGGCTCGCCGTTCTTGCCGGTGCGCCAGCCGGTGAAGTAGCCGATGACGCGGCGCTGGTGGTCGGCGCCCATCTTCTCGCGGCCGTCGGCGTCGTAGACGGAACAGTAGGGGACGTCGACGCCGGGGGTCTTGTAGAGGCCGTCGGGTCTGCACGACTCGTTGGCCACGGGGTCCGCGGCCTGGGACGTCGTCGCGGCGAGCGTGCTCAGGAGGAGACCGGCGACGGCGGCGCCGGTGGCCAGGAGCGTGGTTCTCGCGCGAGTGGGGGTGGGCACGTTGTTCCTCCTGGGGAGGCTCGGTGTCGCACAACGGACGGGGACGTCGGCCCACGATGTGCGCACACCGGGCGGGCCTTTCCGCAGAGTGACGCAGACGTTAAAAGGACTAGACCAGAGCGTCAATAGGTATGGACCAACCCCGTTGCGGAGGGGGATTCGCCATTTCCGGACCGGCGGTCGGCGGAATCCGGTCAGAACGGGGCGACATGATCCGGCCGGGCCGGATCGCGGCCACCGCGGCGTCCGCTGTGAGCCAGCCCACAGAAGGCGGCCCGCACGGTCGCTACCGGGCGTGGCACACTGGCTGCGTACCAAAAGCAGCGCACTCCGGGGTCGGTGTAATTCCGAACCGGCGGTTACAGTCCGCGACCCGGTCACCTCCAGTGGCCGGTTGACCAGGTGAAACTCCTGGACCGACGGTGAAAGTCCGGATGGGAGGCAGTGCGCGGCGAGCAGGCACACCCTGGTGTGCCGTGCCGCCGTAGTGGCTTGTTCCTGACAGGGGACAGGTCTCTTCCGGCGTCCGCGGCCCCGTGCGTTCCCGGTGTTCCCGCTCGTTCGTTGTCGTCGTCATCGACGCGCCCCGGAGTCCGTGCCCGAAGAGGCAGGAGGACCCGGTGGCCACCCAGGCCGAAGCAGCCGCCATGCGGCACGCGCTCGCACTCGCCGTGCGCGGACTCGGCTTCACCAGCCCCAACCCGGTCGTCGGCTGCGTCATCATCGACGCCGCGGGACGCACCGTCGGCGAGGGCTACCACCAGCGCGCGGGCGGACCGCACGCCGAGGTCCACGCCCTGCGCGCGGCGGGTGAGAAGGCCCGCGGCGCCACCGCCGTCGTCACCCTCGAACCCTGTAACCACACCGGCCGCACCGGCCCCTGCGCCCAGGCCCTCGTCGACGCCGGGATCACCCGCGTCGTCTACGCGGTCGGCGACCCGAACCCGCAGGCCACCGGCGGCGCCACCACCCTGCGCGCGGCCGGGGTGGACGTCGAGGCGGGCCTGCTCACCGCCGAGGGCGAGGCCGCCAACGCCGCCTGGCTCACCTCCGTGCGCCGCGGCCGCCCCCACGTCACCTGGAAGTACGCCGCCACGCTCGACGGCCGCACCGCCGCCGCCGACGGCACCAGCCGCTGGCTCACCTCCGCCGCGTCCCGCGCCGACGTGCACCGCCTGCGCGCCGAGTGCGACGCCGTCGTGGTCGGCGCGGGCACCCAGCGCGCCGACGACCCGCACCTCGCCGTCCGCGGCATCGAGGGCGCCCGGCAGCCCCTGCGGGTCGTCGTCGACACCCACGGCACCGCCGTGCGCCCCGGCGCCCGCGTCCTGGACGACGCGGCCCCCACCCTGATCGCGATGGCCGACGACACCGACGCCGCGCGCCACCCGTCCGGCGCCGACACGGTGCGCCTGCCGCGCGCCGAGGGCGGCCTGGACATCACGGCGCTGCTCGCCGCGCTGCACGCCCGCGACGTGCGCTCCGTCCTGCTCGAAGGCGGCGCGACGCTCGCGGGCGCCTTCGTCGCCGCGGGCGCCGTCGACCGCGTCATCGGCTATCTCGCGCCCGCCCTGCTCGGCGCGGGCCCCGCCGCCCTCACCGGCGGCGGAATCACCACCGTCACCGAAGCGTTGCGGCTCGACATGAGCGAGGCCGTCCGTATCGGACCCGATCTGCGGATCACCGCCACCCCCGCACCGAAGGAGCGCTGAGCGTGTTCACCGGAATCGTCGAAGAGCTGGGCGAAGTCACCGCCGTCGAGACCCTGGCCGACGCGTCCCGCTTCCGCCTGCGCGGTCCCGTCGTCACCGACGGCGCGAAGCACGGCGACTCCATCGCCGTCAACGGCGTGTGTCTGACCGTCGTCGACCACGACGGCGACGAGTTCACCGCCGACGTGATGGCCGAGACGCTGAACCGCTCCAGCCTCGGCGCCCTCGCGCCCGGTTCGAAGGTCAACCTGGAGCGCCCCACCGCCGTGGGCGCCCGCCTCGGCGGCCACATCGTGCAGGGCCACGTGGACGGCACGGGCACCGTCCTCGACCGCGAGGCCTCCGAGAACTGGGAGATCGTCAAGGTCTCCCTGCCCGCGGACCTCGCCCGCTACGTGGTCGAGAAGGGCTCCATCACCGTCGACGGCGTCAGCCTGACCGTCGTCGACGCCGGACCCGACTACTTCACCGTCAGCCTCATCCCCACGACGCTCGCGCTCACCACGCTCGGCGTCAAGCAGCCCGGCGACCCCGTCAACCTCGAGGTCGACGTCATCGCCAAGTACGTGGAGCGCCTGCTCGGCACCCGCTCCCAGAGTGAGGAGCCCACGCGATGAACCGCTTCGACTGGCTCAACGCGGAGGCCTTCACCGCCTTCGGCCAGCACATCATGTGGTCCGACATGGTCGGCAACAGCGTCGGCCTGATCGCCCTCGCCCTCGGCTGGCGCCGCTCGATATGGACCTGGCCCGCCCAGTTCCTGTCCGGCGTGATCCTCGTCGCCGCGTACGCCTCCGCCCAGCTGTCCGGCGGCGTCGGCAAGCAGCTCCTGGTCATCGGCGTCGCGGTGTGGGGCTGGCGGCAGTGGACCCGCGGCAGCCAGAAGGCGCAGGACGGCTCCATCGCCGTCCGCTTCGCCACCTGGAAGGAGCGCGGACTGCTCCTCGGCGGCACCGCCGTCGGCACCCTCGCGGTCGGCGCGCTGTTCTCCGCCGTGCCCGACCTCTCCTGGAACCCCTGGCCGGACGCCTACATCTTCGTCGGCACGCTCGCCGCGATGGTCGCCCAGGCGCGCGGCCTGGTCGAGTTCTGGTTCGCGTGGCTGCTCGTCGACGTCGTCGGGGTGCCGCTCGCGTTCTCCAGCGGGCTCGCCTTCTCCGGCCTCGTGTACGTCGTCTACCTCGCCCTCGTGCTGTGGGGCCTGCGCGACTGGTGGCTGCGCTCCCGCCGCGCCACCGCCGCTCCGCAGCCGCAGCCCGTCATCGAAGGAGTCCCGGCATGACCACCCACACGCCTCCCGCCGCCCCTGATGACGCCGGGCCGGTGCACCCCTTCTACTACACGACCGACAACTCCGAGGACCTCTGCCTCGACCCCGTCGAGCTGGCCGTCCGGGACATCGCCGCGGGCCGCCCCGTCGTGGTCGTCGACGACGAGAACAGGGAGAACGAGGGCGACCTCGTCGTCGCCGCCGAAAAGGCGACCCCCGAGATCGTCGCCTTCATGATGACCGAGTGCCGCGGCCTGATCTGCGCCCCCATGGAGGGCGACGAGCTCGACCGGCTCGCGCTGCCGCAGATGGTCACGGAGAACACCGAGTCGATGAGCACGGCCTTCACCGTGACCGTCGACGCCGGTCCCGCGCACGGCGTGACCACCGGCATCTCCGCCGCCGACCGCGCCACCACCCTGCAGATGCTCGCCAGTGGCAAGGCCAAGGCCGACGACTTCGTCCGCCCCGGCCACATCTTCCCGCTGCGCGCCAAGGAGGGCGGCGTCCTCGCCCGCAACGGCCACACCGAGGCCGCCATCGACCTGGCCCGGCTCGCGGGCCTGCGCCCGGCCGGAGCGATCTGCGAGATCGCCGGCGAGGACGGGCGCATGCTGCGCCTGCCTCAGCTGATCCCCTTCGCACGGAAGCACGGACTGACCATCATCTCCATCGAGGACCTGATCGACTACCGGCGCTCCGCGGAGCCCACCGTGCGCCGCGAGGCCGAGGTCCACCTGCCCACGGCCTTCGGCGAGTTCACCGCGTACGGCTACCGCTCCACGGCCGACGGCGTCGAGCACGTGGCGCTCGTCCACGGCGACATCCAGGACGGCGAGGACGTTCTGGTGCGCGTCCACTCCGAGTGCCTGACCGGCGACGTCTTCCACTCGCTGCGCTGCGACTGCGGCCCGCAGCTCCAGGAGTCCATGCGGCGCATCGCCACCGCGGGGCGCGGTGTCGTGGTCTATCTGCGCGGCCACGAGGGCCGCGGCATCGGCCTGATGTCCAAGCTGCGCGCGTACGAGCTCCAGGAGCGCGGCAGCGACACCCTGGACGCCAACCTGGAACTGGGCCTGCCCGCCGACGCCCGGGACTACGGCGCGGGCGCGCAGATCCTCGACGACCTCGGCGTGCGCAGCCTGCGCCTGCTCACCAACAACCCCGACAAGACCGAGGCGCTCGCCCGCCACGGCCTCAAGGTCATCGCCCGCGAGCCCATGCCGGTCACCGCGGGCGAGCACAACCTGCGCTATCTGCGCACCAAGCGCGACCGCATGGGCCACGACCTGCCCTGGCTCGACGCCACGGACATGTCCGCCTGCGGCAACCAGTGACCTACCTCCACCACCGTCCACCCCACCACCCCTAGGAGAAGCGCGTGAGCGGCAAGGGTGCCCCCGAACTGAGCGTGAAGAACTGCGGTGACCTGCGCGTCGCCGTCATCGCCGCCCTCTGGCACGAGAAGGTCATGGACGGCCTCGTCGACGGCGCGCTGCGCGCCCTGCACGAGCTCGGCATCGACGAGCCGACCCTGCTGCGCGTGCCCGGCAGCTTCGAGCTGCCCGTCGTCGCCAAGGTCCTCGCGGGCCGCGGCTACGACGCGATCGTGGCCCTCGGCGTCGTGATCCGCGGGGGCACCCCGCACTTCGACTACGTGTGCCAGGGCGTCACCCAGGGCCTCACCCAGGTGTCCGTCGACACCGGTGTGCCGATCGGCTTCGGCGTACTGACCTGTGACACCGAGGAGCAGGCGCTGGACCGCGCGGGCATCGAGGGCTCCAGCGAGGACAAGGGCCACGAGGCGGTCACGGCGGCCGTCGCGACGGCCGCCACCCTGCGCACGGTCTCCGAGCCCTGGCGCTGAGCGGGCCACCGCGGGCGCGTAGAGTAAGCGACATCATGTCCAAGAAGACTTTCGAGGAGCTCTTCACCGAGCTCCAGCACAAGGCAGCCCACGGCGACCCCGCCACCTCCCGCACCGCGGAACTGGTGGACAAGGGCGTCCATGCCATCGGCAAGAAGGTCGTCGAGGAGGCCGCCGAGGTGTGGATGGCCGCCGAGTACGAGGGCAAGGAAGCCGCCGCCGAGGAGATCTCGCAGCTCCTGTACCACGTGCAGGTGATGATGGTCGCCCGCGGGATCTCCCTCAGCGACGTGTACGCCCACCTCTAGGACGAACGTTCTATCCGGTGCGCGGTCAGTACGCCGCCCGCACCTCCGTACCCGCACCTTCACGCAAAGGAATCCGACCTCATGCTGCGCATCGCCGTCCCCAACAAGGGTTCACTGTCCGGACCTGCGTCGGCGATGCTGCATGAGGCCGGATACCAGCAGCGCCGCGAGTCCAAGGAACTCGTCATCGTCGACCCCGACAACGAGGTCGAGTTCTTCTACCTGCGCCCGCGCGACATCGCCATCTACGTCTCCTCGGGCAAGCTCGACATCGGCATCACCGGCCGCGACCTGCTGATCGACTCCGGTGCCGGCGCCGAGGAGATCCTTCCGCTCGGCTTCGCCCGCTCCACCTTCCGCTTCGCCGCCAAGCCGGGCACCGCCCACGGCCTCGCGGACCTCGCGGGCCGCACCGTCGCCACCTCCTACGAGGGCATCGTCGGCAAGCACCTGGCCGACAGCGGCGTCGACGCCTCCGTCATCCACCTCGACGGCGCCGTCGAGACCGCCATCGAGCTGGGCGTCGCCCAGGTGATCGCGGACGTCGTGGAGACCGGCACCAGCCTGCGCAACGCGGGCCTCGAAGTGTTCGGCGAGCCGATCATGAAGTCCGAGGCCGTGGTCATCCGGCGCACCGGCGCCGAGGCCGACGACCCCAAGGTGCAGCAGTTCCTGCGCCGCCTCCAGGGCGTCCTGGTCGCCCGTACGTACGTGATGATGGACTACGACTGCCGCGCCGAGCACCTGGAGCAGGCCGTGGCCCTCACGCCGGGCCTGGAGTCGCCGACCATCTCCCCGCTGCACAACGAGGGCTGGGTCGCCGTCCGCTCCATGGTGCCCACCAAGGACGCCCAGCGGGTCATGGACGACCTGTACGCCATCGGCGCGCGCGCCATCCTGACCACGGCGATCCACGCCTGCCGCCTGTGACCGGACAGGAAAGCACCGTCATGACTGAGTCCTCCGCCCCGCCCGCGCTCCCGGTCACCTTCCGGCCCGGGCGCACCCGGGCCGTGCTGCTCACCGCCGCCGCCGCGATCTTCGCGGTCCTGGTGGTGATCGCGGTGATCCTGCCCGACCTCAACCCGGGCGAGCGCATCAGCTTCGTCTTCACCGGAGCGCTGCTCTCCGGCGCTCTCGTGCTGCTCAGCAGGCCCAAGGTGATCGCCGACGAGTCCGGCGTCACCGTGGTCAACATCGCCACCCGGCGCCGGCTCGCCTGGGCCGAGATCGTCCAGGTCAACCTGCGCCCCGGCGACCCGTGGGTGTTCCTCAACCTCACCGACGGCACCAGCCTGCCCGCCCTCGGCATCCAGCCGGGCATCGCCAAGCAGCAGGCCATCAGCGACGCCCGGGCACTGCGTTCCCTGGCCGACGCGCGTTCGGGCAGCGAGCACGGCTGACCTCAGCGGGGGGTCCCGATTAACCTGGTGGCGGGGTAGGCCCGGTGTGCCGCCCCGCCCCTGCCGGGCCCGCGGCCCCCAGGGGCTCCTGCTATCCGAGGAGTGACTCCCTCCGGCGATGGACGGATCGTCCTGTAGTACCTGCGCCGCCCCCTCCCGACATACCGGGACCCGCGCACCGGGCGAGGCGGCGGCATCATGACCATCCCCCTGCTGCTCCTCGGAGCGGCCTTCCTGTTGATCCTCGCCAACGGCTTCTTCGTGGCGGCCGAGTTCGGCCTCGTCACCGTCGAGCGGCCCGACGCCGAGCAGGCGGCGGCCGACGGCGACCGCCGCGCCCGCAGGGTCGTGAGCTCCCTCAAGGAGCTGTCCTTCCAGCTGTCGGGCACCCAGCTCGGCATCACCCTCACCTCCCTCGTCGTCGGCATGCTCGCCGAACCGGCCCTCGCGCACCTGCTCGCGGGCCCGTTCACCGCCGCGGGCCTGCCCGAAGCGGCGGTTCCGGGGGTCTCCGTGGCCGTCGGCATGCTCCTGGCGTCCGCCGTGCAGATGGTGATCGGCGAGCTCGTGCCGAAGAACTGGGCGGTGTCCAAGCCGCTCCAGGTGGCCCGGTTCGTCGCGGGCCCGCAGCACGCCTTCGCGCGCCTGTTCCGCCCGGTGATCGCCGCGCTGAACGCCGTCGCCAACCGGCTCGTGCGCGCCCTCGGGGTCGAGCCCACCGAGGAGCTGGCCTCCGCCCGCACCCCCGGCGAACTGGTGTCGCTCGCCCGGCACTCGGCCCGCGCCGGTGCCCTGGAGCAGGACACCGCCGACCTGTTCGTCCGCACCCTGTCCCTCGGCGAGCTGACCGCGCAGCACGTGCTGACGCCGCGCGTGAAGGTCAGCGCGCTCCAGTCGTCCGCCACCGCCGAGGACGTGGTCAACCTGACCCGCGCCACCGGCCTGTCCCGCTTCCCGGTCTACCGCGAGCGGATCGACGAGGTCGTCGGCGTGGTCCACCTCAAGGACGCCCTGGCCGTGCCCGGCCACGCGCGGCTGCGCACACCCGTCAGCCGCATCGCCAAGCCGCCGCTGCTCGTCCCCGAGACGCTGCCCGTGCAGCCCCTCCTGGAGCGGCTGCGCAGCGAGCAGCCCATGGCCGTCGTCGTCGACGAGTACGGCGGCACGGCGGGCGTCGTCACCTTGGAGGACATCGTCGAGGAACTCGTCGGCGAGGTCCGCGACGAGCACGACCGCCAGGACCTGCCCGAACTCGCCGCGGCCCCGCCCGAGGACGGCCGCCCCGCCTGGGACGCCGACGGCGGCTGCCGCGTCGACACGCTCCAGCGCATAGGCCTCGACGTCCCCGAGGGCCCGTACGAGACGGTGGCCGGGCTCGTCGCCGACCTCCTCGGGCGCATCCCCGCGCCCGGCGACCGGGCCGAACTACCGGGCTGGCGGCTCGCGGTGCGCCAGGTCGGGCACTACCGTGCCGAGCGCGTGCGGCTCGTGCGGACCGCGGGGGCGCGGCCCGCCGGGGACAGGGCCGTCGCGGAGGCGGTGCGATGAGCGCCCTCCAACTCCTCCTGGCCCTCCTGCTCGTGCTCGCCAACGGCTTCTTCGTGGGGGCCGAGTTCGCGCTCGTCTCCGTGCGCCGCAGCCAGATCGAGCCGCTCGGCACGTCCCGGGCCCGGCAGGTCCTGTACGGTCTCGAGCACCTGCCGCAGATGATGGCCGCCGCCCAGTTCGGCATCACCGTCTGCTCGTTGACGCTCGGCGCGGTCGCCGAGCCGACCGTGGCGCACCTCCTGGAGCCGCTGTTCGAGGCGGCCCACCTGCCGGACGGCGTGATCCACCCCCTCGGGTACGTGATCGCGCTCGCGGTGGTCGTCTTCCTGCACCTCGTCATCGGCGAGATGGTCCCCAAGAACCTCGCGATGGCGGCGCCGGAGCGGACCGCGCTCTGGCTCAGCCCGGGTCTGGTCGCCTTCGCCCGGCTCTGCCGCCCGGTCACGGCCGCGCTCGGGGCCTGCGCCCGGGTGATCCTGCGGCTGTTCGGGGTCGAGCCCAAGGACGAGGTCGAGGCGGTCTTCACCAGCGTGCAGCTGGGCCGCCTGGTCGAGGACGCGGGCCAGGCCGGGCTGCTCGACCCGCAGGAGCAGGAGCGCCTGGAGGACGCCCTGGAGCTGGGCTCGCGCCCGGTCACCGACGTTCTGCTCGACAGCGCGTCCCTGGTCACCGTCGGCCCGTCGGTCACCCCCGACCAGGTGGTCGACCTCACCGCCCGCACCGGCTACTCCCGCTTCCCGGTCCGCGCGGAGAGCGGCGCCTTCATGGGCTATCTGCACGTCAAGGACGTCCTCGACCTGGAGGACACCGACCGTGCGGTGCCCCAGCACGTCTGGCACCAGATGACGACGCTGCGGGCCGAACTGCCCCTGGACGACGCCCTGTCGGTGATGCGACACGCCGCGACCCATCTGGCGCAGGTCGCCGACCCCTGCGGCCGGATCCTCGGCCTCGTGGCCCTGGAGGACGTCCTGGAACTCCTGGTGGGCGAGGTCAGGGACCCGGCCCACCGGGTGACGGTGCCACGGGCGACGAGAGGGACGGCACTGGTGGGCTGACCGACGCGCGGGCCGCACTCCTCAAGCGCCGGACGAGCGGCAACCAGCCCGTCCGGCGTTCGAGGACGAGCGCGCAGCGCGAAAACCCGTTCAGGCACCCTGCCCAAGGCCCGCGTCGCGGGCCCGCACGATGGCCGTGGCGCGGTCGGCGACCTGGAGCTTCACGAAGATCGCCGAGACGTGGTTGCTGATGGTCTTCGGCGCCAGCTGGAGCCTGCGGGCGATCGCCGGATTGGCCATGCCCGCGGCGATCAGGTCGAGGACCTCCAGCTCGCGCGCCGTCAGCTCCGGGAACGGCGAGCGCGCCGCGGCGTCCCGCGGCCGGGCCATCCACTCGGCCACGCGGCGGGCGATGCGCGGCCCGAAGATGGCCTCCCCGGCGGCCACGCAGCGGACCGCGCGGACGATCTCGTCCTGCGCCGCGCCCTTGAGGATGTAGCCGCGGGCGCCCGCCCGCATCGCCGCGAACACCGACTCGTCGTCCTCGAACATCGTCAGGACCAGCACCGCCGTGTCCGGCGCGGACGCGAGCACCTCCCGGGTCGCGCCGACCCCGTCGAGGTCCGGCATCTCCAGGTCGATGACGAGCACCCGGGGCCGGTGGAGGAGCGTCTCGCGCACGGCGTCGCGGCCGCCCGCCGCCTCGCCGACCACTCTGATGCCGTCGATGGACCCGAGCAGCGCCCGCAGGCCCCCGCGGACCACGGGGTGGTCGTCGGCCAGGACCACGGTCAGCTCACTGGACTCGGCGGGCGTCGTCAAGGCGCGGCTCCCAACGGCGGCGGTGCGTCCTGCCATGTCTACCCATCGTTCCGGACGCCGGACCCTCTGTCCTGGGCGCGGGCACCCGAATCGGCCGGGAGGACTTCCCGGTACGGCAAGGAGCACGGGCCCTGACCCGAAGGACCCGCACCGGACCATGCTGAGCCTGGAAACGGGGGGCTGTGCCGGGCCCGTGCCAGCGGGCCCGGCCGGCAAACGAAGCCCCGCAAAGCCGATGACCAGGCCCCGGAACGGAGGCACACCCGATGCGCCGGACACCTCCTCGCGGGGCACCGCCCTTGAGCCCGCCGGTCTGCATGTGCGCGGCCCGGCACGTGCTCGTTCCCACGAGCCCGCACCCCAAGGACAAGGAGAACGGCAATGCGCGACACACTCAAGGCAGTTGGCGTGGCGACCCTTGCCGCGGCGGCCCTCTGCGCCGGTTTCGCCGGGACAGCGGCGGCCGCGACGGGGGGAGGTGGTGCGGTCACGAGGGTGGTGGCCGCGGGTGAGTACGTCCACCACGCGTGGACACGGATCCTGTACGGCTGACGGAATCAGGGGCCTCAGCCGCACAGTGCCGCGCTGGTGCTAGCGGGACCGCAACGGCAGGACGGCGCTCACCTCCCCGCCCTCCGGACCGGACCGGCACCGGCACCAGCCGGCGAGCTCGGCGGCCCGCTCCGCCATCGTGGACATGCCCACCCCGGGCTGCCACGGCAGGGCGGACGGGCCGCCGTTGTCGGTGACCCGGATGCGCAGCGCGTCGTCGACGCGCAGCCGGACCAGGGCGTGGTCGGCCCGCGAGTGCCGGGCGGCGTTCGTCAGCGCCTCGGTCGCGATCCGGTAGGCCGCCACCTCGACCGCGGCCGGCAGCCGGGGGAGCCTGCCGGGCGCGTCGATGGTGATGGCGAGCGGCGCGCCGCCGACGCGGTGGCTGAGCCGCTCGGCCTGCCGGGCGAGGGCGGCCACCAGGCCCAGCTCGTCCAGGGCGGGCGGCCGCAGCCCCTCGACGAGACGGCGGATCTCGTCGATGGCGCCGCTCGCGTGCCCGCGCAACTGGTCGAGCAGGAGCTCGGCCGTGGCGGGGTCGGAGCGGATCAGATTGCGCACCGCGTCGGCGGTGAAGGCGAGTCCGGTGAGGGTGGGGCCGAGCCCGTCGTGCAGATCGCGGCGCAGCCGCCGGCGCTCCTCCTCGCGGGCCGACACCAGGCGTTCGCGCGAGGACTGGAGCTCCTCGGACAGGACGGTGGCCCGCACCGCCACCCCCAGCGGCACCACCAGGACCTGGAGGGTGCGCAGGTCCTCCGCGTCGAGCCGGGCCTGCCCCCGGCGGGTGCCCACGACCAGCTCGGCCTCCTTGGTGCCGGGCGCGGGCAGCGGCACCATCGCGCAGCCGGGCGGCGGGGTGCCGGAGGCCGCCACCGGGCGCCCTTCGAGGTGGAAGGCGGCGTACGGCAGGCGCAGCGCGTCGCGGACCGCGAGGAGCAGTCCGTCCAGGCCGGTCTCGGCGGTCAGCCGGGCGCCCAGCCGGTTGAGCGCGCGCACGGGGTCGGCCCGGTCGCCGTAGAGGAGCCGGTCGATGCCGTGCTGGAGCACGCCGCGCACGGGGTGGAAGGCGATCGCGACGGCGATGGCGACCAGCGCGGCCCCGCCGATGTGGAAGGTCTCGCGCAGCACCCGGTCTAGGAACAGGACCGCTGCCGTGTACACGCCGAGCACCCCGAGGGACAGCGCCATGTACAGCAGGGCGCGGGAGACCACCCACTGGATGTCCAGGACCTGCGGGCACAGGATCGCGACGGCGATCGCGATGGGCTGGGCGGTGATGAGGACCTGGAGCGCCTCCGCGTTCATGCCGAGCGGCCACCAGGGCACGGCGCAGAGCACGGCGAGCATCAGCCACAGCATCTGGCGGCGCAGCCGCTCGTCGCCCCAGCGGTAGCGCACTATCAGGGCGGCGAGGTCGATGAGCATGGGCACGAAGATGCCCAGGAGGTCGGTCTGCGCCCGGTACGGCTCCAGCGGCGGCCAGCTCAGGACCCGCAGATAGCCGGAGGGGCCGCCGAGCGCGTACGGCTCCGGCGTCGTCACGCTCCACAGCCAGAACAGGCCCCCGAGGGCGGCGGTGCCCCAGAGCACCGGCCGCCAGCGCGGGCCCGGGAGCTCCCCGGTGGGGAACAGCAGGAGCGCGAGCGGCACGAAGAGCCGCAGGCCCAGCGGCCAGGCGGCGAGGGCGAGGGTCACCAGGAGGCGGAGCGTCGCCGGGGCCCAGTCCTCGCGCAGGCCGAGGGCGAGGAGGCCGAGGCTCAGGACGGTCACGGCGTGCGCCGCGCCGCCGCCGAGCAGGAGCCAGCCGATGGGGTTGCGGGGGCGGCGCCAGGCCACGGCGACCCCGCAGGCGGCGAAGACGAGGGACAGCGTGGTGTCCGTGACGACGAAGCTGTCGGCGGCGAGCTGGAAGCTGAGCCCGCAGGCGATCCACAGGGCCACACCGGTTCCGGTGGCCGTCGTGACGGCGGCGAAGGATCCCCATGCCAGCCAGGTGGTCATCGTCGCGCACCCCCACCGTGTCCGCGCCCTTGTGGTCAGGGTCGCGGACTTCTGGCCAGGACCTGGACGCTTGGGCGGCAAATGCCCCTAAGGGGTGACAGGCGGGGCCGTTCCGCCCGGGTGCGCTCAGCCCGCTGTGGAGGGTCCCGTGGGGCCCCGGCCCGAGAGGACCTCGCCGTACGCCTGCATCAGGTCGGGCAGCCGCAGCGTCGCCAGGTCGGTGCGGGTCGGCTCGCCCGGATAGCCGGAGAGTCGCAGGTCGCGATAGGCGCAGCTCTTCTCGTAGAGGGTGCGCAGGAACCTTCCGTTGCCCAGTTCGTCGATCCAGGCCTGGTCGACGACGTGGCCGCTGATGGACCGCAGCTCGTCGAGGGCCTCCTCGTCCCACACGTCGCCGTTCTCACCGGCGAGCACCTCGCCGATCGCGGTGAGTTCGAGCGGGCGGTACGAGGGGAAGTCGACGCGGGTGGTGAAGCGCGAGGACAGGCCGGGGTTCGCGGCGAGCAGGCGGTCCATGCCCTCCGGGTAGCCGGCGAGGATCACCACGAGGTGGTCGCGGTTGTCCTCGGCCCGCTTCAGGAGCACTTGGAGCGCCTCGTCGCCGTACGCGTCGCCCTTGCCGTAGCCGGAGTTGGACAGGGCGTAGGCCTCGTCGACGAAGAGGACGCCGCCGATGGCGGAGTCGATGAGCTCGTTGGCCTTGACGGCGGTCTGTCCCAGGTACTCGCCGACCAGGTCGGCGCGCTGGGCCTCCACCAGGTGGTCGCCGCCGAGCAGGCCGAGCGCGTAGAAGACCCGGCCGAGGATGCGGGCCACGGTGGTCTTGCCGGTGCCGGAGGGGCCGGAGAAGACGAAGTGTCGTTTCGGCGGTTGCACGGGCAGGCCCTGGGCCGCCCGGAGCCGGGCCATGTTGAGCTGTGCCGACAGCGCCTTGACCTGCCGCTTGACGGGTTCGAGTCCGACCATGCGCTCCAGCTCGGCGATGGCCTGGGCGAGCAGTGCCGGGTCCGTGGGGCCGGGCGGCAGCTGCGGCGGCGGGGGCTTGACGGGGATGATCGCCTTCTCCCGCACGGTGTCGGCGGCGGGCGGGTCGGCGGGACCGGTGCCCGGCGGCAGATCGGGCTCGGTGACCTTCAGGTCGCGGCCCTCGGCGCCGAACAGGGCGTCCACGCCGTCGGGCGCGTCGAGCACGTCCTGGCCGAGGCCGGTGAGGGGGACGGCGGCGAGGTCGGTGCCGTCGTCGAAGCCGTCGCCCTCGGCGATGGCCGCGAGCCGCGCGGAGGTGTCCATGAAGGCGGGGTCGACGCGGTGCACCGCGCGGTACAGCGGCAGGGCGGCGGCGGACCTGCCGGTGCCCTCGTGCGCACGGGCCAGCCAGTAGCGCAGCTCCTTGCGCTGCGGCTGCTCGCTGCGGCAGCGCATCAGGGCGGCGGAGAGCAGCGGCTCCGCCTGGCCGTACATGTCGAGCCGGACCCGGGCCATGCCGCCGAACAGGCCCGCCTCGATGCCGAGCATCGGGTCGTCGATCAGCGGGTCGGTGTGTCGCACCAGCTGCTCCCAGTCCTTGACCAGGTAGGCGCGGCAGGCGTGCAGGAAGCGCACCTGGCTGTCGGTGTCGACGGGCGGCAGGCCCGCGAGCGCCCGGTCGAGCTCCGGGACGTGGCGGCCGTCCAGCCAGTGCGAGGCGTGCGCGAGCAGCAGGTCGCGGACGGACTCCAGGACGGGCTGGACCCACCAGCCGAGCCAGTACCAGGAGTTGAGGGTGCGGCCGTGCCGGGCGCGCTGCTCGCCGAAGCGGTCCCGGTGCTGGTACATGCGCAGGAGCGCCGTCGTCGTGTCGACGCGCAGCGCGTGCAGCCCGAGCCAGCCGTCCGCCATGCCCGGGTCGATGCGCACCGCGGCCCGGAACTCCTCCTCCGCCTGCGGATAGGCGCCCATCGTGTAGGCGTCGACCCCCCGCAGCCAGGCGAGGTCGGCCGGGGCGGCCCGGCCCTGCGTGCCGAAGTCCATCACGTCCCCCACAAGCCGTGCCCCCGTGTGTGTGCCACCGGGCCGCTGCCCGTCGGCGACCGATCTGAACCGCCTTGCTGCGGACGGGAGTTGACTCGGTGCGCGAAGCCGCCGTCCGTTTGGTCGCACCGAGAGGCATCGTACCTGCGGAGAGGTGCCCGGCCGTAGGGTGCGGGGGGCGCGGGATCGGGCGCGGAGGGAGCGGCAGCCGCCCTGGTGGGAGCGGGCGCGATGGTCACCCAGGGTGAGCGAATGGCGGCTCGTGGCGCCCGGCGGACGGGGTGTGCGGGCAGAACGAAGCCCCCGATCACGGGGGAACAACCGGGGGCTTCGCGTAGAGGGGCGACCCGAAAGGGCGCTCCTTGAGAACGTAAGTCCTGTAAGGCCCCCGGGTCAAGCAGAGTTGAGCCACTCACGGAAACTGGCCATGTGGTCGGAAACGGACTTCCCGAAGTTTCAGCGCGCTGCCGACGGGCCTTCACTCTGAGTCACTATTTTGGCGTCCGCTGCCGTCCCGGCGGGCCCCGTCAGCACCTCGTACCCCTGGGGCAACTGGCGTACCAGAAGCTCCGCGTACGGCCGCGACGGGTCTTCGGCGAAATGACGCCGCTCGGCGCCTTCCCAGCCGTCCCAGAAGTCGCGTTGTTCCGGTCCGTCCCGGTGGCGCCCGCGGGCCCAGGACTCGGCGTGCGGCAGCTCCATCCACAGCAGCCGCGCCAGGAACGGGCGTAGCACGCGGCGGCCCGCGCCGACACCCTCGACGAGGACGACGGGGGCGGCCGGCAGGGGGCGACTTGCAGGGCCGAAGCGGCGCGCGTGCCAGTCGTACGCCTCGTAATGCGCTGTTTCGCCCCGGGACAGCGGGTCGATGACCTGCTCCCGCAGCCGGTCCGTCCAGCCGAACAGGGCCTCGTGGCTCGCGATGTCGTCGAGCCGGAGCACCGGCGCGCCCCCGAGGGCGTCGGCGAGCCGCGAGGCGAACGTCGACTTGCCGGAGCCCGCGTGCCCGTCGACGGCGACGAGACGGACGGGACCGCAGGACGGGGGGAGCGCGCACAGCACACGGGCGAGGCGCGGGAGGGGGGTGGGGCGCCGGGTCATGGTCATCACCCGCCAGCCTAGGCCCCCGCCCCGATTTCCGAACAGTTGCGCGGTTCGGCGCGGCGTCGCAGGTCATACCAGTGGTGGAGGCCAATGTCGGTGGGTTTCGCCGCGGTTCGCTCCCTGGTGGAACCCGCCGTCGAGCGGCCATAGTTGGCGCACTGTCGTGCACCTGACGAGTCTGGTCCGGGCCGCGTCCCGGCGGGCCTCGTCCCCACGGGCTCCGCTCCGGGGCCCGTCACCGAAGCGTCCGGCTGGTGCCGGAACCCAATGCCGACTGGGGGCCCGATCATGGACAGCATGTCCCGCAGAACCATCCTCGTCGCCACGGCGGGCGCCGTGGCCGCGGCGGCGGCGGACCCCGCCGCCGCCCGCCCCCGTCCCCCGCGCGCCGACCGTCCGGTGGACAACCGCTTCTGGACCTCCCGCAAGGACTGGTCCGCCGGGGCGGCGGACGGCGTGCGCACCGTCGCCAAGCCCCGCGCCGGTGTCGAGCTGGCCAGGCCGGTCGGTACCGTCGCCTACGCCGACCCGCACACCGGCAGGACCACCACCTGGGAGTACGCCCGCTGGACCGGCCCCGTGCACCGCTCCGCCGTGCCCGGCACGGAGGTCATCGCCTCCTGGAACGCCCGCACGCCCCGCGGCACCTGGATCCAGGTCGAGGTGGAGGCCACCTACTCCGACGGCGCGAGGACGCCCTGGTACGTCCTCGGCCGCTGGACCTCCGGCGACGACCGGCAGGACCCGGCGGCCCCGGTCATCCGGCGCACCTCGGTCGACGGCCAGGAGGACGGCAGGTCGACCGTGTGGACGGACACCCTGTCCCTCGACGACACCACGACCGGCCTGCGCCTCGTCTCGTACCGGCTGCGCCTGACCCTGTACCGCGAGCCCGGGACCACGCTCACCCCCACGGTGTGGCGGCTCGGCGCGATGACGTCGGACGTGCCCGACCGCTTCACGGTGCCCGCGTCCGAGCCGGGCCACGCCGGGGAGCTCGCGGTGCCGCGCTACTCGCAGGAGATCCACAAGGGCCAGTACCCGGAGTACGACAACGGCGGCGAGGCCTGGTGCAGCCCCACCTCGTCCCAGATGATCCTGGAGTACTGGGGCCGCGGGCCCACGGCCGCGGACCTCGCCTGGGTCGACCCCTCCCTCGCCGACCCGCAGGTGTGCCACGCGGCCCGCTTCACCTACGACTACCAGTACGGCGGCTGCGGCAACTGGCCGTTCAACGCCGCCTACGCCGCGACGTACCGGGACATGCAGGGCGTCGTGACCCGGCTCGGGTCGCTCACCGACCTGGAGACGCTGATCGCCGCGGGCATCCCCGCCATCACGTCGCAGTCGTTCCTGAAGGAGGAGCTGACCGGCGCGGGCTACGGCACGGCGGGCCATCTGATGACGGTCGTCGGCTTCACCGCCGCCGGTGACGTGATCGCCAACGACCCGGCGTCGCCGAGCAACGCCGCGGTGCGGCGCGTGTACCGGCGGCGCGAGTGGGAGACGATCTGGCTGCGGACCAAGCGCAAGAACGCGCAGGGCAAGGTCGTCTCCGGCACCGGCGGCGTGTGCTACCTGTACTTCCCGCTGCGTCCTTCCAAGGCCCAGCTGGCCGCGCTCGCCGCGGTCGGCGTGCGCTGACGCGAAGGGCCCCGCCTCCGGGTACGTCCCGGAGGCGGGGCCCGCGGTCACGGCGCTCAGGTCGCCGGATCCACCACCCAGTCCGGGTGCCCGGGCATCGGCGGCGTCTTCGCCCCGTACAGCCACGGCTTGAGGAAGCCCTCCAGGTCCTCGCCCGCGACCCGCGAGGCCAGGTCGACGTAGTCCTGCGTGCTCGCGGCCTTTCCGCGGTACTGCGTGACCCAGGCCCGCTCGATCTTCTGGAAGGTCCGCTCGCCCACCTGCTCGCGCAGCGCGTACAGGACGAGCGCCGAGCCGTCGTAGCGCATGCGCTTGAAGAGGTTGGGCTCGGTGGGCTCGGCGGGCGCGCCGTAGTCCTTGCGCCACTGGTCGTGCGCCTTGTACGCGGCCTTCATGGCTTCCTCGAAGCTGGTGCCCCCGTGCTGCTCGGAGTACAGGCGCTCGTAGAAGCGGGCGTGGCCCTCGCTGACCCACAGATCGGACCAGCCCTTGAGCGCGACGCTGTCGCCGAACCACTGGTGGGTCAGCTCGTGGACCAGATTGCGCTCCGCGTCCACCTGGGTGCCGAGCAGATCGGCCTTGGGGACGAGCGAGAGGGTCTGGGTCTCCAGGGCGACGCCGAGGTCGGTGTCGCCGACGAGGATCCCGTAGCGGTTGAAGGGGTAGGGGCCGAGCTTCTCCTGGAGCCAGGCCAGGTGGTCCTCGGTGAGCTTGCGGTACTTCGCGGTCGGCTCGACGAGGGCGTCCGGCACCACGTCGCGGATCGGCAGCCCGCCCGGGCCCGTCCGCTCGTCGAGGGTGAACCTGCCGACGGCCAGCTGCACCAGCTGCGTGGACAGCGGCTGCTCGGAGTCGTACGTCCACTGCACCCGGTCGCCCGGCTTGGCGGTCTTGCCGACCAGCTTGCCGTTGGCGACGGCTGTCAGGTCCTTCGGCGTGGTGATGCGGAAGGTGATGGGGGCGTGCCGGCTGGGGTGGTCGTTGGCGGGGAAGATCAGCCGGGCGCCGTTGGGCTGGGGGTAGACCACCGTGCCGTCGGGCGTGGGGATCCAGCCGTAGTCCTCGATGGCGTCGTCGCGGTGGCGGACCTGGGTGGGGTCGGCGGTGTAGGTCACCTTCACGGTGAAGGAGCGGCCCTTGGCCAGCGGCGCCTTGGGCGTGACGGTCAGCTCGTCGCCCGCGCGCGAGGTGCCCGCGGCCCTGCCGTCGACGGTGACCGCGTGCAGGGTGTTGCCGCCGAAGTCGAGGTTGAAGCGGGAAAGGGACTGGGTGGCGGTGGCCTTGATGGTCGCGGTCGCCGCGAACGGCGTCTTGGGCGCCTGCCAGTCGAAGTCAAGGAGGTAGCGGTCGACCTGGTAGCCGCCGTTGCCGTCGAGCGGGAACATCGGGTCGCCGAGGCCCGGGGCGCCGGGCGACGGCTTGGCCTCGGGGGCCGAGGCGGAGGTGGCGTACGAGACCGGTCCGGTGAGGGCGGCCGCCACGGTCACGGCCGCCGCCAGGGCGAGCCGCGCTCTGCGGCGGGGCGTCGGGAACGTACTCATCGGAAACCCTTCGGTCGATGGTGCGTGGACGTACGAGTACGACCGGTGGCGCGCGGACGTACGCCGACTTAGACGCACGGCGCGGGGTCCGAGTTGTGGGGTGACCAACGTCTCGCCCGATACGAGTGATTTCGCTGGCATGGTGGAGGGGGCAGTGGGAGGGGCCACTGTCGGCCAGTGGGGGGACACCACTGCCGGACGACGTATCGAGAGTTGCCATGACCGCGAGCTCCGCCACCGCCACCGTTCTCCAGGCCCACGAGGGGCTCCAGGCCCGTGCGGGGCTCAGGGCCCGCACCGGCGGCCCCAAGGAGGACGGGCCCAAGCTCCTGGAGCACCTCCTCGGCTGGACGCTCGTCGTCGTGCTCGCGATGCTCGTCACCCGGACCGGTCTGATGTGACCCCGGCCACGCCCGTGGCGGCGCTCGCGTCGAGGTCCGCCCGCCAGTGCCGGTGGACCACGCCCACCAGGCCGTAGAGCCGCCGTACGGGCGAACGCCGCGGCAGCAGGACGACGCCCGCGAGCACCGCGAACAGCGGCAGGCCCAGGAGGGCCCCGAGCAGCCGCACCAGCGCGCTCGCGGCCACGGCGCCGAGGAACGGCAGGCCGTGGACCCCCGCCGCCGCGATCGCCACGGCCAGGACGCGGTGCACCTTGCGGTCCTCGTCCGCGCCGGGCAGCGACCAGCCTTCGAGCAGCCAGCCGATCTCAGTGAGCAGCATGGTGCCGATGACGGCCGCGCCGAAGACGAGCAGGGCGAGGAACGTGCCGGAGGTCAGGAAGTCCAGGGCGTTGTTCACCACGCTGTCCTGCGGCCAGTCGGCCCAGTCGCGGGCCCCGGGGGAGAGGAACCGCTCGTACCCGGTGCCGTCCCAGCCGTGCACCAGCGTGCCGAACAGCAGGAAGTAGCCGCCCACGCACTGGAGGTAGGCCCAGTAGCCCGCGCCCACCAGGACCAGGACCTGCGCCGCGAGGAACCCGAGGACCGCCGCCACCGGGATGCCGCCCGCGTAGAGCAGGACGAAGCCCGCCCACACCCCGCCGTGCCCGTCGGCGACGTGCATGGTCGCCCAGGACGGGTTCTGCCACAGCACGAAGAGCCCCGTCGGCACCATGAGCACGGCCGCGAAGAGCAGGGTGAGCGCCAGATAGGGGTTGGCGGCACGGCTGCGGGTGCGCGGGCCCTCGCCGGCGTTGAGCCGCTCCCACACCTGGAGCTGGCGCCCCGCGGCGAGCGCGAAGGTCGCGCCCACCGCGTACGCCCAGAACAGCGCTGCCTGGATCTGGATCACGATGACCTCCCAGGTGGCCTCTCAGGGGTGCGCCCGCAGGCTGAGCCCGCCCGCGGTGATCACGTCCGAGGTGACCAGGGCCTGCTCGGCGCTCACGTCGGTCATGAAGACGAACGGCGGCACCAGCGGCGGCACCGGAAGCCGGTCGGGCGTGAACGTCAGGCAGAGCAGGCCCTCGATGCAGCCCTTGAACTTGGTCAGATACAGGGTGACCTTGCCGCTCAGGTCCAAGGTGTCGGCGCCCAGCGCGAGTTCGCGGCCGCCGTCGCGGGTGCGCAGCCGGTAGTCGGTGAGGGAGGCCGCGTTCATGTGCAGCACCATCACCTTCAACGGCCCGTCGGCGGTGGGGATGTCGCGCACGCCCGCGACGATGAAGCCCTTCGGCGCGAAGAGCGTCGTCGTGATGGTCGGCGGCGTCCGCGCCGCCACCACGGGCCCGTCGCCGGGCGCCCGCGGGGCCGCCTGCGCCCCGCCCGCGGCCCCGCTGACGGGGACGGCCTTCGCCGGGGCGGCGCCCCACAACGCCGCCCCGGCGAGGACCACCGGAAGCAGCACGGCGAGGGTCCGCGTGCCCTGCCCGTCACGGAGCCCGGGGCGCCGCGCCTCCTCCTGGCCGTCCTCGGGCACCGGCGTCCACCCGAAGCCCATCGCGCTGCCCACGATGCCGAGCAGCATGCCGACCAGGAAGCCGCCGAGGTTGGTCGCCGCGAACGACAGGACCGACAGGATCAGCGCGTTGACGGACACGTAGTGGTGCGCCTGCGGCAGCAGCCACAGGAAAAGACCGGCGACCATCAGCGCGATCCCGATGCCGATCGCGGCGATCCCGCCGAGCCCGAGGCTCACCAGGACCGTCAGCGGCGACAGCGGCACGACCAGGAGCTCCGCGCCGCCCAGGACGAGCAGCAGGCCGCCCCAGAACGGGCGGGTGCGCCGCCATCCGCGGACCGCCCGGCGCACCTCCCGCAGCGGCAGCCGTTCGTCGAGCCAGCCGCCCTCGCGCGGCGCGCCCGGCCCGCTCAGAAGCACTTCTTGCCGTCCAGGCTGACGTCCACGCGCATGCCCTTGAGGCGGAAGTTGCCGCCGGTGGCCGACCAGGCGTGCGACCTGACCCCGGACACCTCGATGTCCCCCGCCTGGAGGCCGAACTTGCCCTTGTCGCCCTTGACCCCGGGCACCTCGTCGAGCGTGGAGGCGTCCCGGCCGATCTGGGCGGTGCCGAAGCGGGCGTCGCCGACGAGGTCCTCGGCGTCGATGATCAGATTGCTCGCGGTGACCTTGCCCGCGTCGCCGCCCGCCGTCAGTTTGAACACCACCGTGCCCAGCGGCGTCTTGACCGAGGCGGACTGACAGATGTCGGACAGGGTGGCGTCGCCGATGCCGAGCAGCGCCACCGGGTGGCCCTTGCCGTCGACGCTCCGGTCGGTCTCCACATAGCTGGCCAGGCCCTGGCTCGACAGCTTGCCGGACGAGACCTGGAAGCTGGTGCCGGAGACCGCGAAGGACGCGGCGAGCGCGCCCTCCGCCATGATCGACGCCATCGCGCCGACCGCGACGAACGCGGGCAGCGCGATGACGGCCGTCTTCTTCCAGTTGGTTCTGCCCTCGGGGGCGGCCCCCGCTGTGGGCCGCTTGGATGCGCTCACTGTCTTCCTCCCGTACGAGTCAGCCGTACCGCGGGTGCGTCAGGGGGAGTGCGTTACAGGGCGCCGTCGGGAGGGCCGCGCCGTTCCGGGCAGGCGGCGAGGGTCTGCCATACTGCGGCCCATCCCAAGGCAGTTGGAGACTAGGGCCGAAATTGAATAATAGTCAACAGCGCGGTAGCGACCGTTCCACCGACGCTGACCGCCCGCAGGCACGCGGCACCGACCGCTCCATGGCGCGCCGCGCCGAACTCATCACCATCGGCCGGAAGCTGTTCGCCGACACGTCCTACGACGCGCTCTCGATGGACGACATCGCGAGACAGGCGCGGGTCGCCAAGGGGCTGATCTACTACTACTTCAAGTCCAAACGCGGGTACTACCTGGCGATCATCGAGGACTCGGTGGCCGACCTCGTGCAGCGGGCGGCCGGGGACACCGAACTCCCGCCCGTGGAGCGGGTGCACCGCACCATCGACGGCTATCTGCGCTACGCCGAGCACCACCAGGCGGCCTACCGCACGATCGTCAGCGGCGGCGTGGGCTTCGACGCCGAGGTGCACGCCATCCGCGACGGTGTGCGCGAGGCGATGGTCGGCACGATCGCCGAGGGCGCGTACGGCCGCAGCGCGGTCCCGGCGCTCGCGCGCACGGCGCTGCTCGGCTGGCTGTGCAGCGTCGAGGGAATCACCCTCGACTGGATCGGCCGCGGCGGCGGGGCGGACGAGCGGGAGCTGCCCCGGGACACGGTGCGCGAGCTGCTGGTGCGCACGCTCCGTGAAACCCTGAACGTCATCGAGGAGTTCGAGCCCGAGTGCCCGGCACCGCCGCCGTGAGATGAGGTCCGCGACCCTGTCGCCGTGACACGACGAAGGGGCGGGAGCCCGCCGGCTCCCGCCCCGATCACCCGCTGTGGACGGCTAGTTGATGGCCTTGATCAGCTCGCCGTTCGAGGTGTCACCGCTGAGCTCCCAGAAGAAGGTGCCTCCCAGGCCCTGCTGGTTCTTGTAGCTCATCTTCCCGGCGATGGTGGCCGGGGTGTCGTAGCTCCACCAGTTGGTGCCGCAGTGCGCGTACGCGGTCCCGCCGACCGTGCCGTTGGCCGGGCACTTGGTCTTGAGCACCTTGTAGTCGTCGATGCCCTGCTCGTACGTGCCCTGCGCGGGCCCCGTCGCGGTGCCGCCCGGCGCCTTCTGGGTGACGCCGGTCCAGCCGCGGCCGTAGAAGCCGATGCCGAGCAGCAGCTTGTCCGCCGGGATGCCGAGGCCCTTGAGCTTGGCGATCGTCGCCTGAGAGTTCCAGTCGGCCTTGGGGATGCCGGGGTAGGAGGTCAGCGGCGAGTGGGGTGCCGTCGGCCCCTTGGCCTCCCAGGCGCCGAAGAAGTCGTACGTCATCGGGTTGTACCAGTCGACGTACTGAGCGGCGCCCGCGTAGTCCGCGGCGTCGATCTTGCCGCCGGACGAGGCGTCGGCCGGGATGGCGGCCGTGACCAGGTTCTTCGAGCCGAACTTGGCGCGCACCGCGGACATCAGGTTCTTGTACGCGGCCCGGCCGCTGGTGTCACAGCTCAGACCGCAGGCGTTGGGGTACTCCCAGTCGATGTCGATGCCGTCGAAGACATCGGCCCACTTGGAGTTCTCGACCAGGTCGTAGCAGGACTGGGCGAAGGCCTGCGGGTTCTTGGCGGCCTCGGTGAAGCCGCCGGACCAGGTCCAGCCGCCGAAGGACCACAGGATCTTGAGGTCGGGATGCTTCTTCTTCAGCTTGCGCAGCTGGTTGAAGTTGCCGCGCAGCGGCTGGTCCCAGGTGTCGGCCACGCCGTCGACGCTCTGGTCGGCGGAGTAGGCCTTGTCGGTCGCGGCGTAGGCGTCGCCCATCGTGCACTTGCCGCCCTGGACGTTGCCGAAGGCGTAGTTGATGTGCGTGAGCTTGTTGGCGGAGCCCGACGTCTCGACGTTCTTGACGTGGTAGTTCCGGCCGTAGACGCCCCATTCGGTGAAGTAGCCGACGACGCGTGAGCCCGCCTGGGCCTCGGCGGCCCTGGGGGCGGAGCTCTGGTCGGCCGTGGCGGTGCCCGCACCGGCGAGCAGGCCCGCGCCCAGGACGGCGGTACAGGCGGTGGCCACGAGCGCCCTGAGGCGGGCGCGGGGACGGTGTGGTCTTGGCATCGCTGTCTCCTCGTGGGGGAAGAGGGGAGCTAGGGGGATGGTGCTGTTGACCAAAGAACAGTCGCGCTTTGAATTGGCATGAACGCGAAGGATTCCGTGCCGCTGGACTCTAGGGAGGACTAGACCATTGCGTCAATGGTTCGGACCAATTCCCGTTCTCCTCGGCCCTCGTGGCGGGTGCCCGCGCGCCCCGTGGCGTGGCTGATTCGAAGATCGGAAAGCGGCCGGGAGAACCCGTGACGCCATGCCGCCGATCGGGCATACTCGACGCGCCACAGTCGCTGGTCAGCAGCTTCCGCGATCCGGAAGGGCAGCATCGGCGTGGCAGTGTCCCGGCGGCGTCGTCACACCCTGTGCGTGCGCCCGTTGCAAGCCCCCGACAGGGGAACAGGGGAGAGGAGAGCGGGATGCCCGACGGAGCCGTGCAGCCGGTGGAGCGCCAACTGCCCACGGAGGAGGCCCAGGACCTGCTGGCACTGGTCCGCGAGCTGGTCCAGCGGGAGATCGCCCCGCACGCGGCCGACGAGGAGGCCGCGGGACGCTTCCCGCGCGAACTCTTCGCGCTGCTCTCGGAGTCGGGCCTGCTCGGACTCCCCTACGACTCCGCGTTCGGCGGCGGCGACCAGCCCTACGAGGTGTACCTCCAGGTCCTCGAGGAACTGGCCGCGGCCCGCCTCACGGTCGGCCTCGGCGTCAGCGTGCACTCCCTGTCCTGCCACGCCCTCGCGGGCTACGGCACCAAGGAGCAGCGGGCCGAGCACCTGCCGCGGATGCTGGGCGGCAAACTCCTCGGCGCCTACTGCCTGTCGGAGCCGTCCTCCGGCTCCGACGCGGCCTCGCTGCGCACCAAGGCGGTGCGCGACGGCGACGACTGGGTCCTCACCGGCACGAAGGCCTGGATCACGCACGGCGGCGTCGCCGACTTCTACACCGTGCTCGCCCGCACCGGCGGCGAGGGCGCCAAGGGCGTCACGGCCTTCCTGGTGCCCGGCGACGCGCCGGGCCTCTCGGCGGCCGTCCCGGAGAAGAAGATGGGCATGAACGGCTCGCCCACGGCGCAGCTCCACTTCGACGGGGTCCGCGTGCCCGACGCCCGCCGCCTCGGCGACGAGGGGCAGGGCTTCGCGATCGCGCTGTCCGCGCTGGACTCGGGGCGGCTCGGGATCGCGGCGTGCGCGATCGGCGTGGCCCAGGCGGCGCTGGACGAGGCCCTGACGTACGCGACCGAGCGCCGGCAGTTCGGGCGGCCCATCGCCGACTTCCAGGGCCTGCGCTTCATGCTCGCCGACATGGCGACGCAGATCGAGGCGGGCCGGGCGCTGTATCTGGCCGCGGCCCGGCTGCGGGACGCGGGCAAGCCGTTCTCCAAGCAGGCCGCGATGGCCAAACTCCTGTGCACCGACGCCGCGATGAAGGTCACGACGGACGCCGTGCAGGTCCTGGGCGGCTACGGCTACACCGCCGACTTCCCGGTCGAGCGCTATATGCGCGAGGCCAAGGTGCTCCAGATCGTGGAGGGCACCAACCAGATCCAGCGCATGGTCATCGCCCGCCACCTCGCGGGCCCCGACTCACGCTGATCCGGGCCGCAGGCCGAAGGAGCTCTGCGGGGCGGGACTGATCAGCAGCCGGGGGTCCGGCCCTGCCGGGCGGGCGTCCCGCTCCGCGTCCGGCTCCGGGCCGGGATCCGGGGGGACCGGCGGGACCTGCGGGCGCCGGGCCCGGCCGTAGGGCTCGTGGCCACCGATGGGCAGGGTGTCGTCACCGGCGCCGCGCGCGCCGTACGGGGAGCCCCGGCCCGTCTCGTAGCGCGTGCCGGGCGCCAGGTCGTAGGAGGAGCCGAAGGCCGTGTCCTGGCCCGTCCCGAAGTGGTCCGTGAACTGGCCGCTCGGCGCGGGCGGGGCCGCGAGCCGCACCCACTCGGGGTCGTGGCGCCCCGGCAGCGTCCGGCCGCGGTCGGCCCACTGGCGGAGCAGCGTCCGGTAGATCGGCGGGTCCTGGGGCGGCGCGGGCTGCGGCGGGGGAGGGGACGGCTGGTGCTGCGGGGAGTAGCCGGATGGTGCGTACGAGGTCTGGGGGGAGTACGGGGCCTGGTGTGAGTACGGCTGCTGCTGTGCGTAGGGGGATCGGTGAGGAACCGATTCTGCGATGGGGGGATGCGACGCCGGCGTGCGGCGGTGCTGGCCTGCCGGAGCATGTGTGGGGGTCATGTCCGGCCAACGCGCGGCCCCGTGGCCAGGTCACCATCGGGTCGAATCGAGAGTGCGTTCAGGGTCCGCCGCCGCGCGGCGCGCGCGTCGCACCGCACCAGCGCCGCCGTACGCGGCGGCACGCCGTCGCAGTCGCACGCGCCGACGGCGCCTCGCACGCCCGCCACCCGGGTCGCGCGCGCCCGGTGCTGACACGTGTATGGCCCCCGCACGGCATCTGACGTACCGTCAACTCCGGTCCGGGCGCGCGCCGCCCGCGCCTTCCGAGCACCCTGTCCCCCAGGGAGGCACTCCGTGCCGGACGACCGTCCCGTGCCCCTCGACGAGTACCCCGTCCACCAGGTCCCGCTGTCCATGAAGCACGTGGCCACCGGCGACCGCAACGCCTATGACCGGTGCATCTTCCACCTCTTCGACCACCGGGGCCGGGCCCTGCTGATCCTCGGCCTCGGCGTCTATCCGAACACGGGCGTCATCGACGCGTACGCCACCCTGCGCACCGGAGATACGCTGCACGCCGTACGCGCCTCCGACGCGCTCGGCGACGACCGTATGGAACTCTCCGTCGGTCCCCTCCGCATCGTGGTCGAGGAGCCCTTGCGCAGGCTCCGTCTGACGTGCGCCGCCGACCCCGACGACGCGGGCTCGCTCGGCTACGACCTCACCTGGCACGCCGACTTCCCGGCCCTGTGGGAGCCGCACCACCTCCAGCGGCGCGGCGACCGGCTCACCCTCGAAGGCCGCAGGTTCGTCCAGGCGGGCCACTGTGCCGGAACGATACGCCTCGGCGGCGAGGAGATCCCGGTGACGGCCGGGGAGTGGACGGCGACCCGGGACCGCAGCTGGGGCGTGCGGCCCATCCCCGGCGAGGAGGGCGGCCGCCTCGCCGAGGAGCACCCCACGGACGGCTTCCACTGGATCTGGTGCCCGGTGCGCTTCGACGACCGCTTCCTGATGGTCGTCACCCAGGAGGACGCCGACGGCTACCGCACCCTCAACGACGCGACCCTGGTCCGCCCCGGCGACCGGGACCGCCAGCTCGGCTGGCCCCGGGCCGACGTCGCCTACCGCTCCGGCACCCGGCATCCGGAGTCCGCGGTCATCCACCTGACCGACCCGCTGACCCACAAGCCGCTGGAGCTCGGCGTCGAGGTCCTCACCTCGCTGCCGCTCGCCGTCGGCGCGGGATACCCGCCCGCCGACGACTGGCAGCACGGCACCTGGCGCGGCCGCTCCTGGTGCGAGCGCCGCTCCTACGACCTGTCGGACCCCGCGGCCCACCCCCTCGCCGCGTACGGCGTCATCGACCACGCGGCCCGCTGCACCCTCGACGGCCGGGTCGGCCACGGGATCTTCGAGCACGGCACCTTCGGCCGCCACGACCCCAGCGGCTTCACCGGCTTCGGCTCCGTCGCGCCCTGAACGGCGCCCACGGGCCGCCCCCTGAGAGGAGCGCCGACATGGCCACGGCACCCCGGCCCCGCACCAGCACGCGCGACCCCGAGGCGCTCGCCCGCCGTCTGACCGACTGGCTCGGGGCGCGGCTGCCCGGCGCCAGGGCCGTCGACGTGAGCGTGCCCGAGTCCAACGGCATGTCGAGCGAGACGCTCCTGTTCACCCTCGACCACTCCCAGCCGCCCGTGCGCGCCTGCGCGGCCCGGCTCGCGGCGGACCCGGCCGCGTACACGGTCTTCCCGGTGTACGACATGCCGCGCCAGTACCGCACCCTGCGGCTCGTGGCCGAGCGCACCGACGTGCCGGTGCCGCGGGTGCTGTGGCTGGAGGAGGACCCGGCTCCGCTCGGCGCGCCGTTCTTCGTGATGGAGCGCGTCACGGGCCGGGTGCCGCCCGACGTCATGCCGTACACGTACGAGGGCAACTGGCTGCACGCGGCGAGCGACGCCGAGCGCGCGCACCTGGAAGACGCCACGATCCGCGTCCTGGCCCGGCTGCACGACCAGGCCCCGGCCGGGGAAGCGGCGTTCCTCGCGCTGCCCGGCGACGGCGATCCGCTGCGCCGCCACGTGCGGGCGCAGCGCGCGTACTACGCGTGGGTGGTGCGGGGCCTGCCCCGCTCGCCCCTCGTCGAAAGCGCCTTCGCGCGCCTGGAGGAGCTGTGGCCGGCCGACCCCGGCGAGACGGTCCTCAACTGGGGCGACGCCCGCATCGGCAACATCGTCTACGAGGGCTTCGACCCGGCCGCTGTGCTCGACTGGGAGATGGCCTGCCTGGGTCCGCGCGAGGTCGACCTCGGCTGGACCGTGTATCTGCACCGGTTCTTCCAGGACCTGACGGTCGGCTTCGGGCAGCCCGGACTGCCCGGCTTCCTGCGCCGCGACCGCGTCGAGGACCGCTATGCGGAGCTGACCGGCCACCGGCCGCGCGACATGGACTTCTACACGCTGTACGCGGCGCTGCGGCACGCCGTCGTCATGCTGCGCGTCGCCCACCGGCAGGTGCACTTCGGGGAGGCGGTGGTGCCGGACGACCCCGACAAGCTGATCCTGCACCACGAGAGCCTCGCGGCGATGGTGCGCGGCGACTACTGGTGACGGCCCGCCGGTGGTCGACGGGCCGTCACGGGTGTCCGCCGGAGCGGCCGGTCAGGCCGCGCGGCCGAGCTGCCGCTGCCGGGGCACCCGGATCGGGCGCGAGCCGGGCCCGCCCACGTGCGAGAACGGCTGCGTGCGCCAGTCCAGGCCCTGGGGGAGCGTCAGGAGCCGGGCGGTGTCCTGCTCCTGGGGCTCGGGCGACTCGTCCGCGGACTCGGCCTCGGCCGCGGGACGGCCCGTGCCCGCGCAGACGGTGAGCCCGAAGGGGTTCCACGGCGTGGGGCACAGGGCGTGCTCGGGCAGGACGTCCTCGTCCGCCAGGAGCGCGATGGGCTGCCCGCAGTCCGGGCAGGTCACGTGGTACATCTCCAGGGTGTCGTAGGCGTCGAACTCCTCGTCCTCGGCGTCGGCGGGTTCGACGCCCTCCGGTGCGGGTTCGAGCAGTTCTACGGTCTGCTGCTTACGGCGCGCGGTACGACCGGGGCGCTTCAGGTTATGCATGGGAATCTCCCCCTCGGGTGGGCCGACAAGGCACTGCGGCCTCGACCACAGCAAGCACTTCCCGTCCCGTCCTGGCGGTAATCGCGGCACTTCCGCGGACCCGCCCCCTGATGTGTGGTGTTCGTCACATGCCGGATGAAGATGCCGCTGTGCGCGGGGCGGCTCCCGAGGCGTGCGCAGGTATGCGGACGTGCGAGGAGTCATGCGGAGCGATCCCCTCCCGCGGCCCTGCCCGCCGCCGCGTGCGTGGCACCGGGAGCCAGGGCCGCGGGCGCCCTGCTCGCGCCGCCCCGGCGCCCGCGCGGGCGGCGCCCGGGGCCCGTCCCGGTGTCGTTCGGGTGTCCCTCAGGTATCGGCGGGGATCAAGGGCACTGTAGGTTCGGCGCATGGAGGAGCTGGACCGACAGATCGTGCAGCTGCTCGTCAAGGACGGGCGGATGAGCTACACCGACCTGGGCAAGGCCACGGGCCTGTCCACGTCTGCCGTGCACCAGCGGGTGCGCCGGCTCGAACAGCGCGGGGTGATCCGCGGGTACGCCGCGGTCGTCGACCCCGAGGCCGTCGGCCTGCCGCTCACGGCCTTCATCGCGGTGAAGCCGTTCGACCCCAGCGCGCCCGACGACATCGCCGAACGCCTGGCCGGAGTGCCCGAGATCGAGGCCTGCCACAGCGTGGCGGGCGCGGAGAACTACCTCCTGAAGGTCCGGGTCGCGACCCCGCACGAGCTGGAGAACCTGCTGGCCAGGCTGCGCTCGCTCGCCGGGGTCTCCACCCATACGACGGTGGTCCTCTCCACGCCCTACGAGGCGCGGCCGCCGCGGATCTGAGGCCCCCGCCGGGCCCGCCCGCCCCGCGCCCGGCCGGTGGTCCGGGCGACGCTCCACCCCGGCGGCACGGCGCCCCCGCGCAGGCGCGAGACTGTCCCCATGAGCGAGCGCACCACCTCCACGAGCGGGCACCGCACCGTCCTGCTGCGCGGCGGAGAAGTCCACAGCCCCGCCGACCCCTTCGCGACCGCGATGGTCGTCGAGCGCGGCCATGTCGCCTGGGTCGGCTCCGAGGGCGCGGCCGACGCCTTCGCGGACGGCGTCGACGAGGTCGTCCACCTCGACGGCGCCCTCGTCACCCCCGCGTTCACCGACGCCCATGTGCACACCACGGGCGCCGGCATCGCGCTCACGGGCCTGGACCTCTCCCGGGCCGGGAGCCCGGCCGAAGCACTCGTTCTCGTCCGCGAACACGCCGCCGCGCGCCCGGACGACCGCGTGCTGCTCGGCCACGGCTGGGACGCCGCCCGCTGGCCCGACGGCCGCCCGCCCACGCGCGCGGAGCTCGACGAGGCCACCGGCGGCCGCCCGCTGTACCTGTCGCGCATCGACGTGCACTCCGCCGTCGTCACCACCGCCCTCCTGGACCTGGTGCCCGGCGTCGCCGACGCGGCCGGGTACCGCGCCGACGCGCCGCTGACCGCCGCCGCCCACCACGCGGTGCGCGAGGCCGCCCACGGGGCCCTCACGCCGCTCCAGCGCGCCGAGGCCCAGCGCGCCGCGCTCCGCCGCGCCGCGTCGCTCGGCATCGGCTCCGTGCACGAGTGCGCGGGCCCCACCATCTCCAGCGAGGACGACTTCACCGGGCTGCTGCGCCTGGCCGACGAGGAGTCCGGGCCGCGCGTCGTCGGCTACTGGGGCGAGCTGGGCGCCGAAGGCGTCGCCCGCGCGCGCGAGCTCGGCGCCCGGGGCGCGGCCGGTGACCTCTTCGTGGACGGCTCGCTCGGCTCGCACACGGCCTGGCTGCACGAGCCGTACGCGGACGCCGCCGACCACACCGGCAACGCCTACCTGAGCGCCGCCGATGTCGCGGACCACGTCGTCGCCTGCGCCGAAGCGGGCCTCCAGGCGGGCTTCCACGCCATCGGGGACGCCGCCGTGACCGCCGTGACCGACGGCGTGCGGGCCGCCGCCGACAAGGTCGGCCTCGCCCGCGTCCGCGCCGCCCGGCACCGCGTCGAGCACGCCGAGATGCTCACCCCGGAGACCATCGCCGCCTTCGCCGAGTTCGGCCTGACCGCCTCCGTGCAGCCCGCGTTCGACGCGCTGTGGGGCGGCGACGGCATGTACGCCCGGCGGCTCGGCGCCGAGCGCGCCCGCGCCCTCAACCCGTACGCGGCCCTGCTGCGCGCCGGTGTGCCGCTCGCCTTCGGCTCCGACAGCCCGGTGACCCCGCTCGACCCGTGGGGCACCGTGCGCGCCGCCGCCTTCCACCACACCGCCGAGCAGCGGGTGTCCGTGCGCGCCGCCTTCACCGCCCACACCCGAGGCGGCTGGCGGGCCACCGGCCGCGACGACGCGGGCGTCCTGGTGCCCGGCGCCCCCGCCGACTACGCCGTGTGGCGCACCGGCGAGCTCGTGGTCCAGGCCCCCGACGACCGGGTCGCCCGCTGGTCCACCGACCCGCGCTCCGGCACCCCGGGCCTGCCCGACCTGACGCCCGGCACCGAGCTGCCCGTCTGCCTGCGCACGGTGGTCGCCGGAGAGACGGTGTTCGTACGGCCGGGCGAGTGACGCCGGTGCGGCCGCGCGGCTCCGAACGGGGCCACGCGGCGCGTCGCGCGCGGCCGGGTCCCTCGCCACTGACCTGCTGATCTACGGAAACCGCGCAGGTCACACGGCTATTGACAGACGGCCGATGTGCACGGGTAGTTTCGGCGCGTCCACCACAGGACGTCCGACCGGTGAACCTGCACGCAGTCGTCGAACGCCGCTGGGTCACGGGTGGCGCGCCGCACCGGCGCACCGCCACAGGGAGCCAGGTCCAGCGCCCGCGACGCCCGGGCGCGGGAACGCGATCACCGGAGCAAGGGCGTCCCTCCCGCTCCCTGGGAGTCAGGGGGAGGTGCGACCCGGGTGGGGCCCGGACGCTCAGTAGACAACGGCTCTCGGTCGATCCGCAGCCAGCGGGTCCCAGGCCGGCCCGAAGGGCACCGGGCCCCTACCCGCAGGATCGCTTCCGCACCGGCGGCGCCCCGGCGCGGGGGCCGGACCCGTGGCGTCGCGAGAGCCCCAGGCACGGGCCACTATGGTGGTCCCCTGCGTACGAACGAAGGGGCAGTAGTGAGCAACGGCGGCGGGATCAGCAAAGCAGCGGACGCGGGGCGGCAGTTCGGCCCGCTCGGCCAGGCCTTGGTGATCATCCCGACCTACAACGAGGCGGAGAACATCCAGGCGATCGTGGGCCGGGTGCGCACCGCTGTGCCCGAGGCGCACGTGCTCGTCGCCGACGACAACAGCCCCGACGGCACCGGGAAGATCGCGGACGAGCTGGCGGCCGAGGACGACCACGTCCAGGTGCTGCACCGCAAGGGCAAGGAGGGCCTCGGCGCCGCCTACCTCGCGGGCTTCTCCTGGGGCCTTGAGCACGGCTACGGCGTCCTGGTCGAGATGGACGCCGACGGCTCGCACCAGCCCGAGGAGCTGCCGCGCCTGCTCACCGCCCTCAAGGGCGCCGACCTGGTGCTCGGCTCGCGCTGGGTACCGGGCGGACGGGTCGTCAACTGGCCCAGGTCGCGCGAGTTCCTCTCCCGCGGCGGCAGCACGTACTCCCGGCTGCTCCTCGACGTGCCGATCCGCGACGTCACCGGCGGCTACCGCGCCTTCCGCCGCGAGACCCTGGAAGGGCTCGGGCTCGCCGACGTGGCCTCCCAGGGCTACTGCTTCCAGGTCGACCTGGCCCGGCGGGCCGTCAAGGCGGGGTACCACGTCGTGGAGGTGCCCATCACCTTCGTGGAGCGGGAGCTCGGCGACAGCAAGATGAGCCGCGACATCGTCGCGGAGGCGCTGTGGCGGGTCACCGCCTGGGGCGTGGGGGAGCGGGTCGGCAAGGCCCTGGGCCGCAAGCCGTCCGACCCCCGCTCCTGATCACCCCGCTTATCCCGGTCTGAGCCGGGGCCAGGCACACTGGGAGCATGACGACTGGCGCACCGCCTCCCCTCAAGCCCGCACGGCCCCGGCGCTCCCGCGTCCTCAGGTTCCTGCCCCTTGGCATCGCCGCGTGGCTGGTCCTGGAGATCTGGCTGCTCACCGTGGTGGCGGGCGCGTCGAGCGGGCTGACCGTGTTCCTGCTGCTCGTGGGCGGCCTGGTGCTCGGCTCCTTCGTCATCAAGCGGGCCGGGCGCCGTGCCTTCAAGAACCTGAGCGAGGGGCTGCGCCAGCAGCAGCAGGGTCTGGCGCCCGCGCCGGACCAGGGCGGCGGCAGCGCCCTCACCATGCTCGGCGGTCTCCTCATCATCCTGCCCGGCCTGATCTCGGACGTCCTGGGTCTGCTGCTGCTCGTGCCGCCGCTCCAGAAGGTCCTCAGCCGCAGCGCCGAGCGCGCCTTCGAGCGCAAGCTCACCGCGGCCGCGGCAGCCGCCCCCGGTGGCCTCGGCGACGCCTTCCAGCAGGCGCGCATGCACCGCCCCGACGGCAAGGTCGTCCAGGGCGAGGTGATCCGCGAGGACCAGCCCCCGACGCGTCCGAGCGGCCGTCCGGACGGCCCCCAGCTACCCCGCTCCTGAGCCCTCTGCCCAGACAGGCCCTCTGCCCCGCGCGGGACAGAGGGCCTTGGCTTGCCCTTGCGCGAGGGGCCACGACGCCTCGCCCGGGGTGGATGCGCACCTCGCGCGGGGGTGGGTGGATACGCGACGAGGGCCGGGCCCGCTGCAGAGCAGCGGGCCCGGCCCTCGTCGTTACTGCTGAACCGCCGCGCGCCTATGCGGACTTGCGGCTGTCACGCGGGTGCACCGCGATGTTCATCGCGCCGGACCTGAGGACCGCAAGGCGCTCCTCCAGGACCTCCTCGAGCTCTTCTCGAGTACGGCGCTCCATGAGCATGTCCCAGTGCGTACGCGCGGGCTTGCCCTTCTTCTCCTCCGGTCCGTCGCCGTCCACGAGAAGTGCCTGGGCCCCGCAGACCTTGCACTCCCACTCCGGCGGGATCTCCGCCTCGACCGAGAACGGCATCTCAAATCGATGTCCGTTCTGGCATGCGTACTCCACGGCCTGGCGCGGGGCCAGGTCGATGCCGCGGTCGGTCTCGTAGCTGGTCACCACGAGGCGCGTGCCGCGAAGAGCTCGCTCACTCATGAATCGTGCCTCCCGGGCTTGTCGCCCACAGGACAGGTGTCGCTGTCGTCGTCATCCGGACAACGTCCGGTCGGCGGTAAAGATTCCCGTACCGGGTCATGCGTCGCCGTCGTATGCCGCCCCTTGTTGTACCCACCGACGCCCGGTTTGTCACATCTGACAACAGATGTCACCCAGCGTTGCCATAAACTCAGCACGCAGTAACGGTCCGCCTGGCAGGCCAAAGGCGTACACTACCGGCCTTCGCCCCTCGTTGCTAAATCAGGCCCGGAATCGGCTGGTCCGCGCCCTGGGCCGGGGGCGGTCAGACCCAGGTGCCGCGGTCCTTGAGGACGTCGCGCAGCGTCTGGGTCTCGTCCGTCATGATGCCGTCGACCCCAAGATCGAGCAGCGCGTGCATCCGGGCCGGGTCATTGACCGTCCACACGTGGACCTGGAGCCCGCGCGCGTGGGCGGTGCGCACGAAGCGGTGATCGACCACCCGGACCCCCGACTGCGCCTCGGGCACCTGTGCGCACACCGCGGACGCCCGCGGCACCGCCGGGAGCCCCAGGGAGCGCAGCCGCAGCGCCAGGACGCCGCGCGTGCCGTACGACGTGGCGAGGCGCGGCCCCGCGAGCCGCTGGGCCCGCGCCACCCGCGCCTCGGAGAACGAGCCGACGCAGACCCGGCCCCACGCGGAGGCGCGCTCGATCAGGTCGAGCAGCGGCACGAGGGCGGGCTCGGCCTTCACGTCCACGTTCCAGCGCGCCTCGGGGAACGTCTCCAGGAGGTCCTCGAAGAGCGGCACCGGCTCACGGCCCGCCACGCGCGCGTGGCTCACCTCACGCCAGGGCAGGTCCGCGATGCCGCCGGTCCCGTCCGTGACCCGGTCGAGCGTGGCGTCGTGGAACGCCACGAGCCGGCCGTCCGCCGTGGCGTGCACATCGGTCTCCAGGTACCGGTAGCCCTGGTCGACGGCGCGCCGGAACGCCGTCGCGGTGTTCTCCAGGCCCTCGGCCGCGCCTCCCCGGTGGGCGAAGGCCAGCGGCCCCGGATGGTCGAGGTACGGATGGCGTACGCGCGTGGTCACCGATGCAGTATCGCCCGCTCCGATGGCCTCCCCGCGGCCACCACGCCTCCGGCGGACGGGGCGGGGAGGGCGAACAGGCGCAGGAAGAACTGGGCGAGCGGGCCGATCGTCACGGCGTACACGACGGTGCCCACGCCGACGGTGCCGCCGAGCGCGAAGCCGGTGACGACCACCGCGATCTCCACCAGCGTGCGCATCAGCCGGATCGAGCGGCCGGTGCGCTCGTGCAGGCCCGTCATCAGGCCGTCGCGGGGGCCGGGGCCGAACCTCGCCGCGATGTAGAGGCCGGTCGCCACGCCGTTGAGGACGATGCCCGCCACCATCAGCGGGATCCGGACGCCAAGCCCGTGTGCGTCCGGGGCGAGCGCGAGCGTGCCGTCCATCGCCAGGCCCACGACGAAGACGTTCGACACCGTGCCGAGGCCCGGCCGCTGCCGCAGCGGGATCCACAGCAGCAGCACCGCGGCGCCCACGAAGATCGAGACGACGCCGATGGACAGGCCGGTCCGCTCGGCCAGACCCTGGTGCAGCACGTTCCACGGCTCGAGGCCGAGGCCCGAGCGCACGAGCAGCGCCGAACTCGCGCCGTACAGGACCAGACCCGCGTACAGCTGGACGATCCGCCGGGCGAGGCGGTCGCCGCCCGCCAGCCTGGGTACGGACCGGCCCCGGCGCTCCGGGGCCAGGACGGACGGAACTGGATGCTCCCTGGACAAGTGGTGCCCCCGTGGTGGTAGTGGCCTGACTCATGACACTCTGTGGCTTGGCGCAAGGCGCCATCCATGGCCAATTCGATGAAGGTGGACTGGGATCATGGCTCAGTGGACATCGGCGGTGGGCGCGACTCAGCTCGCCCGGCTGCTCACCTCCCAGCAGGCGCGTCCCGCGGGCGCGGGCAGTCGCCGCCCGCCCGCCTACCGCGCCCTCGCCGACGGCATCAGGCTCCTCGTCCTGGAGGGACGCGTTCCCGTGGCCGCCCGCCTGCCCGCCGAGCGGGAACTCGCGGTCGCGCTCTCCGTGAGCCGCACCACGGTGGCCGCCGCCTACGAGGCGCTGCGCACCGAGGGGTTCCTGGAGTCCCGCAGGGGCGCGGGCAGCTGGACCGCCGTCCCCGCCGGCAACCCGCTCCCCGCGCGCGGGCTCGAACCCCTGCCGCCCGAAGCCGTCGGCTCCATGATCGACCTGGGCTGCGCGGCCCTGCCGGCCCCCGAGCCCTGGCTCACCCGCGCCGTGCAGGGCGCCCTGGAGGAGCTGCCGCCTTACGCCCACACCCACGGCGACTATCCGGCGGGGCTGCCCGCCCTGCGCGCCATGCTCGCCGAGCGCTACACCGCGCGCGGGATCCCGACCATGCCGGAACAGATCATGGTCACCACCGGCGCCATGGGCGCCATCGACGCGATCTGCCACCTCTTCGCGGGCCGCGGCGAGCGCATCGCCGTCGAGTCGCCCTCGTACGCCAACATCCTCCAGCTGATGCGCGAGGCGGGCGCCCGTCTGGTGCCCGTCGCGATGGCCGAGGGGCTGCGCGGCTGGGACCTGGACCGCTGGCGGCAGGTGCTGCGCGACGCCGCGCCGCGCCTCGCGTACGTCGTCGCGGACTTCCACAATCCGACCGGCGCGCTCGCCGACGAGGACCAGCGCCGCCAGCTCGTCGACGCGGCGCGCTCCGCGGGCACCGTCCTCGTCGTCGACGAGACCATGAGCGAACTCGCCCTCGACGACGTCGAGATGCCCCGCCCGGTGTGCGGGTTCGACCCCGCGGGCGCCACCGTCATCACCGTGGGCTCGGCCAGCAAGGCCTTCTGGGCGGGCATGCGCATCGGCTGGGTGCGGGCCGCGCCGGACGTGATCCGCAGCCTGGTGGCGGCGCGCGCGTACGCCGACCTCGGCACGCCCGTCCTGGAGCAACTGGCCGTCAACTGGCTCCTGAGCACCGGCGGCTGGCGCGAGGCCGTGAACGTGCGCAGGGAGCAGGCCCGCGACAACCGCGACGCGCTGGTCGCCGCCGTGCGCAGGGAGCTGCCCGGCTGGGAGTTCGAGGTGCCGCACGGCGGCCTGACCCTGTGGGTGCGCACCGGCGGCCTGTCCGGGTCGCGCCTGGCCGAGGTCGGCGAACGTGTCGGCGTCCGCGTGCCGTCCGGGCCCCGCTTCGGCGTGGACGGCGCCTTCGAGGGCTATGTGCGGCTGCCGTTCACCGTCGGGGGAGCGGTCGCGGACGAGGCGGCGGTGCGCCTCGCCGCGGCGGCCCGTCTGGTGGAGAAGGGGGCGGGCGGGGGGATGCAGGCCCCGCAGTCGTTCGTGGCCTGAGCGGGCGGGCCCGGTCCGCGCGGCGGCCGGTCCCGCCGCGCCTCAGCTCTCCGCGGCGGCGGGTGCCGCGGTGAGGGCCGCGTCCGCGGGCCTCGTGCGCCCCGGGACCAGCTCCAGGACCGCCCGCCGGTGCGCGTCGCTCGTCGCGTCGTCGTACGGGTCAGGTGTCGCCGGGACCTGGAGGCGGTGCACCGGGCCCGTGCCGAGGCGGGCGTAGCCGCGGCCCGCGGGGACCTCCGCCGTGGGGGTCGTGGGCGGCGCCGCCCCGAGGATCTGCTCCAGCTGGCCGGGGGTGGCCGGGCCGAGCACCACGCGCGCGCGGGTGTGCTGCCGCACCGCGTCGCTGAGGGCGTCCACGCTGTCGAGCTGGTCGGCCACCACGATGGTGACGCCTGCCGCGCGGCCGTGCCGCAGCGGCACCTGGAGCAGCGACTGGGGGTCCCGGTGCCCGTCGGCCGCGGCCAGGTGGCCGAGCGTGCTCGGGCGGTCGAGGAGGATCCACAGCGGGCGCCGGGTGTCCTCGGGCGGCGGCTGGCCCGCCTGCCGGGCGCGGTTGGCGGCGATGAGCCGCCGCTCCGTCTCGTGCGCCGCCCACTCCAGGCTCGCGAGGGCCCCGGTGAGCCCGCACTCGACGGCCAGGACGCCGTCGCGGCCGGTGAGGCACGCGTAGTCGCCGGTGCCGCTGCCTTCGACGATCACCACGTCGCCGTGTTGGAGGGCCTGCAGGGCGATCGAGCGGAGCAGCGTGGTGGTGCCGCTGCCGGGCGTGCCGACGGCCAGCAGGTGCGGCTCGGTCGAGCGCGGGCCGGTGCGCCACACGACGGGCGGCACGTCGCGCTGTTCCTCGCCGTCGGCCACGGGCAGCGTGCGCTGGACCGACGTCGGGTCGGTGAAGCCGAGGACGGTCTCGCCAGGAGCGGTGACGAACCGCTGCGCGGCGATGTCGGTGGGCAGCGGCGGCAGCACGTCCACGGTGAGAGTGTTGCCCTCCTCGTCCCACTCGAAGTGGTACTCGCGGCCGCGGCCCGACTTGGCGTGCAGCAGCTGCTCGATCCGCGCGCGGGACTCGGCCTCCCCGTCCGTGAAGTACGCCGGGTAGCGCACCACGAGGTGGGACACGCGGCCGGTGTCGTCGAACTCGTGGGCGGTGAAGGCCTTCTCCCACTCGCCGCCGTGCGTGAACAGCGGGCTGGGGTCCTCCGGGACGGAGAAGTACGGCACCAGCGCTTCGTAGAGGGACTGCAGGCGCTGCACCTGCGCCTCGTCCGGGCCGGTGGGCGCGGGGACGGTGCGCTCACGGCCCTTCCAGGCGGCCGCCGCCATCAGGCTGATGACGGCGAGCAGCGGCCCGTAGGGGATGAGGGCCACCACCAGGATCACCGAGGCCACGAGGAACAGCAGCGGGCCCCGCCGGTCCTTGGGGGTCGCGGACCACTTGCGCCGCCCGGCTCCGGCGAGGCGGCGCAGCCCTCGGGTGATGGTGATCAGCGGGTGCAGGACGTCGGTGGCGCTGTCGGCGGCCGACCGGGCCAGCTCGCGGCTGCGCGCGATGTGCTCCCGGCCCCGGGCGATCTGGGCGGTGCCGGTGCTCAGGATGCGGGGGAGAGGGCGCCGGGCCACGTCGGTCTCCTGGAGGTGGTGGTGAGGGGCTCAGCCGTCAGAACTTGATGCCGCCGAGCAGGCTCGCGAGGCTCGCGCTGCCCGCCTGGATGCTCGGCGCGATCGCGGTGCCCGCGAGGAAGAAGCCGAAGAGGGCGCAGACCAGGGCGTGGGAGGCCTTGAGTCCGTCCTTGCGGAAGAAGAGGAAGACGATGATGCCGAGCAGCACGACTCCGGAGATGGACAGGACCATGAGAGTTCTCCTGATTGAGGGGGACAGTCACCATCAGTACTTCCAGGCTCACAGCATGTATCCATACGAGATGGGGTGCAAATGGGGGAAATTATCGAAATTTCCCCTGAACGGCGGCGGGTCGCCGGGCCGTCCTGGGGGAGGGGCGGGCGGTCGGCCGCGCCCGCGGTGATCTTTGCCGCGGACGCGGTCGGTCATGTGCCGTGACGGGCAGTACCCTGTCGATTCACTCGTACGGCTGCACGGCTGCGCAGCCGGGAACCATCTGGGTCCCAGCACGCGCTGGGGCCCGGCTCACGCGCATCGCGAAAGGCGGGCACCACCATGGGCGAAGCCCTCGACCCCGAGGTCATGGAGCTGGCGGGCAAGATCTTCGATCTGGCGCGCGCCGGCGACACCGACGCCCTCACCGCGTACGTCGACGCGGGCGTCTCCGTGAACCTCACCAACGACAGCGGCGACTCGCTCCTCATGCTCGCCGCCTACCACGGGCACGCGCCCGCGGTGCGGGCTCTCGTCGAGCGCGGCGCGGACGTCGACCGCGCCAACGACCGGGGGCAGACGCCGCTCGCCGGTGCCGTCTTCAAGGGCGCGGACGACGTGGTCAGGGCGCTGGTCGACGGGGGTGCCGATCCGGCCGCGGGCACGCCCTCGGCCATCGACACCGCACGGATGTTCGACAAGATCGAGCTGCTCACGCTGTTCGGGGCCGCCTGACCGGGTACCCGACCTGGTGCGACGGGGGCGCCGGAAATGTGGTCGCGGCGGGTGGAACCGCTGGGTCATCATGACGACGTGATTCACGGACACGACGTCGGGGCAGGAGTTGCCGCAGCGCGTGGCCCGTGATCGGCCCGAACCCGGACCTGGTGTCCGGCATCCCCCCGGGCCACCGACGAAAGGCAGAGGAAAATGGTCTTCGACAAGCAAGAGACGGCGGGCGGCCCGACGTGTTGGCGCACGGCCAGGTAATGCGGATTCCCGGTTGCGTCGACGCTTGATGTGAGGCTGTTTCCCATGTTCGAACCGGTCATAGCGCCCAGCGGTACGCTGCTCGGCCTGCTGCAGAGGGGCCGCGGCGACGGCACCCTGCACGCGCTCACCGCACCCCGGGCCGAGGCGCTCGCCGCCCTCGACCACTGCGTGCTCAACGACCCGCGGCACGACTGGCAGGTGGAGAACCGCTCCCTGTACTACGCCCGCCTGTACCTCGATCTGAACGGTGAGCTCGACGCTGTCGAGCGCCACCTCTTCGACCCCGAGGACGCCCTGGTCACGGACGACTCGCGCACCGGCCTCGCGCTCTCGGTGCTCGGCCACCTCGCCTCGTACGACCGCCTGGACGCCCTCAGGCTGCTGCGCCGCTACGCGGAGTACGGCAGCAACTGGGCCTGGGCCCTGGACGAGCTGGCCCTGCGCGACGACGACGCGGCGCTGCGCGCCCTCGCCGGGCCCGTGCTCGCCCGCTTCTCACCCGACGCCGAGGGCGAGGCCGCCCTCACCGTCGCCGTCCGCGACGCCTTCGAGCCGCGGCCCTGGCGGCTGTGGGCCGAGGACCCCCGCCCGGAGATCGGCGCCCGGGTGCGTGCCGCCCGGGAGCGCGGCTCCTTCGACCGCTGGCAGCGCCAGCTGGAGCCGTCCGGGCCGCGGCCCGGCTGGAGCGTCAAGGCCGTGCTCGACTGGGCCCAGGAAGGGCTCGAACGCGGCGCCGCGCTGCACGTCCCCGCGGCCCGCTGTCTGGGCGCCGTCGCCGGGCCCGAGGACCGCGCCGAGATCATCGCGGCGGCGCGGTACGGCGCGGACGGGGCGCGCGGCACCGCCCTGCGCTATCTCGCCGACGCGCACGACCCCGACGTGCTCGACCTCATCGAGGAGGCGGCGCGGAGCGCGTCGTCCGTCGTCGTGGACGTCGCCGCCGAGACCTTCGAGCGGATGCGCTCCGTCGCCGCCGTGCAGCGGGCCCGGCAGTGGGCCGGACGCCCGGACGTGCTCGGCGCCGCCGCCGGGCGCGTGCTCGCCTGCCGGGGCGGCGCCGAGGACAGCCAGCTGGTGCTCGCCGCGCTGCGCGAGGCCGTGCGCGGCGAGGGGCCCGACGCGCCGACGCTGTGGCCGCTGGTCGACGGCGCCGGACGCCTCGGCATCGGCTGCGCGGCGCCCGTCCTGCGCCACGTCTACCGCGAGACCGCCTCCTCCCACCTCAGGGGCCGGGCCGCCGGGGCGCTCGCCGTCACCGACCCCTCCTTCGCCGCGGGCTTCGCCGTCGAGTGCCTCTGGGACTGCGAGGAGACCACCCGCGAGGTCGCCGCACGGCACGCGGAGACCGGCGACGCGCGCGTCGTCGCCCAGCTCCGGAGGCTCGCCGCCGATCCCGCCGAGGAGGACGAGGTCCAGTCCGCGGTGCGCAACCGCATCGGTCCTGACGCACCCGCCGTGTGAGCACCCGGCGCGCGGCGGCGGTGACCAGGACCTGGGGGCCGCCGCCGCGCGCATGGCGTCCCGGCTGTGAGCCGCCCCCGCGCGCGTGACGTTCCTGCCGTGGGCCGCCGCCGCGCGCATGATGTCCCGGCCGTGGGCCGCCCCCGCCCATGTGGCGTCCCTGCCCTGGGTCGCCCCCGCCCACGTGGCGTCCCGGCCGTGGGCCGCCCCCGCCCACGTGGCGTCCCTGCTCTGGGTCGCCCCCGCCCACGTGGCGTCCCGGCCGTGGGCCGCCCCCGCCCACGTGGCGTCCCTGCCCTGGGTCGCCGCGCGCGGAGCGGAACGCTCATGGGACGTTCCTCGCCAGGAAAGATCCACGTTGACGTGGGCACGCCCCATCTGACGACAACATCGGTATGCGTGTCGTCATCGTCACCGAGTCCTTCCCGCCCGATGTCAACGGCGTGTCGCACTGCGCCCTGCAGACCGCGCGGCAGCTCGTCGCCCGCGGCCACGACCCCCTCGTCATCGCCCCGGCCGCCGTGCCCGGGGCCGAGTCCGACGGCCGCGCGCCGTGCCCCGTCATCCGCGTGCCCTCGCTGCCGCTGCCCGGATACCCGCAGGTCAGGGTGGCGCTGCCGAGCCGCCGCCTGGCCGCGACGCTGAGCGCGCACCGGGCCGAACTCGTCCACCTCGCCAGCCCGTTCGTGCTCGGCGCCCGGGGCATGACCGCCGCGGCCCGCCGGCGCATCCCCACTGTCGCCGTGTACCAGACCGACCTCGGCGGCTACGCGCGTACGTACATGGGCATGGGCGAGGCCACCGCGTGGCGGCGCATCCGGGCCGTGCACGCCGCCGCCGACCGCACGCTCGCGCCGTCCTCCGCGGCCCTCGCCGACCTGGTGGCCCACGGCGTTCCCCGGGTGCGCCTGTGGCCGCGCGGCGTGGACACGGACCGCTTCCGCCCCTCACTGCGCGACGAGGCGCTGCGGCGCGAGCTCGCCCCCGGCGGCGAACTCCTCGTCGGCTACGTGGGGCGGCTCGCCCCGGAGAAGCACGTCGAGCTCCTGGCACGGGTGTGCGACCTCCGCGGAGTACGCGTGGTCGTCGTGGGCGACGGACCGAGCAGGGCCGCGCTGGGCACGGCGCTGCCGGGCGCGCTGCTGCTCGGGCGCCGTACCGGCGGCGAACTCGCCCGGATCTTCGCCTCCTTGGACGTCTTCGTGCACACCGGGCCCCTGGAGACGTTCTGCCAGACCGTGCAGGAGGCCATGGCCAGCGGCGTTCCGGTGGTCGCCCCCGCCGTGGGCGGGCCGCTCGACCTGGTCGTCCCCGGCCGCACCGGGAGCCTCGTCCCGCCGGGCGACGCCGAGGCCCTGCGCGACGCCGTCTGGGCCGTGGCGGCCGACCCCGGTCTGCGCGCGGCGTACGGCGCAGCGGGGCGCGCCGCGGTCGCGGGGCGGACCTGGGACGCAGTCGGCGACCAGCTCGTCGGGCACTACGAAGAGGTCCTCGCGAAGCGCACGGCGGTGGCGGCGTGAGGCCCGGGACGAGGCAGGGGCCCGGAGCGGGTGCCGCGGCCGAGGCGGCGGGGCCGGGGGTGGTGCGGCGCGGAGGCCTCGTCCTGGTGCCGCGCACCGGCCCGGCCCCCGTACGGCCCGACGGGCCGTTCCCCGTGCGGCACACGGGCCCCCTGCGTATCGTGCGCATCGCCAACTTCGTGACGCCCTCGTCGGGCGGCCTGCGCACCGCCCTGCGCGAGCTGGGCCGGGGCTACCGGGCCGCCGGGCACGAGCCCCTCCTGATCGTCCCCGGGGAACGCGCCTCCGTGGCCGACACCGACCAGGGGCGCGTCGTGACGGTGCCCGGGCCCGAACTGCCCGGCACGGGCGGCTACCGCGTCCTCGCCGACCGGCGCGGGGTGGCCCGCCTCCTGGAGCGCCTGGCCCCGGACCGCCTCGAAGTCTCGGACCGTACGACGCTGCGCTGGACCGGGGCGTGGGCGCGCCGCGCCCGGGTTCCCGCCGTGATGGTCTCCCACGAGGCCGCCGACGCGGTGATGCGCACCTGGGGGCTGCCGCCGCGCCTGGCCCGCCGGGCCGCCGACTCCCTGAACTCCCGTACCGCGTACGCCTACGCGCGCGTGGTGTGCACCACCGAATGGGCCGAGCGTGAATTCGTCCGCATAGGGGCGAGCAATGTCGTACGGGCTCCCCTGGGGGTCGATCTGCGGGACCGGCACCCGGGGCTGCGGGACGCCCGGCTGCGCGCCGCCCACGCGCGCGAGGGCGACGTCCTGCTCCTGCTGTGCTCCAGGCTCTCGGTGGAGAAGCGGCCCGGGAGAGCCCTCGACGCCCTGGCGGAGCTGCGGGGGCGCGGCGTGCGCGCGGTGCTCGTCGTCGCCGGGGACGGGCCGCTGCGCCCGCGCCTCGAACAGCGGGCGGGGGAGCGGCGGTTGCCGGTGACCTTCCTGGGGCACGTCGCCGACCGGGCCGTGCTCGGCGCGCTCCAGGCCACCGCCGACGTGTGCCTGGCGCCGGGGCCCTGCGAGACGTTCGGGCTCGCCGCCCTGGAGGCGCTCGCGTGCGGCACCCCCGTCGTAGCAAGCGCCTCGTCCGCCCTTCCGGAGATCGTGGGCGGGGCGGGAGCGGTGGCCGCCGACACGGCGGTCGCGTTCGCGGACGCGGTCCAGACCGTCCTCGACAGGCCCGAGCGGGACCGGAGGCAGGGCGCACGCGCGCGTGCGGAGGGCTTCGGCTGGGACGCCGCGGTGGCGGCCTTCCTGGCGGCGCACGACGCGGGCGCCGTGGCGGAGCCGCAGGCCCCGGGCGCCGTGGCGCTGCCGGGGCCCGGCGGTGCCGGATGAGCGCCCGCACCTACGTGGCCCTGGGGGACTCCCTCACCGCGGGCGTGGGCGACCCCGTGGACGGCGCCTGGCGGGGCTGGGCGGCCCTGCTCGCCGCGGGCATCGGCCCGCCCGAACGGCCCGTGGAGTTCCACAACCTCGCCGTGAACGGCGCCCGGACCTGGGACGTCCTGCACCGTCAGACGCCCGAGGCGCTGACCCTGCGACCCGGCCTGGCGTCCGTCGTCGTGGGCGTCAACGACACGCTGCGCCACACCTTCGACCTGCACGCCGTGGCCGCCCGCCTCGACGAGGTCTACGGCACGCTGACCGGGCGCGGCGCCGCCCTGCTCACCGCCTGTCTGCCCGACCCCGGGGCGATGCTCGGGCTCCCCGGCGCCCTCGGCCGTCCGCTGGCCCGGCGCCAGCGCGCGGTGAACGCGGTCGTGCACGCGCTGTCGGAGCGCCACGGCGCGCTGCACCTGCACGCCGCCGACGAGGAGTGGGTGGCCGACCGCACCCTGTGGAGCGCGGACCGGCTGCACCCCGGCGAGCGCGGCCACCGGGTGTTCGCCGCCCGCTGCCACGCCCTGCTCGCCGCCGAAGGCCTGGCCGTGGGCGCCGCGCCCGGGCACGAGCCCGAACTGCCGCCGCCCACCCGCTCGGCGAGTCTGTGGTGGCTGGCCACGGCGGGCACGGGGTGGGTCGCCCGGCGCTGCACCGACCTGCTGCCCCAGCTCCTCGCCCTGGCCGCGACGGAGGTGCAGCACGGGCTGTGCGGCACCAGCGGCGGCCTCGACGCACGGGCCGCGCGGTCGGTCGCGGCGGCGCTCACCGGGCTCACGGTCACCGAGGCCCGGCCGGAGGCGGCGTGAGCGCCCCCGCGACCACGAACCGCACGGGCGTCCCCGGCGCCGCCTGGGCCGCTCCCGCCAGGTCCGCGCGCCGCACCACGCCCACCACCGGATAGCCGCCCGTGGTCGGGTGATCGGCGAGGAACACCACGGGCCTGCCGTCCGGCGGCACCTGGACCGCGCCGAGCACCATGCCCTCGCTGGGCAGTTCCCCGCTCACCGCCCGGTCGAGCGGGGGCCCTTCCGTGCGCAGGCCGATGCGGTTGCTCGCCGACGCCACGCGGTACGCGCGCGTGGTGAGGGTCCGCAGCGCCCCGGGCGTGAACCAGTCCGCACGCGGCCCGGCCGTCAGACGCAGCACCAGTTCGCTCGGCGGCGCCGGGTGCGGGACGACGTCCACGCGCGCGTGAGCCGGGGCCGCGTCCCCCAGGGGAAGCACCGCCCCGTCCGTGAGGGGCGGCGGCCCGAGGCCCGAGAGCAGGTCCGTGGAGCGGCTGCCGAGCACCGGCTCGACGGCCACGCCGCCGCTCAGGGCGAGGTAACCGCGTACTCCGGAGACGGCGGTTCCCACGTCGAGCAGGGCCCCGGCGGGCACCCGTACCGGCATCCCCCAGGGGGCGGGCCTGCCGTCCACCGTCACCGGGCACGGCGCGCCGCCCACCGCGACGGTGACCGCGCAGCGGGGCCGCACCGCGCAGCCGTTGAGGGTGGTCTCCAGGACGGCCGCTTCGGGAGGGTTGCCGACGAGACGGTTCACGAGGGCTGCGGCCGGCCGGTCGAGGGCTCCGGAGTGCGGCACCCCCAGATGGGCGTGCCCGGGCCGCCCCTCGTCCTGCACGGTGGTCAGCGCCCCGGAGCGCACGACGGCGAAGGCCCGGTCGGTCATCGGGCCTCCGGGACGAAGCGGACCCGCGCACCGGGCGTCAGGAGCGCGGCCGGTACGCGCGCGTGGTCCCACAGCACGGCCTCCGTGGTGCCGATCAGCTGCCAGCCGCCGGGCGACGTACGCGGGTACACGCCTGTGTAGGGCCCGGCGAGGCCCACGGAGCCCGCGGGCACCGCCGTGCGCGGCGTGGCCCGGCGCGGCACGTCGGGCAGCCCGCCGAGGCCCGTCAGATAGCCGAAGCCGGGGGCGAACCCGCAGAAGGCGACGCGGAACTCGGCCGCCGCGTGGATCCGCGGCACCTCCCGCACCGGCACCCCCCACAGCGCGGCGACGTCCGCCAGGTCGGGGCCGTCGTACCGCACGGGGAGTTCGAGGACGTCCTGCGCGCGCGGGGACAGCGGCGGGATCTCCCAGGAGGGCAGGCGGGCGGCGAGCCGCTCCGGGGCGTCGAGGCCGTCGAGCAGCACCGTACGGGCCGCGGGGACGATCTCCCGCACCGTGAGCTCCCCGGCGGCGCGGCGGCGCAGCAGCTCGGCGTGCAGGGCCTCGGCCGCGCTGCCGTCGGACAGCTCGACGAGCAGCGCGCGTTCGCCCATCGGCAGCACCGTCATGCGCGGCCGCGAGGGGGAGGCGCTCACGCGAACGCCTCCACCCGGACGCCCGCCGCCTCCAGGCGGGCGCGGACCTGGCGGGCCAGTCCCACCGCCCCCGGTGTATCGCCGTGCAGGCACAGGGAGCGCGCGCGGACCGGGACGCGCTCTCCGCTGTGCGCGGTCACGGTGCCGGAGCGGGCGATTTTGACGGAGCGTTCCACGACGGCGTCGGCTTCGGTGATGACGGCGCCGTCCGTGCCGCGCGGCACCAGGGTTCCCTCGGCGGTGTACGCGCGGTCGGCGAACGCCTCGGTGACGACGGGGAGTCCGGCCTTCTCCGCCGTCTCCAGGAGGCGCGATCCGGGCAGGCCGAGCACCGGGAGGCGGTCGTCGGCGAGCAGCACCCCGTCCACGACGGCCGCCGCCGGCTCGGCGTCGTGGACCACGCGGTTGTAGAGCGCGCCGTGCGGCTTCACGTACGACACGCGCGTGCCCGCCGCCCGGGCGAACACCTCCAGGGCGCCGATCTGGTAGGCCACCTCGGCCGCGAGCTCCAGGGGCGGTACGTCCATCGCGCGCCGCCCGAAGCCCGCCAGGTCGCGGTACGAGACCTGGGCGCCGATCCGCACGCCCCGCTCGGCCGCCCGCTCGCACACGCGCCGCATGGTGGCCGCGTCGCCCGCGTGGAAGCCGCACGCCACGTTGGCGCTGGTGACCACGGACAGCAGCTCCTCGTCGTCGGTGAGCCGCCAGCGTCCGAAGCCCTCGCCGAGGTCGGCGTTGAGGTCGATCGAGGCCCAGGTCATGAACGTCTTCGCTCCTGTTCGTTGTCGCGTGCCCACGCGCGTGTGGGTGTGGCGTCGATGTGCGCGCCCGTGATGCCGACGAGCAGCGCGTGCCCACGCGCGCGTGGGTGTTGCTGCCGGTCCGGTCAGGCCACGCGGTACTGCTCGTCGCGCGCGTCGGTGAGGAACATCCGGCCCGGCGCGTGCGTGAGCGCGAACGGCGGCCGGGAGGCCGTCACGGCGGCCTGCGGCGTGACCCCGCACGCCCAGAAGACCGGGATGTCGTCGGGCTCGGCGTCCACCGGGTCGCCGAAGTCGGGCTCGCCGAGGTCGGCGATGCCTAGCCCGGCCGGGTCCCCGCAGTGGACGGGGGAGCCGTGCACCGCGGGCATCAGGGAGCTCTCCTCGATCGCCGCCGCCAGGTGCGCGGGCGGGACCGGTCGCATGGAGACCACCATGGGTCCCTTCAGGCGCCCCGCGGGCCTGCACGGGCGGTCGGTGACGTACATGGAGACGTTGCGGCCCTGCTCGATGTGGCGCAGCGGCACGCCCGCCGCCGCGAGGGCCCCCTCGAAGGTGAAACTGCACCCGATGAGGAACGCCACCAGGTCGTCCCGCCAGTGCGCGAGCACGTCGGTGGGCTCCTCGACCAGCTCCCCGTGGACCCACACCCGGTAGCCCGGCAGGTCCGTGCGCAGATCGGCCCCCGGGGCGAGCGGCGTGGTCCAGGAGCCCGCGTCGGTGACGTCGAGGACGGGGCAGGGCTTCGGGTTGCGCTGGCAGAACAGCAGCATCTCGTACGCCCAGTCGGCGGGGACGGCGATCAGGTTCGCCTGGGTGTGCCCCGGGGCCCAGCCCGCCGTCGGGACGCTCAGGCCCGCCCGGAACCTCCCGCGTGCCTCCCCGGGGGTCACAGCAGCTCCCTGCCGCGCGTCTCCGGAAGGCCGAGCAGGGCCACGACGGCGAGCGCGTACCCGAACGCGCCGAAGATCAGCGCGCCGCCCGTGCCCCAGCTGTCCGCCAGGAAGCCCACCGTGGTGGGGAACACGGCACCGATCGCGCGCCCGGTGTTGTACGTGAAGCCCTGTCCGGTGCCGCGCACGGCGGCCGGGTACAGCTCGCTGAGGAACGAACCGAAGCCGCTGAAGATGGCCGACATGCAGAAGCCCAGCGGAAAACCGAGCACCAGGAGAAGGCCGTTGGCGCCGTCGGGGATGTTCGTGTAGGCGACGATGCTGGCCGCGGAGAGGAAGGCGAACAGAGTGATGTTGCGCTTGCGGCCCAGTTTGTCGGTGAGGTACCCGCCGGTCAGATAGCCGAGGAAGGCGCCCGAGATCAGGAACGTCAGATACCCGCCGGTGCCGACGACCGTGAGGCCGCGGTCGTCCTTGAGGTAGGTGGGCACCCAGGTGGCGAGCGTGTAGTAGCCGCCCTGGACGCCGGTGGACAGCAGGACCGCGAAGCAGGTGACGCGCAGCAGGTCCGGCCTGAAGATGGCGGTGAAGGAGCCCTTGTCGGTGCTCTTCTCGCGCGCGGCGGCCGCCTCCGGGGCGTCGTGGACGTTGCGGCGTACGTAGACCACGAGCAGCGCGGGCAGGGCGCCCGTCCAGAACATCACGCGCCAGGCGACGTCGTCGTCCAGGAACTGGAAGACCAGGGTGTACACGATCGCGGCGAGGCCCCAGCCCACGGCCCAGGCGCTCTGGATCGCGCCGAGCGTGCGGCCGCGGTTCTTGGCGCTCGCGTACTCGGCGACCAGGATGGCGCCGACGGCCCACTCGCCGCCGAAACCGAGGCCCTGGAGGGCGCGGAAGACCAGCAGGGTCTCGTAGTTGGGCGCGAAGCCGCAGGCGACGGTGAACACCGCGTAGGTGACCACCGTGATCATCAGGGCCTTCACCCGGCCGATGCGGTCGGCGACGACGCCCGCGACGGCGCCGCCCACGGCGGAGACGACCAGCGTGACGGTGGTGAGCAGGCCGGTCTGGCCGCTGTTCAGGTCGAAGTACGCCTTGAGGGCGACCATCGTCAGCGGCAGCGTGAAGTAGTCGTAGGAGTCGAGCGCGTACCCGCCGAAGGCGCCGGTGAAGGCGCGGCGGCCGCGTGGCCCGAGCGCACGCAGCCAGCCGAACGCGCCGTCGTCGTCGGGAGGTCGGGCCTCGCCCCGGGGGCCGTCGACGGATATCGGGGAGGGCGGTGGGGTCGTGCTCATGGGCACCTCGCAGAGGGGTTGGCGGTGCTGGAGGGTGCTTCTGATGAGCGGTGCCGAAGGGGGTCCGGGAGCGCCGCGGGTGCTGTTGACGGGCTGAGCATGGCGGCCCCCGGCGGGGAGCGGGAGCCGCTTGCCGGACAACGTAGAGGATTGTTCAACGATCCCTCAATACCCGTGTTGTTTCGTTCTTGTCTCTGCGGTTGAATCCGGGCATGGCTGAGGGGATCGCTGAGCATGGCTGAACTGACGGGTCTCGCCGACGACCGCGCGCTGCTGGGCCGCACCAGCACCGCCGAACGCGTCGCGGACATCCTGCGGAGCCGCATCGCCGAGGGGTACTTCCCTCCTGGAACACGCCTCTCCGAAGACAGCATCGGCGGCGCGCTCGGCGTCTCCCGCAACACCCTGCGCGAGGCCTTCCGGCTCCTCACCCACGAGCGGCTCCTGGTCCACGAGCTCAACCGGGGCGTGTTCGTACGCGTCCTGACCGTCGACGACGTCGAGGACATCTACCGCATCCGGAGCCTGGTCGAGTGCGCCGTCGTCCGCGGCCTCGGACCGCCGCCGTACGCCGTCGACGGACTCGCCGACGCGGTCGCCGAGGGCGGGGCGGCGGCCCGCGCGCGGGACTGGAAGGGCGTGTCCACCGCCAACATCCACTTCCACCGCGAACTGGTCGCGCTCGCCGGCAGCGACCGCACCGACGAGCTGATGCGCAGCGTCTTCGCCGAACTGCGCCTCGCCTTCCACGTGGTGGACGACCCGCGCCGCCTGCACGAGCCCTACCTCGCCCGCAACCGGCAGCTCCTGGAGGCCCTCCAGGCCGGTACCGCGCCCGAGGCCGAGCGGCTGCTCGCCGCGTACCTGGACGACTCGCGCCGCGGCCTGGTCGACACCTACGCGCGCCGGGTGGCGGAGGGCGGGCTCGGCGCCAGGTGAGGCGGAGGCGGGACCCGGCGTCGCCGCCGGGCCCCGCACGGTGCATCTGCGTCGTTTCGACCGTTGTCAGACCGAGGACCTAGTCTGTGCACCGTGACTTCGCCTGCCGTATCGGACACCGCTCCGCCCCAGCTCAGCGCGGGGCCGAGGCCCGCGCCGGGCCCGGCCGCCGACGAGGGCCTGGCGCGGCGCCTGCGCGCGCTCGCGTGCACGGCGCCGCTGCACGACCTGGACGCCCGCAAGGCCAACCTCGCGGGGGAGTACTCGGTGTACGCGATGGCCGAGGTGGCCCTGTCCGCCATCGACCTCGTCACGCTGAACATGGACTTCGACACGGGCGCCGACCACGAGCAGATCGTCGCCCGCCTGCTGCCCCGCGTCGCCGCCCAGGCCCCGCGCCGCCCGGCCGCCGAGCACGAGCGCGTCGCCCGCTGGGTCCTGGAGAACCTGATCAACGTCGGCAGCGTGGACCGCGGCTTCCGCGCGGTCTACGGCACCTTCGACCCCGACGGCACGTACGTCCGCAGGGACTACGACTTCAAGCTCATCGAGGAAGTCCCCGGATACGGCGGCGGTGTCTACCTCCGCACCACCGACGAGGCCGTGAACGTCCTGGTCGGGGCCCTCGACACGGACGTCACCAGCGCCCAGATCGCCGCCGAGGTGAAGCTGGAGGTGCTCATCAGCAGGGGCCGCCTCGCCGACGCCCAGCTCGCCGCCGAGCAGGCGCGCTACCGCACGGTCCAGTACTCGGAGACGCTCCGCAAGGCCCTCGACGCCACCCGGCGCAACGTCCGCGCGGTCGACTGGCTGCGTGCCGTCCCCGACATGATCGCCGAGGCCCTGGACCACGTGGCCGACCGCTACCGCCACGAGAACGCGATCCTGACGAACATCCGCAAGGCCCGCGACGAGTCCGAGGACCCCGAGCAGAAGCGCCGCGCCGCCGAGCTCGTCGACATCGTCAAGGACTGCATCCGCCGCCACACCCAGCTCCAGTCCCGGCTCCTCGAAGCGGGCCCCCTGTTCCGCGCGGAGCAGGACCGGCAGGCCTTCGCCACGCCCGCCGCCCGCACCGGCCTCGACCTGTACGGCCAGCTCGTCGCCCCCGTGCTGCCGCTCCCCGCCGAGCAGGCCACCCGGGTCACGGACGCCTTCTTCGCCCACGGCACGGGCCTGCGCACCCCCGTGTCCGTCCGCGTCGGCGACCTCGTCGACATACTCCTGACGCCGCCGCTGGAGCGCGAGCACCTGGGCGCCGAGATGCCCGAGCCCGACCTCATCGCCACCCCCGACGACAGCCGGTTCAGCGAGGAGCAGCTGGCCAGTGCCATGGAGCTGCTCGCCCTGCCGCCGGACGCGCCGCGCAGGCTCTCCGGGCTGCTCGCCGACGCCCGCCGCCGTGACCCCGAGCTGCCGTACCTGGTCGCCCTGCTCGCCGTGCACGCGGCCAGCCCGCCGGTGGGCACCGCCTACCGCCAGGGCGAGGAGCAGCTCCTGTTCGCCGTGGACGACGGCACGGAGCTCGACGACCCGGAGTTCGGCGGCGCCGACCTCGTCGTCGGCACCGCGCTGCTCGACGCCGCGGGGATGGCCGCCGACCGCACGGAGGCGGCGTGACCCCCCGGGCCCGCGGCACCGCCCCGGGCGCCCCAGGAGACGTACGACCGACCCACCGCAGCAAGGAGCCGCAGCCGTGACCGACCACCCCGCAGAGCACGCCGCGTGGGGCGAGCCGGACTCCGCCCCGGCCCCGGCCGCCGCCCCCGCCGTCACCCCGGCCGACGCCGCCGACGCCGCCCGGCTCGTCGCCTTCGGGCTCCAGCCCAAGCTCCAGCCCGCCCGCGACCAGGAGTACGGCGAACTGCTGCGCCGCTACCGCGAGGACCCGGCCTTCGGGCGCCTCGCCGACGCCGTCGCCACCGGGCTCGGCCTCGTCGTGCTCGAGGTGTCCCCGCGCGCGGGGATGGCGGTCACCGCCGCCGAGGACTCCGTGTTCGCCGTCCGCATGGGCGACTACGCGCGCCGCGCCGCCGCCGACTCCACCGACCGCTTCCTGCACGGCCTCGCCCACCTCGCCGTCGCCGCCATGGCCTTCCCGCGCCCCGAGGACCTCGCCGACGACGGCTACATCGGCCGCGTCACCGTCAACGGGGTCGACGCGTTCGTCCGCCAGGCCTGCCGTCGCCTGGAGGAGCGCGCCGAGGAGCAGGGCGAGAACACCGACCCGGCGACGCACGCCCCCGGCCTGGAGGCCGCCTGGCGCGTCTGGGCCCGGCGCAGCTCCACCGGAGCCACCAAGGACGCGCGCAGACTGGCCGGTTCGACCACCGGCATCGTCGGCAAGGCCGCCGCGTTCCTCACCGACTCCGGCTTCCTCCAGCGCACCGGGGACGACTCCGGCGGGACCTACCGCACGACGGCCCGCTACCAGCTCCAGGTGCGCGACATGGCGGGCAGCGCCGCCATGGCCGAGCTCCTGGAGCTCGGCGTCGTCCCGGTCACCGACGGCTCCGCGACGCTCCTGCCCCCCGACGACACCGACGACCTGGAGCTGGTGGCCGACGCGGGCCTGCCGTTCCACTCCTGACCCCCGGGCGGGCCCCCACCACCGGGGACCCGCCCCCACCGCCCCTCCGTTCCGCACGAGTCACCGACTTACGACGAGAGTCCGCCGCCATGTACGAGCTGTCCCGGGTCCGCCTCTACTCCATCGGACCTGCCGGTGCCCGCTACGCCGACACCGTCCTCGACCTGCGCGGCGTCGGCGACGTGGTGCCCGACCCGGCGCCCGCGCAGGCGGAGTTCTTCGAGGAGGAGCCGGTCGGCCCGCCGCGCAGGCCCGCGCCCGCGGGCGTGCTCTTCCTGGAGAACGGCGGCGGCAAGTCGGTCCTGCTCAAGCTGATCTTCTCGGTGATGCTCCCGGGCCACCGCAACACCCTGGGCGGCGCCAGCTCCGGCGTCCTGCGCAAGTTCCTGCTGGCGGACGACTGCGGCCACGTAGCCCTGGAGTGGCAGCACACGCTGACCGGCGAGTGCGTCGTCGTCGGCAAGGTCAGCGAGTGGCGCGGCCGCCAGGTCTCGAACGACCCGCGGAAGTTCGCCGAGGCCTGGTACTCCTTCCGGCCGGGCCCCGGCATGAGCCTGGACTCGCTGCCCGTCGCCGAGTCCACCGCCGTCAGGGCCGCCGCGGAGGGCGCGTCCGGGGCGCAGGGCCGCCGCCGCACCATGAAGGGCTTCCGGGACGCCCTGACGGAGGCGGGCAAGGCGTACCCGCACCTCGAAGTGCACTGGGAAGAGATCCACGACCGGTGGAACGAACACCTCGGCGACCTGGGCCTCGACCCCGAACTCTTCCGCTACCAGCGCGAGATGAACGCCGACGAGGGCGAGGCCGCGGGCCTGTTCGCCGTCAAGAAGGACTCCGACTTCACCGACCTGCTGCTGCGCGCCGTCACGGACACGCGCGACACGGACGGCCTCGCCGACCTCGTCCACGGCTTCGGCAACAAGCTGGGCCGCCGCGCCGAGCTCATCGCCGAGCGGGACTTCACCGCGGGCTCCGTCGACCTGCTCGGCCGCATCGTCGAGGCCGCCGAGACCCGGGCACGCGCGCGTGACGTGCACGCGGGCGCCGAGCGGCGCACCCGCACCCTCGCCCGGCGGCTGTCCGCCCGCGGCGTCGAGGAGCGCGGCCGCGCCGCCGACCTCGCCGAGCAGGTCACATCCGCCGCGCACACCGTCACCTCGGCCGAGCAGGCCCGCGAGCGCTCCGCGCTCATCTCCGCCGAACTGGCCTACCGGCACGCCTCCCTGGCGCTGACCGTCGCCGAGAAGGCCGCCACCGCCCAGCGCCGCGAGCTGGCCGACGCCCGCACCCTGCACGCGGCGTGGCAGGCCGCCGAGGCCGTCCTGCGCCACCGGGCGGCCGCCGACCGCTCCGCGCGCGTGGCCGTCGCCATCCGCGAGGCCGAGCGGGACGCGGCCCCCGCGCTCGCCGCCCGCGCCAAGGCCGCCGCCGACCTCGTCCGGGCGCTGCACACGGCGGCCGAGGGCGCCGAGGCGCACGCGAACGAGGAGGAGGAGCGCTCCGCCGTCCTCCAGGAGACCGGCGAGGCCGCCCACCGCGACGCCACCGCCGCCGCGACCGAGGCGCAGCGCGCCCGCAGCGAGACCGGCCACCTGCGCCAGCGCCTGGCCGAGGTCGAGCAGGAGACCGCCGAGGCCGTCCGCGCGGGCTGGCTCGACGACAGCGAGCCCGACGCCGACCCGGCGCGTGCCGCGCTCGCCGCGAGCGACGCCGAGAAGTCCGCGGTCGCCGCCTGGGACACCGCCCGCGAGACCGGGAGCAGGGCCGCCGAGCACGCCAGGGAGGCCGCCGCCGCGGAGGCCCGCGCCGAGCTGACGGCGGCCCGCGCCGCCGACGCCGCGACGGCCGCCGAGCAGGCGTACGAGGGGGAGCGGCGCACCGCCGAGTCCCTCGCGCGCGACGAGCGGCTCGCGGAACTCCTCGGCCTGCCCGGCACCGCGAGCGCGGGCACGCCCGGCGCCGGGGTGCCGCAGCCGCGCCGCGCGGCCGCTGACGCCTCCGGCGGCACGCCCGAGAGCGAGGCGCCCGCCGACCACGAAGGCCCGGCCGACGAGGCCCTCACCGCCGAGCACCTCGACCACAGTGCCGACGATCTGCGCGTCCTCCTGGAGGACGGGGTGGCCGCCGCCGAGCGACAGCTGTTCGAGCTGCGCACCGCCGCCGCCGACGACTCCCGCATCCTCGGCGCGCTCGGCGACGGCGGGCTGCTGCCGCCGGGGCCCGACGTCCTGGCCACCGTCGAGTTCCTCGGCGAGCACGGCATCCCCGCGCTGCCCGGCTGGCGCTATCTGGCCCAGGCCGTCGACCCCACCGACCACGCGCGCGTGCTCGCGGCCCGGCCCGAGCTCGTCGACGGCGTCATCATCACCGACCCTGACACGCACGTACGGGCCCGCGATGCGCTCTCCGGTGCCGCCCTGCTGCCGCGCTCGACGGTCGCCGTCGGCACCGCCGCCGCCCTCCTCGCCCCGGCCCCCGCGGCCGACGCGGAAGCCGACGGCGACGTCTTCCTCGTACCGCCGAACCCGGCCATGCACGACGAACACGCCGCCGACGAGGAGCGGCAGGCCCTGCGCGCCCGCGCCACCCGGCGCGACGACGAGATCCGCGTCCTCGCCCAGCGCCTGGCCAAGGACCGGGAGCTGGCCGCCCGGCTCGCGTCCTGGCGCTCCGGCTGCCCGGCCGGACGCCTCGCCGAGCTGGCCGTCGCCGCGCGCGCGGCCCGCTCCTTCGCCGAGGAGGCCGAGGCCGAGCTCGCCGAGGCCCGTACCGCGCGCGCCGAGGCCGACGAGGTGGCGGGCGACGCCGCGCGCGTGCGCGACGAGCGGCAGGAGGCCGCCCAGCGCGCCCGTCGCGCCGCCGACGCGCTCGCGGGCCTGGCGTTCCGGCTGCGTGAGCGCGCCGGATGGCAGACGAAGCTGCGCGAACTGGCCGACGAGGCCGTGGAGTCCGAGGCCCGCGCCCAGGCCTGCCTCGACCGGGCCCGCGCCGCCGACGAGGATCGCCGTGCCGCGCAGCGCGCCGCCGACGACGCCCGCCGCACCGCCCGCGCGCTGCGCGCCGAGCGCGCCGAGATCGCCGGCGCCCCCGAGGACATCGCCCTCGACGAGGACGCCGCCCCCAAGACCTCGCTGCCCGCTCTGCGCGAGGCCTACCGCGCGGCCTCGCAGCTCTACGAGAAGGTCGGCGTCGGCGCCGACCTGCGCGCCGAGCAGGCCCGCGCCGAGAGCGACGAGTCCGCCGCGCTCGCCGAGCTCGACCGGCTCAGCAACAAGGTGCGCACCCGCGCCGCCCAGCTCCTCGAAGGCACCGACGGCGCCGACGGCCCCTCCCGGCAGGCCGCCGCCGCGCGCGCGGAGGCGCAGGTCCAGCTCATCGAGTCCCGCGCGTCCGCCGCCAGCGAGCAGCTCGGCCGGCTGCGCGGCGAGGCCGAGCGGCACGCCCCCGAGGACGGCGACGCGCACACCGAGCTGCCCGCCGAGCTGGTGCCCGCCGACGCCGAGCACGCCCAGGCGCTGCTGCGCACGGCCACGGGCGAACTGGCCGCCCACAGCGCGGCCCTGACCCGGGCCAAGGAGGCGCACGCCGCGCTGCTGCGCACCCACCGCGCCACCGAGGACGCGGCCGGAGGCTTCGACGAGACGGCCGCGCTCCTGCGCGACCTGCTGCGCGAGCACCCCGACGGGGACGGGGAGGAGCAGCCCGAGCCCCACCCCGGCACCCTGGAGGAGGCCCGGCAGGCCGCCGCCGAGGCCCGCCGCTCGCTGCGCGGCTGCGCCGCCGACCTGTCCGGCGCCGAGACGGCTGTCCGCGAGGCCGGCGACGTCCTCGTCCGGCACGCCAACTCCACCCGGTACGAACAGGTCCGCACGCCCGCCCGCCAGCAGATCCGCGAGCTGCCCGCCGCGGCGCTGCCCGAGCACGCCAAGAAGTGGGCGGACGCCTTCGCGCCCCGGCTGCGCGTCCTCACCGACGAGCTGGAGCAGCTGGAGCGCAACCGCGACAGCATCGTCGACCGGCTGCGCGGCCTCGTGGAGTCGGCCCTCGCCACCCTCAGGTCCGCCCAGCGCCTGTCCCGGCTCCCCGAAGGCCTCGGCGAGTGGTCGGGCCAGGAGTTCCTGCGCATCCGCTTCGAGGAGCCCGACCAGGCCACCCTGGTGGAGCGCCTCGGCGTGGTCATCGACGAGGCGACGCGCGCGGCCGTGAAGAAGAACTCCGACCTGCGAAGGGACGGAATGTCCCTGCTGCTCAGGGGAGTTCAGGCCGCCCTGGAGCCGCGCGGCATCGCCGTGGAGATCCTCAAGCCCGACGCGGTGCTGCGCGCCGAGCGCGTCCCCGTCGGCCAGATGGGCGACGTGTTCTCCGGAGGCCAGCTGCTGACCGCCGCCATCGCCCTGTACTGCACGATGGCCGCCCTGCGGTCGAACGACCGGGGCCGAGACAAGCACCGCCACGCGGGCACCCTGTTCCTCGACAACCCCATCGGCCGCGCCAACGCCACGTACCTCCTGGAGCTCCAGCGGGCTGTGTCGGACGCCCTCGGCGTGCAGCTGCTGTACACGACGGGACTGTTCGACACGACCGCGCTCGCCGAGTTCCCGCTGGTCATCCGCTTGCGCAACGACGCGGACCTGCGGGCGGGCCTGAAGTACATCAGCGTCGAGGAGCATCTGCGCCCCGGCCTGCCGCAGGAGCAGCAGGCCCCGGCCGAGGAGACCGTGCACGGAGAGATCACGGCGACGCGGATGTACAAGCGGCCCGTCACGACCTGAGGGCGCGCGGGGCGGCGGCCTCACGAGCTCCGGGGGCGCGGCGTTCAGGCGAGCCGTCGGGTCACCCAGTCGTGGAACTCCCCGATGTGGTGCTCGGTCGGCACGAGCACCCCGCCGTGCCGGTAGGCGCGGGAGCTCATCGCGGGCTGGGTGCGCTCGCACGCCGCGAAGTCCTGCTCGTTGACCCGGTGGAAGAGCTCCACGGACTTCGACAGATCGGCCCCGGAGGCCACGACGTCGGGTGCGTACAGCCAGTCGCACTCGACGACCGTGCGGTCCGCGGCCAGCGGGACCATGCGGTGCAGGATCACGTGGTCCGGTACGAGGTTCACGAACGCCGTCGGCCTGACGGTGATCGCGTAGTAGCGGCGGTCCTGCTCGTCGGCGACCCCCGGGAGGCGCCCGAAGCCCGCGCTGCCGTCGACGGTGAAGCCGCGCACCTCGTCGCCGAAGGCCGCGCCGTGCCCGACGTAGTACTGCGCGGCGAAGCCGTCGGTGAACTCCGGAAGCACGTCGGTCAGTTCGGGGTGGATGGTCGCGCAGTGGTAGCACTCCATGAAGTTCTCGACGATCAGCTTCCAGTTGGCGCGCACGTCGTAGCGCACCCGCCGGCCGAGGGCCAGGTCCTGGAGGCGGTAGCGCTCGACGGCCGCCGGGTCGCCCAGGCGCGCGGTGACGTCGCCGACCACGGTCTCCTCGAAGGACGGCGGCTCGTCGGCCAGACACACCCAGGCGTAGCCGAGCCACTCCCTCAGCGCCACCGCCACCAGGCCGTACCCGGTCCGGTCGACGTCGGGCATCCCGGTGAGGTTCGGCGCCGCGACGAGCCGGCCGTCCAGGTCGTACGTCCAGGCGTGGTACGGGCACCGCAGGCCGCGCCGCACCTCGCCCGCGTCGTCGGCGCACAGCCGGGCGCCCCGGTGGCGGCAGACGTTGAGGAAGGCACGCAGTCCGCCGTCGCGGGCACGGGTGACCAGGACGCTCTCGCGGCCGATCTGGACGGTGCGGTACGCGCCGGGCCTGTCGAGGTCGGCGGCGCGTACGGCGCACGCCCACAGCGCCTCGAAGACGCGCTCCTGCTCGCGGGCGAAGACCTCGGGGTCGGTGTACGAGCGGCCGGGCAGGGTCGCGATGAGACTCCTGGACACCTGGGTCGTCACGTCGGTCCTCCTAAGCGGGCGCCGCTGCGGGCAGCGGGCCGGTGATCCGGCGCGGGTCGAACAGCTCGACGGGGTGCGCGGTGGCGCCGTCGAGCGCCAGGTCGGCGAGGATCTCGCCGACGACCGGCACGAACTTGAAGCCGTGCCCGGAGAAGCCGCAGGCGACCGTCACCGAATCCGGGTGGACGGGGTGGCGGGCGATGACGAAGTGCTCGTCGGGCGTCGTCGTGTACATGCAGGTCGCGGCCTTGATCAGGCGCCCGGGAAGCAGCGGGATCTGGCGGGACATGTGATCGGCCATCGCGGCGGCCTCGTGCGGGTGGACAGTGCGGTCGATGGTCTCGGGCGTGCAGACGGCACCCTTGCGGAAGAAGGCGACCTTCGCGCCGAGTTCGGGACCGTCGATCGCCGGGAAGCCGTACACCTGGACGCCCTCCGGGTCCTCCCACACGTAGATCGGATGGTGTGCGGGCAGGAAGGGGCCGACGCCGCCGGTCGGCTGGAACCAGTACATGACCTGTCGCTCGATCGTGAACGGCACCCCGAGGTCCGCGAGCAGCTCGGGCGCCCACGCACCGGGGCAGATCACCAACTGGCCCGCGGTGTACGTGTCCTCGGGCGTGTGCACGCGGACGCCGCCCCCACACGGTTCCCATCGGACGACCGGTTCCTCGAAGCGCAGCTCGGCGCCCTGCCGGGTGGCGAGCTGGAGGTGCGCGGCGACGGTGTTCTCCGGCCGCAGCAGGCCCGCGCGCCGCTCGAAGAGCGCCACCTCGTCGGCCCGGGGCGTGAGCGTCGGGAAGCGGCGGCGGATCTCGTGGGCGTCGAGCATCTCGTGCGGCAGGCCCCAGGTCTCGGCGGACAGCCGCGCCCCGGAGACGACGCGCCCGTCGGGACGGCCGACCATCACACCGCCGCACAGGATCGCGATCTCGCGCCCGGTGTCCCGCTCCACCTGTTCGTACAGCTCGTAGGCGCGCAGAAGCAGCGGTACGTACGCGGGGTCCTCGAAGTACGACTGGCGCGTGACCCGGGAGCCGCCGTGGCTGGAGCCGCGCTGGTGCACGGGGCCGAACCTCTCCAGGCCGAGGACGCGGGCCCCGCGCGCGGACAGGTGATGGGCGGCGGCGCTGCCCATGCCGCCCAGACCGATCACGATCACGTCGTACGTGGGGGTGGTGCGGGACATGCGGTCTCCAAGAGAGGCGACGGGGCGGGAAGCGCGGAGGAGGAGGGCTCGGGGGCCGGCCGGTGGCTAGCAGCGGATGCGGGTCATCTCGGGGTCGAAAAGAGGTTCGTCGGCGACCGTCGCGGGCAGACGCTCGCCGACGTACTCGATGCGGACGGGCGTTCCGGTGGGCAGCGGCGGCAGCCAGGCGTAGGCGACGCAGCGGCCCAGCGTGTAGCCGTACGCGGCGCTGGTGACGTATCCGGCCGGGGTGCCCTCGACGTACACGGGCTCCTTGCCGAGGACGACGGCGGCCGGGTCGTCGAGGAGCAGGGGGGTCAGCCTTCGGGTGCTGGTGCTGGTGCTGGTGCTGGTGCTGGTGTCGGGGGTGGGGGTGAGGTCGGGGGCGCGTCGCCGCAGGGCCGTGCGGCCGACGAAGTCGCCCTTGTCCTGGCGTACGGCGAAGCCGAGCCCTGCCTCGTAGGGGTCGTGCTCGGTGGTCATGTCCTGGCCCCAGGCGCGGTATCCCTTCTCCAGGCGCAGGCTGGTGAAGGCGGACCGCCCGGCCGCGACGACGCCGAGGTCCCGGCCCGCTTCCCACAGCGTGTCCCACAGGCGCAGGCCCAGGTCGGCGGTGGTGTACAGCTCCCAGCCGAGCTCTCCGACGTAGCTCAGGCGCAGGGCCGTCACCGGGACGTCGCCGATGTGCGTCCGCCGGGCCTTGAAGTAGCCGAAGGCCCGGTGCGAGAAGTCGTCGAGGGTGAGCGGCTGGACCAGGGCGCGGGCGCGCGGACCCCAGACGCCGACGCAGCACGTCCCCTGGGTGATCTCCCTGATGTGGACGTCGTCCGGCGCGTGCCACAGTAGCCAGGTGAGATCGGCGGGGGAGTTGGCGCCGACTTGGAAGTGGTCGGGGGCGAGCCGTGCCACGGTCAGGTCGGAGCGGATGCCGCCCGCCTCGTCGAGAAGGAGGGTGTAGGTGACCGAACCGGGCTTCTTGTGAAGGTTGTTGGTGGTCATGCGCTGGAGGAAGGCCAGGGCTCCGGGGCCCGTGACCTCCAGGCGGCGCAGCGGCGTCATGTCGTACAGCGCGACGCGTTCGCGTGTCGCCCGTGCCTCGGCGGCGGCGACCGGTGACCAGTGGCGGGCGGACCAGGCGTCCCGCGCGGGCAGCTCCAGGCCCGCGGTGAGCGGCGCGTTCGCCTCGTACCAGTGCGGGCGCTCCCAGCCGCCGCCTTCCAGGAACACCGCCCCCAGTTCGAGCTGGCGGGCGTAGAAGGGGCTGACGCGCAGGGGCCGTGGCTGGTCGATCGGCTGCTGCGGGTGGATCACGTCGTAGACCTCGACGAATTGCTGGGCGCCGCGCCGCGCGACGTACGCGGGGGAGCGCTGCGCGTCCTCGAAGCGCGTCAGGTCGCAGTCGTGGACGTCCGTGGAGGTCCTGCCGTCGACCATCCATTCGGCGACCGCCTTGGCGACGCCTGCCGAGTGCGTGACCCACACGGCCTCGGCGAGCCAGAAGCCGCGCAGTGCCGGGGACGGGCCGAGCAGGGGCATGCCGTCGGGAGTGAAGGAGAAGACGCCGTTGAAACCCTCGTCGACCGTCGACTCCTTGAGCGCGGGCAGCAGGCCGCAGCAGTCCTGCCAGCTCGGTGCGAAGTCCTCCTCGGTGAAGGGGTGCGCCGACGGCATCGCGGGCACGGCACGGCCGCGCCCGGCGGCCTCGTCGTACGAGTCGATCGTGAACGGGTCGACGGGCAGCGGCCGGTGGGCGTACGAGCCGATGCCGATGCGGTCGGTGTGCTCGCGGAAGTACAGATCCCTGTCCTGGAACCGGAGGATGGGCCGGGAGGCCTCCGTGCGCGGATCGTTGACGCCCGCGAGCTCGGGCAGCGGTCGCGTCTTCGCGTACTGGTGGGCGAGCGGCAGCAGCGGCAAGTCGACGCCCGCCATCCGTCCGATCACCGGGCCCCAGAAGCCCGCGGCCGACACCACGCGGTCGGCGGGGAACGCGCCGCGGTCCGTGACCACGCCGGTGACCCGGCCCTCGGCGCGCTCGATGCCGGTCACGGTGTGCCGGTCGAGGAAGCGGGCACCGCGCCGGGTGGCCCGCTCGATCTGCGCGCGGCAGGCGGGCACGGCCCGGGCGAGCCCGTCGTCGGGCGTGTGCAGACCGCCGAGGACCTGCCCGCTGTCGAGCAGCGGCCACAGCTCCGCGCACCGCTCGGGGCCGACGAGCCGCGCGCGAACGCCCCAGGACGCGGCGAGCCCGGCCCTGCGGCGCAGATCGGCCCAGCGCTCCTGCGTGGTGGCGAGCTCCAGACCGCCGACGGGGTGGAAGCAGGGAAGCCCGTCGACGCTCAGGGAGCTGAACTTCCGCACGGTGTAGGCGGCGAACTCGCTCAGCGTCTTGGACGGGCTGGTCTGGAAGACGAGTCCGGGCGCGTGCGACGTGGAGCCGCCCGGGGCGGGCAGCGGCCCCTGTTCGAGGACGGTGACGTCGCTCCAGCCGCGCGCGGTGAGCTCGTCGGCGAGGGAGCAGCCGACGATTCCGGCGCCGATGATGACGACGCGGGGGCCGCGAGGGCTATGGGGGCGGCGGTCTTGTGGGGCGAAGGCGGTGGCCTTCGGCGTGCTCTGCTGGGGGGCGGTCGGTGTGTCCTGTCGTGGGGCGTTGCGGTCCCGGTCCGGCGCGCCTGTCACAGGACCACCACCGAGCGCAGCACCGTGCCCTCCCGCATCCGGTCGAAGGCCGCCTCGACCTGGTCGAGGGCGATCCGTTCGCTGACGAAGGCGCCGAGGTCCAGCCGGCGGCGCACGTACTCGTCGACGAGGATCGGGAAGTCCCGCGTGGGCAGACAGTCGCCGTACCAGGAGGACTTGAGCGCGCCGCCGCGCGAGAAGAGGTCGATCAGCGGCAGCTCGATGGTCATCGCCGGGTCGGGCACGCCGACCTGGACGAGGGTGCCCGCGTGGTCGCGCATGTAGAAGGCCTGGCGATAGGTGTCAGGGATGCCCACCGCGTCGATCGCCACGTCGACGCCGAAGCCGCGGGTGAGCCCGCGCACCGCCGCCACCGGTTCCGTACCGCGGGAGTTGACCGTGTCCGTCGCTCCGAACCGCGTCGCGCCGTCGAGCTTCGCGTCGTCGACGTCGACCGCGATGACGCGTCTGGCTCCGGCGAGCGCGGCCCCGGCGATCGCCGCGCAGCCCACACCACCGCAGCCGATGACGGCGACGGTGTCGCCGCGGCGTACGCCGCCCGTGTGCACGGCGGCCCCGTACCCGGCCATCACACCGCAGCCGATGAGGCCCGCCGCCTCCGGGCGCGCCGCCGGGTCGACCTTCACGGCCTGGCCCGCCGCGACCAGGGTCTTCTGCGCGAACGCGCCGATGCCGAGGGCGGGGGTCAGCGGGGTGCCGTCGAGGAGCGTCATGGGCTGGGCCGCATTGCGGGAGTCGAAGCAGTACCAGGGGCGGCCCCGCAGACAGGAGCGGCACGTTCCGCACGGTGCGCGCCAGGCGATGACCACGTAGTCGCCGGGCCGCAGGCCCTCGGCGCCCTCGCCGACCGCCTCGACCGTCCCGGCGGCCTCGTGCCCGAGCAGGAACGGGAAGCCGTCGCCGACCGCGCCCTCCCGGTAGTGCAGATCGGTGTGGCAGACCCCGCAGGCCTGCACGGAGACGAGTACCTCTCCCGGTCCGGGATCCGGCACGACGATCGTCTGCACCTCGACAGGTGCGCCCTTCTTCGCGGCGACGACGCCACGGACCTCGTGTGGCACGGCCAGGCTCCTCTGCGGGACCGTTGCGCGACTCCGCGCAAACGCGGCTGCTGTTGCGTACTCCACGACTTGTTGCGCTATCGGGAACATCGTGCGAGCGGCATCAAGGGGCCGTCAAGGGGCGGACGCGAAGGCCCGGGAAAAGGCCGGGGCGGCTTCGGGACGCGGTGGGGCGGGAGGCCTGACGGAGGGGTGGCCGGGCGGTGTTGCCGGGTGCCCCTCCGGGCTGTGAGCGGTGGGGCGGATGGTGGTAGCGGGGCTGGGCGGGCTCCGGGCGGTGTGGCGGAGACCGGCCGTGGAGTTGGCCGCCGGGCGGTGTGGCGGCAATCGGCCGCTGAGCTGACTTCCGGGTGGTGTGGCGGCGGCGCCCCGTCCCGGTCTGTGGTCAGAGGCCGTAGCCCATGCGGCGGGACAGGTCCACGGCGGCCGTGACCGTGCGCTTGGCGAGCTCGGTGAGCCGGTCCTCGGTCAGCCGGTACACCGGCCCGGACGCGCTGAGTGCCCCGATCACCTTGCCGTCGTGCGCCCGCACCGGCGCGGCGACCGCGGCGAGCCCCACCTCGAACTCCTCCACGGCCGTGGCGAAGCCCTGCTCGACGACGGTCTCCAACTCGCCGCGCAGCGCCACCGTGCCGGTCACGGTGTGGTCGGTGAGCCGTGGCAGCGTACGGGCGACCAGGCCCTCGCGCAGGGTCGTCGGCAGATGGGCGAGCAGCACCTTCCCGCTGGAGGTGGCGTGCAGCGGGGTGCGGCGGCCGAGCCAGTTCTGCGCGGTCACGGACGCGGGGCCGCGCGCCTGCATGATGTTGACCGCGGCGTCGTCGTCGAGGACCGCGATGTTGACCGTCTCGCCCAGCTCGTCGGCCAGCGCGCGGCAGACGGGGGCGCCCTCCTGGGAGATGTCCATGCGCACGGCCGCGGCGCCCGCGAGGCGCAGCACGCCCGCGCCGAGGAAGTACTTGCCGCGGTCCTTGGCCTGACCGACCAGGCCGCGGTTCTCCAGGACGCCGAGCAGCCGGAACGCCGTCGACTTGTGCACGCCCAGCTCGTCGGCGATCTCGGTGACTCCGGCCTCGCCGTGCCGCGCGAGGATCTCCAGGACGCTCACGGCCCGGTCCACGGACTGCACCGAGCCCGCGGCCGCCCCGGACTGCCGCGCCCGGGATCTGCCCGCCCCGGGCTGGTCCTGGTGCGGCTCACCGTTCTGGTCAGGGCTTTTCGGCGTGCGGGTCATATCTCAACTCTCACCACTCGGCGGCGGTTGAAGCCGCTTCTCAGGGAAGCCCTTGACTCCGTGGGCGTCCCACCGGATTCTGTTGCGCATAGCACTACGCGGTGCGTCATATGGAACTCCATGTTACCGAAGAGTCCCTTGTCGAAACGGGGCCGGACAGGACTGGGGCCTCCTGGCAGGGCTGGGCGTTGAGTCGGCGTCGAGGCCATGACCGTGGCTGTCGCCGCGGCCGGGCTCCGACCGGGCTTCGGCCGGGATCCGGCAGGCTCCGGGCGGGAGTTGAGGCCTGGGACCTCGCCGGTGCCGGACCTGGCCGGGGGCCTGGCACCTTGGCCGGACTCGACGCTCCGGGCCCGGCCGGACCTCTCCTGACCCTGTGCACCCGGCCGAGTCCGGAACCCGCGCCCCGGCTGGGACCTGAACCACCGAGCCAGTGACCGAAGCCTGAACCCTCCGAGCCTGAGCGAAGCCAGAACTTCTGGGCCTGACCAAGGCCTTGGCCAGGCCCAGAAGCCCCAGACCCCCTTCGGGAGCCCGAGGCCCCACCGGACCCGACGGACCGAGCCAAGCACCGACCCGGCCCGACCGCCCCGCTTCGAGCCGAGCCTTCCACCACATCCGACCGAGAGATCCAGAGGGACGCCATGATTCCCGTCTGCCGCCTCGACGAGCTCCCCGCGGGCGAATCCGTCCGTCTCGACACCACCCCGCCCATCGCGGTGTTCAACGCCGACGGCGCCCTGTACGCCATCGACGACACCTGTAGCCACCAGGACGCCTCCCTTGCCGCGGGCTGGCTTGAGGGCTGCCTGGTCGAATGCCCCTTGCACGCCGCCTCGTTCGACCTCAGGACGGGGCAGCCGACCTGCCTGCCCGCGCGCCGCCCCGTGCGCACCCACCGCGTGAGCGTCGTGGACGGCATGGTCCACGTCCATGTGACAGGCGCCCCTTCGGTCCCGGCCGAGGCGGGCGCGGCGGCGGGGGAGGGCTCCGCCGCATGAGGACGGTCATCGTCGTGGGTGCCTCCCTCGCCGGTCTCTACGCGGTCCGCGAGCTGCGCGCCCAGGGTTTCGACGGCCGCCTCGTCGTCATCGGCGCGGAAACTCACCTTCCCTACGACCGCCCGCCCTTGTCCAAGGCCTTCCTCACGGGCCCCACGCCCGGCACCGGCACCGGGCTGGGCCCCGGCGCGGCCGTCGAGCCCGACCTCGCCCTGGCCGACACCGAGGAACTCGCGGAACTGGACGCCGAGTGGCTTCTCGGCGTCCCCGCGAGCGGGCTCGACACGGGCAGCCGTACGGTGCTGCTCGCCGACGGCCGCGCGGTCGTCGGCGACGGCGTCGTCATCGCCACCGGCGCGCGGGCCCGGCCCCTCCCGGGCCCACCCCTCACCGGGGTCCACACCCTGCGCACCCTCGACGACGCCCGCGCCCTGCGCGCCGCGCTCACCCGCGGCCCCCGCCGGGTCGTGGTGATCGGCGGCGGTTTCATCGGCGCGGAGACGGCTTCCTCGTGCGTGACGCTCGGCCACGACGTCACCGTCGTGGAGGCCGCCCCGCTGCCACTGGTCCCCCAACTGGGCGCTGACATGGCCGCGTTCTGTGCCGAACTGCACCGACGGGGCGGCGTGCGACTGCTCACCGGCACAGGCGTGGCGAGCCTGCGCCCCGCACCGCGCACGGCCTCCGTGTCCGCCCCTGGCGCGCGGGTCGCCGCCGTGGAACTCGCCGACGGCCGTCTGCTCCCCGCCGACGTGGTGGTCGTCGGCATCGGCGCACAGCCCAACACCACCTGGCTGGAGGGCACATCGCTCGACGGCGGCGCCGGGGAGCTGCGCGGCGGGATCCCGTGCGACGAGGGCTGCGTGACGGCGTTGCCGCAGGTCGTGGCAGTGGGGGACGTTGCCCGCGTCGGTGGCGTTGGCAGAGCCGGAGCCGGAGCCGGAGCCGGAGCCGGAGCCGGAGCCGGAGCCGGAGCCGGAGCCGGAGCCGCAGCCGGAGCCGCAGCCGGTGGTGTCGCCCGCGTCGGCGGCGTCCGCGCCGAGCACTGGACGAACGCCACGGAGCAACCTCGCGTAGCCGTACGCAACTTGCTCGCCGCCCGCACCGTGGAGACCGTGAACTCCCTCCCGTACTTCTGGTCGGACCAGTACGGCTCCCGCATCCAGTTCGCGGGCCACCGCCCCGCCTCGGCCACGGTCCGTGTGCGGGAGGGCGGTCCCGCGCCGGACGACGGTGGCTTCTTGGCGGTGTACGAGGACGAGGGTCGCCCGACGGCCGTCCTGGCCGTGGACCGCCCGCGCGCGTTCATGCGAGTCCGCAGAGAGCTAAGGGCCGGACACCCGGCCGCGGTGTGACGGCGCCGCTCACGGCCCGGGGCAGGTGATACCCGCCCGGCGGAGCGCGGGTTGGGCCCCGCAAGCCCGCAAGCCCGCAAGCCCGCAAGCCCGCAAGCCCGCAAGCCCGCAAGCCCGCAAGCCCGTGATCACTAGCCCGTAGCGGGCAGCCGGTAGTCGACGATGCCCGGGAAGCGAGGCGCGGCGCGCCGTCAGGAGTGTGACAGCTGTCGCGCCGCGCCCCGCCCCCGTATGCCCTCCTTCGTGCGGGCGGCCGCACGAGCCGCACGGCGGGCCCTGCGTCGCTCGCGCCGGAGCCGGCGTGCCGTGCTGTTGGGCGCCGACACCACGCCGTTGCGCTGGCTCCAGACCTGGCGGGTCACCCAGACGTCGAGGACGCCCCAGGTGGCCACGACCGTGCTGGCGACGCTGCTGAGGACCATGGGGAAGGCCAGCCAGGACCCGGCCATCGCACAGAAGAACGCTGTCATCGCTTGGATGAGGGTCAGCGCCACGATGAGCACGGCCCGCACGGCGACGGCGCGCACCGGGTCCGGCAGGCGCGGCCGAGTCGCGGGCTCCTCGACCCACAGGGGCCGCCGCGCGTCGTATGCGTCGTGTCCCGCGTATGTGTCGTATCCCAAGCGGTGGCCTCCCGTTGGCGTGGCGGCGACGGCCGCTGCTGTGGCATCGGCTCTCCGCTGCCCGGCTTGCCCCAGGGCGCTGTGCCCAGGTGCGGCCCGAGGGTCGGCCCCCGGCCTTTCCGAGCTCCGGGGCTCGGCACCTCCTGCTCTTGCTTCATCCGCTCTTGCCTCGTCGTCGCGCTCGGCGGCCCGGCGCAGCTCTCGTCTGCGTGCGCGCTCGGCCCGCCACGGCTGCCCCGGCACGGCCCGCTCGTCCTTCTGTCGCGTGGCCAACTGCGTCTCCAGCCCCGCCGATTCGCCGCTCGCGTGCTTCTCGGATGTCTTGTCGCGCTCCGTCGTACCCATCAACCCGTCACTCCCCCCGCTGCCTTACGGCGCGACGCGTGTCGCACGCACGCTGTCCCGCGCCCCGCGGCCACCGAGAGTCTCCTGTCCGACTCTCTGGCTGCTGCCCGTTTTACGCTGCTTTACGCCGCCCGCCAAGCCGTACATCGCAGCTCGGTCCCGCGCCCCTCGTCATTCGGCCCCCGTGCGCCCCGCTCGGTCGCCCCGTCCATCCATTCGACCTCGTGCTCACCTTCCGTACTGATCGACGAACGAGCCCCGCCGATGATTCCCGCTCCGCATGAGACGTCACCCGGAAGAGTGATCGGTTCCCGTTGGCGCACACTTCAGGCCAACTGGCGCGCGGCGTAAGGGGGATGGGGGCGCGTGGGCTGCGCCGCAGGCGGGAGGCAATCTCCCGCAATGGGCGGACAACTCCCGACGTCCGTTTCGCGTCACGGCTGAAAAGTGTCCGGACGTGTCTTCGAGTTGCTCGTGTGTCAGTAGTAGGCTCACGCCGTTTGTTGACGCACATGCGTGCCCCTGGGCCATTCGCGCGGCCGCATGGGGCCCGATCTAGGGGAGGCCATGCGCTTTCGCGGGAAGTCGATCCGCCGGAAGATCGTGGCATTGCTGCTCGTGCCGCTCGTGTCCCTCACGGCGATCTGGGGCTTCGCCACGTTCGTGACTGGGCGTGAGGCCAACAAGCTGATCGACACCGCGTACATCATCGACGACTTGGCCAAACCCATCCAGGACACCGTCCAAGTGGTCCAGGAGGAACGGCGTCAGACGCTCATCCACCTCGCGGACCCACGGGCGTCGGACGCGCTCGCCGCGCTGCGCAGCAGCCGCGACGCCACGGACGAACTCATCGCCAAGGTCAGGTCCGCCGCCAAGGACTCCAAGTCCCGGGACGTCCTCGACGGCCACTCGGAGGAACGCCTGACCGCGGTCCTCGACGCCTTCGACGGCATCGGGGCCCTGCGCCGCACGGTCGGGGAAGGCACCATCAGCCGCGACGAGGCGCTGAAGATGTACACGCGCCTCACCGACCCCTGCTACGGCTTCCTGACGACGCTCAACGCCCTGGACGACGTCAGCATCACCGCGCAGAGCCGCGCCCTCATCGGCGTCGACCAGGCCCGTGAACTCCTCTCCCGCGAAGACGCCTTGATCGCCTCGGCGCTGACCACGGGCACCGTCACGAAGACCGAGGTCCGCCAGGTCACCGACCTGATGGCGCAGCGCTCGCTGCTCCTCGACAACAGCCTCGCCCAGCTCCCCGACGGCGAGCGCGCCCGCTACGAGCGCTACTGGAACGGCGCCGAGACCGCCCGCCTGCGCGATGCCGAGAAGACCCTCGCGGAGTCCGGCCCCGGCACCCCGCGCGCGGTCACCTCCTCCGACTGGAACCAGGAGGCGAACAAGGTCCTCCTCGGCCTCGCCGAGCGCAACGACGCGGCCATCGACCGGCTGCGCGACCGGGCACGTCCCGAAGCCGTCAAGGTGATCGTGCAGCTGGCCGTCGCCGGCGTGGTCGGTCTGCTCGCCGTGGTCGTCTCCATCGTGCTCTCCGTGCGCATCGGCCGCGGTCTCATCCGTGACCTGCGCCGGCTGCGTCTGGAGGCCCACGAGGCGTCCGGCGTGCGCCTGCCCGGCCTGCTGCGGCGCCTCGCGGCGGGCGAGCAGGTCGACGTGGAGACCGAGGCGCCTCGCCTCAGTTACGAGAAGGACGAGATCGGCCAGGTCGGCCAGGCCATGAACACCCTGCAGCGCGCCGCCGTCGAGGCCACCGTCAAGCAGGCCGACCTGCGCCGCGGCGTCTCCGAGGTGTTCGTCAACCTCGCCCGCCGCAGCCAGGTGCTGCTGCACAAACAGCTGACGCTCCTCGACACCATGGAGCGCAGGACCGAGGACACCGACGAACTGGCCGACCTGTTCCGCCTCGACCACCTCACCACCCGCATGCGGCGGCATGCCGAGGGCCTCGTGATCCTCTCCGGCGCCGCGCCCTCCCGGCAGTGGCGCAAGCCCGTCCAGCTCATGGACGTCGTCCGCGCGGCCGTCGCCGAGGTCGAGGACTACGAACGCATCGAGGTACGCCGACTGCCCCGGATCGCCGTCACCGGGCCCGCCGTCGCCGACCTCACCCATCTGCTCGCCGAGCTCTTGGAGAACGCCACGGTGTTCTCGCCCCCGCACACCGCGGTGCAGGTCCTGGGGGAGCACGTGGCCAACGGCTTCACCCTGGAGATCCACGACCGGGGCCTCGGCATGACGTCCGAGGCCCTCCTCGACGCCAATCTCCGCCTCGCCGAGACGCCCGAGTTCGAACTGTCCGACACCGACCGCCTCGGCCTCTTCGTCGTCAGCCGTCTGGCCCAGCGCCAGCGGGTCCGCGTCTCCTTGCAGCCCTCCCCGTACGGTGGCACGACCGCCGTCGTCTTCATCCCGGAGTCCCTGCTCACGGACGACGTACCCGACACCGGAGGCGTCGGATTCCGCCTCGACCGGCCGCAGCCCGCCACGCCCGTGGGCGACCGCACCTCGGCCCTCGCCCAGGTCCCCGTCCAGCTCCCCGGCCTGCCCGCGTCCATCCTGGACGGACCGGTCGAACTGGAGGCGCCGGTCGGCAGGGCGAGCCTGGAGGGCTTCTCGGGCTCCCTCGGCGAACTCGGTGACCTGGAGGATGCCGACAGCGAGCGCGGCGGCCTGTTCCGCCCCCGCCGCCGCGCCACCGATGCCCCCGGAGAGCAGCATCAGCAGGCGCGTGAACCGGTCCTCGACGAGCCCGCCCGAGCCACCGACCCCGTCGGCTACGGCACCTCCGGCCGCGACGACCTCCTGGACAACGAGCGTCCTCCTGGGGCCACGGTCCCCCTGCCGCGCCGCAGCACGCCGAAGCTGGTCTCCTCGCACGGCCGCCGCGTCGGCCCGACCCGCACGCGCGACACGGACGCCCTCGACACCGCCGAGACCGGAGACGACGTACGGTCCCGCCGCGAGGCCCCGGACGGGCGCCCCGAACGCGGCCCCGCCCGGGACACACGACCGGCCGACCGCGCGGGCCTCGAACCGCCCCGCCGCCCGCGCCTCGACGACGGCTGGCCCGACCTGACCCCGCCCCGCCCGGAGCGGAGCGAGCTCCAGACGGACCCGCGGCCGCTGCCCCGGCGGCGCCCGGCGGCGGACCCGCCGCGCAGCACCACCCGCACGGAGACAGCGCCCGGTGCGGACCGGGCGGCGAGGACGGACAGGGACGCCATGGACCGGGCCGCAGGCAGCACCGAGACGCCGCCCCGCACGGCGCCCCAGGCCCCCGGCAGGCCCGCCCTCGGAGGGCTGCCGCGCAGGGTCAGGCAGGCGAACCTCGCCCCGCAGCTCAAGGACGGCCCCGTCCGTCCCACGGAACGCGACACCACCGCCCCGGCCGCCGGGAGGCCGGACGAGCGCGACGCCGACGAGGTACGCAGCCGCATGGCCTCGCTCCAGCGCGGCTGGCAGCGCGGCCGCGAAGAGAACGCCGCGGGCGACAGCGCCCCTGACGGCGCAGCACCAGGAACGACATCTGAGGGGGACGGTCGATGACCGCACCGAAGGCCGACGCACGCACCACCGCGACCGGGGCGGCGGGAGAGCTGAACTGGCTCCTCGACGACCTGGTGGAGCGTGTCGCCAGCATCCGCAAAGCGCTCGTCCTCTCCGGCGACGGCTTGCCGACGGGCGTGTCCAAGAACCTCACCCGGGAGGACAGCGAGCACCTCGCCGCCGTCGCGTCCGGCTTCCACAGCCTCGCCAAGGGCGTCGGCCGCCACTTCGAGGCGGGCAAGGTCAGGCAGACCGTCGTCGAGCTCGACGACGCGTTCCTCTTCGTCACGGCTGCGGGTGACGGCAGCTGCCTCGCCGTCCTCGCGGACGCGGACTCCGACGTCGGCCTGGTGGCGTACGAGATGACGCTGCTGGTCAAGAGGGTGGGTGTGCACCTGGGTTCGGCGCCGCGCACCGACCTGCCCACGGGAGGGTAGCGGGAGGGCATGAGCGACGACGACGGTCAGGCCCCTCCCTCGACGCCTCGCTGGTTCGACGACGACGCCGGTCCGGTGGTGCGCCCGTACGCGATGACGCGCGGACGCACCACCAGCCCGGCCCAGCACCGCCTCGACCTGATCGCGGTCGTGGTCGCGGAGTCGCGCGCCGATGACACGGAAGCCGATCAGACGCTGTCACCGGAGCACGTGGACATCGTCGACCTGTGCCGCGACAGCCCTCAGTCCGTCGCGGAACTCGCCGCGGAACTCGACCTTCCGATCGGCGTGATCCGCGTCCTGATCGGCGACCTCGTCCACGACGAACTGGTGCATGTCACCCGCCCCGTACCCCCCGCCGAGCTGCCGGACGAGAGTATTCTGCGCGACGTGATCGACGGCCTCCGGGCGCTCTGAACAGCGCGAAAGCGGGGATTGAGACGTGACTGGCTGGCAGTTCTGGGTCGACAGGGGCGGCACGTTCACGGATGTCGTCGCGCGCCGTCCGGACGGCCGCCTCCTCACCCACAAGCTGTTGTCCGACAACCCCGCGCGCTACGCGGACGCGGCCGTCGCCGGCATCGCGCACCTCCTCGCCGAAGCGGGTGCCCTGGAGCCGACGGGCGCCCAGGAGCCGAGCGCGGGCGACAGCCGCGCGCCGCGCGCCCCCCAGGACCTCCTGCGCGCCGCCGATCCGCGCTCCGTGCCGATCGCCGCCGTCCGAATGGGTACCACCGTCGCCACCAACGCCCTTCTGGAGCGCAAGGGAGAGCCCACGGCGCTCGTCATCACCCGGGGCTTCCGCGACGCCCTGCGCATCGCGTACCAGAACCGCCCGCAGATCTTCGCGCGCGAGATCGTCCTGCCCGAAGAGCTGTACGCGCGCGTGCTCGAAGTCGACGAGCGGGTGGCCGCCGACGGCGAGGTGCTGCGCGCCCCCGACCTGGACGCGCTCGACGGACCGCTGCGGCAGGCCTACGACGACGGCATCCGCGCCGTAGCCGTCGTGTGCCTGCACAGCCATCTGTACCCCGCCCACGAGCAGGCCGTCGGCGAGCTCGCCCGCGCCGTCGGCTTTCCGCAGGTCTCGCTGTCCAGCGAGGTCAGCCCGCTGATGAAGCTCGTGCCGCGCGGCGACACCGCGGTCGTCGACGCCTACCTCTCGCCTGTCCTGCGCCGGTACGTCGAGCACGTCGCCCACGAACTCAGCGGCGTGCGCCTGATGTTCATGCAGTCCAACGGCGGACTCGCGGAAGCCGGGCAGTTCCGCGGCAAGGACGCCATCCTCTCCGGGCCCGCGGGCGGCATCGTGGGCATGGCCCGCATGTCGCGGCTCGCCGGGTTCGACCGCGTCATCGGCTTCGACATGGGCGGCACGTCGACGGACGTGTCGCACTACGCGGGGGAGTACGAACGCGTCTTCACCACGCAGATCGCGGGCGTGCGGCTGCGCGCCCCCATGCTCGACATCCACACCGTGGCCGCCGGCGGCGGCTCCGTGCTGCACTTCGACGGCAGCCGCTACCGCGTGGGCCCCGACTCGGCGGGCGCCGATCCCGGTCCCGCCTGCTACCGCGGCGGCGGCCCCCTGACCCTCACCGACGCCAACGTCGCCCTCGGCCGCATCCAGGCGGCCCACTTCCCCCACGTGTTCGGCCCCGAAGGCGACCAGCCGCTGGACGAGGACCGCGTCCGCGAGCGGTTCGCCGCGCTGGCACGCGAGATCACCGGGAGCACGGGCGACGACCGCACGCCGGAACAGGTCGCCGAGGGCTATCTCCAGATCGCCGTCGCCAACATTGCGGCCGCCGTCAAGCGCATCTCGGTCCAGAAGGGCCACGACGTCACCCGCTACGCCCTGACGACGTTCGGCGGCGCGGGCGGGCAGCACGCGTGCATGGTCGCCGACTCGCTCGGCATCCGCACCGTCCTCGTGCCTCCCATGGCGGGCGTGCTCTCCGCCCTCGGCATCGGCCTCGCCGACACCACGGCGATGCGCGAGCAGTCCGTCGAGGCACCCCTGGAGGCCACGGCGATGCACCACGTCCTCAAGACGGCCGGCGACCTGGAGGAGGCTGCCCGCGCCGAGCTGCGCGCGGAGGACGTGCCCGCCGACCGCGTGCGCGTCACGCGCCGCGCGCACCTGCGCTACGACGGCACCGACACCACGCTGGCCGTGGAGCTCACCGAGCCGGAGGCGATGCGCCGCACCTTCGAAGAGCGCCATCGCGCCCACTACTCCTTCGCCCTGGACCGCCCCGTCGTCGTCGAAGCCCTCTCCGTGGAAGCCACCGGTCTCACCGAGCCCCCGGACCTCTCCGGGCTCGGCGGCGCCACCGCACCTAGTGCCACGGCCCCTGCGCGCTCCGTACGCCTGCACACGGGCGGCGCCTGGCGTGACGTCCCTCTGCACCACCGCGAGGAACTGCCGCCCGGCCGGACCGTCACAGGCCCCGCGATCATCACCGAGGCCGGCGCCACCACGGTCGTCGACGACGGCTGGCAGGCCGCGACGACCGAGGACGGGCACCTGATCATGGAACGGGCGACGGCGCCCGCGGGTTCCCGCGCGAGCACGGAGGCCGACCCCGTCCTCCTTGAAGTCTTCAACAACCTCTTCATGTCGATCGCCGAACAGATGGGCGCCCGCCTGGAGTCGACGGCCCAGTCGGTCAACATCAAGGAGAGGCTCGATTTCTCCTGCGCCCTGTTCGACCCGGACGGCAGCCTCGTGGCCAACGCCCCGCACATCCCCGTGCACTTGGGCTCCATGGGGACCAGCGTCAAGGAGGTCATCCGCCGCCGAGGCGCCGCCATGCGCCCCGGCGACACGTACGCGGTGAACGACCCGTACCACGGAGGCACCCACCTCCCCGACGTCACCGTCATCACCCCGGTCTTCGACACCCCGGGGGAGCGGATCCTCTTCTACGTGGCCTCGCGCGGCCACCACGCCGAGATCGGCGGCATCGCGCCCGGCTCCATGCCCGCGCACAGCCGCACCATCGACGAGGAGGGCATCCTCTTCGACAACTGGCTGCTGGTCGAAGGCGGCCGCTTCCGCGAGGACGAGACCTCGCGCCTGCTCACCGAGACCCGCTACCCCTCGCGCAACCCGGCCACGAACCTCGCCGACCTGCGTGCCCAGATCGCCGCCAATCAGAAGGGCGTCGACGAAGTGGCCCGCATGATCGACACCTTCGGGCTCGACGTCGTCCAGGCGTACATGCGGCACGTCCAGGACAACGCCGAGGACTCCGTGCGGCGCGTTATCGACGCCCTAGAAGAGGGTGAGTTCACCTACGAGACCGACTCGGGTGCCGTCATCAAGGTCCGCGTCACCGTGGACCGTGAACAGCGCGAGGCGACGATCGACTTCACCGGTACGTCACCCCAGCTGACGACCAACTTCAACGCGCCGTTCGCCGTGGTCAACGCGTCCGTCCTGTACGTCTTCCGCACCCTGGTGGCCGACGACATCCCCCTCAACGACGGCTGCCTGCGGCCCTTGCGCATCATCGTTCCGCCCGGAACGTTCCTGTCGCCGGAGCCGCCCGCAGCCGTCGTCGCGGGCAACGTGGAGACCTCACAGGCCCTCACCGGCGCCCTCTACGCGGCGCTCGGCGTCCAGGCCGAGGGCTCCGGCACCATGAACAACGTCACCTTCGGCAACGACCGCCACCAGTACTACGAGACCGTGGCCTCCGGGTCCGGCGCGGGCGACGGCTTCCCCGGGGCGCCCGTCGTGCAGACCCACATGACCAACTCGCGCCTCACCGACCCCGAGGTCCTGGAGTGGCGGCTGCCCGTCCTGCTCGACGAGTTCGCCGTACGCCGCGGCAGCGGCGGCGACGGCCGCTGGCGCGGCGGAGACGGCGCCGTACGCCGCATCCGGTTCCGGGAGCCCATGACGGTCTCCACGCTGTCCCAGCACCGCAGGGTGGCGCCGTACGGGATGGCGGGCGGCGAGCCCGGAGCCCTGGGCTCGGGCCGCGTCGAGCGCGCCGACGGCACCGTCGTACGGCTCGACGGCAGCGACACGGCGGACGCGGGCCCAGGTGACGTCCTCGTGATCGAGACCCCCGGAGGCGGCGGGTACGGCCCGCCACCCGCGTCGGCCGGCCCGGCGTCCTCCGCCCCGACCGAAGCACGCGACACCACTGATGACTGATGCAGGAGAAGAGAGCAATGATCTTCAAGCGTTCTGAGCGCGGTACGGCCCCCGTGGAGCCGGTCACGCTGAAGATCCTGGTGGCGGGCGGCTTCGGCGTGGGCAAGACGACGCTCGTCGGCGCCGTCAGCGAGATCAAGCCGCTGCGCACGGAGGAGACGCTCAGCGAAGCGGGGCGCCCCGTGGACGACGTCGACGGCGTCCCGGGCAAGCACACCACCACCGTGGCCATGGACTTCGGCCGGATCACGCTCCGCGAGGACCTCGTCCTGTACCTCTTCGGGACCCCCGGCCAGGACCGCTTCTGGTTCCTGTGGGACGAGCTGGCGACCGGCGCGCTCGGCGCCGTGGTGCTCGCCGACACCCGCCGCCTGGAGGACTGCTTCGCCGCCGTCGACTACTTCGAACGCCGCTCCATACCCTTCGTCGTCGGAGTCAACTGCTTCGAAGGAGCGTCCCGTTACCCGGCCGACGAGGTGCGCCAGGCGCTCGATCTCGACCCGGGCACCCCCGTGGTGCTGTGCGACGCGCGCGAGAAGGAGTCCGTCAAGGAGGTCCTGATCGACGTGGTGGAGCACGCGATGGCGGTCGGCGCCGCGGCCCGCGAGCCCGTCGCCACCTGAAGCCCGCCGGGATTCTGAACCCCGGCGAGAGCCTGAAGCCCGGCGGGAGACCTGAGGCCAGCGGGAGTCTGTGGCCCGATGAGCCCGTGGAGCGCCGTCGCCCGCGCGCCGCGAGCGGCCCGCACCCCCGCCGACCGGGGTACGAGCCGCTGCCACGCACGCGCGCGTGAGCCTCGATGGCCCCCTACGCGCGCGTGCCCGCCGCCGTCACTTCGGCGCGCGGGGTCTCAGCCATCGGCGTTGCCGTCCGTGCCGTCGTCGTGCCAGCCGAAGCTGCGTTCCACGGCCTTGCGCCAGTTGTGGTACTCGCGGTCGCGTGCCTGGGCCTCCATCCGCGGCGTCCACTCGGCGTCGCGCTGCCAGTGGGCCTTCAGCTCGTCCAGGTCGTGCCACACGCCCGTCGCGAGCCCCGCGGCGTACGCGGCCCCCAGACACGTCGTCTCGGCGATCTGAGGGCGGATCACGGGCACGCCCAGCACGTCCGCCTGGTGCTGCATCAGCAGGTTGTTCTTGGTCATGCCGCCGTCCACCTTCAAGGTGGTGATGCGCACTCCGGAGTCCTGGTACATCGCGTCGACGACCTCGCGGGTCTGCCAGCTCGTCGCCTCCAGGACCGCGCGCGCCAGATGTGCCTTGGTCACGTACCTGGTCAGGCCCGTGATGACGCCGCGCGCGTCGGAGCGCCAGTACGGGGCGAACAGACCGGAGAAGGCGGGCACGACGTACGCGCCGCCGTTGTCCTCCACGCTCGCCGCCAGTGGCTCGATCTCGTCGGCCGTACGGATGATGCCGAGCTGGTCCCGGAACCACTGCACGAGTGCCCCGGTGATCGCGATGGACCCCTCCAGGCAGTAGACGGGCGCCTCACCGCCGATCTTGTACCCCATCGTGGTGAGCAGCCCGCTCTTGGACGGCACGGGCCTGTTCCCGGTGTTGAGCAGCAGGAAACTGCCCGTCCCGTACGTGTTCTTGGCCGTGCCGGTGTCGTAGCAGGCCTGACCGAAGACGGCCGCCTGCTGGTCGCCCAGGGCAGAGGCCACGGGCACCCCCGCCAGCTGCCCCACGGCCGTCCCGTACACCTCGGCGGACGACCTGATCTCCGGCAGGACCGCCTCCGGCACGTTCATGGCGGAGAGGATCGAGGGGTCCCACTGAAGCGTTTCCAAGTTCATCAGCATCGTGCGCCCGGCGTTGGTGACGTCCGTGACGTGGACGCCGCCGTCGGTGCCCCCGGTGAGGTTCCAGATGAGCCAGGTGTCGATCGTGCCGAAGGCGATGTCGCCCCGCTCGGCACGCGCGCGCAGCCCCGGCACGTTGTCCAGCAGCCAGGCCGCCTTGGGCCCGGAGAAGTAGCTCGCCAGGGGCAGGCCGGTCTGCTCGCGGAAGCGGTCCTGGCCGTCGGTGCCGCCCAGCTCGTGGCAGAGCGCCGACGTTCGGGTGTCCTGCCAGACGATGGCGTTGTGCACCGGCTTGCCCGTGGCGCGGTCCCACAGGACCGTCGTCTCCCGCTGGTTGGTGATGCCGAGGGCGCTGAGCTGGTCGGCGCGCAGCCCGGCCTTGGCGATCGCGCCCGCCACCACGGCCTGCACCTTCGACCAGATCTCGGTGGCGTCGTGCTCCACCCAGCCGGGTTTGGGGAAGATCTGACGGTGTTCGCGCTGGTCCACGGCGACGATCGCGCCGTCCTGGTTGAAGATGATGCAGCGGCTCGAGGTGGTGCCCTGGTCGATCGCGGCGACGAATTTCTCGGAGCTGTCCGTCATGGCTCCTCCTTGTCGGAAGCTGCTCGGGGCGCGTGGGAGGCCGCCCGGGAGCGCTGGAGGTCTCCCGGGCGGCCGCTCAGAAGGCTGCGTTGTAGATGACGCCCGCGAGGGCGCCGCCGATCAGCGGACCGGCCACCGGAATCCAGGCGTAGCTCCAGTCGGACGTGCCCTTGTGGGGGATCGGCAGGAACTGGTGCACGATGCGCGGGCCGAGGTCACGGGCCGGGTTGATGGCGTAGCCGGTGGGCCCGCCGAGCGAGAGGCCGATGCCGACGACGAGGAAGGCGACGATCAGCGTCTGTATGCCCGACTCCCCGAGGCCCTTGGTGAGCCCGAAGGCGAGGATGGGGAGGACCAGACCGACCGTCGCGATGACTTCGGTGATCAGGTTGGCGACCGGGTTCCGGATCTCCGGGATGGTGGAGAAGATGCCGAGCGTCGGCGTGGGCCCTGTGCCGCCCGCCCGGTCGCCCTTGCCGCCCGTCGGCACGTTGGCGTTGAACTGCGCGAGGTACGTGAGGTACGCGAGGACGGCGCCGAGCATCGCGCCGACCATCTGCCCGGCGAGATAGATCCAGACCTTGCCCCACTTGTCGGTGTCGATGGCGATGCCGATCGTCACGGCGGGGTTGAGGTGGCCGCCGGACAGCGGCCCGGCGGTGTAGGCCCCCGCCAGGACGCCGAAGCCCCACCCGAAGGCGATGACGACCCACCCGGAGGCCTTGGCCTTCGAGTGGTTGAGGGTGACGGCGGCGCACACGCCGGCGCCGAAGAGAATCAGAATCGCGGTGCCGATGACCTCACCGACGAAGATGTCCCCGTTCGAGTACATGGCGGCTCCTAGTCCCTCGCCCGGGGCGACGAGCCCCGGTCCTCCGTGCAGGGTGTGCTTCCCACGACTACAGCCCGCTCACGCACAGCGGCATCCGCTGTGGCAGGGGACTCCCGCGCCCCGGAGACGAGCGTGCCGTCACAGTCGCATCGCCCATGGGGGGATAACCCGCTGAACAGGCCCTTTCTGTGCAGAGCCTGGGAGCACACGGGCCCTGAGCGGCACGGAGCCGAAGAATGGCGATGCCGACTGACACCGGGAAGTGTTCACCGCCCGTGATGGAGCGTCAAGGTCGCCGACACCACCGGTTAACCGGCGCACACTCTTCCGCGCCCGGCCGCCCGTGCGGTGCGGTGAAACGGCCCTGTGCCGCATGGCGGAACGGCTCCTTGCCGCCCGGCGCGGGGTTCAGCGCACCGCGATCACCGAGGAGCCGTGCCCGAACAGTCCTTGGTTCGCGGTGAGCCCCACCCGCGCCCCCGTCACCTGACGGCCACCGGCCTGGCCCCTCAACTGCCATGTCAACTCGCAGACTTGGGCGATCGCCTGCGCCGGAACGGCCTCCCCGAAGGAGGCGAGACCGCCACTGGTGTTCACCGGTATGCGCCCGCCGGGGCAGGTCGCTCCCTCGCGCAGCAGCTTGACTCCCTCGCCCTCGCCGCACAGCCCCAGGTCCTCGTACCACTGGAGCTCCAGAGCGGTCGACAGGTCGTACACCTCGGCCAAGGAGAGGTCGTCCGGGCCGATGCCCGCCTCCTCGTAGGCGGCGTGTGCGACGGAGGCCCGGAACGTCCGCTCGGCGGGCGGCACGGCGACGGCCGAGTCGGTGGCGATGTCCGGGAGGTCCAGGACCGTGTTCGGATACGTCGGCGTGACCGTGGACACCGCGCGGATGCGCACCGGGGCGGGCGCGCCGTGCCGCCGGGCGAACTCCATCGTGGACAGCACCAGGGCCGCCGCCCCGTCGGACGTCGCGCAGATGTCGAGCAGCCGCAAAGGGTCCGCCACGACGGCGGAGGCGGCGACCTCCTCGGCGGTGACGGCCGTGCGGTAGCGGGCGTGCGGGTTCAGTGCCCCCAGAGCCGCATTTTTCACCTTGACCTGAGCGAAGTCCTCCAGCGTGTCACCGTGCACGGCCATGCGGCGGCGGGCGTACAGGGCGAAGTACGCCGGGTTCGTCGCTCCGAGGAGCCGGAAGCGCAGCCAGTCCGGGTCGTCCGGCCGGTCGCCCCCCGCGGGCCGGAAGAACCCCTTGGGGGCCGCGTCCGCGCCGACGACGAGCACGACGTCCGCGAGCCCCGCGAGCAGTTGCGCGCGGGCCGTGGCGATGGCCTGGGCCCCGGACGCGCACGCCGCGTACACGCTCGCCACGCGCGCGCCCTGCCAGCCGAGCGCCTTGGCGAAGGTCGCCCCCGCCACGTACCCCGGATAGCCGCCGCGCACCGTGTCCGCGCCGACGACCGACCCCACGTCCCGCCAGTCGACACCCGCGTCCGCGAGGGCCGCGCGGGCCGCCACCGTGCCGTACGTGACGAAGCCGCGCCCCCACTTGCCCCAGGGGTGCATGCCCGCGCCGAGGACCGCCACCTCGCCCGTCACACCCTCACCCCCACCGGAATCCAGTGCCACGTGGTCCAGGCCGTCTCCGCGTCCTCATGGAGCACGCCGGGCACGACCTCGACCTCCATCCCGACCTCCAGGTCGGCGACGGTCACGCCGGGAGCCCCCTGGCCGAGCACGACCATGCGCTCGGCTTCGAGCTCCACAGCGATCAACGTGTAGGGCTGCCAGGGAAGTTCCGGATCGGAGAGGTACGGCTCCGGCGGGCGATAGCGCCCGTCGGTGTACGACCACACCCGCCCGCGCCGCGACAGCGCGACCTCGACCAGCTCGTCGCTCGCACACCCCGGATTGCGGCAGAAGCCGTCCTCGCGGGGGAAGTGGACCGCGGCGCACCGCGCGCACCGCGTTCCCAGGAGCCGGAAGGAATCCCCTTCCCCGGCGAACCACTGCGCCACCACAGGCGCTCGCTTCGGCGACATGAGTCCTCCAGGAGCACGGATCTGACGGGACGTCAGAAGTGTGACATGGAGGCCCCTGTCACGTCAGTGGGGCAGCGAACGGCGTGACACCGGGAAGTCGAAGTACGTGTCCGGGAAGAGCTCCGGCTTGTACGTGAAGTGCCACCATTCCTCGGGCAGATTGACGAAGCCGGTCTTGGCCAGCGCGCTCCGCAGGAGATCCCGGTGCGCGCGCTGCTTGCCGGTGACGCGCGGGTCGTCCGTGTGCGACAGCGTGTCGAAGCAGTCGTAGCCCGTGCCCATGTCGAGGGAGTTGTCCGGAAAACGCTCGCTCCGGGGCGCGTAGCACGGCTTCAGGGGCTCCCCGGGGACGTACGGGCGGGTGGGCAGCGCGGGCAGCGGCACCACCGTCAGATCGACCGTCGAGCCCCGGCTGTGCCCGGACTTCTTCGCGATGTAGCCGTCCTCGAAGAGCCGCGACTTGTCGACCCGGGGGTAGAACTCCGCCTTCATCCGCTCGTCGCCCAGGTCCTCGGCCCAGCGCACGAAGTGGTCGACGGCCCGCTGCGGCCGGTAGCAGTCGTACACCTTGAGGGAGTAGCCCTTCCGGAGGAGAGCGCGCTGCGCCGTGCGGAGGGCCTTGGCGGCCGGCTCGGTGAGGATGCACATCGGCTGCCGATAGCCGTCGATCCGTCGTCCCACGAAGTTGTGCGGCGTGAAATAGCGCATCTCCTGGATGATCGTCGGGTCGACGTCCCGCAACGCCACGAAGCCGTCCGGGGCTTGCGGTTCGGTACGTGCCTCGGCGGGCGCGGGCGCGGCCGCCACCGCGAAAAGGGCGACGGCGGCAAGGGCGAGTCTCCGTAGAGCGGGAGCGAATGTCGTCATGCCCGTGCGTCTATCAGCATCTCCGTACTCCACGGAAGACCGACGCCCGGAGATCGGCTACAGTCCGCCGCGTGTCCCCATCCCAACACCCCACCAACTCCGCGCCGGACGCCCACTGCTCGAGCTGCGGCGCGCGCTACGGAGACCACGTCACCGGCTGGCCCCGCACCTGCGCCGACTGCGCGGCCGTGGTCTACCGCAACCCGCTGCCCGTGGCCGTCGCCCTCCAGCCGGTGTACGACACGAAGGGCACCTCCCTGGTCGTCGTGACCCGTTCCATCGCCCCCGCGCGCGGGGGCTCCGCTCTGCCTGGCGGCTACGTGGACCACCGGGAGGACTGGCGCCACGCCGTCGCCCGGGAGCTCAAGGAGGAGACCGGCATCGGCGCCGCGAGCCGCGACGTACGCATCGTGGAGGTCCTCAGCTCCCCCGACGGCCACCTGCTCCTCTTCGGCCTGCTCCCGGAGCGCCCCGCGGCCGACCTGCCCCAGTCCACCCCCACGGACGAGACCGAAGGCTGGGAGCTCCTCTACCGCCCCGCCGAACTCGCCTTCCCGCTGCACACGTCGGTGGTGCGGGCCTGGTTCGAAGGGCGCTACATCTGAGCCCCTGAGCACGCGAGAGCGGCCCCTGGGCGCCGCGCGTCCGCTAAGAGGCGTCGTGCGTCCCCTGGGGCCTCGCGAGCCCCCGGATCCGCACCGGGTGCTCCGCCGGGTACCCGCCGCCCTTCTCGCCCTCCCGTTCGACGAGCAGCCCGTCCCCGCTCCAGCGCACCCCGTAGCGCTGGAGCTCCGCCTCGTCCCACCCGTCTCCGGGATCGGCTATCACCAGACCCCCGCCGGTGCGCCCCTTGGCCGGAGCCCAGACCTCCAGGGCGAGTCGCCCGTCCTCGCCCCGCACGGGCAGCACCGCACCGGCCCGCGCGAGCACCGGAACGCGGGACAGTGGCGCCTCCAGGACAGCCTTGCCGGGCCCCTCGTACGCCGTCCCGGTAGCGGTGTCGTACCACCGCCCCGGAGGCAGCCGTACGGCCCGCTCCGTGTCCCCCTCCGACAGGACCGGCGCCACGAGCAGCGCGTCGCCGAGCAGGAACGCGTCCTCGCAGTCCCGTAGTGCCCTGTCCTCGGGGGCGACCCACCACAGAGGGCGTACGTACGGTGCCCCCGTACGCCGCGCCAACTGCGCCAGCGTGACGAAGTACGGCAGCAGCCGACGCCGCTCGGCGAGCGCCACGCGCGCGTGCGCCAGCACCTCGGGGCCGAACTCCCAGGGCTCCCTGCGGCCGGCCCGCAACGCCGCATGCGTACGGAACAGCGGCAGATACGCGCCGAGCTGGAACCACCGCAAGAACAGCTCAGGGGAGGGGCTGCCGTCGAACCCGCCCACATCAGGCCCCGAATACGGCACCCCGCACAGGCCGAGCCCCAACACCAGCGCGAGCGAGGCCCGCAGCCCCGCCCAGGTGGAGGCCACGTCACCCGACCACGTCCCTCCGTAGCGCTGCATCCCCGCCCACCCGGAGCGCGAGAACAAAAACGGCCGCTCCGTAGGCCGCAGTTCGCGCATCGCCTCGTACCCCGCCCGGGCCATGCCCAGGGCGTACACGTTGTGCGCCTCCCGGTGGTCACCGCCGCGGCCCTCCAGCGCGTGCCGGGCCGAACGCGGCAGCGTGGTCTCCCCGAAGGCCGCGAACGACACCGGCTCGTTCATGTCGTGCCAGAAGCCCGAGAAGCCCTGCGCGAGCCGCTCGTCGTACAGGCCGCCCCACCACTTGCGCACCCGTCCCGCCGTGAAGTCCGGGAACACCGAGTCCCCGGGCCACACGAGGCCCCGCACGACCCGCCCCGCCGCGTCCCGCACGAACGCGTCCGCCGCCGTCCCGCTGTCGTACACGGCATTGCCCGGCGCGGCCTTCACCGCAGGGTCCACGATCGACACCAGCCGGACCCCGTCCCGGCGCAGCTCCCCGGCCAGCTGCGGCAGCGTCGGGAAGCGCTCCTTGTCGACCGTGAACACCTGGTGCGCGTCGAAGTGGTCGATGTCCAAGTGGACGGCGTCCAGGGGCAGCCCGCGCTCCTGATACCCCGCCACGACTCGCCGCACCTCACGCTCGCTGCCGAAGCCCCACCGCGCGTGGTGGTGGCCCAGAGCCCAAGCCGGCGGCACCGCGGGCGCGCCCGTCAGCGACGCCCAGGAGTGCAGCACGCGCGCGGGAGTCCCCACCATCACCCAGCAGCGCAGCGGCCCCCCGTCCATCCGCACCTCGCACGACCCCGGCCGGTCGTGACCGGAACCGGCACCCTCCAGGCCCTCGCGCAGCCGCACCGAGCCGTCCCAGCTGTTGTCGTGGAACACCAGATGCGTGCCCACGTCGGCGACCACCAGCTGCACCGGCATCGTGATGTACAGCGGGTCGTCACCGGGCTCGAACGAACCGCCCGGATCGGTGTTCCACAAGCGGTACGTGCCATTCCGTAGCCGTGGCCCCGCAGCCCTCCCGCCCAGCCCGAAGAACCGCGCGTCCGCCGCCACCTCCGACCGCTGCACCCACCGAGCCGTCCCCCCGTCCACCGGCTCCCACCAGCGGGGCGGCAGATCACGCCGCAGCACCACACCACCGGGCGTCCGCAGCTCCACCGCGCCGTGGCGCGAGACGACCACCGTCGCCCGCTCCGACACCACCCGCCAGCCGCCCTCCTTGTCGGGCTCGAGAACCGCCCTGGGGTCCGCCTCCGGAGCGCCGCCCACCAGCGCGTACGACGGCGACGGCTCGGCCCCGTCCCAGCCCCAGAACACGGCCCCGCCCGCCGCCACCCGCACCCGCAGCTCGGACCGCGCGAACCGCACCACACCACCGCCGGGCCCCGGCTCCACCAGCGTCACGGGCCCCGGCGTCCGGGCCCGCTCGGCGCCCCGGGGGGCAAGACCGGCCGCGTCGGCCCGCCGCCGACGCCATGCGGAGCGCACCTCGCGCACCCTTTGGGCCGGGTCGGACATGCCGACCGCCTTCACCGAACGCACCAGGTCACGACCGTTCATGCTGCTCACCCTGCCATCGAAGGAGGAGCGGGTGCACCGCGTTCAACTGCCGTTCACTCAAGGGTCCGGCACGCCGTCGCCCGGCCGCCTCCGGCGCGGCAGACCCTGGTGCGGAAGTCGATCACGTGGCATCGTCCTGTCAGCCGTGTCACGCGCACACCGAGCCCGTGCGCACGACAGCCGCCCACAACGCGTAGAGCCCAGGAGCAGCCGCATGTCCACAGCGAACCCCTCGCCGCTCTGGCAGCCGGACCAGGAGCGGATCGCCGGCGCCCGGATCACGCGCTTCCAGGCCTGGGCGGCCGAACACCACGGAGCCCCCGCCACCGGCGGCTACGCGGCCCTGCACCGCTGGTCCGTGGACGAGCTCGACACCTTCTGGAAGGCCGTCACCGAGTGGTTCGACGTGCGCTTCACCACCCCCTACGCGCGCGTGCTCGGCGATCGCTCCATGCCCGGCGCCGAGTGGTTCCCGGGCGCCACCCTGAACTACGCCGAGCACGCCCTGCGCGCCGGCGAGGACCCCACGCGCGCGGACACCCCCGCCCTCCTGTACGTCGACGAGACCCACGACCCGATCGACGTCACCTGGTCCGAGCTGCGCCGCCAGGTGGGCTCCCTGGCCGCCGAGCTGCGCGCCCTCGGCGTCCGCCCAGGGGACCGCGTCAGCGGCTACGTGCCGAACATCCCGCAGGCCGTCGTCGCGCTCCTGGCCACCGCGGCCGTCGGAGCCGTCTGGACCTCCTGCGCGCCCGACTTCGGCGCCCGCAGCGTCCTCGACCGCTTCCAGCAGGTCGAACCGGTCGTCCTCTTCACGGTCGACGGCTACCGCTACGGCGGCAAGGAGCACGACCGCCGCGACACCGTCGCCGAGATGCGCCGCGAACTGCCCACCCTCCGCGCGGTCGTCCACATCCCGCTCCTCGGCACCGACGCCCCCGAAGGAGCCCTGGAGTGGTCGGCGCTCACCGCGGGGGACACGGCCCCCGTCTTCGAGGCCGTCCCCTTCGACCACCCCCTGTGGGTGCTCTACTCCTCCGGCACCACGGGCCTGCCCAAGGCCATCGTCCAGTCCCAGGGCGGCATCCTCGTCGAGCACCTCAAGCAAGTCGGCCTGCACTGCGACCTCGGACCCGACGACCGGTTCTTCTGGTACACCTCGACCGGCTGGATGATGTGGAACTTCCTCGTCTCCGGCCTGCTCACGGGCACGACCATCGTCCTCTACGACGGCAGCCCCGGCCACCCGGACACCGGCGCCCAGTGGCGCGTCGCCGAACGCACCGGAGCCACGCTCTTCGGCACCTCCGCGGCGTACGTCATGGCCTGCCGCAAGGCGGACGTGCACCCCGCGCGCGACTTCGACCTCTCGCGCGTGCAGTGTGTCGCCACCACCGGCTCGCCGCTGCCCCCCGACGGCTTCCGCTGGCTCCACGACGCCTTCGCCGAGGTGACGGGGCCGGTGTGGATCGCCTCCGTCAGCGGCGGCACCGACGTCTGCTCCTGCTTCGCCGGAGCCGTGCCCACGCTGCCCGTGCACATCGGCGAACTCCAGGCCCCCTGCCTCGGCACCGACCTCCAGGCCTGGGACCCCCAGGGCAAACCCCTCGTCGACGAGGTCGGCGAGCTCGTCGTCACCAACCCCATGCCGTCGATGCCCATCCACTTCTGGAACGACCCGGACGGCAGCCGCTACCACGACAGCTACTTCGACACCTACCCCGGCGTCTGGCGCCACGGCGACTGGATCACCCTCACCGCCCGCGGCTCGGTCGTCATCCACGGCCGCTCCGACTCCACGCTCAACCGCCAGGGCGTCCGCATGGGCTCGGCCGACATCTACGAAGCCGTCGAACGCCTCCCGGAGATCCGCGAATCCCTCGTCATCGGCGTCGAGCTGCCCGACGGCGGCTACTGGATGCCGCTGTTCATCCACCTCGCCCCCGGCGCCGTGCTCGACGACGACCTGCGCGACCGCATCAAGACGACCATCCGGGCACAGCTCTCGCCCCGCCACGTCCCCGACGAGGTCTTCGAAGTCCCCGCCGTCCCGCACACCCTCACCGGCAAGCGCATCGAAGTCCCGGTCAAGCGCATCCTCCAAGGCACCCCGCTCGACAAGGCCGTCAACCCGGGCTCCGTGGACAACATCGAGCTGCTCCGCTTCTACGAACAGCTGGCCCGCGACCGCGCCTGACGCCCGCTCGGCGCCCGTTGTCAGTGCCTCCCGTTACGTTGGGTGAGCACTGATGAACGGATCGCAGGGGGACATCATGGGGAACACCCAGCACCACACCATGCGCCGCGCGCTGCGCCGCGAAGTCGCCGGGACCATCGGCCTGCTGGCCGACGAGGGCGACTTCGCGGCGATGCGCCGGTACCGCACCTTCACCTTCGACGACCACGTGACCTACCTCCAGGAAGTGGAGGGCCTGCTCAAATCCCTGGCCTCCCAGGGCAGGCTCACGAGCATCGCGCTCTTCGACCCGGAGGAGTACGAGGAGTTCTGCGCGGACACCGGCCTCGCCCCGGACGCCTCCGCCAGCCGCGCCCGCTTCGCCGCCGAACTGGCGACAGCGGGCCCCACCGTGCCGTACGAGGGACAGGCGCTGGCCGACCTCGTCCCCGGCCTCGTCGACGAGACCGTCCGCCAGACGACGTGGGAGTACGCGACGATGCTCCTGGCCGGCATCGGCGCCTGCGCCGAGTGCGGCGTGGACATCGGCAGGTCCGCCTTCGCCCGGGCCTCCGACCTCCTGATGCGTGTGCTCGAAACGGCCGGTCCTGGCCCCCGCCACCTCGTGTGCAGCGTTCCGTGCGACGGCCAGACGCTCCTCGCCGCCCTGCACGCCGGACACGACCACGCCGGGACCGCCCGCCTGGACGAGGCCGAAGCCCTGGAGTTCACGACGGTCCTCGCGGTCGGCATCGCCACCCGCAGCGCGGGCGGCCTCGTCATGCGCACCAGCGGCGAGAGCGGCGACCGCGTCCAGGGCTGGCGTCTGGAGGGCGAGCGCCTGCGCCCGCTCACCGCGGCCGAGGTCTTCGACGCCTACTGCACCGACGCGCTCTCCGGCGACCTGATCGCCCCGGAGTCGGGCGTCGACTACAGCGCGGCACCCGACCTCGGCGACGACGAGCCAGGGTCGGGACACCACCACTGAACGCCGAAGGGGCGCCCCACCCTGCGGTGGAGCGCCCCTCGGAACAGCGGTCCTGCGACGGGCCCGCCGATCAGGCCGGCCCGTTCGTACGGATCGTCACTCGCCGGACAGCACGGCCTGCGCGGCCTTGCGCGCGTCCTCGGCGCTGTCCGCGGCCCGTGCCGCGGCCGCGGCCCGCTCGCACTGGGCCAGCGTGTACTTGCCGAGCGTCGCCCGCACGTAAGGAATCGAAGCGGCACCCATGGACAGGGAGGTGACACCCAGCCCCGTCAGCACACAGGCCAGCAGCGGATCCGACGCGGCCTCACCACAGACGCCACAGCTCTTGCCCTCGGCCTTCGCCGCCTCGGCGGACAGCGCCACCAGGTCGAGCAGCGCGGGCTGCCACGGGTCCTGGAGCCGGGACACCGCACCGACCTGACGGTCGGCGGCGAAGGTGTACTGCGCCAGGTCGTTGGTGCCCAGGGACAGGAACTCGACCTCCTGGAGGATCGAGCGCGCGCGCAGCGCGGCGGAGGGGATCTCCACCATCGCGCCGAACTTCGCCTGCAGTCCCGCCGCACGGCAGGCGTCGGCGAACGCCTTGGCGTCGGCGCGGTCCGCGACCATCGGCGCCATGACCTCGAGGTAGACGGGCAGCCCCTCGGAGGCCTTGGCCAGCGCGGTCAGCTGCGTGCGCAGCACGTCGGGGTGGTCGAGCAGCGACCGCAGCCCGCGCACGCCCAGAGCCGGGTTCGGCTCGTCGGCGGGCGTGAGGAAGTCCAGCGGCTTGTCGGCGCCCGCGTCGAGCACACGCACGACGACGCGCCCCTCGGGGAAGGCCTCGAGCACCTGGCGGTACGCCTCGACCTGCTTCTCCTCGGTCGGAGCCTTGCTGCTGTCGTCGAGGAAGAGGAACTCCGTACGGAACAGACCGACGCCCTCGGCGCCCGCCTCGACCGCGGCGGGGACGTCGGCGGGGCCGCCGACGTTCGCCAGGAGGGGCACCTTGTGCCCGTCGGACGTCGCGCCCGGACCGGTCGACGCGGCGAGCGCGGCCTTGCGCTCGGCGGCCGCGGCCTCGAGCTCGGCGCGCTTCTCCGTGCTCGGGTCCACGAAGATCTCGCCGGTGCTGCCGTCCACGGCCACGACCGTGCCCTCGGCGAGCTCACCGGCGCCGGGCAGCGCCACGACGGCGGGGACGCCGAGCGCCCGCGCCAGGATCGCGCTGTGGCTGGTCGGGCCGCCCTCTTCGGTCACGAAGCCGAGCACGAGCGCCGGGTCGAGCAGCGCGGTGTCCGCCGGAGCGAGGTCACGGGCGATGAGGACGTACGGCTCGTCGCTGTCCGGGACGCCCGGCATCGGCACGCCGAGGAGCCGGGCGACGATGCGGTTGCGCACGTCGTCGAGGTCGGCGACGCGACCCGCCATGTACTCACCCGCGCCCGCGAGCAGCTCGCGGTAGTAGGAGAAGGCGTCGTAGACGCCGCGCTCCGCCGAGCTGCCCACCGTGATGCGCCGGTCCACGTCGGCCATCAGCTCGGGGTCCTGCGCGATCATCGCCTGCGCCTCGAGCACGGCCTGGGCCTCACCGCCGGCCAGGTTGCCGCGGGCCATCAGGTCGGCCGCGACAGCCTCGACGGCCTGACGGGCGCGCCCCTGTTCGCGCTCCGCCTCGTCCGCCGGAATCTGCTTGGCAGGCGGTTCGAGCACCGCCGTCCCCATGTGCCGAACCTCGCCGATGGCCACCCCGTGGCTTACGCCGACGCCTCGCAGCGTTGTCTCCATCTCACCGTCTCCGATAGTGCGGCGGGCCCAGCCGCCGCGGTGGTTGTACTGCCTGCCGTCGCACACGGACGGCGCCGACGTCACTTCCAGCTGAAGAGAGCGTCGCCGGACTTCACGTCGCCGTCCTCGACGACGTCGGCCAGGGACTCGGCCGTCGCCTCGAGGGCCACGACGGGGCACACCGGAGACTTGCCTGCGGCCTCGACGGCCGCGGGGTTCCAGCGCACGACGGCCTGGCCGCGCTGTACGGTGTCACCCTTATTGACAAGAAGTTCAAAACCCTCGCCGTTGAGCTGAACGGTGTCGATGCCCAGGTGCGTCAGCACGCCGTGGCCCTGGTCGTCGACGACGACGAAGGCGTGGGGGTGGAGCGAGACGATGATGCCGTCGACGGGGGCCACGGCCTCGGACGCCTCGCGCACGGGGTCAATGGCCGTGCCGGGTCCGACCATGGCGCCCGAGAAGACGGGGTCCGGTACCGCCGCGAGTCCGATGGCGCGTCCGGCGAGCGGGGACGAAACGCTGGTCATGGCAAGCCTCCCAGGGGGTGGAGATGGGTAACCGCCGCCACTACCTGTCCTGGACGACGCACTGTTCAGAAGGGTAAGTCATAGGAAGTCCCGGTTCCGCACGAAGGTCCTGGTTGGCGGACGTAGGAGCGCAGCACTAACGATTTGCGCCGCCCGGAACCCCGAGGTAGAGTCGGGACCCTGCCCGGGGCCAAGCGACGCGATCAGCGTCCCGGCTCGGCAGCATCTTTCAAGTTCAGATCCTACGCGGGGTCTGGTTCCGTATGCCCACGAGAGATCGTGGTCAGCGGGACGGAAAAGACTTGATAGAGTCGGAACCGCCGGAAGGCCGAAAGGCCGGAAAGCACCGAGGAAATTGGAACGGACCGGGAAGCCGGAAAGATCCGATAGAGTCGGAAACGCCGAAAGGCAAAGGCCCTCCAACGGCCACCGGAAATGAAATCCGAACCGGGAACGGAACGGAAAACGGATCTGGTAAGGTTGGAAACACGAAATATCAAAGGGAAGCGCCCGGAGGAAAGCCCGAGAGGGTGAGTACAAAGGAAGCGTCCGTTCCTT
>NZ_JALDMY010000001.1:0-2037500 GCF_022698285.1 Streptomyces sp. AN091965 | reverse complement strand
GGCCCGAGAAATCCCGTGTGAATCTGGCGGGACCACCCGTTAAGCCTAAATATTCCCTGGTGACCGATAGCGGATAGTACCGTGAGGGAATGGTGAAAAGTACCGCGGGAGCGGAGTGAAATAGTACCTGAAACCGTGTGCCTACAAGCCGTGGGAGCGTCGGACATCAAGCTTGCTTGGTGTCTCGTGACTGCGTGCCTTTTGAAGAATGAGCCTGCGAGTTTGCGGTGTGTTGCGAGGTTAACCCGTGTGGGGAAGCCGTAGCGAAAGCGAGTCCGAATAGGGCGACCAAAGTAGCGCGCCCAAGACCCGAAGCGGAGTGATCTAGCCATGGGCAGGCTGAAGCGGAGGTAAGACTTCGTGGAGGGCCGAACCCACCAGGGTTGAAAACCTGGGGGATGACCTGTGGTTAGGGGTGAAAGGCCAATCAAACTCCGTGATAGCTGGTTCTCCCCGAAATGCATTTAGGTGCAGCGTCGTGTGTTTCTTGCCGGAGGTAGAGCACTGGATAGGCGATGGGCCCTACCGGGTTACTGACCTTAGCCAAACTCCGAATGCCGGTAAGTGAGAGCGCGGCAGTGAGACTGTGGGGGATAAGCTCCATGGTCGAGAGGGAAACAGCCCAGAGCATCGACTAAGGCCCCTAAGCGTACGCTAAGTGGGAAAGGATGTGGAGTCGCAGAGACAACCAGGAGGTTGGCTTAGAAGCAGCCACCCTTGAAAGAGTGCGTAATAGCTCACTGGTCTAGTGATTCCGCGCCGACAATGTAGCGGGGCTCAAGCGTACCGCCGAAGTCGTGTCATTGCAGTACATACCCCCAACGGGGACTGTGATGGGTAGGGGAGCGTCGTGTGCCGGGTGAAGCTGCGCCGGAAGGCAGTGGTGGACGGTTCACGAGTGAGAATGCAGGCATGAGTAGCGATACATACGTGAGAAACGTGTGCGCCGATTGACTAAGGGTTCCTGGGTCAAGCTGATCTGCCCAGGGTAAGTCGGGACCTAAGGCGAGGCCGACAGGCGTAGTCGATGGATAACCGGTTGATATTCCGGTACCCGCTTTGAAACGCCCAATATCGAGCCCATTAATGCTAAGGCCGTGAAGCCGCCCTGGAGCCTTCGGGCAAAGGGGAGTGGTGGAGCCGCTGACCCAAGGTGGTAGTAGGTAAGCGATGGGGTGACGCAGGAAGGTAGTCCAGCCCGGGCGGTGGTTGTCCCGGGGTAAGGGTGTAGCCCGTCATCTAGGCAAATCCGGATGACATGAGGGTGAGACCTGATGCCGAGCCGATTGTGGTGAAGTGGATGATCCTATGCTGTCGAGAAAAGCCTCTAGCGAGTTTCATGGCGGCCCGTACCCTAAACCGACTCAGGTGGTCAGGTAGAGAATACCGAGGCGTTCGGGTGAACTATGGTTAAGGAACTCGGCAAAATGCCCCCGTAACTTCGGGAGAAGGGGGGCCACACCCGGTGACGGCACTTGCTGCCAGAGCTGGGGGTGGCCGCAGAGACCAGCGAGAAGCGACTGTTTACTAAAAACACAGGTCCGTGCGAAGCCGTAAGGCGATGTATACGGACTGACGCCTGCCCGGTGCTGGAACGTTAAGGGGACCGGTTAGTCACTCTTCGGGGTGGCGAAGCTGAGAACTTAAGCGCCAGTAAACGGCGGTGGTAACTATAACCATCCTAAGGTAGCGAAATTCCTTGTCGGGTAAGTTCCGACCTGCACGAATGGCGTAACGACTTCTCGACTGTCTCAACCATAGGCCCGGTGAAATTGCACTACGAGTAAAGATGCTCGTTTCGCGCAGCAGGACGGAAAGACCCCGGGACCTTTACTACAGTTTGATATTGGTGTTCGGTTCGGCTTGTGTAGGATAGGTGGGAGACTGTGAACCCGGTACGCCAGTATCGGGGGAGTCGCCGTTGAAATACCACTCTGGTCGTGCTGGATGTCTAACCTGGGTCCGTGATCCGGATCAGGGACAGTGTCTGATGGGTAGTTTAACTGGGGCGGTTGCCTCCCAAAGGGTAACGGAGGCGCCCAAAGGTTCCCTCAGCCTGGTTGGTAATCAGGTGTTGAGTGTAAGTGCACAAGGGAGCTTGACTGTGAGACTGACGGGTCGAGCAGGGACGAAAGTCGGGACTAGTGATCCGGCGGTGGCTTGTGGAAGCGCCGTCGCTCAACGGATAAAAGGTACCCCGGGGATAACAGGCTGATCTTCCCCAAGAGTCCATATCGACGGGATGGTTTGGCACCTCGATGTCGGCTCGTCGCATCCTGGGGCTGGAGTCGGTCCCAAGGGTTGGGCTGTTCGCCCATTAAAGCGGTACGCGAGCTGGGTTTAGAACGTCGTGAGACAGTTCGGTCCCTATCCGCTGTGCGCGTAGGAATATTGAGAAGGGCTGTCCCTAGTACGAGAGGACCGGGACGGACGAACCTCTGGTGTGCCAGTTGTTCTGCCAAGGGCATGGCTGGTTGGCTACGTTCGGGAGGGATAACCGCTGAAAGCATCTAAGCGGGAAGCCTGCTTCGAGATGAGTATTCCCACCCACTTGATGGGGTAAGGCTCCCAGTAGACGACTGGGTTGATAGGCCAGATATGGAAGCCTGGTAACGGGTGGAGTTGACTGGTACTAATAGGCCGAGGGCTTGTCCTCAGTTGCTCGCGTTCACTGTGTTGGTTCTGAAACCACGAACAACCCCACACCCTGGGTGGTGTGGTGCGGTAGTTCACAGTTTCATAGTGTTTCGGTGGTCATAGCGTGAGGGAAACGCCCGGTTACATTCCGAACCCGGAAGCTAAGCCTTACAGCGCCGATGGTACTGCAGGGGGGACCCTGTGGGAGAGTAGGACGCCGCCGAACAAATTTTGAGGGAAACCCCCGTGCCGGATGGCACGGGGGTTTTCTGCGTTCAGGGCCGGACGCCACCCCTCTGCACTGGATCCCGACACCTGACGGTAAGGTCTGGGGGCATCATCGGCTCGTTCACAGGAGGCCCCCGGGTGGAGGTCCAAGAGACCCGTGTCCAGACGGACCGGGTCCTCACCATCCCCAACATCCTCAGCATGGCGCGCCTCGTCGGCGTACCCCTCTTCCTGTGGCTGATCCTCAGGCCGGAGTTCGGCGGACCGAAGAGCGACGGCTGGGCGCTGCTCGTCCTGGCGCTCAGCGGCGTCAGTGACTACCTGGACGGGAAGCTCGCCCGCCGGTGGAACCAGATCAGCAGCCTCGGCCGGATTCTCGACCCCGCGGCCGACCGGCTCTACATCCTGTCGACCTTGGTGGGCCTGACCTGGCGGGAGATCCTGCCGCTCTGGCTCACCGCCGTGCTACTGCTGCGCGAGCTGGTGCTGCTGGTGATGGTCGGGATCCTCAGGCGGCACGGCTATCCGCCGCCGCAGGTGAACTTCCTGGGCAAAGCCGCCACCTTCAACCTCATGTACGCCTTTCCCTTGCTTCTCCTCAGTGACGGAACTGGCTGGTTCCCCACGCTCGCTGGTATTTTCGGATGGGCGTTCGCCGGATGGGGTACAACGCTGTACTGGTGGGCAGGGATCCTCTACGTGGTTCAGGTCCGCCGACTTGTCAGGGCGGATGCCATGGCCGATTGAGCTCGCCGGTAAGGCAGCTGTTGCGGCTTGCGGGCCCGTAAGAAACCTGAGCGGGCCAATATCGGCGGGCTGAGTCGGCTAGATCGTCACCTATCAAGGAGGACGTTTCCGACATGAAGGCCGTCGTGATGGCCGGAGGCGAAGGCACACGCCTGCGCCCCATGACCTCGAGCATGCCCAAGCCGCTCCTGCCGGTGGCCAACCGGCCGATCATGGAGCACGTGCTGCGCCTGCTGAAAAGGCACGGGCTCACCGAGACCGTAGTGACAGTGCAGTTCCTGGCATCTCTCGTCAAGAACTACTTCGGCGATGGTGAAGAGCTCGGAATGGAGCTCACGTATGCCAATGAGGAGAAGCCACTCGGCACCGCCGGCAGTGTGAAGAACGCCGAGGAGGCGTTGAAGGACGACGCCTTCGTCGTCATCTCCGGTGACGCTCTGACCGACTTCGACCTCACCGACCTGATCAGTTTCCACAAGGAGAAGGGCGCGCTCGTCACGGTCTGCCTGACACGTGTCCCCAATCCGCTGGAATTCGGCATCACCATCGTCGACGAAGACGGCAAGGTCGAGCGTTTCCTGGAGAAGCCGACCTGGGGCCAGGTCTTCTCCGACACCGTGAACACGGGCATCTACGTCATGGAGCCCGAGGTCTTCGACTACGTCGAGGCCGACGTACCCGTCGACTGGTCCGGAGACGTGTTCCCGCAGCTCATGAAGGAAGGCAAGCCGATCTACGGCTATGTCGCCGAGGGCTACTGGGAAGACGTCGGCACCCACGAGAGCTACGTCAAGGCGCAGGCCGACGTCCTCGAAGGCAAGGTCGACGTCGAACTCGACGGCTTCGAGATCTCGCCCGGAGTATGGGTCGCCGAAGGCGCCGAAGTACACCCCGACGCCGTCCTGCGCGGCCCGCTCTACGTCGGTGACTACGCGAAGATCGAGGCCGACGTCGAGATCCGCGAGCACACCGTCGTGGGCTCGAACGTGGTCGTCAAGAGCGGGGCCTTCCTGCACAAGGCCGTCGTGCACGACAACGTGTACATCGGGCAGCACAGCAATCTCCGCGGCTGCGTCGTCGGCAAGAACACCGACATCATGCGGGCCGCCCGCATCGAGGACGGAGCCGTCATCGGCGACGAGTGCCTCGTCGGTGAGGAATCGATCGTCCAGGGGAACGTCCGGGTCTATCCGTTCAAGACGATCGAGGCCGGTGCTTTCGTCAACACCTCGGTCATCTGGGAGTCCCGCGGTCAGGCACACCTCTTCGGGGCCCGCGGCGTGTCCGGCATCCTCAATGTGGAGATCACACCGGAACTCGCGGTGCGGCTCGCCGGGGCGTACGCGACGACCCTGAAGAAGGGCTCGACGGTCACCACTGCCCGCGACCACTCGCGTGGCGCGCGGGCGCTCAAGCGGGCGGTGATCTCCGCGCTGCAGGCCAGCGCCATCGACGTACGGGACCTGGAGAACGTGCCGCTGCCGGTGGCGCGGCAGCAGACGGCGCGGGGGAGCGCCGGCGGGATCATGATCCGTACGACGACCGGAGTGCCGGACTCCGTCGACATCATGTTCTTCGACGGGGAGGGAGCCGACCTCTCCCAGGCCAAGCAGCGCAAGCTCGACCGGGTGTACGCGCGCCAGGAATACCGGAGGGCGTTCCCCGGCGAGATCGGTGACCTGCACTTCCCGTCCAGCGTCTTCGACTCGTACACCGGGTCGCTGCTGCGGAACGTGGACACGACGGGCATCGCGGAGGCGGAGCTGAAGGTCGTCGTCGACGCGTCCAACGGCAGTGCCGGGCTCGTCCTGCCGAGTCTGCTCGGCAAGCTCGGTGTCGACGCGCTGACGATCAACCCCGGGCTCGACGAGTCGCGGCCCACCGAGTCCTCCGACGCGCGCAGGTCGGGGCTCGTACGGCTGGGGGAGATCGTGGCATCGGCGCGCGCCGCCTTCGGCGTGCGGTTCGACCCCGTCGGTGAGCGCCTGTCCCTCGTGGACGAGAAGGGCCGGATCGTCGAGGACGACCGGGCGCTGCTGGTGATGCTCGACCTGGTGGCCGCGGAGCGGCGCAGCGGTCGCGTGGCGCTGCCGGTGACGACGACGCGCATCGCCGAACAGGTCGCGGCGTACCACGGCACGCAGGTCGACTGGACGACCACCTCGCCGGACGACCTGACCCGGGTCGGGCGCGGCGACTCGACGATCTTCGGTGGTGACGGACGCGGTGGTTTCATCGTGCCGGAGTTCAGCAGTGTGTTCGACGGCACGGCGGCATTCGTACGGCTCATCGGACTGGTGGCGCGCACGCAGCTCACTCTCAGCCAGATCGACGCCCGCATTCCGCGTGCGCACGTGCAGCGGCGGGACCTCGCCACGCCGTGGGCGGTCAAGGGCCTGGTGATGCGGAGCGTGGTGGAGGCCGCGGGCGACCGGTCGGTGGACACCACGGACGGCGTACGGGTCGTGGAGGCGGACGGGCGGTGGGTGCTCGTGCTGCCGGATCCCGCGGAGGCGGTCACGCATCTGTGGGCCGAGGGACCCGACGAGGCTTCGGCTCAAGCTCTGCTTGACGAGTGGTCGGCTGTCGTGGACGGCGCCGGGCGCTGAGCGTGCGGGTGTGCCGGTCCGCACCCGTAAGTGGTGCTGTCCGGCACACCGGTGGGGCCATTCGGAGGTAGCGCCCGCGACGTGCGACGATGTGCGGCATGCCGCAGCAGCCCCCCGTTCGGAGCACCGTCTCGCGCCCTTCGCGCCCGGACGCCTCCATGTCGCTGCTCACCACCGTCATGGACCACAGCCTGGACGAGGGATACGCCGAGGCCGCCGCCCGCAAGAGGGAATCCGGCACAGGAGGAGTGCCGAAGACCCTCCGGGCGAAGCTGGGGCTCGCGGCGGGGCTCGTCCTGGCCGCGCTCGTGGTGACCGTAGGGGCCGCCCAGGCGCGGATAGCGGCGCCCGTGCTCGCGAAGGAGCGCGCCGAGCTGATCGACCGGGTCGAGTCGGCCACGGCGGACGCGGACGACCTCGAGGACGAGGTCGACAACCTGCGCAACGACGTGAGCGCGCGGCAGCGTGCCGCGCTGCGGAAACACGGCGGCGGCCGGGCCGAGTTGGTGTCGCTGCTGTCCGGCGCCACGCCCGTGCGGGGACCGGGCGTGCGGCTCGTCGTCAACGACAAGAAGCAGGCCGACCAGGGCGGTGGCGGGCCCCGGGACAGCGCCGGGTTCTCCGACACGGGCCGGGTGCGTGACCGTGACATGCAGCGCGTCGTCAACGGTCTGTGGCAGTCCGGTGCCGAGGCGATCGCCATCAACGACCAGCGGCTGACCGCGCTGTCGGCGATCAGGGCGGCCGGTGACGCGATACTGGTCGACAACAAGCCGCTGGTGCCGCCGTATACGGTGCTGGCGGTGGGCCAGGGGCAACAGCTGAGCACCAGGTTCCAGAACAGTCCCGACGGTCAGTATCTGCATGCTCTGCAGGAGAACTTCGGCATCCGGACCAACATCTCCGTGGCCGATGACCTCCGGCTGCCGGCAGCGCCCAGTGTGACCGTACGTACAGCACAGCCGAAGGCAGGAAAGGGCACATCGTGATCGCCGTACTGGGCCTCATCGTGGGGGTCGTGGCCGGACTTTTGGTCCGGCCCGAGGTTCCCGCGGTGGTGGAGCCTTATCTTCCGATCGCCGTGGTGGCGGCGCTCGACGCGGTGTTCGGAGGCCTGCGGGCGATGCTCGACGGGATCTTCGACGACAAGGTCTTCGTGGTGTCGTTCCTGTCCAACGTGGTGGTGGCCGCGCTGATCGTCTTCCTGGGCGACAAGCTGGGCGTGGGCGCCCAGCTGTCGACGGGCGTCGTCGTGGTCCTCGGGATCCGCATCTTCTCCAACGCCGCGGCCATCCGCCGGCACGTCTTCCGGGCGTGATGCCGATGAGCTCGACGAGCCCCGGGAACGGGGACGACACGCCCGGGGGCGGCCGCAGCAGGGAACTGCCCCCCGAGGTCCCGCCGACGCCCGGCAGGGCCGGTGGCGCGGCGGCGGGCGACGGAGCAGGCCCCGCGCCGGTGACCGGCCGCCAGCGGCTCGTGCAGGGGTTGTGGCCGCCGCGCCTGACGCGTGCTCAACTCATCGTGGCCCTGCTGCTCTTCGTCCTCGGCCTGGGCCTGGCCATCCAGGTGCGGTCGACCAACGACAGCAGCGACGCGCTGCGCGGGGCGCGACAAGAAGATCTTGTTCGCATCCTGGATGAACTGGATGACCGTACTCAGCGTCTGGAAGATGAGAAGCGGCGCCTCGAAGAACAGCGCACCGGTCTCGAGAGCAGCTCGGACCAGGCCGAGGAGGCCCGCAAGCAGACCGCCGAGAGGGAACGGCAACTCGGCATCCTGGCGGGCACGGTGGCCGCGCAGGGGCCGGGCATCACGCTGACGATCGACGACAAGAAGGGGACGGTGGAGGCACACATGCTGCTCGACGCCATCCAGGAGCTGCGCGCCGCCGGCGCCGAGGCCATCCAGGTCAATGACGTACGGGTGGTGGCCGGCACCCATCTGTCGGACGCGGCGGGCGGCGGTGTGCGGGTGGACGGCCAGAAGGTCGCCGAGCCGTACCGCTTCAAGGTCATCGGTAAGCCCCAGGACCTGGAGCCTGCGCTGAACATCCCCGGAGGGGTGGTGCAGACTCTGGAGAAGGAGCAGGCCACAGTCGTTGTCGCACGTACGGAGAAGATCGTCGTGGACGCCTTGCGACCGGCGAAGCGGCCTGACTACGCTCGGTCGTCCTCCCAGTGAGGCGGGGGTGCATGCGGGCTTCGGGTCCAGGGCATGAGGTTGCGGGGGGTCGGCGCACCCGGGACGGGGTGCGTGGTGGAAACTGTTTGGCGGATACGGACGTTGTGAAGATGTCCGTGTTGGCGATGCACGCCGGTGTGTGCAGTCAGGGTTCGTCCTGCCCCACGGGCGGGTCTGTTTCGGTCAAGGGGAATCGCCCGTGAAGTTGTTTGCGAAGTTGTTCGGCAAGAGTGCGCGTGAGGACGCGCGTCATCGTGCGCCGCGCCAGGGAGACGTGCCGGAGACCCAGGTGGGCGAGCGCCCGCTGTTCCGGGACCAGGTGGCTGGTCCGGGTGGTGACATTTCGGGCGGACAGGGCGCGTCGTCTGTTGACCCTGCTACTTCCGGCCGCATAGGTTTCGGGGATCCGTCGACCTCAGGTACGGGTGGAGGGTTTTCCGACCCGTACGCGTCCCACGCCCCAGCGGGGCAGCCGCGGCAGGAGGATCCGTCCATGTCGGCCCTGGTGTGTCAGAGGTGCGGTAACCGCAATGCGCAGGCGAGCCGGTTCTGTTCCAACTGCGGCGCGCCGCTGCGGCCCGGAGCGGTGAGCGAGCGCCCGTCCGAAACCACTTCGACGATCTCCATCTCCGGTCTTGAGGCCTACGACGCCGAGACCACGGGCCAGACGCCGTCCCCGGCGCTCTCGCCCGAGGCCCAGGCGGCCGTGGACGCCCTGCCGCTCGGCTCGGCGCTGCTCGTGGTCCGGCGCGGTCCGAACTCGGGCAGCCGCTTCCTGCTGGACGGCGACCTGACGACGGCGGGCCGTCACCCGCAGAGCGACATCTTCCTGGACGACGTGACCGTGTCGCGCCGCCACGTGGAGTTCCGTCGCGCCGCGGACGGCAGCTTCACCGTCGCCGACGTCGGCAGCCTCAACGGCACGTACGTGAACCGGGAGCGGATCGACTCCGTCGCCCTGTCCAACGGCGACGAGGTGCAGATCGGCAAGTACCGGCTGGTCTTCTACGCGAGCCAGCGGGGCATCTGACACTCCCCCGGACATCGTCCGGGGGAACCCCGAGGAAGGTCCATGCTGCACACACCGAGGGGCGGTGCCGGTCACGGCACCGCCGCTGCGGAACACCGGCTGATGAGCATCGGCGCCGTGCTGAACGTGCTGCGTGACGAGTTTCCCGAGGTCACCATCTCCAAGATCAGGTTCTTGGAGTCCGAAGGCCTCATCGAACCGCAGCGCACGCCGTCCGGGTACCGCAAGTTCAGTCCCGAGGACGTCGAGCGCCTGGCGCACGTCCTGCGGATGCAGCGTGACCACTATCTGCCTCTGAAGGTCATCCGTGAGCATCTGGACGCGATGGAGCGGGGCGAGCAGGTCACGCTGCCCTCGGTCGGGCAGCAGCGCGACGGGGGCGCCGACGGCGACACCCAAGCGCAGGACGAGCGCACCGCCGCCCGGGTGGGGCGCGAGGCCCTGCTCGCCGCCGTGGAGGCCGACGAGGGGCAGCTGGCCGACTGGGAGACGTACGGCCTGATCGCAGCGCTGCCGGACGGCAGCTATGACGCGGACGCCGTGACCGTGGCCGCGCTCGTCGTCGAGCTGGGGCGGTTCGGCATCGAGCCGCGGCATCTGCGTGCGATGAAGGCCGCAGCGGAGCGGGACGCCGCGCTCGTCGACCAGGTCGTGGCACCGCTGCGCAGGCACCGCAATCCGCAGACCAGGGCCCATGCGGAAGCACGTACGAAAGAGCTCGCGGGCCTTGCGGGACGGCTGCACACGGCCCTCGTGCACAGTGCGCTGGGCGTGCGGGAGCGCTGACTCGGCGGGAGCCCGACTACCCAAACCCGCCGGGCACGTCCTAGGGTTGCTGTGTGAACGAGCTCGACGTCGTAGGTGTCCGGGTCGAAATGCCCTCCAACCAGCCGATCGTGCTCCTGCGTGAAGTGGGAGGCGACCGGTACCTCCCCATCTGGATCGGACCAGGGGAGGCGACCGCCATCGCCTTCGCACAGCAGGGCATGGCACCCGCGCGGCCGCTGACCCACGACCTGTTCAAGGACGTGTTGGAGGCCGTCGGTCAGGAGCTCACCGAAGTGCGCATCACCGACTTGAGGGAAGGCGTGTTCTACGCCGAGCTGGTCTTCGCCAGCGGGGTCGAAGTGAGCGCCCGTCCGTCGGACGCCATAGCGCTGGCCCTGCGCACCGGGACGCCGATCTTCGGCAGCGACGGCGTGCTCGACGACGCGGGCATCGCGATCCCGGACGAGCAGGAGGACGAGGTGGAGAAGTTCCGCGAGTTCCTCGACCAGATCTCGCCCGAGGACTTCGGCACCAGCAGCCAGTGACGGGCCGGAATCCGCTGCGCGGGCAAGGCGCGGCCCGCGGGAAGCGGGCCGGGCGCCGGCCGTGGCGGACGGACCGCTGAGAGACCCTGCGAGGGGCGGCCGAGGGGCCCGCTCCGGAGCATTCGGCTAGCCTTTCCCCGCAGTGCGGTACGGGAAACCACTCGCAGGGTGATTATCACTCGGCGTGCCGAGTGTGGCGATCGTTGACGAGCCCCTGGCGACTGCCTACCGTCGAGAAGGCAGGTCAAGGACGGAGGTCGGCGTGAGAAGCAGCGGCGACGGTACAGCGGTGGGCGGTTCGTATCCGCTGCACGGTGGCTCGGCCGAACCCTCGTTGAGGCGCCCGGTGCCGGTTCACGGTAGCGGCAGCCCGTCCGGACCGGAAGGCCAGGCGCAGCAGGGCGACAAGGACCAGATCGGCTACCGGGGCCCGACGGCGTGCGCGGCCGCGGGCATCACCTACCGCCAGCTCGACTACTGGGCGCGCACCGGTCTCGTCGAGCCCAGCGTGCGCGCCGCGGGCGGCTCCGGCACACAGCGGCTCTACAGCTTCCGCGACGTCGTCGTCCTGAAGATCGTGAAGCGCTTCCTCGACACCGGCGTGTCGTTGCAGAACATCCGCACCACGGTCCAGCACCTGCGGGACAGCGGCTTCCGGGACCTGGAGCGCACGACGCTGATGAGCGACGGCGCGACGGTGTACGAGTGCACGTCGCCCAGCGAGGTGCACGAGCTGCTCCAGGGCGGCCAGGGCGTCTTCGGAATCGCCGTCGGTGTCGTCTGGCGCGATGTCGAGGCGGCGCTGTCGCAGCTGCACGGGGAGCGCGTCGACACGGGGGAGACCCTCGTCGGGAACCACCCGGGGGACGAGCTGGCGCAGCGCCGCAATCGCGCTGTGTGAGGCTCTGCGGGGCGAGCGGAGGCGCTGACGCCCTCCGGGCCCCTCCCGCGCGCCCGAGGCGCGCACAGGGCCGTACGCGCCCTTGATGGGCGCCTGTCCGCGCCGTCTGAGGGGTCGGCCAGTGGCCAAAGGCCCGGGATGCCGTCGTACGGCCTCGCTGACTCGTCCGTCGCCGCAGGTCACGGGCATTGTCAGTGGCGTAGGGCAGCATCAGGGGCGTGAGAACCGCGCCGACGATCCTGCATCTCGACATGGATGCCTTCTACGCGTCCGCCGAGCAGGCCGCGAAGCCGAGCCTGCGCGGCAAGGCCGTCGTGGTCGGCGGCCTCGGGCCGCGGGGCGTGGTCGCGACCGCGTCGTATGAGGCCCGGCGGTTCGGCGTGCACTCGGCGATGCCGATGGGGCAGGCGCGGCGCCTCGCGCCGAACGCCGCGTACCTCGTGCCCCGTTTCGGTCTGTACCGGGAGGTCAGCGAGCAGGTCATGGCGCTGTTGCGGCAGCTGTCGCCGCTCGTTGAACCGCTCAGCCTCGACGAGGCCTTCGTGGACCTGGAGGCGGGCGGCGTCGCCGACGACGAGACGTCCGCGCGGGCCGTGGGGGAGCGGCTGCGGGCGGACATCCTGCGGGTGACCGGGCTCACCGGGTCCGTGGGCCTTGCCGTGTCCAAGATGCTGGCGAAGATCGCCTCCGAGGAGGCCAAGCCCGACGGTCTCGTCCTGATAGCGCCCGGCACGGAGCGGGCGCTGCTCGGGCCGATGCCGGTGCGGGTGCTGCCCGGTGTGGGCCCCGCGACCGGGGACCATCTGCGGCGGGCCGGGATCACCACCGTGGAGGAGCTCGCCGAGGCCGGGGAGGACGAGCTGGTGCGGCTCCTGGGCAAGGCCCACGGCGGGGCGCTGTACGCGATGGCGCTCGCCCGGGACGAGCGGCCCGTGGTGGCCGAGCGGGACACCAAGTCGGTCAGCGTCGAGGACACGTACGACGTGGACATCCACGACCGGGTGCGGGTGCGGTTGGAGGTGGCGCGGCTCGCCGACCGGTGCGTGCAGCGGCTGCGGGCGGCCGGGCACTCCGGGCGGACCATCGTCCTGAAGGTGCGGCGCTTCGACTTCTCGACGCTGACCCGCTCCGAGACGCTGCGGGGGCCGACGGACGATCCGGCCGTGGTGCGGGAGGCGGCGGCGCGGCTCCTGGAGTCCGTGGACACGACGGGCGGGGTGAGGCTGCTCGGCGTCGGGGTGAGCGGCCTCGCGGACTTCACGCAGGAGGACCTGTTCGCGCAGGCCCACGCGGTGCTGCGGACCGAGTCCCTGGCACCCGGGGCCGAGGAGGAAGCGGCGGCTGCCCCGGTGGCCGTCGTGGCCGAGGAAGGCGGGCCCGACGCGGCGTCCGGGTCGGGCGGGGCGGCCGGGGAGCCGGTGGTGCCCGCCGAGCGGCGGTGGCCCGCGGGGCACGACGTACGGCACGCGGTGTACGGGCCCGGTTGGGTGCAGGGCAGCGGTCTGGGGCGGGTGACCGTGCGGTTCGAGACCCCGGATTCGGCGCCGGGGCGGGTGCGGACGTTCCGCACGGACGACCCGGAGCTGGAATCTTCGGATCCGCTGCCTTTGGTGGTGGCGGACGCGGAGGCATTGGCAGAACGGGAGGCTTCGCAGGGGGAGCCGGTGGACCAGGAGGCCTCAGAGGTGGCTCCGGTGGGTCGGGAGACCTCAGCCGGGGAGGACGGGGCGCTGCCGATGGCGGAAGGGGCCGGGTAGGCGCCCTCGGTGCCGTGGTGCCGTGGTGCCGTGGTGCGGCTGGGTTGGGCGCGGCGGGGCGCGTTCGGGCTGCGCCTGCGATGGCGGACCGAGGGCGGCTGGCTGCGGTGGCGCGGCGGCGGTGCGGGTCCGGCGGCGGTGCGGCGTCAGGTGCCCGGCCCGTCCACCCCGTTCGTCCCGTCGGCCCGGTCCGCCCGGTGGCCGAAGTCGTGGTCCGGCAGGGGTGGCGGTGTCACGTCCAGGCCGTAGTGGCGGTAGAGCTGGAGCTCCTGCTCGGGGGAGAGGTGGCGGCCCACGCCGAAGTCGGGGGCGTCCTTGATCAGGGCGCGCTCGAAGGGCACGCGCAGGGTGCCGTCCTGGACCAGCTCGCTGGGCTCCAGCGGGACGAACGCGTCACGGCTGAACAGACCGGTGCGTATGGCTGCCCACTCCGGGGCGCCCGTGGCGTCGTCGAGATAGATCTCGTCGACCGTGCCGATCTTGGTTCCGTCGCGGTCGAACGCCTTGCGGCCGATCAGATTGCGGGGATCGATATCCGTCTGCACGTTCCCTCCCATTGGTCGCGAGTGATCCGGGCTCATTTCGGTCGTCATACCTACGAAAGAGCACATCGGGACGGGCGGCCACTCGAGGGATCGGCCACGGACCGCGCTGGTAGGCTGGCAAGCGGCTGTTGACCCCGTGCGGGAGAGCTCTTCGGTGGCAGCACCGGAGGCGCCGAAGGAGCAACTCCTCCCCGGAATCTCTCAGGCCCCTGTACCGCACGGACGAGGCCACTCTGGAAAGCAGGGCGGGCGTCGGGCGGGCACGCTCGGAACCCTTCCTCACCGACGGTGAAAGCAGAGCCGCTCCGGCGGTCCTGTGAAGCTCTCAGGTTGAGATGACAGAGGGGGAGGCCGTCCGGGTACCCGCGCCGTGGTGCCCCTCGCAGGTCGTGTCAGACCAGGAGGCCTCCGCAATGACAGCCACCCCTCGCACTCCGCTCACGCAGCTCGAGCAGGGAATCCCCTTCGAGCAGCGGCACATCGGGCCCGACGCGGAAGCCCGCGCCAAGATGCTCGCCCAGGTCGGCTACGGCTCCCTGGACGAGCTCACGGCCGTCGCCGTGCCGGATGTGATCAAGAACGCCGAGGCCCTTGAGCTGCCCGGTGCGCGCACCGAGGCCGAGGTCCTGGCCGAGCTGCGCTCCCTCGCGGACCGCAACCAGGTGCTCGACTCGATGATCGGGCTCGGCTACTACGGCACGTTCACGCCGCCCGTGATCCTGCGGAACGTGATGGAGAACCCCTCCTGGTACACCGCGTACACGCCGTACCAGCCGGAGATCTCCCAGGGCCGCCTCGAGGCGCTCCTCAACTTCCAGACCGTCGTCGCCGAGCTGACGGGGCTGCCCACCTCCGGCGCCTCGCTGCTCGACGAGGGCACCGCGGCCGCCGAGGCCATGGCCCTCTCCCGGCGCGTCGGCAAGGTCAAGAACGGTGTGTTCGTCGTCGACGCCGACGTGCTGCCGCAGACCATCGCCGTGATCCGGACTCGGGCCGAGCCGACCGGCGTCGAGGTCGTCGTCACGGACCTCAGCGACGGCATCCCCGCCGACCTCGCCGAGCGCGAGATCAACGGCGTACTGATCCAGTACCCCGGTGCCTCCGGTGCCGTGCGCGACATCAAGCCCGTTATCGAGCAGGCCCACGGCCTGGGCGCGATCGTCACCGTCGCCGCCGATCTGCTCGCGCTCACGCTGCTCACCTCGCCCGGCGAACTCGGCGCCGACATCGCGGTCGGCACCACGCAGCGCTTCGGCGTGCCGATGGGCTTCGGCGGTCCGCACGCGGGCTACATGGCGGTGCACGAGAAGTTCGCCCGCAACCTGCCCGGACGCCTGGTCGGCGTGTCCGTCGACGCCGACGGCAACAAGGCCTACCGCCTGGCCCTGCAGACCCGCGAGCAGCACATCCGCCGCGAGAAGGCGACCAGCAACATCTGTACCGCCCAGGTGCTGCTCGCCGTCATGGCCGGGATGTACGCGGTCTACCACGGCCCCGAGGGCCTGAAGACGATCGCCCGGCGCACCCACCGCTACGCCACGCTGCTCGCCGAGGGCCTCAAGGCCGGCGGGGTCGAGATCGTGCACGGCGCGTACTTCGACACGCTGACCGCGCGGGTGCCCGGCAAGGCCGCCGACGTGGTCGCCGCCGCGCGCGAGGGCGGGGTCAACATCCACCCGGTCGACGCCGACCACGTGTCGTTCGCCTGCGACGAGACCACCACGCGCGCCCAGCTCTCCGCGCTGTGGACGGCGTTCGGCGTCGAGGCCGACGTCGAGGCCCTGGACGCGAGCGTCGCGGACACGCTGCCCGCCGGGCTGCTGCGCACCGACGAGTACCTGACCCACCCGGTCTTCCACCAGCACCGCTCCGAGACCGCGATGCTGCGCTATCTGCGCCGGCTCGCCGACCGCGACTACGCGCTCGACCGCGGCATGATCCCGCTGGGCTCCTGCACGATGAAGCTCAACGCGACCACGGAGATGGAGCCCGTCACCTGGCCGGAGTTCGGTCAGCTGCATCCCTTCGTGCCCGCCCAGCAGGCGCAGGGCTATCTGACCCTGATCCGCGAGCTGGAGGAACGTCTCGCCGAGGTCACCGGCTACGACAAGGTCTCCCTCCAGCCGAACGCGGGCTCCCAGGGTGAGCTTGCCGGTCTGCTCGCGGTGCGCGGCTACCACCGCGCGAACGGCGACGACCAGCGCACCGTCTGCCTCATCCCGTCCTCCGCGCACGGCACCAACGCGGCGAGCGCGGTCATGGCCGGGATGAAGGTCGTCGTGGTGAAGACCGCCGACGACGGCGAGATCGACGTCGAGGACCTGCGCGCCAAGATCGAGAAGCACCGTGCCGAGCTGGCCGTGCTGATGATCACGTACCCGTCCACGCACGGAGTGTTCGAGGAGCACGTCGCCGACATCTGCGCGGCCGTGCACGAGGCGGGCGGTCAGGTGTACGTCGACGGCGCCAACCTCAACGCCCTGGTGGGCCTCGCGAAGCCGGGCCACTTCGGCGGCGACGTCTCGCACCTGAACCTGCACAAGACCTTCTGCATCCCGCACGGCGGCGGCGGCCCCGGCGTCGGCCCGGTCGCGGTGCGCGAGCACCTCGCGCCGTACCTGCCGAACCACCCGCTGCAGCCCGCGGCCGGTCCCGAGACCGGTGTCGGCCCGATCTCCGCCGCGCCGTGGGGCTCGGCGGGCATCCTGCCGATCTCCTGGTCGTACGTCCGGCTCATGGGCGGCGAGGGCCTCAAGCGCGCCACGCAGGTGGCCGTGCTCTCGGCGAACTACATCGCCAAGCGCCTGGAGCCGCACTACCCGGTGCTCTACACCGGCCCCGGCGGGCTCGTCGCGCACGAGTGCATCGTCGACCTGCGGCCGCTGAGCAAGGCCACGGGCGTAAGCGTGGACGACATCGCCAAGCGCCTCATCGACTACGGCTTCCACGCGCCGACCATGTCCTTCCCGGTCGCCGGCACGCTGATGATCGAGCCGACCGAGAGTGAGGACCTGGTCGAGATCGACCGGTTCTGCGAGGCGATGATCGCCATCCGCGGGGAGATCGAGAAGGTCGCGAGCGGCGAGTGGACCGCGGAGGACAACCCGCTGCGGAACGCGCCGCACACGGCGGCCGCCCTCGGCGGCGAGTGGGAGCACGGCTACAGCCGTGCCGAGGCGGTCTTCCCCGCGGGTGTGTCGACCGCGGACAAGTACTGGCCGCCGGTGCGCCGCATCGACCAGGCGTACGGCGACCGCAACCTGGTCTGCTCCTGCCCGCCGCTGGACGCGTACGAGGACTGAACCGCGGACGGGCCGATCCCGACGGCTGAGGGCCCCGGGCGGCAAGCCGTGTGACCCGGGCACGAGTCAGGGCCGGTGCGGAGGACTTCGCGTCTTCCGGGCCGGCCCTGCGGTTCTTACTGGACTGTCTGCTGTTGTCCGGACTATCGGTGGTGCTCCGCTTCCGTGCGGACGGCTCAGGCGGCCGTCATCACCTGATGGGTGCCCAGCGGCCGGTGCGGCGCGATGATCTCGCCGTTCGGCAGCAGCTCACCGGTGTCCTCGAAGAGCAGGACACCGTTGCACAGCAGGCTCCAGCCCTGCTCCGGGTGGTGCGCGATCAGGAGCGCGGCCTCCCGGTCGGCGGATTCGGCTGTCGGGCACGGCGGCTGGTGCTGGCACATGGAAGGGTTCTTTCGCTGCGAAGTGGTGGTTGTCGCGTCTGTGCTGCGGCTCGATGCGGTGGTCATGCCGCCCCCGTTCCCCCGTTGGTTTGGTCGGTCCAGTCCAGTGTTGCCCCACGGACGTGATTCCGCAGGGATTTTGCGGCAGTGCTCCCTACTGCCTTAAGGACGTATCACCCGCCCGGACGGTTCAGCCCAACTCCCCTGTCCCTTCGGGTGGTTCGGCGTGGCCGAAGTGGGCTAGTCCGGATGGGCAATCCGGGCAGGGGCGTGCCCCGCGGCCCAGGGGGCGGCGGGGCACGCAAGCGGAATCGCGCCGGGCTCAGGCGGGTGAGCCGAGCAGCGGGGCCGGGGCCAGGCGGTGGGTGAGCACCGGCAGGAGGTCGGCGACGCGGTGCGGCCGGTGGGCGGCGATGCCCGGGGGCGCCGGGGCGAGCGGCACCAGGATGTCGGTGGGGGCGAGCGGTCCGCTCGCGGCGTCGGCCGCGCGGTCGGCGTGCAGCCACAGGGTGAGCATGTAGAGCTCCGGTACGGACAGCAGACGCGGTTGGTAGAGCTGCGGCATGGCCTCGGCGTGGCGCAGCGCCCGCTCGGCGGACGCGATGTACGGACCCTCGCAGAAGTGCGAGAACGCCCAGCCGTCGGGGGTGAGCATCGTCTCCGCCGCGGCCACCGCGCGCTCGCCGCAGCGGATCAGGAAGCGCCAGCCGGTGAGCTTGGTGGCCGCTCCGGTTCCCGGTGCGGGCCCCGTCGCCGCGTGGTCCAACTCGTGCACGGGCAGCGGGACATCCGGGCTCACGGGCCCTTGGGCGGTGCGCAGGGACGGCGTACGGGCCTCGCGGACGGCGGTGGGAGAGCTGAGGGCCGCGAGGACGCTGCGCAGTGCGGGCGCGGGAGCCGGGGGAACATGCAGCGGCATGGTGGGTCGCCTCTCTTATTCGACAGGCACAAGTGGAGCGGGGGGCAGGTGCGGACGGCGCTGTCTGCTCGGGGCCAGAGGGGGCGGGGGCAGGGGCCCCGGGGGACGGGGGACCGCGAGCGCCAACTCTCTGCCTCAACCCGGGAGTTTATACGACACGTGTTCAGGAAGTGTTTCGGCTAGCTGTTCCTCATATGCCGGGCAAGTCGTCATTCGGTCGCACTTCTGGGGGATTTCTCCTGATTCCGGATCGCGTCCGGGCGTTTGACCTCGGGATTTCTTACGGTCGCGGTCGGCTGATTCTCGTCGGTTTTTTCACCACAACTGGAGGAACGGAAAGCGGCATCGCGTCCGTCGGCCGCCCCTTGCTCGTCCCATGCCCCGTGAATGTGCCCCACGGCACATTCTGGAGCCTACCGGTCCATGGGCCCGCGCGGGGCGTTATGGATCACATCGTCGGGGCATCATCCCCCGTACACAGCGGCCGGGTCGTTGGCTGCCCATCCGGAGGAGGGACACTTCGATGGGGGAAAAGGTCGAGGCGGGATCGTACGACCTGTCCGATCGCCAGCTGTACCGGATCAAGCACCGGCAGTGCCTCGCCGCGCTCGGGCGGATGCTCGACGAGCGGCGCTTCGACCGGCCCAAGAACCTGTTGGGCCTGGAGATAGAGCTGAATCTCGCGGGGCCCGACGGCACTCCGAGAATGATGAATGCGGAAGTTCTCAGGCGCATCGCGAGCCGGGATTTCCAGACCGAACTCGGAATGTTCAATCTGGAAGTGAACATTGCCCCGCACCGGCTCGGAGGCCGTGTTCTCGACCAGCTCGCCGAGGAGTTGCGCACGGCGCTCGCCTACGCCCACCGGAAAGCGAACGAGGTGGACGCGGGCATCGTGATGATCGGCATTCTGCCGACCCTGAGCCGTGCGGACCTGGTGTCCGCGAACCTCTCCGAGGACGACCGCTACGCGCTGCTCAACGACCAGATGGTGGCGGCCCGCGGCGAGGACTTCGCCCTGGACATCGAGGGTGTGGAGCGGCTGCGGTGCTCGTCGGCGTCCATCGCGCCCGAGGCCGCGTGCACATCGGTGCAGCTGCACCTCCAGGTCACGCCGGGCAAGTTCGCCGACGTGTGGAACGCGGCGCAGTCGATCGCGGCCGCCCAGGTCGCGGTGGGCGCCAACGCGCCGTTCCTGTTCGGGCGCGAGCTGTGGCGCGAGTCGCGGCCGCCGCTGTTCCTGCAGTCCACGGACACGCGGCCGCCCGAGCTCCAGGCGCAGGGCGTGCGGCCGCGCAGCTGGTTCGGGGAGCGCTGGATCAGCAGCGCGTACGACCTCTTCGAGGAGAACGTGCGGTACTTCCCGGCGCTGATCCCGCTGTGCGACCACGAGGACCCGCAGCGCGTGCTCGACGACGGCGGGGTGCCGCAGCTGGGCGAACTGACGCTGCACAACGGCACGGTGTACCGCTGGAACCGCCCCGTGTACGGCATCGCCGACGGAGTGCCGCACCTGCGCGTGGAGAACCGGGTGCTGCCCGCGGGCCCCACCGTCACGGACGTCATCGCCAACGCCGCCTTCTACTACGGGGTGGTGCGCGCGCTCGCCGAGGAGGCACGGCCCGTGTGGAGCAGGCTGCCCTTCGAGGCGGCGGCCCGGAACTTCGACACCGCGTGCCGCCACGGCATCGAGGCGTCCCTGGAGTGGCCGCGCCGCGGGCGGTACGGCGGCCTCGCGCAGGTGGCGGCCGTCGATCTCGTACGCGACGAGCTGCTGCCGCTGGCCGAGGCCGGGCTCGACGCGTGGGGCGTGGAGCCCGCCGACCGCGATCTGTACCTGGGCGTGATCGAGGAGCGGTGCAGGCGGCGGGTGAACGGCGCGTCCTGGCAGGCGGCGACGTACCACCGGGCCCTGGAGCGCGGCCTGGAGCGCGACGCGGCCCTCGCGGCCACCACGCGCCGGTACTGCGAGCTGATGCATGAGGGGGAGCCGGTGCACACCTGGCCCGTGGGCCTTCCGGAGCCGGCGCTGCCGGTGCGGTGACGCGCCGCGGCGCGGCCGGGGTCCCGGTGGACGGGAGGGCCCCGCGCCCCCGTCGTGGCGTGCGTGATCTCGTGAGCGCGGGTCGGCCGACCGCCCTCGGCGGTCATCGGGCAAGCTTGACGACCCAGGCGCGGCCCCGTACCGATCGGTGCGGCGGGGCGGTGCGGTGAGCGACGAGGCGGGATCACGCAGTGGAGGCAGAAGTGCGAGCGGAGCCGGGGCCGACGGCTGGTGTCCTTCCTGAGGCGAAGCCGTCGCGGCGGTCCTTGCGCGACGAGACGCTGCTCGTCCTCGCCCTGTCGCTCGGCGCGAGCGGCGTGTCCGCGCTCATCAGTTTCATCGGCTCGGTCACCAAGCCGGGCGGGCTCAAGGACCAGGCGGCGACCCTCAACTCCTCGGCGGCTCCGGGGCGGCCCTGGCTGGACCTCGCGTGGCAGCTGTTCGGCATCACCACCGCCCTGGTGCCGGTGGCCCTCGTGGCCCACTTCCTGCTGCGGGAGGGCTCGGGGCTGCGGGCGCTCGGCTTCGACCGGACGCGGCCGTGGCCGGACCTCGGCCGGGGAACCGCGGTCGCTGCGGTGATCGGCTCCACGGGCATCGCCTTCTATCTGGCGGCCCGTGGCCTCGGCTTCAATCTGACGGTGGTGCCGGAGGACCTGCCGGACGTGTGGTGGAAGTACCCGGTGCTCGTCCTGTCGGCGCTGCAGAACTCGATCCTCGAGGAAGTGATCGTCGTCGGGTACCTGCTGCGCAGGCTCGACCAGTTGGGGTGGTCGCCGATGGCCGCGCTCGGGGCGAGCTCGGTGCTGCGCGGCTCGTACCACCTGTACCAGGGCATCGGCGGGTTCGTCGGCAACATGGCGATGGGCGTGGTCTTCGTCCTGCTCTACCGCCGGTGGGGCCGGGTCGGGCCGCTGGTCGTGGCGCACTCGCTCCTGGACATCGGGGCGTTCGTCGGTTACGCGCTGCTCGCCGGGAAGGTGGGGTGGCTGCCCACCGCGTGACGTGCCGGGGCGGCGGTGGACCGCCGCCCCGGGCCGTGCCGAGCGCCCGCCGCGTGATCCGACGCGGCGGGCGCTCGCGCGTCAGCCGAGGAGGTCGCCCTCGATGACGGTGACCGCGCGGCCGGTCAGCAGGGTGCGGTCGCCGCGCAGATCGGTGCGCACCAGGCCGGAGCGGGGCGAGGCCTGCAGGCCCGTCAGGTCGGTGCGGCCGAGGCGCGCGGACCAGAAGGGCGCGAGGGCGGTGTGCGCGCTGCCCGTGACCGGGTCCTCGTCGATGCCCACGCGCGGGAAGAAGCCGCGTGAGACGAAGTCGTAGCCGCGGGCGGGGTCCTCGGCGAGCGCGGTCGCGATGATGCCCCGCTCGGAGTGCCGGGCCAGGGCCCGGTGGTCGGGGGTGAGGGCGCGGACCGTCTTCTCGTCGGCCAGCTCGACCAGCAGGTCGCCGGTGTGCGGCCCGGTGTCGTACACCGAGAGCGGCTCGGCGCCGAGGGCTTCGGCGATGCCGTCCGGGGCGGCGGTCGCGGTGAGCGGGGCGGTCGGGAAGTCCAGCGTGAGCGTGCCGTCCGCGTGGCTGGTGGAGACGAGCACGCCGGCCCGGGTGGCGAACCGCACCGTGCCCTCGGCCGTGCCCGTGGTGTGCAGGACGTGGGCGAGCGCCAGGGTGGCGTGGCCGCACAGGTCGACCTCGGTGGCGGGCGTGAACCAGCGCAGTGCCCAGTCGGCGTCGCCGCCCGGCGGCAGGGGGTGCGCGAAGGCGGTCTCGGCGTGGTTGACCTCGGTGGCCACGTGCTGGAGCCAGGTGTCGTCCGGGAACGAGTCGAGGAGCAGGACGCCCGCGGGGTTGCCGGTGAAGGGGCGCTCGGCGAAGGCGTCGACGATGCGGATGCGCTTCCGTGGGGATGTCGTCATGGGGCGACGGTAGGGGGCCAGTGAGCGCCTTCGGTAAGGCCAATTTGCTGAAACTGGCTCTGTCCGGGGGTGTGGGGTGGGTTTTTGGTCATGGGTACGGGCCGTTTCGGTGGGTGCGTGACGGCAGGGGATTGCCAGCCGAACGGTTCCGATATATCGTTGAAACATCGCGACTGATCAACGATGTCACTGATGGGTGGTACGGCTGATCGGCGATGCCGCCGCTCCGTGGCTGAGCGGCGACGTGAGGGAGCAACGAAAGGAATGATCGACATGCGTTCCCACGGTTATGAGCACGAGCACCAGCGCGGTCGCGGTCGCGGCCCCTACGGCCCCGGCCCCGAGGGGCGCGGCGGCTTCGGTGGCGGTCCCGGCGGCGGCTTCGAAGGGCGGCGTGGAGCCTTCGGCCCCTTCGGGCCCGGCTTCGGGGGCCCCGGCCCCTGGGGCGGACGCGGCGGGCGGGGCGGTCCCCGCGGCCGCGCCCGGCGCGGCGACGTACGCGCTTCCATCCTGGCCCTCCTGAAGGACCGGCCGATGCACGGTTACGAGATGATCCAGGAGATCGCCGAGCGCAGCGGCGGGGCGTGGAAGCCCAGCCCCGGCTCCGTCTATCCGACCCTCCAGCTCCTGGAGGACGAGGGCCTGATCGTCAGCGAGACCGAGGGCGGCAAGAAGCTCTTCTCGCTCACCGAGTCCGGCCGCGCCGCGGCCGACGAGGGCACGGACGCGCCCTGGGAAGAGGCCGGGCGAGGGGTCGACTGGGAGGCCCTGACCGAGATCCGGCAGGCCGGATTCGGCCTGATGGAGGCGTTCGGCCAGGTCTGGAAGACCGGCTCCAAGGAGCAGCGCGAGAAGGCCCTGACCGTCATCAACGACGCCCGTAAGAAGCTGTATCTGATCCTCGCCGATGAGGACTGAGGCAGCGAGGACCGCGCCCCTCGCGCGGCCGTCAAGGCGCCCCGCACGATCCGTGCGGGGCGCCTTCCTCGTCTGTCCCTTCTGGTCCGCGCCGCCTGCCGCGCGCGGGTGCCGCCGTGGCGCCCGCCCATGGCGTCGTGAGCGGCAGGGACCGCGTGCTCATGTCGCCAGGTCGCCCAGCTTCCGCAGCGACTCGTTGAGCGCCGCCGTCACCGAGTCCCTGAGCTTGCCCGCCATCATCGAGACCGCCGCGCCGCTGAACTCCCCGTTGGCGCGCACCGTCGTCGCCTCGCCGTCCGGCTGCACCGTGTAGCGGGTGCCGACGGTGACGCCCATGGGGCCCTTGCCCTTGATCGCGAACGTACGGCCGGGCTCCAGGTCCACGACCGTCCAGGCGACCTCGGCGGGGAAGCCCATCAGCTTCATGTTCTCCGTGAACGTTCCGCCCACTTCCAGCGAGGCGGGCGGGCCCTGTGGAAAGCCGGTGTGCGTCGCGTTCCACTTCCCGTACTGGGACAGGTCGGTGAGCTGCGCCCAGACCTTCTCCGCTGGTGCCTCGATCCGTGCCTCCGCGCTGACTTCGGGCACTGCGACCACCCCTTCTCGACGGGCGCTGCGGCGGGCGCAGCGACGGTGTCGCGGAAAGTAGCCCCCGGGTCCACAACATTCAAGACGGCCGAACCGGCCGTCCGTGGCGGGCGGATAGGCTGGCCGCCCACCTCCCCGTCCTGCCGGAAGGCCCCGCATGCCCACACCCACCCGTCCCCCGGCCTCCGCCGCCGTCGTGGCGCGGCTGCGCGCGGCGGGCTGTGTGTTCGCCGAGGAGGAGGCGGAGCTGCTCGCGGCCGCCGCCGCGAGCCCCGCGGAACTCGACGCCATGGTGGCGCGGCGGGCGAGCGGCCTGCCGCTGGAACACGTCGTGGGCTGGGCCGAGTTCGCGGGCCTGCGCATCGCCGTCGACGCCGGGGTCTTCGTTCCGCGCCGCCGCACCGAGGCCCTCGTCCGCGAGGCGGCCGCGCTCGCCGTGCCCGGTGCCGTCGTCGTCGACCTGTGCTGCGGGTCCGGCGCCCTGGGAGCCGCGGTCGCGGCCGCGCTCGGCCGGGCCGAACTGCACGCCGCCGACATCGACCCGGCGGCCGTGGCCTGCGCGCGCCGCAACGTGAGCGGCGCCGGAGGCCGCGTGTACGAGGGCGATCTGTACGCGGCGCTGCCCGCCGGGCTGCGCGGCCGGACCGACGTCCTGCTGGCCAACGTGCCCTACGTGCCGTCCGACGAGGTCGCCCTGCTGCCCGTCGAGGCCCGCGAACACGAGGCGCGCGTCGCGCTCGACGGCGGCGCCGACGGGCTCGACGTGCTGCGGCGGGTGACGGCGGACGCGGCGCGCTGGCTGGCACCGGGCGGATCCCTGCTGTTCGAGACGAGCGAGCGGCAGGTGGCCTCGGCTGTCGAGGCCGTCACGGACGCGGGCCTCGTACCGCGCGTCGTCACGGACGAGGAGCTGTACGCCACGGTGGTGACCGGCAGGCGCCCCGCGTAGGGAGCCCGTGCGCGGTCGCTCCGCCGCGGCCGAAGGCGCAGGGCGTCCCCCTGGGCCCGGGTCAGCCGAAGCGCTGTATCTCGGCCGCGTCGAAGAGGTCGGAGGCCCGGGGGAAGGGGCCCTCGTCGTGGCAGTGCCAGGCGTCCCAGAACAGATCGGCGGGCAGGGCGTCCTCCGGCGCGTACACGCGGTACACGTACAGTCGGCCGTCGACCGCCGACAGGGTGACCAGCCAGCACCTGCTCTCCATGCCACAGACAGACGAGCGCCGGAGCGAACTGGTTGCGCACCCGGCGCGAAGCACAGCGGCGCACGCCCCACCAGCGAAAACCGCGGAAAGTCATCCGTAAGGAGGACAACCCGCCCGGCAGTGCCCAACTTGTGCGGGACGCGGAAATGCTTCCCGCCGCCGATGCCGGGAGCGCCGGGGGCTGATGGGGTGGGAGGTGTGCAGAGCCGTACCCCCCAGGGCGCCGAACCCGGCCCGACCCGAACCGACGTCGATCCCCGTCTGAGCACGGCGCTGGCCTCGGTGGTGTCCGGCGCGCGCAGGCGGGCCGTACGGGACGGGGACCGGCAGGTCGACACGGCCCATCTGCTGCACTCGCTCCTTGAGTACGAGCCCCAGGTACGGGCGGTCTTCGACGGCGGCCCGCAGGTCGCCCGGCTGCTCGGCTATCTCGTCCAGCGCAGCATCGGCTACGGCCTCCAGTGGCAGGGCACCGTCGAGGACTCCGGGGCCGTGCCGATCGTGCCGTCCGCCAAGGAAACGGTTCTCTCGCCCGCCGCGGCCGGAGCCATGGAGACGGCGTACGAGCGTGCCCTGTTGCGCGGCGAGCGGCAGGCCCAGGGCGTCGACGTGCTCGCGGCCCTCGCCGCCGACCGGGATTGCCGGGCCGTCGAGGTGCTGCGGCGCGCGGGCGTCGACGCCGACGTGCTGCTCGCCCGGCTGGAGAGCGACGGCGACGCGGAGCCCGAGCCCGTCGTGTGACGGCCCGCGCGCCCGGCGCGCACCGCGGAGGGGTGTCCGCCGATTGAGACAGTGGTCATCAGGCGTGACGGTCATGACCACGGCTGTCATCATGTGCCGGTGCGTGGGACTCAGGAGAAGCTTCGGGGCGCGGCGGCGGACGGCGGCAGAGGGCTCGGCCTCGGTCTCGCCCTGGTGTCGGCGGTCGCCTTCGGCGGCTCGGGAGTCGCGGCGAAACCGCTGATCGAGGCGGGGCTCGACTCGCTGCACGTGGTGTGGCTGCGGGTCGCGGGCGCCGCGCTCGTGATGCTGCCCGTGGCCTGGCGGCACCGGGCGCTCGTGCGCCGCAGGCCCGTGCTGCTCGCCGGGTTCGGCCTGCTCGCCGTCGCCGGTGTGCAGGCCTGCTACTTCGCCTCCATCTCGCGCATCCCGGTCGGTGTGGCCCTGCTCGTGGAGTACCTCGCGCCCGCGCTCGTCCTCGGCTGGGTGCGGTTCGTGCAGCGCAGGCCCGTGACGCGGGCGGCGGCGCTCGGCGTGGTGCTCGCCGTCGGCGGGCTCGCATGCGTCGTCGAGATCTGGGCGGGGCTGGGCTTCGACGCGCTCGGACTGCTGCTCGCGCTCGCCGCCGCCTGCTGCCAGGTCGGCTACTTCGTCCTCTCCGACCAGGGCAGCGACGCGGGCGACGACGCCCCGGACCCGCTCGGCGTCATCGCGTACGGCCTGCTCGTCGGCGCGGTGGTGCTCACGGTGGTCGCGCGCCCCTGGGGCATGGACTGGGGCGTGCTCGCCCGCACCGCCGACATGGACGGCTCGCGGGTGCCCGCCTGGGTGCTCATCGGCTGGATCGTGCTGCTCGCCACGGTCGTCGCGTACGTCACCGGAGTCCTTTCGGTGCGCCGCCTCTCGCCGCCGGTCGCGGGGGTCGTGGCCTGTCTCGAAGCGGTCGTCGCCACCGTGCTCGCCTGGGTCCTGCTGGGGGAGCGGCTCTCGGCGCCGCAGCTCGCCGGGGGCGCCCTCGTCCTCGTGGGCGCGTTCATCGCCCAGTCGTCGGCGCCGCGGAAGCCGTCGTCCGGCGCGGCCGCGGGCGCCGTCCCGCAATCCGAACAGCAGTTGTCCCCGCACGGGACCGGCGCATAGGGTGCCGATCATGCACGCACGAGCACTCGTTCTTCCGCCTCCGGCCGCCTGAGCGCGGGCCCCTCACGGATCACGCCCGGCCGTCGGCCGGGCCGAACGGTGCTGCCCGCAGACGACAGTCCCTGACCTGCGTCCTCGCGGCCCGTGCGGATTGCCGCCCTCTTCTTTCTTTCGGGCGGCCCCTGTTGAGCCGGTGCCTATGGGCACCCCTCGGCGCCACGCCCGGCCGTGACGCGGTCTCCTTCCCGAACCGCTGCGGAGATTCCACGTGTCGAGCGTGTCCAGCACGTCCCCCGCGTCCACGGACGCGACCCCCGTCGCCCCCACCGCCCTGCCCCGGCTTTCCGTGGGGCGCGGCCTCGTCTATCTGAGCATCGCCGGAGCCGCCTGGGGCACCGCCGGTGCCGCCGCCTCGCTGGTCTTCTCGGCCGGTGCCATGGGGCCCGTCACTCTGTCCTTCTGGCGCTGCGCCGGAGGGTTCCTGCTGCTGCTCGCCGCGCGGCTGGTGCGGCCGCGCGGCGTGGCGCGCGAGGCCGTGCGGACGCCGCTGCGCCGCAGAGTCCTGCGCGTCACCGCGATCGGTCTGGCCCTGACCGTGTTCCAGACCGCGTACTTCGCCGCCGTGGAGGCCACCGGGCTCGCGGTCGGCACGGTCGTCACGCTCGGGGCCGGGCCCGTGTTCATCGCGCTCGGCGCCCGCCTGACGATGGGGGAGCGCCTCGGCACCGGCGGCCTGTGCGCGGTGGGCGGAGCGCTGGCCGGGCTCGGCGTCCTGTTCGTGGGCGGCGGGGAGTCGGCCGTGCGCCCCTGGGGCGTCGTCTTCGCCCTGGCGTCCGCCGCCGGGTACGCCGTCATGACGCTCCTGACCCGGTGGTGGGGGCGGACCGGCGAGAGCGACGCGTCCAGCACCACGGTGTGGTCGTTCGCGGTGGTGTCGCTGACCCTGCTGCCGTTCGCCGTGGCCGAGGGGCTGTGGCCGCACGCCGCCGACGCCACCCGCGTGCTCGGCTGTCTGCTGTACATCGCCGCCGTGCCGACGGCCCTCGCGTACGCGCTGTACTTCGCCGGGGCAGCCGTCGTCCGTTCCGCCACCGTCTCCGTGATCATGCTCCTGGAGCCGGTGAGCGCGGCGGTCATCGCCGTAGCGCTGCTCGGTGAGGAGCTGAACGCCGCCACCGTCGCGGGCACCCTCCTGATGCTCGCGGCCGTCACGGGCCTCGCCGCGGCGGAGGCCCGCGCCGCGGCCCGCGCGCGCCGCGCGGAGGCGACGGCCTAGGGCCCGTCCGGCGGGCGGGGCGCACCGTCCCGCCCGCCGGACGGGTCAGGGCTCGATCAGATAGTCCGGGACCTCGATGCCGGGCGCCAGGTCGGCTGACGCGATGATCGGGTCGTAGCCCTTGCGCAGCGGCACGACGCCCGCCCAGTACGGCAGGTCCATGTCCTCGGGGTCGTCGTTCGGACCGCCGGTGCGCACCTTCGCGGACACCTCGTCGAGGTCGAGGCGGAGCACGGCGGTCGCGGCCAGCTCCTTGGCGTTCGCGGGCCGCGAGTCGGCGGCGCGCCCCGGCACCACGTGGTCGACGAGCGCGTCGAGCGCGGTCCGCTTCTCCTCCGGGTCCGTGACCTGGTACGCGATGCCGTGCACCACCACGGAGCGGTAGTTGATCGAGTGGTGGAAGGCCGAGCGGGCCAGCACGAGGCCGTCCACGTGCGTCACCGTCAGACACACCGGAAGGCCCGGGTCCGCCTGCTCGTCCAGCTGCGCCGCACCGGCCATCCGCAGCGGACGCGACCCCGTCGAACCGTGCACGTAGAGCCGCTCGCCGACCCGTCCGTACAGCGTCGGCAGGACGACCGGGGCGCCGTCGCGGACGAAGCCGAGGTGGCACACGTACGTCTCGTCGAGTATCGCGTGCACCGACACGCGATCGTACGCCGCGCGTTCGCGGGCCCGGGTGGGCACCGTGCGGTCGGTCGCCGCATAGGGGGTGCTGTCCGGTGCGGCCGGGTGCGTCGTCGTCTCCATGGCTTCTCCCTCGGGTGCGCGTCGTGTGCGTCGTGTGCGTCATGCTCGGCGTCCGCGTGCCGTGCGTGCCGCAGTGTTGCCTCATTTATTGCACTAGTGCATACTGTGCTTTGTGCTAGGAGAGTATCCGATCGCCGGGCGGGGCGCAGCCGAGATCGCCGCCAGTGTCGAGCGCGCCGTGGGGCGCGGTGACCTCGAGCCGGGGCAATCGCTGCCCCCGATGCGGGAGTTGGCGCGCCAGCTGGGGGTGAATCCCAATACGGTGGCGGCGGCCTACCGCACGCTGCGCGAGCGCGGTGTCATCGAGACGGCAGGGCGGCGCGGCAGCCGGGTGCGCAGCAAGCCCGCGACCACCGCGCGCGAGTACAGCCGGCTCGTCGTGCCGCCCGGGGTGCGGGACGTCGCCAGCGGCAACCCGGACACCGCGCTCCTGCCGTCGCTCGCCGAGGCCTTCGCGACGGCGGCGGCGCACGCGGACCGGCACCCCGACCTGTACGGGGAGTCCGCCGTCGCCCCCGAGCTCGGCCGCTGCGCGCGCGGGACGCTCGACCGGGACGGCGTCCCCCAGGGGCCGCTGGCCGTCACCTCCGGAGCCCTCGACGCGATCGAGCGGGTGCTCGTCGCCCGGCTGAAGGTCGGCGACGCGGTGGCCGTGGAGGACCCCGGGTGGGGCAGCGTCCTCGACCTCGTGCCCGCGCTCGGCCTGCGCCCGGTCCCGGTCGGCGTCGACGACCAGGGGCCGCTGCCCGACGACGTCGAGCGGGCGCTGCGGGCGGGGGCCCGCGCGCTCGTCGTCACCGCGCGCGCCCAGAACCCGACCGGCGCGGCCGTCGGCGCCACGCGCGCGCGTGCCCTGCGCGAGGTCCTCGCCGCGCACAAGGAGACGCTGGTCATCGAGGACGACCACGGCCACGGCATCGTCGACCTGCCGCTGCACACGCTGACCGGTGTGACCCACGCCTGGGCGTTCGTCCGCTCCACGGCCAAGGCGTACGGGCCCGACCTGCGGCTGGCCGTGCTCGCCGGTGACGTCGAGACGGTCGACCGGGTGCAGGGCCGGCTGCGGCTCGGGCCCGGCTGGGTCAGCAAGGTGCTCCAGCGGGCCGTCGTCCACCTCTGGGAGGGCGGCGCCGTGGACGCTCGGGAGGTGGCGGCGGCGTACGGGCGCAGGCGCGACGCGCTGATCGCGGCCCTCGCGGAGCGCGGCGTCACGGCGTACGGACGCAGCGGCATGAACGTGTGGGTGCCGGTCCCCGATGAGACGGGGGTGGTGGCCCGCATGCTGCACGCGGGGTGGGCCGTCGCCCCGGGAGCGCGCTTTCGCCTGAGCGCGGCCCCAGGTGTGCGGATCACCGTCTCCGCGCTCGGCGGGGACGACATCGCGGCCGTGGCCGAGGCCCTGGCGGCGGCCGTGGGGCCGGTGGCGGAGCGCCGCTACGGCTGACGGCGACGCTCGCCGACCGGCCGCGCCCCGCAGTTGAGTCGCGGGCCCCTTCCGGGGGCGGTCACCCCTGTCTGCGCGGCTTGGACTGGGTGAGTGCGGCTCCTGCCAGGATGATGACGGCGCCTATCGGGGTCGTCCAGGACAGGGACTCGCCGAGCACGGCGACGCCCGCCGCCGTCGCGATCACCGGAGTGAAGTACGTGACCATCTGGGCCGTCGTCGGGCCGACCTCGGCGACGATGTCGTACTGCACCAGGAAGGCCAGCCCGGTGCCGACCGCGCCGAGGACGACGACGGCGAGCAGCGGCACCACGGGGAAGTGCCGCGGCAGTGACGTGAACAGCGGGGTCACGACGGCCAGTTCGACCGTGGCGACGAGGAGCTGGGCGCCGGTGAGGGCGAGGTTCGAGTGTCCGGAGCCCGCCAGGGTGCGGCGGACGTAGATCCAGCCGATCGGGTAGCACAGGGAGGCCAGCAGGGCCATGCCCGTGCCCCGGGCGTCCAGGCCGCTGAAGCCCTGCCAGGCGCCGAGCACCGTGAGCACGCCGAGGAAGCCGAGGCCGAGGCCCGCGACCCGGCGGCGCGTGGGGCGGTCCTCGGAGAGGGCGACGAGGGACAGGGCCATGCCCCACAGCGGCGACGTCGCGTTGCAGATCCCCGCGAGCGTCGAGGGGATCGTCAGCTCCGAGTACGCGAACAGGGAGAACGGCGCCGCGTTGAGCAGGAGTGCCGCCACCGTCAGATGCGCCCAGGTGCGGGGGGCGCGGGGGAGCCGCTCGCGCTTCACGACCAGGAAGACCGCGACCACCAGCGTGCCGAACAGCAGCCGCCCGAAGGTCACCTGGAACGGTGCGTACCCCTCCGTGCCGACCTTGATGAACAGGAAGCTGAAGCCCCAGACCAGGGAGAGGAACGCGAAGCGCAGCCGCCAGTCCAGCTTGCGCCGGCCGTCCGCGCGCGGGGAGGCGGGTGTGGGGGCGGGCGCCGGAGGAAGCGCGGAGGTCGGGGCCGGGGCGGCGGCGGAGGTGCTCATGGTCGTCACGATGGATCAGCAGAAGGCTTAGCACAAGCGAGTTTTTGTCACCGGTATCGCGTAGCATCGCTTATATGTCGATCCTGGAGCGGCCATGTTGAATCTGGAGCGTCTGCGGACCCTCGACGCGCTCGCGCGGCACGGATCGGTGAGCGGTGCCGCCGCCGGGCTGCACGTCACGACGTCCGCCGTCTCGCAGCAGATGACCAAGCTGGAGCGCGAGGTGGGCCAGCAGCTCCTTGCGAAGAACGGCAGAGGCGTGCGCCTCACGGACGCCGGGCGGCTGCTCGCCGACCACGCCGCGCGCATCCTGTCCCAGGTGGAGCTGGCCCAGTCCGATCTGGAGCGGCAGCGCGGCAAGGCGGTCGGTGAGCTGCGGATCGCCGCGTTCCCGACGGCGATGCGCGGGCTGCTGCCCACCACGCTCGCCTCGCTGCGGGCCCACCACCCGGGCCTGCGCGTGACGGCCGAGGAGCTGGAGCCCCAGGCGGGCGTCCAGAAGGTGGTGCGCGGCGACCTGGACGTGGCGGTGGTCCTCGACTGGTACAACAAGCCGCTGCCGCTGCCCGAAGGCCTGCTGAAGGCCCCCCTGCTCGACGACCCCGCCGATGTGGCGATGCCCGTGGCGCACCCGCTGGCCGACCGCCCGGAGGTCGATCTGGAGGACTTCGCCGAGGACGAGTGGATCACGTGGACGGAGGGCGAGTTCTGCCACGAGTGGCTGATGTTCACCCTGCGCGGCCAGGGCTTCGAGCCGCGCATCGCCCACCGCGCCGAGGAACACCACACCCAGCTCTCCCTGGTCGCCGCCGGGCTCGGCGTGTGCGTGGTGCCGCGCCTCGGCCGCGACCCGATGCCCGCGGGCGTGCGGACCGTGCCGGTCCGCCACCGGGTGCGGCGGCACGTGTACGTGGTGTGGCGCGCGGACGCCGACCGCCGCCCGTCGATCCGCGCGGCGGTGGAGGCGCTGCGGGTGGCGGGCGCGGGGCTCGGCTGAGAGCGGGCGGCCCGGCCGCGGCGGGTGGCGGTGCGGCCCTCCGGCGGCTCATGAGGCCCGCGGCCCATCAGGCCGTGCCCCATCAGGCCGCGCCCCATCAGGCCGTGGCTCCGGCCCGCCTGGCTCCGGCCCGCCCGGCCGTGGCGGCGTCGGGGCGGGCTACCCGACGGGCCGCGCCAGCTTCCGGAAGTCCCAGGACGTCACCGCGTCCGGAGTGAGCCGCAGCCACGCGTGCCGCCCGTCGTGCACCATCGCGTCGAGGCCGAAGTTCTTGCGGGCGAACAGCCGCTCCACCGTGTCGAGTTCGGAGCAGGGCTCGCCGGTGCGCGGTGTCTCCCCGACGCGCTCGACGGTGCCGGCCAGCTCGGCGCCGCGCAGCTCGCCGTACGCCTCGCCCGCGTCGACGACGACCGCGATCCGCGGGTCGCGCCCGAGATCCGCCCAGCGCCTGCTGCGCGTGAGCGAGTACAGCCACAGGGACGTGCCGTCCCACACGAACCACAGCGGGCTCGCGTGCGGGGTGCCGTCGGCGGACACCGTCGCGACGCGGCAGGTGCGCTCCGCGGTGAGGAAGGCGTCCAGCTCGCCCGGCGTCATCATGATCCTGCGGCCGCGGCGCTGTGTGAGGGCCATGCGTCGTCTCCTCGTCCGGGGCCGTGCGCGCGGGGCCACGGCCGCGCGGCCGTGGCCGTTCGACGTCGTGCCCGCGCGGGTACGTGCCCGCGCGACGCCGTGCCCGCGCTGCGACGGCCGTAGCTGACAATGCGTCAGATGAGCATGCGGTGTCTTCCGCCGGGGCGCAATGCCCGTTAGCCTCCCGCGCACCGCGGCCGCCGGACGGCCACGGCCCGCGACCGCGCGGGCAGGGTCCGCGCGACGGGCTCAGCCGAGGGGGACCATGCCCACGTACGAACAGCTCAGCCGCCTGCTCGACCCCGCGACCGCCGCCCTGCTCACGGTCGAGTGCCAGCAGGGCGTCGTCGGGCCGCAGAGCGCGCTGCCCGAACTCGCCGAGGCGGCCCGCGCGTCGGGGGCCCTCATGAATGTGGCGCGCCTGGTGGCCGCCGCGCACGTCGGCGGCGTCCAGGTCCTGCACGCCGTCGCCGAACGGCGGCCCGACGGACGCGGGGCCAGCGGCAACGCGCGGCTCTTCAGGGCCGCGGAGAAGCTGCCCGTGCAGCAGCTGTCCGGCACCACGGCCGTCAGGGTCGCGCCGCCGATCGAGGTCGCCGAGGAGGACTTCGTCGTCCGCCGTCTGCACGGACTCTCGCCGCTCGCGGGCACCGACGTCGACGCCCTGCTGCGCAACGTCGGCTGCCGCACCCTCGTGGTGACCGGGGTCTCGGCCAACGTGGCGATCCCCAACGCCGTCTTCGACGCCGTGAACCTCGGCTACACCGCCGTCGTGCCCGCGGACGCCATCGCGGGAGTCCCGTCCGACTACACCCCCGCGATGGTCCGCAACACCCTCGCCCTCGTCGCCACCGTGACCTCCACCGAGGACGTCCTCGCCGTGTGGCGACGGCCGCGGCGGCTGCGGCCCGCGTAGCGGCTCAGGCCAGTCGGATCGCGTCCCCCTCCACGCGGATCTCGGCCGGGGGCAGCGGGTTCGTCGCCGGGCTCTGCCGCACGCTGCCGTCGGCGATGTCGAACTTGCTGCCGTGGCAGGGGCAGTTGATGGTGCCGCCCTCGACACTGGTGACCGGGCACTGCTTGTGGGTGCAGCGGTTCGAGAACGCCTTGAAGCGGCCCTTCGTCGGCTGCGTGACCACCACGCCCTCGTCCTTGAAGATCTTCCCGCCGCCCACGGGGATGTCGGCCGTCCTGGCGAGCACGGCGGCGGCCGCGCCGCCCCCGTCCTTCTTCTTCCCGCCCGCCGGTTCCGACGACCCCTTGCCACTGTCGCCGTCGCTGTCGTCGCCGCTGTCGTCGCCGGAGCCGCAGCCGATGAGCACGACGGCGAGGCTGCCGGCGCCCGCGGCGGCGACGACGGTGCGGCGGGTGAGGTGGTGGCCCGTGGGCAGGGGGGAGGTGTCCCTTGAAGCAGTCATGTGGGGGGATACGGATGCGCGGGGCGGGTTGTTCAAGGTTCAGCCGCCCTTCGCGGGGCGCCCCTGGCCCGCCCCTTCCCGAACCGAGGGCCGGCCGCCCCCGGGCCCCGGCTTTGCGGTGCTCCGCGCCTCGCCCTCAAACGCCGGACGGGCTGGATCTGTCGCCGGTTGCGGCGTCGTGTCGGCCTCTCCGGGGTCTGAGGAGCGGGGTCTGGGGCGCCACCCGCGAGGGCCTGGTAGGTGGCCAGTAACCTGGGGCAATGCTCTCCGAAGTCACCGCCGTCCGGTACGTCACGCCCCTGCGTGAGGGCGGGTCGCTGCCCGGCCTCGTCGAGACCGCCGACGGGCGGGGGGCGTACGGGACGTACGTCACGAAGTTCAGCGGGGCGGGGCAGGGCCGCAAGACCCTCGTCGCGGAGGTGATCTGCGGGCAGCTGGCGCGCCGCCTGGGGCTGCGCGTGCCGCGCCTCGTGGGTGTCGGGCTCGACCCGGTGCTGGGTCTGGCCGAGCCGGACCAGGAGGTGCAGCAGCTGCTCAAGTCCAGCGGCGGGCTGAACCTCGGCATGGAGTACCTGTCGGGCGCTGTCGGCTTCGACCCGCTGGCCTTCGTGATCGACCCCGTGGAGGCCGGCCGCGTCGTGTGGTTCGACGCGCTCATCAACAACGTGGACCGCTCCTGGCGCAACCCGAACCTCCTGGTGTGGCACGGCGACCTCTGGCTCATCGACCACGGCGCCAGCATGATCTGGCACCACAACTGGCCCACGGCCCCGACCGCTTCCGCCCGGGCGTACGACGCCGGTGACCACGCCCTCGCCCCGTACGGCCCCGACGTCGCCGCGGCCGCCGCCGCGCTGGCCCCGCTGGTCACCGAGGAGCTGCTCGCCGAGGTGACCGCCGACGTGCCCGACGCGTGGCTGGACGGCGAGCCGGGCTTCGACGGCGCCGACGCGGTGCGGCAGGCGTACGCCGACGCGCTGCTCCCGCGCGCGGAGAGCATCCACGAACGGATCACCCTGGAAGGCACCGGCAAGTGACTGACGCGACCGAATCGGCCGACGCGACCGGGACCCCCGCGCGGGACGTCTACGAGTACGCCCTCCTGCGGGTCGTCCCGCGCGTCGAGCGCGGCGAGCAGTTCAACGCGGGCGTGGTGCTCTACTGCCGTGCCAAGTCCTATGTGGCCGCCCGCGTCCACCTCGACGAGGCCAAGCTCCGCGCCCTCGACCCGGCGGCCGACGCCGCAGGGGTGCGCGCGGCCCTCGGCGCCGTCGCGGGCGTCTGCGCGGGCGGCGACGCAGCCGGGCAGGCCGCGCGGGACGACGCCGGGCGGCGCTTCCGGTGGCTGATCGCGCCGCGTTCGACGGTGGTCCAGCCGGGGCCCGTGCACACCGGCCTCACCGCCGACCCCGAGGCCGAGGTCGAGCGGCTCGTCGAGCTCCTGGTGCGCTGATCGCCGAGCGCCCCGCGCGCTGAACCCGGGGGTGCCGTTGACACCGGGTGCCAGGGCTTCTAGCGTCTCGTCTGCTGAAGGTACTAAGCGGTCGCTCACCTGGGGGCGTGCCGCGGAGCCGCATCCCAAGGGCGAGGAGAGCCAGCATGTCCACCACTGAGCAGCGCGTCGCGGTCGTGACCGGAGCGGCGCGAGGCATCGGCGCCGCCACCGCCGTACGGCTCGCCGCCGAGGGCCGCGCCGTCGCCGTGATCGACCTCGACGAGGCCGCCTGCAAGGACACCGTCGAGAAGATCACGGCGGCGGGCGGCCGGGCCCTCGCGGTCGGCTGCGACGTGTCCGACGAGGCGCAGGTCGAGGCCGCGGTCGCCCGGATCGCCCAGGAGCTCGGCGCCCCGACGATCCTGGTGAACAACGCGGGCGTGCTGCGCGACAACCTCCTGTTCAAGATGAGCGCGGACGACTGGGACACGGTCATGAACGTGCATCTGCGGGGCGCGTTCCTGATGTCCAAGGCCTGCCAGAAGCACATGGTGGACGCGGGCTTCGGCCGCATCGTGAACCTCTCCAGCTCCTCCGCGCTCGGCAACCGCGGCCAGGTCAACTACGCGGCGGCCAAGGCGGGCATGCAGGGCTTCACCAAGACCCTCGCCAAGGAGCTCGGCAAGTTCGGGGTCACCGCCAACTCGGTCGCGCCCGGCTTCATCGCCACCGAGATGACCAAGGCCACCGCCGACCGCGTAGGGATGGGCTTCGAGGACTTCCAGGCCGCCGCGGCCACGCAGATCCCCGTGCAGCGCGTCGGCGAGCCCGAGGACATCGCCAACGCCATCGCCTTCTTCACCGGCGACGCGGCGGGCTTCGTCTCCGGCCAGGTCCTGTACGTGGCCGGCGGCCCGCTCAACTAGCGCGCTCCCTCCCCGACGCAAGGCCCGACGCAAAGGACAGGACGGAATGGCAGTGCAGGACAGCGGCAAGGCGGCGCTCGTCACCGGGGCGAGCCGCGGCATCGGCTACGGCATCGCGGAGGCGCTCGTCGCCCGCGGCGACCGCGTGTGCATCACCGGGCGCAACGAGGACGCCCTCAAGGAGGCCGTCGACAAGCTCGGCTCCGACCGCGTCATCGGCGTCGCGGGGAAGGCCCACGACGAGGCGCACCAGGCGGTCGCCGTGGAGCGGGCCATGGAGGCCTTCGGGCGCGTCGACTACCTGGTCAACAACGCCGGGACCAACCCCGTGTTCGGGCCCATGGCCGACCTCGACCTGAACGTGGCCCGCAAGGTCTTCGAGACGAACGTGATCTCGGCGCTCGGCTTCGCGCAGCTGACGTGGAAGGCGTGGCAGGGCGAGCACGGCGGCGCGATCGTGAACATCGCCTCGATCGCCGGTGTGGCCGCGTCGCCGTTCGTCGGCGCGTACGGCATGAGCAAGGCCGCCATGGTCAATCTGACGCTCCAGCTGGCGCACGAGTTCGCCCCGAAGGTCCGGGTCAACGCGATCGCCCCCGCCGTGGTCAAGACCCAGTTCGCGCGGGCGCTGTACGAGGGCCGCGAGGAGGAGGTGACGTCGGCGTACCCGCTGGGGCGGCTCGGCGTGCCGTCCGACGTCGGCGGCGCGGCGGCCTTCCTCACCTCCGAGCAGTCGGACTGGATCACCGGTCAGACGCTCGTGGTCGACGGCGGCATCTTCCTGAACGCGGGCGTGGGCTGACCGGCCGCTTCCGTCTCCGGCCGGTGCGGGCGCCCCGCCTCACCGGCCGGTGAGGGGCGGAGCGGCACATCGTACAAACCTCAACAACCGCTCGTACGCGACGTACGCACGCATCAAGTACCCCCTCGGCGAGCCGGGTTGGAGCGGCTGGACCTTGCGGTATGGTCTGCCGCCCCATGGCACGGCAGATCGAGGAGCGCCACCGTGTTCACAAGAGGTCAGCTGCGATGTCTGCGTCCGTTCGCGGCGTCGTTGTCCATATCCCTGCTCGCCGGATGCGGGGTGTTCTCGTCCGACGACTCGGACGAGGAGGACGTCATCACCGTGGGGACGACGAGCGCGCCGACCACGCTCGACCCCGCGGCGTCCTGGGACGGCTCCTGGGAGCTGTACCGGAACGTGTTCCAGACGCTTCTGAGCTTCCCGTCCGGTGCCACGCAGCCGCAGGGGGACGCCGCGCGCTCGTGCCGGTTCACCGACGACTCCAGCACGGTCTACGCGTGTACGCTCCGCGAGGGCCTGACGTTCTCCGACGGTGACGCGCTGGACGCCGCGGCCGTGAAGCACACCTTCGACCGCATCCGGCGCATCGACGTCAAGGGCGGCCCCGCGGGACTGCTCGGCGCCCTGGACTCGGTCTCCGCCAAGGGCGAGCGGACCGTGGTCTTCCGGCTGAAGAGGCCGGACGCGACCTTCCCGTTCGTGCTCGCCACGCCCGCCATGTCGATCGTCGACCCCGACGACTACCCGGCGGACAGGCTCCGCGAGGGCGACGGGGTCACCGGCTCGGGCCCGTACGAGCTGGACGACTACCGCGTCGACGACAAGGCGGTCCTGGTCAGGAACGACCGCTACCAGGGCGCGGCCGACCGCAAGAACGACGCCGTGACCATCCGCTACTTCGACGACTCCGCGGCCATGGTCAAGGCGCTGCGGGACAAGGAGCTCGACCTGACCTTCCGCGGCATCGCCGCCGAGGACGTCGTGGCGCAGCAGGGCGCGGGCAAGGCGGAGCACCTCCGGCTCGTCGAGGGCGCGGGCGCCGAGATCCGCTACCTGGTGTTCAACCCCAAGGACCCCTGGGCGCGCAAGCCCGCGGTGCGCAAGGCGTTCGCGCAGGTCCTCGACCGCCCGGCGCTCGCGCACAAGGTGTACAAGGACACCGTCGAGCCGCTGTACTCGATGGTGCCGCGCGGAGTGAACAGCCACACCACGGGCTTCTTCGACGAGTACGGCGAGCCCAGCGCGGCCAAGGCGAAGCGCATCCTCACGGCCGCGGGCATCACCGAGCGGGTGCCGCTCACCCTCTGGTACGCCACCGACCGCTACGGCTCCGTGACCGCGTCGGAGTTCGCCGAGCTCAAGCGGCAGCTGGAGGACTCGGGCCTGTTCCGGATCACGCTCAAGGGCCGCCCCTGGAAGGCCTTCGAGGCGGGCTACAAGGAGGGCCGGTACCCGGTCTTCGGGCGCGGCTGGTTCCCGGACTTCCCGGACGCGGAGAACTTCATCGCGCCCTTCGTGGGCGAGCGCAACGTCCTCAACACGCCCTACCCGTCGCCGACGATCACCGAGCGGCTGCTGCCGCGCTCGCGGCGCGAGGCGGACCGGGGCAAGGTCGCCGGCGAGTTCGAGGAGGCGCAGCGCGTCCTCGTCGACGACGTCCGCCTGCTGCCGCTGTGGCAGGGCAAGCAGTACATCATGGCCAGCGAGGAGATCGCGGGCGGCGAACGGGCCCTCGACCCGTCGGCGATCATGATGATGTGGGAGCTGAGCCGGAAGACCAGCTGGTAGCCGCGGTGGCGCGGGCCGGGCGGCGGGCGGCCGTCGGCGGCCGGGGGGCTGGTTGTCAGTGGTCGGCGGTAGGTTCTGAGCCGAAGAACAGACCGCACACCGGAGGTTGTTGACGTGACCGACATCGCCATGCTGCCCGCGTCCTGGCGCGGAGTCCTCGGCGAGGAGCTCCAGAAGCCCTACTTCAAGGAGCTCACCGCGTTCGTCGAGGAGGAGCGGGCGAAGGGGCCGGTGTTCCCGCCGCGCGAGGAGGTCTTCGCCGCCCTGGACGCGACGCCGTACGACGACGTGAAGGTCCTGGTCCTCGGCCAGGACCCGTACCACGGCGAGGGCCAGGGCCACGGCCTGTGCTTCTCGGTCCGCCCCGGCGTGCGCACCCCGCCGTCGCTGCGGAACATCTACAAGGAGATGCAGGCGGAGCTCGGCCTGCCGATCCCGGACAACGGCTATCTGATGCCGTGGGCCCGCCAGGGCGTCCTGCTGCTCAACGCGGTCCTGACGGTGCGCGCCGGTGAGGCGAACTCGCACAAGGGCCAGGGCTGGGAGAAGTTCACGGACGCGGTGATCCGGGCCGTCGCCGACCGCGCGGAGCCGGTCGTCTTCGTCCTGTGGGGGAACTACGCGCAGAAGAAGCTGCCCCTGATCGACCAGGAGCGGCACGTCGTGGTCAAGGGAGCGCACCCTTCCCCGCTGTCCGCCAGGAAGTTCTTCGGCTCGCAGCCCTTCACGCAGATCAACGAGGCGGTGGCGGCCCAGGGCCACGCCCCGATCGACTGGCGGATCCCGAGCGCGGGCTGACCTCGGGGCCCGCCCGCCGGGCCGGGCCGGTGTCCGTCACCGGCCTGGCGCAGCGGGCGGGCGCGGGCCGCCCGCGTCGCACCGCGCCTGACGGGGATTGTCAGTGGCTGCGGCTAGCGTCGGAGCCGTGGGACGACCGAGGACTGACGGCGGACGCGGAGGGCGGCGCGGTGGTGGAGCGGCAGGAACGGACGGCGGACGGCGAGGACGTCGTGATGACCCGGATCGGACAGGCGGTCATGCTCCAGCACGCCGGTGACCGCGAGGAGGCGAGGACCCGCTTCCTCGCGCTCTGGGCGGAGATCGGCGAGGACGGCGACGCGCTGCACCGCTGCACCCTCGCGCACTACATGGCGGACACCCAGGACGACCCGGCCGACGAACTGGCCTGGGACCTCAGGGCCTTGTCGGCGGCGGACGAGCTGACCGACGAGCGGGTCGGCGCCCACCACCACTCGCTCGCGGTCCGCGGGTTCTACCCCTCGCTCCATCTGAACCTGGCGGCGGACTATGTGAAGCTCGCCCGCCCCGAGGCGGCCCGCAGCCAGCTGCGCCTCGCGCGCGGCGCGGTCGGCGCGCTCGGCGACGACAGCTATGGGGACGGCATCCGCGCGGCCCTGCGCCGGCTGGAGACGCAGGTGGGCGAGGGCGCCGTCGAGGAGTGACACCGCCCTGCTCCGTGCGGCCGGGCCGTGCTCCTCAACTCCCGTACACCTCACGGCAGATGACCGCCTGAGGACTGTCCGGATCCCAGTGGCCGTGCTGCCGCGCCAGGGCGCAGACCCCCGGCTCGCCGCGAGGGCGGGGCGGTGGACCGTGCGGCGTCTCGCGGGGCCGGGGCCCGTGCCGGGGCGCGCTCGGGCGCGGCTGCTCGGGGCGGGCGCGCGCGGGGGCCGGTGGCTCGTCGGGCGCGACCGCGCGGGGCGGCGGTGCCGGGACCGTGGCGGCGGGGGAGGCCGGGCGAAGCACCCGCCTCGGCGGCGCGGGCGGCGGCGCGGCGCGCTGCAGCCGCTCGCGGGCCGGGGGCTGGGTGGCGCGCGGAAGCGGCCGGTCCCCGGTGCGGGGCGGACGCTCCGCCGGGCCCGAGGGCACCTTCCCCCGGTCGGCGGCCGTCCGGTCGGCGTCGAGGCTGACGCCGACGCAGCCGGAGACGGCCGAGACGGTCACGGAGACGAGCAGGGCCATGGTGGTCGTCGTACGCCGCATCCCGAGCACTCTGCTGGACGCCCGGCGGCGCAGACCGTGAAGGCGGGCCGATGCGCCCGCACGGGGGATGGCACGGTCCTCCGGGCGGGGCGCGCCCCGCCCGGAGGGCGCCGCCCGGCAGGCCGTGCCCCCGTGCGCTATCCGTCCAGCATCCCGCTCAGCAACTCCCCGAAGCCCGCGCGCAGTTCCGCCAGGGTCGGGGTCTTCGTGCTGTACGAACCCGCCACGCAGGAGAACATCAGGCCGTCGCACCACGCGACCAGGGACAGGGTGTGCCGGTCCGGGTCCGCGGAGCCCGCCGCGCGGACGAACGCGTGCAGCGGCTCGCGGAACCGGGCGCCCGTGGCGTCGTAGTACGCCCGCAGCTCGGGGCGTCGCGTCGCCTCCAGGGCCAGCTCGTAGCGGGACACGAGCAGGGCCCGGTGCTCGGCGCCGGAGAGGAAGCGGTGCAGGGTCCGGGCGAGGCCGTCGGCCAGGCCCGCGCGGCCGCCCGCCGGGTCCGGCAGTTCGTCGGGGGTGAGCACGGCCGCCTCGCGCTGCGCCTGGCGCCGCACCGCCGCTTCGAGGAGCGCGAGCCGGGTGCGGGCGTGGTTCGACGTCGAGCCCGGGGGGAGCCCCGCGGCCTCGTCGACGGCCCGGTGGGTCAGCCCCCGCATCCCGCGCTCGGCGAGCAGGGCCAGCGCGGCGTCGGCGATCAGGTCGGGGCGCGAGGGGCCCTTGGCGCGTGCGGACATGGGGACACCCTATCCAGTGCACTACAGCTGTAGTAACTTCATCCTGTCGGCACTACAGCTGTAGTGCCACGGGTGCGCGACCGAGGAGAGACCATGGCCCCCACAGGCAAGCCCCTCAAGCCCCTCAAGCCCCTCACGTCCTTCACGTCCTTCGCGTCCTTCGCGTCCGGCAGGTCCGTCGGGCCCCACGCCGTCGTCGTGGGCGGCGGCATCGGCGGACTCACCACCGCGATCGCCCTGCACCGGTCGGGCTGGCGCGTCACCGTCCTCGAACGCGCGGCGTCCCTGGAGCCCGTCGGCTCCGGCATCGGCCTCGCCCCCAACGCCCAGCGCGCCCTGGACGTCCTGGGCCTCGGCGACGCCGTGCGCGAGCTCGCCGCCTGGCAGGGGGTGGGCGGCCTGCGCGCGCAAGGAGGCCGCTGGCTGGTGCGCACCACGTCCGCCGCCACGGCGCGGGAGTTCGGCGGCGCACTCGTGCTCCTGCACCGGGCGACGCTGGTCGACCTGCTGGTCGCCGCGCTGCCCGCCGACAGCCTGCGCACCGGCACGGACGCGCGGCTCGTGGACCGCGGCGGGCCCGGCCGCCCCGCCGTCGTGCGCACCTCCCAAGGCGACATCGAGGCCGACCTCGTCGTCGGCGCCGACGGCATCAACTCCGGAGTGCGCAAGGAGCTGTTCCCGGACCACCCCGGGCCCGAGTACACCGGGTTCACCGCCTGGCGGCTCGTCGTGCCCGCGCCGGAGCGGCCCTTCGCCCCGCACGAGACCTGGGGCCGCGGCGGCGTCTGGGGGACCCAGCCGCTGAAGGACGGCAGGATCTACGCGTACGGCACGGCGCTCGTGCCCCCGGGCACCCGCGCGCCCGACGACGAGAAGGCCGAGCTGGCGCGCCGCTTCTGCGACTGGCACGACCCGATCCCCGAGATCGTCGCCGCCGCCCGCCCCGAGGACGTCCTGCGCAACGACGTGTGGCACCTGGCCACCCCGCTCGCCGCCCACCACCGCGGCCGCGTCGCGCTCGTCGGCGACGCCGCGCACGCCATGGCGCCCACCCTCGGCCAGGGCGGCAACCAGGCCATCGAGGACGGCGTCGTGCTCGCCCACCACGCGCGGCCCGGCGGCGACCTCTTCGCGGGCCTGGCCGCGTACAGCGCCGCCCGCGTGCCCCGGACCACCGCCGTCGTCCGGCGGGCCGCCCGCACGGCCCGTCTCAACCACCTCACCGACCCCAGGCTCATCACCGCGCGCGACACCCTGGTGCGCGCCGCGCACCGGCTCGGGCCGAACCTGATCCTGCGGGGCTTCTCCTCGATCGCCGACTGGCAGCCGCCGGGTCCCCCGTATGCTGCGGAGACGGACGCGGGGGCGCATGGGCGTGAACCGGCACGACGGTAGGGAGACAGCGGTGAAGGTCGGCTGCATCGGACTCGGTGACATCGCGCGAAAGGCGTACCTGCCGGTGCTCACCACGCAGCCAGGCGTCGAGCTGCACCTCCAGACCCGCACGCCCGCCACCCTGGAGCGGATCGGCGAGATCCACCACGTCCCCGCCGGGCAGCGCCACACCGACCTGGACGCGCTGCTCGCCCAGGACCTCGACGCGGCCTTCGTGCACGCGCCGACCGCCGCGCACCCCGAGATCGTGGAGCGCCTCCTGGAGGCGGGCGTGGCGACGTACGTGGACAAGCCCATCGCGTACGAACTCGCCGACTCCGAGCGGCTCGTGGAGCTCGCCGAGCGGCGCGGCGTGAGCCTCACCGTCGGCTTCAACCGCCGCTTCGCGCCCGGCTACGCCCAGTGCGCCGAGCACCCGCGCGAGCTGATCCTGATGCAGAAGAACCGCGTGGGGCTGCCCGAGGATCCGCGCACGATGGTGCTCGACGACTTCATCCACGTCGTGGACACGCTGCGGTTCCTCGTGCCCGGCGCCGTCGACCACGTGAGCGTGCGCGGCCGGGTCGCGGACGGCCTCCTGGAGCACGTCGTGCTGCAGCTCGCGGGCGACGGTTTCACCGCCATCGGCGTGATGAACCGGCTCAGCGGCTCCACCGAGGAGATCCTCGAAGTCTCCGGGCAGGACACCAAGCGGCAGGTCCTCAACCTCGCGGAGGTCGTGGACCACAAGGGCCAGCCCACCGTGCGGCGGCGCGGCGACTGGGTGCCGGTGGCCCGCCAGCGCGGCATCGAGCAGGTCACGCTCGCCTTCCTCGACGCGGTGCGCGCGGGCAAGGTGCTCAGCGCCCGGGACGCGCTGGCGACCCATGAGCTGTGCGAGCGGGTGGTACGAGCGGTGCGCGAGCAGGCCGCCTGAGCGCCCGCGCCGCCTCGGCGGCCGCGAGCGCGACGAGGACCGCGAGCGCGCCGTACACCGGCCAGTCCCCGTACCGCACGTACGGCGTGGTGCCCGTGGCCAGCGGGACCTCGTACTCCGCCGTGCTCGACGCCGAGGTGCCGAGCGGCTCGCCGACGCGCTCGCCGCTCGGGCCGTAGACCGCGGAGACGCCGGTGAGCGTCGCGTGCACCATGGGACGGCCGGTCTCGGCGGCCCGCAGGGCGGCGAGCGAGGCGTGCTGCTCGGGGGCCCAGCTGCGCTGGAACGAGGACGTGGCGGACTGCGCGAGCAGCACCTGCGCGCCCTCGCGGGTGAGGTGGCGGCTCATGTCGGGGAACGCCGACTCGAAGCACACCAGGGGCCCCACGCGCAGGCCGCCCGCCAGGTTCATCACGACGGGCCGCTCGCCGCGCCTGCGGTCCTCACCGGCGGCCTTGCCCACCGACGTGGCCCAGCCGAGCAGCGAGCGCGCCGGGACGTACTCGCCGAACGGGACGAGGCGCATCTTGTCGTAGCGGTCGCCCGTCGGCCCGTCCGGGCCCACCAGCACGGAGCTCTTGAAGATGCCGGTCCGGTCCGAGCGGCGGGCGTCCACGTTCACCAGGATCTCGGCACCCACCTGACGCGAGAGCGCCGCGATCCGGCGGGCCAGGTCGGGCCGGTCCGCCAGGTCGTGCCCGACGCTGCTCTCGCCCCACACCACGAGGTCCAGGCCGCGGCCCGCGAGGGCGCGGGTCAGCGCCTCCTCGCGGTCGAACCGCCGCTCGGGGCCGTCCGCCCCGTCCAGGACGCCGGGCTGGACGACGGCGACGCGGACGCTGCCCGCGGCCTCGGGGCGCGGCGACCAGGTCCACGCCGTGGTGGTCGCCGCGGCCACGGCGACGAGTCCGGCGACGGCGGGAGCCCGCGCCGACCGCCAGGCGAGGAGCACCGCGACCCCCGTGTTCACGGCCACGACGAGCGCGCTGACCAGCCACACGCCGCCCACCGAAGCGAGCCGCAGGGCGGGCTCCACCTGCCACTGGCTGGAACCGAGCAGCCCCCACGGGCCGCCGAGGCCCTCCCAGGACCGCACCAGTTCGACGCAGAGCCAGCCGGACGGCAGCACGAGCAGCGCGGCCCCGGCCCGCGCCCGGGAGGGGGCGCCGCCGAGGAAGCGGTGCGCGAGCCAGCCCCAGGGCGCCCACAGGAGCCCGAGGAGCGCGGCGATGACGAGCGTGAACACGTGCAGGCTCGGCAGCAGCCAGTGGTGCACGGCCACCATGAAGCCGAGCCCGCCGAGCCAGCCGTCGAGCGCGGCCCGTCGCCCCGACTCCGCCGCGCGGGTGAGCAGGATCCACGGCACGAGCGCGACGTACGCGAACCACCACCAGGACGGCTCGGGGAAGGCCAGTGCGGGCAGGGCGCCGCTCAGGGCGGCGAGCGCGCCGCGCTGCCACCGCGAGGCGAGGGCGGCGTCCAGGCGGTGGCGCCACGAGGGGGAGGCCCCCCGGGGCCGGGCCCGTCGGGGGTCCCACCGGCGTGGCCGCTTGCCGCTGAGTACGTCCATGCAGCGCGCCTCCTTGCCCCCGACTCGGCCCGACGCCCGGTCGTGCTCCCAGTGTGCGCGCCGGTGACGATCTAGGACAGGGGGCGGAGCCGCCCGGGTCACGGGGCGCTCCGCAGCGGGGACCGCTTCCGCCCGGGCGCGCGCGGATCCGCCGTGAGCCGACCGGTCCCGGCCCCGGTCAGCCCGGCTCGGTGAGCGGTGGCGTCCGCTGCCCGATGACGGCCTGGTCCCACGGCTGCCCCGCGGCCCGGGTGCCGCGCCACTTCTCCCGTACGACCACCTGACGCAGCCGCCAGCCGCCGTGCGTCCGCAGCGCGGTGAATTCGTAGCGGCCGCCGCAGGTGAAGTCGGGCGCGGTGGCGGGCTCGGCGTCCGGCTCCCCGGCGAAGCGCATGGGGTTCAGATAGTCGGCCCGTACGTGCGCGGTGTCACCGACGTCCTGCTCGCGGACGCCGAAGCGGAGTCTGCGGTTGACGATGAAGTGCTGGCGCATCGCGACCATGCGCATCGTCTCCGCGAGCCACGCGGAGACCTCCGCCGCGGAGCCCTCGATGCCGCCCGCCGACCGGTAGTCGGCGTGCCCTTCGGGGGTGAACAGCTGTCGGTACGCGTCCCAGTCGCCGTCGTCGACGGAACCGGCGTAGTCGGTGATGAGGGTGTCGATGGCCAAGCGGTCGATGAGGGCGGCGAGTTCCACGCGCTGCGTCATCGCCTCAGTGTTGGGCACCGCGCGTGCGGAGCCAAGAGGCAGGGCGTGGATCGAGGAACTCCTCGTGACCTGCCCGCGGGAGGGAGGAACCCAATTCTATGAACCTTCTCACCTGCGGTTTTGCCGACCAGTCGGACATTTGCGTCGTACTTGACCCTGCTGGCTGCCCCCGCCCCGGAGACATTGCCCAGCTCAGAGCCGGTAACAGCATCGACGCGGAGCCAGATGACGCCTTCGTCATCACCGAGGATGTTCCACCCGGCATCGAGCATGTCGTCCTCAACCTCCCCGTCGGCCACCCGAACCGCGAGGACTGGGCCGCAGCCATCCCGGAACGCGAGGTCGCCCGCCTGACGAGGTTCGACTCCGCAGGCACCCGGACGTGGTCGACTGCCGCTGACCCCGGGGCCAGCACATGAACCCGCCGGTCGCCAGCCATCCCCAGCACGAACAGGAGACCCCGTGCACCGCGACAATGGCCGCACGCTCTACTCACGCGCGGATCTACAGAAGGTCCACGGCCTGAGCGAATCCACCCTTCAGAACCTCTGGACCGACCGCGAGAACAGCGCTCACCCGGACGCCGAGCACGTCGACGGCATCATGCACTGGGACGGCGCGGTCTGGGTGGTCTGGTACAAGGAGCTCCAGCGGCAGCGCGCGGCCGCCGCCACCAAGAACGCTCCGAACCTCCAGGGGGACCCGGACGAGGAAGTGGGGCCAGCAGAGGCGGCGCGCGTGTGCGGGTTCGCCGACAGCGCCACCATCTCCCACTATGTCAAGAACCCCCCTGACGGGTGGCCCGACCCCGACAGCCACGACCTACTGCCCAGCGGCCGCCAGCGACCGAAGTGGAAGCGGTGGAAGCTCTGGCAGTACGTGGCAGAACGCAAAGGGCGCGGCCATGCCGGCGGACGGCCCAAGGGACGCTGCGGACTGGCCTACCCGTACCAGGGCGACGAGCGGCTCGTCCTCGCGCGGAAGGCCCTCGCGGCAAACCCCGGCGCGACGAATGCCGAATTGATCCCCCAACTCCAGTCTCAGATAGAGAAGATGTACTCCCGCCCCACCTGGAACCTGATCTTGAAGTCGGCCCGTGAACACCCCGAGGAGTGAAGTGCCCGAAGCCCGGTGCCCACGCTGTGGCGGCCTTCGCGGCGAACGACCCGCCCGCTCACGACTCACCGTTGCCCGGGACGTCATGATCTGCACGCCGTGCGGTACCGGCGAGGCGGTCCGCGGGGCGGACGGGCAGCCTCCGGTGCCGTTCGACGAATGGCCCATGAGCTGAGCGGGCCGATGGACCAGTGGACGCCAGCCGTCCGGTTGGCGTCCTCTGGTCATGTCCGGGGCTCACCGAGGGGGAAGTCGGACGTCATCCTCCTCGGTGAGGAAGCGATGAAGTCGGTGCCGCAGTGTCGAAACGGCACGAAACTTCAGCCGGTCCAGCCATGACCGCAGGCCGTGAATGACCCGTCGGAGCCTGGTGCCCTACCAGCTCAGCACCGGCGGAATCGAGATCGCGGCAAACGCGACCAGAAAGTAGAAGTAGAAGGCGTTCACGCTCATCCTCGTGCAGGGCCGCGGCCCTGCACGAGGGGCTACGCGGCGATGGTCACAGATTCCTGCGTGGGGGACCTGTGCACACCGGGCGCCCCCGGCACGATCGGCGCTGCAAGCCGCAGCACGCCGCAAGGCGACGTGCCGTGCGGAGGGACGTGGCTTAGGAATTCGTACTGCCGGTCAACATCCAGGTTCAGTAGCTCCTGGCTGGCCGCCTTGGCGCGGCGGACGGTGGCCTTGGCCTCCGCGAGGGCCTCCATGACCCGCACGCGGTCTGCTGTCGCGTGGGAGGCCTTCGCCTCGAAGACGGTGATGAGCTGACCCAGGGCCGCGAAGGAAGCAAAGGTCTTGCCCGCCACGTGGTACGAGTCCCCGAACCGCCTATCGGCCTCCCGTAGAGCACACGCGATCTTTGAGCATGTGTGCTGCCTGAGTCCGTACGCGAGGCCGGAGGTGATGGACGGAAGATCCGAATCGTGTTCAACCTGGGCCAACAGGATTTCTGGCAGGGGCCGGTCGACCTGCGCTTCGTCTGCGATCAGACGTTCGACGGCATCTAGCTCATTCAGTACGTGCTGAGCTTTGAGTGTGTTTCTGAGGTGGTGTTGAAGACGACCACCGTCCTCTACAGCAGCCTCGGTGCCCCATGACGTCGACGACTTCGCGATCAACTCCCATATGGCGTGGGGGGCGTCGGCGTCGAAGTGCAAGGGTCCATGGACAACCACGGTGCCCGCTGGGAGCGGTGCGGAAGTCCATTCGAGCGACATGGCCATAGCCTACGGCCGGGGGAGCCGACGTGTGCCGCTTCCTCAAGACTCACGTACTAGTGAGACTGCCACGGGCCCGGCTCCTCCACGGAGTCATGCCAATGTGTCTATGCGACCGACACAAGCCATGCGGAGAACACGCAGCCGCGCGACCACGGTTCGGTGGGCAGCGAAGTCGGCACCTGAGGCGCGCATGGCGCGGTGGACCTGAGTCTGCAACTCCCGGATCGTCTCCCGCGGCAGGACGAAGACACCTGAGATGCTGAACCCGGTATCGACCTTGTTCGCCAGGACGCGGCGCAGCTCTCGCCACGATTGTTCTACGGCGAGTTGCTGCTCTGGGCGTTGGTCATCCGGCAGCACGCGCAGCTTCTCCAGCGCAAGGATCAGCTCGTCTGCCTGACGGTCGAGACTGGTGCACAGCCGACGCACCCGAGCGAAGACCTTGAGAGAGGCGGCGACTCCAGCCAACCCGATGGTGACCGTCACGCCGAACACGACGGCCCTGTACTCGTTCTTCTCCCTTACGTACTGGAGCAGGCAGTACAGACCGGCGATGCCGACCCAGATGACGATGACGCGAACCGGTGCAGCACGGCGGAGCCGGCCCGCGAGTCGCTCGTAGGCGAAGCTCGACGGCTCGAAGCCGGATCCGCACAGGGAGTGTGAGATCCAGACGAGAATCAGGAACATGGACGCGACGCCGCGTTCCTGGGGGGCCAACGACACGCTACACAGCGTGAACAGCAGGGCCAAGGCCAGGTACCAAGCGAGAGGGGCGGCTGTGATCCGTCGTTGCTCCTTCCGGGCAAGGCCTTCGAACCAGGGACGGAACAGCCAACTGCTGGCGGTGGAGGCGAAGCTGAGTACGCCCAAGCCGATGAAACTTCCTACCGGCGAGCCGATCAGAACCATCACGAGTTGAAGGATCACAGGGGGGAAGGCGACCGCAGCGCCTGCGGCGAACTGCCAGTCCGCTGAATGGCTCCGAAGCCAGATCTTGAGCTGTTCCACGCCGCGCCAATGGCCTCGCGCGACACTCGGACGGTGGGTCTGGGCCATCGTGCCTCCACAGGCGCTTCCTCCGACGCTTCCTCATCCGTAAGGCGACGGCCATGACGTAGGCGCACGGCATCACAGCCGAACGTCCCTGTCACGGCATCGAGGTAACAGCGTTCCTTACGGCGATACCCGAGACGGCTGAAGTAGCAGGTCAGTTCCGACGCGGCCGTGTCCGATCCCGTTGAGGGCTGCATCGACAGGCGGTCGTGACCAGCGAGGTGAAAGGCCAGGCGCTGGTCGTCTCACTCGGAGGTAGCCATGAGCTCTGGGTTCTACGGTTAAAGGGTGTCCCGTACTCGGCGGTGGGGCGTTGGCCGCCCCGCGGTTCCCCCTACCATCCTTTGGCCTCGTCGACCGCGAGGGCCTGATGACGGCGGCGGAACTCGGGCAGATGTCTCTCCACCTCATCGGATGAAACCGTCGCTTCGTCCAAACTGTGGATGTCCCGTCGCTGGAACTTCAACGCCCGGATCACGTCGTCCGCGGACGGCTCAGCGCCGCCGTTGATCCGCCACTCATATGACCAGAGGGAGTAGAGACAGAACTCCCGGAAGTGTCGGCGCAGGGTGCCAGGGCTGGTCGGCCTCTCGTCCTGGGCAAGGAAGTTCTGAGCCGCGAGAGCGGCCGACAACTGGCTGCCGTTCGGCTCTCGTCGATGCTGCTGCCGATAGTGGTCCCAGGCCCGGTAGTACCGGTCGACCGTGGTCAGCTTCGCCTCTGGCTGCCCGAACCAGGCGGGCGACTTCAACAGCTTGCCCGTCCACACGTCCTGGACCCACACCTGGGATACCTCATTGGGGTTCTCAATGGTGAAGGACTTCCCGTTGTCGTCAATGGTGAAAGTGCCGCTTCCCGTGGCGTCTTCCCAATCGGCCTCGATGGTCCACTCGCAGGTCCGGAGCGAGAATGCCTGGACGATGAAGCCGGACGGTGCACCCTCAGCATTGAGATACTCGAAGCGTTCCCCCACGTATGGGCGCCTCCCACCATGACTGTCCTCCAGTACGGCGGTGGGCTTGGGAGTGTCCAGGTCGAAGACCAGATGCGCCGAATCCCCTGCGCTCGGTTGAAAACCGCCGGGCGCGGAGAAGACGATGCGGGTGACGGCCTTGGAGGAACGGCAGCTCTTCTCCTCCACCTGTGCACTGAGATTGTTGATCACGACTGGTTGAGTACGGGTACCTCGCAACTGGACGTCGATCCGGACCTCCCCCCTGCCCTCGGCGGCGCGCAGGACGGGGCGGGCCCCAATGGATCGGGCCCAGCGGTTGACCTCGTCGTTGCTGCCTCTGACCCTGAGACGGCTCAGTTCCCGGGCCTCCTCTCCAGTGAGTGCGCGGTCCAGGATCCACTCATGACGAGGGGCATAGGTCCTGAACCAGTCATAGAAATAGGTGGGGTCGGTCTGGGCGAAGGGAGGCTTCTTGCTGTCGGCTCGATCCTGTGCCGCCTCTTCACCGGCCTGGACGCGGTCGGCTACCGGGCCGCTGGCCTCAACCCAGACACCGAAGGCCACAGCGGCAGCGGTGACCACCACGGTCACGACAATCACCAGCACGCGCTTCTTCAGAGGGATCCCGGTGCTGGCCGGGTTGAGGGAGTCGAGCACGAAGTGGAGTGCCTGGCTGACACGGCCGGGCTCGGGAAGCCGTTCCGTCTGCGGGGCAGCGGGACGGGGCGTTCGGAAGGTACGTCGGGTACGGATTCGCGGGGCCCGCGCTCGAGGGCCGGATGGAGGGCGTTGCCGTGCACTCATCAAGCCCTCCGTGCGCTGACTGCCTTGCTGGGATGCGGCTTCTGCAGGAAAACACGCGCGCGCGACCCTGCCGGTTCCTGCTTCGCAGGGCGCCGCTCTCCCGTCGCCAAGGTGGAGAAGGGAACTGAGCGGTGATTTTGCTGCAGATGCGGAGGGCGTGTGGGGCGAGCAGAGGATGGACAGGGTCTCGTAAGAGGCCGGACACGCTGGTGAGGCAGAGGACGACGAGTCCATGCCACCATCGGAGAACATAGCCACACTATCGGGCAACCCGTCCTACCGATCGGGCTGCGAGCCGGTTCTGGAACTCCGCCTCACAAATCGCGTACGACTTCCAACTGGTGCGCGCGTTCCACAGCCAATGCCTCTCCCGTACTGGCTGAGCATCAAGCACGCGTCCCTGGCGCCTCGATGACCGTGCTGTCTGACCTTTGCAAGTACGGCCCCTACTAGACACGGCCGCAAGAGTCACCGTCGCTCAAGAGCCGATCTTGATTGATGCGTAATAAGCCCGGTGTTCTCCACCCAGGGCAGCCGTCGGCGGGCTCGTCTTCCCGGTGCTGGCCAGCGGCTTCCTCACTCGATCGTGTGGTGTCGACCGGGATGAAGCTGCTTCGGGATTCCTGAAGCGGTTTCATCTCTCCGGGGTTCCTTTCGGTGTGGTTGAAGTGGGGGGCGCGGGGTGGCCCTGGCGGTCGTGCAGGACCTCCGGCAGGCTTGCGGGCTGCCGACGCCGGAGGAGCTGGAGGACTTCGAGACCGACGTCCTGTCGGGCTTTGTCCTGGCCCGCGCGTCGGCCGGGCTAACGGACGGGGCGATCCAGGGCGACCTCGGCCACCTGGAGAAGGTGCGGGACTGGTTCGGCCGGCCGCTGTGGGAGATGGAGTCCCCGCACGCCGACGCCTACTTCGGCAAGACCATCAGGCACTCCTCGCCTTCCCTCCGCGCGGGCCGGGCCGGGGCGATCAGCGTCTTCTTCGACTTCCTGGAGCTGCGGCACCGCGCGGCGCTGCACCAGCTCACTGGTCGGCTGGTGGAATGCCCGCTGGATGAGATGAACCGGCCGCGGGCCTCGGCGGCGCCGCAGCTTCGCATCCCGCCCACCGGCGAGGAGATCGAGCAGCTCTTCGCCGGATGGCGCGATGATCTCGCCTGCTGCCGGAAGTTCGCGCCGGCCGCCCGCAACTACACCGTCGCCCGGTTGTCCGCCGATGTCGGCCTGCGGGTCAACGAGGCCCGGATGCTGGACCTGGACGACGTGCGGTGGGAGCTGGGCCGGTTCGGGAAGCTCAACGTGCGCTTCGGGAAGGGATCACGCCGGTCCGGCCCGCGGCAGCGGGTGGTGCCGATGATCAACGGTGCCGACCTCAGCCTGCGCTGGTACGTCGAGGACGTCTCGGGCCACTTCGGCGCCGACCTCATGCTGCCGGGGGCGGCGCTGTTCCCGTCCGAGCGGTTCTCCCTGTCCGGCCGGGCCCGCACCGAGGTGTTCCGCACCGCGCTCACCGACGCGACCGCCCGCCATCTCCTGGCCTGGGCCGGGAAGCTCACCCCGTACGTCCTGCGGCACTTCTGTGCCTCCTAGCTCTACCTATCCGGCATGGACCTGGTCGCCGTCCAGGAACTGCTGGGACACGCCTGGATCGCCACGACGATGCGGTACGTCCACGTGCACCGCACGCACGTCGAAGACGCCTGGACGGCCGCCCACCAGCGCGCCGAGTCCCGGTGGAAGGGGCTGAACCCATGAAGTGGAACCTACGGCTGGCAGCGGCCCACCGAGGCATCTGGAAGGCGAGCGAGCTCCAGCGGCTGCTGGCCGAACACGGTCTCGTGGTCAGCGCCGGGAAGATGTCCGGCCTGTGGTCGAGTACCCCGGCCAGCATCAAGCTCTCCGACCTCGAAGTGATCTGCGTGGTCCTGGACTGCGAGATCACCGAGATCATGCAGCCCGAGCCCGAGAACGTCACCCGCACCGCGAAGGACGAGCAGCCCGCCGCAGAGGCCGCTGGACAGTCTTCGCCCGCCCGGTCGGTCGTGCCCCGCTCGCGCAGCGGCCGGTCATTGCCGCCACGGTGATCTGCCCGGTCTGCGGCGGGCCCGTACCGGTCCGCACGGGTCCCGGCCGGCAACGCGTCTACTGCACGGCCCCCTGCAAAAGCGGGGCCCACCGACGCCGAATGGCCGCGGACGAACGGCGGGCGGCACCGCCCAGGGTGCCCGAGCCTGCCGGTGAAGGCGCCGTGCTCGCCGCGCGGGAGTACGCCGCCCGTCACGGCGAGGAACACGGCTGGTCCGTCTACGTCCGCCGGGGAGTCCACCGGGCCCTGGGCCGTGTGCTGACCGGTCTGCCGCCGGACGGTCAGCGAGTCAGACACACCGAACTGACACGCCAGCTCGCCGGTGCGGGACTACCGCTCCGCCGCACCGCCGAGGTCCTGGCCGCGATGGACATGCTGCATCACGACCGGCGTCCGGCCGCGCGGGACTGGGTCGAGCGCCAGACCGGCGCCTTACCCGCCGGCTTCACCGGGGACCTCCGGGACTGGCTCCTGTGGCTGCTGGACGGCGACGCCCGCACCCGGCCCCGGGCCCTGGGCACCCTCCACTCCTACTTCGGTGCGGTACGGCCGGTCGTCACCCGCTGGGCGAGGGACCGCGGCCAGCTCCGCGAGATCACCCGCGAGGACGTGACGGACGCGGTCGCCGGTCTGCGCGGCAGCCAGTACACCGCCGCGGTCACCACTCTGCGGTCCCTCTTCCGCCACGCCAAGAAGAACGGGCGCGTCTTCACCGACCCGATGCGCGGGACCCGTGTCGGACGGCGTGCTCCCGGCTCCGCCCTCCCGATGACCGATGCCGAGATCACCAGCGCGCAGGTCACCGCCGCGAACCCGGCCACGAGACTCGCCGTCGTCCTGGCCGCCGTCCACGCCGCCAGGGGCGAGACGATCCGCGCGCTCCAGCTCGATGACCTCGACTTTCACCAGGGGCGCATCACCGTCGACGGCAACGTCCAGCCGATGGGCGCCCTCACCCGCGCCGCTCTGCGGGCCTGGCTCACCGAGCGGCGGACGCGCTGGTCGAGCACCCTCAACAGGCACGTCATGGTCTCCCGCCAGACCGCGAACGGCACCGGCCCGGTGAGCACCTATTTCCTCAAGCGGCAGCTCACCCTCAACGGCGTCAGCCTGGACCGCATCCGCGTTGACCGCGTCCTGGGCGAGGCCCTGGCCACCGGAGCCGACCCCCTTCACCTGACCACGGTCTTCGGTCTGTCCGAGACCACCGCCACGAAGTACGCGTCCCTCGCCTGCCAGCACCGACGCGAGCCGTCTCCCGCAGCGGAAGACTGACCGGCACCCGACGACGAACGGACGGGAAACGGTCAGCTTCCGCAGCCGCAGGCCGCCGCCGGGACAGGGTCGCCCGACTCCTCCGACTCACCGTTGCAGCAGGTGTCAGCAGTGGTGTCCGGGGTCTTGCCCATCTGGTCGGCGTCGGCCTTGACGACGTAGACCTCCCAGGGTTCCTTGCCGGGGCCGGTCACCCACACCTTGTCCTGAAGGGCGTAGCAGCACGAGGTGTCGTTCTCTTCGAAGGTGGCGAGGCCGGCGTCCTTGAGGCGGGTGGTGGCGGCGGTGACGTCGTCGGTGGTGGTGACCTCGACGCCGAGGTGGTCCAGGCGGGTGTCCTGGCCGGGTTCGCCCTCGATGAGGACGAGCTTGAGCGGCGGGGTGGTGACGGCGAAGTTGGCGTAGCCGGGGCGGCGCTTGGCGGGTTCGACGCCGAACAGCTTGGAGTAGAAGGTCACCGACGCTTCGAGGTCGGCGACGTTGAGCGCGAGCTGGACACGGGACATGACGGGCCTCCAACAGCCTGTATCGACGTTTGTCGATGTTCTGGGTTCGAGCTTGCCTCTTGGATCGAAGAACGTCAACATAGAAGCATGTCGAATCAAGAGCTTGTGGTGATCACCCCCGAAGCGGCCGGGGTGGAGGGCTGCTGCCCGGGGCTGCTGTCCGCGCCGCTGGACGAGGAACAGGCGGTCGTTCTGGCGAAGGTGTTCAAGGCGCTGGGGGACCCGGTGCGGCTGCGGCTGCTGTCGATGATCGCCTCCCGCGCCGGGGGTGAGGTCTGCGTGTGTGATCTGACCCCGGCGTTCGACCTGTCCCAGCCGACAATCTCCCACCACTTGAAGCTCCTGCGGGAGGCCGGGCTGATCGCCTCCGAGCGGCGCGGGACCTGGGTGTACTACCGGCTGCTGCCCGAGACGACCGACCGGCTCGCGGGCATCCTCACCCGCCCCGGAGGCGAACCCCTTCCCACCACCGGCGCGGCCTGCGGCCCCGCCGAAGCGGCCGGGGCCAGCGCGTGAGCACCGCCGCTGCCGGGGGGATGGCGGGGCGGTTGTCGTTCCTCGACCGCTACCTCGCACTGTGGATTCTCGCGGCGATGGCCGCTGGCCTCGGTCTCGGCCGTCTCGTCCCGGGCCTGGGGGACGCGCTCGCGGGGGTGACCGTGGCGGGGGTGTCGCTACCGATCGCGCTCGGGCTGCTGGTGATGATGTACCCGGTGCTGGCGAAGGTCCGCTACGACCGGCTCGACACCGTCACCCGCGACCGCCCCCTCCTCATCTGGTCGCTGGTCCTCAACTGGATCGGCGGCCCGGCGCTGATGTTCGCCCTGGCGTGGATCTTCCTCCCCGACCTGCCCGAGTACCGCACCGGGCTGATCATCGTCGGGCTCGCCCGCTGCATCGCCATGGTCATCATCTGGAACGACCTTGCCCGCGGCGACCGGGAAGCCGCCGCCGTCCTCGTTGCCCTCAACTCCGTCTTCCAGGTGATCGCCTTCGGCCTGCTGGGCTGGTTCTACCTCGACCTGCTGCCCGGCTGGCTCGGCCTGGCAACCACCGGCCTCGACATCTCCGTCTGGGAGATCGCCGCCAGCGTGCTGGTCTTCCTCGGCATCCCCCTCGCCGCCGGGTACCTCACCCGCCGCATCGGCGAGAAGACCCGGGGCCGCGACTGGTACGAGACGAAGCTCGTCCCCCGGATCGGGCCGTTCGCCCTCTACGGGCTGCTGTTCACCATCGTGATCCTCTTCGCCCTCCAGGGCGATGCCATCACCTCCCAGCCCTTCGACGTCGCCCGGATCGCCCTGCCCCTGCTCGTGTACTTCGCCCTCATGTGGGCCGGGTCCATGGCCATCGGCCGCGCCGTCGGCCTCAGCTACCCACGGGCGACGACGCTGGCGTTCACCGCTGCCGGGAACAACTTCGAGCTGGCCATCGCGGTCGCCATCGCCACCTTCGGCGCCACCAGTGGCCAGGCCCTCGCCGGAGTCGTCGGCCCCCTCATCGAGGTCCCCGTCCTCATCGCCCTCGTCCACGTCGCCCTCAAGGCCCGCCGCTACTTCCCCAGCACCCCCGACCCGGCGACCATGCCGACCGTCACCGCACCAGAGGAACCGACCCGTGCCTGATCACATACCCACCCGGCCCACCGTGCTGTTCGTCTGCGTCCACAACGCCGGACGCTCCCAGATGGCCGCGGCCTTCCTCACTCACCTCGCGGGCGACCGGGTAGAGGTCCGCTCCGCCGGATCGGCCCCGGCCGACGCCGTGAACCCGGCCGCCGTGCAGGCGATGGCGGAGGTCGGCATCGACATGACCGCCCGGACGCCGAGGGTCCTGACCACCGAGGCCGTACAGGCGTCCGATGTCGTCATCACCATGGGATGCGGCGACACCTGCCCCGTCTTCCCCGGAAAGACCTACCTCGACTGGGCCCTGGACGATCCCGCCGGACAAGGCATCGACGCAGTCCGCCCGATCCGGGACGCCATCGAACAGCGTGTCCACGGCCTTCTGGAAGACCTCGGTATCCGACCGCGCTCCTGAACGCACTCCGCTTCTGCCCTCGACGTGTACCGAGCAACAGCGGGAACCCAAGGCACAACCCTCGAACAGAGCCGGGAACAGCTTCGGTTCCCGCTGAACAACCCTCGGAATTCCTGAACTCCCGGGAAGAACCCCCGGGGACAGTGTCCCCGGGGGAGGGGCGCCATAGCGTCCGGGGGAGGGGGAGTGTTGCCTAGGCGGCCTGGACGACCTCCGCGCGCACCGCCTCGGCCCACTCGGTCACCAGCTGCTCGTACTCCCGGCGCTGCTCGGCGGAGAGTCGGCCGCCGGCGCGCAGCCACAGGCCTCGTATCCGCTCGTTCAACTCGGTAGAAGACCGCACGGAACCATGGGGTTGAGGGGTTAAGGGCATGCACTCAGCCTAGGCGATGGGTCCGACAATCGGAACTGTCGGCTACCGCACACCTGCGGCACGTGATCACGCCGGAGTGGGATCCGGCGCGCGTGCCTCACGCGTCCACATCCCCGCTCCGCGCGGGGTCCGCGCCGTCCCGACCGCTCGATCGCCGCCCCACGAAGGGCAGTTGCACCACGAGCAGCGCGATGCCGCACAGCGTGACCACGCGCGTCGCGGCGTCGAGGCCGTTCCAGTCCTCGGACTGCCACATCGCGAACCACTCGCCGCCGATGCCGATGAAGCCGCCGCCGAACAGCAGCACCAGCATCAGCAGTCCCGCGGTGCTCACCTGCCGCGCCCGGGCGAAGCCGTCACCCCGGCCGCGCAGCCCGGCGATCCACAGGGCCGTGCCCGCGATGAGCGTGAGGGCGGCCAGCGTCTCCCAGGCGATGATCGCGACGTACGCGGCGTCCTGGAGGGCGCGGGACTCGACGGCCCGCCACATCAGGTCGTCGTCCTTGAACGTCGTGTCCATCGCCAGGACGTGCCGGACGAACTGCTGGTTGCTGTCGAAGTCGGTGATGTTCCCGAACGCGACGAGCGCGATGTAGAGCGCCACGACACCCGTGAGGACGGCCGCCGCGACGGCCGGTGTGCATAGGGCGGTCCCCTCGTGTCTCCTCTTCGTGCGCTCGCCAGCATCTGTGCTCATGCCCAACTCCTCTCGCCCGCCTGTCCGTTCGCCCACTGCGGGCGGCTGAAGACCCGCGCCGGTGAGCGCCGGGGCGGGCACGGAACGGCGCGCCCCGCCCCTTCGCGCAGCGGATCGGTACGCCATTCTCACGGATCGGCGCGCGATCCCCGCGGGCCGGGTGCGCCATTTCCACCCGGCGAATCCCGGCCCGCGGACCGGCGTCGTTCAGGACACCGCGGGCCGGATGCGGTGGGCCGCCAGGATCCCGGCCGCCGCGAGCGCGCCCGTGAGCGCGAAGGTGGCGGTCAGGGCGACCGTCACTGTCGAGCCGTACGCCGACGCCAGCGAGACGGCGGCGCCGCCGAGGCCGCTGAGCACCGCGACCGCCAGGGTCTGGGCGAGCTGCATCGCGCCGCTGGCCTCGCCCTGCCGGTCGGCGGGCGCCTGCTCCATGGCGTCGGTGGTGGCCGCGTTGAACGCCACGCCCATGCCCGCGCCGCCGATCGCCCAGCCCGCCACGGCGACCAGGGCGGGCACCGCGTCGACGAGGACGCCGAGCGCCATCACCACGATGCCCGCGAGCAGCACCGCGAACCCGGCCGCGATCGGCGCGGCGCGCGAACGCCCGCTCCAGCGGCCGTCGGACCGCCCCTGCCAGGCGGCGCCGAGCACCCAGGTGATCGCGCCCGCCGAGAGGCCGAGCCCCGCCTCGGACGCGCTCAGGTCCCGCAGCCGGACCAGGCCGAGCGGCAGGAAGGCCTCGCTGCCGAAGTACGCCCCGCACAGCAGGAAGCGCAGCACGACCCCCGTCGGCACGCCGCGCCGCACCGCGAGGGTGCCGGGCGGCGTGACCGTGCGCAGGGCGAGCACCCCGGCGACGCCGCCGGCCACGACCAGCGGGACCAGCAGGGCGAGTTGGCGCAGCTGGAGCCCGGCGAGCAGGACGCCGGTGCCTGCCGCGAGCAGCACGCTGCGCGCGACCGGCGTGGCCCACCAGCGGGTCGCCGGGGCGTGGGCCGGGGTGCTCGCGGCGCCCTCGGGCCGGTCCAGGCGGCGCAGCTGCGGCAGCGCGAGGGCGGCGGCGACGGCGATCAGGGGCAGCAGCAGGACGAAGACGCCGCGCCAGGAGACGTGGTCGGAGATCACGGCGGCGAGCGTCGGGCCGACGAGGGACGGCACCGTCCAGCCGCCCGCGACCAGGGCGAACATCCGCGCCCGCAGACGCTGGGGGTAGGCCAGCGAGATGGCCGCGTACGCGAGGGCCATCACCGCGCCGACGCCGAGCCCCTGGAGGAAGCGCCCGGCCAGGAAGGCGGGCCAGTTCGGCGCGGCCCCGGCGAGCGCACAGCCGACGGCGAACACGACGAGCCCGGCGGCGAGCGGCCGCGCCGGGCCGTGCCGGTCGGCGTCGCGGCCCGCGGCGACGGTGCCGATGAGGTTGGCGAGCATCAGTGCGGACAGGCCCCAGCCGTAGGCGTGCAGGCCGCCGAGCCGCTCCGCGATGTCGGGCAGGACGGTGGCCACGCCCATCGACTCGAAGGCCACGAGTCCGACGGACAGGACGATGCCCCAGGTCAGGGCGGCGTAGGGGGCACGGAAGACGCTCTCGGCGGCATGGGCGGCGACGGGCTCCGACGGCTGCGGCCCGCCCGGCCCCGCCGCGTCGGCCGGTGGGACCGGGCCGCCCGGTTCGGGCGCGGGGGACGTGGACGCGGTGGGACCGCCGTGGACGGTCGCTTCCTGCTCTGACGGCAAGGCCGACCCCTCCTTTATGTTTCGATCCGGAACGGAACGAAATTACATGCTACCTATACTGATCCCCATGGCAACCCCGGATTCCGCAGCCCCGCCCGCCCGTTCGGCGGGCCGCCCGCGCGACACCCGGCTCGACGAGGCCATCGTCAGGGCGACGCTCGACCTCCTGGAGGAGTCCGGCTATCCGCACCTGACGCTCGAAGGCGTGGCCCGGCGCGCGGGCACCACCAAGCCGGCCATCCGCCGCCGCTGGCCGTCCCGGCAGCACCTCGTGATCGCGGCGCTCGCCGAGAGCATGGGCACCGCGCCCACCCCCGACACCGGGTGCACGCACTGCGACCTCATCCTGGGCATCGAGACCCTCAGTCAGGCCTTCGGCGGCACCCTCGGGCGCCGGACGCTGCCCGCGCTCGTGGCCGAACTGGCCGACGGCCCCGACCTCGACCGCGTCTTCACCGAGACGGTCTTCCGGCCCCGCAGGGCCACCACCGAGGCGGCGCTGCGCCGGGGCATCGAGCGCGGCGACATCCGCCCGGACGCCGACATCGACCTGCTCCTGGACATGCTCGGCGCCACCACGTACCACCGCGTGCTCTTCGGGCATCTGCCGGTCACCGCATCGCTCGCGCACGACGTGGTGATGACGGTCATGGGCGGCGCGGCCACGCCGCGCTGGCGCGGGCACTACCAGCGCCACCACGAGCCCGCGGACAGCCGGGCCTAGGGCAGCACGTCGAGCAGCTGTCGGAGCGCGGGCCCCGGCGCCCCCGGAAGCACCGCCACACACGTCGTGACGGCCGGCGCGGCGAGCGGCCGCACCGCCACGCGCGGGAACGACGGCAGGCCCGCCACCTCGTAGAAGACGGTCCACGACGGGGCGCCCGCGCCGATCTCGGCCAGGGTCTCCTGGAGCGTGGTGAACGGCGGCCCGAGCGGCGGCGCGACCGCGGCCGCCCGCAGCGCGCCGGTCACCAGGTCGTGGAACGGCGGGTTCTGCTCGCGCGGCGCGAGCCGCAGCGGCAGCTCCCCGAGCTGTTCCAGGCGCAGCGGCGACGAGCCCGCGAGCCGGTGCCCCGCCGGCAGGGCCACGTACAGCGGGTCGCTCCACACCGGCAGGAGCGCGAGCCCCGGCGCGGTGTCCGCCGCCCGGACGAGGGCCGCGTCCAGCTCGCCGGAGCGCACCGCGGCGAGCCGCTCCGCGAGCCCCAGGCGCCGCAGCCGGACGGGGAGCCGGGGCGCCGCGAGCGCGAGGTCGGCCAGGAGGCGGTGGACCCGGTCGCCGGGGCCCTGCACGGTGCCGAGGCGCAGCGGCGCGTCGCCCGCCGCGAGGTCGGCCGCGACCTGACGGGTGCGGCGCGCCGCGGCGAGCACCGCGCGCGCCTCGGGCAGCAGGCGCTCGCCCGCGCCGGTGAGTTCGACGTGGCGCGTGGTGCGCCGGAAGAGCCGGACGCCGAGCTCGCGCTCCAGGCGGCGCACCTGCTGGCTCACCGCCGACTGGACGATGCCGAGCCGGTCGGCGGCCCGGCTGAAGCCGCCCTCGTCGGCGACCGCCGCGAAGTACTGGAGCTGGCGCAGTTCCACGGTCCCGCCCCTCCCGCCCGTCCCGGCCGACTCATCACGATCGATGATTTCTGCAGGTGACAACTGCTTCTAGTACGCGGCTTGTTCCCCGGGTCGAATGAGTTCCGCGCAGAGCGCGCGGACCGCGCCGCGGTCGACCGAACCCGAGGAGCCCGGATGACCGACCCCCAGCCCACCGCCGAAGCCCTGGTCGTGCTGCCCGGCACCGCCGAGCGCGTGCCGCTGCCGCACGGCGGCGGCTTCGAACTGCTCGCCGACGCCGGGGCCACCGGCGGCTCCCTGGGCGTCAACCGGCTGACGCTCGCCGACGGGGCGGACGGCGCGAGGCCGCATCTGCACGCCCTGTCCACGGAGCTGTTCTACGTCCTCGACGGCACCCTCGACTTCTTCCTGGACGGCACGCTGGAGACCGTGGAGCGCGGCGGTCTTGTCGTCGTGCCGCCCGGAATGCCCCACGCCTTCGGCGCCGCCGCCGGGGCGAGCGCCGATCTGCTCGCGGTGCTCACGCCGGGTGTCGACCGCTTCGACTACTTCCGGTCCCTCGGCCGCGTCCAGCACGGCCTGGACTCCTTCGACAGCCTCCTGCCCGAACAGGACCGCTACGACGTGCACTTCCTGGACGCCACGGACTGGCGGGCGGTGCGCGCCGCGGCCGGGGCCCCGGCCGCCGGGGGAGCACAACGCGCCAAAGGCCGCCGCATGCCCTGAGGGCCGTGGTGACCCCCAGCAGGGTTCTGGGCAACACTGCACACAGCACGCAGCACACAACGGGACGCCGCCCGCTACAGCCTGTGCCTGGCGGCAGGGCTCACGTCAGGAGGCTGCTGGTGTCGACGGTGGAGAGCCGGGAGGTCCGCCCGGCCCGTGAGCGCTGGGAGGTCGTCCTGCCGGACGGCCGCGTCGTGCCGTGGACGGGGTTCCACGTCGGCCCGGCGGGCATCGCGCCGGGGGAGCTCGCGGCCATCTGCCGCAGGCTGCTCGGGTTCGGTCCCGCCGAGGCCGAGGCCGCCGCCCGCGAGGAGCTGAGCCCGGCCGGGGCCGCCCGCGACCGGCCCGGCATCGTGGCGTACTCGCCGCCCATGGCCAAGCGCATGTTCGAGGGCGCCCTGGAGAGCCTCGCGGCCGGTGAACCGGCCGAGGACTGGCCCACGATCCTGGAGGCCCGCTCGGTCTGTCTGGCACACGCGGACGACCTGCTCATCGGCAGGACGCCGCCCTGGCGGGAGGCCGCGGCGGGCCGCCCGGTGGTCGTGGTCCCCGACCACGACCACTTCCACCTCAGCCACGCCCTCCTCAAGCTCGCCGACGGCCCCGCCGACCGGTGGGCGCGGGTCCTCGGCCCGGCGATCGACCGGCTGCGCGCGGACCCCGCCTGCGTCGTACGCGTCTACGCCCTCGACGAGCCGATGCGGATGCTGCTCCTGTGGCTCAAACGGGTCGCGGGCGTCGACCGCCTCCTGGTCGAGGCCAACCACCCCGACATCACCGAGCGGTGGGGGCACAAGGCGGTGCTGCACCCCGAGGCCCGCGCGGCCCGGGACCTGCCGTCCGCCTCCGGGCGCGACGCCTTCGACGTACTCGACGAGGAGACGGCGCTCACGCCGCTGTACCGCGCGTTCGGCCTGTCCGTGCCGCGGCTTCCCGGGTACACCGTCGTCTGGGACGGCGGGCGCGGCGGCAACACCGGCGCGGACGGCGGGATCCGGACAACTCCGGTCGGCCCGCGGATGCCGGGCGAGCCCGGGGACGACGTGCTCGGCAACGGCGTCGGCCACTGGTCCGAGGACGCCTTCACGGATCAACTGAACCTGGCTGCCGCCCTCCTGAGGGAGCGTCACGGACTGCGCCTGGGCTGTCTGAAGCCCGTCAGGGGCGGCACGGGGCAGCGCATCCACGTCGGGGTGCCGCTCGACGAGCCGGACACCCTGGCCGCGCTGGCCCGCCAGACGGCTCACTCCGGTGAGGACTACCTCCTGGAGGCGCACGCCGACTACCTCCGCCACGCCGTGACCGGCCACGAGTTCCTGCTCGCGCCGTCCGTGCACGTGCGGGCGGGCGCCCTCGCGGACGGCATGGCCCTGCAGTTCCTGAACGGCACCATGTGGGAGGGGAACGTCTTCCTCGACGAGGCCACCCACGCGGCGTTCGGCATCACCCGGAGCCACTACGCGCGGGTCCGCCGCGCCATGGCCGACTTCGTGCGCCTCTTCCAGGGCCGGGGGCTGATCAACGGAGGCGTCGACTTCGCGATCGCCCGCGTCGGCGGCCGCTTCGGCAGCACGCCCCTGGTGGCCATGCAGGACCTGAACCTCTCCGCGTGCGGCGCCGACTACCTGCACGCCTTCCTGGAGGAGAGCCGCACCGCGCTCGGCGACCTCGCCGCGACCGGCACGGGCATCTCCGCCGCGACCAAGGTGATCCGCCCGGCGTCCGACATGGACCTGCCCCGTCTGCGCCGCCTCGTCGACCAGCGCACCCCCACGTCCTACTCCCGGGCCCTCACGTCCGTGCCGGGCAACTGGGGGCTGATCGCCGTCGCCTGCCCGGACGCCGTACGGGCGGCGGAGGAGGTCCTGGCGCTGGAGGCGCGGCTCACGGCCTGACGGGTCAGGTCCATGCCGTCACTGTCGTACGCGTACGACGTCAGTACACGCTGACGCCGTACGCGGCGAGGGCCTCGCGCACCGGCTGGTGGATGGCGGAGCCGTTGGTGCCGGTGCAGCCCGAGCTGCCGGAGTGGATGCCGAGGGCGACCGTTCCGGCGAAGTGGGCGCCGCCGCTGTCGCCGCCCGCGGAGCAGGCGGTGGTGCGGACCATGCCGTAGACGGGGCCGTCGCCGTAGTTGACGGTGACGTTCACGGCGGTGACGGTGCCGCTGGTGACCTTGGTGGTGGAGCCGCTCTTGCGGAGCGACTGGCCCACGACGGCGTCGGCGGCGGAGGAGATCTCCTGGTAGCTGCCGTTGTAGAGGTTGACGTTGCCCGCCGGGGACGAGCCGTTGGTGTAGCGGACGAGGCCGTAGTCGTTGGTGGGGAAGCTGGTGCCCTCGCGTACGCCGATGGCCGCGCCGCCGGACGCGGCCGCCCAGTTGGCGCTGAGGTTGGTGCAGTGCCCCGCGGTGACGAAGTAACGGGTGGAGCCCTTGGCCACGTTGAAGGCGGCCGAACAGCGGGAGCCGCCGCCGTAGATGGCGTCGCCGCCCGCGACCTCGCGCCGGAACGTGCCGGGCACGCGGCTCACGCGGACGGCACCGTCGAGCGAGTCGGCGACCCGGCGCAGCCGGGCCAGGTCGCGTGCCGAGACCGACCGGTCGGCCTGCACGGCTATCTGGTTGGTGCGCGGGTCGACGCCCCAGGAGGTGCCGGTGATCTTCGCGCGGGCTTCCAGCGCGTCCATGGCGGCGTCGAGCCGGGCGGCGCCGCGCCGCACCCGCTCGGGGGTGGCGCCCGCCGCGCGGACGCGCTCGGCGGCAGCGTCACTGGTGACGGTGACGATCAGCCTGCCGCTCTTGTCGACGTACGTACCGGCGCTGTCGTCGCCCAACTGCCGTTGGACCGCGGCATCCAGGGCGTTGACCTGGGCCGGAGAGGGCGTCGGCGGTTCGCTGCGCGCCCCGGCGGGGGACACGCCGAGGGCGAGGGAACCGGTGACGAGGAGAGTGGACAGGACGAGGCGCGCACAAGTGGTGCGTCTCATGTGGGGGGTCTCCTTTGACGGTGACGTGTGACGTACCGCGGTCCGTGGGATGTGCCGGGGTACGTGAGGGACGTACTGACCAAGGAAAGTGGCATGGCCTCGTCAATCGCGCAAGGGTGTGGGGGTGCCGTGTGCGCGTGGCCCGGGCGCGGGGAGGCCGGTCGGGCGAGCCGTTGGGCCTGGTGGCCGGGGCGGGTGGGCGTGCCGCCGGGTGTCGGCGCCGGACTCGGCGATCGCCTGCGGCGCGCCCTTTCGTCGGCGGGGGTCTTGTCCCGCCGGTGTGGCTGTCATCGGTCTTGTTCCGGTGCGGGCCCTCGTCCTGGCCGACGTCCTTCGCGGGCGCGGGCGCGGGCGCGGGCGTGGGGGCGGGCCGTGGCGGGCCTGCTCACCGGCGTGTCCGGCTTCGGCCTCACCGGCTTCGGTGTACCCGGCTTCGGCGTGTCCGGCCTCGGTCAGCCCGACTTCGGCCTGACCCTTATGGCGCCCCGGCCGCCGCGCCTGCCGCAGAGGCTGCGCGCCGGGTCTCGACGGCCAGGCGGGTGTCCTCGGTGACCAGGTCGGCGTTGATCTGGGCACCGGCCGCGGCGCCCGCCGCCGCGGCCGAGCCGACCTGGGCGGACAGGTCGGTCACGTTGCCCGCGACCCACGCCCCCGGCACATCGGTGCGGCCGGTCGCGTCACAGGGGACGTACTCGCCGATGCCCAGCGGGTGTTCGGCCGCCCGCAGCCCGAGCGCCGCGAGGAAACCGGCGCGCGCCACGATCCGCGACGACACCGCCAGCGCCTCGCGGGCGATCACCCTGCCGTCGCTCAGCCGCACCCCCGCGAGGCGGTCGTCCGCGATCTCCAGGCCCGTCACCTCGCCCTCCACCACGCGGACGCCACGGGCGGCGAGCCGCTCCGCGTCCTCGTCGGACGGCGGCGACGCGGTGTGGGCGAAGAACGTGACGTCGTCGCTCAACTGCCGGAACAGCAGCGCCTGGTGCACGGCCATGGGCCCTCCGGCGAGGATTCCGATGGCCCGGTCGCGGACCTCCCAGCCGTGGCAGTACGGGCAGTGCAGCACGTCCCGGCCCCAGCGCTCGGGCAGTCCCGGCACGTCCGGCAGCTCGTCGACGAGACCGGTGGCCACGAGGAGCCGCCGCGCCCGGACCGTACGGCCGTCGACCAGCGCCACCCCGAAGCCCGCCCCGTCACGGGTCGCCGCCGCCACCGTGCCGGACACCACGTGCCCGCCGTACCCGCGTACCTCCGCCCGGCCGCGCGCGAGGAGCTCGGCGGGCGGCATCCCCTCCCTGGCCAGGAGCCCGTGCACCCCGTCGGCCGGGGCGTTGCGCGGCGCGCCCGCGTCGACCACCGCCACGGAACGCCGCGCCCGGGCCAGCGTCAGGGCCCCGTTCAGTCCGGCGGCACCGCCGCCGACCACCACCACGTCGTAGCTGTCGCTCAGCTGATCGGTCATCGTGACCACCTCCACGACGACCCTGCGCAGGGCCTCACCAAAGGGGCAAATGCAGTTGCCGATAATGCAAACGCGAGATGGGGGCGGGCTTCGGCTCCCGCGCCGGTCAGACCCGTGCCGGTGGCAGCGCGCACAGGGCGATCCCCGGCTCCACGAGGCTGCCCAGGACGAGGGTCCCGGCGTGGGCGCTGACGCTGGTGACCATGCGGTAGCCGGCGCCCCGGCGGGCCAGGTCGTGCACGGTCTCGCCCCGGGGCGAGAAGGCCATCACCCGCAGCACCCGGCGCGGCGGCACGCGCACGCGTCGTGCGGCAGCGGCGGCCGCGCGGCGCACGGCGGCAGGCGCCCGGTGCAGCTGCTCCAGGAGCGGCTCGCGCGGCCCGGCGAGGGCGACCCAGAGCGTCCCGTCCGCGGCGCGCGACAGGTTGTCGGGGAATCCGGGCAGGTCCTCGACGAGGGGGTCGGCCCGCCCCGCCCGGGGGCCGGTGAGCCAGTACCGGGTGAGGCGGCGGGTGCCGGTCTCGGCCACGGTGACGTACGACGCGTCGGGCGCCAGGGCCGCCCCGTTCGCGAAGTGCAGCCCGTCGAGCAGCACTTCGGGCGCGCCGCCCGGGGCGAGCCGCAGCAGGCGGCCGGTGCCGACGTGCTCGACGATGTCGGCCCGCCAGTCGTCGAGGCCGTAGCGGCGGCTGGACACCGTGAAGTACACGGTGCCGTCAGGGGCGGCGCTCGCGTTGCTGCAGAACCTCAGCGGCTCCCCGGCGACCGCGTCGGCGAGGACCTCGACCGCGCCGCCGTCCTCCGGGGCGACGCACAGCAGCCCTCGGTGCGCGTCGCAGACGAGCAGCCGCCCGTCCGGGAGCGGTTCGAGGCCCAGCGGCCTGCCGCCGGTGCGGGCCAGCTCCTCCACGCGGCCCCCGCGCCCCTGCCCCGGCAGCGTGACGCGCAGGATCCGGCCGTCGGCGGTGCCGGTGAGCACCCGGCCCGTGCCGTCGACGACGACGTCCTCCGGACCGGCGGAGGGCAGCCGCAGGACGCGCAGCGGCGGCAGGGGGGACGGCGGGACCGAGCCCGCCGCGCGCCGGGCACGCGCGCGCGAGGCACCGAGGGTGGGCATGGGGCGGACCTCCTGGTGATGCGTGGTGAGAGGGGCCTTCCGGTGCGTGCCGGGCAGCGGCCTTCCCGCTGCGCGCCGGGCGGCGGCCCTTCCGCCGGGCTCGGCGGGGCGGGGCGCCGGGGCCGGGCAGCAGGGACCGGACCGGCCGGCCCGTAGCCTTACGGGTCCCAGCCCGTATAGGTGCCCAGCGGGGACCGGCCGATGCGCGCGGCGCCCGGTGGGCAGGCCCGACCCGGTCCGCATGACCGGAACGCGATATTCAGTGGCCGATCGGCGACCGCTGCCCCAGGCTTTGGGCATGGCTCTTCCTCCCGCCCCCGACCTCCCGTGGCTCGGCCCTCCGATCGACGCCCGCCCCCTCTTCGCCGCCGAGCACGCGGCGCTCCTGGCGACGCTGCGCGCTCTGGAGCCCGCCGACTGGCGGCGGGAGGCCGTACCCGGCTGGACCGTGCGCGATCTCGCCGCGCACCTCGTCGGCGACTGCTACGGACGCCTCGCCCGTGACCGCGACCGCCACGAGGGAGGGCCGCGCCCCGCGCCCGGCGAGACCCTTGAGGCGTTCATCCACCGCCTCAACCAGGAGTGGGTCGACGCCTGGGCGCGCGTGAGCCCCGCCGCGCTCATCGACACCCTGGACCTGGTCGGCGCGCAGGTGGCCCGCCTCTTCGCGACCGCGGACCTCGACGCCGCCTCGCTGGGCGTCTCCTGGGCGGGGGCGGACCCGGCGCCGATGTGGCTCGACTGCGCACGTGAGTTCACCGAGTTCTGGACCCACCGCCAGCAGCTCCGCCACGCCGTCGGCCAGGAGAGCGACCCCGAGCCACGGGCCCTCGCCGTGGTCCTCGACACCTTCATGCGGGCGTTGCCGCACACCCTGCGGCACACGGTGGCGCCCGTCGGCACCCGGGTCCGGGTGCGCGTCGGCGGGCCGTCCGGCGGTACGTGGACGGTGACCGCCACCGGGGCGGGTGCGGCGGGCCGTTGGTCCCTGGCCTTGCCGGACGCCGTGGTGGAGGTACGGGACGCGCGGAAGGCCGCCGCCGCGACCGAAGAGCCCCGCACCCGCGAGGCCGACGCCGTGGTCGAACTCGACGCGGAGACCGCGTGGCGGCTGTGCACCCGGGGCATCTCCCCGACCGCAGCACTGGCCGGCGCCCGCACTGAGGGTGACCGTCACCTCGTCGAAGCGGCAGGCCAGATCGTGTCCGTCGTCCACTAACTCCGTTGCTCCGGGGCACCCGTTCACCCGGCCCACGCCGCTCCGGGCCGCCCGGGCCCGGTCGACGGCGACAGGTTCCCCGGGACCCGGGTGGGCCGTCGGCACGAGCGGGCGGAGGTGCGACATGCGGGCTGATGGCCCTGGCGGCGACGCGTCCAACGGTTCCTCGGGGGCGGGCCGTCGGCGCGTCGGCGACGCCCTGGCCGCGGCCGTCGCCGCCGCGACCGAGCCCCGGGAGGTGCCTGCCGCCGTGTGCCGGGTCTGTCTCGAACTGATCGCGGTGAGCGGCGCGTCGCTGTCCTTCATCGCGGGGCAGGAGGTACGAGCGCTGTGGTGGGCCAGCGACTCCGTCGCGGCCGGGCTCGCCGAGGCGCAGTACACCCTGGGCGAGGGCCCGTGCGAGAGGGCGTTCACGCTGGGCAAGCCGGTGCTCGTCGGCGATCTGACCAGCGGCGCGGACACCTGGCGCTGGCCGGTCTACGCCCAGCAGGCCCGGGGCCTCGGCGCCCGCGCGGTCTTCTCGCTGCCGCTCGGCGCCGGGGTGCGGACGCTGGGCACGCTCGACCTGCACCGGGACACGGCCGGTGGCCTGTCCGCACGCGAGCTGCGTACGGCACTGATCGTGTGCGACGCGGTGACGTTCGCCGTCCTGGACCTCGGGTTCGCCGGGACGGGCATCGGTGCGACGGCGGACGGGGAAGCGGCGTCGTGGCTGGAGGCCGCGGAAGCCCACCACATGGAAGTCCACCAGGCCGTCGGCATGGTGATGGTCCAGCTCGGCGTCGACTCGCAGCACGCCCTGGACCTGCTGCGGGCACGGGCCTTCGCCGAAGGGCGGGGGGTGAGCGAGGTGGCGCGCGAGGTCGTCGCCCGCAGGCTCCGGTTCCGACCGGGTGACGACAACGGCGGCGGGCCCGGTCCCACGGCGGGCGGCCCATCGGACAGGCCCTAGACCCGACGAGGGACGAGGCGCGCCGCGAACGCGGTCAGTCGGCCGTCCCCGCGCGAGGCAGGGGCGGAGCCGGTGGCAACGGCGGGTCCGCGGTGCCGTCCAGCACCTCCTCGGCGACCGTGGTGAGCCGCCGCCGCTGCGAGCGGGCGTACTGGCGCAGCAGCGTGAACGCCTCGTCCACGCTGATCCGGTGGCGGTGCGCCAGGGCGCCTTTGGCCTGCTCGATGACGACCCGGGACCGCAGGGCCGTCTCCAGCTGGCCGACGACGACGCTCTGCCGGTGTACGGCGCGCTGCTGGAGGATCCCGATGGTGGCCAGCCGCGCCAGGGCCTGCGCGAGCCCGAGCCGCGCGCCCGGCAGCGGCTCGGGGTGCTCGCGGAAGAGGCTGAGCGCGCCGATGGTCAGCCCGCGCAGCCGCAGGGGCGTCGCCGTGACGGCGGCGAAGCCCGACTGGAGCGCGTGCGGGGCGAAGCGGGGCCAGTGTGCGTGCGGGTGCCCGTGCGGGCTTCCGTACGGGCCTCCACGCGGGCTTCCGTTCCCCAGGAGCGTGCCGTCGACGACCCGGCCGGAGCGGAAGCAGTCGAGGCCCGGCCCCTCGCCCCACTCGACGCCGAGCTGTTCCAGGCGGCGGCTGTGTTCGTCGGAGCCGGACGCCTCCAGGGAGCCGCCCTCCGGCGTGGACAGGATGACGCCCGCGGCCGCGACGTCCACGAGGTCGACGCATCGCGTGGCGAGGAGATGGAGGAAGCTGATGACGTCGAAGTCGTCGACGAGCGTGTCGGCGAGCTCGACGAAAGCGGCGGCGAGCCGCTCCTCACGCGCCTGCTCGGGCATTCCGGCTCGACGCTCCTTTCTCAGTGGCCACCGGACCTGCACGGGGGAAGGGGTGGCTACGGAACGGAGGAGGAAGAAGAGGGAGGCGAAGGAGAGGGGGGCAGGCGGAGTCGGCGAAGGCCAGCGGGGCGGCCGCTTCCTGACCTTGCCTCGTACGCAATGTAACCCTGGGGTGTAGGGAGGGAAAAGCCCCCGGTCCGGTGCTGGTGGGGCCAGGGCCGTCAGTCGTTCGCCGACCCCGGCGGGACGGGCGCCGCCGACGGGCCGCCCACGGTGGGGTCGGCGACCATCGCGTACGGGGGGACGCGCGGACGGCGTAGGGCCTCCGCGTCGGTGAGGCCCTGGCTGCGGCGGACTTCGACACGGAAGTCGTGCAGCGCGTCCCTGAACCTGGCGTCGACCTCCTGGTAGTCACGTGTGTCCACGGTCAGGCCCCGGCCCACGGCGTCCCTGAGGTCCCGCAGCACGGCGAAGGCGTGCTCACAGGCGACCGTGACGTGCGACGGCGCGGTGACCAGCAGGAGCTGCCGCGAATCCGCCGTGCCCGCCTCGGCCATGAGGTCCCTGACGGTGCCGTAGTTCCGGTCGGCGGTCCGGTCCTCGCGGCACGCGACGTCGTAGAGCCCTTCATAGGCCCGCATCAAGGCCCGCAGGAACTCGACACAGACCTCCACCTGTCTGTCCCGCTGCTGATGGGCCCGGTCACGCTTCCACCGCACCCGATCGGCGACAACCGTCGAAGCCACACCGGCAGCCGTACCGCACAAGGTCGCCACGAGCGTGATCCACACACTGCCCCCAGAACGCGCGATCGAGGTCTGCCGTCGAATTCCGTTGCCTGACGGCCGTGTTCGTACCACGCCGGAGGCGGCACGGTCGACCTCGGCTTCCTCGGGCCGGGCCCCGGGTTCTTCGGGCTGGGGGTTCCTCCGGCCGGGCCGCCGGTCAGGCCGCCGTGACGACGTCTGCCCGGACGGCGGCTTCCCACTCGATCAAGAGGCGCTCGTACAGCTCCCGTTGGGCGGGCGTGAGCCTGACGCGGGGGTCTTTGCCGCGGCCTGCCCACAGGGCGCGGATGTCCTCGTTCACGACCGCGGGGGCCCGGGGACTGGGGCTGGGGGGCATACGGCAAGCGTAGGGGCAGGCACTGACAGCGGCATGGGCGCTTCCTGGCCCGCGCGCCATCGCGCCGGGCGCGGCCCCGTGGCCGATCCCGTGCGACCGGAACGGAAGACCCCCTCCGGCTCGGCCCGGAGGGGGTGCGGGAGCTCGTTGCTCAGCCGGCGTGCCACTGCTGGTTGTTGGCGCCCGAGCAGTCCTTGAGTACGACCGAGGCGCCCTGCCAGTAGTTCGCGTCGGCGATGGTCAGACACCGGTGGTTGAGGTCGGTGTGCAGCTCGGTGCCGTTCCAGTGCCAGTTCTGCCGGGGCAGACCGGCGCAGCCGAACACCTGGATCGCCGCCCCGTTGTCACCGTTGTCGATGGCCGGCTCGAGGCACCTGCCGCTCAGGTCGCTGCGCCACTGGGAGCCGTTGCGCGTCCAGCGTCGGCTGGGCGAACCGTCGCAGTCGTACATCTGCACGGAGGCGCCGTCACCGGTGTTCAGATGGGCGACGTTCAGGCATCTGTTGTTGAAGTTGGAGACGATCTGTGAACCGGCCGCCTCCTTGCCTCTCTCCTTGCGGACCGTGTCGGCGGACGCCGACGAGGAGACGGAGGCGAAGGTGATCGCCAGTCCGGCCGCCACCAGCAATCCCACCGACTGATACGTCTTGCGCATGCTCTCCCCCTCAGGGACATGTGCGCGGATACATCTCGCCCGACGATGCTCCCGCCGACGCGACCCCACAAGCCACCGTTCCACTCAGCGTCCCCACGCCCGCCGAATGTCCGGCTCTCGCTGGGCTCCGGCCGGAACCGGATGCCTCCATGGGGGGTCATCAGGGGCCGCCCCATGCGCTTGACATCAGCGCGGGGGCACGGCGGCGTCCGGGGCCGTCTGGGCACCGCTGTCGGGTCGGCGCGCCCACACTTCGGGGTCGCCGCCACGCCACTCGGTCAAGGGCCACCGGACCGCCTGTGCGCGGACTACCGCGAGTGTGGCAGTGCCGAGCCCCGGTGACGTATCCCATCGACGGCGACCGCGTCGACCGCGTCCACCACGCCACCGGCGGCCTCTTCCTGTGAGGCCGCGCCTGCCACACTCACAAGCACGCGTCGAGCCCTGCCCGGCACGAGGCCGTTCCGTCCTCAGTCATTCGGTGTTGTGGAACGCCCTGAGGGTTCCACGGAACTCTGACTTCCGATCCGGGGAACGGGGCGATACGGCCCCAACTGAGGGCGCTGCTTCTTCCAAAGACGCCGGTGCCAGCGCTTGACGCACCACACAGCGCACGTGATGGGCACGAAGGACAAAAGCGTAGGGACCGCGGGCGGTAGCCACGGCCACAGCGACACGGGCCACACCACAGCGAGGGCGATGGGGACAGCAACCCCTAGGCCGAGCAGGATGACCCCCCACGCGTCGTCAACCCGAGACCACCAAGATCGCGCCTGCAAGTACGGCTCGAACCACATCATCACGGAAAGCACCAGCATCACGACTGGCGCCACCAACCAAGGAGATGTGGGCAAACCGCGATTGCCGACGAATTCACCGATCAAGGTGGCAGGGATATACGCAGGAAGCAGGAACATGCCCATATAGACTGTGCCTGACGCTATCGCCCCGAGGTCGTCATCCGACTCGGCAAGCTGTTCGCCTGAGTCATTTTTCACTGCGGCCTCATCCTTTCACCCGGCTACAGGCACGCTTCCGCCAGTGCGGGAAGTCCCGTAGAGTTGACTATGAGGTTGGCGATGTCGTCGTCGATGTGGCCAGGGTACTTCTTGTGCTTGATGTAATTCCAGACGGCTTTCGCCACCTTCTTTCCATTCTTGATAATCCTGTACACCTTCGCGATGCCGATTCCGTTCTCGGCAGCGAACTTTGCCACTGCGGTCGTGCACTGGAACCACCCTCGCGTGGCGGGTTGGGCGCCAGCGCTCTGGTTCAGGAAATCCGCTATCTCCTGGAGGGCCCCCTGATCGCCCGCTTCGACACGCTGGATCAGCGACTCGGGGATCGAGCCGATGAGGTCCAGTGCTTTCTGGATCGCAGCTTCACCCGCCTCGTCGCTGATGCTGGAGAGGTCGAGACGGGACTCGGCGTTGCCGATCCCCTGAAGGGTGACCGCGGTTGTCGCTGCCCTCGATTCTTGCGTGCGGTTGGCGGCAAACGCCGGCCCGGAAATGACGGTGCCGATCATTGCTGCGGCTACAAGCGCAGCAGTTCCTGCACCGAAACGGCGATGCTGGGTCCAGCGTGACGACATGACGCTCCTTCGGTCTCAATTCCAGGCGCGGATCGAAGCATGGGGAGGGGGGATCGATCCATTTCGTTCAGTCGTGACCGGACGTTACTCGAATTCTTTGCCCAGATAAATGAGGAATTTCCGATACAGCGATAAGGCTTCCCTTTCGCCCCTTCGTCGCCTGGTGAGTCGGTCGCTTCCTGGCGAGCTCGAGACGCCGTGCGTACGGGAGATTTGGAATGCCTGACGATCCCGGCCCCCACCGAGCCCGGGGCCTCGGAGCCGGGACGCGGCGCGGCCCGCCCGAGAACCGGCCCTCGCCGTACCGCGGCGGCGCAGTCGGGCCTGGGCGGTGGTGTCGAAGTGAGCAGGGCCCACAAGGTTCGTAGCCCGCTTCGGCTCCCGCGAGCGGAGTGGCTGATGGCCGCGACGGGAGTTCTCGCGCCCGACTCCCGAGCGTGCCCCGGGCGGCCGCGCCTGATCCGCAGCGACGCCAGTCCTGACCGATGGCGCGCCCTCCGCCTTCGGGCGGGGGAGGCCTTTCGTCGTGGGTGCTGTTCGAGGTCGAGCTGTCCCTTGAAGGTTTCGTTGATCGACTCGATGGCCTGCCGCAACGGCTTGATTCAGGGATCCGCCGGGCCGCTGCCGTTCGCCCTTGCGGGTCGGCCCGAGCAACTGGATTCCGTACTCGGCCAGTTCACGTTCGAAGCCGCGGCCGAAGTAGTTCTTGTCCCCGATCAGTGTCCGGCCGGGCCGGGCGGCGAGGAGGTGCGGTTCGGCCGCGAAGAGGCCCAGCACGGTCTCGCGCTCGTCGGCCTTGGCCCCGGTCAGAGCGAGGGCGACGGGCAGGCCCTGGAGGGTGCACATCAGCTGCAGCCGCAGGCCCCAGAAGAAGCGGCTGTGGCTGGCGCCGTAGCCGTACTGAGCCCATCCGGCCAGGTCGGAGCGTTTCACGGTCTCCCGCGAGCGGCCGCATTCCACAGGTGTGGAGTCCACGATCCGTACGTCGTCGCTCCACACCGTGGCGCTGGTGGCCAGGCTCCGAGTGACTCGGCGAAGCAATTCGGCGGCCTCGCGCAGCCGCTTGTTGCAGCCGGGTTGCTGGGGCAGGTACGGAAAGAGGTGCCGCAGGTGGGCCCGGGCATGCCGGAGTCACCTGGCCTCGGAGGTGAAGCCGAGCATGGCCTGCATCATCGCGAGGGTGACCGGCTCGGTGTCGGTGAGCTGCGGCGCGATGCCCACGGCCGGCCGCCACGGCGCCAGGTCCGGACGCTCTTTCAGTAGGTCGTCGGTCGTCGCATAGAGTGCTGCCGCGAGGGTGTCCAGGTTGTTCGTCAAAAAACGATCTTGGACGCCCTCGTTTTCGTCTCCGTCGGCACCCCTTGACTTCGATCGTCCGGTGAGTCTTGTCCCGTCACCGGTTCACGGAAAGGATCGTGGCATGTCCAGCGACCGTCTCATGCGCATCCACAGCGCCGAGTTCCAGGCCATGGCCGAGAGGGTCCTGCGGGTCACCGAGCTCACCTCCCGCCTGAACGTCCTGCCCTTCGAAGACGAAGCGGGCAAGGCGGAACTGCTCGAACAGATCCTTGGTAAGCCGCTGCCGCCGAGAGTCACGATCTATCCGCCCTTCTACACGGACCACGGCCTGAACCTCGACCTCGCCGAGCGCGTCTTCATCAACCAGAACTGCACGTTCCTGGACTATGCCGGCATCCGGCTCGGCGAGCGCGTGATGATCGGACCGAAGGTCACATTCATCACCAGCGGCCACCCGGTGGATCCCGAGGAGCGGCGGCTGTACCTCACCGGCGCACCCATCGACGTGGCGGAGAATGTGTGGATCGGTGCCGGTGCCACGATCCTGCCCGGCGTCAGCATTGGCCGTGACGCCGTGGTTGCCGCTGGCGCGGTCGTGGCCGATGACGTTCCGTCGGCCAGCTTGGTGACCGGAAGCAAGGCAACCGTGCACCGAAAGTGGTGACGACCTCCTCCGGGCCATGCCGCGCCCACGACTGCGGGCAGCTATAAACCACATCGGAAGCCCGGACTCTCTCCCCCAAAGCCACTACTGCAACCCAGGGGCAAGAGGCCCTCCGCTCGCTCACTGACCCCTTGGCACTGATCGCCTGGCGGAGCTCCTTCCTCAACGCCGCCGCGTCCGGCCCGGTGTCCTCGCCGGGCGCCCTCCACTTGTGCGCGGGTCTCGGTCTGCGCCGAGCCACAGCGCGGATGTCCTCGTTCACGGCTGCGGCGGGGCGCACGGCGGCCTGGGGGCTCGGGGTAAGGGACGTGCGACACACGTACGGGCCCGCGCCGACAACTACGCATGCAAGGTCGCCCTGTTGCCCAGAATCCGCCTGCGGCTACCGTGCCCGCACCACCCGGCAGAAGGGAGTCGGCCATGGCCCGACGTCTGTGGAAGGTCGGCACGAACAGCGGCAACGACGGGTGCCCCACCCTGTACGAGATCCCCGGCACGGATCGGTTCGTCGTACAGGGTGAGGCCCTCACTGATCCGAGCGAGATCGACCAGCTGGAGAAGTTGGCCGAGGACGAACGCGCCGTCGTTGTGCCCCGCGAGCTGCTCGCGAACTTCGGCCCCAAGGAGCCTGTGCACGTGCCCCAGTTCATCAGCTTCGACGAGTTCACCGGCATGTTCACCGCGCTGAAGCACTCGGCCTGGCGGCTGGAGACACGCCGCCGGTACGCCTCCGACGAGGGCACCGATACCTACGCGCAGTTCGTGGCCGAGGGCCGCGTGGACTGGGACCTCGACGATACGTGGTGCCGCGGCCGCCGCGAGCAGGCCGCGCTGGGCAAGAGGTTCGAGCGAGTCCGGATCCTCGACGAGCCGCCGACCGAGGGCCAGCTGTACCTCCTCGACAACGCGCGCCGCAACGCTGCCGTCGGCGAGGACATCCGCGTCCTCTCGCGCGGAACGGCCACCGAGCTTGGCCTCCCCGAGCAGGACTTCTGGGTCTTCGACAGCCGTGTCGTTGGCCTGCTCCACTTCGACGACAACGACGAGGTCACGCGCGTGGAGCTGATCACCGATCCCGTGCAGGTGCTGCGCTACGCTCAGGCCCGCGAGGCTGCGTGGCACCATGCCGTCCCCTACGACCAGGCGTGACGGTAGCTTGCCCGTGTGACCACGGACTTCCAGCAGGCCCGCGAGGCCCTCGGCCGCCGACTGCGTGAACTGCGTGGGCCGACTAATCAGCGGGAGCTGGCAGCCCGGTTGGGGTGGCCGCAGGCCAAGGTGTCCAAGCTGGAGACCGGACGCCAGACGGCCACCCCTGAGGACCTTGCGGCGTGGGTTGAGGGCACTGGGCACCCGACGGCCGCCGAGGAACTCGCGGCGCGGCTCCAGGGCTTGGAGACCCACACCAGATCATGGCGGCGGCAGCTGAGTGCGGGGCACCGGCCGGTGCAGGACGTGCTCACCGTGGAGTACGAGCGGTCAACGACCCTGCGGGCGTGGCAGGGCGCCATGGTGGTGGGGATGCTCCAGACTCCGGACTACGCCCGAAACGTCTTCTCCCGCTTCGCTGACCTTCAGCAGTCCCCGCGGGACGTCGAGGAAGCCGTCCTGGCCCGGGTGCGCCGCCAGGACTTGATGTATCAGCGGGGCCGCGTCTTCCACATCGTCATGTGGGAGGCAGCCCTCCACGCAGGCCTCGCCCCGCCGGATGTGCTGGCCGCGCAGATGGACAAGCTCACCAACGTGATCGGCTTGGACACGGTGCAGTTGGGCATCGTGCCGTTTGGGGCTCAGCTCGCGCTGCCTCCGGCCACGGGTTTCTGGCTGTACGACGAGCGCCTCGTGATTGTGGAGGAGTGGCATGCGGAGCTCTGGCTCGACGACCCCGACAGCGTGGGCGTCTACCAGCGGGTGTGGGACAAGCTGAGCGCGGCTGCGGTGTACGGCACGCATGCGCGGAGGCTGATCACGCGGGCTCGGGCACACTTCACGGACGCGTGAGAATCAGCGCGAATCAGCGGGCGCCGTAGGCGAATATTCGAGAATCGAGTTGAGCGCTGATTCTCGATCGTCCCTAACGTGCTGGTCATGGACGCACCGACGCGCACCGCGCACTGCTCCGCGGGCGACGCCTGGCTCGCCGCCGAAGCCTTCCTCATCGTCGCGCTGAACTCCCTGCAGCGCACCCCCGCGAGCCACCGCGCGTCGCTGCTGGCCGACGCTTCCGTGCAGTGCGCCTGGTGGCTGGTCCCGGCAGACGCAGCGGCTCACCTGGTCGACGTCCGCCAGGTCGCCGTCCATCCGCCCGGCTGGGCCCTCCGGACCCCGTCCGCCAGCTACCCGATAGGCGACCGCTTCTGGCGGGAGCTCCCCGATGGCACCGGCCGCCTCACCGAGGCGGACCGGCTCGGCGCCGCGCTCGGCCCGGGCGGCCCCAGACTTCCCGCGGAGGCATTCGGATGACCGTGCACCACGACCACAAGCCGCCCGCGCCTACGTCCATGGAGGAACGCCTCCGGGCCTGGGACGCCACAGAGCACGAGCGCGTCGCAGTGGCGATGCTCATCGAGGAGCACGAGCTGCTGGCCCGGCCTGTTCTGCAGCGCGTTCTCGTCGTACAGGCCGAAGGCAGCGCGTATGCCGACTGGACGCACCTGTCGCTTCGTCTCCCCGAGCTGGAGCTCAGCGACGGCGAGTACGCCTTCCTCGAAGTGGTCCTCGCCATCGCGCTCGGGCGGCAGGTCCTCATCGACCGTGTCCTGCCGCTGGGCGAGCGTCGTCTGGCGATCGTGCTGCGCGCGCTGGCCGCGTGGGCGGGTGCGGACTCCCTCGCGGTGGGGGTCCGGTCATGACTCCCACCGTGGCCCAACTTGACCTCGCTGGCCTCGTGGAGGCGAGCATGGCCGCCCTGGGCGAGCTCCCCGCTGCGCAGGCGACCGCCCCGTTGCACCGGCGCTTGGTCACCGAGATCCGTCTCCGTCTGCCCCGGGCTGAGCGGGCCGCGGCCGCGGCGCCGGAGCGCAGCCGTGAGTGGTACGCACACCTGCGGGTGATCGACGCGGCCCACGACGCGTTGCTGATGAACGGCGAGGAACCGGGCCCGAGCGACAGCCCGCTCATCGCGGCGCTGAACCTCGCCGAGCTCGGCCGGCGACTGCGGGACCTGATGGCGTACTCGGCTGAAGGCGAGGGCTCGTGAGCGAGGGCGAGCGGCTGTGCTGGCGGTGTGATGGGCCGATCCGGCCGGGCGAGCGGGCTGAGACGGTGCCGAAGGACTCGGCATCCGGTGCAGGAGCCGCGGCGATCTGGCACCGGGATCCGTGCCCTGTCGAGGGTTCAGCGGCGGAGGAGTTCCGGCGGTGGGACGTCGAGCGCGTCGGCGATGAGCAGGAGGCCGACGAGCGTGGCCACCGCTCAGAGCGGTCTCGTAGCGGTGGATCGTCTTGTGGTCGCGGCCAATGCGGCTAATGCGGCCGATGCGGCCGATGCAGTCGCCGAGGGCGACCTGGGAGAGTTGCGCGTCGACTCGTGCGGTGCGGATGCGTTCTCCGAATCCCGGCGGTGGGTGAGTATCCAGGCGGCCAGGGTGGGGCGGATGGCCCACCCCCGGATGGCACCTCCACCCTGGTCCCCGTACTGATCGGGGACTGCATCACGAAAGGCCCCCGGGCGAACCCGTGGGGGCCTTCGTGATGTTCGGGAGCGCGTCACCGCGAGACGAGTGGGAGACGATCAAGGATAAGAGGCCCCGGAGGCTCTGATGAGCTCTAGTCACCTCTGGGTTCGCCTAGTGGCGACCGGGCGCCAGAGGCTCTCGGCTAGTCCCCTGATTCGCCTGCGTGCGGGCTCAGCTCGCCGACTCCCACCAGCACGAACAACACGATGCCCAGCAGGATGCGGTAGTAGACGAAGGGCATGAAGCTCTTGGTCGTGATGAACTTCATGAACCAGGCGATGACCGCGTAGCCGACGACGAAGGCGATGATCGTCGCGAAGATGGTCGGGCCCCAGGAGACGTGACCCTCGCCCGCGTCCTTGAGTTCGTAGGCGCCCGAGGCGAGGACCGCCGGGATGGCCAGGAGGAAGGAGTAGCGGGCCGCCGACTCGCGGGTGTAGCCCATGAGGAGGCCGCCGCTGATGGTCGCGCCGGAGCGGGAGACGCCGGGGATCAGGGCCATGGCCTGGCACACGCCGTAGACGAGGCCGTCCCTGATGTTGAGCTGCTTGAGGTCCTTGCGCTCGCGCACCGCGCGGTGTTTGCCGCCGGCCTCGTCGCGGGCGGCCAGGCGGTCGGCGAAGCCGAGGACGATGCCCATGACGATCAAGGTCGTCGCAATGAGCCTCAGATCCCGGAACGGGCCCTCGATCTGGTCCTTGAGCGTCACGCCGAGCACACCGATCGGGATCGAGCCCACGATCACGAGCCAGCCCATCTGCGCGTCGTGGTCCGACCGCGGCACCCTGCCCACCAGCGAGCCGAACCACGCGTAGAGGATGCGGCCGATGTCCTTGCGGAAGTAGATCAGGACGGCGGTCTCGGTGCCGATCTGCGTGATGGCGGTGAACGCGGCACCCGGGTCGTGCCAGCCCGCGAACGCCGCGGTCAGCCGCAGGTGCGCGCTGGAGGAGATCGGGAGGAACTCGGTCAGTCCCTGGACGAGTCCGAGGATGAACGATTCGAGCCAAGACATGAGAACTGCGCCGTCCAGTTACTGATCGTGCGCTGACCCGTGTGGTGGCGGTCAGAAGCGGTGAAGGGGGACCGGGGCGGCGAGTGGTGCTCGGGCAGGAAGGGGTGGTGATGAAGGGGATCACGTGCCTCGCCGGGGGCAGCGTAGCGTCACAAAGTTACGGGTCCGCGTGAGGGCCGTGTGTTGGCGGCCGAATGCTTTCTTCGGGTTCCCTACGTCGGTGCTTCCGGTGCCCGTGGTGGTCCTGGTGTCCCCGGGGCCCCGGTGCGTCCACCCCCTGCCCCGTCCAAGCCTCGCCTCGGCCCCCGCCGCGCGCTCACGTCCCCGCGGGCCCCGTAACCGTCCAGCCCGGTACTTGCGGATGCGCCGTCAGGTCCTCGTGGCGGACCTCCGTGCCGCAGTGGGCGCAGGTGACCACGGGGGTGAGCGTGTGCCCGCAGGCGTGTTCGACGATCATGGGCCGGTCCTCGTCGGGGCGTAGGTGGCGGTCGCCCCATGCCATCAGGGTCATCAGGACGGACTCCAGTTCCAGGCCCGCGGGCGTCGGCCGGTACTCGAAGCGCTGGGGGCGCTCGCTGTAGCGGACCTTCTCCAGGACGCCCGCGTCGACCAGGCGGCGCAGGCGTGCCGTCAGGACGTCGCGCGGCGCGCCCGTGTTGCGGGCCAGCTGGTCGAAGCGCCGGGCGCCGAGGAAGACCTCGCGCAGGACGAGCAGGGAGTACTTCTCGCCGACGAGGGCGAGCGTGTCGGCGATCGCGCAGGGGCGGGGGCCCTTCGCGGGCGTGGCGGCCGGGCGCCGCCGGTCCGGCGGGGTCTCGGTGCCGGAGGGCGTCCTCTGCGGGCGGTCCTCCCGGGCGGTCTTCTCCCCGGGCGTCGCCTCTGGGGCGATCGGCTGCGGCTGCGGGTCCTTCGTCGAGGGCATGAAAGCCAGTCTACGGGCGGGTTGGAAAATCAAACCCACTTGGTTACCGTGGAGTACGCAAGTGCGTCCAGTTTTCAAACTCGTTCCCAGGCCGCCGGGCACACGGCCCGGCCTGTCCGAGAGGCACCCTCATGCGCGACGCCGTCATCGTCGAAGCGGTACGCACCCCGGTCGGCAAGGGGAAGCCGGGCGGCTCCCTCCACCACGTCCACCCCGTCCAGCTCCTCGCGCACACCCTGCGCAGCCTGGTCGAGCGCAGCGGAGTCGACGCGGCGCGGATGGACGACGTGATCGGCGGCTGCGTCGACCAGGTCGCCGAGCAGGCCATGAACACCACGCGCTACGCCGTCCTGGCCGCGGGCTTCCCGGAGTCCGTGCCCGCCACCACCGTCGACCGCCAGTGCGGCTCGTCCCAGCAGGCCGTGCACTTCGCCGCGCAGGGCGTGATCGCGGGCGCGTACGACATGGCGATCGCCTGCGGCGTGGAGTCGATGAGCCGCGTACCGATGTGGTCGAACGTGCCCGCCGGTGCCGATCCCTTCGGCCCCGGCATCGCCGAGCGCTACCCCGAGGGGCTCGTCCCGCAGGGCGTCAGCGCCGAGCTCATCGCCGCCAAGTGGTCCATCAGCCGCGAGGAGATGGACGTCTTCGCCACCGGCTCGCACCGCAAGGCGGCCCGCGCCTGGGCGGGCGGCCTCTTCGACGCGGAGGTCGCGCCGCTCGACCACGTCACCCGCGACGAGTCCGTGCGCCCCACCACCACGCCCGAGGTGCTCGCCGGGCTCAAGCCCGCCTACGAGGACCCGGCGTTCGGCGCGCGCTTCCCGCAGATCGACTGGTCCGTCACCGCGGGGAACACCAGCCCCCTCAACGACGGGGCGTCCGCCGTGCTCATCACCACCAGTGAGAACGCCGCCCGGCTCGGCCTGCGCCCGCTCGCCCGGCTGCACAGCTTCGCCGTCGCGGGCTCCGACCCGCTCCTGATGCTCACCGGCATCCTGCCCGCGACCGAACAGGTGCTGCGCCGGGCCGGTCTGACGCTCGACGACATCGATCTGTTCGAGGTCAACGAGGCGTTCGCCAGCGTCGTCCTGGCCTGGCTGCGGGAGACCGGCGTCGACGAGCGGAAGGTGAACGCGCACGGCGGCGCGATCGCCCTCGGTCACCCGCTGGGGGCGAGCGGGACGCGGATCATGACCACCCTCGTCCACGCCATGCGGGTCCGTGGGGCGCGCTACGCCCTGCAGACGATGTGCGAGGCCGGGGGACTCGCCAACGCGACCATTCTCGAAGCCGTGTGAGGTTCGAGGGGCGTGCCCTCGCCGAGGCCGTTCAGTTCCCGCGCAGCCGGTGGCGCTTGCGCCAGGCCACCGCCGCCGCCCCGAGGCCCGACACCGCGATGAAGCCCATCGCAAGGAGGAACGCGGGGGAGGTCGGGGTGTCGGCCCGGGCGCCCGCTATCACGTACGCCGCCGTGTTCGGAACCGAGCCGATGGCCGTGGCGAGGAGGAAGGGGAGCCAGCCCATCCGGGAGACGGCCGCGCAGTAGTTGGCCGCCGCGAAGGGCACGCCCGGGAAGAGGCGCACCGCGAGCATCGAGCGGAAGGCGTGGCGGCTGAGCTGGCCGTCGGCCGCCTTCAGCCAGCGGCCGCGCAGCAGTGGACGCAGCGCGTCCTGGCCGAGGATCCGGCCGAGCCCGAAGGAGGCACCGGCCCCGAGGACCGTGCCCGCGACCGCCGCGGCGAGCCCCGCCTGCGAGCCGAACAACGCGCCCGCCGCGAGGTTGAGCAGCGGCCGCGGCACGAACGCGACCGTGCACGTGCCGTACGCCACCGCGAACACGCACACCGCGGCGGCCCCCGTGAGCTGCGGCGGCCAGCCGTCGGCGAGCAGCCGCTGCGGCTCGAAGAGCAGCACGCACGTGCCGGCCGCGGCGAGCAGCAGCACGAGCAGGGACAGCCGCGACCACGGCGAGAGGAGCACCCGGGTGCAGCGCACGGCGAGGCCCTGCGGGGGAGCGGCAGCGGTGTCGAGCATCCGGGGAGACTAACCGACGGATGCGTCTGATCGCCGTATGGTGCGTCTCATGAGCGTCACAGTGCCGCGCAGTTCCCTGGCCGACACGGTCATGGACCGGCTCACCACGATCTACGCGGAGGCGGCAGAGCCGGCCCGGGCCGCGGAGATGCGCGCGTACATGAAGGACGTCGCGCCCTTCCTCGGTCTCGCCTCCGGGGTGCGCCGGGACCTCGCGCGGGCCGTCCTCGCGGGCACCCCGCGCCCCGAAGAGGCCGACTGCGCGGCGCTCGCGCTGCGGTGCTGGCGGCTGCCCGAGCGCGAGTACCACTACTTCGCGGTCGACTACCTGCGGCGGCACGTGAAGCGCTGCTCGTCCGGCTTCCTGCCGGTGGCCCGGCACCTGGTGACGACCGTCCCCTGGTGGGACACCGTCGACCTGCTGGCCGCGCACGTCGTCGGCGGCCTCGTCGCCGCCGACCGGGAGCTCGCGGCCGACATGGACGCGTGGAGCGCGGACGACGACCTCTGGGCGGTCCGCACCGCCCTGCTCCACCAGCTGCGCCACAAGGAGCGGACGGACTCCGACCGCCTCTTCGCGTACTGCGCGCGGCAGGCCGGGCACCCCGACTTCTTCGTCCGCAAGGCCATCGGCTGGAGCCTGCGCGAGTACGCGAAGACCGATCCGGACGCGGTACGGGCCTTCGTCGAGCGCCACCGCGCCGCGCTGTCGCCGCTCTCCGTGCGCGAGGCCCTGAAGAACATCGGCGGCTGACGGGGCCTCAGGGTCCCGGGGAGCACGAGGGGCACAGGAAGCACGAGGGGCACAGGGGGCACGAGGGGCACGAGGAGTACAACTGCCGTACGTGACCGGTGCGTCGCAGAAAATCATTCGACGCGCGGCGACGGGTCAGCCATGATCGTCGACATGTTTCGGCACGCCTTCCCCACAGCTCCGGCCGCGGTCGCGGTCGCTGCGAAGGCTGCCGCTTTTCCTCTCGACGGCGCCCGAAGCTGACTCTCCCCGGACATTCCGGCGGACCCCTCAGGGGGAGGGTCGGCCAGGCCCCAGGGGTCCCCGTCCGACGGCCGCGCGCCGCGGGCCTCACCTTTCGAGTTCCGGAGAAGGAACCACCATGTCCAAGACCGCTTACGTCCGGACGAAGCCGCATCTGAACATCGGCACGATGGGCCACGTCGACCACGGCAAGACCACCCTGACCGCCGCCATCACCAAGGTCCTCAGCGAGCGCGGCACCGGCACGTTCGTACCCTTCGACCGCATCGACCGCGCGCCCGAGGAGGCGCAGCGCGGCATCACCATCAACATCGCGCACGTCGAGTACGAGACCGACACGCGGCACTACGCGCACGTGGACATGCCCGGTCACGCCGACTACGTCAAGAACATGGTCACGGGCGCGGCCCAGCTCGACGGCGCCATCCTCGTGGTGTCGGCGCTCGACGGGATCATGCCGCAGACCGCCGAGCACGTCCTCCTCGCCCGCCAGGTCGGCGTCGACCACATCGTCGTGGCGCTGAACAAGGCCGACGCCGGTGACGAGGAGCTCGCCGACCTCGTGGAGCTGGAGGTGCGCGACCTGCTGTCCACGCACGGGTACGGGGGCGACTCCGCGCCCGTGGTCCGGGTGTCGGGCCTGAAGGCGCTGGAGGGCGACCCCCGCTGGACCGCGGCGATCGAGGCGCTGCTCGACGCCGTGGACACGTACGTGCCGATGCCGGAGCGCTATGTCGACGCGCCGTTCCTGCTGCCGGTGGAGAACGTCCTGACGATCACCGGCCGCGGCACGGTCGTCACGGGCGCCGTCGAGCGCGGCACGGTCCGCGTCGGCGACCGCGTCGACGTCCTCGGCGGCCTCGGCGCGGACACGGAGACGGTCGTCACCGGCCTGGAGACGTTCGGCAAGCCCATGGAGTCCGCGCAGGCCGGGGACAACGTGGCGCTGCTGCTGCGCGGCGTGCCACGCGACGCCGTCCGCCGCGGGCACGTGGTCGCCGCCCCCGGCAGCGTCCGGCCGAGCCGCCGTTTCACCGCGCGGGTGTACGTCCTCTCGGCCCGCGAGGGCGGTCGTACGACACCGGTGACCACCGGCTACCGGCCGCAGTTCTACATCCGCACCGCGGACGTGGTCGGCGACATCGACCTCGGCGAGGCCGCCGTGGCCCGCCCCGGCGACACGGTCACCCTGACCGTGGAGCTCGGGCGCGACGTCCCGCTGGAGCCGGGGCTCGGCTTCGCGATCCGCGAGGGCGGGCGGACGGTGGGGGCCGGCACGGTGACGGCTGTCGCCTGAGGTTCCGGTGAGGGGGGCTCGGTCCGGGGAGGCCGGGTCCCCCCTCTTTTTTGGTTGGGGGGCTGCTTCTGGTCGGTGGGTTCCCTTTTGGTCGGTGGCCTGCTTTTGGTTGGTGGGTTCGCTTCTGGTCGCTTCCGGGTGGTGGGTCCGTGTTCGGCGGGGGTCGTGGTGGGGCGGGGGCGGGCACAATGGGGCGGTGGACCAGCCTGCCGATGCCCCCGACCCCACGCCGATAGCCGACGCCGAGCGGCCTTCCGGGCGCGAGCCGGAGCCCGAGTACGAGACCGGCGCTCCGGACGAGCCCGTGCCCGTCACCCGCGTCGTCGACCACGGCACCGCCAAGCTGCTGCCCGACGTGGACCGGGACCGTGCCTGGCTCCTGACCGTCGACGGCGCCCCGCAGTCGTACGTCGACCTGGACGCGCCCACGCATCTGGAGTTCGAGTACGCGCGCAGGCTCGCCCACGTCCTGGACACCCTCGCCGCGCCGGGCCTTCCGCTGGACGCCGTGCACCTCGGCGGGGGCGCCCTCACCCTGCCCCGCTACCTCGCCGCGACCCGGCCCGGTTCCCGGCAGGACGTCGTCGAAGCCGACCTCGCGCTGCTGCGGCTCGTCGTCGAGAAGCTGCCCCTGCCCGAGGAGCCGGGGATCCGTCTGCACGGCACGGACGCCCGGGCCTGGCTGGAGGCCGCGCCCGCCGACAGCGCGGACGTGGTCGTGGGCGACGTCTTCGGCGGCTCGCGCGTGCCCGCGCACCTCACGTCGGACGCGTACGCCCGTGCCGTCGACCGGGTCCTGCGCGCCGACGGCGTCTACGCGGCCAACCTCGCCGACGGCGCGCCGTTCGACTTCCTGCGCTCCCAGCTGGCCACGTTCGCCGAGTGCTTCGCGGAGCTGGCCCTCATCGCCGAGCCCGCGCTGCTGCGGGGGCGTCGCTTCGGCAACGCCGTGCTGGTCGCCTCGCACGGGCCGCTCGACGTCGAGGCGCTGGTACGGCGGGCCCGGGCCGACGTGTTTCCTGCGCGGGTCGTGTACGGGGGTGAGCTGCGGCGGTTCGTGGGGCCTGCGCGTGGGGTGCGGGACGGGGATGCCGTGGCTTCGCCGGAGCCGCCGGGTGGCGCCTTCAGCGTGGGCTGACCCTCCCCGCCGGGGCCCGCTGCCGCGGAGGGTTTCCGCCCACCCGCCCACCCGTTCCTGCCCCGGCGATGAGGACCTGCCCCGACCTGGCGGCCGCGGGTGGGTGGGGGGAAAGGTCAGGACTCGTTGGACTCGCCGTGGAGGCGCACCGTGGCGAGGATCTTCTTCACCAGCGTGTCGGGAACCTCCCCCTTCACGCCCTTCGCCCCGTGCAGCGTCCACGCGACGTAGTCGCCCGCACCGTTCTTGAAGGCGAACGTCGTGGCCTTGCCGTTGGAGTCGCACTTGCCCGAGCCGGGGTCGCCGACCGAGGCCGTGGTGACGACGCTGCCCTCGATGCCCGACTTGGTGGTGTACGACTCCACCTTGCCGATCTTGACGTTCTTCTTGTCGGCCTTCTTCTGGCCGGTGTAGCCGCCGAAGACCCACCACGCGGAGTCGTTGCGGGCGACCTCCTTGGTGCTCTTGGCGCCGTTCTGGCCCTTGGTGCCGACGCTGGCGAGCGAGGAGTCGTTCATCCGCCCGTCCTTGTCCTCGTCGGAGGAGCACCACTTCTCTTTGTAGATGGCCGGGGCGGACATGATGATCAGGGGCTTGGAGCCGTCGCCCTTGTTGTGGTCCTCGAAACCGACGTACGTGTCGGGGGTCTTGACCGTCCAGTCCGGCGGCACGTCGAAGGCGGTGCCCCACTTGGGGTTCACCACGACCTGCCAGCCGGGGACCGTCGGCTTGGGGTCGTTGCCCGTGCCGCGCGGGTTGTCGTCGTCCGACGGCTTGGGGCTCGGCTTCTTGGTGGCCGACTTGGACGGCTTGGTGGCGGCCTCGTCGGACTTGTCGTCGTCACCACCGCTGAAGACCAGGAAGCCGGTCACGCCCGCGGCCACGACGACGGCCGCCACGGCGACGAGGGCCGTGACCTTCGTCCGGTTGCCGCCGCCGTTGCCCCCGCCGCCTCCCCCGTCCGGGCCGCCGGGCTGCGCCGTCCCCATCGGGAACGTCGGCGCGCCCCACTGGGGCTGCCCGCCCGTGGACTGGCCCGCCACGGGCTGGCCCCCGGTCGGCTGCTGGTACGGGTTCGGCTGCTGGTAGCCGGGCTGCTGATACGGGTTCGGCTGCTGGTACCCGGGCTGCTGATACGGGTTGGGACCCGGACTCTGCGGGTTCTGCTCGCCCCCGGGCGGCTGCTGTTCTGGCCACATGGCCAGTAACCATAGATGGGCTCGGGCCCCAGGTGCCACGCCCGGTCAGCGGCCGGACGGGCACCGGCCATGACCTCGTACGAAGCCGTGACGAACCGGTGAAGAAGTGGTGGACGAGGTGGTGGGAATGGTGTGGTGTGAGGGTGGTTCGTCCGCTAAGGCCCGGCATGCGGGAAGGTGGCGCGGTTCACGACTCCGTCGCGTCGCCGTGGAGACGTACCGTGCTGAGGATCTTCATGATTGTCTCGTCCGGGATCTCCTCCTTGACGTCCTTCGCGCCGTAGAGGCTCCACGCCACGAAGTCGCCCTCGGCGTTCTTGAAGCCGAACGTGATCGCCTTGCCTTCCGAGGCGCACTTGCCCTTCTGGGGCGTGTGCTGCGAGCGGGACCACGCGATGCTGCCCTTGATGCCCGCCTTGGTGGTGTACGGCTTGGCCTTCTCGTCGAAGTGCAGGCTCTTCTTGTCCGGCTGTGTGTAGCCGCCGAACACCCACCAGGCGACCTGGTTCACCGCGACCTCGTCGGTGTTCTTCGCGCCGTTGGCCCCCTTGGTGCCGACCGCGCCGAGCTCCTTGTCCTCGGTGCGGCCGTCCCTGTCCTCGTCGGAGGTGCACCACTTCGACTTGAAGTACGCGGGCCCCGACATGGTCATCAGCGGCTTGCCGGTCTTGACGTCCTCGAACGCGACGATCGCGTCCGGCTTCCTGACGTCCCAGTCGGGCGGCACGTCGAAGGCGGTGCCCCATCGGGGGTTCACCACAACCTGCCAGCCCGGGACGGTCGGCTTGGGGCCGTCCGCGGTGCCGCGCTCGTTGTCGTCGCCGTCGGCCGTGCCGGAGCCGGGCTTCGCGGCTGCGGACGGCTTGCCCTCGGCCTGCGGGGACTTGCCGCCCTTGCCGTCGTCGTCCTTGCCGTCGAGGAGCAGGAAGCCGGTCACGCCCGCGGCCACGACGACGGCCGCCGCCGCGACGATGGCGATGACCTTGGTCCTGTTCCCGCCACCGCCGCTGCCGCCGTCACCCGTCGGTGCCTGGGGCACGCCCGCGGGGGCCGTCGGCGCGCTCCACTGGCCGGGCTGCCCGGCCGGGCCGGTCTGCTGGTACGGCGACGGCTGCTGATAGCCCGGCTGCTGATAGGGGTTGGGCTGCTGGTATCCCGGCTGCTGGTACGGATTCTGCTGCTGCGGGTTCTGCTCGCCCCCGGGCGGCTGCTGTCCTGGCCACATGGCCGGTAACGATACGTGTGGCTGGTTGATGTGCTCACAACCACCCCGGGGCGGCCGACCTCAGCCCTTCTCGGGCGACCGGTATTCGCGCACCGTGCGCAGGATCGCGCGTACCGTCCGGTCCGGGATCTCCTCCTTGGCGCCCTTCACGCCGTGGAAGGACCAGGAGAGGAACTCGCCGTCGGCGTTCTTGAAGCCGAACGTGGTGGCCTTGCCGTCCGTGTCGCACGCGCCCTTCTTCGGCACGCCGGAGGAAGTGGCCGTCACCAGACTGCCCTTGAGGCCCGACGCGGTGGTGTAGGGCTCCGCCGGGCCTGTGGTCACCTTCTTCTTGTCCGGCTGGGCGTACCCGCCGTAGACCCAGGCCGTCGCGTTGCTCCGGGCGATCTCCGCCGTGCTGCTCGCGGTCTTGTTGCGCTTGGTGCCCGCGAGGCCGAGGGGCGTGTAGTCCTTCCTGCCGTCCTTGTCGTCGTCCGACGCGCACCAGCGCTCCTTGAGGACGGCGGGGGCGAGCATGGCGACGAGGGGAGTGTCCGAGGGGTCGTCGTTCTCCGCGACCCAGGTGGCGTAGTCCGCCGACTTCAGGTCCCACTGCGGCGGGACGTCGAAGGCCAGACCGTCCCTGGGGTTCACGACGGTCTTCCAGCCCGGCACCGTCGGCTCGGGGCCGTCGTCCGTCCCCCTGCGGTCGGAGTCCTCGGGCTGCGCGGGGCGGGGCGCTTTGGCCGTCGAGCGGGTCGGTCCGGGTGTCGCCGCGTCGTCCTCGTCGCCGCCGAGGACCACGAGGGCGGTGGCGGCGGCCGCCACCACGACCACCGCCGCGACGGCGACGGCGATCACCTTGGTCCTGCGGCCGCCCCCGCCCGGCGGGACGGGCGCCGCGGACACCGTCGGCGCGTTCCACGGCTCCTGTGGCGAGGGCGCCGGGGCGTGCTGCTGGTAGGGGTTGGGCTGCTGGTATCCCGGCTGCTGGTACGGGTTCGCGTCCTGCCCCGGGCCGGGGCCCGGCTGTCGGGGTCCATCGGGTTGATCTTGTCCTGGCCACATGGGCGTCCACGATAGGCCCGGTGGGAACGGCTGTTCGCGCAAGCCTGGCCAAGCACTGCTACTCGTGGGTAACATCCCGGTCATGAGCGCAGACCAGATGTCGATCGGCGAGATGCTCGCCGCCACCGTGCCCATGGCCCGGACCCTCAACCTGGAGTTCCTGGAGACGACCCCCGAGCGGGCCGTGGTCGAGCTGCCGGACCAGGCGGAGTACCACAACCACGTGGGCGGGCCGCACGCCGGCGCGATGTTCACCCTGGGGGAGTCCGCGAGCGGGGCCATCGTGCTGGCCGCGTTCGGGGACCAGCTCTCGCGGGCCGTGCCGCTCGCGGTGTCCGCGGACATCGCGTACAAGAAGCTCGCGATGGGCAAGGTCAAGGCCACCGCGACGCTGGGGCGCCCGGTCGCCGACGTGGTCGCCGAGCTCGATGCCGGGCAGCGCCCCGAGTTCCCGGTGGCCATCGCCCTCACCCGCGAGGACGGTGCCGTGACCGGCGAGATGTCCGTGACCTGGACCCTGCGGCCCAACGAGCCGAAGTAGGGGGCGACTTCCGCGGCCGGGCGGGCGCGTCTGAGTAGGCGTACTCAGGCGGGCCCGGCCGCGGGTCGCGAGGATCGGTGGCATGGACCTGCCGATCGCGCCGCCCGCCCACGACGCCTCCGTCCGCACCCGGGCCGACACCGGGCCCGACGTCGGCGCGGCCGTCGGGCTCCTCGTGGCCGACGTGCTCGTCCTCGCCGGGATCCTGGCGGCCTGGATCGCGAGCGGCCTCACCTTCGACCCGGCGGCCCGCGCCGAGTTCGACCGTCTCGACGGCTATCTCGTCGCTTCCGCCTGCGTGGGCGGCCTCGCGCTGCTCGCCACCGGCGTGGCGGTCCGGGTCCGGGCCCCGGTGACCGCGTGGAGCCAGGGGTTCATGGCCGTGCTGATCGCCGTGGCGGTCCTCGCCGGGTTCTCGTACCAGCGGCACGAGGACGAGGTGCGGCGGCCCGCGCCCGCGTGGACGGGGCAGGCCGGCTGCCGCAGCGGCGGGGACAGCCACGAGTGCGCGTCCACGGGCGGCTGAGGCAGCGCGCGGCTGGTGGGGCGTGAGCGGGTAGGCTGCCCCGGCGTGCGCGGTCGTCGCGCGCGCCGGGGGAGTATGTCCGCGCACGGAAGGAACCGGGGTTGCACGTCCAGGAGTGGCTGGAGAACGTACCCGCCGTCAGCGTCTACGCGCTCGTCGGCCTCGTCATCGGCCTGGAGTCACTGGGCATTCCGCTGCCAGGTGAGATCGTCCTCGTCTCCGCGGCGCTCCTGTCGTCGCAGCACGGCGACGTGAACCCGGTGGTGCTCGGCGCCTGCGCCACCGCCGGGGCCGTGATCGGCGACTCCATCGGCTACGCCATCGGCCGCAAGGGCGGCAGACCGCTCCTGGGCTGGCTGGAGCGGAAGTTCCCCAAGCACTTCAGCGCGGCGAACGTCGGCAGTGCCGAGCGCTCCTTCCAGAAGTGGGGCATGTGGGCGGTCTTCTTCGGCCGCTTCGTCGCGCTCCTGCGCATCTTCGCGGGCCCCCTCGCGGGCGTCCTGCGCATGCCGTACTGGAAGTTCTTCACCGCCAACGTGCTCGGCGGCATCGTCTGGGCGGGCGGCACCACCGCCGTCATCTACTACATCGGCGTGGTCGCCGAGGACTGGCTGAAGCGGTTCTCGTACGTCGGTCTCGGCATCGCGGTGCTCATCGGGATCGGCTCGATGCTGCTGGTCAAGCGGCGGGCGAAGAAGGCCGCCGAGGAGCACGCGGCGAGCGAGGCCGCGGCCGCGTAGGAGTCGTGTGCGAGAGGCCGGGGGCGGGTCCGCCCCCGGCCTCTCGCGTGCGCGGCGGAAGCGCTCAGTCCTCCTGGGCGTGCGCGGCGCGGTGGGCCTTGGCGAGCTCCACGTACATCGCGCCGTTGAGCGAGATGCCCGCGCGCTCCTCCTCGGTGAGCGGCCGCTTCACCTTGGCGGGGACGCCCGCCACGAGCGAACCGGGCGGCACCCGCATGCCCTGCGGCACGAGGGCCTGCGCGGCGACGAGCGAACCGGCGCCGATCACGGCGCCGTTGAGGACGGTCGCGCCCATGCCGATGAGGCAGTCGTCCTCGACGGTGCAGCCGTGCACGACGGCGTTGTGGCCGACCGAGACCCGCTCCCCGATGGTCACCGGGAAGCCGGGGTCCACGTGCAGGCTGCAGTTGTCCTGGATGTTGCTGTCGGCGCCGATCTCGATGGGCCCGCAGTCGGCGCGCAGGACCGCGCCGTACCAGGTGCTCGCGCCCGCGTGCAGCGTCACCTCGCCGATCACCACGGACGTGGGCGCGGTGAACGCCTCCGGGTCGATCCGGGGGGCCTTGCCGCCGATGCCCATGACGAGTGCCTGGTGACTCATCGTTCTCTCCTTGGATCGTTGCGTCCGTCGCGCCTGAGCGAACCGTACGGGACCCCGTTCCGGCCCGGCGGTGTGGGGTGAAGATCACAGGCTGGGGGAGTGCTCGCCGCGCGCGGGGCTGAGTAACGTGAGCGCGTGCCCAGGAACAAGAACGTGTTCTCATCCCTCGCCGCGTGGCGGCGCGGCGTCGCGCAGCGCGCCGTCCACGCGGGCTGGGCCTGGGTGCAGCGCACCGGCGCGGTCACCGCGCGGCAGCCGGGGCGCCTGGAGTTCGGCGCGATCGGCGAGGGCACGAAGCTCGCCTTCCCGCAGGGCACGGTCTTCGGTGCCCCCTGGATCCGGCTCGGCGCGCACTGCATCGTGGGCGAACAGGTCACGCTGACCGCCGGGTTGATGCCCGACCTCGACCTCGGCCCCGACCCGATCCTGCGCGTCGGCGACGGCGTGGTCCTCGGCCGCGGCAGCCACGTGATCGCCGACACGTCGGTGACGATCGGCGACGACTGCTACTTCGGGCCGTACGTGTACGTCACCTCGACCAACCACAGCTACGACGATCCGCACACGCCGATCGGCAAGCAGTGGCCGCGCATGGAGCCGGTGACGATCGGCTCCGGCTGCTGGATCGGCACGGGTGCGGTGATCCTGCCCGGCGCCAGGCTCGGCCGCAACGTGGTGGTCGCGGCGGGCGCCGTGGTGCGCGGCGAGGTGCCCGACCACGCCGTGGTGGCGGGCGCGCCCGCGCGGGTCGTACGGACGTGGTGCGCGGAGCAGGGGTGGCAGCCGCCGCTGCGAACACCCGCGCCGGTGCCGATCCCGGAGGGCGTCACGCCGGAGCAGCTGCTCGCGCTCGGTGATCTGGAGGACCTCGGCCGCCTCGGTGAGCTGACCGACGTGGCGGACGCCGAGGGCAAGGCCTAGCTCGCCCCGCCGGGGCAGGCGCCGTCCCGTGCCGCCTCACCCCGTCGCCAGCAGCACCGTCCCCACCAGGGCGAGGCCCGCGCCCGCCGCCTGGACCCCGCGCAGGCGCTCCTTGAGGACGCCGCGCGCGGCGAGCGCGGTGACCACCGGGTAGAGGGAGGCGAGGACGGCGGCGACGGTGACGGGCCCGCTGCGAGCCGCCATCGCGTACGTGCCGTTGGCGGCGACGTCCGCGAGGCCCACGAAGGCGAGCGCGGGAAGCGCGGCCCATATGACGCTCATGCCGGTGCCCTCCGGCAGGGCCGCGCCGCCGCGCCGCACGCTGACGTACAGGGCCGTCCCGCCCGCCAGGACGTTGGTGACGCGCTGGACGAACAGGGCGAGGAACAGGCCCGTGACGCTGGTCGACGCCTCCGCGATCAGGGCCATCACGGTGCCGAAGCCGAAGGCCGCGATCAGGGTGAGCAGGACCGCCCTGCGCTGCACAGGGGCGCCGCGCAGCTCGGGCCCGCCCGCGAGGACGATGCCGACGACGGCCACGGCGATGCCCGCGAACTGCGCGAGGCCCGGCCGCTCGCCGAGGAACAGGCCGACGCCCACCGGCACCACGACGCCGAGGGAGCCGAGCGGCGAGACCACGCCCATCGGGCCGAGTGCGAGAGCCTTGTAGAAGGCGAGCATCGCGACCGGCCCCACCAGGCCCGCGCCGACGGCGAACCACAGCTGCGGGCCCCATGCGGTCCACCCGCCGGTGGCGACCACCACGACCCCGAGGACGGCCACCGCGACGCACTGGGAGGCCACGACCACCGTCAGCGCGGGGATGCGCCGGGTCAGCAGGCCGCCGCCGAAGTCGGCGAGGCCCCACATCAGGCTCGTGGCCAGGGCGAACAGCGCTGTCAGTCCTGGCATCGGGAACCTCGCAGTACAGTGTGGTGAACCATCAGGAGCCTTCGGGTGCACCACACCGTAGTTCAGTACAGTGAACCCTGTCATCCAAAATATTGGACGGAATGTGTCGGATCTCGACCAGCTCACGCAGTCGCTCGCGCGGAACCTGAAGCGCTGGCGCGGCGAGAGGGGCTTCACGCTCGACGCCCTCGCGGCCCGCTCCGGGGTCAGCCGCGGCATGATCATCCAGATCGAGCAGGCCCGCACCAACCCCAGCGTCGGCATCACCGTGAAGCTCGCCGACGCCCTCGGCATCAGCATCACCACGCTGCTCGACTACGAGCAGGGGCCGCACGTGCGCGTCGTACCACCCGAGCAGATGGTGCGGATGTGGTCCACCGACGAGGGTTCCAGCACCACGCTGCTCGTCGGCGCCGAGGCGCGCGGCCCCTTCGAGCTGTGGTCGTGGCACCTGATGCCCGGCGACGGCAGCGACTCCGACGCGCATCCGCCGGGCACCATCGAGCTGCTGCACGTACGGGCCGGTGAGCTGACCCTCGTCGTGGACGGCGCGGAGCACCTCGTGCCCGCCGGGTCCTCGGCGACCTTCGAGGCCAACGTCCCGCACGGTTACCACAACAAGGGCGCCGAGCCGGTGGAGATGACCATGTCGGTGGCCGTGCCGCCCGCGCACGCCGGGTCGTACTGACGGCCCTCCCGGGGGCGGCACGGGGCCGGGGGCGCGCACAACCGCCCTGTTACGGTGCGGACATGCGTGCTCCTCTCGGAAACTTCGACATCGTCCGCCCCGCCCCGCAGGCCCTCGACCTGCTCGTCGCCCCCGTGGCCGACGCCGTGCGCGCCTGGAGCGGGCCCGTGCCCGCCGACGAGTTGATCCACGTCGACACCGAGCCTCAGTGGGCGGACACCGCCGCGTTCGTGGAGCACTACGGCCCCGAGCTGCTCCAGGAGTCCGCGAACTGCGTGGTCGTCGCAGGGAAGCGCGGCGGCGAGACCACGCTCGCCGCGTGTGTCGTCCTCTCCGGCACCCGCGTCGACGTGAACGGCGCCGTGCGCCGCCAACTGGGCGCCCGCAAGGCCTCGTTCGCCCCGATGGACACCGCCGTCGGCGAGACCGGCATGGAGTACGGCGGCATCACGCCGATCGGTCTGCCCGCCCACTGGCCGCTGCTCGTGGACGCCGCCGTCGCCGCGCGGCCGCACGTCCTGATCGGCAGCGGCAGCCGCCGCGGCAAGCTCATCGTGCCCGGCAAGGCGCTCGCGGGCCTGCCGAACGCCGTGCTCATCGAGGGCCTCGGCGTGGCCTGAGCGTCACTCCGGGCCGCCCCGCGCCGGAACTGGCGCGCCGGGCCGTCGGGTCGTCCGCGGGTCCCCTCCGGCTGGTCGTGCAGTTCTCCGCGCCCCTTCAGGGCGCTGCCGAGCCGCCCTCGGGGCCGCGGCCGAGCTCGGCCAGGATCTTCTCCGTGTGTTCGCCCGCCGCGGGCACCGGGCCCATGCGGGGGCGCACCCCCGAGAGCCCGGCGGGCGGCAGGAGGGCGTGCATCGGGGGCGCGCCGCCGGGAAGGCCCACCTCCCGCCAGCGCCCGCGCTCGGTCAGGACGGGGTGCTCCAGGAACTCGGCGACCGAATTGACGCCCGCGTGGGCGATGTTCGCGGCGTCGAGCAGGGCCGCCGCCTCCTCGCCGTCCAGCTCGGCGCAGCGCGCCGCGACGATCCCGTCGAGCTCCTCGCGGTGCGCGACCCGGGCCGGGCCCGTGGCGAAGCGCGGCTCGTCGGCCAGCTCGGGGCGGCCGAGGAACACCCGGCACAGCGCCACCCACTCCGGCTCGTTCTGCACGGAGAACAGGACCTCGTCGCCGTCGCGCGCGGTGAACACGCCGTACGGCGCGACCGTCGCGTGCCGGGCCCCGACGCGCGGCGGCTGGGTGCCGCCGTAGCGGGTGTAGTACGCAGGCTGGCTCATCCACTCGGCGAGTGCGTCGAACAGGGACACCTCGACCGCCGGCGCCCGGCCGGTCGTCGCCCGCGTGTACAGCGCCGACAGGATGCCGCTGTACGCGTACATCCCGGCCGCGATGTCGGCCACCGAGATGCCGACGCGCACGGCCTCCTCCGGGGTGCCGGTGAGCGAGAGCAGCCCCGTCTGGCACTGCACGAGCAGGTCGTATGCCTTGCGGTGGGCCCAGGGCCCGGACGTGCCGTAGCCGCTGACCGCGCAGGTGACGAGGGACGGGTGGCGGGCCTGGAGCACCTCGGCCGAGAGGCCGAGCCGGGCGGCCGCGCCCGGCGCGAGGTTCTGCACGAACACGTCGGCCCGCGCGAGGAGTGCGCGCAGCACCTCCTGCCCGTGCGCGGACTTCACGTCCAGGGTGATCGACTCCTTGGAGCGGTTCAGCCAGACGAAATGGCTGGACTGGCCGTGCACGGTGGTGTCGTAGCGGCGGGCGAAGTCACCGCCGCCCGGCCGCTCCACCTTGATCACGCGCGCGCCGAGGTCGGCGAGCTGGCGGGTGGCGAACGGCGCGGCCACGGCTTGTTCGAGGCTGATCACGGTGATGCCGGTCAGGGGCAGGGGGTGCGGCATGGCGGGGCTCCATCTTCCCTCGGGCGTCCGGAACTCTTTGTACGGGACAGCGACCCGCCGCGGTACGGGGCGAGGGGCCCGGGGGCCGGGGCGCGCGGCGGCGGGCGCCGTTCACCTGATGCTCACGAGGGTCGGCCCGATCCGCCGCGCGGACCTCGTGCGCAGTTCAGCCGGGGCGGTCACCGTGCTGAGTGGGTGCCCTGCCTGTTCCCCTCCGCCGCAGTTCAACGAAGCGTTTGCCCCGGACCAGCTCGAAGCGTTCCCACCGGACCGTCGCCCTTGAGGCCCTCCCCTTGAAGCCCCGCCTTGAGGCCTCGCGTCCTCAGGCCCGTCGTCCCCGGCCGTCCCGTCGAGATCGCCCCGTCGAACGGAGAACGTACTGTCATGCCCGCGACACCCACCACGCCCGCGACCCCGCCCGCATCGGCTCCCGGCCGGGCTTCCGGGGCCCGCCCCGCCTACGTCCCCTCCATCGCCCACTCCGAGGAGCAGATCCGCGCCGCCCAGCGCCTGCGCTTCCAGGTGTTCGGCGAAGAGCTGGGCGCCGCCCTCGACACGCCCCTGCCCGGCCACGACATCGACGCCTTCGACGCGCTCGCGGACCATTTGATCGTCACCGAGACCACGAGCGGCGCCGTCGTCGGCACCTACCGGCTCATCCCGCCCGGCCGCGGCGAGCTCTCCTACTCGGCGGGCGAGTTCGACCTGAGCGCCCTGGCCCCGCTGCGGCCCGCGACGATCGAGGCCGGGCGGTCCTGCGTCCACCCCGACCACCGCTCCGGCGCCGTGATCAACCTGATGTGGTCCGCGCTCGCCCGCTACGTCCTGCTCTCCGGCCACCGCTATCTGGCGGGCTGCGCCTCCGTGCCGCTGGCCGACGGCGGCACCGCGGCCGCGAGCGCCTGGCTGCTCGGCACCGCCAAGCACGCCTCGCCGCCCGAGCTGCGCGTCCACCCGCACCGGCCGTGGACACCGCCCGAGCAGCGCGCCGGACACCGGCCGACGTACGCCGACCTGCCGCCGCTGCTGCGCGGATACCTGCGCCTGGGGGCCTGGATGTGCGGGGCGCCCGCGCACGACCCCGACTTCGACTCCGCCGACTTCTTCGTGGTGCTCGACACCGAGCGGCTCAACGAGCGCCACCGCCGCTTCTTCCTCGGCGACGAGGGATCCCGGGGGTCCGTGTGAACCCCTGGTCCGTGGACGCGGGCTGTCCGCGGACCTGCGCCCTGCGGGCCGACTCCCGCGTGGGCGCCGTCGGGGCCGCGCGGCGGTACGCGGCGCTCGGGCACGAGCTCGGGCGGAGTCTGGCCCTCGGGGAGCGGCTCGCCGACGGCGACGCCGTACGGGTCCGGGCGCGGCGGGTGCTTGGGGCGCTCGGCGTGCGGCTCGACGCGGGGCCGGTGCCGCTGACCGTGCCCGGCGGGGGCGCGGGCACGCTGGTCGTCACCAACCACATCTCCTGGCTGGACGTGGTGGCGCTGCTCGCCGTCGAGCCCGTCGCCTTCGTCGCCAAGCGGGAGGTGGGCCGGTGGCCGGTCGTGGGGGCGCTCGCGCGGCGGCTCGGCACGCAGTTCATCGACCGCGAGGGCGGCCGCCGCGAACTCCCCCTGATGGTGGAGGAGCTGGCCAAGACCCTCGCCCAGGGGCGCTCCGTGCTCGTCTTCCCCCAGGCCACGACCTGGTGCTCCATCTCCGGCGGCCGGTTCCGGCGGGCGGCGTTCCAGGCGGCCGTGGACGCGGGGGCGGCGGTGCGCCCGGTGACCGTGGCGTACGAGGCGGGCGGGGCGGGCAGCACGACGGCGGCGTTCCTGGGCGACGAGGGGTTCGGGACGTCGCTGCGCAGGGTGGTGCGGGCACGGGGCCTGAGCGTGCGGGTCCTGGCGCACGCGCCGCTGTACGGGAGCGACCGCAAGGGCCTGGCCGAGGAGGCCTGGACCGCGGTCACGGGCTGTCCGCCGCTGCCGGGACTTCCGCGCGGCCCGGCGCACTAGGGGCACCTCGTGCGCCGCGCGCCTCACGGATGTCAGGCACAACGGCTTGAGGAAGGCGTAACTGCCCCCTCAATCATTCGCGCACCGATCATTCGGGAAGCCCCGCCGAGATCCGTCCGCAATGGCGGAATATTCCTCTGGCGGCACCGGCTGGTTGACGGCAGAATCACCATTCCAGTGACGTTCGATTCACTGTCCAGCTCACGTCGAGAATCAGCACAAGCAGCGTGCCGGAAAACACGACGAGAGGACGGTCGATGGACGCGATATCTCCAGCAGAAGGCACCTTCGCCCAGGCCCTGGCGACGCGGCCGCAGAGTGCCCTGATGACGGGCCAGTTCCGGATCAAGCTCTACTACCCGAGCGGTACGTTCAAGGGCTATCTGAACAGGAACGGTGACAACTGGGCCATCATCAGCCAGGACCCGCTGACCCTCGAATTCTACGAGTGGAACAGCGTGACCTACTACAAGATTCCAGGTGAGGGCCGGTATCTGTCGGTCAGCAACAACGGATACGCCGGCTTCTACAGCTGGTCCGGCGCATCGAGCTTCCGGCTCACCGACGACAAGGAACTCGTCTCGAACTACAACGAGAAGCGGGCCTCGTTCCGCAACGGCGAGCCGTGGGTCTTCTGCTGGGACGAGTACAACGTCTTCAAAGTGGAGTTCGAGAAAGTCTGACCCCGAAGGCTGACCGGGACGCCGAAGTCCGATCGGGTTCACCCGCCCGATCGGGGTTCACCAGCCCGTGAACAGCACGTGGTTGAGGGCCAGGGCGAGGACGGCCTGTCCCGCGAGCCAGAAGCGGCGACCGCGCTCGGGAAGGAGCGCTGTCGCCGCGAGCAGGAAGACGGCGAACGGCAGCCAGATGCGTTCGGTCTCCGCCTTGCTCATGCCCGAGACGTCCGCGACCGCCACCGCCAGGAGGGCCGCGAGGGCAAGCCCCGCGACGCGGTCCGCCGCCGTGGACGCGCCGGCCCGCCAACGGCGCACCGCGCCCGGTGAGGAACCCACCGTCCGGCGCAGCCCGGCCACCGTCGCGAGCCCCACGGTCAGGACCGTGCAGGCCGGATTGGCCCAGATCCAGTACCAGTAGGGGCGCACCCCGGCCGCACCCTGGTAGTAGCGCTCCACCAACAGGCGGTACGCCTCCCACCAGTCGAAGCCGAACGCGGTGAACACCGCCGGGACGACGAGCGCGCCCGCCACGAAGTACGGCAGCGGGCGGAGCGTCCCGGCCAGGACGAGGACACCGGCCACGATCACCGCGAAGAGCGTGAGGCCGTACGACAGATAGCAGAGCAGGCCGTAGAGGAGGCCCGCGGCGCAGGCGGCGAGGGCGGGGCGGCGGACCGTGCGCGTCGCGGCGAGCGCGAGCAGCGCCGTCAGCCAGGCGGCGACGGCCGCGAAGTAGCCGTCCGCCGACGCGCCCATCCACACGGCGGCCGGAGCGAGCACGAGGAACGGCGCCGCCCGGCGCGCGCTCGCCTCGTCCCCGAGGGCCTTCAGCGTGATCAGTACGGCGACGACGGCCGTGCTGCCCGCCGTGATGACGAACGCGGCCGCCCATCCGCCGCCGCCCAGACCGATCCGGTCGAGGAGGACGAAGGTGAGCGGGGCGGCGGGCGGATGGCCCGCCGTGTGCGCGGGCCAGTGGTACGCGCCCGGCTCCCCGAGCAGGATGTACTGGGTGTAGTCCCGCAGCGTCGCGGGGATGTCCGCGAAGCGGTCGATGACCTGGAGGTACTCGTACTTCGTGGTGAGCCGCCGCGCGACGCCCCGGTGCCAGCCGTCCACGAGCGCGAGCGACCAGATCCACGCCGTCGACGCCGCCCACGACGCGACGAGCAGCGCCCGCCACGGCAGGCGGGCCGCGAGCACCGGGCCGTGGCTGACGACGGCCACGGCGACGGCGAGCGCCGCCGGGGTGCCCGGCCCGATGTGCGGATCCCAGTCGGCGTACAGCGGCGGCCAGTTGACGTGCAGGCTGCCGTCGGAGCGTTCGACGGCCCGTCCGACCACGACGGCAGCGGTGACGAGGAGGGCGGCGAGCCCGGCGGCGAGCAGATCGCGGCGGAGGCCGGTGGTACGTCCTTCGGGGCGGTTCACGCTGGCACGCTAGGCCGCCGACGGCGCGCACGGGCCGCCGCGCCGCCCCCTGTCACGGAACCGTCAGATCTTCCGCCGCCCCGGTGTACTCCGTCCGGGCCCACCGCGATCCGTCAGCGTTTCGTCATGCGTCGCGGCCGCCCGGGGGCCGTCCGCCGGTCTTACGGTCGACGCGAGGCGACGGACCCGCGTCGCGCCGACCCCCGAGGACACCCATGGGCAAGCAGGCGAGGCCGCCGGCCACCAGGACCGCACGACAGGCGGTGGAGCGGGCGTCGACCGGCGTGTGGCGCAGCCCGCTGCGCGGCCCCTGGCTCACCTCCGTGCTCGGCGTGGTGCTCCTCGTCGGGATGACGCTGCTGTTCGTCACCGGGCTGCTGTCCTACGCCGCGTACAACCCCGGCCTGTCGCCCGTCAACGACAAGACGCCCGACAAGGGGCTCCTCGGCTTCTACCTCTTCCCCTGGCCGACCCGCCCGCGCTGGCTCTACCGCCTCACCCAGGGCCTGCACGTCACCGTCGGCATCGCGCTCGTACCGGTGCTGCTCGCCAAGCTGTGGTCGGTGCTCCCGAAGCTGTTCGAGCTGCCGCCCGTGCGGTCCCTGGGGCACGCCCTGGAACGCCTCTCGCTGCTGCTGCTCGTGGGCGGCGCCCTGTTCGAGTTCGCGACGGGCATCCTGAACGTGCAGCTGGACTACGTCTTCCCGGGCTCGTTCTACCCCTTGCACTTCTACGGGGCGTGGGTGTTCCTCGCCGGGTTCGTCGCGCACGCGGCACTGAAACTTCCGCGGACCGTACGGGTGTTGCGGGAGCGCGGCTTCCGCGCGCAGCTGCGGACGCACGACACGGAGCCCGACCGCGGCTCCGGGCTCGTCGCCGAGCGGCCCGCCGAGCCGACCGTGTCCCGGCGGGGCGCCCTCGGCCTGGTCGGCGGCGGCTCGCTGCTGCTGTTCGCGACGACCGCGGGGCAGAGCTTCGACGGCTGGCCGCGCGCCACGGCCCTGTTCGCGCCGCACGGCGGCCGCGACCCGGGCACCGGACCCGGCGCCTTCCAGGTCAACAAGACGGCCGCGGCGGTGGGCCTGGGGCGGCGGGACCTCGTCGACGGCTGGCGGCTCGACCTCGTGGGCCGGGGCCGCACCGTGCGCCTGACTCGCGCCGATCTGCTCGCCCTGCCGCAGCACCGCGCGGACCTGCCCATCGCGTGCGTGGAGGGCTGGTCGACGTCCGACCAGGCCTGGCAGGGCGTGCGGCTGCGCGACCTGGCCGCGCTTCTCGGGTACGGAGAGGGCGGGGACGGCCCGCCCGGCGTCCTCGTGGAGTCCTTGCAGACGCGCGGCGCCTTCCGCCGCGCCGCGCTGCGCGACAACCAGGTCCGCGACCCGCGCTCGCTGCTCGCCCTGCGCGTCAACGGCGCCGACCTGACCCCCGACCACGGCTACCCGGCACGCGTCATCGTGCCCGCCGCACCGGGCGTACTGAACACCAAGTGGGTGGCGCGGATGACCTTCGGGGAGCTGGTATGAGCCGGTCCGGGAAGCGTACGGGCAAGCCGACGGCCGGGCGGCCGGACGCGGGCCGCCGGTGGGCCGGGGCGGCGCGCCGCCGGTACGGGGCGGGCCCCTGCCACCTCCTGCTGCTGCTCGCCTCGTTCGCGCTCGCCGGGTACGCGGGGGTGCGGCTGCTGCGCGACGACTGGGCGGCGGTCGCGGTGTGGTTCGCCGGCGCCGCGCTGCTGCACGACCTCGTGCTCGCGCCGCTGTACGCGGCCGCCGACCGGGCGGTGACGGCCGCGCTGGGCGGGCGGCGCCGGAACCTGACCGCGTTCGTACGGGTCCCGGCGGCCCTGTCGCTGCTGCTCCTGCTGGTGTGGTACCCGCTGATCACCCGTCAGGTGCCGCGCTACGAACGGGTCACGGGGCTGTCCGGCGACGTGTTCCTGGCCCGCTGGCTGCTCGTCACGGCGGGCCTCTTCGCGGGCTCCGCGCTGTGGCTCGCGCTGCGGGCCGCGCGGCGCCGCAGGGCCACGAAGCAGCGCCCGTCGGCCGTCCACTGATCGGCCGGGCGCAGCCCCGCCGGGCGGGCGTGGCCGACCAGCGCGGCCGTGCCGAGCCGGGCCCACGGGAACGTACCGCCGGGCCCGGCGCGCCCCGTGCCGTCGTCGACGCGGACGCGGACCCGCTCGTCCACGTCGACAGGTGCCGCCTCGGCGATCAACAGGCCGCCCGGAGCGAGCAGTTCGGCGACGCGGGTGAGAAGCGCGGCCGGGTCGCCGCCGATGCCGACGTTGCCGTCCATCAGCAGCGCGGTGCCCCACCGGCCCTCGCCCGGCAGCGGGTCGAAGACCGACCGGCGCAGCGCGGAGCCGCCGAGGCGCAGCGTGTGCCGGACCGCCGCCTCGCTGACGTCGATGCCGAGCGCGCGGTGGCCTCCGGCGGCGAGCGCGGCGACCAGGCGGCCCGGGCCGCAGCCGATGTCGAGGACGGGTCCCGCGCAGCGGCGCAGCGCCGAGCGGTCGGCCGGGTCGGGCGCCGCGCACCAGCGCTCCACGTCGAGCGGGAGCAGCCAGCCGTCGGCCCGGCGCAGGAACAGCGGGCCGCGCCCGGCGCGCAGCGCCTCCTCGTACAGGTCGGCACCCCACGGTGTCGGCGGGACGACGGTGCTCATCGGCGGGCCGTCCCGTCGATCCGGGCCGGGCTGTCGATCCGCGCCAGCGCGGCGGCGAAGCGGGTGCCGGGGGCCAGCGCCGCGACACGGGCGGCGTCGGCGGCCGTGTCGACGTCCCGCAGCACCGCGAGGTCGCGCACGCGCAGGCCCGCCCCGGTGAGCCGGGCGCGCTGCGCGGCGCCGGTCGTCGGCGTGGACATGGGCACCCCGCGCAGCAGGTCCGGGTCGGGCTCGGCGAGCCCGAGGGCCCAGAACCCGCCGTCGGCGGCGGGCCCGAACCAGGCGTCGGCGTCCCGCCGGGCGTCGGCCGCGAGCGCGGGCGCGAGCAGCGCGGGCGTCACCTGCGGGGTGTCCATGCCGATGAGCACGGCGGGTCCCGCGCAGCCCGCGAACGCGGCGGCGAGGCGCGCGTCGAGCCCGCCCGCGGCCTGCGGCACCACCTCGATGCCGGGCGGCAGCCACGGTCCCGGTTCCCCGGCGAGCACGAGCACTCTGCGCCGTGCGGGAGCCGCGAGCACGGCGTCCAGGGTGTCGACGAGCGCGGCCTCGGCGAGCCGGGCGGCCTCCTGCGGTGTGTAGGGCGGGGTGAGCCGGGTCTTCACCGCGCCGGGAACGGGAGCCTTGGCGATGACCAGGAGCGTGGCGGGCCCCGTGCGCGCGGTCATCGCGTGCCCGCCGCGCGCGGGCCGCGCGGCCCGCGCGCGGCCGGGGGTTCGGCGAGGACGCGGCGCATGTCCCGCACCGCCTGCCAGGTGCCCCGCCAGGTGCCGGTGACCTTGGACGCGCCGACGCGCGGCAGATACGGCACGTCGCGCTCCTCGACCCGCAGCCCGGCGTCGGCGGCGCGCACCACCATCTGCAACGGGTAGCCGCTGCGCCGGTCGGTGAGCGCGAGGGACAGCAGGTCCGTGCGGCGCGCCGCCCTGAGCGGGCCCAGGTCGTGCAGGGCGAGGCCGGTGCGGCGGCGCAGCATCAGCGAGAGCGCGAGGTTGCCCGCGCGGGCGTGCGGCGGCCAGGCCCCGCGCGCCTGGGGCCGCCTGCGGCCCAGGACGAGGTCGGCGCGGCCCGCCGCGACGTCGCGGACGAACGGCACCAGCAGGCCCGGGTCCAGGGAGGCGTCGCAGTCGCAGAAGCACACGACGTCCGCGTCGGCGGCGGTGAGTCCGGCGTGGCAGGCGGCGCCGAAGCCGCGCCGGGGCTCGTGCACGACGGTCGCACCGAGCGCGCGGGCGATGTCCGCCGAGCCGTCCGTGGAGCCGTTGTCCACGACGATCGCGCGCCAGCCCGCTGGAACGCGGGCGAGCACCCACGGAAGCGCCGCGGCCTCGTCCAGACAGGGCAGCACGACGTCAGCGGGCGGAACGGGCCGCTCCGCCGGAGCCGGGAAGTCGGGGGAAGGGTGAGTCACGGCCCTCACCCTACGAAGCAGAAACGGACATTACGGACTTCAGGTCCTTACGAAACGCGGACGTCGGGGGTGGCGGACCCCGCGGCGGTCCGCGCCTGTGAGCACGTGGTGCGACGCTGGTGACATGCGGAACCCACCACCCGGCACCGGCGCGCGCGTCCTCGTCGTGGACGACGACCTGACCGTCGCCGAAGTCGTCACCGGCTACCTGGAGCGCGCCGGGTACGTCGTCGACCGTGCGGTCGACGGACCCGGCGCGCTCCTGGGCGCGGCGGCACGCGAGCCCGACCTCGTCGTCCTCGACCTGATGCTGCCCGGCATGGACGGCCTGGAGGTCTGCCGCCGCCTGCGGGCCCGCGGCCCCGTACCGGTGATCATGCTGACCGCGCGGGGCGACGAGGACGACCGCATCCTGGGACTGGAGATAGGGGCGGATGACTACGTGACCAAGCCGTTCAGCCCGCGCGAGCTGGTGCTGCGGGTCGAGTCGGTGCTCCGCCGCAGCCGCGCCGCCGACCCGGCGCCGCGACCGGGCACGCGGCTGCGCGCCGGGGCCCTCGCCCTCGACCCAGCGGCACGCCGCGCCACCAAGAACGGCACCGAACTCGCCCTGACCGTCCGCGAGTTCGACCTCCTCGCATACTTCCTGAGACACCCGGGCCGCGCCTTCGGCCGGGAGGAGCTGATGCGCGAGGTATGGGGCTGGGACTTCGGCGACCTGTCCACGGTCACGGTCCACGTCCGCAGACTGCGCGGCAAGGTGGAGGACGACCCCGGGGCACCGCGGCTGATCCAGACGGTGTGGGGGGTCGGATACCGGTTGGAAACGGGTGAGTCAGGTGAGCCTGCCGGGCCCGGTGAACCCGGTGGGCCGGGTGAGTTGGGTAACCCGAGGGATCCGGCAGCGCCAGGGGAGCCGGGCGGGTCGGGCGGGGCGGGGGCCCCGGGGGCGGTCGGGGGTTCCGTGTGCGGTGAAGGCGGTCCGTGCTCGTGACCGACATGCTGCTCATCGCCCTGTACGCCTTCCTCGGCGCGGTGGCCGCCGGGCTGCTCGGCGCCGGTGCGCTGCGGCTGCTGCGCCACCGTTCGCTCGTCGTGTCCCTGACCGTCGTCGTCGCGGTGGCTGTCACGGCCATGCTCGCCGGGACGCTCGCCGTCGCGTGGCAGATGTTCCTGTCCCCGCACGACCTGACCGTCGTCACCGTCGTCGTCGCCATGGCCTCCGTCGTGTCGTTCGCGACGGCCGTCCTGCTCGGCCGGTGGGTGGTCGCCCGCAGCAGGGACCTGGCGCGGGCGGCCCGCTCGTTCGGCACCGGCGGCAGCTTCGCCGCGCCCGCCGCGCCCACCACCGCCGAGCTCCTCGCGCTCACGCGGGAGCTGGAGCACACCAGCGCGCGCCTGGCCGAGTCCCGGGAGCGGGAACGGGCCCTGGAGAGCTCGCGCCGCGACCTCGTCGCCTGGATCTCGCACGACCTGCGCACCCCGCTCGCGGGCCTGCGCGCCATGGCCGAGGCCCTGGAGGACGGCGTCGCCGCCGAGCCCGACCGCTATCTGCGCCAGATCCGCACCGAGGTCGAGCGCCTCGACGGCATGGTGGGCGACCTGTTCGAACTCTCCCGCATCCACGCCGGGGCCCTCGCCCTCACGCGCGCGCGGATCTCCGTCTACGACCTGGTGGGCGATGCCCTGGCCGGGGCCGACCCGCTCGCGCGCGAGCACGGCGTACGCCTCGTGGGGCAGCGCATCGACGCCGTGCCGGTGGAGGTCGACAGCAAGGAGATGAGCAGGGTCCTCGGCAATCTGCTGATCAACGCGATCCGCAGGACGCCCGCGGACGGCACGGTCGCCGTCACGGCGGAGCGGTCCGACGACGGAGTCGTCCTGTCGGTGACGGACGAATGCGGCGGCATCCCGGAGGAGGACCTGGCGCGGGTCTTCGACATGGGCTGGCGGGGGACGCACGCCCGGACCCCACCGGCGGGCGCCGGGCTCGGCCTCGCCATCGTGCGCGGCATCGTCGAGGCCCACCGGGGCCGCGCGGCCGTGCGCAACGTCTCGGGCGGCTGCCGCTTCGAGGTGGTCCTGCCACCGGCCGGGGCGGTGTAGCGGGCCCGGCCGGTGGCCCGGCGAAGCGCCTACCGCAGCGGCGCCCCCGCGAACTCCCGCATCCCCGCCGCGAAGCCCGTCAGCGGCTTCCACCCGAGCTCCCGGCGCAGCCGGGCCGAGTCCGCCGTGATGTGCCGTACGTCGCCGAGCCGGTAGGCACCCGTGGTCACCGGGGCGGGCCCGCCGTGGGCCCGGGCGAGGGCCTCGGCCATCTCACCGACGGTGTGCGGCTCCCCGCTGCCGGTGTTGTACGCCGTGAGCGTCCCGGGCGCGCCGTCCGCCGCGGCCTCCACGGCGGTCGCCGCCGCCGACGCCACGTCCCGCACGTGGACGAAGTCCCGCAGCTGCCCGCCGTCCTCGAAGACCCGCGGCGCCTCACCCCGGGCGAGGGCGGACCGGAACAGGGACGCGACCCCGGCGTACGGGGTGTCGCGGGGCATGCCGGGCCCGTACACGTTGTGGTAGCGCAGCGACACCGCGCGGCCGCCGGTGGTCCGGGCCCAGGCGGCGCACAGGTGCTCCTGCTGGAGCTTCGTCGCCGCGTAGACGTTGCGCGGGTCGGCGGGGGCGTCCTCCGGGACCAGGCCCGGCGTCAAGTCGTCGCCGCACAGCGGGCAGAGGGGCTCGAAGCGGCCCGCCGCCAGGTCCGCCTCGGCGCGCGGCCCGGGCCGCACCACGCCGTGACGGGCGCAGGCGTACCGCCCCTCCCCGTAGATCACCATCGACCCGGCGAGCACCAGGCGCCGCACCCCGGCGCGGGCCGCCGCGGCGAGCAGCACGGCCGTGCCCAGGTCGTTGCAGCCGACGTACGCGGGCGCGTCCGCGAAATCCTTGCCGAGCCCCACCATCGCGGCCTGGTGGCAGACGGCGTCGACCCCGCGCAGCGCCTCCGTGACGGCCGCCTCGTCCCGTACGTCCGCGACGATCAGCCGCTCGCCGGGCCGGGCCGCGCGTGGCGGGCCCGAGTGCGCCGACGCCAGGAGCGCGTCGTAGGAGACGACGTCGTGGCCGCGTTCGAGCAGCGCCTCGACGAGGTGTGTTCCGATGAACCCGGCTCCGCCGGTGACCAGTACCCGCATGCCGTCCACGCTAGGCAGCCACGAGGGCCGCGGACCGGTATCACCGGCCCGTGTCACCACTCCGTAAGACCTCGCCCTCCGCGCCGCGACGTTGCCGTACCCCGGCCGTCAGGAGGACCCCGCCCGGCATCAAGAAAGCATAAAGATTGCCGGAAAATGGCAGTGCGCCGAGGCGTCCGGACAGGTCAGGATGGAGAGGCAGGAACGGGGGGCGAGGCCCGGGTGCCGGATCACGGAAACGAGGTCCGGCACCCGAGTGGGGACGGCCCCCGGATGACCACCGGTCAAGGGGGCGGGGGCATGGGGGATTTGCTGGGCGCGGTGGTGGGCTTTCCAGGGGTGGTGTTCACCTCGGCCCTGGCCGTCGTCGTGTGTTTCTGGCTGCTCGTGGCGGTGGGTGTCACCCGCGCGGACAGCTTCGACGAGGACGCCGACCTGGACGTCGTGGGGCTCGGGGGAGTGCCGGTGTCCGTGGCGGCCTCGCTGTTCACGCTGGGCGGATGGGTGACCGGTGTCGCCGGTTCGGTGGCGATGACGCGGGCCGGTCTGACGGGCATGGCGCACGCGGCGGTCGACCTGGGCCTGCTGCTCGCGTCCGCGGGCGTCGGCTGGGGCGTGACCCGGGTGCTCGCCCGCGCCCGCGCGCGGTGCTCCGCCGGCGCGCCGGGGCCCTCGCCCCGGGACCTCGTCGGCTCGGTGGGCAGGGTCCGCGCGGGCGGGGTGGGCGCGGATTCCGGCCAGGCCGAAATCGCCACGCGCGACGGCGCCGTGGTGGTCGTGGACGTGCGCCAGGACCCGTCCGGGACGGCAGCGGCCCTCGCTCCCGGCAGCGGCGCGGTGCTGTACGCGTACGACGAGTCCGGCGGCTTCTTCTGGGCGGCCCCGGCCGCGGTGACGCTGACCCCGGGGCCGCGCCCGCTGCACCCGCACCCGCACGAGCATGCACGGGAACGGTCCTCCGCGGGCCACGACTGGCCCTGCGCCGACTGCGCCTGAGCCCCTGTCATGCCGAGGTTTCCCCTGGTCAGTGGGTTGGGGGCGGAATCCGTCACCGCCCCACCCCCGTGCCTGCCGCCGCGCCCCCATGCGTTAGAAAGGCGGAGAGGTCCGAGCGGAAAACCGGGGGCGTACATGGCGGGGCAGGACATACCGGACGAATTCCTGGACGGCTATACGAGGCTGCTCGCCGACGCCTCCGCGACCGGGCGCGGCCTGACCCGCGACGAGCTGGACTCGCGCCGCGCCCTCGGCGAGCGCGCGGCCGACGCCGGCTACGGACTGCGCGCGCTGGTGGGCGCGCACCTGGCGCGGGCCCGGGCGTTCGGCGCCGCGCCCCGCGCGCACGGGGCGCCGGGAGCCGCGCCGCCCGTGTCCGCCGAGGCCGTCCTCGCCGCCGTCGAGCAGGCCGTCGACGCCTTCGCCGAGGGCTACGAACGCGCCCAGCGCCTGGCGATCCGTCAGGAGGAGGCAACGCGCCGGGAGTTCATCGACGACCTGCTGCACGGCCGGAGCGACTTCGGGCTGCTCGCCGAGCGCGCGGAGCGGTTCGGGCTGCGTCTGTCCCTCGCGCACGCGGTCGCCGTCGCCCAGGGCGACCGTGCCTACGAGGACGGCGACGACGCCCCGCGCGAGGTGGAGCGGGCGCTGACGGGCCGCTTCGGTGACCGCAGCCCGCTGCTCGCCACCAAGGACGGCCGTCTGGTCTGCGTGACCACGGCCGACCAGGAGGACGTCCTCGACTTCTTCGCCAAGCAGGCGCATGCCGCGACCGACGGCGGCCGCGTCGCCGTCGGCCGCCCGCAGCCGGGCGCGGGCGGCGTCGTCCAGTCGTACGAGGAAGCCCTGAGCGCCCTCGACCTCGCCGCGCGCCTCGGCCTGCCCGAGCCGGTCCTGCGCGCCGCCGACCTGCTCGTCTACCCCGTCCTGACCCGCGACCGGCAGGCGATGGCCGACCTGGTCCTGAACACCCTCGGCCCGCTGCGGGCGGCCAGGGGCGGCGCCGAACCGCTCATCGAGACCCTCGCCGTCTACTTCGACGCGGGCTGCGTGGCCGCGCAGGCCGCCCGCCGCCTCAGCCTGAGCGTGCGCGCCCTCACCTACCGCCTGGAGCGCATCCACCGCCTCACCGGGACCAACCCCGCCGACCCGATGCATCGCTACACCCTCCAGACAGCGGTGATCGGAGCACGCCTCCTCGGCTGGCCCGCGCGGGAGTTCTGACCCGGCAGGTGCTCAGTGCGGCGCGGGGCCGAGCCGCGGGATCTCGATGGCCGGGCACCGGTCCATCACCATGTCGACGCCCGCCGCCCGCGTCCGCTCGTACGCCGCCTCGTCGACGACGCCGAGCTGGAACCAGACCGCCTCGGCGCCGATGCCCACCGCCTCGTCGGCGACGGCCCCGGCGAGCTCGCTGTTCACGAAGACGTCCACGACGTCCACCTCGAAGGGGATCGCGTCCAGGGACGGATACCCCTTCTCCCCGTGCACCGTCTCCGCCTTCGGATGCACCGGCACGACCCGCTTGCCGAACCGCTGCAGCACCTCCGCGACGCCGTACGCCGCCCGCTCCTGGTTGGCGGAGAGCCCCACGACGGCCCAGGTGTCCCCGAGCCGGGTGAGGATCTTGCGGACCGCTGCCGAGTCGCCGTACACGTTTGGCCTCCTTGGAACTGGTGCAGGGGGTACTGCGCGGCACAACAGCGCGCGGGGCGTGGTGATTCCCCCCACCTGCCAGAAGGCGACTGCAACACGCTCAATTCCCTCGGAAGAAGGTACGTATCGCGTCGTGTGCGCGCTCCTCACTTCGGGGTGAATTCTGTAAGTGGAAACGATCGCCACAGTCGCATCATGAGCGGTCAGAAAACTCTTCCAACGCGACAGTCCGTGTTCCGGCCACGTCGTGTCTTGCCAACTGTTTTTGCGTGATGGCACGCTGTGCTATGAAGCACGATGGGCCCGTGCATGACGGAGGGCGGCAGAATCCCTAGACGCTTGGCGCGGTAGTGCATCCTGCTGTGGGCGATATGGATTGCTGGACAGAGGTGAGCGTGCAAGTCAGATGGTGCGATGGAGCGATGTGCAACTGTGCCAACCGTCACGATGTCCGATGGCCTGACGGCTGTACGAACGAAATTGACGTGCCGGATGTTGTCCCGGTGTCGACGCATCACCTGAGGAGCTGATGTGACAGTGGCAGAAAATCCGATGTACTCGCGGCAGCGGCTTGCGCAGCGCCTCAGGAGGGGGCGGGAGGATTCCGGTTTTACCCAGCAGCAGGTTGCGGAGTCGTTCGGTTGGAGTCCTTCGAAGGTGATCAGGATGGAGAGCGGGGCCAAGCCGGTGAGCGTTCCCGACGCCATGGCGCTGATGACCAAGTACGAGATCGTCGGGGAGGAGGCCGAGCGGCTCGTCCAGCTCGCCAGGGCGGCCCGCCAGCCGTCCTGGTACGCCGGCTACAAGGAGATCATGTCTCCGGAGTTCGAGGCGTTCCTCGCCTATGAGGAGTCCGCGTCGATCGTCCGGGACTTCGCCAGGAACGTGGTTCCCGGCCTGCTGCAGACGGAGGAGTACACCGAGGCCCTCCTGGAGTCGTTCGACGTGGCGGAGGACAAGCGGAGACTGCGTGTCGAGCTGCGCATGAAGCGGCAGAAGGTCTTGGACACCGATGCCAGCTTCTTCTACATCCTGGACGAGGCCGCGCTCCGCCGTCAGGTCGGGTCCGATACCACGATGCGGCAGCAGCGCGAGGCCCTGGCCGTGGCAAATGACCGGCCGAACGTCAAGGTGCTCTTCGTACCGTTCTCAGCCGGTGTGTATCCGCTCTTCCGGAGCCCCTACACAATTTTCGAGTTTCCGGACAGTGACGACCTGGTTGCCTACTTGGAGAAGCCGGAGACCGAGGAGCTGCTGAGCGAGAAGACGCCTCGGTCCGGCCGGAACAGTCCTTCCGACTACTTGGACGCGTTCTGGAGGGTGGAGCACTCGCTGGCGCGGGACATCGGCGAAGGAGGCTGGTGGTGAGGTTGCCGGGTGGAACTTCAGCCGTGTGGGGAAGGCATGCCGAGCAGGGAACTCACAAATGCGGCCCAGGCGTCCCCGCTGAACGCGATCTGACCGGATTCCGGTCGCCGGGAATCTCTGACGTGCATCTGCGATGCCCACAGCACCTCGACGCATCCGGATTGCTCGCTGCTGTAAGAGCTTTTCCGCCAGAACTTCCTTCTCTCAGGCCCCACGAACACCCCCGCCATTCCATGAAGTCCCCAGACCGGAAATCGCTCATCCTGCCGATTGTGTGCAGTGTTTCACTGCCTGGCAAGGGGCATTTCGCGACAGCTCATCTGGGGATTGGCAGAAGAGGTCCAAAGTAGGAAATAGCGCAAAAGAGAGGGAGCCGCCGGGCCTTGCCGACAAGCATCCGGCCCGGGGGCTCCCGCAGAGCGCTCCCTCAATAGATCGGGAAGGCAGCACCCTGAGATGGATTCTAGTCACTCAACTGGCCAACTGGTGCGAAAACACTGGGACAGCTGGGGCCGGGTGGTGGCGGGTCACGCTGTGCGTGGCGCCAGTTCGGCGGCTGGGGGTGTCATTATCTCCTTCATAGTCTGGTGGTTGAGGAGCAGGTAGCCGCACCTTCGGACATCAGTCCATTGCGGCGCGGCAGTTGACGCCGGGCCGGAGAACGCCGCATGCCGGGGAGCGCAGACGTGCTCCCCGGCATGCGGCGCCGGTGAAAAGGGCGCGCCCGTCCTCGGACACGGCCGCCGAAGGCTCAGACGTTGACGCCGAAGTCCGAGGCGATGCCGCGCAGGCCGGAGGCGTAGCCCTGGCCGACGGCGCGGAACTTCCATTCGGTGCCGTGGCGGTAGAGCTCGCCGAAGACCATGGCGGTTTCGGTGGAGGCGTCCTCGGAGAGGTCGTAGCGGGCGATCTCCTGGTTGTCGGCCTGGTTGACGACGCGGATGAAGGCGTTGCGGACCTGGCCGAAGCTCTGGCCGCGGTTCTCGGCGTCGTGGATGGAGACCGGGAAGACGATCTTGGTGATGTCGGCCGGGACGGTGGCCAGGTTGACCTTGACGGCCTCGTCGTCGCCCTCGCCCTCGCCGGTGAGGTTGTCACCGGTGTGCTCGACCGAGCCGTCGGGGCTCGTGAGGTTGTTGTAGAAGACGAAGTGCTGGTCGGAGACGACCTTGCCCGAGGCGTCGCAGAGCAGCGCGCTGGCGTCCAGGTCGTAGTCCGTGCCGGTCGTGGTCCGCACGTCCCAGCCGAGGCCGACCAGTACGGCGGTGAGGCCGGGTGCCTCCTTGCTCAGCGAGACGTTGCCGCCCTTGGCGAGGGAAACTCCCACGGTGTCCTCCTGTGGTCCTCTGCGGAGATGGTCCTTGCTGGATAACCGGCCCCGTCCGTGAACCGGACCGGGAATTAGAATCTACATGACTGTAGAAGTTGCTGCGGCGGCCGCATCGGCGCCCAGGAGGCCTCCTGCCCACTGTGGCCGTTACGATGTGGCGCTCCCCGGTGACGTGCCCGACGCGCGTGAGGTGCGCGGAGCGCTGACGGCGGGCCGAGCGCGCGCCGTCGTCACGACGGCAGGCGAGGACACGGCATGGAGCGGCAGGACGGCGACGGGCGGGAGCACCGCCCGCGCAGGCGGGGCCAGGGCGAGCTGGAGGCCCAGGTGCTCGCGGCGCTGCACGAGGCACCGGGCCCGGTCGGCGCGGTCTGGGTGCAGGAACGTGTCGGCGGCGACCTCGCGTACACCACGGTGATGACGATCCTCACCCGGCTCCTCGCCAAGGGCGTCGTGAGCCGGGAGCGCGCGGGCCGCTCCTTCCACTGGCGCTCCACCGCCGACGAGGCGGGCCTCGCCGCGCTGCGCATGCGCAAGGTGCTCGACAGCGAGCGCGACCGCGGCGCCGTGCTCGCCAGCTTCGTGACCACCCTGTCCGCCGCCGACGAACGCCTGCTGCGCGAGCTGCTCGGCGACACGGGCGGCGCGGCGGCGGAGGGCTGACCGTACGCATGGGACTCTTCGTCTACCTGCCGCTCGTGCTGCCGCTCACCGCCTGGCCGGTCGCCCGGCTCGCCGCACAGCACCTGCACCCGCGCACCGCGACCCGGCTGCTCGCCGGGCTCGCCGCCGTGATGGCCCTGTGCAGCACCCTGTGCCTGGCCCTGCTCATGGTCGTCGGCACCGCCCAGCTGCCCGGCAATCCGCTGCCCGACGCCTGGTCCGACCCCGAGGTCCGCGCCGCCCTGCCGTACGACGAGGTCGCGGGCGCGGCCGCGATCCCGGCGCTGCTCGCCGTGTGCGCGGCGGTGGGCCGCACGGTGTGGCGGCACCTCGCGGTGCGCCGCCGGGCCGCGCGGGCCCTCGCGGGCCTTCCGGGCACTTCGGTCGCGGTCCTCGGTGGCACCGCCGACGGCGCGGCCTACGCGTACGCCCTGCCCGGACCGCCCGGCCGCTCCGGATCCGGCCGTGTCGTCGTCACGCGCGCCCTCCTCGACCGGCTCGGTCCCGCCGAGCGACGGGCCCTGTTCGCGCACGAGCGGGCCCATCTCGCCGCGCGTCACCACCGGTTCCTGTTGGTGACGCAGCTGGCCGCGCGGGCCAACCCGTTCCTGGTGCCGCTGCGCACGGCCACCGCCTACACCGTCGAGCGGTGGGCCGACGAGGAAGCGGCCCGGGCGGTGCGGGACCGGCGCGTGGTCGCGCGGGCCATCGGCAAGGCCGCCCTGATGGCGGGCCGCGCCCCCGCGCCGGGCCTCGCGGGTCTCGCCGCGGCGGGTCCGGTGCCGCGCCGGGTCGCCGCGCTGCTCGCGCCCGCTCCGGCGGCGCGCACCCGCCCCTCGCTGTTCACGGGGGTGGGGCTCGCCCTGTGGTGCGCGGCGGGCGGCACCGTCGTCTCCGCGATGTCGTCGGCGAACGCGGCGGTCACGATGGTGCTCGTGCTGCGGGCGGCGACGCCCCTGTGAGGTGCGCCGCCGCCCGCGGTGCCCCGGGGGGCGTCCGTCAGAGGTCGAACTCGTGCGGCGGCAGGTCGAGGGCGTAGCACGCCTCGCGCACGACGGCCTGCTCGTCCTTGTCGAAGTCGCCGTCGGCGCCGCCGATGACGATGCCGATCTGCACCACGGCACGGGCCTCGGCGGGCTTCTTCTTGGCCTTGGCGACCTCCTGCAACACGCTGACCTTGCCGAAGTCGAAGTCGGTCGTGAGCTTGTTCACGTACGCGTCGAAGCGGCGGCGCAGGTCGTCCGCCGGGAAGTTCTGGAGCACGTCGTTCGATGCGATGAGCTGGGCCACGCGCTGGCGCTCGGCCTGGTCGACGGTGCCGTCGGCGGCCGCGACCAGGGCGCACATCGCCATGCTCGCGTCGCGGAAGGAGCCGCTCTTGAGGTCGTTCTTCTTCGCGAGCAGCTGGGCCTGCATCGTCGAGGCGGATTCCTTGAAGCGGTCCCACAGGGCCATGGAAAGTCTCCATCGGGTTGGTGCTCGTGAGCGGGCGTCGGACGGCGCCGACGCGCCACGCTCGTTTCTACAACGATGTAGAAACTAGCACCCGGGCGGGAAAGTTCCGCAAGGACGGGGGAGGACGTACACGAGGGATGTACGCGATGGCGTGCGCAAGGGGCGTACGCGGACCTGTTCGGCGGACGCGCGCACGCGTACGCAGTGGACGTACACCACGGAAGGGGTGACCCGATGACGTCGACGAACCCGGGGCCGAGTGAGCCACCCGGCGGGCAGCCGCAGTTCACGGCGCGGGACCTGCTGGCCCGCGCGGCGGCGGAACTCCTGCCCGCGCCGGACGCCAACCCGTTCGTGCCGCTCGTCGCCGACGGCACGGCGGAGCGGGGCGCGGTGGCCGCGCTCGCCCTGGAGCAGTGCCAGGTCATCCCGGCCGACCGCCGTTCCTTCCGGCACCTGGCGGACCGCTCGGCACGGGCGGGACTGTCCGCGGGCGCCGCGTTCTTCTCCACCCTCGCCGAGGGCGAGGGCCTCGCGGCCGACCGGCTCGGCCCGCTGCTCGCCGCCTGCCGGGTGAGCGCGGAGCAGGCGCGCGCGTACGTACCGAGGGCGGGCTGCCAGGCCTACCCCGCGTACGTGGCGTGGCTGGCCCTCAACGGCGAACCGGCCGACGTGGTGCTCGCCCTGACCGCCAACTTCGCGGCGTGGGGCGGCTACTGCGCGACGCTCGCGACCGCGCTGCGCACGCGCTACGGCTTCTCCGACGAGGCCTGCGCGTTCTTCGACTTCTTCGCCGCACCGGCACCCGACCTCGACCGCGAGGCCCTGGCCGCCCTTGAGGAAGGGGTGGCCCGGGGCGCCGTCACCCCCGGGACGGCACTGCGGCAGGGGCGGCTGCTCCAGGAGTACGAGGGGATGTTCTGGGCGAGCCTCGCCGGGCGGGCGGGCGACGCACGGCCGTGAACCCGCCGCCCGGCGCGCGGCTCACTCCGGGCGCAGCACGACGGCCGTCGCGATGACCCCGTCCCGCATGGTCCACAGGCCGTCGAGCCCGGTCAGCTCGGAGCCCGCGACCAGCGGGCCCTCGATCAGGATCTTGGCGGAGAAGGTGCCGTCGGCGCGGATGGTCAGGTGCGCGTCCTCGAAGCCGAGCCAGCGCCGGGCCAGCGGGAACCACGTCTTGTAGACGGACTCCTTGGCGCTGAACAGGAGCCGGTCCCAGGGCACGGACGGCTGCTCGGCGGCCAGCGCGGCGAGCGCGGCACGCTCCGCCTCGTCGCTGACCAGGTCGAGCACGCCCGGGTCCGAGAGCCGCTCGGCGGGCTCCGCGTCGATGCCGAGCGAGGTCACGGCGGCGGCTTCGGCCACGACCGCCGCGCGGTAGCCCGCGCAGTGCGTCATGGTGCCGACCACGCCGTCCGGCCACACGGGCTCGCCCTTCTCGCCGCGCGGAATGGGCCCGGGCGGCACGCCGATGCGGGCGAGGGCGGTACGGGCGCAGTGCCGTGCGGTGGTGAACTCCCGCCGCCGCTTGTCCACGGCCTTCGCCACGTGCACGGCCTCTTCGGGGTACAGGACCGCGTCGGCCGGGTCCTCGCGCGTCTCGCAGACGGCGACGGGCAGTCCGGCCAGGAGCGCGCTCAATATGCGGGTTCCGCCGGAGGCCTCGGCCGCCGCGTTCGAAGGTGAGTTCACGGCGGATCACTCTACCGGGGGGCCCGCGCCCCCGACAGGGCCGCACGACCCGTCCGTGCCGGGCTGGTCACCGTATAGGTCACATATAGCGACCGAACCGACGCTCGACTCATTCGAACGATTGAGGGGGGCTTCACGTGGAGTCGGACCAGGGGGCCGGGCGTCAGGCCGGGCAGCAGGGCAAGGGCCAGGAACCACGCGTCGCGCTGGTGACCGGGGGCTCCCGGGGCATCGGCCGCGCGGTCGCGACCCGGCTCGCGCGGGACGGCTTCGACGTCGCGCTGTGCTACCGCTCGGACCAGGCGGCCGCCGACGTCGTGGCCAAGGAGGTCGAGGCCGCGGGCCGCCGCGCCCTGACCCGGCAGGCCGACGTCGCCGACGGGGCGGCGGTGCGCGGGCTCGTCGCCGAGGCCGAGGGCGAACTGGGGCCGCTGCACGCCGTGGTGGCCTCCGCGGGCATCACCCGGGACCGGCCGCTCGGCCTCATGACCGACGACGAGTGGGACGGCGTCGTCCGCACCAACCTCGACGGCACCTACCACCTGTTGCGGTCCGTGGTGCGGCCCCTGATGGGGCGACGCGGCGGATCCATCGTCACGCTCTCGTCGGTGTCGGGCGTCGCGGGCAACTCGGGCCAGGCCAACTACGCCGCCTCCAAGGCCGGGATCATCGGCCTGACCCTGTCGCTCGCCAAGGAGGCGGGCCGCTACGGAGTGCGCGCCAACGTGGTGGCTCCCGGCTTCATCGACACCGACATGGTCGCGGGCCTCCCGGACAAGGCGGTGCAGGGCGCGCTCACCGCCATCCCGCTGCGCCGCTTCGGCCGCGCGGAGGAAGTCGCCTCGCTCGTCTCGTACTTGGTGTCCGACGAGGCGTCGTACGTCACCGGGCAGGTGCTGCGCATCGACGGAGGCATGGCCCTGTGACCGCCCCCGACGCTCCGGGCCCGTGGTTCCACCGCGCACCCGGGCCGCCGCGGACGCCGCGCCTGCGCCTGGTCTGCTTCCCGCACGCGGGCGGCACCGCACGGCTCTTCGACGGCTGGCGGCACCGCCTGCCCAGCACCGTCGAGGTCGTCGCCGTGCGCTACCCGGGACGGCAGGAGCGGCTCGACGAGCCGTGCGTGGAGTCCATGACCGAACTCGCCGACCGGATCACCGGCGCCCTCGCCGGGTACGACGACGTGCCGCTCGCCCTGTTCGGGCACAGCATGGGCGCGAGCGTCGCCTACGAGGTCGCGCGGCGCCTCGAAGCGGGCGCGGGCCCCGCCCCCGTCCACCTCATGGTGTCGGCGCGGGCCGCCCCGGGGCACGGCGGGCGCACCACGCTGCACCGCGCGGCCGACGAGGTCCTGCTCGCCGCCGTGCGCCGCCTCGGCACGCTCGGCGGCGTCGACCCGTTCGCCGAGCCCGAGCTGCGCGAGCTGCTGCTTCCCGTGCTGCGCAGCGACTACCGGCTCGTCGAGACGTACGCGCCCGCCGCCGAGGCCGCCCCGCTGCACGCGCCCATCACCGCCTACCTGGGCGACCGCGACCCGGGGTGCTCGGGCGACCGGGTGCGCGCCTGGGAGGGGTTCACCACCGGTGACTTCGCGCTCCGGGCGTTCTCAGGAGACCACTTCTACCTCGCCCCGAGGGAGGCGGAGCTGACCTCGGACATCGCCGAGCGGCTCGCGCCCGCCCCGGTGGCAACCGCGAGAGGAACCACAGCGACATGACGCGATCCCAGACCTGGGCCCCGCACGAGGTGCGGGCGGCCGCCGGCGGCGGCGCCGACGAGCTGGTCACCCGCATCGACGCGCTCGACGGCGGCCTGGACGCCGCCCTCGTGCGCGAACGGGCCCTGGTGTTCCGGGGGTTCGAGGTCGGCACGGACGGACTCGACCGGGTCCTCGACCGGCTGCTGCCGCACCGCCTGGCCTACGTGCACGGCAACTCGCCGCGCACCAAGGTCGGCGGCAACGTCTACACGTCCACCGAGTACCCGCCCGAGTTCACCATCTCCATGCACAACGAGATGAGCTACGCGCACGTGTGGCCCGCCCGGCTCGCCTTCTACTGCGCGATCCGGCCCGGCGGCGGCGGCGCCACCCCCGTCCTGGACGCCGCCCGGTGGCTGGCGGCCCTCGACCCGGAGGTGCGCGAGGCCTTCGCGGGCGGCGTGCGCTACATCCAGAACCTGCACGACGGCTACGGCCTCGGCAAGAGCTGGCAGGACACCTTCGAGACCGCCGAGCGCGGCGCCGTCGAGGACTTCCTGAAGGGCTCGGGCGCCGACTGGGAGTGGCGGCGCGACGGCTCCCTGCGCGTGGAGTCCGTGCGGCCCGCCACCACCCGGCACCCGGTCACCGGCGCCGAGGTGTGGTTCAACCAGGCCGACCAGTGGCACCCGGCGGGCCTCGGCGACGAGACGGCGGCCGAGCTCGCCGCGATCCTGCCCGAGGACCAGCTGCCCCAGATGGTCACCTTCGCCGACGGCGGCCGCATCCCGGGCGAGTACGTCACCCAGATCCGTGACCGCGGTCTCGAAGCCGCCGTCGACGTCGACTGGTACCGGGGCGACCTGCTGCTCATCGACAACGTCCTGCTGGCGCACGGCCGCCGCCCGTTCACCGGCGACCGGCGCGTCCTCGTCGCCATGTCGGACTGACGGTGCCGGGCCGCGGAGAGCGAGAGAGCGAGACAGTCATGAGCCACCAGGTCGAAGAGGTGCCCGCGGGCTGGGCCGGCGCCGGCACCCTGCCCGGGCTGCACCGGCCCGAGGTCCCGGGAACCCGGATACAGGACTACATCCACAGCCGTCGGACCGCGCTGCGCGCCCAGCTCACCGAGCGCGGCGCCCTGCTCCTGCGCGGCTTCGACGTCGCGGGCGTCGACGGCTTCGACGGGACGGTGCGCGCCTTCTCCGGCACGCCGCCGCTGGCCTACGCCGAGCGGTCCTCGCCCCGCAGCACCATCAAGGGCCAGGTGTACACCTCGACCGACTACCCGCCGGACGAGGAGATCTTCCTGCACAACGAGAACTCCTACCAGGCGGTGTGGCCCCGCACCCTGTACTTCTACTGCGTCGAGCCGCCCACCACGCAGGGCGCGACCCCGCTGGCCGACACCCGGCAGGTGCTGCGCTCCCTCGACCCGGAGGTCCGCGAGGAGTTCCAGCGGCGCGGCTGGCAGGTCGTGCGCAACTTCCACCCGGGCTTCGGCGTGCCCTGGCAGGAGGCCTTCAACACCACCGACAGGGCGGCCGTCACGGCGTACTGCGCGGAGCGCGACATCACCGCCGAGTGGCGCCCCGGCGGCGGCCTGCGCACCACCGCGGTGCGGCACGCCGTGCACCGCCACCCCGTCACCGGCGAGCAGGTGTGGTTCAACCACGCCACGTTCTTCAACCTCACCACCCTCGCCAAGGACGTGAGCGCGGGGCTGCGCGCCATCTTCGACGACCCGGACCTGCCGACCCACACCTACTACGGCGACGGGGGCGCGATCCCCGACGCCGTCACCGACCAGCTGCGCGCCGCCTACCGGGCCGCGACGGTCCGCTTCGACTGGCAGCGCGACGACGTGCTGATCGTCGACAACATGCTCACCGCGCACGCGCGTGAGCCCTTCACCGGCCCCCGGCGCATCGCCGTCGCCATGGCCGAGCATTCGGACTCCTGAGCGCCCCGAGCGCCGAGGACATTTCAGAGAAGTCGAGGAAGACATGCCCCTGGCAGACCTGTTGCAAGACGAGCGCACCTACGGCTCGCGCATCACGGGCATCGCCGCCTACCGGCCCGCCCGGCAGCTCACCAACGAGGACCTGGCGCCGCTGACGACGGTGTCCCCCGAATGGATCGAGCAGCGCACGGGCATCAAGACCCGCCACCACGCGGGCGAGGGCGAGGGCCTGGTCGCCATGTCCGTCGCGGCCGGGGAGAAGGCGCTCGTCCACGCCGACGTCGACCCCGCCGAGGTGGACCTCACCATCGTCGCGACCGCCACCCGCAAGCGCCGCATGCCCGGCATCGCCCCGGAGGTGGCCAGCCGCATCGGCCTGCCCAACTCCGGCGCGTACGACCTGAACGCGGTCTGCGCGGGCTTCACCTACTCCCTCGCGATGGCGTCCAACGCGGTGCGGCTCGGCGAGGCCCGGACCGTTCTGGTGGTCGGCGCCGAGCGCACCAGCGACTGGATCGACCCCCAGGACCCGGACACCTTCGTCATCTTCGGCGACGGGGCCGGTGCCGCCGTCGTCTCCCGCTCCACCGAGGTGGGCGTCGGGCCCGCCGTGTGGGGCAGCGACGGCGCCCGGCACAAGGTGCTCGGCATCACGGAGAAGGCCGACGGCCGCGAGTACGTCCAGATGAACGGGCCGCTGGTCTACAAGTGGTCGACCGCCACCATGCCGGACGTCGCCCACCGCGCCTGCGCGGCCGCGGGCATCACCATCGACGACGTCGACTGGTTCGTGCCCCACCAGGCGAACAACCGCATCATCAGGACCCTCACCCACGAACTGGGGCTGCCGCCGGAGCGCGTCGTCAACGACGTCGTCGTCACCGGCAACACCTCGGCCGCGTCCGTACCGCTGGCCCTCAGCAGCCTCTACGACAGCGGTCGCAGCACACCCGGCGACATCGTGCTGCTGCTCGGCTTCGGCGCCGGACTCACCTACGCGGGCCAGATCGTGCGCATGCCGTAGCGCTCCGCCGGCCCCTTGGGGGCCCGCCACCCTGACCCATCCATCCACGTCCCCAACCGCACACAGAAAGAGGTCACCATGGCCAGAGACGCCCTCACCGCCGACGTCGTCCGCCTCGTTCAGGACACCGCCTTCGACCTGGACGGCGAGGTCACCGCCGAGTCCAGCTTCGAAGAGCTCGGCATGGACTCGCTCACCCGCGTCGACCTGCTCGCCGCCGTAGAGAAGACGTACCAGCTCTCGGTGCCCGACGACACCGTGGCGACGCTGCTGCGCGTGCGCGACGTCGTCGACTTCCTCGTCGAGGCCAAGGCAGGAGTCTGACGCATGGACCGCACCGACCCCTTGGCGGGGACGCTGCCCCTGTCGGTGGGGCAGGAGGGGCTGTGGCTGCTGCACACGCTGCACCCCGAGTCCACCACCTACAACCTCGCGGGCGGCGGGCGGATCACGCCCGCCCCCGACCTGGCGGCCCTCGACCGGGCCTGGCGGGCCCTGCTCACCCGGCACCCGATGCTGCGCTCGCGCTACACCGAGGTCGCGGGCCGGCCCCGGCGCGTCGTCGACGCCCCGGAGGAGGCCGCGCAGATCGCGGTCGTCGAGGTGCCGGACGCCACCGAGGAAGAGCTGCGCCGCCGCGTCAACGCCGAGGTGCGCGCGCCCTTCCGGCTCCGGGACGAGGGGGCGGTGCGGGCCACGCTGCTGCTGCGCCGCACGGACGCGCTGCTGGTCGTCGTCACGCACCACATCGCGACCGACGCCATCTCGCAGTGGCTGCTGTGGCGCGACCTGTTCGCCGCCTACGAGGCGGAGATCGCCGGGCGCGCCCCCGACTGGCAGCCCGTCACCCACGACTACGACGAGTTCGTGGGCCGGGAGCGCACCCTCCTCGACTCGCCGCGCGGCACCGGGCAGGGAGAGTTCTGGCACGCCGAGTGCGAGGGCTCCACCCCTGCCGAGCTGCCCACCGACCGGCCGCGCCCCGCGGTGTCCTCGCACACCGGGGCCAGCCTGGTGCGCAGGCTGCCCGATGCGCTCGCGCAGGCGGTGTCCAAGGCCGCCGCCGAGCGCCACGTGTCGCCGTTCGCCCTGCTGGTGGGCGCCTTCCAGGCCATGCTGCACCGCTGCACGGGACAGAGCGACTTCCTCATCGCCTGCCCGGCCTCCACCCGGCGCGCGGCGGCGGCCGACATCATCGGCTACTTCGTCAACCCGGTCCTGATCCGTGCCCGGTTCGACCGCGAGACCACCCTGCGCGACGCCGTGGACGCGGCGGCGGACCGCGTCCGGCAGGCCACCGCGCGCGTCTCCTACCCGTTCCCGCTGGTCGCCCAGGGCGCCTCCGGGCCGCTGTTCCGCATCTCCGTCACCATGGTCGCCACCGACCGGTTCGGACACGGCATGGACGGCCTGGTCGCGGGCGAGAAGGTGACCCTCGCCGGACACGAGCTCGCCTACGTGGAGATCCCGCACCTGGAGGGCCAGTGCGACCTGGCCCTGGAGATCACCCGGGACGCGCACGGCCTCACCGTGGCCCTGCGCTACGACACCGACCTGTTCGAAGAGGCCACCGCCCAGCGGCTGTTCGACCAGTTCCAGCGGTGCGTCACGGCCGCCGTCGAGGCGCCCGACACCCGGGTCGCCCGGGTGCCGCTCACCGACGCCACCGAGCGGGACCTGCTGCTCGCGCTGAGCGGCGGGCAGGCGTGAGCGCCCGCACCGCGGTCCACGACAGCATCCTCGACGCCGTCGGCGGCACCCCGCTGGTGGAGCTCGGCGGGCTGCTGCCGAGCTTCGGCTCCCGCGTCTTCGCCAAGCTGGAGTCCGCCAACCCCGGCGGCAGCGTCAAGGACCGCTCGGCGCTCTCCATGCTCCTGGGCAAGATCCGGGCCGGGGAGCTGCTGCCCGGCCGGTCCACCGTCGTGGAGTCCAGCTCCGGCAACCTCGCGATCGGCATCGCGCAGATCTGCCGCTACTACGGCATCGACTTCGTCTGCGTCGTCGACCCGCGCACCACCCGGCAGAACCTGGCGATCCTGCGCGCCTACGAGGTCACCGTCGACATGGTCACCGAGCCCGACCCGGAGACCGGCGCCTATCTGCCGAGCCGGCTCGCGCGGGTGCGCGAGCTGGTGGCGACGACACCTGGCGCGTACTGGCCCAACCAGTACCGCAACCCGCTCAACCCGCGCGCCCACGTGCGCACCATGCGGGAGATCGACGAGGCGCTCGACGGCAGGGTCGACTACCTCTTCTGCTCCACCGGCACCGGCGGCACCCTGCGCGGCTGCGCCCAGTACATCCGCGACCGCGGGCTCTCCACGACGGTCGTGGGCGTCGACGCGCTCGGCAGCGTGCTGTTCGGCGGGCCGCCCGGGCCGCGCCTGCTGCCGGGCCACGGCGCCGCCGTGCGCCCCGAGCTCTTCGACCCCAGCGCCGCCGACGAGGTGGTCCTCGTCTCCGACCTGGAGTGCGTCGTGGGCTGCCGGGCCCTGACGCTGCGCGAGGCGATCCTCGCGGGCGGCTCGTCCGGCGCCGTCACCGCGGCGCTCGGCAAACTCGCGGACCGCATCCCCCCGGGCAGCACCTGCGTGCTGGTCTTCCCGGACCGCGGCGACCGCTACCTCGACACGATCTACGACGACGACTGGGTGCGGCGCCACTTCGGCGACATCGAGCACCTGTGGAAGGAACAGGGACACACCATGGCGGTCGCAGCATGCTGATCCTGGGAAACGGCGCGGTGGAGGGGCTGCTCGCCGGGCGCGAGCGAGAGCTCATCGACCTGGTCGCCGCCGCCTACACCGCGCACGACGAAGGCCGTACCAGCCTTCCGCACTCCGTGTTCCTGCGCTTCCCCGACCGGCCGAAGGACCGCATCATCGGGCTGCCCGGCTACCTCGGTGCGAGCGCGCCCACGGACGGCGACGAAGGCCACGAAGCCGTCGCGGGCATGAAGTGGATCGCCTCCTTCCCCGACAACGTCGCCTCCGGCCTCCAGCGGGCCAGCGCCGCGATCCTGCTCAACTCCCTGAAGAACGGCCACCCCGAGGCCCTGATCGAGGCCTCGGTGATCTCCGCCCGGCGCACCGCGGCCTCCGCCGCGCTCGGCGCCCGGCTGCTCCTCGGCGAGCGCAGGCCCACCGGCGTCACCCTCATCGGGTGCGGCGTCATCAACCGCGAGGTCCTGCGCTTCCTCGCCGCCGACCGGCCCGAACTGACGGACCTCACCCTGTACGACAGCGACCCCGAGCGGGCCCGCTGCTTCGCCCGGGACAACGCGCGGCTGCTGCCCGACGTCAAGGTCCGCCGCCGCGACCGGCTCGAGGACGCCCTCGCCGACCACGACCTGGTGTCGTTCGCCACGACCGCGGCGACCCCGCACACCGGCCTGGCCGCCTGCCGGCCGTCGGCCGCCGTGCTGCACGTGTCGCTGCGGGACCTGACCGTGCCCGCGATCCTCGGCGCGCACAACGTCGTCGACGACGTCGACCACGTCTGCCGCGAGCGCACCTCCATCCACCTGGCCGAACAGGAAACCGGCGGGCGGGACTTCATCGAGGCCAGCGTCGGCGAACTGCTGCGCGGGCGGGCCACCCTGAGCCCCGCCCCGGGCAGGCCCCTGGTCTTCTCGCCGTTCGGCCTCGGCGTCCTGGACCTGGCCCTGGCCCGCTTCGTCCACGACAAGGCGCGCCGCTGCGGCATCGGCACCGTCGTCAGCGACTTCCTGCCGGCGCCTGCCCTCTGACACCGCGGCTCGACACTCTTACGGAGACACAGACATGACCGTCCCGCTCCATCAGCTCATCGCCGCCCAGGCCGCGTCGACGCCGCGGGCCGTCGCGGTCGAGGACGACCTCGGCTCCCTCACCTACGAACAGCTCGACCGGCGGGCGGGCGACGTCGCGCGGCTGCTCGTGGCGCGCGGCGTCGCACCCGAGTCGCGCGTCGCCGTGTGTCTGCCCCGCGGGCGCGACCTGCTCGCGGCGCTGCTCGGCGTGTGGCGGGCCGGCGCGGCGTACGTGCCCCTCGACGCGGGGCACCCGGCGGAGCGGAACACCTGGGTGACCCGGGACAGCGGGGCGGCCCTCGCCCTGACCACGCGGGCCTCGGCCGGGCTCTTCGAAGCCGCCCTGGCCGGGCGCGTCGCCGCCCTGGACGAGGAGGGCGCCTTCGACGGGCTCCCCGAGGAGGACGTGGCGGTCGAGGTCTCCGGCGACCACGCCGCGTACCTCACCTACACCTCCGGGTCCACCGGCCGCCCCAAGGGCGTCGTCGTCCAGCACGGCGGCATCGCCAACCGCGTGGCCTGGTCGCTCTCCCACCAGGGGCTCTCCGCGCGGGACCGGGTGCTCCAGAAGACCGTGATCACCTTCGACGCGGCGGCCTGGGAGCTGTTCGCGCCGCTCGCCGCGGGCGGCACCGTCGTGATGGCCCCCGCGGGCGCCGAGTCCGACCCGGCGCTCCTCGCCCGCACCGTCGCCGAGCAGCGCGTCACCGTCCTGCAAGGCGTGCCCTCGGTCCTGCGGATGGCCGTCCAGGAGCCCGCGTGGGCCGACTGCGGCGCGCTGCGCCTGGTCGCCTCCGCGGGCGAGCCGCTCGACGCAGCGCTGTGCCGCCGCCTCGCCGAGCCCTCCGGCGCGCAGGTGTGGAACACGTACGGGCCCACCGAGTGCTCCATCGACGTCAGCGGCCAGCTCTTCGACCCGGAGCGGCACACCGACGCCGTGCCGATCGGCCGCCCCCTCGACGGCATGCGGGCCTACGTCCTGGACGAGGAGTTCGCTCCGGTGCCGATCGGCGTCGTCGGCGAGCTGTACGCGGCGGGCGTGGGCGTCGCCCGCGGCTACGCGGGCAACCCCGCGGGGACCGCCGAACGGTTCGTGCCCGACCCGCACGGCCCGGCCGGCAGCCGCATGTACCGCACGGGCGACCTCGCCCGCTGGCGCTCCGACGGCGCCCTCGACTTCCTCGGCCGCGCCGACCACCAGGTGAAGGTCAACGGCGTACGCATCGAACCCGCCGAGGTCGAGGCCGCGCTGACCGCCCACGAGGACGTGCGCGGCGCCGTCGTCGCGGCCCGCGAGACCCCCGGCGGGAAGCGGCTCGTCGCCTATCTCACCACCGGCCGCCGGGTGCCGCGCGACGAGCTGCGCCGCTCCCTGCGGGGCCGGCTGCCCGAGGCGATGATCCCCTCGATGTTCGTCACCCTCGACTCCTTCCCGCTCACCACGAGCGGCAAGGTCGACCGCGCGGCCCTGCCGGACCCGGTCGACGACCCGGGCGCCCAGGGCACCCACACCGCGCCGCGCACGCCCGCCGAGAAGCTCGTCGCCCAGGTGTGGGAGGAGCTGCTCCAGATCGAACGGGTCGGCGCCCACGACGACTTCTTCGCCCTCGGCGGCTCCTCGCTCGTCCTGACCCGCCTCGCCGACGCGCTGCGCACCGCGTCGGGCGGCGACGTGCAGCTGCGCGGCCTGTTCGGCGCCTCCACCGTCGAGGCGCAGGCGCGCCTCCTCGAAGAGGCGCGGCCCGCCGTGCCGCCGGTGACGCCCGTCCCGCGCACGGAGCCGCTGCCCCTGTCGTTCGGCCAGCACCGCCTGTGGTTCCTCGACCGCATGCACCCGGGCAGCCCCGAGTGGGTGGCGCCCATGTTCCTGCGGCTGCCCGCGGGCACGACCACGGCGGCCGTGCAGGGGGCCCTGGACACGCTGGAGTCCCGGCACGAGTCGCTGCGCACCCGCTACGTCCTGCGCGGCGAGGAGCCCCGGCAGGCCGTCGTGCCCGCCGCCCCCGTGGAACTGCGGGTCGAGCACGCCGGTGAGGACGAGCTGGAGAGGCTGTTCGGGGAGCAGTTCGGCCGCGGCTTCGATCTGGGCGAAGGGCCCCTGTGGCGGGCCCTTCTCGTCCACGTGCCGAAGGGCGGCCCCGTGCTGCTCGTCACCACCCACCACATCGCCACCGACGGCTGGTCGACGGTCCTCCTGGAGCGCGAGCTGCGGGAGCTGTGCGCCGCCCGCGCCGAGGGCCGCGCCCCGGACCTCGCCGAGCCGTCCGTCCAGTACGCCGACTACGCGACCTGGCAGTCCGAACGCGCCGACGACCCGGCCCTCGACCGCGAACTGGAGTACTGGAAGGAGCAGTTGGCGGACCTCACGGAGCTCCAGCTGCCCACGGACCGGCCCCGGCCCGCCCGGCGCGACGCCCACGGCGCGGGGGTCCGCTTCACCATCCCCGCCGGGCTCGCCGACACGCTCACCGGCGTCGGCCGCCGCCACGGCGCCACCCCGTACGTCACCTTCCTCGCGGCCTTCGCCGGGCTCCTGGCCCGCTACTCCGGCCAGGACGACATCGGCGTCGGCAGCCCGGTCACGGGCCGCACCCGCCCCGAGACGCAGGACACGGTCGGCTTCTTCCTCAACTCCCTCGTCCTGCGCTGCGACACCAGCGGCGACCCCGCGTTCACCGAGCTCCTTGAGCGCGTGCGCACCACGACGCTCGCCGGATTCGCCCACCAGGAGCTGCCGTTCGAGCGCCTCGTGGACGAGCTCCAGCCGGTGCGCGACCTCTCCCGCACCCCGCTCTACCAGGTCGCCTTCGACCTCCAGGACGAGGGCGCCACCGCCGTCGCCACCGACGACGTCCTGATGGACGCCTTCCAGGGCGCCTGGCGGGTCGCCAAGACGGACCTGACGCTGTTCATGTGGCGCCAGGCGGACGGCTCCCTCGTCGGCGCCTTCGAGTACGCCACGGCCCTCTTCGACCAGCCGACCGCGGCCCGCATGGCCGAGCACTACGTCCGCCTCCTGGAAGGCGTGGCCTCCCACCCCGAGCTGCCCCTGTCCGCCCTCGACATCTCCTCCGTCCAGGAACGTCGCCTGCTGCGGGCGTGGGGTGGTGCGGAGTCGGTGGCGGTGGCGTCCGGGGTGTCGGTGCCGGAGTTGGTGGTACGACAGGTGGCCCGGGTTCCGGATGCCGTGGCTGTCGAGTGCGGTGAACAGCGTTTGTCGTATGGGGAGTTGGATGCGGCGGCGAATCGTTTGGCGCATCGGCTGCGTGTGGATGGTGTGGGTGTGGGTTCGTCGGTGGCGGTGTTGCTGGATCGTTCGGTTGAGTTGATGGTGGCGTTGTTGGGCGTGTGGCGTGCGGGTGCGGGTTACGTACCGATGGATCCGGTACTCCCCTCCGAGCGGATCGCGGCGATGGTGGCGGACGGCGAGGTGTCGGCCGCTGTGACCTCGGCCGAGTACGTCGAGAGGTTCACGGATATACCGGTGGTGCTGACGGCCGAGGATCTGTCGGCTTATCCGGTGCGGGCGCCGGAGGTCGTGGTCGATCCGGATTCTGTGGCGTACACGGTGTTCACGTCGGGTTCGACGGGTCGGCCCAAGGGTGTGGAGGTGACGCATCGGGGTCTGGCGAATCATGTGGAGTGGGCGGGGCGGGAGTTGGCGTCTGCTGGTTCGGGTGGTGCGCCGGTGTTCTCGTCGGTGGCCTTTGATCTGGTGGTGCCGAATGTGTGGGCGCCGTTGGTGGCTGGTCAGCGGGTGTGGCTGTATGGGGGTGAGTTGACGGAGCTGGGTGATGCGTTGGTGGCGGCGGGTCCGTTCGCGTTCATCAAACTGACGCCCGGTCACCTCGAAGTGCTGGACCAGCAGTTGTCGGACGAGGGTGTGCAGGAGCTGACGCGCAAGGTCGTGGTCGCCGGTGAGGCGCTGCCGGGGCAGTTGGTGGAGCGGTGGAGGCAGTTGCTCGGTGACGGGCAGGTCATCAACGAGTACGGTCCGACCGAGGCGACCGTGGGGACGTGTGTGTTCCCGCTGGAGGAGGAGTTCACCGGGGTCGTGCCCATCGGACGGCCACTTCCCAACATGGTGATGCGGGTGCTTGATGGTGGGATGCGTCCGGTTCCGGTCGGGGTCGTGGGGGAGCTGTTCGTCGGTGGCACGGGTGTCGCGCGCGGTTACGCGGGTCGCCCGGGGCTGACCGCCGAGCGGTTCCTGCCCGACCCGTACGGGGGCTCGGGTGAGCGTCTGTACCGGACCGGTGACCTGGTCCGGTGGCGGGCCGACGGGGCGGTCGAGTTCGTCGGCCGCATCGACGACCAGGTCAAGGTGCGGGGCTATCGCATCGAGCTGGGCGAGATCCGCGCCGCCCTCGTGGCGCAGCCGTCGGTGTCCGACGCCGCCGTCGTCGTCTCCGACGAGCAGCAGCTGATCGCGTACGTCGTCGGCGACAGCGACGGGCTCGCCGAGGCGCTGGGCGAGGCACTGCCGCAGTACATGGTGCCTTCGCTCTTCGTGGAGCTGGACGCGATCCCGCTCACGGCCAACGGCAAGGCCGACCGCAGGGCCCTGCCCGACCCCGGCGCGACGGTCACCGACACCTATGTCGCCCCGCGCTCCGAGGTCGAGGCGCGCATCGCCGAGGTGTGGAGCCAGATCCTCCTCGTGGACAAGATCGGCGCCGACGACAACTTCTTCGAGCGCGGCGGCCACTCGATCCTCGCGGTCCGGCTGATCTCGCGGCTCCAGGACGAGTTCGACCTCGACCTGCCCGTCCGGGTCGCCTTCGAGCGGCCCACCGTCGCCGGGCTCGCCCAGGAGATCGAGGACCGCGTGCGCGCCGAGATCGAGGCGATCCTCGCTCCCACCGCCGACGACGACGGCGAAGCCCGCACCGGCACGCCCACCGACCAGGCCTGAGACAGGGGGACAACCACCATGCAGCAGCACGCTCGACAACACCTCAACGGGGCCCGGACGGAGGTCACGGGAGCACCGGACGGCGCCACCCGCCACCTGATCTCCGTGTGCGACCTCAGCGACGACGAGCTGCGCGCCCTGGTCGCCCGCGGCGCCGAGTTCGCGGCGGGCGTCCGCGAGGAGACCCTGGCCGGGGCGATCGTCGGGATCTACTTCCGGCGCACCTCCACGCGCACCCGCACCGCCTTCACCACCGGGGCCCTGCGTCTCGGCGCCAGGACCGTGACCTTCGGGCCGGGCGACCTCCAGCTCAACACGGGGGAGACGAGCGAGGACACCGGGCGCGTCCTCGCGGGCATGCTCGACCTGCTCGTGGCCCGGACGTCGGACGCCACCGAGGAGCTGCGGACCTGGGCCGCGGCCGGGCCGATGTCCGTCGTGAACGCGATGAGCGCCGAGGAGCACCCGACGCAGGCGCTGACCGACCTGACCACGCTGCACCGCCACTTCGGGCACGTCGACGGCCTGCGCGTGCTGTACGTCGGCGAGGGCAACAACAGCGCGGCCGCCCTCGCGCTCGCCCTGAGCCGGTTCCCCGACACCACCCTCGACCTGCGGACGCCGCCCGGCTACGGCCTGCCCGCGGACGTCATCGCCACCGCGGTCGCGCAGGCCGACATGCACGGCGCGACCGTGCGCGAGCGGCACGACATGGCGGACCTGCCCGAGGGTGTGGACGCGATCTACACCACGCGCTGGCAGACCACGGGCACGACGAAGCCGACCGCCGACTGGCGCGAGGTCTTCGCCCCCTTCCAGGTCACCCGCGACCTGTGGCGGTCGAGCCCCGACGCGGTCTTCCTGCACGACCTGCCCGCGCACCGTGGTGAGGAGGTCACGGCCGACGTCCTGGACGGGCCCGCCAGCATCGCCTTCACCCAGGCCACCCACAAACTGCACAGCGCGATGGCCGTCCTGGAGTGGTGCCGGGCCGGGGCGCGATGAGGAAGGCAGCCGACGGCGGCACGAAACCGCGTCGCCGGCACGCCCTCCCGGGCCTGAACTCCTACCGCGACTTCCGGCTCCTGTGGACCGGCTCGGCCCTGTCGGTGATGGCGGAGCGCTGCTCCGGCATGGCCTTCACGCTGCTGATCCTGTGGCACACCGGGTCCAAGAGCGCGGCGGGCCTCGTCGGCTTCGCCGCGCTCCTGCCCGCGCTGCTCGTCCAGCTGCCCGCCGGGGTCCTCGTGGACCGCTGGAACCGCCGCGGCGTGATGCTCGTGTGCGTGGTGGGACGGATGGTGGCGGTCGCGACCGTCGCCGTCGCCCTGGCGGGCGACCGCCTCTACGTGTGGCACATCGCCGCCGTCGCCTTCGTGCAGGGCGCGCTGACCGTCTTCTACCAGCTGGCCGAGCGGGCCACCGTGCGCGGCGTGGTGCCAGCCCGGCAGCTGTCGGCGGCCATGGCCACCAACGAGGCGCGCTCCCGCGCGGTCAACTTCGTCGGACACCCGGCGAGCGGCATGCTGTTCGGCATCTCCGCGTGGATGCCGTTCATGTCCAGCGTCGGGATGTACCTGCTGTCCCTGATCACCCTGGTGCGGCTGCGGGCCAAGGACGACACGAAGGCCAAGGGAGGCAAGGGCAAGGGCGGCAAGGGCGGGAAGAAGCGGCCCATGACGGCGGAGATCCGCGCCGGGCTCGACTGGGTATGGAAACGCGCCTATTTCCGCACCGCGCTGCTCATCATGGCGGGCAGCAACCTGATCTTCCAGGCCCTGATCCTCAGCGTGGCCGTGGTGGTGCGGGACTCCGGCAGACCCGCCGGCACCGTCGGCCTGATCATGGCCGCGGGCAGCGTCGGAGGCCTCCTCGGCGCCATCACGGGCGGCGCCCTGAGCAAGCGCCTCCCGATGCGGCACACCATGATCGTGTCCCATGTGGCCTGGGCACTCGTCCTGCCCGGAACGGTGGTTTTCCACCATCCGGCGGCACTTGGGTCTCTCTTTTTCATAACATCGCATATAGGAGCCGCTGTTACCGTCGCAGGCATGTCCCACCAGGTGCGCATCACCCCGAACAACATGCAGGGGCGGGTCGGCAGCGTCGTCATGCTGCTCGTGTCCGGCGCGAGTTCACTGGGCGCGCTCGGCACCGGCTTCCTCCTGGACGCGTACGGCACCCGTCAGGTCCTGATCGGCGCATCCGTGGTGATGGCGGTCCTCGCCGCCGTCGCGACCCTCGTGTTCACGCGCCGAGGTGCGGCACTGGAGGACGAGAACAACATAGCGCCGCCCCCCGAGAGGGAGAGCGAGCCAGTGGTCGTCTCCTCGCGTACGACCCTGACCTTACGGAGAATCGATGGATGAGGCAGTGCGGCTGGAGTCGCTGACCAAGACATACAGCTCGGGAGCCAGCCCCGTGACCGCGCTGCGAGAGGTCACCATGGCCTTCCCCCGGGGCAGCTTCACGGCGATCATGGGCCCCTCCGGCTCCGGCAAGTCCACACTGCTGCAGTGCGCCGCGGGCCTGGACCGGCCCACGTCGGGCCGGGTGAGCGTCGACGGCACCGATCTGAGCACCCTGAACGAGACCCAGCTGACCGAGCTGCGCCGGGAGCGGACGGGCTTCATCTTCCAGTCCTTCAACCTGCTGCCCTCGCTCACGGCCGCGCAGAACGTGTCCCTTCCGCTGCGCCTCGCCGGGCGCAAGCCGAAGCGCGAGGCGATAGCCCGGTCGCTGGCCCTCGTAGGCCTCGGCGACAAGGCGGGCAGCCGCCCCAGCCAGCTCTCCGGCGGCCAGCAGCAGCGCGTCGCCATCGCCCGCGCCCTGGTCAGCCGCCCCGCCGTGCTCTTCGCCGACGAGCCCACGGGCGCCCTCGACCTGCACACGGGGCGGGAGCTCCTCGACACCCTGCGCAAGCTCGCGGGCCCGCCCACCGGCGACGGCTACGCGGCCACCGAGCTCGCCGACCGGCCCACCACCATCGTGATGGTCACGCACGACCCGAACGTCGCCGCGTACGCCGACCGCGTCGTCTTCCTCGCCGACGGCCTCCTCGCCGGCGGCCTGGAGCGGCCCACGGCGGAGGCGGTCGCGGCCCGGATGACCAGCCTGGCGGTGTCGTAAGTGCTCTTCATCGCCTATCAGACCCTGCGGTCGCGCTGGGTGTCGTTCCTCGGCACCCTCGTGGCGCTCGTCCTCGGCGTCGCCCAAGTCGCCGCCATGGGCGCCCTGTTGATGACGGTGCTCGACCTGCCCGACCGCCCCGTCGAACGGTTCGCGAAGGCCCAGGCCGTCGTCAAGCCCGACGACGGGGACTGGAACGCCTCCCAGCACGACCTCGGCGTCCGCTCCCTGCCCGAGTCGAAGGGCGTCGAGCCCGCGCTGCGGCAGAAGGTCGCCGACACCGGCGGGGTCGTCGTCGACCGCGCCTTCTACGCCCAGCTCGACGGCGGCCCCAAGGACCAGGTGGGCCACCCCTGGCCGGTCGCGCGCTTCGGCGGCTACCGCCTCACCGACGGGCGCCCGCCCACCGGCAAGGACCAGGTCGTCGTCCCCTCCGACCAGGCCCGCACCGGCGAGCGGATCACCGTCATGACCGCCGCGGGCGTCTCCCGCTACACCGTCTCCGGCACCGTCTCGCCCGTTGACTGGGAGGACGCCGTCTTCTTCAGCGACGCCGAGGCCGCCCGGATCGCGCCGCGCATCGAGGCCCTCGTGCCGCTCGGCCCGCTCGACGCGGTCCGCGCGGCCGTCGGCGACGACGCCGAGGTGCTCACCGGGCAGGACCGGCACAAGGCCGACGCCAGTGAGGACCGCGACCGCGAGACGCTCGACAACACCGTCACCCTGGTGCCGGTCATGGCGAGCGTCGCGGGCACCACCGCCGTGTTCGTCGTCGCCTCCACGTTCGCCTTCGCCGTCGTCCAGCGCCGCCGCGAAGTCGCCCTGCTGCGGGCCGTCGGCGCCACCCCCAAGCAGGTGCGGCGCATGGTGCGCGGCGAGGCCCTGCTCGTCGGCACACTGGCGTCCGCGGCCGGCGCGGCGCTCGGCCTGTACGGCGCGCAGCTCCTCGCCGACGTCCTGATCGCCATGGACATCGCCCCGGACTGGTTCGAGGTGAAGCCGTCCCTGCACTGGACGATCGTCGCCCCGCTCGCCGGAGCGTTCCTGGTCGGCACCACGGTGGCCTGGTGCGGAGCCGTCGCCGCCGCCCGCAGGGCGGGCACGGTCCGCCCCGTCGAGGCGCTGCGCGAAGCCGCCGTGGACGACACCGGGATGACGCCCGCGCGCCGGCTGCTCGGCGCGGCCGGCGTCGCCGCGGGAGTGGGCCTCGCCGGGTGGATCGCCTTCGGCAAGCCGCAGAGCGTCCTGTCGCCCAACACCTATGTCACCGAGCTGCTCGTGCCCGTCCTGGCGGCGGCCGTCCTCGCCCCGCTCGCGGTCGGACCGCTCACCCGGTTCTTCATGTGGCCCTTCCGCAACTCCGCCGGGCCCACGGCCATGCTCGTGCGCGAGAGCGCGCTCACCGCCCGCCGCCGCACGGCCGCCACCGCCGCGCCGATCCTGCTCACCGTAGGCCTCGCCCTGTCGCTGCTCGCGGCCACCGACTCGCTCGGCGCCGCCCGCGACCACGGCCTGCGCAACTCCGTCACCTCCGAGTACGCGCTCGCGCCCGACGACACGCCGGGCATCAGCCCCGACGTCATCGACCAGGTCAAGCGCATCGACGGCGTACAGATCACCGCGCCGCTCCTGACGACCGTGTACACCCGCGACGAGGACCGCTTCGACGTGAACGACGGCCTGGTCGTCGACACGGCCGCGCTGAAGCACACCATGGACCTCGACGTCACCGACGGCTCCCTGGACGAGCTCGACGACAACAGCATGGCCGTCGCCGACCTGTGGGGCTGGGACGTGGGCACCCGCGTGAAGATCTTCCTGGGCGACGGCGAACAGGTCACGCTGAAGGTCGCCGCCGTCTACAAGGCGCTGCGCGGCTCGGACGTCGCCTATCTGCCCGAGCGGTTCGCCGCCTCCGCCGCGTACTCCCGTGACGGCCTGGCGCGGCGCGCCTACATCTCCCTGAAGCCGGGCACCGACCGGGCCGCCGCCACCGCGGCCATCGAGAAGGCCGTGCGGGGCAACGGCGCGACGTTCATGACGCGCGACGAACTCGTCGCCACCGAGAGCGCGTACGCGCGCCACCTCATCGAGGTGCGGCAGCGCTCCACCGCGCTGATCGTCGTCCTGTTCTGCTTCATCGCCATCCTCAACACCCTGCTCATGGCCACCGCCGACCGGCGCCGCGACCTCGCCGTGCTCCGCCTCGCCGGGGCCACGCCGAAACAGGTCGTGCGGTTCTTCGTCGCCGAGTCGCTGCTCGTCACCGCGATCGGCGTGGCCCTCGCCGTCATCGCCTCCGCGGTCAACCTCATCGGCCTGTGGGGCGCGCTCCACGAACTGTTCGGCGCGGCACCGATCGTGGTGCCGTGGGCCGTGGTCGGCACGGTCACCGCCGTCTCCGCGGTCCTCGCCGTCGTCGGCACCGTGCTGCCCGTCGGTGCCGCCCTGCGCTCGCGCATCGTCCAGCTGGTGGGCGCCCGCGAATAGGCGGTGCGCGCCCGCCCCGAAGATCACGCGGCCCGGTCCCCAACGCCCCGGCGGGACCGGGCCGCGTGCTGTCCGCGCGCGCCCGAGCGGCGCGCGTTTGCCGTGTTGCCTGCGTAGAGGCCGCATATAGGTGCCCGCCGGAAGCTGAGGACGTAACGATCCCCGGGGCTTGCCCCGGCTTTCCCCCGGGCTCGCCCCGGCATTCGAAAGGGACGCCGACATGGCTGACGACCTCAACGACGACCGCCTCTACCGCGTCGTCCGCAACGACGAGGAGCAGTACTCGATCTGGGCCGCCGACCGCGAGCCGCCCGCCGGCTGGCACACCGAGGGCACCGAGGGCACCCGCCAGGAGTGCCTGGACCGGATCGACACCGTCTGGACCGACATGCGCCCGGCGAGCCTGCGCCGCCGCATGGAGCAGGCGGGCACCTGACATCCGCGCCCCGGCCGGGGCGCCACACCCAGCAGGTTCGCGGCAACGCACGGACGCATCACGTGAAAGGTCGGGAGGAGCGCTCAGCATGAGCACTGGCGGAAATCGGACGGGCCAAGGGGCCGGTGCGGCCCAGGACAAGCGCGAGGAGCTGGTACGCGCCAGGCTCGCCGGAGCCCGTGGCGGACGGCGCACCGCGGTGGCCCGTGCCGACCGCGAAGGCCCCCTCGCCCTCTCCCACGGTCAGCAGCAGATGTGGTTCCTCAGCCGCCTCGACCCGGACAGCTGGGAGTACAGCGTCCCGGTGGCGCTGCGCCTCAGCGGGCCGCTGGACCCGGACGTGCTGTGCCGCGGCCTGACGGCGGTCGTGGCCCGGCACGAGGTCCTGCGCACCCGCTACCGCCTGGACGGCACCGAGCCCGTCCAGGTCATCGACGAGCCCGGGCTCTTCGACCTGCCCACCGACGACGTCAGCGCGTTCGGCGACCCCGCCGAACGCGAGCGGCGCGCCCGCGCGCTCGCCGAGGCCGAACCCGGCAGGCCCTTCGACCTGGAGCGCGGCGGCCCGGTGCGGGCCCGCCTCATCCGCGTCGCCGCCGAGGACCACATCCTCGTCGTCGTCTTCCACCACGTGGCGTGCGACGAGTGGTCCGTCGGCCAGTTCCTCGGTGAACTCTCCGCCCTGTACGAGGCGTTCGCCGCCGGGCAGCCCTCACCGCTCGCGCCGCTTCCGGTGCAGTACGCCGACTACGCCGCCTGGCAGCGCTCCCGGCTCGCCGACGGCGCGCTCGACCGGCACCTCGCGTACTGGCGCACCCAGCTGGAGGGCCTCACGGCCCTGGAGGTGCCCACCGACCGGCCGCGCCCCGCGACCCGCTCCTGGGACGGCGACGCGGTGCCCGTCGAGCTCTCGCCGGAGCTGACCGCCCGCCTGCGCGACCTCGGCAGCGGCCGCGGCGCCACGCTCTTCCACACCCTGCTCGCGGGCTACCAGGCGCTGCTGTCCCGCTACACCGGCCGCACCGACGTCCCCGTCGGCACCGTCGTGTCCGGGCGCGGCAGACCCGAGCTGGAGCAGCTCATCGGCTACGGCATCAACACCCTGGTGCTGCGCGGCCGGTGGAGCGGCGACCCGGCCTTCACCGACCTCGTCGAGCAGGCCCGGGCCACCACCCTGGACGCCTTCGACCACCAGGAAGTGCCCTTCGCCCGGCTCGTCGACGACCTCAAGGCCGAGCGCGACCTGTCCCGCACCCCGCTGTGCCAGGTCGCCTTCACCCTGCACCAGGAGCGCACCAGCTCCTTCCGGCTGCCCGGCGTCACGGCCGAGCCGCTGCGCGCCACCAGCCGCGTCTCCCGCTTCGACCTGACCCTCCAGCTCGGCGAGCGCCCCGACGGGGGCGTGCGCGGCACCCTGGAGTTCAGCACCGCCCTGTACGACAAGGCCACGGCCGAACGCCTCGCCCGCCACTACGTGCGCCTCCTCGAAGCCGCCGCCGAAGCCCCCGGCCTGCCGCTGTCCCGCCTGGAGCTGCTCGACGCGGCCGACCTGGCCGTGCTCGTGCCGCCCGCCGAGACGCTCCCGGCGCCCGCCGCCTGCGCCCACGAGGTCTTCGAGGAGCGGGCCGCGGCGGCCCCGGACGCCGTCGCCCTGGTGTGCGGCGCGCAGCGCCTGACGTACGGGGAGCTCAACGCCCGCGCCAACCGCATCGCCCACCACCTGCGCCACCTGGGCGCCGGGGTGGACGACCTGGTGGGCATCAGCCTCGACCGCGGCATCGACCTGCTGCCCGCCCTCATCGGCGTGCTCAAGTCGGGCGCCGGCTATCTGCCGCTCGACCCGGAGCACCCCGCCGACCGCATCGCGTACACCCTCAAGGACGCGGGCGCCGAGATCGTCCTCACCTCGCGGGCGCGCGCCGAGCACCTGCGCGGCGCGCACACGGGGCGGCTCGTCGTCCTCGACGGCGACGACGACGCGGTCGCCCTCGCGGCCGCGCCCGACACGAACCCGCGCTCCGGCGTCACCCCCGACGACCTGATCTACACCATCTACACCTCCGGCTCCACCGGCCGCCCCAAGGGCGTGGGCCTGACGCACGCCAACGTCCTGCGCCTGTTCACGAGCACCGAGCGGTACTACGGCTTCGACGACCGCGACACGTGGACGCTCTTCCACTCGTACGCCTTCGACATGTCGGTGTGGGAGATGTGGGGCGCCCTGCTGTACGGCGGGCGGCTCGTCGTCGTGGACGCGGAGACCGCGCGCTCCCCGGAGGACTTCCTCGCCCTGCTCGCCGAGCAGCGCGTCACCGTCCTGAACCAGACGCCGTCCGCGTTCCGCAGCCTGGTCTCCCTGGCCGGTGACGGGCATCCGCTGATCGACGAACTCGCCCTGCGCGTCGTCACGTTCGGCGGCGAGCGCCTCGACGTGCCCGGCCTCGCCCCCTGGACGGCCCGGCGCGACCTGGACCGCACCCGGCTCATCAACATGTACGGCATCACCGAGACCACCGTGCACACCACCTACCACCGCGTCACCGAGGCCGACATCGCCTCCGACGCGGGCAACCCGGTGGGCGTGCCGCTGCCCGACCTCAGGGTGCAGCTGCGCGACGCGCACGGCGAACTCGTGCCCGTCGGCGTGCCCGGCGAGATCCACGTCGGCGGCCCCGGCGTCGCCCGCATGTACCTCGGCCGCCCGCGCCTGACCGCCGAGCGCTTCGTGCCCGACCCGTACGGCCCGCCCGGCTCCCGCCTCTACCGCAGCGGCGACCTCGCCCGCTACCGCCCCGACGGCACCCTCGACTACCTCGGCCGCATCGACCACCAGGTCAAGATCCGCGGCCACCGCATCGAACTCGGCGAGATCAAGGCCCTCCTCGCCGGGCATCCGCGGGTGCGGGACGCCGTCGTCGTGGTCCGCGAGGACACCCCGGGCGACCGGCGCCTGGTCGCCTACACCGTGCCCACCAGCGACGCCGTGGCCGCGCCCAGCGAGCTGCGCGCCCTCCTGGCCCGGGCGCTGCCCGCGTACATGGTGCCCAGCGCGTTCCTCGTCATCGCGAAGATCCCGCTGACCGTCAACGGCAAGCTCGACCAGGCCGCGCTGCCCGCGCCCGACCGCGGCGCCCTCGCCGTCGAGCGCGCGCACGTCGCGCCCCGCACCGCGGCCGAGGAGGAGATGACGGGCATCTGGCGCGACGTGCTCGGCGTCGACCAGGTCGGCGTGGAGGACAACTTCTTCGACCTCGGCGGCGACTCCCTGCGCGCCGTGGCCCTCGTCGGTGCCCTGCGCGAGGCCGCGTACGACGTGACGGTCCGCGACGTCTTCGCGCACCGCACCCCCGCCGAACTCGTCGAGTTCCTCACCGGCCGCCCGGCGCCCGCCGCGCCCGAGCCCGGCGTCGAGCCCTTCGCGCTCCTGTCCGCCGAGGACCGGGCGAAGCTGCCCTCCGGCGTCGTGGACGCCTATCCGCTGGCGCAGGTACAGCTCGGCATGGTCGTCGAGATGCTCGCCGACGACGGCCGCAACCACTACCACAACTCGACCTGTTTCCGGATCCTCGACGACCGGCCCCTGGACCCGGCCGCCCTCGACGGGGCCGTGCGGACCGTCCTCGGCCGCCACGAGATCCTGCGCACCTCCTTCGCCCTGGAGGGCTACTCCGTCCCCCTCCAGCTCGTCCACGCCCCCGGCGAGGTCCACTCCCCGGTCGCTGTCCGCGACGTACGGGCGCTCGACACCGAGGAACTCGACCGCGACCTGCGGCAGTTCATGGCCGCCGAGCGAGCCGAGCTCTTCGACCTCACCGCGGCGCCGCTGGTCCGCTTCACCGGCCACACCCGCGACGACGGCAGCTGGTGGCTCACCCTCACCGAGTGCCACGCGGTCCTGGAGGGCTGGAGCCACCACTCGCTCCTGATGGAGCTCGTCGCCACCTACCGCGCGCTGCGCGACGGCGTCACGCCCACCGAGCCGGAACCGGCCGCCGTGCGCTACGCCGACTTCATCGCGGCCGAGCTGACGGCCCTCGCCTCCGACGACGACCGCTCCTACTGGCGGCGGATCATCGACGGCCACGCCAAGTTCGACCCGCCCGCGGGCTGGGGCGACGACCCCGCCACCACCCCGCGCGGACTGCACCGGGCCTGGGTGCCCTACCACGACGTGGAGCAGGGCCTGCGCGCCCTCGCCGCCACGGCGAAGGTGCCGATCAAGAGCGTGCTGCACGCGGCGCACCTGAAGGTGATGAGCCAGCTCACGCCCGAAGCGACCCTGCGCACGGGCCTGGTGACCAACGCCCGCCCCGAGGCCGTCGGCGCCGACCGCGTCCACGGCGTCTACCTCAACCCGCTGCCGTTCCCCTTCCGGCGCGGCGCCCGCACCTGGCGCGACCTCGTCCAGCAGGTCTTCGACCAGGAGATCGAGTTGTGGCCGCACCGCCGCTACCCGCTCGGCGCCATGCAGCGCGACAGCGGAGTCGCCGGGCGCCTGGTCGACGTCCGCTTCAGCTACCAGAACTTCCGCCAGGTCGACCAGGACGTCATCGACTACCCGGCCACCATCGACGACAGCCCCACCGAGTTCCCGCTCGGCGTGTCCACGCGGGCCGGATTCATGGTCATCACCGCCCAGAACCACGTGATGGCCCGCGCCGGCGTCGACCGCCTCGCCGCGATGTACCGCGCGGTCCTCGAAGCGATGGCCGCCGACGCGGACGGTGACGCACTCCACGACTACCTGCCCGACGGCGAGCGTGAGCGCGTGTTGCGGGCGTGGGGTGGTGCGGAGTCGGTGGTGGTGTCTGGGGTGTCGGTGCCGGAGTTGGTGGCGCGTCAGGTGGCCCGGGTTCCGGATGCTGTGGCTGTTGAGTGCGGTGAACGGCGTTTGTCGTATGGGGAGTTGGATGCGGCGGCGAATCGTTTGGCGCATCGGCTGTCTGCGGTGGGTGTGGGTGTGGGTTCGTCGGTGGCGGTGTTGCTGGATCGTTCGGTTGAGTTGATGGTGGCGTTGTTGGGTGTGTGGCGTGCGGGTGCGGGTTACGTACCGATGGATCCGGTACTGCCGTCGGAGCGGATCGTGGCGATGGTGGCGGACGGCGGGGTGTCGGCGGCTGTCACGTCGGTCGAGTATGCGGATCGTTTCGTGGACGTGCCGGTGGTGCTGACGGCCGAGGATCTGTCGGCTTATCCGGTGCGGGCGCCGGAGGTCGTGGTCGATCCGGATGCGGTGGCGTACACGGTGTTCACGTCGGGTTCGACGGGTCGGCCCAAGGGTGTGGAGGTGACGCATCGGGGTCTGGCGAATCATGTGGAGTGGGCGGAGCGGGAGCTGGCGGGTGCTGGTTCGGGTGGTGCGCCGGTGTTCTCGTCGGTGGCCTTTGATCTGGTGGTGCCGAATGTGTGGGCGCCGTTGGTGGCTGGTCAGCGGGTGTGGCTGTATGGGGGTGAGTTGACGGAGCTGGGTGATGCGTTGGTGGCGGCGGGTCCGTTCGCGTTCATCAAGCTGACGCCTGGTCATCTTGAGGTGCTGGACCAGCAGTTGTCGGATGAGGGTGTGCAGGAGCTGACGCGCAAGGTCGTGGTCGCCGGTGAGGCGCTTCCGGGGCAGTTGGTCGAGCGGTGGCGGCAGTTGCTCGGTGACGGGCAGGTCATCAACGAGTACGGTCCGACCGAGGCGACCGTGGGGACGTGTGTGTTCCCGCTGGAGGGGGAGTTCACCGGGGTCGTGCCCATCGGACGGCCGCTCCCGAACATGGTGATGCGGGTGCTCGACGGTGGGATGCGTCCGGTCCCCGTCGGTGTGACCGGAGAGCTGTTCGTCGGTGGCACGGGTGTCGCGCGGGGTTATGCCGGGCGTCCTGGGCTGACTGCTGAGCGGTTCGTTCCGGATCCGTACGGGGGGCCGGGTGAGCGTCTGTACCGGACCGGTGACCTGGTCCGGTGGCGGGACGATGGGGCCGTGGACTTCCTGGGGCGCATCGACGACCAGGTGAAGATCCGGGGCTATCGCATCGAGCTCGGCGAGATCCGCGCGGCACTGGTGGCGCAGGCGGCGGTGTCCGATGCCGCCGTCCTCGTCTCCGACGACCAGCGGCTCATCGGCTATGTGGTCGGGGACAGCGAGGGACTGGCCGAGGCGCTGGGCGAGGTCCTTCCGGGGTACATGGTGCCGTCGGTGTTCGTGGAGCTGGACGCGATCCCGCTCACGGCCAACGGCAAGGCCGACCGCAGGGCCCTGCCCGACCCCGGCGCCACGGTCACCGACACCTATGTCGCCCCGCGTACGGAGGTGGAGGCGCGGGTCGCCGAGGTGTGGGGGCAGATCCTGGGCCTGGAGAAGGTCGGTGTGGAGGAGAGCTTCTTTGACCTCGGCGGGCACTCGATCAAGGCGATCGCCTTGGTCGGAGCGTTGCGGGCGCAGGGCTTCGAGGCGGGTGTGGGGGATGTGTTCCGCTACCGGACGGTGGCGGGTCTCGCCGCAGCGCTCGGTACCGGCGGCAGCACCCCCGAACCGGAAGGCATCGCGCCGTTCGCACTGCTCGACCCGCACGACCGGGACCGGCTGCCCGAAGGACTCGTCGACGCGTTCCCGCTGGCACAGGTCCAGCTCGGCATGCTGGTGGAAATGCTGGCCGACGACGGCCGCAACAAGTACCACAACACCACCACCTTCCGGATCAAGGACGGCCGCCCCTTCGAGCACGCCGCGCTCGCCTCGGCGGGCCGCGCCGTCGTCGAACGCCACGAGATGCTGCGCGCCTCCTTCGACCTGGAGGGCTACTCGACACCGCTGCAACTGATCCACGCGACCGCCGAACTGCCGGTCACCGTCCACGACCTGCGCGGCCGGAGCGCGGACGAGCAGGAGGCCTTCCGCCGCGAGCACATCGTCAGCGAGCGCGCCCTGCCTTTCGCCCTCGACCGCGCGCCGCTCCTGCGGATCTCCGCGCTCGTCGAGTCCGACGAGGCCTGGTGGCTGTCGGTCAGCGTCTGCCACCCGATCACCGAGGGCTGGAGCCACCGCTCCCTGCTGAGCGAGATCGTCGAGGGCTATCTGACGCTGCGCGCCGACGGGGAACTGCCCCGGGCGGAGACTCCCGACGTGCGGTACGCCGACTTCGTGGCCGCCGAGATCGCCTCCCTCGCCTCCGAGGAGGACCGCGCCTACTGGCGTGACGTCATCGACGGCCACGGCACGTTCGAGCTGCCGTCCGCCCTGGGCGACCCGGAGGCGGCCGGACGCGACGCCCACACGCTGCGCGTCCCGCTCGACGACCTCGCGCCGACGCTGCGCACCCGCGCCAGCGAGACCGGCACCTCGCTCAAGGCCGTGCTGCACGCGGCGCACCTGAAGGTGATGAGCCAGCTCACGCCGGAGGACGCCTTCAGCACCGGCCTGGTGTGCAGCGGCCGCCCCGAAGCGGTGGGCGCCGAACGGGTCTACGGCATGTACCTCAACACCGTGCCGTTCGCCCACCGCCGCGGCGCCCGCACCTGGCGCGAGCTCATCGGCCAGGTCTTCGAGCAGGAGGGCGCCCTCTGGCCGCACCGACGCTTCCCGATGCCGGTGATGCAGCGCGAACTGGGCGACGGCTCCCGCCTGTTGCACGTCCGCTTCAGCTACCTCGACCTGAGCGACGCCCAGACGGACAGCGACATCGTCGACGCCGACTCCGGCATGGGCGAGGGAGCCACCGAGTTCGGCCTCGCCGTGGCGGCCCGCGCCAGCGGCCTGCTCCTCACGGTCGACCCGAGCGCCGTCACCCGGCCGAACCTCACGCGCCTCGCCGCGATGTACCGCGCGGCCCTCGAAGCGATCGCTGCGGACGCCGACGGCGACGCCGAGGCGACCCTCCTCCCGGGCGGCGAGCGTGAGCGCGTGTTGCGGGCGTGGGGTGGTGCGGAGTCGGTGGTGGTGTCTGGGGTGTCGGTGCCGGAGTTGGTGGCGCGTCAGGTGGCCCGGGTTCCGGATGCTGTGGCTGTCGAGTGCGGTGAACGGCGTTTGTCGTATGGGGAGTTGGATGCGGCGGCGAATCGTTTGGCGCATCGGCTGCGTGCGGATGGTGTGGGTGTGGGTTCGTCGGTGGCGGTGTTGCTGGATCGTTCGGTTGAGTTGATGGTGGCGTTGTTGGGTGTGTGGCGTGCGGGTGCGGGTTATGTGCCGATGGATCCGGTACTCCCCTCCGAGCGGGTCGCGGCGATGGTGGCGGACGGCGGGGTGTCGGCCGCTGTGACCTCGGCCGAGTACGTCGACAGGTTCACGGATATACCGGTGGTGCTGACGGCCGAGGATCTGTCGGCTTATCCGGTGCGGGCGCCGGAGGTCGTGGTCGATCCGGATGCGGTGGCGTACACGGTGTTCACGTCGGGTTCGACGGGTCGGCCCAAGGGTGTGGAGGTGACGCATCGGGGTCTGGTGAATCATGTGGAGTGGGCGGAGCGGGAGCTGGCGGGTGCTGGTTCGGGTGGTGCGCCGGTGTTTTCGTCGGTGGCCTTTGATCTGGTGGTGCCGAATGTGTGGGCGCCGTTGGTGGCTGGTCAGCGGGTGTGGCTGTATGGGGGTGAGCTGACGGAGCTGGGTGATGCCTTGGTGGCGGCGGGTCCGTTCGCGTTCATCAAGCTGACGCCCGGTCATCTTGAGGTACTGGATGGTCAGTTGGGTGATGCTGAGATCCAGTCGCTGGTCTCGCGTGTGGTCGTGGCCGGTGAGGCGCTTCCGGGGCAGTTGGTCGAGCGGTGGCGGCAGATCCTCGGGAGTGGGCAGGTCATCAACGAGTACGGCCCGACCGAGGCGACCGTGGGGACCTGCGTGTTCCCGCTGGAGGAGGAGTTCACCGGGGTCGTGCCCATCGGACGGCCGCTTCCCAACATGGTCATGAGGGTGTTGGACGCACAGCACCAGCCCGTACCCGTAGGGGTCGTGGGGGAGCTGTACGTCGGTGGGACGGGCGTCGCGCGGGGTTATGCCGGGCGTCCTGGGCTGACCGCTGAGCGGTTCGTTCCGGATCCGTACGGGGGGCCGGGTGAGCGTCTGTACCGGACCGGTGACCTGGTCCGGTGGCGGGACGATGGGGCCGTGGACTTCCTGGGGCGCATCGACGATCAGGTGAAGATCCGGGGCTATCGCATCGAGCTCGGCGAGATCGGTGCCGCTCTGGTGGCGCAGGCGGCGGTGTCCGATGCCGCCGTCCTCGTCTCCGACGAGCAGCAGTTGATCGGCTATGTGGTCGGGGACAGCGAGGGACTGGCCGAGGCGCTGGGCGAGGTGCTGCCGGAGTACATGGTGCCGTCGGTGTTCGTGGAGCTGGAGACGATCCCGCTCACGGCCAACGGCAAGGTCGACCGGCGGGCCCTGCCCGAGGCGACAGCGGCGGTGACCGACACCTATGTCGCCCCGCGCTCCGAGGTCGAGGCGCGGGTCGCCGAGGTGTGGGGGCAGATCCTGGGCCTGGAGAAGGTCGGTGTGGAGGAGAGTTTCTTCGACCTCGGCGGGCACTCGATCAAGGCGATCGCCCTGGTCGGAGCGTTGCGGGCGCAGGGCTTCGAGGCGGGTGTGGGGGATGTGTTCCGCTACCGGACGGTGGCGGGTCTCGCCGCAGCGCTCGGCACCGGCGGCAGCACCCCCGAACCGGAAGGCATCGCGCCGTTCGCACTCGTTCCGCAGTGCGTGCGCGAGGCCCTGCCCGAGGGCGTCGCCGACGCCTACCCGCTCTCCCAGGTCCAGCTCGGCATGCTCCTGGAGATGCTCTCCGACGACGGCCTGAACAAGTACCACAACACGTCGACGTTCCGGATCAAGGACGGCAGGCCGTTCGACGCCGACGCGCTCACCCACGCCGCACGGACCGTGGTGGCCCGGCACGAGATGCTGCGGACGTCCTTCGCGCTGGAAACGTACGAGATGCCCCTGCAACTCGTGCACCAGGAGGCCGACACCACCGTCGCCGTGCACGATCTGCGCGGGACGACGCCCGAGGAGTTCGAGGAGGGGCGGCGCGCGCACATCGCGCGGGAACGCGCCGAGCTGTTCGACGTCGCGCGCCCGCCGCTCCTGCGGATCTCCGCGCTCGTCGAGTCCGACGAGGCGTGGCACCTCGGCTTCACGCACTGCCACGCCATCACGGAGGGCTGGAGCCAGCAGTCGCTCCTGATGGAAGTCCTTAACGTGTACCGCGCGTTCGCCGAGGGCGAGGAACCGGAGCCGGAAGAGCCGATGCCGGTGCGGTACGCGGACTTCGTCGCCGCCGAAATCGCGGCGCTCGACTCCACGCAGGACCGCGACTACTGGCGGCTCGTCGTCGACAGCCACGCCCCGTGCGCGCTGCCGCCCGAGTGGGGCGACGGCGTGACCGCCGAGCGGGAGGACTTCAAACTGTCGGTGGAGTTCCGTGACATCGAGCCCGCGCTGCGCGCGCTCGCCACGGAGACCGGCACGTCCTTCAAGGCCGTCCTGCTCGCCGCGCACCTGAAGGTGCTCGGCTCGGTCACGAACGAGGACGCCTTCCACACCGGCGTCCTGTACAGCGCGCGCCCCGAAGTCCCGGGCGCCGAGCGGGTGTACGGCATGTTCCTGAACACGCTGCCGTTCGCCCACGACCGCACCGCCGACACCTGGCGCGACCTCGTGCGGCAGGTCTTCGACCGCGAGGCCGAGGTGTACCGCCACCGGCGGTATCCGCTGCCGGCCGTGCAGCGCCTCGCGGGCGGCGGACGGCTGTTCGACATCATGTTCCGCTACCAGGACTTCCACCAGGTCGACACCGGCTCCGTGGACGTCCGGGCGGGCGCGGGCGACAGCTCCAACGAGTTCACGATGTCGATCGCCAACGTCCCCGGCAGGCTCGTGCTGCGCGCCGTGAGCACCGGCCTCAACCGCGCCAACGCGGAACGCCTCGCCGGGATGTACCGGACCGTCCTCGAGGCCATGGCGGCCGACGCGGACGGCGACGCCCGCGCGGCGGTCCTCACGGACACCGAACGCGCGCGGCTTCTCCAGGACTGGAACGACACCGACATGGAGTGGGAATGAGCAGGCGCGTGCACGACGTGTTCGAGGCGACGGCCGCGGCCTCCCCGGACGCGGTCGCCGTACGGGCGGGAACGACCGTCCTGACCTACCGTGAACTGGACACCCGCGCCAACCGCGTCGCGCACGAGCTGCGCGCCGCGGGCGTCGGCCCGGAGTCCGTGGTGGGCGTGCTCCTGGAGCGCGGCCCCTGGCTGCTCCCGGTGCTGCTCGGCATCTGGAAGGCGGGCGGCTCCCAGCTGGCCCTCGACGCCGCCCTGCCCACCGAGCGCCTGGCCTACATGCTGGACACGGCGGGCGCCCGGCTCGTCGTCACCCAGCGCACCCTGGCCGGGCTGCTCGGCGACGCGTACGACGGCGAACTCCTCGACCTGGACCGCGACCAGCGGCGGATCAGAGAGCGCCCCGGCACCGCGCCGGGCCCCGCCCCCGCCGCCCCGGCGGGCCCACCGCAGCCCGACGGCCTGGCCTACACGCTGTTCACCTCCGGCTCGACCGGGCGGCCCAAGGGTGTGCAGATCGCCCACGGCTCGCTGCTCAACCTGCTCTTCTCGATGCGGGCGCGGTTCGACGCGGCGCCGGAACACGTGTGGCTCGCGGCGACGTCGGTGTCCTTCGACATCTCGTACGCCGAGCTGTATCTGCCGCTGATCACCGGCGGCTCCGTGGTGCTCGTGGACGACAGCGGCCTGGGCGACGCGCTCGCCCAGCTCGACCTGATCGACACCCACGGCGTCACCCACATCCAGGCCACCCCCGCGGGCTGGAAACTGCTGCTCGCGGCCGGATTCGCGGACCGCCCCCTCACGGCGGTCACGACGGGCGAGGCGTGCCCGCCGTCCCTGGGCCGCGAACTGCGCGACCACGTGGAGCGCCTGGTCAACCTGTACGGGCCGACCGAGACGACCGTCTGGTCCACCGGCTGGGAAGTGCCCGCGGGCCCGCCGGACATGCCCGTCGGACGGCCGATCCACAACACCCGCGCGTACGTGCTCGACGCCGCGCTCCAGCCCGTGCCGGTCGGCGTCATCGGCGAGCTGTACCTGGCGGGCACGGGCGTGGCCCGCGGCTATGTGGGCCGCCCCGGTCTGACAGCGGGACGCTTCCTGCCGGAGGAGCTCGGCGGGCCGCCGGGATCGCGGATGTACCGCACCGGCGACTGGGTCCGCTTCCGCGCCGACGGCGAACTGGAGTACCTGGGCCGCGCCGACCACCAGGTGAAGATCCGCGGCTACCGCGTCGAACTCGGTGAGATCGAGGAGCAGCTGGTCACCCACCCCGGCGTCGGCTCGGCCGTCGTCGTGGCCCGCGAGGACGGCCAGGGCGAACCCTGGCTGGTCGCCTACGTCGTGCCGACCGGCGGCCGCGCCGAGCCCGGTGAGCCCGGCAAGCCCGAAGCCGCCGAGGCCGGGCAGGACGAGCTGCGCCGCCACCTCGCCGCGCGGCTTCCCGGGTACATGGTGCCCACGGGCTTCGTGCTGCTCGACCGGCTGCCCCTGAACGCCGCGGGCAAGGTCGACCGCGCCGCCCTGCCCGCGCCCCAGCGCACGGCGCTCGTCGCCGACCGCGCCTACCAGGCGCCCCGGACCGCGACGGAGCGGCTGCTCGCCGACGTGTGCGCCGAGGTGCTCGGCGTCCCCGGCGTCGGCGCGCACGACCGGCTCGCCGACCTCGGGGTCGACTCCATGCGCATCGTGCACGTCCTCGCCGCCGGGCGGCGCGCGGGCCTCACCGTGACCCTGCGGATGCTCCTGGACAGCGTGACCATCGCCGACCTGGGGGCCGCGATCGACGGAACCCCCGCTACCTACGGAGCACAAGACGATGACGGCCACCCTCAGGAAGCCCACGACGCCCACGCGGCGGGGGACGGCGAAGGGAACGCGGCGGACGACGGCACCGGCTGCCGGTCACGGGCCGGTGCGCCGGTGACCGGCGGCACGCCCGCGCCCGACGTGGAAGCCGTGATGGCGGCGCACGGCATCCCCGGCGCGGCCGTCGCCGTCCTGCGGGACGGCGAGGTCGCGGCCCTGCACGTGCACGGCGTACGGTCCATGGACAGCGGGGCGCCCGTCACGCTGCGCACCCGCTTCCAGGCCGGGTCGATCAGCAAGCACGTCATCGCGTTCGCCGCGCTGCGCCTCGTCGCCGACGGGCCGCTCGCCCTGGACGAACCGCTCGACGCGTATCTGACCGGGCGGACCGTGCCGCGGCTGCCCGGCGGCGGCCGGGTCACCCTGCGGCACTGCCTGTCGAACACCGCGGGCCTGTCCTCGGCCTCGGCCACGTGGTGGCACCCCGACGAGACCATGCCCACGCTGTCCGACGTCCTCGACGACGTCGGGGCGGAAGCCGAGCCGGGGTCGCTGTTCCGCAAGGCGGGCAGCCAATGGGCGTTTGTTGAGCAGGTGTTGACCGACGCGACGGGCCAGGAGCTCGGCAAGCTCGTCGACGACCTGGTGTTCCGGGAGCTCGGCATGCGGGACAGCGCCTTCGCCGCGGGCGGCGCCGCCGACCTCGCCGCGGGGCACGACCGGCACGGAGAGGCGCTGCACGGCGGCCACCGCTGCCGCCCCGCGCGGGCCGGCAGCGGACTGTGGAGCACGCCCGCCGACCTCGCCCAGTTCGCCGGCGCGCTGCGCAGGACCCGCAACGGCCTCGGTGACCTGCTGCCGGGACCGCTCGCCGACGCGATGCTCACGGAAGCCTTCCCGGGGAGCTTTTACGGCCTCGGTACGGTCATCGACGGCTCCCTGGGAGACGTGGAGTTCGGCCACGGCGGACAGACGCCCGGCTACCGCGCGCTCACCTCCCTGCGGCTGCGGTCCGGCACGGGATGCGTCGTGATGACAAACTCCGACCTGGGGAAAGAGGTGCACAAGGCCGTCGCGGCCGGCCTCGGCCGGGACATCACCGCGCGGCTCGCGGGCGACTGAACGGCCCCCCGAGGCACGGGAACAACAGAGTCCGACACGGCACCGCGTACGACTGAGGGCACGCATTCAGCCGTATGCGGTGCGTGAGGTTTAAAGGTTGTTGTCCGCCGAATAAGCCGTGGATAACGGCACTTCGTAGCGTCAGGCCCAGCAAGTGTTCGCCTGAAGACGGGGGGTGCCGAGATGGACTTTCGAGTCCTCGGCCCGGTGGAAGCAGTACGGGGCGCTGAGAGAATCGCTCTGACCGGATCCAAAGTACCTACGGTGCTCGCGGCGCTGTTGCTCGCGCGGGGGCGCGTGGTGTCCGACGCGCGCATGAGCACCCTGCTGTGGGGGTGGGAGCCGCCGGCCACGTCCGGCGCGCAGATCTACACGTACATGTCGCGGCTGCGGAAGCTGCTCGGCGACGAGGTCGCCATCGAGCGGCGCCCGCCGGGGTACGCGCTGCGCGCGCCCCGCAGCACGGTCGACCTCATCGACTTCGAGCGGCTCGCCGAGCGGGGCCGCGCCGAACTGGCCGCAGGCCGCAACCGCGAGGCGTCCGCCCTGCTCGGCCAGGCCCTCGGCCTCTGGCGCGGCACCGGCATCTCCGGCGTGACCGACCATCTCGCCGAAGCCGAGCTGCCGCGCCTGGAGGAAGCCAGGATGCACGTCCTGGAGCGGCGCATCGAGGCCGACCTTGCGCTCGGCAGGCACGAGCGGCTGACCGCCGAACTCACCGGCCTGGTCGCGGAGTACCCGCTGCGCGAGAAGCTGCGCGCCCAGCTGATGACCGCCCTCTACCGGTGCGGACGGCAGGCCGAGGCGCTGCGCAGCTACCACGAGGGCCGCGACGTCCTCGCCGACCAGCTGGGCATCGACCCGGGGGAGACGCTCGGCTCGACCTACCACGCGGTCCTCGTCGGCAAGCTCGGCCCCGGCGCCGGCAGCGGCGGACCGGGCGCGGACGCCTACGACGACGCGCCCCGGCCCTCGACGCTCCCCGCGGACGTCGAGGAACTCATCGGCAGGGAGGCCGAACTGGCTTCCATGCAGAAGCAGTTGACGCCGGTCCCGGACGGCGGCGGGCCGCGCGGCCTGCTCGTCACCGGTATGGCGGGCGTCGGCAAGACGGCGCTCGCGGTCCGGGCCGCGCACGCCGCCGCCCGGCACTACCCCGACGGCCAGCTCTTCGCCGAGCTCACCACGGCCGACGGCACGCCCCGCAGCGTGCGCGACGTCCTCACGATGCTGCTCCGGGCGCTCGGCGCGGTGCCGGAGCTCGCGGACACCAGCGGCGGCGTGGGCGGCACGGACGGCTCCTACGACGACCGCACCTGCCTCGACGAGCTGATCCGCCTCTACCGCATCCGCACCGCGGGCAAGCGGCTGCTCGTCGTCCTCGACGGCGCGGTCGACAGCGGCCAGCTGGAGCCCCTGGTGCCGGGCTCGCCCGAGGCGACCGTCCTCATCACCAGCCGGGCCCGACTGCCGCGCGTCACCCAGGCCCGCACCACGGTGCTCACCCCCCTGGAGGACGACGCCGCGCTCGACCTGCTCGTCAGCGTGGCGGGCCGCGCCCAGCTCCTCGCCGACCCGGCGGCGGCCCAGGCGCTGCTCGCCCGCTGCGGCGGCCTGCCGCTGGCGCTGCGCGTCGTCGGCAGCCGCCTCGCCGCCCGGCCCCGCTGGCCCGCCGCGTGGCTGGCGAACCGCCTCGCGGAGCCGTCGACGCGGCTGCGCGAACTGTCGTACGGCGGCTTGGACGTGCGCGGAGCGCTGCTCACCTCGCTGCGGCAGCTGCCCCGGCACACCGGCCGTACGCTGATGTGCCTGGCGGGCCTCGGGACGGAGCCGTTCCGGGCCGAGACCGCCGCCCGCTGCCTCGCCGAGCCGGAGTCGACGGCCGAGCGGCGCCTGGAGCGCCTGGTGGACGCCGCCCTCCTGGACATCTGCGGCGTGGACCGCCTCGGGCGGCCTCTGTACCGCTTCCACGAACTGGTGCTGCTGTTCAGCCGGTCACTCGGGAGCGCGAGAGCCGAGCCCGCGCGGACCTGATCGGTGCGGGACCGCGTGCCAGTCCTCGTCGTCGCCGGTCTCCTGGGGCCCGGCGACGACCCGGCCCTTGAGGGGGGCGGTATCGCCGCCCGGTGTGGTCCGCCTGCTGTGCATCGCATTCCTTCCACGAACGCCGAGAAGAACGAGAAGAACGAGAAGTAACGAGTACTGACGAGAACGATGCTTGTCGTGGCGCCTAGCGGGGCGCCACGGCCACGTACGGGGTGCCGTTGGGATCCACGGCGGTGCGGGGCCGCGTCGGTGAGGCGACCGGCCCCGCGCGGCCGACAGTAGGAGGCGGGGGCTTCGGTCCCCTATCGATCCGCCTTCCGTCGGGCCCGCGCCGCGATATCGCCGCAGCTCAGCCATCGCGGTGCTCGCGCGGCCCCTCGTGCGGGGGCCCGCCGCCGGGGCCGCCGGGGGCCAGGCCGAGGGCGGTGGCCTTGCCGAGTTCGCGGTCCGCGCCCTGCTGGTCGGGGCGGCCCCGGCGCGGAGCGCCGCGTTCGGGACCGGGTTCGGCGCCGTCCTCCTCGTGGTCGCCGTGCTCCGTGGGCGCGTGCCCGGCCCGGGCCCGCGCCGCCGTGGGGTTCCGGACGGCGCGCTCGGCGGCCGTGCGGTCCCAGGGCGCGCGGGCCCGGGGCACCGTCGGGCGCCGGGCGGCCTCGCCCCGGTGCGCCTGGCCCTCGGCGCGCCGCTGCGCCCCCGCCGTGCGCAGCGCGGCCAGTGCCTCGTCGGCGCGCTTGACCCAGTCGTCCACGCCCACGCGCAGGAAGCATTCGCGGGCCGCCCGCAGATGCTCCCGGGCGCGGTCGTCCTGACCGCCCATGCCGCAGGCCGCCCCGAGGGCCAGCTTGATCTTCCCCAGGACCAGCGGGCTGTGCACCGTGGCCACGATGTCGAGGGCGTGCAGGAGCGTGGCGCGGGCCTGCTCCCAGTCGCCGCGGCCGAGCCGGGCCTCGCCGAGGCCGAGGAGCCCATGGGCGAGACCGAGCAGGTCGGAGCTTGCCCGGGTGATGCGGATCATGCGCAGGAGAGCGCTCTCGGCCAGGTCGTAGCGGCCTTCCGCCAGATAGACGCGGGCCAGCCGGTGCGTGCCCTGCGCCGTGCTGCGGTCGCCTCCGGGGCTGATGCCCGACGAGATCCGCACCGACCGGAGGCTGAGCTCGCGCGCCTGGGCCAGGTGGCCGCGGTCGAGCTCGATCTGCGCCATGTTGTTGAGCACATGGGCCTGTGACGACAGGTCGCCCACCGCGCGGAACACCTCGAGGGCGGCCACGCTGCGGTCCATCGCGGAGTCCGTCGCGCCCCGCATCTGGTCGATCATCGCCATGCTGCGCAGGACCAGGGCGCGCCCGTGCTCCTCGCCCGCGAGCTCGTGCAGTGCGAGCGCCGCGGCGAAGCCCGCGTCGGCGCCCGCGAACCGGCGCAGGCGCATCTCCAGGGCGCCCAGGGCGTAGAGCATGGCGCCCTGGCCGCGGATGTTGCCCGCGTCGTGGGTGGCGGCCAGGGCCTGCTGGGCGCACTGGCGCCAGTCGTCGACGTAGTTGCGGGTCTCGAAGAGGACCACCGAGCACAGGGTGAGGTCCCAGGCCAGCTCGTCGAGGCCGGCCCCCGCGGCCTGCCCGACGAGACGTACCAGGGAAAGGCGCTCCGCCTCCAGCCACTCCAGCGGTCTCGCGAGCAGCTCGGCGGCCAGGGCGTCGGGCGGAGCGCAGCGATGCGCCGCGCTGTGGATGATGCTGAAGTCGCCGCCGTAGAGCCGCCGGTGAGCCTGCTCGGCCAGGCCGAGTGCCGCCTGGAGGACCCGGACGACGGCGGCGCGCCCCTGCTCCTCGGCGTCCTCCCCGTGGGCCCGCTCGCGCGCGAAGATGCGCAGCAGGCTGGGGGAGTGGTACCGGGGCTGCCCGGCCGCGTCCGGCCCCAGAGCGGTCAGGAACTGGGCGTCGACGAGCTGCTCGATGAGCCGCTCCGCGGTGAACTGGTCCGTGTCGAGCAGCGCCGCCGCCGCCCAGGGCGCGAAGTCGTGGACGTCGAGGAGGCCGAGGCCGCGGTAGAGCCGGGCGGCGTCGGCGGACAGACAGCGGTAGCTGATCCCGAAGCTCGCCCGGATGCGCGAGGTGCCCTGGCTCAGCTCGTCCAGGCGCCGCTCCTCGTCACTGAGCCGGGACACCAGGTGGGTCACGGTCCAGTGCGGCTTGGCGGCGAGCCGCGCGGCGGCGATCCGCAGCGCGAGCGGCAGCAGGTCGCACAGCTCCACGAGCCGGGCCACGGCGGCGGGCTCGGCGGCGACGCGCTGGGAGCCGACGACGCGGTCGACCAGCTCCACCGCCTCGGCCGGGGCCAGCCGGTCGAGGTGCACGCGCGCCCGCGGCGGCCACGCCACGAACTCGGCGAGCTGGTCGCGGCTGGTGACCAGGGCGCTGCAGCCCTCGCTGCTCGGCAGCAGCGGCTGGATCTGCGCGTACGTACGGGCATTGTCGAGGACCACGAGGACGCGCCGGTCGGCGAGCGCGCTGCGGTACATCGCCTCCCGCTCCTCGGGGGCCTGGGGGATCTGCACGCCCGCGAAGCCGAGGGAGCGCAGGAAGCCGCCGAGGACCCCGGCGGCGGCCGTCGGCTCGTGGCGCTCGTCGTAGCCGTGCAGATCGGCGAAGAGCACGCCGTCGGGGAACCGGTCGGCGACCCCGCGCGCCCACCGCACCGCGAGACAGGTCTTGCCCACGCCCGCGAGCCCGCTGATCAGCCCGACCGTCGGCCCGCGCACGTCGGCGCCGCGGTCGAGGAGCACGCCGAGCTGCTCCAGCTCGCGGGCGCGGCCGGTGAACCCGGGGGCGTCCGTGGGCAGCTCGAAGGGCGGATCGTGGGGGAGCGGCACGGTGGCGGGCGGGTCGGTGCCCGCGCCGTCCCGGGGGTCGGGCCCGCGCTCGCGGTCGTCCTGGAGGATGAAGCGGTGCAGCTCCTTGAGGGCGGGCCCCGGTTCGAGACCGAGCTCGTCGATGAAGCGCTTGCGCCCCTGCCGGTAGCTCTCCATGGCCTCGGCGCGGTGGCCCGAGCGGTACTGGGCGGTGATCAGCAGGTGCAGGGCGCGCTCGCGCAGCGGGTGGGCGCGGACGGTGGCGGCCAGCTCCGCAATGACCCGGTGGTGCTGGCCGAGGCGCAGCCGTACGTCGACGGCGTCCTCGAACACGCTGAGCTTCAGCTCGTCCAGACGCCGGGCCTCGTCCTCGACGGCACGGCCCGTCACACCCGTCAATGCAGGGCCTTCCCAAAGACCGAGTGCCCGGGTGTACGCATGGGCGGCGTCCGTTAATCGGTCAGTCCTGACGGCTTCCTCGGCCGCGGTCACGAGCTGCTGGAACTCGGTGGCGTCCACCTCGTGCTCGCCGATGCGCAACAAATACCCCGGGTGCGCCGTCACGATGACCTGGTCCGTGAATCCAGCAGCCTTGAACGCTTTGCGCAGCGCCGCGATGCAGATGGACACCTGCGTGCGTGCGGTGGCCGGTGGGCGGCCGTCCCACACCGTGTCGACGAGCGTGTCGACGGACACGATCCGGTCCGCGTTGAGCAGCAAGGACGCGAGGATGGTGCGGTGTCGGGGGCCTCCCACGTGCACCTGGCCGGAGCCGGACATGACGGAGAGCGGGCCGAGAATCTTGAATCTGAATCGGTGCCCCATATCTCCTCCGGAGCCCTGGTGTCCCTGACCGGAGCACTTGAGTGTTACACCTTACGCATCGGTGCGAAGGAATCATGCACCGGAACCATAAATGGAAGCTTCAACTCCGTACCGCTCAGCGATTTTTCACCGTGGCGTGATCCCCGTTGCGAATGCCCATCAATAGACGCGCCGGTAACTGTCGCGGTTCCTGTTGGTGGCGTTCCGGATTCCCGATGCTCGAATCCTGTAAATACTGCGCGGTAATGTCGTTGTGGTACTTGTGAGTAAGAACTGCGGTAACACCGACTACGGACACCGACTAATCGCGACAGTCGTGTGAACCGCCGCGAAAGTATCCAGGGCCGTCCGAGGGAGGCAAGCAGGCGCACCAGTCCGCCGCGTTGCCGTAGGCGCCCGACCGGGCCGCCCGACAGGGGGCATACGCTGGGCGGATGCCGGACGAGTACCGCACCGTGGCCCGTGAGGGCGTGCACGAGACCGAGATCAACCGCTCGCGCTTCCTGTGCGCGCTCGCGCCCGCCGCCACCGAGCGGGAGGCCCAGGACTTCGTCGCCCGCGTCCGCAAGGAACACCCCACCGCCACGCACAACTGCTTCGCGTACGTCATCGGAGCGGACGCCTCCGTACAGAAGGCGAGCGACGACGGCGAGCCGGGCGGCACGGCGGGCGTGCCCATGCTCCAGATGCTGCTGCGCCGCGACATGCGTTACGTGGTGGCCGTCGTCACCCGCTACTACGGCGGGGTCAAGCTCGGCGCGGGCGGGCTCATCAGGGCCTATGGCGGCGCCGTCGGCGAGGCCCTGGACGCGCTCGGCACCCGCACCCGGCGCCGCTTCCGCCTGGCCACCGTCACCGTCGACCACCAGCGTGCGGGCAAGCTGCAGAACGACCTGCGCGCGGCGGGCCGCGAGGTGCGCGACGTCGGCTACGGCGAAGCGGTGACCATCGAGATCGGCCTCCCGGAGGCCGACGTCGAGCAGTTCCGCGCCTGGCTGGCCGACGCGACGGCGGGCAGCGCCGGGTTCGAACTCGGGGGAGAGGCGTACGGGGACGCCTGACCGGCTGGGCTCCGCGGGGTTGCCCGTCGCCGTCCGCCGCCACGTCGTGGCTGGGCACGCGGTTCCGCCCCGTCGGGGCGCGGTCCGCTGCCGGGGCCCCGAAGGGGCGGGAAGACGTGCCCTGGGAGCTCGTGGTCTGTGGCCGGGGGGACCGCGGGGGATGCCCGTGATGTCAGACCCGGCCGTTAGTCTCGGGGGCCATGAGGCTCCTGCACACTTCCGACTGGCATCTCGGCCGGGCCCTGCACCGGGTGAGCATGCTCGACGCGCAGGCCGCGTTCGTCGGCCATCTCGTCGCCACCGTCCGCGAGCGCGCGGTGGACGCCGTCGTCGTGTCGGGAGACGTGTACGACCGGGCAGTGCCCCCGCTCGCCGCCGTCGAGCTGTTCGACGACGCCCTGCACCACCTCGCCGACCTCGGCGTGCCCACGGTCATGATCTCCGGGAACCACGACTCGGCGCGGCGCCTCGGCGTGGGCGCCGGACTCATCGACCGCGCGGGCATCCACCTGCGCACCGACCCGGCAGGCGTCGGCGAGCCCGTGGTGCTCGCCGACGCCCACGGGGACGTGGCCTTCTACGGCCTGCCGTATCTGGAGCCCGCCCTGGTGAAGGACGAGTTCGGCGTCGAGCGCGCCGGACACGAGGCGGTGCTCGGCGCCGCCATGGACCGGGTGCGGGCCGACCTGGCCGCCAGGCCCGACGGCACCCGCTCCGTCGTCCTCGCCCACGCCTTCGTGACCGGCGGCGAGATCAGCGACAGCGAGCGGGACATCACCGTCGGCGGCGTCGCCTCCGTGCCCTCCGCCGTCTTCGAAGGCGTCGACTATGTGGCCCTCGGCCATCTGCACGGCAGCCAGATCATCGACGAGCGCGTCCGCTACAGCGGCTCCCCCCTGGCGTACTCCTTCTCCGAGGCCGACCACCGCAAGAGCATGTGGCTCGTCGAGCTCGACGCGGCGGGCGGACTGACCGCCGCCGAGCGCGTCGACTGCCCGGTGCCCCGGCCCCTCGCCCGCGTCAGGGGCGACCTCCAGGACCTCCTCGCCGACCCGGCCCTCGCCCGGCACGAGGACGCCTGGATCGAGGCGACCCTCACCGACCCCGTGCGCCCGGACGAGCCGATGGCCCGGCTCTGCGAGCGCTTCCCGCACACCCTCAGCCTCGTCTTCGACCCGGCCCGCGCCCCCGAGGAGCCCGGTGTGTCGTACGCGCGGCGCCTCAAGGACCGCACCGACCAGCAGATCGCGGAGGACTTCGTGACCCATGTGCGCGGCGCGGGCCCCGACGACCGGGAGCGGGCGGTGCTGCGCGACGCGTTCGACGCCGTCCGCGCCGACGACGTGCTGCGCGAGGTGGCCGGATGAGACTGCACCGGCTGCGGATCACTGCCTTCGGCCCCTTCGGCACCCCCCAGGACATCGACTTCGACGAGCTGTCCGCCGCCGGGCTCTTCCTGCTGCACGGCCCGACGGGTGCCGGAAAGACCTCCGTCCTGGACGCCGTGTGCTACGCGCTGTACGGCTCGGTGCCGGGGCCCCGCCAGGGCAGCGGCCAGGGCGTCACGCTGCGCAGCGACCACGCCCGCCCGGACGCCCGCACGGAGGTGCGCCTCGAACTGACCGTGGCGGGACGCCGCCTGGAGATCACCCGGCAGCCCCCGTGGGAGCGTCCCAAGAAGCGGGGCACGGGCACCACGACGGACAAGGCGCAGAGCTGGCTGCGGGAGCACGTCCCCACCAAGGACGACCCGGCCGCGGGCACCGGGACCTGGAAGGACCTCAGCCGCTCCCACCAGGAGATCGGCGAGGAGATCACCCAGCTGCTCGGCATGAGCAAGGAGCAGTTCTGCCAGGTCGTGCTGTTGCCGCAGGGCGACTTCGCGCGCTTCCTGCGGGCGGACGCGGAGGCCCGCGGCAAGCTCCTCGGGCGGCTCTTCGACACCCGCAGGTTCGCCTCCGTCGAGCAGCGGCTCGCCGAGCGGCGCCGCGCCGCCGAGGCCCAGGTCCGCGAGGCCGACGCGGCCCTCCTCGCGGACGCCCACCGCATGCAGCAGGCGGCGGGAGCCGCGCCCGGCGACGCCGGTGCCGAGCTGCCCCTGCCGGACGTCGAGCCCGGCGCCCCCGGGCTCGCCGACGCCGTCCTCGCCTGGGCCGCCGTGGCCCGCTCCGGCGCCCGCGAGCGGCACACCGCCGCGCGCTGCGCCCTCGCCCAGGCCGAGTCCGCCCGCGCCGCCGCGGCCGCCGAGCTCGACGACGTACGCGAACGGGCGCGGCTGCAGAGGAGGTTCGCCGACGCCGAGGAGCGGGCGGCCCGCCTGGAGGAGCACGCGGGGGACCACCGTCGCGTGCTCGCCCGCATGGAGCAGGGCCGCAAGGCGGAAGCCGTCGCCCCCGCCCTCGCGCTGCGCGCCGACATCGACGCCGACCACCGGCGTGCCACCGCCGCCGAGGCACACGCGCGCGGACGCCTCCCCGCCCGGTACGCCGACGAGAGCGCGGCAGGCCTCGCGAGCGCCGCCCGCAAGGCCAGTGAGGAGCTCGGCGGCCTCGCCTCGGCCCGCCGCGCCGAGCACCGCCTGGGCGACCTGTCCGCGCAGCGCGCCGACCTCGACCGTCAGGAGAGGGCCGACGACGACCTCCTCCAGGAGGCCGAGGGCTGGCTCGCCGGCTGGGACGGCACCCGCACCCGCCTCCAGCAGGACATCGAAGCCGCCCAGGAGGCGGCCACCCGCACCGAGCACCTGGCCGGTCAACTGCAGCCCGCCCAGGAGCGGCTGGACGCCGCCCGGCGCCGCGACGAACTCACCGAGGCGGCCGCCACGGCCAGGGAGCGCGCCGTCACCGCCCGCGAGCACGCCGCCCGGGCCCACGAGCACGGGCTCACCCTCAAGGAGCGGCGGCTGGCGGGCATCGCCGCCGAGCTCGCCGCGCACCTCGCCGACGGGGCCCCGTGCGCGGTGTGCGGCGCCACCGAGCACCCCGCGCCCGCCCGCAGGGCCGAGGGACATGTGGACCGCGCCACGGAGGAGGCCGCGCTCGCCGCCCACCAGCGCGCCGAGGAGGCCGCTCAGCGGGCCGAGCGCGAGCACGCCGACGTCCGCGCCGAGCTCGCCGCGGCCACCGCCGCCGCCTCGGACACACCCGTGGCCGAACTGGCCGCGTCCGTGGCCCGGTTGCGCCAGGACCACGGGAGCGCCCGCGCCCGCGCGTCCGGCCTGCACGCCGCACGCGAGGCGCTCGCCCGGGCCGAGCGCGAGCACGACCGCAGGGTCACGGCCCAGCAGGAGGCCGCGCGCCGCGTCGACTCCCGCGCCGCGCTGCGCGACGCCCTGGAGCGGGAGCGGACCGCCCTGGCGGACGAGCTGGCCCACGCCCGCGGAGGCTGCGCGAGCGTCGCCGAGCGCGCCGCCCAACTGGAGCGCGCGGCCGCCCTCCTCACCGAGGCGGCCGACGCCGTGCGCACCGCCGACGACACCGCCCAGCGCCTGAAGGACGCCGACGCCCGCCTCGCCGACGCCGCCTTCCGCGCCGGGTTCGACACCCCGGCCGCCGCTGCCGCGGCGCTCCTGGACGACGCCCGGCACCGGGAGCTCCAGCACCGCGTCGACGCCTGGCAGCGGGAGGAGGCGGCGGTCCGCGCGCTGCTCGCCGAGCCGGACGCGGCCGCCGCGGCCCGGCTCCCGGCCGCGCCCCTGGCCGCCGCCGAAGCCGCTGCCGAGGCCGCGGAGCTGCGAGCGCGCGCCGCAGCGTCCGGCTGCGACGCCGCCGCCCGGCGCGGCGCCGACCTCGACCGGCTCTCCGCCCGCTCGGCCGCGGCGGCCCGCGGGATCGCGCCGCTGCGCGAGGAGTACGACCGCGTGACCCGCCTCGCCATGCTCGCCGCGGGCACCTCGGCGGACAACGAACGCAAGATGCGCCTGGAGGCGTACGTCCTCGCCGCCCGTCTCGAACAGGTCGCAGCGGCGGCCACCGCCCGGCTGCTCCGCATGTCCTCGCGGCGCTACACCCTGGTCCACTCCGCCGACCGCACCGGCCGCGGCCGCTCCGGCCTCGGCCTGCACGTCGTCGACGCCTGGACGGGCCGCGAGCGGGACACCTCGACGCTCTCCGGCGGCGAGACGTTCTTCGCGTCCCTCGCCCTCGCCCTCGGCCTCGCGGACGTCGTCACGGACGAGGCGGGCGGCGTCCGCCTGGACACCCTCTTCATCGACGAGGGCTTCGGCACCCTGGACGACCAGACCCTCGACGAGGTCCTCGACGTCCTTGACTCCCTGCGCGAGCGGGACCGCAGCGTGGGCATCGTCAGCCACGTCGCCGACCTGCGCCGCCGGGTGCACGCGCAGCTGGAGGTCGTCAAGGGGCGCGAGGGGTCGGTGGTGCGCCAGCGCGGCGCCGGATGAGGGCGGCGGTCGTGCGGGGCCGGCGGCCGTGCGGGGTCAGCGCCCCAGCGGGCGCCTCGGCAGGGGAGAGGAGTAGACGATGCTCGTCGTCACCGCGCCGAGCGCGCCTATCTTGCCGGAGACCTCCTCCAGGTGCCGCATCGAGCGCGCGGCGACCTTGATGACGAAGCAGTCGTCCCCGGTGACGTGGTGCGCCTCCAGGATCTCGGGCGTCGCGTCGACCAGGTCGTGGAACGGCTTGTAGTTGCCGTTCGGGTAGCGGAGCCGCACGAACGCGAGGATCGGCAGGCCGAGCCGCTCCGGGTCGACCACGGCCGCGTACCCCTGGATCACGCCCGCCTCCTCCAGGCGCCGCACCCGCTCGGTGACGGCGCTCGGGGACATCGAGACGGCCCGCGCGAGCTCCGCGAAGCTGGCGCGTCCTTCCCGCTGGAGGACGTCGAGGATGCGCCAGTCGGTGGCGTCCGTGGAATAACCGGTCATGCCCGAGAGGAAACAGGGAAATCCCCGGCCGATCAAGAGGTACGCCGGGAATCACGAGTTCAGCGCCGAGCGTACGGCCCGTAGATTTTTGGCCATGAACACGATCACCGCCGTGAGCGCCACCGCCCCGAACGCCACCGCCCCGAACGCCGTCCTCCGTGTGCCTCCGGCCGCTCCCGCCACGGCCGCCGCTTACTTCGGTGCCAGCCTCGCCTTCCACGCCGACGTCTCGGACGTCGCCGCCGCGCTCGCCGCCGACGGCGACCCCGGTTTCGTCGTCCTCGACTCCCGCTCCACCGAGTCCTGGGACCAGGGCCACGTCCCGGGCGCCGTCCACCTCCCCACCGCCCTCATCCCCGAGCAGGCGGAGGCCCTCCTCGACAAGTCGGTGCCCGTCGTCACCTACTGCTGGGGCCCCGGATGCAACGGCGCGACGCGCGCCGCCCTCGCCCTCGCCGAACTCGGCTTCCAGGTCAAGGAGATGCTCGGCGGCTTCGAGTACTGGGCCCGCGAGGGCTTCGCGTACGAGACGTGGGAGGGCCAGGACCGGCGCGAGCCGGACCCCCTGACGGCCCCCCTGGACGGCGACTGCGGCTGCTGAAGCCGCCGTCGCCGTCGCGAGGGGCGTACGGCGCCGGGGGTCCGTGAGCCGCCGGTCAGAGTGCCGACAGCTCGTCCACCAGGTCGTCGAGCCCCAGCGAGCCCTGGGACAGCGCCGCCATGTGCCAGGCCTTCGCGTCGAAGGCGTCCCCGTGGCGGCGCCGCGCGTTCTCCCTGCCGAGCAGCCAGGCGCGCTCGCCGAGCTTGTAGCCGATGGCCTGGCCCGGGATCGTCAGATAGCGGGTCATCTCGCTCTCCACGTAGTCCGACGGGCGGCTGGAGCGGGCGTCGTAGAACTCCTGCGCCAGGTCGGGGGTCCACCGCTCGCCCGGGTGGAAGTCGCAGTCCGCCGGGATCTCGAGCTCCAGGTGCATGCCGATGTCGACGATCACGCGCAGGGCGCGCATCATCTGCGCGTCCAGATAGCCGAGCCGCCGCTCCGGGTCGGTGAGGAAGCCCAGTTCGTCCATGAGGCGCTCCGCGTACAGCGCCCAGCCCTCGGCGTTGGCGCTGACGATGCCGACGGTCGCCTGGTAGCGGGACAGGTCGTCGGCGACGTGCACCCACTGCGCGAGCTGCAGATGGTGCCCCGGCACGCCCTCGTGGTACCAGGTCGACACCAGGTCGTACACCGGGAAGCGGGACAGGCCCATCGTCGGCAGCCAGGTCCGGCCGGGCCGGGAGAAGTCCTCCGACGGAGGCGTGTAGTACGGGGCCGCGGCACCGCCGGGCGGGGCGATGCGGGACTCCACCTTCCGTACCCGCTCGGCCAGTTCGAAGTGGGTGCCGTCCAGCGCCTCGATGGCCTCGTCCATCAGGCCCTGGAGCCACTCCTTGACCTCGTCCACGCCCTCGATGTGCGTGCCGTGCTCGTCCAGGTGCGCGAGCACCACCCACGGCGTGGCCGCGCCGGGCAGGATCTTCTCGGCCTCGGCCCGCATCTCGCCGAGCAGCCGGTGGTACTCCGCCCAGCCGTAGGCGTACGCCTCGTCCAGGTCCAGGTCCGTACCGTTGAAGAAGCGGGACAGGAGCGCGTAGCGCTCGCGGCCCACCGTGTCGGGTGCACCGGCGACGGCGGGCGCGTACACGTCCCGCATCCAGTCGCGCAGGGCCACGACCGCGCCCGTCGCCGCCTTCGCTGCCGCGTCGAGCTCGCCGCGCAGGGACGCGGGCCCGGCCGCCGCGAACTCCTCGAACCAGCCGCGCCCGTCCTGCGGCCCCACCCACTCCGTGAGCTGCTCGACGAACGTCGCCGTCGGCCGCGGCGCGCCCGGCAGACCCCGTTCGAGGCCGAGCGCGAGCGAAGCGCGGTAGCCCTCGTACGCGGCGGGCACGGCGCGCAGCCGCTCGGCGATCGCCGCCCAGTCCTCCTCGGTCTCGGCCGGCGTCACCGTGAAGATCTCCCGCACCTCGTGCGGCGGGGTGCCCAGGTTGCCGACGGCCCGCAGGGGCTCGTCGGCCTCGTGCACGGCGAGCTCCGCCGTCAGGCGCTCGCGCAGCAGCCGCCCGCAGCGCCGCTCGATCGCGGTGTCGGCCCCGGGGCGCGCCTCGGCCTCGTCGAGCCGCGCGAGGGTGGTGCGCAGGAGCGCCGCCCGGGCCGCGTGGCCCGCGGGGGAGAGGTCGGGCAGCTTGCTGTGGCTCTCCTTGACGCCGAGGTAGGTGCCGGTGACGGGGTCGAGGGCGACCAGGGCGTCGACGTAGGCGTCGGCGACCTCGCGGGGCAGCGGGCCCTGGTCGGTCGTGGTGCTTGCGATCTTCGTGTCTGACATGCGGACATCCTGATACGAGACCGGGGTGCGCGTCACGGGTGGGGGGTGCGGGCGAGGCGCGGGCAGGGGGTGCGGGAGGGGGCGTGCTCGCCAGGTGGGCGCCGCACCCCGCTTTTGTTTGACTGGTCGTTCCAGTTGCGGCTAGCTTCTGTGCCATGGCCAGAACCAAGGAATTCGACCCCGACGTGGCGCTCCGGTCGGCGCTCGACCTGTTCTGGAGCCGGGGGTACGAGGCGACGTCCATGGCGGACCTCGTCGCGCACCTCGGCATCGGCCGCGCCAGCATCTACGCGACCTTCGGCAACAAGCACGAGCTGTATCTGAAGGCCCTGGACCGGTACGTGGAGACGCGGGAGCCCGAGCTGCTCGACGAGCTGTCGCGACCCGGGCCCGCGCTGCCCGGCGTGCGGAGCCTCGTGCGCCGCTTCGCCGCCGAGGCCACGGCCGCCGACCGCCGCCGCACCGGCTGCTTCATCACCAACACGGCCGCGGAGCTGGCCCCGCACGACGAGGCGGCGGACCGCAGGGTCGAGCGGAACTGGGAGGGCCTGGAGACGCTGCTGCGCTCCGCGCTCATCCGCGCCCAGGCGCAGGGCGAACTCCCGGACGACCGCGATCCGCGCGCCCTCGCCCGCATGCTGCTCGTCCTGCTCCAGGGCATCCGCGTGGTCGGGAAGGTCTCCGGCGGGCAGGAGCGGGTGCGCGACGCGGCGGAGCAGGCGCTGGCGCTCCTGGACTGACGGGGCGGCCGGGCCGGGGCCTGCCGGAAAGGACGGGCTCGGCCGCGCGCGGCGAGCGCTCCCTAAGCCTTGGCGGCCTTTCGCATGCCCAAATAATGGAACGTTCAGTCAAGAAAAATCGCTCGAAAGGAACCTCATGTCACAGCAGAAGGTCGCCGTGCTCGGCACCGGCACCATCGGCGCCCCCGTGGCGCGCAACCTGCGCGGCGCGTTCGCCGTGAGCGTGTGGAACCGCACGCCCGCCAAGGCCGCCGAACTCGCCGCGCTCGACGGTGTGGAGGCACACGCCGACCCGGCCGCGGCCGTGGCGGGCGCCGACGTCGTGGTGACGGTGCTCAAGGACGGGCCCGCGGTGCGCGAGGTCATGGAGGCCGCGGCGCCGTGCCTCGCGCCGGGCACGGTCTGGACCCAGCTCAGCACCGTGGGCGTGGCCGCCGCCGACGACCTGGCGGGCTTCGCCGAGCACCACGGGCTCGTCCTGTACGACGCCCCGGTGCAGGGCACGAAGCAGCCCGCGGAGAACGGGCAGCTCGTCGTCCTGGCCTCCGGTCCGCAGGCCGGGCGGGAGCGGGCGGAGCCGGTCTTCGACGCCATCGGCAGCCGCACGGTGTGGGTCTCCGAGGAGCACGGCGCCGCGAGCCGCCTCAAACTGGCCCTGAACGGCTTCGTGTTCGCGCTCACCCATGGCGCGGCGGAGAGCCTGGCCCTGGCCGAGGGCCTGGGCGTCGATCCCGCGCTCGTCGTGGACGTGATCGCGGGCGGGCCCCTGGACAGTCCGTTCTTCCGGGCCAAGGCTGCCGCCATGCTCGCGGGCGACCACGCGCCCAGCTTCTCCGTGGTCAACGCGGCCAAGGATGCGCGCCTGGTGGTCGAGGCCGCGCGCTCCGCGGGCGTACCGGTGGACGTCACGGCGGCCGGGCTGCGGCGGTTCGAGCGGGCGGCCGAGGCCGGGCACGGCGACATGGACATGGCCGCCTCCCACCTCGCCCCGGACACCGCGGCCTGACCTCGCGCGGGCACCCCGCCGGGGCCCGGGATGCCCGGGCCCCGGCGGGGCCGCCGGTGTCGCGTGGGACTACTGGTGGCTGTCGTACGGAAGGTGCGAGCGCACCGGTGTCGCGTCCAGGCGGGCGGTGATGACAAGCGTGCCCTCCTCGATCTGGAAGTCGAGGGGCAGGGCGAGGCCGCGCATCGCCGCGACCATGCCGGTGTTGGACGACTGCGTCACCGCGTACACGTTGTCGCAGCCCGCCTCCACGGCCATCGCGACGAGACGGGCGAGCAGTTCACGGCCGATGCCGCGGCGCTGCCACGCGTCCTCGACGAGCAGGGCGATCTCCGTCTCGTCGCCGTCCCACAGCAGATGGCCGAGGCCGACGACGCGGCCGGAGGCCGTGCGCGCGGCCAGGGTGCGGCCGAAGCGCGGGCTCAACAGGTGGTTGAGATAGCGGTCGGCGTCCTCCACCGGGCCGTGGTAGCGCATGCCCAGGGTGCGCGGGGAGCAGCGCTCGTGCATGGCCTTCGCGGCGTCCAGGTCGGCGGTGTCGGCGCGGCTGACCGTGATGTCGTTGCCCTCGGCGAGGGTGAGGACGTCCTCGCCGCGCGGCACGCGGGGGCCGAGCCTGGCGTCCAGCTCCACCAGGGCCCGCGCGCGGGCGAACTCCGTGGGCGTGAACGGCAGATGTGGACGCTCGACCGTGATCACTCCGCCTTCGGGGGCCCGTAGGCGCAGGACCGTGCCGCCCCAGGCGCCCTCCACCGGCACCGCCTCGCCGTCCTGCCCGCGCCGGGCGGGCAGCAGACGGATCGTGCAGCGGCCCAGCAACTGGCGCAGCGCGAGCGGCAGTTCGGCGGCGTCCAGGGCCGTGCGCGTGGCGAGGCTCAGGATGCGCGTGGGCGCGTCCACCAGGTCGTGCGCGTCCGCCCGCTCGATCCAGGTGCTCGATCCGCCCGCCGCGGCGATCGCCCGCGTGAGGTCCGCCGCGGGGAGCGCCGCGGGTGCGCGCAGCAGGAACTCGTCGACCGTGCCGTCGGCCAGCGGGTGCGTCTGCAGGCTGAGGATGTCCACGCGCGCGTGCGCGAGCGCCGTGCACAGCGCGGCGAGCGAACCCGGCTCGTCGCGCACGGTCGTCCGCATGCGCCACAGCGTCGATCCGTCCGGGGACGGTGCCGGGCCGGTGGCCCGGTCCTCCACGGCGGAGGGCCGGGCGCCGGTATCGGGATCGCCCGTGCCGGGCGGTGCGTGGGTATGGCGCCGCGCCCACCAGGTGTGGAACCCGGCCGTGACGACCAGGACGACGGCCGAGACGAGCAGCAGCTCGGGCCCGTCCGGGCCGTGCCCCACGAGATTCGCCACGGCGTCCGCGACGGCCACGGCCGTGAACAGCGCGGCCAGTTCGACGACGTCCCGGCGCCAGTGGTGCACCGGTCGACCGTCCTTGCTCCGTGTCACCTCAGGCATGTCAGCAGTCATACGGCCACTGTGGCCCAAGGGTGTTGCGTGATCACGAACGTCTTGTGTCTGATGGGTTAAGTGCGGTTCTGTCGCTTTCATTCCTTTTAGTTCACCGTGATGGTCCATCGATCTCCCCCGTCGGCCGTCACCGGCCCATTGATCGTCACTGACCTCTCGGTCCGTCCGACCCGTGCGACCGTCCCGGGCCCCCGGGGCCCGCGACGGTTCCGCGGCCGCCGTCGGCCCGCGCGTCGTCACCGACCGCGGGCCGTCAGCGGCACCGCGTCCACCGTGGCGCACCGGTGGACGTGCCGTCCAGCACTTCACCGGCGGAAGCCCCCATCGGTACGCGCCAACGGAAGCACCCGCGAGCGCTCGCCGGCGGACGCGCCCGCCGGAGCCTCACTGGCCCACGCGCCCCGGCTGCAGCACCTTGGTGAAGAGCACGCCGCCGCCCTGCTGCCGCAGCCGCACCGTCAACTCGCCGCTGCCGCCGTCGATGTCCACCTCCCCGTAGTACGGAGGCGTCTCCGCCGGCGAGGTGTTGGGCCGGTCCGGTGCTTTGACAAACGTCTGGTCCGGGCCGAAGGTTCCGTCGAGCTTCACCGCGGGGAAGCCGCCCGCGGCCAGCGGACCCGACACGAACTCCCAGAACGGCGCGAAGTCCTTGAACGCCGCGCGCGACGGGTCGTAGTGCTGCGCCGAGGTGTAGTGCACGTCGGCCGTCAGCCACACCGTGCCGGTGATCCTGCGGTGCTTGATGTGCCGCAGCAGCTCGGCGATCTGCAGCTCACGGCCCAGTGGGGCGCCCGGGTCCCCCTGCGCGACGGCCTCGAAGTTCTTCGCGCCGTCCGCGACGACCAGGCCCAGCGGCATGTCGGAGGCGATCACCTTCCACACCGCGCGCGAGCGCGACAGCTCCCGCTTGAGCCAGGCGAGCTGCTCGGCGCCGAGGATGCCGGTGGCGTCGTCGGGCTGCCGGTTCGGCGAGTTCGCGTTGCGGTACGTGCGCATGTCGAGCACGAACACGTCCAGGAGCGGGCCGTGCCGCAGCACCCGGTACACCCGCCCGTCCTTGTCGCCGGGGCGCTGGGTCGAGATCGGGTAGTACTCGCTGAACGCCCGCAGCGAACGGCCCGCGAGGACGTCGACGTTCTTCTCCGTGTAGCGCGGGTCCTCCAGGATCTGCCCCGGGTACCAGTTGTTGCGCACCTCGTGGTCGTCCCACTGCACGATGGAGGGCACCTGGGCGTTGAAGCGGCGCACGTGCTCGTCGAGCAGGTTGTAGCGGAAGTTGCCGCGGAACTCCGCGAGGGTCTCGGCGACCTTCGACTTCTCTTCCGTGGTGACGTTCCGCCACACCCGCCCGTCGGGCAGCGTGACGCTCGCCTGGATGGGGCCGTCGGCGTAGATGTTGTCGCCGCTGCACAGGAAGAAGTCCGGGTTGCGCCGGCGCATCTCCTCGTACACGCGCCAGCCGCCGAGGTCGGGGTTGATGCCCCAGCCCTGGCCCGCGATGTCGCCCGACCACAGGAAGCGCACGTCGTCCTTGCGCGAGCGGGAGACCGTGCGGAACGTACCCGTGACCGGCTTGCTCGTGCGCCTGTAGTCGTCCGGATCGGCCAGGAGCACGCGGTAGTGGATCTGTTCGCCGGCGGGCAGCTCGCGCAGCCGCGTCGTTCCCGTGAAGTCGGTGCGGGGGCCGAGCAGCGGCCCGTACCAGCGCTTGGGTCTGCGGAACGACTCGGTGGCGGAGGTCTCCACGATCATGCGGGCCGGGCGGTCGGAGCGGACCCACACCAGACCCGAGTGCGCGCCCACGTCACCGGCCTGCGCGCCCCATCGGGCGCTGGGGCGCCCGGAGAGGGCGAAGGCCGGGGCGGCGCCGCCGAGCGCGGACACGGCGGGCACGGCCAGCGCCGCGGGCACGGCGAGCGAGCCGCGCAGCACGCTGCGGCGGCGCGGGGACGGGCTCGACGGACGGTGTGACATGAGGGCGCCTCCAAGGACGGCGGTCGTTCGGTGTGCGAAGTCACGTTTACTTTCGTGTCACGGCTCGCACGCGAACCCCAAGTGAACAACTGGCCATGGCTCCAGGGGAACCGCCGCGCGGGCACCTCCGCACCCGACGCCTGTCCGCCGGGAAGGACCTAGTCCCGAAGGCGTACGCCGCGCGCCCCGAGTACCGGGACCGGGGCCCGATGGTGACAAGATCCACTGTTTTCTACAGTGGCCCGGACGGCGCGCGACAGGGCGGGCCGCACCTCAGCAGGACGCAAGGAGTACCCGTGCCCGTCAACGGTTCGAGCCACATCCGCATCGCCCGCCCCTCCCGTGACCTCGCCGCGGCGGAGCGGTTCTGGGTCGAGGGGCTCGGCCTGAGCGTCGTCTACTGCAAGGACGAGGGCGGCCCCGGCGAGCACGCGCTGCTCATGGTCGGCTGGCCGGACGCCTCCTGGCACTTGGAGCTCGTGCACGGGGCGCCCGTGGACTCCCGGCCCACCGAGGAGGACCTCCTCGTCGTCTACGTGGACGGCGAGGTGCCGGACGACCTCGTCGCGCGCCTCGAAGCCCACGGCGGCAAGCGCGTCCTGTCGCCCAACCCGTACTGGAACGAGTGGGGCGTCACCGTCGAGGACCCCGACGGCTACCGCCTGGTGCTCTCCACGCGCGCGTGGTCCAACTCCTGACGCCCGCCCGCCCGCGCGTCAGCGGCTCGTGTCGAGGATGACGCGCGCCACGCGCGCGGGGTCGTCGTTCATCGGCACGTGCCCGCAGCCGGGCAGCCGGACGAGCCGGGCCCCGGGAATGGTCCGCTTGGCGCGCACGCCCTGGCGGCGCAGGAGCAGGCGGTCACGGGTGCCCCAGGCGATCGTCACCGGAAGGTCCGGCACGTCGTCCCGGAACACCACGTCGCGCCCCGCGGCCAGGGTCTGCTCGAACCCGGTCGCGTACCGCAGCGCCAGCGTCTCGGCGACGGCGGCCTCCGGAGTCCGGCGCGCGGGGCGGGCATAGATGGTGCTCGTCAGGGCCGTGCGGCCCGCGGCGCTGCGGGAGAGGCGTTCGATCGCGGGCACCGGCAGGGCGGACGCCGCGCGCCGCATCGCGAGCAGGGTCACGAACGCGTACCGCCGCTCGGCCCGGGTCCAGAACCCGGCGGGGGACAGCGCCGTGACGGACCGTACGAGCTTCTCGCGGCCGAGCTCCAGGGCGAGCAGGCCGCCCAGCGAGTTGCCCGCCACGTGCGGCCGCTCGACGTCCAGGGCCGCGCACAGCGCCGCGAGCGCGGGCACCACCGACGACAGGCCGTACGCGAGGCCGTCCGGGAGCGGCGGTGACACGCCGAAGCCCGGCAGGTCCACGGCGATCACGTCGCGCTCGGCCGCCAGGATGTCCACGACCGGGTCCCAGGCCTGGCGGTGGTGCCCGATGCCGTGCAGGAGCAGCAGGGGAGCGCCGTCACCCGTGCGCCGGTAGGAGACGGTCACCGTGCGCGACCCGCCGGGCGACTCGACGGCGAACGTGACATCTGCCACCTCTGCGGCCATGACCACTCCTGACTTAGACAGCTTGTCAGCAACAATTACCCTTCAGTAGCGTCGAGTTCAAGGGGCCGTCCCGCACCGGCCGGGAACGCCCGGCCGCCCCAGGCTGTGATCCTCGTCCGCCCGGACCGCCGCGGGTGGACAGCCAAGGGCCGGTGAGCTGGGATGGGAGCGTGGCTACCGACACCGCGACCGACGTCTTCGAAGAACACCGGCCCGTCCTCCTGGGCGTCGCCTACCGCATGCTCGGCCGCGTGGCCGACGCGGAGGACGTCGTCCAGGACGCCTGGCTGCGCTGGTCCCACGCCGACCAGGAGCAAGTGCGCGAACCGCGTGCCTACTTGGTGCGCGTCACCACCCGCCTGGCCATCGACCGGCTCCGGCACGTGCAGTCGCGCCGCGAGTCCTACGTGGGGCCCTGGCTGCCCGAGCCCTACGTCACCGACTTCGGGCCGACCGTCCCCGACACCGCCGAGCGGGCCGTGCTCGCCGACTCCGTGTCGCTCGCCGTCCTCGTCGTCCTGGAGTCCCTCTCACCCCTGGAGCGCGCGGTGTTCGTGCTCCGCGAGGCCTTCGGGTTCCCGTACGCCGAGATCGCCGTCACCCTCGACCGCACCGAGGCTGCCGTGCGCCAGCTCGCCGGGCGCGCCCGCAAGCACGTCGACGAGGGCAGGCCGCGCTACGAGGTCGACCCCGCCGAGCGGCGCGACCTGACCGAGCGGTTCCTCGCCGCGGCCCTGGAGGGCGACCTGGACGGGCTGATGTCGCTGCTCGCCCCGGACGTGCGCCTGGTCGGCGACAGCGGCGGCAAGGTCAGGGCGCCGCTGCGGACCCTGGAGTCGGCCGACAAGGTGGGCCGCTTCGTCCTGGGCGTGACGAAGAAGAGCGTCCCGGGCGCCGAGCGGGTCGAGTTCCGCTTCCTGGAGCTCAACGGCGCCGCCTCCGTCGCCTTCGTGGTGGACGGCAAGGTGGACAGCGTCTTCCAGCTGGATGTCGCCGACGGGCGCGTGCGGCACGTGTACATCGTACGGAATCCGGACAAGCTCGTGAGTCTCTCCGCCTAGGTTCCCGACGCCCCGGACCAAGCCCCCGCCCGTGCCACCGGCGGGGGCTTGCTGTTGCGCGCGGCCATGGGCGACGTATCGGTTTTCGTCACCCCAGGGCGTGAGGTGTCGACCCTGCGCGAACAGCGCGTGAATGCTCTGTGGCACCACTTCTGTGCGGGCAGTAACGGAAGCAGGATTGGTCTTGACCAAGGATGAGCGCGGCTCTATCGTCGCTGAGATAGTGCAGGAACCTTTAATAAACAAGGCGCTGAAAAGCCGCCTGCGCACGGCGATTGCGGAGGACAGGGTGGGGACCACGCAGCTGGAAACGGTGCCGGAGCCGAAGTACTGGCACCTCAAGACCGTGCTCAGCGAAGCACTCGACTCCGAGTTCGCCGTCGGCGAGATCCTTCCGAACGAGCGGGACCTCGCCGCCCGGTTCGGCGTCGCCCGCGCGACCCTGCGCCAGGCCCTGGAGCAGCTGGAGCTGGAAGGCAGGCTCCAGCGCCGCCGCGGGGTCGGCACGACCGTGGCGCCGCCGCGCATGGGCGTGGCCGTCGGCACCGACCGGGGCGGCTGGCCCGGCGCGCCCGGCGACGACTGGCAGCCCGCCGACAGCGAGGCCGCCGTCCCGCCCGCCGACGTCGCCCGCGCCCTGGGGACCGGCCCGGACGAGCCCGTCCACACGGTCCGCCGCACCCGCGTCTCCCATGGCCACCCCGTCGCCGCCGAGCTGCTGTACGTGCCGTCGGCGTCGGTGCCCGACCTCACCGCCATCGACGCCCCGGCAGGACCGGCACGCGCGCGTGCCGTGCTGCGGGAGCTCGCCCGGCTCGACATCGAGGGCCAGGACCGCGCCGTCGAGCTCGGCTCGGCCCGCGCGGACGACGCCAGGGCCCTGGACCGGCTGCCCGGCGCCCCGGTCCTCGTCGTCACCACCCGCTTCCTCGCGGGCGGCCGCACGGCGGCGCTCTCCGTGGCCACGTACCGGGCCGACACCTGCCGCCTCACGTTCGGCGACCAGGGCGCGGTGGAGATCCACCACGGCCCGGAGCGCCAGGCCTCCTGAGGCCTGCTGCACGGACGACCGCGCCGGCCGGGCATCGAGCCCGTCCGGCGTTCGCGGACGAGCGCGCGGCGCGGGGAGCCCGCACATCACCGCGAAGCGGACACCGTGCCCTCCACGGCGAACAACTCGTCCTCCACGTGGTCGAGCGCCAGACGCAGCGCACCCGTCGCGACGGCCGCCTCGCCCAGCATCGACAGGGCCACCCGGGGCGGCCTGAGGCAGTAGCGGGCCAGCTCGCGGCGGAGCGGGTCGAGGACACCGTCCAGGCCCGCCGCCCAGCCGCCCACCACGACCAGCTCCGGATCCAGCGCCAGGACCAGCGCCGCCACGTCGTGCACCAGCCTCCGGATGAAGCGGTCCACCGCCGCGAGGGCCCGCTCGTCGCCCTCCCGGGCGTGCGCGAACACCTCCGCCACGGCCTGCTCGTCCAGCGGGTGCAGCGGCTCGTCCGTGGTCGACAGCAGCGTCTCCGGCTTCACCTCACGACCCAGCAGGTGCAGCGCGCCGATCTCGCCCGCCGCGCCGCCGTAGCCGCGGTGCAGGCGCCCGCCGATCAGCGAACCCGCCCCCGGGCTCAGCCCGGCGAGGACGAACACCACGTCGTCCGACTTCGTCGCCGCGCCCTTCCAGTGCTCGGCCACGGCCGCCGCGTTCGCGTCGTTCTCGACCAGGACCGGGCACTTGAAGGAGCGGCGCAGCCGCTCGCCCAGCGGCAGCCCTGTCCAGCCGGGCAGCGCCGTGCTCAGCCGCACCGAGCCGTCCGCCTCCACGATGCCGGGGCTGCCCACGCCGACGGCGCGCAGCGAGCCACGGGCCACCCCGGCGCGGCGCAGCAGATCGGCGACCGCGCCGCGCAGCCGCTCCAGGCGCTCGTCCGCCGACGCCGTCTCCGAGACGTCCTTGGCCGCCGTGCCGAGGATCTTGCCGTGCAGGTCCGACAGGACGGCGGCCACCCGGTGCGGGCCGATCTCCAGACCGAGCAGATGCCCCGCCTCCGCACGGAAGCGGAACTTCCGTGCCGGTCGTCCCTGGCGCCGCGCGGCACCGTCGTCCACGTCCGTCTCCACCACGAGACCGGCCTCGATCAGCCCTTCGACCACGCCTTCGACGGTGGGCCGTGACAGGCCCGTCGCCCGGGTGATCTCCGTGAGTGTCGCGAAATCCGCGGCGCGCAGCGCGTGCAGCACCACCGAGGAGTTGATCCGCCGTAGCAGAGACGGATCTCCGCCGGTCAGCCGCCCCAACGTCCTACCTTCCATCCCATGCGCATGATGGGCGGATGGTACTCGGAAGCCGTCCACCAGTGCGAGTGCTGATCGCGCCGACCCCCTGAGAACCGGCCCTCTCTGGAGCCGCGCGTCACCCCGGAGCCACGAAACCGGACTCGTAGGCCACGATCACGGCCTGCGTCCGGTCCCGCGCGCCGAGCTTCGCGAGCACCGCGCTCACATGCGACTTCACCGTCTCGGTGCCGACCACGAGCCGCCCCGCGATCTCCGCGTTCGACAGGCCGCGCGCCATCAGGCGCAGCACCTCCTCCTCCCGCCCGGTGAGCCCCGCCCGCGCGAACGCGGCCCGGGCGCCCTCCTCGCCCCGCTCCTCGCCGTGGCTGGCCGCCAGGCGGCGCACCGCGGCCGGGAACAGCAGTGACTCGCCCTCGGCCACCAGACGCACCGCGTGCACGATCTCCGCGGGCCGTGCGCGCTTGAGGAGGAAGCCGTCGGCACCCGCGCGCAGCGCCTCGTACACGTACTCGTCGTTCTCGAAGGTCGTGATGACGACGATCTTGGGCGGGTCCTGCACCGTGCGCAGCACCGCGCGCGTGGCCTCGATGCCGTCCAGGAGGGGCATGCGCACGTCCATCGCGACGACGTCCGGGCGCAGCTGCCGCACCAGGGGGATCACGGCGGCGCCGTCGGCCGCCTCCCCGACGACCTCGATGTCGGGCTGCGCCTCCAGGACGGCGCGCAGCCCCGCACGGACGAGGGGCTCGTCGTCGACGAGGAGCACGGTCACGGGCATCCGGCCAGCCTAGATCACCGGGCCCGGCAGGGGCTCAGGGGCCCTCAGCGCAGCGGCAGTTCGGCGTGCACCCGCCACTCGCCGTCCTCGGGCCCCGTGCTCGCCCGGCCACCGAGCAGCACGGCGCGCTCGCGGATGCCGCGCAGACCGCTGCCGCCCCGGCCGGCCGGGGCCGCCTGCCGCGGCAGGGCGTTGCGCACGTCGAGGGTCAGCGCGCCGCCGGACACCGTGACGCGCACCCGGACCGGAACCGGGCCCGCGTGCCGCAGGACGTTCGTCAGGGCCTCCTGGAGCATGCGGTAGCCCTCCCGCGACACCGGACCCGGCAGCTCGTCCACCGGGCCCGACACCTCGGCGTCGACCTCGGCGCCCACCGTGCGCGCGGACTCCAGGAGCCGGTCCGCGGCGGCCAGGGTCGGCCGCCGGTGGGCGGGCTCGGCGTCCTCCCGCAGCACGCGCAGGACCCGCTCCAGGTCCTCCAGGGCGTCGCGGCCCGTCTCCTCGATCGCCTCCAGGGCGCGATCGGTGAAGTCCGCGTCGGCGGCGGCCCGCGCGGCACCCGCCTGCACCACGGCGACGGTCAGGGCGTGCCCGATGGAGTCGTGCAGCTCGCGGGCGATGCGATTGCGCTCCAGAAGCTGCTCGGTGCGCTCCTCCAGGGCCGCGAGACGCTCGGTCGGCGACGGGCCCAGGAGGCTGCGCGCGGCGGCCGCGGCGAGGCCGCCCGCCGCGACCACCAGGACGCTCAGGACGAGCAGGGGCAGCGGCAGGAGCAGCGCGTTCCAGGCCGCCGAGGTGGGCCGGGGCAGGAACAGGCCGTCGTCGTCGGGGGCCTCGGACGTCGTGCCGAGCAGTGCCAGCGCGTACCCGATGAGCTGCACCGAGGCGACGCCGAGCCCCCACCCCAGCTCCAGACGCACCACGAGCCACACAGCGGTCCGACCGCGGTCGCGCCACGACGCCGAGGGAGCCACAGAGATGCCGGGGCCCTCCCCGTCGGCCCCCTCGTCCCCGGACCGGGCCTCCCGCGCGTGCGCCCCCGGGAACAGCATCAGGCGCGCCTGGAGCCCCTCCGCCCGGCGCATCGCGGGCACCAGGGCGACCGCCGCCATCAACGGCACGGGCAGCAGCGTGATGACCACCCAGTCCCGGGCCGTGGCGTCCTCGACCCCGTGGACCGTGGCCACGGCGAGCACCACGAGACCGCCGACGAGCAGATGCAGCCAACGGGTGTACGTGACCGCGCGGGTCAGCGGTCGCAACAGGCGGATCATGCAGGTCATCGTGCCAGGACGCGCGCGTGGCCCGGCTCCCCCGCACGGGGGAGACGATCTCCTCGGCCGGGGGAGGCCCCGCCCCGGCGCGGGACGCGAGGGTTGCCCCATGACCAGCATCGACGTCCACCAGCTGACCAAGGAGTACGGCACCAGGCGCGCGGTCGACGACCTGACCTTCAGCGTCCGGCCCGGCCGCGTCACCGGCTTCCTCGGCCCCAACGGCGCCGGAAAGTCCACCACGATGCGCCTCGTGCTCGGCCTCGACCGGCCCACGTCGGGCACCGCCACCGTCGGCGGCCGCCCCTTCGCGACGTACGACGAGCCGCTGCGCCAGGTCGGCGCCCTGCTCGACGCGCAGGCCGCCCACGGATCGCGCACCGCCCGCGACCACCTGCGCGCACTCGCCGTCAGCAACCGCATCGCCGCCCCGCGCGTGGGCGAGGTCCTCGAAGAGACCGGCCTCGCCGCCGTCGCGCACCAGCGGATCAAGACGTTCTCGCTGGGCATGCGGCAGCGCCTCGGCATCGCGGCCGCCCTGCTCGGCGACCCCGCCGTGGTCCTCCTGGACGAGCCGTCCAACGGCCTCGACCCCGAGGGGATCATCTGGATCCGCGAGCTCGTGCGCCGCCTCGCCCGAGAGGGCCGCACGGTGCTCGTGTCGAGCCACCTGATGAACGAGACCGCCACGTTCGCCGACCACCTCGTCGTCCTCGGCAAGGGCCGACTCCTGACGGACACGCCGATGCGGGAGTTCATCACCGCGCACAGCAGCCCCCGCGTGCGCGCCCGCACCAGCGACCCGGCACGGCTGCGGGCCGCCCTGGCCCGCGCGGGACACGAGCTGACCGAGGCCGAGGACGGCGCCTGGACGGTGGACGGCGTCCGCGCCGCCGAGGTCGGCGCCCTCGCCGCCCGCGAGGGCGTGCCGATCCTCGGACTCGCCGACGAGGAGGCCTCCTTGGAGCAGGCCTACCTGGCCCTCACCGCCGAGGAGACCGAATTCTCCGCGGGCCCCACCGGCTCCGCGACCACCACGACCCGCCAGGAGGCCTGACCATGTCGACCGCCGCCGTGCTCCACTCCGAGTGGATCAAGATCAAGTCGCTGCGGGCGACGCTCCTCTCCCTCCTCGCGGTGTTCGCGGCGACCCTCGCGATCACCGTCCTCGCGTTCGCCACCGTCGGCAAGGCGGAGGCCGACAACCTCGACGCCGAACCCGTCTTCGACGCCTTCTACGCCCTCAACTTCGGCCAGATCGCGGCCATCAGCTTCGGCACGGCCGCCGTCGGCTCCGAGTACGTGACGGGGGCGCTGCGCGTCTCGCTCGCGGCCGTCCCGCGCCGCGGCCTGTTCTACGCCGCGAAGACCGCCGTCATCGGCGCGGCCGCCCTGCTCGTCGGCCTCGTCACCTGCTTCGGCGCGTTCCTCGCGGGCCAGGCCTTCCTGGGGGAGTACGCCATCGGGCTCGGCCACCCCGGAGCGCTGCGCGCCTGCCTGGGCGGCGGGGTCTACCTGGCCCTGATGGCGCTGTTCGCGGCGGGCCTCACCACCCTGCTGCGCAGCGGAACCGCCGTGCTCAGTCTGCTGATCCCGTTCCTCCTCATCGTGTCCTTCGTGGTCGGCGACGTCGCGGGCGGCGCCGCCCAGTTCCTGCCCGACAAGGCCGGACAGCAGGTCCTGCACACGGACCCCACGGGCACCCTCGGCGCGTGGACGGGGCTCGCCGTGACGGCGGCCTGGGCGGGCGCCGCGCTGCTCGCGGGCTGGTGGGCGGTGCGCCGCAGGGACGCCTGAGCTGCCCCGCACGGCCCCGGCAGCCCGCTGCCGGCCCGGCGTTGATGACTGATTGTCAGTGGCGGCCGCTTTACTGGATCGCATGAGCAGCGCAGAGCACCTCGCGACGATCGACCTGCTGCGCGCCCGGGACTTCCCCGAGGCGCCCGGCAGGTCCACGGCCGTCCGTGCCGGACCCGGCTTCCACATCGCGGAGTTACGCACGTACGAGACGGCGGAGGACGACGACGGCACGGCCCGCGACGCCATGGAGGAGCAGTACGAGGCGGAGCGCGACGCCCTCGCCGTGCTCCTGACCGCGCGCTGGGGCGAGCCCCACATCATCAGCCTCGCCAGTGCCTTCGCCCGCGTCGTGGCCGGTTCGGGTGACGTGCCGGAGCCCTGGGCGTCCCTCAGCGAGACCGTGCCCGACGTGCACCTGTGGCAGGTCGAAGGCCACTGGCTGGCCCTGGGGGTGGCCCGCTGGGGCGGCTGGGACGTGCTGCAACTCCTCGCGGTGATCACGAAGGTCGACCCGCCGTGACGACGGCGCCGCCTCCTCCCCCCCCGGGGACCCCGTACGTCAGCCTCGGCCGCCCCCACGGACAGGCCCGTCGGCCACCGGGGCGAACTTCAACTCCCCGTACGGGGACGGCAGGAAGAAGCGGGCCACCTCCGCGTCCCGCACCTCCGCGAGGTGCGCGGGCGACCAGCGGGGCCTGCGGTCCTTGTCCACGACCTGGGCGCGCACGCCCTCCGGGAAGTCCGCCGACGTCAGACACGCGCACGACGTGCGGTACTCCTGCCGCAGCACGTCCTCCAAGGAACCCAGCGCGCGGGCCCGGCGCACGGCGGCGAGCGTCACCTTCAGGGACGTGGGCGAGCGCGAGAGGAGCGTCTCCGCGGCCTCCTTCGCCGCGGGATCGCCCCGGCCCAGCAGCCGGTCGACGATCTCCTCCACGGACCCGGCGGCGTAGCAGGAGTCGATCCACTCCCGGTGCGCGGCCAGTTCGCCTTCGGGCGCGGTCTCGGCGAAGGCGGCCACCACGTCCGCCGCCTCGCCGTCCGCGAGCGCCGCGGTGAGCTCCGCGAGCCGCCCGGAGGGCACGTAGTGGTCGGCGAGCCCGCACAGCAGCGCGTCGGCAGCGCCCACCGCCGTGCCGGTCAGGGCCAGATGCGTGCCCAGCTCATCCGGCGCCCGCGACAGGAGGTACGTCCCGCCGACGTCCGGCACGAAACCGATGATCGTCTCGGGCATGGCGACCCGCGAGCGCTCCGTGACGACCCGCACGCCGCCATGGGCCGAGACCCCGACGCCACCACCCATGACATAGCCGTCCATGAGGGCGACATAGGGCTTCGGGTAGTGCGCGATGCGGGAGTTGAGCACGTACTCGTCGTGCCAGAACGCCGCCGACGCGGCGCCGCCGCCCGCCAGGACGTCCGCGCGCACGGCCCGGATGTCACCGCCCGCGCACAGGCCCCGCTCCCCGGCGCCGGACACCACGACGGTGGCCACCGACTCGTCCCGCTCCCACGCGGTGAGCGCCTCGTCGATCAGACGGACCATGGTGTGGTCCAGGGCGTTCAGCGCGCGGGGCCGGTTCAGGACGACGTGGGCCGCGCGGCCCTCGGTGTGCAGGAGGACCGGGGGCGGTGCGTCATGGCTCACGGGGTGGTTCCGTCCTTCGGTAGTACGTCGTGAGGGGGCGCGTCCCCGGAGGTCCGGCGCGGTCCGGCGCTCACCGGCGCTGCGCCGCCCGCCCCGGTGTCCTGGAACGCCGCCAGGATCCGCTCCGCGGCCGTCGTCGCGGTCACCGTCCCCTCGCGCACACCCCGCTCCAGTTCCGGCGCGAGGCGCCGCACGTCCGGGTCGGCGTACAGACGTCCGAGGAGCTCCTCGCGCACCATCGTCCACGTCCAGTCGACCTGCTGGTCGCGGCGCTTGGCGGCGAGACGGCCCGTGGAGTCCAGGAGCGCGCGGTGCTGCTCCAGGCGCTCCCACAGCGTGTCGAGCCCGCTGCCCTCGCGGGCGCTGCAGCTGAGCACCGGCGGCGTCCACACCGCGTCCTTGCCGTGCATGAGGCGCAGCGCGCCCGCCAGTTCACGGGCCGCCGAGCGCGCGTCCCGCTCGTGCGGGCCGTCGGCCTTGTTGACGGCGATGACGTCCGCGAGCTCCAGGACGCCCTTCTTGATGCCCTGGAGCTGGTCGCCGGTCCGGGCGAGCGTGAGCAGCAGGAACGAGTCGACCATGTTGGCCACGGCCGTCTCCGACTGGCCCACGCCGACGGTCTCCACGAGCACCACGTCGTAGCCCGCGGCCTCCATCACCACGATGGACTCACGGGTCGCCTTCGCCACACCGCCGAGCGTCCCCGCCGTGGGCGAGGGGCGTACGAACGCCATCGGGTCCACCGACAGGCGCTCCATGCGCGTCTTGTCACCCAGGATGGAGCCGCCCGTGCGCGTCGACGACGGGTCCACGGCGAGCACCGCGACCCGGTGCCCGAGGGAGGTGAGCATCGTGCCGAGCGCGTCGATGAACGTCGACTTGCCCACCCCCGGCACACCGCTGATGCCCACGCGCCGCGCCCGCCCCGCGTGCGGAAGCAGCTGCGTCAGCAACCGCTGAGCGAGGACGCGGTGTTCGGGCTTGGTGGACTCCACGAGCGTGATGGCCCGCGCGATGTGCGCGCGCTTGCCGTCGAGGACGCCCTTCACATAACTGTCGAGATCGATCGTCGGTGCCATGGGGTCAGCGGCTCACAGCCCGTTCCCGGGACCGTCGGTGGCCTGTTCGTCCTCAGGACCGTCCGCGGGCAGCTCGTGGCCGAGGCTCACGGCGAGCCGCCGCACCAGGTCGTACGCCGCGTCCGGGATCACCGTGCCGGGCGGGAACACGGCCGCCGCCCCCATCTCCAGGAGCGTCGGCACGTCCTGCGGAGGAATGACACCACCCACGACGATCATGATGTCCTCGCGGCCCTCGGCGGCGAGCTCCTCGCGCAGCGCGGGCACCAGCGTCAGATGCCCGGCCGCCAGCGAGGACACGCCCACGATGTGCACGTCCGCCTCGACGGCCTGCCGTGCCACCTCCCCGGGCGTCTGGAACAGCGGGCCGACGTCGACGTCGAAGCCCAGGTCGGCGAAGGCCGTGGCGATGACTTTCTGGCCGCGGTCATGGCCGTCCTGGCCCATCTTGGCGACCAGGATGCGCGGACGGCGCCCCTCGGCCTCCTCGAAGGACTTCACCAGCGCGCGGGTGCGCGCCACGGACGGCGACGGGCCTGCTTCGGTGCGGTACACACCGGAGATCGTACGGATCTGGCCCGCGTGCCGCCCGTACGCCTTCTCCAGGGCGTCCGAGATCTCACCGACCGTGGCCTTCGCGCGGGCCGCGTCCACGGCGAGCGCCAGGAGGTTCCCCTCAAGACCGGTGCCGGAGCCGCGCTCGGCCGCCGCCGTCAGCTTGGCCAGCGCGTCCTGGCAGACCGCGTCGTCGCGCTCGGCGCGCAGCCGCCGCAGCTTCTCGATCTGCTGCGCGCGCACCGAGGAGTTGTCGACCTTCAGGACCTCGATCTGCTCGTCGCTGTCCACGCGGTACTTGTTCACGCCGATCACCGGCTGGCGGCCCGAGTCGATCCGCGCCTGCGTCCGCGCCGCGGCCTCCTCGACGCGCAGCTTCGGGATGCCCGCGTCGATGGCCTGCGCCATGCCGCCCGCGGCCTCGACCTCCTGGATGTGCTGCCAGGTGCGGCGGGCCAGGTCGTAGGTCAGCCGCTCCACATAGGCGCTGCCGCCCCACGGGTCGATGACCCGGCAGGTCCCGGACTCCTGCTGGATGAGCAGCTGCGTGTTGCGCGCGATGCGGGCCGAGAAGTCCGTGGGCAGCGCCAGCGCCTCGTCCAGGGCGTTGGTGTGCAGCGACTGGGTATGGCCCTGCGTGGCCGCCATGGCCTCCACACACGTACGCGTCACGTTGTTGAACACGTCCTGCGCGGTCAGCGACCAGCCCGAGGTCTGCGAATGCGTGCGCAGCGACAGCGACTTGGGGTTCTGCGGATCGAACTGCTTGACCAGCTTGGCCCACAGCAGGCGCGCCGCCCGCAACTTGGCGACCTCCATGAAGAAGTTCATGCCGATCGCCCAGAAGAACGAGAGCCGCGGCGCGAACGCGTCCACGTCAAGGCCCGCCTCCCGGCCCGCCCGCAGGTACTCCACGCCGTCCGCGAGCGTGTACGCCAGCTCCAGATCGGCCGTCGCCCCGGCCTCCTGGATGTGATAGCCGGAGATCGAGATGGAGTTGTAGCGCGGCATCTTCTGCGAGGTGTACGCGAAGATGTCGGAGATGATCCGCATGGAGGGCTTGGGCGGATAGATGTAGGTGTTGCGGACCATGAACTCCTTGAGGATGTCGTTCTGAATGGTCCCCGCCAGCTTCTCCGGCGGCACGCCCTGCTCCTCGGCGGCGACGATGTACAGCGCGAGCACCGGGAGCACCGCGCCGTTCATCGTCATCGACACCGTCATCCGGTCCAGCGGAATGCCGTCGAACAGCTGACGCATGTCGTAGATCGAGTCGATGGCCACACCCGCCATGCCGACGTCGCCGGTCACCCGCGGGTGATCGCTGTCGTAGCCGCGGTGCGTGGGCAGGTCGAAGGCCACCGAGAGGCCCTTCTGCCCGGCGGCCAGATTGCGGCGGTAGAAGGCGTTGGACTCCTCCGCGGTGGAGAAGCCCGCGTACTGGCGGATCGTCCACGGCTGGTTCACGTACATCGTCGGATACGGCCCGCGCAGATACGGCGCCACACCCGGATACGTGCCCAGGAAGTCCAGGCCCTCCACGTCCGCGCCGGTGTACAGCGGCTTGACCGCGATGCCCTCGGGCGTCTCCCAGAGCAGGTCGTCCGCGTCCTTGCCGGTGACCGCCTCGACGGCGGCGCGCCACTGCCCGGTGGAGCCCTGCGGCGGTGCGCCCGCCCCCAGGCCGATGCCGGAGAAGTCGGGGATCGTCATGGCGCCACTCCCATGAGGTCGAGGGTGGAGGACAGCACGGCCACGGCGTCACAGCCGGCGAAGACGTACGCGTCGACATCGTCGCCGTACTCGCCGGGCCGCCCCGCGAGGAACACGTGCCGGGCGCCCGCCGCCTTCAGCGCGGCGGCGACGGCCGCCGCCTCCTCGGCGTACAGTGCGTCGCTGGAGCACAGGCAGGCGACCGTCGCCCCGCTGGCCCGGAAGGCGTCGGCGGCGGAGTCGGCGGTCACCGACACCGGGTCGTGGACCGGCTCGACACCGCCCGCCTGGAACAGGTTCGCGGCGAACGAGGCCCGCGCCGTGTGCGCGGCCGCCGGGCCGAGCGCGGCCAGGAACACCTTCGGCCGGGCGCCGGTCGCCGCCAGATGGGCGTCCGAGCGGGACCGCAGCGCCTCGTACGCCTCGTCGCGGCGCACCCGCGGCAGACCGCCCGTCGGCCCCACGGGCGCGGGCTCGCGCTCGACCGGCTTCTCGCCGAGGTGCGGGAACTCGCTGACGCCGGTGATCGGCTCGCGCCGCTTGGCGAGCTTGCGGCTGCGCTCGGCCCAGGTCGCCGCGAGGCGCTCGCCGAGCAGGCCCGAGCGCAGGGCCGCCGCCTGGCCGCCCGCCCGCTCGATCTCCTGGAAGAACGCCCAGGCCGCGTCGGCCAGTTCGGCGGTCAGCCGCTCCACGTACCAGGAGCCGCCCGCCGGGTCGATGACCCGGGACAGATGCGACTCCTCAAGGAGGATCGTCGAGGTGTTGCGGGCGATCCGGCGCGCGAACGCGTCCGGCCGGCCCAGGGCGTGGTCGAAGGGCAGGACCGTGACCGCGTCGGCGCCGCCCACTCCGGCGGCCAGGCTGGCCACGGTCGTCCGCAGCATGTTCACCCACGGGTCGCGGCGGGCCATCATCACCGGGGACGTGACCGCGTGCTGCCGCTGGGCGCCCGCGCCCGCGTCGCCGCACGCCTCGGCCACCCGGGCCCACAGCTGCCGCGCCGCCCGCAGCTTGGCGATCGTCAGGAACTGGTCGGCGGTGGCCGCGTAGCGGAACTCCAGCTGTGCGCACGCCTCTTGGAGCGACAGGCCCGCGTCCGTCAGGAGCCGCAGATACGCGACGCCCGTCGCGAGCGAGGCGCCGAGCTCCTGCGCGGCCGAGCCGCCCGCCTCGTGGTACGGCAGCGCGTCCACGACCAGGGTCCGCAGACCGCCGTACTCACGGCCGAGGAGCCGCGCGAGCTCCACGGCGGCGTCCGCGCCCAACTCCTCGCCCGTACGCGCCTCGTACCCGAGCGGGTCGGCGCCGAGCGTGCCGCGCGCCGCGCTCTTGGCGACGCCCGCCGCGTCCACGAGCCCGAGGAAGGCCCGCGCCGCCGGCTCGTACGCCGCACCGGCGTCCAGGGCGACCGGGGCCAGGTCCAGGTACACGCCGTCGAGCGCCCGCTCCAGGCCGGACACGGGCAGCGCGTCCGGGCCGAGGGCCAGCCACAACGAGGTGACGCCGTTTTCCAGGTCGGCGAGGACCGCTTCGTTCGTGCTCCTGGGATCGCTCGTCGCGTGCCGCTGGCGCACGTCCCAGCCGGTGGCGGCGGCGCCCGCGGCGGAGCCGCCCCGCACGAAGGGGGCGAAGCCGGGGTGGCCCACGTCGGCCACGGCGTCACGGGCGGTGTACAGCGGGCGGGTGCTGAGCCCGTCCTCTAGTGCGGTGGACAGCGCTTCCTCAGCCGCCGCCCCCGATACGTCCTTGCCCGACTTGCGCAGTACGCCTTCCACCAGGCGCTGCCACTGCTCATGGGTCGCATCAGGGAAATCGGCGGCCAGCGAAAGCCCGTCGTCAGGCAGGACCGTCATGCGTCGATGCTAGGGCGGAAACGGCACCTGATGCCGAGGCTCGGCTGTGACCTTGGACTCTTCGGATGCTCTTGAACTCGGGCGGCGTGAACGATATTGCTGCACGTCACAGAAGGGGCATCAGGGGTGATGTGGGGTTCGGGAGGGGCTTGCCCAATGCCGCCGATTGAGGTAGCGGGGTGTCGGAGGTTTGAGGCAGAGGGGCGCCGGTGGCGAACCGCGTGTGCTCGCTCGCGAGCCGGAAGCCCGTCGTCCAGGCGAGGAGGCGGCTCGGGCGGTTCTCGCGAGCGCAGGACCAGCTCGCGGTGCGGCCGCGCGCCGCGATGTCCGCCGTGAGCGCGGTCACGCAGGCGTGCGCGAGCCCCCTGCGGCGGTGCTCGGGCGCGGTGGCGACGGCCACGTCCTCGTACGCCGCGCCCGCGAAGTAGGCGCAGGCCACGGAGAGGACCCGGCCGCCGCGGTCGAAGGCGGCGACCGCGCGCCCCGAGGCGGCGAGTCCCTCGGCGCCGCCCCAACTGCCGTGGATCCAGTCGGAGCCGGGCCACCCCACGGCCAGCGCCGCCGCGTCGTCCGCCGTCACCGGGCGGACCCGCACCCCGCGCGGCGGACGCGTCGCGGCGACCGGCTCCCGGTGGACGTACACCATCCGTTCGACGGGCACCAGGCGTTCGAACGCGGCACCGAGCACGGGCAGGAAGCGCAGCGGGGCATCGACGTGCCCGGACGCGAACGGCGCGAGCCCCGCGGCCGTCACCGCGCGCGGGTCGCCGCGCAGCACGACGTGCCCGGCACAGGTCACCGCGAGCGCGCGCGGCGCGTCGGCACGGTCCGCCCACCACTGCCCGGCGCCGTGCGCCAGGACGTGTTCGGGCAGGGCGGCGGTCCCGGGCGCCCCGGCGGCGAACCAACGAAAGGGCACGGGAAGTTGACGCGGCTCGAGCGGGATCACGGAAGCCGACCTCCAGAAATGGCCACGAGCGATCGAGAGGATAGAGGGCACACGGGCCGGGACGCGCCCGGCCGGGCCGCACGGACAGCGGCCGGGCCGGGCCCGGGAACCGGAAGCTCCGTCAGGAGGCGTGGCCGACCAGCACGTCGGCCAGCTTGGTGAGGCGCTTGACCGTGCGGTCCTCCCGGGCGGCCGCGGCCGGTTCCACCCGCTCGGCACGGTCGTAGTACGCGCCGTTGACGATCTCGACAGCCGGATCGCACAGGCGCACCACGTGGGCGGCGCCCTCGGCGGCGGCCGCGCCCTCGTGCGCGTACAGCGCCAGCAGCGCCGTGTCGCACACGCCCGGGTGGATGGACACCGCGGTCACGCGCGGATCGGCGGCGAAGACGGTGAGCGCGAGCTGCGACTGGGCGTAGGCGGCCAGGCGCGAGTAGCGGCGGACGCGGTTCGGGTCGCTCCACTGGATCGACGCCGTGCGGTGCAGCGACGAGGAGACGTTGACGACGCGGCCGCCCGGATCGCTGGTCAGCGCGGGTTCCAGGAGGCTGGTCAGGAGGTAGTGCGCGAGGAAGTTCACCTGGAAGGCGATCTCGTTGCCGTCGGCGGTGACCGTGTGCCGCTCGGGGGCCGCGATGCCCGCGTTGTTCACCAGGACGTCCAGGTGCGGGTGCTCGGCCACGACGTGCCGCGCCAGGTCTTCGACCTCCTCCAGGCGCGTGAAGTCGGCGGCGACGGCGTACGGGCGTGCCGCGTCGGGGCGGGCCGAGGCGCCGAGCGCGTCGACGGCGGCCCGCGCCTCGGCGGCGGTGCGGCCGTGCACCAGCACGGTGACGCCGCGCTCGGCCAGGAGGCGGGCGGTCTCGAACCCGATGCCGGAGGTGGCTCCGGTCACGAGCGCGGTGCGGCCGGACAGTGAGGCAGAAGACATGGCTGTGTTCCTGTGTCGGGGCATGCCGGGGCGGCCCCCCGGCGGGGGCGGGCATGCGGGTGGAGAGCTGTGCGTCCGGGAAAGGGCCGGGCGCGCTCGTCAGGAGCGCCGGGGCCCAGCTGGGCCGGGGCACGGCTGGAAGGCGCCGACGGGTGTCGGCGAGGGTGGTGAGTGTGGCGGGTGTGGCGGGTGCGGTGCGGGTTGAGCGCCCCGTCAGGAGAACGGGCGCGCGACCGGCACCGCCGTATGAGGCGGCCGGTCGTCATGGCGCGCGAAGCTGTTCACGAGCCTCATCCAACCGGCCCCTGAGCTGGCCTTCAAGCCGCCCGTACGGTCCTTGACGGGGCCCTGATACGCGCCGCGCCACCCCTGGGCACGGCCTGCCCCGCAGACGTCAAGACCACGTCAAGAGGCTCTGACGACGCATCAGGAGAGCGTCAACAAGAACAGGAACCTCCGGAACCGGCCCAAGACTGATCACTGCGGGGGGACGGACGAACGGACCCCGGTGCGGGCTCGGAGGCCGTGTGACGACGACCATCGCCGACAGCGCACCCCTCCGGATACGGGGGTAACGGGGGTCGGGGCGGGTGTGCCCCGCACCGGGCATCCCTCGTCCGTCCAAGCGGACGTCCCGGGTCACGGCCACGAGGGGGCCGGGGCCCGGGACGTTTTCGTGTGCCTCTTCTCTCCCGGCCTCCGTGGGCCGCTCGCCTCTCGCCGCTCGCGGTCGCTGCTCGTTGCGGCCGCTCAGTGCGGCTGCGCGCTGTGGCTTCTGAAGCTGTGACTTCTCGCTGTGGCCTGTCGCTGTGGCTTCTGAAAACGGATGGGGCGCATCGGTTTGACGAGGCGCCGCGCGGATACGCGACCCGCCAGATCGGCCACCGACCCGATGCGCGGCGAAGCGAACCACGACGCGTACCGAAGCGCATCAACACGAGCCGATGCGACGCATGACGAGCCGACCGTCGACAGGGGAGCGAGGATGAGCGACCGAGGCCAGAACAAGACGGGCCCCTTGCGGGACGACGAGCTGAAGAGGGAACTGCGCGGACAACTCCTGAGCGGCCACGAAACCCGAGCGCGCGAGGAGCGGGCCCTGGAGCCCTCAGGCGAGGACCAGCCCGCCGTCGACCCGATGCCCGTACCGCCACGGCCGGGCTCGACACCACCCGGAGTGACCCCGCGGGAAGTGGAACTGCGCGGCGAACTGGCCCGCCACCTCAGCCGCCGCGCCTACCCCCTCCACCGCGACGAACTGGTACGGACCCTGCGCGACCACCACGCGCCGGACCGCCTCGTCGACCTCGCGGCACGACTCCCCGGCGACCGGCCCTATGCCAGCGCCCAGGACATCGCCCGAGGGCTCGCCGACGGCTGAGGGCATGTAAGAGACGCGTCAACGCCGTGGGGCCCACCGTATGAGAGACATCAAGAGCCACGGCGAACGCGCTGGTGGGCGCTTTCCTGAACGGGACCGCACTAATTCCTGCGGGCCCGTTCCGCTGCGGCCGCGTACGGTCGCGGGCAGGGTCCGCCCGCACTGTCAGGAGGCGGCACACGATGACCCGGGTGCTGGTGGTCGAGGACGACCCACAGCTCGTACGGGCTCTGGAGATCAACCTCAAGGCGCGTACGTACGAGGTGGACGCGGCGGTCGACGGGGGCATGGCCCAGCGTCTGGCGTCGGCGCGGCCTCCGGACGTGGTCCTCCTTGATCTCGGACTGCCCGACATGGACGGCATCGATCTGATCGGCTGGCTGCGCGGATTCAGCCGCGCCCCGATCCTCGTCGTATCCGCCCGCCAGGCCTCCGACGAGAAGGTCGCGGCGCTCGACGCGGGCGCCGACGACTACATACCCAAACCGTTCAGCATGGACGAACTCCTCGCCCGGCTGCGGGCCGCGGCCCGCAGGGCCCGGCCCCCCGACCACGAACAGACCCCGGCCCTCGTCGAAACGCCGGGCTTCACCCTCGACCTGCTGGCCAAGAAGGCCTTACGCGACGGCCGCGCCGTGCGCCTCACCCCGACCGAATGGCACTTCCTCGAAGTCCTGATCCGCCACCGCGGCCGCCTCGTCAGCCAACAGCAACTGCTCGGCGAAGTATGGGGACCCTCGCACAGCACACGCACCAACTACCTGCGCGTGTACATGGCCCAACTACGCCGCAAACTGGAACCGGACCCGGCCCACCCACGGCATCTGATCACCGCGCCGGGGATGGGCTACCGGTTCGAAGAATGACAGCTTCGAGGAACGACGGCGCGGGACGGGGCCGGGACCGGGGCGGGGGCCGGGACCGGGGCCGGGGCAGGGCAGGGCTGGGATGGGCTGGGCTGGGCGTCACGCACGCCCGCACCCATTCACCCGTTCCGGGCCCGCCGATCGGGGGGCGCGTCAGCAGAGTGTCAGCGTGCACCCCTTTACCGTCAACGGGACGTCATGGACAGTCGGTTGACACCCCGTGCCGGGCATAACGTCACCATGTGCCCGCTGCCCGGCACCGGGCCCCCAGCGCCCGCCCCGACCGAGGCCGCGGCGCCCGACCGACCCACGAGAGCCTCACCCGAGGCTGCTCAAGGAGGAACCATGACCCAGCCACTGGTGTGCGGCGAAGACCCCGAGCCTGCCGAACGGGGCCCGGCCGGACCCCTATTCGTCCCCGTCCGGCCGGGACCCGCGGGCTGTATCGCCCGCCTGTTCCGCACACCCGTCGGCGGCCGCACCGCCGTCGCCTTCACCTCCGAGCAGCGGCTGGCCGCCACCCTCGGCGCCCGCCAGCCCTGGATCCGCCTCTCCGAACCCGCGCTGCGCGCCCTTGCCGAACCCCTGGGCGTCACCGGCGTCACCGTCGACCCGCGGCTCACCTCCGACACACCGGTCACCCCCGTGCCGCCGGTCACCGTGCCCTCCGTCGCCGCCTCTTCGGCCCACCGCCCCGCACGCCGACGCGAGTGGGACCCGCAGGCCGCGGGCGCGCTGCGCGTCACCGGGGCCGCCGCCCTGGTCGGCGCGCTGACCGCCTGGATCGGCTGAGACGGCCCGGTGACGATGTGAAGACGAGGCGAAACGAGGACCCCGCCATGACCCTTGCCGACCTGCCCGCGGCCCGCGACCACGCCGCGCTCCCCACTCCCGCCGCGCCCCCCGCGCCCCTGGACACCGACGACGACCTGACGGTCTGGCCGCACTCCACGACCCGCCTCCCGCACGGCGACCTGTCCGTCGGCGGCGTGGCACTCACCGACATAGCCGACCGCTTCGGCACCCCCGCCTACCTCCTGGACGAAGCCGACGTACGCGACCGCTGCCGCACCTATCTGCACGCCTTCCCTCACGCCGACGTCCTGTACGCGGCCAAGGCCTTCCTGTGCCGCGCCATGGCGCACTGGGTGGCGGAGGAGGGGCTCGGCCTCGACGTGTGCTCCGCCGGCGAACTCGAACTCGCCGTCACCACCGGCTTCCCCGCCCACCGCATCGTCCTGCACGGCAACGCCAAGAGCCCGCAGGACCTGCACGCCGCCCTGCGGCTCGGCGTCGGCCGCATCGTCATCGACAGCGCCTCGGAGATCGCCCGACTCGCCTCGGCCGTACCCCACGGCAGCCGCCAGAAAGTCCTCGTCCGCGTCGTACCGGGCATCGCCGCAGGCGGCCACAGCAAGATCCGCACCGGCACCGAGGACCAGAAGTTCGGCCTGTCCATCACCGACGGCTCCGCCCAGCACGCCATCGCCCGCATCCTCGACCAGCCCGGACTCGAACTCGTCGGCCTGCACTGCCACTTGGGCTCCCAGATCACCACGGACAAGCCCTACCTGTGCGCCGTGCGCCGCCTCGTCGGCCTGATGGCCCGCATCAAGGACCACCACGGCATCACCCTGCCCGAACTCGACCTCGGCGGCGGCCACGGCATCGCCTACCGCCCCGGCGAGGACGCACTCGACATCACCACACTGGCCCGCAAGGTACGCACCGAACTCACCGAGAGCTGCGCGGCGGCCGGCCTCCCCGTGCCCCGCCTGATCGTCGAACCCGGCCGCGCCATCGCAGGACCCGCAGGCGTCGCCCTCTACCGCGTCCTGTCCGTGAAGCGCACCAGCGAACGCACCTTCGTCGCCGTCGACGGCGGCATGAGCGACAACCCGCGCCCCGCCCTGTACGGAGTGCGCTACCTGCCCCGCCTCATCGGACGCCGCTCCACCGCCGCACCCGCCACCGTCACCGTCGTCGGCCGGCACTGCGAAGCCGGGGACGTCCTCGCCACCGACATCCAACTGCCCGGCGACACCCACCCCGGCGACCTGCTCGCCGTACCCGTCGCCGGCGCCTACCACCTCTCCATGGCCTCCGGCTACAACCTCGTCGGCCGCCCCCCGGTCGTCGCCGTCGCAGACGGCCACGCCCGCCTCCTCGTACGCCGCGAGTCCCTGGAGGACATCCGCAGCCGAGACGTCGGCCTCTAGCCGCACCGAAGGCGGGCCGCCCCCTCCTCACGCCCCCTCAGGGGCGGCCCGCCAGCGGGGTCTCCAACTCCGGCCCCGGACAACTCCCGCACCCGCCGTGCCCACCGCACCCGGGCCCCGCCTCCCGGACGGCCCCTCCACGAGCCCGACGGCCTCACCTCACGACCCCACGAAGCGCAGCACCGCCAACACCCGGCGGCTGTACCCGCTCGCCGAAGGCAACTCCAACTTGTCGAAGATCGCGTTCACATACTTCTCCACCGCACTCTGCGACACGTGCAACTGCTCCGCGATCGCCGCATTCGTATGCCCCTGCGCCATCTTGCCCAGCACCTCGCGCTCCCGGTCCGTCAACCGCGACAGCGGATCCACCTGACTGCTGAACGTCAGCAACTGACGCACGACCTCCGGGTCGAAAGCCGTCCGCCCTGCACCCACCCGGTCCAAGGCGTCCAAGAACTCGTCGACCTGCACCACCCGGTCCTTCAGGAGATAGCCCACGCCCTCCGTCGCGGTGGTCAACAAGTCCGTGGCATACCGCCGCTCCACATACTGGGACAGCACCAGAACCCCCGTACCCGGCCAGGAACGGCGGATCTCCAGCGCCGCGCGCAGCCCCTCGTCCGTATGCGTCGGAGGCATCCGCACATCCACGACCGCCGCGTCCGGCGGATCGGCCGCGATCGCATCCAACAGCGCCTGCGCGTCCCCCACGGACGCCGTCACCTCATGCCCCTCGTCCGCCAACAGCCGGGCCAGACCCTCGCGCAGCAGCGTCGAAGAGCCGCCGCAAGGCCGCCCTCGTCCAACGCCGCCGGATACACCCGCCAGGCCACCTCCCGCAGCTCCACCAGCGCCTGCTGACTCTCCTCATGCGCTTGGCGCAACAGCGCCGCCGACTTCTCCGCATCAGGCGTACGACGGGCCCGGCCGAGCAGCATGCCCAGCGCCACCAGACGCTGCTGCACGCCGTCGTGCAGATCACGCTCGATACGGCGCCGCTCGTCGTGGACCGCCTCCACGACACCCGCGCGGCTCTCCGCCAGCTCCCCGATCCGGCGCTGCATGCGCTGACGGGCACTCGGACCCAGGAAGTGCCGCGCGAGGCGCTCGTCCATCAGCGCCACCGCCCGCACCCCCTGAGCCGCCAGGAACAGCAGGAACATCCCGCCGAAGCCCGAGACACCCATGGTCATCGGCCATCTGCTCAGATCGACCGCGGCCCAGCCCCACAGCAGCAACGAGGCATAACCCCCACCTATCAAGGCGCACACCAGGACCATGCCGCCGAGCAGTCCCACCGGCCAGCGCGTGGCGACGAAAGCAAGCGCGGGCGCACCGCTCGTCGGCGGCGCTATCTCCGAGCCGTACCACCTCGCCATCCGACACCGCTGCCCGTCGGCCCACCGGCGAGCGACCCGAGCGACCACGCCCGACTCGCCCCGACCCGCGCCCGACCGCCCGAGCGTGAGCAGCAGCCAGAGGCCCGACGCCAAGGTGAGGACCAGCTCGACGACCGCGCTGAGGAATCCGAGCAACACGCCCACGGCGACGCGCAGTCGGCGAATGAGATAGCTCCGCATGATCAATCACGCTAGTCGAGCGCCGCGCTCCGCGGACTGCGGAAAACCGCAAACCTCACTGAGGCACCCCACAGCTCCGCCCTACGGAGCCCCACAACAAATCTCTGCGGCGGCCCCCATACCGCCCTGGCCTGCACATTCCGTAGCGTCGACGACATGATCCTCACAGCCGAGCACGCACTCGACGCACCCCTCCTGACCGCCCACGCGTCCACATCACCGGACGCCCCCGCGGGCGGCATAGCGGGCTGGGCCGCCGACCTCATGGACTCCCTCGGCGCCGTAGGCGCGGGCGCCGCCATCGCGCTGGAGAACCTCTTCCCGCCCCTGCCCAGCGAAGTCATCCTGCCCCTCGCCGGATTCGCCGCGAGCCAGGGCAAGTTCAGCCTCCTCGCCGCACTCGTGTGGACCACCGCCGGATCAGTGGCGGGCGCCATCGCCCTCTACGCCATCGGCGCACTGCTCGGCCGCGACCGCACCGTCGCGATCGCCGCCCGCCTGCCGCTGGTCAAGACGTCCGACATAGAGAAGACGGAAGCGTGGTTCGCCCGGCACGGCACCAAAGCCGTGTTCTTCGGCCGCATGGTGCCCATCTTCCGCAGCATGATCTCGATACCGGCGGGCATCGAGCGGATGCCCCTGCCCGTCTTCCTCGGCCTCACCACCGCGGGCAGCCTCATCTGGAACAGCGTCTTCGTACTCGTCGGCCACGCCCTCGGCACCCGCTGGCACGAAGTCACCGACGTCGTCGGCCTCTACTCGAAGGCCGTCCTCGGCATCGTCGCCCTCGCCGCCCTGACCTTCGTGGCGGCCCGCATACGCAAAGCGGGCCGCGGCGCGCACCGGGCACGGAGCTGACCGTGCCAGGCACGCGGACCACGGCCCGCCCGACGAGTGAGGCCTCCCGATGCGCGGGAGACCGCGCCTCAGAGAATCGCGCCCGGCGCGTACGCCGCAGCCGCGGGGTGCTCCTTGAGCACGGCCTCGATCTGCGCGACGACCGCGGCGACCTGGGCGCCGGCGGCACCGGTGAACGACAGCTTGTCGGCCATCAGCTCGTCCAGCTGCGCGCGGTCCAGCGGAATGCGGGAGTCGGCGGCCAGCTTGTCGAGGAGCTCGTTGCGCTCGACACCCTGCTCTCGCATGGCGAGCGCGGAAGCCACCGCGTTCTCCTTGATCGCCTCGTGAGCCTCCTCACGGCCCACACCCGCGCGCACCGACGCCATGAGGACCTTGGTGGTGGCGAGGAACGGCAGATAGCGGTCCAGCTCCCGGGCGACGACGGCGGGGAACGCACCGAACTCGTCGAGCACCGTCAGGAACGTCTCCAAGAGCCCGTCCAGCGCGAAGAACGCGTCGGGCAGGGCCACGCGGCGGACCACGGAGCACGACACGTCGCCCTCGTTCCACTGGTCGCCGGCCAGCTCGGCGGTCATGGAGGCATAGCCGCGCAGGATGACGGTCAGACCGTTGACACGCTCGCAGGAGCGGGTGTTCATCTTGTGCGGCATGGCGGACGAGCCGACCTGGCCCGGCTTGAAGCCCTCGGTGACCAGCTCGTGCCCGGCCATCAGCCGGACCGTCTTCGCCAGGGACGACGGCGCGGCGGCCAGCTGCACGAGCGCCGTGACGACCTCGTAGTCGAGGGAGCGCGGGTAGACCTGACCGACGGAGGTGAAAGCGCTGTCGAAGCCCAGATGCGTCGCGATGCGGCGCTCCAGGTCGGCGAGCTTGTCCGCGTCGCCGCCGAGGAGGTCCAGCATGTCCTGGGCGGTGCCGACGGGGCCCTTGATGCCACGCAGCGGATAGCGGCCGAGGAGGTCCTCAACACGGCGATGGGCGACGAGCAGCTCGTCGGCGGCGGTCGCGAAGCGCTTGCCGAGGGTCGTCGCCTGGGCGGCCACGTTGTGCGAGCGGCCCGCCATGACCAGCTCCGCGTACTCGCCGGAGAGTCGGCCGAGCCGTGCGAGCACCGCCACCGTGCGGTCCCGCACCAGCTCCAGGGAGAGCCGGATCTGCAGCTGCTCCACGTTCTCCGTCAGATCGCGGGAGGTCATGCCCTTGTGGACGTGCTCGTGTCCGGCGAGGGCGTTGAACTCCTCGATGCGGGCCTTCACGTCGTGGCGCGTGACCTTCTCGCGCTCGGCGATGGAGGCCAGGTCGACCTGGTCGAGGACCCGCTCGTAGTCGGCGAGCGCCGCGTCCGGCACCTCGATGCCGAGGTCCTTCTGCGCGCGCAGCACGGCGAGCCAGAGCTGACGCTCGAGCTTGACCTTCTGCTCGGGCGACCAGAGCGTGGCGAGCTCGGCGGAGGCGTAACGCCCGGCGAGGACGTTCGGGATACGGGGCTTAGCAGGCGCAGCAGTCACAGTCGGCCATTCTACTGGCGGTTTCTGCAGGCCAGCGCCATGGCTGGGTTCGTCTGAATCTACGAGGGGAGGGGGCGGGGTGGGGAGGGGGAGGGGGCCCCGCCCTCCCCGTTATGACGGTCACCTCAGCGTGTAGCCCCCGTCCGGATACAACGTAGACCCCGTCGTATACCCGTTCCCCAACAGATAGAGCACCGCGTGGGCGATCTCGTCCTCGCTGCCGAGGCGGTGCAGGAGGGTGTCCCTGCGGTACTGGGCGAAGGCCTGCTCGCGGGCTTCGGCGGGGCGGCCCTGCCACAGGTTGCCGTCGATGGTGCCGGGGGAGACGACGTTGACGCGGATAGGGGCGAGCTCGACGGCGAGGCCGCGGGCGAGGCCTTCGAGGGCGGCGTTGCAGGCGGCGTAGGCGGGCGCGGGGCCCGGTGGGCGGGCGCCCGCGGCGCCGGACATCAGGACCACGGACCCATCGGCTGTGAGCTTGGGCGCGGCGAGCCGCACCGCGTGGTACTGGCCCCAGAACTTGGTGACGAAGGGGCTCTCGGCGTCCTCGTCGCTCAGTTCCAGCATGGGGCCGACCCGGTAGGTGCCCGCGGTGGTGAGGAGGTGGTCGACGCGTTCCACGGGGGCGAAGAACGCGGCGAGGGAGGCGCGGTCGGTGACGTCCACCGTGCGCCAGGTCGCGGCGTCCCCCAGGTCCTGGGCCGCGGCGGCGAGCCGGTCCGCGGACCGGCCGCCGAGCACCACCCGGGCACCGGCCGCGACCGCCTGGTGGGCGACGCGCAGCCCGATGCCGGAGCCGCCGCCGATGAGGACGACGGTACGGCCGTGCAGGGTCCCCGGGCCGGGCACGGCAGCGGCGGGGGCCGTGGGGCGAGGGTCGGGAGGCGGGGTGGTCATGGCGCGATCCTTGTCGGGGTGGGGAGCAGGAGTGATCGACTTCTGCTCCGGCCAACTCCCGGGTTCGCGGCGACATTCCGGGCAAGGGGGTACCGCTTGTACCCGGCTACGGGCTACCCGGCTGTGCCGGGCACGAGCGGGCTGTGCCGGGCACGAGCGGGCTGTGCCGGGCACGAGCGGGCTGTGCCGGGCACGAGCGGGCTGTGCCGCGGGCTCAGGAAGGGCCCGCCTCCACGCGGTGCCAGCCCTGGACCGGGCCGGGCGTCGCGGTGTCGGTCGGCGTGACCCAGAAGGCGCGGCCCGTCGCGGGGTCCACGTGGGCGCCCGTCCGGCCGTCGCCGGAGGAGCGGCCCGTCAGCCGACGGCCGATCCACGGGGCCAGATGCTGCCGGGCGAAGCGGGCGTCGGCGACGCGCCGCGCGGACCAGGACGGGGGCACGGCGACGGGCAGCGGTGCCTGCCAGTCCTCCTGCGGCGCGTACCCGAGCGTCTGCCAGACCGCCTCGGCGACCCTGCGGTGCCCCTCCGCGGTCAGATGCAGCCGGTCCACGTCCCACATGCGCTGGTCGCCGAGCGCCGCCGACCCGTAGAGGTCGACGACGACGGCGCCGTGGCGGGCCGCGAGGTCGTCGACGTGGGAGAAGAGCTCCTCCATGCGGGGCCGGAACCGTTCGAGCACCGGGCCGTTGCGGCCCGGGCTGCGCATCAGGACGAGCTGCTTGCAGGACGGGGCGAGGGTCTCCACGGCCTGTTCGAGCAGACCTCGTACGCGTCCCATGTCGCACTTGGGGCGCAGGGTGTCGTTGAGGCCGCCCACGAGCGTGATCACATCGGCGCCGAGCGCGGCGGCGACGCCGACCTGCTCGTCGACGATCTGCCCGATGAGCTTGCCCCGCACGGCGAGGTTGGCGTACCGGAATCCGGGGGTGCGGGCGGCGACGCGCTCGGCCAGGACGTCCGCCCAGCCGCGGTAGCCGCCGTCGGGCAGCAGGTCGGACATGCCCTCGGTGAAGGAGTCGCCGACCGCGACGAGGCTGGAGTAGGTGGCGTTGATCTGCATGGCGGAGTCGATGGTATCCCGCGGGTGCGGGCCGGGCCCGAGCCGCCGACGGCACCCGGGCCCGCGCACCGGGCTCCGCGAAGCACCCGCTCAGGCTGCCGGAAGCCCGGCCCCGCCGGAAGCCCGGCCCTGCAGGAAGCCCGGCCCCGCCGGGGCCCGGCCCTGCCTGGCGCCCAGCCCCGCGCTCAGGCCGCCGTGAAGCGCCCGCTCGGCTCCCCGTGCAGCCGCCCCCGCGGCACCGCGCGGCCGAACGCGGCGAGCAGCAGGTCCTGGCCCGCTCCCCGCAGCGGCGCCCCGGAGCCGTACGTCCGGTCGAGGTCGTCGGCGCACAGCTGGACCCCGGCGAGGTCGGCGCCGAAGAACTTGGCGCCCTTCACGGTGACGTGGTCCAGAAGGATCCGCACCCGGTCCTCCGGTACGCGCCGGTCCAGGCGGAGGGCCACCGTGATGTCCATGCCGTGCACGACGTCGTGGCCGAGCGCCCCGGCGAAGCCGCCCACCGGCGGGGTCCACGGGTGGTGCGCGTGCGCGCGCAGGAAACCGGCGAGCTCGTCCGTCCCGTACGCCGCCGCGTCCGCGCGGGCGCACCGGTCCGTCATGCGGTGCAGACTGCCGCCCGCCCTGACGAGCTGCCCCAGGACGCGGGGGAGCGGGTAGCGGAAGCCGAGCGACATGTGCGCCGCGACCTCCCGCACCCGCCAGCCCGCGCACAGCGACGGCGCGTCCCACTGCTCGGGCGTCAGGCTCTCCAGGAGGTCGGCCAGCTCGTGGCGCTCGGCCGCGATGGCGGCCCGTATGCGCTGTTCCGACGTGGTTTCGGGACCCGTGCTCCGTGTGTTCCCTATGGTTCCAAGATCTAAGGGGCGGTACGACAAGTCCAAGAGTCAGTACGTCTCGTGACTAGCATTCCTGGTTATGGAACTTCGCCAGCTGCGGTACTTCCTGACCGTCGTGGAAGAGGCCAACTTCACCCGCGCCGCCGCCCGGTTGCACGTGGCGCAGCCCGGGGTGAGTGCCCAGGTGCGCCAGCTGGAGCGGGAGTTGGGGCAGCGGCTCCTGGACCGTTCGGGCCGTACGGTCACGGTGACGGAGGCGGGCGCGGCGGTACTGCCGTACGCCCGTGCCGCGCTGGCCGCCGTGGAGGGGATGCGGCAGACGGCCGACGAGTTCACCGGGCTGCTGCGCGGCCGCGTCACGATCGGGGTGGTCTCGGGCTCCGCGACCGGCGTGTTCGGCGTGGCGGAGCTGCTCGCCGACTTCCACGACGACCATCCGCACGTGGAGATAGCCCTGACGGAGGACACGTCGGAGCGCATGCTGGCCGCGCTCCGGGCGGGCGAGCTCGACATCGCCCTGGTCGGCCCGACGGCCGACACCCCGCCGCAGGGCATCCTCTGGGACATCGTGGTGGACGAGCCACTGGCGGCCGTCGTGGCCGAGGGCGACCCACTGATCGCGTACGCGGAGAAACACACGGGCCACGCTGACGACGACACCGACACCGACACCGACACCGCGCCGAGCGACGCCCCCACGTGCAGCCCCTCCCTTCCCCCGGTCGCGGTCGGCGCGACCCGCCCCACCATCCCCGGCCTCCCCCTGACCGCGCTCGCCGAGCGGCCCCTCATCAGCCTGCCGCGTGGCACCGGGCTGCGGGCGGCCCTGGAACGGGCCTGTGCGCGGGCCGGGTTCGCCCCGCGGGTCGCCTTCGAGGCGGCCGCGCCCGACCTGGTCGCCCAGCTGGCGGCGCGCGGCCTGGGCGTGGCGGTCTTCCCCGCGTCGGAGGCGGAGGTCGCGGAGCTCGGCCTGCGGGCGCTGCCGTTCGCCGAGCCGGTGCCGCGCGGCCGGATCGCGCTCGCCCGCCGCGCCGACGGTCCGCAGGGGCCCGCCGCCCACGCCTTCCTCACCCGGCTCCAGGAGGCCCTCATGCCCGGGGCGGCCGACGCGTCGACAAGCGGTGCCAAGGGGCGCGACGATAAGGGCAGTTGAGGGCTCAACCGTGAGGCCTCGCTCCTGGAGAGGGGGCCGCCATGTGGAGCGCTGCCTTCTGGAAAGCCACCGCGGAGCGTGCCGTCCGCACCTTCGCGCAGGCACTCGCCGCGATCCTCGTCGCCGGGGCGACGAACCTCCTGGACGTGGCCTGGGCGGCGGCCCTCGGCACCGCGGGCATGGCCGCGCTGCTCGCCGTCCTCACCGCGCTCGGCTCGGCGAAGGTCGGCCCGCCCGGACCCGGTTTCACGGAGACCCCGGACGGCGGAGGGCGCGCCCCCGTCGTCTGACGGAAGCGCGCCCTCCGCGGAGCTCGCGCAGGCGGAGCTAGACGGGCTGCCCGAACAGCTCCCGCAGCACGTCCTCCATCGTGACCATGCCCGCCAGGCGGCCGTCCGCGCCGAGCACGGCGGCCACGTGCGTACGGCTGCCCCGCATGGCCGTGAGCACGTCGTCCAGCGGCGTGGTCTCGCGGACGCGCGCGATCGGCCGCATGTCCGCCACCCGGAAGGGCAGGTCGCGTGGGCCGACCTCCAGCGCGTCCTTGACGTGCAGATAGCCGACGATCCGCCGCCCCTCGTCGACGACGGGGAAGCGCGAGAAGCCGCTGTCCGCCGACAGACGCTCCAGCTTCTCCGGGGTGACGCCCACGCGCGCGTAGACCACGCGTTCCAGGGGGAGCACCACGTCGCGGACCGGGCGGCGGCCGAGCTCGAGCGCGTCGTGCAGCCGTTCCTGGGCGCGGTCGTCGATCAGTCCGGCGTCGCTGGAGTCCTGCACCATGCGGGCCAGTTCGGCGTCCGAGAAGGTCGCCGCGACCTCGTCCTTGGTCTCGACCCGCAGCAGCTTCAGGATCCCGTTGGCGAACGCGTTGACGGTGAAGACCACCGGGCGCAGCGCGCGGGCCAGCGCCACCAGCGGCGGCCCGAGCAGCAGCGCGCTGCGTACCGGCTCGGCCAGGGCGACGTTCTTGGGGATCATCTCGCCGAGCAGCATGTGCAGATACGTCGCCACGGCGAGCGCGATGACGAACGAGATGGGGTGGACCAGGCCGTGCGGCACGCCCACCGCGTCGAACAGCGGCTCCAGCAGGTGCGCGATCGCCGGTTCGGCGACCACGCCGAGCACCAGCGTGCACAGCGTGATGCCGAGCTGGGCCGCGGCCATCAGCACGGACACGTGCTGGAGCCCCCACAGCACGCTCTTGGCGCGCCGGTCGCCGTCCTCGGCGTGCGGTTCGATCTGGCTGCGGCGCACCGAGATCAGCGCGAACTCGGCACCCACGAAGAAGGCGTTGACGACGAGCGTCGCCAGGCCGATCAGCAACTGGATGACGGTCATCGCTCGCCCTTCCCCTTCTCGTCCCGCCCACGGGAGTCTCCGCCTCGCTCGCGGGAGTCTTCGTGCCGCCCACGGGACTCACCGCCTCGCCCACGGGAGTCTCCGCCTCGCTCGCGTGAGCCTTCGTGCCGCTCGCGGGAGTCCCCGCGTGCCTTGTCGTGGTGCGCACGGGTCCGGGCCCCGCGCAGCCCGCCGCCCCCGTGGCGGCCCTCGCGGCCGTATCCGTCGCCCTCGCCGTCCCCTGCGTCCGCGTCGTCGCCCGGCGCCGGGGCGTGCAGCAGGACGCGCGCGGCGCGCCGGCCGCCCGCGTCCACGACCTCCAGGTGCCAGCCGCCGACGTCGACGCGGTCGCCGACCGCGGGGATGCGGCCGAGCTCGGTCGCGACGACTCCGGCGAGCGTCTCGTAGGGTCCTTCCGGTACGCGCAGGCCCACGCGGGCCAGCTCGTCGGTGCGGGCCGCGCCGTCCGCCGAGTACAGCTCGCGGCCGTCCTCGTCGGTGCCGACGGCGGCCAGGTCGGGCGTCTCGTGCGGGTCGTGCTCGTCGTGTACCTCTCCGACGACTTCCTCGACGATGTCCTCGAGCGTGGCGACGCCCGCGGTGCCGCCGTACTCGTCGATGACGACGGCCATGGTGCGCTTGCCCGACAGCCGGTCGAGCAGCCGGTCGACGGTCAGGGACTCCGGTACGAGCAGCGGCTCGCGCATGAGCTCGCGGACGGGCAGCCGCGGCCTGCGCTCGGCGGGCAGCGCGATGACGTCCTTGATGTGGACGACGCCGACGACCGTGTCGAGGGAGCCCTGGTAGACGGGGAAGCGCGACAGGCCGGTCCCGCGGGTCGCGTTGGCGACGTCCTGGCAGGTGGCCTGGGCCTCCAGGGCCACGACCTGGACCCGCGGGGTCATCACGTTCTCGGCGGTCAGGTCGGCGAGGTTCAGCGTGCGCATGAACCGCTCGGCGGCCTCCGGCTCCAGGGCGCCTTCCTTCGCGGAGTGCCGGGCCAGGGCCGCGAGCTCCTTGGGGCCGCGCGCGGAGGCGAGCTCCTCGGCGGGCTCCATGCCCATGCGGCGCACGGCGTGGTTCGCGGTGTTGTTCAGATGCGTGATGAAGGGCCGGAAGGCCGCGCTGAAGATCCGCTGCGGGGTCGCGACGCGCTTGGCGATGGGCAGCGGCGAGGAGATCGCCCAGTTCTTGGGCACCAGCTCGCCGACGACCATCAGGAAGACCGTGGACAGCGCCGTGCCCAGCAGCAGGGCGACGGTCGACGCGGCTCCTTCGGGCACGCCGACGGAGCCGAGCGGGCCCTCGATCAGATCGCCGATCGCGGGCTTGGCCAGCATGCCGACGACGAGGCCGGTCACGGTGATGCCGAGCTGTGCGCCGGAGAGCTGGAACGTGAGGTTCTTGACCGCCTTGAGGGCGCTCTCGGCGCCGCGTTCGCCGCGCTCCGCCGCGCTCTCCAGTTCGCTGCGCTCGACGGTCGTGAGCGAGAACTCCGCCGCGACGAAGACGCCGCACGCGAGCGAGAGCAGTACCGCCACGAGGAGCAGGAGCACTTCGGTCATCGGGTCACCTCCGTCCCATGATCGGCCAGGGGCGTGGTGAATGCGCGATGTCGGGTACTAGGAGGCTCGCCCATGGGCGGACGCTCACACCTTTCGTCGGGGTTACAGGGGTCCATCCATGTTAAAGGATCAGCAAAGCACCACTAGGAGCATTACGCTCCGTAGTGAGCGACCATGAAGAGTACGCGGAAAGTGACGAAGCCGGACGTCACCCGTCGAGGGGCTTCACCCAGCGGCTCCACTGCGGCTCCGGCGTGTACCCGGCCGCGTGCCAGGCGTGGTGGGCCCGCTCGTTGCGGTTGAGCACCATGGCGTCCGCGCGGCGCCCGCCGAGCGCCGCGAACCGCTGCTCCGCCGCCGCGAGCAGCGCCGAGCCGATCCCGCGCCGCCGCTGGTCGGGGTGTACGGCGAGCCGGTACAGATGGCACCGCCAGCCGTCGAAGCCCGCGATCGCCGTGCCCACCAGCTCGCCGCCGCGCTCGGCCAGGAGCAGTGCGTCGGGGTCGCGGGCCACGAGGCGCTCCACGCCCGCGCGGTCGTCGCTGATGCTCGTGCCCTCCGCGGCCGCCTTCCAGAAGGCGAGGACCGCGTCCAGGTCGCCGGGCAGAGCGGGCCGAATCCGTAGATCATCCATGGCCGCATCCCATCACCGGCCGTGGCTCCGCCGCCCGGAATTTCAGAATCCGGACAGCGGACCGGCGCGCCGCACGCACAGCTGCGTCACGTCGGCCGCGCGCTGCGGCATGCCGCACGCGCGGTACGTCACTCGCCGCGCAGCTCCTCGATCACGGGGCCGAACGCCTCGTAGTACGCCTCCAGGACCGAGATGTAGGAGAAGCCGTAGCGCTCGCGCTGGGCGCGCAGTTGGTCGGCGATCTGGCGGACGGTGCCGATGAGCACGATCGGCAGGTCGAGGGCGCTGTCGGTCGTCAGGTGCGGGATGCGGTCGACGAACTCCTGTACGGCCGCGCGCCGGTCGTCGGTGATGAGGATCGTCTGGACGATCAGGTTCAGCTCGGCGCGCTCGGCCCGTCCGGCCGCGAACCGCCGGTAGGCGGCGACCCTTTCGTCCAGTTCCTCGGGCGAGAGGGGGACCAGCTTGCCGCCCCTGTCTCCCGGTACCGCACGGGCGCCGGTGAAAGCGGCGATGTCGGCGTGCTCGGCGGTGAGCCGCATCATGCGGTCGCCGCTGCCGCCGATGAGCAGCGGCGGGCGCGGGCGCTGGAGGGGCCGAGGCTGGAACTCCTCGTCGGCGAAGGCCCGGTCCAGCTCCTCCACGGTGCGCCGCAGATGCGTCACGCGCTCGCCCGGCGAGCCGAACGGCAGGCCCGCGGCGTCGTGCTCGGCCTGCACGTACCCGGTGCCGAGGCCGAGTTCGAGCCTGCCGTCGGTGAGCAGGTCGGTGGTGGCCACGTCGCGTGCGAGCAGCGTCGGGTTGAAGAAGCCCGTGTTCAGGACGAACGTACCGACGCGGGCCTGCTCGGTGGCCTCCGCCGTGGCCACGACCGCGGGGAACGGCGCGGGCATGCCCAAATGGTCCGCGACCAGGATGACGTCGTAGCCGAGGCGCTCCGCCGTACGGCACTTCTCGCGCCACTCGGCGCGCGGGGCGGGCGTGAGCATGGTGACGCCGAAACGGAAGGGGCGCACGGGCATCAACTCTCCAGTGGTGCACGGGGATCGGCACGGGTACGCCCGAGTCCATCATCCGGCCCCGGGGCGCCGCCAGAACGCTTCGTGGCGGCGCCGGGCGCCGGGCCCGTGACGGCCGTGCCCGGACGCGCGGCGGCCGGGCGCCACAGGCCCGCGGCCTCCCGGCACCCGAGGCGGCGCTCCGACCTCCCGGCACCCGAGGCGGCGCTCCGGCCTCCCGGCACCCGAGGCGGCGCTCCGGCCTCCCGGCAGCCGAGACGGCACCCGAGGCGGCGCCCGAAGCAGCACCCTGGTCTCCCGCCGCCCCGGGCCTCCCGGTCTCCCGCCCTCTCACTCGTGCGCGATCGCCTCCAGCACGTTCATGCGCGACGCCCGCAGCGCCGGGAGCAGGGCCGCCACGATCCCCACGACCACCGAACCGACCACCACGGCGACGATCGTCGACCACGGCACCGCGAACGCCTTCAGCCCTTGCAGCGCCAGGACCTGCTGCATCGACACGCCCCACACCAGGCCGAGTGCGAGCCCGAGCACCGCGCCGAACACCGCGATCACCACCGACTCCAGGCGGATCATGCGCCGCAGCTGCCGCCGCGCGAGGCCGATCGCACGCAGCAGCCCGATCTCCCGGGTGCGCTCCACGACCGACAGGGCGAGGGTGTTGACCACGCCGAGCACGGCGATGACGATCGCGAGGCCGAGCAGCGCGTACACCAGGTAGAGCAGCACGGCGATCTGCTCGCGGATCAGCTTCTTGTAGTCGGCCTGGTCGAGCACCTTCAGCTGCGGGTACGGGTCGAGCACGGACTCGAGCCGGTCCCGCAGCGTGCCGGCGTCCGTGCCCTCGGCGGCGTTGACGTAGAGCGTGGCGTCCTGTCCGTCGGGGACGTACTTCTCCAGCGTGCCGAGCCCCATGAAGATCCCGCCCTCCAGGCCGGGCCCTTCCGCGAGGTCCATGTCGGTGAGCGCGCCGACCGTGAGGTCGGCCGCGCGCCGGTCCGCGATCTCCACGGGCAGCACCGAACCGACGCGTACGCCGTGGTCCTCGGCGAAGTCCTTGTCCATCGCGACGTGTCCGGGGGCCAGCGCCCGGGCCGTACTGCCGCGCGCGTACGAGAGGTTGAGGACCTCGTCGACCCGGGCGCCGTAGCCCGCGACGGTGGACTTCACGGTCCTGCCGTCGGGCGTGCGCAGCTTCAGGGTCGCGAAGCGGTTGCGGACGGTGAGCCCCGCGCCCTCCGTCGCCCGCACCTTCTCGGTGACCTCGGCGGGGAACGGGGTGAAGGGGTTGGCGGCGCCGTTGACCACGAAGTCCGCGCCCAGCGTCTTGTCGATCTGTTCGTCGAACGACTTCGTCATCGACGCGCTCGCCACGGACAGGCCGCCCACCAGCGCGAGCCCCACCATCAGGGCGGCGGCCGTCGCACCCGTGCGGCGCGGGTTGCGCAGCGCGTTGCGCTGGCTCATGCGGCCCACGGACCCGAAGACCGCGGGGAAGGCACCGCCGAGCACCCGGATCACCGGGCGGACGAGCAGCGGGCCCGCCACGACCATGGCGACGAGGGTGAGGGCGACGCCGAGCCCGAGCAGCGAGGCCGACGTCGAGGTGTCGCCCGTGGCCGCGCACCCCACGAGCGCCGCCGCCCCGGCCGCCCCGATCACCGTCCCCACGAGCGCCCGCAGCCGCAGCGGCCGCCCCACACCGGCGATCTCGGCGTCCGCGAGCGCGGCCATCGGCGAGACCCCCGCGGCCCGGCGCGCGGGCAGATAGGCGGCGACGAACGTGACCCCCACGCCCACGACGTACGCGGCGACGGGCGTCGGCCAGCCGATCACCATCTCCGTCGACTTCAGGTTCATGCCGAGCAGACCCATCAGTTCGATGAGCCCGGCCGCGAGCCCGATCCCGGCGCCGAGCCCCAGGGTGGAGCCCGCCAGACCGAGCAGCACGGCCTCGATGAGCACCGAGCGGCGCACCTGTCTGCGGTCGGCGCCGAGCGCGCGCAGCAGCCCCAGCTCGCGGGTGCGCTGCGCGATGAGCATGGAGAAGGTGTTGACGATCAGGAACACGCCGACGAGGACGGCGACCCCGGCGAAGCCGAGCATCACGTACTTGATGACGTCCATGAACCCGCCGAGCGCGGCCGCGGCGGACTCGGCCTGCTCGGCCGCGGTCTTCAGCTCGTACGTCGAGCCGAGCCGGGCGGCTACGCGCCGCTTCAGCTCGGCGTCGCTCACGCCGGGCGCCGCGTCCACGGCGACGCTCGTCGCCGCGTCCTTATCGCCGAGCAGCTTGGTCTGCGCGGTCGGGGTGTCCAGGAAGACCAGGGCGGCACCGGGATTGGTGGTGCGGAACGTGACGATGCCGACGACCTCGACCCGGAACGAGCCGGGCGCGGCGATCACCGTCATCGTGTCGCCGATCCCCACGTCCCTCTTGTCGGCCGTGTCCGCGTCGAGCAGGGCCTGATGAGGGCCGCGCGGAACGTGGCCCGAGGTGAGCCGCACCGGGCTGCGCTCGGTCGCGTACCAGTTGAGGGCGATGGTGGGGGCGCCGGTCGTCGGGCCCACCGCGTCGTTGTCGCGGTCGACGACGGTGACGTCCTCCACGGACACGTCGACGTGGGTGGCCGCGACGCCGTCGACCTTCCCGACGTCCTTCGCCACGGCGGCGGGCAGCGTCGGGGTGTGTCCCGTCGACACGCGCCCGTCGTCGTCCTTGGGGGAGACCGCGACGTCGGCCGAGGTGGAGGCGAAGAGCCGGTCGAAGGTGCGGTTGACGGTGTCCGAGAAGATCAGGCTGCCCGCGACGAACGCCACCGAGAGGACCACCGCGAGCGCGGAGAGGAACAGCCTGCCCTTGTGGGCGAGGAAGCTCCGGAGCGTGGACTTGAGCACGACCGTCCGCCTCAGCCTTCGTCGGGGGTGCTCTGCGCCGGGCCTTCGGCGTCGCGCGGCACCGCGTGCAGTACGTCGAACCGCTTCATGCGCTCCAGGACGGCCTCCGCCGTCGGCCGGTCCATCTCGTCCACGATCCGGCCGTCGGCGAGGAAGAGCACCAGGTCGGAGTGGGCGGCCGCGCCCGGGTCGTGCGTGACCATCACCACCGTCTGGCCCAGCGCGTCCACGGCGTCGCGCAGGAAGCCGAGGACTTCGAGCCCGGCCCGCGAGTCGAGGTTGCCGGTCGGCTCGTCGGCGAAGATCAGCTCGGGGCGGGAGGCGAGGGCCCGCGCGCAGGCGACGCGCTGCTGCTGCCCGCCGGACAGCTGCGCGGGCCGGTGCCGGAGCCGGTCGCGCAGGCCGAGCGCGTCGATGACGTGTTCCAGCCACTCGGCGTCGGGGCGCTTGCCCGCGATGTCCATGGGCAGCGTGATGTTCTCGCGGGCGTTGAGCGTCGGGATCAGGTTGAACGACTGGAACATGAAGCCCACCCGGTCCCGCCGGAGCCGCGTCAGCTCGCGCTCCTTGAGCCCGGTGATCTCGGTCTCGCCGAGCCACACCTGGCCCGCCGAGACCGAGTCGAGCCCGGCGAGGGTGTGCATCAGCGTGGACTTGCCGGAGCCGGAGGGGCCCATCACGGCCGTGAACCGGCGTCGCGCGATGTCGACGTCCACCGCGTCCAGGGCGAGCACCGCGGTCTCGCCCGAGCCGTAGGCCTTGGTCAGGCCACGGGCGCGGGCGGCGGAGCCCGGGGGCTCGGCGCGTTCCGCGTGCGGCGTCGTAGCGGGTGTGGACAAGGCCGCCTCCCTCGTTGAGGCCGTCGGCCGGGCCGGGCGGGCGCGGCACAGGAGTGGAGAGGGTTCAGAGGGTAGGCGCGGGGTCAACTGGCCGGTATCCCTCGCAGGTCGGGCACCCGGACGTATGTAAGGGGCACGGTCCTGGCGCCCTTGTCGGTGCTAGCGCGGCGGCGCTAGCTTGAGGGCATGGCGAAGACGCAGCTGAACGTGCGGGTGGACGAGCACACCGCCCGGGCCGCGCGCGAGCGGGCCCTGGCCCGCGGCATGAGCGTGAACCGGTACATCGAAGAGCTGGTCAAACAGGACGTCGGCGAGCTCGGCCATACGTTCGTGGAGGCCGCCGCCGACTTCATGAAGCAGTACGAGGGCGTGTTCGCCGAGGAGTTCGGCGCGGACCGCGAAGGTCGTCGCTGACTCTTGAACCTCCGCATCGACCTCGCCTGGCTCCTGATGATCGCTGAACAGAAGACTCCGGGAGACCCCCAAGTCACCGACTGGGGCGCCTTGATGGCCGCCGTGGCCCGGCACCGGGCCGAGATCTTCGACGTCCCCGTCTACGAGGGACCGCACGACCGCGCCGCCGCCCTGCTCCAAGTACTGCTCCACGTCCCCGCCCTGGAGCGTTCGAACGCGCTCTTCGCGGTGTCCGTCGCGTACGCCTATCTGGTCGCGAGCGGAGTGAAGGTCGTGACCTCGCCCGAGCAGGTGCGCGACCTCGCCCGCCTGGTGAAGGAGGACGCGGCGGGCGTCGGGGAGATAGCGCGGGAACTGCGCCAGTGGAGCCGGTGACGGGCGCGATCACCGGGGCCCCTGCGACCGTGCGCCTCCGCGTCGCGGTGTGCCCCCGCGTGACCGTGGGCGCTCGGCGCCGCCGGGCGGGTGGCCCGCGTTCCTGACCGGGCGAAGCCCGGCGGTAGCCCGCGCCCTTGGCCGGGAAGCCCGAAGAGCGATCCGGTGGTCCGTGCCCGCGCCTGTGACCGGGCGGCCTGTCGGCGGGCCGGTGGCCCGTATCCCGACCGGGCAGCTGCTAGCGGTCCGGTGGTACGTGCCTGTGGCCGGGTGGTCTGTTGCGGTCGGTGGCCCGTGCCCGTGCTCGTGGCCGGGTGGCTTGTCGGCGGGCCGGTGGCCCGCATTCGGACCGGGCAGCCCCGAGCCGGTGGTCCGCACCCACGGCCAGGCGGCCAGCGGTGGCCGGTGGTCCGCAACCCCGGCTGAATGGCCTGTGAGCGGCCCGGTGGCCCGCGCCTGTGGTCGGGAAGCCCGAAAGGCAGGTTCAGTGGTCCGCGCCCGTGGCCGGGCGGTCAGTAGAGAGCCGGTGGCCGCACCCCCGTCAGGGCAGCCCGAAGCGGGCCGTGCCCAGGTCCCCGGCCGGGCGGCAAGGCGAGCGGCGGTGCGGGCGGGGGTGCGGCCACCGGCAGCGATGAGTTTCGCGCCCCGTGCCGGTCACCCCCACAGGCCCGTTTCCCACCCCCGTGCCCGTTCACGACTCCCAGGAGGCCAGGCATGCCTGCCACCATCCAGCCGATGCTCATCACCCCGGACGTGATCCGGCTCCAGTCCTTCTACGCCCAGCTCCTGGGCGCCGAACAGACCACCCGCGTTCCCGAGGAAGGCCCGGTGTTCTTCGTGGGCCTGCGCGTACGGGAGTCCGAACTCGGCATCGTCGCCGACGAGAAGGCCCCGCTGGACGCGCCCCAGCGCTCGCTGCTCAGTGTCACCGTCGACGACGTGGACGCGCTCCTCGGCCCCGTGGAGGACCTCGGCGGCCGGGTTCTCGGGCCGCCGAACGACATGCCGTGGGGTCAGCGGGTCGCCCACATCAAGGACCCGGACGGCAACGCGGTGAATCTCGTCCAGCTCCTCTGATCCAGCCTCTCTGATCCAGCCCCCTGAGACCGCTCAGGCCCCGTCCTCCGACGGCCGCCAGGCGGTGCCGAGGACGCACGGCGACGTGGGCAGGCGCGGGCGCTTCGCGGGCACCAGGATCCGGCGGTAGGGGCCGAGTTCGAACCCGGCCGCGCGCAGCGCGCCCACCGGGTCCCGCGCGGTGTGGCAGCCGCCGAACAGCAGCGGCCACACCGTGCGGTCCAGGGCGCGCTGGGCCGTGGCGAAGGCCACGCCCCGCGCCCGCCCGTGCTCGAAGAACCGCAGCTCGCCGCCCGGCCGAAGCACCCGCCGCAGCTCCGCGAGCGCGCGCGGCACGTCCCGCACGCTGCACAGCACCAGCGAGGCGACGGCCACGTCGAAGGCCTCGCTCTTGACCGGCAGGGCCTCCGCCGCGCCCGGCACCACGTCGACCGGCACGTCCGCGCGCAGCGCCGCCGAGACGGCCAACTGGCGCAGCAGACGCTCCGGTTCGATCGCGACGACCTCGGAGACGGCGGCGGGGTAGTGCGGGAAGTTGAGGCCGTTGCCCGCGCCCACCTCGATGACGCGGCCACAGACCCCGGCGAGCAGCTCCGCGCGGTACGGGGCGATCGCCGGTTCGGCCGCGACGCTGACGCGGGCATAGCAACGGGCGAAGAGCGGGTGGTGGACGGGGGCGCGGCGGGACGGCTTGGCGGTCGGCACGGTGGCCTCCTCACGGAGGGGAGATGGCTGGTTCTTCCCCTCTCAGGACCCGCCGCAACCGGGCCGCGGCCCCGCCCGTGGGCGCCGGACGGGCCCGGCCCGCCCGGCGCCCACGCCCCGTGCGAAGGGGCGGGCTAAGGGAGGGAAATCCCGTCCCACCTGCCCCCCAGCTCCGGCCCCAGCCACCTCGGGGCCGCCTCCTGGAACTCCTGCCCGCTCAGCCTCCCGGCCCCCTCGGGCACCGCCCCGAGCAGCGGCGCACCCGCCACCCGGGCCAGCTCCTCGACGTTGCAGCGCGCCGCGAGGTCGGGCGCGGCGGGCCAGCTGCCGATGACCAGGCCGAGGCTTTCGATGCCGCGCGCCCGCAGGGCCTCGCCCGTCAGCTGGGTCACGTTGAGGGTGCCGAGCCCCGGCGCCGTGACGACGAGCACCGGCGCCGCCAGCTCGCGCGCCGCGTCCGCGAGGGAGGCGCCGCTCCCGTCGAGGTGCACGAGAAGCCCCCCGGCGCCCTCGATGAGCACCAGGTCGTGCGAGGCCGCCAGCTTCCGCGCGGCCTCGACGACGTCGCCGGGCGTGACGGGCGTGAGCCCCGCGCGCCGCGCGGCCGTCGCCGGGGCCAGCGGCTCGGGGAAGCGGGCCAGTTCGGCGCCTGTCACCCGGGCGCCCGCGAGTCGCTGCACCTCGGCGACGTCACCGGGCTCCCCGGGGCCGACGCCGGTCTGCGCGGGCTTGAGGACGGCCACGCTGCGCCCGGCGGCGAGCGCGAGCGCGGCCACGGCCGCCGTCGTCACCGTCTTGCCGATCTCCGTGCCCGTGCCGGACACCACGATCACGCTCACGCCTGCGCCTCCCCGCTCGCGCGCGCCGCCGCGCACACGGCGCGCCCGATGCGCGCCACGTCGTCGTCCCCGGTGATGAAGGGCGGCATCGTGTAGATGAGGTCGCGGAACGGCCGCAGCCACACCCCCGCCGCCACGCTCGCCCGCGTCGCCGCCTCCATGTCGACCTGGTGGTCGAGCTGGACGACGCCGAGCGCGCCGAGGACCCGTACGTCACGGACGTACGGCAGCTCCGCGGCCGGGGCGAGGGCGGCCCGCAGGCCCGTCTCGATCCGCTTGACCTCGGTCTGCCAGTCCTGGCCGAGCAGCAGGTCGATGGAAGCGCCCGCCACCGCGGCGGCCAGGGGGTTGCCCATGAAGGTCGGGCCGTGCGCGAGCACGGGGACCTCGCCGCGGGCGATGCCGTCGGCGACGCGCGGGGTGCACAGCGTCGCCGCCATCGTCAGATAGCCGCCGGTCAGCGACTTGCCCAGGCACATCACGTCCGGGGTGACGGCCGCGTGGTCGGCGGCGAAGAGGGCGCCGGTGCGGCCGAAGCCCGTCGCGATCTCGTCGAACACGAGCAGCACGTCGTGCGCGTCGCAGGCCTCGCGCAGCGCCCGCAGATAGCGCGGGGAGTGGAAGCGCATGCCGCCCGCGCCCTGCACGACCGGCTCGACGATCACGCCGGCCAGTTCGTGGGTGTGCCGCCCGATGATGTCGTGGAGGTGGGCCGCGTACGCGTCGTCGTACGCGTCGAAGCCCGCGGGCGGCTGGTCGGCGAAGACCTGCTGGGGCAGGACGCCCTGCCACAGGGAGTGCATGCCGCCCTGCGGGTCGCACACGGCCATCGGCTGCCAGGTGTCGCCGTGGTAGCCGCCGCGCCAGGTGAGCATCCGCTGCTTCTCGGGCCTGCCGACGGAGCGCCAGTACTGGAGGCACATCTTCACGGCGACCTCGACCGACACCGAGCCGGAGTCGGAGAGGAAGACGTGTTCCAGGCCCTCGGGCGTGAGGTCGACGAGGCGCTTGGCCAGGCGCACGGCGGGCTCGTGGGTGAGGCCGCCGAACATGACGTGGCTCATGCGGCCGAGCTGGTCGCGCGCCGCCTCGTTGAGGACCGGGTGGTTGTAGCCGTGGATCGCCGACCACCACGACGACATCCCGTCGACCACGTCGCCGACGCCCGCGATCCGCAGCCGGACCCCGTCGGCCTCCTCGACGACCAGCGGCTCCTGCCGGCCGGGCATCGGCCCGTAGGGGTGCCAGACGTGGGCGCGGTCGAGGTCCAGGATCTCCTGCAGGTCAGGCATTGGGTGCCACGTCCGTCCCCGCGCCCCGGCGGCGCACCGCCACCAGGTCGGTCCGCGCACCGCCCGGCTCGGCCTGCGCGGCGGCCTCGGGCGCTTCGGCGGGGGTGCGGACGGAGCCGCATCCGGCGCCCTCCCCGGCCCCGGACGCGGTACCGGAACCACAGCCTCCGCCCCGGCGGTGCTCCGGCAGCGTCACCTGGTCCGTGGTCTCCACCTCGAACCCGGCGTCCGCGATCATCTCCAGGTCGGCCTTGCCCGCCTGGCCCTCGCTGGTCAGATAGTCGCCGAGGAAGATCGAGTTGGCGAGGTGCAGGGCCAGCGGCTGGAGCGTGCGCAGATGCAGCTCGCGGCCGCCCGCGATGCGGACCTCGATGTCCGGGCAGACGAACCGCACCATCGCGAGGATGCGCAGGCAGCGCTGCGGCGTGAGGTTCCACTCCTTGGCGAGCGGGGTGCCCTCGAAGGGGATGAGGAAGTTCACCGGCACGGAGTCCGCGTCCAGGTCGCGCAGCGCGAAGACGACGTCGACGAGGTCCTCGTCCGTCTCGCCCATGCCGGAGATCAGCCCCGAGCAGGCCGACAGACCGGCCGCGTGCGCCTTCTGCACGGTGTCGACGCGGTCGGCGTAGGTGTGCGTCTTGGTGATGTCGCCGTATGTCGACTCCGAGGTGTTCAGGTTGTGGTTGTACGCGTCGGCGCCCGCGCCGCGCAGCCGCTCGGCCTGGCCGTCGGAGAGCAGGCCGAGGCAGGCGCACACCTCGACGCCCTCGTTCTTCTCCTTGATCGCCTTGATGGTGTCCGAGACCCGGTCGACGTCCCGGTCCGTCGGCCCCCGGCCGCTCGCCACCAGGCAGACCCGCTTGGCGCCGCCCGCGAGCCCGGCCGCCGCGGCCTGCGACGCCTCGTCCGGCTTCAGCCAGGTGTACTTCAGGATGCCGGTGTCCGCGCCGAGCCGCTGCGAGCAGTACGAGCAGTCCTCGGGGCACAGGCCCGACTTCAGATTGACCAGATAGTTCAGTTTCACCCGCCGACCGAACCAGTGGCGCCGCACCTTTCCGGCCGCCGCCACCACGTCGAGCAGTTCGTCGTCGGAGGTCGCGAGCACGGCAAGCGCCTCGTCACGGGTCGGCAGCTCGCGCCGAAGCCCCTTGTCCACCAGCGTGTTGAGCAGATCCATGGCGCCGATCCTGGCGTACCGGGGTCCGTCTGACCATGGAGAAACCACACAACAGAACCTCTGACAGCTGTGGGTATTGCCACACCATGGCCCGGTGGCGCGACGGCTAGGGTCTGTGCACTGTCTACAAACGCATCGCCCCGCACCGCTCAGGCGGACGACGACCTGGAGGCCTCATGACGAGCGCGCCGTTCGACTGGATCGACGAGCGGGCGCGGGCGCGCGAACGCGCCGGGCTCGTCCGCGGTCTGCGCCCGCGCCCGGCCGAAACCACCCTGCTCGACCTCGCGGGCAACGACTACCTCGGCCTCACCCGCCACCCGGAGGTCACCGCGGGCGCGGCCGCCGCCGCCCACCGCTGGGGCGGCGGCGCCACCGGCTCGCGCCTGGTCACGGGCTCCACCGAACTGCACGCGGACCTCGAGCGGGAACTGGCCGCCTTCTGCGGCTTCGAGGCCGCCCTCGTGCTGTCCTCCGGCTACGCGGCGAACCTCGCGGCCGTCACCGCCCTGGCCCCCTACGGCACGCTGATCGTCTCGGACGCGGGCAACCACGCCTCCCTGATCGACGGCTGCCGCCTCGCGCGCGGCACCACCCAGGTCGTGCCGCACGCGGACCCCGAGGCGGCGCGCAAGGCGCTCGGCGCCCACGAGGGACCCGCGATCGCCGTGACGGACTCGGTGTTCTCGGTGGACGGTGACGCCGCGCCGCTGGCCGAACTGGCCGCCGCCTGCCGCGCGTCCGGCGCGGGCCTCGTGGTCGACGACGCCCACGGGCTCGGCGTCCTGGGCGACGGCGGCCGGGGCGCGCCGCACGCCGCCGGGCTCGCGGGGGCGCCCGACACGGTGGTCACCGTCACGCTCTCGAAGTCCCTGGGCAGCCAGGGCGGCGCCGTGCTCGGCCCGGCGCGGGTCATCGACCACCTGGTCAACACCGCCCGTACGTTCATCTTCGACACGGGCCTCGCGCCCGCCGCCGCCGGGGCGGCGCTCGCCGCGCTGCGGGTGCTCCGCCGCGAGCCCGAGCGCGCCGCACGCGCGCGTGCGGTGGCGCGTCGGCTCCACGGACTGCTGGTGGGGGAGGGGTTCTCGGCGGTCCGCCCGGACGCCGCCGTCGTCTCCGTGCCCGCCCCGTCACCCGAGGCGGCGGTGCGCTGGGCTGCTGACTGCCGTGCCGCCGGTCTCGCCGTGGGGTGCTTCCGTCCGCCGTCGGTCCCCGACGGCGTCTCGCGGTTGCGGCTGACCGCCCGCGCGGACCTGAGCGACGCACAGGTCGCCGAGGTCGTCGGGGTGATCAGCCGCACCGCACCCTGACACCTGAGATCTGGCACCTACGACCTGGGTCCAGGGTCCGGCGCACTCACTCGGGCCTCACCTAAGGGCCGTGAGCCTTCATCGAAGGGCGTCGACGAAGACTTCCCAGGCCGTGGGGGAGAAGAGCACGGCCGGGCCGGCCGTGTCCTTGGAGTCGCGCACGGCGAGCAGACCCGTCAGGGGGCCTGCGCCGAGCGGGGCCGTCTCCACACAGTTGTTCATTCCGTTGCTGCGGCTGCTGCGCCGCCACCGCGCGCCCCTGAGAGACGTGCTGGAGGGAACGTACCGAGGCAGTGCAGTCATGGTGCCTCCTTACGCGCCGTCACCTAACTCGGCGATGAAATCCATTGAATCCTGAACGGAAAGCGCCTGTCCGCGAAGCGAGTTGAAGGCGTCGGTGTACGCCTGAAGGTCTTCTTTCCGTTCGAGGTAGAGGCTACTCGTCAAGTGGTCGAGAACGACCACATCCAGATCAGAAATGTTTGGAAAGGAGAGAATAACGAAAGGGCCGATCAGCCCGATGTGCTCGCCGGAGGCGAACGGGAGTACTTGGAGCCGCACTTGAGGCAGCCGAGCCGCGTCCAGTAACCGGCGCAATTGTCCGGAAAGCACCTCGGGACCGCCCACCTGCCGCCGCAGCACCGCCTCGTCCAGGACCACGCTCAGCCGCAGCGGCGGCTCGCTGCGCAGCACGTCCTGGCGGGCGAGGCGCACCTGCACGAGGGCCTCGACCTGTTCCTCGGGGCGCCCGCCGAGCGCGGCACGTGTCACCGCGCGGGCGTACTCGGGCGTCTGGAGCAGGCCGGGAACCACCGTCGTCTCCAGCGTGCGCACCCGGCAGGCCTGCGACTCCAGGCTGATGAAGTCCCGGTACGCGGGCGGCAGGAGCCCGCGGTAGGCGTGCCACCAGTGGTGGCGCCCGTGCTCGTCACCGCCGCCCGCGAGGGCGACGAGCAGCTCCCGCAGGTGCGGGTCCTGAACGCCGTACGCTTCCAGGAGGAGTCGTACGTCGGCGGCCTTCACGCCGCTGCGGCCCGTCTCGATCCGGCTCACCTTCGACTGGTGCCAGCCGACGAGGGAGGCGGCCTCGCCACTGGTGAGCCCGGCCTCGGCGCGCAACGCCCGCAATTCCGCGCCCAGCTTGCGACGGCGCACCGCGGGACCGTACTGCATGGCTGTCTCCTTCTGGGTCCTTCCGGAGGACCGCGCCAACGGTAGGGGACAGTAGGGGAACTGCCAGTGTTACGCCCAAATACGGTCTGCCGTCGCAGAGTTCACCGCTTCGAGCGACAGATATATGCACATCTCGGTGGATCCGCGGGCGCGGTCCGCCCGAGAGTGGCAATCTGGCGCGAAGCACCAGCTCCGGGACGATCCTCGAGTGCTTCCGCCACGCGTCGGAAGTGCGGTCCCGGTGGGAAAGGGACGGCGCCGTCATGGCAGACCACCAGGAAGCATCAGTCACCCTGCCGAGCGACCCTGTCTCGGTCTCCACCGCCCGCACGTACGTGGCGGACGTCCTCACCGAGTGGGGCCTGCCGTCGGACGCCGACGTGGCCGACACGGTGCGGCTCATCGTCTCCGAGCTCGCCACGAACGCGGTGCAGCACACCCTCGGCCTCTCGCCCACCTTCACCGTGGACGTGCGGCTCGACCGCGACGAGCGGCTGCGCATCGGCGTCACGGACAGCCACCCCCGCTTCCCCCAGCGGCTGCCCGCAGCCGTCCAGCAGGACAACGGCAGGGGCATGGTCATCGTCCGTTGGCTCACCGCCGAGTGCGGCGGCAGACTCACGGTCCGCCCCACGGCGGAGGGCGGCAAGACGGTGTGGATCACACTGCCGTGGTCGGTGCCGGTGCAGAGCTGACCCGGGCGCGCGGGGTCAGCGCCGCCCGCCCGCGCGGCCGACCAGGCGGGGCAGCACGCCCCACAGCCCGCCGCACACCAGGAACGTGCCCGCGGCCGCGAGCACTCCGTCCGTGCGGCCCACGGCCACGTCGACGACGAGCAGGACGGATCCGGTGAGGGCGAGCACGAGCACCGCGAGGCCGACGGCCGCAAGGCGTGAGGACACCCGCACGATCAGCGGTTTGGCACCCCGCGCGAACAGGGTGCGGTGCACCGCGGCGGGCGCCGTGAACAGCGCGGCGGCGAGCACCGCCAGGAGCAGCGTGACGACGTACGTGGCGCGCTGCACGGAGTCGAGCGAGGGGAAGCGCGGGGTGAAGGCGAGGGTGAGCAGGAACGCGAAGAGGATCTGCACACCGGTCTGGGTGACCCGCAGCTCCTGGAGGAGCTCGGAGAAGTTGCGGTCGGCCCGCTCCAGCGGCGTCTCGTTGCGCGTGTGCCGGGCGGCGTCCGGTCTGGAGAGGCCCGCGGCACGGGGGTGATGGTCGGCCATGGTCCACGAGTATCCGCGCGGAGCCGCTCCACTCCCGCCTTGACGGCGGGGCCGTGCGGGTGACGTCGGCGGGGCGCCGCTCCGGACTGCCGTCCGGACCGTCCTCGGGTGTCGCCGCCGCCCGTGCCCCGACCGGACGGCGGCGGAAGGCGCTGGTGGCGCCCACTGCGGGCGACGGCTCGGGCCCCGAGGGAGGCCGCCGCCCGCCGGCGGGTCAGCGGACCCGGCCGTACCAGACCTGGTTGGTCCAGATCTTCTCGAGCCGCACCACGGTGCCCCGCTTCGGGGCGTGCCAGATCTTGCCCTTACCGGCGTATATGCCGACGTGGTACACGTTCCGGCCGGAGTGGAAGAACACCAGGTCCCCGCGGGTGCGGTTGCCGGAGGAGACCTTGCGGGTCTTGTTGTACTGCTGTTGGGCGGTGCGCGGCAGCTTCTTGCCCACGCGCTTGTACGAGTAGAGCGTCAGGCCGGAGCAGTCGAACCGGTTCGGCCCGACCGCGCCGTAGCGGTATGGGGAGCCCTTCTTGGACGCCGCGACCTTGAGCGCCTTCGTCCCGTGCGAGGTGGCCGCTTGTGCTTCTCCGGTGAGCCCGGGGGCCACGATGGTGCCGCCCACGGCGGCGAGTGTGAGAGCCGAAGCCGTACTGGCCCTCGTCAGCAGCGACGGAACACGATGCAGCGCAGTCATGCGCAACCCTTCGTCAGCCGCCTGTGAAGGATGACCTGTCGGGTTCGGGCAGGCGAAGATGCCCGGCCGCGCGATGCGACTTCACCCCAAGGGCCTTCCGGACTAGCCGGACGGCCCGCCTTGCTGGGTCCTCCACTCCTGCCGGTGCACAGATGTCGACCGGGCATCCGGGCGGCGGCAGGACTCGGCGTCCGCCCGGATCGCCCCGCCGCCTGTGGCGGGGGCTTGTCGTCGGAAGGGATCTTCACCCGAGAGGGGCGAAAAAACCGAGCCGGATCGGCGGTATGTGAGGCTCCTCACGCCTGACCCGTTCCGGTGGACAGAGCCCGAATGGGGTCTAGGTCACACTCGGAGATGATTGCCCCATCAGCGCCGGAACGCCCGAATCCGGGTGCGGCGTAAGGGAGTTGCGCATCTTCGGGGGTCCGCCGGGACGATCGCCGATTACGCAGAAGGGGCGATCATCTCTGGTCATCTCCGGGGCAACCCCGGACTCGGCCCGACATCGGCGCACACCGGCAACGGGCGGATGGCGCAGGCGCGCTGGGTCCGGGGCGCGTTCCACGGTGTCAGATGTCACCGGCGCACGGGGCGGCCAGGCCGAAAACGGAATGAGGGCTGGCTGGAAGTGTGGCACGGGACGGCCGGTCGTGGGGGGTGAATCGGACTGAATCATGACGGACCCTCGTGCCGCCGGCGTCGCCTTGACCTCCGTCACGGCCCCGTCGGCGGCGGCACCGTCACGCGCGCGGCGCGCCGCTCGCCGTCCAGGACGCGCAGCGCCCGCGCGAGCGTCGGCGCGTGCACCTCGCTCTCCCCGCGCTGATGCATGAGCGCCAGCGCGTCCCGCAGTTCGGTCGCCCGGGCGACCAGCGCCTGCGCGGCACGCAACCCGCCGTACGTGTGTTCGGCGCGGGCCGGGTTGATCCGGCCGAGGAGGTCGAGGACGGCCAGATAGGCGTCGACCACTTCGCCCTCGGCGCGGGTCAGCGCGGGCAGCGGCGGCAGTTCGGGAAGCACCTGCGCCTCACTCCGCGTCCGGGCGCGCGGCCTTGCGGCTCGGGACGACCCGGTCCACCAGACCGTAGGCGACGGCGGCTTCGGCGTCGAGCACCGTGTCCCGTTCGATGTCCGCCGAGATCTGCTCGGGCGTGCGCCCGGTGTGACGGGCGAGCATCTCCTCCAGGAGTGCGCGGGTGCGCCGCAGCTCCTCCGCGCGGATCCGCAGGTCGGTCGGCTGGCCGCGCACCGGCTCGGGCAGGGCGGGCTGCTGGAGCAGCACCCGGGCGCCGGGCAGGATCGCCCGCTTGCCGGGCGTGCCCGCGGCCAGCAGCACCGCGGCGGCGGACGCGGCCTGCCCGAGGCAGACCGTCTCCACCTCGCAGGAGGCGTACAGCAGCGTGTCGTAGATCGCGGTCGTCGCGCTGAAGTCGCCGCCGGGGGAGTTGACGTACAGCGAGATGTCCCGGTCCGGTGCCGCGTGCTCCAGATAGAGGACCTGCGCCATCACGTCGTTCGCCGAGACGTCGTCGATCGGGGTGCCGAGGAAGACGATCCGCTCGTCCAGGAGCTTGGAGTACGGATCCCAGGTGCGCGCGCCCGAACTGGTGCGCTCGGTGAACTCCGGCAGGACGGAACGGGCGGTCGGTCCGCGCATGGCGCGCCTCCAGGCAGCACGGGGCCGCCGCCCACCGCGGCGGCCTTCTGTAAAAAATGTACAGGACGTACGTGACGTTATGATGGGGACATGGCCTACGAGATTCCGGTGACGCAAGCCCGGGCGGAGCTCGCCGACCTGATCAACCGCGTGGTGTACGGCGGTGAGCGCGTCGTCGTCACGCGGCACGGCAAGCCGCTCGTGGCCCTGGTGTCCGCGGACGACCTGCGACGCCTCGAAGAGGCGGAGGAGCCCGCACAGGAGCCGGTGATCACCTCGGTGTCGTCGATCGGCGGCGCGGCGTCCGCCCCCGGGGAGCGGCAGCGCTTCGGCATCGCCGCCGAGCACCACGGGCCCCGGATGACCTGAGTGGCCCGCCCCGCCGCCCGGCATCGCCTTGCGCGGCGAGGCCTGGCCGCGCCGCGCCCCGAAGGGCATCGAGCGGCGCCGCGCACCCGGCGACCGCCGGGGTGGTGGCGGGCGCGCCCTCGCGCTGCTCCGGCTGCCGCTGTGCGGATCACCGTCGCGCAGGGCTTCTCCGCACGGGTCGCGCTGCTCGACGACGGGCCGGGGGCCCCGCCGGGCGCCCCCCCCGGGGTATGTCGGGAGGCCCTGCGGGGCGGCTTGCGCGGCCTGATGGGTATGGCGGAGCCCCGCTGATGGTCATGGCTCGGTCAAAGGCTGGTTAACCTCGCTGAAACTCCGCCCAACTACCCTGCCCTGCCACGCCACCTGGGGATTCCGTAAGCGAAAGTGGACACCGGCACGTGAGTCGCTGCGTGTTACATCTATGCCCGTCGCGGTGGCCGCGGCAGCCGGACCCCGCACGGTCCGGGGCGAGGACTGTGAGGTGGGACGTGCAACTGACCCCGCACGAGCAGGAGAGACTGCTCATCCATGTGGCGGCCGACGTGGCCGAGAAGCGCAAGGCGCGCGGCCTCAGGCTCAACCACCCCGAGGCGATCGCCCTCATCACGTCGCACGTCCTGGAGGGCGCGAGGGACGGCCGCAGCGTCGCCGATCTGATGGCGTCGGGGCGCAGGGTGCTCACGCGGGACGACGTCATGGAGGGCATCCCCGAGATGATCCACGACGTCCAGGTCGAGGCGACCTTCCCGGACGGCACCAAGCTCGTCACCGTCCATGACCCGATCGTGTGACGGGAGTTCGCGCAGCATGAACGCCGTGACCGGATCGGGCCGTGGGCCGATCCCCGGGGAGGTCCTCTTCGCCGAGGAGCCCGTCCCCTTCAACGAGGGCCGCGAGACGACCCGGCTGACCGTCCTGAACGCCGCCGACCGGCCCGTCCAGGTCGGCTCCCACTACCACTTCGCCGAGGCCAACCCCGGTCTGGACTTCGACCGCGCCGCCGCGCGCGGCAAGCGCCTCAACATCGCCGCGGGCACCGCCGTGCGCTTCGAGCCCGGCATCCCGGTGGACGTGGAGCTCGTGCCCCTCGCCGGGGCCCGCGTCGTCCCCGGGCTGCGAGGGGAGACCCGGGGCGCCCTCGACGTGCCCGACGCCCCCGGCCCGGGCGGCGAAGCGAACGGAGCGACCCGTGCCTGAGCTGTCCCGCGCCGCGTACGCGGACCTGTTCGGCCCCACCACCGGCGACCGCGTCCGGCTCGCCGACACCGACCTGCTCGTGGAGATCGAGGAGGACCGCTCGGGCGGCCCCGGACGCTCCGGCGACGAGGCCGTGTTCGGCGGCGGCAAGGTCATCCGCGAGTCGATGGGCCAGGCCCGCACGACCCGGGCCGAGGGCGCGCCCGACACCGTCATCACCGGCGCGATCGTCATCGACCACTGGGGCGTGGTCAAGGCCGACGTCGGCATCCGCGACGGCCGCATCACGGGCATCGGCAAGGCGGGCAACCCTGACACCATGGACGGGGTGCACCCCGAGCTCGTCATCGGCCCCGAGACCGAGATCCTCGCGGGCAACGGCAAGATCCTCACCGCGGGCGGCATCGACACGCACATCCACTTCATCTCGCCGACCATCGTCGACGAGGCCCTGGCCTCCGGCGTCACCACGCTCATCGGCGGCGGCACGGGCCCCGCCGAGGGCAGCAAGGCCACGACGATCACGCCCGGCGCCTGGCATCTGGCACGGATGTTCGCCGCGATGGAGAACAGCCCCGTCAACATCGGCTTCCTGGGCAAGGGCAACACGACCAACGCCGCCTCGATGCACGCACAGCTGCGCGCGGGCGCCGTCAGCTTCAAGATCCACGAGGACTGGGGCGCCACCCCCGCCGTCATCGACGCCTGTCTGAACGTCTGCGAGGACACGGGCGCGCAGCTCGCCGTCCACACCGACACCCTGAACGAAGCGGGCTTCGTCGACGCCACCTTCGCCGCGGTCGGCGGCCGTACGATGCACGCTTTCCACGTCGAGGGCGCGGGCGGCGGCCACGCCCCCGACATGATCACGGCGGTCTCGCTGCCGAACATGCTGCCCAGCTCGACCAATCCGACCCGTCCGCACACCGTCAACACCGTCGAGGAGCACCTCGACATGCTGATGGTCTGTCACCACCTCAACCCGGCGGTCCCGGAGGACCTGGCCTTCGCCGAGTCCCGCATCCGCCCCACCACCATCGCCGCCGAGGACATCCTCCACGACCTGGGCGCGATCTCGATCATGTCCTCGGACTCCCAGGCGATGGGCCGGATCGGCGAGGTCGTCCTGCGCACCTGGCAGACGGCGCACGTGATGAAGCGCCGCCGGGGCGCCCTGTCCGGCGACACCCGCGCCGACAACCACCGGGCCCGCCGCTACGTCGCCAAGTACACGATCAACGCGGCCATCGCCCAGGGCATCGAGCACGAGGTCGGCTCGGTGGAGAGCGGCAAGCTGGCCGACCTGGTCCTGTGGGAACCGGCCTTCTTCGGCGTCAAGCCGCAGGTGGTCCTCAAGGGCGGGCAGATCGCGTACGCGCAGATGGGCGACGCCAACGCCTCGATCCCCACCCCGCAACCGGTCCTGCCGCGCCCGATGTTCGGCGCCCGCGGCCGGGCACCCGCGCTCAACTCCCTCAACTTCGTGACCCGGTCGGCCCTCGACGACGACCTGCCCGAGCGCCTCGGCCTCGACCGGCGCTTCGTGGCCATCCGCTCGACCCGGGGGCGTACGAAGGCGGACATGCGGGAGAACGACGCCCTGCCCCGGGTGGAGGTGGCGCCCGACAGCTTCGCGGTCACGATCGACGGCGAGCTGGTGGAGCCCTCGCCGGCGGCCGAACTCCCCATGGCCCAGCGCTACTTCCTCTTCTGACCCCGCCTCCCTTCCCGTTCTTCGCCCCTCTGATCCTGGTTGTCGTCAACATGTCACGAGCAGCACTCCTGATCCTGGCCGACGGCCGCTTCCCCGCCGGGGGCCACGCGCACTCCGGCGGCGCCGAGGCGGCCGTCAAGGCCGGGCGGATCACCGGGGCGCCGAGCCTGGAGGCCTTCTGCCGGGGGCGGCTCCACACCACCGGCCTGGTGTCCGCCGCCCTGGCGGCGGCCGCCGCGCTCGGCGTCGCGGAGCTCGCCGCCCTCGACGAGGCCGCCGACGCGCGCACCCCGTCCCTGGCCCTGCGGACGGCCGCGCGCAAGCTGGGCCGCCAGCTGCTGCGGGCGGCCCGGGCCACCTGGCCCGCGCCCGAACTCGACGCGCTGGCCAGGGCCTTCCCCAAGGGCGCCCACCAGCCGGTCGTCCTCGGCGCCGCGGCGCGGGCGGCCGGGCTCGGGCCCGCCGACGCGGCGTACTGCTCCGCCTACGAGTCCATCAGCGGCCCCGCCGCGGCGGTCGTACGCCTGCTGAGCCTCGACCCCTTCGACGCCACGGCCGCGCTGGCACGGCTCGGGGACGACGTGGACCGGGTGGTGGGGGAGGCGGTGGCCGCGGCGGGGCGCGTACCCGACGAGGGCCTGGACGCACTCCCGGCGGCGTCGGCGCCGCTCCTGGAGATCGGGGGCGAGGCGCATGCGGCGTGGCCGGTACGGCTGTTCGCGTCGTAGGGAAGCCCGGGTCCGAACCCGCCCCGGAACACCCGACGCGGCATCTGCCACGAAGTACGTGGTGGAGCACTGAGCACCAAGGAGACCAAGGAGAACCATGCACTTGGACCACACCCACGACGAAGCCCCGGCCGTGAGCGCGGACGCGCACCGCCCCGACGGCCGGCGCCGGGCCCTCCGCATAGGCCTGGGCGGCCCGGTCGGCTCGGGCAAGACGGCCACCGTGGCGGCCCTGTGCCGCACGCTGCGCGAGGAGCTGTCCCTCGCCGTCCTGACGAACGACATCTACACGCGCGAGGACGCCGAGTTCCTGCTCAAGCAAGCGGTGCTGCCGCCGGAGCGGATCACCGCCGTGGAGACGGGCGCCTGCCCGCACACCGCGATCAGGGACGACATCTCCGCGAACCTGGAGGCGGTGGAGGACCTGGAGGACGAGGTGGGCCCGCTGGACCTGATCCTCGTGGAGTCCGGCGGCGACAATCTGACGGCGACCTTCTCGCGCGGCCTCGTGGACGCCCAGATCTTCGTGATCGACGTGGCCGGAGGGGACGACATCCCGCGCAAGGGCGGCCCCGGCGTGACGACGGCCGACCTGCTGGTGGTGAACAAGACCGACCTCGCCCCGTACGTCGGCTCGGACCTGGCCCGGATGGCCGCGGACGCCAAGGCGCAGCGCGCCGAACTGCCGGTGGTCTTCCAGTCGCTGCGCTCGGCCGAGGGCGTCACGGCGGTGGCCGGCTGGGTGCGCGCGCAGTACGCGGCCTGGGTCGCGGCCGACGCGTGACGAGCCCACCGGTGGCGCGGGCCCTGGGTTCCGCGGGAGTCAGGGCCACCGCCCGCGTCACCGCCCGGCCCGACGGCCGCGGCGGCACCGCCCTGCCCGTCCTGGAGGGCGAGGGCCCGCTGGCGCTGCGCCGCGTCCGCGCCGCGGGCCCGGCGGGCGCTGCTGCCCGGGTCCTGCTGGTCGGCGCGATGAGCGGCCCGCTGGGCGGCGACCACCTCACCGTCGAGGCGACGGCCGAGCGGGGCGCGCGCCTGCACATCGGCTCCGCGGCGGCCACGATGGCCCTGCCGGGCCAGGACCGGCACGAGGCCTACTACGACGTGCGCCTCACCGTCGCCGAGGACGCGGAGCTGCGCTGGCTCCCCAAGCAGCTGATCTCCGTACGGGACAGTGACCTGCGGGTCACCACCCGGGTGGACATCGCCGAGGGCGGCCGCCTGGTCCTCCGCGAGGAACAGGCCCTGGGCCGCACCGCGGAACCCCCCGGCCTCCTCCGCACCCGCCTCACCGTCCACCACGCCGGCCGCCCCCTCCTCGACCAGCAACTGACCTGCGGCCCCACCGCCCCACCGGGCTGGAACGGCCCAGCGGTCCTCGGGGGGCACCGGGCTGTGGGGCAACTCCTGCTCGTGCGGCCCGAGTTCCAGGCCGCCCCACCCTCTGCCACCGTCCTCACCGACCATGCGGTCCTCACCCCCCTCCCCGGCCCCGCAGCCCTCGTCACAGCGGTCGCCCCGGACGCGCTGCGCTTGCGCCGGATCCTGGACGGGGCGCTGGAGCGGTGGGGGTAGTCGGACGGGCCGCGAGGCCCCTTCGGAACAGCACATTCACCGCAGTCGCACCCCCTTCCGCTGTTTCCGGCAGACCGCCACGGACCGTGCCTGCCGCGTACTAGAGTCCTGCCGTGCGATGAATGTGTCGCACATCACATCGGGTCGTCCGTCGGGTGACGAGGGCGGGCGATGCGCGTTCGGCGTGGGTAAGAGGGGGCGGGGGCATGCACGAGTTGACCAAGGGCGCCAATGTGGGGCTGGCGGCCCTGAGCGAGAACGTCGGCTCCGTGATGGTGAGTCTGGAATGGACCAGCTCGACGGGCGAGGGCGACGCCGACGTCTCCGTACTGCTCCTTGACGTCAACGGCAAGGTGCGCAGTGACGCGGACTTCTACTTCTACAACAACCCGGTGGCCGCTGACGGCAGCGTTCAGCTCCTGGGCAAGTCCCCCAGCGGGAGCGGCAACAAGGACCGGATCGGCTTCGACCTGACCGCGGTGCCCGACGAGATCGACCGCATCGTGGTGGCGGCGAGCCGGTACGACGGAGCTCGCTTCGGGGAGCTGGGAGATCTCCGACTGACGTTGTCCGATGCCTCCGGCGAGGATCTGGTCCGCTTCGGAATCGACGAGGCGGGAGCGGTGAGCGCGTTCATCTTCGGCGAGCTCTACCGCCGTGGCGGCGCGTGGAAGCTCCGGGCCGTCGGCGACGGGTACGCGGCCGGACTGGCGGGCCTGGCTACGGACTTCGGCGTGGACATCGATGACGACGCGGCTGACGAGACCGACGGAGAGCCGCAGGATGCTGTGCCGTGTGGCATGGAGGCGGCCGTCGCCTCCGTGGCCCCGGCGGCCGTCGGCGCACCACCCCCGGCCCTTGATTCCGTACCGGCTCCCCGGCGGCCCGAGGGCGAGGAGGAGCCGAAGAAGCCCACGCCCCGTCCCCGTACCGCAAAGAAGAAGGTCACTCTGCCGAGGGCGGCCAAGAAGTCCCTGGCGGAGAACGAGTCCTGGAGGTCGGCCAGGCTCTTCCCGGTCTCCTTGCTCAAGAGCGACCGGGACCGGGAAACGCGGGCCACGTCCGTGCTGCTCTCGGTGATGGCGCAGGTCCCGGAGTTCGGCAGGAGGCTCACGGCCGGGTTCGGCGCACCGGCGGGCCGCATGGAGACGTTCGCCGAGGTCTCGCTGCCCCACGGCGACGCTCCGCGGCGCCCGGACGGAGTGATCCGCGTCGAGCGGGCCGGCAAGCTGTGGACCGCGCTGGTGGAGACGAAGACCAACGGGAACGCCCTAAGGGCCGAACAGGTGCAGGCGTACATGGACATCGCCACGCGCCGGGGCTACGAGGCCGTCATCACCTTGTCGAACGACGTCGCGCTGGAGGGCAGCCCCCTCGTCGACGTCAGGATCGACGGGCGGCGCAAACACAAGGTGGCGCTCTGGCACCTGTCCTGGGCCGAAGTGGTCCACCAGGCACAGCTGTTGATCCGGCACGAGGGCGTGGGCAACTTGGCGCACGCCTGGCTGCTCCAGGAACTGCTGCACTACCTCCAGCACGAGAGCTCGGGCTGCCACGGCTTCCAGAACATGGGCTCCGCCTGGGTACCCGTACGCAACGGAATCGACGACGAGACCCTGTGCCACGGAGACGCCCGTGCCCTCGAAGTGGTGGAGAGCTGGGAGCGGCTCATCCGCCAGGTGTGTCTGAGACTCGGCGGCGAGCTCGGCCAGAAGGTGCTGCCCGTCCAGCGGTCGAAGCGCGGCGTCGACCCCGGAACCCGCCGGTCCCGCCTCGCGGACCAGCTGTGCCACGAAGGCAGGCTGCACGCGGAGGTCCGCATCGAGGGGACGCCCGGCCTCCTCACCGTCATCGCTGACCTGCGCACCGGCAGGCTGCGCACCTGCGTCGAGATCCCCGCCCCGGACCAGGGCTACCCCCTGACCTGGGCGAAACGGCTCGTACGGCGCCTCGCCGAGGCTCCCGCCGACCTCCACATCGAGACCCTGGTCGAGGAAGAGGCGGGCGGGCCACGGGGCACACTGGAACGCCTGCGCCCCGAACCGGCCGACCTGCTGCCCAAGGACGGCGCACACATCACCGGCTTCCGCCTCTCCCTCTTCAAGGGCATGGGCAGCAGCCGCGGCAACGCCGAGTCCGGCTTCATCCGCAGCGTCGACGACGCGGTACACCGCTTCTACGCCACCGTGGTGACCCACCTGGAACCCCCGTCCCCACGCCGGACCCCCTCCCCGGAACGGACACCGGCCATCTGATCCCCCTACCTCGGGGCAAAGCTCGCGCATGGGTCGGCCACGCGGGCCACACCACGGCGCGATCGCTCACCGGCAGCCGACCCGCCAGATGATCAGGATTGGCGCAACTGCCATGCACGACATCTTCGGGCTCACGCCCGAGTCGTAGTCACTCACACAGACACACACCGCACGTCAGAGGCCCGCTCCCGCAAGGGGATCGGGCCTCTGACCTGCCCTGGCCGCTGAACGGTACGCTCCGCACCGTTTATCGGATTGGTAAAGAACAACAACCACACCTGTCCTGACCACCCCCGCAGACGGAAGTATCCCCGTACCGAGGGAATGACCGAATCGATGTGCGGGAGGCCCCACTTGACACGTACCCCGATGACCGCGCGGAGCAGACGAGCGATGACGCTCGGGTCCGCGGGTGCTCTTGTTGCGGCGACGCTGATCGCGGGGGCGCTCGGTGCGCCTGCCGCCAGTGCCGATGCCGCCGGCGGCAAGGCCGCTTACGCCAAGGACCGTGAGGCCCGGGGCGCCGCCCTCGCCGCGGCGCGGGCGGCGAAGAAGGGCGTCGCCTGGAAGGACTGTCCGGAGGACTGGGGCTTCCCGAAGCCCGTGCAGTGCGGCTGGGTCAGCGTTCCGCTCGACTACGCCAAGCCCTACGGCAAGCAGATCAAGCTGGCCGTCAACCGCATAGGCAACACGGGGAGCAAGGACGAGCGCCAGGGCGCGCTCGTCTACAACCCCGGTGGCCCCGGCGGCTCCGGCATGCGCTTCCCGCTGCGCGTCGTGAACAAGAGCAAGCTGTGGGAGAAGACCGCGAAGGCCTACGACTTCGTCGGCTTCGACCCGCGCGGTGTCGGCCACTCGACGCCGATCTCGTGCGTCGACCCGCAGGAGTTCGTGAAGGCGCCCAAGCTCGACCCGGTGCCCGACTCCGCGGCCGACAAGCGCGCCCAGCGCAAGCTCGCCGCCGAGTACGCGGACGGCTGCAAGGAGCGCAGCGGCTGGATGCTGCCGCACATGACCACCCCGAACACCGCGCGTGACCTCGACGTCATCCGCGCCGCGCTCGGCGAGAAGAAGCTGAACTTCCTGGGTGTGTCCTACGGGACCTACCTGGGTGCCGTGTACGCGACCCTCTTCCCGTCGCACGTGCGCCGCATGGTCTTCGACTCCGTCGTGAACCCCTCGCGCGAGAAGATCTGGTACCAGGCCAACCTCGACCAGGACGTCGCCTTCGAGACGCGTCTCAAGGACTGGATGACGTGGGTCGCCAAGTACGACTCCGTCTTCCACCTCGGTGACACGCAGAAGAAGGTGGCCGCGCAGTGGACCGACCTGCGCGCCGCCGCGAAGAAGGCGCCGTTCGACGGCGTCGTCGGCCCCGCCGAGCTGACGTCGTACTTCCAGAGCGCGCCGTACTACGACTCCACATGGGTCTCGATCGCCACCAACTGGAGCAAGTTCGTCGCCGGTGACCGGCAGCCGCTCATCAAGGCCGCCAGCCCCGACCTGTCCGACATCGCGGGCAACAAGGCCTCGGAGAACAGCAACGCGGTCTACACCGCCGTCGAGTGCGCCGACGCCAAGTGGCCCACCAGCTGGAAGAAGTGGGACCGGGACAACACCCGCCTGCACAAGGACCACCCGTTCATGACCTGGGCGAACGCCTGGATGAACCTGCCGTGCGCCACCTGGTCCAGCAAGCAGCACCAGCCGATCGAGGTCAAGACCGGCAAGGGCCTGCCCGCCACGCTGATCGCCCAGTCCACGCGTGACGCCGCCACCCCCTACGAGGGCGGTGTGGAGCTGCACAAGCGCCTCAAGGGCTCGCGTCTGATCACCGAGAAGGACGCCGGTTCGCACGGCATCACCAACCTGGAGAACCCGTGCCTGAACGAGCGGGTCGACACCTACCTGCTCACCGGCAAGGTCGACAGCCGCGACGTGACGTGCGCCCCGCACGCCACGCCCAAGCCGTGACACCTGTGCGGTACCTGTACGACCTGTAGTGACGTCTGTTGTCGGGAGATCGTCCTCGGCCTCGGCCGGGCGGTCTCCCGACGGCGTTCCGGAACGCTCGCGTCAGGCCGCCCGCGCCGTCAGCCAGGCGTCCTCCGCCGCGTAGTCGAAGAGGTCGATCACCGGGTCGTAGGCGCGGGCCAGGACCGGGAAGGCTGTGCGCCAGTCCTTCCCCGCCAGCCGGTCCGTCAGCCAGGCGACCGTGTCCGGCAGCGATGCGGCGTACGTCGTCACCGCCGTGTAGCCCAGCTCCCGCTGCGCGGCCGTCATGTCGTACACCACCGGATGCGCCGTGGTCCACGGCGTCAGGCCCACGCCCTTGCCGGGTGGCTCGCCCTCGATGAGCACCGTCTCGCTCTCGAAGCCCATCGCCGCGTCGATCGCCGCGCCGATCTCCGCCACCGTGGGGGCGTCCGGGTCGCCCGCGTTCAGGACGCGCGAGCCGGGCCGCGCGGCCGCGAGGCGCACCAGCTCCGCCAGGTTCAGCACGCTCACCGGGTGGAACAGCCCGGTGCCGCCGTGGCTGAGGACGCGCACGCGCCGCCCGTCCAGGACCCGTTTGACGAAGTACAGCTCGCGCGGCGCCCGGCAGTGCGGGCCGTGGACCGCGCCCGCGCGCAGCAGCGTCGTCGGCAGGGCGTCGCCGAGCGCGAGCAGCTCCCGTTCGAGGCGGATCTTGCGGGTGCCGTACGTCGCCTCGCCCGGCCCGACCGTCCGCTGGGTCTCCGGGATCGGCACCGGGTAGCGGGGGAAGCCGTCCGGCTCGTCCTGCGTGTCGAAGCTGCGGCCCCGCTCGTCCGCGTACACCGCGCCGCTGGAGATCACCACGGCCGAGCCGACGCGGTCCCGGACCGCGGCCAGCTGCCGGGCGTGCTCCGCGCCGTGCGCGACGATGTCGACGAGGACGTCGCAGCCGTCGCCCACGAGGCGCGCGACCGCGGTGTCGTCCGCGCGGTCCAGGCGCGCCACGCGCACCCCGTCCGGCCAGCCGTCGTCGCGCCCGCCGCCGAGTGAGGCCGCCGTCACCGCCCAGCCGTCCGCGGCGAGCGCCCGCACCGCCGCGCGCCCGATCTGCCCTGTCGCTCCCAGTACCACCGCGTGTCCCATGGCGGGACCGTACGGGGCCCGCGAGCGCGGCCCCCAGGCCTTTTCGCGGTCAGCAGACGAGCGCCCCGGCGGCCGCCCTCAGCTCAGCGGCGGCCTCGGGAACCTGCGCCGCGGCGCGGGCCGTCCGCTCTCCTCGGTCTCTCCCGCGGTCTCCTCCGCCTTCACGACGGCCGCGTACTTGTCGACGTACTCCTGGCCCGACAGGCCGAGGATCGCGTACATGATCTCGTCGGTGACCGCGCGCAGGATCGCCTTCTCGCCGTCCATGCCCGCGTACCGCGAGAATTCGAGGGGCTCGCCGAAGCGGATCGTCACGCGCTGGAAGCGCGGCACGACCTGGCCGGGCGGCTGCGCCTCGAAGGTGCCGATCATCGCGCACGGGATCACCGGCACCTGCGCCTTGAGGGCCATCGCGGCCACCCCGACCTTGCCCTTGTACAGGCGCCCGTCGTGCGAGCGGGTGCCCTCGGGGTAGATGCCGAGCAGCTCGCCCTTGCGCAGCACGCCGAGCCCCTCGCGGATGGCGGCCTGCCCGGCCTCCTTGCCGGAGCGGTCCACCGGGATCTGTCCGGCGCTGCGGAAGAACGCGGCGGTGAGGCGGCCCCTCACGCCGGGGCCCGTGAAGTACTCGGCCTTGGCCAGGAACGTGATGCGCCGCTTGAGGATCGCGGGCATCAGGAAGTGGTCGGAGAACGACAGGTGGTTCCCGGCGACGATCGCCGCGCCGGACTCAGGGACGTGTTCGAGCCCTTCGATCCTGGGCCGGAACATCAGCCGCAGCAGAGGCCCGATCAGCGCGTACTTGAGGACCAGGTAGAACATGCGGGCGCCGCCTTCCCCCGGGGGTGGTGCCGACGCACAGTAGTCAATCGGCGGCGCCTAGGCGAGAGCCCGTTCGGGTCGATTCGATCGCGCGGGGGACTGGTCCGTTCGGGTTCCGCCGTGCGGCCGGGCGGGGGAGCGCGGGGCGTGGCCGCTGGCCGGGCGGCGCCCGGCGGAGGTGCTCTGGGCCCGGCCCGCCGTCGTCCGGCGGGTCCGGCCCGGCGCCGTACGGTGCGAGGGGCCGGTGTCGAGGCGTCCCTGACGCCACCGTCCGTGACGCCGGATGTCTCTGCCCGTGACGCGGCGTCCGTCCTCGCCCCTCGGAGGTCCCATGCGCTCGCTCCTCGTCACCTCGGCCGCGCTGCTCGCGCTCGCCGCGTCCGCCGTGCCGTCGGCAGCCGCGTCCGTCCAAGGGCCGCCGCCCGGCGGGCGCGGTCTCTTCCTGACGCTGTCGGGCGATCAGAACACCTGGATCCGCGGGGTGCTGCTGCGCTGTACGCCCGAGCCGTCCGGGCACCACCCGTTCGCCCAGGAGGCCTGTGCGGAGCTGGACCGGGCGGGCGGCGACTTCGGCGAGCTGCCGCGGCAGGACCGGATCTGCACCAAGGAGTACGACCCGGTCACCGTCGGCGCGACCGGCACGTTCCGGGGGCGGCCGGTCGCCTGGCACCAGACGTACGGCAACGCGTGCGAGCTGGCGGCGTCGACGGGCCACGTGTTCCGCTTCTGACCGGAAGGGCCGGGGGCCGGAAGGGTCGGGGGCCGGGGGGCCGGAAGCGCCGGAGGTGTGCCCGAAGGGCTCGGGCCCCGGTGAAGGGCACCCGGCCCCGGCCCCGCCCCCGTCTCACGTGGGCCGGGAGAAGACCATCGCCACCGTGATCAGGCCGAGCACCACCCAGCCGAACCACAGCCAGCCGTTGCTGCCGAGGGCCACCGTGTAGGCGGTCACCATCACCAGACCGCCGATGGTGAACGCGCCCATCGTCTTCGTAGCACCCGGCATCGCCCTGCCTCCTCACGACAGACGGCTCGGGCGTCCGGTATCCGGGGCACCGAGACCGTGGCCTCGATGCCATCCTCACCCGTGAGGAGGCCCGGACGCTAGCGCCCGCGCGACGCCAGTGACGCCAGATAGGCGTTGTACGCCTCCAGCTCCTTGTCTCCGTCGCGGTCGGCAGCGCGGTCCTTGCGCCGGCCTTCGCGCTGGTCGGAGCGGTACCACTGGAAGAGCAGGGCGATGAGGACGAGCACCGACGGGATCTCGCTGAACGCCCAGGCGATGCCGCCCGCCGCGTTCTGATCGGCGAGCGCTTCGACGCCGAGCGAGGCCGGGGGGTTCTTGTACGTCTCGATCATGGGCTCGGACGCCATCATCAAGGCGATGCCGAAGAACGCGTGGAACGGCATGCCCGCGAACAGCTCCAGCATCCGCATCAGATGGCCGGGCCGGTGCGGCCCCGGGTCGATGCCCATGATCGGCCAGAAGAAGATCAGGCCGACGGCGAGGAAGTGCACCATCATCCCGATGTGCCCGGCCTTGGAGCCCATGAGGGTGTCGAACAGGGGCGTGAAGTACAGCGCGTACAGGCTCGCGATGAACATCGGAATGGTGAACGCGGGGTGCGTGACGATCCGTACGTACCGGCTGTGCAGGAGCATGAGCAGCAGCTCGCGCAGCCCCTTGCGGCCCCGGCCCGCGACCGGCAGCGCCCGCAGCGCGAGCGTGATCGGCGCGCCGAGCAGCAGCAGGATCGGCGACAGCATGCTGATGATCATGTGCTGCACCATGTGCACGCTGAACAGGACCATGCCGTAGTCGTTCAGCTTGGTGCACATCACGAGCAGGATCGTGAGGACGCCCACGACGAACGACACCGTGCGCCCGACGGGCCACTTGTCGCCGCGCCGCACGAGGCGGGCGACGCCCCAGCCGTACAGGCCGAGCGCCACCAGGCAGCTGATGAGGAAGAAGGGCTCGACCGAGATCTCCAGGCCGCGCGCCAGCGTGAACGGCGGCAGGTCCATGTTCATCCCATGGTCCATGCCGTGCATGCCGTGCCCGCCGTGATCCATCCGCTGGCTCCTGTTTCGTGCAGATTGTGCGCTGTGTGTCCGCACCAGAGTAGAACCGCCCCCGGGCGCGCTCGCGACCGGGGGCGGATTCGGGACCCCGGCGCTCGCCGGGGCGGGGCGGTGGCTTAGAGCACGCACTCCGCTTCGTCGTACCGCTGCTCGGGCACGGTCTTGAGCGTCTCGACGGCCTCGGCGAGGGACACCGTCACGATGTCGGTGCCCCGCAGTGCGGTCATCCGTCCGAACTCGCCGCGGTGCACGGCCTCCACGGCGTGCCAGCCGAAGCGGGTGGCGAGCACGCGGTCGTACGCCGTGGGCGTGCCGCCGCGCTGGACGTGGCCGAGGATCACCGGGCGGGCCTCCTTGCCGAGGCGCTGCTCCAGTTCGAGGGAGAGCTGCCGGGCGATGCCCGCGAACCGCTCGTGGCCGTAGACGTCCTTGCCGCCCTCGTCGAACTCCATGGTGCCGGGGCGCGGCTTGGCACCCTCGGCGGCCACGACGATGGCGAACTTCTTGCCCGCCTCGAACCGCTCGCCGACCTTCTTCGCCAGCTCCTCGATGTCGAAGGGCCGCTCCGGCACGACGACGGCGTGCGCGCCCGCGGCCATCCCCGAGTGCAGCGCGATCCAGCCGGTGTGACGGCCCATGACCTCGACGATCAGGACGCGCTGGTGCGACTCGGCGGTGGTCTTGAGGCGGTCGAGGGCCTCGGTGGCCACGCCGACGGCGGTGTCGAAGCCGAACGTCACGTCGGTGACCGCGATGTCGTTGTCGATGGTCTTCGGTACGCCGACGATCGGCAGGCCCGCGTCGGACAGGAGCCGGGCGGCTTTCAGCGTGCCCTCGCCGCCGATCGGGATGATCGCGTCGAGGCCGAGCTCGGCGACGTGTCCCTTGGCGCGCGCGACGCCGTCACGCAGATGGGCGGGCTGCACCCGGGAGGAGCCGAGGATCGTGCCGCCGAGCGCCAGGATGCCGCCGACCGCGTCCAGGTCGAGCTTGCGGTAGTCGCATTCCAGGAGGCCCTTCCAGCCGTCGTGGAAGCCGATGACCTCGTCGCCGTGGTCGACGACGGCACGGTGCACGACGGAGCGGATGACGGCATTGAGTCCGGGGCAGTCGCCGCCGGAGGTCAGGACACCGATACGCATGGTGCGAAACCTTTGCAAGGTGGGCGGTGACCGGACCCCGTCGTCCGGCTGAAATCCCGGCCCACCCTACCGGCGCACCGCCCGCCCCCGCAGGCATCGCCCACCCACTGGACACACGAACGCCGGACGGGCTGGAAATATCCAGCCCGTCCGGCGTTTGAGGACGAGCGCGCAGCGCGACCAGAGCTGCCCTTCGCGCCGAAGGCGTTACGCGGGCTGCTGAGCCGCTGCGATCCGCTCAGCGCGCAGCGCCTCGTACCAGCGGTCGTCCGTCGGCGGCAGCGCGTTCACATCGAGTGCCAGCTTCAGGAGCAGGTCGGCCAGCAGCGGGTTGCGGGCCAGGACGGGCCCGTGCATGTACGTCCCGAAGACGGTGCCGTTGTAGGCGCCTTCCGTGCCGTCGCCCGTGCCGTTGCCCTTGCCGAGGCGGACGCGGGCGAGCGGGCGGGCGTTCGGGCCGATGTGCGTGACGCCCTGGTGGTTCTCGAAGCCGGTGAGCTCCGGCAGGCCGAGCTGCGGGTCGATGTCGCCGAGGACGTCACCGACGCAGCGCTCGCCCTCGCCGCGCACGGAGACCACGTCGAGCAGGCCGAGGCCGGGCTCGCGCTGGCCCAGGTCGTTGATGAACTCGTTGCCCAGGATCTGGTAGCCGGCGCAGACCGAGAAGACGATCGCGCCGTTGCCCACGGCCCGCTGGAGGCCGCCGTCGCGGCGCAGGCGCTCGGCCGCGAGCCGCTGCGGCCGGTCCTCACCGCCGCCGATCAGGTAGATGTCGCCGGAGGTGGGCACCGGCTGGTCGCTGCGCACGTCGTAGCGCTCGACCTGGAGGCCGCGCTGGTGGGCGCGGCGCTCCACGACCAGGGCGTTGCCCTGGTCCCCGTACGTGGACAGCAGGTCCGGGTAGACCCAGACCAGCCGGAGGCTGTTGTCGCTCATGCTCATTGGTCCTCAGTGACGGTCGGGGCGCGGTCAGTTGCCCACGCGGCGGCGCAGGTCCTGGAAGGCGGTGTAGTTCGCGATGGTCTCGATGCGGCCGGGCGGGGCCAGCTGCACGGCCTCGTCGAGGCTCTCGCAGACGCGGAAGTCCAGGTTCGCGACCTCCAGGCGGACGGCGAGGTCCAGCTTGCGGTCGCCGAGCACGAAGATCGGGTGACCGGCGAGCCGGGTGTAGTCGACGTCCCACAGCCAGGAGGTGTCGGTGCCGTCGGCCCCGCGCGCGTTCACCGAGAGGATCACCGGGGCCGGGGGTCCGTCGATCAGCGAAAACGTTTCGAGCCAGCCCGCCGGGTTCTTCGCGAGAAGGAGACGCAGGTCACGGCCCTGGAACTGGACCACGTCATAGCGGCCCGCGACGGCCTGGACCTGATACATCCGCTCCAGGGCGACCTGCGGCGGCACGCCGAAGACGGCGGCGACGGCGGCGGACGAGGTGGCGTTCGCCTTGTTCGCCCGGCCCGGGAGCTGGAGGTGGATCGGCCAGGCCGAGCCGTGCGGGTCCAGGACGTGGTCGCCGGACAGGGCCCAGCTGGGCGTGGGGCGGCGGAAGCCGCACTCGCCGCAGTACCAGTCGTCGCCGGGGCGCTGCATGACGCCGCCGCAGGCCGGGCACGACCAGGCGTCGTCCTTCCAGGCCTGGCCCGCCGCCACCCACACCACGTTCGGCGAGGAGGAGGCGGCCCAGACGACCAGCGGGTCGTCGGCGTTGGCGATGACGACGGCCTTGGTGCCCGCCAGGCCCTCGCGCCACTTCTCGGCGAGCATGCGGGTCTCGGCGGCGCGGTCGAGCTGGTCGCGCGAGAGGTTCAGGAGCGCGATCGCCTTGGGGTCGACGTCGCGGGCGACGCCCGCCAGGTACTTCTCGTCGACCTCGATGACGCCGAACTTGGCGTCCGAGCCGCCCGCCAGGGCGGAGGTGATGCCCGCGGGCATGTTCGCGCCGAGGGCGTTGGACACGACCTGGCCGCTGGCGCGCAGGGCCTCGGCGATCAGGCGCGTCGTGGTCGTCTTGCCGTTCGTGGCCGAGACCAGGACCACGTCCAGGTGGGTCGCGAGCCGGCCGAGGAGCTCCGGGTCGAGTCTGAGCGCGACCTTGCCGCCGATCACCGAACCGCTGCCGCGGCCCGCCGCGCGCGACACCGCCGCGGCCGCCTTGCCCGCCGTCACGGCCAGCTTGGCGCGTGCCGACAGCGGCTCTGAGCTGCCAGGGTGTCCTGCCATCGTTCTGGGTCCTCCTTGCGTACGGCGCCGCGCCTGCCCGGCATCGTGTCGGCCCAGCCTATCGAGATCGACTGACAAGCCCGAATCGCACCACCACCCGGCACCACTGCTGTCCCCTGGACCGTACTCTTGCGGCCATGCGACACGGCTCGATCCCGGGCGCCTCAGGGCGCGTACGACCCCTGACCCTGCTCGGTGACCCCGTGCTCCACACCCCCTGCGCGGAGGTGACGGACTTCGGGCCCCAACTGGCGGCGCTCGTCGAGGACATGTTCGCCACGATGTACGCGGCCCGGGGCGTCGGCCTCGCCGCCAACCAGGTCGGCGTGGGCCTCCAGGTGTTCGTGTACGACTGCCCGGACGACGAGGACGTGCGCCACCTCGGCCACGTGGTGAACCCGCGGGTGGTGGAGCTAGACGGCGTGACCGTGCGCGGCCCCGAGGGCTGTCTGTCGCTGCCGGGCCTGGAGGCGGCGACGCCGCGCTTCGACCACGCGGTCGTCGAGGGCGTGAGCGTGACGGGGGAGCCGGTGCGGGTGCACGGCACCGGATTCTTCGCGCGCTGTCTGCAGCACGAGAGCGATCACCTGGCGGGCGGCGTGTACACGGACCACGTCACGGGCTGGCGCAGGCGGCGGGTCCTGCGCAGGGCGGCGCGGGCGCCCTGGGCGACGACGGCCTGAGCGCGTCGGCCGGGCGGAAGTGAGGGCCCGGGGCGCGTCGCGCCCCGGGCCCCGGTGCTCTCAGAAGCCGGGCCCGCCCACGCGGTTGCCCGCGGCGGCCAGGCGGCCCCAGAGCAGGTCCGCGAGGCTGCGCACCAACTGGGCGCGGGGGCAGGGGCGTTCGCCCAGCCACCAGTCGCCCGCGGCGTGCATCATGCCGACGATGCCGTGGCCCCACACGCGCGCGAGCTCCGCGCTCTGCGGGCCGAGGTCGACGCGCTCCTCGATGACCTCGGCGAGCTCCTCGCCGAGGCGCCGCAGCAGGGGAGCGGAGTGCAGGCCCACGTCGAAGCCCTCGCCGCTCACCTCGCCGGACGAGACGGCTTCCGACGGATGCATGAGGAAGCGGTAGACCTGCGGCCTGGCCTCGATCGCCGCGAGGTAGGTGTCGAGCGTGGCCTCGACGCGCTCCCTGCGCTCGGCCGGGGCGTCCAGGGCCGCGCGCAGTGAGGCGAGCAGCGCGTCCGTGTGGCGCTTGGCGAGCGCGGCGTAGAGGCCGCCCTTGTCGCCGAAGTGCCGGTACAGGATGGGCTTGGTGATGCCCGCCTCGGCGGCGATGGCGTTCATCGAGGCCCCGGGTCCTTCGCGGAGCACGACGCGGTCGGCCGCCTCAAGGAGTTCGCGCCGTCGTTGCTCGGCGGACCGCTGTTGATCGGTCCGCTGCGTGGTCTCCATGTGGTGTTCTCCGCCCGTGCGATTCCTGACGCAACGCGCAACGTAACACCCGGAAGCCCTCGCGCATCGAACGGGCTGCCGGGAGTTGACACAGGCTACCGGCCGGTAACAGACTCCAGTTACCGCAAGTAACGTAGCACGGGTTCGCAGCCTGGAGGGGTCATGGCCGAGTTCACCATGGAGCTCAACGACGAACAGAAGGAGGTCAGGGACTGGCTCCACGGGTTCGCCGCGGACGTGATCCGTCCCGCGGCCGCCGAGTGGGACGAGCGCGAGGAGACGCCCTGGCCGGTCATCCAGGAGGCCGCGAAGGTCGGCATCTACTCCCTGGACTTCTACGCGCAGCAGTACTTCGACCCCACCGGGCTCGGCATACCGATGGCCATGGAGGAGCTGTTCTGGGGCGACGCGGGCATCGCCCTGTCCATCGTCGGCACCGGCCTCGCCGCCGTGGGCGTCCTCGCCAACGGCACCGAGGAACAGATCGGCACCTGGATCCCGCAGATGTACGGCGACGCCAGCGACGTGAAGGTCGCCGCCTTCTGCTCGTCCGAGCCGGACGCGGGCTCCGACGTGGCCTCGATGCGCACCCGCGCGGTCTACGACGAGGTCAAGGACGAGTGGGTCCTGAACGGCACCAAGACCTGGGCGACGAACGGCGGCATCGCCAACGTCCACGTCGTCGTCGCCGTGGTCGACCCCGACCTCGGCTCCAAGGGGCACGCCTCCTTCATCGTGCCGCCGGGCACGCCCGGTCTGTCCCAGGGGCAGAAGTTCAAGAAGCACGGCATCCGCGCCTCGCACACCGCCGAGGTCGTCCTGGAGGGCGTGCGCGTCCCCGGTTCCTGTCTGCTCGGCGGCAAGGAGAAGCTGGACGAGCGGCTCGCCCGCGCGCGGGAGCGCGCGAAGAGCGGCGGCGAGCGCGTGAAGAACGCGGCCATGGCCACCTTCGAGGCCTCGCGCCCGGCCGTCGGCGCGATGGCCGTGGGCACCGCACGCGCCGCGTACGAGGAGGCGCTGGAGTACGCGAGGACGCGCGAGCAGTTCGGCCGCCCGATCATCGACAACCAGGGCGTCGCCTTCCAGTTGGCGGACATGCGCACGCAGATCGACGCGGCCCGGCTCCTGGTGTGGCGCGCCTCCTGGATGGCGGTCACGGGCAAGAAGTTCGAGAGCGCCGAGGGCTCCATGTCCAAGCTGTTCGCCAGCGAGACCGCCAAGAAGGTCACCGCGCAGGCGATCCAGATCCTCGGCGGCAACGGCTACACGCGCGAGTACCCGGTGGAGCGCATGCACCGGGACGCCGCGATCTACACGATCTTCGAGGGGACGAGCGAGATCCAGCGCCTGGTGATCGCGCGCACGCTGTCGGGGCTGCCGATCCGCTGAGACGGCCGCGGCGCGGGGCAGGGGCGGGGCGGCCCGCCCCTGCCCCTCCCCCCGGCGGCAGGCCCTCTGGTTGGCGTCATGTGCATGCCCTTACGGTGGCCCCGTCGTCGTCCTGCCGAGGAGTGCCCATGCGCTTACGTCCCCTGGCCTGGCTGGTTCCCGCCCTCGCCACCGCCGCCGCGGTCACCGCCACCGCGCTCGCCCTCCCGCAGGGCGGGGAGCGCGCTCCGGACGGCCGCGCCGCTGCCGCCGCCGATGCCCGGCCGACGGGCAAGGCCAGGCCCGACGCGCGGAACGTGGTGCTCGCCGTGCACGGCGGCGCCGGTACCGCCCTCGACCGGGACAAGACCACGCCGGAGCGCGAGAAGGCGTACCGGGACGGGCTCACCGAGGCCCTCAGAGCCGGGCAGAAGGTGCTCGACAAGGGCGGGCCGAGCGTGGACGCCGTCCAGGCGGCGGTCGCGAAGCTGGAGGACGACCCGCTGTTCAACGCGGGCAAGGGCGCGGTCTTCACCGCCGACGCGGGCCACGAGCTGGACGCGTCCATCATGCGCGGCTCGGACCTGAAGGCCGGTGCCGTGGCGGGGGTGAAGAACCTGCGCAATCCCGTCGAGGGCGCCCGGGCGGTGATGGACAAGTCCCCGCACGTGCTCCTCGCGGGCGAGGGCGCCGACGACTTCGGCGCGCGGCACGGGCTGCGGACCGTCACCCAGGACTACTACTGGACGCAGGCCCGCTGGGACGCCCTGATGGCGGCCAAGGAGGCCGAGAAGGGCGGCAGCGGCGGCAAGAAGGCCGCGCGCACCCCGGCCGCCCTCGCCGACGAGCAGTCCAAGGGCACGGTCGGCGCGGTCGCCGTCGACGAGCGCCGCGACCTGGCGGCGGCGACCTCGACCGGCGGCCTGACCAACAAGCTCCCCGGCCGCGTCGGCGACTCGCCCCTGATCGGCGCGGGCACGTACGCGAAGAACGGCACGGTCGCCGCGAGCGCCACCGGCGCGGGCGAGGTGTTCATCCGGGGCGCGGCCACCTCGACGATCTCGAACCTCATGGAGTTCAAGGGCCTGGGTGTGGCGAGGGCCGCGTACGAGGTGATCGTCAAGCGCCTTCCGGCCCTCGGCGGTGACGGGGGTGTGATCGCCCTCGCGCCCGACGGGCAGTTCGACGCGCCGCACAGCAGCCCCGGCATGCTGCACGGCTATCTGACCGAGGACGGCAAGGTGGTCACGAAGATCTTCCCGGACGAGACGCCGCCGAACAGCTGAGCCGCCCGCCCGGCGTCCGGACCCCGGAGAAGTCGCCCGAGCGGCGCGCACCGCCGAGATGGGCAGGCAAACTTGCAAGGCTGACTGTCTATCTCGTACGGTGCCGTCATGACCGACACGTCAGCAAGCGCGGCCGGAGCCGGTCCCGAGCGGATCGCGGCCGACCTCACCGTCGCCGTCCGGCACGTCGTGCGCAGGCTGCGCACCGAGACGCCCGCGACCGGCCTCACGGCCTCGCAGCGGTCCGCGCTCGCCCTGCTCGCGGAGGCGCCCGCCACCACGGCGGAGCTGGCCCGCGCCGAACACGTGCGGCCCCAGTCCATGCGTCTGACCGTCGGCGCGCTGGAGGCCGAAGGCCTGGTCGAGCGCGCGCCGGACCCGCACGACGGACGCCGGTCCACGGTCTCCGTGACCGAGCGCGGCCGCCGGGTGCTCGCCGAAGCGCGGGACGCCAAGCGGAACTGGCTCGCGGCGGCCGTCGCGGACCGGCTCGACGAGCGCGAGCAACGACAGCTGGCCGACGCCGTCGTGCTCCTGGAGCGCCTGGTCCACCCGTGACCCCGGCGCCGCCGAGTGCGCCCACCCGTACGAGAAAGGCATCGTGATGACCGCCACCACCCTCGACCCGAAGACCGCCCTCGTCCTCGTCGACCTGCAGAAGGGCATCACCGCCCTGCCCACGCTCCATCCGGCCGACCGGATCGTCGAGCGCGGGGCCCGGCTCGCCGCCGCCTTCCGCGCGCACGGGCTGCCCGTCGTCCTGGTCCGCGTGACCGGCCGGGCGCCAGGGCGCACCGAGGTCACGCTCGGCGGCGGTGGCACGCCCCCCGCCGACTGGGCGGAGCTGCGGCCCGAACTGGACCGCCAGGACAGCGACATCGTCGTCACCAAGCACCACTGGGGCGCCTTCCACGGCACCGACCTCGACCTCCAGCTGCGCCGCAGGGGCGTCACCCAGATCGTCGTCGGCGGCATCGCGACGGCGTTCGGCGTGGAGTCGACGGCGCGGGCCGCGCACGAGCACGGCTACCACGTGACGGTGGCCGTGGACGCCGTGACCGACATGGACGAGCAGGCCCACCTGGCCGCCGTCGAGAAGGTCTTCCCGCGGCTCGGCGAGACGGACACCGCCGACGCGATCATCAAGCTCCTGGGCTGAGCCGCTCCCCGGGCCGGTACACGTACGGCGTGGTCGTGGCCAGTTCCGCGAAGCCGAGCCGCCGCAGGATCGGGCGGCTCTCGCTGGACGCGTCGACCTGGAGGTAGCGCACGCCGCGGGCGGCGGCGAGGCGGGCGCGGTGGGCGATCAGCGCGCGGTAGATGCCGCGGCCGCGCCACGCCGTCACCGTGCCGCCGCCCCACAGGCCCGCGAAGTCCGTGCCCGGCCGGAACTCGATGCGCGCCGAGCTCACCGGCTCGTCCCCGGCCAGGGCGACGACCACGGCGAGCGTGTCGGGCGCGGCGGTCAGCTGGTCGAGCACCTGGCGGCCGAGCGCGGCGCCGTCCGAGCCGAAGGCCCGGTCGTGCGCGGCGACCATCAGCCGCACCCCCGCCTCGTCCGTCACCGGGACGAGCTCGATCCCCTCGGGCGCGGCGGTGTCCAGGGGCAGCGCGTCGACCTCCGTGACCATCAGGGTCTCGGCGGGCTCGGGCGCGAACCCGGCCGCGAGGAGCCGCACGGGCAGGTCGGCGGGCAGGTCGTGGGAGTACAGCTTCCACTCGAACTCGCGGCCCAGGCCGGTGAAGAGGCGCACCTGCGCGGCGATCGCGGCGTCGGCCGTGGCCGGGTCGAGGTCCGACCACAGCACGCCGTTCCAGTCGTGGGCGGCGGCGCCCACATGGCGGATGACGCCGTCCGCCCGCTCCACGCGGCCGCCGGGCCCCTCCGGGTCGGGGCTCTGCCGGATCTGCTGGTCGTACGCCGCGAGGGCTGCTGTCGAGTCCATCCGGCCACTTCAGCAGGGGGCCCCGCGCCGGACAACCGGATTTCTCCGGCGGGCGGTCAGCGGTCCGCGCCCGGGGCCCCGGCCCGGGACAGCGGCGGCAGGTGCAGCGACCTGGTGATCGCCGCGAGGCGCAGCGCGAGGACGAGGGCGGCCGACGTCACCGTGATGGTGGTCGGGGACGCGCCCGCGTGGTGCAGCCCGAGGTAGCAGCCGGCGCCCGCGAGCGCGGCGGTCGCGTACACCTCCTCGCGCAGCAGCAGCGGCGGGAACTGCCCGCACAGCACATCGCGCAGGACCTCGCCCGTCACCCCCGTCAGGACGGCCAGGATGATGACAGCGGGCGGGGTGACGCGCGCGTCGATGGCGGCCTGCGCGCCCATGACGGTCACCACGGCGAGGCCCACCGCGTCCACCACCATCAGCGTGCGCTGCGGCAGCTCGCGGTGGCGCAGGTACAGCATCGTGGTGATGCCCGTGACCGCGATCACGGTGAGCAGGACCCAGTCGTGGGTCCAGTACAGCGGGTGGCGGTCCAGGATCAGGTCGCGCAGCGTGCCGCCGGAGATGGAGGCCACGAAGGCGAGGACGAGCCCCCCGAAGGGGTCCATCCGCGCCCGGTGCGCGGCGAGCACGCCGCTCGCGGCGAAGGCGGCGATGCCGACGAGGTACAGCGTGTGCAGCATCAGCGGGCCGCCTCGGGCGGGGCCGGTCGCCGGGGTGCGGGAGAGGCGGCCGCGACGGCGCGCGGGCGCGCGGGTGCCGTGCGCCGGGAGCCGTGACGGCCGCCCCGCCGCAGCACCAGGAGCCCCGCCGTCGACGCGGCGGCCGTCAGGCCCAGGGCGGTCGCGTCCAGGCGCCGGTCCGACGCGGCGGGCCGCTCGCCGCCGTCGGCGACGGCCCATCGTTCCTGCCCCTGCCGGGCGGGCGCCGCCGTGGCGAGGGCGAAGGCCACGGCGGCCGCCACCGCACCGGCGACGGCCACCGCGACGAGCCGCCGCCCGCGATTCCACACCGTGTCCATGCTCCCCACCGTCCCGGACGCCCCGGGGCCCGCGCCATCGGTCAGGTGGCCGGATCAGGATGGCCGAAAGGACGAGAGGCCACAGCGGTGGCAGAGCCGGAGGGACGAGCAGCGGCCCCCGCGCCGCTGCTCCGGGGCGCCCTCACCCGTGCCAGCGGCAGCGCAGCGCGGCGGTGGTGAAGCCGGGGCCGTAGGCGACGGTGTAGCCACGGGCGCCGTCGGCGGGCGGCGCGCTGTGCGTGCGCTCCAGGACGCGCAGCACGCTCACTCCGCCCAGATTGCCCTCCTGGGCGAGCGTGTCCGTGGAGTGACGGGTGTCGACGGCATCGAGTCCGAGGGCGGCCGCGGTGTCGGCGATGATGCGCGGGCTGCCCGGGTGGACGACCGCGAACTCGGCCGTCTGCGGACCGACCCACTCCAGAAGCTGCGGAATGACGTCGTCCGCGGCCGTGAGCGCCTTCCTGGTGGAGTCGAAGTGGAATCCGTCGGCCGTGATCCTGCCGCGCTGGCGGTCGATGCTGCCCGGCAGCACGTACTCGTACGTGTCCTCGATGATCAGGCCCGGGCCGAGGGGCTCGTCCGTCACGACGGTGGCGCCCGCCGAGTCACCGAACAGGGCCTTGTAGATCATGGCCTCGATGCCGGTGTCGTTGTGGTGGTAGACGGACGAGATGACCTCCGCGGCCACCACGAGGACCTTGCTGCCCGGCCGGACGGCGACCAGGTCCGCGGCCCGGATCAGGGACTGGGTGCCGCCGGGGCAGGCGAGCGTGGTCAGGGCGACGCGCCGCACGGTGGGACGCAGGCCGAGCCGTTCGATCAGGTGGATGTCCAGGTTGGGTACGGACCAGCCGGTGGTGTGCGTGGTGACCACGGCATCGATGTCGGTGGCGGCGAGCCCGGCCGACGCGAGCGCGGCCGTGGCCGCGCGCTCGGCCATGGCGAGGGCGTCGCCGAAGGCCGTGGTGGCCCGCTCGTGCACATCGGCCGTGCCGGCGACGGTCGGGGAGTCGAGGGGCCGGGTGAAGTAGCGGGTCTCGACGCCGCAGTTGCCGATGACCCGCAGGAACGCGTTGAGGCGAGGGTGGTCGGGGTGGTGCCTGCGTATGTCGTCGGTGATCTCCGCGGTGGTGACCTTGTGGTCACCGACGACGGTCTGGGGTCTGAGGACATATGCGGACACGAAGGAACTCCCGCCAGGTGCAGGTCGGATGTGGAGGGCATAAGGAAACGTACTGCACCTCGTCGAACGTGCGTCCTGGCGTGGCGGTTCCAGCGCGGGCCCCGGACCTGGGAAGAGCCGTCGTACGGGCCCGCTCGTGGCCGTCGGCCGGAGCGGGCCCGCGTGCGGCGATCAGGTGGCGCCGGGGCGGGGCCCGCCCGCGGTGAGGGGGTCGGGCGGCGGCCGGTCGCGGCGGGCCGTCAGGTGGCCCGCAGCATCGGCGCCCGTGGGTGGACGCGCTCCCGTCCGGGGTGGAACACCAGGATCATCATCCGGGCGCCCGGGGCGGTCAGCGGCTGGGCGGCGCACATCGTGACCCAGCCCGCGCCCTTCTCGGCGTGCAACAGGGGCCGCTCGTCGCCGTCGGGGTGGGGGTAGGGCTTGTCCGCGCCGTACAGCGGGGCGGCCAGGGGGTCGGCGAGGACCTCCTTCTCGATCTGCTGGAGGGTCTCGTCCTCGGGCCGGGTGGCGAGCGCCCCGCGCAGCTGCGGCAGCAGCATGGGGGCCCAGGAGGTGTCCCAGTCGAGGAGGATCTCGCGGGCCACCGGGCTGAGGACCATCCAGCGCATGATGTTCGGCGGGACCTCCCCGCCGGGGAAGACGGCGGCGCAGGCGTCGTTGTACACGAGCATGTCCCAGGACGCGTCCGCGATGTACGCGATGTGCGAGATGCCATTGACGGCCTCGCGCCAGACGCCCGGCACCTCCTTGCCCGACGACAGGTGCAGCGGCCCGGGCGGGTCCTGGAGCAGGGCGTACCGGCACAAAGACACCCATTCCTGTTCGTTCAGCCCGAACAGGCGGGCCACGTCGCGCAGGAGGGCCGTCGGTGGGTTGGGGTAGTTGCCGGACTCGAGGCGGTGGTACGTACCAAGGGTGCGATGCAGGAGTTGGTCCACCTGATGCTGGGAGAGCCCCGGTGCCCGTCTGCCCTGCCCCGTCGAGCGGACGAAGCCGTGCGATTCGGGGGCGATGAGGGCGCGTCGTTCACGGAGCAGAGCGCGCAGCGCCGTCTTGTTCATGGTGGGTAATCCCTCTTCGTACACGCCGAGTTGAGCGTCAGCAGTCTAAATATTCGCATCGTCTTTGGGCATAAACATTGCCTGAAGAAAACGATCAGCTCGTGCGGCATCATGGAGTGGGCGGGGCCACCGACCTGCAGGTTTGATCGTCGGTGGGCTCGCGGGCACAACTCAGGGGCATCTTGTTCGGGGAGCATGAAATTGGCTGAAATTCCTCGGCGTCGGATACCCCCTCCGCCTACGGGGTCGTAGTCGGGTAGCGCGCGGGACCGGTTGTTCGTATTCCGATCTGTGTGGTCGGAAACTGAGCAGTGTGTACCTGCGTGGCAGTTACTACCCGGTTCGGTTCCTGGGTTCACTGGCTGCGGCCGGTGCCGTCACTCGCCATTACGTAGCGGCCACGGTACCGGCCGCCCCGTGTTGTTCCGGGCGGCCCTTGTGGCTGGTATTCGCTCAAGAGACCTGAGTCCGCGTTCGGCCCTGTTGCTCCGCGCCGTCGAGCGCCGTCACCTGCTTTTCCGCCGCTGCCAGGATCTCCGTCACACGGGCGCCGAATCGCACGTCACACGCGTGCGGCCGTCCGGCATGTGCCGCCGTCACGAGCGCGCTCACGGCTGACCGAAACGCGACGCCCGAATCGCCCCACCCTGTCTCTCCGAAGGCCTCCGGCGATGCCGTCCCGCGCTCGCCGCGGAACTCCAGCGTCACGCCGGTCGCCCGCTCCGGGGCGCGCAGCGTCAGGGTCGCCGTACTGGACGCGCCGCCCGCGTGCCGCAGGATCAGATGGACCGTGTCCGCCGGTCCCGGAGCCGCCGTCACCGTCGTGATCTCGCCGAGTACGGCCGTCAGGACGGACAGCGCGTGCGGCCCCACGTCCCACAGGCCGCCCTTGCTCGCCCGCCACGGCGAGTCGAAGTCGCCGCTCCCGTCCGCCGCGTAGAACGCGCTGTACCAGTCGGCGCGCCCGGTGAACCACGGCCCCTCCCCGGCCCGCTCGGCCAGCCAGTCGGCCACGGGCGGGGCGAACCGCAGTGTGAAGAACACCACGGAGGCCACGCCGGCCCGCTCCACCTCCGTGACCAGGGCCCGCGCCGCCGCCGCGGCCGTGGCCACCGGCTTGTCGAGGAGCAGGTGGCAGCCCGCCCGCGCGGCCCGCGCCGCCAGGGGTGCCTGCACGTCCGGCGGCACCGCGAAGGCGACCGCGTCGCTCGCGGCGAAGAGCGCGTCCACGTCCTCGTACGCTGTGGTGGCGTGCGCGGCCGCGAGCTCGGCGGCGGCCTCGGGGCGGCGGCCCCACACACCGGCGAGCTCGGCGTCCGGATGCGCGGCGATCACCGGCGCGTGCGTCGCGGTCGCCCAGGGACCCGTACCGATCAAGCCCACACGAAATCTGGTCATGGCCGCAGTATGGCGGAGCGGTGCGGGGCGCCCCACGGGCCGGGTGGCGGTCGCCGCGGGGCGCGGCGCGCGACGATCTCCGCGCCCGCGCCGGGACGGCCCTCGGTGACTCTCGGCCATAAAGGTACGGACCTTGCGGCGGGACGGTGTCCGGCCGCCGGAGCGTTTCCCGGGGCCGGTGTGCGAAGTCCGGCCCACTAATCGACGTACCGTCAACTCTCGGCGGGTGAATGGCAATTCGCCGGGCCAGGTGAATTGCCATTCACTTCACCTCGGGGAGGATGTCCGAGAATCGCGCGTGAACTGTCCCGACTGTCCTGGAATTCTCCGATATCCGGTGGTGCGGCTGGCGGCGGGGCTGTTGCGCCCTGTGCAACCGTCCGTGGCCCGTGGGGTGCCCGCCGCCTACCCTCGGACGCGGCCGCCGGGACCGGGCGGCCGGTGAGGGAAAGTGACGCCATGACCAGCTCCACCCCGCGGCCGCACCGGCACGTGACGGGGTCCGCGCGCCGTGACGCCGAAGAGACCAAGGCCGCCATCGTGCGGGCGGCCCGGCATCTGCTCGCGCGGCACGCGCACGCCGACATCACCCTGAAGGCGGTGGCCGAGCGGGCCGGGGTGAGCCCGCCGCTCGTCCTGAAGTACTTCGGCAGCAAGGACGCGCTGTTCGCGCAGATCATGTCCTTCGAGGCGGACGCCGCGGCCATCCTCGACGCGCCCCTGGAGGGCCTCGGCCGCCACATGGTCCACCACCTGCTCACCAGTCAGGCCGAGCAGGGCGCCGACCCCATCCTGCGCATCGTCTTCGCCCCGCTGCACCGCGAGCACGGCTATGTGCTGCGCGCCAACTTCCGTACGCAGGTCGTGCGCAGGCTCGGCGAGCGCCTCCCGGGGGCGGACGCGGGGCTCCGTGCGGAGCTGGCCGTGGCGATGCTGCTCGGGCTCGGCGTGATGTACGGCATCGCGCGCGGCCCCCATCTGCGGGCGATGGCGATCGCCGAGATCACCGATCGGTACGCGCCCGCCGTGCAGGCCTGTCTGACGCCCTCGTGTTGAGCAAAGCTTTACGGATGGCCGGAACCTGATGTTCCAGATGCGCCCCCGGCGCGGTCGGGCGCGGTGGGGGCGGTTGTGCGGCCGTGGTGACTTCTTGACCTTCGGTCCGGTGCGGCCGGAATCCACGGGTCGGTTGGGCGCGCGGGGCGACGTGAGCGTTGACCGCGCGGGGTCCGGGGCGGAGCCTGTCGATATAGCTGCTAGATACATCTACTTCGGCGGGAGGAATCGTATGTGCGGCATCACCGGCTGGGTCTCGTTCGACCGCGATCTGCGGACCGAGGGCAGGGTCCTGGACGCGATGACGGAGACGATGGCCTGTCGCGGTCCTGACGACCGCGGCACCTGGGCCGAGGGCCCCGCGGCGCTCGGCCACCGGCGCCTGGCCGTCATCGACCTGCCCGGCGGCCGCCAGCCCATGACCGCGGCCACGCCCGGCGGCACGGTCGCGCTCGTGTACTCCGGCGAGACGTACAACTTCACCGAGCTGCGCGCCGAACTGGCCGGGCTCGGGCACGCCTTCACCACCGACTCCGACACCGAGGTCGTGCTGCGCGGCTACCTCCAGTGGGGCGAGGAGGTCGCCGAGCGGCTCAACGGCATGTACGCCTTCGCCGTGTGGGACGGCCCCCGTCAGCGGCTCGTCATGGTGCGCGACCGCATGGGCATCAAGCCCTTCTACTACCGCCCGACGTCCGACGGCGTCCTCTTCGGCTCCGAGCCCAAGGCGATCCTCGCCCACCCGCTGGCCCGGGCGCGCGTGACCGTCGACGGGCTGCGCGAGGTGTTCGCCTTCGTCAAGACGCCGGGGCACGCGGTGTGGGACGGCATGCGCGAGGTCGAGCCCGGCACCGTCGTCACCGTGGACCGCCGGGGCGTCCGCGCCCGCACCTACTGGCGCCTGGAGACGCGGCCGCACCCGCACGGCCGCGACGAGTCCGTGGCCACTGTCCGCTCCCTGCTCGACGACATCGTCCGCCGCCAGCTCGTGTCCGACGTGCCGCGTTGCGTGCTGCTCTCCGGCGGCCTCGACTCCTCCGCGCTCTCGGCGCTCGCCGCCCACCAGCTCAAGGACGCGGGTGAGACGCTGCGCAGCTTCTCCGTCGACTTCACCGGGCAGAGCGACCACTTCGTGGCGGACGAGCTGCGCGGGACGCCGGATTCCCCCTACGCGCACGACGTGGCGCGGCTCGCGGGCACCGACCACCGCGACATCGTCCTCGACGCGCAGGCGCTCGCCGACCCCCAGGTACGGGCGAAGATGCTCACCGCGCGCGACATGCCCGTCGGCTTCGGCGACATGGACGCCTCGCTGTACCTGCTCTTCCAGGCGATCCGGGAGCACTCCACGGTCGCCCTGTCCGGCGAGTCGGCGGACGAGGTCTTCGGTGGCTACCTGCAGTTCTTCGACGAGGAGGCGCGGCGCGGCACCACCTTCCCCTGGCTGGTGCGACACGCCGAGACCCTCGGCGACGAGGCGGGCCTGCTGCGCCGTGACGTCCTGGACACCCTCGACCTGCGGTCCTACGTCGCCGACAGCTACGCGGGGGCCGTGGCCGAGGTCGAACGCCTCGACGGCGAGAGCGACGTCGAGTACCGCATGCGCACGATCAGCCAGCTGTACCTGACGCGCTTCGTGCGGGTGCTGCTCGACCGCAAGGACCGGGCGAGCATGGCCGTCGGCCTGGAGGTGCGGGTGCCGTTCTGCGACCACCGCCTCGTCGAGTACGTCTACAACGCGCCCTGGGCCCTGAAGACCTTCGACGGCCGGGAGAAGTCGCTGCTGCGGGAGGCCGCGGCGGACCGGCTCCCCAAGTCGGTGTACGACCGGGTGAAGAGCCCCTACCCGTCGACGCAGGACCCGAAGTACGCCTTCGCGCTCCAGGAGCACGCCAAGGACCTGCTCGCGCAGCCCGGTCACCCGGTCTTCGACCTCGTGGACCGCGACGCGCTGCGGCGCCTCGCGCACCGCGAGACGCCGCAGATCAGGCCTGCCTCGCGGCGCGGCATGGAGCGCGCCCTCGACCTGGCCGTTTGGCTCGACCTCTACAAGCCGGAGGTCGCGCTGGGCTGAGCCCCGGCCGGGGCGGGCCGTGCGCCGGGTTCAGGACCCCGTCGCCAGGGTGTCCAGGAACCGCTGGAGCGCGGGCGCCGACGAGGCGTCGAGGCGGCGGCGCACCGGCGGCACGCTCGCGCCCCGCCGGACCGCGCCGGCGCGCGCGTCGCCGCCCCGCCGTACGTGCCCGGTCGCCACCCGCCGTATGAACTCCGCGACGGTGAGGCCGAGCCGGTCCGCGTGCCGCAGTACGGCGTCGTACTCGTCGGGTGGGAACAAGACCTGCACAGGCGTGGCACCGTCCATGGACGCATGATGTCGTCCTGTCCAGCCAGGCGCGGGACAGATGGCCTATTCCGCCCGAAGGGGTGGCGCGGGGGTGCGGGCGCGCGGCGGGGCGCGCGCGTACGGAACGGAGCCCGCACCGGCCGGTGCGGGCTCCGCCAAGGACTGGTCGCGGACTGCCGGACTGCGGACTACGGACGGTTGTCGATCAGGTCCTGGATCTGCGGATAGATCTTCTCCATGCGCGTGCCCACGTTGGTCGGGCAGGAGCCGCCCCAGTGCAGGGCGATCACCTTGTGGGAGGAGCCGGCAAGGACCGGGGAGCCGGAGCTGCCGCCCGAGGTGTCGCAGTTGTAGCCGACGTCCTCGGGGCCGAGCTGCGGGGTCCGCACGCCGCAGTAGGCGCCGCCGTCGCGCTCCTCGTAGATCGAGATGCGCTTGGGCCGGGTGTCGCCGTGCCCGGCGATGTACGCCTGCTCACCCGCGATCGGCGCGCGCGTCTCCAGGAACAGGGTGCCGAACGGGGTGATCCGGTCGAAGTCGTCCACGCTGAAGAGCGTGAAGTCGAGGCTGGACGAGGTGCGGAGCAGGGCGTTCGCGCCGACCTTGGTGCCGGGGCGCGGGTCGTTGCCGCCGCAGGTGGCGCAGTCGTAGTCGAACTGGAGCTCCACCTTGTCGAGTTCGGCCTGTGTCTTGATGCAGTGGTTGTTGGTCATCATGTGGTTGCCGCGGCCCACGCGCCAGGCGGTGCAGTAGCCCCCGCCGTTCAGGAGCATGCGGGCCACGCCGCGCGAGGCGGCGTAGTGCGCGGGGTGGCTGGTCTTGTAACAGACCGCGTCCCGGCGGCCGTCGGCGCCGCACACGCTGCGGGTCGCCGGGTTCTCGGCGGCGAACTCCGCCGGGGTGTAGCCGCGCCAGTACCGGTCGACCGTCGCCCGGGAGTGCCGCTCGCCGCGGGTGTGCAGGGTGATCACCGCGGTGTCCCCGTCGACGGACATCGCGGCGAAGCCGGTGCGCCCGTGGCGGGTGAAGCTCGCGTCGCCCGGTGCGGCCCCGCCGCGGGTGGGGTCGCCGCGGTAGGTGTGCACTTCGCGTCCGGCCGGGTCGGCCACGGTCAGGCGGTCGCCGGGGGCGAGCGCGAGGCGGGCGAAGTGCACCTTGACGTACGCCGCTCCCGGGTGCCGGATCACCTGCCGGGCCGGGGCGCCGGGGGAGCCGAGCCGGAGGTCGACCGGCTGCTCCTCGCCCGCGGCCGGGACCGGAGCGGTGCGGACGGGGGCCGGTGCCGTTTCGCTCGCCGTCGTCGGCGCGGCGGGGACGAGGGCGGCCGTGACCACGAGAGCGGCCGCCGCGATGACGCGTCTTGACACGGTGCCTCCTTGGAGGGCGGTGGGGGAAGGAGCTCTGCCCTCGACGGTAGGTCTGTACATGACAACAAGGGAGGCGTGTGTCGGTCAGAAGTGCCGGGAGGAGGCGCACGCGAGAGGGCCCCGGCCGGACGGGGGAATCGCGGTCGGGACCCTCATCTCGTTCAACGGTGAAATAGGGGGCGGGGTTCCCTCGCGCTCCGCGGCCCCGTGTGATCCGTGCAACATGCAGACGGTGCGGATGCCCCGGCCGGGAGCCGGGCCGGGGCAGGGGGGCAGGATGTGGCACTCGCGCCGGGAACGCCCTAGCTTCGTGCCGTGACGCTCGACGATCTCCGTGTCTTCATCGCCGTCTGCCGCGCGGGCAGCCTCAGTGCCGTGGCGCGCGACCTCTCCTGTACGCAGTCGGCGGTGAGTCAGCACGTCAAACGCCTGGAGAAGGAGCTGGCCGTCAGCCTCCTGGAGCGGCACGCGCGCGGAGTCGTGCCGACGTCGGCGGGCCGCATCCTGCACGCCGCCGCCTCCGACGGCATCGGCGGCATCGACCTCGCCCTGCGCCGCCTGCGCGACCTGGTGCGCGGGGAGAGTGGCGCGGTGCGCATCACCACGGGCGCCACGACGGTGCGGCACTTCATGGCCGACGCGATCGTCGGCTTCCGGCAGCGGTTTCCGCAGGTGGCCCTGGAATTCCAGACGGCGAGTTCGAGCCGGGCCTGCTTCGACGCGCTCGCCGCCGACGACCTGGACCTGGCCTGGGTCACCATTGGCGAACCCGTGCGCGGCATCGAGCAGCGGCCCGTCGCCGAACTGCGCTGGGTGCTCGCCGTCCCCTGCGGCGCCCCTCTGGCCGCCAAGCGGCGCGTCACCCTCGCCGACCTGGCCGCCGTGCAGCTCATCCGGCCTCCCGAGGCGTCCAGTTCGCGCCTGCGCCTCGACGCGGCCCTCGCCGATGCCGGGCTGCGGCCGCAGGGGCACACCAGCGTGGCCGACTGGGACACCGCCCTGCTGCTCACCGAACTCGGCGTCGGCCAGGCCGTCGTGCCGGAGCTGCCCGGCTGGCGCGACGCGGGTCCACCGGGGCTCCGCCTCATTCCGGTGCCGGAGCTGCCCGCGCTGTCCGTGGGCTGGGCGGTACGCCGCTGGGACGCGCTCAGTCCGCTGGCGCGCGCCTTCGCCGACACGGTGGCCACCGACTGCGGCACGGGGCGCGTGGGCGCGGTGCCCGCGCAGTCGGGGCCCGCTCAGGGGGCGAGCCGCGCGGCGCGCGTCTGAAGGGAGCGGACCTCCGGGCGGCTCAGGGTGCGCTGCGCCGCCGCCCGGCGCGGACCGTCTCGCGAGGAATCGCGTACGCCCGCCGGGAGGGCGTCCCCCGACCGGGCGCACCCCGCGCGCGGGCCCGGAGGGCCGCCCGGAGAGTGGGAGGCATGCGTGCCTGGCGGGAGACGGTGGCGGGGCGGCTGCCGCCTGCCGGGCGCGCCGTCCTCGCCGGCGTGCCGGGGCTGTTCGCCGTGGGGGCGCTCGCGCTGTGCACGGTGGGCGTCGAGCACGCGGTCGACGAGGCCGGGCACCGGCCCGCCGCCGTGGCCCCCACGGCTCACCGGGCGGCCCGGCCGCCCATCGTGCCGCGCGCCGAGTGGCTGGGCGACACCGGCGAGACCGGTCCGCCGGTGCGCTACGGCGGCCCCGTCATCGCCGTCTTCGTCCACCACACGGACTCGCCCAACGGCTACGACTGCGCCGACGCGCCGCGCATCATCCGCGCCCTCGCGGCCGGGCAGACCGGGGCCCGGCTCTTCGACGACATCGGCTACAACTTCCTCGTCGACCGCTGCGGCACGATCTACGAGGGCCGCGCGGGCGGCGTCGACCGGCCCGTCGTCGGCGCGCACACCCAGGGGTTCAACCACCGCACGGCCGGGATCGCCGCGCTCGGCACGTTCACCGCGGGCACCCCGGTGCCGCGGCCGATGACGGAGGCCATCGCCGCGCTCACCGCGTGGAAGCTCGGCCTCGCGGACGTCGACCCGCGGCTGCGGGCGCAGCTGGTGTCCAGCAACAGCCTCAGCCGGTTCCCGGTGGGGACGCGCGCCGAGTTCGACGCCGTGGCCGGGCACACCGACGGCTACACCACCAGCTGTCCGGGCGCCGCGCTCCGCGCCGAGCTGCCCGCGATCCGGGAGCGGGCCGCCCGCCTCCAGGGCCGTACGGAGGAGCGGGCGCAGGCGGCCCGTCCGCCGCGCTGACCGGAGGCGCCGGTCAGATCACGTGGGCGGCGATGGCGCGGGCGCACTCCAGGGACTCGGTACGGGTGGTGTCCACCTCCAGGTCGTAGCGCACGCCCTCGTGGACGAGGCGCGCCTGCGCCGCGGCCATGCCAGGGGTCCGGTCCCCGCGCGCGACCTCGCGGCCCGCGGCCACGGCGCTCTCGCACCGGACGCCGACCCACAGCACGTCCAGGTCGCCGAGGGCCTTCTCCCACCGCTGCCGGGACGCCGTGCCGCCGAGGAAGACGTCGTCGACGACGATCCGGGCGCCCGCGCGGGCCATCGCCACGATGCCGTGCGTCCAGGCCGTCTCCAGGGCCCGGAAGTCCGCCCCGACGTCCACGCCGCCGTCGGCGGCGAACACGATCCCGCCGTCCGCCCCCCGCATCCGTGCGGGCAGGGCGTCGACGAACGCGTCGCACCCGAACGCCAGCCACTGGTCGGGCAGGACGGCTTGCAGGCACCGCACGATCCCGGACTTGCCCGAGCTGGAACCGCCGTTGAGGATGATCATCTGCGTGGTCACCGCGCCACCCTAGGACGCCGTGCCCCGCGCCGGCCACCGCGTTTTTCCGGGTGCGGCGACAGGCCTAGCCGTCGAGGCGGATGCCCTTCACGGCCGTGTCGAAGACCGGGCGGTACTGCTTCCACCGCTCGTTGGGCGCGGAGAGGTAGACGACGTACTGGGTGCCGTCGTCGTCGGAGAACGCCATCTCCACGGCCCGGAACGTACGGGCCTTGCCGTCGAAGGTGAACTCCCAGTACCCCGCGGGCGCGCCCCGGAAGCTCGTGGCCGCCATCCGCACCCGCTCGTAGCCCGGATTGTCCCGGCGGGTCTGGCTCTCCTCGGTCCTGCGCCAGTGCTCGACCGGGTCGGACCCCGCGAACTCCGCGACGTTGACCCGCAGGCCCACCAGGCCGGTGGGGTCGATGTACGCGATGTCGCCGCCCGGCAGGTTCTTGGGGGTCCAGCCGTCGCGCACGGGCAGGGACAGGCCGCCCTCCTGCCGCGCCAGGTGGTAGCCGGACGGCACGGGCGGGAGGGCCGGGCGGGAGGCACCGGTCGCGGGCCGGGCCCCGGACGCCTCGTCGCCGTCGCCGGGCCACAGCAGGACGCCGCCCGCCACGCATCCGGCGACCACGGCGGCACCGCCGCACCACAGGGCCGCGCGGCGGCCGGTCCCGCGTCCGCCCCGGCGCGGCGCGGGGGCCGCGGCGCCTCCGGCCGGGTCGAGCACGGCCGTGCCCGTGCCGGTGCCCGGACCCGCCGCCCGGCGCAGCAGCCGCTCCGCCTCGTGCGCCGGGGTGCGGCGTTCGGGGTCCTTCTCGAGCAGGCCCTCGATGAGCCGGGTCAGCTCCCCGGCGGCGCGCGGGGGCGCGTGGGGTTCGGTGGCGATGGCGTACGCCGTCTCCATCGCGGTGCCCCGCTCGAACGGATGGCGCCCCTCCACCGCCTCGTACAGCGTCACGCCCAGGGACCACAGGTCACAGGCGGGGCCGGGCTCGGCGCTGCGCAGCCGCTCCGGTGCCAGATACCGCACGGAGCCGATCAGCTCGCCGGTCCGGGTCAGGGACGGCGTACCGCTCTCGACGGCGATGCCGAAGTCGGTGAGCACGGTCCGGCCGTCGTGCCCGAGCAGGACGTTGGCGGGCTTCACGTCCCGGTGCAGGACGCCCGCGTCGTGCGCGGCGCGCAGCGCGGCCGCCATGGCCAGGCCGTGCCGGGCGGCCTCGGCGGGCGCCAGCGTGCCGCGCTCCGCGAGGACGTCGCCGAGCGTGACGGAGGGGATGTACTCCATGACGATGCACGGCAGGCCCTCGTCGTCCACGACGTCGTGGACGACGACCACGTGGGCGTGGGTGATCCGGGCGGCGCTGCGGGCCTCGCGGCGGGTGCGCTCGTGCAGCGTCTGGATCTCGTCGTCGTTCAGATGCGGGGGCACGTGCAGCTTCTTCACGGCGACGTGACGGCCGAGCAGCTCGTCCTCGGCCCGCCACACGGTGCCCATGCCGCCCCGGCCCACGCGTTCCGCCAGGCGGTACCGGCCGGCCACGAGCCGTCCCAGATCGGACACCGTCGACGTTCCCCCGCTTCGCACACATGAACAGGTTGCGGAAGAAGCCTAACCCGATTGCCTGCCGCTCCCCGGAGTCGGATCCGGGACCGGACCGGCTAGCGATTCGCGGTCGCGTACACGATGAGGTTGTCCACGGGGTGCCCCTGGGCGTCGTACGCGCCGTCGCAGGTGATCAGGCGCAGGGCGCGGGCATCGGTCGTGCCGTAGACCTTGTCGGTCGGGAAGGCCTTCTTGGAGGCCGTCTCGGTGGCGGTGACCCGGAAGTGGACCGTCCTGCCGCGCGCGTCCCGTACGGCGATGTCCGCGCCCACCCGCACCTTCTTCAGGTCGTGGAAGACGGCCCGGCCAAAGCGCGTGTCGTTGTGGCCGATGATCACGGCCGCACCGCGCTGCCCGGGGATCGCGCCGCCGGTGTACCAGCCCGCCGTCATGCCCTTCTCCGCGGGCGGCACCTCGACCGTGCGGTCCGGATTCAGACCGAGCCGCAGCAGCGGGCTGCGCACGCCGATGGACGGGATCGCCACGTGCACGGGAGCGGCGGGGGCGGGCGACGCGGACGCGTCGGGGGTGCCCACGTCGTACGTCTTGGAGGCGGACGGCCTCTCCTTGGTGGCGGCTGCCGTTCCGTCGGCGGCGGAACAGCCGCCCACGGCCGCGCCGACGACGACGGCGAGGACGCAGGCGCCGAGGGCGCGCCGCGGGAGCGGTCGGCTCTTCAGGGGCATGGGTGCTCCGGACGCGGGGGCGCCGCCCGGGCAAGGGGCGGCGCCACCGCGCGTGATCGGGCCGGACGGGCGCGCGCGGCGCGGTGCCCGGCGGGGGAGGTGGCCTTCGGGGCCGGGCTCAGCCCTGGGCGCGACCGGTGGCGCGGCGGCGCAGGACCAGGGTGCTCGCGCCCGCGAGCAGGGCGATGCCCGCCGCCGAGCCGACGAGGGCCGGGGTGGTGTCGCTGCCGCCCGCCGCGGGCCGCTCGCCCGCGGCGACGCCGCCCCTGGGCGTGACGGCGGGCTTCTTCCGCGCGGGCTCGGGCGCGGGCGCGGCGGTCTTCTCCTTGGCGACGGGCTTGTCGCCCGCGGCGACGCCGCCGCGCGGCGCGGACAGGTCGCGCTTGTCCCGCAGGGACTCCTCCGCCGCGGCCCGCTTCTTGGCGACGGACTCCTTGGAGACCTCGGGCGCGGGCGCGCTCTCGTCGGCCGTCGGCTTCGGCTTGGGCGTCGACTCGGAGGCGAAGGCCACGGCGGTCGGGGCGGCGAGCACCCCGACGGTCACGGCGGAGGCGACGACCGCGGCGCGCAGCGGGCGGGCGTGGGGACGGGCGTGGGCGCGGTGGGTCATGGGGTGGGGCTCCGTTCCGGCTCGTACAAGAGGGGACGTGCCCGGCGGGGGCGGCGGACACCGGTGTTCCGCCGGGCACGGTCGCCAGACTGGCGCGAAGTTATGTGGAAGCTGTCAGGTTCCTGTTGGGGTTCGATCAGCCTCTGGGCGGACTTAGGGTGGTGCCATGACGACGCTGCTCATCCACGCAGGTGAGACCGGTGCGCAGGCGCCCGGCCCCCGCACGGGCGGGGTGCCGCTGGTGCCGCCGGGCTTCGTGTGGCCGACCTGCCGTGCCTGCGGCGGCGCACTGCTGTTCCTGCTGCACCTGCCGCTCGGCGAGGGCGGCGGGGACGGCGACCGCGACGAGGGCGGCGCCCGGGGCCGCGGGGACGTCGTGTCCGTGTTCCTGTGCCAGAACGACCCCGGCATGTGCGACGAGTGGGACGCCACGGGCGGCGCCAACCGCGCGTACCTCTTCGCCGCCGAGGGCCTCGCCGCGCCCGCCGTCCCCGCGCACGGGGAGACCCGGCTCGGCGCGGTCAGCGCGCTGCGCACCGAGGAGGTCGACGCGGCGGGCTTCCCCGAGGCGCTCGACGCCTGGGCGGACGACGACGCGGCCTCGCTCCTGGTGCAGGGCCAGCTCGGCGGTGAACCCGCGTGGATCCAGGGCGACGAGACCCCGCACTGCCCCGGCTGCGCCGAGCGCATGGCCTTCACGGCCCAGCTGGAGGAGGGCTACGACTTCTCCACCTCGGCCAACTTCGGCGGCGGCGGCATCGGGTACGTCTTCACCTGCGCCCGCTGCCGCGACGCGGCCTTCCTCTGGCAACGCTGAGCACCGGCCCACTGTCGGACCCCTCTGGCAGAGTGCCCGGCATGAGTGATCGCCACGAAGCCTTCCGTGCCCTGCACCGCGCCGGGGCGCCGCTGTTGCTGCCGAACGCCTGGGACCACGCGTCCGCCGCCGCGCTCGCCCGCGCCGGGTTCCCCGCGATCGGCACGACGAGCCTCGGCGTGGCCGCCGCCGCGGGCAAGGCGGACGCCACCGGGGCCGCGCGCGAGGAGACGCTGCGGCTCGCCCGGGGCATCGCCCGGCTGCCCGCCTTGATCTCCGTCGACATCGAGGGCGGCTTCAGCGACCGGCCCGAGGAGGTCGCGGACCTGGCCCGCGCGTTGGACGGGGCGGGCGTCGTCGGGGTGAATCTGGAGGACGGCCGCCCGGACGGCACACTCACCGCCGTCGACGCGCAGTGCGCGCTGATCCGTGCGGTGAAGGCCGCCGCCCCCGACCTGTTCGTCAACGCGCGCACGGACACGTACTGGCTCGCCGCCGGGGGAGCGCCCGAGACCGAGCGTCGCCTCGCCGCGTACCAAGAGGCGGGCGCGGACGGGGTGTTCGTGCCGGGCGTGCGGGACGAGGCCGTGATCGCCGGGCTCGTCGGCGCCCTCGACGTGCCGCTGAACGTGCTGCACGCGCCGGACGGCCTGTCGCCCGCGCGCCTCGCCGACCTCGGCGTGCGCCGCGTGAGCACGGGCTCGCTGTTGTTCCGCGCGGCCGTGCAGCAGGCGGTGGACGTGGCCCAGGAGTTCCTTCGCGGCGCCGCCCGCCCCAGGGACGTACTCTCGTACGCCGACGCCCAGGACCTCGCGACGGCGTTCGAGCCCGGGGAGTGACCCGGGCCGCCGGTGGGCGGCGGGGCGGGGGAGGGGGAGCGCATGGCGGGGCGGGACACCTCACGGCGCGCGGCGCGGACGTCGAGCCCCGGCTCTTCCTCCCTGTGGGCGGACCCCGACTACCGCCTCTTCCTGGCCCTCCAGGGCCTGTCCGCGCTCGGCGACTCCTTCTCGCACGTGGCGATCCCGCTGCTCGTGCTGCACCAGACCGGCTCGGTGGCGCAGATGGGACTCGTCACCGGGCTCACGGGCCTGGCCTCGCTCGTCACCGGCCTGTTCGCGGGCGTCGTCGCCGACCGGGTGAACCGGCGCCGTCTGCTGGTGCTCACCGATGTCGCCCGCTGCGTGCTCTTCGGCATGGTGCCGCTCGTGTGGCTGTTCGCGACGCCGCTGTGGCTGGTCTACGCGGTCGTGCCGGTCGCCGGGGCCTTCGCGATGCTCTTCCAGGTGACGTACGTGACGGTGGTGCCCGCCATCGTGGGGCCCGGCCGGATCCTCAAGGCCAACAGCCATCTGTTCGGCGCCTATGCCCTCGCGAGCGCGGGCGGGCCCATGCTCGCCGGGCTCGTCGCGGGCGCGTTCGGACCCGCCGCCGCGCTCGGCATCGACGCCGCGACGTTCGCGGTGTCGGCGGTCGGCATCCTCTTCGTCCGCATACGGCCGACGCCGTCGCCCGCTGGGGCGGACGAGCGCGGTGAGGGGGCCGAACGGGGCGGTGTCCGGCGGGAGTTCCTCGCCGGGGCCCGCTTCCTGTGGCAGCACCCGGTGCTGCGGCCGCTGACCGTGCTCCTGGCACTGCTCACGTTCCTCACCTACGGCCTGACCGACGTCATCGTCTACTACGTCAAGCACGGCCTCGGGCACGGCGACAGCACGGTCGGCTCGGTGCTGGCGGCCGGGACGCTCGGCACGCTCGGCGCGTCGTTCGCCGTCGACCGGCTGCGCAGGCGCCTCGGGTTCGGCGCGAGCTGGATCGGCGTCCACCTGCTCGCCGGGGGTGCCGTGGCCTGCCTGGGGCTCACCGGAAGCGTGCCGCTGGTGGCGGTGCTCGCGGCCGTGGTGCTCTTCTGCACCGGCGTCGCGGGCATCAACTCCATGTCACTGCGCCAGGAAGTGACGCCCAGTCATCTCCTGGGCCGGGTCACCTCGTCCTTCTGGACCCTCCACAACGCCCTCGGCCCGACCGGTGCCGCCGCCGTCACCGCGGCGGCCGGGGCGTGGGGCGTCCGGGCCGTGTGCCTGACCGTCGGTACGTGCGTCGTGGCCGTGGCCCTGTCCGCCACGGTGACGGGCATCGGCCGCACCGGCGGGGGCCGTGCCGCCCGGGCCGACGGGACCTGAGGCCGGGTCGGCTACCGGCCGGGGCGCGGCAGCCGGACGGTCGCGATGCCGCCGTCCAGGTCCACCGCGGTGCGGTGCGGCGGGGCCCCGTCCTCCTCGTCGTCGCGCATCACGAGGGAGGACTGGCGCTCCTTGAGCTCGTTCTGCTTGCCCGGCGAGAAGCTGGCGTGCAGCTGCTCGAAGCCGGTTGCCGATATCTGGCCCTGGCGGGCGCTGTTCCGCCAGGGCAGCAGCCCGGCGCGCCCGGCGCGGAGCAGCAGTTGGTCCACGAAGGCCACGACGGTCAGCGCGATGACGAGGCCGGGCAGGGTCATCAAGACGGCGAATCCCATGACTTCAGTATGCGCGTCGCTCCCCACCGCCGGGCGGTGGACGGCGTCGCCCACCGCCGGGCGGTGGCTACCGTCGCCCACCGCCGGGCGGCGGTCACCGTCGCGCTCCCCGCCGAGTGGCGGTTCAGTGCCGCGACTCCTCCCGCGCTCGGCCCCGTTCGTCCGCCCCGGCCCCGGGCGCCCGGTCGCCGTGGCCCGGCCACCACGCCGCGTGCCCGATGAGGGCCGTCAGCGCGGGGGTGAACAGCATCGCCATGACGAACGCGGCGATCGCGATGCCGAAGGACAGGGAGAAACCCATCTGGGAGAGCGTCGAGTTGCCCGCGAGCATCAGCGTGGCGAAGGTCCCCGCGAGGATCACACCGGCGGAGCCGATGGTCGGGCCCGAGTGCCGTACCGCGACGCCCGCCGCCTCGTGGGGGCCGCGGCCCTCGCGGGCCTCCTCGCGCAGCCGCGAGACCATGAGGATGTTGTAGTCGGTGCCGAGCGCGACGACGAACAAGTACATGATCACGGGCAGCATGAACATCAGGCCGGGCTGGCTGCCGATCTGCTGGAAGAGGAGCGAGGTCGCGCCCAGCGTCGCGCCGAACCCGAGCGCGACCGACAGCATCAGGTACCACGGCGCCACCAGGCTGCGCAGGAGCAGTCCGAGGATGACCATGATGGCGATCGCGGCCACCGGGAAGACGACCGAGTAGTCGCGGTCCACGGCCTTGTTGATGTCGACGTACACGGCGGTGATGCCGCCGACGAGGGCCTTGGTGCCGGGCGGCGCGTCGGCGTGGGCGGCGGGCCGCAGCTCGTCCTTGATGGTGCCGAGCGCCTTCTCGGAGGCGGGCGGGTCGGCGAGCACCACCGAGTACGACGCGGTCGTGCCGTCCTTGCTGACCTTCGGCGGGGCCACCGAGCCCACGCCGTCGACGGACTCCAACCGCTGGCGGAACGCGGCCGGTCGGCCCTCGGCCAGCGGCCCGTCACCGGTCGACGTGAGATAAACGAACGTCGGGTCGGTGGTGCCCGCCGGGAAGCCCTTCTCCAGGTTGTCCTGCCAGACGATCGACTCCTTGTCCTTGGGGAGCGAGGACCCGGCGAGGTCGAAGTTGGCCTTGTAGCCGAGCGCGCCGAGCGCGAGCACGCCCATGAAGAGGGCCGAGACGACCGTCCACACGGCGGGTTTGCGCGCGATGGACGTGCCGAGCCGGGCGAAGCCCGTGCCCTGCGGCTCCCGCTGCCAGGACTTCGACGGCCAGAAGACCTTCGTACCGAGCAGCGACACCACGGCAGGGACCAGGGAGAGCCCGGCGAGCAGGGTCAGGAACACGGCGATCGCGAGGGCGGGGCCCATCGAGCGCAGCATGCCGAGGGAGGAGAGCGTGAGCGCGGCGAACGCGACGATGACGGCGCCCGCCGCCGATGTGATGGCCTCGCCGACCCGCTCCACGGCGTGCACCATGGCGCCCTTGGCGTCCTCGCCCGCGCGCAGCGCCTCGCGGTAGCGGAAGAGCAGGAACAGGATGTAGTCCGTGCCGACGCCGAACAGGACGACGGTGAGCAGTTCCTGGACGGACGAGTCGGCCTTCATGTCGAAGGCCTCGTTGGCCCAGGCGATCAGGCCCGTCGCCATCGGCGAGATCAGACCGATCAGGACGACCGGCAGCAGCGCGATGATGGGGCTGCGGAAGATCACGAGCAGCAGCACGATGATGATGACGATCGTGCCGACGCCGACGAGCAGGCCCGCGCGCTCGGACGCGTCGCTCTCGTCGAGGGCCTGGGCCGCAGAGCCGGTGATGCCCGCGTCGAGGCCGGTGCCCTTCAGCTCCCCCTTGAGGTCCTTGCGGAGCTGTTCGACGGCGTCCTGTTGTTGGGTGTCCTCGGGGTTGGTGATCTTCGGCATGGCGACGACGGACGTCTGGACGCGCTTGTTGGGCGACACCTCACCGGGCGCGACGGCCTGGACTTCCTTGATCTTCTTCGCTTCCAGGTCCTTCGAAACGCGGGTGACCACCGCGGAGTCCGCGGGGGTGAGGCGCCCGCCGTCGGAGCGCTGGAAGACGATGATCGCGCCGATGTTCTCCTGTTGCGGGAAGTCCCGTTCCTGCAGGTCGGAGGCGCGGATGGATTCGTAGTGATCCGGCAGGAAGCTGGCCTCGTCGGTGCTGGAGGTGAGCTTCGGTGCCAGCGAGATCACGGCGGCGGCCGCGACGACCCAGGCGAGGATCACCCACCAGGGGCGGCGCACCACGAAACGACCCAGTGCAGAGAACATGGATCACTGCCTCTCCTCGCCCCCGAGGCACATCACATCCTGCCCAGCATCGGCCGGACCATGCGGACCCGCCACTCGGGACGGCCTTCCCGGGACCGCGGCGGCGGCCCCGGGAGGCGCGGGGAGGACAGCCGGGACTCAGAAGTTGATCATGTGCCCGGCGAGGCCGTGCACGGCCTCCTTGACGGCTTCGCCCAGGGTCGGGTGGGCGTGCACGTTGCGGGCGACCTCGTGCACCGTGAGGTCCCACTGCTGGGCCAGGGTCAGCTCGGGAAGCAGCTCCGTCACGTCCGGACCGATGAGGTGGGCGCCGATGATCTCGCCGTACGTGGCATCGCTGATGATCTTCACGAAGCCGACGGTGTCGCCGAGGCCGTGCGCCTTGCCGTTCGCCTGGAAGGGGAACTTGGCGACCTTGACGTCGAAGCCCTTCTCCTTGGCCTGCGCCTCCGTCCAGCCGAAGCTCGCGATCTGCGGCTGCGAGTAGGTGGCGCGCGGGATCATCGGGTAGTCGAGCTCCATCGTCTCGGCGTCCCCGATGGTCTCGGCCGCCACGACGCCCATGGACTCGGCGGTGTGGGCGAGCATCAGCTTGGCGGTCACGTCGCCGATGGCGTAGATGTGCGGCACGTTCGTACGGCAGCGGCCGTCGATGTCGATGGCGCCGCGCTCGGTGAGCGCCACGCCGGTCGCCTCCAGGCCGTAGCCCGTGACGTTCGGCGCGAAACCGATGGCCTGGAGCACCTTGTCGGCCTCCAGGACCTGCTGCTTGCCGTCCTTGGCGGTGACGGTCACGCGGACCTGCGGGCCCGACTCGTCGATCGACTCCACGCGGGTGGAGGTCAGCACGTCGATGCCGAGCTTGCGGTACTGCTTGGCCAGCTCCTTGGAGACGTCCGCGTCCTCCAGCGGGGCGACGCGGTCCAGGAACTCGACGATCGTGACCTTCACGCCGTAGTTGTGCAGGACGTACGCGAACTCGATGCCGATCGCGCCCGCGCCCGCGATCACCACGGAGCCCGGCAGCTCGTCGGCGAGGATCTGCTCCTCGTACGTCACCACGCGCTCGCTGCGGCGGGTGCCGGGCAGCAGCTTCGGGGTGGCGCCGGTCGCGATGACGCAGTTGTCGAAGCCGATCGTGGTGGTCGTGCCGTCGGACTTCGCGACCTGGAGGGTGTTCGCGTCGAGGAAGGTGCCCCGGCCGTCGAACTCCGTGATCTTGTTCTTCTTCATCAGGAAGTGGACGCCCTTGACGCGGCCGTCCGCGACCGTGCGGCTGCGCCGGAACGCCTCGCCGTAGTCGAAGGACACCTCACCGTCGACCTTGATGCCGTACGTCTTGGCCTCGTGCGTGAACAGATGGGCGAGCTCGGCGTTGCGCAGGAGGGCCTTCGTCGGGATGCAGCCGACGTTGAGGCACACGCCGCCCCAGTACTTCTCCTCCACGACCGCTACCCGCTTGCCCAGCTGGGCGGCGCGGATGGCGGCCACGTAACCGCCGGGTCCTGCTCCGAGCACGACGACGTCGAAGCGGTCATCCATGGGGTGGTTCCTCTCTGCGTTTGCGGTGCTGTGTGCAGCTCTGTGGTGTGGCTGACACGATCATCCGTCATACCCGCCCCGGGGTGGGGGGCGGGTCGGTGTCCTTACCCCTCAAGGCTCTCGTACGAGCCGCCACTTGACCTCGCCGGCCTGGCGTTCGGCGGTGGGGGCGAGCCCGGCGGCGCGGGCGACGGCGGCGGAGGCGAGGTGATCGGGGTGGACGTGCGCGCTCACCGACGTCACCCGGGAGTGCCCGAACAGCCACGCGACGAGGGCCCGCGCCGCCTCCGTGGCGATGCCGCGCCCCTGCCACGGAGTGCCCACCACCCACGCGACCTCGGCGGTCAGCTCACCGGCGTCGCCGGGTGTGACGGTGGCCTGCACGGTGCCCGCGAGGCGCCCGTCGGCCCGGACGCGGACGACCCAGTTGCACCAGGAGACCCCGGGCTCGGGCGATCCGGCGAGCATGCGCGCGTACCGGGCGCGCAGGGCGGGAAGGTCGTCCGGGGCGCCGCCGGTGAACGCGTGCAGCGCCGGGTCGGCGAGGACGAGGGCCATCTCCTCGGCGTGCGCGGGGCGGAGGGGTTCCAGGGCGAGCCGGTCGGTGTCGAGCGGCTCGGGGGCGACCGGGCCGGTGCCGGAACGGTTCACGCGTCCTCCGCCACCGGCTCCAGGACCACCACGGGCAGCACCCGCTCGGTCTGCCGCTGGTACTCGGCGTACCGGGGGAAGGTCTCCACGGCCCGCGCCCACCAGGCGGCGCGCTCCTCGCCCTCGGTGACGCGCGCCTCGTAGTCGCGGACCACGGGGCCGTCCTGGAGCCGTACGCGGGGGTGGGCGAGCACGTTGTGGTACCAGGCGGGGTGCCGGGGCGCGCCGCCGACGGAGCCGACGGCGACGTAGCGCTCGCCGTCCCGGACGCGGATCACCGGCGTCTTGCGGATCTTCCCGGACCGGGCGCCCCTCGTGGTGAGGACGACGGTGGGGAAGCCGTTCATGAGGGTGCCGTCCAGGCCGCCGCTGGACTCGTAGCGGGCGACGTGCTCCGCCACCCAGTCCCAGGTGTTGGGGGCGTACTCGCCGTCGAGGGCGTGGTCGTCCGCGGGGCTCATGGGGGCTCCTTCGGCAAGGGCGTACGGGCCGGCCGGATGCCGGTCCGGTCGGTACCAACCGGCCGGACCCGCGAACTCTTCCCGCGCGCCCGCCATCTTCCCGCGCGCCCGCGCGCCGGGCGCGCGAGGGCATGGTGCGGCCCCCGATGCTCGGGACATCGGGGGCCGCGTGCCTCGGCTGCCTCCCCCCACGAAAGGTGGCCGAGGGGTCTTGGGGGACGGTCCGTCAGAAGTTCAGGAGCGCCCCCTCGGCGAGCGCCGCGTCCTTCGTGCAGGGGTTGCCGAACGTGGTCGTCCAGGCGACGTGCTTGCCCTGCCAGACACCGCTCACGGAGATGATGACCGGGTTCCACTCCTTGGTACACAAGGCCTTGGGCTCCTGGTTCACGAGCGCGTCGAACCGCGCGCCCACGGCGCCGGCCTCCGCGCAGGCGGCACGCGGTGCCGGGTGGGTGCCCGAGGCCTTCGGCGCACACGTCAGGGTGACCGCGCGCTGCACCGTGGCCGTGGCGGCGTCTTCGCCCTGGCCGACGGTGAGCACCAGGTCCGAGGGCGCGTACAGGCCCATCGGCTTCGGCGTGGCGGCCTGGGCCGCGCCCGTCGTGACCGCCGAAACGGTCAGGACGCCGGCGGCCACGGCCGCGGCCGCGCTCACGGTCTTGAGGAGGTGACGCACTGGATGCTCCTTCAACTGCGGGTGAGTGGTACGAGAATGGGTGTTGCGTACCGATACTGCTGCGCGTTACGGACGGGTTGCGTGCCGTAGCGGCGATTGCGTTGGGGAGTCTGGCAAGTGCGCTGAGTGAGCAGCAAACTGATGGTCGATTTCCGGATGCGGGCGTCCGCTGAGCGAGGCGCCCTTGGTCATTCGGGCAGCTCAACGTATGCGGGAGCGCGCCCACTGGCCATGCGGCGCGCCGTTTTGACACTGGTGGTATAACCCAAAACAACCCTCTGACCTGCGAAAATGAGCGGTCGGTCGTTTTTCGCTGCGTGGGCTTCGACCGGAAACCGGTGCTTGACCGGCCGGGTCCCGCCCGGTAACCAGCGGGGCGAACGGAGCGTGCGGGAGGCCTGCGGTGGACGCTCAAGCAGGGGCGATACCAGGTATCGCCCCAGGTCACACGGGTGCGGAGGAGGTCATGACGGCGCGTGCCGCCACGGGGCTCAGCTGCTGCCCTTGCTTGAAAGCGGTTGTGTACGACTCCGCGCCGAGGCGGGCGCGGGCCGCCGCCACCACGCGGTCCACGTCCCCGCGCTCGGCATCGGGCAGCGGCGCGCCCACCGAAGCGCGGGCCGCCGACGCCGCGCCGAGCAGCGTCGCCGCCGTGCCGTGCGCGCCCGCGGCCGCCTCGGCCCCCGCGAGGCCCTCCAGGGCGAGGGCCAGCGCCCTCGGGTCGCCGAGGGGCAGCGCCGCCGCGAACCCGTCCGCGTGCAGCGCCCGCGCCGCCGCCGCGTCGCCGCGCAGCTCCGCCGCGAAGCCGAGCTCGGCGAGGGCGAGCGTCACACCGGGTCCGTAGTCGGCCTTGCGGAACCACGCGAGGAGCGCGCGCATGTGCCGCTCGGCGCCGTCCAGGTCGCCCTCCCTGCGCGCGCCGAGCCCGAGGCCGATCAGGGCGTCGATCTCGCCGGAGCGGAAGCTGTGGTCGCGCGCCAGCTCCAGGGCCCGCTCGTGATCGGCGCGCGCCCGGGCCAGGTCGCCGGTGAGCAGCGCGATCCGGCCACGCCCGGACAGCCGCTTGGAGGCCTCCGCCCACAGCCCGAGCCGCTCCGCGACGAGCAGCCCCTCGTGGTGCAGCCGGGCGGCCTCGGCGTGGTCTCCCGCGATCTCGCTGAGCGTGGCCAGCGGAAACACGGTCTGCAACTGCCCCAGGGCATCGCCGAGTTCATGGAACAGGCGCGCGCTGCGCTCGCTGTCGCGCCGCACCGCCGCCAGGTCGCCGTGCGCCATCGCGTGCCGGGCCCGCACGCTGAGCGCGGCGGCGGTGCCCCAGCGGTCGCCGAGTGCCTCGAAGGCGTCGAGCGCCTCGTTCACCAGGCGCTCCCCGGTGCGCACGGCACCCGCGCCGAGCTGCGCGGAGCCGAGGATCCACAGCGCGGTGGCCCGCCCCGACGGATCGTCGACGTGCCGGTACGCCTCCAGGACGGCGGCGAGGGGCGGCTCGATGTCCTCCGGGTGCGCGGCCGCCGACGCATCGGCCACGGACGTCGGGCCGTTGGCGGCGGCCGGGCCCTCCGCGGTGGGGGCGGGTTCGTCCGTGTCGGCCCCGGTCCCGGTGCACGCGTCGGTGAACCCCTCGTCGCTCTCCCGCAGGGCGATGCCGGTGCGCCAGGCGAGGGCGAGCGCCCGAGCGGCCGCCGCCCCCGGCGGGAGCCCGGTGCCGGTGGGCGCGAGCGCCAGGGCCGCGTCCAGCGAGCGGCGCGCCTCGGCGACCCTGCCCCGCAGCACCCAGTACCAGGCGAGGGCGTTGACCATCCGCAGCGCCCGCTCCACGGCCCCGCGCCCGACCGCCGCGTCCAGGGCGCGGCGCAGGTTGCCGCTCTCCTCGTCGAGCCGTTCCAGCCACCGCCGCTGCTCCGGGCCGCGCAGCGCCGCGCCGCCGCGCTCGGCGAGCGCGGCGTAGTGGGCGCTGTGCCGCTCGCGCACGTCCTCGGCCTCGCCCGCCTCCCGCAACTGCTCGGCCCCGTACTCCCGTACGGACTCCAGGAGGCAGTAGCGCGGCCCGTCCGGGCGGTCGGACGTGACCACGAGCGAGCGGTCCACGAGCCGCGCGAGCAGGTCGAGGACGTCCGCGGCGCGCACCGCGCCGCCCGCGCCGACGGCCTGGGCCGCGGCCGGGCCGCAGCCGTCGTGCACGGCGAGCCTGCGAAGGACCGTGCGCTCGGGCCCGCTCAGGAGCGACCAGCTCCAGTCGATCACCGCGCGGAGCGTGCGCTGCCGGGCCGGGGCGCCACGGAGGCCCCGGCCGAGCAGCGCGAACCGGTCGTCGATCCGGGCGAGCAGACCGTGCACCCCCATCGTGCGGACCCGGGCCGCCGCGAGTTCGAGGGCCAGGGGCAGCCCGTCGAGCCGTACGCACAGCTCGGCGACGGCCTCCGTGTCGTCCGCGCCGAGGGCCGCGGCGCCGGACCCGAGCCCGGCCCGCTGGACGAACAGCTCCATGGCGCCGTCGAGTTCCAGCGGCGGCACCGGCCACACCCGCTCGCCGCTCACGTCGAGCGGCTCCTGGCTGGTCGCGAGGACGGCGAGGTCCGGTGCCTCGCGCAGCAGCCCGGCGGCGACCGCGGCCACGGCGTCCACCACGTGCTCGCAGTTGTCGAGCACGAGGAGCAGCCGCCGGGCGCGCAGCGCGTCCGTCAGGCGGGCCACTGCGTCCCGGGGCGGGCCCGCCTCCGGCTCCTCGTGCAGGCCGAGGACCCGCGTCACGGCCTCCGCGACGGCGGCCTCCGCGCGGCCCCGGTCCGCGTCGACGCCCGCGAGCTCCACGAGCCACACCCCGTCGGGGAACGCGGGCACGAGCCCGTGCGCCGCGGCCACCGCGAGCCGCGTCTTGCCCACGCCGCCGGGTCCGGTGAGCGTCACAAGGCGGGTGGCGCCGAGCAGTCGGCGTACTCCCGGCACGGCGTCGTCCCGGCCGACGAGGCCGGACACCGGGGCGGGGAGGTTGGAGCGCACGCCCGGGGCCGCGGTAGGCGGACGGCCGCGGCGCAGGGGCCCGCCGGGTGCGGGGGACGGCCCGTCGAGCGACGGGTCCTGGCGCAGGATCGCCCCGTGCAGCGCGGCCAGTTCCGGGCCCGGCGCGAGCCCCAGGTCCTCGGCGAGGCGGCGCCGCAGGTCCTCGTACGCGGCGAGCGCCTCCGTCTGGCGGCCCGAGCGGTACAGCGCCCGCAGCTGCGCCGCCCGCAGCCGCTCCCGCGAGGGATGGCGTACGACCAGGTCGGCGAGGTCCGCGGCCAGCGGCCCGTGCTCGCCGCTGTCGAGGCGCGCCTCGGCGTGCTCCTCCCGCGCGGTGAGCCGGGCCTCGTCGAGCCGCTCCGCCGCGCCCCGCGCGAACGCCTCACCGGCGAAGTCGGCGAACGCCTCGCCGCGCCAGAGGCCGAGCGCGTCCGCGAGCAGCCGCACCCGCTCGCGCGGCTCCCCGGCGGCGCGGGCCCGCTCCACCAGGGCCGTGAACCGGGTCGCGTCCACGTCGTCGGGCGCGGCCCGCAGCGCGTACCCGGCGGGCCCCGACGCGAGCAGGTCGCGGCCGCCGGGGCCGGCCTTGTCCAGCGCCCGGCGCAGCTGGGACACCTTCCCCTGGAGGGCGTTGGCCGGGTGGTCCGGCAGCGCCCCGCCCCACAGCCCGTCGATGAGCCGCTCGGCGGAGACCGGCCGCCCGGGGTGCACGAGCAACTGGGCGAGCAGCGCACGGACCTTGGCGCCCGGCACGGTGACGGCGGCGCCGTCCGTCGTCCACACGGCCAGCGGACCGAGCACCCCGAATCGCATACGGACGACGATAACGCGCCAGGTGAGCGGCCCCTCGGCCCCTAGGCCCCTCGACCTCTCGGCCCCTGGCCCCCGGTTCCCGGCCCCTCGCACGCCGGTGGCGGCCGGACCGGCAGTGAACCGACAGCCGACCGACAGCGCCCGCCCGCAGGGTGATGACCACAGGCCGCGGCGCCCAGCAGCCCGGCCCCTCACCACGGAGCGACCCCATGAGCGACACCGCCACTCCCGCGGCCCCCACCACGGTCACCGTCATCGGCCTCGGCAACCTCGGCCAGGTCCTCGCCCGCGTCTTCCTCGACCGGGGCCACCGGGTCACCGTCTGGAACCGCTCGCGCGGCAAGGCGGACGAACTCGTCGCGCTGGGCGCCGCCCTGGCGCCCACGCCGAAGGCCGCCGTCGAGGCCAGTGAGCTGGTCGTCGTCTGCGTCCTCGACTACACGACGGTCCGCGACCTGCTCACCCCTGTCGGCGACGCCTTCGCGGGCCGCGCCGTCGTCAACCTGACGTCGGGCACCCCCGGCCCCGCCCGCGACCTCGGCGCCTGGGTCACCGAGCGGGGCGCGGCCTACGTCGACGGCGCGGTGTACGCGATCCCGCAGACCATCGGCACGCCGGAGGCCTTCGTCCTGTACAGCGGCGACGCCGACGCCTTCGCCGCGTACCGGCCGCTCCTGGAGCCGCTCGGCTCGCCGGTGTTCGTCGGTGCCGACGCCGGACTCGCGCCGGTGCACGACGTGGCCCTGCTCAGCGGCATGTACGGGATGTTCGCGGGCTTCTTCCAGACCGTCGCCGTCGGCCGTTCCGCCGGGATCGAGGCGGCGGAGGTCACCGCACTCCTCGTGCGCTGGCTGAAGGAGGCGCTCGGCGCGCTGCCGGGCTTCGCCGCCGAGATCGACGCGGGCGACTACCGCACGGACACGTCGAACATCGACATCAACGCCGTCGGGCTCGCCAACATCCTCACCGCGACCCGGGCCCAGGGCGTCGGCGTCGACCTGCTCCAGCCGCTGCACGAGGTCTTCCAGCGGCAGCTGGCCGAGGGCCGCGGCAGCGAGAGCATGGCGCGCGCCATCGAGTCCCTGCGCTAGGCGTTCCCCCCTGGTGGGCCCTTCGTCAAGGCCGCGTCAACGTCCCGGCGGCGGCTGCCAAGGATGCGTCAAGGGCCGTGTCCGAAGTCCCCGGCGTCCGCTTCGGTGGGAGAAGTCACCCAGGACGCCAGGGAGTTGAGGCACATGAGCGCCGAGAACGTGGTGGGACTTCTGATCGCCGCCGCCCTCGTCGGGTACCTCGTCCTCGCGCGGCACTACCCCGAGAGGTTCTGACACCGGCGCGATGACGGACGGACGACCCGGACAGCTGAAGATCTACCTCGGAGCGGCACCGGGGGTCGGCAAGACCTGCCGCATGCTCGACGAAGGGCGCCGCAGGGCCGCCCGCGGCGCGGACGTCGTCATCGGCTACGTGGAGTGCCACGGGCGGCCGCACACCGAGGCCGCCCTGGCGCAGGCGCGGGCCGGCGGCGTGACGGCCGTCGACCGCGCCCACTGCTCCTGCCGGGGCGGCGAGTTCACCGAGCTCGACCTGGACGCGCTGCTCGCCCGCCGCCCCCAGGTCGCGCTCGTCGACGACCTGGCCCACGCCAACGTGCCGGGCGCGGGCCGCAACCCCCGGCGCTGGCAGGACGTCGACCGGCTGCTCACCGCCGGGATCGACGTCGTCACCACCGTCAACATCCAGCACATGGAGTCCCTCAACGACGTCGTCGAGAAGATCACCGAGGTGCCGCAGGCCGCGACCGTCCCCGACGAGGTGGTGCGCCGCGCCCACCAGATCGAACTCGTCGACATCGCCCCCGAGGCGCTGCGCCGCCGGATGGCGCACGGCAACATCCACGCCCCCGAGGACGTCGACGCGGCCCTCGCCCACGCCTTCCGCCCCGGCAACCTCACGGCCCTGCGCCAGCTCGCCCTGCTCTGGCTGGCCGACCGCGTCGACGAGGCCCTCCAGGCCTACCGCTCCGAGCACGGCATCCGCGGCGTGTGGGAGACCCGCGAGCGCGTCGTCGTCGGCCTCACCGGCGGGCCCGAGGGCGACACCCTGGTCCGCAGGGCCGCCCGCATCGCCGACCGCTCGGCGGGCGGCGAACTGCTCGCCGTGCACATCACGCGCAGCGACGGCCTCGCCGCCGGGACCTCGCACGCGTCCCTGACCCGGCAGCGGCGCCTGGTGGAGGACCTCGGCGGCAGCTACCACTCGGTGGTCGGCGACGACGTGGCCGGTGCCCTCGTGGAGTTCGCGCGCGCCGAGAACGCCACCCAGCTCGTCCTCGGCTCCAGCCGCCGCGGCCGCTTCGAGCGGTTCCTCACCGGGCGCGGCACCGGCGAGACCGTGGTGGCCCGCTCCGGCGCCATCGACGTCCACACCGTCACGCACGAACGCGCCGGGCACGGCACCCTCCTGCCCTCCCGCCGACGCACCCTGTCGGGCCCGCGCCGCGTCGCGGGCCCGGTGGCGGGGCTGCTCCTGCCCCTCGCCCTGACCTTCCTGCTCGACCTGGACGCCGCCCGCGGCCACCTCAACCTCACCAGCGAGGCGCTGCTGTTCCTGCTCGCCGTGGTGGGCGTGGCCTGCATCGGCGGCGTGGCCTCGGCGGTGGTCGCGTCCGTGACCGCGTCGCTGCTGCTCAACTACTGGTTCATGCCGCCCGTCGGGCACTTCGCGCTCGGCGACCCCAACAGCGTCCTCGCGCTCGTGGCCTTCGCGATCGTCGCGGCCACCGTCGCGGCCGTCGTCGACCGCTCGCTGCGCCTGTCCCGGCGCTCGGCGCGCGCCACCGCGGAGGCCGAGACGATGTCGGCGCTCGCGGGCACCATCGTGCGCGGCGGCCGGCCCGTCCCCGCCCTCCTCGAACGGGCCCGGGAGGCCTTCGGCGTGGCCGCCGCCGAGCTCGTCGACCGGCCGCCCGACACCACCGACGCCCGGGTGACCGCCGTGCCCGCGGGCACCGACGCCTACCTGGTGCTGCGCGGCCGCACCCTGTCCGCCGCCGACCGGCGCGTGCTCACCGCGTTCGCCGCGCACGTCGGCGCCGCCGTGGAGCGGGCCCGGCTCGCCGAGGCCGCCGCCGAGGTGGAGCCGGTCAAGGCCGCCGACCGGATGCGCACGGCCCTGCTGCGGGCCGTCGGCCACGACCTGCGCACCCCGCTGGCCGCCGCCCTCGCCGCGATCGGCTCGCTGCGCAGCCCCGACCTGGACTTCTGCGAGCAGGACCGGCAGGAGCTCCTCGCCACCGCCGAGGAGTCCCTGACCCGCCTCAACCGGCTCGTCGACAACCTGCTCGACATGAGCCGCCTCCAAGCGGGCGCGCTCCAGCTGGAGCTGCGCGCCACCGCCCTCGAAGAGGTCCTCGGGCCCGCCCTCGACTCGCTGCCGGTGGCCTGCCCCGTGGACACCGGCGGCCTGGAGGAGATCCCCGCCGTCCTCGCCGACCCGCCGCTCCTGGAGCGCGTCCTCGCCAACCTCGTCAACAACGCCGCCCGGCACACCCCGCCCGGTGGCCGGGTCCTGGTCACGGCGAGCGCCCTGGCGGGCCGCGTCGAGGTGCGCGTCGTCGACCGGGGCCCCGGCCTCCCGGCCGCCGACCGCCACCGCGTCTTCGAGCCCTTCCAGCGGCTCGGCGACACCGACAACACCACGGGGCTCGGCCTCGGCCTCGCCCTGTCCCGGGGCCTCGCCGAGGCGATGGACGGCACCCTCACGCCGGAGGACACCCCCGGCGGCGGGCTCACCATGGTCCTCTCGCTGCCCTTCGCCGGGCACTTCGCCGAGGTCAACGGTGCGCACCGGGGAAGCGTCTGGCATTCTGAGCGCCTTTGAGTGATGGGCGCATCCATCGCACCCGAGCGCAGAGACGAGAACATGGCACGCGGCAAGCTGCGGATCTATCTGGGGGCGGCACCGGGCGTCGGCAAGACGTACGCGATGCTGTCCGAGGCCCACCGTCGCATCGAGCGCGGCACGGACTGCGTGGTGGCGTTCGTCGAGCACCACGGGCGGCCGCGCACGGAAGTGATGCTGCACGGCCTGGAGGTCGTACGGCGCAAGGAGCTGGAGTACCGGGGCGCGGCCTTCACCGAGATGGACGTGGACGCCGTCCTGGAGCGGGCCCCGGCCGTCGCGCTCGTCGACGAACTCCCGCACACCAACGTGCCGGGCTCGCGCAACGCCAAGCGCTGGCAGGACGTCCAAGAGCTCCTCGCGGCGGGCATCGACGTCATATCCACGGTGAACATCCAGCACCTGGAGTCGCTGGGTGACGTGGTGGAGTCGATCACGGGGGTGCGGCAGCGCGAGACGGTGCCGGACGAGGTGGTGCGCCGGGCGGACCAGATCGAGCTGGTCGACATGTCGCCGCAGGCGCTGCGGCGCCGGATGGCGCACGGCAACATCTACAAGGCGGACAAGGTCGACGCGGCGCTGTCGAACTACTTCCGGCCGGGCAATCTGACGGCGCTGCGGGAGCTGGCGCTGTTGTGGGTGGCCGACCGGGTCGACGAGTACCTCCAGCAGTACCGGGGCGAGCACAACATCCGCTCGACCTGGCAGGCCCGCGAGCGCATCGTCGTCGGCCTCACCGGAGGCCCCGAGGGCCGCACCCTGCTGCGGCGCGCCGCCCGGCTCGCCGAGAAGGGCGCGGGCGGCGAGGTCCTCGCGGTCTACATCGCCCGCAGCGACGGCCTGACCGCGGCCTCGCCCAAGGAGCTCGCCGTCCAGCGCACCCTGGTCGAAGACCTCGGCGGCTCCTTCCACCAGGTGATAGGGGAGGACATCGCCGCGGGCATCCTGGAGTTCGCCCGGGGCGTCAACGCCACCCAGATCGTCCTCGGCGTCTCGCGCCGCAAGGCCTGGCAGTACGTGTTCGGGCCCGGCGTCAGCGCGAACGTGGCCCGTGAGTCCGGGCCCGACCTGGACGTCCACCTGGTCACCCACGACGAGGTCGGCACCGGCACGGGCCTGTCCAGGACCCCGCCCACCGCCCGGCTCGGCCGCTCCCGCCTCATCTGGGGCTGGCTCATCGGCATGGTCGGCCCGGTGCTGCTCGCCCTGCTGCTGCGCGGCGTCGCGCCGGGCCTCGGCCTCGCCAACGACATGCTGCTGTTCCTGACCCTCACGGTCGCGGCGGCCCTGCTCGGCGGCATGCTCCCGGCCCTCGCCTCGGCGGCCTTCGGGTCCCTGCTGCTCAACTACTACTTCACGCCCCCCGTCCACCACGTACTGATCTCCAATCCCAGGAACATCGTCGCCCTGGTGATCTTCATCGGGGTCGCGGTGTCCGTGGCGTCGGTGGTGGACCTGGCGGCCCGGCGCACCCACCAGGCCGCCCGCCTGCGGGCCGAGTCGGAGATCCTCTCCCACCTCGCGGGCAGCGTGCTGCGCGGCGAGAACGGTCTCGCCTCGCTCCTGGAGACCGTCCGGGAGACCTTCGCGATGGAGGCCGTGGCCCTGCTGGAGCGCGAGAGCGACACGGCGCCCTGGACCTGCGCGGGCAGCGTCGGCACCCGGCAGCCCGCGAGCCGCCCGGAGTACGCCGATGTGGACATGCCGGTGGGCGACCACATGTCGCTCGCGCTCACCGGGCGCGTGCTGCCCGCCGAGGACCGCCGCGTGCTCGGCGCGTTCGCCGCGCAGGCCGCCGTGGTCCTGGACCGGCAGCGCCTGCAGTCCGAGGCCGACCAGGCCCGCGCCCTCGCCGAGGGCAACCGCATCCGCACCGCCCTGCTCGCCGCCGTCAGCCACGACCTGCGCACCCCCCTCGCCGGGATCAAGGCGTCCGTGTCCAGCCTGCGCTCCGACGACATCGAGTGGTCCGAGGAGGACCGGGCCGAACTCCTGGAGGCGATCGAGGCGGGCGCCGACCGGCTCGACCACCTCGTCGGCAACCTCCTGGACATGTCCCGCCTCCAGACCGACACCGTCCAGCCGATCGTGCGCGAGGTCGACCTCGACGAGGTGGTGCCGCTCGCCCTGGAGGGCATGGCCGCGCCCGCCGAGCACGTCGTCCTCGACATCCCCGAGGACCTGCCGATGGTGGCCGCGGACAAGGGCCTCCTTGAGCGCGCCGTCGCCAACGTCATAGAGAACGCCCTGAAGTACAGCCCCGAGGGCGAGTCCGTCCTCGTCGCCGCCAGCACCATGGCCGACCAGGTGCAGCTGCGCGTGGTGGACCGCGGCCCCGGCGTCCCCGACGACGCCAAGGAGCGCATCTTCGAGCCGTTCCAGCGCTACGGTGACGCCCCGCGCGGCGCCGGAGTGGGCCTCGGCCTCGCCGTCGCCCGCGGCTTCACCGAGGCCCTCGGCGGCACCCTGACCGCCGAGGACACCCCCGGCGGCGGGCTCACCATGGTCCTGGTCCTGCGGACGGCCCCCGGGCGCCCGCGGCCCCGGACGGACCTCCCGGCGGCGGCCACGTCGTAGCGGGCGCGCCCGGCGGGTCAGCCGAGCCGCACCGTGATCTTCTGGGTGGCGCCCCGGGCGCCCGAGAGGTCGCCGAAGACGAGCGTCAGCGAGCCGCCCGTCGCGGCCGAGGCCACGGTGGCGGGCCTGCCCGTGACCTCGGCGACCGGCCGCTGCCAGGTCACGCTCAGGCCGCCGCCCGTGGCCCGGGTCGGGTCGCTGACGCACACGGTCGCCGTACCGTCGGGCCGCTCGGTGACGAGGACGGAGCAGGCGGCGCTCGCGGCGAGCGGCCCGGCCGCGCCGCCCGCCCAGAAGTTCGCGGCCGTGCAGCCGAGCGAGGGCACGCCGACGCCCTGCACCGCGTCCGTGTTGGCGAGGATCCGCAGCCAGCCGACGGCCGCCGCCCGCTCGGCCGTGCGCTCCGCGCTCGCGCCGGGCAGCAGCAGATACGCGTACGACCCGTCCGTGGGGTCGATGCCGTGGTCCACGTACAGCGTGAGGAAGGTGCGGGTGAGGGGTGTCGCGGAGCCGCCCCGGTTGATGTCGCTCCACCTCCCGGTGCGCTGTTCCCGCAGGGCCTTCACGGTGGCGCCGCCGGGGAAGACGTAGCCGCCGTGCCCGCCGATGTGCGCCCACCGGGCGCCGGTCAGGGTCTGGGCCCAGGGCGTGGCGACGGCCTTGGGAACGCCGTCGGCCTGGAAGGGGGCGCGGCCCGCGGTCCCCAGGTTGCGGTTCTCGACCGTCGACTCCACCGCCGTGCCGTCCGTGCAGCCGATGCCCGCGCCCAGGCACACGATCGCGTCGTCCAGGAAGAACCACGACTTCCGCGCCGACAGGGTGCTCCGCAGCCCCTTCAGGTGCTGCCCGAGCGCGGCCCGCTGTCCGTCCGTGGCGCCGCCCACCCAGCGCACGGCGGGGCGTGCGGCGCCCCAGTCCCCGCCCGCCCCGTCCGCGAGGACCGTGCGCGAGACGGTGGTGCCGGGCAGCCGGTAGGGGTCGACGGTGGGCCAGTAGGCGTCGCTGTACTGGCCGTTGGCGAAGCTGTCGCCCCACCAGGCGAGCAGGCCCGAGCCGGTGTGCCAGCCGCGCAGGTTCTCGCCGTTGCCGGTCTCGTAGTACGTGATGCGCGCGTCGGCCATGCTGAGCGACGCGGCCCAGCCGGGGCGCCGGTGCGTGGCCCGCGCCATCTCGGGGAAGAGCCGGTGGCCGGTGGGCTCGGGCACCGGGGCGGTCCCCGCGTCGTCCTCGACGTCCTTGAGACGGGCCAGGGCGGCGAGGCCGAGGTGCGGGTCGGCGAGCGGCGGGCTGTAGTAGTCGCGGCGCGTCCAGCCCTTCACCAGGCCACGCCAGCGGGCCCGTTCGGCGGCGGACGCGCCCTGGCCGAGCAGCAGCACCGACGCCAGGACGGGATGGCCGCGCAGATGGTCGTCGGCCTGGATCCGCCGGTCGTCGGACGCGGCGACGCCCCGGCTGAGTGCGCGGCCCGCGACGCAGTCCATCACCAGGCCGTTGTAGAGGAACGGCGCCCACGCGTGTTCCACGGCGTCGAACACGATCTGCCGGCCGGGGTCCGTCACCACCCAGGGCGAGTCGGCGAGCAGCGCGAACAGCAGGCCGAGCCCGCCGAGCAGCACCGCGCCGTAGGAGCCCGTGTAGGGCACGGTGGTGTGCTGGATGAACGAGCCGTCGCGGTACAGGCCGTCGCCGCTCGTCACGTACGGGAAGACCGGCGACAGGGCGTCCCGGGCCAGGGCGAGCTTCGCCGGGGCCGCGCCCACGACCCCGCGCAGCGCGAGCACCCGGCACAGGTCCACGCGGTTGGCGCCCGTGCTGGTGCCGGTGTAGTGCGCGACCGCCGCGTCGGGCACGAAGTGGTCGACGGCCGCGCAGAACCGGGCCACCTGCTCCGCCGACAGCGCGTCGTACAGCAGCACGCAGGTGTCGAGCAGCGCCTGCGGGGCGCCGATCTGCCAGCTCCACCAGTTGCCGAAGCGCGTCGTGCGCTCGTTGTAGACCTGTGCGTAGAGGTGGTCGAGCCCGGTGAGGACGTCGGCCCGCAGCCCGGCGTCGCCGGTCAGTCCGGTGCCCGGCTGGCAGGAGGCCTGCGCCATCGTGGCGAGCCGGGCATAGCCGGCCACGACGTTCGCGGAGTACGTGAACGAGTCCTGGTCGGTGTCCGGTTCGGGATCGGCGTACGGCAGGTCGGGCCAGAGGGAGCCGCTCGCGGGGGCCATCGTCGAACGCCACCGCCGGGCCGCTTCGCCGAGCCCGGCGAGGCGGCCCTTGAAGGGCTCGGCGGTCGGGCTGAACCCCTCGCCGAGGACGAGGGTCCGCCAGGTGGCGCGCAGTTGGGCGTACGCGTCCTCGGCCGCGGCGCGGGCGGTGGGCCCGCCGGGGGCGCCGAGCGCGAGGGCGGTGGTGCCGGTGGTCAGCAGGAAGGCGCGGCGGGGCCATGAGGGCATGCGGGACTCCCGGGAGACGGAGGGGGAGCAGGGGGTGCAGAGGCGTGCCGCGCGACCTGGCAAGCGCTTTCTAGCATGCGGCGGCAGGCCCCTCAAGACCCCGCGGCCCGCTTCTCAGGTCCCGCCCTGCGGGGGCTGCTGCTGTGCGGCCCGTTCCAGGAAGCGCAGGAGTTCGACGGGGAAGGGCAGGACGAGGGTGGAGTTCTTCTCGGCGGCGACGGCGACGACGGTCTGGAGCAGGCGCAGTTGGAGGGCGGCGGGCTGCTCGGACATCTCCTTGGCGGCTTCGGCGAGCTTCTTGGAGGCCTGGAGTTCGGCGTCGGCGTTGATGACGCGGGCGCGGCGTTCGCGGTCGGCCTCGGCCTGGCGGGCCATGGAGCGTTTCATGGTCTCGGGCAGGGAGACGTCCTTGATCTCGACGCGGTCGATCTGCACGCCCCAGCCGATGGCGGGGCTGTCGATCATCAGCTCCAGGCCCTGGTTGAGCTTCTCGCGGTTGGAGAGCAGATCGTCCAGGTCGCTCTTGCCGATGATGGACCGCAGCGACGTCTGGGCCATCTGGGAGACGGCGAAGCGGTAGTCCTCGACCTGGACGATGGCGTTGGCGGCGTCGACGACCTTGAAGTAGACGACCGCGTCGACGCGCACGGTGACGTTGTCCCGCGTGATGCCCTCCTGCGCGGGCACCGGCATCGTCACGATCTGGAGGTTGACCTTGCGCATCCGGTCCACGCCCGGCACGACCATCGTGAACCCGGGCGGCCGCGGCGTACCGTGCAGCCGCCCGAGCCGGAACACGACACCGCGCTCGTACTGCTTGACGACACGCGCCGCCGACGCCGCGTACACCAGGCAGGCGCCCGCCGTGGCCGCGCCCGCCGCGATCAGTTCCTCCAGCATGACGACCCCCTGTCGGTCGAGCCGTCCGGGATCACTGAATTGTCCCGTGTTTAACGATACGCCCGGGACTGGGGGAGGGGCGAGGACCTGTGCCCGGCGTGATCCTCAGACGGCCTCGGGCCGTGAGGCGTACAGGCGGGTGAAGTAGCGGCCCGTCGTCTCGAAGCCCGTGGGGTCGGCGCCCGTGGCCGCGACCCGGGTGACGGCGTCGCGCTGCTCGGCGGGGCCGGTGAACAGGCGCTGCGGGTAGAGGTGGTGCGGGTCCGTCGTGGTGGTGAGGCCGTGCGCGGCGAGGCTCTCGGCGATGCGGTCGTAGGGCACCGTGCGCAGCACGAACGCGCTGACCCACAGGGGGAGCCGGATGTGGGCGAGGAGGGCGTCGAAGGTGCGGTACGAGACGTAGCCGATGCCTCCGGTGACGGTGATCAGGCCGACGCGGCCAAGGGCGCGGGCCAGTCCGGGGCTGGGCGGGACGCGCTCCAGGTTCTCCGCATAGGCCTCGTCGAGCAGGCCGACGGCCAGGGCGTAGGCCGTGGCCTGCGCCGCCGTGTCGACGCCGATGATCCGCACCGCGTCCGGGCGGCGCCGCTCGGCGTAGAACTCCTTGTCGCGGTCCAGGAGTTCACCCGGCGTGAGCCGGTCCGCCGCCTCGTCGGTGTAGTGCGCGTACAGGTCGTCGAGCGTCAGGTCGTGGTTCAGGAGCGCCGCGTTGATGCCGTACGAGCAGCACAGGTCGAGGACCGTGATGCGCCCGCCGTCCGCGCCGGGCGGGCCCTTGTGCTCCCGCTCGGCGAGCGTGCGGCGGAAGACGCCCTGGGCGTGCTGCGGGATCTCGTAGGCGAAGGGCGCGAGGCGGCGGAAATACGCCCTCGGGTCGGGGCGGTCGTAGATGTCGTCGAAACGGGTCTTGCCGGCCATTTCCGCCATCGCCGGGCCGGTGCCGTCGGGCGTCCTGCGTGCGCACATGGGGATACCTCCGGGGTGTGAGTTCGGGTGTGCGGCAGCTGAAGCTCTACCCGACGCGTTTCCCGGCCCGGTAGACCGCGCGGCGGTTCCCGGCCAGGCCGACTCATTAGGCTGTGCCGGTGTTCACCTCCCAGGGCCCCTCGCTCCGCGAACTGGCCGTGCAGGCGCTGTCCTCCACCGAGCACGGCTACGACCTGCTGGCTCCCAAGTTCGACCGCACGCCGTTCCGCACGCCCGACCGCATCCTGGAGGCGACCGCCGCCGCCCTGCGTCCACTTGGCCCGTTCCCGGCGGGTCTCGACGTGTGCTGCGGCACCGGGGCGGGTGTGCGGACGCTGCTGCCGCTGTGCCGGGAGCGGGTCACCGGCGTCGACTTCAGCGCCGGGATGCTGGCCGAGGCGCGGGCGGCGGTCGCCGCGCCGGATCCAGGACCGGCGGTGGACTGGGTGCGGGCCGACGCCCGCGCGCTGCCGTTCGCCGCAGCCTTCGACGTGGCCGTCAGTTTCGGGGCGTTCGGCCACTTCCTGCCGTCCGAGCGGCCCGGGCTCTTCGCCCAGGTGCACCGGGCGCTGCGCCCCGGCGGCCTGTTCGCCTTTCCCCTCGGCGCACCCCAGCCACTCACGTCACCATGGTACTGGGCCATGCTCGGCTTCGACTCGGCGATGCGGGTGCGCAACGCGCTGTGGCGGCCGCCCTTCGTCATGTACTACCGCACGTTTCCGCCGGCCGGGGTGCAGGCCGATCTGGAGCGCGCCGGGTTCACGGTACGGCTGCTTCCGCTGGCGGAGTTCGGGCGCAGGGACGACGGCAGCCCGCGCTGGCGCCTGGTGGTGGCCCGCAAGGGGTGAGCCGCCCGCCCGGTGCGCGCGGTCCCGTGCGGGCCTGGCGGGTCAGTCGGCGGCGGCCGTCGCCCCGTCGTCGTACGCGGTCCGCGCGGCGAGCACCTCGTCCATGTGCTCCTCGGCCCAGCCCTTGATCGCCCCCATCAGACCGGCCAGGCTCTCGCCGACCGGCGTGAGCGCGTAGCTGACGCGGACCGGCACGGCCGGGGTGACGGTGCGGCTCACCAGGCCGTCGCGCTCCAGGTTGCGGAGGGTCTGGGTGAGCATCTTCTGGCTGACGCCCGCGAGGCGGCGGGCCAGCTCGCTGTAGCGGTGCGGCCCGTCGGCCAGCGCCGTCAGGGCGAGCGAGACCCACTTGTCGGCGATGCGGTCGAGGAGCTGGCGGGTGGGGCACTGCGCGACGAAGGCGTCGTACGCGGCCCGCGCCTCGGCGCGGCGCTGTGCGGCGGTCCGGGTGGTCACGGGGTCTCCTCCGGGTGGCCTGGGCACTCTGAAGTGCGTACTTCCCTGTGGAGAGCAACTCTCCCTACGTTGGGCGGCGAGGTCAACCGGCCGCCGAAGGGGCGGCGGGGCCGACGGCGGAGGGGCGGGGCGATGAGCGCGACGACGGTGATGCGGGCAGCGGTGGTGCGGGTGCCGGGCGGGCCGGAGGCCGTGGAGCTCGCACGGGTGCCGGTGCCCGCACCGGGCCCCGGCCAGGTGCGGATCCGCGTGGCGGCGGCGGCCGTCAACCCCGTGGACCTGCTGACCCGCTCCGGCGCGCTCGTGGCGGCGGGGCGGATGGCGCCGCGCGCGACGACCGGCCTCGGCTGGGACGTGGCCGGGACGGTGGACGCGACGGGCCCGTCCGTGACCGCGCTCGCCGTGGGCGACGAGGTCATCGGCCTGCGCGATCTGCTGGACGCCACCCTCGGGACGTACGCCGAGTACGTGGTCCTGGACGCGACGGCGGTGGCACCGGCGCCGGAGGGACGGCCGTCGGCGGCGGCCGCGACCCTGCCGCTGAACGGGCTCACGGCCTGGCAGTCGCTTGCCGCCCTCGACCTGCCGCCCGGGGCGGCGCTGGTGGTGACGGGCGCGGCGGGGGCCGTCGGCGGATACGCCGTGGAGCTTGCGGCGCTGCGCGGCCTGCGGGTGGTCGCGGTCGCGGGCGCGGCGGACGAGGGCCTGGTGCGGGGCTTCGGCGCCGAGTGGTTCGTGCCCAGGGACGTCCCGGACCTGGCGGCGGCGGTGCGGTCGGCCGTCCCGGGCGGCGTGGCCGGGGCCCTGGACGCGGCGGGTGTCGGGCTGCCCGCGCTCGCGGCCGTGCGGGGCGGCGGGGCGTTCGTGGCGGTGGCGGCGGACGCCCCGCCCGGCCTGCGGGGCATCCGCTCCCGAAACCACTGGATCGCGGCGGACGGCGCGGCCCTGGGACAGCTGTCCGCCCTGGCGGCGGCGGGCCGCCTCACGCTGCGCGTGGCCGGCACGCTGCCCCTGGCCCGCGCGGCCGAGGCCCACAGCCGCCTCGCCGCGGGCGGCCTGCGCGGCCGTCTCGTCCTGGTCCCCTGAGAGCTCGGCCCCCGAGGGCTAGGCCCGCGTCCCGAAGGCCCGCCGGTACGCCTGCGGGCTGACCCCCGCGACCCGCTTGAAGCGGTCGCGGAACGCCGTCGGCGAGCCGAAGCCGACCTGCGCGGCGATCCGCTCCACCGGGTGGGCGGTGGTCTCCAGGAGGTGCTGGGCCCGGCGCACCCGCGCCCGGTGCAGCCACTGCAGCGGCGTCGTGCCGGTCTGCTCGCGGAAGCGGCGCAGCAGGGTGCGGCTGCTCAGGCCCGCGTGCGCGGCGATGTCGTCGAGGGTCAGCTCGCGGGCCGCGTTCTCGTCGAGCCAGGCGAGCAGCGGTTCCAGGGCCTGGCCGCAGGGGTGCGCGGGGGCCTGGTTGACGATGAACTGGGCCTGGCCGCCCTCGCGTTCCAGCGGCATCACGGACGCCCGCGCGGCGTCGGCGGCGACCGCCGAGCCGTAGTCGCGGCGGATCATGTGCAGACACAGGTCCATCCCGGCGGCCGCGCCCGCGGAGGTGAGGATCTGGCCGTTGTCCACGTACAGGACGTCCGGGTCGACGTCGATGTCCGGGTAGGCCGCGGCGAGCCGGTCCGCCGCGTACCAGTGCGTGGTGGCCCGCAGCCCCTTGAGCAGCCCGGCCTGTGCGAGCACGAACGTGCCGACGCAGACCGAGGCGATCCGGGTGCCCGCGCGGGCCGCCTCGCGGAGCGCGTCCAGGACGTCCTCGCGCACCGGCACCGAGGGGTCGTGCACGCCCGGCACGATCACCGTGTCGGCGTCGGCGAGCGCGCTCAGGTCGTAGGGCGCCCGCAGCGCGAACGCGCCGCCCGCGTCGACCTCCTCCTCGGCCGCGCACACCCGCACCCGGTAGCCGGGGCGCTCGCCGGGCAGCCGGGTGCGGGCGAAGGCGTCGATGGGCATCGCCAGGTCGGAGGGGATGACGTCGTCCAGGGCGAGGACCGCGACCGTGTGCATGGCGGCAACGTACGGCACCACCGGCATCCCGCCAAGCCCGGACACCGTCCGCGGACAGCGCCCGACCAGGCCTTCCCCGACCCGCGCACGCCCTCGGGCCACCCTGATGCCGTGCTGGCGATATCCCGTTGAAAGCTGTCATTCCAGCCACTGTCGAGGCGCGGGACGCCCTGGCTAGCCTCGGCGGAGCCCGAGCTCCTCGGCACGGATCCCTCACCACGGAACGGAACCCCGGCATGCGCGTGCAGGCAGTACTCTTCGACGGCTTCGACCCGCTGGACGTCCTCGGCCCGCTGGAGGTCCTGTACGCGGGCGGGCACGCCACCGACGGCGCGCTCACCGTGGAACTGGTCTCGGCGGAGGGGCCCCGCTCCGTCCCCAGCGGCCTGGCGGCGATCGACCTCAGGGCCACGGCGAAGCTCGATCCCTCCCGTGCCGACCTGGTGCTCCTGCCGGGCGCCGCCGGGGCGACCGAGCAGCGCGACCCCGACGACGACAGCATCCCCGCCCGGCTCGGGCGCACGCTCCGCACCGATCTGCCCGGGCTCCTCGGCGACGCCCTGGCCCGGCCCGGCGTGACCGTGGCCAGCGTCTGCGGCGGCTCGCTGCTGCTGGCCCTGGCCGGGCTCGTCGAGGGCCGCCCCGTCACCGGGCACCACGCCGCCCTTGACGGCATGGCCGGGCTCGGCGTGCGCACCGTCCGGGCCCGCGTCGTCGACGACGGAGACCTGGTCACGGGCGGCGGCGTCACCTCGGGCCTCGACCTCGGCCTGTACCTGCTTGAGCGGGAGTTCGGGCCGCGCGTCGCCCACGCCGTCGAGGAGCTCTTCGCGTACGAGCGCCGCGGCGTGGTGTGGAGCGACACCGGCACCGCGCCCGTCGCGATCTGAAGCCCCCGCCCCGCCGCCCACACGAGAGACCCTGATGTCGAAACTCTTCCTCACCCTGCACGTGCTCGCGGCCATCGTCGCCGTGGGGCCCGTCACCGTCGCCGCCAGCATGTTCCCCAAGGTCCTGCGCGAGGCCCTGGCCGCCCCCGACGACCCGCGGCCCGTCACCACGCTGCGCACCCTGCACCGCATCAGCCGCGTCTACGGAGGCCTCGGCATCGCCGTGGTGGCCTTCGGCTTCGCCACCGCGAGCAGCATGGACGTCCTGGGCAGCGCGTGGCTGATCACGTCGATCGGGCTGACCTTCCTGGCGGCCCTGATCCTGATGCTGCTGGTCCTGCCCCGGCAGGAGGCGGCCCTGGCGGCGGTGACCGGGCCGGGGCCCGATGCCGCATCGCGGGCCGAGGACGGCACGGCCCACGCGCCGGAGGGCGCGGTCGCGGTGCGGCCCCACGCGCGGGCCAGTGCCCAACTCGCCATGTTCACGGGGATCTTCAACGTCCTGTGGGCGACCGTCACCATCCTGATGATCGTCCGGCCGGGCTCCACGACGGGAGCCTGACACCCCCCCCCGCCCCTCAGGCCAGCAGCCGGGCCTGCCGGGCGGACACGGCGTGGGCGAAGCCGTCCCCCGCCGCCCAGCGGGCCACCTCGCTCACGGCGAGGTCGGTCAGGCGCCGCCACTCGTTGCCCTGCGACCCGGCGAGGTGCGGAGTCAGCAGCACGTTCTCGCAGTCCCACAGCGGATGTCCGGGAGGCAGCACGTCGGGGTCCGTGACGTCGAGCACGGCCCGGATCCGCCCCGCCGTCACGGCCTCGGTGAGCGCGTCCTGGTCGACGACGGCTCCGCGCGCGGTGTTGATCAGCACCGCGTCCCCGCGCAGGGCGGCGATGAGGTCCCGGCCGACGAGCCCGCGCGTCTCGGGCAGCAGCGGCGTGTGCACGCTCACGACGTCGCTCTGCGCGAAGAGCTCCCGCAGGCCCACGCCGCGCACGCCGAGAGCGGCCGCCTCCGCGGCGTCGACGTACGGGTCGTGCAGCAGGATCCGCAGGTCGTACGGGTGCAGCAGCTCGATGACGCGTCTGCCGACGTGCGAGGCGGACAGGATCCCCACGGTGCGGCCGTGGTTGCCGAGCGTGCGGGGCGTGCGCATCGGGTCGTCGGGGCGGCGCGCGGCGGTGTAGGCGCGGGCGCGCTCCAGGACCCGCTTGCCCGCGAGCAGGACCATCGCGACCGTGTACTCGGCCACCGGCAGGGCGTTGGCGGCGGCCGCCGACGACACCTGCACGCCGCGCTCCCAGCAGGCGTCCGTGACGTGCCCCCGCACGGAGCCCGCCGTGTGCACGACGGCCCGCAGGCCGGGCGCGCCGGCGAGCGCGGCCGCGTCGAGCGGCGGGCAGCCCCACCCGGTGACGAGCACCTCGACCCGGCCGAGGACGGCCCGGGCCGCCGCCGTGCCGAAGTCGTCGAGCAGCGGTGGATACGTCAGGTCGCAGACGGCGTCGAGCGCGGCGAGCGCCTGGTCGTCGAGGACGGCAGCGGCGGCGTCGCGCGCCATGGCGAGCGCGGCACGCGGCCGGGATGCGGGGCGGGACTGCGGCGTGGTCATGGGCCCCAGGTATACGGGGCGCGGCCCGCGCGGCACAGGAGGAGGCCGGACAGCCCGGGGGCGTGCCGGGCTCAGTCGTCGGCGCTCGGGACGCCGAGCCTGACGCGGTAGCCGCCCTCCGGGGTGGGGCCCGCGTGGAAGGTGCCGTGCAGCAGGTCCGCGCGCTCGCGCAGACCGATGAGGCCCTGCTGGGAGCCGGGCAGGGGCAGCGACGGACGGGTGGGCGGGGTGTTGGTGACCGTGACGCCGAACTCCTCGCCGTCGTCCCACAGGTGGACGCGGGCGCGGGCGCCGGGCGCGTGCTTGCGCACGTTGGTGAGCGCCTCCTGCACGGTGCGGTACAGGGCGCGCTGCGCGGGCGTCGCGATGTCCGGCGGCAGCGCGCCGGTCAGCTCCGCCTCGATGCCGCTGGAGCCCACCAGGGTCCGCAGGTCGGCCAGGGTGGGCTGGGGCGTGAGCTCGGTGGCCCGGCCGCCGGAGGCGCGCAGCAGCGTGACCATGTGCCGCAGCTCGTCGAGGGTGTTGACGCTCAGGGAGCGGATCGTGCGGGCCGCCTCCCGCGAGTCGGCGTCCTTGGCGGCGACCTGCCAGGCGCCCGCCCGCACCGCGATCAGCGACACCTGGTGCGAGACGACGTCGTGCATCTCGCGGGCCAGCTGCGCGCGCTCCTGGGCGAGCACGGCCTGCGCGTGCAGCGCCCGCTCGTGCTCGCGCGCCTGCTCGATCTCGGCCAGGCGGCGCGACAGGTCCCGGCGCGCCTGGGTGAGCTGGCCGAGCAGCACCGGGGCGGCCGCGGTCGTCAGCGTGTAGACGAAGTAGATCAGGGTCCAGGTCTGGTCGCCGGAGGCGAGCGCGCTCGGCGGCCACGGGAAGGCGGACGCGGCGGCCGACAGGATCGCGCACATCGCGAGGAGCCTGCGGTCCCGCGTCCGGTCGGCCAGCGTGAACAGGGCGGCGAACGGCGGCACCGTGAGCTCCACCATCACACTGGCGGGCAGCGTGAGCAGCACGACGGCGAGCGGGAACCGCCGCCGGAGAAGCAGCGCGAGACAGGCGACCGTCGCCGCGGTCAGCGCCCCCGGGGTCTCGTCGTAGCCGTCGGTGGTGAAGCCCAGGTCGATCACCGCGCAGAGGAAGACGACCAGGTCGACGAGGTACGGCGGCACCCGCCGTGGCCGCTTGGCGCGCAGCGCCGCGAGGGTTTCCCGACGGCGCGCCGGGGGCCGCGGTGCCTGGCGGTCGCTCACCGGGGCTCCTCCGCGCGGCCCCCCGCGTCCAGGAGCCCGGCGCGCTCGGCGAGCAGGGCCGCCTGGACGCGGCTGGTGACGCGGAGCTTGGTCAGGATGGCGCTCACGTGGTCCTTGACGGTGCCCGCGCTGAGGTGCAGGCGGATCCCGATGTCGGCGTTGGTCAGGCCCTCGGCGATGAGGACGAGGACGTCGCGCTCACGGCCGGTGAGGCGCTCCACGCGGGCCCGGTCCGCACCGGAGGCGCCGGAGCCGCCGGGCCCGGGGTGGGCGCGCAGCATGGACCGCGACGCCTTGGGCGACATCACCACACCACCCGCCGCGAGGGTGCGCACCAGCTGGGCGAGCTGGTCGGGCTCGGTGTCCTTGAGCAGGAAGCCGGCCGCCCCGGAGCGCAGCGCCGTCACGATGTACTCGTCGGTGTCGAAGGTCGTCAGCATTGCCACGGCCGGGGCCTCGGGCAGCGACCGCAGCTCCCTGAGGACGGTGAGGCCGTCGACGTCCGGCATGCGGATGTCGAGCAGGACGACGTCGGGGCGCTCGCGCCGCACGGTGTCCACGGCGTCGCCCCCGGCGGCGGTCGCGACGACGCGCAGGTCGTCGGCCGCGTTGAGGATGAGCTCGAACCCGGACCGCACCAGGGCCTCGTCGTCGACCACCACTACCCGGATCACGCCTGCCGCCTCGCCGTCGTCGTCCCGCGGACCGCCCGCCCGCGAGGGGGACCGCCCTCGTGATCGTCCCCGTACGACTCTAGGCGGCGGCGGGGGTGGCGCGCGGGGGCGGTCCCGTACGGCAGCCACCCGGCGTGGGGGTTCCAGCCGTTCGGGGGGAGGGGCGGGCCGGGCGGCGGAGCGGCGTCGGACGACTGCCGGATACTGCGCGCGCGGCCCGCCGCCGAGGCTGAGCGGCATGACACAGAACGCAGTGGCCACGGCCCCGGCACCGGCCGCGCCGCCGGTGGCCGAGGCGCGGTCGACCGGCCGTCTCATAGGCGTCGACCTCGCCCGTGGCCTCGCCGTCTTCGGCATGTACGCGGCCCATGTGGGGCCCGACCCCGCGACGGCGGGCGGGGTGCGGGGGTTCCTCATGGAGCTGGCGCACGGCCGGTCGTCCGCGCTCTTCGCGTTCCTCGCGGGCTTCTCCGTCGTCCTGATGACCGGGCGCCGGGCGCCCAGGACCGGCCGCGCGGGCCGCCAGGCCGTGGCCAAGGTCGCCTTGCGTGCCGTCGTCCTCCTCGCGCTCGGCACCGCACTCACCATGAGCGGCACCCCGGTCGAGGTGATCCTCGCCTTCTACGGCCTGTACTTCCTGCTCGTCCTGCCGCTGTACCGCCTCTCGGCGCGCACGCTCGCCGAGATCGCCGTGGTGGCGGCGCTCGTGCTGCCCCAGCTCCTGTTCCTGATCGTGCGAGCGGTGTACTACGACGGTGCCCTCGGCGGCGGCTCCACGGGCCCCCTGGCCTGGCCCCGCACCGGCGACGGCCTGGTCTCGCTGCTGTTCACCGGCTCCTACCCGGCCCTGTCCTGGCTGCCGTTCGTCATCGCGGGCATGGCCGTGGCGCGGCTCGACCTGGCGGACACGGCCGTCCGGATCCGCCTGGCCGTCACCGGCGCGGGCCTGGCCGTGCTCGGCTACGGCGGGTCCTGGTTCGCCCTGCACCACCTGCCCGGCGTGGCCCAGGCCCTGAGCCGGGCGGGCTTCCCGGCCGGCGGGACGGGCACGGCCTGGTGGTCCGACGTCGCGGGCTGGCCCGAGGAGGACACCTGGGGCTGGCTGTTCGTCGCCGCACCGCACAGCGAGACGACCCTGTCGATCGTGGCGAACACCGGGGTGGCCGTCGCCGTGCTCGCCCTCTGCCTGCTCGCCGTCGACGCGCTGCCGCGCTTCAAGCGTCTGGCGGGGCCGGTCATCGCGGTCGGCAGCATGTCGCTGACCGCGTACGTCCTGCACATCGTCGCCATCCGCTTCCTCGGCGGCGACGAACTGCCGCAGTCGACGCTCGTGCTGCTCGGATTCGTCGCGGGCATCTGCGCGTTCGCGGCGCTGTGGACGCGGTTCTTCCGGCGCGGTCCGCTGGAGGCGCTGCTCCAGCGTGCGACCAAGGTCGCGGACCGCGTCCCGTGACCGGTCCTCGCGACCCCCGCCGAACGGCGGGGGTCGCTCCCGCCGTTCGGCGCCCCGGGTTCAGCCCCCGGCGGGACGCCTCGGCACCCGCACGGGCGGGAGGGTGTATGAACCACGGACATCTCGGACGACACCTCACCCAAGGCCCATACGTGATCTAGCCACCGGAGCGCACCCCAGCGCCCGCCCCCTACGCCACCCCCCTCGAAACGAAGCCCACGGGACACCCCCTCATGAAGATCACCTTCCTGCTCTACAACGCGTACGGCATCGGCGGCACCATCCGCGCGACGGCGAACCTCGCCACCGCGCTCGCCGAGCGCCACGAGGTCGAGGTCGTCTCGTACTACCGCACCGCCGACACCCCGAGCCTGCCCTTCGGGCCCGGCGTCGCCCTGCGCCCCCTGGTCGACCTGCGCCCGGGCTCCCGGCACTACGACGGCCGCGACCCGGCCCAGCGCGCGTCCGGCACCGCGTGCCCGCACGACCTGATGTACAAGGGCAAGACGCCGCCCAGCAGGCTCGGCGAGACGCGGCTCGCCGAGCACCTGCGCCGCTCCGACGCGGACGTCGTCATCGCGACCCGCCCCTACCTGGTGTGCCTCCTCGCCGAGCACGGCCGCGCGGACCAGCTGCGCATCGGCCAGGAGCACGTCACCCACGACTTCCACCGCGCGGGCCTGCGCCGTGACCAGGACGCCGCGATCGCGCGCCTCGACGCGTTCGTGACCGTCTCGCACGGCGACGAGCGCGCCTACCGCGCGGCCCTGCCCGACGTCCCCACGCGGCTCACCCACATCCCGAACTGCATCCCCGCCCCCGAGGCCGAGGCCTCCTCCGGCGACACCAGGACGGTCGTCGCGGCGGGCCGCCTGGTGCCCGTCAAGCGCTACGACCGCCTGATCGGCGCGTTCGCCAAGGTCGCGGCCCAGCACCCGGACTGGACCCTGCGGATCTACGGACAGGGCCGCGAGAAGGAGAAGCTGCGCCACCGCATCCACGAACTCGGCCTGCACGACCACGTGTTCCTGATGGACGCGCGCACGTCCATCGACACCGAGTGGGCCAAGGGCGCCGTCGCGGCCGTCTCCAGCTCCACCGAGTCGTTCGGCATGACGATCGTGGAGGCCATGCGCCTGGGCGTGCCGGTGGTCAGCACGGACTGCGACTTCGGGCCGCGCGAGATCATCACGCACGGCGAGGACGGACTGCTGGTCCCGGCGGACGGCCCGGACGCCGCCGTCGAGGAGGGCATCGCCGACGCGCTGTGCCGCCTCATCGAGAACGACGCCGAGCGCTTCCGCATGGCCCAGGCCGCGATCCGCTCGGCCCGCCGCTTCCTGCCGGACCACACGGCCGCCCAGTACGAGGCGCTGATCGACGAGCTGCGGCCCGGCGTGGCGGCCTCCCGCCGCTCCCGGATCCGCGCCGCGCGCACGGCCGTGTCCCGCACGCCCCGCCAGCGCGTGGGCGCGCTCGCCGAGCGCCTCGGCGTGGCCGCCTGGCTCGGCAAGGCGCTGCCGCCCGTCGCCGTCGGCTGCCGCGTGGCCCCCGACGGCTCCCTCTACTTCCGCGTGCCCGTGGCGGAACTCACCCACGGGGAATGGCAGTTGGTGCTCAGGCCGCGCGCGGGCACCGAGGACGACACGGTACGCCTGCCGTTCCGGGTCACCGCCGACGAGACCGAGCCGTACGTCAAGCTCCTGCTCCACCGCAGCGGCCGCCCCATGGCCGAGGGCTACTGGAACGTCCACCTCCAGCAGGGGCGCAAGGGCCGCGTCCGGCGGGCGCGGGCGGGGCTCGTGGAGACCGCCAGGCTGCTCGCGCCCACCGTGCCCCCGCACCCCTCCGGCGCGGGCTTCGCCACCGCCGTGCCGTACCGCACCCAGGACGGCAACCTCTCCCTGCGCACCTGGAGCAGGGCGGCCCACGCCGAACTGGAGTCGCTCGCCGTGGACCCGGACGCGATCACCCTCACCGGCACGGTGCACGGCGCGGCGGCACGCGGCCACCACTACCGCCTCAGGGCCCGGCTGCGCGGCGGCGACGCCTCGTTCGAGACCCGCTGCACGGTCGACGAGGCGGGCTGCTTCACCGCCCGGGTCCCGCTGACGGACCCGGCCGGGCAGCACCCCGGCGGCGAGGCGATCTGGGACCTGGGCCTCGAACCGTACGACGAGCAGGGCGACGTCATCCGGCTCGCGCGGCTGCGCGGCGACGTCATCGAGCGGCGCCGCACCGACGTCTTCCCGAGCGCGCGGCCCGCCGCCGACGGCGCCCTGGAGCTGCGCCCGTATCTGACGTCCCACAACGACCTGGCCCTGAAGGCGGTGCCGGATCCCGTGGCATCCGCGCGGGAGTCCGTCGTATGATCGGGGGCGTACCGCATCGCATGGCGGCCTCCTCGACCACCACGGCCCCGACCGGCCCGCACAGTGAGGTCCGCGCATGCCCGCGCTTCAGGTACGCCCCTTCCACCGCGACGACCGCGACCAGCTCACGGAGCTGGTGAACGCCCATGTCGCCGCCGTCGTCCCCGGCGTCTCCGTCTCCGTGAACACCGTCCTCGGCCAGTTGGCGCGCAGGCCCGACGAGTTCATCGTCGACCCCTGGGTCGCCGAGCGCGTGACGCTCGTCGCCGAACAGCGCTCGTACGTCGTGGCCGCCGCGCACCTGCTGCGCTACCGCGCCGACGCCGAGGTCGGCCCGGACTACCGGGACTCGGGTGTCGTCGACTGGTTCGTGGCGCGCCCGGCCGCGTCGTTCTGGCCCGACGCGGACACGGCCGCCGATCTGCTGATGAGCGCCTGCCTGGCCCAACTGGCCCGCTGGGGCGTGCGCGTGCGGGAGGCCGACGGCGCCCTGCCCGCGCCCGCCGTGTACGGCCTGCCCCGGACCTGGCCGCACGTCCGCGCCGTCTACGAGCGCGCCGGGTTCCGGCACACCGGGCACACGGAGGTCGTCCTCATCGCCGCGGTGCCCGACCTGCCGACGCCCCCGGCCCCGGTGGACGGCCTGACCGTCCGCCGCACCCTCGGCGAGTGCGGCACCCGCCTCACCGCGCACCTGGACGGCCGCGACCTCGGCTTCATCGAGGTCGACACCGCCCTCGGCCGCCCCGAGCGCCAGGCCCGCAACGGCTCCCTCGCCGACATCGGCAACTTCCACACCGAGCCCGGCCACGGCGTCGAGGCCCTGCCCGCCCGGCTCCTCGGGGAGGCCGCCCGGTGGCTGCGCCTGGCCGGAGCCGACCGTCTCCTGGCCTACGAGTCCGCCGACGACGCCGAGGCCCTCGCCCTCATGAAGGACCTGGGCTTCACGGAACTGGTCCGCACGGACCGGGGCTGGCGGCACCAGGGCTAGCCCTCGACACCGGTCGAGGTGTGGGCCGAACCCACCGGCTTGGACTCTGGTGAGCCGCGCTGGCGCAGATAGACGGAGAAGATCGCCATCGATCCCACGGCGAGCAGCTCCGACTGCCAGTTCTGCAGGGTGCGGTCCCAGAAGTCGGCGGCCGTCAGATACGCGGACCAGCTGATCGGGGCCTGGAGCTCCCGCAGGTGCTCCTCGTTGTACGCGGCCACCCCCGTGACGGACTGCGCCAGCCAGGAGAGCAGGAACAGCGAGCACATCACGATGCCCAGGGACCGGGAGTACCAGGCCTGGCGGATGCCGCCGACGGACGCCAGGCGCGGCGAGTCGGCCTTCGCGTACCGGCCGACCTTCTGCTCCCGGTCCGTCTCCGGGCCCGCCTTGTCCAGTTCCTTGGACTCGGGCGAGCCGCGCTGGAGCAGCCACACCGTGCCGAAGATGTAGAGGAAGAACTGGAGGTATTCGGACTGCCAGTTCTCCGTCACGTCCACCGCGAAGTCGGAGGTGAGCAGATAGCCGCCGAGGCCCACCGGGTGCAGTTCCTCGGCGACGAGACGGTTGTTGAACTCGGCGTGCCCGGCGACCGCCTGCCCCCCGAGGGCGAGGAGGAACCCGGCCCCGAACGCCAGGGTCAGGCCGTTGTGACGCAGAAACCGCAGCACTCGCTTCACCGTTGCGTCAACCCCAGCACCGTGCAGTAGGCGAGCCCGCCGAGCACCACCACCAGATACAGCGTGAACAACGTCCGCACGCGTCAACCGCCCTTGACCAGACACCGATACGGCTTCCCGGACCGGGGCACGCAGCCCGCGGCCGTGACCTTCCAGCCGCCCGGGAACGAGGAGAGGAAGAGCGTGTCGCGCCGGGTCACGACCCGCGCCTGACCGCCGTACACCTCGACGGAGCGCACCGGGCCCGGCGGCGGAAGTCCCGCCTGTGGCAGCGCCCGCACGCACGGCTGTTCCGCGGACCGCTCCAGTTCGTCGCGGGTCCCGGGCGCGAGGGCCGCGCAGCCGCGCACCGCGTCCGAGGTCCGCAGGCTCGTCCCGAACCGGGCCGCGGCGGCGCCCGCCGCGGCCTCGCGCTCGGTCAGCGAGCCACAGGCCGTCAGCGTGCAGAGCAGCACCCCCGCCAGGACCCTCGCACCGCCGCCACGCACCAGACTCGCTCCCTCTCTCGGCCCACCGGCCCCGGCGCCGCCTCCCGGCCGGGGGCTCACGGGCGCGAGCACTCCGACGATGCCGTGCCCGGTCGCGACGAGCGGACGCCGGACGTCCGACACGCGCGGGTGCGCCCGATCGGGCCGCGGCCGATCGGCCGTCCCTGATTCACCGTGACCGTGCCGGGCACCCGTGCACTCCGATCGCGCAGCCGGACCGGGTGGCGTACGCCCGCTCCGGTGGTGGCGGTGTCCCGTCCGGCGGAGGGTGGAGCGGGACGGGCCGCGCCCCCTTCGCCGGACACGAACTGCCAGGAGGTTCCGTTGTTCGACCACACTCTGCCGCTGCTCGTCCAGGGCTACGCGTGGCTGCCCGACCTGAGCCGCCGCCGGGGCCCGGGCCCGGTGCGCACACGGCTGCTCGGCAAGCCGGCCGTCGCGCTGCGGGGACCGGCCGCCGTCGGATTCTTCTACGACGAGGACCATGTGCGGCGGCGCTCCGCCCTGCCCGAACCGGTGCTCAGCACGCTCTTCGGGGAGGGCGCCGTGCACACCCTCGACGGGGCGGACCACCGGGCGCGCAAGGCCCTGTTCGTGTCGCTCCTGAAGGACGCGCCGGGCGTGACCGCCCTCGCGGGCCAGGTGGCCGAGGAGTGGGAGCGTGCGCGCGAGGAGTGGGCACGCGGCTCCGAGGTCACGCTGTTCGACGAGGTCAGCGTGCTCATCACCCGGGCCGTGTGCGCCTGGGCGGGCATCCCCCTGGGGGCGCCGTGGGACGACGAGCCCCGGCGGACCGCGGCGGACCTGGTGGCGATGGTCGACGGATTCGCCACCGCGGGGCCGCGCCACCTGCGGGCCCGGCGCGCCCGGCGGCGCCAGGAGGCGCGCCTCGCCCGGCTGGTCGAGGCCACCCGGGCGGCGACCTCCGGAGGGCTCTGTGCCGGGGAGGACCCCGGGCGGCGGCCGTCCGCGCTGCACGCCGTCGCGACGCACCGCGACGCCGACGGCGAGCTGCTCGACCCGCGCACGGCCGCGGTGGAACTCCTCAACGTCATCCGCCCCACCGTCGCCGTCACCTGGTACACCGTGTTCGGCGCCCACGCCCTGCACCGGAATCCGGAGCTGCGCGTGCCGCTCGCCAAGGGAGGCGACGAGTACGCCCGGGCCTTCGCCCACGAAGTGCGGCGCTTCTACCCGTTCGCGCCCTTCGTCGCCGGGCTCGCCCCGCGGGACGTTCAGTGGCACGGCGAGCCGATCGCCGAGGGCACCCTGGTCCTGCTCGACCTCTACGGGCAGAACCACGATCCGGACCTGTGGCAGGCGCCGTACACCTTCGACCCCGAGCGGTTCACGGGCCGCGAGCCCGGCCGCGACGAACTCGTCCCGCAGGGCGGCGGGGAGGCCGCCACCGGCCACCGCTGCCCGGGGGAGGACGTGACCCTCGCGGTGCTCGGCACCCTGCTGCCCCGGCTCGCCCGGCTCGACCACCGCGTCCCCGACCAGGACCTGCGGATCCCGCTGCGCCGGGTGCCGACCCGGCCCCGCAGCGGCTTCGTCATCACGGACGTGCGCTGACACAGGAGACGTACGCCGCCGAAGGGGCGACCGGCCCCTCGCGCCACCTCAGGGAGGACCGCCATGACGCACCACCACCACGACCACCGGCACCCGTCCGGGCAGCCCGCGGAGACGGCCGCCGAAGAGGTCTTCGAGGAGGCCGAGGAAGCGGCCACGCGTGACCCCGGGGAGGAACGGGACCGCGCCAAGGACGGCGAGGCCGGTGACGCGCTCACCCCGAACCCCGAGGCCCAGGACGACGCCCACCGCGACGACGACCGCGGCGGCGGGGCGTAGCACCACCGTCCGCGGGCCGCGGCGCGGGCGCCGACCGGGCGGACCTCACCGCCTCCCGCGGCGGTGAGGGCCTCCGGCCGTGCGGTCAGGCGTCGACGAGCCGCAGTGTCTCGATCCCGTCCCAGCCGCGTGCGGCGAGCCGGTCCCGCAGGCCCAGTTCGGGGGCGGCGCGGATGACCAGGCACTGGGGCGGGCGGAGATGGCGGCCGAGGGCCACGAGGATCTCCAGGGCGCTGTTGGCGAAGTAGCGGACGCCGGTGAGGTCGAGGGTGATCTCCTGCGAGTCCTTGCTCTGTTCGGTGAGGGCGACGGCCAGCGGCCCTCGGTGGGCGCTGACGACCTCGCCGAACAGGCGGACGCCCGCGAAGCCGCCCGCGGGCATCATGACGAGGAGGTCGTCGGCGAAGTAGCCGCGCATGAGGAGTCCTGGATGCCGAGCACCTCGAGGGGGAGGCGGCGATGGGGGGAGGGCCTTCGCGTGCGACCCCTCGCGCGGTGCCGAAGAAGCGGGTGCAGAGTCCCGCTGGACACAGCCGCTGGCGTGGGGGCCTCGCTCCAGGCCCGAGAGGTCGCCGGAGAGCCGTCGCCGCGCTGACGGTGACGGACGCTCCACGGACTGGCGCCAGCGTACTCCCGCGCGTCACCCTGCGGGAGGGCAGGAGCACACGGAGTGGCCGCACGCCCCTGCCTCGCGCGTGCGGCCCGTCCGCCTCGACCGTCGCCCCGCGTGCGGGAGGGAGCGGGGGGACGGGAGCGGTCCACCGGCTGACCTGGGCTCCGCGCCCCGGCGGTGCCGGTGTCGGGGGACGGGTGTCCCCCGCGGCGATCGTTACACCCCGGTATGCGTACGCCGTCTGACGCAGTCACCCGTACGTGCGGGACGAGCCCGCGCACGGCGGACGTCGAGACCCGCCGGTCGCTCGGCACACGCGGTCCGGTGCCCTGGGTGCTCAGTCGAACTGGACCGAGCGCTTGGAGAGGCCGAGCCAGGTGCCCTCGATGACGCTGCGCTGCGTGCGCAGGTCGTCCACGGCGGTGCCGAGCGTGACCGCGAGCGGGACGAAGTGCTCCTCGCGGGGGTGGGCGTAACGGGCACCCGGGGCCTTGTGCGCGAAGTCCAGGAGCGCGTCCACGTCCCCGGCCGCCAGGGTGCGCCGGCCCCAGTCGTCGAACTCGGCCAGGACGGCGGGCACGTCGTTGCCGGGGTTGATGGCCCGGAGGTTGTGCGTGAAGTGCCCGCTGCCGACGATCAGGACGCCCTCGTCGCGCAGCGGCGCGAGCTTGCGCCCGATCTCCATCAGCTGCCGCGGGTCCAGGGTCGGCAGGCTCACCTGGAGCACGGGCACGTCGGCGTCGGGGTACATCTCCCGCAGCGGTACGTACGCGCCGTGGTCGAGGCCGCGGTCCGGCAGGTCCTGCACCGGTGTGCCCGGGCCGCGCAGCAGCTTGCGGACCTGCTCGGCGAGCTCGGGGGCCCCGGGGGCGGCGTACTGGACGCCGTAGTAGTGCTCGGGGAAGCCCCAGAAGTCGTAGACGAGCGGCACGGCGGTGGTGGCGCCGAGGGCGAGCGGGGCCTCCTCCCAGTGCGCGGAGACCATCAGGATCGCCGTCGGGCGCGGCAGCTCGGCGCCCCAGCGGGCCAGCTCGCCCGGCCAGACGGGGTCCTCGGCGAGGGTGGGGGCGCCGTGGCTCAGGAAGAGGGACGGCATGCGCTCCGGGGCTGCGGTGGTCATGGTCGGCTCCTTGCGATGCGGCAGTGGGTTCAAATTTGAACCACCTCTCGACCGTAGTCGATGGTTCGAATTTGAACAACAGGCGTACGCTGGGGCCATGCCCAAGACCCACTGGCTCGACGACGACGAAATGGCCGCCTGGCAGGCCTTCCTGACCGCGGGAGCGCTGCTCAACCGGCGCATCGAGGAGCAGCTCAAGGACGAGTCCGGGCTGTCCCACCTCCAGTACGAGGTGCTCGTGCGGCTCTCCGCCGCCGAGGGCGGCGCGCTGCGCATGACCGAACTCGCCGCGGTGGTCGTCACGAGCAAGAGCGGGCTGACCTATCAGGTCACCCAGCTGGAGAAGGCGGGTCTGGTGCGCCGCCGCTCCTGCGCCGACGACGTGCGCGGCGTGTACGCGGTCCTCACCGACGAGGGCCGCCGCCGGCTTGAGGCCGCGGCGCCGGGCCATGTCGACGTGGTCCGGGGGCACCTCATCGACGTGCTCACCCCTGGCCAGCTCGCCGCCCTGAAGGAAGGGCTCGGCGAAGTCGCGCGGCGCCTCGGCGCGGCGTGAGGGGCTGAGGGCCTTGGGGTGCTGAGGCTCAGGCCGCCGACCGCTCGGTGTGTGCCGCGTCGTCCTGGTCGGCCAGGTGCCAGTGCAGATCGCGGACGCCGGGCTCCAGGGAGAGCCGGGTCACGAGCAGCTCCATGTCCGCGCCGGGGGCGCCGTCGAGGGTGACGGCGGCTTCGAGCGCGGTGGTCCCGCCGCCCTCGCCGCGCCGGATGCGCAGCCCGGCCAGGCGCGGATCCGCGCTGCTCAGGAGCTGGATGAGCAGGGCCCGGACGTGTGCCTCGGCGCGGCGCTCGCAGGTGACGTGGAAGGTGACCCGCGTGGTGGTGTCGGCGCTCGCCCGCGGGGCCCGGTCGATGAGGCGGCTGGTGGGCCGCAGGGCCAGGTGGACGCCGATCACCGCGAACGCGCCGAGCAGCGCGAGCGCGAGCCGCCCGGAGGCGGCGAGGACGCCCACCGCCGCCGAACACCACAGCGTGGCCGCCGTGTTGAGGCCGCTGATGGAGGCGCCCTCGCGCATGATGACGCCGCCGCCGAGGAAGCCGACGCCGGAAACGACGTACGACGCGACCCGGGTGGGGCTCGTGGGGTCGGCCATCGCCTCGCTGTAGAGCACGAAGAGGGTGGCTCCCGCGGCGACGAGCGCGTTGGTGCGCAGGCCCGCCATGCGGGCGCGCCATTGGCGCTCCACCCCGATGAGGGCGCCGCAGCCGACGCCGGTGGTCAGGCGGAGAGCGAAGTCGAACGTGGTCAGGGCCTGCATGGCGGCACCTCCCGGTGGCGCGGTCGTACGGGACACCCCATAGTTGCATGGTTGCGCAACTATGCACAGAAGGTTTCCAGCGGCACGTCTGGCCCTCCACCTGCTTATTTGCGTATCGACGCAAAGAAGCGCACACTTCCCCTGGCCCCCCACGGCCCCTGCCCGGCACATCACCGAAGGAGGCAGCCATGGGCGCAGACCCTCCCAGTAGCGGCCGCTGCCTCGACGGCGGCTTCTGATCCCGCTAGTCAATTCACTTACGCACACCGGGCATCGCCCTGTGACCCCGCACGGCCCGCCGCGTTCCGCGGTCGCGGCCCGGGGTCCGCTGTGCCCACAGTGTGGTCGGAGGTTCTTGTGATGTCGTTCCGGACCAGCGACGGCGCTCCCCGCGCCCCGCTCGCCAGCCGGTTCGCGGGGCGCGTGTCCCGCATGACGTGGGTGGACGTGGTGGTCGCCGCGGCCGTCCTGGTGCTCATCTCCCTCGTGCTCCAGGTCGGGCACGGCACCACCGTCCGCTTCTCGACCGAGCAGTCGGTGAAGGTGGACACCGATCCCGCGCGGCTGCCGTACGACGCGGCGCGCTCGCTCCTGCGCATGTTCGCCGCGCTCGCGGCCTCGATCGTCTTCACCTTCGCGTACGCCTACGCGGCGGCCAAGAGCCGCCGCCTCGAACGGATCCTGATCCCGGCCCTCGACATCCTCCAGTCCGTGCCCGTGCTCGGCTTCCTGACGGTCGCGGTGACCGGGTTCCTCGCGCTGTTCCCGGGCTCGATGCTCGGCCTGGAGTGCGCGTCGATCTTCGCGATCTTCACCTCGCAGGCCTGGAACATGACGTTCGGCTTCTACCAGTCCCTCACCTCGCTGCCCCGGGAACTCGACGAGCTGTCCCGGTCGTTCCGCTTCACCCGGTGGATGCGGTTCTGGAAGGTCGAGGTCCCGGCCGGGATGATCGGCCTGGTCTGGAACGGCATGATGAGCTTCGGCGGCGGCTGGTTCTTCCTCGTCGCGTCGGAGGCCATCAGCGTCAACTCCAAGGAGTACGCGCTGCCGGGTGTCGGCTCCTACGCCGGGGCGGCCGTCGCCGACGGCGACCTCGGCAAGGTCGGCTGGGCCGTCCTCACCATGGCGGTCATGGTCATCGGTGTGAACTTCCTGTTCTGGCGGCCCCTGACCGCCTGGGCGGAGAGGTTCAGGAACGAGCAGTCCGAGGCGAGCGAGGTGCAGCGCTCGGCCGTGCTCGACTTCCTGCGCCGCTCCCACTGGCCGCGGCTGCTCGGCTCCCTGCTGCGCCCGGTGGGCCGCGCCCTGGGCCGGGCCGCGCGCGTCCTCGGCACCGACGACCGGCCGCTGTCCTTCGACCCGGCGCGGCGGCGCACCGGCGACATCGCCTTCGCGCTCGTCGCGGGCGGCCTCGTCGCCTGGGGCCTGGCCGACCTCGGCGGCTATCTGCACGACCGCACCGGACTCGGCGTGTTCGGCGAGCCGCTCCTGCTCGGCCTCGTCACGTTCGCCCGTGTCGTCGTGCTGGTCGCCGTCGCCACCGTCGTCTGGGTGCCCGTCGGCGTGTGGATCGGCTTCTCGCCGCGCCTGACCCGGATCGCCCAGCCCGTCGTCCAGGTCCTGGCGTCCTTCCCCGCCAACTTCCTGTTCCCGCTCGCCGTCTGGTTCTTCCTGCGGACGGGCCTGTCCCTCGACGTCGGAGGCATCCTCCTGATGGCGCTCGGCGCCCAGTGGTACATCCTCTTCAACACCATCGCCGGTACCATGTCGATCCCGAGCGACCTGCGCGAGGCCATGGACGACCTCGGCGTACGAGGGCGGCAGCGCTGGCGGCGGCTGATCCTCCCCGGTGTCTTCCCGGCGTACGTCACCGGCGGCATCACCGCGTCCGGCGGCGCCTGGAACGCCTCGATCGTCTCCGAGGTCGTCACCTTCGGCACCACCACCCTGACCGCCACCGGCCTCGGCGCGTACATCGCCCGGGCCACCGCCGACGGCGACTTCCCCCGGCTGATCGCGGGCGTCGCCGTGATGAGCCTGTACGTGGTGGGGCTCAACCGGCTGCTGTGGCGCCGCCTCTACCGCATCGCCGAGAGGCGCTACTCCCTCTGACCGCCGACCGGCCCCCCCGAACTTCCCCGCCCGCCTGGAGAACTGGAGCCTCCCTCATGGCACTCAAGGCCCTCCGCGCCCTGCGCACCCCGACCGCCCGCCCCGCCGCCCGGCCCCCGCGCGCCGCCGACGGCGACGTCCTGCTCGAAGCCGCCGGGCTCACCAAGTCCTACGCGGGCGCCGACGGCGAACTGCCCGTGCTCGCGGGCGTCGACCTGACGGTCCGCGCGGGCGAGATCGTCGCCCTGCTCGGCAAGTCCGGCTCCGGCAAGTCCACGCTGCTGCGCTGTCTCGCCGGGCTCATCCCGGCGAGCTCCGGCTCCGTCGCCTACCGCGGCGAGCCGCTGACCGGCGCCAACCCGGGCACGGCCATGGTCTTCCAGACCTTCGCGCTGCTCCCGTGGCTGACGGTGCAGCAGAACGTGGAACTCGGCCTGGAGGCGCGCGGCGTGCCCGCCGCCGAGCGGGCCCGCGCCGCCGTGCAGGCCATCGACCTGATCGGCCTGGACGGCTTCGAGTCGGCGTACCCCAAGGAGCTGTCCGGCGGCATGCGCCAGCGCGTCGGCTTCGCCCGCGCCCTCGTCGTCGAGCCGGACGTCCTGATGATGGACGAGCCGTTCTCCGCGCTGGACGTGCTCACCGCCGAGAACCTGCGCGGCGAGCTGATGGAGCTGTGGGAGTCCGGCCAGTTCCCGACCCGGGCCGTGGTCCTGGTGACCCACAACATCGAGGAGGCCGTCCTCATGGCCGACCGCGTGGTCGTCCTGGGCTCGCGCCCCTACGGCACCGTACGCGAGACCATCGAGGTCGGCCTGGAGCGTCCGCGCGACCGCACCGCGCCCGCCTTCGAGGAGCTGATCGACCGCGTCTACCGGGTCATGACCGGCCGCCCCCGCGAATCCCGCCTCCCGGGCCGCACGGAGGCGGCGGAGCCGGAGCGGCGCACCGTCGCCACCACCCCGCTGCCCCCGGCCACCGTCGACGGCCTGTCCGGCCTCGCCGAGACGGTCGCCCACCGGGGCGGGAGCTGCGACCTCGCCGACCTCGCCGACGACCTCGGCCTGGACGTCGACGACCTGCTGCCGCAGGTCGACGCGCTCGACCTGCTCGGCTTCGCCCACGTGAGCGGCGACGACCTCGTCCTGACCGAGGAGGGCGCCGCGTTCGCCGGGGCCGACGTGCGGACGTCCAAGCCGCTGTTCGCCCGCGCCGCCCTGGAGGTCCCGCTGGTGAAGCTGATCACCAACAGCCTGTCCGGGAACCCGGAGGGCACCGCTCGCGCCGGGTACTTCCGCGACCTGCTCGCCCACCACTTCACGAGCGAGCAGGTCGAGCGGCAGCTGGAGACGGCCACCGACTGGGGCCGGTACGCGGAGCTGTACGCCTATGCCGCGGGCAGCGAGGAGTACCGGCTCGACGACGCGGCGCGGGGCCGGTGAGCGCGGGGCCGGGGTGTGCCGGGACCTGCCGCCGGTGGCCCGCGGGCCGCGTCGTGGCCGGTCGCGCCCGCGCGGCGGAGCCGCTGATCGACAGGCCCCGCGCCCCTTTGGGGCGTTGCTACGCCGCGACCGTGATGTGGCGCTCCGGGCCGGGTGACTCCAGCTCGTCGACCACGGCGACCGCCAGGTCCTCCGCGCTGATCCACGAGCGGCCGTCGGCGCCGGTGAGCAGGGTGTCGGTGCCGCGCCGGTAGCGGCCCGTGCGGTCCCCGGGTTCGAGCAGCGCCGGCGGGCTCAGATAGACCCAGTCGCCCCCGGCGTGGTCCTGGCAGGTCCGCAGCTGGGCCACCCCGGCGGCGGCGACGGCCGTCACCGCCGCGGGCACGTACGCCGGATCGTCGGCGACCAGCAGATCCGCCGAGCCCGGGCTGCGCAGCGCCCCCGCGCCCCCGACCACGAGGACGCGCACGCCGAGCCGCGCGGCGCTGTCGAGGACCGTCCGGGTGGCCCCGACCAGGAACTCCTGGTCGACCGGCAGGGTCCGCAGGCTCACCACGACCACGTCCGCGCCGGAGCCCGCGAGGGCCGCGTGCAGGGCCTCGGGGTCGCGGGCGTCGACTCCGACCGGCGTCACGTGCGGTGCGTCGCCCGCGGGCCGCCGGGACAGGGCGAGCACGCGGTGCCCGCGGGCTCCGGCCTCGGCGATCACCCGGCTGCCCACCATCCCGGTGGCGCCCAGCACGGCGATCGTCATGCCCGCTCTTCCTTCCTCCGGCGTCTCCGCCGTGGCCGTCCTCACCGAGGTGTTCATCGCGTCCGCTCTCCTTGCGTCAGGTCTTCTCGTACGTGGATGCCGGGTGGGCCGCTGTGGTGCCGCAGCCGTGGGGGCGTGAGCTGGGTGGCCAGCAGGGCCGCGAGGGCGAGGACGAAGCCGAGGCCCTGCGGCAGGTTCAGGGACTCGCCGAGCGCGAGGCCGACGACGGTGGCGACCAGCGGCGAAAGCAGCACCAGTGGCGCCGACGCGCCGACCGGCAGCTTGCCGATGCCCCGGAACCACAGCGTGAACGAGACGATCCCGCCCATGCCGCCGAGCCACAGATAGCCGCTCACGGCGGCGCCGTCGATCCCGTGCGGCACCCCCTCCACCAGGAGCGTGAGCGGGAGCAACAGCAGCCCGCCCGCGCTCAGTTGCCAGCCCGCGAGGGCCAGTGGGCCGACCCCCGCGGGGCGGCCCCAGCGCTTGGTGAGGACGATCCCGCCCGCCATGCCCGCCGTACCGCCGAGGGCGGCCAGGACGCCGACGGCGTCCAGGCGGGCCTGCGGGCCGAGCACGACGAGCCCGACACCGAGCACACCGAGCCCGCCCCAGGCCCACTGCCAGGCCGTCGGCCGGTCGCGGAGCACCACGATGGAAAGACCGGCGACCAGCAGCGGCTGGGTGGCGCCGAGGGTGGCCGCCACCCCGCCGGGGAGCCGCTCGGCCGCCAGGAACAACAGGGGGAACAGCGCGCCGATGTTGAGCGCACCCACGACGGCCGCCTTCCACCACCAGTCCCCGCGCGGCAGGACCCGGGTGAGCGCGAGGGCGAGCAGCCCCGCGGGCAGGGCGCGCACGAGCCCGGCGAACAGCGGCTGCCCGGACGGCAGCAGCTCCGTGGTCACCGCGTACGTGGTGCCCCAGGAGGCGGGAGCGAGTGCGGTCAGCGCGACGGTCGCCACTCGTGGCGCCGAAGGGGCCCGCGAAGGGGCCGGTGACCGCTCGGTCGGTGTCGGCATGCTCGGCATACGAGGAGTCTCGGCCGCACCCCGTCATGGTTCCAAAGCATGGTTGTCATCGCAGCTATGAACAAGGACCATGATCGCGTGGATCTCCAGCAGATGCGGTACGTCGTCGCCGTCGCCGAAACCCGTAACTTCACGCGCGCCGCGGAGCGTTGCTCCGTGGTGCAGTCTTCCCTCAGCCACCGGATCGCGAGCCTGGAACGGGAGCTGGGGGTGAGGCTGTTCGCCCGGTCCAGCCGCCGCACCGAACTGACCGGCGCCGGGGAGGCGTTCCTCGTCGGCGCGCGCGAGGCCCTGGCCGCCGCCGAGCGCGCGGCCGCCGACGCCGCGGCCGCCTCAGGCGTGGTGCGCGGGCGGCTCGCCGTCGGCGTGATCGTGACCACGGCGGCCGTCGACGTGGCCGAACTGCTCCAGCGCTACCGCGCCCGGCACCCGGACGTCCGGGTCTTCCTGCGGGGCGGCCGCAGCGACGCGCTGACGGCCGCGGTCCGCGACGGCGACCTGGACATCGCCTTCCTCGGCCTGCCGGAGGGCGATCTGCCCTCCGGCGTGGAGTCCCTCGTCCTCGACCACGACGAGCACGTGCTCGTCGTGCCCGCCGGGCACCGCCTCGCGGGCGCCGACCGGGTCACGCTGCGGGAGATCGCGGGGGAGACGTTCGTGGACTTCGCGGCCGGGTCGCCCGCCCGGGCCCAGTCCGATCAGGCGTTCGCGGCGGCGGGCCTGGTCCGTGACGTGGCGTACGAGGCCCAGGTCGCCCTGATGACCGGCCTCATCGCGCGCGGGCTCGGGGTCGCGCTGCTGCCGTCGGCGTTCATCCGGACGCCGGTCGCCGCGGACCCCGGGCTCGCCCTCGTCCCGGTGGTCGACGGGCCGCGGCGCGTGGAGTACCTGGTGTGGAGCCGGTTCAACCCCAGCCCCGCCACCCGGGCCCTGCTCGCCGTCCTCGGCGTCGAGGGGCAGCGGGCGGCGGCGTCCTGACGGGAGGTCAGTGCCCGGTCGCCGGGCGGCGGCGCGCGGCCCGGCCCACCCGGGCCCGCGGCGCCTCGGCGGGCGCGTGCGCGACGGCCCGCTCGGCAGGGGCGCCCTCCGGGGTGCCCGGCTCGGCCCGCGCGGTGGCGGGCCGAGCCACCAGGGCCGCCTCTTCGAGGAGGCCGCGCACGTCCGCGGCCCGGTAGTAGATCCGGGTGCCCTCGCGGCGCGGCACCACGAGCCCGGCCGCCCGCAGCTTCGCCAGGTGCTGGGAGGTCGCGGCCACGTGCGCGCCGATCAGCTCCGCGAGCGCGCTGACCGGCAGCTCCTGCTGGCTGAGCGCCCACAGCAGGCGGTAACGGGAGGGGTCGGCCACGGCCTTGAGCACGGCCACGGCCCGGTCCGCGGCCGCCGCGTCCCACGACTGTCCTTGCGCGTCCATGCAAGTAGGGTACGTCGGCTCCCGGAGTGGCGAGCGCCCACGGGCGACGGCCATCGGTCACCGCCGGGGCGTCGGCGGCGCCCGCCGGAAGTCCGCCGCAATCCCTTTCATGGCAAAGGTCCGGGCCGAAGGCGGCGAGCGCGGGGCCGCAGGACCGGGTGTGTTCAGCTGCAAGTCCCGCCGCGGGAGCGTCGCGCCAGGTATGCGAGTCGCATTCTGATGCTGCCGGAGAAAGTGGAAGTGGCCTTTCCGGCCATACGGGATCCGGGGCGGCGCGCTGCCAGGTGGATCTGCTGCGCGTCGCGGGATGCCGCCAAATCAGGCTCGGCCCGCTGACCCGGCGGGGAGTGGCCGAGCTGGCCGCCGCGTGCGGCGGTCACGGGCAGCGGTGGTGGGGGACGCGCCCGCTGCTCGCGGAGCTGCACCGCATCGGCGGTGGAAACCCCTTGCTCACCCGGGCGCTGATCGAGGACGGCCGCGGTCCTGTCACCGGGAGCGGCGCGGGCGGACCCGTGGACCTGGTGCCCGGCGAGGCCTTCGAGCAAGCCGTGACGATGTGCCTGTACCGCAGCGATACCGGGACGCGGAACGCCGCCTGGGCGCTCGCGGTCCTCGGCCCGCACGCCGCCCACGCCGAGCTGGCCGAAGTCCTCGGCGTCAGCCCGCGCTCACCGCCGGGGCGCTCGCGGGCCGCGTCAGCACCCGGCACGCGGCCGAACTCGTCGGCCACCTGCTGTGGTTCGGGCAGGTCGACCGAGCCACCGCAGTGCTCCGCGCCGCCGAGAAGTGCCGCGCGGCACCCCGCACCGGCTCGACGACGTGCGGCTCTGCCCCCGGTCACGAAGGTGTACGGGGCGGTGGGCCGCCGTCTGGCCGGCCCGACGCCGTGGAGCCGCGCACCACGAGCTCCGGCATGAAGACGAACTCGCTGTGCGGCGCGGGCGTGCCGCCGACCTCCTCCAGGAGGGTGCGCACCGCCGCCTGGCCCATGGCCTGCACGGGCTGGCGGACCGTGGTCAGCGGCGGGTCGGTGAACGCGATGAGCGGGGAGTCGTCGAAGCCGACCACCGAGATGTCGCGGGGCACCTCCAGGCCCTGCTGCCGGGCGGCGCGGACCGCGCCGAGCGCCATCATGTCGCTGGCGCAGACGATGCCCGTGCAGCCGCGCGCGATCAGCGCGGTCGCCGCGGCCTGACCGCCCTCCAGGGTGTAGAGGGAGTGCTCGACGAGGGCGTCGGACTGCTCGGCGGTGAGGCCGAAGCGCTCGCGCATGCCGAGGCGGAAGCCCTCGATCTTGCGGACGACGGGCACGAACCGCCGGGGGCCGACCGCGAGGCCGACGCGGGTGTGGCCGAGCGAGGCCAGGTGCCGCACGGCGAGCCGCGCCGCCGCCCGGTCGTCCGTCGACACGAAGGGCGCGTCGACCTCGGGGGAGAAGCCGTTGACCAGGACGTGCGGGATGCCCTTGGCGGCCAGCGCCGCGTACCGCCGGGTGTCCGCGGTGGTGTCGGCGTGCAGCCCGGAGACGAAGATGATCCCGGCGACGCCGCGGTCCACCAGCATCTCGGTGAGCTCGTCCTCCGTGGAGCCGCCCGGGGTCTGGGTGGCGAGCACCGGCGTGTAGCCCTGGCGGGTCAGGGCCTGCCCGATGACCTGGGCGAGCGCGGGGAAGATCGGGTTGTCGAGCTCGGGCGTGATCAGACCGACCAGGCCCGCGCTGCCGCGGCGGCGCAGCCGTACGGGCCGTTCGTAGCCGAGCACGTCGAGCGCGGCGAGGACGGCTTCGCGGGTGGCCGTGGCGACGCCGGGCTTGCCGTTGAGCACACGGCTGACGGTGGCTTCGCTGACCCCCGCCTGAGCTGCGATGTCGACGAGCCGCGCGGTCATGCACGGGACTGTACCCAAAGGGGCGCTCCTTGCCCACTGCTTGCGCAAGCTTGCGAAACCCGCAGGAGGCACAGTCGGCACAGCAAGCACCGAAGGCGCCGCAAGCGCCGAGGTGCCGGCCGTGTCCGGACCGCAACCGGCAGGACACGCGGCGGTAACGATCGTCATCTCTTGCAGAAAATCCCCGCAAGGTCTTTCGGGACGTTTTCAAGCCTGTTACGTTCCTGCCAACCCGGCGCCGCGTCGAGTGCGGCCAGCAGGAGGCGCCCCCTTTCGCCTCCCCTCGTTCCGGGTCACCCCCGGGATCACCCCGGGTCATTCCGGGTCCAGTTGAAGGAGTTCACATGCGGCGTGGCATAGCGGCCACCGCGGTGGTCGCCGCCCTGACGATGACAGCGGCGGCGTGCGGCGGCGACGACGGCGACAGCGGGAAGAAGAGCGGCGGCAAGCTGTCCGGCACCGTCACGTTCTGGGACACCTCGAACGACGCCGAGAAGGCGACGTACGAGAAGCTCGCCAAGGGCTTCGAGGACCTGCACCCGGGCGTCGAGGTCAACTACGTCAACGTCCCGTTCGGCGAGGCCAACGCCAAGTTCAAGAACGCCGCGGGCGGCAACTCCGGCGCTCCCGACGTGATGCGCACCGAGGTCGCCTGGGTCGCCGACTTCGCCAACCTCGGCTACCTGGCCCCGCTGGAGGGCACCGCCGCGCTCGACAAGCCCGACGACTACCTGCCGCAGGCCGCCGCGAGCACCAAGTTCAAGGGCAAGACGTACGCGGCCCCGCAGACCATCGACACCCTCGCGCTCTTCTACAACAAGAAGATGCTCAAGGCCGCGGGCGTCGAGGTCCCCAAGACGTTCGACGACGTGAAGTCCGCCGCCAAGAAGATCAAGTCGAAGTCCGGCAAGACCGGGCTCTACCTGCGCGGCGACGACCCGTACTTCTATCTGCCCTACCTCTACGGCGAGGGCGGTGACCTCCTGGACACCAAGAAGAAGGAGATCACCGTCGACGACGCCGAGGGCGCCAAGGCCTTCGAGGTCATGAAGGACCTGGTCGACTCCAAGGCCGCCGTGACCGACGCGAGCGACGGCTACAACAACCAGCTCAACGCCTTCAAGGACGGCGACGTCGCCATGGCCCTCGACGGCCCCTGGTCCCTCGAGGGCGCCCTCCAGGGCAAGCAGTTCAAGGGCTCCGCCGGCGCGGCCAATCTCGGCGTCGCCCCGGTGCCCGGCGGCAGCGCGCGCCAGGCCTCGCCGCAGGGCGGCTGGAACCTCGCCGCCTACGCGGGCTCCAAGAACCTGGACGCCTCCTACGAGTTCATCAAGTACATGAGCTCCGCGAAGGTTCAGCAGCAGACCACCGAGAAGCTCAGCCTGCTGCCGACGCGCACCTCCGTGTACGACGTCAAGTCCGTCAAGGACAACCGGATGGTGCAGTTCTTCAAGCCCGCCGTCGACAAGTCCGTCCAGCGCCCCTGGATCCCCGAGGCCAACTCGCTGTTCGAGCCGATCCGCCTGGAGATGCAGAAGGTGCTCAGCGGCAAGACCTCGCCCGAGGACGGCGCCAAGGGCATCGGCGACGCCTACCGCAAGCTCCTCAAGGACTACAAGTAGCGATGGCTGTTGAGAGCGGCCCCCGGGTCGCCCCGGCCGCGGACGCCCGGCGCGTCCGCGGCCGGGGCCCCCGCGCGGGAAAGAGCCCCGGACGCCTGCGCAGGGCGCTGAGCACGTACTGGTACGCCTGGGCCATGGTCGCCCCCGTGGTGATCGTCATCGGCGTCATCGTCGGCTACCCCCTGGTGCGCGGCATCTACCTGTCGACGACGAACGCCAACGAGGCGAACGTCGAGCGCACCATCGGCGTCAACCACATCCCGGCGACCTACGAGTCCGTCGGCCTGGACAACTACAAGGCGATCCTCGACGACGGCGTCTTCTGGGACCGGCTGACCTGGACCGTGGTGTGGACGGTGTCCTGCGTCGCCCTGTCGTTCGCGATCGGCCTGGTCCTCGCGAACATGCTCAACCGCAAGCTCAAGGGCCGCTCCTTCTACCGGATGGCGCTGATCCTGCCCTGGGCGGTGCCGGCCTTCGTCTCCGTCTTCACCTGGCGGCTGCTCTTCAACGAGAAGAAGGGCCTGCTCAACGCGATCCTCGAAGGCGGCGGCCTCGACGCGATCCCCTGGCTGAACGACCCCACCTGGGCGAAGCTCTCGGTGATCGCCGTGAACGTCTGGCTCGGCGTGCCGTTCATGCTCGTCGCCATGCTCGGCGGCCTCCAGTCCATCCCCGGCGAGCTGTACGAGGCCGCCGAGATGGACGGCGCGAGCGCCTGGCAGCGCTTCCGCTACGTCACCCTGCCGGGGCTGCGGTCCGTCGCCACCACCGTGGTCCTCATCAGCGCCATCTGGACCTTCAACATGTTCCCGGTGATCTTCCTGCTCACCCGGGGCGGACCGGGGGACGCCACCGAGATCCTGGTGACGTACGCCTACCGCCTGTCGTTCGTCGTCAGCCCGCGCGACTTCGCCGGGTCCGCGGCCTGGGGCGTGCTCATCCTGCTGCTCCTTTCGCTCTTCGCGGTGGTCTACCGCCGCGCGCTCCGCAAGCAAGGAGAGGTGTGGTGACGTCAGAGACCCCGAAGAAGGTCAGGGCGCGCGGCGAGCGGGGCCCGCTCGCCTCCGTCGCGCTGCACGCCACCCTGCTGGTCGCCGGCCTCATCGCGGTGCTCCCGCCGCTGTGGCTGCTCGTCACCTCGTTCAAACCGGAGAGCGAGGCCTTCTCGACCGCCCTGGTCAAGGACTTCACCTTCGGCAACTACGACCACGTCCTGAACGAGACCAAGTTCCTCGACTGGGTCGGCAACTCGCTGTTCGTCGTCGGCCTGACCACGGTCATCGGCGTGTTCATCGCCGCGACCACCGGGTACGCGGTCAGCCGGTTCAAGTTCCCCGGCATGCGGCCCCTGATGTGGCTGCTGCTCATCACCCAGATGTTCCCGGTCGCGGTGCTCATCGTGCCCCTGTACAACCTGCTCGCGCGCCTTGAGCTGCTGAACCAGCCCATGGGCCTGGTCCTCACGTACCTGACCATCGCGGTGCCGTTCAGCGCCTGGATGATGAAGGGGTACTTCGACACCATCCCGGTGGAGATCGACGAGGCGGGACGCGTCGACGGGCTCAACCCGTTCGGCACCTTCTGGCGGCTCATCCTGCCGCTCGCCAAGCCCGGCCTGGCCGTCACCGGCTTCTACAGCTTCATCACGGGGTGGGCCGAGGTCGCCTACGCCTCCGCGTTCATGACCGGCGAGGAGAACCTCACCCTCGCGGGCGGCCTCCAGACCTTCGTCAACCAGTACACCAGCGACTGGGGTTCGCTGACGGCCGCCGCCGTGATCGTGGCCGTGCCCGCCGCCGTGATCTTCGGCCTCGTCCAGCGGCACCTCGTCTCCGGGCTCACGGCCGGCGCGACGAAGTCCTGACACCCAGCACCCGCCACCACTCCTCAGGGAAGACATGACCCAGCATCTCGCTGCCCCCGCCGCCGACCACACCTCCGGTACGCGTACGGACTGGTGGCGCGAAGCGGTGATCTACCAGGTCTATCCGCGCAGCTTCGCCGACGGCGACGGCGACGGCATGGGCGACCTCACGGGCGTCCGCGCCCGCCTGCCCTATCTGAAGGACCTCGGTGTCGATGCCGTCTGGCTCAGCCCGTTCTACGCGTCGCCGCAGGCCGACGCGGGCTACGACGTCGCCGACTACCGGGCCGTCGACCCCATGTTCGGCACCCTGGACGACGCCGACGCCCTGATCCGCGAGGCGCACGACCTGGACCTGCGCGTCATCGTCGACCTGGTGCCGAACCACTCCTCGGACCGGCACGACTGGTTCCGGCGCGCCCTCGCGGAGGGCCCCGGCTCCCCGCTCAGGGAGCGCTACCACTTCCGGCAGGGCAAGGGCGCCGACCGCGAACTGCCGCCCAACGACTGGGAGTCCGTCTTCGGCGGGCCCGCCTGGACCCGCACCGAGGACGGCGCCTGGTACCTCCACCTGTTCGCCCCCGAGCAGCCCGACTTCAACTGGGACCACCCGGCCGTCCGCGACGAGTTCCGCTCCATCCTGCGCTTCTGGCTCGACAAGGGCGTCGACGGCTTCCGCGTCGACGTCGCCCACGGCCTGGTCAAGGCCGCGGGGCTGCCCGACATCGGCCACCACGACCAGCTCAAGCTCCTCGGCAACGACAGCATGCCGTTCTTCGACCAGGACGGCGTCCACGCGATCTACCGCAGCTGGCGCCAGGTCCTCGCCGAGTACGCGGGCGACAAGGTCATGGTCGCCGAGGCCTGGACCCCCACCGTCGAGCGCACCGCCCTGTACGTGCGCCCCGACGAAATGCACCAGGCCTTCAACTTCCAGTACCTGGGCACCCACTGGGACGCCGCCGAGCTGCGGGCGGTCATCGACTCCTCGCTCGCCGCGATGCGGCCCGTCGGCGCCCCGGCCACCTGGGTGCTGTCCAACCACGACGTCACCCGGCACGCCACCCGGTTCGCCAACCCGCCGGGCCTCGGCACCCAGCTGCGCACCCCCGGCGACCGCGCGCTCGGCCTGCGCCGGGCCCGCGCCGCCACCCTCCTGATGCTGGCCCTGCCCGGCTCCGCCTACCTCTACCAGGGCGAGGAGCTCGGCCTGCCCGACGTCACCGACCTGCCCGACGCGGCGCGCCAGGACCCGTCGTTCCACCGCGCCCAGGGCCAGGACGGCTTCCGCGACGGCTGCCGGGTGCCCCTGCCGTGGACCAAGGACGGCTCGTCGTACGGCTTCGGCGCGGGCGGCAGCTGGCTGCCGCAGCCCGAGGGCTGGGGCGAGCTGAGCGTCCAGGCGCAGACCGGCGACCCGGCGTCGACCCTGGAGCTGTACCGCGAGGCCCTGCGGGTGCGCCGCGCCCGTCCCGAACTCGGCGCGGGCGACGCCCTCCACTGGCTGGACGCGCCCGAGGGCGTGCTCGCCTTCCGCCGCGCGGGGTTCGTGTGCACCGCCAACACCACGGGCGCCTCCGTACGGCTGCCCGCGCCCGGCCGGGTGCTCCTCGCCAGCGCGGACGTGGAGGCGGCGGACGGCGGCGTGGTCGAACTGCCCGCCGACACCACCGTCTGGTGGGAGGTGTGACGACCTCCGCGCCGCGGGGCGCCGACCGGGGTCCACGGGACGTGGACCGCGGCGCCCCGCGGCTCGCGGACATCGCCGCGCAGGCCGAGGTCAGCGAGGCCACCGCGAGCCGCGTCCTCAACGGCAAGGCGGGCGTCGCCGCGGCCACCCGGCGGCGGGTGCTGGCCGCCCTCGACGTGCTCGGCTACGAGCGCCCGGTGCGCCTGAGGCGCCGCAGCGCGGGCCTGGTGGGCCTGGTCATCCCCGAGCTGACCAACCCGATCTTCCCGGCGTTCGCGCAGGTCGTCGAGCAGGTGCTCGCCGGGCACGGCTACACGCCCATGCTCTGCACCCAGCTGCCGGGCGGCGCCACCGAGGACGAACTGGTCGAGCAGCTGGAGGCGCGCGGCGTCAGCGGCATCGTCTTCCTGTCCGGGCTGCACGCCGACACCACGGCCGACCCCGGGCGCTACCTCGAACTGGCGGGCCGGGGCGTGCCGTTCGTGCTCATCAACGGCTACAACCCGCACGTGCCCGTCTCCTTCGTGTCGCCCGACGACCGGGCCGCCGTACGGATGGCCGTGCGCCATCTGGCGGAGCTGGGCCACGAGCGCGTCGGCCTCGCCATCGGCCCGAGCCGCTACGTGCCCTCGCGCCGCAAGGTGGAGGGCTTCACCGCGGCCCTGCACGAGCACTTCGGCCTCGCCCAGGGAGAGGCCGAACTGCTCGTGCGGAACACGCTGTTCACTGTCGAGGGCGGCCACGCGGCGGCCAGCGCGCTCCTGGACGCGGGCTGCACGGCGGTGGTGTGCGGCAGCGACATGATGGCGCTCGGTGCGGTGCGGGCCGCCCGTCAGCGGGGGCTCGCGGTGCCCGGTGACGTGTCGGTGGTCGGCTTCGACGACTCGCCGCTCATCGCCTTCACGGACCCGCCGCTGACCACGGTGCGCCAGCCCGTGCAGGCGATGGCGTCGGCGGCCGTCGGCGCCCTCCTGGAGGAGATCGACGGAAACCCCGTGCAGCGTACGGAGTTCGTCTTTCAGCCGGAGCTGGTCGTGCGCGGCTCCACGGCGGCCGCGCCCCGCGCCTGAGCGGTTTCCGCCCGGTGACGGGAGTGTGTCCGAAGGGTTGACCGGTGTTGTTGAGCGCCGTACGGTCACGGCGCAAACGGTGTTGCAAGTTTTCTGCAACAACCTTCAACCCCCCAGGAGGACCCGTGACATCCCCGAGCAGCGGCGCGCGCCGCGGACGGCCACGCACCGCGACCCTGGCGCTCCTCGCGGCCGTCGGCGGCGGCGTCGTGGGCGCCGCCCCGCAGGCCCAGGCGGCCCCGCCCGGCGGCAAGGACGTCACCGCGGTGCTCTTCGAGTGGAAGTTTGACGCGGTCGCCAAGGAGTGCACCGGCCGACTGGGCCCCGACGGCTACGGCTTCGTCCAGGTCTCGCCGCCGCAGGAGCACATCCAGGGCCCGCAGTGGTGGACCTCCTACCAGCCCGTCAGCTACCGGATCGCCGGGCGCCTCGGGGACCGCGCCGCCTTCAAGAAGATGGTCGACACCTGCCACGGCGCGGGCGTCAAGGTCGTCGTGGACACCGTCATCAACCACATGGCGGCCGGGAACGGCACCGGCACCGGCGGCTCGTCGTACACGAAGTACGACTACCCGGGCGTCTACGCACGCCCCGACTTCGACAACTGCACCGCGCAGATCACCAACTACCAGGACCGCTTCAACGTCCAGGAATGCGAGCTCGTCGGCCTCGCCGACCTGGACACCGGCGAGAACCACGTGCGCGGCCGCATCGCCGCGTACCTGAACGACCTGCTCTCCCTGGGCGTCGACGGCTTCCGTGTGGACGCGGCCAAGCACATGGCCGCCGCCGACCTGAAGGACATCAAGTCGCGCCTCAGCGACCCGAACGCGTACTGGAAGCAGGAGGCCATCCACGGCGCGGGCGAGGCCGTCTCGCCGGACGAGTACCTGGGCAACGGCGACGTGCAGGAGTTCCGCTACGCCCGTGACCTCAAGCGCGTGTTCCAGAGCGAGAAGCTCGCCTACCTGAAGAACTACGGCGAGGGCTGGGCCTACCTGCCCTCCGGCAAGGCGGCCGTGTTCGTCGCCAACCACGACACCGAGCGCGGCGGCGACACGCTCACCTACAAGGACGGCGCCGACCACACCCTGGCGCACGTGTTCATGCTGGCCTGGCCCTACGGATCGCCGGACGTGCACTCCGGCTACGAGTTCACCGACCGCGACGCGGGCCCGCCCAACGGCGGCCAGGTGGCCGCCTGTTACCGCGACGGCTGGAAGTGCCAGCACGCCTGGCCCGAGGTCCGCGGCATGGTCAAGCTGCGCAACACCGCGCGGGGCACGGGGGTGACCGACTGGTGGGACAACGGCAACGACGCCATCGCCTTCGGCCGGGGCGACAAGGCGTACGTCGTCGTCAACCACGAGGGGGCGGAGCTGAACCGCACCTTCCAGACCTCGCTGCCCGCGGGCGGCTACTGCGACGTGCAGAGCGGCCGGTCCGTCACGGTCGACGGCTCGGGCCGGTTCACGGCCGCCGTCGCGCCGAACACCGCTCTCGCCCTGCACACGGGGGCGAGGAAGTGCTGACCTCCCGCTCCTCGCTGACGGCGGCCGTGGCCCTCGCCCTGCTCGCCGCCGCCGTGCCCCTGTCCTCCGGCGCGACCGCGGCGCCCGGCGGGACGGACCTCGACCTCACGACGTCCAAGGCGCAGTGGATAGACCGTTCTACCGTCGCGTGGGACACACCGGGCCGGGACGCCGAGGTCCGGTACGCGCGCGACGGCGGCCTCATCACGGACGGCGGCGACCTGCGCGGCGAGGCCCGCCGGATCCGCCTCGCCCGCGTCCCCGGCGGCCTCACCGCCGCCCAGCGGGCCGCGTACCCGCACCTGAAGGACTACGCCGCCTTCCGCGTCGACCCGCGCGACCGGGGCCGCGTGCGTACGGCCCTCACCGGGCAGCTCGCCGCCGTCACGCGCGACGCCGACGGCACCGCGCGCGCCGCGACGGGCGTCCAGATCCAGGGCGTCCTCGACGACCTCTACAGCCGCGCGGCCACCAGGGCCGACCTCGGCCCGGTCTTCACCGGCGGCCGCCCCCGGCTCGCCGTGTGGGCGCCCACCGCCCAGGACGTCCGCCTCGACATCGGCGGCCGCAGCATCCCGATGCGCCGCGACGCGGCCTCCGGCGTGTGGTCGGCCGCGGGCCCGAAGAGCTGGACGGGCAAGCCGTACCGGTACGCCGTGAAGGTCTGGGCGCCCAGCGTCCGCGAGGTGGTCACGAACAAGGTCACCGACCCGTACGCGACCGCCCTCACCGCCGACTCCCGGCAGGCCCTGGCCGTCGACCTGGACGACCCGAAGCTCGCGCCCGAGGGCTGGAAGGACCTGCGCAAACCGGCCCCCGTCCCGCTGCGCTCAGCGCGCATCCAGGAGCTGCACGTGCGGGACTTCTCCGTCGCCGACCGCACGGCCAAGCACCCCGGCAAGTACCGGGCGTTCACCGACTCCCGCTCCGCCGGGATGCGGCACCTGCGCGCGCTGGCCCGCGCCGGGACGTCGTACGTCCATCTGCTGCCCGTCTTCGACTTCGGCACGGTCCCCGAGCGCCGCGGTGACCAGGCGGCCCCCGGCTGCGACCTGCCCGCCGCCGCGCCCGACTCCGAGACCCAGCAGGCCTGTGTGGCGCGGACCGCCGCGAAGGACGCCTACAACTGGGGCTACGACCCGCTGCACTACACGGTGCCCGAGGGGAGCTACGCCGAGGACCCCGAAGGACCCGGGCGCACGGTCGAGTTCCGCGAGATGGTCCAGGGGCTCAACCACGCCGGGCTGCGCACCGTGATGGACGTGGTCTACAACCACACCGTGGCCGGCGGGCAGGCCCCCACGTCCGTGCTCGACAGGATCGTGCCCGGCTACTACCAGCGGCTGCTGGCCGACGGCTCCGTCGCCACGTCCACGTGCTGCGCCAACACCGCGCCCGAGAACGCCATGATGGGCAAGCTCGTCGTCGACTCCGTCGTCACCTGGGCCCGCGCGTACAAGGTCGACGGCTTCCGCTTCGACCTCATGGGCCACCACCCGAAGGCCAACGTCCTCGCCGTCCGCAAGGCCCTGGACGCCCTGACGGTCGCGAAGGACGGCGTCGACGGCAAGAAGATCGTCCTGTACGGGGAGGGCTGGAACTTCGGCGAGGTCGCCGACGACGCCCGCTTCGTGCAGGCCACGCAGAAGAACATGGCGGGCACGGGCATCGCGACGTTCTCCGACCGGGCCCGTGACGCCGTGCGCGGCGGCGGCCCCTTCGACGCGGACCCGCGCGTGCAGGGCTTCGCGAGCGGCCTGTACACCGACCCGAACTCCTCGCCGGCCAACGGCGACCGGGCCGCGCAGAAGGCCCGCCTCCTGCACTACCAGGACCTCATCAAGGTCGGCCTCACCGGCAATCTGGCGGCGTACTCCTTCACCGACTCCGCGGGCCGCGCGGTCAAGGGCGCGGACGTCGACTACAACGGGGCTCCCGCGGGCTACGCGGCCGCCCCCGGCGACGCCCTCGCCTACGCCGACGCCCACGACAACGAGACGCTGTACGACGCCCTCGCCTTCAAGCTCCCGCCGTCCACGTCCGCCGCGGACCGGGCCCGCGCCCAGGTCCTCGCGATGGCCACGGCCACCCTGGCGCAGGGCCCCGAGCTCTCCCAGGCGGGCAGCGACCTGCTGCGGTCCAAGTCCCTGGACCGCAACTCCTACGACAGCGGCGACTGGTTCAACGCCGTCCACTGGGACTGCCGCGACGGCAACGGCTTCGGCCGCGGCCTGCCTCCGGCCGCCGACAACAAGGACAAGTGGCCCTACGCGAAGCCGCTGCTCGCCGACCGGGCCCTGGCACCCGGCTGCGCGGAGATCAGCGGCGCCTCGGCCGCGTACCGCGACCTGCTGCGGCTGCGCACCACGGAGCCCGTGTTCTCCCTCGCGACGAGCGAGCAGGTCCAGGCGCGGCTGGCCTTCCCGCTGTCCGGCACGGCGGAGGAGACACCCGGGGTGATCACCATGCGCCTCGGCGACCTGGTGGTGGTCTTCAACGCGACACCGCAGGAGCAGACGCAGCGGGTCACCGGACTCAAGGGCACCGCGTACGCCCTGCATCCCGTGCAGGCACGCGGGGCGGACGCGGTGGTCAAGTCGGCCGCGTACGCGCGGAGTTCAGGCACCTTCCGGGTTCCGGCCCGCACGGTCGCGGTCTTCCGGCGCGGTGTCTGACGACAGCAGGCCCAGGCCGTCGAGGACGGCGACCAGCCGGTCGCGGTCCTCGGCGGCGAGACCGCGCAGCGGCCTCGGCAGGTTCGGCTCGGACACCAGGCCCAGGTGGGCGGCCGCTGCCGACATGACGCGCAGGCCGCCGTGGCGCCGGAACAGCTCCCACAGCGGTGCGAGGTGCTCGGAGCGGGCCGTGGCTCCGGCCACGTCCCCCTGCCGGGCAGCCCGGGTGAGGGCGAGGGCGGTTTCGGGGAACAGGCCGCCGAGGACCGAGTACCACACGTCGCAGCCCGCGGTCAGGCCGGTGGCCGCCGACCAGTCGCCGCTGACGCCGAGCGAGACCGTGTCCGGGACGAGCGCCCGCAGCGCGGCGACGCGCTCCCGGGCCGCGGCCGGATCGCCGGGCACCGGCGGGATCTTGACGGCGGCGACGTTCGGCAGCCGCGCGATGCGGCCGTGGAGTTCGTCGCTGAAGTCCACGTGCGTGGTGCGCGGGTTGTCGTACACGCACAGCGGCACGGACAGCTCGCGCGTCACGTCCTCGTAGAGCCCGAACACCTCGTCGTCGCCGAGCGGCTGATACGTCATCGGGGCGAGCAGGACCGCCGCCGCGCCCGCCTTCTGCGCGTCCTCGGCGAGCGCCAGGACCTGCGCGGTGCGCAGGGCGCCGATCCCGACGAGGACCGGGGTGTCCCCGGCCGCCTCGACGGCGACGCGCGTGGCGCGGGCGCGCTCCTCGCGGGACAGATAGGCGTAGCCGCCGGTGGAGCCGAGCGCGCCGATCGAGTCCACGCCCGCGGCGGCGAGGCGTCCGACGAGCCGGGCGTAGGCCCGCTCGTCGATGCCCGACTCGTCGGTGGGGGTCAGGGGGAAGGCGCTGAGGCCGGTGAACATGACGGGATGTCCCTTCTGCGGAGAGTGTGCGGGAGCGGAGGATGCGGGCCCGGGGCGGGTCACGCGGCGTGCGGGCGGTCGAGGACGGCGGCCAGGTCGGCGGCGAACCGCCGGGCGAGCGGCTCGGTGAGCGTGGCGGTCGTGATCCGCAGCGCCTGCCGGTCGGCGGGACCGGCGGCGAAGAGGTCGCCGGGGCGCACCGCCCAGCCGCGGCGGGCGAGGGCCTCGACGACGGGCCGGGCCCGCTGGTCCAGGTCCACCCAGACGTTCAGGCCGTCGGGCCGGTGGGCGGCGGGGGCGCCGATGCCGTGCGCGGCCAGCTCCCCGGTCAGGAGCGCCGAGCGCGCGGCGTAGGCGCGGCGCGCCCGGTCGTGCAGGGCCCGCACGTCCGGGTCGCGCAGGAGCTCGCGGGCGGTGTGCTGGAGCAGCAGGCTCACCCACATCGTGCCCGCGCTCAGCCGGGTCTCCAGACGCCGGGCGGTCTCCCGGTCGGCGGCGACGAGGGCCAGGCGCAGGTCCGGGCCGAGGAACTTCGACACCGAGCGCACCAGCGCCCAGGTGGCGGTCCCCGTCGGTGTGACGCGGTGGTACGGCACGGCGGAGACGGCCGAGAAGTGGTCGTCCTCGACGACCAGGACCCCGGGGTGCGCGGCCAGGACGGCGCGCAGCTCGGCGGCCCGCCCCGCGGTCAGGCTCGCTCCGGTCGGATTGTGGGCGCGAGGGGTGCACACCACCGCGCGCGCCCCCGACTCCAGGGCGGCGCGCAGGGCCTGCGGGCGCATTCCGGCGTGGTCGACGGCGACCGGGGCGGTGCGGTAGCCGTTGAGGCGCAGCGTGCCGATGCTTGCGAGGAAGCACGGGTCCTCGACGGCCACGGCGTCGCCGCGCGTGAGGTGGGCGTTGAGGAGGCGCTCCGTGGCGTCCGCCGCGCCGTTCGTCACCAGGACCCGGAACGGCCGGTCCGGCAGGTCCTCGGCGAACCGCGCGGTCGCCCACTCCAGGAGGCCGGGGTCGACGGCCGGTGCGCCGTACAGCTGCGGCCGGTAGCCGCCGCGCCCGGCCGCCGCGAGGACGTCGGGCAGCAGCAGGGGATCGGGGTTGCCGCTGGCCAGGTCGGTGAGGCCGCCGCCGAACCCGGCGCCCTCGCGGGCCAGTTGGGGCGTCCCCGCGACCACGGTCCCGCCGCGCCCGTGGGTCTCGGCCACCCCGGCGACCACCAGCTGGCGGTACGCCGCCGCCACCGTGTTCCGGTTCACGCCGAGGTCGGCCGCGAGGGCCCGTACCGGCGGCAGCGGATCCGCGGGCGCCAGCTCTCCGGCCGTGATCAGGTCCCGCACGCTGTCCGCGATCTCCACGGCCGTCGCCCCGCGGATGCCCACGCCCACCACCTCCACCGCCCGTCCGTGCTTTGTCCTGTGCCAAACATAGGATTGTCCTATGCCAAAAGCAATGGGTGGGTGAGGGAGAGCGGTTCCCCGTCACTCCTCTGTCGCCGGGCGTGCGGCCGCCCGTCCGGAGCGGCGGGTGAGGGTGCGGTAACGGGCGGCGCGGTAGGGCCAGTTGTTGGTGATCCTCCCGGTCGAGGTCTTGTACCAGCTGTCGCAGCCCGCCTGCCACACGGTCTTGCCCAGGGCCTCCTGGACGTGGTCCTGGAAGGCGGCGAAGGCCCCCGGGGACACCTCCCACGCGTCCCGGCCGTCGCGGTCGAGCGCGGCCAGGCAGTCGAGGACGTAGCGGACCTGGGCCTCGATCATGAGGACCACGGAGTTGTTGCCGAGGTTGGTGTTCGGGCCGTAGAGGAGGAAGAGGTTGGGAAAGCCCGGCACGGTCATGCCGAGGAAGGCGGCCGCCCCGTCCGCCCAGGCCTCCTCGCGAAGGAGCCGCCCGCCCCGCCCGGTGACGGTCACGGGCGCGAGGAACTCGGTGGCGGTGAACCCCGTGCCGTAGATGAGGGTGTCGAGGGCGTGCTCGGTGCCGTCGGCGGTCACGACGCCGCGCGGGGTGATCCGGGTGACCCGCTCGGTGACCAGCTCGACGTTGTCCCGCCCGAGCGCCGGAAGGTAGTCGTCCGAGATGAGGACGCGCTTGCAGCCGAGGGGGAAGTCCGGGGTGAGCTTGGCCCGCAGCGCCGGATCCGGCACCTGCGTGCGCAGCTGGCGGCGGCAGAGGTACGCGACGGCCTCGCCGAGCCGCCCGCCCCGCACGGCCGAGTACAGCACGGTGTCGCAGAAGGCGAACCAGCCGCCGCGGAAGGCGAGACGGCCCGGCGCCGTGCGGAACAGGGCCTGGTGGAGGGGACCGTAGCGGTAGTCCCACTTGGGCATGACCCAGTTCGCCGAGCGCTGGAACACCCGCAGGGTGCGCGCCTGTCGCGCGACGTGCGGCACGAACTGGACCGCGCTCGGTCCGGTCCCGATCACCCCGACGGCCCTTCCGGCCAGGTCGTGCCGGTGGTTCCAGCGGGCGGAGTGGAACGCGGTGCCCGCGAAGTCCTCGCGGCCGGGAACGTCGGGGAACCGGGGCCTGTTCAGCTGGCCGACGGCCGTCACCAGGACCCGGGCGCGGTGGACGCGGCCTGCGGCGGTGCGCAGTTCCCAGTGCCGGTGCGTCTCGTCGTACGTGGCCGCGACGATCTCCGTGCCGCAGCGGATCCGCGGGCGCAGGCCGTGGGCGTCGGCGCAGTCGTGCAGATAGCGCAGCAGCTCCGGCTGCCCGGGGTAGGCGCGGGTCCAGTCCTCGCGCGGCGCGAAGGAGTACGAGTACAGCTGCGAGGGGATGTCGCAGCCCGCGCCCGGATAGGTGTTGTCCCGCCACACCCCGCCGAGGTCGTCGGCCTTCTCGTACACGGTGAACGAGGTGACACCGGCCCGGGTCAGACGCATGGCCATGCACAGCCCGGCGAACCCGGCGCCGATGACGGCGACGTGATCTGTCATGCCCCCTTCTCTAGCAGCCGAAGGCCCGTCACGGCAGGGAGAGGTGACGTCCGTCGGCTCGGACAGGCCCTAGCCGGGCTCCGTGGCGCCGAGGACCCGCAGGACCGTCGTGCGCAGCGCGGCCCCGGCGGCGGCGCTCGGCACGCGCCCCGCGGCGACCTCGTCACCGGCGGCGTGCCCGAGGGCGACCGTCATGGCCACCAGCCAGCGCGGCGCGAGGCCAGGGGTGAACTCGCCCGCCTCCTGGCCCCGTTCGACCAGCCGGACGAGCCGCTCGGTGACGGGCTCGTGGCGGGCGTCGTCGCGCTCCGCCGAACCGGCGGCCGACGGCGCCTGAAGCAGCCACGCGTTGTTCTCGAACGACGCCCAGGAGGCGTCGAGGAACCTCAACAGCGCCTGGACGGCGGGCCCTTCGCCGAGCGCGGCGGCGTCCATGGCGGCGACCGCGTCCTCGGTGATCCGGTCGACGGCGGCCGCGAGGAGGTCGTCGCGCGAGGAGAAGTGGGCGTAGACGGTCTGCCGGCTCACGCCCGCCGCCTCGGCGACGGCCGCCATGCCCGCGTCAGGCCGCCGGCGCAGCAGGCGCACCGCCGCGTCCAGGACGGCGGTCCTGCTGCGCTCGGCGTCGGCGCGACGGCGCCGGGGCGGTTCCGTGGAAGGCGTCATCTCTTACAGCCTTGTCTGAGTTGTCGAACGCTCATATCTTACAGAGGTGTCAGAGATCGTAGCTCGGCGGCGCGGCCGCCCGGCATCCGTCCAGCGGACAGGAGCGTCATGAAGCCACTCGCCGACACCACCCCCGAAGGGTTCATCGCGGACTTCTTCACCTCCCTCACCGAGTCCACGGTCCGGGGCGACGCGCCGGAGTCCGTCATGGACCGCCACTACACGCCGGACGTCGTGCAGATCAGCGACGGGGTGGCGATCGACCACGACCGCCTCCTGGCCCATCTGCGCCCCGTGCGCAAGAACCTGGTCGGCTGGCGGTTCGACGTGCACGAGGCCGTCGCCGACGGCGGCCGGATCGCCGCCCGCCTCACGATCCACGCCCGGACCCGCAAGGGCGGCCCCACCGCCACCGAGGTGCACCTCTTCGGCGAGTTCACCGAGGACGGCCGCCTGCGCAGATCGCACCAGCTCACCCGGTCCCTGCCCGCGCACGGGCCCGACGGGGCCCCGGCCGCGGGCGCGTGAGCGCGGGGCGGGCGTCCGCGCGGGGGTAAGAACCGCGCCAACCTGTGCGGCGGCCGGAATCGAAAATACCCCCCTGGGTACTCGCCTCGTACCGCCGCCGCATGGGGAGGAGCCGCCGTGTTCGCCGTCGACACCCTGGAGTTCCCGGGCCTGGGCAACCACAGCTATCTGGCGGCGGGCCCCCGCACGGCCGTCGCGATCGACCCGCCGCGCGACGTCGACCAGGTCGTCGCGGCGGCCGCCCGCCGGGGCGTGCGGATCGCGTACGTCGCGGAGACCCACGTCCACAACGACTATCTCAGCGGCGGCCTGGAGCTCGCCCGCCTCACCGGTGCCCGCTATCTGGTCCCGGCCGGGGCCGGCGTGTCCTTCCCGCACACCCCCGTCGCGGACGGCGACGCGGTCACCGTCGACGAGGACCTGGCGCTACGGGCCCTCGCCACCCCCGGCCACACCCCGCACCACACGGCCTACGTCCTGACCGAGGGCGGCAGCGCGGTCGCGGCGTTCACCGGCGGCTCGCTCCTGATCGGCGCGGTGGGGCGGCCCGACCTGGTCGAGCCACGGCTCACCGAGCGCCTGGCCCGCGCCCAGCACGCGTCCGCGCACCGGCTCGCGGACGCGCTCGACGACGCGGTGCGGCTCCTGCCCACCCACGGCTTCGGCAGCTTCTGCGCGTCCGGCCGCGCGCCGGGCGAGGAGACCACCGTCGGCGCCGAACGGGCGGGCAACGCCGCCCTGACCAAGGACGTGGACGCGTTCGTCACCGAACTGCTCGCCGGGCTCGACGACGTGCCCGCGTACTACGCGCACATGGGCCCGGCCAACGCCGCGGGGCCCGCCCCCGTCGACCTCACCCCGCCGGAGCCCGCGACCGCCGCGAGCATCGCCGCGCGCCTCGCCGCGGGCGAGTGGGTGGTGGACCTGCGCCACCGCGTGGCCTTCGCCGCCGGGCACGTGCCGGGGTCCGTCAACTTCGAGGCCGACGGCAAGCTCGCCACCTATCTGGCCTGGCTGCTGCCCTGGCACAGACCCGTCACGCTGCTCGCCGCCTCGGCCGGTCAACTCGCCCGCGCCCAGCGGGAACTGGTGCGCGTCGGCATCGACCGCCCGGCCTCCGCCGCCACCGGAGACCCGCGCTCCTGGGTGGGTCCCGGCGGGCGCCTCGCGGCCGGCGGGTGCGCCACCTTCGCCGACCTCGCCAGGGCCCGCGCCGGGCGCGGCGACGTGGTGGTGCTCGACGTGCGCCGCGCCGCCGAGCGCCGCGCCGGCCGGATCGAGGCCTCCGTGCACATCCCCGTCCACGAACTGCGCGACCGCGTCCACGAGGTGCCGGACGGCGTGGTGTGGGTGCACTGCGCCAGCGGTACGCGCGCGACGATCGGGGCCTCGCTGCTCGACGCGGCCGGGCGGGACGTGGTCGTCGTCGACGACAGCTTCGCCGCCGCCGAGCAGGCGGGCCTCGTCCCTCTCCGGCCGGCCTCCTCCTGACGCGGGCCCGGAACCGTCGATGAGCGCGCTCGTGCTCGCCCTGACCGCCGGAGCCGTGGTCGGCCTCGCCCTCGGCGCGCTGGGCGGCGGGGGCAGCGTCCTCGCGGTCCCCGCGCTGATCTATCTGCTCGGCTTCACCCCGGCCGCCGCGACGACCGCGAGCCTGCTGATCGTCGCCGTCACCTCGGTGAGCGCCCTGTACGCCCACGCCCGCGCTGGCCATGTCCGCTGGCGCGCGGGGGGCCTGTTCGCCGGAGCGGGCATCCCGCCCGCCGCCGCGGCGGGTGCGGCGGCGGGACGGCTGCCGCAGCCGGTGCTGACCGGCGCGTTCGCCGCCGTGGCGGGTCTCGCCGCGCTGCGGATGCTCAGGCCGGGGTCGGCGGGGTCGCGCGGGACGGGTGCGGTGCGGCCCGCCCGGGCGGTGGGCACCGGGGCCGCGCTCGGCGCGCTGACGGGGCTCCTGGGCGTGGGCGGCGGCTTCCTCGTCGTGCCCGCCCTGGTCACCGTCCTAGCCTTCGAGATGCGGGCCGCGACCGGAACCAGCCTGCTCGTCATCGCGGCCAACTCCCTGGCCTCGCTGGCCACGCGGGGCAGCACCACGGCGGGCCTCGACTGGTCGGTGATCGCGCCGTTCACCGGCGCCGCGGTCCTCGGCGCCTGGGACGGCAAGCGCCTCGCGGCCCGGCTCTCCGGGCCCCGGCTGCGGCAGGCCTTCGCCTGCGTGCTGCTCGCGGTGGCGGCCGGAATGCTCGTCGACGTCGGCGTACGACGGTGAGCGCCGCACGGAGCGCCCGGTGGCGCCGGGAGGGCGCGCGCCCTCAGGCCAGGGACAGGAACAGCTTCTCCAGGCGGGCCCGCATCCGGTCCCTGTCCCCGCCCTCGGCGAGGTCCTCGTCCGCGAGGCAGTGCTGGAGCCCCGTCGCGATGATGGCGAACCCGGCCTTGTCCAGCGCCCGCGAGGCGGCGGCGAGTTGGGTGACCACCTCCTCGCAGTCCCGCCCCTCCTCGATCATTCTGATCACTCCGGCGATCTGCCCCTGCGCCCGGCGCAGCCGGTTGACCACGTTCTTCAGCTCTCCGGCCGCCAGCTCCAGATCCATGGGTCGCTCCTTCGGGATACCCCTGCGGGAATCCTACGGAAGTGCCGTACGGGGGCGGCGAGTTCACGAGGGACCGGCCGCCGCGCTCCTAGGAGGCGGTACCGGATCCGGCACCGAAGGCGCGGACGAAGCGGCGCTGCCAGGGGGTCTCCACCGCGCGGCGGTGATAGCCCGCGCGGACGTAGCCGACGGCCTCGTCCGCGGGGACGCCGTCGAGCACGGCCAGGCACGCGAGCGCCGTGCCGGTCCGGCCGAGACCGCCGCCGCACGCGACCTCGACGCGCTCCGTCGCCGCCCGCGCCCAGGCCTCGCCGAGCAGCCGCCGCGCCTCCTCGCGATCCGACGGCAGCCGGAAGTCAGGCCAGCGCAGCCAGCGTGCGTCCCACTGCACAGGGGGTGCGGGCCTGCCGAGGAGGTACAGGGCGAACATCGGCTCGGGCCCCTCGGGCAGCGGCTTTCGCAGAGCTCGCCCGCGCACCAGACGCCCCGAGGGCAGCTTCAGTACCCCCGGGTCCGTGTCGCTCCATCTCTCGGTCACACGGTCACCGTATCCGCCCCGCGCGGAGCAGGTGTCCACGGTGAGCTAGCCGATAATCATCAGGTTCTAACGGAATCTTGACTTCAGGAGGGCATAGTGCAAGGCATGACATCCATGGTTCCAGTCTGTCCGTACTGCGGGCGGGTCGAGTGCATATGCCCGGCGGTGGGCGCGAGCCCCGCCTCGGCGCCCGCGGTGAGCGTGACCGCGTATCTCCCGGCGGCCGAGACGCCCGGCAGTGTGCGCGGGGGGAGGGCGACGGCCGCGCCGTCCTCATAGCGGGAGTCCCGAGGCGAGCCGGATGCCGTCGGCGCGCTCGCCCCGGTCCGGGAAAAGCGGTGCTCGGGCACCGAGTTGAACACCTCTCCGGTCTGCGGGAGCCCGGAGAGGACGACGGCCGGCACGGAGCGCGGGCAAGGTTGTGCGCTCGCCGCGGGCGCGCCCCGGGGGCTCAGCGAGGCGTTTCGCGGAGCAGCAGGACGTCCCGGCCCATGCCGATCAACAGTCCCCGGCCCGGCGCCCAGGTCAACGCCGTGCCGGGCTCGGGCAGTTCGAGCAGGGCCAGGGGGCGGCGGCCGTGCAGGTCCCAGGCGCGCACGGTGGCGTCGGCCCCCAGGGTGAACGCGGCCGGGACCCCCTGGCAGCGCCCCACCGCGACGCCGGTCACGGCGGCGGTGTGCCCCGCGAGGGGCGGGCCGAGCGGGCTCCCGTCGGCGGTGTCCCAGAGGCGGATCGCGTGGTCGCTGCCGACGGTGACGGCGACCGGCCCGGCCACGGAGGGGCGCAGGGCCACGGAGTTGACCGGGCCCTCCTGGCGGATGACGCGCCGGGGGAAGAGCCCTTCGGAGGTCAGGCGCCAGAGCCTGACGGTCCGGTCGTCGCCGCAGGAGACCACGGTCGCGGAGCCGTCCGCCGCCGGGGCGACGGCGACGCCGGTGACCGGCGCGTCGTGCGCGGACACGTGTCGCCCGAGCAGGCTCCGGCCCCGCACGTCCCAGACGGCGATGCTGTGGTCGACCCCGCCGGTGACGACGACGGGCCCGCCGTCGACGCGGCCGACGGCCAGCGCGTCGACGCGGCCGGTGTGCCCGGTCAGCGGCGGCACGACCTGCTCCCCGCCCGGGTCCGTGACCCGCACGGCCCGGTCCGTGCCCACGCTGACGAGGACCGTACGCCGGGACGTGCGGGCGAACGCCACACCGGTGACGATGCCGTGGCCGGTGTCGAGGCGGCGCAGGACGCGGCCGCCCGCGAGCTCGCGCAGACAGATCTCGCTGTCGGCCGCGACGGCGGTCACGCGCACACCGCCGACGGTGCCGCAGGCCAGGGCGGTGACCAGACCGGGATGGCCGTGTTCGGGCGGTGCCGTCGGGGAGTCCGGGTGCCAGCGCCGGATGGTGGTGTCCTGACTGCCGGTCAGTACGACGCGCCGACCGTCCAGCACGCTCGTCGCCAGGGCCGTGACCGCCCGCGCATGACCGCCGACGACCCGCTCCGCGCCGTCGGGCAGCGTCCGCAGGGCGAGGCTCTCGGCCCGGGGAGTGACGGCGACGGCCGGGCCACGGTGGGCGGCGGCCAGCAGACCCACCGGCCCCGTGGCGGCGGGGAGCACGGACGGCGGGCCCACGACGAGGACCGGGTCGTCTCCGGGAGCGTCCCCCGCGCTGTCGAGGCCGACGTTCCAGAGGCAGGCGCGGTCGGGGCCCGCCGCGAGCACCAGCGCACGGCCCCGGCCGCACGGCGCGGCGGCCAGGGACGTGATCCGCGCGGGGGCGTCCGGGAGCGGGGCGCCCAGCGCGGCGCGCCGCCGCAGGTTCCACAGCCGTACCGCCCCGTCGTCGTCCGCGGTGACGGCGACCGGCGCGCCGGGATCGTCGAGCACCGCGAGGGCACGCACCGGCGCCGTGCCGGTGGTGACGACCGGGCCGACGGGCCGACCCTGGTGGGGATCCCACAGCCGCAGCGTGCCGTCGGTCGCGGCGGACAGGACGAGTGCGGCCCCGTCGACCGCGACGAAGGCCACGCCGGTCACCGACCCCCGGTGCCCCCGCAGCGCGGGGCCGTGGGGGCGCTGCTCCTCCAGGTCCCACAGGCGGACGGTGGCGTCGCCCGCTCCGGTCAGGCCGTACGCCCGGGTGCCGAGCCGCCCCAAGGCGACCGCGCGCACCGGACGGGTGTGGCCCGTCAGCGGCAGGCCGAGGGACTGCCCCGTCCACAGGTCCCACAGACGCAGTGCGGCGCCGTCCGTGCTGAGCGCCACCGGGCGACCGGCGGACTCGCCGACGGCCAGCGCGGTGACGGTCCGCTGGGTGGTCACGACCGTGCCGGACACCGGACGGCCCAGCCGTCCGGAGAACCAGGAGGGCGTCCACGCGGCGGGCGCGGCCCCGGGGGAGCGCGTGAGGCGCCGCACGAGCCCGGCGTTCCGCGACCGGGCCGCGTCGACGGCCAGGACGGAGCGCCGCGCCGCGGGGTCCGCGTGGCGGTGCCGGTCGGCGGACATGCCGTACACGCCCGCCAGTTCGCGCGCCTCCGCGCTCTCGGCGGCGTCGAGGTGCCGGATCAGCCCGGCCGGGTCGGCGTGCGCCAGGAACCCGGGGTCCGCGAGGAGCGTGTCGCGCAGCCCCGCGGCGGCGGCGTGCTCGATCAGGTGACGCAGGTGGTAGGGCAGCGCGAGGGCCCAGTCCACGGCGTCGGACCCGGCGGGCCGCAGCGGTGCGAGCAGGGCCAGGTGCACGGAGTGCGCCGACACCGGCGCCGCCTTGAGGTGGTCGACCAGCTCCTGGTGGAAGAGGCGGTACAGGGTCGTGCCGTCGGTGTCCACCGAACGCCGCAGGTAGAACGCGAGGTCGGCGAGGACCTGCGCGACGGTCGCCCGGTCCGTCCCCGTGGCGGGCGCGCCGTCCATCAGCGGCGCCAGGGCGAGGACCAGTTCGGCGGGCAGGCCCGGATGCCCGGCGTGGGAGAGGGCCGTGAGCACGGGCCGGGCCCAGGCGTCCCCCAACTGCCGTAAGTGCAGGGCGAGTACGTCGGGCACGTCGCGCGGCACCTCCGCCACCACCCGGTCGACCGCGCCGGGGCCCACGGGCTCGCGGGCGGTGAGCAGATGCTGGAGGTACAGACTCGCCAGGAGGTACGCCCCCGGCGCGCCGCCCCGCGCCGGGCCTGCGGCGCGGGCGTCGGGCACCAGGGCCCCGGCGATCCGCAGGCTGAGCTCGCCCCGAAGGCCCGCCTGGGCGGCGGTGTCGTACGCGGGATCCCGTTCCAGGTGGCGCAGGAGGTAGCGGGCCACGTCGGTGCGCAGCGCGGTGGCGGACCCGGCGTCGAGGTCAAGGACTCCGCCGTGCCGCTGGGCCTCGGTGAGCAGCGGGGCCGCGTCGGGCACGTCCCGGGTGCCCACCAGGAGGCGGCACACCGGCTGCCCGCCGCGCCGCCGGCCCCGGTCGACGCTGCGGGCCCGGGCGAGCGGGAGGAGCAACAAGGCCACGGTGTCCGGCACATGGGCCGCCTCGTCGAGGGCGTCGACCACGATCACGGCGGGCGCCCCGCCCTGTGAAACCCGCTGCCGCAGCGCGCCCACGACGTCGGCCGCGGTCCACGCCCCGCCCCCGGCGCCGAGCCCCAACTGCCCGGCCAGGGAGGCGGCGAGCTCGGCGGGGCCCCGGCCGCGCGCGTGCACGGCGGCGAACGAGGTCCCGCGTCCGGGCAGCCGCAGGTCCGGCGGCAGCCGGTCGACGAGCAGCGGGCGCAGGTCCGGATGGGCGGCGCACACCAGCATGCCGAGGAGGGCCGACTTCCCCGATCCGGGGCTGCCGGTGACCACGCGCAGGAAGACGTCGTCGATGCTGCCGTCCACCCACGGCGTGAGCAGCGTCAACTCCTCCTGGCGGCCCGTGAACAGACACACCGACCGCTCGGCCACCCGGTGCGCGCCGAAGGCGCGCCCCAGGTAGTGCTGGGCGTCGAGCACGGGGTCGAGCTCGGCGAGGAAGCCGCGCAGGGAGTCCTCGGTGTGCAGGCGGAGGCGGGCCAGCGGCGTCGAGCGGTAGCGGGGGTTGCGGAAGAGCCGCAGGGCGGGCTCCTCGCCCAGGGCGAGCGGCGTGGAGTCCAGGTGCTGCGGCCTGCCGTCCTCCGCGCGCCACAGGGCGTCGAGGGTCCTGCGTATCTCCCGCGCGATCAGCGGGACGGGGACGAACTCGACCCCGGGGTCGGCCCCCAGGCCGTCGGCGTGGATGCGCCGCAGGACCTCGGCGACGGCCTGGCTGAACCGGCCCTGGTAGGCCTTCTCGTCCGCCGCCGACGCGGCGAGCACCCAGGTCTTGCGGCGCTCGGCGCGCAGCCGCGTCCGCCACGCGACCCACTGCCAGTCGACGGCCGAACCGGCGTGGCAGACGTCGAGGAGCAGCAGTACGGAGGGGTGGTCGGGGCGGCGCTCGACCGCGCGCAGCCAGGCCTCGACGTCGAGTCCGTCGTACGGGCCGCTGTCGGTCATGGCGAGGTAGAGGCCGCCCTGGTCGTCGGTGTGGCCGTGGGTGAGCACGTGGACGACCAGGCCGCCCGCGACGGGCGTGGCGCGCAGGGCCTCGTCGAGGGCGCCGTGGGTCTCGGCGAGCGCCGGGTCGGTGAGGACGCCGTCGCCGTGCAGGCGGTGTCCGAGCGCGGACAGCGCGGCGGCGACGGCACCGCTGCGGCGGTGGGCGAAGCGCAGCGGGCGGAAGCCGGGCGGGGCCTCCTCGTCGGCGGGGGCGGCCGCCGGGGGCCGGAAGGCGCCCACGGAGATGACGAGGGAGCGCTCGGCGGGGCTCCCGTCGGCAGGGCCCGCGTCCGGTCCGTGCGGCGCTGGGGGAGGCTCGGTCGGGTCGGTCATGTCTCGCTCGGGTCGGCTGCCGGGCGGCCCGCGGTCAGACGACGGTCTCGCCGGGTGGCGCGGCCCGCCAGGTGAGGGTGACCTGGAAGTGGCTCTCGCCCACGTTGCTGGAGATCAGGGCCCCCGCTTCCGCGTTGAGGCGTACACCGAAGGCCACTTCGACGCCGTCGGGCCGGGGCTGGATGTCCCGCAGGGGGCGCACCATGGCGTTTGCGACCTCGCGGATCTGGTCCATGGCCTGGTCCAGACTGCTCGCGGCCTCGATGTAGCCGTGGTGGGAGCGGGACACCGGGCGCGCGCCGTACTCCTGGTCCTCGACCTCCACGCTCGCGATCCCGCCGCTGGCCAGAGGGAACCGGGCCACCTCGCGCATCGTTCTCCTTCTGACCCAAGAGTCGGCTTCGGCCCCGGCGAATCGGGTCCGGACACTATTGTGCAGGAAGCTCAACGGACCGGTGGGCAAAGGAGATCGCCCGTCCACGGCGCGCCAAGGGCGGGGGCGACCATGGGGGTGCCGTGCGGATCGTCGGCGTACACGGTGTGGGGAACTACCAGCCGGGACAGTCCGCGAAGGACGCGTCGGCGCGGCTGACCGGGATCTGGCGGCGCCATCTGGCCCGGGGCCCGGGCGGCGCCCTCATGACGGCGGCGGAGCTGACCGTCGCCTACTACGCGGACCACGTCCAGGACGAGGACGCCCAGGGCGAGGACGTGGACCTGGACGACCTGCCGGACGACGCCGAGCACCTGGTCCGGCTCTGGCTGGAGGAGCTGGGCCTCCCGGACGAGGAGGACCAGGGCCCGGGCACCTGGCCCGTGCGGCAGGCGCTCGGCTGGCTGGCCGCGCGGCGGCGGCTGTCCCCACAGCTCGTCGAGCGGTTCGTGGCGCGCTTCTTCGGCGAGGTGGCCACGTATCTGCGCAGCGGCTCCCCGGCCAGGGACGACGCGCGGAACGCGGTGGCGGAGGTGATCGCCCGCGAGCGGCCCCACGTGGTCATCGCGCATTCGCTCGGCTCCGTCGTCGCCTACGAAGCGCTGTGGGCGCGGCGCGAGCACGAGGTGGACCTCTTCCTCACGCTCGGCTCGCCCCTCGCCCTGCCGCACGCCGTCTTCCCCCGCCTCGCCCCCGCACCGGCCGACGACGCCGGCGAGCGCCCGCCGTCGGTGCGCCGCTGGGTCAACATCGCCGACCTCGGCGACCTGGTCGCCCTGCCGGTACGGGGCGTCTCCCGGTACTTCCACGGGGTGGAGACCGACACCCACGAGACCATCCACGCCTTCGACTTCCACCTGGCGGCGAACTACCTGGCCAGTGCGGCGGTGGGGGAGACACTGACCCGGTGGGCACGGGGAACGGCCTGACCGCGGCCGCCCGCAGCCCTAGGACGCCTCGCCCGGCCCGGCGGTGAAGACGCGGCTCAGCAGGTCGTGCAGGGCGGTGCGCTCCGCGTCGTCGAGGGCGTCCAGGCCCGCGAGCGTGGTGCGCATGTTCGCGCGGATGGCGTCGATGACGCGCTCGCCCTCGGCGGTGAGGACGACGTTCTTGACGCGCCGGTCTCCGGGGCTGGGCTCGCGGCGCACCAGGTCGCGCTTCTCCAGGCGGTCGACGATCCCCGTCATGTTCGAGGCGTCGCAGGCCAGGATCCCGGCGAGGACGCGCATCGCGGCCGGGCCGCGGCGCAGCACGCTCAGGGTCTTGCCCTGGCTTGCCGTGAGGTTCTCGCGGGCGGCCGCGGCCGTGAAGTCGCCGTAGTAGGCGCCGAGCGACACCGAGAGCAGCTCCATCAGCTGGCCGGTGCCGACGCGTGGAGTTTCTGGCATGGGCCCATCTTACGCCCTAAAACTTGACCATCTCAAACAATGGCCCCTACAGTGATGCGGTTGCTTGAGGTTCTCAAGTTTCTAGGTTCTTAAGCAGTTGGGAAGAGATTCCGTGTCTCACGCACACCGCACGGGGACGTCACGCCCCTCGGGGCAGACCTCGATCGTCCTGGTCCTGGGGCTCGCCGCCATGGTCGTATCGATGATGCAGACCCTGGTCGTCCCGATCCTGTCGATCATCCAGAACGACCTCGGCGCCACCACGGCCAACGTCAGCTGGGTGACCACGGCCACGCTCCTGTCCGCCGCCGTCTTCACTCCGCTCCTCGGCCGCTTCGGCGACCAGCACGGCAAGAAGCCCACGCTCGTCGGCGTGCTCCTCGTGATGATCGCGGGCTCGGTGCTCGCCGCCACCACGACCTCGCTGACCTGGCTCATCGTCGGCCGCGTCCTCCAGGGAGCGGCCACGGCGATCTTCCCGCTGGCCCTGTCCGTGCTGCGTGAGGAGATCCGGCCGGAGAAGCTGCACGGGGCGATGGCCCTGGTCAGCGGCACCCTCGCGTTCGGCAGCGGTCTCGCCCTCGTCGGCGCGGGGCTCCTCACCCAGGGGGACGACCCGGACTACCACCGGGTCTTCTGGCTCGCGGTCGTCCTCGCCGTGGTCGCCCTCGTCGGCGTGATCTTCGTCGTGCCCGCCTCCCGCGCCACGACGGGCGGCAGGACCGACTGGCTGGGCGCGCTCACCCTGGCGCTGCTCCTCGTCCTGCTGCTCCTGCCGATCTCGCAGGGCCACGAGTGGGGCTGGACGTCGGGCCGTACGCTCGGCTCCTTCGCCGGGGCGGTCGTGATGGCGGGCGTGTGGGTCCTCACCGAGAACCGGGTCAAGGAGCCGATGGTGGACATGAAGATGTTCACGCACCGCCCGGTGCTCTTCACCAACCTGGCGGGCCTGCTGCTCGGCTTCGCGATGTTCGCCCAGTTCATCGGCGTCTCGTACCTCGTGCAGATGCCCGAGGACGTGGCCGGCTACGGCTTCGGCGCCTCCGTGCTCGGCGCCTCCGTCGTCTATCTGCTGCCGACCACGCTCGTCTCCCTGGTCGGCGCCCAGTTCGGCGGCGTCCTGGTGCGCCGGATCGGGGCGCGCGTCACGCTCGCCGTCGGCGCGGCCTTCGGCGTGCTCGGCTTCGCCTGGCTGACCCTGGCCCACGACACCAGCGCCTCCGTGATCGGCGCGGGCATGGTCGTCGGCCTGGCGATCAGCTTCGGCTACGCCTCCATGCCCGCGCTCATCGTCGCCAGCGTCCCGGCCCACCAGACCGGCATCGCCAACGGCATCAACTCGATCTCCCGCTCGGTGGGCAGCGCCATCGCGAGCGCGATGATCACCACCCTCCTCGCGTCGAAGACCATCGAGCTGCCCGCCGGGATGCCCGCGCTGCCCGAGGAGAGCCAGTTCACCCTGAGCTTCGCCATCGCGGGCGGGGCGTTCCTCCTGGTGGTGGCGGTCGCCCTGGTCGGCCTGCGGGCGGCGCACGCGCCGCGTGCGCAGGTGCTCACGAAGGTGGCGGAGTCGGAGCCGGAGCGCGCCGCGGTCTGAACCGTCTCCCGCCGCTCGCCGTGTCCGGCGCCCGCTCAGCCCTGGCCGTGTCCGGCGTTCGAGCGGGCGCCGAACATCTCGGCGACGATGCGGGCGGCGTGGTCCGCGAGGTAGAAGTGGTCACCGGGGAACACCTGGGTGAAGAAGTCGCCGCCGAGGCTCGCCTCGCGCCACGCCTGCGCGTCCTGCGTGGTCACCTCGGAGTCCTGGTCGCCGGTGAACACGCCGATCGGGCAGCGGAGCCGGGCGTCGAGGTCCGGGCGGTAGGTCTCGATGAGGCGGTAGTCGGCGCGGACCGCGGGCAGCACCATCTCGCGCAGCTCCGGCTCGTCCAGGAGGCGGGGGTCGGTGCCGCCCAGCTCCTTCATCTTCCCGACGAACTGCTCCTCGGGCAGCAGGTGCACCGTGCCGCGGCGCTTGCGGCTCGGGCCCTCGTGCCCGGAGACGAAGAGCCGCCGCGGCGCGGGCCCCGTCCCGGCCTCCAGGCGCAGCGCGGTCTCCCAGGCGAGCGCGGCACCCATGCTGTGCCCGAAGAGGATCAGTTCGCGGTCGGGGCGTATGCCGGTGCGCAGCACCTCCGCGACGGCGTTGGCCAGGTCGGACATCGTGGCGATCGGCCGCTCCCCGAGCCGGTCCTGACGGCCCGGGTACTGCAGCGCCACCAGCTCCACGTGCTGCGGCATCAGCTGGGCCCAGGGGGTGAAGAAGGACGCGGTCCCGCCCGCGTGCGGAAAGCACACCAGGGTGGTCCGCGCGGCGGGGCGCGGCTGCGGGCGCCGCAGCCAGCGGGCCGCGGTGTCCTCGGCGCGGGGGGTCGTCGTCCTCGGTTCGATGGTCATCAGCACTCCGTCAGGGCGGGAAGTCGGTCGGGCCGCGGTTCTCGTGGCCGCCCGCGTGACGCAACCAGAACCGGGGCGGACGCCGCAACCTCGATGTGCGCCGCACGTCGGACCGGGTTCCCTACCCGGCTCGGCCGCCGGATATCCGCGGCGGTTCGTCCGGTTGCCCGGACGGTCCGCGGGCGCGTGCCCGCTCAGGCGTCGGGGGCGCCGTCCAGGACCTCCCGCAGCCAGGCGACCTCCGCGCGGTTGACGGCCCGCGCGGTGAGGAGCATGCCGCGGCGGTAGGGGTCCTCGACCTCCTCGGCGCTGAGCGGGCGGTCGCCGTCGTAGAAGAAGCTGGCGGGGGTCTCCAGGAACTCCAGGCGCCGCCGCAGGACCGCGTGCTGCTGCGCGGTGTCGGGCAGCAGCGAGAGGAACGCCAGGACGGTGAAGAACCGCGTGGAGTCGGTGATCTCGTGCGGCGCGGGGTCGCGCAGCCACGCGAGGAGCCGCTCGCGCCCGGCGTCGTTGAGCGTCAGCACCTGCCGCCTGGTGGCCGCCGCACCCGGCTCGCTGTGCCGCCCCAGCAGCCCGCGCCCGACGAGCCGGTTGATCGCCGGATACAGACTCCCGTCACTCACCGGCCGCGTGTGCCCGGAGAGCCGCTCGACCCGACGCCGCAGCTCATAACCGTGCAACGGCCCTTCGGCGAGGCTTCCCAGGATGGCTAGCTCCAACACGGAGTCATGGTCGCACAGGGCCGGGGTGTGCCTCGAATCGAGGGAGTGCGCCGTGGTGCAGGGGGATGCGCAAAGGAGTCCCCCCGCCCGTCGGTCCGGCGGGGAGCCGGACGCCGCGGACGGCCCGGCGGTCGGCGTGGGTGCGGTGGTGTGTCAGTCGTCGTAGTGGATGGCCCCGTCCTCGTCCATCGTCGGGTGCAGCTTCATCGGGTCGGTCGTCTCCACGTCCGAGGGGCGGGCGGGCTCGGGGCCGTCGGGACCGACGCGGACCATGCGTTCCACGCGGCAGATGCGGAAGCACTGGTCGCGGACGACGACCTCGTTGGCGCGGCCCGCCGACTTGAACCGGTCGGCGGCGTGGGCGAACGCGGCGCGGTCGGCGTCGTCGAGGTCGTACAGGAGCGGCCAGAACTCGGTCAGGCCGTGGACGAGCAGGCGGCGGGCGTCGTGCGGGGTCGGCATGAGGGCGCCGCGCGGCCGCCAGCGTTCGCCGCGGCGCTCCGCGACCCCGAAGCTGACGGGCAGGAGCACCACCTCCGGATAGTCCCGTACGGCCCGGCGCGCCTCCTCGCGGACCGCCGGGGGACAGTCGTCGCCCGCGTACGTGAAGCCGCGCAGCGCGAGCCGCAGCGCGCCCGCCATGACGCCGCTGTCGCGGCCGGGGGCGAGGGCGAAGCCCGCGTCGTGGGAGGGCGGCGAGGGCCGCTGGTCCCACGAGGGGACGGTGGGTTCCGGGTCGGTGGGGCGCGGGGGTTCGAGGCCGTCGTCACCGGCGCGCGCGAACTCCTCGCCGCGCACGACGCGGTAGCGGGTGCCGAGGACGGTGACCTCGTTCACCCGCTCCTGCTCCAGGCGGGCCACGGCGGCGAGCAGGGCCCGGCGCTCGGCGCGGCCGTCCGCGTCGTCCTTCGCCCTGAACCACAGCAGGGAGTTGAGGCCGTCCCGGGCCTGCTGGGGCGTGCCGTCCATCACGTCGTTGAGGAGCCGCCAGTCCGTCTCGTCGCCCGGCTCGCGCGCGGCGAGCCCGAACACCGGGCCGCGCACCGCGAGATGGGGATAGAGGTAGGAGGCGTCCAGGGCGTCGGCCTCGCTGACCCACGCGGCCGGGTCGTCGCGGCGTACCAACTCGGAGTGGAGCGCGTCGATCTGCCGCTTCCAGTCGTCAGACATGGGCGCCATTGTTCCGGGACACGGCCCGTCGGGTCGGCGGTGTCACGCGAGAGCATGATGAATCCGTCGATCGCTTGGCAGCGGGGCGGCTGTGCCCTATAGGGGCCCGTCCTGCCGGAGGCCCGTAAGAGACCCGTGGGAGGCCTGGAGGAGCCACGCGGGGGCCGGTGCGTGTCGCGTCAGGGCGTGATCTCGCGCAGCGCGTTGGTCGCGCAGTGCACCTCGCCCAGGCTCAGATGCGCCCAGGAGAAGTTCTCCACCCAGCGCACCCGCACGCCGCCGGCCGTCAGGGCGCGTTCGGCCGTGTCCCGGAACAGGTCGCGCCCGCGCACCCGCGGTCCGTGCGGGGCCGGAGCCGCGTAGTCGCGGGCGGTCAGGGACAGGCCGTTGGCGAGCGCGGGGGAGAAGGCGATGTGGCGGCGCGGTCCGCCGGGCCCGGCGTCGATGCGGGCGTACAGCACGGGGAGGCGGACGAGCTCGTCCGCGCGCAGGCCGGTCTCGCGCAGGAGCACCTTCAGCTGCCCGTCGATGTGCCGGGCCGCGTCCGCGTTGTCGCCCTCGGCGGCCTCGTGTCGCAGGTACGCGTCGACGGTCGGTTTGTCCGGCGCGACCGTGTCCGCGAACAGGCGCTGTTCGCCCGCACCGGCGCGCCGCGCCTCGCGCAGCAGGTCGAGCGCGAGGCGCGGGTCGGACACCGCGAGCGTCCAGCCGCGCGCGTTGTCGGCCCGGACGACGTGCACGGTCTCGTCGGCGTGCCCGGCGAACAGCCAGGACGTGTCGAGGACGACGGGTTCCTGCTGCCGCTGGGCGCGGAGCATGCGCGTGAACGACGGGTCGGGGTGGCGCCCCGCGGTCGCGCCGTACACGATCCGGCCCCGCGGGTGTCCCGGGTACGGGGGCAGGGACTCGAAGTTGCCGGTGAAGTTGAGGAGTTCGTCGACGCCGGGGCCGCGGCGGGTCGTGTACTGCTGGACGACGCCGACGCCCGGCCCGCGCAGATCGCGGAAGAGCAGCCGCCCCGCCCGGCGCAGGCTCTCCCGGCGGCCGTCGGCGGACTTCCAGTGGTTGGGGGAGCGCAGCAGGACGCGCATCGTGTGCGGGGTGCCGCCGGGCGTCGGCTTGCTGACGTAGCCGGGTTCGGCGACGTCCTGGCGCCAGATGTCCCGCCACCACCGCGACGAGCCCGCCTGGAAGCGCAGTTCGCGGTCGGGCAGGCCCGCGGCGCGGGTCGCTGCGCGCAGCGAGTCGGCGAACTCCCGCCACTGCCCCGGCGGTCGCGTGCTGACCGGCACCTCGGCGGGATGCCCGCTGTCCGGGGCGCCGGGGCCGGGCGCGGCGGCGAAGACGTGCCGGGCGCGCTGGAGGTCGTGCTGGAGGAGGACCGGCGTCATGCGCAGGGTCAGCGTGGCGCGCCGGGGCTCCGCGCCCGCCGTGGTGAGGGTGAGGGCGACGTCGCCGTCCCACCGGCGGGTGTCGCGCACGATGTCGCGCCCCTCCACGGCGAGCTGTACCCCGTGGCGCAACTCCCTTGCCGTGAGGCGCCCTTCGCCACCGAGCGGGACGTACCGGCCGCCCCGCTCCACGAAGATCCGTACGTACGGGCGCTGCGCCGCGGGCACGGTGACGCGGCCGCCCGCGTCCGCCCCGGCCCGGGTCGGCCGCACCCGTACGGGTGTCAAGTCCTTGAGGTCCTCGGGGCCGTTGACGACGTCGTCGGCCGCGTCGTGGCACGCGGCGAGCCGCCGGTCCACGGCCACGTCGAGGCGGTCGAGGTCGCCGGGGCGCAGTCGGCAGCGGCGCGTGTCGTCGTCGAGGTTGGGCAGCAGGGCCGTGCCCTCGGGCGCGTCGAGAACCGGGCCGTGAGGCGTCGTGGCCTCTGCGGCTCCCGCGGACCCCGGGCTGAGCAGCGCCGCCACGAGCACCGCACACCCCGCCGCGCCGGGCGCCGCGCCGAACCCCGCCCGGCGGCGCGGGCCGTGCCGGTCGCCCCCCGCCCCGGACGGCCGCGTACCGCCGCCCCGGGCATCCCCTGTCGCGCAGACGTCCATCGCGGGCCCCTTCCGTCGCCCGCCGCCGAGCGGAGGCGGGATCGCGTCTCTGGTCGCCCTTCACTCTTCCGGCGCGGCCGGCCCGGTGCGTCGTGCGCCCGGGTGACGCGGGCGTGCATCCTTCGGCGCAGCTCTGGGTTGAGCTTCTCCACCTACGGAAGCGGGGCCCCGCACCGAAGGGTGCAGGGCCCCGCGCGGCCGGGCCGTGAGGCGATCCGCTAGGCGTCCCTGCGGAACAGGCCCGCCCACAGGAAGGGCTCGCCGAAGTGCGGTGACCCGGGCGGCTCGTCGCGCATCCGGCGCAGCTCGACCTCCGTGAGGTCGGCGAAGATCCAGCGCAGCGACTCGGCGGAGTACGCGAGGCCGCCGTGCAGCCGCGCCTGCCGGTAGAAGTCGGTGTCGGACAGCTCCGAGCCCATGCCGCCCGCCGCGAAGCAGGTCAGCGCCAGATGGCCGCCGGGCGCGAGCACCCGGTCGAGCAGCGCGAGATAGCTGACGCGCCGGTGCGGCGGCAGATGGTGGAAGCAGCCCGAGTCGACGACCAGGTCGTACGGTCCGCGCAGGACGTCCGGGCCGAGCGCGAAGGCGTCGCCGTGGTGGAAGCGCACGTCGGCCCCGGCCTCGCGGGCCCGCTCCCCGGCCCAGGCGAGCGCCGCCGGTGACAGGTCGACGGCGTCCACCGTGAAGCCGCGCGCGGCCAGGTGGAGCGCGTTGCGCCCCGGGCCGCAGCCGAGGTCGAGGGCGCGGCCGGGCTGGACGAGCCCGGAGTCCAGGTGCGCGGCCAGGTGTGCGTCGGGCTTGTCCACGAAGAACGGCACCGGCTTGGACCGGTCGGTGTAGAACCCGTCCCACCAGTCGGCCGCGTCCGCCGTCCAGCGGTCGGCCTCCGGTGCGAACAGGCCGTCCATGAGCTCCAGTACGTCCTCGACACTGCGTATGTTCCGCTCGGCTGCGCGTGCGTCCCGGTGCATCCGATCCCCTTTCGCGATGTCCCTGGACAGTACCGTCGGACGCTACGAAGTCCCAGCTCAGGAGGCATATGGTGAACGTGCGTACAGGCGTGTGCGGGGCGTGGGCGGACCGGGTGACCGGGGCTGCGCGGTCCGCCCCGTACGCCCGGTGACGGCCCCGCGCAGGGCCGTCACGGGCCTGTTTCGGCCGCCTTCGGAGCCAGTTCCTGAACAGGTTCGCGGGAGTCGGCCGCGGGGGGCCGTGCCGTGCGGTCGCGGCGGTCCCAGAGGCTCAGGATGGGGGTGGCCATCAGCGTCGTGACGAGCGCGACGACCACGAGCATCGAGAACATCCGCTGCGTCACGATGCCCGCGGAGAGCCCGACGTTGATGGCGATGAGCTGCATCAGGCCGCGCGCGTTCATCAGGGTGCCCACGCGCAGCGCGACCCCCCGCTCCTCACCGACGGCCCGCGCGGCCAGCCAGCACGCGCCGAACTTGCCCAGGACGGCGGCGGCCACGCACGCGGCCGTGACCAGGAGCAGCGTCGGCCCGGTGAGCAGGCCGAAGTCGGTGTTGAGGCCCGAGTACGTGAAGAACAGCGGCAGGAAGACGATCTGGCCCGCGGGCGCGAGGGCGCCGACCGCACGGTCCACCGCGGCACAGCGCGGGAAGACCACGCCGAGGCTGAACGCCCCGAAGACGGCGTACAGGCCGATCGTGTCCGTGTACCAGGCGGCGAGGAACAGCGTGAGGACGACGAGCAGCAGCGTCCGCTCGGGGGCGAGCCGCTCCAGGCGGCGCGCGACCGGCTCCCGGGCGCGCAACAGCAGCGCGAGCATCAGGAACAGGCCGAGCGTCCCGGCCACCGCCTTGGCGAACGGCCCCGCGCTGTCCTGCGACAGACTCAGGACGCCGGCGAGCAGCACCCACGCGACGGCGTCGTCGACGGCGCCCGCGGCCAGCGAGATGGAGCCGAACCTGGTACCCGTCAGACCGCGTTCGGTGATGATCCGGGCCAGCATCGGGAACGCCGTGATGGCCAGGGCGACACCCACGAACAGACAGGAGACCGGCACCGGGGCGTCGCCGGGCAGGATGTCGACAATAGGGTGCACGGCCCACGCCAGACCGGTGCCGAGCGCGAGCGGTACGACCATGCCCGCGGCCGAGATCACCCCGGCCGCCCGGGCCACCGGCCGCAGCCGGTCGGCGCGCAGCTCGTACCCGGCCTGGAACATGAAGACGACCAGGCCGATCTGCCCGGCCACGAAGAGCACCGGGCGCAGCGCTTCGGGGAACAGCTCCTCCTCGACGCCGGGCGCGAGAAGGCCGAGCAGGGACGGCCCGAGCAGCACCCCGGCGACCATTTCGCCGACGACGGGCGGCTGCCCCAGGCCGCGCAGCGCCAGCGCGGTGATCCGGCAGGTCACGAGGATCACCACGACGGCGAGGAAGAAGGCGGGGCCGAGTTCGGTGGTGGACATGGTCCGCGCCCTTCGACTCGGGACGGCTGGGGACGGTGGGCCTCAGTCGGACAGGTGGGGACACCCGGGAGAGCCCGGGCCGGGGTGCGCGGCGAGCGGCCGCCCCTCGGTGTCGTGGGTCGCGAAGTACGTCGTGGCGAGCCGGTGGCGGCGGGCGTCGAGCACCATCCAGGTGCCGAGCACGAGCTGTGCCGGTGCCCGCCCGACGTCCTCGAAGCGGTCCCTGACCCGCAGGAACGCGCGGGCGCCGCGTGCCCACGGCTGGGTCAGTGGCCGCCCGCGCGGCACCAGGAGGCAGGGCGCGCGGTGCGGGATGGACCGGGTGTGGGAGACCGCCGAGTCGAGCGCGTAGCGGCGCAGCACCTCGCGCGCGGCCGCGCGCATCACGACGGGGGCGAGCCGCCAGGCCGGGCACGGCCGGTTGGCGGCGACGCCGAAGGGGATGTGGTGGGCGCCCCTGGCCGTGCGCGTCTCCCAGCGGTGCGGCGCGAAGACCTCCGGGTCCGCGTACCCGGTGGCGTGGTAGGCGGGATAGCTGAAGCAGAGCACCGAACCGGCGGGCAGCGTGGGGCCGTTGCCGAGGGTGATGTCGGCCGTGGTGATGCGGTGGGCGACGCCGAAGAGGGGATAGAGCCGGAACGTCTCGTCGATGACGTGGTCCAGATAGCGGTCGTCGTCCGGCGCGCGCGCCACGCGGTCCTGTACGTCGTGGTGTTCGGCGAGGGCGAGCAGCAGATGGGCCATCGCCTCGGAGAGCTGCACCACGGCCGTGTTGAAGAACGTGCCCTGGAGGTAGTACGCCCGCTCGTGCGCGGTCAGGGAGCGCGGCAGCGCGTGCGGCACGGCTCCGGCGGCGACGCGGCGCGCCAGGTACCGGGTGAGGCGGTGCCTGCGCCGCAGGTGGCGCGGGCGGGTGCACTTGAGCGCGCTCACCACGTCGTCGGCGTGGTCGGTGATCAGGCGGCGCACCCCGGGCGGGCACGGCTCGTGGAAGACGCGCTCGTGGAAGAACTCCGCCCACACGGGCATCATCAGGTCGCGCAGCCGCACGAGGGTGGCCCGGCCCGTCCCCAGTTCGTCGAGGACGGCGGCGGTGCAGCGGGCCGCGGCGCGCGAGAGGTCCGCGGCGGGCCCGGCGAGGATCGCCAGGGTGGTGCGGGCCACCTCGTCGTAGCGCGGACCGGCCTCCAGGTGTTCCTGGTGGACGTCGGCGCCGGGCGCGAGCCAGTACCAGAACAGGTCGGACAGCGCGGCTCCCCGGCTGCGGCCGCCCGCCGCCGGATGCCCGTACAGCTCCTCGAACCGGTCGGGCCCCACCTGCTCACCCGGGACCGGGACCCCCTCGCCGCCCCCGAGCCGCGCGAAGATCCGCATCCGCAGCGCGACGACCGCGGACGGCAGCCAGTACGGCGACGACAGCGCGGCGAGCCCGGCGGCGGCCGCCCCGGTGCGGAACCTCATCGCGCCTGCCCCGCCCGCTCGTCGGGCCCCGTCGGCGGCGGCCACGCCCTGGTGACGACCATGTCGGCGGTCAGGTCGCCCGGCCCGCGCCCGCCGCACAGGGTGAGGACGTGGTCGAAGTCGGCGCGCAGCAGCTCGATGACCTCCCGCACGCCCGCCTCGCCGTCCGCCGCGAGGCCCCACAGCACGGGCCTGCCCACCCCGACCGCCGTGGCGCCGAGCGCGAGCGCGGCCGCGACGTCGGCTCCGGAGCGGACCCCGCCGTCGAGCAGCACGGGCACGCGCCCCGCGACCGCCGCGGCGACGCGCGGCAGCGCGCGGACGGCCCCCGGCGCCGCGTCGAGCTGGCGGCCGCCGTGGTTGGACACCCAGACCGCGTCCATCCCTTCGTCCACGGCGGTACGCGCGTCCAGCGGGTGCAGCACTCCCTTGAGTACCACGGGCAGGTCGGTGAGGTCGCGCAGCCGGCGCAGGTGCCGCCAGGTGAACTCCGGTGACATGGCGATGGGCAGGGTGCCGCCCGGCGGGGTGCCGGGCAGGTCGCGCAGGTTCTCGGGCGCGAGGCCCGGCGGCAGGTCGTGGAAACCGTTGCGCTCGTCGCGGGCGCGGCGGCCGAAGACCGGGGTGTCCACGGTGACCACCAGGGCCGTGCAGCCCGCCTTCTCGGCGCGGCGCACGAGGGCGGTCGTGACGTCGTCGTCCGGGTGGAAGGAGACCTGGAACCACACGGCGGCGTCCGCGCGCACGGCCCGCGCCGCGGCCACCACGTCGGCGACGGCCACCGTGGCCGCCATGCTGGTCACCAGGACGGTCCCGGCCCGCGCGGCGGCGCGGGCGGTGGCGTGCTCGCCGTCGGGGTGGGCCAGGCGGTGGAAGGCGGTGGGGGAGACGACGACCGGCAGCGAGGCCCGGTCGCCGAGCAGCGCGACCCCGGTGTCCCGCCGGTCGTTGCCGCGCAGGACCCGGGGCAGCAGGGCCAGTTCGGCGAAGGCGCGTTCGTTGTCGGCGAGGGCGGTCTCGGCTCCGCTGCCCCCGGCGTAGTAGTCGTAGTGGACGGGGTCGAGCGCGGCGCGGGCGCGGTCGTGGAGCTCGTCGATGCGGGACATCAGGCGCGGCCCGCGCTCTCCCGCGCCAGGTGCTCGCGCAGGAAGGCAAGGAGCGGGGCGCGGTGGACCTCCTCGCTGTCCCACTCGTTCTCCAGGTTCTCGGTGACGTGGTGCTCGGCCCGGAGCTCACCGGCCCGGAAGGCGCGGACGACGGGGTGCAGATAGCGGCCATCGAGTCCGGTGGTGTCGCGCTGCCCGACCCGGCCCGCCCCGATGTCGAACGGGTCGACGCGGTCGTGGTCGGCGCCGTACTCGAGGGTGACGGCGCCGTACTCCGCCACCTCGCCGAAGTGCCCCTGCGCGACCGCGCGGTGGAGGTGGTCGACCGGTACTTCCTCGCAGTAGCGCAGGCCGCCGTCGGTGCCGACGAGCAGGGCGTCGGCCAGGAAGCCGAACTGCTGCCACAGCGCGGAGCTGCGGTTGACGCGCGCGAGCACGGCGTCCGCGGCCGCCGCCGCGGTGGCCGGAAGCTCCCTGCCCGGCCAGGGGACGCCGTGGTAGCGGCGTTCCAGGATGCGGTGCAACGCCCGGACGCCGTAACGGAATCCGTGGATGAATCCGCTGGTCGATTTCTTGAAGTCCCGCACCTGGGTGAGCGTGCCCGCGAAGAACAGGTCCGGCACGTCGACGGATTCCCATGCGTCGGTCTGCGCCGGAAACCGGTCGTTGACGGTGAGGCGTGGACGGCATTCCGGGGCGAAGAGGGATGCGTCGAAGCGGAATCCGGTGGCGAGAATGACGCGGTCGTACGGTATCTCCTTGACCACTTCGTCGACCCGGGCGAAGCTCACCGCGGCCACGTACGTGCCGTCGGGCTGCTTGCGCAGGGACAGGACCCGGCCGTCGAGGAGCGCGTTCTGCGATTTGAGCTGGTAGGTGTCCAGGAAATTGTTGTTCACCGCCCGCAGATGTCCCACGAAGTGCGTCTGCCACGCCATGCGCAGCGAACCCGGCCCGGCGAGATGGATGACCGCGGCCGTCTCGATCAGGTTGTCCGCCGTCTCGAAGCCGGAATTGCCGCGCCCGATGATCAGCACCCGCCGGCCCGTGAAGTCGTCCGGGTCGACCGACACCTCGTCGTACCGCTCGGCGGTCTCGACGCCCTCGATGTCCCGGGGGACGTAGGGCCGGCTCACGCCGGTGGCCACGATCAGGCGCCGGGCGCGCAGGACGCCGCCGTCGGCGGTGCGGACAATGAAGTCGCCCGTCCCCGCGGGCGGCCCTGGCCTGCTGATCTCGCTGACCCGGGTGGCGTACCTGACGTTGAGGCGGTGCGTCGCGGCGAAGTCCGCCAGGTAGCGGACCATGTCGTCGGCGGCCGGGAAGTAGCGCGGGGTGCGCTCGGTGAACAGCGGGGCGCCCTCGTGCGAGAGGAGCGAGTTCCAGTCGGTGCGCAGCCGCAGCTCGGGGTCGTCCCAGCCGGTGTGCACCTTGTTGATCGAAATGAGTTTCCGGTGGCGCGGGAAACGCGTGAAGAACGTTCCCGGAGCCGTTCCGGACTCGACGATGAGATAGCTGTGGCCGGAGCGGTCAAGGAAATATCCGGCCTGGAGTCCCGCGGGTCCCGCGCCGACTATCAAGTAGTCAATCAAGCCACCGTCAGACACGCCTTGCTCCCGTCTCCGGTGAGCGTCGCCGACGTCCCCGGTGAGAGGCTTCAACGAGCGGATACATCACGGTAGTTGATACTTCAAGTGGGCCGCCAGATCGCCTCGGTGTGGCGTGCGTCACAGGGAATGGGGGCTTGTGGGAAGAGGGTCGAGCGATACCGTGACCCTGGCCGGTCGGCCCCCGGGCGAAAATCGGCCAGAGATCGTACGCCGCTTTCCTGTTCTGTACCCTCATTCCCGCTGCCGCTGTTTCATCCTCCGAAACGGATGCCCCGTGGAAAACGGACGCAAAGCGAGCAATTCGACGGAACTGCCCTTCCCGCAGGCCCTGATCGACGCGTTCCGCCGCCATCCCGCCTCCGTGGCCTTCGAGCACCGCTCCCGCGCCGTCACGCGCGGCGAGGTGCTCGCGCTCATCACCCGGTGCGCGGCCGGGCTGCGCGCGGCGGGACTCGGCCCGGGGCGCGCCGTCGCCCTCGCCACGGACGTCACCCCCGAGGGCTTCGCCGTGCAGATCGCGGCCCATCTGCTGGGCTGCCGGGTGACCGGCCTGCGACCGGGCCTGACGCCGTCCCAGCTCGCGCACGTCCTCGCCGCCGACGTCGACGTGGTCGTCACCGACGCCGCCCCGCCGCCGCCCGAGCTGCTCCGCGCCGCCGGTGACCTCCCCGTCCTGCGGCTCGACAGCGACCTGCTCGCGGCGCATCCGCACGCCGGCCCGCTGCCCGGCGACGGCCTCGTCGCGCGCGGCCGCCCGCACGACGCCGCCCTGGTGCACCTCACCAGCGGCAGCACGGGCCGGCCCAAGGGCTGTGTCCTCGACTACCGTGCGCTCACCGCGTACTGGTCCTGGCAGCCCGCCCACGGGGACGAGCGGATCGCGCGCCTCGCGGCCGGATACCGGCGCTTCCTGCTGTTCGGCACCCTCACCAGCGCCGTCATGTTCGAGCACCTGGGCCTGTGTCTCCTCGGCGGCGGCACCGCCGTGATCCCCGCGCCCCCGCTGGAGTTCCCCCGGCTCGTCGAGCGCCTGCGGATCACCGCCCTGCTGATGACCGTGCCCCGGCTGCACCACGTGCTCGACGCGCTGCGCACCGGGCCCGGCCGCGCCACCGACCTCAGCGGCCTGCGGGTCCTGATCGTGGCCGGATCCCCGCTCGCCCCGCACACGCTCGCCGAGGCCGTGCGGCGCATCGGCCCCGCCGTGCACCAGGCGTACGGCCAGACCGAGACGGGCATGCTCACGCTCCTGACGCCCGACGACCTCGCGCACGGGCCCGAGGGGGCCGCCACCTCCGTCGGCCGCCCCTGGGCACGCACCGAACTGAGCGTGCGCGACGCCGAGGGCCTTCCGGTCCCGACCGGCACCACCGGCGAGATCTGGGCACGCACGCCCTGCGCCATGACCGACTACTGGCGCGACGAGGCGGAGACCGCCCAGGTGCTCCGCGACGGCTGGGTGCGCACCCGCGACGTGGGGCACCTGGACGCGCGGGGCTTTCTGCATCTGACGGGCCGCAGCCGCGACATCGCCATCGTCAACGCGGTCGTGCACTACTGCGGCGCCCTGGAACGGGCCGTCGCCGCCCACCCCGACGTCGACCGGGCCTACGTCGTGGCCGCTCCGGACCGGCGCACGGGCGAGGCCGCCCACGCCTTCGTCGTCGCGGCGCCGGGCCGCACGCCCGCCCTCGACGCCGTACGGGAGCACGTCGAGGCGGAACTGGGCGTCGCGGGGCTGCCGTCCACGCTGACCGTCCTCACCGACGTGCCCGTGGCGCCGAGCGGCAAGCCGGACAAGGAGGCGCTGCTCGCCCGGGTCCGCGCGCGGGCTCCGGGAGCGGTCACCTAGCCAGCGGCTCCGGCGCCCGGCCCGTCTGCGAGAACGCCCTGCGGTAGTCGCCGGGCGGCACCCCCACGTGCTTGAGGAAGTGGTGGCGCAGGTTGTTCGCCGTGCCGAGGCCGCTGAGTTCGCCGACCTTCTCGACCGGCAGGTCCGTCGCCTCCAGGAGGCTCTGCGCCCGCGCCAGGCGCTGGTTCAGGAGCCACTGCAGGGGCGTGGTGCCGGTGGCCGCCTGGAGCCGCCGGTAGAACGTGCGCGGGCTCATCGCCGCGCGGCGCGCCAAGTCGTCGACGGTCAGCGGCTCGTCGAGGCGCCCGCGCGCCCACTCCAGGACGGGGCTCAGGCTCGCGTCGTCGGCCGCGGGCACCGACAGGTCGATGAACTGCGCCTGCCCGCCCGGCCGGTGCGCGGGCACCACCATGCGCCGCGCGAGCTGGTTGGCGACGTGCGCGCCCAGGTCGCGGCGGACGAGGTGCAGGCACAGGTCGAGCCCCGCCGTCAGGCCCGCGCTGGTGAGCACGTCCCCCTCGTCGACGTACAGGACCGAGTCGTCGACCTCGACCTTCGGGTAGCGCGCCGCCAGCTGGGCGGTGTGCTGCCAATGCGCCGTGGCGCGGCGGCCGTCGAGCAGCCCCGCCTCGGCGAGCGCGAAGGCGCCGTTGCACAGCGACACCATCCGGGCGCCCGCCGCGTGGGCGCGGCGCAGCGCGTCGACGAGCCCGTCCGGCAGGGGCGCGCCCTCCTCGACGCAGGCGTCCGGCACCGAAGGGACGATCACGGTCTCCGCGTCGACCAGGTCGTCGAGGCCGTACGGCGTGCGCACCGAGACGCCGAAGGGCTGCGCGGCGGCGTCCCGCGCGCCGGAGCCGGTGTCCGTGCCGCACAGCATCAGGTCGTACCAGTGCTCGGAGAGGTCCGGCTGGGGCTTGCCGAACACCGTGCACGGGATGCTCAGTTCGTACAGGTCCCAGGAGGGGACCCCGATCTCCTCGGTCACGACCACCGCGACGGAACCAGCGCTCATGCGGCGAGCGTACGGCCGCTCCGAGGGGTGGCAGGAATTTGGTGACCGACGTCACCGCTGTCACTGTCCCGCTCCCCGGCCCGCTGCGAGGGTTCTCGTACCGGATCACCACGGACGCCGCCGCGGGCGGTCGTCCGGACACGACCGCGTCCGGTGGACGCGCAAGGAGCAAGCACGCAATGAACGCCGAACACCGCACCCCCGTCACCGTCATCGGCCTGGGCAACATGGGCGCCGCCCTCGCCGCCGCCCTGCTGGAGCGCGGCCACGAGACCACGGTGTGGAACCGCACGCCGGCGAAGGCGGAGGCGCTCGCCGCGCGCGGCGCCCGGGTCGCGGCGACCCCCACGGAGGCCGTGGCGGCCAGCGGCCTGGTGATCGCCTGCGTCCTCGACTACGACGCGCTGCACGCGGTCGTCGACCCGGCCGCGGCCACGCTCGCGGGCCGCACGCTCGTCAACCTCACCACCGGCTCGCCCGAGCAGGCCCGGGAGTTCGCCGCCTGGGCCGCCGAGCGCGGCGTCGACTACCTGGACGGCGCGGTCATGACCACCCCGCCCGGCGTCGGCAGCCCCGAGATGATGTTCCTCTACAGCGGCCCGCGGACCGCCTTCGACGCCCACAGGCCCGCCCTCGAAGCGCTCGGCGACCCGCTGTTCCTCGGCGAGGACGCGGGCTTCGCCCCGCTGTACGACGTGGCGCTGCTCGGCCTGATGTGGGCGGCCTTCGGCGGCTGGCTGCACGGGACCGCGGTCGTGGGCGCCGACGGGGCGAAGGCGACGGAGTTCGCGCCGCTCGCGCTGCGCTGGCTCGGCGGCGCCGTGGGCGGCTTCATCACCCGGTACGCGGCCCAGGTGGAGGAGGGCAGCTACCCGGGTGACGACGCCACCGTCGACGTGCAGATCGCGGCGATCGACCACCTCGTCCACGCGGCGGCCGACCGCGGCGTCGACACCGCCCTGCCCGAGCTCCTGAAGGCCTTCATGGAGCGGACGCGCGCCGCGGGGCACGGCGGGGACAGCTTCGCCAGCGTCATCGAGGTCCTGCGCACGGCCTGACGGCCCCCCGAGGCCGACCCTTAGGGGGCCCGAGGGGGGCGGGCGGTCCGCCGCGGGCCGCCCGCCACCCCCTTGGAACACGCCAGCGCGCCGCGTCGTTGGAGGAGGGGAGCGTGCCGCTGCGACGCACGTCATGCGGCGGTGACCGGGCGCCCCCGGCGCCTCGGCGCAGGTGTCTGCTGATGCCTCAGGTGTCCGAAACGGCACCTGTCCAAAAGGTCTGTGATTCGACCTAAATGCCCGATGCTGAGGGCGGGTTGTTGACCAAGAGACGCAGGTCACACCCCTGGTACATGAGATCTACATGTAGTCGGCGCATCTCCTACCCGAGGATGAGTCGGCCGACTTCCGACTACGACGGACGTGGGCGCGGACTCCGGCCCGCAGTCTGACTTCCGCGCGCTCCGGTGCCGTCACGATGGAGTGGATCCTGCCGACCCAACCCTGCCGCGCGGCGCCCGCCGCCAAACGGGTCGGTCCTGCCTGCCAATCCCGACGGGAGTCTCGTTCGCCGTGGCTACGTTCCTCTACAAACTGGGCCGTCTCGCCTTCAGACGGCGCTGGTGGATGGCGCTCATATGGGTGCTGCTCTTCATCGGCGCGGGCGTCGCAGCGTCCTCGGCTCCCAAGGCTCCGGCCGACGTCTTCTCCATGCCCGGCACGGAGTCGCAGAAGGCCTTCGACCTGCTCGAGGAGAAGTTCCCCGAGACGAGCGCCGACGGCGCCACGGCCCGTGTGGTGCTCCGCGCCCCCCAGGGCGAGAAGATCACCGACGCCGAGAACAAGGCGAAGGTCAACAAAGCCGTCGACCGGCTGAGCAAGGGCGCGCAGGTCTCGAAGGTCGACGACCCGTTCAAGACGGGCGCGGTCAGCAAGGACTCGACCACCGTCTACGCGACCGTGTCGTACAAGGTCCCCGGACCCGAGCTGACCGACAAGGTCAAGGACAAGCTCACCGACACGCTCAAGGACACCCGCAAGGACGGCCTGACCGTCGAGGCGGGCGGTGACGCGGTCCCGACCGAGCAGGAGCTGGGCGGCAGCGCCGAGCTGATCGGCATCGGCATCTCCGCCGTGGTGCTGCTCATCACCTTCGGCTCGCTGATCGCCGCGGGCATGCCCATCCTGACCGCGCTCATCGGCGTCGGCATCGGCATCTCCGGCATCACCGCGCTCGCCAGCACCCTGGAGCTGTCCAGCACCACCTCGACGCTCGCCACGATGATCGGTCTCGCGGTCGGCATCGACTACGCCCTGTTCATCGTCTCGCGCTACCGCGCCGAGCGGGAGGACGGCCGCACCCCCGAGGACGCCGCAGGACGCGCCGTCGGCACCGCGGGCTCCGCGGTGGTGTTCGCGGGCCTCACCGTCATCGTGGCCCTCTCCGGCCTCGCCGTCGTGAACATCCCGCTGCTCACCAAGATGGGCCTCGCCGCGGCCGGCACGGTCGTGGTCGCCGTCCTGATCGCGCTGACCCTCATCCCGGCGCTGCTCGGCATCGCGCCCCGCAGGACGCTGCGCCGCAAGGACCGCAAGAAGCCCGTCGGCGTTCCGTTCACCGACCCCAACGCCAAGCCGAAGCTCGGCACCCGCTGGGCCCGGTTCGTGCTGCGCCGCCCGCTGGTCGTGCTGCTCGTCGCCATCGCCGGTCTCGGCGTCGTGGCCGCCCCGGCCGCCAACCTGCAGCTCGGCCTGCCGGACGAGGGCACCTTCGCGCCGGACACCACGCAGCGCAAGGCGTACGACATGCTGTCGGACTCCTTCGGCAAGGGCTTCAACGGCCCGCTGACGATCGTCGTCGACAAGGACAAGGGTGCCGGCGCCGCAGCGAAGGACGTCGGCAAGGAGCTCAAGAAGGTCGACGGCATCGTGTCCGTCAGCCCGGCGTCGCCGAACAAGGCCGACGACCTGGCGATCCTGTCCGCGACGCCGAAGACGGGACCGAGTGACCACGACACCGAGACGCTGGTCAAGAAGATCCGCTCCGACATCGGCACCATCGAGTCCAAGACCGGCGCCGAGGTCCTGATCACCGGCCAGACGGCCTCGATCATCGACTTCTCGCAGACCCTCGACGACGCGCTGATCCCGTACCTGGCCCTGGTCGTCGGCCTCGCCTTCCTGCTCCTGATGCTGGTGTTCCGCTCGCTCCTGGTCCCGCTGAAGGCGGCGCTCGGCTTCCTGCTCTCGGTGCTCGCGGCGCTCGGCGCGGTCGTGGCGGTCTTCCAGGAGGGCCACCTCGCGAACGTGTTCGGCGTCGACCAGCCCGGCCCGATCATGAGCATGATGCCGATCTTCATGATCGGTGTGGTGTTCGGTCTGGCGATGGACTACGAGGTGTTCCTCGTGACGCGCATGCGTGAGGCGTACGTCCACGGGGCGCGTCCGGGCGAGGCCGTCGTGACCGGCTTCACCCACGGCGGGCGCGTCGTCGCCGCGGCCGCGGTCATCATGATCAGTGTCTTCTCCGGCTTCATCCTGGAGGACGACGACATCATCAAGACCATGGGCTTCGGCCTCGCCGCCGCCGTCCTGTTCGACGCCTTCGTCGTCCGCATGGCGATCGTCCCGGCCGTCCTCGCGCTGCTCGGCAAGTCCGCCTGGTACCTGCCGGGCTGGCTGAACAAGATCCTGCCGAACGTCGACGTGGAGGGCGAGAAGCTCTACAAGCAGCTCGGCGACAACGGCGGCGCCCCCTACTCCGACCCGGAGCGGGAACTGCAGCCGACGCGCTGACGACACGCGATACACCTGTAGTACCAACGCAGTGCACGGCCGGTGGCCCGGTGACCTCGACGGTCACCGGGCCACCGGCCGTTTCACCGGCCGCGCCGCCCGACCGGCGCGTCCGGGTTGCCGGGCGGCGCGGGGCGTTGTCCGCTGGGATGCCGGGGGAGCGACGACGAGGAGTGCCCATGCCGCCCGAGCCCGACCCGGTCACCGAGACCTTCGCCTTCACCTGCGGAGACTGCGGGGAGACCTGGGAGTCCACCTTCCGGGTCATGTTCTTCCCCGACCCCGCCGCCTCCGCCGACCCCGCGGGGTCGGCCGTCCAGGAGTACGTCGACGAGGACGGCAACGCCCTGCGCTCGCCCCTGGCGGCGGCGGTGTGCCCCAGGTGCGGCGGGCGGACCGTGCACGTGATGGCGCCCGGGTTCGCCGACCGGGCCCACGCGGCCGAGCACCCGCCGCGCCCGCACCACGAGCACTCCCTGCACCTGCCGCACCGGCACCGCGCGCCCGGGCCGCCGCCCGGCGGCGGGGACTGAGCCGCCCCCGGGCCGGGCCTCAGGCCTTGCGCGCGTCCAGGACCGCCGCGTGCGGGGTCGTGAGGTAGCGGGCCCAGAAGTCGTCCGCGGGGCCGGGCTCGGCGGTCTCGGACACCCGGTGCGCGCGCCACCGGGGCGCGCCGAAGCCCGCGTCGCGCAGCGCGCCCTCCAGGGACGCGGCGGTCCAGTAGCGGGCGGTGAACCGCGCGCTGTGCTCGCCCACGGTGAACCCGAAGTCCACCGGGGCGCCGTCCTCGCGGGCGCTGACGTCCAGGCGGAAGCCGTAGCGGGCGTAGTGGTCCGGGTCCGGGTGCACGTCCGGGTGGATGGGCAGGGTCAGGAAGCGCCCGCCGGGCCGCAGCGCGGCCGCCACCGCCCGGCACATCGCGACGAGCCCGTCGTACGTCTCGGCGTGCGGCAGCACGTACACGCCGAGCACGGTGTCGAAGGCGCCGCGCAGCCGCTCCGGGAGCTCCCCGGCGACGTACTCGACACCGAGGGGCTCGTCCTCCTCCCGGCGGCGGCAGTGGTCGACCATGCCCTCGGACGCGTCGAGGCCCACCGTCCGCCGGGCGCCGCGGCGCGCGAGCAGCCGGGTGTAGACCCCGCTGCCGCAGCCGAAGTCGAGTATGTCCTGGCTCCGGATGTCACCGAGGTGCCCGAGCACGGTGGGGAACTCCAGGCCCTGCCTGAAGGCCATGCCCGAGGACTCCTCGTAGACCTGCCCGAGCTCGTCGAACTGACTGCCTGTCACGTCTTCGCCTCTCTGCGTCTGCTGACAGCGTGCGGCGGACGCGGGGCCAAGGGCCGTGCCCCCGCCGCACATCCCCCGCGAAGAAGCCTTAGCACACGCCGTGCGGCCGCCGGACCGCCGCCTCCCGTGCCGTCGCCGCCCTCGACGGGCTCGGCCGAATTCGAGTGGGCTTGTGCTCAACTTCATGGCGCGGCCACGCGTCCGTGCTAAGGGCTGGATGATTTTTCGGTCCGGCTTCGTGGCCTGGCGTTTCGCCCCAGCGGCGCGGCGGGCGCGCAGGGCCTCACCTCGGAGGGAACGGCGCCGGGAACGGGATGCGCGGGCGGGACGGAGCGCGCGGTCGGGCGAAGGAGGCAGGCCATGATCGGGGTGGAGACGGACCGGCTGGTTGTGGTGGGGCTGGAGGCGCGGCACGCCCGCGACCCGCGCCTCACGGGCGCGAAGGCGGCCCACCTGGCACGGGCGGCGGCCGTGGGCCTTCCCGTGCTGCCGGGGTTCGTGCTGGTACCCGCGGACGCCGCGGACGCCGCGAGTGCGGCGCATGCCGTGACGGCCGCCGTGGACGCCGCGAGTGCCGCGGGCATCGCGTCCCGAGAGGGGCCTGCCCATGGTGAGCAGGAACTGCGGCGTGCCTGGCGGGAGTTGAGCGGTGACGGGGCGCGGCCCCTCGTCGTGCGCTCCTCGTCCGCGTGGGAGGACTCCGCCGACTCGTCGCTCGCGGGGCTCTTCGAGACCGTGCTCGACGTGCGCGGCTGGAGCGACTTCACCGACGCCGTGCGACGGGTGCTGCGCTCGGCGGGACGCACGTCCGCGGGTGCCGCGCACGGTGGTTCGGCGGGACGCACGTCCGCGGGTGCCGGGCACGGTGGTTCGGCGGGACGCGCGCCCGCGGGTGCCGCGCACGGAGGTTCGGCAGGGCGCACGCCCACGGGTGCCGCGCACGGCGCCGTCGACCCGCACGCGGGCATGGCGGTGCTCGTGCAGCCGATGGTGCGCGCGACCGTGGGCGGCGTGATGTTCGGGGCCGACCCGATGGCGGGCCGCCGCGACCGGGTCGTCATCAGCGCCGTCGACGGCGGCCCCGACCGCCTGGTGAACGGCAGCGTCCAGGGCGTGCGCTACCACCTGACCCGGCACGGCCGCCAGGTCCACACCGAGCCCGGCGAACCCCGCGACGCGCGCCTCCTCGCGCGCGCCCGGCAGCTGCGCCTGCTGCGCCTGGCCCGGGACGCGCAGCGGGAGTTCGGCGGCCCGCAGGACATCGAGTTCGCCTTCGACGCCGACGACCGGCTGTGGCTGTTCCAGACCCGCCCCATCACGGCGATGCCCCCGCGCCCCGCCCGCCGCGCCCGGCTGCTCGGACCGGGCCCCGTCGCCGAGACCTTCCCCGGGGTCCTGCAACCCTTGGAGGAGGACCTGTGGCTGGCCCCCATGGCGCACGGGCTCTCGGTCGCCCTGGACATCGCGGGCGCCGCGCCCCGCCGCAGGCTGCGCAGACTGCCGCCCGTGACCACCGTCGACGGCCGCGCGGCGGCCGACCTCCGGCTGCTCGGCGCCGCCCCGCCCACCCACCGCCTGCTCGGCTTCCTCAACCCGGCGCCCGCCGCCCGCCGGGCCACCGCCGCCTGGCGGATGGGCCGGGTGCGCACGACGCTCCCGGCGCTCGCCCTCGACCTCACGGCCGACGTCGACCGGTACTTGAGCGAACTGCCCGCCCCCGCCGAGATGTTGAGCGGCCGGCTGCTCGCCGCCGTCTCCTGGGGGCGTACGGTCCTCTCCGCGCTGCACGCCCAGGAGTCCCTGGCCGGGGCGGTGCTCGGACAGGGTTCGGGTGCCACGGCCGTGGGCGAGGCGCTCGCCGTCCTCGCCGAGGCGCGCGCGGACGAACCCGACGACGCCCGGCTCATCGCCCGCCACCCGGTGCTCCTCTCGCTCCTGCCGCCCGCGCTCGGCCCGCGCCCGCCGCTGCCCGGGCGCCCCGCCCTGACCGGCGTGCCGCGCGGCACGGCCGTGCTGCCCGCCCGCGAGGGGCTGCGCCTGCGCGTGCGCTGGGTGCAGGAGATGCAGACCAGCATGGTGCGCGAGCTGGCCCGCAGGCTGACCGCCGTGGAACTCCTCGGCGACCCGGACCGCATCGCCCTGCTGCGCTGGGCCGAGCTGACCGCCGCGGGCGACGGCAAGGGCCTGCCCGCCGATCTGCGCGAGCGCCTGCCGAGGCCGCAGCGCTCGGAGCTGCCCGCCGCGTTCCGGCTCGCGGACGGCCTGCCGGTGGCCGAGCCGGGCAGGCGCCGCGCGGCCGCCGACGGGCAGGGCGCGGGCGGCGGCTTCGGCTCCGGCACGGCCTGGCACGGCGGCGGCGAACGCCCCCGCTTCGCGGTCCTCGTCGTCCGCGCCCTCGACCCGGCGCTCGCCCCCCTCCTGCCCGGCCTCACCGGGCTCGTCGCGGAGACCGGCAGCGTGCTCTCCCACCTCGCCGTGCTCGCCCGCGAGTACCAGGTGCCGACGGCCGTGGGCGTCCCCGACGCCCTGGAGCGGTTCCCCGACGGGACCCGGCTCACCGTGGACGGCGGCACGGGCGCCGTGGAAGGGGTGCGCATGTCCGCCGTCGCACCCCCGGCCGCGCCCCCGGGCGGCGCCGGCCACACGGAGGGCATGGCGTCATGAAGTACGTGAGCTATCTCCTCGGCGGCCTGAGCGCCGCAGCGGCCGCCACCTACAGCGTCGTCTACCTCACCCGCTGGGAGTGGCAGCGCGCCCTCATCTGCGGGGTGCTCCTGCTGGTCATCGAGGGCCTCCTGGTGGGCACGGCGCTCCTGAGCCGGCTGGGCCGCCTGGAGCGGCAGCTGGCCGACTCCGGGCGGCGCACCGAGGAGGTGTGGCGGCGCCTCCAGGAGTCACGGGCCGAGGACGGCGCCCGGTTCCGCTGGCTGGAGCAGGACACCGCGGACGGCACCCACCGCACGTACGTCTTCGTGCCGGTCCTGATGGCGGCCGGGGCGCTGCTCTCGGGCGTCGCCTGGGTCGTGCAGCGGATCTCGGCGGCCACCGTCCGGCCCGGCACCGAGCGCAGGCTCGCCGGACGCCTCGCGCGCCTCGCCGCCCCCGGTGACGAACGGCACGGCCGTGTCCCGGAGTTGGAGGACCGCGAGGCCGTGCCCCGGCCGCGCGTCCTGCGCACCGCCGTGGTGAGCGGCACCGCCGTGGCCGCCGCCCTGCTGCTCGCGCTGCTCGTGGACACCCTCTCCGACGCCACCCAGACCCGCCCCGCCAAGACCACGGGCGCGGCCGCGACCACCGTGGTGTACGAGGTGCGGGTGCGCGGCAGCGACGGCGCGTCGGCCCGCGCGCTGGCCGCCCGGGAGCTGTGGGAGAGCTGCCGCAGGTCCACCGCCGCCCTGAACGTGCACGCGGCGCTGACCCGCCTGGACGGCGACGTGTGGGCCGGAGTGATCCGCCCCGCCCTCTCCGCGCACGACGTGATGCGGCTGCGCGGCTGCCTCGCCGACGCCACGGCCCACCGCACGAGCGCGAAGGTCCTGGGCGAGAGCCAGGTGCGGGAGGTCCACTGAGTCCGGTCCTGTCGATCCGCAAGGAGCAACGGGGTTGATGCATAAGGGAGTTGGCGTGCCGGGAGAGGTGTGCGGGGTGGGGGGACCAGGTCGCCGGGGCCCTCGGGCGCCGGTAGCCTGGACGAGGCTTGTGCCGTCCTCCCGTGCAGTCCGGTGTGCGCGACGCGTACGCCCTCTGGTGGTGACCACTTGGTGTCCCGTACCTCCTCCGTCCGTGCCGCGTCCGCCCGTGCCGTCGCCCGTGTCGCCGCGGCCACCGCCACCGCGGGCGCCGCGTGCGCGCACGCGGGCCGCAGGCTCGGAGCGAGACGGCCGACACCCCGGCGGGCGCTGAAGCTGATCGGCCTGTGCGCGCTCGGCTACACGGTCTTCTGGGGTGCCACGTCGCTCGGCGTGCTCGCCGTATCGGCCTGGGCGGGCGAACACGTCCGCGCCGAGCGGGAGATGACCGGCGTCCGCCACTTCCAGCGCGTCGACGACCGGCTGTGGCGCGGCTCCGCGCCCACCGAGGCCGGGTACCGCGCGCTCGCGGCCCACGGCATCCGCACCGTGGTGGACCTGCGGGCCGAGGACCTGAGCGCGGCGGAGCTCGCGCGCCCCGGGCGCGCGGGACTGGCCGTCGTACGGCTGCCCGTGCGGGACGGGCAGACGCCCGACGGCGGGCAGGTCGACCGGTTCCTGCGCGTCGTCGCCGAGGCGAAGGGCCCGGTCTTCGTGCACTGCGGCGCGGGCGTCGGCCGCACCGGCTCCATGGCGGCCGCCTATCTGGTCCGCACGGGCCAGGCCACGCCCGGCCAGGCGGCCCTGCGCACGGTCGCGGTCGGCCCGCCGTCCCTGGAGCAGATCTACTACGTGCTCAGCGCCGACCGGGACGTCAGCCGCCAGCCCCCGGAAGTGGTCTCCCTGATCAGCCGCCTGGCCGACGCGCCGCGCCGCATCAAGGCCTCGCTGTAGGGCCGCGGCCTCACAGCCGCCTCTCCATGAGCGTGACGGCGTACCGGCCCGCGACCCCGCCGTCCTTCGACGCCAGCTCGCCGACCTCCCGGTAGCCCGCCGCCGCGTAGTACTCCCGCAGCCGCGGGTTGTTGGAGCGGCAGTCGAGGCGGCTCAGACCGCGCCCGGCGGCGCGGATGCGCTGCTCGGCGTGCGCGAGCAGGAGGAGCCCGGTGCCCGGGGGCGCGGTGCGCCGGTCGGTCATCAGGCGGTGCACATAGCCCGCGGTCGGCGGCTGCGGGCCCCACGGGACGGGGTCGTCCCACCACAGCTCGTACGCCCCGGCGACGGGCCCCTCGGGCCCCAGCGCCGCGAGCCACACCTCGCTGTCCGCGAGGCGGGCGCGGAAGTGGTCCTCGCCCAGCTCTCCCGGTTTCCACTGGGCGATGCCCCGGCCGATCTGCCAGCGCGCGGCCTGGTCGCGCAGCCGCACGAGCTCGGCGAGGTCGGCCGGTCCGGCCCGCCGGAAGGTGAGCTCGGGCCCCTCCAGGAGGGCGGCGCGCAACGCGGCCACCAACTCCTCGTCGACGTCCAGGAGCCGCTCGGCGTAGCCGCGCAGGGAGCCGTACCGCTCGGCGATCCCGGCGAGGAAGAGGCGCATCACCTCCGCGGGTGCCCGGCCGTAGTCGGGCCAGGTCAGCTCGCGGTCCGGGTTCGCCGCGCGCCAGTCGGCGACGAGCCGGTCGGTGGCGAGCCCGGTGAGGGTGAAGTCCTCGACCACGTCGGCCTCGGGCACGCCGATGAGGGTCAGGACGAGCGCGGCGAGCAGCCCCGTGCGGTCCTTGCCGGACGCGCAGTGGAACACCAGGGGCTCCGAACCGCCCTCGGCGATCAGCTCCAGGGCCCGGCGCAGCTCCTTGACGCCGTCCTCGGCGACCTCCGCGTAACGGTCGGCGAGATAGCGTCCGGTGTCCACGTCGGGCCCCAACGCGGCCTGGTCGTAGGGGCGGTGCTCGACGCTCAGGTTGTGGTAGGCGAAGGACGCGTGGTCCGGCACCCGGCCCTTCGCCTCGATCTCCCAGGGATAGCGCAGATCGATGACCGTGCGGACACCCAGGCCGAGGAAGCGTTCCCAGTCGGCGTCCCGCAGCTTGCTCAGCGAGTCCGACCGGTACACCGTCCCCCACCGCACCGTACGGCCGTCCTCAGTGACGTAGCCCCCCAGGTCACGGAAGTTGTGCAGCCGGTCGAAAGGTATGTGTCTCTTCACAGTGCGGCAGCCTACGTCCGGGTGCGCCGCGCACGCCGCGACGAACGTCACCGCGCCCGGCGGGGGCCGCGCGGGGTGGGGAAGCCTGGACAAAGGGGCGGGCGTGCTGCAAGGTGTCCGCCCCCTGTGTCATGTCGCAAGGACATCCCCGCCCGCCGTTCGGCTACCGGCCCCCGACCTGGACCGGCTCGGCGAGCCGGGGCACCTCGTCGAGCGCGATGCCGAAGTGGGTGGCGTACGCCTCCAGGACCTCGGCCTCCGTGCCGAGTTCGGTGACCTGCGGCTCGCCGTCGAGCGGGGTGACGGTGAGCTTGCTGCCGCTGAGCGTGGTCCGGCCGGTGTCGGTGAGGATCGAGCACACCAGGGACCGGGTGAAGTGGGACTTCGGCGAGGTGCGGTGGTACCAGGCGCCGCCGCTGAAGTCGGCGAGGGCACGCGGCCGCGGGTCGAGCAGGTACTGCGGCTCGCCGCCCATCAGGACGCGCAGATCGCCCGCGGGCGTCTCGGCGACGCGGAAGGTGCCCGCGGGGTCGCTCTGGTCGCCGCGCTCGGCGGCGGCGAGCGGGTGGTGGCTGTGCCTGCCGAAGCCCACGTCGGCCAGCCAGTCGCCGCCGTCGACGGTGCGCACGCGCAACGCCATGTGGTCGTACGGGATCCCGAGGCGGTCCCCTTGGTAGACGCTGGCCTGGAGCAGGTCGACCTCGAAGCCGAGAGCGGTGAGCAGGGCGGCGAAGGCCCCGTTGAGTTCGTAGCAGAACCCGCCGCGGCGGCCGTCGACGACCTTCGCGACGAGGTCCTCCTCGACGAGGTCGACCTCGACGCCCGCGTGGACGGCGAGGTTCTCGAAGGGGACGGTGTGCAGGTGTGCCAGGTGCAGGTCGCGCAGGGCCGCCGAGGTGGGGGCGGCGGGGCGCTCCGCGCCGATGCGGAGCAGATAGGCGTCGGTCCGTGAGGTGTCCATGGGGCCAGTCTCACGGGACGTGACCGCCCGGGCCACCGGCCGCAGACAGACCCCGGCCGTTCCTTTCGCCCTAGGCCTCCGGCGCCGCGGGTCCTAGGCCCACTCCTAGGTCCGCGGACCCTGTGGCGTTGATCAATCCGTGTGTATAGTCGGCCCGGTCACGCGGTCCTCGGCACCGCGTGCGGACCGACGAAGGAGGTGAGCCCGTTGCGCGACCTGAGCACTGACCGCACCGTCCGGGCCCTCCCGACCGCCGTCCGCGCCTGACCGTCAGACCGTCCCTTCCCGTCTGACCGGTTCCCCGCACGGCCGCCGCGCAGGAGCGCCCGCTCGCCCGAGCAACCGCAGCACTCCTCAGCGAAGGAACCATGACCTCCACCGCACGCACCACCCCCACGCCCTTCCGCGTCGCCGTGCCCGACGACGTCCTCGCCGACCTGCGCGCCCGCCTGGCCCGCACCCGCTTCACCACCGCGTCCGACACGACGCCCTGGGCGGCCGGAACCGACCCGGCGTATCTGCGTGACCTCGTCGCGTACTGGGCCGACGGCTTCGACTGGCGCGCCGCCGAGGCCGCGCTCAACGACTTCCCGCACTACACCGCCGAGGTCGCGGGCGCCCGCCTGCACTTCCTCCAGCTGCGCGGGCGGCGCCCCGAAGGCGCGCCCGCGCCGCTGCCGCTGGTGCTGAGCCACGGCTGGCCGAGCAGTTTCGTGGAGATGCTCCGCGTCGCCCGGCGCCTCGCCGACCCGGCCGCGTACGGCGGCGACCCCGCCGACGCCTTCGACGTCGTCGTCCCCTCGCTGCCCGGCTTCCTGTACTCGGAGCCGCCCCGCGGACCGTTCACGCGCCGGGGCGTCGCCGAGGCGTGGCACTCCCTGATGACCGAGACGCTGGGCTACGAGCGGTACGGGGCCTTCGGCGGCGACATCGGCGGCGGTGTGACCCAGTGGCTCGGCGCGCTGTACCCGGAGCACGTCGCCGGGGTGCACGTCACCTCCGCCCTGGTGAGCGCCGACTTCGAGCAGCACCCGCCGACCCCCGAGGAGCAGACGTACCTCGACGCGCTCGCCGCGTACGACCGCACCGACGGCGGCTACAGCGAGATCATGTGCACCCGGCCGGACACGGTCGCCGCCGCCCTGATCGACTCGCCCTCCGGGCTGCTCGCCTGGATCGTCGACAAGTACCGCGACTGGAGCGACTGCGACGGCGACGTCGAGAGGCGCTGGGACCGGGACACGCTCCTGACGGTGGCCACCCTGTACTGGGCCACGGCCAGCATCGGCACCTCGTTCCGGCAGTACTACGACTACCACCTGAACAAGCTCCTGCCGCCCGTCACCGTGCCCGCTGCCGTCACGCTCAGCCACGAGCCGGGGTACGCGAACTATCCGCGGAGCCTCGCCGAGCGCGTCTTCGCCGACCTGCGGCACTGGCGCGAGCCGCGGCGGGGCGGCCACTTCATGTCCCATGAGGAGCCGGACCAGGTCGCCGCCGAACTGCGCGCGTTCTTCGGCCCGCTGAGGCCGGGGGCCTGACGCGGCAGGCGCGGCCCGCCGCACCCCGGCGGGCCGTGCCGACGCGCCGGAGGGGTGTCACGGGCGGATACGGAAAGCCGGAGCAACGGGGCGATATAGGCTGTACGTTCTGTTTCTTATCGCTCACGACGTACTCGGAGAGTTATCTGTGACCGCAGTGATCGCCCCGTCCGCCCCGGCTGACCCGTCGGCCGGGCCCGCCCCGGCCACCGACGCGCCCCTGGACGTACGCGATGACGTGCAGGAGACCGCGCAGACCGCACCGGAGGCCGGACAGGACGGCGCGTACGAGGCCGGCGCGTACGAGGCCGCGCGCGAGCTCGTCGCGCGCGACGCCCGCGAGTTCGGGGTGTACGCGCGCACCGGCGGCTGGACGTTCGGCCTGAAGGTGGCGCGCAGCGTGCGGCCCGGCGGGCAGTCGGCGGCGGAGACGCCGAAGGCGTCCGCGAAGGAGTTCGGCGAGCTCGCCGGGTGCTCCGCCGAGCGCGTCATGCGCTTCTACAAGGCCTGGGACCGGGCCGCCGACGACGGGCTCGTGCCGCACTTCGAGGAGCTGGCGCCGGGCCAGGAGGTCGAGCTGCCGGACGCCGACGTCTGGCTCACCTACTACGTGCCGCGCTCCAGCGCGTCCTCCGAGCGTGGCACCGCGATCATGGCGGCCGCCGAGGCCGAGGGCATCCGCCCGACCAAGGCCCTGGAGGTCGCCGAGAACCCCACGGCGCTGCGCGCCGCGATCCTCGCCGACCCGTCCACGGCGCAGGCCGCCCGGCACGCGCTGCTCGACCGGATCAAGGAGGACCCGGTCCTCCAGGTCGACCTGGCCCGTGACATCGCCCGCACCGACGACCTGAAGAAGGCCGTCGCGGGCGAGGCCAGGGCCGCCGACCGCATCGAGTACGTCCGCAAGATCGCCGAGGAGGGCCAGGTCAGGACCCCCGCCGGGCAGACCATCGACGCACCGGCCGAGCTGCGCGAGGAAGCCGAGCGGCATCTGTCCCTGATCGACGAGCTGGAGCCCGAGGAGGCCGGGGAGTGGGCCTCGGAGGCCTACGACACGGTGAAGACGCTCGTCGCCGAGACCGTCGAGGCGGACCCCGAGCTGCGCGTCCAGGAGCGGCGGACGAAGTTCTACAGCAGCCTCCAGAAGGCGACGAAGGTCTTCGAGGAGCTGACCCTCGACGACGCCGCCGACTTCGGCGACATCTACGAGGACGACATGGTCCAGCGCCTCGAAGAGCTCCAGGAAGCCATCGGCACTTGTCTGACGGCGCTGCGCAAGGCCTCGCAGACGGGCTGACGCGCCACCTCACGGGGCCCGGCAGGACCGGGCCCCGTGCTCACCGCGCGGCGGTGACCAGTGCCTTCGCCGCGCGGGCCGCGTGCGCGGCGGGGCCGGGGGCGCGGTCGATCCCCGCGCTCACCATCGCGCCCTCAGCCAGCAGGAACAGCTGCTCGGCCAGGTCGCCGGGCAGCCCCGCGCCCGCCACGAGCGCGGCCAGATACTCCTTGAACGCCCCCTTGTGCAGGCGCACTTGGCGGGCCACCGGCTCGGACGTCGCGCCGAGCTCCCCGTACGAGTTGATCCAGGCGCAGCCGCGGAAGCCGGGCTCGGCGAACCACTCGCCCAGCCAGTCGAACACCGCGAGCAGCCGCCGCTCGGGATCCTCGTGCCGCTCCACGTGCGCGGCGAGCTGTCGGCGCCAGCGCACGTCCCGTCGCTCCAGATAGGCCTCGACGAGCCGCTCCTTCGAGGGGAAGAGCTGGTAGAGGCGCTTCAGCGAGACGCCCGAAGCGGAGCGGATGTCGTCCATGCCCACGGTCTGGACGCCGCGCTGATAGAAGAGCTCCTCGGCCGCGTCCAGCGCCTTTTCCCTGGCGACGGTGGTTTCCATTGGCCAAAGACTACCGCTGAGAACCATCGTTCTCTATGCTGGCACACATCGCCGGAGAACGAGCGTTCTCCAGGGGGTGGCGACGACGAGAGGAGCCCGCCATGACGGCACGTCCGCCGTTCCCGCCGTTCGACGAGGAGACGGCCCGGCAGAAGGTCCAGGCCGCCGAGGACGCGTGGAACACCCGCGACCCCGAGCGCGTCGCGCTCGCCTACACCGAGGACTCGGTCTGGCGCAACCGCGACCGGTTCGTCACCGGCCGCGCCGAGATCGTGGAGTTCCTCCGCGACAAGTGGGCCGGGGAGCGGGAGTACGCGCTGCGCAAGGAGCTGTGGGACTTCCACGGCAACCGCATCGCGGTCCGCTTCCAGTACGAGTCCCAGGACGCGAGCGGCCAGTGGTGGCGCGCCTACGGCAACGAGCTGTGGGAGTTCACCGAGGAGGGCCTGATGGCCCGCCGCGAGGCCAGCATCAACGACGTGCCGATCACCGCGGCGGAGCGCCGCATCTTCGGCCCCCGGGCAGAGGCGGAGCGCGGCGCCCCGCTCCCCGTCCGGTAGCGCGGGGGACCGGCGCGGGCCGCGTCCTCACGCGCCCTTGGGCAGCCCCTTCGGATTGAGCTCCGAGGTGCGCACGGCCTCGTCGGCGAGCCCCCAGTGGGCGAGCGCCTTGCCGTAGGAGCCCTCCTCGATGAGGTGCTGGAGCGCCTTGTGGAGGGCCCCGACGAGGCCGTTGTCCTTCTTCGTGGTGGCGGCGATCTTGCCCTGGAGGCGGTCGCCCGCGCCCGAGAAGGTGCCGATGACCTCGGACCTGCCGGTGCTCGCCGCGTGGTATGCGGCGACCGGATTGGGGCCGAGGTAGGCGTCGATGCGGCCGGAGCCGAGCGCCAGGTAGTAGTCGCTGGTGTTCTGGAAGTACTTGATCTCGGTGACCTTCCGGCCCGCCTTCACGTTCTGCCCGCTCCAGTCGACGAGCAGCTTCTCCTGGTTGGTGCCGGAGGAGACCCCGATGACGCGGCCCGCCACGTCCTTCGGCCCCGTGACCTTCCAGCCGCGGCCCTTCCTGGCCTCGAAGGCGATGGTGTCCAGGCGGTAGGTGGCGAAGTCGTACTTCTCCTTGCGCTCCTCGGTGACGGTGATGTTGCTGAAGCCGACGTCGTACTTGCCGCTGTCCAGGCCGACGAAGATGTTCGCCCAGTCGACCGCGTGCGAGCGCACCTTCAGGCCGAGCACGTCGGCGACCAGGTGGGCGATGTCGGTCTCCACGCCGATGACGGTCTTGTCGTCGGTGGCGTAGAACGTCAGCGGCGGTACGGAGCCCGCGGACGCCACCACTTCCAGCGTGCCGCGGGAGCGGACGCGGTCGGGCACGAGGCGGGCGATCGCGTCGACCTTCTCGGCTCTGACGCGCTTCTGATCGGGACTCAGATCGATCTTCGCGCCCTTGGCGCCGGGCCGGGCGCGGGCGGCCGGGCCCGTCTCCTCGTCGGCGGAGGCGCCGCAGGCGGCGGTGGTCAGGGCGAGGGCGGAGGCGAGCGCGAAGGTGAGCGTGGCGCGGCGGGTGACGGGCGCGGGCATGGTGGTGCTCCTCGGGGCGATGCGGGGGCGTCAGGGCGACAAAGGGCCGGGGGCCGGGGCGGGAACGGGGAGCGCGGAGGTCACAGGACCTTGGAGAGGAACGCCTTGGTGCGCTCGTGCCGCGGATGGTCGAGGACGTCCTGGGGCGGGCCCTGCTCGACGACCACGCCGTCGTCCATGAAGACCACGGTGTCGGCGACCTCGCGGGCGAAGCCGATCTCGTGCGTGACGACGATCATGGTCGTACCGGCCCGGGCCACGTCCTTGATGACGTCGAGGACCTCCCCGACGAGCTCCGGGTCGAGCGCGGACGTCGGCTCGTCGAAGAGCAGCACCTGCGGGTCGAGGGCGAGTGCGCGGGCGATCGCCACGCGCTGCTGCTGGCCGCCCGACAGCTGCCGGGGGTAGGCGTCGGCCCGGTCGCCGAGCCCCACCCGGTCGAGCAGCGCCCGCGCCCGGTCCTTCGCCTCCGCACTCGGGCGGCGCAGCGCCGAGACGGGCGCCTCGGTGATGTTCTCCAGGACGGTCAGGTGCGGGAAGAGGTTGAAGTTCTGGAAGACGAAGCCGATCCGGGTGCGCTGGCGCAGGATCTCCCGCTCCTTGAGCTCGTACAGCTTGTCGCCGCGCCGCCGGTAGCCGATCAGCTCGCCGTCGATGCTGACCGAGCCCCGGCTGAGCTTCTCCAGGTGGTTGATGGCGCGCAGCAGCGTGGACTTGCCGGAGCCGGACGGGCCGATGACCACGGTGACCTCACCGGCGCGCACTTGGAGGTCGATGCCGCGCAGCACCTCGTGCGCGCCGAAGCTCTTGTGGACGCCGCGGACGTCGACCATCACGGGGGCGGTGCTCATCGCTTCTCCCGAAGGGGGGTGAGGGGGTGAGAGGAGGAGGTGAGGGTGCGGGCGAAGGCGCGGGCGCGCTGGAGCGGCGTCGGCGGGGGAGTGCGGTCGGCACCGCGCGCGAAGCGCCGCTCCACGTAGTACTGGACGATCGACAGGAGCGTGGTCAGGACGATGTACCAGACCGTGGCGACCATCAGGAGCGGCACCACCCGGCCGTTGCGGCCGTAGATCACTTGCACCTGGTAGAAGAGCTCGCCGATCGCCATCACCGAGACGATGGAGGTGCCCTTGAACAGGGAGACGATCTCGTTGGCGGCGTTCGGCAGGACCGAGCGCATCGCCTGCGGCAGCACGATCCGGCGCAGCTGCCGCGGCCGGGGGATGCCGAGCGCGGCGGCGGCCTCCAACTGGCCCGGCTCGACGGCAAGGAAGCCGCCGCGCAGGATCTCGGCGGCGTACGCGGCCTGGTGCAGCGCGAGCCCGATGACGGCGGCGGACATCGCCCCGACCAGATGCATCGTGCCGAAGCTCCACACGACGGGCCCGAAGGGGATGCCGATCCCCAACTCCTCGTACAGGTACGCCAGGTTGAACCAGAACAGCAGCTGCACGATCAGCGGGATGGAGCGGAACGCCCAGACGTACAGCCAGGCCACGCCGGAGAGCAGCGGGCTGCGCGAGAGGCGCATCAGGGCGACGACCAGACCGAGCGCGAAGCCGAGGGCCGTGCCGTACACGGTCAGTTGGAGGGTCACCCAGACCGCGCGGAGCACGCTGTCGGCGGTCAGATAGCGGAAGAAGACCTCCCACTCCCAGGCGGGGTTGGTGAGCAGCCCGTGGGCGAACTGGGCGGCCACGACCAGGACGGCGGCCCCGGCGGCCCAGCGCCAGTAGTGCCGGGCCGGGACGACCGTCGGCTCGGCGGGGAGCCGGGGCCCGGCGTCGTCGGCCGGGAGCGCGGGGGCCGCGGCTGAGGGCGGCGCGGCGGACGTCATCCCGCCACCGCCGGCTCGCTCAGGGTGCGCTCCAGCGTCTGCGGCCCGCGCGCGGCGCCCTCGCGGTCGCGCTTGGCGACCTCCTCGCGGACGATCGGGATGACGTACCGGCCGAAGTCGACGGCGTCGTCGAGCAGGTCGTAGCCGCGCGCGGACAGGATGTCCACGCCGAGGTCGTAGTAGTCGAGCAGCGCCTGGGCGACGGTCTCCGGGGTGCCGACCAGGGCGTTGGAGTTGCCCGCGCCCCCGGTGGCGGCCGCGGTCGGCGTCCACAGCGCCCGGTCGAAGCGCTCGCCCTGCTCGGCGATGGCGACGAGCCGCTGCGAGCCGGTGTTCTCCGGCGCGTCGGGGGAGCGGCGCCGCGTCAGGGTCTGCCCGCCCGTGCGGCGCTCCCGGATCGCGCCCACCGTGCGGTGCGCCTTCTCCCAGGCCAGATCCTCGGTCGGCGCGATGATGGGCCGGAACGCCACCTGGACGCGCGGCACGTCGGCGCGCCCCGCGGCGCGCGCCGCCCGGGTGACCTCCTCGATCTGCTGGGCGGTCTCGGCCAGCGGCTCGCCCCAGAGGCAGTAGACGTCGGCCTCGGCCCCGCCCGCGGCGTACGCGGCGGGCGACGAGCCGCCGAACGAGACGCCCGGGTGCGGCTGTTGCACCGGAAAGACGTCGCTGACGAAGTCCTGGAAGCGGTAGTGCGCCCCCTCGTGGTCGAAGGCCTCGTGCCGCGTCCACACCTTCTTGACGATCTCGATGTACTCGCGGGTGCGGGCGTAGCGCTCGTCCTTGCTCAGCGTGTCGCCCTCGCGGCGCTGCTCGTGGTCATTGCCCCCGGTGATGAAGTGGACGGTCAGCCGACCGTCGCTGACCTGGTCGAGCGTCGCGAACGTCCGCGCCGCGTACGTCGGGTACGACACGTTCGGCCGGTGCGCGAGCAGGATCTGCAGCGACTCGACCTTCGCCGCGAGGTACCCGGCGGCGGCCGCGGGGATCGGCGATCCGGAGCCGTAGGCGAAGAGCACCCGGTCCCAGCCGTGGTCCTCGTGGGCCCGGGCGAGCCGCAGCGTGTACTGCTTGTCGAAGGCGGCACCGGAGCGGGGCCGGGTCTCCGACCCGTCGTTGGTCGCGGCGATACCGAGGAACTCCACGGGCATGGCAGGCCTTTCGTACGTGGATGAGAGCAAGCCGGAGTGGGCTGGATGAAGCCCGTGCGGCGATTGAGGAAACGGCCCGAAGGGCCGGTCAACACCCGACGAGGGGCAGGGGGGATCGCGCGTCAGGCGACCGATGGAGCCCGTCCGGCGAAGGAGGACGAGGCCCGAAGGGCCGATTACCCGCGCAGGGCGCCCGCGCCAGGACACGCGGTGGAACACACCCGACAGAGGTCGATGTGCTCGCGTGAGACCAGCGGCTGCGAGGACGGCATGCGAACAGTTGAGCACCGGACTTTCGGCGTCGTCAACGGGGACCGGGACGCTGTCGGAGCCCTGCCACACGCTGTTCACACGGGTGTAGCGCCGGTACCGCCCCCTGGGCCGGGTGTCCGGATGTGACAGGGAATCGTCATTGCGGTCATCGGTGGCGCGGGTGAGCATGGGGACATGCCCCTTCCCCACCGGGTCGTCATCGCGGTCTTCCCCGATGTCGACCTCCTCGACGTCACCGGCCCGGCCGAGGTGTTCGCCCTTGCCAACCGGGAGACGGCGGGCCGCGCCGGATACGAGGTCCGCCTCGCGGGACCGACCGCCGGAGCGGTCCGGACGTCGGCCGGGGTGCGGCTGCTCACCGACGTGGCCTTCGACGACGTCGGGGACCAGGTGGACACCCTGCTGGTGCCGGGCGCGGTCGACATGACCGACGACGGCCCGGTGGCCCGCATCGACACCACCGTCGTGGAGTGGGTGAGGGCCACCGCTCCGCACGCCCGGCGGGTGGCGTCCGTGTGCGTGGGCGCCCATCTGCTGGCCGCGGCGGGGCTCCTGGACGGACTGACGGCGACCACCCACTGGTCGACCGCCGCCCAGCTCGCCGCCGACCACCCGGACGTCACGGTCGACCCGGACCCCATCTTCGTCCGGGCCGACCGCGGCCGGCTGTGGACGGGGGCGGGCATCAGCGCCTGCCTGGACCTGGCGCTCGCCCTGGTCGCGGAGGACCAGGGCGAGCAGGCCGCCCTCGCGGTGGCCCGCCAGCTCGTGGTCTACCTCAAACGGCAGGGCGGCCAGAGCCAGTTCTCGGTGCCGCTGCGCCGCTCGGGCAGCAGCCGCAGGGACATCGACGAGCTGCGCCTGTGGATCGCCGACCACCTCGACGAGGACCTGTCGGCGGGGGCCCTGGCCGCTCGCATGTGCCTGAGCGAGCGGCACTTCGCCCGCGTCTTCGCCCAGGAGACGGGCACCAGCCCCGCCGCCTACGTCGAGGGCGTCCGCATCGAGGTCGCCCGGCGGCTCCTCGAAACCACGGACTGCCCCCTCGACCAGGTCGCGGCCGCCGCGGGGCTGGGTTCGGTGGAGACCCTGCACCGGGCCTTCCGGCGGCAGCTGGCCACCACCCCGGCGGCCTACCGCCGCCGCTTCCGGACCAGGACCGCCTGACCGCTTCCTTCCCTTTCCCCTCCCACCCATCGGCACGGCCGCCGGGCCGCGGCTTCGACCTGCGCTGCCCCGCCCTGCCCGAAAACCCTGAGAGAGGCTCCCTGATGAGCACCAGTCACCCCGCCACGACCCTGCGCGACGTGATCGGCCTGGACAACCAGCCGCCCCGCCTCGGCGAGTCCGCCCTGATAATGATCGACTTCCAGAACACCTACCGCACCGGCGTCATGACCCTGGACGGCGTGGAGAAGGCCCTCGCGGCGGGTGCCCGGCTCCTGGAGCGCGCCCGTGCCGCGGGCATCCCGGTCGTCCACATCGTCAACGACGGCGGCGACGGCACTCCGTACGACATCCGCGCCCACATCGGGTCGATCAGCGACGAGGTCGCCCCCGTGGCCGGGGAGCCGGTCGTGGTCAAGCAGGTCCCCAACGCCTTCCACGCCACCGACCTGGAGCAGGTCCTGCGCGACGCGGGCGTCGAGCCGGGCGAGGGGCGCGACCTCGTGCTGGCCGGGTTCATGACCCACATGTGCGTCACGTTCACCGCCCAGGGCGCCTTCAACCTCGGTTACCGGCCCACCGTCGTCGCCGAGGCGGCCGCCACCCGGGCGCTCGCCGCCCCGGACGGCACGGTCCTGCCCGCCGCCGCGCTGCACGCGGCCGCCCTGACCACCGTCACCGATCTGTTCGGCGTCGTCGTGCCCACCGTGGAGGACCTGCGCGACTGAGCCCGCCGCCCTGCACCGGGCGGCGTCCCGGCCCCGGACCGCCGGATGTTCCTCCGGCGGTCCGGGGCCGCTCTGCGAGGATGCGGACATGATCGTTTCTCATGACGTCGACGGCCCGGCCGACGCCCCCGCGGTGGTCCTCCTGCACTCCTCGGTCGGCGACCGCAGGATGTGGGAGCCGCAGTGGCGTCCGCTGGCCCAGGCCGGGTTCCTCGTCGTCCGCGCCGACTTCCGCGGCTGTGGCCGGACACCCGTCGCGACCGCGCCGTACTCCGACGAGGCCGACGTCGTGGGGCTGCTCGACGCCCTGGGCCTCGCCGACGCCGCCTTCGTCGGTTCCTCGTACGGCGGCCGGGTCGCGCTGCGCGTCGCCGCCCTGCACCCCCAGCGGGTCACCGCCCTCGCCCTGCTCTGCGCGGGCCGCCCCGGACACGCGCCGGGCCCGGCGCTCCGGGCCTTCGGCGAGGCCGAGGACGCCCTCCTGGACGCGGGCGACCTGGATGCCGCGGCCGCCCTGAACGCCCGTACGTGGCTGGGCCCGGAAGCCGACGAGGAGACCCGGGGCCGGGTGACCCGGATGCAGCGGGAGAACTTCGCCCACTGGTTCGCCGCGCACCCGGCGGGGGAGGAGGCCGACCACGAACTCCCCGAGCCCGCGCTCGACCTCCGGGCCGTCACCGCCCCCACGCTCGCCGTCGGCGGCGCCCACGACCTCCCCGACTTCCGCCGCATCGCGGCCGAACTCCCCGGCCTCCTGCCCCGAGCCCGTCACCGGGAGCTGCCCTGGGCGGGGCACCTGCCCTCGCTGGAGCGCCCCGCGGAGATCACGGCGCTGCTCCTGGACTTCCTGGGCGAGGAGCGCGACCGGGGCGCTTCGACGGACCGTACGACCGGCCCCTGATCACGGGCCGATCAGCAGCGGCTCGTCCGGAACCCCACCCGCGAGCAGAGCAGACAACAACGCGGCCGTGTCGCTGGGGCCGAACGGGTCCGGGCCGCGCTGGTCCTCGATCTCGCCCTGCCGCCACCAGCGGAACCCCGCGAGGTGCTCGGCGGCCAACTCCCTGTCCGACAGCGTGCCGTTGGGCCGGAAGGCACGGGTGCGGACGAGGTCCCCTCCCCGGTGCCCGAGGTCAGGGCGGTCGCGTGCTGTGCGGTGTGGGGGAATCTGTCCGGGGGGGAGCGCGCTGAAGCGGCGCACCAGTTCCTCCTGTTCGGCGCCGTGATGATCCCCCCGGGGCATGGCCCTGGTGAAGGTCGTCTTCTCGCGGGAGCACCTGCGCAAGGCGCTGATGCCCTTCGGGCCGGTCATGGGCGCGGGCCTGACCCTGACCCCGTCCCTGTTCCTGACGGGCTTCGGCTCCGGCCCGGTGTTCGTGCCGGTCTTCGACTTCGTCCTCGGCGAGGCCACTGCCGAGGAGGCCGGGGCCGGCGCCGGGATGCTCAACGCGGTCCAGCAGTTCGCCGGTGCCGTCGGCGTCGCCGCACTGGGCACCGTGTTCTTCGCCCGCGCGGCGCGGGGCTCCCTCTTCGGTGCCGCGGAGCTGGTGTTCGCCGTCTGCGCGGGACTGTTCGTCCTGACGTTCGCCAGCGTCGGCCTGCTGCCCAAGAACGCGCGGCAGGCGCACGGTTGACCACGAGGGGGCGTGCTTCATTCAGGCCTGCCCGGGGATCACGAACAGCGCCCACGTCGCGAGCGGGGCGACGAGCGTCATCGACATACCCCAGCGCATCAGGGCGCTGAAGATCTGGGGGCGCTGCTCCTCGGGGGCGTTGGCGGTGACCAGCGCCCCGCTGGTGGAGAGCGGGGAGGAGTCGACCACCGAGGACGAGATGGCCAGGGCGATGATCAGGCCGATGGCGCTGACCTGACCGTCCATCAGGAACGGGACGGCGAGGGGGATGAGGGCGCCGAGGATGCCGGTGGTCGAGGCGAAGGCGGAGACCACGGCGCCGACGACGCAGATCAACAGGGCGCCCAGGAGCGGGGAGTCGATCTTGGCGACGCTGTCGCCGAGCCACTCGATGGTGCCCATGCGCTCCATGACGCCGACGAAGGTGACGACGCCGCAGACGAGCAGCACGGTGGACCAGGCGCAGCGGTCGACGGCCCCCTTGGCGGCGTCGGGGTCGGCCAGCGTGAGGACGACCACGACGGTCAGGGCCATGAGCCCGACGTTCCACTCCAGGAAGAGCGCGCCCGCGACCATGCCGAGCAGCCCGAGCAGGGTCAGGGAGCGGGAGACGTCGAGGCCGGGCGCCACGACCGGCTTCGCGAGTGCGACGGTCGCGGTGGCGGTGCCTCCCGCGGGTGCCGTGCCCGGGGGCGCGGCACCGACGGGGTCCGGCGAGGTGCCGCCGGGTCCGGCGGGTCCGGCGGCGCTGTCGGGTCCGGCGGATCCGGCCGCCGCGCCGCCGTCCGCCGTCCCGGTGTCCTGCGCGCGCCGCCCGAGCAGCTGCCGCCCGCCGAACATGAAGTACGCGACGACGCTGAGGGCCACGCTGAACAGGAACGTCATGGCGAACAGGAGCGCCGGACTGCTCGGCAGGTCGTTGCGTTCGACCACGCCGTTGGTGATGGAGCCGTAGACGCTGGCGGGCGAGAAGCCGCCCGCGCAGCCCCCGTTGGCCACGAGCAGGCCCATGAGCAGCGGGCGGATGTTGTAGCGGGCGCACAGGCTCATGCCGATGGGGGCGATGACGCCGACCGCCGCGGGCACCACGGCGCCGACCGCGGTGAGCGCGGCGGTGATGAGGAACATGACCCAGGGGATGAGGGCGATGCGGCCGCCCACGGCCTTGGTCGCGGCGTGCACGAGCCATTCGATGGTGCCGTTGTTCTTGGCGACGGCGAACAGGAAAGTGACGCCCACGAGGACGACGAAGAGGTCCCCGGGGAAGCCCCCGAAGACGTCGTCGGCGTTCTCACTGGCGACGGTGGAGCCGACGGCGAACGCCGCGACGAGCGCGAGCGCTCCCATGTGGACGGAGGTGAATGTGGCGACGGCGAAGACAAGCACCAATGCGCCGATCGCGATGAGATGGTCTGTCATGACACGTCCTCGCCTTCGGACTGCGGCCGAGTAGCGGATGGAGGGTCACGTGCGTGGACGTGCGGATACGACTCCGGGGCGTCATGGAGCTGAGCAGGGTGGTCCTGAGCGTCGTAGGGCGTGGGAGATGACGGGCACACCGGGCCTGAATATCCGCAGCACGGACTCTGAGTTCCGCTATGCGGAACTCGCAGGGCGACGTTGGCGAGTATGTGACGGGCGTCACGGCCCGTCAAGGGGGTGCGCGGACATCGCTTGCGAGGTGCTCGGGCGGTGCGGGTGCGCCGTGTTCGCGGCGCTCAGGCGGTGCGCGGCTCCTCGTATCCGAGTGCCGCGCTGATCTCACGGGCCGCGGCCCGCACGTGAACGCCCAGGTCGTCGAGGCGGCTCCGGTCGCAGCGGCTGGCGGGCAGGTTGATGCTCATGCTGGCCACGGGTGTGCCGTCCGGGCCGAGGATCGCCGCGGCCACCGCCGCGACGTCGGTGCGCCACTCGCCCTCGTTGAGCGCGTAGCCGCGGGCGTGGATCGCGGCCAGTTCGGCGCGCAGCGCGTCCGGGTCGCCGATCGTGGCCTCGGTGAAGCGGGTCAGGCCGTCCGCGACGTACCGGTCGACGGCCTCGGGGGAGCGGGCCGCGAGGATGGCCTTGCCGTTGGCGGACGCGTGGCCCGACAGGTGCTGGCCGAGCGGGAGCACGATCCGTACCGGCTGGGCCGTCTCCAGGCGCTCGACCAGGACGACCCGGTCGCCCTCCGGCACCGCCAGGTGTACGGTCTCGTCGACGGTGCGGCGCAGCTCCTCCATCACCGGCACCGCCACGTCCCGCAGCCCCAGCTCGCCCGTGGCCTGCCGCCCGACGAGCAGCGCCTTCGTGGTGAGGGTCCAGCGGGTGGGCGGGGTGCCCGTCTGTCTGATCCAGCCCGCGGTGCGCAGCGTGCCGAGGGCGCGCTGCACGGTGCTCTTCGGCAGCTCCATGGCCCGCGCGAGCTCGGCGACCCCGACGGGCTGGCGCGACGCCAACTCCTCCAGGACGCGCAGGGTGTTGAGGACGTTCTGCATGGGTTCCCCCCGAAGGTCTGGTGTCGGTGCGCCCGGTGGGCTCCGCGTCGGCCCGCCCCCAGGGTGGCGCATGGGTCGGCCTCGACGGCGGCGTGCGGCCGCACCGTTGACCGTCGTCAGCCGTCGCCCCTATGCTCCACCGTGCCGCATCACGATACGCTGTGCCGCCTTACGGCACAAGCGTGGAGGGGAGATTCGCGCGATGACCGTCAGGACCGGCCGTCACTTTCTGCAGATTCCCGGACCCACCAACGTTCCCGACCGCGTTCTGCGCGCCATGGCCGCACCCACCCTCGACCACCGGGGGCCCGAGTTCGCCGAGCTCACCCGCCGGGTGCTCGACGGCCTCAAGCCTGTGTTCGACACGACGTCCCCGGTGGTCGTCTATCCGTCGTCGGGCACCGGCGCCTGGGAGGCGGCCCTGGTCAACACGCTCAGCCCGGGCGACCGCGTGCTGTGCTTCGAGACCGGCCACTTCGCCACCCTGTGGCGGGACATGGCCGAATCCCTCGGCCTGGAGGTGGAGTTCGTGCCCGGCGACTGGCGGCACGGCGCCTCGCCCGAGGCCGCCGCCGACCTCCTCTCCGCCGACATGGCCCACCGGTTCAAGGCCGTCTGCGTGGTGCACAACGAGACCTCGACCGGTGTCACGAGCCGGGTGCCGGACCTCCGTGCCGCCCTGGACGCCGCCGGGCACCCCGCCCTGCTCCTGGTCGACACCGTCTCCTCGCTCGCCTCGATCGAGTACCACCACGAGGCGTGGGGCGTCGACGTGACCGTGACCGGCTCGCAGAAGGGCCTCATGCTGCCGCCGGGCCTCGGCTTCAACGCGGTCAGCCCCAAGGCGATCGAGGCGGCCCGCACCGCCCGGCTGCCCAAGGCGTACTGGGACTGGGCGCCGATCCTCGACGCCAACGCCGCCGGGTTCTTCCCGTACACGCCCGCCACCAACCTCCTCTACGGCCTGGAGGAAGCCCTGCGCATGCTCGCGGAGGAGGGCATCGAACAGGTCTGGGCCCGCCACGCCCGGCACGCCGCCGCCACCCGGGCGGCCGTGCGGGGCTGGGGACTCGACGTGCTGTGCGCCGACGACCGGGAGCACTCAGGGTCGCTGACCGCCGTGCTCCTGCCGGACGGCCAGGACGCCGACGCCGTACGGAAGATCGTCCTGGAGCGGTTCGACATGTCGCTCGGCACGGGCCTCGGGCGGCTCGCGGGCAAGGTCTTCCGCATCGGCCACCTCGGCCACTTCAACGACCTCACCCTCGCCGGGACCCTCGCCGGGGTGCAGATGGGCCTGGAGCTCGCCGGGATCGCGGTCGGTTCCGAGGGGCTCGCCGCGGGGCTCGACCACCTCCGCACGGCCTGAGCCACCCCCGGGCGCGGGTCCGCCGCACCGGCGGACCCGCGCCGCCCCCCCCGCAAGTCCCCGTACTCCCTTCGCCCCCGGAGCGTGTCGTATGACATCCAGCATCGAGAGCACGGAGGCCGAGCGTGATGAGCTCGGCGGCGAACTCGCCCGGCGGTTGCGCGCCGACCTCGACGGCGAGGTCCGCTTCGACTCCGTGAGCCGCCATCTGTTCGCCCGTGACGCCAGCATGTACGCCATCACCCCGCTCGGCGTCGTCTTCCCCCGGCACGCCGACGACGTGCGGGCGGCCGTCGCCGCGGCCGTCGAGCACGGCGTGTCCGTGGTGCCGCGCGGGGCCGGGACGAGCCTCGCCGGGCAGACCACGGGCCCCGGCATCATCCTCGACCTCTCCCGCCACATGCGCCGCATCGTCGCGCTCGAACCGGAGGGCCGTACCGCCCTCGTCGAACCGGGCGTCGTCCAGGACCAGTTGAACCGCGCCGCCGCCCCGCACGGCCTGATGTTCGGCCCCGACACCTCCACCAGCAACCGCGCCACCGTCGGCGGCATGATCGGCAACAACTCGGCGGGCAGCGGCTCCCTGCGCTACGGCATGACCATCGACCACGTGCGCGCCCTGGACGTGGTGCTCTCCGACGCGACGAGCACGCACCTGGCGCCGCTCACCGCCGCGGAGCACGCGAGCCGTGCCGGGTTCGACACCCTGGACGGCCGCATCCACCGCGAACTGCCCCGGCTCGTCGCCGCCCACGCCGACGCCATAGCCGACGGCTTCCCGCAGCACTGGCGGCGCGCGGGCGGCTACCGCCTTGACCGGCTCGCCCGCGAGGACACCCCCTTCGACCTGGCGAAGTTCGTCGTCGGCTCCGAAGGCACCCTGGCCGTCACCACCCGGGCGCTCGTGGACCTCGTACCGAAACCGGCGCACACGGTCTTCGCCGTCGGCCACTTCACCTCGGTCGCCGGGGCCATCGAGGCCACCCAGGACGCGCTCGCCTGCGACCCGGCGGCCGTCGAGCTGATGGACCGCACGATCCTCGACCTGTCCCGGCAGAAGATCGAGTACGCGTCCCTGTCCGCGGTCCTCGAAGGCGACCCTGACGCGCTGCTCTTCGTGTCGTTCACCGGTGACGACGAGCGCGAACTCCTCGGCAGCCTGGACCGGTTGACCACCCTGTGGAAGCGGCACGGCCACGGCTACCACACCCTCAGGGCCGTCACCTCCGCCGACCGGACGGCCCTGATGAAGGTCCGCAAGTCGAGCCTCGGACTGCTCATGGCCGCGAGCGAGGGCACCAAGCGGCCCCTGGCGTTCATCGAGGACACCGCCGTCGACCCCGTCCACCTGCCCGCGTACACGGCCCGGCTGAAGAAGGTCCTCGACCGGCACGGCCTCACCGCGGGCTTCTACGGGCACTGCTCGGTGGGCTGTCTGCACATCCGCCCGTTCCTCGACGTCACCGACCCCGAGCAGCGCAGGACGATGCGCGAGGTCGCCGAGGAGGTCAAGGACCTCGTCACCGAGTACGGCGGCGTCAACTCCAGCGAGCACGGCGACGGCCTGGCCCGCAGCGAGTTCAACCGCGAGTTGTTCGGCGACGCGCTGTACGAGGCCATGCGCCAGGTCAAGGGCCTCTTCGACCCGGACGACCGGCTCAACCCCGGCAAGATCGTCGACGCCCCCGCCATGACCGAGCACCTGCGCGACGCGGCGCTGCCGCCCGCGCCCGGCCTGCGCACCCGGCTCGACTTCGAGGTGGCCGGGGGGATGCGCGCGGCCGCCGACCGCTGCATGAACATCGGCCTGTGCCGCAAGTCCGGCACCGGCGCCATGTGCCCCTCCTACATGGCCACGCGCAACGAGGAGGACTCCACGCGCGGCCGCGCCGGCGCCCTCGTCCAGGCCCTCTCGGCGCCCGACCCGCACGCCGCGCTCGGCGACGAGCGGCTGCACGAGGTCCTCGACCTGTGCCTGATGTGCAAGGCGTGCAAGAGCGAGTGCCCTCTCGGCGTGGACATGGCCTCACTGAAGGCGGAGGCCCTCGCCCACCACCACGACGAGCACGGCGTTCCGCTGCGCTCCCGGATCTTCGGGGCGATCCGCACCCTCAACCGCCTCGGCTCGGCCACCGCCCCGCTCTCCAACCTGCCCGGCCGCTTCCCGCTGCTGCGCCGCCTGCTCGACCGCACCCTCGGCATCACCCGCCACCGTCCGCTGCCGCGCTACGCCCGCCGCAACCTGGTGCGCTGGTTCGGCCGCCGCACGCCCGCCGCGACGACCACTCAGGGCACCGTCGTGCTGCTCGCCGACTCCTTCACCACGTACACCGAGCCGGAGATCGGGCAGGCGGCCGTGGAGCTGCTCGAACACGCCGGGTGGAACGTGCACCTGGAGAGCGGCGGCTGCTGCGGCCGGGCCAGCCTGTCCAAGGGCCTCCTGGACGACGCGGGCGACAAGGCCTTCCAGCTGGTCCACCGCCTCACCGAGACCACCCCGGCCGACGCCCCCATCACCGGCTGTGAGCCGTCCTGCCTGATGACCCTGCGCGACGAGCACAAGGCGCTGCTGCCCCGCGACTCGGCCCGCGAGGCGGTCACGGCCCGGGTGAAGCAGATCGAAGAGCTGCTCGGCGACGCCATCGACGACGGCCGCCTCACCCTGCGCCCCGACTCCTGGCTGAACGGGCGCACCCTCCTCTACCACGGCCACTGCCACCAGAAGGCGGAGGTCGGCACGGCAGCCACCATGGCGCTGCTGCGCCGCATCCCCGGAGTGGAGGTCACCGAACTGGACGCGGGCTGCTGCGGCATGGCCGGCTCCTTCGGCTTCGAGTCCGAGCACTACGACCTCTCGATGACCGTGGGAGCCGACCGTCTCTTCCCCGCCGTGCGGGCCGCGTCCGCCGACACCGTCGTGGTCGCCACGGGTGCCTCGTGCCGCCAGCAGATCTTCCACGGCACGGAGCGCACCGCGTGGCACCCGGTGCAGCTGCTGCGCGAGGCGCTGTGAACGCCCCGGGCGGCCGGGCCTACTTGTCGATCCACACCCCGAAGTCGCGCCAGGCAGTGCCGAAGTCCTGGAAGCCCATCTTCGACCCCAGCGAGCGGGTCGACGTGCCCTTGGCGATCGCGCCCCCGTTGGCGGCCCCCGAGTAGACCGGACCGCCGCTGTCACCGCCGCGCAGGGGCGTCCGGCCGTCCATCTGCTCGGCCTCCACCAGGTCCTCGGAGTCGTTGTAGAAGTACAGCACCTTCAGGTTGCAGACCGGGCCGCCGGTCTCCGCGGCGCTGGTGACACCGGACTGGCACAGGTACTCGCCGGTGTACACCCAGTCCCAGCCCTCGACCCGGACGCCGCGCTCGTCGCCCCGGCCGCCCGTGTACATGAAGTTGTCCACGTCGGACGTCGGGACCAGCATGACGTCGTGGGGCTGGTGGCGCGGTCCGACCGTACCGATGTACTGGTCGGCCCCGTTCGTGGTCCGGGCGCCCTGCTGGCCGCAGTGCGCGGCGGTGAGGAGGTACTGTGCGCCCGACCCGTCGCGCACGCCGAACCCGGACGAGCAGGGCACGCCGTTGATCTTGATGAGCGCGCCGCCCGACCAGGGGTGGGAGTCGTTGTCACGGCTGCGCTCCTTCATCTTCCCCTCGCGGACGGTGCGCACCGGCACGCCCAGGTCCCTCTTGAGGGCGGCGGCCCTGCGCGGTGCGGCGGCCGCCGCCCTGCGGCCCGGGTCGGCGGCGATGACGAGTCCGCTGCCGTCCGTCGGGATCTTCACGGTGTGGCCGAGCGACGGCTCGGCCCGCAGCCGCTCCTGGAGCCGGGCCGAAGCGGACTTGAGCTCCTTGAGCGAGTACGGGGCCGCCACGATCCGCACCCGTGCCTTGCCGCGCGCCGTGGCGACGGCCTTGCGCATCCGCGCGGGCAGCTCGCCCTTCCAGTACAGGGCGACGCGGCCGCGTTCGAGGGCGATGCCGGTGAAGCCCTCGTACCGGCCGCGTTCCTGCGCCCATTTGATGACGTCGGCCGCCGCGACGAGGGGCCGCTGCTCGGCCATCTTGCGCGCGGCGTCCTTGCCCACGACCTCCGGGACGGCCACCGTCCTGCGGCCGTCCTCGTCGGCGCTCGCGCCCGGCCCGGCCGTACCGAGCAGCGCCATGCTGAACACTGCCGCGCCCGTGGCGAGGAGAGCCTTCTTGCGACGCATCGAACCCCCTGGTGACCGTGCGGCGACGGAGTGTCGCCGCAACTGGTGGAAACGTAGGGGGAGTTGGTCAACGGCGGGTCAACACCCGTTGAAAGCAGCAGTTGGTGGTACGGGCCGGAGCGGGATGCGGCTCGTCACCGTGCGGCGCGCGCCCCCAGCTGCCGCTCCGCGGCGGTCACCGTCTGCTCCAGCAGCACCGCGATCGTCATGGGCCCCACGCCGCCCGGGACCGGCGTGATGAGGCGGGCCCGGCTCAGGGCGCCGTCGAAGTCGACGTCGCCGACGTTGCCCGCGTTGTACCCGGCGTCGATGACGACGGCGCCCGGCTTGATGTCCTCGCCGCGGATCAGCTCGGGCCTGCCGACGGCCGCCACGACGACGTCCGCCTCGCGCAGGTGCGCGGACAGCTCGGCGGTGCGCGAGTGGCAGTAGGTGACGGTCGCGTCCCGGGCGAGGAGCAGCATGCCCACGGGCTTGCCGAGGATCGCGCTGCGGCCCACGACGACGGCCCGCTTCCCGGCGAGGTCGACGTCGTACGCGTCGAGGAGGCGCATGATCCCGCCCGGGGTGCAGGACACGAAGCCGGGCCGCCCGAAGCTCATCGCGGCGAACGAGCTCAGCGTGACGCCGTCGACGTCCTTGTGCGGCGCGATCGCCTCGAAGGCGGCGCGCTCGTCGATGTGGTCCCCGACGGGGTGCTGGAGCAGGATGCCGTGCACGGTCGGGTCCTCGGAGAGGGCGCCGAGGGTGGCGACGAGCTCCTCGGTCGTGGTCGCGGCGGGCAGCGCCACGTGCCGCGAGACGATGCCCGCCTTCGCGCAGCGGTTCCGCTTCATCCGTACGTACGTGACCGACGCGGGATCCTCGCCCACGAGCACGGTCGCGAGACAGGGCGCCGCGCCCGTGCGCCGGGTCAGCTCGGCGGCGCGGGCCGCGGTCTCCTCGCCCACGCGGCGGGCGAGGGCGGTGCCGTCCATGAGCTGGGCAGGGACCGTCGAAGTGGTCGGGGACATGGCCGCCTCCAGGCGTGGTTGACCAGTCGCCCAGGCGCACGGCATCGACATCTGCGTCAGGCCGCTCCCCGGTGGTGCTCCACCTCAGCGCCAGTCACGGCCCGCCCCCACTGTAGTCGAGGGCGTGTCGGACCTTGACGGCGCGGTCACCGGCAGGAGCCGACGTGCGGCCCGGCCCCGTCGGCTACGGCGCGTCCGGGCCGGGCTCCGGCAGGAGCTCCCGCAGCAGTTCCTCGAACTCGTCGGCCGTCGGTGGCTTGTCCGCGAGCAGGCCCTGGAGCAGCAGCCCGTCGTAGGCGTGGGTGAAGAGCTTCACGCGCAGCGGCTCGTGCGTGAAACGGCGGGCGAACGCGGCGAGCGCCTCGTGCCAGCGCCGGGTCGCCGCCCGCTGCTCCGGGCGGCGCGCCGCGAGCAGGCACAGCTCGAACTCCGCGAGCAGGTGCCCGGGCGGGCTGAGGAGCCGCGCCATGAGCTCCGCGAGCGCCCGGAGCGTGGCGCCGCCGGGCGCCTCCACGAGGGCCTCGATGCGCGCGGAGTCCTCCTCCATGCACTGGGTGAGCGCCGCGGTGAGGAGGGCGTCGATGCTGCTGAAGTAGTACGTCGTGGCGGTCGTGGGCAGCTCCGCCTCGCGGGCCACCGTGCGGTGGGTGACGCCCGCGGCGCCGTCGCGCGCGATGACCCGCACGGTGGCCTCGATGAGGGCCCGGCGCCGCCGCTCGCCCTTGGCGCGGCGGCCGTCGGTGACGGGCGGCGTGGTCGGCCCGGTGGTCGGCTCGTTCAGGGTGGCTCTCCCGCGTTCGTGCGCGCGGACCTGTGCTGCCGCGTACGTGCGCCGTTCCCGCCGACGTTACCCGGTCCGCGCACGGGGGCGCCGCCGGTCGCGGTCGGCGGCGCGGATGTCAGGCCGTTTTCGGCGGTACGAGGTTCCGCTCGGTGCCCAGCCTGGTCGTGGTGTCGGCGTAGAGGCTGACCTCGCCGTCGCTCCAGCGGACGACGAGGTCGTCGGGGCGGCCGTCCGCGGTGTAGCCGCCGGCGGTCGCCACCGTGGCGTGCTTCCACAGCGCGCCGGCCCCGCCGAGCTGCGTCTTCCTGCCCAGGCCGCCCGCGCCCACGTCCTGGTGCAGGGTGAGCTTGCCGTCGGACCAGCGCACGACGACGTCCCAGCGGTCGCCGCCGGTGAAGTCGCCGCCGACGAGGAGGGCGGCGCGCTTCCAGGTGGCGTTGGGCTTCTGGAGCCTGGTCTCCTTCGTGAAGCCGTCGCCCGCCTCGCGGTAGAGGGTGAGTTCGCCGTCGCTCCAGCGGACGACCAGGTCGTCGGCGCGGTCGTTGCCGCTGAAGCGGCCCGCGGTGATCCGGGTGGCGTGCTTCCACGTGGACCCGGCCTTGGCGAGCCGGACCTCCCGGCCGAAGCCCGCGGTGGACACGTCGGGGTACAGCGTGACCTCGCCGTCGGACCAGCGCACGACCAGGTCGGAGCGGCGGCCGCCGGCGAAGTCGCCGCCGGTGATCGTGGCGGCGTGCTTCCAGGTGCCGTTGGGCGCCTTGAGGCGCCGCTGGGCACTGAAGCCGCCCTTGCCGTCGCCGGTGTGCAGGGTGACCTCTCCGCTGGCCCACACGGCGAGCAGATCGGCCTTGCCGTCACCGGTGTAGTCGCCCGCGGCGAGCTGCTTGGCGTGCTGCCAGGTCTCGCCGATGCCGAGCGCGTAGGGCAGGGGCGGGCGCCGGACGGTGGCGACGTCCGCGACGGCGTCGTCGTAGAGCTTGAACACCTCGTCGTCGTAGAACGGCGCGTACGAGACGGCGCTGCTCGACCCGCCGCCGCCCGCGCCGCCGAGGTTCCCGACGACCTGGCCGCGCTGGGTCCGTTCGTCGAAGTTCATCAGCCAGGGGCTGCCGGAGGTGCCGCCGTGGAAACCGGCGCATTTCATCCGCAGCTGCTTGTAGCCGGGCAGCCGGTCCGTCGTCGTGCGGCACTTGATCGCCCGGTCCTTGGGGGCGTACTTCGCCTTCGGGTAGCCGATGACGGTGACCGGCACGCGGTAACCGGGGGTGCGCGTCAGGGTGTTGGCGCCGGTGCGCTGTTCGATGTGGCGGCCGTTCCTGTCGGGCTTGAGCGTGGCGAAGCCGAAGTCGAGGTTGGAGCCGGGCCCTGTGTCGGTGTGCCGGGGGTCCTTGAAGAACCGGTCGACGGCCCAGATGCCGTAGGGCTGTTGGGCCGCGGGCTTGCCCGTGCGGTACTGGGGCACGAAGGCGTGCTTCTTGCCGGGGCCGCAGTGCCCGGCGGTGAGGATCAGATTGCCCTTGGGGCTGTGCACGACGCTGGCCGTGCAGCTGTGTGCCTTCATGCCGCTGTCGACGTAGTACAGCACGCCGATGGTCTTGGCGCCCTTGTAGGCGGTGGCGGCGGGGGCGGCGGCCGCCGCGCGCACACGGGGGGCGGCCGCGGCGCTCGCGGTGGCCTTCGTGGCGCTGTCCGGGCGCGCGTCCCGCGGCGCGCGGCCCTTGGCGGGGGGTGGCGGGACCGCCGCCGCCATGCGTCCCGAGGTCCAGAAGTCCTCGGCGTCCTCGACCGTCCAGCCGGCGCCGCTCTTCGGCGGGGCGGACGCGCTGACGCCGCCGGGCGCTCCGTCCGATCCGGGCCGGGGCGTGCCCGGCCCGGCTATGGATTCCTGCGCCGACGCGGTGGTCGCCAGGGCGGCGAGGACGACGCCGCCCGTCCCCACGGCGACGGACCGGGACCAACGGGAAATGCGCACGGCTCCCCTTCAGTTGCGTGCTGGTGGAAGAACTCGGTGTTCGCCCGTGATGGCATGCCGAAGGGCGGGCGACGGTAGTCCGTGCACTGCTCGCAAATCCCCCGGTAAGATCGCTGAAAACGGACCCGTCACCAGAGTCGACCCTGGTTATCCGAACCCGAGGACTGCATCTTATGTCACGTGTACGCGCCGCTTTTGTGGGGGCTTTGCTGCTCGGGGCCGCTTCGGTGGCCGTGCCGAGCGCCTTCGCGGACGCGAGTGGCAGCGGTGAGTTGACGGTCACGCCGGGTGCCGCGCGTCCCGGTGAGCGCGTCACGTTGTCCTTGGTGAATCCGGAACTCGACGAGGGTGCGACCTTGCGTTCCGAAGTGTTCCAAAAGCCGGTGGAGTTGAAGTCCACGGGCAAGGTGTCGTTTGCGGCGCGTGCTCAGGTTCGCTGTGACGCCGAGCCCGGTACGTTTGCCGTGCATTTCGCCGAGCCGGTGCATCCGGGGGAGAGTACGCGAGCGGGCGAAGTAACCGTGGAAAAGGGCGGGCCAATTGACGGCCCGCAGTGTGCCGCTCAAGCCGAAGGCGACGACGGAGACAAGGGCGTGCCGATCCTCCCCGTCGCCGGGGGAGCGGCCGCCGTGGTGGCGGTCGGCGCTGCCTTCGTCGTGCTGCGCAGGCGCCGCTCCTAGGCGCCCGCGCGGCACGACAGGGACGGTCCCGGCCGTCGCCCGCCTTACAGGTTGTCTCCCCAGCCGCCCTGGATCATGGTCTGGAACGCCCAGGTCCCGTCCCGCTTGAGCAGGATGTCGGCGTACCGGAGCTGCTGGGTGTGGCCGTCCGCCGTCATCGTCGAGTCGGTGAAGACCACAGCCATCGACGCGGAGAGGAACACCGGGGTCCGGGTGGACTCGAAGGTGATGTCCTGGCTGCCGTCGCCCATCACCTGCGTCATGGTGGCGACGAACTGCTGCCGGTCCCACTGCGCCGACCGGCCGTCCCCCTGGGAGTCGTCGCTCACCAGGTTGAGCGGGAACACCGCCATGTCGGCCATGCGCTCCACGTCACGCTTGCCGCTCGCCGCGTCGTACGCGGCGAACCAGGCGTCCAGGCTCGCGCGGTCCTCGGCGGTCGGGGCGTATCCGGTGTCGGGCAGATGAGTCATACGGGCTCCCTTGCTGATGAGGCTCTGGTGCATCTGCGTAGTCAAACTTGACCACGCGGAGAAAGGTATACCGTGATGGCGCACTAGTCAAACTTGAATAATGAAATCCGTGGGTGTCACGTCCGGGCGACCGTACGCCGGGCCGCGTGCCGGGCCCGCCACGGCGGTCCGGGAGGCGCGACCCCGAGCCGGAGGTGGGCGCCGATCGGTGCGTGGAACGGGCGAGTTGCCCGACGGTTGGCGGCTGCTTCCCGGTGGTCGCGGCCGTGAGGATGACCGCCATGGACTCCGAACTCGAAGCATTCGTCCCACTGATCCCCCGGGCCGACCTGTCCGACCCCGTCACCGCCCGCAAGAACCTCGCCGAGCTGGCCGCCTCCGTGCCGGCGCCGGACACCTCGGGCATGGAGATCGAGGACCGCACGGTGCCCGGCGATCCGGCGGTGCCCGTACGCGTCTACCGCCCGCGGGGCGCGCGGGGCGCCGTCGTCTGGATGCACGGCGGCGGCTGGGTCATGGGCGACGTGGACACCGAGCACCCCTGGGCCTCCCGCATCGCGGAGAGCTCCGGCGAGGTGGTGATCTCGGTGGGCTACCGCCTGGCCCCCGAGCACCCGTACCCCGCCGCCCTCGACGACACGTACGCGGTGCTGGCCTGGGCGGTCGAGCACGCGGCCGAGTGGGGCGTCGACCCGGAGCGGATCGCGGTCGGCGGCCACAGCGCCGGGGCCGGGCTCGCCGCGGCCGTGGCGCTGCGGGCGCGCGACCGGCAGGGCCCGCCCGTCCGCTTCCAGCTGCTGAACCAGCCGGGGCTCGACGACCGCCAGGACACCTGGTCGGCGCGGCAGTTCACGGACACGCCCTGGATGACCCGCGACAAGATCACCGCGGCCTGGGGGCACTACTTGGGCGGCGCGCCGGCCACGCCGTACGCCGCGCCCTCGCGCGCCGACGACCTTTCCGGGCTGCCGCCCGCCTACATCGCCACCGCCGAGCTGTGCCCGAACCGCGACGAGGGCATCGCGTACGCGCTGCGCCTGCTCCGGGCGGGCGTGCCGGTCGAACTGCACCAGTGGGCCGGTACGTTCCACGGCTCGCAGGCGCTCCTGAGCGCCGACGTGTCCCGGCGGCAGAACGCCGAACTCGGCGCGGCCCTGCGCCGCGGCCTGGCCGCTTGACCCGCTCCGTCCGCCGCATCCGAGCAGCCGAACCCCAGGAAAGGTACTCCGGCATGACTGTTGCCCCGATCGACCTCTTCGCTTCCTTCATCCACCTCGACCAGGGCGGGGAAGTGCGGGCCGAGCGTCCGGTGTTCGACGCCGCCCGGGACGGCTGGCAGGTGATGACCTTCCATGTGGAGACCGACGCCGACGTGCACGGCGACCACTGGGAGGTGCACCCCGACGCCGAAGAGGTCGTGGCCTGTCTGGCGGGCGGGATACGCCTCTGCTTCCGCCCGGAGGAGCCCGGAGAGGAGGAGGCGGAGGTGCGGGTGGCGGCCGGATCCGCCGTCATCGTGCCGCGCGGCCGCTGGCACCGCATCGCCCTGGACGGCCCCAGCGACCTCATGTCCGTCACCATGCCGCGCGGCAGCCGCCTGGAGCCGCGTGCCACGGCATAGCCACCGCGCCCGGGGCCGGGCGTGATAGAAAGTGGAACGATAGTCCCGATTGTTTTTCGTGGGGGTGCGCGCGCCGGGTGCCGCGCGCGCCCCCACGGGCCGAGGGCTGATTCCACGACAGGACACGCAATGCCCCACGCATACCGCGAGATCTTCACCGCCCCGGGCGCGAAGGCGTTCAGCTCCGCCGGGCTCGTCGCCCGTCTCCCGCTGCCCCTGACCCATATGGGCATCCTCACGATGCTGTCCGGAACGACCGGCGAGTACGCCCTGTCCGGCCTGGTCGCGGGCGCCTTCACGCTCTCCATGGCCGTCCTCGGGCCGCAGGTGTCCAGGGCGGTGGACCGGCGCGGCCAGAGCCGGGTGCTGCCCGTCGCCACCGGTGTCAGCGTGCTCGGGCTCGCGGGCCTGCTGCTGTGCGCCACCTCCGGCGCGCCCAGCTGGACGCTGTTCCTCTGCGCGCTGCTCTCCGGCCTGATGCCGAGCATGAGCGCGATGGTCAGGGCCCGCTGGACCGAGATCTACCGGGGCACGCCCCAGCTGACCACCGCGTACTCCATGGAGTCCGTCGTCGACGAGCTGACGTACGTCATCAGCCCGGCGCTCGCCGTGGTGCTCTCCACGGCGCTGTTCCCGCAGGCCGCACCCCTGGCGGCGGGGCTGCTCCTGATCGTCGGGGTCGCGCTGTTCGTCCCGCAGAAGGGCACCGAGCCGCCGGTCAGGCCGCGCACCGCCGACGGTGGCGGCGCCCCGGCGGTCTCCTCGCCGCCCGTGCTCGTCCTCGCCCTCGTCCTGCTGTGCGGGGGCGCGATCCCCGGCATGGTCGACACGATGGGCCTCGCGTTCGCCGAGGACGCGGGCGACAAGTCGCTCGCCGGCCTGGTCTTCGCCGTGTACGCGATCGGCTCCGGCGTCTCCGGGCTGCTCTTCGGGGCCCGCCGCGTCGGCGTGCCGCTGCCGCGCCTGCTCCTGATCGGCGTGACCGGGACGGCCCTGACGACCCTGCCGTTCCTCGTCGTCGACGGCGTCGGCGGGATGGTCGTGGTGGTGTTCCTCGCCGGGGTCTTCTTCGCGCCCACCATGGTCGTGGTGATGGGGATCGTGGAGCGCACGACCCCGGAGCACGCGCTCACGGAGGCCATGACCTGGATGATCGCGGGCCTTCAGAGCGGCGTCGCGATCGGCGCGGCCGTCACCGGCGTCATATACGACCATTTCGGCGCCACGGCGGGCGTCTCGGTGGCGGTCGTCGCGGGCGCCCTCGCGCTGCTCCTCACCCTGTGCGGCCTGCCGATGCTGCGCGCGCGGCTCGCCCACGCGGAGCGCGGGAGCGCGCCGACGAACGCCCCCGACCAGGGCGAGGCCGCGTTCCGCGGCTGACCGGGCGGAGGGCGGCCGGTCGTTCCCCGGCGGCGACCGGCGGCGACCGGCCGCCCGGCTCAGTGCTGTTGCGGCTTGGCCGGGGTGGCTTCGCTGGGGCGGACAATGACGTAGCCGTCGCCCTGGAGCTTCAGCTGTACGGATTCGCCGGAGCCGCCGCGCAGCATCGAGCCGATGGACTGCGAACGGTGCAGCGACGTCTCCAGGTGGGCGGTCCAGCCGACCACGGCGTCGGTGTCCACGTACACCGGGTCCTTCGGCGAGACCGGGATGACCAGCGGCTCGCCGTCACACATGAGGCCGAGCCTGCCGTGGCCGGAGAACACGGTGTTGAACAGGCCGCCGCCGGAGATGCCCGAGCCCTTCACGGTCTTGATCTCGTACGACAGGCTCGCGTCGAAGCACAGGACGTTGCGGCCGTTGATGGTGAGCAGGTCGCCCGGTTCGAGGTCGACGAGGAAGCAGGTGTGCGCCTCGTGCGCGAACCACGCCTCGCCCTGGCCGCGCACCGTCATCAGCGGCAGCCCCTCCCCGGTGACGGCGCGCTTGAGCATGCCGCCCACGCCCTGGCCCTTGCGCTCGAACTGGAGGTTCAGGCTGAGTTGACCCTTTGCGGGGCTCTGACCTGCGCCTTCGGTAGCTCTGGAGCGCCCTCCGGTGAAGGAGGACTTCCCGCCTCTACCTGGCGCTTCCTGGGAGTTCCTGTGGGGGTGTGCACGCGATGTGCACGCGTTCTGCTCTCGATCCTGCGGCGAGGGTGCACACGAGGTGGCTGTTCGGCCGTCGAGCGGTACAGCCGGTGGCTCAAGGCGAGTGATGGTTGCGATGAATGAGATTCCTGAGGCTGGTGAGGAGGCCGCCTACAAGCAGAGCTCGTCCATCGATACCTGGATCCGGCCGACGTGTGCTCTTGTCGTGGCGGGGGTCGCCGCATATGCCTCGTACGTGCATCAGCGCGCCTTCGCTCTGCAGGGCGGAGCGGACGCGGTGAGTGCCTCGTTGTGGCCTCTGTCGGTTGACGGCCTGCTGCTTCTGGCCACGATAGGCCTGTTGAGGTCCTCTACGACCGTCACACGTAGAGCGCGCAGCGCGGTATGGGCGGCCTTCATGCTGGGGATCGCGGTCTCGCTGGCTGCGAACATCGCGGCTGCACCGGCCCTGGAGTGGCAGCCAGTACTGGTCGCTGGATGGCCTCCGGTCGCGCTGCTGCTGGCGGTGGAACTCCTGATCCACCGTCCCAGCGTCCCGATAGACGGCAAGGCTGGGCGCATGAAGGGGAAGAGCGCCTCCACAGACAGCGAGCGGACGGACGAGGATCCGCTGCTGGTGCAGGCGCAGGTACTGGATGCCCGACACCGGGAGGCGCATCAGCGCCCTGTGTCCGCCGAGACCCTGCGCAAGGAACTACGCGTCGGCGCGGCCCGTTCCAGGCGCTTGGCCGCTCTGGTGCGGTGGCGTCAGAGCGGTGGCGTGCACCGCCATGGGGGAGAAAGGGAAGGCAGTCCGCGGAGTGGGAAGCGGTTTCGGTAGTGCCGCTGTCCCAGCGTGGTGAGGGCTCGCCCTCGAGTCCAGACGTGGGGCCGTTGGCCAGCTATGTGCTTGTGGTGGAACTGCATCGGCCGCACTCAGTCCGACATCGAACAGGCTCGCACCGACTGGATGACCGGCACCCGCTTCGGCGAGGTGAAGGGCTACGACGGCGCACCGCTCCCGGCCCCGGAGCTGCCGCCGGTGGCGCTGAAGCCGCGAGGACGCGTGCGCTGACCTGGCGAGACGAGGTGATCGGGCCCCTCGGGGGCGGCGCGCGAGGTCGTTCGTTGAGGCCGATGCCGAGCCCCGCAGGGGCCGCCCCCTGTGGCCGCTGGCGGCCGTTGCGGCGTTGACTGCGGTTCCAGTCTGTGGATGGGTGCAGGCGGCTTTAGTAGGGCTCATGCTGACCCAATGCTGACTTTCCTGACGGTTCGTCAGGCACGGCCACGGGGCTGTCCCGGCTGGTCACGGGTGGGCGGAGACGGCGACGGGCGGGTGGGGACGCGACTCATGCTGACTTGAGGGCGTGAAGGGTGGGCGCTTCCGTGGCGGGTAACCCGCGAGTTGTAACAAGCCCACAAGTTTCGGTCTGTGTGTGGGGCAACCGGCACCCTGTGGGCTGCGGTGCCCACCAGTAGATTCTTGGTCTGCTGGTGGTACACGGCCTCCCTCGCCTCTGACCTGTGAAAAGGGGTGGGATGGCCCGATGCGTGGCCGAGTTGGTCCGCACCTGGTCCGGATCTTGATGTGTGGTGCCTGCGAGCGGCGGAGCTCCTGGCGATACCACATGGCACAGGTTGGCGAAGTCGTCTTGTGGCGTCCATGTGGTCCAGCTCGGGGGCGTTTGACCGAGTTGGGATCTTGCCGTCCAGGTGCGTCAACGGTGTTGGTGACACGGGCGTGACAGATCTTGACCCCCGTCTGTGCGTTTCAGCACGGGTGCAGCTCCACGCAGGGTTGCCGGGGGAGCGTCGGCGGAACTCGTGGGCGTCCGGTTGCCGAGGAGCCACTCCGTCGTCTCTCTGGGGGACGTCCGCGGCGTTCGACCTTGGGGTCCACGTCGGGGGACGTTCAGGCGAGCGCGAGGGCGTCGAGGCGGGCGCGTGTGAGTCCCACGTACAGCCCACGATGGTTCTCATCGTCAGATTTGAGGCCGTTAGCCAGGGCTGAAGCCTCCGCAGGGCTCAATTTGATGCCTACCGTGTTCCACTCTCGTCCCTTGGCCTGATGGTAGGTGAGACCAGGTATCAGCGCGTCTTCTGTCAGCCGGCGTTGTAGGAGATTCAGCGCGCTCACCGGTTTGCGGGTGAGCTCTGCGGCAGCAACCGCCGGAATTCGGTCTGCCAGGCTGGCTGTGAGTTCTTGCCACACGGGGGCCGGTTGTAGGCCGGCCTTGAGTTCGGTGAGGGCGGTCTGTAGGGAGGGGCGGGCGACTGTGAGCGTCTCCTTGTCCAGGCCGAGCGTGACTAGTGCGTCGTGCAGAAATGTTGCCTGCGTGCCCAGGGCGTTCTGTGTGATTTCGTTGAGGAGCAGGGTGCAGATCGCGTCTTGAATCTGGCCGATGCCGGGCTTGATGGCGAGGGGCAAGATGAGGGGATCGCACTCCCAGAGCAGCTTCCATTTGTAGGCGAGGGCCACGTCGGCTTCACGGGCAGTTCCCTGCTGCAGTGTGATCGGCATGTGTTGGCGCAGCTGTCGTGTAATCCATGCTTGTCTGTCAGTTTTCCAGCGGAAGGAAACGTCCAGGTGATGCGTGGTGAAGGCGTTTTCGCTGATGTACTTTTCCATTGCGGCGGGGCGAGCGCCCCGGAACTGATAGAGGGCCTGCCATGGATCGCCGACCAGTGTGAGTGAGATCGACGCTGATGCTGCGAGTGAAAAGATTTCCCGGTCGAGGTCGTTGGCGTCGAACACTTCATCAACTGTCAACGAACGCACTGAGGTCGCGAAGTACGAGACCAGCGCCTGTCGTGCCGCAGTAGTGGCGAGGGCGCCTTGAAGAACCTCGCGCACGTTGTCGTGCGTACACGTGCCGGATGAGACGGTTCCCCTGAAGCGCAAGGCTGACGGATGGCTCGCGGGCCTGGGCTCGCGAAGTGTTCTTATGACAACGCAGCCGTTATCGACCTGGAGAACGGGTTTTATGTGGGTGCGTTGGGTGGGGAGGGTAGTCCGCCAAGAGTCAATCACCTCAAGTTCCGTGTGCCCTCCTGGCCAGTGCAGAACGCCTTCTTTGAGCAGATGGGAGAGGAGGTCGCACAAAAGGGTGTCCAGGGTCACGATGCGGTGCGGCCAGCGCAGCGATGCCGAACCCCATTGCCGGGAGACCCGAGTGCGCAACTCCTCCGTGGCCGATCTGGTAAAGCTGACCGCTACGACCGCGCGCGGGTCGGAGAGGGCGGCAAAGCGGTGTAGACCGAACCGCAGAGCCGACACGGTGGTCTTGCCTGATCCCGGTGCAGCCTGGACGTAGACGCGGCTGTCTGGGCACCCACTGGCGATGAGCTGTTGGGTTGTCAGCGCATCGAGCCCGTTGTTGGATCTAGGCATTGTCCTGACCCTGCGGCCAGGCTCCGGGTGCCGCCTGCGTGGGCCAGCCTCCAGGCTGACGCCCTGCAGTGTGGGTCTGCCAGATCTGATGTGGGTCCGGAAGAGAGCCCCAGTCGTGGGCTTCGTCCCCTTCGGTCGCAGACTCAAGCTCCTGTTCCTCTGCACCAACAGGCTCGTCGTCGGGCCAGTACCCCGGGTCATTGAGTTCGTCGTCCCAGTCGACGTCGTCTGGCAGTTTGTCCCAAATGCTGTCGGGAGCAAGCCACTCGGGTGGCTCCGCGGCGGCTTCGTCGGACGCCAGATCGCTGGAGGGAGTCGGCGCGGCCGGGCAGAGGAACTCGAAGAGATCCGCGAGGTGCTCGGGGACCGTCACGAGATGGGATCCGTTGGTCGCCTCGTGGTCGGCGTCGTTGGCTTCCCGGAGCGCCGCGGCGAGTTCGAGGGCGAATTCGGCCTTACGGCGTGCACCCCGGCCTTCTTTGGTTGCTTCCTTGCCGTCCTTTGCCGAGGTTCGGCTGGCGAAGTAGAAGCGCACAGTGTCGACGGTGATGTTCTCCAACGGATGGGTTGGGTCTACCGCTTGTTGGGCCTGTGCGATGAGGGCTTCATTGCCGGTGGTGATCGCCGGCTCGAGGGTGGGATGACTGATGAACACTCGGGCTACGTTCGGATCATGCTCTGCGGCCCACTTGGGCACGTCGCGTGCGCTGTCGAAGGGAAGGTCGCTGTCGCTGTCGCGGAGGATGGCGAGCTTCGTGCACAGTTCCTTGCCCGGTGTCGCCAGGAGATGGGCGGCCCACTGGCCGACTTTGGTGCCCATCGGGATGATGCTGAGGGCATCAATGAAGGCTTGCTTGGCTTCGTCGTCACCTGCCCAGGCCCGACCGAACTCCCTTACCACCGCACCCTCAGTGACTCCTTCCACCAGGAGCAGGCGGTCGGCGAAGAGAGCTGATGAGCGACTCGCGTCGAGGTGCAGTCTGGCCTTGCGAAGCGTGGCATCGCGATGCCGGTCCGGGACCACGTCCTTGACGCAGTGGCTCACACTGCCCTGGTCGGTGCGACGTACGACGACGAGCTCCGTGGGGTCGCACGCCGTGATGATGTCCGTGGCGTGACTGGTGAGGATCACCTGAAGTTCGGGGCGCGCCTTGACCGTTCTGCGCAAGTACCGGACCAACGAGTGCTGCAGCTGAGGGTGGAGATGGGCTTCTGGCTCCTCGATGATGACCGTCGCATGAAACGGGGTCGTGGAGAAGAAGGAATCCTCCTCGGAGGCAGCCTCAGCATGCGCTTGAGCCAAGTTGTCGAACGCTTGCCGCGCCTGCTCCTCCTCGGAGGGAAACTCATCCTCGCTGCTCTCCCGTGGGTTCGTCGGGGAGCGAGGGATCTCTGATGAGTCGGGTATCGCAGCCAGCGTCACGGCAATATGGAGCAGGTTGACGTACCCGAGACCAGAGACTTCCAGAGGCCGGGCTGCGGAACGGCCTTCGATGACGGCGAGCATGATTTCCAGAACGCGGGCGAGGTAGGTGTCGTCAATGACCTGGCCGCGCACGTAAGGCCAGTGAGTGCTCACGCCGGCCGACAGCCTGCCCAGCTGTTCGCTGATGCGGGCCTCGACGGCGTCGATCAGGCTGTCCTTGGCCAGATCCTCCAATAGCCGGGAGGCGCGGGCACGTAGCGCTGCCAGGTTGCGGCTGCCGTAGAGCTCCTGCTGTCGTGCGCGCAGCAGCTCCACCAAGATACGAACCTCACGACGTGCCAGTTCGTCCAGTGGATGACGCCAAGCGGGCAGGTAGATCAGCTTGAACTGATCGATGCTCCGACCAAGGCCGTGGCTGCTTGTCAGGCGCGAGGTGACTGTCCCCAATTGCTGGTGCAGGGAGACGCTCCAGGATTCAGCTTCGCCACCGAGACGGCGGTGCCCGGTCGTGTGCATCTGGCGCCCCAAGCGCCCCTCGGCCTGGATGTCGTCGGCCAAGGTGTACGTGATGTCTATGCTGCGAGCGATGCCGGTGTCAGGAGGTGCCAGCACAGCTGAAGTCGGTCTTGGGAGTACGGGAAACCGGCTTCCTGGATGCGCGAGGTAGAGGGCGTCAGTGAGTGTGGTCTTCCCGGCACCGTTCGGCCCGATCAGCACACTGAATCTGCCAGGAAGGTCGCAGCTCACTGGTGTCTCTGCGCTGGCGCGCAGACCGCTCACTTTGACGCGACTCAGATACATGGCAGGCCCCCCGATCGACTCCGTCACTCTGTCAACATCATCGCTCAGCAGTAGTGCATGCCCACATCGGGTTGCCTCGCTGGGGGCATGCGTTGTGCGGCCGAGATCGACGCCAACGGTCGACGGGTGCGGACTGCAACGGTCGAGCGCTTACGGATCGTGCCTTCTGCGGCAGGAGAAGTGCTCGGGCAGCCCTTCTGGACCGGGAAGGCTTGCGGGTTGGCCGCAGAAGCGGCACGGCGGGATCACTTGCCCCAGTGCGTCGACCGGAACGTTGCCGGGTTCGGTTTCTAGAGGGCGGGTCTCAAGGACGATCGAGCGGCTGCCACGTTGCTGCCTTGGTTCAGTGCGCACTTCCGAAGCCGGCCGGTCCTCGGTGCATCTGTCGCGTCGGTCTCCCTGTCGGATGGATGGCTGCCGCGCTTTGTCGTCCAGGGCGGGCCCGTTCGCCTCGAGGTACTGCTGCCACTGCTGTGCCGGGAGCCAGCCATGGTGCCCGCTTCGCTGGAATGGGATCCGCTCGCCGGCAGCTGCCTCCACGATGAACCGGGTGAGTGTGAGGCCGCCTTCCCCGGTGAAGGTGCTCGATTGGTGGGCTGGCACCAGGACGCGGTGCCAGCCCCCGCAGTACCCGGTGTCGGTCGGGTTCTCGGGGTCGTAGGGCTTCTCGGGGCACCGGGTGAGGGTGCCGCTTTGGCTGCACTGGCCCTCCTCCAAGACGAAGTTGCCGTCCTGGACCGCTATGGGGTTCTTCTGCACGCGGATGACGGAGGCCGGCAAGTTGGGTGTGCGGACGTACGGGACGGTGCCGATGCCTGCGTGGTCGGGATCAGCGAAATCCCAGACGGATTGGATCCCAGCGCGGCGCCGGAATCCCTCCCGCGCGCGCATTCCGCGGGCGGTCTGGGCGCTCAGCTGAGGTTCGTAGCCCAAGACGATGCCGTTGGCGCCATCGATGCGTACGTCGAGCCGTGCGTGTCCGTCGGGGGTCTGCGACTCGATGTCAGCATGGAATCCGTGATCTTCGGAGTCCTTCGCGACGCGTTCTTTGCGCGCGAGGTGTTCGTCGGACTCGTGGCTGATCGGCTTGTCTCCGGGCTTTCGGTAATGGGAGGCAAGCCAAATGCCATCACGCTGGACGAGATACATGGGGACGCGCCGACCGCGAATCTTCAGACAGTCAGGGCAGATCAGCCCCCGCTTGTCGACGGGGACACGCCCTCGCATGCGCAGGAGCACATTGAGGAGGTCTTCGCCGTTGGGTACACCGAGATCGGCGCGGTCCAAGTCGAGGTTGCAGCCGGCTGGTTCGTAGTAGACGGGGTTACGGAAGAGGTCCTCGTCGCTATCGACCTGAAGATCGTCGTCCATGGGTTCTCCCCGTAGCCGCCGCGAGTAGGACTCACAAAGCTACGGGCAGGTTCTGACAGTCAGGGCTGAGCTGAGAGGAATGGGGCGCTGAGTGACGCACGGGGTGTGGGTCTGCAGCGTCCGACTGTCTCGCGTATGGAGTGTCCGCCGGGTAACAGGTAGGGCAAGCAAGTCAGTTCAGGCGGGCGCGTTGAAGCGCGCTGGTGTGCCCTCTGCGGCGCGTGGTGGCGTAACGAGATACACCTTGTGGGCAGTCGGGAAGTATTCGTCCAGTACTGCTTCTGTGCTGTGGGCTGGCTCCTGACATTTCTGACCGCTGTGTCCTAACCATCCTGTGTCGACGCGGGGCGGGGCAGTGAGCTCAAAGACGAGGCCGGGCGAGCATGTCTAGAGCACTGCAATGCGTTCGTGTAGCTGCACCGTGGCACTGATGACTGCTCCCCGGACCCGGTGCCCGGCAACACGGTGAATGCCGACGGGGGTGAGTGGATGATCGAGTCATCAAGCGCTCGCCCCGACGCTGATTCTCCTGCGCAGGCAGGTGACGTGGTCCTCGGAGTCGACTCGCATCGTGACGTCCATGTGGCGGCGGTGATGTCGATGCTGGGACAGATTCTGGCTGTTGCGCGGTTCCCGACTACAGCGAATGGCTATCGAGATGTTGTCGCGTGGGCTCGCACTTGAGGTGTGGTGCAACGGGCAGGAGTGGAGAGTGCCGGCAACTACGGGGCGGCACTGTCTCGGCACCTAATCTCTGTGGGCATTGCGGTGGTGGAGGCCCCTGGCCCTGGACGCGTCGCTCGGCGCCGACGGAGCAAGTCGGACGAGGGTGACGCCGTCGCTGCTGCCCGCTCGGTGCTCAGTGGCCGCGCACAGTTCCCGGTGAATACAGGGTGTGGCCCGGTCGAGATCCTGCGCATGTACGTGATGGCCAAGGACTCTGCGGTCTGTGCCAAACGGCAGGCGGTGAACCAGCTCAAGGCCATCTTGGTTACCGCCGGGCCGGAGCTCCGTGATGAGTTGCGGAGCTTGTCGCGCCGAAGGCTCGAGCTGGCTTGTCTGCAGTTGGCCGAGGGTGACGACGCGGTCGACCCCGTGGCGCGGGCAACGAGGTTCACCGTGCGCGTACTCGCCGAGCGCGTCGAACACCTGGGTGCGCAGGCCCGCGTGCTGGAGCAACGCATGGCGGAGGTGATCGCGACGCACTTTCCGCGCCTGCTCGAGGCGATCGGAGTGGGGCCACACAGCGCGGCAGTTCTGTTGACCGTCTTGGGGGACAACCGTGAGCGCATGCGTGGCGAGGCGTCCTTCGCGGCGTTGTGCGGGGTGAGCCCGGTCGAATACTCATCGGGCAGTCGGCAGCATCGCCGGCTCAACCGCGGTGGACACCGACAAGCGAATGCCGCACTGCACCGCATCGTGCTCGCCCGATTGCGCTGGGACCCGCGGACGCAGGCGTACTACGAGCGACGTGTCGCCGAGGGGAAAACCCGGAGGGAGATCATTCGGAGCTTGAAGCGGTATGTGGCCCGTGAGATCTATCGGTTGATCGACGCCAGTCGTTCGACACCAGGCGACCTCCGTGCCGTGCGCCGTATGTCATAGAGCCAGTGCTCGAGTGGGATCGCCGTTCGGCCCGGGCCCGCGGCGGAAGGTGCGCTCCAGAGCCTGCGGTCGCGGTCATATCCTCTTGTCTATGCCCCCGCGTTCTACAGACCTGGTCAGCCGCGCCACTCGGGTGAGGTTTCGTTCGCTGGCGACGAACCTGACCCTTCGCACGATCGGAGAGGCGTGGCAGAGCAGCAACTTCGCCCCCGTACCCGACGACGAACTTCGATACACGGACTCCAGCGTCCGCCGCATCGCCTTCGAGTCCTACGCTGCCGCCGTTGACTGGACCGACCGCGGCCACGTGACCAGGGCGCTGCGCGTGTTCGAGGACATCATTCGCACGGGGCAGCGAGAGGCATGGAGCGGGTCCTGGCAGGACGAGCTGGCCGACGCACTACAACGAGACGGCCTGCAGTTCGACGAACGCGGCCGCATCACCGAGATACCAGGCGCGTGGCAACCAGCAGTCCGCACCCAAAGCTCGCCTCGCACGGACAGCAGCAGGGCGTCGCTCACCGAGGTGACCCGGCGTCGCATCGTCGAGAAGCTCAGCGCGACGGATTGGACGGGAGGTCTGGGCGACCTCTCGTTCCTGGAACGTCTGTATGACCTCGACGCCTTGCCGAGCCATGACTCGAGGTTCGCAACGGCACGCGAGGACATCGCGAAGCACCGGTACGACAACGACGACTGGGACAACGACTGGATCTTCAGCGACGACCGGTTCGGCCTGCGAAGCGGACCGGACGAGACGCTGCTCCGCTTCCTCAGTGAGACCCTTCACCCCGCGGTGCGCACCGACGAGCAAGAGGTAGCGCGGCTCCTGACCGCACTCAACCGGGTCCTGGCTCCCGACGGTTACCAGCTGGAAGCCTCAGCCGTAATCAGCGGATCCCCGGTCTACACGGCACGCCGCCTCGTAGGCACAGAGCAACCTCACCAGGCGGCCGGCAGCCCTGTTGAACTTGCGGACCCAGACCCAGACCCAGTGCCCGGTACCCGACACCCTTCTGCGCGAGTGCCCCAGCCCACCTCTACGGCGACTAAGGATGAAGCGAGGGTGAGACGCCTGGCCCGAGGGGAACGGAAGGACTACCAATGCGAACGTCTGCCGTTCGCCGACGGAGGTCAAGCAGACGTCTTTCGCGCGATACACAAACGGACAGGCGTGAAGGTCGTGCTGAAGAAGCTCCACGACCGAAACCCGCCCGAACGAAAGCGCGCCCGCATGCGGCGCGAGATCACCCTGGGCCGTTGGCTCGACGGGCACCCGCACGCCATGCCGATCTTGGACGCGGACGACGACCACTGCTGGTTCGTCATGCCGTACGCCCCCTTCACCGCCGAACAGGTGCGAGACCGGCTCGTGGAAACGTCCGAACTGAGCAAGCTTGTCGAAGCCCTGTGCTCGGCCTTGTCCGCTGCTCATCCGGAAGGGTGGATCCACCGCGACATCAAGCCGGCCAACGTTCTGCTGTATGAGGGGCGTTGGGTGCTGGCGGACTGGGGTATCGCCCGCCGCCCGCGCGGACAGACAACCGACCCGCAACGCACCCGTGTCGGCGTTCGCTTCGGCTCGGACGGCTTCGCCGCACCGGAACTCTCTATCGACGCACACAGCGCCACGGGTGCCGCCGATGTGTACAGCATCGGTCAGCTGATCGGCTGGGCCGTGACCGGGGACATGCCCGCGATCAATGTGCCGCTGCTGCCCAAGGCTGGGCCTTGGAGGAGCATCGTGCGTCACGCCACCCAGACCGATCCCAGCCGGCGGCCACACACCGTTCAGGCACTGCGCCAGCTGGTTCGCCAGGAAACGCGGCCCTCAGCGCAGTCCCCTTTGGCGAGGGCATCGATCCTGCAGCGTTCCCTGCACGCAGGTTCTGATACTGCTGCGCACGAACTGGTCGCGCTGGCCGCGAGGCATACCGATGACGCGGCACTGTACTGCGACCTGCTGGTCAAACTGCCGCTGCAGTCCCTCCTGCCAGCCCTGGAATCCAACCTTCAGCACACCCTCGACATTGTCCGGGCCATGGCCACGCTCCTGGGCACGCACCGATCTCCCGAACGGGGAGAAGTCGACGCCACCATCATGTGGCTCATCGGCATCGCGCAGCGAGCGGCAGCAATCGGTGCACTCGACCTACTCGAAGAGTGCTGCAACGGGGCCTTCGAGTGGGACGCGAGCTGGGACCAGTGGGGCCCGCAGAGGGACATCGCGGCGTGGCTGCGTACCTTGAGCGGTGACAATGCTAGTTCGGTAGCTTCGATGCTTCGCCAACACCCCGACTGCGCACGACATTTCAGTCACCTCATCGACGATGCACATCTCGACCACAGAATCCGGGCCGCGCTGACCGCGCCGGGTAGCGCAGGTCGAGCGCAGGCATAGAGCCACGCGGCCTACGCCTCCTTGCCCGAACTGACGTGTCCTCGCGCGGAGAGTATTCCGGGATCACTTTGCGCTTCACACAGACGTTGCCGGCAGTGCCTCTGTGAAGCCCTCCCCCGGTGGATCGCCTGCTGGCAGCGCGGCGTCCCTATCACTGACCTGCTTGGGGCACGGCCGTGTCAGTGGGGGTGGCTACTGTCCTGTGCATGCCGAAGAAGAGGAAGAAGAAGCCGCCGTTACGGGCCCAAAGCGCCGCCCAGGTTGCCCCGCGTGACGAACTGCCCTCTGAGAGTGCGGAACGTGAGTAGTTGTCCGTTTCGTGGTTGGGCTTGAGTGAGGACGGCTGGTCATCGGGCCGCGATGTGCGTTAGGTGCCGGGCTGGGCGAACAGGCCGGGTTCGGGTTCGCCGAGGATGCCCCTGGCGACCAGGCGTTTCAGCTTGGACCGGATGCCCTCAGTGTTCTTCGGGACGACCGGCAGGTCGAGTGCCTGGCACAGGTCGCGGGCCCGCATCGGATGCCCGGTGTCTGCGAAAGCAGCGAGGATCTGCTGGTAAGCGGGGTGATCGGGGACCTCGGGGCGGTCGGACTCGCTGGTGGGTGCGGGCAGCGCCAGGAGAGTCTTGCGGGTGACGCGGAGGTTCTCGCTCTCTGCGTCGAACTCGGCCAACTGCGCGGTGAGTTCTTCGATGCGGCCGCGGAGAAGCCCGGCCTGTTCCATCAGTTCGCGCTCACGTGCCTCGACGTATTCCAGAACTGCTGTGATCTGCGGGTTTTCGGTCATGCCGTCCTCCAGGAGGCGATGGTGGCGCCGGTGAGGCGACGGGCCATGACCGACGTCATCGCCCAGAACACCCGAGAGCGGGAGGTGGCGAGCCGGTGTTCGTAGTCACGCACGAGACGGCGGTAGAACATCAAGATCCCGTTCGTCTGCTCCACGATCCACCGCTTGGCCTGCGGGACGAAGCCCTTCTCGGCCGGGTTGCGCCCGACGATCTCGACGTCGATCCCGTACTTCTTGCCGTGGTCGACGACGCTCTTCTTGAACCCCTGGTCGACCAGGGCCTTCTTGACGGTGTCCATCTGAGCGGCCACGCCGTCCAGCAGCGCGACGCCGGCGGCGTTGTCGTGCGCGGAAGCGGGCAGGACGACGGCCTCGACGACCAGGCCCGACACGTCTACCGCCAAGCATCTCTTCCTGCCAGGCACTCTTTTCGAAGCGTCCTTGCCGGTCGTGCCGGCCGGGACGCCGACGGCGGCGTGGAGACTCTGGGCGTCCATCACGATGAGGCTCGGGTCGGCTAATCGCCGGTTCTTCTCCCGCAGTTGCCACCGCAGCAGGTCGTGGACGGTCTGGTCGGTGCCGTCGTCGCGCCACGTGTAGAAGTAGTACTTCACCGCCCCGGCGGGCGGCAGATCGTGGGGCAGCAAGTCCCACTGGCAGCCGCTGCGGTTCTGGTAAAGGATCGCGTTCACGATCTCCCGCATCGCGTATCGGCCCTGGTGGCCGCTGACCGACGGATGCGCGGCCTTCCACGCGGTGATCACGGGCTCGACCAGGACCCATCGCTCGTCGGAGACATCAGTCGAGTACGACATGCGCATGCTCATGCCAGAACCCAAGCGAACCGCGAACGCCTGACCGGCGACGATGCCCCAACATCACACCATCGAGCGACGACAAGCCGGACGGAAGATCACGTACCGCACTCTGATGTGAACGGCGGCGACGGTGCGGCTGATTCGGCTGGGGCTGCAGCGCGCCTTGCGGAAGATCCTCCATTGCTTGAGGCGCGCGAAGGCGCGCTCGCCGGGAGCTCGTAGACGGGCGTGATCGCGGGCCGCGCCGCGAGCAGCGTACGCAGACCGCTGCGGGTCACCTCGTCGTCCGCGATCAGGAGGCTGACGGGCACGCTCGCGTCAGGGCCGGTCACACCGACGCCCGCACCGGCAGCCGCACCGCGAGACGCCACCGCTGCGGCCCGTCCGGACCGGAGGCGAACTCGCCGTGCAGCAGCCGCACCCGCTCGGCCAGGCCGGGCAGACCGTGCCCGGACGTCGGGAAGCCACCCGTGCTCGTCGCCGCACCGGTCCGGTTGACCACACTCAGCTCCAGCGCGTCCGGCCTGACCGCCACCCGGACCTGGACCGGCCCGCCTGCCCCGTGCCGCAACGCGTTCGTCAGCCCCTCCTGCACGATCCGGTACGCCGCCCGGGACAGCGTCCCCTGCACCTGCGCCAACTCGCCCGACAGCTCCGGCTCCACCACGGCCCCCGTATGCCGCAACCGGTCGAGCAGCTCGGGCAGGTCGGCCAGCGTGCGGGTCGGCGCGGTCTCCGCCTTCTCCTCGCGCAGGACGCCGAGGACGTAGTCCAGGTCCTCCAGCGCGGCCCGGGCCGACTCCTCGATGCTGCGCAGCGCGGCCCGCGCCGCCACCGGGTCGGCGGACAGGACCTCGCCCGCGACCGCCGCCTGGATCGTGGTCGCCGTCAGCGTGTGCCCGATGGAGTCGTGCAACTCGTGGGCCAGCCGGTTGCGTTCGCCAAGCTGCTGCTCCCGCTCGGCGGCCAGCGCGAGCCGCTCGGCCGCCGAGGGCCCCAACAGCCCGGGCGCCAGCCACCGCAGAGCGCTCGACACCGCAACGCACACAAGCGCCGCCAGAAGCACGCAGCCAAGCGCAAGGGCCCAGCCCCACCAGCCGCCGCCCTCCGCCCGCACCGACCAGCCGAACAGGCTCACTCCCACCGGGGCGCCGAGCGGAAGGGCAAGGCCCGCGCCGAGCAGCACGCCGCCGACCAGCGCCCCCGTCCACCCCACCGCCACATGCAGCAGCAGCCACAGCGGAGTACGCCAGCGGTCCGCGCCGGACGGCACGGCAGCGGGAGCGGGATCCGGCAACGGCACCCCCAGCAGACGCCGGGCGCCCATGATCAACACCCGCCGCACGGGCCGGACAAGCCCCATCCCACCGACCAGCGCTGCCCAGAACAACAGCGCCAGAACGGGCTGCACCGCATAGGGCGCAGACGGCCACACCAGCTTCGGCAGCACGGCGAACGGCATCAGCGGAAGGCTCGCCAACGCGCCGAAGAGGGCGAACAGCATGCCCGCATACGTAGAGCCGCGCAGCAGCGGCCGGATTCCCGTCACCATGATTCGGCCAGTATGACCGGGCAGCTCAGAGGGGGCCTCCCCCGATCGAGGGAGGCCCTTTTCCCGCCTTTCAGCGATGCGCCTCCGCTACCCCGGAAACCATGATCGTGCCCTCTCCTCTCCTTTCCTCTCCTCGACAAGGACGAGTATCACTGTGCGAAAAACACGAATAACGTCTCTCGCGGCCGTAGGCATAGCGGGAGCTTTCCTTTCGGCACTGAGCCCTACGACGACCTTCGCCGCCCCCGATGTCTCCGCGGCCAAGGACCCCCTGCGGCCGTACACGCACCAGCAGCTCCACTGGAAGCGCTGCGACCCGGCGACCCCCGCCACGTACCAGTGCACGACCCTCAAGGTGCCGCTGGACTACGGCGATCCCGCTGGCCAGAAGCTCGACATCGCGGTGTCCCGGGTGAAGGCGAGCAGCCCGCAGGACCGTCATGGCGTACTGCTTCTCAACCCCGGCGGTCCCGGCGGGGAGGGCCTGAAGCTGCCCGTGGACGTGGGGGCGGAGCTGCCCGGGAAGGTGAAGAGGCAGTACGACTTGATCGGGTTCGACCCGAGGGGCGTCGGGCGGAGCTCCCCCGTCAGCTGCGGCCTGACGGCCGACGAAAAGAGCATGGACCGCCCGTACAAGCCCGAGACCTTCGCGAAGGACGTGCAGTGGGCCCGCACGGTGGCCGACAAGTGCCGGGCCAAGAATGGTGACAAGCTGCGGCACCTCACCACCCGCAACACTGTCCGCGACATGGACGTCCTCCGCGCCGCGCTGGGCGAGCGGAAGATCTCCTACCTGGGGTACTCGTACGGCACTTACCTCGGCGCGGTCTACATGCAGATGTTCCCCCGACGAACGGACCGGTTCGTCCTGGACAGCGCGGTCGACCCCGCGCGGTTCGGGCGGGGCATCTTGCAGGACATGGCGGAGGGAACCGAGCCCGCCTTCACGCGCTGGACCCGCTGGACCGCTCAGCGACACACCACGTACCACCTGGGCAACACCCCGGACAAGGTCCGCAAGACCTTCTGGGACCTGGTCGCCCGGGCTGACCGCAAGCCGGTCGACTCCACCGAGGGCCCCCTCACCGGTGACGGCATCCGCGCCCAGCGCCACAAGTTCTTCAACGCCCGGGACGCCGCCGACTGGGTCGCCGAGCTGAAGCAGGCCGCCGGGGGCACGAAGCCGACCCCGTCTTTTGAGGAGGACACCAGCGACGGGAGTATCTGGGCGGTCATCTGCGCCGACACCGCGAGGGCGTGGCCGGGCGACCCCGAGCAGTACCGCCGCGACGCGATCCGCGACAAGGCCCGCTACCCGCTGTACGGCGACTTCGCGTCCACGATCAAGCCCTGCGCCTTCTGGAAGCCGGGCACCGAGCCTGCGACGAAGGTGAACAACAAGGTCAAGGCGCTGATCGTGCAGAACGAGTGGGACTCCCAGACACCCCTGCCCGCCGCCCAGGCCATGCACCGCTCCCTGCACGGCTCCCGGATGATCACGGTCGTCGGAGGAGAGGGACACGGCGTCTACCCCTTCAACTCCTGCGCGGACAAGACCGCCACAGCGTACCTGGCCACGGGCAGACTCCCGTCCGCCGACCTGACCTGCCGAGCCCAGCAAATGGCCCAGTGAACGCTTCTCAACCTGTGCGCCAGGCGATCTCTATGGTGTGAACGGCGGCGACGGTGCGGCTGATTCGGCTGGGGCTGCAGCGCGCCTTGCGGAAGATCCTCCCTTGCTTGAGGCGCGCTCGCCGGGAGCTCGTAGACGGGCGTGATCGCGGTTGAACTGCGCGTACTTCTCAGGCAGCTCACGACCGTAGTACGGGGTGCGGACGGTGGCGCCTGCCCCGCGGTAGGTGCTGTCAGGTAGTGGATCGCGGTCCGTGGGATGATCTCTGTGGTTGATCGTCTCGGGGAGGGCCTGCTCGTGGAGACCGCCGCCGACACTGCGCCGTCGTACCGGGGTTTCCGGTTCCCGCCCGAGGTGATCTCGCACGCGGTCTGGCTGTACCACCGTTTCCCCCTGTCCCTGCGGGACGTGGAGGAGCTGCTGTTCGAGCGCGGTATCCAGGTGACCTACGAGTCGGTGCGGGCGTGGGGTGAGCGGTTCGGCCCCGCCTACGCGGCCCGGCTGCGCCGCCGGCAGCCCAAGCCGGGCGACAAATGGCTCTCGACGAGGTGTTCATCAAAGTGAACGGGCGTCAGCGGTACCTGTGGCGTGCCGTGGACCAGGACGGCCAGGTCCTCGACATTCTCGTCACCGACCGCCGCGACACCAAGGCGGCGGTGCGGTTCTTCCGCAAGCTCCTCAAGCAGCTCCAGTACGTGCCCAGAGTGATCGTTACCGACAAACTCCGCTCCTACGGGGCCGCGCACCGCACCGTGATGCCCTCGGTCGAGCACCGCTCCTCGAAGTATCTGAACAACCGGTGCGAGAACAGCCATCTCCCGACACGACAGCGGGAGTACGCGATGAAGGGCTTCCGCAGCGTCCGCACCGCCCAGCGCTTCCTGTCCAGCTTCTCCCGGATCTCACCCCACTTCCGGCCCCACCGGCACTTGTTGTCCGTCTCCGATTACCGCACCGAGATGACCGCACGCCACACCGCCTGGAGGACGATCACCGGCGCCCCCGCTATAGCATCGGACACTGTGAGACCGGCACCACGACACCTTCAGCATGCCCAACTCACCTGCCCCAGCCGCAACTTGACAGCACCCGGTTGATCCATGCGCGAGCGTGCGTGATCCCGATCCCGGCAGGGCGCGGAATGAGCGGGGTGGGGTTTTCCATACCCCGGCCAGGGGGGCTCCGTCATGGCCACCCATCGCTTCCCCATGGGTGAATGATCTTGGGCCGGACACACCGTCCGGTCGGCCGATCTGCATCACAACACGACTATTTTGCAAAGGCGTTGCGTGGGTCGGACGGCCTTCAAGACATGCGAGGTGACCATCATGACGCAGCCACGAAACTCCGTCCGCGACGTCCATAGCAACCGTGACGCCAGCCCCAACTCCGTCTCCACGCGCCGCCGTCTCGCCCTTGGCTCCGTGGCGGTGGTCGCCGCTACGGCAGCGCTGGTGATGCCGTTGTCCACGGCGTGGGCGGCCCAGACGGAAGTCCGTCCGGCAGTAACCGGCCGGACGGACCTCCAGCGGGGCCTGGACGACATCGTCCGCAACGACGGAGTGGTGGGCGCCCAGGCCACCTTGGTGAACGGTCACGGGCGCAGCTCCGTGTACAGCGGCACCGCCGAACTCGGCACCGACCGGCAGATGCCGCGCCAGGGCTACTTCCGGATGGGCAGCAATACCAAGACCTTCGTATCGACCGTCGTGCTGCAACTGGTCGGCGAAGGCCGCATGCGGCTCGACGACACCGTTGACCGCTGGCTGCCCGGAGTGGTCAAGGGCAACGGCAACGACGGCAGGCGGATCACCGTGCGCCAGCTGCTTCAGCACACCAGCGGCCTGCCCGACTACGCCCCTCACCTGCCCATTCTCGACTCCGGCCAGTTCCTGAAGCACCGCTTCGACCGCTACCAGCCGCGCGAACTGGTCGACATGGCCCTGCGGGACCGGCCCAGCTTCGAGCCCGGCAAGGGATGGAGCTACTCCAACACCGGCTACATACTCGTCGGAATGATCATCGAAAAGGTGACGGGCCGTCACTGGAGCGACGAGGTGCGTTCCCGGATCATCGAACCCCTCGGCCTCAAGCACACGTTCTCCGCAGGCACCCGGACGGACCTTCCCCAGCCGCATGCCAAGGGATATCACCAGTTCAAGCCCGGGGGGCAACTGATCGAGAGCACCGAGATGAGCATGACCTCGGCCAGCTCGTCGGGCGATCTCGTCACCACCTCGAACGACCTCGCGAGCTTCTGGCAGGGTTTGCTCGGCGGCAAGTTGCTGGGCCCCAAGCAGTTGGCGCAGATGCAGAAGACGGTGCCGACCCCTCAGGAGGGCGACACGGCGGTCAAGAGAGCGGGGCTGGGCATCTTCTGGACGCAGCTCAGCTGCGGCGGCGGCTCCTGGAGCCACAGCGGGGGCACCATCGGCCATCTCAACGCCAACGGCTTCATCGGCAAGGGCAAGAAGGGCGTCATCGTGATGCGCTCCACCAACCTGAACAAGGGTGACCGCAACAAGCGCACCGACCAGCTCGTCGACGCCACCTTGTGCAAGATGAAGTGACCCTGTGGGCACCCCACTTGTACCTGGCCCCGCTTCCGCTGCGCGTCGCGAGCGGGCACACGTACACCAGCGGTGCGGTAGACCGGACGGGACAGGGCATGGGGGACGGGTGCTGCGGACACGGATTCGGCGACTGCGGTGCGGTCGCGCTCCGCTGTGCGGTGCATATTCCACCGCACAGCGGACAGGTGATCGCACGGGGGGGGGTGTGACGTGCGGCAGTCACCGTGTGCGGGTGGCGGAACGAGTTCGCGTACGCGAGATCGATGATGACGAGGGCCGGCGGCTGCTGCGGATCATCCGCAGGGGCACCGGGTCGGTGGTGACCTGGCGGCGGGCCCAGATGGTCTTGCTGTCCACACAAGGGATGCCGGTGGTGAAGCTCGCCGAGGTGTCGTTCACCAGCGCGGACCGGGTCCCGGGGGCCATGACCGGCCATCTGCGCCGAAACTACAGCAACACCACCGTTGCCGCACGGATGACTCTGGCCCGAGGCAGGTGCGAGACTCCGAGGTATGGAGAACGCCTTCAGGACCTGGGGCCGGCACACAGCCCTGACCAGGATCAGGGTCCTGGTCAGGGATCGGTCCCGGGTACCTGTCCGGGGCCGGGCGCCACTGCGAGAATGGTCCACGGACGCTGGCTTCCCCCCGGGACTGTGAGCCGCTGCGGGGGACGGCTCCCGGACGGCGGTCACGAGTAGACCGGCGAAAGCCGGGATCGACCGACCGTGGAAGGGACCACCAGCATGTCGACGCACCACCGGCCGCTGCCGCCGTCACCGAGACCTAGCGGCCGGCCCTGGACCGTCAGCGACTGGCTGGTGGCTGTCGGGGCGGCCGTCGTCGATCTCCTCGGCTACACGGTCGGCGGGCCGGGCGGCGGCCAGCCGGTCTCCCTGACCGCGCTGGTCCTGCTCGTACTGGCGGCCGTACCGCTGCTCACCAGGCGCCGCCACCCGCTGGCGTCGCTGACGGGTGTGCTGGTCCTGGGCCTGGCGCTGAACCTGAGCGGGCCGATGCCGCACCACTTCAACGGCACGCTCACCGTGGCGCTGTTCGCCGTGGCCCGGTCCTGCCGTCTCGCGGTGGTGGCGCCGGCCGCCCTCGTGGCGGCCGCCGTGACGCTGCTGGGCCGGGGGCATCCACTGCCCCCGCCGGTCGCGGACGCGGCGAGCAACGTGCTCTCCGCAGCGCTGGTCATCGCTGCGGCCGAGGCACTGAAGCGCTGGCAGCACGCGGTGGAGGTCCGGCGCAGGCTGCTGGCCGACCGTGCGGTGGCCCAGGAACGGCGCCGCATCGCACGGGAGTTGCACGACATCGTCGCCCACCACATCACCACCATGCAGCTGATGGCCGGTGGTGCAAGGGCCAACCTCGGAGGCGATACCGAGGTGGTGCGCGATGCTCTGGTCACCCTGGAGGGCTCCGGGCAGATAGCGCTGCGGGAGATGCGCCAACTGCTCGACGTGCTCCGGGCCGGTGACGAGCCGGACGAGGTGCCGTCCGCGCCGCAGCCCGGTGTCGGGAGCCTCGGACAGCTCGTCGAGGAGGCCCAAAGGGATGGCCTGCCCGTCGACTTCGCCGTCCTCGGGGCGGAACGCCCGCTGCCACCGAGCACCGGCCTTGCGGTGTTCCGGATCGTCCAGGAGTCCCTCACCAACACCCGCAAGCACGCCGGCCGGGCCCAGGCGCGGGTGCGGCTGACGTACCATCCGGACCGGATCACCGTCGAGGTGTCCGACAACGGTACGGCCGCACCGGCGGACACCCTGGTGGGTGCCCTGGCGGGAGCGGGCGGTGTGGGTGGACCGAGGTCGCGCCGCACCGGGTACGGACTGATCGGCATGCGCGAGCGGGTCGCGCTGCAGGGCGGCAGCATGGTGGCCGGCGGCCTCGACGGCGGTGGCTTCCGGGTGGCGGCCACCCTGCCGGTGGCGTCGGTCGGCGGAGAGGAACAGCTCGGATGACGGGACCCTCGGAACGGATCAGGGTACTGATCGCGGACGACCAGCCGCTCGTGCGGCGGGGTGTGGCCCTGATCCTGGCCCCTGACCCGGCGTTCGACGTGGTGGCCGAGGCGGACGACGGGCAGCGGGCGGTCGAGCTCGCGCACCAGCACCAACCCCACGTCGTGGTGATGGACATCCGGATGCCGGTGCTCGACGGCGTCCAGGCAACCGAGCGGCTCAGGCGGGAGCTGCCCGCATGCCGGGTCCTGGCGCTGAGCACCTTCGACATGGACGAGTACGTGGTCGCCGCCCTGCGCGCCGGCGCCTGCGGATTCCTGCCCAAGGACGCCTCCCCGGAGGAGCTTGTGGCGGCCGTGAGCACCGTGCACACCGGGGAGGCGGCCGTGGCGCCCCGCCTACTCACCCGTCTGATCTCGGCTTACGTCACCGCGCCCCGCCGTCCGCAGCCGCCGTCGCAGGTGCCCAGCGCGGGCGAGCTGACGCCCCGCGAGGTCGAGGTGTGGCACCTGCTGGCCACCGGTCTCGACAACACCGAGATCGCGTCGGCGATGGACATCAGCGCCTCCACGGTCAAGAACCACATCACCAGCGTCTTCGCCAAGCTGGGTGTCCGCGACCGTGCCCAGGCGGTGATCGCGGCCTACGAGTCGGGCCTGGTCCAGGCCGGGTCGGTGAACTCGGCGGGCTGAACCCGACCGTCCTGGGCCGGGAGAGGGCAGCCGCGCAGGAACCCGGAAGAGAGTGATCGCGGCCCCCGTCCACGAGAGCCGCGATCACTCTGCTCGGTGTCGGGCTCCGCGCGGGCAGGGGGCCGGACCGAGAGGAGTCAGCGGCAGAGGGCCGCATCCACCGTGGCCTCCACACGCTGCCCGGACGCGTCACTTGGGATCATGGTCACCGCGATGTTGGCGGAGCGGCCGTCATCGGTGGCTCCCCCGGCGGTGTAGTAGCCCGGAATGGTCCCGCCGTGGCCCCAGTACAGGCCGCCGCACGACAGGGGTCTGCTCACCAGGCCCAGCCCGTAACGGACGCCGGGGCCTATCTCGTCGGCGCGGACGGTGGTGCGCATCTGCTTGCGCTGGGCGCTCTTGAGGAGAGGGTTGCCCTTGTCCTTGAGCAGCGCGGAGAAGAAGCGGTTGAGGTCGGAGTTGGTGGACACCACGGCGCCCGCCGCCCAGCCCCAGGAGGGGTCCAGTTCGGTGTAGTCGCGGAGCGACCCGTCGGAGTCCCGGTGGTAGCCCTTGGGGTGGGCCTTGCGGATGGTCATGTCCCCAGGGGTGGGGAAGTAGGTGTGGCGCAGGCCGATGCGGTCGATGACGCGTTTGGTGATCTCCTCGCCGAGGGGTCGCCCGGTGACCTTCTGGATGATCAAGCCGGCCAGCAGGTAGTTGGTGTTGTTGTACTCCCATTTCGTGCCCGGGGCGAAGTGGGCCTTCTGGGCCAGGGCCGCGTCGAGGAGTTCGCGCGGTTCGTAGTACCGCGTCGGATCGGTGAGGACGGAGTCCTTGTCCAGGTATTCGGGCAGGCCGCTGGTGTGCTGGAGGAGTTGGCGGACGGTGATGCGGTGTCCGTCGATGCCGTCGCCGCGCAGCAGGCCCGGCAGGTAGGTCTCAACGGGCTCGTCCAGGCGGACCTTCCCTTCGGCGACGAGTTGCAGGACGACGACGGCGGTGAAGGTCTTGGTGTTGCTGCCGGCGCGTATCTGGCCGTCGAGGGGAACCTTGGCCCCGGTGGCGAGGTCACCGACGCCGGCGGTGTACGTGCGGGTGCGGCCGTCGCGGCCCTTGACGGTGGCCAGTGCGGCGGGCAGGCCGTCGTCCTTCACCAGCGTGTTCAGGCTCGACTGGACACCGTCCGGCCTGCCGCCCGCGAACGCCGCGGTCGGTGCCAGCACCCCGGCCGCCACGATGCCGGCGGCCACGACCGCCACCGCCCGGCGTCGACCGTCCCGGCGGGAGCGCGGGAAGCGACTGCGCGATACATGCTCGTACACGGAGGAACCCCTCTGATGGATGGCGCCGGTGATTCCCGGCCTTCGCCAAGAGGAGCATTCAGGGGCGGGGAAGTTCATCCGCTCCCAGGACGAGCCCGGCCCTGGGAGCGGACTCCCCGCGACAACCCCAGGCAGGACCGTACTCCTGACCGCCGTCGACCTTCCGGACGAAGTTCGCCAGGAGCCTCAACTGCCCTGCATCCAGGCGCAGTCCATCCCTGCGACCACGGTTCACCGCGTCACCGCGAGCTGCGCGAGGGGCGCACGGGCCGGGTGAGTGCCGCGACCGCGGCACGGCACGCTCAACCACGAAGGAGCACGTCATGGCAGTACGTCGACGAGTGCACGCCGGGATAGTGGGGCTCGCCGCGACGGCGGTGGCCGCTAGCGCGTTCACGTTCCCCGCACACGCCGAGCCCGGGAAGGGGCACGCGGCGACCCAGCGCGCGATGGACGCCATGGTCGCCGACGAAGTCCCCGGGATCACGGCCACTGCAGTCGACAAGGGCGGTGCCTGGCGCGGGACTTCGGGCGTCGGCAACCTGAAGACGGGCACGCCGCGTGGCGCCGACGACCGGTTCCGGATCGGCAGCATCACCAAGACGTTCGTGGCGACCGTGCTGCTGCAGCTGGAGGCCGAGGGCAGGCTCGACCTCGACGACACCGTGGAGCGCTGGCTCCCCGGCCTCGTACGAGGCAACGGCAACGACGGCAGCCGGATCACCGTGCGCCAACTCCTCAACCACACCAGCGGGCTCTTCAACTACACCAGCGACCCGAAGTTCGCGCACGACGTTCTGCTGGAGGGCTTCCCCGCACACCGCTACGACACCCACACGCCGCGGGAACTGGTACGGGTGGCGCTGTCGCACAAGCCGGACTTCGCGCCCGGCACCAGGCACGCGTACTCCAACACCGGTTACATCCTGGCCGGGTTGATCATCGAGAAGGTCAGCGGCAACAGCTACCGGCATGAGATCCGTGAGCGCGTCATCAACCCGCTCGGCCTGCGGGCCACCCGCATCCCGGGCGCCGATCCCTTCCTGCCGAAGCCGAGCAGCCGGGCGTACTCGAAGCTGAGCAAGGACCCCGCCGCGACGAGGATCCACGACGTCACCGAGAACAACATGTCCTGGGCCTGGGCGGCAGGCGAGGGCATCTCCACGACCGGCGACCTCAACCGGTTCTTCAGCGCTCTGATGCGCGGCAAGCTGCTGCCCAAGAAGCAACTCGCCGACATGCAGACGACGGTGCCCACGCCCGACGACCCCTACTACTCCGGCTACGGCCTCGGGCTGTACAGCGTCAGGACGAGCTGCCACGCGAAGCTGTGGAGCCACAGCGGCGGCACCCCCGGCTCCATCACGGAGACCGTGACCACCGCGGACGGCCGTCACACGCTCACGTACAACGCCAACGGCGACTGGAGCGCGCGGGGCGGCGTGGCCGACGCGGAGTTCTGCGGAGCGGTCGGCAAGGGGAAGCGGGGTGAGCGTCCGGCGCCGCGGCTGTGACGTACCGCCGGAGCCGATGAGGTGAGGCGGACCGGGAGTCCGCTCCCAGGGAGGTGATGGGAGCGGACTCCCGGGAAGGCCGAGGGTCTGGTCAGGGTCATCCCTGATGGGTGACGGTGGGCACCTCCAGCAGAGTTGATCTCGCCGCTCAGGCCCGACACCCCACTCTGGAGGAACCCCGATGCGTCAACGTCTCGCCCTGAGCACCCTTGCTCTGGCCACCGCTGTCACCGCTGGTGTGGCGGCACCCGCGAGCGCCGCCCGGCCGGACCCCGTGCGACAGGGTCTTGAGACGCTGGTGGACTCGGATCACGCACCCGGCGCGCTGGCGAGCGTGCTGGACGGCAAGGGGAAGTTCCGCACCTACACCGCGGGGGTGGGGAACCGGGACACGCACGCGAAGATGCCCCGCGACGCCCAGGTGCGGATCGGCAGCGTCACCAAGTCGTTCACCGCGGCGGTCGTGCTGCAACTGGTCGGCGAGGGCGAGATCAGCCTCAACAAGCCGGTCGACAAGTACCTGCCGGGACTCGTCCGGGGCGAGGGGGTCGACGGGAAGCGCATCACGGTGCGCCAGCTCCTGCAGCACACCAGTGGACTGCCCGACTTCGAGGACGACGTCACCAGCGACATCCTGGAGCGCCGCTACGTTTCGCCCCGCGACGCCCTCGACATCGCCCTCAAGCACAAGGCCCTCTTCAAGCCCGGCAAGAAGTGGTCGTACAGCAACACCAACTACCTGGTGGCCGGCCTGATCGTGGAGAGGGTCACCGGCAGGCCCCTCGCTCAGCAGATCGACCAGCGCGTCATCCAGAAGCTGGGGCTGCGCCACACCTACTTCCCCGCCCCCGGCGAGACGACCATCCGGGAACGCCACCCCCAGGGCTACCGCCCGGAGCCCACGGGCGCACCCGCGCGCAACGTCACCGCGATCGACCCCTCCGCGGCCTGGGCGGCGGGCGCGATGGTCTCCACCAACTCCGACCTCAACCGCTTCTTCTCCGCACTGCTCAAGGACGACGGCAACCCTCTCCTCAAGAAGGCCCAGCGCAAGCAGATGCGCACCACCGTCGCCATGAAGGAGGGGGACTCCCGCTACGCCATGGGACTGGGGATCATGCGGGTCAAGCAGTCGGACACGTGCGTCTTCTGGGGCCACAGCGGCGGCATCCCCGGCTTCGGGACCTGGTCCGGGGCCACCGACGACGGCCGCGCCGCCAGCGTCACGATGACCCTGGAACCGAAGACCGGCGAAGCCGTGCAGCACCTTGAGGAGACCGTGGCGGCGGGTCTGTGCCGCCGCTGAACCACGCCGCTTGGCAGAGCTGCCCGCACCGTGTCGCACACTTTCAGCCGGTGGTGGACCTAGCCGTGATAGACCGTCAGCCACTGGCCGGAGAACCGTGAGGCCGGGCGCAGGCCGCCCGCGCTGTGAGGTCCAGGAGCCGGTGGGTGTAGCCCCACTCGTTGTCGTACCAGCCGAAGACCTTGGCCAGAGTGCCGTTGACCTGGGTCAGGGCGGGGTCGAAGACGCAGGAGGAGGGGTCTCCGATGACGTCGCGGGAGACGATGGGGGCCTGCGACACGCGCAGGATGCCGTGCAGCGGGCCGTCGGCGGCTTCGGCGAAGGCCGTGTTGATCTCCTCGGCTGTCGTCTCGCGGGCCAGGACCACGGCGAGGTCTGTGAGGGAGCCGTCCTCGACCGGCACGCGGACCGCGATGCCGTCCAGGGCGCCCGCGAGTTCGGGGACCACGAGGCCCACGGCGCGGGCCGCGCCGGTGCTGGTGGGGATGATGCTCAGGGCCGCCGAGCGGGCCCGGCGCAGGTCCTTGTGCGGGCCGTCGAGCAGGGCCTGGTCGTTGGTGTAGCCGTGGATGGTGGTCATCACCCCGCGCTCGACGCCGAAGCGCTCGTGCAGCACCTTGACCATCGGCGCGACACAGTTGGTGGTGCAGGACGCCGCCGAGACGATGCGGTCCCGTTGCCGGTCGTAGGCGTCGTCGTTGACGCCGAGCACGATGGTGGCGTCCACGTCCTTGCCGGGCGCGGACAGCAGCACCGTGTGGGCGCCCGCCTTCAGGTGCAGCTCGGCGGAGGCACGGTCCCGGAAGCGGCCGGTGGACTCGATGACGATGTCGACGTCGTGCTCGGCCCAGCGCAGGGCGGCCGGATCGCGTTCGGCGGTCACGGACACGCGGTGGCCGTCCACGGTGATCGAGGTGTCGTCGTACGAGACCGAGCGGCCGATGTGACCGAACGTCGAGTCGTACTCAAGGAGGTGCGCGAGGGTGGCGGGCGGGGCGACGTCGTTGATCGCGACGACCTCGATGCCCTGCGTGCCCGCTGCGGCGCGGTCGAGGGCCGCGCGCAGGTAGGTGCGGCCGATGCGGCCGAAGCCGTTGATGCCGACGCGTACGGTCATGGTGGTGTGCTCCTTCGCGGCTCGGGCGGATGGGGGCTTCAGCCGGTCCACGTCCACTCCGCGACCTCCGGCAGGTCGGTGCCGTGCTCGCGGATCCAGGCGTGGTGGCGGGTGCGGGCGTCCGCCATCTTCTGGCGCAGCTCGGCGGCGCGGACGCCGCAGCCGGGGGCGCGGTCGATGACGTCCATGACGAGCCGGTAGCGGTCCATGTCGTTGCGGACGACCATGTCGAAGGGCGTGGTCGTGGTGCCCATCTCCTTGTAGCCGCGTACGTGGAGGTGGAGGTGGCCGGTACGGCGGTAGGCGAGGCGGTGGATGAGCCACGGGTAGCCGTGGTAAGCGAAGATCACCGGCTTGTCGGTGGTGAAGAGGCCGTCGTACTCGAAGTCGCTCATGCCGTGCGGGTGTTCCTCGCGGGGCAGCAGGCGGGCGATGTCGACGACGTTCACCACCCGGACGGCAAGCTCGGGCAGATGGCGGCGCAGCAGCGCGGAGGCGGCCAGGATCTCCTGGGTGGGTATGTCCCCGGCGCAGGCCAGGACAACGTCGGGTTCGCGGCCGTCCCCGGCCGAGCCCGCCCACTCCCAGATTCCCGCTCCGCGGGCGCAGTGCGCGCGGGCCTGGTCCATGGACAGCCAGTCGAAGCAGGGCTGCTTGCCCGCGACGATGACGTTGACGTAGTCGCGGCTGCGCAGCGCGTGGTCCGCCACCGAGAGCAGCGTGTTGGCGTCCGGCGGCAGGTAGACGCGTACGACCTCGGGGCTCTTGTTGAGGACGTGGTCGACGAAGCCGGGGTCCTGGTGCGAGAAGCCGTTGTGGTCCTGGCGCCAGACGTGCGAGGTGAGCAGGTAGTTCAAGGAGGGGATGGGAGCGCGCCACGTCAGCTTGCGGGACGTCTTGAGCCACTTGATGTGCTGGTTGACCATGGAGTCGACGATGTGCACGAACGCCTCGTAGCAGGAGAACAGGCCATGGCGGCCGGTGAGGAGGTAGCCCTCCAGCCAGCCCTGGCAGAGGTGTTCGGAGAGGATCTCCATGACCCGGCCGTGGCGGTCCAGGTGCTCGTCCACCGCGAGGGTGGTGGCCTGCCACGCCTTGCCGCTGGCGTTGAACACGGCTCCTAGCCGGTTGGAGGCGGTCTCGTCGGGGCCGACGAGACGGAAGTCCCGGCGCCCCGAGGTGTCCTGCATGACCTGTTCCAGCAGGTCGCCGAGGATCCGGGTGGGCTCGTGCAGGCTGGATCCCGGTTTGTCGACGGGTACGGCGAAGCGATCGAGGTCCGGTATCGGCAGCTCGCGCACGAGCAGGCCGCCGTTGGCGTGCGGGGTGGAGCCGAGGCGGCGGGCGCCTTCGGGGACGCAGGCGAGCACCTCGGGAACGGGCCTGCCCTCGGCGTCGAAGAGCTCCTCGGGGCGGTAGGAGCGCAGCCAGGCTTCCAGTTGTCGCAGATGGTCCGGGTTGTCGCGGACGCCCGCCAGCGGCACCTGGTGGGAGCGCCAGGTGCCCTCGACCGGCTCGCCGTCGACCTCGGCCGGACCGGTCCAGCCCTTGGGAGTGCGCAGCACGATCATGGGCCAGGGCGCCCGCTCGGCCTCGCCTTCCTCGCGCGCCGCGCGCTGGATGCCCGCGATGCGCTCCACGGCCTGGTCCATGGAGGCGGCCATGGCGCGGTGCACGGTGTGCGGGTCGTCGCCGGTCACATGGATCGGCTCATGACCGTATCCGCGCAGCAGCGCGTCGAGCTCGGCCTCGGGGAGGCGGGACAGGACGGTCGGGTTGGCGATCTTGTAGCCGTTGAGGTGGAGGACGGGCAGGACCGCGCCGTCGTGCACCGGGTCGAGGAACTTGTTCGAGTGCCAGGAAGCAGCCAGGGGCCCGGTCTCGGCCTCGCCGTCGCCGATGACACAGGCCACAAGGAGGTCCGGGTTGTCGAAGGCGGCGCCGTAGGCGTGGGCGAGGGAGTAGCCGAGTTCGCCGCCCTCGTGGATGGAGCCCGGGGTCTCGGGGGCGACGTGGCTGGGCACGCCGCCGGGGAAGGAGAACTGCCTAAAGAGCCGCGCCATGCCGGTGGCGTCGCGCGTGACGTCCGGGTACGTCTCGCTGTAGCTGCCCTCCAGCCAGGAGTTGGCGAGCACGGCGGGGCCGCCGTGGCCGGGGCCCCAGACGCAGAGCGCGTCCAGGCCGCGTTCGCGCACGATCCGGTTGAGGTGGGTGTGCACGAGGTTGAGCCCGGGTGAGGTGCCCCAGTGGCCCAGGAGGCGAGGTTTGACCTGTTCGGCCGTCAGCGGCTCGGTCAGGAGCGGGTTGGCCAGGAGATAGATCTGACCTGCGGCGAGGTAGTTGGCGGCCCGCCAGTGGGCGTCCAGGGTGCGCAGTTCGTCGTCGGTCAGTACGGTGCTGTTCTGGTGTTCGGCCGAAGGCATGAGGACTCCGTAAGTCGTCGGACGGAGGGAACGGCATGACGGGCAAGGCGTCGTCGCTGCCGCGTGGGGTGTACGAGCGGGAGTTGCTGCGCCTGCAGACGGAACTGGTGAAGGTCCAGGAGTGGGTGCGCGCCGAGCGTGCCCGGCTGGTCGTGGTGTTCGAGGGACGGGACGCCGCGGGCAAGGGCGGCACCATCAAGCGGATCGCCGAGCACCTCAACCCGCGGGTCGCGCGCATCGTCGCCCTGCCCAAGCCCACCGAGCGCGAGCGCACCCAGTGGTACTTCCAGCGCTACGTCGAGCACTTGCCGGCGGCCGGGGAGATCGTGCTGTTCGACCGCAGCTGGTACAACCGCGCTGGGGTGGAGCACGTCATGGGCTTCTGCACCAAGGAGGAGCACCAGCTGTTCCTGCGCCAGTGCCCGATCTTCGAGCGCATGCTGGTGGAGGACGGCATCCTGCTGCGCAAGTACTGGTTCTCGGTGAGCGACGCGGTGCAGCAGGAGCGCTTTCAGCGGCGCCTGAACGACCCGACGCGGCGCTGGAAGCTGTCGCCGATGGACCTGGAGTCCATCACGCGCTGGGAGGCGTACTCCCGGGCGAAGGACGAGATGATGGTGCACACGGACATCGCGGAAGCACCGTGGTTCGTCGTCGAGAGCGACGACAAGCGCCGGGCCCGGCTGAACACGATCGCCCATCTGCTGGGCTCCGTGCCCTACCACGAAGTGGCACCACCGGTGCTCGAACTGCCGCCGCGACCTGCGCCGACCGGATACCAGCGCCCGCCGCGTGACCTGCAGACCTACGTTCCGGACCACGCGGCGACGCTCTGAACCGCGCACTCCGATCACGCTGCTTGCGGCACGACGGCGATCGGACAGGCCGAGTGGTGCAGGAGCATGTGCGCGACGCGGCCGAGCTGGAGCCCGTACGGTCCGTGCCGCCGCTGGGCGCCGACGAGGAGCAGGTCGGCACGGGACGAGGCGTCCAGGAGCACCAGATGCGCGGCGCCCTCGACGACGTGCTCCAGCACGGCGACGGAGGGGTACGCCGCCACCGGGTCCCGTAAGGCCATGGCGAGCGCGTCCGCCGCACGCTGCTCGTGGGAGGTGGCCGGCTCCCCGGGTTGGTGGGCAGGGACAGGTGTTTCGTACAGAGGACGGCGCCAGACATGCACGGCCTCCAGGACGGCCCTCCGTCGCTCGGCCTCATCGAAAGCGAACCGGACGGCTGCCGCGGAGTGCGGCTTGTCTCCGACGCCGACCACGACGCGCTGTTGCTTCCCCGGCATGGCCTGGTTGTCGTGGCTGCCGCGCAGCACGATCACCGGGCAGTCGGCACGCGCGGCGACGCCGAGGCTGACCGAGCCGAGCAGCAACTCGGCCAGGCGGCTGCGCCCGCGCGAGGCCACCACCAGTGCGACGGCGTCGCGCCCCTCACTCAGCAGCGCCGGGACCGGATCCTCGCCCCTGACCTGCAAGGAGATCGTGAGTTTCTCGTCGCGCCGGTGCGCGCGACGGGCGGCGGTGTCGACGACGAAGTCGGCCAGTTCCTTGACCGACGGCCTGCCCGGCGCGCCCGCGAGCGGGGTGTCCGTGTCGCCCTCCCGGGACGCGGCGTACACCAGGCGCAGCGGCACCCCGCGCAGGGCGGCCTCGTCGGCGGCCCAGTCCACGGCCCGCAGGCTGTGCTCGGAGCCGTCGACGCCCACGACTATGGGGAGTTCCATTCACCTCACCTTTCCTGAAGGACACTCAGTGGTGCGGGACGACCGCGACGGGGGACGCCGCGAGGCGAAGCACGCTGTGGGCCACGGGGCCGAGGCGGCCGATCGGTGTGCGGCGGATCCGGCGGCCGACCACCAGGAGGGAGGCGTCCTGGGAGGCGGCGGCCAGATGCTCGGCCGCACCGCCGGAACGGGCCTCGTCGACGATAGCCACTTGGGGGAACGCGCGGGCCCACGGGCGCAGCATCCCGGCCAGATCGGCCGGTGGCCGCCGGTCCGGATGCGCCTGCACGACGCGCAGGGAGGCGGAGCGGCAGGCAGCCGACTCGAAGGCGTACGCGATGACCGCGTCGTGCTGCTTCGCGGTGTTCAGACCGAGGACGACGGGCCGGTACGGGGTGGCCGCGGACGGGATGCCCGCGGGGTCCATCAGATGCTCGTCCACGGCCTGCTCGCTCGCGCGCACCAGCACCACAGGCTGTCCGGCGTGGGCGACGGACGCCAGCGCGACGGACCCCAACAGGAACCCGGTGATCCCGCTCAGGCCGCGTGAGCCGAGGACGAGCAGCGCCTCGTCGTCCCGTGCCCGCCGCGGCAGCAGGTCGCCGGGCCTGCCGGAGAGCCGTCGCACGCCGACCTTGACGCCGGGGTGGCGCAGGCGCAGCCCCTCGGCGTACTCGCGAGGGATGCGGTCGATCCAGTGGTGGCTCGTCTCCGGCCCCATGAGCGGCGCCTGCGCGATGGGCTCCGGCACGGGTTCCAGGACGCTGACGAGGGTGAGCGGCAGGTCCCGCAGCTTCGCTTCCCTGGCGGCCCACTCCGCGGCAGCCTGGCTCTCGGGTGAGCCGTCGAGGCCCACGATGACGGCTCGGGGCATGTCGTCCACCTCCTGGTCCGGCTCCTGGTGCGGTGTTCTCCTGTCAGCGTCGCGCGCGCCGCGCCCGTGGGGCAGGGGCCGCAGGTCCCCGCCCGGGACCGACAGACCCTGCCGCGCACCGGCCGCCCGCCCCGGTGCTCGACGGGCTCACCGCAGCCAGCTGCGGTCCCGTACGAACGGCAGCTTCGCCCAGCGGCCACCGGCGCCGAGCGCGTCACCGGCGGAGGCGAGGGCGAGTGCGATCAGGGCGACGGCGTAGACGACGTGGTAGTCCACGACGGGGTTGGTGGACATGCTCAGCGAGCCGTCGGCGAGGTGCTTGGCGGGCGGCCACTCGGCCATCCACATCAGGATCATCATCGCCGTCCCGGCGGCGGCCGCGAGACGCAGCGCGACACCGGAGACGAGGGCGAGGCCGATGCCGAGCAGCCCGGCCATGAACAGCCAGTCCGCCCAGGCGTCACCGGCCCAGGAGTGGAAGGTGGACTCCATCGGACCGGCCGCCACACCGCTGAGGAACCCCTTGGTGGGCGACCCGCCGTCGATCCAGCCCTTCCCGGAGACGGTGGCGTAGCCGAACCCGAAGGTCTTGTCGAGGAAGGCCCACAGGAAGACCGCCCCCATGAACAGACGCAGGGAGGCGAAGGCGTAGGCCCGCGTGGTGTGCGTGTGCGTGTGCGCGGCCGGGGACGCCGCGTGGGCCGCGGCGCGGCGCTTGAACGAGGGCAGCGGGAGCCCCGTGCTCCGGTGCGGGTGGTCGTGGGTGCTCATGGCTGTTCTCCTTACGTCGGTGTCTTCGCCGGGCACCCTCCACTCTGGTCACGCGGACTCGGCCGCGCCGTGTGCCGAACGTCCGGGACACCGGGGCCGGTAGGTCCTTCTGAGAGGTCCGGCCGGTCCCGGTGCGGCCGCGTCCGTACGGCACTGCGAGTGCCGTCGGCGAACGGGGGGACCACCGTGCACCGCCGCTCCAGGGTGGAACCGTGGACTGCGGACACTCATGGGAACGGGACCCGGCGCGACCATCGGTGTCGGCTCGACACTGATCGCGGACCGGATCCATTGGAAACGTGACCAGGACGCACGGCGGGAGGACGCGCGGCGTCAGCTCTACGGCGGGTAATGGCAGGGCGGCTGCGCTACCAGATGGCCATCACGGCCTCGGCCGCCGCCGTGGAGCCTTCCGACCGGTCATGGCACTGCGGGACGCCATACGAACGGATCTCGGGCCGGACGGGTGAGGCCGTGACGCGGCGGCAGGGCGCGGCAGCCGTGGCCGCTGGTCACCCGGTACGCGAACCGCGTCCGAAGGCTGGGCCAGCCGGGGTCACTGGTGCGGTACCACGGCCACCGGGCAGACGGCGTGGTGCAGCAGAGCATGGGTGACCGCGCCGAGGTGACTGCTGGACGCCTTGCGCCCCACGACGACGAGGGAGGCTGCCCGCGCCGCGTGGACCAGCGCACCGGTGGCCCGCTCCTCCGAGACGGACTCGACCACGGGCACCTCGGGGAACTTCGCGCACCACGGCCGCAGCGCGGCGACCACAGCGCGCTCCCGGTCCGCGAGCAACTCCGGCCCCGGGAACGGGGTTCCGTCGGAGGCACGCGGTGGCGCGGGTCGGAAGGCATGGAGGACGTGAAGGGGCGCGCCGTACCCCCGAGCGGTGCCGAAGGCGAACTCGATGAGCTCGTCACAGGGGTGCTCGGTGTCGAGACCGAGCACGACGTCGCGGTAGGGAGTTTCGGACACCTCGTCAGGGGAGATGCCGTGCAGGGCGGGCAGATGCTCATCGGCGGAGGTCTCGCCCGCGCGGACGAGCACCACCGGGCACGGGGAGTGGGCGACGACCCGCTGCGACACGTCACCGACGACGAATCCGGCGAGACGGCCGAGTCCTCGCGATCCGAGAACCAGCAGCTGCGACGTCTCGGCGGCCGAGACCAGAGCGGTGACCGGGGCGCCGGGCACCAGCCGCTCATCGATCCGCAGCCCTGAATGCGCGGCGCGGACGCTGCCCACGGCTTCGCTGAGGACCTGTTCGGCGGCCGCGCGCTCGGTGCTGCCGGCCGGGACGGAGGAGGCCGGATGCGGATGCCACCTCCAGGCGTGCACGAGGCGCAGCGGGACACCCCGGCGCAAGGCCTCCCGCGCCGCCCACTGAGCTGCCGCGAGACTCTCCGCGGAACCGTCGACACCCGCAGTGACGAACCGACCCATACCGCGCACCTCCCGCATCCGTGGCCGCGTCCGCTGACGACACGGCCCTCAGGATCGACCGTCGCGCCGGTACGCCGAGGAGGGAAGGGCCCGCACGGCCCTGGCAGAGGTCGTCCGGCCCGTTGGCGGCCGCCCTGTACCGCCCCACCGCAAGCCCGGGAGTGCCCGATGTCCTTCGTGGGAGCCGGGTGGCTGGTGTGAGGGCCGAGTGGCCCATGGCCGCGTACGGAGTCCCGGATCATGCTGGAAGGAGGTCCACCTGCCCGCCTTGGAGGACGCCATGAACGCTTCGTCCGCATCCAGTGCTCTGCGGTCGCTGCCCCACGAACATCGGGAGCGGCTGATGGGTGTCGCCCGCGAGGTCTCGTTCCCGCAAGGGACGCGGCTCTTCTCGGAGGGCGGGCGCGCCGATCACTTCTGGGTCGTGCGCACCGGTTCGATCGACCTCGACATGAAGGTGCCCGGACGCAGGGCGGCCGTCATCGAAACCCTCGGCCACGACGAACTGGTGGGCTGGTCCTGGCTGTTCGGGCCGTCCGTGTGGCACCTCGGCGCGGAGACGGCGTCGCCGGTGCGCGCCTACGAGTTCGACGCCGTGGCCGTGCGGGTCATGTGCCAGGACGATCCCGCGTTCGGCCTGGCGATCGCCCACTGGGTGGGCGGCACCCTCGCCCACCGACTGCGCTCGGCGCGCACCCGACTCCTCGACCTGTACGCACCGTACGGCAGTGGCAGCACATTGTGACCGATGCTGTGGCCGGACCTAGGTGGCTTCCGCCAACCTGAAGCCGGTCGGCACTGGTGCGCTTGATGCCGGCGAGTGATGATCTGCGTACCAGAGCGTGGTCATCGCGCGCGAGCAGCCCGCAGTCTGTCCTAGCCGCCGGCGAACAGGGGAACAGGGTCGTCATGACCGACACACGCACCTTCACGGAGCAGCACCCGATCCGCGTCTTCCTGCTGGACGACCACGAAGTCGTACGACGCGGCCTGGCCGACCTGCTGAACGCCGAACCGGACATCGAGGTGATCGGCGACGCCGACAGCGCCGAACACGCGCTGACGCGTGGGCCCGCACTGCGCCCGGACGTCGCGGTGCTCGATGTACGCCTGGCCGACGGGGACGGCATCACGGTCTGCCGCGAGCTGCGCAGTCAGATGCCGGACCTGGCCGTGCTGATGCTGACCTCGTTCGACGACGAGGAGGCCCTGCTCGACGCGATCATGGCCGGAGCGGCAGGATACGTACTCAAACAGATCAAGGGGTCCGACCTGGTGTCGGCGGTGCGCACCGTCGCCTCCGGCCAGTCCCTGCTCGACCCGATGACGACCGCGCGGCTGATGCGCTCCCTGCGTGCGGGACCCGCCGAGGCCCCTGCCGTCCCGTCCGAGCTGGCAGGTCTTTCGGAGCGGGAGCGGGACATCCTGGCCCTCATCGGCGACGGCCTCACCAACCGTGAGATCGGCAAGAGGCTCTACCTCTCGGAGAAGACCGTCAAGAACCACATCTCCCGGCTGCTGTCGAAGCTCGGGGTGCAGCGCCGCGTGCAGGCGGCGGTCATCGCCACGCAGTCGCAGTCTCCCGAGCGGGGTGATGACGCCGCTCGGTGACAGTGCGAGGGCCGCCCGGCCGCGGCGGGAGACCGCATGGCCCCTCCCGAGCGGCGCACGGACACCTCAGGCTGGGCGGCAGGAACACTCCGCAGACCAACGGTCGCGGAACGGCCCTGGTCGCCACGGCGCCGGGCGGGGAGGAGATCGCCATGAGTCCCACGACGCTCGACGCGTCCATCCTGGAGAAGCTGGTGTCCGCGGCCGTCGCCGCCCCGTCGCTCCACAACACGCAGCCGTGGCGCTTCCGGCTCGACCCGGACACCGTCACGCTGGAGATCCACGCCGCCGCGGAACGCGGCCTGCGCCACACCGACCCGACCGGGCGGGCCCTGCACGTCTCGGTCGGGTGCGCGATCCTCAACCTGCGTGTCGCGGTGGCCCACGTCGGCTGGGAACCGGTGACTCGGTTACTGCCTCGCCCGGACACGCCGGGGCTGCTGGCCGCGGTCCGGCTCGGCGGCAGCGCGCGGCCGCACCCCACGCGTCTGTACGACGCCCTGTGGCGCCGGCACAGCAGTCGGTTCCCCTTCTCCGAGACGCCGGTGCCCGCCGGTGTCCTCGCCGAACTCTCGGAAGCGGCCCGGTCCGAGGGCGCGTGGCTGACGCTGCCCTCCGCCGTCGAGACGCGGCGACTGCTGCGCCTGACGAGGGAGGGCGAACGACGCAACAACGCCTGCGCGGACAGGGCCACGGAGAGCCGCCATTGGGTGCGCGAGCCGGACCGGTCGGGCCTCGGCATGCCCGCACGGACACTGGGGCCGCAGGACTTCCAGGAGCAGATGCCGATGCGGGACTTCGGCGCCCATCTGCACCCCGGCGGGCTGCCCGCCCAGGCCTTCGAGCGGCACCCGGCGATCGCCCTGCTGTCCACGGCGCACGACCGGCGGGCCGACTGGCTGCGTGCGGGCCAGGCCCTGGAGCGGGTGCTCCTGGTGGCGACCACGCATGGTGTGCGCGCGTCGCTGCTGCACCAGGCGCTGGAATGGCCGGACCTGCGCGAGCGGCTCGCACCACCACCCAGCCACGGGAGTGGCCACGCGCAGATGGTGATCCGTCTGGGCTACGGCCCGACGGGGCCGTCCACGCCGCGCCGAAGCGTCCCGCAGGTGCTGTCCAGGAGCGGTGGTTCAGCTCGCCCGTGAACCGGTCGGCACCCGCCACACCAGCCGCGTACCGCTTCCGTCCAATCCCTCGCCGATCGCGAGTGCCCCGCCGAGCGCACGGGCGCGCTCCGCCAGGTTCCGCAGACCGCTGTGCTCGACCTCCTGGGGGATGCCACAGCCGTCGTCGGTCACTGTGAGCGTCAACTCTCGGTCGGCGCAGTGCAGGTGCACGTCCACAGAGCGTGCCCGCGCGTGCCGGGCCGCGTTGCTCAACGCCTCGCCGAGGACGGCGAGTACGTGGTCGGCGACGTCAGCCGGGACGTCGGTGTCGACGAGTCCTTCGATCCGCAGGGCGGGGGTGAAGCCGAACGAGGCGGCCGAGTCACCCACTACCTGCGACACCCGGCCCCGCAGGCCCTCGCGCTCCGCCCCACCGCCGTGCGTGCGCAGGCCGAAGATGGTCGATCGGATGATCTTGATCGTGTCGTCGAGATCGTCGACCGCTCGGGACAACCGCTCGACGGCCTCGGAGTGCTCCACGAAGCGCTGCGTGCTCTGCAGCGTCATGCCGACCGCGAAGAGCCGCTGAATGGCCAGGTCGTGCAGGTCGCGCGCGATCCGGTCACGGTCCTGGAGCAGGGCGATCTGCTCCGCGTCGCGACGCCGGTCGGCCAGCTCCAGGGCCAGCGCCGCCTGCCCCGCGAACCCCAGCAGTGGCCCGGCGTCGGCGTCGGAGAACGGCGTACGACCGCCCAGACGCCCCAGCACCAGCACGCCCCGGGCCTTGCCGCTCACACCGAGCGGCACCGCGACCACCGGACCCAGCCCGGCCCACGGTGAGCCGTCGCCGCCCCCGAGAGGGTCACGGGCGATGTCGGCGCTGACCACGGGTTCCGCCGTGTCGAGCGCGGCCCCGATGAGCCCCTCGCGCGCCGAGAGCACGAGACCCGCGCGATGCTCCGCGTCCGCCCCGACCGCGAGCACCGGCCGCATCTCCTCAGACTTGGCGACGTACTCCGCGATCATCCCGACGTCGGCCGACACGATCTCCCGAGCCTGCTCGACGATCAGTTCGAGGACCTCGGTGCTGGGCGCCCCCGACAGCAGGGTGCTCGTGACCTGGGCGCTGGCTCGCATCCAGCGTTCGCGCAGCCGCGTCTCCTCGTACAGGCGCGCGTTCTCGATGGCCACCCCGGCCGCCACGGCGAGGGTGGACAGCACGGACTCGTCCTCGGCGTCGAACTCCTCGGCGCCGCGCTTCTCGGTCAGATACAGATTGCCGAACACCTTGTCGCGCACCCGGATGGGCACCCCGAGGAACGAGTGCATCGGCGGATGCCCTACGGGAAAGCCGTACGACGACGGATGCTCCGAGAGTTCCGGCATCCGCAGCGGCACCGGGTGCCGGATCAGCTCACCGAGAATGCCGTGGCCGCTGGGCAGGTCACCGATCCGGGCCCGCTCCTCCTCGTCGATGCCCACGGTCAGGAACTGGGACAGCGTGCGATCGTCGCTGATCACTCCGAGGGCGCCGTACTCAGCGTCCACGAGGACCACGGCGGCCTCCACGATGCGCCGCAGCACCTGCGGCAGGTCCAGCTCCCGGCCCACGGACAGCACCGCTTCCAGCAGGCTGTGCACGCGGTCGCGGGTTCCCCGGGCGGCGTCGATGCGGGTCTGGAGTTCGTCGAGCAGCTCGTCGAGGCGCAGCTTGGGCAGATGCCGCTCGGCGTCACCGGCCCGGTCGCCGATCGCGTCCCCGGTCATCGCTTCCTCCACCCGCTTCACGTGGACATGGTGTGGTCAACCGATGGCGCCGGGTCTCACCGTACCGTCAGCGGAGCGGTGCCGGGCGTCGTCGGGGCGAGGTGGGCAGGGACGTACGGACCTGAGGAACGGCCCCCTCGGCCGCTGTCCGTCACCGTGCGGGGGCACGACGATGGCGGAACAGGAGCGTACGGAGCCGGCAGGAGCGTACGGAGCCGAGCGGAACACGTCGCCCGGTGGGGCGGACGCGTCGGGACAGACACATGTGGGGGTGCCGTGCCATGCCGCGTCAGGTGATCGTCGGAGTCGACGAATCCCACGAGAGCCGCGCCGCTGCCGCGTGGGCGGCCCGCGAGGCCTCGCGCCGCGGGGTCCCACTGCGCGTGCTGCACGTGCGTGCCTGGGGCCCGCCCGTGTCGTCCGGGGCGTCACAGAGCGCTGCGCGGCGTCTGGCACGGCGTGTCCTGCGCGGGGCGGAGGAGCACGCGCGGGCCGCGTGCCCCGGTGTGGACGTCGTGGCCGAGCAGACCGGAGGGCCCGCGTCCAGGGCGCTGCTGTGCGCCGCTGAGGAGGCGGACGCGCTGGTGCTGGGATCCCGTGGTCTGAGCGCCCTCACCGGCTTCGTCCTGGGGTCGGTCGGCCAGTCCGTGGTGGCCAGGGCTCCGCGCCCCGTCGTGCTCGTCCGTGTCGGGTGCGGCTCCGACGATCGGTGGCCGTACGACACCCGCGACGCGGGCCCGTCCCGTGCCGTCGGCCGCGACGTCGTGTTGGGGCTCGATCTGTATGACCCCTGCGACGAGGTGATCGACTTCGCCTTCGACGCGGCGCGGCTGCGGAACACCGGGCTTCGGGTGGTGTCCGCCTGGAGCGGGCCGTCAGCGTTCACGCTCGGCCCGGGGGAGGTGGGCCTGATCGACGGGCCACGGCGGGCGGAGGAGTGGCGCGGCTTCCAGAGCGCCGTGCTGCGGACGTGGCGGGACAAGTACCCCGCAGTCGCCGTGACGGGGGACGTCGTCGAGGGCAGGGCCTCGCCGTCGCTGGTGCGGTCCGCCGCCGGAGCCAGCCTGCTCGTGGTGGGACGGCGCACGCGCCAGGAGCCGTGCGTGGGCACGCGCACCGGTCCCGTCACCCATGCGGTCAGCCGTCACGCCCGCTGCCCGGTGGCCGTGGTTCCTCATTCCTGAGTCCCTTGGCGCCCCGAGAGGGCGGGGCGCGCACTGCATCCGCGCGCGTTCGGCCGCCGTCACAGCGGCGGCCGAAGGGCAGCTCAGGCGCCCATCGGGACGCGGAGCACCTGCTCCGGCATGATCTTGTCGGCGTCTGGAACTGCCCGTGCTCGCCCGTCCCGCCGCCGACCGTGAAGTGGCCGGCCACCTCGTCGTGCCCGTCACTGATGCGGTACTGGAGTGTGGCTTCGTGGCCCGTGCCGATGCCGCCCACGTGGACGGTGCTGGCCACCAGGTCGAGCCTGCGCGGCTGGTCGATCCGGTTGGTCATGGATCCTCCCGTGAGAAGAAGAGGGGATGCTCCTTCCCGACCACTCAACTCCCTTCCCAGAGCACGGCAAGAGCCGCTTTCGGGCACGCTGGCCGCGCACGTCGAACGACCCTCAGGACGGGCCGATCGGTCCGCACCGCGAGTGGCTCCGGCGCGCTGTAGTAGGAGGTGAGGAACGCATCTGTTCCTCCTCGGAAGGGAGGGGGAGAACGCCATGGCCAAGTCCCGCACTCGCCGTCGCGTCATGCTCAGGGAGGCGCTGCTGGCCACCGGAGTCCTCGTGGCCGTGACCGCGACGAGCGGCGCGGCGCACACGGAGTCCCCCGGCCGCACCGGCGCCGGGCCGGTCGTTCCCAGTCGGAGCGGCACACCGGCGTCCACCGTCGACCGGGTCGCCGATTTCTACGGTTCGTACATCGACGTGCTGTACGACACCGGCAAGGGACGGCTGGCCCATGCCTTGCGCGGCCACTACCTGACCACCGGGCTGCGGCACGGCCTGGCCCGCTGGGAGTCCGCACACCACGAGGACGGTGTGCTGCGCGCCAAGAGCGTCCCGACCGCCTGGAGGGTCGACTACAACGACAGCGGCATGGGGCACTGCTGGAGCCGGGTGACCCTCACCTGGAAGGACTCCAAAAACCACGTCCACCACACCCGCCTGATGGTCCAGTCCGACCTGGACACCAGGCTGATCTCCAGCATCAAGGCTGACGCGTGACTGCCGAGCTGTGAGTCCGAGATGGCGTCCGGGGCTGCGCCGGGCCTCCCGGCGCGGCCCCGGACCGGGCCTTGCGCCGGAGCTGACCGAACTGCCTGGCGCGGCGGACGACCAAGTGTGCCGCGCGGCCCCACCGTTTTCGTCATGACGGTACGTGTGCCCCACTCCGCGTGCGGTCCAGTCGGCCGTCCGCCCAGGTGAACCCCTTCTTCGTGCGCCGCTGAGCAGGGAGGGCAGCGGCGAGGGCGGCTCCCACCGTGGGGTAGGGGTTGAAGACGTCGCAGATCTGGACGAGGCGCAGGAGAGCCAGTGTGCGCGGATGCGGGCAGACCAGCAGGAGCTGCCCGCGCTTCCCCACGACACGCGCCCTGGCGCGGCAGAGCAGGCGCAGACCGGAGCAGTCGATGAAGGTGGTCGGGGTCAGGTCGATGACGACCAGGCTCGCGCGGGGGCCGGTGGCGCGGTCCAGACGGGGAGCGATTTCCAGGGCGGCGGCGATGTCGATCTCGCCGTGGAACTCCAGGACCGTGCTTTCTTGGGTGCGGTACGTGCGCAGGTGGGGGATGGGAGGCGGGATTCGGGGCGTCACGATGCTTCACCTCGGTACGTGTCGGCCTGTCCCTGAGTGGTGCAGGCGAAGCAGCTGCTGAGGGGAGTCGCCGGGGGCTTGGGCGACAGGGGCTCGCGGTGTGCGCTGGGCCTGGTGGCAGCGTCATGTACGCGGCGCACCAGGCAACAAGAGGAGGGCCCCGAGGGCCTCTCAGGGGCCCGCCACTCTCCCAAGGGTGGTTCCCATGATGTGCCCTTTTCAGCCACAGGGGCGCGCATCCGAGCCCGTCTCCAGCAGGCCACGTGGCTGGCGCGTCCGGAGTGCCGGGCCGGTGTGAGGCCGGTACACGCTCGATCACCGGCCGCTCGACGTCGACGACGGGTGCCTGCGGCGGTACCGCCGGTCCCAACGCTCCTTGCGCTTCCGGCGGTTGCTGTACTCGCGGTACGTCTGAGGGCCGACGCCCTTACCGCCTTCGTCGCTGCCGGTACCCCGGCTGTCCGGATCGGTTTTGATGGGTCCGCGGTCGCGTCCCCGGACCAGCAGGTAGACGAGCGCTGCGGCAAGCAGCCACAGGACGGGTGCCTTGAAGCCGAGGACGAGCAGGAACAGGAGCAGGACGATGATCAAGGTGGGCATGACTCTCCCTCCGCGCACGGGACGCGACGGCCGGGCGTACGACGTCGGACGGTGAGCGTTCCGTTCGGGCCAGGGCGTGTGGCGCCGGAGCGCCGGCCTCGGCCTGCGGTGTCGTACGGGGGCTCGCGCGGTCTCTGGTAGCAAGTCAACGCCCGCGTGAAGGGGCTGCCACAGGAGCTGAACGGCCCTGGGGAGGGACTTGTGGGGCACTCCTCAGGTGTCGGCCGGTGTCTGCGGCAACGAGGGGCCTGTCGGCCTCTTCCCAGGGCCGGTGCGGCTCTGTCTCGCTGGATTGTGGCGCCCCGCCCGTGCCGGGGGGCGTGCGGTGTGAGTCCGAACCACCGGATGACGAAGGGGCTGAGGGCTGTGGAGCGAGAACTGATCGTCGGCGCGGACGGCTCGGAGGAGAGCCTGTCGGCCGTCGACTGGGCGGTGGACGAGGCCGTACGGCGCGGGGCGCCGCTGCGGATCGTGTACGCCTCGGCCTGGGAGCGGTACGAAGGGCACAAGCCGTCCTTCGGCACCCACCGCGGCGCGGCGCGCACGTACACCGAGCACATCCCCGCTCAGGCGGTTACGCGGGCGCACACCCGCGCGCCTGCCCTGAAGGTCACGAGCGACGTGCGCGTCGAGGATCCGGTGACCGCGCTCGTCCAGGAGGCCGCGGGGGCGGCGGCCGTGGTCGTCGGCTGCCGTGGCAGGGGTGAACTGGCCGGGCTCCTGCTGGGGTCCGTGAGCCTTTCGACGGCCGCGCACGCCGCGGCGCCCGTGATCGTGGTCCGAGGAGGCCGGCAGAACCGTGCGGGCGGATTCCAGCGGGTTGTCGTCGGGATCGACGAGGGGGACAAGGCCGAGGCTGCCGTCGCCTTCGCCCTGCGGGCCGCCGAACTGCGGGGTGGCGAACTGCGCGCGGTGCACGCCTGGCGGTGCCCCGCCCATGAAGCCCCGGAGCCGCCGCGCGCGGCGGAGCCGACGGACTTCCACCAGGTGCGTGCCGAGACGCGGCTGGAAGAGGTGCTGCGGGCCGTCGTCGCACTGGGGCACACCGCCGTGCGGGTGCGGCGGGACGCCGTGGAAGGCCTGGCGCGAGCGGCGTTGCTCGACGCGTCCACGACCGCTGATCTGCTCGTGGTCGGTGCTCGCCGCCGGAAAGGGCATGTCGGCATGCAACTGGGTCCGGTCAATCACGCGGTGCTGCACCACTCCGCGTGCCCGGTCGCGGTGGTACCGCACGACTGACTCCGACGGCGGAACCGGCGCCTGTGCCGATGGCCTCAGGCGGCGTGGCCGGTTCCGGCGGGGGCCAGGTCGTTGCGGGGCAGCACCTCGGAGAGGGCACGCCGGGGCGCCCGCACCTGCCAGTTGATCCGGCCGAGCCGCAGGACCAGCTGGGGGTGCTGCCCCGTGGGGGCCAGGGTGCGCACCAGGGCCCGGAGATCCGCGAACTCCAGGGGCTGGGTGTGGAATCCGGCGGCGAACCCGTGGCCCGCGGTGTACAGCAGCACGCGCTGCAGTGCCTGGCCCGCGCGCAGCCAGTCCTGACGGGTGTCGTGCGGCGTGCTGAGCACGATCACGAGCCCGGTGCGCGCGGGCCATGTCTCGCGCGGCCGGGCCGTGTCCCGTTGCCGGGTGAGGCCGGTGAAGTCGCGTCCGGCCAGGGCGACGCAGTCCGGGTGGAACGCGCGGGCCGCGGCGGGCACCCCGTCGCCACGGGCGTCTCCGTACGGACGAGCCCAGTCCAGCAACTCCGCGCGAAAGCCGGGGTTATGGCGCTCGCGCGCCTCGGCTTCGTGGACCAGCCGACTGAGACGCCTGCGCGTGGCCGTGTCCTCCAGAGCGTACAACTGGACGCCCTCGACCTGTGTGTGGCGCGTCAGGGCCTCGATCAACGACGGCGGCACGTCGGCTGAGGCAAAGGGTCCGCGGTGCGTGTGCCGATGTCGCAGCGCCTGGTGCATCGCTTCGACATCGTGTGTCACCCGGGCGAACGCTCCCCACTCCACGCGCGCCAGCAGCCCGGGCGTTGCCGGGTCGGGGAAGGGCCGGACCACCGGCCTGAAGCCCAGGTGCCGCATGGCGAGCCGAAGGTTGAACAGAGCCGCGCCACCACTGATCACCAACTGCCGTCCGTAGGGGTCGCAGAACGGCAGGCGCCGCCGGTGGTCGGCGTAGAGCAGCAACGCGTTGTCGGAGCACGCGAACAGCCAGGGCTGGGAGTTGTGCAGTGAGGGCGCCAGTATGGCAGCGCGCACCAGGTGGTGGGCCGCACGGACGTGCGGCGAAGGATTCCGCTCTGCGGTCATGACTGCCCCCAAACAGCCCACACCATCGAGGTCGGTGGCTTCAGCGTGGCGGGGGCACCAGGGATGGATGAGGGGCCGAATGTCCCCGGACGTGGCCCGGGCGGCCCGTCCGGTGGTGGAGGGCGGAGCGGGACGATGAACGGGGAAGCGGGGACGACTTGGGCACCGTTCCCCGGGACGGCTGGGGCGGTGGGCCTCGACGAGGCCCACTGCGGGGTTTCCCACGAAGGCTTGGCCAAGGCCCGTACCACACCCGGCTCGCGATGTTCCACACGCTGCCCGGGCGCCCCTGGACGGCGGACGGATGCCGCGGCATGGCTGTGGCGTCAGTGCGGCGGAGCCGCCGTCGCCACCGCGGAGGGCCGAGAGACAAGGGCGCGTGGGGGATGAGCGTCGTGACGGTGTGCCAGGTGATGACGCCGGACCCGGCCGCGGTGGTGGAGACGGCCACTGTCACGCTCCAGGGCTCGAGCAGCGAGCGCACGGCCTTGAGGGGGCCCATCGGCCACGGTGCGGCCCGCCCGGCCCATGGCGGTCTGGAACTCCCGCGCGCTGAACTGGAAGCAGGGTAGGGCCGAACGCGTTCGGCGCGCCCGGAAGGACCCCGGACACCGACCGGCCGACTGATCGGACGTCGCGGGGCGACGCGCGTGAAGGAGGCGCAGAGATGAACAGCCAGACCACCGCACCCGCAGTGGAGGAGTCGCACCCCACGCCACTGCTCCCGGCCCCGACACCACAGCACGTCGACGTCACCCACATCTCCGGACAGGCGTACGCGGTGTTCATCCGCGACCACGAGCTGACCGTCGATCAGCCCTTCACCGCGGGCGGGGACGACGACGGGCCCACCCCGGTCGAACTGTTCGTCTCCTCGCTCGCCACGTGCGTCGCCTACTACGCGGGTCAGTTCCTGCGGCGCCATCACCTGCCGCATGAGAACCTGCGCGTGCGGTGCGAGTTCGACATGGCCGACGACCGGCCCGCCCGCGTGGCAGCCGTCCGTCTGCGGCTCCTGCTGCCCGTACGTCTCACAGCGACCGAGCGCAGGGCACTGCGCGCTGTGGTCGACCACTGCACGGTCCACAACACCCTGCGTCAGCCACCCGACATCAGCGTCGCCGTGGACTGACCCGTCGCGGCCGAGCGACGCTGGAAACGGAGCGTCAGGTTGCCGCCAGCCGGGTTCCCCCCCGGGCCGGGCGCCTGATACCGCACCTACGAGAAACGCCGGATACCAGACAAGGAAAGGCGGAAGACCTCATGTACGAGTTCGGGATGCTGGCCCTTCTGGGGCTTGCTGTACTGGTCGTGGGGAACGTGGTGTACCGCTATCTGTCCGCGGCTCAGGAGTTCTGGGCCCTCGCGCTGACGGCCCTGGGGATCGGCGCCGCCTGGCTCGCCGACTTCAGCCTCTTCGCGGCCTGGGGGCTCGACGTACGCACCGAGGCGATCGGTACCACGCTCACCGGATTCCTCATCGCAGGAGCGGGCTACTTCTGGCACGAGGTACTCCGCTTCTTCGGCGGTCTCGCACGGAAGTTCACCGACGAGGCGAAGACCATCGAGAAGACCGAACAGCTGCGGCGCGTCGCCTGAGCCGTGGCGGTGGAACGGTCCGGGCGGGGGACCGGGGTGGAGTACCCCGGCCCCTCGCCGCAGTGTTCGGACGCAGGGTGGGTTCGTATACAGCCAGTTCGTACGCGGCATCAGGAGGGAGTGAGGGTGGCCATGGTGGAGGACGTGGCGAACAGGGGACTGGTCGTGGGCGTGGACGGCTCGGCCGCCGCGCTCGCCGCGCTGCGCTGGTCGGCGGCGAAGGCCCGCCTGCTGCATACGCGGGTGCTCGTCATTCACGCCTGGCTGCCCTCCAGCTCCCTGCGAGCACCCTACGCGCCGGCACGCGAGCGGCTCACACCCGAGCAGGAACGGGCACGGGCGGAGGCCACGCTGGAGGGCAACGTCGCCGAGCTGCTCCGTGCGGACCCTGATGTCGACGTGACGATGCTCCTGCACGAAGGTCCGGCCGCCCCGGTTCTGTTGAACCACGCCCGGGAGGCGCTGCTCCTCGCCCTCGGGCGCAAGCCCCGGACGGACGTCACCCAGCCCGCCCTCGGCGCGGTCGCCCGTGCCTGCATGCGGCTCGCGGCATGCCCCGTGGTGACCGTGCCGGAGCCGCCGCCGGACGCCGCGGAAGCGGAACTTCCGTGGGTGCGAGACGGCGTGGCTGCCGGCTTGGAACGGGCCTGACCGGCGGTGCGTCTCGTCGGGGCCCGGCGCCGCCGAACCTCTCGGCTCGCGCGCCCGCCCGAGGGCGGGGGAGGGACACGCTGAGCGCTCCGAAGATGTTCACGGACGAGCCGAGGTCTGGCCCGGCCTGCGCGGTCGCCGCACCCGCTGGGGCGACGGCACCTCATGCGAACGGCGCTGACGCTGACGCACCACCAGAGCGTCGAGGGCGGCACCCACGATCACCGTGACCACCGCCGATGTGACCACCAGTACGACGAAGAGCCTCCAGAAGTCCGGAGTCAAGGACGTACCCATGACGTGCCCCTCCGTTCGTCGCGAGCCCATGCTGCTGTCCGCTTCTATCGCACCCCTTGAGGGCTGACGGCACAGCGTGCCGGAAGGCTCCGGCACGGTACCGAACGGGCAGACCCGCCCGAGGCCGTCAGATCCTCGACGCCGTAGAGATCTCATGGCTCGACGAGGACGACGGGGGCGTGCCGCGGGGCGTCGCGGGCCGCTCGACCACGAGGGCACAGGCCGAGGACCGAGGAGCACCGGCCCATGCGGCTCAGCGGAATCAGGGCCGGTCGGCCCGCGAAGCGCGTCCCCACGGCCCTGTCGACGGCTTCCCCTGAAGACGAGCATCGACAACGGAGGCGTCCGCTGAGTCCTGCGGGCGGCCATGCGAGCTGACGCGGAGGCAAACGATGACGACAACGGCTCCGACGAGCGTGACGGCACCGGGCACCGCCTGGCGCGGCTTCACGGGCCTGCGGTGGCGCGAGCGCGTCGACGTGCGCGACTTCGTCCAGGCCAACTACACCCCGTACGAGGGCGACGCGGCCTTCCTGGCCGGCCCCACCGACCGCACCCGCGCGGTGTGGGAGAAGGTCAGCGCGCTGTTCCCCGAGGAGCGGCGCAAGGGAATCCTGGACGTTGACACCGCCACGCCCTCGACGATCACCTCGCACGCCCCCGGCTACATCGACCGCGACCGGGAGCTCGTCGTCGGTCTGCAGACGGACGCCCCGCTGAAGCGCGCGATCATGCCGAACGGCGGGCTGCGGATGGTCGAGAACGGCCTGCGGGCCTACGGCCGCGCACCCGACCCGTTCGTGACCAAGGTGTTCGGCACCTACCGCAAGACCCACAACGACGGCGTCTTCGACGCCTACACGCCCGCCATGCGAGCCGCCCGCAAGGCCGGAATCATCACCGGCCTGCCGGACGCCTACGGCCGTGGCCGGATCATCGGCGACTACCGGCGCGTGGCGCTGTACGGCACCGACCGGCTGATCGCCGCGAAGCACGCCGAGCGCGCCCTTCTGGACGCCCGTCCCTCCACGGAGCACGTCATCCGTGACCGCGAGGAACTAGCCGAACAAATCAGGGCGTTGGGAGAGCTGGCCCGCATGGCGGCGACCTACGGCTGCGACGTCACCCGCCCCGCCGCCACCGCGCACGAGGCGGTGCAATGGCTCTACCTCGGCTACCTCGCCGCCGTGAAGGAGCAGAACGGCGCCGCCATGTCCCTCGGCCGCACCTCGACATTCCTGGACGTCTTTCTCCAGCGGGACCTGGACGAGGGCGCCATCGACGAGCGCAGGGCACAGGAGCTCATCGACGACTTCGTGGTCAAGCTGCGGATCGTACGGTTCCTGCGCACGCCCGAGTACGACGCCCTGTTCTCCGGCGACCCGACCTGGGTGACGGAGTCCATCGGCGGCATCGGCGCGGACGGCCGGGCCCTGGTCACCCGCACCTCCTTCCGCTTCCTGCAGACCCTGTACAACCTGGGACCCGCGCCCGAGCCGAACCTCACCGTGCTGTGGTCACCCCGACTGCCCAGTGACTTCAAGGAGTTCTGCGCCCGCGTGTCCATCGACACCAGCGCCGTCCAGTACGAGTCCGACGAGCTGACGCGGCCGCGCACCGGGGACGACACCGCGATCGCCTGCTGCGTCTCGGCGATGACGGTGGGCCGGCAGATGCAGTTCTTCGGAGCGCGCGTCAACCTGGCCAAGGCCCTGCTGTACGCCATCAACGGCGGCCGCGACGAACTGACCGGCGAGCAGATCGCCCCCGAGGCGCCCGCGCTGCGCAGTGAATACCTGGAGTACGACAAACTGCGCGCGGCGTACGACCGCATGCTCGACTGGCTGGCGCAGACCTACGTCGACGCGCTCAACGTCATCCACTACATGCACGACAAGTACGCCTACGAGCGCATCGAGATGGCGCTCCACGACCACCCCGTGCACCGCTTCATGGCCTGTGGGATCGCCGGGCTCTCGGTGGCCGTCGACAGCCTCTCGGCCGTCAAGTACGCCCGGGTGAAGGTCATCCGGGACGCGACCGGACTCGCCGTCGACTACGCGACCGAGGGTGAGTACCCCGCCTACGGCAACAACGACGACCGCGCCGACGCGATCGCCATCGACCTCGTGGAGTCCTTCATGACGAAGGTGCGCAAGCACCCCACCTACCGCGGAGCCGAGCACACCCAGTCCGTCCTGACCATCACCTCCAACGTCGTCTACGGCAAGCACACCGGCAACACCCCCGACGGGCGCCGCGCCGGACAGCCCTTCGCGCCCGGCGCCAACCCGATGAACGGACGGGACCGGCACGGGGTGGTCGCATCGGCGCTGTCCGTGGCCAAACTCCCGTACGAGCAGGCGCGCGACGGCGTCTCCCTGACCACCACGATCACACCCGAGGGCCTGGGCCACCACCCGGACGACCGACCCGCCAACCTGGTCGGCATCCTCGACGCCTACATGCTCTCCGGCGGGTTCCACATGAACGTCAACGTCCTGAACCGGGCCGTGCTCGAGGACGCCATGGACCACCCCGAGAAGTACCCGGAGCTGACCATCCGCGTCTCCGGGTACGCCGTCAACTTCGTCCGCCTGACGCGCGAGCAGCAGCTCGACGTGATCAGCCGCACCTTCCACGGCGCGCTGTGAGCATCGCGACCACTCCGGTGACGGGGCGCGTCCACTCCTGGGACCTGTCGACGGGGGTGGACGGCCCCGGCACGCGGTTCGTGCTGTTCGTCAGCGGTTGCCCGCTGCGTTGCCTGTACTGCGCCAACCCCGACACGTGGCACATGCGCGACGGCCGACCGGTCACCGTCGACGAGACGATGGCGGAGATCGACAGATACCGGTCCGTCCTCACCACCGCGGGCGGAGGGGTCACCCTCACCGGCGGCGAGCCCCTGCTCCAGCCCGCCTTCACCGCCTCCGTCCTGCGCCGCTGCAAGGAGGCGGGGCTGCACACCGCCCTGGACACCTCAGGCTTCCTCGGCGCCCGCGCCGACGACTCCCTGCTCGCCGACACCGACCTCGTCCTCCTGGACATCAAGTCCTTCGACGCGGCGGTGTACCGCAAGCTGACCGGCGGCGAACTCGCCCCCACCCTCACCTTCGCCACCCGCCTGAACCGGCTCGGCGTCCCGATGTGGATCCGCTACGTCCTGGTCCCCGGCTGGACCGACGACACGGCCTGCGTCGACGGCCTGGGTGCCTTCCTGGCCGGTCTGGACAACGTGGACCGGGTGGACGTCCTGCCGTTCCACAAGCTGGGCGCTCACAAGTACGAGGCGCTGGGCATCCCCTTCCCGCTGCGCGACACGGCGGGGCCGGCCCCCGCAGTGGTCGAGCGGGTCCGCGCCCAGTTCCGGGCACACGGGCAGCGGGCCTACTGAGTGCGCGGTTCCCAACGGTGGGTCCGCTGGAGGGCTACACCGGTGGGTTTCCGCCGAGGAGCTGGGGAAAGGTGCCGTACGGGCCGAGAACCCCCAGGGCCGGGCGGGCGGAGAAGCCGTCGAGGAACAGCTGCGGCGGCAGCCGGACCGTCAGTGGCGAGGCAGTCCGCAGTACGGCGAGGGTGAGGTGGGGGTTGTAGTCGGCCCCGGACGGGGAGATCACCGTGCCGCCGAGGTCCGTGACCAGAGTGAGCATCCGGTGGTGCAGCGCCCTGAGGGGTTCGGTGGCCGCGACTTGGAGCCCTGCGTGAATACCGCCTTCGGGAACGTAGTAGTCCCCAACCGGTACAGGGCGGAACAGCAAGCCGGTGGGGATGACGCGAGCATCCGCGCCGAGCGTCGCGACGGCCTCCACCAAGCGGGCGTGTATCGGGCCGTGGGCGGTGAAGTGAAGCAGCGTGACATGGGGTGGCGCATGGCTGCCCAATCGCATCAAGGGGTCAGCCGCTGCGGTGAGGATGCCCGAGTACTCCTCGAGCTCGGCGGCGGTCTGCGCTGTCGGCAGCAGGATCAGTCCGTATCGCATGCGGCTCCCGGAGTCATGGCGTCGCGTCGGGCGGGCCGACCTCGACGACGTCGTAGCGGACGCGGTGGCGACGCATCAGGTCGTCGGTCCTTCGACCGAGGTGTTCGTTGACGATCCACGTGGCCAGGCTCACACCGGCCCCCACACTCATACCGGCGAGAGAGGTGCTGGCCAGGGTGCCGGCCGCGCCGCTCGCCGTGGTCACGAACGCTGTGACCGACAGTCCGGAACGTGAGGAGCGTGCCTGCGCCGTTTCCGCGGCGAGACGGTCGCCGATCGCTTGCAGGCCGTCGGATTCCCAGCCGTACCACCATGCGTCCAGTTCGTCTCCGACGGATTCGAGGAACGACATCCACCGCCGGGTGTCCATCGCGCCGAGGGACGCCTTGAAGCCGTGCGGGAACACGACTGTTCGGTCTTCCCTCGCGTGGCGCAGCGCGGCCCTGCGGCGGATTCCGCGCAGCCGGTCGGAACCTTCGGCGGAGAGCATGGCGCCTTCGACCGTGGCGATCTGGCGGTAGTAGCAGCGGTCGAAGGCGCGCGACAGGGTTCTCGCGTCCGCCGCGCAGTCCGGGTCGCCGAGCTCCGTCAAGGACGACAGTTCGTGGTTGACCAGGCTCCGGCGACGAACCCCGGTGCGCGTGTCCAGAGTCACGGACGAGTCGACTCGGTCCCGCGCCCGTCGGCCGGCCTCCGTGCGCAGCGGAATGCTGGCGAAGTCCTCCAGCTCGAAGCTCCCGCTGTCGTCGCCGTAGAAGGCCTCCGGGCGGGTCGCGAGGCGTCCCGACTGTTCCGCCGCCAGCCAGAAGCTCCACACCCGGCGCAGCCGTTCGCACTCGGACGGCGGAAGAACCCCGGTGTCACGGATGACTCCGACGACGCCGTCGACCGTGCCGTCGCGCGAGCAACGCCGAGTGATCTCGTCCGGATCCGCCTGAGCGAGCCTGGCCTGGAGCGCGAACCGCTGCACGTCGGTCGCGGCGACGGAAGAGAAGTGGAACCCCCTGCTCACCATGGCTTTGAGGCAGTCGGCGAGCCCGCTGCCGACCACGGTCACTTCGAAGGGAAGCCTGCTGCTCGTCCCGGTGAAGACACCGAACCTCTCCAACGCGGTGTCACTGGCGAGCCGGTGGAAGAGTGCGCCGTCCAGGAGCTGTGCGTGAGTCTGCAGACGGAACGGACTGCGGATCGCGTCCCATCTGAGCTACCCCAAGACGCTGGCTGGTACGTGTGACGACTGCCCGAGGACCACCGGATCGCGGCGGCCCACCAGCAGCTCCCGCTGACGCATCGAGTCGTACCAGTAGGCCAACAAAGGAGGTATCTGTGCCATGGGGTCCCCCTGGGCGTGCACGTGCTCTCTTACATGTTCTGTTTCACCCGCCGTGCAGCCTGGGCACCAGAAAACTGCTGCGCCGTGCCAGCCGCAACCCTGTGGCCGGGTCCTTCATCGGCAGCGGGCCTCTCGCTGCGAGGTCGCAGGGGCGTACGCTCTGTCGGCCGTCCCGTAGTACGCCGCCCGCATGAGCCCCTGCATGTCGTCGAGCATCGGCATCCGCGGGTTCGCCGGCGCGCACTGGTCCTCGTAGGCGTTGAGGGCCTGTTGGGGCAGGGCGTCGAGGAAGGTGGTCTCGTCGACGCCGAGGGACTGGAAGGACGGCTCGATGCCGATGGCGTCGCGCAGTTGTTCCACGGCGTGGGCGAGGGACTCCACGCCCTTGTGCGGGGTGGTGGCGGGCAGGCCGAGGGTGCGGGCGATGTCCTGGAAGCGTTCGGGGGCGCGGTAGTGCTCGTACTTGGGCCAGCCGGTGAGCTTCGCGGGGACGGTGCCGTTGTAGCGGATGACGTGCGGCAGCAGCACAGCGTTGGTGCGGCCGTGCGCGATGTGGAAGGTGGCGCCCAGGGTGTGCGACATGGCGTGGACGATGCCGAGGAAGGCGTTGCCGAAGGCCATGCCCGCGATGGTGCCCGCGTTGTGCATCTTCTCCCGGGCCTCCGGCTGCCGGGCGCGGTCGTTCACCGCGGCCTCGATGTGGTCGAAGACCATCCGGATCGCGTGCAGGGCCAGGCCGTCGGTGAAGTCGTTGGCGTACACGGACACGTACGCCTCGATGGCGTGGGTGAGCGCGTCGAAGCCGCTGTCGGCGGCCAGGGCCGGTGGCAGGTCTGTGGTGAGCTGCGGGTCGACGATGGCCACGCTGGGGGTGAGCGCGTAGTCGGCCAGCGGGTACTTCTTGCCGGTGGCCGGGTCGGAGATGACCGCGAAGGGGGTGACTTCGGCGCCGGTACCGGACGTCGTGGGCACGCACACCAGCCGGGCCCGGGAACCGAGGACCGGGAAGCGGAAGGCGCGCTTGCGGATGTCGAAGAACTTGTGCCGCATGTCGGCGAAGTCGACGTCCGGTTGCTCGTAGAGCAGCCACATCACCTTGGCGGCGTCCATCGGGGAGCCGCCGCCGAGCGCGATGATGGTGTCTGGGCGGAAGTCCCGCATCAAGCGGGCGCCGCGCTGGACGGAGTCGATGCTCGGCTCGGGTTCGACGTTGTCGATGACCTGGACGGTGACGGTCTGCTGACGGCCGCGCAGGACGTGCCGGATCCGGTCGACGAACCCGAGCCGGGTCATGGTCGCGTCGGTGACGACGGTGACGCGGTGCACGTCCGGCATGTCGGCGAGGTAGCGGATGGCCTGCGGCTCGAAGTAGATCTTGGGCGGGACCTTGAACCACTGGAGGTTGTTGCGGCGCGTGGTCAGGCGCTTGACGTTCAGGAGCTGGGCGGCGGAGACGTTGTCGGACACCGACGTGCTTCCCCACGAGCCGCAGCCGAGGGTGAGAGAGGGCAGCAGGCTGTTGTAGACGCCGCCGATGGCGCCTTGCGAGGACGGGGCGTTGACGATGATCCGTACGGCCCGCAGGCGCCTGCCGTACGCCTCCGCGAGGTCCGGGTCCTCGGCGTGGATGACGGCGCTGTGGCCCTGGCCGTGGAAGGCGACCATGGCGGCGGCCAGGTCGAACCCTTGCTGCTCGGATCCGGCGCGCAGGACGGTGAGCACCGGGCAGAGCTTCTCGCGGGTCAGCGGTTCCGCCGGGCCGACCTGGTCGGCTTCCACCAGGAGCAGCGAGGTGCCGGCGGGCACGCTGAAGCCCGCCTGCTCGGCGATCCACACCGGGCTCTGGCCGACCACGGCGGGGTTGACCTTGGGCTCACACCCCGAGCCCGAGGCGCCCTCGGGGAACAGGAAGGCTTCGAGCTGCGTCTTCTCCTCGGCGGTGGCCAGATGGGCGTGCAGCGTGCGGAACTCGGCAAGGGCCGCGTCATAGATCGCGTCGTCCAGGATGACGGCCTGCTCGGAGGCGCAGATCATGCCGTTGTCGAACGTCTTGGACAGCACCAGGTCGTTGACGGCCCGGCGCAGTTTCGCGCTCTTGTGGACGTACGCGGGTACGTTGCCCGCTCCCACACCCAGGGCCGGCTTGCCCGCCGAGTAGGCGGCCTTGACCATGCCGTTGCCGCCGGTGGCCAGGATGAGCGCGACACCGGGGTGGCGCATCAGCGCGCCGGTCGTCTCGATGGAAGGGGACTCGATCCACTGGACGCAGTGCTCCGGCGCCCCCGCCGCGACGGCCGCGTCGCGGACGACCCGCGCGGCCTGTGCGCTGCACCGCTGGGCGGCGGGGTGGAAGGCGAAGACGATGGGATTGCGGGTCTTCAGGGCGAGGAGCGCCTTGAAGATCGTGGTGGAGGTGGGGTTGGTGACGGGGGTGATCGCACACACCACACCGACCGGTTCCGCGATCTCGACCATGCCTTCGGTGTCGTCACGGGCGATGACACCGACCGTCTTCATCGGGCCCATGCTGTGCGTGACATGTTCGCAGGCGAACATGTTCTTGACGGCCTTGTCCTCGAAAACCCCCCGCCCGGTCTCGTCGACCGCGAGGCGCGCCAGCGCGGTGTGCTGGTCCAGGGCGGCGACGGAGGCCTTGTTCACGATGTGGTCGACCTGCTCCTGGGTGAGGTCCTCGTACGCGGCGAGGGCGGTGAGCCCGGCCGATACCAGCCGGTCGACGGCGACGCCGATGTCCGACGGCGCGTCCACAGTGGAAGTGGTCCGGGGAGGGGCGTCGTGGTGGGCCATGAGGGTGTGCCTCCATCGTCGGGAGCCGGGGGCGGGCGGCCAGGAAGGGGACCCGGCCGGATCCCAGGTCTCCTTACACCAGCAGCTTCGCGCGGAACGGACAGGCAGCCGAGGCCCCCTCGGGCTACTCGTGTGGGACTGACGGTCCCAGATCGACGGGGCCGGTCGGCCCCTGTGCCGTGACCAGGACCAATGGCGTGCTTGTGACTCGCGGGACGGGAGGGAACGGCGTGCTCGGTGGTCGTGAAACTCGTGCAGGCAATCGGGTAGCACCACCGGCTCCGAAGTCCTGGTACAGGTACGACACATACCGCAGACCCTGGAGGCGCTATTCGGGTTTAGGGGGCGCCGTATCGGTCTGTGGCTCGGTGGGCGGAAAGAGCCTTGGGTGGAGTGTCATCAAAACGGGAGGCTCGCGGCCCATCAGTAAGAACGGCCGCCGCCCGGGCACCGGAGCGCTCAACGGCCGCACACTGAAGAGGAGGACAGGCCGTGGAGGTCTTTGGCATCGTGGCGCTGGTGTTCCTGCTGGTGGTCCCAAGCCTGAAGAAACTGCTGAACAGCGTGGCGTACCGGATTCGGGCACAGGGTAAGGCCGAGATCATCCGTGCTGAGCACAGCGGCCTGAGCCCGAGGCCGGTGCCATCGGGCGGGCGGGAGCAGGCGAAGCGAGTGAAGGGACAGGCCCGTGGCTGAGCCGGAGGCGGTGACCGCCGAGACGCTGGGCCGGGTCTTTGCCCAGTACCAGGGTGAGATGACGAGCAAGGCTCGCCGACTGCTTGCCGATGCCGGAGTGCCGGAGTCGGCGGCGGATGCCGACGACATCGTCAGCAGCGCACTCGTCACGGCGCTGAAGGACCCAGGGGCCGTGCGACGGCCACGCGCGTACCTGTACAAGCTGATCCGTACCGAAGTCGTACACATCGCGGCTCGGCTGGGGGAGCACCGCCGTCTTGACGAGCGGCGGGCCGCCGACCCGCTGTGCTGCCCGGCCCCAGCTGTCGCCGACTTCAGTGCGCTGGTGGACAACCGGGACGCGGTGCACCGGGCGATGCAGGCGCTGACCACGCCGCAACGCACCGCCGTGTGGGCAACCCACGCGCTGGACTACACCCGGGACGAGACAGCCGTTCTGATCGGCAAGCATCCCGGCACCGTGGCCCGGCACTGCTCCCGCGCCATACTCCTGCTGCGCACCGCGCTTGTCGCCGCGGTCGCGGGGGTCTCATTCCTTTGGCTCGCGGTCGGCGGCGGGCTGCGGCTCGCGATGCCCGCCGACAGTTGGAACCGTGATCCGATCCTGTCACCGGAAGGCTGGCGGACCGTAGCGTGGCTGATCCCCGCGAGCACTACTGCCCTCGTGTGCTGCTCAGTCTGGGTCCTGTGGCGGCTCGAGCCGCAGCTTGTCGAAGCCGCCCGTGCTTGGTTGACGCTCAGTAGGCGGGGCCGGGTGCTGCGGCGGTTCCTGCCGGATCCTGCTGCGCGCGAAGCAGCCTCCCCGATGAGGGCCATGCTGTGCTCCAGTTGCCACCGGCGAATGGGTGAGGATGGACTGACCAAGGCCGAGTGGAACAGCCTGATGCACCGGGTGGTGGACTTCGCGCCCCGGGGCAGGGGCAGGCTGATGTCGTGTCAGCTGTGCGGCCGCCTGGACTCCATGGACGGACCGGTCGCAACCGTCAGCCTGCCCAGGATGAAGCTGCTCAACGTGTACAAGATGCGGTGTGACACCTGCCAGAGCATGTCCTCCCATCGCGAGCTGGCAATCGGAGAGTACGACGCGTTGCGTGATCCGCCGAAGGGGCCATGGTTCGCGTGTATGACGGTGGGCTGCGATACGGTCCGCCCACGGCGCCGTCGCCGCTTGGGCCGCCACTGGAGAACCACGCTCGTCACCTCCGGCGCACAGAAGACAGCTGAGCCCACGTCCGCCACGAGCGAAGGTGCGCAGCCATTAGGCACACGCAAGAGCAGGAACCTGGCACCAGCCATAGAGGTGACGAGTGCTCTCCCCCTTCATCGGCAGATCGATGCGACCCCAGCGGCGCTGGAGTCGAGGGCGGCCCGTGCCGACAGCCCCAGCTAGCAGCAGGTCGGCGACGGCTTCGGGGAGACGGGCGAGGCCGTGCTCACCGGGCCGGACGGCCCGCTGTAGGAGACGACAGTGGCAGCGGAATGGCGGGGTAGAGGGACGCGTTGAGGAGGCGGAGCGGAGGTCGCCAAGGGTCTGCCAGTCCCAGTAGCGAGCAATTGCATGGGGTTATCCGCTATCAGCACGAGCGCATTGGCGACCCTACCCATGGCGACGTCAAGAAGCCCGGGCGAATCCCGACTGGCGGTGGCCGTCGCATACACGGCGTCGGCACCGATGCCGTCCGCGTCTCAAAACGCACCAGCCCGGGTACCGGCAAGGTCGGATACACGTACCTGCCCCTCGGCGCTCGACGACCACTTTCGCCTGGCATACATCGCGCCAGCTCCCTTCCTGCCCTCACAATCTCCGTCACCTGGTGTCACTCGTGTCCGTACCGGCGAGAGCCGCCCGGCCCGCCTCGAGGCGGGCCACCGGCACGCGGAACGGGGAGCAGGAGACGTAGTCGAGGCCCGCCGCGTGGAAGAAGCCGATCGACGCCGGGTCGCCGCCGTGCTCGCCGCAGACCCCGATCTTCAGCCCGGCCCTGGCGGCCCGGCCCTCGGCGACGGCGATCTCGACCAGCCGGCCGACGCCCTCCCGGTCGATCGTCTCGAACGGGGACACCTTGAAGATGCCCTTGTCGAGGTAGGCGGAGAAGAAGGCCGCCTCGACGTCATCGCGAGAGAAGCCCCAGGTGGTCTGGGTGAGGTCGTTCGTGCCGAAGGAGAAGAACTCCGCCTCGCGCGCGATGTGCCTCGCGGTGAGCGCGGCCCTCGGCAGCTCGATCATCGTGCCGACCGGGCACGTGACCGGGACGCCCGCGGCCGCCGAGACCTCGGCGAGCACCTGCTCCACCTCCTCGCGCACGAGACGCAGCTCCTCGACCGTGTCGATGAGCGGGACCATGATCTCGGCGCGCGGGTCCCCGCCCGCCCGCTTGCGCTCCACCACGGCTTCGGCGATGGCCCGCACCTGCATGGCGACGAGGCCCGGCGCCACCAGGCCCAGGCGTACGCCGCGCAGGCCGAGCATGGGGTTCTCCTCGTGCATGCGGTTCACGGCGTCGAGCAGCTCGGCGTCGTGCTCGCTCGTCCCGTCGCCGTGTGCCTCGGCGGCGGCGATGCGGACGGCGAGTTCGGTGCGGTCGGGCAGGAACTCGTGCAGCGGCGGGTCGAGGAGACGGATGGTGACGGGCAGGCCGTCCATGGCCTCCAGAATCCCGACGAAGTCCTGCCGCTGGAGGGGCAGCAGGGCCTCCAGCGCCCGCTCGCGGTCCTCGTCGGTGCGGGCCAGAATCATGGCCTCGACCAGTTGCCGCCGGTCGCCGAGGAACATGTGCTCGGTGCGGCACAGGCCGATGCCCTGCGCGCCGAAGCGGCGGGCCCGCGCGGCGTCCTCCGGTGTGTCGGCGTTCGCCCGTACCTCCATGCGCCGGACGGTGTCGGCCCGGCCCATGGCGCGGGCCACCGCGTCGACCAGCCCGGCGGAGCTCTCGCCCGTCTCGAAGTACCGCATGACCACGGAGTCGACCAGCGGGACCGCCCCGGCGTGGACGGCCCCGGTGGAGCCGTCGACGGAGATGACGGTGCCCTCCTCGACGGTGACGCCGCGCGCGGTGAAGCGGCGCTTGCTCAGGTCCACGTCGAGCTGCTCGGCGCCGCACACGCAGACCTTGCCCATGCCGCGGGCGACGACGGCCGCGTGGCTGGTCTTGCCGCCGCGGCTGGTGACGACGGCCTGGGCCGCGACCATGCCCGGCAGGTCGTCCGGGGTGGTCTCCTGCCGCACCAGGACGACGGCCTCTCCGGTGGCGGCGCGGCGCACCGCCTCGGCGCAGTCGAAGACCGCTGTGCCCACGGCGGCGCCGGGCGACGCCGGAAGGCCGTGCGCGAGCGCCTCACCGACGGCCGTGGCGTCGAACCGCGGGAACATCAGCCGGGCCAGGCCCTCGCCGCCGACGCGGGCCAGTGCCTCGTCGGGGGTGATCAGGCCCTCGTCGGCCAGTTCGGCGGCAATGGCGAAAGCGGCCTCGGCGGTGCGTTTGCCGACCCGCGTCTGCAGCATCCACAGCGTGCCGCGTTCGATGGTGAACTCGATGTCGCACAGGTCCCGGTAGTGGGTTTCGAGGGTCTCCAAGTGCTCGCGCAGCCGCGCGTACGACGACGGGGCCAGTCGCTGGAGCTCGGTCAGGGGCACGGTGTTGCGGATGCCCGCGACGACGTCCTCACCCTGGGCGTTGGACAGATAGTCCCCGTACGGGCCGGGGCGGCCGGTCGCCGGGTCGCGGGTGAAGGCGACGCCGCTGCCGGAGTCGGGGCCGAGGTTGCCGAAGACCATGCGCTGGACGTTGATCGCGGTGCCCAGGTCGTCGGCGATGTGTTCGCGGCGGCGGTAGAGGCGGGCCCGCTCGCTGTTCCAGGACGCGAAGACGGCGCGGATCGACCGGCGCAGCTGCTCGGCGGGGTCCTGCGGGAAGGGTTCGCCGACGCCCTCACGGATCAGGACCTTGTAGGTCTCGACGAGCCGGGCGAGGTCGGCGGCGTCCAGGTGCAGGTCGTCGGGGACGCCCCGCGACTCCTTCAGGCGGGAGAGGGCGCCTTCGAACAGGGCCGGGTCGACGCCCATCACCGTGCTGCCGAACATCTGGATGAGGCGGCGGTAGGAGTCGTAGGCGAAGCGGTCGCTCCCCGACACCTTGGCCAGGCCCCGCACGGAGTCGTCGGTGAGCCCGATGTCGAGGACGGTCTCCATCATGCCGGGCATGGAGAACCGTGCCCCGGAGCGCACGGAGAGCAGCAGCGGGTCGTCCGCCTGCCCGAGCCGCCGCCCGGCCGCCCGCTCCAGGCCGGCCAGGTGCGCGGCGATCTCTGCGGCCAGGCCGTCGGGCTCGGCTCCGGTGGTGAGGTAGGCCCGGCAGGCCTCGGTGGTGAGGGTGAAGCCGGGCGGTACGGGAAGGCCGAGCCGGGTCATCTCGGCCAGGTTGGCGCCCTTGCCGCCGAGCAGGTCGGCCATGTCGCGGCGGCCCTCGGTGAACGCGTACACGTACTGGACCATGGCGGTGTGCTTCCTTCCTCCGGGGGCGGGGGAGTGGCGCTGACGGGCGGTCGGCCCTCGCGCGGCCGATCGGTCGTACCAGCGTTGAGCACGCGGTCGGCGCCGGGACAGGTGCTGGAAGTCCTTGACGCCGGTCCACCAGGCCCACCGGGAGGGGACGACAGGCCGTGACACGAACGGCCTCCTTCGCGCGGATCCCCCGTGTCGCGATCCGGCGCGGAACCCTGGACGGCGCGTGGAGTGCCTCTCTGCCGGTCGTCGTGGCCGCCTGGCCGCCGCGGTACGCCGACGCTGACCGGGGCGTCATCGAGACCACGGAGGCAGAGTGGCGAAGGTGGCCGTCGGGCCGCACAGAACCTCGAAGCGGCAGTGAGAGGCGTATGAGAAGTAGCTGGGGCCCGCAGGCGGCCGCGGGCCCCAGCTCATGTGTGGGGGTTCGGGAGGGGCAGGGGCGAGGTGGAAGCCACTCTGCCAAGAGGCCGGATGCTCCGTGGCGCCGAGCCTGCCGTCAACCGGCGGTACGACCCCACTGAGGGCCGAGCTGATCCCACTCCTGGCCCCACCGTTCGGTGGCCCGCCGCTCGACGCGCAGCCGCACCGCGCGCCCGCCCGCGAGGAACACCAGGCAGGTGACCGAAGAGGCTCCGGCGCCAGTCATCACCGCACGCGTGGCGCCCTCGGCGCGGCTCATGGGGGAGGACACCAGGCGGTCGTGCCGGTCGGCCCACAGGGTCAGCGCGGTGCCCTTCTCGGTGCCGGGCCGCACGGACGTCCTGCCCCGGTGGAGGGCGCCGTCGCCGTCGGCCCAGCGCACCGCGGCCCGCACGCGGTCGAACTCTGCGCCGGTGTCCCCGTCACGCGCACCGGACGGCGCGGTCTCCGACAGGACGGCCTGAACCGGGTGCCGTTCCGCCCGCTGGCGCTCGACGGCGCCCTCCATGGCGTGCGCGCCGACGACGCCCGCCGCGGTGCCCCCGACCAGCCCGGCCACCCAGGCGAGCAGGAAGATCCAAGCCTCCACCACGTCACTGCGGCGGCGCAGCGGGTTGCTCTGCCACCGCCAGCCCGGGCTCCTCGCCCGCCGGAACTTCCGCATCGTCACACCACCCCACGGTGACGTCTTCAGCGGGCACCGTCAAAGAGGTGCCACACCCCTCATTCGTGCGCGACGACGGTGACGGGGCAGCGCGCCTGATGGATGGCCATGTGCGTGACATGGCCCGTACGGCTTCCCAGCCCACCGTGCCGCACCTCGCGGCCCAGGACGAGCAGGCCCGCGTACCGCGCGGCACGTGACACCGCGGGAACCGGGCGGCCGTGCTCAGCCGTCGCGTGGACAGCGACCTGGGGGTACTTGTCCTTCCACGGTTCGAGCACGGACTCCAGCACCCACTCGGCATCCCGCTGCGTCGGCACGTGCCCCTGTGCGTCCGTGTCGGCGCGCGTGTTCGGCAGCCGCCAGGCGTGCACGACGTGCAGCGGCGCGGCACGGTGGCGGGCCGCCTCGAAGGCGAAGGCGAGCAGGGAGTCGCAGGCGTGGCGCAGGTCGAGAGCGACCACCACCGGACGGTACGGGGTCCTGGCCGAGGCCTCGTGGTCGCCGTTGGGCACGTGCTCGTCCACGGCGTCGAACCCGGCGCGTACGAGCACGACGGGAGTGCGCGCGTGAGCCACCACCGCCATGGCCACGGATCCGGCGAGGAGCCCGCCGAGGCCCCCGAAGCCCTGGTTGCCGAGCACCAGCAGCTCCGCGCCCTCGGCCTCGGCGAGCAGCGCCGGGACGGGCGGCCTGCCGATCTGCTCGGCGGTCACAGGGACCTGCGGGTAGTTCTCGTCGAGGCGGTCGACGGTGTAGCGCAGGATCCGCCGCGCCCAGTACCGAGGGGCCGCCAACTCGGGCAGGCTCACCGGTTCCTCGTTCCCCGGCAGCCCCTCCCAGGCGTGCACCACGCGCAGCGGAAGTCCGCGGCGCAACGCTTCCCTGGCCGCCCAGTCCGCGGCGGCGACACTCTCACGTGAGCCGTCCAGGCCCACCACGATCGGCCGGAGCATCGACCTCACCTCCCTGTGCCGCCAGCGTCGCGCGGCGCGGACAGTGGGAACACGGGCGCACCGGCCTCCGGAAGGGACCGTTCGGCCCCTGCTTGCCACCAGGCGCGGACGCCGACCGTGGAGTCATGAAGGAACGGACACGCATCGCCGTGGTGGGCGTCGGCAACGAGTACCGGCACGACGACGGGCTGGGCCCGGCGGTCGTCGCACGGATCAGGAAACGGACCACGGTCCGGCCGCTGCCGCCCGGGACGACGCTCGACACCAGTGACGGTGAACCCGGTCGGCTCATCACGCTGTGGGAGGGCGCCGACCTCGCGGTGATCCTCGACGCCGCGCACGCGCACCCTGGCACCCCCGGCCGCGTCCACCGCATCGAACTGGACGCCGGACGACTCGCACGGCCCGCGGCGGGCAGCTCCCACGGGCTCGGGCTCGGCGAGGCCGTCGAACTCGCCCGCGTGCTCGGCCGGTTGCCTGGCCGCCTCGTCGTGTTCGCGGTCGAGGGCACCGACCACTCGCTGGGCCCCGGCCTGTCGCCCGCGGTCGCGGCCGCCGTGGGGCCGCTCGCCGAGTCCGTCGAGCGAGAGATCGTACGACACCGGGACGCGGCCGCACGGGGCGAGCCGTGACACATGTGACGCGCGGCTTCGTGGTCCACGGCACCGTACAGGGCGTGGGCTTCAGGCCGTTCGCGCACCGGCTCGCCGGTGAGCTCCGGCTGACCGGCTGGGTCGCGAACGTGGACGGCCACGTCGAGGGCGCCGTGGCGGGACCGGCGGATGCCGTTGTGGAGTTCGGGCGCAGGCTGCGCGCGGACGCGCCCGTGCTCGCGCGCGTACGCGAGGTCATCTGGACGCCGTTGGACGCGCTGCGTACCCCGGGATCCGGAGGGAGCGGCGACGCGACGGCGTCCCAGGCCTTCGCGGTACGCCGCAGCAGCCCCGCCTCGCGCACGCCACCCGCGCCGCGCGAAGTCCCGCCGGACGCGGCGATCTGCGCCGCCTGTCTGCGCGAGCTGTTCGCCCCTGAGGACCGCCGCTACCGGTACCCGTTCGTCAACTGCACCGACTGCGGGCCTCGGGCGACCATCATCGAGGACCTGCCGTACGACAGGATCCGCACCACCATGCGCCGGTTCCCGATGTGCGCCGACTGCGCCGCGGAGTACGCCGATCCCCGTGACCGGCGCTTCCATGCCGAGCCCGTGGCCTGCCCCGCGTGTGGGCCGACGCTCGCCTGGGACGACCTGCGTGGCGAGCGGGCGCTGAAGGCGGCCGTGGGCGTCGTCGCCGGGGGCGGGATCGTCGCCGTGAAGGGGCTGGGCGGCTATCAGCTGGTGTGCGACGCGACGGACCCGGCCGCGGTGGCCGAGCTGCGGCGGCGCAAGCGCAGACCAGTAAAGCCGTTCGCCGTGATGGTGCGCGACCTGTGCACGGCCGGTCGGCTGGCCCGTGTGAACAGCACGGAGCTGGCGCTGCTGACCTCGCCCGCGCGCCCCGTGGTCCTGCTGAGCCCTCGCCGCGTTCGTCGTGGGGGAGCACTGGCTGCCGTGACCTGCGCCTCCGGTCGGGACACGTCGGGACCGGGCCCTTCGTTCGGCACCAGCTGTCTGGGCCTGTTCCTGCCCACCACGGGACTGCACCACCTCCTGGCCCGAGAACTGGACCGGCCGCTCGTCGTCACCAGCGGCAACCTCTCCGACGAACCCATCGCCATCGACGACACCGCCGCCCGGAACGCCCTCGCCGGCGTGGCCGACGGCTTCCTCACCCACGACCGGCCGATCCGCGCCCGCTACGACGACTCGGTCCTCCTCGCCGCCGGACGGCTTCAGCTCACCGTGCGCCGCGCCCGCGGCCTGGCTCCCGTGCCGCTTCCCCTCGCCCCCGAAGCACCCGTGCCCCTGGTGGGTGCCGGTGCCCAGCTCAAGCACACCCTGACGCTCGCCGAGGCGAGCCGCGCCCATCTCGGCCCGCACCACGGTGACTTGGCGGACGCGGCCACGTACGAGGCCTTCGAGGGCGGGTATGTCGACCTGTGCCGTCTCACCGGCATCACCCCGCGTGCCGTGGCGCACGACCCGCACCCGGGCTACCTCTCCACCCAGTGGGCGCTGGCCCAGCCCCTGCGACCCGTGCCCGTGCAGCACCATCACGCGCACGTCGCCGCGTGCGCCGCCGAGCACGGGCTGCGCGGACCGTTCCTCGGCGTCGCCTACGACGGGCTCGGCCTGGGCGACGACGGGACGCTGTGGGGCGGGGAGGTGCTGGTCGCGGACCTGCGGAGCTACCGGCGCGTGGCACGGTTCGCCACGGCGCCGCTGCCCGGCGGCGACGCGGCCGTGCGCCACCCCTGCCGCATGGCCCTCGGCCACCTCTTCGGCGCCGAACCGCTCGGCACGCCTTCCCGCCCGGAAGCCGCGCGCGCGTTCCTGGGCCGGATCGACCCCCGTCAGACCGAGGTGGTGCGCGCCATGGTCGAGCGCGGTGTCAACTGCCCCCGTGCCTCCAGCGCCGGACGGCTCTTCGACACCGCGGCCGCCCTCCTCGGGCTCGTCGACACCAACAGCTACGAAGGCGAGGCGGCCGCCGCCCTGGAAGCGGCGGCCGGGCGGACGCGCGCGGCACCGCTGCGCCACCACGTCGTACGCGTCGGGGACTTGTGGGTGTACGACAGCGCGGCGACGCTCGCGGACCTCCTGGAGCGGCAGGCGAGCGGCGAACCCGTCCCCCGTCTCGCCGCGGCCTTCCACCACGCCCTCGCGGCCGCCACCGCCGAACTGGTGGCCCGTGCCGTCGAAGAGGGGGCACCGCGCAGGGTGTGCCTGAGTGGCGGTTGCTTCGTCAACGTACTGCTGCTCACGCAGGTGCGCAGACACCTGCGTGCCCTGGGGCTGCGGGTGCTGGTGGGCCGTGAGGTACCCGTGGGGGACGGCGGCATCAGCTACGGCCAGGCGGCCGTCGCCGCGGCCCGCCTCGCCGACGAACACAAGAAGGGGTGAGCGGCGGTGTGCCTGGGGATTCCCGGTCGCGTGCTCGACGTGTACGACGGAGCAGGGCTGCGCATGGCGACCGTCGACTTCGGCGGCGTACGGCGTGAGGCGTGCCTGAGCTACACGCCGGACGCCGCCGTCGGCACCTACGTGATCGTGCACGTCGGCTTCGCGATCGCCGAAGTGGACGAGGCGGAGGCCCACCGCACGCTGGCGGTGCTGCGATCCATGGCCGAAGCGGTCGAGGGCGAGCTCGGCGAGCCACTGCCCTGAGGGCCGTTCGGCCCGCCCGCGGGCGACGCCCGGCCCCGCCTCCTGCCCGCCCGGCCACTGCGCCGCACGCCCGCGGGGCCGGACGCTGAAGACGTCAACCGACCGAACAGAAGCGCGAGGTAGGTCATGACCGGCACCGCTCCCAGCTCTCCCGCTCCGCGCGCCACGGCCGGCGAATCCACGCACGCCCTGCTGGCCGACGGCACCACCATCCGCCTCCGGTGCGCGACGCCGGACGACCACGACGCGGTGCTGCGCCTGTACGAGGCGATGTCACCGGAGTACCTGCGGTTCAGGTTCTTCGTGGCCAGCCGGCGCTCGGCCGCGCAGGCCGCGGCCCGCGTGCGCAGGAGTAGCGCGCCCCGCGACTCGACGCCCGCGGGAGCCGAACGCAGCTGCTACCGCGCGCTCCTCGCCGAGCACGAGGACCGCCTGATCGGGATCACCGAGTACGAGGTCGCCGGGGCGGACCTCTCGATTCCGGGGCAGGTCACCGCCGAGATCGCGCTGGCCGTCGCGGACGACTGGCACCACCGGGGCGTGGGCACCCTCCTGCTGGAACACCTGGTGTCCGCGGCCCGTGCCGACGGCGTCACCGCGTTCACCGCGGACGCGCTCGCCGACAACCACGAAGTGCTGAAGGTGTTCGCCGACCTCGGCCTGAGCACCGCGCGCCACTTCGCGGGCAACGAGGTGCGGTGCGTCGTCCAACTCGAGCAGACCGACGCCTATCTGACCTCCGTGGAGGCCCGTGGCCGCACCGCCGACGTGGCGAGCCTGCGGTCCCTGCTGCGCCCGGAGTCGGTCGTGATCGTCGGCGCGGGCAGCAAGCCGGGTTCGGTGGGCCGGGCCGTGCTGCGCAATCTGCGCACCGGCGGCTTCCAGGGTCGTGTGTACGCCGTGAACCCACGCGCGGTCATGGTTCTGGGCGTCCACGCCTACCCCAGTGTGGGCTCCCTGCCCCAGGTGCCGGACCTCGCCGTGCTCGCCGTGCCCGCGGAACGCGTCCCGGACGTCGCCGAGGAGTGCGGCAAGTTCGGCGTACGCGCCCTGCTCACCGTCTCCTCCGGCCTGGACGCCGCCCAGGCGAGGGCCCTGCTGGACGCCTGCCGCACCCACGGCATGCGCCTGGTCGGCCCCAACTGCCTCGGCCTGGCCAACACCGAGGCGGACATCAGCATGGACGCCACCTTCGCCGCCGCCCACCCCGCCCCCGGCACCGCGGGCGTGGCCGTGCAGTCCGGCGGCGTGGGCATCGCACTGCTCGGCGGCCTGGCCCGGCTCGGCGTCGGCGTGTCCAGCTTCGTCTCGCTCGGCGACAAGTACGACGTGAGCGGCAATGACCTGTTGCAGTGGTGGGAGTGCGACGGAACCACCGACCTGGCGCTGCTGCACCTGGAGTCCTTCGGCAATCCGCGGGCCTTCTCCCGCACGGCCCGTCGCGTGACCCGGCAGATGCCCATCCTGACGGTCGACGCCGGGCGGACCGAGGCGGGCCGCGCCGCCGCCGCGTCCCACACCGCGGCGGCCGCCACCGGGACCATGACCCGCCGGGCGCTGTTCGCCCAGGCGGGGGTCACGGCGACGGACTCGGTTTCCGAACTGCTGGAAGCAGCGGCCCTGCTGCACTCCCAGCCGCTGCCGTCGGGGCCTCGTGTAGCGGTGGTCACGAACGCGGGCGGTGCCGGAGTGCTGGCCGCCGACGCGTGTGCCGAGGCCGGTCTCAGTCTGCCGCCGCTCGACCCGTGTCTCATTGACGACGTGCTCGGTGTGCTTCCCGCCGGGGCCGCCGCCACCAACCCCGTCGACGTCACCGCCGCCGTCAGTGAAGAGCAACTGCGTGCCTGCGTCGACCGCGTCGCGGCGAGCGGGTGCGTCGACGCGGTCCTGGTGGCGCTCGTGCCCACCGCGGTCGCCGCGGCGACCGGCGACGTTCTGGTCCGGTCCCTCACCCACGCCCCGGACCGGTGTCGTGACAAGACGGTCGCCGCGGTGCTCATCGACCAGGAGCAGCCGGTACGGCTGCTGCCCGACGCCACCGGCACCGTGCCCGCGTACGCCGAGCCGCAGGCGGCCGCCCGCGCCCTGGCCCACGCGGTCGAACGCGGCCGGTGGCTCGCCCGGCCGCCCGGCACCACCCCCGCGCTCGCCGGCGTGGACGCGCCCCGCGCCCGCGCGGCGGTCGACGCCTACCTCGACCGGCATCCCGAGGGCGGCTGGCTCGGCCCGGACGAATGCGCCGAACTCCTGGACTGCTACGGCATCCCCCAACTGCCCTGGGCCTGGGCCGAGACCGAGGACGACGCGGTACTCGCCGCCGAACGCCTCAAGGGCCCGGACGGACTCGTCGTCCTCAAGGCCCACTGGCCGGGCCTGCTGCACAAGGCGGAGCAGCGCGCCCTCCATCTCGACCTGCGTGGCGACTCCCAGGTCCGCGCCGCCTTCCGGGACCTGGAGACCCGCTTCGGGCACCTGATGACCGGCGTCGTCGTCCAGCCGCTCGCCGCACGCGGCACCGAACTGTTCGCGGGCGTCGTCCAGGACGAGATCTTCGGCCCCCTGGTCCTCTTCGGCCTGGGCGGCACCGCCACCGAGGTACTCGCCGACCACGCGGCCCGACTCGCGCCCCTCACCGACCACGACGCGCACGACCTGATCACCGCGCCGCGCTGCGCGCCGCTGCTCTTCGGCCGCGGCGGTGGCGGGCCGGTCGACCTCGAAGGCCTGGAGCAACTGCTGCTGCGGCTCTCACGGCTCGCCGAGGACCTGCCGCAGCTCGCCGAGGCCGACCTCAACCCGGTCCTGGCCCGGCCCGAACGGATCACCCCACTGGACGTACGGATCCGGCTCCTGCCGCGCTACTCCCACGACCCCTACCTGCGACAACTGCGACAACTCCGCTGAGTCCGAGCGGGACGCCAAGGAGGCGAACGTACATGAAGCACAGCAAAGTCGGCTCGGTCATGACGAGCGACGTCGTCACCGCGACGTACGACACACCGTTCAAGGAGGTGGCCCGGCTCCTGGACGACCACCGCATCAGCGGCCTGCCGGTGGTCGACGCGGACGAATACGTCGTCGGAGTGCTCTCCGAGACCGACCTCATGATGCGGCAGGCGGAGGCCGAGGACCCGTACGAGCCCGCCCGTACGATCCACTGGCGCAAGCTGCTGCCGGGCGCGCGCGGGCGCGAGGCCAAGGCCCGCGCCCGCACCGCGGGAGAGCTGATGTCGCAGCCGGCCCTGACGGTGTACGCGGACGACACCATCGCCGAGGCCGCCCGCACCATGGCCAGGCACCGCGTCGAACGACTCCCGGTCGTCGACGACGAGGACCGGCTCGTCGGCATCGTCACCCGCCGCGACCTGCTCCAGGTCTTCCTGCGGCCCGACGACGAGATCCGCCGCGAGGTCGTTGAGCAGGTCATGGTGGACACGCTGTGGCTGGCTCCGCAGACCGTAGAGGTGGAAGTCCTCGACGGCGTGGTGACCCTGCGCGGACAGCTGGAGCGGCGCAGCGAGGTACCCGTGGCCGTGCGCATGACCCAGCAGATCGACGGCGTCGTGGTAGTCGTCCACAAGCTCACCTACCGCTTCGACGACTCCCATCTGCGGCCCAGCGACGAGGCGCTCAAGGGCGTGGCCGACGACTGGCTGCGCAAACTGTGAGGGAGGTACGGCAATGGCACCCGTGGTCCTCGTCGCGTACGGATCGACGTACGGTTCGACCGCCGAACTGGCCCGGACGGTCGGCGACACCCTCCGCAAGGCCGGCCTGCTCGTCGAGGTGCGGTCGGCAGGTCTCGTACGGGACCTGACGCCGTACGCGGCGGTGGTCCTCGGCGGCGCGCTGTACGCCGGGCGGTGGCAGCGCGACGCCCGCCGCTTCGCGCGCCGCCACCGCGCGGCTCTGGCCCGGCTCCCGCTGTGGCTGTTCAGCAGCGGACCGCTGGACTCCTCGGCCGCGCAGCGGACCCTTCCGCCCCCGCCCTCGGTGCGACGCCAGGCCCACCGCCTCGGCGCCCGTGGACACATCACGTTCGGCGGACGGCTCGATGAGCGGGCCGACGGCTGGCTCGCGCACAGGATCGTCGCATCAGGGAAGGGCGGAGACTTCCGGGACTTCGTGGCGGTCTCGGCCTGGGCGGAGGGCGTCGCGCGGGAGCTCCGGACACTGACGGCTCCGCAGGCGTGAGCGGCATCCGGGCCGGGCCCACCCGGGCCCGGGGCCGAAGCCCACCGGCCACCGCCCGGGCCCGCACAGCCCCTGTCCTACTCCGACCCCGGCCACGACGCTGGTCGTCGAAGGGATGCCTGACGGACGTCCGCACCACAGCGCACACGGCGTAGGAGGACACCATGGCCGCCACCGGAACCACGGCAGTGATCGACCGGAACGGCCTCGCCGCCCTGGTCGCCACGCTGGTGGCGGAGGGCCGCACCGTCGTGGGCCCGACGGTCCGCGACGGCGCGATCGGCCTCGACGTTCTGGAGTCCGCCGACGAACTCCCCTTCGGCTGGGGCGTCGAACTCGACGCGGGACGCTACCGGTTGACACCACGTGAGGACGGCGCGGCGTTCGCGCACTGCGCCGGACCGCAGTCGTGGAAGGCCTACCTGCACCCACAGCGGGAGCAGTTGTGGAGCGCACGGCGCGGACAGGACGGCGTGCCGGTGTTCACCGAGCACCGTCCCGAGGCGCCTTCCTACGCCTTCGTCGGTGTCCGGCCCTGCGACCTGCGCGCCCTCGCGATCCAGGACCGCGTCCTCGCCGGCGGTCGCCACCCGGACCGCGGCTATCAGCAGCGCCGGAGGGGGGCGCTGCTGATAGCCGCAGAGTGCACCGAGCCCGGCGCGACCTGCTTCTGCGTCTCCACCGGCGGGGGCCCCGCGGCCGACACGGGCTTCGACCTCGCGCTCACCGAGGTCGTCGACGAGGACGGCCACCGCTTCTTCGTCCGCGTGGGCAGCGAGCACGGCGCCCGGCTGCTCGCCGCGATTCCGCACCGGGAAGCGGACCTGACGACCGAGTCCATGGCCCGGGGAGCCGTCGACGCCGCCCGTGACCGGATGGGTCGAACTTTGCCACCGGTCGACCTGAAGGCCCTGATCGGGGCCAGCACGGACGCCGACCACTGGGACGACGTCGCCTCCCGCTGCCTGACCTGTGCCAACTGCACCATGGTGTGCCCCACGTGCTTCTGCACGACCACCGAGGAAGTCACCGACCTCACCGGGGACCACACCGAGCGGTGGCAGCGCTGGGACTCCTGCTTCGACCTGGACTTCTCCCGCCTCCACAGCGGCCCCGTGCGGGCCTCGGCGCGCAGCCGCTACCGCCAATGGCTCACCCACAAGCTCTCCACCTGGCACGACCAGTTCGACACCGGCGGCTGTGTGGGCTGCGGACGCTGCGTCGCCTGGTGCCCGGTCGGCATCGACATCACCGAAGAGGTTGCCGCGCTCGCCGCCGAACGCGACGCGAAGGCCACGGCGGACGCGCGGACGGCCCAGGGGGTCGGGGAGGAAGCCCCATGAACGACACCACCACGGCCGCGGACCGCTGGACGCGGGCACTGAGCGCCGAACACCGCGCCCGCCTCCTGAGCATCGAGACGACCGGCCCCGACGAACTGGTCAGCTGGTCGTGGCTGTTCCCTCCCTACGGCAGCGGCGGTGCACGATGACCACGTCCACCGCCGCCCCCACCCGCCGCCGCGCACCGACGGCGGACCCCGAGCCCCGCCTGCCCGTACCCCACCGCGTCACCGCCCGTTGGCGCGAGACGCCGGACACGGTCACCCTCCGCCTCGACCCCGTCGGCGTGGCGCTCGCGGACTTCGTGCCCGGCCAGTTCGCCATGGTGCACTGCTTCGGCCGGGGTGAGATCCCGCTCTCGGTGAGCTCCATTCCCACCACCGGGGGCCTCGCCCACACCGTACGGGCCGTCGGAGCCGTCTCCACAGGACTGTGCGCCGCCGGACCCGGCGACGTCCTGGGGCTGCGCGGCCCCTACGGCACCGGCTGGGAACTGGAGCGGGCGCGGGACCAGGACGTGATCGTGGTGGCGGGCGGCATCGGGCTCGCCCCGCTGCGCCCCCTGATCCGCGACGCGGTCGCCGCCCCGCACCGCTACGGCCGTGTCAACGTCCTCATCGGCGCCCGTACCCCGGCCGACCTGCTGTCCAAGCACGAGACGCGCCGGTGGACGACCGCGTACACCGGTGTCACGGTCGACCGCGCGGACCCCGCGTGGGCCGGTGAAGTCGGCCTGGTCACCCGCCTCCTGGACCGCGCGCAGTACGCCCCCGCGCGGTCCTGGGCCTTCGTCTGCGGTCCCGAACCCATGATCCGCGCGACCGCACGCGACCTGGTCCACCGCGGCGTCGCCGCCGACCATATCCGCGTGTCCCTGGAACGGAACATGCGCTGCGCCACCGGGACCTGCGGCCACTGCCAACTCGGCCCGCTGCTGCTGTGCCGCGACGGCCCGGTCGTCGACTGGACCCTGGCCGAACAACTGCTGTCCGTGAGGGAGTTGTGATGTCCACCCCCGCCGCGCAGACCACGCCCACACTCGCCGTGTTCAAACTGGCCTCCTGCGACGGCTGCCAGCTCACCTTGCTGGACTGCGAGGACGAACTCCTCGGCCTCGCGGGGCAGGTGGAGATCGCCCACTTCCTGGAGGCGTCCAGCGCGGTACGCCCGGGACCCTACGACGTGGCGCTCGTCGAAGGCTCCGTGACCACCGCCGAGGACGCCGCCCGCGTCCGGCGCATCAGGGCCGAGTCCCGGCACCTGATCACCATCGGTGCCTGCGCGACGGCGGGTGGTATCCAGGCGCTGCGGAACCTCGCCGACGTCGCGGAGTTCGCCCGCACCGTGTACGCCCGGCCCGACTACCTCGACACCCTGGCCACCTCCACGCCGGTGTCCGCGCACGTGGACGTCGACTTCGAGCTGCGCGGCTGCCCCATCGACCGCGGCCAGCTCCTGGAGGTCCTCACCGCCCACCTCGCCGGACGCAAACCCGATATACCTGACCACAGCGTGTGCTTCGCCTGCAAGCGGCGCGGCACCGTCTGCGTCACCGTCGCCCACGGCACCCCCTGTCTGGGCCCGGTCACCCACGCAGGCTGCGGCGCGCTCTGCCCCGCCTACGGACGCGGCTGCTTCGGCTGCTTCGGCCCCTCAGGCTCGGCGAACCTGCCCGCCCTGCTGCCCCTGCTGCGCCGCGACGGCCTCGACGAGCGGGCCGTCGAACGCCTTCTGCACACCTTCAACGCCCCCGCTTTCGACGCCCTCGCAGAGGAGGAACGGCCGTGACTCACCGCGGTTCCCGTGTGCTGCACGTCGGCTCGCTCTCCCGCGTGGAGGGCGAGGGCGCCCTCCGGCTGCGCGTCCACGACGGCGAAGTGACCGAGGCCCACCTCAACATCTACGAACCGCCCCGCTTCTTCGAGGCGCTGCTGCGCGGCCGTGCCCACACCGAACCGCCGGACATCACCGCGCGCGTTTGCGGGATCTGCCCGGTCGCCTACCAGTTGAGCGCCTGTGCGGCCATCGAGGACGCCTGCGGCGTCGACATCCCGCCCCCGATCCGCGCGCTGCGCCGCCTGCTGTACTGCGCGGAGTGGATCGAGAGCCAGACCCTGCACATCTACCTGCTGCACGCCCCCGACTTCCTCGGCTGCGACGGCGCGATCGACCTCGCCCGCACCCACCGCCGGGACGTCGAGCGGGGCCTGCGCCTGAAGCAGACGGGCAACGCCCTGCTCGAACTGCTCGGCGGTCGCGCCATCCACCCCGTCAACGTCCGCCTCGGCGGCTTCCACCGCGCCCCCACGCCCGGTGAACTACGACCACTGGCCGAGCGGCTGCGGCGCGCCCTGGACGACGCCTTGGAGACCGTGCGCTGGGCGGCGGGCTTCGACTTCCCCGACGCCGAGGTCGACGCCGACCTCCTGGCCCTCGCCACCCCCGGAACGTACGCCATCGAATCGGGGACGCCGACCGTCCTGCGCGGCGACGACACCCTCACCGCCTTCCCCGTGTACGCATTCCCGCTGCACGTACGCGAGGAGCAAGTGTCGCACTCCACCGCCCTGCACTCCCGGCTCGACGGCCGCCGCCACCTCACCGGCTCCCTGGCCCGGTTCGCGATCAGCGGCCGATGGCTGTCCCGCACGGCGGTGGAGGCGGCCCGCGAGGCCGGGCTCGGCGACCCCTACGACGGGAGCGTCTGCCGCAACCCCTACCGCTCGATCCTGATCAGAGCCGTCGAGGTCGTGTACGCCGTCGACGAGGCCCTACGGATCATCGAGACGTACGAACCCCCGTCACACCCGCACGTCGAGGTCCCACCCGCCGAAGGCACCGGACACGGCGCGACCGAGGCCCCGCGCGGACTGCTCTACCACCGCTACGCCCTCGACGCCGACGGCACCGTCACCGACGCCCTGCTCGTACCCCCGACCGCGCAGAACCAGGGCGCGATCGAGGCCGACCTGCGCCGCGCCGCGTCCCGGGCGCTCGCCGCGCGGGACGTGACCGACGCCGAACTGACGGACCTGTGCGAACGGGCGATCCGCAACCACGACCCGTGCATCTCCTGCTCCACCCACTTCCTCGACCTGACCGTCGACCGCACCACCGGAGGCTCCCGTGCCCGAAACACCGCGTACCGACCCGCCGCCCGCGAACTCCCCGCACCACGTGAGCGACGTGATGACCCACACCACGATCGCCATCGGCCGTGACGCCCCGTTCAAGGAGGTCGTCGAGCTCATCGAGCAGTGGCACGTCAGCGCCCTGCCGGTCCTGGAGGGCGAAGGCCGCGTCATCGGCGTCGTGTCCGAGGCGGACCTGCTGCCCAAGGAGGAGCTGCGCGACGCCGACCCCACCCGCTACGACGTCCTGCGCCGCCTGTCCGACATGGCCAAGGCCGGCGCGGTCACCGCGGGCGAGCTGATGTCGAGCCCCGCTGTCACCGTCCACGCCGACGCCACCCTCGCGGAAGCTGCCCGGATCATGGCGCGGCGCCGCGTCAAGAGGCTGCCCGTCGTCGACGCATCCGGACTGCTGCAAGGCGTCGTGAGCCGCAGCGACCTGCTCAAGGTCTTTCTGCGTGAGGACGAGGACATCGCCGAGGAGATCCGCGGCAGTGTCCTCGCCTCCCTGCCGTCCTCGGAGGGGATCGAGGTCCGCGTGCAGCAGGGCGTCGTCACGCTCGTCGGCACCCTGCGCGACAAAGCCCTCGTGCCCGTGCTCGCCCGGGCGGCCCGCGCGGTCGAGGGAGTCGTCGACATCCGCCTCGACCTGTCCCACGCCGTGAGCGAGCCGTGAAGTACCTCGACGAATACCGCGACCCGGCGCTGGCCCGCCGCCTCCTGGACGAGCTGCGCCGCGTCGCCACCCGCCCCTGGCAGATCATGGAGGTGTGCGGCGGCCAGACCCACACCCTGGTCCGCCAGGGCATCGACGAACTGCTGCCCGCGGGCATCCGCATGATCCACGGCCCCGGCTGCCCCGTCTGCGTCACCCCGCTGGAGACCCTCGACCGGGCCATGGCCCTCGCCGCACGCCCCGAAGTGATCCTCACCAGCTTCGGAGACATGCTGCGCGTGCCGGGCACGGCGACGGACCTGCTGTCGCTGAGGGCCCGCGGTGCGGACGTACGTGTGGTCTACACCCCCACGGACGCGGTCCGCACCGCTGCCGCCCGCCCAGAACGCCACGTCGTCTTCCTGGCCGTCGGATTCGAGACCACCGCCCCCGCCAACGCCATGGCCGTCCTGCACGCCGAACGGCTCGGCCTGGACAACTTCTCGATGCTGGTCAGCCACGTCCTCGTCCCACCCGCCATGACCACCCTCCTGGCCTCCGACGACTGCGAGGTCCAGGCTTTCTTGGCGGCCGGGCACGTGTGCGCGGTCATGGGCTGGCAAGCCTACGAGCCGATCGCCGCCGCCCACCGCGTCCCGATCGTGGTCACCGGCTTCGAACCCCTCGACCTCATCGAAGGCATCCTCATGGCGGTGCGCCAACTGGAGTCCGGACGCCACGAAGTGCAGAACCAGTACGCGCGCGCCGTACGCCGCGTCGGCAACACCGAAGCCCAGGACGTGCTGCGCCGCGTCTTCCGCGTCACCGACCGCGCCTGGCGCGGCCTCGGCACGCTGCCCGCCAGCGGCCTCGACCTCGCCCCGCGCTACGCGCGCTTCGACGCCACCCGCCGCTTCGACCTCACCGGCCTGCGCTCCACGGAGGACTCCGAGTGCGTCGCGGGCGCCGTTCTGACCGGCTCCTTGCTGCCCACCCAGTGCCCGGCGTACGGAACGCGGTGCACGCCGCGCACCCCGCTGGGGGCGCCGATGGTGTCGGCGGAGGGAACGTGCGCGGCGTTCCACGCGGCAGGCCGCACCCGCCCGCCTGCCTCCGGCCGGGCCGCCTCACATTCTTAGGGAGCCCCCGCATGACCCTCGACTGCCCCGTCCCGCACCAGGAGTCCGACCGCTTGCTGCTCGGCCACGGCGCGGGTGGAAGACTCACCGCCGAACTCCTCGACACCTTGGTGCTTCCCGCGGTGGCGGAACACACCGGCAGGCCCTTGGAAGACGCGGCCGCCATCCCCACCCAGCCCCTCCTGATGATGTCCACCGACGCGTTCGTGGTCAGCCCCCTCACCTTCCCCGGCGGTGACATCGGCAGCCTCGCGGTGCATGGCACCGTCAACGACCTCGCGATGCGCGGAGCGCTGCCGCTCGCCCTGAGCTGTGCGGTGATCGCGGAGGAAGGACTGCCTCTCCACGAGCTGCGGGCCGCGCTGGCCGCCGTCGGCAAGGCGGCCCGCGCCGTTCCCGTTCCCGTCATCACGGGCGACACCAAGGTCGTGGGCCGGGGTGCCGCCGACAAACTGTTCCTCACCACCACAGGCGTCGGCCGCCGCGTCCCGGGCCTCACTCCGTCCGCGGCCCGTGCCCGCCCAGGCGACGCGGTCCTGCTGTCCGGCCCCATCGGCCTGCACGGCACCGCCGTCCTCTCCACTCGCGAAGGCCTCGGCTTCGAGTCCGACATCGCCTCCGACACCCGTCCCCTGCACCGTCTCGTGGCTGCCTTGGGCACCTACGGCCCGGCCGTACACACCCTGCGGGACCCGACCCGAGGCGGCCTCGCCGCCGCCCTGAACGAGATCGCCCGCGACTCGGCGGTGTCGATCGAGATCGAGGAGAGCGCCCTCCCGATCCCCGAACCGGTCGCCGCAGCCTGCGACATGCTCGGCCTCGACCCGCTGACGGTCGCCAACGAGGGCTGCCTGGTGGCCTTCGTCGTCCCCGGGGTCGCGGACGGCTCCTTGGACGCTCTCCGAGCCTCCCCGGAGGGTGCTTCCGCGACACTGATAGGCCGCGTGACGGACGGGCCTCCTGGCCGCGTCACCCTGCGCACGCTAGTCGGCGCCCGGCGCGTGGTGGACATGCCACTGGGTGAGCTGCTGCCACGCATTTGCTGAGGAAAGCGGAAGGGGACGCGACGGGTCTGCCACAGGAAGGCAGTAGGGCCCGGAGGATGGGGATCTCGGCACGCGGTCCAGGGAGCGGCTGTACGCATCGAACGGTGCCCCGCAGCCGACTCGCGACCGCAGGCGCTCGCGGCCCTTGTCGACGACCACGCAACGTGCGGTTCGATCGCGCGTCAGGAGGCGCAAGAACGACCGTGGGCCGTGTCACGGACGTGAAATTCCAGGAACGGAACATGGCGGACACGCAGGCATCGCGCTCCCGCGCCAACGTGGCGTCCTGATCGCACGGATGAGACGACGGCGCACCAATCAAATCGCGTCCCTGAGGGGCTCCCCGGCTACGGAGTTCTGCCGGGGCCGCGTCGGTTGTATGCCGACGCGCCGGGCGACGTCGTCCGAGCGGGGGATGAGAACGCCTTCAGGGCCTGGGTCCGGCATACGGCCCTGACTAGGAGCAGGGTCCTGGTCGGAGATCGATCCGGGGTGCCTGCCCGGGTCCGGGAGCCACTGTGAGAATGGTCCGCGGACGCTGGTTCCGCGCTGGGACCGCAGGCCGCCGTGGGAGCGGCTCACGAACGACGGTCGCGGTAGACCGGCGAAGGCCGGACCGACCGGTCAGGGAAAGGGATCACCACCAGCATGTCGACGCACCACCGCCCGCTGCCGTCGTCCCCGAGAGCCGATGGCTTGCCCTGGACCGCCAGTGACGTACTGGTGGCCGCCGGGGCGGCCGTCGTCGACATCCTCGGGTACACGACCGGCGGCCGGGGCGACGGTCGGCCGGTCTCCCTGACCGCGCTGGTTCTGCTCGTACTGGCGGCCGTGCCGCTGCTCACCAGGCGCCGCTACCCGCTGGCGTCATTGGCGGGTGTGCTGGCCCTGGGCGTGGCACTGAACATGAGCGGGCCGATGCCGCACCACTTCAACGGCACGCTCACCGTGGCGCTGTTCGCGGTGGCCCGGTCCTGCGGCCCCGTGGTGGCGGCGCCGGCCGCCCTCGTGGCGGCCGCGGTGACGCTGCTGGGCCGCGGGTATCCGCTGCCCCCGCCGGTCGCGGACCTGGCGAGCAGCGTGGTCGCTGCGGCGCTGGTCATCGCTGCGGCCGAGGCGCTGAAGCGCTGGCAGCACGTGGTGGAGATCCGGCGCAAGCGGCTGGCCGACCGCGCGGTGGCCCAGGAGCGGCGCCGCATCGCGCGGGAGTTGCACGACATCGTCGCCCACCACATCACCACCATGCAGCTGATGGCCGGGGGAGCCAAGGCCAACCTCGGGGGTGATACCGAGGTGGTGCGTGACGCGCTGGTCACCCTGGAGGGCTCCGGGCGCATCGCGCTGCGGGAGATGCGGCAACTGCTCGACGTGCTCCGGGCCGACGACGAGCGGGAGGAGGTGCCGTCCGTGCCGCAACCCGGTGTGGAGAGCCTCGGACGGCTCGTCGACGAATCCCGGAGGGCCGGCCTGCCCGTCGACTTCGCCGTGCTCGGAAAGGAACGTCCGCTGCCGCCGAGCACGGGCCTCGCGGTGTTCCGGATCGTCCAGGAAGCCCTCACCAACACCCGCAAGCACGCCGGCCGGGCCCAGGCACAGGTGCGGCTGGCCTACCACCCGGGCCGGATCACCGTGGAGGTGTCCGACAACGGCACCGCCGCGTCGGCCGATACCCTGGTGGGCGCCCTGGCGGGGGCGGCCGGTGCCGTCGGACCGAGGGCGGGCCGCAGTGGGTACGGTCTGATCGGCATGCGCGAGCGCGTCGCGCTGCAGGGCGGCAGCCTGGTGGCCGGCAGTCTCGACGGCGGCGGCTTCCGGGTGGCGGCCACCCTGCCGACAGCGCCGGTCGACGAAGAGGAGCGGCTCGGATGACGGGACCCTCGGAGCGGATCAGCGTACTGATCGCGGACGACCAGCCGCTCGTGCGGCGGGGGTTGGCCCTGATCCTGGCCCCCGACCCGGCCGTCGACGTGGTTGCCGAGGCGGACGACGGGCAGCGGGCGGTCGAGCTCGCGCACCAGCACCGGCCCGACGTCGTGGTGATGGACATCCGGATGCCGGTTCTCGACGGGGTCCAGGCGACGGAGCGGCTCGCGCGGGAGCTGCCCGCCTGCCGGGTCCTGGCGCTGAGCACCTTCGACATGGACGAGTACGTGGTCGCCGCTCTGCGCGCCGGTGCCTGCGGATTCCTGCCTAAGGACGTCTCTCCAGGGGAGCTTGTGGCGGCCGTGCACACTGTGCACACCGGGGATGCGGTCCGTGGCGCCCCGCCTGCTCACCCGGTTGATCTCCACCTACGTCACGGCGTCTCGCCGTCCGCAGCCGCCGTCACCGGTGCCCGGCGGGGGTGGCCTGACGCCCCGCGAGGTCGAGGTGTGGCACCTGCTGGCCACCGGCCTCGACAACGCCGAGATCGTGTCGGCGATGGGTGTCAGGGCCTCCACGGTCAAGAACCACATCACCAGCGTCTTCGCCAAGCCGCACGTTCGCGACCGCGCCCAGGCGGTGATCGCGGCCTACGAGTCGGGCCTGGTCGAGGCCGGGTCGCCGAACTCGGCGTGCTGAACTCGGTCGGGCCCGGCTGGCGGGAGGCGGCCGGGCGGGGGCCAGAGAGATGGCCGGGGGTGTGACGCCGCGTGCTCGGTGTGCCTCTGCGGCCGTCCAGAAAGCCCACCGGGCGGCAGCCACAACGTCAAGACGCACGTTCCCGATACGGAGGCGGGTGGGCTCATCAGTAGACCGGGTGAGCGGTGCTCAGGGCGAACCGGGAGCCCGCTCCCAGGACAGGCCACGGGAGTCCGCTCCCAGGCAGGCCGGGGTTTGGTCAGGGTGATCCCTGATGGGCAACAGCTGCTGCATCCAGCAGAGTTGATCTCGTCACTCAGGCCCGTCACCACCACTCTGGAGGAACCCCGATGCGTCAACGTCTCGCCCTGAGCACCCTTGCTCTGGCCACCGCTGTCACCGCTGGTGTGGCGGCACCCGCGAGCGCCGCCCGGCCGGACCCCGTGCGACAGGGTCTTGAGACGCTGGTGGACTCGGATCACGCACCCGGCGCGCTGGCGAGCGTGCTGGATGGCAAGGGGAAGTTCCGCACCTACACCGCGGGGGTGGGGAACCGGGACACGCACGCGAAGATGCCCCGCGACGCCCAGGTGCGGATCGGCAGCGTCACCAAGTCGTTCACCGCGGCGGTCGTGCTGCAACTGGTCGGCGAGGGCGAGATCAGCCTCAACAAGCCGGTCCACAAGTATCTGCCGGGACTCGTCCGGGGCGAGGGGGTCGACGGGAAGCGCATCACGGTGCGCCAGCTCCTGCAGCACACCAGTGGACTGCCCGACTTCGAGGACGACGTCACCAGTGACATCCTGGAGCGCCGCTACGTTTCGCCCCGCGACGCCCTCGACATCGCCCTCAAGCACAAGGCCCTCTTCAAGCCCGGCAAGAAGTGGTCGTACAGCAACACCAACTACCTGGTGGCCGGCCTGATCGTGGAGAGGGTCACCGGCAGGCCCCTCGCCGAGCAGATCGACCAGCGCGTCATCCAGAAGCTGGGGCTGCGCCACACCTACTTCCCCGCCCCCGGCGAGACGACCATCCGGGAACGCCACCCCCAGGGCTACCGCCCGGAGCCCGGGGGCGCACCCGCGCGCAACGTCACCGCGATCGACCCCTCCGCGGCCTGGGCGGCGGGCGCGATGGTCTCTACCAGCTCCGACCTCAACCGCTTCTTCTCCGCACTGCTCAAGGACGACGGCAACCGTCTCCTCCAGAAGGCCCAGCGCAAGCAGATGCGCACCACCGTCGCCATGAAGGAGGGGGACTCCCGCTACGCCATGGGACTGGGGATCATGCGGGTCAAGCAGTCGGACACGTGCGTCTTCTGGGGCCACAGCGGAGGCATCCCCGGCTTCGGGACCTGGTCCGGGGCCACCGACGACGGCCGCGCCGCCAGCGTCACGATGACCCTGGAACCGAAGACCGGCGAAGCCGTGCAGCACCTTCAGGAGACCGTGGCGGCGGGTCTGTGCCGTCGCTGAACCACGGCGCCCGGCCGACAGGGACATTCACTCACGCATGGCCTGTCCCTTCGAACGCGGCACCACGACCGGCCCCGCTGACGACCGTCTTCTCCTCGACGGCTGAAGGCGGTGCCCGGTGTCCGCCCCAGTGGGACGGACACTCTGTTGCCGGCCCTCCGTGCTACGCGAGCTGTCTCACGTCGACAGTTTCGACGTGCGTTCGTGGTGTGCGGTGCCTGTGTAGTGCATGGCAGCTTTCTCGGTGATGCTGGTGCATCTTGGTCGAAGAGGCGTACGAAGGTCGGTGGCGGGGGTCACGATGGATATCGAGACCGAACCACTGGCCGGGCCAACGAAGGTGGGGCGTGGTGACCAAGGTGATGTGGGAGTCGCAGTTCGGGGCGTCGCACGAGGGCAGGGCGGCGGTCCTGGTCGACGGCAGCGAACCGAGGCCCGCGCTATTCGACGCGGGCAGTTCCGCCGAGATTTGCCAGACCTGATGTTCGGATTGAGCGAGCTGGCCCTGATCCTCCTTGTCTTCACGGCGTTCCTCGCTGTGAAGAAGCTGCCTGGGCTGACGCGGTCGGCCGGTAAGGTGGCTCGCATCCTCAAGAGCGAGAGGCGCACGCCGAGGAACGACCCAGAAAGCCCGGGCCCCGCTCGGCGTTCTTGAACAGGCCAGGTAGCGAGCGGGTATTGGCAGACGGCCGAGCCGTTACGACAGGGAGCGCGACCCGGCTGCAAGGCAATCCTGGACGGGCCATTTTAGTGGCCGCTGCCACGCGCTCTCGCTCAGCGTTGGTGTTTTGACGTAGCCGGGTTTGTGGCGTGTGACTCCTTTAGTGCCCTTGGGGTGGTAGTGCGAGCATGGGCATGGTTGAGGAACCACTTCCGGGCCGAGATAAGCCACCAGGTGCCGCAGAACGCTGTGACGGTTCCGACGGCGATGGGGGCGTAGTTGAAAGTGTTGGCCGTGACCGGTGATCTCTGAGGGAGCATGAAAACCACGGTGATCACGAGAACCCAGGCGACGGCGATGGTGCCGACGATGGTGGACCAGGAGCCGAGGTGCCAGGGGCCGCGCTCGAAGCGGTCTCCTTGCCGCAGCCGCAGGAACGTGGGGATGACGTAGGCGATGTACAGGCCGATGGTGGCGATGGAGGTGACGGCGGCGTACGCGGTGCTGTTCCACAGGTAGGGCAGGCCCAGGCAGAAGGCGCCGCCGGTGGCGAGCCAGACGGCGTTGGTGGGGGTGCGGGTGCCTGGATGGAGCTTGTGCCACACCCGGGAGAAGGGCAGGGCGCCGTCGCGGGAGAACGCGTAGATCATGCGGGAGTTGGCGGTCACCGAGGCCATGCCGCAGAACAGCTGCGCGACGATGATCACGACGAGGAGCCACTTGCCGGTCGCCGCGCCGAGGGCGTCCATGAGGATCTGTGCCGGGGGCACGCCCGTGTCCGAGTCGAGGGCGCCGGAGTAGGACTGGATGGCGTAGGTGAAGCCGAAGAGCAGAGCGAATCCAGCGACCAGAGAGACAATGATCGAGCGGACGATGCCCTTCGGCCCGGCGACGGCCGCGTCGATGGTCTCCTCGGTCATATGGGCGGAGGCGTCGTAGCCGGTAAACGTGTACTGCGCCATCAGCAGCCCGAGCAGTACCACGTAGGCACTGGAGGCAAAGCCGGTGTGGTTGGTGAACTCACCGAAGACGAAGTGGGTGGACTGGTGATGGTCGGGGACGACGGCCAAGGTGCCGCTGATGACGAGCACGCCCAAAATGTGCCACCAGATGGAGACCTCGTTGAGGAAGGCGACGATGCGCACGCCGAAGGTGTTCAGGACCCCGTGCAGGACCAGGATGGCGCCGAACAGGGCGATGATGTGCCCAGGGGTGGCGGCGTAGCCGAATTGCAGATCCAGCAGGGCGTTGAGGAAGGTGGCGGCGCCGAAGTCGATGCCCGCGGTGACCGCGATCTGCCCGAGGGTGTTGAACCAGCCGGTGAACCACGCCCATGCTGCTGCCGACCGCCGGGGAGCCATGCGATGAGCCCAGAAGTACAGGCCTGCGCTCGTCGGGTACGAGGAGCAGACCTCGGCCATGGACAGGCCGACGAACAGCGTCATCAGGCCGACGAACAGCCAGCCCCACATCATGACGGCGGGGCCGCCGGTGTTCATGCCGTAGCCGTACAGCGTCATACAGCCGGACAGGATCGAGATGATGGTGAAGCTGACGCCGAAGTTGGCGCGGCCGGACATGGAGCGCGACAGCGTCTGCCGGTAGCCGAGCTGCTTGAGGCGCTCCTCGTCGGAGACACGGGAGACATCGAGAGGCACTGGCTTTCCGTCCTTCCTTCGTAAGACGGTTGCGGTGCTTGAAGGCGGTGTTCGGCTCTCAACGACGCCGTCGCCGGGGCGGGCTATAGGCCCAGGCGCGGTGACGCAGGAACAGCTCGCGGGCACGGCCGCAGTACGCCCACGGGACACGCGTGGCGTAGGGACCGATCGCGTCGAAGACCTCTGAGGCCTCGTGATGGCGATTGGCGAACGACAACGCGTGCGCAAGGTAGTTGGCGTCGTCGGCGAAGCAGGCGTGTGGGCGCGGTGCCCGGTAGCGCCACCAGCGCTCCAGAGCGAGGTTGATCTGCGGACAGTCCACCCACGGGTGGATCATCAGCCCGTACGAGTCCTGATTCTGCTCCTGTCGGCAGCGGTGGACCTCGGCGAGTACGACCAAAGGCAGAATCGCGATGGGCAGGCCTTTGGGGGCTATGGAGGCTTGCTCCTCGGCCCACCACATCGCCTCGCCCGGCGTGCCGTGATGACGGACGAAGAGATATGTGACGAACTCGTGATGGGCCTCGCGATTCCAGGGGTCACGTTGCTTGATCTCTGTCCACACGTGGTTCAGCGTCCGGCGATCAGGAGCATGGGTGCGCAGCAGCGCGAGCATCACGACCAAGGGCGCTACGTCCTGGGGCCACACATCCAGTGCGGTGCAGCACGTTGCCCACGCCTCTTCCATCAGACTTTCACCGCCGACGCGGCCGGCGATCATCGCGCGCAGGGCCTGCACGTTCCCCAGGAGAGCAAGGGCGTGCGGGGAGTGCGGCTCGGCCTCTGCCCAGGTATCGGCGAACCTGAGGCGGGCTCCGGCCTCGGCCAGGACCTGGAGACGAAAGATCCGCCGGTCCCAGTCCGGCCCGGTGGCGACGAGCATGTCCCGCGGCCCTTCCCAGCGGCCCATCGAGGCATCCTCGAGCACATGCCGTAGCGCTTCGTCGTCTCTGGCTGGGTGGGTGTCAAGTGTGATCAGCATGGGTTGCCTCTTGGGTGGCAAGAGGGCCCCTGCTCCGGGGCACTCAGCGTCGGCGCGGGGGGAGTCGGACGCGACGTCAGCTGGTCCCCGGAGCAGGGAGCTCGGAGGTGCGGGGAAAGTCAGTACTCCTGCTGGGCCCCCCGACCGCAAGATGGGCGCGCGAACCAACTTCAAAGTGAGTACGGGTGTACCGCTGGGTCGTCGAGGCTCACCTGGGCGGATGCCCCACCAGGCAGATGGGAGCGGAGAAGCGGTGTATCACCGCGAGGTCCGAGCCGCGGCTGCTACTCGCCGGATGTTCTGTGCCCGCGCTGGGCGCGAACCAGGAGTTCGGCATGCGATTCCGCCCATGTCGCAGCAGGCGCCATCGCGGTGAGGATTTCTCTTGATGGGGGTGTCAGCCGGTATGTGGTGGAGAATGGGAAACGCACTTCTCTTTCGCGGGCGATCAGTTCGGTTTGTGTCAGGCGTTGCAGCGTTCGGCACAGCGTGCCTTCCTGAAGGTGGCGGTGGGTTCGCCCCGGCCAGTTGTTGATGGGAAGCTGTGCGCGCATCGTGGCTAGGAGGTCCGTGTACTGCAGTGGCCCGCTATTGAGGGCGACGAAGACATCCCAGCACCATTCGCCGTTCAGTAGGCGAAGGAAGTCGTGGACTCTCCGCAGGTACCGCTCATCATGTGGTGAAATCGTGGCAGTGGTGGGGCGTCGGATGAGTGGTAGGCGGGAGATGAGACGGAGATGCCACCTCCCGGTATCGAGGGTTCTTCCTGAGTCGTCAGAGATTTCAGTCATTTCTCTTCCTAACCAGCTTCATCCGCGCGGCTCGTCAAGCCGGTGAGTGCAGTAGACCGATCTGGGCGTGATGGGGGCGGACGGATCGGCTGAACAGGTGGGTTCTACTGGGCCTCCCTCTGGCTCAGTTCCTCGGCGACCATCAGCCACTGGTGAGCACACGCTTCGGCAGCCTTTGCCATCGTCGGCGCACGGTGTGCGGGAACGCAGTCGATGATCCTGCGCCAGCGCCTTTCGGTGAGCGACGAGTGGCTGATCAAAAGTTGCAGAAGTTCCCGCCCGGCCTCGGTGCGCATCGACGGATCGCGGGCCATGCTGAGTAGCGCGCGCTTGAAACGGGAGGGTGGCGTCGGCGCGCTGTAACCGGCCCTCCTCTTCCGGCGCTTGGCCTTCTTCGGGGAGCCATCCTGAGCTGCTTGCTCTTTCGACTCGCTTGCGCTTGAAGGCAATGGATCTTTCCTTCTCTTGATCCGTCCTGACTGCCCTTCGGTATGGAGGCGGTGATGCCCCCCATCCGCTGTCTTGCATGGCGCTGCTTTCTTTGGATCTTTCGGTGATGCCGAGGTGGGCCTCGTCATCTCGGCTCCGTTCAAAGTGCTACACCGCCCGTGCACTCTAACTTCAAAGCCAGTCCCGGCGGTTCGACGACTTCAAGCCAGGAGCTTTGGCGCAACTCATGGGTGTGGGTGGCGTTGGGATTCCTCTCCGGGCTCCTATGATTTCCCTCGCTGTCGTAGCAGGATGCGCGGGCAGAGCCCGCTCAAGGGGGTAGGTCATTGCTGAACGACGAGCTCCGCCACCTGCGCGGAATCAATATGGCTATCGAGCTCATACGCAACAAGTGGACGTACGCCGTGCTCGTTGCCCTGCTGGATGGGCCGATGAGCCCGACCGAGCTTCTGGTGCACATAAACAGGGGGAATGTGCGCAATGCGGACTTGTTGAATGAGTGGGTCCTCCATGAGAAGACCCTGCTCGAAACGCTGCGACGGCTGGAGGCCGAAGGGCTGATCGTGCGGCAGCAGATGGCCGGTTCGCAGGCGAGGAGTGCAGCTCGGACGCTGGTGTCCATGTCGGAGGAGCTGCTGGAGGCTCTTCGTGAGCCGGCGGCATGGGCAACGAGGCATGCCGACCTTCTGCTGGCGAATCTGCGAGTCCGCCGAGGTGTGATCGCCCCAGGTCCGGCGCCTGCGCGTCGACTGAAGTTCGATGGCGGCAAGCGCACGCCAAGTCAGGAGCGTTGGCGCAATCTTGGCGTTGCCCTCACGATGCTCCGCCTGCGATGGAGCTTCTCGGTCATCGCAGCACTGCGCAACGGTCCCTTGCGCCCAACGGAGCTGGCCCTAGTGATCAACGATGACGTCGATGGCAGTCGCCACATCACCGGCCGCCGCCATCTGTCGGACAAGGTGCTGTGGGGCACCCTGCGTCGACTGTCTACCGACGGAGTGGTCGACCATGAGGGGAGGGGGCCAGGTTTCGCTTCCGCTGCCCGCTGTTCCCTGTCCGAGTCGGGTCACGACCTGTTGGTGGCTCTGGCTCCTCTGGGTCGCTGGGCAGTGCGCCATGAGTGCCAGCTCGTCGACATCTTGCGCGGCCGTCATCGTGCCCCGGGGCATCCTTCGTCCTGTGTGGACTGTCCTGACGATCCATCAGATAATGTGGCTAGGTGAACTCGTCTGCTGAATTGGAGAGTTGATTCGTGAGTAAGGGAATCGAGCCTGACGCAGAGTTTCCGTTCACGCCCCGCGCGTACGGCGGCCCACCTGAGGCGTATGCCCTAAGGCGCAGCGGCTGTCCGCTTGCGCCGGTCGTGTTGCCGAGCGGCGACGAGGTTCTCCTGGCTACGACGTACGAGGACGTCCGGGACGTTCATGCCGACACCCGCTTCTCGCGTAACCTGCGCTACCCGGGTGCTCCCCGTATGTTTGCGGGCCGCGACATCCCGGACGACCCACATGCCCTGGTCAACATGGACCCCCCGGAACACACCCGCCTCCGGCGCATAGTGCAGTCGGCGTTCACTCCGCGGCGAGCCGAGGAGTGGCGACCTCGTATCCATGAGCAGGCCGACCGTCTGCTCGACGCCATCGCTGCAGGCTCCCCCCCGATCGACCTGCTCGACTCCTACGCTCTTCCTCTTCCGATCCACATCATCTGCAGACTGCTGGGCGTGCCTGATGAGGACAGTCCGCGGTTCCGGACGTGGTCGGACGTGTTCTTGTCCACCAGTACCGCTACTGCTGATGAGCGCTCGCGGGCCGGTGCGGAGTTCGCCTCCTACACGGACGGGCTCATAGCTGACCGCCGCAGGAAACCCCGCGCTGATCTCCTCGACGAGCTCATCAACGCCCATGACGCCGAAGACCGACTGAGTAAAGGCGAGTTGGCCCGGATGGTGCGCGGGCTGATCATCGCAGGCCACGAAACCACAGGGCATGTCATCGGGCGGGGCGTTCTCGCGCTGCTGCGGCATCCTGATCAGCTGGCTCAACTTCGCCAGGAGCCGGAGCTGCTTCGTGGCGCCGTCGAGGAGATCCTCCGTACGGAAGTTCCCGGGCACGGCGGCCTGCTGCGCGTGGCTACTGAGGATCTGTCGCTGCCGTCCGGCGGCATAGTGCCCAAGGGGCGTGCCGTCCTGGCCCCGGTGGTAGCTGCAAACTATGACCCGCGGCAGTTCGCCGACCCGGACGAGTTCGACATCCGCCGGAGTACTGAGAGCCGACACCTCGCCTTCGGGCACGGCCCGCACTTCTGCTTGGGCGCCAACCTCGCGCGCGTGGAACTGGAGGTGGCGATCGGCTCGCTCGTCGAGCGGCTGCCGGACCTCGCTTTGGCGGTGCCGCCGCAGGGGCTGGAGTGGACGACTGGCAGTCGTATCTGCAGCCTCGTTGAACTTCCTGTCGCCTGGTAGGAGGGCGGCACCGTGGCTGGCGGTGTGAGGCTCCCCGGCGAGGTGCTGGTGCCGGCGGGGGTTACGGCTTTCCCTGCTCCTCTGAGGTGAGATCGCCGAGGCGACGCCTGCGGCCAAACCACCTCAGACTCGTGAAGCACGCGGATCCGTCGTGTCTTGCTGTCGCTCGATTGAGACTCAACTGCCCATATGTGTGGTGTTGTCATGGTTCTCATTGCGACTCCCCGGTCAAGCAACCCGTACTCACTCTGAAGTCGGTCCGCAGGCACCCCTTGCGCTGAGGGGGCGTAGCCGGAGTAAGGGTGGAGGTGTCGGCGTACGCATGTGCGTCCGGCATCAGCCTGCGTCGTTCATGGGGTGATGTGGCCATGGTGACCGGAGAGAGTAGCCGCCGAGGCAAGTGGCGCGTCGTATGTGCTGGGTTGGGCGCTGCGGCTCTGCTTGTGGTCGGGGGGTGCGGCGGTCCGCCCGCCACGAAGCCGTCCGAGGATGTCGACGCAGATGGCGATGAGACCACAAGCACACAGAAGGCGGCAGCCTCACCGTCGACGTCGACTGCCGGCACGGCGCGGGAACGCGCGACCGCGGCCTACGTGGGCATGTGGCGCGACATGGCCGAAGCGGCGAGGACCTCGGACTGGAAGTCTCCGCGCCTCGCCCGTTACGCGACGGGCGACGCGCTCGAGACGATCACACGGGGCATGTACACCGACCATAGGAACGGTCTGATCACGAAGGGAATGCCGGAGAACGCACCGAGGGTCACGAAACTTGCCCCGGCCTCCGCTCCCACCACAGCGGTGATCTCGGACTGCGGCGATTCCACCCACTGGCTGAAGTACCGCAAGCGCACAGGCGGGTTGGTGGACGACGAGCCCGGGGGCCGTCAGTCCATCTCCGCCGAGGTGAAGAAGCAAAAGAGTGGCGGGTGGAAAGTCACGCGGTTCGCGGTCTGGGAGGTCGGATCGTGTTGAGGCGGACCGGGGCCCTGGTCGTCATGACTGCCACCGCGGCACTGGTGAGTGCCGTCCCCGTGCTGGCCGATCCAGGGTGGGGAAACGTCGACTGCTCGCAGAATCCTCACCCAGGGTGTGATCTGGATGCTGGCAGCAGGGGACGGAGCGGTCGGGAAGCTCCTGACACGGAGGGGCAAGGCATCGGGCCACGCTCCCGTGGCGGTGAAAGCGGCGGTCGCGAGGGTGTCGACGAGCGTGATCCGAATCTGGCCAGGTGCGCCTATGAGCGCAGTGATTACAAAGCACCCGGGGCGGTGGCCAACGCATCGTTCGAGGAGCCTCCTGGCCGAGCCGGACCGGGAGTCGCACCCGCCGCGTGGTCCTGGAGGCCTCGGCCCAGTAGCGCAAGGCCAGTAGCCGACCCCAGTCCGGGGCGGAAAGGCGCTTGGTACGTCTACAAATGCTCGTCGAACGGCTTCCGGGACGCCTTCTACCGGCCGCCGGTGTGGATTCCCGACGCGGCACAGGGGGACGGCGGTGGGCCTCCCGCGCCGTCGCCCGCACAGGTAGCGCAGCGCGCTCGCAGCCAGCTCCGGCTTCCCGAGGTGAGGATCCACACCAATCCGTCTGGTGAGCAACTGGTCAATCTGCCGACTTGGCTGTGGGTTTCCCGTAGGGCGTGGCAGCGGGTCTCGGCGACGGCCGTGGTGCCGGGGGTCTCGGTGACGGCGGAGGCACGGCCGAGCAAGGCCGTCTGGAAGCTGGGCGACGGCCGTTCGGTGACGTGCCGAGGGCCGGGCACTCCGTACGCCACCGACACGAACGGGAAGAGGCGCCTCTTGGGGCCCCGCAGGGCGTCACCGGACTGTGGGCACACCTATCGCTCGTCATCGGCCGGGCAGCCGCGGAATGCGTACGCGGTGTCGGTGACGGTCCACTGGACGGTCAGCTGGTCCGGTGGAGGGGGACAGGGGGTGTTTCCCGGCATGACCACGATGGCGAACGCGCGATTCCGTGTGGCGGAGAGCCAAGCGCTGAATATCCGAGGACTGACGGCATCGCGCGTGTTCGGACAGGCGACGTACGGAAGGGAGGGCGGTCGATGAGCACCCGGCTGCGTGCGCCGGGGATTTCGGGCTCCTTGAGTCAGAAATCCCTGAGGAGGGGAGGGCCTGAGGCCGAGCGGGCTCCATCGCGGGTAGCCGGGCTCTCCCGACGCCACGTTCCGCATCTCATGGTCGGAGTGCTGCTGGTCCTCGGCTGCGCGACCGGGGGAGTACTCCTCACGTTGCACTTGGACGACAGCGAGCCCGTGCTGGTGCTCGGGAAGCCGGTGGCCGCCGGTCAGGAGCTAACTGCCGCGGACCTGAGGGAAGCGGGCATCCCCCGGGGAAGCGGGCTCGACGCGGTGGCAGCCGACGAGAGTGGCGCTGTCGTGGGCCGACAGGTGGCCTACAGCCTGCCCGCCGGGACCCTGCTGACCAAGAACGCGCTCGGCAGCTCCAAGGTGCCGCCCGCCGGGCGGGCGGTCGCGGCGGTGGGACTGAAGCCAGGGCAGTTCCCTACTGGTCTGCAGGCCGGTCACCATGCCGTGGTTGTGGCCGCGGCCGATGAGCATGCGACCGGCAGTCCGGCCTCCTTCACCAAGTCCTGGACGGCAGTCGTCACCGAGGTCCGGGCCGACAACGACGATCAGGTGACCGTGGTGACGTTCGAGCTGGCCGAGGGCCAGGCTCGCGAACTGGCCGCCGCGCAGGAGGGGACGCTCCGCGTGGTCATAGTACGGGGAGGTGGAGAGCGGTGACCTTAGTGGCGCTGTGCAGCTTGAAGGGCTCACCTGGGGCGACGACCGCCGCCCTCGGGCTCGCAAGTCACTGGCCGGCGGGGAGAACTCCGGTCGTCGTCGAGTGCGATCCAGCGGGCGGCGATCTGTTGGCCCGCTTCCGGCTTACCCCTTCTCCCGGGCTCGTCAGCCTCGCCGCCGCCGCACGACGGGCAGCCGAGCCCGGGCTGCTGTGGCAGCACACGCAACGGCTCCGGGGCGGTCTGAGAGTGGTCGCGGGACCGCCGGGAGCGGGGCAGGCCCGGGCGGCTCTGGAACAGCTCACTCGTGACGGAGAAGCCTTGCTGCAAGGCGCCGCGGAGCGTGTGGGAACAGTTGTCATCGCGGATTGCGGTCGGGTCGAGGCGAACTCCCCGGCGATGCCGATCCTGCGCCGGGCCGACGTGTTGCTCGTGCTCTCGCGAGCTCACGACGACGCCTTGGCGCACGTGGCGATGAAGATGGATGCGCTTCGGAGCTCGTCGAGCGGGCCCGCCTTGGTGTTGGTCGGAGACGGCTATGGAGCGGATGAAGTGAACCGTGAACTGGGCATCGCGGTGCTGGCCAGACTCCCGGAAGATCCCCGCGGCGCGTCACTCCTGCGAGGTGCAGCGGGACGACGGGCAGCCCCCACTCGCACGGCACTCGGAAAGGCACTGGCGTCCGTGGCCCGGAAGTTGGAGGAGGAGAGGGGGAAGGCTGCCGGGCGCGAAGACGTACACATCACATCGACGGAACTCGCCGCTCCCTCCGTCCGCTTCACCCTGCCTGCCCGCGGGTGGCCCGCACACCCCGCACCCTCCGCCGACGGAGCGGCGCCATGAACGGTTTCGAGCGGGGAACGCCGCCGCGCGGGGGAGGCGCAGCAGAACCGACTTCCGTGTCCAGCGGGTCCCAGCTCCCCCAAGGCGGAGGCGTGACCGACCCCGCGGGGCTACCCGGGGTGAACATGTACGAGGACACGGCGACTGAGCAGCTGCGACGAACGCTCCGCCATCAGGTTTCCGCGCAGCTCGCCGAGCGCGTCCAGGCCCGTGAGGCATCCGGGCAGTCGGAGTGGCCGGAAGCCGAGCGGCGAGCCGCGGCCGAAGCGATCCTCGCCGACGCGGGGGAGAAGTACGCCCAGAAACAGTTGACCATGGGCCGCCAGGCCGTGCCGCGCGAAGTCGAGCAGCAGGTGATCCAGGCGGTGCTGAACGAAGTCTTCGGCCTGGCCGGCCTCGAGCCGCTCCTCCGCAACCAGGACATCGAGAACATCAACATCAACGGCGACCGGGTCTTCGTACGCTACGCGGACGGCCGCCGCGAGCAGCTGCCGCTGGTGGTGGGCTCGGACGCGGAACTGGTCCAGCTCATCCGGGATCTCGCGGCCCGCTCCGGAGTGGAGGAGCGTCGCTTCGACCGCGGGAGCCCAGGCGTGAACTTCCAGCTTCCCGGTGGAGACCGGGTCTTCGCCGTCATGGCGGTGACCGCCCGACCGTCTGTGTCCATCCGCCGCCACCGCTACAAGACCGTGTCGCTCGGCAAGCTGCGTCGCCTCGGCACCATCGACCGGCACCTGGAGGCCTTCCTCGGCGCCTTGGTCAGAGCTCGGAAGAACCTCCTGGTCACCGGCGGCACCACGATCGGCAAGACCACGCTCCTCCGTGCCCTGGCCGCGGAGATCCCGCCGTGGGAGCGGCTGGTCACCGTCGAGGACGTCTTCGAGCTCGGCCTGGACACAGACGCTGTGGCGCACCCCGATGTGGTCGCGATGCAGGCCCGGGAAGCGAACATTGAGGGCCAGGGAGCGATCAGCCAAAGCGAGTTGGTTCGTTGGGCTCTGCGCATGTCGCCGGACCGCGTCCTCGTCGGCGAGGTCCGCGGCCCCGAGGTCATCCCGATGTGCAACGCCATGAGCCAGGGGAACGACGGCTCCATGGCCACGTTGCACGCATCCACCAGCCAAGGTGCGTTCATCCGGCTTGCCGCGTACGCCGTTCAAGGCCCCGAACGGCTGCCCCTGGAGGCCACCAACCTCCTTGTCGCCTCCGCCCTGGACTTCGTCATCCACCTGGAGCGGCCGCGCGGTGAGCCCGGCAAACGCGTGGTCTCCTCCGTCCGCGAGGTGATCGACGCCGATGGCCAGCAGATCGTCTCCAACGAGGTCTTCCGGCCCGGGCCCGACCTGCGCGCCGAGCCGGGAGTGCCCCTGCGTGCCGAGACGCTGGACGAGTTGATGGCCGCGGGCCTGGACCTCGACGAGTCACAGCCCATGGGCCAGTGGTGGTCGCCATGAGTACGTATGTTCCCTTGACGACGCTGCTTGGGCTGGGCATCGGCGTCGGAGTGCTTCTCGTCGTCCGCGGATGGCGACCGTACCCGAGACCCGCTTCTGCCGCCGCCCCTCGAGCAGCACGACCCCCGCATGGTCCGTGGGGCCGCGCCGAGCGCAGGCTCGCCGCGTCCCTGGCGATGGGGCTCCTTGCCGGAGCATTCACCGGCTGGATGGCAGGCGGACTCCTCGCCGCCATGGCCACCTGGAGCGTGCCGCGGCTACTGGCCGTGGGCGCGGTGGACAGGGAGCGCCTCGCCCGGGTCGAGGGGGTCGCCGGCTGGAGCGAGATGCTCCGCGACACCTTGGCCGCGGCCGCCGGTCTGGAGCAGGCCATCATGTCCACCGCGCGTGCGGCGCCGAAGGCCGTACGCCCGCAGATTCAGGAGCTGTCCGCCCGCTTGGAGCGGGGCGAGCGTCTCGCCCCGGCGCTACGTCGGCTCGCCGATGACCTGGACGACCCGACCGCCGATCTCGTACTCGCGGCCTTGGTGCTCGCCTCACAGCACCAGGCACGCCAGCTCACCTCCTTGCTGGGTGAACTCGCGGCCACCGCCCGGGCCCAGGTTGCCATGCGTCAGCGTGTGGACGCCGCTCGTGCACGGACACGCACGACCTTGCGCGTCGTCGTCACGACCACCCTGGCCTTCGCCGGAGGCCTTATCGTCCTCAACCCCGCTTTCCTCAGCCCGTACGACTCGATCACTGGGCAGGCGGTACTGCTGCTGATCGGCGCGCTGTTCACCGCCGCCTTCTGCTGGCTGCTTCGGTTGGCCCGGATCGAGGGGCCCGAGCGTTTCCTGGTCGCTGGTCTCGCGACTACTGAACACGGCCAGAGCACTCGGCTGGGGGTGTCGCCTTGAAGGTCACGCTCGCTGCACTGGGCACCGGCACGGGCCTGGGCCTGTGGTCGCTGGTGGTTTGGCTGTTCCCGCCTCGGCCTGCCCTGTCCGACCTCATCGCCCGGCTGCGCCCCGAGCCGCAGGGGAACCCCTTCTGCTTCCCGCAGGACGGAGGGTGGGCGGCACGAGTCGGTGCTCCGTTCACGGCCCTCCTCCGCTCGCTCGGTCTGCCGCACCGGCAGACCGCGAAAGACCTGGCCATCGCTGAGCGCTCGGCGGACACCCACCTCGCGGAGAAGGCCGCGCTCGGCCTGACAGGCCTTGTGCTACCCGGCGCTGTCGATCTCCTGCTGGTCGCCGGAGGCAGGACGCTGCCATGGCCCGTGCCGGCGTCTGTGGCTCTCACCCTCGCGGTGAGCGGCTTCCTGCTCCCCGACGTGAGCGTACGAACGGAGGCTCGGCGCCGCAGAGAAGCTCTCCGCCACGCGCTGAGCTCCTACTTGAACCTCATCCACATCCTGCTCGCCGGGGGCGCGGGTGTTGACGCCGCCCTGCACGACGCCGCCCGGACGGGACAGGGGTGGGCGTTCCAGCAGCTGCGCCGCGCGTTGAACACGGCCCGCTTCACCCGCGGCTCACCCTGGTCCGCCCTGGGGCAGCTCGGCGAGGAGCTGGAGGTCCCAGAGCTGACGGAACTCGCCGCGGCACTTTCCCTCGCGGGCACCGAGGGGGCCAAGATGCGCGCGTCGTTGTCGGCGAGGGCCGCCGCCATGCGCGGCCAGGACGGCGCCGCCGCCGAAGGACGGGCCAACGCGGCCACCGAGCGGATGGCCCTGCCCGGGATGCTCATGGCCTTCGGCTTCGTCCTCTTCATCTTCTATCCAGCCCTCACTCAGATCACCGCCTCGCTATGACACCGCGACGACAGAGAAAGGAGACAGGCCGTGTTCCCACAACCTCCGCGCTTGACCTGGCGGAACCGACTCAGCAGGGCTCTGCGGGCTCTGACCGAGGACGACCGGGGCATGACGACCGAACACGTCATCTGGATCGCCTTCGCCGCCGCGCTCGCCCTTGCGGTGACGGGCCTGTTCGGCCCCGACATCATGGCCGCGGCGCGCAACGTCCGATTCCGTTGAGACGGTGGGCCCGACGACTCGGGGAGGGCGGCGCGGTCACCACGGAGATGGTGATCGTCATGCCGCTGGTGCTCACCTTCGTACTCCTGCTTGCTCAGGCCGCCCTGTACATTCACGCGGCCCACATCGCCCAGGCCGCCGCCTCCCACGCCTTGGCAGCCGCCCGCGCCCAGGGCGGCAGTGCCGCTGCCGGGCAGGACGAAGCCAACCGCGTTCTGGACCTGTTGGGGCGCGGGCCGCTCCGCAGCGCCCGGATCGCGGTGGTCCGTGACTCCGAGCGCGCGGAGATACGAGTCCGTGGGACGGCCAGCAGCGTCCTGCCTTTCCTGCACCTGTCTGTCCGGGCCCGTGCGGTCGGCCCAACCGAGGACTTCGCACCCGGAGCGGGGCCGCCATGAAGAGCAGACGTGCCGATGTCGGCTCCGCAACCGTTGAACTCGTCCTAGTGATCCCCATGTTGGTGCTGCTGCTGTGGTTCCTCGTCTTCTGCGGACGCATGACCGACTCCCGGTTGCGCATCGAGGATGTCGCCCACCAGGCTGCCCGCGCCGCGAGCCTGCAGAGGACGGCTTCGGCCGCGGCCTCGCACGCCCGTACTACCGCCGCCGCCGGGCTGAGCCAGGCGGGCGTCACCTGCCAGGCCTTAACGGTCGAGACGAGCGGCAGCGTGCAGCCCGGCGACACCATCACCACGACGGTCGCCTGCCGGGTCGAGCTGCACGACCTGGCGCTCCTGCAGGTGCCGGGCACACAGATGCTCAGGGCGTCCTTCGCCGTGCCGGTTGACACATACCGCAGCGTGGGAGCCGCTGTCGCAAGAGGAGGTGCGACTCAGTGACGTCGTCTGGCTCAGTGCGGTGCTGCGCGCACCGTGACGATGGGCAAGTCACCGTCTTCGTCATCCTGATCATCGTGTCCGTGGTGATGTTCGCCGGCCTCGTGGTCGACGGCGGTCTCGCCCTGGCCGCGAAACTACGTGCCATCGGAGAAGCGCAGGAGGCGGCTCGCGCGGGCGCGCAGTCCATCGACCTCGCCGCCTACCGCAACGACGGCTCCATTCGCCTGCTCCCGGTCGAAGCGCAGCGCCAGGCCCATGCATACCTGGCCTCCATCGGTGCCACCGGGACGGTGAAGATCAGCTCGACCACGGTCACGGTCACGGTCACCGTTCACCAGCGCCCGCAGTTCCTCGGCATCCTCGGCGTGGGCACCCTCACCGTCACCGCGACGGGAACCGCTCGCCCAGTTCGAGGTGTTGAAGCCCCTTCGGACCGGTGAGCAGGCGCAGCCATGACAGCTCGCCACGTCGCCGAGGCCGGACACCAGCAGCACAGGCGCCCCACGGTGGTGCTGATACGCGGTGCTTTGGCGGGAGCTCTCCTAGTGGTGCTGATCGGAGGTATCCCCTGGGGCCTGGTTCAGTACGTGGGCTGGCCTCTGCCGACTCACGTACCCACCGGCGAGGAGATCGCGGCCGTACTCACCGCCCCTATGAGCGCGCCACTTCTGCTGAAGACGCTGGCGAGCCTCCTCTGGGCGACGTGGGCCCGCTTCGTCGCAGACGCCCTGCGTACGGGGGGCGAAGCCGCCTGGACAATCACCTGGTCCCCCCGTCGACCGGTTAGGGGGCCCCTGCACGGGATGACGGCGGCGTTGGTCGGAGCCGTCGTCCTGGCACTCCTGCCCTACAGGGGCCCGCAGCTCGCGGCCGCGTCACCGCAGCGCCTGGCGACCATCAGCATGTCCATCGACGACGTGCGCACGGAGGCCCTGACGGCCGACTCCCGTGAAGGCCAGGGCCCGTACGAGGGTGGGAGGAAGGCCGTAGTCCGCCCACCACTCGATGGCGTGCACGACAGCCTCTGGCGCATCGCTGAACGCCACCTGGGAGACGGCAACCGATGGCCGGAGATATACGCCCTGAATCGGGGCCACCGTCAGCCGGACGGACGCTCACTCACCCACCCCGGCCTCGTTCAGCCCGGGTGGGTCCTTCGCCTCCCTCACGCTCCGGCCGACCCGGACGAGGGCCGTCATCCGCCTGCGGAGCGTCCGAAGTCCTCGCCCCCGCCGAATCCGGACGACGAGTCGTCGGCACCCCCGCCGCACGAAAGCCCCGCGCCCCCTCCGCACCGCCCGCCCGCCCATGAGAATGACGGTGAAGAAGCCCCTCCCAGCTCCTTCAACCTGCCCGGTGGCGCGTTCGTCGGAGCCGGACTGGCGGTGGCAGTAGCCGCCGCTGCGGTCGTCGTCCGTCGGCGCCGGAGGATCCGCTACCGTCCAGGCAGCGGCGAGCGGCGCGACGTGCACCTCGCACCGGTCGTACGCGCCCTACGGGCGGCAAGCACACAGGTGCCGGACCAGGATGAAGCGGATGACATCTACCGCGCCACCGTGCCGTCTGCCGACGATGGCGAGAACGACGGCCACGCGACGGACCCTTGGCAGCACCTCACCGAGGAACGAGATCTCCGCATCATCGCCGTGAAGGAAGGCCAGGCCCTCGCCTGGGACCTGGCCCGCAGCCGTGGCCTGGGGCTTATCGGTCCAGGTGCTCCCGACGCCGCCCGCGCGCTGCTGATCGGTCTTCTGTCCGCGCAGCACACGGCAGATCAGCGCGGAGCGGAACTCGTCATCCCGATGCGAGACGCCCAGTGGCTCCTCCAGGCAGGGGGCGCGGGTCGGTTCCCACAGTTGCACATCGCGGCGGACATGGACGAAGCGCTTCAGATGATCGAGGCTGAACTCGTCGCACGCACGCGCCTGGACGACCATGCCGGTCCCGGCGCTGAGTGCCCGAGCGAGCTGGTGCTCCTCGCGACACCCGCGTCCGCGGAGCAGCGCCGCCTGCAAGCGGCCCTGGACAATGGGTCGGCGGTCGGGGTGTGCGGAATCCTCCTCGGCCAGTGGCCGGCTGGAGCGACGCTTGGTGTCGGAGCCGATGGAGGAGTCGCATCTGCCAGTCCGCCCTACGAGGACACCTTCACCGGCGCACGGCTCTTCACACTGCCCGCCGCCGACGCGCGTGCCCTCTTTGGTCTTCTCGCCGAAGCAGCGCCAACTCATCCTGCGGTCGCGAACCATGGGTCGGCAGAGGTCGCCGAACACCCCTTCTCGCCTGAGTCAGCGAGTGCGGAAGCACAGCTCAAGCGGTTCCCAGGACCACCTGAACCAGCGTCCTCGGCTCCAGCTCAGCCCCGTGAGCTGCGGCCTCTGCGACTCGTCGTACTCGGACACGTACGCATCACCTACCAGCCACCAGGGCCTCCGTGCAGCGTGGAGGTCACCCATGCGTTGGCACCAAAACAGAGAGAAGTGCTCGCCTACCTCGCCCTGCACCAAGACGGGGCACGGCGCGAGTCGCTGACAGCGACTATCTGGCCTGACGCACCTCCTGAGCGTCCGTACAACAGCCTTCACGCGACCTTGAGCCAGCTGCGTCGAGCAATTCGCCTGGCCACGCACGACGAGGTCGCTGACATGACGGAGTACACCGGCACGCACTATGCGCTCGCCTGCGATGAAGTCGCGGTAGACCTCTGGGAGTTCGAGCGTGCGCTGCGGACGGCGCGTGAGGCCGGCTCGAGTGAAGGCGCACGAGAGGAGAACCTGCGCCGGGCGACGGGCCTCTACGTTGGAGAATTCGCGGCGGAGCTCGCGGCGGAGTGGCTGGAGGCGCCACGGGAGGCCTTGCGGCGGGACTACTTGGACGCTGTGAGTGCGCTGGTGCAGCTGAGGAGCGGCGTCGACCCCCGCGAGGCGCTCGACCTCCTTGAACAGGCCCGTGAACTGGACCCGTACAACGAGGCCATCTATCGAGACATTGCGCGGATGCAAGCGCGGCTCGGATTCACCGACGCCGTCTCGCGCACCTTCGACCTTCTCCGGCGAGCGTTGGCAGAGCTGGGCGAGTCGCCGAGCCGAAGCACGACCGACTGGTATGAAACGCTCAAGTCCGGGCGGTTCGAGGAACGCAGGCATGAGGAGTGAGAGGACACGCTCCAGTCGTCCTTTGCGAAGGAAATTGCGGCCTGTGCGTCTGCTTCGGTGTTTTGGGCGCTCACGAAGGCACCGAGTTCGGCTGTCGCGCTGTTCACCGCGTTGAGCATTTCGTCCTGCTCGTCGTGTGCCTCGAACATACAACCCACGATGAATCGGACGGGACGGCTCCGTCACAGCCGCCGCCGCACGTACCAGCCGTGCTACGCACGGGAACTGCACGACCCGCCAAACACGCCTCAGACAGGGGTCAGGTGGAAGGCGAAGACCCCGAGGGCTTCCTTCTCAGGTGGGTAGATGCCGCGGATCGCGGTGACGAGCTGGTCGTGCGTCATGTCCGGACCGCCGATCGCGGTTGCCTCCTCCGTCTCCAGCAGCGCCTGAAAGGACTCGTACTCCTTCACCTCGGCGACGCGGGTAGTCAGCGTGTCGTCGCCACTGCTGACCCGCAGGATGTCCCCGGCATTGATCTTGCGGATCTTGGGGTAGCCGACGCGGACCTCGATGGTCTTGGCGCCACTTGCGATGAGGTTGAAGTAGGGCTTGCGGATGTTGAGCGTGTGCTCGGCCAACGGGGTCTCCTTCACGCTCCAGTTGTTGCTGTGGGTAGGGCGGGGCGGGCAGCCGCGTCCAGGGCTGTCAGCCGTTCGCGCAGGCCCTGGACCGCGGCCTGGCGGGGATAGCGGCGAGCCAGAAGAGCGGTGAGGTCTCCGGCTCGGCTGCGGACGGAGTCGACGACCCGGGCCGAGTCCATGGCCTGGTGCCCGAGGGCGACGGCGTCGTCGGGGGCGCCGAGCTGGGCATGTGCAAGGGCCAGGTCGATGCGGGCGATCGCTTCGCGGCTGGGAGACCGGGAGGCTTCGGGCGCCGACTCGTAGGCCCGCAGGGCGCGTTCGGCGTGGGTGCGGGCTTGTTCGGCCTGGCCCAGCCAGATGAACGAGGTCGCCGGGTAGGAGGTGAGGGCGTAGTCGGCGAGTGGGGCGGTGTTCAATCCGAAGCGGCGGGACGGGCGGGGCGGCAAGGTCCGATATGCCTCCTCGGCGGCGTGGAAGGCTGCGGTGAAGCCTTCGGCGTCGCCGTCGGCTGCGGCAGCGCGGGCAGCCTGGGCGTGGAGGCGCACGGTCAGCGGATGCCGGGCGGGCGCTTCACTGAGGCCTTGGAGGGCCGCTTCGCGGGCTTTGACGGGACGTTGTTCATAGAGATTGATCGACGCGGCGGCGTCCATCGCCCACGCGCACAGCTGACCATGTCCGGCCTGCTGGCCCTGGACGAACGCGTCGGTGGCGAACGCGAGGCCGGTGCCTGCGTTTCCGAGGTCGTGGGCGAGCCACGCCAGGAGTTCGGAGAGCCACCCGGCGAACGCCCGCAGATCGCGTTCCTGGCGGTGGGTGTGGTCGTCCTTGAGGAACCGGTCGACCTTGCGCCGGTAGTCCAGCACGGCCTTGAATACCTTATCCGGGGGCTTGAGGGAGTACGCGCGGTTGAACTCGGTGACCGCGAGGTCGAGGTGGTCCAGGGTGCCGGAGCCGAGCGAAGTCGCCTCGGCCTGCCGGGTGAACTCCATGGCCTCGGCCGCTGCAGTCTCCAGGATCTGAGCTGCGGTGGCCGGGGCCGTGAGGGCCAGCCCGGTGAGCTTGACCGCGTCGCGACGCTTCGTTGCCGTCACCTCCACCCCGACGTTCGGGCCGACTCCGCCAGCACCTGCCTGCCCTGCCGGGAGTGTCGCACCCGCGCTGCTTTCGCTCCAAAGTGGATCAGAACCCGGCGGCGAGTAGTCGCGCGCGAAGCCCAGTGAGACAGGGTGAGTGCTGAACAGACGGCACAGCAGGTCCTGATAGTCAGGGCTGGGCGGGCGGTCGGCTTCCCAGTCCTTCCACGAGCGGTCGGAAAGACCTACCTCCGGCAGGCCTGCGTCGCGGACGAGCTGATGGGCGGCGGCCACAGCCTGGGCGACGGTCCAGCCCGCGGCCAGGCGGTGGCACTTGAGCGGGTGGTGACCGCAGTGGGCGCGGATCTCAGCTGCGATCTGAGTGACCAAGAGGGGCGGGACGGGACCGTGAGCTCCGGCTCCGCCCAGCGCGCGTTCACGCAGGGCCCGTCCGCAGGAGACATCGTGGACCGGCTCTGGACGCCGGGCTGTCGCCACTCTCATGGGATGCCTCCCAACGGCGTGCGGACGGCGCCGAGGCGCACCGCCGACGCTGACTGAAGATTGTTTGCCTATACCGCCAGAACGTCAAACCCTGCGATAGGGAGGCCTGCCCGCCCTCTATGGGCGGCGCGACCGCCCATAGAGGGCGGGGACCTCTCACTACCAGCGAGAACGGCGTCGGCCCACTCTGGTGACGGCGACACGTCCGGCCGACGAACCCTCGTCGACATCGGTTGGCTCCTCCGACGGCGAACCCGGGCATCCGGCCGGACGCGTCGCGCCTCTGCCCCGTCCACTACCGCCCCAGCCCGTCCTGGCTGCTCTGGGGCGTGAGTCCGAGAGGGACGTCATGGATGACGACGAAGTCCGGCCTCTGCACTCCTTGTCCGGGCAGGTCGCCCAACTGCACCGGCTCGACGCCTCGTTGGTCGAGCGGCTGCGACACGAGGCCCTGACCGCACCTGCTCCCTGGAAGAGCGCCTACGGTGAGTACCAGTCCGGCGGCTGGTGGACCACGTCGCTGATGAACGCCACGGGCGACGCCGCTGATGTGACGATCGGCGACTGCACCGCCCGCCCCACCGACCTGCTGGCCCAGATGCCCACCGCAGCCGCTTTGCTGGCCGACCTCGGCCTCTCGTACATGTGGGTGCGGCTCGCGCGCCTTGAGGCGAACGCGTTCCTCTGGGAACACCGCGACTACGACGAGCTCGACCAAGTCGAACGGCACCGCCTGCACATCCCGCTGCACACCAATTCCTCCGCGTTCCTGGTCACCGGTGGCACCAAGATCCACATGGCCGGAGGACGGATCTGGCGGCTCACCCCGACGTTCCCGCACGGGGTCTGCAACCTGCTCGGCCCGGACCGCATCCACCTGATCGCAGACGTCTACGCCGACGACGCCTATCAGCATCTGGCGCATCGCTCACAGACGCATCCAGCCTCGGTTGAGCCGCTGCCACCGGCCTCCCGGGCCGAGCTGGCGGAGAGGCTCGCCGCAGCCCGCTGTCTCGCGGACCTCGGCTACGTGGACGCGGCCGAACAACTGCTGCTGCGGCTGTTCTACGCCGTGGCCATGCCGGAGGGCACCGGCTACGACCTGATTGCCGACCTGCACACCGCGCTCGGCGACGCCGAGGCCGCCACCCGGTGGAAGGCCGCGAAAGACAAACTCCTGGCTCGCACTGCGCGCTGAACCCGTTCCCTCTGTCCTGCGCCCCCCAGCCTGGAAGGGACTGCTCATGCCCACCGCTCTGCCCATGCCGCCGGCGCCCGCTGAACTGCAACTGGCGGCCCTCGCCGCGGTGAACCGGCCCCGGCAGCTGCCGCTGCTGACCCGTATCGCCGAACTCCTCGCCACCTCCCCGAAAGTGCAGCACCTGATCGTCCGCGGGTCGCTCGCCTCAGGCACCGCCGACCGGCTCTCGGACGTGGACTTCCTCGTGGGCGTCCACGACGGCGCGCTGCCCGCGTTCGCCGCATCCCTGGACGACCTCATGGCGGTCGCGGCTGGCGCTTTGTTGCCCGGCTGGCGCGACAGCATCGTCGCGGACCTGGGCGGCATCGGGTTCGTCTACCTCGTCCAGCACGAGGGCAAGATGCAGCAGGTCGATCTCTACCTGGCTCCCGCGTCCCAGATCCCTCAGATTCGCCGAAAGGTCGCCGGGAAGGTGCTGCTGGAGAGGCCGTTGGGTACCCTCACCGCCTCTCAGGCAGATGCGGCACGGGCCTGTATCGCCGAGCACATCCGGCGCCCTCGGACGTGCAGCGAACTGCTGATCGAACACCTGGTGCTGGCGGTGCTCCTGCACAAGCGGATCCAGCGTGGACAGCGTTTCATCGCCTACGCCGAGTGGCACCTGCTGCACACTGCCACGAAGGACCTGATCAAGACCGCCCTCGTCCCCAGCTCGGGGTTCTGGGGCTGGTATCAGCTACGCGAGGAGCTCGCTCTCACCCCGATCGGCCGCGCCTGCCTGGCCGACCTGGACGCGGCGATCACCTCCACGGCTGTCCCCACGACGGCTGACGTCGAAGCGGCCCTGGACCGGGTGCTGGCGCTGACCGAACGGGCCTGCCCAAACGCGCTGGACGGTCTCGCGGACGCCGTCACCGCTTACCGCACCTACCTGGAGCTGCCATGACCACGAGAGGCAAGAACGGGATCGCGGTGTTCCTCGGCGGCGTCGTCCCTCCGTCCGAGGCGGAAGAGCGTATGGCTGAGCAGGTCGGTGGACTGCTGGCGGCGGCCGGGCTCTCTCTCCTGCACGGGGGCTACAACGGCCTGATGGAGGACGTGGCGCGCGGCGCCGCCGCCAAGGGCGGTATCATCGCCGCCCTGACACTGGCGGGCAAACGAGCGGAGTGGGGCGAGTTCAACAAGCACGTGACCGAGGCGACCTACCTCAAGACGCTCGGCGCCCGGCTCGATCACTACTTCGAGCACGCGGACGTAGTTGTCGCGATGGGCGGTGGAGTCGGCACCCTGCACGAGTTGGCCGCCGCCCTCTACTACGGAGGCAACATCCGGCCGATCCCCGTATGGATCACCGGACCGACCGCGCTGAACCTGCTGTCGTTCCTGCGGCAGGAGATGTGGCTGTTCGAGTCGCCCACCAGGCCGCTGGACTTCATCAGCGAGATCCCGACCGCGACGGACTTCGCCAGCGTCCTGTCCAGGTTCCTGACCGGCACGGACGGAGGTGAGGCATGACCGGCACAGCGACCGGACACCTTGCGGTCCGGCTTGCCGAGACCGCCTGCGTCAATGGACCGTTCGAGCTGCCGGACGGGAGAGTGCTGGACTCGTACTTCGACGAGTACCAGATGGCCGCCGACCCGCATCTTCTGCACGACATCGCCGCCACCATGGCCACCCTCATTCCGAGCGACGTCGAGGTACTTGCCGGTATCGAGCTCGGTGGGGTTCCCCTCGTCGTCACCCTGTCCGCGGTGACCGGGCTTCCGGCCGCGTTCCTGCGGCGGCTGCCCAAGCGATACGGCTCCAAGAGGCAAGTCGAAGGACCGGCGGTTGAGGGACAGCGGGTCGCCCTGGTCGATGACGTGGTCCGCTCCGGCGAGCAGATGCTGGCCATGGCCCGGATGCTGAGGGTCGCCGGTGCCCCGGTCAGCGACGCGCTCTGCGTCCTTGAGCGGCCACTGGGCGGCAGGCTGTTGCTGGACGAGCACGGCATCACCCTGCGCCCGCTGCTGACCGAGGCCGACTTGCTCGCCGGAACATCGAGGGCCGCCTCGTGACGGGGGCGGTGTTGTTCGACCTGGACGGGGTGTTGCTGGACAGCAAGCCTGCGATGCTCGCCACCCTCGCTGGTGTCGCCACCGCCGCCCTCGGGCGCAGGATCACGGTCGCGGACCTGCCGCCCGATGCGGTGACGACGCCGAGAGTCGAGGTGCTGTCCGCGCTCGGCGTCACCGAGCCGGACGAACTCTGTGAGATCTGGTGGGACGTCGCGCTGGCCACCGCCGCCGGCACCCGGCTCTGTCCGGGTGTCCTGGAAGGGCTGGCAGGCCTGAAGGCCGTGGGGGCGGCCACCGGTCTCGTCACGCTGCAGACGCGCAGTCGGCTGCCCTGGCTGCTCCCCCCAGCGGCCCTGCAGCTGCTGGACACGACGGTCTGCCGGGAGGACGCGGAGCCCAAGCCTGCCCCGGATGGGATCTTCCTGGCCCTGGACCGGCTCGCCGCCGCCCCGCACGATGCCCTGTTCGTCGGCGACACCCTCACTGACCGCACGGCCGCGATCAGGGCCGGAGTCGCCTTCGCCGGGGCTGGATGGGGGTACGCCGGAGGGGACGCACTCGCGGCGACCGGCTGTCCGGTGATCTTGTCCAGGCCGTCCGAGATCGGCCCCGGCCTGCTCGGCCTGGTCGCGGCATCACAGGGACGCCACCAGGTGTCGACCCCCGCACGCTAAGCGATCTTGGCAGTGGATTCGCTACAGTCGGTGCTGCGACGGACTGCCCTGAAGAGGGGTACGGACCGTCGCAGCACTGATGTGATCAACGGATCTGGAGTCAAGGTGCGGCCCATGGGGGCGCGAGCTATCTGCGTCGAGCTGGAGAACTGAGAACCCTTCTCAGTCCTAGTTCTCGGCCCGGCTCGGCGTGTTCATCCCCCATCTCCCACGACTCCTCCGTGAGGCCATGCCGTCATGCGCTCGACGCAGATCCGCTCTCTGTTCACTGACTTCTTCACCTCCCGCGGCCACCACCGGGTACCATCCAGCCCACTGATCCCGGACGACCCCACTCTGCTGCTGGCCAACGCCGGGATGAACCAGTTCAAGCCCTACTTCCTTGGCGAGACCGAGCCCGTCTTCCCCCGCGCGACCAGCATCCAGAAGTGCGCGCGGACCTCCGACATCGACAACGTCGGCCGGACCAACCGGCATGCGACGTTCTTCGAGATGATGGGCAACTTCTCCTTCGGCGACTACTTCAAGGAAGACGCCATCGCCTTCGCCTGGGAGCTCCTCACCGAGGTCTACCAGCTGGAGAAGGACAAGCTCTGGATCACCGTCTTCGAGGACGACGACGAGGCCGAGCACATCTGGCGCCGCATCGGCGTCCCCGCGAGCCGCATCCAGCGGCTCGGCATGGAGGACAACTACTGGTCCATGGGCGTGCCCGGCCCCTGCGGACCCTGCTCGGAAGTCAACTACGACCGCGGTCCCGCCTTCGGCAAGGAAGGCGGCCCCGCCATCGACGGCGAACGCTACGTCGAGATCTGGAACCTGGTCTTCATGCAGTCCCTGCGCGGCGAGAGCGACAAGAGGGGCAATTTCCCGGTCCTCGGCGAGCTCGGCCGTAAGGGAGTCGACACCGGACTGGGCCTGGACCGGCTCGCCGCGATCCTCCAGGGTGCCCAGAACGTCTGCACCACGGACCTTCTGCTGCCTACGTTCCACACCGTCCAGGACCTCGCCGGACGGGCCTGCCCCGCGGAGGGCGAGGAAAAGGTGTCCTTCCAGGTCGTCACCGAGCACGCCCGATCGATCGCTTTCCTCATCGCCGACGGTGTACTGCCCGCGAAGGACGGCCGGGGCTATGTCCTGCGGCGGCTGATGCGCCGCGCGGTCCGTCACGCCCGCCTCCTCGGGATCGACGGGCAGGTTCTCCCGGCCACTTCTGCCTCCGTGATCAGTAACCTCGGGGCGGTCTGGCCGGAGCTGTCCGCGCAGGCCAGCCTGATCGAGCAGGTCGTCGCCGCCGAGGAGGAGTCCTTCACTCGCACTCTCACCCAGGGCACCCGGCTGTTGGACGCTGCGACCATCCGCACTCGCGAGGCCCGGTCGGCCGCGTTGTCCGGGGAGACTGCGTTCGAGCTCGCCGACACTTATGGCTTTCCCCTTGAGCTGACGGTCGAGGCGGCTCGCGAGGCCGGGCTGACAGTCGATGAGGACCGGTTCGCAACGCTGCTGGAGGAGCAGAAGAAGCGGGCGAAGAGCGGCGGCAAGGCCAAAACCACCGAGGCCCTGCGCAAGATGGACACCTACCGCGAGCTGGCCGCCAGGCTGCACAGGACCGAGTTCCTCGGCTACGAGCGCTTGACCGCCGAGGCCACCGTCACGGGACTCATCAGCAACGGCACGGTCGTCCCGTTCGCTGCCGCGGGCGCCGACGTTGAGCTTGTGCTGGACCGGTCACCGTTCTATGCCGAGGCCGGCGGACAGATCGGTGACACAGGCGCCCTCCGCTTCCCCGACGGGACTCTGCTGGAGATCACCGACACTCGCTACGGCCTGGAAGGTTTCCGGGTCCACTCCGCTCGCGTCGTCAAAGGGGAGCTGACCACCGGCGCTGTGGGGGAGGCTGTTGTAGATGCCGTGCGGCGGGCCGGGCTGATGCGGTCGCACTCGGCCACCCACATCCTGCATGCTGTCGTCATGGCCACCCTCGGCGGCCACGCCCGACAGCAGGGCTCCCTCGTCGAACCCGACCGACTCCGCTTCGACTTCGCCCACTTCACCGCCCTCTCTCCCGACCAGCTCACTGAGATTGAAAACGCCGTCAACAGCCACGTCCTCGACGACCCGGAAGTGCGGGCCTGGCACGCCGACCGTGCTGAGGCTGAGGCCGCAGGCGCCATCGCGCTGTTCGGAGAGAAGTATGCCGAGAGGGTTCGGATCGTCGACATCGGCGACTTTTCCCGCGAGCTCTGCGGCGGCACCCACGTATCTCACGGCTCCCAGGTCGGCATGTTCCGTCTGCTGACGGAGTCGTCCATCGGCTCGAACCTCCGCCGTGTCGAAGCCTTCACTGGCCAAGGCACCCTCACTCACCTGGACATCGAGCGGCGGCTGTTGGACGAACTCGCTCATCTCCTCGGCGTCCGCCCTGCCGACGCGCCAGGCGCCCTGCGCAGGCGCTTGGATGCCCTCGCCGCCGCCCAGCAGCAACTGACCCGGGTGCGGGCCGTCGAACTGGGACAGCAGGCAGGGCAGCTTGCTGCCCAGGTCCAGCCGACCGGTCGCGGGCAACTGGTCGTCCAGCGCGTCCCCGGCGTCACCCCGGCTGAACTCCGCAGTCTCGCTGCCGGCACCCTCGCGAGTCTTGGGCACGGCCCGGCGGTCGTGGTTCTCGGCAGCGAGCACGGCGGCAAGGCTCTTCTCGCTGCTGCGCTTTCGGACGAGCTTCACGAGGCCGGGATCCAGGCGAGCCAGGTCCTCACCGCAGCGGCCCGTATGGTCGGCGGTGGCTCCGGAGGCCGTGGCCCCCTTGCCAGCGCTGGTGGACGCCGCCCCCAGGTCCTCGATGAGGCCTTGAATCTCGCTGGCCGCGAAGGCGCTCGCTTGCTCGGTATGCACTGACCGGTGTTTCGCGTGGGCCCGCCCGACCGGCGGGTCCACGCGCCGAGCGGCTCGTGGGTGCGATCAGGGGTTCCTCTCCCTTCACCGATCCATCTGCCTATGTGGCTTCCCATTAGAGAGGAAACCTCACTTAAGCTCTGAGTCGCTGGCCACCGACCACTGGAACTCTTCCAGCGCAGCCTGCAACTGAGCCCCCGTTGGGGGTTGTTGCAGTCGGGGGTGCAGAACCTTTTTGGGAATTTCACTGGTTGAGCGATGGAATGACGGAAGCACTCCTGCTCTCTTTTCCGTCTCGCCTTTCATGCCCTTTACTGGATCTGGCAATTCCAATCTCTGCTTCTTTGGCAATCGTGGCAAGGTGGCGGCCCATATCGCCGTTTATGTATTACTGAATGGGTGCCCTGAGTCAATTCGAAAAATCCCTCAAGGCCTCTTGCTTTAATGGGGTTTTGCGGGAGAATTGAATTGCGAGGCGTAGCGCATAAGGCGCGCGTCACGGACGATCGGAGACGATCGTGCTCAATTCAATCGGCCGCCAGGCGGGAGGCGCCACGGCGGAAGACATGAAGCGCGTGACATCGGAGGATTTCGCTGACCTTCAGAGGATTGCGCGCGGGTACTGTCGCACTGTCGACTCCACGCGTTCGCGCAAGCGCATGGACGGGAGTGCGAGTGTCCTTCGGAACGGCATCGCGCTGTATGGTACGGATGACGTGAGTGACGACGTCACGCAGGACGCGGTGCTGATGTTTGCGAAGCGCCTGGCGAAAATCATTGCCACATGCGATGTCTCGGCCCTCTGGGTAGAAAGCCGCGAGCCCTCCGCGTGGCAGTACGTTCGAAGGGATGGCGAAACCATCGTCGTCACGCGCTCAACGCTCCACTATTGGGCGGTAAGGGACGCTGCCGCGCGTAATGGATACCGGCTCGACGTCAAGCCCGGAGACGCCGAGGTCACACCGGGTAAACAGGTTACGCGTGGGATACCTCACGCGGACAAGCTGTCCACGCTCGCGGTGGCGCCCTACCTGGCGGGCGCCAGTGAAGCGATATTCCGCTCCGCATGGGGCGACGGCGGGGAGTATCCCGTGCTGGGTCAGGTGCTCCGGCACGCGAGTGCCGCCGACGATCTGGGGCGGGCCGGTGTGATGGGCAAGACGGCGCAAGGGCTGTATGGGGGGCCGCTCAACTCGTCGTCCAAAGTGCAACGCGCGCGGGACGCGGCCGCCAGGGAATGGCGTGCGTTATCCGCTGCGCTTGATGCTGCGCGAAATGAGCTGATCTACCGCAGTGCTCAGCCTCAAAGGCGGGATCAGTAGCAAGGGGTGTAGGAGGGGCATGGTCCACATGGTCCATGCCCCTCATGGTTTTTCAATGAGGGTGCTCGGCTCAATTCGAGAGATCTGTTCAGAATATCCTTCAAGGTCGGTAAACGGGCTCCTCTGGGATCCGTATCTTGATGAGAGTGTAAAAGTGGGCACCGTGCAGAAGTGATTGACCTGCTTCCCACTCTTTTAGTGCCCTCAAAGGTTCCTCGGATAAAAATCCCACTGATCGGTAACCGGTCGGCTTTGGGCGACGTATATAAGTGAGAGGGGGTCGTGGCGCATGGAGGTGAAATTTTCCGTGCGGCCGCAGAGTGAACTCTGGGTGAGCCCCACTTCAGTGCGCGTCGAGCACCTGTGCTGACTGGGGGTGCTTATGCCGAGGCACCCATGACCCCTTGGAGGGGGATTCATGGAAATTGCAAGCGCGATCAAGCTAGTTGACGATGTGATCTACAAGCCTGGCTGGGAGTTCGTCGCTCGTGATCACTCGCATCGGTACGAGGGAACCATTGTCGTCCGGGTTTACTATCCAGCTCGCAACAGCAATCGGGAGCAAGCGGGCGCGGGTTACCCGCACAAGATCACGGCGCATCCAGAATTCCCGCTGGTGATCAGGGACTGCACCGACGAGGACCTGTACGCCGCTCTGCTACAGGTGATCATGCAGATCGAAGAGCACGAGGCGAGGGAGTTCCTCCGCGTCCGGCCGACCGGATGGGCTCCGTTCCATCCGCACCGAGTGACTGGCATGGAGCGCTGGGCCGCTCGCACGGGAAAGGGGCCGCTGGTCGACCTTCAGTTCGGCGTCGTGTGACCAGTAAGTCGCGTGACCAGTAATCGGACATGGTGCCCTCCCAGCTTGGTGAGGGCGACCGCTGTATGAGGGCCGCAAGTGTCACCAAAGGGACGCCGTCCGTAGCTGTCGCGTTCTGAACGACGACTGACGCCAGGCGGCCCTCACAGTCACCGTCGTGGAGAGGAATGGACCCATGAGGAAGCTTGCCACGCGCTCATGGGCAGTGCGAGAGGCGCTGGCCCGGCACGAACCGTTTGACACCTACGGTGCGTTCCGCGCAGTTGGAGGGTACTGCCTCCCATTCGGCACCCGGCTTCCGCCGGAGTGGCGTGAGCGTTACCGCGCCGACGGAGAAGAGATCACGTACACCGTCCTGAGCTACCGCACCCCGATCGCGTGGGTGCTGCGTTCCGGCGAGACCGTGATCCCGGACGTCAAGTACTCACTGACCACTACGGGGCATCAAGGGCTGCTGTGCGCCCTCACCTCGCCCGTCCGTGTGCTGTTCTGGGGTGACCATCCCAGCTGGGTGGAGGCCGCGTGATCATGAGTTACGCAATCGAGGTCTCCCGGGTTGTCGTGAGCTACCGGACGGATATAGGGGCCGATGGCGGGGCGTGGATGGACGGAGAGTGCCGCATCATCGAGCGGCCGCTCACCACCCACGAGACGTTCGACGAGGGCGACGCCGAACTGTGGGCGAACGACTTGATCGCCTGGGCCGTCGACAAAGTCGACGAAACCGGGGTGATCGAACCGTCGACGTACCCCCTCGGAGACGCCGTGCCCGAGCACGGCTGGCTCAGCGGCCGGTACGAGGACCCGTACGAAGGCGACAGCAAGGTCACCGAGACGTCTGTCCGGCTCGTCGGTGACTGGTCACCGCGGCAGCGGGCGGAGGTGTTCCGCACGGTGAGCCGTCTGTGACGGCTGAGTACTCCCGCACTCCCTCACTTCCCCCCCCCGGAGGGAGTGCGGGGCCATGCCGGAGGCGTCAGGTCGGAGCGCTCCGCAGATTCGCATCATCCGAGAGAAACGGACGAGACCATGAGTACCCAGGACACAGACACCACTGAGGAAATGATCAAGGCGGTCATCGTGCTGTCGGTCGCCGAAGTGGTGACATCCCGCTTTCCCGTGACAGTCGAGGCGCCTGCCGCTGTCGCGGCGCGCGGTCCGGAAGCGCTGGCGGAGTACATCGCCACGAACAAGGGTGTACAGCTTGGCGAGATGCCCGTCGAGGAGGAGAGGCGTGTCTTCGTGAGCTTGAGCGGGCGCGACGTCAGCGGTGTGACGTCTCCGGCGCAGGGCGAGAAAGCCTGATTCGGCGATTCATCGTCCGCCTTGCCGCGGGTTATCGCGGTCACAACCGCACGTCGAGCCGATTTGCGGTCGGTGTCGGGAAATCGATATCGGCCGCATCGCCATTTCCTGCGCCTGCACTCCAAGTCCCGTCTGCAACCAGCCAGTCTGGAGGGAGGCACGTCATGATTGCTGTCAACGCGTCAACGGAGGGGCACGAGAGGTACATCGGCAACATCATCACCGTATGGCGGTCTGCCACGGAAGAGCAGCTGCTGCGGGGGCGTAGCTGGTATCGCACTGCCCACGAGATGGCTTCGCTGATCGCCGGCGGAGACGTGCGCGCCGGCGCCGGGGTGGTCGCCGCACTGTCCGCGAACACGTCCTGGCCGGAGACCCTCCGACTGGCCCGCCGCGCGTTCGAGACCGGTGTGCCGTCCGGACACCTTCCGGACGCCCTGGCGAAGGCCACAAGCATCATGTCCGGGAGGGACCCGAGACACGTACTGCCGCTGGAGCGGAAGACAGGTCAGTTCTTCCGTTGCATCTTCGATCCGGACGATCCCGACGCGGTAGTGATCGACCGCCACGCCCACGACGTCGCGGTGGGCGAGACTTACGGCAAGCGCGACCGGGGCTTGGGGAGCGCCCGCCGCTATGCGTTGCTGGCGCGCTGCTATCGGGAGGCCGCGGTGAGGCTTGGTGAGCTTCCCAGCACGGTGCAGGCTGTCACGTGGGTCGTTCACACCGACCGAGCCAGAAGCGCAGAGGTGCTTGGCCACCGAGGGCAGTCCTCTCGACCCCAGCGAACCGTGCCTGAGGTAGTGACGGGCGACGCATCGGTTCTGCACTGCGCCGCTCACCGGGTTCTGGTCACCCGGTGACGCGCGCGGGTTCGAGGAGATCGGTAATCGAGACCTTTTCCGTCCCGTATATCTATGTCCCATGCTCGAGGTGTGCGCTTGACGTGCGCTGAATATCTCAATCTCCCGGGCCCTTCGGGTCTCTCACCGTCTCTTCCCCGAGGGGCCCGGGGCTCAACGTGGAGGGATTCATGAGTACCCGTGGGTTCCTAGGGTTCGTGGTTGACGGGAAGGAAAAGATTTCGTACAACCAACACGACAGCCAGCCTCACGGCCTCGGAACCGTCGTTATGGAATGGGCCTACCGCGCCAACAAGAAGTCAGCGAAGGAGGCGGCACGGTCCTTGCGGGTCGTGACTGATGACGACGTGCCGACCGCCAAGGAGATCGAGCATCTGAAACCGTACACGGATGATGTTCCGCATGACGGTGAAGGCGGGCCGATGTGGGACGAGTTGTTGTGGAAGATACAGGGAGATCCGTCGGCCATTCTGGACTCTGGGTACCTTGCGGATGCCTCAGGGTTCGCCGGGCACTTCGCTGAGTGGGGCTATCTGGTGAATTTTGATACGCGTGAGCTGGAGGTCTATCGGGGGCATCAACTTGTGCCCCACCGCGATGGTCGGTTCTCTCGACGCACATCGGCTCACGAGGGTCACTTTCCTGTGAGGCTGGTCGGGACGTTCCCACTCGACGAGCCGGATTACGAAGCGCTCCGAGCGCTGGAGTCCTGAGCCGCGCGCCTGCGAGCCGGTTCTCGGTCAGGCCTCAAAGGGGGCTCGGTGAGAACGAGTATCAGCTCTCGGGACCTTCACTTCGATTCCCAGGCCAGCAGCCGGGTCCTTGTCCCCACCGTCCGGCTGCTCAGGGCCGTGCCCCGCTCGTCGAGCGGGGCACGGCCCGCCCCTTTCGGCTGCGTAGCTCAGCTGGCAGAGCGCCGGTCTTATAAACCGTTGAGGTCGCGGGTTCGAATCCCGCCGCAGTCACCCGCCGGTTAGGGAGTCTTGTTCGGGCACAGTTCGCTGCTGTGTCTCCCCGAGGCTTTGACGACCGCGTACCCACAGTTGACCTAGGTACGGGTGAACGAGAACGACCCGCATCGACCTTTCGACCCCAAGGGGAGGAATCCGCATGTCCATTGATATCAATGAAGCATTCGCTGTGGAACGCGCGCACCAGTTGGAAGCCGCGCGAGATTGGGAGAAGGAGCTTCAGGATCGGCTCGTGGCCGGATCGGTGCGGCGGCTACCGGACGGCCGTTACCGCGTCCTGAAGGGCTGGGACGCCGGAGAGACGCGTTCCCCAACACGGTCTCGACCTTTCCCGTGGGCAGGCTGCTCTGTACACCTCTGTCCCGGCCTGGCACCAGGTCGGGAACGTCATCCCTGGCGGTACCAGCGACATCGACGTGGTCCTGGAGCTCGGAGGTCTCGACTACCGTGTCGAGACCGTCCCGGCGATGTACAACTGGAACGGTGAAATGCGCGTGGATGAGGGGCAGTTCCACACCGTCCGCTCCGACACGGGTGCCGCCCTGGGCGTGGTTGGCAAAGCGTATGAAGTCGTTCAGAATCGCCACGCTTTCGAGTTCCTTCAGGAATTGGTCAACGACTCGAACGCGATGTGGGAATCGGCCGGAGCCTTGCGTGGCGGGAAGAGGGTCTTCGTCGCCATGCGCCTGCCTCGCCACGTGACCGTCGACGTCGAAGGCATCGGTGACAAGATCGTTCCTTTCATCGTGGTGATCAACAGCCATGATGGCCGCTGGCCCTACGAGGTCGTCGCTACCCCTTGGCGCCCTGTCTGCGGGAACACGGAGCGCCTAGCCGTACGGGACGCCTACACCCGCTGGACCGTGCGCCACACCCGCGGTGCGACCAGCCGGATCCAGGAGGCCCGCCGCACCCTCCAGCTCTCGATTCGGTACTACGACCAGTGGGCTGACGAAGAGACCGCGCTGGCTCGCACCGACCTCGCGATCAACGAGTTCAACGAGCTGGTCGACGCCCTGTGGCCGCTCGAGGAGACTGCCACCGCCAAGACCCGACGGGCCTTCAACTCCCGCCGGGACCGGCTCCACGGCCTGTTCGAGGACGAAGCCGGGCGGACAGGGCGGACCGCCTACGCGGCAGAGCGCGCCGTCACTGAGTATGTGGACCACTTCGCGCCGATCCGTCCCAGCGCCGCCTCAGGCCTGAAGGGCAACAAGCCGGCCGCCCGGGGGCTGCGCCTACTGGAAGGCGTAGACGACGAACTGAAGTCTCGGGCGCACCGGAGGCTGATGTTGCTGCGCCAGCCGTAGCGCCCCCGGCTCATGGCGTTGTGGCGGACAGCGGTTCGCTTTAGTACAAAGGGTTGCACCCCCCTGGGGAACGTGTCGTGGCGTTGCGCGCTCCTCCATGTGCCTTCGCTGCAACCGGTGTATCGCGTCTGGTCGTGCAGGCACCCGTAGATTCCCCGTCGACTGGGCGAGATGAGTACTCTGGGGTTGCCCAGCCTTTTCGGTATGGCGAGGAGGGACTTGAGCCATGAGCGAACTCCTGGCTGGCATCGGCGGGCTGGTCGCGGGGGTGGTTGCTGCTGGAGCTCTGGTGCAAACGTGGAGCTCCAGCCCGCGTTTCCGGAAGCCTGAGCTGCATACGGTAGAAGTCACCCACTCGAACTGGGCGGTCCCGTCCTTGCCGGTCGACTTCTCAGGTGCGCCATCGATCGATGCCGGTATTGATGCTGTGGATGAGTGGTTGTTTGCTCAAGGTGGAGCACCTGTCAGTTGGTACATCCGGACAGTGCTGTTCGTTGGAAACGCCCACTCTCTCATCATCACTGGGGTACGTCCCGAAGCGCGCTGTAATGAGGGTTTGTTGATGCGGTCCAGTGTGATCACCCAGCTCGGAGGTAACGGATACCTGCGGCGCCGGGCGTACATCACGACCACGGCCGGAGGCCCAACGGTCAAACTCTTCGACGACGAGAATCATGAGCTCGCGAGCCTCGGACTGAATCTCAACAAGGGTGACGCGCTGGAGTTCACCTTCTGTATCGAAGGCGCGGCTCCGGGCGCAATGCACCAGGTTTCGCTCACGCTGAACCTGCTCGTCAACGGCAGAGCGAAATCGCTGCCAGTGGCCGACGGACGGACATTCAAGATTGCTACGGCGCTGCCGGGTGGTGAGCCCAGCACCTACCCCGGAGCCAATTTGATGTACTGACGCCCCCTCGCCGCACCGGTATCACCATGATGTGTCTGTGATCTGAGCCGCGTTGCTGAACGGACCGCCCGTGACGCGGACAGGGTCGGCCGCCACCGCGTTTGTGGGGAGGCAACACCATCGGCGTGGAGCAGCCTGAGCACGGCCCCTCGGGGGAGTCCACCACCTCCGGTGGGAAGTGGCCGTGACGACCCTGCGCGGGGCGGTCGGTGCGGCTAGCCTCGTCTGTGAGTACCTGCCGGACCAGGCCGCGGTACGGGCGACGGCGGCCTAGGCAGCTGACCCTGCTAATGGCGGTCCCGTGCTTCTTGGTTCGGGAGGCAGCCCAGCCTGGAGGCGCGAGCTGTGGACATCGATCTGAGCAAGGCGCGGGAGACCGTGCGAGAGCTCCTGGAGCGTCTGGAGGCGCTCGACGGAGCGGAGCCGGATGCCGCGCCCACGCGCTTCGGCCAGCGCGAGCGCAGTGAGATGAGCCGCAGCCTGCAGTACATGGCGCATCTCGGGAACCGGGCCGCCGTGGAGATCATGGACGTCTTCTGTGCCTACAGAGAGTGGGACCAACCGGGCAGACGGGACGACTCGGCAGGGACATGATCTGTCCGGTGCGCCCCGGCACGGGCTCGCCATCCGTGATTGGGATAGTCCGGCGATCATCGCGCTGCGGGGCGCCCGAGTTTTGGTGATCTCCCGACTGTAATCATTCGGCGGGTCTCGTCGCTCCGACGTAGCGGTCACCCCCGTAGCGGTACGGCGAGATCTGGATTGGTGCGCCCCTCCGGGGGGCGTGGATCATCTGGCCGCCGCCGATGTACAGGCCGACGTGCCCGATGCGGCCGATGGAGCCGTAGAACACCAGGTCTCCGGGTTCGAGCCGCCGTCCCTTGATTACGTGAGGCCCCCTCGCGAACTGCTGCTCGGCGGTGCGGGGCAGGGTGAGGCCCGCTGCCGCGTACGCGGCCTTCGTGAGGCCTGAACAGTCGAAACCGGGGTCACCGGCGGTCGGGCCGTCACCGCCCCAGATGTAGGGGAGGCCTAGCTGGCCCCGGGCGTAGTCGATCGCCTGCGCAGCTGCCGTGCCGGGGGCAGGGCCGGACGGTCTGTTGCTCCGGTAGGTGTGTGCCTGCTGCAGGACTTGCGCCACGTACCAACTTGCGCGGTTGTACGTGAACACCGCTCGGTGGAGGTGCCGCCCGCCCCGGGCTCCGGAGTCGCAGAGGTAGGCCGCGGCCGAGTGGATCGCGTCGTGCGGGTTGTACGGAGAGGGCGGCCTCGCACCGCCCGGCGGTGGTGGGTGCCGTGCCACGACCTGGCGGAACGTGGGCGTGAGGAACTGCATGGGCCCGCGGGCGCCCGCGGGGTTGGCGCCGCTGTGGACGCCGGGCAGCGAACTGCGGCCGTGGTCGGTTTCGATCTTGCCGATGGCGGCGAGCACGGACCAGTCCAGGCCGGGACATGTTGTCGCGGCTTGGCGGTAGAGGCCGAGGTAGCCAGCCGGTATGTCGGAGAGCGCGGTGGCACTGAGCCGGCTTGCGTCCCCGGTGAATGAGGAGAGCAGGCTGGTGGCTCCCGCGGCGGCGGCCACGAGCAGCAGGAGCAGAGCCGTGGCGGCCGCGTAGGCGGCCCTCAGTACGGCCGAGTCACCCGCCCCTCGAGGCGCCGCGGGGCTGGGGAGCTCGCGGTGGCGGAGCGGTCGACAGCAGACCCGTGGCCTCGCCGGTGGAGGTGGTGTTCGCGGGGACCTCCGTGAGTGCTGGAAGGTGCGGCCACGCGGTAGCCAACTCGACAAGGCGGAGCCGCTGTTGGCCAGGGCGAGGCCCCGCATCCATGGGCAGCCAACGTGCCTGTGAGGGGTCCTGTCGTTCCGTATCACTCACGAAGGTCGCGGTGGTCGTGGCGACCGGGACGCGCAGCGGATCGTCGAGTGTGGCGCCTGCTTCGGCGAGGGCTCGGCGTACTCGGGCCTCCCGTTGGGTGGTCGGGGCCCACACGAGGATGGGCGTCGTGATGCCTGTGGTGGACGCGAGCTTGGCGTAGTCGGCCAGCTTGCGGGCGACGCGGTCCGGCGGGCGCTCTGTGCCGCAGTCGTACTCAAGGAACCATTCGAACTCGCCGCTGGGCTCGCGCCAGCGGCCGTACGCGTCGGGACGCACGAGGTCGCCGAAGTGCCGCTGGCAGCGCCCTTCGGACCACCAGGTCGTGAGCCGGCCTCGGGCGTCGGCCTGGCGTGAGCGCGCGACGAGCGCGGTGAAGAAGCCGTTGGCGCCGACGGTGTGGACCAGTTGCAGGGAGTAGGCGATGCCCATCGCCCGCTCGTGCCGGTAGCTCAGATCGCGTGTCTCCAGCCCGTCTTCACGCGCGACGACGAGAGCGCCGGCGACGTCGAGTACGTAGTGCATGGGGGCGGAGCCGTAGGTGATGAAGGGCTGGAAGCGGTCCAGCACGCGCCACTTGTAGAGCTGGAGCAGACGCAGGTTCGCGGCGCGCGTCGACGGCCAGGCGAGGTCCGCGATCTGGCCGGTGGTCAGGACCCGGTGCTCGTACAGCATGCGGGCCAGCCAGCGGTCGCGTGGGGTGAGGCGGTGCGCGAGTCGGGCGAGGTAGTCACCGGTGGTGGCGGTACGGCTGCTCAGGCGCTTGGGGCGGTGGCCGCGCAAGGCGCGTTGCGGCATGGGGTTGGTGGTCACGAGGTTTGCCTCCGTTGCGGTCGAGTACGTGGGCATGAGGTCATGAGTTTCGGCGTGGGTCTGTGCCGGAAGGGTGTTGCTTGCGGAGGGTTGGCCTCGCGGACGTGGGCCGCGCGTTGCGCTGTGCCGCAGCGCGGATCCGGCGAGCACGGCCAGGGACGGCGGGCGGGAGCTTCGCGGTGACCACGGTGAAGGCCGGGGCCTCGGCGCCATGAACGACGGGGCGGACGGCGGCGTGGAACGCACCCAGGTTGGACAGGTCGTGCTCGGTCAGCCGGGGCTCGGTATGGCGCGCGAGGTGGCGGGCGTCTTCGGGGGAAGCATTGAAGAAGATCTTGGTGCGGGCGTTGGTACTGATGCCCTCCTCGAGTTCCTTGGGGAGCTGACGCAGATACTGGTGCGCCAGTGTCATCGACAGCCGATAACCACGGGCTTCCGAAAGCATGTCTTCCAGGGCGTACGGGAGATTGAGGAAGTGGTGGGCCTCGTCCACGTAGAGCGAGGCGTCGGGCCGACGGCCCTGGGGAACGCGCGCCCGGCGCGTGGTGGCCTGCCAGGTGCGGGCGACGACGACCGAGCCGACCAGGCGGGCGGTCTCGGCGCCCAGGTGGTCCCGGGCGATGCGCACCAGGCAAATCCCGCCTGTGTCGAGGACTTGGTCCATCTCGACACTCGATGTCCCGCCGGCCAGGGCCTCACGGACGAAGGGGCGCAGCAGGAGGCCACGGAGCTTGTTCATCAGCGGGGCCGTGACCTGGGCGCGGGCAGCCGCGGACAGGTCGTCGTACCAGGACCAGAAGCCGCGTAGGACGGGATCATGGATCTGACGCACGGCGCGCTGCCGGAAGGCTGGGGCCGCCAGCAGTGTGGGGAGATCGGTGAGGGCGGGGGCGTCGGACAGAGTGCGAAGGGTGAGTAGCCCGGCACGGAGGATGTCGTCGGTACGAGGGCCCCAGGACGAGGCGTAGACGCGGGAGAAGAGCGAGACCAGGTTGTCCACGGTGCGTACGGCGTCCTCGCCCTCCAGCGGGTTGATGACCGGTGGGCGGTGCCTGCTGTTGGCGTCGAAGAGCACGACCCGCTCTCCCAGCCGTTCCGGCAGCCGCATCAGGACGTCCGTGACCAGGTCGCCCTTCGGGTCGATCACCACCTGCCCGCGGCCCGCCTCGGCATCGGCGAGCACCATGTGGGCCATCAGCTCGGACTTGCCCGAGCCGGTGGCCCCGAGGATGTGGAGGTGCTGACGGGCGTCGGCGATCCACAGGCCGACAGGTCGTATGCCTCCGGCCGTGGTCCGTCCGATGGGCTTGGCCGACGGTCCGGGCGCGGCGACTCCGGGCGGCGGGGGAACCGCGCGGGCACCGGCACGCTGGAGTCCCGGGACGGTGGCGTCCCAAGGGAGATGGGCGAGAGCGGCCAGTTCCGGCACGCAAAGAAGATCGCCCTTGTCCAGGCGGCGTTCGGAGAGATGGGCCAGGGCGCGGTGGGGCCGGGTCCGGCGGAAGAAATTGTGCTCGGTGTACGAGGCGTACGTGCTCGCGACCGCATGGGCGTGCCCGCGCAGCCGGTCGCGGACGCGGTGGCGGACCTCGGTGTGGCCCGAGTCGGCCACGGGGGCGACGACGGCGTAGCGCAGGCGGCTCTCGTACAGGGCGCCTCGTTGCTTGGCCACGATGGCTCGGCTCGCAGCTGACATTTCGAGTGCCGTCTGCCGGTCCACCGAGGACGTTGAGCTGCGAGGGAGGAGACGAGGCGTCACCGCGTCCAGCAAGCGGCTGACCGGCCGGGCCGGTCCACCCGTCCCTAGGCGTCGGGCCGCCCGGCGGGCCTTCTGCACTCGGCTTCCGGTGACCGGGCGCGCCAGGACCTGGACCACGGCGTTCTCGTCCTGGCCCAGGCCGATCGGGGTACCGAGCAAGGCACGCAGGGGGTCGGACGGGAGGTCGGTGCGCAAGGGCAGAGCCTCGTGGCGGGCGAGCCGTAGCTCGCCCCAAGCCGCCTCGCCGCTCGGGGTGAGACGGACCGGGGCGTTGGCCGGACGGGTACGGGTAAGAGCCCCGGGCCACGCGGCCTCGATCGCGCGCTCCACCATCCCGGGCGGTATCACTCCCGGGACCCAGAGCTGGATGCGGACTTCCTGCCGGTGCAGCACGTACTCCCAGCTCAGGTGTGGCTGTCCGGCGAGCAGCCTGCGCCAGGCCGGCCGGAGCAGTCCGACGAGGTGCGACCACAAGGCGGTCGCTCCGGCCGGGTCGGCTGAGGGCGGCGGCAGCAGTTCGATGACGCGTGCCCCGTCAGCCAGCCTTCGTCGATACCAGCGGCGCCACCACCAGCGGGCCGCGATGAGTGTGCCCAGCACAGCGAAGGCTGACGGGGCAGCGACCGGGCCTGACGCGATGAGCCTCTCAGAGAAGTACGCGAGAACGGCTCGCAAGCTTCCGCCAGGGTCGCGCAGGTACTCCTGCAGCGGAGAGCCGTCCGTGACCGAAACCGCCACGCCAATGACTGGGTTCATGGCTTCCGCCTCAGAGGGAGTCGAGGACGATCTGGTCGCTGGCAGTCACCTCAAGCCCGGGCGCCGCCGCTGTCCCGGTCGCCGGGGTGAAGTCGGGGTAGGGGGAGCCCGCCGCCTCGGTCTCGGAGTACGCGGCGAGCTCAGCGGGATCCGAGGTCACCAGGTAGTGCTCCGTGGGCGAGGCCACGCTCTGGAACGCCACGCGCTGCGGGCCCGCGCAGAGCAGCCCCTGACCCTGGTCGGCCGTCAGGAGGAACTGCCGTTCCCCGTCGGAGAGATCAAAGGCCTGGGTGATCTCGTCGATGGCTTGGGGCGCTTGGCGCAGCAGGACCTGTGTCGCGGCGTTGGCCACCACGGCCTTGCCCAGGTCCGTGGCGAGAACGTCGGCGGTGTCCTGGGTGGCCACGGTCAGCCCGGCCCAGTGCTTGCGGCTGGCCTTGGCCATCCGGAACAGAAAGTCGGCGCCGGCCCGTTCCCGCATCAGCAGCCACGCCTCGTCCACGGCCACCAGGCGCGGTCGGCGCAGCTCGGGGTCGGACACCCGCCGCCACACCGCGTCCAGCGTGAGCAGGGTGCCGATGGGCTTGAGTTCTTCGGCCAGGTCCCGGAGCGAGAAGACCACGAGATGGCCTTCAGGACGGCTGGTCGTCGGCCCGGCGAACAGCCCGGAGAAGGTGCCGTGGACGAAGGGATGTAGCCGCACGGCCAGTTGAGCCGCGGCAGCGTCCGCGGAGTGTTCGAGCACGTTGGCCAAGTCGGGCAGCAGCGGAGCTGGGCGCATCCAGGTCCGCGGGTCTCCCGTGATCCCGGCCTGCTGGTACGTGGCCACGATCGCGCGGTCCAGGGTCGCCCGCTCCGTGGGTTCGAGCTGTCCGCTGAGCAGGACGCCGATGGCCGTGTGCAGGAACAGCGAGCGCCTGACGAGTGCGTCCTTGGGCGCGGTGCGGCGGCCGTCGGGGCGGGTGTGGACGGGCAGGTCGAAGGGGTTGAGGCGTTCGTTCTCGGCGCCGAGGTGGACGTAGGTGCCGCCGACGGCACCGGCGAGGCGGGCGTACTCGTCCTCGGGGTCGATCACGTGAACCTCGATGCCTCGGTACAGCGAGCGCAGCAGTTCCAGCTTGACCAGGTAGGACTTGCCCGCGCCTGAGCGGCCGAGGACGACCGAGTTGTGGTTGTCCAAGGCGAAGCGGTCCCAGTGCACCAGGCCTTGGCTGCCGACGTTGTACCCGTAGAGCACCCCGTTCGGCGCGGCGACCGACGTGGGGTCGGCCGGTGGAAGATCCGGGCTGGTGAAGGGGAAAGCCGCGGCGAGGGCACTCGTGTCGAACGTGCGGCGAAGCCGCAGCAGGTCCAGTCCCATGGGTAGGCAGGTGAGCCAGCCCTGGAGGCTGCGGTAGCTCGCGGGCTTGGCGTCCAGCAGAAGACTGGCGGCCAGGGAGCGGACAGCAGCCACTTCGTCCACCAACTCGTCCTGACCGCTGGCATGGACGGTGAGGTAGAGGCCGAGGCGGTATAGCTGGCCTTCGCCGCGGGCCACGCGGGCGGAGAGGTCGTACGCGTCTTCCGTAGCTGCCTCGACGTAGGGGTCGAGCAGCCGTCCTCTGTCCTGGGTGTAGCGGCGGCCGGACTCCAGACGCGCAAGCTGTCGCTTCAGCCGGTTGGCGGCGGTCGCCGGGTCGATCGGCTCGATGTGCAAAGAGACATCCAGCCGCCCTGGGTACGTCAGCAGGGGCTGGAGCCAGCCGGGGTGGACCTCGCGGGGGTAGCCGGCCACGGCGAAGGAGGCGACCCATTCGGTGCCGACCTCGAGGTGTCGAGGCGCCACTACCAGGGTGTCGGGAGCGACGTTTCCGTGCGTGCCCGCTACGTCGAGGTGGCCCTCGGACGCAGCGGATGCGGAAGGACGGCGGTCACGGTGCTTCATGCTGCTCGATTCCCTGCATGGGGGAGAGCGGGACGGCGGTGTCGCCTTCAGCCCCCGAGTTCTCCGCGCCGTTGGCGCCGGTGATGACCTCGTTGGCCCCGGCCAGGGAGGACGATGGTGGGACGAGGCAATCCGGGTTGCAGGCCGCGGCGAGTACGGCAGTGGACTGCCCGGCGTCCAGCGAGGTCACGGTGATTCCGATGAGGCCGAGTAGTTCGGCCGCCTCGCTCAGACGACGGAGCAGACGGGCCTCGGCGGCACGACGGGCGCCAGTCTCCACCGCCGAGGCGCCGCGGCGCGCCCTCCGCAGGAAGATCGCGCCGAGCGGTGACGATCCGCCCAGCCTTTCGGAACCGGATGCGGAGCGGACCGGTTCTCTCAGGATCAGCAGCACCTGGCGGCGAAGGAGATCAGCGTCCCGCCCCAACTGCTCCACATAGTGGGCGTGTTCGCGGGCGGACCTCTCCAGGGCGGGGTGTGGGAGGGCGGTGGCGTGCTTGCGCAACTCGTGGATCTGCGTGGACAGATCGAGGCGTTCGGCTCTGACGAGAATCTGCACGGGCGCGATGAGCGAGTGCAAGTAGCGGCCGAAGGCCCCGACGAGGGATTCCTGCTCGGTAGGGGTACGCAGCGCGAAGTTGATTGTGCCGCACACCGCCACCGCCGCGACACCGTCCGAGCCGAGATCGACCACACCCGTCTCGGACACTGCCTGGGCTGGGAGGCGAAGCGGCGTAGCGGAAGGGCCCGCGCCGAGTCGTGCCGGCCTGCCGGCCTCGTCGGTGGCACGATCGAGGAGCCAGCGCGGCGGCAGGGGAGCGCCTTCCGGCGTGGAGATCAGGCGGTGGGGTGCCAGGCGCTGGCGGAGTGCGGCCAGCGCGAATCGATCCAGGGACATGCCGTCGCGGCTGCCGAGAGCGAGCAGCAGCGCCGTGCCGCTGACAGGCAGGGTCAGCAGGAGGAAGGCCGACAGCGGCAGCAGGTTCCGGGTGAGCGACCAGAAGCCGTACAGCAAGGCACCGGTGGTCGTGAGGACGAGCAGCTGGTGGGCGGTCAGGTTTGCAAGGACGGTGTCCTCACGTTCGACATCCGCAGGGATGCGCACCGTCTGGGTCATCGGCGATCACCTCGTGGACGGGTTGGGCCGCTGGGCGGCGGCGTGCCACCGACGGGCGGGGGCGGGCGGAAGGTGGCGGGTGCGGGCGGGCGAGTGGCCCGGACAGGCCGGCTGAGCGAGGGCTGTGAGCGCGGCTCCTGGAACACCGGCGCAGCCGGGGCCCGTGCCGGTCGGGGCAGTGGCCGCGTCGTTGACGGTGGAACCGGAGGCCGGAAGGCCGGAACGGTGGGTGCGGGAGCTGTCGGCGGTCGTCTGGGGCCGGACGTCGCCATGCCCGACTGTCCGCTCGCCGCCAGGAAAGCAGGCATGGGCGGAGGTCCGGGGGCGTGCCCGACGGCTGGTGGCGGCATGGCCTGACCGGGAGCCTGGGCAGGCTGGTGGGGCGATAGGAACAATGGTGGTCCTGGAGGACGCAGCGGACGCGCGCCCCCTCGCCCACCGAGCCCTGGTGTCCCCGCTGCGCCCCGCCGCTGGCGTGCCACCGGCACGGGTGCTGCCGGTGCGGCTGCCTGCCGGTTCGGAGCCGCCGCGCCGGGCCCTCCCCGACCGCCCCAGCCGCCATGGCCGGCGGCCGCCCGTGCGGGCCTGCGGCGCAGTAGCCCGAACGTCTTGTAGGCCACCGCGGCGCGGACGATCCGGCCGGTGAACGACCTGCCGTGCCCTACCCGTGCCGAACTCAGGATCCAGAAGGGGATCTTGAACAGGATGTACATCAGCGCCAGTGAGACGAGCACACTGACCAGGTCGTGCTGCTCACTACCGAACGGGCTGAAGTTCCCCGGCGTCAGGAATACGCGTATCCCCACCACCAGCGCCATCGACTGGGCGACCTGGATCGCGAGCAGCCCGGCGAAGACGCGCCACCACCAGCGGGCGATGCCGTCCGTCTGCGGCAACGCGTGACACATCAACGCCAGCGGCGCACCCGCGATGAGCAAGATCGTCAGCGCGACCCGCACGATGTACGTCACCAGCAACGCCACCAGGAGGACGGCGACCACGCCCAGCATCAGGATGATGAAGATGCTGCTGTCGGACGTGAAGCTGCTGAGGACGAAGTCCCGCAGCGCCGTGCCTGCGGCATCCTCGTCGAGACCGGGACCCAGCACGGCCATGGACAAGGCGTTGGCCAACTCCACGGCTTTGTCGGCCAGGAGGAGAGACAGCCCGGCGGCGAGGAACCCCAGCGGGATCCTAGGAGCCAACTCACGTAGCGAATAGCGGTTCTGCACGGTCTGGTGCCCCATCAGCAGAACTCCGGCCACCATGACCAGCAGCCCGTACGAGGCGAGCGTGATCTTCCAGGAGTCCGCCCACAGCTCCCCGACCCGGGGTATTGAGCCCGGCTCGGGGGTGGTCAGCAGGGTGTCGCCGAGGAGCTTCAGCAGAGGGTTCAGGGCAGCGCTCACGATGCCCTTGAAGAAGGCGTTGATCGCCGCGGTGACGCCCTTCGCGACCCAGTCGACGATGCCCGTGGGCGCTTGATCCGCCACTGCCGTCGTGACTTCGTCCGGAGCGGAAGCAGGGAAGAGGGGAGCGGTGCGAAACTGCGGAGCGCAGCCGTCGGGCTCGCATGGCGGTGGCTCACCGACCGGGGCCCCAAACGCTGTGGAGGCGCCGGCACCGGGGCGCGCCGCAGAGGTATCGCCCCCACCCACGAGCAGAGGCAGTAGCGCGACTATCAAGACGCAGCCGACCGCAGCCTTCCTTCGCCAACGGCGCGGATGCCGAGCTGTGACACAGGAGAGCATTGGCCTCACGCCTCGACAATCCCTTTGAGGATCTCCACGACGAGAGGCGCGAGCGCGGCGATCCCGTAGCCCCACCCCGCGCTTTTGAACGCGGTCTTCGCCCTCTGCACTTCGCCCGGATCACCCCCGGCCATCAGATAGAGGACTCCGCCGATGGTCAGGAAGACGGTGGCCAGTCCGGCGAGGACTCCCATAATCCAGTTACGGATGTTGTCGAGCACGTCGTTCACGGACTTGGCCAGCGCAAGGACGTCCCCGCCGTCCGCTGCGAACGCCGAGGAGGCGGCGAGCACGGTCACCGCGGTGGACAGCGTGAGGAGCAGCGGCCACCGGAGTACGTGGTGCCGAGGGCTCAAAGGGGGCCCGGCAAGGCGAGGCCACGCGCGGTAGCGCCGCTTCCGCATCGTGCTGGGAGGCTTCTCGTGCATCGCAAGCATCTCCAAGGGCCGGGGAGCGGAGGGCTATGAGGGAGCCCCTGCACCCGAAGAGACCGGCTCGGGCGACGCGTTTGGACAACCAGCCGAGCCGCGCCGACGCGGGGCGGCCAGTCCACGAGGGAGATCCACCGTTGCCATACGTGCTACGGGATCTTCCGCATCGGCGGTCCGGATCCGATCTCGCAGGAACGCGACCAGTCGCTGTTCCGCCCGGCGCCGGGTCTTGTAGACGGAGGAAAGGGTCCGGCCGTGCCCCAGGGCCCAGTCGCCGACGGACTGGCCATCCAGTCGGGTACCGCCGATCAGGTCTGCCTCGGTCCGGTTCAGGACCCCCATGCGGACCGCGCGCGCCAGGACGAGATCTGGGTGGCCCCAGGGCGCCTGCGGTGGAGCGGACTCGAACCCTCCGGGCCCCACCGGCGTGGGCGCGTCCACCGCCTCGGCGAGCGCGGCGAATCCTCGCCGGTATGCGGCCCACTTGAGCCGGACGACGACGCGCGGCCGGTCCAGATCGACCGTACTCAGAGCGCTCAGGAATCCGGAGAGCACCTCGGCGTGCACGTCGTGCGGATCCCCTGCGTACCGCGCTGTGAGCCGCCTGGCGACGCTGGCAAGGGCGGGCAGGGCCATCCCGGCACAGGCCAGCGTCCACGTGGCGCCGATGGTGCGAGAGCGTTCCACCAGCATGATCCAGACGGCGTCTTTCGCGCGCTGTGGGCAGTGGCCGTGAAGCAGGCGGTCGAGCAGTTCGTCCAGGGGCACACAGCGGTTGGGCAGGCCGTTGAGCCCGCGGCAGTCGAGAGACAGCGGATGAACCCCGGTTACCAGCAGCTCAAAACTGCTCCGGGCGATGTCCAGTGGAAGCGGCGCCCCATCGGTACAGCGGTCGCGGCGCCTGACACAAGGCATGGTGGCGCCTCCTTCGGGAGCTAGTGACTCGTCATGACGCCCTCAGGAGGCATGCTCACTGCCAAGTGGCGAGCAGCTGACGCCTACAGATCTACGTCGGCGGACTGCTGTTCCACGTATCGGCATAGGCACCCCACCCAGCTGTGAGTGCCTGGCGCACGTACCGCCGGGCCATAAGCCGGATTTAGTAACGCCGCAGTAGCCCCTGAGCTGCGCTTTAGTAGCGGCCCAAGGGCTGGCGGACTCATTCTCAAACGTGATGAAGCGGCAGAGCTGCGGGGAGCGGTCTCACCGTTCCTTGTCGAAAATTCGGACGATTCCCGGCCTCTTGAAGCGACAGCACCTCACACCAGAGGACAAGAGGAAATGGAAATACCACGTCCCCGCCACGACAGAGACGACCAGGACGATGCCAACTGGCTGACTCGGGCCGTCCTCAACGTCATTGCGTACTACTGCCAGCCGCACGAACGGGTGCTCGTCCTCGCCTCCGACGGCGGCGAGTCCTGCCCTGCTGCACACAGGGTCTCGGCCGTGGCCGAGTCCTCCTCAGGACTGGTCCGGACGATAGCCGTGCGTGTGCTTGGCCCTGCTGGCCAACTCGACCTGCCTGGTGCGGATGCAGGCCCGCCCGCAGAGTCCGGGGCCGGACCGAAGCCTCCACAGCGTGACTCGTCTGCAGTCCTTCGCCGGACTCCGCAGGAAGGGGTGGAGCTCGGCGATGCCTCCCAGCCCTTCGACACAGTGATCGCTTGCGTGGACGCCCGCTCGGCCGACTGGGTCGGCGATATCCCCTGGGCCGCGCTTCTCGGGCCTGCCGGGGCGGTTGCCTTCATCACGCATGCCCGCACTGCGAACACCTGTGACTCGGTGATCCGTGACTGCTTAGCCCCTGTTGCTCAGAGTGCGCATCTGATCCGACTCGACCAAATCACCCTGCACGCCGTACCGGCGCAGCCACACGCGACCGTGTCGTTCTTCATCCGCCCGCTTCCTGCTGTGGGTTCGCCGAACCGGGAGTGGCCCTGATGCCGAAGTCCTTGCGGCCCGAGCGCTGGTTGACGTCCCAGGAGACAGCCGATCGCCTCCGCGTCGCACGCAAGACGCTCTACAACTGGGCGAGCACCTGGGAGGTGGAGCACCGCGGCCCGAAGCCCTTCCGCATGGGCGGTCGCGCTCTCCGCTATCGGGAGTCGGACGTCGACCGCTGCGTCGTGGAAGGGGGGACGAGCACTGATCACTCCAAATGATCACCAGGAGGTGGCAACGTGACGAGGGAGGAACCCTACGACCGCTGGCACAAGTCTCACCCTCGGCAAGGAGACCCAGAGTGCCCGGACCACCCGGGCTTGGTGCCAAGTGCTCTGCACGGCTGCGCGAAGCGATGGCAGGCGCGCTGGCGGGAGGCATCCGGACGTCAGCGGGCCAAGAATTTTCCTGCAAACAGGAAGCAGGCGGCCGCTGCGTTCCAGCGCAGCCAGCGCGCTGCCGTGGAGGAAGGACGACTTCCCTTCCCGCACAGAGGTCGGCGCGACAAGAAGAACGGAGCTCCGACGATCAGCGAGTACGTGGAGACGTTCCTGGCCCGGCACGAACGCCGCCCGGGAACCATCCATGCGTACGGACATCGACTGCGACGCCACGTGGTCCCGGTGCTGGGATCGCATCTCCTGTCAGAGGTCAAGCGGGGGGAGTACCGGGACTTCCTGGTCGCCTTGAAGAACGGTGGCATGTCTGATACCAGCCGGTCCAACGTCAAGAAAGCCTTGTCCGTGATGCTGTCGATGGCCGTCGAGGACGGCCACCTGGACGGCAACCCGGTCGTGGGGATCCGTGTGCCGAGGGGACCTGGACGCGAGGTGCGGTTGACGTGGGCCCACGTAGTCGCTCTTGCGGAGGAGATCGATCCTCGCTACGAGCTGACGATCTGGTACGGGGCCCTCCAAGCGCTGCGTTCGATGGAGGCCGCCGGGGTGCGCCGTCCGGACATGGAAAGTGTTCCGGGCATGCAGTTGGTGGAGGAGCAGAGGCAAAAGGGTCAGGCAGTTCCCTTGAAAACGAAGGCCAGTAGAGCCTCGCTCGCCGTCGGCTCATTCCTGAGGGATAAGTACTGGACGCACGTGGCACGCTGGCGAGCACCGATGACTGCCGCCGCGTTGCGTCGGCGCGAAAGCCGAGGTCTGCCGGCTATTCCACGTGAGTACGCAGACCTGGTGACGGTCAGCCGGCGCTGGACGCCACTCAACAAGGACACCCTGAGTCACGCCTTTGAGGTGGCGAAGAAGCGAGCTCGGGGCCGGGGTGTGGACGTTCCGGAGGATGCGAGTTTTCGCGACCTGAGGCACTTCGCGGACGCGGTGCTCATCGCCTCGGGCCTCGAACCGCGCAAGGTCCAGGCGCGTATGAGACACGGCCGCATCGCCGAGACATTGGACACCTACGGCTACCTGATGTGGGAAGTGGACTGGGAGAACGCTCCGGCGTCCTTTGAAGAGCTGTATGGAATCCCGGCGCCTCCGGGCCTGCCGGAGGCCGCCCTGGTGCCACGCAGTGAACGACGGTGAAGGAGCGGCAGACGTGATCGGTGAGGGCTCCTCTGCGCAAGGGGGGAGGACGACCGGTGAGCACCGAGGCAGGCCGGTCGTACGTTATTGCACCGCTTGTCGCGGGCAAACAGCGAGCGCCGTGCACTGGATGTGCACGGCGCTGGCAGCCCCTATTCGTTTGTCCTGCTCAGGTGATATTTCACCGCTCGGTCGGCATGAACTGGAGGTTCCCGCGGTAGGCGATCATCGCTCCCTGCCGGGCCAGCATCTCGCCGCTCACCGCGTACTTGAGGGACTTGGAGTTCTGCACGCTCATGCCGGGGGCCGTCGCGGGCCGCGCCAGGTGCCGCTCGGAGAAAAGGTCGCTCTTCATGCGGGCATCCTGCCCGGGTGCGGGTGTTTCGCCAAGTCACTGGGGGTTTGGGCCCTTGTGGACGAAGGTCGCGTGCCGCGGGCCCGGTGCGCGACCTTCGTCTCGTACGGGAGCGACTTCGGTCGGCCCCGGTCGCGGGGGTCAGCCGCCGGTGACGCGTACGTAGTCGACGGTCAGCTGCTGCGGGAAGACGGTGCTGCCGTTCGGGTCGCCCGGCCAGTAGCCGCCGACGGCGAGGTTGAGGATGAGGAAGAACGGCTTGTTGAACGCCCACTGCTTGCCGCCGAGGTCGGCCGGGGTGCGGGTCTGGTAGACGCGGCCGTCGACGGACCAGGTGACCTTGTTCGGCGACCAGTCCACGGCGAAGGTGTGGAACCTGTCCGCGAACGCCTCGCCGCCGGGCAGGGTGTACGCCGCCCCGATGCCGCCGGAGCCGGAGTAGCCGGGGCCGTGCAGCGTGCCGTGCACCGTGCCGGGCTCGAAGCCGACGTTCTCCATGACGTCGATCTCACCGCAGTTCGGCCAGCCCACGCTGCCGATGTCGGTGCCGAGCATCCAGAAAGCCGGCCACATCCCCTGGCCCCGGGGCACCTTCATCCGGGCCTCGACGTGGCCGTAGGCCTGGGTGAACCTCCCCGCCGTGTTCAGGCGCGCGGAGGTGTACTCGCACCGGCCGTACCAGCACGAGTAGTCGGCCGGGTTCTCCTTGCGCGCGGTGATGACCAGGTTGCCCCGGCCGTCCAGGGCCGCGTTCTTGGTGCCCGAGGTGTAGTACTGCCGCTCGTGGTTGTTGACGTTGTCGCCGGTCTCGAGCTGCCACTTGCCGCCGTCGACCGCCGCGCCCGCGGGCCCGTTGAAGTCGTCGGTGAACGCGAGGGCCGCGGCGGGGCGCGGCGCGGGCGGGGCCGACGCGGCGGCGGGGCTCACGGCGAGGGCGCAGCAGGCCGTGGCGAGCGCGCCGAGAGCGGCGCGGCGGCGGCGACGAGGGCGGGGGCGAGGGCGGGGGACCACTGTCATCACATCGCTTCGCGTGGGGGTGTGTGCATGACAATCAAGCGTCGGGAAGTGAACGCTGAGAGCGCTCACAGCCCTGCGGTGCCTCTACTTGGTTTAAGGCAAGCGGAATGGGGCCGTCAAGCAGTCGGTACGGACCAACTGCCCGACGGCCCCCATCTCCTGACGGCGGGTCGATCCCCTGGTCCCCTGACGGCAGGTAGATCCTCCCGTCCCCTGACGGCAGGTCGATCCCGCCGCCCGTCGCCGGAGGGCGCGCTACTCGTCGATCGCCGTGCCGAACGCGGATCCGTCGACAGGCACGCCGAGCGACTTCACGCCGAACGTCCAGGACCCGGAGGCGGTGACGCCGCCCCGCGCGGCCGGGAGGAACCACGCGACACCGTCACCGGCGTTCTCGCCCGGCGCCGAGGCGATCAGATCGAAGCGGCGGTCGCGGTTCGGGTCCGCGAGCCGCACCTGCGCGCCCCACTTGTCGCCCTTCTCGGCCACGCCGGGAACGCCCTCGCTGTTCTGCGTCCAGGAGGCGACGCCGCGTGTGGTCAGGCCGCCGCGCGCGCCGCGGAGCACCCACACCGCGCCCGCGTCCGCGACCCGCCCGACGTCCTCGCCGGGCGCGCCGATCGCGACGTCCGCGTAGCCGTCGTGGTTCGTGTCGTCCACGGACAGGTCGGCGCCCCAGCGGTCGCCCTTCTCCACGACGCCGGGTACGCCCGCGGTGCCCTGGCTCCACCACCTGACCGCCGCCGAGGGGCCGTTCGGGCTGCCGTAGCGGACGCCGACCAGACCGCCGGTCAGCGTCTCGCCGCCGTCGTCGGGAGAGTCGGGCTCGCCGGTCACCAGGTCGTCGAAGCCGTCGCCGTCGATGTCCCCGGTCGCGGCGACGGGCCCGCCGCGCAGCTCGCGCTCCTTGGTGAGGCCCTCGGCGCGGCCGGAGTAGTACGTCGACCAGCCGTGCCCGGGTTCGTCGCCCGTCGTCACGCCGGAGACCACGAGGTCGGCGAAGCCGTTGTCGTCGTAGTCCCCGGTGGTGAGCGACGTGGGCAGCACGACGCGGCGCGCGGCGGCCCGGTCCCCGTCGGCCCCCGCGACCGGCCCGGCGAGGCGCTGGGAGGACTGCCGCTGGAACGCCCGGCCCGGGGGTATGTGCGGCTGGTCGCCGTAGGTGTAGGTGTCCAGTTCGTCGCGGTCGGTCACGGCGAGGACGTCGCCCTCGGTCGCGCCGCTGAAGCGGGCCGCGGCGACCCCGGTGCCGAACCGCTCGCCCGCGCGCGGCTCCTCGGCCTCGATCCAGTCGCTGAGGCCGGGCTTGAGGCCCTGCTTGGTGCCCCAGAAGATCGTCACGCGGCCCGCGTCGCGCCGTCCGTCGACGTCCTCGCCCGGCGCGGCGATCACGGCGTCGTCGTAGCCGTCGGAGTTCAGATCGCCGCTCGCGACGGTGGTGCCGAAGCCGTCGCCCGCCTCGGGGGTGCCGTCGCCGCCGGTGGAGGCCTCGCTGAGCCGGGCCACGCGCGCGGTGCCGATGCCCCGCGGCGAGCCGTACTGCACGGTGACGAGCCCGGCGCCCTTGTGGCCGTCCACGGTCGCGCCGGGCGCGCCGACCAGCAGGTCCTCGTAGCCGTCGCCGTTGTAGTCGCTGTTGCGGTCGTTGGCGTGCGTGCTCCCCGGCGTGCCCGCGAGCGCGGCGGGGGCGGCGGCCACACCCGCCCCGGTGAGCAGCAGGAAGGAGGCCGCGGTGAGCGCGGCCGAACGGTTCTTGCGCAAGAAAGGCTCCCGTTGAGGAAAGGTGGGGAAGGCTGTCCGGGCGGCACGGGGGTGGTCCGGACAAGCCCGCTCCGTTCCTCCGGCGCCCTCTTCGACCAAGGATGGGGTCCGAGGGTTGTACGGGGCACGTGTTTCGCCCGCGCGTCGTGGGCCGGGAGGGAGCGGACCAACTCGCCGCCTGGGTTACCCGATTGGGGGCGCGGGTAGGGTGCGCCAGACGATCCGTCAGCGAGCACGGATCGGCCGGCGAGCCTGGGAGGGACGCGCATGAACACCGGTCCGCACGGCACGGGTGGTCTGCCGCCCGCCTTCCTGGCCCCCGAGACGTCGTCCTTCGTGGACTTCCTCGCGGCGCACGCCCCCGACCTGCTGCCCGCCCGCCGCGCCCTGCCCGCCCCGCACGACGGCTTCGAGGCACCGCACGGCACCACCATCGTCGCGGCCGCGTACGCGGACGGCGTCCTGGTCGCGGGCGACCGCCGGGTCACGCAGGGCAACGTCATCGCGCACCGCGAGTACGACAAGGTCTTCCCCGCCGACGGGCACTCGGCGATCGCCATCGCGGGCACCGCGGGCCTCGCCGTCGAACTGGTCAAGCTCTTCCAGCTCGAACTGGAGCACCACGAGAAGATCGAGGGCACCGCCCTGTCCCTGCTAGGCAAGGCGAACCGCCTCACCACCCTGGTCCGCGGCAATCTCGCCCTGGCGATGCGGGGCCTCGCCGTCGTCCCGCTGTTCGCCGGGTACGACCTGGACAGGGGCGTGGGCCGCGTCTTCTCGTACGACGTCACGGGCGGGCGCAGCGAGGAGCGGCACATCGCCGCCACCGGCTCGGGCTCGGTCTACGCCCGCGGCGCGCTGAAGAAGCTCTACCGCCCCGGGATGTCCGAGTCCGACATCGTCCTGGCCGCCGTGCAGGCGCTGTACGACGCGGCGGACGACGACTCGGCCACGGGCGGGCCCGACCTCACCCGCCGGCTCTTCCCGCGCGTGTGCCTGGTCACCGAGGACGGCTACCGGCAGGTGGCGCAGGACGACGTCGCCGAGGTGGCCGGGGCCGTGGTGGACCGGCGCCTGGAGGAGCCGGACGGGCCGCGCGCGCCCGTGCTCTGAGCCGGGCCGCCCCTGAGGTCGGTCACCGGGGTCCGGCCAGGTGGGCGAGGACCCGGTCGGCGCCGTCGGGGCCGAAGGCGTCGGCGATGGCCCCGGCCGCGCCTGCGGCGGCTTCGGCCGAGCGCGGCAGCAGCACCTTCTCGTAGGCGGCGACGGCCTCGTCGACGGTGGCGTGGTCGACGAGCGCCCGGGCGAGGTCGGCGCCGTCGAGCAGGGCGAGGTTGGCGCCCGTCCCGGAGAACGGTGACATCAGGTGGGCGGCGTCTCCCAGGAGGGTGAGGCCGGGCGTCGGTGCCCAGGTGTGCGGGACGGGCAGCGCGTACAGGGGCCGGTGGACGTAGCCCCTGTCGGTGTCGGTGATGAAGGCGAGCAACGGCTCGCTCCAGCCGGTGAAACGGTCCAGGAGAGCGGCCCGTACGGCGGCGGTGTCGGCGAGGTCGAGCCCGGCCCGCCGGTGCCAGTCCTCGTCGGCGCTGAGGGCCACGTAGGCGCGGATGTGTCCGCCGCCGGTGCGCTGGGCGACGAGGCCGCGGCGGTCGTGGAGGGCCATCATGGTGCCCGCGGCGGTGAGGGCCGCGAGGCGCGGGTGGCGGGTGTCGACGTCGTCGAAGCCGGTCTCGACGAAGGTGACGCCGGTGTACTGCGGCGTGGCGTCCGTCAGCAGGCGGCGGACCCTGGACCAGGCGCCGTCGGCGCCGATGACGAGGTCGGCGTCGGCGCTCGTGCCGTCGGCGAAGCGCAGGCGGTGCACGCCGCCGCCGACGGGCTCGACGTGGGTGAGCCGGTGGCCCCAGTGCACGGTGCCGGGTGCGAGTGAGTCCAGGAGCAGGCCGCGCAGCTGGTCACGGTCTATTTCGGGGTTGCCCTCGCGGGTGTCGGCCTCGGGCGGGATGCCGTCGAACACGATCCGGCCGTCCGCCCCGACCAGGCGCATCTGTTGGCCTTCGGGCCGGGCCAGGGCGAGGAACGCGTCGAGCAGACCGGCCGCGCGCAGGGCCGCCCGGCCGGTGTCGGGGTGCATGTCCAGGGTGCCGCCCTGGCCCCGGGCGGTGGGCGAGGCGTCCAGGTCGTGGACCGTGACGCGGATGCCGTGCCGTTGCAGGACACGGGCGCAGACCAGGCCGCCGGGTCCGGCTCCGACGATCGCGATGCGCGGGGTGGTGGTGTTCATCGAGGTGCCTTTCTCGAAGGGGCGACTGCGCGGCCACAAAAGCACACTCGTACAATAAGTGCAACGACACAACTTTTAGGATCGGTGGTTTTTCTCTACGATGTCGACATGACTGCAACCGTGGGGCGCCGCGAGCGCAAGAAGGCCGCCACCCGCCGGGCACTCGCCGACACCGCCCTGACCCTGTTCCTCGACCGTGGCTACGACCACGTCACCATCCGCGACATCGCGGACGCCGTGGACGTGTCGACCACCACGCTGCTCAAGTACTTCCCCGTCAAGGAGGCGCTGGTCTTCGACGAGGACGCCGAGCAGGAGGCCGGGCTCGTCGCCGCCGTCCGCGACCGGGTGGAGGGCCAGGACATCCCCGCGGCGCTGTGTGCGTACGTCAAGCGGGTGCGCACGGACGCGGGCGGCCGGGGCGAGCGGTTCGCCGCCTTCCTGCGCCTGGTCAACGACACGCCGGCCCTGAGTGAGTACGGGCACCGCATGTGGATGCGCCACCAGGACGCCCTCGCCCGGGCCGTCGCCGAGGCCACCGGCGCTCGGCCCGACGACTACCGCTGCGCCGCCTTCGCCCACTTCGCCCTGGAGGCATCGGCCTTCGCCCTGCGCGCCGACGACCCCGGGCGCGCCCTGGACGCCGCCTTCGCGCTCCTGAGGGACGGCTGGGGGCCGAGCCGGTGCACCGGGGCCGATCCGTCCGGCCGCGGCCGATGAGTTCTGCCGGGCCGGGGAGTCTCCCTTGTGTCGACAACACTGGAGGGACCCATGGGTCAGCTGTTGAGAGTGCAGAACTTCAACGTCTCGCGGGACGGATTCGGCGCCGGGGAGAACCAGAGCCTGGAGCGGCCGTTCGGTGACGCCGACCCCGGGGAGATGTTCGCCTGGGCCGGAGCCACGGCGAGCTGGCCGATGCGCACGGCCCCCGGCGGGAGCCGCGGCCTGGACGACTACTTGACGCGGGACTACGCGCGCAACATCGGCGCCGAGATCATGGGCCGCAACAAGTTCGGGCCCCAGCGCGGGCCCTGGGAGAACCTCGACTGGCGCGGCTGGTGGGGCGACGAACCCCCCTTCCGCACGCCGGTGTTCGTCATGACGCACCACCCGCGCCCTTCGTTCACGCTCTCCGACACCACGTTCCACTTCGTCGACGACGACCCGGCCACCGTCCTGGAGCGGGCGAAGGAGGCGGCGGGCGGCAAGGACGTGCGGCTCGGCGGCGGGGCCACCACCATCAGGGAGTTCCTCGACGCGGGCCTCGTCGACACCCTGCACGTGGCGGTCTCGCAGCGGGACCTCGGGTCCGGCACGCGGCTCTGGAAGTCACCCGACGAACTCCTCGACCGGTACCACCTCGACGTCGTGCCCAGCCCGAGCGGCGTGACGCACCACCTGTTCTGGCGCAGGTGACGCGCGGTTCCTCGGGGCGGCGGCGCGGCGCCGACCGGGGGCGCCCGGGACGCCGGGCGGCGGCTCAGCCGGACGCCGCCTCGATCACCTCGTCCAGGACGTCGCGGGACCGCACCAGGTCGCCGATCATGCGGTTGATGCGGTCCCGCTCCGCGCTGAGCTGGCTCACCAGGAACGGCGTGGCCGTCTCGGAGGGCCCGCCGTCCTTGTCCCGGATGCACGGCAGCAGGTGCACGATCTTCGAGCTGCACAGGCCCGCGGCGAACAGCTCCTGGATGCGGATGACCCGGTCGACCGCGCTGTCCGCGTACGCGCGGTGGCCGCCGGGCGTGCGCTCGGCTGCGAGCAGCCCCTGGTTCTCGTAGTAGCGCAGGGAGCGTTCGCTCACTCCGGTGCGCCGGGACAGTTCGCCGATCCGCATCGTCCACCTCGCTCGCCGTCACCGGTTCGCGCGGCCGCGCGAACCTGACATGGATGACAACTTCCATCCTACGGGGGCGCGGTCACCGCCGGCGTGGGCGGCGACTGCGCCGCGACGCCGTCGGACGTCGCGGCCGGGGCCTTCTCGGTGTGGCGCCCGCACCTGCCCGCGGGCCTGGAACCGGCACCGGAGCCGTATGCGCTCTTCGGGCACAGCTTCGGCGGCCTCGTCGCCCATGAACTCGCCCTGCGGATCGGCGACCACTTCTACCTGTACGCGGAGCCCGCCAGGCTCCTCGCCGACATCGCCGCGGTGGCCGGGGCCGGGCGGGCCGGGTTCAGTCGCTGACGTACTGCGCGGCGAACTCGCCCGCCGGGGCGATGGGGGTGATGACGTCGATCAGGACGCCGTTCGGGTCGGCCACGATGAAGTGGCGCTGCCCGAAGTCCTCGCTGCGCAGGGCGAGTTCGGGGTGCAGGCCGCCGCGGACGACGAGCCGCTCCCACTCCGCGTCCACGTCCTCCACCTCGAAGTTGAGGAGCAGGCCGCGCGCGGGGGTGCGGTAGCCCTCCGGGATCGTCGGGTGGGCGTGGTCGAGCAGGGCCAGTTCGTAGGGCGATTCACCCGGCCGCCTCAGGCTGACGTACCAGTCGGCCTCGAAGGTCGTCTCGAATCCGAGGAGCCGGGTGTAGAAGGCGTGGGACTCCCGCAGCCGGTCGGTGGCGATCACGGGATAGAAGCCGGTCAGTTTCATTGGGACCCCCTGGTTCACATACCATCGGTATGCGAACGAACTTATTCGCATACCATCGGTATGTCAATGTGGTGGAGGGCTGATGGCGGAGCAGGGCATCCGCGCCCGGCAGCGGGAGCACACGCGCGGGCGGCTCGTGGCGGAAGGGCGGCGCCTCTTCGCCGCCCACGGGTACGCGGAGGTGGGCCTCGCGGAGATCGTCCGTTCCGCGGAGGTCACCAAGGGCGCGCTGTACCACCACTTCACGGACAAGGCCGACCTCTTCCGCGCGGTCCTGGAGGAGGTGCAGCGGGAAGTGGGCCGCCGCGTCGCCGAAGCCGCCGACGCGCACGACGCCCCCTGGGCCCGGCTCACGGCCGGCTGCCGGGCGTTCCTCGCCGCGACCGCCGACCCCGACGTCCAGCGCGTCATGCTCGTCGACGGGCCCGCGGTGCTCGGCTGGAGCGCGTGGCGGGCCACGGACGAAGCCGCTTCCGGCCGCCACCTCGACGACGTCCTCGCCGAGCTCGTCGACGGCGGAGTGCTGAGCCCCCAGCCCGTCGCCCCGCTGTCCCACCTGCTGTCGGGCGCGATGAACGAGGCGGCCCTGTGGCTGGCGTCGTCGCGGGACCCGGAGGACCTGACCCGCACCCAGGCCGCGCTGGAGCGCCTGCTCGACGGACTGCGCGCCGAACCGCGGGAAGGGCCCTAGGGCAGGAACCCCTCCGGCAGCTCGTCGTGCGGGTCGAGGAAGAAGCGGTGCTCGCCCGTGCGGAAGGCCCGCCCTGTGGTCTCGGTGACCGTGCCCCGGTCCGTACGGGAGACCGCGCGGCCGGTGAAGACGGTGCCCGCGATCGACTCGTGGCGCAGCACCTCGTCCGGGGCGAGCAGGCCGTCCTCGGCGAGCAGGGCGAGCCGGGCCGAGGTGCCCGAGCCGCACGGGGAGCGGTCGAACTGTCCGTCGGCGAAGACCGTGACGTTGCGCTGGGCGGGCCCCTCGGGGCGGCGGGGCAGCTCTTCGTGGAGGATGACGCCGTACACGCCGGACAGGTCGGGGCGTACGGGGTCGAGGCTGCCGGGGTGCCCGGCGAGGGCGGACCGGATCTCCTGCCCCGCCGCGACGAGACGGGGCAGCGCCGCGCGGTCCACGGTGAGCCCGAGCGCGGCGGCGGGCACGGAGGCGTAACAGGCCCCGGCGTGCGCGAGATCGACGTCGACGGGGCCCGCGCCGGTGGCGACGCGCACGCCGCGCGCGGTGACCCGGGCGGGCACGTTGCGGAAGGTGACCCCCGTCGTGCGGCCGCCCTCCCGGTGCACGGTGGCGGTGACGCGCCCGGACGGCACGTCGACGCGGACCTGCACGGAGCCGTCGGCGGGCGCGGCCACGATCCCCTCGTCGACGGCCCAGGCGCCGAGCGCCATCGTGCCGTGCCCGCAGGCCGTGGAGTACCCGTCCTTGTGCCAGAACAGGACGCCGAAGTGGGCGCCCTCGTCGTCGGCGGGGACCACGAAGCAGCCGTACATGCCGCAGTGGCCGCGCGGCTCGCGGACCAGCAGCCTGCGGACGTCGTCGAGCGGGCCGCGCCGCGGCGCGGTGGGGGCGCCGCCCGCGCCGACGGCGGTGGCGAAGCGTTCGGCGACGGTGTCGCCGGGGATCGGGGGAAGCCCCTCGCGCACGATGCGGAAGGGCTCGCCGGCGGCGTGGTAGTCGATGGTGCGCACGTCGGTCACAGGTGAACTCCGGGCGTCGGCAGGGGCGTCGGGGGATCCGGGCCCGGGGCAGGCTACCCGCCGCGGGCCCGGAGCTGAACGGGTGCGGCAGGCGGGCCGGATGGCTCAATCTCCGCCTCTTGTCTTAAGGACTTGATTGATGATGCGCGGATATTGACGTGCCTCGTTCACAAAATTTATGGTCCGTGGACCCTCACAGATCACCAAGACGGAGAACAATGACGTACTCCCTGGTCAAGCGGCCCCGCGCCGCCCGTCTGTCCGCGGCGGCACTCGCCGGAGTGCTCCTCGCCGCCGTCCCGCCCACCGCAGGCGCCCAGCAGGAGCGGCGGGACGCCTCCGCCGCCACGCCCGCCGACTGCCGTACGGGCGGGGGCTGGTCCCTCGACAGCACCCGCATCGACCCCAAGGACTCCCACCACGCCTTCGTCGGCAACGGCTACCTGGGACAGCGCGTCGCGCCCAACGGCTCCGGGTACACCGCGTCCGAGGCCAAGACCGGCTGGCCGCTGTACACCCCGCGCTACGACGGCTCCTTCGTGTCCGGCCTGTACGCGCACAACCCGCGCACCGCCGCCGACCGGCAGGCCGTCGCCGCCCTGCCCACCTGGACCCCGCTGACCGTCACCACCGGCGGGGAGCGCGGCGAGACCTTCAACTCTTCGACGCCGCCCGGCCGCGTCTCCGCCTACCGCCAGCGCCTCCTGATGCACTGTGGCCTCGTGCGGACCACCCTCACCTGGACCGCCGCCGACGGCCGCAGGACCGACCTCGTCTACGAGGTCGTCGCCGACCGCGCCGACCCGCACGTCGGCGCCGTACGCCTGCGGATGCGGCCGCACTGGAGCGGCGAGGCGACCGTCACCGACCTGGTCGACGGCCGGGGCGCGCGCCGGGTGCGGCAGACCGGCGGCGGCGACCGGACCGGCGGCGCCCGGCACGGCCGCCCCGGACCGGCCATGGACGTCACCTTCCGCACGGACGGCACCGGGGTCGACGGCGCCGTCGCCTCCACCCTGCGCGCCGGGCACGGCGTGCGGGGCGCCCGGGAGCACAGGGCGTCCCGCGCCCGCGGACTGACCGCGCGGCAGGGCCTCACCCTGCCGGTGCGCGACGGCCGGACCTACGAACTCACCAAGTACGTGGGCGTCGACACCGCCCTGACCTCGCGCGCCCCGCGCGAGGCCGCCACCGCCGCGGCCCGCCGCGCCGCCGACCGGGGCTGGGACGCCCTGCTGCGCGCCCACACCGCCGCCTGGGCCCGTCTGTGGCGCAGCGACATCGAGGTGCCGGGCCGCCGCGACTGGCAGACGTGGGTGCGCTCCGCCCAGTACGGGCTGCTCTCCAGCACCCGCGAAGGCGCCGCGAACAGCATCGCCCCGGCGGGCCTGACCAGCGACAACTACGCGGGCCTCATCTTCTGGGACGCCGAGACCTGGATGTATCCGGGGCTGCTCGCCACCCGGCCCGAGCTCGCGAGGTCCGTGGTCGACTACCGCTACCGCACCCGCGCGGCCGCCCGCGACAACGCCCGCGCCTTCGGCTACAAGGGGCTCTTCTACCCCTGGAACAGCGGCAGTTCGGGCGACCTGGCCAAGGAGTGCCACAGCGTCGACCCGCCGCACTGCCGCACGCAGATCCACCTCCAGTCCGACGTCTCCCTGGCGACCTGGCAGTACTACCTGGCCACCAAGGACACCACCTGGCTGCGCGAGCGCGGCTGGCCGGTCCTGAAGGGCATCGCCGAGTTCTGGGCGGGCCGCGTCAGCCGCAACGCCGACGGCAGCTACTCGGTCAAGGACACCGCGGGCCCCGACGAGTACAGCAACGGCGTCGACGACGCGGTGTTCACCAACGCGGGCGCCGTCACCGCCCTGCGCCACGCCACGCGCGCGGCCGCGCTCCTCGGCGAGCGGGCCCCCGCCGCCTGGACGCGGATCGCCGACAGGATCCGCATCCCCTACGACGCCCGGCGCAAGGTCTTCGAGCAGTACGACGGCTACCGGGGCAGCAAGATCAAGCAGGCCGACACGGTGCTCCTGATGTATCCGCTGGAGTGGCGGATGCCCGAGGGCGCGGCGGCCGCCACGCTCGACTACTACGCGCGGCGCACCGACCCCGACGGCCCCGCCATGACGGACTCGGTGCACGCCGTCGACGCCGCCGGGATCGGCGGGCCGGGCTGCGCCACGTACACGTACATGGAGCGCTCCATCAAGCCCTTCGTGCGCGGCCCGTTCGCGCAGTTCTCCGAGGCGCGCGGGGACAAGGCCGGTGCCGAGGACCCGCTGTCGGGCTCGCCCGCCCATGACTTCCTCACCGGCAAGGGCGGCTTCCTGCAGACCTTCACCCAGGGCCTGACCGGCATGCGGATGCGCGAGGACCGGCTCCGCCTCGACCCGACGCTGCCCCCGCAGTTCGGCGAGGGGGTCACGCTGCGCGGTCTGACCTGGCAGGGCCGTACGTTCGACATCGAGCTCGGCGCCCACCGCACGACGGTGCGGCTCACCGGAGGGAAGGCGATGACGCTCGACACGCCGCAGGGGGAGCAGGTCCTCAGCGCGGGCGCCCCGGCCGTCCTCAAGACGCGCCGCCCCGACCTCGTGCCGACCGACAACGCGGCCCTGTGCGCCGCCGCGAAGGCGTCGTCCGAGGAGCCCGGCATGTACGCGGGGGCCGCGGTGGACGGCGACACGGCCACGGCCTGGGTCCCGGACGGGACGACCGGCGCCCTCACGGCGGACCTCGGCGAGCCCGTCCGGGTCGGCGGCGCCACCCCGACGTGGACCGGCGTGACGCCGGTGTCGTACGACGTGGAGGTCTCCCTCGACGGGCGGCACTGGTACCGGACGGACGACTCCCCGCGGCTGGCCCGCTACGTCCGGGTGACAGTGCACGGCGAGCCCGGGGCCAAGGAGCGCCCGGGCATCGCGGAGCTGACTGTGCGTTAGCCGCTGCCGCCTCCCGTCACGATGCGACCCCGGGCCCACGGCCCGGGGTCGCGTCGCGTCACGGGCCACCCCGCTGGGCTGTTCGGTGTCGCCTTCTCACTCGTTCGCATCCCTTGATCATCTCAAAGCGCGAAAAGTCGGATAAACAGATCTTGCGTTTCGGCCGGACCGGAACAGTGCCGCCATTCCGTGCCCGATGTGAAGGGGTCTCCGATGCGACACAACCTCAGACGGCGTGCGGCAGCACGCCGTTGGCCGCGCGGCGCGGTGGCGCTCGCGGCCGGTGCGGCGGCCCTCGTCGCGCCGCCCGCGGCGGCGGTCACGGCGGCCGCCCTCGCCGCGGCACCGGCGCCGTCGGCTGCGGAGTCGGCGGCACCTGGCTCGGCGTCAGGTCCACAGGCGGCTCCGCAGACAGGCCCGGCCTCAGGTCCGCAGACAGGCCCGGGGGCGGGCCCGGCCTCAGCTCCCCGGACCGGCCGGGGCGCAGGCCCGGATGCCGCTGAGGTGCCGCCTTCCGAAGCCGCGCCCCCGCCCTCCGGTGACGCGGCGTCACCGTCGCCGTCGGGGTCCGTGCCCGCGTCCGCCCCGCCGTCACCGGCGGCATCGGCTTCCCCCTCGGGCACGCCCTCCGGTACGCCGGTGCCCTCGGCCTCCGCGCCCGGCAGGGACACGCCGCCGCGGAGCCCGCAGGCCGCGCGCCGCGAGGGTCCGTCGGCACGGCCGTCCGCCGCCGCGCCGCAGGCCGCCTCGCCCGGCGCCCCCGCACGGAAGGGCCCGCCCGCGCACGCCCCGCGCGAGGAGGCCGGGGCGGAGACCACGCCTGCCGCTCCCCGCGCCTCCGCCCCGCCGCCGTCCCCCGGGGCCCGGGAGCGCCGGGGCCGCCCGGCCGCCGCCGCCCGGGCCGACCTGGAGGTCCGGTCGCACCCCGGAGGGCCCGGCCGGCGCGCCGCGGCCCCGGGGCCCGACGGGGTGTACGACTACCGCATCACCGCCGTCAACCACGGCCCGTCGCAGGCCGTCGGCGTCACGGTCCAGGACCGGCTTCCGGCCTCCCTCGTCTTCGTGTCGTCGGCGGACGGCTGCACCGCGAGCGGGCGGACCGTCACCTGCGGCCCGCTGCCGCAGCTCGCCGTCGGCGCGTCCCACACCTGGATCGTGACCGTACGCCTCGCCGACGACTACGAGGGCGACGGCCGCGACATCGTGAACCTGGCCTCGGTGTCCTCGCAGACCCGCGACCCCGACACGAGCAACAACACGACGTCCGTGACCGGCCTGCCGGTCCCGCCGGACTGGGGCCGCGCCGACCTCTCGCTGACCAAGACGGCCGTGCTGCCCGGCGGCCGGGACTGGGTCCGGCCCGGCGAGACCTTCACGTACCGGATCACCGTGCACAACAACGGCCCCGGCACCGCGCGCGGACTGCGGGTGACCGACCCGCTGCCCAAGGGCCTGCACTTCGTCGGCTCCCCGGACGGCTGCGCGCCGGACGACGGCGGGCGCCTGATCGTCTGCCCGGGCCCCGACCGCCTCGCGTCGGGCACCTCCGTCTCGTACGCGCTCACCGTTCGCGTGGCGGCGGCGCAGACCCGCCACTTCGGCAGGATCGAGAACGTCGCCACGGTCACCTCCACGACGAAGGACCCGGACCCGAGCGACAACAAGAACCCGCCGTACACGGTGTACGTCAGGACCGGCGACCACGGCGAACTGCCGGACACCGGCGGTGACGTGCCCGCCTGGCTCGGCTGGGTCGCGGGCGCGGCCGTGACCTGCGGCGGCCTCCTGGTGGCGGCCGTGCGACGCCGTGAGGCGGGGCAGGGGCCGCGGCGATGACGACCTCCCGGCACCCCGCGGGCCCCCGACGGCTCGCCGCCCTGCTGCTCGCGCTCGGCGCCCTGGTAGGTGGGCTGCTCACCTCCACGGCGGCCTCGCACGCGCGGGCGGAGCTGGCCTTCCCGGTCCACGAGAGCTTCGACAACGGCAACGACCTGGGCACCGCCACGGGCAGTGCCTCCTACTCGGGCGGCTGGCTGCGGCTGACCCCGGCCCAGACGACCAGGGCCGGGTCGTGGCAGATGAAGGACTCCTTCCCCACGAGCCTCGGCATCGTCGCGGAGTTCACGTACGCCACCTACGGCGGCAGCACCTTCGACGGCAAGCGGGGCGACGGGCTGGCGTTCTTCCTCGCCGACGGCTCCGCGGCGACCGGGACCGGCGCCACCGGCGGCGCCCTCGGCTACGCCTGCGCCGGCCTCGCGACGCGCTGCACGAGCAGCGGCGTGCCCGGCGCGTTCCTGGGCGTCGGCATCGACGAGTTCGGCAACTTCTCCGCCAGCTCGACCGGGGCGAGCGGCCCCGGCACCCAGGCCAACAAGATCGTGCTGCGCGGCGGCGGCAACGGCACGTCCGGCTACCGCTACGGCACCTCCGCCAGCGGCCCCGGCGGCACCGTCGAGACGGGCAGCCGCAGCAACTTCCGCACCGTGCGCATCACGGTGCAGCCGACGAACGGCAAGCCGCTGGTGTCGGTCTGGTCCGACTCCGGTCCGGGGACCGCGTTCACCAAGCTCATCAGCGACTACGACGTGTCGACCATCACGGGGCAGCCGTCACTGCCGTCCACCCTGCGCGTCGGCTTCTCGGCGGGCACCGGCGGTGCCACGAACAACCACGAGATCGGCGACCTCAAGATCAACGTCCCGACGGACCTCAGCGTCACCAAGACCGGCAAACCCGCCACCGTCGCGGCCGGGAGCAGACCGGTCACGTACACGGTGAAGGTCAGCAACAGCGACGGCAACGCGGTCACCGGCGCGGCCGTCAAGGACGCGGCTCCCGGCCTCACGGACGTGACCTGGGCGTGCACCGCGAGTTCCGGCAGCGCGTGCGGCGCGGCGTCGGGCAGCGGCCCCCTCGACACCACCGCCGACCTGGCCCGCGGCGGCACCGTGACGTACACCGTCACCGGCACCGCCCCCGCGCAGGCGACCATCCTGACCAACACGGCGACGGTCATCGCCCCGGGCAACCGGACCGACACCAACTCCGACGACAACTCCGCCACCGCCTCCACCACCGTGACCGCGCGCGCCGACGCGGCCATCAGCAAGGCGGGGGTGGGGCAGGGCCCGGTGCGCCCCGGCGAGGAGTTCGAGTACCGGATCACGGTCCGGGACAACGGCCCGTCCGACACCACCAATGTGAAGGTCACCGACACCCTCCCGACCGGCCTGACCTTCGTGTCCTCCGGCGACGGCTGTACGGCGTCGGGGCAGGCCGTCACCTGCCCCACCACGGCCAGGCTGGCCACGAGCGCGTCGGTGTCCTGGACGTTCCGCGTCAAGCTCGACGCCGCGTACCAGGGCGACGGCTCCGACCTCGGCAACACCGCGAAGGTCACGCACGACGTCACCGACCCCGACCTCACCAACAACACCAGCGGTGCCGCCCTGCCCCCGGGCGGGGTGCGGGCGCCCGCGGCCGACCTCGCGACCGTCAAGCGCACGACGACCAGCGCGAGCGTGGCGCCCGGCGAGGAGTACGCGTACACGGTGACGGTCACCAACAAGGGCCCGTCCGTCGCGCGCGCCGTGCGGGTCACCGACCCCCTGCCGACCTCGCTCACCTTCGTGTCGTCCGCCGACGCCTGCACGCTCGCGGGCCGCACGGTCACCTGCGGACCGGTCGCGACCCTCGCGCCGGGATCCTCCACGTCGTGGACGTTCCGGGTGCGGCTCAACGCGGACTACAGCGGCGACGGCACGGACGTCCTCAACGTCGCGACGGCGGACGCCGACACCGCCGACCCCGACACCGGCAACAACAGCGGCAGCGCCACCGTGCCCGGCGGCCGGGTCAAGCCGCCGACCGCCGACCTCGAGTTCGGCAAGAAGGCCGAGAACACCCCCGCTTGACGGGTCCCGCCGCGGTGGCGGGACCCCTCCCCTCGCACGTCCGTACAGCGGTGTACGTGACCGGAGCACGAACGGAACCGATGTGAGATGAGTAGGACACGACATCGCCGGCGCGCCCTCGTGGGCGCCGCGGTCGCCGCGCTGATCTGCGTGCTGCCGCAGTGGTCCGGCCAGGACCCGGCCCGGGCGGCCGCGCCGTCCGGACCGGGGGCGAGGGTGACCACACACCTGGGCCGCGCCGTGCCCGCGGTGGGCCGGGACACCCCGCCCGGCGGACTGATCACGTACACGCTGACGGCGAAGAACAACGGGCCGTCCGTGGCCCGCAACGTGACGGCCTCCGACACGCTGCCCGAGGGCATGTCGTTCGTGTCGTCCGCCGACGGCTGCTCGGCCAGCGGCCGCACGGTGACCTGCGGCCCCGAGCCGCAGCTCGGCGTGGGCCAGACCAAGAAGTGGACGTTCCTGGCCCGGCTGAGCTCCTCCTACCAGGGCGACGGCTCGGACCTCGGCAACAGCGCGTCGGGCACGTCGGACTCCACCGACCCGGACCCGGACAACAACAAGCCGGACCCCGTCACCCCGCCGGGCCCGTTCACGCCCGAGTCGGACGTGTCGACGGTGAAGACGGCCCTCGGCACCGGGCCGATCGTGCCCGGCCAGGAGTACGAGTACGAGATCGAGGCCTTCAACGCGGGCCTCTCGGACGCCCGCAACGTGCGCGCCACCGACACGCTGCCCGACGGCGTCTCGTTCGTGTCGTCGGCCGACCCCTGCACGGCGTCCGGACAGACCGTGACGTGCGGGCCGCACGCCAAGCTCACCCCCGGCGCCTCCGTGAAGTGGACGTTCAAGGTCAAGCTGAGCGCCGCCTACCAGGGTGACGGCTCCGACCTGCGCAACACCGCCACGTCGACGTCCGACTCCAAGGACCCCGACCTCACCAACAACACCAGCACGGCGGTCCTCCCGCCCGGCGGTGTCACCGAGCCGCAGGCCGACCTCTGGGCGGGCAAGGAGCCCACGACCTCCACGCCCATCGCACCGGGCGAGACCTTCGAGTACGCCGTGACCGTCACCAACGACGGGCCCTCCCGGGCCCTGAACGCGAAGGCGACGGACACCCTGCCCGCGCGCCTCGCCTTCGTGGGTTCGGCGGACGGCTGCACCGCCTCCGGCCAGACCGTCACCTGCGGTCCGCAGGCCGTCCTCGAACCGGGCGCGTCGAAGACGTGGAAGTTCACCGTCCGGCTCGACACCGAGTACACCGGCGACGGCAGCGACATCAAGAACACCGCGACCGTCTCCTCCGACACGACGGATCCCGTCCCGGGCAACAACAGCGCGGAGGCCGGGGTGCCGGGCAGCAAGGTCAACAAGCCCACGGCCGACCTGGCCGTGACCAAGACCGCCGTCGGCGACACCGCGCCGCGTCCCGGCGAGACCTTCGACTACAAGATCACCGTCACCAACAAGGGCCCGTCGGCCGACGCGTACAACGTCAAGCTCACCGACGCCCTGCCCACGGGCCTGTCGTACGTCTCCTCCTCGCCCGCGGGCTGCACGGTCTCCGGGCAGGTCGTGAACTGCCGGCGGACGACCCCGCTCAAGGTCGGCGAGACCGTGGAGTACACGCTGACGGTGAAGGTGGACCCCGCCTATCACGGAGACGGCAGCGACATCAAGAACACCGCCCACGTCACCGCCGACAACATCGACCCGAGCAGCGACAACGACACCGACACCGCGGGTCCGCCGGACGGCGGGATCGCGGCGCCCGCCGCCGACCTGGCGATCGTGAAGAAGCCCGCCACGGACAAGCCGGTCGCCCCCGGCGAGACCTTCGACTACACGCTGACGGTCACCAACAAGGGCCCGTCCCAGGCCGAACAGGTCCAGGTGTCCGACGTCCTGCCCACGGCGCTGAGCTTCGTCTCCTCGGACGACCCGTGCACCGCGGGCCGCACGGTCACCTGCGGCCCCCTTGCGACCCTGGCCCCCGGGGCCTCGGTCAGCTGGGTGTTCAAGGTGAAGCTCGCCGCCACCTACACCGGTGACGGCGACGACCTCGCCAACACGGCCACCGTGTCGTCGGCGACCAAGGACCCGGTCAGCGACAACAACTCCAGCACCACGGGCCCGCCCGGAGGTAAGGTCACCAAGCCGACGGCCGACCTGGAGGTGACCAAGCAGATTCCCTGACGCTCAGGGAGGTTGAGGTGAAGCCCTGTGGGGCGGGCCGACCGGCCCGCCCCACAGGGCTGTTCTCCGCGAGGCGGCTACGCCGTCCCGCGCACGTGCCGGTCGCGGGCCGCGCCGACGCCCACCACGACCTGGGGGACCAGCAGCACCAGGAGCACCACCACCGGGATCGTCCAGTCGTGGGACGCGTCGTGGACGGCGCCCAGGATGGCGGGGCCGGTGGCGGCGAGGACGTAGCCGAAGCACTGCGCCATGCTGGACAGCTGCGCGACGTGCCGGGCGTCCGGCGCCCGCTGCACGATGAAAAGGAGCGCGAGGCTGATCGCCGCGCCCTGGCCGAGCCCGAGCAGGCTCATCCACACATAGGCGCCGCCGACCGGGGCGGCGAGCACCCCGGCGTACCCGGCCGCGCACAGGAGCGCGCCGAGCGTCGAGAGCAGCGCGGAGCTCAGCCGCCTGCCGACGATCACCGGGGTCACGAACGAGCCCGTGATGCCGAGCAGCGCCGAGAACGACAGCATCCACCCGGCGTCGCCCGCGCTCATCCCGGAGTCCTGGAGCAGCGTCGGCAGCCAGGCCGCGGCGGCGTAGTAGTTCAGCGACTGCAGCCCCATGTACGCGGTGACCTGCCAGGCCAGGGGCGAGCGCCACAGGCCGCGCACCGGGTGCGCCGCCTGCCGGGCCGCCGCCGCGGCGACGCGGGTGCGCGAGCGCACCTGCGGCAGCCACACCACGAGGGCGAGCAGCGCGAGCGCGCCCCAGCACGCCAGCGTGGTCCGCCAGTCCATGCCCGAGGCGTCCCGCACCGGCAGGGTGACCCCGGCCGCGAGCGCGGCGCCGCCGAACAGCGACATCGAGTACAGGCCCGTCATCAGGCCCGCCCGCCCCGGGAAGTCCCGCTTGATCAGGCCGGGCAGGAGCACGTTGGCGACGGCGATGCCCGCGCCGATGACGACCGTGCCGGCGAACAGGGCGAGCACCGAGTCCACCATGCGCAGCGCGGTGCCCGCGCAGATCAGCGCCATGGTGCCGAGCAGGGAGCGCTCCATGCCGAAGCGGCGGCCGAGGCCGGGCGCGACCGGCGCGAGCAGCCCGAAGCACAGCAGGGGCAGCGCCGTGAGCAGGCTGGTGGCCGTGGCCGACATGCCGCTGTCGTCGCGGATGACGTCCGCGAGGGGGGAGACGGCGACGAGCGCGGGGCGCAGGTTCAGGGCGAGCAGGACGACGCCGAGACCGAGGTACAGCGCGCGGCGCCCGGTGACGCCGGGCGGGCCCGGCGGGGCCTGGCCGGGGGCCGTGTCGGTGGTGTCGTCGTCCCGCGCCACGGTGGCCGTGGCGGCGGGCGCTTCCCTGCGCATGCCGTGTCTCCTGGGGGTGGGGTGTCAGTGGGTGGGTGCGGTGGCGGTGGCGTTCGCGCCGCCGGTGCCGTTCGTGCCGTGGCCGTCGCCGCTGTGCTCGTCGCCGCCGTGGTCGTCCAGCGGCTGCTCGCGCAGCGCGGCCATGCCCTCGGCGAGATGGGCGAGCACGGCGGACTCGGCCGCGGCGGGGTCCCGCGCCTCGATCGCGTCGAGGATCGCCTGGTGGGCGCCGATCTGGTGGCGTACGGAGTCGGGGACCGGGGCGCCGACCACCGACTGGAGGGTGGAGCGCATCCCGTCGCTGAGGTGCCCGTACAGATCGGCGAGGACGCTGTTGTGGGCGGCGGCAGCCACCGCGCGGTGGAAGGTCATGTCCGCGTCGATGAACGCCTCGATGTCCCCGGCCTCCCAGGCCCGGCCGCGCTCGGCGAGCGCCGTCCGCAGCGCGTCGAGGTCCTCCGGGGTGCGGCGCTCGGCCGCGTACCGGGCGGCGTCCCGCTCCAGGGAGGCCCGCACCTCGTACGCCTCCAGGACGCCCGCCCTGCGCAGCCGCCGCTGCACGGCCGCGCCGAGGTCGCTGCTCGCGCGCACATAGGTGCCGTCGCCCTGGCGGGGTTCGAGCATCCCGGTGTGCACCAGGGCGCGGACGGCCTCCCGCACGGTGTTGCGGCCGACGGAGAGCTGCTCCACGAGCTGCGGCTCGGCCGGGATTTTCGCCCCGACCGGCCACTCGCCGTCGGCGATGAGGCTCTCCATCTGGGCGATGACGAGATCGACGAGGTTGGTCCGTGCGGTGGTGCGCAGCGGCATCGGTCGGGGCCTCTCTGCCGAACGGTTTCGTGGACGTACGTCTCTCTGGATGCCAAACATGGGAACATCCCATGTTTGGGGTGTCAAGCGACCGGGCCCACCCACGGCAGGCACAGCGCGAGCAGCGCGGTGGCCAGGGTGAGGGTCGTGCCGAAGGCGGCACCCGCGCGCAGCAGGGCCGCGGGCAGGGAGGCGCCGTCCCAGCGGGCGAGCAGCGCGGTGGCGACGGCGGCGAGGACCGCGACGAGCACCGCCGCGACCACCGAGAGGGCGAGCAGGGCCCAGGGAGCCGGGGTGGAGGTCATGGGGGAGGTTCCTTCCGGAGGAGGCGGATGTCCGCGATGTTCGACGGAAAGGAAGATGCCCGAAGTCCCGTACGACAACGTTCGGTTGGACCAAGATGAACGGGTCCGAACGACGAGGGGGCGCTGTCCGTGGAGGGGCCGGTGGGGGCGAGCGAGGACGGTACGGAACCGCTGGCGGATCTGAAGGGGAGGCTGCGGAACCTGCGCGCGCGGCGGCGCCTCTCCATGATCACGCTGTCCCGCCGGGCCGGGCTCGGGCGCACGACCGTGAGCCAGGCCCTGAACGGGACGGGGGTGCCGAGCGACGCGACGGTGGCAGCCCTCGCCGCCGCGCTCGGCGCCGACCCGGAGGAACTGCTACGGCTCCGGGACCGGGCGGTGCCGCCTCCCGCGCCGGTGGAGGCCCCCGCCGCGGACGGCTCTCGCGGTGCTGAGGAGCGGTTCGAGGCCTGGTACCGGAGCTACGTCGCCCACCGGTACGGGAAGCTCTCGGTGATCGGCCTCGACCTGTCACGGCCGGAGCGCAACTGCTGGCCGTTGGACGCCGCTTACCTCAGCCTGGAGTTCGCCACGCTCACCCACGGTCTGCCCCCGGGCGCCCTGGCCGGTGGCCGCGTCGACGGGGCCGCGGTGAGCGTCGAGCGGGCCGAGCAGGCCCTCGCGGGACGCCCGCGGACCCTCGTGCGCGGCCTCGCGGGCAGCGGCAAGACCACCCTGGTGCAGTGGCTCGCGGTCGCCACGGCCCGCCGCGAACTGCCCGTCGAACTCGCCCACTTGACGGACCGCCTGCCCTTCGTGCTGCCCCTGCGGACCCTGGTCCGGCGTGGTCGACTGCCCGCCCCGCACGAGTATCTGGCCGCCACGGGCTGCCCCCGCGAGGGCGCCCAGCCGCCCGGCTGGGCCGACCGGGTCCTCCTGGACGGGCGGGGGCTGCTGCTCGTCGACGGCCTCGACGAGGTGCCCCAGGCCCAGCGCGCCCGGACCCGGCAGTGGCTGCACGAACTGCTCGCGGCCTACCCGCGCGCGGCGTACGTGGTGACGACCCGGCCCTCCGCCGTGCCCGAGGGCTGGCTCGCCGACGGCGGCTTCGCCGAGCTGACCGTGCGGCCGATGGGCGGCCGGGACGTGGCGGTGTTCGTGACCCGCTGGCACGACGCGGCCGCCGCCGATCTCGCGAGCCCGCAGGAGCGCGCCCACCTGGCCGCGCTCGGGGAGTCCCTCAAGGACACCGTGCGCTCCCAGCGCGAGCTGTCCCGGCTGACCGCCACGCCGCTGCTGTGCGCCCTGGTCTGCGCGCTCCACCGCGACCGGCGCGGCCATCTGCCGCACGGCCGCATGGAGTTGTACGACGCCGCCCTGTCCATGCTGCTGCACCGGCGCGACCGCGAACGCGACATCGACGCCCCCGAGGGCCTCTGCCTCACCGAGCACCAGAGCGTCCAGATCCTGCAGCGCCTCGCCTACTGGCTCATCCGCAACGGCCAGGACGAACTCGACCAGGACACCGCCGTCGACCTCATCGGCGACGCGCTGCCCGCGATGCCGCACGTCGGTCGGCAGGCGGACGCGCGAGGTGTCCTCACCCACCTCCTCGCCCGCTCCGGCCTGCTCCGCCGGCCCAGCGCGGACACGGTCGACTTCATCCACCGCACCTTCCAGGACTACCTCGGCGCCAAGGCCGCCGTCGAGGCGCGCGACCTTCCGCTCCTCGTCCGCAACGCCCACGACGACCGCTGGGAGGACGTCCTCCGCATGGCCGTCGCCCACGCCCGCCCCGCCGAACGCGCCACCCTCCTCCGCCGCCTGATCGCCCGCGGCGACCGCGTGGCGAAGCACCGGGTGCGGCTGCACTTGTTGGCTACGGCTTGCCTGGAGTACGCGACAGAGCTGGATCCGGCGGTGCGGGAGGACGTGCGTCGGCGAACGGAGGGCTTGCTGCCGCCGCGCAGCAGGGCCGAAGCGGCGGTGCTGGCCGAGGCCGGTCCTGTCATCCTGGACCTGCTTCCCGGGCCGGAGGGTCTGGAGGACGACGAGGCGAAGGCGGTCGTCCTCACCGCTGGGAGAATCGGGGGCGACGCGGCTCTCACGGTGATGAAGCGGTTTCGTGCCAGTGCCGTTGACGGCGTGCGAACTGCGTTGGAGGCAAGTTGGCACAGCTTTGACGCCAGCGACTACGCCCAGGAAGTCCTGAGCCACCTGCCCGGCTTCGACCTCCTGCCCATCCGCTCGGTTGAGCAGCTCGCTGTGCTGCGCACGCTGGCAGCGCCCCGGAGTATCTCCATTCAGGGTGACTTCCCGGGGCGTGACATTGCCGAGGCGGTCACACCGGAAAAGCTCCGTTGGCTGAACATCGCGCGCAACTCCGAACTGCGAGATGTGGAGTTCCTCCGTGCTCTCCCTTGCCTGAACCATGTGGGCCTGATCAATTGCAGCAACCTTGCGAACTTTTCCGCGCTGGCTCATACGGACATCACCGGCTTCTACCTTGGCGGAGAACGTACACAGTTGCTGGAGGTGCTCCGCCATCTGCCGAAGGTGGGGTACCTGGGGCTCAACGTGGACCTGAAGCCCGGAGACCTTCGGACGCTACCGATCCATGCCGGTCTCACAGACCTCATGCTGGGGAGGAGGGCCCGTACGGGCCTCGATACCCTGGACGGGATCGATCGTTGGGCGAACCTGTCCACCTTGAACCTGTGCGACGCTTTCGAAGGAATACATCTGGTGGCGTCACTCGGCCACCTGAATCGCCTCATGCTGCAAACCGAATCCGGACTGGCCATGCTCGCGCAGCTTCCGCCGTCGCCGCAGATCCGGAGCCTGATGCTGAACGGCGCTGAGGGCGTCGACGACCTCGCGTGCGTACGAACGGCTCTGCCCAACCTGACAACGTTGGAAATCCACTGCTGGAACAGGCACTGCAACGTCGACCTCACCGCCCTGCGCGGCATGCCGGACCTGACCGTCACCATCGACGACGCGGACGAAGTGATCGGCACCGAACACTTCCCACCCGGCGCCGTCACCCGCTACCCCCGCCCCCGTACGAACCCCCGAAGCACCCCCCGTACCACTTCCGGTTGCTCCAGCCAAGGCTCATGACCCGCACCAGCGACCCGAGTCAGCGGTACGTCGAGCCGGAGGGCCAGGGACTCCAGGGCCGACAGGGGGCGGGGGTCGAGGGCGCCGCCGAGGAGCTCGGCCCGGGTGGGGAGGCAACCGCGCAGGGCGTCGACGTGGAGGTCGAGCGGATCCGCGCGCCCCGCCTCGCCGAGTTCGCGGTTCATGGCCCAGTTGACGGGGCGGCGCAGCCGGGCACCGTGCGCGGCCCAGGGCCAACCGCGGTCGGGGTCGGCGTGGTCGGTGAACCAGGAGAGCGTGAGCAGCTCGACTTCCTGGGCCTCCGTGCGGTGGGGCTCCTGCTGGAGTACGGACAGCCGTTCCCGCTGGGCCGGGGTCATGCGGTGGGCGCGCGCCGCGCGGTAGTCCGTACGCCAGTCGCCGACGAACGGTCCGCACATCAGCAGCATCGCGGCCACCCGCCCCGGGTGGGCCAGACAGAACCGGCTGGCGAGGTCGGTGCCGTAGGAGTGCCCGATGAGCACGGCTGACGGCGCGGACCAGGCGTCGAGCAGTTCGGCGAGGTCGGCGACGTGCCGGGCGAGCGTGTGGCGGCCCTGCCACGGGGAGCGGCCCGTGCCGCGCTGGTCGTAGCGGTAGACGGGGGCGAGGTCCGCGATCGACGTGGCGACGGGGCCCAGGTAGTCGGGCAGGCCGGGGCCGCCGTGCAGCAGGACGACGGGGGGCTGCGGGGCCCGGTCGCCCTGCGCCTGCGGGGCCTGGTCGCCCTGCGCCTGCCCGGCCCGGTCGCCCTGCACCCGCCAGTGGATGTGCGCCGCGTCGCTCATCCGCGCGAGGCCCTGTCGCTCCGTCAACTCAGCTCCCTAGTGCGGTGATCAGCTCCAACACGGCCTGGCCCGCTCCGTTCTCGAAGTCGATCCCGTGGTCGTCCTCGCCGTCAACAGGGGTGGGCTCGGCGCTTCGGGTGAACATGGCCGGTTTGTACGCGCTGCGCACGGCCTCGATGTCGTCGGGGTGCGCGGCGATGGCCCGGCCGAGGTCGGCGCCGTCGAGCAGGGTCACCCCGGGCACCCGGTCCCAGCGGTGCGCGTGCGGCAGGGCGTGGAGGGGGGCGCAGGACCGGCGCGACGTCGCCGGCGGTGATGAGCGCCGTGAGTTCAGGAGCCCAGCCGTCGAACTTCCGCGCGATCCGTGCGGCGGCCCCGGCGGCGTCGGTGAAGTCGATGGCGGCGAACCACTCCTGCGGCTCGGTGAGGCCCGCGCAGGCGTGGAGCGTGCCGCCCCTCGCCGAGGGCGCGGGCGCCGCTCACCTTGTCCCCCCCACCGGACGGTGCCCGCCGGGAGTGAGTCGAGCAGGACCTGCCGCAGCTCGCCGCGCTGCACCTCGGGGCGGCCGCCCGTGCCGTCGTCGCCGGCCTCGCCCTGGACGGTCCCGTCGGGGCCGAGGATCCGCATGGCCTGGCGGCCCTTGAGGACGATGCCCTGGAGGGCGGCGGTGAGGGCGATCTGGCCGTTGTAGTCGTGGATGTCGAGCAGTCCGCCCTGCGCGCGGGCGGCGGGGGAGGGCTCCGCCTCGTGGACGGTGGCCGGGATGCCGTGCAGGTGCAGGACGCGGGCCAGGGTGAGCCGCCGACGGGCCGCCGACAGTGCGCCTACAGACCCCGACAGCGGACCTGTGGCCGGGTGGTGCCGCGGTGGGCCTACGGCTGTCCGCGTCGCCGCCTCACCTCGTACGCACCGAGCACGATCGCCACCGTCAGCAGGCTCAGCCAGAACTGCGTCCGGCTGTCGGGCAGGAAGGCCATCGCGAGGATGACCGCGCCCATGGCGGCGATCGTGAGGCGGCTCAGCCAGGGGAAGCCCCACATGCGCAGGGTGAGCCGGTCGGGGGACTCGCGTTCCAGGGTGCGCCGCATGCGCAGCTGGGCGACGGCGATCGCCAGGTAGACGAAGAGCGCGATGGCCCCGTACGAGTCGATGAGGAACTGGAAGACGACGTCGGGGGAGATCCACGCCGCGATGACCGAGGCGTAGCCGACGGACGTGCCCGCGAGGATCGCGCGGCGGGGCACGCCACCCCGGCTGAGCTTGGTGAAGCCCCGCGGCGCGTCACCGCCGCGAGTGAGGGCGAAGAGCATCCGGGACGAGGTGTAGAGCGCGGAGTTGAGGCAGGACAGGACCGCCACGAGGACGACCGCGTTCATGACGGTCGCCGCCGCGGGCACGTCCAGGCGCTCCAGGACCGCCGCGTACGGGCTGACTTCGACGGCGTCGTCGGTCCAGGGGACCACCGCGACGACCACGAGGATGGACAGGACGTAGAACGCGACGACCCGCAGCACGATCGACCGGATCGCCGCGGCGACGGCGCGCTCGGGCTCGGTGGACTCCGCCGCCGCGATGGTCACGATCTCCGCGCCGGTGAAGAAGCCGACGCACGGCACGACGGCGGCGAGCACCGCCCCCACGCCCTCGGGTGCGAAGCCGCCGTGCGCGGTGAGGTGCCCGAGGCCGCCGGACGCCTCGGGCCAGAGCCCGAGGACGTACAGCGCGCCCAGGAACAGGAACACGACGATGGCGAGCACCTTCACGGACGAGAACCAGTACTCGAACTCGCCGAAGGAGCGCGCGGAGACCATGTTGGTCGCCGTGAGCAGGGCCATCAGGACGAGGCTCACGGCCCACAGCGGCGCGTCGGGCAGCCACAGCCGGACGATCCGCCCACCGGCCACCGCCTCCACGGCGACCACGATCACGAAGAAGTACCAGTAGAGCCAGCCGACGGCGAACCCGGCCCGGGCGCCGAGCGTCTCGCGCACATGGGCGTAGAAGGAGCCGAGCGCGGGCCGCGCCACCGTCATCTCCGCGAGCATCCGCATGATGAGCACGGTCAGGACCCCGGCGGCCAGGAAGGAGACGACGGCCGCGGGCCCGGTCTGCCGCACGACCACGCCGCTGCCCACGAAGAGCCCGGCGCCGATCACCCCGCCCAGCGCGATCAGGTTCATGTGCCGCCGCTGGAGCCCCTTCCCCAGGCCGCCCTCGCCGGGCGTGGGGGCGGGCGGGGCCGGGGTGTTCCGCGTGTCCGTACTCACGTCAGGCGAGGCTAGGCGGCCAACTCTGCGGGGGTGTTGCCGCGGTGTTGCGGGTGCGTGGACGGGCGACACGGTGGACCGCGGGGTGGTGGGCCGCGGGGCGGTGGGCCGTCACGCGGCGGTGCCGGTCAGCCGCGCGCCGATCTCCGCCGCGTCGAGGACCCGCGCGAACCCCTTGCGCAGCACGGCGAGTTCCGGCTCCTGGCGGCTCTCGTCGTCGGTCGCGGTGACGTCCGCGCCGAACACCACGCGGTAGCCGCGCTCGTACGCCTGCCGGGCCGTGGTGCCGCAGCAGTAGTTGGTGAGCGTCCCGGTCACGACGACCGTGTCCCGGCCGAGGTTGCGCAGGATCGTGTCCAGCGGGGTGTCGTAGAACGCGCCGTACGACGGCTTGCGGATGACGACCTCGTCCTCGCGCGCGCCCATCTCGTGCCACACCCGCGCGGGCCCCGGCCTGGTCCACCCGGTGTCGCCGTGCGGCAGGTACCGCAGCGCGTGCGGGCGGTCCAGGCCCAGGTGCGTGTCGTCGAAGACGGTCCAGACGACGGGCACGTCCGCCGCGCGGCAGCGCTCCACCAGGCCGCGCAGCCGGGGCGCCATCCGCGTGGCGGCGGGCACCCAGTACGGGCTGAAGCCGGGGCGCACGAACTCGTCCTGCATGTCGATGACAAGGAGCGCCGCACGCTCGGGGCGGATCGCAAAGGACGCCCGCCCGCGCTCGTAGCCGTCCTTGGCCCGCGCCGTCACCCACTCCTCGGTGAACACCATCGCACCTCCATAGCTCGGCATGACTCAATGGCTCGAATCGAGGTACCTCGATTCGAGGTTGACGATAGCAGCATCCCGGGGTTCGCGGTCAGCGGCGGTGCGGGACCCTGGAGGGATGCTGACTCCGGAGGAAGTGCGGGACCTGCTGGTCCCGCTGGTCGTGGGCAAGTGGGACGAGGGCGGACGCGTCGTCCTGGAGGTCACGGACCTCGAAGTCGTCGTGAGCGGGCGGAAGTTGGACGTGTACCTGGACGTCGTCGCCCCCGACGGCCGCTGGTCGGTCCGCTCCGAGCGCGACAACAGCGACATCAACGTCTTCAACGGCAGCCCGCCCGAGGGCTTGGTGGCGTGGATGGCGCAGTCGCTGCGGATCGAACTCTTCGAGTGGTGGCACACCAAGGCGAAGGAGGCGTACGCGAGGAAGCAGGGGGTGCGGCTCGACGGCTGAGAGCGGCCCCGGTGGTGCGGGGACCGGGCCGATGCCATGCCGTGAAGTGATCTATGGGGCACCGTTACGTGATCTTCGGATAGCCGTAATGGCGGGTGAACTAGGTTGATTCCGTACTCGCCGGACAGCACGGACAGCACGGACGGCGGGGACGAAACGGGACCGCACCGCGCGGCGCCGCCCGAGGGCGCAGCCGTGCCGTGCACGCGAACAGATCCATGACCGTGAAGGGGAACACCGTCGTTATGCGCACCACCACTCACCGCCGCAGCGCCCTCCGCACCGCCACCGTCTCGGTTCTCGCCGGTACGGCCCTCCTGGCCCCGGCCGCGGCCGCGCTGGCGAGCACCCCCGCCCCCGAGCGGCCCGCCGCGGTGCGGACCGCCGCCGCCAAGCCCGTGAAGATCGACATCGGCGCCGGTGTCACCCTCACCGTCAAGGGCGGCAAGCCGTACTACAACGGCAAGGCCCTCAAGCCGGGCCAGACCGTCGATGACGGCATCTACCTGCACCTGAGCGCCGACGGCAAGCGCCTCTACAGCAAGACGCAGGGCGGCGGCACCCCGTACGCCATCTGGGACGTCAAGACCGGCAAGAGCCTCGGCACCCAGAAGACCAGCCCCACCGCCAAGGTGAAGGCCGCGCTGACCGCCAAGCCGTCCACGACCTCCGTGAAGGCCTGGCAGGAGCTGCGCGTCAACGGCAAGGCCACCGGCATCAAGGCGGGCGCCAAGGTCGACCTCCAGCAGAAGCAGCGCGGCACCTGGAAGACGCTGCCCGCGTCCACCACCGTCAACAAGTCCGGCGCGTACTCCCTGCGCGTCAAGCTCGGCCTCAAGGGCAAGAACGAGCTGCGCACCAAGAGCGGCGCCACCCTGTCGCCCGTCTTCACCGTGACGGTGCGATAACCCCGTTCGGCGCCCCTTCGCGCACCTGGCCCGGGCCCCCGGCGCGTCCCGCAGCGGACGCGCCGGGGGCCCGGGCGCGTTCACGAGCTTCTCGCGCGCGTCCTCGGCGGATGCTTCCCCCGGCGCGTAAACCGCGTGCCGCGGAACGGTCGGTCCAGGGATCATGAGGCGGGCGCAGCCCGCGCCCGAGGCTCTGCCGCACACCGGAAAGGCGCCGCCATGCCACTCGTTCCCGCCGACCCCACCGTCCTGCACCCGGTGCCGGGGCAGCCCCGCGTGGTGCTCCTCAAGCCACTGGTCACCTCGCCCCTGATCGAGGTGGGCGAGTTCTCCTACTACGACGACCCCGACGACGCGACCGCCTTCGAGACCCGCAACGTGCTCTACCACTACGGGCCCGAGAAGCTCGTCATCGGGAAGTTCTGCGCCCTCGGCGAAGGCGTGCGGTTCATCATGAACGGCGCCAACCACCGCATGGACGGCCCGTCCACGTTCCCCTTCCCGATCATGGGCGGCTCCTGGGCCGACCACGTCGGCCTCATCGCGGGGCTGCCCGGCCGCGGGGACACCGTCGTCGGCCACGACGTGTGGCTCGGCTACCGGTCCCTGGTGATGCCGGGCGTCCGCATCGGCCACGGCGCGGTCGTCGCCTCCGGCTCCGTCGTCGTGGACGACGTCCCCGACTACGGCATCGTGGGCGGCAACCCGGCCCGGTTGCTGCGCCGCCGCTTCGGCGACGAGGACATCGCCCGGCTGCTCGAACTGGCTTGGTGGGACTGGCCGTTGGAGCACCTGACGCGCCACATCCCCGCGGTGATGTCGGGCAGCGTGGCCGACCTGGAGGCGGCGGCGCCCACGGCGTAGTCCACCGACGCCTCTGGACTTTTTGTCCAAGGGGTGTACGTTGAGTCCAGAGCTGTTGCGGCAGGGGAGGGCCACCACATGAGCGCCGAGAGCGCCGACGACGTACGGAACGCCGAGCGCGACGCGATCATCGCCGCCCTCGCACCGGTGGTCGAGGGGCTCGTCGCCACCTTCGGCTCCCTGTGCGAAGCGGTCGTCCACGACTACCGTCGGCCGGAGAGGTCCGTCGTGGCGATCGCCGGAGCCGTCACGGGCCGCAGCGTCGGCGGCTCGATGAGCGAGATCGGCATGGGCATGCTGGCCCGCGGCGACGACGCGGCCGACGAGCTGAACTACCTGACCCGCACCCGGGACGGCAAGCTGGTCAAGTCGTCCACGATGCTGCTGCGCGACAGCGGCGGCGCGGTGTTCGGCGCGCTGTGCGTCAACCTCGACATCACCGCGGTCCAGCAGGCGAGCGCCCTCATCAGCGAACTCGCGGGCGTGGCCCCCCGGTCGGAGGTGCCGACCACGACGTTCGGCGACGACGTCGGCTCCGTCGTCAGCTCCCTCGTCGACAGCCACCAGCTCCAGCTGAACCGTCCGTGGAGCGAACTCGGCCGCGACGCGCGCGTGGAGCTCTTCCGCGGCCTCGACGAGCACGGCGTCTTCGCCGTGCGGGGCGCGGTCCCGCAGGTCGCCGCCCGCCTCGGCATCTCCCGCGCCTCCGCCTACAGCTATCTCGCCAAGTCCCGCGCCCGGGGCGCCTCGTCGCCCGGGCCCGACACCTCACCAGGAGCACCCGCATGACGAGCACCCCCCTGGTCACCCTCGACGACGTGCGCGACGCCGCCGCCCGCCTCAAGGGCGTCGCCCACCGCACACCCGTCCTCCGCTCCCGCACCCTGGACGCCCGCGTGGGCGCCGAGGTCTTCCTCAAGTGCGAGAACTTCCAGCGGATCGGCGCCTTCAAGTTCCGCGGCGCCTACAACGCGGTGGCCCGGCTCACGCCCGAGCAACTGGCCAAGGGCATCGCCTCGTTCTCCTCCGGAAACCACGCCCAGGCCATCGCCCTCGCGGCCCGCGAGCGGGGCAGCACCGCGGTGATCCTCATGCCGGAGGACACCCCGCTCTCCAAGCGCCGGGCCGCCGAGGGGTACGGCGCCGAGATCGTCACGTACGACCGCTACTCCGGCGACCGCACCGCCATCGGCAGGCAGCTGGCCGAGGAGCGCGACCTCACCCTTGTCCCGCCCTACGACCACCCGGACGTCATCGCGGGCCAGGGCACCGCCGCCCTCGAACTCGTCGAGGAGGTAGGCACGTTGGACGCCCTGGTCAGCCCGGTGGGCGGCGGCGGTCTGATCGCGGGCAGCGCCACGGCCGCGAAGGGCCTGAACGAGCGGATCCGTGTGATCGGAGTGGAGCCGGAGGCGGGCGACGACACCAAGCGGTCCCTGGAGGTCGGCCACCGCGTCTCCGTCCCGGTCCCGCGCACCATCGCCGACGGCCAGGCCATCGAGACCCCCGGCGAGCTGACCTTCCCCATCAACCAGCGCCTGGTGGACGAGGTCGTGCTCGTCTCCGACGACGAGATCCGCGACGCGATGCGGTTCGCCTTCGAGCGCCTCAAGATCGTCATCGAGCCCAGCGGGGCGACCGGCATCGCGGCCCTCCTGGCGGGCCGCCTCCCCCAGGTCCCGCCGCGCGTCGGCGTCCTCGTCTCCGGCGGCAACATCAGCACCGAGCGCTTCGCGGAACTCTGCGGCTAGACGGCGGACCCACCGAGGAGCCGGCCCCCACGACCGCCGCCCCGGTCCGCCCCTGCCGCCGCCACCAGCGTCTCGCCCGCCCGGGTCCGTGCGTACAGGACCTGACGGCCCGCCCGGTGGGCGCTCACCAGGCCCGCCGTGCGCAGGAGCGTGAGGTGCTGGGAGACGCCGCCGGGAGTGAGGCCGGTGCGGCGGGCGAGGGCGGTGGTCGACGCCGGGGCCGTCAGCTCGGCCAGGAGGGTCGCGCGGGAGCGGCCAAGGACGCCCGCGAGGGCCTCGGACACCGGTACCGGGCGGGACTCCCAGAGCGTGCCGACGCCCCTGGGCGGATAGCGCAGCGAGGGCTGCCACGGCTCGTTGAGGATCGAGAAGACGCGCGGCCACACGAAGGCCGAGGGCACGAGCAGCAGGCCCCGGCCGTCCAGCGGGCGCGTGCCGCGGGCGGTCCTGTGCTCCAGCTGGAGCGTGCCGCCCGCCCAGGTGACCTGCGGATCGAGGTCGGCGAACAGGTGCTGCGCGCCGCCCTCCACCAACCGGCCCGCCCGATAGCGGATGTCGCCCTCCAGGAAGGTGAGGATCCGCGACCAGTACGGGGCCAGGGCCAGCTCCCAGTACGCCTCGATCACGTCCGCGAGGCGGCCGAGCGCGGCGGCCGGGTCCGCGCGCAGCGCCGCCATCCGCGCGGGCGGCACATCGGCCTTCGTCCACAGCAGCGCCGGGGGAGTGGCCCGTACCGTCGCCAGCTCCACCGCGAGGGACGGCAGCGGCGTCGTGGGCGGCGGGCAGAGGAAACCGGGGACGTGGCCCGCCCACGGCGAGCGCGTCGGCACGGGCACGAGGTCGAAGAGCGGCGACAGGTCGACGTCCGCGGCGGCGAGGCGCGGCCGCACCTGCTCCGCCCACGCGCGGTGCAGGCCCTGCTCGTCCGCGCCCTTCAGCACCCGCACGCTCGCCACCACCTCCCACAGCGGGGACAGCGCGAAACGCGTACGGGCCACGTCCTCCGTGCCGAACTCGATCTCGAACATTCAGCCCAGACTAAATCAATGGGCGGGGCCTCGAAGATCGCGCACCGTGTCGCGCATGAACCCAGCCTCCGGCTCCCCTTGGGGCGTACGGGACTTCCGTACGCTCTTCGCGGCGAGCGCCCTCAGCCACCTCGGCACCAACGTCGGCTACGTGGCGATCCCCCTGCTCGCCGTCACCGTCCTCGGTGCGGGGCCCGGCCAGGCGGGCGCTCTCGCCGCCCTGTCGACCGCCGCGTTCCTGCTGATCGGGCTGCCCGCCGGGGCGTGGGTGGACCGACTCCCGCCGCGCCGCGTCCTGGTGGCCGCCGACGCCGCCCGCGCCGTGCTGCTCGCCTCCGTCCCCGTCGCCTGGTGGCTCGACGCGCTGTCCCTGCCGCAGCTGTACGCCGTCGTGCTCCTCAACGGCTGCGCCACCGTGTTCTTCGACGTGGGCTCGCAGACCGTGCTGCCCGAACTGGTCGGCCGCGACCGCCTCGTCCCGGCGAACACCGCCGTGGTGAGCCTCATGGCGGGCGCGCACATCGCGGGTCGGGGCGCGGGCGGCTTCCTGGTGCAGCTCGCCACCGCCCCGCTGGCGGTCGCGGGCGGCGCAGTCGCCTACCTCGCCTCCGCCGCGGGCCTCACCGGCATCGGCCGACGGCGGCGGCCCCCGGAGCCCACGCTCGCCCCACGGCGCCTGCGGGCCGAGATCGGGGAAGGCCTGCGCCACGTCCTCGGCAGCCGTGAGCTGCGCGCCCTCGCCCTCACCGGCGCGCTCGGCAACCTCGGCGCACACATGGTCAACGTCATGCTGCCCGTCCTCTTCACCCGCGAACTGGGCCTGCCCGCCGGGGCGCTCGGCCTCTACTGGGCGGTCGGCGGCCTGGGCCTGCTGGTCGGCGCCGCCGGTGCCCGCCGCCTCGCGGCCCGGCTCGGACACGGGCGGGCCCTGGCGCGCGTCGGGCCGTGGTGCGCGCCCGCCACGCTCGCCGTGGGCCTGGTGGGCGACGGGCCCTGGTTCTGGGTGGCGTGCGCCGGCTGGCTGACGGCCACCGCGAAGACGGGCGTCGACAACGTCCTGGGCGTCACGCTCCGCCAGCACCTCACCCCCGACCTGCTCCTCGGCCGCATGAACGCCACCTTCCGCTTCCTGCTCACCGGGGCGCTCGCCGTCGGCGCGGTCCTCGCCGGGGCCATCGGCGAACTCGCGGGCGTCCGGGCGGCGGTGTGGACGGGCGCGGTGTGCATGGCGTGCGCGTTCCTGCCGGTCTTCCGCTCGCCCCTGCGCACGCTGCGACAGCTCCCGGACAGTGCGGGCGCGCTCACAGCCAGCGCCGCGCCGCCTCGACCGTGTCGCCGCCGTTGCTGTTGAACGCGATGGCGGCCTGCGGCGCGTGACGCCGGGTCAGGTTCACGATCTGCTCGAAGAGCGGAAGCAGCTGCTCGGTCTTGCGGATCCCGCCGCCGACGACCACGACGTCCCACGGACGCTCGGTCAACGACTCCACCAGGGTGGGCTCGGCCGACTCGTCGTGCACGACCACCGTCATGGCCGCCTCGACGTCCAGCTCGGCGAACCGGTCCAGCTGCGCGTCGAGCACCGCGTACACGGCTTCTGCGTCGACGCCGGGAATCGCCTGGGGGTCGTAGCCGACCACGAGTACGGAAGACATGTGATCAATCTACCGAGCCGGTCAGAACCCCAGCCGCCGGGTGCCCTGCCGGTACGCGAGGCGGGCACCCGGCGCGGGTCGCTCCTGACGGGCCGCTCAGTCGGTGAGCCGCTCCTCGACGAGGGCCTTGAAGTCCGCGTAGGAGGCGGGCGTCGGGATCACCGCGCCGTCCACGACGAACGTCGGGGTGCCGCGCGCGCCGAGCCCGAGCCCGTCGCGCTGGTCGGCCCGGACCCGCCCCGCCGTGGCCGGGTCGGCGAGCGCCGCGTCGAACTTGTTCAGGTCGAGGCCGAGTTGCTCGGCGTAGCCGCGGAAGACGTCCTCCTTCCAGTCCTGCGACTCGCCCCACTCCTTCTGGGTGGTGAAGAGCTTGGTGTACATCTCCTCGAACTTGCCCTGCCGTGCGGCGGCCTCGGCGGTGCGGGCGGCGAGCTCGCCGTTGCGGTGACCGGGCATGGGGAAGTAACGGGCGACGAAGGTGACCCGGTCGCCGTACTCCTCGCGGAGCTTCTCCACGACCGGGTACATCGCGCCGCACCCCTCGCACTCGAAGTCGAGGAACTCGACGACGGTCAGCTCGCTCTTCTTCGGGTCGGTCAGACGGTGGCTGTCCGCGCGCACGGGCTGCGCCTCGGCGGCGGGTTGCACGTCCATGCCGCCGTCGTCGTCGGGGGAGACGAGCAGGGCGGTGCCGAGGACCGCGGCGAGGACGGCCGCGATCACGGCGGTGACGATCAGGTTGCGCTTGAGCTTGTTCATGGTTCCTTGGTGCGGGGTGCGGGGAGTGCGTCGGATGGTCACGCGGGCGAGGGGTGTCCTCACGCCGCCTTGCCGCCGGTACAGGCGGCACCCGGCTCCGGGGTCTGCGCGCCCTGCACGTACTTGTCGAAGAACTGACTCACCCGCGGATCGGAGGCGGACGTCACGTTCAGCTGCTTGCCCCAGGCGGACAGGGTCAGGGGCGCGGACTGGTCGGCGTACGGACTCATCAGCGAGTACGGGGTCTTCTCCACCCGCGCCTTGAGGGCGCGCACGTCGGAGGCGGCGGCCTTGTCGCTGTAGGTGACCCAGACCGCGCCGTGCTCCAGGGAGTGCACCGCGTTGGTCTCGTCGATCTCCTTGTCGTACAGGTCGCCGTCGCAGTTCATCCAGACGGGGTTGTGGTCGCCGCCCGCCGCCGGGGACGACTTGTAGGCGACGGGCGTGGTGACGTGGTTGCGGCCCAGGTCCGTGAAGGACCTCTCGCCCTTGACCGGGGCGGCCGCCGCGCTTTCCCGCTGCTCGTCCCGCGTCGCGGAGCGGTCCACGAGGTACCAGCTGCCCGCTGTCACACCGATGATGACGACGCCGCTGCACACCCAGGTGGCGATGCGGTTGCGGCGCTGACGCGCCTCCTCGGCGCGGCGCAGTTCCTCGATCTTCGCGCGGCGGTCGGCGCGCTTCTGCTTGGCTCCCGCGGAACCCATGGCATGTCCTTGTCCCCACCGCACGAAGGCGTGCGGCAGTGCGTTGCGACTGGTCGGCGGCCTGCGCGCCGACGGCAGCGGCGGCAGGGGAAACGGCGGGCACGGCCGTACGGCGAGGGGCGCCGGGCCGTGCGGGGACCGCTCCTAGGTCCGCTGGACCTGCAACTGATGGATACCGGGGGCGGGGGCGGGATCGGCCGGTGCCCCGCGCGCGGCCAGGGACTCCGCCGCCCAGGGAGCGGCGGTCACGTCCGCCGACAGCGGGAGCGGCACCGGCGCGGGGGAGCTGGTGGCGACGGCGGCCCCGGTCACCGGGCGGCAGTGCGCGTCGCCAGGCCCGTGCTCCCCGTCCCGGCAATCATGTCCGCGTCCGGATAGAACGTTCGTATTAGTCGCGAGAGAGGTCGTCCCGCTCGCCAAGGACGCGGCAGAGGTAACCGGCCCGGGTGCCGCCGCGTTCGAGGCGTGGCCGCACACCGGGAGCATCCACACCAGGACGGCGAACAGGGCCGCACAGCGCAGCACGAGCAACGGCGCGACGCGCCCCGCCGTGCTCCCGGTGCCCTGCTGCCGATTGCTCATCGCGGAGATCGTAGCCAAGGCGCCCCCGGGCCGGGGAGAGGGGCGGCGGCTCCACCGTCCCGACCGACGCCGTGACACGCGTGCGCCACCGGTGACGCGGGTCACAGCGGGAGAGTGTCACGGTCGCGGCCCGGGCCGTGTCCTATGGGCGCCCGCAACGAAAGGAGCATCGCCTTGAAGGCCATGATCGTGTGTGTTTCCGTCTCGCACGGCAACACCAAGAAGGTCGCCGACGTCATGGGCCGGGCCCTGGAGGCCCCCGTCGTCGCCCCCGAAGAGGTCGATGTCGCGGAGCTGTCCACGTACGACCTCGTGGGGTTCGGCTCGGGGGTCTACACGACGGCCCTCCACCCGCGGCTGCGCGAGCTGGTCCAGTCGCTCCCGAAGGGGGAGCGGCGCGCGGCGTTCGTGTACGCCACCAGCGGTTTCCGTGAGACGCCGCTCCAGCCCTTCACCCGACCCCTGGTGCGGCTCCTCGCGCAGCGGAACTTCGACGTGGTCGGCACCTTCTCCTGCCGCGCCTGGGACACCTGGGGTCCCTTCCGGTCCGTCGGCGGCATCCGGAAGGGGCGGCCCGACGCCGCCGATCTGGAGGCGGCACGCGCGTTCGCCGCGGGGCTCCCGGCCCGCATCGACGCGAGGCCGCCCCTGTCGGACGGTTTGCCATTCCTTTACAGTGGCTGTAGAAGTGAGCGCCGCGCCGGCGCTCGCCGACGCTGATCCAGCGCGCAAGCCACGAGAAGGAGCCACGGACCCCCGATGGGTGAGCCTCCCAGTACCAACCGTGCCATTCCCTGCCCGCAGCCGGAGGTTGAGGGAACGGGGGTGGCACGGTGACCGAGGTCCTGCTGCTGCTCCTGGCCCTGCTCCTCACGCTCGCCTGTGCCGTGTTCGTGGCCGCCGAGTTCTCACTGACCACCGTCGAGCGCGGTGACCTGGAACAGGCCGCCGCGGCCGGGGAGCGGGGCGCGCACGGCGCCCTGAAGGCGGCACGGAGCCTGACCTTCCAGCTCTCCGGCGCCCAGCTCGGCATCACCGTCACCTCCCTGGTGATCGGCATGCTCGCCGAGCCGTCCCTCGCGGCGCTGCTGCGCGGACCGCTCCAGGGCGCGGGCCTCGGCGGTGCGGCCCCGTCCGTGGCCACCGTCCTCGGCGTCGTGCTGTCCACCGTGGTCCTGATGGTCATCGGCGAACTCGTGCCGAAGAACTGGGCGATCTCGCGCCCGCTGGCCGTCGCCAAGGTGGTGGCCGATCCGCAGCGCGGCTTCACCGCGGCGTTCGGGCCCTTCATCCGGCATCTGAACGACACCGCGAACCGGTTCGTGCGCCGCGTCGGCCTGGAGCCCGCCGAGGAGCTGGCCTCCGCCCGCACCCCGGACGAACTCGTCGCCCTGGCCCGGCACTCGGCCGCCGAGGGCGCCATCGAGCCCGACTCCGCCGAACTGTTCGTGCGCACCCTGCACCTGAGCGAGCTGACCGCCGAGAACGTGATGACCCCGCGCGTGGACGTCCGCGCCCTGGAGGTCCACGCCACCGCGCAGGACGCGGCGAACCTCACCCACGCCACCGGCCTGTCCCGCTTCCCCGTCTACCGCGACAGCCTCGACGAGGTCGTCGGCAGCGTCCACATCCGCGACGTCCTCGCCCTCGAACCGGACGAGCGGCGGCGCACCCCGGTCACCGATCTCGCGACCGAGCCGCTCCTGGTGCCCGACAGCCTGCCCGCCGACCGGCTCCTGGAGCGCCTGCGGGCGACCCGGACCATGGCCGTCGTCATCGACGAGTACGGCGGCACCGCCGGGGTCGCCACCGTCGAGGACATCGTCGAGGAGGTGGTGGGCGAGGTCCGCGACGAGCACGACCCCGTGGAAGTCCCCGACCTGGTGCCCGCGGCGCCCGACCCGGACGGCAGGGCCGTGTGGGAGGCCGACGGCGGCGTCCGCATCGACCAGCTCGACGCCATCGGCCTGCCCGCGCCCGACGGCCCGTACGAGACCCTGGCGGGGCTGATCGCGACCCGCCTCGCCCGCATCCCCGCCCAGGACGACGGCGTCGACGTCGACGGGTGGCGGCTCACCGTCCTCGCGGTCGACCACCACCGCGCCGACCGCGTCCGCATCCTCGCGCCCGCCGCGCACAAGGTCATGGAGAGCGCCCGATGACCACCGTGCAGCTCCTCGTCGGCGCCCTGACCCTGCTGACCAACGCCTTCTTCGTCGGCGCCGAGTTCGCCCTGATCTCCGTGCGCCGCAGCCAGATCGAGCCCCGGGCCCAGGAGGGCAACCGCCGGGCCCGCGTCACGCTGTGGGGCATCGAGCACATCTCCGCGATGATGGCCACCGCCCAGCTCGGCATCACCGTCTCCTCGCTGGTGCTCGGCGCCGTCGCCGAACCCGCCATCGCCCATCTGCTGGAGCCCGCCTTCGAGGCGGCCCGGATCCCCGGCGCGCTCGTCCACCCCATCGCCTTCGTCATCGCCCTGACCGTGGCGACGTATCTGCACATGCTGATCGGCGAGATGGTCCCCAAGAACATCGCGCTCGCCGCGCCCGTCCCGACCGCGCTGTTCCTCGGCCCGCCTCTGGTCGCGCTCACCCGCGCCCTGCGGCCCCTGGTCTTCGGCATCAACGCGTTCGCCAACGGCCTCCTGAAGCTGCTGCGGGTGGAGCCGAAGGACGAGGTCGAGGCCGTCTTCACCGACGACCAACTCGCCCGCATGGTCCTGGACTCGAGCCAGGCGGGCCTCCTCTCGGCCGCTGACGGCGAACGGCTGCGGGACGCCCTGGAGCTGGGCACGCGCCCGGTCGGCGAGATCCTCGTCCCGGTCGCGCGCATGCGCACCGTCGACGACACCGTCACCCCGGCCCGCCTCCAGCGGGTGGCCGCGCAGGTCGGCTTCTCCCGCTTCCCGGTCACCGGCGCGGGCGGCGCCCTGCTCGGCTATCTGCACATCAAGGACACCCTCGGCACGGCCGACCGCGACCGGCCCTTCGCCCGGGGCGTGCTGCACCCGCTGACCCGGGTCAGCATCGACACCCCGCTCGACGACACCCTCACCGCGCTGCGCGCCATGGACAGCCATCTGGCCGCCGTCACCGGCGACAAGGGCACCGTCATCGGTTTCGTCACGATGGAGGACGTCCTGTCCGAACTCGTCGGCCCGGACCCCGCCGTCCCTGCCGACGTGTGAGCGGTGGGTCACACGTGCGAGGGTTGAACGGGCCACAAGGAGAGTGGGAAGGTGCTGGGGATGTCCAGCGCCTCCCCCACCCCCACAGTTGACGTAAGACGCGCGTGCGGCCTCCCGGGTTCCCTCGGGAGGGCCCGTGACTGACACACTGCGTCTGCCCCGCGTCCCGGAACGCACGCGTACGCCGGACCGCCACACGCCTCCGCAGCCGCCGGTCAGACCGGCGGCCACCCCCAAGCGGGACTCCTTCTTCGACAACGCCAAGTACCTGGCGATCGTCCTGGTGGCGATGGGCCACGCCTGGGAGCCGCTGCGCGACGACAGCCGCGCCGCGGCGGCGCTCTACATCACCGTCTACGCCTTCCACATGCCCGCGTTCATCGTCATCTCCGGCTACTTCTCCCGGAGCTTCGACGCGAGCCCGGGACGCCTGCGCCGCCTGGTGACGGGCATCGCCGTCCCGTACGTCCTCTTCGAGGCGGCGTACACGCTGTTCAAGCGCTGGGCGGACGACGACCCGACGTACCCCGTCAGCCTGCTCGACCCCTGGTACCTGACGTGGTTCCTGGCCGCCCTGTTCATCTGGCGCCTGACCACCCCGGTGTGGAAGATCGTGCGCTGGCCCGTCCCGCTCGCGCTCGCCATCGCGGTGCTCGCCTCCGCATCCCCCGAGATCGGCGACGACCTGGACCTCCAACGGGTCCTGCAGTTCCTGCCGTTCTTCGTCCTCGGCCTGTGCCTGAAGCCGGAGCACTTCCGCATCGTGCGCCGCCGCGAGGCCCGCGTCCTGGCCGTCCCCGTCTTCGCCGCGGCCCTGCTGTTCGCCTACTGGGCGGCGCCGCGGATGAACGCGGCCTGGTTCTACCGCCGCGACAGCGCCCAGGAACTGGCCGCCCCCGCCTGGGCCGGTGCCGTCATGACCCTGGCGATGTTCGGCTGCTCCCTGCTCCTGGTCGCCTGCTTCTTCGCCTGGGTGCCGGGCCGCAGGCTGTGGTTCACCGCGCTCGGCGCGGGCACCCTGTACGGCTACCTCCTGCACGGCTTCCTCGCCAAGGGCTCCCGGTTCTGGGACTGGTACGACCACGACTGGATCCACCGGCCGCTCGGCGCGATCGCCGTGACCCTGATCGCCGCCACCGTCGTCACCCTGCTGTGCACCCCGCCCGTGCAGCGCCTGTTCCGCTTCGCGATGGAACCGAAGATGACGTGGGCCTTCAAGGAGACCCGGCGCGGCAAGGGCCGCCACGCGGGCCCCGCCCGAAGAGCCCGGCAGCCCGGCTGACGGAAAATCGGTTGCCCCCGGGCGACGGCGGTGGATCAATGTCCGGCAGCCGCACCGTCACACGGGGAGACACCGACGCATGAGTACGCCACCACCAGCCCCTGGAGCGGGGCGCGCTGACGGCCCGTCCGTCAGGATCGGCGCCCTCGCTCCGCTCACCCGGCCCGGCTGGGCCGAGGCGGGCCGACACCTGCTCGCCGGACTGGAACTGGCCGTCCGCGATGTCAACGAAGCCGACGGGATCGGCGGAAGGCCACTGGAGCTGCTGGTCAGGGACACCGCGGCCGATCCCCACCGGGCCGCGGCGGCCGTGGACGAGCTGGCCGGTCTGGGCGTGGCCGCCGTGGCGGGGGAGTACCACAGCGTCGTCGCCCGCTCCGCCGCCGCCCGAGCCGATGCCATCGGCCTGCCGTTCCTCTGCTCGTCGGCGGTGCTCGACGCGCTCACCGACCAGCCGACCGACTGGGTCGCGCGCATCGCCCCCGCGCAGTCCCACGGCTGGCGGGCCTACGCGGACTTCCTCCTCGCCGCGGGCCACCGCCGCGTCGCCGTGGCGGCGCAGACGAGCGTCTACTGGGCCTCCGGGACCCGCGTCCTGCGGGACCACCTCGCGCCGCGCGGCGGCACCGTCATCGAGCTCGACATGAGCGCGCTCACCCCCGAAGCGGTGTGCGACGCGCTCGTCGACCGGCGCGCGACGGCCCTGCTGCTCCTCGTCGGCCACCCGGAGCCCGCGGTGCCCCTCGTGCGGTCCGTACGCCGTGACCGGCGCCTCGCCGAGGTCCTGATCGGCGCCCCGGCCGGGCAGCCCGAGCTCCCCGAGTGGGCGTCCCTGCTGGGTGCCGACGGCGCCGGGATCCCGTTCCTGCGCTATCTGCCCGACAGTCTCGGCCCCCTCGGCGCCCGGGTCGGGAAGACCCTGCGCGAGCAGCTCGCCGCGACACCTTCCTTCGTCGCCTTCGAGGGCTACGACACGATCGCCGTCCTCGCCGACGTGCTGCGCTCGCACGGCACGGGCCGCGCGGACATCGCCGCGTCCTGGCCGCACGTCGACGTCGAGGGCACGCGCGGGCGGATCCGCTTCTCCCGCACGCCCGGCATCGACGTCTGGCAGTGGACCTGGCCACCGGTCCGCGTCGTCGACCGTGATCCGGGGGCCGTGGACCGCTTCCGGATCCGCCACGTCGGGTGAGCGCGCGGGGCGCCCTGGGGCCCTGCTCGACGTAGTGAGCGGGCCGTCACCGAGAGTAGGTGCGGATGCGGTAGCGCAGCCCCGTCGTGGAGGACTGCCAGCCCTTGTCCTCGGTGACGCTCCAGGTCGGACCCGGGGTCGGGGCGTAGGTGTCGCCGTCCACCGTGGTGTCGATCTCCGTCACCGAGAGCGTCGTGGCGAATTCCAGGGCCGCCCGGTAGATCTCGCCGCCGCCGATGACCCAGGCCGCGGCGGGGGCCACCGAGTCCAGCGGCTCGGCCGCGCGTTCCAGGGCCTCGGCGACGGACCCGGCGCGGTCCGCGCCGTCGGCCGCCCAGTGCGGATCGCGCGTGACCACGACGTTGCGCCTGCCGGGCAGTGGACGGAAGCGCGGCGGCAGCGAATCCCATGTCTTCCGGCCCATCACCACGGGATGACCGAGCGTGGTGGCCTTGAAGTGCGCCATGTCCTCGGGCAGGCGCCACGGAATGGCGTTGCCCGCGCCGATCACGCCCTCGCGGGCCTGCGCCCAGATCAGCCCCACGGCCATGCCGCCCACCCCGGCGCTCATACCGCGACCGGAGCCTTGATGGCCGGGTGGTGCTGGTAGTCGAGCACCTCCACGTCGGCGTAGGCGTAGTCGAAGAGCGAATCGGCCTGCCGCAGCCGCAGCCGGGGGAACGCGAACGGGGTGCGCGAGAGCTGCTCGCTCACCTGCTCCACGTGGTTGTCGTAGATGTGGCAGTCGCCGCCGGTCCAGATGAAGTCACCCGGTTCGAGGCCGACCTGCTGCGCCACCATGTGCGTGAGCAGGGCGTAGCTGGCGATGTTGAACGGGACGCCGAGGAACAGGTCCGCGCTGCGCTGGTACAGCTGGCAGGAGAGCTTGCCGTCGGCGACGTAGAACTGGAAGAAGGCGTGGCACGGGGCGAGGGCCATCTTGTCGAGCTCGGCGACGTTCCACGCGGAGACGATCATCCGGCGGGAGTCCGGGTCCCGGCGCAGCGTGTCGAGGACCTCGCTGATCTGGTCGATGTGCCTGCCGTCCGGCGTGGGCCAGGATCGCCACTGGACGCCGTACACCGGGCCGAGCTCGCCGTTCGGACCGGCCCACTCGTCCCAGATCGTGACCTTGTTCTCCTGCAGCCAGCCGACGTTCGAGTCGCCGCGCAGGAACCACAGCAGCTCGTACACGATGGAGCGCAGGTGCACCTTCTTGGTGGTGACCAGCGGGAACCCCTGCGAGAGGTCGTAGCGCAGTTGGTGCCCGAAGACACTTCGGGTGCCCGTGCCCGTCCGGTCGGCCTTCGCCGTCCCGGAGGTGAGCACTAGCCGCAACAGGTCTTCGTACTGGGTGTCCGCCACAGCCCAGAAGTCTACTGGCCTGCGGGGCGAGCTCGACGACCATGCCCCGGGGGCGCTGTCCGCGCCCCTCGGGTCAGGGGCCGTAGATCAGCTTCCACTGCTGGTTCGGCTGCCCGTTCGGGGAGTGGATCACGACCGGCGTCTCGTTGGCGCCGCCCCAGGCCCGGTCGGGCTCCAGGACGCGGCCGAAGAGGTTCGCGATGGTCGCGGGGTCGGCGCTGTGCGCGGGGTTGACGTACCAGAGCTGGTCCACGTTGGTGAAGCTGCGGTCGCAGTCCGACAGCCAGGTCGCCCAGCGCTCCGGGCCCTGGGCCCAGCCCGCGAGACAGCGGCCGTCGCTGCGGGTCGCCACGTGGTAGGCGCCCCGGCCGTCCGCGATCAGATCCCAGAGCTGGTACGGCTCCGAGGTGCAGTTCCACACCCGCATGCGGTCGTCACCCGCGGGGAAGCCCATGCAGCGGCCCACCCCGTGGTTCTTGATCTGGAACGGGCCCACGCGCGGGGCCCGGTCTTCGGAGCCGGAGGGGCCGGAGGGCCCGGCGGCCCCCGCACCCGGTGCGGCGGCCAACGCGAAGAGCGCGGCCAGGGCGGCGGCGAACACGGACAGGCGGTTGCGCGGTCCCATGTGATTCCCCTGTTCGACGGTCCCCCCGAGGCCGTGAGTGCTCGCCATGGTCCCGCGCGGTGGGCCGCCCGGCCGGAGCCGCGGCCGTCAAACTCCCCGAAGGGATGAAGCGGGAGGCGCCGTCCGGCAACGGAGGCGCCGTCCGGCGAGAGGGAGCGCTCCGGCGTGCGGGACCATGGCGAGCGCGGGCCGTCCCGGCCTCATCCGAAGGGGATCCGTACGACGGACTGGTTGCCGATGCCCAGGGTGCTCGGGCCGTTGCCGATCGCGTTCCACACCTCGACCCGCACGGTGCCGCCGCGCATCGGGCCGTGCTCGCCCGTGGCGGACTTCAGGCCCTGGCCCTGGGTGTAGTGCTCGTAGCCCGGCACCGGGTCCGTGGCGAAGTACCGGTAGGTCTCCGTGCGGTCCCAGGAGCCGTCGCCGGTGCGGTCGTAGCTCACGCGCACCTGTTGGCCGTTGGCCACCGTGGTGCCCGCGTCGACGAGCAGGTCGAACTGGGTCGAGCCGCCGTCGTGGGTGCCGTTCACGCCGGTCGCCGTGAAGGTCTGCGGGGCGTGCGGGGTGCCGTCGTGGTGCGGGCCGCCCGCCGACGCGAGGGTCGCGGCGGAGGCGGTGCCCGTGGCCTCGCCGAGCGTGCCGCCGGGGCGCAGGTGCAGCGTGGACGGCGTGCCGGGGTCGCCGCCTCCGCCGCCCCGCGTCCACACCGCCACGTAGTCCACGAGCATGGACCGGCCCGGCACCGTCGCCGCGACCGGTGTGGCGCGGCCCGCGACGCCGTCGGGGAAGCCGCCGCCCATCGCGACGTTGAGCAGGATGAAGTACCCGGCGTGGCCGGTCATGTCGTTCCACGCCTGGGCGCCCACGCGGTTCTGGTCGACGCTGTGGAACAGCTGTCCGTCGACGAACCAGCGCAGCACGTTCGGGCTCGCCGAGCGGTCCCACTCGAAGCGGTACGTGTGGAACGCGGACTGGCAGGGGGCGCCCGGGCAGGCGCGGCTCGCACCGATGCCGTTGGTCTCGTCGCACGGGCCGCCCGGGTTCACGCCGCAGTGCAGGACGCCCCACACGGAGTCGATCCCGTTCACGTTCTCCATCACGTCGAACTCGCCGATGGACGGCCAGTTCCAGTAGTTGCCCCGGTAGGGCGCGCCGAGGGCCCAGAAGGCGGGCCAGTAGCCGAGGGCCTGCTCACCGGTGACGTTCGGCATCCGGATGCGGCTCTCGATGGCGAGGGTGCCGTCCGCCGGGGCCTTGAAGTCGGCGCGCCGCGTCTCGACGCGGCCGGACGTCCAGGCGCCCGCGGCGTCCCGCAGCGGGGTGATGCGGAGGTTGCCGCCGCCGTCGAGGGCCACGTTGTCGGCGGAGGAGGTGTAGTTCTGGACTTCGCCGGTGCCCCAGTCGGCCGGGCCTCCCGGGTAGTTGTGGCCGGTGTCGATCTGCCAGTGCGCGGCGGAGGGCAGCGACCGCGCGGGCCCGTCGAAGTCGTCGCTCCACTGGAGGGTCCAGGCCGGGGCCGGGGGCATGTCGGCGTTCGCCGGGCCGGGGGCGAGCAGCGGGGCGGTCAGCGCGAGGGTGGCGAGGCCGGTGAGCAGGGCGGTGTGCAGCGGGGTGCGGGGGAGGAGGCGGAAGGGGGCGCGTCTTGCTCGCATGGGGCACCTCGGAGGGTGGGAGGGCGACCGGTTCTGAGAGCGCTCTCAGGGTTGTTTAGTTGTGGGCATGCCTTGCGTCAATGGGGTGCGTGCGTCAACTTCCCGAAGGCGTGGGGGAGTCGGAGTGCGGGTTGCTGTGCGCGGACATGGAGAAGGGGGTGTTCTCCTGCCCTCGAACGCAAAGGTGTCACTGTTCAGTAATCGTATTCGTTAGTGTTTTGCTGCGGGGGGATTCCCTGCGAAGTGCCGCTGGGGTGCCGGACACGTACTCTGGGCGGCGTTGACGTGTACTGGAGAGGATGAAACACATGGCTAGGGCTACCGCGCGGCACATCTTGGTCAAGACCGAGGCCGAGGCCTTGCAGCTGAAGGAGCAGATCGCGGGCGGTGCGGACTTCGCCGAGCTGGCGAAGAAGCACTCCTCGTGCCCCTCGTCGCGCGACGGCGGGAACCTCGGCTCGTTCGGCCCGGGCCAGATGGTGCCCGAGTTCGACCAGGTCGTCTTCTCGGCCCCGGTCGGCGAGGTCCAGGGTCCGGTGAAGACCCAGTTCGGCATGCACCTCGTCGAGGTCACGAGCCGCCAGGACTGAAGCGGTGGACGGGGCCGCGCCGTCGCGGCGCGGCCCTGTCGGCAGGCCCCCTCGACGAGGGGGCCTGCGTCGTCTCCGGGAGCGGCGCGGGTGACGCATGGTCCGTACGGCAGAGCCGGTGGTGCCTCACCCTCCGGTCCGTGCCGTCGCCGCGGGCAGTTCCACGGTGACGCGGAGGCCACCGGCGGGGCGCGGGGTGAGGGTGAGCGCGCCGTCGTGTGCGTGGGCGATGGTCTTGACGATCGCCAGGCCGAGGCCGATGCCCGCGTGGTCGGTGTGGATGCGCTCGGTGCCGCGCTGGAACGGTTCGGTGAGGGTCGAGGCCAGCTCAGGGGCGACGGGGTCGCCGGTGTTCTCGACGGTGAGGGTGACCGTCCCGGGGTGGACGGCGGTGCGGACCCGGACCGTGCCCCGCGCGGGCAGGTTGTGGACGATCGCGTTGTGCACCAGGTTCGTGGCCAACTGCAGCAGGAGCACGGGTGAGCCGACGGCGGGGGTGATGTCTCCCTCGGCTTCGAGGGTGACTCCGTGCTTCTCCGCGAGGGGGAGCAGCGTTTCGGTGGCTTCCTCCGCCACGAGGGACAGGTCGACGCGTTCCTGGGTGAAGGACCGCTGTTCGACCTGGCTGATCATGAGCAGCGCTTCGGTGAGGTCGATCGCCCGGGTGTTCACGGCGTGGAGGCGGTCGATGAGTTCGCCGGTGTCGTGGTCCGGGTCGGTGCGGGCCACTTCGAGGAGCGCCTTCGAGATCGCCAGCGGGGTGCGCAACTCGTGCGAGGCGTTGGCCGCGAACCTCCGCTGCTCGTCGACGTGCGCTTCGAGTCGTACGAGCATCGCGTCGAAGGCGTCGGCGAGCTCGCGGAACTCGTCGTTGCGGCCCGGTAGCCGGATGCGGTGCGCGAGCGATCCGCTCGTGGCCATGCGGGTGGCGTCCGTGACGCGGGTCAGCGGCGCGAGCATGCGGCCGGCGAGGAACCACCCGCCGACGAGACCGAACAGCAACAGGAACGCCAGTACGGCGGCCGCCCTCGGAGCGAAGACCTCCAGCAGGGCGGACCGGACGGGGAAAACACCGCCCTCGGGCCGGTCGTCGGGGTCGTAGAGTTTCGCGCGGTCGGGGACGTACCGCAGGAGGAACACCCACACCGCCGCCATCAGCAGCGCACCGGCCAGCATGAGGAACCCGGCGTAGCTGAGGGTGAGCTTGACGCGAACGCTCACACCGGGCCGCCTATCCACGGTCCCGCTCCTACCGGGCGCCGGGCGGGGTGTCGATGCGCTCGGCGACCTCGTCACTGGAAGGCCCGGGGATGTCGCGGTCGAGGACGGCGATGTCGTAGGCGTTGACGCTCAGCAGTTCCAGGGCGGTGCCGCCGTCCCCCGCGATGTCGGCCGTGATCGCCTCCAGGCGCAGGCCGTCACGGATGGCTTCCGCCGGATAGGGCTCGTCTTCGACGACCAGCACACGCATGCCGTCCACGCTACGAGTCGGCGCATGTCGTCGGCGTATCGAAATCCGCATACGGGCCCACAACACCGCACTGCCTTGACTGACGGAATGCATCGGACAACGCCCACAGCACGGACACCGGGCCGCCGCACGTACCTCCTCGCCGTCGCGGGCCTGGCGGTCGTCATCGCGGCGATCACCTGGGTCGTCTGCTCCTGGTCACCCGAGTCCTCGACGGCCTCGACCGCGTCCGCGCACATGTCCCGCCAGGGGCACCACGGTCCGCCCGGCGCGGCCGACGGTGTCGTCCCCGACGGCGTGACGGTCTTCGACGACACGACTCCGGCCGTGACCCGCCTTGATCCGGATCTGCTCAAGGCGCTGCGCCGGGCCGCGACGGCCGCCGCTGACGACGGGCTCGCGTTCCACGTCAACAGCGGCTGGCGGTCCCCGTCGTACCAGAACCGGCTCCTCCGCGAGGCGGTCGCCAAGTACGGGTCCGAGGACGAGGCCGCCCGCTGGGTGGCTACGGCGGAGACGTCCCCTCACGTGTCGGGCGACGCGGTCGACCTCGGCCGCTCCGCCGCGACGGCGTGGCTGTCCGAGCACGGCGCCGAACACGGGCTGTGCCAGATCTACGAGAACGAACCCTGGCACTACGAGCTGCGCCCCGAAGCCACCGATCACGGCTGCCCGCGCAGGTACGCCGACCCCACCCAGGACCCGAGGACACGGCAGTGACCGGTACGGAACGAGGACGAGCGATGGCACAGGCGGGCGGGGTGGACGCGGTGGATGTGACGGAGGCGAGGGACACGGAGGCCGTGGCGGACGCGGTGGACGCGGCGGATGTGGTGGAGGCCGGTCGGGGAGGCGGCGGCCGTCGCCGTGCCCCCGGCCCGGGCGCCCGGCACGCGCGCGTCCGCCGGACGCTCCGCGCCGCCCTGCGGCCGGGGCCCTGGAAGCGCGGCCTCGTGCTCGCGGCGGCGGCCCTGCTGCTCGGCCTGCTCATGCTGCTGCACGCGCGGATCACGGACCGGGGCGGGATCGGCAGCCTGGTGGAGACCTTCCTGCCGTGGTTCGGCCTGTTCGTCCCGGTGCTCCTCGCCGGGGCGCTGTGGCGACGCTCCGCCTCGGCGGTGGTCGCGCTGGTGCTGCCGGTCGCGGTGTGGCTGAGCCTCTTCGGCGGGCTGCTCGTCGACAAGTCCCGCACCGGCGGCGACCTCACCCTGGCCACCCACAACGTGGGCGCCGACAACCCCGACCCGGCCGGCACCGCCCGCGACCTGGCCGCCTCCGGCGCGGACGTGCTGGCCCTGGAGGAGATCACCCCGCAGGCGAAGCCGGTGTACGAGAGGGAACTGGCGAAGGCGTACCCGCACCACACGGTGCGGGGCACGGTCGGCCTGTGGAGCAGGCTGCCGCTGTCGGACACCCGGCCGGTCGACATCGAGCAGGACGTCGGGCCCCTGGCGGACACCAAGCCGGTCGCTGAGGTGGCGCCCGACGGCCGGGCGCTGCGCGCCACGGTGGCCACGGACCAGGGGCCTCTCGCCGTGTACGTGGCCCACCTGGGGTCCGTACGCGTGCACCCGAGCGGCTTCACGACGGGCAGCCGGGACAGGAACGCGCGGGCGCTCGGTGCGGCCGTCGCCGCCGAGCCGAACCAGCGGGTGGTGCTGCTCGGCGATCTGAACGGCACCGTGGGCGACCGCGCGCTCGACGGCGTCACCTCGCGGCTGCGCTCGGCCCAGGAGGCGGCCGGGGACGGCTTCGGCTTCACCTGGCCGACGGAGTTCCCGCTGGCGCGCATCGACCACGTCCTGGTCCGCGGCGTCACGCCGGTCAGCGCGTGGGTGCTGCCCGCCACCAGCAGCGACCACCGGCCGGTGGCGGCGGGAATCAGCTGGTGAGCACGGCGGGAGCGACGGCGAAGTCCTCGGGGGATACGGGCGCTCGGCGCCGTGACCGGGCGCGGACCTGAGGTGTCCGGTCCGCCCGACTGAGGCATCCGGCCCGCCCGATGAGCCGGACGAAACCGCCTAGGTGTTCCTCCACCCGGCGGTGCTGGAATACACGTCCAGCAGGTCCACCACGAAGACCAGGGTCGAGCCTGCCGGGATCAACGACGAGGGCGACTGATGGCCGTAGCCGAGACGCGGGGGAACGATGATCTCGCGCCGACCGCCGACCTTCATCCCCCTCACCCCCCGGTCCCAGCCCTTGATGACCCTGCCACCGCCCAGGGCGAACTTGAACGGCCGGCCCCGGTCCCAGGAGGCGTCGAACTCCTTCCCGGACTCGAAGGTCACCCCGACGTAGTGGACCCTGACCACCATGCCCGGCTTCACCTCGGGCCCCTCCCCGACGACCAGGTCGCGGACGGTCAGCTCGGTGGGAGCGTCACCCTCCGGAACGTGGACCTCGGGTTTCGTCCGTTGACTCATGGCAGCCTCGACACTCTCTGTAGACAACTCCGCGCAGATGACTCCGCACGGGCCGGCCGGGCACATGGACACCCCATGCCGCAGATGGTCACGCTACCGAGCATGCCGATTCCCCCATGACCGAAACGACGCCTCTCACATGTCATGTGACGCAGGGAACGCATTGACCCCTCGGCGCTGTCGCGGTTGCATGCTGGGGGCCCTCCGGTGGGGAGCCGGGGGCGACACCTTCCTGAGTGGGGGAAAAATGAGGGGAAACACAGACCGGAGCACCACCAGACGCCTGCGGGGCGCGTTAGGCGCGGCCCTCGTGGCGTGTGCGCTCACCACGGCGCTGCCCGGAGCCGCCTCGGCCGAGCCCGCCGACGTCGCGCGGGAGAGCGGAGCCGGCGTCGAGAGGATCAGTGTCGCGGCCGACGGCACGCAGTTCAGCGGCGATTCCACCGGGGGCGCGATCACGACCGACGGGCGCCGCATCGTCTTCTCGTCGGCTGAAAGGGTGTACCTGCGCGACGAGCCGTCGGGGCAGCTCAAACAGGTGGGCAGCTACCCGATCGCCTCTCCGGTGATCAGCGGCGACGGGGAGTACGCCGCCTATTGGGTGCTGTTGTTCAGGGACACCAAGGTCAAGCTGGCCCAGTGGACCGCGGGCAGTTCGATCGGCCTCAACTGCGATGCCCTCAACTGCAGTCAGCCGTCGCTGAGCGGGGACGGCCGCTACGTCGCCAACGTCGCCACCATCGGCCGACCGTCGTCCAGCCAGCGCATCGACGTATGGGACTGGCACGCCAACACCAAACAGGAACTCGCCTGGTTCGACCACACCGCGCCCTCCCGGCCGTCCATCAGTGGGGACGGCCGCTTCGTCGCGTACCAGGACGGCAAGGCCAAGAACGTCTTCCTGTGGGACCGGGACCACGGCTCCACCTCCGACCCGATCGAGGGCCCGGCCGAGGAGGCGACGCTCGTCCAGCTCAGCGAGGACGGCAGCAAGGTCGTCTACCTTTCGGGCTCCGACACCTACGTGTACGACGTGAACTCGGGCACCGCCCAGCGAGTGCCCGACGTCAAGGGCCTGGCCATCGACCCCACCGGCAGCCACCTGCTGTACGCCCCGAACGACACGACCGGACCGTCGCTCGTGCTGCGCGACCTGCGCGCGGGCACCGACGAGGTCGTCTCGCAGCAGCCTGCCTCGGCCGGGGTCGACGCGGTCAGCGCCGGCGGGCGCGAGGTGGTCTTCCAGTCCACGGCCGCCGACATCGTGCCCGGTGACACCAACGGCACGTCGGACGTGTTCGTCCGCCGCTTCTCCTGATCGCCCCCGCTGCCGCGCGCTGCGGATGCCGCACCTCTCTCACAGGGATGTGAGGGAGGTGCGGCAGTCGCGTGCGCGAGCGGGCGCCGGGCCGCGGTCAGGCCGCGGCGCGGAAGACGTACGCCGTCATCGGGGCGGTGACCGGCCCCGGGCCCAGCCGGGCCGTCATCTCCTCGACGACGGTGGCCCGGGCAGCCGGCCCGCCGCCGCGTTCTTCGACGGCCGCGCGCACCGGTGTCCCGGTGAGGTATCCGGTGGCAAGGTCGGCGGTCGACGCGGCCCTGCCCTGCAGCGTCAGCTCCTGCTCCTCCTCGACCGTGAACCCGGCGGCCACCAGATCAGCGGCCACGACGGCGGGGTCGGCGTAGCCGTGCGGCACCGTCGGGAAGAACCGGGGCGGGTCGGACGGAAAGGCCCGCTCCAGCCCGGCCTGCAGCGCGACTTCGAAGGCGTGCGTCGCGAGCGGGCCCCAGGTGTTGAACAGGAACCGTCCGCCCGGGGCAAGCACCCGCCGGACCTCGGTGAAGGCGGCGACGCGGTCGGGAAAGAACATCACGCCGAACTGGCAGACCACCTGGTCGAAGCCCCCGTCCGGGAACGGCAGCCGCTGCGCGTCGGCTTGCCGCCACACCGCGCCCGGGACCCGGGCCGACCCGAAGGCGACCATGGCTTCGTTGAGGTCGGTGGCCGTCACCGCGGCCGACGGGGCCGCCACGAGCAGGCGCGACGTCAGCACGCCCGTCCCCGCCGCCAGTTCGAGAACGCGCCGAGGACGAAGAGCCGCCGCCTTCGCGGACAGGTCCTCGGCGAAGGGCCGGAAGACCACCGGCACGAGGTACTGCTCATAGGCCGCGGACATGGACTCGGACCACCGTCGGCCCGCATGGATTCCCGTCACCCTCCTGACGGTAGCGCCGAGCCAGGGGCCCGCCGCCCCGCCGCGCCGCCACTCACCCCTGACGCCGACCCCGCCTGACTTTCCGCGCCGCCCACCACCCCCTCGTGGTCCAACTCCGCGACACCGTACGGTGGATCGCCATGAGACCCCGTATCGCCGTGATCGGCAGTGGCCCCGCCGGGCTGTGCTTCGCCCGTGTCCTGCACCGTCATGGTCATCCCGTCACCGTCCTCGAACGCGACGCCGCCCGTGACGCCCGTCCCCCGGGCGGCACGCTGGACCTGCACGAGGGGCTCGGTCAGGTGGCGCTGGAGAAGGCGGGGGTGCTGGCGGAGTTCCGGGCGCTGTCCCGTCCCGAGGGGCAGGCCATGCGCATTCTGGGCGTGGACGGGACCGTCCTGCGCGACTGGCGGCCTCGCCCGGACGACCGGGCCAACCCCGAGATCGACCGCGGGCAACTCCGCGATCTGCTGCTCGGGCCGGTGGACGTTCAGTGGGGGCGGGCCGTGACGGAGGTGGTGCCGCGGGGCCCGGACGGCGTGCGGGTCCACTGCGCGGACGGGCGGCAGGAGACGTACGACCTCGTGATCGGCGCGGACGGCGCCTGGTCCCGGGTCCGGCCCGCGGTCTCCTCCGTGACGCCGGAGTACACCGGCGTCACCCTGGTCGAGACCTCTCTGGACGACGTCGACGCCTGCCACCCCGATCTCGCCCGGCTGGTCGGCGACGGTTCCGTGGCCGTGTACGGCGTGAACCGCGCGATCGTCGCCCAGCGCAACAGCGGCGGCCACGTCAAGGTGTACGCCCAGTTCCGCGTGGAGGAGGAGTGGCACGCGGGCCCGGGCCGACCCGCGGGCCCGGACCGGGGGGCGAGCCTGGACGGGGCCGCCGCCGAGGCCGTGCGGGCGAGCCTGCTGGCCCAGTTCGACGGCTGGGCCGCTCCCGTCCTCGACCTCCTCCGCCGCGGCGAGGCCTTCGTCCACCGCCCCCTCCACGCCCTGCCCGTGTCCCACACCTGGCCCCACGTCCGTGGGGTGACGCTCCTGGGCGACGCCGCCCACCTGATGCCCCCGCTGGGAGTGGGCGCGAACCTCGCGATGCTGGAAGGCGCCGAGCTCGCCGAAGCCGTCGCCGCCGTTACCGGCCCCGAAGCCCTGGACGAGGCCGTCCGCGCCTTCGAGGAGCGGATGTGGGAACGGGGCGGCAGGTGGGCGAGCATGACGAGGGCCGGTCTGGAGCGCCTCGTGGGCCCGGACCCCTCCGAAGCCATCGCCCTCTTCGACGAGGTCCAGCCCTCCTGACCGCCTGAAGGCCGTACGGCGGAACGCCGTCCACCCCTCGGGCGACTTCGGGATCTCGACCCTCGGGGTGAGCCCGCCGGTGCTCACGACCGCGTGACCGGGGCAGCGCGAGGAAGGGCTACCGCGGTGCGTCGGCCGGGCGCAGACGGCGGGACACGTCGCCGACGAGGTTGATGCGGACCCGCCGCTCGGTGAAGCGCCACCGATGACAAGAGGGCTGCGCATGGGGCTGCCGCTACCGCGGCTCGGCGCTGACGAAGCAGAACTCGTTGCCCTCCGGGTCGAGCATGACCTGGAAGGAGCCCTGGTCGTCGGTGACCGTGTCACCGATCCGGGTCGCGCCGAGACTCACCGCTTTGGTGCCGGCGGCCCCGATGTCGTCGACCGCGATGTCGAGGTGGAGCCGGTTTTTCACGGTCTTGCCCTCGGGCACCGGCTGGAAGGCGAGCCGGGGGAGTCCGGGCAGCTCGACGTGGGACCAGCCGCGGGCGCGATCGACCGGATCACCGCCGAGCATCCGGGCCCAGAACCGGGCCAGGGACTTCGGCTCATGGCAGTCCACGACGATCTGTTGCAGGTGCGCTCGCATGGCCGTGAGCCTATGACGGCCCCGGTGCCGTCGGCTTCGGGAGGGGGCGTTCCGGCGGCCGAGGCCAGGGGCCCCCGCCCGGGGCCACGGCTCAGCCGGAGCCCAGGCGGACGCCGAGGCGGGTGCGGGTGGCCTTGCGCTCCTGGTCAGGGGCGCCTTCGGCCCACAGGGAGCGGACGTGGCCGAGATGGCGGGTCATGCACTTCTCGGCGGCCTTGGCGTCACCGGCCACCATCAGGTCGAGGAGTTCGATGTGCTCCTGGGCGGAGGGGAGGAGCTGGTCGTTCGCGTCCAGGGCGGTGAGGCCGTAGAGGCGGGAGCGCTTGCGGAGGTCGCCGACGGTCTCGACGAGGCGGTCGTTGCCGCCGAGGGCGAGCAGCGAGAGGTGGAACTGCCGGTCGGCCTCCAGATAGCCGATGAGGTCGTGCTCGCGGGCGGCGCGGACGATCTCCTGCGCGACCGGGCGCAGCGCCTCCAGGTCCTCGCGGGCGGCGGAGCGGGTGATCCGGCCGACCATGGGGACCTCGATGAGGGCGCGGATCTCCGAGTACTGGTCCAGGTCGCGTTCGTTGACCTCGGTGATCCGGAAGCCTTTGTTGCGGACCGGCTCGACCAGGCCCTCGCGGGCGAGGTCGAGCATCGCCTCGCGCACGGGCGTCGCGGAGATGCCGAAGTCCTCCGCGAGGCCCGGCGCCGAGTACACCTCGCCGGGGCGCAGTTCACCGGAGATCAGTGCCGCGCGCAGGGCGTGGGCCACCTGGTCGCGCAGGCGCTCCCTGGTGGTGATGAGGTTGCGCTGCTTGAGGTGGCCCATGGTCGTGGTGTCCCTTCGTGACCGTCGCTCGCACCGTGCCCGCGCGCTGTCGTCGCCCGCGCGGTGCCCGCGCGCCTTCGCGCCCGCACCGCGCCACGCGCCTTCGGCCGAGTGGATCACCAGCGTACAATGTCACGTTGTTTTCATGGGGACAGCGCGGGAGCCAAGGTGTAGGTGCGGCTGGACGTGTAGAACTCAAGCGCCGCGCGCCCCTGTTCGCGTGGGCCGTGGCTGGAGGCCTTGGTGCCGCCGAACGGCAGGTGGAAGTCGACGCCGGTGGACGGGGCGTTGACGCGGATCATGCCGGTGTCGAGGTGGTCGAGGCCGTGCAGGGCGGTGTCGAGCGACGCGGTGTGCACGGACGTGACCAGGCCGTAGGGGGTGGCGTTGGCGATGCGGACCGCGTGGTCCAGGTCGTCGGCGGCGAGCAGCACGGCCAGCGGCCCGAACACCTCCTCGCGCAGCAGCCGGTGGCCCGGCGGCACGTCCGTGACGAGCGCGGGGGCCGCGTACCAGCCGTCGCCGCGCGGGGCGCGGGCCCCGGTGAGTTCGGGCAGCCCCCGCCTGCTCTCGGCCACCTCGTCGCGGGCCCCCTCGGAGATGAGCGGGCCGCAGGCGGTGGCCGCGTGGGCGGGGTCGCCCACGGCCAGGGACCGCAGCCGCTCGGCCAGGGCCTCGCGCAGCGGGGCGAGGGCGGCGCCCACCGCGATGACGCGGCTGGTCGCGGTGCACTTCTGGCCCGCGTACCCGGCGATCGCGGCGGCGAGGTGGGCGGCGGCGGTGGCGATGTCCGCGTCCGGCAGGACGATCGCCGCGTTCAGGCCGCCCATCTCCGCCTGGACGGGGACGCCGCGCGCGGCGGCGCGGGCCACGACGGCCTGACCGACGACGGTGGAGCCCGTGAAGGAGATGACGTCGGCGGCCGACACGACCGCGTTGCCCTCACTGGCGCCGCCGGGGAGGACGGTGAACACGCCGTCGGGCACGGCCCGTTGGACGATCTCGGCGAGGCGGAGGGCGCACGCGGTGGCTTCCGGCGCGGGCTTGAGGACGACGGCGTTGCCGGTCGCGAGGGCCGGGGCGGCCTTCCAGCTGGGGATGGCGAAGGGGAAGTTCCAGGGCGTGACGAGCCCGGCGACGCCGTGCGGGCGGCGGCGCGTGAGCAGCAGCCCGGCGCCGCTGCCCGGTTCGTGCACGGAACCCTCGGCCGCGTACGGGGCCTCGGCGTAGTAGCGCCAGATCGCGGCGGTGCGCGCCACCTCCGCGCGCGCCTCCGTCAGGGGCTTGCCCACTTCGCGGACCGCGAGCGCGGCCAGCTCGTCCGCGGCCGCCTCGACGGCCGAGGCGATGGCGCCGAGCGCGCCCGCGCGGGCCGCCGCACCGCCCAGGCGCCAGCCGGGCTGTGCGACGCGGGCCCGCTCGACGGTGTCGACGGCGGCGAACGCGCCGGGTGCGGCGGTGCGCACCACCACGTCGGAGGGGTCGGCCGGGTTGCGCGAGACAACCGGGGCCAGGGCGGTGATCACAGGAGGAACCCTCCGGGGAACGGGTCGTCGGGGTCGAGGAAGTACTGGGCGGTGCCGGTGATCCAGGCGCGCCCGGTGATGCGCGGCACGACGGCGGGCACCCCGCCGACCTCCGTCTCGGCGACGAGCCTGCCGGTGAACTCCGTACCGATGAAGGACTCGTTGACGAAGTCGCGCTCCAGCGGCAGGGCGCCGCGGGCGTGCAGTTGTGCCATCCGCGCGGAGGTCCCCGTGCCGCACGGGGAGCGGTCGAACCAGCCCGGATGGATGGCCATGGCGTGCCGCGAGCGGCGCGCGTCGGAGCCGGGAGCGGCCAGGTAGACGTGCTTCACGCCCGCGATCTCCGGCTGGACCGGATGGACGGGCCGCTCGTCGGAGGCGTTGATCGCGGCCATGACCGCCGTGCCCGCGGCGAGCAGGTCGTCCTTGCGGGCCCGGTCGAACGGCAGGCCGAGGGCGTCGAGTTCGACGAACGCGTAGAAGTTCCCGCCGAACGCGAGGTCGTACGTCACCGTGCCGTACCCCTCCACCTCCACCTTGCGGTCGAGGCCGACGCAGAACGCGGGCACGTTGGTGAGCGTGACCGACCTCGCCGCTCCGTCCTCGACCTGTACGTCGACACTGACCAGGCCCGCGGGGGTGTCGAGCCGCACCGTGGTGACGGGCTCGGTGACCGGGACCATGCCGGTCTCGACGAGGACGGTGGCCACACCGATGGTGCCGTGGCCGCACATGGGGAGCAGGCCGGACACCTCGATGTAGAGCACGCCGTAGTCGGCGTCGGGCCGGGTGGGCGGCTGGAGGATCGCGCCGCTCATCGCGGCGTGCCCGCGCGGCTCGTACATCAGGAGCGTGCGCAGGTGGTCCAGGTGCTCGATGAAGTGGAGCCGGCGCTCCGCCATGGTGGCGCCGGGGATCACCCCGACGCCGCCGGTGATCACGCGCGTGGGCATGCCCTCGGTGTGCGAGTCCACGGCGTGGAAGACGTGACGCGTACGCATGGAAGTCCCCTTCCGGGTCAGTGGTGGCCGTCGGCGACGGCCTTCTCCGTGGCGGCGCGCACCTGGGCCCCGGCCGCCGGGGCCAGCGGGGTGCGCGGCGGCCGGGTGGGGCCGCCGCGCCGCCCGACGATGTCCATGGACGCCTTGATGGCCTGTACGAACTCGGTCTTGGAGTCCCAGCGCAGCAGCGGGTGCAGGGACCGGTAGAGCGGCAGCGCGGCCTGAAGGTCACCGGCGGTCGCGGCGCGGTACAGCGCGGCGCAGGAGGCGGGGAAGGCGTTGGGGTAGCCCGCGACCCAGCCGACGGCACCGGCGACGGCGAGTTCGAGCAGGACGTCGTCGGCGCCGATCAACAGATCGAGGTCCGGGGCCAGTTCGGCGATCGCGTACGCCCTGCGCACATCGCCGCTGAACTCCTTGACGGCCACGACGTGCCCCGCGCCGTGCAGCTGCGCGAGCAGGGCCGGGGTCAGGTCGACCTTGGTGTCGAGGGGGTTGTTGTAGGCCACGACGGGCAGCTGTGCCCGGGCCACCTCGGCGTAGTGGTCGAGCACCGCGCGCTCGTCGGCGCGGTAGGCGTTGGGGGGCAGCAACAGCACGCTGCCGCAGCCCTGTTCGCCCGCCTGCTCGGCCCAGCGGCGCGCCTCGGCGCTGCCGTACGCGGCGACGCCAGGCATCACCCGGGCCCCGTCGCCCGCGGCCTCCACGGCCGTGCGCACGACGCGGGCGCGCTCGTCGGCGGTGAGGGTCTGGTACTCGCCGAGCGAGCCGTTCGGCACGACTCCGTCGCAGCCGTTGTCCAGGAGCCACCGGACGTGTTCGGCGTAGGCGTCGTGGTCGACGGAGAGGTCGTCGCGCAGCGGCAGCGCGGTGGCGACCATGATGCCGCGCCACGGCCGCTCCGGGGTCCAGGAGGCGGCGGGGGAGGGGGAGGTGGTCATGAAGGGAGCCCTTCTGTGATGTGTGACATTTTATTGAGCGGGGAGTGGAGCCTGCGAGGTCGACGAGTGTCCGGTGCGGGGCGGTCCGGCGGAAGACGGGGCGGTGCTATCCGTCGGCCGTCGGGGTCTCCTCGTCCCCGTCCACCGCGGCGAGCACTCCCAACGGCACCGGCACCGACAGCGGTCTGCGCTCCGGTGGCGGTGACTGCGGCGCGCCGGGCGCGCCCGCGGCGAGGCAGGCCACGGCCGTGCCGCACATGCGGCCCTGGCACCAGCCCATGCCGGCGCGGGTGAGGAGCTTGACGGTGCGGGCGTCCCGGGCGCCGTAGACGTCGATCGCCTCGCGCACGCTGCCCGCGGTGACCTCCTCGCAGCGGCAGATGTCCGTGGCGTCGTCGAGCCACCGCGTCCAGCCCTCGCCCGGGGCGTGGGCGCGCGCCATCACCTCGGCGAAGGCGCGCATCCGGTGCCGACGCCGCCGCAGCTCGCGCACGCGCGGGCCGTCGAGCAGCGCGGGCCGCCCCAAGGTGCGCGCGGCGATGGCGATGCCCGCCAACTCGCCCTCGGCCAAGGCGAGGCGGGCGCCGCCGACGCCGCCCGCCTCGCCCGCCGCGTAGACGCCGGGCACCGAGGTGCTCTGGAGGGAAGTGAGGGCGAGCGCGTGGGTCCCGTCCGGTGCGCGCCGCGTCGCGCAGCCGAGCCCGGTGGCCAGTTCGAGCTGGGGGACCAGGCCGTGGCCGATCGCGAGCGCGTCGCAGGCGATGCGGCGGCCGGTCCCCGGCACGGGCCGCCAGTCCCGGTCGAGCCGCGAGATCGTGACGGCCTCCACGCGGTCGGTGCCGTGCGCGCGGGTCACCGCGCTGCGGACCAGGGGCCGCACCCGGTGCCGCAGCAGCGCCGCGCCGTGGGTCGCGCCTTCCAGGAGCTTGTGCGGATCGGCCAGCAAGGTGCGCGGCTCACGGGCGTACGCGAGGTAGCCCGACGCCTCCACCACGGCGGGCACCCGGGCCCCCGCCGAGGCGAGCGACGCGGCCACGGCGAGCAGCAGCGGCCCGCTGCCCGCCACCACGACCCGGCTGCCCGGAAGGACGAGCCCGGACTTCAGCATCGCCTGGGCCCCTCCGGCGGCCACGACACCCGGCAGGGTCCAGCCGGGGAAGGGGAGGTGGCGCTCGTACGTACCGGTCGCGAGCAGCACCGCACGGGCCCGTACGCGCACGGGGCGCTCCCCCGCCCCCGCCCCGTCCCCGGCGCCGTCCGAGCCGGTGACGGCGTGCACGGCCCACAGGTCCTCACCGCCCTCGGCATCCCCGCCGTCCTCGCGTACGACGGTCCACACGTGATGGCGCGCCAGCCGGGTGACCGTGCCGGAGTGCAAGCGGTGGCGCAGGTCCGCGAAGGCCGGCCAGTCGTGGTGCAGGGCCTCGGGGCGGGTGGCGCCCAGGGCCGGGTCGGGGTGGCGGTAGTACTGGCCGCCGGGCTGTGCCGATGAGTCCAGCAGGGCCACGGACAGGCCGAGTTCGGCGGCGGTCACCGCACCCGCGAGGCCCGCGGGGCCGGCGCCGATCACGGCCAGGTCGTGCGGCCCCTCGTGCGCTCGGTGAGCCCGGTGCTCCGGAGCCGTCTCAGACGCCGAGTCCCGCATGCCCGTGTCCCTCCTGCGTGGTGACCGCGTCGCCGGGCCGCGCCGGGACCAGACAAGCCCGCCGGTTCGGGCGGGAGTTGATGGTGGCCAGGCAGTCGTGGCACTGGCCGATGCCGCAGAACGCGCCGCGCGGCCGCCCGCCGACCCGGGTCGTGCGCCAGGCGAGGACGCCCGCGGCCCAGAGCGCGGCGGCCACGGACTGGCCGGGCAGCGCGGGGACGGGGCGCCCGTCGAAGCTGATCTCGAACGCGGTGTCGGGGGCGGCCCCGACGAGGTCGGCGGGGGTGCGGTCACGCGCCATGCCCCGGCTCCTTTCTGGGGTCGGTGCCTTCGTCGAACCGCTCGGGTCTGAACGGCTTGAGGTCGAGGGGGAGTTCGCCGCCGCCGAGCAGCGCGGCGACGAGGTGCCCCGTCGCCGGGGCGAGACCGATCCCGGCCCCTTCGTGCCCGCAGGCGTGCAGCAGGCCGGGGGCGCGCGGGTCGGGGCCGATGGCGGGCAGGTGGTCGGGGAGGTAGGGCCGGAACCCGGCGTACGTCCGCACGGCCCGCACCGTGGCGAGCGCCGGGAAGAGCCGGACGGCCTGCGCGGCGAGGCGCCGCAGCGCCGCCACCGACAGGGAGCGGTCGAAGCCGACCCGCTCCCGGCTCGCGCCGATCAGAACGGGTCCGGCCGGGGTGCCTTCGACGACGGCGGAGGTCTGGAGCGCCGCCGAGTCGCTGGCGACGTCGGCGACGTAGTCCGCCGCGTACACCTTGCGCCGGACCACGCGGGGCAGTGGCTCGGTGACCAGTACGAAGCCGCGCCGGGGCAGCACGGGCAGGAACGCTCCCGCGAGCCGGGCGACCTCGCCGCCCCAGGTTCCTGCCGCGTTGACGACGTGCGGCGCGTGGAGGTCGCCCGAGGGGGTCCGCACCCCGCGCACCCGCCCGCCGGAGCCGGTGAGGACGCCGGTGACCTCCTCGCCGAGCCGCAGCCGCACCCGCTCGCTGCCCGCGCGCAGCAGCTGGGCGGCGGCGAGGGCGGGCTGCACCTGCGCGTCCTGCGGATAGTGGAAGCCGCCCGCGAGGCCGGGCGCGAGATGCGGCTCCAGGTCGCGGAGCCGGTCGGCGGGCACCTCGTCGGCGGCGACGCCGGACCGGGCCTGCCGCGCGGCGAACTCGCGCAGGGAGACCAGGCCGTGGGTGTCGGAGGCGACGACGAGGCCGCCCTTCGTCTCGTACTCGATGCGCGGCGGCAGGGCGTCGGCCAGTTCGCGCCACAGCCGCGTGGAGAGCAGGGCCAGATCGAGTTCCGGGCCGGGCTCCTTGTCCGAGACCAGGAGGTTTCCCTCGCCCGCACCCGTCGTCCCGCCCGCGACGGGGCCGCGGTCGATCACGGTGACGTGGAGTCCGGAGCGGGCCGCGTAGTAGGCGCAGGCGGCGCCGACCACGCCCGCCCCGATGACGATGACGTCCGTGGAGTTCCTCGTGGGCACGTCAGTAATATTTCACATTGCACCGGCGTTGCCAAGGGATCCCGCGCGCGGCGCCAACTCTCCCCGGCCCGGGCGCTGTTCGGTGGCTCGTGCGGCCTCGGGGCGCGGGCGATCTCGGCCCTGCCGGGCGGGCGGCATCGGCCCGGTCGACCGCGGCACGGAGGGTGAGGTGACCAGGCTGTTCGGCCTCGGCGCCACCAGGGCGGACGCGGGCCAGGGCCGGACCGGAACTGGGTGGTCATGGCCGGTTCCAGACGTGCTCCGCACCCTGGCAGCGCGGGGGTGAGCGGTCGTCCCTGACTACCGTGGCCCCATGGCGCTCCTTGCTCACCTCCACCGCTTCAACCAGCGGCACCCCTGGAGCCACAACGACCACTACGGCCGCTGGATCGCGGACCGGGTGGCCGCGTCAGGGGCCCGCCACGTCCTCGACGTCGGGTGCGGAACGGGGAACCTCGCCGCGCGGCTGCGCCGTCGAGCCGTGACCGTCACCGGGCTCGAACCCGATCCCGGGACGGCCCGCGCCGCGGCGGAGCGCTTCACCGGCGATCCCGCGGTCACCATCGTCGAGGCCGCTTTCGACGGGCGCGACCCGGGGCGGCGCTACGACGCCGTCACTCTGGTCGCCGTCCTGCACCACCTGCCGTTGACGCCCACCCTGCGGGAGCTCCGCCGGTGTCTCGCGCCGGGCGGGCGCCTGGTGATCCTCGGCTGCTACCGGGAGTCGGGGCCCGTCGACCTGCTCGCCACCCTGCCCGCCGCGCTCCTGAATCCGGTCCTGGGGCTGATCAGGCATCCGGCCCGCGCCGACGCGCCGCCCCCGCACATGACGGCGCCGACCGCGGACCCGCGCGAAACCCTCGGGGACATCCGGGCCGCGGCCGCGCGGGAGCTGCCCGGTGCCCGGATCCGGCGCCGCCTGTTCTGGCGCTACAGCCTGGTCTACGACGCCCCGCCGGAAGTTCCGGCCGGCGGGCCGGGCGGCCCGCTCAGCCCTCCATGAGGTTCCCCATCCACTCCTCCACCCCGTCCGGCGTGCGCGGCAGGCTCCCGGACATGAGGCGGGCCCCCTCGGCCGTGACGACCAGGTCGTCCTCGATGCGGACGCCGATGCCGCGCAGTTCGGGCGGCAGCGTCTCGTCGTCCGGCTGGAGGTAGAGGCCGGGCTCGACGGTCAGCACCTGGCCTTCCTCCAGGACCCCGTCCAGATAGACCTCGGTCCGCGCCTGCGCGCAGTCGTGCAGGTCGATCCCGAGCATGTGGCCGCTGCTGCACAGGGTGTAGCGGCGGTGGAAGTCGCCCTCGGGGCTCTTGAGGACGCCCCACTCCGCGAGGCCCTCCGCGATCACCCGCATCGCGGCCCGGTGGAAGTCGCGGAAGCGCGCGCCCGGCCGCAGCGCGGCGATGCCCGCGTCCTGCGCGGCGAGCACCAGCTCGTACACCTGCCGCTGGACGGGGGAGAAGCGCCCGGAGAGCGGCAGGGTGCGGGTGATGTCGGCGGTGTAGAGGGTGTCGGTCTCCACGCCCGCGTCCAGGAGGAGCAAGTCCCGCGCGTCCAGGGGGCCGTCGTTGCGGATCCAGTGCAGGACGCAGGCGTGGGCGCCGGAGGCGGCGATGGTCTCGTAGCCGGTGCCGTTGCCCTCCGCGCGGGCGCGCAGGCCGAAGACGCCCTCGATCCAGCGCTCGCCGCGCGGATGGGTGAGGGCGCGCGGCAGGGCGCGCACCACGTCCTCGAACCCCGCCGCCGTGTGGTCCACGGCCTGCTGGAGCTGGGCCACCTCCCAGACGTCCTTGACGAGCCTCAGCTCGCTCAGGGCGGCGGCGAGTTCGCCGTCCGTCGACGCGTGGCGCCCCGGCGGGAGCGCGCCGAGACGGTCCAGGTGGGCGCAGCGGATGCCGGTCATGCGCTCGGCCTCCTCCAGGTCGGGGCGGCGGCCGACCCAGAACTCGCCGTAGCGCCGGTCCCGGTAGAAGCCGCCGTCGGCCCGCGGCGAGCGGGGCCGCACATACAGGACCGCCTCGTGCCGGTGCGGCCCGTCGGGCTCCAGGACCAGGACGTGCCCGGCCTGTTCCTCGCCGGTGAGGCCGGTGAGCCACGCGTACGCGCTGTGCGGCCGGAAGCGGTGGTCGCAGTCGTTGGAGCGCACCCGCAACTCCCCGGCGGGGATGACGAGTCGCTCCCCGGGGAAGCGGGCGGAGAGGCGCGCCCGACGGCCCGGGGTGACGTCGGCGGCCGTCAGGCGGAGGTCACCGGGGAGCGGGCTCGGCGCCCAGCCACCCGCCATGAACCGCTCGAACTCCGGGGAGACGGGCAGGTCGTGGCTGACCGTGCCCGGGGCCCGGGGGGTGTCGGCCGCGGGCGGGCCGGGGGTGTCGGTCGTGGTCTCGGGCATGGTTGGTCCTCCTCGGTAGCGGGGTGACCCGGCCGCCCCTCCGGGGCCTTCGGCCGGGGCGCGGCGGGCGGCCCGGTCCGGGCGCGGTGGGTGGTCCGGCCGGGACACAGCTGGATAACGGAGCGCCTGACCCCTTGTCAGTGCAATTTCACATTACTACGTTACGCGTCACATGGCGTTGGGTTCCCCGATGGGTCCCGGTCGCCAAGTGCCGTTACAAGGCGGGCAGTTGGGCGCCCATCGCCCCTGCACCGCGTGCTTTCCCATGACCCCCACCCTGGGAGCCCTCCGTGTTTCCTTCGAGAACCCTGCGCAGATCCCTGCTCACCGCCGCGACGGCGGTGAGCCTCTGTGTGACCGCGGCCCCGCTCGTCCAGGCGGACACCCCGTCCGCGTCGGGCGACGCGATACGCCAGGCCGCCGCGCCCGACCCGCACGACCGGGCCGACCGTCTGGCCAAGGCGCCCAAGCCCGGGGCCCGGCGGCTCCCGGCGCCCGGCGGCCTCACCGACGGCCGCGTCCCCGGCCCCCGTACGCCCAAGGCCAAGCAGCGGTCCGCCGCGGCCGGGTGCACGCTCGACGACCTGACCCGGCTTTCCCCGGAGGGTCTTGCCGACTTCCTCGCCGACCGGGCCGTCACCGCCGACGGCTGTCTGCGCTCGCTGATCTGGACCTGGGACCGGCGCCTCGCCCCGGTGATGTCCGACGCGCACGTGCAGGCCGTGTCGCGGCGCATCAGCGCGCTCGCCGCGAGCCACGACGGCAAGAACACCAGCCACCTCCTTGAGATGTTCACCTATCTGCATGCCGTCGCGTACCACGACTTCTCCCGCGACGAGATCGACGTCACCGACCCGCCGACGGTCGCGGCCATGCGGGCGGCCGTCGACGCCTTCGGCTCGTCCGCCCGCACCTTCGACGCGACCGCCACGAACGCCGAGACGCTCCGCGAGGCCCTGTACGCGGCGAGCGCGCCGGGTCTGCGCCAGCACCAACTGCCCCTGGTCAAGCGGGTCCTGAAGACCCTGGACGCCGACCGCCCCGACACCTACAAGAACCGCTCCTGGGGCGGGTCGGCGCTCGCCGCCCTGTCCCTGAACTACCTGGGCGTCTACCCCGGCAACAGGGACACCGCCTTCCACGCGGCCGTCGCCGCCGACCCCTCCTACCGCGCCGCGTTCAAGGCGTTCGCGGGCTACGGGCACCTGAAGGGCACGGACAACGCCTGGGCGGCGCGCGACGCCCTCCTGGAGTACGGGCGCATGGGCCAGGTCGAGGCGCTGCGCACCGAGATCGTCTCGGGGCTCGGCGGGCTCCTGGACGTCACCGCCCGCACCTTCGGCAACCTCAGCGCGCCGTGGGCGAAGGTCGCCACCTGGCTGGTGGAGTTCGAGGCCTGCGCCCCGTACAAGGTGTGCCGCGAGGACATCGAGAAGAAGCTCTTCCCGCAGACGTACAACTACGGCAAGCAGGGCACCGACGGGATCGTGGTGCGCCACGCCCTCGACCGCGCCACCGTCGACCAGCTGTACTACGCGAGCCAGCAGGTCAAGGCGCAGTTCCACCGCGTGGTCGGGACCCAGGAGCCGCTCAAGGGCGACACCAACACCAGCCTGCGCGTGGTCCTGTACTCCTCGCGCGCCGAGTACGAGAACTTCCAGCCGCTCCTGACCGGCCTGAGCACCGACAACGGCGGCATGTACATCGAGAAGGGCGCCACCTTCTACACCTACCAGCGCCGCGTCCCGCAGGACTCCTCGCTCACCCTCGAAGAGCTGTTCCGGCACGAGTACACGCACTACCTCAACGGCCGCTGGGCGGTGCCCGGTTCCTTCGGCGAGGGCCCGTGGTACCAGGGCGACCGGACCACGGCGATGGACGAGGGCACCGCCGAGTTCTTCGACGGCGCCACCCGCGACGACGGCATCAAGGTCCGCAAGTCCCTGGTCAAGGGCATCATCGCGGACACCGCGGGCGGCGGCCCGCGGATGACCGTCAACCAGCTCCTGCACGCCACCTACGACGGCGACGGCTTCCGGTTCTACAACTACGCGGGCACGTTCTTCGAGTACCTGTGGGCCGAGCACCCCGCCGAGCTCCAGGAGATGTACCGCCTGCTGCGCAAGGACGACCCGGCGGCCTTCGACGCCTGGCGCGACCGGATGGGCAGGGACACGCACATCCAGTCCGAGTACGACGGCTTTCTCGACGAGCAGATCGCCCAGGTCGACGACCTGTTCGTGCCCGCCACCACGTACGTGCCGGTGGGCGAGTTGCGCGCCACCACGGCGGCGCAGGTCCGCGACTCCATCAAGGCGACGACCGGGAACACCCCGGAGTGCGCGTCCGGCGGCTCGCAGGACCGCCCGCGCTTCGCCTGCACGGGACGGATCACGGCCCGCCTCACCGACTCCCAGGACGAGGACCTGGTCTACAAGGACATGTCCGAGACGGTCGACTACTTCATCCTCGACCGGGCCAAGGGCGGTGAGAACAACCTCACCGACATGAACTGCTCGTTCGGTGCCGTGGACGTCTGGACCGACGGGCGGGCCGGCACCTCGGACTTCCGCTGCGAGGGCCCGCTGCGCGGCTGACCCACCGGTCAGCGCGCGAGCAGCCGCGCGACCCGCTCGGCCGTCCAGTGACCCAGGGCGCCCGGGCGGGCCGCGAGATAGGCGGAGACGGCGGCCTCACCCCAGGCCGCCGTCTCCATCAGGCCCGCGCCCAGATGGCGCAGATAGGCGCCCGCGGGCGGGTTGAGGGCCACGTCCGCGAGGTGCCAGGGCGCCGTGAAGGTGAGCAGCGGCAGGCCGTCGAGCAGCCCCGGGCACACCAGCGTCTCGTAGCGCCCGGCACCGAGGCGGGCGCGGCCGTCCCGGACCACCGCCGTCAGATCGAGGTCGGTGCCCGGGGCGCGGTACATCTCCTGCGCGGCGATGTCGGAGAACTGCCCCCGGGTCACCAGGTGCGCCCGCGCGTACAGCAAGCCGTCGGCGGCCGGGTCGTAGAAGGCCCGCCCGCCCGTCCACAGCACCGACTCCGTGGCGAAGTACAGGGCGCCCGGCAGCTCCACGGCGCGCGAGACCTCGGGCGGCCGCCGGTCGCGGCAGCCGGGGTGGTCCCGGGACGAGCCGGGGGGCCTGCCGCCCGCGATGTACGCCATGAGGCGGTCGAGGTGCATGTTCGAGCCGTAGGAGACGTACCAGACGCGCTCCCGGCCCGGGTCGGGGCTCGGCACATGAGGCTCCGTGTGCGGTGTGGTGCTTGTCACCCAGTATGAGGCGTCATCCCGCGAAAGTGTTCGAAAAGAAGATCGACGTCTCCCTATACTTCGCTTTGTTCGAAGGGTGGGGGGCTGCGCCTTCGTGACGGTCCCTCAGCCCTGCCCTTTTCGCGCAAGAATGAGGATCCCGAATGTCGCGCAAGAGCCTGGTCACCGCCGGTCTGCTCGCCACCGCTCTCACCGCCGCCCTGGCGCCCACCGCGCAGGCCGCGGGTACGGGCACCATCACGCGCGCCGAGTACGACAAGGTGAAGCTGGGCGCGTCCGTCGCCAAGCTGACCTCGGTCGCGGGCAGCGGCGCCTGCAAGAAGACCGCGAGCAGCAGCTACCCGGGCTACTCCAGCAAGACCTACACGTGCAAGGGCAACAAGCGCTTCAGCACGGCGGAGTTCCTCTTCGGCAACGGCAAGCTGGAGATCAAGTCGCAGGCCGGACTGGACGGCAAGGAGTCCAACGGCAAGATGACGAAGGCCAAGTACAAGAAGATCACCAAGGGCAAGACCGTCGCCCAGATGCACACCATCGCGGGCAAGGGCGTGTGCGTGCGCTCCGCCGACTCCGAGGCCAAGGGCATCAAGTCCGCGATCTACGTGTGTGAGCAGAAGTCGACGTACGGCGTGGCGTCGTTCTCCTTCGGCAACGGCAAGCTGGACGGCCGCAGCCAGGTCGGCCTGCGCTAGTCACGCCTCAGGGCCGCCGTTGGACGAGTGACACCGACGGCGGCACCGGCTCGTCGCCGAGCCGGGCCTCGAAGGTCAGCGGGTGGTCCGCTCCGGTGGTCACCCGCTCGCCCGCCGTCACGGTGAAGGGCACCCGTACGCGCCCGTGCGCGGGCACCCGGACCTCCGTCGCGCGGCCGGGCGTGACCGACCAGCCGGTGGGCGCTCGCGCGGTGAGCGTGACGGTCCGCGCGGTGGGGTTGAAGTTGTAGACGGCGAGGCGCATCCGGGTCGTCGTGCCCAGGCGGTAGCCCAGCGGCGGTTCGGCGTCGCCGTCGGCCTTGCCCGGCGCCGCGTCGGCCGCCGCGAAGCGCTGGTCGAGGACGATGTGTTCGGCCGGGGACAGCGGACGCGTCCGGGTGCGGCCGTCACTCGCGGGCGGCCTGGGCCGCCGGTTCGGCGGAGCGTCGGTCACCAGGTAGAGCGGGTCGCGGGACGCTCTCACCCGGACCGTTCCCCGGCGTGACCGGGGCGGTGTGCCCCGGGCCGCGCCCATGATGTCGTACACGCGCGTCGGCCCGTCCGGCACCGGCACGTCCACGGACCTCGGCCGGGGCGCGCACACCACCGTCACGGTGCGGCCCGTGCCGTCCGCGAAGACGAAACCGGCCGCGCGCGGCAGCAACTCCTCGATCAGCCCCGCGTAGTTGGCCTCCCCGAGGAGCGCGGTGAGCGCGGCGTAGGCGCTGAACGCGGGCAGCGGCTGGAAGTCCCGGCTGAACAGCGCGAACGAGACGCCGTCGTCCGTGCACGGCGGCCCGCAGAACCAGAACTGCCGGTCCGTGCCCGCGGCCAGGCTCTCCACCGTCGAAAGCACGAGGTAGCGGGCCTGCGTGCGCTGTGTGGCGTAGGCGGGGTCCCCGCCCGGTACGGCGGGCAGGAAGGCGCCGCACTCCGTCATCCACATCGCCGCCTCGCGGCCCGGCACCCCGAACCGTTCCCGCAGCTCCTGCTGCTCCTCCGGCGCCGACGAAGGATCGGGGTCGGTGTCGTCGAGCGGCGGATAGCCGTGGAAGCTCCACACGTCGGCGTACCGCACCACGTCGTTGCGCAGCATCAGCTCCTGGAAGAGGCCCTCCTGCGCGATGCCGGGAAGCACCACCGGGGGTGCGTCCGGCTGGTCCGCGATGCCGAGCGCCGCCGCCTTGACGTACGCGGCGTGCTGGTCGCCGGTGCTCGCGGTGGCGTCCACGTCGGGCTCGTTCGACAGCTGGAGCGCGTGGGCCGGTACGGGCCTGCCCCGCCCCGCGAGGTGAGCGGTGTAGCGGTAGGCGTCGCGCAGGTCGGCGGGGAGCGGCACGGAGGTCCTGGTCAACGCCCAGTCGGGGGGCGGCGAGACGACCTCGACGACCTTCAGGCCGTGGTCGTGGAACGCCGCGCGGGCGGCGTCGAAGGGCTCTGGGGCGAACGGGCCGCGCCCGGTGCGCTGCGCCGCGGGCCAGGAGCCGCCGTCGCGGACGTGCCCGACGCCCATGGCCGCGAGGGCCGACGCGAGCGCGGGCAGCCGTGCGGGCGGCACCAGGGCGTAGGTGGCGACGTTGACGCCGAAGCGGTTCGCCGGGCCCCGCACCGCACGCCGCTCCGGCAAGCGTGCGAAGCGCCCGGTGACCTCGGCCTTCGGGGTCGAGCCGAGCGCCGCCACGGCACGGTAGGCACCGGGCGGCAGCGCGGGCAGGCGGACCACGGCCCCGGTGGCGCCCGCCGGGACCCGCACGGAGCCGGAGGCCACCTTCGTGGAGGCGTGGTCGAGCAGGCGGTACGTGACGCGCAGCGCCTCCGGCGCCGCCGCGTTCAGCTCGAAGGCCAGGGCCGCGTGCCGCTCGTCGCGGTAGTGGCCGAGGTTGTCCGCCGGATCCCCCGCGCGGTCCCGCACGCCCACGGCGCGCAGCGCGAGCGGGACCGGGGTGAGGGTGAACTCGTCCAGGAGGAAGCGGTATCCGGTGTACGCGTCCAGGACGGTCGGCCCCTCGACGGTGAAGGTGAGGGTGTTGGCGCCCCGGCGCAGCTCGACGTCGCCCAGCGTGACCCGGGACAGTTCGCCCCAGGCCTTCGGGGACTCGTACCAGTGGGGCTGGGAGTGGGCGAGCGGCAGCGGCGCGGCGCCGTTGACCGCGAGGCGGAGGTACGAGCCCGGCTGCTCGGCGTGCGGCTGCTCCACGGGCACGGAGGCCACCGCCGTCAGGCGGTACGGCCCGGCGGCCGGGACGTCCACGGTGTACGTGGCGTACCAACCGCCGCGCGCGGGCGGCGCGTCGGCCGTGTCCAGGGCCAGGTAGGCGCCGCCCGACGCCCTCGGGTCGCGGGCGACGGGCAGGGTGGTGCGGGTGGCGGACTCGCCCCGGACGGTGATCGCCCCGGGCCCGGCCTTCGGCGAGGTGGTCGCGCGGCCCACGGCGGCAGCGCCCGCCAGGCCGAGCCCGGCGGCGATCCCTCCCGCGACGGCGGTACGTCGGTCGATGCTCATGCCCCCAGCACATCGCGCCCCGCGCGGGGCCGCGTCCTGCCCGAGCAGGGGCTGGGCCCCGACCTGTTGGCCGGTGCCTCCTCCACCCGTGGGTGGAGAAGCGCGCCGGTAGGGTCACGGTGCGGGCCGGGGCCGCGGGCTGGGGGAGGACTGGATGAGGGCACGGCTGCGCCCCTTCTTCACGGCACGGCAGGGGCACACGCCCCGAAGCCACAGCGCCCTGAGGAGACAGCGCCCCGAGGGGACAGGGCCCCAAAGGGGCGCGGGGAACCGCGCGACCAGCCACGACGAGGCCCGCAGACGCCGGACGGGGCACACACGGCACGGCGTGGCATCGGATGGCTTCGGGGCGGTGGCGCGCAGGCGGGCGGAGGGCGTCGGCGCAGCGGTGCCCGCGCTGCTCCTCGCCGGACACGTGACCGTGGTCGTCTTCGGCCCGGGCCGTGCCGAGCCCTGGCAGACGGCCCTGGGGCTCCTTGCGGGGCTCGCGTCGGCGGCGGCCCTGGTGTGGCGGGCGATGGCGCCGGTGCCGGTGTTCTGCGCGGTGCTCACGGCCGACGCGGTGCCCCGGGCGCTGCTGCCGGAGGCCGCGCTGACGCCCGCGCTGCCCGTCGCCGTCTGGGTCGCGCTGTTCTCCCTGTCCGTGCGCCGCCCTGCGCGGCTCGCGCTGCCCGGGGCGGCGCTCGCCACCGCCTCGACTCCCCTGCCCGGGGCGGGCGGTGACATGACGGGCCCGCTCCTGGACGACCTGCTCGCGGGCGCCCTGCTGCACCTGGTGATTGTGCTGTGCGGACGTCTGCGCGCCCACCGCGAGGACCGCAGGGCCCGCCTTCTCGCCCGCCTCGCCGACGTGGACGGCGAACGCCGGGCCGCCGCCGACGCCGAGCGCGAACGGCTCGCCCGCGACCTGCACGACACCGCCGGACACCACCTCACCGCCATCGCCGTCCAGGGAGCGGCCGCGCTGCGGCTCGCGGACAGCCGCCCCGAACTGGCCGACGAGGCCCTCGCCCACGGCGCCGCGGTGGGCCGTGACGTCCTGGCCGCCCTCGCCGGACTCGTCGCGGTGGTCGCCGACGAGCCGGGCGACGGGCCCCTGCGCGACGTCCTGCCGCCCTTGTGCGCGGGCCTGGAGCGCCATGGTGTCCCGGTCGCCCTGGACGTCCGCGGTCGCCCCCGGCCCCTGCCGTCCGCCGTGCGCGTGACCGCGTACCGCGTCGTCCAGGAGTCCCTGACCAACGCGATGCGGTACGCCGCCGGAGCACCGGTCGCCGTCCGCGTCGGGTACGCCCTCGGCGAGGTGACGGTCACCGTGACGAACGAACCCGCCCGGCAGAGCGAGCCGTTGGGCGGAGATCTCGGCACCGGCCGGGGACTCGCCCACCTGAAGGAGCGGGCCGCGTCCGTCGGCGGGCGGATCGCGGCGGGCCCGTCGCAGCGCGGCGGCTGGACCGTCGCCGCGACCCTGCCGACACGGACGGCCCGCCCGTGGTGGCCGCGAGCGGTGGATGCGGCGCTCTTCACCGCCTGCGCGGGGGCGCCGCTGCTCGCCGCCGTACCGTTGAGCGGCGGTGAACTGTACGGCCTCGCCGCTCTGTCGACCGCCCACGCGGCCCCCTTGCTGCTGCGCCGCCGGACCCCCGCGACCGCCCTCGCGATGACGCTCGGCGTGTCCCTGGCCTGGGCGGCGGCCACGGTCGCGGGCGCGCTGCCGTTCGCCTGGCTCGCGGCCCTCGGCTGCGCCTGGACGGCCGAACTGGCCGCGCTGCACGCGGTGGGCGCCTACGGCCCCGCCCGCGCGACCTGGCCCGCGCCGGTCGCGGTCGGCGCCGTCGGCGGGGCGGTGCTCGGGCTCGCGGTGCTGAGCGACCCGGCCGAGTCGGCGGGCCCCGGCACCGCGGCGCTGCTCGCGGGCCTCGGCCTGGTGACCGTGCCGTGGCTGCTGCCCGTCTGGGCGCTCGGCCTGCTGACGCGCGCCCGCCGGGGCGACGGCGGACGCTGGGAGCGACGGGTGCTGGCCGCGGTGGCCGCGCGCGTCGGCGACGCGGTGACCGGCGAGCGCCGCCGCGTCGCGACGGGCCTGCACGGCACGGTCGTCGAATACACGGCAGGCCTCGTCCGCCGTGCCGAGGAGGGCCTGACCGCGACCGGCGACCGCCGCGCGGCACTGGCGGGGATGACGGAGGCGGCCCGCGGGGCGCTCGCCGGACTCCGGGACCTGCTGGACGCGATGGACACCGCCCGCCTCCCCTGAGCACACCGGCCTCGGACACGGCGCCACGGCACCGAACGATCACCATGACAGGATGACCGCATGGCGACGCATCAGCCGTGGACGGGGCTTCACGGGGACCTCATCGCGGCGAAGGCCTCGGTGTACGACCGCGGCGGTTTCGCCTGCTCACCGCCCGTGCCCGAACCGGAGAGCGCCGAGTACGCGGCCTGCGCGTTCACGCTCGACGGCCGCTCGGTGCGCTTCCGCGCGGCCAGGACCACCCCGACGAAGGCGGGCCAGTTCGTCACCGTGTGGCAGCGGTCCGAGGAGGGCCCGATCCGGCCCTTCGACGCCGACGACGGGGTGGACCTCTTCGTCATCAGCAGCCATGACGACGACGGCTTCGGCCAGTTCGTGTTCCCGCGCGAGGTGTTGTGCGAGCGCGGCGTTGTTTCCCGCGGCGGCTCCGGCGGGAAGCGCGGCTTCCGCGTCTATCCGCCCTGGGTGACCACGACCGGCCGCCAGGCCCGCGGCACCCAGGCGTGGCAGGTGCGCTACTTCCTCGACATCGGCAGGGACGGCCCCGCCGACCTGACGCGCGCCCGCACGCTCTACCACCCGTAGCCACCCGCGCGCACAGGCACCGACGGCGGGCGACCCGGTGCGCCACAGCGCGATGGGCCCGAGCGGACGTACGGCCTGACGGCGCGTGCACTAGGCCATGAACTGACCTATACCCGTTCTACCGTCGGTTCCGACGCAAGCGGGCCGCGGCCGAACGCCGTGGCCCGGCAGGCCGCTACGGGAGGACCGGACCGATGAACCGCACCGCGCCCGAGGGATACACCAGCGTCGCGCCCTGGGTGGTCACCGACGACACCGGAGCGCTCCTCGACTTCGTCGCCGCCGCGTTCGGCGGGGAGGAGCTCGCCCGGGTGCCGGTCGAGGACGGCACCATCGGGCACGGCGAGATCCGCGTCGGGGACACGGTCGTGCTGGCCTTCGACCGGCGGCCCGACTGGCCGGTGATGCCCTCGCTCCTGCGGGTCCACGTCCCCGACGCGGACGCCGCCGTGGCCGCCGCCGTCGCCCACGGCGCGCGGGTGGTCACCGAGATCTGTGACAGCGCCTGGGGCGACCGGGGCGGCCGGGTGCGCGACCCGTTCGGCAACATCTGGTGGGTGGTCAGCCGCCAGGAGGAGGTCGCACCGGACGAGGCCTGGCAGCGCATGTCCGAACCGAGGTACGCGGAGGCGATGCGGGTCGCGCAGCAGACCCTGGACGCCGAACTCAGCGGCCGTGAGACGGGGGTGGCGAGCCCGCCGCGACGTCCGAACGACTGACCCCGGCCCGCCGCCGGGCCCCCGCCCCGGGCCCGGCCTCAGGCCCCGCCGACCAGCGCGCGGACGAGCCGCTCCACCGCGCCCCGCGGATCCGCCGTGCCCATCCACCCCGTCATCAGCAGATGGTGCAGCGTCCCGACCAGGGCGAGGGCGACGGACGCCGTGTCCAGTTCCCGTGGCACGCGCTCCAGGCGCTGTTCCTCGCGCAGATAGGCGCCGATCGACTCCTGCACCGCGCCGAAGCCGGGTGCGCCCGCGCGCCAGGCCTCGCGGATCCGCAGGGTGGCGGCCGGGCGGGTCACGGCCAGCTCCACGACGCCGGGGTCCAGGGAGAGGACCGCCGCGGCCACGGTGGTGAGGTGCTCGGCCACGGTGGCCGAGCCCGCCCGCTCCGGCAGGTCCTTCGCCCGCGCCGCGGCGCGGGCGAAGCGGTCCAGACAGAGTTCGGCGACGAACTGGTCGAGGCCCGCGAAGTGCGTGTGCAGCACCCCCTTGGCGCAGCCCGCCTCCTCCGTGACGGCCCGGCCGGTCAGGGCGGCGGCGCCGTCCCGCGCGAGCACGCGCTCCGCGGCGTCGAACAGCCGCTCTCGCAGATCGGGGATCGCAACTCCGCGCGGTGACATCAAGTCCCTCCCAGGACACGGCGATTGCCAGTATGGGCACGCGTCCATACTATTTGGGCGTGCGCCCATACTAGGGTGCCCGACTCCCACCGCTGGAGGTCATCCCGTATGCACGGCATCGCCAACACCGCCCAGGCACAGGCATGGAACGGCTACGAGGGCGCCCACTGGGCCGCCCACCAGGACCGCTGGAACGCCGTCAACGGCGGGTTCGACCAGCCGCTGCTCGACATCGCCGCCCTCCGCGCCGGCGACGAGGTCCTGGACGTCGGCTGCGGGGCCGGAGCCACCACCCGCCTCGCCGCCCGGGCCGTCGGCCCCGGCCGCGCGCTCGGCCTCGACCTCTCCGCGCCGATGCTGGAGCGCGCCCGGGAGTGGGCGGCGGCGGAGGGCATCGCCAACGTCTCCTTCGCGCACGGCGACGCCCAGGTGCACCCCCTCGCGCCCGCCGCCTTCGACGTGGCGATCAGCCGCTTCGGCGTCATGTTCTTCACCGACCCCGTCGCCGCGTTCGCCAACGTCGCCCGCGCGCTGCGGCCCGGCGGCCGGATCGTCTTCCTCACCGCCGCCGAGCCGGAAGCCACCGAGTGGCTGCGGGCCTTCGACGCGCTCGACGACGTCCTGCCGCTGCGGGGGTTCGGGGCACCCGGAGGGCCCGGCATGTTCTCCCTGGCCGACGCCGACACCGCCACGGGGCTGCTCACGGCGGCCGGGTTCCACGACGTACGGGCCGCACGTGTCCAGGCGTACGGGACCTGGGGCCGCGACGCCGAGGACGCGGCCCGCTTCATGCTGGACTCCGGCCCCGGCCGCCACCTCCTGGAGCAGGTCGACGCCGACGCGCGGGCGCTCGCCCGCACCCGCCTCACCGAGCGGCTGAGGCGGCACGAGACCGAGGACGGCCTGCGGCTGCTCGGCACCGGCCGGCTCCTGACGGCCCGTCGTCAGGCCTGAGCCTCCCGCGCGGCGGAGGTGAGGGACATGTCCGGGTAGCGGTCGCCCGCGACCTGGCCCGCGATCGGCTCCAGGACGGCGAGCTCGTCCGCGGTCAGCGTGATCCTGGTGGCCGCGGCGTTCTCCAGGAGGCGCCCGCGCTTGCGGGTGCCGGGGATCGGCACCACCGCGAGGCCGTGCGCCCGGGCCCGCTGCTGCACCCAGGCCAGGGCGATCTGCGCCGGGGTGGCGCCGCGGTCGGCCGCGAGGGCGCGCAGGGGCGTCAGGAGGGCGGCGTTCGCCACGGCGTTGTCGCCGCTCAGACGCGGCATCGACTGGCGGAAGTCGTCCCTGGAGAGCTCGGCGCTCGCGTCGGTGAAGGCGCCGGTGAGGAAGCCGCGCCCGAGCGGCGAGTACGGCACGAAGGCGACCCCGAGGCCGGCGGCCGCGCCCACCACGCTGTACTCGACGTCCCGGCTGAAGAGCGACCACTCCGACTGCACGGCGGCGATGGGGTGCACCGCGTACGCCTCGCGCAGCTCGGCCCCGGTGACCTCGCTCAGGCCGAGGTGCTTGACCTTGCCCTCCCGCACCAGTTCGGCCATCGCGCCGACGGACTCGGCGAGCGGGACCCCGGGGTCCCTGCGGTGCATGTAGTACAGGTCGATGACCTCGACGCCCAGGCGGCGCAGGCTTCCCTCGACGGCCCGGCGTACGTACGCGGGGTCGTTGCGGATCACCCGGTGGCCGGGGTCGTCGGCGCGGGTCTCGATGCCGAACTTGGTGGCCAGGGTGATGTCGTCGCGGTGCGCGGCGACGAACGGCGCGAGGAACTCCTCGTTGGCGCCGCTGCCGTACATGTCGGCGGTGTCGATGAGGGTGACGCCCGCCTCGACGGTCGCCTCCAGGGTGTCGCGGGCCGCCGCGTCGTCGGTCTGTCCGTAGGCGGCGCTGATGCCCATGGCGCCGAAGCCCTGGACGCCGACGAGGGGGCCGTCGGTGCCGAGGCGGACCGTGGGGACCGGTTCGATGGAGGTGTTCATGAGGGCGTTTCGGCCCCTTCCGGCGCACGGTGGGCGCCCGCGTAGAAGGTGATCTTGGCGTCGAGGACGGTGAGGGCTTCCCGCAGCTCCGCGAGGCGCGCGACGACGTCGTGCCGGGTCCGCTCCAGGACCTCCCGCCGCTCCGCGTGGGTGACCTCGCCCCTGCGGACCAGGTCCGCGAAGCGGACCATGGCCGCGACCGGCATCCCGGTCAGCCGCAGCTTGCCCACGAAGTCGAGCCACTCCAGGTCCCTGTTGCTGAAGCGGCGCTGCCCGGTGTGCGACCGCTCCACGTGCGGCATCAGGCCGATCTGCTCGTACCAGCGCAGGGTGTGGGCCCGGAGCCCGGTGAACTGCGCGACCTCGCTGATCGTGTAGCGGTCCTGGCCGTCGGGGCGCGGGTGCCGCAGCGTCGGGGACACGCAGATGTCCGGACGCGGCGCTGCCAAGGGGGCGTTGTCGGTCACCGTCATGCCGATCACGCTAAAGCGTTCGAGTGCACTTGAAGCAAGTGCTTTGTGCGGGCGGGCGGTCCGGCGTCAGGCCGTGGCGCCCGGTGTGACGAGGCCCGACTCGTAGGCGAAGACGGCGGCCTGGGTGCGGTCGCGCAGGGCCAGCTTGTGCAGGATCCGGCCGACGTGCGTCTTGACGGTCTCCTCGGCGACGGTGAGGGCCGTGGCGATCTCCGCGTTGGACAGGCCCTGGGCGACCTGGACGAGGACCTCGGTCTCGCGTGCGGTGAGCCGGTCGACGACCACCCCGGTGGGCCGCTTCGCCGCCGGGCCGGTACGGGCGAACTCGGTGATGAGCCGCTTGGTGAGCTCCGGCGAGAGCAGCGCCTCGCCCCGGGCCACCACCCTGATCCCCTCGGCGAGCCGACTGCCGGAGGCCTCCTTGAGCAGGAAGCCGCTCGCTCCGGCGCGCAGCGCCTCGTACACGTACTCGTCGAGGTTGAAGGTGGTCAGGGCCAGGACCTTCGTCGGTGACGCGGGGTCGGCGGTGATCCGGCGGGTCGCCTCGATGCCGTCGAGGCCGGGCATGCGGATGTCCATGACGACGACGTCGGGCCGCAGCTCGGCGGCGCGGGCCACGGCCGCGGCGCCGTCCTCGGCCGTGGCGACGACGTCGAGGTCGGGCTGGGCGCCGAGCAGGACGGAGAGGGCCTCGCGCACCATGGCCTGGTCGTCGGCGATCAGTACGCGGATCGTCATGCGGGGGAGTCCTTGTCCATGGTGGGGGCCGGGCCGGGGAGGTCGCGGGGGGTGCGGCGCGCCGGCAGGACGGCGGTGACCTCCCAGCCCCCGTCCGGCAGCGGGCCCGCGGCGAGGTCGCCCTCCAGCATGGCAGCACGCTCGCGCATCCCGGTGAGGCCGTGGCCGCCGCCCGGCGCGGGCGCGGCGGCCACGGCGGCGGGCCCGTTGGTGACGCACAGCCGCAACGCGGTGGACGCGTAGGCGAGTTCGACGACCGCGTCGGCGCCGGGGGCGTGGCGCAGGGTGTTGCTGAGCGCCTCCTGAACGATGCGGTACGCCGACAGCTCCACCCCCGGCGGCAGCGGCCTGGGCTCGCCGTCGACGCGTACGGCGACGGGGAGCCCCGCGGCGCGCACGTGCGCCAGCAGGGTGTCGAGCGCGGCGAGCGAGGGCTGCGGGGCGGTGGCGGCCGTGCTCGCGCCGGGGGCGTCGGCGCGCAGCAGGTCCAGCAGGTGCCGCAGTTCGGCGAGGCCCTCCAGGGCGTTGGCACGGATCGAGGCGAACTCGGCGGCGAGCTCCGGCGGCGGGTCGGCGACGCGGTAGGGCGCCGCGTCCGCCTGGAGGGAGATGAGCGACATGTGATGGGCGACGACGTCGTGCAGCTCGCGGGCGATCCGGGTGCGCTCCTCCAGGACGGTGCGCACGGCACGCTCCTGCGCGGTGGCGGCGATCTGCGCGGTGAGCCGGGCGCGGTCCTCCCTGCGCCCCCGGACCACCCCGCCGACCAGCACCCCGAGGGCGAACAGGACGAGTCCGAAGAGCACGAGGTCCCAGGAGCCGACGGCGCCCCCGGCCGCTTTGAGCACCACCCCGGCCGCGGCGCTCAGACCCGCCGCCACGGCCGCCGGCACGGGTGGCACGCGCAGCGCGAGCAGGAAGAGCGCGCCCGCCTGCACGGTCCAGGTCCACAGCTCGTTGGCGGGCGTGGGCGGATGCGAGAGGGGGATGCCGACGAAGAACGCCGTCGACAGCCACCAGGCGGGCACGGGGCGGCGCAGCGCCACCGGCCAGCAGGCCGCGTGCCCGACGGCCAGGAGCCGGGCGGGCAGGTCCGCGCCGGTCGCCGCCACCGCCGCGGCCGCGAGGACGACCAGGACGTGCGGGAGCCGGCGCAGCCACCGCAGGCCGCGCGGCCAGGACCAGGGCGGCAGCGGCATGGCCCGCGTGGTCGCCAGGTCGGCGCGCAGGCGGCCGAGCGCGGTCCTGACCCGTGCCGGGGCGGGGCTCGTGGGCGGGGGGTGGTGGCTGGTCATGCCGGACGTCCTCGGTGGTCACCGTGCGAGAGGGAGGGGGGTGAGCACGGCTGTCGGCGTACCCGGAAGTGAGGCTAGGGGGCCGGAGCCCGCCCGGCGTCCCGCCCTGGGGCGAGATCGTCCGTAGCTCTCCGGAGGGAGGGCGCCCCCGGGTGACGTCAGGATGTCGCCGCGAGCCCGGCGAGGTAGTCGTCCAGGAGCTCGACCTGGTGCTGCGGCGAGAACGCCGCCGGGGCGAACAGGGCCTGCACCACCAGGCCGAGCACGAAGGACTGCGCGGCGGCGGCGATGCGCGCGGGGTCTCCGGCGGGCAGCTCGCCCAGCTCCTGCGCCGCGGCGACGAGGTCGCGCAGCTTGTCGCGGCTGCGCGCGTACTTGCGGGCGTACTCGTCGCTCAGGCCGGGGTCGGCGAGCGCGGTGTCCCAGGAGGAGACCCAGATGCGGTTGCTGTCGGTGGCCTCGGCGGTCAGCGGCAGCACGTCGAGCAGTGCGGCACGCACGGCCGGGAGCCCGGTCCCCCCGGCGCGCCGGGGGCGTGTCGCGGTGCGCCGGTCGAGCAGGTCGAGGGCGTGCGCGACCAGGTCGCGCTTGGCCGGGAAGTAGTGGGTGAGCAGGCCGGTGGTCGCGCCGAGCTCGGCGGCGACGGCGCGCAGGGTCAGGCCGCCGAAGCCGCGCGCGGCGAGGACCCGCCAGACGGCCTCGGACACGTCGCGGCGGCGGGCTTCGTGATCTCCCTTGGTGCGTGGCATGCTGCTACCGTACATAGTCATAACGTTTGTTGTGTGAATGTGAGGTCTCCATGTTCGCCCTCCCGCTGTCAGGCGACGCCCGTCTGAGCCCGCTCGAGCCGTGGCACGCCGAGGAGTTCGCCGCCCATCTGGACCGGGCCCGCGAGCACATCCGGCCGTGGGTCGGGGCGGCCTTCGTCGCCGAGGGCCTCGACGGCGCCCGGGCCACGCTCGGCCGGTACGCCGAGCGGCAGGCCGCGGACGGGGCCCGCCTCTACGGCATCCGGCGCGACGGCACGCTGGTGGGCGGCGTGATGTTCGTGAGCTTCGACGCCGCGTCGGGCGCGTGCGAGGTCGGCTGCTGGCTGGAGCCCGCGGCCGAGGGGCACGGCCTGATCACCCAGGCCTGCGAGACGCTGCTCGACTGGGCGTTCACCGTCCGGGGCATGCACCGCGCGGAGTGGGTCTGCCGCGCGGACAACGAACGCAGCGCCGCCGTGGCCAAGCGGCTCGGCATGACGCTGGAGGGCGTGCGCCGCGAGTCGTGGCCGTACGAAGGCGTGCGGTACGACGCGCAGCAGTGGTCCGTCCTCGCCCCGGAGTGGCGCACCCGCAGCGTGTAGACCGGTCTCGCCCCCGGGCTGTCAGGAACGGTCCGCTCTGACCGTGGAAGCATGTCTGGTCGACCGGACTTGTCCGTATCGATGACGGTTCGGGCAAGGGTCGGTGGAGAGCAGGAGACGCGCGGGTTCCCGGTTCTAGCGTGGACGGCTCATAAGGGCCGGTGACCGGGCGCGCTCGTCAGGGGCGGCGGCCGGGCGTCGGCAGGGGAGTGGGGTGACGCCGTGGAGTGGTCCCGGCCCTCGGAGAGCCTGCGGCTCGCGATCGCCCGCGCCGACGGCCGCGTCGTCATCCGCGTGGCCGGGGAGCTGGACGTCTCCTCGGCCTCGGTGCTCGCCCGCACCCTCGACCGTGCGCGCGAGGAGCGCGACCTGGTCGCGCTCGACCTGAGCCGGGTCACGTTCTGCGGCGCCGCCGGCGTCGACCTCCTCCTGGACGCCCACCACCAGGCCGCCGCCGAGGGCGGGGGCCTGACCGTCACGCGGGCCCACAGCGCGGTGCTGCGCCCGCTGGAGATGTGCGGGGGCGCGGACGGGGTGCGGCTCGTGCGCGACGCGCGCACGGCGCCGCTCGCGCCCCACGAGTACCGGCGGCGCTGCTCCCTCCTCTCGGAAGCGCTCTCGGTGGCCCTGCGGGTCACCGGCGCGCCGATGGGCAACGCGCAGCTCCTCGACCCCGCGGTCGGAGCGCTGCGCATCGTCGCGCAGCACGGGTTCCACCAGCCGTTCCTGAGCTTCTTCGAGACGGTCGACGACCGCGAGACCGCGTGCGGCGTGGCCGCCGAGGACCACGAGCCGGTCTTCGTCGCGGACGTGGTGAACTCCCCGGTCTTCCTCGGCACTCCGGCCCTCGACGTGCTGCGGGACGCCGACGTCGGCGCGGTCGCGTCGGTGCCGGTCCTGTCCCGCGCCGGTGCGCTGATCGGTGTCGTGTCCGTCCACTATCCGGGGCCCCTGGTGTGGCGGGAAGACCGGCGCCGGGCCCTGGAAGGGCTGGCCCGCGCCTCCTGTCTGATCTGACGGAACGCCGGCCCCGGCGGTCGAGGAGCGCGGCAACGGCCGGGCGGCGGCGCCCGGTTGGCCGGATCGCGACGCCCACCCCCGTCCTGCAAGTTAGGGTTACCTAAGTTGCTTGGTCGTCCGTGCGGCGAGCACGCGCGACCCGACCGGAAGGGGAGTGGCAGTGGCGGACACGAACGACGAGAACCCGGTGGCGAGTGCCGAGGACCGCGGGCGCGTGGTCGAACTCATCCTGGGGAGCCTGGCGGCCCAGACCCTGCGTGCGGCCGTCCGGCTGCGCGTGGTCGAGATCATCGGCGCCAAGGAGCGGCACGCCGCCGACGTGGCCGCGGAGGCCGGAACGCAGCCGCAGGCCACCGCCCGGCTGCTGCGCGCCCTCGCGGGCCTCGGCATCCTCCAGGAGCGCGCACCCGACTCCTACGCGGTGACCTCCGCGGGAGCCCTCCTCGACCCGACGCGCCCCGACTCGCTCGCGGCGCTCGTCGGCATGTTCGCCGAGCCGGCGATGCTGCGCGCCTGGGAGCACCTGGACGAGGGCGTACGGACCGGCGAGACCACCTTCGCCTCGGTCTTCGGCACGGACTTCTTCCCCTACCTCAAGGAGCACCCGGAGCTGTCCGCGCTGTTCAACACGGCGATGAGCCAAGGCACCTCGCTCACCGCGGCGCAGCTCCCGCATGCCTACGACTTCGGCCGCTTCACCACGGTCGCCGACATCGGCGGCGGCGACGGCACCCTGCTGTCCCCGGTGCTGCGCGAGCACCCGGCGCTCTCCGGCATCCTCTGCGACACCGAGGAGGGCCTGGCGCAGGCGCCCCCGACACTGCGGCGGCACGGCGTCGAGGACCGCTGCTCCCTGGTGGTCGGGGACTTCTTCCGCTCGGTCCCCGAGGGCGCCGACCTCTATCTGCTCAAAAGCATCCTGCACGACTGGAACGACGACCAGGTCGTCACCATCCTCGGCCACTGCCGCGCGGTGCTTCCGCCCGGCGGGCGCGTGCTGATCGTCGAGCACCTGCTGCCCACCGCGGTCGCCCCCGAGAGCACCGCCCTCTACCTGGCCGACCTCAACATGCTCCTGAACGTGGGCGGAAGGGAACGCACCCGCGAGGAGTTCGCGGAGCTCTGCGACCGGGCAGGGCTCGCCCTGACCTCGGTGACCGGGCTCGGCGAGGGGAACGCGTTCTGCCTCATCGAGGCGGCGGCGGCCGAGGGCTGACCGGACGCGGGGCCCCGCGCGAGCGGCGGCGGGGCAGCCGCCCGCGGCCCGGCGCACGTACGCTTCCCGGCATACGGACGCGAGCGGGGAGGGCGGGCCATGGCGGTGCGGGTGGTCGTCGTGGACGACCAGGCGGTGGTGCGCGCGGGCTTCGCCGCCGTCATCGACGCCGAGCCGGATCTGACGGTGACCGGCCAGGCCGCCGACGGCGCGGAGGCCGTCGAACTGGCCCGCGCCCACCGCCCCGACGTGGTCCTGATGGACATCAGGATGCCGGGCACGGACGGCCTCACGGCCACGCGCCTGCTGACCGCTCTCGACCCGCCGGTACGGGTGCTCGTCCTCACCACGTTCCGCCGCGACGAGTACGTGTTCGCGGCCCTGCGCGGCGGCGCCTCCGGCTTCCTCCTCAAGGACTGCGAACCGCAGGACCTGGTCGACGCCATCCGTACCGTCGCCTCCGGTGAGGCGCTGCTCGCCCCGGCCGTCACCCGTCGGCTCATCGACGCCTTCGCGGGCGGCGCGGTCCTCGCGCGCCCGCGCCCCGACGGCCGTCTCGACGCCCTCACCGCGCGCGAGACGGACGTCCTGCGCGCGGTGGCCGAGGGCCTGAGCAACCCGGAGATCGCCCAGGCCCTCGGCATCGGCAGGTCCACGGTGAAGACCCACGTCAACGCGATCCTGGCCAAGCTGTCGCTGCGCGACCGGGCGCAGGCCATCGTCCTCGCGTACGAGGTCGGCCTGGTGAGCCCGGGCGCGGACGGCGCGGCGAACGGGGCCTAGGTCACAGGCTGTTGCGGAACGGCCCTGTCACCTCGTAGGTGATGCCGCCGCTGCTGGAGCCGGACGTGCCCCGCTGCGAGGAGAAGTACAGGCGGTTGCCCGCGGGGTTGAACGCGGGCCCGGTGATCTCGGACGAGGACTGGCCGGTCACCCGCAGGAACGGGGCCACGACGTCGGAGGGCGTGATGACGCAGATCTCCATGTTGCCGCCGTCCTCGGCCACGTAGAGGTCGCCGACCGCGGCGGCGGTGACGTTGTCCACGCCGGTCAGCGGGGCGCCGCCGACGTTGTCGTCGTACACGACGGCCAGGGTGTTGTTCGCCGCGTGGTAGGCCCAGACGCGGTTGTCCCCCTTGGTGGTGAAGTAGCAGATGTCGGCGCGGTAGTGGCAGCCCTCGCCGCCGTTGAAGACCTTGGCGCCGGACACCTGGTAGCGCGTCGCGGTGGGGCTGCCGTCCGGGTCGGGCACGGTGGCCCAGGACAGCGCCCCGCCGGTCTCCTTGAGCACCTGGAGGGAGCCGGACGACAGATTGCCCCAGGTGGTGGGCACGAACCGGTAGAAGCGGCCGTCGGTCTTGTCCTCGGTCAGGTAGATCACCTTGCGGACCGGGTCGGCGGCCGCCGCCTCGTGGTTGAAGCGGCCCATCGCTGCCCGCTGCACCGCCGGGTTCACGCCCCACGGGTCGGTCTCGTGGACGTGGCCGGTGTCGGTCTCCTCGCACGACAGCCAGGTGTTCCACGGGGTGGCGCCGCCCGCGCAGTTGCGCTGCGTGCCGGACAGGACGGAGTAGGCGCCGGTGATCCGGGCGGCGCTGTCGAACTTCACCGCGCTCGCGCCGCCCTGGCCACTGCCGAGCTCGGCGTTGGACACATAGATCCAGCCGGAGCCGTCGGCGAAGCAGGCGCCGCCGTCGGGCGCTCCGTGCCAGGTGTAGCCGGTGCCGGACACCTGCTGGGAGGAGCGGGCGATGACCCGGCTGGTGAAGCCCGAGGGGAGCCTGATGCCGTTGGCGTCGGCGGCCTGGAGCGCCCCGTAGGGGCTGGGTCCCGGCAGGGCGGGGTACGCGGCGGCCTGCCGCCACAGCGATCCGGAGAACGCGGCGGCTCCTGCGCTGAGAACGGCAGCGCGCAGCACGGTACGGCGTTCCATGTCGACTCCTTCGTCGCACGGGGGACGGGAACGCCGTGGACAGTAGGGCCGCCGCGCCGGGGCGGTAAGTCACCGGAGGATGAACTGTTTTCAGCCACTGGGCGAATGCCGATCACGCCGTGCGGAAGCACCGCGCCCGCCCTAGGGCCTGTCCGATGGGTCGGCGCGGCGTCGCGACGCCTGGCACGCACGCTCGCCGCGTTGCCGGGATGCCCTAGTAGCTCCTTCCCCAAGCTCTCAGCTGCGTTCGAGCAGGGGAGACCCCACCCGAGGACATCCCGGCGCCTTGCGATCGCACGCACCAGACGCCGCTCCTTGCTCCACGCCGACCCATCGGACAGGCCCTAGGGTCGGCCTCATGGTGACTGCCGATGACGTACGCGCCCTCGCCCTCGCCCTGCCCGGTACGGAGGAGAAGGCGGCCTGGGGGCAGCCGACCTTCCGGGTGGGCGGCAGGATCTTCGCCGCGCTCGCGGACGACGACGCGTCGATGGGCGTCAGGTGCCCGCGCGAGGAGCGGGACGAGCTGATCGCGGCCGAGCCGGAGAAGTTCTTCCTCAGGCCCGGCCACGACGACCGTTACGACTGGCTGCGGGTGCGCCTGAGCGCTCTGGCGGACGAGGCGGAGCTGCGGGACGTCCTCGCGGACGCCTGGCGGCAGCGCGCGCCGCGGCGGCTCGTCGAGGCGCATCCGGACCCTTGGAGATAAGTACCCCCAGGGGGTACTTGACGAGCGCGGACGCCGCCCCGTAGCGTCCTCCTCGTCGACGCCGGATACCCCCACCGGGTATCTGCTCACGTCCCTTCAGGAGGCCCACCATGTGCACCACGTCCACGACTTCGCCGAGCGCGTCCGCCACGCCCACCGTCGTCCGCGCCGGTGGCGACGGTTCGCTGCCCGACTGGCACCTGCGGGGCGAGTGGTTCGACGTCTGCAGCTGCTCCCTGCCCTGTCCCTGCACCTTCGCGCAGGCGCCGACCCACGGGGACTGCCTGTTCACGCTCGTCTGGCAGATCCACGAAGGGCACTTCGGGGACGTGCGCCTGGACGGCCTCGGCGTCGTCGCGCTCGGCGAGTTCACCGGCAACATGTGGGTCGGCGACCCGAACGCCACGATGAAGGTGATGCTCTACATAGACGCCAAGGGCGACCAGGCCCAGCGGGACGCGCTCCAGCAGATCTTCGCCGGGCACGTCGGGGGCTGGCCGGGCGAGTTCGGCTCCCTCATCAGTGAACTGCGCGACGTCCAGTACGCCCCCGTCCGCTTCGACGCGGCCGAGGACCTCTCGTACTGGCGGGCCGACGTCGGGGACAAGGTCGCCGTCGGGGCCGTCGCCCTGACCGGCCCGACCGCCGACCCGAACCGCCGCGTCCAGCTCGTCAACGCACCGGGCGCCGAGGTCGGACCCGGCCAGATCGCCACCTGGGGCGTGGTCGAGAGCGACCACGCGGAAGGCTTCGACTTCTCCCACGCGTACCGGGGCGGTTCGAGCAAGCACTTCCCCTTCGACTGGCGCCCCTGACCGGACAACCGCTACGACTCGCCGGTGATCCTGGCCGAGCCGATGGTCGCCGCGGCGATTTCCCTGGCGGCGGTCCGGGTCGAGGAGTTGGAGTTGAGGTTGGTCAGCGATGCCTTGTTGAGGGCGTGGACGACGAACTCGTAGGTGTTCACCGTGGAGGGCGAGCAGGGGCCCTGGTAGCCGTAGAGGCTCGCGCTGCCGCGGTAGTAGACCTGCCTGGCTCCCGCCGGGACCGAGGGCTGGTAGGTGTGGTCGACGTTCTGGGGGAGCGAGGCCGTGTTCGCCGGGATGTCGTAGATGACCCAGTGGATGAGGTTGGAGTTGTCGAGGTCGCGCATGACGATCGCGTAGCTCTTGGCGGCGGCCGGAGCGCCCGCCCAGGTCAGGGGAGGGGATTCGTTTCTCTTGGCGGGGTCGCTTCCGCCGCCGCTGGTGCACTCGTGGACCTTGGGGATGACACCGCCGTCGGCGAACGCGGAGCTGGAGAGGGCGAACGCGCTCCGGCTCGCCGACGGCGCCGAGGGCGCCGACGAAGCGGTGGCGGGCGAGAGGCCGACGGCTCCGGTGACGAGCAGGGCGAAGAGCGCGATGCGTGCACTTCTCACTGGAGGCTCCCGAGGATGCTTGTGGTCGCTTGGGTTCCGTGGCGCGAGAGGGGTGTTCGTGCGGTGGGGCCAGCGTAGGCAGCGTGGTTTCTGATGTCATGTCACTTATCGACGTGATCGTTGCACTTTTCTCGCCTCCGGCGGGTGCGCGGTCAGCACCACCGGGCCGCACTGCGGGGAGACTCTCGCCTGCTCGTCCCCACACATCACACAACTATTCGTCCACCACAGGTGTCTCCCCAGCGGATCCCCTCATCATGGAGGCACACCCGTGCGTGTACGAATCGTCGCCCTCGCCGCGACCCTGGTAGCAGCCGCCGCCACCGGCACCGCCCACGCCGCCACGGCGTCCGGGCAGACCACCGCGACCGGCAAGGCCACCGCGTACGACTTCAACGGCGACGGCTACGCCGACGTCGTCACCGCCACCCCGAAGGCCGTCGTCGGCGGGCACAAGAGCGCGGGCAGCCTCGTGGTCAGCTACGGCTCCGCCACCGGCACCTCGACCGCGCGTGCCGACGTCCTCAGCCAGAGCTCCGCCAGCGTGCCCGGGGTGTCCGAGGCGGGCGACCGGTTCGGCGCGCAGACGGCGAGCGGCGACGTGGACGGCGACGGTTACGACGACCTCGTCGTCACCGCCCCCGGCGAGGCGGTCACCGGCCACGCCAACGCCGGTGCCGTCACCATTCTGTGGGGCGGCTCGCGCGGCCTGGGGAAGACCGCCACGGCGCTCACCAACACCGCCGACGACCCCGGCTTCGGCCGCGACGCGGCCATCGGCGACCTCGACGGCGACGGCGGCGCCAACCTCGCCGTCCTGGCGGACCACAAGATCCTCACCTACGCCGACGGCATCTCGCGGACCGCGCCCGCCGCGCCCACGGCGGTCACCGGCGGTCTCGCCGACGTGTCCGCGAAGTCCCTCGTCACCGGCGGCTTCACCAGGTCCGGCAGTGACGGCCTCGCCGTCGTCGGCTCGGCGGACGAGTGCGACGCGAGCGCCTGCCCCTGGCTCGGGTACTACACCGGCGGTCCCGGCGGCATCACGTACCGGTCGAACCTGTCGACAGGCGCGTACGTCGCCTCGGTGGCCGCGGGTGACATCAACGCCGACGGTTTCGACGACCTGATCACCGGGCAGGCGGGGCTGTTCCCGGACGGGGTCGACGACCCGTCGGGCGGCGCCGGTTACGTCACCATCCGCTACGGCCACCCGGACGGCCCCGGAAAGATCGACACCGCCGACTACAGCCAGAACACCTACGGCGTCCCCGGCACCGACGAGGCAGGCGACGGCTTCGGCTCGGCCCTCGCCGTCGGTGACATGACCGGCGACGGCATCGACGACATCGCGGTCGGCACGCCGTACGAGACCGTCGAGGGGGTGAAGAAGACGGGCTCCGCCTACGTCATGAAGGGCAGCGACTACGGAGTCGACCTCGGCACCAACGTCCGCTACCAGTCGTACGCCGGTGTCCCCGGCGCCGACGAGGCGGACGACTACTTCGGTTCCGACGTCTCCCTCGTCGACGCCAACGGCGACGGCCACGCCGAACTCGTCGTCGCGGCCCGCGGCGAGGACGTGCGCGCGGGCTCCACCTCCGACGGCGCGAACTGGGTGATTCCCGCCTCGGGCGGAAGCCTGTCGCGGACCGGCAACAAGTCCTTCAGCGCCGACGACTTCGGGCTCGCCTTCACCAACCGGCAGTTCGGCTCCGTCCTCAGCGACTGACGGCGAGCCCGGCCTCCCCGCGCTCAGGTGGTGCAGTGCTTCTGCGCGTCGACGCGCACCTTGCGGCCGGTGAACTCCTCCAGGACGGCGATGTTCTCCGGCGCGTAGTTCGCCGCCGTGATCTTGTCGGCGTCGCGGCTGCCGAGCTTGCCGGTGTAGGGCGCGGACTTCTCCAGCCAGTACGCGGTACGCAGGAACTGGGTCAGGACCAGGTCGCGCAGTTTGGGCTCGGCCTTGATCCTTACCCAGTAGTCGGGGTGTTTGTCCTTGGCGACGCGCAAGTAGAGAAGCAGGTACCGCAGGTTGGTGGCGGCGATGTCCCGGGCGTTGCTGGCGCCGACGCCCTTGATGTACTCCTGGACCACCGTCACCGCGGGCAGTCCGGTCAGCCCGGCGTTCTGCTCCGCCAGCACCCCTTGGAGGCGGTACTCGCCCTGCGTCCTGTCCCGCAGGTAGATGTCGTCCATGGAGGAGCTGAGGCTGTCCTTGATCAGGGGCAGGATCTCCTTGCGGGGGAAGCCGCCGTGCACGGGGACCGTCAGCGCCTGCTGACCCGCGTTGACCCAGGCCGCGATGTGGACGTCCCACCTGGTCCGGGACGGGTCGAGGTCCCACATGTGGGTCTCCTCGTGGATCGCCACCATCATCGACTCGGTGAACCCCTCGAAGCTCTGCTTGTTCACGAACTGGTCCCAGTACTTGTCCTTGGCCTGGGCGATCGCCAGCGCCTCACCGCTGGGCCAGCGCCGCTTGTACATGGCCTGGAGGGTGCGCATCCAGTTCGAGGAGTTGAAGGACGCCTTGAGGTCGCTCACGTCGGCGTTCGGCTGCGACGGTTCGTCGTAGCAGTAGGGGGCGGCGGCGCGGCTCTGTGGGGTGCCGGGGGCGGCGGCCGCGGTGGGACCGGAGGTGACCAGGGTCCCGGCGCCGAGGGCCAGGACGACGGATGCGGTCAGCAGACGGGGGAGTTGTCGACGGCTCACGAGGGCCTCATCTCGAAGCGGTTGTGGGGGGATCGCGCGAACGGGCGCCCGCACCGCCCGTCACTCATCGAAGCTACTGACCCGAGCACCCCGTGCCTACTAACACGTCGTCATAACATCCGGGTGATGGCTCCCCGGCTCCCGGCTCGCGAAGGGCCTCAGAACGTCCACGTGGTCCCACGGCGATCGGTGCGCCCGCACCTCCGGTGGACGACGGCGGTCTGCTCACAGGCTCCGGCTGAACCGCTGACGCGGGGCCGGAACAGGCCGGGGCCCGCCTTCTGCCAGCGGCAGAACCCCGGCGCGACCGGGCTCGACGATCACTACAGTCCAGGCTCATGACGACGGTTACCACGCGCACGATCGCCTACGAGGCCGACGGTCTGACGATGATCGGGCACCTGGCGCTCCCGGCCGGTGCCGACCGCCGGCCCGCGGTCCTGGTCGGGCCCGAGGGAGTGGGGCTCAGCGACGTCGAGCGCCGCCGGGCCGATGCGCTCGCCGAGCTGGGATACGTGGCGCTGGCCTTCGACCTCCACGGCGGGCGCTACCTGAGCGACCCCGAGGAGATGCTGGCCCGCTGTCTGCCGCTGCTCGACGACCCCGACCGGATGCGAGGCATCGGCCACGCGGCGCTCGACGTGCTCCACGCCGAGCCGCGGACCGACCCGGGCCGGGTCGCCGCCGTCGGCTACGGCACCGGGGGCGCCATCGCGCTGGAACTCGGGCGCGACGGCGTCGACCTGCGCGCGATCGCGACCGTCAACGCGCTGACCACGGGCCGACCGGGCGAGGCGGCGCGCATCCACTGCCCGGTGTGGGCCGGGGTCGGGTCACAAGACCCGATCATGCCGCCCGCGCAACGGGACGCGTTCGCCGCCGAGATGCAGGCCGCGGGCGTCGACTGGCGCCTCGTGGTCTACGGCGGCGCCCTGCACGCCTTCCACCACCCACCCGTCGACCACACCACGCGCCCTGGGGTCGGCCACCACCCGCAGCACGCGCAGCGAGCCTGGCGGGACGTCGTCGCCCTGCTCGCCGAGTGCCTGCCCGTCACGCGGTGATCCGGCCGGGGCGGGCGGGTGGTGCGACCGCGACGGGTCAGCGCCAGACCACGGGAACCCTTGAGGCGGTCCACGTGTCGATGGTTCCGAGGACGTGGCCCGGACGGTTGATGGCGGTGCCGCGGGCGGACTGCACGTCCGGGGTGACCGGCAGCTTCGTGGGCCGCCCGCTGGCGTCCCAGGTCACGGCGTTGACGCTGGAGGAACCGACGACCGTGCCGGCGTCGTTGAGGGCGTATGCCTGGACGTCCACGGTGCCGGGCACGGGCTGAAGGCGCACCATCTCGCCGCCCTCCCAGCGGGTGGGGCCGCCGTTGGCGTAGCCGAGGACCACGTCGGTGGCGTTGACGTCCGACACCGTGCTCTTGTGCCGCGCGCCGGGCAGGGCCGAGAAGGTGCCGCCGGGCAGGGCCAGGGAGGCCACCCAGTCCTCGCTGGTGCCGTTCGAGCCGACGGCGGTGCCGCGGTCGTTGACGTCGCGGAGCTCGGCGCGGGTGTAGTAGGGGTCGTCGGGGGACTTGAGCCTGGTGATGTTCCCGGACCGGTCCCAGCGCACGACGTCCCCCGGGGTCGCCGTGGAGCTCATCCAGCCGTACGCGTTGCCCTGCTTGTCGACGAACAGCGCCTTGCTGTACCGCATGCCCGGTTCCACCGGGAGCAGTTCGGGCTGCCCCTGGCGGTTCCAGCGGACGGCTCGGGTCACCCAGTTGTCGCTGGCCGTGCCGACCGCGACGCCGTCGTCGTTGAGGTCCTCCGCGGCGCTCGTGAGGTATCCGGTGGGCTCCGGCAACCGGCGCACCGCGCCCGACGTCCCCCAGACGACCGCGTGCCACTGCTTGTCGGCGCCCTCGGCCTGGCCCGCGATGGAGCCGTCCGCGACGATCGCCTTGGGGTCGGCGTTCGTCCCGCCCTCCAGCAGGCCGAGCCGCGTCGGCGTGAGGTCGGGCTCCCACCGCACCGGACGGTAGCGGTCCGCGTTGCGGCTGGAGCCGACGACCTGACCCGCGTCGTTGATGAGGCTGGCGCCGGCCCCCGTGTCGCCCGGCAGCGGCGGCAGCACCTGCGCCACCGGCCCCGCCGCCCGGGGCTTCGCGGCCTGAGGCTTCGCGGCCTGAGGCTTCGCGGCCTGAGGCTTCGCGGCCGCTGGACCGGCCGTCGTGACCGACGGCACCACGGCGACGGCCATCGCCCCTGCCACCACCCACGCCTTACGTACCTTCATGAAAATCCCCCCGCCCCTCCGCACTTTCTCCACTTGCGTTGATCGTGGCACCAACGCCCGCTCCAGAAACAGGCGTTGTACGGCCAACGGCGTGATCATGGCGTGTTCCGGACCGCGCGGGGACGATGCGGATCCTGGCACCCCTGGTCCGGGGTGCCGACATCCGCGAACGCGCACAGGGACAGCGAGGGCGCGACGCACTGCCTGCGAGTCACCCCACCGGGCACACCTCAACGGTGATCGCCGCAACGCGGGCGCACCACCGGTGTCACGTCAGGTATCGCCGACAACCCGCCTGCCCGTGAGCCTGACCTCGGCCGGGCGCGGTGTCATTCCACAGTGGTGCCCCTAGCAGACGGCCGCGTCCGCATGCGTGGAACACGACCCGTGCGCTCAGAAGTTGGGCAGCACCTTGATCAACTCTACGTTGACGCCCGCCGGTTTGGCCACAGCCCAGCTCACACAGTCGGCGACGTCATCGGCGCTCAGCGGTTGGATCTCCCCGTACGCCGCTTCGGCCTTCTTCTCGTCGCCGCCGAACCGCACGAGGTTGAACTCGGTGCGCACCAGGCCGGGGGCGATCTCGATCACCTGCACGGGCGTTCCCTGCATCTCCTTGCGCAGGGTGTCGGCGACCGCCACCTGACCGTACTTCGCCGACGCGTAGCCCGCGGCACCGGGATAGGTCTGGTAGCCGGTCAGCGAGGTGATCACCACGATCCTCGCGTCACCGCTCGCCCGCAGCGCGGGCAGCAGCTTCTGCGTCACGCGGATCGTGCCCAGGACATTGATCTCGTACATGCGCAGACAGGCCTCCGGGTCGAGGTCCGCGATCCGGTCCACTCCCAGGGAGCAGCCCGCGTTGTTCACGAGGACCTTGCACCCGGACACCGACTCGGCCAGCTCCGCGACCGACTGGGCGTCGGTGACGTCCAGCCGGATCGCTCGCCCTCCGATCTCCTTCGCCAGGGTTTCGAGCCTGTCGAAGCGACGCGCCGCGACGACGACGTCGAATCCATCGGAGGCCAGACGGCGGGCGGAAGCAAGCCCGATCCCGCTACTGGCACCGGTCACCACAGCTATGGGTTTCGCCATGCCCGCAGATCTTGCCTCACGCATCCGGTGGTGACCACCCTCCAGATCACCGGTTCGGTCGTCGGTGAAGGGTGAGTTGGCGCAGGACGGGCCGGACGGCTGCCGACTCGGCCCCCCATCCGCGCCCGTGCTGTGGGGGCGGACGCCAGGTGTGTGCGGTCCGCGTGCCCCGTGGTGTGCTCTTCGGCCATCGCTATCGCCATGTAGTGCAGCTCACACGGCGGCAACCCTGTGTCCCACTGCTGCTACGAACAGGGATGTTTTTGGTTGACGTCCGTCGTCGACGATACGTAGGCTCCGGTCGTTCAAGCCAAAAGTTGTCCGCCACACGGCCGTTCGGGCCACAAGTTGTCCGCCACACGAAAGGATTTCGTGTCAGTGCGAGCAGTCACCCCACAGGAATCCTTTCCCATATCGGCCAGGACCGGCCATTGATGGGGTCTCGGGAGCGGTTCGCGGTATTTCGGGACCGTGATTTCTCCGTCTTCTTCGTCGGCTACGTCACGTCCAACCTCGGTACGTCGATGGCGTCCGTGGCGCTGGCGTTCGCGGTCCTGCACAACGACGGATCACCCACCGACCTGAGTCTGGTCCTCGCCGCGCGCATCGTGCCGATGGTGCTGTTGCTCCTCGGCGGCGGGGTGCTCGGCGACCGGCTGCCGCGGCGCCTGGTGATGCTGGTGGCCGACTCCGTGCGCGCCCTCAGCCAGGGTGCCCTGGCCGTGCTGTTGCTGATCGGGCCCGTTCCCCTGTGGGTGGTACTCACCCTCGCCGCCTGCGGTGGGGTCGGCGAGGCCCTGTTCCGTCCCTCGTTCGACGGTCTGGTGCCGCAACTCGCCCCGAAGGACCGGCTGCCGGAGGCCAACTCCCTGCTCGGGATGGCCCAGTCGGCCGCGAGCGTGGGCGGTCCGGCGCTCGCGGGCGTCCTGGTCGCGGTCACCTCGGCGGCCACGGTCCTGCTGGTGGACGCGCTGAGCTATGTGGTGAGCGTCGGCGCCCTGCTCATGCTGCGGGCCGGCAACCGGGCGCCCGACTCCGGCGGCAGCTCCATGGTGGCCGAACTGCGGGCCGGATGGCGGGCCTTCTCGGCCCACACGTGGTTGTGGACCGTCACCCTCCAGTTCACTCTGTTCAACCTGCTGGTGTGGGCGCCCTACTTGGTCCTCGGCCCCGTCTCGGCGGGCCGCAGCTACGGCGGGTCCGAGGCCTGGGGGCTGATCGTCGGCACCTTCGGCGGCGGCTCGCTGCTCGGCGGACTGCTGCTGCTCGGCCGACGGCCCTCGCGCCCGCTGGTCGTGACCACATTGATCACGTTCCTGTGGGCGGCTCCCTCAGCGGCCCTCGCCGTCCGCGCCCCGCTGTGGACGGTGTGCGCCGCGGCCCTCGTGGCCGGCGTGTCGAGCGCGGTGTTCAACAGCCTCTGGATGACGACGATCCAGCAGCACGTGCCCGCGGACAGCCTGTCCCGGGTGATGTCGTACGTGACCTTCGGAGCCTATTCGGTCGGTCCTGTCGGGCTCGCCCTCGCCGGTCCGCTGGCGGAACAGACCAGCATCGGCCTGGTCCTGGCCATCGGCGTCGGCTGGCAGCTCCTTGCTAATTCTGTGGTGCTCATGCTCCCGGCCGTACGCAATCTGCACGCGCCGAATGCGGATCAGAACGAGAGTGCCGCGGAGAACTCCGCGGAATCCGCCGAGTCCAGTACATCCGACGTACCGGCGACCTGACCCACCCCTTCTTCTCCTTTCCGCCACAGTTCCCGAAACGGGGGTTCATGGTGACTGTGCAGCGTTCGCTTGGCCATGCCCAAAAAGAGACGACAGTATGGGACCTGATATCTGAGACACGGGTGCGCTGTCCCGACGCGGTGGCACTCACCGACGGAATGCGCCATTTCACTTATGCGGAATTGGTGGCGATCGCTGCCCGGGTCGCGCACGTCCTGCGCGGCAAGGGGATCGGGCCGGGAGACACCGTGGCCCTGTGCTCCGCGCGGTCCACGGAGCAGGTCCTCGCTCTGGTCGGCACCCTCGCCTCCGGAGCCGCCGTGGCGCCCTTCGACGTGCGCCAGGCCGCCACGGCCGTACGCGAGAACGTGACGCGGCTCGCGCCCGCCGTCGTCCTCGCCGACGCCGACGGGGCGGAGCTCTTCCCCGACGCGCTGCGCCTGGACGCCCTGCTGGCCGTGGACGGGGCCCCGGACGTGGCGCTGCCGCCCGGTCCGGATCTGACGGACCTCGCGTACGTCCTGCACACCTCCGGCTCCTCGGGGCGGCCCAAGCCGGTGCAGGTGCCGCACAGCGCCGTGCAGAACCGCTTCCTGTGGGGGCAGACCCGTTACCCCATCGGCCCTGACGACACCGTCGTCCACTGGGGATCCCTGGTCTTCGACTGCTCGTTCTGGGTGGTGCTCGCGCCCCTGTGCTTCGGTGCCACCCTGCTCGTGGCCCCCGACGGCCTTGAGGCCGAACCCGAAGAACTCGCGGCGCTGTTCGACCGCCACCGGGTCACCGTGATGCACTCCGTGCCCTCCCTGCTGCGCGAGTTCATCTCCGAGGGCGGAGCCGCGGCCCTGGCCTCGCTGCGCCATCTGCTGATCGCGGGCGAGCGGCTGCCCGGCGATCTGATCCGGCAGGTCCTGGACCTGACGGGTGCCCGGATCTTCAACCAGTACGGCCCCACCGAGACGTGCATCGACGTCCTCACCCACGAGATCGCCCCCGGGGACGAGGCACTGGACGCCATGCCCATCGGCCGCCCCCTCGACGGGGTGCACGCGGTGGTCGCCGACGAGGCCGGTGCCCCGGTCCCGGCCGGTACCGCCGGTGAGCTGCTGATCGGCGGTACCAGCGTGGCCTGGGGGTATGCGGGGGCCGCCGCCGCGACCGCCGAGCGCTTCGTGCCCGACCCGTACGGCGCCCCCGGCGGCCGGCTCTACCGGACCGGCGACCTCGTGCGCGAACGGCCCGACGGAGCACTGGAGTTCCTCGGCCGCGTGGATCACCAGGTCAAGATCCGCGGGGTCCGCGTGGAGCCCTCCGACGTCGAACACGCCCTGCTGCTGCACCCCGACGTCAGCCAGGCGGCCGTGGTCGTGGTGGAGGACCCCGAACACGAGGGCATCCGCCTCGCTGCGCACCTGGTGCCGGGCGAGAAGACGCCCGACGACGCCGGTCTGCGCGACTTCCTCGCCCAGCGCCTGGTCTCCGCCGCCCTCCCCGAAAGCTACTGGCGGCACCCGACCCTGCCCCGGCTGACCAGCGGAAAGATCGACCGCCTCGCACTGGCCCGGCAGGCCGCGCACCACCCGCGAGGCGCATCCGACGAGCCGCCGTACGAGGCCCCGCGCACCGAGACCGAGCAGACCATCGCCCAGATGTGGCAGGACCTGCTCCGGGTCGAACGCGTGGGTCGCGACTCCGACTTCCTCACCCTCGGCGGACAGTCGCTCCTGGCCATGCGGCTGATCGCCCGCGTCCGGGCCGGGTTCCGCGTGCGGCTGCCCGCCCGCGCGGTCTTCCGCGCCTCGACCCTGGCGCGCTTCGCCGCCGTCGTGGACGAGGCCGTCGCCCAGCGGGACGGCGCCGGTGTTGGCTGAGCGACACGAACTCCGGATCCCGGCCCGCTACAACGGACCGCCCGACTCCGGACACGGCGGATACGTCTCCGGCCGGTTCGCCGCCCTCGCGGCCCCCCACCAGGGCGCCACCGCCACCGTGACCCTGACCGAGCCCACCCCGCTGGACGAGCTGCTGACCTTCACCCCCGGCCCGCGACGGTCCACGGTCACCCACGGCACCCGGCTGATCGCCACGGTGGCGCCCGGCCGCGCCCCCGTCGAGCCACCGCCCTCCGTGGACCCGGTCACCGCGCGAGCTGCCGCGGCCCGCTTCGCGGGGCACGCGGGTCACCCGTTCCCCACCTGCTTCGCGTGCGGGCACAGCCGCCCCGCCCGGGACGGCCTCGCTCTGGCCCCGGGGCCGGTGGACGGCGTACCGGGCACCGTGGCCACCCCCTGGACTCCCGCCGCCGAGGGGATCGCCGACGGCTCCCCCGTCCCGGACGAGCTCGTGTGGAGCGCGCTCGACTGCCCCGGCGGCTGGGCCGACGACCCGCTGGCCCGCCCCCGTCTTCTGAGCCGGATGACCGCCGTCGTGCGGCGCGCGCCGCGAGCCGGTGAGCCGTGCGTGGTGGTGGCCAGGCGCGGCGCCGTCAGCGGGCGGCTGCTGCGGGTCGACAGCGCCCTGTACGACGCCACGGAGCAGCTCCTGGCGACCGCGACCGCCACCTGGACCGCGCTCGTCGACTCCGGCACCCACGTCTCGAACTCGCCAGGAAAGGACACGGCATGAACCAGCACCAGAGCTCCGTGATCCGCGACGACAGCCGGGCCACCGTGCACGGCCAGTTCACGGCTCAGGCCCGTGCGACCCCACAGGCCCCGGCCCTCAGTTGCGACGGCACCGTCCTGACGTACGCGCAGGTGGACGCCGCGGCCGACGCGGTGGCCGCCCAGCTGCGCGATCTCGGCGCCGGGCCGGGCCGTCCGGTGGGCGTCCGCATCGAACGCTCACCACACCTGGTCATCGCCCTGCTCGCGGTGCTGAAGACCGGCGGCTTCTACGTGGCGCTGAACCCGGGCGAACCCGCCGTACGGTCGGCGTCCCTGCTGCGCGACTGCGGCGCCGGACTCCTGGTCACCCATCCAGAAGTGCCCGCCGAACTGCTCGCCGAGGCCAAGCCGGTGTACCTGGACTCCCTCGACCCCGCAGCCGCGCCGGCCGGCACCGCCCCCGCGGCCGTCCCGCCGGGCGGCGGCCAGGACGCGGCCTACCTCGCCTACACCTCCGGCACCACCGGCGAGCCCAAGGGCGTGCTGGTGCCGCACGGTGCGGTACTGCGCCTGGTCCAGGACAGCGACGTGCTGCCGGTCGGGCCCGGGGACGTGGTGCTCCACCTGGCACCGGCCGCGTTCGACGCCTCGACGCTGGAGCTGTGGGCGCCCCTGCTGAACGGTGCGCGCCTCGCGGTGTTCCCGGCCGGTGAGGTGACCCCGGAACGGCTCGCCGAGGTCGTCGAGGCGGAAGGGGTCACCGCGATGTGGCTCACCGCCGGCCTGTTCCACCTGGTCGCGGAGCGGCCCGACCCGCGCCTCGCGGGAGTGCGCAGGCTGCTCGCGGGCGGCGACGTCCTCTCACCCCGGCACGTCGACGCGATGCTCGCGGCCCTCCCCGGACTGACGCTGGTGAACGGCTACGGCCCGACGGAGAACACCACGTTCACGTGCTGCCACGCCATGGCGGAACCGGTCTCCGCCCCGCAGGTGCCCATCGGGCGCCCGATCCCCGGCACCCAGGCACATCTGCTCGACGAGCGGCTGCGCCCCGTGGCCGACGGAACCGTGGGGGAGCTGTACGCGGGCGGCAGAGGTGTCGCCCACGGCTACTGGGGCCTTCCGGCGGCCACCGCCGAGCGGTTCGTCCCCGACCCGTTCTCGGGTACGCCGGGCGCCCGCCTGTACCGCACCGGCGACCTGGCCCTGCGGCGGCCGGACGGGGTCCTGGAGTTCCACGGGCGCGTGGACGACCAGGTGAAGATCCGCGGATTCAGAGTGGAACCCGGCGAGGTGGAGGCGGCGCTGCGCGAGCTGCCCGGCGTCGGGGACAGCGCGGTCGTCGCCCGTACCGGGCCCACCGGAGCGCGCGCTCTGGTCGCGTATGTGACGGGCCAGCAGGAGCAGCCGGTGCACCTTCCCGGCCTGCGGCGCGCCCTGGCCGAGAAGCTGCCCGCCCATCTGGTGCCCGGCTCCTTCGTCCAGTTGGACAGCCTGCCGCTGGGCAGCACCGGCAAGGTCGACCGGCGCGCCCTTGCGGCACGCGGGGAACGCGCCCGGCCCGAGACCGACGTGCCGCTGCGCCTGCCCGGACACGAACTGGAGCGGTGGCTCGCGCAGCTCTGGTGCGACCTCCTTGGGATCGACGAGGTCGGTGTCGACGACGACTTCTTCGAAGTGGGCGGACACTCGCTCGTCGCCGCCGCGATCACCGGGGAGATCGGCCAGGTCCAGGGGGTGTTCGTCACCGCCCGGTCCTTCTACGAGAACCCCACGGTCGCCGAACTCGCCGAGCTGATCGCCGAGTTGAGGGAGAGCGTCCGATGAGGATCGGCAGCCCCGCGGCGACGGTGGACATCGCGCTCGACACCATCGACCTCGCGGACCCCGAGCTGTACGCCTCGGGCGACCCGCACACCCTGTGGCACGCGCTGCGCGAGCGGGAACCGGTCCACCGCCGGACCCTGCCCGACGGCCGCTCCTTCTGGTCGGTGACCTCCTATCGCGACGTCAACGACGTGCTGCGCGACCACACCCGGTACACCTCGCAGCGCGGCACGCTGCTGTCCATCCTGGGCTCCTTCGACCCGGCCGGCGGCCTGATGATGGCGGCCAGCGACCCGCCCGTGCACACCGCGCTGCGCGAGCCGATGGGCAAGGCGCTGTCGGCCCGCGCCCTCGCGCACTGGGAGCCACGCATCCGCGAGGTGGTGCTGCGGCTGCTCGCGCCGCTCGCCGAAGGACCGCTGGACCTGGCGCGGGCCGCCACGGCCTTCCCGATGGCCTTCACCGGGGCGCTGATGGGCCTGCCCGAGGAGGACTGGGCCCGGCTCGCCCACCTGACCACGATGGCGGTCGCCCCCGAGGACCCGGCGTTCGAGGCGGGCGGGGGGCACACGACGCTGCTCTCCGCCCACCACGAGCTGTTCGAGTACTTCGCCCAGCGGGTGCGCACGGTCTCCGCCGCGCCCGGCGACGACCTCACCGGATTCCTGCTCCGGATGAAGCCCGACGGTCGCCCGCTGCGCCAGGACGAGCTGGTGTACAACTGCTACAGCCTGCTCCTGGGCGCGAACGTCACCACCCCGCACGCCCTGGCGGCGACCGTGCTCGCCCTCATGGAGCACCCTGATCAGTACCGTCGGCTCCTGACCGAACCGGCCCTGGTGACCAGCGCCGTGGAGGAGGGCCTGCGCTGGTCCTCGCCGGCCAACCACTTCATGCGGTACGCCGTCAAGGACACCGAGCAGAACGGTGTGCGGATCGCTCGCGGCGACGCCGTGGTCGCCTGGCTGGGCTCGGCGAACCGGGACGCCTCCGTCTTCCCCGACCCGTACCGCTTCGCCGTCGACCGCAGTCCGAACCGGCACGTGGCCTTCGGCTTCGGACCGCACTACTGCATCGGCGCGCCGCTGGCCCGCATCGCGCTGCGCGTGATGTTCCAGGAGATCGTCCGGCTCGTGGCCGAGTTCCGGCCCGCGGGGCCGGTCCGCCATCTGAAGTCCAACTTCGTGGCGGGCATCAGCTCCCTTCCCGTGACCGCCGTCCTGCGCGACGGCGCGGCCGAAGCCCTGGCCGCCCACGCGCCCCTGCCGCGCCCGGAGACCGTCGCATGACCGCGCAGACACCACAGACACCACAGACACCCCGGACACCACAGAAGCCGCAGGCGTCGCAGAGGCCGCCGAAGAAGAAGCGATGGCTGCTGCGCACCCCGGCGGCGGACGCCCCCGCCCGGCTGTTCTGCTTTCCGTACTCGGGGACCGGCGCGTCGATGTACAACAAGTGGCCGGACCGGGTAGGACCGGCCGAGGTGTGCCGCATCCAGTTGCCGGGTCGCGAGAACCGGGTGCGGGAGGAGCACTTCGGCACCTATGAGGCGCTCGCCGCCGACCTGGCGCCGGCCCTGCTGCCCCACCTCGACCGGCCGTTCGGCTTCTTCGGCCACTGCGGCGGCGCCCTCGCGGCCTTCGCGACGGCGCACCGCCTTGCCGAGCTCGGCATGCCCGTCCCCGACGTGCTCTTCATGTCCTCCCAGGTGGCCCCGCACCAGGGCCCCTACGGCCGCTACCTCACGATGGACGAGACGGGGCTGCGCGGCGAACTGGAGCGCCTCACCCGGGTCATGGGCGCGGAGCCGGTGCCGGACCTGATCGACCTGGGCCTGGGCGTCATGAACGCGGACCTCGCGGCGAACCGCGCCTACCGCACCCCCGAGCCGGTCGTGCTGCCCACGCGCGTCCGCCCCCTCGGCTGGCACGACGACCAGGAGGTCGCACCGGAGCGCATGACCGGCTGGGAGGAGTGCGCCCCCGCGGGGTGGTGCGCGCGCACGGTGCTGCCGGGAGACCACCACGCCTTCCTGCGCGCCCCCGAACCGCTGGTCGACGTGCTCGCCGCGGACCTGGCCGACGCGGTCGCCGCGAGGGCGGCCCAGTGAACACCGAGCCGACCGGAAGAGAGGAACCCGTGGCATCCGACCCCTATGTGTCCGGCTCGCTCAAGGAGACCGGCGACCCCGACCCTTACGCCAACTACGCCTGGCTGCGTGAGCACGCGCCGGTCAGCGAGGTCTACACCCCCCACCGCGAGGGCACCACCTGGCTGGTCACCACCTACGACCTCGCCCGCGCCTGCCTGACCGACCCGCGCCTGAGCAACGACGACCGCAACTCGGCGGGAGCGCAGGGTGCCTTCGGCAGCGGTGAGTGGGATCCCGCACGCGGACTGCTCGACCTGGACCGGCCCGAACACGCCCGGCTGCGTCGCCTGGTGGCGGGTGCCTTCAGCGCGGGCGCCGTCGAGCGGATGCGGGACATGATGGTCCGCATCACCGATGAGGCCCTCGACACCATGGCGGGCCTGGAGAGCTGCGACCTCGTCGAGCACTTCTCGCTGCCGGTGCCGGTGGCGATCATCCACGAGGTGCTCGGGATCCCGCCGGAGCAGCGCGAGTCCCCGGCGCACTGCCTCGACCTCTTCTACCACACGGGCCTGACCGACCCGCTGGACGTGGACAAGCTGGGCGAACTCCTTGAGTACACGGCCAAACTGGCCGCGTACAAGCGCACCCATCCCGGGCCCGATGTCGGCACCCACCTGGTCCGGGGCCTGGAGACGGGCGAGCTGCGCGACGACAACGAACTGGCGGCGATGATCCTGTCGGTGCTCGGCGCCGGTCACGTGACGACCGTTCAGTTCCTGGGCACGGCGGTCTACCGGCTGCTGCAGCACCCGGACCAGCTGGCGGCGATCCGCGAGGGACGCATCACCTGGCAGTCGGCCGTGAACGAACTGCTGCGCTACGACGCCGCGGTCCAGTCCACGGTGTACCGCTACGCCAAGGAGGACCTGGACCTCGGCGGGGTGCGCATCGGCAAGGGGGACGCGCTCCTTGTGTCGCTCGCCGCGGCCAACCGTGATCCGGCCCGGTTCCCCGACCCGGACACCTTCCGTGCCGACCGCGGCGGCTCGGGCCACCTCGGCTTCGGCCACGGCGCCCACCTGTGCCTGGGCGCCCATCTCGCCCGCCTGGAGGGCGAGATCGCCCTCGACATCCTCTTCCGCCGCCTGGACGGGATCCAACTGGCTGTGCCCTTCGACGAGGTGGTGTGGACGTACGGGCCCATGCTCCGTGGACCGCGTGCGCTACCGGTGCTGCTGCCCACCCCCGCGGCTCGCTGAGCCCGCGACGCCCCGACAACAACGACACGAAGATCTGGAGTGCGCCATGGCACAAGAGCAGCAGGCGGCCCCGAGCCGGTCGGCCCGCACGGTCCTTGAGGGCTTCGACGTCTGGGCCGCCAAGGCCCCCGACGAGCCCGCCGTGATCTCGGACGGCACCGCGCTGAGCTACCGGCAACTGAACGAGGAGGCCGAGGCCCTCGCCCGTGACCTGCGGGCGCTGGGGTGCGGGCCAGAGACCGTGGTCGGGCTGTGCGTCACGCGCGGCACCGGCCTGGCCGTCGCGGTCCTGGGCGTGGTCAAGGCGGGCGCGGCGTACCTGCCGCTGGACCCCGCCCACCCCGCGGCGAGGTCCCGGACGGTGCTTGCCGACGCCGGGGCGCGCCTCGTGGTGACGGACCGGTCGGTGTCGGCCGGTCTGGATGCCGAAGGCTGGGGCGGGACGCCGGTGTACGAGCTGGACGGTGAGCGCCCGGCGCCGACCGCCACGGACCCGGGCGCAGGACCCGCGGGCGAGGCCGACCAGTTGCTGTACGTCATCTACACCTCGGGCTCCACCGGGCGGCCCAAGGGCATCGCCATGCAGAGCGGGCCGCAGATCACGCTGCTCGACTGGTGCCGGGAGCACTACGCCGAGCGCCCGGTCGCCCTGCAGTACTTCCCCGTGACCGCCGACGTGGCCTTCCTCGAGCTCATGTCCACGTGGTGGCTCGGCGGTTGTGCGGTGGTCGCCACCGAGCCGGAGCGCTACGACATCGAGGCCCTGGCCGGGCTGATCGCCCGGCACGCCGTGAGCAAGGTCCTGCTGCCGGTGGTCGCGCTCGACGAGCTCGCCCGGCACAGCAGGAGCGCACCCGACCAGGTGGCCACCCTCCGTGAACTGATCACCACCGGTGACCGGCAGGCGATCACTCCGGCCATCCGTGACCTGTGCGACCAGCACCCCGAGATGTTCCTGGACAACCACTACGGTTCCACCGAGGTGAACGTGGTCACCGCGCCGCGCCTGACGGCACCGGCCGCCGAGTGGCCCGACCACCCGCTGACGGGACGGCCCATGTCCGGCGCGCGGATCTACGTGCTCGACGCGAACCTCTCGCCCGTACCGCCGAACGTCCAGGGCGAGATCTACGTGGGCGGCGGGCCGCCCGCCCGTGGCTACGCGGGGCGCCCGGGCCTGACAGCCGCCGCGTTCCTGCCCGACCCCTACGCGGCGGAGCCCGGCGCGCGCATGTACCGCACCGGTGACCTGGGACGGTGGCGGCCCGGGGGAGTCCTGGAGTACCTGGGCCGGGTCGACTTCCAGCTCAAGCTGCACGGCTACCGCATCGAGCCGGGTGAGATCGAGTCGTTGCTGCGCGAGCGCGCGGACGTGGAGCGGGCCGCCGTGCTGCGGATCGGCGAGGGCCAGGACGCCTACCTGGCGGCGTATCTGATCGCCGACGGCGAACCGCCGGTCCCGAGCGAGCTGCGCGAGTACCTCGGCCTTCGGCTGCCCGCGCCCATGGTGCCCAGCACCTACGTCTTCCTGCCGGAGTTCCCGCTCACCGACACCGGAAAGGTGGACCGCAAGGCGCTGCCGCTGCCGGACGGCGGCGGGGCGCAGTGGGTCGCACCGCGTGACGAGACCGAGCGGGCGGCCGCGGAGGTGCTGGCCCAGGTCCTCGGCCGGGACCGGATCGGCGTCACCGACGACTTCTTCCGCCTGGGCGGGCACTCGCTGCTGGTCACCCAGGTGGTGCACCGGCTGCGCGCCGCGCTCGGAGTGCAGCTCCCGATGCGGGCGGTCTTCGAAGGGCCGACCGCTGCGGCACTGGCCAAGGAAGCGCGCCGGCTGCGCGAGGAGCGCGGATGACCGAGGGGACGGCGGCGGGGGAGCCGACCAGTCGGCCCGGGCTGTCCTTCGCTCAGGAGCGGCTGTGGTTCCTCGACCAGCTCTCGCCGGGGGAGTCCGGCTATCTCACGCCGTTCAGCCGCCGCCTTGACGGCCCGGTGGACGCGGACCTGTTGGAGCGCGCGCTGCGGGCGGTCGCGGAGCGCCACCCGGTGCTGCGGTCACGGATCGACGCCGGTTCGGGGACACCGGTTCCCGTGGTCGAGGCGGCCACGTCGGTCCGCCTGGAGCGCGTCGACCTGAGCGGTGCGCCGGACGCGGAGCGCGCCGCCGAGGCCGCCGTGGCGACGATGCTGAACACGCCCATGGACCTGACGGCGGCGCCGTGGCTGCGGGCCGCGCTGTTCGCGCTGGGCGAGGGCAGCGCCCTCTTCCACGTCCAGGTGCACCACATCGCCTTCGACGGGATCTCCCGGGGCCTGTTCGAGCGGGAGCTGTCGGCGCAGTACCGGGCCCTGGCGGGGGGCCGCCCGGCACTGGAGCTCCCGCCCGGGCAGGACTACGCCGCCCACGCGGCCCGGCAGCGGGCGGCGCTCGGACCCGCCGAGCGCGAGGAGTTCCTGGCCGGGTGGCGCACCGCCCTGGACGGCGCGCCGCACGTGCTCGAACTGCCCTCGGACCGCCCGCGCCCGGCCAGGCCGGGCCCGCGGGCGGGGCGGGTCGACTTCGTGATCCCCGAAGAGGTCACCGCCGCCCTGTACCGCGTCGCGCAAGCGCACCGGACCACCCTGTTCTGTGTCGGCCTGGCCGCCTACCAGCACCTCCTCGGCCGGTACGCAGATGCCCGGGACGTGCTGGTGGGGGTGCCGTTCGCGGGCCGTGAGGACCCGGAGGCGGAGCAGGCCATCGGGTTCTTCACGCACTCCGTGCCGCTGCGTGGGGAGTTGGCCGGGTCACCGTCGCTCGACGCACTGACCCGGCAGGCGCGGGACCGGGTGCTTGAGGCGATGGACCTCCAGGAACTGCCGCTGGAGCAGCTCGTGGACGGGCTCGGCGTGACCCGCGAGGCCAACCGCAATCCGCTGTTCCAGCACTGGTTCGACCTGGCGGACCCGCAGTGGGACCGGCCCGCGCTGATCCTGCCCGGCGTTCGGGTCCGGCCGGTCCCGGTCACCGAGACCACCACCCGCTTCGACACCGAACTGCATCTGCGTCCCGCGGGGGCGGGTCTGGCGGGACGGCTCCTGTACGCGGCGGAGCTGTTCGACGAGGAGACGGCCGCGGGGCTTGCCGGACACTATGCCGCGCTGCTCGCCGCGGCGGCCGCGGAGCCGGGGCGGCCCCTCGACTCGATCCCGCTCACCGGGGCCAACGAGCGCGCGCGACTGCTCGACCTGGGCACCGGGCCTGCCGTGCGGCGCGGCCCGGCGACGGTGGACGCGTACGTGGAGCGCACGGTGGCCCGCGTTCCGGACGAGGTGGCCGTCCGCTCCGGCGAACGGCGGCTGACCTACCGTCAGCTCGACGAGCGGTCCCGGCGGATCGCCCGGGCGCTGCGGGAGCACGGGGCCGGGCCCGAGCGGGTGGTCGCGGTCTGCCTGCCGCGCGGGCCCGAGCTGGTCTGCGCCCTGCTGGGCGTCGTGCGGTCGGGGGCGGCGTACGTGCCGGTGGAGCCGGAGCTTCCGGCCGAGCGGATCGCGTACCTGCTGCGCGATTCCGGCGCGATGGCGGTGCTCGGGGACGCCGGGGCCGAGAGCCTCACCGAGGTGACCGGGCACCCCCTGGTGCGCGTCGACCACTTCGTGGACGGCGACGGCCCGCACGGCGGGGCGGCGCCGTCGGCGACCGGGCACGGGGCACACGACCTGCCGGCGGCGCTGGATCCCGACCGCCTGCTGTACGTCGTCTACACCTCCGGCTCGACCGGGCTGCCCAAGGGTGTCGGTGTCACCCACCGCTCCTTCACCCGCCTCCTCGACTGGCACCTCGACCGCTACCCCGTGGCGTCGGGAGCGGCCACGGCGCAGACGGCCGGAGTCTCCTTCGACGCCGCGGCCTGGGAGATCTGGCCGGCCCTGGCGGGCGGTTCGCGCCTCGAGGTGTGCTCGGCGGACGAGGTGCGCACCCCGTCGCGCCTGCTCGCGCGCCTGGAGGAGGCGGGCGTGGGGTCGGCGTTCGTGCCCACCGCGTTGGCGGAACTGCTGATCCGCGAGCCGCTCGGGCAGCGGACCGCGCTGCGGCGGCTGCTGACCGGTGGGGATGTGTTCCGGCCGCGTGCCGAGGACGCGCCGGGGGTCGATGTGGTCAACCACTACGGCCCGACGGAGAACACCGTCGTCGCCACCGCCACCGACGCGCTCACCCGTCCCTGGCCGGGCCGCTCCATCGGTCGGCCGATCGCCGGGGTGCGGGCCTATGTGCTCGATGACCGGCTGCACCTGGTGCCCCGCGGAGTGCGCGGCGAGCTGTGGCTCGGCGGCGCCCTGGTGTCGCGCGGCTACCGGGGGCGGCCCGGCCTCACCGCCGAGCGGTTCGTCCCGGATCCGTTCGCCGCGGAGCCTGGGGCGCGGATGTACCGCACCGGGGACCTGGTGCGGTGGTCGGCCGACGGCTCCCTGGAGTTCCGGGGCCGGGCGGACGGGCAGTTGAAGATCAGCGGATACCGGGTGGAACCGGCCGAGGTCGAGGTGGTGCTGCTGCGCTGCCCTGGGGTGCGGGAGGCGGTCGTGACCGCGGCCACGGGCCCCGACGGAGCCCCGGTGCTCGCGGCCCACCTGGTGTGCGACGCCCCCGGCCCGAGCGACGCGCAGCTGCGCTCCCAGCTGCGCCGCCAGGTGCCCTCCTACCTGGTGCCGTCGGTCTTCGTCCGGCTCGACGCGCTGCCGCTGACCGTCACGGGCAAGATCGACCGCCGTGCGCTGCCCGCGCCCTCGGAGGGGGACCGCGCGGCGGTGGCCCCGCGGACCCCGGCCGAGTCGGCGGTGCACGCCCTGTGGCTGGAGGTGCTGCCCGGGCGCGCGCCCGGGGTCGAGGACGACTTCTTCGCCGCAGGCGGCACCTCGCTGTCGGCGGCCCGGCTTTCGGTACGAGTCCGGGAGGTCTTCGCGATCGACTTCCCGGTACGTGCGGTATTCGATTTCCGGACCGTCACCGAGCAGTGCGTCGCCATCGAAGAACTCGTACTCGAATCGATTTCCATCATGTCCGAGAGTGAAATAGCCGAAGCGCTGAATCACTGACGCGCCCATCGAAAGATACCGCCGCGACCTGATGGTCGCGGCGGTATCGAGAATGCCCGGGAAATCGTCTCAGGAATTCTGTACGCCCTCAGGCCGATTCCTTGGCGTACTTCTTCCGCACGCTCAGCGGGGTGATGTCGGCCCAGGTCCGCTCGATGTGAGTCAGGCATTCCGCCCTGCTGCCGGAGACTCCAACAGGGCTCCAGCCTGCGGGAATGTCCATCTTGGAGTCCCAGATCGAGTACTGTTCCTCGTGATTGACAACAATCTGATAGACGCGGTCGTCGGTCATTCAGGAGCCTCCAGGACGAGTTGTGCAGAGCTCTTACCGGCGGTGCAGTCTACTGATCGCGGAGATCAATTGTCGAGGGTTTTAAAATCCCTTGTGCTCTGTGTTCAGGCCGAGTACCGTCCCGTTTGCCGGACCATCGATCAAGACTGGAGTCGAATGTGACGGGCAACCTTTCGGACGCCGCCCGCAGGCTTATGGAGAGGCGGCTCGCAGGCCTTTCGGCGCCGGTGAGCAAGGAGCGGGACCCGCGCCCCGAGCGTCCGCCGCTCGCACCGGCCCAGCGCCGACTGTGGTTCATCCACCAGCTCACCCAGGGCAGCCTGGCCTACAACGTGCCGACCGCCTACCGGCTGCGCGGCCCGCTGGACACCGAGGCGCTGGAGCGCGCCGTCCACCTGGTGGTGCGGCGGCACGAGGTGCTGCGCACCTGCTATCCGGCCGATGAGCAGGGCGAGCCGTTCCAGCGCGTCCTGGACGCCGACGCCGGCCCGCGGACGCCGGTGGCACGGCACGACCTCACCTCGGCCGCCGACCCGGTCGCCGAGGCCCTGCGGATCGCCGGCGGCGAAGCCGACCACCGGTTCCGCCTCGACGCGGAAGGTCCGCTGCGGCTGTGGCTGGCCACGCTGGGGCCGGACGACCACGTGCTGGGCATCGTGGTGCACCACATCGCCTTCGACCGGGAGTCCTTGGCCGTCCTGGCGGGTGAGCTCTCCGCCGCCTACCGGGCCGAGGCCGCCGCCGGCACCCCCGAACTGCCCCCGCTCGACGCCCAGTACGCCGACTTCGCCCTGTGGCAGAGCGGCCTGACCGGCACGCAGGAGTACGAGAAGGAACTCGGCTACTGGCGCGAGACCCTGGGCCGCCTGGCGCCCGTACTGGAGCTGCCCGCCGATCACCAGCGGCCGAAGGAACCGACCTACCGGGCCGGCGAGGCGGCGGTCCACATCGACGCCGAGACCGCCGACCGGCTGCGGGCCCTGTCCACCGAGCGCGGGGCCTCCCTGTTCATGACGTGCCTCGCCGCCTTCCAGGGCCTGCTGTCGCGCTACACCGCGGAGACCGCCCTCGCGGTCGGCTGCCCGGTCAACGGCCGGGCGAAGGTGGCGTACGAGGGACTCATCGGGTTCTTCGCCAACTCCCTGCCGATCGGCGTCCACCTCGACGACGACCCGGCGTTCGCCGCCATGGTGGACCGGGCGCGCGAGTCGCTGCTTTCGGCGCACGCGCACCAGAACGTGCCGTTCGACCGGATCGTGCGGGAGCTGTCGCCCGTGCGCGACCTCAGCCGCAACCCGCTGGTCCAGGTCTGGTTCGACCTGGACGCGGGCGACACCGGCACGGCGGCCGACCTCCTGGCCCTGCCCGGGGTGCGGAGCGAGTACTTCACCGAGGGCCGGGTGCGGACCCGGTTCGACGCCGAAATGCACCTGGGCGAGCGCGCCGACGGGACGATCACCGGCCGACTGCTGTACGCCCAGGACCTGTTCGCGGCCGAGACGGCGGACGGGCTCTGCGAGCACTACGCGAACTTCCTGGCGGCGGTGGCCGCCGACCCGAGGCTGCGGCTTTCGCGCGTGCCGCTCTTCTCCGCGCGCCAGCGGTCCACCCTGCTGGACGACTGGAGCGTGGGCAGCGGTTGACGGGCTGCCGGGCGGCACGGGCGGCGAGCGGGGCCGCTCGGCCAAGAGCGGGCCGTACGGCCCGCGCGGACCGTGCCGCCGCGGCCTGCCCGCCCGACCAGCACGCCCCAGACGCCACCTCGCCGCCGCGCTCGCGCACCACGGACGACCGGGCCAAGACCATCCGCCGAGAGGGAAACCGCCGATGACGACCGCCGACGCTCTGCTGCCCTTCTGGGACGACCGACTGCCAGGCGCCCGAGCCACCATGTTCTGCCTGCCGCACTCGGGCGGGGGCGCCTCGGCCTACCGGGAGTGGGTCAGGGCCTCCTCCACCCTCGACGTCCAGCCCGTCCAACTGCCGGGGCGCGAGCACCTGATCGGCACGCCCGGCATCGAGCACATGCCCGAGCTCGCCTCCCTGATCGGCGAGCTGATGATCGAGAGGGCCCCGCAGCCCTTCGTGCTCTTCGGACACAGCATGGGCGGCGCGATCGCGGCCGAGGCGGCGGCCTGGCTGGAGCGCGGCGGGCATCGGGCGCCCGCACTCCTGGTCGTCTCGGCCCGCCCGCCGGTGAACCAGGCCCGGCCCGGGCCCGGCGAGAGCGAGGACGAGTGGCTCCTGCGGCGCGTCCTCGCCATGGGCGGAACCCCGGCCGAAGTCCTTGAGGAGCCCGAACTGCGCGAGCTGATCCTCGGGACGTTCCGCGCCGACACGCGCCTGCTGCAGGACTACGTGCCGCGGTTCGGCCGCCTGTCCCTGCCGCTGCTCGCCCTGGGCGGCACCGAGGACGACGTGACCGAGTCCCGCCTCGCCGCCTGGCAGGACCACTTCACCGCGCCGATCCGCATCCGCATGTACCCGGGCGGCCACTTCTATCTGCGCCGGCACCGCGACGCCGTCCTGGCCGCCGTGGAAGAGGCCCTCACCGACACCCCGGCAGGAAAGGAGACGGTCCATGACGTCTGAGCCGACGGCCCACGCGCTCCTCACGATCTTTCAGGAGGAGATCGGGTCCGACCAGATCGGGCCGGACGACGACTTCTACGCGGTCGGCGGGGACTCCCTCATCGCCGTGCGGGTGGTCACGCGCGCGACCGAGCAGGGCATGCCGCTGCGCCTGATCGACCTGCTGATGAACCCGACGGTGGACGAACTCGTGGACCACCTGCGCGCCGCGGCCACCGACGGCGCGCACCCGCGGGAGGCGGCGGCCGCCCCGGTGTACCCGGGCGACTCCCTGGTGGCACCCGAGGACCGGGCGGCCCTGCCCGCGGGCGCGCTGGACGCGCTGCCCGCCTCGGCGCTCCAGACCGGTCTGATCTTCCAGTGCGAGATGGCCGAGGACCCGAGCCTCTACCACGACCTGATCGGGCTGCGCGTGACGGCGCCCTACGACGAGGACCTCTTCCGGTCGGCCCTGCGCGAGCTGATGGACCGGCACCCCGCGCTGCGCAGCTCCTTCGATCTGGGCAGCTACTCGGAGTCCCTGCAGGTGTTCTGGGGCGACGTGGCCGAGCCACTGGAGAGCGAGCGCGTGGGCACGGCCGACGCGGCCGACGCGGCCGTGTCCGCCTGGCGCGACAAACAGCTCTCCACCACCCTGGACTGGGAGCAGGCACCCCTGTTCCGCTGCCATGTGGCCGCCGGTCCCGGCGACACCTTCCGGGTGACCGTGGCCATGCACCACGCGATCATGGACGGCTGGAGCTTCGCCACCGTCGTCGTCGACCTGCTCACCCTCTACGACGCCCGCCTGTCCGGCACCGACCACGGACTGCCGGAGCCGCCCGCGACCGCGGCCGCCGAGTTCGTCCGCCTGGAGCGGGCCGCCGTGGACTCCCCGGAAGCCGCCGCGTTCTGGCGCGCCCAGTGCGATGCGCCGCCGCTGGTGGACCGGGAGCGGTACGGCCGTTCGGCCGACGCCTCCGAGCGGCGGGCCACGGCACTGCCCGCCGGCCTCTTCGCCGACCTGCGCGCACAGGCCGCGGAGGCACGGGTCCCGCTGAAGAGCCTGCTCCTCGCGGTGCACTGCTGGGCCCTCGGCCGGATGGCGGGCCGCACCACCGACGTGGTCACCGGCGTGGTGGTCAACGGGCGCCCCGAGCTGCCGGACGCCGACCGGGTCGTCGGACTCTTCCTCAACACCGTTCCGCTGCGCCTGCCGTCCCTGTCCGGCACCTGGGCCGAACTGGCCCGGACGCTGCGGGAGACGGAGACCGCCGCCGCGCCCCACCAGCGCCATCCCCTCGCGCTGATCGAGGAGAGCGCCGGGCGGCGGTCCTTCGACGTGGCCTTCAACTTCACCGACTTCCACGTCTACCGCCGCGTGTCCGGACTCAGGGCCCTCTCCGCCGACGGATGGTGGGACCGGGACAAGGCCAGCCACCCGATGTCCTGCGACTTCACCCTCGACTACCCCGGTTTCGGCAGCGGCCTCCTCCTCTCCTTCGACCCGCACCTGGTGACCGAGGAACAGGTGGAGACGTACGAGGCACTGACCATCGAGGGCCTGCGCGCCGCGGCCCGGGACGTGCACGCGGCCGGGACGGAGCCTCGCGATGGGTGAACCGGCACCGCTCGCGGTGGCGTACGACGTGGGCTCCGTCTCCCCGGCTGAGATCGCGGTGGGCGTGGCGGGCCTGGCCCCGGTGGTCTTCCTGCTGCCCCGCTCCCCGCACGTACGCACGCTGCGCCCGGTCCTGGCCCAGCTGGGCCGGGTGGTCCAGTTGACCGGCAGCGCCCAACGGGACGCCGTCCTCGTACGACGGCTCGCCCCGGCGGGGGTGCTCACCTTCTCCGAGAACCTGCTGCGCGTCACGGCCGGTCTCGCCCAGGCCCTGGGCCTGCCCCACCACACGCCGGAGGTCGCCGAGGTCCTCACCGACAAGTACCGGCAGCGGCAGCGGTTGCGCGCCGCCGGAGTCGACGCGGTGGCCTGCCACCTGGTGCCGGACGCCGCCGCCTGGGAGGAGGCGCTGGCGGCCGTCGGACTGCCCGCGGTGGTCAAACCGGTACGGGGGCAGGGCAGCCGGGGCACCTTCGCCGTCCACGACCGGGTGGAGGCGGACGGCCTGCGGGCACGGCTCTTCACCGACCCCGGCGAGTCCTGGGTGGTCGAGCAGTTCCTGAGCGGACAGCCGGGCGGGCCCTTCGGCGACTACGTGTCGGTCGAGACCGCGACGGACCCGCACGGCACGCGGGTGCTCGCGGTGACCGGCAAGCACCCGCTGACCCCGCCCTTCCGCGAGACCGGCCAGTTCTGGCCCGCCGCGCTGACCCCCGACCGGACCGCGGCCGTGTCGGACCTGGCGGTACGGGCGGTCACCGCGCTCGGCGTCACCACCGGCATCTGTCACACGGAGATCAAACTCACCCCCCACGGCCCCCGCATCATCGAGGTCAACGGTCGTCTCGGCGGCCACCTCAACGAACTGTCGCGCCGCGCCTGCGGAGTGGACCTCGTCCGGACGGCGGCGCTCCTCGCCCTCGGCGCCGCCCCGCCGCCCGCTCCGGCACCGCCCGACCGGGTCTTCTTCCAGTTCAACGGCCTGGCCCCGGACAGCCCCTGCCACGTGCGTACCCTCACCGGCGCCGACGAGATCCGCTCTCTCGAGGGCATCACCGGCTACCGGCCCTACGTCCGACCCGGCGACCACCTCTCCGGCGGTGTGGGCAGCACCTTCATGGACCTCCTCACCGGCGACGCGCCCGACCACTCCGCGATGGTGGATCTCCTGGACCGGGCCCTGCCCCTTCTCCGCTACGAGTTCACCGACGGCGCCACCAACTGGACCGTGTCCCCACAGCGGGCACGGGCCGACGCTATCCCGCCGTGACCCTGCGGTACTGCGCGGGCGACGTCTTCGTGGCGGCGTCCTCGTACGAGCCCGCCTTGCCCCGGTCCACGTGGAAGGTGGTCAGCGTGGTGACGGGGGAGTGCGGGTCGCGGCGGTCGCCGATCACCCGCATGTGCGTGCTGAAGCGCTCCGGGGTCACCTCGTAGACGTCGTAGCCGTACCGGTTGCCCTCGAAGTACTTCAGGTGTGGGTTGGCCTTGCCCATCACGGGGCCGTTGGCGGCGTTCCACTCCGGGGAGTACGCGCCCGACGTCACCGAGTGCGCGGTGAACTCCGTGCCGACCAAGGGGGATTCGGGCGCGTCGAAGTCGGTGCGGATGTCGTCGACGAACGCCGAGTGCCAGTCGCCGGTGATGACCACCAGGTCCTCAAGGCCGCTGCCGTGCACGTGCTGGAGGACCTCCTTGCGCTCGGTGAGGAAGCCGTCCCACTGGTCGGTGAACATGTACGAGCCGCCGGGCCTGCCGCGCAGCTGGCTCAGCATGATCGAGTTGGCCCACACGTGCCAGGAGTCCGGCGCCCTGTCGACGGTCTTCTTCAGCCACGCCTTCTGCTCGGCGCCGAGGATCGTGCCGTCCGGCAGGTTCTGCGCCGAACGGTACGACCGCAGGTCCAGGACGGTGAGTTCGAGCAGGTCGCCCCAGCGGCGCACCCGGTGGATCTCCGGGTCCGGCAGGGCGGACCCGCCGAAGGAGTCGCGGTGCGGCATGTGCTCGAACCACGCCTGGTACGCGGCCGCGCGGCGCCGCATGAACGGCGCGCCGCCGCCGGTGCCGCTGTAGTCGTTGACGACCTCGTGGTCGTCCCACGTCAGGAACCACGGGTGCGCGGCGTGCGCCTCCCGCAGCGACTTGTCGCCCTTGTACAGGGCGTGCCGCTTGCGGTAGTCGGCGAGCGTGAGGATCTCCGGGCCGTCGTGGTCGCGCACGTGCTTCTCCGGTATGCCGCCGACCTGCCCGTGCTCGTAGATGTAGTCGCCGAGGTGGATCACGAAGTCCACGTTCTCGCGGGCCATGCCCCGGTGCGCGGCGTAGAAGCCGTCGTGGAACGCCTGGCAGTTGGCGGCGGCGAAGGTCACCTTCCGCACCCGGCCGCGCGGCGCGGTCCGCGTCCGGCCGACCCGGCTGGTCCTGCCGAGCGCCTTGAACGCGTACCAGTAGTGGCGGCCCGGGGCGAGCCCGCTCACCGGCACGTGCACGCTGTGCCCGAGCGTGGCCGACGCCGGAGCCGTCCCGCGCGCGACGACGTGGCGCAGGCGGGCGTCCTTGGCGACGACCCACTCGACCTCGACGACCTCGGGGAGCTTCTGCTCGGCGGCCAGCGGCTCGGGCGCGAGTCTGGTCCACAGGAGCACCGAGTGCGGCTGCGGATCACCGGAGGCGACGCCGAGGGTGAACGGCGCGCGGTCGTACTCCGCGCCGAGCCGCTCGGCGGCCTCGCGGGCCTGCGCGGGGGTCAGGCCGGGGGCGAGCGGCCAGGCGAGGTTCAGCGCGCCGGCGGCCGCGGCGGCCTTGAGGAGGTCACGGCGGTTCACGGTCATCAGCGGCCTCCGGTGGGCTCGAGGGTGAGGGAGACGGCGTCGGCGTAGCCGTCGTTGGAGGTGCCGCCGCCACTGCGCGTGAACACCAGCAGGACCCGCGCCGTCCGCGCGCCGGGCGGCACCTGGGCCGCCGCCGAGCGTTCGAGCAGCGCCGTGCGGCCCTCGCGTTCGGCGGAGCTCACCGGACCGAGCACGCTGAGGGCCACCGGGGTGCCCTTGGCGTCGCGGAACTCCACGGAGAGGCGGGCGCCGTCCTCCTGGCCCGCGTAGCCGCCGAGCCAGGCGGTCACGGCGTAGCGCACCTTCCCGGCGTCGACGGCCCTGCGCCCGGTCGGCCCGCTCCTGGGCAGGGTGACGTCCTGCACCAGGGCGGTACGCGGGCTGTTGCCGCCCGAGAAGAAGCGGCTGCCGCGCCGCGCGGGGCCGGGGTCCGACGGGGTCGGATAGCCGCCGCCCAGGCTGTACGGCACGAGCGCCGGGGCTCCTTGGACGACCTTCCAGCCGCGGACGGTGGTGACGGGATCGGCACTGCCGCCCGCCCCGTTCTCCGCGTCGCCGTTGACGACGAGATTCACGCGCGCCTCCTGTGATGGGTGATGTGGGCGCGGTCAGCCCACCAGCCCCGTGTGAACCAGGAGAAGCGTCGTGGCGAATTCTGTTACCGCCAGGGGGCGCCGGTACGGCGTGTGTGCGGGCGGCTACTGCCCCGGCTCGCGGTACGTCCGGCCGCCCCGGCGCGGCAGCGCCGCCGGTACGTCGTCGGCGGTCGCGGCCGTCTCCACGGCCAGGCGCAGCTCCGCCCGGACGGTCGCGGACGACAGGTCCAGGTCCAGGAGGCGGCCGCACTCGCTCAGCCAGGTGCTGAGGGTGGTCCGGTGCAGGGCCAGCTCCGTGGCGGCGGGCGCGGTGCGGCCGCGGTGCGCGAGCCAGCAGCGGAGCGCGATGCGCAGCCGTGGGTCGAGCGGCTGGAGCAGCCCGGACGCCCACCGCCCCGCCCGCTCGGCGCTGAGCAGGGCGGCGGGCAACGGCGGGCTCGGCAGCAGGGGTTGCGCCACCGCGGCCGGGACGGGCGAGGCCGGGGCGCGCAGCGCGAGCAGTGACTGCGCCTGCACGGTGGGGTGGTCGAGGTCGACCGCGAGCAGCACGCCGATGCCGCGGAGCCGCGAGCGGACCGTGCCCTCGGACACGTCGAGCGCGGGGGCGGCGGCCTGCGCGGAGCCCGAGCGCAGCCAGGCCTCCAGGGTGCGCCGCTCCCTGCCGTCGAGCGGCTGGAGCACGGCCGCGGACCAGGTGACGAGGCGGTCCGTCGGTATCACGCGGAGCAGCCCGTGCGCCCCCAGTCCGGTTACCGAGGTGAGGCGGCCGATGGAGGTGCTGTTGCGGGTGCTCCCCGCCTCGGCCCACGCGGTGACGAACATGTCCAGGGGCGCGGGGGCCGCCGCGCCCCCGGTCAGCTGGTGCCGGTCGGCGACGCGCGCGACGAGGGAGAGCGTCGGATGGCCGCCGTCGGCCCGGGGCAGGTCGCGGACGCCGTGCAGGGCGACCACGGTCAGCTCCGCCCCGTCCAGGCTGACCAGTGTGCGGGTGCCGTTCGACAGGTCGGGCTGCGTCGCCCGCCACAGCGCGTGGTGGGCGGTGTGCAGGGCCCGCCCGGTGAGGCGGTACACGGTGGCGTGCGTGGCGGTCTCGCCGCCGAGGACCTCGGCGGCGAGTCGGTGCTGGCCGCGCAGCAGCAGCCGCAGCACGGCGGTGTGCACGCGCTGCTCGGTGCCGCGCGTCTCCTCCGCGTGCCGGGCCCGCAGCCGCAGCAGGTCGACGGCGCACTGCGTGACGAGCGCCGTCAGGGGCGGGGACGCCGCCACGCCGGGGCAGACCACGAGGACGGTGCCCTGCGCCCCCGGCACCTGATGGACGGTCACGTGCGGGTGCGCCTGCGGGTGCGCGGCGGCCCGCAGCGCCGTGGGCCCCGCGGAGTCCGGCGTGGCGTGCACGAGTCCGGCCGCCGGGTCCACGAGCGCCGCCCAGCCCTCGGCCAGCGCGGCGACCTCGGCGACGAGGAGCGCGCCGGAGCGGGCCGCCGCACGCGTCAGCCGCCGCACCACCTGCGCGTGCTCCACGGCGGACGGGGCCGGGGGCCGTGCGGGGTGCGGCTCACGGCCCGCGCCGCGCGTCGTCACGGTATCCGCGCGACGCCACCCCACCCCGCGCGCGCGGTGAGGGTGCCGGTGGTCGCTTCGGGCCGCCAGTGGGGCCAGGACACATAGCCGGGCTCGACCATCTCCAGGCCCTCGAAGAACGCGACGGTCACCTCCGGCTCACGGAAGATGTACGGAATCGCGCCCGAGGTGTTGTACTCCTCCTGCACCTCGCGGTGCCTGTCGTCCGACGCCGTGGAGTGGCTCAGGGACAGATAACTCCCCGAGGGCAGCCGGGCCACCAGGCGCCGCACCAGACCCAGGGCCTCCTCCCAGTCCACGATGTGCCCGAGGACGTCGTTGATCACCAGGGCGACGGGCCGGGTCATGTCCAGCGTCTTGGCCGCGCCCGTGAGGATCGCCTCCGTGTCGCGCATGTCCGCGAGCACGTAGTCCATGGCCCCCTCGGGGGTGCTCTTGCCCATCGCCTGGACGTGCAGCAGCACGAGCGGGTCGTGGTCGACGTACACCACCCGGCTCTCCGGGGCGATGCGCTGGGCCACCTCGTGGGTGTTGTTGGCCGTGGGAAGGCCCGCGCCCACGTCCAGGAACTGCCGGATCCCGGCCTCCTTGGCCAGCCAGGTGACGGTGCGCACCAAAAAGCCCCGTGACTCCTGGGCGAACGGCTCGATCAGGGGGTACTTGTCGCGGTAGGCGTCACCGGCGGCCCGGTCGGCCTCGTACCAGTCCTTGCCGCCCAGCCAGTAGTTCCACACGCGCGCGCTGTGGGCGACGGACTTGTCGATCTCGTCCAACCGCGGGGGGAGCCTCATCGGTTCGGTCATGACAGGTCCAGTACCTCTTTCGACTTGTCGGGGTGGAGTGCGGTGGCGCAGGAGTAGTCGAGGAGCAGACGGTAGGCGGTCACCGTGTCGGGTGCGTCCCAGACGTCGGCGGTGCCGGCCAGGCCGCCTTCCCTGACCACGTGGTCGGAGATCTCCGGCACCTCGACGCGGAACAGGGTCAGCGGCGGCTTGCCGGTCAGCGCGTGCGGGGGCCCGTCCAGCGGGTGGATCTGCAGCGTGACGTCGGAGCGCTCGGCCGTGGCCCGCAACACCTCAAGCTGTTCGGCCATCACCCCCGGCACCCCGACTCGGGTGTGCAGGGCCGCGGCCGACATCACGGCCCAGATGCGGGTCTGCTGGGTGCGCAGCCGCTCCTGGCGCTGGACCAGCAGATCGGTTCTGCGGTCCTTGGCCGCGGGGGACAGGTCCGGGCGCAGCACGTCGTCGACGGCGCGCGCGTAGGACGGTGTGCGCAGCAGAGCAGGAACGAGTGCGGGCTCCCAGGTGCGCACGATTCCGGCCGCGGACTCCACGCTCATCAGGTCGAGCTGCCACGGGTCCATCACCGCGCGCCAGGGGTGCCACCACCCCGGGGCGTTGGCACTCGCCAACTTGCCGAGGAACTCCTCGGTCTCCGCCCGCGCCGCTCCGTACGCCGCGAGGAGCACGGACACCTGACCCACGTCCAGGGACGTCTGGGCCTGCTCGATCCGGCGGACCGTGGCGGGGTGCGCGCCGAGGGCCGACGCGGCTTGCTTGAGCGAAAGCCCGGCGGCCTCGCGGAGGACCTTCAGCCGGGTGGCGAGCACGAGGTGCGCGACGGTCCGGCCGGATCGTTCGCGAGCCACGCACCCCTCCTTCCGACAGTCCCCGCAACTTGCGGATAGTGCACACCTTGTCGCTTGCAATCCCTGGACGCAACCCGTTGAGTAGGCGCAGTGGTGAAGCGGCCGGGACAACCGGGGCGGACAACACGTCGTACGCACGGGGGAATTACGGGGGAGATGACGTGCTGACGCTGGGCGCACTGGTCGGCAGGATCGAACTCGAACTTGCCTTCGCCGGAGGCGTCTCCGCCACACCGCACGAGGCGGTCAGGGTCGCCGGACTGGCGACCCTGACCCTGCCCCAGCTCCTGGAGGGCGAGCCGCAGCGCCGCCTCGAACCCGGCTCCCTCGTCCTGCTCACCGAGATGCCGTTCCGGCTCCGGGGGCGCGCGGAAGTCGCCCTGGAGACGCTCTTGGAACAGCTGGCCCTCGACGGGTGCGCGGGCCTCGCGGTGAGCGTCCTGTCCGGCGCCCACCAGCCGTTCTCCCTGGCGGTGCGGGAGGTGTCCGCCGCGCTCGGCGTCCCCCTGCTCATCACCACCGCGCCGCTGCGCCAGTGGGTCAGGGCGGGCCGCGACCTCGCGGAGCGACGGCTCGCCGAAGCCGAGGCCCGCGCCGGTCAGCTCACCACCCTCGTCCAGCAGCTGCCCACCCGGGCCGCCGACCCCGAGGCCATGCAGCCCATCGCGGACTGGCTGGCGCGCGCCCTGCGGGCACAGGTCCTCGTCAGCGAGCCGGGCAGCGTCCTCGCCGCGTCGCCCGAGACCGCGGCCGAGGCCCTGGCGGAGGCGTTCCTGCGCGGCCACCGCGAAGGCCTCGCGCGCGACCGGTCCCAGGGTCCGCACACGCGGCTCGTCCCCCTCTCGTCGGCGGGCGACGCACCGCCCCCAGCCCCCGCCGACGACGCCTCGTGGGGCGGCCGTGGCGCCGCGGTCGGCGCCGTCTCCGCCGCGGACGCCGGGAACGCGGTGCTGGCCGTCGCCCGCCGCTCGCCCCCCTTCGACGACGCCGACCTCCGGCTCATGCGGCACGCCGCGCGCCTGCTCGGCCTGCTCGACCAGGCGCGCCGCGAGCACCGCGCCGCCGCCGACGCCGCGCACGCGACCCGTACGGCGGCCGTGGAACTGCTCCTGGACGCCGAGGTCGACAAGGCGCGCCGGGTCATGGCCACCCAGGCTCCGGGCCTGCTCACCCCGGACGCCGTCCGCGTCTTCGTCGTCGAGACCCCCCAGGACCGGCGCGACGCCGTCCTGCTCGGCTGCGAAGCGGGGACGGCGGGCCGGGCCCTGGTCGTCGCCGATCCGCGCGAGGACCGCCGGATCCTGGTCGTCGAGCCGATCCGGCCGCGCCGCACCGGCGACGCGGTGGCCACCGCGCTCACCCGGCTCGTCGCCGAGCTGGGCGCCGACGCCTCGCTGGGCGGCAGCGGCACGTACCCGATGGTGATGCTCGCCGACGCCCTCCAGGAGGCCATCACCGCCCAGCGGTTCGCGCTGCGCCGCCCCGACGCGGTGGCGCTGTCCGCGCAGAGCACCGACCTGGTCAGCGTGCTGCCGCGGGACGCGGCACGGCGCTGGGCCCGCGGGCTCCTCGACCCGCTCCTCCGGCCGGACGCGCAGGGGGAGCAGATGCGGGACACCCTGCCCACCGCCCTCGCCTACCCCTACGCGGTGGCCGCCCGCCGGCTGCACGTGCACCGCAACACCGTCAGGCGCCGCGTGGCCAAGGCGGCCGAACTCCTGGACATGGACTTCGCGACCGTGCGGGACCGGGCCACCGTCGGGCTCGCCCTGGACCTGCTCGCCGACCGGCACCGGCCCGAGCGCTCCCTCACCCTGGTCGGCGGCGCCACGCCCACCCTGGAGTCGCTGCTCGCCTCGCCCGAGGCCAGGGCCTGGGCGGACAACCTGCTGTGCGGAGCGCGCGGCGACCGCAGGAACCTGCTCACCACCGCGGCGGTCTGGCTCGCGCACGACGCCCACGTCGAGCCGACCGCCCGCGCCCTCGGCCTCTCCGAGTTCACCGTCCGTTCCCACCTGCGCGCCCTCGAAGGCCATATGGCCCGGGACCTCGGCTCCCTGGGCGGCCTGCGCGACCTCCAGTTCTCCCTGCACATCCTGACCGGCGAGGTCGGCGTCACGGACCTGCGCGGCGACCTGTGCTCGACGCCGTGACCCGGGGGCGCCCCGGCGTCACCACCACACCGCGGAGAGCCCGGCGGTCGCGGCCGCGGCCAGCAGCAGCGTGACGTTGAGGGCGACTTCCCGGTCGTCGCGGCGCAGATGCACCCTGATCGCGCCGATCTGCAGGACCACGAACCCGACGGCCGCGGCCGCGCCGAGCCCGGGCGCGACCCCGGTCAGCGGCGGGAGGACGAGCCCCAGCGCGCCCAGCACCTCGACGGCCCCGACGCTCCTGACCACCGGCATCGGGACGTCGTCCACCCAGGCCATCATCGGCAGGAGTCGCTCACGGCTGCGGAACACCTTCAACCCGCCCCCGTAGAGGTAGAAGAGGGCGAGCAGACCGGCGACGACTCCATGGGCGACGTTCACGAGACCACGTCGGCGGCCGGTTCGGTGCCGTAGCGGCTCATCGTCCGCAGGTGCTCCAGCGGAGTCGGGCCCCGGCCCTCGGCGGCCGCCTCCTGGAGGTCCCGGAAGTACTGCACGTACAGGGACGGCGTGAACGTACTGAGCATGACGGCCGGTTCGTCGGTCACGTTGGCGAAGGTGTGCGGGGCTCCGGGCGGGACCGTCACGAACGCGCCCGCGGGCACGTCGTGGTCCTGTTCGCCGACCGTGAAGCGCACCGTCCCGGAGACGACGTAGAAGCCCTCGTCGTGCAGGGCGTGGCGGTGCTGCGGCGGTCCGGGCGTGTGCGGTGCGAGGACGGACTCGGTGCAGCCGAGGCGGTTCCCGGTGGCGGTGCCGTCCTCCAGGACGCGCATGCGCGTGGTGCCCAGGACGATGACCTCGCCCTCGCCCGGACCGACCACGGTCACGGCGGGGGCGGCGTCCGGCGCGCCGGTGTCGGGTGTGTCAGCGGTCTTCGGTGTGTCTGTCATGCGCCGATTCCACCGCCGGTGCGCCCGGGGTGTCCAAGACCCTTTCCGCCCCCTCCATACCCCACGGGTATCGTGCTGCCATGGAGCTGCGCACGCTGCGTTATTTCGTGGCGGTCGCCGAGGAGTTGCACTTCGGCCGGGCCGCCGCCCGGCTGCACATGAGCCAGCCGCCGCTGAGCCGGGCGATCAAGCAGCTGGAGGCCGTCTTCGGCGCCGCCCTGTTCGACCGGTCGTCCGCCGGCGTCCGGCTCACCGGCGCGGGCTCGGTGCTCCTCGACGAGGCGCGCGCCCTGCTGGAGCAGGCCGAGCAGGTGCACGCCCGGGTGGCCGCGGCGGCCGGTGCCGCGACCCTCACCGTCGGCATCCTGGGCGACGGCGCCGACCCGGACGCGGCCCGCCTGGCCGAGGCCTTCCGCGCACGGCACCCGCACGTCGAGGTCCGCGTCCGCGAGACCGACCTGACCGATCCCACCTGCGGGCTGCACGCCGGGCTCGTCGACGTCGCCCTGACCCGCGGGCCGTTCGACGCCACCGGCCTCGCCGCCCGGGAGCTGCGGGCCGACCCGGTGGGCGCGCTGCTGCGCGCCGACGACCCGCTGGCCCGAGGCGACCGCCTGCGCCTCGCCGACCTGGCCGACCGCCGCTGGTTCCTCTTCCCGCAGGGCACCGACGGCGTCTGGCAGACGTACTGGAGCGGCGGCGCGGCGCGCGAGGGCCCGGTGGTGCGCGCCGTCCAGGAATGCCGGCAGGCCGTCCTGTGGAACGGCACGGTCGGCATGACGCCCCTGGGCCACGAGCCGGGCCGGGGCCTCACCGTGGTGCCGCTGGCCGACATGGAGCCCAGCCGCGTCCTGGTGGCCTGGCGCGCGGGCGACGCGAACCCGCTGATCCGCTCCTTCGTCCGGATCGCGACGGACACGTACCGCCGCTGAGTCCGCTCGTCGACGCCCGGTGTTCCGGTGTTCCCCGACATCTCTTCCGTTTCCCGAGAACCACCCGTGTCATGATCGCGTCTCACGGGGGGTCGCATCAACACGCTCAAAGGACAGGCAATTCGGGTGACAGGCATATCGAGGGTGGGGGCGGCGGCGATGGCCGCCGTGGTGTCCGGCGCACTGCTCACGGGGGCGGCGGCAGCCGACACCGGGACGCGGTCGGACCGCACCGCGGGCACGGGTGGGGCCGCGCTCGCCAAGGGCGAACGCGGGACCGGGGCGGGGAAGACCGCGACGGTCACGTTGATCACCGGGGACCGGGTGGTCGTCGCGGCGAAGGGCGGCCGGGTCGTCAAGCTGATCCGCGGCGAGGGCCGCGAGCAGATGGCGATCTCGGTGCGGCGCGAGGCCGGGCACGTGTACGTCGTGCCGCGGGACGCCGAGTCGCTGATCGCCGCGGGCAGGCTCGACCGGCGGCTGTTCGACGTCACGCGCCTGGTCGCCGACAAGTACGACGACGCGCACACCACGTCGCTCCCGCTGATCGTCGGCTACCGGCCGGGCCGGGTCAACAGCCTCAAGGCGGCCGACACGTTCAAGGGCCACGCCCGGGACCGCCGCGCCCTGCCCGCCGTCGGCGGCGAGGCGTTCTCCACGCCCAAGTCGGGTACGACGGAGCTGTGGTCGGCGCTCACCCGCGGCACGGGCGGGCGGACGAACGTCCGCGCCACCGTCGTCCCGGCCGTCGCGCACGTCTGGCTGGACGCCAAGGTGCGCCCCGCGCTCGACAAGAGCGTGCCGCAGATCGGCGCCCCCACCATGTGGAACGCCGGATACACCGGCAAGGGCGTCAAGGTCGCCGTCCTGGACACCGGGGTCGACCAGAAGCACCCGGACCTCAAGGGCGTCGAGGTCGTCGAGAAGAACTTCACCGCGTCGCCCGACGCCAAGGACCGCATGGGCCACGGCACGCACGTCGCCTCCATCCTCGCGGGCTCCGGCGCCAAGTCGGCGGGCAAGCGCAAGGGCGTGGCGCCCGGCGCCAAGCTCCTCGACGGCAAGGTCATCTCCGAGGAGGTGGGCGCGGGCTACGACTCCGACATCGCCGCGGGCATGCAGTGGGCCGTCGACAGCGGCGCGAAGATCGTCAACATGAGCCTCGGCAGCCTGGACACCCCGGGCACGGAGCCGCTGGAGGCGGCCGTCGCGCGGCTCTCCGGCAAGGCCCTGTTCGTCATCGCGGCGGGCAACGACGGCCCCGGCCCGCACACCCTGAACGCGCCCGGCAGCGCCCCCGATGCCCTCACCGTCGGCTCGGTCGACAAGCGGGACAAGATCGCGGAGACCTCCAGCCGGGGCCCGACGGCCGACGGGGCCGCCAAGCCCGACCTCACCGCGCCCGGCGAGGACATCACCGCCGCGCGCTCCACCGAGCTGTCCGACGACGAGGGTGACGGTTACACCTCCCTGTCGGGCACCTCGATGGCGACCCCGCACGTGGCCGGGGCGGCCGCCCTGCTCCTGCAGCAGCACCCCACCTGGTCCGGTCCGCAGCTCAAGGCCGTCCTGACCGGCTCCGCCAAGGCCAACCCCAAGCTCAACGCCTATGAGCAGGGGGCGGGCCGCGTGGACCTGACGCGCGCGGTGTCCGCGTCCGTCTCCTCCGAGCCCGGCACGCTCACGTTCGGCACGCAGGCATGGCCGCACACCGACGACAAGCCGGTCAAGAAGACACTCACCTACCGCAACCACGGCACCGAGCCGGTCACCCTCACGCTGTCCACCACGGCCGTGGACCCGTCAGGGCGCCCGGCCCCGGCGGGCATGTTCACCCTCAAGGACACCAAGCTCACCGTCCCGGCCAAGGGCACCGCGAAGACCACCGTCACCGCCGACACCAAGCCCGGCTCCGCCGACGGCATCTACGGCGGCACCGTCCTGGCCACCGGTGACGGGCAGTCGGTCCGCACCGGCCTCGTCGTCGACCGCGAGGTCGAGTCCTACGACGTCAAGCTGACGCACCTGGACGTCAACGGCGAGCACGCGTCGAGCTACACCACCACGCTCACCGAGCGCGCCACCCAGACGAAGATCACGGTCCCCTACGACAGCGGCGGCACGGCCACGGTGCGGCTGCCCAAGGGCACCTACGGCCTGGAGAGTTCCGTCTACGGACAGACCCCGGAGTTCGCTGTCTTCGTGCAGCCGAAGCTGAAGGTCGGCGCGGACACGACTCTCACGCTGGACTCCCGCAAGGCCAAGCCGGTCGCCGTCACCGCCCCGGACCGGGCCGCGCGCCTCACGGAGTCGGACATCAGCTACGACGACCCGGCGGCCGGGATCGCGGGCAGCTTCAGCCTGGGCGGTGCGGGCACCCTCCGCACGGCCGGGCTCGGTGCCTCGTCCACCACGCTGAACGCCCAGTACAACGGGGTGTGGAAGGTGCCGGGCAGCTCCGCCAAGAAGGTCGACTACCGCCTCGCCTTCAGCCGCACCGGCAGCTGGTTCACCGGTCTGAAGCACGCCACCACCAAGGCCGAGGTCGCCGAGGTGAAGTACGGCGTCGGCTCCTCCGCGGCCCGGCGCAAGGGCACGCTCTCCGTCACGCCGATCGGCGCCAACGACTACGGCTCGCCGCTCCAGTCGCAGACCACCCTGAACCTCCCGGCCTCCGGCACGACCTACGTCAACACCAAGGGCCTGCACTGGATGTGGTCCGTGGCGCAGCTCGACGACGCGGGGGTGCCGATCATCAACTACGGCACGGACCCGGTCGCGTACAAGGCGGGCAAGCGCTACACGCTGAACTTCAACACCGGCGTGGTCGGCCCCGACCTCAAGGCCGAGGCGGGTCAGGGCGCGCGCCGCGCGGGCAACTCCATGGACGCCTACGTCCGGCTGTTCAACGACGGCGCGGGACACGCGGGCGACTCGCTCACCACCGGCGGCTTCACCCGCCTGGAGTCCGGCGGCCGGACCGTCGCCGAGGGCGAGCCGGGCGCGGTCAACGCCGACCTCCCCGCCGCCTCCGCGCCCTACAAGCTGACCATGGAGGCGAGCCGCCCGGCGAAGGCCACCACGACCAGCACGAAGGTGTCCGTGGCCTGGACCTTCACCTCGGCCAAGACCCCCGACGAGCAGCCCACCGACCTGCCGCTCTCCACCGTCCGCCTGGCGCCGAAGCTGGCGCTGAACGGCACGGCCCCCGCGGGCGGCACGCTGACCGTGCCGCTGAAGGTGGCCGGGGCCGCCGCGGGCCGGGACAAGGTCGCCGAGCTGACCGTCAAGGTCTCCTACGACGGCGGCAGGACCTGGAAGTCCGCCCCCGTCACGACCGACGCCGCGGGCGCGCGCACGGCGAGCGTGCGGCACCCGGCGACGGCCAAGGCCGTGTCGTTCCGGGTGTACCTCAAGGACACCTCGGGCAACACCATGACTGAGACGATCAGCAACGCCTACCGGCTCGCCCCGTAGGGCGAGCCCGCACCCGCACGAAGGCGCCGCGCGCCGGGGGTCACCTCGGCGCGCGGGCCGGATAGCGGTGGAAACCCCGGCCGCTCTTGCGGCCCAGATGACCGTCGGCGACCAGCGCACGCAGCCCCTCGCAGGGCTGGAAGCGCTGGTCGCCGGTGCATTCGAGCAGGACGTACAGCGTGTCCACGACGGTGTCGAGGCCGATCAGGTCGCCGGTGGCCAGCGGGCCCATGGTGTGCCCGAAGCACTCCTCGAAGATCCGGTCGACGGTCGCCGCGTCCGCGGTGCCCTGCCGCACCACGGTGGCGGCCTCGTTGATCGTGAGCATGAGGACCCGGTTGGAGACGAACCCGGGGCCGTCGGCGACCACGATGCCCTTCTTGCCGATCCCCGCGAGCAGGGCGAGGGCCGTGTCCAGGGTCGCGTCGGACGTCCGTGGGCCACGCACGACCTCCACGGCCTCCTTCATCGGCGCGGGGTTCATGAAGTGCATGCCGAGCACCTGCTCCGGCCGCCCCGTTCGCGCGGCGAGCCGCTCGACCGGGATGGCCGAGGTCCCCGTCGCGAGGACCGCCCCGGGCGGGCACACCCCGTCGAGGTCGCGGAACAGCTTCTCCTTCAGCGGTATGCGCTCCGGCGCGCAGTCGAGCACGAACCACGCCTCGGCCAGGTCCTCCAGGCGCGCGGTCCAGGTGACCGCCGCGAGGGCCCGGTCCGGCGGGACGGCCGCGGGCGCCGTGCGGACCATCCTCGCCAGCCGGACGCCGTCGCGGAGCCGGGCCGGGGCGGCGGCGAGGGCGGCCTCCTCGGGGTCGACGGCCACCACGCGGTGCCCGGCCTCGGCGAGGCACTGCGCGATGCCGACGCCCATCGTCCCGGCGCCGACCACGCCGATGACACCGCTGGCGAGGCTGTCCTGAAGCATGGGGTCCTCCTCGTTCCGGCCGGTGCCGTGGCGGGCGCCGCTCATGCGGTGACCACCCGTACCGGGTGCGTGCGGGCGGGCGGCGGGCTGTCCGGGTCGATGGCCAGGGTGAGGCGGTCACCGGCGTCCTCCACCACCGCGAAGCCGCTGAAGCGGAGCGTGACCAGCATCTGCCGGTTGACGCCGGTGGGCACGAACTCCGCGACCGGGCGGCGCCCCGCGGCCAGGGACGTCGCGACGATGTGGTCGATGAGCACCGCGCCGACGCCCCGGGACATCACCCGGCAGGACATCAGGAGCAGTTCGAGCACGGTCGCGCCGTCCCGGAGCGCGGTGACCGCGAGCCCGATGGTGCCGTAGGAGCCGAACCGGTCGGTGAGCCCGGCCACCAGCACCTCGTGCCCGGGGTCCGCGCACAGCCCGCGCAGCTCGTCCAGGCCGAAGGTGCGCCCGGTGGTGTTGAGCTGGTGCGTGCGCACGGTCAGCTCGTGCGCGCGGGCGAGGTCGGCCCCGGTGGCCCGCCGGACCGTCAGGACCAGGTCGAGCGAGGCCAGGAACCGCGCGGGCGGCCCGGTGTGCTCGGCCTCGGCGGCCTTGCGCCGCCGCTCCGTGCGGTAGAGGTCGCGCCGCAGCGCCGACTCGTCCGTCATGAACCGCGGGGTGAACTCCGGGTAGGAGGTGAGGAGTTCCGCCTCGTGTGCGGGGTAGCAGCGCACGTCCGGCAGTGCGGCGGCCACCTCGGCCCGCTCCACCGCGTCGTTGTCGATGAACGCGACCGCGTCCAGGCCGATGTTCAGCTCGGCCGCGATCCGCTCGACCGACCGGGACTTGGCGCCCCAGCCCACTTCCAGGACGGTGAACAGGGTGTCGAGCCCGTGCGCGGCCAGATGCGCCGCGGCCACGTCGTACGCGCCGCGGCTCGCCACCGCGTGCAGGATGCCCCGCTGGTCCAGGGCGCGTACGGTCCGTACGGCGGCCGCGAAGGGCACGGGCGCGTCGCCTTCAAGGACGACGCCGTCCCACAGGGTGTCGTCGAGGTCCCACACCAGGCACTTCACGGTGGTGGGTTCCGGGGGCCGCGCGGGGGCCGTCGTGTCGTGCGGTCCGCGGGGCTGTGTGCTCATCGGCCCGCTCCCTCGTCCTCGGGCCGCCGCCGGGCCCGCCCGTGTCCGTGGGCGCGCAGCAGGTGGTCGGCGATGTGCAGCTCGGACACCTGCGCCGAACCCTCGATGATCTCCATGACCTTGGCGTCCCGGTAGCAGCGGCCCACCAGGCTGTCGGGGGCGCAGCCGGACGCGCCCATGACCTGCACCGCGCTCCCGGCCACCGAGGTGGCTGCGCGTGCCGCCGCGTACTTGGCGGCGACGGTCTCCGCGACGGCGTCCGGGGCGCGGGCCGCGCGCAGCCGGGCGGCCCGCAGGCACAGCTCCCGGGCGGCGCGGCCGTCCACCACCGCGCGTCCCAGGAGCGCGCGCACCTGCTGGTGCTCCGCCAGGACCACCCCGCCCTGCGCGCGCCGCACCGCGTGCTCGGCGGCCGCACCAAGACACGCCTCGGCCATCCCGACGCAGCCCCAGGCCACTGTGAACCGCCCGTGGTCGAGGGCGGTGCCCGCCACGTGCGACAGGCCGAACCCGGGCGGGGCGACCACGTTCCCGGGCGGCACGCGCACGTCGTCGAACCGTACGTGGGCGAGCTGGGCGGCGCGCAGACCGAGCTGGCCGCGCACCGGCTCCCTCCGCACGCCGCGCCGGTCGGCCTCGACGAGGACCGCGGCGGGGCGGCCGCCGGTGCGGCCCAGGACCAGATACACGTCCGCGATCTCGCCGAAGGTGATCCAGCGCTTCTCGCCGGTCACCGCGTACGCGTCGCCGTGCGGCTCGACCTCGGTGGCGACGGCGGTCAGGTCACTGCCCGCCGCCGCCTCCGTCGCGGCGAAGGCCGCGATCAGCTCGCCCCGGGCGAGCGCGGGCAGCCACCGCTCGCGCTGCCCGGCGGTGCCCCAGCGCAGCAGGGCCGCGCCCACCATGCCCTGCACGGTGACCAGGCCGCGCAGCGAGCCGCACACCCCGCCGAGCCGGGCGCACACCTCGCCGAGCTCGGCGGGCGCGGCGCCGAGCCCGCCGTAGCGTGCCGGCAGATCGGCGCCGAGCAGGCCGTCCCGCGCGAGGGCGTGGCGCACCTCGGCGGGCAGCTCGCCGCGCGCGTCCCAGGCGGCGGCGTCCTGGCGTACCGCGTCGGCGAACCGCGCCCCCACGGCCGCGGGGTCGGCCGCGGCGGTGCCGCTCACGCCGCCGCGCCCCGGCCCGCGGCCTTCGCGAGGACGAACTCCCGCAGCCGGCCGAGGGTGCGGAAGTGGTCCAGGTCGAGGTCGTCGACGGTCACCTCGATGCCGTACCGCTGCTCGACGAAGTTCACCAGCTCGATCGCGAACAGGGAGGTCACCAGGCCGAGGGCGAAGTAGTCCTCGTCCGGGCCCGGTTCCCGCCCCAGGGCGCCGGACAGATACGCGCGCAGCTCCTCGGTCACGGACGCCGCGTCGGCGGCGTCCGTCCCGTTCGGTGTGTCCATGGGTGGGCCCTCTCACAGGTAGTGGGTCGTTGCGCCGTCGCCGATCTCCACGAGCAGCAGGCTCCACGCGGCGACCGGGCTCGCGCTGAGCAGCACCGCGCGCTGTCCCTCCGCCAGGCCGCCCCGGTCGAGCTCGGTGCGCAGGTTCAGCAGGACGTCGTTCGGGCCGAGGTGCCCGTACTGGCGGAGGTTGTCGAAGCACGTCGTACTGATCTTGATGCCGAGGGCCTCCTCGGTGAACCGGAAGGTGCCTTCGGAGAGGTTGTGGCTGAGGTAGCGGGAGATGTCCCCGGGCACCAGGTTGTTGCGGTCGAGGAGGCGCTGGTGCAGCGCGCGCAGCCGGATGCGGGACTCCACGGCGAGCCGGAAGGAGTACTGCGGGATGTCACGGCACTCCTCGCGCCACCGCGCGGCGGGCCGGTCCCGGTAGTCGACGCGGAACAGGTCCCAGTGGGCGCCGTTGGTCTCCTGGACGACGTCGAGGACGCGGACCGGGCCGCGGCGCGAGATCACCGCGGCGGCCCCGCCGTCGCCGCTCACCGTCACGGGGTGGCGGTAGCGCAGGGGCGTGGGCGGCTTGCTGCCGTGCACGACCAGGACGTGGTCCAGGTCCCCGTCGGCGGCGAGCAGGCCCCGGGCCGTGAGCAGCGCCGGGGTGAGGGAGACGCAGCCGAGGCCGCCCACCGAGAAGGTCAGGGCGCGCTCCGCCCCGAGCAGCGCCTGGAGCCGGGTGGCCGCCGAACTCATCAGCGTGTCCGGGACACGGGCGTCGATGAGGACGATCGCGCCCAGTTCCGTCGCGTCGAGCCGCGCCTCGGACAGGGTCTGCCGGGCCGCGCGCACGGCCAGGTCGAACGCGCTCAGCGTGTCGTCCGCGCGGACCTCGTCGATGCCGAGGCGCGCACAGGTCTCGCGCTCGCCCTCGCCGAGCTCCGTGAGCCCCGGCAGCTCCGCGACCGCGAGGACCCGGTCCGGGTGGTAGCAGGCGGCCGCCCTGACGGCCGTCACCGGGGGCACTCAGCGGCCCTCGTCGGCGGCGAGTTCGGCGAACGCCTCGACCAGGTGGTCGGCGAAGTCCTCCATGTCGGCGGCGGCGACGGACCCCCGGTGGATCACACCGAGTTCGAGCGCCCCCGCCAGGACGTGGGTCTCCACGACGATCGGCACCTGGGTGAGCAGCGCGTGGGGCACGGTGACCAGGGTCATCGGCCGGGGCCGCACATGGGGCCCGCCCAGCTTGGTCAGGCCGTCGTTGGCGTTGGCCACGTGCTCGACCAGGACCGGCGGCTCGGACAGCGCGCGCACGCCCGCCACCGCCGGGGTCGCCGGGCTGAGGTGGCGCAGGACGCCGTAGCCGATGCCGTCGTTGGGCACGGAACGCAGGACCGTGGCCACGCCCGGCAGGGCATCGGCGACCCGGGCGCCGTCCGCGACGCGCAGATGGGCCGGGAACAGATGCGTGAACCAGCCGACCGCGTCGCTCCGGTCGCCGTTCCACAGCGCGTTCGGCGAGCTGCCCATGCCGACGGTGCTCAGGAACGCGTCGGGCTCCCCGCGCCACCGGGACCAGGCCACGGCGACCGCCGCGAGCGCGGCGCTCTGGCCGGTGGGCCCGCTCTCGGTGAGCCGCGCCGCGACCCGGTCCGGCGCGATCCGGCGGCGCACCAGGCCGGAGGGCGCGCCGTCGGCGCCCTTCTCGGGCACGGGCCGCGCCGCGGCGCCCGCGCTCAGAACGCCCTTCCAGTACGGGAGTTCACCGGCGACCTCGTCGGAGGCGGCCATGGCGCGCAGCAGCTGCGTCCACGCGCGCCAGGCCGCCCGGCGCGGCGCCGCCGGGGCGTCGTCCGCGAAGGCGGCGTTGAGGTCCTCGATGAGCGGCACGAACGACGTGGAGTCGAAGACGAAGTGGTGGACCGCGAGGACGATCACGCCGGGCCGGTCGGCGCCCCGGTCGTAGAACCTGGCCCGCAGGACCGGGCCGCGCCCCGGGTCGACGTCCGCGAGCAGCTCGTCCAGGTCGGCCTCCAGATACGCCTGGAGCTGCTCCTCGTCCAGCGGCGGCAGCACCCGGTGGTCGACGACCCGGGCGCCCTCGTGCTCGGCGCACTCGATGCGCCAGCCCAGGCTGTTGTGCAGGAACCGGTAGCGCAGCGGCTCCTGGACCTCGACGAGGCGGTCGAAGGCCGCGCGCACCGCGTCCGCGCCGATGCCCGCGGCCGTCTCCAGGAGGACGGGCGTGACGAAGTCCCTGGCCCCGTCGGGCGCGGCGGTGAGCAGGGCCTGCACCAGGGGCGCGAGCGGGACCGGCTCGTGCGGCGCGGGCACGGCGGCGGCCGTTCGGGGCGCGGCGCCGGGCACCGCGCCCTTCGCGGCGACCGCGGCGAGGCCGCGCAGCGTCGGATGGCTCAGCACGTCGTGCGGGGTCAGGGGGAGCCCGGCCCGGGTGGCCCGCGCGGCGATGCCCACGCTCAGCAGGGAGTCACCGCCGATGCGGAAGAAGTTGTCGTCCGGCGCCACCCGCGCCACGCCGAGCAGCTCGGTCCAGATCGTGGCGAGGACCCGCTCGGCCGCGTGTCCGGCGTCGTCGAGGACCGCCCCCGGGGTCACCGCCGTGACCACCGCCGTCAGTTCGTTCGTCGTGTCGCGGTCGGACATGTCCCTCTTCCTCATCGTCTGGCGGTCGAGTTTCCCGTTGCTCGTCCTGGGCAGCGCGGCATGGCGCAGGACCCGGCCGGGGACCATGTACTCCGGCAGCGCGCGGGCCGCCCACCGCGTCAGCTCGGCCTCGTCCGGTACGTCGTCGCCCGCGACGTGCGCCACCAGGAGCGGGGCGCCGGAGGGCTGCTCGGCGGCGTGGACGAGCGCTTCGCGCACCCGCGGATGGGCGAGCAGCGTGCGCTCGACCTCGGCCGGTTCCACGCGGTGGCCGCGCAGTTCGAGCTGGTCGTCGGCGCGGCCGTGGAACTCCAGGGTGCCGTCGGCGCGGACCCGGGCCAGGTCGCCGGTGCGGTACATCCGGGCGCCGGGCTCGCCCGCGTAGGGGTCGGCGACGAACCGGGCCGCGGTCGGGCCCGGCCTGCCGTGGTAGCCGCGGCCGACGTGCGCGCCCCCGGCGTAGACCTCGCCGAGCCCGCCGCGCGGCACGGCCCTGAGCCGGGAGTCCAGGACGTGGACGCGGACGTTGGGCAGGGGCCGGCCGATGTCCGGGACGAGGCCTGGGGCGGCCTCGGCGTCGGCCACCCGGCTCGCGGTCACGCAGAAGGTGCACTCGGTCGGGCCGTAGACGTTGACCAGGTCGAACGGCGCCCGCCGTGGCGGGCGCACCCGCAGCCGGTCGCCGCCCGCGAGCACCAGGCGCAGCGCGGGGTCCGGCACGTCGGGCAGTTCGGCGAGGACCGTCTCGGCGAGCGGGGTGGGCATGCAGGCCACCGTGACGCCGTGCTCGGCCAGTTCGCCGAGGAGCTTGTCCGGGGTCTGGAGCGGGTCCGTCACGAAGTACAGGGACGCGCCGTGGTAGAGGGCCGCCATGACCTCGAACATCGCCAGGTCGAAGCCGGTGGCCGCCAGTTGCGCGAGCCGGTCGCCGGGCTCGGGCCGGGCCTCGTCGGCGTACCACGCCAGGGCGTTGAGCAGTCCGCCGTGCTCGACCTCGCAGCCCTGCGGGAGCCCGGTGGAGCCCGAGGTGTGCATGACGTAGGCCAGATTGCGGACGCCCGCTCGCCGCGGTGGCGCGACGTCCTCGTCCGGGCCCCCGGCGCAGTCGGTGATCCTGACGAGCGGGACGCCGTCGGTGGCCGGGACGGTCATGCCCTCGCCCAGGACCACGGCGGCGGCGTCCACCCCGGCGAGGACGGACCGCACGCGCTGCTCGGGGACGGCCGGGTCGAGGGAGGCGAAGGCCGCCCCCGCCTTGTGGACGCCGAGCCAGCCGACGACCAGGCCCGCCCCGCGCGCGGCGAGCACCGGAACGGTGCTGTCGGGGCCGACGCCGTGGGCGATGAGCTGCCGGGCCAGGCGGTTCGCGCGCCGGTCGATCTCCTGGAAGGTGTGCTCCCCGGCGGCGTCGATCACCGCGACCTCGTCCGGGCGCCGCGCGGCGTGCTCCTGGAAGACCTCGCTGACCAGGCGCGTGTCCGGGAGCGGGCGGGCCTCGCCGACGAGCAGCGAGGGCTCGGCGCCGTCGGGTCCGCCCGTGGCGTCGAGGAGCCGGGAGAGGTCCGCGAGCGGCCGGTCGGGGTCGCTCACCACGGCCTCGGCGATGCCCTGGAAGAGGCCGACCAGACGGTGTGCGGTGGCCGCGTCGAACAGGTCGACCGCGTACTCCAGGTACCCGTCCATGGGGCTGTCGTCCTGGTCGTACAGGCCGAAGGTGAGGTCGAACTTCGAGGTGCCAGGGGCGACTCCGGAGACCCCGGCGAGGTCGCCCCGCAGGGCCACGGGGCGCAGGCCCTCCAGGCCGAGGGAGGCGGCGGCGGTGTTCTGGTGGGTGTAGCAGACCGTGAACACCGGGTGGCGTGACGGGTCGCGGTGCTCGGCGTCGGCGACGATCTTCGCGAACGGGATCTCCTCGTGGTCGAGGACCCCGGTGGCGGTGGCCGCGCACCGGCCGATCAGCTCGCGGAAGCTGATCCCCGGGTCGACCTTCGTACGGAACGGCAGCAGGTTGTTGAAGTAGCCGATCAGGTCGTGCGTCAGGGGGTTGAAACGGCCGGTCGTCGCGGCGCCCACGACCACGTCCCGGCGGCCCGCCCACACGTGCAGGAGGGTGTCGACCACGGCGAGCATGGTGACGAAGCTCGTCGTGCTCTCGGCGACGCTGAACGCCCGCAGCCGCCGGGCGAGTTCCTCGTCGAGCGTGAACTTCACGTAGCCGCCGCGGTACGACTGCGCGGGCGGGCGCGGGCGGTCGAGCGGCAGCTCGGGGGAGTCCAGGTCGCGCAACTGCCTGCGCCAGTACGTCAGGCCGCGCTCCACGCGCGCCGCGTCGAGCCACTGCCGCTGCCACGCCGCGAAGTCCGCGTACTGGACGGGCAGGTCGGGCAGGTCGGCCCGGCGCCCGGCGAGCCGGGCGGTGTAACAGGCGGACAGCTCGCGGAAGAACACCGCGGGGGCCCAGCCGTCGAAGGCGATGTGGTGCACGGTGTGCAGGACCACGTGGTCGCGCTCGGCGGCCTTGACCACCACGGTCCGCAGGAGCGGGCCCCGCCCCAGGTCGAAGGGCGCCGTCGCCTCCGCCGTGATCGCGCGGGACAGCTCCTCGGTCCGCTCGTCCTCCGGCAGCGCGGTGAGGTCGACGAACTCCACCTGCGGCTCGGGCAGATCGGCCACGGCATACGGCCTGCCGTCCTCGTCGGGGAGGCGGGTGCGCAGCACCTCGTGCCGGTCCACGACGTCGCGCAGGGCGCCGCGGAACGCGCCGAGGTCGAAGTCGCCGACGTAGCGCGTGTTGGCGGGGATGTTGTACAGCGGGCTGCCCGGGTTGAGCCGGTCCAGGTACCAGAGCTGTTCCTGGTTGAAGGAGAGCGGCAGGCGGCCGGGGCGCGGCAACGGGGTGATCGTCCAGTCGTCCTTCCCGGGGCCCGCCGCGCGCACGGCGTCGATGCGTGCGGCGAGGGCGCGCAGGGTGGGGTTGCGGTGCAGGTCGGCGAAGGTCAGCCGGGCGCCGAAGTGCTCCTCGGCGGCCCGCAGCACGGTGATGCCCGCGATGGACGTGCCGCCCAGCTCGAAGTAGTTGGAGTCGGGCCCGACCCCGTCGGCCTTGAGGACGCGCGTCCACAGCGCCGCCAACGCGGATTCGGTGCCGCCCGGTTCGTCCTGCCGTGCCGGGGCCGGTGCCGGGACGTGGGCGGGCGCCGGTGCGCGGTCCAGCCGCGGACCCCCCGGCGGCAGGCACCAGCAGGACACCTCGTCGGCGTCGAACGGGTAGGTCGGCGCCTCGATGCGGCGGGTCCGGGCGTCGGCGTAGTACGCGTTCCAGTCGATGTCCGCGCCGAGTGCGTAGAGCCTGCCGAGCGCGGAAAGCACGCCGTCCCGCGTGGGGTCGGCGTAGAGGCGGACGACGGGCAGCTCCGGGGCGACCCGGGCGAGTTCCCGCGCCAGGGTGCCGTCCGCGGCCAGCTCGACCACCACGGCTCCCTCGTCGACGAGGCCGCGGGCCGCGCGCCGCAGCCCGGACTCGTCGACCTGGCTCGTGATCGGGGTGTCCCGCGCCTTGCGCCGGGCCCCGTCCGCCGTCGCCGGGCTCTGCACGGACCGTACGGCGAGGTTGCCGACGCCGGAGCCGACCAGGCGCGCCCCGGCCAGGCCGAGGGTGCGCGCGAGGCGGTGGGCCGCGAGCTGCCGGGCGAACAGCCGGGCGCCGGGCGAGCCGTCGTCCGTGCCGGTGTCGGTGCCGGCGAGCCGGGGGAAGGCCGCGCCCAGGGCCGCCCAGGTGGCGTCGCCGAGTTCCGCGTCGCCGGAGAAGAGCAGGACCAAGGGCGCCGCCGGGGACGGCTCCCGCTCGGCGGGGCGGGCCGAGCGCAGCGCGGCGGCCAGTGCGCGGCGGTCGCGTACGGTGCCCGCCCAGCGGTACGGGTGGTCGTCGCGGCCCCGGTTCAGGGCGTGCGCGATGTCGGGCAGCCCGTGCCCGGTGCCGTCGAGGAAGTCGGCGACGCGCCGCGCGTAGGCGGCCAGCGCCCGGGGGGACTTCGCGGAGAGGGTGACCAGCTCGGTGCCCGGCTCCGGCGCGGCGGGCGCCTCGGGCACGGGCGGCGGCTCCTCCACGACGGCGTGCACGTTGGTGCCCGTCAGGCCGAAGGAACTGACGCCCGCCCGGCGGGGCGCGCCCGGCGCGGGCTGCCAGGCCTTCGCCCCGGCGTCGACGCGGACCGGGCCGCTGAAGTCGATCAGCGGGTTGGGCGTGCTGAAGTTCGGGTTCGGGTACCGCGTGCCGTGCCGGAGCCCGGCGAGGACCTTGAGGAGCCCGGCGACTCCCGCGGCGTGGTTGATGTGGCCGATGTTGCCCTTGATGCTGCCGATCCCACAGGGCTCGCCGCTCGTGAGCCCGCCCCCGCCCTCACATCCGGCTTCGGCGAAGGCCTGCCGCAGCCCCTCTGCCTCGATGACGTCGCCGAGCCGGGTGCCCGAGCCGTGGCACTCCACGTAGTCGGGCGGCGCCCCGCCCGCCTGCCGCCAGGCCTCGACGATCGCGTCGGACTGGCCGCGGGCGCTGGGCGCGCTCATGCTCGTGGCGCGGAAGCCGTTCTGGTTGACGGCGACGCCCCGCACCACGGCGTGGATGTGGTCGCCGTCGGCGAGCGCGTCGGCGAGGCGCTTGAGCACGACGAGCCCGCCGCCCTCGCCCGCGGTGGAGCCGTCCGCGGCGGCGTCGAAGGGGCGGCACACCCCGTCGGCGGACATGATGCCGAGCATCGGCACGTGGTCGCGCTCGCGGATCAGCACCGGGTAGAGGCTGACCCCGCCCGCGAGGGCCAGGTCCGCCCGCCCCTCGCGCAGCTGGTCCACGGCGAGGGCGAGCGCGGTCAGGCTGCTGCTGCACGCGGTGTCCACGACGAGCGCGGGCCCGGCGAAGTCGAAGAGGTAGGAAATCCGCGCGGCCGTGGCCGACGGGTGCGAGCCGAGGAGCTGCTGCGGGTCGTCGTCCGGGTACAGGCCCGCGTAGTGCGGCTCGGGCGCGCTGAGGACGACGGCGGTCCGCGAGCCCTTCAGGTCACCGGGCGCGTAGCAGGCGTTCTCGATGGCCTGGTGGGCGAGCTGGGCGGTCACGCGCTGGTGCGGGTCCATCAACTCGGCCTCGCGCAGCGACAGGTCGAAGAACCGGTGGTCGAAGAGGTCGATGCGGTCCAGATAGGCCAGCGGCAGGTAGGCGTCGTCCGCGGACGCACCCGCGTAGTGGACCCGGTCCCGGCCCGGCGCCCGGACGCTGACCCGGCCGTCGACGAGGTTGTGGTGCAGGGCGTCCAGGCCGTCGGCGTCGGGCAGGGCGAGGGCCACGCCGATGACCGCCACGGCCTCCGGGCCGGGTGGGCTCGGGTGCGTCATAGCTCGTACCTCGTTTCGTCGGAGGGTGCGCCGAGGGGGCGGCCGTCGACCAGGCGGGCCATCGCCTCGACCGTGGTGTGCTCGAACAGCGCGCTCAACGGCACCGCGCGCGGGCCGAGTCCGGCCAGGCGGCGGCTCAGCGCGAGGAGGGAGAGGGAGGTCCCGCCGGCCTCGAAGAACTTCTCGTGCACGCCGACCTCGTCCCGGTCGAGCAGCTGCGCCCAGATCGCGGCGACCGCCCGCTCGGTGGCCGTACGCGGCCGCACTGGGGCGGTTCCGGGATCCGGCGGTTCGGGCAGGGCGCGGCGGTCCACCTTGCCGTGCGGGGTGAGCGGGAGGGCGTCGAGCGTGACGAACACGGCAGGCACCATGTACGGCGGCAGCCGCCGGGCCAGATGGTCCCGCAGCCCCTCGACACCGAGCGCCACGCGCCCCGAGCCAGGCGCGCGCCCCGTGCCGGGGGTGCTGCCCGCACCAGGGGTGCCGCCCGTGCCGGCGGTGCCGCCCGCGTCAGCCATACCGCCCGTGCCTGGGGTGCCGCCCCTGCCTGGGGTGCTGCCTGCGTCAGCCATGCCGCCCGTGCCAGCGGTGTCGTCCTCTGCGGCCGTGCCGCCCTCGTAGGCCTCGCCCACCCTGGCAGCCAGACCGCGCGCGCCGGCGGTGCCGTCCGTGTCAGCCGTGGCGCCCTCCGCGGCCGTGCCGCCCCCGCGGGCCTCGCCGACCCCGTCGGCCCCCCTGTCCCGGTCGGCCACGGCCCCGGCGGCCGCCCCCGGCGTCGCCGGAACCACGTGGGCCACCAGCCGCTTCCCGCCGCCCCCAGGGCTCTCCCGGGCGGCCACGACGGCCGCGCCCACCCCCGGATGCGTCATGAGGGCCGCCTCCACCTCGGCGGGTTCGACGCGGTAGCCGCGGATCTGGACCTGGTCGTCGGCGCGGCCGCGGAAGAGCAGCTCGCCGTCCCGCGTGTACACCACCACGTCACCGGTCCGGTACATGCGCTCGCCGGGCTCGCCGAACGGGCAGGCCACGAACCGCTCCGCGGTGAGCGCGGGCCGGTGCGCGTAGCCGCGCGCCAGGCCGGAGCCCGCGAGGTACAGCTCGCCCTCGACGCCCCTCGGGACGGGGCGCAGCAGCTCGTCGAGGACGTACACGCGCGTGTGGTCCATGGGCCGTCCGATGGGGACCGTGTGGCCGAGCCGGTCGGCGGCGGTGACGCGGCGGCGGGTGGCGAACACCGTGGCCTCCGTCGGCCCGTACGCGTTGACGACGACGGCCTCCGGGCACGCGCGCAGCAGCCGTGCCACCGTCTCCGGGGGCACCGCCTCGCCGCCGGTCCACACCTCGCGCAGCCCGGCGAGGGCGTCCGGGCGGGCGTCGGTGAGCAGGGGCAGGAGCCCCGGCGTGATGAGGAGCGCGGTCACCCGCCGCGCGGTGAGCAGCGTCGCGTACGCGTCGACGTCCAGCCTGCCGGGCGGGGCGAGGACGACGGCGGTGCCGCCCAGGAGCGGCACCCACAGTTCGTAGACGGACATGTCGAACGTCGGCGTGTTGTGCAGCAGCACCCGCTCGTGGGCGCCGCCCGGCCAGATCCGGTCCGCCGCCATGTCCACCACGCCGCGGTGGCTGACCCCGGAGCCCTTGGGCGCGCCCGTGGACCCGGAGGTGTAGATGACGTAGGCGAGCCGGTCCGGCAGCCCGCGGTCCGGCAGGTCGTCGTCCCGTTCGTCCGCCAGGGCCGTGAGCGTGTCGGGAGCGTCGACGACCAGGCGCGGCCACGGCCCGTCGGGCAGGTCGGCCGTCACGCCGGACGTGGTCACGAGGAGCGCCGGGCGGGCGTCCCGCAGCAGCCACTCCAGGCGCTCCGGCGGATGGTCGTGCGCGAGCGGCACGTACGCGCCCCCGGCCTTGAGGACGGCCAATACCGTCACCACGTACTCCGGCGACCTCGGCACGGCGACGGCCACGGGCGCGTCCGGGCGCACGCCGCGCCGCACCAGGAGGCGGGCGAGGCGGTTGGCCCGCGCGTTCAGCTCCCGGTAGGTCAGGGAGTCGTCGTCGCAGACCACCGCGACGGCGTCCGGCGCGGCGACGACCCGCTGCTCGAAGAGCGCGGGCACCGTCACCGGCGAGGTGGGCGCGGCGGTGTCGTTCAGGTCGCGCAGCAACTCCCGCTCGGCGGACGTCAGCGCGTCCAGGGCGCCCAGGCGGACCCCGGGGTCCGCCGCCAACCGGCCCATGAGGCGCGTGAACCGGTCGGCCAGCTCCTCGGCGGTGCTCCGGTCGAACAGATCGGTGGCGTACTCGACGAGCCCGGAGAGGCCCTGCCCGGCCTGCCGGTCGGCCCCTGACGGCTCGTCGACCTGGAAGAGCAGGTCGAACTTGGAGGTCCCCGTCACGACGGGCTCCGGGGTGGTCTTCAGCTCGGCGAGTTCGAGGTCGCCCATGCCCCGCTGCCAGGAGAACATCACCTGGAACAGCGGGTGGTGGGCGGCGGAGCGCTCCGGGTTGAGGGCCTCGACGAGCCGCTCGAAGGGCACGTCCTGGTGGTCGTACGCGGACACGGCCTTGTCCCGGACCTGCCGCACCACGTCGGCGAACGTCGGGGCGCCGGACAGATCGGCCCGCAGCACCCAGGTGTTGACGAAGAAGCCCACCAGTTCCGCCAGGCCTTCGTCCGTGCGCCCGGCGATGGAGGAGCCCACGGTCAGATCGTCGCCGCCGCCCATCAGGTGCAGCAGCACGACGAGGCCGGACTGGAGCACCATCGGCACGGTCGCCCCGTGCGCCCGGGCCACGTCCTCCAGCGCCGACCGCACCTCGGGCGCGAGCCGGAAAGCGACGGTGTCACCCCGGTGACCGGCCACCGGCGGCCGCGGCCGGTCCACGGGAAGACGGAGCGGCTGCCTGACCCCGTCCAACGCATGGCGCCAGTAGGCGAGTTGCGTCGACAGGAGGCTGTCGGGGTCGTCCTCGTCGCCGAGGAGGCGGCGCTGCCACAAGGCGTAGTCGGCGTACTGCACGGGGAGTTCGGCCCACCTGGGCGCGTCGCCTCGTCGGCGGGCGGCGTAGGCGGTGGCCAGGTCGCGGGCGAGGGGGCGCATGGACTCGCCGTCGGCGGCGATGTGGTGCAGGAGCAGGACCAGCACGTGCTCGTCCGGTGCGCAGCGCAGCAGGCCCGCTCGCACCGGAAGCTCCGCCGACAGATCGAAGGTGCGGCCCACTTCCTCGGACACCGCAGCGGTCACGGCCTCCGGTGCGATGTCCCGTACGGGTACGCCGAGTTCGATGTCCGCGCCGGGCACGACGACCTGTACCGCGATGCCCCGGTCGTCGGTGACGTACAGCGTGCGCAGGCTCTCGTGCCGCACGACCACGTCCCGCACCGCCGCCGCCAGGGCGGGCACGTCCAGGTCCCCGCGGAGCCGGACCACGAGCGGCAGGTGGTACGTCGGCAGGGGCTCAAGGGCGTCGAGGAACCTCAGGCGGTGCTGGGCGAACGACAGGGGCACGCGGTCGGGGCGCGCGTCGGCCCGCCGCAGCGCGGGGCGGGAGGAGCGTGCCGCCGCGCCCACGCGCTGCGCCAGGCCCGCCACGGTCGCCGACTCGAACACCGCCCGGATCGGGACGTCCACGCCCAGGGACGCGCGCATCCGGTTGGCCAGCCGGGTGGCGAGGAGGGAGTGCCCGCCCAGGTCGAAGAAGCTGTCGTCGATGCCCACGGGCGCGGCCCCGACGTTCTCCGGCCCGAGCACCTCGGCGAACAGCGCGCACAGCGCCTCCTCCCGGGGCGTGCGCGGCGCGCGGTAGGCCGTGCCGCGGGCGGCGTCGGGGCGGGGCAGCGCCCTGCGGTCGAGCTTGCCGTACGGCGACAGGGGGAGCCGGTCGAGGGCGACGAAGGCGGCGGGGACCATGAAGTCGGGCAGCAGCCCGGCGAGGAACGCGCGCAGCTCGGCGGGTGGCGGCCCCTCGCCCCCGGACGCGGGGACGACGTACGCGACCAGGCGGCGTGCCGCGGCGGAGCCCCGGACGACCACGGCCGCCCGGCCGACCCGGGGGTGGGTGGCGAGGGCGGCCTCGATCTCGCCCGGTTCGACGCGATGACCGCGGATCTTGACCTGGTCGTCGGCGCGCCCCGCGTACTCCAGCTCGTCCCGGTCGTTGATGCGGGCCAGGTCGCCCGTGCGGTACATGCGGGTGCCCGGCGTGCCGAACGGGTCGGCGACGAACCGCTCGGCGGTGCGGGCGGGGCGCCGGTGGTAGCCCCGGCCCACGCCCGCGCCCGCCAGATACAGCTCGCCGGTGGCGCCGGGGGCGACCGGTGTCAGGCCGGGGCCGAGGACGTAGGCCCGCACGTGGGCCAGCGGGCGGCCGATCGGCACCGCCCGGGAGTAGTCGCGGCCGGGGTCCAGGACGTGGGAGGTGGCGTAGAACGCCTCGCTGGGGCCGTAGCCGTTGACGATCCGGATCCGGGGCCACCGGGCGCGGACGCGGGCGACCAGGGCCGGGGGCAGCGCCTCACCGCCGAACGCGAGCGTGGCGGGGCGGACGCGGTCGCCGATCCGGTCGACGAGCTCCGCGAAGGCCGACGGCACCGAGCTGATGACGTCGACGTCCCAGCTGTCGCGCTCGGCGAGGGCGAGCACGTCGCGGACGATCTCGACGCAGCCGCCGTGGGTGAGGGTGCAGAAGACCTCGAAGGCGGCCATGTCGAAGCCGATGGAGGTGCCGGTCAGCATCCGCCGACCGGGCACGCCGACCTGCTCGGCCAGGCGGGCGAAGGGGTTGACGAGGTGGGCGTGGGCGAGGGCCACGCCCTTGGGCCGCCCCGTCGAACCGGACGTGGCGACGACGTACGCCAGGTGCTCGGGGCGCGGACGGCGCGGCACCCCGGGCCCGCCGCCGGCCGGTTCGGGGCTGTCGATGCCGGTGTCGCCGAGGAGGACGGTACGGGTGCCCGTCCGGGGCAGCCCGCCGACCGTGGCGGCGTCGGTGAGGATCAGCTCCGGGCCCACGTCGCTGAGGATGTGGCCGAGGCGGGTGCCGGGGTGCTCGGGATCGAGCGGCAGATACGCGCCGCCCGCCTTGAGGATGCCCAGCAGGCCCGTGACCAGGTCCGCGCCGCGCGGCAGCACGAGCGCCACGACCGTCTCCGGGCCCACGCCGAGTCCGGCGAGGGCTCGCGCGAGCCGGTCGGCGCGGGCGTCGAGCTCGGCGTACGTGCGGGACACCGCGCCGCAGACCACCGCAGGCGCGTGCGGCCGCAGCCGGGCCTGCTCCTCGAAGAGGTCGACGACGGTCCGCCCCGGCGCTGCGGCGGCCGTGTCGTTGAGCGCGTGCAGCAGCCGCTCCCGCTCCGCGGCCGTCAGCACCTCCAGGCGGCCGACCAACGCGTCGGGCCGTGCGGCCAGTTGGGCCAGCACGCGCTGGAAGCGGTCCGCGAGGTCACGGGCGGCGTCGTCGCCGACCACGTTCCGCTGGTGCTGGAGCGTCAGCCGCAGCCGCGGGTCGGCGGCGGCCAGCACGGTCAGCGGGTAGTGCGAGCCGGACAGCGGGCGGATGCCGGTGACCTCGATGCCCGCCGCCGCGTTCGCCTCGCCGAAGCCGACCCGGTCCACGGGGTAGGACTCGAAGGCGACGAGGGTGTCGAAGATGACGCTCGTGCCCGTGGCCCGGTGGATCTCGGTGAGGCCGCAGTGGTGGTGGTCGAGCAGCGCCGCCTGCCGGTCCTGGAGGCCCGTGAGGACCTCGGCGACGCCGGCGGCGGGCCCGCACCGCACCCGTACCGGCAGCGTGTTGATGAACATCCCGGCCATCGCGTCGGCGCCGGGCACCGCGCCGGGGCGGCCGGACACCGTCGCCCCGAACACGACGTCGTCCCGGCCCGTCAGACCGCCGACGAGCAGCGCCCAGGCGCCCTGCACCACGGTGTTGAGGGTGACGCCGAGCTCGGCCGCGCGGGCGGCGAGGTCCCGCGCCAGGTCCACGGGGACGGGCACCTCGACCTGGCCGAACCCCTCGGGCCGCGCCGGGGGCGGCGGAGCCTCGGCCCGCGCCACCGGAGCCAGCAGCGTCGGCTCCGTCACCCCGGCGAGCTCCTCGGCCCACGCCCGGGCCGCCGCCTCCCGGTCCTGCCCGGCCAGCCACGTCAGGAAGTCCTGGTACCGGGGCGCGGGCGGCAGCGCGGAGCCGTCGCCCCCCGCTCCGTGGAGCCGCAGCAGATCCTGGGTGAGGATCGGCAACGACCAGCCGTCGAACAGCAGGTGGTGCGCGGTCAGGACCAGCTCGAACCGCTCCGGGGCGAGCCGGACCAGCGCCATCCGCAGCAGCGGGGGCGCCGCCACGTCGAAGGGCTCCCGCACGTCGTCGGCCAGCATCGCCTCAAGGGCCGTCGTCCGCCCGGCCCCTTCGGCTGCCGCCAGATCCAGCTCGCGCCACGGCAGCTCCACCCCGTCCACCACGATCTGTACGGAGTCCCCGTCGGCCCCGGCGGCGAAGGCCGTCCGCAGGGGCGCGTGCCGGTCGAGGAGCGCCTGCCCGGCGGCCCGCATCCGGGCGGCCTCGACGGGCCCGCGCAGGTGCAGGACGAACTGCACGTGGTACGCGTCCGGCTCGCCGTCGGCGTACAGCGTGTGGAACAGCAGACCCGACTGGAGCGGGGTGAGCGGCCACACCTCCGCGAGCCCCGGATACCGGCGCTCCCAGGCCTCGATGTCGCGCTGGCGCACCGGCACCAGCGGCACGTCCGAGGGCGTGAGCCCGCCCGCGCCGGGCCCCGCGGCATGCCGGGCGAGCCCGGCGAGGGCGGCGGCCCACAGCTCCGCGAGCTCCCGCACCAGGGCGCGGGACACCGCACCCGTGGCGTACTCGAACTCCGCGTCGAGGCACGGGCCGTGCGGGGTGTCGACGACCATCGAGTTGATCTGCACCGCGGCGAGCGCGGGCATGTCGGCGCCCGTCTCGGCGGTCGGCTCGCCCAGGCCCGCGACCTGGGTGAAGCCGAGGCCGCGCAGCTGCTCCGGCATGTCGGCGGGGGAGAACCGGCCCAGGTAGTTGAAGCCGATCTGCCCGGTGGGGTGCGGGCCGAGCACGGCGGCGGCGCGGGGGTCGAGCTCGCGCAGGAGCCCGTAGCCGAGGCCGCCGTCGGGCACGGCGAGGAGCTGCTCCTTGACGGCCTTGACCGCGCCGCCCGCCGCGGCCCCGCCCGCGAAGGCCTCGTCGACGTCGCAGCCGGACACGTCGAGGCGGACGGGGAACAGGCTGGTGAACCAGCCGACCGTACGCGACAGATCGGCGCCGGGGACCGCCGCTTCCTCGCGCCCGTGGCCCTCAAGGGCGAGCAGGAGCGATCGCTCGTCGACGCCGCGCGCCCGGCGCAGCCTGGCGACCGCGAGGGCGAGGCCCGCGAGCAGCCCGTCGTTGACGCCGCAGCGGAAGGCCGCGGGCAGCGTGGTCAGGAGCGCCCCGGTGACCTGGGCGGGCAGTCGCAGACGCACCGTGTCCACCGTGGACCGCACGTCCAGGGCGGGGTCGAACCGCCGGGTGCCGAGGGCCGGATCGGGGCCGTCCACGACGGCCAGCCACCGGGGCAGCTCGGCCGCCCTGCGTTCGCTGCCCGCCTCCGCGACGAGGGCGTGCGCCCACCGCCGGAACGACGTGCCCACCCCCGGCAGCGCGGGCGTCCGGCCCGCGCGCACGTCTGCCCAGGCCGCCGCGAGGTCCGGCAGCAGGACGCGCCACGACACGCCGTCCACCACCAGGTGGTGCAGCACGACGAGGAGCCGCCCCGCACCCGCCGCCGGGCTCGGGCCGAGGCCCGGGGCGAACCACACGAACCGCGCCATCACCCCGGCCGCCGGATCGAGGAGGTCCGCCGCCGCGCCCCGCTCCGCGGCGACCGCGCGCCGCCACCACGCGTCGTCCGCCGCGCCGCCGGGCCCGGCGGGGTCCACGCGGTGCAGCAGCGCGCCGGTGTCCACCGAGCCCGGCGGTCCGACCAGCAGGCCCGCGCCCGCGTCGCCGTCGGCCACCAGGCGCGAGCGCAGCACGTCGTGACGGTCGACGACCGCGTCCAGGGTGGCGACCAGCCCGGCCCGGTCGATGCCCTCGGGCAGGTCGAGGAGGACCGCCATGGCGAACCGGTCGATGCCGCCGCCGCGCTCGCGGACGTACCGCGCGACGGGCGGCAGCGGCAGGAACCCCGTGCCGCCGCCGTCGAGTTCGGCAAGCCTCGCGGGGGACCGCCGCGAGGCGCCGGCGTCGGGGCCGGTGGGCGCGAGCCGGGCGAGAGCGGCCACCGTCCGGTGCTGGAAGACCTGGCGCGGGGTGACCTCCACGCCGTGCGTCCGGGCGCGGGAGACCACCTGGATCGAGCGGATGCTGTCCCCGCCCACGGCGAAGAAGTCGTCGTCGACACCGACTCGGCCCAGGCCGAGCACGTCGGCGTACACGTCCGCGAGGACCCGCTCGCGCCGGGACCGGGGCGCCCGGTACGCGCCGGTGGTGAACTCCGGCTCCGGCAGCGCCGCCCGGTCCAGCTTGCCGTGCGGCGTCAGCGGCAGCCGGTCGAGGAGCACGTACGCCGCCGGGGCCATGAACTCCGGCAGCCGGTCCGCCACGAACCGGCGCAGCTCCGCCGTGGTCACGCCGACGTGGAAGTCGATGTCCCCGACGCCCGCGATGCCGCCCTCGCCGACCCGGACGACGTACGCCGCGAGCTGTCCGCCGCCGCCCGCCCCGGGCCGGGCGGCCACGACGGCCTGCGCCACGCCGGGGTGCGCGCTCAGCACGGCCTCGACCTCGCCCGGCTCGATCCGGAACCCGCGCACCTTCACCTGGGCGTCGGTGCGGCCCTGGTAGACGAGGCGGCCCCCGGGCGTCCACGCCACGCGGTCCCCGGTGCGGTACATGCGTTCCCCGGGCCCGCCGAACGGGCAGGCCACGAAGCGCTCCGCGGTCAGGGCGCGACGGCCCAGGTAGCCGCGGGCGAGGCGGTCGCCCGCGATGTACAGCTCGCCCGGCACACCGGCGGGGACCGGGCGGAGTGCCGCGTCCAGGACGTACAGACGGGTGTGGTCGAGCGGCCGCCCGACGGGGACGACGGCGCCGACGTCGGCGGCCTCGCGCATCTTGTGCGCCGATGCGGCCATCGTGGCCTCCGTCGGCCCGTAGGCGTCGACGACCGTGGTGCCCGGGCACGCGGCCAGGACCCGCCCGACGGCGTCCGGAGGCACCACGTCACCGCCCGCCCACACCTCGCGCACGCCCGTGAACGCCTCGGGCAGCTCCTCGGCCACCACCCGGAAGAGGCCCGCCGTCACCAGGAGCCCGGTCACCCGGTGCTCGGCGACGACCGCGGCGAGGGCCGCCGGGTCGAGGGTCCCGCCGGGGGCCACCACGATCGTGCCGCCGTTCAGGAGCGGCACCCACAGCTCGTACGTGGCGGCGTCGAAGGCCTGCGTCGCGTGCATCAGGACGCGCTCGTGACCGGTGCCCGCGTACGCGCGGTCGAGGGCGAGGCGCACCACGCCCCGATGCGTGATGCCCACGCCCTTCGGGGTGCCGGTGGAGCCGGAGGTGTGCATCACATAGACGAGGTGCTGCGGCGACAGCGCCGCGGTGGGCCCGCGGGACGCGTCCGACCCGGTCACCTCCTCCAGGAGCAGCACCCCTTCGACGCCGGTGGGCAGGGCGTGCCGTGTCGCCGCGTCGGTCAGGACGAGCCGCGGGGCCGCGTCCGCGAGGACCAGGCCGAGGCGGGCGCTCGCGTGCCCGGGGTCGACGGGCACATAGCCCGCACCGGCCTTCACGACGCCCAGGAGCGCCACGACGAGCTCCGCCGAGCGCGGCAGCGCGACCGCCACCAGGGCGTCGGGGCCGACCCCGCGCCGCACCAGCTCACGGGCGATCCGGTCGGCCCGCGCGTCCAGCTCCCGGTACGTCAGCGAGGTGGCGCCGCACACCACCGCGACGGCGTCCGGCGCGGCGGCGACCCGCTGCTCGAAGAGCGCGGGGACCGTGAGGTCGGGCGTGCTCACCTCCGTGTCGTTGAACGCGCGCAGCAGCCGCTCCCGCTCCCCGGGCACCAGCGGGTCCACAGAGCTCAGCCGCGCCCCCGGATCGACCGCCAACTGCCGTAAGACCCGCGTGAAGCGCGCCGCCAGCGCCTCGGCGGTGCTCCGGTCGAACAGGTCGGTGGCGTACTCCAGACCGCCCACGACCCCGCGCCCCGGCGTGTCAGCGAGGGCGAGGACGAGGTCGAACTTCGCGGTCCGGGTGGGGACCAGCTCGAAGGCCGACCGCAGCCCCGGCACGTCGAAGACCTCGTGGTCCGTCGTGCGCCAGGAGAACATCACCTGGAACAGCGGGTGGTGGGCGGTGGAGCGCTCCGGGTTGAGGGCCTCGACGAGCCGCTCGAAGGGCACGTCCTGGTGGTCGTACGCGGACACGGCCTTGTTCCGGACCTGCCGCACCACGTCGGCGAAGGCCGGGTCGCCCGACAGGTCCGCCCGCAGCACCCAGGTGTTGACGAGGAACCCGACCAGTTCGCCGAGCCCTTCGTCGGTCCGCCCCGCGATCGGCACCCCGAGGGTCAGGTCGTCGCCGCCGCCCATCAGCTGCAGCAGGACGACGAGGGCGGACTGGAGCACCATCGGCACGGTGGCGCCCTGGGCCCGCGCCACTTCCCCGACGGCGGCCAGGACGTCGGGGTCCAGGGCGAACGCGACGGTGTCGCCCCGGTGACGGGCCACCGTCGGCCGCGGACGGTCGACGGGAAGCCGAAGCGGCTGCGGAACGCCTGCCAACTCCGCCCGCCAGTAGGCGAGCTGGGTCGAAAGCAGGCTGTCGGGGTCGTCCTCGTCGCCGAGGAGGCGGCGCTGCCAGAGGGCGTAGTCCGCGTACTGCACGGGGAGTTCGGCCCACCGCGGCACGCCGCCCCGGCGTCGGGCGGTGTAGGCGGTGGCCAGGTCGCGTGCGAGCGGCCCCATGGACTCGCCGTCGGCGGCGATGTGGTGCAGGAGCAGGACCAGCACGTGCTCGCCCGGGGCGCGGCGCAGCAGGGTCGCGCGCACCGGAAGCTCCGCCGCCAGGTCGAAGCGGTACGCGACCTCCGCCGCCACGGCCGCGTCCACCGCCTCCGGTACGACGTCCCGTACGGGTACGTTCATTTCGACGTCGGCCCCGGACACGACGACCTGTGCCGCGACACCCCGGTCGTCCGTGACGAACAGCGTGCGCAGGCTCTCGTGCCGCACGACCACGTCCCGCACCGCCGCCGCCAGGGCGGGCACGTCCAGGTCCCCGCTCAGGGGCAGGACGTACGACAGGTTGTACGTCGCCGAAGGGCCCTCGTAGCGGTGCAGGAACCACAGGCGGTGCTGGGCGAACGACAGCGGCACCCGGGCGGGGCGCGCGTCGGCCCGCCGCAGCGCGGGACGGGAGGAGCGTGCCGCCGCGCCCACGCGCTCCGCCAGGCCCGCCACGGTCGCCGACTCGAACACCGCCCGGATCGGGACGTCCACGCCCAGGGCGGCCCGCACCCGGTTGACCAGCCGGGTGGCGAGCAGGGAGTGCCCGCCCAGGTCGAAGAAGCTGTCGTCGATGCCCACCTGCTCGACGCCGAGGACCTCGGAGAACAGCGCGCACAGGGCCCGCTCCCGCGTGGTGCGCGGCGCTCGCCCCGGCTCCGCCGCACCGCCGGGCTCCGGCGCGGGCAGCGCGCGCCGGTCCAGTTTCCCGTTGGGGCTCAGCGGCACCGCGGCCAGGGGCACGACCACCGACGGCACCATGTACGCGGGCAGCCGCTCGGCCGCGAAGGCCCGCAGCTCCCCGGAGGCAGGCCCGGCGGTGCCCGCCACCGGCACCACATAGGCCACGAGGCGCCGGTCGCCCTCCCGCTCGTCGGCGACCACGACCGCCCGCGCCACGCCCGGGTGCTCGCTCAACGCGGCCTGCACCTCGCCCGGTTCGACGCGGAAGCCGCGGATCTGGACCTGGTCGTCGGCCCGCCCGTGGAAGACGAGCTGGCCGTCGTGGCGCCGGGTCACCACGTCCCCGGTGCGGTACATGCGGCGGCCGGGCACGCCGTACGGACAGGCGACGAAGCGGCCCGACGTCAGCCCCGGGCGGCCGAGGTAGCCGCGGGCCAGGCAGTCGCCCGCCACGTACAGCTCGCCCGCCACGCCCGGGGGGACGGGGCGCAGCACGTCGTCCAGGACGTACAGCTCGGTGCGGGCGACGGGGCGGCCGATGGGCGGGGTGCGGCCGTCGGGGACGAGTGGGTCGCTGAAGGTCACGATGGCCGTGGTCTCGGTCGGCCCATAGGCGTTGACCAGGTCCCGGCCCGCGGCCCACGCGGTCACGAGCTCGGGCGTCGCCGCGTCGCCGCCGACCGCAAGCGAGGTGACGGTGGGCAGCGATCCCGCCGGGAGCGCGCCGAGCACGGCGGGCGGCAGGAAGACGTGCGTGATGCGGAGCGCGGCGATCGTCCCGGTCAGCGGGGTACCGGGCGCCAGCTCGTCCTGCGGGGCGAGGACGAGCGTGGCGTCCGTGAGCAGCGCCATGCACACCTCGTACACCGAGACGTCGAAGCTCGGGGACGCGAACTGGAGCACTCGCGCGGCGGCCGGGAGCCCGAGCCGCCGCCCCTGCGACGCGACGAGCGCCGCCACCCCGGAGTGCGTGACGGCCACCCCCTTCGGCCTCCCCGTCGAGCCCGACGTGTAGATGACGTACGCGGCGTGGGCGACGGACAGCGGCCCACCGCGCTCGTCGTCGGTGAGCGGACGGCCGTCGAGCCGCGCCACCGACGCGACGTCCTGCGGATCGTCCAACCGCAGGACGGGGAGGGCCACTTCGGGAAGGCGAGCCGCCGTCGGGCCGTCCGCCACGACGAGCAGCGCGCCGGAGTCCGCCAGCAGATGGGCGATCCGGTCCGGGGGGTAGGCGGCGTCCACCGGCAGATAGGTGCCGCCCGCCGTGAGTACGGCGAGCAGCGTCACCACCAGGTCGGGGGAGCGCGGCAGCGCCACCGCCACGACCGTCTCCGTCGTCACGCCGCGCCGGAGCAGCTCGCGCGCAAGGCGGTTGGCGCGCGCTTCCACCTCCGCGTACGTCAGCGACTCGGAGCCGTACTCAAGCGTCACCGCGCCGGGAGTCGCGGCGGCGCGCCGCGCGAAGAGCCCGGGGATGGTGTCCGCCGCGACCCGGGGGGCGGTGGCGTCGTGCCCGGACAGCAGGTCCGTGCGCTCGGCGGGAGTGAGCAGGTCGAGACGGGCGACCGTGGTGGCGGGGTCGTCGGCGATCTGCCGGAGCACGCGCGCGAGACGGTCGGCGACGGCCTGCGCGGCGCCGCGCCCGACGCGGGACTGAAGTGCCAGACGGAGGCGGGGCGCGGTGGTGACGGTCACCGTCAGCGGATAGTGGGTCCCGGCGCACGCGCGGACACCGGTGACCGCGAAACCGTCTCCGTCCCGGCCGTCCTTGCCGTCGTTGATGTCCTTGTCGCCGGGCTCCACGGTGTACGGCTCGGACGTCACCAGGGTGTCGAACAGCAGGGGCTTGCCGGTGGCCCGGTGGATGTCGGCGAGGCCGCAGGTGTGGCCGGGGAGCGCCTCCTGCCGGTCCCGCAGGCCGCGCAGTACGTCCGCCACGGTGTCCGTGGGCGCGAGGCGCACCCGCACCGGAAGCGTGTTGACGAAGAGCCCGGCCATCGCGGACGCGCCCGGCACCGCGTCGGGCCGCCCGGGGACGGTCGTGCCGAAGACGACGTCCCGCCGCCCGGTCAGACCGCTCAGGAGCAGCGCCCAGGCGCCCCGCACGAGGGTGTCCACGGTGACGCCCAGCTCGTCGGCCCGCAGGGCCAGGGCCCGCACGGTCGTGTCGGTGAGGGCGACTTCGGCCTCGGCGGCGGCTCCGGTGCTCGGGGCATCAGAGGGAGGTGCTGGTTCTGAGACGCGCACGGCTCGTTCGGCCGCGAGCTCGCCCGCCCCGGCTCCCTCCGCCGTGCCTCCCGCACCGCCTGCCCCGGGAGTGCCCACCTCGCCCGTGCCGGGAGTGCCCGCCCCGTCCGTCCCGGGAGCGCCCACCCCGTCCGTCCCGCCCGCGCCGAAAGCGCCCGCGCCGACGGCCGGCGCCAGCAGCGTCGGCTCCGTCACTCCGGCGAGCTCCGCGGCCCACCCCCGCGCGGCGGCGTCCCGGTCCTGCGCGGACAACCACAGGAGAAAGTCCCGGTATTCGGGTCCTCGCGGCACGGAGGAGCCGTCACCGCCCGCCTCGTAAAGCCGCTGGACATCCCTGACCAGATGCGGCAGGGAAAGCCCGTCGAAAAGGACATGATGGGCCGTCAGGACCAGCTCGTACCGCTCTTCTCCGGTCCGCGCCAATGCCATGCGCAGCAAGGGCGGAACACGCACGTCGAAAGGCGCCTGCCATTCCTCGGACATCAACGCGGCAAAGGGCCTGTCAGCAGGCGGATCCGTGTCGCTTTCGCGTAAGTCCACGGCACGCCAGGGCAGACGCACTTCCTCGACCACGACCTGTGCCGGGTCTCCGTCGGAACCTGCCACGAAAGCCACGCGCAGATTCGCGTGCCGGTCGAGCAGGGCCTGCCCGGCCGCCCGCATCCGCTCGCTTTCCACCCGCCCCCGCAGCGCGATGACGAACTGCATCCGATAGGCGTCCCGGGAGGAGCCGCCGAGCTGCGCGTGGAAGAGGAGCCCCGACTGCACGGGGGTGAGCGGCCAGACCTCCACGAGCCCCGGATACCGCCGCTCCCACGCGTCGAGGTCCCCCGGATCCACCGGCGCCAGGGACACGCCCACCGCCGTGACCCGTCGCCGGGGCTCGGCCGCGACCCGGCGCACCACCCGCACGAACTGCCGCGCGAGCGCCACCGCCGCCTCCCGGTCGCCCAGGGCGGTGTCGTACGGGAACACGCCGACCAGCCCGCTCCCACCGGGGCCGTCGAGGGGGTGGTGCAACGCGAGCGGAAGAGCCGCACCGCCGTCCGCGGCCGCCTCCCGGTCCCGCAGCCGCCGTGCCAGCGCGGCGAAGGGCGGGTCGTCCCGCCACAGGTCCGCGGGGAGCGCCGGGGCCTCGGTGACGCGCCACACGAGCTCCGCCGGGCCCTCCCCTGGAAGCCCGGATTCCGAAGGGTCCCCGGACTCGGAGGGCTTCCCGGACCCGGCGGGCTCCCGGGGTCCGCTGTGGCACCCGGCGACCGGAAGGCCAAGCCCCAGCACCGGTCCCGAGCCGTCGCCGAGCCGCCGCAGCAGCACCGCGAACGCCGCCCGCAGCAGCACGGGAGCCGTGACACCGCACGCGCGGGCCGCCGCCCCGACCGCGCTCAGCAGATCGTGGTCAAGGCTGAACTCCACCGTGGCGACGTCGGCGCGCGGCGGTCCCTCCGACGCGGGCGCGACCGGCAGTCGGGGCGTCGTGCCGCCCCGCCGGGTGGCGTACGCCGCCTCCAGATCCCGTACGAGCGGGGCGAGCCGCCCGTCGCCGTGCGGCGGCACGGCCAGGCGGACCACGTGGCCGTCGGCCGCGCGCCGGACCGTCCCGGTGCCCCCGGCTGCTGTGACGTCCCGGACCGCCGACGCCAGTGCCTGGGCGTCCGGTTCGCCGCGCAGGCGCAGCTCAAGGGTCCGCCCGTGCCGGGGTCGACCGTCCCCGCGCCGCTCCGTGAACCACGCCCCGCCATGCACCGAAAACAAAGGGATCACCTGCGTCCGCTCCTGTTCGTCGCATGCCGGATCGGCCCCGCTGGATCCGATCCGCCCCGCTGCTGATGCGCGAATTCCTGCAACGTGCTGTGATTTCCACCAGCTCCAGGAGTGAAGGAGCGGCAACTCACCTATACCGGCAATGGTTTTGCTTACCCCGGCGGTTCTCGGTCGATTCCGGAGAGGCGACCCCGCAAGGTCCTGGCGCACGCTCGGGGAGGTGAAGAAGAGGCAGTGCAATCGCTGTGGCCGCTGTGCTGCATGAGGCACCGCACACGGCCGGTATTCCAGGCGACCTCTGCGATGTGGCGTCCAGAGTGGCGGAAGTCCCGTCGACATGACAACGGCACCTCAGCCGCATCATTGGCCGGATTTCCCTTTGCCAGAGGGAGGTTCGGCGCCTTCGGCTACGCCTCGGGCCGCTCGTGTGCCCGCAGGGTGGGCCACAGCACGGCGACGACCCGGTCGGCGAGATCGGCCGGGGTGCTCTGCCCGGTGCGCAGGTAGTCGCCGAAGTAGCTGCCGAAGCAGAGGGTCACCACGGTGTCGAGATCGGCGTCCGCGCGCACGGCGCCCACGTCCTGGAGATGGCGCAGCGTGCGCGTGAGCTCGGCACAGCGCGGCTTGTTCCCGTGCTCGCGCATCTGCGTGAACAGCTCCGGCTCGCGCTCGGCCTCGCCCATGAAGTTGCCGTGCAGGGCCATGGCCCGCTCGTTGTGGTAGCGCGGGTCGAGGCGCCGCACGGCCTCGGTGAACGCCTCCAGCGGAGCCATCCGCTCCACGTCCATGGGCGGATAGGCCTCGCGCTGCTTGCGCAGGCCGTAGTGGAGGGCGTCCACGACGAGTTCGTACTTGTTCGCCCAGCGCCGGTACAGGGTCGGGCGCGTGACCCCGGCGTCGGCGACGACGTCGCCGATCGTCAGACGTGAGTAGCCGTCGGTGGCGAGCCGCGCCCGGGTGGCCTTGAGGATCGCCTCCTCGATCGCCGGATCCCGGGGCCTGCCGCCGGGGCGCGGTGCGGGCGCTCCCGCGTCCTTGCTGCTCATGACGTGCTCCTCCTGTCCGGGATCACCCTAACCGGCGTTCCCTCACGTGCCCCGCGAGAGAGTTTCAATCATTGACTGTAACGAAACCTGTAGGGCAGGGTGGCCCGCGTCGGACACCGCGCCACGGCTGGCCCGAAGCCCTCGATGCCTGAAGTGGTGAGCCCAAAGCCCCCTCGTGAGCGGCGACTTGAGCTCCGAGGCGCACCCCGCACCCGGTCAGGGAGGAATGCCCCATGAGCACCAGCGTCCCGCGCCTCACGGTCGTGCAGCCTGGGGAGGGCCACCACGCGCCCATCCCCGGCTTCGGCGCCGACTTCAAGCTGAGCAGCGCGGCCTCCGGGGGCCCGCTGTCCATCGTCGAGCACCCCTTCGGCGTGGGCGTGATCACCCCGGCCCACCTGCACAGCAGGGAGGACGAGTACTCCATCGTGCTGGAGGGCGAGATCGGCTTCCGCTCCGACGACGCCGAGACCGTGATCGGCCCCGGCGGCTACATCATCAAGCCCCGCGGCCAGATGCACGCGATGTGGAACGCCGGTGACACCCCCGGCCGCATCATCGAGATCATCACCCCGGGCGGCTTCGAGCGCTACTTCCAGGAACTCGCCGACCTCGTGGCCGCCAGCACGACCGACCGCGGCGCCTTCGACGCCCTTGCCGAGAAGTACGGCCTGACCTACGGCCACCCCGACTGGTTCGACGACGTCGTGCGGCGCTACGGCCTCACCCCGCCCAAGCGCTGACGGACGCGCTCCGCCGCGCCGTCCTCGCGAACACCGGCCGGAGAGGGAATCAAACGGGCTTTCGCCGGGGTAGGGATGTCGCGGCACGCCCCCGCGGCCCCGCCGTCCGGGGCGCCGGCCGCACGGTCCTGACGTACGTACGAAGGAGACGCACATGGCCCTCACACCCGAGGAGCGCGAGGAGTTCCTGGCGCAGGCGCACATCGCGGCGCTGTCCGTGGACGCGGGAGAGGAGGGGCGGGCGCCGGTCACCGTCCCGATCTGGTACCAGTACGAGCCCGGCGGCGAGATCTGGATCATGACGGGCAAGGAGTCGCGCAAGGCCCGACTGATCGCGGCGGCGGGGCGGTTCACGCTCATGGTCGAGCGCGTGGAGCCGTCCATCAGGTACGTGTCGGTGGAGGGCCCGGTCGTCGCGACGGAGCCCGCGACCCGCGAGCAGCTGCACGAGATCTCGGCCCGCTACCTCCCGGCCGACAAGGTCGACGGCTATGTGGAGCAGGCCTGGAAGGGGCACGGCGAGCAGATCGTCGTCCGGCTGCGCCCGCAGCGGTGGATGTCCTCGGACCTCGGGTCCGTCTGACGGCCGCTGTCAGGGATCTCGGGAGGGCCGCGGTCGGGGACGCCCGTCGGCCGCCCGGGGGTTCCCGGTGCCTGATATCAGCCTGTTGGTCCGGCTGTCAGTGGAAGTAAGCGCACGTGTCCCGCCCGATGCCCTCCGGTTCCGGGCAACCCGCCGCGCCCGCGCGGACTCTTCTCCAGCAGTGGCCCTCGCCGACCGACCAACCGACCAGAGGGCCCTGACAAGGAGAGGGGAACTGTGCACACGCACAGCTGGAGAAAGATAGCCCTGGCGGCCGGCGCGGCCGGGGTCCTCGTGGCGACGGGGGCCACGGCCATGGCCGACGCCGCGACCCCGGCCCCGGCGAACAAGCCCGACCTGCGCGCGGACGTCAACCGCGACGGGCGCGTGGACGTCGAGGGCGACAGCGACAGTGGCGGCGAGAACACCTGGACGCGGGAGCGCGGCGCGATCGTCCTGCCGAACATCGACGACGACGCGAAGCGCTGTCCCGTCAAGGACAGCCACGGGCGGCCCCTGTCGGACGCCAAGCTCGCCCGGTGCAACGACGCGTCGGACACCAAGGTCAACGGCGCCAAGGACGCCGCCGACCTGGCCCGGCTGCGGACCGTGCCCATGCCCGACGCGACCGCGAGCAGCCGCGGCACGGTGAAGGTGGTCGGCGCGGGCGCCAAGAAGGCCCGCCTGTTCATCCACCGCGACGGCCGCTGGACCCTGCTGAAGCCCACCGACAAGCTCACCGCGAAGGAGCTGCGCTCCGGCGTCGAGCTGGGCATCGAGGCGACCGACGTGGTGCGGGACGCCGCCCAGTGGAACGGCGACATCACCGTACGGTTCACCGTCGGCGGCGACGGCCCGTCCCGCTCCGACGACGTCGTGCTGCACACCGCGCCCGTGCTCACCCAGCACCACCTGCAGAAGGCCCAGGAAGTCCTGGTGACCAAGGTGTCGGGCCGCGACCCCTACAGCAAGGCGCAGCAGAAGTTCGTCAAGAACCTGGCGAAGCAGGTCAAGGACGCCGGCATCAGCAAGCCGCTGACCACCTTCACCAAGTACGACGACATCTGGGCGCAGGACTTCGTGGAGCCGGGCTACGCCAGCATGCCGGGCCCGGACGGCAAGCCGCGCACGATGCGGGTGCTCATCCGCTCCGCGCAGCTCGACCGCCCGGCGGGCCGCGAGCTGTTCGAGAAGCTGCGCGGCCCCGACGTCGGCGTGGTGCAGGTCGCCAAGGCCCGCGACAACGAGGAGTGGACGCTCAACTCCATGGGCAACCTGGAGACCATTCCGCCGTACAAGCTGGGGAACAAGGACTACCCCGCCGGGCGCATCATCCAGGGCTACCGCAAGGACAACGGCTCCAAGCCCGCCAAGTCCATGCGCACGTTCCTGAAGTCGCAGGGCGCCCAGGACCCGCTGCTGCTCGACACGTCCTGGCTGTCGGTCGGGCACGTGGACGAGTTCGTCCAGTTCCTGCCCGCCGACACCGAGCGCGGCTGGCGCATCGGCGTGGCCGACCCGAAGGCCGGTGTGGAACTCCTCCGCAAGGCCCAGCGCGAGGGCCACGGCGCGAAGAAGATGTTCTCGGTGCCGCGCGGCGCCGATGTCCCGGCGCCCAAGGAGACCATCGACAAGGTCCTTGGCTCCGCCAAGTTCAAGGCGGACAACAAGCTGGCCGCCGAGCGCATCGAGGCCAACGTGGCGACCCTCAAGCGCGAGACCGGCGTCACCGACGCCGAGATCGTGCGGGTCCCGGGCCTGTACGTGCGCGACGGCCAGGGAGGCAGCGGCCTGAGCAACAGCCGCAAGCTGCGCCGCCTCGGCCCGGACTCGCTGCGCAAGTTCAACCAGCTGCGCGGCGACGACAACCGTGCCGACGCGGGCGGCAAGGCCCGCACCCGGGCCGCCGCGGCCTGGCAGAACAGCGCCTACATCCCCGGCGCGGTCAACGGCGTCCTGCTCAGCCCGACCCGCTACCTCGCGCCCCAGCAGTGGGGCCCGGTCATCGGCGGCAAGGACATCTTCACCGAGGCCGTGAACTCCGTGTACGCCAAGGCCGGATTCACCACGACCTACATCGATGACTGGTACACGTACCACATCGGCATGGGCGAGGTGCACTGCGGCACCAACACGCTGCGGGACACCACCGCTCCGTGGTGGCCCAAGGCGTAACCCCGTTTTCCGGGCCCGTGGGGGCCCGCGTCCCGATGACGGACGCGGGCGCCCCACGGGCCCTTTCGCGTCAGGCGGCCAGCCGCAGTCGGCCCTGGTGCGTGCCGCCGCCCCCGAGCGGAGCGCCGCTGCTGAGCCGCGACACGGAGGCCTGCGGCGCCGTGGTGCGCGACACCAAGGACGCCCCCGGCCCGCGCAGGCCGCCGCGTGCCCGCCGCCCGGCGGACGTCAGCTCGTGGTGCGCGAGACCCAGCAGGTCGCCGAGGCCGAGGCCGAGCGCGTGCGCCGCCGCCGCGAGGACCTCCGACGAAGCCTCCTTGCGGCCCCGCTCGACCTCCGAGAGATACGGCACCGAGATCCGCGCCGCGTCCGCGACGTCCTTCAACGTGCGCTCCTGGGCCAGGCGTTCCCGGCGCAGCACGGCCCCGACGACGTCACGCCACAGGGGCTCCTTGGCGGCGGGGGCGGGCGCGGCCGGGCGCAGGGGAATGACGCGGGCGTCCCGGTCCGGCCGCGGCGGAGGGGGCGAGTCGTTCGTCGCATGGCTGGTCACGGCCTCAGCGTAGGAGCGCGGGGGGCCGCGGGGGCGATGTTCTGCCACGGGCGAAGTACGTTCTGCCGCGGGCGAAGCGGGGGAGGGGGCCGCGCGGGGCTGACGCCGCCTGGCGTTGGTGCCGCGCGGGGACTGCGGCGGGAACCTGCCCGCCCCCCGCCGCGTTGAGCGATTGGCACCCCGAACGCGGCCGTCCCGGCCGCGGGCTCCCGACGACCGCCGACCCGGCCAGGAGGCCCGCGTGCAGTACCGCGCCCGGTCCGCCCGGCTCGCCGCCTCGGTCCTCTCGGTGGTCGTCGCGGTCCTGGCGTTCGCCGTGCCGTCGCGCGCCCCCGGGGCCGTCCCGGCGGTCCCGACGGCGACAGCCGCCCCGGACCGCTCCCACAGCGAGAGCGTGGGCCCCCGCGCCCCGGACCTCCCGCGCGTCGTCCACGCGATGGTCGCGCACCCGCACCACGCGCACCTCCCGCACCCGCCGGACCCGGGCACCACGGCCGCCGACCGCGCGCCGCACCGGCCCGTCGGCGGGCCCGCCGCAGCCGCCGGAGGCGCGGCCCCGGCCCGGCAGCACGCCGACGCCGGGCCCCGGCCGCGCGGCCCACCGCCACGGATGAGCAACGACACCGTTCAGGACGCCGCCTGACGGGCGCTTCGCGCGCCCGGCCGCCGCGCCGTCCCCCTTCGTCATGCCCTCATCGTGGATGTGGAGTACACCCATGCCCCGCGCACCTCTGTGGCGGGCGATCGTCGCGCTAGTCGCCGTCGCCGCCTCACTGTTCCTCGCCCTCACCCAGTCGCCCCGCCTCGGCCTCGATCTGCGGGGCGGCACCCAGATCGTCCTGGAGACCAAGGACTCACCCACCGTCAAGGCCGACGAGGCCGCCACCCGCAGGGCCGTCGAGGTCCTGCGCCAGCGCGTCGACGCCCTCGGCGTGTCCGAGCCGAGCCTCGCCCAGGCGGGCGCCAAGCGGATCGTCGTCGAACTGCCCGGCGTACGCGACCCGCGCGAGGCCGCCGAAGTCATCGGCCGCACCGCGCAGCTGACCGTGCACCCCGTGACCGGCGCGGCCGACCGGCCCGGCAAGGCCGCGCCCGCCGCCGACGGCTCGCGCACCCTGCCCGACCCCGACCGGCCCGGCGGCCATCTGAAGCTCGGCCCGACCGCGCTGACCGGCGACGGCGTGAAGGACGCCGACGCGGTCTTGGACCAGCAGACCCTCAACGGCTGGTACGTCACCCTCGACTTCCGCTCGAAGGCCGCGGGCGACTGGGCCCGCGTCACCGGCGAGGCGGCCTGCGCGCCGCAGGACGCCCCGCAGCGGCGCGTCGCCATCGTCCTCGACGGCAAGGTCATCTCCGCGCCGGGCGTCAACGCCGACGTGCGCTGCGGCACCGGCATCACCGGCGGCAGCACCCAGATCACCGGCGGCTTCGACGAGGGCGAGGCCCGTGACCTGGCCGCCCTCGTCAAGGGAGGCGCCCTGCCGGTCCCCGTCGACGTGGTGGAACAGCGCACCGTCGGCCCGACGCTCGGCGCCGCCGCCATCGACGCGAGCACCCGGGCCGCGCTCATCGGCCTCGTCCTGACCGGCCTGTTCATCATCGTCGTCTACCGGCTCCTCGGCGCCCTCGCCACCCTCGCGCTCGCCCTGTACGGACTCATGTCGTACGCCGCGCTCCTGGCGGTGGGGGCCACCCTCACGTTGCCCGGCCTCGCCGGGTTCGTGCTGGCCATCGGCATGGCCGTGGACGCCAACGTCCTCGTCTTCGAACGCGCGCGGGAGGAGTACCTGGGCCCCCGAGCGCTCCGTCGCGACGGCGGCTCCCGCACCGCCGAAGCCCCGCGCAGCATGGCCAAGGCACTGCACACCGGCTTCACCAAGGCCTGGAGCGCCGTCGTCGACTCGAACGTCACGACGCTGCTCGCCGCGGGACTGCTGTTCTTCTTCGCCACCGGCCCGGTCAAGGGCTTCGGCGTGACCCTGTCGATCGGCGTCCTCGTGTCGATGGTCGCGTCCTTCGTCGTCACGAGGGCCCTCGCCGAGGCAGCCGTGCGCCGGCGCTTCGTCCGCGCCCGGCCCCGGCTCACCGGCCTGGCCGGCACGGGCCGCGTCCGCACCCTGCTGGCGCGGCGCAACCCCCGCCTGGTGCGCCACGGGGGCCGCTGGCTCGGTGCCAGTGCGCTCCTGGTGGCCGTGGCGGTCGCCGGGATCGTGGTGCGCGGGCTCGACCTGGGCGTCGAGTTCACGGGCGGACGCCTCGTCGAGTACAGCACCAGCCAGCGCCTGGACGCTGACACCGCCCGCGAGGCCGTCGCGGACGCGGGCTTCCCGCGCGCCGTGGTGCAGGAGTCGGGCGAGGACGACATCACGGTCCGCACCGGGGACCTCAGTGACGGCGAACAGGAGCGCATCAAGAAGGCCCTGGCGGGCCCCGGCGGCGAGGTGACCGTCGAACGCGACGAACGCATCGGCCCGAGCCTCGGCGCCGAGCTGCGCCAGAAGGCCCTGGTGGCGCTCGGCATCGCCGTCGCCGCCCAGCTGATCTATCTGAGCGTACGGTTCCGGTGGACGTTCGCGACGGCCGCCGTCACCGCGATGGTCCACGACGTGCTCCTGGTGGTCGGCCTGTTCGCCTGGCTGGGCAAGACCGTCGACAGCGTCTTCCTCGCGGCCGTGCTCACGGTCATCGGCTACTCCGTCAACGACACGGTGGTCGTGTTCGACCGGGTGCGCGAGGCGCGGCGCCGCGACCCCCGGGCCGATCTGGCGGACCTCGCCAACAAGGCCGTCCTCCGCACCCTGCCGCGCACGGTGAACACCGGCATGGGCGCGCTGTTCGTCCTGGCCGCCCTCGCCGTCCTCGGCGGCGACTCGCTCGCGGACTTCTCGCTCGCGCTGATCGCCGGTGTCGTCCTCGGCATGGCATCGACGGTGTCCGTCGCGGTGCCCGCGGCGGTCCTCCTGGAGCGGCGGAGCCCGGCGCCCCGGCGCCCGGCACACCCGCCGGAAGGCCCCCGTCCGCGCAGCCCGCTGGAGGCGAGGCGCCGCAGGAGCGGTGACGGCGCGGTGGTCTGAGGCCCGTCGCACCCGCCGTCCGCGCGGTCAGTCGCCCAGGAAGCGCAGGGCGACGGCCGCGTGGACGGCGCTCCCGACGGCCATGGCGTCCTCGTCGAACACGACCCGGTTGCAGTGGATGTCGGGCGCCTCCTCGGGCGACGTCCCCGGCGGGCAGGCGCCGAGGAAGGCCATGGCGCCGGGGACCCGTTCGAGGACGTAGGAGAAGTCCTCGGCGCCCATGACGGGCTCGGCGAGCTCGTGGACCCGGTCGGGCCCGAGCAGCGCGGTCGCGGCGGCGCGCGCGGCCGCGGTCCGGTCGGGGTCGTTGACGACGGGCGGATAGCCCTCCGGCAGTTCCACCTCGGCGGTGGCGCCGTGCGCGGCCGCGACGTGGTGCGCGACGCGGGCCACGTTCTCCCGCAGCAGCTGCCGCGTGGCGGGGGTCAACGTTCGGAGGGTGCCGTGGAGTTCGGCGGTCTCCGGGATGATGTTGGTGGTGGTGCCCGCCTCGATCTTGCCGATGGTCACCACAGCGGGGTCGAAGACGTGGACCGTGCGCGTGACCATCGTCTGCAGGGCCTGCACGATCTCGCAGGCGACCGGTACGGGGTCCAGGGCCCGGTGCGGCGCCGATGCGTGGCCGCCGCGGCCGTGGACCGTCACGTGCAGCGTGTCGTGGGCGGCGAGCGCGGGTCCTGGGCGCAGGTGCACGGTGCCGGAGTCGAGCCGGGTCGACACGTGCAGGGCGAACGCCGCGTCCGCACCGCCCTCCCCGCGGGTCCCGAGGACCCCTTCGTCGATCATGTGCCGGGCGCCGCCGTCGCCCTCCTCGCCCGGCTGGAACATGAACACGACGCGGCCGCACAGCTCCTCCCGGCGCGCGGCGAGCAGCCGGGCGGCGCCGATCAGCATCGCCGTGTGCAGGTCGTGACCGCAGGCGTGCATGGCGTCCGGCAGCTCGGACGCGAACTCCAGGCCGGTGTCCTCGCGTTGCGGCAGCGCGTCCATGTCGCCGCGCAGCAGCACCGTCCGGCCCGGGTGCGCGCCCTCCAGGGTGGCCACGACGGAGCTGAGGGCCCGCCCCGTGGTGACCGTCAGGGGCAGGCCCTCCAGGGCGGCCAGGACCGTGGCTTGCGTACGCGGCAGCCGCAGGCCGAGCTCCGGCGCGCGGTGCAGGGCGCGCCGCGTGGCCACGAGGCCGGGCAGCAGCTCACGGGCCTGGGCCAGCAGGGGCCGCGGGTCGTCGGCGGTCATGGTGTGCCACCTCCGGTGAACGGGGTGGGGCGGCGGGTGGCCGCCCCGGGCGGGCCAGAAGGCTGCCCCGCCCGGGGGGCCGTCATGCGGAGCCTGCGGCTCAGCGGGTGACGTGCCAGGTCAGCTCGCTCGTCAGGAGCTTGCGCAGGGCGGGGTCACGGACCGCCTTCGTGGTGTCCTTGGCGCGTACGGAGATCGTGTGCGCGCGGCCGTCGGCGGGCACGCCGAGGGAGCGCGGCGTGACGGCCCGCGCGTCGTTGCCCTTCTTGGCCGGGTGGCCGTCGACGTACCACCGCAGGCGGACGCCCTCGCCCGTCTCGACGGTGATGCGCTGCTTGCGGCGCACCTCGCTGCCGGTGGGCGTCGCGCTGGTCGCCACCGAGGCGTGCCGGTGGAAGCCCGCGATCATCGCCTCGCGCCCGGGCAGGTTGAACTGCCGCCCCAGGGTGCGCATGATCGAGTTGTCGGTGGGCCGGTACAGGCCGCGCGGGTAGTAGTTGCCGCCCTCGTACGCGCCGACGGTGCCGCCGTCGGGGGACGCCTGGCCGATCCAGCGGTACCACTTCTTCTTCTGCGCGGTCAGCTGGGCGGCCGTGAGCTTGCTGCTGTTGAGCCACGAGGGCTCGGCGCCGGTGTAGGTGCCGTACTCGTCGTACCAGTACTCGTCCGCGAGCTTGCCCAGGGAGTGGCCGAGCTCGTGCACGACGACCTGCGAGGACTGGGCGTTGTCGGAGGAGCCGGTGGCGATGCCGTCGTAGCCGGAGGGCGAGGTGATGTCGTTGTAGCCCGCGCCGCCGTACTTCGTGGAGTTCGCGAGCACGATCACCACGTCGGGGTCGGCGGCCTTGCGGGCGTACGCCTCGACCTTGTTGGTGTCGACGCACAGCAGGCGCTCGATGTTGTCGCAGTAGAAGGACGAGCCGAGCGCGGTGTCCTTGCGGACGTTGCTCGTCGGGTCGCCCGAGACGCCCGACTGCCGCGAGTGGGCGTCCACCGCCCACACGTTGAAGAGGTTCTTGTACGAGGCGTACGGCTCGACCTTGGAGACCTCCGCCCACTTGGTGCGGACGTCGGCGTGGAAGTCCTCCTGCTGGGCGGCGGTGTAGCCGTCGCCGATGAAGACGACGTCGGCCTTGGTGCCGACGGGGCCGTTCTGCACGATCGGCACGACGTCGCCGTCGGCGCCGCCCGCGATCTCCGATCGCTCCTCGCGCGTGAGCGGCGCGGGCGCGGGCACCTCGGTGTGGCGCGGGTGGCCGTCCTTGCCGAAGTACTCGACGCTCCGGGAGGGTTCGGCCGCGGAGGGCTCCGGGTGGGCGACCGCCCCACCCGTGGCGGAGAGGGTCGCCGCGAGCGTGACGCCCGCCGCGAGGGCGACCCGAAGGCGCCTTCTTCTGGTTCGGGGCGATATGCCTGATGTATCGGTGGTCATGTGGGGGCCTCCTCAAGGCCGCGCATTAAGCGACGAGTTAAGTAGGATTAACGCGCCGCTCAACGTAGGGGGCCGTGACGGAAGAGGCAATGCGTACGTGAAGTTTCACTTGAGGCACATGAGTCGAGGGTGACTTCACGCCACCGGGCAAACCCGTCCGGCCCCTTTCCAACCCCCGCGCCCATCGACTTAGCTCAGGTCACGGACCTACGGAGGATCCACGGAGGGGGAGAGGTGGCGGAAAACAGCCCCGAGGGGGCGCGGCTCGACGACCCGGCCGAGATCGGCCGCCGCGTGCTGCGGCTGCGCACCGAACGGGGGCTCACCCAGCGGCAGCTGGCCGAACCGGCCTACACGCCCGCCTACGTGTCCACCCTGGAGTCCGGCAAGGTACGGCCCTCCGAAGCGGCCCTCAGACACCTCGCGGGACGCCTCGGCGTCGGCTACGAGGAGCTGGCCACCGGGCGGCCCGCCCGCCTGGCCACCGATCTGCGGCTGCGGCTCACCGACGCCCGGCGCGCCCTCGCCACCGGCGCGCCCGAGGACGCCGCCGCCGTCTTCCGCGCCCTGCACGAGGAGGCCGTCGCCCACGCCCTGCCGCCCGAGCAGGCCGCAGCCCTCCAGGGCCTCGGCGACTGCCTCCTGGAGTCCGGCGAGCTGACCGACGCCCGCGACTGCTTCGCCGCCGTGGAGCGCCTCCTCGCCGACGAGCCGCTGCCGCGCCGCGTCCCCGCCATCCGCGGCCGCGCCACCGCGCACCTGCTCACCGGCGAACTGCGCTACGCCTGCTACCTCCTGGAGACCACCCTCGACGAGCTCAACGCCGGGGGCCTGCACGACCCTGACGCGCTGCTGCTCCTGTACACGGCGTCCATCGCGCCGTACATGGACATGGGCGCGCACGCCCGCGCCGCCCACGCCGCCGAGCTGGCCCTCGCCCTCGCCCCGAGCGTCAGCGACCCCGCGCTCGTCGCCCACATGCACCGCGGCGTCGCCCGTACGCTCATCGCCGAGGGCCGCACCGCCGAGGCCGACGCGTCCCTCGCCAAGGCGCAGGAGCTCTACCGCCAGCTGCACATCCGCACCGAACTCGCCCACTGCCACTGGATGCGCGGCTACGTCCACGCCCAGGACGGCGATCTCGACCGCGCCGAGAGCGAGTTGCGCACGGCCCGCGACATGCTCGCCTCCAAACGGGCCGCGCTCTTCACCGAGCAGGTCGAGGTCGAGCTCGCCGACGTGCTGCGGCGGCGCGGCCGGGCGGACGAGGCGGAGGCGCTGCTGAGGCCGCTGCTCGTCTCCGGCGCGGACGGCGCCGACACCGGGCCGCTGGGCGCCGAGCGCGGCGCCGTGCACGCGGGCGGCGCGCACCGCCTGCTCGGGCTGATCGCCGAGGAGCGCGGCGACACCGAGTCCGCCGAGGAGCACTACTGCGCGGCCCTGTCCCTCCTGGAACGCTCCAGCGCGGCCGGTGACCTGGCCGATCTGTGCCGGCTGCTCGGCGACCTGCTGCGGCGCACCGGGCGCGTCGAGGCCGCCCTCGACGCCTACCGCACCGGTCTCGGCCACCGCGCCGCCCCCGGGACGACCACCCTGGGCCCGGCCCCGGCGACACCGCCCCTGTGAACCACGATCTTGCCTCTGCTTCGATGGGCCCATGACATCCGATGGGGGCACGACAGCGGAACGACCCACAGCACCGGACGAGGCCCCGGAGCGCCCGGTGCTCGACTGGCCGACGACGCTCGCGACCGAGCGCCTGACCCTGCGCCCGGTCGCGGAGCCGGACGTGCCGCACGCCGTCCGGCTGTGGACGGACCCACAGGTCCGGCGGCACCTCGGCGGGCCCGTGATCGCCGACGTCGTCCGCGCCCGCGAGCAGCACTGCGTGGGCGTGCCCGGGGCGTTCGCCGTCGAGCGGCACGACGGCGCCGTGCTCGGCCTGGTCGTGGCCGAGCCCGACGGCCACGACGGCCGCACCGAGGTCTCCTACCAGCTCCTGCCCGAGCACTGGGGCCAGGGCTACGCCCGCGAGGCGGTCCACGCGGTCGTCGGCTGGGCCCGGCAGGCGATGCGCTCCGCCGTCCCCGGCGTGGTCGCCGTCACCCAGCGCGCCAACACCCGCTCCCGGCACCTCCTGGACAGCCTGGGCGCCACCCCCGCCGACCACTTCGTGGCCTGGGGCGAGCCCCAGGTCCTGTATGTGTTCCCCGACTGATTCTTGTCGCCGCAATTCCGCCGGGGATAGCCTGGGCCGGACCGTCTGCCGCCCGTTCAGGGATACCGACGCACGCCCGAAACCGAAAGGGTCCGGTTCATGGGTCAAGGAAATCCCGCCGTTCCCCCCTTGGTCAGCACCGTGGTGGCCGAGGCGTTCGACCGCTGGAGTCCGCCGCTGCACGCCGACTTCGAGAAGAACGCCCACAACGGCCGCGTCGGCTCCTCGCTCCTGGCCGAGACGGAATCCGTACGGATCTGGGAGACCCGCCTCGGTCCCGGCGAGCGGATCCCCGTCCACCGGCACGTCCTCGACTACGTCTGGATAGCCCTCACCAGCGGTCGGGCCCGTCAGCACCTGGGCGACGGGTCCAGCCGCGAGATCGCGTACGCACGCGGTCACACCCAGCGTTTCCGCGTTGCCGAAGGCGCGTTCCACCTCCACGACATGAGGAATATCGGCGAGGAATCCCTGGCCTTCCTGGTGATAGAGGAAAAGGGCGGGCCCAACGAACCCCTGGAACTCGCCGAGTCGTAGCAGACTTCTTCACAGAGCGGCGGTGAGCGCGGCGAGCAGTGAATGGTTGGCGCGTCGTTCACCGATGGAGACGCGGCAGGTATCGGGAATGACGCGCCCGGTGTCCGCGACGAGAATTCCCGCGTCGCGCAGCCGGTCCATGACCCGCTCGTGCTTGTGCAGCCGGACCAGCAGGAAATTGGTCTCCGAGGGGAAGACGCGCTCCACCGCGGGATGGCCGGCCAGGACGGCCGCCATCCACTCCCGCTCGGCGCGGACGCGCCGGACGCTGTGGAGCACGCGCGCCGCGTCGGTCAGCCGGTCCCGCACCGCCCGCTGCGACGCGTCGGTGAACCCGAAGGGCACCTGCACCCGCCGCAACGCGTCGACGACGCCCGGCCGGGCCAGGACGACACCGCAGCGCGCGCCGGCGAGACCCCACGCCTTCGACAGCGTCCTGAGCACGACGAGGTTGTCGTAGCGCGCGACGAGTCCCGCGTACGACGGCTTCTCACTGAACTCGACGTACGCCTCGTCGATCACCACGAGCCCTCGGCAGCCCGCCACCAGGGCGTGCACCCGCGCCGCGTCGAGCCTGGTCCCGACCGGGTTGTTCGGATCGCAGAGGAGGGTCACCCGCGGCTCGGCCGCCAGGATCCGCTCGACGTCCAGCTCGTCCAGGTCCCCGCCGCGCAGCGGCACGTCGACGACCGGCAGCCGCAGCACGCGCGCGAAGTGGTCGTAGAGCGGGAACGTCGGCGACGTGACGCAGACGCGCTCGCCGGGCGAGGCGAGCGCGGACAGGAGCAGCAGGGCGCCGTCGACCGCCCCGCTGCTGAACAGCACGTGGTCCGCGGTGAGCGCGCCGACCCCCGCGTGGCCGGGCAGCCGTGCCACCGTCGACAGATACGTCCGGGCCAGCTCCGCCGTGTCGAGCTCGGGGTAGAGGCTCGCGGCCCCCAGGAACGGATTGGTGTTGCTCGACAGGTCGACCACGTCGAACCGCGGCTGACGCCGGAACCGGGCCGGGCCCGGCACCGGCACCGCGGCGACCTGCGGCGCCGCGAAGGCCGAAAGGACCGCTTCGCCCGCGTCCGCGTCCGCCTCGGCGGGGGCGAGGCCGGGGGCCCGCAGCCAGTGGTCGACGGGCACGAACAGATCGGCCCCGAGACCGCGCATGCGCCCGGCGTCGCCCCGGCCGAGGTGCACCCAGGCCAGACCGGACCGCTGGGCATCGAGGTACACCCCGTACAGGCCCGCCTCCTGGAGGTCGCGGGCCGCACCGGGGCCGTCGTCGTGCGTGGCCAGGGCCAGGCAGTAGACGCCCCGGCCGTTGTGGGACCGCGTCAGGAGACCGGCTTGGACGACGGTGCTCCCGCGGCGGGCCACGAGCATCTCGGTGCGCTCCGCCAACGGGCCGCGGGCCAGCGCGTCGAGGGCATCGGCCGTGTACAGACCGGTGTCCTCGTGCAGCGCCACGAAGGCCTCGCGCACCCCGGCACGCCCGCCGAGCCCCCGCAGCGGCACCCGCTCCCAGCGGACCTCGCGGGCCGCTTCGGCGCGGCGGCGGCGCAGCTCGCCGAGCCGGTCGGCGCCGACGCGGGTCCGCAGCGCCTCGTCCACGTCCCCGGCGACGCGGAAGACGCACTCGGGGTCCACGGCGACGGGGACGAAACCGGCCCGCCGCAGCGCGCTCGTGTCGTCGCTGCGGCGCACCTGGGGCACGAGGACCTGGGGCACGCCCAGCGCCTTCGCCCGCCCGAGCAGCTCGTCGAGCGCGGGGCGCGCGGGCACCGGTCCCGTGGGGGCGTACGGCGCCCCGCCGCTGACCAGGGTGGGACGCTCCACGACCGCCGGGTCCAGGGTGGCGAACGCGGCGGTGTCCTGGGCGAGGTGCCCCAGTGAACACACGGGCTCGCGGGAGCCGAGGGCGGCGCACAGCACGTCCTGAAGCGCGTCGATGTCTGCGGTCCTGCGCACGCTAGGCACTCCTCTTCGTCACATGGGGCACGTCCTTCTCCCGCTCGGCCGGGCGTCCCGGCGGCCGGGACGCCCCGGCCCTCCTCACCGGGCCGCGCCCGTGCCGACGTACGCGTCGACGCGGTCGCGGTACTCCCCGAACAGCTCGGCCAGGGTGCGCGCGATGCCCGCCTTCCAGCCGACCGCGCAGTCGCCGATGAGACTGCGGCGCAGGGTGTGGTCGAAGACCGCCGTGCCCCGGCTGCGGTCACCGCGGTCCAGCGTGACCGGCACACCGGTCAGCGCGGACATGTACTCCAGGAGGTCGGTCATGCCGACCTCCTCGTCGCCGCCCCAGTTGACGACCCGCGCGCGTGTCCGCGCCGTCTCCCACAGGAGCGGGACCTGGCGCACGACGTCGTCGGTGTGCACCGGGTTGCAGTAGTTCTGCCCCTCGCGCGGCACCGCGCACGGCAGGCCCCGCAGCATCTCCCGGAACATGATCATGGGTACGCCGCCGTGCCCGTACGGGCCGTAGGCGATGTTGAGCCGGGCGATGACCGTGGGCAGCGCGAGCGCCTCGGCCAGGCCCCGCACCACGCCTTCGGTGGCGAGCTTGGCGACGGGGTACGTCGGCAGCCACGGCGCGCCCACGCCGAGGGGGTCGTCCTCCCGGTAGCGGTGGGCGGGGTCGGCGCGGTCGTAGACCACTCCGGACGACACGTACAGGAACGCCTCCGCGGCGGCGCAGTGCGTCATCAGGCGCGCGGTGCCGACGGAGTTGACGCGCACCGCCGCGTCGAAGTCGCCGCTCTCGCCGCGGTGCACCGCCGAGTGCAGGACGTGGGTGAAGTCGCGCGGCAGGCCGTCCAGGTCGCCGGAGTCCATGTCCCAGGTGAAGGTGCGGGCGCCCCGCTCCTGAAGTGCCGTGCGGGCGGCCCGGTCGCCGAAGCGGCCCAGGCACCACACCTCGTTGTCGGGGGCGAGCGCCTCGGCGACCGGCCGGGCGACCTGCCCGGTCCCGCCGGTGATGAGGATCTTCTTGCCTCGCATGCTCAGTGGCTCCTGCTCGTGTCGGCGGTGGCGGGGGGCGGGGCCGGGCTCATCGGCCGAGCGCGCGGGTCAGTTCCCGCCGCAAGGTCGCCTGGAAGGTCCGCACGTGCTGCGGGCCCATCAGGGTGTAGTGCTCCCCGGCGACCTCGACGTACCGGTTGGGGCCGCGGGTGAACGCGTCCCAGTGGCGCAGCTGGTCGTCGAGCCACTCCTGTGTGGTGCCGCGCAGCGGCGTGCAGTAGAAGACCCGCACCTGTCCGACCGACCCCGTCGGTTCGTACGTGCGGCCGAGGTGCACCATGCTCTGGGCGAGGCGCACCCACGCCGTGAACCGCTCGACGGTGAGGTCGAGTTCGGTGAGGCGGTGCCGGGGCGCGTGCGCGACGAGGTAGGCGAGCTGGTCGGCCTCGGGCAGGGGGCGGAGGGTGGCGGTGAGCCGCTCCACGTCGGCGGCGCCGATCAGTTCCAAAAAGAGCGCCAGGTTGATCGCCCCGTCGGTGAAGGTGATCTCGTTCATGCGGCCGCAGATGTGCGGCGGCAGGTTGAAGACGCCCACGAAGCCGACCTCGTCGCCCTCGTCCTCAAGGCGCTTGGCGATCTCGAAGGCGACCGCGCCGCCGTAGGAGTAGCCCGCGACGGCGTACGGTCCGTGCGGCTGAGCCCGCCGGATCGCCGCCACGTAGGTGGAGACCATCTCGGCGAACGACGCGAAGTGGGTCTCGCCCTGCCCGAACCCACGCGCCCGCAGCGCGTAGAAGGGCCGCTCGCCGGTGAAGTACTTGGCGAGGTTGACGAACACCAGGACCTCGCCGAGGCCGGGGTGCACACAGAACAGCGGGGTGCCGTCCCCGGTCACCTGGAGCGGCACCAGCGGGTCGTAGGCCGCGTCGCCGCCGCCCCGTCCGGCGGCCAGGCGCGCGGCGAGGGCCCGTACCGTCGGGGCCTGGAGGAGCGTCGCCATCGGTACGTCGTCGATGCCGAACGCGGTCTGGATCTCCAGCTTGAGCCGCAGCACGTCGAGGGAGGTGCCGCCCAGGTCGAAGAAGCTTGCGGTCGCGGACACCTCGCGGGTGTGCAGGACGCGGGCGTACAGGGCGGCGAGCGTCGACTCGGCCTCTCCCCGCGGGGCCGCGTGGGCGCCGAGGAACCGGGCGCTGACCTCCTCGGCCCGGCGGGCCGCGCCGTCCAGGTCCCCGGCCTCGACGGCCGCGCGCAGCCGTGCGCGCTGGACCTTGCCGAGGTTGCCGCGCGGGATGTCGGCCGCGGTGACGGGGAGGACCAGCTGGGGGCGGAACCCCCAGTGCAGCACCGTGGAGCTGCGGATCGCCACGATCGCCCGGTACAGGGCCGCGTCGGCTGCCTCGTCGTCGGGGGCGCCGGCCGGTACGAACGCGAGGGCGAGCTGCTCGGAGTCCGCCCCCTCGGGCCGCACCGGGAAGGCGGCGACCTGGCCGCGCCGCACCTCGCCGAGCTCGTCCAGGACCGCTTCGAGGTCGTGGCTGTAGTAGTTGACGCCGTTGACGATGATGGAGTCCTTGGCGCGGCCGACCAGCGTCAGCCGTCCCTCGGCGTCGAGGTGCCCCAGGTCGCCGGTGCGGAACCAGCCGTCGGAGGTGAACGCCCGCGCGGTGGCCTGCTCGTCGCCGAAGTAGCCCGGGGTGACCATGGTGCCGCGCAACTGCACCTCGCCGGGCACGCCGGGCTTGTGGGCCACGGCCCGCCCGGCGGCGGCCTCGTCGTCAGGGGCATCTTCAGGGGTGGCTTCTCCGGCGGTGGTGGCCAGCACCGTGCCGCCGCCGTCCACGATCCGTATGCGCAGCCCCCGTACCGGACGCCCGAGCGGCGGGAACTCCGGCTCCCCCTCGCGGGCGGCGAAGTCACGGTTGAACACGCTGCCCGCGCAGGTCTCGGTCATGCCGAACGCGGGCACGACGGCGTCCTCGCGCAGCCCGTGGCGGGCAAGCGTGTCCAGGAAGGTCCGCACGGTGGCGGTCACCGTCGCCTCGCCGCCGGAAATGATGTGCCGTACCTGCGACAGGTCGATGTCCCGCCGCTCGGCGGGTCCCTGTGCGAGGGCCTGATTGATCTGCCCGAACAGGAAGTTGGGGGTGAAGGCCACGCGCACCCGGTGTGCCGTGAGCAGCCTGAGGAACTCCACCGGGTCGGCGAGGACCGTCTCCGGTGTCGCGATGACCTGCTCCGCGCCCTGGGACATCGGCAGCAGGTGCGCCTCGACCGCGGCGATGTGGTCGGCCGAGATCCAGTTCATCATCGTGTCGTCGGGCCCGAGGCCGAGCGCCCCGGCCTTGCCCGCCACCGCCGCGAGGAGATTGGCGTGGGTGAGCTCGACCGCCTTGCTCACCCCGGTGGACCCGGAGGTGAGCATCAGCAGGGCGAGGTCGTCGGGGGCAGGGTCGGGGGAGTGTGCCCGGTCGTCCTCGGGGGAGGCCTGGCTCAGCTCCTCCACGGTGACGGTCCGCAGTCCGGTCTCGGGCAGGTCCCCGTGGGCGGCCTTGGGCACGAGGAACAGCGGGTCGCCCAGGAGCGCGCGCAGCTGCGCGAGGTGAGCGTGCCGGCGTGCGGGGTCGGCGGGCGGCGCGACCGGACACGGCACGACACCGCTGAGCACACACCCCCAGAAGGCACGGACGAAGCTCTCCGGGTCCTGGGCGGCGATCAGGGCCCGGTCGCCCGGAGCGGCGCCGAGGCCGCGCAGCGCCCGCGCGATCCGGCGGCCGGACTCCCACAGTTCGGCGTAGGAGAGGAAGGAGCCGCCGACGAAGGTGACACCACGAGTCGTGTCATGAGCCGCACGCTCGAGCACATGAGCAACAGTCGCATACGAAGCAGTCACAGAAGAACGTTGATCCAGCATCGGAACGAACCTCCAGCCAAAAACAGCGCGGAAGAGCCGTGAGCGCATGCGGTGAGAAGGAATGAGAGGGAGGTGAAGGAAGGAGAAGGAAATGGGGAAGGGCGTAGCCGTGACTGCCCCGCACGGGTGACGTGGCCGGGGTGTGCTGGGCTTTGCGCAGAAGCGCCGGTGAAGCCGAGACCGCGGAGCGGGACGGTGTCAGGCGCCCTCGTTGAAGTGGACGATTTCCTCGATCGTCTGCCGCAGTTTCAGCTCGTCGTGGTCGGACACGATCGCATGGCCCACTTTGCCGTACGGTCCGAGCGGCGTATCGGGCGCGGAAGAGTACTCGATCTCGTCGAAGAGGAAGCTCCGCTCGAAGTCCTCGCGGGTGAGTCTTCCGCGCTTCGCGCGGCGCAGCAGCAGATAGCCGTGAAAGCGGTCCGGCGTACGGTCGTCGAGGGTCTGTGTGACTCCCTCCCCGAGCGCGAGGCTGATCTCGACGTCGAAGAGGTCGACGCCGTAGGTCAAGTGGTTGATCTGCGGGGAGAGCGCCCCCGGGAGGCGGATGGCGCACTCGCCGAACGTCAGCCCCGACTCCTGGACGAACGCCTCCAGATGGAACACGCAGGACGGCGCGTCGAGGTGGGTGAGCACCTGGCGGGCGAGCGTCTCCGCCTGGGAGAACAGCGTTTCGTGCCGTCTTCTGTCCAGGAGGTGCGCGGCCAGGACGCCGCCTTGCGCGGCGCGCAGCGGCGAGTCGTGATAGCGCGTCATCGACGACCACCGAAGGTCGCCGTTCTCCCAGATGCCGTCGACGTAGACTTCCGGCGCCGCGATGAATGATTCGGCGACGACGGCGACGTCCGAGTCACCGGGAAACGGTTCCAGAGCGCGTGCGTACTCTTCGGGAGAGCGGACCACGCTGGTGCGCAGGGACCCGGCTCCGGTCGCGGGTTTGACGACGAAGGTGTCGCCCAGATCGTCGACGAGATCCGCGAACGTGGTGTCCGGGGTGGCGTATCGACAGCGCGCCCGCGCGATGCCCGCGGGAAGTCCGGTCTTCTGCAAGTACTTGTCCCGGAAGTAGGGGACGGTCCTGGAGTCCGTGTTTCCCGGAAGGTTCAACTGCTGCCGCAGGAAAGTGGCTCCGAACACGCCCATTTCATGGACGGTGAGCACTCCCGCGGCGTCGCGGATGCGCGCGGAGAGCACCGCCCGCAGGATTTCCTGAGCGTTCTCGATGTCGGTGACACGTGTGAAGTCGACGCCGCGGAGCGAACGCGTCGGCTGTTGCACGATGTAGAAGGGATCGAGGCCTCGGCGCCGCAGCACCCGATCGAGGTCGTCCCGATACCCGATGGCGATGATGGTCGGCATTCTCGTCCCCCGTATGACGGCCAGCCGAACGTTCAAGAAGTCATCAGTGGATTCACCACTGATTCAGTGGTCGATTTCCTGAGTGGTCGAGCAACACGGTGGCATCGTGGCACACGGGATCCCGCCGTGTGGATACGCGGAACAAGATCCTTTAACCATTCGGCGTGGCGTGGGTCACAAGTTGAGGGGCGCGATGGGGGGAAGTAGGGCATGCGGCGCCACTTTCTCCCCTTCAGGTTTTTTGAGGCTACTTGCCCCACTTCCTCTCCAGCTGGAGCGGACGGTCGACGCGAAGTCCAGACGGCACGCCGGGGAAGGGCGGGTGGCGAAGGGGTGGAGGGCCGGTCCGCACGCGCCCGTCCTCGCGGTCAAACGCACTGAATTGAGCCGCCTCCAGCCCGCAATTCCAGACATCGGGCGCCAAGAAGCAGGGTGCGAACCGGAATTGAAAACGGTCACCGATGCAGCCTTTGCAGTGGTGGCGGAATTGCGCTTGACTCCCCTGCGGCAGGCATCGTCGGCGCACGTGGGGGGAAACTCCGTGGGGCACGCTCATACGCATCAGCACGGACACGACCACGACGGTGGAGGTCATGCCGGGCACAGTCACGGCGTCTCCGCCGACGCCGACCGGCGATGGCTTTCGCTCGCACTCGTATTGATTGGCGTTTTCATTGCCGTCGAGACGGTCATCGCTTTCATGGCCGGTTCCCTCGCGCTGATATCCGACGCCGTCCACATGCTCACGGACGCCTTCTCCATCGTGCTCGCGCTCGTCGCGATGCGGCTCGCCGCGCGGCCCGCCAAGGGCACCTACACCTTCGGCCTGAAGCGGGCGGAGATACTCTCCGCCCAGGCCAACGGGCTCACGCTGCTGCTCGCCGCCGCCTGGCTCGGCTTCGAGGCCCTGCAGCGGCTGCTGCACCCGCCGGAGGTCACCGGCTGGATGGTGCTCGCCACCGCGCTCTCCGGCGTGGCCGTCAACCTCGCCGCGACCTGGTGCCTGTCCAAGGCCAACCGCTCCTCGCTGAACGTCGAGGGTGCCTACCAGCACATCCTCAACGACCTGTACGCCTTCATCGGCACCGCCGTCGCGGGCGTCATCGTCATGACCACGGGCTTCGCCCGCGCCGACACCATCGCCACGCTCTTCGTCGTGGCCCTCATGGTCAAGGCGGGCTGCGGGCTGCTCCGCGACTCCGGCCGCATCCTCCTGGAGGCGGCGCCCGCGGGCCTCGACCCGGACGCGATCGGGCACGAACTCGCCGGGATGCCCTCCGTGGCCGAGGTCCACGACCTGCACATCTGGACCATCACGTCCGGCGAACCCGCCCTGTCGGCCCACGTCCTCGTGCACCCCGGCGGCGACTGCCACGCCGTGCGGCGCGAGCTGGACAAGCGCCTCGCCGACACGTACGGCCTCACGCACACCACGCTCCAGATCGACCACGAGGAACCGGTTGCCGCCACGGCGCCGCCCGCCTCCACCGCCCCGCACTGCCTGAGCGGCCACGGCCCGACGCACCGGGGCGCCGGCCGCGTCCACTGACCGGCACCACCCCGGGACGGGCCCGCCCCGCGCGCTCCGTCCCCGTACGGGTGGTGCCGGGACGGTCGTCTCCACCGAGGCGTCCGACCTGGAGCAGGCCGTGCGGAACGTACGGGCCTTCCCGCCCGCCGAACGCGGTCGGATGGAGGCCGCCGTCAGCGTGTACGTCCACGCGGTGGTGGAGCGGCAGTGGCCGCTCATGCGCGCCGGGAAGGCCGAGCACTCCGTCACCCAGCGCCGGATCGACGGGATCCACGCCGTCCTCCAGGCGTACGAGCCGGACGACGGGCCGCAGCGGGCCTTCTGCCGCGAGTCCATCACGCACCTCGACGACGTGGTGGCCCAGCGCCGGGCCCGGCTCACCCAGTCCCACCAGGAACTGCCCCTGCTGCTCCAGGTTCTGGTGAGGCGGGGTGCCCCGGGGCGGGGCTACCCGGCCGGGGCGTACTGGGCCTCGCCGTGGCCGAGCGACCAGTCGGCCGAGGCGTTCTCCAGCACGGTGACGAACACGTTCCGCGGTTCGGTGCCCGCGTACTCCTCGGCGAGTTCGGCGATCCGCCGGTACAGGGCGCGCTTCTGGTCGGGCGTCCGTCCGGCCCGCATGGTGATCACGACGTAGACGATCCCGTCGTCGCGGCGCACGCCCAGATAGGTGCCGTGCCGCAGCGTGCTGCTGGTGCCGTCGTGACCGGTGAGGATCTGGAAGTGGTCGTCGGGCGGAATGCCGATCGTCTCCACCAGCGCGTCGTGGACGGCCCGTCCGAGCGCGTCGAGGCGCGCCCCGTCGGCGCGCAGGGCGTCTATGCGGACGAGGGGCATGGCGGGACTCCTTCTGGAGGTGCGGTGCGCCCGGGGCGGGGCCGGATGTGTGTACATACTAGTAGGTACACACATCCGGCCCCGCCCGGCCATGGAGCAGGACTCACCCCGCCACCAGCAGATGCACCGCCAAGGCCGTGATCGCCGCGCTGGAGGTCAGCGCCGTGACGAGGCGTCCCCGGCGGCCCGTCAGGGCGCGGCCCAGGAGCGCCCCGCCCCCGGCGAGCAGCAGTTGCCAGCTGGCGGAGGCCGCGAAGGCGGCGAGGGTGAACACGGCCTGCCCGAGGCGGTCCGTGTCCGCGCCGGACCCGCTGCCCACCACGAGCGCCGCGAAGTACACGACGGTGGTGGGGTTGAGCAGGGTGATGCCGAGGAAGGTGGTGTACGCGCGGGCCGGGCTCGGCGGGCCGCCGACGCGGGGCGCGGCCGCCTGCGGGGCGCGGTGCTGCCGGACGGCCGCCGTGGCCGCGCGGATCGCGAGGACGACGAGGACGCAGGCGGAGACCCAGCGCAGCGGGCCCATCACCGGTGCGACGACCTGGGCCGCGGCGGCCCCCGCGACGGTGGCGACCAGGGCGTACAGCCCGTCCGCTGTCGCCACCCCGAGGGCGGCGCACGCCCCCACCCGCCACGAGGTCCGGGCGGTGAGCCCCACCAGATACGTCGCGACCGCCCCCACCGGCATGGCGATGCCATACCCGGCGACGAGCCCCGCGACCAGGTGCCCGCTCACCGGAGCGGCGGCGCGGGCCTCCACGGACAGCCGGGCTGCTGCTGGCCACGCGCCGAACGGTCGGCGGTGGCGAGCGGCAGCGGGGTGGCTGTGGATGCGAAGAACATGCGCCGAGCTTGCGGCCCCGGCGGGGGGCCGGGCAACCGGTTTTCGCCTCCGCCGTCCGGCCGCTCGGCAGGCCGGACGCGAGGGCCTGTTGGCCGAGCGCACACCTCGAGGGCGGAATTCCTGGACGGTCGCCGCATGCCTCCGGCCGGGCCCGACGCCGGGCGTACCCGGTCGTGCCGCGAGAGGCCGCGGGAAAGCCGTCACGGCGGAAGAGCCGGGGACCGGCCGCGGCCGACCGCGAGCAGCGGCGCTCCGGGCCTGGGCGGGAGCGGGGTGTGCGCCTCGTGGCCTGAACGGTGCGCGGGGCCTTGACATCGGCCCCCGCCGCCGCGACGCTCCAACTCGCTCGTGTTAACGCTAACACCGGGCCGGGGCACGCCCCGGGCGCACCCGGTGCCGCTCGGTACACGCCGGTACAACCCGGGGGACGACCCGGGACGCACGGGACCCACCTGGGGGCCGCCCATGTCAGGTACCACGCCCACCGCGCCACCCGCTCTGGCACGCCGCACGCTGATCACCGGCGCCGCCGCGGCCGCCACCGGAGCCCTCGCCACGGCCTGCTCCACCGCCACCGGCCAACCCCGGGGCAAGGTGGGCGTGTTCGGGGACAGCGCCGCCTGGGCCGCGCCGATGACGGCCGCGGGCAAGGCCATGCAGGACGTCGCGGGGCTGCGGCTCGTCCCCGAGGTCAACCCGCTCCTCGAATCCTTCGAGCAGGTCGTCAAGTCCTCGCTGCGCACCCGCAAGACCCCGGACATGCTCAAGTACTGGTCCGGCTACCGCCTCAAGGACCTGGCCCGCACCGGCGGCATCGTCGACCTCTCCGCGACGTGGGACCGCGCCGAGCGCAAGGGCTGGGCCGACCCCGCGCTGCGCTCCGCGTTCACCGAGCGGGGCCGCGTCTACGGCCTGCCGATGAACCTCGCGTACTGGGTGGTGTTCCACAACCCCGAGGTGTTCGCCGAGCACGGTCTGCGGCCGCCGCGCACCTGGGACGACTTCCTCGCCGCCTGCGCCCGGCTCAAGCGCAACAAGGTGACGCCGCTGCACGGCACCGCCGACGGCCGGTGGCCCGCCTTCATCTGGTTCCAGGAGGTCCTCAGCCGCCAGGACCCCCGCTTCTACGACGAGTTGATGAACGGCCGCGCGCGCTACACCGACCCGCGTGCCGAGCGCGCCCTGCGCACCCTGGCCTCCTTCTTCGACCGGGACTGGTTCACGCCGATGGACATGAACCACGTCGACGCCGCCGCGGCGCTCGTGCACGGCAAGGTCGGCATGGTGCCCTGCGGCACCTGGCTCGGCTCCACGCTCGTGGCCGCGGGCGCCGAGCCGGGCAGGAACATGAGCGCCTTCGTCCTGCCGATGGCCGAGCCCGGGGCCCGCCCCAGCGTCGTCTTCGAGTCCAGCGCCCTCGTCGCCACCGTCAAGGGCCCCGACCACGACGAGGCCGTGAGGGCGACCGGCGCCTGGCTGCACCCGGCCGTGATGAAGGCCTTCTCGCACACCCTCCAGGACGGCTGCCCGAACCCCCGGGTCGCGCCCGCCAACCCGGTGATCGCCGCACTCCAGAAGAAGGTGCGCGGCGACCGCCTGTGGCTGCTCAACCGCTTCTGGGAGCAGGGCCCGCCCGAACTCGTCGAGGCCACCGTCGACGACCTCGCCGGATTCCTGCTCGACCCCTCCTCGTACCGGAAGGTCCTGCGCACCATGCAGGACCGCGCCGACGAGGCCTGGAAGGTGTGGCGGGAGGCGGCCGGGACATGACCGGGACCGTGACCCCCGCGGGGACGCCCGCGCCCGGCGCCCGCGAGCGCCGCGTCCGGCGGCGCGTGCCCCTGCGCACCCCGCACCACGCCGCGCGCCCCGGCGCCCGGCTCGGCGGGCCGCTGACCGCGCTGCCCTGGGCGCTGCCCGCCTTCGCGTTCGTGGGCGTGCTGCTCGTCTACCCGTTCCTGCGCAGCGTGTACGGCAGCTTCTTCGAGGACAACGGCTTCACGAGCAGCTACACCGGGCTCGACAACTACACCCGGCTCGCCGACGACCCCGTCTTCGGCCGCTCCCTGCTCAACACCCTGATGTGGGTGGCCGGGACGCTGCTCCTGCCGGTGCTCGCCGGGCTCGTCATCGCCCTGGCCACGCACCGCCTGCGCTGGGGCGGCGTCGCCCAGCTGGTGATCGTGCTGCCCTTCGCGATCTCCGGGACCGCCACCGCGGCCCTGTGGTACTTCATGCTGACCTCCGACGGAGCCGTCAACCAGGCCCTGCGCGCCGTCGGCCTCGACGCGTGGGCGCAGACCTGGCTCCTGGAGTGGCCGCAGAACACCCTGGCGCTGATCGTCGCGAGCACCTGGCAGGCGACCGGTCTGAACGTGGTGCTCTTCGCCATCGGCCTGCGCGCCATCCCCCGCGACACCGTCGAGGCGGCCCAGCTGGACGGCGCGAGCGGCTGGCGCATGTTCCGGTACATCACGGTGCCGCAGCTGCGCGCCGTGACCGTCGTCGTGGTCGGCATGGCCATCGTCAACAGTCTGAAGGCCTTCGACATGATCTGGATCCTCACCCAGGGCGGCCCCTCCCGCTCCTCCGAGACCCTCGCCCTGACCATGTACCGCGAGACGTTCCGCCTCTTCCACGTCGGCTACGGCTCGGCGATCGCCCTCGTGCTCTCCGTGGTCGTCGTCGCCTCGTCCTGGCTCTATCTGAGCCGTCAGATGCCCGACACGGGCTGGGCGAAGGCCTGAGGAGGCGCCATGGGCCGGATCGGGCGGAACGCCTTCGTCGCCGGGTGCGTCGCGCTCTGGCTGCTCCCGCTGTACCTGCTCGTCGTGAACGCGCTGACCCCCGTGGCCGCGTACGAGGGCGAGCCCGACTGGACGTTCCAGGGCTTCGCGCTCGTGGACAACGTGACGACCGCCTGGGACGAGGCGGGCATCGGCGACAGCTTCCAGGCCTCCCTCCTGTACGCCGTCGTATGCGGCCTGGTCGCGGTGCTCGTCGCGGCCATGGCGGCGTTCGCGGTGGTCGTCCTGCCGGTCCCGCGGCCCGCCCTCTGGTTCTGGCTGATCTACTCCGGGACGCTGTTCCCGCTCCAGGTCTTCCTCGCGCCGCTGTTCGGCCTCTACGCGGACGCCAATCTGTACGACACCCGGCTCGGCCTCATGCTCGTGTACGTCGCCTGGGCAGTGCCGTTCGCCTTCTTCCTGATCCGCAATCAGATGACCACGATGCCCCCCGAGTTGACGGAAGCGGCGCTCATCGACGGGGCCTCCTTCACCCGCATCTTCTGGCGCGTCCACGTGCCGCTGATGCGGTCCGGGCTCGGCGCCGCCTTCCTCTTCCAGTTCACCGCCGTCTGGAACGACCTGCTGCTCGGGCTCACCCTCAGCCGCAGCCGCGACGTCCAGCCGGTCATGGCGTCGCTCGCCACCCTGCGCGCCACCTACGCCTCCAGCGGGCCGCCCGTGATCCTCGCGGGCGCCCTCGTAGTGTCCGTGCCCACGCTGCTGCTGTTCCTCGTGTTCCGCGGCCTGTTCCTGCGCGGCATGGCCGCGTCCGTCCGCTGACCGCCCGCCACCCGGGGAGATCCGCATGACCACACGGGCCCTGGTCCGCACCGCCGACTGGGACAACGACCGCGTCCGCGCCAGCCTGCGCTCCGGCGTGGTCGGCGCCGAGGGCACCCTCGACGGCGCAGCGCTCCGGCTCAGCGAGGAACCCCTGCTGCGGGAGGCGGCCGACGGCACCCTGCTCCAGTCGCTGCGGATCGACCCCGTGGGCGGCTCCCGGGTCCCCGCCGAACTGGCCGTGCGCACCGGCTCGGGCACGGCGGTACGGGCCGAGCGCGTGGCCGGACCCGGCGGCGGCGCCCGGCTCCTGGTGCCCGCCGTGGACACGGCGACGCGCCTCACCGTGGGCCTGCCGCGGGAGGACGAGGGCATCACCGTCCAGCTGACCCCGCAGCGCCGCTGGATCCTCCACCTGGTGCACCACTCGCACCTCGACATCGGCTACACCGACCCCCAGGGCCAGGTCCTGAACGAACACCTCTCGTTCCTCGACTCCTGTCTGGAGCTGACCCGGGCCACCGACGACTGGCCGTCCGAGTCCCGGTTCCGCTGGTGCGTCGAATCCCTGTGGTCGTTCAAGCAGTGGGCCGCAGCCCGGCCGGCCGAACAGGTCGAGGAGCTGATGCGCCGCGTCCGGGAGGGCCGCATCGAGCTGACGGCGATGCCCTTCAACCTGCACACCGAGACCTGCTCCACGGACGAGCTGCACGAACTCCTGCGCCCGGCCCACGAGATCGGCGAGGCCCACGGCCTCACCCTCACCTCCGCGATGCAGACCGACGTGCCGGGCGCGGTCGTCGGGCTCGTCGACGCCCTCGCCCAGGCGGGCGTCCGCTATCTGTCCGTCGCGCACAACTGGGCGGGCCGCTCCGTGCCGCACCTCGTCGGCGGCGAGCACCTGCCCCGGCTGTTCCGCTGGCGCGCCCCGAGCGGCGCGAGCGTCCTGGTGTGGGTCACCGACACCCCGCACGGCCTGGCCTACATGGAGGGCCCGCTGCTCGGCTTCGACACCTCGTACGCGGACGTCGACGACCTGCTGCCCGCCTACCTCACCTCCCTGGCCACCCACCCCTACCCCTACCGGGGCGGCATCTTCGGCTGGGCCATGGACCACGTCGACGTCAAGCGCGAACCGTACCCGTGGGACGTGCTCCACCTGCGCGTGCAGGGCAAGTTCGGCGACAACGCGCCGCCGCGCCGCGTCATCGCCGACACCGTGCGCCGCTGGAACGAGACCTGGGCGTACCCGCGCCTCAGGCTCTCCCGCAACGAGGACTTCTTCCGCGACGCCGAGGCCAGGATCGGCGACGGGATCCGCACCTTCGAGGGCGACTGGACCGACTGGTGGGTGGACGGCGTGGGCGCGGGCGCGCGCCCGCTGTCGCTCGCCCGCACCGCCCAGTCCACGGTCGCCGACGCCCAGACCATCGGCACGTTCGCCGCTCTCCTCGACGCCACGGGGGCCGAGGACGACACGCGGGACGCCGCCGGGGTGTACGAGGCGGTGTCGCTCTTCGACGAGCACACCTGGGGCGCCGGCGACCCGTGGACGCACGGCGACGAGGGCGGCCACTCCGGCGAGCACCAGTGGCACTGGAAGTACGGACAGGCCCTGCGCGCCCACGACGACGGCGCCTCGCTGCTGCGCCGGGCCTCGGCCCGGCTCGGCCAGCGGCTCGCCGCCGCGCCCGGCGCCCTGGCCACGTACCACGTGGTGAACACCTGCTCCTGGCCGCGCACCGACGTTGTACGGATCTTCCTGCCGGAGAGCACGGTGCCGCTCGACCAGCGGGTCACCGTGCACGACGCCCGCGACGGCCGCGCGCTGGCGCACGAGGAGCGGCCCCAGACCAACGACGACCACCGCGACGCGGGCCGCTTCCTGCTGGCCCGCGTGGACGCGGTGCCGTCCGCAGGTTCGGTGCGCCTGGACGTACGGGCCGACGCCGGGCGGGCCGACCGCGGCGACGCGCCCCCCGTCGTCAAGGCCGCCACCGGCTGGAACCCCACCGGCGGCACCGAGCGCGAGGACCCCGCCGAGCGTGCCGCCCGCGCCGCCGCCCACCCCGACCCGACGCTCCTGGAGAACGAGTACCTGGCGGTCCGCGTCGACCTCGCCCAGGCCTGCGTCGCCTCCGTCATCGACAAGTCGACCGGCCGCGAGCTCGTGCGCGCCGACGCGATCGTCGGCTTCAACGGATACGTCCACGACAGCTACACCACCGCCGGGGCCTTCAACCACAACTCCAGCCGCACCACGGCGTCCGAGCGCCTGGAGCACCTGGGGCGGCGCGCCGTCGCCCCGCCCGCCGCGCTCATCGACCGCACCTCCACGGCGACCGCGGAGTCGATCACGTACGAGACCCGTCCGGCGGGCGCGAACCGCCTCCGGGTCACGCTCACGCTGCCGCGCGGCGTGCCCCGGCTCGACGTCGAGAACCGCCTCGACAAGGACCGGACCCTCGGCAAGGAGAGCGCCTACTTCGCCTTCCCCTTCGCCTTCGACCAGCCCGTCGTGCGCATGGAGGCCTCCGGCGGCGCCACCGGCACCGGGCTCCCGGTGGTGCCGGGCTCGGCGCGGCACATGCGGGCCGTGCGCCGCTGGGTGACCCTCGCCGACGACGGGCTCGCGGTCGCCTGGTCCACGCAGGACGCGCCGCTGGTGCAGTTCGGCAACATCGCGCTGCCGTACGCGCCGTTCCCCAAGACCCTCGGGCACGACGAGCCCGCCACCGTCTTCTCCTGGATCCACAACAACCTGTGGGACACCAACTTCCCGAGCGAGCAGGGCTTCGCTTTCACCTTCCGCTACAGCGTCGCCTGCGGTCCGACGGCGACCGGGCTCGGGACCCGGACGGCGGCGGCGTGGAGCAGGCCGCTGCGGGCGGTGCGGGCCCGGGGCGCGACGGGGGACGCCCCGGCCACGCACTGCTTCGCCGCCCTGACCGACCCGCGGGTGCGCCTGGTCGGCGCCACCACGCCCCGGGCGGGCGAGACGCTGCTGCGGCTGCAGTCCTTCGCCGAGGAGCGGGTGGCGTGCCGCGTGCGGATCGGCTTCCCCGCGCGCGCCGCCCACCGGGCGGGCTACCTGGGCGGCAGGGGACCCGAACTCCCCCTGGAGGACGGGGAGGTGAGCGTCGACGTGCCCGCCCTCGGCACGGCGGCGGTGCTGTTCGTGCGCCGGTGAGAGCCGGCAGGTCACTGCCTCGGCGGTAAGGAGATGGTGTGTACCGGCTCGACCCGCGTTACGGCCCCGCGCCCGGGGCCGTCCTGGCCACCGGCTGGCCCGCCGTGGCCGCAGCCCTGCCCAGCGGTCCGCGGACGGTGGCCGTGGAGGGGCCCCCGTCCGTGGACTTCGACCGCCTTGCCGCCCGGCTCGCCGCACACCTCGCCGCGCCCGTGCGGACCCTGGACGTGCGCGCGCACTACGCGCCGCCGTCCTCGGTCCGCGAGCGCACCGAGGACGGCAGCGGCGACCCGTACTACTGCAAGCTCGCCGCCAACCCCCTCAGCGACCTCTTCGACACCCTGCCGCGCGTGGCCGGGGCGCCGGACGCCCTGTGCCTCGTGTACGGCCCGGGCGCCTCCCTCGTCCCGCACGACGTCCTGTGGTACGCCGACGTGCCCAAGCGGTACGCGGAGGCCGCCGTCGCCGCGGGCACCGGCCGCAACCTGGGCCTCCCGCACGAACCGGGCGACCTGCGGCGGCTCTTCTACGTCGACTGGCCCGTGCTCGACCGGCACCGCGACGCGCTCGCCCCGCGCGTCGACGCCTGGCTCGACGTCCAGGACCCCGACCGGCCCGTCCACCTCGACGGCGACGGCCTGCGCGCCACCCTGGCCCGCCTCGCCCGCGGGCCGGTGCGCACCCGACCGTACTTCAACTCCACGCCCTGGGGCGGGCACTGGGCGCAGCGGCGGCTCGGCTTCGCCGCGGGCGCCCGCAACACGGCACTGGGCTACGAACTCATCGCCCCCGAATCCGGCGTCCTCATCGGGACCGGCCCCGACCGCCAGGCCGAAGTGCCCTTCCAGCTCCTGTGCGTCCTGTACCCGGAAGAGATGCTCGGCGCCGACGCGCACGCCCGCTTCGGCACCTCCTTCCCGATCCGCTTCGACTACCTGGACACCGTCGACGGCGGCAATCTGTCAGTGCACTGCCACCCGCGCGAGCGGTACATGCGGGAGCGGTTCGGCTGGCCCTACACCCAGCACGAGTCGTACTACCTGACGCTCGGCGGCCCCGACACGCGCGTGTTCCTCGGCCTGCGCGAGGACGCCGACCCCGCCCTGTTCCGCAAGGAGGTCGAGGAGGCCGCCCGGGACGGCGTGCCCATGGACCCCGAGGACCACGTCCTCACCTTCCCCGCCGAGCAGGGCCGCCTCTTCCTCATCCCCGCGGGCACCCCGCACGCCAGCGGCGCGGGCAACCTCGTCCTGGAGATCAGCGCCACGCCGTACCTGTACAGCCTGCGCTTCTACGACTGGCTGCGCCCCGACGCCGACGGCAGGCCGCGCGCGCTGCCCTACGAACACGGCCTGGCGAACCTGGACACCGGCCGGCGCGGCGACGCCGTCGCCCGCGACCTCGTCCAGGAGCCGCGCGCCCTGCGCACGGGCCCGGGCTGGCGCGAGGACCTCATCGGCGCCCTCGACGAGATGTTCTACGAGGTGCGGCGCTTCACCCTGGACGCCGGCGCCGAGGCCACCGACGACACCGCCGGGCGATTCCACGTCCTGAACGTCGTGGAGGGCGAGGGCGTGGAGATCCGCACGGCGGCGGGCGCCGCGCATCCGCTGTCGTACGCGGAGACCCTGACGGTGCCCGCGGCGGTCGGCCCGTACCGCGTCGCCGCGCGCGGCGGCCCGGCGCGGGTCGTCAAGGCGCTGGTCCGCCCGCCCGCCACGGGCCGCTCGTGAGAGCCGTCCTCGAACTGGGCGGCACCCACGTGACGGCGGCCCTCGTCGAGGCCGCCCGCGTCGTCCGCCGGGTGCGCCGCGGCGTCGAGGCGCGCGGCAGCGCCGAGCACGTCCTCGGGGCAGTGGTGCGCTGCGCCACCGACCTCGACGCGGCGCCGGGCGAGGTGTGGGGCGTCGCCCTGCCGGGCCCCTTCGACCACGACGAGGGAGTGGCCCGCTACGAGGGCGTCGGCAAGTTCGACGACCTGTACGGGATCGACGTGGGCGCCGTCCTGCTCGACGGCGTCCGGCCCCGGCCCGCGGGCGTGGCGTTCCTCAACGACGCGCACGCCTTCGCGCTCGGCGAGTGGCACGCCGGCGCCGCGCGCGGCCACCGCAGATGCGTCGGCGTCACCCTCGGCACGGGCGTCGGCTCGGCCTTCCTCGCCGACGGCGCCGTGTGCCGCGACGGGCCCGGCGTGCCGCCGCTGGGCCGCGTCGACCTGATCCGGGCCGAGGGCCGCCCGCTGGAGGACACCGTCTCGCGCCGTGCCGTCATCGCCCGCTACGGCGACGGCGCCGCGGACGTGCGGGACATCGCCGCCCGCGCCCGCGCGGGCGAAGACCGGGCCGCCCGCGTCCTGTCCGCGTCCCTGCGCCCCCTCGGCGCCGTCCTCGCCCCGTACGTGCGGGACTTCGGGGCCACGGCGCTTATCGTGGGCGGCGGCATGGCCGCGTCCTGGGACCTCGTCGGCCCGGCGCTGCGCGACGGCCTCGGGGACACCCCGGTCGCGCTGCGCTCGGCCGCGCTCGGCGAGGATGCGGCGCTGGTGGGCGCGGCGCTGTACGCGCGGCAGCGCTAGGGGAGTCGGCCGCCGCGCCGCGCCGGGGGACACCGCGCGGCGGCGGGAGACACCGTGCGGCGGGGAGAACGGAAAGGAAGGCCCGGATGCCCGGAACTCCGCAGGAGCCCGAGTCCGAGGGCGGGACGGAAGTGCCCGCGCGCGGCCCCGCCCCGCGCGAGTCCAGGAGCGGCAAGGCCACCCTCCGGGACGTCGCCGAACGCGCCGGGGTCAGCGCGATGACCGCGTCACGGGTGCTGCGCGACGACCCCCGGGTCCACCCGGCCACCCGGGACCGGGTCCGCGCGGCCGCCGCCGCGCTCGGCTACCGGCCCAACGAACTGGCCCGCCGCCTGCGCCTCGGCCGGGGGACGGGCCTCGTCGGCCTGGTGGTCACCAACCTCGCCAACCCCTTCTACTCCCGGCTCGCCCTCGGCGTCGACTCCGTGCTCGCCCCGGACGGCCTCAAGACGGTGATAGGCAACACCGGGCAGGACCTGGACGCCGAACGGGACCTGGTGGAGGACCTGGTGGGCCGCCGCGTGGACGGCATCATCGCCGTGCCCGCGGGGGACGACCAGCGCCACCTCGCCGCCGCGGCCGCCGAGGGCGTCCCCGTGGTCCTCGCCAGCCGCCCGCCCGAGGGCTTCGCCGCGGACTGCGTCCTCGTCGACGACTTCGGCGGTGCCCGCGCCGCCACCGCGCGTCTGATCTCACGCGGCCACCGCCGCATCGGCTTCCTCGGCTCGCCGCCGACCGTCTACACCGGGACCGAGCGGCTGCGCGGTTACCGCTCCGCCCTCGCGGACGCGGGCCTGACCGGCGACGAGCGGCACGTCCGCCAGGGTCAGACCCGGCCCCGCCAGGCGGAGCGCGCGGCCACCGAACTCCTGGGCCTGCCCGATCCGCCCACGGCTCTGTTCTGCTCCAACAACCGCAACACCATAGGGGCGTTCCGGGCCCTGCGCGCGAGCCGCACCGACACCGCCCTCGCGGGCTTCGACGACTTCGAACTCGCCGACGTCCTTGGCCTGCCCCTCACCCTCGTCGCCTACGACAGCGACGAACTGGGCCGCGAGGCGGGCCGGTTGCTCCGCCACCGCATGCGCGAGCGCGCCCCGGCCGACGGCCCGGTCACAGCCGCGCGACGGGTGGTGCTCCCCACCGAGCTGGTCGAGTACGGCGACTGACCCGAGGGAGCCGGTCGCACGCTCAGCAAGTGAACCCGGGAGCCTCCCGGGTCAGCACCCCCGTCGTCGGCTCGGTCGACCACGTCACGCGCAGTTCGTCGGCGAGCGAGGAGACCAGTTTCGGCACGTCCTGGGCAGCGGTGCCGTGCAGGGCCTCCGCGATGATCAGGACGTCGGTCGTGGTGGCCCGCACGGCCGAGTGGCCGCTCTGGCGGTTGGTCCAGCGGCGGGCGTGGGCCCGGCCCCTGCCGTCGGCGAAGACGACCTCACCCGCGTCGGGCCGCTCGACGCCGCCGGAGAACGTCTCGTAGGCCTCGTCCCCCGTGGCGTACCGGACCTCGAGGTCCCCGCCGATGCGGGAGAGGTCGAAGACGCCGACCGGGATGCCGTACGCGAGGGACACGGCGTTGCACAGGTCGATGAGCGGGTGGATGCGCGGCAGCGAGCCGTCCTTGCGGAAGCGCCGCAGCAGGGACTCCGAAGCGCAGCGGTACTGGGTGGGCTTGATCCCGAGCGCGGAGAACGCCCGCCGCCAGGCCTGGACTTCGGGGAACTGGCTCTCCGGGGCGGCGGCGAGCCGCTCGGCCGCCGCCGCGCCGTACCGGGCGACCGGCTCGTCGACCGGGACGTCCGGGGTGATGCCGCGGGCGTGGAGCACGCCGGGTACCAGGGCCGGGAAGTCCCGCCACAGGGCGGGATCATGCTGGAAGTGCACGGTGATTCCGATCAGGAGAGGGTGAAGGGAGGCAAGGGCGAGGGCCCGCTACGAGAGCGCGAGCTTCGCGCCCAGCGCGGCGAACGCGCCCGCGAAGACGCGCCGCAGCCACGTCACCACCGCGGGCCGCGCGATCACGTGGTCACGCATGGCCGCCGCGAACCGCCCGTACGCGGCGAACACGACGAACGTCAGGAGCATGAAGCAGCCGCTGAGTTCGAGCATGCGCAGCACCGCGTGCGGATGGTCGTCGGGCACGAACTGCGGCAGGAACGCGAAGAAGAACAGGGTGAGCTTGGGGTTGAGGAGGTTGAGCAGCACCGCGTCGACGATCACCCGGGCCGAGGAACGCGGCGCGGCGTCCTGCTCCGCGGTGAGCGCGCTCCGGTCGCGGAGCGTCTTCCACGCCATGAGGAGGAGGTAGGCGACACCGAGGTACTTGAGCGTCTGGAAGGCGAGGGCGCTGGTGTGCAGCAGCGCGGCCAGGCCCGTGATCGCCGCCAGCACGTGCGGAACGATGCCCAGGGTGCAGCCGATCGCCGCGACGACGCTGGCGCGCGGGCCGCGCGAGAGGCCCGCCGAGACGGTGTAGAGGACCCCGGTGCCCGGCGTCACGGTCATCACGAGCGTGGTGAGCAGAAATTCCATGGCTTGACTCTGTCGTCACAATGGTTCGGTGAACAGGTCCAATGGATCTCCCCCTGACAGGTCCAAAGCGGTCGGTGCGCCCGAGCCCACCGCCGCCTCCGACTTCCTCCAGCTGAACACCGCCGAGGCCCCGCGGGGCGGCATGGCCGACTGGCTGGCCCGCCAGGTCCGGCGCGCGGTCGCCGACGGCCTGCTGCCGGTCGGCAGCAGACTGCCCGCGACCCGGGTGCTCGCCGCGGAGCTCGGCGTCTCCCGCGGCGTGATCACGGAGGCGTACCGCAGGCTGACGGAGGACGGGCACGTGGCCGGGCGGGGGAGGGGCGGCACCGTGGTCGTGGCCGCACCGCTGACCTCGCCAACTATCCGTGCTGCCAAGGCTTCTGACGTGCCATCAGGCGGTAGCCCGCTGTTCAGGTCGCCGCCCGGAACGGACGTCTTCGACGCGCTGCGGGCCGCGCCCGCCCGGATCGACCTGTCGCCCGGCCTGCCGGACCTCGCCGCGTTCCCGCGCGCCGCCTGGCTGCGCGCCGAGCGGTCCGTGCTCGCCGGGCTCGTGCCCTCGGACTTCGGCTACGGCGACCCGCGCGGCACCCCGGCCCTGCGCCGCGCCGTCGCCCGGTGGCTGGCCCGCAACCGGGGCATCGCGGCCGACCCGGACGAGGTGCTTGTCGTCGCGGGCACCGCCCAGGCGCTCGGCCTGCTCGCCACCGTGCTCCAGGGCGTGGGGATCTCCCGCGTCGCGGTGGAGGACCCCTGCTCGCTCGGGCTCCGCCAGCACCTGCGCGTGTCCGGCCTCCAGGCGCCGCCCGTGCCCGTGGACGCCGACGGCATCCGCGTGGACGCGCTGCGGGACACCGGCGCCCCGGCCGTCCTGCTGACCCCCGCCCACCAGTTCCCCACCGGCGTGGTCCTCGGCGGCGGACGGCGGCGCGAACTCGCGCGGTGGACCCGCGACGGCGGGCTGATCATCGAGGACGACTACGACGCCGAGCACCGCTACGACCGGCCGCCCGTCCCCGCCCTGCGGTCCACGCTCCCCGACCGCGTTGCGTACGCGGGCAGCGTGTCCAAACTCCTCGCGCCCGCCCTGCGCGTGGGCTGGCTGCTCGCGCCCCGGACGCACCACGCCGCGCTCGTGGACGCCAAGCGCTTCGCGGACCTCGGCAACGCGGCGCTGCCGCAGCTGGTCCTCGCCCGGCTGATGGAGTCCGGGGACCTGGAGCGCCATCTGCGGCTGCTGCGCCGACGGCACCGCGCCCGCCGCGACGCCATGATCGAGGCCATCCGCACGCATCTGCCCGGTGCCGTCGTGCACGGCGCCGCCGCGGGCCTGCACCTGATGGTGACCTTCGCGCACCGAGCCGCGGACCGCGCCGACACCGAGCTCGCCGCGGCGGCCCTGGAGCGGGGCGTGAAGGTGCAGCCCCTGTCCTGGCACGCCCAGCGCCCCCAGCCGCCGGGCCTCGTCCTCGGCTACGCGGCGAGCACGCCGACGGACATCCGCGAGGGCGTGGCGGTCCTGGGCACTCTGGTCCCCTGACGGCGTGGTCGCACGGCCACGCTCGCTCGGGCCCCGGCCTTGATCCGGTGATCTACGGGGCGCATGATGAGGGCATGCTCACGCACCGCGCCCACGCGTTCGGACCGGCCACCGTGCCGGACCGATGTGGGTGCGCGCGCAGCGGCTTGTAGCGGACCTCAGGTCCCTCGCCGCCCGCCCCCGCACGCCGTCCGCCGTGCGGGCCCCCTTGCGCTCCGGAGGTGCCCCATGTCCGTCGCGGAAGCCCCGCGCCCCGCCGACCCCGGTCCGCTGCGCCCCGCGCGGATCCCCGCCGACGGCCTGTACGAGGGGCGGCGCGTGCTGCGCCGCACCCCGCAGGGCTGGCAGGACCGGCCCTACGAGTTGTTCGAGGTCGTCCCCAGGGCCGCCACCATCGGCGCCGAGATCCGCGGTGTCGACCTCGCCCGGCCGCTGTCGCCCGCCCTGCGCGAGGAGGTGGACCGGGCCCTGCTCGAATGGAAGGTGCTGTTCTTCCGGGGGCAGCACCTGAGCGGCGAGCGGCAGCGCGCGTTCGCCCGCCACTGGGGCGAGTTGGAGACCAATCCGCTGCTGGAGCGCGGCGACAGCGACGAGGTGGCGCGGTTCGACAAGGGCGCGTCGTCCGTGCCCACCTTCGAGAACGTCTGGCACGCGGACGTGACCTTCCGCGAACGCCCCGCGCTGGGCGCGGTGCTCCAGCTGCGCGAGGTCCCGCCGTTCGGCGGCGACACCCTGTGGGCCGACATGGCCGTCGCGTACGACAACCTCGCGGACGAGGTGAAGGAGCGCGTCGAGGGCGCCGTCGCCGAGCACGACTTCCTGCCCGGCTTCCGGCGGTTCTACGGGCCCGAGCGGCTCGCCCGGTGGCAGGAGGCCTTCCCGCCCGTGCGCCACCCGGTCGTGCGCAGGCACCCCGGGACCGGTCGGCGCACGCTGTTCGTGAACGCCTCCTTCACCACCCGGATCCTCGGCGTGGAGCGGGCGGAGAGCGACCGGCTGCTGCGGCTGCTGTTCCAGCAGGCCCACGTGCCCGAGTACCAGGTGCGGTTCCGCTGGCAGGCGGGCGACGTCGCGTTCTGGGACAACCGCGCCACCCAGCACTACGCCGTCGCCGACTACGGGGCCGCCCGCCGGGTCGCCGAGCGCGTGGCGATCGCGGGCGACCGGCCGTACTGATCCCGGGCCGCGCTCAGGAGTCGGAGGCGGGCGGTACGTAGAAGTCCGTGGTGGCCGACGTCATCGCCGCGACGGTCGCCGCGGGCGTGCCGTAGGCCGCGTTCGCCTTCCCCCAGGCCGCGCTGCTGGCGGTGAGGAACGCGCGCGCCTCGTCGGACTCGCTCCAGGCCTGCGTCGCCTCGCGGTCGAAGGCCTCGCCCTCGGCGAGGTACATCCCGAGGCCGACCAGGCCGAGGTCCCAGCCGACGCCGGTGGCGCCGGGGCCGTAGGTGTTCCAGAACGCCGGGTCGACGACGGCCACGTGCTCCAGCTCGAAGCGGGTGCGCTTCTGCCCTTCGGGCGTCAGGCGCACCTCGACCTCGCTGAAACCGCCCTCCTGCGGCTCGCCGAAGACCCAGCTGACCCGCAGCAGGCGGGGCGGTTCGCAGCGCAGCACCTCGCCGCCCGCGTTGCCCTCCAGCTGGTAGTGCCCGCCGGGCTTCAGCTCGCCCGTGACGGGCAGGAACCAGCGCCCCAGGCGCTCCGCGTCGGTGCACGCCTCCCAGACGTCGTGGACGGGTGCGTCGTACGTGCGGCGCATCACGATGCTGCGGCCGGTGCCTCGGGGGGTCTCGGTGTCGCGCACCTGGCGGTGCATGGCGTTGATCAGGTCGACGATGTCAGCCATCAGAGGTCTCCTCGCTCTCTTCCGTGGCGGTACGAGGTTCCGTACCGCGCTCACCACCCCCTGGTGTGCTGCCGTGCGACCGCCGGGCCCGCTTGCCCCGGGCCAGTTCGGTACCGAGGGCGTCCAGGCGCTGCTCCCAGAAGCCGCGGAAGCGCCCGAGCCAGGCGTCCACCTCGCGCAGCGGCGCCGCGTCCACGGCGTAGAGCCGGCGGGCGCCGTCGGCGCGCACCGTGGCGAACCCGCTCTCGCGCAGGACGCGCAGGTGCTGGGACACGGCGGGCTGGGAGATCGAGAACTCCTCCCGGATCGCGGCGGTCACCGCGCCGGAGCTCCGCTCGCCCTCGGCGAGCAGTTCCAGGATGCGGCGCCGGACCGGATCGCCCAGCACGTCGAATGCGTGCACGGCCCCAGCATGCCACCCCTGCCTTATATAAGGCAATGCTTATACGTTCAGGAGGCGGCCCGGCGCCGGTCGGGGAGCGGCGGGGCCCCGGCCCGCTCGGTCCGAGCCTCGACGGCGTGCAGGACGGCGACCATGTCGGCGCCCCCGTGACCCAGCGCCACGGTGTCCGCGTACAGCTCGTGGCAGACGTCGAGGAGCGGCGAGGCCACGCCGGTCGCGCGGGCCGCGGCCGCGACGAGCTGATTGTTCTTCAGGACGTCGAGGGCCGCCGCCTGGACGCCGAAGTCCCGGGCGAGCAGCTTGGGCGCCTTCATCCGCGAGACGCCGCTCGCCATCGGCCCGGCGTCGAGGACCTCCAGGAACTGCCGGGTGTCCAGGCCGTGCCGCTCGGCGAAGTGGAAGGACTCCGCGAGCCCGGTGACCGTGGTGATCAGGAAGAGGTTCACCGAAAGCTTCATCACCAGCGCGTTCGGGACGGGCCCGCACACGAACGCCTCGTGGCACAGCGGTTCGAGCAGCGGGCGCACCCGCTCCACGTCCGCCGGCTCCCCGGCGAGCATCGCCACGAGCCGCCCGGCCTCGGCGGGCGCGCGGGAGCCCGACACCGGGGCCTCCACGTACCGCCCGCCCGCCGCGCGGACGTCGGCCGCCAGGCCCTGGGAGTACTCGGGCGACGTCGTGCCCATGTGGACGACGGTCCGGTCGGCGACGCGCGCGGCGAAGTCCGGCGCGCCCCGGCCGAGGACGGCGTCGATCGCGTCGCCGTTCGCGAGCATCAGGATCACGACGGGCGCCTTCCGGAAGACCTCGTCGGCGTCCGCCGCGACGTGCGCCCCGGCGGCGCGCAGCGGCTCGCACTTCGCGGCGGTGCGGCTCCACACGATCAGCTCGGCGCCACAGCCGGCGAGGCGGAGTGCCATGGGCTGCCCCATGACGCCGAGTCCCACGAATCCCACGTCCACGCGCGCACCCCCGTACTCCGGCCTCGCGGCCGCGGTTATGACAGCCGTCATGACTATGACGGCTGTCATAGTAGTCCGCGCGGGGGCGGTCGGCAGGCGGTACGGGAAGAGGGGAGCGGCGATGGGGTCCGAGCGGGGGCCGCGCGAGCGGATGGTGTTCAGCGCGGCCCAGCTGATGCGCGGCGGTGGCGTCGCCGCCGCCGGGATGCGGGACGTCGCCGCGCGCGCGAACGCGCCGCGGGGCTCGCTCCAGCACTACTTCCCGGGCGGCAAGGAGCAGTTGGTCAACGAGGCCGTCGAGTGGGGCGGCGGCTATGCGGCGGGGCGCGTGCGGCGGTTCGTCGCCGGGCTCGCCGTGCCCTCGCCCAGCGGCCTGTTCGCCGCGATGGTCCGCCAGTGGACCGATGAGCTGGAGTCCGCACCGGACGCCACCGGCTGCCCGGTCGCCGCTGCCCTCGTCGACCGCGGGGGCTCCACGGAGTCCACCCGGGCCGCCGCCGCTGCCGCGTTCGGCCGCTGGAGCGGGGCGGTGGCCGGGGCGCTCACGGACATGGGCGTGCCCGCCGCGCGCGCCGAGCCCCTCGCGACCCTCATGATCAGCACCCTGGAGGGCGCCCTGCTCATCGCCCGCGCCGAACGGGACGCACGGGCCCTGACGGCGGCGGCCGCCGAACTCGGCCCGCTCCTCGACGCGGCGGTCACCGAAGGGGCTGCGGCGGTCACCGAAGGGACTTAGGGCGGCCGTCTACGCGTGCCCGCTGTCGCACATCGCCCGGGGCCGACGGCACGGCAGCGTCAGGGCCTCCCGCACGATCGGATGGTCGAGGTACCGGGCGACCAGGACGAGATGGGCCCGTTCCCCGGCGGCCGGGACGTCCTCGCCCGGCAGCCCGGGAAAGCCGGAGTCGGCCGGGGCGGGCGGCCTGCCCGCACCGCGCCGCCCGGCGGCGTACAGGAGCGTGGCGGCCGCCTGCGCCGCGACGACGTCGACGCCGGGGTGCGCGCCCCCGCGGGCCAGCTGGGCCACGGCGTGGGCGGGCGTCCCGGTCATCCACGGCCTGAGGCCGCGGGCGCCGTCCCGGATCTCGACGAGCCTGCGGGACAGGGCGATGCGCGTGTCCAAGGCGTCCCAGGCGAGGCCGGGCGTGAGCACCAGCTGCGGATCGCCGCCCACCACGGTCTGCCACAGCGGCCGCAGCGCGAAGTAGTCGCGCCGCTCCTGGCGGCGGGCGTGCACCGAGAGACGGACGAGGCTGTGGGTGGCGAGGAGGGCGCTGGCCGCCGTGGTCAGCCAGGCGCCCTCGGCGAGCGCGTCGAGACCGCGGCCGTGCGCGGCACCCGCCATGGCCACGAGCAGACAGACGGCGTGCACCAGGTCCAGGGCGACGGCCACCGCGAAGCCCCGTACGGACCGGTCGAGTTCGGGCGTGAGCCCGGGGGCGCCGAGGGCCAGGAGCGAGCGGCACTTGAGCACGGTGGCGGTCACGGCCGCCGACAGGGCGAGGAGGTACAGCACGTACAGGGCCACGATCTGGGGCACGCGCGCGTGGTCGGTGGCTAACAGCAAGGGGCGGGCGGGCCCGTCGAAGTCCGTCAGGGCGAACAGGCCCGTGAGGACGACGAGCGTGCCCCCGTACAGCGGTGCCCAGGCCCGCACCTTGCGCCGCAGCGGCACGCCGCCACGGTCCGGGGGATGCCACAGATGCGCCAGGAGATGGGCGTGGCCGACGCGCAGCAGGGCCGCGCAGTCGATGAGCAGGGCGGCCAGGTGGGGCACGCCGGTGAGCTCGCCGACGGCGTGGTAGACGGCGGGTGTGACGAGGAGGAAGAGCGCCGCCGAGTGGAACAGGGACGACGCGGTGAGCTTGAGGACCAGGGCCGGTTCACGCCGGGCCGCGAGCGCCTTGACGGTGCCGAGGGCCAGGCTGACGGCGGCGACGGTGAGGCTGACCGAGGACAGCAGCGCGTGCCACATCAGACGTCGGCGCGCCGGTGGGCGAAGGACGAGGTCAGAGCGCCGGTATAGCTGACCGCGGGGTCGAGGCACAGCATCAACAGGCCCACGGTGGCGAAGACTTCGGCGGCCCACTCCTCGTCCTCCCCCTGTTCCGCGGGCACCGCGGCGTCCTCGCGCGACGGCGTCCCGGTGCGCGGCCGGGCGGGCCGGAAGAGCACCTCCTCGACCACGGCGGGAGGCAGGGAGGGCAGTTGCGCGCTCACGGCGCCCGGATCGAGCAGGTCGCAGGCCGCGACGGCGTACGGGCTCGGGGCGGGCGGTCGGCCGCACAGCAGGTGGTAGAGCTCGTGGAGCAGGACGTGCAGCCCTTGCCGCTCACTGGTGTTGGCGGTGACGACGATGGTGTCCTCCGCGTCGCCGCGCACACAGAAGCCGCTGATGTGCGGGGGCAGGGGCACCCGCAGGACGGTGAGGGGTCTGCGGCGCCGCCGGACGACGGCCTGCAGGAGCTCCTGCAGGCCCTGGCCGGGCCGCAGTCCGAGGTCGTCGTGGATGATGCGGACGGCCCGCCGCCGCGCGCGGACCCAGGCGCGGCGCCTGCGGACGGCGTCGAGGATGCGGGCCGGGGCGTCGGTGACGCGGGCCTCGCCGGTGTGGCCCCAGGATGCGGAGGCGCCCGCGAACAGCACGGGTCAGCGCTCCCGGGTCGGCCGTGAGGGGGGCGGCACGGGGCCGATTCCCGGCCCCGGCACGGTTCTTCGTGGGTGCGTCGCGAGACGCGGGCGCGGCGCCCGTGCGCTGGCGGTTCTCATAGGCCCTTCACACTCCCCGTTCCGCCCCAGTGACAGACGTGTGCCCGCTGACCTGCGCTGGGACATTATCAGGCTGATTTCATACGGCGACGACGGCTCGCGTCGCGACAGTACGAGTGTGGTGTTTTCCCGTGATGCGGAGGTGAGTTGAGTAGCGAGTGCGCTGGTGGGTATCGGCCGCGCGGCGACGCGTACCGGGCGCCCGTTTGTACGGCCGGCAGGACACGGGAGAGAGCACGAAACGGAAGCTGTTGCCGCGCGACTGCCAGTTTTGACCGAAAGTCGAACGCTTTACGGCCGATTATGGTGTCAACAATTGAAGACAGTGCTGGCCGGGGATGGTTCGGACGGATACTCTCAGGGCGCCCAACGAGTTCCGTGGCCCATGGAGACCCTCAGGTGAACGCAGCCGACCACCAAGCGGCGCCCGGACACGTGATCGCCCGTCTCCTCGATGACGTCGACGCCTATGCCGCGCGCCTGGGGACCACGCGCGGGCGGCTCCTCGACCTCACGCTCATCTCCCGCGCGACGGGGATCGAACCCGAGCGGGTGCGGGCCCTGTTGAACGGCGAGCCCCCCGAGGACGAGCCGCGCGAGAAGTACGCGCGCGAGACGTTCCGCAAGGCGCTCTTCCAGCAGCGGCTGCGCTTCCTGCAGCGCACCCGGCTCAAGGAGACCCCGGCGGGCAGGGAGCCGTACGGCCTCAGGGAGATCTCGCGCGCGACCGGCATCTCCGCCCAGCACGTGTCCAACCTCCTGAACGGCGAGCGCGGCGCGAACCACGACCACGCCGCTCGCCTCGAACTGTTCTTCCGCGTGCCGGAGGGCTTCTGCTCCCGCACCGAAGGTGCCGCTCTGGTCGCCTACTTAAGGCGGATGGTGCACGAGGACCTGCCCAAGCTGGCGACGCACGCGGTGCTCCAGGAGCTCGGCGCCCGGTCGGTCGCCCTGCGCAGCACCGCGGACGGGGCGCAGATCGACACGCTGCGGGACCTGCTGCCCGCCCTGGACGAACTGGTCAGGGCGATCCAGGAGCGGAAGCCCGGCGAGGGCCTCGGCCCGGGCGACGGGCCCGCGTAGGTCCGGTCGGCCGGCTCGCCCGGGTCCGGGCGGAGTTCGCCGGGTGAGGGCGCTGCGCGCGTTGCCGTGCGGCACCGTACACCGTGCGGAGTGCCGCACCGTACACCGTGCGGCGCTCCGCACCGAACACTGTGCGGCGCTCTGTACCGACTTGCCTCAGTCGCCGACGCCATGACATGCGTCGTTCTCAATCGTTGACACCGCCTGTGATAGTGCATCAGGATCTGTCTACGCCAGAGCCGGGGGCAGGTTGGCTCTGACGGGGAAGGAAACCTGCCCGGATGTTCCATTCGTCCGTATGGTCGTTGTCGTGACTTCTCCCGTGGGGGCGGGAGTGCTCGGTAAGCGGCCGACGGTCCTGCTCATGCCCCGGAAGGCAGCGATGCCGCCCCGCGGTGGCCACGGGTTGCCCGCCCGACGCCGCGGAGTCAACCTCGGGGACTGGTTGGCCCCTGCGAATGGAACGAGCGTTCTATCAGGTGATGCCAGGGGCTGCCGCGGCCCGACCCGGACCGCGGCGGTGCAGGGGAGGAGCGATGGACTGGTGGCGACACCGCTTGCCGTCGGCGCGCTCCTTGGCAGTACGGCCTTGGACACGGCCGCGGTCATGGTTCCCTCCGAGGCGCGGGGGCGCCTCGGCCCGGAGAACCGAGCCGCTGCCGGGGGGTGCACGCGACGTCTGTGCGCGTACCCGTCGGGGGGAGTTGGGGACTCCGCTCGCCGAGCTGCCCGTTCCTGATGAGCCGGTGCTCAGATCATGACGGGGCTAATTCAGGAAGATGCCATGGATGCTACTGCTACGACCCTGGCCGCATCGGCCGGGGCCATCATCACCGATGAGCACGGTGATGTGCTGATGGTGAAGCCGCTCTACACGGCGTACTGGAATCTGCCCGGGGGGCATGTCGAGGGAGGGGAGGATCCGAGCGCCGCGTGCGCTCGTGAGATCCGCGCGGAGCTGGGCCTGGACGTGACGATGGGGGACCTGCTCGTGGTCGCCTGGGTCGACTCCGGCGGGCCCATGCCCCGTGTCTGCTACATCTTCGACGCGGGCGAGGTGGACGCCGAACAGCGGCGCACCCTCACCCGGTGCGAGGACGGGGACGTCTGCTACCGCTTCGCCCCGCCCCAGCGCGTCGACGCGTCACTGGTCTCGCCGTTCGTCAAACCCATGTGGGAGGCCGCCCTGACCGCCCGCCAGGAGAAGCGACTGGTCTGCCTCGAAGTCGAGGTGTGAACCACCGCCACGCGGCCGCCGGTTGAGCGGCGCGCACGGGGGCGCCACCCCGTGCAGGGAGAGGCCCGAGCCGACCGGATCCTGTCCCGACACCGGATCCGACACTTCGAGCGCACCGCACCCGACCCCCGGGGGCCGGGGCGGCGCCCAGCACTCCGGTCAGTGGTGCGGCCCGTGACGGGCCGGTGAACCAGCGCGCGGCCTGACCCGCCCGTCCCCTCCCGCACGGGAGGGGACGGGCGCATGCCGGTACGCACGAATGCCGCCGCCGGGGGATCGGCGACGGCATTCTCACGCAGGGCCGACGGCGTCCCGCCGCCCCTGCGCACACCGGACGTGGGGGAGAACCGTTGCCCGGTGTGCCGGTCGGCGCCCGCTGGAACCTGTAGCGGCCTGCCGACAGGCTCACCCCATCCCGCATCGCGCCGCCGCGCAACACCGCGGCCCTGCCGGGCGCCCGCGCGTTTCACGTGGCGAAAGGGAAGGCCCCTGGATTCCGGCAGCCGGAATCCAGGGGCCTTCCCGCGGTGCGTCCGCCGCTGTACGACGTCAGCCCGCCCGGGCGGCGGACAGGGCCTGCTCGCCGCTGTCCCGCTGCCAGGCGATCCGCGAGCAGTCGGTCATCAGGGCCAGGATGTCGGGCTCCGCGTCGGCCCGGTCCAGATGCCGGAACTCCGACGCCAGGGTGATCACCAGGCGTTCGGGCAGATGCAGATCCGGATAGCGGTCCTCCGCGATGAGGTGCCGCGCGGCCTCGGTCGGCGTGAGGCCGCGCGCGTGCAGGGACCGCGCCTGCTCGGCCAGGTCCCGCAGATAGGCGACGTGCCCCCGCAGGCCTTCCTGGTCGAGCACCGGACCGTGGCCCGGGACGACGAGCTCGGGGTTCCAGCCGAGCACGCGCTCGCAGGCCAGGACGACCCGCTCCAGCGGACCGGCCCAGTGGCACACGTGGTCACCGGCGAAGACCACGTCACCGGCGAAGACGATGCGCTCCTCGGGCAGGTGCACGACCAAGTCGCCGACGGTGTGCGCCGGTCCCACGTCGTGCAGCTCCACCGGCATGTCACCGACGCGGACGTCGAGGCGGCCCTCGAAGGTCCGCGTGGGCTCCTGGACGGTGATGCCACGGAAGTCGAACCGGCCGAAGTGGCGCCGGAAGTACCAGCCGAGCGGCTCGTCCGGATCCGTGTCCTCCACCAGGAAGCGCAGCTGCTCGGGCGTCGGCTCGAAGCACTGGTGCTCCAGGGTGCGCCGGGTGGAGACGATCTCCGCGCCGGTCACCCGCTGGTTGCCCCAGCCGTGGTCACCGTTGCCGTGCGTGGTGAACACGGTGGAGATCCGGGTGCCGGGGCCGGTCGCCCCGCGCGCCGCGGCGAGGAAGTCGTCGGTGCGGTCCAGGGTGTACGGCGTGTCCACCAGGGCCGCTTCCCCGGCGGCCGTGAGCAGGCCGCAGTTGGCGAGCCCCCAGGCGCCGGCCGCGTCGGGCGACCACACGTGGACGCCGGCGGCCAGGGGGACGAGGCGCGGTTCAGGTTCCATGGTCATGCATTCTCACCCGGCAGCGTGGGAGCGAAGACCAGGAAGAAGAAGCGGGACCCCGGGGACTTCAGCGGCTGGGCGGTGCACATCGTCACCGAGCCGAGGACCGACGGCTCGTGCCGGGCGCAGCACCGGCTGGCGTCGCCCCGGTCGACGCCGAGCGACGCTATGCCCGCGTGCCGCATGGGGCGCGCGTCCCCGTCGGGGTGGACGTAGGCCACGTCGTGCCGGCGGTAGATGGGGCCCGCGACGGGGTCGTCGTTGACCTCCTCGTCGATCTGCTGGAGGTCCTTGTTGTGCGGGTGCGCGGCGATCGCGGTGCGCAGTTGTGCCGACACCTTGACCGCCCAGTTCTCCTCCCAGTCGACGAGGTGACACTCCCGCGCCGCCTCGCACAGCAGCATCCACCGCATCAGATTGCGCTCGGGCAGCTGGGGCGTCGTCCCCGGGACCTGAGGGAACATGCGGATGAAATCGTCGTTGCACGCCAGGACGTTCCAGGCCACGTCGTTGATGTAACAGGGCTGGCCCTTGACCCGATTCACGGCCGTCAGCCACGCGGGGCCCACGTGCGTGCCCGCCAGCGGGTCCATCGGGAAGGGCGGCTCATATCCGAGCGCGTAGACGTACAGCGCCGTGCGTTCGGGCTCTTCCATCCGCAGCACCGTGGCCACGTTGTCGAGGAAATCGGCCGACGGCTGTGCCATCTCTCCGCGCTCCAGGAGCGCGTAGGTCCGCTCGGAGACGAACAGCTCCTGCGCCACCCTGGCCTGCGAGAGTCCGCGCGAGCGCCGGCCGCGCCCGGTGCGGCGCGGCGAACCCAGCTCGGTGGGGCTGATCTGGCTGCGCTTGAACTGCAGCAATTGCTGCAGCGCCTCCTTGTTGTTCAATTTCCAACCTTTCTCCGCGCTGTGCGGGGTGGTCGCTCGCACCGTTCCGTAGGAAACATTTTCATCGGAAGTTGAACTTCCTGAAAAATGCGGACCGGAAAAATCACGGCCTGGTGATCCTCCCGGTCCGGCCGCGAGAATGGCGTCAGGACCTGAGCAGGCGGGGCGTGGCGACGAGCCGTGCCAGTGAGGAGGACGGCGCGGTGCTGCGACCGGTGGCCACCACGGCGGTGCGGGAACCCGCCGGCAGTGCGGTGGCCCGCACGCTGGCCGTGCTCCGCGCGCTGCGGGAACTGGGCCCGGGAGCGCATCCGTTGGCGGTCGTCGCCGCGCGCGCGGAGCTGCCCGCACCCACCGCCCACCGCTATGTGCGGGCCCTCGCCAGGGAAGGGGCCGTCGAGCAGCGCGGTCCTCGGGGCCACTACGCGCTGACGGAGACACCGCACCGATCCACCCACCTCGTCGATGAGGTCACGGATACTAAAGTCGGTCAGACCTCGCCTGCGTTGCGTGCTGAACTCGTCACTCTACAGTCACGTACCGGGCAAGTGTCGCTCCTGTACGCTCCGTTGCTGGTGGGCGCCGCACTGCGGTTCTGCATCGACCGGGCGGTCGGTGCGCACGCCGCGACGCTGGAGGCAGCGCCCCGGTCGGCGCTGCGACGGCTGTGGAGCGCGCCCCTGGACGCCGACGCCGCGGGGCTGGCCATCCTGGCCTGTCTCGACGGCACCTCGTCGCCGGGTGCGCCGCTCGACCGCATCCGTGAGCAAGGTCACGCGGTGGGTCCTTCGCCGCTCCCCGAGTGGGAGTCGATAGCCGCCCCCGTGTGGCGCGGCTCCGTGCTCGCGGGGGCCGTGGCCCTGGTCGCGCCGCGGCGGCAGCTGCGCGGCGCGGTCACCCGCACCCGCTGTGTCCATGCGGTGATGGACACGGCGGCCTCCATGAGCGGCCTGCTCACCCGGACCCGGGTCCGGCACGCGGGCTGATCCGCGGTCGGCGTCCGCCCCACGTGACGCCGTCGCCCACCGCACGTCCCCCCACCACGACCAGAGAGGTTCTCAGTGTCCCGCTCCGTACTGATCACTGGCGGCAGCCGCGGCATCGGCCTGGCCGTCGCCCGCGCGATGCAGGCCGCCGGTGACCGCGTCGCCGTCACCTACCGCTCGGGCGAGCCCCCCGAGGGCCTGCTCGCGGTGCGCTGCGACGTCACGGACACCGACCAGGTCGACCTCGCGTTCCGGCGGGTCGAGGAGGAGCAGGGCCCCGTCGAGGTCCTGGTGGCCTGCGCGGGCGTGGCCAACGACAAGCTCCTCATGCGGATGACGGAGGAGGACTTCACCTCCGTCATCGACACGAACCTCACCGGGGTCTTCCGCGTCGCGAAGCGGGCCACCCGCGGCATGCTCCGTGCCCGCAGCGGCCGCATCGTGGTGATCTCCTCGGCCGTGGGCCTGCGCGGCGAGGCGGGCCAGGCCAACTACGCCGCGTCCAAGGCGGGCCTCGTCGGCTTCGCCCGCTCCCTGGCCCGCGAGCTCGGCTCGCGCTCCATCACGGTGAACGTGGTGGCGCCGGGGCTCACCGAGACCGCCATGAGCGAGGCCCTGACCCAGGAGCAGCGCGAGAGCCTGGTGCAGCAGATCCCCCTGGGCCGCCTCGCCCGCCCCGAGGAGGTCGCGGCCGCCGTGGCGTTCGTGGCCTCGCCGGACGCCGCGTACATCACCGGGGCCGTCATCCCGGTCGACGGCGGCGCGGGCATGGGGCACTGAGACCCCGCGCGGTCCCCGCGACGGCACTGATTCCGTCGCGCCGACCGCGCGGACACGGGCGGCTGCTTGCGGCCACGACCGGTACGGGGGTACGGCCGTGGCCGCGGCAGTCAAGCTCGTTGAGCCGCAAATTGGCCTGAGATGCGTGGGAGACGCTCCGTCCCGCGTGTCATCGTGGACCTATCGATTGGTCTGGACCTGACAAGGGTCGTGTGATCGCGACGGGCCGCGTCAGGGTGAGGAGCGTACGCATGCGCGGGACCACCATCTTGCCCGGCGGCCGGGCGAACGGCAGCGAACCGGAGAGGGGAGGGCTGCCGATCCACCGCCTCGAGGTGCCGAGACCGAACGCGCTGCCCTTCGCGATCGGCACCTTCGACACCATCGGCCCCATGTCGCGCGCCTCCTTCCCGCACCGGCACACCTTCCACGAGATCGTGTACGTCACCGGCGGCACCGGCAGCCACGTCGTCGACCTGGCCCGCTTCACGCTGCGCCCGCCCCACCTGTGCTTCATCGCCCCGGGGCAGGTGCACTACTGGGACGGCGTCCGGGACCTCGAAGGCTGTCTGATCCTGTTCACCGACGACTTCCTCCTGGAGAACCCGGGGGATCAGGAGACCCTGCGCAGACTCGGCCGCCGCTCCTGGCTCGAACTCTCCGGCACGGAGGCCGCCTGGGCGCACCGCCTCGTGGGCGACCTCGACGACGAGTACCGTACGGGGGCCGAGGACTTCCCCAGCGTGCTGCAGGCGCTGCTGCACGTCCTCGTCGTACGCGCCGCCCGTCTCCTCGCCCCCGAACGGGCCGCCCGCCAGGCGGCGCCCGCCCGCCCCGCCGCGGTCGCCGCCGACTTCGTCACGCTCGTGGACATGGCCGAAACACCGCTGTGGTCGGTGCGTGAATGCGCCACCCGGCTCGGCGTCTCCGTGAGCTACCTCAACGAGGCGGTGAAGACGGCCATGGGCCGCACCCCGGGCGAACTCCTGCGCCAGGCGCGCGCCCACGAGGCCAAGCGGCTGCTCGCCCGCACCGAGCTGACGGTGCGACAGGTCGCGCACCGGGTGGGGTTCACCGACCCCGCCTACTTCTGCCGGTTCTTCCGCCGCGAGACCGGGACCAGCCCCGGCGACTTCCGCCGCGGCGGTGGTGATATTCACCACGACCACCGACTTCCGTCCATCGCCCGGGCCCGGCCCTCCGCATAGCTTCATAGCCGATCCGATCCCCCCACCCCCAGGAGGAGCGATGGACGGCGAGACCCACGTGAACGGGCACGACGCGGACGAGCCCAGGGACGGCGAAGGCCTCGGCACCGCCGCGGGCACCCCCCGCCCGGGCCCGAGCCGCAAGACGGTGCTGCGCGCGGCCCTGGCCGCGGGCATCGCGGTACCGGTGGCGATGGGGGCGGCCCCCGCCCTCGCCCGCTCCAAGGCGGGCACCAGCGCGCCCCTGGAGCTGACCCCGCCCTGCGACGACGGCGACGACCCGACCCCGCCGCAGACCGAGGGGCCGTACTTCAAGCCCAACTCCCCGCTGCGGACGAACCTCATCGAGCCCGGCACCCAGGGCATACGCCTGACCGTCACCGGCTACGTCTTCGGCCGCAGGTGCAAGCCGATCGGGAACGTGCTCCTCGACTTCTGGCAGGCTGACCGCAGGGGCGCGTACGACAACACCGGCTTCAAGTTCCGCGGCCACCAGTTCACCAACGCGCAGGGAGCCTTCACCCTCACCACGGTGTTCCCCGGCCTGTACCCGGGCCGCACCCGCCACATCCACGTGAAGCTCCAGGCCCCCGGCCGCCCCGTGCTCACGACCCAGCTCTACTTCCCCAACGAACCCCGCAACAACACCGACCCCATCTTCGACTCCCGTCTGCTCATGAACGTACGGGACGTGGGCAACACCAAGGAGGCCGAGTTCGACTTCGTCCTGAACGTGCCGCAGTAGTCACACGGGACGCCCTTGATCCCCCGTCAGGGTGGACCGGCGCGCGGGAGTGCCGGTCCGGCCCGCCGTCACTGCCAAGATCGTCACGCCTTTTCGGCATGGCTGACGACTTCTGAGAGGTGGCACGTGAACGGTATGGGTGCGAAGGCGCGGTGGCTGGTACGGACGGTGACGACGTTCGTCTGCCTGGGGGCGGCCGTGACAGCCGCCGCGCCGTCGGCGTTCGCCGGGGCTTCGGGCTGCAGCCAGCGGACCTGCATCCGGGTGGACGGCAGCGGCCTGCGCGTGGAGACGGTGCAGGCGGCGACCACGTGGAACGGTGACTTCACCGGGCACTTCCACATCTGGGGCGGTGGCATCGACCAGAACAGCGCCACCGGCTTCTGGGGCTACCACCAGAAGTTCACGGTGCCCGTCCACCGTGATCTGCCCAACGGCGCCGTGCTGTGCGCCGAGGGCTGGGAGCACGTGGGCGGCCGCATGGAGTCCCGCGGCCGCGCCTGTGCGGAGGTCCACTTCTGATGACTCCGGTGACGGGACCCGGGCGCCCCGGGTCCCGCCACCGGTCCAGCGCATCAGCCCGCCTGCGTACTCAGGCGGGCTGATGCGCGCCACTCGTGCGCAGGTCCCCTATGAGCTCGAAGGAGCGGGCGCGGGCCGCCGGGTCGAAGACCGGGGTGACCAGCATCAGCTCGTCGGCGCCCGTGGCCCCGGCGATCCGGGTGAGCTGTGGGGCGATCGACTCCTTCGTCCCGCGGGCCTGCTGCGCCACGAACCCCGCCACGGCCTCGCGGTCCCGCTCGCCGAGCTCGTGGCGCGCCGCGGCGGCGGGGGTCGGGAAGGGCGTCTCGGCGAGGCCGTTGAGCAGCCCCGCCTTGATGACGTCCATCGGCCGCGCGAGCTCGGCGGCCCGCTCCTCGGTGTCGGCGCACACGGCCTCCACGCACACGAGGACCCGCGGCGCGGCGCTCCAGTGCGACGGGCGGAAACCGGACCGGTAACGCTCCAGCGCCCGCAGGGTGTTGTCGGGGCGGATGTGGTGGGCGAAGGCGATCGGCAGCCCCAGGGCCGCCGCGAGCTCGGCCCCGGCGTCGCTGGAGGCGAGCAGCCACGGCTCGGGCAGCTCGCCGAAGTTCTCCTCGTCCAGGAAGCCGAGGATCGCCTCGACGTCCGCGCGGTACTCCGCGTCGGTGGCGGGTCCGGCACCCCGGCGCAGCGCACGGGCCGTCGGCTCGTGGAAGGTGCCGGGGCCGCGGCCGATGCCGAGGTCGACCCGGCCCGGGTGCAGGGCCGCGAGGGTGGCGAACTGCTCGGCGACGGTGAGCGGGGCGTGGTTGGGGGCGAGCACACCGCCCGAGCCGACCCGCATCACCGCGGTGCTCGCGGCGGTGTCCGCGGCGAGCAGCACGGGCGGGAAGGCGCCGATGGCGGGGGAGTGGTGGTGCTCGGCGAACCACAGGCGGTGGTAGCCGAGCCGCGCCAACTCCCCGGCGACGGACTGACAGTTGCGCAGCGCGTCGGCGGGCGTGGCGCCTTCCTCGACGAGGGAGACCTCGAGGGCGGAGAGAGGCAGATCGATCATGCGTTCACGATAGGTGAGCGCGGCGGACGGCGGAGCGGGGCCCGCGTCCACGGGCCCCGCCCGGGCCGTCCGCCCGCCGCGCCGGGCCCGGCGCGGCGGGCGGACGCCGTGGTGCTCAGGCGGTGTCGTCACCCGGCGGCGCGACGGGCCTCGCGCCGGCCCGCGTAGCGCTCCTTGCGGTTCTCGGCCCCGGCCTCCCGCCGGCGCTCCGTGACGCAGCCGCGCCGGGCGCATCCCGAGCAGCAGGTGTGGCCGAACAGCAGCGCGCCGGGGTGCTCCCACCGGCAGCGGGTGTCGGACTCCTCGCGCGTCGGGCGCGGCGGCAGGTCGCAGGGGCCGTGGCGGTGGTCGTGGACCGGCCGGGGGCGGTGCTCCTTGTGGCGCACCCAGAGGGGCTTGGTCTTGTCCGTGCGGGACATCGTGTTCCCATCGGAACCGCCGCCCGGGCTCCCGGACCTTCCGGGCGGGCGGCTGGGTTCGCCGCTTCACGGCGACACCTCCTCGTCCATGCGCACGGGGCGCCCCCCCGGCCTCCGGGGTCCCGGATACGGGTCGCTCCGGGGGCCGACGCGCCGTACCGGCGCCGTCGTTCCCCGCAGCGCCGTGAGTGTAGGTTCCGCGCCCGTGACCGGTCCACCCGTTTTGTGGGGTCTTCCTAGCCCCCGGCCTGCGGGCGGACGGTGAGGATCTGCTCGGCGTGGCCGACGGGACCGTGGAGGTCGTGCAGGACGCTGCTGGTGAGCCCCTGCCCCGACGGGCCGAACGTGACGGTGGTGTCCAGGCCCGTCCACGGCCCCCGCGGCTGCCGGTGCAGATGGATCGTCAGGTCGAGGTTCGGGAACATCCACGCGGCGGGGTCCTGCTGCACGGCGATCCCGTTCGCGGTGTCCACGAGCGCGACGTACGAGGCCAGGGCGGTGCTCGGCTCGCCCGCGACCAGGTCGAGGCGCGAGGACACCCAGGCGGCCGCGCGGCCCCTGCGGGAGGGAGGCGTCCGGCGGACGTCGATGGACGAGATGTAGCCGCCGTGCCACTTCTCCCCCATCGCCCACGGAGCGAGCGCCTCCGGTGCGGGCATCCGGTCGTGCGGGCTGTCGGCCACGGCCGAGGTGTCCAGGGACGCGAGCAGCCAGGCGCGGGCCCGGACGACCGGGCGCCCGCCGATGACCACGGTCGCTTCGACGAGTTCGATGGTCCGGCCGGGCCGTACGGTCTCCACGGTGACCCGGCACTCGTCCAGGGCGATACGGCCGAGGATGTCGTAGCTGATCCGCGAGAGGGCCAGGGGCGCGGGCCGCGCCGCGGCCGCCGCGTCCCGCGCGAGGTGCCGGTCGATCGCGTGCGCGACGAGCCCCGCGAGCGGGCTGAAGTGCTGTTCGTCCGCACTCCACGCGCCGCCCGCGTGAGCCGTGGGCTTGTAGAGGTCCTCGCCCGCCCGCTCGTAGTAGCTCTCGCGTGCGACGTCGCCGGTGGTCACGGGATGCATCTCCTTGGCGGGGCGGGGCGGGGCGGGGCGGGGCGGGAAGGCGCGGGGATAGGTGCCTTGGCCACGCATCGTAGGAGCGGGCGTCCCGCAGGTCATCGTGATCTGACCCACAGGCGGACATGACGGCCGGGTCCTCCCTTCCCCGGCCGGGCGATTGTCAGTGCCGGATGCGAGGCTCGGGGCATGGACGAGGTGATACGCCGTCGCCGCGTGTACGGCACGGACCACGACGCACCGGACCCCGGCCCGCAGCCGGGCCACGACTACCGCGAGCTCGTCGGCGGCCCGCTCGACGGCCTGCTCCTCGACGTCACCGGCTGGACCGCGGGGCGGCTCGCCGAGGGCGCGCTGCTCGACACCGAGATCGGCCGGTACGGCCCGGGCGGCCGCGCCGAGTACGGACCGCGCGCCGGTTCGCAGCGCCTGTGGGACTGGCGCGGGGACACCCCCTGACGGGACGTGGCGCGCGTCGGCGGTGACGACCACGACGGGTACGCCGTCGACGGGACCGGCCGACGGCGGCGGAGGAGGTCCGGGACCGGTGGCCCGGTGCGGACGAGGCCGGGCGCGGCGCGGGGACCGGAGTACGCCAGCGGTGTCGACGGCAGCCTGTACGCCCTGCGTACGCGCAGCGGGTCGCCGCGCCGGGCGGTGTCTCTCACGCGGGCCCGCTGGTTGTCCCCGCGGTGGCGGAAGAGCCGGTGGTGTCGGCGCCGACGACCGCGGGTCGTCCGCGGTCACGGCCCGGCACACGCGTCCTCAGCCGGATGTCGCGTGTATCCCACACCTGAAACGGGCGGCGGAACAAGGAGTGAAATGAGCCGTCTCGGGGGATGGCGCTCTCCCTCCCGCCCGGCAAGGATGCCCTTCTCCCCGGCGCACCAGCGACACCAGCGCGCCGGAGCCGCATCGCGTGCACGGGAGGAAGCGCACTGCCATGGGGACACACGCAGCACCGCACCGGCGCCGCAGGCCCGCGCTGTTCGCGGCCGTGGGCGTCGCCTTGCTGGCCGGACTGCTCGGCCTCCCGCGCGCGGACGGGGCGCCCCGGTCCGCCGACGCCTGCCGCACGGCGGGTGCCACCATGCCGCGCGGCGACTGCGGCCCGTACTGGCAGGTCCTCGCGGAGGACTTCAACGGCGACCGGGTGCCGCTCGGCGCGTTCAGCGACTGCGCCCACCACGTCGACACCTCGGCCGCCTACTGCGGCGGGCTGCGGGGCGCGTACCGCAACAACTGGTGGGCGTACCCGACCGGTTGGCGTGATACGGCCAACGAGCGGCAGCGGGGCCGGAGCGTGGCGGGGGTCTACCACCCGGAGGACACCGTGAGCGTCGGCCCCGCCGCGGACGGGGACGGCCGCATGCGCATCCGGATGTGGCGGCCCGCCGACGGCGGGCCCGTGCACGCCGCGGCGGTGGTCCCGCGCGCCGTGATGCAGATGAAGTACGGCAAGTACAGCGCCCGCATCAAGGTGACCAAGCCCGCCGCCGGGTACAAGTCGGCGTGGCTGCACTACGGCGGCGGCTGCGAGATGGACCACCCCGAGGGCGAGTGGACGGGCTCCCTGACCGCCTTCCACCACCCCTGCGGCGGCGGTGAACAGGGCACGTTCCACGGGGCCGACGACTGGACGCGGTGGCACACCGTGTCGACCGAGTGGACGCCCGGCCAGGTCCGCTTCTTCGTCGACGGCCGCCAAGTGGGCCGCGACACCCGGAACGTGCCGGACCGCCCGCTGTCCTGGGTGCTCCAGAACGAGAGTGCCCTGGAGGGCCCGTCGGCGGCCCCCGGCAGCAGCGCTCAACTGGAGATCACCTGGGTCGCCGCGTACGCGTACGGCTGGAAGGGCGCCCAGTAGCGGTTCCGGCGGGCGGGCCCGCTCCTGGGCACCGCCGCCCTAACCGATCGACGCCCAGTTCCTCCAGTACGGCGTGGCGCCGAGCTGCGTGCGGTTGGCGAAGGTCCCGGTGCCGGAACCGGCGTTCAGCCACAGGCGGTTGGAGGTGTCGCGGGAGACCAGGTCGTGCTTGCCGTCGCCGTTGACGTCACCGGCTCCGATGACGTCCTTGTAGGAGGCGCCCCAGTCCTTGAAGACCCGGACGCGGTCCTTGAGGCGGCCGGTGCGGGTGCCGTCGTAGCGCCACAGCTCACCGGACCTGTCGAGGGCGAGGACGTCGCCGATGCCGTCGCCGTTGAGGTCGCCCGCGCCGATGACCCGCTGGTAGCCGGTCCACGACGAGCGGATCTTCACGCGCGGGGCGAAGCCGTCCCGGCCGTCGTGCGCGTACAAGTAGACGTGCCCGGTGGCCTTGTCGCGGGCCAGCAGGTCCGGGCGGCCGTCGCCGGTCTGGTCGCCGGAGGCGAGGAGCGTGTCGTACCTGCTCCAGTCGCGCGCGAGCTTCTTGTACGGCGACTCGGGCAGCGGCATGCCGCCGCAGACCGGGGTGTAGAGCCGGGTCTCGCCGTCGGGCATCCGGGCGACCACGTCGTTGCAGCGGTCGCCGTCGGAGTCGCCGAAGGCCACGAGGCGGGTCTTCTCCGGCCAGGTGCGCAGCTGGAAGGGGCGCGTCGAGCCGTCCTGGGTGAAGAGGTTGAGCGCGCCGGAGGTGGAGACGCCGATCAGGTCCGCCTTGGCGTCGTCGGCGTAGTCGTGCCACTTCGGCAGGGCGCGCTTGGCCGTGCTAGCGGTGAACGTCCGCCGGTCGCGGCCCTCGGTCTCGGTCCACACCGCGACGGGCCGGCCCTGGCCGTCGACGGTCACCCGGCCGCCGCTGAAGTGGCCGTCGGTGGGGGTGCTGAGGATCCGCGGCTTGGAGATGCCGTGGTCCCCGACGGTCTGCGTGACGAAGTCCGTGCGCACCACGGAGCTGAGGGCGTAGCGCTTGCGCGCGTACGTGATGACCAGCGCGCCGGTCGCGGTCCGCGCGCTGCTCACGGAGTCGTCGGCCACGTTGCTGTCGAGCAGGCGCGGTTCGGTCCACCGGCCCGTGGCGGCGCGCAGCGTCGTCACGCGGGGGCCGCCGCCGACGACGGTGACGTCACCGTTCGGGGCCGTGAACAGCTCGGCCGGGCGGGTGGCGTCCCCGCCGACCCCGATGGGCTGGGCGGCGCCCCAGTCCGCTCCGGCGGGCTTGCGGGCGTACGCGTCGTGGGACAGCAGGTGGAAGCCGCCCCGCGGGTGGGCGGCGAGCGTGACCCGGTCGGGCGTTTCGCCGAGCTGCGGCAGATCGCGCGGCGCGCTCCAGGAGCCGGACCCGGCGGGCTTCTCCAGGTACTTGTAGTGCCACTTGTGCGCGGTCGGGTCGGGGTCGACGCCGTCGCCGTCGTAGAAGCTGTTGCCGCCCCAGAGGATCGCCACGGTTCCGTCGTCGGCGACGGCGAGGCGCAGGTCGCGCAGTCGGTAGACGTAGGAGTTGTCCGGCCGCTCGATCGGCTCGGGCAGCTGGTCGAGGGCGACGGGCGCGGTCCACTCCTTGCCCGGGCCCGACTGCTCCACGACCGTCAGGCGGCGGTCGGCGTCCATCCAGGAGACGGCCGACCGGCCCGCCGCGTTGGCCGCCACGGCGGGGGCGTGCACAGGGCCGCCGCCGGTCGGCACGGTCTCGGCCGGGGCGAAGTCCGTGGCGTCCGGGGCGAGGCGCGAGACGCGCAGCTCGCCGGGGCCGCCGTCACCGGGCTCCGCCCACGTCAGAAGGGATATCGCGCCGTCGTCGGTCCGGTGGAGCGAGGCCTTCGCCGCGGGCCGGGCGGGCTGCCAGCTCGTGCTGCCCGCGGGCCTGAGGGCGACCACGCTCCTGCCCTCCTGCGTGAACAGGCCGACGACCGTGCCGCCGCGGTTCGACTTCAGGTCGTGGACCTGGGTGACGCCGGGCAGCTCCGCGGGCGCCGTCCACGGGCCCACGAGCCCACGCGGAGCGGACTCGGCGGCCTGGGGTGCCGGCTGCGGCGGCGCCGCGTGCGCGCTCGGCGCGGCGACGGCGAGGGCGAGCACGGGCGCGAGCGCGCTTCCCAGAAGCGCGCGCGACTGCATGGTCATGGAGAAATCCCCCCCGGGATGGTGGCCATGAAAGTAGCGGAAGCGTATATCAGCCAAGATCGGGCCGCTCAGGAGGATTCGCTCACTCTCCGGGCCGTGCCGCGAGCACTCGTCCGGGCCGTGCCGCCAGCACTCGTCCGGGCCGTGCCGCGAGCAGGAGAGGACTGTCCCGCAGGGGCGCGGTCCCGGACGGTCCCGGCGGCGCGGCGCAGCGCGGCGAGCACCGTGCGCACGGCACCGCGCGCCGCGCGTTCGGGCCGGTGCAGCACGTCGATGTGGCGCCGGGCGTGGACGCCGCTGAGCGGTCTGAGGGTCAGCGCGGGGTGCGGGCGCGTGGTCCAGCGGGGCATCAGGGCCAGGCCGCCGCCCGCGGCGACGGCCTCGGCGACCACCGTGAACTCGTTGACGCGGTGCACGATGTCGAGGCGCCGGCCCGCGGCCGTGGCGAGGGCGTCGATGGTGGCGAGCAGCGGGAAGCCGTCGTGCACCGTGATCCAGGGCTGGTCCGCCACGTCGTGCGGGGTGAGGCGGCGCTTGGCGGCCAGCGGATGGTCCACCGGCAGGGCCACGTCCAGGGGTTCGCGCAGCAGCGTGGTGGCGGTGACCGAGCGCGGCCACGGCGGCGCGGGGTCGAGGCGGTGGGCGAGGACGAGGTCGTAGTCCCGGGTGAGCAGCGGGAAGCGGTCCTGCGCCACGTCCTCGTCGGCGAGGGCGAGCCGGGGGCTGCCGGGGCCCGCGAGGTCGCGGAGCAGCAGCGGGAAGAACGCCCCGGCAGCGCTGTGGAAGGCCGCCACGGACACCGGCCCGTCCGGCTCGTTGAGGAACGCGTCGATGGTGTGCCGGGCGTGGGCGAGCGCGCTCTCCACGCCCGGCCGCCGCGTCGGCCAGGGCCTGCCCGGCGTCGGTGAGGACGAGGCGCCGCCCGGCGCGCTCGGTGAGGGGCACGGGGATCGTGCGCTGGAGCAGCCGCAGTTGCTGGGACACGGCCGAAGGCGTCATCAGGAGGGCCTCGGCGGCCGCGGTGACGCTGCCCAGCTCGCCGAGTTCCCGCAGGATCCGTAGCTGCCGCTCGTTCATCGGCCCATCGTAGACAACGATGTAGTGCTGCTTCACTGTTGCTGAAGAAGCACGCTCTTGGCTTCAACATCAGGAGCGGGCAGCGTGTGCGGGGTGTCCCAGAACCTCGGATTCCCGGCCCGTCGCGCCGACGCCGTCCTGCTGCTCGTCGCCCTCGTGTGGGGCTCCAGTTATCTCGCCGCGAAGACGGCCGTCGACGTGCTGCCCGTCATGGTGGTGCTGTGCGCGCGGTACGTGCTGTCCGCGGCCGTCTGCCTCCCGTTGGTCGCCGTGCGGCGCCGTGACCGGCGCTTCACCCGCGACGAGTGGACGGCGGGCGGGCTCCTCGGGCTCACCCAGGCGGCCGTCCTGGTCCTGGAGACGTACGGCGTCGCACACACCAGCGCGGCCAACGCGGGCCTGATCATCAGCCTCACCATCGTGCTCACGCCGTTCCTCGACCGCCGGTCCGGCGGGGGGCGGCTTCCACCGCGCTTCTTCGCCGCGGCCGGGGTGTGCCTGGTGGCCGTCGGGCTTCTGATGTCCGGCAGCGGCTTCCACGGGCTGCGCGGCGGCGACCTGTTGATGCTGGCGGCCGCGGTGGTGCGGGCGGCGCACGTGGCCCTGGTGGGCCGGTTGACGGCGGGCCGGGCGGTGCGGCCGCTGCACCTCACCACGGTCCAGACCGTCGTCGGCTCGGCGGTGTTCGCGGTGCCCGCGGCGAACGGGCTGCCGACGCTGGGCTCGGCGGACGCCGCCGTGTGGGGGCAGCTCGTGTATCTGGCCCTGTTCTGCAGCGTGTTCGCGTTCCTCGCGCAGACGTGGGCGGTGCAGCACAGCTCGGCGAGCCGGGCCAGTCTGCTGCTCGGCACCGAGCCGGTGTGGGCCGTCGCGGTCGGCATCGGCCTCGGGGGCGAGCGCTTCACGCCGTTCGCCGCGCTCGGCGCGGGGCTGATGCTCGTGGGCACGTACTGGGGGCAGGCCGTGGAACGGGCCCACCGGACGGCGCCGACGCGGCGAGCCGCCCGCGACGCTCCCGGGGAACGCGAAGGCCGGACGGCGTTGCCGTCCGGCCCTGACGCGCAGCGCGTCACCTAGGTGCCGCGCCGGGTGTGCCGCACCCGCCCCGTGCCGCGGGGAGTTTCGCGGGTCGGTTCCCCGTACCCCCGCGGTGTCAGTCCCAGCGGTAGCCGTCCCCGAAGTTCAGGGTGTGCTCCAGGACGTCCTCCATCGGGTCGTCGATCTGGCCGGTATTGATCAGCGCCACCACCGGCGCGTTGTGCGAGTCGCGGTGCGTCTCGTCGGCGTGCGCCGCACCGGCCGACACGACGACCGGACCGACGGCGACCGCGGCCACCAGCGCCCAGCGGGACAGTTTCCTCACCCGACTGCCGTTCACACCCTGCTCCTTGCCTCGTCTGGCCGAGGGGACCCACCCGGCCCGGCGGACCGGCTGCTCCGGCCCTCTCGTCGTACCCAACCGCCGAACGGATCAAGGAGTCACTGACGATCATACGAACGGGTTGTGTGGACGGAGCCGTGCGGGGAAGAGGGTGCGCCCTTCCCGGTATGAGCGGTACGAGCGGCGCGGGTGGCACGCGCGGCACGAGCCGTACGCGCGGCACGAGCCGTGCGCGCGTCACGACCAGCGGAGGAATTGTGCCGTGGCCGGAAATAACTCCCCACCCCCTCCGGTTCAGTCGATCATGAACGCAGAGACCCCGGCACCGCACACCCCCCGATCCACCGCGCACCCGCCCGCACCGCTCGCCCCGTCCGCCTCGCAGACGGCCTGGACCGCGGCCTTCCGCTCCGCGGTCCTCAGCCCCTACGAGTCCATCGAGCTCTTCGAACGCCGTGGTTTCGCCGACCAGACCGTCCGTCAGGTCATCCGCGTCGCCGGGGGCGGCAGCGCCCTGCGCATACGCCTGAGCAACCAGTACGGCAAGACCCCGCTGCGCATCGCGGGCGCCCGCCTCGCGCGGCGCACCCGGCACAGCGCCGTCGACACCGCGACGGACACCCCCGTGCTGTTCGACGGCGCCACCGAGGTCGTCGTCGCGCCGGGCGCGGAAGTGATCAGCGAAGCCGTCGAGCGCGCGGTGCACGCGGGCGAGGAGTGGGCGCTGAGCCTGTACCTGCCGGAGGAGACCGGTCTGAGCACCTACGCGGCCGTCCCCAACACCACCGGCTACGCCGTCCCCGGGAACGCCCTGGCCACCGCGTCCCTCGACAGCGCCGAGGGCCTGGAACTCCTGGTGACCCGGCACTACCTCACCGGCGTCGACGTCCTCGCCCCGGCCGGGACGCCCGTCACCGTGGCGTTCGGCGACTCCTGGCTCGAAGGCTTCGGCAGCACGCCCGACACCGACCGCCGCCTTCCCGACCTGCTGAACGCGCGGCTCCCCGAAGGCGCGGGCTGGGTGGTCAACCAGGGCCTGTCCGCCAACCGCCTCCTCACCGACGAGGTCGGCGACAGCGCCCTGAACCGCCTGGAGCGCGACGTGCTCTCCGTGCCCGGGGTCACCCACGTCCTGGTCCACCTCGGCGTGAACGACCTGGGCACGCCCGGCCAGCTCGCCCACCCCGAGCCCGCGGCCCCGCCCACCGCCGCCGCACTCGTCGCGGGCCTGACGACCCTCGCCGACCGGCTGCACGCGGCCGGGCTCACCGCGATCGCCACCACCATCGGCCCCTACAAGGGCACCATCTTCGACGGCTACGACAGCCCGGCGGGCCAGGCCGTCGCCCGCGAGGTCAACGCCTGGATCCGCGGCGCGGACAGCCCCTACGACGCCTACGTCGACACCGCGGCCGCGGTCGCCGACCCGCGGGACCCCGAGCGCATCCACCCGGACCTGGGCAGCGGCGACGGCCTCCACGTCAACGACGCGGGCTTCGAGGCCATGGCGGACGCGATGGACCTCTCGCTCCTCACGACCGGCGGCGGAAGGTGACGATGTACGCGATACCCCTGGGCGACGACGGCGCGGAGCTGCGCCCGCTGGAGCCGTGGCAGGCCGAGGAGTTCCTGGCGCACGTGGACCGGGGGCGGGAGTTCATCGGGCGGCACAACGGCCTGCCGGACATCATCACCGACCTGGCGTCGAGCCGTGCCTACCTCCAGGCGTACGCGGACAAGGCCGCCGCCGACGCCGGGCGGATCTGCGGCATCCACTGGGACGGCAGGCTCGTCGGCGCCGTCATCCTGCGCCGGATGGACGTCGGGCAGGGCACCGCGGAGGCGGGCTGCTGGCTTGAGCCCGCGGCGGCGGGCAGGGGCTTGGTGACCCGCGCCGCGCGCGCCCTCATCGACTGGGCCGTGGAGGAGCGCGGCATCCACCGCGTGGAGTGGTGGGTCTCGTCCGGCAACGCGCCGAGCATCGCCGTGGCGCGCCGACTCGGCATGACACGCGACGGTGTGCTCAAGGAGAGCTATCTGTACCGGGGCGTGCGGCACGACGAGGAGATCTGGTCGGTGCTCGCGCCCGCGTGGCGGGCAGGGAAGAAGAAGGCGTAGGGCGACGCCGCGCGGCTCAGTGCCCGTGCGGGATGAGCCGCCCGACCGCCCGCCACGTCGCGCGCAGGCCGCGGCGGGCCTCCGCGGACGGCGGGGGTGCCGCCGCCGCGAGTGCGGCGTGGGCCACCGGCTGGGCGCGGGCCTCCCAGTCGCACGGGGGAGAGGGGCAGTCGGCCGACCGGCCCCGCTGCTCCTCTCCCCGGAGCACGGCCAGCGCGTCGTCGTGCGCCTTGAGCCCGACGCTGACCAGCGTGAGCAGCAGCGCGATGTCCATGTCGCAGTCGAGCAGCACCGTGATCCACGACGCCCCGGGCCGCACCCGGATCGCGGAGCTGTGTCTCAGCTGCGGCCGCAGCCGGTCGACGGCGGCGCGGGTGAGGCAGACGTCCGCGGCGTCGTCGCAGTGGAAGTGGACCAGTTCGTAGCCCGCTCGCGCGGGTGTGCCCGGTGTGCCGAAGGAACGTCCCACCGCGCACCGGGGGGAGCCGCTCACGAGGTTCGGCCATGACTCCAACTGGGTCATGGCACGTTGCGCCGCCGTCATGCGCCCCATCGTCGCGCGGATTTCACCCTGCGAACTACCCCTGTTCACAAGCTGATTCCCTGCGCGGGGCCAGGCCCGTGGTCACGCCTGAGGTCAGCAAGGGTATGGCTGCCTCCCGGTCGGGCGGAAGGGGAGGGACCGTGTCACCCGCCCGTGCCGATGACGTGCGGTGTTGTCGTACCGCAGAACCGCACGGGAGTGTCATAGATCACATAGGCATCCGGGAACTCGGCCTTCACGCCGCTCGACCCATGGACCGGTCCGGTCAGCACCGGAGCACCTCGTACCACCGACCGGCACCAGGAGAGCACGACATGTCCGCCGCACCCCCTGCCCCCGCCCCGCCCGACGGGCGGTCCGCCGCCACGGCGGAGCCCGCCCCGCGGCGGTCCGTCCGGTCCTCGCTGCGCCCGCTGGTCCTGCGGCTGCACTTCTACGCCGGGGTGCTCATCGCCCCCTTCCTGCTCGTGGCCGCCGCGACGGGCTTCCTGTACGCCGCCTCGTACACGGCGGAGAAGGTCGTGTACGCCGATCAGCTGACGGTGCCCGTGGGGGACCGGGAGCTGCCCGTCGAGCGGCAGGTCGCCGCGGCCCGCAAGGCGCACCCCGAGGGGACGGTCGCCGCGGTGCGGCCCTCGGCGGAGGACGGCGCGACGACCCGCGTGCTGCTCGCCGGGGTGCCGGGCGTCGCCGAGGACCGCACCCTCGCCGTGTTCGTGAACCCGTACAACGGCGAGGTGCGCGGCGCCGAGGAGAGCTACGGCTCCAGCGGCTCGCTGCCGCTGCGCACCTGGATCTCCGGTCTCCACCGCGATCTGCACCTGGGCGAGACGGGCCGGCTGTACAGCGAACTCGCCGCGAGCTGGCTGTGGGTGATCGCGGGCGGCGGCGTCGTGCTGTGGTTCGGACGCCGCCGGGCCCGGCGCAGGCTGCGGGGCACGACGGGCCGTCGGCGCCTGCTCTCGCTGCACGGCTCGGTGGGCGTGTGGGCGGCCGGAGGCCTCTTCTTCCTGTCCGCCACGGGTCTGACCTGGTCGACGTACGCGGGCGAGAGCATCGGTGACCTGCGCGAGGCCCTCGGCCAGACGACGCCCACGGTGTCGGCGAGCGCGGCCGGAGCGGGAGCCGGGGAGCACGCCGGGCACGGCGGCGGCAGCGGCGCGACCGGCGGCGCGGGTGACGTCGGGCTCGACGCCGTCCTCAAGGCCGCCCGCGCCGAGGGGCTCACGAACCCGGTGGAGATCGTCCCGCCCGCCGACGCCTCCTCCGGCTACGTCGTCAAGCAGATCCAGCGCAGCTGGCCCGAGAAGCAGGACTCCGTCGCCGTCGACGCGAAGACCGGTCAGGTCACCGACGTCCTGCGGTTCGACGACTTCCCGGTCCTCGCCAAGCTGACCCGCTGGGGCATCGACGCGCACTCCGGCACCCTCTTCGGCCTCGCGAACCAGATCGCGCTCGCGGCCCTCGCGCTCGCCCTGGTCCTGCTCATCGTGTGGGGCTACCGGATGTGGTGGCTGCGCGGCAGCGGCAGCGCGTTCGGCCGTCCGCTGCCGCGCGGCGCCTGGCAGCACGTCCCGGCGTACGTCCTGGTCCCGCTGATGGCGGCGATCGCGGTGCTCGGCTACTTCGTGCCGCTGCTCGGCATCCCGCTGGCCGCGTTCATCGCGGTCGACGTCCTGCTGGGCGAGATCGCCCACCGGCGCGGCAAGCGGGAGTACGGCCCGCGGGCCGCGGCGGACCGCACGTAGTCGCCCCCAAAGGGCGGCGGTTCAGGCCCGCATGCCGCCGTCGACCCGCAGGACCGTGCCGGTGACGTAGGAGGAGCGGTCGCTGAGGAGCCAGGCGGCGGCCTCGGCGATCTCCTCCGGGGCCGCGGCGCGGCCCAGCGGGGTCAGGGAGTTGAGCTGCTCGATGGTGCCGGGGGACTCGGCGTCCCACTCCATCAGCATCTCGGTGAGCGTGGTGCCGGGCGCGATGGCGTTGACGCGGATGCCTTCCGGGCCGTACGTGGCGGCCGCCGACGCGGTGAGGCTGTTGAGGGCCCCCTTCGTCGCGGCGTACACGGGCAGCGCGGGGTTGGCCATCAGGCTGCCGACGCTGGAGGTGTTGACGACGGCGCCGCGCCCCGCGGTGGCGCGGATGGCGGCGACCTCGGCGTTCATGGCCAGCCAGGGGCCCTTGAGGTTCACGGCGCAGACGTGGTCGAAGTCGGCCTCCGGGAGCTGGTCCATCGGGCCGGGCCGCTGCCCCGCCGCGCCGTTGTTGAAGGCCGCGTCGAGCCGGCCGTACAGCTCCACGCACCGGTCGACGGCGGCGCGGACGCTCGCCGGGTCCGCCAGGTCGCACACCACGTGCGCCGCGGTGCCGCCTGCTGCCCTGATCTCCTCGGTCACCGCCTCGAGCTCGGTCTCCGTGCGGGCCGCGAGGACCACCCGGGCGCCCTCCCGGGCGAAGAGACGGGCCGCCGCGGCGCCGATGCCGCGCCCGGCGCCGGTGATGAGGGCGACCTTGTCGGTGAGCAGGCCCGCGGTGGTGGTGGAGGTCATCGGTGTGTTGTTCATGCCGACGAGCCTGCGGGCGCCCGTCCCGCTCATCCAGGCACTGACAGTGCCTGGATGAGCACCTCGCCGACCGTCCACACTGGACGTGTGGATCAACGTGAACGACGAGAGCTCGCCGACTTCCTGCGCAGCAGGCGGGAGCGCATCACCCCCGCCGACGTGGGGCTGCCCGCGGGCCCGCGCCGCCGCACCCCGGGGCTGCGCCGCGAGGAGGTGGCGCAGCTCGCGTTCATCTCGGCCGAGTACTACGCGCGCCTCGAACAGGGCCGTGCCCCGCATCCGTCGCGGGAGGTCCTCGCCCAGCTCACCCGCGCGCTGCGCCTGACGGAGGCCGAGCGCGACCACCTCCTGCGGCTCGCCGGTGCCCCGCCGGAGCCGCCGGGCCCGTCCCGGGAGGTGCGGCCGAGCATCGTCGACCTGCTGCGGCGGATGCCGGACGCGGCGGCGGTCGTCCTCTCGGCAACCTACGAGGTCCTCGCCTGGAACGACCTCGCGGCCGCCCTCATGGAGGACTTCTCCGCACTCCCGCGCCGGGACCGCAACCTCGTCCGGCGCGCCTACCTCGGCCCGCACCGGCACGGCCGCAGGCTGTACGGCCTCTCGGACGCGGACGACTTCGCCCGGACCGCGGCCCGGCACCTGCGCGCCGCCGCGGCCCGCTACCCCGACGACGCCGAGGTGCGCAGCCTGGTCGGCGAACTCCTCGCGGGCAGCGAGGAGTTCGCCCGCCTGTGGGCCGCGCACGACGTGGCCGACCGGCCCACGTTCTGCGGGACCTTCGCGCACCCCCTCGTCGGGCCCGTCCCCGTACGCGGCGACGTCCTGGACCTCACCGACCGGGACCAGCGGGTCCTCATCTACAGCGCCGTCCCCGGTTCGCCGTCGGAGGAGGCCCTGCGGCTGCTCTCGGTGATCGGCACGCAGAGCATGGGCGTGCCCGGCTGACGCACCGGAGGGCCGGGGCCCGTTCGGCCCCGTTGCCCCCCACGGCGCGGACGATCTAACCTCCCGGAGATCTATGACGCCGAGTCAGGTGGGGTGCGCGGTGGACTACGAGGACTACAAGCAGTACGACGCGGTCGGGCTCGCCGAGGTGGTGGCGCGGGGCGACGCGTCACCGGCCGAGCTCCTCGACGCGGCACTCGCGCGCGCCGAGGCCGTCAACGGGAAAATCAACGCCATCGTTCGCCCGATGCCGAGCATCGCGCGCGAGCGCGCCGCGGGCGAGCTCACGGGACCCTTCGCCGGAGTCCCGTTCCTGATCAAGGACTTGATGCAGGACTACGAGGGGCGGCCCACGGGGCGCGGCTCCCGCGCGGCCGCGGGGCTCGTCGCGGCGCGCCACAGCGAGGCCGTGCGGCGGTGGCTCGACGCCGGGCTCGTCGTGTTCGGGCAGACGAACACCCCCGAGTTCGGCATCAAGAGCATCACCGAGCCCGAGGCCAACGGCGCGACCCGCAACCCGTGGAACCTCGGCCACACCCCGGGCGGCTCGTCCGGCGGCTCCGCGGCCGCCGTCGCCGCGGGCATCGTCCCGGCCGCGGGCGCCAACGACGGCGGCGGCTCGATCCGCATACCCGCCGCGTGCTGCGGCCTCTTCGGCCTCAAGCCGGGGCGCGGCCTGGTGCCCGCGGGCCCCGCGCACGGGGAGCTGCTCGCGGGCGCGGCCAGTGACGGCGTCGTCTCCCGCACGGTGCGCGACAGCGCGGCCCTGCTCGACGTCCTCACCGCCCGCCCCGACCCGGGCGGCCCCTACCTCGCGGCCCGCCCCGAGGCACCGTACGCCGAACTGGCCCGGCGCACACCGCCGAGGCTGCGCGTCGGCGTGAGCACCCGCTCGCCGATCGGCACTCCGGTGGCGCGCGAGGCCGTCGAAGCCGTCGACGTGGCGGTCAAGCTCCTGACCGCTCTCGGCCACGAGGTGGAGGAGGCGGAGCCCGCCGTCGACGGCCTGCGCATGGCCGACGACTTCATGACCATGTACGCGGTGGAGAACGCCGCGACGCTGGCGGAGCTGAAGCACAGGACCGGCGCGGGCGACGACCGGTTCGAGCTCGACACCCACCTCGTCGCGGCCGCGGGCCGCGCGGTCGGCGCCGTCGAGCACTCCGTGCGGCACGCGCGCTGGAACACCTACGCCCGACAACTGACCGCGTTCCACGAGACGTACGACGTGCTGCTCACGCCGACGCTCGCCCGGCCGCCGGTGCGGATCGGCGAACTCGACACGCCCTGGCTGACCCGGCAGGTCGGCAAGGCGCTGCTCAAGGCGGGAGTGGCGGGCAGGCTCAGCAAGACCAGGCTGTGGAAGCAGGCCGTCGTCGAGAACCTCGCGCCCAACCCCTTCACCCAGCTCGCCAACATCACGGGCCGCCCCGCCATGTCGGTCCCGCTGTACCGCACGCCCGAAGGCCTGCCCCTGGGTGTGCAGTTCGGCGGGCCGCTCGGCAGCGAGGGGCTGCTGCTCGCCCTCGCCGGACAGCTGGAATCGGCCGCTCCGTGGGCTCAGGAGCGGCCGACCCTGTGAAACGGCGCGGCGGGCGCGCGTCGTGCCCCGCGCGCCCGCCGCTCAACCGGTGCCTACGACGTGGCGATCAACGCACGTCGACGGCGTCACCGGCGGCCTTGACCGCCCCGGTGCTGGAGTTGCCCGCGAAGGCGTAGCGGTACGAGCCGTCGACCGAGGCCTTGACCGTGGTCTTGAGGTTGCCCTTGTTGTCGGTCTTGACGGTCTTCACCGCGGTGTAGGCGGTGGCGCCCTTCTTCTTGAACTCCAGGGTCACCGACTGGCCGGTGTAGCCGGCGTACTTGTGGGTCTCCCAGTTGGCGCGGGTCAGCGCGCCCGTGATGGTCAGGGTCTTGCCCTTCTTGACCGGCTCGGGCGCGGCGTTGGCCGTCAGCTTCGCCTCGCGCTGGAGCTTGAACTTCCCGGCCTTCTCCGCGTAGATGCTGTCGGTGTCGGAGACCAGCAGGGGGTTGACGTACCACGTGCCCGCGGGCGTGTTGTCGAAGAAGTCGACGTCGGGGTCGATCGTGAACGTCCCCGTGCAGGTCGCCTTCGTGCCCTCGGCGGTGCACTTGGGGGTGGTCTGCGGCTGCGCCACGCTCGAATTCGGGCCGTACAGGGTGATGTCGGACTCGGTGATCGCGGAGTCGGTGTCCGCCGTCACCGAGACCTTGAAGGTCTTGCCGGCGGTGGTGCCGAGCACGACCGGCTTGCCGTCGTTCACCGTGACGTTCGTGATCGAGATGCCCTCGGGCGCGGCGGCCTGGGCCCCGGGGGCGGTGAAGCCCACGGCGGCCGCGGCGAGCACGGAGCCGAACACGGCGATGCGAGTGCGGTGTTGCATGACTGGTCCCCCACGGATGGTGCCGGGACGCGAGCGCTGCCCGGCGATAGATGTGAACGAAGTGACCTTACGGTCTTCACCACATCTTCATCACCGTGGTGATCGCCACGTGCGTCGCGTACAACCTTTCGCCAGGAGGGCCTGCGAACGGTCCGGACCCCCGGGAGCGCGGGCCCTCAGGCGGGCGGGCCCGGAATCTCGCGCGGTGCGAGGGGGTGGGTGGCGGGGCCGTGCAGGACCGAGCCGTCCGTCGCGAAGCGGGAGCCGTGGCAGGGGCATTCCCAGGCCTGTTCCGCGTCGTTGAAGTGCACCAGACAGCCGAGGTGCGTGCAGCGCGCGGAGACCGCGCTGACCTGTCCGCTCGCGTCGCGGTGGACGGCGCACCGGTGGCCCTCCAGGCGTACGACGGCTCCGCTGCCAGGCCGGATGTCCGCGACCGAGTCGACGTGGGCGGTGTGCAGCCGGTCGCCGACGAAGTGCTTGGCCACGGCTGCCTGATGGGCGACGAAGGGGCCCGCTTCGCGGACCGGCGGCAGTCGGCGCGGGTCGTACAGCTCGGTCCAGTCGGGCCGGGGCCCGCCGGTGACGTGGGCCGCGAGCAGTTCGCCCGCCATGACGCCGTTGCTCATGCCCCAGCCGCCGAAGCCGGTGGCCACGTAGACGTGCTGGGTGCCGGGGTGGGCGTGGCCGACGTACGGAAGACGGTCCAGGGAGTCGTTGTCCTGCGCGGCCCAGCGGTAGCCGGTGTCCGCCCGGGCGAAGTGCGGCACGTGGGCGCGGGCCCAGGCGTCGAGCCGGGCGTAGCGTTCCCGCACGTCGTCCGTTCCCGGCGTGAAGGACTCCCCGGTGACGATGACGAGGCGCCGCTCCTCGTCGTAGGGCGCGCTGCGCAGCGAGCGGACCCCGTCCTCCGGCGTGAGGTACATGCCCGTGGGGGCAGCGGCCGTCGGCACGGGAGCGGCGAGCACCAGCTCCCGGCGGGGGGTGAGGCGGGTGAAGAGCAGGGTGCGGTCGAAGACCGGGTAGTGCGTGGCGATGACCACGTCGCGCGTCTCCACGGTGACCCCGGCCTCAGTCGTCAGGCGGCAGCGGTGGCCGTCATGCAGCTCGGTGACCCTGGCGCGCTCGAAGACGCGGGCCCCGGCCGCGGTGAGGTGCTCGGCCAGGGCCAGGAGGAACTTGCGCGGGTGGAACTGGAGCTGGCCCTCGACGCGGACCGCGCCCGCGATGGCGAAGGGGAGTTCGGTGTCGGTCACGAACGAGGCGTCGAGTCCGGCCCGCCGTGCCGCGGCGGCCTCCTCCTGGAGCTCCTTGACGCGCTCGGGGTCGCACAGATAGGTGAAGGCGGGGGCGCCCTCCAGGTCCGCGTCGATGTCGAGGTCCGCGCACAGGTCGGCGGTCCGCTCCACGGCTTCCTGCTGGGAGCGGGCGTAGCGGCGGGCGTCGTCGGCGCCGTGCTCGGCCTCCAGACGCGCGTAGCACAGGCCGTGCGCGGCGCTGAGCTTGGCGGTCGTGTAGCCGCTCACGCCCGCGGCGATGCGGTCCGCCTCCAGGAGGACCACGTCGAGGCCGGAGCGGGTGAGCTCCCACGCCGTGCAGAGACCGGCGATGCCGCCGCCGACGACCGCGACGTCCGCCGTCAGATCCGTGTCGGGGGCCGGGTAGCGGGTCTCGGGCGTCGTGGTCAGCCAGTACGACTCGTCGACAACTGCGGTGCGCTGCATGGCGGTTCCCCTCGGGGGCCGGGTGCGGGCGCCGCCGCGGCCCGGGGGAGCGCGCGGCGGCCGTGCGGTGCGCTGCTACCAGTAGTGACGTCGTCCGCCCACCGCGTGTCCGACGGCGCCGAGGAGCCAGAGGACGGCGCCGACGGCGACGAGGATGACGCCGATCGTCCAGAGGATCGAGATGCCGGCCACCAGGCCGATGACGAGCAGAACGAGACCGATCGCGATCATTGGGTCCTCCAATGTGCGGATATGTTCCAGTATGCGCCCGTCGGTGTGGTGCCGTACCGGCCGGTCCGGGGGCGACGTACTGGCTGTGTCGTCGGGGGAGGGCGTCCGGCGGCACGGGCCACCGGACGTGGAGCCGTCCTGCTCGACGCGACCGCGCGGTTTCGTCATCGAGACGGCGTGAGAACCCCAGTACCCCGCTTCCCCGTCTCGACACGCGGTCGTGTCACGCCACGCGGCGGAGCGCGTCCGGGGTGAGGTCGCCGAGCGTTGGATATCCGTCGACGGCCATGATCAGATCGGTCTCGGCGAGGAGCGAGCGGAGCACGTGGACGATGCCGTCGGTGCCGCCGAGGGCGAGCCCGTACGCGTAGGGGCGGCCGATGGCGACGGCGGTGGCGCCCAGGGCGAGCGCCTTGACGATGTCCGCACCGCTGCGCACGCCGGAGTCGAAGAGCACCGGCAGTCCGTCGGCGGCCGCCACCACGCCGGGCAGCGCGTCCAGGGCGGGCAGCCCGCCGTTGGCCTGGCGGCCGCCGTGGTTGGAGCAGTAGACGCCGTCCGCCCCGCCGTCCTTCGCCCGGCGCACGTCGTCGGGGTGGCAGAGGCCCTTGAGGATCAGCGGCAGCTCGGTCAGCGAGCGCAGCCAGGGCAGATCCGCCCAGGTGAGCGGATTGCCGAAGACGCGCACCCAGTTGAGGACGGCCTCCTGCGGGGCCTCCTCCGGCGGCCGCTTCAGGTGCGCGCGGAAGACCGGGTCCGAGAAGTAGTTGGCGAGGCAGTGGCCGCGCAGCTGGGGGAAGTTGCTGACGCCCACATCGCGCGGACGCCAGCCCGTCACCCAGGTGTCGAGGGTGACCACGATGCCCCGGAACCCGGCCGACTCCGCCCGGCGGACGAGGCTCTCCGCCAGGTCACGGTCGGTCGGGGTGTAGAGCTGGAAGAAGCCGGGAGTGTCCCCGAGCGCGGCGGCCACGTCCTCCATGGGGTCGACGGACAGCGTCGAGGCGATCATCGGCACGCCGGTACGGGCGGACGCCCGCGCGGTGGCCACGTCACCGTGCCCGTCCTGCGCGCACAGACCGATCACGCCGATGGGCGCCATGAGCGCGGGCGAGGGCAGCGTCGTCCCGAACAGCTCGACGGACAGGTCGCGCTCGGCGGCGCCGACGAACATGCGCGGGACCAGACCCCAGCCGTCGAACGCGGTGACGTTCACGCGCTGGGTGCGTTCGTCCCCCGCCCCGCCCGCGACGTACGACCACACCGAGGGCGGCAGCGCCGCCTCGGCCCCGGCCTCCCACCCCGCGAAGCCCATCGGGAAGCGCGGGAGGACCCCGCCGAGCCCTTCGAGGTAGATCTCGTTCTGGTAGGAACCGAATGCCTGCCCCATGTGCCTGCCTCTCCACCCGCGGCCGCCGTCCCGGTGCGGCGATCCAGCGACCAGGGTGCAGCGCGGTGGGCCCGCCCCACCACGGCCGTACGTCGGTTTTCCGCGGGCGCGGTCCGCGGCATGCCCCGTGGGGGCCGTGCCACGGCCGGCGGAAATTCGGATGAACCGGCGCGCCGCCCTTGTTACCGTGATCGACATGGCACGAGGCATCTGGTCGCAGAAGGTCCGCTCCGCCCGCTGACGGCGGCGCCTTCCCCTGCTGAATCCGCGCTCGCCGTCCCGGTTCCCGCCGGGCGGCCGCTGTGCGCTGCCCGGCTCCCTGCGAGCTGCGGAGCACCCCGTGAACCTCACGCCCACCCCCGAAAGCCCGTCCCTGCCCGTCGAGGCGGGCGACAGCGCACACGTCCGCGCCGAAGGCGTCACCGTCACCCGCGGATCCCGGCACGTCCTGCACGACGTCTCGGTCACCGTCCCCGCCCGCTCGCGGCTCGCCGTCGTCGGCGAGAACGGCCGGGGCAAGACGACGCTCCTGCACGTCCTCGCCGGACTGGTCGCCCCCGACGAGGGCAGCGTGCACCGGGCCGGCACGATCGGCCTGGCCCGCCAGGAGCTCGCCGTACCCGACGGCGCGACCGTGGGCACCCTGACGTCCGAGGCGCTCGCCGCCTCGCTCGCGGCCCTCGTCGCCCTGGACGCGACGACCCACGCCCTGGCCGAGGGGCAGCCCGGCGCCGACGACCGCTACGCCACCGCGCTCGACGCCGCCACCCGGCTCGACGCCTGGGACGCCGAACGCCGCGTCGACGTCGCCCTGGAGGCCCTCGGCGCCCCCGCCGACCGCGAGCGCCCCCTGGCGACCCTCTCCGTCGGGCAGCGCTACCGGGTCCGCCTGGCCTGTCTGCTCGGCGCGCACCACGACGTCCTGCTGCTCGACGAGCCGACCAACCACCTCGACGCCGACGGCCTGGACTTCCTGACCCGCAGGCTGCGCGAGCACGCCGGGGGCCTCGCCGTCGTCAGCCACGACCGGGCGCTGCTGCGCGACGTCGCCGACCGCTGCCTCGACCTCGATCCGACCCGGGACGGAAGGCCGCGCCTGTACGCCGGTGGCTACGACGCCTGGCAGGACGCCCGGCGCCGTGAGCGCGAACGCTGGGAGCGGGACCACGAGGAGCAGCAGGCCGAGCACCGGCGTCTGACGGACGCGGTGTCCAGGGCCCGCGACCGGCTCTCCACCGGCTGGCGGCCGGAGAAGGGGACCGGCAAGCACCAGCGCCAGTCCCGCGCGCCGGGCGTCGTGCAGGCCCTGAAGCGGCAGCAGGACGCCCTGGAGGCGCACCGGATCGACGTGCCGGAGCCGCCCGCGGCACTGCGCTGGCCGGACCCGGGCGTCCGGTCGGGGGCGCCGCAGCTGCGGGCGCACGGCGTCGCGGTCGAAGGACGCCTCGCGGGCCCGGTCGCCCTCAGCCTCGACGGCGGCGACCGGCTGCTCGTCACCGGGCCGAACGGCGCGGGGAAGTCCACCCTGCTCGCGGTGCTCGCCGGTGCGCTCGCGCCCACGGACGGATACGTCCGGACGGCCCGGGGCGCGCGGGTCGTCCGGCTCACCCAGGAGACGGCGGGGCAGGACCCCGCGCTCACCGCCCGCGAGGCGCACGCCCGGCACGTGGGGCGGCTCGTGGCGGCCGGGACGCTCCGGGACGCCGACGCCGTCCCGCTGGGCGCGTTCGGCCTGCTGGACGCCGAGGCGCTGCGCACCCCGGTCGGGCGGATGTCGCAGGGGCAGCGGCGGCGCCTCGACCTGGCCCTCGCGCTGGCCGGGCGGCCCGGTCTGCTCCTGCTCGACGAGCCGACGAACCATCTGTCGGCGGCGCTCGTCGACGAGGTGACCGACGCCGTCCGGGGGACGAGCGCGGCCGTCGTCGTCGCCACGCACGACCGCCAGCTCCTGCGGGACCTCGCGGACTGGCCGCGCCTGGAGATCGGGGGACGCCGGGAATGACGACGGCCGGGCCGGAACGGTGTGCACCGTTCCGGCCCGGCCGTGGGCGGGCCGTGTCTCAGGCCGACGCGGGCTCCGGCGCGGCCTCGGTGGCCTTGGCGGGCTCGGCGGGCACCCGGTGCAGGCCCTTGCGGTCGTACAGGCGGGTCATGCCGAAGCCGAAGAGCAGGGAGACGACCAGGGCGACGCCCATGGAGATCCAGGCGCGGGTCAGTCCGGCGTCGCCCTGGGCGCCGAAGTACAGGATGGCGCGCAGGCCCCCGGTGAGCTGACGCAGCGGCTCGAACTCCGCGAGCGCGCGGAAGAACCCGGGCAGCGCCTCCAGCGGCACCGTGGCGCCGGAGGACGGGACGGCCATGGCGACGAAGACGATGGTCGAGAGCAGCATGCCGGGCGTGCCGAAGACGGCGAGCAGCGCCAGGGCGCTGAGGCCGACGACGGCGATGGTGCCCACGGAGTAGAGCCAGAGCAGGCCGAGGTGGTCCGCGTCCATGCCGAGGGCGCCGACCGTGGCGAGCTCCACGAGGGAGCCCATGACCACGGAGAGACCCAGCATCAGGGCCGAGTTGATGGCCAGGGTGCGCACGCGGCTGGTGCGGCGCAGGGGGTTGCGCTGGCGGAACGGGCCGAAGTCGGAGTGCAGATAGCCGAGCGCCGTGTCGACCTGGGAGTGGATCACGTTGGCGGCGAGCATGCCGGAGACCAGCAGGACCAGGGCGTAGTAGAAGGCGCTCAGGCCCATGGCGCTGTGGGTCTCCAACGGGTGGCCGTCGGCGACCTGGACGGTCACGGGGTCGGTGAGCATCAGCTGGGCGGCGGGGGCGAGCGGTGCCTTCTGCTCGCTCGCGCGGCCGAGGAGCTCCTTGCCGAGCTGCGCGGACGCGGCGTGGGCGGCCTTCTGCGTGGCCTGGCTCGCCATGGAGGAGCCGAAGCTTCCGGCCGCCTGGTTGGTGAGCACCGTGAGGGTCGGCGGGGCGGGGTTCTTCTGCTGCGCGCTGCTGAGGCCGCCGACCGTGGCGGTGAAGTCCTTCGGCACGACGAGCGCGCCGTAGAGCTTGCCCTGGCCGAGGCGCTTGTCGGCCTCGGCCTGGCTGAGGACCTGCCAGTCGATGCTGTCGTTGTCCGCGGCGGCCTTCTTGATGCCGGAGACGACCTGGTCGCCGATGTTCATGTGCTGCTTGCCCGTGCCCGCGCCGCGGTCGTTGTTGACCAGCGCGACGGGCAGGTCACGCAGGTTGCCCTTGGGGTTCACGTTGCCGCCCACATAGAGCAGGGCGAACAAGGTGGAGACCACCGCGACGATGATGCCCGTGCCGATCCACAGCCGGGGGCTGCGGAGCGCGGACGAGGGCTGAGGGGAAGGCATGGACGCTCCAGTGCACTGACGCTACGTAACTAGATACTTGAGGTATCCAGCTCTAGATAGTGACAGTATCGAGTTGGTGGTGTCCAATTGCCGTGAGGGGCTGCCGGGACGCGTCCCCCGTCGTCGAGGAAGCCGCGTGAAAATCTCCGAGCTCAGCCAGAGGACCGGCGTACCGGTCGCCAGCATCAAGTACTTCCGGCGCCAGGGGCTGCTGCCTGCGGGCCGGGCGACGGCCGCGACCCTGGCCGAGTACGGCGAGGAGCACGTCCAGCGGCTGCGCCTGATCAAGGCGCTCACCACGCTCGGCGGCCTGTCCATCGCCGCCACCGGCGACGTTCTGGCGGCGGTCGACCGGGCCGACAGCACCGACGGCACGCTCAGGGCGATCAGCTACGCACTGCCGGTGCCCGTCGCGCAGGCCCCGGCCGGGGACGAGGGCCGGGAGGCGGCGGCCGAGGCGGCCGCGGCGGCGGACGCCGCGGACCTGATCGCGGCCATGGACTGGCAGGTCCCCGACGACTCCCCGCACGTCCAGGGGCTGACGACGGTGCTGCGGGAGCTCAGACGCCTCGACGCCAACTACCGCCTGGACCGGCTCGCCGCCTATGGGGAGCTGGCCCGCTCGATCGCCCGCCTCGACCTGGAGCGCGCGGCGGACTTCGACGACTCGCCCGCCCTGGCCGAGCAGGCCGTGATCGTCCTTGCCCTCTCCGGTCCCGTACTCGAACTCCTGCGGCGCCTGGCGCAGGAGGACCAGGTGCGCCGCAGGATGGAGGCGGCGGGGGAGCCCGGCGAGGTGTGACCGCCCGGGCGGACCCGGGTGCTCCGACCGGAAAACGCGGTGGAGCGGCTCCGCCCCGCTGGTTAGGGTCGCCGGATGACTACTCGTACCTTCCGCGTCACCGTGCGCGGTGTCTTCGACGGACTGACGCCCGACCAGCGGGCCGAACTGCTGGCCCGGGCCGCGGAGCACGACGTGCTGCGCGCCGCCTTCACGCCCGAGGGGCACCTCAGCTACGACATCGCCGCCCGGCCCGCCTTCACCTTCCGCTTCCAGGCCGAGGGGGAGGAAGAGGAAGACATCCTGGAAGCCACCGACCAGGCCGAGGCGGCCGCGAAGGCGTGGCTCGAGCAGCGCGGCTACGGCTACAAGAACCTCCGGCCCCAGGCCGAGGACCTCTCCCAGGCACCGCTCGGCAAGCGGCAGCGCCGGGCCGCCGCCCAGAAGCGCACCTGACCCGCATCCGATGCTTGACTGCTCAAGCCCTGCCCTAAGCTTGAGCAGTCAAGGAGGAAGCAATGACTGATGCCCTCGACGCGTCGCTGCGTCTCGTACGGGCCCAGACCGCCCTGGTGAAGCGGTTCGACGCGGCTCTGGGCGGTCTGCACGGCGTGAGCCTGGCCGACTTCACCCTGCTCCTGTGCCTGGGGCAGGCGCCCGGCGACCGCATGCGCCGAGTGGACTTGGCCGAGGCGCTCGGCCTGACCGCGTCCGGAGTGACCCGGGGCCTCGCGCCGCTGGAGCGGATCGGCCTCGTCACGCGCGAGGCGAACGCCCGCGACGCCCGGGTGGCGTACGCCGCGCTGACCGACACGGGCCGCGAGCGCCTGGCGGAGATGCTCGCCACGGCCGAGCGGGTCGCCGCCGACGTCTTCGCCCCGCCCGTGTGGACGAAGGAGGACGTCGCCTCCCTGGCCACCGGGCTGACCCGCCTCGGCGGCACCGGCCTCGACGGCCGGGGCGCGACCCCGTCCGCGTGACCCAGGGCCTCGGCGCGGCCTTCACGCAGGGCCGCACCGAGAGGGATTCCGTGCCGAATCCTCGGCGGAGCCGGGCCGCTCGTCGGTGACGGCGCGCGTGCGTGTCCGGCCGCCGTCGCGCCGCCCCGCGCGGGCGGGCCTGCCGAGGACGACTCCCACCAGCACCAGGGCGAGCCCGCACAGTTGCTGCACGGTCAGCACCTCCGCGGCGACCGCCGTGCCGAGCAGGACGCCCGTGAACGGGTTGAGCAGTCCGATCAGACCCACCGTCCCCGCGGGCAGATGACGCAGCCCCGTGAACCAGGCGGCGAAGGCCAGAGCGGTGGCGATCAGGCCGACGTAGGCGAACGCGAGGACCTCCGAAGGCGAGAGCGCGGTGGGCGGGCCCTCCGCGACGGCGGCCGCGGGGAGCAGGAAGAGGCCGCCGGCGGTGAGCTGCCAGGCGGTCGAGGCGAGTACGTCGGCGTCGGCGCTCCAGCGCTTGGCCAGGACGTAGCCGAACGACGACATCAGCATGGCGGCGGCCGAGGCGAGGACACCCGGCACGCTCACCCCTGCCACCCCCGTGAGCAGCATGAGGCAGACCCCGGCGAGGCCGATGACCGCGCCCGACAGATGCGTGGCGCTGGGGCGTTCGGACACCAGGAGCCAGGCGATCAGCATCATCGTCAGCGGGGACACCGCCATGACCGTGGCGGCGACGCTCGTCGTAAGGAGTTGCGAGGCGACGTAGACGAGGACGAAGAACACGCTCACGTTGAGCAGGCCGAGCACCGCGGACCGCCACCACCACGCGCCGCGCGGCCGCTGCCTGCGCACGGCGAGGAGCAGGAGACCCGCGGGCAGCGCGCGCAGCGCGGCCCCCGAGAGCGGGCGGTCCGCGGGGAGGTACTCGTGCGTGACGAAGTAGTTCGTGCCCCAGGCCACCGGAGCGACCGCGGTCAGTGCCACCCATCGCGCATTGGCTTCCATGGAAGCCAATATAGCTTCCTGGGAAGCTAATATGTGCGGATGGACGACGTGCGCAGGGAAGAGCGGCAGCCACAGGACCGCGTGGCCCGCATTCAGGCCGACTGGCGCCGCGAGCGGCCCGACGTGGATGTCTCGCCGCAGGGGGTGATCGGTCGACTGCACCGCCTGGCCGACCGGCTCACCGAGCAGCTGTGCCTCGTCTATGGGCAGTACGGCCTCGGCGAGGGCGAGTTCGACGTGCTGTGCGCGCTGCGCCGGGCCGGAGCGCCCTACGAGCGGGCGCCCGGCGAGCTGGCCGCGCACACCATGGTCACCACCGGGGCGATGACGAAGCGGATCGACCGGCTGGAGCGGGCCGGGCTCGTCACCCGCCGCCGCTCCGGCGACGACCAGCGTGGCCGCATCGTCGCCCTGACCGGGCCCGGACGCGAACTGATCGACGAGGCGTTCACCGACCACATGCGCAATGAACGCCGACTGGTGAACCTCCTGACCCCCGACGAAGCCGCGTCGCTCGAAGCGCTGCTCACGACCTGGCTCTCCCGCATGGAACCGCCGCACACGCGTGACGGCGGGTGAAGGAGCGCCGTCGGTCCGCCGTTCACCCGGCCCGCGCGGCCCGGGTGGACGGGCCGGTGGTGGACGTGGTGGCGACGGCGGCTCTGGAAGGGCGTCCAGGTCTCGGCCGACCGGCGCCGGGACGGTGTGGAGGGTGTGAGGTAGGCCACGGAGGGTGGATGTCGAGGCCCAAAACGGGCAGGAAACGGAGCCCGTCAGTGGCCGAACGGGCATGGGCGCGGCGTGCGGGTTCGGCCCCCGGTAGCCACGCGGGACGCTGGGCATATGCCAGAGTCATCTATCACGGTCGCAAAATTACGCAGAGTAACGCCAGGTGGAGTGGGTGCTGATGATTCGCTCCCGCATATTTGTCAGCGCGTAAACAGCCCTCGGTGTCATCCTTGAAGGCGGGCGGACGGGTGTTGTTTTCGCTCGCGACGGCCACAAAAAGAGAGGCTGGTGCGGGCGGTGCACCCGGGGATATGGTTGGTTCCAGCGCGAGAGTTCGGATAATGTAATCGTCTGACCTCGCGCGATTCGGTTTCACATCCCATCGGGCCACCCGGTGGAGTGCCTTGCTGGAATATCTCCCTTGAGGCCGGTGCGGACTGAGTGTGCCTTATGAAGTGCGGCTCCCATATCACCGTCCTCAACTCCGGCCTGTCTCTGGTCGGGGCTAATGGCAGTTCGCTTGCCGCATTTTTGTCCGGCGCGCCAATCGGGCCAACTTCCCTCTCGTTTTCCTGCCGCCGTGACTCCAGCGGACGCCCCCGCCCCGGCCGACCGTCCCGCGGTGGCGCTGTGACCTTGGTGGTCTGAATGGGGTGGCTGCCTGGTCTGCGGCCCCCGAAACGTGCCTCTGACGTGGGCTTTCCGGCCATCCAGAACAACGGCCGCCTGCTATCCGAAAGCGCAAGGCTTGCTGCGTCATGGGGCGTGGGAGGGGCCTTCCTCTCTCGTGTTACCGCCGGGACACGCGCGGATCGCGGAGGGTCGCACGATGAATTTCGCGAGCCCAAGGGGTTACGAGCATTCCCATCCGCCTGCCACTCGTAAGCGCCTTGTAAGTAGAGCGTAAACAGCGGCGTTCGCGCCTCAGGCTGAAAATGTTCGCCGGTTGACATTTTTCGAAGCGCGGGTTTTGACTTGCGCTCGTTGTCGCGGAGGATTGGCCGAGAAAGGCTCGGTCCAATCCGGGCCGAGCAGCCATCAGTTCCGTACTCATGGACGACTCACGGGGGCGGAGAGCGCCATGCGCGAATCGGTACGAGTGGTCACCAGCACTGTCGCCGTCATCGGTGCCGCACCCGCGGCACCGATGCGGGCGCAGCAGGATCCCGGCGTACTGGCCGAGCTGACCGGTGTGCCGTTGCCCGCGAACCGGGCGGCCGCAGCGGAATCGGCGTGGACGGCCTGTGAGGACGCGGGCATCGGTGCCCGCGACCGTACGGACATCGATGTCTTCCTCGCCGGCTCCGCGGGACGTCCGCACCACCCCTCACCTTCGAACATGAGGCCGCATCGTCGGCACACCTCACATCGGGGTGCCCGAGGCGTCAGCGGAACATCAGCCGGACGTGAGCGGCGGGCACCAACCTGGTGGACGACAGCACGTGGCGCCGCTTGGTGCGCGAACGCGGCAGCTGCTTACCTGACAGCGGAGGAGCGAGCGGTGGACGCAGGTGTCTCCCGTCACCGCCGCACCTCAGGACCACCGTGGAACCTGGAGGCGCTCTAGCCCATGCAGCCGACCCTTGAGAGCGTTCCCACGACGCGGCCGGTGCTGGTGACCGTGCACGCGTCGGACCCGATCTCCCAGGCCGGGGTGGTGAGCCAACTCCGGCAGTGCGCGGAGATCGCGGTGGCGGACGGCACGCAGCACGAGCGCGGCCACGTCGCCCTGCTCGTCGTCGGCACGGTGGACGAGGCGACCCTGGTGAGTCTGCGCAGACTCGTGCGCGCGCAGAGCGCCCGGGTGGTCCTGGTGGTGGACCGGATGCATGGGGCGGACGTGCTGGAGGTCGCGGGCTGCGGTGTCACCTCGATCGTGCGGCGGCGGGAGGCCACACCGGCCCGGCTGCTGCGGGCGGTCCTCGCGGCCCACCGGGGTCACGGTGACTTACCGCCCGATCTGTTGGGCAGGCTCATCGCCCAGATGGGGCGGCTCCAGAGCAGCGCGCAGGGCCCCGCGCGCCTCACCTCGGCGGAGATGACACCGCGGGAGGTCGACATCCTCCGTCTGGTGGCGGACGGCCTCGACACCGCCGAGGTCGCCGCCAAACTCGCGTACTCCGAGCGGACCGTGAAGAACGACCTGCAGAACCTGACCTCACGGCTGGGGCTGCGCAACCGGACCCACGCGGTGGCCTACGCACTGCGCGCGGGCTACATCTGAGCCGACGGGCCGCACCCGAGGCCGAACGGGGGCCGGACGAGCGAGTCGTCCGGCCCCCGCTCCCGCCCCCCGCCGCTAGCCGACGGGCACGGCCACGGCCACGGCTCCGCGCAGCGCCTCGACCACCACCGCGATGAGGGCGGTGATCGGGCAGCCGAGCACCGCGTCCACGGAGCCGTACGTCTCGATGGCCCGGTAGTCGCTGCGGACGGCGGGCAGCACCATGCGCAGCAGTTCCTCGTCGCCGAGCACCTTCGCGTCGATGCCGCTCAGGGGCTTCACATCGGCCAGGAGCCCGTCGTGTGCCACCACGGGCGCCGTCCGGTCCGCCAGGACGCCGATGTCGTCCACGTTCGGTTCGTTGCGCCGGTCCTGGCGGCCCGGGTACTGGAGGGCCGCCACGTCGGCGCCGCTCGCGAGCGCGGCCGAGACGGGGTGCTGGAAGCTCGCCGATCCGCCCGGCGTCCTCGTGGCGGTGCGGCCACTGGGGCTGCCAGGCGTACTCGGTCGCCAGTGCTTCTGTTTCCCCGGACGAGAACGTTGCGTGCACGCACAGCGTCGGGGTCCCCACCGGTTCGGGCTTCCAGTTGTCGAACACGCGCACGGAACCACTCCGTCCGGTCATCTGCGCGCCGGTCAGCAGGTCGAACGCCTGGCTGGTGGGCATCCGCTCCGACAGCGCCGCTTCGAGCCGCTTCTCGAACGAGTGCGTCGCGATGTACGTGTCGAGGAGCACGAACGGCCGGTCGCCCGCCTGCCGCTCCACGGCCTCGGCCTGGAAGCGGACCACCGCCTTCCGGGTCGCGGGCGGCGGCTTCCCGGCACCGAAGCCGGGGTGGGGCAGTGGGGTCACGTCCCGGTGTCCCGCGAGGACGGGGGCGAAGCGGGAGAAGTAGTGCGGGCCCGAAGGCGCCGTGGTCGACGGGAAGCACAGCAGCGGGATGCCGGGGCCGGTGGCGAGCGGGACCGGCGGCAGCGCGGCCACCTGGGCCCGCCGCCCGGGCGGCCCGGGGCGCACGGGGCCGCGCAGCAGCGGGTGCACCGGCTCGGGCCCGCTGCGCAGCCGAACTCGAACAGGGCGAGGCCCCCTCCTCGGTGAGGCCCGTGATGCCGGAGCGGGACATCCGTGCCACGTCGCTGTCCGCGAGGCCGCCGGTCATCGTGCTGCCGACTCCCACAGGCCCCATGCCGGCGATGTGGGGCGCAGGCCCACCGCCCTGCGGTGGTGGGCGAGCGCGTCCAGGAACGCGCTCGTCACCCGGAGCGCGGGTTGCCCCACGTCCGGCCGGTCGAGGGAGGGTGTGTCCGTGGTGCCGCGCAGGACGTCGAGCACGGGCCGGTCCACGTAGGGGTGCGGGCGTCCGCGCAGGCGGGCAGGTGCTCGGCGAACACCGGCGAACACCGGGGAAGCGGGGAGGAGTTCGTCGGCCATGCCCAGCCACCGCGGTCCGTGCCCGGGGAACCCGAAGGCGATGCCGTCGGTGGGGTCCGCGGCCGGGAGCGCCGACGCCGTTGACGCGGGGCCGGGCACCACGGAGCGGCCCTCGCTGAGGGCGAGCAGTTCGTCGGCGAGCCGTGTGCGGTCGCCGCCGGTCGGCGCGGCACGGCGGGCGAGCGCGGGCCGGGCCGTGGCGGAGTGGGCGAGGTCGAGGACGGGCAGGTCGGGCCCAGCGGTGAGCAGCGCGTGCAGGTCGGCGGCCTGTGCCCGCAGGGCGCCCGGGCTGTGCGCCGACAGGGCGACCGGGACGGCGGGCACGTCGGGGGCGGTGCGGCCGGGCCGGGGTGGCCCGCGCGCACGGCGGCTTCGGCGAGCGCCGGGCTCGGGGCGGCCCGCGCGTGGTCGGGGTCGAGCCGGTAGGCGAAGGCCGCGGTCCGGGCGTCGTCCCTGCGGCTGAGCTCGACGAAGGCGCCGTCGGCCCCGACCAGGGCCGTGTCGCACGCACCGGACCGGAGGGCGGCGACCGCTCCGGCGAGGGGGTGCCCGGTGCGGTGCGCGTTCGCCGGGTCGGGGAGGCCGAGGATCCGCACCGGCTCGCTCGCGCCGTCCTCGCCGAGGCGGTCGCCGCCCTCCGCGCTCTCCGCCGCGCCCGCTTCGGCCGCGCCCGCGCCCACCGCACCCGCTGCCGCTGCGCCGTCGGCCGCGGGGCAAGTGGCTTTGCGTCACCTCGTGGAGACAGTGGGTATAGACCAGCGGCCTCGCTGGGCGCCGCGAGACGCACTCGGCAACTGTGCGCAGCACATGCCAGAGGCGGGTTTCGGCCTCCCGGGCGGGAGCCCCGAATGCCGTGGAGGCCGCTGTTTCAGCGGCGGGTGAGTGCGTGCGGTGACGCGTGGAACGGATGTCGCTGGCTTGTTTGTCACATCGCATTGCCGAGTGGCGTCAAAAGCGCGCTGTGGCCGGATTTGAAAGGCGCCCTTTCGGCGCCGTGGCCTCGGTGTTAAAGTCGCTGCCTCATACGTTAATCGCGACCCTGTTCACATCGGCCCCGTCGGGGCGGCCCTCGATTCCTTGGCAGGGGCTTTCGATCTGCCCGCCGCCGAAGAGGTTCGTTTCTCAAATTTTGAAGATCGAGCCACTTGATGGTGGCGTCTGTCATATTCCTTGGGTGTTGTGGATTTCCGTCATCGGGCCTGCGAAGGTCATGGCGATGGCGGGAATCGGGTGCTGAATTCATGCAGTGCATGCGGCAAGAGATGTTCAAAGCGCAACAGGAGTAAGCATGGCTCTGGGGTACCTATTCGGTGGCGGTGTGGGTTCTGAACCGCATGGAATCGAGCTGTACGAGTCGTCAGCTGCCATGCGGACGCTGTACGAAGAGATATCCGAATGGACCGGACTGACCCCCGAGCAGATCCTGCGCGCGGAACTGCCTGAGGGGCGCGAGCCGCGGCAGAGCGCGGGGACGATCCGCGAAGCGGCGCTCGCCGTCGCCGTGCACGACCTGCTCGCCGCGGCCGGACTGCGCCCGGACGTGGTCGGAGGCCTGAGCCTGGGAGCCATGACGGCCAGCTGTCTGGCCGGGGGACTGGACCGCAGATCCCTGTTCACGATGCTGGCCCGGACGGCGGATGCCCCAGGTCCACGGCCCTCGGACCCCGAAGAGGGCATGGCTCTCGCCTTTGTGCCCGCCGAGGACGCGGGGTCCGCGTGGCCCTGGCGCGGGCGCGAACACCTCTACCTGGCCGGTGACTTCGGCCCCGTCGCCGACGGGTCGCAGCGCATCATGATGCTCGCCGGGCACCGTACGGCCGTCGAGGAATTGGCCGCCGACGCTCCGCCCGGCGCGATCGTGCCGCTGCCCGATCGCGTCATTGGTGTCCACTCTCCGCTGCGCAGGCCCTTCCGTGACTTCATCTCGCCTCATCTGGCGGAGATGCCGTTCACCGCCCCCCGTATTCCGCTGCTCTCCTGTCTGGAGCGCCGAGAACTGAAAACAGCGGACGACGTGCGTCATATGTTCGAGCGGAATTCCACGGACCCGATCAGCCTCGTCGACGTCTACGAAGGCATGTGGGAGCGCAATGTGCGCCTGGGCGTCGTAGTGGGCCCATCCATTCCTGAAGGCGTCCTCGCCTTCCCGTTCCCCGTGGTTCACGTGGAATCAACGGACCATATTCGACTCGCCGTCAGTCAGGCCTACGACTTGGGGATCGAATTCTCCTTCGTCGGCTCCGACATGCAGGGAGTCTGATATGTGGGCGGCCGTACAAGGAGGCGTGCGGGAACAACCGTGCGAAGTCGACCCCGATTTAGTCGTCCAGCAGTGGCTCGGCATCGACAGGGACGAATGGACCCGCAGAGTCGTCCGGCGCACCTTCCACCCCGACCACGGCAGCCCGTACTGGCTGCGCCGCCGTGAGCGGCTCGACTTCGAGCCGCTCGACATCACGCGCTACGAGGACCTCACGGCCTTCGGGCCCTTCCCCCTCGCGGAACTGCGCACCCTGGACCCCGCGGACCTCGTGCCGCGCTCCGTGCCCCGGCCGCTCGCCGGGCGCGTCTGGGACACCGGCGGCACCACCGGCACGCCCTGCCGCGTCTTCTACACCCCCGCCATGATCCGCCACCGCGCGCTCTGGCGCCGCTGGTCCTTCGTCCACGAAGGCTTCGCGCCCGGCCGCGCCTGGCTCCAGGCGACACCCACCGGGCCGCACCTCATCGGGCACGGCGTCTGGGAGGTCGCCGACCTGTACGCGGGCCGGGTGTACGCCATCGACATGGACCCCCGCTGGGTGAAACGCCTCATCCGCGAAGGCCGCATGGCCGACGTCCAGCGGTACACCGACCACCTCCTCGACCAGGTCGTGGACGTCCTGGACCAAGGCGCCGTCGACTACGTCAACACCACCCCCGCACTCTTCGCGGCCCTGTGCCGGCGCGCCCCCGAGCGCGTCGGCGCCCTCGCCGGAGTGCGTCTGAGCGGCACCCAGATCAACACCGCCATGTACCGCGACTTCCGCACCGCCCTCAACGGCGGCCTCTGCGGCATCAGTTACGGCAACACCCTCGGCAACGCCGCCTGCCTCGGCGTACCGGACGACGGCGGCTCGATCCCGTACATGCCGAACTACCCGCAGGTGACGATGGCCGTCGTGCGCAAGGACGACTGGCGGGACGTCGTCGCGCCCGGCGCGGGCGGACAGGTCCGCCTGACCGTCCTGCACGACGACCTCTTCCTGCCGAACGTCCTGGAACGCGACCAGGCCGTACGGCACACCGACAGCCAGTGGCCCTGCGACGGCGTCGCCGACGTCCGTCCGCTCCAGGTCACCAACTCCGCTCCCGAGGGCCTGTACTGACGCAGCGCCCCGACCGCCCCCCACCCCCTCACCCCGCCTTCGTCCGCTGAGGTGCCCGCGCGCCGTGCCCGTGCCCGGGCGTGTGGATCCGCCGTGCCCCGGCGGGCCCCCGCACGGCCGTGCCGCACCGGCGCGCGCCCCGCCGTCCCTGTCCCGTACGTCCTGAGGAGCCATGGCGTGAACGTGCCCGAGTCCCCTGCCGGGACCTCCCTCCTGTGGGCCCTGTCCGCCGCACGGCGGGGCGCCCTGACGGCACAGGCGCGGCGGTTGCGCGACCACCTGCGCGCCCTGCCGGAGTGGAGCCCGGCGGACGTCGGCCTCACCCTCGCCCGCGCCGCGACCGCCACCGGGCGGCGTGCCGCCCTGGTGGCGGGCGACCGCGACGCGTTCCTGGAGCGCCTCGACGCCCTCGCCGACGGGCGCGGCGCCCCCGGCCTCACCGAAGGGCCCGCCGGGCCCGGCGGCGGCATCGCCTTCGTCTTCCCCGGACAGGGCTCCCAGTGGCCCGCCATGGCCGCACGGCTCCTCGACTCCGCACCCCGGTTCGGAGCGCGCGTGGACGCCTGCGCGCAGGCCCTCGAACCCTTCGTCGACTGGCCCCTCATGGACGTGCTGCGCGCGGCCGACGGCGCGCCCCCGCTGGAGCGGCCCGACGTCGTCCAGCCCGCCCTGTTCGCCGTCGGCGTCGGCCTGGCCGGACTCTGGCGCGACCACGGCGTGGAGCCCACCGCGGTGCTCGGTCACAGCTGCGGCGAGATCTCCGCGGCCGCCGTCAGCGGCGCCCTCTCCCTCGACGACGGCGCCCGTGTCGTCGCCCTGTGGAGCCAGGCCCAGGCGACCCTGTCCGGGCGCGGCGAGATGGTCTCCGTGATGGCGTCCCTCGCCGACGTGGAAGCCCAACTCGCCGACTATGAAGGCCAGGTGGGGGTTGCTGCCGTCAACGGTCCGCGCTCCGTGATCGTGTCCGGCGACACCGAAGCCGCCACCGAGCTGACCGCCCGGCTCACCGCCGCGGGCCTGCACGCGCGCCGCATCGCCGTCGGGCTCGCCGCCCACTCCCCGCACATCGACGCCATCGTGCCCCGCCTCCACGCCGACCTCGCCCCCGTCCGGCCGCTCCCCGCCCAGCTGCCGTACTACTCGGGCCTCACCGGCGACCTCCTCCCCGAACCGGCCCTGGACGCCGCCTACTGGGCCCGCAACCTGCGCCGCACCGTCCGCTTCGACCGGGCCGCCGCCGCCCTGCTCAGGGACGGCCACCACACCCTCCTGGAGATCAGCCCGCACCCGGTCCTCACCACCGCGCTCCAAGCGATCGCCGCCGAGCACGGCGTCACGGCGCACGTCGGCGCCACCCTCCGCCGCGGCCACGGCGACCGCACCCAATTCCTCACCGCGCTCGGCGAGATGTACGTCCACGGCGGCGCGGCCCCCGACCCCGAAGCCCTCTGTGAAGGGCTCGACGCCCGGCCCGCGGACCTCCCCGCGGAGTTGCTGGACGCGGCCGACGACACCGGCACCGAGGACCCGCGCACGGCCCTCCGCGACGAACTGGCCCCCCTCACCGCCACGGGGCAGCGCGAACGACTGCTGCGTCTGGTGGGCCACGAAGTCGCCGCCGTGCTCGGCGAACCGGGCCCCGTCGACCCCGACGCCACCTTCACCGGCCTCGGCCTCGACTCCGTCACCGCCGTGGAGATCCGCAACCGCGTCACCGCCGCCACGGGCGCCGCGTCGCTGCCCGTGACGGCCGTCTTCGACCATCCGACACCGCGCGCGCTCGCCGAGGCGCTGCGCGACGAACTCCTCGGCGGTGCCCGGCAGGAAGCACCCGCCGAGGAGCCCGCGACGGTCACGGACGAGGACCCCGTGGCGATCGTCGCGATGGGCTGCCGCTTCCCCGGCGGCGCCGACACCCCCGAGCGGCTGTGGCGCCTCCTCGCCGACGGCACCGACGCCGTGACGGAGTTCCCCGGCGACCGGGGCTGGAACACCGCGGGCGCCTGCGCGCCGGAGGACACCGGACCGGGCCGCCACTACCAGCGCGAGGCGGGCTTCCTGCACGAGGCCGACCGCTTCGACGCCGAGTTCTTCGGCATCTCGCCCCGCGAGGCGCTCGTCATGGACCCGCAGCAGCGGCTCCTCCTGGAGACCTCCTGGGAGGCCCTGGAGCGCGCGGGGTTCGACCCGCACACGCTGCGCGGCAGCCGCACCGGCGTCTACATCGGCGCGATGACCATGGACTACGCCCCCCGCCTGCACGAGGCGACGGACGGCAACGGCCACCTCCTCACCGGCAACACCGGCAGCGTCGCCTCCGGCCGCATCGCCTACGCCCTCGGTCTGGAAGGCGCCGCGGTCACCGTCGACACGGCCTGCTCCTCCTCCCTGGTCGCCCTGCACCTCGCCGTACAGTCGCTGCGGCGCGGCGAGTGCGCGCTCGCGCTCGCGGGCGGCGCGACGGTGATGCCGACGCCCGGCATGTTCGTGGAGTTCAGCAGCCAGGGCGGCCTGGCCCCCGACGGCCGCTGCAAGGCGTTCTCCGCACAGGCCGACGGCTTCGGCCTCGCCGAGGGCGTCGGCGTACTGCTCCTGGAGCGTTTGTCTGATGCTCGTCGCCACGGTCATCCGGTGCTCGCGGTGGTGCGGGGCAGTGCGGTGAACCAGGACGGTGCGAGCAATGGTCTGACGGCTCCGAACGGTCCGTCGCAGCAGCGGGTCATTCGTGCGGCGCTCGCGGATGCGGGGTTGTCGGCGAAGGACGTGGACGCGGTGGAGGCCCATGGCACGGGTACGCGCTTGGGTGATCCGATCGAGGCGCAGGCGTTGCTGGCGACGTACGGTCAAGAGCGTCTGGAGGAGCGGCCGTTGTGGCTGGGCTCCCTCAAGTCCAACATCGGCCACACCCAGGCCGCCGCGGGTGTCGGCGGCGTCATGAAGATGGTCCTGGCGATGCGCCACGGCCTGCTGCCCCGGACCCTCCACCTCACCGAGCCGACACCGTACGTGGACTGGAGCGCGGGTGACATCCGCCTCCTCACCGAACCGACACCCTGGCCCGAGAGCGACCGGCCACGACGGGCCGGAGTGTCCGGCTTCGGAATCAGCGGCACGAACGCGCACGTGATCGTGGAGGAGGTGCCGCAGGAGTCCGAGGCGGCCGGACTTTCCGAGGTGGGTGGGCCGGTGCCGTGGGTGGTGTCGGCGCGGTCACCGCAGGCCTTGCGGGCGCAGGCGGAGCGGTTGCTTGAGCTGTGCGGAGCGGACGACGTACGCCTTGGTGATGTCGCGCTGTCGCTGGCCACGACGCGCTCGCGGTTCGAGAGCAGAGCCGTTGTGGTGGCTGAGGGCCGCGAGCAACTGATGGATGGCGTACGGGCGTTGGTGGTGGGTGAGCCGTCGTCGTGTGTGGTGTCGGGTGGGGTGTCGGTGTCTGGGGGGACGGTGTTTGTGTTCCCGGGGCAGGGGGCGCAGTGGGTGGGGATGGCGCGTGAGTTGCTGGATGAGTCGTCTGTGTTTGCGGGGTTGATGGGGGAGTGCGAGGCGGCGTTGGGGCCTTATGTGGAGTGGTCGTTGGTGGAGGTGGTGCGTTCGGGTGTGGGATTTGAGCGGGTGGATGTGGTGCAGCCGGTGTTGTTCGCGGTGATGGTGTCGTTGGCGCGGTGGTGGCGGGTGTTTGGTGTGGTGGCGGATGCGGTGGTGGGGCATTCGCAGGGGGAGATCGCTGCGGCGGTGGTGGCTGGTGGGCTGTCTTTGGAGGACGGGGCGCGGGTGGTGGCGTTGCGCAGCCGTGCGATCGTGCGGCTTGCGGGGAGCGGGGGGATGGTGTCGCTGGCCCTGTCGTCGGCCGAGGTGGAAGAACGCCTCGCTGCATGGGGTGGGCGGTTGTCGGTGGCGGCGGTCAACGGCCCCTCGGCAGTGGTGGTGTCCGGTGACACCGACGCCCTGGACGAGCTCCTGGAAGGCTGCGAGGCCGAGGGTGTTCGGGCGCGTCGTATCGATGTGGACTACGCCTCCCATTCGGCCCATGTGGAGCGCATCGAGGCCGAGCTCCTGGAGGCGCTGGAGGGGATCTCGCCGGTTGCCGGTGACATCCCCCTGTACTCCACGGTGACGGGTGAGTGGCTGGACACCTCGGTGATGGATGCCGGGTACTGGTACACCAACCTGCGTCGCACGGTGGCCTTCGAGCCCGCCATCCGATCCCTGGCGGAGCAGGGTTTCGGCGCGTATGTGGAGGTCAGCCCGCACCCCGTCCTGACGATGGCGGTCGAGGCGACCCTGGAGTCGGCCGAGAGCACCGCGGTGGTGCTGGGGACCTTGCGCCGGGACCAGGGTGGTCTGGAGCGCATGCTCCTGGCGCTCGGGCAGGCTCATGTCCACGGCCTTTCCGTGGACTGGGCGCCGCTGTTCGAGGGGACCGGTGCCACCCGCGTCGAGCTGCCCACCTACCCGTTCCAGCGTGAGCGCTTCTGGCTGGGTCCTCAGGAGAGTGCGGCCCCGGCGCCCGATGCGGACGGCCTCTGGGAATCCCTCGTACGCGAGGAGCCCGCCCGGCTCGCGGAGACGCTGAAGGTGACCCCGCAGGCCCTGGACGAGGTGTTGCCCGCGCTCTCGGCGTGGCGGGCCGAGCGGACGCGGGAGCGGAGCGTCGACGCGTGGCGCCACCGCGTGGCATGGGAGCCCCTCGAACTGCCGCCCGCTGCGGTGCCCGAGGGGCGCTGGCTCGTGGTGTGCCCCGAAGTCGCGTGCTCCGAAGAAGCCGCGTACGCGGAAGGAGCAGAAGGAGCAGAAGGCGCAGCAGGACCCGGAGCAGGGGCCGCCGACGACATCCTGCGCGGGCTCCGCGCGCTCGGGCTCGACCTCGCCGTGGTCACTGCCGAAGGGCCCGGACAGGGCCGCGCCGGGCTGGCCTCCGCGCTCGCGGACGCCGTGGCGGAGCGGCCCGTCGCCGGAGTCCTTTCCCTGCTCGCGGACGAGCGCCGCCCGCACCCCGACCACGCCGACCTGCCCGGCGGGCTCGCCCTCACCCTCGCGCTCGTGCAGGCGCTCGGCGACGCCGGGATCGACGCCCCGCTGTGGTGCGTGACCCGGGGCACGGCCGTGGTCGGCACGGGGGAGCGGCCGGGCCCTTCCGCGTACGCGGCCGTCGCCGGTCTCGGCCGGTGTGTCGCTCTCGAACATCCCGACCGCTGGGGCGGGTTGGCCGACCTGCCCGTGGATCCGGACGAGCGGGCCCTGCGACGGCTGTGCGCCGTCCTGGCGGCGGTGACCGACGAGGACCAGGTCGCGGTCCGCTCGACCGGGGTGCACGGCCGTCGGCTGCGGCCCGCGCCCGTCACGCGCGGCGGCGCCCTCGCCGTCGAGGAGGGCTTCGGGAGCGGCACCGTACTGATCACCGGAGGCACCGGAGGCGTCGGCGCCCATGTGGCGCGCTGGCTGGCCGCGCAGGGCGCCGGACAGCTGCTGCTCGTCAGCAGGCGCGGGCCGCAGGCGCCCGGGGCCGCCGCGCTGCGGGCCGAACTGGCCGACGCGGGCGCCGCGGTGACGGTCGCGGCGTGCGACGTCGCGGACCCCGGCCAGGTGGCGGCCCTGCTCGGCGCGCTGCCCAAGGACCGTCCGCTGACCGCGGTCGTGCACGCGGCGGGCGTCCTCGACGACGGCATGCTCGACGCCCTCACCCCCGCGCGGCTCGCCGTGTCGCTGCGCGCCAAGACGACCGCCGCCCGCGTGCTGCACGAGGCGACCGCGGGCCTGGACCTCTCCGCCTTCGTCGTCTTCACCTCCGTGATGGGCGTCGTCGGCAACGCCGGGCAGGGAAACTACGCTGCGGCGAACGCGGCGTTGGAGTCCCTCGTCGCCGCCCGGCGCGCGGCCGGCCTGCCCGGCACGGCCCTCGCCTGGGGCGCCTGGGCCGCGGGCGAAGGCATGCTCGACGACGGCGTCGCCGGACGCCTCCGGGACCGGGGCCTGCCCTCCATGGACCCCGCGGCGGCCGTGACGGCCATCGGCCGCGCCCTGGCCGAGGACGACGGGCACGTGGTCGTCGCCGACGCGGACTGGCGGCGCTTCGCCGCCGCCACGGGACTGCGCGCGACCGCGCTGCTCGGCGCGTACACCGGCCGGGACGGCGACGACGGCGAGCGCGCGCCCGGCGCCGCCGACGGGACGCTGCGCGACCGGCTCGCCGCCGTGCCCGCCGCCGAGCGCGACAGGTTCGTCACCGACCTCGTCCGTACGCACGCCGCGGCGGTCCTGCGGCACCCCACCCCCGACGCCGTACGGCCCGAACGGGCCTTCAACGACATGGGGTTCGACTCCCTCACGGCGGTCGAGCTGCGCAACCGCCTGGCGGCGGCCACCGGGGTGCGCCTGCCCGCCACCGTGCTCTTCGACCGGCCCACCCCGGCCGTCCTCGCCGCCCACCTCCTGGGCGAACTCGGAGGGGCGGGCGCGGAAAGCGGGACCGACGACGCCCGGGATCCGGGCGGCGCGCCGCCCGCGTACGACGCGGAGCCCATCGCGATCGTCGGCATGGGCTGCCGGTTCCCCGGCGGTGTCGAGCGCCCCGCCGACCTGTGGCGGCTGCTCGCCGAGGGCCGGGACGCGGTCACGGACTGGCCCGCGGACCGGGGCTGGGACGCGGCCGGGCTCTACGACCCGGATCCGGACCGGGCGGGCACCACGTACTGCACGCAGGGCGCGTTCGTCACGGACGCCGCCGGGTTCGACGCCGAGTTCTTCGGGATCTCGCCGCGCGAGGCCCTCGCCATGGACCCGCAGCAGCGCCTCCTCCTGGAGACCTCCTGGGAGGCCCTGGAGCGCGCGGGACAGGACCCCGAGGCGCTGCGCGGCCGCCGCGTCGGCGTGTTCGTGGGGACCAACGGGCAGGACTACATGGGCCTCGCCGGAGCGGACCCCGAGGTGTCCGAGGGCCACCTCCTCACCGGGAACACGGCCAGCGTGCTGTCCGGCCGCGTCGCCTACGTCCTCGGCCTCGAAGGCCCCGCCCTCACCGTGGACACGGCGTGCTCCTCGTCGCTCGTCGCCGTGCACCTCGCCGCGCAGGCGCTGCGGCGCGGCGACTGCGAGCAGGCCTTCGCGGGCGGTGTCACGGTGATGAGCACGCCCCGGCTCTTCGTCGAGTTCAGCCGTCAGCGCGGCCTCGCCCGCGACGGCCGCTGCAAGGCCTTCGGGGCGGGCGCCGACGGCACCTCCTGGGGCGAGGGTGCCGGAGTCCTGCTCCTGGAACGCCTCTCCGACGCCCGCCGCAACGGCCACCCCGTCCTCGCCGTGCTCCGCGGCTCGGCCGTCAACCAGGACGGCGCCAGCAACGGCCTGACCGCCCCGAACGGCCCCGCCCAGCAGGACGTCATCCGGGCCGCGCTCGCCGACGCGGGGCTCCGCGCCGACCAGGTGGACGCCGTGGAGGCCCACGGCACCGGCACCGTGCTCGGCGACCCGATCGAGGCCCAGGCGCTCCAGGCCGTCCACGCGGGGCGGCCCGCCGGACGGCCGCTGTGGCTCGGCTCGGTCAAGTCCAACATCGGGCACACCCAGGCCGCCGCGGGAGTGGCCGGGCTGATGAAGATGGTGCTCGCCCTCGACGCCGGGGAGCTGCCCGGCACGCTCCACGCCGAGGAGCCGAACCCGCACGTCGACTGGTCCACGGGTAGCGTACGCCTCCTGACCGGGCGCACCCCGTGGCCGGAGACGGGCGAGCCGCGCCGGGCCGGGGTCTCCTCGTTCGGCATCAGCGGCACCAACGCCCACGTGATCGTGGAGCAGGCACCGCCCGCCGACGCCCCGGGAGCGGTGGGCACGCCGGACGCCCTCGACGCCGAAGCCACCCGCGCCGACGCGTCCGGCCCCGACTCCACCCGCCCCGACCCCACCCGCCCCGACGCCCCCCGCACCGGTGTCGCCGTCCCGCTGCTCCTCTCCGCCCGTACGCCGGACGCCCTGCGCGCGCAGGCCGCGCGGCTGCGGACGTACCTCAGCGGCCACCGGCCGGGCCACCGGCCGCCGGACGAGGGGCCCGGCCCCGGCACCCTCGCCGGCACGGCCCACGCCCTCGCCACCCGACGCGCCGCGCTCGACCACCGCGCCGCCGTCCTCGGCCGGGACCCCGACGCGGTGCTCGCCGCCCTCGCCGCGCTGGCCGAGGGGAACTCCTCCGGGCGGCTCGTCACCGGGCACACGGACGGGGCAGGGCGCACGGCCTTCCTCTTCCCGGGGCAGGGCAGTCAGCGGGCGGGCGCGGGCGCCGAGCTGTACCGGCGCGAACCGGTCTTCGCCGACGCGCTCGACGCCGTCCTCACGCACCTGGCCCCGCACCTCTCGCCGGAACTCGAACTGCCGCTGCGCGACGTCATGTTCGCCGCGCCCGGCACCGACGCGGCGGCGCTCATCGACCGCACCGGGTGCACCCAGCCCGCGCTGTTCGCCCTCCAGGTCGCGCTGTTCCGGCTCACGGAGCACTGGGGCGTGCGGCCCGACCTGCTGCTCGGCCACTCCGTCGGCGAGCTCGCCGCCGCCCACGTGGCCGGGGTCCTCGACCTGCCGGACGCCTGCGCCCTGGTCGCCGCGCGCGGCAGGCTCATGGACGCCCTTCCCGGCGGCGGCGCCATGGCGGCCGTCGAGGCCGACGAGGACGAGGTGCGCGCCCTGCTCGCCGAAGCCGGGGAGCCGGGCGTCTGCGTCGCGGCCGTCAACGGGCCGCGCGCCACCGTCCTGTCCGGCGACCGCGCCCCCGTGCTGCGCCTGGCCGAGTCCTTCCGGGCGCGCGGCCGCCGCACCAAGGAGCTCGCCGTCAGCCACGCCTTCCACTCGGCGCGCGTGGACGGCATGCTCGACGCCTTCCGGGCCGTGGCCCGGCAGATGACGTACGCGCCGCCGCGCGTCCCCGTGATCTCGAACCTCACCGGTGCGCGCGCCACCGCCGACGACCTGTGCGACCCGGAGTACTGGGTGCGGCACGTGCGCGGCACCGTCCGCTTCCTCGACGGCGCCCGCACCCTGCTCGCCGAGTCCGCCACCAGCTGCCTCGAACTCGGCACGGGCGGCGTCCTGTCCGGCCTCGTCGAGGCGTGCCGTACCGACGGCGACGACTGCCGCGCGGTGCCGCTGCTGCGCGACGGCAGGGACGAGGCCGCGTCGGTCACGGGCGCCCTCGCCGCGCTGCACGTCCGGGGCGCGGCCGTCGACTGGTCCGCGGGCTGCCCCGACCGGCTGCCCCGCCTCGACGACCTGCCCACCTACCCGTTCCGGCACCGCAGGTACTGGCCGGCCCCGCGCCCCGCCCAGGCCGTCGACGCGGCGGACACCTGGACCTACCGCGTGGCCTGGCGCGCCCTGCCCGAACCGGCCGCCACGCCCGCCCTCACCGGCACCTGGCTGCTCGTCGTGCCGGAGGCCGCCGCGAGCCTGCCGCTCACCGACGCCTGCCGGGGCACGCTCGCCGAGCATGGCGCCGCCGTGTCCGTCCTCACCGTCCCGCACGGCACGGACCGGGCCGGGCTCGCCGCGCTCGTACCGGCCGGAGCGAACGGCGTCCTGTCGCTGCTCGCCACCGCTCCCGCCGGGGGGACCGAGGCCACCCTGCTGCTCGTCCAGGCCCTCGGCGACGCGGGCGCCGACGCCCCGCTGTGGTGCGTCACCACCGGCGCCGTCGCCGTGGACGGCCGGGGCCCGGACCGCCCCGAGCAGGCCCAGGTCTGGGGCCTCGGCCGGGTCGCGGCCCTCGAACACCCGGGCCGCTGGGGCGGATTGGCGGACCTGGCGGAGCGGCCCGACGCCGCGTCGCTGCGCCGCCTGTGCGCCCTGCTGTCCGGATCCGTACGCACCGACGGCGGCTGCGCCGAGGACCAGGTGGCCCTCCGCGCGGACGGCCTTCACGGGCGCCGCCTCCTCCGGGCCGCGCGGGCACCGGCGCACGACTCCCGTACGGCAGCCCATGACGCTCGTACGGCGGACGGCGGCGAGCCCGTGTGGTCCGCGCGCGGCACCGTCCTCGTCACCGGCGGCACCGGCGGTCTCGGCGCGCACGTCGCCCGGCGGCTCGCCCGCGACGGCGCCGAGCACCTCGTCCTGACGAGCCGTCGTGGCCCGCAGGCGCCCGGCGCCGCCGAACTCGCCGCGGACATCGAGGCCTTGGGTGCCCGGGTCACCGTGGCGGCCTGCGACGTGGCCGACCGGGACGCGCTCGCGGAGCTGCTCGACCGGCTCGCCGCCGACGGCGACGCCGTACGGGCCGTCTTCCACGCCGCGGGCGTCACCTCCGACACCCGCGTCGCGGACTGCACCCCGGCGCTGCTCGCCGAGGAGACCGCCGCCAAGGTGCGCGGCGCCGTCCACCTGGACGACCTGCTCGGCGGGGCGCTGGACGCGTTCGTGCTGTTCTCGTCGGTCTCCGCCACCTGGGGCAGCGCGGGCCAGGCCACCTACGCGGCCGCCAACGCTCACCTGGACGCCCTCGCCGAGCGGCGGCGCGCGGACGGCCGCGCGGCGGTCGGCGTGGCCTGGGGGCCCTGGGCGGGGGCGGGCATGGCGCACGGCGCGACCGGCGCGGGCCTGCGCCGCCTCGGCCTGGTCCCGATGGCGCCCGAAGCGGCGCTCGACGCGCTGTGGCGAGCCCTGGAGCGCGACGACAGCGGCACCGTCGTCGCCGACATGGACTGGCCGCGCTTCGCCCCGGCCTTCCGGTCGAGCCGGGACAGCGCGCTGCTCGCCGAACTCCCCGACGCCGCCACGGAGCCGGGCCCGGCCGCGGACGACACGGTGACCGACACCGCCGCCCGCTGGCGCGACCGGCTCGCCGCGCTGCCCCACGCCGAGCGACCGCGCGCGCTCACCGACCTCGTACGCGCCGAGGCGGCCGCCGTCCTCGGCCACGACTCGGCGGTGGCCGTCGCGGCCGCCCGGCCCTTCCACGACATCGGCTTCGACTCGCTCACCGCCGTCGAACTGCGCAACCGGCTGGCCGCCGCCACCGGTCTGACCCTGCCGGCCAGCACCGTCTTCGACCACCCCACGGCCACCGCGCTCGGCGGCCACCTGCACGCCGAACTGACCGGCGCCGCCCCCGCACCGCAGGGCGAGCCCGCGCGGCCCGCCGCCACCGACGAGCCGTTGGCGGTCATCGGGATGGCGTGCCGCTTCCCCGGCGGCGTACGCGGCCCGGAGGACCTGTGGGACCTCGTCACGGGCGAGCGCGACGCCGTCGGCCCGCTGCCCGCCGACCGTGGCTGGCCGCTGGACGACCTCTACGACCCGGACCCCGAGCGCGAGGGCACCTTCTACACCACGGGCGGCGGATTCCTCGACGGCGCCGGGGACTTCGACGCGGGCTTCTTCGGGATCTCGCCGCGTGAGGCCCTCGCCATGGACCCCCAGCAGCGCCTCCTCCTGGAGACCGCCTGGGAGGCCCTGGAGCGCGCGGGCATCGACCCGGGCTCGGTACGCGGCAGCCAGGGCGGCGTCTACCTCGGTGTGGCCGCCCAGGGGTACGGCACCGGCCCGCAGGACCCGGCCGCCGCCGTCGAGGGGCATCTGCTCAGCGGCACGGTCACGAGCGTCGCCTCCGGCCGCATCGCCTACACCCTCGGCACCGAGGGCCCCGCCGTCACCGTCGAGACCGCCTGCTCCTCGTCCCTGGTCGCCCTGCACCTGGCCGGGCAGGCGCTGCGCGCGGGGGAGTGCTCCTTCGCGCTCGTCGGCGGCGCGGCCGTGATGGCATCGCCCGACGTGTTCGTGGAGTTCAGCCGCCAGCGCGGCCTCGCGCCCGACGGCCGCTGCAAGTCCTTCGCCGCCGCCGCGGACGGCACCGGCTGGGGCGAGGGCGTCGGCATGCTCGTGGTCGAGCGGCTCTCGGAGGCCCGCCGCCGGGGCCACCCCGTCCTCGCCGTCGTCCGGGGCTCGGCGGTCAACCAGGACGGCGCGAGCAACGGCCTGACCGCGCCGAGCGGCCCCGCCCAGGAGCGCGTCCTGCGCCGGGCGCTCGCCGCCGCCGGGCTCACCGGGGCCGACGTCGACCTCGTCGAGGCGCACGGCACCGGCACCGTCCTCGGCGACCCCATCGAGGCACAGTCCCTGCTCGCCGTCTACGGCCGGGACCGGCCCGCCGAACGGCCGTTGTGGCTCGGCTCGCTCAAGTCCAACATCGGCCACACCCAGGCCGCCGCGGGCGTCGCCGGGGTCATCAAGACGGTCATGGCCCTGCGCCACGGCCTGCTGCCCCGCACCCTCCACGTGGACACGCCCACCGCCGAGGCCGACTGGTCCCGGGGAGCGGTGCGCCTGCTCACCGAGGCCCGCCCGTGGGACGACACCGGCCGCCCGCGCCGCGCGGGAGTGTCCTCCTTCGGCATGAGCGGCACCAACGCCCACGCGGTGCTCGAACAGGCCCCGGACGAGCCGCCGCTGCCGGAGCCCGCCGCCACGGCCCCCGCCGTCGCCCCGATCGCCACCGACACCGTCGCGCTGCCCCTGTCGGCCGCCTCCGCGCCCGCCCTGCGCGCCCAGGCCCGCCGCCTGCGCGAGCACGCCGAAGCCGCCCCCGCCCTGCCCCTCGCGGACCTCGCCCACGCGCTCGCCACCACGCGCACCGCGTTCCCGCACCGCGCCGCCGTGACCGGGCGCACCCGGGACGAACTCCTCGCCGCGCTCGCGGCACTGGCCGACGGGGCGCCCGCGCCCGGCGTCGCCACCGGCCGCGCCGGAGAGGCCCGGACCGTGTTCGTCTTCCCCGGCCAGGGCTCGCAGTGGCCCGGCATGGCGCGCGAACTCCTCGACACCTCACCGGAGTTCGCCGCGCGGATCACCGCATGTGCCCAGGCCCTCGCCCCGCACACGGACTGGTCGCTCCTGGACGTACTGAAGGAAGCCCCCGAGGCGCCGCCGCTGGAGCGCGTGGACGTGGTGCAGCCGGTGCTGTTCGCCGTCATGGTGTCGCTGGCGGAGGTGTGGCGCTCGTACGGCGTCGAGCCCGCGGCCGTGGTGGGGCACTCCCAGGGCGAGATCGCCGCGGCCTGTGTGGCCGGGGCGCTCACCCTGGAGGACGCCGCCCTGGTCGTCGCCCTGCGCAGCCGGGAGCTGCGGCGGCTCGCGGGCCGCGGCGGCATGGTCTCGCTCGCCGCCCCCGAAGCGCACGTACGGGAACTGCTGCTGCCCTACGACGGGCGGATCGGCGTGGCCGCCGTCAACGGACCGGGGGCCGTCGTCGTCGCGGGCGCGCCCGACGCGCTGACCGGCCTGCAGGCCGACTGCGAGCAGGCGGGCGTACGGGCCCGGCGGCTGCCCGTCGACTACGCGGCGCACTCCGCCCAGGTCGCCGACGTGGGCGACGCGCTGCGCACCGCCCTCGCCGGAGTGCGGCCCCGGCCCTCGCACATCCCGCTCTACTCCACCGTGACCGGCGACGTCGTCGACGGCACCGCCCTCGACGCCGACTACTGGTACCGCAACCTGCGCGAGCCGGTCGAGTTCGCCCGCACCACCGAGACCCTGCTCGCCGCAGGCCACGACCTGTTCGTCGAGGCGAGCCCGCACCCCGTCCTGACCGCCGCCCTCACCGGGACCGCCGAGCGCGCGGAGCGGCCCGTCGCCGCCGTCGGCACGCTGCGCCGCGACGACGGCGGCACCGACCGGCTGCTCACCGCCCTCGCCGAGGCCTGGACCCACGGCGCGCCCCTCGACTGGGCCGCCGCCCTGCCCCGGCCCGCCCACGCCCACGTCCCCCTGCCCACCTACGCCTTCCAGCACGAGCGCTACTGGCTCGCCACACCGGGCCGGACCGCTGCCGTCGCCGCCACCGCACCCGCGCAGGCCCCCGCGCCCGTGCCGAACGGCGACCCCGCGGCCGAACTCGCCGTCCGGCTCGCCCCCTTGGACGGGGCCGACCGGCGCCGCGCCGTCCTCGACCTGGTCACCGCGCACGCCGCGGCCGTGCTCGGCCACTCCGGCCGCGCGGCCGTGGAGGCCCGGCGGCCGTTCACCGCCGTGGGGTTCGACTCGATGCTCGCCGTGACGTTCCGCAACCGGCTAGGGGAGGCGACCGGGCTGCGGATCTCGCCCACCGCGGTCTTCGACCACCCCACGCCCGCCGCCCTCGCCGACCATCTCCACCAGCGGCTGTGCGCGGCCTCCGCACCGGACCGGCCGGACCGCCCCGTCCACGAACACCTGGACGGGCTCGCCGCCGCGCTGGCCGCCGCCGGGCCCGACACACCGGGCGCCGACGCGATCGGCACCCGCCTGCGGGACCTGCTGCGCGCCTGGAACGACCGGCTGCCGCAGGACGGCGGCGGGGCGGACGGCGGACCCGCCGTCGACACCGCCACCGCCGACGAACTCTTCGAACTGCTCGACAACAACTACGGGGCCTGAGGGAGAAGCGAGAACACCCATGCCGGACAACGACAAGCTCCTCGAATACCTCAGGCGCGCCACCGCCGACCTGGGAGACGCCCGACGCCGGCTGCGCGAGGCGGAGGACGCCCGCCACGACCCCGTGGCCATCGTCTCCATGAGCTGCCGCTACCCCGGCGGCGCCGACACCCCCGAACGCCTGTGGGACCTCGTCGACAGCGGCACCGACGCCATCACCGAGTGGCCCGCCGGGCGCGGCTGGGACACCGAGGCGCTCTACCACCCCGACCCCGACCACCCGGGCACCTCCTTCACGCGGCACGGCGGATTCCTGCACCGGGCCGGGGACTTCGACGCGGGCTTCTTCGGGATCTCGCCGCGCGAGGCCCTCGCCATGGACCCGCAGCAGCGCCTCGTCCTGGAGACCGCCTGGGAGGCCGTCGAGCGCGCCGCCATCGACCCGGACGCGCTGCGCGCCACCAGGACAGGCGTGTTCGTCGGCGCGATGCGCAACGACTACGGCAGCACCTCGCGGCACGTCCCCGAACTCCAGGGGCTCCTCGACACCGGCACGGCCGCCAGCGTCGTCTCCGGGCGCGTCGCCTACACCCTCGGCCTCGAAGGGCCCGCGCTCACCGTCGACACCGCCTGTTCCTCGTCCCTGGTGGCCGTGCACCTCGCGGTGCGCTCGCTGCGTTCCGGGGAGTGCTCCCTCGCCCTCGCGGGCGGCGTCGCCGTGATGGCGACGCCGGACGCGTTCGTCGCCTTCAGCCGTCAGCGCGCCCTGTCCGCCGACGGCCGCTGCAAGGCCTTCGCCGCGGCCGCCGACGGCACCGGCTGGTCCGAAGGCGTCGGCGTCCTCGTCCTGGAGCGCCTCGCCGACGCCCGCCGCAACGGCCACCAGGTCCTCGCCGTCATCCGCGGCTCCGCCGTCAACCAGGACGGGGCCAGCAACGGCCTGACCGCGCCCAACGGACCCGCGCAGGAGCGCGTCATCACCGACGCCCTCGCCGACGCCAGGATCGCCCCCGGCGACGTCGACGCCGTCGAGGCGCACGGCACCGGCACCCGCCTCGGCGACCCCATCGAGGCGCAGGCCCTGCTCGCCACGTACGGCAAGCACCGGCCCGCCGAACGGCCGCTGTGGATCGGCTCGTTGAAGTCGAACATCGGCCACACCTCCGGCGCCGCCGGTGTCGGCGGCATCATCAAGACGGTCATGGCCCTGCGCCACGGGCGGCTGCCCCGCACCCTCCACGTCGACGAGCCGACGCCGTTCGTGGACTGGTCGGAGGGCGCCGTACGGGTCCTGGCCGAGCCCCGCCCCTGGGAGGCGCGGGGGCGCCCGCGCCGGGCCGGGGTGTCGGCGTTCGGCGTGAGCGGCACCAACGCGCACCTCGTCCTGGAGGAGGACACCCCGCAGGACCCCACCGCACCGGAGCAGGACGCCACCGCGCCCGAACCCGCCGCGGGCCCGCTGCCCTGGGTGCTCTCCGCCCGCGACGAGGACGCCCTGCGCGCCCAGGCCGCGCGCCTGCTCGCGCACCTCGACGAGGCCGACACCGACACCGGCACCGACGAGGACGCCACGGCCGGTGCGATCGGCCGGGCCCTGGCCACCACCCGTGCCGCCTTCGAGCACCGCGCCGCCGTCGTCGCCGACGACCGGGCGGGCTTCGTCGAGGGCCTGACCGCGCTCGCCTCCGGCGGCCCCGCGCCGCACCTCGTCCGCGGCACCGCAGGACCCGACGGCAAGACCGCGTTCGTCTTCCCCGGACAGGGCTCCCAGTGGCCCGGCATGGCAGTGGGGCTCCTGGACGCGGAGCCGGTGTTCGCCGCCCGTGTCGCCGCGTGCGAGCGGGCCCTCGCCCCGTACGTGGACTGGTCGTTGGAGGCCGTGCTGCGCGGCGCCGACGGCGCGCCGTCCCTGGACCGCGTCGACGTGGTCCAGCCCGCGCTGTTCGCGGTGATGGTGTCCCTCGCGGAGCTGTGGCGGTCGTACGGCATCGAGCCGGACGCCGTGGTCGGGCACTCCCAGGGCGAGATCGCGGCCGCCTGTGTGGCGGGCGCGCTGTCCCTGGACGACGCGGCCAAGGTCGTCGCGCTGCGCAGCCGGGCCCTCGCGGACCTGGCAGGGCGCGGCGGCATGGCGTCCGTTCCGCTGCCCGCCGCGGACCTCGGTCCGCACCTGGAGCCCTGGGGCGACCGGCTGTCCGTCGCTGCCGTCAACGGGCCCGCGACCACGGTCCTGTCGGGCGACCCCGAGGCCGTCGAGGGCGTCGTCGCCGCTCTCGTCGCCCAGGACGTGCGGGCCCGCGTCATCCCCGTCGACTACGCCTCGCACTCCGCGCACGTCGAGGAGATCGAGGAGCGCCTCCTGACCGCGCTCGCGGACCTCGCGCCCCGCCCCGCCGACGTGCCCTTCTACTCCACCGTCGACGCCGCCTGGCTGGACGGCGCGACCGCCCTCGACGCCGCGTACTGGTACCGCAACCTGCGGCGGACGGTACGTTTCGAGGAGGCCGTGCGCGGCCTCCTCGACCAGGGCTACGGCCACTTCGTCGAGGCCAGCGCCCACCCGGTGCTCACCCTCGGCGTGGAGCAGACCGCCGAGGCCGCCGACCTGGAGCGGCCCGTCGCCGTGCTCGGCACGCTCCGCCGAGACGAGGGCGGCCGCGCGCGCTTCCTGCTCGCCCTCGCCCAGGCCCACACCCGCGGTCTGTCCCCGGACTGGTCCCGGGTGTTCGCCGGGCACACGGCCGCGACAGGCCTGCCCACCTACGCCTTCCGGCGCCGCCCGTACTGGCTGGAGCTGGAGGCCGCGCCCACGGCCGCGGCCGCGCCGCCCACCGACCCCGTGGCGGACCGCTTCTGGGAGGCCGTGCGCGCCGGTGACCTGCCGGAGCTGACCGCCACCCTCGGCGTCGGACCCGAGGAGCCGCTGAGCGCCGTCCTGCCCGCGCTCGCCGCCTGGCGCGAACGGCGTGCCGCGCTCACCACTGTCGAGTCCTGGCGCTACCGGCCCGACTGGCAGCCGCTGCCCGAGCCCGCCGCCGCCCGGCTCCGCGGCACCTGGCTCGTGCTGCTGCCCGCACCGCTCGCCCTCGACCCGCAGTCCCTGGCCTGCGTCCGCGCCCTCCAGGACGACGGGGCCGCCGTGGTGAGCGCCGCCCTCGACGTGGCCGACCCCGAGCGGGGCCCGCTCCGCGACCGGCTCGCCGAAGCCCTCGCCGAAGTCCTCACCGATGCCGAGGAGCCACCCGCGGGAGTCCTGTCCCTGCTCGCCACCGACGAACGCCCGCACCCGCGCCACCCCGCCGTGTCCGTCGGCACCGCCCTGAGCCTCGCCCTCGTCCAGGCCCTCGGCGACGCGGGCGTCGACGCGCCGCTGTGGTGGGCCACGCGCGGCGCCGTCGCCGTCGGCCCCGCCGACCCGCCGGTGCGGCCCGCGCAGCACGCGGCCTGGGGCCTCGGCCGGTGCGCCGCCCTGGAGCACCCGCGCCGCTGGGGCGGGCTCGTCGACCTGCCGCCCGAGCTCGGCCCCCGCGCCGCGTCCCGGCTGTGCGCGGTGCTCGCCGCGCCCGGCGACGAGGACCAGCTCGCCGTGCGCGGCACGGGAGTCCACGGCCGCAGGCTCGTCCGGGCCCCGCTCGGCGACGCCGCGCCCCGCCGCGCCTGGACCCCGCGCGGCACCACGCTGATCACCGGCGGCACCGGCGGCCTCGGCGCGTACATCGCCCGCTGGCTGGCCCGCGAGGGCGCCGAACACCTCGTCCTGATCAGCCGCCGGGGCGCCGACGCCCCCGGCGCCGCAGAACTCGCCGCGGAACTCACAGAGTTGGGTGCCCGCACCACCGTCGCCGCGTGCGACGTCACCGACCGGGACGCCCTCGCCGCCCTCGTCGCGGGCCTCGCGGCCGACGGCTGCGAGATCCGGTCCGTGCTGCACGCCGCCGCCGGGGGCTCCCTCGTGGCGCTCGACGACACGGACGCGGCCGAGTTCGCCGACACACTGCACGCCAAGGCCCTCGGCGCGGACCACCTGGACGCCCTGTTCGACCGGGACACGCTCGACGCCTTCGTGCTCTTCTCCTCCATCTCCGGCGTCTGGGGCAGCGCGATCCACGGCGCCTACGCCGCCGCCAACGCCCACCTGGACGCGCTCGCCGAGAACCGCAGGGCCCGGGGCCTGGCCGCCACCTCCGTGGTGTGGGGCATCTGGAGCCCCGAGGACGGCGGCGGCATGGCCGCGAACCTCGCCGAGGACCAACTCCGCGCCCAGGGCGTGCTCTTCATGCCACCCGCCACCTGCGTCACCGCCCTGAAGCAGGTGCTCGACCACGACGAGACCCTCGTCCTGGTCGCCGACATCGACTGGGACCGCTTCGCCACCGTCTTCACCACCAGCAGGCCCAGCCCCTTCATCACCGCCGTCCCCGAGGCCCGCGCCGCCCTCGCCCCGGACACCGCCCCCGCCGACGCCGCCACGGACCCGGCGGGCGGCCTCCGCGCCCAGCTGCGCGACCTGACCGAGCCCGAGCGCGAACGCGCCCTGGCCGACCTGGTGCTCACCGAGGCCGCCGCCGTGCTCGGCCACGACGCGCCCGACGCGCTCGCGCCCGAACGCGCCTTCCGCGACCTCGGCTTCGACTCGCTGACCGCCGTCGAGATGCGCAACCGCCTCACCGCGGCCACCGGTCTGCGCCTGCCCGTCACCCTCGTCTTCGACTACTCCTCGCCCGCCGCGCTCGCCCGCCATCTGCGCGCCGAACTCCTCGGCGACCGGGCCCCGACGGCCACCGCGCCGGTGGTGCGCGCCGCCCCGGCCGACGACGACCCGATCGTCATCGTCTCCATGAGCTGCCGCTACCCGGGAGGCGTCGGCACCCCCGAAGAGTTGTGGCAGCTCGTCGCCGAGGGCCGCGACGCAGTCGCGGGCCTCCCCGCCGACCGGGGCTGGGACCTCGACGCGCTCTACGACGCCGACCCCGACCGGCCCGGCACCAGCTACGCGGCGGCGGGCGGCTTCGTCTACGACGCGGGCCACTTCGACGCGGACTTCTTCGGGATCTCGCCGCGCGAGGCCCTCGCCATGGACCCGCAGCAGCGCCTGCTCCTGGAGACCTCCTGGGAGGCCCTGGAACGCGCCGGGATCGACCCGCACACCCTGCGGGGCAGCCGCACCGGCGTCTTCGCGGGCGCCGCCTACCAGGGCTACGGCGGCAGCATGGACGACGTACCGGAAGAGCTGGAGGGCCTGTTCGTCGCGGGCATCTCCACCAGCGTCCTGTCCGGCCGCGTCGCCTACACGCTCGGCCTCGAAGGGCCCGCCGTGACCGTCGACACGGCCTGCTCCTCCTCGCTCGTCGCCGTCCACACCGCCGCGCAGGCCCTGCGCAACGGCGACTGCACGCTCGCCCTCGCGGGCGGCGTCACCGTCATCGGCTCGCCGCTCACCTTCACCGGCTTCAGCCGTCAACGCGGCCTCGCCGCCGACGGCCGCTGCAAGTCCTTCGCGGCCGCCGCCGACGGCTTCGGCATGGCCGAGGGCGTCGGCCTGCTCCTCCTGGAGCGCCTGTCCGACGCCCGCCGGGGCGGCCACCCCGTCCTCGCCGTCCTGCGCGGCTCCGCCGTCAACCAGGACGGCGCGAGCAACGGCCTCACCGCCCCCAGCGGCCTGGCCCAGCAGCGCGTGATCGCCGAGGCGCTCGCCGACGCGGGCCTGTTCGCCGCCGACGTCGACGCCGTGGAGGCCCACGGCACCGGCACCACCCTCGGCGACCCCATCGAGGCCGACGCGCTGCTCGCCACCTACGGGCAGCAGCGCGAAAAGCCCCTGCGCCTGGGCTCGTTGAAGTCCAACATCGGGCACAGCCAGGCCGCCGCCGGGGTCGCGGGCATCATGAAGATGGTCCTGGCCATGCGGCACGAGGTGCTCCCCGCGACCCTGCACGTGGACGCGCCGTCCCCGAACGTCGACTGGTCCGCGGGCGCCGTCTCGCTGCTGACCGAGGCCGTGCCCTGGCCCGCGAACGGCCACCCCCGGCGCGCCGGGATCTCCTCCTTCGGGCTCAGCGGAACCAACGCCCACGTGGTCGTCGAGCAGCCGCCCGCCGACGGGGAACCGGCCGGAGCCGAGCGCGAGTGCCCGGACGCGGCCGTGCCGTGGGTGCTGTCCGCGCGCAGCCCCGAAGCGCTGCACGAGCAGGCCGTACGCCTGCGCGCCCACGTCGCGGCCCGGCCCGGCCTGCGCCCCGCCGACGTCGGCCACTCCCTGGCCACCACGCGCGCCGCCTTCGCACACCGCGCCGCCGCCGTCGGGCGCGACCGGGACGCCCTCCTCGCCGCCCTCGACACCCTGATCGACGGCCGCACCGGACCCGGAGCCGTGCGCGGCACCACCGCCCAGGACCGGCGCGCCGTGTTCGTCTTCCCCGGCCAGGGCTCGCAGTGGCCGGGAATGGCGCGTGAACTCCTGGACGGCTCACCGGAGTTCGCCGCGCGGATGGCCCAGTGCGCGGACGCGCTGGCCCCGCACACGGACTGGTCGCTCCTGGACGTACTGAAGGAAGCCCCCGAAGCGCCGCCGCTGGAGCGCGTGGACGTGGTGCAGCCGGTGCTGTTCGCCGTCATGGTGTCGCTGGCGGAGGTGTGGCGCTCGTACGGCGTCGAGCCCGCGGCCGTGGTGGGGCACTCCCAGGGCGAGATCGCCGCGGCCTGTGTGGCCGGGGCGCTCACCCTGGAGGACGCCGCCCGCGTCGTGGCCCTGCGCAGCAAGGCCCTGCGCGCGCTCACCGGGCGCGGCGGCATGCTGTACGTGCCGCTGCCCCCGGAGCGGGTCGAGGCCCGACTCGCCCCCTGGGCGGACCGGTTGAGCATCGCCGCCGTCAACGGACCCACCACGGTGACCGTCTCGGGCGACCCCGACGCCCTGGGTGAGCTGCACACCGCGCTCGCCGACGACGGCGTGCTGTGCTGGCCGCTGCCCGGCGTCGACTTCGCCGGGCACTCGCCGCAGGTCGAGGAGATCCACGACGAACTGGGCACCCTGCTCGCCGGGATCGCCCCGCGCCCGTCCCGCGTGCCCTTCTACTCCACCGTCACCGGCGCCGCCCTCGACACCACCGCCCTCGACGCCGACTACTGGTACCGCAACCTGCGCGAGCCCGTCGACTTCCACCGGGCCCTGGGCGCCCTGCTCGCCGACGGACACCGCCTGTTCGTCGAGGCCAGCACCCACCCCGCCCTCACCGTCTGGCTCCAGGAGGCCCTGGAGGCCGCGGGCGGCAGCGGCGGCGCCGTCGGCACCCTGCACCGGGGCGAGGGCGGCCGCGACCGCGTGCTCACCTCGCTCGCCGAACTCCACGTCCTGGGCCACCCCATGGACTGGGACGCCGTCTTCGACGGCACCGGCGCCCGCCGCGTCGACCTGCCCACCTACGCGTTCCAGCGGCGCCACTACTGGATGGAGCCCGCGCCCCGGGAGGTCACCGCCTCCCTCGTCGGCACGGACCCCGTCGACCGGGGCTTCTGGGACGCCGTGACCGGTCAGGACCCCGACGCCCTCGCCCGGCACCTGCGCATCGAGGACGACGACGTACGCGCGGCCATGAGCACGGTCGTGCCCGCGCTCTCCCAGTGGCTGCACGGCCGCCGGGGCCGGACCACCCTCGACTCCTGGCGCCACCGCGTCACCTGGAAGCCCCTGCCCCAGGAGCGCACGGCGGCCCTCGGCGGCACCTGGTGGGTGACCGTACCCGAGGCCGCCGCCGCGAACCCGGCCGTCACCGCCTGCGTCCAGGCCCTGCGCGAGCACGGCGCGCACCCCGTCGTCGTGGAACTCGGCGCGGACGACGCCGGGGAGAGCGGACGCGGCCCGCTCGCCGGGCGCCTGCGCGACCTCGCCCAGGAGTCCCCGGCCGACGGCGTCCTGTCCCTGCTCGCCCTCGCCGACACCCCGTACGCCGACAGCACCGCCCTGCCCCTCGGCCTCGCCCTCACCACCGCGCTGCTCCAGGCGCTCGGTGACGCCGAGGCGAAGGCACCGCTGTGGTGCGCCACCCGCGGGGCCGTCGCCGTGGGCCGCTCCGACCGCCTCGACGCGCCCCTGGGCGCCCTGCACTGGGGCCTCGGCGGGGTGGCCGCAGTCGAGCACCCCGAGCGCTGGGGCGGCCTCGTCGACCTGCCCGCCCGCCTCGACGCACGGGCCCGCGCCCGGCTCGCCTCGGTCCTCGCGGCCCCGGACGGCGAGGACCAGCTCGCGATCCGCGCCTCCGGCGTGTTCGGCCGCCGCCTCGCCCACGCCGCGCCCAGGGCCGAGCCCGAAGGGCCCGGCTGGACCCCCGACGGCACCGTCCTGATCACCGGCGGCACGGGCGGCCTCGGCGCCCAGCTCGCCCGCAGGCTCGCCGGGAGCGGTACCGCGCATCTGCTCCTGACCGGCCGCCGCGGCCCGGACGCCCCGGGCGCCGCCGCGCTCGCCGCCGAACTCACCGCACTGGGCGCCGAGTTCACCATTGCCGCCTGCGACGCAGCCGACCGCGACGGCCTCGCCGCGCTCCTCGGCGCCATCCCGGCGAGGCGCCCGCTGCGCGCGGTGTTCCACGCCGCGGGCGTCCTGGACGACGGCGTCCTCGACACGCTCACCCCCGAACGCGCCGCCGGGGTCCTGCGCCCCAAGACGGACGCCGCGCTCCACCTCGACGCGCTCACCCGGGACGCGGACCTGACGGCCTTCGTGCTCTTCTCCTCCCTCGCCGGCACCCTCGGCGGCACCGGACAGGGCAGCTACGCCGCCGCCAACGCCTTCCTCGACGCCCTCGCGCAGACGCGCCGCGACCACGGCCTGCCCGCCACCTCCGTGGCCTGGGGCCTGTGGGGCGGCGACAGCCTGGCCGCGGGCGCCACCAGCGAACGCCTGGTCCGGGACGGCCTGCCCGCCATGGACCCGGAACTCGCCGTCGAGGCTCTCTGGCAGGCCCTGGCCGACGACGAGACCCGGCTGATCGTCGCCGACTTCGCCTGGGACCGCTTCGTCCGCGCCTACACCGCGCTGCGGCCCAGCGCCCTCCTCGCCGACGTGCCCGAGGCGCGCGCCGCCCTCGCCGAGCGCGCCGCCGCACCGGGCGGCACCGAGAACGCCCTCCTGGCGCGGCTCACCGGCCTCGGCGATGCCGAACGCACCCAGGAACTCACGGACCTGGTACGTGCCCTGGCCGCTGACGTGCTCGGGCACGACGACCCCGCCGCGATCGCACCCGAGCGCGCCTTCAAGGACCTCGGCTTCGACTCGCTGACCGCCGTGGAGCTGCGCAACCGCGTCGCCGGGGCCACCGGCCTGCGCCTGCCCGTCACGCTCGTCTTCGACCGGCCCACCACCACCGCGCTCGTCGACCACCTGCGCGAGGAACTGCTCGGCACGGCGGCGCCCGTACCCACGACGGCCCCCGTACCCGCCGCGGCGCCCGTCACCGACGACGACCCGATCGCGATCGTCGCGATGAGCTGCCGCTTCCCCGGCGGCGTGCAAACCCCCGAGGACTTCTGGCGGCTCCTCGCCGACGGCACCGACGCCATCTCCGCCTTCCCCGCCGACCGCGGCTGGGACCTGGAGGGCCTCTACGACCCGGACCCGGAGAAGGTCGGCCGCACCTACGCCCGCGAGGGCGGATTCCTCTACGACGCCGACCACTTCGACCCCGCCTTCTTCGGGATCTCGCCGCGCGAGGCCCTCGCCGTCGACCCCCAGCAGCGGCTCCTCCTGGAGACCGCCTGGGAGGCCTTCGAACGGGCGGGCATCGACCCGCGGACCCTCAAGGGCAGCGACGGCGGCGTCTTCGTCGGTTCCAGCTACCGGGACTACGGCTCCCGCGTCACCGAGCCGTCCGAGGAGTTCGAGGGCTACCTCGGCATCGGCAGCGCGGGCAGCGTCGCCTCCGGGCGCATCGCGTACACCTTCGGCCTGGAGGGACCGGCCGTGACCGTGGACACGGCCTGCTCCTCCTCGCTGGTCGCCGTCCACATGGCGGCGCAGGCGCTGCGCGGCGGCGAGTGCTCCCTCGCCCTCGCGGGCGGCGTCACGGTGATGGCCACGCCCGGCGCGTTCGTCGAGTTCTCCCGCCAGCGCGGGCTCGCCGCAGACGGCCGCTGCAAGCCGTTCGCGGCCGCCGCCGACGGCACCGCCTGGGCCGAGGGCGCGGGCATGGTGCTCCTGGAGCGCCTCTCCGACGCGCGCCGGGGCGGCCACCCCGTGCTCGCCCTGGTCCGCGGCTCCGCCGTCAACCAGGACGGCGCCAGCAACGGCCTCACCGCCCCCAACGGCCCCTCCCAGCAGCGCGTCATCCGCCAGGCCCTCGCGGGCGCGGGCCTCGCCCCCGGCGACGTGGACGCCGTCGAGGCCCACGGCACCGGCACCCGCCTCGGCGACCCCATCGAGGCCCAGGCCCTGCTCGCCACGTACGGGCAACAGCGGGAAACGCCGCTGTACCTGGGCTCGCTGAAGTCCAACATCGGCCACGCCCAGGCCGCCGCGGGCATCGCGGGCATCATCAAGATGGTCCTGGCCATGCGGCACGGCGCGCTCCCCGCCACCCTCCACGTCGACGAGCCGACGCCGTACGTGGACTGGTCCGCGGGCCGCGTACGCGTGGTCACCGAGCACACCGCCTGGCCCGAGGGGGGCCGCCCGCGCCGCGCCGGCGTGTCGTCCTTCGGCGTGAGCGGCACCAACGCGCACACCATCCTGGAACACGTCCCCGACCCCGCACCCCCCGCCGCGGCGGCACCATCAGGGCTCCGTCTGCCCTGGCTGCTCTCCGCCCGCGGCGAGGACGCCCTGCGTGCCCAGGCCCGGCGCCTGCTGGAGCGCGTCACCGCCGCGCCGGAGCAGCACCCCGACACCGTCGGCAAGGCCCTGGCCACCGGCCGCACCGCCTTCGAACACCGGGCCGTCCTCGTCGGCGCCGACCGCGCAGGCCTCCTGGCCGCGCTGGCCGCGCTCGCCGACGGCACCCCCTCGGCCGACGTCATCGAGGGCGCCACCGGCCGGCCGGGCAGGACCGCCTTCCTCTTCCCCGGGCAGGGCAGCCAGCGCCTGCGCATGGGCACGGAACTGTACGAGCGCTTCGAGGCGTTCGCCGACGCCTTCGACGCGGTGTGCGCGGAACTCGACCCGCTGCTCGACCGCCCGCTGCGCGAGGTGATCGCCGCGCCGGAGGGGAGCGCGGACGCGGCCCTGCTGCACACCACGGCCTACACCCAGCCCGCCCTGTTCGCCGTCGGCGTCGCCCTGCACCGGCTCCTGGAGTCGTACGGGGTGCGCCCCGACCTCGTCACCGGGCACTCCGTGGGACAGCTCGCCGCCGCGCACGTCGCCGGGGTGCTGTCGCTGCCGGACGCGTGCGCTCTCGTGGCCGCGCGCGGCCGCCTGATGCAGGCCATGCCCGGCGGTGGCGCGATGGTCTCCCTCACCGTTGCCGAGCCGGACCTGCTGCCCCACCTCGCGGGCCGCGAGGGCGAGATCGCGGTGGCCGCCGTCAACGGACCCGCCGCCACCGTCCTGTCCGGCGACGCGGCGGCCGTCGAGGAGATCGCCGACCACTGGCGGGACAAGGGCCACAAGACCCGGCGGCTCACCGTCAGCCACGCCTTCCACTCCCCGCACATGGACAACATGCTGGATGACTTCCGCGCCGTCGCCGAACAGGTCATCTATCACGAGCCGCGGATCCCCGTCGTCTCCGACCTGACCGGCGCCGTCGCCACCGCCGACGAGCTGCGCGACCCCGGCCACTGGGTCCGCCACGTCCGCTCCACCGTCCGCTTCCTGGACGCCGTACGGACCCTGGAGGCCGAAGGCGCCACCGCGTTCGTGGAGCTCGGGCCCGACGGCTCCCTGACCGCGCTCGGCCAGGACTGCCTGACCGGGCCGGCCGACGGCATCGCCGCGGTGCCGCTGCTCCGCAAGGACGCGCCGGAGGAGGCCGCGTTCACCGCGGCCCTCGCCCACCTGCACGTCCACGGCGTGCGGGTCGACTGGGCGCCGCTGTTCGCGCGGGTCCCGGCCGGGCACGTCGAGCTGCCCACCTACGCCTTCCAGCGCGCCCGCTACTGGCTCCCGCCCACCCCGCCCACCGGCGACATGCCCGCCGCGGGCCTGCTGCCCGCCGGGCATCCGCTGCTCGGCGCGGGCGCCCCGCTCGCCGACACCGGCGGCCACCTGTTCACCGGCCGCCTCTCGGTGGCCGCCCACCCCTGGCTCGCCGATCACGCCGTCCTCGGCGGCGCGCTCCTCCCCGCCACGGCCTTCCTCGAACTGGCCGTCCACGCGGGCGACGAGCTGGGCTGCGCCGAGGTCGACGAACTCACCCTGGAAGCACCTCTGGCCCTGCCCGAGCGTGGCGCCGTCACCCTCCAGCTCACCGTCCAGGCACCCGACGCGGGCGGCGGCCGCGTCTTCGCCTTCCACGCCAGGCCCGAGCACGCCGCGCCGGACGAGCCCTGGACCCGGCACGCCACAGGCCGCCTGAGCCCGGGCGGGCACACACCGCCCGAGGACCTCACGGCCTGGCCGCCCGCCGGAGCCGAACCCCTCGACGTCGACGGCCTCTACGCGCGCCTCGCCGACGGCGGCTTCGCCTACGGTCCCGCCTTCCAGGGCCTGTGCGCCGCCTGGCGCCTGGGCGACACCGTCTACGCCGAGGCCCGCCTGCCCGAGGCGCAGGCACCCGACGCCGGGCGCTACGGCCTCCACCCCGCGCTCCTCGACAGCGTGCTGCACTCGCTGGCCTTCGGCGTCCTCGAAGGCAGCGACCAGGGCTGGCTGCCGTTCTCCTGGAGCGGCGTACGCCTGCACGCCGCGGGCGCGGCCGCGCTGCGCCTGCGCATGACACCGGCCGGGCGCGACGCCGTCGCGTGGACGGTGGCCGACCCCACGGGCGCCCCGGTCGCCTCGGCCCGCTCCCTGGTGCTCAGGCCCGTGTCGGCCGACCGCGTCCAGGAGCCCCGCACCGGCACCCACGAGGACATGTTCCGCCTGGAGTGGCCCGCCCTCGCAGTGGCCGACACCGCCCCCGCGTCCTGCGCCGTGCTCGGCGACGCCCTGCCCGGCCTCGCGCCCGCCCATGCGGACCTCGCCGCCCTGGGAGCGGCGATCGAGGCGGGCGCCGAGGTACCCGCCCTCGTCGTGACCGCGCTGCCACCGACGACCGGGGAGCTCGCCGCGTCCGTCCACGAGCTCACCGGCAGCGTCCTGTCGCTGGTGCGGGCCTGGCTCGCCGACGAACGGTACGCGGGCGCCAAGCTGGCCCTCGTCACCACCGGAGCCGTGCCCGTCGGCCCCGACGACGACGTGGCCGACCCCGCGCAGGCCGCCGTCTGGGGCCTGGTCCGCTCCGCGCAGACCGAGAACCCCGACCGCTTCGTCCTGCTCGACACCGACGGCGCACCCGCCTCCGACGCCGCCCTCGCCGCGGTCCTCGCCACGGCACTCGGCACCGGGGAGCCCCAACTCGCCCTGCGCGCCGGGCAGCCGCACACCGCACGCCTCGCCCGGGTGCCCGGCTCCACCCCCGTGCGCGCACCCGGCTGGGACCCCGAAGGCACCGTCCTGATCACCGGCGGCACCGGCTCCATCGGCGCCCTGATCGCCCGTCACCTCGCGGGCGAGCACGGCGTACGGCACCTGCTGCTCACCAGCCGCAGCGGACCCGCCGCCGACGGCGCCGACGCGCTCCGCGCCGAACTGGCCGCCCTCGGCGCCGAGGCGGAGATCGTCGCCTGCGACGCCGCCGACCGGGAGGCCCTGGAGAAGGTCCTCGGCGGCCTGGAACACCCGCTGCGCGGCGTCGTGCACACCGCGGGCGTCATCGACGACGGAGTCGTCGCCGACATGACCCCGCACCAGCTCCACCGGGTGCTGCGCCCCAAGGTGGACGCCGTCGTCCACCTGCACGAGCTGACCGGGGACCTCGACCTGTCCGCGTTCGTCGTCTTCTCCTCCATCGCCGGTGTCTTCGGCGGCATGGGCCAGGCCAACTACGCGGCGGCCAACGCCTTCCTGGACGCCCTCGCCCACCGGCGCCGCGCCCGGGGCCTGCCCGCCGCCTCGCTCGGCTGGGGCCTGTGGGCCACCGGCGGCGGCATGACCGGACACCTCGGCGAGGCCGACCTCGCCCGCATCGCCCGCGGCGGCATCGTCGCCTTCACCCCTGCCGACGGCGTCGCCCTCTTCGACACGGCCACCGGCCTCGACGCGCCCGCGCTGCTGCCCCTGCGCCTGGACACCGGGGCGCTCGCGGCCCAGGCCGCCGCCGGAGGCGTGCCCGCCTTCCTGCGCGGCCTCGTCCGCACCCCGGCGCGCCGGGCCGCGGCGGGCGACGGGCCGGGCTCCGACGCCGCTGACGCCCTGCGCGGACGCCTGGCGGGGCTGCCCCCGGCGCAGCGCGCCCGGGTCCTCGTCGACGTGGTCCGCACCCACGCCGCCCTGGTCCTCGGCTTCCCCGACCCGGCGGCCCTCAGCACCGAACAGCCCCTGCTCGACCTCGGCTTCGACTCGCTGACCGCGGTGGAGCTGCGCAACCGGCTGCGCGCCGCCACCGGCCTGCACCTGCCCGCGACCCTGCTCTTCGACCACCCGACGGCCGCCGCGGTGGCCCGCCACCTGGCCGAGGAGATCGCCCCGGAGGACGGCACGGCCGGGGCCGGCCCCGCCGCCCTCGCCGAACTCGAACGCCTGGAGGCCGCGGTGCGCGACGGCGTGCCCGACGACGGCGCCCGCACCGCCCTCACGGCCCGCCTCCAGGACCTCCTGGAGACGCTCCGCCCCGGCACCGAGCCGGACGGGGACGCCGTGGAGGACCGCATGGGCTCCACCGACGACGACCTCTTCGCCTTCATCGACAACGAACTCGGCAGGCCATGACGGCACCCCGCCGCCCCACGCCCTTCCTCCGACCGCCCCGCGTACCGAAGGTGACGATGCACGGTGAATGACGACAAGCTGCGCGACTATCTCAAGCGGGTGGCCGCCGACCTGCACCGGACCAAGCAGCGCCTCGGCGAGGCCGAGGCGAGGGACCGGGAACCGATCGCCGTCGTCGCGATGGGCTGCCGCTTCCCCGGCGGCGTCCGCACCCCCGAGGACCTGTGGCGGCTCGTGTCCACGGGCACCGACGCGATCACGCCCTTCCCCGCCGACCGAGGCTGGGACCTGGCCGCCCTGCACGACCCGACGGGGGAGAGGCCCGGCAGCACGTACAGCGCCGAGGGCGGCTTCCTCGACGACGCGGCCGCGTTCGACCCCGGCTTCTTCGGGATATCTCCGCGCGAGGCCCTCGCCATGGACCCGCAGCAGCGCCTCCTCCTGGAGACCACCTGGGAGACCTTCGAGCGCGCCGGCATCGACCCGCACGCCCTGCGCGGCAGCCGCACCGGCGTCTTCGCCGGAGTGATGTACCAGGACTACGCGGTGCGCCTGCGCCAGGTGCCCGACGACGTCCAGGGTTACCTGGGCAACGGCAGCTCCGACAGCGTCGCCTCCGGCCGCATCGCCTACACCTTCGGCCTCGAAGGCCCCGCCGTCTCCGTCGACACCGCCTGCTCCTCCTCGCTCGTCGCCCTCCACCTGGCCTGCCAGGCGCTCCGCCAGGGCGACTGCGCGCTCGCCCTCGCGGGCGGGGCCATGGTGATGTCCACGCCGGTGCCGTTCGTCGAGATGAGCCGGCAGAACGGCCTCGCGGCGGACGGGCGCTGCAAGTCCTTCGCGGCCGCCGCCGACGGCACCGGCTGGGGCGAGGGCGTCGGCATGCTCCTCCTGGAGCGCCTTTCCGACGCGCGCCGGGGCGGCCACCCCGTGCTCGCCCTGGTCCGCGGCTCCGCCGTCAACCAGGACGGCGCCAGCAGTCGCCTCACCGCCCCCAACGGCCCCTCCCAGCAGCGCGTCATCCGCCAGGCCCTCGCGAACGCCCGGCTCGCCCCGGCCGACGTCGACGTCGTCGAGGCCCACGGCACCGGCACCCCGCTCGGCGATCCCATCGAGGCCCAGGCCCTGCTCGCCACGTACGGGCGCGAGCACACCGCCGAACAGCCGCTGCTGCTCGGCTCGCTGAAGTCCAACATCGGCCACACCCAGGCCGCCGCCGGAGTCGGCGGCGTCATCAAGATGATCCTCGCCATGCGCCACGGCGAGGTGCCGCCGTCCCTGCACGGCGGCGCCCTCACCCCCCAGGTCGACTGGTCGCCGGGGACCCTGCGGCTCGTCACCGAGGCCACGCCGTGGCCCGGCACGGGGCGCCCGCGCCGCGCCGCCGTCTCCTCCTTCGGCGTCAGCGGCACCAACGGCCACGTCGTCCTCGAACAGGCCGAGCCCACCGAGGAGCCCACCGCCGACAGGGACCGCACCGGACCCGTGCCCTGGCTGGTCTCCGCACGCGACCCGCAGGCCCTGCGCGCCCAGGCCGCCGCGCTCCACGCCCATCTGACGCGGCACCCCGCGCTGCACCCGGCGGACGTCGCCCACACCCTGGCGACCGGCCGCGCCGCCCACGAACAGCGCGCCGCACTCGTCGCCGACGACCGGCAGACGCTGCTCGACGCCCTGGACGCGCTCGCCCGCGACACGGACCCGCTGCCCCCGGGCTGCACGCGCGGCACGGCCCGCACCGGCGAGGCCGTCGCCTTCGTCTTTCCCGGCCAGGGCACCCAGTGGCCCGGCATGGCCCGCGAACTCCTCGACGCCTCACCGGTGTTCGCCGCCCGCCTGGCCGAGTGCGCCGAAGCCCTGGCCCCGCACACCGACTGGTCGCTCCTCGACGTCCTGCGCGAAGCCCCCGACGCACCCTCCCTCGACCGCGTGGACGTCGTCCAGCCCGCCCTGTTCGCGGTGATGGTCTCCCTCGCCGAGGTGTGGCGCGCCCACGGCGTCGAGCCCGCCGCCGTCGTCGGGCACAGCCAGGGCGAGATGGCCGCCGCGTGCGTGGCCGGGGCGCTCACCCTCGCCGACGCCGCGCAGGTCGTCGCCGTACGCGCCAAGGCGCTGCGGGCCCTCGCCGGACGCGGCGGCATGGCGTCGGTGTCGCTCCCCGCCGACCGGGTCCGCGAGCGCATCGCGCCCTGGGGCGGGCGGATCGCCGTCGCCGCCGTGAACGGCCCCTCCTCCGTCGCCGTCTCCGGCGACCCCGAGGCCCTCGCCGCACTCCTCGCCGCCCTCGAAGCCGACGGCGTAAGGGCCCGCCCCATCCCCGTCGACTACGCCTCGCACGGCCCCCATGTCGAGGAGATCCAGGTTGAGTTGACGGACGCGCTCGCGGGCATCACGCCCCGCACCGCCGACGTCCCCTTCTACTCGACCGTCACCGGCGGCCTCCTGGACACCGCACGCCTCGACGCCTCCTACTGGTACGAGAACCTGCGCCGCACCGTGCGCTTCGACGAGGCCGCGCGCGCCCTGTTCACCGACGGACACCGCGTCCTCGTCGAGGTCAGCGCGCACCCCGTGCTCACCGCCGCTCTCCAGGACACCGCCGACGCCACCGGCACCGACGCGCTGGCCCTCGGCACGCTGCGCCGCGACGACGGCGGCCCGCGGCGGCTGCTCACCGCGCTCACGGAACTGCACGTACGGGGCGTGCCCGTCGACTGGGACGCGGCCCTCGCCGGGCAGCGCCCGCACCGCGTCGACCTGCCCACCTACGCCTTCCAGCGGGAGCGCTACTGGCTGGAGGACTCCGGGTCGCCCGCGGGCGACCCCGTCTCGGTCGGGCTCACCCCCTCCGGGCACCCGCTGCTCGGCGCCGTCGTCGCCCTGGCCGACACCGAAGGACTGCTGCTCACCGGCAGGCTCTCGCTGCGCACCCACCCCTGGCTCGCCGACCACGCCGTCCAGGGCAGCGCCCTGCTGCCCGGCACCGCCTTCCTGGAACTCGCCGTCCTCGCGGGCGACCACACCGGCTGCCCCCGCGTCGACGACCTCACCCTCGAAGCGCCCCTGACACTGCCCCAGGACGGCGGCGTCGTGCTGCGCCTCTCCGTCGGCGCGCCCGCCCCCGACGGCACCCGCACCCTCGCCCTGCACGCCAGGCCCGACGACCCCGACACGGACGAGGAGTGGACCCGCCACGCCACCGGCGTCCTCGCCCCGCGCACCCCCGCCCCGGCCCCCGCCGCACCCACGGCCTGGCCCCCGCCCGGCGCCACCCCCCTCGACCTCGACGGCATGTACGCCCGCTACGCCGAGGGCGGCTTCGCCTACGGCCCCGCCTTCCAGGGCCTCACGGCGGCGTGGCGGCTCGGCGACGACCTGTACGCCGAGGCCGAACTCCCGGCCGGACTCCGCCAGGACGCCGCGCGGTTCGCCCTGCACCCGGCGCTGCTCGACGCCGCCCTGCACGCCACCGGGCTCACCGCCGACGCGGCCGACGGCGGCCGGATGCCGTTCGCCTGGTCCGGTGCCGCCCTGCACGCCTCGGGCGCCACCGCGCTGCGCATGCGCCTGACCGCGACCGGCACCGACACCCTCGCCCTCGACGTCACCGACGCCGCAGGCCGCCCCCTGGCCGCCGTGGAGTGCCTGACCCTGCGCCCGGCCGCGGCCGCGCCCGGCGCGGGCCGAACCCACCACGACGCGCTGTTCCGCGTGGAGTGGACCCCCCTCGCCCGCCCGCGGGCCGGGACGGACACCGCCCCCGTGGCCGTCGGCCCGCATTCCTTCGGCCTGCCGCACGCACACCCCGACCTGCCCGCGTTCCTCGCCGCCCTCGACGCGGGCGCCCCCGCCCCCGGCACGGTCCTGCTCGCGGAACTGCCCCACGGCGAGGGCGGAACGGGCAGCGCCGACACGGGCGCGGCACGCCACGCCCTCCACCGGACCCTGGAAGCCCTCCAGACCTGGCTCGCCGACGAGCGCCTCGCCGGCACCCGCCTCGCCGTCGTCACCCGGGGCGCGGTCGCCGCCGCCCCCGGCGAGAGCCCCGCCGACCCGGCCCGCGCCGCCGTGTGGGGCCTGCTGCGCTCCGCCCAGTCCGAACACCCCGGCCGCTTCGTCCTGCTGGACCTGGACGCCGGGGCGGGCACGGAAGCCGTGGTCGCGGCCCTCGCCGCCGACGAGCCGCAGCTCGCCCTGCGCGGCGACACCCTCCTCGCCCCGCGCCTCGGCAAGGTCCCCGCCGACGCCCCGGCGCCGGTCGCCCTCGACCCGGACGGCACCGTCCTGGTCACCGGCGGCACCGGCCTGCTCGGCTCCCGCGTGGCCCGCCACCTCGTGACCCACCACGGCGTGCGCCACCTCCTGCTCGCGGGCCGCTCCGGACCGGACGCGCCGGGCGCCGCCGAGGCCGTCACGGAACTCGCCGCGCTCGGCGCCCAGGTCACCGTCGCCGCCTGCGACGCCGCCGACCGCGCCGCGCTCGCCGCCCTCCTCGACGGCGTTCCCGCCGACCACCCCCTGACGGCCGTGGTGCACGCGGCGGGCGCCCTCGACGACGGCGTCGTCACCTCCCTCACGCCCGACCGCATCGACACGGTCCTGCGCCCCAAGGCCGACGCCGCGCTCCACCTCCACGAGCTCACCCAGGACCTCGACCTGAAGGCCTTCGTCCTCTTCTCCTCGGCGGCGGGCACCTTCGGCGGCCCCGGACAGGGCAACTACGCCGCCGCCAACGCCTACGTCGACGCCCTCGCCCAGTGGCGCCACGCCCGCGGCCTGCCCGCGCGGTCCCTCGCCTGGACCCTGTGGGAACAGCGCTCCGCCCTCACCGGCCACCTCGACGACGCCGACGTGCGCCGCCTCGCCCGCTCCGGCATGCCCGCGCTCACCACCGAACAGGGCCTCGCCCTCTTCGACGCGGCCCTCACCGTCGACGCGCCCGCGCTCGTCCCGCTCCGGCTCGACCGCCGCGCCCTGCGGGCCCGGGCCGCGGAGGGCGAACCGGTGCCGCCGCTCCTGCGCGCCCTGGTACGCGTCCCCGTGCGCAGAGCCGCGGCCGCCGCCCTCACCGCGGACACGGGCACCTCCCTGGCCGAACGCCTCGCCGCGCTGCCGGAGGCCGAACAGCGGCGCACCCTCGTCCAATTGGTGTGCGCGCAGGCCGCCGCGGTCCTCGGGCACACCTCCGGCAGCGCGGTGGCCCCCGCACGGGCCTTCCGCGACCTCGGCTTCGACTCCCTCGCCTCCGTCGAGCTCCGCAACCGCCTGGGCGCCGCCACCGGGCTCCGCCTGCCCGCCACGCTGGTCTTCGACCACCCGTCCCCGGAAGCCCTCGCCGGGCTCCTGCGGGACGAACTGGCCGGGACGGCCACCGGGGCGACCGCACCCGTGCCGGTGGTGTCCGCCGCGGACGAGCCGGTCGCCGTCGTCGCGATGGGCTGCCGCTTCCCCGGCGCCGTCCGCACCCCGGAGGACCTGTGGCGCCTCGTCGCCTCCGGCACCGACGGCATCGGTGACTTCCCCACGGACCGGGGCTGGGACCTCGACGCCCTCTACGACCCCGACCCCGGCCACACCGGCACCTCGTACGTGCGGGAAGGCGGGTTCCTCACCGGCGCCGGGGACTTCGACGCCGACTTCTTCGGGATCTCGCCCCGCGAGGCCATCGCCATGGACCCGCAGCAGCGCCTGCTGCTCACCATCACCTGGGAGGCCTTCGAACGGGCGGGCATCGACCCGGCCGCGCTGCGCGGAACCCCCACGGGCGTCTTCGTCGGCCTGATGCAGCAGGACTACGCCGTACGGCTCCTGCCGCACATCCCCGAGGACGTCGAGGGCTTCCTCGGCACCGGCAACTCCGGCAGCGTCGTCTCCGGCCGCATCGCCTACGCCTTCGGCCTCGAAGGCCCGGCCCTCACCATCGACACGGCCTGCTCCTCCTCCCTGGTGGCCCTGCACACCGCGGTGCAGTCGCTGCGGCGCGGCGAGTGCGCGCTCGCCGTCGCGGGCGGCGTCACCGTGATGTCGAGCCCCGAACTCTTCGTGGAGTTCAGCCGCCAGGGAGGCCTCGCCGCCGACGGCCGCTGCAAGTCCTTCGCGGCGGCCGCGGACGGCACCAGCTTCGGCGAAGGCGCCGGAATGCTCGTCCTGGAGCGTTTGTCGGATGCTCGTCGCCACGGTCATCCGGTGCTCGCGGTGGTGCGGGGCAGTGCGGTGAACCAGGACGGTGCGAGCAATGGTCTGACGGCTCCGAACGGTCCGTCGCAGCAGCGGGTGATCCGTGCGGCGCTCGCGGATGCGGGGTTGTCGGCGAAGGACGTGGACGCGGTGGAGGCCCATGGCACGGGTACGCGCTTGGGTGATCCGATCGAGGCGCAGGCGTTGCTGGCGGCGTACGGTCAAGAGCGTCTGGAGGAGCGGCCGTTGTGGCTGGGCTCCCTCAAGTCCAACATCGGCCACACCTCCGCGGCGGCCGGTGTCGCCGGTGTCATGAAGATGGTTCTGGCGATGCGCCACGGCCTGCTGCCCCGGACCCTCCACGTCGACGAACCCACCCCGCAGGTCGACTGGTCGACCGGCGACGTACGGCTGCTCACCGAGGCGCGGGCCTGGGAGACCGGGGGCGGGCCGCGACGAGCAGGTGTCTCGTCGTTCGGCGTGAGCGGGACGAACGCGCACGTGATCGTGGAGGAGGTGCCGCAGGAGTCCGAGGCGGCCGGGGCTTCCGAGGTGGGTGGGCCGGTGCCGTGGGTGGTGTCGGCGCGGTCACCGCAGGCCTTGCGGGCGCAGGCGGAGCGGTTGCTTGAGGTGTGCGGCAAGGAGGACGTACGGATCTCGGACGTCGCGCTGTCGCTGGTCGGGACCCGGGCACTCCACGAGCACCGCGCCGTGGTGGCTGGCGGTCGTGACCAACTGCTCGTGGGGTTGCGGGCGTTGGTGGTGGGTGAGCCGTCGTCGTGTGTGGTGGCGGGTGGGGTGTCGGTGTCTGGGGGGACGGTGTTTGTGTTTCCGGGGCAGGGGGCGCAGTGGGTGGGGATGGCGCGTGAGTTGCTGGATGAGTCGTCTGTGTTTGCGGGGTTGATGGGGGAGTGTGAGGCGGCGTTGGGGCCTTATGTGGAGTGGTCGTTGGTGGAGGTGGTGCGTTCGGGTGTGGGGTTTGAGCGGGTGGATGTGGTGCAGCCGGTGTTGTTTGCGGTGATGGTGTCGTTGGCGCGGTGGTGGCGGGTGTTTGGTGTGGTGGCGGATGCGGTGGTGGGGCATTCGCAGGGGGAGATCGCTGCGGCGGTGGTGGCTGGTGGGCTGTCTTTGGAGGACGGGGCGCGGGTGGTGGCGTTGCGCAGCCGTGCGATCGTGCGGCTTGCGGGGAGCGGTGGGATGGTGTCGCTGGCCCTGTCTTCGGCCGAGGTGGAGGAGCGCCTCGCTGGGTGGGGTGGGCGGTTGTCGGTGGCGGCGGTCAACGGCCCTTCGGCGGTGGTGGTGTCCGGTGACACCGATGCCCTGGATGAGCTGGTGGAGGGCTGTGGGGCCGAGGGTGTTCGGGCGCGTCGTATCGATGTGGACTACGCCTCTCATTCGGCCCATGTGGAGCGCATCGAGGCCGAGCTCCTGGAGGCGCTGGAGGGGATCTCGCCGTCCTCGTCAGAGGTGCCGCTGTTTTCCACGGTGACGGGTGAGTGGCTGGACACCTCGGTGATGGATGCCGGGTACTGGTACACCAACCTGCGCCGCACGGTGGCGTTCGAGCCCGCGATCCGTGCCCTCGCAGGTGAGGGCTTTGGTGCGTTCGTGGAGGTCAGTCCGCACCCGGTCCTGACGGTGGCGGTCGAGGCGACCTTGGAGTCGGCCGAAAGTACGGCTGTGGTGCTGGGCACCTTGCGCCGGGACCAGGGTGGTCTGGAGCGCATGCTCCTGGCGCTCGGGCAGGCTCATGTCCACGGCCTTTCCGTGGACTGGGCGCCGCTGTTCGAGGGGACCGGTGCCACCCGCGTCGAGCTGCCCACCTACCCCTTCCAGGAGCGCCGTCTCTGGCTGGACGTTCCGACGACGAGCTGGGACGTCGCGTCGGCGGGCCTGGGGACGACGGGGCACCCGCTGCTCGGTGCCGCTGTGGAGGTCGCCGACACGGGTGAACTCCTGTGCACCGGACGGCTTTCACGGCGTACGCACCCGTGGCTCGCCGAACACACCGTCCAGGGCGTCGCCCTGCTGCCCGGCACCGCCTTGCTGGAGCTCGCCCTGCGCGCTGCCGCCGAGGCCGATTGCGCCACGGTGGACGAACTCACGCTGGGCGCACCGCTCGTGCTCCCGGAGGAGGGCGCCGTCCTCGTACAGGTGCGGCTCGGCGCACCCGACGCGGACGGGCGGCGCGCGCTCGACCTCTTCTCCCGGGCCGAGCGCGAAGCCGAGGGCAGGCAGCCGTCGTGGACGCCCCATGCCTCCGGCACCGTCACCCCCGCCGCGCGGCCCGCGGGGCCCGCGCTCATCGCCTGGCCGCCGCCCGGCGCCGAGGCCGTGGACGTCGAGGGCCTGTACGAGCGGTTCGCCGCCGCCGGGTACGCGTACGGGCCCACGTTCCAGGGCATCCGCGCCGCCTGGGCGCGGGACGGCGAGGTGTGCGCCGAACTCGTCCTGGACGAAAGGCAGCACGCCGACGCGCCCGCGTACGCCGTGCATCCGGCGCTGCTCGACGCCGCCCTCCAGACGGCCGCGCTGCTGCCGGGCCGCGACGACACCGCGCGCCTCCCGTTCAGCTGGAGTGACGTCACCGCACACGACGCGGGGGCCACGGCCGTCCGGGTGCGGCTCACCGCCGACGGGCCGGACGCCGTCGGCCTCGCCGTGTACGACCTCGCGGGGCAGGAGGTCCTGTCGGCCGGTTCGCTCGCGCTGCGTCCCCTGGCCGCGGGCGGGCTGCGGCAGGCGGGCCAGGACCGGGACGGGCTGCACCGCGTGGAGTGGGTGCCCGCGCCCGACGCCGACATCACGTTGGGGGAGGGGAGCTGGGCCCGCCTGGAGGACCTGCGCGCGGAGCCGGACGCCGCGGTGCCCGCCGTGGTCGTCGCGGACTGCCCGTGGCCCGACGGCGCCGAAGACCCCGGGGACGAGGTCGCGTCGCTGCACGCCGCCACCGCCCACGGCCTCGCACTGGTGCAGGAGTGGCTGGCCGACGAGCGATTCGCCGACGCCACGCTCGCCGTCGTCACCCGGGGCGCGGTGCGCACCGCGCCCGGCGACCGCGCGGCCGCCCTGGCCCAGTCCGGGGTGTGGGGGCTGCTGCGGACCGCGCAGACCGAGCACCCCGGCCGCTTCGTGCTCGTGGACCTCGACGCCCTGCCGGAGTCCCGTGCCGCCCTGCCCACCGTGCTCGCCGGGGGCGAGCCCCAGACGGCCGTGCGGCACGGCGAAGCGCTCGTGCCGCGCCTCACCGCGGGGCCGGGCCGGGACACCCTCGTGCCGCCCGCGGGCGACGAGTCGGCCTGGACGGTCGGGCTCGCCGGGGACGGCGCGGTCGACGGACTCGCGGCCGTCCCCGCCCCGGCCGCGCTCGCGCCCCTCGGCGCGGGCCAGGTCCGCATCGCCGTACGGGCCGCGGGCCTGAACTTCCACGACGTGGTGGTGTCGCTCGGGCTCGACCCCGACCAGGCGGTGCTCGGCAGCGAGGGCGCGGGCGTCGTCCTGGAAGTGGGCCCGGGCGTCGACGACCTCGCGCCCGGCGACCGCGTCCTCGGCGTCTTCGGCGGGGCCTTCGGGCCCACGGCGGTCGCCGACCGGCGCACCCTCGCCCGCATCCCCGCGGGCTGGACCTTCGCGCAGGCCGCCGCGGTGCCGATCGTCTTCCTCACCGCGTACTACGGCCTGTTCGACCTGGGCGGCCTGCGCGCCGGCCAGTCGGTCCTGGTGCACGCGGCGGCGGGCGGCGTCGGCATGGCCGCCGTGCAGCTCGCCCGGCACGCCGGGGCCGAGGTGTACGGCACGGCGAGCCCGGCCAAGTGGGACGTGCTGCGCGCCTCCGGCCTGGACGACGGGCACATCGCCTCCACGCGCACCCTGGACTTCGCCGAGCGGCTCCTCGACGCCACCGGCGGCCGCGGCGTGGACGTCGTACTGGACTGTCTGGCAAGGGAGTTCGTGGACGCCTCCCTGCGGCTCCTGCCGCGCGGCGGACACTTCGTGGAGATGGGCAAGACCGACGTGCGCGACCCCGACGAGGTGGCCCGCGACCACCCCGGCGTGCGCTACCGGGCCTTCGACCTGATGGAGGCGGGCGCGGAACGGGTGGGTGCCATGCTCGCCGAGGTCCTGGCCCTGTTCGAGCGGGGCGTCCTCACGCCGCTGCCCGTCACCTGCTGGGACCTGCGGCAGGCCCCGCAGGCCTTCCGGCACCTGAGCAAGGCCCGGCACATCGGCAAGAACGTCCTGACCCTGCCCGCGCCCCTCGACCCCGACGGCACCGTCCTGATCACCGGCGGCACCGGCACGCTCGGCGGGCTCGTGGCCCGCCACCTGGCCACCGCGCACGGCGTCCGCCATCTGCTCCTGACGGGGCGCACCGGCATGAACGCCCACGGCGCCGAGCGCCTGGTGCGCGACCTCACCGACGCGGGCGCCGAGGTGACCGTCGCCGCCTGTGACGTGAGCGACCGCACCGCCCTGGCCGGGCTCCTCGCGGAGGTCCCCGACGCCCACCCCCTGACCGGGGTCGTCCACGCCGCCGGAGTCCTCGACGACGCCACCGTCGCCGCGCTCGCCCCCGAGCGGCTCGACCGCGTCCTCGCGCCCAAGGCGGACGCCGCGCTCGCCCTGCACGAGCTGACCCGCGACCACGACCTGGCCGCCTTCGTGCTGTTCTCGTCCGGAGCCGCGCTGCTCGGCGGCGCGGGACAGGCCAACTACGCCGCCGCCAACGCCGCCCTCGACGCGCTGGCCGCCGCCCGTCGCGCCGAGGGCCTGCCCGCCGTGTCCGTCGCCTGGGGCATGTGGCGGGAGCGCAGCGCCCTGACCGCGCACCTCAGCGACGCCGACGTGCGCAAGATGGCGCGCGGCGGCGTCGGGGCCCTCACCACCGACGCGGCGCTCGCCCTCTTCGACGCCGCCCTCACCGCGGCACAGCCGCACGTCCTGGCCGCCGCCGTCGACACCGCGGCCCTGCGCGCGGCCACCGCCACCGGCTCCCCGCTGCCGCCGCTGCTCAGCGGACTCCTGCCGACCGCCCGGCGCGCCCCCGCCCCGCGCGCGGCCGCCGCACCCACCGGGCCCTCGCTCGCCGGGCAGCTGGCGGACCTGGCCCCCGCCGAGGCGCACCGCGCCCTGCTGGACCTGGTGCGCGGCCACGCCGCCGCGGTGCTCGGCCACGCCTCCACCGAACTGATCGGCGGGGAGCGGCCGTTCAAGGACCTGGGCTTCGACTCCCTCACCGGTGTCGAGCTCCGCAACCGGCTGGCCTCCGGCACCGGGACGCGGCTGCCCGCCGCGCTCGTCTTCGACCACCCCACGCCCGACGCGCTCGCCCGCTACCTCGCCGAACGGCTCCTCGCCGACACCGGCGGCGCGGCCGGTCCTCCGGGGACGGCCGAGCTCGACCGCCTGGACGCCCTCGTCGGCGAACTGGCCGCCGCCGGGCCCGACGGCGACCGGCGGCGCACGGACCTCGCCCGGCGGCTGCGCGGCGCCCTCGCCCGCCTCGAAGGGGCCGCGGCCGACGGCACGGAGCGGGACGGACCGGACGCGGCCGACGCCATCGAGTCCGCCACCAACGAAGAGATCTTCGACCTGATCGACAAGGAGCTGGGCATCTCGTGAGTCCCGTCCAGGGCCCGCAGAACGAGCAGAAGCTGCGCGACTACCTCAACCGCGTCACCATCGACCTGCGCGACACCCGCCGACGGCTGCGCGAGGCCGAGGCCAGGAGCCACGAGCCGATCGCCGTCGTCTCGATGAGCTGCCGCTTCCCCGGCGGCGTCCGCACCCCCGAGGAGCTGTGGGACCTCCTCGTCGCCGGCCGCGACACCGTGACGACCGTGCCCGGCGACCGCGGCTGGGACACCGCGCTGCTCACGGCGGACGGCGTGCCCTGCCGGGGCGCGTTCGTCGACGGCGCCGCCGACTTCGACGCCGAGTTCTTCGCCGTGTCCCCGCACGAGGCCGTGGCCATGGACCCGCAGCAGCGGCTGCTGCTCCAGGCCGCCTGGGAGGCCGTCGAACGCGCGGGCATCGACCCGGCGTCCCTGCGCGCCAGCCGCACCGGAGTGTTCGCCGCCGCCATCGACCAGGGCTACGCCCAGCTGGGCACGGGCGCACCCGACACCGTGCGGGGCTTCTTGATGACTGGCAACTCGATGAGCGTCATGTCGGGGCGCGTCGCCTACGCGCTCGGCCTGGAGGGGCCCGCCGTCACCGTCGACACCGCCTGCTCCGCGTCGCTCGTCGCCCTGCACCAGGCGGCCCGGGCCCTGCGCGCCGACGAGTGCTCGCTCGCCCTGACCGGCGGCGTGACGGTGATGTCGCGGCCCTCCGTGTTCACCGAGTTCAGCCGCCAGGGCGCCATGTCCCGGGACGGGCGGTGCAAGCCGTTCTCCGCCGCCGCCGACGGCACCGGCTGGGGCGAGGGCGTCGGCATGCTCCTCCTGGAGCGCCTGTCCGACGCCCGCCGCAACGGCCACCCCGTCCTCGCCGTCCTGCGCGGCTCCGCCGTCAACCAGGACGGAGCCAGCAACGGCCTCACCGCCCCCAACGGACCCTCCCAGCAGCGCGTCATCCAGGCCGCGCTCGCCGACGCGGGCCTGTCCTCCGCCGACGTCGACGCCGTGGAGGCCCACGGCACCGGCACCACCCTCGGCGACCCCATCGAGGCCGACGCGCTGCTCGCCACCTACGGCCGGGGACGCCCCGCCGAACGGCCGCTGTGGCTCGGCTCGCTCAAGTCCAACATCGGCCACACCCAGGCCGCCGCCGGAGTCGCGGGCGTCATCAAGACGGTCCTGGCCCTGCGCCACGGCCTGCTGCCCCGCTCCCTGCACATCACCGAGCCGACACCGCACGCGGACTGGTCCGCGGGCTCCGTCGCCCTCCTGACCGAGGCCCGGCAGTGGCCCGCCACGGACCGACCGCGGCGCGCGGGCGTCTCGTCCTTCGGCATGAGCGGCACCAACGCCCACGTCATCCTGGAACAGGCCCCCGGGCCCCAGGAACAGGACCCCCAGCCGCGGCCGGCGAGCGAGACTCCCCCCGCCGTCCCGTGCCTGCTCTCGGGGCGCACCGCCGCCGCCCTGCGCGACCAGGCCGTACGCCTCAAGGCGCGGGTCGCCGCCGACCCGCAGGCCCGTCCCGTCGACATCGGCCACGCGCTCGCCACCACGCGCACCGGCTTCGTACACCGGGCCGCCGTGACGGCCGGCGACCGCGACGAGCTCCTCTCCCTCCTCACGGAGGTGGCCCGGGACCCGGAGAACGCCGCGGTCGCCGTCACCGGCGCCGCCGAGCCCGCGCCCGGCCGGATCGCCCTGGTCTTCCCCGGGCAGGGCTCCCAATGGCCCGGCATGGGCCGCGAACTCCTCGACGCCGCACCTGAGTTCGCGCGGTCCATGGCCGCCTGCGAGGACGCGCTCGCCCCGCACGTGGACTGGTCGCTGCGGGACGTCGTCCGCGCCGCGCCGGGTGCGGCGCCGCTCGACCGGGTCGACGTCGTCCAGCCCGCGCTGTTCGCCACGATGGTGTCCCTGGCCGCGCTCTGGCGCTCCTGGGGCGTCGTGCCGGACGCCGTGGTGGGCCATTCGCAGGGCGAGATCGCGGCGGCCGTGGTCGCCGGCGCCCTGTCCCTGGAGGACGGGGCGAAGGTCGTCGCCCTGCGCAGCCGCGCCATCGCCGCGCTCGCGGGCGACGGCGGCATGGTCTCCCTCGCCGTACCGCGCGAGCGGGCCGACGAACTGATCGCCCCGTGGGCCGGACGCCTGTCCGTCGCCGCCCTCAACGGGCCCGCCGCCGTCGTGGTCTCCGGCGACGCGGCCGCCCTCGCCGAGCTGACGGCCCGCTGCGCGGAGCGCGCCGTCAGCGCCCGCACGATCCCCGTCGACTACGCCTCGCACTCGGCCCACGTGGAGCGCGTCCAGGACGAGGTCCTGACGGCCCTCGCCGGGATCACCCCGGCCGCCGCGCACGTCCCCCTCTTCTCCACCGTCACGGGGGAGTGGCTGGACACCACGACGATGGACGCCGCGTACTGGTACCGCAACCTCCGCGAGGCCGTGCGCTTCGCCCCCGCGGTCCGCGCCCTCGCCGAGCAGGGCCACGGCGTGTTCCTCGAAGTGTCCCCGCACCCGGTCCTCACCGGGTCCGTCCAGGACACCGCCGAGGACGCGGGCGCCGTCGCCCCCGTCGTCACCGGCACCCTCCGCCGCGACGAGGGCGGCCTGTGCCGCGCCCTCACCTCCGCGACCGAACTGTGGGTCCGCGGCGTCCCCGTGGACTGGCCCCGCGTGTACGAGGGCCGCGGCGCCCGGCGCGTCGACCTGCCCACCTACCCCTTCCAGCAGCGCCGCCACTGGCTCACGCCCGCCGCGCCCTCCGCCGACGCCGACCGCCGCACCACCGAGGACCCGTACGACGACTGGCACTACCGCGTCGACTGGCAGCCCGTCCCCGACCCGGCGGCCCCCGCGCTCGACGGGACGTGGCTGGTCCTGACCCCCGAGGGGCACGAGGAGGACGGCACGGTACGCGCCCTGCGCGCCCACGGGGCGGAGGTCCGCACGGCCGAGCTCACCGCGACCGGCGAGGAGGGCAGCGACCGCGTCCGGCTCGCCGCCGCCCTCACCGCCGCCGCCGACGGACGCCCCCTCGCCGGAGTCCTCTCCCTGCTCGGGCTCGACGACCGGCCGCACCCCCGCCACCCGGGGCTCCCCACCGGCACCGCCCTCACCCTCGCGCTCGTCCAGGCGCTCGGGGACCTCGGGACCGAAGCACCGCTGTGGTGCGCCACCCGAGGAGCCGTCTCCACGGGGACGGGCGACCCGGTCACCGCGCCCGCGCAAGCACAGGTGTGGGGCACCGGCATGGTCGCCGCGCTCGAACACCCGCGCCGCTGGGGCGGTTTGATCGACCTGCCCGAGGCGCTCGACGCCCGCGCCGGAGAACGGCTGTGCGCCGCGCTCGGCGGCGTCGGCGGCGAGGACCAGCTCGCCGTGCGCGCGGGCGGCCTCCACGCCCGGCGCCTGGTCCGCGCGCCCCGCCCCACGGCCCGCCCCGGCCGCACCTGGCGGCCCCGCGGCACGGTCCTGCTCACCGGCGGCACCGGCGCCCTCGGCCCCCACCTCGCCCGCTGGCTCGCGCGCGCCGGAGCCGACCGCCTCGTCCTGCCCGGACGGCGCGGCGCCGACGTCCCCGGAGCCGCCGAACTCACCGCCGAGCTCGCCGAGTTCGGTACGACGGTCACGATGCCCGGCTGCGACCTGGCCGACCGCGCCCAGGTCGAGCGGCTCCTCGCCGGCCTCGACGCCGAGGGCACCCCCGTCACCGCCGTCGTGCACGCCGCCGCGTACATCGCGCTCGCCCCGCTGGACACCATCCCCGTCGAGGCGTACGAGCGGGTCGTCGCCGCCAAGGCCGCGGGCGCCGCCCACCTCGACGCGCTCCTCGACCGCGAGCTCGACGCGTTCGTCCTCTTCTCGTCCATCGCGGGCGTGTGGGGCAGCGGCGACCACGGCGCGTACTCCGCGGCCAACGCCCACCTCGACGCCCTCGCCCAGCACCGGCGCGGTCGCGGCCTGACCGCGACCACCGTCGACTGGGGCATCTGGCGGGCCGAGAACCCGTGGGCGCCGCCCGCCGACGACGCGGACGCCGATCTGTTCAACCTCGAAGAGCACGGGCTGCCCCGGATCGACGCCGAGCGGGCCCTCGCCGCCCTCCAGCGGATCCTAGACGACGACGAGACGCTCGTGACCGTCGCCGACGTCGACTGGGAGCAGTTCGCCCCGGTGTTCACCTCCGGCCGCCCCAGCCCGCTCCTGGCGGGCGTCGCCGAGGCCCGCCGCGCCCTGGCGGGGCAGGACGGCGACGACCGGGCCCCGGCCGCCGCCGAGCTGCGCGGCCGCCTCGCCGCGCTCCGGCGGCCCGCCGAGCGGTCCCGGCTGCTCCTCGGCCTCGTCCGCGAGCACGCCGCCGCCGTGCTCGGCCACGACTCCGCCGAAGCCGTGCCGCCCGGCAGGGCCTTCCAGGAGCTCGGCTTCGCGTCCCTGACCGCGGTCGAACTCCGCAACCGCCTCACCCGGGCGACCGGCCTGCGCCTGCCGTCGACCCTCGTCTTCGACCACCCCTCGGCCACCGCCCTCGCCGACCATCTGAAGGCCCGCCTGCTCGGCGTGGAGGAGGCGGAACGGGAGACCCCGGAGCCCGCCCGTGCGGCCGCCGACGAGCCCCTCGCCGTCGTCTCCATGGGCTGCCGCCTGCCCGGCGGCATCACCACGCCCGACGCGCTGTGGCGGCTCCTGGCCGACCGCGGCGACGCCGTCAGCGGATTTCCCACCGGACGTGGCTGGGACCTCGACGCGCTCTACGACCCCGACCCGGAGAACCCGGGCACCGTCACCACCCGGCACGGCGGATTCCTGCACGACGCGGCCGACTTCGACCCGGCGTTCTTCGGCATCTCACCGCGCGAGGCCCTCGCCATGGACCCGCAGCAGCGCCTCCTCCTGGAGACCTCCTGGGAGGCCCTGGAGCGCGCGGGCCTGGACCCGCAGGCCCTGCGCGGCAGCCGCACCGGCGTCTTCACCGGCGTCAACTACAGCGACTACGCCTCCGCCGTGGCCCGCTCCACGGAGGGCGAGGGCCACCTCCTCACCGGCAGCGCGCCCAGCGTGGTCTCCGGCCGCGTCGCCTACACCCTGGGCCTGGAGGGGCCCGCCGTCACCGTCGACACCGCCTGCTCCTCCTCGCTGGTCGCACTGCACCTGGCCGCCCGGGCGCTGCGCGCGGGCGACTGCTCGCTCGCCCTGGTCGGCGGAGTCGCCGTGATGGCGACGCCCGGCGCCCTCGTCAGCTTCTCGCGGCAGCGCGGCCTCGCCGCCGACGGCCGCTGCAAGGCGTTCGGGGACACCGCCGACGGCATGGGCATGAGCGAGGGCGCCGGAGTGCTCCTCGTCGAACGCCTCAGTGACGCCCGCCGGGGCGGCCACCCCGTCCTCGCCGTCCTGCGCGGCTCCGCCGTCAACCAGGACGGCGCGAGCAACGGCCTCTCCGCCCCCAACGGGCCGAGCCAGCAGCGCGTGATCCGCGCCGCGCTCGCCGACGCGGGACTCTCCGGCGCGGACGTCGACGTGGTGGAGGCGCACGGCACCGGCACCACCCTGGGCGACCCCATCGAGGCCCAGGCGCTCCTTGCCACCTACGGCCAGGACCGGCCCGAGGGACGCCCCCTCCTCGTCGGCTCCCTGAAGTCCAACATCGGTCACACCCAAGCCCTTTCAGGTGTCGCGGGCGTCATGAAGACGGTCCTGGCCCTGCGCCACGCCACCGTCCCCGCCACCCTCCACGCCGAGAAGCCCACCACCCACGTGGACTGGAGCGCGGGTGACGTGGAGCTCGTCACCGAGGCCGAGGAGTGGCCCGACACGGGCAGGCCCCGCCGCGCGGGCGTCTCCTCCTTCGGGCTCAGCGGCACCAACGCCCACGTCGTCCTGGAACAGGCCCCGGAGCCCGCCGCGCCGGAGCCCGAGCGCACCCGCACCGCCCCCGCCCTGCCCTGGGTCCTGTCGGCCAGGTCCGCCGACGCCCTGCGCGACCAGGCCGGACGCCTCCTCCAGCACCTGACGGGCACGGAATCGGGCACGGAAGCGGACACCGAAACGGACACGGCTGCGCGCCCGCCCGCCCCGGTGGACGTCGCCCTGTCCCTCACCGGCCGCACGCCCTTCCCGCACCGCGCCGTCCTCGTCGGCGGCCACGACCGGCTCCTGCCCGCCCTGCGGGAGTGGGCCAAGGGCGCGGCCCCCGCCGTGAGCGGCCTCGCGGACACCGACGGACGCACCGTCCTGATGTTCCCGGGGCAGGGCTCCCAGTGGACCGGAATGGCCCGGCAACTCCTCGACGAGGCGCCGGAGTTCGCCGAGGCCCTGCACGCCTGCGCGGCCGCGCTCGCCCCGCACGTCGACTGGTCCCTGCTCGACGTGGTGCGCGACGGCACCGGCCTGGACCGCGTCGACGTGGTCCAGCCCGTCCTGTTCGCCGTGATGGTGTCGCTGGCCCGGCTGTGGCGCGCCTACGGCGTGGTCCCCGACGCCGTCGTCGGACACTCCCAGGGCGAGATCGCCGCCGCCGTGGTGGCCGGCGCCCTGTCCCTGGAGGACGGGGCGAAGGTGGTCGCCCTGCGCAGCCGCGCGATCGCCAGGCTCGCCGGGCACGGCGGCATGGTCTCGCTCGCGCTGCCCGCGCGGCAAGCCGCCGACCGGATCGCCGCCTGGCCCGGGCGCCTCTCGGTCGCGGCCGTCAACGGCCCGTCGGCCGTGGTGGTCTCGGGCGACGCCGACGCCCTGGACGCACTCCTGGAAGCCTGCGCGGCTGACGGCGTACGGGCCCGGCGCGTCGACGTCACGTACGCCTCCCACTGCGCCCACATGGACCGCCTCGAAGTCGAACTCCTCAACGCGCTCAAGGACATCGAACCCACCGCCGCCGACGTCCCGCTGTACTCCACGGTGACGGACGAGTGGCTGGACACCTCCCGGATGGACGCCCGCTACTGGTACGCCAACCTCCGCCGCACGGTGGGCTTCGAGTCCGCGGTGCGTGCGCTCGCGGCCGCGGGGCACCGCACGTACATCGAGGTCAGCCCGCACCCGGTGCTCATTCCTGCGGTCGAGGAGACCCTGGAGTCGGCCGGTGCCGACGCCGCCGTGCTCGGGACGCTGCGGCGCGGCGAGGGCGGCACCGAACGCCTGCTGCTCTCCCTCGGCGAGGCCTGGGCCCACGGCGTCCCCGTCGACTGGTCGCCGCTCTTCGCGGGCACCGGCGCCCGCCGCGTCGACCTGCCCACGTACGCCTTCCAGCACCAGGCGTACTGGGCGGTGCCCGGACCGGGGGCCGACGGCGACGTCACCGCCGCGGGCCTCGGCAGCACCGGGCACCCGCTGCTCACAGCGGCCGCCGAACTCGCCGGGACCGGTGAGGTCCTGCTGAGCGGCCGCATCTCGGTGCGCAGCCACCCCTGGCTCGCCGACCACGCCGTGTCCGGCGTCGTCCTGCTGCCCGGCGCCGCGTTCGTCGACCTCGCGGTGCGCGCGGGCGACGAGGCCGGGTGCCCCGTCGTGGAGGAACTCACCCTCCAGGCGCCGCTGGTGCTTCCCGCGTCCGGTGGTGTCCGGATCCAGGTGCGGGTGGGCGCCCCGGACGCCAACGGCCGCCGGACCCTGGACGTGCACTCCCGGCCGGAGGACGCCACCGACGCCCCGTGGACGGCGCACGCCACCGGAGCCCTGGCCGAAGCGGCCGGGCAGGAAGCGCCGGTGACCGAAGGCGACTGGCCCCCGGCCGGTGCCGAGCCGGTCGACGTCGGCGACCTGTACGCGCGCTTCGCCGCGTCCGGGTACGGATACGGCCCGGCCTTCCAGGGCCTGCGCACCGCCTGGCGGCGCGGCGGCGACCTGTTCACCGAGGTGTCCCTCGGCCAGGAACAGCACCCGGCGGCCGCCGCCTTCGGCATCCACCCCGCCCTGCTCGACGCCGCGCTCCAGGGCCTGTGGCTCGCCCCCGGCACCGGGAGCGGGCCCGACCTCGAACCGGGCACCGCGCGGCTGCCCTTCGCGTGGACCGGCGTCACCCTGCACGCCTCCGGCGCCACCGAGCTACGGGTGCGCCTGACCCAGGGCGGCGACGGCTCGGTGTCCCTCACCGCGAGCGACCCCTCCGGCCGCCCGGTGGTCACGGTCACCGGCCTCGCCGTGCGCCCCGTCGACGTCGACGCCCTGCGCGGCGCCACCGCACCGGCGGCGCACGACTCCCTCTACCGCCTGGAGTGGACCCCCGTGCCCGTCCCGGCGCCCGCGGGTCCCGTGCCGCCCGCCCGCTGGGCCGCGCTCGGCCCCGGCGTGCCGCTGCCCGACACCTACCCGGGCCTCGCGGACCTCGCCGCGGCCGTCGACCGGGGCGCACCCGTGCCCTACGTGGTCCTCGTGCCCCGCGCCGAAGCCGCCGGTGACGACGCGACGGCCGTCCGCACCCTCCTACGCGACACCCTCACCCTCCTCCAGGACTGGCTCGCCGACGACCGGTTCGCCGACGCCCGCCTGGTGTTCCTCACCCGCGGGGCCGTGTGCGCCGGGCCGGACGACGGGGTGAGCGACCCGGCGGCCGCCGCCCTGCGCGGCCTGGTGCGCTCGGCCCAGTCCGAGCACCCCGACCGCTTCGTCCTCGCCGACGCGCCGGACCACGCCGCGCTGCTCGCCGCGCTGCCCGGCGCCCTGGACCTGGGCGAGCCCCAACTCGCGCTGCGCGGAGCAGAGATGCGCGTCGCCCGGCTCGCCCGGGTGGAGGCGCCGGACAGCGCCGACGAAGCCCCCGTGCCGCTCGACCCCGACGGCACCGTCCTGATCACCGGCGCGGGCGGGGCCCTCGGCGGGCTCGTGGCCCGGCACCTGGTGGCCCGGCACGGGGTGCGCCATCTGCTCCTGGCCGGGCGGCGCGGCGCCGCCACGGCCGGTGCCGAGGCACTCCTGGCCGACCTCCGGGCCCTGGGCGCGGAGGCGGAGTTCGCGGCCTGCGACGTCGCGGAGCCGGACGCCGTGGCGCGGCTCGTCGCGGGCGCGGGCGCCGCGCGTCCGCTCACCGCGGTCGTGCACGCCGCGGGCGTCCTCGACGACGGGGTCGTCGCCTCCCTCACGCCCGAGCGCCTGGACCGCGTCCTGCGGCCCAAGGTCGACGGCGCCCTCGCCCTGCACGAGGCGACCCGCGGCCTGCCGCTGTCCGCGTTCGTCCTCTTCTCGTCCGCCGCGGGCATCATCGGCAACGCGGGCCAGGCCAACTACGCCGCCGCCAACGGCTACCTGGACGCCCTGGCCCAGCGCCGCCGCGCCGACGGGCTGCCCGCCCAGTCCCTCGCCTGGGGCCTGTGGGAGCAGGCCGGTGACATGACGGGCACGCTGGACGCCACCGGGCTGCGGCGGATGACCCGCGGCGGGGTCGCCGCGCTCTCCGACGCCCAGGGGCTCGCCCTGTTCGATACGGCGCTGCGCCGCGCCGACGCCCTGCTCGTGCCCGTGCGCCTCGACACCGCCCGGCTGCGGGCGGGCGCCGCGAGCGGCACCGTGCCCCCGCTCCTGCGCGGCCTCGTCCGCGCCGCCCGGCCCACGGCCGCGCGCGCCGACGCCGCCCAAGTGGCATCGCTGCGCGAGCAGTTGGCCGCCCTGGGCGCCGAGGAGCGCCGGGAGCGGATCGAGCGGCTGGTGCGGGCCCGCGTCGCCGACGTCCTCGGGCACGGCGGCCCCGACGCCATCGACCCGGACCAGGCCTTCAAGGACCTCGGATTCGACTCCCTGACAGCCGTCGACCTGCGCAACCGCCTCAACGCGGCGACCGGCCTGCGCCTGCCCGCGACCCTCGTCTTCGACCACCCCACCCCGGCCGCCGCGGCCGCGTACGTGACCGCGCGCCTCGCCCCGGCCACCGCGGCCGCCGTCCCCCGGCACCCGGACGGCGACCGGGAGCTCCAACGCCGCCTCGCGGCCGTCCCCGTGGCACGGCTGCGCGAGGCCGGGCTCCTGGACGCGCTGCTGCGCCTCACGGAATCCGAGGCCCAGGCCCCGAGCGGGGCGGACGGCGGGGGAGCGGACCCGGCGGACGACCCCGCCGCGATCAGGGAGATGGAACTGGACGGCCTCGTGCGCATGGCACTGGGCGGCGGCGATCGTGCCTGATCCGGCGCGGAAGGAAAGGAAGCACATGTCCACCGACGACCAGGTGGTGGCGGCCCTGCGGGCCTCCCTGCTCGACAACCAGCGGCTGCGCCAGGAGAACCGCGGGCTCGCCGACGCCTCCCGCGAACCGATCGCCGTCGTGGCGATGAGCTGCCGCTACCCCGGCGGCGTCGGCTCGCCCGAGGACCTGTGGGAGCTGCTCGTCAAGGAGCGCGACGCCGTCACCGCCTTCCCCGCCGACCGCGGCTGGGACCTCGACGGCGTGTACGACGACGACCCGGACGCGCCCGGGACCTCGTACACCCGCGAAGGCGGCTTCCTCCACGACGCCTGCGCGTTCGACCCCGGCTTCTTCGGGATCTCGCCGCGCGAGGCCCTCGCCATGGACCCGCAGCAGCGCCTCCTCCTCGAAACCTCCTGGGAGGCCGTCGAGCGCGCCGGGATCGACCCGCGCTCCCTCAAGGGCAGCCGCACCGGCGTCTACGCGGGCGTCATCTACAGCGAGTACGGCTCCCGCCTCGACCGGGTCCCCGACGAGCTGGAGGCCTTCCTCGGCACCGGCTCCATCGCCAGCGTCGCCTCCGGCCGCGTCGCCTACACCCTGGGCCTCGAAGGCCCCGCGGTCACCCTCGACACCGCCTGCTCCTCCTCCCTGGTCGCCATCCACCTGGCCTGCCAGGCCCTGCGCTCCGGCGACGCCACGCTGGCCCTCGCGGGCGGCGTGACCGTGATGGCCACGCCCGGCCTCTACGTCGGCTTCAGCAGGCAGCGCGGCCTGGCGCCGGACGGGCGCAGCAAGTCCTTCTCCGCCGCCGCCGACGGCGCGGGCTTCGGCGAGGGCGCGGGCATGGTCCTCCTGGAGCGCCTCTCCGACGCCCGGCGGGGCGGCCACCCCGTGCTCGCCGTCATCCGTGGCTCCGCCGTCAACCAGGACGGCGCGAGCAACGGCATGACGGCGCCCAACGGCCCCGCCCAGGAACGCGTCATCCGGCAGGCCCTCGACAGCGCCGGACTCGCCCCCGCCGAGGTCGACGCCGTCGAGGCGCACGGCACCGGTACCGTCCTCGGCGACCCCATCGAGGCACAGGCCCTGCTCGCCACCTACGGCCAGGACCGGCCCGCAGGACGGCCCCTGTGGGTCGGCTCGCTCAAGTCCAACCTCAGCCACACCCAGGCCGCCGCCGGAGTCGGCGGCGTCATCAAGACGGTCCTGGCCCTGCGCCACGGCCTGCTGCCGCGCACCCTGCACATCGACCGGCCCACCCCGCAGGTCGACTGGACCGAGGGTGCCGTCTCGCTGCTCACCGCCGCCGCGCCGTGGCCCGCGACGGACCGCCCGCGCCGCGCTGGGGTCTCCTCCTTCGGGGCCAGCGGCACCAACGCCCACCTCGTCCTCGAACAGGCCCCCGAGGAACCGGTGCGGGAGCACGGCGAGCCCGAGGCGCCCACGGGCCCCGTCGCCTGGCCGCTGTCCGCCAAGGGCCCGGCGGCCCTGCGTGGCCAGGCCGCCGCCCTGCACGCCCACGTCCTGGCCGACCCGTCCCTGCGCCCCGCCGACATCGGCCTCTCCCTGGCCACCGGGCGCTCCCGGTTCGCCGACCGCGCCGTCGTCGTGGGCGCCGATCGCGGCGCGCTCCTCGACGGGCTCGGTGCGCTGGCGCGCGGCGAGCCGCTCACCGACGGCGTGACGGGCACCGCCCCGCGCGGCGGCCGCAAGGCGGTGTTCGTCTTCCCCGGGCTCGGCGCCCAGTGGCCCGGCATGGCGGCCGAACTCCTGGACGCGTCACCGGTCTTCGCCGCCCGTGTGGCGGAGTGCGAGCGGGCCTTCGCCCCGTACCTGGACTGGTCGCTCGGCGCGATGCTGCGCGGCGAGGACGACGCGCCGTTCCTCGACGGCGTGGAGGTCCTCCAGCCCGCCCTGTTCGCCGTGATGGTCTCCCTCGCCGAGGTGTGGCGCTCGTACGGCGTCGAGCCCGCGGCGGCCGTCGGCCACAGCCAGGGCGAGGTCGCCGCGGCCTGTGTCGCCGGGGCCCTGACCCTCCAGGACGCCGCCCGGGTGGTCGCCCTGCGCAGCCGCGCCCTGGCCCGCGTCACCGGCGGGGGCGGCATGGCCACCCTGATGATGTCCGGCGACGAGGCCGAGGAGCTGCTGGCCGCGCGCGGCGGCGAGGTGTCGGTCGCGGCCGTCAACGGCCCGCGCGTCGTGGTCGTCGCGGGCCCCGCGGCCGCCGTCGGCGACCTCGTCGCCGACCTGTCCGGGCAGGGCCTCATGGCCTTCCCCATCCCGGTCGACTACGCGTCCCACTCCGGCGCCGTCGACGCCGTGCGCGACGAACTGCACGCCGCGCTCGCGGACATCGCCCCGCGCACGCCGGCGATCCCGCTGCTCTCCGCCGTCGACGCCGACTGGCTCACCGCCGACGACCTCGACCCCGGGTACTGGTTCCGCAATCTGCGCGAGCCCGTCCGCTTCCATCCGGCCGTGCGCCGCCTGCTCGACGCGGGCCACCGCACCTTCGTCGAGGTGAGCCCGCACCCCACGCTCACCTACGGCATCGCGGACACGGCGGCCGACGCGGACGCCGCCGACGTCGAGGTCATCGGCACGCTGCGCCGCGACGAGGGCGGCCCCCGCCGCCTCCTGCTCGCCCTGGGCGAGGCGCACGCGGCCGGGCTCCCCGTCGACTGGCGGCCCGCCTACGAGGGCACCGGCGCGCGCCGCGTCGCCCTGCCCACGTACGCCTTCCAGCGGCAGCGCTACTGGCTGGACGCGCCCGCCCCCTCCGGCGACCCGGCGTCGACGGGGCAGAGCGACGCCGGGCACCCCCTGCTCGGCGCGGCCGTCGACCTGCCGGACGGCGGCACCCTCTTCACCGGCCGCCTCTCGGTGGCCGCCCACCCCTGGCTCGCCGACCACGCCGTCGCCGGGGCCGTCCTGCTGCCCGGCGTGGCCTTCCTGGAGATGGCCGCCCACGCCGGTGCGCTGCTCGGCTGCGCCCAGGTGGAGGAGCTGACCCTGGCCGCGCCGCTGCTCCTGCCCGACGGGGACGAGGCGGCCCGCGGCGTCCACCTCCGGCTCACCGCGGGCCCGGCGGACACCGGGGGCCGGCGCACGCTCGCCTTCCACTCCCGGGCCGAGGACGCGGCGCCGGACGAACCCTGGTCCCAGCACGCGGGCGGCGGCCTCGCCCCCGCCCCGGCGGAGCCCGCGGCCCCCGGCCGGACGCCCTGGCCTCCGGAGGGCGCGGCACCGCTGAACGTCGACGACCTGTACGAGGCCATGGCCTCCCGGGGCGTCGCGTACGGGCCCGCCTTCCGCGGGCTGCGCGCCGCCTGGGGACACGGGGACGACCTCTACGCCGAGGTGACCCTGCCCGAGGGAATGCCGGACACGTTCGCCGTGGCCCACCCGGCGCTCCTCGACGCCGCCCTCCAGACGACCGGCTTGCGCACCACGGGAGCCACCGGCGACGCCGTACCGCTGCCGTTCTCGTGGAGCCGGGTCACCCTCGGCCCGGGCACCGGGCGGAGCCTGCGCGTGGCCCTGCGGCCCGACGGCGACGACGCCGTGACCGTGCGCGTCACCACCGAGGACGGCCGAACCGTCGCCGACATCGGCGCGTTGACGCTGCGCGCGGCGTCGTACGACGGGCTGCGCGTCGCCGACCGCTCGCTCTACCGCGTCGACTGGTCACCGCTCGACCGGCCCGCCGTGCCCGTGCCCGCGCTCGGGGCGCGCTGGGCGCTCCTCGCCGAGCGCGACGCGCGGCTCCTGCCGGACGACTTCGCGGGGGTGCACCCTTCCGAGGCCGACGCGTTCCTGCTGCCCTGCCCGCCGGTCGACGGGGCCGAGGGGCCCGAGGCCGTGCACACCGCCACGGCGGCCGTCCTGGAGCGGCTGCGCGCCCGGCTTGCGGACCCCACGGCCCCGTCGGCTCCGCTCGTGGTCCTGACCCGGGGCGCGGCCGGACCCGGCACCGCGCCCGTGGACGTGCCGGGCGCGGCCGTCTGGGGACTGCTGCGCGCGGCGCAGCTCGAACACCCCGGGCGCTTCGTCCTCCTGGACACCGACGACCCGGCCGCCACGGCCGCCTCGCTCCCCGCCGCCTTGGCCGCAGACGAGCCCCAACTCGTGCTGCGCGAAGGCGTGTTGTACGCACCGAGACTCGCCCGGGCGGCAGCGGCTCCCGACGCCGCGAGCCCCGTCTTCGACCCGGACGGCACCGTTCTGCTGACCGGCGGGGGCGGCGTCCTCGCGGGCATCATCGCCCGCCACCTGGTCGCCCGGCACGGCGTACGCCACCTGCTGCTGCTCGGCCGTCGGGGCGCCGAGGCGCCCGGAACGGCCGAACTGGCCCGGGAACTGGCGGAGTCCGGCGCCCGCGTCACCGTCACGGCCTGCGACGTGGCCGACCGCGCGGCCCTCGCCCAGGCCCTGGACGGCATCCCCGCGGAGCATCCGCTGCGGGCCGTCGTCCACACCGCGGGCGTCCTCGACGACGGGCTGCTCGACGCCCAGACGCCCCGGCGGCTGAGCGCCGTGCTGCGGCCCAAGGCGGACGGGGCCCGGCATCTGCACGACCTGACCCGGACCGCCGACCTGACGGCCTTCGTCGTCTACTCCTCCGCCGCGGGCGTCTTCGGCAGCCCCGGCCAGTCCACCTACGCCGCGGCCAACGCCTGCCTCGACGCCCTCATGACGGAGCGCCACCGCCTCGGCCTGCCCGCCACCTCGCTGGCCTGGGGCCTCTGGGAGCAGCGCAGCGGCCTCACCGCGGAGCTGTCCGACACCGACCTGCGGCGCATGCGCCGCAGCGGCGTGCGCGGCCTCTCCGCCGAGGAGGGCACGGCCCTGTTCGACCGCGCGCTCGCCCTGGCCGAGCCCGTCCTCGTCCCCGTCCACCTCGACCTCGTCGCCTACCGCGACCAGGCCGTGCCGCCGCTGCTGCGCGCCCTCGTCAAGGCGGCGCCCGCCGGTCCCCGCCCCGCGGCCGACAGCGCGCCGCTGCGGCAGCGCCTCGCCGCCGCAGCGCGGGGCGAGCACGGGCGGATCCTCCTCGACCTCGTCCTGGCCCAGGCCGCCGACGTGCTCGGCCACGCGACGCCCGAGGCCCTGGGCGCCGAGGACGCGTTCCTCTCCGTCGGCTTCGACTCGCTCACCGCCGTCGAGCTCCGCAACCGGCTCGCCGCCCGCACCGGCCTGCGGCTGCGCCCCACCACGGTCCTCGACAGCGGCACCCCCGCCCGCCTCGCCGAGCGGCTCCGTACCGAACTGGCACAGGAGGCGGAACCGGCCGCCGCCGACGGGCCCGCGCCGGGCCCGGCCACGGACCCCGTCGGCACCCTCTTCCGCCAGGCCTGCGAACTGGGCCGCGTCGACGAGGGCATCGCCCTCCTGAAGAACGCCGCCGCGCTGCGCCCCGACTTCCGCACCGGCGCCGAACTCCTGGCGGCCCCGGCCAAGCCCGAACTGCTCCGCCTGTGCCCGCACGACGGCGCCCCGGAACTGGTCTGCTTCGGCTCCGTCGTCGCGCTCGGCGGCGCCCACCAGTACGCCCGCTTCGCCGCGCGGTTCCGCGACCGGTACGGCGTCAGCGCCCTCGCGGCCCCCGGGTTCCTGCCCGGCGAACCGGTCCCGGCCGACCTCGCCGCGCTGCTCGACTTCCAGGCCAGGACCCTCCGTGCGGAGCTCGGCGGGCGGCCCCTCGTCCTGCTGGGCTCCTCCTCCGGCGGCACGCTCGCGCACGGCGTCGCGGCCCGTCTGGAGGAGCTGGGCACGGGCCCGGCCGCCGTGGTCCTCCTCGACACGTACCTGTCGGACAACGCCGGGATGACGCAGTTCAACGACGTCCTGGTCGGCGGGATGTTCGCCCGCGAGGAGCGCGCGACCCCCATGGACGGCACCCGTCTCACCGCCATGGGCCGCTACTTCCGCCTCCTGGACACCTGGACACCCCCCGCCGTGCGGGCGCCCACCCTGCTCGTCCGCGCCTCCGAGCCGCTCGGCGAACCGGACCCCGACGCGGGTGACTGGCGGGCCACCTGGCCCACCGCGCGGGCCGTCGTGGACGTGCCCGGCGACCACTTCTCCCTGATGGAGGAGCACGTCACCACCACCGCGGGCGCCGTCTCCGACTGGCTCACAGAGGTCGTCGGCCTTCCGCCCCGCACCACGCCCTGACCATCCATCAGCGACCTAGGAGAGGCGCATGACGCAAGCGCCACACACCGCCCCCGACCCGCACGCCGACCACGGCCCGCACCGGATCGCCGTCCTCGGCGCCGGGGTCATGGGCGTGGGCATCACCGCCCTCGCCCTCGGGCACGGCGTCCCGGTCCTGCTCGTCGACGTCGACGCCGAGCGGCTCGACCGGGCCCAGGACGACATCGACCGCGAGCTGCGCATGGCCCAGCTCATGGGACGGCTCCCGGCGGGCGCCGCCACCGGAGCCCTGGCCCGGGCCACCGGCACGGACGGCGTCGGCGACGCCACCGCCGTCATCGAGGCCATCACCGAGGTCACCGAACTCAAGGCCGAGGCGCTCGCCGAGGTCTCGGCGCGGGTGCGCCCCGGCACCCCGCTGATCTCCAACACCTCGTCCATTCCCATCGACGAACTCGCCGGGTACGCCGAGCGCCCCCAGGACGTCATCGGCACCCACTTCATGAACCCGCCGTACCTCATCCCGACCGTGGAGGTCATCCGGGGCGCGCGGACCGGCGGCACGACGATGGCCGCCGCGGGCGCGCTGCTCACCGCGCTGGGGCGCGAGCAGGTCGTCGTGCGCGACGCACCCGGCTTCGTCACCAGCCGCGTCCTGCACCCGATGATCAACGACGCGGCCCGGGTGGTGCAGGAGGGCACCGCGACCGCCGAGGACGTCGACGCCCTCATGGAGGGCTGCCTCGGCCATCCCACCGGGCCGCTGCGCACCGCCGACCTCATCGGCATCGACAACTTGGTGGACTCCCTGAAAGTCCTGCACCAGCGCACCGGAGACGACGGCTGCCGCCCCTGCGACCTGCTGCTCGACAAGGTCCGCCGGGGCGAACTCGGCCGCAAGAGCGGCCGTGGATTCTACGCGTATCAGGAGGAGAACTGATGAACAGCTTCGACACCGGGGCCACCGAGAAGGAGATCATGCGCTTCCTGGAGGCGCGCACCAAGCGCTCCTGGGAGGCCGACGTCGACCTGTTCGCCTCCGGCGGCCTCTCGTCGCTGTTCGCGATGGAGCTGGTCGTCCACCTGGAGAAGTCGTTCGGCGTCTCCGTGCGCGGCGGCGATCTGCGCCTGGACAACTTCCGTACGGTCGCGTCGATGACGGCGCTCGTCGGCCGGCTCAGGGCGTCGGCGGACGGGGAAGCCGGTGAGTGACCGCCCGCTGACCGCCCCTTCGGGCCCGGCTTCCCCGGCGGCCGTCGAGGAGGCGAGCGCCGCCGTCACCGGCCTGATAGCCGCCGAGGCCGACGCCTGGGACCGGGCGGGGACGCTGCCCGTCGACCTGCTGCGCGGCCTCGGCGCCGAGGGACGGCTGTGCGCCCAGGTCCCGGCGGCGTACGGCGGTTGGGGCCTGGACAGCGCGGCCGCGGGCGCGTTCACCGCGCACGTCGGCAGCCTGTGCAGTTCGGTGCGGAGCGTCATGACCTCCCAGGGCATGGCCGCCTGGACGATCGAGCGCTTCGCCACCCCCGAGCAGCAGGCGGCGTTCCTGCCCCGCCTCACCGGCGGCGAGCTCGCCGCGGCGGGCTTCAGCGAACGCGCCGCGGGCAGCGACCTCTCCGCGATGACCACCCGCGTCCGCCGGGACGGCGACACGGTCGTCCTCGACGGCCACAAGGTCTGGGTCACCGCCGCGCACTACGCCGACCTCCTCGTCGTGTTCGGCAAGTACGCAGAGGACGCATTCCACGCGGAGGCGGGCTCGGAGGCGGGCTCGGGGGCGGCCGGTGGGGACGACGCCGTGGCCGTCGTCGTGCCCGCGGACACCCCCGGCGTCCGCGTCACCCGCGTCGCCGACCCGCTCGGCTGCCGCGCGGCCGGGCACGCCGACATCTCCCTCGACGGGGTGCGGGTGCCCGCGACGCATGTCCTCGGCGGCGCGGCCCTGCCCCTGCCGCTCCTGGTGACCACCGCCCTCGCGTACGGGCGCATGTCCGTGGCGTGGGGGTGCGTGGGCATCCTGCGCGGCTGTCTCACGGCGGCGGCCCGGCACGCGGCCACCCGGGAGCAGTTCGGCGCCCCGCTGGGCGAGCACCAGCTCGTGGCCCGCCATCTCGCCGAGCTGTACGTCGCCGAGCGGACGGCGACGCGGGCCTGCGAGCACGCCTCGCGGTGCTGGGACGAGGGCTCGCCCGAGCAGGTCGTCGCCACCGTCCTGGCCAAGCACGTCAGCGCGGGCAACGCGGCCCGCGGCGCGGCCACCGCCGTCCAGGTCCTGGCCTCGGCCGGGGCCCAGGACGGCCACCCCGTGGCCCGCGCCCACCGCGACGCCAAGCTGATGGAAATCATCGAAGGAAGCAACGAGATGTGCCAGCTCATGCTCGCGCGGCACGTCCTCGGCAGCGCGTGAAGGGAACCGGAGTGACGACCACCAGAGCGAACACGACCGCGGTGACGGCGGGGACGCGCGACGCGTCCGCCGCGCCCCCTGCTCCCGTACTGAAGTGCCTGGTCTGGGACCTCGACAACACCCTGTGGCGGGGCACCCTCCTGGAGGACGGCGAGGTGACCCTGCCCGACGCCGTGAGGGACGTCATAGTGGAGCTGGACTCCCGCGGCGTCCTGCAGTCGGTGGCGAGCAAGAACGACCACGAGACGGCGTGGGCCCGTCTGGAGGAGCTCGGCCTCGCCGAGTACTTCGTGCTGCCGCAGATCGGCTGGGGCGCCAAGTCGCAGTCCGTGCGCCGGATAGCCGACACCCTCAACTTCGCCCTCACCGCCATCGCCTTCATCGACGACCAGCCCACCGAGCGGGCCGAGGTCACCTACCACCTGCCCGAGGTCCGCTGCTACCCGGCCGACGCGGCCCTGGACCTGCCGGGCCTGCCGGAGTTCACCCCGGCCCTGCGGACGGTGGACTCCCGGCGGCGGCGCGAGATGTACCAGGCGGGCTTCCGCCGCGAGGCCGCCCGCGCCGAGGCGACCGGCCCCGACGAGGACTTCCTGCGCTCCCTCGACCTGGACATGCGCATCAGCCGCGCCACCGGCGACGAGCTGTCGCGGGTCGAGGAACTCACCCTGCGCACCAGCCAGATGAACGCCACCGGCGTGCACTACTCCGACGCCGATCTGCGGCGGCTGCTCACCGACCCCGACCACGAGGTCCTGGTGGTCACGCTCACCGACCGGTTCGGCCCGCACGGGGCGGTCGGCGTGCTGCTCCTGGAGCGCCGACCGCAGGCCTGGCACCTCAAGCTCCTCGCCACCTCCTGCCGCGTGGTGTCCTTCGGCGCCGGGGCCACCCTCCTCAACTGGCTGGTGGACGAGGCGGCCCGGGCGGGCACCCATCTGGTGGCCGACTTCCGGCCCACCGACCGCAACCGCATGATGGAGATCGCCTACCGCTTCGCGGGCTTCGCGGACGACGACCCCTGCTCCTGCGTGGCGACGCTCCCGCAGGCGGCGGACGAGCACCTCCAGCGCCTGCATCTGCGCCCCGGGCGGCGCCCGGCGTCGACGACGATCGCGGTGCACGCGGTGGATCTGAGCTAGAACGACGGATCCGGCCCGGAGAGCCGGTCTGGAATGCGGTCCGGAAAAAGGAAAGCCCGGTACGAGCGCCACTCGTACCGGGCCATTCCCCGAGCCGCATCCTCAGCGTTTACGGGCGAGGGTGATGCCGTCCGCCATCACGAGCAGCGACATGTCCACACGCGCGTCGTCGGCGAGCGCCGCGTTCAATTCGCGAATGGCCACCGTGTCGGCGTCGTCGAATTCCGGGTCGGCGACCCGTCCGAAGAACAGCGTATTGTCGATGACGATGAGGCCGCCGCTCCGGGTGAGGGCGAGGGACTTCTCGTAATAGGTGGGGTAGTTGACCTTGTCGGCGTCGATGAAGACGAGGTCGAAGGCGCCGGGCCCGCGCTCGGCGAGCAGCCCGTCCAGGGTGTCCACCGCGTCCCCGATCCGCAGGTCGATCCGGCCGTCGACGCCGGCCCGCTTCCAGTACGGGACGCCGACGTCCGGCCAACGGTCGCTGATGTCGCAGGTCACGACCGTGCCGTCGGCGGGGAGCGCCCGGGCCGCGCACAGGGTGCTGTATCCGGTGAAGGTGCCGATCTCCAGCACGGCCCGCGCGCCGACGAGTCCGACGAGCAGGCCGAGTAACTGGCCTTCCTCCGCCATGACTTGCAGTGCCGCACCACCGGGCAGCAGCGCCGTCTCCTCTCGCAGCTCTCTGAGGATGTCATCGTCCCGTAGAGATACGTCGCGGACGTAGGAGAGGAGTGTTTCGGTGGAATCGACCTGGTGGGCCATGGGGCGATGCCCTTCTCTGCGAGGCGCACAAAATGGGGATTCTGCCGATTCAGCGTAACACCGCATACTGCTTCCTGTGGGTCAATTCATAAGCGCCTGCGGGCATTTCGGCCGCAGAGCGGCCGGGCCGAGAGCGGGCCTCACTTGCTCTGCACCTTTCCCAGCGGATCGGGGTCTTCCTCCAGCGCGGTGACCGCATCCCGCCAATCGGTGACCTCGGGGTGGAGGGCACCGCGCAGGAAGGCGGTGGTGAGCTGCTGGAGGAGGGCGACCCGTGCGGGGCTCTCGTCGGTCGTCTCGGCGGCTTCGTGGCCGGGGATGCCGCCGAGGGAGTGCTCCGCGCCGAACAGGGTGAGCAGGCTCTTGTCACCCGGGCTGTACGTGTAGGCGTCGGTGAACCAGTCCGGTCCGCGCGTGGACAGGGCGGAGTCGTCGCTGTCCCCGGCGACGACGAGCGCGGGCGCGGTCATGGTGGTGAAGGACGGCCTCATGAAGGGAAGGTGCTCGACGGCGAACGGGGTCAGGCTGTCGCCGAGCCCGGTGAGCGCGAGCAACACCCCCGCTGTGACACGGGGGTCGGACAGGTCCTCGCCGGGTACGCCGTCGGCGTCGAGGACGCGCGCACCCAGCAGCGTGCTCGCCGTCTGGGCCCCCCAGGAGTGGCCCGCCACGGCGACGCGGTCGTGGTCGACGCGCCCGTTCAGGCCCGGCACGGCGGCTTCGAGCGTGTCGAGTCCGTCCAGGGCGCGCGTGAGGTCCTCGACGCGGAACCGCCAGATCCGTGGCGTACGGGGATCGTCGGCGGGGATGCCGAGCGTCCTGGAGTCCAGATGGGTGGGCTGCACGACCACGAAGCCCCGCGCGGCCCAGTGGTCCGCGAGCGGGGCGTAGCCGTTCATCGACCAGCCGAAGCCGTGCGAGAAGACGACGGCGGGCAGGTCACTGCCGGTCGCGGGGGCGGACACACGGACTTGGAGGTCCTCGCCGCGGCCCGGGGCGGGCAGGACGACGGGCTTCGCGGACACCACCGTGGCGGGTGCGTGCGCGGTCTGCTGTACGGGCGTGATCTGCGAGTGGGGCATGTCGGTGAGTGCTTCCGTTCGGTGTGCGGGGCGCGGGCACCACGCCGGCTCCGGCGTACGGCGGTGCCGGGGCGGGCGCGGGAAGAGGAGCCGGAGGGCATACGGGGGCGCACGGCAGTCCTCGGGGCCGCGCCCCCGCTCTGGCATCATGAGCAAAGCGGAACGTTGCTCCGCCAACGATACGGAGCACTGTTCCGTTTCGCAAGGGTTCGTTTCGAGAGGGGTACCGCGATGGACGAGAGCGGCGAGGGCGTGGGTGACGAGGGCGTGGCCGGCGTGGCGGAGCCCAGGCGCAAGGACGCCCGGCGCAATCAACAGGCCCTGCTGGACGCGGCGGCCGCCGTGTTCGTCACCTCGGGAGTGGAGGCCCCGGTGCGCGACATCGCGGCCGAGGCCGGGGTCGGGATGGGCACGATCTACCGGCACTTCCCGACCAGGGCGGACCTGATCATCGCCGTCTACCGCCATCAGGTCGACGCCTGCGCCGAGGCGGGCCCGGCCCTGCTGGCGGCGGGCCCCACCCCGCACGCCGCCCTCGGGGAGTGGGTCGACCTCTTCGTCGACTTCCTGGTCACCAAGCACGGCCTGGCCGCCGCGATGCGGAGCGACAGCACCGGCTTCGAGGCGCTGCACACCTACTTCCTCGACCGCCTCCTGCCGGTGTGCGCCCAGCTCCTCGACGCTGCCGCCGCCGCGGGCGAGATCCGGCCCGGCGTCGACGCCTACCAGCTGATGCGCGGCATCGGAAACCTCTGCATCGGGGCCGAGAGCGACCCGCGCTACGACCCCCGCCAGGTGGTCGCGCTTCTCGTCGCGGGCCTTCGTCAGGCGCACTGACCGCGCGGGTTCCGCCCTCCGCGACATGGTGGGGGCGGTGCGCGTTCACTGTCAGGTCATTGCAAAACCTGGCCCGCCCGGTTGCGTTCACCGGCACGTCCGTTGCAACGGTTAGTAGCATTTCACCTGGGGAAATGCCGTACAGGGGCGTTCAGTTGTTTGACTCTCCCATGAACGCAACATAGCTTTCCGTCCCGGGGTCAGGAACTGGCCCGGTCGCGGGCACCTCCGCCCGTGTCATCGCGCTGCCCCGTGACGAGAGGTGTCCGACGCTCCGGTCGGAGCGGGCCGGGGCCGCCGGGGTGCCCGGAGCGACAGAACGGTTGAAGACCTTGGGAAAGCTCATCCACCTCGTCCACCAGTCCCTCGACGGTCGCATGGAGGATCCGGACGGCGCATTCGACTGGCCCGCCCTGAAGGAATCCGGCACGGATCTCGTGCTCTTCGGCGGCACCGGCCTGGCCGCTCACCTCACCGAGCACCGGACGGAGTTGGACCCGGTGGAGTCCCGCACCTCCGACGGCCGGTCGACCCTGCTGCGCTACCGTCTCGCGGCCTCCGCTGCGAAGGCCTAGACCGCGCTGGCCGTAGCGGTCGGCGAGTACACGCTTCGCGCGGGGATGTCATCGAGCGCTTCGCCAAGTAAGGCCTTGTCAAGGCTGGTTGACGGCACGTGACCGCCGCGGGCGCCTGACGCGCAGGCGCTGACCGGCGCCGTCGGCACCCCACTCGGCCCGGCGGACCCGCACGTCCGCCGCCACCCTCACCACAAGCTTCGCTGAGCCACCCGCCGGACCGGAGCACCCCGGCCGGGCACGGCATCGCGCCCGGCCGGGACCCCGCGCCCGGCGAGGCTCGGCGGGACCCGAAGGACGACCCACCACCAGGAGGAACCGCATGACCGCACCACGCACCATCGTGACCGGGCTGTTCATCTCCCTCGACGGCGTCGTGGAGGCGCCGGAGACCTGGCACTTCCCGTACATGAACGACGAGATGGGCGCCGCGGTCGGCGAGATGTACGCCGGGGCCGACACGCTGCTCCTGGGCCGCAAGACCTACGAGTCGTTCGCCGCCGTCTGGCCCCAGCAGAGCGGTGAGATGGCCGACGCCATCAACGGCATCCGCAAGCTGGTCGCCTCCACCACGATGACCAGCGCCGACTGGAACAACTCGGCGGTCATCGAAGGAGACGTCGTCACCGCGGTCAAGGAGCTCAAGCAGCAGCCGGGCGGGAACATCACCCTGACCGGCAGCATAGGCCTGACCCGCACCCTGATCGCGGCCGGGCTCGTCGACGAACTGCGCCTGCTGGTCCACCCGATCGTGCTGGGGACCGGCACGCGGCTCTTCCCCGAGGGTTCCGAGCGGGTGCCGCTGAGGCTCACCCGCTCGACGACCTTCTCCACCGGCGTCCTGGACCTGAGCTACCAGCCGGTCTGACGGCACGGGGGTCCGCCCGCCGACCGCGTACGGCGGCGGGCGGACCCCGCACCACGGCACACCACACCGGGCCACGACGGCCCGTCCGAAGGCGAGGAACCATGCGAGACGCGCACGTTGGACCGGGCGACGCCCGGATCCGCTGGGTGGAGATCGCCGGGGACACACCGGCCCGCGTCTGCCTCCACGGCGCGGGCGGTCAGTCGGCGGCCTACTTCACCCACGTGATGACCCTGCCGCCGCTGACCGGCCGGCGCACCCTGATGATGGACCTGCTGGGCTTCGGCCTCAGCGATCGGCCCGCGGACTTCGGCTACCGCATCGAGGACCACGCCGACGCCGTGGCCCGGGCCCTGGACGGCGAGGGCGTCGGCGGCCCCGAGGTCGTCGCCCACAGCATGGGCGGCGCCGTCGCGATCGCACTGGCCGCCCGGCGGCCGGACCTGGTCTCCCGCCTCGTCCTGGCCGAGCCCGCCCTCGACCCGGTGCCTCCGCCCGCACCGGGCGCCTTCGGCATCACCGCCTTCACCGAGCGGGAGTTCGCCGACAGCGGGATGGCCCGGTTCCTGGAGCGGGTCGAACCGCTCTGGGCCGCGACCCTGCGCCTGACCGACCCCGTCGCCCTGCACCGCAGCGCCCTCGGCCTGCGCGCGGGAACCACCCCGGCCGCCCGCGAACTCCTTGCCGAGCTGACGATCGCGCGCACGGTCCTGCTCGGGGCGCGCTCCCAGCCACTGACCGGCAGAGCCGAACTGGAGGCCGCGGGCGTCCGGATCGTCACCGTCCCGGACGCCGGGCACACCATCATGCTCGACAACCCGCGGGCCTTCGCCGAGCACGTCGCCTGACGCGTCCGCATCCGGCGCGCCCGCTGGCATCGGTCACTGTTTCCCCATGCAGAAACGCTACGTTGCTTTCAAGGATCTCCCTGACGCATTCGTTGCATCAAGCTTCCATGTCTCCAGCTGGAGCTCAACTCACGTTGCAATGCCTGCACTTCCAGTGCAACGACCGTGCCCTGATCGTTGCACTGGAAAGGGGGCGGACTCTACGGTGGAGGCACCACGGAGCACGAAGGAGACCGCGATGCCGGGAGGCAGACTCACCCAGCGGGAGCGTCAGCACATCGCGCTGGGACTGGCCGACGGCCTCGCCTACGCGGAGATCGCCCGCCGCCTCGACCGCCCGACCTCGACCGTCACGCGCGAGGTCATGCGCAACGGCGGCCCCACCACCTACCGCGCCGACCTGGCCCACCGCGCCACCGAGCGCCGCGCCCGGCGGCGCAGGCAGGCCGCGTCCCGCGGGGCGGAGGCGTCCCCGCAGCCCTACGGACGCGACGCCGAGGCGGTGCGTGCGTACGAGGAGATGTTCACCACCGTCCTCATGGCGTCGGGCATGCCCACGATGACGGCCCGGGTGATGGCCTGCCTCACCCTCACCGACGCGGGCAGCCTCACCGCGTCCGAACTCGTCCGGCGCCTCCAGGTCAGCCCGGCGTCCGTCTCCAAGGCGATCGCGTTCCTCGACGGCCAGGGCCTCGTCCGCCGGGAGCGCGACGAACGCCGCCGCGAGCGCTACGTCGTCGACGACGACGTCTGGTACCAGTCGACGATGGCCGGAGCCCGGAGCGCCGCCCAGGTCGGGGCGACCGCACGCGAGGGCATCGGCGTCCTCGGCACCGGCACCCCGGCCGCCGCGCGCCTGGAGAGCATCGCCCGCTTCGTCGACTTCGTCAGCGAGGGCATCGCCCGCGCCGCGGACCAGGCCCGCGCGTTCCTCCACCCGAAGCCCGAAGCGCCCTCGGCCGGCATGTCAGACCAAGGCGAGTTCACCCAGGGGCAGTTGTCGCGCGAGGTCCCGGGCCCGGCGGACCGCGTCGGGGGAGGCGGGCAGCAGCGGCAGCCGGACGGCCGCGCTGGGGATGCGCCCCTGGGCGTGCAGCACGCCCTTGATCACGGTCGGGTTGGGCTCGGCGAAGAGGGCGGCGGAGAACCGGGCGAGATCCGCTCCCAGCGCGCGGGCGGGCCCGGCGGCGCCGCGGCGCCACAGCGCGATCAGCTCGGCGTACTCGGCGGTGCGCAGGTTGGCCGACGCGAGGATCCCGCCGTGCGCGCCCGCCGCGACGAGCGGTGAGATGACGGCGTCGTCCCCGCCGAGCACGGCGAAGCCGGGCGGAGGAGAGCCGAGCAGCTCCACCGTCGTCGCGTCGATCGCGCCGGTGGCGTGCTTGGTCCCGACGATCCCCGGCAGCCTGCCGAGCGCGGCGACGGTGCGCGCGCTCAACGACTGTCCGGTGCGGTAGGGGATGTCGTACACGATCAGCGGTACGCCACCCTCCGCGGCCAGCGCGGTGAAGTGCGCCACCGTCCCCGCCTCGCCCGGCCGGACGTAGGGAGGCGCGGGGACCAGCGCCGCCGCCGCGTCGCCGGTGGCGGCCAGGGCGCGCAGCGATCTGATGGCGGCCGCGGTGTCACCCGTGCCGACCCCGACGACCAGCGGGGCGCCGTGCGCCCGGCAGGCGGCCGCGCAGACGCGCACCACCGTCTGCCGCTCCGCCTCGGTCAGCGTGGTCACCTCCGCGGTGGTGCCGAGGGCGACCAGCCCGGAGGCACCGGCCGAGAGCGCCTCGTCGGCGAGGCGGGCGAGCGCGTCGGGGGCCAGGCGCAGGTCGTCGGTGAAGGGGGTCACCAAGGGGACGTACAGGCCGTGGAAGTTCGGTTCGGGCTTCATGAGTCAACCCTGGCGCACACCGACCCGGTAGATCCATTTCCGATTTCTATCTCCATGCCTAAGCTGAACTTATGCTCGATGTGCGACGTCTCTCCCTGCTGCGCGAACTGGACCGGCGGGGCACCATCGCCGCCGTGGCCGATGCGCTGACCTTCACCGCGTCCGCGGTCTCCCAGCAACTGGGCGTCCTGGAGCGCGAGGCGGGCGTGCCCCTGCTGGAGCGCAGCGGCAGACGGGTGGTGCTCACCCCCGCGGGCCGGACCCTCGTCGCCCACGCCGACGCCGTGCTGCAACGCCTTGAGGTCGCGGTCTCCGAGCTGGCCAGCGCGCGGGAGGGCGTCGGCGGGCCGCTGCGCATCGGGACCTTCCCCTCCGGCGGCCACACCATCGTGCCGGCGGCCCTGGCGGAGCTCGCCCGACGGCATCCCGCGCTGGAGCCGATGGTGCGGGAGATCGACTCCGCGCGCGTCTCCGACGGCCTGCGGGCCGGTGAGCTCGACGTGGCCCTCGTCCACGACTACGACTTCGTCCCCGCGACACCGGACACCACGGTCGACGAGATCCCCCTGGTGGACGAGCCGATGTACCTCGTCACCAGTGCCGCAACCCGGGCCACCGGCCGCGGCGGGACCCTGGCGGAACTGCTCGGGCCCTACGCCGAGGCCCCGTGGATCACCGCACGGGACGGCACCACCGGCCACGCCATGGCCGTGCGCGCCTGCCAGGCCGCCGGGTTCCAGCCGCGCATCCGCCACCAGGTCAACGACTTCCGCACGGTCCTGGCCCTGGCCGCCACCGGCCAAGGCGCCGGTCTCGTCCCCGCAACGGCCACCGCGCAGGGCCCCGCGGGCCTGGCCCTGACCGAACTGCCCCTGTTCCGCCGCTCGAAGGTCGCCTTCCGCGCGGGCAGCGCAGGCCATCCGGCGATCGCCGCCTTCGTGGCCGCGGCGACTGCGGCGGTCACGGCGGGGAGCACCACCGCCTGACGTACGCGGACCGCGTCGCCCTCCCGCACGGCAAGCACGCACGGCAAGAGCGCACGGCAAGCACGCACGGCGGGCCCCGGTCCGTCGCGCGTGTCCTCGCTTTCCGCGCGGTCGTTGAAGTACGCATGCCTCCGAAAGATGTGATCAACGGACCGCACGCGGACCCCGCACCCCACCGTCCCCTCGGCGCCGTGCCCCCGCCCCGGCCGCGGAGCACCGGCACCGACCCGGAGCCCTCGACCGCCGCGCGAGCAGCGCGCGGGACAGGGGGCGACGGCGAGGCGTGCGTCTTCAACCGCTGGTGCACCGTCCTCTACTGACCGCGCCGTGACACGGCGCCGTACGACGGGCGAACGCGGCGGGCGGATGCCGTGGTGACCATCCCAAGATTCACTCGTTGGGAGGGGGGTGACAGCAACTCGCCTACAGCCGTTGGAAGGCTTTGTGATCAATGTCCTCAGCACGGCGACGTACGGCACCCCCACCCTCCACCGGCCGACTGGAACGGACCGAGGCCACGCTGGTCGACCGGTACGCCCACCTGGTGCGCCTGGCCTACCTCACCCTCCCTCCCGAACTCGGCAGGCACCGCAAGGTACTTGTCGCACAGGCACTGGTGCAGCGCGCGCTGCCGCGCCTGCCCGCGGCCGCGCTCCTGCCCCGGCAGCGCACTGACGGCGCGGCCGCCGAAGCGGACTGGCTGTACGCGCGCGTCCTGCGGTCGGCGCTCGCGTACGACCGGCGCCCGCGCGGCTGGCCCGCGCGCGTACCCCCGCCGCGCGCTCTCCGGCCCCGCCTTCCGGTGGTATGGGGGCTGCGGCTCACCCCGCACGCGGGCGGTGCCGAGGAGATCGCGCTCAGCCGGATGCTCGCCGGAGCCCCACCCGCCGCGCGCGCCGTCCTCGCCCTGCGCTGCGGCGACGACATGCCGGACGAGCGCGTGCGCGAACTGCTCCTGGCCGTAGGGGAGAAGGACCCGGACGCGGCCCTGGCCGCTGCCGAGGACCTGCGCGCCCCCACGGGCACCGACGCGCGGACCCTGCTGGGCTCCGCGGAGTTCGACGCCTGCTCCGTCCGGACCCGCCCGACCGACCTGCTGCGGCGCAGGCACCGCGTCCGGTTCGGCTGCCTCGTCGCGGCGGTGACGGCGTGCGGCACGGTGCTCACCGTCTCCTCCTCACCGGCGGGCCCTCCCGAGGACGCGCGGACGCGCCCGGTCCGGGCGCCGCGGGTCACCCCCGCCCACCTCGTGCACACCTCCGACGCCACCTGGGCCGACACCGCGCGCGTCGACTTCACCGCCTGGCCCGCCAGAGGCGGGCGCACCGACGACGACGCGCTCCTCACCCGGGCCCTGGACACCTGGGCCGCGCCGCCGCCCGGCACCGCCGTGACCGGGGCGAGGGCCACCGCCCTGGTGCCGCCCACGCGCGGTGCCCACCTCCTGTACGCGGGCGACGTCGACGGCCGTGCCGTGGTCCTGCTCCACGACAGCGACCGGGTCGTGCGGTACAGCGAACCCCTCGACTCCCCGGACCGCCCGGCGCTCGACGTCGCGCGCACCGACGAGGCCGGAGTCACCACCGCGGCCGCCCTCGTCGTCGCACGCCACGACGGCGCCGTGCGCTACCTCGCCGCGCCCTGGATCGCCGAGGCGCAGACCCGGGACCTGCTGCGCCCCGACACCCCCGGACGCCCGCTGCACACCACGAAGGACGGGATCACCGACCCCGTCGACACACCCGGAACAGGAGGCGCGTGCTCGGGCCTGCCGGTCCTCCAACTCCGGTCGTCCGTGCGGATCGTGGAGAAGCACGCCTTCCTCGTCACCGACCTCGGCGGCCTCACCCCCGCCCACCTCGGCTACACCCCGTCCCCGCACTCCGGCGCCCCCGCGCGGCAGCCGCGCGAGGCCACCGGACCCGCCGCGCTCACGGCCTGGGCCCGCACCGCGTGCGCCCTGCGCGCCCTGCGCGACGACGGCGTCCGCGCGGTGAACCTGTGGGACTTCGCGGAGCAGGACCTGCCCGAGCGCGGCGGCCGTGCCGTCTGGTCCTGCATCCGCATCTCCACGTGGGCCGGGCCCGGCGACATCCAGGTGCACCTGCGCCCGCCCGCGCGCACGGCCACCGCGCCCGCCCGCCTCGTCGCCCGCGACCGGTCCACCGCCGCGTGCAGCCGCTTCGGCCAGCACGTCGTGGCCAGCACCGCGTGGACGACGGACTCCGGACGCCGTTACGTCCTCGCGGCGGGCAGCAGGGACATCCGCCGGCTCACCGTCACCGGGGACGCCCGCGCCACCGAGGACGGCAACACCCTCGCCGTCCGCGCCCCCAAGGGTGCGGCCCTCTCCGTGCGCGGCCGCACCGAGGAGGGCGCGAGCGTGGCGGCGGTCGGCGGGCCCCGGGCGCCCTAGGGCCTGTCCGATGGGTCGGCGCGGCGTCGCGGCGTCTGGCACGCACGCTCGCCGCGTTGCCGAAATGTCCTAGTAGCTCCGCTACGAGGACATCCCGGCGCCTTGCGATCGCACGCACCAGACGCCGCTCCTTGCTCCACGCGACCCATCGGACAGACCCTAGGCCGACCGGTTGGCGTCGGCGGCGCGGCCCGTGGGCTCACCGCACCGGGCGCGTCGGCGTAGCCTGGCCCCGCCGACGCGAGGGCGCGGTGTGTCCGTGGGGGAGGGTGGCATGAAGTCCCTTGGTTCCAGAGCCCGTTGGCTGACGTCGCTGATGGCCGTCGGGGTGCTGCTGGTCACCGGCGTGGGTGTCGCCACCGCGGACCCGGAGCCGGTCCCGGGCGTGGAGAACCTCATCCCCTTCCCCGCGGCCCGGCACGCGCGCGCCCCGCTGGTCAGCGCGGACGGCACCCAGGCGTACGTCGGGGCGGCCGAGGCCACCGGCACCAAGCTGTACGTCGTCGACACCCAGGCCGGTGAGGTCACCGCGGAGGTGCCCACGGGCCCCGGACGGTGGGCCGGGCCCCTGGTGTTCGGCGCCCGCGGCCGACTGATCTACCTGGTCACCGAAGGCACCCTCAATGTGATCGACACGGCCACCCGCACCCTGCGCGCCAGTTTCCCCGTCCCCGACCAGCCCCGGCCTCCCGGCTCCCGGCCCGGATCGCTGTCACGCATGGCCATCAGCCCGGACGGGACGACGATCTACCTGGACCAGAGCGGACCGCACGCCGACGGGCCGAGCGTCGGCCCGTCCCGGCTCCTGGTGTTCTCCACGGCCCGGCGCGCGTTCACCGCGACCGTGCCGCTGCCCGGCGACAGCCCGCGCGACATCGTCGTACGGCCGAACGGCAAGGACGTCTACGTCGGCGGCGACGTCGGCCTGACCCATCTGGACGCCTCGGCGGGCGTCCCGAAGGTGGTGCGCACCATCGCGGCCACCGGGTTCGTCGACGAGCTGGCGCTCACCCCCGACGGCCGCCGCCTGTACGCGCTGTCCAAGCCGGACGGACACGCCGCCGTGGTCGACATCACGCGCGACAGCGTCCTGACGGCCATCGACTTCCGGTCGGATTTCTCCCCGGTGTCGAGCCCGGCCGTGAGCCAGGACGGCACCCGCTTCCACGTGCTCGTGGACGACCACCGGACCGCGCCGAAGGTGCTGTCCTACACGACGGACACCCACACCCAGGTCACCGACGAGACGGTCACCGACTTCGACGTGGAGCGCGCGTACGGGCTGACCGTGGGGCCCGACGGGGAAACGCTCTACCTCTCCGGAGCCACCTATGTCGACGACTCCGGCTTCGCCCTCCAGATCGTCAACTTCTGACGGGAGGCGCCGCCCGTGGGCTCGGGCAGGCTCAGTCGAGGAGTTTCGCCACGACCCGGTCGAGCGCCTCGATGTCCTCACGGGGCAGGGCGAGCAGCGCGTCGGGCGGGGTGGTGAGCATGGCGACGGCCCGCTCGGCCTTCTCCTGGCCGTCCTCGGTGAGGTGGACCAGCTTGGAGCGGCGGTCGGTGGGGTTGGTGATGCGCTCGGCCAGGCCGCGGCGCACGAGGTCGTCGACGATGACCGTGGTGTAGGGCGGGTCCGCGCCGAGCCGCTCGGCCAGCTCCCGCAGGCTGATCGGCCCCGCGGCGAGGCGACGCAGCGCCCGCACCCGGCTGAAGCTCATGCCGAGGGCTTCCGAGACGGCCTTGCGGAGGTCGTGGCGCTCCAGCAGGAGCGTGTGCAGCCCCTGCCAGGCGCGGGCTGCCGCCCTGGCGGTGTCGTCGTCCTTCTCGGGGCCCTTGTCGGCGTGCAGGCGCTCCATCAGGCGTTCAGCTTCTCCTTGGTCTCCTCGGCAGCGAACTGCCGCGCGGTGCGCTGCGCCGTTGCCCGGCCCCAGCGGCCGGTAGTGAGGGTACCCAGGATCAGTACGGCGGCGCCGCACCCGGCGACGATCCACCACGCGGTCCGGCCCGCGTCGACGAAGGCCGCCGTGTCCGTGCGGGCCGTGCCCGCCATGAGGGCGCCGATGACGGCCACGCCGAGGGTCTGGCCGATCTGGCGGCTGGTGGAGGCCACGGCCGCGGCGACACCCGCCTGCGCGCGGGGCATCCCCGACACCGCCGTATTGGTGATGGGCGCGTTGACCAGGCCGAAGCCGGTGCCGAAGAGCAGATACGCGACGACGAGCACAGATGTGGGAAGACGCTCGGCGTAGGTGAGCGCCTGGAGCACGGCGCTCGCGCACAGCGCCGCCCCGGCGAGCTGCAGCGGACGGCGCGGCCCCCGCGTGGCCACGAGGCGGCCGGACAGCGGCGCGGCCAGCAGCGCCATGACCGCCATCGGCAGCATGAACAGGCCTGCGTGCAAGGCGTCGTAGCCCCGCACGTTCTGCAGGTACAGGGAGCTGACGAACAGGAAGCCGCCCAGCGCGGCGAACGTGACGACCGCGATCGCGGTGGCCCCCGAGAACGGTGCGGAACGGAAGAAGCGCAGGTCGATGAGGGGGTCACTGCGCCGCGGCTCGAACCACAGCAGACCGAGCAGCGCGCACAGCGCCGCGGCCGCGCAGCCGACGACGAGCGGCGAGGTCCAGCCGCGCTCGGGCGACTCGATGATCGCGTACGTGAGCGAGGTGAGGAGCACGGCGATGAGGACCTGGCCGACCGGATCCATCCGCCGGGCCCGCGGAGCTCGTGACTCCGGTACGTAACGACGCGTCAGGAACAGCGCGGCCAGGCCGATCGGCACGTTGAGCCAGAAGATGGACCGCCAGCCGACGGACTCCACCAGGGCTCCGCCCACGATCGGCCCCGCGGCCATGCTGATGCCCACGACTCCGCTCCACACCCCGATGGCACGGGCGCGGTCCCGGGCGTCGGTGAAGGTGTTGGTGATGATCGACATGGCGACCGGGTTCAGCATCGAGCCGCCGACCGCCTGGAGCATCCGCGCGACGACGAGCCAGCCGAGGCCGGGGGCGAGGCTGCACAGGAGCGAGGCCGCGGTGAACACGACGAGCCCCACCTGGAAGACCCGGCGGCGGCCCACCCGGTCGCCGGTCGACCCGGAGAACATCAACAGGCTTGCCAGGACGAGCGTGTAGGCGTCGACGGTCCACTGGAGTCCGGACACCGATGTGTGCAGATCGCGTTGGATGGAAGGGAGAGCGACGTTCAGGATCGTGTTGTCGAGGCTGACGATCAGCAGGCTCATGCAGCAGATGGCGAGCACGAGCCAGGGCCGCCGGGAGGGGGCGTCGGGCATGACGGAGCTCCATTTACTTGTGTTAGTGAAATCATTGTAAGAGTACAAGTGAATGGGCCGTGCTGTCGTGCTCTTTGGGCGGCGATCGCGGTGCGGAGTTGACCCGTAACTGCCGGGCCGTGGTGCGAGACTTCCCCGACCTGGCCGGAGCGCGCCCTCGAACTGATCGGCGCGATCGCCTCGCCCTGGTCGTCGAGGGCCGTCGTAGCGGCGGCGAGGACACCGACCGAGCCCCTGCCGCGGCATCCACGGGGCAGACCTGCCGCGGCCCTACTGGAGAGCTGTCGCGATCACCTTCGCCGCGGTGATCCGTACGACCAGGCGGACGACGTCATCCGGCTCCGCCGGGGGGTCCTCGCCGAGGTATCGCTGCGACAGCTCGCGCGGCAGCGCCTTGTCCGGGTCCGGCAGCAACTCGGCCGTTCCCCGTATCTCCGCGGAGCGGTAGGGGTTCGCGAGGTCGTACACCGTCAGGCTGATCCGCGGGTCCCGGGCGAGGTTGCGCGCCTTCTTCCGGCCCGCGGTCGTGGAGAAGACCACGGCGTCCTGCTGCCTCCCGACCCAGACGACGGACGTCTGGGGGCCGCCGTCGGGGTTCAGCGTCGCCACCACGGCGAAGTTCCGCCCGTCGAGCAGTTCCCTCACCGCCGCGTCGAGCGCCACCGGCGCGGGAAGCTCTTCCGTCCTGCGGACGTTGTTCACTCGTCGTTCCTCGTCTCTCGTCGCTCGTCGAGCATGTGGATCACCGCGAGGGGCCGAGGCCGTCTCTCACGGGGGGCACCGACGTGCCCGCGCCTCATCCTCGGAGAGCACGCCGCACAACGGAAGAAGGCACATTTATGTCACGTAAGAACACGTGCACCGCCGCGGAGCCCGCGGGCCGCGAGGTCTGCACCGTCCTCGACGTGCTCGGCAGGGTGAGCGGCAAGTGGAGCCTCGGAGTCCTGAGCGAGACCACGCGGGGGCCCGTCCGTTTCGCCGAACTCGAACGTTCGCTGAACGGCATCAGCCGCCGGATCCTCACCCTGACGCTGCGCGACCTCGAAGGCAACGGCCTGCTGACCCGCACGGTGTACCCCACGGTGCCGCCCAAGGTCGAGTACACCGCGACCGAGGAGGCGCGCGAGCTGTACGCCCAGCTCACCGGCCTCACCGTCTGGGCCGCCCGGCACGCACCCGCGTCCGCCCACGACGCCGCCCCGGCGGACGTCACCCAGGAGCGCCCGGAGACGCCGTAGCTCCGCAGCGGTCAAGGGTCGGCGGGTAACGGGTCGGTCCCAGGCGGCAGTTGTCGCGAACAGGTGCGCGAAGGCGGCGGGAACGGCCGTCCCGGCCCGTCGTGCGGGGTGTGCCCGGTGGTGGTGGCGGGGGTGAGGCCCGGCTGTGCGTGTAACAGCGATGTATTAGCGGAGGGTGGGGCGGAACGGTGCGCCGGTCCCGACCGGTCCTGCTGCTCAGAACTGCCCGCTCGTACCGATGCGTACCGGGCAGCAGGCACACTCCCCACCGATCCTGAGGAAGAAACGATGCGTGTTCACCAGCTCACCTTCGCCGCCCTGGCCGTCGTCGCGGGTCTTTCGCTCACGGCCTGCAACGACGGTGACGACTCGGGGAAGGGCGACTCGTCGTCCGGGTCCTCCGCGTCGTCCTCGGCCGGCGGTTCGGGATCGAGCGGTTCGGACCAGGGCGGCGGGAAGGACTCCGCGGGGCAGGAGTCCACGGGGAAGAACTCCGCGGGCAAGAGCTCGGGCGGCCAGGGCGCCACGTCCGGGGCCGGATCCGGCGCGAGCGGCAAGACGGGCAAGTGCCGTACGGACGCGCTGAACATCACCGCGTCGGACAGCACCATCGACGGGGACTCCGACGCCTCCGTCGCGGTGACGATGGAGAACGGCGGCCGGGACTGCACGATGGCGGGGTTCGCGGGTGTCGACCTGAAGACCAGCGAGGGGAACCTGTCCGCCGAGCGCACCGGTCAGCCCGCCGACCAGATGGTCCTCAAGGCCGGGAAGTCGGTGTCCTTCGGCATCAACTACCCGATGAACGACTCGGGCGGCTCGGGTGTCACCGTCACCGGGCTCGTGGTGACCCCGCCCGGCGAGACGAAGTCGTTCAGCATCGAGTGGCCGGGCAAGGGCACCCTGCCCGTCACCGACGGCTCCGGTGCGCCGGTGACGGTCGGCCCGATCGGCAGCGCGGGCCAGGGCGGCTGACCCACGCCGCTCTCGGCTCGACGCGCCCGCGACTCCCCTCAGGCCCCCACCAGGGTGGGCCGCCGTCTCCAGTAGGGAGTCACTCCGGCTCCGGCAGGTCCATGAGCGCGAGGTGAGCCGGGTCGACGACCGCGGTGATCGCGGTGATGCGGCCGTCGATGACGGTGAAGGCGAGGAGGGCGGCCGGGGTGCCGTCCTGGTTCCAGGAGATGACACCGGGGCGGCCGTTGACGGTCGCCGTACGTCCGTGAGCCGCGCTGCCGGCCACCCGGGCGCGGGCGGCGACCTCGGTGGCCCCGATCGTGACGAACCGGCCGCCCGGGGCGTGCACGGTGAACTCCACCTCGGGGTGCAGGACTTGCAACAGCTGCTCGAACTGCCCCTCGCGGGCCGCCGCCAGGAAGGCCCCGACCACTTCCCGTTGCTGTCGTCCGGTGCCTTCCGGCTGCCGGGCCGCGCGGACCTTCCTGCGGGCGCGGCTGGTGAGCATCTTGGTGGCGTCCGCGGACTTGCCGAGGATGGTGGCGATCTCCCCGTGGGGCACGGCGAACACGTCGTGCAGGACGAACGCGAGCCGTTCGTCCGGGCGCAGCGAGTCGAGGACCGTGAGGAGCGCGAGCCCGACCGAGTCCCCGAGTGCCACGAGTTCCTCGGGAGCGGGAGCGTCGTCGAGCGTCACGGTGTACTCGGGAAGACGGTCGTCGAGGGGGACGTCGGGGCGGGTGCGGCCCGAGCGCAGCACGTCGAGGCTGATGCGGCCGACCACGGTGGTCAGCCAGCCGCCGAGGTTGTCGATGGTGTCGGCGTCCTGGCGCTGAAGCCGTAGCCACGCCTCCTGGACCACGTCCTCCGCGTCGGCGTACGAGCCGAGCACGCGGTGGGCGACGGCGCGGAGGCGGTCGCGGTGGGCCTCGAAGGCATCGGCGATCGGATCCGCGGGGTGGGTGCCGGACATGGTGTTACCTCTCTCGAAGCTGCTCCGTCATAGGGGTGACGGGCACGAGCCCGGCGACGTAACCCGATGGAGGAGTGCACTCTCGCATGGAGAACCGGCTCAAGAACAAGAAGGCCAGCAACCCGGACGCGTGGACCGCGATCCAGCACCTCCACAAGGCGATCGCGGCCGGGGGAGTCGACCCGAAGCTGCTCGCGCTGGTCCATGTGCGGGCCAGCCAGATCAACGGCTGCTCGGCATGTGTCTACGCAGGTGTCGCCGGGGGGAAGAAGGCCGGTGAGACCGACGAGCGGCTGCACGGCGTGGCGGCGTGGCGTGAGGCGCCGTTCTACACGGACGCGGAGCGCGCGGCACTGGCCCTCACCGAGGGCGCGACCCGGCTGCAGGACGGTGCGGAGGGCGTCACCGACGCGATCTGGGACGAGGTCGACGCCCACTTCACGGAGGAGGAGATCGGCGCGCTCAACCTGGAGATCGCGCTGACCAACTTCTTCAACCGGATCAACCGCACCATCAAGGAACCGGCCGGTCGGACCTGGGGTTGAGCCGGGCCGCGCGCGGCGGCGACGAAGGGGAGCGGCGCGCGAGGTGGTCAGGTCGCTCCGCTTGCCCTGACGGGCTGTCATTGGTATGGACATGACCAAACCCTGGGGCTAGTCTCGGACTTGGTCTAGACCGCGTCGGACGTGTGCCCTCCGGTTGTTTCCGTGCTGCCGCCCTGCCCTCACCGTTCGCTCAGGCAGTGCGTCCGAGGGTGCGCGTCCGCCCCCACCCGCACCCTCGGACCACGGGAGCGCAGCATGCGCAGAAAGCTCACCTCGTTACTCCTGGGCCTCGGTCTCGCAGGCACGGCCGTGCTCGCCACCAGCGGCAGCGCCCAGGGCCACGGCTACACCGACTCGCCCGTCAGCCGGCAGCAGTTGTGCGGCAACGGCACCGTCCGCAACTGCGGGCAGATCCAGTGGGAGCCGCCGAGTGTGGAGGGGCCCAAGGGGTTCCCCGCGCGCGGGCCCGCCGACGGGCACATCTGCTCGGGCGGCATCGGGCGCTTCCACGAACTGGACGATCCGCGAGGCGGCAACTGGCCGACGACCGGCCTGACCGCGGGCCAGAGCCACACCTTCGTCTGGCGCATCACCGCCCGCCACGCCACGACCGACTTCCGCTACTACATCACCAAGGACGGCTGGGACGCCACCAAGCCGCTGACCAGGGCCGACCTTGACCCCCAGCCGTTCCTCACGGTCGCCTTCGGCGGCCGTCCACCCGGCTCCACGGTCACCCACGCCGGGACCCTGCCCCAGAAGACCGGCCGCCACCTCATCCTCGGCGTCTGGACCATCGCAGACACCGGAAACGCCTTCTACGCCTGCTCCGACGTGCGCTTCTGACGGGTCCCCGCGCACTTCGCCACCACCTCCCCGGCTCATCGGCGAACGCCGGGACCTGGCCCCGGGTCGGTCACCGACCCGGGGCTCCCGCGGTGGTGGCGCGCGCGTTCACCCGTTCCGCGCGGCTCCGGCCGCGCGCTGCGCGGAGAGCCGGGCCTCGAAGCCGTCGAGGATGGCCCCGAGGCCGAACGCGAAGCTGTCGTCGGGCGCCGCGGCGTACTGCTCGGCGGAGGCGGTGCCGAGGCGTGCGCGCAGCCGCGGGTAGGGCTCGGCGTCCTCGGCGGCCCGGGTCATGGCGTCGGCCATCAACTGCTCGGCGTCCGCGCCGTTCTTGCCGAGGCGGCGCTTCAGCGAGACCTCCGCGGCGGGCCCGAGCGCACTGCCGAGGACGAAGATGAACACCGTGGCGGCGGCCCGGTCCGCGTCGTCGGCGGCGAAGCCCGCCTTCTCGTAGACCGCGAGGCTGAGGTCGTCGAAGCGCGCCTGGCCCGGACCGTGCATGAGGTGGCTGCCGAACGCCTGGCCGAGCCAGGGGTGCCGGGTGAGCATCGCGTGCATGGCGGCGGCCTGGGCGGTGGCGGCCGTGCGCCAGTCGGTGGCGTCGAGGTCCGGCAGCTCGACCTCCTGCCAGGCCGCGTCACTGGCGAGCCGGACCAGCTCGTCCTTGGTCTTGATGTGCCAGTAGACGGCCGTGGCGGCCGAGCCGAGCCGTCGGGCCAGGCTGCGCATGTTCAGGCCGTCGAGGCCCTCGTCGTCCAGGAGCTCGATGGCCGCACGGACGATCCGGTCTGCGGTGAGCGTGTCTCGCACCATGACGGTCACCCTACTTGCACTTAGTTCATGCCCGCTCTTGCACTTAGTTCAAGATGCGGTCTACGCTGCACTCGTACTTAGTTCAAGTGCCCGGAGGGGGAGCGATGTCGCAGGAGAAGCTGGCCGAGGTGGTCAAGGCGCGGGCCGCGGAGTTCGGGGTGCCCGGCATGTCCGTGGGGGTCCTGGTGGACGGCCAGGAGATCTTCGCGTCGCACGGCGTGACGAGCCTCGGCGCTCCGGTGCCGGTCGACGAGAAGACGGTGTTCCACCTGGCGTCGGTGTCCAAGACGTTCACCGCGACCGCCCTGATGCGCCTGGTCGCCGAGGGGAAGGTCGACCTGGACGCCCCGGTGCGGCGCTACGTCCCCGAGCTGCGGCTCGCCGACGAGGGGGCGGCGGAGCGGATCACCGTCCTGCACCTGCTCAACCACACCGCGGGCCTGGACTGGAACCTGATCGACGACGGCCGGGGCGACCGCTCGCTCGCCGGGCTCGTGGCGAAGCTGCACGAGCTGCCGCTGATCGCGCCGCCCGGCGCCCGCGCCTCGTACAGCCAGGCGGGGTACAACGTCCTCGGGCGGATCATCGAGAAGGTCACGGACCTCCCCTTCGAGCAGGCGGTGGCCTCGCTCGTCCTGGAGCCGGTGGGTCTTTCGGACACCGTCTACGGCCTGGCCGAGGTGATGGTCCGCAAGTTCGCGGTGGGCTACAACCGCGACGGCGACGGCGCGTTGCGGCCCGCCCGGCCGTGGGGAGCCTTCAGGGAGGGCGCGCGCGGCGACAACCCCGGCGGCGGCCTCGCCTCCACGGCGAGCGACCTGCTGCGCTGGGCGCGGTTCCAACTCGGCGACGGTGAGGGCGTGTTGCCCGCCGAGGCGCTGCACCGCATGCGCGAGCGCACGGTCGACCTGCGCTCCAGCTCGCTCGGTGACGGCTTCGGCATCTGCTGGTTCCTGCACGACCTGGACGGCGTCCGGGGGATCGGGCACGGCGGCTCGGGCAACGGGCAGTTCGCCGAACTGCTCATCGTGCCGGAGCGGAACTTCGCGGTGGTCGCCCTGTCGAACGTCGGCCCGGACGGCTACACCTGCAACCAGTCCGTCGTGAAGTGGGCCCTGGAGCACTACCTCGGCGTCGTCGAGAGGGAGCCGGAGCCGCTCCCGTACGAGGACGCACCGGCCCGGCAGGCCGCGGGCCGCTACGACATCGACGCCATGAACGTCGACGTCGCCGCCGACGGCACCCGCCTCACCCTGGCCGTTGAGATCAAGCCGGAGATCCGCGAGGCCTCGGACGAGGAGATGCCTCCCGGCTACCCGCCCGCGGCCATCGCCTTCCTCCCCGGCGGCCGCGACGAGTACCTCGTCCTGGAAGGCGGCCTCAAGGGGGAGCGCGGCTACTTCTCCCGTGACGCCGACGGCACGGTCACCGGCATCGACCTCGGCGGCCGCCTCTTCACCAGGGTGGAGACGCCCTGACGCCCGCACCCTCCCGCAATCGAACACTCTGGCGACCTAGCTTGCTAGGATGCTAGCATCGCCGACGTGGGTGATGAGGAAGTCAAACAGTTCAACGTGTATCTGCCGCTCGAACTGATCAAGCAGGTCAAGTTCCGCGCCATCGAATCGGGCATGTCGTTGTCGGCGTTGACCGCCGAGGCGCTGCGCGCCTACCTCGACGACGCCCACGCGCGGGACCGGCGATCGGGCGGGGCGGACTGAGAGGGAGGCCCGACATGGCGACCGAAGGCATCGAAGCCGTCTTCCTGGAGACGCACAACTGGGGCAAGGCGGCGAAGTTCTTCCAGGATCTGGGCTACGAACTGGAGTTCTCGACGGACCACAACTCCGGCCGACTGCGCAACGGCGACGGCCCGTACGTGTTCATCGCGGAGGTCCCCGAAAGCCAGGAGCCGCGGACGCGGCTCGTCCTGAAGGTGCCGGACGCGGACGCGTTCCCCGCCGACTCCGCCGTCGAGGTGGTCACCCCCTTCGAGGACACCCACTACGGGACCAGGGAGATGACCGTCCGCGACCCCGACGGGCGACTGTGGAGCCTCCAGGCCCCGGGCAGGAGCTGACCGTTGACCACGACGAGAGGGCGCACCATGTCAGTCGAGCAGACCGCCGAGCACACCGGGGCGCCGGACAACACGGCGGTGCGCACCGCCCTGTGGCGGGCCCTGCACCTGGAGGTCGACGCACCGCCGCACGTGCTGGAGGACGAGGTCGGCCTGCGGCTCGCGGCCCCCGCCGACGGCTGGCGCGAGCGGCCGGACATGGATCCGCGGACCACCAGCGGATTCCGCGCGGCCATCGTCGCCCGCGCCCGCTTCGTCGAGGACCTCATCGCCGAGCGGGCCGAGCACGGCGTCACCCAGTACGTCATCCTGGGCGCGGGCCTGGACACCTTCGCCCAGCGCAGGCCCGAACTCGCCGCGCGTCTGCACGTCTTCGAGGCGGATCAGCCCGGCACCCAGGCCTGGAAGCGCCGCCGCCTGGCCGCACTCGGCCACGACATCCCCGAGTGGCTGCACCTGGTGCCGGTCGACTTCGAGTCCGGCGAGCCCTGGCCCGAGCGGCTGGCCGCCGCGGGCTTCGACCGCGGCCGCCCGGCGGTCGTGGTCTCCACCGGCGTCAGCATGTACCTCACCGAGGAGACCACCACGGCGACGCTGCGCGAGGTCGCCGGGCTCGCCCCCGGCACCACGCTCGCCATGACCTTCATGCTGCCGGCCGAGCTCGTCGACCCCGCCGACCGGCCCGGCCTGCGGGCGAGCGCGGAGGGCGCCCGCGCGTCCGGCACGCCGTTCATCAGCTTCTACGCCCCGCAGGACATGCTCGACCTCGCCCGTGAGGCGGGCTTCGCCGATGCCCGGCACGTCTCGGGCGGCGCGCTCGCCGCCCGCTACTTCGCCGACCGCGCCGACGGCCTGCGCCCGTCGACCGGCGAAGACCTCCTGCTGGCCACCGTCTGACCCCTCGGGCGGGCGCGTCGCGGCGCCCGCCCGCCGGGTCAGGGCTGCGTCATATAGCCCGCGAGCGCGCCCCGGCTGCGCCGGAGGTCGTCGATGCGCTCGTCCATGGCCGCCAGCTCGCGGTCAAGGAGCTCCCGCAAGTCCGCGCACCAGTCGAACCCGGTCTGTTCGCCCCGGGTGCAGGGCAGCACCTCACGGATCACCTCGGTGGTCAGGCCCGCGTTCAGCAGGGCCCGCACCTTGCGGACGGTGAGGACCGCGTCCTCGCCGTACTCGCGGTAGCCGTTCGGGCCGCGCTCCACCTCCAGCAGGCCCTGGGCCTCGTAGTACCGCAACAGCCGCGCACTGACGCCGGTACGCCCGGACAACTCCCCGATCAGCATCTGCTCCCGCCTCGTCCGCCCTTGACCTTGTCACCGATGTGAAGGCTTAACGTCGCCCCGTGACCAGGCATTCCACGCCCGGCACCGCACACCACGGGAGCCCAGCCATGACCTCTTTCGTCACCCACATCGACGGTCGCCCGGCCACCGCCGAGGAGCTGGCGCCGCTCGCCTTCGCGGGCTTCGCCCACTTCACCGCCGCGCAGGTGCGCGACGGCCGGGTGCGCGGACTCGACCTCCACCTGCGAAGGCTGCGGCACGCCTCGCAGGACCTGTTCGGCCGGGCGCCGTCCGACGAGCGGATGCGCGCCCTGCTGCGGGCGGCGATCGCGGAAGGCCCGGGGGACCTCTCCCTGACGGCGACGGTGTACTCACGGGCGGGCGAGTTCACCGCCGCCGGGCCCGACGCCGAGCCCGCCGTGCTCGTCCGCACCGGCCCGGCCGCCACCGGCCCCGAGGGCCCGCTGGCCCTCGCCACCGTCGAGCACGAGCGGGACCTGCCCGGTGTGAAGCACGTGGGCGAGGTGGCCAAGACGCGCCTGCTGCGGCAGGCCGTCGCGGAGGGCTTCGACGACGCGGCCTTCCTCGACCGCCGCGGCCGCCTCAGCGAGGCCACCATCTGGAACCTGGCCTTCTGGGACGGCTCCGCCGTGCTCTGGCCCGTCGCCGACGTCCTCACCGGCACCACGATGGGCATCGTCCGCCGCGGCCTTGAGCGCCTCGGGGTCCCGCAGCACGAGCGGGAGATCACCCCCGCCGACCTGCCGACGCTGTCCGGGGCCGTCGTCATGAACTCCTGGACGCCGGGTGTCCCCGTCCACCGCGTCGGCTCCGCACCGCTGCCCGAGGCCCCGGCCTTCCTGGACCTGCTGCACAAGGCCTACGAGGCGGAGCCGCTCGTGGCGCCCTGACGGCCGCCCCCGCTCAGGGGTGGGCGTGCGGACGGCGGTGCGGCGGCTGGTCGGGGGCGGGCCGGGGCTTGAGGTCCGGGAGCTCCCGGCTGCGCGGCTCCTCGGGGCTGAGGGTGAGCGGCTCGCCGTAGTGGTGGACCGTCAGCTCCGGGCCGCTCAGGACCGTGTACGTGACCGCCGTCGCGCGCACCTCCACGCGCAGGCACCGGCCGAGCAGCTGGAGCTTGAACGTGACCCGGCTCAGCCGCTCGGGCAGCCGGGGGGTGAACTCCAGCGTGTCCCCGCAGCGCCGCATCCCGCCGAAGCCCGCGACGAGCGCCGTCCACGTCCCGGCCAGAGAGGCGATGTGCAGCCCGTCGCGCGTGTTGTTCTCCAGGTCCTCCAGGTCCATCAGCGCCGCCTCCACCAGATAGTCGTAGGCGAGGGACAGATGGCCGGTGCGGGCCGCGATGACCGCCTGGCCGCACGCGGACAAGGAGGAGTCGCGGACGGTGAGCGGCTCGTAGTAGGCGAAGTTGCGGTCCAGGTGCTCCTCGTCGAAGAAGGCGGAGCAGGTGTACATGGCGAGCACGAGGTCCGCCTGCTTGACGACCTGCTTGCGGTAGAGGTCGAAGTAGGGGAAGTGCAGCATCAGCGGGTACTGGTCGGGCCGGGTGGCCGCGAAGTCCCAGCGCTGGTAGCGGGTGAACCCCGCGTGCTGCTCGTGCACCCCGAGATCGGCGTTGTACGGGATGTGCATGGCCTCCGCCGCGTCCCGCCAGGCCGCGCTCTCCTCGTCGTCGACGCCGAGCGCGGCGGCCGGTTCGGGATGGGCCTCGGCGAAGTCGGCCGCCGCGAGGAGATTGGCGCGCGCCATCAGGTTCGTGTACGTGTTGTCGTCGGCGATCGCGCTGTACTCGTCCGGGCCCGTCACGCCGTCGATGTGGAAGGCCCCGTGCGCGTCGTGGTGGCCGAGCGACCGCCACAGCCGGGCCGTCTCCACCAGGAGTTCGACCGCGGTGTCACGGACGAACTGCCCGTCGCCGGTGGCCTCCACATAGCGCACCACGGCGTCCGCGATGTCGGCGTTGACGTGGAAGGCCGCGGTCCCGGCCGGCCAGTAGGCGGACCCCTCCGCCCCCTCGATCGTGCGCCAGGGGTACGCCGCTCCCCGCAGGCCCAGCTGCGCGGCCCGCTCGCGCGCGGCAGGCAGCGTCGCGTGCCGCCAGCGCAGCGCCTCGGCGACCGCGTCCGGCGCGGTGTACGTCAGCAGCGGCAGGACGAACGTCTCGGTGTCCCAGAAGGCGTGGCCGTCGTAGCCGGAGCCGGTCAGGCCCTTCGCCGGGATCGCGCGCCGCTCGGCCCGCGCCCCCGCCTGGAGGACGTGGAAGAGCGCGAAGCGGACGGCCTGCTGGATCTCCTCCGCGCCGTCGACCTCGACGTCCGCGTGCGCCCAGAAGGCGTCCAGATAGGCCCGCTGCTCGTCGGCGAGGCCCGTCCAGCCGGTGTCGGTGGCCGCCGCGAGCGCCGCGTCGACCTGGTCGCTCACGGCGGGCAGGGACCGCGTGCTCGACCAGCCGTAGGCCACGATCTTCTCCAGGCGCAGCCGCTGGCCCGGTTCGAGCACGGAGGTGACGGTGAGCCGGGCGACGTCGTCGCCGGACTCGCTGCCGGTCCGGGTCCTGTCGGGTCCGTCGACGGTGTGGTCGGCGGCCGCGGCGACCCGCAGCCCGCTGCGCCGGGTGCGGTGCACGAGGCGGAGGCGCCCGTCCCGCGCGAAGTGCTCCTCCGGCGCGAGGGGCGACTCGAGGACGGCCGACGCGCGGGGGTCCTTGGCGGGCTTCGGCAGCTGTTCGTTGGCCACCAGCTCCGACTGGACCACCACGCGGACCTGGCTGTCCACGGCCTCGACCTCGTAGGCGACGGCGGCCACCGAACGCTGTGTGAACGACACCAGTCGGGTGGAGCGCACCCGCACGGTGCGACCGGCCGGGGAGGTCCACTCGCAGGTGCGCCGCAAAACCCCCGCGCGCAGGTCGAGGACCCGTTCGTGGGAGACCAGGCGGCCGTAGCGCAGGTCGAAGGGCTCGTCGTCCACCAGGAGACGGATGACCTTGCCGTTGGTCACGTTGATGACCGTCTGCCCGGACTCCGGATAGCCGTAGCCCGCCTCCGCGTAGGGGAGCGGGTGGGTCTCGTGGACGCCGTTGAGGTAGGACCCGGGCAGGCCGTGCGGCTCGCCCTCGTCCAGGTTGCCGCGCCAGCCCACGTGGCCGTTGGACAGGGCGAACACCGACTCGCTCTGCGGCAGGACGTCGAGGTTCAGGACGTTCTCGCGCAGGCACCAGGGCTCCACGCCGTAGGACGTGTGAGTGATCATGCCGCGCCCCCGAGCTCCGCGAGGTCGCCCACGACCCGGTCGGCGCCGTGGGCCCGCAGGGCGTCCGCCTGGCCGACGCGGTCCACTCCGACGACGTAGCCGAAGTGGCCCGAGCGGCCCGCGTCCATCCCGGCGAGCGCGTCCTCGAAGACCGCGGCCTGCGCGGGCTCGACGCCGAGGTCGCCCGCCGCGGCAAGGAAGGTGTCGGGCCGCGGCTTGCCCGGGAGCTTCCGCTCGGCGGCGACCACCCCGTCGATGCGCACCTCGAAGAGCGACTCCGCCCCGACCGAGCGCAGGACGTCGCGGCAGTTGGCGCTGGAGGAGACCACCGCCGTACGCAGCCCCGCGGCGCGCGCGGCCTCGACGTAGCGCAGGGTGCCGTCGTAGGCCTCGACGCCGCCGGTGCGGATCTTCTCCAGGAGCAGGGCGTTCTTGTGGTTGCCCACGCCGTGGACCGTGGGCCGGTCCGGTGGGTCGTCGGGACTGCCTTCGGGCAGGTCGATGCCCCGGGAGGCGAGGAAGGAGCGCACCCCGTCGGCGCGCGGCCTGCCGTCCACGTACTCGTCGTACTCGGCGACCGGGTCGAACGGCCGGAAGCCGTCGCCCTCCCGCACGCGCAGGAAGGCGTCGAAGGCCTCCTTCCAGGCGGCGGCGTGGACGACGGCCGTCTTGGTGATCACACCGTCGAGATCGAAGAGGCAGGCCCGGACGGTGTCCGGAAGGCCGAGCTCGGTCAGATGGGGTCCTTGTTCCGTCATGAAGGGCGTGTTCCCGGTCGGGCGCCTCTGAACAAGGAGGACGCACCTGCTGTCGGCCGACCGGGTGTCTCGGGAACCGCCGACCGGTGGGGTGTGCTCCACTTCACTCGCCGAGCGCCCAGGGGGCCGGAACAAGGGGCGGCCGTCCGCCGTTCTTCTCCACGTGACCGCGGAGGGGACAGTGTCCCCGGGCCTCACTCATGGCCCACAGGGACGATCGTTCGGCTGAAGCCCTGTGGAGCCCTCCGCCGAGAGGCGACCGCCCTCCGCTGTCACCACCTGCGGCCCCGGCTGGTCTCCCCCGTCCAGCCGGGGCTCTCACGTCTTCGGGAACGCGTCCCGCTCCGGTCAGCGGTGTGCACCGGCCTGCGGCCGGATGGTCGAGCGGGGTGACGCCGTTGCCGTCAATGACCCGCTCGACTCTCTTCGGCGCTCAGTACCCGTTGGGCAGTCCGCTTCTGCTGTCTGACGAGGGAGGTCCACTCGGCGAGCAGCCGACCGTCGTCTCTCATGACGTCGCGCTGTGCTTGTGCGAGGCCCCTGTACGCAGACCTCAGATAGTTCGTCTTCCGTTTGCAGGCGACATCCGACACGACACGCGGATCGTCGATGACGTCGGCCTTCCGTGGCAGGGCATCGCGCAATTGGATCGGCGTGCTGAACGAGTAGCCGACGTCTTTCATGCAGAGTTTCCACCGGGAGTTCAGTCTCCGGAACGACGGGCGTGATGCGAGGAGCTGCTGAGCCTGCGTCTCGGCTTCGCCGAGCCGCATACGGATCTCGCTCCATCTGATCCTTTCGTCTCCCAGCAGCCGGGTCTCCGCGTACGCGACACAGCCGTGCGCGGGGAGGGACACCTGCATGGCCTTTCCGCGCACCAGGATGCGGTCGTCCTGCCGGCCGTGGAGGGCGAGAACGTAGGCCTTGCTGACGGCTCCGGGCTTTTCCAGCGGTGGGTTCGCCTTCGCGCCGACGGAGCGCTTCAGTGATTCGAAGCTGAAGGGCGTGGGCCGGTCCGGTTCTGCGGTCTCCTCGGGGCGTTCGGTCGCGTAGGAGAAGCCCTTCCGCGCCATACAGGTGGCGATCAGCTTGTCCTTGGCCGCCGAGATGGACCGGTCCGCTGCCTGCGCCGCCGGACCGTACACCTGGGCGTGGATGGGCGGAAACAGGTGGGCGGGTGTGGTGCGGGCAGGTCCGGGCGCCCCGCCGGCGCATGCCGTACCTGCTGCGATGACCAGCGCGGAGAGGAACGCGGGCCCGAGGCCGGTGCCTGACAGCCGCCGGCTGCCAGGCACCGACTGCCCGTGACGGGTCAATAGCATCGGATCGACGTCGTTCCCCTGAGCTGAAGCGAGCCAGGCAGGTCGTTCAGGGACGAGGGGAGGTGGTTCGGCGTGGCGTGCCCGGGATTCACGCAGAACAGGAAGTCCCGGTAGCCGGGGAGCAGGTAGTAGTGGCTCTCGTAGCCTCCGGTGGAGGAATTGCTCGCCGCGGTCACGTTGAAGTCCACGACACCACCGTTGTTGGTGAAGCGGTCGTTCCCGAAGTCGTTATCCGAGTTGAAGTAGTTGTGGCGTTGGTTGTCGCCCAAGTTGTCCTTGAACACACAGTGGTATCCGGACGGGCAGGTCGGGTGCGCCGAGGCCGGGCTCGCCGTCATGACACCCACGGAGCCCAGCATGCCGACAACTCCGATCAGCGTCGCCACTTTGATGCCGAGACGAGTTCTCATGTTTCTCCGATCACTGGTCTGGTACTGCCGCAAAGAGTCTGACGCGCCGCACCTTCCGACTGGAACGTGTGTGCGCCTGGGCGCAATGACCCTGGTCTCATGGGGGGCGCATGTGCTGAGCGGTTGGTTTCGCCCGTTCCTTCGCCCGGTGATGCACATCAATTCAGGTCCCGTCCAAGAGCCACACCATCGCCGAGCCCTTGGCCGGGAGTGTCGTCGGAGCGTGGACGCGTGGTGGTGGGCTCGTCGCCGGACCGGGGCGGCCCCGAGACCGGCACGGGTGCGTTCCGCGGTGCGCCTGGTATGACTGGTGCATGCAGGAAGAGACCGCGCGATCCGCGATCGACACGTTCATCTCCGCCTTCAACGCCTCGAACGACGGCTACGTGACCACGCTGCTCGCCCAGGCCCTGACCTCCGACGTGGTGTTCTGGGGGCCGTTGGGCCGCAGCGAGGGCATCGAGGCGGTCGAGCGGTTCGTGCTCGACATCCGGCGCCACCCGGCGGGCACCGGCACGATGGTGCGGTGCTCGGGGGTGGACATGCCGGACGAGTGGGCCCGCTACCAGTGGGTGTTCACCACACCGGACGGAGGCCCCCGCCTCGCGGGCACGGACGTCGTCCATCTGCGGCGCAGCCTCATCGACCAGATCATCGTCTTCGCGGGGGAGATCAAGCCGCCCTCGTCATGAGCCTGCCTCAGCGGAAGGCGGCGATGTTGCGTTCGACCCAGTCGCCGAAGGGGCGCGGCGTGCGCCCGAGGACGCGTTCCACGTCCGGGCTGATGCGGAGCTCGGCGGCGTTCGGCGCGGCGATGATGTCGAGGGTGTCGTCGGCGAGTTCCGCCGGAACGGCCTGGACCATCGCGGCCCTGGCCTCGGCGCGGGTGAGTTCGTGGAACCGTACCGGCGAGCCGAGCGCGGTGGCGATGGTCTGCGCCTGCTGACGCGGGGTGATCACCTCCGGCCCGGTCAGTTCGTAGATCCCGCCGGTGTGGCGGTCGTCCAGCAGGCAGGCCGCCGCGACCTCGGCGATGTCGGCGGGGTCGACGACCGGGACCCCGGCATCGCCGAAGGGCGCCGCGACCGTTCCTTGCGTACGGACGGACTCCGCCCAGGCCAGGGCGTTGGAGGCGAAGCCGCCCGGTCGCACGACGGCCCAGTCCGGGCCGGAGTCGCGCAAGGCGTCCTCCAGCGCGCGCATCGCGACCCGCGAGGGGCCTTGCGGGCGGGTCGCCACGCCCTGCGAGGAGAGCAGGACGACCTTGCGGACCCCGCTGGCCGCGGCCCGGTCGATGAGGTCGGCCGGTCGGGCGTCGGGGGCGTGCAGATCGCCGGACAGCAGCAGGAACAGCGCCTTCGCCCCCTCCAGCACGGGGGTGAGGCCCTGCGGCTCGGACAGGTCGGCCCGGATGTGCCGGACCCCGTCGGGCACGTCCGCCGCGTGCCGTGACACCGCTGTCACCTGCTCGCCCGCCGCGGCCAGGGCCTGCGTCAGGGGCCGCCCCACATTGCCGGTAGCGCCGGTCACCACGATCATGTCTGACTCCTCGTTCGTTGTGCGGTACGGCACTTGACGTTAGGGAGCCGGGCTTACCTTTCGTAAGGACATACCCGGAGGTAAGCTCCGGATATGAGAGAAGGCGCGCAGGTGACACCGGTCGACGCGGGGCCTCGGTATGAGGTGTTTCACACCGACTGCCCCGCGCGTGACGTGGTCGACCACGTGACCAGCAAGTGGGGCATCTGGGTACTGATCTCCTTGCGGAGCAACAGCCTTCGCTTCTACGAGCTGCGCGACAGCATCCAGGGCATCAGCGAGAAGATGCTCGCGCAGACCTTGCGCGCGCTGGTCCAGGACGGCCTGGTCTGGCGAGAGGTCGAGCCGACGACCCCGCCCCAAGTCACCTACGGGCTGACCGAGTTCGGCAAGGACATCAGCGAGCCGCTGACGGACCTGTTCGACCGGATCACCGAGCAGCTGCCGCCACGCACCACGGAGTAGCACGGCAACGGCCGTCCACGAGGCCGTGCCCGGCCTGGCCTGAGGAGGCCCTGCCGGAGTGCGGGTGGCCTGTCACGTGCAGCCCAGCGGGCTGCTGGAGCAGCCCATGGGTGTCACCGGGCTCGTGGCCTCCGCCGCGGCGCGGGGGGCCGGGGCCGCGGAGGCGGATGTGCCCAGGGCGCTGAGCGCCAAGGCCGCCGCCAAGCCGACCGCTAATCGAACTGCCTGCCTGAGCATGAGGGACCTCCAGGGCCGCGAACGGAGAACTGACCCGCCCAGTAGGCCAGTTGGCCATGGGCAACCGGTCAACGGCTGCTCAACGGCCCTGCTTGAGAAGGGGGTTGCTCTGTCGCCCGAGCGGCGCCCGGTCCCGGTGGCGCCTGCGGTTCGAGGCCGGTCAACGTGATGTCGACGAACCGCTTCCAGTCGCCCAGATCCGCGCGGGCCACCGCCGCGAGCGCGCCCACGATCATGTAGAGGTCACCGAACGTGGCGTCGGCGCGGAGGGTGCCGTCCTCCCTGCCCCGGTCGAGGATCTCGGTGGCGACGTCCTGGAGTTCGGCGCCGACCTGGCCGCGCGGCGACGTGGCGCCCAGCGCCGACTCGATCACGAGCGAGAGCGTGCGGCCCTGCTCGTGGACCCGGCCGATGTGGAGCATGAGGCTCTTCAGGGCCGCACGCGCGGTCGGAGCCGACGGGCACGCGGTCCGCGCGAACGCGAGGATCTCCACGAAGCGCTGCTCGGCGACCGCCTCGATGAGGGCCTGCCGGGTGGGGAAGTGCCGGTAGACGGTGCCGACGCCGACACCGGCGGTCTTCGCCACCTCGGCCATCTGTACCTCCGCGCCGCGCTCGGTGAAGAGCGCAACGGCGGCTTCCAGTACGCGGGTTCGGTTGCGTCCGGCGTCGGCGCGCGGGCGCCGGGGCGGGGTTGACATGAGGGCGGGGTCCTCTACATAGTCGAACCGAATCGGAAGCGGAATCCGATTCCGTTTGGAAGGGTATCGCATGTCCAAGAATCGCTTCATTCTGCTCGATGCCGACGCGTCCCGCCCCAGCCGCACCCCACCGCCGCCCTCGCCGCCGTCACTCCTGGTCAAGGCCGACGCGGCCGACACCGAAGGCCGGTTCACCCTGCTGGAGAGCCGGGGCGAACATCCCGTACCGTCGTACGTCCACGAGGCGTGCGATGTCTTCGTCCACGTCCTGGAAGGGGAGCTGGGCGTCGACCGCGACGGGGTCACGCACCGGATCGCCCCCGGCATGTGCGCCCTGCTGCCGCGCGGGGTGCGTCACCGCGTGCACGGCCTGTCCGCCGCGCCGGTGCGCGCGCTGTATCTCATAGCGCCGGGGGTGCGGGAGGAGTTCCTGCGCGCGCCGGTGCCGGGGGAGGCGCCGACGCACCTCGGTGGTGGGGCCGAGGGGCCCGGCGACCCGGACCGGTTCGTCGTCCTGGACCGGGGGCAGGCGCGCCCCGGACGCGTCGCGGTGCCGCCCGCGTTCTGCGTGAAGGCGCGCACGGAGGACACCGAGGGTCGCTTCTCGCTCCTGGAGGTCGTCGTCGCCCAGGACATACCCCGGCACGTCCACCACGAGGCCGACGAGGCCATCTACGTACTCGAAGGTGAGCTGGCCGTCGCGTACGACGGCCGCGTGCACACCGCTGCCGAGGGGCAGTTCGTCCTGCTGCCGCACGGTGTCCCGCACGCCTTGCGGCCGGGCTCGGCGCCGCCGCCCAGGGTGCTCCAGATCTCGGCGCCCGGCGGCTGGGAGCGCTTCGTCGAGGCCACGATCGAGGCCAGTGCTCAGGTCGGAGCCGGCGGCAGGCTCGACGCGGCGGCGCTCAACCGCGTCGCGGCCCCGCACGGGATCACCTACGAGGAGTGACTCCCTGGGGACGGTCGGCCCTCACCGGGAACGCGCGGTCCGGGCGGCCGGGGCCTGACGCTAGGTCACGACACCGCGCAGGGCCGCCCGGTGCGCAGCGCGGTGGTCGCCGTGGAGATGATGTCGTCGAGGCGGTCCCGGGTGTCCTGGAGGTCATCGATCCGCTGGTCGATCCGGTCGCGCTCGCCCGCGAGCCACGTGATCAGCTCCGGTGTCGCCTCGCCCGTGGCCGCGCACGGCAGGACCTCGCGGATCGACTTGCTCGGCAGCCCCGCGCCGTACAACTGCTGGATCAGCTGGACGCGGTCCACGGCACGGGCGCCGTAGTGCCGCTGGCCGCTCGGGCTGCGCTGGGCGCTGAGCAGGCCCTGTTCCTCGTAGTACCGCAGTGATCGCACGCTCACGCCGGTGCGGGTCGCGAGTTCGCCGATGCGCATGTGGCCCCCTGTGGCCTCTCTCACCTTGCCCCTGACGTCAATGTCAGGTTTTAGCGTAGCCGACGAACGGGCCGGATACCCCGGCCCGCGCTCCCGCGGCCTGAGAGGCACCACCATGACCAGCCTTTTCGAGGGATTCCGCCTCGGTGAACTCGCCCTGCCGAACCGCATCGTGATGGCCCCCATGACCCGGGCGAGGGCGGGCGCGGACGGGCTGCCGACGGCGTCGACCGCCGCCTACTACGCCCGGCGCGCCACCGCGGGACTCCTCGTCAGCGAAGGCGTCCAGCCGAGCCTGCTCGGTCAGTCGAACCCGAACACGCCCGGCCTGTACAACGAGGCCCAGGTGGCCGCCTGGCGCCCCGTCACCTCCGCGGTGCACACCAACGGCGGGCGCATCTTCGCCCAGATCATGCACGGCGGCCGCGTGGGACACCCGGACGTCGCCGGGCAACACCCCGTGGGGCCCTCGGCGGTGGCGATGCGCGGCGAGGTGTTCGTCGGATTCGGCGGGGCGGACGTCCGCAAGCCCGCGCCCGTGCCGCGCGCCCTGACGCTGAAGGAGGTCGGGGGAGAGGCGGCGGCGTACGCGGACGCGGCCCGCCGCGCCGTGGCCGCGGGCTTCGACGGCGTCGAACTGCACGGCGCCAACGGCTACTTGATCCAGCAGTTCCTGTCGTCCAACGCCAACCGCCGCACCGACGCGTACGGCGGCTCCGTCGCGGGCCGCATCCGCTTCGCCGTGGAGGCCGTCGAGGCGACCGCCGACGCCATCGGCGCCGAGCGCGTCGGCATCCGCCTGTCCCCCGGCGGCCAGGTCTGGGACGTCGTCGAGGACGACGTGCCGGACCTGTACGCCGCGCTGTTCGACGCCCTCGCCCCGCTCGGGCTCGCCTACGTCCACGTCCTGGCGACCGCGCCCGACGACGTCCTGATCGGCCTGCGCAAGAGCTGGCCGACCGCCTTCGTCATCAACCCCGGCGGCCAGATCGGCCCGGACGAAAGCACCCGGGCGCAGGGTGAGGACTGGCTGGCCCGGGGCGCGGACCTGGTCAGCTACGGCCGTGCCTACCTGGGCAACCCCGACCTCGTCGAGCGCTTCCGCACCGGCGCGCCGCTGCGCACCCTCGACCGGGAACTGTGGTTCCAGGGAGGGGACTCCGGCTACCTCGACTGACGACCGCCTGACCGCTACGACACGATTGCTCCGGATTCGGCGGGCCGTCAGAAGGCCATGCGGCCCGAAACACAAGGTCGGCACGGCCTACCGGTTCCGTTCACGGGCGGGATATTCCTGGAAGAGCACCCGGGCGGAACCCTCTGCCCGGGCCCTCTTCCCGCGAAGGAGCCCGTCGTGGACGGATGGTACGTGGACGACCGCTGCACCAACTGCGATGTCGCGCGGCAGTTCGCGCCCGACCTGATCGACGAGGCCGACGGGAAGTCGCGGATCCTGCGGCCGCCGCGCGACGCGGCGGAGAACCGGCGCTTACACGCCGCCGTCTTCGCCTGCCCCACCCGGTCGATCCGTCCGGCGTCCGGGCAGCCGGACCGGGCGCTCGACCCCTTCCCGATGGCGCTCGACGACGGCGTCCTGATCTGCGGCCACAACGCGACCCGGACCGCCGGGGCCAACTCCTATCTGCTCCGGCGGCCGTCCGGCACCGCCATGCTGATCGACACACCCCGCTGGAGCCGCGACCTGGCCGAACGCTGCACGGCCTGGGGCCCCGTCACCGACGTGCTGCTCACCCACCGCGACCACGCCGCGCACGGCCGCCGCTACGCCGACCACTTCGGGGCCCGGCTGTGGATCCACGAGGGCGACCTCGACGCGGCCCCGGACGCGGACCAGGTCATCCGCGGCGTCGAACCCGTGGAGATCGGCGCGGGCGTCACCGTCCACCCGCTGCCCGGTCACACCCGGGGCAGCGTGCTCTACCTCGCCGACGACCGGTACTGCTTCAGCGGTGACAGCTTCTACTGGTCGCGCGGCACGGGTGACCTGGAGGTCGCGGAGAGCGTGACCTGGTACTCCATCGAGGAGCTGGCCGCCTCCTTGGCGCGGACCGCCGGGCGCCTGCGGTTCGAGTGGGTGCTGCCGGGGCACGGGGACCGCCGCCGCCTCCCGGCCGACGAGATGTCCCGCCGCCTCGGCCTCCTGACCGAACGCGTACGCCAGTTGCGCCCGCAGCCCATCGACTTCACGGCCGTCCGCTGGTGAGAGGGCGGCCCGGCCCGATTGGGCGGGCCCCCACGGGTGTTCCTCAGGAGCCCGTAGGGTCCCCCGCCCACACCGTCGGGGTGCGGCCCGCCCACGGACTGGCCTGTTCGAGCTGTCCGGCCAGGCGGAAGAGGAGGCCCTCGCGCCCGTAACCGGCGGCGAACTGCAGGCCGATCGGCAGCCCCGTCCCGGGGTCGGCCGTCACCGGTACGGACATGGCGGGCGTGCCCGCCACGTTGAACGGCATGGTGAACGGCGAGCGTTCGTTGAGGCGGCCGATCCAGCCGAGGCCGTCGAGCTCCTGCGCGCCTTCGGCGAAGGTCCCCAGCCGCATCGGCAGCTCCGGCAGGGTCGGAGTGAGCAGTACGTCGTACGCGTCGAAGGACCGTGCCAGGCTGCGGGCGACCCGGTTGCGCACCTCGAAAGCGGTGGCGAACTGGGTGCCGCTGACGCGCTGCCCGTAGTGGTAACCGGCGAGGGTCACCGGTTCGAGGGTCGAGGAGTCGACGGGCCTGCCGAGGGCGGCGGCGAGCCCGTCGACCAGGACCGCGAGGTTCGCCGTGATCAGACGGGTGGTGGCCAGGAGGAACTCCTCCTGGCCGACCCCGAGACCGACCTCGGCCTCCGTCACCTCGTGCCCGAGCGACTCCAGCAGCAGGACGGTGCGGGAGAGGGCGGCGGCCACCGGCGCCGTGGTGCGGCGGCCGCCCCACGCCTGCGTGAGGACGCCGATCCGCAAGGTGCCCGGGGGCCGGGTGACCTCCTCCGCGTACGGCCGGGGCGGCTCCTGCGCGAAGTAGGGGTCGCCCGGCTCCGGGCCGCGGATCAGGTCGAGCAGGGCCGCGCTGTCGCGCACGGTGCGGCTGACGCTGCCGTGCACCACCAGGCCGTTGAACATCTCGTCGGCGTCCGGCCCCATGGAGACCCGGCCACGGGTGGGCTTGAGCCCGAAAAGGCCGTTGTGCGCGGCTGGTACGCGCAGCGATCCCGCGGCGTCGGTGGCGTGCGCCATCGGCACCACCCCGGCGGCGACGGCCGCGCCCGCGCCCCCGCTGGAGCCGCCCGCGCTCCGCTCCGGATCCCACGGGTTGCGGGTCGCGCCGTACAGCACCGGCTCCGTCGCCATGCTGTAGGCCAGCTCCGGCGTCGTCGTGCGCCCGAACGTCATGAGGCCGGCGCGGCGGAAGCGGCGCATCAGCGCCGAGTCGGCCCCGGACACGTTGCCCGCGGCGAGGCGGCTGCCCAGCTCCATCCGCCTCCCGGCCATGGCGACGCCGATGTCCTTGATCAGGAAGGGGACCCCGGCCAGCGGCGCGCTGCCGGGGCGGGGCCCGTCGTCGGTCGGCCACGTCTCCACGATGGCGTTGATCCGCGGATTGACCGCTCCCGCGGCCTCGTGTGCGGCCGCCTCCAGTTCGGCGGGGGTCACCTCGCCCGCGGCCACCAGCTCCGCGAGCCCGACCGCGTCGAAGTTCACGTACTCGCTGACTCTCACTGTCACTCCCAGCAGAACGAACAGTACCGTTGAGTCCCACGCGATACCGAACGGTATCGCCTGGAACTGAGAGGTACCGTAACAGGAGGCGGGAACCCCCCGACCGTTCGGACGTCACGGAGAAGTCATGGCATCGACCGCCAGCAGGCCGGACAGGGTGGCGAAACTGCCGCCGCGCGAGCGCATCCTCGACGCGGCGGAGGAGCTCTTCCAGAGCGAGGGGATCCTGCGGGTGGGCGTCCAGGCGATCGCCGAGCGGGCCGGGACCACCAAGATGGCGATCTACCGGCACTTCGACACCAAGGACGCGCTCGTCGCGGAGTGGCTGCGGATCCTCGCCGCCGATTACCAGGCGGCCTTCGACCGCGTCGAGGCCGAGCACCCGGACCGGCCGGGGGAGCAGATCCTCGGCCTGGCCCGCTTCATCGCCGACGGCCTGCCCGCCCTCTCGCACCGGGGCTGCCCGTTCATCAACTCCCTCGCCGAACTGCCCGACCGCTCCCACCCCGCACGGCAGGTGATCGAGCAGCACAAGGCCCACCAGCTGCGCAGGCTGGTCGGCATGTGCGCGCGGGCCGGTCTGTCCGACCCCGAACAGGCCGCGGCCGAGATCACCTTCGTACTCGAAGGCGCACAGGTCAGCACGCAGAACGGAAGCGTCGGCCAGGCGGGGGACCGGCTGATGAGGATCGTCGAGAGGATCGTGGGCAGCGTGGCCGTACCGCGCTGACGGCCCGGGCGCGGACTGCTTCCGTGGGGAGGCGGTGCGGCCTCCCCGTCACCGATGCCCGGCAGGGCCCTCCCCGTCGCCGATGCCCAGCAGGGCGAGGAACGCGGACGCGGCAGGTGTCGGGGTGGAGCGGCTCCAGATGAGGCGCTCCACCCGCACCGGGCCGTCGGTGACCAGCACGCTCCGCAGACCGTGGAGTCCGGCCGCGAACGCCCCGGGCAGCAGGGCGACGCCGAGGCCCTGGCGGACCATGGGCGCCATCAGCTCGACGCCGGACACCTCGAAGGCCACCTCGCGCCGCAGCCCCGCCGCCGCGAAGGCCCGGTCCGACTGGGCGCGGGCGGCGCTGCCCTCGGCGAAGTCGACGAAGGCCTCGTCGGCGAGCCGGCGCAGATCCACCTCGCGGTGCGCGGCGAGCGGATGGTCGGGGGCGACCACGGCGACGTGCCGCCCGTGCGCGAGCTCCCGGTCGTGGACGCCCCGCGGCCGGAAGTCGGGCCGCACACCGAGGAACGCCGCGTCCAACTGCCCGTCGCGCACCCGCTCGACGAGCTGCTCGCTGGAGCCGGCGCGCAGGGTGATGCGCACCTGGGGATAGCGCCGACGGTAGTCCCGCAGCGTCGCCGGGAGGTCCACCGCCGTCACCGTGGGGATCGCCCCCACGGTCAGCTTGCCCCGCACCTCGCCGCTGGCCGCCGCCACCTCCGCGCGGGCCCGCTCGGCCGCCTCCAGGGCCTGGCGCGCCGCGGGCAGGAACGCCTCCCCGGCGGCGGTGAGCCGCACCCGGCGGCTGGTCCGTTCGAAGAGCCGGGCGCCCAGTTCCTTCTCCAGCCGGGCCACCTGGTGGCTGAGTGCGGACTGGACGACGTGGCACCGCTCGGCGGCGCGCGTGAAGCTCGCGGTCTCCGCCACCGCCAGGACGTAGCGCATCTGCTGGAGATCCATGGACCCAGCGTGAATCACGATGGATATCCATGACAAGCATGTGTTGGACTAATGGATATCCGCCGGGTGATCATGAAGTCAGCGGCGGGGCACGGCGGTCGGTGACGCATCACCGACGAGCCACCGCCCGGTCCCGGCCGGATCCTGCGGGGGCCGGGCGCACCGGTCCCGCCGTACGACCACCACCGGCGCCCCGGCGCCCCGATCCAGCGGAGACCACCATGCGCGTGATCGCCCTCGACCACATCGTCCTGAACGTCACCGACGTCGAGCGTTCGCTGGCCTTCTACACCGGCCCGCTGGGGCTCGAACCGGTGCGCGTGGAGGAGTGGCGCGCCGGCAAGGTCTCCTTCCCCTCCGTGCGGGTGAGCCCCACGACCATCATCGACCTCTTCAAGGGACCCGACGGGGAGTCGCGCGGGGCCAACGTCGACCACATCTGCCTGGCGGTCGAGCCGCTCGACTGGCAGGAGGTCATCGACTCTGGCGTCTTCACCGTGGTGGACGGCCCCGGCAAGCGCTTCGGCGCCCGGGGCACCGGCCTCTCCCTCTATGTGAAGGACCCCGACGGCAACACCGTGGAGCTGCGCTGGTACGAGCAGGACGCCTGAGCACCCCTGCGGACCCGGCCTCCGGTGCGCCCGAACTCCTGTTTCCGTCCGGTGACATACGCGACGAGGCTGTGACGATCAGTCGTGCAACGTCCTGCGGCCCTGACGGGTCGAACGGGGTGGAAGTGCCGATCGGCACGGAAACAGCGGGAGTTGGGGGAGACGAATGAGCATGCGTAACCGAGGTGCCCTGGCCGCGATGACGGTCGGCCTGTGCGTGGCCGCCACGGCCGCGGCCGTGGCGGCACCCGCCGCCGCGGCCCCGTCCGGCGGTGGGGAGCCGCGCTTCCTCAGCGCCGGTGAACTGCCGCCGCACCCCTCGTCGGCGTGGCACGCCGGGCGGGTGACCGCGGGCCAGCCCGACGCCCTGCCGGTGTGCGCGGGCGAGGCGCTGCCGTCGACGTCGGTGCACCGCACCTTCTGGACCGACCTCGACACCAACGCCGTCCAGGTGACCGTGGTGGAGCGGAGCACCCAGCGGGCCAAGGAGTTCGCCGGGCTCCTGCGCAAGAAGCTCGACGACTGCGCCGCGCGCCTGGAGCGGGAGCACCCGGACGTCAAGGCGAAGCAGAAGTACTACGGCAAGCTGGACGTCGAGGAGGGCGTCCACGTCTACGGCCTGCACACCGCGTGGAACTCGGGGGCCTCGGACGCCAACCTCTTCGCGGTGGGCCGCGACGGGCGCACGGTGACGCTCGTGCGCTGGGGCCAGCTCGGCGACCTGTCGCACGCGCCGGTCAGCGGCTTCAAGACCACTGCCAAGAAGGCCGTGAACAAGCTCTACTGACCCCGGCCCCCGCGGCCCCCCTCGGCGACCGCCGGCGGGGGCCGCCGTGCGTGGGCCCTCAGGTGCGCAGGGTGCGGGAGGGACTGGTGCCGTACACCGACCGGTAGAGCGCGGCGAAGCGGCCCGGGTGCGGGAAGCCCCAGCGGGCGGCGATGCCTCCGACGGTGGCGCCGCCCTGCGGCGAGGCGTTCAGCAGGTCGCGGTGCGCGTGCGCGAGGCGGGCCCGGCGGAGATAGGTGAGTGGGGTGGTGTCCAGGTGACGGCGGAAGGCGTACTGCAGGGTGCGGATCGTCACGTGGGCGGCGGCAGCGACCTCGGCGACCGTCAGGGGCTGGTCCGCGTGGTCGTCGATGTAGGCGACGGCACGCCTCAGGGTGGCGGAGTGCGCGTCCGTGCGGTCCTGGGCGGTGGGGTCGGTGCTCGCGGTGTTGGGGAAGGCCGCCAGGACGCTCGCGGCCAGGAGTTGCTGGCCGGCCGCGACGACCAGGGGCTGCGCCGCGACGTCCGGGTCGCCCAGGATGTCGTCGCGCAGATGAACGATGGTCTTCTTGAGGAAGGCGGCCGCGGCGGCCGACGGGGGTCTGTGCCGGGTCAGCCGCACGGGCTCGCCGAGCGCTCGTCCCGCGGTGGCCGCGACCTGGTCGAGCAGGCCGGGGTCGAGCATCGTGATGTTGTAGCGGGCACTGCAGATGCGGCCCGCGTACGGCAGGTCCGGGGGCGCGAACAGTACGACGTCTCCGGGGCCGAAGTCGTCCCGGACGCCGTGGAAGGCATGGTCGCGGACGGTGCCCTCGTGGACGACGCACAGACAGATCCTGCCCAGCGGGGTCACGGAGTAGGACATGTCGAAGTTCAGGTCCAGCTCGTCCACGCTGACCGACGCGGTGCTGTCGCGGTGGATGCGCGCGTGGCTCGCCTCGGGCGTTCCGCTGCCGATGCGCATCCTGGCGTAGGCGCGGCAGAGGAAGTCCTCCGTCACCCCCAGGTCATCGCTCTCGAACGTCTCCGAACTCACGGCGTCACCTCCGGGTGGGGGAGCGGGCGGGCTCGGGCCGCCGTGCTCCCTGTCGGTCGCCGCCCGTCGCCTGTCGCCCGGCGGCCGCGCTCGGGCGAGAAGGGCACGCCGTGGGGAACCGGGCTGCTCGAAGGACGTTACGTGTCGCGCGGGGGCGGCTGAGCCGGTACCCCGTCCGGCATTGCGCTTTCTGGACAGGCGGCGCGGCAAGTGTTCGCTGTGCGCACCTTCACCGGCGCCGATCGCGGGCAGGCGTGACAGTGACCGTCATGGCCGTCTCACCAGGGAGTTCCGCTCACGATGCCAGAAGACGAAGAACGCGCGGGCAGAGTCGCCGCTCTCCAGGAGGAGATCGCGCAGCTCCAGCGTGCGGTCGACTCGCACGCGGTCGTCGACCAGGCCATCGGTGTCGTGATGGCCTGGAGCGGAGTGCGACCGGAGACTGCCTGGGAGGTCCTGCGGGACGTCTCCCAGAACACCAACACCAAGCTGCGGGAGGTCGCGGAACACGTCGTGCGCTGGCCGCGCGGCGGAGGGCTCCCGGAGCAGGTGCGCGTGGCGATGGGGGCGGCGGTCAGGCGCCGGGTGCCGGCGGGCGGGCGCGTCCGGCCGCGGGTGAGGAACACGCGCGCCCTGCGTTGAAGACCCTGCGTTGAAGCACGGGTGCTTCGCGCCGAGTCACCGAAGCCGAGTGTCCGAACGGGCCCGGGCAGGCACCGCCACTCGCGGCGGTGCCTGCCCGTTCTCGCGGGGGTCCGTCGGACACGACGGCTCGGGCCGTGTCGGATCAGAGAGGCATACCGGGGCCGGGGCTGGGTCCGGTGCCAGGGACGGGGCCAGGTCCGGCGCCGGGGCCGGGACCAGGGACGGGGCCGGGACCAGGGACGGGGCCGGGTCCGGCGGTGGGACCGGGGTCGCCCGGCCGGACGCGGCCGCGCCAGGCGCCGCTCTCCCCGGAGCGCTCGACGTGGTCCTTGAACCGGTGCAGATCGCCCTTCACGCGTCGCTCGATCATGCCCAGCGCGTCCGCGCCCTTCTCCGCGACACCGGTGGGCTCGACGTCCATGACCAGCTCCACGCGGGTACGCGTCGCGTCGAGTTGACGGAAGCGCACGGAGCCCTGCTGCCGGGTGTCACCGCCGATGGTCCGCCAGGTGATCCGGTCGTCCGGCATCTGGTCGACGATCTCCGTGTCGAACTCGCGCCGTACGCCGCCGATGCTCGTGGTCCAGTGGTTGTGTACGTCGTCGATCTGCCGGACCTCGTCGACGCCTTCCATGAACTTCGGGAACTCCTCGAACTGCGTCCACTGGTCGTACGCCCTGCTGAGCGGGACCTGTACGTCCACTGTTTCCTTGATCGTGCTCACACTGTCCTCCTCTGTGAATCTCCTCGGTGAATCCACGGACGTGGTCGGCGACTTCGGCTCGGCCGGTCTTCGCGGGGCGCTGAACAATTCAACGACCTTGAGCCATAGGCCGTATGTCATATGCGACGCCCTATGCGGCGTCATCTGCGGGCGCGGAAAGGGGTATTGGCCCACGGCGCATCCCCGACGGTCGGCATCTCCGGCGGACGGCATGCAGAGGCCGTCGCGGCGGCCCGGACGCCCCGTCGCGAGGCGGCCGGGCCCGTGACGCCGACCGCTGTCACCAGCGGTACCACCGGCTCCTGCGTCCACCGGTGCCCGCGGGGCGGACGATGAAACCGAGCACCCACGCCAGCAGCACGAGGGCGGCGAGCAGCCAGAGGAATTTCACGGCGAATCCCGCACCGAACAGCACGACGGCGATAAGAAGAACGAGCAACAAAGGCACCATGGTCCGTCACCTCCAGTGCTGCGAGTTCCCTCGATCCCCGGCGTGACACAGGCCTGCCCGGGCCATTTTCGATGTGCCTGCCACGACGCACGTGTTTCACGTGTTTACGGTGAGGAAGCCCGGTTAGGCGCCCGGATGAACCTGTTGTCGATATTCGGGAGTGAGCACTGTGGCTGGCGACGAGAAGGCCAAGGGCAAGGTCGAGCAGGCCAAGGGCAAGCTGAAGGAAGCGGCGGGCCGGGCCGTGGGCAACGAGCGTCTGACGGCGGAGGGCCGCGCCGAGCAGGGCAAGGGTGACCTGCGGCAGGCGAAAGAGAAGGCGAAGGACGCCTTCCGCCGCTGAGGCCCCGACCCCGTCGGCAGGCCCCGATGCCACCGTGAGGGCCCGACCCGTCGGCTGCCACCCTCGGCTGCCACCCGTGAGGGCCCGACCCGCCGGTGAGGGCCCAACCCCGCCGGTGAGGCCCGGAGGCGCGCGGCTCCGGTGGGACGCCGCGCGCCCGCCTCCCGCCTCCCGCGGCCCGGACGGATCAGACGGCCAGCGACACGTCGCCCGAGCTGTCGTCCGTCGGGTCGGCGGCGGGCCCGTCGGGCGGAAGCGACTCGGGGGCGGCGGAGGGCCGGGGGAGCGGGAACTCCTCCATCCGGCGGCTCGGCCGCGCACCGGGCACCCCCGGCGCCCCGGCCCGAGGCGATGCCGGACGAGCCTGTTCCGCCCCGGCCCGGGGCGATGCGGCACCCGGCCGCCCCGACCCGCCCCCGGCCTCCGCGAGCAGCGCGTCAGCGACGCCGAGCGCGTCGTCGACCCGGGTCACCCCGGTCAGCACGCACAGCGTGTAGCTCACGTCTTCCAGGGCACGCCGGGTCGCCTCGGTCGGCGGCGCCGCGATGCGCAGGTCGGCGTAACGGGCGAGCATGACTCTCAGTGTCTTGGGATCCGGCATCAACACGGTGTCCACCCCTTCTTCCCCTACGTCCTGCGCCCTGCCCGCTGGCATGGCTTTATGTGGCCTTTGAGCTATTTCACACGTTATGTGTCACTGGCTGGGGGAAGGCGTGCCAGAGGAGGACGACGACCCGGTCGCCCCCAGTACCCGTAGTTCCGGTATCGATGCCACGGCCCGCGCCGGAGGCGTCGGTGCCCGACCCCTGTGAGGAGCGCACCATGGCTCGTACGACCACTCCGCGCTACACCGTCCCCGGCATCAGCGTCGAGGACGGCGGCAAGCTCATCGCGGCGCTCGCCATCCGTCTGCACGCGCTGAACGATCTGCACCTCACGCTCAAGCACGTGCACTGGAACGTCGTCGGCCCGCACTTCATCGCCGTGCACGAGATGCTGGACCCGCAGGTCGACCGCGTCCGCGCCATGGCCGACGACGTCGCCGAGCGGATCTCCGCCCTCGGTGGCGTGCCGCACGGCACCCCCGGCGCCCTGGTGGCCGAGCGCACCTGGGACGACTACAGCATCGGCCGGGCGGACGCCATCGCCCATCTGGGTGCGCTCGACCTCGTGTACACCGGCGTGATCGAGGCCTATCGCGCCGCCATCGACGAGGTCGGCAAGCTCGATCCGGCCACGGAGGACATCCTGATCGAGCAGGTGCGGGACCTGGACCAGTTCCAGTGGTTCGTCCGGGCCCACCTGGAGAGCGCCCAGGGCACCCTCGCCACCGGCGGGAAGGCCACCGAGCGTGAGGCCGCGGAAGCGGCCGGGAACAGCTGACCACACCAGTACCACCACGAGCTGACCACACCAGTACCACCACGAGAGGAGCCCCCATGCGTGTCGCCTTTCTCACCGCGCCCGAAGGCGTGGAGCAGATCGAACTGACCGAGCCGTGGAGGGCCGTCGAGGCCGTCGGGGCCGAGCCCGTCCTGCTGTCGACCGAGCCGGGCCGCGTCCAGGGGTTCGACCACCTGGACAAGGCCGACTCCTTCCCGGTCGACCAGGTCGTGGCCGAGGCGTCCGCCGCCGACTTCGAGGCCCTGGTCCTGCCCGGAGGCGTCGCCAACCCCGACGCCCTGCGCCTGGACGACGAGGCGGTGGCGTTCGTGAACGACTTCTTCACCGCGGGGAAGCCGGTCGCGGCGATCTGCCACGCCCCGTGGACCCTGATCGAGGCCGACGTGGTGCGCGGCCGCACCCTCACCTCCTGGCCCAGCCTGCGCACCGACATCCGCAACGCGGGCGGCACGTGGGTCGACCAGGAGGTGCAGGTGTGCACCACGGGCGCCAACGTCCTGGTCACCAGCCGCAAACCGGACGACCTCCCGGCCTTCTGCCGCGCCCTGACCGACGCCCTGGGCAAGACCGACGGCGCGGCGGGGTGAGCGTCGTCCCCGGAGCCTCAGCCGTTGGTCAGGGTGCGGTCGAGGAGGGGGAGCAGGCGGTCCCAGTGGTGGCGTAGTGCGGCAGGGTCGAAGGCGTCGGTGTCGGACATGGTGAAGCCGTGGACGGTGCCGGGGTAGATCTCGGAGGTGTGGTCGACCCCCGCGGCGTCCAGGGCTTGGTTGAGCTCGCCGAGGGCCTCGGGCGTCATGTCGCCTTCGGCGTGGCCGAGGTGCACCCGCGCGGTCAGCGCGGCGAAGCCGTCGGTCCCGTCGGCGCCCGCGGGGCAGTGGAATCCGGCGACGGCGGCCACCTGGCCGGGGTGGGCCACGGCGGTGCGCATGGCCAGCAGACCGCCGATGCAGTAGCCGGTCACCGCGACCGGCCCGGCGCCGACCTCGGGCCGGGTGGTGAGGAACCGGAGGTAAGCGTCAGCGTCGCGCACAGTACGGTCGACGGTGTGCGCCTCGATCAAGGGCATCAGCTGGGCGAAGACCGCGGGCCGGGCCGCTTCTCCGATGTACGCGGGCAGTTCGATCACCGGCGCCGGGCCGTGCCGGTAGAGGAAGTTGGGGACGAGTACGTAGTACCCGTGCCCGGCCAGTTCGCGGGCCATCTCCCGCAGCACGGGCCGGATGCCGAAGCCGTCCGGGTACATCAGCACCCCGGGGTGCCGCCCACCGCCGTCGGGGAAGGCGGCGAAGGCGTCGGCTCGGCCGTCGGCGGTGGGGATGTGCAGCGTCTGGGTGGGCATGAAGTCTCCTGTCGTGGTTGACGTGTCGAGCTGAGATCAACACGACAGGAGGCGGAGCCCGCGCCACGGAGCCGGGTCCTCGTTCCCGCAGCGGGCCACCACCGGCCCGCACGGCGCTCAGAGGAGCGCCGGGTCACCAATCCGTGTGTGGCGCGAAGCCGTCCCGGTAGTCATCGTGGCCTAACGTAGCCCACCGAACAGGGCCGATGCCAGGGGTGACCCGGGCGGACGTCACCGACGACGCCGAGGCGGGGGCGGCTCCGGCCCCTGGTCCGACGGGTTGGTCACCAAGCCAGGGGCGCGGGACCGGCGCCCGGACAAGGAGCCAGGAGACCGGTGCCCGCCCCTACGCGATGCCGCCGTTGCTCATCAGCAGTTGACCGTTGATCCACTGGCCCTCCTTGGAGCACAGGAAGTCCACGAGGTGTGCGGTGTCCTGCGGAGTGCCCAGGCGGCCGAGGGGGGTGCTGCGGACACACTCTTCCCTGACCTCCTCGGGCATCCATCCGGTGTCGATCGGCCCGGGGTTGATCGCGTTGGCGGTCACCCCGAGGTGGGCGAGTTCGTGGGCGGCGGCCAGGGTGATGCGGTCCACGGCTCCCTTGCTGGCCCCGTAGGGCAGGTTGCCGACGGTGTGATCACTGGTGAGGCTGACGATCCGGCCGGTTCCCCGTTCCGCGGTGAAGCGGCGGCCGAACTCGCGGATGAGCAGCCAGGTGGCCCGTGCGTTGACGGCGAAGTGGCGGTCGAAACTCTCGACGGTGGTGTCGAGCAGCCCGGAGTCGACGGACTCGCAGTGACTCATCACCAGCGCGGTGACACTGCCCAGTTGGCGCTCGGCCTCGTCGAAGACGCGCGCCGGGGTGTCCGGGTCGGCGAGATCCGCCTCGATCGCGGTGGTGGACGCCCCGTGGTCGGCCAGTGATTGACTGATTGCTTGGGTCGCGCCGGATTCCCTTCCCCAGCTCATGCGGTCGTCGTAAGGGGCCCAGTAAGTGAAGGCGATGTCCCAGCCCGACGCGGCAAGGCGACGGGCGATGCCCGCGCCGATCCCGACGGTGCGGCCCACCCCGGTGATCAGGGCGAGCGGGCGGTCGGCCGAAGGGCCTCGTCCGTGGGCCGACAGGTCCTGATCGATGTTCGTCGTCACGGTCCGGAATGGTTCACGAACGGCAACACCGCGTCAATCGGTTTCCTACGACGCCGTGGTACGACGCCGTGGTGGGGGACTTCGAGTACCTCGCGGACGTGAGCCCCGGGCTTGAAGCTGCCGCAGCGGAAGCCTCTACCGTCCTGAGCAGGGCCGGAGATTCCGGCCCGGTGAAGCACGTGTGAGGGAGGCGGCGATGGCCTGGTCGATCGCGGAGGTCGCCCGGATGTCGGGTGTGACGGCCCGGACCCTGCGGCACTACGACGAGATCGGACTGTTGCAGCCGGCCTGGATCGGGTCCAACGGCCACCGCTACTACGAGGAGCGTCACCTGCTGCGGCTGCAGCAGGTCCTCGTGCTGCGGGCGCTGGGCGTGGGGCTGCCCGAGATCGGCCGGATCCTGGCCGCGCAGGTCGACGAGGTGGAGGCCCTGCGGGGCCACCACCGTCGGCTGCTCGCCGAACGCGACCGCCTGAACGCCCTGGCCGGCACCGTCGCCCACACGATCACCGAACTGGAGCAGTCCAGGAAGGACGGCACAGACATGATCAGCATCACCCGTCCGGAGAACCTGTTCGAGGGCATCCGGTCCGCCCAGTGCATGAAGGCCCTGCACGGTTCACCCGGGCTGGCCGGGGCCATCGAACGGCACAACGCGGCGCTGAGCGAGGCCGAGCTCGAGGCCGACGAGCGCGAGCGCACGGCGCAGATGATCCGCCTCGCCGAGCTGCTGGCCGCCGGCCTGCCCCCCGACGCCGAAGCGGTGCAGGCCGAGATCGACACCCAGTACCGGACCCTGGCGCGGATCAGGGCAGCCACCGCTGAGGAGTACCGAGCGATCGGACGGACCTGCGTGGAGAACGAGCACTGGTACGCGTGGTACGAGGCGATCGCGCCGGGCCTGGCCGCGTACCAGCGGGCCGCCATCGAGGCGTACGCCGCGACTCGGCTGAGCTGAGCTGAGCCGGGACGGGGCCGCCGCGACGGGGGCGCGGCGGCCCTGCGCCCTCGGCCTCAACGGCCGGACGCATCAGGGCGGTTGGAGCTGTCCGACCGGGTCGCCCGACGGTGCGGGAGACGCACGTGGGACGATCGGGATCCAGGCCACGAGGAGAGGGGTGTCATGGCGGGCGAGGGGCAGCTGCATGTCGGTGCGGAACTGGCGGAGGTGCTGGAGCGGATCGACGCGCTCGGCGGGATGCTCGACGAACGGGCCCACGCGGCCGAGGAGTTGGGGAGGCTGCCGGAGGACACGGCGCGGGCGCTCCTCGGCACCGGGATCGTACGGGCCGAGCTCCCGCTGAGCCTCGGCGGATACGAGTTCGCGCCGCGGCAGCTGATCGAGGTGGCGGAGCGGGCGAGTTACCACGACGCCGCGGCCGGGTGGACCATGTTCGCGCTGCAGATGATGACCGGGACCACCGCGGCGTACCTCGCCGCGGACGCGGCGGCCGAGCTGTTCCCCGACGTGCCGCACGGCACGTACGCGCTGCTCTCCGGGCACGGCACCCGCCCCGGCCGGGCCGTCCCCGTGGAGGGCGGCTACCGGGTCAGCGGCCAGTGGCAGTTCGCCTCCGGGATGGCGCACGCCACGCACATCCACAGCGCGATCCTGGTCGAGGGCACCGGTGAGCTGCGGGTCCTCGCGATGCCGAAGTCGCAGGTGACCCTGGACGGCAACTGGGACGTGCTCGGGCTGCGCGCGACCTACAGCGTCGACTACCACTGCGACGACGTGTACGTGCCGCACGAGTACACCTACGCCGCCACCACGGACACCCCGGTGAACGGCGGCGCCCTGTACCGCCTCGGCCTGGTCAACATGTCGGCGATCGGACACACGGGCTGGGCCCTCGGTGTCGGGCGGCGGCTCCTGGACGAGCTGAAGCGGGTCGCCGCGGCGCGGACCGGCTCGCGGGGCGCGGCGGTCGACACCTCCCAGTTCCACGCCGAGTACGCGTCGGCGGAGGCCGGACTCCGGGCGGCCCGGGCCTGGGTGTACGACGTCTGGCGGGACGTCGAAGAGACCCTGGACCGGGGTGAGTTGCCGGCCACGGAGCAGGACACCCTGATCCGCCTCGTCCTGAACCACACGACTTCGACCGTGTACGAGGTGGGCCGCACCGTGCACCGCTGGGCGGGTTCGGCGGCGATCCGCCGTGGCCCCGTCGACCGTTTCCTGCGCGACCTCGGGACGGGCACGCAGCACATCACGTCGAGCCCGGTCGTGCTCCAGAACTGCGGCAAGTGGCTGAGCGGGGCCCAGCCGGACGCCCGGTGGAGCTTCCTCGACCTGACCTGACCCCGGGGCGGGGCGGGCGGAACTGTCCGTCGCCCGCAACCGTCCACGCCCTCGACGACAAGGGCCGGTCGGCGTGGAGTTGCACGACCCGCCGCGCGCTGGGCTTCCTCGGGGCCGATCGGTACGAGCGCGTCGTACGGCTCGATGCCACGACGCACAAGACCGCTGGAGTTCCGTTTCCACCAGGCGTAGGGCAGCACCGAGATCGGACAGGTGGTGGCGAGGGACCGGCGCTGCCCGTCCACCTGGGGATTCGCCTCCATGGGCGATCAGTTGATCCGGGGCCGGGGCCGGGGCCGGGGCCGGGGCAGGGCCCCAGAGGGCAGAGGGTCGCTCAGGGCCCCCTGGCTCACGCGTGTCGATCTGTGGCATGAGATGCGTGGGAGTCGTGAAGAGATTGCGTGCGAATCTTGGGATTCGGTCACCAGCGCGGAAAACTCGGAGCGCTCACTCGGCGCTTTCGAACAGGTCGGGCGCCGACCCATGCGATGGGAGACCGATCAACGATGTTCACATTGGTACGGAGCAGAGTGCGGGTGGCCGCGCTCGCGCTCTCGGCAGTCGCGGCCCTCGCCTTCGGTGCGACCACCTCGACCGGCGCGGCGGCGGCCCCCGCTCCGGCTCCGGCGAAACAGGGGCCGACCTCGGTGGCGTACGTCGAGGTGAACGACAACAGCATGCTGAACGTCGGCAAGTACACCCTCGCCAAGGGCGGCGCCAACGTCTTCGACGTGGCCGTGATCTTCGCGGCGAACATCAACTACGACACGGGCAAGAAGGCGGCGTATCTGCACTTCAACGAGAACGTGCAGCGCGTCCTCGACAACGCCGCCACGCAGATACGGCCGTTGCAGCAGAAGGGCATCAAGGTCGTCCTCTCGGTGCTGGGCAACCACCAGGGCGCGGGCTTCGCCAACTTCCCGTCCCAGCAGGCGGCTTCGGCCTTCGCGAAGCAGCTGTCGGACACCGTCACCAAGTACGGCCTCGACGGCATCGACTTCGACGACGAGTACGCCGAGTACGGCAACAACGGAACCGGCCAGCCCAACGCCAGTTCCTTCGTGCACCTGGTGACGGCGCTGCGCGCGAACATGCCGAACAAGATCATCAGCCTCTACAACATCGGCCCGTCGGCCTCGCGCCTGTCCTACGGCGGCGTCAACGTCTCCTCCAAGTTCGACTACGCCTGGAACCCGTACTACGGCAGTTGGCAGGTCCCCGGCATCGCCCTGCCCAAGGCGAAGCTTTCGCCCGCTGCCGTCGAGATCGGCCGGACCTCGCAGAGCACGTCCGCCGCGCTCGCCCGCCGCACCGTCAGTGAGGGGTACGGCGTCTATCTGACGTACAACCTCAACGGCACCGACCGCAGCGCCGAGGTCTCCGCGTTCACCAGGGAGCTGTACGGCAGTGACGCCGTCTACACGCCCTGAGGCGACCACGCGCCGTAAGGCGACCGCTCGCCCCGGCCTGCGGTGCTCCCTCGGGGCATCCCGCGTCCCGTAGGCCGAGACCGTGCACGCCGCGCCTTCGACAACGATGTCGGAGGCGCCGCGTGCCCGGGGCCGGACGCTCCACCGCGGTCCGGCCCCGGGTGTCTCAGCGTGACGTACCGCAGAACTCGGCGTCGACGATCTTCGGCATCTGTGCCGTGTCCCAGTCCGCGTTGAAGTTGTAGGCGAGCTGATGGCTGCCGTCCGCCGTGGACACGACCATGGAGAGCCAGCCGATCATGCCGCCGCCGTGGCCCCACAGCGTCGTGCCGCAGCTCGTCCTGAGGCGGGAGATGCCGAGGCCGTACCGCGTGTACGACGACCCCGAGGTGGCGACGGTGGTCTTCATCTCCTTCAGCTGCTTCGGCGGCAGGAGCTTGCCGCGCAGCAGGCCGCGGTAGAACCGGTTCAGGTCGCCCGCGGTGGAGATGATGTCTCCGTCGGCCCAGCCCTGCGAGCCGTTCATCTCGGTGATGTCGTCGATCCGGTCGGGCGCCGCCGGGAACAGCTTGGAGTAGCCGCGGCTGCTGGGCCGGGGCAGGTGGATGCTGTTGCCGGGGTTGGAGGTGTGCTTCAGGCCCAGCGGCTCGATGATGCGGTCGCGGACCTCCCTCTCGTACGTCCTGCCGGTGGTCTTCTCGATGATCAGCCCGGCCAGGATGTAGTTCGTGTTGGAGTACGAGTGCCGGGCGCCGGGCTTGAACAGGGGCTCGTGGGACAGCGCGATGCGCACGTGCTTCTTGGGCGGCAGCGTGTCGTACCGGTGGGTGAGGTAGCCGTCGCCCTCCATGTACGTCCTGCTGTACTCGGGGTCGGCCAGGTAGTCGAACAGGCCGCTGGTGTGGTTGAGCAGCTGCCGGAGGGTGATCTTGCGGCCGTCGTTGCCGTTGCCGCGCACGAGGCCCGGCAGGTGGCGCTCGACGGTGTCGTCGATGCTGAGCTTCCCCTCGGACTCCAGCTGGAGCAGGACCGTCGCCACGAACGCCTTGGTGATGCTGCCCGCGCGGAACTTGTCGTTCTTGCCGCGCGGCTTGCCCGACGTCAGATCGCCGACGCCCGACGCCGCCTTCCAGACGCCGCGGCCGTCGCGGGCCTGGGCCGTGACGCCGGGGATGCCCGCGCGCACGGCCGCGTCCATCGCGCGCTGCGTGGCCTCGTGCCCGGCCGCCGGGCCCGGCCCGTCGGGTCTCGCCTGGGCGGGTGCCACGAAGGCGGTGGCCGCAAGGGCGGCCGCCACGACCCCCACCACGCCGGCCTTCGTGCTCTTCCGTAACGCCATTGCGTACTCCTCACGGTCGTCTGCGCACGTCCGTACTCCTGCGACCCGGGAGGCGCCCCGGAGGTGTCACTCCCCGAGGTGCGCGAGGGCCGCTTGTGTACCGAGACCGCGGACAGGGCCGGAGGGGTTGAGAGGGATCCGGTGAACAGTCCGGTGTGCGCGCCTTCGGGCTACTGGCCGGCGCGCGGGCGGACATGCAGGTCGAGCCCGCTCGTCCCCGGCGCCTCGACACCGTCCAGGAGCCGCATGTCGTGGTCGTAGTCGCCGCCCACAAGGGTGCGGAACGGGACCGGCTCGTCCGTGAACAGCCCGTCGAGGCGCCGCCCGTACGCCTCCCGCGCCGCGGTGAACTGCTCCTCGGTCATGGCGTTCGAGCCGTACACCGCGAACGGGTCGAGCGGCCGGACCCCGGTGAACCAGAACAGGCCGTGCTGCAGCGGGTGCAGGACGTCGTCGAGGCGGCCGTGGATGCCCCGGTCGGAGAACGAGGTCTCCCTGGCCCCGGCCGTCACCGACAGCAGGGCGCGCCGACCCGCGAGCGGGCCCTCGCTGTAGGGCGGCGCCACCTTGGGGCCGTAGGCGAACCCGGCGGTGAACACCCGGTCGATCCAGCCCTTGAGGATCGCGGGCGCCGAGAACCACCACACCGGGAACTGCAGGATCACCGCGTCCGACCACAGCAGCTTCTCCTGCTCCGCCGCGACGTCCGCGGACAGGCGGCCCGCGAGCGTGGCGCGCTCGGAGGCGTCCATGACGTGGAGGCGCTCGTCCGGGCCGTGCTCCGGGAAGTCGTCGGCGTCGACGGTCGCCTTCCACTTCATCGCGTACAGGTCGGACACCCGCACCTCGTGGCCCGCGGCACGCAGGTGCTCGACCGCGAAGGACGAGAGCGAGGCATTGAGGGACCGGGCGTCCGGGTGGGCGCTGACGACGAGGATCTTCTTGGGCCGCTGCGGGGTGATCGCGTTCATGCCCCTACCTTCGTACGGACCGCCGCGGGCAGCCAGCACCCTGTTCAACCAGTGGATCGCCGATCCTGGTACTGGCAGGGCCACGCATACTGGAGCGCATGAACGGCGTGAACCACATCGAGCGCGTGAACGGCACCGGCGGCGACCCGGCGGAGCGCATCGGCGACCCCGGCCGGGCCCTCGGCGGCTTCCTGCGCGCCCGGCGGGGGCGCGTCGCGCCGGAGCACGTCGGGCTCACCGGCGGACGGCGCCGCCGCGTGCAAGGCCTGCGCCGCGAGGAACTGGCCCAGCTCGCGGGCATCAGTGTGGACTACTACGTCCGCCTCGAACAGGGCCGGGCCACCCAGCCGTCCCCCGAGGTGCTCGACGCGCTCGCCCGCGCCCTCGGGCTCGACGCGGCCGAGCGCACCCACCTCGTCACCCTGGCCGACGCCCGGCGCGGCCCCGTGCCCAGCGTCCGGGCCAGCCCGCTGCTGCGCGGCATGCTCGACTCCCTGGCGCACTTCCCGGCCTTCGCGACGAACCCCCGCCTGGACGTGGTCGCGTGGAACGCCCTGGGCGCCGAACTCCTCGGCGGCCTCGCCGAGCCGGGCCGCCGCGATCCCAACAACGCCCGGTTCCTCTTCTTCGACCCCGCGTCCCGGGACGTCTTCCCCGACTGGGAGCCACGGGCCGCGGAGGCCGTGGGCCAGCTGCGCGTCGCCGCCGGGCGCTACCCCGACGACGCGGAACTCGCCGCCCTCATCGCCGAACTGGCCGACCGCAGCGCCGACTTCGCGCGCATCTGGGACAGCGGCGAGGTCGTCATGTGCGAGGCGGGCCGCAAGCGGCTGCGGCACCCGGTGGCCGGGCTGCTCACGCTGGACTTCGAGCCGCTGCACGTCCAGGCCGCTCCCGAGGTCACGGGCATGGTGGTGCACGTGTTCAGCGCGGGCGACGACCACGAGGCCGCGGCCGGCCTGGCCCGCCTCGGTGACTACGTGTCGAGCCGGGCCAGATAGGCGTCCGCGCCGGCCGGGTCCATCAGCCAGTCGCGGTAAGTGAGCGGATCGGCGTAGCCGTTGGCGAAGCGGTGGGCGGTGCCGGCGTGGTCGAAGGCGGCCCCGACGGCCCGGCGCACGTGCTCGGGCTGCGGATCGCGCAGCATCACGTCGGTGAAGGCGTGCGTGTGCCGGGCGGTCTCCCAGTACGCGGCGAACGTCTCCCGCATCCAGCCCTCGTCGAACGGCCGCCCGCCCCGCTCCACGACGGCCGCGAGGTAATGGGACGCCGCCCGCGCCGCGTTGTTGGAGCCCTGCCCGGTGATCGGGTCGTGCACGGCGATGACGTCCGCCATGCCGAGGACGCACAGGTCACCGTCGAGGCGTGCCACCGGGTGGCGGACCACCGGGGTGACCGCGCCGTACAGGGCGGCACCCGGGTCGGTGAGCTCCGCTTCCCGGAAGCGCTCGTACTCCCAGGGCGCGTACGTCCGCAGCAGGCCGAGCGCCCGCCGCAGCCCGTCGGCGGGCGCGGGCCGGTCGCTCCAGCAGTCGTAGGCCCCGCCCCACCGGCCCTCGAACAGCAGGATGTCGCAGGGCCCGCTGACCGTCAGCGCCCGCAGCATGATCACGTCGCCGGTCGGCGGCACACCCGTGTTGCGTACGTACGCGGCCGCCGGGTCGGCGTCCTCGTGGGCGCCGCCGTGCACGTAGAAGCAGGCGAGGGAGCGCTGCGGGCGGTCGAAGACGGACCGGGCGTCGTCGCGGCCGAAGAGCGCCGACAGGTCGCCGCGGCCGGTGGCGAGCACGGTCAGCTCGTGCGCCGCGGCGAGCGCGGCCACCTCGGCGGGGCCGACCGCACGGTACTCGACGCGCCCGCCGCGCTCCTCGAACAGCTCCAGCCAGGCCGCGAGCTTCACCCGCTGGTCCACGGAGCGCACCTCGTCGTCGAAGGCCGCCGTGAACCGCCGCACCGGAGCGTCCGGCTCGCCTTCCGGATCCCAGTTGCTCAGCTCGAAGCCCGGCATCACCGGCGCGGTGCCGTCCCAGAACGCGAGGCCCGCCGCCCGCTCGATCGCCAGCGTGGGCCCGAACATGAGCTGGGTCGAGGTGACCCGCCCGCCGCGCACCTCGTCCGGCCGCCGCTCGGCGACGAGCGTGACGTCGTACCCGGCCCCGAGGAGCCCGAGGCCGAGCTGGAGCCCGGCCTGCCCCGCTCCCACGATCGCGATCCTGCGCACCTGTTCCTCCTGCCCCCGGGCCTGATCGACCCGGCACGGCTCAGTCGTACCCGTCGGAGCATCCGCGAAAGCCAGTTGTGACGCGGCGCGCCGTGAGGGAGTGTCTGCGCCTATGGAATTCTTCTGCTACCACCGTGACCGGCCCGGCTCCCTGCCCCTGCGCCAAGAACTCCTGGAGCGGCACTGGTCCTACATGGACCGGTTCGAGAAGGAGCTGATCGCCCGCGGGCCGACCCTCGCGAGCGACGGCGACACGCCCAGCGGCAGCGTCCACATCGTCGACCTGCCCGACCCCGCCGCGGCGCGCGCCTTCGCCTTCGACGAACCCAACCAACAGGCGGGCGTGTACCGGGACGTCCTGCTGCTCCGCTGGCGCAACCTGCTGGGCCGCACGATGTGGGAGTTCCCCGGCGGCCTCACCGGAGGCAACCGTCACCTGGTCCTCGGCCTGGGCCCCGCCCCTGCCCCCGCCCCCACCGCGCCGCCCGTCCAGGACGGCCTGATCGCCTTCGGCCCTCTCCTCTCCGACGACGCCACCGCCTGGCTGGGCACGGCGGCGCTCGTCCGGTCCCCGGACGCTCGGGCGGCCCGGGACGTTCTGGCCCCGGGCCGGTACGCGGACATCGAAGTGCACGACTGGGAGTGCGGAGGACGCCGCTAGGGCCTCACCCGCGGCAGAGGCGGTCTTCCAAGGTGCGGGGGAGCGGGTAGACGCGTTCCGCGGGGAACAGGCGTTGGGCCTTGGCGGCGTGGCCGTTCTGGATGAGGGCGGCGGCCTTGCGGACCTGGGGGGTGAGGTCGGTGAGGCCGACGATCCAGTCGTCGGTGAACGTACGGATCAGGTGGCGGCCGATGCCGACCTGGATGCTGTAGTGGTTCAGCGCCGCCCCGCGCGTCGAGCGCTCCGGGTCCCACTGGACGTGCACGGTCGCCTGCGCCACGGCCGCCGGATCCGAGGTCGTCAGGACGGCCTGGGACAGCGCCTCCTCCCAGCCCTCACGGCTCACGCGTACGGCCAGGACGCGCTCCTGACCGGACTTGCGGGCCCAGTTGCTGCGGTGCATCAACCACAGGAACGAGGGCTTGATCCACGTCATCCGGTGGAACGAGAACGGCGTGACGAAGCGGCCCGCCCGCAGGGCCGGGTCGGCGATGGCGGGCGAGTACGCCTGATAGAGCACGATCGTGCGCGCGTCGTAGTCAGCACGAATCTGGTAAAGGGATGACATGCGCCGCACCCTGCCATCCGCTCCGGCGGCGCGGCGACTCAATTTCCCCCGGGCGGGGGCCTGATGAACGGCCCCCGGCTACGGGACGGGGCTGGTGATCCCCTCCGCGATGCGGGCCCCCGCCGACGCGGGCCGCGGTGGGGTGAACAGGGAGACCCGGTGTCCGACCGGTACCGGAGTGCGGGGCACGGAGCGGCGGGTGGGGTCCGGGGTGCCCACGTAGAGCCAGCCGATGATGCGTTCGTGCGGGGCCAGGTCGAGGAGCAGACGGGGGCCGGTGGAGTCGACCGAGGGCCCGGTGCGCCACATGCTGCCGAAGCCGCGGTCGTGGAGCAGGAGCATCAGCGAGTTGACCATGGCGCTGCTCGCGGCCAGCTGCTCCCAGTCCGGTACGCGGTGGTTGCGCTGCGGGACGAGGACCAGGGTGGCGAGGAGCGGGGCGCGCAGCGGCTTGCGCGCCTCGCGCTGGACGGCCTCCGCGTCGGGGGCGCCGGACGCGAAGGCCGCGCCGAGCGCCGCCCGGCTCTCGCCGCGCACGAGGATCCACCGCCAGGGGCGGAGGTGGCCGTGATCCGGCGCGGTCGCGGCCCAGCCGAGCAGATCGACGAACTCCTCGTCGCTCGGGGCGGGGTCGATCAGCCGGTGCTGGCTGCGGCGCGTGCGTATCGCGGCTTCCAACTCCATCAGCGGTCGCTCCTCATGGTGGTCGGGCGTCCTCTCGTCGGGGCGGGACCTCGGTCGGCGGCGGGTGGGAGGCGGCTCAGGCGCAGCGCGGCGGCAGCCAGAACGACCGCACGGTCCGCACCGCCGCGAGACGGTCCCTGGCCATGCTGATCGCCGCGGCGGCGGTGCTGATCCGCAGGTGCTGCGACCGGTTGAAGATCTCGCCGAGCCGTTCCGGGATGAGCTCGGCTCGCTGCCTGACCCGGTCCATGTCGTGGCCCGCGGGGTGCAGTTCGTCGACCACCTGGATCAGGCCGAGCGCGTTGATGACGAAGTCCGGGGCGTAGAGGATGCCGCGTGCCGCGAGCCTGTCCGCGACCGTCGGCGCGGTGAGCTGGTTGTTGGCCCCGCCCGCGACGACCCGGCAGCGGAGCCGGTCCACGAGGTCGGCGTCGATGACGTTGCCGACGGCGTTCGGGCTGAGGACGTCCACGTCGAGCAGGTAGAGCTTCTCCCTGCTGACGACCTCCGCCCCGCACGCCCGGGCCACCTGCTCGGCCTTCTCCTGGTCGATGTCGGCCACCGTGAGCCGCGCGCCCCCTTCCGCGAGGAGCGTCGCGAGCCGGGCGCCCACCTTGCCGACGCCGTCGATGGCGACGTGCCGGCCCTCCAGGCTCTCGTCGCCGTCGAGGTGCCGCAGACACGCGCGGATGCCGAGGCTCACTCCGTACGCGGTCATCGCCCCCGATTCACCGGAGCCGCCCTCCTCGGCGTCGAGGCCGCGGATCCACTGGGACTCCTTCCGCATGACCCGGAGGTCGGCGGTCGTGATGCCCATGTCGCAGGCGGCGATGAATCGGCCGGAAAGACTCTCGACGGCCTGCCCGAAGGCGCGGAGCAGCGGCTCGGACTTCTCCACGCCGGAGCCGCCGAAGATGACCGCCTTTCCGCCCCCGATGTCGAGCCCCGCGCACGCCGCCTTGTACGTCATGGCCCGGGAAAGACGCAACGCGTCGCTGATCGCCTGGTCGTCGTCACGGTAGGGAAGAAAGCGGACGCCGCCGAGCGCGGGGCCCAACAGCGTCGAATGAATGGCGATGACGCACCGGAGCCCGCCGGGACCGGTGCTGAAAAGCACTTGCTCGTGACCGTCGATTTCGTCGAAAACACTCATGACCCACCCCAGAATTCCGTCCGGTGACGGCCGGACCGGCGGCCCCGCCGTCAGGCGTGAACCGCCGGCCCGTCCGGCAGTGAACTATTCGGTCGGCTGAAGTCCTGACGAGAGCAGTGCCGCGTCCAGGACGTCCCACAACGCGCAGAGCGATTCCAGGAAGTCCTCCACGCCCTGGGCGATCTGGTCGCTGTTCGACGCATCCATGACGGACGACACGGCCTGGATCACATTCGCCTCGTGCTGCTGCTCGGCACCCGCGTCGCCCCAGTGCTCCGCCATGTAGTGCATTTCCGGCTCTTCGAGGTCGGTCTTGTAGTGACCGGAGTCGATGAGGGCGCGCTTCTCGCCGGGGATCAGGGACTGGTTGGAGATGATCTCAAGCGCGAGGGCCGTGCCCAGGTTGCGGACGGTGGTGTCGGCGTCGGAGGAGAAGCGGCGCTTGAACACCTCGATGGCGGCTGTGGCCTGAGCGGTCAGACCGGTCTCGCGGTCGTATCCGGGCAGCCCGGCGAGCAGCTGGTCCGACGACGTCTTGAGCCAGGCCTCGACCCGCTCGGTGTCGTACACGTCGTCGAAGACAGGGGCGCCGGTGCGGTTGACGATGTGGCCCGCCATCGTCGCGAGTTCGGGGCCGTGGCCGGACTCGCTGTCGACGATCTCCTCGATGAGGACGGCCTGCTCGTCCCAGCCGATGCCCCGCAGGGCGGTGGGGAAGTCGCCGCCGGGGCGGGTGGAGGCGCAGAACGACTGCACCTGGTGGAAGAGGGCGCCCGAGACCTCGGCCGTCGGGGGCCGCGCGGCCCAGTGGTCGTAGAGGGGGTGGTCGAAGACGCGGTGCGTCTTGATCCGGTCGATCAGCGTGTCGGTCGTCGTCATCGATTCCTACTCCGGTGAGGTGGGTGGGGCCCGGGGGGAAGCGCGGATGCGCCGGGAAGGGCGGGCCGACGCCGCTCAGGCGTACTGCAGCTGGGAGGGGTCGATCTTGGGCACGGAGAAGCCGATCTTCTCGATGTGCTGGGCGATCGCGGCCTTGTAGAGCTCGCGCAGCTCGCCGTTGTCGTGCTTGCGCAGACCCCACTTGACGGCGAGGCGGCCGCGCCGGGAGTCGGGTCGCCCGAACATGTCGAGCGCCATCGGGTAGAACTTGTCCAGCGCCTTCTGCGCCCGGTCACGGGCCTGGCCGCCCGTGTCGTAGGCCTCCTGCATCAGGCGCTTGCCGTAGCCGAAGTGCCGGGCCTCCTCCTTGAGGATCGCGTCGGCCTCGACGCGCAGCGGCCCGTAGGTGCTCGTGGTCATTTCCTTGATCTGGAAGTGGCCTTCGAGCTCGCAGAGGAAGCTGAACGCGGCGCGCTCCTCCCAGACGGTGACCTGGGTGGTCATGCTCTCGGCCGGGAAATAGCGCCGGTCGGCCACGGCCTGGTTCACCATGTGCGAGGTGTCGATGCCGAGCGGGGTGAGCAGCTTGGCGAAGCGGCGGAAATGGTCCACCTCTTCCATGCCGAACTTGAGGCATACGTAGCGCTCGTCGGCATTGGGTGCGAGGGGATAGAACGAATCGACGTAGGTGTCGCCTGCACTCAGCTCGCCCTCGCCATTGGCGAGCATCTGGTGTGTCAGTACCTCGTGGTATTCCTCGGGGAGTTCACCGACACTCTCCAGGTTTACAGTCTCCGAAAAGACGTCTCCCATACGAATCTCCTCCGGGTAGCCGAGAAATGGAGACTATCCGGCCGACTCGCGAGGTCGACAGGCCACGTTGGGGCCATATCACTGGGGCACGATGGGGGTATTCCGGTGGCTCTTTGGTGGTACTCCGGGCGCTTTCCGGGGCCCGGCCCGGGGCCCGGCGGGTCGGGGGAGCGCCGGGCCTCAGGCGCTGTCGCGCCGCGGCGGCCGGATGTAGGTGAGGGTGTGGTGGGAGACGAGCTTGCCCGCCGTGTCGGTCGTCTCGGCCGTGCCGTAGACGATCAGACGGCCGGGCCTGACGATCGTGGACTCGCAGATCAGGTCGGTGCGGGCCGGGCCGAGGAAGCTCGTCGTCATCTGCTGGGTGACGGACGGGTCGTCCTCGCCGAACAGCGACATGATCGCGATCCAGCAGGTCACGTCGGCGAGCGTCATGGCGCATCCGCCCTGCAGGACGCCGCCGGGGCGGAAGAGCTCGGGGCGCTGGGGCAGCGAGACCTTGGCGTGCCCCTTGGCGACGGCTTCCACCCTGAATCCCCACCAGGGGCCGAAGGGGCTGTTATCGAGGACAGCTTGGGCCGCGTCGACATCCATCATCGAAGGAACATAGCATCGTTCGGTATGTCGCCGCGCAGATCCAACGCAAAGCGCACTGAGGCCACCCGGGCCCAACTCATCGGAGTGGCGCGCCAGTTGTTCGGTGAGCGCGGGTACTCCGCCACGACCATCGCGGAGATCGCGCGGAGCGCCGGGCTCACGACCGGGGCGCTGTACCACCACTGGCCGGGCAAGGAGGCGCTGCTGGTGGACGTCGTGCACGACGTCCACCGGGAGCTCGCCGCCCGGATCCGGTCCGGCGAGGCGGTCGGCGCCATGGAGGCTCGCGGGGCGGACCGGGCGACCGAGGTCCGCGGGGCGGACCGGGCCGTTGAGGTCCGTGGGGCGGGCCACGCCACCGAGGGTCGTGGGGTGGTCCGTGTCACCGAGGTCCGTGAGGCGGACCACGCGACTGAGGTCCCTGGGGCGGGCCACGCCACCGAGGGGCGTGGGGCGGACCGCGCGACCAGGGGCCGTGAGGCGGCCCAGGTCGTCGAGGGGCGTGGGGCGGGCCGGGCCGTCGAAGGCGCGCCCGTCCCGCTGCTCCTGCGGTCCGGCCTGGAGTTCCTCGGCTTCTGCGCCGACCCCGCGGTCGCCCGGCTGCTCCTGCTCGACGCACCCGCGGTCCTCGGCTACGAGCGGTGGCGCCGGATCGACGAGCAGTGGTGGCTGTCGCCGACGATCCGCCTGGTGGAGCGGGCCCGCCTCGAGCGTGGCGGCCCCGGCGCCGCGGAGGCGGGCGCCGACGGGTCACGCCAGCTCGCGCTCGTGCTGCTCGGCGCCCTGACGTCCCTCGGCCACGAGGTCGCGATGAAGGGCGCCGCGACGGCCGTCAGCGCCGGACGGACCTATGAGGTGCTGCTCAAATCACTTCTCTGCTGACCCGCGGTGGCGCGGCCGCGGGCCGTTCCGTCCAGCGGGCCGAGCCGGGATACGAGGAGCGCGGCTTCCACGCGACTGGAGGCCGATAACTTTCCCATGGCGCGATGCACGTGTTTCTTCACCGTGTTCTCCGCGATATGCAGGGCGGACCCGATCTGTTTGTTCGTCATGCCGCCCGCGAGAAGGTGCAGTACGTCGCTCTCCCGTGAGGTGAGCGTCGACATCGCCCCCGAGGGCACCGTATTCGAACCGGCGTCGCTGATATCGCGGATGCGTTCGCGCGGAAAGAGATAGGCGGCGCAGCCGCGGTCGACCAGGGCGATCACGCTGGCGAATTCCTCCTGCAGGATCTCCAGGGCCATGAATCCGGCGACCTTGGCCCGTAACGCGTCCTGGACGGTGACGGCGGAGTCATGACACCAGAGCACGATGATCGAGACGTGCGGGCCGATGAGTTGGGCGAGACGGCGCAGACCGTCCCCCGAGAGTTTGCGGAGATTGAGGAGGACGATGTCGGGGTCCAGACAGTCGACGGCGGTCACGACGCCGGCCATGTCCTGGGCCACGCCGACCACATCGAGTCCGGGAGCTTCCCTGCTCATCGCCACGAGGCCGGATCGGGTCACGGCGCGGTCATCGGCGATCAGCAGTCGTATCTGAGCCATGTGCGGCTTCCTTTTCCCCCGTATGGCCGTCCGGGGCCTCTGTGGAGGCCGGGCGTCGGAGCGACCACAAGATCGAATAAGGTCAGATGGTGCCGACCTGTCCATGCGTCGCAATTGCCGTTGCTTTGGGCGGGAAAGGCGGCAATGCTGGCCATTTCCATGAACCGTCGGCATAGCGCAGTTCTTCACGGCATCGGGTCGATCAATGCTGAACCGGTGCGGAGCGAGTGCGAAGCGCCACAGTGGAGGTTCGCGTGCGGGTTGTCCGACGCGCACCCCTCACTCGTCTGAGTTTTCGTGCCGGTATCCGGCCATGCGGGCCACCTCCGGCTGCGCCAGGGCCGACGGGGAAAATCAGCCATGCGCGTGAGCGCCTCCGTCGCGCCCAAGATGCCACCCCTCGGCCGGACGTCAGGCTCACGGCGAGCGTACAACACGGTCACCTCCATGGGGAGATAAGAAGGAGATATTCCGGATTTGGTCATTGCGGGAGGCGCCCGGCTCGAATCGGTCATTCCCTCCCCGTGTGCGGTACAAGGAAGAGAGAGCGCGTTACGGACGATCTCGCTTCGGGGCGGCGGCCGTTCACCCTTCCGCCGGGAATCCGGTGAAGCGCCGTACGCCCGCCCCGTCCGCACCTACCGTGTAGTCCTCTCGTCGGCGCGGGCGCGCGTCGGCGTGCCGGGGCGGTGCGGAAGGGGCTGGGCCGTGCGCGACCAAGAGATCTTTCCGAAGCCCGCGGGGCCGCGGCGCCACGCGCTCGCCGTGGCCGTCGCGATCGGCCTGCTGGTGGGCTCCGCCGGGGGTCTCGGCGCCCATCTCCTGTGGCCCGGCGATGCCGACGACTCCGCCGGTGGCGGCCGGGCGCAGCCGTCGGCCGCCGCCTCGGCCCCTTCCCGGGCCGAGGCCGTGCGCGCCGCGATGCTGGCCCAGCGGCGGGTCGGCGTCGACGTCCTGGCCCGCGAGGGCGGTGACCCCGACTTCTTCACCGGCCAGGCCCGCCTCGATCTGCGCGACGGCTCCACCGTCCGGGCCGCGACCCACGTCCTGTACGACATGGGCGAGGGCCACCCCTGGTACCCGCCGGAGATCGTGCTGATCGGCGACCGCGCCGCCATCACCCCCCACAAGGAGATGACCGGCCCCGAGTACGGCCCGCAGGGCGCGTACCGCACCGAGCCCGACGCCACCGCCGCGGCGCGGGACGACGTCGCGCTGCGCAACGCCCTGGAGGCCCGGTGGCTGGCCGAGCCCGCGCATCTCGCGGCGCTCCTCGACGGCGCCACCGAACTGACCACGCGCCGCGCACGGGGCCTGCGCACCTTCACCGGCAGCACCCCCTTGCGCACCCTCGCCGCGGACCCGGCCGTCGGCCCTCTCTACCGCCCGTACGCCGCCGAGCGCCGTGACGGCGTCGTCCGCTTCACCCTCGTCGTGACGGCGCGCGATCTGCCCGAGTCGCTGAAGACCGAAGTGCCCTCGGCCTCCGGTGCCGATGACTTCCGCGTGGAGTACCGGGACTGGGCCAAGGGCGGGGAGATCACGGCACGACCGGGCCCCGCACCGGCGCCCCAGTGGACCGCGCTGCCCTAGGGGCGGCGGCCTCAGGCCCGCAGCTCTCCGTTCCACGGGATGACGGCCGCGAGGTAGGAGCCCATCTCGTTGAGGACCGGAGGTTCCGGCGCTCGCATGAAGCCGAGCACGGCTGCCACCGGCAGGCTGAGCAGCAGGATCTCCCGGCCCGTGCGGCCCGTGTCGGCGACCGAGGTCGCGCCGATGTACACCGTGCTGACCAGCAGGGCGGTGGTCAGGAGGTAGACGCGCAGCTTCCAGTCCTCGGGCGGGTGGTCGGCCGCGCACACGGCCGAGAACGCGTTGGCCGTGACCGCGACGGAGACGGGCAGGACGGCGAGCAGGGCGACGAAGACCAGTTGCAGGAGCCAGTACAGGAGCCGTTCGATGCCCTCCGTCACGGCGTGGGCGAGGTCGCGCAGATGGAGAGCCAGATCGAGCGCGAGGGGGACGGCCAGCTCCCACAGGACCTCGAAGAGCGCCGCGAGGCGGTGGAGCGGCTTCACGGTCGCGTCCCACGCCAGCTTGAGGCGCGGATCGGGCACGTCGTCAGCCGGGTGCGTCTGCTTGGCCGCACGAGCGGCCAAGCGGCGCAGCGCGCCGGGCAGCGTCGCCGACGAGGCGAGCGCGGTGAGAGTGCTCCATGCCCTTGCCTGCGTCAACTCCTCGATCAGCTCCCGCCGTTCGGCATCGAGCGTCGTTCCGTCGAGGACCAGGGCGCAGACCGTGTCGCACCACCAGGTCGACGGTTTGCGCTCTTCTCGCAGGGTGCGGTGCTGTTCGGTCCACCAGAAGGCCAGGTACCGGACGAGAGACGCGCATTGATCGGACGGCAGGGAAGGGTCCGCCAGCAGGGAGGCGAGCGCCCGCTGGCTCTCCTCTCGAGGAGAGGGCGAGGGTGGCAGCCGCTGCACCGCGTCGAACCGCGTCCTGACCGGAACCGTGGGATCGGCGATGACGGGAAGCAGAATGCGCACAGCGCGCAGTGGGGTTGTGCCAGGCACGCGGCTCAGGGCCTTGAGCCGTAGCTCGGTGCTCGTCGCCGGGTTCTCGGCCGCGGCCAGGAGCACTCGTTCCTGCTCCGTGCGGTTCGGGAGGTATCCGGCCGCTTCGATCCGCAACTCGGCCGGAAGCCCGGGCTCCGCCGCCACGACCGTGAGCAGGGCGGTGGCCCGCGGCGTGAAGTGGGCCAGGGTTCTGAGCAGGGCGAGCGCCCGGCCCCGTACATCGAGCGGCAGGTCGTCGCGGATGAGCTCCGCCATCGTCTCCGCGACCTGCGGGGCACAGACGTCGGTCAGCACGCGGGCGACCGCGATCCGCGTCGCAGCTGGTTCGCCGGTGTCCGCCATCCGTGCCCGGAGAGCCGCGATGCCCTCGGGAAGGCGCAGTGCGACCAGCGCCTGGGCCGCGGAGCTCCACACACGCGACGGAGTTCCGGGACGTGTCGCGTGGGCGAGCAGGGCCCGCGCGCCGCACGGGTCGTCCCGGCGGATGAGTTCCTCGGCTGCCCGTACGGTGTCGGGATGCGCGGGGTCCTCCGCCAAGGCGCGCAGGACCCGCGGACCGTGGCCGTCGCCGAGATCGGCCAAGGCCATGGCCGCGTTGAGCTGCTGGCCGGAGACGTGCCTCGACTGATCCGCCATGGTGGTCAGGATCCCCACGCCCCGGGCGTCGCCCATCCGGGCCAGGGCCACCGCGGCTTCGTGGTCTCCGAGCTGGGCCTTGCCGTGCAGAACGGCCGTGGCGGACCGCTGGGCGGCGGCATCGACCTCCGCCCCGTCCGCGACCAGTGTGGCGATGAGTTTCGCCCCGTCCGGGCCGGTGGCCAGGCGGCACAGGGCCTGCTGGAGCCCGCGCTGTCGCTTGTGTCCCCAGGCGTCGATGAGGAAGCGGGCGATCGAGTCGCCCGCCGGCTCGGCGGTCCTGGTCAGCCACACGGCCCACGCAGGCCAGCGGGGGCCGTGGCCGAACAGGCGACGGAACTCCGCCTGACTGCGCTCGGCGCTGTGGGCGATCCGCTTGGCGGTGAGGAACTCCGCGAAGGTCTGGTGGATGAAGACGAAGTCCTGACGCCGCTGCACGAGCAGTCCGCTGTCGCGCAGGAACTCGGGGAGGGCGTAGGCGAGCAGACCGGCCCACCTCCCGCGGCCCGGGTCCGCCTCGGCCGGGCAGGGCGTGGCGTGCCATGCGGTCAACAGGTCCACGGCCGGGCGCTTGTCGCCCTCGTACCGCTCCAGGGCGAGGCGTTCGATGTCGTCGGGCAGTCCCGCGCGGACCGCCTTGAGCGCGGTGACGCCGTGAGGGCCGCACCGGGACTCGGCCTCTTCCTCGATGCGCGGGTGCATCGTCCTGCTCCGGACCCAGCGCCGGTCGTCCAGGATCGCGTCGACGAAGGCGCGGTAGACGGCACTGCGCCCGCGGGGCAACGGCTTGCGCTGGTCCATCGCGAACAACTGGCAGAGCATGGAGGCCATCAGCGGGGTCCTGGCCGGCTCCGCCATCCCGGACGCGGAGAGCCGGTCCATGAAGCGGTCCTTCACCGCACAGGGATCGTCCAGCTCCAGGGCCGTGAACCACCGCTGGGCGAACTCCGGCAACTGGGCGGAGTCCAAGGGCAGCAGGTCGAAGCGGCGCAGGTCCGCGGGGTCTCCCTCCTCGGACGGCAGGGGGCGGGTCGTCACGAGGAAGCGGTAGTCGTCCCCGACGGACCCGGCCCGCACCTCGCCGATCTTCCGCAGCACCGTCGCCCGGGCCTCCGGGCCGCCCGCCTCGTCCAGTCCGTCCACGAGGATCAGCCAGCGCACCGCCGGGAGCGGAGGGCCGTCGAACCAGTGCGGGGGCCAGCCCGCCGCCGACGGGGCGGTGACGCCGTCCGCGGCGGCGGCGATCGCGGCGAGCGGCTGGACGTCCCCCTTGAACTCCTTGGCGTCCATCCGGACCGGAATCACTCCGGGCCGGGAGCCCTCCTCGCCCCAGCGGTCGGCCAGCTCCGCCACCGCGTGGCGCAGCAGGCTCGACTTGCCCGCGCCGGGAGCACCCACGAGGAGCACGTCCTCGTCGAGCTCGAACAGCGCCTCGGCCAGGATCCGCTCGCCGTCCTGCTGACGCGGGCGCCGTTCCCCGGACGGCTCGCCGGTGCCGTCGTGCCCCTGTGCCTCGCCCTTCCGCTCACCGTCGGCCGACTGCTGGTCCGCCCCGTCCGCGCCCGCCTCCGGCTCCTCGTCACGCGATGCCTCATCGGCGTAGCGGCGGACGTACACGATCGAAAGGGACGAGGGGGCCTTGCCCTCGATCGCCGGGTACGGGTGCTCCGCGTCGGCCGAGTCGGCGGCGGTCGTGAGGTACTCCCGCAGCCGTGGGGTCAGATACCGCCAGCCGGCGGCTTCGAGCTGGCTCTCGGTCAGCGCGCGCGGCCACTCGCCGCCCAGGGCCGCCCGTTCCGTGCCCGCGGGGCAGCGCGCCAGGATCTGCTCCACGGGCACCAGGTGAACGCTTCCGGAGAGGTCGGAGGTGCTGACCATGCCGCACACGGCCCCGGTCCGGACATTGATCACCGCGCTGCCGCTGCAGCCCGCGCCCACCAGCCCCTCCGCGCGGGGCAGCCACGGCGCGTCGGGCTCCTCGCTGCGCAGATCCGTGCCCTGGTAACGCAGGTTCGTGGACTGCCCCGCGTGGAAGCCGCCGACGGGATGGCCGTACGTCCACAGGTCGTCGCCGATCTCCACGACACCTGATGCCAGGACCGGCGGGAGGTCGGCGTCCGACGTGCGGGGCCGGTCGGTGATCCGCAACAGGACCAGGTCGAGGCCGCTCTCCCGGTCCCGTACGTACGAGTCGCGCACGGGTTCCAGCCGGAGCTCGCGTCCGAGGGCCACGACGCGTCCTCGTACGCGGGCCGGGAGCAGGTCCTCGCGCTCGGCGACGACGTGCGCACAGGTCACCACCAGACCGCGCGCCACGACGAACCCGGTGCCGACCTCTCCGGAGGGCGGCTGGAGGCGTACGGTCGCCGCCTTCAGAAGTCCTTCCCAGCCGGTCGAGGCCGCCCGGATCACGGGGTCGGGGGCCTTTCCCATTCCAGCTCCACCACGAAGGCCGAAGACGTCCGTGCCTTGCCGACCACGGCGACGACGGAGCCCGACTCGACGGCGAACTCGCAGCCGAACTGGACCCGCACGCGGGTCGCGTCGATCTGCCGCAGCCGGGCCACCACCGCCCGTGCCGTGCTCGTCAGCCCTTCGAGGGCCTCGTCCAGGCTGCGGCGGGCGCGGCCGGAAACCTCCCGCTCCTCGCCGTACCGGCCGTCGAGCTCGCTGACGGCCATGTAGACCGTCTGCCCCTCCACATCCAGCGGGATCAGCTGATCCGCCGCACCGCCGAGCCGTCCATCGCGCACGTTTCCCCCCACAGCACCCATGCGACAAGTAGCCGAACCAGTACGTAGAGTATCCCCAACGTGGCTGGAACACGGCGGAGTTGGGACTCCGTGACGCCAAGGGGGCCGCCGAGGGGCCGTGCCCGGTCCGCCGCGCGGGGCCGCCGCCGATCAGGCCGTCGGCTCGTCCTGGCGTCGGCGCACCATCTCGGTGATCCAGACGGGTGCGAACGGAGACGTGCAGCCCGGGGGCGTGGGGTAGTCCTTGAGCACGCCCAGGCGCTCGCCGATGGCGATCGCGCGGGCGCGGTGGGCGGGGTGCTCGATGCCGATCCGGGCCAGGCAGTGGTTCATCGCCCACTGCAGACGGTCGGGGGCGTCCTTCAGCTCCGCCTCGATGACGTCGAGGAGTCCCGCGAGGTCGAGGCCCTCGGGCTTCTTCGCCACGCGCTCGGTGGTCAGCGCCCAGCCCGCGCTCGCGACTACGGGGTCGGCGTCGGCGGACCAGGCCAGCCGCAGCTCCTCGGCGTGCGGGTTCTTCTTCACCACGTAGTTCACGAGCCAGTCGTGGACCTTGGGCGTGCGCGCCGCGCGCAGCATGGCGTCCAGCTCGGCGCGCGTGAAGGCCTTCGGGCGGCAGATCAGGAGCGCGAGCAGCCGCGCCGCGGTGTCGTCCGTGGCCCAGAGCCCGGTCGCCAGTTCCTGCTGGGTCTTCAGACGCTTCGCGAGTGCGCGCAGCTTGCCGAGGTTCACCCCGTGGTCGTCGCCGTGCTTCTCGTTCACCGCGCGCGCCTTCGGGTCCTCCAACGCGGCCAGCTCGGCCATCACCTCGGCGACCGTCGTCCCGGTCGGCGTCGTCTCGGCCACCTCGGTCTCCTGCCCTTCAGATACGGCTTTCAGCCTAGGCCGGAAGGCGGCGAGCGGTCCTGCGGGGATCCGCCACGCGCGGCGGAGGCGGGCTCCCTGCTGCGCCGCGCGCGAGTGAGCGGCTGGGCCTCCGGATGCGTCCTCCGAGCCCGCAACTCGTCCCCGAACGAGTGAGGTTACGAGAGACAAACGGTGCGTTCAGGTATGCCTGGCGGCGGCAATACCGCCCCCCACCTCCCGAAAGGCCAGTCATGCGCGTCCGCCTCGCCCTCGGTGCCGCCGCGAACACCCTGCTCATCGCGGGCCTCGCCGCCGCCACGCCCGCCCACGCGGGCCGGTTCGACGACCTGACCGTCAACGGCACCGGCACGGTCGCCGCCGACGGCACCATCACGCTCTCCGGCACGTACCGCTGTCTGCCCGACGGCTCCCCGGGGCCGGTCTTCGTCAGCAGCACCCTCGTCCAGGGCGACGAGTCCACCGGCATCGGCGGCACCCACGCGGTCTGCGACGGCCAGGTCCGCGAGTGGACCAACAGCAGCAAGGGCACCGGTTCCCGCTACGAGCGGGGCGAGGCCACCGTGCGGGCCCACCTGATGAAGCTGTCCACGAAGAGCGGCCTGCCGATGCCGCAGCCGCTCGCCCGCGAGGAGGCCCAGGTCCAGCTCGGCTAGCCGGAGACGTACGGCAACCGGCGTCATGGCGGTGGCCCGGCCCCACTACCGGGGCCGGGCCACCGCCATGACGTCAGGCGTCGAGCGCCGCCAGCTCCGCGTTGGCGCGCTCGGCGACCAGGGCGAGGACGCGCCCGGCCGCGGCCAGGTCCTCGGTGGGTATGCCGCCCCAGATGCGGGCGCTGACGGGGGCGGTCTCCGCTCCTGCGGCGGCGAGCAGCTCGCGCCCCGCGTCCGTGGGAACGAGGTGCGCGCCGTCCGCGACGAGCAGCCCCTTGGTCACCAGCTCGTCGAGGGTGGCGCGGAGGTCGGCCGGATCGGCTTTGAGGGAGTCCCGGACCTGTGCGACGAGGTCCTCCGGCGTCCGCGGGGCATCGGCCGTGACGGCGGCGCGCAGGGCGATCTGCTGCTGGAACGTGACGCCGTGCCGGGCCAGGACGCGCTCCAGGACGCCGCGCGCGGCGTAGTGCGCCAGACCGAGGGCGCGGGCGTCGGCGAGGGGCGCGGTGGCTGCGGATGCGGTGGTGGTCATGGCGTTCTCCCCTGAGTGATCTCGTCGTTCGGTACGGCGCAAGCGTTCGGTACGGCGGAAGCGGTCGGCATGGCCGGAAGGTGTCGCGCGGCCGCAGTGAGAGGTGCGTCGAGCAGGGTTCTGAGCTCGTCGGTGAACTCCCGCGTGCGCGGTGCGTCGAGGCCGCCGAGCGGCTCCAGGAGCTGCCCGAGCAACTCCTGGACCACCGCGACGGCCTCCCGGGTGACGGTCTGGCCCTCCTCGGTGAGGGCGAGCTGGACCGCGCGCGGGTCGCGGGGGTCGCGGGCGCGCTCGACGAGCCCGGCCGACTCCAGGGCGCGCGCCAGCTTCGAGACGTACAGCGCCTCCAGGCCGGTGTGGTCGGCGAGCCGCCGCTGACTGGGCCGCTCACCGCCGCACTGCATGCCGTACAGCGACGCCACCAAGGAGTACTGCGCGTGAGTGAGGCCCAGCGGGGCCACCGCGCGATCGACCGCGACGCGCCATTTGTTGGCGAGCCGCCATACCAGGAAGCCGGGCGTGGGACACGGTGAACCCTTGCTCATGCCGAATAGAGTACATAGCTACTATGTCCATGGCTACTATTTTCCGAGCGGCTTCGCCACGGCTGCGGCACCGGCCTGCGGTCACGAGCGCGTCATGGGTGGCCGGACCTGTGAGGATCCAGCGCAGGAACGTGACGCTGTCCGGTACGAGGGCGAGGACCATGTTCGGGAAGACTCCCGCGACCATCACCCCGGACGACGGCCGGGCGCCGAGCCCGGGGAGGAGCGAACCGGCCTGCGGCTCGCCGTCCACGCCCGGCTCCAAGGTGGCCGCGTGCGTGCCCATGTGGTGGCAGTTCTCCGAGCCGTTCCCGAAGACCACCTTCCAGTTCGCCGGTACGTTCTCCCAGCGCGCCGTGCCGTCGGGCCGCCCTCGGGCCCTCGTGTCGTACCCGAGGCCGGTTGGCCCCTGTCGGAGCCGGGTGCGGGGGAGTAGACCAGAGGCATGGCGCGGTGTGCGTCCGAGGCCGGCAGCGCCGCCCGAGGCCACGGCTCCTTCGAGGCTTCGCAGGCTGCTGCCCGGGGCGTCCCGGACGGAGGCGATGCCGACGGGGCGGCGGCCGTCACCGGGGGTGGTGGCGGCCGCGTGCGTCCGCAGGCGCACTCGGCCTGCGGACGCACTCCTCGACGGGTACCCAGGGGGCGTGGATTCCCTGATGGGCTCGGTACCCGGAGGCCACCGCCCGCTGCGGGTACCCGGTACCGGAGCCGTCATGCACCGTCACCGCGGAGCCGTTCGCGGAGGGTTATAGGCCGCCCCCTTCGCAGACGCGCCGGGCGACCTCGCGGAGCTTGACGTTGTTCTCCTGGGAGTAGCGGCGCAGCACGTCGAAGGCCTGCTCCTCGGTGAGGCGGTGGCTTCCCATGAGGATGCCCATGGCCTCGCCGATGAGGTGGCGGGTGGCGACGGCCTGCTCCATCTGGGCGTGGGTTCGGGCGCTGGAGAAGGCCACCGCCGCGTGGGAGGCGAGGAGCCAGCCGGCCAGCTCGCTGGCCTCGGTGAAGGCGCCGGGCTCGTGGGAGTAGAGGTTCAGCGCGCCGAGGTCCGTGTCCTCGGTGAACAGCAGGAAGCCCATCATGCTGCCCACGCCGAGCCGGTGGGCCCGCGGGGCGTAGGCGGGCCAGCGCGGCTGTTCCTTGCTGAAGTCCGCGATGCGGAAGACCCGGGCGCCGCGGGAGCTGCGGGCGGCGTCGAAGCACGGTCCTTCCCCCACCCGCCCTTGGAGCCGATCGCTGTCCACGACCAGTTGGGAGGTGGGTGCGAGCGTCTCCACGTCCTTGCCGTGCAGGACGAGGATGCCCGCCGCGTCACAGCCCTCCACCAGCTCCGTGGCGGACGCGGTGATGCGCCGCAGGGTGTCGTCGACCGATGTCTGCGCCAGGAGTTCCCGCGCCATCGCCGCCATCTGCTGTGCGAACCGGGCCCAGTTCATGCCGCCTCCGCGTCTCGGCTACGTCCCGGAGGAATCGCTTACCCGGCTTTCCGTGCCGCCACAAGTGTGCGGGGCGCGCGGTGTCGGCGAGCGCTGCCCCTGGGGCGCGTCACGGCCGCCAGTACAGCGCGGGGTCCGGGTGGTCGGCGAACCCGAGGTCGCGGTAGAGGGGCTCGCCGTCGGGGGAGGCGTGGAGGTCGACGCGGGCGGCTCCCCGCTCGCGGAACCAGTCGAGCAGCCCCCGCATGATCGCGCGGCTGTGGCCGCGCCGCCGGTGGACGGGGTCGGTGACCACGCCGAGGACGAACCCGATCCGTCCGTTGCGCAGGTGCGGGCCCGGCAGCCGCTGCTCGATGGTGCCGATGCCGCAGGCGGCGAGCCCGTCGTCGCCCTCCACGACCAGGATGCGTACGGCGTCCGAACCCAGCTGTTCTTTGAGGACCGTGGCGAGTTGGTGCCGCCACTCCTCGTCCTCCGCCGTGGGGTTGAAGAACTCGCCGCCGAGGGTCTCGAACAGCAGCGCCCGCAGGCGTACGAGCTCCGGGACGTCGTCTTCCACTGCCTGGCGTATATGCGACATGTAATGACCCTATGGCGCGGTGAACGCTTACGGCAAGGGGTGGTTGGTCAGCCCAGGAACGCCGTCACGGTGCTCACGAAGCGCTGCGCGTCGTCGAGCCACGGGTGATGCCCGGCGCCCGGCTGCGTCACCAGCTCGGCGCGCGGGAACAGCGCGGCGAGCTCGGCCATGGCCGGGGGCGGGGAGTTGAGGTCGACCTCCCCGGCGAGCAGCAGGACCGGCGCGGTGAAACGGGCGAGCGCCACGCGGGTCTCGGCCGGACGGAAGGCGCCCTCCGCGCTGAAGGCCCGGACGACCTCGCTGTTCTTCTGCTCGGCGTCGGCCGCCTGGAGGGCCTGCGCGGCCTCGTCCCACCGGCCGTGCAGGAAGGGGGCGATGGCCTCCCAGGAGCCGCCCGTCGCCCGCCCCGCCGTGATCGCCTCCAGGGCCGCGTACGCCTCCGGGAACCAGGGCTCGGCGGCGCGCAGCCGCGCGGTCCTGCGGCGCACGTCCGCGCTGATCTCGATGCCGACGGCCAGGACGCTCGGCGTGATCAGGGTGAGCGTGCCGACGCGGTCCGGGTGCTCGCTCGCGTACTGAACCGCCACGTTGGCGCCCGCGCAGTGCGCGAGCAGGTCCATGGTCTCCAGGCCGAGGTGCTCGCGCAGCGCCTCGACGTCCGCGACGAGCCGGTCGCTGCGGCAGCTGCCGAGGTCCGCCGGGACCTCGGACCTGCCGGTGCCGCGCAGGTCGAGCAGGACCAGCTCCCGGTGCGCGGAGAGCCCGCCGAGATCGCCGAGGTAGACGGAGTCCCGCATGCCACCGGGCAGGCAGACCAGCGGCGACCCGGCACCGGACACGCGGTAAGCGATCTTGGTTCCGTCGTACGAGGAGAACGTAGGCATGGGCGTGACCTTGTCAGGGGAGCGCGGGGCGGGCAAGTGGGTTAGGCGGCCTCGCGGAGCTGGACCGTGGTCACTGCGGTGACATCGGCAGGGCGGTTGCGGAAACTCGAAATGCCCCCGTGCGGTGCAACAGCCGAGTTGCTGCATCGCACGGGAGCGGATGGCGTCCGGCCGCGTGGCCTTACGTGCGGCCGATCTCCAGATCCGCGGTGATCAGCACGGTGGCCTCCGCGGAGAACTCGTAATTCGATTCGTTCCGCACATCGGGCCTGCCGGACATGAAGAATTCCGCGACGACCTTACCGCTTTGGTAGTCCTCGGGATCCAGCCGCAGCTTTATCGACTGCTTGCCGAGCTCCCAGTCCTCCTCCCTGCCGCCGTGATAGGCGGTGAACTCGTAGGACTGCAGGGATACGGCCCAGACGCGATGGTCACGGTAGTCCCGGCAGATGGGACTGTGAAACTCGAAGGGCTGCTCGTCCGCCGCCGGCTTCGAGATCGACTGCCGACCCACCTTCTTTTCGTTCTGGCGGAGCGCGGACAGCACTCAGGTACGGGGTGGCACAAGCCGGGACGAGGAGCCCGGTGCGGCAGAGGGCGTGGGCGAACGCCGCCGTCCCGGTCGGCGCTTGGAAACGGTGAAGGCCCCCTCCGTGCGGAGGGGGCCTTCGTGTGGAGCGCCCGGCAGGCCTTGCACCTGCATTTCCCATCGGATGATGGACGTCTTTCCTTGGACCACAGACGCGTGACTCCCGTGCCCTGCACCGGAGTTACGTGAAGATCGTACACCGGCCGCGAGGTGGCCCGGCACCACCCGCCGCGGTCCTCCGGCGCCCGCGATCGCCGCGTGGGCCGGTCCGGGCAGGGGCCTTGACGGAGCCGATGTGAACACTTCGCGGAGTCTCGCCCGCCGTGCCCTTCCCTGACTAGGGTCGCCACGGCCATGACAGTCACTGCAAGGGAGCGCACATGACAGTGGTACGAGGACCGGAGGACTTACGCCGCCGGGCGGACGAGGGAGATGAGGGCGCACAGCTTGAGCTCGGCCAGTGGTACGCCGACAACGGGCATCTGCGTCAGGCGCTGAAGTGTCTGGCACCGCAGGCCAAGGCAGGCAACGGCCGGGCCCTGGAGCAGATCACCGCCGTGATGATCTCGCTCGCCCGCAGCGACTCCCGCTACCGGCCGTCCACCGAAGCGTTGCTGCGGAGCCGGGCCGAGCGGCAGGGGCCTGGGTTCCTCCTGGCGCTGGCTCACGAGATGCGGTCCTGGACGGGCAGGGCACTCGACGCGCAACACCTCCTGATCGGCCTGATGGGAGAGGCGGAAGCGAGAGAGGCGGCTCTCACCGAACTGGCCGACATGGATCATGGCAACCCCCAATTCGCTGTCCGATGGCGCTGCGTGGCCATGGAGTCGGACGGTTGGCGGCACTGGGGGCGGAGCCAGCGCTCGCAGGTGCTGGAGCGTCTGGAGGATCTTCTGAGGGACCTTCCGCGTGACCGGGCGGGGTGCGACCTGAACCACCGGGCACAGATGGCTCTGTATCGGGCGCAGCGTGCCGAGCGCGGTCCGGATCCGGTGCCCATAGATCTGGGCGACGCGGCGACGATCGTAGGGACCGCGACCGCCGTGCCCCTCGTCCACGCCTTCGCGACGCAGGCGGGTGCGGACGTCTACGCCTGGGTGCGACAGATCTTCAGCCGCGCTCTGGGGCGCGAGAGCGACGAACTGACGGAGCGGACCGACGTGGCCGCCCTGTACGTCGTGGGGGACAGGGCGGCCAACACCTGGTTGGAGATGCGCGGCCGTCCCACGGACGAGGCGCTGGCCAAGCTCGCCGAGACCGACCTGGAGACCCTGGCCGCCCCCGACCCGCGGGGGCGGGCCGTCGTCGTCTGCTGGGTCCCCGAGGCCGGGGAGTGGCAGCGACGGCTCCGGTAGCCCGGCAGCCCTGGACCGCGGCGATGCTCAAGGGAGGGGTCAGGTGACAGCGGAGGTGTGACCTCGCGCAGGTGTACGCGGGCCGGACGGTCAGTCGGTCAGGCGATCGCCCCGGCCACCCCGGTGCGGCCCTCCGGGACCCCGGCGATGGTCACGATGAAGATCCCCGTACCGGAGGCGCTGCGGTCCTTCGCCCTCGCGCCCGAGCACCAGGCGGCGATCGCCGCGTGGCTCGCCCCCGGGGCCGCCGCGTGGCGCACGGCGCCGGCTCCGCTGACGCCGGATCAGCGGAGGATGTTCATCGATACGCTCCTGGCGTACGAGGCGGCCGTGAGCCGAGAGCCGTCCTGTCGGGCGTGGCGGTGGCGCCAACTGGCCTGGCACTAAAGTGAAACGGTGACTTCGTCCCCGAACGACCCGTCGGCAGACATACCGAAAGAGACCTCGGTGGACGCGCCGACAGACCCATCCGCAGGCCCACCCGCAGGCCCGTCCACTGGCGCGTCGACCCTGATCGGCGACGACGACCGCGAAGCGGCGGCGACGCGCCTCCAGGACGCGTACGCCGGTGGATACATCGCGCACGAGGAGATGGACGACCGCCTCCAGCGGGCGCTCACCGCCAGGACGCGGGAAGACCTGGCGGCGGCGCTCGCCTCGCTTCCGGAGCCGAAGGCGGAGGCCGCGTCCACGATCGCCGCCGGCAGCGGACGGATCAAGCGGCGGGGCGCCTGGCGGGTACCGAGGACCCTCAAGGTCGCGTCGGCGTTCGGCAAGGTGTACCTGGACCTGTCCCGGGCGGTGATCGAGCATCCGGTGGTGGACATCGAGCTGGCGATCGGCACGGGCAGGGCCAAGATCACGGTCCCGCGCGACGCGATCGTCGACATCGGCGCACTGCAGGCCGGATGGAAGGAGCCGCGCTACAAGGCCCCGCAGCGCACCGGCCCCGGCGGACCGACCATCAGGATCAGCGGAGCCATGGGCTTCGGGCGGCTGAAGGTCCGCCACGCCCGGCGCTGAGAAGTCGGGCGAACGGCGGTGGGGCGGCTGCGGGGGACGGGCCTCGGTGGACGCCGGGGGTGAACCCCCGCTGCCCGGGCGCCGGTGCGCCGACGCGGTTCTGGCGGACGGCCTCGGCGCCGGGGCGCGGCGCATGGTCAGCCCCTCGACGGGCCCGGCGAAGCCGTGCTGTGGGTAGGCCCGGCTGTGTCGGGCCTTTCCGCGGCCATCTCCGCCACGACCACGTCCAGCGCGGTGGGCAGGATGCCGAACGCCTTCTCCGTGGCCGATGCGTCCAGCAGGTTCGGGCGGTCGTAGAGGTAGAGCATTTCCGGGAGCTCGGCCATCACCGAGTCGGCGCGTCCGATCTCGCGCAGTTCGGCGGGGCTCATGCGGCCCAGCTGTGGGGCGGGCACGCCGGCCGCCTCGGCCAGGCGTACGGCCAGTTCGCGTACCGGCAGGTCCGATGTGGACGGCGCGTGCCACGACCGGCCCCACGCGTCGCCGTGACCTGCTGCGGCGACAAGCGTACGGGCGACGTCGACCGTGTAGGACCAGCTGTGCGGCGCGTCGAGGTCGCCCGGGTAGGAGGCCGGCACTCCGGCCAGCACCTGTGCGCCGACCATCAACGTGAACGGAGAGTAGGCGCCCGCGCCGAGATAGTCGCTCGCGCGTACCTCGGTCACGCGCACCCGGCCCGCCGCGTGCGCCGCGAGGGCGTCCTGCCACATCCGCGCCCGGACGCGGCCCTTCTCGCTGGTCGGCGCCAACGGCAGGTCCGGGGTGGCGGGCCCGTCGAGCGGCCCGTACCCATAGGTGTTGCCGAGCATGACGTAGTCCGCGCCGGTGCGTTCGGCGGCGGCGAGCACCGCCGCGGCCAGCGGCGGGAAGTCGGTCGGCCAGCGGTCGTAGGCCGGCATCGCGCAATTGAACACGGCCGCTGCACCCGTGGCGATCTCGACCAGCCGTGCGGTGTCGGTGGCGTCGGCGGCGACCCGCTCGACGCGCGGGTGCGACGGACCGCTGCCGCGGCGGGTGACGAGGCGGACCTGCGCGCCGGACTCGGCAAGCAGGCGGGCGGTGGCCGACCCGGTGGCTCCGGCTCCGACGACGACGTACTTGGGCATGCGGGACTCCTGGCTCGGGACGGTGACGCGACAGCAGATGCGCCCGAAGTGGCCTTCCGCTCCGGGGCCTTCCGCTCCGGGCGCAGGCACTACTCTCCCGGCCGGAAGATCGCTAAGGTAGTGGCCCGAATGCCAAACATCCGGAGGTTCGGGCCATGTCGTCAGCCGCGGCGGCCACCGCCGTTACTCCCGCGGCGGCCACCGCCGTTACTCCCGTGGCGGCCACCGCCGTTACTCCCGTGGCGGCCACCGTCGGCTCCGCCGCCCACCGCATCGCCGTTGTCGCCGTGCCCCCGGTCACCACCTTCGACCTGTCCATCCCCGAGATGGTGCTCGGCGAAGTGACCGTGGACGGCCGGGCCGGCTACCACGTAGAGGTGTGCACCCCCACGCCCGGCGTCATCGCCACCAGCGGCAGCCTTCAGGTCACCGTCCCCCACGGCCTGGACCGCGTCGACGCCGCAGACACCGTCATCGTCACCGGCAGCAGCGCGCGCGACGACGTCGACCCGCGCGTCCTGGCCGCCCTGCGGCGCGCGCACGAGGCGGGCAAACGCGTCGCTTCGATCTGCACCGGAGCGTTCCTCCTCGCCCGTGCCGGACTTCTCGACGGCCGCAGTGCCACCACGTACTGGGCCAGGACAGGCGAATTCCGCAGCGCCTTTCCCGACGTCGACCTGCGCCCCGACGTGCTCTACGTCCAGGACGGCAACGTCCTCAGCTCGGCCGGCCTCTCCGCCGGCATCGACCTGTGCCTGCACCTCGTGCGCAGCGACTACGGCGCGGCCACCGCCAACGCCGTCGCCCGCCTGGTGGTGGCCGCACCGGTACGCCCCGGCGGCCAGGCCCAGTTCGTCAAGACGCCGGTGCCGCCCGACGACGGCACGTCCCTCGCGCCCACCCGGGCCTGGGCACTCGAGCGACTCCACGAACCGCTCACCCGCGACGACCTCGCCGCACATGCCCGCACCAGCATCCGCACCCTGACCCGCAAATTCCACGCGGAAACAGGCCTCAGCCCCCTGCAGTGGCTGCTCCACCAGCGCGTCGACCGCGCCCAGTCACTCCTTGAGACCACCACGCTCCCCATGCCCGAAGTCGCCCGCTCGAGCGGCCTGGCCACGCCGGACTCGCTGCGCCAGCACCTCGTCCGACGCACCGGCATGACCCCCACCGCCTACCGCGCGGCGTTCACCCAGGCGGGAGGCTGGGGCACGGGTACGTGAATGCTTTGGGTGGATCTCGGTCACCGCCCCGCCGTGACCTCGCTACCGTTGCGGCGAGCAGGCGGACAGGCCCTTGGGGGGACCATGACTGACCATGCGTTCGGGGCCCGGCTACGGGACTACGCGCTGAGGGTGCTGCACGAGTGGCAGTCGGCTCCGACCTGGCAGCCCGGGCTGCAGCTGCGTGCCGCCTCGCTGAGCAATGCCCGGGACTACGCGGGGCGGTTCCTCCTGGAGCTGTTGCAGAACGCCCACGACGCACACCCCAGGGACCGCGGCGACGGCCGGGTGCACGTCCTGCTCGACGAGGACGAAGGGGAGGCGGGCACGCTCTACGTCGCCAACGGCGGCACCCCGTTCACCTGGTCCAGAGTCGAGGCCGTGTGCAAGTTCGCCCGCAGCGACAAGCCGATCGGGGAGGGCATCGGCAACAAGGGGGTGGGGTTCCGCAGCATCCTCCAGATCACCGAGGCCCCGGAGATCTACAGCGCCGCGTCGGAGAGGCGGGAGCCCGGCCCGCTGGACGGCTACTCCTTCCGCTTCGCGCGCCGGGACGACCTGGGGGAGCTGCTCCAGGACGAGCGGACGGCGCAGCGGGCGCATGGTGAACTTCCCCCGTTCCAGGTGCCGTTCCCGGTCGCGGAGGTGCCCGGGGCCTGCGCCGAGCTCGCCGCCCTCGGGCACGTCACTGTGGTCCGGCTTCCGCTGCGCGGCGAGGCCGCCCTCGACGAGGTGCGGCTGCGCCTGCGGGAGCTGGCCGAGGCCAGGACGCCGGTCATGCTCTTCCTCGACCGGCTCGCCGGGCTGACGCTGGAGTGGCGGGGCGGCGGTGAGGTGCGGCAGGTCCATGAACTCGCCCGCGCGGAGCAGCCGTTCGCCCTCCCGTCAGGGGAGCCCCTCGGGTCGGAGAAGCCCCTCCGGCCCGCCGCTCCCGAAGCGCTCCCGCCCCACCCCGCCGAGCCCCGCCCCGCCGAGCCCCGCACCGAAGTCACCCTCGCCCACGTCGCCCTCGAAGGCACCGGGGACTTCCTCGTCGCCCGCGGCCAGGTCTCGCCCGAGCGGCTGCGGCGCACCGTCGCCGAGGCGACCGGCCTCGGCCTCCTCGACGAGGCCTGGCTGGAGTGGAGCGAACCCGCCGTCATCGAGGTCGCGGTGCCGCTCGCCGCGGGCAAGGCGCGCCGCGGCCAGACGTACACGTTCCTGCCGCTGGGCGACAGCGCGACCGCGCCCCTCGCCGCCCACGTCAACGCGCCGTTCTTCACCAAGATGGACCGGACGGGCCTCGACGCCGAACACCCCCTGAACGCCATGCTGTTCGACGCGCTCGCCGAGACCTGCCTCGCGGCCGCCGAGCGCCTGCGCGCGGCACCGGACCCGCGCCTGCGCCGCCTCGCCGTGGACCTGGTGAGCTGGGAGACCGGCAGGCGCAAGGCGACTCTCCTCGTCACGGCGGCCCGGCACGTGCACGGCCGCGAACTGGCCGACGTACCGCTCGTCCCCGTCCTCACCGCCGAGGGCGCGCCCCCGCACACCGCCTGGGCCGCGCCCCGGCAGGCCGCCCTGTGGCCCGACCACGACCTCGCCGTCCTCACCGCGCGGCGCGCCCACGACGCCGGTGCCGTGGTCGCGGACCCGGACGTCGGCGGCGAGCGGCTCAAGCGCCTCGCCTCCGTGTGCAAGGCCCTCGGCTGCCCCTGGGAACCCGTGCCCGAGGCGCTCGCCGAGCACGTGGAGCGCATGATCGCCACGCTTCCGCTGCCCGGCCCCGGCGACCCCGTCGGGACGTGGGACGACGCGTACGACGACATGGCGGCCCTCTTCCAGGACGACGGCACCGTCCTGCGCGGGCGGCGGATCCTCCTGGCCGACGACGGGACGCTGCGGCACGCCAACGGCGAGGTGCGGCCCGCGGGCCGCTCCGGGCGCCGGGCCCGCCGCGAGGCCTTCTTCCAGCCGGTGCGCGGCGACCTCGGCGGCGAGGCGGACGCCCTCGCGGTCCCCGCCGTGCTCGGCAAGCGGCTCTTCTCCCTGCACCCCGGCCTGACCTGGACCGGCACGGCGCGGCACGTCCGCCGCCAGCCCGCCCGCTTCTTCCTCGAACACGCCGGTCTGGTACGCCCCTTCGACGTGAAGGGCCTGCTGGAACACGTGCGCAGGGCCCTCGCGGAGAGCAAGGACCGCAAGCTGCGCGACCAGGCACTCCGCTTCGTCTTCCGGCTGTGGCGCTCCCGCCGCACGACGAGCGGGATGGCCGTCGGCAGCCTCGGCCTCTACGTGCCCTGCGCCGACGGGACGCCGATCAGGGCCGCCCAAGCGGTCTTCGGCCGGGGCTGGGACGGCACCTGCGGGGACGACCTCGTCGTCGTGGTCGAAGCGGGCCAGGAGGCGTCCCCGAGCCTCAAACGGATCGCCAGGCGCCTGACCGCCCCGCCGGAGGCGTTCCTCAGGCGCGGCGAAACCGCGCAGGAGTGGCGGGAGTTCCTCCTCGAAGCGGGCGTGAGCGACGGGCTCTCCCCGGTGTACGCCGCCAAGGCCGTGCGCCGCGAGTACGGCCAGGACCTGGTCGCCGCCCGCCTGGTGCGCCTGGCCAACGTGCCCCCGGGCGTGGCCGCGCAGTGGGAGCCGCACATCGGCAGGGCCTCCTCCGACGCCTGGTACCCGCAGACGCCCTACGAGGGAAGTCCTGCCTTCTGGCTCCCGGGGCAGGACGTCGTCGGACGGCTCGGCGAGAGCGCGCGCCTCGCGTACGCGCGACTCGTCCTGCACGGCCTCGCCGAGTGGACGGACCGGTACTTCACCAGCACGTGGTCCAGCGCGGGCAGCCGCAGGGACGACCGGGAGCGGGTGCGGACCCCGCTGGCCGCCTTCCTCAGGGAGCAGCCGTGGCTCCCGGTGCGCGGACGCGGCAGGACCGTGCGGTTCGTCCGCCCCGCCGACGCCTGGCACTGCCCGCCCGGGCTCGACGAGGAGCCCCTGTACGCGCCCGGCGTCGACCGTCGCGTACGTCCGCTCATCGAGCCGCAGCAGACCGGTGCGCGGCTGCGCACCCTGGGCCTTCCGACGTGGGACGACCCCCGTGACAGCGCCCGGCTCGTCGCCGCGCTCGGTCGGCTCGTCGCCGACGGCGAGGTCGGCGGCGAGGACCGGCCCGCCGCGCAGCGCGCCAACGAACGCGCCTGGAAGCACCTCGTCCAGCAGACGTCCGGCGCCCTGCCGGACGACGCGTGCGTCCTCGCCGAGGCGGGGGAGCGGCTGATCGCGGTACGGCTCTCCGAACTCGGCGGCCCGGCCACCCCGTCCTGCGTGGCGGGGGAGGCGCCTGCCGCATCCGGCGACGCTCCCTCCGACCACGGCGGTGCGGCTTCCGGCCCCGGCAGCCCGCACTCCGTGCTGTACGTCAGCGGCGAGCGCGAGAGCCTCACAGCGCGGCTCGTACGGGAGATGGGGCGGCCGCTGCTCGTCGTGCCCGGCGTCGCGGCCGAGGCCGCCGCGCGCCTCGGCCGCCCGGACGCGGTGCGGCACGTCGACGCCGCCGCGTTCTCCGTGACCGTGGACGGCGAGGTCGTGAACGCGGCCGCCCTCGGCGAGCCCCTCGTCGAGGAACTGCCCTGGCTCACCCTCGCGGCGGGCGTGCTCGCCGACCACGTGGCCGACGGGCCCCGGCCGAGCGACGCCGAACTCGCCGAGCTGACCGCCGCGGTCCGCCGGATCCGCCTGCACCGCTACCGCACCTGGGAGATCGGGCTCGACGGCAGGCCGGTCACCATGCCGGACCGGCTCGGCGGGGTCCTGCCCCTGCCCGACCCCAAGCACCCGCTGCTCCTCACCCGGGACGCCGACCCCGGCTGGGCGGAGACGGCCCGGCTCGCCCCCGCCCTCGCCGACCTGCTCGGGCACCGCGACTTCGGCATCCGGCTGCGCCTGGCCGCCCTCCACCTCGCCTCCTGCCACGCCGATCCGCGCACGCCCGCGCCGGACGAACTCGCCGACGCCCTCGGCGTCACGCGCTCCCAGGTCGAGGAGACGGGCCGCCGCATCGACGGAGCCGTCGGCGGGGTCCTGGAGCGCTGCTTCCCCTTCCTCGTCCACCTCCTCGGCTCCGCCGCGGCCGAGGCCCTGACCGTGCCGCCGCCCCGCGACACCAGGGAGTTCCAGAGCGCCCTCGACGGCCGCGCCGACGAACTGCCGCTGCCGCCCGAGGAGTTCATCCGTCTGGCCCGCACGGCCCGTGACCTCGACGAGCTGCGGCTGCTCCTCGACATCGACTTCGCCGCGTTCAACGAGACCCTGGAAGCCCTGCCGCGCCCCGGCCGCATCAGCCACGCCGAGGCCCACGAAGAGGCGGTGCGCGGGCATCTGGACCTGCACCGCAAGACCCTCGTGAACCGGTTGCGCCGGGCCGCGCAGGACGCCTTCGACGCGCGCGAGCCGCTGCCGGACTGGCCGGCGCTGCGCACCCTGGACTGGATCACGGCCCCGGAGTCGTGGGAGTACACCGTGGACACCGCCGACACGCCGCTGATCGCGGCCCACGTCGAGGCTCAGCTCACGCTGCGCCTGGGCGCGCCGGTTCCCCGCGAGGGCGCCCACCTGCCCCCGGTCGACCAGATCCGCAGCGGCAACCGCCGTGCGGTGGCCGACGCCGTCGCGGACCTCGTGGCCCTGGTGAAGGCGGCCCGGCACCCGCTGCCCGAACCCCTGGCCGGGGCGAACCCGGCCGAGGCCGTCACCGATCGCCTCGACGCGGCCGGAGCCCTGGACTTCCGGCTCCTCGAACCGGACGACGTCGTAGGCTGGCTCGCCGCGCTCGGTCACTGGCCGGACGACATGCCCGCGACCGTCGCCCTCGACGCCCACGGGCTCACCCCGACCGCCGTGGACCGGGTGCGGCACGCGGCGGAGCACGAGCGCCGCGCACGGGAGCGCAGCCGGCGCACCCTCTCCGTCGGCGGCAGGGACATCGACCTGCGCGCGGAGGACCTCACCGACCTGACCGCCGCCCTCCAGGGCGCCCTGGACCGGGACGCCATCCCCGCCCTCGGCGGCGGCCGCGTCGCCTTCACCCGGCCCCAGGAGCTGCCGCCCGCCCGCCGCCCGTCCGGCGGCGGGCGACGCGGGCCCGGCGGCCGCAACGGCGGCGCGGACGCCGGGCTCTCCCCGGCCCAGCGCGACGCCATCGGATACATGGGGGAGTGGTACGCCTACCACTGGCTGTGCCGGGGCTACCCCGAGGCCGCGGACGAGACGAGCTGGGTGTCCACGAACCGCAGGCGGCTGTTCCCCGGCCCGGCGGGCGACGACGGCCTCGGCTACGACTTCGAAGTCGGCTCAGGCCCACGGCCGTTGATGTTCGAGGTGAAGGCGACCCAGGGCGACGGCGGCCAGCTGGAGCTCGGTGAGAGCGAGGTCCGCGCGGCCCAGCGGCACGCGGCCAACGACCGCTGGCGGCTGCTGGTCGTCACCTCGGTCCGGGAGCCGGAGCGGGTGAGCGTCCGCATGCTCCCGAACCCCTTCGGCAGGCGCGGCCGCGGCCGCTACCGCGAGGAGGGCGGCGCCCTGCGCTTCTCATACCGGTGGTGACCGGAGCCGCTCTCCGCCTCGCCCCCACTGCCCCAGGGGTCCATGACAGCTCTGCGCCCCGAGCGGCCGTCCGCACCATCTAGTACAGACGTACTGGTGAGTGAGTGGCATGGGCGAGTCAGCCCTTCCGTCGCGTCTACGAGTCAGCCTTTCCGTCACGTCTAATGGATTATCGGGCGCTGGTCAGCGGCTCCAAGGTGGGCGTGATGTCCGTATTGCGGCCTTGGCGGGATCGTTGTACAGTACGTATGTACCAATCAAACGTGAGGGGCCCGCTTCCAGGGTCCTGTCCGCACCGAAAGGCCCCGTCATGAAGATCGCAGTTCTCGGTACCGGCGGCGGTGCCCGTGAGCACACCGCCAAGCTCGTCGAGCTCGGCCACGAGGTGTTCGTCGGCACCCGCGACCCGGAGGCCACCCTGGCCCGCACCGAACCCGACATGATGGGCAACGCACCCTACGGCCAGTGGCTCGCCGACCACCCCGGTGTCACCCTGCTGACCTTCGGCGATGCCGCCGAGGCCGCCGACGAGGTCGTCATCAACGGCATCGACGGGCACAACGCCGTCGCCGCCTTGACGGGCATCGCGGGCAGCCTCAGCGGCAAGACCCTCATCGACTACGCCGTGCCGTTCGTGTACCAGCACGCGTCGGAGCACCCCTGGCCGACGCCGTGGGGAGTCATGCCGAAGCTCGACCCCTGCGACACCGACAGCCTCGGCGAGCGGATCCAGCGCGCCCTGCCGGACGTGAAGGTCGTCAAGAGCTTCGTCACGCAGGAGCAGTCCACCGTCGTCAATCCGAAGGCGGTGGGCGACGGCGACCACACCATGTTCGTCGCCTCCGACCACGACGACGCCAAGCGGACCGTCACCCACCTGCTCACGTCCTACGGCTGGACCGACATCCTCGACCTCGGCCCGCTCGTCTGCTCCCGCGGCATGGAGATGTACGCCCACATGCACTCCGCCATCGGCTTCGGCCTCGGCCAGCAGTTCGGCGGCCACTTCGGCATCAAGGTCGTGCGCTGAGCGGCCCGCCGCCCACGCGACCGCGAGGACACCCCATGACGAACACCGGCACACCCAGCACTCCGTTGGCGGGCAAGGTCATCTGCCATGCCCTGTGGGCCGACGACGGCCGACGGCTGGCCGACTTCTACGCCGCCGCCCTCGGAACCGAAGTGAGCGAGACCTTCCCCGACGAGCACGGCACCGACGTCGCCCACGCGTTCCACGTCGGCGCGGCCATGTACCTCTTCTTCACGAGCGAGGACTTCACCGCCCCCAACTGGCCCGAGGACCCGCTGCCCTTCCACATGGACCTCGCCTTCGACGACGCGCGCGCGGCGGTGGAACGCCTCCTCGAACTCGGCGCGACCAAGCCCGCGTTCCAGCCCGGTGGCGCGTACTGGACCGTCCTCCTCGACCCGTCGGGCCAGCCGTTCTGCGTCCACGGCGCCCGCTGACCCCCTCCGCCCCAGGAATCCGCATGACTGCCCTGCCCGGCGTCACCGCCGCCGAACGCCGCGCCCGGCTGGCCCAGCGGCATCTCCTCACCGCCGCTACCAGGGTCACCTCGGCCCAGGAGGTCGCGTACGCCCTGACCGGGCTGCACGCCACCGACCCGGCGACGGTCTTCCTCGCGGCGGCCGCCCGGATGCGGACGCCCAGCGTCGCCGCCATCGACGCCGCGCTCTACGGCACGGGCCCCCAGGCCGAGCCGGAACTGGCGCGCGTACGGTGCATGCGCCGCACCCTGTTCGTGGTCCCGGCCGCGCTCGTCCCGACCGTCTGGCACGCGACCGCCAAGAGCAACGACCCGCACCGCGCCGACGCCACGGCGAAGCTGCGCGAGGCCCTGGGCTGGGACGAGCGGCGCTGCGCCGCCGTGGAGCGGGCCCTCCTCGACGCCCTCGCGGCACGCGGCGAGGCCTCCGCCGCCGAACTGGCCGCCGATGTACCGGACGCGCGTGAACAGTTCGTCGTCAACCCCGGGAAGTCCTACGCGTCGCGACAGCGGGCCGTCTCGCCGGTGCTCGGCCTGCTGGCCGCAGAGGGGCGCGTGCGGCGCGCCCGGCCGGTGGGCTCGTGGACGTCCGGACAGTTCCGCTGGGCGCCGGCACGGCCGCAGCCGCCGCTGCCCGCCGCCGAGGCGCGGGCCGAGCTGGCCCGCCGCTATCTGGCGGCCTTCGGGCCGGTCACCGTCGACGACCTGAAGTGGTGGACGGGCTGGACACTCACCGCCACGCGCGCCGCGCTCGCGGCCACCGCCGCGCAGGCCGTCGAGCTCGCCGAGGGCACGGGCCACGTACTGCCCGACGACGTCGACCCGCTCCCGGCCGCCGCGCCGGAAGCCGCGCTGCTGCCCGGCCTCGACCCCACCGCGATGGGCTGGCGCCACCGCGACTGGTACCTCGACCCGGCGTACACGCCCGAACTCTTCGACCGCAACGGCAACATCGGCCCCACGGTCTGGTGGGGCGGCCGCGTCATCGGCGCCTGGTCCCAAGGGCCCGACGGACACGTGCACCACCACCTGCTCACCGACCCGGGCCGAGAGGCCCGCACGGCCGTGGAGGACGCCATCGGCCGCCTGACCGCCTTCCTCGACGGCACCCGCGTCACCCCCAGCTACCGCACCCCCCTCGAACGCCGCCTCAGCGGCGCCCGGACGGCGCGGTGACGACGGCGTCCGCCGCTCGGCCGTGCCGACCGGGCTACGGGAGGCTCGCCCGTAACCCGGCAGGCTCGCGGCTACTCCTGCGACGAGCTTCGGCAGGCGTCCAGGGCCAGTTGGGCGGGGACGTACTCCCGCCGCAGCTCGTGGTAGCAGGCCCGGATGTTCTCGGAGCTGCCGTCGGCCGCGGTGAGGCAGGCGTGCGCCACCACCTCCTCGTCCACGTCGGGGCGCTGCTCCAGGACCTGGTAGAAGCAGCCCTGCGGCGTGGCGTTGACAGCCGGTGCGACGGCGACGGCGCCGCCGAGGGCAAGTAGTTCTGGTTGCCCGGATTGCCCTGGAGGCGGCCGAGCCGCACGGCTCCCGCGCCGAGCCCGTCGGCGACCTCCGAGGCGGGCCGGGTGGACAGATGGCCCCGTACGTCAGGGCCCTCGGAGGTCTTGAGGTCCTCCAGGCGCAGCAACTGGCGGCCGTCGGCGAGCCGCAGGGTGCGGGCGGTCGTCCCCGGGATGCCGGGTCCGGTCCCGGGTGGTCGGCGCGGAATGTCGGGCCCGCGATCCGGCCAGGTCGCTGACGACGCGGCATAGCGCTTTTGTCCGAGACTGGTTGGCCCGTACCCCCTTGTGCTCCTTGTGGGTGATGGACACGCCCCCGCGCCGGGGGGACAGTAGCGACTCGCCAGCAACTCCTTACGCCCCTTCGCGTCCTCGGACCGGGTGCCCCGCGCCCCGGGGACCCGGCGCCGGACGTGAAGGGGTCCCACGGTCGTTCCGCACAACCGCGGAGAACCGCAGAGATCCGCAGAACTACAGAAAGGGGAGCGGTGTGAGCGGCAGCCACGTAGGGGAGCCCGCGCCGCAAGTGGCCGGGGCGGGCCAGGACGAACCCGCGGGTCCGGGCGTGGCCCCGCCCAGCGCCCTGTCCGAGGGCGCGGACCAGGCCGCGGACGCCGCGGAGGGCGCGGTGGCTCCCGCGGTGCTCGAAGCCGCCGAGGACGAGGCGGTGTGACCTCGGCGCGCGGACACGGGGAGCGGCAGGACCACAGGAGCGGATAGGGCACGAGCAGCGGAAAGAGGGGACATGAGCACGGTTATCCGACGGGTATTCAACGGCAGGGGACGCGGCAGCTTCGTGCAGCCCATCAACTCGCCTGTCGCCTTCAAGGGGAGCACCATCGTCGCCTCCATCACCGAAGTCGACGCCAACGGCGACTCCTTCGTCGGCAGCGCGCGCATGACGGTGCACAACGTGGCGCCGAGGGATGGCCAGTACGTCATCTGGGTCAACATCGAGTGGTCGGACCCGCTGAACTACCGGCTCAACGTTCTTGTCAGCAACGACTAGCGCGGGCCGTGGCCCCGTCTCGGGGGCGGGGCCACGGCGGCCCGGGCAGCACCTCTTCCGTCGATGACGGCCGTTTCAGTCGATGACGGCCGTGGCCTCGACCTCGACCAGGTGGTCGGGCGCGTCGAGGGCCGCGACGCCGAGGAGCGTGCCCGGCGCCACCGGTGTCACCCCCAGCTTCGCGGCGGCGCGGGCGATTCCCTCCAGGAGGAGGGGCATCTTGTCCGGAGCCCAGTCGACGACGTGGACGGTCAGCTTCGCCACGTCCTCGAAGGTGGCGCCGACCGCGGCGAGGGCGGTGCCGACGTTGAGGTAGCACTGCTCGACCTGGGCCGCGAGGTCACCCTCGCCGACCGTCGCGCCCGCGGCGTCCCAGGCGACCTGCCCGGCGACGAAGACCAGCTTCGACCCCGACGCGATCGACACCTGCCGGTAGGCGTCGACCTCCGGCAGTCCGGCGGGGTTGACGAGGGTGATGGCCATGATGCCTCCGAAACCAAGATGCGATTGCTCTCCAGTGGTTACTCGGGAACCGTAGGAGAGCGGCCGCTGACGTGGAAGGACGCACTTTTCAGTGACTGGGGCACCTCAAGGTGACCCAGCAGTTCGGACGGCTGCCGGGGGCCGGGCGGCGTCGGGCGGGTCAGGTGCCGGTGAAGACGGCGTCGCGCCGCTCGGCGAAGGACCGGACCCCCTCGGCCCCGTCGGAGGTCGCGACGAGCCGCGCGACGTCGGGGCGCAGCCGCTCGATCGCGCGTGCGTCGCCGTGCTCGCGCGCCCGGTGCGCGGACTCCAGGGTCGTACGGACCCCCAGGGGCGCCGACTTCGCCGCGATGAGGGCGGCGAGCTCGACGGCCCGGGCGCGCGCGGCCGGGCCGTCGTCGACCACCTCCTGGACCAGGCCGATGCGACGGGCCTCCGCGGCGTCGAACTCCTCGCCGGTCAGGAGCCACCGCATGGCGTTGCCCCAGCCCGCCTGCTGGGGCAGGCGGAACGTCGCCCCGCCGAAGGGGTAGATGCCCCGGCGGACCTCCGACTGGGCGAAGCGCGCGTCCCGGGCCGCCACCCGGATGTCGGCGGCAAGGAGCAGCTCGATGCCGAGGGTCATGACCCAGCCCTGCGCGGCCGCCACGACGGGCTTGGTCCAGGGGCCGTCCAGGCGCCACGGGTCACGGCCGCCCTCGGGCGCGGGGAACTCCCCGGCGGCCAGTTCGGCGCCGACGTCGAGCATGTCGAGGCCGCCGGTGAAGTGCTCCCCGTGGGCGAAGAGCACCCCGCACCACAGGTCGTCGTCCCGCTCCAACAGGCCGTACGCGAGCGACAGTTCGGTGAGCATGCGCCGGGTGAACGCGTTGCGCTTCGCGGGGCGGTTCAGGCCCATCAACAGCACGTGCCCGTCCCGTTCGACGGTGACCGTCGCCGTGTCCGCAGGCGTGGAACTCATCAGCCCTCCTCGTCAGTTGCATGATGAGACCTACTGGACGGTAGCCGCCCCCGGGTGTGCTCACAAGTGGGTCTCATCATGAAACCGATACGCTGGGCGAATGAGACGGACCTCTTTCGACAGCTGGCCCTGCTCCATCGCCCGCACCGTCGACATCCTGGGTGACGGCTGGACGCTGCTGGTGCTGCGCGAGGTCTTCTACGGGGAGTCGCGCTTCGACGGCTTCATCGGGACGCTCGGCATCGCCCGCAACACCCTCACCGACCGACTGCGGCGCCTGGAGAGCGCGGGCCTCCTGGAGCGCCGCGCCTACCAGAGCGACCCGGTCCGCCACGCGTATCTGCTGACGGACAAGGGCCGCGACTTCTTCGGCGTGCTCGCCGCGATCAACGCCTGGGGCGACCGGTGGCAGTCGGGGGAGGAGGGCGCGCCCACGGTCCTGCGCCACACGACCTGCGGCCACGACACCCGGGCCCGCGTCGTCTGCTCGTCCTGCGACGAACCCCTCCACCACGAGGACGTGACCGTGCGCGTCGGCCCCGGCTTCCCGTCCCGGCTGCTCGACGACCCGGCGGTGCGGGCCCGCTTCCCCGCCGGGGACGGCACGCGGGCCGCGAGCTGACCGCGCGTCACCCCTCTCAGTGCAGCTGACCGGGCTCGTAGCCACCGGCGGGCTGCTGGACCATGACGTTCCCCCGGTTGAAGGCGTTGATGAGCGCGATGGCACACACCAGGGCCGCGAGCTGGTCCTCGTCGTAGTGCTTGGCGGCGTTCGCCCAGGCCTCGTCGGTGACCCCGCCCGCCGCGTCGGCGATGCGGGTGCCCTGCTCCGCGAGCTCCAGGGCGGCCCGCTCGGCGTCGGTGAACACGGTGGCCTCGCGCCAGGCCGCGACCAGGTTCAGGCGCGTGGCGCTCTCCCCGGCGTGCGCGGCGTCCTTGGCGTGCATGTCGACGCAGAAGCCGCAGCCGTTGATCTGGCTGGCGCGCAGCTTCACCAGCTCCTGGGTGGCGGCGGGCAGGCCCGAGTCCGCCAGGGCCCTGTCCGCCGCGACGAGGTGCCGGGCGAACGCGGTGGCGACGGCGTTGGTGAAGAAGTTCAGTCGAGCGGTCATCGTGTGCTCCTGTGTCGTCGTTGCGCTGACACACCCTTGGACGAGACGGCCGGGCCGGTCTGTGACATCCGTACGTGTGACGGCCGTCTCACCTCCTGGCGGGCCCGGGCCGGGCGCTGCGATCCGGACGGCCGTGATGTGCGGCCCGGCGCTCCCGGACCCCGGCCGCCCCGCTCCGGAAAGGGCGCGTATCCGGCTGTCACAGAAGCGGCCGCTGCCTTGTCCTGTTGATGTGCGCACAGACGCACCGGCTCCACGGAGGTGCCGGCCGCACCCCGCGTCCGGGCGCGAGCCGGATCAGCGAACGGAGACAGTGATGAAGATCGTGGTCATCGGCGGTACGGGCCTCATCGGCTCCCAGGTGGTCGCGCGACTGCGCGAACGCGGACACGAGGCCGTGGCGGCCTCCCCCTCCACGGGCGTCGACACCCTCACCGGGGAGGGCCTGGCCCCGGCCCTCAAGGGCGCGGACGTGGTCGTGGACGTGTCGAACTCCCCGTCCTTCGAGGCCGGGCCCGCGCTCGACTTCTTCACGCGCACGGCCCGCAACGTGGCCGACGCGGAGCGGGATGCGGGCGTCCGCCACCACGTCGCGCTCTCCATCGTCGGCGTCGACCAGGTCCCCGACTACGGCTACTACCGGGCCAAAGTCGCCCAGGAGGAAGCCGTGCGCGGCGGCGGAGTCCCGTACAGCATCGTGCGCGCCACCCAGTTCTTCGAGTTCGTCGCCCCGGTGATGGACCTGTCCACCCAGGGCGGCGAGGTGCGCCTGCCCTCGCTCCCGCTGCGCCCGATCGCCTCCGCCGACGTCGCGGCCGCCGTCGCCGACGCGGCGCAGGGCGCGCCCTCGAACGGCGTGCGCGACATCGCGGGCCCCGAGGTCCACCGGCTCGACCGGCTCGGCGAGATCACCCTCGCGGCGAAGCCCGACGGCCGCTCCGTCGTCACCGACGAGGACGCCGGCTTGTTCGCGGGCTTCCCCGACGTGCTCACCGGCGACGACACGGTGCACACCGCCGCCACCCGCTACGAGGACTGGCTCCGGCAGCACTGACCGACGCCGACGGATGCCGCCCCGCGCTACGAGCGGCCGGTGCGCGCGCGGACCGACCGCTCGTACGCCCGCAGTTTGTCGGCCGCCAGGATCCAGTAGAGCCCGTCGATCCCGTCGGGCCCCACCGTGACGCTCACCAGGGCGACGGCGACGGCGTCCTGGACGAGCAGCAGGCTGGGGCGGCCGTTGGCCTCGACCAGGGCGTACTCGGCCCCGGGGAAGAACTTCTTCGCGAAGGCGCTGATCCGCGCCACGCGCCCGGCGCCCACGACCTCAAGCCGTGCCACGCCCCGCATGCCGTTGCCGTCCGCGTAGGCGACGACGTCGGCCGACAGGACGTCCTCCAGGGCGGCGACGTCCCCGTCGCGCGCGGCGGCGACGAAGGCTTCGAGGAGCCGCCGGTGCTGGGCCGCGTCGACGGGTTCGCGGCGCTCGGCGGCCAGGTGCTTGCGGGCCCGGCTCACGACCTGCCGCGCATTGGCCTGACTCAGCCCCAGCATCCCCGCGATCTCGTCGTACGCGTAGCCGAACGCCTCCCGCAGCACATAGGCCGCCCGCTCCACCGGGTTCAGCTTCTGCAGGACCAGCAGCACGGCCAGCTCGACGGCCTCGCCGCGCTCCGCGCCGACCTGCGGATCCACGCTGGTGTCCACGGGCTCCGGCAGCCACGGCCCCACATACGCCTCGCGGCGCACCCGCGCCGACTGGGCCACGTTGATCGCCAGGTGCGTGGTGACCTTCGCGAGGAACGCCCCCGGCGCGACGACCGTGTCCCGGTCGGTGCCCTGCCAGCGCACCCACGCGTCCTGGACCACGTCCTCGGCCTCGCTCACGCTGCCCAGGATGCGGTAGGCGATGCCGAAGAGCCGGGGCCGCAGCCGCTGGAACGCGTCCGCCGCCTCCGCCAGCGCGTCGTGGGGGAGCGCCCGGCGCTCGTCCATCGTGCCTCCGCAAGTGTCGACCGCCGTACCCCTCGGACGGGCCCCCGCCGGTACCGGGGCGGTCCGCTCACCGCGATCCTACGGTGATCACACGGGCAGGCCCGGGGGCCTGTCGTGTATCAGCCACGTATCAGGAAGCGCTTGATCGTCCATCGGATCCGGGCCCCTGCCGCGACGAGGCCGCCGTGTCCGGTGTCTGCCGTATCGTTCCTTTCGGGTCACCGGCCGGGCAGCCGCCGCCGGGACCGCCGTCGCCTCCCCGCCCACGAACAGGAGCCACCCGCCCGTGTCCTCGTCCGCGCCGCCCGCCGTACGCGTACTGCTGGTGGAGGACGACGACCTGATGCGCCGCTCCTTCACCGTCGCCCTGGAGCGCTACGGATACGCGGTGAAGGCCGCGCCCGACGGCCTCACGGGCCTCGAAGTCTTCCGCGACGAGAACTTCGACCTGCTGATCCTGGACGTGATGCTGCCCGGCCTCGACGGGATCGGCCTGTGCCGCAGGGTCCGCGAGACCAGCCTCGTGCCCGTCCTGATGATGTCCGCCCGCGGCGACGGCCTCGACGTCGTCGCCGGTCTGGAGGCCGGGGCCGACGACTACGTGGTCAAGCCCGTGGACACCTACGTCCTCGTGGCCCGCATCCGCTCCCTGCTGCGACGGGCGACCTACGCGCCCCTCCCGGCCCCCGGGAGCGCCACGGAACGAGCGCGGCCGTCCGAGGGGCGCACGCTGGTGTTCGGCGACCTGACCATCGACACCGCGGGCATGGAGGTGACGCTCGCCGGCGGCCCGGTGGCGCTGACCCCGACCGAGCTGAAGCTGCTCCTGGAGTTCGCCGCGCGCCCCGGCGTCGTACTGGAGCGGCACACCCTGCTGCGCGACGTGTGGGAGTACGGCTGGGACGGCGACAGCCGGGTCGTGGACCTGTGCGTGCAGCGGCTGCGCAGGAAACTGGGCCGGGACCGCATCGAGACGGTCCGCGGCTTCGGCTACAAGCTCCGGCCCTGAGCTCGTGCGTCCGCACCCCCGGCCCCGGCAGGGCCGCACCTCGCTGCGCTGGAAGATCGCCGCACTCGCCGCCGCCACCGCCTTCCTGGTGGTGGCCGTGGTGGGCGTACTCGTCCACATGTGGACGGAAGCCGACATCCGCGACCGGGCCCGGGCGCGGGCCCTGAACACGCTCTACTCGGCCATGGACGTCCACCGCCGCACCGGCACCCTGGCGGACGGCGCCGAACTCGATCCGGCCGCCCTGCCCGCGGCGCTCCGCCACCCCGCCGACGGCGACCGGCACGCGGCCCACGACGGGAGCGTCGAGGGCAACCTGGGGCCGAGCGTCTGGGCCGCCCAGCGCACCGGAGGCCGGGGCAGCCCCGTGCTCGCCGTGCGGGTCAACATGGGCCCGGAGCTGCACACCCTGCGCCGCCTCGACGCCACCATGGCGGTCGCCTCGCTGATCGCGCTCGCCGCGGCAGTCCCCCTGGCCGTCCACGGCGCCGGGCTGCTCGCCCGGCGGCTGCGGCGGGTCTCCGACACCGCGGGCCGCATCTCCGCCGGGGACCTCGACGCGCGCACCGGGCCCACCCAGGGCCGCGACGAGGTGGCCGAGATCGCCGCCACTGTCGACCGCATGGCCGACTCCCTCGGCGAACGGCTGCGCACCGAGCGCCGGTTCACCGCGGACGTGGCCCACGAGCTGCGCACCCCCGTCGGCGGCCTGCTGGCCGCCGCCGACCTGCTGCCGCCCGGCGAGACGGAGGACCTGCTCCGCGCCCGGGTGCGGGACCTGCGCGGCCTGGTCGAGGACCTCCTGGAGGTCTCCCGCCTCGACGCCGGGGCCGAACAGGCCGTCCGCGCCCGGGTGCCGCTCGGCGCCGTCGTCTCCGAGGCCGTGACGCGCACCGGCCACGCCACCGAGGTCCTCGGCGCCGGTCCCGCCGACGCACGGGGCGCGGTGGTGGGCCCGACCGTGGAGACCGACCCGCGCCGCCTGGAGCGCATCGTCAGCAACCTCGTCATCAACGCCCACCGGCACGGGGCCGCTCCGGTACGGGTCACCGTCGAGGCCCGGGCGGTCGTCGTGCGCGACCACGGCCCCGGCTTCCCGGCGGACCTGCTGCGCCACGGCCCGCGCCGCTTCCACGCGGGCGCGGCCGAGCGCGGCTCCGGCCACGGCCTCGGCCTGACCATCGCCCTGGGACAGGCCCGGCTGCTCGGTGCCGAACTCCTCCTGGACAACGCCCCGGACGGCGGCGCCGTGGCGACGCTGCGCCTGCCGGACTGACCACCGCCGCGGCCCGCCCTACAGAACTGCCGCACACCGGCGCGGACGCCGATACACGGTGGCTCAGGCCCCGATACGTTCCCCGGACACCCTTCGAAGTGCACTCGCCCGCACCCGAAGAGGAGCCCTGTTGACCGCCGACGCCCTTGCCCCGCACCCGACGCCGGGAATCGCAGCCGCCACCACCGACCTGTCGAAGGCCTACGGCAGCGGCGACACCCGGGTCGTCGCCCTCGACCGGGTCAGCGTCGCCTTCCGCGAGGGCGAGTTCACCGCGATCATGGGGCCCTCCGGCTGCGGCAAGTCCACCCTGCTGCACTGCGCCGCCGGGCTCGACACCCCGACCTCCGGCTCCGTGCGCGTCGGCACCACCGACCTGGGCACGCTCGACGACCGCCGCCTCACCCGGCTGCGCCGCGACCGGATCGGCTTCGTCTTCCAGGCGTTCAACCTGCTGCCGACGCTGACCGCCCTGGAGAACATCACGCTGCCCCTGAGCCTCGCCGGGCGCCGCCCCGACCCGCAGTGGCTGGACCGCGTCGTCTCCATGGTCGGCCTCTCACCGCGCCTCGACCACCGGCCCGCGCGGCTCTCCGGCGGGCAGCAGCAGCGCGTCGCGGTCGCCCGCGCCCTGGTCTCGCGGCCCGCGGTCGTCTTCGGCGACGAGCCCACCGGCAACCTCGACTCCCGCACGGGCGGCGAGGTCCTCGGCTTCCTGCGCGACTCGGTGCGCGAGCTCGGCCAGACCGTGGTCATGGTCACCCACGATCCCGTCGCCGCGGGCTTCGCCGACCGCGTGGTGTTCCTCTCCGACGGCCGCCTGGTCGACGAGATGACCCACCCGACCCCGGAGCGGGTCCTGGAGCTGATGCCGCGCACCACCGTGGCGAACCCGCGGACGTCGGGCGCACGCACCGGCTGAACCGGCCCGGCCCCGGACCGAACCCGCCCCACCCGCTCGCGGCCACCGAGCCCAAGCCCCCCGGAAGTCACCCATGTTGAGAACAGCCCTGCGCGGCGTCCTCGCGCACAAGGCCCGGCAGATCATGACCGCCCTCGCGGTCTGCCTGAGCGTCGCGTTCGTCAGCGGCGCCCTCGTCTTCGCCGACTCCACCGCCGCCGCCCACCGTGCCGCCGCGTCGAAGAGCTTCGCCGGAGTCGCGGTCACCGTGACACCGAAGACCTCCCCGTCCCGTGCCGCCGCCGACCGGGGCGCCACCGCGCTCGACGACGCCCTCGTCCGCAAGCTGGCGGGCGTACCCGGCGTCGCGGCGGTACGCCCGGCGGCCGACGGCTCGGCCACCCTGAACGCGGCGGACGGCACCCCACTTCGGGCCGGGAAGGCGTGGGCGAACCTGGCCGCCGCCTACGTGCCCGGCACAAACGGCGAGGACGGCCGCCACCCCCTGGCCGAGGGCCGCGCCCCGCGGAACAGCGGCGAACTCGCCGTCGACCGGGGCACCGCCGCCGCCGGGCACCTCCGCGTCGGCGACACGGTCACCCTCGCCACCGACGGCCCGGTCATGACCAAGCGGCTCGTCGGCATCGTCACCACCCAGGACACCCGGGTCACCGCGGGCGGCACCCTCGCCCTGTTCGACGAGGCCACCGCCCAGAGGCTGTTCGCGTCCCCCGGCCACTACACCGGCATCGACCTGTCGGCGGCGCCCGGCACCGCGGCGTCCGACCTCGCCCGGCGCGTCACCGGCGTCCTCCCCGCCGACCGCGCCGAGGTCACCACCGGCGCCGCCCGGGCCGCACAGCAGGCCGTCGTCGTCGACACCCTGACCCGGGGGTACGCGAAGCTGCCGCTGGTGTTCGCCGGGGTCTCGCTGTTCGTCGGCTCGTTCCTCGTCGTCAACACCTTCACCATGCTCGTGACGCGGCGCACCCGGGAGATCGCGCTGCTGCGGGCGATCGGCGCCTCCCGCCGCCAAGTGGCCCGCACCGTCCTCCTGGAGGCCCTCCTGGTCGGCCTCGTCGCGTCCACGGCGGGCTTCGGGCTCGGCCTCGGCGTCGCCTCGGCACTGCCCGACCTGCTGAGCACCGGCGGGGACCGGCTGCCGCACGGCCCGCTGGTGATCGGCCCGGCCTCCGTCGTCGCGGCGCTCGGCGTGGGCGTCGGCGTCACCGTGCTCGCCGCGTGGCTGCCGTCCCGCAGGGCGGCGCGGGTCGCCCCCGTCGAGGCCCTGCGCACGGCCGAACAGCCGTCCTCCGCCGCCCGGTCCAGGGCCCGCGGCGCGGTGGGCCTCGTGCTCCTCGCACTCGGCGTCGGCTGGCTCGTGTCCCTCTCCGGGGCGCAGGACGCGTCGGAGGACAACCTGCGGAGCGCGCTGACCGGCTGCGCCCTGCTCGTCGCCGGCCTGACCGTGCTCGCACCGCTCCTGGCCGTCCCCGTGATCCGGCTGACCGGACGGCTCACCGACCGCTTCGGCGTCCCCGGACGACTCGCCCGGGAGAACGCCCTGCGCGACCCCCGGCGCACCGCGGCCACCGCCGCGACGCTCATGGTCAGCACCGCGCTGGTCGCCGGTCTCGCCGTCATCGCCCACTCCACCGGGCACGCCCTCGACCGGCAGGCCGCGGCCGGGCTCGGCGCCGACTACGTGATCGGCTCCCGCACGTCCACGACCGCCGTCGCCCCGGCAGCCGTTCAGCGTGTGGCCGCGTCCCCCGGGGTGCGGACCGCGTCTCCCGTGTCGGACTCCACCGTCTTCGTCGGCGGCGGCGTCCGGGAGATCTCCGGCGTCGACCCGCACACCGTGGACGACGTCCTGAAGCTGACCTACGTCAGCGGCTCCGGCAAGGACCTCGGGCCGGGCCGGATCGCCCTCTCCCGCACCCTCGCCCGGGAACAGGGAGTGAGCGCGGGCAGCCGCGTCGACCTCCGCATGGGGCAGAGCCGCCAGGCCGAGCGGTACACCGTCGTGGGCGTCTACCAGGACAACCCCGTCGCCCGCGACGCGCTCGGCGTCCGCACGGAAGTGGCCCGGCACAGCCTCGCCCCCGGCTCCGTCCAGCGCGTCCTCGTCCGTACTGACGGCGGCACCGTCTCGAAGACCATGGAGGAGCGGCTGCGCACCGCCGTGGGCAACAGTCCGCTGCTGACCGTGCACGACCGCGAGGAACTCGTCCGCGAGGCCGCGGGCCCCCTGGCCGACCTGCTGAACGTGATGTACGGGATGCTGGCCATCGGCGTCGGCATCGGCGCGCTCGGCATCGTGAACACCCTGGCCATGTCGGTCACCGAACGCACCCGCGAGATCGGCGCGCTGCGCGCCCTCGGCATGGACCGCGCGGGGGTCCGGCGGATGATCCGCGTCGAGGCGGTCACCGTCGCCGCGTTCGGCACCGCGCTGGGCCTCGCGGGCGGCCTGTTCGGCGCCTGGGCGGTCGGCTCACTGGCCAACGGCGCGCTGGAGCAGTACTCCCTGCGGCTGCCCTGGGGGACGCTGCTCCTCACCTGCGCGCTGTCCCTGGCGGCCGGAGCGCTCGCGGCCGCCGTCCCGGCCCGCAGGGCGGCCGCCCTCAGCCCCCTGGAGGCCGTAGCGGAGGCATGACGTCCGCTCGGCCCGCGGGCGGGGGCGCACCCCGCCCGCGGGCCGCTCACCCGATGCGGGTCAGATGCGGCTGTCCTCGACGGCCGGCACCCGCGGGGTGGTGTTCACGTCCGCCGAGCGGGGGGCGCGCTGGGAACTCTTGGCGGCCGGGGACGGCTTGGTGCCGCAGAAGGCCGGTTCCAGGGTGTTCGTCAGACCCTGCGTCACCGCGCTGTTGTTGGACGCGTTGGCGAAGACCACGACCGTGCGGTCGCCCTCGCGCGTGGAGAAGGACTGCGTCTGGAAGCCCTGGACGATGCCGCCGTGGCCGTAGACCTTGCCGCAGGACAGCGCGATCTCGCGCAGGCCGAGGCCGTAGCTGACCTTCGCCGTGGGCGTGGGCAGCACGGTCGTCATCTGGCGCCGCGACGCGTCGGAGATCAGCTCGCCGGAGTCCCCGGCGAGGAGCGCGGTCAGGAAGCGGTCCATGTCGGCCGCGGAGGAGATGACGGCGCCCGCGCTGCCGACCCAGGAGCCGTTCTGCTTCGTGGAGTCGAGCAGCGGCTTGGAGCGGTCGTCGTTCGTCAGGTAGCCGGTGACGTGCGCCCCCGAGATGGTCTTCTTCGGGACGACGTAGGAGGTCTTCTTCAGGCCCAGCGGCTTGATGATCTCCTTGCGCAGCACGTTCGCGTAGGTGTCACCCGTGAGGTGCTCGATCGCCATGCCCAGCACGACGTAGTTGGTGTTCGAGTACGAGTACTTCGTGCCCGGCGCGCTCTGCGGGCCGTGCTTGACCGAGCGCGCCACGAGGTCGGCGGGCTTGTACACGGTGTTGCGGATGCGCTTCTCGAACGCGTCGGTGGTCTCCTCGCCCGGCTGCTCGAGGAGGTCGTTGGTGTGGTCGTAGATGCCGGAGCGGTGCTGCATCACCTGGCGGACGGTCATGTTCCAGTCCGCGGGCAGGGTGCCGGCCGGGAGGTACTCGCGCACCGGCTTGTCCAGGTCGATGCGGCCCTGGTCGGCCAGGCGGAGCACGAGGGCGGCGGTGAACATCTTGGTGTTGCTGCCCACCCGGAAGCGCCACTCGCCGTTCATGGGCGTGCCGTCGAGCTTCGCCTTGCCGACGGCGACGGTCCGGTCGACGCCCGGGGTGTCGTGGTCCCGGATCACCGCGAACGCGCCGGGCGCGCCCGCCGCGACGGTGCGCTCAAGGGCGGTCTGGACCCCCGCCGCGTCCGGCACCGGCTCCGCGGCCCGGTCGCCGGCCGACGCCTGGGCCGTGCCCACCGCCGCCAGCACCACACCGGTCACGGCCACCGTGGCCGTCCGTACGAACCCGCTTCTCACCATGGGAATTCCCCCAGCCTGCCTGCGTCTCGAAAATGGTCGGGGCCCGCAGGAGCCCACATGTGATCGAGATCGTATAGGGCGGAAGCATCGGGACGTTTCTGACGCGTCGTGAGGCCGGTGTCCGTTGGCCCGGCGTTGAGCCGGGTGCGGCCCTCCGGCCGCGAGAAGGCCTCCTCACCGCGACGGTGAGGAGGCCTTCTCGCGTGCCCGTCAGCCTTCTTGCAGGCGCGAGCGCAGCAGCTTCTTGCCGAGCTCGGCGCCCTTGCGGCTGTCGGCCTGCGCCTTGCGGAACAACTCCGCGACCTCGGTGTCCTTGGCGCGCTCCGCGTCGTGGACGTACGCCTCGAGCCGCAGGGCGTTGCTCAGGCACGCCTCGACGTACCAGACCAGGTTGTAGTCCTTGTCCCGCGTGCCGGTGACGTCACCGGTCTCGGTGCCGCTGGTCATGCCGGTCCTCCCTCGTGTCGTGTACTGGGGCTGTACTCGCAGCTGGGAGACCGTCGGGTACCCGGGGAGTCCTGGTGTACACGGCCTCGTACGGGAAGTTCAGTCGGCCGCGACCGGGCGGTAGCGCACGTCCACCGCGGCCGAGGGGTCGTCGCCGCCGAGCAGTTCGAGGCGTACGGGAGCGCCGCCGGGGTTGTCGAACAGCCGGACCCCGTCGCCGAGCAGCACCGGCGCGACGTGCAGGGCGATCTCGTCGATCAGGCCGCGCTGGAGCAGCTGGCGGCCGATCGAGGCGGAGAGGACCTCCAGGTTCTTGCCCCCGGCGGCTTCGAGGCCGATGCGGACCGCTTCGGCGACGTCGCAGCACAGGAACGTGACGCCGTCGGCGGGCTTCGCGTCCTCCGGATGGTTCGTGAGGACGAACACCGGTCCTCGCCACCGGCCGCCGTAGATGCCGCTGGTGTCGGGGAAGGCGTCCCAGCCGTCCCGGCCGCCCAGGACGGCGCCCGTCGTGCCCGCGTACTCGTCGACGAGGTCGGGGCGGAACGAGGTCCCCTTCATCCAGTCCACGGTGTGGTCGGGCCCCGCCACGAACCCGTCGAGGGACATCGTGAAGTGCCACAGCACCTTCCCCGCGGCGGTCTGCCGCTCCGTGCCCGTCGGCGATGACGTATCAGGGGTCTCGGTACTCCGCGGCGTCTGCGCGCTCGACATGATCGATTCCTCTCTGCAACGGCCCGTGCTTCTCTGGACCCGGCTCGCCCCCGAAACTCATCGCCGGACTCGCACGGGTTTTCCGCGCGTCGCCCGGACCGGTGGTTCCCCGGCCTCCCCTACGCGCTTTCGAGGCCGCTCCGCTCTACGCAGTGTCGGGGTCTCCCGGCGGGTCGGGAAGAGCGGAGAGGAGAACACCACCGTGCTCACAGTGTGGGGGTGGGTGTGCCTGGGGATCGGCGCGAGCGCCGCGGTCGGGATCGTGGCGAGCGCCCACGCGTACCGGGTCCGCGAGCGGGTGCGGCGTGACACGATGACGGCCGTGCTGCACGGTCTGTCACGCGGCGGCGGCTCCGCCGAGGTGACCGAACAGGACGGCGTCTCCTGGGCCGTCAAGGTCCGCGACGAGGAGCAGCGGTGAATGCCCGGACAGCCGGGGCAGCCCGTCGGCGCCGCGTTCGACGCCCTGTACAGGGACCTCCGGCCGAGGCTGCTCGGCAAGGCGGCCCTGGTGTGCGGGGGCATGCCCGCGCTGGCGCACGACGCCGTCCAGGAAGCGTTCTACCAGTGCTGGCGCCGCATGAACGACCCGGACGCGGAGCCGGTGCGCAGGTGGGAGGCCTGGCTCTCCACCACGGTGGTCCGCGAGGCGATCGACGTGTCCCGTCGCCACTCGGGCAGCATCCCTCTTGACGGCGTCGACCGCCCTGCCCGCGCCCCCGAGCCGGCCGCGCTCATGGATGTGAAGGAGGGCTACCTCAAGGTGTGCCGGGCGATCGCGCGGCTGCCCCTGCGGCAGCGCGAGGCCGTGGCGCTGCGCCATCTCGCCGGCCTGACCACGGCCGAGATCGCTCGGACGATGGGCATCGAGAAGTCGACCGTACGCGCCCTCCTGAGCCAGGCGCGGCGCACGCTGGCGCCGTTGTGGCAGGAGCTGCGGCGCCTGGGTCTGCTGGACGGGGAGCGAGGTGACGAGGAATGACACACCCTCAGGGCCTGCGTCCCGCCGGGCAGTCGGTCGAGCCCTCGACACCGGACGAGCTGTGGCGCGCGTACAAGGCGACGGGTGAACGGCTCATGCGGGACCAACTGATCCACTACTACATGCCGTTGGTGCGGTACGTGGCGGACCGCATGAGCGTCGGCGCGCCCACCCCTGTGGAACGGGCGGACCTCGTCTCCACGGGGATGTACGGGCTCCTCCGCGCGGTCGAGGGGTTCACCCTCGACCGGGGGGTCAGGTTCGAGACGTACGCGGTCATCCGCATCCGCGGGGCCATGGTCGACGAGCTGCGGAGACTGCGCCGGTGGTCGCCCGCGGGTGACGTGTCGCTGGAGGAGCTGCTGGACTCCGGCGTCGAGGAACGCGACCTGCTGGGCGCCGTGGCCGAGGACCCCGGGGCGGCCGCCGAGGACCGCGAGCTGCTGCGCCTGCTCGCCCACGCCGTCAACGCGCTGCCGGGGCGTGAGAAGACCGTCGTCACGCTGTGCTTCTACGAAGGCCTGCCGCGGGCCGAGGTCGCGGGCGTGCTCGGCCTGACGGCCCAGGGCGTCGACCGCCTCCGCACCAAGGCCCTCACCCGTCTGCGGGCGGCGCTCGCGGCTCCCGGCGAGGGCCCCTCCGGCGCGGGCGGCGACCTGGTGCGCGACATGCTCCACGAGACCGAGCGGGCCCTCTCCCGGGCGGTGGCCGAGACGGACACCGAGGACGCGCTGGCGGCGTTGTGGCAGCGGATCAGGTCCGACGGTCAGGTGTGAGCGGGGGAGGACCCAAGGGATGGGGGTGCCGTTCGGTGATGCGCCCGGGGCGGCGGAGGCCGGGGCGCTCGTCGATGCATCAATTCCGCCGCCGTACGCCACCGGCGTTCCGGCGCACGGCATCCGCGCAGGTCGTCCGAGGCCCGACAGGCGCGTCGGCGGCCGCGGGGCGAGGGGGCGGTGTCGCGCAGGCGGGGCGGGGATGCATCAACTCCGGCGAGGGCCGGGATCCGGTGCCACCATGCTGCGCAACGGGCGTGCGCCCGTTGCGCAGTTGGCCCCGTACCCTCCGTGGCGCGGGGCCCGGGAACATCAGCACTCCGAGATCCAGAGGTAGTTCATGGACAAGTCGCGTCGACGCCTGCCGTGCGTCGTCCCCACGCCCCCGGCCCGGCCCACCGGTGAGCAGACCGTCATCGTCGTCGTGGTGCTCGTCCTCGGGGCCGCGCTCGCCCTCGCCGGACTGCCCGTCGTCGTGATCGCCGAAGCGCTGACGGCCGCGGGCGTGGTCGCTGCCCAGCTGGCCCGGCGCGCCCCGCTCGCGCCGGCCGAGCGGTGACCGGGGCGGCCGTGGGGCGCCCGGAGCGGCCGGTGGCCACCGCCAACGCGCGCCTGGAGGAGCTGGCGGAGTGGCTGCGCGCCCAGCGGCACGCGGCGGGCCTGACCCACCGGGAGCTGGCGGGACGCTCCGCGCACGCCTTCTCCGACACCACGTTCTCGCGGGCCACCACCGGGACCCGGATCCCCCGCCTCCCGGTGGTGGAGGCGTACGCGCGGGCCTGCGGGGCCTCGGTCACCCACGCCCGGAGGCTGTGGCGCGCGGCCCGCTACGCCGAGCACCGGCACCGGAACCCGGGCGCGCGCGTGCCGCGTCCTGACCGCGTGTACGACAAGGGCGAGCTGATCCACGCCCTGCAGCAGCTCTACTACAAGGCCGGGGCGATGCCCATGGACGAGATGGAGCACCGTGCGGGGGACCACGGCGAACTGCCGCACAGCACGGTGCGGCGCATGCTGGCGGGCACGTCCATGTTCGACCTGCAGCAGCTCTACGCCTTCCTGCACGTGTGCGACGTGACGGGCAGCGCGTGGGAACAGTGGTGCCAGGCCTGGAAGCGCGTCAAGCGCCACTGCGAGGTGCTGCACGCCGCCGAGCGCGCCCTCCGGACCCACGCCCACGGCCGCCCGGGCCCGCGCGACGGGACCCGGTCCGCCGGGGCGCCGCGACGGGCCGCGGGGGCGCCGCGCGCGTTCCCTCCGGTGGCTCTGGCCATGCCGCTGTTCCGGCCGGCGCCGGTGCCCGCGGTGGCCCGGCCGGCGCCGCGCCCGTGCGCGAGGTCTACGTGAGCCGCCGCCCGGGAGCCTCCTCGGGGGCGGGCCCGGTGATCCGCTTCTCGAACCAGTGGTGGGCGTACGGCTCGTCGTTGAAGGCGGCGACCTCATCGAAGCCGTAGGCGCGGTACAGGCCGATCGCCGTCGTCAGGGCCTTGTTGGTGTCCAGGCGCAGCCGGTCGTGGCCGTGCCGCGCGGCCCGGTCCTCCAGCTCGGCCAGGAACCGGCGGGCGAGCCCGAGGCCGCGCACGTGCGGCGCCACCCACATGCGTTTGATCTCCGCGGGCGCGTCGGCGGGCAGCTTCAGACCGGCGCAGCCCACGGGTTCGCCGCGCAGCCGCGCGACGAGGAACACGCCGTGGGGCGGCCGGAGTTCCCCCGCGTCGGGCAGCAGGCTGAGCGCCGGGTCGAAGCCCGTCTCGAAGCTCTCCTGCATCTCGGCGAAGTACGACGTCAGACAGGAACGGGCGTCCGGGTGGCCGGGGTCGACGGCGTCGAGCGCGACCGTCGCGGCGGTGAGCAGCCGCTCCACCTCGGACATCGCGGCGACGAGCCTGCCGCGCTGCGCGGAGTTGAGCGGTTCGAGGAGGGTCCCGGCCAGGGTGTCGCTGTGCCGGTCGAGCAGGGCGCGCTCCGCGCGGCCCGCGGCGGTGAGCCGGGCGGTGCGGACCCGCCGGTCGAGCGGGTTCGGCCGTACGGCCACGAGCCCGTCGTCCGTGAGGGCGCGCAGCAGTCGGCTCAGGTACCCGGAGTCGAGCCCGAGCCGCTCCCGCAGCCGCCGCACGTCCTGCCCGTCGTCGTCCTCACCGATCTCCCACAGCAGCCGGGCCTCTCCGATGGGCCGGTCGAGGCCCAGGTAGTGGTCGTGGAGCACGCCCACGCGTTCGGTGACGGTGCGGTTGAAGCGGCGTACTCGGGCGATCTGTGCGTCGTCAGCCATTCTCTGACTTTAGTCAGGGGAGCCGTGCCGAGACGGGGGAACGGTGAGGTTCGGGGGCTCGGCGGGGCCGGTCCGGCGGCACGTGAGAGTCTCGGCGCCATGACGATCACGTACGAGTGGCGGGGCGACTTCGACAACGCGGCCGTCAACGCGCTGCACGCGGAGGGTTTCGGTCACCCGGTCCTGGACCTCGACTGGCTCGGCCAGGTGCACCGCCACAGCCTCGGCTGGGTCTGCGCGCGCGACGGCGGCGACCTGGTGGGCTTCGTGAACGTGGCGTGGGACGGCGGCGTGCACGCCTTCGTCCTGGACACGGTCGTCGCCACGGGTCGGCGGCGCTGTGGGGTCGGCGCCGGGCTCGTCGCCGAGGCCGCCCGGCACGCCCGGGCGGCCGGGTGCGAGTGGCTGCACGTCGACTTCGACGACGAGCTGGGGCCGTTCTACTTCGAGGCCTGCGGGTTCCGGCCCACGCCCGCGGGGCTCATCGCCCTCTGAAGGACCCACGGACGCGGCCACGCGATCGGGCGCAGCCAGGCTGCGGTCGGCACGCAGCAGTTGGCGCTGCACCTGTCGGCGAGTCCCCCCACGGCCCGGACCTCCGGGGCCAGGTCGGCGCGCCACTCCGCCGTACCGCTTCCTGGTGTCACGACGGGCCGAACCACCTGTCGGCGGCCCGCTCGAATCCTTCGAGGTCTTCGGGGCCGAAGTCACGGGCGCCCGCCCAGGCGATGACGCCGTCCGGCCGGACGAGCACGGCGTCCAGCCCGAGGTCGTTCCGCGCGGGCCCGGACGCGTACCGCAGTCGGCCCCGTCTGCCCGCCGCCGCGGCACGCAGACGGCGGCCGGTGCTGAAATCGAGCGCGACGCCCTGTCCGTCCCGCAGCAACTCGCCGAGGAAAGTGCCGTCCTCAAGACGGAACTCCGGGGCGTTGCGGCCGACCAGCGGCTGCTCGCTGCCGAGGTCGTAGCGGATCGACGTCCCCGACATCCGCTCGAACACCCGGGTCGTGCCGTCACGGGTCGCGAGCAGGTCGCGCAGCACCTCCCGGAGCGCCCAGCCGTGGGGGTCCGGCCTCATCACCGCCGCCTGGGCGCGCGTCCAGTCGAGCACCCGGGCGCCGACCGGATGCCGTTCGCGGGTGTAGGTGTCGAGGAGCCCGTCCGGCGCGTGGCCGCGCACGGACGCCGCGAGCTTCCAGCCCACGTTCATGGCGTCGCCGATGCCGAGGTTGAGCCCCTGGCCGCCGGCGGGGGAGTGGATGTGCGCGGCGTCCCCCGCGAGCAGGACGCGCCCGCGCCGGTACGTCGTCGCCTGCATCGCCCGGTCGGTGAACGTCGAGACCTGACGGACGGCGCCCAGCGTCACACCGGTGCCGGACAGGCGCCGCAGCACCGTCTGGAGGTGGCCGGCGGTCGGCTGCCGGGTCCGGTCGTACGCGCCGCCGTCGCAGTCCATCATGCCGATGTGCTCGTCGGACAGTCGGAGGTACATGCCCTGCGGCGTCAGATGGACCCCCCGGGGCAGCTCGTCGGGGCCGGTGACCTCGGCGACCATGACGTAGCCGGTGAACTGCGGCTCGGTGCCCACGAACGCGAAGCCCGCGCGGCCGCGCACCGCGCTGCGCCCGCCGTCGCAGCCGACGAGCCAGCGCGCCGCGTACGCCTGCTCGCCGGTGTGCGCGACCACGCTCTCGTCGTCCTGTACGACGTCCGTGACCGTGACGCCCCGCCTGACCTCCACGCCGAGCTTGTCCGCCCGCTCGGCCAGCACCGTCTCGACCGCTTCGAGGTTCGTGAACAGGCCGTCCGCCGCGGGCCCGGGGAGCCGGAACGGCAGGGCGGCGAGGTCGACCCCGGCCGGATCGAGCACTATCCCGGCGAAGTGGCCCACGCCACGGGGAGGTGACGGCCCGTCAGCGTCGACGCCCTGGTCGTGGACGCCCGACGCCTCCAGCAAGGGGTGCAGCATGCCGCGGCGGTGGAACGCCTCGGCCGACCCGGGGGACAGGCCCCGCGACCCGAGGGGGTGCGCCCGCCACGGCGATCCGGGTTCCGGCTCCCGTTCGAGCACCAGCACGGAGCAGCCCGCGAGGCCCAGTTCACAGGCCAGGAAGAGACCGACCGGGCCCGCGCCCACGATCAGGACGTCGTGCATGACGAGACTCCTCTGTCCGAAGGCGGTTTCCGGCGACGTGCCAAGGCTCCTGAGGGCCCCTCACACAGGGCACACGCGGCGCTGACGAGCGGGCGCACGGGCGTGGCCCTGATGTGAGGGACCGTCGGCGCGTGTGTGAGGATCGGAGGATGAGCGGGGGGACGCGGCGTCGTGTCACGACGGAGGCGCGGCTCCGCGCCGCGAGCGGCACGCGGCTCCGTGTGACGCTGCTCGGTGCCTTCCAGGTGTGCCGGGGCGACGCGGTCCTGCCCGTGCCGGGTACCCGGTCGCGGGACCTGGTCGCACGACTCGCCCTCGCGGGCGGCCACGCGGTCGAGGCGAGCGCCCTCATCGACGCGATCTGGGCCGAGGAGCCGCCGTCCGGTCCGGGCCACGCCCTGCAGGCCCTCGTGTCGCGGCTGCGCCGGACCCTCGGTTCGGCCGGTGCCGTCACGCGGCTCGCGGACGGCTACCACCTGGCCGTGGACGCGGCCGACGTGGACGCGCTGCGCTTCGAACAGCTGGCCGGTGCGGGCCGCGACCGCCTGCGTGCCGGTGACCTTCCCGGCGCGGCGAGCCTGCTCGGCGAGGCCGTGGCGCTGTGGGGCGAGAGCCCCGGCACGGAACCCGCGGCCGTCGCCGCGGTGGCGCCCGCCGTCGCGGTCCGGCTGGCCCACGCCTCGGCCGAGGCCGTCACCGACCTCGCCGACGCCGAACTGGCCCTCGGCCGTGCCGACGCGGCCGCCGCCCGCCTCACCACACTGCTCGCCGAGCACCCCGTCCACGAGCGCGCCGCCGCGCTCCTCATGGACGCGCTCGCCGCCCAGGGGCGCCAGGCCGACGCCCTCGCCCTGTACGAGCGGGTTCGCGAGAGCCTGGCCGACGCCCTCGGCACCGAACCGGGCGCCGCGTTGAGCGCACGCCACCTGTCGCTGCTGCGCGCCGAGCGGCCCGCCCCCGACACCACCCGAAGTCGGCGCGGCAATCTGCCCGCGCCGCTGACCAGCTTCATCGGCCGCGACGACGACCTGGCCCGGATCGACGCCCTGTTCGCCACCGGACGCCTGGTGACCGTGCTCGGTCCCGGCGGAGCGGGCAAGACGCGCCTGGCGGTCGAGGCCGCCCGCCGCCAGCGGCACGCGTATCCCGACGGCGTGTGGCTGATCGACCTCGCCTCCGTCACCGAGCCCGCGAAGGTAGGCGCTGCCCTGCTGGCCGCGATCGGGCTGCGCGGCTCGGCCCTGTTCGCGGCCTCGGCCGGGCTGCGCGGCCAACCCGCCGACGGACTCGACGAACTCGACGTACTGGCCGACCAGTTGGACGGCCGCGAGAGCCTGCTCGTGGTGGACAACTGCGAGCACCTGATCGACGCCGTGGCCCACCTGGTCACGGCGCTGCTGACCCGCTGCGCCGCGCTGCGGGTCCTGGCCACGAGCCGCGCACCCCTGGCGGTCGACGGCGAGGCGCTGGTCCCGCTCGGCCCGCTCGCCCTGCCCGAGCCGCACGAGGGGGCCGAACAGGTCCGCCGGGCGCCGTCGGTGCGCCTGTTCACCGAGCGGGCGGCGGCCGTGCGGCCCGGGTTCGACGTCCACGAGGGCAACCTCGGCGACGTGCTGCGCGTCGTCCGCAGCCTGGACGGCATGCCGCTCGCCCTCGAACTGGCCGCGGCCCGGCTGCGCACGCTCTCGTTGACCGGCCTGGCCGCCGGGCTCTCCGACCGGTTCCGGCTGCTCACCACCGGCAGCCGGACCGCGCTGCCCCGGCACCGCACGCTGCGCGCGGTCATCGCGTGGAGCTGGGACCTGCTCGGCCCGGACGCCCGCGCGGTCGCGGAGCGCGTCTCGGTCCTGCCCGGCGGCGTCACCCCGGCCTCGGCCGCCGCGGTCTGCGCGGGCACCGCGGTGCCCGCCGCCGAGGTCCCGGAGCTGCTCGCGGGCCTGGTCGACCGGTCGCTGCTGCACCTCGCGCCGGACACCGGCCGGTACCGGATGCTGGAGAGCCTGCGTGAGTACGGCCAGGAACGGCTGGCCGAGCAGGGCGCCCTGACCGGCGTGCGCGACCTCGCCGCGCGCCACTTCGCCGCGTGGACCGCCCGCCAGGACCCGCTGCTCCGCGGCGCCGAGCAGCTCGACGCGCTGCACGAGCTGCACGCCGAGTACGCCAACGTGCTCGCGGCCCTGCGTCACTTCTGCGCCACCGGCGACGCCGCGAGCGCGCTCACCCTCGCCCTGGACCTGACCTGGTACTGGCAGATGCTCGGGCGGCACGCCGACGCGGCCTACTGGCTGGCCGAGGCGGTCGCCCTGCCGGCCGAGGAGCCGAGCGTGCGCCGCGACGTCGCCGAAGGGCTGCTGGTGCTCAACACCCTCGTCCCCCGGGGCGGGGAGCGGGTCGGCCACTGGGCCGAGGAGCGGCGTGCGGGACTGCGGGCGCTCGTCGGCCGCCTGCTGAGCCGCCCGGAGCTGCTGAGCCGTCCGGACCTGCCGGGCCTCTGCGGCGTCCTGACCGTGGTCGGCCTCGCCCCTCTCGTCGGGACCGAGGTGCCCGTCACGGTCCTTGAAGAGCTGACCGAGGCGCCCGACGCGTGGACGGCCGGGACGGCCCGTCTGACGCGGGCCCATCTCGCCGAGAACGACGGCCGCTTCGAGGAGGTGGGCGGCGACGTGCGGGCCGCCCTCGAGTGCCTCACCCGGGCGGGCGACCGCTGGGGCCTGGCCAGGGCGCTGCCTCTGCGCGCGATGACGCGGCAGTACGACGGTGACCTCGACGGCGCCCTGGCCGACCTGAACGAGGCCAAACGGCTGGCTCGCGCGTTCGGTTCGCTCAGCCTCACCGACGAGGTCTTCGTCGAGATGCGCCTGAGCGACCTGTACGTGCGGCTCGGCGAGACCGCGCGGGCCGCCGAGACGATCGCCGTGGCCCGGGAGCGCGTGCTGCGCTCGGCGTTGCCCAGGACGGCCTTGCTGCTCGACGCCTGGGAAGCCGCTCTGTCGATCGGCACCGGAGCGCTGCCCCGGGCGCGCGACCTGGTCGAGTCGATCGAGGCCGCCCTCACCGAGCGGGTCCTGTTCGGCGGCGACCAGGGCCAGGCCGTGATCGGTGCCCTGCGGGGCGCGCTCTGCCTCGCACTCGGCGACGACCCCGGCGCCGAAGAGGCACTGGACCGGGCGTACGCCATGGCGGTGGGCAGCCGGGACATGCCGGTCGTGGCGATGGTGGCGGTGCCCGTGGCGGGCCTCGCCGCGCTGCGCGGGCGCTTCGCCGACGCCGCCGTCCTGCTCGGCGCGGCGGCCCGGCTGCGCGGCGCCCACGACCCCACCAACCCCCAGGTCAGCGGCTTGAGCGGCCGCGGCCGAGCGGAGCTCGGAGCCGAGCGCTTCGCCGCGGCGTACGAGAGCGGCTGGCGCCTGGACACGGCCGCGGCCCTGGCCCGGGTCGATCCGGCGCGGCTGTCCCGGGACGCGTGAGGGCCGCCAGGAACGACGTGGGCCACAGCGGCGGTCGCTCACCGGCCGCCGATCGCCCGCAGTGACGGCCCCGCGTGCCGCAGCCGTGGCACGAGGAGGACGGCGGCCAGGCCCAGGTAGACGTAGGTCAGGACGAGGCGGGCGCTCTCCGCGGGGAGCAGGAACTGGGCGGCGAAGAGGCCGAAGAGCGTGGCCGCCTCCCAGAGGCGGAAGCGCAGGTCCAGCAGGATGACGACGGCGAGCACCGTCTGGGCCGCCGTCAGCGCGACCTCGTCCACCTGGCGCCCCACGAGCGGCATCCCGAAGCCGCCGCCTCCCACGAGATACGCCACGGGCAACAGCCCGACCAGCAGCGTCCACTGGTTGACCTTGCTGGAGAGCAGCGCCCCGAGCCCGTCGTCCGCCCGCAGCCGCCAGGCGAAGACGACCGCGACGATCAGCTCGGGCGCCTCGGTGGCGAGCGGCGCGACCCACTGCACCAGCAGGAACCGGTCGACGCCGAGGGAGCTGCCCGCCGAGATCAGTGAGGTGGCGAAGGGCTCGGCGGCGGCGAAGATGACCGCGGCCGCGGCCACGAACAGCGCCGTGGTCGTCAGCCTGCGCCGACGCCGGGGGAGCGCGGCGAGGCGTGCGGGCACGCCCGTGAACTCCTCGTCGTCACCGGGGCCCGAACGGGCGACGCGCCACAGGTAGAAGCCGTACCAGGGGATGATGAGCAGCGGCACGTACCAGGCGATCTGCCGTGTCAGGGGCAGGACGAAGGCGAACACCGCGGCCACGGCGAGGAAGCCGATGTCCACGCGCCGGTGCGCACCCAGCGTGGTGCTCGCGACGGCCGGGCGGGCCCCGCTCCTGCGGGCGGCCAGATAGCCCGCGAGGGCGACGAGGGGCCAGCCCACACCGATCAGGAGCCGGTTGGCGCCGGTCATGTTCGCCGCCGCGTACGCCGCGTTGGCGGGGTCGCTGCCACCGGTGTAGGCGAAGTACAGATCCACGGCGTACTCCGGCAGGACGGCGATGAAGGCGAGCAGCGCCAGGGCGAGCGCGCCGGAGATGTCGGCGCGCGCGGTCTCCGCGGCCCACATCAGGAGCACGGCGGCGGCGAGCACGCCGAGGCCGAAGACCAGCATGCCCACGACGGGGCCGGGCTCGGCCCCGCCGAGCCGCAGCACGACGGCCGGGGCCGCGCCGAGCGCCACCAGCAGGAGGCGGCCGCGCACGGCGGGCGCCCGGGGCGGGGCGGAAGGGGAGAGCGAGGTCAGGGTCATCGCGGCCTCCGTGGGCGATACCAGGGGGAAGGCGTCCGGCCGTCCTCCCGGTTGCGGGAGGGAGGGCTTTCCGGCACCCCTCCACACTCCCTGCGCCCCACCCGGAACACGAGGTATGTTCGGGAGCAGCCATGGTCAAAAACGGACAACCCCTTGCGGCGCCGATCAGCGACATCAGCTACCGGAACCCGCACTGCCCGGCCCTCGGCATCGACGTACGGACCCTCGCCGAGGAGCGCGCCCACGCGCCCGAGCAGGGCGGCGCCGGACCGCAGCGCCTGGACTTCCACCTGCTCGTCCTGGTCACGCGGGGACACGGCACCCACATGGTCGATTTCGTCGGCCACGACTGCCGCCCCGGCACCCTGCTGTGGATCAGGCCCGGCCAGGTCCACGCCCACGCCCGTGAGCCGGGGCTGCGCGCCCGCCTCGTCCTGTTCACGCCCGACTTCCCGCCGCCCCTGCGGACCGGCCCGCTCCTCGACGACCCCTTCGCCGCCGCGCACTGGCGCACGCGGGGCACCGACCTCAGGGACCTCACGCGTCTCACCGAGCTGCTGGCCGGCGCCCACGACACCTACGAGAGGGGGGCGCGTGACCTCGGCACCGATCTGCTGCGCCACACCCTGGCGGCGCTGCTCCTGCGGATCGCACTGCTGCCGGAGCCGGAGGGCGAGCCCGTCCCGCCCGGCCCGGGCGAGCTCTTCGGCCGCTTCCGCGCGGCCGTGGAGGAGGGCTTCGCCGCCGAACGCTCCGTGGCGGCGTACGCCGCCCGCCTCGCCACCACGCCCAAGACGCTCACGCGGGCCTGCCTCACCGCGACCGGGCGCCCCGCGAAGGTCGTCATCGACGCGCGGGTGGCCCTGGAGGCCAAGCGGCTCCTGGTCCACACCGATCTGAGCGCCGCCGCGATCGGGCGCCGCCTGGGCTTCGACGAGGCGGCGAACTTCGGGAAGTTCTTCCACCGGACGACGGGGTGGACGCCCGGGGACTTCCGGACGGCCTCGGCGAGCGGAGCGCCTCAGGCCCCGCACCGCGGGGCGCCCCCGGCCCCGGCCCGGCCCGGTGGCTCCGTCCGGAGCGGCTAAGCGGTGGGACCCCCGCCGCCCTCGTGTCCGTCCACCGTCACGACGATCTTGCCCACCTGGCGGCCCGCCTCCATGTAGCGGTGCGCGTCGGCGATCTCCGTCAGCGGGAAGGTGCGGTCCACGACGGGCTCGAAGGCGCCCGTGCCGAGGCCGGAGGCGACGAACGCCTCGGCGCGGCGGAGCCGTTCGGGCACGGTGGTCAGCTCGTGCAGGGTGTAGGTGCGGATGTTCAGCGCGGGCATGCCGAGGTCGAAGCCGGGGTAGGGGGTGACCTCGCCGCTCAGTGCCCCGTACAGGAAGAGCGTGCCGCCGGGCGCGATGACCTTCGCCAGGTCCACCACCCCCGGACCGGCGATGGCGTCGAAGACGAACTCGGCGCCCCGGCCGTCCGTCAGCGCGCGCACCCGCTCGACGACGTCCTCTTCCTCGGTGACGACGACAGCCGCGGCACCCGCCTGGAGGAGTGCCTCCTTCTTGGCGCCGGTGCGGGTGGTGGCGATGGGCACGGCCCCCACCCTGCGGGCGATCCGGATCGCGGCGAGGCCCACGCTGCTGGAGGCCGCGGTCAGGACGACGGTGTCCCCGGCGCGCATCCCGCCGACCTCCACCAGGGCTCCGTACGCCGTCAGATAGGGCATCCACACCGCCGCGCCCGCGACCGCGTCGAGGCCCTCGGGGCGGTGCAGCAGCGCGGCCGCCGGGACGAGCGCGCGCTCGGCGTAGACGGCGTAGTCGTTCATCGAGAAGGCGGGCACCACGCTGACCGCGTCGCCGGTCCGAAAGCCCGTCACCCCGGTGCCGACGGCCTCGACCACGCCCGCCGCCTCCGCGCCGAGCCGCGCGGGGAACTCCCTGACCGTCTCGATGTAGTGGCCGCCGCGGAACAGCACCTCGGCGCGGTTGAGCCCGATCGCGTCCACGCGGATCAGCACCTCACCGGCGCCGGGCGCACCGATCTCCACGTCCTCGATCCGCAGCACATCAGCCCCGCCGAACTCGTGGAACCGCACCGTCCTGGCCATCACGCGCCGTCCTTCCCCCGGTTGAGGCACCGCGCCGTGCGGCACCGTGGATCACCCAAGCCGAAAGTACGACGACTGTCAAACTTCGATGGTCGTCGTACTACGTGAACGCCCTCCGTAGTCCCCGCCCCCCGGCTAGCATCGTCGCCGACGGCGCGGATCGGCAGGTGGGAGCGGGGGATGCGGGGCGGCATGCGCTATCGGGCCGAGCGGATCGCGCTGGCCGTGATGGCCGGGGCGGGCATCGTGGTGGTGCTCGCCGATCTGCTGGGCTGGCTGGACGAGTTGGCGCCGGGGAGCACCCTGCCCAAGGTCACCCTGCTCATCCTGAGCACCGTCACGCTCTTCCTGCTCCTGGAGTTCGACCGGCTCAAGGTCCTCGACGACGTGCACGCGCAGCTGTCCAAGCTCGACATCGATGCCCTCGCACGGGAGTTGAGGCAGCGGCACTACGCCGGTGTGGTGCGGGTGCACGAGCGGTTCCCCGACGACAGGTTCGCCACGCTCGTGGACGGCGCGACGCGCGAGGTGACCATCCTGCAGACGTGGATACCGAACCTCGACGAGTTCGACCGCGGTCTGCGCAAGGCCATCGTGGAGCGCCAGGTGCGGGTGCGCGTCCTGCTCCTGCACCCGTCGTCGCCGGTGGCCGGGTTGCGCAGCGAGGCCCTGCGCACGGTGCGGGACCCCGCCCGCGACGGCGACGTCCGGGCCAACATCGAGCAGTGCCTGTCCACGCTCGCCTCACTGGTCCACGACGCCGGGGACGAGGACCGCGCCCGCCTCGAAGTGCGCGTGTACAACTCCCTGCCGTCCGTCGCCGTCTACAAGGCCGACGAGCACTACCTGGTGAGCTCGTTCCTGCACGGACGGCTCGCGATCCGCTCCACCCAGATGGAGATCGAGGGCTGCGCCACCGTGATGGGCAGGGAGGTGCAGCGCGAGGTGGACACGCTCTGGAGCATCGGCTGTGCCGTGGACATGAGCGACTGGCGCGGATCCGTCGGAAGGATCAACCTGTGACCCCGGAAGAGAGAGCACGGCCATGCAGCAGAACGGATCGAACCGACGTGCGGGACGTGACGGGGCGGCGGCCGTGACCGGCGTGCTCGGCGCGCCGGGCGCCGCGGGCGGACTCGACCGCCTCGACGCCTTCGAGGACGCCCTGGTCGAGCGGTTCGACCAGCACCCGGTGCTCGCGAACATCGCGCTCCTTCCGGACGACGCCTTCGCCGAGGTCCTGCTGCAACGCCGCTTCGTGTCCCTCGCGTTCACCCCCTGCTACGACCTGGCCATCGACCTCCTCAGCGACGAGGCGAGCCTGCGGATCGCCCGGGTCATCCTGCGCGAGGAGTACCCCGACAGCCACGGCCACACCCGGTCGCACCGCGAGGACATGACCGAGGACTTGCGTCAACTGGGCATCCCCCAGCGGAGAATCGTCACGTCGAAGCCCTCGGCGACCACCCGGAAGGTCATCCTCGACTCCCTCGAAATGATCGCCGAGGCGGGCGCCGAGCCGGACGCCGACGTGCGGATGCTGACGCTCCTGCGCTTCTGGGGCGAGATCCTCGTGTCCGTCGAGTACGGACGCCTCTGGGAACGCATGGGCCCCCTGCTCACCCAGGGCGGCGAGAACCGCTCGCGCTTCTACTACCCGCACCACTCGCACGACGCGAAGGCCAACCCGCTGGCCCGGGTCTCCCTGCTCTCCACCACCCACGCCGACCGCCTCGGCCGCCGCCTGAGCGAACTGCTCGCCCGCGAGCCCTCGTCCGACGGCTTCCAGGAGATGGAGGAGCGCTCCCTGCGGCTCAAGACGGACTTCTACGACCAGTTCCTGCCCGCCCTCGGAGGCGCCGGGGCCTGACGCGGCACGGCCGGGGCCGCGAGCGGGAACCCCGGGTCCGGAGCCGTGACGTACGCGAACACCGCCTCGGCGTACGGCAGCTGATCCGCAGAGCCGAGCACGATCTCGCCCCGCTCGACCGCCGCGGTGAAGTTGCGCCGGAAGTCCGGTCCGTCGAGCCACAGGTCGTCGAGGGCGGCCCGGCAGAGCGCGATCGTCGCCTGCGGGGTGCCCGCGAGACGGTCCCTGCCCGGCACGTGGACCAGTACGCCGTGGCGCAGCGTGGTGGTGCACTCCTGCTCGGGGGCACCGGTGACGCGCCACCGCAGGACGAGGGGGGAGCGCTGTTCGTCGGCGGCCCGGGGGCCGTCGAGGCGGCGGGCCACCGCGGCGAAGTACTGCTCGACGCTGAGGCTCCCGATGAGGTCGCCGGTGGCCCGGCGGGCGTACTGCCGTACACCGACGGCGAGTTCGCGGGCGCCGCTGAGGCAGAGGTTGCGCCACGTGCCGCTCTCCGCGCCGTAGCCCAGCTGGCTGAGGGCCTTGGTCTGGAGCCGCCTGGCCGGGCCGCTCCGCTCGGGGCAGCCGAAGATGACGTGGTTGAGCAGCTCGGCGGCCCAGCGCGGGTCGCCCTGCTGATAGGCCTTGCGCGCCGCGCTGACCACGGCGTCGGGCCCGCCGATCACCTCCACGTACCGGCGGCCCGCCTCGGCCTGCGGATACGTCCACAGGTGCGCCGGGTTGCCGTCGAACCAGCCCAGGTAGTGCTGATGGACGGCCTTCGCGTCCTGGCCGACCGGGCCGTGGCGGCCGCGCGTGTACCAGTGGTCCGCGAGGGCGGCGGGCAGCTTCAGCTCCTCGGCGATCTCCGGGCCGTTCCTGCCCCCGTTGATCAGCCTTAGGGTCTGGTCGTTCAGGTAGGCGTACACGTCGCGCTGGACGCTCAGGAGCTCGGTGATCCTCTCCCGGCCCCACACCGGCCAGTGGTGCGGGGCGAAGGCGACCTCCGCGTGCCCGGCGAAGCACTGCACGGCCTCGGTGAGGCGGCGCGACCAGGTGTGGGCGTCGCGCACCCGCCCGCCGGTCCGTGCGTGCGCCGCGCTGTCCGCCATGCACAGGGCTCTGAGCTGCGGGAAGTAGAGGTTCATGGCCGCCGGGTCCGTGGCGCGCGGGCCGCGCTGGATGACGATCCGGACGCCGCCCACGACGTGCCGGTACAGGCCCGGCCGCCAGGGGATGACGTCCTCGGCCGACCACTGGTCGCGCGGCACGGGCCCGTGGCCGGCATCGCCCACGCTGACGGTGGGCGGGATCAGCGTCACCTCACCGGTGGAGACGGTCAGGCCGAGCCCCGAACCGGCCTGCGCGTACGGATTCTTGTCGAGCCCGGCGGCGTACGTGTACGCCGCTCGGCGCGCCACGGCCGGGCCCGCGCCCAGCTGCTCCCCGGCCACGTGCTCCAGGAAGCCGTCGGGGGCGATGACCGGGATGTCGGGCACCTCGCCGCCGCGCTCGTCGAAGAGGCCGCGTACGCCGCCGAAGTGGTCGACGTCGCTGTGGGTGTAGAGGACCCCGACGACGGGCTTTCGGCTTCCCGTGGTGTCGCGGTAGAGCTTGAGGGCGTGCTGCGCGGTCTCGTAGCTGGCCAGCGGGTCGAGCACGACGATGCCCGTGGCGCTCTCGACGATCGTCATGTTCGAGAGGTCGTAGCCGCGCACCTGGTAGAGGGCGTGCTCGGGCGTGCGCGCGACCAGGAAGAGACCGGCGAGGGCGGCGAGTCGGCTCCGGCGCCACAGGTGCGCGTTGACCGAGGGCGGCGGTGTGTCGCTGCGGTGCAGGAACGCGGATCCCGCGAAGTCCCACACCGGTGCCCCGCCGGGTGCGCGGGCCGGGACGGCGGGGAGGGGCGGGATCGCCAGATGGCCGCGCGTGGCGTCCTCGAAGTCGTCCGCGTCCTGCTGGACGCCCTGCGCGCGGTTCGCTTCCGCGACGGACGAGGACACCTCGACGGGCTGGGGCATGCGGCTGCCTCCTCGGGGTTGGGGGTGAGGGCGTGGCGCGCGTACGGGAGTCGGCGCGGGGCGCGCCCCGTAGGCGAAGGACGCTAGTCAGATCCCTGAACGGTGAGCAAGGGGTTGATTGCTGAGCGTGAGCGGGCGGCGATGACTCTGGCTGGAAGGTGCCCCGCCGGTCCGCTCGGGTGGGGCGTGCCGCCGCGCCCCGGGATCCGCCGGGCGCAAGGCGCGGGCGCGGGCTTCCCGGTGGGCCGCGTGTCCACGCCGGGCCGGTGCGAGGCGGGCCGGAAAGGGAAGGCTTTCCGCTTGCCATCCTAGGAGCCCTAGGTTAAAACTAGGACCCCTAGGAAACGGGAGGGCGCATGGTGCGGGCAGGGCTCACGGCGGAGTCGGTGACGAGGGCGGGCGCGGAGCTCGCGGACGAGGTCGGCCTGGACCGCGTGACGATGTCGCAGGTCGCGCGGCGACTCGGGGTGAAGGACGCGAGCCTGTACTCGCACGTCCGTAGCCTGGAGGACCTGCGCGGCCGCATCGCGCTCCTCGCGGCGGACGAGAAGACCCTCCGCATCGCGGAGGCGACCGCCGGGCGCTCCGGCAAGGACGCGCTGATCGCGTTCGCCAACGCCTGGCGGGAGTACGCCCACGCGCACCCCGGCCGCTACACGGCGACACAGACCCCGATCCCCATCGACCCCGAACTGGCCGCCCGGGCCGCAGGACCGCGCCGCGCCGTCGGGCTGACGTACGGCATGCTGCGCGGCTACGGCCTCGCCGAGCCCGATCTGACCGACGCGGTCCGGGTGCTGCGCAGCACCTTCCACGGCTTCGTCGCCCTGGAGGCCGCGGGCGGCTTCGCGCACGAGCGGTCGCCGCAGCGGACCTGGGAGCGTGCCCTCGACGCCCTGCACGCCCTCCTGGAGCACTGGCCCCCGTCCCGAGAAGGAGACGACCCCCGATGACCGGACCGACCACCGGCAGCCTGCGCGTGCCCGGCGCGACCCTCCACTACGAAGTGCGCGGCCACGGCCCGCTCCTGCTGCTCATACCCGGCGGGACGAGCGGCGCGGCCGCCTTCGACGGCGTCGCGGACGACCTGGCCACCGACCACACCGTGGCCACCTACGACCCGCGCGGCATGTCCCGCAGCCCGCTGGACGACCCGGGCGCCGAGCAGCACGTGGCCGAGCACGCCGACGACGCCCACCGGCTCCTCGCACGCCTTTCGCCCGTCGAGCCCGCCCGGGTCTTCGGCGCCAGCTCGGGCGCGATCGCGGCCCTGCACCTGCTCAGCACCCACCCGGAGCGCGTCGAACGCCTCGTGGCGCACGAGCCGCCGCTGGTGGAGCTCCTGCCCGACGCGGCCGAGCACCGCGCGCTCATCGCCCGCGTACAGAAGACCTTCCACGCCGAGGGGCTGATGGCGGCCATGACCGTGTTCGCCGCCGGGCTCACGAAGGGTGCCGCCGCCGCGCCGAAGGCCGCGCCCCAGGCGCCGCCCGCACTGCCGCCCCAGGCGGCCGCGCGGGCCGAGCGGACGATGGCCGACCTGCCGTACTTCGTCACGCGCATCGTGCCGTCGTTCATGTCCCACACCCCGGATGTGGACCGGCTGCGCGCCCTGGCGGACCGCCTCGTGCTCGCGGGCGGCCAGGACTCGCCCGGCGAACTGCCCCACCGCGCGACCGCCCACCTGGCCGAGCGCCTGGGCACCGACCTGCTGCGCTTCCCGGGCGGGCACACGGGCCTGACCACGCACCCCCGCGCGTTCGGCGCCCTCCTCCACGAGGCGCTCCACGCCTAGGCCGACACGCTCCAGCTGTACTTCCTGCGCGCACCCGTCCCTGACCCCGGCCTCGGCCGTCGCGCTCACGCTGCGCGCGGTCGGCGGCCTGTTCACCCGGCAGATCGCCCAGGCGTACCTGGTGCCCGAGGCGGCCATGGCAGTGGGGTCTCCCCTGCTCGAGCGAAGCCGAGAGTTTGGGGAAGGATCAGCAGGGCCAAACGGACCGTCTCCGGCGTCCGGTTCGCCAGGCCCGGTGACGTCGCCACGGTCCTGCGCGTGCTCTACCGCGTCTTCAACGAGGGCCACTCCGGCGCCGTCGACCTCTCCGCCGAGGCGATCCACCTCACGCGCCGGGCCGCCCGGCTCAACACGCGGCTGCGCGGCGCGCCCGTCGGCGCTGTTCCCGAAGGTCAGCCCCGGGGCCCGGCGTCCTCGGCCCCGGCGGCCAGGACGGTCGTACGGAATGCCGCGACGACCGGGCGCAGATCGGTCCGGTGCCACACGGTCCACAGGGGAACGGACCGCTGGAACCAGGGCAGTTCGCGGACGGTGATGCCCGGCAGGTGGCCGTGCAGCATGCTCTTCCGGACGAAGGCGCTGCCGAACCCGGACGCCACGAGCCCCAGCGCGGTGAGGGGCTCCGGCGCGACCTCTCCACCTTGCGCGTGCACCCCGACGCGGGCCGTGCTGAGTGTGCCCACGGGACATCCTCAGCACCGCCATCGAGGCCGGCACGTGGTGCGAGGCCGCCCTCCAGCCGGTCAACCGGACGGGCCGCCCCACCGAGGTCGCCGAAGCTCTCACCTGGCTCGCCTCACCGGCCGCGCCCTGCGTCACAGGAACCGTGCTCAACGTCGACGGCGGCTACAAGGCCCAGCAGAGGTCGGCGAAGCGGTCCCGAAGGCCGTACTGGTGACTGCCTGTGTCAGAACCTCCAGCCATGTCAAGGACATAGCGCCCCATGACCTCGGGTGGAGTGGCGTCCGCTGCGAACAGGCCGCGCGCCCCCTGCGGTTGGGCCGCCAGGGCGTTGTCCGCGCTGCGCCCGTGGCAGGTCATCCGGGGGTGATCGGTCCGAGGTAGGTGCCGCCGGAGACGTCGATGGTCTGGCCGGTCACCCAGCGCCCCCGCGGTCCGGCCAGGAAGCCCACTACGTCCGCGACGTCCTCCGGCTCGCCGATCCGTCCGAGCGCGGTGATCGATTCGAGTCCGGCCACTGCCTCGGGAACCTTGGCGTAGTGGGCGGTCATGTCGGTCAGCACCACTCCGGGTTCGACCGTGTTCACGGTGATGGCGCGTCGGCCCAGTTCGTTGGCGAGCGAGGGGCCAAGGGCGGCCAGCGCCGCCTTGGTGAGGGTGTAGCCGATCTGGTGGGGGTCCGCGATCCGGGTGGAGGCCGAGCCGATGTTGACGATCCGCCCGCCGTCCCGCAGCAGCGGCAGTGCCCGCTGGATCACGAAGACGGGCGTGCTCACGTTGATGGCCAGCAGCCGCTCGAACTCCTCCTCGGTGAGCTGTCCGATCGAACTGGCCGAGTGAATGCCGGCGTTGTTGACCAGGATGTCCAGGCCGTCCGCACCGTGATCGGCGAGCTCGGTGGTGAGCCCGTCGAACAGCCGCTGCACCGCACGGCTTTCGCCGAAGCGGGCCCGCACCGTGAACGCCCGGCCGCCGGCCTCGGCGATCCGTGCCACGGTCTTCGCAGCGGCCGCGTCGTTGCCGCCGTAGTGGACCGCGACCAGCGCCCCCTCGGCGGCGAGCCGCACAGCGACCGCGCGCCCGATACCGCGCGAGCCGCCCGTCACCAGTGCGCTCTGGCCGTCCAGTTCCCCCATGAACGCCTCTTCCCTCGCGAAGTACCCGGCCGGACCCGAGAGCGACTCAGCCTAAGGGCCGTACCGGGATGCGGGGCAGGACGAATTTCGCCGACCGGGGCATGCCGGAGGCGCCGCGGACGAGGCCGTGACCGTCTACGGCGACATGGGGAAGACGCGGGCGGTCAGCCGGTGGGGCCGGGCGGTGCGGGAGCGTGCGGGGATGTGCCGGAGGAGGTGAGAGCTTCGGCGATGCCGGAGTTCAAGTCAGTGTCGTACCCGGCGTCGAACGCGGCCTGGTAGACGTCGTTCCCGAGGAGGCGGCGGGCTTGGTGCTCGCACGCTGTGCGGGCGGCGACGAGTTCGGGTGAGCCCAGCTGGGGGGTGCCGAGGGTGTGCCAGATCTGCTCGGCGAGGCCGAGGATCCGGGGGACCTGTTCGGTGGGGCCGCAGGCGACGGCTGCGGAGGCGAGCACGTCGAGGGTCAGGGCGATGCCGATGCTGTCGTGCAGGCGGTGCTTGCCGTCCAGGGCGGTGCGGGCATGGGCTGCGGCCTGCGCCGCCCGTCCCAGCCCGAGGGCGGCGAGGGCACGCAGATAGTCGCCCCAGGCGCGGATATGGACCTCGCCGTGCCGGGCGCACTCGGCACACAGCTCGTCGGCGACGGTCAGGGCGTCGGCGAACTGCCCGTAGAGGCTGTGGGTGAAGGCCCGGGTGCCCCGCAGGAGGAACCACGCCGCGTCGTACTGGCCGCCGGCCGGCCGGGTGTGCGGCACCGCGTCGAGCACCTCGGCGGCCTGCCTCTGCTGACCGCGCAGGGTGAGGCCAACCCCCTCCAGGAAGGCTGCGGCGACCGGGGCGGTCTTGTCGGCTGCCTCGGCCACGGCCGCCCGGAATGCGTGGGCGAGGCGGAGGGTGGCCTCGGTGTCGCCCAGGACGAAGGCGACGACGCCGCTGGCCCATACTGCCTTGGCCCGGGCGGGCCCGGGGGCCGCGGGAAGGGCCAGGGCGCGGTCCAGGTAGTGGCGGCCCTCCTTGGGGAAGCCGCAGGCGTACCAGAAGAACCACAGCGCCCCGGCCAGCTCCAGTGCGCCGTGCCCGTCTTGTTCGGCGAGGCAGTGGTCGAGCGCGGTCCGCAGGTTGGCGTGGTCGGCGACCGTCCGCTCGTACCAGGTGATCTGCTCGGGCCCGATCCAGGCGGCATCTGCGGCCCGGGCCCGGGCCAGGTAGTGGTCGCGGTGGCGGCGGCGCAGCACCTCCTCCTCACCCAGGCCGCGCAGCCAGAAGGCACCGTAGTCGCGCAGGGTGTCCAGCATCCGGAACCGCTCCCCGGCCCCGGTGGGCACCCACTGAAGGATCGAGTCCCGCACCAGACCGGCCAGGAGACCAGGCACCTCCTGGGCGGGCAGGCGCTCATCGGCCAGGACCTGGCTCGCGGCCTCGGTGTCAAAGGTGCCGGCGAACACCGACAGCCGTGCCCAGGCCAGGCGTTCGGCCGGGCTGCACAGCTCGTGGCTCCAGCCGATCGCGGTGCGCAGCGCCTGGTGCCAGGGCGGATCGGCCTGGCAGTCCTCGGTTTCGGTGTTGCCGAGGATGGCGTAGCGGTCGTCCAGCCGCTTGTTCAGCTCGGCCGCAGGCATCTCGCGCAGGCGGGCCGCGGCCAGCTCCAGGGCCAGCGGCAGCCCCTCCAGACGGCGGCACAGGGCGGCCAGCTCAAGGCGATTGGCGTCGGTGACGGCGAAGCCGGGCACGGTCTGCGCGGCCCGGCCGGACAGCAGCACCAATGCGTCCGCCGCCTCGCTTCCGCCGTCCCCGTCAGCCCCGGGGACCGGGAGCGGGTCAAGACCGAGCACATCCTCGAGGTGCAGGCCGAGCGGGCGGCGGCTGGTGGCCAGGATCCGCAGCCCCGGCGCGACTGTCAGCAGTGACGCCGCCGCCTGTCGGCACTCCTCGATGAGGTGCTCGCAGGTGTCCCACACCAGCAGCGCTTCCCGCCCGGCCAGGTGCTCGGCGACCACTTCCAGCATCGGCCGGGTCGTCTGGTCGACCAGCGCCAGTGCCTCGGCGATCGCATACGGCAGGCCACTTCCGTCGCTCAGCGGGGACAAGTCCACCCACCACGCCCCGTCTGCGAACTGCGGTTGCAGACCGGCCGCCACCCGCCGGGCCAGCCGGGTCTTGCCCACGCCCCCGACCCCGCTCACCGTCACCAACCGGGACCTCCGGCACAGCCGGGCCACCTGCGCCAGCTCCGCGCGCCGCCCGACCAGCCAGTCCGTCTCCTCCGGCAGGTTCCCCACCCGCCGCTCTCCTGTCATCGCGACCGCCCCCCCCTCTCCCGCTGCGGATCTCCGTCCGCGAGGTCTTGGTGATAGCAGAAGGCCGGGCTCGTCCGCAGAGCTTCAGCCGTTCGATCCGCAGTCCGTCACCTGCCGTGGGAGCGTGCTGCCTTCCTGCTCGTCCGCGACGGTGGACAAGCCGCGTTCCCCCGAAAGAAGGGTGGGGTGTGCGTGTCCCACGCCCGGCCGCAGCTGGTATCGACGGCTCGGCCTGCATCGTCCTGTCCGTGCGTGCCCGTCCCGCCGACGGAGCGCAGCAAGGGGGCGGCGTGCGCACCGCTGCCTCCTCCCCGGCCGGGCCCCCCAAGCCGCTCGGCACCAGGTGTGGCACGAGTGGCGTCGGGGCGGGGTGCCGTCGCTGCTCGACGTACTACCTGCTCCCGCGCGCTGGGCCTGCCTTGGCCCTGGCCCGCGCTGTCCCACGTCGTGCCGGTCTTGTCAGCGGTCGCAGAACTCCGTGCGCACCGCGGCGTCCTCCAGGTCCTGCTTGCCCCAGTCGCCGTTCCTGTTCATGGTCATCGCGTGCTGCCCGTCGGCCGACACCACCGTGCGGGTGGCCGAGCCCGGGATCATGCCGCCGTGGCCCCAGGCCCAGCAGCCCGGCGCGAGCTTGAAGTGCCGGATGCCGAGGCCGTAGACGTCCTCCGGGCCGCCGTGTCCCTTGTCGCCGTCGACGGGCACGGCGTCGAGCAGCTCCCGCCGCTGGGCGGCGGGGAGCAGGCCGCCGCCCATCAGCTCGCCCATAAAGGTGCTGATGTCGTGGACGGTCGATATCAGCTGCCCGGCCGCGTACGCGACCGTGGGGCTGAACTCCGTGACGTCGCGCACCCGTGCCTGTGGCCCCTCCTCGAACAGCGTGGAGTAGTGCCTCGCATGCGGGCCGGGAACCCGGGGTGAGGTGTCGGGCACGCTGGTGTCGTCCAGGCCGAGGGGCTCGATCACCAACCGCTCGACAGCCTCCTTGTACGAGACCCCCGAGGCCTTTTCGACGATCATTCCGGCGAGGACGTAGTTGGTGTCTGAATAGTCCCACTTCCCGGGCCTTCCGGGCCTGCTGCCCTGTTCCGGCTGGAAGTTCGGCCGGTGGGCGAGTGCGATGCCCACCAACTGCTCGGGGGTCCACTTCCGGTAGCGGTTCTTGTCGAACGCGTCGCCCGCGTACTGGGCGCGGAAGCGCGCGTCCGTGTTGTAGTCGAAGATGCCGCTCGTGTGGTTGAGCAGGTGCCGGACGGTGATGTGCCGCGGGCGGTAGCCCTTGCCGTGCACCACCTTCGGCAGCCATCGCTCGACGCTGTCGTGGAGTGAGAGCCGTCCCCGCGCTTCGAGTTGGAGGAGGACGGCGGCGGTGAACGGCTTGGTCACGCTGGCCACGCGGAACTTGTCATGGATGCTCCGCGGCCGTCCGTTGTCGATGTCGCCCACTCCGGCCCGGCCGCTCCACACGCCGTGAGCGTCCCTGACCTGGGCCACGACGCCCGGTGTCCCCTCCCCGGCGATCCGGTCGAGGGCCGCCTGGAGCCGGGCGCGGGGGTGCGGGGGCGGTCGGCGCTCGTCGGCGAGGGGCGGAGGCGCCGACGCGAGGCAGAGCAGCCCCACGGCGGCACCAAGGACGGCCAAGGCACGTGAGTACGACGGGAACTGCGGGTGTCGGCGCATGGACCAAGCTCACCATCGGGCCGGTCGCCCCGGCATCGGGGATGCCCCTGAAGTGACTCAGGGGCGGGCTCAGGGGCGGGCTCGGGGGATGCTGGAAGAGGCGAGCCGTCGCCGTGACCGAGTCCCGACCCGCACACCGGGGCTCGAGAAGCCCACGGACCAGCCGAGCGTGCCACCCTCCTGCACCACCCAGAGACCCGCGTCCGGCCGAGGGGATCGAAGAACTCCGCGCCGCCTGCTGGCTCCGGCTACCGGTATGCGGTCGCCCCTGCACCGGTTCACTCCCGGCCGGGCGCGGCGACCACCTCATACGGCCTCTCCCTTCACCCTTGCGGCGGCTTCCGCCCCCGCAGAAACTCATGCCCGATGCCATCGGCCGGCAGCCGTCGAGGTGGACCCGTGGAGATCGCCAACGCGCACGTACCCGCATCAGACCGGTTCGGGTTCTGGGCTGACCTGGTGTCGGAGCGGCTGGCACGGATGCGGCTCACCCGTCCGATCGCGTCGCGGCATCCGGGGTGGGTGGGGTGCTGGCGGACCTGATGACGTCGATACGGACCCACGGCGCGGACTGCGACCTCTCGGCTCTGGAACGTATGGGGCGGATGACGGCCGACCTGGCAGGGGCGGTCGTCGCCCGGCAGTTGGACGCCTACAGGCACCTGCCGGTGCAGACCCGGCAGGACGTCATGCGGGCACGGATCCTCAGTTTCATCGACGTGAATCTCGCCGATCCACAGCTCGGTCCGGCCACGGTCGCGGGATTCCACCATCTGTCACTGCGCGCTGTGCACGCGTTGTTCCGACAACAGGACGTAGGGACGGTCGCGGCGGTGATCCGGCGCAGGCGGCTGGAGCGCTGCCGGGAGGACCTGGCCGACCCACGGCTGGACGCGCTGCCGGTGGCGGCGATCGGCGCGCGTTGGGGCATGGGCCGTCCTCAGGGGTTCAGCAGGGCGTTCCGGATAATGTTCGGCGTGGCGCCGAGCGCGTACCGGCGAGCGGCACGGACCGGTAAGCATCCGGGCACCGAGAGGTAACTGCGACCCGGAGCCCTGCGCCTACGGTGCGGGACACAGACGCGTTCCCGGCCGACGACCGGTCCGCACGCTTCTGTCGTCCGGGGCTGAACGGCAGGCGGCTCCACTCGGAGCTGAGGGCGATTTCCCGGGCGGAGACCATCACCGGAACGCTATGGGGCCGACATCCCGCAGGAGCCGGAAGGCGGGCGGGGCCATACGGCATGGGGGTACAGATGAAGAAGGCGGTTGCGGCTGCGTTGTCCGCGCCGGCCCTCGTGACGGGAGGATGCCGCAAGGGATGCGATCACCCTCACCTCCCGCTTCACACCATGAGGAGCAGAGGCGCGCCCAGGTGCAGGGTCCGCTTCCCGGTCACGACCGTGGCCGACCGCCGTGCGCGTCGAAGCGGGTCCATCACCGCGTGCTCAGCGCGCATGCCCGGCTGAAGCGGAACCTGAGTATTTCGGTTGACGCGCCCGGCCCCGGAACGTTCGGATGTCCTGCGCGTCCGCACATCCCTGCGCGCGTGGAGGAAACCGCCTCGGAAGGGCATCCATGAGCTCTGGCACCCCGCGCGTCGACGCGGATCTCGTACGACGGCTGATCGCCGCGCAGTTCCCGCAGTGGGCGGGCCTTCCCGTCGAGGCGGTGGACTCGGCAGGCACGTCGAACGTCATGTACCGGCTCGGCGAGGACCTGGTGGCGCGGCTGCCGCGCGAGTCGGGCTCCGCCGACGAGGTCGCCAAGGAGGACGTGTGGCTGCCGAGGCTCGCCCCGTCGCTGCCGGTGCCGGTGCCCGTGCGGCTGGGGGAGGGGACACCGGCCGAGGGGTACCCCTGGCGCTGGGCCGTCTATCGCTGGATCGAGGGTGAGAACCCGGTCGTCGGCCGGATCGCCGAACCAGGCGCGCTCGCCACCGCCCTGGCGGAGTTCGTCCTGGCGCTGCGGGGCGTCGACCCCGCGGGCGGGCCGCCCTCGTACCGCGGCGGGTCCCTGAAGGACCGGGACGCGGAGACCCGCGACGCGCTCGCGGACCTGCGCGGCGTCATCGACACGGCCGCGGCGGCGGCCGCGTGGGAGACGGCCCTGCGCGCCCCCGAGCGGTCCGGCCCGCCGGTGTGGATCCACGCGGACCTGCAACCGGGGAACCTGCTGCTCCACCGGGGGCGACTGAGCGCCGTCATCGACTTCGAGTGCCTGGGCCTCGGCGATCCCGCCGTCGACCTCATCGTGGCGTGGTACGTGCTGCCCGCCGGGGTGCGCGACGCCTTCCGGGCCGCCCTGCCGCCGGACGCCGCCGCCTGGGCGCGGGGCCGCGGCTGGGCCCTGTCGATCGCCCTGATGGAACTGAGCTACTACCGGGACAGGAACCAGCGGATGGCGACGGTGGCACGCCACGTCATCGCCGAGGTCCTCACGGACGCGGCGCGCACCGCCTGACGCGCGGTCACGCCCCCTCCGGCAGCAGGTCGTCCAGCTCGGCCGCGAAGAACAGGGCGGGGTCGAAGCCCATGCCCGTGAAGTGCCCGGCGAGTTCGAGCGACAGGACGCCGTGCACCCGGGACCAGAAGGACAGGGCGCGGTGCAGGACGGCGGGCGGGGCGGGGTGGTCCCCGGCCCAGGCCCGGTGGTCCTCCAGGTGGGTGCGGAACGGCGTCGCGGAGTCGTCCGGGGCGAGTGCCGCGCCGGCGTCGAGCAGGGTCGCCATGATCTCGGAGGCGATGCCGGTGACGTCCTCCGGCGCGTGGTAGCCGGGCACGGGCGTGCCGTAGACGAGGAAGTACCGCTGGGGGTCCGCCAGGGCCCACGCGCGCAGGGCGTGGGCCAGTCCGGCGAGGTCGGCACCTTCGGCGGCGGCCGCGCGGACCGTGTCGGCGAGGCTGCGGTACGCGTCCCGGATGAGCTCCGTGATGAGCTCGTCGCGGCTGGCGAAGTAACGGTAGAGGGCGGGCCCGCTCATGCCCATCTGCTTGGCGATCGCGTTGAGGGAGAGCGCGGAGGCCCCCGCCGTGGCGATCTGCTCCCAGGCGTGCTCCTTGACCTCCGCGCGCACCTGGGCGCGGTAGCGCTCCCTGGGGGTCTTCGCCCCTGCTTTCGGCTCCGCCTTCGCCATGGCCTGCCACCCTCCGCACCCTACGGCTATATCTTCGCGATTTAGTTAGAAGCTATCACGCAATCTATTGACCCCCTGCTCGCTTCGGCGTTACAACTTATAACGAACGCGCTGGCCTATAGCTCGGAGCGTGGTGGCGCGCGGCGAGGCCGCGCGCCACCCGTGCTCCGGCAGACGAGGGGAACCCCCATGACCACCACAGTCGACGCACGCCGCACCCCGCCCCGCCCCGCCCGTCGTGTTCCCCGCTCCGTGACCGTCTCCGCCTGGGCGGTGCCCGTCATGGTGATCGGTCAGTTCGCGCTGATCTCGGGCTTCCCGGTCGCGGTCGCGCTGGTCGGCGTGGTGCGCCGCGTCCGCGAACCGGCGGCGCGCCGGGCCGCCGCCGTGCTCGCCGTCACCTACCTCGTCCCGCTCGTCGTCTGGCTGACGCGGCCCGACGGCGCGGAGAGCCTGTCCAAGGACATGCACCCCGTCTTCGCCGCCCTGATGGTCACGGCGTCCGCCGCCCTCATCGCCGCGCTGCGCCGGGCGCGGTCCCGGGGCCTGTCGTGAGCCCTCTGTTCCGCGGCACGGGCCGCGTGCGCGATGCACCGACCCGTGCGGCGAGCGGACCGGCCCCGTGGCGACCAGTGGCCGAAACGCCGATCGACGGAGGCACCGGTGACGACGATGCTCCTCCGGCGTCCCGAGGAGCCGGGCGAGGACGCCATAGGCCCTTCCTATAGCGGCTGCTGACATTTCGTCTTTGCCCCTCGCTCCTTTCCGTACGTACGGTGAAACAGCTCGACGAGGCGCCCCCTGAGCGATTTCTCCGCAGGGTCGCGCTCCGCGTACGTCGCTGCTTATTCCGTACTCATTCCGTCGAGCATGCCAAGTCGACATTGCAGGGAGAGGGCCGGTCGAACATGACCACCATGGAAAACACAACAGGCACGGCAACGCGGCAACTCGTGGGGAAGCGGGCCCTCGTGACGGGCGGATCCCGCGGCATCGGGGCGGCCGTGGTGCGACAGCTCCTGGACGCGGGCGCCCAGGTGCTCACGACGGCCAGGTCGGCGGCGGACGCGCTGCCTGAGGGAGCCGCGTTCGTGGCGGCCGACGTGCGGACGCGGGCCGGTGCCGAGGCGCTCGCCGCGGCCGCCCGGGAGGTGCTCGGCGGGGTGGACATGCTGGTCCACAACGTGGGCGGGGCGGGTCCGCACCAGGGTGCCCTGGCCATCCCCGACGAGGAGTGGCAGGACGCTCTTGACCTGAACTTCCTGGCCTCGGTGCGCCTGGACGCGCTGCTGGCACCGCAGATGCGGGAGCAACGCTCCGGGGCGATCGTGCACGTCTCCTCGGCCGCGGTCCCCACCGTGGCACCGCCGTTCCTGCACTACACGGCGGCGAAGGCGGCGTTGGAGAACTACAGCAGGGGGCTGGCCCAGGAGTTGGCCCCGTTCGGCGTCCGCGTCAACACGGTGCTGCCCGGCCGGACCGCCACCCCCGGCGGCGAGCGCACCCGGGAGCAGTGGGCGCGCCTGAGCGAGGGGCCGGGCCAGGACGTCACCACCCCGCCGCTGGGGCGGGACGGCGAGCCCGACGACATCGCCGACGCGGTGCTGTTCCTGCTCTCCGCCCGGGCGAGCTGGATCACCGGGAGCAGCCTCGTCGTGGACGGCGGCGAATTCCCCAGGGGCTGACGTCGCGAGAATTCCGAAAAGCCCGCACGAAGAGCAGATGTGGCCGCACTGCCGCGACGGCCACCGCGCATGATTCGCTTTCCCGTTCACGCATTTTGAGAGGACGCACATCATGGAATTGAAAGGCAAAGTCGCGCTGGTCACCGGGGGCACTTCCGGTATCGGCCTCGCGGCGGCCCGGTCGCTGGCCCGCGCGGGTGCCGACGTGGTCATCGCCGGCCGCGACGCCGTGCGCGGCAAGAACGCGGCGCACGCCGTGCAGGGGGACGGGGCGGTCCGGTTCGTCCCTGCCGACGTGGCCGACCTGGACGCGGTGGCCGAACTGGCCCGCCAGAGCGGCCCGGTGGACATCCTCGTCAACAACGCGGGTGCCTTCCCCACCTCGCCCACCGTCGAGCAGGGCGTGGCGGACTACGAGCGGACCTTCGACACCAACGTGCGCGGTGCCTACTTCCTGGTCGCCACGCTCGTGCCGCACATGCTCGAAAGGGGCGGGGGCAGCATCGTCAACGTCACCTCGCTCGCGGCGCACAAGGCGTTCCCCGGTGCCTCGGTCTACAGCGCGTCCAAGGCCGCCCTCGACTCGCTGACCCGCACCTGGGCCGCGGAGTTCGCCGAGGGCGGCGTACGGGTCAACAGCGTCGCCCCGGGCCCGACCCGCACCGAAGGCGTCCTCGCCGCATGGGGCGAGGAGGGCAACGAGGGCGTGGCCAAGGAGCTGGGGCTCCAGCGCACCGCCGGGTCCCAGGAGATCGCCGAGGCGATCCGCTTCCTCGCCTCGCCCCGCGCGAGCTACATCACCGGTACCACGCTCCATGTCGACGCCGGGGGCACCGTCTTCTGAGCGGGTGGACGGATGACGCGCGCCCCGGGAACCTCCCGACCGCCAGGGCCTGTCCACAGGACGTGCCGGACAGGCCCTGGCGCGGGGGAGGGCTCAGCGCTTCAGCGTGAAGGTGAAGTCACTGGAGTGTCTGCCGCCCAGGCGGACCGCCGAGACCAGCTTCCCCTCCACGACGAGCCGTTCGACCTCGGCCCGCGAGAGGCCGCAGCCCTCGGCGACCAGGCGTACCGGACGGACGGGGATCCGGGCCGCGAAGCGGACCGAGACGTCCAGCACCTCCTGGTCTCGGTGATCCGATCCGCCGGTGTCGAGGCGCCAGGCCCCGTCCCAGTCGAGGGCGACGCGGTTGCGCCGCCGCAGGACCGGGTCCTGGAGCAATTCGGCCGCCAGGGAGGGGTCGTTGTCGTGCATCCGGTCCAGCAGTCCGGGGCGGAGGGAGCGCACGTTCGTCCGCTCCAGGACGGTGAGTTTCGCCGTGTCCCCGCAAGCGGTGCAGAGCACGAGGAGCCAGGCGTCGAGGAGCTTGTGGTGTGCGTTGACGCGGAACTTGCCGTTCGCCCGGAAGCGGTCGGACGCGCACGCGGGGCAACGGCGGAGGACGGTCGGCAGGCAGGTGGGCATGACCACCCAGCTATGGAGCACAGAAGGACACCGGTTTCAGTGAGAAGTCCGCAGCAAAAAGGAGCGCGGCACGCAGGCGCGACGCGCGACAGATCAGCTCTCGGGAGGTCTCACACGGTGTACAACGGCACGTCCTTGCCCAGACGACTCGGTTCGCCAGCACGGTAGGGCAGGACGGCGGCGCCGCTCCACCGGTTTTTCGAGCGTCTCACCGGCGGGACGCGTCCGGCCGGGCGGCGGGCCCGGTGGAGGGGGAGGCGGTGCGGGGCGCCCGTGCCTGGCAGCGTTGCGTCCGATGCTGCCGGCGCCCGGCACCGCGTCCCGGCTGGCCCTGCCCACTCTCCCGGGCTCCGGGGCGTCCCGGCATCCGTGACCCGCCACGATCGGTATACGTACGCGGCGCGCGAGGGCGGTGGCCCTTCCGCCTCGCCGCACGCGGTGGGGACGGCCGCGTACGTACGTATGTCTCCGGTCAGTCCTCCAGTGCCGCCGATACGTCGGCGCGCGAGGTGAGGTCCAGCTTGGCGAGGATGCGCTCGACGTGGGTGTCGGCGGTGCGCTTGGAGATGACCAGGCGTTCGGCGATCTCCCGGTTGGACAGGCCCCGGGCGACGAGCGCGGCGACCTCGCGCTCGCGGGGGGTGAGGGCGTCGGCGGCGCCGCCCCGGCGGGCGCCCGGCAGGGGCCGCGCCGACGCGGGCACGTCGAGGTCGGCCCGCACCGCCGCGAGGACCTCCGTGCCCGTCAGGCGCGCCCCGAGCCCGTGCCAGCGCGCGAACGCCGCTTCGCCCAGGGCGCCGCGGACGGCCCGCTGCACCGCCTCCTGCTCGTCCAGGAGCGAGGGCAGCATGGCCACCGGATCCCCGGTCAGGCGCCGCGCGCTCTCCGCGTACCCCAGCAGCCAGGCGGCGCGGGCGTACCGTTCCTGTTGGGCGGAGTGCCAGGCCAGCCCCAGACAGCACAGGGCGGCGACCAGCACGTCCCCGACCTCGCTCACGGCGTCGAGGGCCCGGCGCAGCGGCGGGGCGCTCTCGTCGTGCCGCCCGGCGAGCCACAGGACGACGCCCTGCACCATCAGCGTCGAGGCGTAGAGCTGGCGGTCCCCGGTGCCCTGGAGGTGGGCGAGCCCGGTCGCGCACAGCTCCAGGGCGCCGTCGACGTCGCCGAGGACGGCCCTCAGGAGGGCGCCCTCGTAGTGGACCACGCCGATGCCGAGCAGGTCCCCGGCCTCCACGATCCGCAGCCGCCCCCGCTCCAGCTCGGCCAGGCCCTCGTCGACCTCGCCGCACAGCGCGCGCATGGCCCCCAGATACGGCTCGGCGAACAGCACCACGCGCGGCTCGCCGCAGCGCACCGCCACCGCACGCGCCTCCTCGAAGAGGCCGGGCGCCGCCGCGAGGTCGCCGCTCCACACGGCGAGCACCCCGCAGAGGAAGAGGCCCCAGGCACGCTCCGCCCGCTCCTCCGGCACCAGATCGAGCCCCTTGTCGATCCAGTACCGCCCCTCCGACAGCGTGCCCGCCGCACGCCAGAACGGCGCCAACTGCGCCGCGAGCCACAGCCCTTGCGGGGCGCGCCCCGGGGTGGCGAACGCATGCCCCAGGGCCGCCCGCAGATCGGCGAGCGCCTCCCGCGCCTCCTGGTACAGAGCGGCCTGCGCCGGGGTCAGGAGTTCGTCCCACAGCCGCTGCCCCAGCTCCTGGTAGTGCGCGAAGTGCCGCTCCCGCACGCTCACCGCGTCGTCCGTGTGCCCCGTGCCGCCGGGGTCGTCGAGCCGTTCCCCGCCGTACGCGCGGATCGTGTCGAGGAGGCGGTAGCGGCCCGCGCTCCCGCCCAGGTGCTGCACCACCGACTTGTCGACGAGCCCGACGAGCGCCTCCAGGACGTCCCGGGCCGCCAGACCGCCGCCCGCGCACACCCGCTCCGCCGTCCCCAGCTCGAAGGGGCCCGCGAACACCGAGAGGCGCGCCCACAGCAGCCGCTCCGCGGGCGCGCACAGCTCGTACGACCAGTCGATCGCCGTACGCAGCGTCTGGTGCCGGGCCAGCTCCGTGCGGCGCCCGCCGGTGAGCACCCCGAAGCGCTGGTCGAGGCGCGCCACGAGCTGGGCGAGCGGCACGGCCCGCAGCCGTACGGCGGCCAGTTCGAGGGCGAGGGGAATGCCGTCGAGGCGCTCGACGAGCGCCCCCACCTGCGCGCGGTTGCTGTCGTGGACGGTGAAGTCCGGTACGACGGCGGCCGCGCGCTGCGCGAACAGCTCCAGGGCGTCGTCGGCCGGGAGCGGCGCGAGCGGCAGACACCGCTCGCCGGGCACGTCGAGCGGCTGCCTGCTGGTGGCGAGGACCGCCACGCCCGCGGCCTCCCGCAGCAGGACCTCGCAGAGCAGCGCGCACGCGTCCACGAGGTGCTCGCAGGTGTCGAGGACGAGCAGCAGACGGCGCGCCCGCAGATGCGCCACCACCGCGTCCAGCGGCTCCATCCCCGGCTGTTCGGGCAGGTCGAGCACGGCGGCCAGGGTCGCGGGCACGAGCTCGGGGTCGCGCAGGCCGGACAGCTCCGCGAGCCACACGCCGTCGGGGAAGTCCTGGGTGACCTCGGCGGCCACGCGCAGCGCCGTGCGGCTCTTGCCGACGCCGCCGGGGCCCACCAGGGTGACCAGCGGAGCCCGCGCGAACGCCTCCTGGACCCGGGCGAGGTCGTCGGACCGCCCGACGAAACCCGTCCGCTCCACGGGCAGTTGCCCGCCACGTCGCTGCGTGAAGCCGAATCCCATCCGCGGCCGACCTTCCCGTCGAAGTGACGGCAGGCCTCCGGAACGGCCTGCCACCCGCCTCCCACGGTCCCACCCCCGTGACGTGGTCCGCAGGGCATAGCGGCGCGTCAGGGGTGATCGAGTTGAGTTCGAGGGCCGCCAGTTCGAGGGATCCCGGTTCGGGCGCCCCTCAGCGCGCGGTCCCGATGAGCGAGCGGGCCGTGGGCGCGAGTCGCAACAGCTGAGGAGGAGCGGTCTGCTCCCGCTCGACGCCCGGCAGGATCTCGTCCCGCACCAGCCGGTCGGCCCGTACGGCCGCACGGTGGACCCGGCAGGCGTTTTCGTCCGCGTACGACGTGAGGACGACGACGGCGTTCTCGCCGGTGCGCACCGGCAGGCGGGAGAAGGTGTTGGGCGCCGTCTCGGTGGTGAGGGCGGCGAGGGGCGCGGGCCCCGTGGCCGCCAGGGCGGGAAGGAGCCCGCCGCGGATCAGCTCGACGCCCGTGTCGCGCCCCGGCGGGAAGGACCAGACGGTGGCGGACACGAAGCGGTCCGGCGCGGCCGCGTCCGGACCGGGCCGCACCTGCGGGCGCGGCGTGAGGCCGCTGCCGTCCGTCAGCGGGCGCAGCAGCAGGACGTCGTCGGAGTCGACCATGGTGCTGTTCGCCCGCGGCCCGTGCTCGGCCCAGACGGGACCCCCGTAGAACGACGTCAGCGCCCGGTGGCGCGTCGCCATGTCGCGGAAACCGCGCAGCCACACGAAGCGTTCGGGGGCGTCCAGGTCACGGAACTGGCCGAGGACGACCATCCCGGTGTCCTCCTGGGGCTCGACCAGCTCCCGGTCGAACAGGTCGATGAGTTCGTCGCGGCGGCCGAGGCGGAGCGTGTACTGCCGGAGTTCGATCACGGCGGGGCGGACGGCGGGACCGGCGGACGGGGTGGTGCGCGGCATGGAGGGCTCCTGGCAGTCCGGAGGGAAGAAGAAGGGGGTGTCGCGGACCGACGCTAAAGGGGCCGTGTGCCAGGAGCTGTCAGTGTTTCGCGGGAGGATGCGCGCATGTCTGCCAGTCGACTGCTTTCGGTGCTCCTGCTGCTCCAGTCCCGCGGCCGCATGTCCGCGCGCGGGATCGCCGAGGAACTGGGGGTGTCCATGCGCACCGCCTACCGCGACCTGACGCGGCTTCAGGCCGCCGGTGTCCCGGTGTACGCGGAGCCCGGCCGCGCGGGCGGCTACCAGCTGCTCGACGGCTACCGCACCCGCCTCACCGGCATGAGCGAGGGCGAGGCCCGGGCCCTGTTCTTCGCCGGGCTCCCCGGCCCCGCCGCCGACCTGGGCCTGGGCGACGAGGTGGCGGCGGCACGGCTCAAGCTGCTCGCGGCGCTGCCCGAGGGCCCGCGCGCGGAGGCGGAGCGGACCGCCGCGGTCTTCCACGTGGACGCCCCCAGCTGGTACCGGGAGGCCGAGGAGACGCCGTACCTGCCGGTGTTCGTCGACGCGGTGCTCACCCGGCGCGCGGTGGACGTGCGCTACCGGCGCTGGCGCGCGCCGCAGGAGGTGCGGCGTCGGCTGCGCCCCTACGGCCTCGTGCTCAAGTCCGGCGTCTGGTACCTGGTGGCCGCCCTCACGGAGAGCCGCGTCGCGACCTACCGGGTCACCCAAGTCCTGGACGCCGTACCGGCCGACGAGCGGTTCGAGCGGCCGGACGGCTTCGACCTCGGCGCGTACTGGGCCTCCTACGTGGACGACTTCCAGCAGCGGCGCCACACCGGAACGGCCACCGTGCGGCTGTCCCCGCGGGGGCGCCGCCGCCTGCCGGACAACGCGCCGCCGGAGGTCGTGCGGGCCGTCGACGCCACCGCGACGCCGGTCGGCGACGACGGCTGGGTGGAGGCCGTCGTCCCGATCGAGAGCGTCGAGCACGCCCGGGGCGAACTGCTGCGCCTCGGCACCGACGTCGAGGCCGTCGCCCCCGTGGCGCTGCGCGAGGCGATGGCGGCGACGGTGGGCGCGCTCGCCCGGACGTACGGCGTCGGCTGAACCGGGGCGCGCTGTCCCCTACGCCGCTAGAGCTGGCGCAGATGGTCCCGCAGGGAGCGGGCGACCTGCGCCATCAGGGCGTCGGCGCCTGGCTGGGCGGAGGCCGGGACCAGGGACTCGGTGAGGGCGGCGACGGCGAAGGCCTGGCCGTCGGCGTGCTCGACCACGCCGACCTCGTGGCGGAGGTTGAGGAGGGTGCCGGTCTTGGACGACCAGGTCGTCGCGTCGGAGCTGAAGTCGGGGGTGAGCCGGTGCCGGATCAGGTTGTTGCCCATGAGCTCGCGCACGCGCCCGGCCACCTCGGGGTGGATCGCCGACGGCGTCCACAGGGCCTGGAGCAGGTCGACGTAGGCGCGGGCACTGCCGGTGTTGGCGCGGGTGGTGTCGAGCTGCGGCAGCCGGTGGCCGCGGCCGCTGGTGCCCGCGTCGATGGCCAGGGCGTGGGCGAGGTGGGCCTGCGCGGCGGAGAAGCGCTCCGTGGGGGTGTCCGACAGCTCGCGGGTGTCGTGCCGGACGGCGAAGCCGCGCAGGCCGAGGTCGTCGAGGACGGCGGCGACCCGGGCGGGCGGGGTGAGGTCGAACAGCGCGTCGGCGGCCGCCCCGTCGCTCACGGACGTGCTCAGGTACAGCAGGTCGTCGATCGCGATGCGGGCGGGGTGACGGAAGCGGCTCACCCCGGTCGGGCCGGGCGTGGTGATCCGGCCGGGCCGCACGTCGAGCGCCGTCGCCCCGTCGAGCTCGCCGCGCCGGATGCGCTCCGCCGTCGCGAGGGCGAGCGGGATCTTGACCAGGGAGGCGGCGGGGAGCTGGGTGTCGGGTTCGAGGCCGAGCTCGTCACCGGTGTGCAGGTCCCGTACGAGGAAGCAGCCGTGCAGGCCGCCGTCGCTCAGCTCTTGGCGCAGCTCGCGCAGCAGCACCTCGGGGTTCACGTGGTCTTCCCTTCCGGGGGGAGCGGCCGGATGCCCGCGTTGCTCGTCCGGATCACCGGGGCGGTCGCCCGGGGCTCGGCGGTGGCCGCCCGGAGGTCCGGTGCGGCCGTCCGGGTCTCCGCGGGCTCCGCCTGGACGGCGGCGCCGAGGCAGCGCGTGATGGCTTCGCCCAGGCGGTCCTGGAGGTGCTGCGGGTTGCCCTCCGCCGCGGCGGCGAGCGCGAACCCCCGGCGGAGCGCGAGCTCGCCGATCGGCCGCCAGACCAGGCCGAGTTCGGCGGCCTGCGCGGGGGAGCAGAGCAGCAGGTCGCGCCCGCCCAGGGCCTCGGCGGCGGCGCCCGTCAGGTCGGCCGCGGCGACGAGCTGCGCGGGGCGCAGGCCCAGGGCGTCGCGCAGCCGGGTGAGCGGGTCGCGGATGTGCGGCACGTCGTCCTCGGGCTGGATCCAGACGCGGCGGGCCGGGCCGCTCGCGCCGCGGCCGAGCCGCAGCGTCTCCAGATAGACGCGCCGCACGCCGGGGTCGTGGGCCGTGGCGACGCCGAGCGGCACGGACCACGTGGCCTCGTCGGCGGGCACCGCGAGCAGCGCGGCCCGCACCTGCTGGGCGTGGAGCAGCTCCCGGCGCTGCGCCGGCGGGGCCACGCGCAGGTCGAGCGTCACCTCGTGCGCGCGCGCCTCGGCGACGAGCCGGGCCAGGGCGACGGTGGGGCAGATCCCGGGCACCGCGAGCCGCCACGGCTTGCGCCGTGCGGCCTCCGCCTCGCCGAGCAGCACGTCCGCGGCCTGCACGAGCTGCCTCGCCGTCGGCAGCATGTCCCGGCCGAAGGGCGTGAGGACGGCCCGCCGCGAGGTCCGCTCGAACAGCGGCTCGCCGAAGCGCTCCTCGAGCGCGGCGACGCGGCGGCTGGCCACCGGCTGGGACATGCGGGCCGCCGCCGCTCCCACGGTGAAACTGCCGCGCTCACTGACGCTGACGAACGCCCGGCACGCTCCTACGAGATCCACGCCCGCACCCTATGCCAGATCAGCATGGAACTGCGCACAAGCGTATTGGACCGCATGGGAACCCCCGGGCGAGGGTGGTCCCGGCACTGATCACCACACGCCGGAACGGGGCCGTGCCGCTCCGTTCCCCGTGCCCCGCGAGCGGGGCTCCCCGGAGGTTGACCATGCAGCACTCCCGCGTCCGGCGCGCCGCCCTCGGCGCCGTCGCCACCCTCGTTCTCGTCCCGCTCGTGGCCTGCGGCCAGGGCGACTCCCCGGCTTCGGCGGCCGAGCGGCCGACCGCGGACCGGAGCGAGAAGTCCGCGCAGAGCACCGGGAGGTCCGCGCCGAAGGCGGACGCCGCGTCGTACACCCGCGCGTTCAAGAAGCTGGAGCGCAGGTTCGACGCACGGCTCGGCGTGTACGCCGTGGACACCGGCACCGGCCGCGAGGTGGCGTACAACGACGGACGCCGCTTCGCGTACAACTCCACCTTCAAGGCCCTGGCCGCCGGGGAGACGCTGCGCAAGTACGCGCCGGACAAGATGGACCAGGTGGTGAAGTACTCCAAGGACGACCTGGTCACCTACTCGCCCGTCACCGAGAAGCACGTCGACACCGGGATGACCCTGCGCGCCCTGTGCGACGCGGCCGTCCGGTACAGCGACAACACCGCGGCCAACCTGCTGTTCGACAAGCTCGGCGGCCCCAAGGGCCTCGACGCCGCCCTGGAGCGGATCGGCGACCACGTGACCCGGATGGAGCGCGTCGAGCCCTTCCTGAGCCGGTGGGTGCCGGGCGAGAAGCGGGACACGAGCACGGCGCGCGCGCTGGCCAAGGACCTGCGCGCGTACGTACTCGGCGACGTCCTCGCCGCGCCCGAGCGCGCCCAGCTCGCCACCTGGCTGAAGACCAACACCACCGGCGACCACGTCATCAAGGCCGGGGTCCCCAAGAACTGGGTGGTCGGCGACAAGACGGGAACCGGCAGCTACTACGGCGCCCGCAACGACATCGCCGTCGTGTGGCGCCCCGGCGCCGCTCCCCTCGTCGTGGCGATCCTGTCGCACCGCGGCGACAAGGACGCCACCCCCGACGACAAGCTGATCGCGGACGCGGCGTCCGTGGTCGCCGACTCGATGGCGTAGCCGCCACCAGGGAGCCCTTGATGAACGACACCGAAGGCACCACCTACGGCCGCGCGGCCCCCGCCCGCAAGGCCCGCAGGACCCGCGCGGCCGTCGCGGCGGGCGTGGCCGTCGCCCTCGCCGCAGGTACCGCGTACGCGACCGACCTCGGACCCTTCGCGGCGAAGACGCCGAAGGCACCGAAGGCCGCGCCCGAGGCCGCCGCCCAGGCGCGGGCGTTCCTCGCCGACTGGTCGGCGGGCCGCCTGGCGCGGGCGGCCCGGCTGACGTCCAGCCCCGGACAGGCGGAGCGCGTGCTGCGCAACTTCACCACCGGCCTCGACATCGGCAAGCCCGCGCTGCGGGCGGGCGAGGCCACCGCCGACGAGGGCGGCACCGTGACCGTGCCCTTCACCGCCACGATGCCCGTCACCGGCCTCGGCACCTGGACCTACCGCTCCCGTCTTCCGCTGCGCGAGCGGAACGACGGCACCTGGGCCGTGGACTGGAAACTGTCCGTCGTGCACCCGAAGCTGAGCGACACGGAGAAGTTCCGCCTGGAGCGCGAGGACACCGGCGCCGCCAGAGTGAACGACCGGAGAGGGTCCGCACTCTCCGGCGACACCCACCCGTCCCTGGCGCCCGTCCTCGCCCAGCTGTCCGGCGCCGCCGGAGCCGGGCCCCGCGGTGCGATCCGGCGCGTCGACCGGACCAGCGGCGACGTCACCGGCACGGAGGCGACCTTCGGCGCGCGGCGCGCCCGCACCCCTCAGAAGCCGGTCGCCACGACCATCGACCCCGCCTGGCAGTCCGCCGCCGAACGGGCCCTCGCGGCCGGGGCCAAGGGCAAGGACGCCGCCCTCGTCGCCCTGCGCGTCGACAACGGCGAGATCCTCGCCGTCGCCAACTCCCCCGCCACCGGCTTCAACCGCGCGCTGTCCGGCACCTACGCCCCCGGCTCCACCTTCAAGGTCGTCACCACCAGCGCGCTGCTCCTCAAGGGCGCCCTCGCACCCGGCGACACCGTGGACTGCCCGCGCTACCTCACCGTCGGCAAGCAGTTCCACAACGTGGAGAAGTCCGAGCACCGCGGCGCCACCTTCCGCGAGGACTTCGCCGAGTCCTGCAACACCGCCTTCATCGGCCTGCGCGGCAAGCTCGCCGACGACGGCCTGGGCGAGGTCGCGCGGCGGTACTTCGGCATCGGGCAGCGCTGGCGCACGGGCGTGCCGTCCTTCGACGGGGCCGTGCCCGCGCCCCGGGACGAGACGGAGAAGGCCGCCGCCATGATCGGGCAGGGCCGCGTCCTGGCCAACCCGCTGGTGATGGCGTCGGTGACGGCCACCGCCGCCTCCGGTACCTTCCGCCAGCCCACCCTCACCCCGGGGCAGAAGGACACGACCAGGACGAAGGCCCTGCCGCGCGAGGTGGTCGGCGCGCTGCGGTCCCTGATGCGGACGACCGTCACCGACGGCACCGCCCGGGGCCTGGCCGCGCTGCCCGGCGCGGTCGGCGCCAAGACCGGCACCGCCGAGGTCGCCGAGGGCACCCCGAACAACGGCTGGATGGTCGCCCACCGCGGCAACGTCGCCCTCGCCGCCGTCGTCGAGAAGGGCCGCACGGGCGGGGCCTCCGCCGGGCCCGTCGTCAAGGAGGTGCTGGCGGCCGTCGACTCCGACCCCTCGTGAAGCGGTCGACTCCACCCCGCGTGAGACCGTCGACCCCGCCCCACGTGACAGGCGGCGGCCTCGCCCCCCCGTGACAGCCGTCGCCGCCGACCCCGCGTGACAGCCGTGTCAGCCGTCGTGTCAGGGCAGTGACAGAGGCGTGTCAGGCCCGGCCGCGACGGTAGGGGCATGAAGAGTTCGGCAATCGCAGTCTCAGGGCTGCGCAAGACATACGGCGACAAGGCCGTGCTCGACGGCATCGACTTCGACGTCGCGGCGGGATCGGTCTTCTCCATGCTCGGCCCGAACGGGGCGGGCAAGACCACGACGGTGAACGTCCTGGCGACGCTGGCGAGGCCCGACGCGGGGACGGTCCGCGTCGCCGGGCACGACGTGGCGACCGCGACCAAGCAGGTGCGCGCGGCCATCGGCGTGACCGGACAGTTCGCCGCCGTCGACGAGTTGCTCACCGGCCGCGAGAACCTGCGGATGATGGCGGACCTGAAGCGCGTGCGCTCCGGCCGCCGGGTGGTCGGGGAACTGCTCGACCGCTTCGACCTGGCGGAGTCGGCGGACAAGCTGGCCGCGACCTACTCCGGCGGCATGCGCAGGAAGCTGGACCTGGCGATGACGCTGGTCGGCAGCCCGCGGATCATCTTCCTCGACGAGCCGACGACGGGTCTCGACCCGCGCAGCAGGCGCACGATGTGGGGGATCGTCCGCGAGCTGGTGGCCGAGGGCACCACCCTCTTCCTCACCACCCAGTACCTGGAAGAGGCCGATCAGCTCGCCGACCGGATCGTCGTGCTGGACCACGGCCGCCTGGTCGCCCAGGGCACCCCCGAGGAGCTCAAGCGCCAGGTCCCCGGCACCCACGTCCGGCTCTGCTTCGCGGACCGGTCCGGGCTCGACGCGGCGGCGCGCGTCCTGGCCGGAGCCGCGCGGGACGAGCAGGAGCTGATCCTGCGGGTGCCGAGCGACGGCGAGTCGAAGTCGCTGCGGGCCCTGCTCGACCGGCTCGACCAGCACGCGATCAACGCCCAGGAGTTCTCCGTGCACACGCCGGACCTCGACGATGTCTTCCTCGCCCTGACCGGGCGCCCGAGCACGGAGGCGACCGCCAAGTGAGTACTCTCCCGACGGCCCTGACCGATTCGACGATCATGCTGCGCCGCAATCTGAAGCACACCCTGCGCAACCCGCTCGTGCTCTTCAACGCGGTGCTGTTCCCCATCGTGATCATGCTGTTGTTCGTCAAGGTGTTCGGCGGCGCGTTCGCGGTCGGCGAGGACTACGTCGACTACGCGACACCGGGCATGCTCGTGATGGCCGTCAGCTACGGCCTCGGCTCCACCGCGGCCGCCGTGCACGACGACATGGCGAAGGGCATCATCAACCGCTTCAAGGCCATGGACGTCTCCCGCGGCGCCGTCCTCACCGGCCAGGTCGTCGTCACCACCGTGCGCTGCCTGGTGGCCAACGCGGCCATCGTCGGGGTGGCCTTCGCCATGGGGTTCGACCCGGCCGCGAGCGCCCTCGACTGGCTCGGCGTGCTCGGCCTCGTCGTCCTGCTCACCTTCGGGGCCAGCTGGCTCACCGTCGCCCTGGGCCTGGCCGCCAAGAGCGCGGAGTCGGCGGGACTCGCCACCGTCCCGCTGATCATGCTGCCGTTCCTGAGCAGTGCGTTCGTCCCCGCGGACACGATGGGGGCGGGCGTGCGGCAGTTCGCCGAGTACCAGCCCTTCACCCCGATCATCGAGACGCTGCGCGGGCTCCTCGCGGGCGACCCGGCGACCGGCGACGCGCTCGCGGCCGTCGCCTGGTGCCTCGGCCTCGCCCTCGTCGGGTACGTGTGGGCCCTCGCCACGTTCAAGAAGCGAGCGTGACCTCCACCAGCCGGGACCAGCCGGTCCCCGCCGCCTCCCGGGCCGCCTCGGTGAACCGCGCGTCGCCGAGGCGGCTCCGCGCCGTCCGCTCGATCCGTACGACGTCCGGGTGGGAGCGGTCCGGCAGGCCCCGCACGTCCGCGCTCGCGGCGAGCAGGCGCGCCGCCTGCTCGTACGCGTCATGACGCAGCGCCAGGTCCGCGACCCCGACGAGCACCTGCGCGATCAGCGGCGCGTGCCCCGACTCGGACGCCGCCGCGCAGGCCGCCGCGCGGTGCGCCTTCGCCTCGTCGAGGTCGTCGGTCAGATAGGCGAGCAGGTCGTGCGTCACCGCACGGATGCTCGCCTGTTCCGCCTCCCGGCCGAGCACGGCCGTCACGGCGGCGAGGTGCTGCCGGGCCTCCTCGGCACGGTCGTCCCACCGGGCGAGCTCCGCCTTCGCGAGGGCCAGCAGGGCGAGCGCGCCCGGCCAGGTGACGCCCTCCGCGCACCGCTGCGCCTCGGCGAGGGCGGCCGCGCCCGCGGCCCTGTCGCCGAGCAGCCAGTACAACTGGGCCTGACGCGACCGCAGTCGGATGACGTCCTCCCCGGCGCCGACCTCGGTGACGACCTCGATGGCCTCCTCGTAGTACGCGCACGCGGTGGCGAACTCGCCGCGCACGGCCATCCGTTCGGCCAGCTCGCTCAGGGCGAAGGAGATCCCGAACCGCTCGCCGAGGGCCCGGAACTCCCCGAGCGCCCGCTCCAGATACGCGTCCGCGTCCTGCCCCTTGTGGCCGAACACGACCCGGAACTTGCCCAGGTGGAGCCGGGCGAGGGCGCGCACCCAGGGGTCCTCGTCGTCGAGCAGCGCCTCCCAGGCGGGCAGGAACGCGTCGGGCGCCCGCAACAGGCGTTCCATCGGGGCGACGAGCCCGATCGCCGGGTGGCGGTGCCCACCGGCCGGGGCGCTCCGGCTGAACCGGTACGCCTGGTGGATCCACTCCGCGGCCAGGTGCTCGTCGCCGAGGCCGGAGGTCACGAACATCGAGCCCAGGGCGTACACCGTGGCCCGGTACGTGTCGGTGACCTCGCCGGGCGTCCCGGTGGCCGCGGTGATCAGCTCCAGGCCCTCGGTCTTGTGCCCGCTGAGCCACCAGTACCAGCCCGCGCCCGCCGCGAGCCGCATCGCCGCCTGGGCCTCGCCCGCCGCGAGCGCGCCGCGCATCGCGGCACCGATGTCGTCGTGCTCGGCCCGCAGCACGGCGAGCCACTCCAACTGCTCGGCGCGGCGCAGATGCGGCTCCGCGGTCTCGGCGAGTCGGGTGCAGTAGGCCAGGTGCGCGAGGCGCGCCGACTCCGCCTCACCGGCCTCCGCGAGCCGGAGTCCGGCGTACTCCTTGATCGTGCCGAGCATGCGGTAGCGGGGGGCGTCGTCGCCCTCGGCGCGCAGCAGCGACTTCTCGGTCAGCGAGGTGAGCAGCTCCAGGACCTGCTCCGGCTCGACGGAGCCGACACCGTCGGAAGCGTCGGCGGGGTGGTCCGCGCAGACCTGTTCGGCCGCCTCCAGGCTCGCCCCGCCCGCGAACACCGACAGCCTGCGCAGGACCGTCCGCTCGGCCTCGGTGAGCAGCTCCCAGCTCCAGTCGACCACCGCGCGCAGCGTCTTGTGCCGCGGAAGGGCGGTGCGGCTGCCGCTGGTCAGCAGGCGGAACCGGTCGTCGAGCCGGTGCGCGAGCTGCTCGACGGACATGGTGCGAAGGCGGGCCGCTGCCAGTTCGATCGCCAGCGGCATCCCGTCGAGGGCCCGGCACACGCGCACCATGGTCGCCAGCGTGGCGGCGTCGGCCGCGAGGTCCCGGCGCACGGCTCCGGCCCGGTCCCGCAGCAGTTGGACGGCGGGCGAGGACGCGATCGCGCCCGGATCGGCGTCCGGATCCGGCAGGGCAAGGGGCTCGACCGGCCACAGCGCCTCCCCGGTGATGCCGAGCGGCTCCCGGCTCGTCGCGAGGATCCGCAGCCGCCGGCACTCGCCGAGCAGCCGGTGGGCGAACACCGCCGCCGATTCGATGACGTGCTCGCAGTTGTCGAGGATGAGGAGCGCGTCCCGCTCGCGGATCGCGGCGATGAGCCGGTCCGTCGGCTCCGCGTTCGGTGCCTCGCCGAGCAGGGTGTCCCGCAGGTCGAGCGCGGCGAGCGTCGCCTGCGCCACGTCCCCGTCCGCGCCGATCGCGGCGAGCTCCACCAGCCAGGCCCCGTCCGGTACGTCGCCGAGCAGCGTGCGCGCGGTCTCCGCGGCAAGCCGGGTCTTGCCCGCGCCCCCCGGCCCGATCAGGGTGGTCAGCCGGTGCTCGGCGACGAGTTCGCGGACCGCGGCGACGTCGGCGCCCTTGCCGACGAACGTGGTCAGCTCGGCGCGCAGATTGGTCCTGCGGCCCGCTTCGGCCCGCTCCCGCTTCCGTTCGTCGCGCCCGAGCTCGCCCCGCAACAGCGCGACGTGCAGCGCGGCGAGGTCCGGCGAGGGGTCGACGCCGAGCGCGTCGGCGAGGGCCTCCCGCGCGTGCTGGTACGCCTGGAGCGCCTCGCTGTCGCGACCGGCCGCGACCAGGGCGCGCATCAGGGCGGCGACGAGCCGTTCGCGCACCGGGTGCGCGGCGACCAGGTCGGTCAGCTCCGTGACCAGCTCCGCGCCGTGCCCGAGGGCGATCTCCGCGTCGACGCACTCCTCCGTGGCGCTCAGGCGCAGCGCTTCGAGCCGGACGGCCGCGGCATCGCACGCCTCGCTGTCCTGGAGGCCGATGTCCTGCAGGGCCGCGCCGCGCCACAGGCCGAGGGCCTCGCGCAGCAGCCGCACCCGCCGGGAGGCGTCCTCGGCGCGGGACTGCCCCGCGCCGACGAGGCGTTCGAACCGCACGGCGTCGACGGCGTCGGGCTCCACGCGCAGCCGATAGCCGTCGGGCTGCCCCTCGATCACCCCGTCCGGGAGCAGCTTCCGCAGCCGGGACACCAGGCGTTGCAGGGCGTTCGTCGCGTCGGCGGGCGGGCGCTCCCCCCAGATCCAGTCGACGAGCGACGCCTTCGGGACCACGTGGCCCGGCTTGAGCGCGAGGGCGACCAGCAGCCCGCGCAACCGCGCGCCCGGTACGTCGGCCAAGACGCCGTCGTCCGTGCGAACCTCCAGTGGACCCAGCATCCTGATCTGCACCCGCTGATTTTGCCATGCGCTCGACTGTGCGATGCGTGGCCCCGTGGTGCGGATCACCGGCCTCGGCCGGAGCCGGTCACCGTGCCGGCGCTCGCCCTGGTGTCGTGCCGGGCTGGTCGCGGCGGTTGTCGGAAGCGGCCCTCCGCGCCGAGTCGGCGACCTCCTGGTCGACGGCCCGCTGCTCGCGCTTGTCGCGGGCGTCCGCACGGCGCAGGGCCGCCGCGCTGCGGTGCAGTTTCGCCTCGCTGGCGGCGATCAGGGCATGGGCGCGGGCGATGTGCTCGTACGACCGCTGCCGCTGGCTGGGCGTCGCCTCGTGCAGGGCGCGCAGGTGCCGGTCCACCACCTTCTCCCGGGCGTCGAGGCCCTGTTCGCGCGCGTCGGCGTCGGCTTCGCGTGCGTCGGCCGCGGCTTCGCGTGCGTCGGCGGCGACCTCCCGTGCGTCGGCCGCGGCCTCCCGTGCGTCTGCGGCGGCTTCGCGTGCTTCCGCGTCGGCCTCCCGCGCGGCGGCGCGTACGCGCTCGTCCGCCGCCTCTTCGTGCTCGCGCAGAAGGAGGTGCCGCCGCTGGGGCCCGTCCTCGGGCCCCTGCGGCCGGCCGGCCGTCGCCCCCCTGTCCACACGGTAAGTATGCGGTGTTCCGGCCCGGGGGAGAAGCGGACGGCTGCCTCCCGCCGGTGCCGCGCGGGCCGGGTCAGCGGGCCAGGGCCGCCCGCGCGGCGGCCACGGCCTGCTCCGCGTAGCCGCGCCCGAACAGCACGGTGTGCACGAGCAGCGGGAAGAGCTGGTGCAGGCCGACGCGGTTCCGCCAGCCGTCGGCGAGGGGCGCCACCTGCTGATAGCCGTCGAGGATCCGCTCCAGGTGCGGGCAGCCGAAGAGGCGCAGCATCGCGAGGTCGGTCTCGCGGTGTCCGCCGTGGGCGGCCGGGTCGATCAGCCAGACGTGTCCGTCGGCGCCCCACAGGACGTTGCCGTTCCACAGGTCGCCGTGCAGCCGGGCGGGCGGTTCGGCGGGCCCGGCCAGCTCCGGGACGCGTGCGCAGACGCGCTCGACCACGGCGGCTTCGGCGGGCCGCAGCGTGCCGTCGTCCACGGCGCGGCGCAGATAGGGCAGTACCCGGTGCGCGGCGTACCAGCTCGGCCAGTCGGCGCCGGGAACGTTGCGCATGGGGGCGAGCCCGATGTACGCGTCCTCGGGCCCCGTGGGCGGCGGGGAGCCGAAGGCGGGCGCGCCGGTGGCGTGCAGGGCGGCCAGGTCCCGGCCGAACCGCGCCGCCGCGTCGGCGCTCGCCCGGCCGGGCGGCACGCGATCGATCACCAGCCACCCTCCCTCGTGGCCGTGCACGGTCGGCACGCGCACGGTCCCGGTGGCGGCGAGCCAGTGCAGGCCCGCCGCCTCGGCCCGCATCGCGCCGGGCACGTCGTCGTGCTTGACCACGACCACCCGCCCGCCGTCGAGGACGACTTCGGTGAGCGCTGCCGACAGCGGCCGCTCGGCGGTCGCCGCGTGCCCGGTGAGCCGGGCCGCCACGGCGCCGGGGCCGTGGCCGGGGTCAGGGCGGGTGCTCATGGGGCTCCAGGGTGCTCGGGCGCGGGCCGCCGGGTCCGCGTCGACCGGTTCTGCGTCGACCGGTTCTGCGTCGACTGGTTCCGCGTCGACCGGGTCCGCGGCGTCGGGGTGTGGGGCGCCGCGCGCTGCCGCAGCACCGTGGTGGCGACCTCCACGAACTCGGCCACCGGCCCCTCGCAGCCGCCCTCCGGCACGGCGAGGCACGTCTCGACCGGCGGGGCGTCCGTCACGGGCACGTGGACGAGGTCGGGCCGGGGGTAGGACCGCGCGACGCTCAGCGGTACGAGCGCCACGCCGTGCCCGGCGGCGATGAGCTCGAACTTCTCCTCGACCGACGACGTCCGCCGCCGCTGCGCGTCCAGGACCGGCTCACCTTCGAGGTCCACGGAGAGCAGCTCCGCGCGCCGGGCGAGGCGGTGCGTCACGGGCACGCAGGCGACCCGGGGCTCGCGTCCGATGGGGACGACGCACAGCCCCGCCGTGTCGAACGGCCCGCGCAGATAGCCGACGTGGGCCCGGCCGTCCCGCAGTGGGGCCTCGCCCTCCCACCAGCGCGACGGGACGAGGTCGACCTCCAGGTCCGCGCGGCGCGCCGTGAACGCGACGATCGCCTCGGACACGTGCAGTCCGGGCGAGAAGGCGATGACCAGCCGCTGGACCCCTCGGTCGGCGTCCCGCACCCGCCGCAGCGCCGCCTCGACGGACGCGGTGAGCCCGCGCGCCTCCTCGTGGAGTTGCCGTCCCGCTGCGGTCAGCTCCACGCTGCGCGTCGTACGGACGAAGAGCGCGCAGCCCAACTCCTGCTCGAAGGCCCGGATCTGGCGGCTGAGGACGGGCTGGGCGATGTGGAGCCGCTCGGCGGCCCGGCCGAAGTGCCGGTGGTCCGCCACGGCGACGAAGTAGCGGAGCTTGCGCAAGTCAAGATCCATACCCTGAGCGTATCAATCGTCAACAGAAGGTATTGGACGCCGCGTTCGGCCGCGCCCGAGACTCGACGCATGATCGTCATCACCGCCCCGACGGGGAACATCGGCAACCAGGTCCTGCGCACCCTCCTCGACGAGGCTCCGGCGCACGGCGAGGAACTCCGCGTCGTCGTACGGGACCCCGCCAAGCTCTCCGGGCCGCTGCGCGCACGCGTCGAGGTCGTGCCCGGCTCGCACCGCGACCCCGAGGTCGTCGACCGCGCCTTCGCCGGTGCGGACGCGGTGCTGTGGATCGTCCCGCCGGACCCCGTGGCGCCGACCCTGGAGTCCGCGTTCACCGGGTTCACCCGTGCCGCCGCGCGGGCGTTCACGGACCACGGCGTGCGGCACGTGGTCGGCGTCTCGGCGCTCGGCGGCGGCACGCCCCTGGCCGGGCGCGCCGGACTGGTCACGGCGTCGCTGGCCATGGACGACCTCATCGCGAGCACGGGCGTGGCCTACCGGGCGCTCGCCTGTCCTTCGTTCATGGAGAACCTGCTGGACGAGGTGGGCTCGCTTCGGGACGAGGGGGTCTTCAGCGACACCTCCGACGCCGACCGCAAGGCGCCCTCGGCCACCACCCGGGACATCGCGGCGGCCGCCGCCCGCCTCCTGCTCGACCGGTCCTGGTCGGGCACCGGCGAGGTGCCGGTCCTCGGCCCGGAGGACCTCTCGCCGAACGACATGGCCCGCGTCCTGTCCGAGACCCTCGGCCGACCGGTCCGCTACGAACGGCGGTCGTACGACGACCTCGCGGCCGAACTCACCGGCCACGGCCTCGGCGACGCGTTCGTCCAGGGCCTGATCGAGATGAAGCGCGCCAAGGAGGAGGGCCTCGACGACGGCGTGCCCCGGACCCCGGCGACCGCGAGCCCGACGACCTTCCGCGCCTGGTGCGAGCTGGTGCTGCGCCCGGCGATGGCCGTCTGAGACCCGCCGCCGGCCGGACCCACGCGCCCCGTCGCGTACGGGACCCCTCCCGAACCCCGCGCAGGACACTGCCACGGCGCATCCGGACGAGGAACGGAGCCCGACGGCGGACGCCTGCCGGAGGGGGGCAGGCGTCCGCCGTCGGGCTCCGTCGCCCGCGTGCGCCGACCGACGACGTCGAGATGGGGCGGGCGGAGCGATGGCGGTTTCCCGATTACGGACCGACGCGGTGACGAAGGGCAGCCTCGGCCCGGCCGTCATCGCCGAGCTCAAGGCGCAGCTGTGGCCGGTGGACTGCCAGAGCTGCGGCCGTCCGCTCGGGCGGTGGACGGCGGCCGCCCTCGAGGTGGCGGCACAGGACGCGGTCGCCGCCGCCGCGCTGCACCATCCGCGCTGCCGCCGCCCCGGCTGGCAGGACCGCCCCATCGGCACGTCCACCGAGCGGCCGCTCCTCTCCTGGCGGGCGGGTTGCACCCTGCTGCCCCCGGGCGGTGTGCCGACCTTCCTGGTGAACCCGTCGTACGAGTGCGCGCTGCTGCGCCGGACGCGGGACGGCGGCTGGCGCGTGGCCACGCTGGACCCCTTCGTGTCGCTGGGCCTCGCCCTGGACTTCCCGTCGAGGAGGCCGCCCGCGGTCCCGGCCCTGTCCGCCGCGATCGACGGGGACCGGATCTCCGTCGACGTGCGGCACGACGGCGGCGTCGTCCACGCCTGGCACGACGTCCCGATCGGCGCCGACGTCGCCGCCGCGGTGCGGGAGTCGGGGGAGGTCCTGGTCGCCGTGACGACGCTCCTCGACGTGGGCCGGCCGTTCCCGCTCGACGCGCTGCTCACGCTGCTCGGCGGGCGCAGGGTGGCGCTCGGCCCGGCGCGGCTCTCCGCCCTGCGCTTCTCCCGGTCCGCCCAGGCGCTCGCGGCCGACGACTTCTCCGCGGACGTGCGTCGCAGTTCCTTCGCCCTCGCCTACGGTCTGATCAGCCTGTCCCGGCCGCCCCAGGACGCCGTCGTCGCGGCCGCGTTGGCCCTGTGCGAGGGCAACGAGAGACCGGTGCGCAGGCTGCGCGGCCGGGCCAAGCTGACCGCGCTGTTCCTGGTGAGTCATCTGTACGCGCTCGGCTCACGGGACGCCGGGCCCGCGGTCCACCGGGGCGGCGGTGTCCACGTCGTCGCGCCGGACGTCCACCGCGCCAAGGAGTACGTCGACTTCTTCGCCCCGCTCCTGGAGCGGACGAGGGCGATGACGGTCGCCCGCCTCGGTGCCGAGCCGCTGTCGCCGGAGGGCGGCGAGGCGTATCTGGCGGACATCGTCATCGGCACGGCCGAGGAGTTCGCCGCCGCCTGGAACGCCTACCGCGACGCGGGCCCGGACTTCGCCCCGCACGCCGCCCGCGGCCATCTGGCCCTGCTCGTCGAGGGAGGCGCAGCGGAGCCAGGACCCGAGGCGTTCACGCGCCGCTACCCCAGGCTGGCCAGCGTGTGAGCGGGGGCGTCGCGGTGGTCGTTCATGAACTTCCCCCGGAACAAGGGACCTTCAGCTGAGACCAGGAAGAGGCCCTCGTATCGCGCCCGCCGTGAGTGAGGTTAGCCTTACCAAAGAAGTTCCCCCAAGGTGCGGGCCTTGGATGATCATTGCGACTGTATTAGGTTAGGCTTACCTAACCGATACGGGGGGAGTCGCCCATGCCTGACCACATACCCGGCGCCCGCGCCGCGCTCGCCGACAGGACCGCCCTGGTCACCGGGGCGGGACAGGGCATCGGCGCGGCGGTCGCCGAGGCGCTGGCCGCCGAGGGCGCCCACGTGGTGGCCACCGACCGCGACGCCGACGGCGTCAAGGAACTCGCCGCCGCCTGGGCCGCCGACCCGGCCCGGTGGGGCGGGGGCGCGGGCACCATCACCGCCCAGGTCATGGACGTCACCGACGCCGCGTCCGTCGAGGCCGTGGCCGCCGACACCGAGCGCGCGCACGGCCCGGTCGACATCCTCGTGAACGTGGCCGGAATCCTCCGCCCCGGACCCGCCGCCGAACTCACCGACGCCGACTGGGCGGACACCTTCGCCGTGAACACCGGCGGCGTCCTCCACACCGCACGCGCCGTCACGCCCCGCATGGCCGCGCGCGGCCGGGGCAGCGTCGTCACCGTCGGCTCCAACGCCGCCGGGGTGCCCCGCACCGGCATGGCCGCCTACGCCGCGTCCAAGGCCGCGGCCGCCATGTACACCAAGTGCCTCGGCCTGGAGCTCGCCCGCAGCGGCGTGCGGTGCAACGTCGTCGCTCCCGGCTCCACCGACACCGCCATGCAACGCGCGCTGTGGACCGACGAGAGCGCCCCCCGTCGGGTCATCGACGGCGACCCCGCCACCTACCGCACCGGCATCCCGCTCGGCCGCATCGCCGAGCCCCGGGACATCGCCGATGCCGTGGTCTTCCTCGCCTCCGACCGGGCCCGCCACATCACCATGCAGGAGCTCTACGTCGACGGCGGCGCCACCCTCCGCTGACGCCCCACCGCCCGCAACACCCCTTCGCCGCACCCGCACCCGCACACCCATCGCGTCCGTACGCCCGCACGCCCACGGACCGTGAGAGAAACGGAGACCCTCGTGTCGACGGCACCCGATGTCGCCCCGCACGTCCCGGCCCCGACCACCCCCACCGGGGCGCTGGACCAGGCCCGCCGGGCGGTGGAGGCCGACCCGGACCACCCCGCCGTGGGGGCCGCCACCGCGCTCCTCGCCGACTACGCGCCGGGCGCCCGCTTCCTCGGCACCCCGACCCGGACCCTGCTCGGGCAGGGCGTCCACAGCGAAGTGCCGCACGACGGGAGACCGTTGGCCGCGCGCGTCGCGCACACCCTGGCCGCCGCCCGGGAGGCGGGCGTCGACGCCCCGGTCGTCATCGGCGCCGTGCCCTTCGACCAGGAAGCTCCGGCGGCGCTCGCCGTGCCCGCCGCCCTGCACAGCGCGCCGCCGCTGGCCGCCGACCCGCTCATCGCCCTGCCCGCCCAGGCCCCGGCCGCCGTCGACTGGCGCATCCGGCAGGTGCCCGCGCCCGGGCACTACGGCAAGGCCGTCGCCGCCGCCGTCGACCGCATGTGGCGCGGCGAGTTCAGCAAGGTCGTGCTCGCCCGCACCCTCGAACTCGACGCCCCCGACAGCGCGGAGCCGGTCGACGTCGCCGCGATGCTCCAGCGCCTGGCCCGCCGCGACCCCAGCGGCTACACCTTCGCCCTGCCCACCGGGCCCGAGCGCACCCTCATCGGCGCGAGCCCCGAACTCCTGGTGTCCCGGCGCGGCCACCAGGTCGTCGCCAACCCGCTCGCCGGGTCCGTCCCGCGCAGCGCCGACCTGGCGGAGGACGTGCGCCGCGCGGCGGCCCTGCTGCGGTCCTCGAAGGACCTGCACGAGCACGCCGTCGTCGTCGACGCCGTCCACCAGGCGCTCGCCCCGTACTGCGCGGACCTGACGGTCCCGGCCGCGCCCACCCTGATCCGCACCGCCGCCATGTGGCACCTGTCGACCACCGTCACCGCCACCCTCGCGACGCCGGAGACCTCCGCGCTCGAACTCGCCTGTGCCCTGCACCCCACCCCGGCCGTGTGCGGCACGCCGACCGCCACCGCCCGCGAGGTCATCCGCGAGAGCGAGCCCTTCGACCGCGGGTTCTTCACCGGCATGGTCGGCTGGGGCGACGCCTCGGGCGACGGCGAGTGGGTCGTCACCATCCGCTGCGCGGAGGCCGAGCGCACCTCCCTGCGCCTGTACGCGGGCGCGGGCGTCGTCGCCGCGTCCGAGCCGGAGGCCGAGACCGCGGAGACCGCCGCGAAGTTCCGTACGTTCCTCGCCGCCGTGGGAGCCGAGCTGTGAGCACCGACACGCCCCTGACCGCCCGGTCCCTGGCGCCCACCTGGCCCGAGGAGTTCGCCGCCCGCTACCGCGCGGCGGGCTGGTGGCGCGGCGAGACCTTCGGGGGCATGCTGCGCGAGCGCGCCGCCGCCCACCCGGACCGGATCGCGATCGTCGACCCCGCCACCGACCGCCGCTGGACGTACGGCGAGCTCGACGCGCGCGCCGACCGGCTCGCCGCCGGAATGCTCGCCCGCGGCATCGTGCCCGGCGACCGCGTCGTCGTCCAGCTCCCCAACATCGCCGAGTTCTTCGAGGTGGTCTTCGCCCTCTTCCGGATCGGCGCCCTCCCGGTGTTCGCGCTGCCCGCGCACCGCGAGACGGAGATCGCCTACTTCTGCCGCTTCACCGAGGCCGCCGCCTACGTCATCGCCGCCGAGCACGGGGGCTACGACTACCGCGCGCTCGCCGCCACCGTCCGCGCCGAGGTGCCGACGCTGCGGCACGTGTGGGTCGCCCAGGGCGAACCGGGGCGGTTCACGCCCCTGGACGACGTACGCGCCGACACCGGCGGCCCCGTGGACGTCACCGGGCCCGCGCCGCAGGACCTGGCCTTCCTCCAGCTGTCCGGCGGCAGCACCGGCGTGCCCAAGCTGATCCCGCGCACCCACGACGACTACATCTACTCCCTGCGCGGCTCCAACGAACTGTGCGGCGTCGACGAGCACAGCGTCTATCTGTGCGTGCTCCCCGCCGCCCACAACTTCCCGCTGTCGTCGCCCGGAACGCTCGGCGCGCTGTACGCCGGGGCCCGTGTCGTCCTCAGCCCGCGCCCCGACCCCGAGACCGCCTTCTCGCTCGTCGCGGCCGAAGGCGTCACCCTCACCGGGCTCGTGCCGCCGCTCGCCCTGCTGTGGACCCAGGCCGCCGCCACCACGGCCCACGACCTGAGCAGTCTCGACGTCCTCCTCGTAGGCGGCGCCAAGTTCAGCGAGGAAGCCGCCCGGCGCGTCCGCCCGTCCCTCGGCTGCACGCTCCAGCAGGTCTTCGGCATGGCCGAGGGCCTGGTCAACTACACCCGCCTCGACGACCCCGAGGAGGTGATCGTCACCACTCAGGGCAGGCCGATCTCCCCGGACGACGAGATACGCGTCGTCGACGACGAGGACAACGACCTGCCGCCCGGCTCCACCGGACACCTCCTGACCCGCGGCCCGTACACCATCCGCGGCTACTGGAACGCCCCCGAGCACAACGCCCGTTCCTTCACCGCCGACGGCTTCTACCGCACCGGGGACATCGTCCGTCTCACCGACACCGGCCACCTCGTCGTCGAGGGCCGCGCCAAGGACCAGATCAACCGCGGCGGCGAGAAGATCGCGGCCGAGGAGGTCGAGAACCACCTCCTGGCGCACCCCGCCGTCCACGACGCCAACGTCGTCGGCGAACCCGACCCCTACCTCGGCGAGCGCACCTGCGCCTATGTGATCCTGCGCCCCGGAGCCGAGCCGCTGAAGCCCGTCGCCGTGAAGCGCTTCGTGCGCGAGCGGGGCCTCGCCGCGTACAAGGTCCCCGACCGCGTCGAGTTCGTGACCGCCTTCCCGCACACCGGCGTCGGCAAGATCTCCAAGAAGGACCTCAGGGCGGCCGCCGCCGACCGGCCCGCCGTGCCCTGACGGGACCCCGCTCCTTCGTACCCGACCCACCGATTCGCACCCCACCCGGACGGAACGCACCGCACCATGGCCCTGCCCCGCATCGCCCCCTATCCCCTGCCCACCGCGGCGGACCTGCCCGCCAACCGCGTCGACTGGACGGTCGACCCGGCCCGCGCCGTGCTCCTCGTGCACGACCTGCAGAACTACTTCCTGTCCGCGTACGACACCGAGGCCGCACCGGTCCCCGAACTGCTGCGCAACGTGGGCGCCTTGAAGGAGCGCGCGGCCGCCCTCGGCATCCCCGTCGTCTACACCGCGCAGCCCGGCGGCCAGACCCCCGCCGAACGCGGCCTCCAGCAGGACTTCTGGGGCCCGGGCCTGCCCGACGACCCGCAGGCGGCCGCCATCGCCGGGCCCGTCGCCCCGGGCCCCGGCGACCAGGTCCTCACGAAGTGGAAGTACAGCGGGTTCGTGCGTACGTCCCTGGCCGACGACCTCCGCGCCCAGGGCCGCGACCAGTTGGTGATCGTCGGCGTCTACGCCCACATCGGCGTCCTGATGACGGCGTGCGACGCCTGGATGCGGGACATCCAGGCCTTCGTGGTGGCCGACGCCGTGGCCGACTTCTCCGCCGACGACCACGCGATGGCCCTGCGCTGGGCCGCGGGCCGCTGTGCCGTGGTCACCACCACCGACGAGGTCCTTGCCGTGAACCAAGGCTCCCCCAAGGGGAGTTAAAAGAATTCCCACTGGTCTACACCTTGACTGGTATAGACCAAGCCGGGTTGACTGCGCCCCAGTCCGTCTCGACCCCCCAGCGTGGCTCGCTGCCGCATCGAGGAGTGATGAGATTGAACGAGCGCAAGCCGAAGAGAGGCGTCGCCGCCCGGGTCCGCGCACGCGCGCGGCGGCTGCGGCCGTTGCTCGCGGCGTCGGCCGCCACCGGCGTCGCGGCCCTCCTGGCCACCCTGATTCCCACGTCGTCGGCGGCCGCCGCCCCGGCCGCGGCACCCGCCTGCGCCGGCGCGTGGGACTCCGGCGCCGTCTACACCAACGGCTCCACCGTGTCGCACGGGCAGCGCAACTGGCAGGCCAAGTGGTGGACCAAGGGCGAGACCCCCGGCACCACCGGCGAGTGGGGAGTCTGGGTGGACAAGGGGGAGTGCGGCACCGGAGGCGGGAACCCCGACCCGAGCGGCTTCATCGTGAGCCAGGCCCAGTTCGACCAGATGTTCCCGAACAGGAAGCCCTTCTACACCTACCAGGGCCTGGTCGACGCGCTGAAGGCCTACCCCGCGTTCACCAAGACCGGCAGCGACACCGTACGCAAACGGGAGGCCGCGGCCTTCCTCGCCAACGTCAGCCACGAGACCGGCGGGCTCGTCCACGTCGTGGAGCAGAACCAGGCCAACTACCCGCACTACTGCGACAAGACCCAGCCCTACGGCTGCCCCGCGGGCAACGACGCCTACTACGGCCGCGGCCCCATCCAGCTCAGCTGGAACTTCAACTACAAGGCCGCGGGCGACGCGCTCGGCATCGACCTGCTGAACAATCCGTGGCTGGTTGAGCGCGATCCGGCCGTCGCCTGGCAGACCGGCCTGTGGTACTGGAACACCCAGAAGGGCCCGGGCACCGTGACGGGACACCAGGCCATCGTCGACGGCCACGGCTTCGGCGAGTCGATCCGCAGCATCAACGGCACCCTGGAGTGCAACGGCGGCAACCCCGCCCAGGTGCAGAGCCGCATCAACCGCTACAAGGAGTTCGTCCAGATCCTCGGCACCACCCCCGGCGACAACCTGAGCTGCTGACACCCACCCGAGCCGCCGGGCCCCGCCACGAGGGGGCGCGGCGGCTCGGGCGCTGAGGGGGCGCGGCGGCTCGGGCGCGCGCCGGCACCTTTCCGTCGTTCTCCGCGCGTTCGCCCGGTGAACGGGCCGCCGTGCACCCATACTGTCCGCCGTGCGAGTTGCGATGATGACAGCGGGCTCACGGGGTGACGTCGCCCCGTTCACCGGACTCGGCGCCGGACTGGTCCGGGCCGGACACGACGTGACCCTGGTGACGCACGCCCTGTTCGAGCCCCTGGTGCGGGGCTCCGGCGTCCGCTTCCACCCGCTGCCCGTCGACCCGCGGGCGGAGCTGCACTCCGAGCGCGGCCAGGGCCTGCACCGCAGCGGCACCGGCGCGGGCAAGCTGCTGCGCGCCATGGCGATGGGCAGGGCCGTCGTGGGCCGGTTCACCGACAGCCTCATCGAGGTGGCGCAGGGCAGCGACGTCCTGGTCCTTGGCGGTGTGGTGGCCCCCCTCGGCTGCGCCGTCGCCGAGGGCCTGAAGCTGCCGAGCGTCGGCGTCAACCTCCAGCCCATGCACGCCACCCGAGCGTTCGCGCCCCCGCTGGCCACCGTGCGCTCGCTCGGCCCGGTGGGCAACCGCGTGGCCGGGCACGCGGTCACCGCCCTCATCGAGCAGATCTTCACCCAGGCCGCCCGCGAGGCCCGCCGCCGGCTGTGCCTTCCGCCGCTCGGCGTCGCGGCCGCACGCCGCGCCCGCGAACAGCGCGGCTGGCCGGTCCTGTACGGCTTCAGCCCCCGGGTCGTGCCCCGGCCCGCGGACTGGCGCCCCGGCCTGGACGTCGTCGGCTACTGGTGGCCGCACGACCTCCAGGACCGACTGCCCGCCGAGGTGGAGGACTTCCTGGCCGCGGGCGCCCCACCGGTCTACGTCGGGCTCGGCAGCGCCACCGTCCCCGACCCCGCCCGCCTCTGCGGCCAGGTCGTCGGCGCCCTGCGCGCGGCGGGCCTGCGCGGCGTGATCCAGCGCGGCTGGGCGGGCCTGTCCGCCGACGGTGACGACATGCTCACCATCGACGACGTCCCGCACCGTCTGCTCTTCCCGCGCACCGCGGCCGTCGTGCACCACTGCGGCGCGGGCACCACCGCCGCGGGCCTGCGCGCGGGCGTTCCCGCCGTGCCCGTCCCCATCCAGTTCGACGAGATGTTCTGGGCCGACCGCCTCACCGCCCTGGGCACGGCCCCGTATCCGCTGCCCCTGCGCCGACTGAGCAGCGAGCGCCTCGCCCACGCCCTCATCCGGGCGACGGGCGACCCCCGCCACCGGGAGCGCGCCCAGCTGCTGGCGGGCCACCTCGCCACCGAGGACGCCGTCGCTCCCGTACAGGCCCTGTTGCGGCGCATCGAGAGCGGCGCGTGCCTGTCGTAGCGCCCGCCGGCTCAGCCGACGGAGAGCTGAGGCGCGCGGTCCCGCCACGGAACGGCCTGCTCCAGCTGCGCGGCCACCTGGAGCAGCAGGTCCTCGCGGCCGTGCGCGGCCACCAGCTGCACGCCGATGGGCAGGCCCTCGCGGCTCTGGCCGAGCGGCAGGCTGATCGCCGGGTTCCCCGACACGTTGAACGTGGCGGTGAACGGCCCGTACGTGAACAGGCGGTGCAGCCACGAGCGCGCCGAGTGCCCCTCGTGGTCGTAGTTGAGGGTCCCGTGCGGCGCGGGCAGCCGACCGAGGGTGGGTGTCACGAGCAGGTCGTGTTCCTGGAAGAAGCGGCCGATCGAGCGCGTCACCTGGTTCTGCGCCTCGGTCGCGGCCATCACGTCGAGCAGCGTGAAGTCCTCGGTCTCGGTGAGCACGCGCCGCGACACCGCCTCCAGCTTCGCCGGGTCGGGCCTGCGGGGCGCGCCGCGCAGCACCGCGCCGCCGGTGGTGACCACCGTCAGCATCGCCGCCTCGACGACGGCGCCGCCGTCGACGTCGGGACCGGCCTCGGTCACCACGTGGCCGATCCACTCCAGGACCTGGCCCGCGGTGACCGCCGCGTCGGCGACCTGGGGATCGACGGTGCCGCCCGTCCACGGCACGGTGGTCAGGGCGATCCGCAGGCGCCCTGGGTCGGTGCGGATCGCCTCGGCGTACGGCCGCGTCGGCGGCGGCGCCTGGTACTTGTCGCCGACGGCGGGCGCGCAGACGGCGTCGAGGAGATGCGCGGTGTCCCGCACGGTGCGCGTGACCGCGAACTCCACCAGCTGCCCGAAGGCGCTCTCACCGCTCATCGGCCCGCACGGCGTGCGCCCCAGGCCGGGCTTGAGACCGACGAGGCCGCACGAGGACGCCGGGACGCGAATGGACCCGCCCGCGTCGTTCGCGTGCGCCAACGGCACCGCGCCCGCCGCGACCAGCGCGGCCGCCCCGCCGCTCGACCCGCCCACGCCGCGCTGGGGGTTCCAGGGGTTGCGCGTCGGGCCGTAGCGCACCGACTCGGTGGCGAAGCTCAGGCCGAACTCGGGCGCGGTGCTCTGCCCGAGCGCCACCAGGCCCGCGGCGCGGAACCGGGCCATCAGATCGTGGTCGACCAGGGCGTACGCGCCCTTGATGGAGCGGCTGCCGATGGTGAACGGCACGCCCTGCGCGAAGGGCCCGCTGTCCTTGATGACGAACGGCACTCCGCCGAAGGGGCCCTCGGGCTCATGGGCGAGGGACGGGTCGAACAGCGGCTGCGTCAGCGCGTTCAGCTCGCCGTCGGCCTGTTCCAGGGCGCGCCGCGCGCAGGCCTCGACCTCGGCCGCGCTCACCTCGCGCGTCCGGATCAGCTCACGGAGGCCCACCGCGTCGAAGGACGCGTACTCGTCGAGCTCCAGCGCTCCCAGCTCCTTGCTCTCACCGTTGCGGTCGTCTGTGTCGTGTGCGCCTGCGTACGCGGAAGGCTCAGCGGCCCGGGGCCGTGGCGCCGAGGTGCTCGGTGAGCTCGCGGGCGACGGACTCGGTGTGTTCGCCCAGGAAGAAGTGCCCGCCGGGGAAGACGCGCAGCCGGAACGGCGCCACGGTGTGCTGCGCCCAGGCCCTGGCCTCGGCGACGTCGACCAGCGGGTCGCTGTCGCCGGTCAGCGCGACGACCGGGCAGTTCAGGGGCGGCCCCGGCCGGTAGCGGTAGGTCTCGATGGCGCGGTAGTCGCCGCGCATGGCGGGCAGGACCATCCGCAGGACCGCCTCGTCGGCGAGCAGCTCCGCGTCGGTGCCGCTCAGCCGGCGCAGCTCCTCGACGAGCCCCTGGTCGTCGCGCAGGTGCACCTGCTCCTCGCGGTGGCGCGACGGTGCCCGGCGCCCGGACGCGAAGAGGCCGCGCAGGATGACACCGCTTTCTTCCAGGCGCCGGGCCACCTCGAAGGCGAGCGTGGCGCCCATGCTGTGCCCGAGGAACGTCAGCGGCCGGTCCGCCCAGGGCCTGAGCTCGTCGGCCAGACGGTCAGCCAGGGTTGATATGTCCGTGATGCACGGTTCCTGGAGGCGGTCCTGCCGACCGGGATACTGCACGGCCAGCACGTCCGCCGCCTCGCTGAGCGCGGTGGAGAGCGGGAAGTAGTAGGTCGCCGAGCCGCCCGCGTGCGGGAAACAGACGAGGCGGGCGCACGCCTGCGGTGCCGGATGGAACCGCCGGACCCAGGCGCTGCCGGTCGATGCCACCACGGTGCCTCTTCTCCGCTTCGTGCCGGTGGTGCAGGTCAGCCGGGTGGTACCCGGTCCTGCGGGTGGTGCTCGCGCGGGAGTGGTGCGCGGGCGAGGGCTACCTTAAGCTCCCCGCGCCCCCGACGTGACACCGGAGGGGGACCGGGTGCGCTGAGGTATATTTCGAGCCACTGCGACGACCGGCCCGTGACTCCGTCCCCGCAGCTCGTACCCCCTCGATCCTCGGTCCACCATGAATTCCGGACAGGCGGAACTCGCGACGGCGGGTGCGGCCGGGAAATTGGTGCTTGACGGTCGGCCCATTCGTGACGCAGTGTTGCGGGACAGTCGTCAGTGAGTAGGCGAGTAGGACGACTGCTCGACGATTGGGAAACGCCGGGCACGGGGGACGGGGCGTACGTACACATGGTTCAGCAGCGCAACGATGTCATTCGTCATGCTCGCCTCTCCGACATGCCCCGACTTCTCGAACTCGAGGAGCTGTGCTGGGCCGAGCCACTGCGCGTCTCCGAAGAAGTCATCCGCCGACGCCTTTTCTCCCATCCCGTCGGTCAGTTCGTCGTCGAGTCCGACGGCGCGGTGCACGCGGTCATCTACTCCCAGCGCATCGGGAGTCCGGATGACGTGTTCACGGCGACCTTCGACACCGCCGACCGCCTGCACCGGCCCGAGGGTCCGGTCGCCCAGGTCCTCTCGCTGAACGTCGACCCTTCGAAGCAAAGCTTCCGTTTCGGTGACATGCTTCTGGAACACCTGCTGACCTGCGCCGAAGAGGAGGAGTCCATCCGGACGGCGGTCGGCGTCACCCGCTGCCGGGACTTCGGGAGACACCCGGAGCCGGACCTCGCCGCGTACCTCCGCGCGACGAACGCGCAGGGCCGTTGCCTCGACACCGTCCTGCGCATGCACCAGCTGCACGGCGCCGAGATCCGCGCGCTCGTCCCGGGATATCGGCCGGGGGATCTGGTCAACGAGGGAAACGGCGTACTCGTCGTCTACGACCTGTCGGTCCGTCAGGAGCGAGTGCGAATTCTCCAAAGCGAAGGAGAGAAGTCCGCAGCGGCCCCCATTCCGCCGGGCGGGCAACTTGCCGTAGAAATACGGGAGTTCTTCGACGTTATACTCGGCGTTGACTACGAGGGAATCGAGCACCCGCTAGAAAGCCCTCTCTTCGAGCTGGGATTCGACTCGGCGGGGCTTCTGGATCTTCAGGAAAAGATCGAGTCCCGATACGGAATTGCGCTCGCACCCCTCTTCTTCTTCGAGCACAACACCGGCGCCTTGATCATTTCCTATCTGGAAGATCTCAGGGAGGGAGAAACAGGCCACGCACCGGACGCCTCACCGTCCACCGCGGCCGCACGGCCCGCGGGCGCCGACGACTCCCGTGACGTCGCGATCATCGGGACGGCGTGCAGGCTGCCCGGTGGCATCGAGGACCGCGCCGGACTGTGGGAGCTGCTCGCCTCCGGCACCAGCGCGATCGGCACCCTGCCCGAAGGGCGCTGGCAGTGGCCCGACGGCACCGGGCCCGACACCCACCCCGGCATCGACCGGGGCGGCTTCGTCACCGACGCCGGGGCCTTCGAGGCGGCCCTGTTCCGCGTCACCCCGTACGAGGCACGGCACATGGACCCGCAGCAGCGCTGGACGCTGGAGCTGGCCTGGGCCTGCCTGGAGGACGCCGGATACGCGCCGAGCGGCGTCGCGGGCACCCGGACGGGCGTCTTCGTCGGCGCCAGCGGCTCGGACTACCAGCGCGTCATGGACACCCGCGGCCTGCCCGTGCGCGCCCACAGCGGCCTGGCGACCTCCATGGCCGTCATCGCCAACCGCGTCTCGTACTTCTTCGACCTGCGCGGCCCCAGCGTCCAGCTCGACACGGCCTGCTCCAGCTCCCTCGTCGCCGTGCACACGGCTCTGCGCGCACTGCGCGCGGGGGAGTGCGACACCGCCCTGGTCGCCGGCGTCAACGTACTGGCCCACCCGGCCAACAGCGTCGCCTACCACCAGGCGGGCATGCTGTCGCCCGACGGACAGTGCAAGACCTTCGACGCGTCCGCCAACGGCTATGTGCGCTCCGAGGGCGCCGTCGCCCTGCTCCTGAAGCCGCTCGCCGCCGCCCTCGCCGACGGCGACCCCGTGCACGCCGTCATCAAGGGCAGCGCCACCAACCACGGCGGCCAGGCGGGCGGTCTGACCGTGCCCAGCGCCGCCCTCCAGGCGAGCCTCGTCGAGGCCGCCCTCGCCGACGCGGGCCTCGGCGCGCGCGACATCGGCTACGTGGAAGCGCACGGCACCGGCACCGCCCTCGGCGACCCCATCGAAGTCCAGGGACTCACCAAGGCGTTCGCCGGGAGCGACCGGCCCTGCGCGCTCGGCTCGGTGAAGACCAACCTGGGCCACCTGGAAGCCGCCGCGGGCATCACCGGACTGCTCAAGACGGTCCTCGCCCTCCAGCACCGGCAGCTGCCCGCCTCGCTCCACTACGAGCGCCCCAACCCGCACATCGACCTGGACGCCTCGCCGTTCTCCGTCGTGACCCGGCTCTCCGACTGGGGCCTCGACGGGCGCCCCGTCCGCCGCGCCGGGATCAGCAGCTTCGGCTCGGGCGGCAGCAACGCCCACGTCGTCGTCGAGGAGTTCCCGCGCGCCGGGGCCGCGCCGGACGCGACCGACGGCCACGGCGGCGGCCAAGAGCCCGCGATGGTCGTCCTGTCCGCCCGCAGCACGCCCCAGCTGCTGCGCCAGGCCCGGCGTCTGCTCGACCACCTGCGGCAGGAGCGCCCGGCCGACGCCGACCTGACGGACATCGCGTACACCACGCAGGTGGGCCGCGCGGAGCTGCCCGAGCGCCTCGGCCTCGCGGTGACGAGCGTCGCCTCCCTCAGCGCGCTCCTCGAAGACTTCGTGGCGGGCGCCGACGCCTCGCCGGCCGTGCTGCGCGGACGCGCCGAGCGGGACGCCGTGCCCGCTGCCGCCCCCGGCACGGCGGCCGAGGACATCCTGGCCGCGTGGGTGCGCGGCGCCCGCGTCGACTGGGAGGCGTGCCACGCGGGCCGGGCCCGGCCGCGCCGCGTCCCGCTGCCCACGCACGCCTTCGACCGCGACCACTACTGGCTCGCCGACGAGCCCGCCGACGACCGGCCGCGCGGCGCGGCGGACCGCACCGCGTCGACGGACCGGTTCACCGCCCCGGCCGCCCCCCGGCACCCCCTGCTCCACAGCGCGATCCAGGACGCCGACGCCCTCGCCTCCTTCGCCTCCGCCTTCACCGCCGAGGACTTCTTCCTGCGCGACCACCGGGTGGCGGGCGACCCCGTGCTGCCCGGCGTCGCCTCCCTGGAGATGGCGCGCGAGGCCGCGAGCCGCACGCTGCCCGCCGCCGACAGCGGGGACTCCGGCCCGGCCGACGCGGCCGAGGTGCTCCGCCTGGAGAACGTGGTGTGGTCGCGCCCCCTCGTCGTACGCGACGGGACGCGGACGGTCCACACGGTGGTGACGGCGGGCGCCAACAGCCCGACCACCGGCGAAGGTTCGGCACCCGAGGGCGGCCCGGTCGCCTTCGAGATCCGCGCCGCCGACGTCGTCCACGCGCGTGGAGTGGCCTCGCGGGTACGGACGGCCCCGCCCGAGCCCCTCGACCTCGACGCGCTGACCTCGCGCACCGGCGCGGCCGCGCTCGACGTCGACGACTTCTACGCCACGCTGCGCGCCACGGGACTCGACTACGGCGCCGCGCACCGGGCCGTGCGCGAGCTGCGCCTCGGCGACGGTGAGGTCCTCGCCGCGCTCACCGTGCCCGACGAGGTGGCGGCCGGCCTCGACGCCTGCGTACTCCACCCCAGCGTGCTCGACGGCGCGCTCCAGGCGGCCTTCGCGCCCGACGCCCACACGGCCGGACGGAGCGGCCTCGCGCTGCCCTTCGCCCTCGACCGGATCGACGTCCACGGGCCGACGCCGCGCTCCGCCTACGCGTGGGTCCGCGCGGTACCCACCGCCTCGCGCCAGGTGCGGCGCTGGGACCTCGACCTCTGCGACACCCAGGGAAGGATCTTCGCGCGGCTGCGCGGCTACTCCATGCGCCAGACCACGGAGCCCGCCGCCGAGCCGGGGGCCACGCACGACGTGACGCTGTTCCGCCCGGTGTGGCGCGCGGCCGACACCCAGGACCGCCCCGAAGCCCCCGCCTACACGGCGCGGCTCGTGCTCGCCTGCGGCTTCGACGGCCGGCTCGGCGAACTGCGCGCGCTCGCCCCGGACGTGACGTTTCTGGAGCCGCCCGAGCGGGCCGCCGACCGCCCGGCGGCGGACTCCGTCGCCGAGCACGCCGTCGAACTGCTCCGTGCGATACGAGGCCTGCTCATCGGCAGGCCGACGGGCTCCGTGCTCCTCCAGGTCCTGACCCCCGCCGAGGGCGAACAGGCGCTCCACCAGGCCCTGTCCGGACTCCTGCGCACGGCCCGCCTGGAGAACCCCGCCCTCCTCGGCCAGGTCCTCGCGGTGCCCGCCGACGCGACGGCGGCAGACCTCGCCGAGACCCTGGAGGCGGAGAGCCGCCACCCGGGCGACCGGCGGATCCGCCACGGCGACGGCACCCGCGAGGTGCTCGCCTGGGAGCCCCTGGACGAGACGGCCACGACCGGGGCGCAGCCCGTGCGGTGGCGGCCCGGCGGCGTGTACCTCATCACGGGCGGCGCGGGCGGCCTCGGCCGGATCTTCGCCAGGGACATCGCCCGCCGCGCCCCCGGAGCCGTCCTGTGCCTCACCGGCAGGTCGCCGCTCGGCCCCGCGGTCGAGGCGGAGCTCGCGGCGCTGCGTACCGAGGGCGCCCGCCCCGAGTACCACGTCCTCGACGTCACCGACGGGCGCGCCACCGAGCGCCTCGTCCGCAAGCTGACGCGGCGCCACAAGGCGCTGCACGGCGTCCTGCACGCCGCCGGAGTCCTGCACGACGCCTTCCTCCAGCGCAAGACCGACGCGGAGTTCCGCCGCGTGCTCGCCCCCAAGCTCGCCGGGTGCCGTGCCGTCGACGAGGCCACCAAGGGCCTCGACCTGGACTTCTTCGCGCTGTTCTCCTCCGTCATGGGCGCCACCGGCAACGTGGGCCAGGGCGACTACGCCGTGGCCAACGCCTTCCTCGACGCGTTCGCCCACCACCGCGGCGCCCGCGTCGCCACGGGCGAGCGCAAGGGCCGCACCCTGTCCGTCGCCTGGCCGCTGTGGCACGGCGGAGGCATGGGCGCGGACGAGGACACGCGCCGGGCCCTGCGGCTGCGCGGCGGCTTCCTGCCGATGGCCACGGACGCCGGGGTCGACGCCTTCCACCGCGCCCTGGACAGCGCCGAGCCCCACGTCGTCGTCTGGGCCGGAGACCGCGCGGCGGGCGAGCGGGCCCTCCTGGACGCGGCCCCCGAGGCCGCCCCGGCCACCCCGGACGTCGCGCGGCCCGCCCCCGCCTCCGCACCCGACGAAGGGGCCCTGCGCGCCCGTACGGTGGAGTTCCTCAGGGCGGAGCTCTGCCGCCTCACCCAGCTGCCGCCGGACGAGCTCGACGACGCCGAGCCCCTGGGCTCGTACGGCATGGACTCGATCCTGGCGACCGAACTGACGGCGGGCCTGGAGAAGACGTTCGGCTCGCTGCCCAAGACGCTGCTGTTCGAGTACCACACGCTGGCCGAGCTCGGCGGCTACTTCCTCGGCGCGCACCGGGCCGCCCTGGAGGCGATGTTCGCGGACGCCCCGGAGCGGGCGGAGCCCCAGCCCGATGCCGTGGCGCGCGCGACGGTCGCCCGGGAAGCCCCCGGGCCAAAGGTGCGCCACGCCGCCCCCGCCGGGGAGGACTCCGCCCTGGACATCGCCGTCATCGGCCTGTCGGGCCGCTATCCCGAAGCGCGGGACGTACGCGAGTTCTGGGAGAACCTGCGCGCCGGACGGGACTGCGTCGTCGAGGTCCCCGAGGACCGCTGGGACTGGCGCGAGTACTACGAGCAGGACCGCACCGTGCCCGGCCGCCACTACAGCAAGTGGGGCGGCTTCATCGGCGAGGTGGACCGCTTCGACCCGCTGTTCTTCAACATCGCGCCCCACGAGGCCGACTATCTGGACCCGCAGGAGCGGCTGTTCCTCGAACACGCCTGGACGGCGATGGAGGACGCGGGCTACACCCGCGAGCGCCTCGGCCGCGCCACCGGCGACGGCGCCGCCGGACGGGTCGGTGTGTACGCGGGCGTGATGTGGGGGCAGTACCAGCTGCTGTTTCCGGACGGTGGCGCGGGCCGCGGCAACCCCCACGCCCTCGGCAGCAGCTACGCCAGCGTCGCGAACCGCGTCTCCTTCGTGCTGAACGTGCACGGCCCCAGCATGACCGTCGACACCATGTGCTCGAGCTCGCTCACCGCCGTGGAGCTGGCCTGCCGCGATCTGCGCCGGGGCCGCACCGGGCTCGCCTTCGCGGGCGGCGTCAACGTGACCGTGCACCCGAACAAGTACCTCGGCCTGAGCACCGGCCAGTTCATCTCCAGCCAGGGCCACTGCGAGAGCTTCGGCGTCGGCGGCGACGGCTACATACCCGGCGAGGGCGTCGGCGTCGTCCTGCTCAAGCCCCTGCGCGACGCCGAGCGCGACGGCGACCACGTCTACGGCGTCATCAAGGGCAGCGGCGTGTCCCACGGCGGGCGCACCAACGGCTACACCGTGCCCAACCCGCGCGCCCAACAGGCCGCGATCCAGGACGCGTTGAGCGAGTCCGGGGTCGACCCGAGGACCATCAGCTACGTCGAGGCGCACGGCACCGGCACCAAGCTCGGCGACCCCATCGAGATCACCGGCCTGAGCCAGGCCTTCACCGCCGCGTCCCCGGAGGGCGCGGGCGCCGCAGCCCCCTGCTACCTCGGCTCGGCGAAGTCCAACATCGGCCACTGCGAGAGCGCCGCGGGCATCGCCGGGCTCACCAAGGTCCTGCTCCAGCTCCAGCACGGCCAGATCGCCCCCTCGCTGCACTCCGCCACGCTCAATCCCCACATCGACTTCTCCCGTACGCCGTTCGTCGTCAACCAGGAGCTGCGCGACTGGGAGCGCCCCGTCGTCGACGGGCGCCCGCGGCCGCGGATCGCCGGTGTCTCCTCCTTCGGCGCCGGGGGCGCGAACGCGCATCTGATCGTGGCCGAGCACACCGACCGCCGCCCCGCCCCCGCCGCACACGGCCCGCAGCTCTTCCCGCTCTCGGCGAAGGACGAGGAGCGGCTGCGCGCCTACGCCGAGCGGGTGCTGCGCTTCGCGAAGGACTCGGCGCAGCTCGCCGACGTGACCCCCGTGGACCTCGCGTACACCCTCCAGACCGGGCGCGAAGCCATGGACGAACGCCTCGGCGTCGTCGCCGACTCCTTCGCCGCGCTCGCCGAGAAGCTGGAGCGCCACCTGGCCGGTGACACCGCCGTCGAGGGCGTCTGCCGCGGCAACGCCAAGCGCGACCGGAAGGCCCTGGCCATCGTCCCCGCCGAGGAACTCGCCGAGACCGTCGCCTCCCTGGCGCGGCGCGGCAAGGCGGCCGAACTCCTGGAGCTGTGGGCCCGCGGCGCCGCGCCCGACTGGCAGGCCCTGCACGCCGCCGCGGCCGTCACGCCGCGGCGGATCAGCGCGCCCACGTACCCGTTCGCCCGCGACCGGCACTGGGTGCCGGAGGCCGCGCCCTCCTCTTCCGCGACTGCCGGGGAGCTGCCCGCCGTGTCCACCGCCTCCTCCTCTTCCAACTCTTCCGACTCTTCGGACGCGGCGTCCGGTACGGGGCTCTTCCTCGCCAAGCGGTGGCGCCCCGCCCCGTCCGCACCCGGTCTCCCCGCCCCGTCCGGCGCCCTCGTCCTGCACGGCCCCGCCACCCGGCAACTCGCCGAGCGGATCGCCGAACTGCTCGACGGCGCCGTGCCGGTGGACGCGACGGACCCCGGCGCGGACGGCCTCGTCGACCGGCGTGCCGCCGCGTGCGCCGCCCTCATCGACCTGACCGGGACCGGCGACGACATCGACCGCATCACGGAGGACAGCCACTCCGGGCGCGCGCTCGCGCTGCTGCGCCGCGTGCTCGACGCGAAGGCGTCGCGGGACATCCGGCTGCTGTTCGTGACCCAGGGCCTGGAGGCCGCCGCCTCCCCTCGCGTGCCGCTGGCGGGGGCCGCCCGCGCCGCGCTCTACCGGCTGCTCCAGAGCGAGTACCGGAGCCTCACCTCCCGCCACGTGGACCTCGATCCCGCCGTGCGCGACGCCGCCGCCCTCGCGGCCGTCGTCCACCGGGAGCTCCTCGACGACGGGCGCGCGCCCGAGGTCTGCCACCGCGACGGCACCCGGCTCGCGCCCGTGCTCGCCGCGTCCCCGACACCCAGCGGGCCCCGGCGCACCCCGCCCGCCTTCGCCCCCGACGAGGTCCTGCTCGTGACCGGCGGCACCCGCGGCATCGGGCTGCTGTGCGCGCGGCACTTCGTCGCCCGCCACGGCGTACGACGGCTCGTCCTGACGGGCCGTGAACCCTTGCCGCCGCGCCACCTGTGGACGGACCCGGAGGCCTGCCCGCCCGCCGTACGGGCGAAGACCGACGCCGTCGCCGCCCTGGAGGCCCAGGGCGTCGAGGTACGGGTGCTCGCGCTGCCGCTGGACGACGCGGACGCGGTCGCGGCAGCCGTCGCCACCGTCGGGTCCACGCTCGGGCCGATCGCGGGCGTGCTGCATGCGGCGGGGCTCGTGGACACGAGTAACCCGGCGTTTGTCCGCAAGCCCGTCGCTGACATCGCCCGGGTCGTCTCACCCAAGATCGACGGCACCGTGAACCTGCTCGCGGCCCTCGACCCGCGCGCCCTGCGCTTCGCCGTCCTCTTCTCCTCGGTCTCGGCCGCCCTGCCGACCCTCGGCGCCGGGCAGAGCGACTACGCCATGGGCAACGCCTTCATGGACTACCTCGCCCACGCACGCGCCCACGAACTGCCCGTCACCAGCGTGCAGTGGCCGAGCTGGCGGGAGACCGGCTTCGGCGAGGTCACCAACAAGGCGTACACCGACACGGGCCTGCTCAGCATCACCAACGCCGAGGGCCTCGCCTTCCTCGACGAGATCCTCACCGCGCCGCGCGGCCCCGTGGTCATGCCGGTCCGGGTCGACACCGCCCGCTTCGACGCGGCCGCCCTCCTGGACGCGCGCCCGGTGGCCCCGGCCGCCCCGGCGCCCCGCGCCCGTACCGTCGAGACCCAGCAGGACTCCGCCGCGGGCGAGTCCCTCGGGGCGCGGCTCACCGCCTTCCTCAGTGACACCTTCAGCGGTGAACTCGGCCTCAAGTCCGGCCAGTTGGACACGGACACCTCGTACGCCGACTACGGTGCCGACTCGATCCTGCTCGCGCAGATCCTCCAGCGCATCCGCCAGCGCCTCGACGTGCCGCTCGACCCGTCGGTCCTCCTGGAGTACCCGACCCTGAGCGAGCTCGTGACCTGGCTGCTCGACACCTATCCGGCGGAGGTCGCCGCGCGGTTCGGCGCCGCGCCGGAGCCCGGCCGTGCGCAGGGCGGGGAACCGGTGCGCCCCGAGCCGACGCCGTCCGCGGCCGTGCCCGCCCCGGCCGAGGCGCGTACCACGGATGAGGACACGGGCCGTCGGGGCACCGCCGTCGCGGTGGTCGGCATGGCCTGCCGGCTTCCGGGCGCACCCGGTCTCGACGCCTACTGGGAGCTGCTGTCCGAGGGGCGCCGCGCCGTGCGCGAGGTGCCCGCCGAGCGCTGGGGGCGGCCGACCGGCTTCCGCGCCGGGCTCATCGACGACGTGTACGGCTTCGACGCCGGGCACTTCATGCTGCACGACGAGGACGTCCGCGCCATGGACCCGCAGGCGCTCGTCCTTCTGGAGGAGAGCCTCAAGGCCGTGCACCACGCCGGCTACCGGGCGGCCGACCTGGAGGGCTCGCGCACCGGCGTGTACGTGGGCGCCCGCAGCGGACAGCGCCCCGACGGCACGCTGGTGGACGGTGCCCGCAACCCCATCATGACGGTGGGCCAGAACTACCTGGCGGCCAACGTCTCGCAGTTCTTCGACTGGCACGGCCCCGCCATGGTGACGGACACCGCCTGCTCGTCCGCGCTGACGGCGATGAAGGTCGCCACCGACGCGCTGGCCGCGGGCTCCGTCGACCTGGCCCTCGTCGCTGGCGTCAGCCTGCTCGCCGACCCCGAGGCGCACGAGCTGTTCCGGCGCCGCGGACTGCTGCGCGAGGACGGCGCGTTCCACATCTTCGACCGCCGTGCGGGCGGTGTCGTCCTCGGCGAGGGCGCGGGCGTCGTCCTGCTCAAGCCGCTGGCCGCCGCCGAGCGCGACGGCGACACCGTGTACGCCGTCGTCGAGGGCCTCGCCGTCAACAACGACGGCCGTACCGCCGGACCCGCGACGCCCAACCTCACCGCCCAGAAGCAGGTGATGCGCGAAGCCCTGCGCCAGGCGGGCTGCGCCCCGCACCAGGTGGGCCACCTCGACGTCAACGGCTCCGGTTCCGAACTCACGGACCTCCTGGAGCTCAAGGCCGTCCAGGAGGTGTACGGCGCGGACCGCACCGCGCCGCTGCACGTCGGGTCGATGAAGCCGAACATCGGGCACCCGCTGTGCGCCGAGGGCATCGCCGCGTTCATCAAGGTGGCGCTGATGGTGCACCATCAGCGGACGGTGCCGTTCCTGTCGGGCGAGCAGCCCATGGAGCACTTCACGATCGACCCCGCCGTGCTCCGCCTGCCCCGGCACGCCGAGCCGGTGGACCTGGCGTACGCGGCCGTCAGCAGCTTCGCCGACGGCGGCACGAACGGGCACGTCATCCTGGGCCGCCCCGCGGCCCCGCGCCCCGGCGAGGAGCGACGGCGCCCCCTGGCGCTCCCGGAGCTCGACCGCCGTGACGTGCGCACCGGCGCAGCCGTCGCCGAGGCGCGGGTGTGGACGCGGCGCGTCGACGCCCAGGACGCCGTCGTCGACGGACACCGCGTCTACGGACGGCGGCTGCTGCCCGGTCTCGCCTGGATCGACCTCCTGTACGGCTGCTGCGCGGAGCTGACGCCCGACGCGTCGCCCGCCCGGCTCGTCCTGCGCGACCTGTCGATCTACCGGCCGCTCGCCGTGGACGAGGGCGCCGCCGTGGACCTAGGCGTCGAGGCCCGCGCCACGGCCGCCGACGCCTGGCGGATCACCGTCACCGACGCCGCACGGAGCGAGGGTGAGGCCCCGGCCCCGTACGTGACCGCCGATGTCCACCTGACGGACGTCCCCACCGCTTTCGACGCGCAGGTCCCCGCCGACGTTCTCGACGCGCTGCGCGCCCCCGGCGAGGACGTGCGCGACCTCGGCGAGATCTACCGGAGCTTCCGGTCCCAGGAGCTCGTCCACTCGGGCGCGATGAAGGCCGTCGGCTCCGTGCGCACCACGCCCGACGACATCTGGGTGAGCGTGGCGGTCGACGAAGACTTCCTGTTCCACGACTGGATAGAACGTTCGTTCCAGCCCGTACTCATTGACGGGAGCGCGGTGGCGGCCAGCGCCGTCGCCCTGGGCGGCGAGCCGCGGCTCTTCCTGCCCCTGCACTACGCCTCGTTCCGGGCCACGGGCCCGCTGGGCCGCGCCTGCCACACCCGCGTACGGCGGGACACGATCACGCGCGGGGACGAACTGCTCACCTTCGGGATGGAGTTCTTCGACGACCACGGGCGCAAGCTGGCCGAGCTGACGGGCCTGACCACGAAGGCCGTGCGCGACGCGGGACACATCGACCCCGCGCGGGAAACGGCGCCGGAGCCGGTGGCCGTGGCGGCGGCCGAGCCCTCGGTCACGGCCGTGCCGGTGGGCGCCCCGGCGGCCGACGCCATGCAGGCCCTCGTACGGTCGGTCGTCGCCGATCGGCTCGGCGTGCCCGCGGACCGGATCGACGCGGGCGCGAGCTACTACGCGTTGGGCCTGGACTCCGCGACGCTGCTGCGGGTCGCGGCGGAGCTCGGGGAGCGGCTCGGCACGCGGCTCGCGCCGACGCTGCTGTTCGAGCACGCCACGGTGACGGCGCTGGCCGGGTATCTGGCGCGCCACCACCAGCCGGTCGCGCCCGCGGAGGCCGCGGAGCCCGTGGAGGCGACGCCTCCCGCCGCCCCCGCCGCACCGGCCCCGGTCCCCGCCGTGCCCGACCGCAGCGGGACGCGGGACATCGCGATCGTCGGCATCAGCGGCCGGTACCCGAAGGCGCGCGGCCTCGCCGAGTTCTGGGAGAACCTCAAGTCCGGGCGCGACTGCGTCGGCGAGGTGCCCGAGGACCGCTGGCCGCGCGACACCTTCGACGGCGAGCGCACCCCCTCGGGGCGGCCGGTGTCCCACCTGGGCGGCTTCCTGGACGACCCCGACTGCTTCGACGCGGAGTTCTTCCAGATATCCGACGCCGAGGCGGCCCGGCTCGACCCGCAGGAGCGGCTGTTCCTCGAAGTGTGCTGGGAGGCCGTCGAGGACGCCGGATACACGCCCGCGGGCCTCTCCGGGGCCGAGGACGGCGGACGGCGGGGGACCGTCGGCGTCTTCGCCGGGGTCATGCACAAGGACTACGTCCTGGTGCAGCACGACGCGGCGGACGGCGACCCGGCGGGCCCGCCCCTGGCGATGAACGCCGCGGCCGTCGCGAACCGCGTCTCGCACGTCTGCGACTTCCGCGGCCCGTCCCTCGCGGTCGACTCCGTGTGCGCCTCGTCGCTCAACGCCGTGCACCTGGCGGTGGAGAGCCTCGGGCGCGGCGAGTGCGACGCCGCCCTCGCGGGCGGGGTGAACCTCTCGCTGCACCCCGCCAAGTACGGCACGTACGGCGGCCTCGACCTGCTGGCGGGCGACGAGCCCGCCCGCTCCTTCGGCGCGGGCGGCGACGGCTACGTGGCGGCGGAGGGCGTCGGCGCGGTGCTCCTGAAGCCGCTGGACCGCGCGCTGGCCGACGGCGACGCCGTGTACGCCGTCATCAAGGGCACCGCGGTCAACCACTCCGGCCGGACCCCCGGCATGCGGGTTCCGTCCGTCGCCGCGCAGGCGGAGCTCATCGAGACCTGCCTGGAGCGCGCCGGGGTCGACGCCGGGACGATCGGCTACCTCGAAGCCCACGGCACGGGCACCGAGATCGGCGACCTCATCGAAGTCCAGGGGCTGCGGCGGGCGTTCGAGAAGCACACCGACGCCAAGGGCTTCTGCGCGCTGGGCTCGGTCAAGTCCGCCATCGGCCACGCCGAGGCGGCCGCCGGGATCAGCGGGCTCACCAAGGCGGTCCTCCAGCTGCACCACCGGACCCTGACGCCGCTGGTCGGCGCTGCCGCGCCCAACCCGTACCTCGACCTCGCCGACTCGCCCTTCCGGCTCCAGACGGACCTGGAGGAGTGGACGCTGGACGCGGGCGGCCCGGGCGCGCCGCGCCGCGCCGGAGTGAGCGCGTTCGGCGCCACGGGCACCAACGCCCACGTCGTCGTCGAGGAGGCGCCTCCGGTGCCCGACCAGGCCCTGAGCGGCGCGGCGGCGGGCCCCGTGCTCGTCCCGCTGTCGGCGACCGACGTGGACCGGCTACGCGCCTACGCGGAGAAGCTGCTGCGCTTCCTGGACACCAAGGAGGGCGCCGCGCTCGCCCCCGCGGCCCTGGCCCACACCCTCCAGACCGGGCGCGTGGCCCTGGCCGAGCGGGCGGTGATCCTCGCGCACGACCTGGCCGAGGTCCGCGAGGGCCTGGAGGCCGTGGCGGGCGGCACCGGGACCGACGGCACCGGGGTCCAGGTGTGGCGCGGCCGCGTGGCGGAGACGACCGCCGAGTCCCGGCTCCTCGACGAGGACGACGTACGCGCGGAACTCGTCGGCCGGTGGGCGGTGCAGGGCAAGTGGGGCAAGGTCGCGGAGCTGTGGCTCGGCGGCCACGCCGTCGCCTGGCCCGCCCCGAACGGCGCGGCGGCGCCGCGGCGCGTGCACCTGCCCACGTACCCGTTCGCCAAGCGGCGCCACTGGGTCACGACGGCAGCGCCCACCACGACGGCAGCGCCCACCACGACGACCGCCCCCACCGTGGCGACCCCCGCCACCCCGGCTCCTGTGACGGGCACCGTCCACTGGTGCTTCGTTCCGGACGGCGCGGAGCCGCCCGTCTCCGTCCACCGGGCCGAGCCCCCGGTGGAGGAGAAGGCCCGCGGTTATCTGCGTCAGCTCGTCGCCGCCCGCGTGGGACGGCCCGCGCGGGACATCGGCCCGCACGCGGGGCTGATCGAGCTCGGCCTGACGTCGCTCGGCGCCGTCGGCCTCAGCAAGGACCTGGCGGCGACGGTCGCGCCCGGCTTCGTGCCCAGCGCCCTGTTCGAGTACGGCACCGTCGCCGAACTCGCCGGGCACCTGGCGGACCGCTGGCCCGCGGGCCTGAAGCGCCTGGTCGCCACGCGCCCGCAGACTCCCCGGATTCCGGAGCCGCAGGAGATCCCGGAGACCCCGGACACGGACCGGCCGTCCGCCGGGCCGGAGCAACGGCCCACCGCGCCCGACGTCCTGGACGTCCTCGAGTGCCTGCGCGCCGGCGCCCTGCACCTCGACGACGCCATCGCGCTCCTCGACGAAGAGAGTTACGAGAAGTGAAGCACGAGCTCAGCGCCCTCATCGCGGACTACAAGGCGGGCCGGGTCGGCGCCCGTGAGGTCGGCGACCTCCTGCGCGACCTGCGCGACCAGGCGGCGGAGCCGCGCGCCCGGGCCGCGGCCGCGGCCGGGGACGCGCCGCGCCCCGCAGGGGAGTTCGCCTACCCGCTCTCCGAGGGCCAGCGCGGACTGTGGGCGCTCCAGCGGGCGTACCCGGACATGGCGGCGTACAACGTGCCGCTGTGCTTCCGCGTCAGCGGCCTGGACGTGGCGGCGTTCCAGGACGCCTGCCGGGCGCTGCTCGTGCGCCACCCCGCGCTCACCACGGTGATCCGCCAGGACGCGGGGGAGCCGACGCAGTCCGTCGACCCCGCCCGCGCGCTCGACTTCGCGCGGGTCGACCTGACGGGCACCGCCGACGAGGGCGAGGCGCTCGCCGTCGTCGAGCGCGCAGGCAAGCGGGTGTTCTCGCTGGCCGGGACGGCAGAAACGATCACGCAGGACGGTGCGGGGCTGTTCCGCGTCCGGGTCTTCGACCGCCCGGGGGACGAGTCGCTGATCCTGATCGTCGTCCACCACATCGTCTTCGACGGCACGTCGGCGACACTCCTGATGAGCACGCTGTTCGAGGAGTACGAGGCGCGGGTGGGCGGCGCCCCGGCCGCACCCCGCACCCCGCACCCCGAGGCGGGCACGGGCTTCCACGACTTCGTCCGCGAGGAGCGGCGCACCCTGGCCGGGCGCGGCGCCGAGCGCCTTCCGTACTGGCGAAGCCGGCTCGCCGCGCCCCTGCCCGTGCTCGACCTGCCCGCCGAGCGGCCCCACACGGCGCTCACCGACCGCTTCGCCGGGAAGACCCTCGTGACCGAGGTGCCCGCGGAACTGGCCGCGCGCGTGGCCGAGTTCGCCACCGCCCGCCGGACCTTCGTGTCCACGGCCATGCTCACCGCCTACGCGGCGACCCTGGCGACGTACTCCGACGCCGCCGAACTCGTCGTCGGGATGCCGGTGAACGAGCGCGAGGGCGACGCCCTCGCCCGCACCATGGGCCTGATGATCAACATGGTGCCGGTGCGCGTCGCGCTCCCCGCCGACGAGCCCTTCGAGGGGCTCGTCACCCGCGCCCAGCGCGACGTCTCCGACGACCTGCTGCACGGGTACCCCTTCCCGGCGCTCGTGCGGGAGCTGGCGCAGGACACCCCGGCCGGGCGCTCCCCGGTGTTCCAGACGGCGTTCGTCTTCCAGGACGTCCTGGACGGCATCGCCGACGCCGACCGGCCCTACCGGCTGGTCGAGGAGCTGCACCAGGAGGGGGAGTACGAACTCTCCGTGGAGGTGTGGCGCAGCGGCGGGGGCTACGCGCTGTACTGGAAGTACCAGCCGGAGCTCTACCGCCCCGCCTTCGTCCAGGAGCTGGCGGCCCGCTTCCTCGACGTCCTGGCGGCGGTGTGCGACGACCCGCGCACGACCGTGGCCGCGCTGCGGCGGCGGAGCGGTGAGCGGTGCGTCCAGGACCTCGTCGAGGAGACGGCGCGCCGCACCCCGGACGCGGTCGCCGTGGCGGGCCAGGAAGAGGTCCTGACGTACGAGGCGCTCAGCGCCCGCAGCGACGCGCTCGCCTCCTGCCTGGCGGCGCGGGGCGTCCGGCGCGGCGACCTGGTGGCCGTGCTGCTCGACCGCTCGCCCGAGCTCGTCGTGACCCTGCTCGGCATCCTCAAGGCGGGCGCCGCCTATGTCCCGCTCGACCCGGAGCTGCCCGCCGCCCGGCTCACCGACATCGTCACGGACAGCGGCACTCCGCTGATCGTGACCCAGGCCCGGTACGAGGCCCGCGCCCGCGGCCTCGCGGAGGGCGCCGCCGCGCCCGCCCTGTTCGTGCTCGACGAGGAGCGGGCCGCGCTCGCGGCCGCCCTCGGCTCCGGACCGGTCGCCGCCGCGGTGACCGCCGACGACCTGGCGTACGTCATCTACACCTCGGGCAGCACCGGCCGCCCCAAGGGCGTGATGATCCCGCACCGCGGCTTCACCAACCTGCTCGGTTCGCTGCGCCGTGAGCCCGGCATGGACGCGGCGGACACGCTCTTCGCCGTGACCACCGTCAGCTTCGACATGGCGCAGGTCGAACTGCTCCTGCCGCTGGTGTGCGGGGCCCGCGTGTACGTCTGCGACAGCCCAACGATCAAGGACGTGGAGCGGCTCAAGGAGCGTGTCGCCCGGGTGCGGCCCACGGTCATGCAGGCGACCCCGGCGACGTGGAGCATGCTGTTCCACTCGGGCTGGCGCAACCCCGAGGGCGTGCGCGTCTTCTGCGGTGGCGAGGCGCTGCCCCGGACGCTCAAGGAGTTCTTCCGCGACACCGGCACCGAGGCCTGGAACCTGTACGGGCCGACGGAGACGACCGTGTACTCCACCGGCGGCCTGGTCCGCCACGACCGGCCGACCACCATCGGCAGGCCGGTCGCCCACACCCAGGTCCACATCCTCGACGAGGACCTGCGCCCGGTGCCCCACGGCGGGACCGGCGAGCTGTGCATCGCGGGCAAGGGCCTCGCGCAGGGCTACGTCAACCGCCCCGAGCTCACCGCGGAGAAGTTCGTGGACCACGACCTGGTGCCCGGCGGCAAGCTCTACCGCACCGGGGACCTGGCCCGCTGGACCGAGGACGGCGAGATCGACTACCTGGGCCGCAAGGACTTCCAGGTGAAGATCCGCGGCTACCGCATCGAACTGGGCGACATCGAGTACCACTTGGGCCGCCACCAGGACGTCGCCGAGTGCGTCGTCGTCGCGCGCGGCGAGGACGGCGCCAAGCAGCTCGTCGCCTACTACGTGCCGCGCGGCGCGGCCGCCCGCGCCGACGCCTTCAAGGAACACCTGCGCGCGCTGCTGCCCGCGTACATGGTCCCGGACTTCTACGTGCCGCTCGACACCGTCCCGCTGACGGGCAGCGGCAAGGTCGACCGCACCGCCCTGATGCGGCGCGAGGTGTCCGCCGCGCCTGCACCCGCCGTGCCCGCACCCGCACGCGCCGGGGCGGTCGCGCAGCCGTCCCGCGACGTCGAGCGGGACGTCCTCGCCTGCTGGCAGGACGTGCTGAAGCTCCAGGACCTCACCCCGGACGCCTCCTTCTTCGAGTCCGGCGGCAACTCCCTGTCGGCCGTGGTGCTCGCGGACCTGATCAGCCGCCGCCTCGGCGTCGCGTTCACGGCCGCCGACCTGTTCAAGTACGCCACCGCGGCCGCCGTCGCCGCGTACGTACGGGAGCGGACGCCGGACGCGGAGGACCACGCGGGCGAGGCGGTCGTGCCGGAGCCCGTCGCGTCGGCTCCCGCGCCCCGGCCCGCGTCGCTGCCCGACGACGCCGTCGCCGTCGTCGGCATCTCGTGCCGCTTCCCCGACGCCCGCGACCACTGGGAGTTCTGGGAGAACCTCAAGCGCGGCCACGCCTGTGCCGGACGCTGGAGCGAGGCCGAGCTGCGCGCGGCGGGCGTGCCCGAACGGGTCCTGGACGACCCGGACTTCGTGCCGCTGCGCTCGGGGCTCGACGGCAAGGAGGAGTTCGACGGCGCGTTCTTCCGGCTCTCGCCCCAGCACGTCGAGCTGATGGACCCGCAGTTCCGCCAGGTCCTGCTGCACGCCTGGAAGGCCGTCGAGGACGCGGGCCGCGACCACCGGCAGATCCCGAACACCGGGGTGTACGTCTCCACGGGCAACCACCACTACGGCGCCCCCGACGACTCCGGCGAGACGCCCGCCGCGGTCATCGAGGACCCCCGGCAGTACCTGTCGTGGGTGATGAGCCAGAGCGGCACCGTCGCCTCGATGGTCTCCTACCAGCTCGGCTTCGGCGGGCCGAGCATGTCCGTGCACTCCAACTGCTCCTCCTCGCTGAGCGCGCTCGCCCTCGCGGCCCGCGCCGTGCAGACCGGCGAGACGGACTTCGCCCTGGTGGCGGCGGCATCGGCGAGCAGCGTCGACGGCCTCGGCTACGTCCACAAGGCGGGCCTCAACCTCTCCGGCGACGGCCGCGTCAAGGCCTTCGACGCGGACGCCGACGGCATGGCGGGCGGCGAGGGCGTCGTGGCCCTGCTGATCCGCCGCGCCGCCGACGCCGTCGCCGACGGCGACCACGTCTACGGCCTGCTCCGCGGCATCGCCACCAACAACGACGGCGGCGACGCCACCGGCTTCTACAGCCCCAGCGTCAACGGCCAGTCCCGGCTGATCCGCCAGGTTCTCGACCGCACCGGCGTCGACCCGCGCACCATCGGCTACGTCGAGGCCCACGGCACCGGCACGAAGCTCGGCGACCCCGTGGAGGTGGCCGCGCTCACCGAGGCCTACCGCGCCTCCACGGCCGACACCGGCTACTGCGGCATCGGCTCGGTGAAGACGAACCTCGGCCACCTCGACACCGCGGCCGGACTCGCCGGGGCGCTCAAGGTGCTCCTGAGCCTCTACCACGGGCAGCTCCCGCCCACCCTCCACTACCGCGAGCCCAACCCCCAACTGCGCCTGGACACCTCGCCGTTCCACGTCGTCGACCGGCTGCGCGAGTGGCCCGGGGGCGAGGGGCCGCGCCGTGCCGCGCAGAGCTCCATCGGCCTGGGCGGGACCAACGCCCACGCGATCTTCGAAGATTACGTGCCCGCCGCCGCACCGGCACGCCCCGACGGCGAGGGCACGCCGCAGCTCGTGCCGCTGTCCGCCCGTACGCGCGAGGACCTCGTGCGCGCGGCCGCCGAGCTCCGCCGGCACCTGACCGGGCCCCGCGCCGCCGCGCTGCGCCTCGACGACGTCGCGCACACCCTGCGCACGGGCCGGGTCGCCATGGCCTGCCGCGTGGCGTTCGTGGTCCGCGACCTGGCGCAACTGGCCGCCGAGCTGGAGGCGTTCGTCCAGGACCCGGACGGCGACGACACCGCGCGCCGCTTCGCGGGGCCCGCCGGGGGAGGAGCCGCGGGAGGTGCCGCGGCCGACCGCGACGCCACCCGCAAGCGCACCGCGCAGCTCGCCCGCAGGCTCGCCGACGGCAAGCTGAAGAAGGCGGCGAAGGCCTGGGCGCGCGGCGCCGAAGCCGACTGGAGCCCGCTCGCCGGGCAGCCGCCCGCCCGCCGCGTGAGCCTGCCAGGGTACGCCTTCGCCCCGGTGCGCCACCCGTACCCGGCCCGTGCTCCGCGCACCACCGCCCCTGGCCCGGACGCGGTCCCCGGCACGCCGCACGCGCACCCGCTGCTGCACGAGAACGTGTCGCGGCTCGACGGACAGCGCCACCGCTCGTCCTTCTCCGGTGACGAGTACGTCCTGCGTGACCACGTCGTCGACGGCAGGAAGCTGCTGCCCGCCGTCGCGAGCCTGGAGATGGCCTGCACGGCCCTGCGGCAGGCCCTGCCCGACGCGGCCGGGCGGCGCGCCGTCCTGAAGAACGTGACGTGGGCGCGCCCCGTCGTCGTCGGCGACGCCGGCAGGCAGGTGGAGTTCACCCTCACCCGCGACGACGCGGCACCTTCCGGAGCGCTGGCCTTCGCCCTCCTGACGGACGGCGACCAGCCGTGCGTCCAGGGCCGCGCCACCACCGAGGAGGCCGCGCCGCCGCCCCGCGTCGACCTCGAAGGGCTGCGCGACCTGCTGCGGCTTCGGCCCCTCGCGGGCGAGGACGTCTACGCGCACATCGCCCGCGCGGGCGTCGCCTACGGCCCCGGCTTCCGCCTCGTGCACGTCCTGCACCGCGGCGAGCGCGACGGGCGCCGCGAGGTGCTCGCCGAGCTGCGCCTGCCCGCGCACCTGCGCGCCGGCGCGTCGGCGTACGCGCTCCACCCGAGCTTCCTCGACGCCGCCGTCCACGCCTCGCTCGGCCTGGACCCGGCCTTCGACTCCGCCACGGCCCAGGGGGTCACGGACGGGACGACGCGGGTGCCCTTCGCCCTGGACCGGCTCGACGCGCACGCGCCGTTCGGCGAGACGATGTACGCCTGGGTGCGTCCGGCGGCGAACCGCTCCACGGGGGCGGACCGTGGGCGCGACGTGCTCGACATCGACCTCGTCGACCCCGCCGGCCGGGTCTGCGTCTCGCTGCGGGGCCTGGCCTACCGCGACCTGGCCGCGCCCGACCGCCGGGACTCCGACCGCCGGGATTCCGACCGCCGGGATTCCGACCGCCCGCAGGCGTCCCCCGCTTCCCGTCTGCGCACGCTCCTGCCGGTGTGGGAGCCCCGGCACCCCGCCGACGCCGACGCCGACACGCCCGCGCGGGCGCGGAGCCCGCGCGGCGCGGTGCTCGTCCTCGACGCCGACCGCAGGCTGCGTGCCGAACTCGCGGCGCTCCACCCCGGCCACCAGCGCGTCGACCTGCCCGACGGCGCGTCGCCCGAGGCCATCGCCGAGCTCGTCCGCACGGCCTGCGCCGCCACCGAAGGACGGATCGCCCGGGTCGTGTGGGTCGCACCGGCCGAGACGCCCGACGGCATGGTCCAGGGCCAGGAGCGCGGCGCGGTCGAGGTCTTCCGGATCGTCAAGGCGCTGCTCGCCCTCGGCCACGGCACGCGCGACCTGGCCTGGTCCCTCTACACGTTCGGCACCCAGTCCGTCCGGGACCGGGACGCGGTCGCGGCCACGCACGCGAGCGTCCACGGCCTGGCGGGCAGCCTCGCCCAGGAGCACACGCGCTGGACGATCGACCTGGTCGACCTGCCGCACCCGGACTCCGGCGACCGCGTCGGCGACCGCCTGGGGGAGGAGCGGCACCTCACCGGGGTGCGGCCCGGCACCACGGTGGCCCTGCGCGGCGGCCGCTGGTTCTCCCAGGAGCTGCTGCCCACCACCGCCCTCGAACCGGCCGCGGGCCCCTACCGGCACGGCGGCGTCTACGTGGTCATCGGCGGCGCGGGCGGCATCGGCGAGCTGTGGAGCCGCTCCATGGTGGAGCGGTACCGGGCCACGATCGTGTGGATCGGGCGGCGCCCCCTGACCGACGAGGTCGAGCGGCGCCTCGCCGACCTCGCCGAGCGGGCCCGCGCCGCGGGCGCGGCGGCCCCCTCCTACGTCCAGGCCGACGCGCGCGACCACGCGAGCCTCCTTGCCGCGCACGCGCGGATCAAGCGGGACCACCCGCGCGTCGACGGCGTCGTGCACTCGGCGATCGTCCTCGCCGACAAGACCCTCGCGCACATGGACGAGGACCGCTTCCGTGCCGCCCTCGCCGCGAAGGCCGACGTCGGCGTCCGCGTCGCCGACGTGTTCGGGGCCGAGCCGCTGGACTTCCTGCTGTTCTTCTCCTCTGTCGAGAGCTTCGTACGGGCGCCCGGACAGGCCAACTACGCCGCCGGATGCACCTTCAAGGACGCCCTCGCGCACGCCCTGCGCCGCCGCGGCACCGTGGCCAAGGCGGTCAACTGGGGGTACTGGGGCGTGGCCGGTGTCGTCAGCGACGCCTTCTACCGCGAGCGGATGGCCGCCGCCGGAGTCGACTCGCTCGACCCCGACGAGGCGTTCACCGCCCTGGAGTCCTTCCTCGCGGGCGAGCACAGCCAGGTCACGCTGATGCGCACCTTCGGCGACGAGGCGCTGCGCGGCCTCGCCCTGGACGAGCACCAGGGCGACCACCGCCCGGGGCTGCCCTCCGTACGCGACGCCGTGGTGGCCGCGCACCGCGCGCCGCACGGCGAGGTGGAGCGCCTGCGCGGCCTCCTGCCGCACCCGCGCCTGCGCGAACTCACTTTGAACCTGCTGTATGTGACGCTCCGTGACCTCGGCGCCGCCCGCCCGGACGGCACGGGCCACCGCGTCCTGCCCCGGTACGCGCGCTGGCTGGAGGAGAGCCACCGGCTGTTCGCCGAGGCCGGGCCCGCCCTCGCCGCCGGCGACCTGGACGCCGCCGCCCTGTGGCGCCAGTGGCGGGCCGAGTGCGACGGCTGGCAGACCGGCGCCAACCAGCGCGCGCAGGTCGACCTCGTCGAGTCCTGCCTCCAGGCCCTGCCGGACGTCCTGACCGGCGCGCGCCAGGGCACCGAGATCCTCTTCCCCGGCTCCTCGCTGTCCCGCGTCGAGGGCGTCTACCGGGGCGACCCGGTCGTCGACTACTTCAACGACCAGCTCAGCGTGGTCCTCGCCGACGCCGTGCGCGCCTGGGGCGCGGCCGCACCGGGACGGCGGCTGCGCGTTCTGGAGGTCGGCGCCGGAACCGGCGCGACCAGCGTCAGGGCCCTGGAGGCCCTGGAACCCTTCGGCGACCGCATCGCCGAGTACCACTACACCGACCTGTCCAAGGCGTTCCTGTTCCGCGCCGAGGAGCGCCTGAAGCCCCGCTACCCGCACCTGACCACCGGCATCTTCAACGCCGAGCACGCGCCCGGGCCGCAGGGCGTCGACCTCGGCGGCTTCGACATCGTCGTGGCCACCAACGTCCTGCACGCCACCGCCGACATCTCCCGCACCCTGCGCAACGTCAAGGCGACCCTGCGGGCGGGCGGCCTGCTCTTCCTCAACGAGATGAGCCGCAACACCCTGCTCGCCCACGTCACGTTCGGCCTCCTGGACGGCTGGTGGCTGTACCGGGACGCCGCCCTGCGCATCCCCGGCAGCCCGGTGCTCTCCGCCGAGAGCTGGCGCGAGGTCCTGGAGGACGAGGGGTTCCGCACCGGCGCCCAGCCGGACACCGGGGCCCACGTGCTGGGGCAGATGCTGCTCGTCGCCGAGAGCGACGGCCGCTTCCGCACGGCCGAAGGCCCCCAGGACCGGTCCACGCCCCCCGCCACGGCCACCGTGGCCGCTGTGGCGGCGCCTCCCGCGGACAACGAGGGCGAGCTGCGCGCCCGCACCGCCGACTACTTCGAGCGGCTGCTGCGCGAGGCCCTGCACCTGGCGGCCGGGGAGCTCGACCCGGCCAAGGACCTGCACGACTACGGCCTCGACTCCATCCTCGTGTCCGGCATGAACAGCGCCGTGGCCCGGGACTTCGAGGACGTCAGCAGCACCCTGTTCTTCGAACTGCGCACCCTGGACGAGCTCGTGGAGCACTTCGTGGAGCGGCGCCGCCCCGAGCTGAGGACGCTCTTCGGCCTCGACGCGGCAGCGGCCCGGGACGCACGGGCCGAGGCACCCCAGGCACCCCAGGTGTCTCAAGCGCCCCAGGTCTCCGGGGCCTCCCTCGCCGACCGGGCCGTCGCGTACGTCACCGGACTCGTCGCCGAGACGCTCAAGCTCGACCCCGAGCGGCTCGACGCCGACGCCGACCTCTTCGACCTCGGCCTGGACTCCATCCTCGTGGTCCAGCTGAACACCACCCTCGGCCGCGCCTTCGAGGACCTCAGCAGCACGCTCTTCTTCGACCACTCGACGGTCCGGGACGTGGCCGGATACTTCGCGGCCACGCACACCGCGCGTCTGGCCGAGGTCCTCGGCGTGGACTCCCGCCCGGCCTCCCCGCCGACCGCGCGGGCCCTGCCCGTGCGCCAGGACGAGGAGACCCGGCCCGCGCCCGAGGCCCCCAGCGGGACCGCGCCGCGCCCCTGCGGCGACATCGCCGTCGTGGGCCTCGCCGGGCGCTACCCCGGTGCCGACAGCCCCGCGCGCCTGTGGGAGAACCTGGCCAGGGGCGAGAGCGCGACCGCGCCCTACCCGGCCGACCGCTGGTGGTGCGACTGGCAGGACCGGGAGCGCCCCTGGGGCGGCTTCCTCGGCGACGTGGCCTCCTTCGACGCCGCGTACTTCGGCATCGACGAGCGCGAGGCCGCGGCCATGGACCCGCAGGAGCGCCTGTTCATCGAGACGGCGCACGGCGCCGTGCAGGACGCGGGCTACACGCCCGCGGCCCTCGCCGGGCACGGCAGCGTGGGCGTGTTCGTGGGCGTCATGAACGCCACGTACAACGGCCGCACGGCCTACTCGTCCATCGCCAACCGCACCTCGTACCTCTTCGACTTCCAGGGCCCGAGCGTGGCCGTCGACACGGCCTGCTCCGGGTCGCTCACGGCCCTGCACCTGGCCGTGCAGAGCCTGCTCTCCGGTGACAGCGCCTGCGCGGTGGCGGGCGGGGTCAACCTGCTCCTCGGCACGGACCACTTCGACGTGCTCCAGGAGCACGGTCTGCTGTCGTCCGGCGAGCGGTGCCGCCCCTTCTCCGAGCACGCGGACGGGTTCCTCGCCGCGGAGGGCGTCGGCGCCGTGGTGCTGCGCCCGCTCGCCGACGCGGTGGCCGCGGGCGACCACGTCTACGGCGTGATCAAGGGCAGCGCCGTCAACTCCGGCGGTCGTACGAGCCGTTACAGCATGCCGAGCCTGGACGCGCAGCGCGACGTCGTCACCCGCGCCCTGGCCAGGGCCGGAATCACGCCGGACACGGTCAGCTATGTGGAGGCGCACGGCACGGCGACCCCGCTCGGTGACTCCCTGGAGATCTCCGCGCTCAGCCGCGCCTTCGCCGGTGACCGCCCGGGGCAGTACTGCGCCGTCGGCTCGCTCAAGTCCAACCTGGGCCACTGCGAGAGCGCCTCGGGCGTCGCGGGCCTCACCAAGGTCCTGATGCAGCTGCGCCACCGCGCGCTCGCGCCCTCCATCAACGCCGAGGACCTCAACACCGGCATCGTCTTCAAGCAGTCGCCGTTCCACGTCCAGCGGGAGCTCGCCCCCTGGAACCCGGTCGACGCCGAAGGCCGCCCCCTGCCGCGGCGCGCGGGCATCTCCTGCTTCGGCGCGGGCGGCTCGAACGCACACCTGATCATCGAGGAATACGAGGACATGGCGGACATGGCGGACACGGCCGACGGCGAGGCACGTCCCACCGAGGCGGCGGCCGACGACACCTGCCTGGTCCCCCTGTCGGCGCACACGCCCGAGCGGCTGCGCACGGCGGCCGGACGGCTGGCCGCGCACCTGCGCGACGCGGAGCGCGAGGGACGCCCGATGCCGCTGCGCGACATCGCGCACACCCTGCAGAGCGGCCGTGACGAGCTGCCGGTGCGGCTTGCGCTCGTCGTCCGCTCCACCGCCGAACTGGCCACCGCGCTCGCGGAGTTCAGCGTCGACGGCGCCGCGGGCCCCGACCGGTACGCCGACCTCACCGACGCCGGTACGAGCGCGTCGGCGGCGGGCGGTCCGACCGGTGACCCGCACGCGGCGGCCCGGAGCTGGCTGAGCGGAGCGTGCGTCACCTGGGGCGAGCTGTACACCGGGCGCCCGCCGCGCCGCGTCAGCCTGCCGACGTACCCCTTCGCGCGGCGCGACCACTGGTACGCGCCCGCGGCGAGCGACCACGCGCGCGTGGAGCCGGTCCGGGCCGAGAAGCCCGGGGCCGCGCGGCCGGAACCCCGCCCCGGGGACGGCACCACCTCCGACGTCCGCGCCTGGCTGCGCGCCGCGCTCGCCGAGGAGCTGGACACCGCGCCCCACGAGGTGGCCACCGACCGGGAGTTCAGCGCGCTCGGCATGGCGTCGATGGGCCTGGTGCGCCTCTCCAAGCGGGTGCGCGGAGAGCTCCATGCGGACTTCGCCTCGGCCGCGCTCTTCGAGCACCGGACCGTCGACGCCCTGGCCGCCCACCTCGACGGCGTACGCCCGCGGACGGCTCCGGAGCTCCCGGCGGACGAGCCCGCCGAGTTCGTGCCGCACCCGCTCTCCGAGGGGCAGCGGGGCCTGTGGAGCCTCCAGAAGTCCGCGCCCGGGGCGAGCGTGTACCACGTGCCGCTCTGCTTCCAGGTGGCGGACCTCGACCTCCCGGCCCTGCGCGCCGCCTTCGACCGCGTCCGCACCCGCCATCCGCTGCTTTCCGCCGTCGTACGGCAGGACGGCGACCGGCTCGTGTTCGCCCGGCCCGACGCCATGCCGCTCGCGGTCACCGAGCACGAGCTGACCGTCAAGGACCCCGACGAGGCGCGCGCACGGCTGCGCGCGCACGCCAGGGAACCCTTCGACCTGGAGAACGGCCCGCTGTGCCGCCTGAGCGTCTTCCGCGACGCCCGGGGCGCCGACGCCTGGGTCCTGCTGAACGCCCATCACCTCGTGCTCGACGGCGCCTCCGCCGTCGTGCTCGTGAAGGACCTGCTCGCGGCCTACCGCGGTGCCGCGCTCCCGGCCGACGAGCACGCCCCGTACGCCGAGTTCGCCGCCGAGGAGGCCGCCCTCCTGGCCGGGGACGAGGGCGCGGCCCGGCTCGCCTACTGGCGCGAGCAGCTGGCGTCCCTGCCGCCCGCCACGGCCCTCCCCACGGACCGGCCGCGCTCCGCCCCCGACCGGGGGCGGCACGGCGCGACCGAGACCGTGCGGCTCCCGGCGGACCTCGGCGACCGCCTCGCGCGGTTCGCCCGCGAGCGCGGCGTCTACCCGTCCGCGGTGTTCCTGGCCGCGCACCAGGTCCTGCTGCGCCAGTACGCCCAGCAGGACGACGTCGTCGTCGGGATGCCGGTCAGCACCCGGCCGGGCCGCCGCTTCGACGGCACCGTCGGCCACTTCGTCACCATGGTGCCGGTCAGGAGCCGGATGTCCGGTGGCGCCACGTTCGCCGAGCTGTGCGCGGACGTCCAGGGGACGCTGCTCGACGCCCTCGCGCACGCCTACCCCTTCGGCCCGCTGGTCCGCGAGCTCGGCCCGGGCGCGGCCGACGGCTCTGCGCCCGTGTTCCGCCACGCCTTCATGTACCAGGACTGGCACGAGGACGTCACGGCCGGCACCCCCGGCGTCCGTTACGTCGAGGGCATCCACCAAGAAGGCGAGTACGAACTCGTCATCGAGGTCATCGCGCCCCACGCCACCGACGACGCCTGCACCGTCAAGGCGAAGTACGACCCCGCCCTGTTCGACGCCGCGACGGTGGACCGGCTGCTGCGCCAGTACGTCCACCTCCTGGAGTCGGCCCCGGGCGCGGACCCGCGACAGCGGCTCGACGACCTCTCAGCGGCCTCGCCGCAGGAGCTCCACACGCTCACCGTGGAGTGGAACGACACCGCCGTCGCCCAGCCGGAGCGGTGCGTCCACGAGCTGTTCGCCGACCAGGCGGCCCGCACCCCCGACGCGATCGCGCTCGTCGCGGGCACCGAGTCCGTGACGTACGCGCGCCTGGACGAGCGCACCCGGCAGCTCGCCGCACGCCTCCGCCGCCTCGGCGTGGGCCCCGGCCGACTCGTCGCCGTCCACCTGGAGCGCTCCGTCGACCTCGTCGTCGCCCTGCTCGCCACCTTGCGTGCCGGGGGCGCCTACATCCCCCTCGACCCGGACTACCCGCAGGACCGGATCGCCCACATCCTCGACGACGCCGCGCCCGCCGTCCTGCTCAGCCACAGTGCCCTGCACGGGCGCATCGCCGACCAGGGCCGGGCCGGTCAGCGGCTGCTGCTGCTCGACGACCCGGCCGCCGACCCCGCGGCCGACGCGCCGGGCACCGGCTCCGGCGACGCCGCGCCCGGCGGCGCGGATCCCGCGTACGTCATCTACACCTCCGGCAGCACCGGCCTGCCGAAGGGCGTCGTCGTACCCCACCGCGCGCTCACCAACTTCCTGTGCGCCATGGCGAAGCGGCCGGGCCTCGGCGCGGCCGACCGGGTCCTCGCGGTGACGACGCACAGCTTCGACATCGCCGCCCTGGAGCTCTATCTGCCGCTGGTCACCGGCGCCGAGTGCCACCTCAGCGACCCGGCCACCGCGCGCTCGGGCGACCGGCTCGCCGCGCTGATCGCGCGCGTGCGGCCGACCGTCATGCAGGCGACCCCCGCGACGTGGACGATGCTGCTGCACGCGGGCTGGACCAACGCCGAGGGCCTGCGCGTGCTGTGCGGCGGCGAGGCGCTGTCCGAGACGCTCAAGGAGCGCCTCACCGCGCTCGGCGGCGAGGTGTGGAACCTGTTCGGGCCCACCGAGACCACCGTGTGGTCCACCGTCGCCCGCGTCGAGGCCGATCGGCGCGTCACCATCGGGCACCCCATCGACAACACCCGGATCCACATCCTCGACCAGCGCGGCACCACGGCCCCGGTCGGCGTGCCCGGCGAGCTGTGCATCGCGGGCGACGGGCTCGCGCTCGGCTACCTCAACAAGCCCGAGCTCACCGCCGAGCGGTTCCCCGCCGACCCCTTCACCCCGGGCGGCAGGCTGTACCGCACGGGCGACCTGGCGCGGCGCCTCGCCGACGGAGCCATCGAGTGCCTGGGCCGGATCGACTCCCAGGTCAAGGTGCGCGGCTTCCGCGTCGAGCCGGGCGAGATCGAGCACGCCCTGGCCCGGCACCCCGCCGTGCGCGAGTGCGCCGTCGTCACCAGGGCCGAGCCCGCGACCGGCGCCACCCAGCTCGTCGCGTACTGGACCGGCGGAGCCGCCACCGCGCGCGAGCTGACCGACGAGCTGCGCCGGACCCTGCCCGCGTACATGGTGCCCGCCTTCGTCCTGCCGGTCGACGCGCTGCCGCAGACCCCCAACGGCAAGGTGGACCGGCTCGCCCTGGCGCGCCGGCCGATCACCCTGCCGGACGGGCCCGCCGCGGAACGGAGCACGAGGGCCGAGGCGGGCGCCGCCGGTGCCGTACGCGAGAGTGACGTACTCACCGTGTGGCAGGAGGTGCTCGGCGTTGCCGGGCTGCGCCCCACGGACGCCTTCCTGGACGCGGGCGGCAACTCCGTCCTCGCGGTGGTGCTCGCCGACCGCGTCGCCGAGCGCTTCGGGGTGCCCTTCACGTCGGCGGACGTCTTCGGCTGCGTGAACGCCGCGGGCACGGCCGCCCGCCTGCGCGCGGGCCTCGGCACGGAGCACCGGCCGGACACCGCGAGCCGCGCCGCGGCCACGCCCCGGACCGAACCGGCTTCCCCGGACCTGTCCGGGGATCTCGACGGTGCCGTCGCCGTCATCGGCGTGTCCGTCGGGCTCCCCGGCGCCGACGACCACCGCGCGTTCTGGCGCAACCTCGTCGCGGGCACCGAGAGCGTCGAGCTGTGCCCGCCGGAGGAGCTGCGCCGCCTCGGCGTCGACGAGCGCCTGATCCAGGACCCGGCGCACGTGCCGGTCCGCGCGAGCATGCGCGGCAAGGGCCTGTTCGACCACGCCTTCTTCCAGGTCTCCGCGCGCGACGCCGAACTGATGGACCCGCAGGCGCGCCAGCTGCTCCAGCACGCCTGGAAGGCCGTCGAGGACGCGGCGTACCTGCCGGAGGACATCGCGGATGCGGCGGTGTACATGTCCACCGCCAACTCCCTCTACCAGGCGCCCGTCACGGGCCCCGGCGCCCGCCGCGACTCCGAGGCCCTCGTCGGCTTCCTCCAGGCCCAGCCCGGCAGCGTGCCGACGACCGTGTCGCACCGGCTCGGCCTGCGCGGACCGAGCCTGTTCGTGCACAGCAACTGCTCGTCGTCGCTCGCCGGTCTCGCCCTGGCCTGCCAGGGCATCCAGTCGGGCCAGACCACGCACGCCCTGGTCGGCGGCTGCGCGATGTACGGCGAGGAGACCGTCGGCTACCTCTACGAGGAGGGCATGACGCTGTCGCCCGACGGGCACTGCAAGCCGTTCGCGGCGGACGCCCGCGGCATGGTCGGCGGCGAGGGAGCCGTCGTCGTCCTCCTGAAGGACGCCCGCGCGGCCGTGCGCGACGGCGACCACATCCACGCGCTCGTGCGCGGCGTCGGCATGAACAACGACGGCGCCCGCAAGGCCGGTTACTACGCGCCGAGCCTGACGGGCCAGAGCGAGCTGATCGCCTCCGTCCTCGACCGCGCCGGGGTGCGCGCCGACTCCGTCCGCTATCTGGAGGCCCACGGCACGGGCACCGTCATCGGCGACCCCGTCGAGGTGAACGCCGTGGCCGAGGCGTTCCGACGCCACACCAGTGCCACCGGCTTCTGCGGCATCGGCTCGGTGAAGGCGAACCTGGGCCACCTCGACGCGGCGGCGGGCCTCGCGGGCCTCGTCAAGTCCGCCCTCGTCCTGAGCCACCGCACGGTGCCGCCGACCATCAACCACACGGCGCCCAACCCGCAGATCGACTTCGCGAACTCCCCGTTCCACGTGGTGGACCGGCTCACCCCGCTGCCGCCCACGGAGACACCGCTGCGCGCCGCCGTCAGCTCCTTCGGCATCGGCGGCACGAACGTCCACGCCGTCCTCGAAGAGGCCCCGCCGCGCCAGGGCCACGGCACGGGTCTGCCCGGACCCCACCTCGTCCCCCTGTCGGCACGGACCCCCGACGCCCTGCGGCGCTACGCCCGCGACCTGGCGCGGCACCTCACCGCCGAGCAGGACGCGCCGGACCTCGCCGACGTCGCCTACACCTTCCAGGTCGGGCGCACCGCCATGGCCTGCCGCGCGGCGTTCGCGGCCGGGACCGCGGCCGAACTCGTCACGGCCCTGGAGGACTTCGCCGCCCGCGCGGCGGCGCCCGCGCAGGCGCCCGCCGTCCTGGACGTCCTGGACGACGAGGACCGCCGCGCCCTGGTGGGCCAGTGGCTCGCCGAGCGCAGGCTCGACAAGGTGGCACGGCTGTGGGAGGCGGGCGAGCCCGTCGACTGGCGGCAGCTGTACGCGGACGGGCCGCGCCCGCGCCGTCTGAGCCTGCCCGCCTACCCGTTCGACGGGCAGCACTTCTGGCTGCGCGCGGAGCGCCGGGAACCGGCGCAGGAGCGCGCGGCCGACGCCGTCGCCCCGCACCTGTTCGAGGAGCGCTGGGTGGCACGCGAGGCCACGCCGGTCGCGGACACCGGCGCCCGGCGCGTGGTCGCCGCCTTCCTGTCCGACCCCGCGGCCCAGGACGCCTACCGGGCCGCGACGCTCCGCCACGCGCCCGGCACCCGCCTCGTGTTCCTCGCCGAGGCCGAGGCCGAGGCCGAGGCCGGGCCTGAGGCCGGTGCCCCGGAGCCCGCGCGGACCGGGTCGACCGAGCCGTCGGCGTACCGCGTCGACCCCGCCGACGAGCAGGCCCTGACGCGGGTGCTCACCGCCGTCGCCGAGGCCCACGGCCCCCTCGACGCCCTCCACTACCTGTGGCCCACCGAGCGCGCGGACGGCCGTCCGCCGCTGCGTGAACTGGCCGACGTCGGCGCGCTGGTGCGGGCCGTGGCCGCCACCGGCCGTCCCGTCCCAGACGTCCTCGTCGCGGGCCACTTCGACGACGCCGTGGGCCAGGCGGCCCTCGACGCCCTGATCGGCTACGAGCGCTCCCTGTCCGGGCCGCTGCCCGGCACCGCGCTGCGCGTCGTGCTGCACGAGGGCGCCGCGCCCGCGAGCCGCTGGGCGGAACTGCTCCTGACCGAGCAGCACCAGGAGCGGCGGGCCGCCGCCCTGTACCGGGGCGGACAGCGCCACGTCTGCGAGGTGCGGAGCCTGCCCGGCACCGCCGCGCCCGCCCCGGCCGCGCTGCGCGAGGGCGGCACCTATCTGATCACCGGCGCCTTCGGCGGCCTCGGCCGCCGCGTCGCCGAGCACCTGGCCCGCGCCTACCGCGCGAACCTCGTCCTGCTCGGCCGCTCGCCGCTCAGCCCCGCCGACGAGACCTGGGCCGCGGGGCTCGGCGAGCACGGCGGCACGGTCGTCCGCCGCCGCGCCGACGTCACCGACGAGGACGCCCTCGTCGAGGCGCTCAGCACCCTGCCGCCCGCGCTGCGCGCCATCGACGGCGTCGTGCACGCCGCGGGCACGGCACAGCGGCACGCCGTGACGGACGCGACCCGCGACGCCGCGCTGCGCGTCCTCGCCGCCAAGGTGGACGGCACGCTCGCCCTCGAACGGGCCCTGGCCCGCACCCGGGCCGGGCGCGCCGCGGAGTTCGTCTGCCTCTTCTCGTCCAGCTCCGCGACCCTCGGCGACTTCGGCAGCTGCGACTACGCGGTCGCCAACCGCTTCCAGTCGGCGTACGCCCGCGCCCTCGCCGAGCGCGGCGAGCGACGGCTGCTCGCCGTCGCCTGGCCGCTGTGGGAGGACGGCGGCATGGGCGCGGCCGCTCAGCGCGCGGCCGACCACGACCACGTCACCGCCTACCTGGCCGCCAGCGGTCAGCGGCCCCTCGCCGCCGACACCGCGCTCGCCGTCCTCGAACGGCTGCTCGCGCAGCGGTCGGGACCGGCCGCGCCCCTGGTCCTGCACGCGCCCGCCGAGCGGGCCGAAGCCCTGGCCGAGCGCGCGGTCGCACCCGCGCCGCGCCGCACGGAACCGACGGCCCCCGCACCGGGCCCGGCCCCCGCGCGGGAGTCGGCCCCCGCGCGGGAGTCGGCCTCCCCGCAGGAGTCGGCCGTGGCGCACGACCGGCGGCGCGCGGCCCTGGCCGACGCGGTCCGCGAGGTCGTCGCGCACGTCCTGAAGTCCCCCGTGGACCAGCTCGACGACGACAGCGGCTTCCACGACCTGGGCCTGGACTCCATCCGCCTCACCCAGCTCGCCCACCGGCTCGCCGAACGCCTCGGCACCCCGCTCCAGCCGACGGTCCTGTACGACCACCCGTCCGTACGGCGCCTGACCGACCACCTGGTGCACGACACGGGGGTCCAGCTCCCCGAGCCGGTCGGACCGGTCGAGCGGGTCGAGCCGGCCGAGCCCGTCGCGGCCCCGGCGGACTCCGTGGCCCGGCGGCCCGCCTCCGACGCCCTCGCCGTTATTGGCATGAGCGGCATCTTCCCCGGCTGCCGCGACGTGGACGCCTTCTGGGCCGCGCTCGCCGACGGCAAGGACCTCGTCCGCGAGCTGCCGCCCGCCCGCTTCGGCGCGGCGCCGGCGGCGACGCGGGACGAGGGCGCCCCGGAGCCCTACCGGTGGATGGGCAGCATCGACTGGGCGGACGAATTCGACGCCGCGTTCTTCGAGATCGCCCCGAAGGAGGCCCGCGCGCTCGACCCGCGCCAGCGCCACCTCCTCCAGGAGTGCTGGAAGGCGCTGGAGGACGCCGCCCTCGGCGCCCAGGAGCTGGAGGGCCTCACGGTCGGCGTGTTCGTCGGCGTGGAGCAGGGCGACTACCAGCTCCTCGACGGCGCGGGCGGCAACCTCACCTCGCACCACGACGGCGTCCTCGCCGCGCGCCTGTCGTACTTCCTCGACCTGAAGGGGCCCGTCCTCGCGGTCAACACCTCCTGCTCCTCGGGCCTGGTGGCCCTCCACCAGGCGCGGACGAGCCTGCTCCAGGGGGAGTGCGACATCGCCGTCGTCGCGGCGGCGAACTTCGTCCTGACCCCGCAGGCCCTCGCCGCCATGAGCGACGCGGGCATGCTGTCGGCCTCCGGCAAGTGCGCCACGTTCGACCAGGACGCCGACGGCATGGTCCCCGGCGAGGCGGTCACGGCCCTGGTCCTTCGCCCGCTGGCGGACGCGGAGGCCGCGGGCGACCCCGTGCACAGCGTCGTCGCGGCCAGCGGCCTCAACTACGACGGCCGGACCAACGGCATCACGGCCCCCTCGGGCGACGCCCAGCGCGCCCTCCTGGAGTCCGTGTACGAGCGGGGCGGCATCGACCCGGCGGACATCGGCTACGTCGTGACCCACGGCACCGCCACGAAGCTCGGCGACCCGGTCGAGGTGGGCGCGCTGCACGCGGCATTCGCCCGGCACACGGACGAGCGCGGGTTCTGCGCCCTCACCTCGACCAAGCCCAACGTCGGCCACACCTTCGCGGCCTCCGGCCTGGTCGGCCTGATCTGTCTGTCGGAGGCGCTGCGCCACCGCGCCATCCCCCCGAGCCTGCACTGCGAGCGGGACAACGAGTTCATCGACTGGAGCGCGAGCCCCTTCTACGTCAACAAGGCGACGAAGGAGTGGCCCGCCCCGCAGCACGGCCGGCGGACGGGCGCGGTCAGCGCGTTCGGCATGAGCGGCACCAACGCCCACGTGGTCGTACGGGAGTACACCGGCCGGCCGGTCCCGACCGTCCCGTCCCGGCCCGCGTACCTCCTGCCGGTCTCCGCCAAGACGGAGGCGGCCCTGGAGGAGATCGTCGACGGCCTGCTCGACCGGATCGCGAGCGGCGCCCTGACGGACGCCGACCTGCCCCGGCTCAGCGCCACGCTCCTGACCGGACGCCACCACTTCCGCCACCGGTGCGCCCTGGTCGTGGGCTCCCTCGACGAGGCCGCCGCGCTCTGGCGCGCCCGGCGCCGCGCGCGGACCGCTCCGGCCGGTGCCTGCTTCGAAGGCGTCGTGCCGCGCGGCTTCACCGCGTCGGCGCAGGACACCGACCGGCTCCGGGCCGCGGCCGACACCGCCCGGGACACCGGGCTCGACCCGGCCGCGCGGCGCGCCGCCCTCGTCGAGGTCGCGCGCGGCTACGTCGCGGGGCACACCGTCCCGACCGCCGTCGCCCGGCCCGACGGACGCCGCGTGCCGCGCCTGCGGCTGCCCGCCTACCCGTTCGCCCGGAACCGCTACTGGGCACGCGCCGAGCAGCCCGCCCAGGCCTCCGCCGACGTACCCGCGACGGAGCCGGAGCGTGCCCCCGCGCCGTCCGGGGCGGAGCCCCGCAAGCCCGTCGTCCTGCGGGACCTGTCGGACGTACCGCACCGCATCGACACCTCGGACACCTCGCCCGCGGCCGCGAGGCCGCAGGTGGCCCTGACGCCGCTGACGCCCGCGCCCCCCACGCCTGCGCGGGCCGCGGCGGCGCCCGAGGCCGCGGCGGCGCGCCCCGTCACCCGTGACCACGACGTCCTGGAGGACCTCAAGGCGGCGGCCGCCCTCGACTTCGGCGGGATGGTCGCGACCCTGAACCGCACCGGCGTGATGGTCGAGCGGCTGATCCCGTACTCCGAGGAGTTCGCCGCGTACGCGGGGGACAGCGGCGGGGAGGCCCTGGACCTGGGCTGTGCGTACGGCGTGGCGAGCATCGCCGCCCTGGAGCGCGGGGCCCGCGTCGTGGCGCTCGACATGGAGCAGAAGCACCTGGACATCCTCGGCCAGCGCGTCAACGACGAGGCCCGGGAGCGCCTGTCCCTGCGCCAGGGCATGCTGCCCGACGTCGATTTCGAGGCCGCCCGCTTCACCGCCGTGCACGCCAGCCGCGTGATGCACTTCCTCGCCCCGGACGACTTCCGGCTCACGCTGCGCAAGATGTACGACTGGCTGGCGCCGGGCGGCAAGGTCTTCCTCAGCTCGGACTCGCCGTACTTCGGCTACTGGGCGTCCAAGGCCGCCGACTACGAGGCGCGCAAGGCCGCGGGCGACCCGTGGCCCGGCTACATCGACGACGTCGCCGCGCACTTCGAGGCGGCCCACGTCGTCGGCGGGCCGCCGCTGATCAACGCCATCGACCCCGACGTGTTCCGCAGGGAGTGCGAGGCCGCCGGGTTCGTCGTGGAGCGGGCCGGGTTCTTCGGCGCCGTGGGCGTGGACCGCCAGTCGTACGGCGCGCCCGCCCCGGACATGGAGCACGTGGGCGTCATCGCCCGCAAACCGGATGAATCGGCTGCTCCGCCCGCCGCCACGGCCACGTCGGCCGACGGCAACCGCATCCACTACCGGGTGCGCGGCGACGGGCCGACGGCCCTGGTCCTCATCCACGGCCTCGGCTGCGACGCGTCGTACTGGGACCGCCAGCTGGAGCACTTCGCGGACCGGTACACCGTGATCGCCCCGGACCTCGCCGGACACGGCGGCTCGGGCAGGTCCCGGCAGCGGTGGACCGTCGAGGCGTTCGCCCAGGACGTCGTGGCCGTCGTCGAGCAGGAGGGCCTCGACGACGTGGTCCTCGTCGGGCACTCCCTCGGCGGGCCCGTGATGCTGGCCGCCGAGCGGCTCCTGGGCGGCCGGGTCCGCGGCCTGGTCGGCGTCGACACGCTGCACAACTTCGAGCCCAAGGCGCTGTCCGCCGAGCAGCTCGACCGGTTCGTGCGCACCTTCAGCGAACAGCCGGTGCAGGCGCGGGAGCTGTTCCTCGACGGCGCCCGCGACGACCTCGTCGCCCTGGTCGCGCGCACCCGGGAGGAGACCGGCGCGGCCGTGGTCTCCGCCGCGTTCCGCGAGATGCTCACCTATCTCCAGGACGTGCCCAAGCACTTCGACGTGCCGCTCGTACTGATCAACTCGACGTCCTGGATGCCGACGAACCTGACCGCCGCGCGCCGCTACGGCGTCGAGGTGGAACTGGTCGACGGCGTCGGGCACTTCGTGATGCTTGAGGCGCCGCTCACCTTCAACGCGACGCTGCGGCGCCATCTGGAGCAGATCGCTCCAGGCGTCCCCGCAGGTCAGAACGGGAACGAGCCCGGCGCTCCGGTGGAAGGGGCCGATTCCTGATGCCCGCGCCACGTATTAAGATCCACGCGAAAAGCGACCTGCATCGGTACCTGCGCGACACGCTGGCCGTCGTCCTTGGAACCGAAGTGGCTCCGAGCCGTGACGACGCGTCCCTCGTGGAGCTGGGTCTCGATTCGTTCGGCTGCGCCCAGTGGCTGCACGAGGTCAACCGAACCCTCGGGCTGTCCGTCACCGTGGCCCAGGTCTGCGGTCACCCCACGTTCCGTACGTTGTCCGCCCTGTTCGAGGGCGCCATGGGAGAACAGATGAGTGCCACACCCCCTGGGTCCTCGGCCACCCGCGGCACGTCCGCGCCGGGGCGCCCGGACATCGCCGCGCACCTGCGCGAGAGCCTCGCGGCGGAGCTCGAACTCGTCGCGGCGGACATCGACGACGAGGCGCCCTTCGTGGAGCTGGGCCTCGACTCGATCACGGGTGTCACCTGGACCCGGAAGCTGAACACGCACTTCCAGCTGTCGCTCTCCGCGACCCAGGTCTACAGCCACCCCACGGTCGACGACCTCGCGGGGCACCTCGCCGAGCTGCTCGGCGCGGGCCCGGCGCCCGCCGAGGCCCCCGCGCCGGTGGCCGCGCCAGCGCCGGTGGCCGTGAAGGAGGCGGAGCCCGCGCCCGCCGAGGCCCCCGCGCCCGCCGCCGAGGCCGCGCCCGCCGCTGAGGCCGCGCTCGCCGCGTGGCTGCGGGCCAGCCTCGCCAAGGAGCTGGAGCTCACCGCGTCCGAACTCGACGACGACGCGCCCTTCGTGGAGCTGGGCCTCGACTCGATCTCCGGCGTCACCTGGACCCGGACCCTCAACACGCGGCTGCGGCTCTCGCTGTCCGCGACCACGGTGTACGGACATCCGACGATCAGCGACCTGGCGGGGTACCTGACGCGGGAGCACGGCGCCGCGGCCCCCGACGCGGCGGTACAGGCCCGGCCCGAGCCCACCACCGTGGCAGGGGAGCCCACGCCGGAGCCGGAGCCGGAGCCGGAGCCGGAGCCGGAGCCGGTGCCCGTGCCCGTGCCTGCCGCCGTCGAGCGGGAGCCCGCGCCCACCGCCCCCGTCGCGCCCGAGCCCGCCGTAGCGCCCGAGCGCCCGGTCACGCCCGCGCCCGCGCCGCAGCCCACCGCCGAGCCGACCCCGGAACCCGGCACCGAGCCCGCCGCCGGGCCCCAGCGGGTCCCCGGCCTCGTGGACATCGCCGTCATCGGCATGTCCGGTGCCTTCCCCAAGGCGGAGGACCTCGACGCCTTCTGGCAGAACGTCCTCGACGGCCGCGACTGCATATCCGAGGTCCCGGCCTCGCGCTGGCCCGTGGAGAGGTTCTACGACGAGCGGCCCGGCGTGCCCGGCAAGTCCTCCAGCAAGTGGATGGGCGTCCTGGAGCACGCGGACCGGTTCGACCCGCTCTTCTTCTCCATCTCGCCGGGCGAGGCCGCGGCCATGGACCCCCAGCAGCGCGTCCTGCTCCAGGAGAGCTGGCGCTGCGTCGAGGAGGCGGGCTACGACCCCGACGACCTCTCCGGCACCCAGTGCGGCGTCTTCGTCGGCTGCTCCGTGAACGGCTACGGCGCCACGGCCGACGCGTCCGGCCTGAGCGCGCACCAGAACCTCGGCACCAACAGCGCCATCCTCGCCAGCCGCATCTCCTACGCCCTGAACCTCAAGGGCCCCTGCCTGTCCATCGACACCTCCTGCTCGTCGTCGCTTGTGGCCATCGCCCAGGCCTGCGACAGCCTCTGCCTCGGTGACAGCGACACCGCGCTCGCGGGCGGCGTCTGGGTCATCCCCGGCCCCGGCGTCCACGTGGCCATGAGCCAGCTGCGGGCTCTGTCGCCCGACGGCCGCTGCTACGCGTTCGACGAGCGCGCCAACGGCTTCGTACCGGCTGAGGGCGTCGGCGTGGTCCTCCTGAAGCGGCTCGCCGACGCACAGGCGGACGGCGACCGGATCCACGCCGTCATCAAGGGCTGGGGCGTGAACCAGGACGGCAGGTCCAACGGCATCACCGCCCCCAACGCCGAGGCCCAGGCCCGGCTCCAGAAGCACGTGTACGACAAGTTCGGCATCGACCCCGGCGACATCGAGCTCGTCGAGGCGCACGGCACCGGCACCGCCCTGGGCGACCCCGTCGAGATCGACGGCCTCGTCGACAGCTTCACCGCGCGCACCGACCGCCGCGGCCACTGCGCGATCGGCTCGGTGAAGAGCAACATCGGCCACACCGCGTGCGCCGCGGGCGTCGCCGGAGTCCTCAAGGCCACCCTCGCCCTGGAGCACGCGACGCTGCCGCCGACCGCCCAGTACGAGCGCCTCAACGAGCACATCGACCTGGACGGCACGCCCTTCTACGTCAACACCCGGGCGCGCGCGTGGCGGCCCGCCGACCGGCCGCGCCTGGCCGCCGTCAGCTCCTTCGGCTACAGCGGCACGAACGCCCACGTCGTCCTGGCCGAGGCCCCTGAGGCCGCCCCGGCGGCCGAACAGCACGACGGCTCCCGCCTGATCGCGCTGTCCGCCCGCACGGCCGACCAGCTCACGGACCGGGCACGGCAGCTCGCCGCCCACCTCGAAGCGCACCCCGGCCTGAGCCTGCGCGACGTCAGCCACACCCTGGGCCGGGGCCGCAAGCACTTCCGCCACCGCCTCGCGTTCGTCGCCGACACCACGGCGGGAGCCGCCGCGCGGCTGCGCACCTGGCTGGAGACCGGCAGCGCGCCGTCGGCGTACGCGGGTGACCACAAGCCCCAGCGCCCGGCCCGGCCGGACGTGCGGGCGGCCCGGGAACTGACCGACCCGGACCGGCTCCTGACGCTCGCCGAGGAGTACGCCCGGGGCGCGGCCGTCGCCTTCGAGCTCCTGTACGCGCCCGACCGGCGCCCGGCCCGCCTCTCCCTGCCCACGTACCCGTTCGCGCAGGACTCCTACTGGCTGTCCGACGAAGCCCCCGCGGCAGCCGCCGACGCCCCGTCGTCCCAGGTCCCGCACCGCCAGGACGCCCCCGGGGACCTGCTGGTCCTTGAGCCGTGCTGGACTCCGCTGCCCACGCTGTCCGCCGCCCCCGACGCCGAACCGGCCGAGCGGGTCGTCTGGCTCGTCGGCCCCGGAGCCGACGCGGCCGGGAAGGCGCTGCGCACCCGGCTGCCCCGCACCGTCGTCCTGCACACGTCCGAGGTGGCCGCGGACCGTCCGCTGGACGTCGCGTACGCCCGTCTGACGCGGGACGTCCTGGGCGAGCTGCGCACCCTGATCGCGGCCGGGGACCTGCCGGACGGCGGCCTCACACAGATCGTCGTCCTGGGACACGGCTCTCCGGCCGCCCAGGTGCTGACCGGCGTGTCCGGGCTGCTGCGCACGGCCGCCCTGGAACACCCGTGGCTGCGCACCCAGCTCCTGGAACACCTCGACCCCTTCGACGCCGCCGACGAGCGGTCCGCGGCGGCGCTCGCCGAAGCCGTCGAGGCGGGCGCCCGCGCCCACACCGAGCCGCACGTCCGCCAGCAGGGCGGCCTGCGGTACGCCGGGCGGCTCACCGAGGCCGAGGCGCGGCCCGCGCACGGGACCGCCGCGTCGCCGTGGCGCGACGGCGGCGTCCACCTGATCACCGGTGGCACCGGCGGGCTCGGCCTGCACGTCGCCCGGGAGCTGTCCCGCGCCCTGCGCACCGGCACGGTCGTCCTCGTCGGCCGCTCCACGCCCGACGACGCACGGCCGCGCCTCGCCGACCTCGCGGCGCCCGGCGTCACCGTCGAGTACCGGCAGGCGGACGTCACCGACCGGCAGGCCGTCGACGCGCTCGTCGCGGACGTCGTCTCCCGCCACGGCGCGCTGCACGGCGTCGTGCACTGCGCCGGAGTGCTCCGCGACGGCTACCTCGCCACCAAGAAGGACGGCGACCTGGCCGCCGTCCTCGCCCCCAAGACCACCGGCCTGGTCAACCTCGACGAGGCCACCGCCGGGCAGCCCCTCGACCACCTGGTCGTGTTCTCCTCCACGGCGGCCGCGCTCGGCAGCCCGGGACAGGGCGACTACGCCGCGGCCAACGCGTTCCTCGACGCCTACGTCGCCCACCGCGCCGACCTCGCCGCACGCGGCCTCAGGTCCGGCCGCTCCGTGTCCGTCGGCTGGCCGCTGTGGGCCGACGGCGGCATGCGGCTCGACGACGCCGCCCTCGAAGGGCTGCGCGGGATCGGCGTGACGCCCCTGCCAACCGAGGTCGGCCTCAGGGCCCTGACCGAGGCCGTCGCGGGCGACTCCCGCCACACCCTCCTGCTCTGCGGCGACCGCGCACGGCTGCTCGACCGCCTGTCCGCGCGGATCACCACGGAGCGGCCGCTGCCCGCCCCGGCCACGGAGGCGCCCGCCACCGCGGCGCGCCCCTCCCGCGACGCGTGGGAGCGCACGCTGGTCGCCGCCGTGTCCGAGCAGCTGAAGGTCCCCGCCGAAGAGATCGACGGGGACGGGGAGTTCGGTGAGTACGGCTTCGACTCCATCAGCCTGACCGAGCTCGCGCGGCGGCTCAACGACGACCACGGGCTGAGCCTCGCGCCCACCGTCTTCTTCGAGCACACCACCGTGGGCGCGCTCGCGGCCCACATCGCCGGGCACGCGCCCACGACGCCCGCCGACCACCGCGCCCCGGCCGCGGAGCCCGCGCCGGTCACGGCATCCGCCCCGGTCGCGGCGCCCGGCCCCGACGCGATCCGGCAGGCCGTGATCGCGGAGGTGTCCGGACAGCTGAAGGTCCCCGCCGAGGAGATCGAGGGCGACGGGGAGTTCGGTGAGTACGGCTTCGACTCCATCAGCCTGACCGAGCTCGCGAACCGCCTCGGCGACCGGTTCGGCACGCACCTGGCGCCCACGGTGTTCTTCGAGCACCGGACCGTGGACAGCGTGGCGGCACACCTGGCGGCCACGGCACCCGCACCGACGGCCCCGGCCGCGGAGGCCGCGTACGAGACCGAGTCGTACGAGGAGCAGCCGCAAGAGGCGCACCCCTCCGAGCCCGCGGCCCACGAGCCCGCCGCCGACGGACTCGGCGCCGCCGAGCCCATCGCCGTCATCGGCATGAGCGGCAGCTTCCCGCAGGCGCCCGACCTGTCGGCGTTCTGGGACAACCTGCGCGCGGGCAAGGACTGCATCACGGAGATACCCGAGGACCGCTGGGACTGGCGCGCCCTGGAGCAGGACCCGGACGTCCCGCGCGGCAAGAAGCCCGTGCGCTGGGGCGGGTTCCTCGACGGCGTCGACCGGTTCGACCCGCTGTTCTTCGGCATCTCGCCCCGCGAGGCGCGCACCATGGACCCGCAGCAGCGGCTGCTGCTCACCCACGCCTGGCAGGCCCTCGAGGACGCCGGGTACGCGCCCTCCGGCCTGGCGGGAAGCGACACCGCCGTCCTGATCGGCACCGCGCCGAGCGGCTACGGCAGCCTCGTCATGGGGGAGCGGGCCGGCGAGGACGGCTACGCCGCGACCGGCGTCTCCGGCTCCGTGGGCCCCAACCGCGTCAGTTACCTGCTCGACCTGCACGGCCCCAGCGAGCCCGTGGAGACGGCGTGTTCGAGCTCGCTCGTCGCGCTGCACCGCGGTGTCGAGCTGCTGCGCTCGGGCCGCAGCGGCCTCGCGCTCGTCGGCGGCGTCAACACCATCGTCAGCCCCGACCTGCACATCGGCTACAGCCGCGCGGGCATGCTGTGCGAGGACGGCCGCTGCAAGACGTTCTCCGCGCGGGCCAACGGGTACGTACGGGGCGAGGGCGTCGGCGTCCTGGTCCTGAAGCCGCTGCGCCACGCCCGGCGCGACGGCGACCGGATCCTCGGTGTCATCCGCGGCAGCGCCGTCAACCACGGGGGCCGCGCCCACTCCCTGACCGCGCCCAACCCGCGCGCCCAGGCGGACCTCCTCAAGAGCGCCTACCGCGACGCGGGCGTCGACCCGCGCACCGTCACCTACGTCGAGGCGCACGGCACCGGCACCGAACTCGGCGACCCCGTCGAGCTGAACGGCCTCAAGAGCGCCTTCGGCGAGCTGTACGCGGAGACGGCGGGAGCGCCCGGTCACCTCGACGCACCGGCCCGCTGCGGCCTCGGCTCGGTCAAGAGCAACATCGGGCACCTGGAGCTGGCCGCGGGCGTCGCCGGAGTCATCAAGGTGCTGCTCCAGATGCGCCACGCCACCCTGGTCGAGAGCCTGCACTGCGCGGACCTCAACCCGTATCTGGACTTCACGGACAGCCCGTTCGAGGTCGTCCGCGAGCGGCGGCCGTGGCAGCGGGCCCACGACGCCGAGGGCCGGGCGCTGCCGCGCCGGGCGGGGGTCAGCTCCTTCGGCTTCGGCGGCGTCAACGCGCACGTCGTCATCGAGGAGTACGCCGAGGAGCACGACGAAGGCCACGACGCGGCCGGTCACGGACACGAGCGGCACCACCGCACCGAGGAGCACGGGGGACACGCGGCCATGGCATCGCACGCCGACGCGCACACGGGCACCGCGCCCCCGGCCGGCGCACCCGCCCCTGCCGTGGCGCTGATCCCGCTGTCCGCGCGCACCGAGGAGCAGCTCGTCGCCCGGGCCCGCGCGCTGCGCGACCACCTCAGGGCCGGGCACGTCGCCGCCGGGCGCCTCGCCGACCTCGCGTTCACCCTCCAGGTGGGCCGCGACGCGATGGAGGAGCGGCTCGCGACCCGGGTCACCTCGCTCGCCGACCTGGAGCGCAGGCTCACGTCGTTCGTGGCGGACCCGGGCGCCCACGAGGGCTGGCACCGCGGCACGGTCTCCCGCAGGACGGGCGGCACCGCGCAGCCCCGCGCCCGCGATCTCACGCCGGGGGAGTACGACCGGGCCCTCGGCGAATGGGCGGCGGGCCGGCCCCTCGACTGGCGGAGCCTGTACGCCCCGGGGACCCGGCCCGTGCGGATCGGCCTGCCGACGTACCCCTTCGCCGAGGAGAGCTACTGGGCGGGGCGCGGCACCGCGCCCTCGGCCGCACGACCGGACAGCACGCCCGGCGCGCACCCGATGCTGCACCACGCCCCGGACGGCACCCCGACGGCGTACCGCACCGTCTTCGACGGCTCCGAACCCTTCCTGAAGGACCATCAGGTACGCGGTCTGCGCGTCCTGCCGGGCGCCGCGCACCTGGAGATGGCCCGCGCGGCCGTCGCCCGCGCCACGGCGGCGCCGGGCCGCGTCCGGCTCAGCGACGTGGTGTGGCTGCGGCCCGCCGCCTGCGCCACGGACGACGGCCTCGACGTGCGCCTCGACCTGAAGCCGACGGGCCCGGACGCCTACGCGTACACGCTCCACACCGTCGGCCCCGACGGCGAGCGGACGCTGTCCAGCCAGGGCCGCGCACAGCTGGCCGAGGCGCCCGCCGAGCGTCCGGCGCTCCCGCTCGCGGACCTGCGCGCCGCCTGCGCCGGGACCTCCTTCACCGCCGCCGACCTCTACGCCCTGTACGACCGCGTGGGCATGGAGTACGGCCCGGCACAGCGCTCCCTGGCGACGCTGGCCGTCGGCACCGACACCGCGGGCCGCCCCCAGGCGCTCGCCGAACTGCGCCTGCCCCGCGCGGCGGAGACCACCGCCGCCTACGCGCTGCACCCGAGCATCCTCGACGGCGCGCTCCAGGCCACGATCGGCCTCGGGCTCGGCGGCGACGGCCACGGCACGGCCCCCGCGCGGCCCGCGCTGCCCTTCGCCCTCCAGGAAGTGGACGTCCTGGCCGCCACCCCGGCGACGGCGTACGCCTGGATCCGCTACCAGGACGGCAGCCGCCCCGGCGACACGTCCGCGAAGCTGGACATCACCCTCCTCGACACCGAGGGCCGGGTGTGCGCCGAACTGACCGGCCTGCTCGCGCGGGTGCTGCCCGCCGAGGCGGCCCCGGCCGCCACGGAGCACCCCGCGTCCCCCGCCGCGGCGGACGCCGCCGACACCACCCTCGCCGGGCGCGCGCTGCCGTATCTGCGCGACCAGCTCGCCGCGGCGCTCGAAGTCGACGCCGAACGCCTCGACGTCGACACGCCGTTGGAGTTCTACGGCATGGACTCCATGATGGCGATGGAGCTCACCCACCACCTGGAGGGCACCTTCGGGGAGCTGTCCAAGACGCTGTTCTTCGAGGTCCGTACGGTCCGTGCGCTCAGCGAGCACTTCGCGGAGGCGTATCCCGGGCGGCTGCGCGCCGCACTCGGCGCGACGGCCCCCGAGGCCGAGGAGCGGGCACCGGCTCCGGCGCGGACCACGCCCGCGCCGCCGCGCGCGGAACAGGTCACCGACATCGCGATCGTCGGCGTGAGCGGCCGCTACCCGCTGGCCGACGACCTCGACGCGTTCTGGCGGAACCTGCGCTCCGGCCGGGACTGCGTCACCGAGGTCCCGGCGGACCGCTGGGACCCCCGCGACCACGAGGGCACGTCCCGGTGGGGCGGCTTCCTCGACGGCGTCGACCGCTTCGACCCGCTGTTCTTCCGCATCTCGCCGCGCGAGGCGGAGTTCCTCGACCCCCAGGAGCGGCTCTTCCTGGAGACCGTCCACCACACCCTGGAGGACGCCGGGTACACCGGCGAGACCCTGTCCCGGCAGTCCACCGACCCCGACACCGGCGCGGGCCTCCTCGCCACGGGCAAGGTCGGCGTGTTCGTCGGCGTGATGTACGAGGAGTACCAGCTCTACGGCGCCCAGGCGCAGGCACGCGGCCACCGCGTGGCGCTCTCCGGCAGCCCCTCGTCCATCGCCAACCGGATCTCGTACTTCTACGACTTCCACGGCCCGAGCATGGCCGTGGACACCATGTGCTCGTCCTCGCTGACCGCGATCCACCTCGCCTGCGAGGCGATCAGGAGCGGCCAGTGCGCCGCGGCCGTCGCGGGCGGGGTCAACGTCAGCGTCCACCCGAACAAGTACGTGATGCTGAGCCAGGGCAAGTTCACCTCCAGCGACGGCCGCTGCCGCAGCTTCGGCGAGGGCGGCGACGGCTACGTGCCCGGCGAGGGCGTCGGCGCCGTCCTGCTCAAGCCCCTGGAGCGGGCGATCGCCGACGGCGACCAGATCCACGCGGTCATCAAGGGCACGGCCCTCAACCACGGCGGCAGGACCCACGGCTTCTCGGTGCCCGACCCGGCGGCCCAGGGCGACGTCATCACGCGCGCGCTCGCCCGGGCGGGCGTCGCGCCGCACGAGCTCAGCTATCTGGAGGCGCACGGCACCGGCACCTCCCTCGGCGACCCCATCGAACTGACCGGCCTGGTCAAGGCGTTCGGCCGCACCGCCGGGGCGGCCGGGCCGACCTGCGCGATCGGCTCGGTGAAGTCCAACATCGGCCACTGCGAGAGCGCGGCGGGCATCGCGGGCATCACCAAGGTGCTGCTCCAGATGCGCCACGGCGAGCTGGTGCCCAGCCTGCACGCGAGCACGCTCAACCCCCATCTGGACTTCGCCGGGACGCCGTTCACCGTGCAGCGCACCCTTCAGCCGTGGCGCGGGCCGCGCGTCGCGGGCGTCTCCAGCTTCGGCGCGGGCGGCGCCAACGCGCACGTGGTCCTGGCCGCGTACGAACCGCAGGCCGCCCCCGCCCCCGCCGCCGCGCCGCACCCCGTCGTCGTACCGCTGTCGGCCGCGACCGAGGACCAACTCGTGGAAACCGCGCGGCGGTTGCGGGCCCGCGCGGACGAGCTCGGCGAAGGCGACCTCACCGCGCTCGCCCGGACCCTGCAGACCGGCCGCGTCGCCCTGGAGGAGCGCCTCGCGTTCACCGCGGACTCCCTGGAGTCCGTCCGGCGCACCCTCGACGCGTTCCTGACCGACCCCGCCGCCACGGGCGCCTGGGCGCGCGGTCGTGTCCGGCCCGACCAGCCCCCCGTCAAGGCCGACGGCACGGTCACGGAGCCCCAGGAGGACGCGGCCCGCTGGGCCCGCGGTGAAGCCGTCGACTGGGACAGGGCGTACGCGGCGGACGGCACGGCACGGCCGCGCCGCCTCAGCCTGCCCGGCTACCCCTTCGCCCGCGAGCGCCACTGGCTCGACCTGGAGAGCGCGACGGGCGGCGAGCCCGCCACGCCCGGCCACGTGCTCCTCACGCACCCCGTGTGGGAGGCGGAGGAGGCAGGCGGCGCCACGGCCGCACGCGTGGCCGAGCACCATGTGATCCTCGTGGGCCGGTTCGCGCCGGGCGAGGAGTCCGCGCCGACCACGGCCCTCACGGCCGCGGCGCACCTGGAGACCGTGGCCCTGGCGGACGACGCCCCCTTGGACGTCGCGTACCTGACGGCGGCACGGCAGGTGTTCGCCCGGGCCCGCGCCCTGCTGACGGACGGCGTGCGCGGCGGAGCCCTGCTCCAGGTCGTCCTCGTCGGCGACCGGAGCCAGGAGGCGGCGGGCCGGGCCGCGTTCACCGGCCTCAGCGGACTGCTGCGGACCGCGGCCCTGGAGAACCCGAGGCTGCGCACCCAGCTCGTGGACTGCCTCGACGGCGCCGCGCCCGCCCTCGTCGCCGAGCGGCTGCGCGCGGAGACGGCCCCCGAGACGGCGCCCGAAGTCCGCTACCGCGCGGGCCGCCGTGAGGTCAGGCGGCTCGCGGAACTCCCCCCGGCGCCGGAGGCGGGCACCGCCCCGTGGCGCGCGGGCGGGGTGTACCTCATCACGGGGGGCACCGGAGCCCTCGGCCTCGTCACGGCCCGGGACATCGCAGCGGCCGCCCCGGGCGCCACCGTCGTCCTGACCGGCCGCTCGGCGCTCGACGCCACCCAGCGGCAGGCCCTCGACGAGCTGCGGGCCTCGGGCCTGACCGTGGACCACCAGCGGACCGACGTCACCGACCGCGCCGACGTCGAACGCCTCGTGGCGCACGTCGCGCGGACGCACGGGCCGCTCACCGGTGTCGTGCACGCCGCGGGCGTGCTGCGCGACGCCTTCGTCGCGCACAAGACGCCGGAGGAGTTCGCGCGCGTCCTCGCGCCGAAGGTCGCGGGCCTCGTCCACCTCGACGAGCTGACCCGGGACCAGCCCCTCGAGCTGTTCCTGTGCTACTCGTCGACGTCCGGCGCCCTGGGCAACGCGGGCCAGGCCGACTACGCGGCGGGCAACGCGTTCATGGACGCCTACGCCGCCCACCGGGGCCGCCTCGCGGCCGCCGGGGCGCGCCACGGCCTGACCCTGTCCCTGAACTGGCCTCTGTGGGCCGAGGGCGGAATGGGTGTGGACGCCGCCACCGAGGAGCGGCTGCGGCGGATGGACCTCGTCCCGCTGGACACCCGGAGCGGCCTGCGGGCCCTGCACGCCGGGGTCGCCGCACGCCGCACCGGCCTCGCCGACGGCCAGCTCCTCGTGGTCGCCGGGCGGCGCGCCGCGGTCCTGCCGCGCCTGACCGCGCGACCCGCGCGGGCGGCGGCCGGGGCCGAGCCGCGCGCCGGGGCCGAGCCGCGTGCCGGGGCCGAGCCGCGTGCCCTGGAGGTACCGCGGGCCGAGGCCGCCCCGACGCCGCCCACCGGTGCGGCGGGCGACGACCGGGCCCTGCTCGACCGCACCCGGCGCCATCTGCGCGCGCACCTGGCGGCCGGCCTCAAGCTCGGCGCCGACCGGCTCGACGCGGAGGTGCCCCTGGAGCGCTACGGCATGGACTCCGTGGTGGCGATGAACCTGATCGCCCAGCTGGAGACGGACTTCGGCACGCTGCCCAAGACCCTGTTCTTCGAGGTGCAGACGGTCCGCGAGCTGGCCGAGTACTTCGTGGCCGAGCACGGGGACGCCCTGCGCGCGCTGTTCGGCGAGCCGAACACGACCACGACGGCACCCGCACCGGCCCCGGCGACCGTGCCCGAGTCCGCGACCGAACCCGCACCCGCACGGGTACCGGCACCGCCCGCCCCCGAACCCGCGCGGCGCGAACAGGCCCGGCCCGCCCGGGACCCGCGCGACGACGGCGTCGCCATCATCGGCCTCGCCGGACGCTACCCGGGCGCCGCCGACCCCGACGCCCTGTGGGGCCTGCTGCGCACCGGCGCCGACTGCGTCACCGAGGTCCCCGCCGACCGCTGGGACCACGACGCGGTGTTCGACCCGGACCGCGACGCGCCCGGCAAGAGCTACGGCAAGTGGGGCGGCTTCCTCGACGGCGTCGACCAGTTCGACCCGCTGCACTTCGGCATCTCGCCGCGCGAGGCCGAGACCATGGACCCGCAGCAGCGGCTGTTCCTGGAGACGGTGTGGCAGCTCCTGGAGCGCAGCGGTGTCACCCAGGAGGCCGTCGAGCGCACGTACGGCCGCCGGGTCGGCGTGTACGTCGGCGCGATGTACCAGATGTACCGGGCCGACACCGCCGACGTGGTGCGCTCCGCCCTGACGTCGGCGGCCTCGTACAACCTCATCGCCAACCGCGTCTCGCACTTCTTCGGCCTGGAGGGACCGAGCCTCGCCGTGGACGGCATGTGCGCGTCCTCGGCGGCGGCCATCCACCTGGCCTGCGCCGATCTGCTGCGCGGCGACAGCGAGCTGGCGATCGCCGGAGGCGTGAACCTGACGGTCCACCCCGACAAGTACCGGGCCCTGTCCCGGGCCGGCCTGCTCGGCAGCCACCCCGGCAGCCGCAGCTTCCGGGACGGCGACGGCTATCTGCCCGCCGAGGCGGTGGGCGCCGTGCTGCTCAAGCCGCTGGCCGCCGCCCGCAGGGACGGCGACACCGTCCTCGCGGTCATCAAGGGCAGCGCCTCGCTGCACGGCGGCCGCGCGGGCCAGTTCATGGCGCCGAGCCGCAGGACCCAGGTGAACGTGGCCCGCAGGGCCCTGGAGAAGGCGGGCTGCGACCCCGCGTCGATCGGCTACGTGGAGGCCGCGGCCAACGGGTCCGCGCTCGGCGACGCCGTCGAGGCGGGTGCGCTGCGCGAGGTGTTCGCCGACGTCACCGAGCCGATCGCGCTCGGTTCGGTGAAGTCCAACCTGGGCCACCCCGAGGCGGCCTCCGGCATCGCCCAGCTCACCAAGGTCGTCCTCCAGCTGCGCCACCGGGAGCTGGCACCCCGCACGGCGGTCGGCACGCCCAACGCCGAACTCCGCCTGGACGACGGCCCGTTGCGGCTGTGCGAGACGCTCACGCCGTGGGAGCCGCGTACCGGCTCCCCCCGGCGCGCACTGCTCAACTCCGTCGGAGCGGGCGGCAGCCACGTCAGCCTCGTCGTGGAGGAGGCGCCGGAGCCCGAGCACGTGGCGGCGGCGCGGCCGCAGCCGGGGCAGCCGCAGCTGATCGTGCTGTCCGCCGGGGACCCCGAGCGGCTGCGCACCGCCGCCCGTCTGCTGCACGACTTCGTCGAGCGGGCCGACGTACCGGACGCGGACGCCGCCGCCTGGCTCGCGGACGTCGCCCACACGCTGCGGACGGGCAGGGAAGCCCTGGCCGAGCGCCTGGCGTTCGTCACGGAGTCCCGCGCGGGCCTGCTGCGCGCGCTCGCGGAGTTCCTCGCCGACCGGTCCGAGTACGCCCAGCTGTACCGGGGCGACGCGGAGGCCGGGGCCGCCACCCTGGGCGACCTGCTCGCGGGCGGCCACGGCGAGGCGTTCGTCCGGGCGCTCGTCACCGACGGCGAACTCGACCGGCTCGCCGAGCTGTGGGTGCGGGGCGGCCGGATCCCCTGGCGCGGCCTGTCCGCGGGGCAGGGACGCCGACTCGTGGCGCTGCCGACGACGGAGTTCCGGCGCAAGCGGTACTGGGTGGGCCACACCGGCACCCCGACGACGCCTCCCACGCCCCATACGCCTCCCACGCCCGACGCGGCTCCGCACACCGAGCTGCCCGACCCCCTCACCCACCCCGACCCCGATCCCGTCACCGAGCCCGAAACCGAAGCCGGAACCCACGACGGCGGCACGCACGACGGCGACATCCTGCGCTACCTCGCGGACTACTTCAGCGACGCCCTCGGCTTCGCCCCCGGCGAACTCCCGCTGGACAAGGACCTGCACAGCCTGGGCGCCGACTCGGTCCTGTGGGTGCGCCTGCGACGCGCGGTGGAGGCCGACCTCGGCCTCACCCTCACCACGCGGGAGATCGTCGAGCTCACCACCCTGGAGCGCATCGCGGACCGGCTCGCCGCGAAGCGCGGAACCCCGCAGCCACCCCACGTACCGGACGTACGCGAAGCACGGACCAAGGCACTGGAGGAGTTCCGCCAGGGCCACGTCGGACTCGAAGAACTCAAGTCACTCATGAAGGAAGCACCGGGCGCGTGAACGAGGATCAGATTCTGGCGGGCTTCAAGGCGGGCCTCTGCACCGCTGAGGACGTGCTCGCGTTCTACGAACGACTCCAGGACTCCGCGCAGGCGGGCGTCACCGACCGGCGTGCCCTCTCCGAGGGCCAGAAGGGGCTGTGGCTGCTCCACAAGCTGCGGCCCGCGTCGGACGTGTACAACGTCCCCGTCTGCTTCCGCACGTCGGCGCCGTTCGACGTCGACGTGTTCGCGGAGGCCTTCCGGCAGGTGACGTCCCGGCACGCGCTGCTGCACAGCGTGGTCGTCGAGGACGAGGGCACCCCGTACCTGGTGCGGCGCCCGGACGGCGAGGAGGCACCCTTCCGGCACCAGACCGTGCCGCACGGCCTGCCCGACGACGTCCTGGTCGCCCTGGCGCGCGAACAGGCCAAGGCACCCTTCGACCTCCACCAGGAAGGACCGGCCCGGGCCGTCGTGTACACGGCGGGCACGGCCGACGCGCCGCGGACGCTCGTCCTGCTCGTCCTGCACCACCTGGTGTTCGACGGCGCGTCCACCCCCGTGCTGCTCCGCGACCTGCTCCGCACCTACGACACCCTGCTGCGGGGCGACGCCCCCGAGCCCGCGTCCGCGCGGCACGACGCCTACGACGCGTTCGTGCGCTGGGAGGCGGACTTCCTCGCGGGTCCCGACGGCGCCCGCCACCGCGCGTTCTGGCGGGACACCCTGGCGGGCGACCTGCCCGTGCTGCGCCTCGGCATCGAGCGCGCCCCCGCGCCCGGCACCGCCGTGGTGGGCGAGACGGTCACCCAGCCGCTGCCCGAGGCCCTCGCCGCGCGGGTGCGCGACCTGTGCGCGGACCGCGGCGTCAAGCCCGCGGTGCTCTTCCTCGCCGTGTACGAACTGCTCCTGCACCGCTACAGCGGCGAGCGCGACCTCGTCGTCGGCGTGCCGTCCCTGGGCAGGCCGGACGCCACCTACGACGAGGCGGTCGGCTACTTCGTGAACATGCTGCCCGTGCGCCACGGCGTGCGCGGCGACGTGCCGTTCACCGACTTCGTGCGCGACCTGACGCTCGTCATGGCCGACGGCCTCGACCACGCCGCGTACCCGTTCCCGCGCATGGTGCAGGACCTGAACCTGCGCACGGACCCCGACACCTCCCCGGTCTTCCAGGTCTCGTACGTCTTCCAGAACCAGCGCATGATGCGGCTGACGGACGGCGACGTGCACGGCCTCGACCTGGCCCGCTCGCTGCGGTTCGTGGAGGAGATATCCCAGGAGGGGGAGTTCAAGCTCCACCTGGAGGTCGTCGAGCACGCCGCCGACGCCTACACGCTGCACCTCAAGTACGACGCCGCGCGCTTCGACGCGGCGGACGTCGAGCGCTTCCTCGGGCACTACGAGACCCTGCTGCGCGCCCTGGTCGACGCCCCCGGACAGCTGCTGTCCGAGGCCTCGCACCTGTCGGACGACGAGCTGCGCCGGTTCGACGCGTGGAACGACACCGCCCGCCCCTTCTCCGCGGAGCGCAGCCTGCCCGACCTCCTGGCCGACGCCGTCGCCCGGCACGAAGAGCGCACCGCCCTCGTGTACGGCGAGCACTCCCTGACGTACGCCCAGTTCGCCGCGCGCACCGACGCCCTGGCCGCCGAGCTGCGCCGCCGCGGCGTCACCGCGGACACGGTCGTCGGTATCTCCATGGAACGCTCCCTGGAGATGGTGATCGCCCTGTGGGCGGTCATGAAGGCGGGCGGCGCCTACCTCCCCCTGGAGCCGGACTACCCGGCCGAACGCATCCAGTACATGATCGAGGACTCGGGCGCCGCCCTCGTCCTCACCCAGTCCGGCACCGACACCTCCGCCCTGACCGGGGCGCGCACGGTGCTCCGCCTGGACGCCGAGGGACGGCCGCTCCCCGGCGGCGCCCCGGGTGCCCAGGACGTGGGCGCCCCCGCCCGGATCGCCCCCGGCGACCTCGCGTACGTCATCTACACCTCCGGCTCCACCGGCCGTCCCAAGGGCGTCATGGTCGAGCACCGTGCGGCCGTCAACCGCGTCGAGTGGATGCAGAACGCGTACGCGCTGACGCCCGACGACGTCGTGCTCCAGAAGACGCCGTTCAGCTTCGACGTCTCCGTGTGGGAGTTCGTCTGGCCCCTGATCACCGGCGCGCGCCTGGTCGTCGCCGCACCGGGCGGCCACAAGGACCCCGCGTACCTGGTGTCGCTCATCCGGGCCGCCGGGGTCACCACCGCGCACTTCGTGCCGCCCATGCTGCGCCTCATGCTCGACCACGAGGGCTGGGCCCGCTGCACGTCGCTGCGCCAGGTCTTCTGCAGCGGCGAGGCCCTGCCGCCGGAGCTGCCCGCGCGCCACTACGCCCAGCACCGCGCGCTCCTGCACAACCTGTACGGCCCCACCGAGGCCGCGATCGACGTCACCCACTGGGCCTGCCCGCCCGACGCCGCGGACCGCACGGTGCCGATCGGCCGCCCGATCCAGAACATCCAGCTGTACGTCCTGGACGACCTGGGCCGGCGGCAGGCCGTCGGCTGCGCGGGCGAGCTGCACATCGCGGGCGTCGGCCTGGCCCGCGGCTATCTGAACAACCCCGGCCTGACCCGCGAGCGCTTCGTCCCGAACCCCTTCGCGGCGGACCCGGACGCCCGCATGTACCGCACGGGCGACCTCGTCCGATGGCTGGCGGACGGCACCCTGGAGTACCTCGGCCGCATCGACAACCAGGTCAAGCTGCGCGGCTTCCGCATCGAACCCGACGAGATCGAGGACCGCCTCTCCCGCCATCCCGCGGTGCGGGCCTGCGCCGTCGTCGTCCGCGAGGACAGCCCCGGCAACCCGCGGCTCGTCGGCTACGTGGTCCTCGACACGGCGCACACCGGGGAGTTCCACGACGCCCTGGTGCAGCACCTCGGCCGGGCGCTGCCCGAGTACATGGTCCCGGGCGCCCTGGTCCGCCTCGACGCCCTGCCGCTGACCGCGAACGGCAAGCTCGACCGGAAGGCACTCCCGGCCCCCGACGCCGACGCGTATGCCGTGGCCGGTGACCGCGTCGATCCGCGCACCCTCACCGAGCGGACCCTGCTCGCGGTCTGCGCGGGCCTGCTCGGCTTCGACGAGGAGCGCATCGGCGTCCACGACAACTTCTTCGCCCTCGGCGGGCACTCCCTGCTCATCCCCAAGCTGACCGCGCGCCTGCACGATGCGGGGCTGGAGTGCGAGCTGCACAGCGTGTTCGCCGCCGCCACGCTCGCCGACCTGGCCACGGCCATCGACGCTGCGCACGCCCCGGAGGACCCCGACGCGCCGGACGCGGCCCCGGCGGGGACGGCCTTCACCGTCCCGCCGAACGGCATCCCCGCGGACTGCGACCGGCTCACCCCCGACATGCTGCCCCTGGTCTCCCTGACCGACGACGAGCTGGCGGCGATCGTGGCCGCGGTGCCCGGCGGCGCCCCCAACGTCCAGGACGTGTACCCGCTGGCGGCCCTCCAGGAAGGCATGCTCTTCCACCACCTCAAGGAGAGCGGCCGCGACCCGTACGTGCTCTCCGGCGTGTTCTCCTTCGAGAGCAGGGTCCACCTCGACGGCTTCGTGAGCGCCCTGCGCGCGGCCGTCGCCCGGCACGACGCGCTGCGCACGGCGATCCTCACCCAGGGCCTGTCGCGGCCCGTCCAGGTCGTGGTGCGCCGCGCCGACCTCGACCTGGAGGAGTTCGAGGTGCCCGCGGGCCGCGACGCCGAGGAGGAGATCCGCGCCCTCCTGGCCCGGCCGCAGGCGATGCGCCTCGACCGCGCCCCGCTGATCCGGCTGCGCGCCGCCCGGCAGCCCTCCACGGACACCTGGTACGCCGCGCTCAACCTGCACCACGTCATCGACGACGCGACCTCGCTCGGCCTGCTGTTCCGGGAGGTCGTCGCCCACATGACGGGCCGCGCCGGGGAGCTCGCCCCGCCCGCGCCGTACCGCGACTTCATCGCCCAGGTGCAGCACCGCGCGCGCGAGTACGACCCGGCGGACCACTTCCGGGACCGGCTCGGCGACGTCACCGAGCCCACCGTGATGTTCGGGCTCCAGGACGTCCACGGCGACGGCCGCAGCGTCCTCGACCTGCGCCGTCCGCTGGACGCCCGCCTCGGGGAACGGATCCGGGCCTGCGCGAAGGACCTGCGGGTCAGCCCGGCCACGCTGTTCCACGCGGGCTGGTCCCTGGTCGTGGCGGCGTGCGCGGGCCGCGACGACGTGGTCTTCGGCACCGTCATGTCCGGCCGTCTCCAGGGTCCGCGCGGCATCGAGCGCATGCTCGGCAACTTCATCAACACCCTGCCCGTGCGCGTCGACCTGACGGGCACGAGCGTGCGGGACCTGGTGAGCGCCACGGACCGGACTCTGCGCGACCTGGTGCGCCACGAGCAGACCCCGCTGGCCGTGGCCCACGGCCACAGCGCCGTGCCGCCCGAGACGCCGCTGTTCAACGCGATCCTGAACTACCGGCACCTGGAGTCCGACGACCGCATCGACGACTCCGAGCTGGAGCGCGCTGGCGTCAAGTCCCTCGCGGGCGTCATCGAGCGCAGCAACTACCCCATCGCCCTGTCCGTCGACGACCTCGGGCACTCCTTCTCGCTCGACGCGCAGATCGACCGGGCCCAGGACGCCGAACTCGTCATCGGCTACCTGGAAACCGCCATGGAGGGCCTCATCGCCGCCCTCACCACCGAGGGCGCCGAGCAGCGCCCGGCCCTGGACCTGCCCGTCCTGAGCGACGCCCTGCGCCACCGGGTCCTCGCCGAGTGGAACGAGGTGCCCGCGGCCGAGCCGGTGGCGCGTCCCCTGCACGAGGGCTTCGAGCGGATCGCCGCCCGGACCCCGGACGCGGTGGCGGTGGAGTTCGAGGGCAGCCGTCTGTCGTACGGGGAGTTGAACGCGCGGGCGAACCGTCTCGCGCGTCATCTGCGCGGTCTGGGTGTGGGCCCGGACGTGCTGGTGGCGCTGTGCCTGCCGCGCAGCGAACACCTCGTGGTCGCCGTGCTCGCGGTCCTGAAGGCGGGCGGCGCCTACGTGCCCGTGGACCCGGCATCCCCGGCGGACCGCCTCGCGCACATCCTCGACGACAGCGCGCCTCGCGTCCTGGTCATGGACGGCGTGCTGCCCGAGGGCCTCGCCGTCCCGTCGGTCCCGGTCGTGGACGTCCGCGCGGACGCGGACCAGTGGGTGACGCTGTCGGCCGACGACGTCACGGGTACGGGTGTGGGTCCCTCGCACGCGGCCTATGTGATCTACACGTCGGGTTCGACGGGCGTGCCCAAGGGCGTGGTCGTCGAACACCGCAACGTGGTCCGCCTCTTCACGTCGACGGACGACTGGTTCCGTTTCGACGAGCACGACGTGTGGGCGCTGTTCCACTCCTTCGCGTTCGACTTCTCCGTGTGGGAGATCTGGGGTGCGCTGCTGCACGGCGGCCGTCTCGTGGTCGTACCGCAGGCCGTCACCCGTAGCCCGGAGGACTTCTACGGGCTGCTGTGCGAGACGGGGGTGACGGTCCTCAACCAGACTCCGAGCGCTTTCCGGCAGCTGATCGCCGCACAGGGCGACGACGCCCGGCCGCACGCCCTGCGCGCCGTGGTCTTCGGCGGCGAGGCCCTGGAGGTGGCCTCGCTCAAGCCGTGGCTGCGCCGCCCGGTCAACAAGAACGCCCGGCTCGTGAACATGTACGGCATCACCGAGACCACCGTGCACGTCACCTACCACCCCCTCACCGAGGCTGACCTGGACCGGCCCGTGAGCCCCATCGGACGCCGCATCCCCGACCTGCGCACCTACGTCCTGGACCCGCACGGCCGCCCCGCCCCCATCGGCGCCGTCGGCGAGCTGTACGTCGGCGGCGAGGGCGTGGCCCGCGGCTACTTGAACCGGCCGGAGCTGACGGCGGAGCGGTTCCTGGAGGACCCGTTCCGCGAGGTGCCGGGTGCGCGGATGTACCGCTCGGGTGATCTGGCCCGCCGGCTGCCCGACGGCTCGCTCGAATACCTGGGCCGCAACGACGATCAGGTGAAGATCCGGGGCTTCCGGATCGAGCTGGGCGAGATCGAGGCCCGCCTCGCCGAACACCCCGCCGTCCAGGACGCCCGCGTCCTGGTGCGCGGCTACGACGACCAGGACCAGCGCCTCGTCGCCTACGTCGTCCCGTCGGCCGACCACGCGCCGGCCGTACGCGAACTCCTGCGCCTGGACCGCACCGAGCCGGAAGCGCTCGCGCGGACCTACGAACTGCCCAACGGCATGACGGTGTTCCAGCAGAACAGGAGCGAGACGGACTTCGTCTACGACGAGATCTTCACGCACCTCGAATACCTGCGGAACGGCATCACCATCGAGGACGGCGACACCATCCTCGACGTGGGCGCCAACATCGGCCTGTTCACACTCTTCGCGGGCAGCCGCTGCCCCGGCGCCCGGATCCACGCCTTCGAGCCGATCCCGCCCGTCTTCGACTCGCTGCGCCGCAACGTCGCGCTCCACGGCATCGACGCCAAGGTGCACGACTGCGGCCTCGCGGCCGAGGCGAAGGAGGAGACCTTCACCTTCTACCGCCACAACACCGTCATCTCCTCCAGCGTCACCACCGCCGAACAGGCCCACGACCTGGTGCGCTCCTACCTGCGCAACCAGGAGGAGCTGACCGAGGAGGGCACGGACGACACCACCGCCGGGGACGACCTCGTCGACGCGGTCGTCGACGCCCGCCTCGACAGCGAACAGTTCACCTGCCGCCTGCGCACCCTCTCGGACGTCATCGCGGAGGAGTCCCTCGACCGGATCGACCTGCTGAAGGTCGACGTGGAGAACGCCGAGTACGAGGTGCTCAAGGGCATCCACTGGCGGGACTGGCCGAAGATCCGCCAGCTCGTCGTCGAACTCCACGACGTCGACGGCCAGCTGGAGAAGGTCGTCACCCTCCTCAAGGCGCTCGGCTACGACGTCGTCTGCGAGCAGGACAACCGCCTGCTGCGGGGCACCACCCTCTACAACGTCTACGCCCGCCGCGCCGACGACCGGGGCACCCGGCGGACGGACGGGTCCGCCACCGCGGCCCCGCGCTGGTCGGGCCGGGCCGCCCTGGTCGCCGACGTACGCGACAAGCTGGGCGCGGCCCTGCCCGAGTACATGGTCCCGGCCGCGCACGTGCTGCTCGAAGAGCTGCCCCTGACCCAGAACGGCAAGCTGGACCTGCGGGCCCTGCCCGCCCCCGAGGACCGGCAGCGGCCCGCCGGGCGCCGCGTCGCGCCCCGCACCGAGGCCGAGCGGACCGTCGCGGACGTCTGGGCGGAGCTGCTGCGGACCGACGCCGACGCCCTGGACGTCGACAGCGACTTCTTCGCCCTCGGCGGCAACTCGCTGCTCGTCACCCGCCTCGTCAACCGCCTCGCCCAGGCGACGGGCGCCGAACTCACCGTCCAGGCCGTCTTCGAGGGCCCGACGCTCGCCGCGATGGCCGCCGAGCTGGAGCGGCGCGCGCCCGGGGCGCCCCAGGGCGAGGCACTCGACGTCGCCGCGATCCTGGAGAGCATCGACTTGATCGAGAACATGAGCGAAGAAGAGCTGGACGCGTTGGAAGGCCGGATCAAGTGACCACGACGACGCCGATGAGCACCCCGAACAACGGTACCTCCCTCGACCTGATCCGGAAGATCAAGTCGCTGCCCGCCAACAAGCAGCGCGCCCTCATCGCGATGCTGAAGAAGCAGGGCGTCGACCTGTCCGCCCTGGAGGCGATCGGCCCCCGCCCGCACACCGGGGACGAGCCGGTCCAGCTGTCCTTCGCCCAGCAGCGCCTGTGGTTCCTGGCGCAGCTGGACGGCACCAGCGCGTACTACAACATCCCGATGGCGATGCGGCTGAGCGGTCCGCTCGACCGCCCCGCCCTGCTGCGCGCCCTGGAGACGATCGTCCAGCGCCACGAGGCGCTGCGCACCCGCTTCGTCGAGCGCGACGGCGTGCCGTACCAGGAGATCGGCGACGGCCGCGACTTCACGGTCGGCGAGGAGGACCTGACCGACCCCGCGGAGCTGCCGTCGATCTGCGAGCGGGAGGCCGTGGCCCCCTTCGACCTCGCCCGCGACTCGCTGATCCGCGTCCGCCTCCTGCGCGAGTCCGAGCACCGGCACGTCCTGCTCGTGACCATGCACCACAGCGTCTCCGACGGCTGGTCGCTCGGCGTGTTCTTCCGCGAGATGGTCACGCTGTACGAGGCGTTCCAGGCGGGCGACGCCTCGCCGCTCGCGCCCCTGCCCATCCAGTACGCGGACTACGCGCACTGGCAGCGCCAGTGGCTCGTCGACGAGGTGCAGGACCGCCAGCTCGGCTACTGGACGCGCAGGCTCGACGGCGTCGACCCGCGCCTGCCCCTGCCGGCCGACCGCACCCGCCCGGCGATCAAGACCTACGAGGGCGCGCACGAGCGCTTCCACCTGCCCGAGGAGCTCCTCCGGCAGCTGAAGGCCCTCGCCGAGCAGCACGACGTCACGCTCTACATGACGCTGCTCTCCGTCTACGCCCTGCTGCTGCACCGCTACAGCGAGCAGACCGACATCGCCATCGGCACCCCCGTCGCCAACCGCCAGCGCATCGAGTCCGAAGGACTCATCGGCTACTTCGCCAACACCCTGGTGATGCGCGCCGACCTGTCGGGCGACCCGGCCTTCACCGATCTGCTCGGCCGGGTCAAGGACGTGGCGCTCGGGGCCTTCAGCCACCAGGACGTGCCGTTCGAAGCGGTCGTCGACGCCTTGCAGCTGGAGCGCAGCCTCAGCCACTCGCCCCTGTTCCAGGTCGCGTTCGTGCTCCAAGAGGCGCACACCGACCGCGAGGTGCGCCTGGGGGACCTCGACGTCTCCCTCATCGAGTTCGACTTCGACATCACGAAGTTCGACGCGACGCTCGACCTGCGCGAGACCCCCGACGGCCTGATCGGCGCCTTCGAGTACAACACCGGCCTCTTCGACCGCGAGACGGTCCAGCGCTTCGTCCGGCACTACACCGCGCTGCTGCACGCCGTCGTCGCGGCCCCGGGGGAGCGGCTCTCCCGGCTCAGCACCCTCGACGCCGCCGAGCGCCGCCAGGTGCTCACCGAGTGGAACGAGGCACCCGCCGCCGCGCCGGTGGACCGCTGCCTGCACACCTGGTTCGAGGAGGTGGCGCGGCGTTCCCCGGACGCGGTGGCGGTGGAGTTCGAGGGCAGCCGTCTGTCGTACGGGGAGTTGAACGCGCGGGCGAACCGTCTCGCGCGTCATCTGCGCGGTCTGGGTGTGGGCCCGGACGTGCTGGTGGCGCTGTGCCTGCCGCGCAGCGAACACCTGGTCGTGGCCGTCCTCGCCGTCCTGAAGGCGGGCGGCGCCTACGTGCCGCTGGACCCGTCGTCCCCCGCCGACCGCCTCGCGCACGTGCTCGACGACAGCGCGCCCCAGGTGTTCGTGACCGACGGCGTGCTGCCCGAGGGCCTCGCCGTTCCGTCGGTCCCGGTCGTGGACGTCCGGGCGGACGCGGACCAGTGGGCGACGCTGTCGGCCGACGACGTCACGGGTACGGGTGTTAGTCCCTCGCACGCGGCCTATGTGATCTACACGTCGGGTTCGACGGGCGTGCCCAAGGGCGTGGTCGTCGAGCACCGCAACGTGGTCCGTCTCTTCACGTCGACGGACGACTGGTTCCGTTTCGACGAGCACGACGTGTGGGCGCTGTTCCACTCCTTCGCGTTTGACTTCTCCGTGTGGGAGATCTGGGGTGCGCTGTTGCACGGCGGCCGTCTCGTGGTGGTACCGCAGGCGGTGACGCGCAGTCCGGAGGACTTCTACGGGCTGCTGTGCGAGACGGGGGTGACGGTCCTCAACCAGACCCCCAGCGCTTTCCGGCAGTTGATCGCTGCGCAGGGTGAGGACCCGGAGCCGCACGCGGTGCGCGTGGTGGTCTTCGGCGGCGAGGCCCTGGAGGTGGCCTCCCTCAAGCCGTGGCTGCGCCGCCCGGTCAACAAGAACGCCCGGCTCGTGAACATGTACGGCATCACCGAGACCACCGTGCACGTCACGTACCGGCTGATCACCGAGGCCGACGCCGACCGCACCGTGAGCCCCATCGGCGAGCGCATCCCCGACCTGCGCACCTACGTCCTCGACGGACACGGCCAGCCCGTACCGGTGGGTGTCGTGGGGGAGTTGTACGTCGGCGGCGAGGGCGTGGCCCGCGGCTACTTGAACCGGCCGGAGCTGACGGCGGAGCGGTTCCTGGAGGACCCGTTCCGCGAGGAGCCGGGCGCGCGCATGTACCGCTCGGGTGACCTGGCCCGCTGGCTGCCCGACGGCTCGCTCGAATACCTGGGCCGCAACGACGACCAGGTGAAGATCCGGGGCTTCCGGATCGAGCTGGGCGAGATCGAGGCCCGCCTCGCCGAACACCCCGCCGTCCAGGACGCCCGCGTCATCGCCCGCGAGGACACCCCTGGCGACCGGCAGCTGGTCGCCTACACCGTCCTGCGCCCCGGCACGCCCGGCTCCGGATCACCCGAGCAGGAGGCCGACCACCGCGCCGAACTCGCCCGCCACCTGCGCAGGACCCTGCCCGACTACATGGTCCCCAGCGCCTTCGTGGCCCTGGAGCGCCTGCCCATCACCGGCAACGGCAAGCTCGACCGCAAGGCCCTGCCCGCACCCGGCATCGAGGCCTTCGCGCAGCGCGCGTACACGCCGCCGAGCACGGCCACCGAGCGGACGCTCGCCGCCGCCTGGGCCGAACTCCTCGGCTTCGACGAGGGCCGCATCAGCGCGCACGACAACTTCTTCGCGCTCGGCGGCCACTCCCTGCTCATCACCGTCCTCATCGCCCGGCTCAAGGAGCGCGGCCTCGACGTCGCCGTGCGCAGCGTCTTCAGCAGCCCCACGCTCGCCGACCTCGCCGCCGACATCGACCGCGCGGGACCGGCCGCCACCGGCTACACCGTGCCCGCCCCCGCCGTCCCCGAGGGCTGCGAGCGGCTCACGCCCGAGATGCTGCCGCTGGCCGGGCTCGACCAGGCCGCCGTCGACGCCGTCGTGTCCCGCGTGCCCGGCGGCGCCCCCAACGTGCAGGACGTCTACCCGCTCGTGCCGTCGCAGGAGGGCATCCTCTTCCATCACCTGATGGACCCGGCCAACGACCCGTACGTCATCCCCATCCTGCTCACCGCCCCCGACCGGCAGACGTGCGACGCCTTCGTGGCCGCCCTGCAGGCCGTGGTGGACCGGCACGACGTGATGCGCACGGCCGTCGTCACCGAAGGCCTCGGGGAGCCCGTGCAGGTGGTCCTGCGCGACGTCCGCCTCGACGTCGAGCGGCGCACGCTCGACGCCGCCGACTCCGCCGCCGCCGAGGAACAGGCCCGCGCCTGGCTCGCGGACCCGGGGAGCATGGCCCTCGACCGGGCGCCGCTGCTGCGGCTCGCCGTCGCCGCCGACCCGCACTCCGCCCGGCACTTCCTGCTGCTCCGCGTCCACCACCTCATCGAGGACGCGACCTCGCTGCGCCTCATCCTCGAAGAGCTCGCCGCGCACATGGCGGGCCGCGCCGACGAACTGCCCCCGGCCCCGGCCTACCGCGACTTCGTCGGCCACACCCTGCACCAGCTCGCCGCGGGCGGTGCCGAGGCGTACTTCCGCCGCGAGCTGGGCGACGTCACCGAGCCCACCACGCCGTTCCAGCTCGTCGACGTGCACGGCGACGGCAGCCGCGTGCGCGACCTGCGCCGCTCCCTGCCGCCCGGCCTCACGAGCAGGCTGCGCGAGCAGGCCCAGCGGCTGCGGATCAGCCCCGCCGCGCTCTTCCACGCCGCCTGGGCCCTGGTCACGGCGGCCACCGGCGGACGCGACGACGTGGTGTTCGGCACCGTCCTCTCCGGCCGCCTCCAGGGCGTGCCCGGCGTCGAGCGGATGCTCGGCAACTTCATCAACACCCTGCCCCTGCGGGTCCGCCTCGCCGACCGCAGCGTCAAGGACCTGGTGTCCGCCGTGGACGCCTCCCTCAAGGAGCTCATCGCCTACGAGCAGAGCGCGCTGACCCTGGCCCAGCGCTCCAGCGGCCTGGACGGCGACGCCACCCTGTTCAGCTCGATGATCAACTTCCGGTACTTCGAGCCGCGCCAGGGCGACCTCGGCCCGGCCACCCTGGACGACCTCGGCATCCGCTGGCTGGGCTCCCTCGACCGCACCAACTACCCGGTCGGGGTGTCCGTCGACGACACCGGGACCGAACTGTCCCTCAACGCCCAGGTCGACGCCACGCTCTCGCCCGACGCCGTCCTCGGCTACGTGGAAGCGGCGGTGACCGGCCTCGTCGACGCCCTGGCCACCGACGACGGCACCGGCACGCGCGCCCTCGACATCGACGTGCTCCCCGCCGCGGAACGCCACCGTCTGCTGACCGAGTGGAACGACACCGACCAGCCCTACCCGGACGACCACTGCCTCTTCGAGCTCTTCGAGGAGCACGTGCGGCAGCGCCCCGACGCCATCGCCGTCGAACACGGCGAGCAGCGCCTCACCTACGCCGAGACCAACGCCCGCGCCAACCGCGTCGCGCACTGGCTGCGCGCCCAGGGAGTCGGCCCCGACACCCTGGTCGGCCTGTGCGCCCGCCGCTCCCCGGAGCTGGTCACCGGCCTGCTCGGCATCCTCAAGGCGGGCGGCGCGTACGTCCCCATCGACCCGGACTACCCCCGGGAGCGCATCCGCACCCTGGTGGCCAACTCCGGCGTCGGCATCGTGCTCAGCCAGTCCCACCTCCCGTCCGAGGCGCTCGACGGCACCGACGGCGGCAAGCGGCCCCAGGTCGTCCACCTGGACACCGGCGAACGCGCCGGGGACGGCCCCCAGCTGCTCGCCGACCACCCCGAGCACGACCTGACGCGCGCCGAACTCGGCCTCACGCCCGAGCACCTCGCCTACGCCATCTTCACCTCGGGCTCCACCGGCGTCCCCAAGGGCGTCCTCGTGGAACAGCGCGGCGTCGTCCGACTCGTACGCAACCCGGACTACTTCCCGACGGACCCCGACACCGTCGTGCTCCACCACTCCTCGATCTCCTTCGACGTCGGCTCCCAGGAGGTCCTCGGCCCGCTGCTGTGCGGCGGACGGCTCGTCCTGCACGACGGCGACTCCAAGGACGTGGGCGCGCTCCTGGACCGCGCCGAGCGTTCCGGCGTCACGATGATGGCCCTGTCCGCGGCCTTCCTGCCTGCGTTCGCCGAAGCCGCGCAGGGGCGGCGGCTGCCGCTGACCTACCTCGGCGTCGGCGGCGAGGCCTTCTCCGCCAAGGACGTACGCCGCCTGTACGCGGCCCACCCCGGCCTGACCGTCGTCAACGCCTACGGCCCGACCGAGAACAGCATCGCCTCCACCTGCCACGTGATCCCCCGGGACATCGCCGAGGACGCGGTCGTCCCCATCGGCAGGCCGATCGCCCAGTCCACCGCCCACGTGCTCGACGCGCACCTGCGGCCCGTGCCGCTGGGTGTCGTCGGCGAGCTGTGCGTGGGCGGCGCGGGCGTCGGCCGCGGCTACCTCGGCAACCCGGAACTGACGAAGGAGCGGTTCGTCGACGACCCCTTCGCCACGCGGCCCGGTGCCCGTCTCTACCGCACCGGCGACCTGGTGCGCCGACTGCCCGACGGCGCCCTGGAGTTCGTCGGCCGCGTCGACGACCAGGTCAAGGTGCGCGGCTTCCGCGTGGAACTCGGCGAGATCGAGAACGCGCTCCACGCCCACCCCGCCGTGCGCGGCGCCGTCGTCACCACCCTGGCCAGCGGCGAGACGAAGAAGCTCGTCGCCTACGTACGGCCCACGACCACCTGGCTGGACGCCACCGCGCGCGAACAGAACGCCGACCGCCTGGAGCAGTGGCAGGACCTCTTCGAGGACCAGTACGGCACCGACGCGGACGAGCAGGCGCACGCCACCGACAGCCCCGGCGCCCCCGGCGACGACCTCAACCTGGTCGGCTGGAACAGCAGCTACACCGGCGACGCCATCCCCGAGCACGAGATGCGCGAGTGGATCGACGGCACCGTCCGCCGCATCGAGGAGCTGCGGCCCCGCAGGCTCCTGGAGGTCGGCTGCGGAACGGGACTGCTGCTGTTCCGCTACGCCGGAGCCTGCGAGGCCGTGCACGCCGTCGACATCTCCGCGTCGGCCCTGGCCGGAGTGCGCCGCGGCGCCGACCGCCGCGGCTGGTCGCACGTCACCCTCGCGCAGGGCGACGCCCGGAACGTGCCGGTGCCCGAAGGCCTCACCGCCACGGAGAAGTTCGACACCGTCGTCATCAACTCCGTGGCCCAGTACTTCCCCAACCGCCTCTACCTGGAGGAGGTCATCGAGCGGCTCCTGCCGCTCGTCGCCGACGGCGGCCGGATCCTCCTCGGCGACATCAGGAACCTCGACCTGTTCTCCGCGCACGTCACGGCCGTGGAGCGCAGCCGCCTCTCCGCACGCGCCTCCGTCACCGCCCTGGCCCGCCAGGTGCAGCGCCGCCGCCAGCAGGAGACCGAACTCCTCGTCAGCCCGAGCTACTTCGCCGCACTGCCCCGGCGCTTCGCGGACGTCGGCTCCGTCGACATCGCCGTCAAGCGCGGCACCGGCGGCAACGAAATGCTCAGCTACCGCTACGACGTGGTCCTCACCAAGGGCGCGGCCCCCGCCCCCGAGGACGACCTGCCGTGGCTGACCGCGACCACGCCCGACGAAGTGCGCGCCCTGCTCGCCGACGGCACCCGCACGCGGTTCGGCGTCACGGGCCTGGACAACCCGCGCGTCGCCGACGACGTCCGCGCCGCCGAGAGCCTGCGCGGCACCACCGCCCAGCAGCACGTCGAGCCCCTGGGCGCGAGCCGCCTCTCGGACGCCGCCGCCCAGCGGGTGCGCGACCTGGAGGACGTCCTCGCGTACGCCGAAGAGCTCGGCTACCGGGCCGCCCTGACCTGGTCCCAGGACCGCCTCGACGGCCTGGACCTGATCCTCGCCAAGGGGGAGCGGCCGACCGCCCTGGCCCGGACCGCCTACAGCGCGACCCACCTGGCGAACGTGCCGCAGATCGCCACCACCGGCCAGGCCCTGACGCGGGAGCTGAAGGACCACCTGGCGGGCCGCGTCCCCGAGTACATGGTCCCGAGCGTCTTCGTCGCCCTCGAAGAGCTGCCGCTCACCCCCAACGGCAAGGTCGACAAGCGGGCCCTGCCCGCGCCCGACGAGGCCGACGTGCACAAGGAGGTCTACGTCGCGCCGCGCACCGCCACCGAGCGCGCGCTGTGCCGCCTCGTCCAGGACGTCCTCGACCTCGACCGCGTCGGGCTCCAGGACGGCTTCTTCGACCTCGGCGGACACTCCCTGCTCGCCACCCGGCTCACCATCCGCGTCAAGCAGGAGACCGGCAAGGAGCTGCCGCTCCAGTCGATCCTCGCCGGAGCCACCCTCGGCGAGCTGGCCGCCGCACTCGACGCGTCGGCGGGCGGCACGGCCGACGAGACCGTCCCGCTGGTGCCCGTCACCGGCCCCGGCGACGACAGCCCGCTCTCCTTCCAGCAGAGCGAACTGTGGTTCCTCAACCCGCGCGCGCACCTCGGCTCGTCGTACGACAACGTCCAGATGGCCTACCGCGTCATCGGCCCCCTCGACCGGCAGGCCTACGCGCGCGCCTTCGAAGGGCTCGTGGCCCGCCACGCCGTGCTGCGCACCAGCTACCTGAAGCGCGGCGACACCTACGTACAGCGGGTGAACGACACCACCGGCTTCGCCGTCGCCTTCGAGGACGTCACCGGCGACAGCGCGGTCGCCGAGTACCTGCGCGCCGAGCGGCTGCGGCCGTTCGGGCCCGAGGACCGGCACATGCTGCGCGTCCACATCCTGACCCTCGCGCCGCACGAGCACGTCGCCGTCGTGACCCGGCCCTGGGGCATCTTCGACGGCTGGTCGACCGGCGTGTTCATCGCCGAGCTCAACGCCCTGTACCAGGCGCTGAGCCGCGGCGAGGAGCCCGCGCTCCCCGAACCGCCCGTGCAGTACGCGGACTTCGCGCACTGGCAGCACCGGGTCGTCGACGCCGACGCCCGCGCCCGGCAGGAGGCCTACTGGCGCTCGCAGCTCGCGGGCCTGCCGGCCCGCACCGCGCTGCGCACCGACTACCAGCGGCCCGCGGTGAAGTCGTACCAGGGCGCGTCGGTCGAGGTGAACGTCCCCGTCGCGGTGCTCGACCAGCTCAAGCGGGTCAGCAAGGAGCGCGGCGGCACGCTCTACCTGACGCTCCTCTCGGCCTTCGCGACGCTGCTCGGCGCCCACACGGAGGACCGGGACCTGGCCATCGGCTCGCCGGTGACCAACCGGCCGCGGCCGGAGCTGGAGCGCCTCGTCGGCTACTTCATCAACGTCCTGGTCATGCGCCTGGACGTACGGCCCGAGCAGGCCTTCGACGACCTCATCGGCCAGGCCCGGCGCGTCACCGCCGCCGCCCACGAGCACAAGGACGTGCCGTTCGCCGACCTCGTGACGGCCCTGGTGCCCGAGCCGGACCCGGCCCACTCGCCGCTGTTCCAGGCCATGTTCAACCTGGTGCCGGCCGCCGAGGCCGCACCCCGGGACGCCGACCCCGGCGCGCTCGGCTTCGTGCCGCTGCCCACCGACAGCGGCACGGCGAAGTTCGACCTCAACCTCGTCGTCCGCGAGACCCCCGAGGGCCTGCGCGGCTACCTGGAGTACAGCACCGACCTCTACGCCAGGAGCACGGCCCGGGCCCTGGCGGCCACCTATGAGAGGTTGCTGCTCAAGATCGTCACGCAGCCGGGCGCGAGCCTCGCGCGGCTGCGCGAGGCGGCGGCGGACGGCGGGCTCGGATGAGCACCGACCCCGCCCCGGCCACCGGCCCGACCCCTTCCCGCACGTCCCTCCGAGCGAAAGCGCGCACATGACCAAGGACAAGACCTTCACCCTGATCGTCGAAGCCGTCCGCGAGATCCTCCCGGAACTCGCCGACCACGACTTCGCCGAGACCGACACCCTGGACGCGCTCGGCGCCAACTCCATGGACCGCGCGGAGATCGTGATGACCGTCCTGGAGGAGATGGACCTGGACATACCCCTGGTCGACACCCACGGGCCGCAGAACCTGGGCGAGCTCGCGCAGCACCTCAGCGACACGGCAGCGGTCAAGGCCGGGTGACGTGAGCGACTCCGCAGGGCTCGTCGTCACCGGCATCGGCGTCACCACCGCCGTGGGCCGGGGCAAGGACGCCTTCACCCAGGCACTGTTCGCGGGAGAGCACCGGTTCGCCGTCATGGACCGGCCCGGGCGGCAGTCCGGCACCCGCTTCGTGGGCGCCGAACTGCCCGCCCAGGCGCCACCCGCCCGGCTCGGCGCCCGGGAGCTGCGCACCGCGTCGCTCACCGGGCAGGTCGCCCTCGCCACGCTCGAAGAGGCGTGGACCGAGGCAGGCCTCGACGGGCACGACCCGGACCGGGTCGGGCTCGTCATCGGCGGCAGCAACCTCCAGCAGCGCGAACTCGTCCTGGCCCACGACCGGCACCGGGCCAAGCCGCGCTTCCTGCGGCCCAGCTACGGCCTGTCGTACCTGGACACCGACCTGTGCGGCCTGTGCACGAGCGCCTTCGGGATCCGCGGCCTCGCCCACACCGTGGGCGGCGCCTCGGCCAGCGGACAGCTCGCCGTCATCGAGGCCGCCGAGGCCGTCGCCTCCGGCCGCGTCGACGTGTGCGTCGCCCTGGGCGCGCTCGCCGACCTGTCGTACTGGGAGCTGCTCGGCCTGCACGCGATGGGCGCCATGGCGGGCGAGGAGCACGCCGAGGCGCCCGCCGCGGCCTGCCGTCCCTTCGACAAGGCGCGGTCCGGCTTCGTCTACGGCGAGGCCTGCGCCGCCCTCGTGATCGAGCGCGAGGGCGCCCGCCCGGACGCCCCCGCCCCGTACGCGCGGATCGGTGGCTGGTCCGTGCGCCTGGACGGCAACCGCAACCCCAACCCGTCCCTCGCGGGCGAGACCGCCGCGATCCGCCAGGCCCTGGACCGCGCCGGGCTCACCGCCCGGGACATCGACTACGTGAACCCGCACGGCACCGCATCGCCGACGGGCGACGAGACCGAGGTGGCGGCCCTCAAGGCCTGCGGCCTCACGCACGCCGCCGTCAACGCCACGAAGTCGATCACCGGCCACGGGCTGACGGCCGCCGGAGCCGTCGAGGCGGCCGCGACCCTGCTGCAGCTGCGGCACGGGCGCCTGCACCCCACGCGCAACCTCGCCGAGCCCGTCGACGACGCCCTCCGCTGGGTGCGCGAGACGGCCGTCGAGGCCGACATCCAGCACTGCCTGAGCCTGAGCATGGGCTTCGGCGGCATCAACACCGCACTGTGCCTGAGCGCGTGCGCCGCATAGAGAGCAGAACAGCGAACCCCATGTCCCGCGTCGGTATCGAAGCGATGAACGTGTTCGGCGGCTCGGCCGTGCTCGACGTCATGCAGTTGGCGCGGCACCGCGAGCTCGACCTCGCGCGCCTGAACAACCTCCTGATGAAGGAGAAGACGGTCGCGCTGCCCTTCGAGGACCCGGTCACCTTCGGTGCCAACGCGGCCCGGCCGCTCCTCGACCGCATGAGCGAGGAGGAGAAGAACAGCATCGAACTCCTCATCACCTGCACCGAGTCGGGCTTCGACTTCTCCAAGTCGGCGAGCACCTATCTGCACGACCAGCTGGGCCTGAGCCGCAACTGCCGGATGTTCGAGCTCAAGCAGGCCTGCTACGCGGGCACCGCCGGGCTCCAGATGGCCTGCAACTTCATCCTCTCGGGCACATCTCCCGGCGCCAAGGCCCTGGTCATCGCCACGGACATCTCGCGCTACATCCTGGAGGACGGCGACGACGTGGCCGCGCAGGACTGGGCCTACGCCGAACCCAGCGGCGGCGCGGGCGCGGTCGCCCTGCTCGTCAGCGCCGAGCCGCACGTCTTCCAGCTCGACGTCGGAGCCAGCGGCACCTACGGCTACGAGGTGATGGACACCTGCCGCCCCGCCCCCGACAGCGAGGCGGGCGACGTCGACCTCTCCCTGATGTCCTACCTCGACTGCTGCGAGCAGGCCTACCGCGCCTACGAGGCCAAGGTCGAGGGCGCGAACTACCGCGACACCTTCCAGTACCTCGCCTTCCACACCCCCTTCGGCGGCATGGTCAAGGGCGCCCACCGCACCATGATGCGCAAGGTCGCGGGGGCCAAGGGCGCCGAGGTCGCCGAGGACTTCGAGCGCCGCGTCGCCCCGGGCCTCAGCTACTGCGGCCGCGTCGGCAACATCATGGGCGCGACGGTCTTCCTCTCCCTCGCCGGGACCATCTGCACCGGCAGCTACCCCGACCCGCGGCGCGTCGGACTCTTCTCCTACGGATCCGGCTGCTGCTCGGAGTTCTACAGCGGCGTCGTCACCCCCGACGGCGCCGAGCGGCTGCGGGCCATGGGCATCGAGGACCACCTCGACGGGCGCTACCAGCTCTCCCTCGACGAGTACGACCAACTCCTGCGCGAGAGCGCCTTCGTCCGCGTCGGCACCCGCGACACCGTCGTGAACCAGGACTTCGTCGCCAGGACCGCGCCGCGCGGCGCCGGCTCCTCGCCGCGCCTCGTCCTGCGCGCGATCAAGGAGTTCCACCGGGAGTACGCATGGATCGACTGACCTACTCCACCCTGCGCGTCCGCGAGCAGGGCAGCGTCCTCTTCGCGCAGATCCACCGGCCCGAGGCGGGCAACGCCATCAACGCCACGCTCGTCCACGAACTCGACGACGTCTTCACGCGCGCCGCCGCCGCGGAGCACACCACCGTGGTCGTCCTCGAAGGCCTGCCCGAGGTCTTCTGCTTCGGCGCCGACTTCGGCGTGATCAGCGACGCGGCACGCACAGGACGGGACACGTCCTTCGACCCCGAGCCGATGTTCGAGCTCTTCCGGCACATGGCCTACGCCGACGTGCTCACCGTCGCGCACGTGCGCGGCAAGGCCAACGCGGGCGGCGTCGGCCTCGTCGCCGCGTGCGACGTGGTGATCGCCGACGAGAGCGCGACCTTCAGCCTCTCCGAGCTGCTCTTCGGCCTGATCCCGGCCGTCGTGCTGCCCTATCTGATCCGCAGGACCGGCTTCCAGCGCGCCCACTACCTCGCCGCCACCACCCAGACCATCGACGCCCGGCAGGCCCACGAGTGGGGGCTCGTCGACGCGCTCGGCACGCCCAGCGACGCGCTGCTGCGCCGCCACCTCCAGCGCCTGGGACGCCTGTCGAAGAAGGGCGTCGCACGCTACAAGGCGTACCTGCGCGAGCTGTCCCCGCTGACCGAGCACACCAAGGACGTCGCGCTCGCCACCAACCGCCAGGTCTTCGGCGACCCCGACAACGTACGGGCCATCCGGCGCTACGCCGAGGAAGGCGTCTTCCCCTGGGAGAACGCTTCGACGCCGGAACCGGACCCCGCCGCCGCCCCGGTGGCCCGGCCCGCGCCCCCGCCCCGCCCGCAGCCGTCCCCGAGCGAGACCACCGTGGAAGAACAGCACCTGCACCAGCGCCCGCGCCCCGCCTCGCCGCCGCCCGCCCTGTCGCCCCGGGCTCTCGGCAGCCCGCACTTCCGCGTGGCGCACGGCGTCGACTACGCCTACGCGGCCGGAGCGATGTACAAGGGCATCGCCTCCGTCGACCTCGTCACCGCGCTCGGCAACGCGGGCATGCTCGGCTTCTTCGGCACCGGAGGCCTCCCCCTCGACGAGGTCGAGGACGCGATCACCCGCATCAAGAAGGGCCTGGACCCCGGCCGGGCCTTCGGCATGAACCTCCTCAACAACCCGGACGACCCGGATCTCGAAGCCCGCACCGTCGAGCTGTACCTGCGCCACGGCGTGCGCTCCGTCGAGGCGTCCGCCTATCTGCGGCCCACGCTGCCCCTGGTCCACTACCGCCTCGCGGGCCTCGGCACCGACGCCGAGGGGCGCCTGCGGCAGGACCACCACATCATCGCCAAGGTCTCGCGCACCGAGGTCGCCGAGCACTTCCTGCGCCCGGCCCCGGAACCCCTGGTACGCCGCCTGCTCGACGACGGGCTCATCACCCCCGAGCAGGCCGCGCTCGGGGCCCGCCTGCCGCTGGCCCAGGACCTGTGCGTCGAGGCGGACTCCGCGGGCCACACCGACGGCGGCAACGCCTACGTCCTGATGCCCGCCATGCGCGCCCTGCGCGACCGCGTGACGCGTGAGGAGGGCTACTCCGAAGAGAGCGGCGAGGCCGCCGTGCGCGTCGGCGCGGCGGGCGGCATCGGCACCCCCGACGCGGCCCTCGCGGCCCTGACCCTGGGCGCCGAGTTCCTCGTGACCGGCTCCATCAACCAGTGCACCGTCGAGGCCGGTACCAGCGACGCGGTCAAGGACCTGCTCCAGGGCCTCGGCGTGCACGACACCGAGTATGCGCCCGCGGGCGACATGTTCGAGGTCGGCGCCCGCGTCCAGGCCGTCAGGAAGAGCACGTTCTTCCCCGCCCGCGCCCAGAAGCTGTACGAGCTCTACGTACGCCACGACTCCCTCGACGACCTCGACCCGCGCACCCGGGCCACCCTGGAGACCAAGTACTTCAAGCGCTCCCTCGACGAGGTGTGGGAGGAGACCCGGGCGTACCTCGCACGGCGCTTCCCCGCCCGGCTCGCGGACGTCGAGCGCAGCCCCAAGCAGAAGATGGCCCACGTCTTCCGCTGGTACTTCGTCCACTCCACGCGCCTGGCGCTGCGCGGCGCCGACCAGCGCGTCGACTACCAGATCCACTGCGGCCCCGCCCTCGGCGCCTTCAACACCTGGGTGCGCGGCACCGACCTCGAACCGTGGCGCGGCCGCAGGGTCGACGTCATCGCCGAGCGGCTGCTGCGGGAGACCGCGGCCCTGCTCACCGAGCGCCTGGCCGCCTACGGCGCCCTGGCCGCCGACAGCACACCACCCACGCCCCCCACCGCCCCCGGCGGACCGGCACCTCTCGCGACGGCTGAGTGATCACATGACTTCCGTGTACGTATTCCCCGGGCAGGGCTCCCAGCGCAAGGGCATGGGCAAGGAGCTGTTCGAGAAGTACCCCGACCTCGTGGCCCGGGCGGACCGGCTGCTCGGCTACTCGCTGCGCGACCTGTGCGTCGACGACCCCGACCGGGTCCTCAACCGCACCGAGTACACCCAGCCCGCCCTCTACGCCGTCAGCGCCCTGCAGTACCTCGACCACGTCGACTCCGGCGGCGCCCCGCCCGCCGTCGTCGCCGGGCACAGCCTGGGCGAGTACAGCGCCCTGTTCGCCGCGGGCGCCTTCGACTTCACGACCGGCCTCGACCTCGTGCGCAGGCGCGGCGAGCTGATGAGCCGGGCCCCCAAGGGCGCGATGGCCGCCGTCGTCAACCTCGACCAGGAACGCGCCGCGGAGATCCTGGCCGCACTCCCGTACTCCGGCATCGACATCGCCAACATCAACTCCCGGCAGCAGTGCATCCTCTCCGGCGCCTACGAGGAGGTCCACGCCCCGGAGGTCCGCGAGGCCTACACCGAGGCGGGGGCGCGGTTCATCCCCCTCAACGTGAGCGCGGCCTTCCACTCGCGCTGCATGGCCGACGTCCAGGAGGAGTTCGCCCGCCACCTGTCGGGGGTCGACTTCCGCCCGCTGCGCATCCCCGTGATCGCCAACTGCACGGCGCGGCCGTATCCCACGACCGGCTACGCCGACCTCCTCGTGCGGCAGATATCGAGCCCCGTGCGGTGGTACGAGTCCCTCTCCTGGCTGATGGCGCGCGGCCACGACGACTTCCGGGAGATCGGCCCCGGCACCGTCCTGACCAAGCTCACCGGCAAGATCCGCGAGGAGCCGCTTTCCTTCGAGGAACCCGCGGCCCCGCGGCCCCCGGCCGCCCCCGCCCCCGCCCCCCACCGGCCCCTGCGGCGGCCCGAGGTCGTCTTCATGTACGGCGGCCAGGGCACGCAGTACTACCGCATGGGACAGGAGCTGTACGACACCCACCCGGCGTTCCGCGACGCCATGGACCGGTGCGGCGCGCTGTACGGGGCGGCGCAGGGCACGTCCCTCGTGTCGGCCCTGTACGACCCCGCCCGGCGCGGCCAGGACTACGACGACATCCTGCACACGCACGCGGCGCTCTACAGCATCGGCTGGAGCCTCACCGAGGCCCTGCGCGCGGAGGGCTTCCGCCCCGACGCGGTCCTCGGCCACAGCCTCGGCGAGTACGTCGCGGCCACCGTCGCCGGGGCGATGTCCTTCGAGGACGGCTTCGACCTCGTGATGAAGCAGGCCCACCTCCTTGAGGCGCGCTGCCGTCCCGGCGGCATGCTGAGCGTCCTCGCCCCGCCCTCCCTCTACCAGCGGCGGCGCGACCTGTTCGCCGGACTCGCCCTGGCGGGCGTCAACTTCACCGGCGAGACCACCGGCAACTTCGTCGTCAGCGGCGAGGCCGAACGCGTCACCGAGGCCCGTGCCACGCTCGACCGGGAAGGGGTGATCGCCGTCCGGCTGCCCGTGCGCCACGGCTTCCACTCCGGCCTCCTCGACGACATCCGGCACGAGTGCCGGAGCCTGGGCCGCGCGGTCACGGTCAACTCGCCGAACCTGCCGGTGTATTCGTGCGCGTACGCCGGAGAGCTGGACGGCGCGGCACTGACCGGCTGGGACGACTACACGTGGGACGTGATCCGGGGGCGCGTGCGCTTCGACGAGCTGATGGCCACCGCGTTCCGCGACCCGGCGCGCCACTACTTCGTCGACCTGAGCGCCAGCGGCTCCTTCGTCAACTTCCTCAAGCACGGCTACGGCCCCGACCACCGGGGTGCGTTCGCCATCAACCAGTTCGGCAACAACGCCGCGTCCATGCGGCGGCTGCGCGACGGACTGGAGCAGGCCACCCGGCCCGCCCTGGTCTGACCCCGGGAACGGCAAAGGGGGCTCACCGCCGTGGCGGTGAGCCCCCTGACGCCTTCTCGGGCGCGTGCCGGGATCAGCCGTGTCAGCCGACCGAAACGGGCAGCGAGGCCACGCCGCGCACGTTGATGCGGCCGTTCCAGGACACGTCACCGGCCAGGGACAGGTCCGGGAACCGCTTCAGCATCCGCTCGAAGGTGATGCTCGCCTCCAGGCGCGCCAGGGCCGCGCCGAGGCAGTGGTGCGAGCCGGAGCCGAACGCCAGGTGGGCGCGGGCGCCCTCGCGGTCCAGGCGCAGCGTGTCCGCGTCCTCGCCCCAGCGCGCCGCGTCGCGGTTGGCGGAGGCGAGCCCGGCGACCACCATCGCGCCCGCGGGGATCTCGACGCCGCTGAGCACGGTCGGCTCAAGGGTGATGCGCCGGCTCGACTGCAACGGGCTGTCGTAGCGCAGCAGTTCGTCGACGGCGTTGGGCATCAGGTCGGCGTCCGCGCGCAGCGCGGCGAGCTGCTCGGGGTGGCGCAGCAGTGCGAGGGTGCCGTTGGCGAGCAGGTTCACGGTCGTCTCGTGGCCCGCGATGTACAGCAGCTGGATCTGCGCGACCAGCTCGTCGTCGCTGAGCTTGTCGCCGTCCTCCTCGGCCTCGATCAGGGCCGTCATGAGGTCGTCGGCGGGGTTGCGCCGCTTCCACTCGATCATCTCGGCGGTGAGGACGGCCAGTTCCGCGTCCGCGTTCTCGATCTCCTGCATCACGGCCGGGTCGGCGACGGGCTCCAGGGAACGCACGATCGTGCCGCTCAGCTCCCGGATCCGCTCGTGGTCGGTGGGCGGGGCACCCAGCATGTCCGCGATCACCGTGAACGGCAGCGGCGACGCGAGCGCGGGCACCAGGTCGGCGCCGCCCTCCTCGGCGATCCGGTCGAGCATGCCGTCGACGAGCTCGCCGATGCGCGGCGCGAGCGCCTGGATCGACCTCGGCGTGAACGCCTTCTGCACGAGGCGCCGCAGCCGGGTGTGGTCCGGGGCGTCCCGGTCGATCATCGAGAAGCCGTCGATGAGCGGGGTCTTGCGCGACTCGTCCTTCTGCCGCAGGTTCTCCAGCGCGCCGGAGTTCACGTTACGCAGTTCGACCGACGCGCCCGAGCGCAGCAGGCCGAACACGTCCTCGTACCGGGTGACCACCCAGAACCCCAAAGGGTGCGGATAGACGGGGGCGACTTCGCGGAGCGTCGCGTACTGCGGGTAGGGATTGTCGGTGAACCCCTCGGCGAAGGGGTTGAACAGCGGTATCTGTTCCTGAGGGAGAACGCCCCCGGTCATCTCGTGCTCCTTGTGGTGGCACCGGCTTGAGGGACCCCCCCGGCGGGGATCCACAGGGATCCACCGCCTTGGCCCTCGGCCCCGGTTGGATGAGAGTTCGCAGGTCACAGTAGTGCCGCCGGGAGGACCGGTGACACGTGACCAGGATGAGAGCTGGAGAGTACCCGGCGTAGCCGGGCCGACACTAGGCCGTCCAGTGGGAGGGGCGCTCCAGCGGGTGGGGGACCTTCGTCCGGGCGTCGCCCCGCGCGGCGTTCAGCTGGGGCTGGGTGAGGAACAGGGCGCCGCGCAGATCCGCGCCGCACAGGTTCGTGTCGCGCATGTCCGCGCCGATGAGGTCGGCCTCGCGCAGATCGGCGTCGGACAGGTCGGCCGCGATGAGGAGGGCGCCGCGCAGGCTGGCGCCGCGCAGCTTGGCGCCCCGCAGCCGCGAGCCCATGAGGTTGGCGCCCCGGTGGTTCTTCTTGCGCCCCGGGACCGCCGCCCGGGCCAGCTCGCTGGCGCGCAGGAGCAGCGGGTTCACCTCGCCCCGCAGGGCGTCCACGTCGACGGCCATCAGGGTCTCGACGGTGTCCCGGGTGAGCGCGTCGATCCGCTCGTACGCGCGCCGCAGATCGCGGTGGACGGGCCGGGCCGCGGGCAGGTCGAGGGCCTGCGCGGTGTACTTCAGGAGCTCCTGGAGCTGCCGGACGACGGGGAAGACCTCGTACATCGCGCGGGCCGAGTCCGGGTCCTCGCGCCAGCTGACGCCCTTGAAGGTGACCTGGGAGACCTTCTGGCCCGCGCCGAAGCAGTCGAAGACCGTGCAGCCGTTGTAGCCCTTGTCGCGCAGCCGCTCGTGGATGCCGCAGCGGAAGTCCTCCTGGAGGTTCCCGCAGGGGGTGCCGGCGGACTTGTCCACCGGGAAGTCCGACGAGCGCGAGAAGGGCAGCGCCACGCAGCACAGACCGAAGCAGTTCCCGCAGTCGGCCTGCAGGTCGGTCTGGGCGGCGTGCGAGGTGCGCTCGGACAAGGCGGTGGCTCCTGATGCGGTGGGCGGCGGCGTACGGCGGTCGTACGCCTCCATTGTCCCTCGTACGCGGACGGTGACAGTACGCGGCCCCGGGACGCGCGCGGAGGGGACGGAGGCGCCGGGCGGGGGCGCGCGGGCGCCCCCGGCTCCGGCCCCGAGGTCAGTCCTTGTCGGCCTTCTCGGCCTGCTCCGCCTTCTTCGCCTTCAGACGCACCGTCTCCTTGCGGACCTCGGCCTGGGTGGCCCGCTCGCGCTCCAGCCACTCGGGGCGCTCTTCCTTCAGCGCGTCGATCTGCTCCGTGGTCAGGGCCTCCGTGACGCCGCCGCGGGCGAGGCCCGACACGGAGACGCCCAGCTTCGCCGCGACGACGGGGCGGGGGTGCGGGCCGTTGGCGCGCAGGTCGCGCAGCCACTGGGGCGGGTCGGCCTGCAGCGCGTTGAGCTCGGTCCGCGACACCACGCCCTCCCGGAACTCGGCGGGGGTGGCTTCGAGGTACACACCCAGCTTCTTCGCCGCGGTGGCGGGCTTCATGGTCTGGGTGGAGTGGTGCGACGTCATGGGACAAGGGTATCGAGCGAATGCGCGACCGCTGACCACGGCGGGCCCGCGGCGGCGGCGCCCGCCGGTGCGTCGGCCACCGACTACGCCCGGTAGTCTGGCGAGGTGACAGGCTCGGAAGACTCTCCCGCGTTCCGGCTCGCCTACGTCCCCGGGGTGACGCCCTCGAAGTGGGTGCGCATCTGGAACGAGCGGCTGCCCGACATCCCCCTGACCCTCCTCCAGGTGACCGCGCCGGAGGCCTGCGGGGTCCTGCGCGGGGGCGGGGCCGACGCGGGGTTCGTACGGCTCCCGGTCGACGGCGAGGACCTCAGCGCGATCCCCCTCTACGAGGAGACGACGGTGGTCGTGGTCCCCAAGGACCACCTCTTCGCGGCGGCCGACGAGGTGGCCGCGGCGGACCTCGACGACGAACTGGTGCTGCACCCGCTGGACGACACCTTGGACTGGGAGCACCCGCCGGGGCGCCCCGCCGTCGAGCGCCCCGCCACGACCGCCGACGCGATCGAGCTCGTGGCGGCGGGCGTCGGCCTGCTGATCGTCCCCCAGTCCCTGGCGCGGCTGCACCACCGCAAGGACCTCACGTACCGCACGGTCACGGACGTCCCCACGTCCCGCGTGGCGCTGTCGTGGCCGCAGGAGGCCACCACGGACATGGTGGACGACTTCATCGGCATCGTCCGCGGCCGCACCGTCAACAGCACCCGGGGCCGCCGCGCCGACGCCGAGCCCAAGGAGAAGCGCCCGGAGAAGGGCGGCCCGCGCCGGCAGCAGGCCGGGGGCAAGGGGAGCGGCCGGGGCACGACGGGCAAGGCGGCGGGCAAGCCGTCCGCCAAGAACGCGCGCCGTGGCTCCGGAGGCCCGAAGGGCACCAAGGGCGGCAAGCCGCGCCGTAGGCCGTAGCGGCCGGGGCGGAGCCGCCCGTCACCAGGGCTGGTTCCGCAGGAACGCGGCGGCGTGGGCCGCCTCCGCCTCCCGCGCCTGGTGGGAGCGGATCAGGGCCCAGCAGCCCACCGCCGCCACCGCCGTGGCGAGGACGACCAAGCGCCAGGTGGCGACGGGCGCGGAGGACGCGGCGGGATCCGGGTGCGTGGCGAGGACGATCCCGAGGGTCAGCGGTACGGCCAGCGCCAGCGCCCAGCCGCCGAGCACCGACGAGGCGAGGCGGTGCGGCAGCACGAGGCCCGCCCAGAGCAGCACGGCGAGGGTGCCCACCACGGCGGCCGCACCGCTCATCAGCCCCGGGACGGCGATGCCCGCGGCGACGGCCCCCGTGACGGCACCGGCCGCCACCGGAATCAGGCGGCGGCGGTCGAGGGAGGGTGCCTGCCTTCCGCCGTGCCGCGCCAGGTGCGTGGCGGCGAGCAGGCCGACGGCTCCCGCCAGGAGGTAGGGCCCGCTGTTGAGCCAGACGTCGTGGCCGGGTGCGTCGAAGTGCCGGTGTACGCCGTTGATGACGAAGCCGCTGGTCAGAGCGAGGACGCTACTGCCTGCCAGGAGCCCGGCCCAGACGCGCCGGCGCGTCGAGACGAGACTCGCCCAGGAGCCGACGAGCAGCGCCAGGAAGGGGAGGTGGGTGAGGACGAGCAGGGCGTTGAGCACCCCGTCGTCCCCGAAGGGGTCACCGGCCGCGATGGTGGCCCAGGAGGATTCGGGGCCGGAGGCGTCGGGGGTGTGGCCCGCGTCGATCCACCACGTCTCGAAGGGGCGCGTGCGGAACACCAGGAGGCCCGGCCCGGTGAGCACGGCATGCCCGTCGAGCTGGAACCAGGACAGGACCCAGAGGCCGACCGTGCCGAGGCCGAGGAGCCCCGGCAGGACGGGGTACGCCAGGGAGGCGGGCCGCGCGGGCCGCCACGGCGGCATCCGCGGCGGTGTCGGCAGGGGCGCGGGCATGGGCGAGAGGCTCGCCACGGGTGCCGGACGCCGGGGCGCCGCCGGGGCGGCCATCAGGGTGGTGGCGCGGCCCTCCGCGATCTGCCGCAGCTCCGCGGCGGCCTGTGCGACGTGCGGCCGGTCCTCCGGGTTCTTGGCCAGCAGGGAGTCCAGGACGGCCGTCAGGGCGGACCCGGCGCGGCGGGGCCTGGGCGGCGGGTCGGAGAGCACCGCCGCGATGGACTCCACCGCGGCGGGCCGGGCGAAGGGCGACACGCCCTCCACCGCGTGGAAGAGGGTGACGCCGAGGGCCCACAGGTCCGTGGCGGGAACGGGCGTCCCGCGGATCTGCTCGGGCGCCATGTAGGCCGGAGTGCCGAAGACGCTCGTCGTGGTGGTGACCTCGCTGGAGAGCCGGGCGATCCCGAAGTCGGCCAGCTTGACGCGGCCGCCCGCGAGGAGCATCACGTTCTCGGGCTTGACGTCACGGTGGATCACGCCCAGGGCGTGGGCGGCACCGAGGACCTCGGCCAGCTGCGCCCCGATCGACGCCACCCGGGCGGGCGGCAGGGGGCCCTCGCGGGCCACGAGCGCGGCCAGGGTCGTGCCGCGCACGAGCTCCATGACGATGACGACCTCGGCGCCGGAGCGCACCACGTCGTACACGGTGACAGCGCCGGGGTGATTGAGCTTCGCGGCCGCGCGGGCCTCGCGCAGCAGGCGCGCGGTGGCCTTGGTGTCCAGGGGCGCGGCCCCCTGCCCGGGCCCGCGCACGTGCTTCACGGCGACCTCGCGCCCGAGAAGCGTGTCGACGGCCCGCCACACCACTCCCATGCCACCCCGCCCCAGCTCCTCGATCAGCTGGAACCTGTCACCGAATGGCTGCCCGCCCTCAACCATCGCGACCCCCCGGAACGCGCCCCCTGATACTCGCTGGGTCATCATCCAGCCACTGGCGACTTCCCGCAGCCCATGACCGAAGTTGCACGGTAGAGAACGTTCCTGAGCACTTCCCCTGCGTCCCGTGTGCCTGCCCCACAGCGGCAACGGGCAGGCGGCACAGGGGCACCGGCCGCACCTAGCCCCGGGGGAGCGCGTCCAGGGTCGGGCGGATGGTCTCTTCGGCCTTGTGGGGGTAGGGGAAGCCGTGGGTCTCGGCCACCTCCTTGGCCAGGCGGGAGAAGAGGTCGGCGGTCGCGCGGGCGGCGCGCAGGGCGTCGGCCGCGGGGAAGCCGCCGAAGGTGTCGGGCAGGCGCTCCCACACCTCCGGTGCGGCCCACTGCCGCATGCGGGTGCCGCCGTACCAGACGTCGTGGTCGGCGCCCTCGCGGGTCAGGGCGTGCCACTCGATGACGCTCTGCAGGAGTTCCTTGGTGGTCCAGTCACGGGACTTGGCCACCCACAGCTCGCCCCGGGCGAGACAGCGCGGCAGGTGCGCCACCTCGAACCAGAACTCCGCGCAGAGCTCCGCGAACTCCTCGGCGTCGGGAAGCTCCGCCGCCACCTCGCCCGTGGCGGCGGGCAGGCGGGCGGCGGCACCGTCGGGGTCCCACAGCACCTCGTAGCCGCGCTCGTGCAGGTCGTCGAGGCCGTCCGCGGCCATCGTCGCCAGCAGGCCGACCGGCACCACCTGGAAGTCGACCTTGACGTCCCCTTCGAAGAGCACGAGCCGCGCCGGGTTGTCCCACGGCCCTTCGAGGCCGACCTGCACCACGACAGGGGCCAACTCCTCGACCCACGCGCCGTCTTCGTAGCGGTCGGGGTCGGTGGTGTACAGCTCGATGTCGTGGTCCGAGAAGGCGTCCACCGTCCCGTCGCGCCGCGCCCGCGAACCCGTCCGCAGCACGGCCCGGACGTCCTCCCGGCCCCGAGCCCACTCCCGTACCCGCTCGACGATCCCGTCGTCCCCGGATTCAACGATCATGCGGTCACGTTACTGCGTCGCCTTCTGCGGCCCGACCCCCCTCCCGGACGTACGAGTGGAGGAAGGAGCAGATCCCCGCGGCCCCCGCGACGACGCACACCACCTCGGTGACGTCCGTGCCGAAGAGTTCCATGAGGTGGCGGTCGCCGAGGGCGAGGGCGACGGTCTGGCCCGCCACCACGGTGAGGCCGCCGAGGAGGAAGGCGATCAGGAGGACGCGGGTCGCGCCGAGGAGGAAGAGACGGAGGAAGGTGCGCACGGCGGGTGCTCCGTTCGGTGAAGGGGCGCTCAGCCCGGGATCCACAGGGCGCCCGTCGCGATGAGGACGCCGAAGACATAGGTCGGCACCAGGTAGTAGAGGGCCACGGGCAGGAAGATCCGGGCGGGGTTGATGTCGGCGATGCTCGCGGCCACGTACAGCGGCGCGGCGCCCGGCGGCGAGCAGCCCTCCGACGAGGCCCACACGATGACCGCGGCGAAGGCCACGTGCGCGGGGATCCCGGAGGCGGTGAGCGCGGCGAAGGCGACGGGGCCGACGGCCGCGAGCGTGGAGGTGGTGTTCAGGGGACCCGCCACGATCACCAGGATCAGGCCCACGACGAGGGCGGCCACCAGCGGCGGCACGTCCCGCAGGTCCTCCAGGTACGGGGTGAGCTCCGCGCCGAGGCCGAGCCGGTCGAGGACCTCGGAGGCGGCGAACGCGGACACCATGGTCACACCCACCAGGCCGAGCTGCGGGCCGACCTCGCCGAGCAGCCGCCACCAGGCCGCGCCGCCGTGCGGCAGCGTCCGGCGCTCCACGAGGAGCCCGGCGATCAGCATCACGACCGGCAGCCACACGAGCAGCGGCACCGCGTCCGTGGTGTCGAGCCCGCCGAGCCGGTCCGTCGCCCGGTCACTGGCGGGGCCCGACGTCAGGAGCACGGGCACGGCCACGGCGGCCAGGACGAGCAGCGAGGTCCAGCCCGCCGCGAAGGAGGCGCGCAGCGGCCGGATGTCCTGGGCGGCCATGGTGCCCACGCCCCGCCACCGCACGATCGCGTACGCGACGACCAGGCGCATCGCCACCATCCACGCCCCGGTGACGAACAGCGTGCCGACGACGTCGGACGAGGAGAGCACGGGCAGCACCGTCGGCGCGGCGAGCAGCACGAAGAACGCGCCGCTGAAGGGGAAGGTCGCGCCGACACCGGCGTTCCCGGAGAGGACGAGCGCGGCCGTCTCGCCGCTGGCCCGCGAGCGCTTCATCCACGGGATGGCGAGCGAGCCGACGGTGGCGACGATCGCCGCGCCGTTGTGCGCCACGGCGCCGAACAGGCCGGAGGCGACGGTCGCCGCGTACGCGGAGCCGCCCCGGCGGCGGCCGAGCAGCGAGCTGAGGATGTCGATCATCCGGTGCACGAGGCCGGTGCGGGTGAGCAGTTCGCTGACGAACACGAACGCGAGCGCCGCGAACGTGATCTCCGACTTCAGGCCCGCGACCAGGCTGTCCCAGGCCACGCGCGGCGCGTCCGCGCCCCCGAACGCGGCGCTCGCGAGGAACCCGAGGACCATGGCCTCGCCGATGTTCCGCTTGACCGCCACGTTCCACACGATGATGACCCCGATGAACGCCACCAGGGCGAGGATCGCGTTCATCGGCGTGGGTCTTCCAGACCGGCCGCCCGGTACGCGTCGCGCGCCGCGGCGGAGGTGAGGTGGCGCAGTAGCGCGGCGGCCTCGGCGCGGCCCGCGGCGTGCGCGCCGAGGCCCACCGACAGATCGGTGTAGTGCTGGACCTCTTCGGGGAACGGCCCGACCACGCGCGCCCGCGGCACGAAGCGCAACTCGCTCAGCTGCTGCACCGCGAGGTCCGCGCGGCCGTCCGTCACCGCGAGCGCCGTGAAGCCCTTCTCGACCACGGTGGCGCGGGAGTTGACCTCCTCCGCGATGCCGAGCCGTTCGAGCAGGGCGGCGAACGCGACGCCGCTGGCACCGGTGCGGGAGTACGCCACCGAGCGCGCGGAGGTCAGGGCCCGGACGAGCGCGCCGGTGCTGGCGATGTCCACGGCGGGCGCGCCCGGCGGCACGGCCACGCCGATGCCGACCCGGGCCAGGGGCCGCAGCGAGGGCGCGCGGAGCACCCCGGATGCGGCCAGCTCCGCCAGGGCTCCGGTCACGCCGACCAGCACGTCGGGGCGGGCCCCCGCCTCGATCTTCCGCAGCAGGACGTTCGTCGGCTCGTACACGCCGTCGACGTCGATGCCGCTGGTGCTGGTGAAGGACTCCAGGACCGTGTCGTCGAGGGCCTTCTTGATGGCGAGCGCGCTGAACAGGGTGACCGGGCGCGGTGGTCGCGGCCGCAGCGCGGTGCGCTGCTCCTCGGTGAGGCGGGCGTGGTCGGTGCCGCGGAGCAGCAGGAAGATCCGCGCGGTCTGCTCCAGCTCCTCCACCGCCTCAAGCGCGGCGTCGAGCCCGGGAGCCGCCACGACGGGCCCGTGGTGGCGCAGCAGCAGCGCCGCGTGCCCATGGGCGCGTTCCTCGGCCGCGGCCGCGAGCCGGCGGTCGCCGGGCGCGAAGTACGGGACGAGCGCGAGGCGTCCGACGCGCAGCGCGTAGTAGGCGGTGAGCGGCGGCAGCGCGTCGTCGGCGTCGAGGCCGTTGAGGCAGGACACGGCGGCGGCGTGCGGGGAGTGCGTGTGGACGACGGCGCGCGCGTCGGGGCGGGCACGCAACACGGCGGCGTGCAGGAAGGCCTCCTTCGACGGCGGCGGCCCGTCGAGGTGGTTGCCGTCGGCGTCGACGAGCGACAGGTCGCCGGGGCCCAGGGCCGCGAGGCCGGCACCGGTCGCGGTGACGAGGATCCGGCCGTCGCCGGTACGCAGCGACACGTTGCCGGTGCGGCCGTGCGCGAGGCCGCGCGCGGCCAGGGCGCGGGCGGTGGCGACGACGGCCGCGCGCCCGGCCGCGTAGGAGGGGAGGGCGGAGGCGGTGGTCATGGGCGGGCTCCTTGACGTCGTCCGTGCGGGGGAGGGGGCGGCAGGGGCTGATCCGGCGGCGGCCCTGAGGCGGTGGTGAGGAAGTCGGGGCCGCCGAAGTTGCCGGACTTGAGCAGCAGCGCGATCCGGGGCCCCGACGTGGGGTGGATCCAGGGCACGCCCGGCGCGGCGGCCCCGCCGATCAGCGCGCCGGTGATGCCGAGCGCGGTCACCACGGCACCCGACGTCTCCCCGCCCGCCGCGATGAGGCGCCGTACCCCGCGCGCCACGAGCCCGGCGGCGATGCGCCCGGTGGCCTCCTCCAGGGTGGCGGCGGCCCGCTCGGCACCCAACTGCCGCTGAATGGCGTGCAGGTCGCCGGGCGGAACGGAGGAGTGGAAGACGGGTGCGCCCCGCTGCGCGCCGGTCGGCAGCGCGTCGTACCAGGCCAGGGCCCGCTCGGCCAGGGCCGCCGGATCCGGCTCGGCGACCGGGTCGAGCCGGTGCGTCGGCCGGTCCGCGGCGCGCAGCGCGTCGAGCTGCTCCAGGGTGCGGGCCGAGCAGCTGCCGCAGAGCACGGCCGCGGGCCGGACGGACAGCGGGTCCGCCTCCTCGTACGGGGCCGCGCCGCTGCCCGGGACGGTTGCGGCGAGCCCTTGGGCGAGGCCGGCCGCACCGGCCGTCAGCGGTGCGTCGGCGGTCGCGCGGCCGAGCGTGCGCAGGTCCTCGCCGTCGAGCGCGTCCGCCAGCAGATAGCGGACCCCGCGCGTGGCCGCGTCGTCGACGGCCTCACGGACGGCCGCCGCGCCCGCGCGCACGGTGTCCCACCGCAGGAGTTCGACGGGCCGCCGCGTCTGGGCGCGCAGCAGCCGGGGCAGGGAGGAGTCCGTCATCGGCGTCACCGGGTGGTGGCGCATCGGGGACTCGGCCAACGGCACGCCGTTCACGAAGAGATGGCCTGCGTACTGGGTGCGGCCGTGCTGCGGCGAGCTGGGCGTGAGCAGCACGACCGGCACGTCCAGGGCGTCGGCGAGCGCGTCGAGGACCGGCCCGATGTTCCCGTCGGCGGTGGAGTCGAAGGTCGAGCAGAACTTGAAGTAGATCCGCCGCGCCCCGTGCGCACGCAGTCGGCGCAGGGCCGCGAGGGATTGCGCGACGGCCTGTCCAGGCCGGGCCATGCGGCTCTTGAGCGCGATGACCACGGCTCCGCAGCCGTCGGGCGGTGTCACGCCCGGGCCCGGCACACCGAAGTACAGGACGGTGCGCAGCCCGCTCTCGCGCAGGGCCAGGGCGACGTCGCTCGCCCCGGTCACGTCGTCCGCGATCACTCCGAGCACGGCGTGTCTCCTTCCACGGGGCTTTCCGCGGGGCCTTCGGCGGCGGCGTTCCGGAGGGCTGCGCGAAGTGCACGGGCCGCCGCGTGCGGACCCGCGTGCACGGGCAGCCCGAGGGCCTCGGCCAGGGCGTCGGCGTGCGGAGCCAAGGAGTACTGGGCCAGTAGCACGGCGTCGGCGGCGCCGGGGTCCGGCACCGCTCCCGGCGCGACGACCCGGCCCACGATCCGCGTGGGGGAGCGGGCGGCGCGCGCGGCCGCGCGCAGGCGGTCGACGGAGTCGTCGAGGGCCGCCGCGAACGTGGCGAGGACGAGCACTTCGCGGTGACCGCCACCGAGGGCCGCGGCGAAGGCGGCGGCATCGGCGGCGAGCACCGGAACCCCCACGTCCGCGCGCGCCGCGACCGGCCCGTACAGCGAGCAGGTCAGCAACACGCCCTGGGCGCCGCCCTCGACGGCGTACGCGATGAGGCGCCGCATCCGGTCGGCGAGCGCCGGGGTGAGCCCACCGGCCGCGTCGGCGTCGGAGAGCAGCGCGTCGTCGAGCAGATTCCACGGCCGGGCCTCCGGGAACGCGGCGCCGAGCCCGGCGACGGCGGGCCCGACGGCTGCCGCGGTGGCACTCACGAGGGCGATGCGGACGCCGGGCGCGCCGGGACCACGCGTGCGGTCGCTCCCGTTCATGAGGTCACCTCCGCCGACGCCGCGACCTCCGCGACCCACCCGAGCCCCGCCACGGTGGCGCCCACCGGCGCGTACTCGCATCCGAGCCAGCCTCCGTATCCGGCCGCGCGCAGGGCGCCGACGACGCGCGGCCACGGGATGTCGCCGGTGCCCGGCTCGGTGCGGTCGGGCGGGTCGGCGAGCTGGAGGTGCAGGGCGTACGGCAGATACGTGTGCAGCGTGCGGACCGGATCCCCCTCGGTGAGCCGCGCGTGGTACAGGTCGAGCAGCAGCCCCACCCGGTCGAACCCCACCGCCTGAGCGACGGCCGCCGCCCGGGCCTGGGTGCCCAGGAAGTAGCCGGGCGCGTCACGGTCGTTCTGCGCCTCGATCACGAGCCGCACCCCGGTGCCGTGCGCGCGCTCGGCGGCCCAGAGGAGGTTGGTGACGTACGTGGCGAACGCCTGTTCCGCGCCCACGTCCGGCGGCACGATCCCGGCCAGCACGTGCAGGAGCCCGGCGCCGAGTTCGGTGGCGTACTCGAGGCCGCGCTCGACCCCGGCCCGGAAGTCCGCCGCGCGCCCCGGATGACAGGCCACGCCGGACCGCTCGGATGAACCCGGTGCACCAGCGGGGGAGTTGATGAGCACTTGACGCAGCCCCGCGTCCCGTAGCAACGTGCGCAGCCGCGCCGGGGGGTACGGATAGGGCGCCGCGTATTCCACCCCGGCGAAGCCCGCGTCGGCCGCCGCCGCGAAGCGCCGCTCGAAGGGCAGCTCGGTGAAGAGCCACTTGAGGTTGGCCGCGAGGAGGGGAGCCTCCGGCCCGGCGCCGAGCCGGAGCGGTCCTGGGCCCGCTGGGCCGGGCCGGAGCGACCTCGGGTCTGCCTGATCTGCCGGGCCCGGCCGCGGCCCTCCCGGCCTTCCCGGCGCTCCCGGCCCTCCCGGATCTGCCGGGCCGACCCGCGACGCCGCACCTGACGGCCCACCCGGCAGCCCACCCGACGGCCGCTCAGGAACCCCCATCACCGCACCCCCGCCCGCACCGCGGCCCACCCCGGGTTCACCACGTGCTCGGGTGCGCGCCCGGACAGCACCGCGACCACCTGTTCCGCCGCCGAGCGGCCGGAGCGGGCCCGTGCCTGGACGGTCGCGCCCGCGATGTGCCCGGTGACCAGGACGTTGTCGAACGCCCGCAGCCGGGAGTCCGGTGGCAGGGGCTCATGCTCCGTCACATCCAGGGCCGCGCCCGCGAGACGGCCCGAGGCGATCGCGTCGGCGAGGGCTTCCTCGTCGACGACGCCGCCCCGCGCGGTGTTGACGAGGTACGCGCCGGGCCGCATCAGACGCAGCGCCGCGCCGTCGATCAGATGCCGGGTCGAGGCGTCGAGCGCGAGGTGCAGCGTGACGAAGTCCGCCTCGGCGAGCACGGCCCCCAACGGCAGGGCCTCGACCTCCGTTTCGGCGAGGAAACCGGCGTCCGGGCGCGGGTCGTGGCCCACCACCCGCATCCCCAGCGCCAGGCCGAGCCGCGCGACGGTCCTGCCGATCGCGCCGAGCCCGACGACGCCGAGCGTGGCGCCCGCCAGCTCGCGCCCGCTGGGCTGGGACCAGCCGCCCGCCCGTACGTCGGCGACGCTGCGCGGAATGCCCCGCGCGCAGCCCACCAGGAGGCCGAGCACGTACTCCGCGACCGACTGCCGGTTCACGCCGGGGGTGTGGGTCACGGCGATTCCGCGCCGGGTGGCCGCGGCCACGTCCACGTTGTCGTATCCGGCGCCGCAGCGGCCGATGACCCGGAGGCCGGGGGAGGCCTCCAGCACCTCGGCGGTGAACGCGTCGGTCCCCGCCACGACGCCCGCGGGGGCGGTGTCCGCGACGGCCGCCCGCAGCGAGCGGCCCGCCGCGCGCCGGTCGTCGGGCCGCGCGAAGACGGGGCGGAGCCCCGCCCCGCGCAGCAACTGGTCGACCTCGTCGCCGGGTTGGAGATACGCCGTGGTCACGAGCACGTACGAGCCGTCGTCAGGCATCGGGATCCTCCACGATCGCTGGCTATACTATAGCGATGAGCAAAATAGTATAGGATTCAGCAGTGATCAAGAGGGGTGGGGAGCTGCGCTAAGGTCGGGCAGCGAAGGAGGCACGATGGCTACGACGCGCCCGTCCGCCCGGCAACCCCTGGCCGACAAGATGTACGAGGTGCTGCTCGGGCAGTTCATGGACGGCCTGTGGTCGCCGGGGCAGCCCCTCAACATCGGGGCGCTCTCCCGCGAGCTCGACGTCAGTCAGACGCCGCTGCGCGAGGCCCTCGCCCGCCTGGAACACACGGGCCTCGTGCGGCGCGAGGCGCTCAAGGGCTACCGCGTCGCCCCGCTCTTCACCGAGCGCGAGCTGGTCAAGCTGATGGACGCGCGGCTCGTCCTGGAGCCCGCGATGGTGCACGAGGCCGCGCGCCGCACCACGCCGGAGTTCCTGGCGGAGCTGGCGGGGAGCATCGACGAGCTCAAGCGCTGTGCGGACGCGCCCCGTTCGGCCTCGGTGCGCTCCTACTGGGCCGCCGACGAGCGCTTCCACCTGCGCATCGCCGCCCAGTGCGACAACCCGTTCCTGGAGGCCGCGTACCGCTCGCTGGGCGGGCACGTCCAGCGCTTCCGGCTCTTCACGGAACTGGGCTCGTCCGAGGCCGAGTCACCGGCGCGCGAGCACAGGGCCGTCCACGAGGCGATGGCGGCGGGGGACGCGGAGGGCGCGGCGAAGCGGATGCGCCGGCACATCGAGAACGCGAAGGCCCGCGCCCTGACCGACCGTCAAGCGGTGCAGACGGCCTGACGGCCGGTCGGGATCCGGGGGGTGGGGGTGCTGCCGCTCAGATCCGGGGGACGTCGACGACCTGGTCGCCGTCGGGTACGTCCGTGACCGTCACCCGGTCCGTCGGTACGCCGAGCCCCCGCGCCACGGCGGCCGCTATCCCGGCGGCGTCCTGCCCGGTGGGCACGGGCACGTCCTCACCCTCGCCGTAGCTCTCGATGGCCTTGGTGAAGTAGCCCGGGTGCCAGGCGCCGACCGCGCCCCGCACGGCCACGGAGGCCACCGCGCGGCCGCCCGCCACCGCCTTGATCCGGTCCAGGATCTGGTCCGAGCGCAGTTCGCCCGGCACCTGGAAGAGGCTCGCGTGCGCGCCCACCGCGCCGCCCGACCGCAGCTGGACCGTGAGGGTCAGACAGCTCGTGACGCTCGGGTACAGCAGGCTGCCGCCGGGCCGCGCCTCCTTCACCTGCCCCTCGGTGACCACGGTCCGCGCGGGGGCGGAAACGGGGGACGCGAGCGGGGCGGCGGCCCGCGCTCCGCCGCCGTCCCCCGCGTGGGCCGGAGCCCCGGCCGTCAGCGAGGCCGCGACGGCGAGAGCGGCCACCACGAGGGACGGCCTGACGAAGGGGGCGTACGACGGGAGGCCTGTACGGAGGGACAAGAAGAACTCCTACCTGGGAAATCCGTGACAACTGCCCGCGGCCCACTGGGCCACGGCCGACCGGCCACTTTATGGTGCGGGCCGGACGGTGGAGCGGGGCGGGGGCGCTTCCGCAGGCGCACCCTCTCCATGAGTCACCCCCTTGACCGGTGACGAGTGGCGTGGGAGAGTCATCGCACACACTGGTGGACGTGACCGAACGGAGTTCGACCATGGAAGGCCAGAACGCCATCGACAGTGCCGCCGTCGCCCGGCAGGAGCGCTTCGGCAAACTGCCCGAGCGCATCCGCTTCGAGGACATGGTCGAGGAAGAGACCGCGACACCGGACGACCCGGCCCGACACGACTACAACCCCGAAGGCTCCTGGAAGACCTTCAACTGCCTCGCTGCGGACCTGGGCCTCTGAGCTCCACCGGACCGGAAGCGTCCCGTCCCCTCCCTCGCCGCCTCACCCGCGCGGAAAAGCCGCACGGTGAGTCCGCGTACGCACCATCGACGCGCTCGACCGTGAAGGGAAGACTGTGGCCAGCGATCCGTACGCGCAGCCGCACCTCTCAGGCGACACCACGTGACACGCGCTCAGTGGAGGACCGACATGACGCTTCCCCCAGGCCAACGTGCCGTCGATGGATTCCCGCGCTTCGGTACGCACCTCCATCACCCGCCACCGCCCGTGCCCGCGGAGCCGGTGATCGCGATCGGGGGAGCCCTGGCCAAGGGCGTGAGCCTGACCGTGGACGACCTCGCCGAACTGCCGCGGCGCGAGCTGGGAGCCGACTTCCACTGCGTCGCCGGGTGGTCGGCGACCGGCCTGCTGTGGGAGGGAGTCTCGTTCGAGACCGTCTACCGCACCCACGTCGTACCGCTGCTCGCGCCGGACGCCGTGATCAGCCACGTCGTCTTCGAAGGCCTCGACGGCTACCGGTCGGTCGCCCTGCTCGAGGACGCCCTGGCCGAGGACGTCCTCATCGCCGACCGGCTCGACGGGCGGCCGCTCGACGGCGACCACGGCGCTCCACTGCGCCTCGTCAGCCCCAGCCAGTACGGCTTCGTCAGCACCAAACACCTCTGCCGCATGGAATTCCACACCTCCGCGCCGCCGGACCCCGACCGGTGGTCGCCCATCGCGGCGCACCACCGGGGCAGGGTCTGGCAGGAGGAACGCCACCGCCACCTGCCCGGCCGGGTGGTGCGCCCGGTCTACCGTCGGCTGATCGGGCCGATCCGCGCGCTGAGCGCCCGGGGCAGCCGCACACGGCCGCGCTGAGGACGCCGCCCGGCGGAAGGCGGGGCCGCGGCCTCACATTCCGCCGGGCTGTCTCGTCGTACTCCTGGGACCAACCACCTCTCGCCTGCCCAGGAGTGACCACCATGCCCACCATCACGGAGCTCAGCGAGCTGACCGGCGACTACGTCTTCGACACCGCGCACACCCGGATCCGGTTCGTCGCCCGGCACACGATGTCCACCCGGGTGCGCGGAGAGTTCGGCGAGTTCGAGGGCGGCGCCCTCCTGGACGGGGACCGTCCGGAGCGGTCCAGCGTCCGCCTCACGATCGGCGCGGCCAGCATCCAGACCCGCAACAAGCAGCGCGACGACCTGCTGCGCGACAAGTTCCTGGACGCGGGCGACCACCCGGCCCTCACCTTCGCCTCGGTCCACGTACGACAGGTCGACGGCACCCGCTACAAGGTCGCCGGGGAGCTCACCATCCGGGACGTGACCGCGCCGGTCACCCTGGACATCGCCCTGACCGACGCCGCCACCGACCCCGACGGCGGCGTCCGGCTCGGCTTCACCGGCAGCGCCACCATCGACCGCCGCGACTGGGGCGTGAACTGGAACGGCATGACCGCCCTCATGGTCGGCCCGAAGGTAACCCTGGAGTTCGACGTGGCGGCGGTCCGCAGGTCCTGACGCGCACGGTGGCCCACTCCGCCCCGGCGGTGTCCGTCATGCCCAACTGCCCCTCTGAACGAGGGCGTTGACTTATCATTGACACGTGCTGGCTACACGGGGGCCGCAGCAGTGGGCGGCGTGTCAGTGGGGGATCGATGGACCGCATACCACCGTACGCAGGCATGGACCGCTTCGTCGGCGCCTTCGACAAGCTGGTGGTGCAGCCGCGGCGCAGCCGTAGCCGCCTTCCCGCCGTGCTGCTCACCGAGCCCGGCGGCGGCTTCGCGGGGCGGCGGATCGTGGCCGGGCTGCGGGCGCGGCTGCGCGGCGACAACGTGATGCTGGCGCCGCACGCTTGCGTCCCCCCGGACGGCCACGACGCCCCGCACCTGGAGCTGTTCGAGCAGATCACCCAGCAGCTGACGGACTCCATGCCGCCCGGCGCGGGACGCCTGAAGCTGCCCGGATACCGGCTCCTGCACGCCGTCCTGAGCGCCCCCCGCTTCGAAGGGCCCGTGGAGCGGCGCCACCACGCCCTGCGCGACCACTGCTACGCCGACCACCGCCAGTGGTCACCGCTGTCCGCCGCGCTGTGGCGCCTCGGCGGCGGGGACCAGACGAGCGGCGCCGGCTTCATCGAGCTGCTGTGGAACTTCTTCTCGGGCCCCCTCTTCCAGCAGCTGCCCTGCGCCCTGTTCGGCCTGCGCGCCACCCGCCGCATCCTCGGCCACGGCCGCAACCGCCGCTGGTACGCCCAGTGGTACCGCCAGCAGCACGGCTCCCCGCCCACGGACTTCTTCCGCTCCGCACTCGACCTCGTACCGCACGACCACGACGCCCCGGACGCCCCCGACCCCGAGCAGGTCGACCGCGTCCTGATGCACGCGCTCCTCGCCGACCTGGACGCGGCCGCGCGGCCGCGCCGGTTCAACCCCTGGCGGCGCCGCCGTACGACACGGTTCGTGGTGCTCTTCGAGGAGCTGGGCCCGGCGGACTCGCGCACCCAGCGCTTCGTGCGGGAGCTGCGGACGGCGTCGGCGGACCTCGGCACCACGTCGGTGTGCGTGGTGGCGGCCGGTGTCCGCTCGCTCGCCGCGCGCGTCCCGGACATCGAGCCGTCCGACCTGGCCCACGCGGGCGCCGAGCTCGACCTGATCGTGGAGAGCGGGATGCGGCCGGGGCGGCCGAGCGGGATGACCGTGCCCGCCCCCGCGCAGGACGAGCCGCCGGACGAGCGGGCCGCGTACTGGCTGCGGCACCAGCCCCGGCTCGTGCCGCCCGCCCAGCGCTTCTCACCGGGCGCCGAAGTAGTGGGCACCGTGGGAAGCCTGGCGCTCGTCCTCGTCGTCCTGGCCGGGCTCTTCGCGTGGCGGCCCCTCGACCGGGGGGAGCGGGACGACTGCGCGGGAAAGACCTTCCTCGGCACCGACGGCACCTGCGTGGGCGTGGCGGAGGGCGCCAAGGGCTTCGGGAGCAGCAAGGACGACCAGGGCGTGCGCGACGCCCTGCGGATGATCGAGGCGCAGAACAGCCAGGTCGACGCGGCCGCCCGGGACAAAGAGGCCGCGGGCGGCGGCGCCCGGCCCCGCACGGTCGTCTACATCGGCCCGCTCAGCGGCGGCCGGGGAGCCCAGGACCCGGTGCGCGGCGGCACCCTGCCCGAGCTGCGCGGCCTCGCCCTCGCCCAGGCCCGGATCAACCAGCTCGCGCGGGGCAGCCACGACCGCGTACCCCTGCGCGTCCTGACCGCCAACGCGGGTGACCGCTTCCAGGACGCCGAGAAGGTGGCCCAGCAGATCGCGCAGCTCGCCCGGCGCGACCCGGCCGTCGTGGGCGTCGTCGGCTTCGGGCAGAGCAGGCCCGGCACCCTGGACGCCATCAAGGTGCTCAACACGGCGGGCCTGCCCATGGTGGGCACCTCCGGCACCGCCGCGGAGCTGCTGCGCACCGGCCGCCCCTACTACTTCCAGCTGGCCCCCACCAACGCCCGCCTCGCCCAGGTCATGGCCGCCTTCACGCGGAAGGCGAGGACGGTGGCCGACGGGTCGCGCACGGCCCGGCGGATCGAGCTGGTCGCCGACCCCACCGACGTGTACAGCAACGACCTGGCCAGGGAGTTCCTGAAGTCCGTGGGCCGGACCCCGACGACCGTGTGGGAGCACACCCCGCAGGACGACACCGGCGGCCCCCGCGTGGCGAACGCCGTCCGCGGCTCGCTCGCCACCAGCGCCCCCGACCTCGCCCGGCAGGTGTGCCGGGCCGTCGTGAAGGAACCGCGCACGGCGCTGGTGTGGACGGCGCGGGCGAACGAGTTCACGGCCTTCCTCGACGAGATGAACCGCCTGAGCGGCGAGTGCCCGCGCCTGACCGTCCTCGGCGGCGACGACGTCACCAACTCCCTGCTCCAGGGCGAGCCCCCACAGCGCCGCTTCCCCGGTCTGACCCTGTACTACGTCGCGCACGGCAGCGCCCCCGAACTCCGGCGCGCCGCGGGCCGTTCGGCCATCGAGGCCCAGGAGTTCCTCCAGGCCTACGACCGGGTGAACCGGCGCCACCAGTGGGGCGAGGCCATGCGCGCGGACGGCCACCCCGTGCTCGCCTGGGACGCCCTGCGCTATCTGTCCGAGGCCGTGGACGAGGCCCGTGCCACCCTCGGCGGCAACGAGGACCGGCTCGACGCCGACCAGGTGCAGTCCGTGCTCTACCAAGGCCTGGGCGGCGGCGGCTTCAACGGCGCCACCGGCCGCGTCGACGCCTCCGGCGTGGCGGGCGGCGGCCGCTTCACCCCCGACAAGCTGGTGTTCGTGATGAGCGGCGACGGCCGGGCGAAGGCGGTCTGCGGCGCCATGACGAAGAGCCTCAGCCCCAAGACGTGGGGCGAGCGCTTCGACTGCCCCGCGGCCTGACCGGTGTCCGGGCCAAGGCTCAGGAACCCGCCGGGGGCCGCGCGCCCCGGCCCCAGCGCCCCCCCCGGGGGAGGAAACCGGCCCCGGCGGAGGGTGGCGCCACCTCCACCCCCGAAGCTCGCCGCGGCCGGTCTGACGCGGCTGGGGCGGGCGGGGAGCTCACTCACTGCTGTTTGCGCTTGCTCGACCGCATGGACCACAGGGTGATGGCGATACCGACGAGTGCGAGGAGAAAAAGGATCTTCATGGTGTGCGAGTGCCCCCGATAGCTCGGTCCAGTACGCCGAAAGCCCGACCGAGTAGGCCGAAACCCGGTCCAGTATGCCGAGTTCCGGGCCCGGACGGCACCGCGGGCCCCCGTTCGGCGCCTACGGAGCCTCCACTGCGGCGGGCACGCCGGCGAGGTCGAGCAGCTCGTGCATCACGGCTTCAGGCAGCGTGGGGTTCGCCGCGGCGTGCTGCGCCGAGCCCGGCACGGCGAGCCTGCGGCGCAGTTCGTCGGGCGGCAGCCTCGCGTCACGCAGCGCGCTCGCACCCGCGTCCGGGTCGTCGACCAGGCGCATCACGACGTCCGGTCCCGCCTCCGGGTCGTCGAGCGCGGCGACGCGCAGCCGGGGGTTGGGATGGTCCACGTACCGGGCGAGCCCGGGTCGGGCGAAGTTCGCGTGGCTCCGAAGGAAGCCCCACTTCAGGCCGTGCCAGTAGGCGTACATCTCCACGACGAGGTCGTGGGGCGCCTTGTCCCCGTACTCGCACAGGGTCAGCTTGACGAAGAAGTCCTCGTCGGCCGCCAGCAGGTCCACCACGTCGGCGGGCAGCCGCTCCTGCATCGCGATGCTGCGCCGCAGCAGGACGTGGCCCGACGCGGCGGCCCGGCGGGCGACCTCCGGCTCGTGGCCGCGCTCCTCGATCCAACGCGGCACCGAGTGGTAGCCGCTCGGCACGACGTAGGCGATGGCCGAGCGCTGCTCCGGGGCGAGGTCCGCGCGCATCGACAGGGCGAGGCGGACGCTGTTCTCGGGATCGGCGGCCAGCCGCAGTGCCAGCTCGGCCGGGATCTCGGGGTCCTCGACCGCGGCACGGCGTACGCGCGGGTCGGGATCCGCCAGGCGGGCTTCCGCGGGGAGCGCTGGTTCGGGGGAAGCTTCCGGTACGCGGGGGCGCAGCGCGGCGAGGGCTTCTTGAACCTCAGGTTCCGGGTCGGCGAGCAGCTCCTCCCGCACGGACGCCGGAAGCAGCGGCCACGTTTCCGGCCCGATGGCCGCCGCCCGCACCCCGGCGTCCTCGTCCCTCAGCAGCCGTATCCGTGCGTCCAGGGGCAGGTCGAGCCACGCCGTGGTCCGGCGGACCCGCACCTCGCTGTCGTCGGCCAGCACGTCGAGTACGTCGTCGGGCAAGCGGCGGCCGAACTCGTGGGCGAGCATCGCGTACAGGAACCGCACCCGTGGTTCCGCGTCCCGGGCCAGCACCGTCAGCGCCGCCGGATCGGCGTTGCCGTTCTCGACCACCGCGAGCCGGTCCTCGGCCCGGGGCGACCCGGCCAGGACGGCTGTCCTTTCCTCGTCGAGCGAGCAGGACAGCAGCCACATGTCGCGCCGCGGCAAGCCCTCGACTGTCAGCAACCGTGCCAAGACGGGCCCCGTCAGCGCGGTGTTCCACATCAGCCCCTCGAGCCACTCCCGCGCCAACCCGTCCTGCACGGTACGCCGCAACGCTTCTCCCCAAAGTTCGCCCATCTGCCTATCCTCCACCAGCGGATGACGGCGTTCCCTGGGGGGCGACGCGTCGGGAGGGGCTACATCATGGTGACCGGCTCAGGGACGGGTGCCGGACACCGGCCGACGGCCGCCGTACGCCACCGCCATGGGGGAGCTTTCGTTGGTGACGAAGTCGTGGATGCCCGCCAGGTAGGCCTCGCGTTCGACCAGGCCGTCGCCGTCGGTGTCGAGGGCGTCGAAGGCTGCTTCGGCGTCGGTCTCGGCGTTGCCCGCGCCTGTGCGCAGGCGGGTGAACTCCTGGCGGTTCAGATGCCCGTCCGCGTCGGCGTCGGCGATGTCGAACAGGGAGCCCAGAGCGGGGCGGCAGGAGCGTTCGAAGGCGTCGTGCCCCACCCACGAGCGGTATTCGTCGAAGGTGACGCGGCCGTCGCCGTCACCGTCCATGTCGGTGAACACGGCCTCGTGGGCGGCTCGCGAGGCGGCGACCACCGGGTGCTCGGCGGAGCGGCCCGTGGCGGCGGCCACGCGGTCGACGCGTCCGAGGTATTCCGCACGGGTGATCGCGCCGTCACCGTCCACATCCAGCATGGCGAAGATGCGGTGCTGCGGTGAGTCGGACCCTGGGCTGGACATCGTGCGGCCTCCCGGTTGCTTTCCACGAGTTCGGAGTCGTGAAGATACCCAGGAAGCAGAGAAAGCCACGCGTTCGGAAATAATCGGATAAATACGTGAGGCTCACGCCCTACGGCTCCGCCGTGGTGCGTCACTCGCTCAACCCCACGACACACCACCCTCGTCGGGCCACTGCGGACAGGACGTCCGCCCACTGCGTCAGCAGAGTCGACGTGGTCGCGGACGCGTTCCCACCGCTCCCCGGCCCAGAAGTGCGCCTTGAACGAACCGAGGGTGTGCCGGAACTCGTACACGGCGAAGAGGGAGCTGTGGGGTCCACGCGGCCACGCCCACCGCCGGGTGTGACGGCCGGGGCTGTCGGGGAGCTGGACGTCTCCGTCCCCCGTCCACCAGGCTCGGGCGCGGGCCGTGGTCTGTCGGTCGTGGCCATGACGGGTGTCGAGCGATCGGGGTGAGGGTCTGTGGTGACGCGTCGTACGGTGATCAAGGCGGCGGGCGCGGGGGTGGTGGCGAGCGGGGCGGCCACGTCGGCCTGGAGTGCTTCCCGGGCGGCGGAGGGTGACACGCTCGTGGTGGTGGAGAAGAGCAGCCACGCGGTCGGCTTCTACGACGTCGGGTCGGGGCGGCGGCTGGGGACGGTCCACCTGCCCGACCACCCGCACGAGATGGTCGTCGACGCGCGCGGACGGTTCGCCTACGTCGGGCACTACGGCGTCCGCATGGCCTCCACCGCGGGCGAGGGCGGCGCCGCGGTCTTCGTCATCGACCTCGTCGAGCGGAGGCTGGCGCGGACCATCGACACACGGCCGTTCCGCCGCATCCACGGCATGGGGATCGACCGTGACGACCGGCTGTACGCCCTCAGCGAGGAGAAGGCGGTCCTGCTGGGCTTCGACGACCCGGCCACCGACGAGGCGCCGTCCAGGGCGGTGCCCACGCACGGGGTGAAGACGCATCTGTTCACGCTCAGCCGCGACGGCGAACGGGCTTATGTCACCGGCCTGTTGTCGCACACGGTGAGCCTCGTGCGCCCGTACGACGCCGCCGTGCCGCCGCTCCTGGTGACGCCCGGACAGCTGCCCGAGAGCAGCTGTCTGAGCCGGGACGAGAAGACGCTGTTCGTCGGGGCCCGCAAGAGCTCCGCCCTGGTCGCCGTCGACGCGCGCACCATGGAGGTGCGGCACAGCCGGAAGACGGGCGGAGACCCACTGCGGGTCTACACCCTCGACGAGGAGCGGCTGTTGGCGACGGACATCGCCGCCAGGACCCTGACCCTCTGGAGCACCGGCCTGCGGCCGATCCGCTCGCTCCACCTCGACGGCACACCGGCGGCCGTGTCACTCCACCCCACCGAGCCGCTGGCGTATGTCTCCCTGCTGGACACCGACCGCATCGCGGTCGTCGACCTGGACCGGCTCGCCGTCGTCGGCGGCTTCGGCACCCAACGGGAGCCGGACTCCTCGGTCCTGCTGCCCGCCCGCCCCTGAAGCGCGCGACCGGCCGTCGCGGGGGAGCGACGGCCGGTCGGCGCGGTGCGTGCGGTCCGGCGTCAGGCCCCGCTCTCCCGCAGCATGTCCTCGCGCTCGACGATCTTCACGCGCTCCCGGCCCTGCGGCTCGCCGAGCGCCTTCTCGGCGGCGTCGAGGCGGTACCAGCCCTCCCACGTCGTGAAGCGGACGTTCCGCTCGTTGAGGAAGGCGTCCACGGCCTCCGGAGCGGGCGAGGCGGGCTCCGGCAGACGGCCGTGCGCGTGGTCGTCCAGGAGGTTGGCGACCGTCTCGTTGGCGTCGCCCTTGGTGTGACCGATGAGGCCGACGGGCCCGCGGCGGATCCAGCCCGTGACGTACGTCGACGTCAGGTGCTCCCCGGACTCCTCGATCACGCGGCCACCGGCGTCCGGCACGGTGCCGGACTCGACGTCCCAGGGGAGCTTGGGCAGCGCGTCGGACAGATAGCCCACGGCGCGGTAGACCGCGCTGACGTCCCAGTCCTTGAAGGTGCCGGTGCCCTTGACGTTGCCGGTGCCGTCCAGCTCGGTGCGCTCGGTGCGCAGGCCGACGACCTTGCCGTCCTCGCCGAGGATCTCGGACGGCGACTCGAAGAAGTGCAGGAAGAGCTTGTGCGGACGGTCGCCGACGTCGCGGATCGCCCAGTTCTCCAGGGTCTTGGCGACCATGTCGGCCTGCTTGTTGCCGCGGCGGGTCGCGATGGAGCCGTCGTCGTAGTCGATGTCCTCGGGGTCCACGATGACCTCGATGGTGGGGGAGTGGTCCAGCTCCCGCAGTTCCATGGGGCTGAACTTGGCCTGCGCGGGGCCGCGACGGCCGAACACGTGGATCTCCCGGGCCTTGTTGGCCTTGAGCCCCTCGTGCACGTTCGGCGGGATCTCCGTGGGCAGCAGCTCCTCCGCCGTCTTGGCAAGCACGCGCGCCACGTCGAGGGCGACGTTGCCGACGCCGAGGACGGCGACCTTCTCCGCGTCGAGCGGCCAGGTCCGCGGGACGTCGGGGTGACCGTCGTACCAGGAGACGAAGTCCGCCGCGCCGTACGAGCCGTCGAGCTGGATGCCGGGTATGTCGAGGGCGCGGTCGGCCGTGGCGCCGGTGGAGAAGACGACCGCGTCGTAGAAGGCGCGCAGGTCGTCCAGGCTGATGTCGCGCGGGTAGTCGACGTTGCCGAAGAGGCGGATCTGCGGCTTGTCGAGCACCTGGTGCAGGGCCGTGATGATGCCCTTGATCCGGGGGTGGTCGGGGGCCACGCCGTAACGGATCAGGCCGAACGGGGCGGGCATCCGCTCGAAGAGGTCGATGGACACGCCGGGCTCGGCGGCCACGTCGGACTTCAGCAGCGCGTCGGCGGCGTAGATCCCAGCGGGTCCGGCTCCGACGATGGCTACCCGCAGGGGGCGGTGCATGCTCAGGTTCCCTTCGAGTGGTGACGACTGACTCGACGGCAACCGTAAACTAAGGGGACCCTAACCTAGCAGGCGGGGTCGGTTAACGCGTCCATGCCCCCCCGGCGCCACGTGCTCACGGGAACACGAGCGTCGAGTCCACCGGCATCACCAGGTGCCAGCGGACCGTCACGTCGTCGTACGGGCCACAGGCCAGGACCCGCACGTCGACCGGGTCGGGAGCGACCAGCGGGAAGAACATCGGGCGTGTGTCGTCGCCCGGGAGCGGTTCCGGGGCGGCGGGCGCGGGGGAGTCCCAGAGGGCCGCGACGCCCGGCTGGGCCCGCACCTCGCGGACGACCTCGTCGAGGCGTGCGTCATCCGGTCGGCGCTGCCAGGCGAGGCGGAGCCGGGTGAGCAGGGAGACGGCCCAGCGGTCCTCCCAGTCGCGGAGTTGATAGCGGGCCTCGGGGGAGAACGCCCAGGTCATGACGTTGGCCCCGGGGCGGGCGAGCCAGGGGCAGTGCCGGGCGGCGACCACGTTGGCCTCGATCACGTCCCAGGCCTGGTCGCAGAGGTAGCTGACGTACCGCTGCTGGCGCATGAGCCGGACGAGCGCTGGGTCGGGGCCACGGCCGCGGCCGGGCTCCGGGGGCTCGTGTCCGGTGCCCCGGTGGAGGGCGGCGGCCTGCTGCGGGGCGAGGTCGAGGATCCGGCAGACCCCGGCGATCATCTCGCGGCTGTACCGGCGGTCCTCGCCCTTCTCCAGCGCCCGGTACCAGCGCTCGGAGACGCCGAGCTGCAGCGCCATGTCGAGCTGGGTGAGGTAGGTGCGGTGCCCGCGCGCGGGCAGGGAGCCGAGCGCCGGCGCGGGACCGCGTGCCCTGCGCCAGGTGCGGAGCATCCGGCCGAGGTCCTCGCGGCGGGCGTTGGTCATGGTAAAGATCTCGCAAAGAAGGTGGGGCTGATCAGGGGTTTTCCGGCACGGCGTGCGTCTCGGAGCCCCTTCGGTGCTGGTGGCAGGATCGCATGCCGCGGCCCTGACCGGAACGCAGGGGTTCCGGCACTATGGAGTTCCGGCCTTGGGCGCCGTCCGGCGGCCAGGGTGGGCGCACGTCCGGAGCGGGGCGTGGGTCGGCGCACGGGGCCGTGCGGAGGCCGCACCGGCTCCGGCCGTGCGAAGCGAGCCCTCGCCGATGCCGACCCAGCTGCCGACACCTGTGCCGACGCCCGAGCCGACGCCGACGTCGAGGCCGACCCGAGCCGACCTACGGAGAACCGACCGATGAGCTACTTCCTGCCGGAATCCGCCCCCGTGCTGACCGCCGCGCGCGGTCTCGCCCTGGCCCACCCCGGCATCGTCGAGGTCAACAGCGCCCCGCTGTACCTGCGGGCCCGCGCCGCGGACCCCGGCCGTCGCGTCGCCCTGGTGTCCGGGGGCGGCTCCGGACACGAGCCGCTGCACACCGGCCTCCTCGGGCGCGGCGGCCTGGACGCGGTCTGCCCCGGCGAGGTCTTCGCCTCCCCGCACAACCGGCAGATCTACGAGGCGAGCGCGGCCGTCGCCAAGAGCGCGGGCGTGCTGCTGATCGTCAAGAACTACACGGGCGACGTGATCAACTTCCAGATCGCGGCGGAGCGACTGCGGCACGACGGCATCCCGGTCGCGACCGTCCTGGTTGACGACGACCTCGCCACCGACATCGCCGACAGCGCGACGGGCCGCCGGGGCACGGCGGCGACGGTGGTCGTGGAGAAGCTGCTCGGCGCCGCCGCCGACCGGGGCGCGTCCCTCCAGGAGCTCCAGGAGCTCGGCACCCGCGTCGTGGCGCAGTCGCGCAGCGTCGCCGTGGCCGCGCGCGCCCAGACCTCGCCCACGACGACCGCTCCCGCCTTCACGCTGGAGCCCGGCGTGCTCGACTACGGCGTCGGCATCCACGGCGAGCGCGGCATCCGCACCATCGCCCGGCCCTCCGTCGACGACCTGGTGCGGCGGATGACCGACGACCTGATCGACGCGCTGCCCGAGGGCTCCGACGAGGTCCTCGCGCTCGTCAACGGCCTCGGCGCCACCACCGAGCTCGAACTGCACGCCGTCAGCTCGCTGCTGCACGACCGGCTCGCCGAGCGCGGCCTGCGCCCCGCCGTCACCATCGCCGGTACGTACACCGCAGCCCTGGACATGGCCGGGTTCTCGCTCACCCTCACCCGTCTCGACGAGGGCTGGGTCGACCTGTGGACGGCACCGACCGAGACCCCGCTCACGCTGCCCCGGACCGTCCGCCCCGCGGGCACCTCGGCCGCCCCGGCGGCGGCCCCCGCGGCGCAGGCCCCCGTGCCCGCCGCGACGGCCGGTGCGGCGGGCACGGCCGGTGGCCGGATCGTGCTCGACCGGTACGCGGAGGTCGTGGCGCAGGTCCGCGACAACCTCACCAAGCTCGACCAGCTCGTCGGCGACGGCGACTTCGGGGACAACCTCTCCGGAGGCGTGCGGCGCGCGGTGCGGCTGGCCGACGAGACGGGCATCGAGGGCACGGCCGCGCTCGCCGAGGCGTTCCTCAACGACGTCGGCGGCACGAGCGGGCCGCTCTTCGGGCTGTTCTTCAAGGACCTGGCGTCCGCCGAACCCGGCGACGGGCAGGCGCCCTCCGTCGCGGCACTGGCGGAGGCCGCGGCCGCCGCGAGCGCGGCCATCCACCGCGTGGGCGGCGCGCGCGTCGGCGACTGCACACTGGTCGACGCACTGGTCCCCGCCGCCGAGTCCCTCGCCGCCGCGGCGGGCGGGGAGCCGACGGGTGAGCTCGCCGAGGCTCCGCTGACCACCGCCGCGCAGGCCGCGATCCGCGGCGCGCTCTCGACCGCGTCGCTGCGCCCCCGGCGCGGCCGCGCCAGCTACGTCGGCGACCACGCCCTCGGCGTCCCGGACCCGGGCGCGCTCGCCGTCGCCCTGGTCTTCACGACCCTGGCCGAGGTGCACGAGCCGACGTGGGCCACCCGCCTCCCCGCCCCGGGCCACCTGACCACGATCTGACCCGGCCTCACCCGACACCGGCCCGGTGTGGGTTCAGGAACCGTCCCATGGTCCTGGACCCGCCCGGGCCGGTGCGTACCTCCTGTGACCGATGGGAAACCTGGTCTCCGTTTCCGCCGTCCTCCCTGCTGAGAGCCATCGAACTGACGGGAAGACAGCACATGAGACCGAAGCGCATCGTCGGCGGCACCGCCGCCGTCGCCGGGGCCCTGAGCCTGCTCGCCGTGGGGATGCCCGCGACGGCGCAGGCCGCGGCCCCGGCGGCCGGACCGCGCTGGGGCACCTGCCCCGCCGGGACCGACGCGCCGCGCGGCACCTACTGCGCCACGCTCAAGGTGCCGCTGGACTACAAGAAGCCGGACGGACGCCGGATCAAGCTGACGCTGTCCGTCGCGGGCGCGGGCAACGCCCCGCGCACCCTCGTCGTCAACCCGGGCGGCCCCGGCGAGTCCGGCATCGGCGTCGCCAAACTGGTGTGGAGTTCGCTGCCCCGGAAGGTCGCGGAGAAGTACAACGTCGTCAGCTTCGACCCGCGCGGCGTCGGCGCCAGCACCCCCGTCTCCTGCGGCGACGCGAGCAAGCTCACCAAGCACCCGGCGCTCCCGTACACGCCCCGCAACACGGGCGAGGAGAAGAAGCGGCTGACGGTCGCCCGCAAGGTCGCCGAGCAGTGCCGGCAGCACTCCGGCGACCTGCTGCCGCACATGACCACCGAGAACGCCGCCCGGGACATGGACCGCATCCGGGCCGCGCTCGGCAAGTCGAAGCTCGACTACCTCGGTTACTCGTACGGCACCCGCCTCGGTGCCACGTACGCGACGCTCTTCCCGAAGCGCACCGGCCGGATGGTCCTGGACAGCGTGATGGACCCGACGGCGAGCTCCTACGCGGCCCAGTTCCAGCAGAACAAGGCGTTGAAGCACCGGGCCGGGCAGTTCTTCGCCTGGGCCGCGCGGCACGACCGCACCTACCACCTGGGCGGCACCCGCGCGAAGGTGGCCAAGGCCTGGGAAGCGGCCCGCAAGAAGCTGGACGCCCGCCCCGCCGGGGGCCGGGCCGGGAGCGCCGAGCTCGACGACCTGCTGGCCTCCGGCATGTACACCGACCTGACCTGGGGCGAACTGGCGCGGGCCGTGTCCGACTACCGGCGCGGCGACACGGGCGCCCTGCTCGCGGCCACCGACCAGCTCGCCGACGGCGGCGTCAACCCGGCCATGCTCGCCTACTCCTGTGTGGACGACCCCTGGCCCCGGGACTGGAAGACCTGGCGCACGGACACGCGCGCCTCGGCCCGTAAGGCGCCGCTGTTCGGCTGGTTGAACACGTGGTACAGCGCCCCGTGCGCCTTCTGGAAGGCCAAGCCCGTCACCTTGGTGAAGATCGGTTCCGTGCGGGTGCCGCCCCCGCTGCTGCTCCAGGCCAAGGGCGACGCGGCGACGCCGCTGGCGGGGGCGCGCCGGATGCAGGCGGCCCTGAAGGGCTCGCGCCTGGTCGTCGCGGGCGGCGGCAACCACGGCCAGTTCCTGTTCGACGCCAACTCCTGCGTGGACAAGCACGGCAGCCGCTATCTGCTCACCGGCAAGCTGCCGACGCGCGACAGCACCTGCCCGGCGGGCCCCGCTCCGACCCCCTGACCCCAGGGGCTGCGCGACCACGCCCGGAGGCGGCCCACCGGTGGGCCGCCACCGCGGCCTCCCGGATCCGTGCGATCTCCCGTGCGGTGTGCACGTGCCGCTGGTCGCTGAGCAGGGCGTCGCAGGGGTGCCAGCGGGCCGGTGCCGAGGAGCGAAGACGGTCCCGGACGGCGGGCGGCAGGCTCAGCGAGGCGAGGCGGCCTGGTGGCCGACCGCGTGCCCCGGCGGCGCGACCTGGGTGAGGACGGCGAGCAGCGCCTCGGCCGGGTCCTCGGGGTCTCCATAGCCGTGGTGGTCCACACCGTGGGTCCGCGCGGCCGCCGTCGGGGCCTCCATGGCCCGCTCGACGAGCACGGGACGGCCGTGCAGCGGTACGACGAGGCCGGTCACGGCGAAGTGCCCCTGATGGTCCAGGCCGCACAGGTGGTGGACGTCCTCCGGCGCGGTGACGAGGGCGGCGGTCAGGCCGAGCCGGTCCAGCGCCCCCCCCCGCACGGCGGACAGCCGCTGCGCGTGCTCCTCGGGCGGGAACTCCGGCTCGGACACCTGGAGTTGATGCGTTGTGGGTCTGTGGGTCGCGTCATGCCACACCAGTCTGCCCCCGGCCCCCGCCCGGACGCGAAGGCGTGACGGGGTGGTGAGCCCGTCACGAAGGCCGTACGCCCGGCGGACGCGCGCTCGGCTCAGGGCGCGGCGGACACCCGCTCGCCGCACCACGCGCAGAACGGCGCCGCGGCCTCGGCGCGCATCTTGCCGCACTCCGGGCAGACCCGGTCCAGGGAGCACGGCGCCTCGCCGCCCTCCCGCGCGGCGACGGCCGCGGACGCGGTGCCGGCGACGCTCAGGCCGGGGCGGCGCGCGTGCACGGTCAGGTACACCAGGCCGTGCGCCCCGGCGCTGAGCCCGCGCCGGGAGGAGCGCGGCAGCCAGGCGACGGACCCGGCGGCGAGCGCGAGCTGCTCGCCGTCGCCGTCGAGGCGGCCGTCGCCCGCGACCACGACGAGCAGGACGTCCAGGGAGTGCTCCACATGGGCCGCCACGCCGCCCGACGGGGGCAGTCTGATCAGGTTGGCGTCGAGCTGCCGTCGCCCCTCCGCCAGTTTCCACAGTGCTCCGGTCTGCTCGGAGGACACGTACGGCAGGTACTGGTCGAAGGAGACCAATAGGCGGGGCTTCTCCGGTGCGGACATCGGCACCTCCTGGCTGTGCGGCGGAACGGTGGAATCCTAAAGGGCCGGGACCCCGGAAGGGCGGGATCGCGGGGCAGAGCACCCTTACGGCACCGTGCGTCGCGCAGGAGCGGGGCGCGGGGGAGGGACGGTCAGCCGTCGGCCGGGTCGGCGAGCAGGGCGCGCAGGGACGGCTGGAGCAGGTCCCCGTGGGCCCGGACCATGTCGTCGCACAGACGCCAGATCTCGCGCACGGTCAGAGTGGCGGCCGTGGCCGGGTCGGTCATCGCCGCGTGCCGGATGTGGCGCGGCTCGTCGTCCAGGGCGGCGCGGACGACCAGGTCGTTCATGCTGAGGTAGGTGCGGTTGAGGGCGGCGAGCTGCGGGGGCAGGGATCCGGCGCGGGTGGGCTGGACGCCGGACGCGTCGACGAGGCAGGGCACTTCGACGACGCCGTGGGCCGGGAGGTTGTCGATCAGACCGTGGTTGGGCACGTTGCCGTAGATCGTGCGCGGGGTGCCGGTGACCACGCTGTGGATGACCTGCGGCGCGTACTCCATGGTGCCCTCGACGGCGAGCGGCGCCCCCTTGGCCAGGGCGTCCCTGGTCCGGTGGTACGCGGCGACGTTCTCGTCGGTCATGTCGAGGTAGACGCCGACCGGGAGCCGCAGCCGCTCGACCTCGCTGTCGTGGCGCAGGTACCAGGGGACGTACTCGGACGAGTGCTCGCTGGTCTCGGTCGGGTAGTAGCCGAGGCGCCGGTACATGTCCATGCGGACCCGCCGCCGCAACTGCGGTTCCCGGGCGATCAGTTCGTCGAGGCGGGGGTAGAGGTCGCTGCCCCGGTGCTCGAGGCGCAGCACCCACGCCTGGTGGTTCACGCCCGCGGCCCGGTACGTGATCTCGTCGTACGGGACGTCGAGGAGCTCGGCCAGGTCCCGCAGGGTCCAGTACACGGAGTGGCACAGGCCGACGACCCGGGTCAGGCCGGTGGCCTGCGTGACGTACTGGACGTTCATCGCCATGGGGTTGGTGTAGTTGAGCAGCCAGGCGTCGGGGCACACCGCGGCGATGTCCTCGCCGAGGCCCTTGAGGAACGGGAAGGTGCGCAGGGCGCGGAAGACGCCGCCGATGCCGAGCGTGTCGCCGATGGTCTGGCGCAGGCCGTAGCGGGCGGGGACGGCGAAGTCGGTGCGGGTCGCCTCGGCCATGCCGACCTGCACGGTGTTGATGACGAAGTCGGCACCGGCCAGGGACGCGCGGCGGTCGGGGTGGGCCGTGACGCGGGCGTCGGCGCCGCGCTCCCCGGCGATGTGGCGGGCGGCGGCCTCGGCGGTGGCGAGCCGTTCGGCGTCGATGTCGTGCAGGGCGACACGGGCGCTCTTCAGTTCGGGGAAGGCGAAGAGGTCGGCGAGCAGGCCCTGGGTGAATTCCACGCTGCCCGCCCCGATGAAGGCGATCCTGGGATGCGTCATGGGGTGGTCACTCCGATGCTGGTGGCGTTGGGCGGGTCGGGGCGGGCGCCGGGCGGTCAGCCCTTGATGCCGCTGGAGGTGATCGAGCGGATGAAGGTCTTCTGGGCGAGAAGGAAGGCGAGCAGCACCGGCAGGACCGTGATCACGTTGCCCGCCATCACCGCGGACCACTGCGTGTGGTGCTGCCCCTGGAAGGTGGTCAGGCCGAGCTGGAGCGTGTACTGGGTGTCGTGGTTGATGGCGATCAGCGGCCAGGTCAGGTCGTTCCACGTGGTCAGGAAGGTCAGTACGGCGACGGTGGCGAAGGCGGGCCGGGCCAGGGGCAGCACGATCGACCGGAGCACCCGAAGGCGTGAGCAGCCGTCGATCCAGGCGGCCTCCTCCAGCTCCCTGGGCAGGGACAGGAAGAACTGCCGGAACAGGAACACCGCGAACGGTGTGACCAGCGACGGCACGATCAGCGCGCCGAGGGTGTCGATGAGGCCGAGCCACTTCATCACCAGGAACGTGGGGATCATCGTCAGCTGGAACGGGACCGCCATCGTCGCCAGCATCAGCACGAGGAGCAGCCGCGAACCGGCGAACCGCATCCGCGCGAAGGCGTAGCCGCCGAGCGCGCCGCACACGAGGTTCGAGGCCACCGCGGCGGCCGAGACGACCGCCGAGTTCAGCAGCCACCACGGGAACAGGGCGTTGCCGAGGACGTAGCGGTATCCGCCCAGGTCCAGCCCGGACGGCCACAGGGCGGGCGGGAAGCGGTTGATCTCGGCGTCGCTCATCACCGAGCTGAGCACCAGCCACACCAGAGGCACCGCGAACAGCGCGGCCAGCGGCGCGAGCGCCAGGTGCCAGGGGCTGAACGGGAACCGCGGGCCGCGCCGCCGCGCGGGCGCCGGAGCCGGACGGGCCCGGGCGCGGGCCGGGCGGCCCGTGGTCACGGTCATGAGGCGGCCGCCTTCGTGCGACGCGGCCGTGGGAGCCGCGCACGGCCGCGCACCGCCCGCAGCGCGACCGCGACGACGAGCAGCGCCACGGCGAGGACGTAGGCGGCAGCGGCGCCGTACCCCGCGGTGAACTCCTTGAAGGCCTGCTCCCAGACGAAGTAGACGATCACGGTGGTGGAGCCCAGCGGGCCGCCCTTGGTGGTCACGTAGACCAGGTCGAAGACCTGGAGGGCCTGGAGGGTCTGCCACAGCACCAGGAACAGGCTCACCGGCGCGAGCGCGGGCAGCGTCACGTGCCGCAGCAGGTGCAGCGGCCCCGCCCCGTCGAGCCGCGCGGCCTCGACCAGCGACTGCGGTACGTCCTGGAGCGCGGCCAGATAGATGACGGTGCACAGCCCCGTGCCGCTCCACAGGGTGATGGCGACCAGGACGAACAGCGCCTGCGAGGGGTCGGTGAGGAACCCCTGCGAGGAGACGCCCAGTCGGTGCAGGACGGAGTTGGCCGCGCCGAACTCCGGGTCGAGGATGAAGGAGAACAGCACGCCCTGTGCCGTGGCGGAGATGACGAACGGCACGAAGAACAGGGTGCGGTACAGGCCCGCGCAGCGGATGCGCCGGTTGAGGACGAGGGCGAGCGCGAGCCCGAGGGCGATGCTCAGCGGCACGTAGAGGACGGTGTACACCACGGTGTTCCGCACGGCCTCGTGGAAGTTCGGGTCGTGGCGCAGGGCGCGGTAGTTGTCCAGGCCCACCCAGCGGCTCGGCGTGACGAGGTCGTCGGCCCGGAAGGACAGCAGCAGCGACCAGACCACGGGCACGACGCTCAGACCGAGGACGACGAGCACGGCGGGGGAGACGAACGCCCAGGCGGCGGCGGACTCGCGGCGGCGCCGACGGCGTCGGGCACGCGCCCCGGACCGGTCCGAAGGCAGGGTCAGCGGTGGGGGATGCGGGGGCATGTCACGTCCTCAACGCGGGATCAGCAGGGCTGCGTTGGCCTCGTCGGCGCAGGAGCGCACCGCGTCGGCGGGACCGGCGCGGCCGAGCAGCACGGACACGATGGCCTGCCCCAGGGCGCGCGAGACGCGGGGGTAGGCGGGGTGCACGGGGCGTACGCGCGCGGCGGTGAGCGCCTCGGTGAACACCGGGAGGCCGGGCGTGTCGGCGGCGTGCGCGCGCCAGGCCGGGCGCGTCCCGCTGCGGCGGCTCAGCGGCAGACTGCCCGCCCGCACGTCCCACCGGCTGTCCTGGGCGGGCTGGATCAGCCAGGTGACGAAGGTCCGCGCGGCCCGCGCGCGGGCGTCTCCGTTGTCGAAGAGCACCCAGGTGTCGGGGCCCGAGATGGTCACGGGCCTGCGGCTGAAGGTGGGCAGCGGGACCACGTGGTAGTCGAGGCCGGCCTGCCGGAGGTCCGGCAGCTGCCAGGGCCCGGTGATCACCATGCCCATCCGCCCGGACAGGAAGACCTGGTACATCTGCTCGCTGCCCGGCTTGGGGTCGACATAGACGCTCCGGTCGCGCGCCAGGTCCCGTACGACCTCCAGGGCGCGCACACCCGCCGCGGCGAAGCCGATGCTCCGCCCGTCGTCGGCGATCACGTCGCCGCCCAGGTCCCACACCAGCGGCCACAGCCGCCACACGGTGTCCTCGTCGCCGGTGCCGGGCCAGCTGGTGCCGAACCGTCCCTCGCCCGCGTCGGTGAGGCGGCGCGCGGTGTCGACGAACTCCTGCCAGGTCCAGCCCGCCTCGGGCAGGTCGAGCCCGGCCGCGGCGAACACCTTCTTGTTGCAGATCACGCCCAGGCAGTCCAGGAGCGCGGGCACCGCCCGCACCCGGCCGTTGACGGTGACGGCGTCGCGGGCCGCCGACCAGTAGTCGCGCCACGGCGTCGGGGCCCGCCGCACGTGTCCGGTCAGGTCGACGACCTTCGGGCTGCGGGCCACGCTGGCCAGGTCGGAGCCGAAGACGTAGGCGATGTCGGGGTAGGAACCGGCGGCCAGGGCCGCGGTGACCTTCTGGAGCATCGCGTCGGAGATGACGCCGCCGCCCATGTCCACGCGGATGTCCGGGTGGCCGCGCTCGAAGTCGGCGACCAGGCCCCTGAGGACCTTGGCGGCGATCTCGGTCTGCCCGTGCCACAGCTGGATGGTGACGCGCCCGTCGGGACCGACCCCGCCGTCGGCCCCCGCCGCGCAGCCCGGCACCGCGCCACCGGCCGTGACGAGCGCCCCGGCACCACCGGCGCGCAGCAGCCCGCGCCGCGACAGCGGACCTGACGCACCGGGCACTGCGGGCATCGCCACCTCCGGAGGGCCGGTCCTTCCGTCGAGTCGAGGGGAACGTACGAGGGGATGTCCGTGGCGAGAAGAGGGCTGGCGGAGGGGGAGCCGGGTTCCGGCCGCGCGGAACGGGGCGGTCCGTCTGTGCGGGCCGGCCGCGTGTGCCGCCCCGGGCGGCGGCGCGGTCGCGATCGTCGCCCGTGCGGGCGCCGGGGGCGTCCGCCGCCCGCACGCCGTCGCGTGCGACCCCACCGCTGACGGCCCGCGGCAGCAAGGCCGGATCCCGCTCCCGGCCGTACGGGTTCCCGCGACGGCCCGGCGGACCAAGGGGACGTGCGCCATCGGGGGGACGGACGGGTACACGCGAGCGCGGCCCGGTGAGAGATACAGAGCGGCCTGTGGGCCGTGCGGTACGCACCAGCCCCCACTCTCACCTGGAGCACCCCATGCCCCGACCACCTCGGCGCGCCGTCACCGCCGTCGCCGCTGCCACCGCCGCCCTCACGGCCGGTCTCGTCGCCGCCCCCGGCGCGACGGCCGGGGAGCGGGCGCCCGCCCCCGTGCACGAGGCGGCCCACGCCCTGCCGGGCCGGTACATCGTCACCCTGGCCGAGGGCGTGCCGTCCGACCGCGCGGCGGAGCAGTGGCGGCTCCCGGTGCGCCAAACCTTTCGCGCGGTCCTGAACGGCTTCTCCGCCGACCTGAGCCCGCGTCAGCTGAGCGCCGTGAGGCGGCTGCCGGGCGTGGTGGCGGTGGAGGAGGTCGGCGTCATCTCGGGCCCGCGCAGCACGGCCTGGAGGCGCCATCGGGAGGCCACCGCGTCGTGGGGCCTGGACCGCATCGACCAGCGCCCGCTGCCGCTCGACGGCTCCTTCACGCCCGGCGAGGACGGCGAGGGCGCGACCGCGTACATCCTCGACAGCGGCATCGACTTCGACCACGTCGCGTTCGAGGGCCGGGCGACGCTCGGCTTCGACGCCTTCGGCGGCGACGGCAAGGACTGCTACGGCCACGGCACCAGCGTCGCCTCCCTCGCGGGCGGGGCCGCCTACGGGGTCGCGCGCAAGGCCAAGCTGGTGTCGGTGCGCGTCCTCAACTGCCAGAACAGGGGCACCAATGAGGGGCTGATCGCAGGCTACGAGTGGATCGCGAAGAACGCGGTCCCGGCGGCCGTGGTGAACTCCTCACTGAGCTCATCGCTGTCCCCGACCACCGATACGGCCGTCAACAACCTCGCGAAGGACCACGGCATCCTGACCGTCGCCGCCGCGGGCAACCAGGGCCGCAGCGCCTGCACCCGCTCGCCCGCGCGCGCGTCGAGCGTCCTGGCCGTCGGCAACAGCACGCGCAGCGACGTCCAGTCCGCCACCAGCAACTACGGCCGCTGTGTGAGCCTCTACGCGCCCGGGCACCAGGTCCTCGCCGCGAAGATGGGCGGCGGATCCGCCACGGTCAGCGGCACGTCCTTCGCCGCGCCCTACACCACCGGGGCCGTCCTGCTCGCCCTGGACGACGACGCGGAGAGCACCCCGGCGGTCCTCAAGCAGCGGATCATCGACGCGGCCACGCCGGACGTCCTCACCGTCAGCCCGGGCTCGCCCAACCGCCTGCTGTACCTGGCTCCCTCCCTCACCCCGGACGATCCCGAGGAGGACAACGGCTGAGCCCGCGGGCCCGGCCGGGCCCGCGGACCGCCGTTTCCCTGGGGCGCGGTACGGCACGGCACGGCTCAGGCCGGGGCGTCCGCGCCGCTGTCGCCCTTCGCGTCGGCGAGGCGTCGGCGCAGCTGTGCGGCGACCGACTCCTTGCCCTCGTCGGAGAGTTCGGCCCCCGACTCGTCCGGGACCGGGGACGAGGGCGGTTCAGCGCGCTGTTCCTTGAGGGCGGCGAGCAGTGTCTCGCGCGTGACGGCGGCTTCCCGGCGGCGGGCCGTGCCGACCGCCGCGAGGACGACCGCCAGTTTGATGTCCCGGCCGGAGACGTCGCCGACGTCGGCCAGGTCCTCCGGCGAGACGTCGTCGTGCACCGGCAGTTCGGCGGGCAGATGGGTCTGCCAGATCCGGCGCCGGGCGGCGTGGTCGGGCAGGGCGAAGTCGACGTGCAGCAACCGGGACTCGACGGCCGCGTCGTAGCTGTGCGGCAGGTTGCTCGCGAAGATCACCAGGCCCTGGAAGGTGTCGAGGGCCATGAGGAGCTCGGTCCGCATGGAGTTGATGGCGCTCTCGGCGGCCTGCTGGGGCTGGGCGAACCGGCGGGAGAGCAGCGATTCGGCCTCGTCGACGAAGAGGACCGCGTTCTGCTCCTTGGCCGTGGCGAACAGCGCGGCGAGGTTCTTGGGCCCCTCGCCGTGGTACTTGCTCTCCAGGTCCGACAGGCGGCAGGACAGGATGCGCCGGCCGAGCCGGTGCGCGACGGCGTGCGCGGCCATGGTCTTGCCGGTGCCGGGCGGGCCCCGGAAGTTGACCGCCGTGGACGGATGGGGCTCGATCGACCGCAGGTTCCAGGTGTCGAAGACGAGCGGGGCCACCTCCACGAGCGACACGCAGTCGAGCAGCCTGCTGACGGTCTCCTCGGGCAGGACCAGCTGGTCGAAGGTGTACAGCGGCTCGACCGTGGAGAAGGACGGTGGCTGCGGCTCCTCTTCCTGGGCGGGCCACGGCGCGGGGGCGTGGCCGGGCCGCGGGGGCAGCGTGCCGTATCCGGCGCTCAGGACGAAGGGGCCGGGCCGGTAGTGGTCGACGATCTCGCCGAGCATGGCGAAGAGCCGCACCCGGAACTTCACCAGTTCCCGGTCCGGTACGTCCGCGGGGAAACCGCTCAGGAAGAGGCGGGGCGCGGACCAGGAGCCGTTGTCCGTGCCGTGCCCGTCGAGGCCGCGCTCATGTCTGGACACGGATCACACCCCTCGACGTGCGGAGCCTGCGGGCGAGTTCGGGGTCGATGGCGTGGGCGTCCCAGACCTGGGTCGCCGTCCTGACGCCGTACGGGCTGAAGATGCCGCCGACGACGTGGTAGTCGCCGGTGGTGAGGCGCTCGGACAGGATCTCCGCGTAGCCGCCCCGCACGGCCCGCGCGGAGATCCAGCCGTTCACCATGTCCCAGGTCACCAGGGCGAGGACGGCCCCGGCGGCGAAGCCTCCCGCCATCAGGAGCAGGAGGAGGCTGATGGGTTCCACCGCTGCCCCTCAGGTGTAGACGACGAGCCCGCGGCCCGCCGCGTGGTGGCGCACCACGGCGGCGTCGGGCTGGCGGGCGCTGGCGAGCGCCCGTGCCTGGACCACGCGGCCGGTCCGCTCGTCGAAGAAGCCCTGCACGATGCGCGTGGACGCGGTCGTCGGGGTCTTGTCGAACACCCCGCCCACCTTCGCGTAGTCCTTGTTGGCGATGCGCTCGGCGAGCGAGAAGGCGATCGCGTTCGCGTTGTCCGCCTTGATCCTGCCGCGCGCCCGAAACCATTCCGTGATGATTTCCACGGTGATGGAGACGATCACCACCGCGATATAGCCGAAGAAGGCGATCGCGGCGATGAGGGAGAGTGGATCCATTGGTGTCTTTCCCCCCGATAGTGTTCGTTTTTCTTCCGTTGTCGTTCGGATGTGGTTACGGACTCGTCGTGTGTGGCCGCCCTGGTATCAGCGATGGCGCCGGAACCATCGGTTCAGTTCTGCTTGATCGATCTCTGTGTCCAACCGGTTCCTCTTCCTGCGCGCGCGGAACGTCGCAACGGCCAACGGCACCGCGACGGCCAATCCGGCGGCCACGGCCGCCCATTTCCCCATCGATTCCTCCCGCACTGCCCCACTCCCGGCCGTGGCGCTACTCGAAGATGATGAGTTCCCGCCCGCCGAACATCCCCAGGAGTTCACCGTCCAGCTCCTTCGCCACCATGAACCTGCCGTACGGCTCCCCGGAGGGGCGCAGGCACGGGTGGTTGTCCTGGTCGACGAACAACTGGAGACAGGGGAATCCGTAGGAAAGCCCCTGCCGGGTGAGGAGGGCGCCGTGGTGCACCTGAGGTACGTCCGGGCGTTCCTCCACGAAATAGCGGACGATCTCGTCGAAGGTGAGCTTCTTCAGCTGCAGCGGACGCGGCACTTGCGCGATTTTGATCGCGACATCGCCGAGGAGTTGCAGAACTCCGACGATGGCTTCCGCGGCCTCCGGCGGGACTTCCCGGTGCCAGGGGCGGCGGCGTCCGTGCCGTGCGGCTGAATCTTGTGAGTGTGGATCATCGGCCATGTGTGATCGCCCCCCGAAATCCCCCGAAGCCGGATATCCCGATGAGCGAGTGTAGCGGCGAAAGCCTTTTCTTGTACCGCCTCATTTCCGGGAATCACGGCGACTGCCTGTGCGATTTCAGGAGCGGCGGAGGTGACGCCCGGGAGAGGTGGTGCGGAGGGTCCGGCACGCGCCGCGCGGGCTCACGCGAGCGGGTGTCGAGGTACGTCGTCGTGCCACTGGGCCACCACGGAAGGGGCGCCGTCCGCGGCGCTGGCCAGGACGTCCTCGACGGCGGGCGGCGGTGCGTCGCCCGCGGCCAGCGCGTGGTCGAGGGTGGGGTGGGCCGGCAGCGGCCGGTCGAGACCGGTGATGTGCAGGATCCGCAGCAGCAGCGGGTCGCGGCTGACCAGCAGGAGTCGGCCCTCGCGCTCCCGCACCCGGCGGTGGGCCCGGACGAGCAGGGAGAGCCCGACGCAGTCGATGAACGTCACGGCGCGCAGGTCGACGACGACCCGGGCGAACGGGCGGCAGGTCACCCCGTCCAGATGGAGCCGGAGGTCGGTGTCGGCGTCCAGGTCGATCTCACCGTGGAGTTCGACGACGGTGTGTCCGGCCAGGACGCGGCTGGGCGCGGACCACCCCGCGTGGCTCGCCGTGGCGAGCGCCGGTCGGTGGCGCCGGACGTTCCGTTGCCATGGCTCACTCATGGCGGCTGCTCACCTCGGCAATGGGGTGCGGTCGTCGTGGTTGCCCGGGCCGTGCCGAGCTCGGCGGTTGCACGGTGGGACGGTACAGCCCGGTCAACAGCCCCGTCAGGGGAATGGCTGTCGCTCGATCGGGTGAGCGGGGGAGCGCGCGCGAGCCGGGGCGTACGCGGGCCGCCGCCGGGTGCGCCCCACGCCGGGCCCGGCTCAGGACGGGCCCTCCGGCACCTCGGCGAGGGCGAACGCCACGGTCTGGTGGGTGTCCAGGGCCAGGCCCTCGGCCAGCAGGCGGCCGAGCCGCGCGTCGCCCAGCTCCCCGCGGAGCCTGCGCCGCTGCTCCCGCTGGACGACGGTGGCCTCGGCGTCCCCGAACCGCGCGAGCCCCACCCGGCGCCACAGCCCGGCGGCGGCCCCGAGCAGCCGGGCGGCGCGCTCGGGCCGCCCCCGGGCCGCCTCCACGCACACCAGGAGATCGACGGCCGCGGCGGTGCCGAGGCCGTCGTGGATGCGCCACTTGGCGGCCAGGGCGGCCCGGGCGCAGTCGGCCGCGGACTCGGTGTCCCCGAGGCCGAGCCGGGCCAGGCCCAGGTAGTAGTCGCCCCACGCGCGCATCCACAGCTCGCCGTGCTTGTCGCACTCGGCGCTGAGCCGCTCGGCGGCCCTGACGGCGCGGGCCGGAGCGCCCTGCCCGGCGAGGAGGTACGCCTGCACGGCGTGGCTGGTCAGCTTGAAGAAGGTGGCACCGCCGCCGCCCGCGGGGCCGGGGCCCGGCACGCCGTGCAGGACGGCCGAGCGGGCGGACTCGCCGCGCGCGGCCAGGGAGGCCCCGTTCAGCGGCAGGATCCGGGCCGCCGGGGGCAGGCCGCGGGCCGCGGCGAGACGCGCGTACCCGGCGGCGACCTCCTCGGCGGCGTCGAGGTCGGCCGGGGTCAGGGTGATGAGGCGGTGCGCCCAGGCGGCGAGGGTGCGCTCGGCGCTCGTGCCGCTGCCCCGGCCGAGGGCCCGCTCCAAGTAGGCGCGGCCCTCCTCGGCGTGGCCCGCGGCGAACCAGAAGAACCAGAGCGTGCCCGCCAGTTCGAGGGCGAGCGTGGGGTCGGGGTCCCGCAGGCAGGTGTCGAGGGCGAGGCGGAGGTTGGCGTGCTCGGTGCTCATGTGGTCGGCCCAGGCGCGCTGGCCGGGGCCGAGCCACTCGGCCTCGGCGCGCCGGACGAGCCAGCGGTAGTAGTCGCGGTGGCGGCGGCGGACGTCATCGGCCTCGCCGAGTTCGGCCAGCCAGTGGGCGCCGAACTCGCGGAGGGTGTCGAGCATCCGGAAGCACGGCCCGGCCCCGTCCGGCTCCTGCGTCACGACCGACTTCTCGGCGAGCCCCGCCAGGTGCTCCAGGACGTGATCGGCGCCCAACGGGCCGCCGTGACAGACGAATTCGGCGGCCTCCAGGTCCCAGCCCCCGGCGAACACCGAGAGCCTGGCCCACAGCAGCCGCTCCAGCGGGGTGCACAGCTCGTGGCTCCAGCCGACGGCCGTCCGCAGGGCCTGGTGGCGTGCGGGGCGTGCGGGACCCTTGGCGGTGAGCAGCTCGAAGCGGGCGTCGAGGCCCGCAAGCAGACGGTCGAGGGGGAGGTCGCGCAGGCGCGCGGCGGCCAGTTCCAGGGCGAGCGGAATGCCGTCCAGGCGCGCGCAGACCGCGGTGACCTGGGGGCGGTTGGCGTCGGTGAGGGCGAAGGAGGGCACGGCGGCGACGGCACGGGCCGCGAAGAGCGCCACCGCGTCCCCGCCCACCGGGTCCCCGCCCACCGCGTCTCCCTCCACCAGGTCCTCGTCCGCCAGGCCCCCGCTCCCCTTGGGGCCGCCGACCGGCAAGGGCCCCACCGCCAGGACGCGTTCGCCGCTCGCGGCCAGCGGCTGTCTGCTGGTCGCGAGGACGCGCAGCCGCGGCGCGCGGGCGAGCAGGGCGGTGGCCAGGCGCGCGCAGGCGGGGAGCAGGTGCTCGCACGTGTCCAGGACCAGGAGCACCGGCTTGTCGCCCAGGTGCCCGGCGACGGCCGTGAGCGCCGGGCGGGCCGGCTCGTCGGCGAGGCCAAGCGCCTGCGCGATCGCGACGGCCACGAGTGCGGGATCGGTGAGCGCGGACAGTTCGACCAGCCACACGCCCCCGGGGAAGCGGCCCCGGACGGCGGTGGCGGCGCGCACCGCGAGCCGGGACTTGCCCACCCCGCCGGGGCCCGTCAGGGTCACCAGACGCGTACGGCCCAACAGCACCTCGATGCGGGCCAGTTCGCCCTTCCGGCCGACGAATGCATTGGGTTCCGCGGGCAGATTGCCCAGGCGGTCGTTGCCGTTGCGCACTGAGGCGGACATACCTTCCCCTTGTGAGGTGTGGATCACCATATCGGCTACGGAGGCCCCGTTTCCGGCGTAGCGTGTAACCGTCCCGGCACACCGCGTAGTTGCGGTGGAGGTGCGGCGCAAGGGGGTGGGTCGGATGGACGTGGAACCGGTACTCAGAGCCGTCGGGCAGATGAGGTGCGGTGACCACCTCCTCCTCGGCTACGACACGGAGGAGGAGCGCGAGGTGACGCTCGCCGCCTTCCTCCTGGACGGCCTGGCCAGCGGGCACCGGGGCCTCGTCCTCACCTCCGGGCCCGCGTCGCCCGAGGCGGCGCTCGGGTTCCTGCGCGGCCACGGGGCCGACGTGGAGCACGCGTTGAGCACGGGCGGGCTGCGGTTCGACCCCAGGTTCGGCACCCCGGAGTCGTTGTGGGACCTCGACGAGCGGGTGCGCCGCGAGGCGGAGGACGCCGTGGCCGACGGCTTCCTCGGGCTGCGCGTCGCCCTCGACGTCGTACGCGGTCCCGGTGACGACGCGTTCAAGGAGCTGCAGGACGCCGAGCGCCTGCTCGACCCGGTCTTCCAGGCCCTGCCCGTGCTCGCGGTCTGTCAGTACGACCGTCGTGTCTTCGACGTCCACGAGTGGGCGCCCGTGGAGGGGCTGCACCACGGCCGGGCCGTGGCCGACCACGTCTGGAAGGACGAACTGCTCAGCATCACCCGTACGTTCGCCCCGCCCGGTCTCGCCCTCTCCGGGGAGATCGACGACACCAACGTCACGGCCGTGGCGCGGGCCCTGCGCGGCGAGGCCGCGCGCACCGCGGGCCGGGCCGACGGCCACCGCACCCGGCTCTGCCTGCGCGACGTGTCGTTCATCGACGTGGGAGCCCTGCGGCTGCTGGTCCACACGGGTCTGCGGCTGCGGGCGCGGGGCGGCGGTCTCCTCCTCGCCGGGGTCGCCCCGCACGTGCGCCGGGTCATGCGGGTCACGGGCTGGGACGCGGTCCCCGGCCTGGAGATCGACAGGGGGGATGAGGAGCTATGACGCGAACCGGCTTCGTCCATCAGGCGCTGTGCTACGGCGCGGACGAGGAATTCCTGGAGGGCACCCTCGGCTATGTGCGCGAGGGCCTGGAGGCGGGCGACGCGCTCCTCGCCGTCGTCGCGGGCGACAACATCGACCTGTTGCGGGACGCCCTGGGCGGCGCGGCGCGCGAGGTGGAGTTCATCGACTGCCTCGACTGGTACCACTATCCCTCGCGCACCCTCGGCCAGTACCACGCGTACTGCACCACCCGCGAGCAGGGCGGCGCCCGCCGCGTCCGGGTGATCGGCGAACCCGTCTGGACGGGCCGCACCACCTTGGAGGTCCAGGAGTGGATGCGCTACGAGTCGCTCCTGAACGTCGCGTTCGCCGAATCCGGCCACTGGATCCTGTGTCCGTACGACACCCGGGCCCTGCCGGAAGAGGTCATCACGACCGCCCGCCGCACCCACCCCGAGCTGGCCGTCGGCGACGACGCGCTGCTGCGCAACGACCGCTACGCCGCCCCCGCCGACTTCTACGCCGAGTGCGACGAGGCCGAACGCGAGCTGCCCGGATCGGCCGGTCGCGAGGCCGTCGAGGTCCCCTTCGAGCGGGGGCGGACGGCCGTGGCCCGCGCGGCCGCCGCCGAGTTCGCGCGCGGCCGGTCGCTCGCCGAGGGCCGTGTCCAGGACCTGGTCGTCGCCGTGCACGAGACGGTGGTCAACGCCATCCGCTTCGGCGGCGGGCACGGGGTGCTGCGGCTGTGGAGCGAGCCGGAGTACCTGGTCTGCGAGATCGCCGACGGCGGCTGCGGCCGGCTGCCGCACGTGCCCGCGTTCCCGGGCCATCTGCCCCCGGCCCCGCGCACGGCGAGCGGACACGGCCTGTGGGTCGTACGGCAGTTGAGCGATCTGATGACCGAGCGGCTCGGCCCCGACGGCTCGGTCGTTCGCCTCTACTTCCGGTGCTGAACCGGGGCCCGTGCCCCCTCCGCGCGGCGTCGCGCGGAGGGGAGGGGTGGCTCAGACTCCGGCCACGCTCTGGATCCAGGAGCGGTACGCCGTCACGTTCGTGTACGCGGTGGTGGTCTGCCGGTCACTCGTGGAGGCCACGCCGACCTGGAGGCCATTGGCCATCATGGGGCCGCCCGAGTCGCCGCCCGCGGTGATGCCGTTGCCCCGGCGGGCGCAGATGGCCTGGCCCTGGTAGGCGTCGCGGCAGCCACCGGTGACGGTGACGTTGGCGACCTTCAGGAGCCGGGACTGACAGTTGATCTCCTGGCCGCACTGGGAGGTCGCGCCCCAGCCGTAGACCTGCACGGACTGGCCCACGGTCACGGAACCGGGCTGACCGAGCGGCGAGTACGTGCCCGCCACGGAGCGGTCGAGCTTGACCAGGGACAGGTCGGCCGACGGGTTGCTCGTGACGCTGACGCCGTTGGCCTGGGTGCCGCCCGTGGTCTGGTCGAGGCTGCCGATGCGGAAGGAGAGGCCGCCGCCGCTGACGCAGTGCTTGGCGGTGAGGATCCAGGTCGGGGCGATGATCGTGGCGGTGCACGTCTGCCGCCCGTTGGAGAAGAGCCGGGCGGCCCAGGGGGCGTTGCTGGCGTAGCCGCCGCCGATGATCGGCTGGGCCGAGGTGGTGGACGGGGCGGCGGGCGCGCGCTCGGCCGCCGAGGCCTGGGCGGCGGCGGTGGGGGCGAGCCCCAGGACGGTCAGTGCGACCGCCGCAACGGCGGGGAGGAGTCTGGAAATTCGCACGTTCATCTCCATTGTGTGGGGGTGGAGCGTCCTTCAGGAGGACGAAGCCGCATAGGTATGCGGCCGGGGGTACACGCGCGAGGCGGGTAATCCTGTCGCGTGCATGCCATCAAAGGCCCTTGAGAATCTGGCAGATGGGCCAGCGCTGTCGCAAGAGGCGGGGCATGGCTATTCGCGTAGACTTGCGTACGCATGCATAGTCAAGCGAAAACATATGGTCTGGACTATTGCGTGGCGAAAGGTCGCTCCTGTGGGGCGAGCGGGGCGCTCCCGCCCTTCGGTGTGGCCTCTCCCTCGCATTCGAGGGGCATGGGTCGCGGGTCCCGGGGGATTCGGCCACCATGGGCTTTGATGGGGCAGTGCGAAACGGGACAGGCCGGGCGCGGAGCCTGGCCCGCGGTCATGTGGTGGAGGTCGCGGCGCGGGCCGGCTTCGTGGCGCGCGGCGCGATCTACGTACTGGTCGGCGTGGTGGCGTTGCGCATCGCGCTCTCCGACGACGACGGGAAGCAGGCCGACCGCGGCGGCGCGCTGACCGAGCTCGCCCAGAAGCCCTTCGGGGAAGCCCTGTTGTGGCTCCTCGGACTCGGCCTCGTGGGAATGGCGCTGTGGCGGCTGTCCGAGGCGCTGTTCGGGCAGGCGGGTCCCGAGGGGCGCAAGCCGGGCAAGCGCCTCCTGTCGGCGGCCCGGTTCGTCTTCTACGGCGTTGTCAGCTATCTGGTCCTGGCCTACGTCACGGGGGACAAGGGCAGCGGCAGCGGCTCCTCCGACCGTCAGGCCGACGACTTCACGGCGACCGTCCTGGACTGGCGGGGCGGGCAGTGGATCGTGGGCGCGGTGGGGCTCGGCGTCGTGGCGGCCGGGCTGTGGATGATCGGCAGGGCCGCGCTGCGCAAGTACCGCCGCCGGCTGCGGATGGGGGAGATGTCCGCCCCCGTGCGCCGGGGCGTGGACGTGCTCGGGGTGGTCGGCGGCTGCGGCCGCGGATGTGCCTTCGCGGCGGCCGGTGTGTTCCTCGTCGTGGCCGCCGTGCGGCACGAGCCGGGCGAGGCCAAGGGGATGGACGACACCCTGCGCTCCTTCAGCCACACCGCGGGCGGACCGTGGCTGCTGGTCGCCCTGGCGGTGGCGCTGATGGCGTTCGGCGTCTTCTCGTGGGCCAGCGCGCGCTGGCGGAAGGTGTGAGCTTCCCGGGGGTACGGCAGGGGCACGGTGCGGCGGCCGGGGAGGGGCGCCTCCCCCGGCCGCCGCGTTCGCGGAGGGACCGCCGCGCTACTGCCCGAGTTCGTAGTCGAACCAGAGCCGGTGCGTGCCGTCCTCGTCGACCGCGATGCCGCCGGTCCCGCTGATCCCCGCGAGGCCGCCCGTTCCGCTGCCCGGGACGATCACGAAGAACTCGCCCTGCTTGCGGCTGTCCACAGTGGTCCCGGAGTGGGCGAAGTTGAAGGTGCCGCTCCGCGTGTGGAGCGTCCCTTCGAAGGACTCCATCGCGACATAGGTGCCGGTGCCGGAGGCCTGGTCGGCGGCGGCGGTGAACAGGGTCGTGGAGTGTCCGACGACCTCGCCCTCGTACTGCTTGGCCATCGTGGCCACCGCCACCGGCACCGCGGTCTCGATCCCCGGGCTCGGCGTGGTGACCGGGGTGAAGTCGGCGACTTTGAACGTTCCAGAGGCTCGCATACCGGATCGTAGTCCCCGCCACCCGCACGGCCACCAGATGACAAAGCCTGATCTACCGGACGGACGGCCCGGCGGTACCGCCCGGAGAATCTCCGGATGCGTACGTGTGCTCGACCCGCGGGCAGGGAAGGAACGCGGCCATGGAGATCCCGGGACCCGAGGCCCGCCCGGACGGCGGCGTGGGCGCTGTCACGGCGGCGGGCGGACTGCACGCCTATCAACTGCGGCTGCACGCCGCATACGGACCCGTCGTGCGGTTCCAACTCCCGGGCGCGGAGGAGGCCGTGTCGGTCGCCGACCCCGTGCTCCTGGAAGCCACGGCCCACATCGACAAACGGCCCGAGCGGCTCTTCGCGTTCCTGGCCCCGCTCTGCGAGGCGGACAACCTCCAGGTCCTCGCGGCCGAGCAGCACACCCCGTGGCGGCGGCTGCTCCTCTCCGTCTTCGCCGGACGCCCCTCCCACGAGCGGCACTTCGCGCGGTTCACCGAGCTCGCGACGGACCTCGCCGACCGCTGGGCCGCGCGTGCCGGGGGCGAGCCCGTCGAGCTGCAGAAGGACCTCACCGCGCTGACGCTCCGGATGATCTGCGCGTACTCCCTGGGCGGCGACACCGAGGACCCCGAGAAGGTCACCGAAGCGTTCGAGACGGTACTCACCGAGTACCTGGGACGCCTCTACCAGGCTCCGGTCCCGGGTACGCAGGACGAGCGCGCCCGGCGCGCGGACGAGGCCCTCGCGTATCTGCGGGCCACGGTCGACCAGGTCGTCGCGGCACACCACCGCTCCGGCGGCCGCGAGGACCGGAGCGATCTGATCGGCGCGCTCGTCGAGGCGGGCCAGAGCCCCGCGCGGATCCGCGACACCGTCATGGTGACGCTGCTCGCCGCCCACCACACCACCGGCGTGGCCGTCTCCTGGACCCTCCACCTGCTGAGCCGACACCCCGAGGCGGCGGCCCGCGTCACCGAAGAGGTGGACCGCGTGCTCGGGGACCGCGCCGCGCCCACGTACGCGGATCTGCGGCAGCTGACGTATCTGGACATGACCCTGAAGGAAGCGATGCGGCTCTACCCGCCCGGCCCGTACGGCGCGCGGGAGACGACCGAGCCCCTCACGCTGGGCGAGTACGAGATCCCCGCGGGGACGACCATCTTCTACCCCTTCTGGGCCGTCCATCTGAACCCCGACCACTGGCCCGAGCCCGAGCGGTTCCTCCCGGAGCGGTTCACCCCGGAAGAGACGGCCAAGCGGCCGAGGTTCGCCTACATCCCCTTCGGCCTCGGCCCCCGCAGCTGCGAGGGCGCGGGCCTGGCCACCGTCGAGGCGCAGCTCGTCCTGGCCGTGCTCCTCAAGCGCCTCACGTTCCGGCCGGTGCCGGGGCACCAGGTCACGCCGATCGAACGGTTCGTGCTGTGGGCGGCCGACGGCATCCCGATGCGGGTGGGTGTGCGGTGACGCGGGTGAACAGCGGGTAAGGCGAACGGCTGTTCAGCCCTCACGCGCCAGCAACTTTTCCACGTGCCCGCAGCTTTCCCACGCGCCAGCAGCTTCCTCACGCGCCAGCAGTCTTCTCGTGCGTCCGCAGTGCTCTCCCCCACCCGGAGTCCTCTCCCCCACCCGGAGTCCTCTCACCCGCCCGGAGTCCACGATGCGCTCTCCCTCCCGTGTCCTGCCCGCGCTCGCCCTGGCTCTCGGCCTCGCCGCGGGCGCGACGTCCCCGTCGGGGGCGAGTGACGCCGTGCCGCGGCACCCCACCGCGTCCGCCGCCCGCTCCCCGGTCGCGTACGAGAACGTCCTCGACCTCGAAGGCGTACCCAAGGCCGCATCGCCGGGGGAGTTCAACCCCGTCAACGTGTTCGCCGACCGGGGCGCCTGGCACGCGTACGCCCTGCCCGAGGCGGACGACCCGACGACGTACGGAGGTTTCACCGGGCCGCTCTACATAGCTCAGGAGTACCCCTGGTGGCTGAGCGGATCCTTCAGCAGGATCCGCTTGAAGGAAGCGGACAGAACGCTCGATCTGGCCGGTGGAGGCGCGCCGCGCTTCACGTCGCTGCCGGGGCTGCTGCGCCAGCGCTACCGCCTCGACGGCCTCGACCTCACCCTGGAGCTGCGGTTCGCCACCGACCGCACCGCACTGGTCCGCGCCCGTGTTCACAACAGGGGCCGTACGACGCGTACGCTCGCCGCCGACTGGTCCGGCGGCCTGCTGCGCCCCGAGAAGGGGCCGCAGCGGGACGCGCCCGCGCTGACCACCACGGCGCGCGGCGTCGCCGTCGACTTCGCGCGCGTGCGCGAGAAGTGGGACTACCTCACCGCCGGCACCGAGCGCTTCCAGATCACCCACCGCGAGCGCGTCCGCACCACGCTCGACCACGACACCTACCGCACCGAACTGGCCGCGCCGCTGCGCCTCGCCCCCGGCGCGGCCCGCACCCTGGACTGGGCGGAGAGCTACACCTTCACCGCGCCCGAGCAGGCGCGCGAGGGCGGTGCCGTGCGCCGTGCCCTGTCCCACCCGGCTGCCGTCGCGGCGGCCGGGGACGCGCGCTGGCGGCGCTACGTCGCCGCCGTCACCGACTCCGTCCCGCCCGCGCGCCGCCGCCTCGCCGTGAAGGCGCTCCAGACCCTGGTCACCAACTGGCGTTCGGCCGCGGGGCGGATCCGGCACGACGCCATCAGCCCCTCGCTGTCGTACAAGTGGTTCGCGGGCGGAATCTGGGCCTGGGACACCTGGAAGCAGGCCGTCGGCACCGCCCGGTTCGACCCGCGGCTCGCCGCGTCGCAGCTCCGCGCCATGTTCGACCACCAGATACGCCCCGGCTCGGCGAGCAGGCCGCAGGACGCCGGGATGATCCCGGACGCGGTCTTCTACAACGACACCTCCGACGGCGGCGGCAACTGGAACGAGCGCAACAGCAAGCCCCCGCTGGCCGCGTGGGCGGTGCGGGAGGTCTACGAACGCGGCGGCGACCGGGGCTTCCTGCGCGAGATGTACCCGAAGCTGGCCGCGTACCAGGCGTGGTGGTACCGCAACCGCGACCACGACGGCGACGGGCTCGCCGAGTACGGGGCGACCGTCGACCCCGCCAACGACAGCGCGGAGCAGCGCAGGCTCGCCGCCGCCTGGGAGAGCGGCATGGACAACGCGCCGCGCTTCGACGCCGCCCTCGGCACCTCCGTCGTCGCGAACCAGGACGCCTCGGGCCGCGTGACCGGCTACTCGCTCACCCAGGAGTCCGTCGACCTCAACGCCTACCTCGCCGCCGACCAGACCCATCTCGCCGCCATCGCAAAGGAGTTGGGCGACAAGGCGGGGGAGCGGCACTGGCGCGCCCGCGCGCGGGCCACGCACAAGGCGGTGCGCGAGCGCATGTACGACCCGAAGAGCGGCTGGTTCTACGACACGGACCTGGCCGACGGCTCCCGGCTCACCGCGCGCGGGCGGGGCATCGAGGGCGCCGTCCCGCTGTGGACCGGCACGGCGACGCCCGCGCAGGCGGCGGCCGTACGCGACAAGCTGACGGACCCGGGCGAGTTCGCCACGCCCGTGCCCTTCCCGACGGTGGCCCGCAGCTCGCCCTACTTCGCCCCGCAGCGCTACTGGCGCGGCCCCGTCTGGCTCGACCAGGCGTACTTCGCCGAGGCCGGACTGCGCCGCTACGGCCACACCGCCGAGGCCCGCGCGCTGACCGACCGCCTCCTCACCCACGCGGCCGGTCTCACGGACCGGGGCCCGGTGATGGAGAACTACGACCCGCTGACCGGCGCACCGCTCAACTCCCCGAACTTCAGCTGGTCGGCGGCGGTGCTGCTGCCGATGCTGAGCGGGAGGTGAGGGCCACCCCTGACGCGGTCAGGCGGCGTCGAGGGCGTCGGTGATCTTGCGTGCCATGGCGGCCGGTGCGGGGCCGGGCTCGGCGCGGTGCGCGCGGGCGGCGGCCTCCACGGCGATGGCCACGGTGGTGCGGAAGTTGGCGGCTTCGGCGGGGGAGTGCCGCTGGAGCAGTTCCATCGCCGCGGTCAGGGCGGGCAGCACGCGCTCGGCGAGTGCGGCGGTGGTGGTGCCGTCGAGGTGGGCGATGGGGGTCTTCTCGGCGAGGATGTGTCCGACCTGCCCGGTGGCGGAGGTCAGGGCGATGGTGCCCTGGGTGGCGGTCTTGTGGGGCTTTCCGGCGGCATCCGCGGCGGCCATGAGGCAGACGGCGCCGTAGGCGGCGGTGCGCAGGGTGTTCTTGTCCTGGGCGGTGAGGGCGGCGAGGGTGAGAGACATGAGGTGCTCCTTTGAGGGGATCGGGCCGGTGGCGGGCCGCCGGGCCGGTGCTTGATGTCTCTACGATCTCCGCCGCGGCTGTCAGCGGCCTGACACCCCGCTGACACGGCCCCTGACACCGCCACCTGCGTCGCCACACGCCGGACAACTCCTCACCACCGGCCTCGGCGGCGACAACACCTCCACGGCACTCCCGAACCCGCCTCGCACCTGGAGCAGTCGGGTGAACCGGCGGGCTACTTGGGCGGGAGCTCCGCGGTGACCTCCGTGGCCCACTTCAGCCAGCCGTCCAGGACGTCGTCGTCGAGGGTCTCCTCCGCGAGAACCACCCAGCCGTTCTGCTCCTTGCCCCGGAACACCAGCTGCTTGGTGCCGGGGCGAGCCAGCGCCTCGTCCATCCCGTCGGGCCCGACGCGCACCATCAGGCCCTCGTCGTACAGATTGGCGAGCGCGTTGCCCTGCAGGAGAAAGGTGATCCCGCCGAACATCTTCTTCGCGGTCACGCCCTCCGGCTCGAGGCGCTCCTTGATGCGCTCCGCCAGCACGTCGTCGTATGCCATGGCACCACGCTAACCACCCGCCACCGGGCCCGCCCGGGTGGTCCTGGGTGGCCGTGCTGAGCGGTGGTCCGAGAGGTAAGCGGCTGCGGCGGTGCGCCGCAGGGGTCGGCACCGCGTTCCCTCACGCGGGGGTCACTGGACGGAGAAGGCCACAAGTCCTCCGAACCGGTGCCCGCGTCAGATGGACATCGTGGCGATGAGTTCCGGCCGGACAGCCGGTCTGACATCTGAAGCGTGGACGAGGGACGGAGTGAAGGCGGCGGACCTGGCCGCGGTCACCCAGCGCGCCCTCGTGATGTTCTCCGACGACGACCTGGTGACGATGCGGCACGTGGTGGAGATGTACGAGGCGCTGCCCCGCGCCGAACTCGCCGTCGTACCGGGCACCTCGCACTTCCTCACCCAGGAGAAGCCCGCGCTGGTCAACGCGCTCGTCCTGGACTTCCTCACGAAGGAACCGGTCCGGACGGTGGCGGCCATCCGGCGGGCGCAGGACCCTCAGGCCGGTTGACGGGCCAGGCCGACGGCTCGGTCGCTGCCCCGAGTGCCTCGGGCACGCGGGCGTGTGTCAGTGCCCCCTTGCGTCCGTTCGTGGTCGTCATCAGGGACCCTGTGGTGAACCAGAAACACAGGAGCACCCACGTGAAGTCCCCGAAGCACACCCTGCGCGTCCGCGTTCTCGCCCCGTCGCTGGCAGCGGCCCTCGCCGCTCTGCCGCTCGCGGGCTGCTCCACGGAGGGCGGTTCCGCGAGGAAGGAAGGGGACGCCGCCACCCGGCCCGAGCTCCGGCGTTTCTACGGGCAGCGGCTGAAGTGGAGGGACTGCGGTGACGTCGAGTGCGCCCGGCTCACCGTGCCCAGGGACTACGCGCACCCGGGTGACGGGAAGACCTTCGTCCTGCCCGTGGCCCGGGCCGCGACCGCCGACGAGAGGCGGCGCGTCGGCACTCTCGTCTACAACCCGGGCGGCCCGGGTGAGTCCGGGGTGGCCGACCTCAAGGAGGGCGGGGCCGAGTCCTTCGGAGCCACGGCGCGGGCCCGCTTCGACATCGTCTCCTTCGACCCGCGCGGCGTCGCGGGCAGCCGTCCCGCGCTCGACTGCCCGGAAAACGAGGAGGACGAGGAGGACGAGGAGGACACCGCCGAGGACGACGGCGCTGAGGAACAGCCTCCGGTTCCCCGCACCGCCGCCGCGCGCGCCCGGGCGCTCGCCGACGCCCGCGCCGAAGCCACCGCGTGCCGCAAGGGAAGCCCCGGCCTCCTCCAGCACGTCGGCACCCGGGACGCGGCCCGCGACCTGGACGTCCTGCGCGCGGCCCTCGGCGAGCGGAAGCTGACCTACGTCGGCTGGTCGTACGGCACGCACCTGGGCACCCGGTACGCCGAGCAGTTCCCGCGCCGGGTGCGCGCCATGGTCCTGGACGGCGCGGTGGACCCCTCCCTCGGCTGGGCGCAGCGGGCCCTGAGCGAGGCCACCGGCTTCCGCAGGGCCGTCGACGACTACGCGGCGCAGTGCGCGGACGTCGTCGGCAAGAGCTGTCCGGGGGCGAGTCCGGAGGAGATCCGTCGCCTGATCCGCGGTCTGTACGCGCGTGCCGAACACGATCCGCTGCCCGTCGACGGCGAGGAGGAGGGTCTCGGTGCGGCGGAGGTCGCCGACGCCGTCTCGATGGCGATGTACACGCCCGAGGACGAGTGGAAGCCGCTCTCCGCGGCCCTGCGCACCGCGGCCCGCGGCGACGGCACGAAGCTGGCGGAACTCTCCGAGGCCGATGACGCGGGGTCCGCTGCCCGTGCCCGCCGCGCCGGCGCCGCCGCCGACGAGGGCCCCGTCGACAACAGCGACGCCGCCATCCTCGCCGTCTCCTGCGCCGACACCGCCTACCCCCGCGCCGCCGAGCCGTACTGGGACGCCCTGGACCGCGCCGAGAAGAAGGCGGGCCTGTACGGCGTGTCGAGCGTGCTGAGCGTCCTGGCGTGCAAGGACTTGCCCACGGGCACGCAGCAGCCGCGCAGGGTGACGGCCGAGGGGGTGCCGCCGGTCCTCGTGGTCGGCACCACCGGCGACCCGGCCACCCCGTACGAGGAGGCCGAGAGCCTGGCGGAGCAGTTCCCCGGCGGCATGCTCCTGACGTACGAGGCGCCGGGGCACACCGCCTACGGCAGGGGCGACGCGTGTGTGACGAAGCGCGTGGACGACTACCTGGTCGGGCTGCGCGAGGTTCCTGACGGCACCACCTGTTGAGGCGTGCTCAGGCCGGGGGAACGACCGCGACCGGGCAGCCCGCGTGGTGCAGCGCGGCATGGGCCACGGAGCCGATGCGCGTGCCGATGGGGGAGCGGCGCGTCCTGCGGCCGACGACGAGGAGGCCCGCGTCGGGGGTGGCCGCGAGGAGGACCTGGCCCGCGCTGCCGATCTCGACGTGTTCGACCACGGGCACGTCGGGGAACCGCTCGCGCCACGGGGCGAGCGCACGCGTCAGCGCCTGCTGTTCGAGCGGTTCGAGGCCGCCGGCCTCGTCCGCGACGTGCAGCACGCCGGTGTTGTAGGAGTACAGGGGCGGCAGGGTCCACGCCCGCACCGCGCGGACGGCCGTGCCGCGGGCGGCCGCGGCCTCGAAGGCGAACCGCAGCACGGTCTCGCTGTCCTCCGGCTCCCCGTGCTGGCCCACCACCACGTCGCCCGCCCCGTCGGACCGGGGCGACGCCTCCGTCCCCGTACCGGCTCGTACGGACACCACGGGGCCGGGGGCGTCGGCGATGACCTGTTGTCCGTAGGACCCGAGCAGGAAGCCGATGAGGGCTCCGTGCCCGCGCGAGCCGAGCACCAGCATCTCGGAGCGCTCGGCCTCCTTGAGCAGGGTGTCGACGGGGGTGGCCTGGACGACCTCGGAGGCGATCGTGAGGTCCGGGTGGCGGCCGGAGACGCGCGTCACGGCCTCCCGCACGAAGGCGTCGGCGGCCGCGACCTGCTCGTCCCCGCTGCGGGCGAGCGTCACGTCGGTGGACTGCGGGAGCCAGGCGTGCACGATCCGCAGCGGCGCGCCGCGCAGCGCGGCTTCGAAGGCAGCCCAGTCGGCTGCGGCCAGGCTCTCGGCGGATCCGTCCACTCCGACGGCGATGGCGCGGGTCATGGGGCCTCCGTACGTTCCCGGGACGGGAGTGCGGCACCGCGGCCGCTCCTGTCCCTTGTGGGTCTCGTTCTCGTGGTGGTCTCTCCTTGTCCTTTCTCCTTCTCCCTGCCGCCGTCGGCAATCGGAATCCGCCCGTACGGATCTGTGTGAGATGTGTCAAACCGGGACAGGACCGCAGGGCCCGCCACCCGGTTCTCGGCAGCGGGCCCGCTCGGGTCTCAGGCCGCGGGCCTCGGGCGCGGCGTGACGTTCGTGACCGGCAGGCTCTCGCTCGCGCCCGTGATGTAGTAGTCCTTGGGCGTCGAGAAGATCACGAAGTCGCGGTCGTAGCCCCGGATCTTGGCGCGGACGGTGAAGTTGCCCCGTGCGTCGGTGGTGGCCTTCGCGTTGTACGCGGACTCGTAGTAGGTCCGGAGCAGGACGCGGGTGCCCGCGACCGGGCCGTGCCCGGCGGGCCAGGTGACCTTGCCGGTGACGACGAGGGTGTCACCGGCGCGCACCTTCTTCTTGTTCACCTTGTAGGTGAGGGAGCTGTCGACCGACCGGACGCCGACCGTGGTCTCGGCGAAGTAGAAGTGGCCGTCCGAGGGGTCACCCGGGTCGTACGAGGCCTGGAACTCGACCTCGTGGCGGGGGAACAGATGGACGCTGTCCCGGTCCAGCCAGCGGTCCGCCGGGACGCCGGAGACCTTGAACTTCCCCTCGGCGTCGGTGTGGAGGGTCCCCAGCGGCAGGGTCTCCCGCTCGATGGGGTCGATGGGGTCGCCCCACGGGTTCCACGTGTTGAACAGGACGGCCTTGTGGAGCTTGACCGGCGCGCCCGCCACCGGGGTGCCGTCGGCGCGGGTCACGGTGCCGCTGAGCTTGACCTTGCGGTGGGTGAAGTCGGTTCTGGAGACGTCGGAGGAGAGGGTGACGACGAAGGGGTCGTCCGGCGCGCGGTGCGACGCCCGGTCGGTGTCCGCTGCCTGGGCGGACGGCACGCCGAGGGCGAGGGTGGCAAGGGCGAGCGCGGCGGTGGCGGCGAGGCGGGCCACCGGGAAGCGTGAACGCGAGTGCACGTGAACTCCGTGGGTTCGGTGGGTGCGGGATCGGTGGCGCCGGGGGACCGGCGCACCGGCACGGAGTTCGACACGGGGGAGGGCGGCGGTGGTTGTAGGCCGTGCGGAGAGTGCATCAGCAGTATGTGGTGTGTTCGACGGGAGGTCGCCTGCCCGTCTCCTCGGCTGGCCGGAAGCGCCCGGGCGGCACGCGCAGGGGCCTCTCTCATGGGACCGGCCGGGCCCCCGCGGGGCCCGGCCGGTGACGCGCCGAGAGGGATCAGCGGCCTGCCGCGGGGCCGCTAGTGGTTGGTGCCGGAGGCCCAGATGGCCTGGCTGCCGTCGTAGATGACGACGTTGCCGTCGTCCTGGATGACGAGGCGGGAGCCGGGGTGACCCGCGGTGTGGGACGCCCAGACGGCGCGGCCGCTGCGGGTGTAGACGACGAGGTTGCCGTCTTCCTGGAAGCGCGTGGTCCAGCCCTGGCCGACGGTCCTGCTGGCCCATCTGGGCCTGTTGAACTCGTCGTAGATGACGAGGTTGCCGTCGGACTGCTGGATGAGTCGGGCCGTGTTGGAGCTCACGGACTCGTTGTGGTTGAGGGTGAACGGCGCGTACCGCACCTGGTCCGCGAGGGGACCGGGCTGCGCCGATGTGGAGGAGGGGGCGGGGGCGTGGTGTGCGGGGGCGGCGTTCGCCTGGCCGACGAGGGTGAGGGAGGCGAGTGCGGCGGTTGCGAGCAGCGTCGCGGTTTTCTTCCCCACGAAAAGAACTCCTTGGAGTCAGGTAGTTCAGCCACCGGCGCCCTGTTGGGCGCCGCACCGGGACTCTGGCACCGACCTCGTGGCGGAAGGATCGGCTCCGCGTAGGGATGGCGGTTTGACGCCCCTCAATGACCGGAAAATGTGAACGACCTGTGCCCAAGGTGAGTAGGTCCCGTGCGCCCGCCTCATGTGGAGCGCGCGAGGGCGAGCGCCCGGTCGCGGTCGCGGGCCTCCAGGGCGTCGACCAGGGCCGCGTGGTGGTCGTACCGCTCCTGGAGATGCTCGACCGCGTCGGGCTCGGCGACCGGAAGGAGCGTCGCGTACAGCGAGCGCAGCAGCGAGTTGGGGCTGACGGCGGCGAGCCGCGTGCGCAGCCGGTGGTCGGCGTCGGCGAACGCGACCGGGTCGGCCCGTCGCGCGGCCTCGGCCAGCTTCGTCAACTCCTGCCGAAGTGCCGCCACATCGGCCGGTGAGCCGTGCCAGAGGGCGTCCTCGACCAGGAGCGGGACCAGGGCGTCCCGGATCCGCCGGGCCTCCTCCGCGCGCGTGCCGTCCGGCTCCTTGGCGTCCAGGGCCAGCACGGAGTTGCCCAGGCGCCGCATGGCGGACTGCTCGGCGGCGAAGAGGCCGCCGCCGGGGCCGGGGCGGACGGTGACGAGCCCGCGCGACTGGAGCAGCCGCAGGGTCTCGTTGAACGTACCGACCGACACCCCGCAGGTGGCGCGCAGCTCCTCCTTGGTGCCCAGGCGCTCGCCCGGCTCCGCGTCCGCGACCATGGCCGCGATGCGCCGGGCGGCGACCTCGGCGCGGGAGGCCGCGGGGCGCTCCCACTCGCCGCGCCGCAGGGCGGGCGGCTCCATGTCCCCTCGGGTGTCGTCCGTGGCTCCCACAGGTCCCCCCATCCTCGCGACGATCCGTGTAGCGATCCTCGGAATGAATTGATTATGACCAATAGCATCGCATCTCTTGACGTGCTTTCAAAGTCTCATCCATGATCACCGTAATCATCATGATGGATTGGAGGGGACGCCGTGATGACCGAACAGGACTTCCGGGACCTGATGGCCGGGGTCTGCGCCCCGGTGACCGTCGTGACCGCCGCCGAGGGCGGCGCGCCACACGGATCGACCGTCAGCGCCTTCGCCTCGCTGTCGCTGCGCCCGCCGATGGTGTCGGTGGCGCTCGACCACGGGTCGGGGCTGCTCGCCCGCATCCTGACGACCGGGCGGTTCGGGGTGAACGTGCTCGGCGCGGAGCAGGAGGAGCTGGCCCTGCGCTTCGCCGGCCGGTCCGCCGACCGCTTCGACCGGATCCGGTGGGCGTACGACCACGGGCTGCCCCGCCTTCCGGACGCGCCGGGCTGGCTGGTGTGCGAGCTGACGTCGGCCGTCGAGGGCGGTGACCACCGGCTGCTGCTCGGCACGGTCGTCCACGCCCGCACGGCCACGGCCGCGCCGCCGCTGGTCTACGGCCACCGGACCTTCGGCACGCACTCCGCCTTCACCCCGGTCGCGTGACTCCCGCCACCCCCTTACGTGTTCGAGCCATGGAGACAGACATGACCACCACCGACACCGCCGCTCCGACCAACGCCGAGTTCGTCAGCCGGGCCATCGCGCTGCAGCCCCTGCTGCGCGAGCACGCCCCCAGGATCGATGCGGACCGCAAGCTGACCGACGAGGTGATCGACGCGCTGGCGGACGCCGGGCTCTTCCAACTGACCGTGCCCCGGCGCTTCGGCGGACACGAGGCCGACATGCGCACCCAGGTGGACGTGTCGGCCGCACTCGCGGAGGGCGACGGCTCCACGTCCTGGGTGGTGGCCGTGGTCAACACCTGCAACTGGCTCGCCGCCGCGCTCTTCCCCCTCCAGGCCCAGGAGGAGGTCTTCGGCGCCGACCCCGACGCCCGGGTCACCGGCGTCTTCGGCCCCACCGCCACCACCCGGAAGGTCGAGGGCGGCTGGCGGACGACCGGCCGCTGGTACTACAACTCCGGCGCCTGGCACTCCACCTGGGCCGTCCTCGGCATCCCGCTGACGGACGAGGACGGTGAGGTGGTCGACCAGGCGATGGCCCTGGTGCCGCGCACCGACCTGGAGATGCAGGACGTCTGGCACGTCGCCGGGATGCGCGGCACCGGCAGCAACTGCCTGATCGCCGAGGACGTCTTCGTGCCCGAGCACCGGGTCGTCTCCGTGCCGCGCGCCCTCGGCGGCGAGGTGCCGGCGACGCACGGGGAGACGGGCCTGTTCCGCTCCCCGCTCTCGCCGCTGCTCGCCCTCGGCCTGGCCGGGCCCCAAGTGGGCCTGGGGCGCGCCGCGCTGAAGCTCGTCTCCGAGAAGGCCGCGAGCAAGCCCATCTCGTACACGTACTACGAGTCGCAGGTGGATTCGGTGGGCGTGCAGCTCCAGATCGCCGAGGCCGCCATGAAGATCGACACGGCCCAGCTGCACGTGCACCGCGCCGCCGCGGACATCGACGAGGCCGCGGCCCGCGGCGGCGAGCTCGACGTGCTGACCCGCGCCCGCGTCCGCGCGGACAGCGGACACGCCATCAAGAACGTCCTGGAGTCCATCAACACCCTGCTCAACGTGCACGGCGGCGGTGCCTTCGCCGATTCCAACCCGCTCCAGCGGATCTGGCGGGACGCGAGCACCGCCGGACGGCACGCGGTCTCCACGCCCGCGGTGGGCATGGAGATCTACGGCAAGCTGCTCCTCGGCGTCGAGGAGCGGATCACGCCCTTCGTGTGATCCGGCCCGGTCCGGCGCGGCGACGGCCGTTCCGGGCCGGTGCCGTCCCGCCGGAGTCCGGTGCGTCACCCGCCCGGCTCCGCCCCGCGGAAAGGACATCGCTGCCCCGCCCCGGCTGTGGCATCATCGGCGGCTCCGCGCTCGGATCCCTGCGAACGGAGGTGCGCCGAGATGTCTGCCGACTGGCAGTGGGACGACACCCTGTTCTCCGGGACGGCCGCGTACTACCGGCGCGGACGGCTCCCGTACGCCCCCGCGCTCGCGGACGCGCTCACCGAGGCGCTGGACCTCGACGGCCGGGGGCGTCTGCTCGACGTGGGATGCGGCCCGGGCAGCGTCGCGCTGCGGCTCGTGCACGCGTTCGCCGAGGTCGTCGGGCTCGACCCCGACGGCGGAATGATCGCCGAGGCCCGGCGTGAGGCGGCCGGGCAAGGAGTGGCCGAAAAGACCTCCTGGGTACGGGCCCGGGCCGAGGAGCTCCCCGCCGGTCTCGGCACCTTCACCGTGGTGACCTTCGCCCAGTCCTTCCACTGGATGGACCGCGACCTGGTGGCACGGACGGTGCGGGGGATGCTGCGCCCGGGCGGAGTCCTCGCGCACATCTCGGACCTGAAGACGGAGGACCGGTCCGTCGCGGGCCCGGCGCATCCGCCGGTGCCGTACGCGGCGATCGACGAGCTGGTCAGGCGGTATCTGGGACCGGTCAGACGGGCCGGGCGCGGCGTGCTGCCGCAAGGGACGCCGGGCGGCGAGGCCGCGGTGTTCGCCCGGGCGGGCTTCGCCGGTCCCGAGCGCCTCGTCGTCCCCGGCGGGCAGGCGCTCCAGCGCACGGCCGACGACGTCGTCGCCGGGGTGTTCTCCATGTCGTTCTCGGCCCCGCACCTGTTCGGGCCGCGCCGGGGCGACTTCGAGTCGGAGCTGCGCGAGCTGCTGCGGAAGGCGGCTCCGGCGGGCCGCTTCGCCGAGCGCCGGCCGAGTACCGAAATCTTCCTCTGGCGCACCGCGTCCACCGGGCGATAACACCTGTCTCGCCCCTCTTTGGCGGCACACCCGTCTCTCCTGGCGCGGCCCTTCCGGTCGATCAGCCCTTTATCAAGCCGTTCAGCTCCATCCAGCTGATTGGCCCCTTTTGACCCACCGTTCCCACGCGTGCGCATTCCCTGTCGCATTGGTGAAGAGAAGGTGAATAGCGCCCCGCGCGCCCCAAAGGATCAAGCCAAAGTCTCCGCCCTGGGCGGCTTTTGAGCCAGTGACGCATTGCTCACCTTTGACTTCGACTTGGTGTTGCTTTTACTTTCGATTGCAGCGGTGAACGGGCAGCAGCCCCGCCGCACATCCCCCTTCCCCTGGAGGTACGCCATGGAAAAGCTCATCGCGAAGATGGCCAAGGACGATGTCTGGAACCAGTGGACGGCCCTGAACTCGCCGAAGGCGTCCGGAAAGGAAGGCTGCATCAGCGCGGACAAGTCCGGCTGCATCAGCGTCTCGGCGAAGTCCGGCTGTATTTCCTGAAGACCCGTTAGTTGCCTCTGCTACTACAGGTGCTACGACAGGCCCGGCACGCCCCACGGCGTGCCGGGCCGCCCCCCCCGCATACCCGAGCAGCCCCGAAGGGTGGTCATGAACGGTCAGCCCAGTGCCGACGTCATCGCCCAGATCCAGGACATACCGATCTACCGGCCCCACGTCGAGCGCGGCCACTTCCCCATTCTGGAGAAGCCGGAGATAGCCCGTGGCTTTCCCGACAACTGGATGACCCCCACCCTGGCCGCCGCCCTCGCGGCGGGAGAAGCCGAGTTCGTGCTCTCCACGGGCACCAACCACGCCCGGATGCAGATCATCCGGCCCCCGTACTTCCTGCTCGACTCCTACTACCGGCTGTGGAGCGAGCACCCCGACATCGCCGACACCTGGCACGAGGGGTGCCGGCGGGTCTCCCTCACCACCGTCCTCGCCACCGAGCACGTCGCGCGCGTCAACGCCCGCAAGCGGGGTGGCCCCCGGGCCGAGCCCGACCCGCTGCCGGACCTCGACCAACGGCGCCTGGACGAGCGGACGTTCTACGTCAACCTGCGCCGCGACCCGGCCCTGTGGGACCGTGCGGACGTCGAGCGCATGATCGAGGAGATCCGCACCGCGCAGACCGCCCACCCCCGTGGCCGGTACCACCTGGACTGCTCGGGACCGCACCTCGCGCACCTGGTGCGCAAGGCCGTCGACTGGGGACTGTGGGCCTCCTTCCCCCGGCCCGCGAGCATCGTGCACGCCTACGAGTACGCGCCGCTCAACGTCCGGCGCTACCTCCAGCACCACTTCTCCTGCCCGGTCGTCGACCTGTTCGGCAGCACCGAACTCGGCTACCTCTTCTACAGCGACCGCACCGGCAGCTACCGCCCGTACCTGGACCGGATGAGCGTCGAGCTGCTCCCCGTGGAGCCGGGCAGCGGCATCCACAGCCTCATCGTCACCAGCGTGCGCAACCCGCACATGCCCCTGGTGCGCTACCGCTCGGGCGACTGCGTGCGGACCGCCGACGGCTCGCCGGACCCGGACCGCATCACCCGGTTCTGCGGCCGCGAGAAGGAACTCCTGAAGACCCCGCACGGGCCCGTGGCGCAGGGCGACCTCGACGACGTGGTCGCCCACGCCTCGCCCCGCGTCTTCGTCCACCAGCTCGACGTCCGCGACCCCTCCCGCGCGCTGCTGCGCTACACGACCTTCGACGGCGCCCCGCTCGCGCCCGTCGAGGCCGACACGCTGCGCCAGGGCGTCGCCGCCCTCACCGGGCGGAGCAGCGATCTGCGCCACCAGGAGCACATCGCCATCGGCGGCTCGGGCAAGTACGCCTGGCTCGCCAAGGACACCTGACCCCCCTCCGCACTCCACGCCACCTCTCCCGGGAGCACCATGACCACGCAGCCGATCGCGTCCGCCGACACCCTCGCGCCCGCCGTCGACCACGTGACCCCCGCCGACCTCGCGTCGCTGCTCGGCGACGCCCTGCACGCCGAGGTGGTGGCCCACTTCGCCGCGACGGCCGACGCACCGAGGGAGTACGTCGAGCGCCAGGTCACCGAGTGCCTGCGCTATCTGTACCTCGTCTCCCGCCACCCGGACCGGCTCAGCGGGCTCTTCCTCCCCGTCGAGCAGGAGATCGACGAGATCTGGCACTACCTGATCCTCCAGACCCGCGAGTACCGCGCCCTGTGCGAACAGCGGCTGCCCGGCGGCTTCTTCATCGAGCACCGCAGCATCGCGTACGAGGACTACCAGCGCGAGCCGGGCAGAGAGCAGGCCATCGAGGAGGCCCTGCGCTGGATCCCGTTGTACGCGCGGGAGTTCGGCCCCTTCGACGAGGGAGCGCTGCCGCACTGGACGATCGTGCGCTTCCTGCACGAGCAGCTCGGCATGGAGCTGTCCGAGATCAGCGAGCTGACCCCGGCGGAGCCCCAGGGAACGGGCGGCAGTTGAACGCGCACCCGCGTGCCGACACGGCCACCCCGCCAGGGATCCCCGTGACCGGCCGACCCCCGCGCACCCCCGCGCCCGAAGCCTCCTGACGACGATGAAGCACCTCAGCACCGACCGCCCGGACGGCCGGGCCGGTCCCGTGCGCATCCGGCAGCGCATCCGGCCGGGCCCGACGGCACGAGCGCGCCGCTGGGCCGTCACCACCGTGATCGTCCTCCTGTCCCTCCTCTGCGGCGGGGCCGCCCCGGCCGTCGCCGGCGCGGCCCCCGGCTCGGCGGCCCCGTCCAGGCTCGCCGCGCCGCCACCGCCCCCGGTCGCCATGGACACGCGGGAACGCGCCCTCAGGGACAGCGAAGTCCCCCACCCGCCCCCGCACTTCGTCCGCGGCCGCGCGCACACCACCCCCGCGCACGCGCGAGCCGCCACCCCGCAGGCCCGGCCGGACGCGGCCGACCCCGCCGACACCCACACGGCCCGCGGCCCCACCGGTCCTCGGCCGGGCGCGCCCGTGCCCGCCAGATCGGGTGCCCAACTGCTCGTCCTGCACTGCGTATCGCGCTCCTGAGCGGAACGCCGGGCCCCGCCCGCCGTCCGCACACCCCACACCGACACCCCCAGGAGACGTCTTCGCCATGGAGACCTTCATCACGCATGCCCGCGGCATGACCGCCCGCATCGCCGAACGACGCGAGGAACAGGAGACGTTCGAGCGGCTCGCCGCCGGGCAGTCCCCGCTCGCCCTCTTCATCACCTGCTCCGACTCCCGGGTCGTGCCCTCCCTCATCACCGGGGCCCGCCCCGGCGACCTGTTCGAGCTGCGCACCGCGGGCAACGCGGTGCCCCCTTACGAGGCCGACCGGCCCGCCAGCTCGGAAGGCGCCACCATCGAGTACGCGATGCGCGTCCTGCGCGTCGCCGACATCGTGGTCTGCGGCCACTCGCACTGCGGTGCCGTCGGTGCCAAGGCCCGCGGCGAGGACCTCGCCGAACTGCCCGCCGTCCGGGACTGGCTGGACCGTCAGCTGTCCAGCGAACTGCCCGCCGACGACGGTCCTGCGGTCGCCGCCGCCGTCCAGCGCCACGTGCGCGAACAGCTGGTACGCCTGCGCGCCTACCCGTGCGTCAGCGAGCGCCTGGAGAGCGGCGACGTGCGCCTGCACGGCTGGTACTACGAGGTCCACACTGGCCTGGTGGCGGCTCATCACGCCGAGACCGACCTCTTCCTCCCGCTGTGAGAACGGGGAGATCCGGTGAAACCCACGAAAGCTGACGTACCGACCATGAAAAGGCCCTCAGTGCGTGACTTCGCCACACTGCGCGCGGACTTCACCGCGTCGATCGTGGTCTTCCTCGTCGCCGTCCCCCTGTGCGTCGGCGTGGCCGTCGCCTCCGGCGTACCGGCCGAGCTCGGTCTGGTCACCGGCATCGTCGGCGGCCTCCTGACCGGTCTGCTGCCCGGCAGCAGCCTCCAGGTCAGCGGTCCGGCCGCCGGTCTGACCGTCCTCGTCTACGAGGCCGTGCATGAGTACGGCATCGCCGCGCTCGGCGCCCTGGTGCTGATCGCCGGGCTCCTCCAGCTGGCCATGGGAGCCCTGCGGCTCGGCCGCTGGTTCCGGGCGATATCCGTGGCGGTGGTGCAGGGGATGCTCGCGGGCATCGGCCTCGTCCTCATCGCCGGGCAGCTGTACGCGCTCGTCGACGCGAAGGCCCCCGCGTCCGGCCTGGACAAGCTGGCCGAACTGCCCCGGCTCGCCGCCGACACGGCCGGCTCGGGCGACGCCCTGGCCGCGTTCGCCGTCGGCACCGGCACCATCGCCGTCCTGGTGCTGTGGCCGCGGTGGCGCAGGGCCGCCCGGGTGCTGCCCGCGCCGCTCGCCGGGGTCGCCCTGGCCACGCTCGCCGTGTTCGCCCTCGACCTGTCGGTGGCGAAGGTCGAGGTGCAGGGCCTGGTGGACGCGGTGCAGCCGCCCGGGGGAGACGCGTTCTCCGCCCTGGTGGAGGGCGGCGCCCTCGCGGGCGCGATCGGCACCGTCCTCGCCTTCACCCTGATCGCGTCCGCCGAGTCGCTGTTCAGCGCGGCCGCCGTGGACCGCATGCACAACGGCCCGCGCACCGACTACGACAAGGAGCTGATGGCCCAGGGCGCGGGCAACGCCGTGTGCGGGGCGCTCGGCGCCCTGCCGATGACCGCGGTGATCGTGCGCAGCGCCGCCAACGTGCAGGCCGGTGCCAGGACCAAGGCGTCCCGGGTGCTGCACGGAGTGTGGCTGCTCGCCTTCGCCGCGGCGTTCCCGGCGGCCCTCGGCGTCATACCGGTGGCGACGCTCGCCGGAGTCCTGATCCACGCGGGCTGGAAGCTGATCCCCGTCAAGGCGTTCGGGCCGCTGTGGCGCGAGCACCGCGGCGAGGCCCTGGTGCTCGCGGTCACCGCCCTCGCGATCGTGGCGACCAACATGTTCGAGGGCGTCCTCATCGGCCTCGCCCTCGCCATCGTCAAGACGGCCTGGGACACCTCCCACGTACACCTGGAGGTCGACGGGCTGGAGGGCACCGGCACGGTCCGCGTCCGTGTGCTCGGCAACGCCACGTTCCTGCGCCTTCCCAAGATCCTCGACCAGTTGGAGGCGCTGCCGGGCGACCGCAGGACCGAACTGGACCTGTCGGGCCTGCGCCACCTGGACCACGCCTGCTCGACGGCCCTCACCGTCTGGGCCGAACGGCACGGCACGGTGACGGCGTCCGACGGCGACACGCCGCCCGCGGGGAGCGCGTCGGACCGCCAGGAGGACGAGGACTGCGAGGAGCACGAGGAACACAAGGAGACCGCGGGAGCGCGGCGCTGACCGTGTGCCTCCGGCTCCGGCGGAGCGGGTGAGGCCCGGACGTGGATCCTCACGTCCGGGCCGCACCTTCGCATGGCCTCAGAGCTGCCCCACCTGAGTGATCCCGTGGTCGCCGACGCGGTCCTGGACGTCGGCGAGCAGGACGCGGAGCAGCTCCGCGAGCTGGGTCTGCTGCTCCGGCGTGAGCGAGGTGATCAACTCGGCGTCGCGCAGCAGGACTTGGTCCACCGTCGCCTCGACGAGCTCGTGCCCGGCCGGAGTGAGGGCGACCAGGACGGCCCGGGAGCGGTCCGGCGCCGGGGCGCGGGTGACGAGCCCCTCGCGCTCGGCGCGGGCGACGCGCTGGGAGACCGCGCCCGCCGTCACCAGACAGCGGTGGCCGATCTCGCGGGTGGTGAGCGTGTACGGAGGGCCGCTGCGGCGCAACACGCTGAGCAGGTCGAGCGTGGCGGTGTCGACCCCGGCGCGGGCGAGCACGGCCCGCCGGTCGTCGCCGAAGAGCTTGGCCAGCTGCCAGATCGGCGTGACGATCCCGATCGAGTCGACCGGGGTGCCGGGGCGCTCGCGCTGCCAGGCCTCGGCGATGGTCCGGGCCGTGGGGAGAGCGTCGGCCGCCGCCTGCGCGCCGTGTGGATCTCTTGTCACGGGGAGCCCCCTCGTACTACGTTTAGATCTAAATTTAGGCCTATATGAACGTGATCGGAGCTCAGCATATGGCACGCACCATCCTGGTCACCGGCGGCGGCACGGGCATCGGCAGGGCCGTCGCGCGGCACTTCGCCGCCCAGGGCGACAAGGTGTTCGTCACGGGCCGCAGGCCCGGGCCGATCGAGGAGCTGGCCGCCGAGACCGGCGCCAACGCCCTGGTCTGCGACCACACGCACCCCGACGACCTGCTGCGCCTCCTCGACGCCTTGCCCGAGCGCGTCGACGTACTGGTCAACAACGCGGGCGGGAACGTGGTCTTCGACGCCGACGGCAAGGCGGACCTGGCGTCCTACGCCCGGGACTTCCGCGCCAATCTGGAGGCCAACCTCATCAGCGCCGCCCTCACCACCCGCGCGGTGACGGACCGCCTGGCCGAGGGCGGCGCCGTCGTCCACATCGGCTCCATCGCGGCCGACCAGGGAGCGGGGTCCTACGGCGCCGCCAAGGCGGGCCTCGCCACCTGGAACATCAGCCTCGCGGGCGAACTCGGCGCCCGGTCCGTCACCGCGAACGTGGTCGCGCCCGGCTACATCGCCGACACCGAGTTCTTCCGCGACAAGCTCACCGGGGAGCGCCGCGGGCAGCTGGTGGCGGCCACCGCCACGGGCCGCCCGGGCACCCCCGACGACGTCGTGGGCGCGGTGGCGTTCCTCGCCTCACCGGCGGCTCGGCACATCACCGGGCAGGTCCTGCACGTGAACGGCGGCGCGCACACCACCCGCTGACCAGCGGGGACAGAGCGGGGCTCAGGGCGCGATCGGCAGCTGGCGCTTGTGCTCGGTGAGGCGGTAGCGGCGGACGATGGCCTCGAAGGCGGGTCCGTCGACCGGCTTGCCCTCCAGGAGGTCGTCGATGTCGTCGTAGGTGACGCCGAGCGCGTCCTCGTCGGGCTTGCCCGGGCTCAGCGTCTCCAGGTCCGCGGTCGGGGTCTTCCACACCAGGGCGGCGGGCGCGCCCAGGGCCTCGGCAAGGGCGCGGACGCGCCGCTTGGTGAGGCCGGTGAGCGGCACCACGTCGGCCGCGCCGTCGCCGAACTTGGTGAAGAAGCCGGACACCGCCTCCGCGGCGTGGTCGGTGCCCACGACCAGGCCCTCGTGCGCGCCCGCGACCGCGTACTGGGCCATCATGCGCTGGCGGGCCTTGATGTTGCCGTGGACGAAGTCCTGGTGGTGCGCGTCGCGGAAGGCCGTGCCTCCGGCGAGGACCGCTTCGAGGGCCGCGTCGCTCGCGGGCCGCACGTCGACGGTCAGGACCTGGTCGGGCTGGATGAAGTCGAGCGCCAGCTGCGCGTCGTGCTCGTCGGCCTGCGTGCCGTACGGCAGCCGCATCGCGAAGAACGTGGCGTCGTGCCCGGCGGCGCGGACCCGCTCGACGGCCAGCTGGCACAGCCGGCCCGCGGTCGTGGAGTCCACGCCGCCGCTGATGCCGAGGACCAGCGAGCGCAGGCCCGTGGAGGTCAGCTGGTCGGCGAGGAACGCCACCCGGCGCTCGATCTCCTGCTCCGCCTCGAAGGTCGGGCTCACCCGGAGGTCCCGGGCGATCTCCTGCTGGAGGGATATGGGCGCCATGTCGGTCACGGTCGTTCCTCGGTCGGGGTCGGCACGCGCCGTCGGCCGGGGCCGCGCGCGTCCAGGGGACGGAAGAACTCTAGAGGAAGGCCGCGCGGCGCCCGCCGCCAGGCGGCTCAGGCCTTGGTCGGCAGCTCCACGGGGGCCTCGGCCCGGCCGTCGGCCTCCTCGGCGGGGGCGGGGCGCGGTGCACGGGCCTTGAGCACCTCGTTGACGCGCTCCGCGTCGAGGTCGTTCTCCCAGCGGGCGACGACGAGCGTGGCCACGCTGTTGCCCGCGAGGTTGGTCAGGGCACGGCACTCCGACATGAACTTGTCGATGCCGAAGATGAGCATGATGCCCGCCGCGGGGACGGTGCCCACCGTGGACAGCGTCGCGGCCAGCGCGATGAAACCGGCGCCGGTGATCCCGCCGGACCCCTTCGAGGTCAGGATCATGATGGCGAGCAGCCCGAGCTGCTGACCGATGCTCAAGGGCGTGTCGGTCGCCTGGGCGATGTAGACGGCGGCCAGGGACAGATAGAGGGAGCTGCCGTCCAGGTTGAAGGAGTAGCCCGTGGGCACCGTCAGTCCGACGATGTCCCGTCTGACGCCGAGGCCCTCCAGCTTCTGCATCAGGCGCGGCAGGGCGCTCTCGGACGACGACGTGCCCAGGACCAGGACGAACTCCTCGCGCAGATAGCGGAGCAGCCGGAAGATGTTGATCCGGAGCGCGGCGGTGACCGCGCCGAGCACCACGACCACGAAGAACGCGGACGTCCCGTAGAAGAGCCCGATGAGCTGCCCGAGGCTGGTGAGGGTGGAGATGCCGTACGCGCCGATCGTGTAGGCCATCGCACCGAAGGCGCCCACGGGAGCGGCCAGCATCACATAGTGGAGGATCTTGAAGGCGACGGCACTGAGGCGGTGGACGCCTTCGACGATCGGTTCGCCGACGGGACCGACGGCCTTGAGGGCGACGCCGAAGAGCACCGAGAGGAAGATGACCTGGAGGACGTTGCCCTCGGCGAAGGCGCCCACGGCGCTGTGCGGGACGATGTCGGTGAGGAAGTGCCACCAGTCCTGGTCCTGCCCGTCCTTGACGTACTGCCGCGCGTCGCCTTCGAGGCGCAGCTCGCCCGGGTCGGCGTGGACGCCCGCGCCGGGCTGGAAGACGTTGACGGCGACCAGTCCCACGAGCAGGGCGGCGAGCGTCCCGGCCTGGAAGTAGAGCAGGGACTTCAGCCCCACGCGGCCGACGCGGCCGAGGCTGTCGACGCCGCCGATGCCCGCCACGACGGTCAGGAAGACGATCGGGGCGATGAGCATCTTGATGGCGGCGACAAACGTGGTGCCCACCGGCTCCAGGGCGGTGCCGACCGAGGGCCACAGCCAGCCGGTGAGCACCCCGGTGACGATGGCGGTCAGGACCCAGAAGTAGAGCTGCCGGTACCAGGGCCGCTTGGGCGCGGGTGCCGCTGCGGGGGACGCGGGTGCTGCCATGGCGTTTCTCCTCGTCGAGGAACGGGCGCAACCGGCCTTCGGGCTGCTCGCGGCGGCCGCCGGCGGCTCAGGGGGCGGGGGTCAGAGAAGTTCGAGGACCTTGTCGGTGAAGGCGGCGGTCGTGGCGGTGCCGCCGAGGTCGGCGGTGCGCACGTCGGTCTTCGCGAGGACGCCCGCGACGGCGTCGGTGACGTCCTTGGCCGCCGCGGGGTGGCCCAGGTGGTCGAGCATCAGGGCCGCCGACCAGATCGCGCCCAGCGGGTTGGCGACTCCTCGGCCCGCGATGTCGGGCGCCGAACCGTGCACCGGCTCGAACATCGAGGGGAACTCCCGCTCGGGGTTGAGGTTCGCGGCCGGGGCGATCCCGATGGACCCGGCGATCGCGGCCGCGAGATCGCTGAGGATGTCACCGAAGAGGTTGGAGGCGACCACCACGTCGAACCGGCCCGGGGCGAGGACGAACTTCGCCGCGAGGGCGTCGATGTGCTCCTGCTCCCAGGCGACCCGGGGGAAGCGGGGCGCGCGCTCGGCGACGAGTTCGTCCCAGAAGGGCATGGTGTGCACGATGCCGTTCGACTTCGTGGCCGAGGTCAGGCGGCCGCCCCGGCGCGCCGCGAGGTCGAAGGCGTAGTCGAGGACCCGGCTGACACCGGCCCGCGTGAACACGGCCTCCTGCACGGCGAGTTCCTCCGGGAAGCCGCTGTTGAAGCGGCCGCCGACCTGGCTGTACTCGCCCTCCACGTTCTCGCGGACGACCACGAAGTCGACCTCACCGGCGCGCGCGTTCCGCACGGGGCTCTCGATGCCCTCGAAGACGCGGATGGGCCGGAGGTTGACGTACTGGCGAAAGCCCCGCCGGATCGGGATCAGCAGGCCCCACAGCGAGACGTGGTCGGGCACCTCGGGGTGGCCCACCGCGCCCAGCAGGATGGCGTCCTTGTCGCGCAGCTGGTCGAGGCCGTCGTCCGGCATCATCGCGCCCTCGCGCAGATACCGCTCGCAGGACCAGTCGTCGTACGAGGTGTAGGTGAGGCCGAAGCCGTGGCGGCGGCCGAGGACGTCGAGGACCTGCTGCGCGGCGGGCAGCACCTCGGTGCCGATGCCGTCGCCGGGGATCAGGGCGATGCGGTGGTTCGTCATGCCGTCGATTCCAGCAACGGGCCCGGACCGGCGTCCAAGACGCATACCGGATCTGCCTGATAGGCGGGCCTTATCAGGCGGCCCCGTCCGGGGCGCGGGACGCGACGGCGGCCGCGGCGAACGCGGCCGCGGCCGGGGACAGCACGCCGCGCCTGCTGACCAGGGCGATGTCGAGCGTGGTCGCGGGCTCGATGTCCAGGACGCGGGCGCCCGCCCGCCGGGCGAACTCCCGCCAGGAGTCCGTGACGACGGCGAGCCCGACCCCGGCCAGGACCAGCGGCAGCAGGGCCACCCGGTGCTCGGTCTCCGCGGCCACGGTGAAGTCGACGCCCCGCTCGCGCAGCGCGTCGACGTAGGCGCGCATGCCGGTGCCCGGCTGCCCGACGATCAGCCGCTGCCCGGTCAGCTCCGCGCAGTCGAGCGCGTCCCGCCCGGCGAAGGGGCCGCCGGGCGGCACCACGAGCACGAACCGCTGCCGCCCGAGCACGTGCGCGGCGACCTCCTTCTCCGGCACCGCCCCGGCGGTCGCGAGCAGCCCCAGCTCGACCGCGCCCGTCCGCACCATGTCGATGACGTCCCGCGCGGTGAAGGCCGCCTTCACGGCCACCGAGACGCCCGGGTGGTCGTCGCTGAACGCACGGATCAGCGTGGTGAGCGGCTCCACCGCCTGCGACGGCATGGAGGTGATGTCGAGGCGGCCCGCGCGCAGTTCGCGCACGGCGTCGACGCTGGCCCGCGCGGTGTGCAGGCTCCGCACGGCCGCGCGCGCCGGTTCGATGAGGGCCCGGCCCGCCTCGGTGAGGACCGCCCGGCGGCCGATGCGGTGGAAGAGCTCCGTGCCGATGTCACGCTCCAGGGCCCGGACGGCCTGCGAGAGCGAGGGCTGCGACACGTAGAGCGTCGCGGCGGCGCGGTTGAACCCGCCGCGGTCGACGATCGCCAGGAAGTACTCCAGCTGCCGGACATCCATAGGCGCACCCTCTCAGAACCGCTGCCGCGGCCCGCTTCCCAGGGGCCCGGGGTGTATCGCGGGCGTATCGAAAAGCACATACGCCGCCGCAACGGTCCGCCGTCTTGAGTGGGGGCGAGGGCCACCTCCGGCGAAGGCCCTGACCCGGCGCAGCAAGGGTCGGTCGGCCGAACAGAAGCCGACCAGAAGCCAAGGAGACAGGGAACGTGACCATGGACTCGGATTCCGTACGCGGCATCGACCGGCGGCGGCTGCTCGGGTGGAGCGGCCTCGCGGCCGCGGGCGCGGCGGCGTCCGGCGCGCAGCTGGTGACCGCCCGCCCCGGCCACGCGGCCCCCGCCCCGACCGATCCCGACGCGATCCCACCGGACGCCCGGCCCGGCGGAGCCTACGACCGGTACGTGGCGAAGCTGGCCGCGGAGGACAAGTTCTCCGGCGTGATCCTGCTGTCGCACCGGGGCCGGACGGTGCTGTCGCGCAGCTACGGCATGGCCGACAAGGAGAAGGGGGTCCGCAACCACGAGGGCGTCGCCTTCTCCCTCAGCTCGGCGGGCAAGCCGTTCGGCGCGGTGGCCGTCCTGCAGCTGGTGCAGCGGGGCGAGGTGAAGCTGTGGGACACGGTGGGCACCTATCTGACGGGCTTCGCCAAAGAGGTCGCCGAGAAGGTGACCCTCCACCACCTGCTCTCCGGCACCTCCGGGCTGAGCAACCCGGACGTCGACGTGCGGCGCGTCTTCCAGAGCCGGGAGGAGGTGCGCGAGTACAACGAGCGGTGGGCCCGGCAGGCCGAGCTGGTGGCCGCCCCCGGCACCCCCACCGACCACGTCGGCGCCGAGGTCGCCATCCCCGCGCAGATCGTGGAGGCCGTGACCGGCACGACGTACTGGGACTACGTCGAGGAACACGTCTTCCGGCGCTGCGGAATGACCGGCTCGGCGTTCTGCACCAGACCGCGGTGGCTCACCGACAAGCGCGTCGCGCACCCGTACATGGAGCTGGCCGACGGCAGCCGTGTCGACGCCCTCCGCAACCTGGACAAGGGCAGCCCGAGCCCGCACCAGCCGGGCAAGAACCCGGGCCGCAACTTCATCGACGCCCCCGGGGACGGCGGCTTCGCCACCGCGCCCGACCTGGTCCGGTTCGCGCACGCCCTGGCCGACGGCACGGTCCTCGACCGGCCCTACGCCGAGGTGCTGACCGCGGCCAAGTTGCCCCTTCCTCCTCAGCAGGGCGGCCTGCGGAACGGCCGGTCGCCGTCCGCCGACGCGGGGTTCGCGGCCTACTCGATGCCGGTCCACATCACCAACGGCCAGTGGTTGTGGGGGCGTGCCGGCGGCGACCCCGGTGTCGGCGCCAGCTGGAACATCTACCCGGACACCGGCTGGGTCGGCGTCATCCTCAGCAACTGCGACGGCGTGCCGCTGTGGGAGATCATCGACCAGGAGATCAAGGCCATCACCGGCAGCCGCTGACCGTACGCTCGACACCGCGGAACCCTCCCGCACAACCGGTGAGTTGTGCCGGAGGGTGCTGAACGCTGAGCGCGGTTCACTCGGGCAGAGGGGGGACTTCCCTTCCTAGCCGATGCGCTTCGTGGGGGAGTAGTACAACTTGGACCCGGCTCCCGGAGTCCAGACCGCGCCGAAGCCCTGTACATATGACCCCGGGGTCGCTCTCTGGGTCGCGCTGAGGCACAGAAGGGTCTTGTTCTCCTGGAGCCCCTCGTAGCAATTCTGGCCCCCGCGCGCGTCGCGGTTCTCGATCACGTAGGTCGCCGCCGTAGGGCTCTCCGGGGCGTTGACTGTCACGATGGTCGCGCCTTGGAACGCCGTGCCGTTGATGATGACGCACTGCTGGATGTAGGCACGGTCTTGTTTCACGGTGTCGGAGCAGTGCCAGTTGTCCTTGATTCCCGTGAACGTGAACCAGGGAGTGTCGGCGGCGCTGGCGTTCGAGCTGAATCCGATGACGGCCGCCGCGGTGGCGCCGAGCACGGCGATGGACTTCTTGAAGGTACGCACAGTGATCCCCTCGTGGGCAGGACAGGCTTGAGGTTCCGGGTGGACGTGCACGGTCGGTGGCGGCGCCTACTTGATGGGCACCGTGGGTGACATGTGCCAGGTGGGGCCCGTCGCCCCGACGATGACTTCCGCTGCCCCTTGTACGTAGGAACCGCGGGCGGCCCGGAGCGTTTCGCTGAGGCACAGGACTGTCGTGTCGGAGATCGGGCCGGCGCAGGAGACGCGGCCGTCCGATGTGCGGTTCTTGATCGCGGAGGTGTAGGACTGCGCGGTCACCGAGGAGTTGGTGGTGATGATGGTGGCGCCTTGATAGGCGATCCCATTGACTATCACGCACTGCTGGACGTAGGCACTTCCCTGTTTCTCCGTCGGGGAGCAGGTCCAGTTGCTCTTTATCCCGTCGAAGGGGTACCAGGGGTAATCCGCCGCCCCGGCACTGGGGGCGGATCCGATGACGGCTGCCGCGGTCACACTCAGCGCGGCAACGTACCTCTTGAGCTTTCGCATGGCGCCCTTTGCTCGAACGAAAGACTTACGGAACTGAGATTTTCGGAACGACCAGTGCCGTATACTGGCACAGTGGAGAAAGCAGCGCAACCAACTGGACGCCCCCGTGAGAGCCGCGTGGATCACGCAGTCGCCGCCGCCGCCCGCGAGTTGCTGGCCGAGGTGGGCTACGGGCGAGTGACGGTGGACGCGGTGGCCGCCCGCGCCGGGGTCGGCAAAGCCGCGATCTACCGGCGGTACGCGACCAAGCAGGAGATGCTCTTCGCGGCAGTCGTGCACGACGCCCCCGTGGCGGCCCCGCCCGACACCGGTTCCCTGCGCGGCGATCTGACCGCCCTGGCTCACGTCATCGTCGGCCAGCTCGCGGACCCGGCGGGATCCAGCGTCGTGCTCAACCTGATGGCTGAGGCGTCCAGCAACCCCGGCCTCGTGGAGCGGTTCTCCCCCGCCTTCATCGACTCGCAGCGCACCGTGATCACCCTGCTCGTCGAACGCGCCGTACACCGCGGCGAACTGGCGGAGCTGCCCGACCTCGACCTGCTCCACGCACTGCTCGGCGGCACGGCCCTGTCCTGGCTGCACATCCTGCGCCACGACCCGCACGACCTGCCGGACAAGCTCGCCGGTCTGGCGTGCGCGGCACTGGGGCACGCCTGACCTGATGACCCGAAGGTGTGCCTCGCCGTGCGCGAAGGGCGGTTCAGTGTGCACGCACACCAAGTGCCCCACGCGGCCCGCGCGCGGCGTGCGCGTCCCTCGCCGACTGACCGTGGGATGGGGGCGGTCGACGTCCTTCGCCGAGCTGTCCGAGACGGGCTACGCCGTGGTCCGCGTGGACCGCGATCAGCCGGAGGGCGGCACGGGGACCGTGAACGCGTCAGGCTTCGCCGACGAGGACTGCGACGGGACGTCGTGCTCCTACCTCGTGCAGAGCCCCGAGTTCACCCTGACGGCAGTCGGCAGCGGGATGCGGTTCGTGGAGTGGCAGGACGCGTGTGAGGGCAGTGACACACAGTGCACGCCACCGCTCACCGGCGACCAGCGGGTCGTCGCGGTCTTCGAGTCACCCACCACGTCATCCGCGCCGCCACCGGACGGCACCAGGTCGACGACGTCCGCTCCTCCCGAGCCGGGGCAGGAGCGCACCCGGCGTCCACAGCCCCGGGCCGGGCGGTTACCCGAGCCACACCCCTGCCCGCATGAGCACCCGCCCGGAGAGTTCGCCCTCGCCGCGCCAGGCCAGCACGGTGTCCGGGGTCACCCGCAGATAGGCGTACGGCCCCTCGGCCGTTCGCGGGTCCCAGCCGAACTTCGCCGCGAATCCGGCCGCGCCCTCCTCCGGCACCTCCGGTGCGGGGAAGCAGTCCGCCGTCCCGCGCAGCTGCACCACGTCGAAGGTATCCGGCAGGGCCAGGCGTACGCGGGGGTCTGTGCGGAGGTTGCGCGCGGTCGCGGTGGTCTCGCCGGTGCACAGCCACAGCGCGCGCCCGTCCCACCAGAACCACAGGGGCACTTGGTGCGGGCCCCGCTCCGGGTGGGCGGTGGACACCCAGACGTCCCGTTCGCGGCCCAGGCGTGCCAGTGTGTCGCGGGTGCGTTCCCGCACGTCGCGGCGGGTGTTGTCGGTGCTCTGCATGAGGAGCGACCGTAGCCGGTGGTGCGGGGAGCGCGCATGGGGCACCGGACCTACGTCCGAGGTCCGAGACCGCCCGGAGGGTCAGGGGCGCACGTACGCGTTGAGCGGTGACACCCCGTCCATGTCGACCTGGAGCCCGCGCAGCGCCTCGGAGTGCAGGAACGTGCGCGTCGGCACGTACAGCGGCACGGCCGCCGCCTCCTCCATCACGCGACGGTCGACCCGCGACCACAGCTCGCCCGCCGCGGTCACGGAGCCCGCGTCGTCGGCCGCCTCGATCGCGTCGTCGACTTCGGAGTTCTTGAGGCGGGAGTAGTTCGACGAGGCGGGGGCCGCGGTCTCGCTGTCGAAGTAGTCCGGCAGGAACGAGGAGGCGACGGGAAGGCCACCGCCGACGGCCATGCGGAACAGGTCGTACTTGCCGTCGCCCGCGTTCTTGAAGTAGTCGGCCGTCTTGTCCTGCTTGAGCTCGACCCGGAAACCCGCCTGCTTCAGTGCCGCCTCGATCGCCTCGGCGCGCTTGGCGTCCGCCTCCGTCCCGTAGCCGAGGGTGATCCGGTAGCCGCTCTTGCCCGCGTCCTTGAGGAGCGCACGCGCCTTGGCGGGGGACCCGCGCTCCCCGGCGTCGTACAGGTCGAAGGGGCGGGCCCCGCGCACGCCCGGGGGCAGCAGGTTGTGCTGGACCGTCCCGTTCTCGCCGCTCGCCGCGAGGACGTCGGCCGCGGGCAGCGCGGTGGCGACGGCCTTGCGGACCGCGCGGTTCTTCACCCGCTGCGTGTTGATCATGTATGTCTGCACGTACGGGGAGGGCGCCGTCAGACGGCCCGCGCCGGAGGCCTCGTCGAGGTCGCCCTTGGCGAGGGTGCCGGTGAACGACATGACCGCCTCGCCCGGCCGCGCCGCCAGCGTGCGGGACTTGATCCGGTCGACGGTGACGCCGCCCTCCATCCGGTACGTGTCCGGATAGGCGGTGCGCAACGGGTCGGTGGCCGCCCGCCAGGCGGGGTTGCGCGTGAGGACGAGGTCCTTGCCGCCCTGGTAGGCGTTGATCTGGTAAGGGCCGGTGGACGGCAGCGTCCCGGAGTTCACCGGGGTGTCCTTGACCTTGTCGGGCAGGGGGGCGCCGGTGGGGCCCGCGAGCGCGACGTTGAAGTCCGGGCGGGCGGCTTCGAGATGGAAGACGATCGTCCGGTCGTTGGGCGTCTCGATGGCGCCCGGCGGCAGCGAGCGGGTGCTGGTCCCCGTGGTGGCGTCCTTGCCGAGGAGCCAGCTGCGTACGGTCTTGTCGCCGATGGAGAACTGCGGGCCGAGGGTGCGCTCGACGGCGTGGGCGAAGTCCTTGGCGCGCACGGGAAGTCCGTCGTTGTACGTCAGCCCCTCCTTGAGGGTGAACGTCCAGGTCCGGCCGCCCGCCGTGGGCCGCCCGGCGTCGGTGGCCAGATCGCCGACGAGCTTGACCGAGCCGTCGGGCAGCGTCTTGAGGCCCGTCAGGCTGCGGTAGACGAGGCGCGAGATGAGGCGGTCGCTGCCCGACCACATCGTGCCCGGGTCGATGGTGGTGGGCTCGTAGGGGTCGAGGACCGTGACGGAGCCGCCCCTGCGGGCGCCGCCGACGGCGGGCGAGGGGCCCTTGGAGTCCGCGGCCGTGCCGATGGTCAGCGTCTCGGTCCTGGCCTGCTCGGCCACCGCGGGGCCCTTGGCGCCGGTCCGGCCGTCCTTCCCGCCGCCGGTCCCGCGGCCGTCCGAACTGCCTGAGCCGCCGTCCTTCGCCGTCTTGTCGGTGTCGCCTGCGCCGTCCTTGTCGAAGGGGTTGACGACGGCGAGCACGGCGACGAGCGCCGCGACGGCGACGGCCGCCCCGGCCGGAAGCCACCATCTGCGCCACCACGGACGGGGCCCGCTCCCGGCCGCGACCAGCGGCTGCGGCACGGGCCACGGCGTCGGCGGGCCCTGGGGCATGGGCGGGGCGAGCGGGTACTCGGCCGCTCCCACGGGCTCCAGGGGCGCGGCCTGGGGCGTGGGCACGGGCTCGGGTGCGGGCGGGGGCACCGGCACGGGCCGGAGCCCCGCCGTGCGCGCGAGGGCCTCAAGGGCCTGACGGGCCTCGTCGGCGCTGGGCCTGCCGGTCGGGTCCTTCGTCAGCGTCCGGCCGACGAAGGCGTCCCACTCCGGGGTGAGTTCCGGCCGCCGTGCGGAGGGCGGGTCCGGGGCCTCGTACACATGACAGTGCATCAGGGCGGCCTCGGACGGCGCGTCGAAGGGCGGCGATCCGGTGAGCATCTCGTGGACCATGCAGCCCAGCGAGTACACGTCGGTGCGTCCGTCGGCGGGCCCGCGCGTGAACCGCTCGGGGGCCATGTAGTGCAGCGTGCCGATGGGGGAGTCGGAGGTGCGGGTGAGGTAGCCGCCGGTCGCCCCGGTCGCGTCGAGGAACTTGGCGATGCCGAAGTCGAGGACCTTCACCGTGCCCTCGTCGGTGACGATCACGTTGGCCGGTTTGATGTCCCGGTGCACGATGCCCGCCCGGTGGGCCACGGCGAGGGCCCGGCACACCTGCCCCGCGATGTCCGCCACCCGCTCCGGCGCGAGGCCGTCGCCCTCGGTGAGCAGCGCGTTCACCGTACGGCCCGTGAGCAGCGGCATCACGAGGTACGGGACGTCGCCGTCCGCGCCGTGGTCGAAGACCGGCACGATGTACGAGCTGTCGAGCGCCGCCGCGGCCCGCGCCTCGCGGACGAAGAGCGCCAGCATCCGCTCCCGCTCGGGTCCCGACGTGTGCCGGGGCAGTCCGAGCAGCTTGACGGCCACGTCCCGGTCGAGGCGCGCGTCGCGGGCCCGCCAGACGGCGCCCATGCCTCCCGCGCCTATCCGCTCCGTGAGCGTGTACCGCCCGTCCAGGACCGTGCCGCGCATTTCCTACCCCAACCCCCGAAAGGCACGCCCGCCGTGGGCGGCAAGGTCAATTTACCCGTGCCGTGGCGGAGTTGGAGAGGTTTGGTGACGCGGACGCGGACGACTGCGTCTCATCGGCGTTTCGCCGAGGCCTGACCGGCGCCTTCCCGGCGTCTCGACGGCGTCTTCCCGGCGTCTCGTCGGCCGCAACGGCCCCGGGCCCGGCGGCTCTTCAGGCGAGCTGGAGGCGGTCGTCGAGCCCGGCGGCCTTGAAGGCGGCCACGACGTCGTTGCGGCCCTCGGTGAAGTGGGCCCAGCTGTCGCAGTGCACGGGCACGACCCTGCGCGCCCCGAGGATCGCGGCGGCCTCGGCGGCCTGGGCGCTGTCGAGGACCAGCAGGGCGCCGTCGAAGACAGGGACGCGCGGCGCCCCGGCGAAGAGGATCGCGGTGTCCACGGGGCCGAAGCGCGCGGCGATCTCGCGGACCAGGCCGAGCGAGGCGTTGTCCCCGCTCACGTACACCGTGGGCAGATCGGCCGAGGTCAGGACGAAGCCGACGACCTCGCCGACGGTGGCCTCGACCTCCTCGGCGCCGAGCTCCTCCGGGCCGTGCAGCGCGGGCACGCCCGTCACGGTCACCGTCCTGCCGTCGGGCCGGTCGAGGTCGACCGACGCCCACGGGGCCAGGCCCTGCGCGGCGCCGCCGAGGCGACGGGCGCCGCTGGGGGTGGTGAGGGTGAGGGGTGTCTCCGCGAGGAGGGCCCGGCCGGACTCGTCGAGATTGTCGGGGTGTTCGTCGTGCGAGAGCAGGACGACGTCGATGCGGCCGAGCTCGGCGGGCGTGGCCGCGGCGGGCGCGGTCTTGACCAGCTCGCCGCCCGGTACCGGGTAGCTGCGGGGTGCGTCGAAGGTGGGGTCGGTGAGGAACGTCAGACCGCCGTACTCGAAGAGTGCGGTGGGGCCGCCGAAGACGCGTACGGGAATCCGCTCGCCGCGCGTTCCGGCAGCGGCCGTGGGCGAGTTGGGGGGCGTCGTCGACGGGGCGGAAGCAGCTGAGGGAGAGCCGGAAGCGGCCGAGGAGGGGCCGGAAGAAGCCGAGGAGGAGTCGGAAGAAGCCATGGGAGAGCACACCTCACGGATGAGTAGTGGTGTATCCGTGAGGTGAAGCTAGTTGTTTCTCATGGATGAGCGCAAGCCATAACATGAGAGTCATGAAGGACAGCGTGACCGCCGAGCCGGATCTGCCGCCTGCGCCGGGCGCCGAGCAGTACCCGGCCCTCGACTTCGCCGACAGCGCGATCGCGCTGCCCGGCGGCCAGTTCCTCGATCTGCTCGGCAGCCCCGCCGCGGCGAACCGATGGCTCGTCGAGCACGGCCTCGCGCCCGACGACGCCGGACTCCAGGAGATGTGCGCCGCGCAGCTGCGGACGCTGCGCGAACAGATCCGGTCCCTGCTCGCCTCCCGCGTCGACGGCCACCCCGCGCCCGCGAGCGCGCTCGCGGCGGTCAACGAGGCCCTGACCCGGGCGCCCGCGGCCTCCCTGCTGCACTGGGACCCCACCCGCGGCCTGTACCGGGCCGCCTCGCACCCCACGGCTCAGATCGTCGAGCACGCCCTGGCCGCCCTGGCCGCCGACGCCGCCGACCTTCTGACCGGGCCCGACGCCGACCGCCTCACGGCCTGCGGCTCCACCCCCTGCAACCGTTACCTGCTGCGCCACGGCCGCCGCCACTGGTGCTCCACCCGCTGCGGCGACCGCGCCCGGGCGGCCCGTGCCTACGCGCGGCGCACCCGGGCCGAGGTGTGCTGAGGCCGGGCCCCGACCCCGTCAGCGGCCCGTGGAACCATCGATCTGCTCGCGGAGGATGTCGGCGTGGCCCGCGTGCCGGCCGGTCTCCTCGATCATGTGCGCCAGGACCCAGCGCATCGAGGGCCCCGGCCCCCGGCGCGGCGGCCGTGGGGCGGGCAGCGTCAGGTCGGGGCAGGCGTCGACGACTTGGTTCGCCCGCTCGACGGTCCTTCGGTAGTCGGCCAGCACGCTCTCGACGGTGTCCTCGGCGGACGGCCGCATGGTCGTGTGCCACGGGCCGACCTCCTCGCCGAGGAAGTAGAACCGCTCGACGATCGCCAGATGTCTGACCAGGCCGAGGAGGTTGGTGCCCGACGGCACCCCGCCCGTGCGGACCTGCGGTTCCGGCACGCCCGTGACCTTGGCGGCGACCGCGTCGCGCAGCTGGTCGAGGCAGCCGAGGAGGACGGCCTTCTCGTCGGGGGCGGTCGACGGCGGACGGGTGTCCTCGGCGCTCATGCGGCGGCCCGCCGGACGAGCAGGACGTTGTCGACGACGGTGGCGGTCTCGCCGGCGGGTCCGACGGCCCGGCGGCGCGGCATGTCGGCGCGCACGACGGACCACCGCGCCGGGTCGAGAGCGAGCGCGGCGGCCGTCTCGTCGGGCGTGGGGTAGTGCACGTCGGGGTCCTGGTTCCACGACCAGGGTGCGGTGGAGCCGTGGTCGACGACCAGCAGGAGGCCGCCGGGCCGCAGCGTCCGCGCGGCGGTACGCAGGATGCGATCGCGCGGCAGCTCGAACGGGGTCTGGAAGTACTGGGCGGAGACGAGGTCGAACCGGCCGACGGGAAAGCTGTCGGCCAGGTCGTGCCGTTCGGCGGTGACCAGCTCGCCGACACCGAGTTCGCGGGCACCGGCCTGTACCTGTTCGACGGCGGTGGCGGAGATGTCCACGGCGGTCACGTGCCACCCCTGCTCAGCCAGCCAGAGGGTGTCGCCGCCGGGGCCGCAGGCCAGGTCCAGGGCGGCGCCGGGGCGCAGCGGCGCGGCGACCTCGGCGAGCAGCGGGTTGACGCGCGTGGCCCAGCCGCTCCGGGCGCGGTGGGTCCGCTCCCAGAACCGGGCGGCGTCCTCTTCCGCCGCGCTGTCGGCGGGCCGCGGGTGGTGGGTGGAGTCCATCAGGGGTGTCCCTTCGTCTGAGCCGTCTGAGCCGCCCGGGGCGTCGAGCCTTCCGAGTCGCCCGAGTCGCCCGAGTCGCCCGAGTCGCCCGAGCCTTCCGAGCCGCCCGGGCTGGGCTGCCGGAGTCACCCGAGCCGTCTGGACGGCCGGAGCCGTCCGAGTCGTCCGCCGCGTCGGCGAGCCGGGTGCCGTCGGCGCCGTCGGTTCCGGCGATGTGCCGCCAGCATCGCCAGGCCCTTTCCGCCCTTGCAAGGAAAGTTGCGGATCCGCATCATCGGGCAGCATGGACACCCCTACGGAAGACGTGCTGGCCGGAGTCGGACCGCGGCTGCGCGCCCTGCGTCAGGCGCGCAACACCACGCTCGCGGCACTGGCGAACGAGACCGGTCTGACGGCGAGCACCCTGTCCCGCCTGGAGAACGGCAAGCTCCGCCCCACGCTGGAACAGCTCCTGCCCCTGGCCCGGGCGCACGGCGTCCCGCTCGACGACCTCGTCGCCGCGCCGCCCACCGGCGACCCGCGCGTCCACCTGCGGCCGGTACGGCGGTCCGGGCTCGTCCTTGTGCCCCTGACCAGACGCGCGGGCGGTATCCAGGCCTACAAGGTGATCTATCCGCCGGCGGCCCGCGCACCGGCCGTGACGTTGCAGTCCCACGAGGGGTACGAGTGGTTCTACGTCCTCAACGGGCACGTCAGGTTCGTGCTCGGCGACCACGAGCACCGCTTCGGCCCCGGCGAGGCCGCCGAGTTCGACACCCGCGTGCCGCACTGGATCGGCAGTGCCGACGGCAGCCCCGCCGAACTGCTCGCCCTGTTCGGCCCGCAGGGGGAGCGGGCGCATGTGACCCCGGCCGGGCACTGACCGCGCGAACGGCCCGGCCCCCTGCGCAGGTGCGGGTCTACGCCCCGATGTCCTCCTGCCACAGCTCCGGGTGGGTCTCCGTGAAGGCGGCCATCAGGGCGGCGCACTCGGGGTCGTCCAGGATCACGACCTCCACGCCGTGCTCGGCCAGCCAGTCGTGCCCGCCGTGGAACGTCCGCGCCTCGCCGACGACGACCCGCGAGATCCCGAACTGCCGGACCAGGCCGCTGCAGTACCAGCAGGGCGAGAGCGTCGTCGCCATCGTCGTACCGCGATACGTCCGCTGCCGCCCGGCCGCCCGGAAGGCGGCGGTCTCCGCGTGCGTCGAGGGATCGCCGTCCTGCACGCGGCGGTTGTGACCGCGGCCCAGCAGGGTGGACCCGTCCGGCGCGTACAGGGCCGCGCCGATCGGGATCCCGCCCTCGGCGAGGCCCGAGCGAGCCTCCTCCAGCGCGGTACGCAGCATGCGCCGGTCCGATTCCCTCACCATGGTCCTGTCCTCCTGAGCTGCGGGCGATGGGGTTCGCCCAGCGTGGCACGTCCCGGTCGCCGACGGCTCGCACGCGGGTCCGGGGGAGCGGCGGCCGCCGCGACGCGGTGCCCGGAGCGCGAGCAGCGGCTGAACCGCGCACGCACTCGACGTGATTCGGCCTGGACCGGGCGACGGCATGCGCGGAGGATCGATCGTCTCGAACGGTGGTGTACGGGGGCGGGGGAGCCGTGGTCTACCGCATTCACTTCACGGTCGACGATCTGGCGCGGACCCGGGTGTCGCCGTGTTCGCTGCCGCTGATGGAACTGGCCGCGGCCGTCCGCACCCTGCAACAGCGCGGCCAAGCGGTGCGCTTCGGGGCTTGGCGGCGGCGCGCCCTGACCGACCTGCGCCCCGAGGCGCGGATGGTCCTCGAACTGGTCCGGGCCCGCCGCTGGGCACCCGACTTCCTCACCCGCGCCGAGTCGGGCTCCCCGGAGGACGTGCTGGAGCGGGTGCGCGCCACGCCGCGCTCCCGGATCCGCAGCGACCTGGCGCACGTGGCGGCGGACTGGCCCCTCCCGCCCTGGGCCCGTCACCTGGCCGACGACCGCGACCTGTTCCGACGGTTGTGCGACAGCCTGGACCACGTGTACGACGTGCTCCTGTCTCCCCACTGGCAGCAGATCGCCAGCAGTGCCACGACCGAAGGGGGAACGAAGACGCGGCAGGCGCTGACCGGTGGCATGGAACACCTCCTCAGCTCCGCGAACCCCCACTGCGTCCGCTGGAACGCCCCCGTACTGGAAGTCACGATGGCTTCGGGCCTCGACGGCGACCTCCTCCTGGAGGGCCGCGGACTGCTGCTCGTGCCGTCCTACTTCGGACCGCGGTGGTCCGCTGTCTGCACTGCCTCTCAACCACAGCCCGTACTGACGTATCCCGCCCACAGTCCGTGGGACGTCGGCTCCCTCATCGCACGGTTCCCGCACGCGGAGCACCACAGCACGCCGCCGTCGGCCCTGGCGGCGCTGTTGGGCCCGACCCGCGCCGCCGTGCTGAACGCCGTCGCGGAACACCCGGGCTGCTCCACCAACGAGCTGGCCGTGCTGACCGGCGTCGCGCCGTCCAACGCCAGCAGGCACGCCACCACCCTGCGCCGCGCAGGCCTCGTGCACACGGTCAGATACCGCAACACGGCTCTGCACACGGTCACCGGCCTCGGCACCACCCTCCTCGACTCCCCGTGCGCCCTCCCGGACCTCCACGAGGGCTGACCCGTGAGGGTGCGTCAGTGCGTCCGCCGTCACCCCCAGCTTCAGGAGGCCGTCGGGCGTGAAGGTCCGCCCCCCGGAAGCGCAAGCAGTGGAGGCCCGGGCTCCGCAGGCGTACCGACGCTGCGGAGCCCGGGCCGGCCAGGCGGGAGGCGGCGTGGAGCAGGCCCGCCTGACCGTCGAGGAGGCCGGGGGAGAGGAGGAGTTCCGTCCCCAGGCCGGCCCGCACGCGCTCGCGCAGGCGCGCGTGGTGCGGGTCGTGGTGGTGCGTGAGGCACGCGTCGAGAGGGATTTCGGACATCCGAGTCACCTCCCCTCGTGGGCTCGTGGGGGCGACGACCGCGGGTCGAGGTACGGCAGGACGGGCCCGCCACCCCCGAACGCGGAGTCCAGGGCGAGCAGGACGCCCGCGGCACCGGTGGCCAGGTCGGCGGAGAGCCGCAGCATCCGGAAGCCCGGGAACGCGAGGTGGCCGCGGTAGGAGTGCGCGTACCAGGCCATGCGGCGCACCTGGGTGTGCAGGGCCTCGCGGTCCCCGGGGCCGTCGAGGGCGGCGAGCACCGCGATCGCGCCCGCCCGGCCGCGCAGCAGCCCGGCGTCGCGCACGTACAGCGCGTCGCAGGTGTGCCGGACGGCGGCGAGCAGTGCGGCTCCGCCCTCGTCGGGCCGGTGCCGGAGCAACGCCCGCAGGGGGAAGGCGAGTCCACAGCTGCCGCCGTGCAGGTAGGGCAGGTGGTGGGTGCCGTCGAAGAGCGTGAGGGAGCCGTCCGCGGCGGTGCCGCACCGGGCGGTGTCGAAGCCGAGCGCGCGCTCGGCCAGCCCCAGATAGCGGCTGACACCGGTCTCCTCGTACAGGTGCAGGAAGAGCAGGGCGATCCCGGCGTCGCCGTGCAGCAGGCCGTACGGCGGGGGAGTGCCGGGCCGGGGCGCAGGCGGCCCCTCCGTGACGAGTCCGGCGAGGTCGACGGCGGTGCGCAGGGCCGCGTCGTGCAGGGCGGTGTCCCCGGTGACGCAGGCGAACCGCAGCTGGTTCAGGGCGATTCCGGCGCTGCCGCCCGCCAGGTCGGGGCGCAGCACGCGGGCCTCCAGCGGCCGGGCGCGGTCGAGGACGGCGAGGGCGCGTTCGCGGTGGCCGAGCAGGTCGAGGGTGAGGGCCACCCCGTGCAGCCCGTCGTACAGGCCGGGACGCGGGTCGGGGTCGCGCTCGGCGGTGTCCGCCAGCCAGGTGACGTACTCGGCGGGGACGGCCGCGCCCACCCGGTGCAGGGCGTACAGGACCCCGGCGGCCCCGTGCCCGAACGACGGTCCGCCGAGGGCCGCGGGCCCGAAGGGGGTGCCGGGGAAGAGGCGGTCCGTGCGCTCGGGCGTGGCCATCGCGTGCAGGCCCGCCACCAGGGAGTCGCGCAGGGCGGGCCAGTCGGGGCGGTCCGCGGCGAGCCGCCCGGCGTGGTCGTCGGCCTGGGGGTCCGCCATCCTGGACAGGCGGGACAGGAGGGTGGCGCCGAAGCCCGGCGGGACGGGGTAGTGTTGGTCGACGGCCCGGGTGAGGACGCGCAGGGTCGCCAGGTCGCGGTGCGGCACCGGAAGCAGCAGCCACAGCCGCAGCACGTCGAGCAGATGGGTGGTGGCGGCCCGGCCGCGCAGCCCCTCCGGTGCGGTGAAGCCCTCCTCGCCGGTGGCCGGGGGCCGGTCGTCCGTGAGGTCCGTCGCCGTGTCCAGACGGCTGAGCACGAGCCGGTCGTCCGGGCACAGGAGCAGGTGTTCCGGGTTGAGTTCGCCCAGGCGGAACCCGCGGTGCCGCAGCGCGTCCAGGGCGGCGGCGACCCGCCCGACGACACCGAGGGCCCACTCCGCGTAGCCCGCGGCCTCCTTCTCCGCGCGGTCCCCGGTGGTGAGCGGGAAGGCGGCGGCCGCCGCTTCGGCCAGGCTCTGCCCCTCGGGCAGCTCGACCGCCAGGAAGTGGTGGCCCGCCTGGACGTGGTGGCGTACGACACGGGGCACGCAGTCGAGGCCCGCGAGCCGCTCCAGGACGGCCCGTTCGTGCGTCAGGCGGGCGACGGCGTCGGTGCCGTACGCGTCGAACCCGGTGTGGGGCCGTGCCTCGTGCAGCAGGACGGCCCTGCCGGTGGCGGTGTCGGTGGCCCGATAGGTGCCGCCGCCGGTGGTCAGGCGCAGGGCCCGCACTCCGCGGAAGGGGAAGGGGGCGTCCGGCGGGGTGTGCAGGGCCCTGAGGTCGGCGCGCAGGACCTCGGGCAGCGCGACCCAGTGAGGGCAGCGGAAGACCGGTCGGCGGTCCTCGGGCACGAGGGTGCCGTCGGGCCGTCGCAGGGCGGGCACCATGGGGTGCTCGTCGCCCGGGGCGGCCAGGTGCCCGGTGGCGGGGCACCGCTGGTCCTGCGCGGCGCCGTAGCGCACGTACAGCGGACCCGAGCGGTGGCGCAGACAGCCCGGCACGTACGGTCCCGGAAGCGGTGCGAGCAGCGCGGTGAGGTCGGCGAGCGCGGTGCCGAGCGCGGTCTCGTCCGCCGGGTGGAGGACCATCAGGTCGGCGCTGGTGAGGCGGTCGGCGCGGAGGTCGCCGAGCGCGCGGGCGGCGGCCGTCCCGCGGACGAGGTCCAGGGCGATGTCCTGCCGCACGCAGTACTCCACGACGGTATCCGCCGTGCGCTCCAGATGCGGCAGCGTCACGGAGACGTGGATCCGCCAGCCCTGGTCCGGCCGTCGCGCGGCCGGCGGGCGCAGCCGCGTCCACCATCCGGAATCGGCGCGCTCCCAGTCCCGGGGCAGGGGTCGCAGGGCCGCCGTGAGCCTTTCCTGAGTGTCGGCAAGACGCTCCGGAAATTCGAACAAGACCGGGTCCGCGCGGTAGAAGCGGTCGTAGTCCTGGAGTTTCATCACGGGGCGGCCTCTCCGGTCAGGACCGGGCAGAAGGGGATTGCGGGGAATCAGCGGGAGTCGCGGAGGAAAAGCGTCCGGGATTCGAACAAATGCCCCTTCGGTGGAAGTCGGCACGACGGGAAGGGCGTCGGAGGAACGGTGGACAGAAAGCGGGCGGGCGTCGACGGAGAGAAGGTCTTCGGAATGCGGCGCCGCGGAATGGCCGAGGAGCGAGCCGCTGCGGTGCGCGGCGCCCGGTGCCGTCAGGCGGAGTGGTGGAACTCGGGAAACTCGGGAAACTCCGGCCGCGCGACCGTCACCGCGACGAACTGCGGAGGGCGCGTCCGCACCGAGCACCGGTCGCTGCGCGCCATGTCGTCGGAGGAACCGAAGTGGCGGTCCGTCCGCCGGACGGCCTTCGCCCACGTCCCCGTCGACTCCACCGTGGACAGCGTCTCCACGACGAAGGGTCCCGCAGCCGGGCCAGGGCGCGCTCCCACAACACCGCCGCGGGCTCCTCGGGAGACTGCCGACCGTCCTCTCGTACACGGGGATCCCCCGCACCGGATCGCCCGGCTCCCCTTGCCTGACCTTGGTGTCGACGCCCTCGGCGGCCCGCTCCGGCTTCATCGCCGGATCGAGTGGCTGGCGAGGCCTTCCGGCACGTCGGTGTTGAACCCCAGTGTGGTCAGGCGCGGAAAGCGGTGGGTGATGTCGCCCACGATGTCCTCCAGCTGGCCGAAGTCGCTGCGGATCACCACACCGTCGACGCCGAAGCACGGCCGCCCCCGGTCGGCCGTGCTCCGCTCGGCCGCCACCTCGTCGAGCAGGGTGAGTGCCGCGAGCACCCGCTCGAAGGAGCCCTCGCGCCCCCGGATGCGGTCGTGCACCTCGGACGTCGCTCCGTCCAGGCTCACGATCGCCTCGTCGAAGTGGTCGGCGAGCCGCTCGGCGAGGGCCCGGTTCATCACCCGTCCACTGGTGTTGACCGGCAGCTTCACCCCGGCGGCGCGCAGCCGCTGCGCGTTCACCTCGGCGGCGCGCAGCCGCTGCGCGACCTCGAACACGCCCCGGGCGACGAGCGGTTCGCCTCCGGTCAGGGCCACGACCCGGGGGCCGAGCGACGTCGGCGCGTCGCCGCCCGCAGCATGACCTCCGGGCCGAGCTGCCGCGAAGGCCGTCTCCCCGACTCCGCATGGCCGTGCGAGCAACGCAAGGGGCAGGCGTACGTGGTGTCCCGGACGACGGCTTCCGGACCGGAACAACGACTCATGACGGCCACCCGTTCTCTCGTCCTTGCGTGACGGCCTTGCGTGACGGCCTTGCGTGACGGCCTTGCGTGACGCCCTTGCCCGGTGTCCACGCGGTGTCCTTGCGCAGTGCCCTCGCGGGGGCGGGCCCTCTGAATCCACCTTCGCGACCCTCTGAATCCGCCCCCGTGATTCCCTTCGAGTGTTCTCACGCAAGCCATTGCCGGACACCCGGGAACCCCCCAAAATCCTTGGAGGTTTTCCGCCAGGCGCGGTCGGTGGATTACTTCTCTGGACGCCCGTCGTGACAGGCCCCGATAATGTCGCCCGTGGCAGGCAGAAGCGGGGGGATGCACCTCGTCGCCGCGTGCGGCGGAGCGTGCTTGCTCTGGGCAACGCTTATCGGGACAACGCAGTTGCAGAACCGCTATGTTCTGCCCTGGATCCTCGGCTCCGTACTTCCGTGCTACGTCGCCGGACTCTTCACCTGGTGGCACGCCCCGTCGAGTCCCGTCGCCCGCCGACTGCTGCTGCTCGGCTCCTGGCTGTGCGTCTCCGTCGCCGTCCGCCACACCACCACCCTGGTGAGCCGCGAACTCGGCTGGTACCTGCGCCCCGAGGCCGTCGGCGCGCTGCGGCCGCTCGAGCTCGTCCTGCAGGCCGCCAGCCAGCTGTGCCACCTGGTGGTGAGCATCCTCGTCGTGCGCCTGCTGGCCCTGCTGCCCGACGGAGACCACCGCTTCCGCTACGAACGCCGCGGCCTCGCCGCCCTGTGGGGTCTGCTCGCGCTGCCGGTCCTGCTGCCCTTCACCGGCCTGTCGGACCACGCCGTCTACTACATCGTCTTCTACCACCCCGAGGCCTTCCTGCCCGGCATCGGTGCCCTCCTGCTCGTGCTGCGCTGTCTGCGCGCGCGGGCCGCGGGCCTGCGCGACGTGGCCGCGCTGCTGCCCTTCGCCGCCGTGGCCGCCGTCGTCTTCCTGGGCCGCGGCTCCGCCCGGCTCTTCCGTGCCTGGCAGGGCGAACAGGGCGTCCTCTACCTCGTCGGCTCGATCCTCGGCGCCCTGCCCTACGTGTCGATCTCCGTGACCCTCCTCTACGCCGCGTTCCGCCACCGGCTGTTCGGAGTCGACATCGCGCTGCGCCGCTCCGCCGTCTACGGCTCCCTGTGGCTCATCATCAACAGCTGGTACGTCGGCATGGCCCTGACCCTCGGGCTCACCGCGGGCCTGGTCTTCCCGCTCGGCCTGTCCCTGCTGGTCGCCGTCGTCGTCACCGCCCTCTTCCAGCCGCTGCGCGCCCAGCTCAACGCCCTGCTGGAGCGCCGCGTCTTCGGCAAGCGCCTCAGCAGGTTCGAGCTCCTCGTCCAGTTCGGCACCACCCTGGAGCACGCCTACGACCTCGACCGGCTCGCCCCGCGGCTCGCCACCGGGCTGCGCGAAGGCCTCGGCCTGCGCTGGGTCCGGGTCCGGCTCGGCGGGCCCGGACCGCCCCTGTCCACCGCCGAAGCGGGCGAACCGCCGCCCGGCGAGCGGCCCCTCGTCAGCTTCCCGCTCCTGTACGGGGACGACGTCCTCGGCGCCATCGAGTACGGCCCCAAGGCCGAGGGCCACTGCGCACCCGAGGACCACGACATCGGCCAGACCCTCGCCCGGTCCGCCGCCCTCGCCGTGCACAACGTCCGCCTGGCCGCCGAGCTCTCCGCGCACGCCCGGGAGACCCAGCGCCAGGCCACCGAACTCGCCGCGTCCCGCGCCCGCATCGTGCACGCCCAGGACACCGAGCGCCGCCGCATCGAGCGCCGCCTGCACGACGGCATCCAGCAGGAACTCGTCGTGCTCGTCGCCAAACTCGCCCTCGCCCGCAACCGCCTGCGCCGGGGCGGCGACATCGACGCCGCCCTCACCGAGATGCAGGACGACGCCTACCGCGTGATCGACGACCTGCGGGAGCTCGCCCACGGCATCCACCCGCCCGTCCTCACCGACCAGGGCCTGGTCGCCGCCGTGACCTCCTGCGCCCGCCGCATGCCCATCCCCGTCACCGTCCACAGCGAGGAGCCGCTGACCGGCGTGCGCTTCGCCCTCGACATCGAGGAGTCCGCCTTCTACCTCGTATCCGAAGCACTGACCAACGTCCTCAAGCACGCGGGCGCCGGACACGTGACCGTCCGCCTCGCCCGCGCCGACGGCCGCCTCCAGGTCGAGGTCGCCGACGACGGCACCGGGTTCCCCACCGCCACCACCCGCGGCTCCGGCCTCACCGGCATGCGCGACCGCACGGAGGCCGTGGGCGGCGAGCTCACCGTCACCAGCCGCGTCGGCACCGGCACCGTCATCCGCGCCCGCCTGCCCGAACGCGAACGGGAGGAGGCCCGTGCCTGAGCCCTCGGGCACCGCCCCGCTGCGCGTCGTCATCGCCGAGGACCACTACCTGGTGCGCGAGGGCACCCGGCGGCTCCTGGAGGACACCGGCGAGGTCGACGTCCTCGCCGCCGTCGGCACCGCCACCGAGCTCCTCGACGCGGTCGCGCGACTGCTGCCGGACGTCGTCATCGCCGACATCCGCATGCCGCCCGGCCACCACACCGAGGGCATCACCGCCGCCCACGCCATCCGCGCCGCCCACCCCGGCATCGGCGTCGTCGTCCTGTCCCAGCACGCCAACGAGAACTACGCCTTCGACCTCTTCCGGCGCGGCACCGACGGCCTCGCCTACCTCCTCAAGGAACGCATCGGCGAGGTCGACGAGCTCCTGCGCGCCCTGCGGGAGGTGACCGCCGGGCGCTCCGTCGTCGACCCCCGCATCGTGGAGGTCCTCATAGGGAGTCACGCACGGGCCGCCGACGCCCCCCTGTCGCACCTCACCCGCAGGGAGCTCGACGTCCTCAGACAGATGGCGGAGGGCAAGACCAACCGGGCGATCGCCGACTCCCTGACGCTCTCCGAGTCGACCATCGAGAAGCACGTGAACTCCACCTTCGCCAAGCTCGGCCTCGCCGAAATACCCCAGCTGCACCGCCGGGTCAGCGCCGTCCTCGCCTATCTGCGCCACACCCCGGCGGGCCCCGGCTGACCGGCCCGGCACGCCCGCGTTGCGCCCGGACGGGCGACGCGGGAAGGTCGAAGGAGGCGGACGAGGAGGCCATGACATGCCCATCGCAACGGTCAACCCGGCGACCGGCTGGACCGAGCTGACCTTCGAGCCACTGAGCGCCGAGGAGATCGAGGCGCGGCTGAGCCGTGCCGCCGCGGCCTTCGAGCGCTACCGCACCACCGGCTTCGCCGACCGCGCCGACCTGCTCCACCGCGCCGCCGACCTGCTCGACGAGGACACCCCCGACATCGCGCTCACCATCACCTCCGAGATGGGCAAGCCCGTGCGGGCGGCCCGCGCGGAGGCCGCCAAATGCGCCAGGACCATGCGCTGGTACGCCGACCGCGCTGAGGCCCTGCTCGCCGACGAGCGGCCCGACGACGGTGACGTACGCGACTCCGGCGCGTCCCGGGCCTTCGTCCGCTACCGCCCCCTGGGCGTGGTCCTCGCCGTGATGCCGTGGAACTTCCCGCTGTGGCAGGTGGTGCGGTTCGCCGCGCCCGCCCTCATGGCGGGCAACGTGGGGCTGCTCAAACACGCGTCGAACGTGCCGCAGACCGCCCTGTACCTGGAGGACCTCTTCCTCCGCGCGGGCTTCGACACGGGCTGCTTCCAGACGCTGCTCGTCGGCTCCGACGCCATCGAGCCCATCCTGCGCGACACGCGGGTGGCCGCCGCCACCCTCACCGGCAGCGAGGGCGCGGGCCGCTCCGTGGCCGCGATCGCCGGTGACGAGATCAAGAAGACGGTCCTCGAACTGGGCGGCAGCGACCCCTACGTCGTCCTGCCGTCGGCCGACGTCGACGCGGCCGCCACCACCGCCGTCACCGCGCGCACGCAGAACGCGGGCCAGTCCTGCATCGCCGCCAAACGGTTCATCGTGCACACGGACGTGTACGACGCCTTCCTGGAGCGCTTCACCGCGGGCATGCGGGAGCTGACCGTCGGCGACCCGACGGACGAGAGCACCGACGTGGGCCCCCTCGCCAGCGCGCAGGGCCGCGACGACCTGGAGGAGCTCGTCGACGACGCCGTGCGCCGCGGCGCCACCGCCGTCTGCGGCGGCGGGCGGCCCAAGGGCCTCGACCGGGGCTTCTACTACGAGCCGACCGTCCTGGTCGGCATCACCACCGAGATGCGCGTCCACCGCGAGGAGACCTTCGGCCCGGTGGCCACGGTCTACCGCGTGGCGGACCTGGAGGAGGCCGTCGCCGTGGCCAACGACACCTCGTTCGGCCTGAGCTCCAACGCCTGGACCACCGACCCGGCCGAACAGGAGCGCCTCGTACGCGATCTGCGGGCGGGCGGGGTCTACTTCAACGGCATGACCGTCTCGCACCCGGCCTTCCCCTTCGGCGGAGTCAAGCGCTCCGGATACGGCCGTGAGCTGTCGGGCCACGGCATCAAGGAGTTCTGCAACGCCACCACCGTGTGGCACGGGGCCTGAGCGCCCGGGAGACCGGCAGGTGGCAGCCATGGAGCCCGTCGAGGCACTGAACCGCATCGCCTTCCTGCTCGAACGCGTCCACGCGCCCACCTACCGGGTACGCGCCTTCCGCACCGCAGCGGCCGCCGTCGCCGCCCTGACGCCTCAGGAGCTCGCCGAGCGGGTCCGTACGCACACCCTGGAAGCCCTCAAGGGCATCGGGCCCAAGACGGGCGCGGTGGTGCGCGAGGCGCTCGACGGTCAGGTGCCCGGCTACCTCGCCCGCCTGGAGGAGGAGGCCGAGCAGCCCCTGGTGACCGGCGGCGCCGAGCTGCGGGCCCTGCTGCGCGGCGACTGCCATCTGCACTCCGACTGGTCCGACGGCGGCAGCCCCATCGAGGAGATGGGCCGGGCCGCCGCCGCGCTCGGCCACGAGTGGGCCGTCCTCACCGACCACTCGCCCCGGCTGACCATCGCCCGCGGCCTCTCGCCCGACCGGCTGCGCGAGCAGCTGAAGGTGGTGGCCGCGCTCAACGAGACGTGGGCCCCGTTCCGCCTGCTCACCGGCATCGAGTGCGACATCCTGGAGGACGGTTGCCTCGACCAGGAGCCCGAGCTCCTCGCCCGGCTGGACGTCGTGGTCGTCTCCGTCCACTCCAAGCTGCGCATGGACGCGGAGGCCATGACCCGCCGCATGGTCAAGGCCGTGCGCGATCCGCACGCGGACGTCCTCGGCCACTGCACCGGCCGCCTCGTCACCGGCCGCGGCCGCCCCGAGTCCGCCTTCGACGCCGACGCGGTCTTCGCCGCCTGCGCCGAGTCCGGCACGGCCGTGGAGATCAACAGCAGGCCCGAGCGCAAGGACCCGCCCCGGCGGCTGCTGCGCCGGGCGGTCGACGCCGGGGTCCTGTTCGCCATCGACACCGACGCGCACGCGCCCGGCCAGCTCGACTGGCAGATCATCGGCTGCGCCCGCGCCGAGGAGTGCGGGGTACCGGCCGAGCGCACCGTCACCACCTGGAACGCCGAGGACCTGCTCGCGTGGACGAGCAGGTCCGGGCAGGGTCCGGCCTGAGCCGGTGTCTTCCGAGGCGCGGCGCGGTCAGTTCGTGAGGGTCACACAGGGCAGACCGACGCTCGCGCCGCCGCGGAAGCCCTCCGCGCACAGCCGCGTGCCCGCGGGGAAGTGCCGCTGGGGGTAGGCCTGGTCCCGGTAGGTGCGGAACGCGGCGACGTCCTCCACCTTCGTGCGGGCGCTCCAGCCGTTGGTGGTCCACACCCGCGCGCTGATGCGGTGCGGCTGGTTGGTGTTGGTGACCGACACCTCGACGCGGCCCAGATAGGTCCCGGTGTCGTACGTCTCGATGCAGACCGAGTGGTTGCACCACTTGCCGTCGGCGACCGCCGAGGGGCCGGTGGCGACGACGCAGCCGAGGGCGGCGGCCAGCGCCCCGATCCCCGCGGCGATCTTCCTGGTGATGTCCGGCATGGTGAGCCACCCTCATGTGTGTCGCGATGCCCGTGACCAGCTCACGGACTCCCGGCCGGACCAACGCGGCGCAAGATCATTGGTTACGGGACCCGGGGCGGCCGGACCCGGGAGCCGACTGTGACCAGGGCCCTAGGCCGGCGCGCGGGCGTCTGCGACCATGCGCCGATGACCGAGGAAGGCGAACACGCACGGCTCTGGGCCGCGCCCGGCAGCGCGCAGGTCGAGCTGCTGTCCGCGCGGTTCGAGCGCTTCGCCTTTGACCGGCACAGCCACGAGGAGCTGTCCGTCGGCGTCATCGAGGAGGGCGCGGAGGGGCTGCACCTGGCCGGGGGCAAGGTCGTGGTCCCCGCGGGGCAGCTGGTGATCCTCAACCCCGGGCAGGTGCACACCGGTTTCGCCGCCGAGGAGTCCGGCTGGCGCTACCGCATGTTCTACTTCGACACCGCCATGGTCGACGAACTGGCCGAGGAACACCTGGGCGTTCGGGACGTCTGGTTCGGACAGACGGCCGTGCCCGACCCCGAGCTGTTCGCGGGCCTGCGCCGCGTGCACCGCGAACAGGAGCACGCCCACGACCCCCTCACCGCCGAGTCACTGCTGCTCGGCGCGCTGACCACGGTGCTGCGCCGGCACGCGAGCACCGGCCGGGCGGCCGCCGCCGGGCCCCGGCGGGACCCGCGCCGGGGCCCGGACCTGGCGCGGCAGCTGCTCCACGACCGCTGGGCCGAGCCCGTCACGGTCGCGGAGCTGAGCGCCGCCGCGGACATGCCGCGCGCCTCCCTCATCGCCGCCTTCCGGCGGGCCTACGGGCTGCCCCCGCACGCCTACCTGCTGCGCCTGCGCGCCAACCGCGCCCGCCGACTCCTCCTGACCGGACAGCGCCCCGCCGAGGTGGCCGCCGCCACCGGCTTCGCCGACCAGGCCCATCTGACCCGCGTCTGCAAGCGCTACTTCGGCGTGACGCCGGGGGCGATCCGGCCCTGACCGAGGCCCCGTCCGAAGGCGCCGCCCGCCCGCTCCAGAGGCCCAGTTTCCTCAGGGTCGACAGCACCAGCACGACGGCCGCGCAGATCGCCGCGTACGTCCAGTACCCGGTCGCCGCGAACGTGATGGCGAGGCTGGACGCCGCGTGGGTGACCGCGCATCCGCAGCTCTGCACGGCGCCGGGTTCCCGCGGGGGACGACACGGCCGCTGATGTCGTTGGTGATGTCGCTTCGCTCTGGATCCTCGCCGGGCGCCCCCACATTTCCAGTGAACCGGCTGGGCCTGATCCTGCATGAGGGCGACGTGAGACTTTCGTTCAAGACCGCCCCGCCCCGCCGCGCCAGGCTGACCCCGTCGGACAAGGAGAGACGGAAGGCGGCTGAACAGACATGGTGTGGGCGATGGCGGTGTCCCCGCTGGTCGTGGTCCTGGGGATGATCACGGGGCTGCGCCGGGCGGCGCACTGGGCGGCGGTCGTGGGGGCGGTCCTCGCGGCCCTGCTGATCTGGTGGCTGCCGGACTTCGCGCTGGCGGGCGACGCGGCGGCCGGGACGGCGGGCGGGGCCGGGCTGCTGGTGCTCAACGCCGCGGCGGTGATGCTCCCGGGCGTCTATCTGAGCCAGGTGCTCACGCGCCGCGCGGTGCACGAGGCGTTGCAGGAGTGGGTGCGCGGGCTCCCGCTGCCGGTGCCCGCGACGATCGCCCTCGTGGTGGCGGGCATCGCCCCCACGGTGGAGGCCCTCACCGGCTTCGGCGTCTCGCTCCTGGTCACCGTGCCCGTGCTGCTCGCCCTCGCGCCGCCCGCGACCGCGCTACGGCAGGCCATGCTCGGCATGAACATCATGCCGTGGGGCACCCTCGGCCTCGCCACCGTCATCGGCGCCGCCCTCACCGGCGCCGGCACGGCCGAACTGGGCACCGCCACAGCCGTCACGAGCGCCCTGGTCTTCCCCCTGGTGACGGCGTGGGCCGCGCTGCTCGCCCGGCCGCGGCGACGGTTCCGTACCGCCGTGGTGGCCGCCGGCGCCGGCGGGGTGCTCGCGCTCGGGCTGCTCGCCCTGAACCGCCTCGGCGCGGTCCAGCCCGCGGGCGTCCTGGCCGGGCTCGTGACCACCGGTGCCGGGCTCGCGCTGTGCGCCGCCCGCCGAGGGCGGACCGGCTCCGGCGCCGCCGGTCGGCTGCTGCCGCCGCGCGCGGTCCTGTCCGCGTACGGCCTCGTCCTGGGCGGCATCGCCCTGACGCGCGTCGCCAAGGCCGTGGGCGTGCCTCCCCTCGCCCTGCACGCGGGCGACGTGAGCTTCGCGCTGCTGAGTTCACCGGGCCTGCCGCTGCTCGCCGCGGCCCTGATCTTGGACCGGGGCCGCCCGCACGGCCGGGACGCGCGCACCGCGCTGACCCGCGTCGGCAGGCCGCTGCTCGCCCTGACCGGGTTCGTCGCCCTGGGGCGGCTGATGGCGGACAGCGGCATGATCGGGGAGCTCGGCTCCGCCGTCGCCGGGGCACCGCCGCTGGTCATCGCCCTGGCCGCACCCGCGCTCGGCATGCTCAGCGGCTTCCTCACCGGCTCGAACGTCGGCGGCAACGCGCTGATGATGCCCCTCCAGGAACGCCTCGCCCCGGACGGCGCGGGCCTCGACACCTGGTTCGCCGCCCTGCAGAACAGCGCGGCGGGCCACACCGTCTTCACCTCGCTGCCCATGATCATGCTGATCCTGGCGGTGGCCGGTGACCGGGCCAAGTCGGCGGGCGTCACCGAACGCGGTCTGCTGCGCTTCGGCCTGCGGGTGGCCGCCGCGGTGTACGCCGCCCTGGCCGTGACGGCGGTCGCCGTGGTGGTCGTCGGCGGAGCCGCCTGACCCGTCGGGGGCCGCCGAGCCGGGGGCAGCCGCGTGCGGGCGCGCCTCGCCCCGGCTCAGGACGTCACCCGACGAAGTGCCCCCCGAGGCGCTCCACCAGGAGGAACCCGCCGATGCCGATCATCATCGCGCCGCTGACCCGGGTGACCACCCGGGCCGCCGCGGGCCGGGCCTTGAGCACGGCGCCCGCGAGGACGCCGACGCCGAGGTAGACCACGGCGCAACTGGCCATGTGCAGCGTGCCGAGCAGGCCGCTCTGGACCGCGACGGGCCAGCCCGTGCCCGGGTGGATGAACTGCGGGAACAGTGAGAAGTACAGCAGCAGCGCCTTGGGGTTGAGGCCGCTCGTGCCGACCCCCTTCCACGCGATCTGCCAGCGGGAGTCCGCCAGGGCCTCGGTGGCCGCCTGCGGACTCGCCGGGCGGGCCAGGACGCCCCAGCCGAGCCAGATCAGATACACGGAGCCGAGCACGGTGAGGGCCGTGAGCACCGCTCCGGAGCTCGCGACGATCACGACGAGGCCCGCCACCGCGAGCAGTGTGTATCCGGCGTACCCCGCGACCAGACCGGCCACCGCCGGGACCACCGACCGCTCCCGCAGCCCCGCCGATATCGCGTACGCCCAGTCCGCGCCGGGCGTGCAGACCAGCAACAGGTCAACCGCCAGGAAGGCCGCCACCGTGCCCGTGTCCATGCTGAATCGTTTCCTCTCCCCTGTGCCGTTCGAAAGGGAAGGCTAGGAGCTTTTCGGCCAAAGGTGTTTCCGTAATTACTCCGGGACCCGGCATGGCGGGGGATAATCTTCCGCATGGACGCCCTTGACCGGAAGATTCTTACCGAGCTGCAGCAGGACGGCAGGCTGACGGTGACGGAGCTGGCCGCTCGCGTGAAGCTGAGCGTCTCGCCCTGTCACCGGCGCGTGCGTGACCTGGAGAAGTCCGGGGCGATCCGCGGCTATCGCGCCATGGTCGACCCGCCCGCGCTCGGCCTGAACTTCGAGGCGCTCGTGTTCGTCACCCTGCGCTGGGAGGACAGCGACACGGTCACCGCGTTCGAGGAGGGCGTGGCCGACGTCCCCCATGTGATCCAGGCCCAGCGCCTGTTCGGCGAGCCCGACTACCTGCTGCGCGTCGCCACCGCCGACCTGGCCGCCTACCAGCAGCTGTACGACCAGCGGCTCGCCACCCTTCCGGGCGTCCAGCGCCTGACCTCCACCCTCGTCATGAAGCACGTGGTGGACGACCGTCCCCTGCCCCAGTAGGGCCGCCGGGGGGGCCTTGCCCCCGGCCGACCGGGGGAGCAGGATGGCGGCAGAGGGGCTTTCCCTGAGGTCTGGAGCGTGGACCGGCCCGATGCAGGGGCCGGTCAGGGGAATGTGTAAGGGCTATCCCGGCCATGCCATGTGCCGCCCGTCAGCGGACGGCAGCCCTTACGCAGTCAAGGTGGCCCGTTCATGGGTACAGCTCGCGAGGAGCGGTTGGCCGCAGCGTTCATCGACCTGGCCGACATCCTCTCCGACGACTTCGACATCATGGAGTTCCTGCACCGGCTCGCCGACCACGCCGTCGCCCTGCTCGACCTCGCGGACTGCGGCGCCATGCTGCTGAGCGCGCAGGGCCAGGTCGTGGACGCCACCGCGACCAGCGAAGCCGCCAGGCGGCTCGAACTCGCCCAGATCGAAATGGAACAGGGGCCCTGCTGGGACTGCGTCCAGACCGGTGTCCGCACCGTCGACACCGTCCTCGACAGCGCCACGGCCCGGCAGAAATGGCCGCGGTTCGCGCCGCTCGCGCTCGCGCGGGGCTTCGCCGAGATCGTCGCCCTGCCGATGAGGCTGCGCGGCCAGACGGTCGGCGCGCTCAATTTCTCCCACACCCACGCGAGGCTGCTGTCCGCCGCCGACCTGCGCCTCGGCCAGGCCCTCGCGGACGCGGCGGCCATAGCCATCCTCACCCAGCGCAGCCTGCTCGACCAGCGGCTGCTCGCCGAACAGCTCCAGACCGCGCTGGACAGCCGCGTCGTCATCGAACAGGCCAAGGGCGTGCTCGCCACCCGCGCCGGGATCAGCCTCGACGCGGCCTTCGACCGGATGCGCCGGCACGCCCGGCACCGCCGGCAGCGCCTGACCGAACTGGCCCTCCATGTGATCGAGGATCCCGCCGAACACCTCACCGGCCCTCTGTCATAACCCCACCCTTCCCAGGCGGCCGGGACGTCCTGGCCGCCGACAGGCGGTGACTGGCATGACCGGCTACCCCCCGCCCACCACGTCCCTGACCCGAGCCCTGCACAACGCGCCGCCCGAAGCCGGGCTGCCCGGCCTCTCCGCAGCCGACTGCGCGACGGCCCTCGGCCTCGACGGCCTGACCGTCGCCCTGATCTCCCCGGCAGGCCCCACCGAACTCGTCTGGCACGACCCCGCCGACCCCGTCGGCCCGGCTTTGGACGACCTGCAGTTCACCCTCGGCGAGGGGCCCACGGCCGACGTGGCCCGCACCGGCCTCGCCGCCCTCCAGGACGACCTGAACGACACGTCCGCCGCACGGTGGCCCATGTTCACCCCCGCTGCCCTCGACCTCGGCGCCCGCACCCTCATCGCCCTGCCGTTGGCGCTCGGCGCCATCCGCCTGGGCGTCCTCACCGGCCACCGCACCGTCCCCGGAGCCCTGACGACCACCCAGCGCGGCGACGTCGTCGCCCTCACCAACGCGATCTCCTTCCTCGCCCTCACCGCGCCCGAAGCCACCGTCGGCCTGCACGGCTCCCACACCGACCACAGCACCCTGCACCGCGCCGAGGTCCACCAGGCCACCGGCGTCATCGCCACCCGACAGTCCCTGCCCCTGCAGACCGCGCTGCTCCGGCTGCGTGCCTACGCCTACAGCCACGACCGCGATCTGCTCGCCGTCGCCCGCGCCGTACTCGACGGCACCCTCCGCCACCTCAACAACGGGAGTTCCGCGCACGAGTGACACCGGGGCCGGGCGGCACCACCTCAGGCGAGCAGCGCCGCGGCCGCCGCCAGGAGGTCCTGGTTGTGCCCGGTGACGTCGCGCTCGGTCAGCCGGTGCAGCTCGTCCGCCTCGACGCCGAGGTCCTCCAGCGGTACGTCGACGTTGCCCCGGGCCCGCGTGGCGCGCCGCAGCGCGACGCGGAACCCGGCGCCGCGCGGCAGCTCGCCGAGGAGCTCGGGCAGCCACACGCGCAGCAGCTCGTGCGTCCACACGTTGGCACCGCCCGCGCCGGTGCGGTGCGCGGTACCGAGGACGGGCCCGAGCCCGTTGTCCTGGAACCCGGCCGCGAAGATGTCGGCGGCCGAGTACGACAGCGCGTCGGTGATGAGGACCTTGGGGCCGGAGTGGCGCGGCAGCCCCGCGGTGACCGCCTCCGGGTCGGTGAGCGGAAAGGCCTGCGAGTACACCTCGCCGGTCTCCACGGCGGCGCGGATCGAGGGGGTCCAGACACGGAAACCCGGGTTGGACCGGGCGAGGGCGAGCGCGGCGCGCGTGGTGGACAGCGAGAAGCTCACCGGCGCCACGGGATGCGGGCTCAGTACCTGCAAGGCAGACTCCGCGGCCGGGACGTGGCCTCCCGGGTTGCCGCGGATGTCCACGATCAGGCCGCTCTCCGGTGCGCGGGCCGCGATCCGCGCCACCTCCTCGGCGAACGGCCGCGCCCCCGCGACGTTGAACGAGTAGACGCGTACGTACCCGTAGGAGCGGCCACGGACGCGCACCGTCCGGTGGCGGACGACGCTGCGCAGGGCCCGCGCGGCCGAGCGCCGCGCCTGCGGCGGCGCGAACAGCGCGCGCTTGACCTGCCGCACGGCCTCGCTCCCCACGTCGATGCCGAGGGCGGTGGCCAGCGTCGGCACGGGATCCTGGGCGCGCCCGGCGTGCTGCTCGACGGCCCGCACCCGCCACGGGACGCGCGTCTCGCGGCGACGGCCCCCGACCGTGCGGTACGTCAGGAGCACGCGGTGCTCGTCCGGCGGGGGACCGGTCCGCAGTGGGCGCAGCGTCAGGGACTCCAGGCCGCGCGCCAGGCGCGCGTCGAGGTTGGAACCCGCCTGCGCGGCCGCGTTGCGCTCGACGGCGCGCTCGATCGGCACCCCGTTCCAGGCCTCCAGCTCGGTGCCGACGTCGAAGCCTGCGTGCACGAGGGCCGGATCGATCTTGGAGACGATGTGGTGGGGCGCGCCGTCCGGGTCGGCGTAGCGCTCGACGAGGAAGCCGAGCGTGGCCACGTGGCCCCGGTAGGGGTCCGGCAGTTGGTAGACGGTGTGCAGATCGCGCAGCCCCCGGAAGACGTCCGTGAGTTCGGCGTGGAACTGCAGCTCGCTGAGCGGCGCGAGGCGGCGCTCCAGGAGGCGGAGCCGCTGCACGGGGTCGGTGGCGTGCATCGCCCGCTTCAGCGGAAGGTGCACGTACAGCTCCTCAAGGAGCACGCGCGCGGCGGCCACGAGGCGGTAGCGGTCCGCGAGGGGCAGCGGGTCGGCCTCGACCCGCCGCATGAACTCCTCAAGGCCGACCGAGTCCGGCAGGGCCTCGTCCGGTTCGGCGAGCGTCCGCCTCATGGGTAGTAGTCCGCGAGGTGCTGGAGCTCGGGCACGCCGGCGCGCGCCACGGCGGCGAAGTAGGCGGCGTCGTGGGCCAGCGGGTCGAGGCGCGGGACGACCAGGTCCAGCGGGACCTCGCCCGCGGCGGCGAAGGCGCCCGTGTCGCCCTCCGGCATGTCCCCGAACAGGGCGAGCGGCGCGTCGGGGTCGTCGAGCGGGCCGCCCCAGTCCGCGAGGGCGTCCTGCGCGGCGCGCCAGGCGGCCACCGGGTCCTCGCGGACCTTCTCCAGAGCCCGCTTGACCCCCGGCCAGTCGAGCGTGGCGTCGGCCCGGTGCGGATCCCGCACCGCCACCCGCCGGGAGAGCCCGGCCACCGTGAGCGCGCTGGTGTCCGTCGCCCCCGCGGCGGCCATCAGCGCCCGCGTGCCGTAGAAGGGACGGCCGCGCACAAGCACCAGGCGCACGTGCCGCTCGGTGGCGTCGATCAGATTGCGGTACGGGTCCGTGGCCGGGTCGTGGCGTTCGAGGACGAGCAGGTCCGCGGCGCTGCCGCGCTCCAGGCGGCCCACCTGCGGCCCCCAGGCGGTCGCGAGGGCGTCGCCGGGGTTCGCGGTCACCATGTCGCACAGCTCGCGGTCGGTGAACCGGCCGCCGAGCTCGCGGCGGTTGACGGAGTCGGCGACCTTGAGCTCGCCGAGGACGTTCTTGGTGCCCGAGGGCGACCAGTCGGAGCCGAGTGCGATGCGCAGCCCCTTCTTGTCGGCCTCCACCACGTCCGTCGTGGTGTGGTAGAGCCAGTAGTTGGAGAACGGCGACCATACGACGGTGGCCTTCTCCGCGGCGTTGAGCGCGGTCACCGCGCTCTGCCACTTCTTGAAGTCGGCCGCCGTCAGGGCAGTGCCGTGCACCCCGATCAGACCCGGCTTCAGACACGGTTCGAGGTCGTCGAACTCGCGGTGCACGATCGTGCCGGGCTTCCCCTCGGCGACGTGGTAGATCAGCAGCCGCGTGCCGTCGAGCCGCGGCGCCCGCTCCTCGCGCAGCTCGTCGGCGTCGAGCTGGAGCGCGGCGGTCATCACCATGTCGGCGCCCGCGGGCAGCTTCTCGTTGTCGATGGTCCGCAGCAGCCAGCCGTCGACGGGGCGCGTCGACAGCGGGGCGCCCTGGATGGCTGTGACCCCGCCGACCAGGGCCTTCACCTCGACGTACTTGATCAGTGCCTCGGGCGCCGCCTGGCCGAGCACCTTGGCGGGCCAGGTCACCGACGTCGCGTAGTCGGGCGGGTGCTTCTCGCCGACCCAGCGGTCGTGGTGCAGATAGGGCACGCCGACCGCCTCCCACAGCGGGAGCGTGTTGTAGAGGAGGTGGTTGTGCAGGTCGATCAGGCCCGGCAGGATCAGCGCGCCCGTGTCGAGGACCGGTGCGGAGGAGAAGCCCGCGGGCGGCGCCTGCCCGGCCTCCCGCACCGCGGCCAGACGGCCGTCGTCGCCGACGTACACGGCGCCCGGGTCGAGGATCCGGTGGTCGCTGTCGCAGGTGACCACCGTGCCGCGCAGGACGAGGGCCATCAGCCCGGCGCCTTCCAGAGCAGCGTGTGCTTGTCGTCGGGCGAGGGGCGGCTGACGGAGTTTGCGCCGCCCTGGGCGCGCACCCAGGCGTCGTCGCCGAGGAAGTCCGGGGCGCCGAAGGGCAGGTCACGGCGGGGGATCGCGCCGTAGTCGGACTCCAGGAACTCGGTGCCGTAGTTCGGCCCGGTGTTGTCACCGTCAGGGTCGGGCGTCACCACCGACCGCAGCTGCGTGATGGCGGCGCGCCAGCCGTCGAGCAGGGCCGCCGGGTCGTGGCTGGAGGGGTGGGGCACCTCGACGAGCGGCACCGGCGGCCGCGTCGGCCACAGCCGCACCGCCTCCTGGGCCATGAAGCCCATGGCGACGACGGCCTCCAGGGTCGGGTCCGTCGCCCGGTCGAAGACGGCGTTGCGCCACTGCGTCTGCGGCGGGTCGGCGAGCCGCTCCTTCATCGCGAAGGCGCGGCTCGGCTGGACCGCGTACGCCCACGCGTTGAGGCAGACGTAGGAGCGGGTCAGACCGAGCTTCGTGAGGAACCCCTGGACGCGCTGGCCGGCGTTGCCGATGAGGCTGCGCCCGGCGATCCGCTCGGTGGGGCCGGGGTCCGAGGCCACGATCAGGACGCGCGCGGAGCCGTCGAGCCGCCCGCGGTAGAAGATCGGCCCCCAGTCGAACCAGAACGCGTCCTTCACGGGCGGCTCGGGCACCTGGGCCAGCAACTCGGCGAACTGGGCCGTGGGCCCGCGGTCGAACTCCGCCATGGGGCAACGCCTCCTCACCGGCCGGATGGTGCGCGCCCGTGAGCACACGGGCCCCTCGGCGGCGGGCCGGGGGCCCGGCGGCCGAAACCGGTGTCGGAACTAGTGGATCACCCCACCCCGAATGGCGCAAATGGTGGTATATCGACCAGGCGAGCCTCGCTAAGTCGAGGAATCGATGTCTCGACATAACGAGCACTGGGGGCGGCTGCCCGCGGCGGCGCGGCAGCCGCCCGACTCACCGGGAGCCGGCGGCGGCGCCGCGCTCGTCGAGGTCGCGGATCTCCCGCATCTCCTCCATGAGGTCGAGGAGCTCCGGCGTGAGGAACTCGTTGACCCGGCAGGCGCCGGAGAGCGCCGAGAAGTAGCGGTCGGACAGCTCGCTGCTCGTGGCGGCCGCGCGCAGCAGGTCCAGGTGGTGGCCGGGCGGGTTCAGCTCGGCCGTCTTCAGCGTGCTCTTGTAGTCCGGGATGAGGGTCTCGGTCCGCTGGGCGGCGAACTCGTCGAGCGACTTCCGCAGCCGGTCCGGGTCCTGGAGGGTGTCACCGATCCGGTCGACCAGGAGCTGGGCCTGGATGAAGGCGTCGGTGATGCCGCGTGCCGTGATGGAGTCCTTGTGGTGGCTCGCGTCGCCGACCAGGGCCCAGCCGGGACCGGCCGCCCTGCGGAAGAAGTTGAGCTGGTTGCCGGTGCCGAAGAGGCGCTCCACCTGGGTTCCCGCGTCCATCTCCGCGCGCACCTCGGGCGCGGTGTGCCGCACGGTGTCGAGCAGGGCGGCGAGGCCGTCGCCCTTGACCTCGGCGAAGCGCGCCTGCGGGAAGTACGCCGCGACCAGCGTCGCGCCGTCGTTGGTGGGCACCGTGCCCACCCAGCTGCCGCGGGACTGATAGAGCCGGAAGCGCGTGGGCAGGCCCTCCCAGTAGCTGTAGTAGCAGCAGGTGAGCGTCGGGTCCTCGATCTCGTACGGCGCCTTGACCTTCGCCGCGACCGTGGAGCGCATGCCGTCGGCGCCGACGACCAGACGGGCGCGCTCGACCACCTCGCTCCCGTCGCTCGGCTTGAGCCGGACGCCCACGACCCGGTCGTCCTCGAGGACGACGTCGGTGACCGAGCAGTTGTCGCGGAATTCCACGCCCGCGTCGACCGCGGCCTTCGTGAGGATCGTGTCGAGCAGGAAGCGGCGCGGCGCGTACGACGCCTGCTGGCCTTCGACCGGCCAGGAGGAACCCTCGATGCGGACGCCCCCGTACGTGTAGGCGGCCCGGTCCAGTGGCGGACAGCCGGTGGCCACCACGTCCGGCAGCACGCCCCACTTGCTGAGGAGCGCGATGCCCGGCTGGTGGATGTAGAGGGTCGACAGCGTCTCCTTGGGAAAGGCGCTGCGCTCGACCATGAGCACCCGGTACCCGGCGCGGGCGAGCAGCATCGCTGTCGGAGAGCCGGCGACCCGCGCCCCGACCACGATCACGTCGTACACGAAATACCTCCTCGTCGGGCACCGACTCGTCCGGGCCGGGCTGTCCTGCGGAATGGCACAAGGGCGGAATGGTGAAAAGGCGGTGCGGTGGCACGCGTCCGGCTTCCCGCGGAGATCCGCGTACGGCTCCCGGCGGAGATCTCGGCGGAAGTCGCGGGGAGGGCCGAAACGGAATGAGATGGTCACCGAAAGCGCCGCGTACGGAAAGGAATGATGGCCAACCATAGCCCCGCCTTCACCCGTTCTTCGTCCAGCGCCGCCTTTTCGACTCCGCGATCGACTTGCCGTTGTCCTGGCGACGAGACGACCGTCCGGGCGCATCGCCGTACTGGCTGCGGGACCGCCTCACCATGAGGGCAACTGCCACAGACCCACCAGGAGTTGGGGTGCCGTGCGGCCCGGGCCGGAAGTGGACTCCCGCGCCTTGGGGTTGATCAGGTGTCGTACCCCGATTCGGAATCCCGACGGCGCGCCCGGCGGCCATCCGGAAAGCGGCGCGCCCGACCGGCCGTCCGGAAATCGGGCGCACCCCTTGCGGCCGGAGGAATCAACGGCTCAGCGGCACCGTGAACTGCTTCAGCCAGGTGCGGCGGGCGAAGTCGCGGGCCTTGATGACGACGGAGTTGCGGTGCACCTCGACCTGGAGGCCCTGGTTGAAGGAGCCCTCGACGGCGACCTCGCCGCCCTTCCCGTCGTCGCGGTAACCGGTCTGGATGGCCCCGGTGTTGACCACCGTGAACCCGTGGAGGTTGGCGGTTCCCGGCACGACCCGGCGCACCACCCAGTCGGACAGGTCGAGGTCCCAGTGGGTGTGCCCGGAGAAGAGGAACACGTCGGGGTGGCGGCCGAGCAGGTTCAGGAGCCGGTCGGCCTGGAGGTAGTCGCTCGCGTAGAGCTTGTTGCGGGTGCCGGAGACCGTGTTGGGCAGCGGGTGGTGGGTGATGACCATGACCGGCTTGCGGCGGCGCGACCAGTGCCAGAGCCGGTCCTCCAGCCAGGCGAACTGCGCGTCGCTGAGCCACACCTCGTCCCAGAGCTTGGGGTCGTGGAAGTGCGCGTACCGCTCGGTGCCGAGGGCGAGCACCGGGATGCCGCCGAAGGAGGTCTCCGCGTGCACCGAACCGCGCCCGGCGAACCGGTAGAAGCTGCGGAAGAGCGAGTCCTCGGTGGTGCCGTTGGGCCAGGTGTCCTGGGCGAGGGTGTCGGGGTTGCGCCACTTCGGCATGTAGAACTCGTGGTTGCCGATCGCCCAGGACATGCTGCGCGGGTGGGAGTGCCGCCGGAGTTCGGCGGTGACCTGCGCGTACTCGAAGTCGTAGCCGCGCGGCGTGATGTCACCCGCGACGGCGAGGCCCGCGCTGCGCGGATTGACGGCCGCCATGTCGTCCAGGGCGCGGCCGAAGTCGCCCAGGTCGCCCTGGATGTCGCTGATGACGTTGAACCGTACGGGGTCCCGGCCGAACCACCGCTCGGTGTGCGCGGCGGGGGCGGCGTAGGCCTGCGGGGCGAAGGCGCTGGTCGCCAGGGCGCCGCCGCTCGCGGTGAGAAGGGTTCTGCGGTCCATGCGTGGCTCCGTAGGGGTGTGGTGGACGGCGAGGGGAGTGACGTACGGGGTGCGTCGTCGGTGAACATCACGGGGGCCGATGCCGTCCCTGCCACGCGCGGTGGGCATGTATGTGTATCGAGCATGAACATCTGACGGGCCGCCGGGCGCGGACCCGGCCCGGAAGTATCGGTCGAGCGTCGGCTTGCGGCCGTCCCCGGGCCCGGGCGATGCCGACTTTGGTTACGGCGGGCAGGACCGAAGCCCGATGAGCGGCACGCCGCCGACGGCCGAAGCTGGGGGCGATCCGACCGGGCAACGGTCCGACCGCGACGAAGGGGAGCACGTGAAGCGGAACGAGGGCATGACCAGAGGAGGGTTCCTCATCGGCGCGGCAGCGGCGGCGGGCGCCGCCGCGCTCGCGGGCCCGGCCCTGGCGGCGGCACCGGCCGCGGCCGCGCCCCGCCCCGGCACCGAGCCGACGGCCACCGCCCGGCGCGGACTGACGTACCGGGGTGTCATGTACGAGTGCGGCGACGGCGATTCGCCCCACACCGGCTGGAACGCCCGGCGGATGCGCGCCGACCTGCGGAGCATCAGGCGCGCGCTGCACGCGAACTCGGTCGTGGTCTACGGCACCGGCGTGGAGCGCATGGCCGCCACGGCCGCGGAGGCGGCCGAGCAGGGACTGCACGTATGGCTCCAGCCGCGCCTGGGCGACGTGCCCGAACGCCAGATCCTCGACCACCTCGCCGAGACCGGCAGGCAGGCCGAACGGCTGCGCCGCCAGGGCGCCCGCGTGTACCTCAGCGTGGGCTGCGAGTTCGTCCTGTTCGTCCCCGGCATCGTGCCCGGGGACGACGCCCTGGAGCGGGTCGAGAACATGCTCAAGGGCAACTGGGACCCGGAGAAGGCACAGCGCAAGCTGGACCGGCTGATCCCGCTGGCCGCGCGCACCGGGCGGCGCGTCTTCCACGGCCCGGTGACGTACGGAGGCGCGCACGAAGACGTCGTCGACTGGCGCCTGTTCGACATCGTCAGCGTCAACTACTACTCCTACTTCGCCGACCCGCGCGGCTACTACAAGGAGCTCGACCCCTACCGGAAGTGGGGCAAGCCCGTGGCCATCACCGAGTTCGGCACCTGCACGTTCCGGGGCGCCCCCGAGGCGGGCGGCATGGGCTGGAACAGCATCGACTACAGCAAGCCCAAGCCGGAGGTGCGCCCGGGACTGCGGCGCAGCGAACGCGTCCAGGCACGGTATCTGACCCAGGTCCTCGACGTGTTCGAGCGGATGAACCTGCACGCGGCGATGGCGTACGAGTTCGTCTCACCGGAGATGCCGCACCGCCGAGAGCGGCGCTACGACCTGGACATGGCCAGCTACAGCCTCACCAAGCCCATCTGGAGGACCGAGGACGACCCGACGGCGCGCTGGCACTGGGAGCCCAAGGAGTCCTTCCACGCGGTGGCCGAGCACTACGCCCGGGCGGGCCGCGGCGCCTGAGACCCCGCGGGGGCGGGCGCAGGAACCGGCGCCGGGCGGCATACGTTGTCGTTCACGAGCAAGGCGGGCCGGGCTCGCCCGCCGACGAGGGAGATGACGCGATGAGTGAGAAGGCCCGGAAGCTGTTCGAGGCGTTGGACCTCGACCACAACGGGACCCTGACCCGCGAGGAGGTGATCATCGCCCTGCGGACCAAGGGCCCGTCCCTGGCCGCGTCCGGGGACCTGCCGTTCTGGGGGCTCGGGGACGCCGAGGACTCCTCGGCACTGTTCGACGCCGCCGATCAGAACGGGGACGCGGTGCTGACGTTGGAGGAGTTCTCGGCGGAGGTCGACCGCCGCTTCGGCTGGCGCTGAGCGCGGGCCCCGGGCGGGTGCCGAGCAGCACGGCCCGGGCCCCGAGCGCCCGGGCCGCGTCCTCGGCGGCCGCGAGGACGAGCGGGCCGCCGCCGGTGCCGCGGGCCTCCTTGCGCACGAAGAGCCACTTGGGCCCGGCCGCCGGACCCTGCGCGGCGTCGCCACCGGCGAAGCGCTGAGCCGTCCGAGCGAAGTCGAGCAACCCCTGCCCACCGCGCTAGTTACCCATAGTGCTCCTGGACAGGGGCTGAGCCACGGCTTATGAGAAGGGAAACCCTTGTGCTGAAGAAGGTTATGGCGGCGACCGCGGTCACGGCTTCCGCGGTGGGCATGGTCGGCGCGGTGGCGCCCGCCGCGAGCGCCATCGGCGACGACCACGGCACCACGTCGAAGAGCGGCAACGGCGCGTCGCAGGCGTTCGGCAACTCCGCCACGCACGGCGACATGAGCCTGCAGGGTTCGATCGTCCAGGGCTCGCTCAACAAGCCCTGCCTCGGCGTGCCCGTCAAGGTGAACGCCGGATCGATCGTGGGCCTCCTGGTCCCGGTGGCGGTCCAGGACATCCCGATCCTGTCGGCGCCGCAGAACCAGCAGTGCGCCGAGAACTCGACCCAGGCCAAGGGCGACGAGCCGCTCTCGCACCTCGCGGACGACATCTCGGCCCTGTCCGGCAACGGCGCGGGCAACGGCTGACCCTCACCCGCCCCTCCTGCCCCAGCGGGCCGCCGAAGCTCCTCCCGGCGGCCCGCTGTGCTGCCCGGACCCGGTGCCGCACGAGCCCGTCGGCGTGGGCTCGCTCCGGCAGGGCCGGGGAACGGCGGCGGCTCAGCCGAACCGCTGGATGCGAGGGGCGAAGGTGCTCTCGGGGCCGCCGGCGCGGCCGACCGACCACACCGTCGTCGTGCCGGGCACCGCCGCCAGGCGCAGCACCGCGGAGTCGCTCTCTCCGGCCACCGCCGGTTCGTCGTACTCGGTGAACGACTGGCCGTTCCAGGCGAGGAAGTCGGGCCCCGGGACGAACGGTGGATTGCTGCCCGGCGGTGCCCACTTCAGCGAGCGGACCACCGCCACCCAGCCCAGCTCGCCGGACGCGGTGGGCGCCAGCGAGTTCACCGCGCCGAAGGTGGTGGGCAGGGCGACCCGGTTCCACTTCTCCCCGTCGAAGCGGACGAGCAGCGGCGGGATCGGCTTGCCCGGCGGGCCGCCGATGAACCCGGCCGTGCCGCCCGCCCACACCTCCGTGGGCGAGACGGCCAGCACACTGCCCACGGCCGACCGCGGGAAGCCGTCCACGATCGTCTGCTGCCACTCCTTGCCGTTCCAGTGCGACACGGCCGCGGCGGAGTCGTTCGAGCCCGCTGCCCAGACGTCGTCGGCCGCCTTGATGTGCAGGCCGTACACGGATCCCGGCGGCACCGGCAGGTCCTGCCAGCCGCGCCCGTCGTGGCGCAGCAGGGCCTGCGCGCCGTCGCGCGTACCGATGAGCCAGGTCTCACCGGCTCCGGTGACGACTTCGGTCAGGACGACACCGCGGGGCGGCCGGCTCTCGGACCAGGCGGTGCCGTTGAAGCGGAGCAGACGGGCGGCGCCCGCCGTGTCGCGGCCGACCGCCCAGACGGAGGTCGGCGCGGTCGCGGCGACGGACAGCAGCTCTCCCTGCCAGCGCGTTCCGGGCAGGCCCTGGCGCTTCCAGGCGGTCCCGTCCCAGCGCAGCAGCAGCGGGAAGCCCGGCGCCGAGCGGCCCACGGCGTCGGCGCCCACCGCCCACGCCCGGTCAGGACCCAGCGCCACGGCCTCGTTCAGCGCGGCCTGCGGGCGCACCTGCGCCGGGACCGGGACGTGCTGCCAGGACGCGGTGTCCGCCGCGGCCGGGCTCAGGGCGGTGAGGAGGGTGAGGGCGGCCGCGAGGGCCGCGACGAGCAGTCTGCGTGTCATGGTCAGCCTCCCCGGCGCTCGCTCATCAGATTCGGTTTCGAGCCGTAGATCTCGACGGTCCCGAGGGACAGCAGCGAGGTCCCGGCCTTCACCAGGGCCCGCGGATTGACGTCGATCGCGTTGGTGCGTCGGGGACCGTAGGAGAAGGTGGTGCGGGAGCCGCCCACCCGCGCGTACTTCGACTGGAACGCGCGGTCGCTGCGCACCGGAATCCACAGCGCGCCGCCCGGGCCGCGCACCATGCCCTCGGTGTAGGTGTCGCCCAGCGGCGGGTAGGTGGTGCGCCAGGCGTGTCCGTCGAAGGTCATCAGGTAGGTGCGGCCCACGCCGTCGGTGTACTGGCTGCCGCCGATCGTGGCCCGGCCGGAGGGTTCGAGCAGCATCGTGTGCACGTTGCCGTTCGTCGGCAGGGGCACCTTCGCGTCCCGCCACGCCGTGCCGTCCCAGCGCAGGACGGCCATCCCGCCGGTCCGCCTGTCCGCCCAGGCCCAGACGTCGTCGGCCGCACGGGCGGTGATTCCCATCAGGAACAGCACGTCGTCCGGGGTGGACTCCACGGTCCAGCCGGAGCCGTCGTAGTGCAGGACCTTCAGTCCGGTGGAGTCCTCACCGACCACCCACGCGCCGCCCGGTACCGCGGCGAAGTCCTGATAGGTCCACAGGGTCTGCGGCAGCGGCACGGCGCTCCAGGCTCCCGTCGCCGACCTGCGCAGGATCTCCCCCGCGCCCGCGCGATTGTGGAAGATCCACACCTCGTCGCCGACGAACTGGACCTTGCCGAGCCAGCCCTGCTCGCCCGCGCCGGGGAAGGTGGTGTCGCGGCTCCACGCCGTGCCGTCCCACCGGTACAGCAACGGCCGCAGCCCGTCGGCGGTGTGTTCGTAGGCCGTCGCCCAGACGTCGCGCGGTCCGCGGGCGGCGAGGTCCTTCACGGTCACCGGCGGGGCCGCCGCCGGCACCGGCAGCGCCGACCAGCCGGATGCGACCGTCGTGTCCGGCGCCGCGGTGGCGATCGGCGACACCACCGCGGCACACGCGAGCACCAGGCAGACAACGACCGCACGGAGACCGTTCACCAGACCCCCCGAGAGACCCCCCGAAAACACGAAGGTCGCACACGGTATTGGCATGTACCCGCCCGTGAACAGATGACATCCGGCCGATCACGGCCCCGATCGGGAGCCTGCCGTGTCGGGGGAGCCGCCCGGCGCTACTCGAAGCGCGCGGTGTCGCCCGCCCCCCGGCGCACGATCGTGGCCTCGCCGTCGGAGAAGTCGATGACGGTCGTCGGCTCCGTACCGCAGTCGCCCGAGTCGACGACCACGTCCACCTGGTGGTCGAGGCGCTCCTTGATCTCCCAGCCCTGGGTCAGCGGCTCCTCCTCGTCGGGAAGGAGCAGGGTGCTGGAGAGCAGCGGCTCGCCCAGCTCGGCGAGGAGGGCCTGGGTGACGGAGTGGTCGGGGATCCGGACCCCGACGGTCTTCTTCTTGGGGTGCAGCAGCTGGCGCGGCACCTCCTTGGTGGCGGGCAGGATGAAGGTGTAGCTGCCCGGAGTGGCCGCCTTGATGGCGCGGAACACGTCGTTGTCGAGCCGTACGAACTGCCCCAGCTGGGCGAAGCTCTCGCAGACGAGGGTGAAGTGGTGCCGGTCGTCGAGGTTGCGGATCGTCCGGATCCGCGCGATGCCGTCGCGGCTTCCCAGCTGACAGCCGAGGGCGTAGCAGGAGTCCGTCGGGTACGCGATGAGCGCACCGGAGCGGACACCGTCCACCACGCTCGTGATGCTGCGCCGCTGGGGATTGTCCGGATGCACGTCGAAGTACCTGGCCATGGGCGCCGAGTCTAGGCGATCAGGGCGTGGGCGGGGCGGCGAGACCCGACTCGACCGCGAGCACGGCGAGCTGGCTGCCTGGGCGCTGCGTGGAGGACGATAGCCTTCGGCCCCCTCCACGTCGACGGCCTGGGGCGCATGGCCGAACCCGAGGAGATCGCCCGCGCCGTGCTCGCCCCGGCCCCGGACGACTTCCCGTACAGGACCGGCGCCTCCGTGGCCGTGGACGGCGGGAGCGCGGCCGGGCGGAAGGTGGTGCGGCCCGCGGGGGCGTGACGCCGACCCGGCGGACAGGCCCTAGTCGTGGTAGTCGTGGATGCGCCAGCCGACGCCCGGGAGTTCCTCGAAGAGCTTGGCCGCGACGAGCTCCTCGGCCTGCCGGCGCGGCGCCCGGGTGTCGACCACCTGTCTCAGCTCGCCCGGGGTGATGACGCCGTCGGCGAGGTTCTCCGCCGACCAGCAGACCGCGGAGACGTACAGACGGAAGGCCCCGTCGGACAGGAACCGCACCCTCCAGTTCCATGGGAACCGCGCATCGAATTGAGCCCACGGCATCGGCACTTCTTTCGTCGGCGTTGACTGCCCCTCGGATGTGCTCTTCTCGTATACAGGATGTCTACACAGGCACACAGTGCTTTCCGGAATCGCCCCCTGGCGCGGGGGTGGCGTTTGCGCGTCTCACGGCATAGGCATGGGCAGGCCGACGAGCAGGCAGGATGAGCCTCATGGGCGAGCAGGAACGGATGGACTTCAACGACCTGGTGCGCGAGCGCCGGGCCGAGCTGGGCATCAGCCTCCGGGAGCTGGAGGCCCGGGCCGTGGATCCGGAGGCCGGTGAGCGGGCCCGGTTCGGATGGATCTCCAAGGTCGAGAAGGGGCGGCCGATCGACGCCCCGCCCCCGGCTCTGCTCCGCGCCCTGGCGGTGGGTCTCGCGCTGCCGCTGCGCGTGCTCCAGGAGGCCGCGGCGGCGCAGTTCCTCGGCATGACCTCGTACGTGTGGAGCGAGGACCGTACGACACGGGTACTGGCTGCGCACATCGAGGAGATGACGGACGCCGAGCGCAGGCAACTGGCCGACATCGCCGAGACGTTCGCCCGCAGGCGTGCGCGGAGCGAGGGCGCGCCGGGGTAGTGCGGGGCGCTCGTACGCGGCGATTCGCTCTGGCCTGCCCCAGGCCCGGTGTGGCACAGTCGGTGATCCGCCACCTGGGGGGCGCAGTCGGATACCAACCGCTCGCGGCTGCGGCCGCGCGGCGGTGACGAGTGTGGCCGTGAGGGGCTGGAATGGCAGACGAGCAGGTGCAGCTGGCCGGTGAACCGGGCGAGTCGGGTGAGCCGTTGGCGGAGTTCGACATGGAGTTCGTGGACCAGCTGCCGGGCGGCAGGGTCGTGATCCCGGTGGAGAGCCGGGGCCGGTTCACCTGGCTGGTCGCGCGCGGACACGTGTCGGAGCAGGCGCGCCGGGAGTTCGTGCAGGAGATCCAGCACATCGTGGGCCGCGGGCTCTGGCGGCAGAACTGGCCGGCCGAGACGGACTGAGCCCTTGCCCCCGCCCGGGGCTCGCATGCTGCCGCGCCGCAGGCCATGCGGTGCGACCCGGCGCGTCGCGCGGCAGTGCCCGTGCCTCACAGTGCCCGTGCCTCACAGCGCCTGTGCCTTACAACGCCCGTGCCTCACAACGCCCGTGCGACACGGCGCCCGTGTTACACGGTGCGCCCGTGCGGCACAACGCCCGTACGATGCCGACGCGTTGTTACGTCCTCATCATGAGGGCATAGACGCCCCATCATGCGCGCCCGCCACAGTGACGCGCATGAACACCCACTCGCCCGCGAGACGGCGCGGCCTCACCGCGCTGCTTGCCCTGAGCGCCACCGCCACCGTGGTCGCCACCACCTCCCTGACCGCACCCGGCGCCGCCGTCGCACGGGAGGTGCCGGGCGCCACACCCCCCGCCTCTTCGATCAGTTGGGGTCCCTGCCCCCAGGAAAGCGACCCGCCCGGTCGTCCGCCGAGCCCCCAGGCCCGGTGCGCGACCGTCAAGGTGCCGCTGGACTGGTCGAAGCCGAAGGGGAAGAAGATCGGGCTCTTCGTCGCGCGCTACCCGGCCTCGAACCCCGCGCAGCGGATCGGCGTCCTGATGTCGAACCCGGGCGGCCCCGGCGCGCCCGGCGCCGACGACGCGCTCTACGCGGACGAGCCGTACGACGGCTACGACCCCGCCATCCGCGAACGCTTCGACATGGTCGGCTTCGACCCGCGCGGCATCGGCCGCAGCGAGGGCGCCCGCTGCGACGAGTCGATCCTCGACAAGATCCCGGCCCGCCCCCGCGGCGCGGCCGAGTTCGAGCGCCTTCGCACCCTCAACGGCCGCCTGGCGCAGAGCTGTCTGCGGCGCACGGGACCGCTCGTCGCCCACATGGACGGGGAGAGCGTGGCCCGCGACATGGACGCGATCCGCGCCGCCCTCGGCGAACGCCGGATCAGCTTCATCGGCCACTCGTACGGCACGTTCCTGGGTGAGCGCTACGCCCGGCTCTTCCCCGAGCGGCTGCGCGCCCTGGCCCTCGACAGCGCGATGGACCCGGACCGGCCCGGCGCCGAGCGCACCCTCATGGACGGCAGCGTCTCCCTGAACAACACCCTTGAGCGGCTCGCGGCCTGGTGCGTGAAGAACACGTCCTGTGCCCTCAAGGGCAAGGACCTCGCGGCCGTGACCGACAAGCTCTTCGCCCGAGCCGACGCGGGCACCCTCCGCGACCCGGGCAGAACGGGACCGACGCGCAAGAAGGTCAGTGCCGACCAGCTGTCCGAATTCCTCAGCTCGGCACTCGGCGGCTGGACCCCGGAGGAGACCGCACGCCAACTCGTCGCGCTGCACACCGGAAAGGGCGAGGTCACCTGGACCGACAGCGCGGCTGACCCCGTCGCCCGGCTCGTCCTGTGCCGGGACGAGGACTACCGGATCCGGGACTACGCCCACTACCGGGCCATCCGCGACCGCGTGGCGAAGGCCGCCCCGCACGTCCGCTACAACGCCCAGGCCCTGGACTTCGTGCTCGCCTGCCAGGGCTGGACCCTCCCGCCCAAGCCCCGGCCGGCCCGGGTCAAGGGCGACCTGCCGCCGGTCCTGGTCGTCAACGCCACGGACGACATGGCGACACCGCTGGCCGGGGCGCGCCGCATGGCACGGTCCTTCCCCCGCGCGTCGCTGTACACGGTGGACACCGTGGGCCACTGGCTCTACACCCTCCCTGAGCCCCGGCGCAGGATCGACGCCTACCTGCTCGGCCGCACGGACTGACGGACCCTCACCTCCGCGTCGGCGGTAGCGGGGTGCGCGTGCTCCCTCGGCCATCCTGGCCGGGGGAGCGGGCGCCCCGCTTTCCGGGCGGCATAGCCTGGCGGTTCGCGCCTCGTTTCCGCCGCTGAAGGAGACCGGTATGACCGCCCAGCCGATCGTGCTCGACCCGACCGGAAACCAGCGCCACGCCGAGGACCGGCGCCTGCGCGCGCACGGGCCAGCGGTCCGCGTGGACGTCCTCGGCGTGACGGCCTGGGCCGTCACCGACCCCGACCTGCTCAAGACGCTGCTCACCAGCCCCGACGTGTCCAAGAACGCCCGCGCGCACTGGCCCGCGTACGAGAGGACGGTGGCGACCTGGCCGCTGGCGCTGTGGATCGCGGTGGAGAACATGTTCACCGCCTACGGAGCCGATCACCGGCGGCTGCGGCGGATGATCGCCCCGGCCTTCGGCGCCCGCCGCGTCGCCGCGCTCGCTCCGGCCGTCGAGGACGTCGTCACCCGCCTCGTCGACGACCTGGCCGCCCGGGCCAAGGCACCCGGCGGCGAGGTCGTCGACCTGCGCGAACACCTCGCCTATCCGCTGCCGATCAGTGTCATCGGCCATCTGATGGGTGTCCCCGAAGCACGGCGCCCCGCCTTCCGGGCTCTGGTCGACGGCGTCTTCGACACCACCCTCACCACGCAGGAGGCCACCGCCAACACCGCCCGCCTGTACGAGACCGTGGACGAACTGATCGCCGCGAAGCGGGCCGCTCCCGGCGACGACATGACCTCGCTGCTCATCGACGTGCGCGACGACGAGGGCGACGGCAGCCGCCTGTCCGACAACGAACTGCGCGACACCCTGACGCTGATGATCAGCGCCGGGTACGAGACCACCGTCAACGTCATCGACCAGGCCGTCACCGCGCTCCTGACCCGCCCCGGGCAGCTCGACCACGTCCGCGCGGGCCGCGCCGGGTGGAACGACGTCGTCGAGGAGACGCTGCGGCACGAACCGGCGGTCGCCCACCTGCCCCTGCGCTACGCCCTGACCGACATCGCCCTGCCCGGCGGCGGCACCATCGCGGCGGGCGAGGCGATCCTCGCCTCCTACGCGGCGGCCAACCGCCACCCCGCCTGGCACGGCCCGAGCGCCGACGCCTTCGACGTCACCCGAATCCTGAAGGACCACCTGGCCTTCGGGCACGGCGCGCACTTCTGCCTGGGTGCCCCGCTCGCACGCCTGGAGGTCACCACGGCCCTGCGCGCGCTCTTCGACCGCTTCCCCGCCATCGAACTCGCCGTCCCCGCCGAGGAGCTGCGGCCCCTGGACTCCTTCATCTCCAACGGCCACAAGGAGCTCCCCGTACGGCTGCGCGCCTGAGCCGCAACGGCTCACAGGTGCTGCGCGACCGCCGGGAGCAGGTCCTGGAAGGTGCGCCCCGACGCGGGCTCGCCGATGGCCTTCAGCTGCCAGCCGGAGGGGGTGCGGTGGACCTTCGCCATGATCTGGGCGGTGTGGCTGCCGCCGCCGGTGAGGGTGTAGCGGGCCAGCTCACGGCTGGTCGACTCGTCGATCAGACGGCAGAAGGCGTTCGCCACCTCGGCGAACGTCTGCCCGGTGAAGGAGTTGACGGTGAACACGATCTGGTCGACGTGGGCGGGGACGCGGGCGAGGTCGACCAGGATCGCCTCGTCGTCACCGCCCTGCCCCGCGCCGCCGACCAGGTTGTCGCCGGTGTGGCGGACGGAGCCGTCGTCACTCACGAGGTGCTGGAAGAAGACCACGTCGACCGGCTGCCCCGCTGCGCTGAACAGCACCGCGGAGGCGTCGAGGTCGATCTCGCGGCTGCCGGTGAGCTTCGCCAGGAAGCCCTTGCGGGGCGCGGCCTGCCAGCCGAGCCCCATGCGTACGGCCGTGAGCGCGCCCCCGTCGGCCTTGTTCAGGCTGATCTGCTGGCCCTTGGTGAGATTCACGGGAGTGGACATGGAAAGTGCCGCCTTTCGTCGATGCGGTGAGGGGGTACGGGGTCAGTCCGCGGGAGGCGGGCCGACGGTGAGCTGTCCGCGCAGGTAGGGGAGCAGACCACGGTCCAGGAGCGCTTGGTGCCAGGCGGCACGGGCCTGTTCCGCCGCCGGGTTGCGCACGGGCAGGGGGTGGGCGGACGGCGGCCGCGTGCGGTCGCGCACCGCCGTGACCAGCAGGGCGCAGAGCCCGACGCCGGTGCTGACCGCCGCCACGAGAGCGCACACCCAGCCCGCGGTCACGAGTGTCGTCGCCGCCTGGCTCCGGGGCGTGGCGAGGCGGAGCCCGTACCCGGAGAGCAGGAACACCGCGGCCGCGACCGCCGAGATCAGCGGGGTGAGCACACCGAGGGCGGGAAGGAGGGCCCCGGTGCCCTGCCCGGTCGGTGACGTCCCGGCGGGCGGGGTGACGGGCGGGGGCGGCGGCATCACGGCCGCACGTGCGCGTAGATATGTCCGGTACTCGTCGTCGGCCGCGGCCGCGATCCCGTCCGCCTCGGCCAGCGCCCCGGCCCGGAGCCGGGCCGTGTCGGGCGCGACCGGGTACCGGGCGAGGGCGGTGCGGATGTCCGTGACGTCCAGGGCGAGGGCGAGCACCCACGCGAAGTCGGCCCGGTCCTCCGGGCGCAGACGAAGGGTCACACCGGTCTCCGGCGGACCTGGCGGCAACGGCGCTCCCGGCGCGTCTCGTCGTGAGGCATCGCTGTCAGCCACAGGCCCCGAAGAGGGGCGCGCAACCGCCTCCACACAGCGAAACTCCCATGCTCAACTCCCCAGTTGAATGGCCCGAGGACCGATGGGCCGGCCCCGGGAACAAGAATCTACAGCAATGTAGAAGTGCGGGCCGCTGCGGCATGCGTCCCCCCACGGCGGAATCCGGCCGGGACGGCCCGTTCGTTCCCCGGTCGATCAGTACGATGTGCGCGCGCCTCGGGAAGCGACGGGTACGGGTACGCATACGGGGCCCGGGGCCGAAGGGAGCTCAGCATGGCGGACGGCGGACGCGGTCGACCCGCGGCGCGACACCGGCGGCGCGGGCAGGGCGAGCTGGAACTGCTCGTCCTGACCTCGCTGCGCGAGGCCGGGGAGGCGGTCAGCGCGGCCTGGGTCAAGGACCGCCTCGGCGGCGACCTCGCGTACACCACCGTGATCACGATCCTCACCCGGCTGCTCGCCAAGGGGGCGGTGGCCAGGGAGCGCGTGGGCCGGTCGTTCGTGTGGACCCCGGCGTCGGACGAGGCCGGGCTCGCCGCGCACAAGATGCGCAAGGTGCTCGACGGGGAGGAGGACCGCGAAGCGGTCCTCGCCAGCTTCGTCACGACCCTGTCGGCCGAGGACGAACGGGTGTTGCGGGACCTGCTGCGCGACGCCGAGACGGGGCGGGAAGACTGACGCCTGATGGGGGTCTTCATTTTTCTGCCGCTGGTGCTGCCGCTGACGGCCTGGCCGGTGGCGCGCCTCGCCGAGCAGCGGCTGCACCCGCGTCTCGCCACGCGGCTGCTCACCGGCGTGGCCGTGGTGATGGCGACCTGCAGCACGGTCAGCCTGGGCCTGCTGATGGTGGTCGGCACGGCGCAACTGCCCGGCAACCCGCTGCCCGACGGCTGGTCGGATCCCGAGGTGCGCGAGGCCGTCCCGGGGGAGGAGGTCGTCGGCAAGCTGGCCATCCCGGTCCTCCTCGCCGTGGCCACGGGATGCGGACGCACCCTGTGGCGACACCGCCGGGTGCGCCGCCGCGCCCACCGCGCCCTGAGCGGCGCGCCCGAGACGACCGTCGTGGTCCTGGACGACCGCGTTCCGTACGCGTACGCGCTGCCCGGCGGCAGGGCGCGCGACCGGATCGTGGTGTCCCAGGGCCTGCTGTCCTGTCTCCAGGCGCCGCAGCGCCGGGCCCTGTTCGCCCATGAACGGGCCCACCTCGCCGCCCGGCACCACCGGCATCTGCTCGCGGTACAGCTGGCCGCCCGCGCCAACCCCTTCCTGCGCCCGCTGCGGACGGCCGTCTCGTACACCACCGAGCGATGGGCCGACGAGGAGGCCGCCCAAGCCGTGGGAGACCGCAGGGCCGTGGCGCTCGCGATCGGCAAGGCCGCACTGGTCTCCAAGGGCGCCCCGGCCCCGACCCTCGCCGGGCTCGCGGCCCCGGGGCCGGTGCCGCGCCGGGTCGCGGCCCTGCTGCGCCCGGCGCCCGCGGCCCGCAGCTGGCCCTCGGTCTTCACCTCCGTCGGGCTCGCCGCGTGGACGGCGGCGGTGGGGACGGTGGCCTCGGCCATGTCCTCGGCGAACTCGACGGTGACGATGGTGCTGATCCTGCACGCGGCCACGCCCCTCTGACGGGCGCGGGGTCGCGCCGACGGGGGCCCGGTGCTGACGGGGAGGGCCCGGTGCGCCGCACCGAGTCCCCTCCCGCCGGGCGCTGGTCACCCTTCCTCTTCTTCCTCCCCTTCGAAGAAGTCCCCGACCTCGTCCACGACTTCGGCCGCGACCATGCCGCCGACGACGCCGACCGCGAGCCCGGCGGCTCCCGCGGCGACGACGGTGCCCATGCCCGGCCCCGCGCGGTGCTGCGAGCCGTGGCCGTGGCCGGTGTCGTGGAAGCCAGGGGCGGCGTGGGCGTCGTGGAAGGAGTGACTCCCGTACGAGGCCCGGTGCTCGACGAGTTGCCGCACCCAGCCGTCCACCACCGCGTTCCAGTCCTGGTGCTCGACGCCGTCGTGGCCGACGGTGAAGCGCGCGACCGCGTCGTGCCCGGAGGAGAGGAACCCGCCGCGCTTGTCGGCCTCGAGGACCACCTCCACGCCGCCGGGACGGGCGAGGAAGGTCACCTCGATCTCGTTGACCGTCTGGGCGTACCGCGGGGCGGGGGTCAGTTCGAGCTCCTGGTAGAAGGGGAGCCGCTGGCCGGTGCCGCCGATGTGCCCGAGCTCCAGATCGGCGGACCTGAAGCCGAAGCCGAGCTGCCCGAACGCTTCGAGGACCGCCTCCTGGACCGGCAGCGGGCCCACCGCGAGCGCGTCCAGGTCGCCCTTGTCCTTGCCGCCCGCCACCGCCAGCTCGGTCCGCACGCCGAGCACGATGCCCAGGTCCTGGCCGTACAGCTCCGTGACAGGTGTCTCCCACGGCAGGGTCAGGGAGAAGGGCACGCTGTGGTGCTGCCCCTCGCCGAGCCGGAAGCCGCCGCCGACCGTGCTCCGGTCGAACACCACGAAGCCCTCGTGCTCCCCGCCCTCGTGCTCGGCCTCCACCCGGGCCACCAGCTCCAGCGTGATGTGCTCGATGTCGAAGTCCGCCTTGCCGCCCTGGAGGTGGACCTGCCCGCGCACCGGTCCGCCGGGCCGTGCCGCACCGGGCTCCAGCACCGTGTCCACCGAGGGGCCGCCCACACCGAGCGAGCCGAGCAGTCGTTTGAACACCATCGCGGCGTTCACTCCTTCGCCTGAGTACCTGTGAGTATCCGTCAGAAGCCCTGCTCTACAGGGCTGTAGAGAGAATACGCGCAGGCGGGGGTTTCGGTGGCTCTCGGCGCGGTAGCTCGTGCAGACGTCCAGCAGCGCGTACGAAGGTGCTGAGCCGTCGGAAGAGGAGCGTGACGTGACCGAGCGCAGGAACGAGACACCGGGTGAGAGCGAGCAGCCGATTCCGCGAGACCTTCCCGATCAGCAGGCGGGTGCCGGGAGTGATCCGCTGGAGGACGACCGGGATCAGGTGGACCGCGAGGACGTGCCGAGCCCGGACGAGCCCGGGGCCCGGCGGAGCGGGGAGGAACGCTCCGACACCGTGCATCCGGAGCATCCCGACCCCGAGGAGCCGACGGACTGACCGACGGCTACGGCTACGGCTACGGCTACGGGTACGGCTACGGCTTCCGGGCCCGACTTCGGCGAGGCCTAGGGCTCCGCTCCTGCGAGGCCTTGATGGTGGCGAGGCCCCGAGGGCGACGAGGCCCCGATGGTGGCGAGCGGATTCACCGCCACGCGCCGCGCACCAGGCGCCACAGCCGTCGGTAGCGGCCCATGAGGTGGGCGCAGGGAGGGGTTCGGGAGCAGAGCTCCACGCCGGTCTCCTCGGACATGGCGCGGAAGAAGGCGCGTCCTTGGCGGGACTGCGTCGTCGTGTTCCAACGGTAGCCGGGTGCCTGTGCGAGGGCGGTGTGGAGGGCCTGCCTGCCGAGCCCTTGGCGTTGCCAGGTCTCGGTGATCCAGATCTGCTGGATGCGGCCCGTGCGGCAGGCGTGGCAGAGGCGGAAGTCGACCTGGCCGATGAGGGGGCCCCGCTCCAGGTGCAGGGCGATGGTGGAGGGCGCGTGCGGGGCCGGGGGCGCCAGGGCCGTCAGCCTCACCGCCTCGCTGTCCTGTGCGGGGGCGCCGTGGCCGAGGGGGAGCCACGCGCTCAGCGGGTTGGCACGCACGAACCATCCTTCCCAGGATCCCCGTTGGGCGACCGAGCCTCGGCATCGTGGCACACCTGCCCGCGCGCGGGCACCGGAATCCCGGTCGCGGTACTCCGTACGGGGGGCGGGCCGGAGTCGCGGGGGCGCGATGCGATCTCGTGCATCAATGCGACCGTCAGGGCGGCTTCGGCTGGAGGTAGCGGGCCAGCAGGTCGTCCAGGGTGACGAGGCCGGTCAGGCGGCCGGAGTCGTCGCAGACCACGGCCAGGGAGGCACGCCGCTGGCGGAGCTGTTCGACCGCGTGGGCGAGCGTGGTGTCCGCCGGAAGCTCGGGCAGCGGGCGGGCCAGCTCCCGCGCGCTGGTGCCGCGCCCCTGGGACTGGGCGACGAGGGCGTCGCGCGCGTGCACGGAGCCGAGGACCCGGGCGCCGTCGCGTACGAGCAGCCGGGTGCGGTCGTGCGCGGAGGCGATGCGCAGCACGTCCTCGGGTGTGGCCGAGGCGTCGACGGCCGTGATGGCGGCGGCCGGGGTCTGGAGGTCGCCCACCGGCGTCAGCGGTTCGGTCAGGGAGCGGGTGATCAGCTCGGAGTCGTCCCGGCTGATCAGACCGAGGCGCTGGGACTCGGCGACGAGGTGGGTGAGCTGCTCGCGGTTGTGCACGGACGTCAGCTCCTCGCGCGGTTCGACCCGGCACAGGCGCACCAGGGCGTTGCTGACCTTGTTCAGGATCCAGATGAGCGGGCGTACGGCCTTGACCGTCGTACGGAAGGCGGGGGTGAGCAGCATCGCGGAGCGCTCGGGGTGGGCGATGGCCCAGGATTTGGGCGCCATCTCGCCGATCACCATGTGCAGGAACACCACGATGATCATCGCGAGCGCGAAGGAGACGCCGTAGCTGACGCCGCTGGGCAGGCCGATGCGGTGCAGCAGCGGGTCGAGCTCGTGGGAGATGGCGGGCTTGGAGACGGAGCCGAGGCCCAGTGTGCAGACGGTGATGCCGAGCTGCGCGCCCGCCAGCATCAGCGACAGCTCGCGCATTCCGGCGAGCACGGCCTGGGCTCCGCGCCGGCCCTCCGCGGCGGCCTTCTCCACGCGGTGGCGGCGGGCGGCGACGAGGGCGAACTCGGCGGCGACGAAGAATCCGCTGCCGATCAGCAGCAGCACGGTGACGAACAGCGCCATGGGGAAGCTCATGAGCGGGTCTCCTCGGGGCGGGCCTGCTCGTCGGTGCCGGTGCCGGTGCCGGTGGCGGGCCGGAGCTCCAGGCGCACGCGCTCGGGGACGTGCCGGTCCAGGGTGCGGACGTCGACGGTCACGCCGGTGCCGTCGGGCAGCTCCAGGGTGAGGTGGTCGCCGATGGCGGGGAAGCGTCCGAGCCGGTCGACGACGAGACCGGCCACGGTGTCGTAGTCGTCTTCCTCGGGCAGGTGGATGCCGGTGGCGTCGGCGACCTCGTCGAGCCGGCGGCCCGCGTCCACGAGCCAGCCGTGGCCGTCGCGGACGGCGACCCGCACCACTTCGTCGGTCTCGTCGGCGATGTCCCCGACGAGTTCCTCGGCGATGTCCTCGTACGTGACGATGCCCGCGACCCCGCCGTGCTCGTCGAGGACGACGGCGAACTCGTCGTCGCGCTCGCGCATCTGCCGAACGGCGTCGGGCAGTTCGAGGGTCTCCGGGAGCAGCAGGGCGGGGCGGGCGAGGGTGTGGGCGGTCGCTTCCGGGAGGCGGTCGGTGGGGGTCCGCATGAGCTCGCGCACGCCCAGGACGCCGGTGACGTCGTCGGGGTGGTCGCCGAGCACCGGGTAGTTGGAGTGGCCGTGCCGGGCGATGAGTGCGACGGCTTCGGCGGCTCCGGCGTCTTTGCGGACGAAGACGGCGTCGACGCGCGGCACCAGGACTTCGCCGAGGGTGCGCTCGGAGAAGTCCAGGGCGCGGTCGAGGAGGGCGGCGGTGTCCTCGGGCAGCTCGCCGCGCTCGTGGGACTCGCCGATGAGGTGGCCGAGCTCTTCGAGGGTGGCGCCGTGGTGCAGCTCTTCGACGGGCTCGATGCCCATGCGGCGCAGCAGTCGGTTCGCGGCGCTGTCGAAGATCCGTACGACGGGGCCGACGACTTTCAGATAGGCGAGGGTGGAGGCGGCGAGGGACTTGGCGAGGCGCTCGGGGACGGCGAGGGCGAGGTTCTTCGGTGCGAGCTCGCCGAGGACCATCTGGACGACCGTGGCGAGCACGAAGGCGAGGGCGACGGAGGTGCCGGTGACGGCGCCGTCGGGGATGCCGATGCCGGTGAGGAGCGGCCTGAGCAGGGCGGACAGGGAAGGTTCGGCGAGGAAGCCGACGACCAGGCCGGTCACGGTGATGCCGAGCTGTGCGCCCGACAGCATGAAGGAGAGCCGCTCCAGCACCTTCAGGGCGCGGGCGGCGCGGCGGTCGCCCGCTGCGGCCTCGCGGGCGAGGGCGAGCCGGTCCGCGGAGACGTAGGCGAATTCCTGGGCGACGAAATAGCCGGTGCCCGCCGTCAGGACGAGGACGGCGAGCAGGCCGAGCGCGGCACTCATCGGACACCATCCCGCAGGGTGCCGCGGTCGGCCGGGGCGAGCGGCTGGTGCGCGGCGGCCGAGGTGGGGCGGGATGGTCCGGGACAGTGCCCCGGGGGGTCCGTCGGGCTGGCGGACAAGGGGTGGCTCCTCGTGCTGGGGTGTGTGCCAGTGCAACGATTGTCATCGCGCCCGGGTTCCCCCGCCAGCTGCCGACCGCCGGGACCTGCCCCTCCGTGGACCGGCCCACGCGGGATGCGCGTGGGCCGGTCCGGGGTGTTGCGCCACGGCCTGGGGTCAGACGTTGACGCCGAAGTCCGAGGCGATGCCGCGCAGGCCGGAGGCGTAGCCCTGGCCGACGGCGCGGAACTTCCATTCGGTGCCGTGGCGGTAGAGCTCGCCGAAGACCATGGCGGTTTCGGTGGAGGCGTCCTCGGAGAGGTCGTAGCGGGCGATCTCCTGGTTGTCGGCCTGGTTGACGACGCGGATGAAGGCGTTGCGGACCTGGCCGAAGCTCTGGCCGCGGTTCTCGGCGTCGTGGATGGAGACCGGGAAGACGATCTTGGTGATGTCGGCCGGGACGGTGGCCAGGTTGACCTTGACGGCCTCGTCGTCGCCCTCGCCCTCGCCGGTGAGGTTGTCACCGGTGTGCTCGACCGAGCCGTCCGGGCTCGTGAGGTTGTTGTAGAAGATGAAGTGCTGGTCGGAGATCACCTTGCCGGAGTCGTCGCACAGCAGAGCCGATGCGTCGAGGTCGTAGTCGGTACCCGTCGTGGTCCGCACGTCCCAGCCGAGGCCGACCAGTACGGCGGTCAGGCCGGGCGCCTCCTTGCTCAGCGAAACGTTGCCACCCTTGGACAGGGAAACACCCACTGCTCATCCTCCATCGCTTGTCGCGGCGCGCTGGTGTGCGTCGTCCTCCGGCAAGGACGCCGGTCGGCCCACCCGGGTTGCGTCCGACCGGCATGGAGCGCACTTCGTCCGATTACCCCGTGTCCTCGGGCCTCACCTCGGTCAGGCAGCCGAGGAGGAACGGCATGACACCCCGCTCCAGGAGGGCCATGTGCCAGGCGGTGCGGGCCTGTTCGATGGCGCGGTCGGGTGTGTGCCGACCGGCGCCCGCCGGTGCCGGGTGCCGACGTCGCGCGTGCCCGGACAGCCGGGCGAGATCCGGGAGGACCGACCCCACGGCCACGGTCGCGGCGATGAGGCCCACGGTCATGAAGGCCTCCGGGAGGTACTGCCGTTCGGTGAAGGCGGCCAGGGCCAATCCGGTGAGGAGGAGCACCTCGGCGGTGACGGCGGAGAGCACCGGGACCAGCGTGGAGAGGAGCGCGGCACCGCCGCCGGTCCGGCACGCCGTACCGGCGCATCGACTGCGGGGCCGGTGGGGAGCGGCCGTGGCCCGCGCCCGCAGGTAGCGGGAGTACTCCTCCTCCGCCTTCGCCAGGATCGCCCGGCGGGCCCGGCGGGCGCGCGTACGGAGCTGCACGGCGTTCGGGACGTTGTCGCTGCGTCCGGCCGCGGCCCTGAACTCGCGGGACCGAAGGGCCTGTTCGAGGGTGCGCTCAAGGGCGGCGGAACTCTCCGACATCTCGGCGTGAGGCAATGGCTTCTTCCTTCGACGTGCCCGCGTCCGGCCCCCGGCGAAGACGTCGCGCCGAGGGCTCCTTCCGGAGGGAGATCGCGAAGGAATCTACATCAGTGTAGAAGTGGTGAAGGGGTGGATCGCCGCTAATTCACCGTGATGAAGGGTCTGTCGGGGCCGTACGGGAACGAGTCGCGCCGGAACCCGGGCCTGACGGCGGGAGAACGGGAAGGGCGTGCTCCGGGCCGCCGACCGCACGGGCGCTGCCCGCATCCCAGCGGCACCCCGCGCCACACCGCCGTGTGGGAGCCGGTCGTTCCGTGTGTCGCATTCGGCCAGCCGTGCGCTCCTGCTGTGCCCGTGAATTCCGGTGCTGTCAGCGTCCGTTGCCGAGTTGGTCAGAGCAGTGCCCCGGTGGAGCACAGCAGTGACCCTGTGGAGGGTGGCACGCACAGTGACTTACGGCGGTACGGGATCCCGGCCGCCGCTCTCTCGCTTCTTCTCCTGACTTCCCTCGCCCCCGGCTCGGCGTCCGCCGAATCCCCGGGGCGGGCTCCGCTGTCCCAGGCCGACCTGGACCGCATGACGGGCCGGCAGAAGGCCGCGGTCCTCAACCCGCTGCGGCTCGTCGGCAGCACCGCGCAGCAGGTCGGCAGGGAACAGCGCCAGGACGTGTTCACGGGCGTACGCATCGGACCCGGCCACCGCACGGTGGAGCTGTTCCTCACCGACCCCGGTGAGAAGGACGCGTTCCTGGCCCAGGTGAAGCGGCGCGCGCCGAAGGCCGACCTCGGGCTCGTCGAGGTCAGGGCCGCACCGTCGAGCCGTACGGAACTCCTCCGGCACATCAACCGCCTCAAGGGCCTCGGATCCCGGCTTCCCTTCGAGATCCAGGGCATCGGGCACTCGGTGGACGGCACCTCGATCAAGGTCATGGCCGGCGACGCCGCCAAGGCGGACACGTACTTCGCCACCGCGCCCGCGGCCCGCCTGGCGAACGGCGACACCCCGCGCTACGACGTCCTGCAAGGCCAGCGACGGGGCTCGGACCCCCTGTTGTACACGCGTCAGGACGACTCCTCGCCCTTCTACGCGGGTGCGGCCCTGGACAACGCGGGCAACCCCCAGTCGCACTGCACCTCCGGCATCCCGGCGGTCAGCACCTGGGACGGCCTGGACGCGACCGGCTGCACGCGTTACCTCAACGGCGTGTGCAGCAACCTCGTCAACGACGAGGTGTGCCAGCTCGGTTGCAACTCCAAGGTGGTCTGCGGCATCCGCGTGACGAACGTGGAGTTCGACCACGGCGGGGTCATCACGACGGTCGGAGTCCAGAAGGACGGCGCCACGGCCGCACGCGGCGGCGACAGCGGTGGCCCCGTGATCACCATCAACCACCCCGACTCCCGCGAACTCAACGGAATCGTCCGCGGAGGATGGACGGGATACCCGACCTGGGTCGTCTGGGTCGACGTCTGGGACATCTTCAACGCCTTCGCCATCAAGCTCAACCCGTCCTGACCCGAGCCGCCACGACCCGCGGCCTCCCCCGGCTGGAACGGCCGGGGGAGGCCGACGCGCGGGCACGGTGCGGCAGCACGCTTCCGTCGGTCTCGGGCCGTGTCCATACTGCCCGCATGGAGTCCGCGTCATGGGTGGCCACCGCCCTGAGCATGCTGGTCGCCATCTCAGCCCTGGTGGTGTCGCTGTGGTCCGCCCGTCGGCAGGCCGCCGACGCCCAGAAGGCGGCCATCATGCGCTTGGTGGCCGAGTTCATCGTCAAGGTGCCGCACGGAAGACTTCCAGGCTGCCCAGCGGGCCGTGGTGGCGGCTTTCCGCAGGCGCACTTACGTCGCCTGAACCGGCCGACCGGCCGGTGCTCCTTTCCGCCGCGGACGCCGGGATAGGGTCCCGTGGGAGGTGAAGGCCATGAGTTTCCGGCTGGCCGCGTACGCCGTGTGTATGGAGGGGCGGCGGGTACTGCTCGCCCGGCACGTTTCCCCGGAGGGGGAGTCCACCTGGACGCTTCCGGGTGGGAGGGTGGAGCACGCGGAGGATCCGTTCGACGCGGTGGTCCGGGAGGTCGCCGAGGAGACCGGCTGCGCAGCGGTGGTCGAACGCCTGCTGGGCGTGGACTCCAGGGTGATCCCCGCGGCCGAAGCCCGCGTCGGCGTCGAGCACCAGAACATCGGTGTCTACTACCGGGTCCGTGTTGTCGGCGGCAGGCTCCGGCCCGAGCTGGAGGGCGACGTCGCCGAGTCGGTCTGGACACCGGTCCCCGACGTGGCTCGGCTGCGCCGGTCATCGCTGGTCGACGTCGGGCTGGCGCTGGCGCGGACCGCTCCGGCAACGGGCCACGTCGCTCCCGTACCGGTCGGCGGTCTGATCCAGCACTGAGCCACGCCCCATGGCCCCCCTCGCAGGCCCGGCAGCGAGGCCCCGCACACCGGGGCATCGCGCCGGGCGTGCCTCGTCGCTAGGCCCACGTCACCTGTGCGGTGGCCGGTGCTGAGCGGGTGCCGTCCGGGGATACGGCCACCAAGGCCAGGGTCGTGGCCGTCTCGGTGCCGTCGCGGGTGAGGGACTTGACGTAGTGGACGTCGTCGTAGACGCGGCCGAGGGGCTCCGGCGTGCCGTCGGCGCGCAGGCGCCACACGTCGTAGTACCAGACGCCCGAGTCCGCGAAGTCCCAGGCGAGGAAGGCCTCGGCCGTGGTGCGTGCCGCGTCCGGGTGGGCCTTCTCGACCGTGAAGCCGGTCGGCCTGGCGGGGGGTCGGGAGGAGCCTGCGGGGAGCAGGGCCAGTTCCCCGAGGTTGAGGCGGTACGCGTCCCCGGCCGGAGGTGAGACGCGCAGGTGCAGCGCCGCGACGGTCCGGCCCCGGAAGGCGTCCAGCGGCAGCGTGACCGTGGTCCAGCCGGAGGCCGCCGCGCGACCGGCCGCGAGCCACGACGTGCGGTCCGGGGCGTCCTCGAACACGAGCCCCAGTTCGAGACCGCTGTCCTGGCCCGGCCGGTCGGTGCGGAACACCAGGCGTGCGCTCTCCCCGCCCGTGACGCGCAGCCCCGTCTTGAAGAGCCGGACGGTGGTGGCGCGGGCGGCCCCGCGCGCCGCGGAGATCAGGAGGGAGGAGCCGCCGTCGTACGCCGTCGTAGGGTCGTAATCGACGGTGGCGGGCGCGCCGTCGCCCTCGCCGCGCACCCACCACTGCCAGGTGGGCAGCAGGTCCTGGGCCCCGGCGTTGTTCCACTCACGGTCGGAGCGGCGTACTCCGTCGAGGAAGAACGCCCGGCCGTGCCCGGTGTTGAAGCGGGTGACGAAGGGGAAGGCGCCGATCACCGACCGCTCGGCGATGTAGTGCGCGACACCGTCCCACTTGCGGTGGTTGTCGGGGTCGTTGGGCCGGCCGTTGTCGGGCCAGGGGACGTACTCGGTCCTGCCGGTCCGGGTGGGGTCCTCGTTGGGGCCCGACCAGTAGCGCCGCTCGCGCACGAAGGTGTTCTGCTGCTTGTCCGGGTCGCCGCGGTCGGGGTTGTTCGCCCAGGCCATGTGCGTGCCGAACAGGGCCCAACTCGCCTGCGCGCGGCCGCCTTCGGGGAACACGAGCCGGGTGTCGTAGGGCGGGTTGAAGCCGTACTTCTCGTTCTCGGTGCCGAGGTACACCACGTCGTGGACCTTCATGCCGAGCCGCTTCGCGGTGGCGACCGAGGCGGCCACCCGGGAGGCGTTCCAGGCGTAGTTGATGAAGATGCTGTGGTTGACGGGGGTGCCCTGGTGCCGCACCCAGGGGGCGTTGGCGTCGTTGAACTGGTTCTGGTAGGCGAGCTGGCCGCTCGTGGTGAGCGAGTCGTACCACTGGAGGTGGAACCCCGCGGGGGCCTTGGCCCGCAGATACTTCAGGAACGCCATCAACCGCGTCGCGTCCGGGCCGGATATGGACGCCTCCTGATTGATGAAGTAGCCGTCGAAGCCGAAGTAGTCGGCCATCTCCAGGAGCTTGTCGGCAACGGGGAACGAACCGTCGGACCGCTGCTCCAGATAGGCGGAGAAGGAGCCGTTCCGCGGCCAGAACCACCCCGCGAGCGACTTCACGCCGTTGCGGTGCGCGGCGTCGGTGTACGCAGGGTTGGGCAGGTTGATGAGCCCGTGCTCGGGGTCGGTCGTGGACGAGCCCGCCACCGGCATGCCGTGCCAGGAGCTGTACAGGTCGCTGTACTGCCAGAACCTGAGCAGCCTGCGCGCGTACTGGTCGTTGTGGCGGTAGGCCGTGAAGAAGGCGTTGTCGTAGTCGTAGGACATGTTCATGACCTGGGCCTCGGAGGCCAGGGCGGGGCGCGCCTGCGTCGCGGCGAAGGGGGCGATGCGGGAGGCGAGCGGCACCCGCGAGCGGAAGTACCGCGCGTACGGATCCGACGCGGGGGTCCAGGACTTGAGCCCGGCCGCGTTGTACCCGTGCATGTACGGCTGGTGGGGCGCGCGGACCCGGCCCTCCTCGGCGGCGTACGCGACCCCGGCCGCCCCGGCGAGCGACACCGTCCCGGCCAGGCCCACGGTCACCCCCGCGGCACCGAGCATCTTCAGGAAAGCGCGTCGCTCAACGGTCGCCGCCGTCGGTCTCTGTTCCATGGCCGTCTCTCCTCGCACCGCGGTGATGACAACGCTGTCAAATGGTGTGTCCGGAGTTCCTATCGCAGGCTGGGACGGACGTCAATCACGGGGTGGGGCGGGGCGGTTGGTCACGGGGCCGGGGCTGAGCGGGCCGGGGGGGGCTCAGGAGTCGGCGGCCATTCCCACGGGTCGCTCGCGGAGCCGTCGGCTGCCAGGCCGAACCGCAGATACGTCTCCTCCTCCGCGCCCCGCAGCCGAGCCAGCGCGAGCAGGGCCGAGGCCACTCGGACGTCGCCGGTGTCCGCCGCCATGAGGTACAGCTGTTCGGCTCGTTCGCGATCGCCTGCCGCTTCCTGGAGCCGGGCCAGGCTCGTCATGGCCTCGCTGTCGGCCTCGGCGTCGACGGCCTGCCAGTAGAGGGCCTCGGCGCGGGTGATGTCCCCGGCCGCTTCCCGCATCCGGGCCAGCTGGAGGAGCGCGGAGAGGTCTCCCGACTCCACGGCGGCCCGGAAGGACGACTCGGCCTTCGCCGGGTCGCCGGCCTTCTCCCACATGAAGGCGCGCAGGAACCAGCCCCGGTCGTCGCCCGCCGAAGCGGCGCGCAGATAGAGCTGTTCCGCGCGCTGCGGCCGACCCGACCGGCCCAGCATGTGGGCCACGCTGAGCAACGCCGAGGTGTCCCCCTCCTGGGCGAACCGGCACAGCTGCCGGTCCGCTTCCTCCTGCCGCCCGGTCTCCTCCCACAGGCACACCAGTTGGTGGAGCGCGTCCGTGTGCCCGGCGTCGGCCGCGCGCCGGTAGAGCTCGGCGGCCTCCTCCAGCGCGCCTTCGCGCCGCCGTGACTGCGCCATGAAGATGAGTACGTCGGTGTGGCCCGACCGAAGGGCCCGTTCGTACGCGGCCCACGCCTTGGCGGGCTCACCCGCCCCGTCCCACATCAGCCCCGCGTAGGCGAGGGCGTCCTCGACCCCCGCTGCCGAGGCCCGCAGATAGAGCTCTTCGGCTTGTTCCCAGCACCAGGCGTCCTCCCACAGGGCCGCCAGACAGAGGAGGCCGTCGGTGTTCCCGGCGTCGATGGCCAGGCGGTAGAGCCGCTCGGCCTCCTCCATGGCCAAGTCGTCCTCCCGCATCTGCCCGATGCGGATCAGGGCGTACGACTCCCCGGCGTCGGCCGCGGCGCCGTACAGCCGCACGGCGTGGGCGTACCGGGCCCTCCACCGTGCCGCGTCGCCGAGGCGGAGCAGTTCTTCGGGGTGGGTGAGGTGCTCGTGTGCCGCGCGCCAGAAGGAGTCGGGCGGGCAGCGGAACCGGCGGGCGTGGCGGCCGTGGTGCTGGAGGTAGTCCGCGAGGCGTGCCGTGCCGGGCAGCCTTCCCATGCCGGTCGGGTGGGGGACGTCCTGCAAGGGACTGGTGGTGTGCTTGATCAGGGTGCGGGCACGGGCCAGGGCGTGGCCGAACCAGTCGGGGCGGGCGGCGGCCCGCTCGGCGTCGGTGAGGTAGCCGACAGCCGCCGCTTCGAGGAAGGCGAGGGGGAGGGGGCCGACTCCGCCGAGCCGGTGGGCGTCCATGGCCGCGCTGATCAGCGCGCTGCCGTATGGCCCGTGGGGGCCCGCGGCCCGCTCGTAGTGGCGCACGAGGTCCGGGCCCGCGGCGAGCACCTGGGTCAGCTCGGCGGCACCGGCCGCCACGGCTTCGGCGAGCGAGGCGTCCTCGGCCGCGGCGGCCCGGGCCGCGTCCAGGTCCGCCGCGAACGTCCGGGGCAGGTCCACCCAGTGGGCCTGGGCGAGCAGGGCCCGCGCGTGGCGGTGCGCGTCCCCGGAGTGCGACGCCGGGCGGGTGAGCGCCTCCGCGTGCTCGGGCCACAGCGTGGCGATGACGAGGAGCGGGCCCTCGCCGTCGAGCCTGCGGAGCAGCGCGGCCGCCGCGGCTTCGCCCTGGGGGTCGGTGAGGTGGTGCTGGGCCTCGTTGAGCCACAGCACGGTCCGTGGCGGCAGCGCGTCCGCCGCGAGGGCCGCCAGCAGGCTGTCGGTGTCGGCGGGAAAGAGCAGGTCGAAGCCTTCCGGTACGGCCGCGTGGAGGGCTTCGTAGGCGGTGCGGGTCTTTCCCGTACAGGACGGTCCCTGTACGACCACCAGGATCGGCCGGGCCCCGTCGGTGACGGCCGGGGCGAGCAGGCGCCGCAGTCGTACGTCGTGCGGGCGGGGCACATAGCGGGGCAGGACGAATCCGCTGGCCCCTGCGCCTGTCGGGCTGTTGCTGTTGCTGTGGGTGGGGTCGGCGGCGGGGGCCGGGCTGCGGCCGAGGACGGGGGCGTGGCCAGAGGCGGGGGCGCGGCCGGGCACGGGGGCGCGGCCGGGGATGGCCGGGTGGACGCCCAACCGGCCGGCGGGCCATTGCCGTACCGGGCGGGGCCGGTCCGCGAGGGCCGCCTGGCGGGCTCGCACTCCGTCACGCTCCAGCGCGGCGCGCGCCCGCTGCCGCTCCGCCTCAAGGCGGGAGCGTTCGTTGCGGTGTCCGCGCTCGGCCTCGAAGGCGGCGCGCCAACGCTCCTCATCGAGTAACTCGCCGACGGTGTCCGCCCCCAGGGCGTCGGCCCGTGTGGCGAGGAGTCCTCTGCGGGCCGCCTCCGCCCGGACCTCGTCGAGGACGGCCAGGAGCGGATCGATGCGCTGCGGAAGCTGCCGCCCGTCGAGCCACGCCCCCGGTGTCCCGTGCGACACCCCGGCGGCTCGGGCGAGACGGCGGTCCGAGGGCTCGCCGTCCAGACGGCCGCGCTTGAGCACGCCGACCCGGCGCAACCGTGCGAACACGTCCTCCAACCGGCCCGCCCCATCCCGCCGTTGCCACCGCCGACCGGCCGGGCCGTCGCGAACGGCCACCACCGGATGTCCGAAGCCTAGGCTCCCCACCAGCGGGAGCGCAGCCGGGGCGGCCGATTCCGCGCGGATGGCAGCCGGACACGCCGTCCGACGCGCAGCGTTCCTCCCGACCGCGCCCCGCGAGACGGGGGCGCCGACGGAAGGACCATCCGATGGCCGCCACCCAACTCCTCGCGCTCCTCCTTGCCTTCTCCGCGGCGCTCCACCTCGGGGGCGCGGCCGCCTTCACCGCCTGGCGCGGCGGCACGCCGGTGGCGCACGCCCTCCTCATCGGCGGGGGAGCCACCGGAAGCGCCTGTGCGCTCTACGTCAGCGCGGTGGCGGCCTACCGCTGACGTGCCGTCGGCGATACGAGGCGCCGAGCCGGTGCCACGCGGTACGGGCCGGGCCTCACCCAGCGACGGCGAACCGCAGTTCGGGCCGCTCCCAGGTGATCTTCGGCAGCAGCGGAGCGACGGTCCCCACGCGCTCCGCTCCCAGACGGCGGTAGAACTCCTCCGCCGGGGGGTGGGAGACGACGCGCACATGGGTCAACCCGGCCGCCGCGGCCCGGCCCTTCATGTGCTCGACCAGAAGACGCCCGACACCCGACCCCTGCGCGGTGTCCGCCACGAACATCAGGTCCAGCTCCGGCGGTTCGAGCACCAGGGCGTAGAAGCCCAGGAGGCGCCCGGCCGCGTCGACGGCCGTGAACACCTCGTGCCGAGCGAGGTAGTCGGCGGTGACCCGGTAGCCCGACACCATGGGGGCGTACGGCCCCTGGTAGGCGCTTGAGCCCTGGACCAGGGCGGTCAGCGGCTCGGCGTCCTGCCCGGCCGCACGTCTGACGGTCGTCGACTGCATGCCCGCAGTATAGGGGTGAAGTGGTAGGTCAGGTATTACATATTCCCGTCGGGGTGCCGCGCGAGGTCACCCACCTCACTGTGAGTGGTGAGAGCCGGTGGAACCTTCCTGGCCGGGTCCACATCTACCCGCGCGACCGCCGTACATGATCACGCTCAGGAGAGCAGGCCATGGCCGACAGGGACGTTGACCGGACCGGTGGCCAGGGTTCCACCCCGAGGCCCTGGTGGGCGGACCTCGGGACGTGGGGAGCCGCCGTGCTGATCGCCTTCGGAGGCCTCGCGGCGGCATGGGTCTTCTTCCGACTGCCCGGCACCCCGCAGCAGCTGGCACCCGCCTCTTACGGAGTCGCCAAGGTCATCGCCATCGGCCTGGTGGCGGTGGAGCCTGCGTTGCTGAGCCGGCGGCGGAACCGGAGTTCATCGGCGAGAGCCTGGCTCGGCTCACCGGGGGTACGGACGATCTGCTCACGCGAACGTCTTCCGCTGCGTGGACGGCCACCACTACGGGCCTAGCCGCCGTGTGGATGCTGCGTGCCATCGCCCTCCTGACGCTCGTGCCACAACTGCCCTTATTAGCGGCGTACTTGAAGCCCGACATCGACCGGTGGCGGACGATGCCGATCGCGGGGGTGTGGCCGAGTGACACGGCCCGGGGAGCTCGCGGTATCGGCCAATTGCGGCGCAGCGCCGCCTTTGCGCGCGCCGAGGTCTTGATGAGACTGGGCGTTCGCGCGTTGATGGGTGACTGTTGATAGGTGACTTGGGTAACTGGTGACTTTCACGGGGAGGACCAGTGAGCTTCTCGGCGCTCCACAGCAGTTGCGTACCGCCCGAGCACCGCTTCGACTGGTGGTGCGAACTGATCAGCCAGGACGTCGCACCCACCCGGATCACCAGCGAGCACACCCGTGACTTCACCGCGGGCGCGGGGACCGTGGGGCTGGGCGTCGTCCAGGTGACCACGCTGTCCTTCCCCGCCATCCGCTCCGAGCGGACCCCCGCACTCATCCGGAGATCCGACCCTGACGTGTACGAGCTGATGCTCAACGCGGGCGGTGACATGTGGATCGCCCAGGCCCGGAACGAAGCCCGGATGAAGGCCGGTGACCTGGGCCTGTGGAACACCTCGCGGCCCTTCGACGCGCGCGGGCTCCGCGGAGCGGGCGACGGGATCTCCCGGGCCGTCATGGTGCACCTGCCCAGGGCGGAGCTGCCCTTCCCCGACGCGCGGACGGACCAGCTCCTCGCGAGCGCCACCGCGACGAACCGGGGCACGGCCGCGGTCTTCGCGCGGTTCCTGCGGCACTTGGTCGAGGAAGCGCCGGTCATGACCGACCAGGAGCGGGTCCGGCTCGGACCGGCCGTGTGGGAACTGGCCGTGGCCTACCTCGCCGACCGCCTCAACGCGCACGACCGCACGCCTCCCGAAGCCCGCACCCGGATGCTGCTGGCCCGCATCGACGCCTTCATCGACGACAATCTGGCCGACCCCGCCCTGACGCCGCCCGCTGTCGCGGCCCGGCACCACATCTCCGTACGCACGCTCCACACCCTCTTCCGGGCACGGGAGCGGACCGTGGCCGCCACGATCCGCCACCGCCGCCTGGAACGCAGCCGCGCGGAGCTGGCGAACCCGGCCCTGCGCCACATCCCGGTCCACACGATCGGCACCCGCTCGGGCTTCCCCAGCCCGTCCGCTTTCAGCCGCGCCTTCGCCACCGCGTACGGGGCTCCGCCCAGGGAATGGCGCCGGGCCGTGCTGGGGGATGACGAAGGATGCGTGGAGGGTGTAGTTCCCCGCGCAAGTGGTCTGTGCGACATCCCGCGAGTTCCCCCAGACCCCGATGAGTCCCTGATCCCGTGGCCAGGGGGTTCTTCTTCCTTCGAGTGCTCCGCAGCCTTGTGACGCAACTTCGGGATACTTGAAGTGTTCTCACTTCGTCCGGCCCATCCGCAGTCGGGCTGAAGGCGAGGAGGCTCGGGTTGGCGGCGTCGGCGGTCGTACGGGACCTGCGCGAGCACTGGGCGCCCGCGTCGGCCGAGGAGCTGGAGCGGTTCGAGACCGACGTGCTGTCAGGGTTCGTCCTCGCACGGGCCTCGGCGGGCCTGGCGGACGGCACCATCCGCGGGGACGTTGGGCACCTGGAGCAGATCCGCACCTGATTCGGCCGGCCGCTGTGGGGCCTGGGCCGCTTCGGCAAGCTCCACGTCCGCCACGGCAAGGGTGCCCGCGGCTCGGGCCCGCGCGAGCGGATGGTGCCGTTGATCAACGGTGCCGACCGCACGCTGCGGTGGTTCATCGAGGACGTGTGGGGCCAGTTCGACGACGATCACACTCGCCCTGGTGCCCCACTGTTCCCGAGCGAACGGAGGAACACTGACGGTTCCGCCCCCACGAGCTCGGCGCCGGCGCCCCGCTGGCCGGGAGCTCACGCAGCTGAAGGCGGGGTTGAGCCGGTACGCCGAGCATCGGGCGGCGGGTCCGTTGAAGGCCCGGTTCGTGGCGACGACGTGGGGCCGGCACATGAGCATCCTGTCGCTGTTCTACCGGTGGGCGATCAACGAGGAGTACGCGCCGGCCGAGCCGTTCACCTACCGCGCCGCGCGGGCCCTGTTCGCCGGGACCGGCCGGGAGGTGAAGGTGAACCTGGCGGTCCGCCGCACCCCGAAACCGCATGTGACGATCAAGTACCTGGAGCCGGACTTCACCGAGCTGTTTCGCAAAGGGCTGCGCGGGCTTGCCCCGGACGGCTCGCAGGACACCGGCTTCCACGGGCGGGAGCTGACCCGCAACGCGGCAGTCGGGGATCACGCGCTGGCCACCGGGATGAGGCTGCAGGAGTTCACCTACCTATCTGCTGCCCTGGGAAATCCCTGCCCTGTCGCCGGAGCCGACCGCAGTTACCCGACTGGGTGCAGGCCCTGGCGACAGTCGGACTTCACCAGCGATCAAACCGACGCATCTGCGGCCAGCGAAGGCACGGCGCACGGACGCAGGACCATGAGCGCGCCTTCCAAGGTCGCCGCCATGGCAAAGGGGAACCGGTCGAGCTCGAGGCAGAGCGCAACGTCATCAGGGTGTACTCCTTGACGCACTCCCTCCGTCAGCTCGGCGGCGGCGCGGGACTCGGCAGCGCGACGGAGGAACTCAGCAGCATCCGTCCCAGCCTCGGTGGCCCTCCGAGCGATGTATTGAGCACACGCCAGATCCTCATCGGCCTGCCCGCCCTCGCCAGTGACCACGAACGTGACACCGTCACTCTTGCGTGTCCGCAAGAGCCGAGCCGTTGCCTCCGCCACCACGAAGCTGGCGCACAGCACCAGCGACGCCTCCTTGACCGCAAGGGCGCCGACCGTCCCTGCCGTGGTCTTCTGAACAACGGTCCGTCCGCCAAGGTCAACAGACCGCAGCAGGCCCGGCGAGTTGACCATCTCGAACCCGGGCGCGGGCGGACCGTCTTTGAGCGCCGCCCAATCCGGATGGCGGGCCTTGAGCGCCAGGGCCTCGTCCAGCGACTCAGCAAGAATGATCTTTTCCGCCCCCTGGGCAAAAGCCCAGGCAGCCACGGTGAAAGCGCGCATGACGTCGACCACGACCGCCACGGACGGGGCTTCGGCCAGCTCAGAGATACCAAGGAAACGAGAGTCCATTCCGGTCATGATCGCGCATGCCCGACCCGAAGCACCTAGAGAGTGATCCGCATCACGTCAACGGTCTCGGAATGCAAGACCTCCGGCTACCTGTATCGCGAAAGCAGTCCGCAACCACACGCCTGCTCAATCGCCACACGGGGTCACCCGCACACGGCTTCTGCGGACACAAGGCATGTCTGCGCGTCCCAACTCTACGGAAACGGGCTGGACTTGCTCGCAATCCAGGAGGTTCTTGGACATTCCTGGATCGCCACGACGATGCGGTACATCCACGTGCAGCAGACCCGGGTCGAGGACGCCTGGGTCGCCGGGATGGAACGGGCCGCGAAGCGGCTGGAAGGACTGGCCCGACGAAGTGGAACCTGCGGCTGACCGCCGCGAACAAGGGTATCTGGAAGGCGTCCGAGCTCCAGCGGAGCCTGGCCGAGCACGGTCTGGTGATCTCGGCGGGCAAGATGTCCGGGCTGTGGTCCGGCCGGTCTCGCGGGCGAAATACCTCGCCCACCAGCTCGCCGAGGCCCGTGGCTGGGGACGCGGCATCCGCTTCGCCGTCAACTGCGGTCTGGCCCTCGTCCTCACCTGCATCAAGACGGTGCACGGCCACCAGCGCCACGACCAACTCGTCGCCCTGCGCTTGCTGTTCACCTGGGCCAAGCGGAACGGACTGATCTTCCGCAACCCCACCAGCCGGATCAAGGTCGGGCAATACGAGTACGCCGTGCTGCAACCGCTCGTCCCCGACCAGGTCGACCGCTGCGTCGCGGCCACCACCCCGGCGACGCGGCTCATCCTCGCCCTCGCAGCGGTCCACGCCGCCCGGGTCGCGCAGATCGCCAACCTCACGCTCGACGACGTCGACCTCGGCAACCGCCGACTGACCATCGCCGGGCGCGTCCGCCCACTCGACGATCTCACCCGGAATCTGCTGCTGGACTGGCTGGAGCACAGGCGCCGCCGGTGGCCGAACACCGCGAACCTTCACCTACTGATCAACAACCAGACCGCCACCAAGGCCAGCCGCGCCAGCAACCACTGGATCAGCGCCGCGATGCGCGGGCAGGGCGCAACGCTGGAATGGCTCCGCGTCGACCGGCAACTCGAAGAGGCCCTGGCCCACGGACCCGACCCGCTCCACCTCGCCGAGGTGTTCGGGCTCGACGAGAAGACAGCGATGCGCTACGCGGACTCCGCACGCGCCCGGCTGGAGCAGGCCGCCGAGGCCGGCCCCGCGAGTTGACTGCGAACCCACGGGTCCATCCCCCAGAATCGGTACACCACACCCTCGGGTTCGCGTTGAAGAACCTTCAGTTTCCGCGAACTCGCGGGCCTCAACGGCCTCGGGGAACATCGCTACAGCCGTTAACGCCAAGCCGGTGATCATGGTCCGGGTGTGAGCGTGCTGACCCTGTTCTCGTGCTCGCGGCGGGCCTTGCGCTGGGCAGGGACCGCAGGTACGCCCTGGCCCCCGTCGAGCGGCCGGCAGCGGGCGAGGAGCTGACGGTGTACGGCGGGGACGGCGGTGACGCGCAGGGTGTAGCCCTGTCCGTGCCGTACGGTCACACCCTGGTCGAGCGCGGCCCGCTCGGCGGTGGACTGCTGGTCGGTCGAGCCCCGCTTGGTGGGAGGCCGTACGGCGGTGCGGAAGCGGTGGGTGGTGCATTCGTCGACCCTTGACGGCCTCGGTCTCCTGTCCCAGACCCGGGGGGCAAAGCAGGCGTCTCAGCTCTGGGCGGGGCGGCGGGCTGGTCTGCTTGCCGGGAATCGGATCGCCATCAACGGGGTTGGTGGGGGATGAGCCGTTATTGGAGGGGTCATGAGAGCGATTCAGGTGTACGAAGTGGGCGGTCCCGAGGTGCTGCGGGAGGCCGAGGTGGACCAGCCGCGGCCGGGTCCGGGCGAGGCGGTCGTGGAGGTCGCCGCATCCGGGGTCAACTTCCTCGACGTCTACCACCGCGAAGGCCGGTACAGCCTCCCGTTGCCCTTCACCCCGGGCGCAGAGGGTGCCGGCACGGTCGTCGACGTCGGACCCGGCGTCGCTGACGTCGCAGTCGGGGACCGGGTCGGTTGGGTGGAGATTCCCGGCACGTATGCCGAGCGGGCCGTCGTGGACTCCTCCCGGCTGGTGCCGCTGCCCGACGACATCGGCTTCGAGACAGCCGCCGCCGTGCTCCTCCAAGGCATGACCGCGCACTATCTCGTCAAGGACGCCTACCCGGTTCAGGGGGGCGACACGGTGCTCGTGCATGCGGCTGCTGGTGGCATGGGGCTGCTTTTGACCCAGCTCATCACCCATCTCGGCGGCAGGGTGATCGGCACGACGTCGACCACGGCGAAGGCCGAGCTGGCGAAGCGTGCCGGGGCCGCTGAGGTGATCCTCTCCTCCGCGGTCGACGATCTCGCAGCCGAGGTGAGGCGGCTCAACGGCGGTCAGGGACTGCCGGTTGTCTTCGACGGCGTCGGCGCGCACACCTTCGATGCGAGCCTCGCCAGCCTGCGAACCCGCGGCCATCTCGTGCTCTTCGGCGCGGCAAGTGGTGCCGTGCCTCCGTTTGATCCGATTCGGCTCGCCCACGGCGGTTCGCTGACCCTGATCCGGCCCAGCCTCGGGGACTTCATCGCCGATCGGTCCGAATTGCTCCGACGGGCCGCCGACGTGTTCGAGTGGGTGCGCTCCCAGGCGCTTGAGGTCACCGTGACGGGCCGCTACGCATTGTCCGAGGCCGCCCGGGCCCACAGCGATCTGGAGGCTCGGCGTACCACCGGCAAGCTGCTCGTCGTACCCGATGCGGCCGCTATCGGACGCCGCGAGGAGACACAGAGCTGATCGCGGGTGACGAGGTCGGGGATCTTGGCGACTGAGGTGTCGAGGGCATGGCCGACCGTCATCGCCAAGATCCCCGACAGCGTCAGGCACTCAACAGGCCAGGATCAAGTTCTGGCGGGTTTCTGGCGTATCCGGGTCACACCCCTTCGAGATCCCTCGGCCGAGACCTGGCTCACCCGTCCACAACTCCCGGGACAGAACACCTAGTCCACCACAAGGCGAGCCAACGATCGCCACGCAGGTGAAGTACCTGACCACGTTCGCCAAGAAGGTCGGCAAGGAGCGGTTCGACGCCGAGTTCGCCAAGGTGATCAAGGGCAGTGACATCGCCCCGCGCCCCCCCGGCAGCGGTGCGCGACGGCCGCGAAGCGGCTGGCCAAGGCGAGGGCTCGCGAGCTCGTCACCGCGCTGGTCGGCCACGAGTAGTCCGGCTGGCCCCCCGTTGTCGTCCTCGTCCAGCTCCGGCGCGTCCGGGGCGCGCAGTGGGCGCAGGGCGCCGAGTTGCACGGCCAGGTGCTCGACCACCGGCCACGGCATCGCGAGCGGGACCTCCAGGAACAGCCCTACGTACTGCACCGTGCACATCTGGAGCGCGGAGCCGAGCCGGTGATGCCCCGTCAGGGCGTTCGGCCTCAGCCAGGGGCAGCGACGCGGCCTGTCCGACTACTGGCGCCTGATGATCGTCAGGCGGCCCGGGCGACGTCCAGCCGTTCGGGCGACGGCTCGTATCCGGCCGCCCTGTAGGTGGCGACGGCGGCAGTGTTCGAGGTCGGGGTGGAGACGAGTGCGCTTGACGCGCCCAGTTCACGCAGCGCCGCCGCAGCGGCGAGGCTGATCGCCGTCCCATAGCCGCGACCGCGATGGTCGGCGTGCACGCCCACCGGCTCCAGCAGACCGGGCCTGCCGGGCCCGGCCGACCAGACGGTCGCCGCGGCCACCGCGTTGTCCTGGTCGTCGTAGCCGATCAGGCAGCGGGCGTCGGCATAGACCGGCCCGGCCGCGAGGACGTGCCAGGTCTCCTCGGTGAACTTCGGGCTGCCGAACGCCGAGCGGTGCACTGAGGTCCGCACCCCTGCCGTCTGCGGACCGGCCACCTCGATGCGCAGGCCGGAGTCCTCCACCGGCTCGGAGAGGTCACGGCGCAGTGGCGTCCACGGCTCGTCCGGATGCCAGCCCGCCTCCAAGAGGACCTCGCGGAGCAGGGCGCCGTTGGGGATTTCGAGGCCGACCTTCCCGGGCGGCAGGACCCCGCGCTGCGGATCATTGAGGTCCGCCAGCAGCCGGCGCGCCAGATCACCGTCCTGTCGCAGGTCCGGCGCGGTCGTCAGGCGCAGCACATCAGGGCCGTCCAGGTATCCGACGGCAATGATCCGTCCGTCCACGCTCCAGGTACGGACGGCCGCGGCCAGCTTCTCCGCGCCCAGCGCCCAGGCCCAGCCGAGGTCTCCCGGATGGAGTTGCAGCGGTGTGCGGTCGTCCTGCCATCCACGAAGGGCATCCACGGCCCCGGCCAACCCGTCGACGCCGGGCTTGTTCAGAACGATCGTCATGTCCCGCATCTCACACCATCGTGGCGACCGGCCGCACCTGGTTTTGCTCAGCCAGTCAGATCGACAGGACACGCCCCGGATCCCGCCGGGCCGCAGGCCGCTCTCGCCGACAGCGGTCCGACCGTCCAGGCCGGTGCTCGCCTCAGCTCACCGCTCCAGGTCGGCGCGGACGAGTCGGAACGCGGACGCCGGGTCCGCGGCACGGGTGACCGTTCGGCCCACGACGACATGTGACGCACCGGCGGCGACGGCAGCGCGCGGTGTGCCGGGCCGGGCGTGTTCCCCTACGGACTCACCAGGAAGCACGACCCCCGGCGTGACGATCAGGGGGCCGGTTCCCAGCACATCACGCAGTGGCCCGGCTTCCTGTGGTGATGCGATCACCCCGTGGCAGCCGGCGCTTTCCGCCAGCCGGGCCAGCCGCAGCACCTGGTCCTCGGTCGAGGCTGAGCCGGAGATGCCGATGTCGGCGAGATCGGAACTCGTCATGCTCGTGACGACGGTCAGCGCCAGCACGCGAAGGCGCGGAAAGTCGCGGGCCGCGCTGACAGCGGCAGACATGATGCCGGTGCCGCCCATGCTGTGGACGGTCACCATGGAGACGCCCAGGGCGCCGGCGGCGCGAACCGCCCCGGTCACGGAGTTCGGTATCTCGAAGAGCTTCAGGTCCAGGAAGACCTCCTTGCCCTTGGCGACGAGCTGCTCGATCAGGTCCGGTCCTGCTGCCGTGAGCAGTTCCATCCCTACCTTGTAGAAGCGACACTCCTCACCGAGCCGGTCGACGACTTCGTCAGCCGCCCGGCGGTTGTCGAAGTCCAAAGCAACGATGATCGAACTGGTTGGCTCCACGGCGTCATTGTCACCCACGCGGCGTTCGAGGCGTCAGCCGACCGTGTCGCAGGCCTCGCGCCAGCCACGCTGTCCGTCGAACGCGGTGAACCCCCATGCCTGAGGGGGTGTCGAACCCGTTGGGCACGGCTCAGGTGCTGACCACCTCCCGTACCGCCGCCAGGAACTCCTCCGTGCGGGGGTGCGTGGGGTGGGACGGGTGGGCGAGGTAGACCGTGGCGGCGGGGGCGTCGTCGATCGGGACGAAGCGCACCCCGGGGTGGCTGTGGCTCTCCGCCGTGCCCGCGGCGCCGACACCGAACGCGCCGCCCGTGGCGATGAGGTTGAGCCACTCGTCGACGTTGCGCACCTCGACCGTGCGGTGCGGGCGCTGGGCCGGGGGCCAGAGGTCCACGGACGCGGTGCCGGTGTCCGGCCACAGGGCCAGCGGGAGCGCCGGGCCGGAGGTGAGCTCCGCCAGGCGCACCCGGTCGCGGGCCGCGAGCGGGTGGTCGTCGGGCAGGGCGGCGACCCGGTCCTCGGTGTACAGGGCCTCGGTGCGGATGCGCGGGTCGGCGGGCACGGTGCGCAGCACCGCCACGTCGGTGTCGCCGGTGGCCAGGCCCGCGGTGCTGTTGTCCTGCCGGACGACTTCGAGCGGCGCGTGCGGCTGCCCCCGCCGCCACGAGCGCAGCAGCGGGACGGTCTGCTGCCCGAGGACCGCGCACGTGTAGCCGAGCCGCAGCGGCCGGTCGACGGCCCGGGTGTCGGCGAGGGCCGCGTCGAGGTGGGCGAGGATGGCGCGCCCGTGCCCGAGGAGGGTCGCCCCGGCCGGGGTGAGGGCCAGCTGCCGGGAGGAGCGGTCGACGAGCCGGACCCCCACCCGCGCCTCCAGCTGGGCGAGCGTGCGGGACAGGGCGGGCTGCGTCATGTGCAGCCGGGCGGCCGCGGCGGTGACGGTGCCCGCCTCGGCGATGGCGGTCAAGGCCTTGAGGTGACGCAGCTCCACATCCATGCGTACGAAGCATAGTCCCTGCCCAGACGGCATTTCCGGGCGCGGAGCGCGATCCGTAGCGTCGGGTCCGCCGGGTGGTTCACCGTTCACCCGGCTTCCCTGGGGGTGCACCCCGGGGCCCCCGGTATCTGCGGTCTGCGTATCGCTGGGTCTGCGGATCTGCGGATCTCGGTTCACCGGGGGGATTCGTCTTCGAGGCATTGGATGGTGGACTGTGAGGATTCTTCTGGTCGGCGCGGGCGGCACGCTGGGCTCCGCGGTACGCGAGGCGCTCACGGGGCGCGGCCACGAGGTGATCGGCGTCGGCCGCACGGGCGGCGACCTGATCTGCGACGTCACCGATCCGGCGGCCGTGGCCCGGCTGTACGCGCAGGCCGGTCCGCTGGACGCGGTGGCCGTCGCGGCGGGCGACGCCGTGTTCAAGCCGCTGGCCGACCTGACCGCGGACGACGTCACGGCGACGTTCCGCGGCAAGGCCGTCGCCCAGCTGGAGCTGGTCCGCCAAGGCGCCGGGCACGTGGCGCCGACCGGCTCGTTCACGCTGGTCAGCGGGGTCCTCACGGAGGAGCCGATCGTGGCGGGCGCCGCCGCGTCCGCGGCCAACGGCGCCGTCGAGGCCTTCGTACGGGCCGCCGCGATCGAGCTCCCGCCGCAGCGGATCAACGCGGTCAGCCCCACGGTGGCCGAGGAGTCCCTGGCCGCGTACGGGCCGTTCTTCGCGGGCATGGAGCCGGTCCCCGCGGCGCGCGTCGCGACGGCGTACGTCCGTGCGGTCGAGGGGGCGCAGACAGGGCAGGTGTACCGGGTGCGCTAGGCGGTGCCGTGACCGAGGGCCCCGGCCCCGCGCCAGGGCCGGGGCATCGAGCCGTCTGCGCGAGGCGCGCGCAACGGGAGGCATCGCGGGCAGCTGAAGGTGCCGCGCGGAACGGGAGGCATCGCGTGCAACAGAAGGCATCGCCCAGCGCGGCAGGCATCGCGCCTTGCGGACACAAGCTGACCGCGATTCCTGGCACTGTGATCACCGACCGAAGGACGCGTGATCCCGAAGCGAGGGCGAACCAGTGACGTCGTATCCGCACGGCCGTACCGGAAACCGGCGCCCGGAGGTGGCCCGGTGACCGTGCTCGACGCCCGCGCGCTGGGGCGCGCGACGCTCGCCCGGCAACTGCTCCTCGACCGCGCGGACCTACCGGCCCTCGACGCGGTCGCGCACCTCGGCGGACTCCAAGCACAGGAGCCGCAGGAGCCGTTCGTCGGACTCTGGTCACGGCTGCGCGCCTTCGCGCCGGGGGAGCTCTCCGACCTGCTCGTCGAGCGGCGCGTGGTGCGCACGCACCTGATGCGCCGCACGGTCCACCTCGTCACCGCCGACGACGCCCTGGCCTGGCGGGCACGGCACGACGCGATGCTGCGCCAGCGGGTGCTCGGGGTCTACCGCGGAGAGCTCGAAGAGGTGGACCTCGACGAACTCGCCGCGGCGGGCCGGGCGGTGCTGGCCGACGGCGAGCCCCGCACCATGGCCGAACTCACCCGGGCGGTCGCCGACCGCTGGCCGGACACGGCACCCCGCGCCCTGGGGGAGATGCTGATCGCCGCGCTCGTGCCCATGGTCCAGGTGCCGCCGCGCGGGCTGTGGCGCACCAGGGCGGGCGTGCGCAACCTTCCGCTCTCCGCCTGGCTGGGGCGCGACGCCGCGCCGCCGTCGCCCGCGGGATCCGATCCGGTGGGTGAGGCGCTGGTACGCCGCTATCTGGCGGCCTTCGGCCCGGCCGCCACGGCCGACCTGCGCGCCTGGAGCGGCCTCGCGGGGCTTCCGGCCGCGGTCGCCGCCGTCCGCGGGGAACTGGTCGCCTTCCGCGACGAGCGCGGCCGGGAGCTGCTCGACCTCCCCGACGCGCCCCGACCGGACCCCGGCACGCCCGCCCCGGTGCGCTTCCTGCCCGCGTTCGACAACGCGATCCTCGGCTACCAGGACCGCGGCCGGATCATCGACGACGACCACCGCGGCCTGTCGGTCGCCGGTGCCCGCGTCGTCCTGCTCGACGGCCGGGTCGCCGCGACCTGGACCGTGCGGGACGACACCGTGACGGTCACCCCGCTGCGCCGCGTCTCGCGGGCCGAGCGCACCGCCGTCGCCGAAGAGGGCAGGACGCTGTCGGCGTTCCTCTCCGACGGGGCCGTCGAGCGCGTACGCATCGCGGCGGACTGAGCGCCTCCCGCCGACGGACAGGGCCCGTCGCCCGCCGCCCCGAAGGGCCCCCGTACGCCACATCGCGCCGTTCGCCGATGCCCGTCGCGCGCGGCTGTGCCGCTCGGCCGACCGCCGCGCACCGACCGGTCAGCACGTGTCAGCCGTGAGGCGCGTGAGGGGCAAGTGCCCCTGGGACACGACAGATTGAGGCCATGGGGGTCGACGGCGTCTTGCTCGCCCGGTCGCGGCCCCCACATGCTCGCTCCTCGTGAGAGCGCTCCCGACAGGTGGGCGTTCGCAAGGGGAGCGGGGTGTCACGTCATGAGGCTCAGTCGATGGAGCGGTGTCCTGGCCACGGCGGTGGTCGGTGTCGCGCTCGGCACCGGTCCCGCACGCGCCGACATACCCATCGGCCAGCCGATGTCCGGCAAGGCCACGTACTACGGCGACAAGGGCTACGGAGCCTGCGGCACGCCCATCGACCCGACCGCCCAGGACCTGGCCGCCGTGTCCGCCGCCTGGTGGACGAGCCCGAACCCGAACAGCGACCCGCTGTGCCAGGGCGTCGCGGTGCAGGTGACGTACCAGGGCAGGACGATCACCGTCCCGGTGCGGGACAAGTGTCCGTCCTGCGCCTCGACGCACATCGACCTCAGCGAGGCCGCGTTCCGCCGCCTCGCGCCGCTGGAGACCGGTGTGATCACCGGCCTCGCCTGGAAGTTCGTACGGTAGACGGCGGCGGGGGCGCGAGTCCGCCCGGTGGACGGAAAACGCGGTGCGGGCGCCGGAGCGGCTTGCTGGCGTCCCCCGCATGAAGCGCGCCGAGATGACGACGACGCCGGAGAGCATCCCGGCGCGCTGACAGACGTCCTGATCCGAAGCCCCGGGGTGAGTGCCCCGGGGCTTCGTCCTGTGGTCACCCGCCCCTTCCGTCCGCGAGGAGACCGCCATGCCCGATCTCCGCAGACTCGGCCGCGAGCTCGGCCTGTTCGACACCGACCCGCTCATCGGCGCGGGACTCCCGTACTGGCTGCCCGACGGCGCGGTCCTCCGGCACACCCTGGAGGAGTACGTCCGCGACGCCGAGCGCCGCGCGGGCTACCGGCACGTGTACTCACCTGTGCTCGGCAAGCGCGAGCTGTACGAGATCTCCGGGCACTGGGCGCACTACAGCGACGACATGTTCCCGCCGATGGACCTCGGCGGCGAGCAGGTCGTGCTGCGCCCGAGCCTGTGCCCGCACCACGCGGTGATCTACCGGTCCCGCTCCCACAGCTACCGCGAACTGCCGCTGCGCATGGCGGAACTGGGCGGCATGTACCGCTCGGAGCTCTCCGGCGTGCTCGGCGGACTGACCCGGGTGCGCGCCATCCAGCTCAACGACGCGCACGTCTTCTGCACCCTCGACCAGGTCGAGGAGGAGGCGCACGCGGCCCTGGACATGATCCGCCGGGCGTACGAGGCGCTCGGCATCACCCCGACCCGTTTCCGCCTCTCCCTGCCCGGCGCCGGAGGCAAGTACGTGGCCGCCCCCGAGAAGTGGGAGCGTGCCACCGCCCTCCTCACCGACGTACTCGACCGCTCCGGGCTCAACTACGAAGCGGTGGAAGGGGAAGCCGCCTTCTACGGACCCAAGATCGACGTCCAGGTCACCGACAGCGCGGGACGCGAGTCCACCCTGTCCACCGTGCAGGTGGACTTCCACCAGCCCGAGCGGTTCGACCTGCACTACGTCGGCGCGGACGGCTCCAAGCACCGCCCGGTCATGGTCCACCGCAGCGTCATCGGCAGCATGGAGCGGGCCGTCGCCCACCTCGTCGAGCAGCACGGCGGCGCCTTCCCCGCCTGGCTCGCCCCCACCCAGCTGGTGATCCTGCCCCTCACCGACGCCGAGGTGCCGCGCGCTCGGGCGTTCGCCGGGCGCTGCGCCGAACGGGGCCTGCGCGCCGAGGTCGTGGGCCCGGAACACGGCAGCCTCGGCGCCCGCGTCCGACAGGCCCGCCTGGTGCCCTACCAGGCCGTCATCGGCCCCAAGGAGGCCACCGACGGCCACGTCGCCCTGCGCCTGCGCGACGGACGGCGCCTCGACCCACGGCCGGACGGCGACGTGCTCACCCGTGTCGATGCGGTCGTCCGGGCCCGGAGCACCGGCCTGTGGGACGACGGGACTTCCTGATTCCGGGGCACGGGCCGGCGGGCTGTCGCCCACCGCTCGTGCTCCCCTACAGTGCGTGAAGACCGCACCCGCCCGTGTCGGCGTACCACCGCTGAACAGGAGCAGCCCCGTGGCCACCCAAGCCCGCCCAGGCCCGTCCCCGACCGGCCGCCGGATCCCCGAGCTCGACCCCGCCGCCGTCCGGGACTGGCGGGCCCGGGGAGGGGAACTCGTCGACCTCCTCGCCCGGGCGCGCGACCAGCTCGGCGGCGTCGCCGCGGTCGGGCTCGGCCCGCGCCCGACCGTCCTGGTCACCGAGCCCCAGGCCGTGCAGCACGTGCTCGCGCTCCACCCCGACCGGTACGTGAAGCGCTCGCACCGCGCCCGGCTCCTGATCGGCGACGGCCTCCTGGCCGCCACGGGCGACGCGTGGCAGCGGCAACGGCGGCTGCTCCAGGCCCAGTTCACCGGCCGCGGCATGCGCCGCTACGAGCAGCGGATCACCGAGGCCGCCCGGACCGCCGCCGCCCGCTGGGCCGCGTACGCCCGCACCGGTGAGGTCTTCGACGTCGGCGACGAGATGCGCCGCTTCGCCCTGGACACCATCTGGCGGTCCCTGACCGGGCACCCCCTCGACCCCGGCACGGAGCGCGAACTGACCTCCGTGCCCGCCGTGGTGGCCGCGCTGCCCAGCCTGCCCGCCGACGGCGCCGACCCCCAGGGGGCCGTCGCCGCCGATCTCGCCCGCATCGACGCCGTGGCGAGCCGGGCCATCACCGCCGCCCGGGACGACGAGCCCGGCCCCGACGGTCCCGGCCTGCTGCACGTCCTGGTCGAAGCGGCCGGAACGCGCCCGGAGTACACCGACCGGCTGATCCGCGACGAGCTGGTCACCCTCCTCGTCGCCGGTCACGAGACCACCGCCACCACCCTGACCTGGCTCCACCTCCTGCTCGACCGCAACCCGGACGCACGGGAGCAGGCCCTCGCCGCGGGCCCGGAAGGCTCTGCCGCGCGGCGGGAGGCCGTCCAGGCGCTCGTCCACGAGACGCTGCGCTTCTACCCCTCCGCCTGGATCCTGCCGCGCCGCGCCGCGCAGGACGACGTCCTCGCCGGGTACGCGGTGGCGGCGGACACCGACGTACTGGTCTGCCCCTACCTCACCCACCGGGACCCCGGGCTCTGGGAGGACCCCGAGCGCTTCGACGCCGGGCGCTTCACTACCCCCGGACGGCGTCCCGCCCACCCCGGCGGCTACTACCCCTTCGGCCTGGGGGCCCGGGCCTGCCTGGGCCTGCAGTTCGCCCTCCGGGAGTCGACCGCGCTCCTCGAACACCTGCTGCCCGGCCCCGTCCCGCGCTTCCACTCCGTCCCGGAGAAGTCCGCGTACAGCATCACGGTCCGCCCCGACGGCCCGACCCCGGCGTCGCTCGACGGGTAGCGCACGACGGGGCTCTGCGGTCTAGTGCACCTGGCGCACCGCCACCGCGTTGTACTCGGTCGTCGGCGTGGGCTCCTCGCCGAAGCGGGAGTTGGGCAGGTACAGGCGGTCGCCGAACGCGGCGGCGGTGGTGGGGATGCGGAAGCGGGGGTCGGTGATCCGCGCGACCGCCGTGCCGCGTAGGCCCGAGGCGTCCAGGTGGAACACGTCCACGGCGTTCTGGATCTGCTGGACGACGTAGAGCGTACGGCCGAGGAGTAGCGCGCCGTCGCCGTCGGGGAGCTTGTTGCCGCCGAGGTCGACCCGGCGGGCGTCGCCGCTGCGCACGTCGACGCGGTAGAGACTGCCGCCGTGGGCGTGGACGTTGATGACGAGCAGCCCGCGCCCGTCCGGCGTGCGCGCGAGGCCGTTGGTGGTGAAGCCCTCGGCCGGGGCCTCGATCCACTCGCCGCCCAGCGGCAGCGTCACCACGTCACGGGCGGCGGGCAACTCGCCCTTGGGCCCCAGGGGCAGGCCGTACAGCTGCTGCTGGGTGGAGTCGGTGAACCAGGCCGCCCGGGGCGTGAGGACGACGTCGTTGACGAGGCTGGCGGGCCTGCCGACCTCGTACGTGGCGAGGACGCGGCCGCTGCGGCCTTCGACGACGCGCAGCTGGCGTGAGCCTCCGCCGGCGATGAAGAGGCGGCCGCGTCTGTCGCTCTTGAGGCCGACGCTCATCGCGTCCGTCCCCGTCGAGATGGTCTCGCCGCGCCCGGTGGCGAGACTCGCGCGGTACAGGTCCCCGCCGCCGAGCGAGCCGAACCAGGCGTACGGGCCGGGACCGGTGGCGATGCCCTCGGGCCGGAAGCCGTCCGGGAGCGGGAATTCCGTGGGCCAGGAGGCCTTCGCGGGCGCGGCGTCGGCCGCCGTCGCGAGCGGCCCGAGCGCGGCGAGCGCGCCCAGGGCGGCGCCCGCGCCCAGAACCCTTCGACGTGAAGTACCGGAGACGTGCTCTGCCATGGCGTACGTCCTTCCGCGAGGGGATCGACCGGCTGCGGCGCGGCCGACGGGTTTACGGAACCACAACCGACCCCGCAGCGGTCGACGACGGCGGGACGGTCCCGCAGAATTCCGCCAGGAGCAGATACCCGGCCGCGTCGCCGTCGCCGGCCCAGTCGGTGTTGAAGTTGGCCACCAGCCGGTGCCTGCCGTCCCGGGTGGTGTAGGCCATGCTCTGCGAGCCGGGCATGAAGCCGGTGTGGCCCCAGATCACCTTGCCGCAGGGCAGTTCGGCGCGGAAGATCCCCAGGCCGTCGTCCTGGCCGTCGCCGAAGTCGGGGGAGGGAACGGTGGTCGTCATCTCGTCGAGCTGGGCCTTGGGGAGGAGCTTTCCGCGCATCAGGGCGGCGAGGAAGCGGTCGAGGTCGGCGGTGCTGGTGACGATCTCCCCGGCGGACCAGGCCCAGGACGGGTTGAACTCGGTGATGTCGTGGACCTCGTGCCGGGGGGCGTCGGCGAACTTGGTGTACATGCGCCCGCTCGGCGCCGGAAGCCGGGAGCGCGTGCCGGGCAGGGTGGTGGCGTGCAGCCCGAGCGGCTGGAAGATCCGCCGCTCGGCCTCCGCCGCGTAGCCGTGGCCCGTCGCCCGCTCGATGACCATCGCGGCGAGGACGTACTCGGTGGTGGTGTAGCCCCAGCTCGTCCCGGGCGCGAAGTTCGGCTTGTGCTTCATGGCGAGCGCCACGAGCTGCTCGGGGCGCCAGGTGTCGTAGCGGTGGGCCAGATACTGCTTGCCCTGGAGGTGCAGGCCCGGGTCCTCGGTGTAGTCGTAGACGCCGCTGGTGTGGTTGAGGAGCCGGCGGAGGCTGATCCGGCGGCCGTCGTGCCCGTGGCCGCGCACTACGCCCGGCAGCCACTTCTCCACGGTGTCCGAGAGGCGCAGCCTGCCCTCCGCCTCCAGCTGGAGGAGGACGGTCGCGATGAACGTCTTGGAGATGCTGCCCGCCCGGAACCGGTCGCCCGGCAGGGGCGCGCGCCGCGTGGTGAGGTCGGCGACCCCCGCGTCGCCGTGCCAGGTCCCGTGCGCGTCGTGCGCCTGCGCCAGGACGCCCGGGATCCCGCCCGCGACGGCGGCGTGCACGGCGGCCCGGGTCTGTACGTGTCCCCTGTCCGCTCCGGTGGGTGCCGCCGCCTGTGCTGACGGGACGGCGAGGCCGGTCGCCGCGGCCGCCACCACGGCGGCCAGTGAGATTCGTACCGTGCGCATTGCCATGAGACCTCCCTCTCGCCAGGAAGACTCATGCTTCCCCGGCGAGGGTTGGCTCCCCGGCGGGGGCGAGCGGAGCAACCCGGCCGGGTGGAGGCCGACCGGCGCACCGGGAGAGGGCGCGCACGCGGGCGCAAGCGGCCGCGGCGGCCGGGTCACGACGTGGCGCGGCGGCGGTTCCCGTCGGCGTCGCAGGGCAGTTCGGACGCGGAGTGGTGGATGAGGAAGTCCCGCTCGGCCTGGCGCTCGGCCTCGCTGATCGCGGTCGGCTCCACGTCGATGATGCCGCCGAAGGGCCGGTCGACGTCCCGGATGATGCACAGCGTCGTCGTCAGGAGGGCCGTGATCAGAGCGAGGGTGATCAGCTGGCCCCGGTTGTTCCTGCGCGGCAGGCAGATGCCGAGGGCCACGACCGTGAGGGTCAGGGTCGCCAGGAGGAACCAGAAGATGGCGCCGGGAATGCTGGCCGTGGCCTGGGTGAGGCGTTCTTCGCGCTCCTCCGACCGCTTGTTGTCCGCGGCGACCAGCATGCCGAACACCGGCTTGCCCTGCACCTCGCCGAAGGCACGGCGGAAGTCGGTCGACCACGTGCTCGGCGCGGCCGACCCCTTCCCTTCCGCCATCGCGGGCCACTCCTGGTGGCGCACGGCGCGCGCGTAGCAGACGGCGTCGGCCTGGACCTGGGCCCGCTGCGCCGCGGGCGCGTACTCCGCGGTCTCGACGAGCTGGTCCAGTGCGCGGGCCTCGCCGCGGGCGGCGACCTCGGCCTTCCCGTACGAGCCGGACGCGGTGACCAGGACGAACGCGAGCAGCAGCACCGTCAGCGTCAGGAGGGGCCCGACCAGGTCCTTGACCGCCATGCCTTCGTTGTCGTCGGCGGTGAGCAGCCTGGGCCGCAGATAACGGTTCGCCAGGAGGCCCGCGAGCAGGGCGAGAACGGCGACGACGATGACGAGAACCACGGACGCGTACCTCCGGGACGAGCCCGGAACCGGATGCCCGGGGCGTGATGATCATGTCCGGGCCCGGAGGGCAGGCGAACCGCGAAGCGGGCGCCCCCGTCGAACGGGGTACGCCGCTTACGCCGAAGGGACCGGCGCGCGGCCGGGAACGCGAGGGGGCGGCCGGCGGGCGCGCGCCGACTGCGCCCCCGAGCCGACGCGGCCGTGCCCCGGGGTGTCAGGGCAGGATCACCTCGCACGCGTTGAGCGCTCCCGTGCCGTCGGTGCCGGTCCAGAAGACGACCAGGCGGCTGCGCCCGCTGTCGACGTCGATCTGCACTTCCACGGCGGGGGCGGCGATGCTGTTCTCGGGGAGCGTGTACACCGCGCCGATGGGGTCGCTCCCGGCCCGGACCGCCGCCAGGTCGACGGGGGCGATGTTGAGGCGTCCGGCGCCGTCGATGCCGGTCCAGGCGATGTAGAGCGCGTTGCCGTACGGGAGGAGACGGGACGGCTCGCAGATGCTCGACTGCGCCGATCGGGCCACCGTCGGCGATTCCGTCGTCGGCACGGGGGACCGGGTGAGGGCGAAGCACAGCGCGCCGTCGGCCGCGGTCCACGCCCACAGGGCGCCGGGCTCGTTGAGACCCCGGTTGCGGACCGGGCCGCGCGGGCTGCCCAGAAAGGGCAGGGGCAGCGCTTCGTCGAACGTCATGTCCCTGGCCTGGGCGAAGGCGACACGGCCGTTCTCGTCGAGCACGTTGACCCGGTGGCGCTGGAGCCACGACAGGTCGGGGCCGCTCGTCGCGTTGAGCTGCCCGCTGCCCATCAGGGTCCGCCCGGTCATCTCGCCGGTCAGCCGCAGGTCGTCGGTGAGGGCGAAGTCACCGACGTGCACCAGGCGGCGCTGTTCGAGGCCGGTCCAGGCGAGTCGGGCGGTGCGTTGGGGCGACAGCTGCGGCAGGAAGACCGGGGCGTAGTCGGACGCCGCGCCCAGGATCGTCTTCTGCAGGGTCGATCCGGCGAACTGGAGCCGCGGGCCGATCACGTTGGCGAGGGTGATGTTGCGGCTGTTGCGGTTGCCGCGCCAGGCGAGGAGCGGGACGTTGTTCGGCTGGTACACGGCCGGCGCGGCCGTGCTCGTGGCGTCCCACCACGTCATCTTGTCCCGTACGCCGGCCGCTACGAGCCGCGCCCGCCCGCGGCGCGACGGTCGGCGCGGTGTGGGGGAGGGCGCCGCGGTGGCGGGAGCGGCCAGTGCGATCGGGCCCGCGGTGAGCACGGCGGCGCCCGCTCCTCTCAGCAGCGAGCGGCGGGACGGTGAGCGAGGTGTCACGAGGTTCCCCCGTTGTCTGGGTGGCGTGTGCACACAGCATCTGCGGGGGTGGCACGGGGGACAAGGGAGTGTTCCGCTCAGCGGACCGGCGCGTCCAGGAGCCGGAGCGCGTCCACGGCCGCCGGTGAGAGCGCGGAGGGCCGAAGGTCCGCCAGCGGCAGCCAGCGCGCGGCGTCGGTCGAGCCGTCGGCCTCCGCGACCGTGGTGGCCCCGGGCTTCAAGGTGACGGCGTAGAAGAGCCCCACGAGGTGCCAGTCGACGCCCTGGCGCCGCACCGCGTACGAGCGGGCGTCGAGCAGCCGGGCGTCCAGGAGGTCCCGCCCGGTCTCCTCCCGCAGCTCCCGCGCGAGCCCCTGGACGGGCTGCTCGCCGGGGTCGATGCCACCACCGGGCAGGTGCCACAGCCCCGGGGCGAAGACCGGTGAGGAGTCCGACAGGCGGGCCAACAGCATCCGGTCGTCCTCCACCACGACGGCGTAGGCGGAGACCCGGGTCTGCGGGAGAGAGTTCATGATGCCCTTTCCGATGCTGTTTCCTGACCGTTCCTGCTCCGGCGTCCTGGACCGGGCGAGAACTCTAACCCTGGCCAGGATCAGGCGTGGGCACATCGGGTGGAGGCACCCGGCTCCGCTCCGCCGCCACGAGCGCGCTCGCCGTGAGGCGGTTCGCGGGGTCGGACGCGGCGGCCATGAGTCGCGCGGCGGTGGCGGCGGCGGTGTCGGGCGGGACGACGAGCAGGTCCCAGCGGCGGAAGTTGTGGGAGAAGAGCCGGATCGTGTGCGGGTCGCACCCGGAGACGAGCCGGGCGACTCGCACGGTACGGCCACGGACGCGGAGCTCGCGGGGCGCGGCCGACCAGGTCTCGCGAGGGGCGGCGACGCGGGCCACCCGCTCCTTCTCCGGAGCGAACTCTTCGATCAGGCCGGGAAGTTCGACGGCCAGGTCATCGGACCGCGGCCACCACGCGCCGCACACGGGCCCGGGCGGAAAGCTCGGCGGGCACAGAGCGAGACGGGCGGGCGGGGGATGGTCGCGGGCGTTGGGCGCGTCCATGGCGCGGTCCCTGTCCCCGGGCGGCCGTGTGGCGGCCCGGCATCGGCGTGCCGCGGAAGCGGTGCCGACGGAGCGGCACACGGTGAACTCCCGGTCACCCTACGGTACTCCGCGCGGCGGGCGACCCCGTGACGCGTGATCCGTGCCCGCGGCCCGGGCAGGGGAGCGCGGCCGGGGGACAGAGGGCGAGGGGGGCGGCTCAGGCGGGGGCTGTCTCGTCGGCGTGGGTGCGTCGTGCCTGCGATCTGCTGTCGGTCAGCCAGGTGTGCGGGGCAGGATGCGGCCGCAGGGTGTCGACCGTCAGATGGAGGCGGATGCCCTCGCCGTCGTCGCCGGTGGGGTAGCTGCGCGGTTCGTCGCAGACGAGGCGCTCGCGCAGGACCCGCGCCACCTGCCGGGCCGCTTCGGGGTCGTCGGAGACGATGCGGACCTGGACGCTCCCGTCGGCCATCGGGCGGGTGCCGGTGCCGCTCATGGCGTCCGCCCGGTGGCGGCCCGTGTGTCCCCGAGCCTGGGGCGCGGTCGCTCACGGCGCGGTCCCGCGGAGGGAAGGGGCATCGGAAGTCGTGCGGTGATCACCCTCATGGTGAGACCCGTCCCCGAACCCTCAGCTGCCGAGCCCGGTGCTGTGGCCGAGAGAGCGACCGGCAGGGGAGGCGGTCGGGAAACGCTCTCAGTCCCTGTGAGCCTACTCCTGGGATCGCCTCCACCACGACTGCACGCACGGCCCTGCCGGGCGGACGACGCCCGCTGTACGCACGCTGACCAGGAGTAGGCTGGAAAGACCGAGGTGTCCTCGCCGCTCGGTGACCATGGGTGAGCACAGTGTGCCGCGGTGGCCGCCGCTCCTGGGAGGTGTGCCATGAGTGACGATCCGGCCGGTCCGGTCGAGCTCCCGGCGGAAACCGGAACCCCTCACGGGGTGCTCGGCGCGACCCTGCTCAGAATGGCGACGACACCCCGGCGCGACGGCACCTTCGACGGGGCGTGGTGGCCCAGGTCCCGGAACCTCGCGGTGCAACTGCCCGGTCTGATCCGCGCGTTGACGGAGAAGCTCGGTTCGGTCGCCCGGATAGGCCTGGACTCCGGCGCGTGGGACGTGCATCTGCGCTCCTTGGCCGTCGACGGCAGCCTGGTGCGGATCGACTGGTCCGAGATCGACGACCACACGATGCTCGTCACCCGTGGCCACCAGGACATCTTCTCCTTCCTGATGCTCCCGTGGTACGCCGACGAGACGGCCGCCCGTGCCGCCATGACCCTCGCGGTACAGGACGGCAACAGCGCCTCGGCCGCGGAGATCCTCGCCGCCACCGGCATTCCCGCCCGCTGACGGCGAACGCCGCTCACTCCAGCTCGTCGAGGCGCCAGTGCTGGCTGGTGTCGTCGGTGTCGTCCTGCTGGACGATCTTCGCCCCGTCCGCGGTGGAGCCCGACGCGACGCCGAGCACCTTGCCGCTGTGGACGTTGACGAGTTTCACGTGGCCGCCGCCGACATCGGTGAGGCGCCACTGCTGGTTGGCGCCGCGTGTGGCGGGCCACTGGATGACGGGGGCGCCGGAGCTCGTGGACTCGCTGTGGACGTCGATGTGCTGCCCTGAAAGGGAGTTGGCGAAGGTGGTGAGCCCGTGGGAGAGGGTGGTGCGGCGCCACTGCTGGTTGGCCTTGCCGTGGCAGGGCCACTGGATCAGCTGGACGCCCTGGGAGGTCGACTCGTCGGGCACGTCGAGGGCCTTGCCGCTGCGCCGGTTGGTGAGGACGTACGTGCTCTGCAGGACCCTGGAGAAGCCGATGGGCTCGGGCGTCGTGCGGTGCAGGTCGAAGACGACGATCTCGTTGCGGCCGGCCCTCAGCCAGGGCGCGGGGCAGTACAGGCGCTGCTGCGGGCCGACGGACCAGTAGCGCCCGAGGTGGTGCCCGTTGACGAAGACCACGCCCTTGGTCCAGGCGGACAGGTCCAGATAGGTGTCGCCGGTCTCGTCGAGGGTGAGGGCGGCGCGGAAGAAGAGGCCGCCCCTGGCGCGGTCGCTGATGACCGGGCGCAGGGCGGCCACGAACTTCTCGTCGACGGGCAGGGAGTACGTCTGCCACCGCGTGAGCGGGCCGTCGAGCGGACCGGCACCGGACAGGGACACCTGCCCGGTGATGCCCTTGCGGTCGACGTAGTGGCCGAAGTTGACCCGTCCCAGGCCCTCCACGAGGACGTCGAGCGTCGGGGACGCGTCGGCGTCGCCGAGCGGGAGGCTGCTCCCGGTGGTGACCTTCAGCGGTCCGGCGTACGCGGGCCAGAGGGCGACCCGGCTGAAGCCGCCCTGGTAGGCGCCGTCGAGGAAGACGGTGGCGTAGTCGTGCACCCCGGTGACGTGCAGGGTCGCGCCGCCGTAGCCGGACAGCGGACGGCGGTAGAGGATGAAGCCCACGCTCTGGCCGTAGGTCTCCATCGGCTGGGCGGTGACCGTCCGGGACGGGGGCAGGGCCGGGGGGAGGTTGTCCCACAGCGAGGCGTACGCGGTCGGTGTGACCGGGCCCGGAGCGATGGTGGCGACGGGATCGGGCAGTGGGGGCAGCGGTTCGTCCAGATAGCTGCCGATGAGGGTGCGGTACGCGGTGTGGCTCGCGGTCGGGCGGCCCTGCTCGGTGATCGCGGCGCTGTAGTCGTAGCTGGTGATGTCGGGGGTGTAACTGCCGCCGTCGTCCGCGGAGTTGGCTCCGGCCCAGTAGCCGAAGCTGGTGCCCCCGTGAATCATGTAGATGTTGAACGACAGCTTGGAGCGCATGAGGCCGTGCAGGACGGGGGACTTGTCCTTACCGATGCCGCCGAATCCGCTGTCGCCCCACGCCGTGAACCATCCGGCCCAGGACTCGCCGATGAACGCGGGAACCGCGGGGAAGGCCCGTCGGCACTCGGCGATGGCCGCGGCGTCCCCGTCGGACAGCCCGATGGCTCCGCCGGGCACGTTGGTGCGGTTCGCCTTGACCTGGGCGAGGCCGTCCTGGGTGTAGAACGGGCCGGGGACGCCCGCGTCCAGCCACGCCTGGCGGAGCTCGTCGAGGTAGGCGGCGTCGTTGCCGAACGAGCCGTACTCGTTCTCGATCTGCACCATGAGGACGGGGCCGCCGGCCGCGACGAGGAGCGGTTTGACCACCGGAGCGATCCTGGCGATGTAGCGGCGGACCGCCGCCATGTAGTGCGGGTCGGCCGCCGACCGGACGCGGATCCTGGCCGCGGGGTCCTTGAGCAGCCAGGCGGGCAGACCGCCGAGGTCCCACTCGGCGCACACATAGGGCCCCGGGCGAAGCAGCACCCACATGCCCTCGTCCTGGCACAGCCGGACGAACGCGGCGAAGTCGCGCCGGTCCGTGGTCAGGTCGAAGACGCCGGGGCGCTCCTCCAGGTAGTTCCACATCAGGTACACGCCGATGGTGTTCAGGCCCATCGCCTTGGCCATGCGGATGCGGTGGCGCCAGTACCGCACGGGGATGCGGCACGGGTGCAGCTCGCCGCTGCGGATCTGGAAGGGCCGCTCGTCGAGCAGGAACTGGCTGCCGTCCGCGGAGAAGCCGAACGTGTGCCGCGCGGCGGCCGCGTGGCCCTCGGTGGCCCAGGTGGCGGCGAGCGGGGTGAGGGCGCTGATGATCAGGAAGTCGCGTCGATCCATGGGGCGCTCCAGGGGGTGAGGAGAAGTCTCTGGCCCGGCGAACGTGGAGTGACGTCAGCTGCCTGTCGGCAGTGTGGGATTACGGTAGGGCGTGTTCGAGTGTGTTGGAAGGGGTGCGGTAATGGTTGTGTGTCGTACCGTCAGATTCCTTCAGGGCGCGGCGAGTTGACGGGGCGCCACCTCGGCGGACGCCGCGCGGCGACGGCCTGGCGGCGACGGCCCGTACGGCCTGCGCTCGTGCCCTCAGGGCGTGTTCGGCGGGTCCTCGCGCCGGCCCCCGCCGGGGCCCTCCGGATCGCGGCGGTGGACCAGGACTTCGTCGACCCCCGTGATGTGGAGCACCCGCCGGACCGGCTTCGAGGCCTCGATCACGGTGATGCGGCCGCCCGCGACGCGGCAGTGCCGGTGGTGCGCGGCGAGGGCGTTGATCCCGGACGAGTCGATGAAGGCGACGTCGGTCAGGTCGAGCTCCACGCGACGGTGCAGCAAGGGGGCCAGGGCCGCCCGCAGGGAGGGCGCGCTGGCGATGTCCAGATCTCCGTGTACGCGTACCAAGGCGGGGTCGAACCCCGAGACGATGTCCACGCGCAGGGACGAGGGAGAGGCGGCGGCCATGGTGGTGCCTTCCGGAGGTACACGGCAGTGCCGGTCAAAGACCATGCATACGGTAGTGATACCCACCAGGCCCGAGCATTTCCTTGGCGCAGACGTACCGGAAAGGTGCAAGTGAAGGGACTGAGCGGACGCGTGACTGAACTGTCTTCGAACGGCTTTCCGGTCGTTCGAAGGTCGAGCGACGGCGAACCCCGGGCGGTGCCGCGGCGCCGCCCGGGGTCTCCCGGGGGCGGGCGCCGCGGCACCGTGTGCGTCAGATCCCGTCGTCGGGTCGCTTGTGGATCTTCAGGCTCTTGGGGATGGCGGGCAGCAGCCGCTGCTTCGACGACACCTCGCGGAGGGTGCGGGGATCGGTGAACGTCTCCTGGCGCGCGGGGCGGAAAGTGAGGGCCGGACCGCCCTTGCGCAGGTTGCCGCCCTTGGGTGCGGGCCCGTCGAGGGCGGGGAGGCGGTAGGAGGGGGCCTTGCGCAGGGCCTGCTCCAGGAACGCGGCGGTCAGCTGCGCGGCCTGGGCGCGGGCGGCGGCCGGGGACGCCACCTTGGAAGCCTTGCAGGGGCCGATCCCGCCGCCCTTGTCGGTGGGGGCGAGGTTGGTGTTGATCATCCGGTGGCCGGTCCCCGCGAGCAGGACGTCCGCCGCGACCCGGGTCGAGCCGGACCGTGCGAGGGCCTTCATCGTCGCACGCCCGGCCTGCGGCTCGACGTCCTCGTCGCAGGCGCCCCGGATGTTGAGGACGGGCACCTTGTGCGGCGCGGGCTCGGCGTTCTCGGCGGGCTCGATGGCCACGGCGCCGAAGAGCCCGGCGCGCTGGGCCGCCTTGGGGGACAGGACGTAGCCGCCGCCCCTGCTGTGCCCGACGAGGCCGACGCGGGAGGTGTCGATGCGCCCCCTCACCCCGGGGAGCTTCAGGCCGTGGTCGACGCCCTTGTTGAGGTCGGAGAGGAGCCGCAGATGGGCGCTGACCAGATCGGTGTAGCCCTTGGTGGGGTCGGTCTCGCCGCCCCACCAGATCTCCGGGGACACGACGTCGATGGACACGGCGACGAAGCCCTTGCGCGTGAGCGCCTGCACCACGTGCGACAGGCCCGCGTTCTGGCGCAGATAGTCCGGCCCGAGGCCGCGCTCCGGCTTGCCGGGCTTGGCGCAGACCAGCGGCCAGTGGGCCTTGACGGGGTTGCGGGCGACGACGTCGGACGCGTCCTTCGTGGTCACGCAGTTGTGGTGGGTGCCGTGCAGCACGACGACGACCGGGTGGGGCCCCTTGCCCTTGGGCATCCCGAGCACGCCGTGGACCTGGGAGGGATTGCCCGCCGTCCTGCCACCGGTGATCTTGAGGAGCCCGGGGGCGAGGCGATAGCTGGTCAGGCTCGCCGCGTTGCCGGTGGTCCCGGCGGCGGCGGTCGGCCGCGGGGACGCGGGGTCGCCGGGGGCCGCCGCCCGGGCGGCGGCGGTGCCGCAGGTGAGCGTCAGGGCGAAGGCGGCGGTGGCGGCCGTGAGGTGCGCCGCCCGGCGGGTTGCAGTGGTCATGGCTGAGAGGACGGTGGAAAGGGAGGGTGCGTTCCCCTTTTCGCGGCGCCATGCCGCCGGAATCGGTCGCCACCGCCACGACTCCGTACCTGGTCAGCGGCATGATCCCGCATGACGCTTGACCCTCCTTGGAGAGCTCTCTAAATTTAATCCACTCTCTAACTCTTCCGGAAGGGGCGTGGGCGGATGCGGCCGGTCGAAGGGGGACTGCGCGAGCGGCACAAGGCCCAGCGGCGGGCCCGGATCCTCGAAGCGACGCGCGAACTCCTCCGGGAAGGCCCGGAGTCGGTCATCAGTACCGAGCGGATCGCCGAGCGCGCGGAGGTCGCCCCGGCCACCGTGTACAACCTGATCGGCCCGCGCGAGAGGATCTGGGAGGCGCTCGCCGAAGGCTTCACGGACGAACTGGAGCACCGCCTGGCGGCGGCGGAGGACGGCGGCCCGAGGGAGGTCGTCCGGTCGACCGTCGAGCTGTTCGTGGACGACCCGGTGGTGTCGCGGCGCATGGTGCGCGCCTGGGAGGCGAGCGGCCTCGTGTTCGCCCGCAGCCCGCTCGGCCAGCTCCGCCGGGCGATGGCGGACGCCCGGGCGCGGGGCGTGCTGCGCGCCGACGTCGACACGGACGCGCTGGCCTCCGCCGTCGGCACTTCGTGCGTGGGCGCGCTGCACCAGTGGGTCGCCGCCCTGATCGACGACGACCGGTTCCTCGCGCGCTCCCTGTTCGCACTGGACGTGGTGCTCGCCGCGGCCGCCGCGGACACCCACCGCGACCGGCTCCTCGCGCCGCTGCGGCCCCGGGGCGCGGTGTGACGGCCGGCGCCCTGCCGCGGCCCCGGCGGTTCACCGGCCGCGACGGGATCCGGCTCGCGGCCGACGTCTGGGGCGAGGCGTGCGCGCCGCCCCTCCTGCTGCTGCACGGCGGCGGCCAGACACGGCACGCCTGGGACCGGACAGGACCCCGCCTCGCCGCGCTGGGCTGGCGGGTCGTCGCCCCCGACCTGCGCGGCCACGGCACCAGCGGGTGGTCGGCCGACGGCGACTACGACCTCGACCTGTTCGCCGACGACGTACGGGCGCTCGTCGCCGAGCTCGGCGAGCGGCCGGTGGTCGTCGGCGCCTCGCTCGGCGGCCTGAGCGCGCTGCTCGCCGCCGGCGAACCGCCCGGGGCGGCGCTGCGCGCGCTGGTCCTCGTCGACGTCGCCCATCGGCCCGACGACCGAGGGGTCCGCCGGATCGTCGCCTTCATGCGCGGCAGACCCGACGGGTTCGCCAGCGTCGAGGAGGCGGCCGAAGCGGTGTCCGCCCACCTGCCGCACCGCCCCCGCCCCGACGACCCCGACGGGCTGCTCAAGAACCTGCGGCGCCACGGCGACCGCTGGGTCTGGCACTGGGACCCCCGGATCCTCGACAGCTTCGAGGGCCGGACGGACCCGCCCGGCCGGGCGGAACGCGTCCTCGCCGCCGCGCGCCGCGCCGAGGTGCCGATCCTGCTCGTGCGCGGCGGCGTCAGCGACGTGGTGCGCGAGGACATCGCCGAGGAGTTCCGCGCCGGGGTCCCGCTCGCGCGGCGCGTCGACGTGGCGGGCGCGGGCCACATGGTGGTGGGCGACCGCAACGAGCACTTCATCGATGCGGTCGTCCCGTTCCTGGAGGGGCTCGCCTGACGGGGCATCCGCCCGGGCGGCCCCCGGCGGGACTACCGTGGAAGCCCACCCCCCTCGATCGGTGCACGGTATGGAACCTCTGGCCGAGCTGGACGCCCGCGTCACGCGGTGCGCGGCCTGCCCGCGCCTCGTCGCGTGGCGCGAGGAGGTCGGGCGGGTGAAGCGCGCCGCGTTCCAGGACTGGACGTACTGGGCCCGGCCGGTGCCCGGGTTCGGGCCGCCGGACGCCTCGCTGCTCGTCATCGGGCTCGCGCCCGCCGCGCACGGCGGCAACCGGACGGGCCGGATGTTCACCGGCGACCGCTCCGGCGACGTCCTGTACCGGGCGCTGTACGACCTGGGCCTCGCGTCGAGCCCGCTGGCGGTGTCCCTGGACGACGGGCTGACGCTGCGCGGCGTCCGCGTGACCTCGCCGGTGCACTGCGCGCCGCCGGAGAACAAGCCGACGCCGGGGGAGCGGGACACCTGCCGGCCCTGGCTCATGCGGGAGCTGGAGCTGCTCGCGCCGCGGCTGCGGGCGGCGGTGGTCCTCGGGGCGTTCGGCTGGCAGGCGGCCCTGCCCGCGTTCGCGGCGGCGGGCTGGCGGGTGCCGAGGCCGCGCCCGCGCTTCGGGCACGGCGCCCGCGTCACCCTGGAGCGCGCAGCGCCGCTCGCGGACGGCCCGGGCCCGGTCACCCTGTACGGCTGCTTCCACGTCAGCCAGCGCAACACGTTCACCGGCCGACTGACCCCGGACATGCTCCGGGACGTCCTGCGGACGGCGGCGGGCGAGGCGTGCGTGCCGCCCTACGCCCCGCCCGATTCCCCGCCGTACGCGCGCGGTTGACCGACGTCAGGCGCCGACGTACGCCGCCAGGTGCTCACCGGTGAGCGTGCGGCGGGCGGCGACGAGGTCGGCGGGCGTGCCCTCGAAGACGACCTGTCCGCCGTCGTGCCCGGCGCCGGGGCCGAGGTCGATGATCCAGTCGGCGTGCGCCATGACCGCCTGGTGGTGCTCGACGACGATGACGGTCCTGCCGGAGTCGACGAGCCGGTCGAGCAGGCCGAGCAACTGCTGGACGTCGGCGAGGTGCAGGCCCGCGGTCGGCTCGTCGAGCACGCAGACGACGCCGTCGCCGCCCTTGTCGGCCAGGTGAGCGGCCAGCTTGAGCCGCTGCCGCTCGCCGCCCGAGAGCGTGGTCAGCGGCTGGCCGAGGCTGATGTAGCCGAGCCCGACGTCGACGAGCCGCTCAAGGACCTTGTGCGCGGCCGGAGTACGGGCCTCACCGGCGCCGAAGAACTCCTCGGCCTCGGTCACCGACATCGCGAGCACCTCGCTGATGTCGCGGCCGCCGAAGCGGTACTCCAGGACCGAGGCGTCGAACCGCCTCCCCTCGCACTCCTCGCAGGTCGTGGAGACACCGGCCATCATCGCCAGGTCGGTGTAGATCACCCCGGCGCCGTTGCAGTGCGGGCAGGCGCCCTCGGAGTTGGCGCTGAAGAGCCCCGGCTTCACGTCGTTGGCCTTGGCGAACGCCTTGCGGATCGGGTCGAGCAGCCCCGTGTACGTCGCCGGGTTGCTGCGCCGCGAGCCCCGGATCGGGCTCTGGTCGACCGACACCACGCCCTCGCCCGCGGGGATCGACCCGTGCACCAGCGAGCTCTTGCCGGACCCGGCGACGCCCGTGACGACGGTGAGCACCCCGAGCGGCACGTCGACGTCGACGTCCCGGAGGTTGTGCGCGTTCGCGCCGCGGATCTTCAGCGCCCCGGTGGCCTCGCGCACCGTCTCCTTGACGGCGGCCCGGTCGTCGAGGTGGCGGCCGGTGACGGTGCCGGCGGCGCGCAGGCCCTCGACGGTGCCCTCGAAGCAGACGGTGCCGCCCTCCGCACCGGCGCCCGGGCCGAGGTCGACGACGTGGTCGGCGATCGCGATGGTCTCCGGCTTGTGCTCCACGACGAGGACCGTGTTGCCCTTGTCCCGCAGCCGCAGGAGCAGCTGGTTCATCCGCTGGATGTCGTGCGGGTGCAGACCGATGGTGGGCTCGTCGAAGACGTACGTGGTGTCGGTGAGCGAGGAGCCGAGGTGGCGGATCATCTTGACGCGCTGCGCCTCGCCGCCCGAGAGCGTGCCCGAGGGCCGGTCGAGCGCCAAGTAGCCGAGGCCGATCTCCACGAACGAGTCGAGGGTCTGCTGGAGCGCCGTGAGCAGCGGCGCCACGGACGGCTCGTCGAGGCCGCGGACCCAGGTGGCCAGGTCGCGGATCTCCATCGCGCACGCGTCGGCGATGCTGAGCTTCTTGATCTTCGAGGATCTGGCCCCCTCGCTCAGCCGGGTGCCGTCGCACTCGGGGCAGGTGGTGAAGGTGACCGCCCGCTCCACGAAGGCGCGGATGTGGGGCTGCATCGACTCCTTGTCCTTGGCCAGGAACGACTTCTGGATCTTCGGGATCAGCCCTTCATAGGTGAGGTTGACCCCGTTGACCTTGACCTTCGTCGGCTCGCCGTAGAGGAAGTCCCGCATCTCCTTCTTGGTGAACCTGCGGATCGGCTTGTCCGGGTCCAGGAAGCCCGACTGGGCGTAGAGCCCCACGGTCCACACGTTGTCCGACTTCCAGCCGGGGATGGTGAACGCGCCCTCGGCGATCGACTTGGAGTCGTCGTAGAGCTGGGTGAGGTCGATGTCGGAGACGGAGCCGCGGCCTTCGCAACGCGTGCACATGCCTCCGGTGCGATTGAAGGTCGCCTTCACGGTCTTGGTCCTCGCGGCGCCGCGGTCGACGGTGATGCCGCCGCTCGCCCGCACCGAGGCGACGTTGAAGGAGTACGCGCTGGGCGGGCCGATGTGGGGCTTGCCCAGTCGGCTGAAGAGGATCCGCAGCATCGCGTGGGCGTCGGTGACCGTGCCGACCGTGGAGCGCGGGTCGGAGCCCATCCGCTGCTGGTCGACGATGATCGCCGTGGTCAGACCGTCGAGCACGTCGACCTCGGGCCGGGCCAGGGTCGGCATGAAGCCCTGTACGAAGGCGCTGTAGGTCTCGTTGATCATCCGCTGTGATTCGGCGGCGATCGTGTCGAACACCAGCGAGCTCTTGCCGGAGCCGGAGACCCCGGTGAAGACCGTGAGCCGCCGCTTCGGCAGCTCGACGCTGACGTCCTTGAGGTTGTTCTCGCGCGCGCCGTGCACGCGGATCAGGCCGTGGCTGTCGGCGACGTGCGGTGCGGGCGACTGCGCGTGCGTCCCGGTGGCCTTGCTCATCGTGTCTCCCTGTGTGTGCGGGCCGCCCGCGCGGCCTCCCCCGTGTCGCCCGGCCTGATCCGCTCGGCGGAGCCCTCCGCGGCACTGGGCCGGGACCCTACCGCAGGGGGCTTCGAGCAGGTCCTACTGCTTGCGGGGCCGGTGGAAGCGGACCATGTTGCCCGCCGGGTCGCGGAAGGCGCAGTCGCGCACGCCGTAGGGCTGGTCGATGGGTTCCTGGAGCACGTCGGCGCCCGCGGCCCGCACGCGTTCGAAGGTCGCGTCGACGTCGTCCGTCGTGAAGATCACGCCGCGCAGCAGGCCCTTGGCGAGCAGCTCCGCCATCGCCTGCCGGTCGGCCGGAGCGGCGTTGGGGTCGGCGAGCGGCGGCTCCAGGACGATCTCCACGTCCTGCGCGGGCGACCCGACGGTCACCCAGCGCATCCCCTCGAAGGCGACGTCGTTGCGGACCTCCAGGCCGATGACGTCACGGTAGAAGGCGAGCGCCTGGTCGTGGTCGTCGACGGCGAGGAAGCACTGCGAGAGCTTGATGTCCATGCCTCGACGCTACGAGGCGCCGGTCGAATCCGCTTCTCCGATCGTGACCGGTTTCCCGGCGACCCCCGATGAGCCGTTCCCGCCCGCTCCCCGCTCGCCGGTCCGCTGCCCGGACCCCTCCGGCGCCAGGGCCGGTCCCCCGTTCTTGACCGGCCGCGTGTGGATCTTGGCGACACACGCCGGGATCCCGGCGCCCGCCCCGTGGTCCCGGGCCCGGTACGCGCTCGGGGACTCGCCGACCAGCTCGGTGAAGCGCGAGCTGAACGACCCGAGCGACGTACAGCCGACCGCGAAGCACACCTCGGTCACGCTCATGTCGCCGCGCCGCAGCAGCGCCTTCGCCCGCTCGACGCGGCGGGTCATCAGGTAGTTGTACGGCGTCTCCCCATAGGCCGCGCGGAAGCTGCGCGAGAAGTGGCCGGACGACATGAGGGCGACCTTCGCGAGCGCCGGGACGTCCAGCGGCCGCGCGTAGTCGCGGTCCATCACGTCCTTGGCGCGGCGCAGCCGCACCAGGTCCTCCAGGTTCATGGCCACAGCATCGCACGGGCGGTCGATCCACCGCCCCGACCTGCGACGCCCCGGGGCCGCGCGGGTTGTGCGCTGCCGTGCCAACTCCTGGGCGCGGGACGAAAAGCCGGGCGTCCCGGCCGGTCGTAGCTTCCTGGTGTGCCGAGCCGCGGACGCGGTCGGCGCGCTACCGAACCGCCTGTGAAAGGACCCCTCATGTTCGACGTCACCAAGGTGCAGGCCGCCCCGAGCTCGGACCTCCTCACGCCCGACAACGCGGTCATGCTCTTCGTGGACCACCAGCCGCAGATGTTCTTCGGCACCGGGAGCGGCGACCGCTCCTCGATCATCAACAGCACCGTGGGCCTGGCCAAGGCGGCCCGGGCGTTCGACGTGCCGGTCGTCCTGACCACGGTCGCCGCCGAGTCCTTCTCCGGGCCCCTGCTGCCGCAGCTCGCCGAGGTGTTCCCCGGGCACGACGTGGTCGACCGCACCTCCATGAACGCCTGGGAGGACGAGGCGCTCGTGGCCGCGGTCAAGGCGACCGGACGCAAGAAGATCGTCCTGTCCGGCCTGTGGACCGAGGTCTGCCTGGTGCTGCCCGCGCTGTCCGCCCTGGAGCAGGGCTACGAGGTGTACGTCGTCTCCGACGCCTCCGGCGGCGTCAGCCCGGCCGCCCACGAGCACGCGCTCCAGCGGATGGTGGCCGCCGGAGCCGTCCCGGTCACCTGGGTCCAGGTCCTCCTGGAGCTCCAGCGCGACTGGGCGCGCCAGGAGACCTACGGCGCCGTCATGGACATCGTCAAGGCCCACGCGGGCGCGTACGGCCTGGGCGTCGTGTACGCGCAGAGCATCCTCGGCGCGCACGCGGCGGGCTGACCGCCTTGGACACCGGCATTCTCCTTCTGCGCCTCCTCGCGGGCCTGCTCGTCGCGGGCCACGGGGTGCAGAAGATCAGCTCCCACCTCGGCGGCAAGGGTCTTGAGGGCGGCACCGAGGAGTTCCGTGCCGACGGCTTCCGCGGCGGCGCCCTCACCGCCCTCGCGGCGGGCGGCGGCCAGATCGGATCGGGCCTGCTGCTCGCCGCGGGCCTGCTGACCCCGCTCGCCGCGACCGGGGCCATCGGGGTCATGACGGTCGCCCTCACCGTGAAGTGGCACAACGGCCTCTGGGTGCAGAACGACGGATACGAGTACCCGCTCGTCCTCATCGGCACCGCCACCGCCCTCGCCGCCACCGGGCCCGGCGACCACTCCCTCGACGCGGCCGTCGGCCTCACGCCGTACCCGCTGTGGTGGGCGGCCGTCGCGCTCGTGGCCGGTCTCGGCAGCGGGCTGCTCACCCGGCTCGTCCTGCACCGCCCGGCCCCGGCGACGCCGGTGCCCGCCGCCCGCGCCGAGGGCTGATCCCGCCCCACAGACCGGGCCCGGCCGCTCCGCGACCCCCGACCGGACGGCCGGGCCCTCCCTCCTCCTTCCCGACCAGGAGCACCCCATGGACACCGCGACCACCGCGTCCCCGCGCGGCGGCGGACAGCCGCTGCTGCACCAGAAGGGCGCCGAGACCCAGGCCTTCGGCACGCTCAAGCAGCTGCCGATCGGCCTCGGCCACGACACCCGCGGATACGCCTGCCGGCGCCTGAACCGCGTACTGGCCGACACACAGATCCTGTACTCCCTCTACAAGAAGCACCACTGGCTGATGCGCGGCGCGACCTTCTACTCGCTGCACCTCATGCTCGACCGGCACGCCGAGGCCCAACTGGCCCTCGTGGACGAGCTGGCCGAGCGGGTCCAGAGCCTCGGCGGCGTCGCGGTCGGGGACCCGCGCCACGTCGCGGAGCTGACCACGATCCCCCGGCCGCCGGACGGCGTGGAGGAGGTCCCCGTCATGCTGTCGCGGCTCCTCGACGCGCACGAGCGGATCCTCATCGACGCGCGGGACGCCGCCGCGCGGCTCTCCGCCGAGGGCGACGAGGGCGGCGCCGACCTTCTCGTCTCCGGCGTCATCCGCACCGGCGAGGCACAGGTGTGGTTTCTCGCCGAACACCTCGTCGACACGCCGCTGGTGCGCGGCTGATGGAGGACGCGTACGACGTCGTCGTGGTCGGCGGCGGTCCCGGCGGCGAGGTCGTCGCCGACCGGGCGGTCCGGGCGGGACTGACCGCCGCCGTCGTCGAGGCCGGGGCGGTCGGCGGCGAGTGCTCCTACCGCGCGTGCGTGCCGAGCAAGGTCCTGCTGCGGCCCGGCGCCGCCCGGGAGGCCGCGCGCTCCGTCGACGGGGCCCGGCAGTCGGTCACCGGGGCGCTCGACGCGGCGCGCGTCCTGGCCCGCCGGGACCGCTTCACCGCCCGCGGCGACGACTCGGGCCAGGCCGACTGGCTGAGCGGCGCGGGAATCCCCCTCGTCCGCGGGCACGGACGGCTCGCCGGGGAGCGCCGGGTGGAGGTGACCGGGGCCGACGGCACGGTCCGCACCCTGCGCGCCCGGCGCGCGGTCGTGCTCAGCCCCGGCACGGATCCCGCGCTGCCGCCGGTCGAAGGCCTCGACCGGATCGGCGTGTGGACCAACCGGCAGGCCACGACGTCCGACGCGGTGCCCGAGCGGCTCCTCGTCATCGGCGGCGGAGTGGTGGCCTGCGAACTGGCCACCGCCTGGCGCTCCCTCGGCTCCGCCGTGACCCTGCTCGTCCGCGGCCGGTCCCTGCTGAGCGGCTGGGAGCCGTGCGCGGGCGAAGAGGTCGCCCGGGGCCTGACCGCTCTGGGCGTGACGCTGCGCTTCGAGGCAGCGGCCACCCGGGTCACCCGCGACGCGGCCACCCGCGCCGTGACGGTCGAGACCGACGACGGCGCCGTCCTCGGCTGCGACGAGGTCCTCGTCGCCGTCGGCCGCCGCCCGCGCACCGAGGACCTCGGCCTGCACACCGTCGGCCTCACGGCCGGTGACTGGCTCCCGGTCGACGACACCTGCCGGGTCACCGCCGTCGACGGCGACTGGCTCTACGCCGTCGGCGACGTCAACCACCGCGCGCCGCTGACCCACATGGCCAAGTACCAGGCCCGCGCCTGCGCCGCGGCGATCGCCGAACGGGCCGCGGGCCGCCCCGCCGACACCGGGGGATGGCCGGCCTGGGACGCGCGGGCCGGCCACGCCGCCGTCCCGCAGGCCGTCTTCACCCGCCCCGAGGTCGCCAGCGTCGGCCTCACGGAACGCGCGGCCCGCGCCGCGGGCCTGGCGGTCCGCGCGGTGGAGTACCGCGTCGACGACGTCGCGGGCGCCGCGCTGTACGCCGACGACTACCGCGGCCGCGCCAAGCTCGTCGTCGACGAGAGCCGGGGAGTCGTCGTCGGCTGCACCCTCACAGGACCGCTGGCGACCGAACTCGTCCACACCGCCACCGTCGCCGTCGTCGGAGAAGTCCCCCTGGAACGGCTGCGCCACGCCGTCCCCGCCTTCCCGACCGTGAGCGAGGTCTGGCTGCGGCTCCTTGAGGCGTACGGCCTCTGAGGCACCCCGCCCACCCCCGGGGAACGCGCCGCGCGCCCGCGCCCCACCCGCACATCCGCAAAGGAGAACCCCCGATGCCGAACCCGCCGACCCCCGCACCCGCCGCCCCGCGCCAGGAGCACGCGCGGGCCGACCTTCTCGTGCGCAACGCGAAGGTGCACACCGGCGACCCCGGGCGCCCCGAGGCCCGCGCCGTCGCGATCCGCGACGGACGGATCGCGGCCCTCGGCGACGACCACGACCTCGCCCACCTCGTCGGGCCGGGCACCAAGGTCGTCGACGCCCTCGGCCGCCGGGTGATCCCCGGCCTGAACGACTCGCACCTGCACGTCATCAGGGGCGGCCTGAACTACGTCCTGGAGCTGCGCTGGGACGGCGTGCGCAGCCTCCGCCACGCCCTGGCCATGCTGCGCGAGCAGGCCGGCCGCACCCCCAAGGGGCAGTGGATCCGGGTCGTCGGCGGCTGGACCGCCGAGCAGTTCGCCGAGCGCAGGATGCCGACCGTCGCCGAGCTGAACGCCGCCGCCCCCGACACACCGGTGTTCGTCCTGCACCTCTACCAGTCGGCCCTGTTGAACCGGGCCGCCGTACAGGCCGCCGGATTCACCCGCGCGACCCCCGACCCGCAGGGCGGACAGATCGTCAGGGGCCGCGACGGCGAGCCCAACGGCGTCCTCCTCGCCGCGCCGAGCGCCCTCGTCCTCTACTCGACCCTGGCCAAGGCGCCCGCCCTCGACGAGGCCGACCGGAAGACCTCGACGCGGCACTTCCTGCGCGAGCTGAACCGCTTCGGACTCACCTCCGCGGTCGACGCCGCGGGCGGCTTCCAGAACTTCCCCGACAACTACGCGACGGTCACCGACCTCGCCGCGTCGGGCGAGCTGTCCCTGCGGATCGCCTACCATCTGTTCCCGCAGACGGCCGGTCAGGAGCTCGCCGACCTCAAGCGCTGGATCGGGACGGTGAAGCCCGGGGACGGGGACGAGTGGCTGCGCCTCAACGGCGCGGGCGAGAACCTGACCTGGGCCGCAGCCGACTTCGAGAACTTCTCCGAACCCCGTCCCGCGCTCGCCGAGGGCTACGAGACCGAGTTCGAGCACGCCGTCCGGCTCCTGATGGAGAACGGCTGGGGCTTCAGGCTGCACGCCACGTACGACGAGACGATCCGCCGCGACCTCGCGGTCTTCGAGAAGCTCGCCGCCGAGGGCCTCTTCCCCGGCGACAACCGCTGGCTCTTCGACCACGCGGAGACCGTCTCGGCCGACAGCCTGGACCGGATCGCGGCCCTGGGCGGCGCCCTGTCCGTGCAGAACCGCATGTCCTTCCAGGGCACCGCCTTCCGCGAGCGCTACGGCGCCGAGGCCGCCGCCCACACCCCGCCCGTCCGGGCCATGCTCGACCGGGGCCTGACCGTCGCCGCGGGCACGGACGCCACCCGCGTGTCCTCCTACAACCCGTGGGTGGCGCTCCACTGGCTGGTGACCGGGCGCACCGTGGGCGGCACCGCGCTCTACCCGGCGGGGAACCTGGTCGACAGGGAGACCGCGCTCGGCCTCTACACCCGCGGCGGCGCGCGCCTCACCGGTGAGCAGGACGTCAAGGGGATCCTGCGGGAGGGCTACTACGGCGACCTGGCGATCCTGTCCGACGACTACTTCACCGTGCCCGACGCCGTCATCCCCGACATCGAGTCCGTGCTCACCGTCGTCGGCGGCCGCGTCGTCCACGCGACGGCGGAGTACGAGGGACTCGACGAGGCCGTCCCGCCGGTCAGCCCCGAGTGGAGCCCCGTGGCCCGCTTCGGGGGCTACCAGGCCGGTGCCCGGCAGGCGGCGCTCGTCGCCGAGGCCGCGGCCGAGTCCGAGGAGCACCGCCAGTGGCGGGTGGCCCGCGGCTCCGCGCCCGACACGCCGCCGTCGTTCCTCGACCCCTGCTTCGAGCACTGAACGAGAGATCTCCACGATGAGTACTGCTTCCTCCACCCCCGTCGACGGGACCGACGACGGGGCGGACGGCCCTCCGGACGCTCCGCAGGGACGCCGTTTCGAGCCGGACCTCCGGCCGATGACCCGGATCAATCTGCGCCCCATCGCCTCACCCATGCCGCTGGGCTTCTTCACGGTGGCGATCGCCTCGGTGATGACCGGGTGCCTCCAGCTCGGTGTCTTCGACCCCGAGGCCCGCGGCGCCGTCGCCCTGTGCGTCCTGCCCGCCTTCGCGCTGCAGTTCCTGGTGAGCGTGCTGTCCTTCGGCGCCCGTGACGTGATCGCGGCGACCCTGATGGGCACGTTCGCGGGCAGCTGGCTGGCGTACGCCCTGGTCATGGTCAGCGGCGCGGCCGAGGGCCTGCGGGTCCTCGGCGTGTTCAACCTGGCGTTCCTCTGTTTCGGGGCGCTGATGACGGCCGTGACGCCGCCCAAGCGCGCGATGTGGCTGGTCCTGGTGGTGTCCCTGCCCCGCTGGGCGGCCACCGGCCTGTCGGGCCTGACCGGCGCCGAGTGGCTCACGCGCACCTCCGGCGTCCTCGGCCTCCTGGTGGCGCTCGTCGCGATGTACGCGGCCTTCGCCCTGATGCTGGAGGACATGCGCGGCGAGGAGGTCCTGCCCATCGGCCGCAGCGGCCCCGCCCACACCGCGGTGACGGGTGACCTCACCGTCCAGCTCCGCAACCTCGAACGCCACGCGGGCGTGCGCCGCACCCTCTGACCGCGCCCACCGCGCCCACCGCGCCCACCGCGCCCACCGCGCCCACCGCGCCCACCGCGCCCACCGCGCCCACCGCGCCCACCGCGCCCACCGCGCCCCACGCAACCCCACCCACGCACCCAGGAGTTCCCCCGTGCCCCGATCCACCGGCCCCACCGTCGTGCTGGTCCACGGCGCCTTCGCCGACGCCTCAAGCTTCGCCCGCGTCATCCCCGAACTGACCGCCGCGGGCCTTGAGGTGCTGGCCCCCGCCGTGCCCAACCGCGGTCTGATCGACGACGCCGCGTACCTCGCCTCGGTGATCCGCGCCGTCGAAGGCCCCGTGATCCTGGTGGGCCACTCCTACGGAGGCGCCGTCATCACCCTCGCCGGCGCGGAGGACAACGTCCGCGCGCTCGTCTACCTCGCGGGCTACGCCCTGGAGGAGGGCGAGAGCCTGGGCGAGCTGCAAGGCCGCTTCCCCGACTCCGGCCTCGCCGACGCGCTCGTCCAGACTCCGTTCCCCCTGCCCGGCTCCGCCGGGACGGGCACCGACGTCACGGTCGACCCCGAGCGGTTCCCCGCCCTCTTCGCCGCCGACGTCGAGCCCGCACTCGCCGCGGTGCTCGCCGTCTCCCAGCGCCCCCTGGCCGCGCGGGCCTTCACGGAGGCGGCCCCCGTCGCCGCGTGGCGGACCAAGCCCTCCTGGGGCCTGGTCGCCGCCGCCGACCGGACCATCAATCCCGACGTCGAGCGCTACGGCTACGAGCGCGCGGGGATGACCACCGTCGAGGTCGACTCCTCGCACCTGGTCATGCTCGCCCGGCCCGATGCCGTCGCCGCCCTCATCCAGGAGGCCGTCCGGTCCATCACCCGCTGACCTGCGCCTCCGCCGTGAAACACCGGTACCGACCCCGCCTCCGTGTGGGGTCGGCACCTCCACGCCGACCTCGCGGGTCGAACGATTGGTCGATGACGTCCGTGCGCTGATAACTTCTGCTCGCCCCCAGGAACGCTCGGGGGTGCGATCGGAGGAAGCACACCCATGAGGTTCGGCGCGAGGTTCGCGCTCGCCGTCACCGTCCTCGTAGCCACGGTCACCGCCTGCGGTGCCCCGCACGGCGGCTCCCGGCCTCGCGGAGCCGGGGACTGTGCGTCCTACGCGCGGTACGGCACCCACCCCGGCACCGAGGTCTCCGTCTACGCGTCGAACCAGGACCGGGAAGCGGACCTGTTCGAAGCGACCTGGGCGGACTTCGCGGCCTGCACGGGCATCGACGTCCGGTTCGAGGGCGACGGCGATTTCGAGGCCCAGATCCAGGTCAGGGTCGACGGCGGCAACGCCCCCGACGTGGCGTTCTTCCCGCAGCCCGGCCTGTTGGAGCGCTTCGCCCGCGCCGGTGACCTCAAGCCCGCGAGCCCCGGGGTCGCGTCCCTGGCGCAGCAGGGCTGGTCGAAGGACTGGAACAGCTACGCGACCGTGGACGGCACCCTCTACGGCACGCCGTTGGTCGCGAACGTGAAGTCGTACGTCTGGTACTCGCCGGCGTTCTTCCGGGACCGGGGACTGAGCGTGCCGCGCACCTGGAAAGAGCTCATGGACGTGACCGAGAAGGTCGCGGCGACGGGCGTCAAGCCCTGGTGCGCGGGGGTGGAGTCCGGCGAGTCGACCGGCTGGCCCCTGACGGACTGGATCGAGGACGTCCTGCTGCGCCAGAGCGGGCCCGACGTCTTCGACCGCTGGGTCACCCACAAGATCCCGTTCAACGACCCCCGCGTGATCAGGGCCATGGACACCGTGGGCTCCGTCCTCAAGAACGACCGGTACGCCAACGGCGGCTACGGCCCGGCCCGCTCGATGGCCTCGATCACCTACCAGGAGGGCGGCACCCCGGTCGTCTCCGGCGACTGTGCGATGCACCGCCAGGCCTCGTTCTACGCCGAGCACTGGCCGAAGGGCACCGAGATCGGCCCGGACAAGGACGTGTTCGCCTTCCTCCTGCCGGGCCGGGACCGGGCGAGCCGACCGGTCCTGGGCGGCGGCATGTTCGCCGCGGCGTTCTCCGACCGGCCCGAGGTCCGGGCCTTCCAGGAGTACCTGGCGACGGCGGACTTCGCCAACGCGCGGATGAAGAAGGGGCCGTTCGTCTCGGCCAACAAGGGCGTGGACCTCGCCAACGCCGCCACCCCGGTGGACAAGCTCTCGATCCAACTGCTCCAGAACCCCAGGACGCAGTTCCGGTTCGACGGTTCGGACCTGATGCCCGCCTCGGTGGGCGCGGGCACGTTCTGGAAGGAAGCCGTCGACTGGATCGGCGGCAAGGACACCGAGCCCGTCGCCGACGCCATCGAACGGTCCTGGCCGAGCACCTGATGACGTTCGATCCCCTCGCCCAGCAACCCAAGCTCCTGTACCTCCTCCAAGGCCTCGCCGCGTTCGCCGCGGTGGTCGTCCTCCTCCTCGTGCTGCTGCACCGGGGACCCGTACGGAGGCGGGGCGCGGCCGTCCTGCTGCTGGCCCCCGCCCTGCTGCTGCTCGCCGTCGGCCTCCTCGTGCCCGGCCTGCGCACCCTGCTGCTCTCGTTCAAGGACGGCACGGGGGAGCGGTGGGTCGGACTCGACAACTACGTGTGGCTGGTCACCGACCCCGGCGCGCTGACCGTGCTGCGCACCACCCTGACCTGGGTGGTGCTCGTGCCCCTCCTGGTGACCGCGACCGGCCTGCTGTACGCGGCGGCCGTCGCGCGGTCGCGGTACCGGGCGCCCGCCCTGACCCTCGTCCTGCTGCCGATGGCGCTCTCGTTCGTCGGCGCGGGCCTCATCTGGAAGTTCGTCTACGCCTACCGGCCCGCCGAGGCGGACCAGATCGGGCTGCTCAACCAGCTCGTCGTGGCGTTCGGCGGCGAGCCGCGGCAGTGGCTCGTGGAGTCCCCCTGGAACGTGCTGTTCCTGGTCGTGGCGATGGTGTGGGCCCAGACCGGCTTCGCGGCCGTGCTGCTCGCGGGCGCGATCAGGGCGGTCCCCGGCGACGTGGTCGAGGCCGCCCGCCTCGACGGCGCGTCACCCCGGCAGGTCTTCTGGCGCGTCACCGTGCCGCTGATCAGACCCACGCTGCTCGTCGTGGCCCTCGCCGAGGTGATCGGCACCTTCAAGGCCTTCGACATCGTCAGAACCATGACCGGGGGCCAGTTCGGCACCGGTGTCATCGCCCACGAGATGTACGCCCAGTCCTTCCGCTACGGCCAGACAGGCCGCGGCGCTGCCCTCGCCGTGCTCCTCTTCGCCCTGGTCACCCCGGTCGTCGCCTACAAGGTGCGGGCCCAGCGGAGCGCGCGGTGAACGGCGTACGGGAGCGGCTCTCCTCCCGTGCCTTCTCGCTGGCCGCCCTGGTGATCGCGGTGCTGTGGACGACACCGACCCTCGGCCTGTTCCTGTCCTCCCTGCGCCCCGAGGACGAGATCAAGACGACGGGCTGGTGGACCCTCTTCGGCGCGCCGCACGTCACCCTCGACAACTACGGCGACGTGCTGCTCGGCAGCGGCAACGCCTCGGGACGGCTCGCCGACCACCTCGTCAACTCCTTCGTCATCACCCTGCCCTCGGTCCTGTTCCCCCTGGTCCTGGCCTTCTTCGCCGCGTACGCGCTGGCGTGGATCGACTTCAGGGGGCGGGACGCGCTCGTCGTCGGCGTCTTCGCGCTCCAGGTCGTACCGCTTCAGATGGCGCTGGTCCCCCTGCTGAAGCTGTTCTCCCAGGGGTGGCTGTTCCTGCCCGCCTGGGACGTCACGGGACCGGCCCGCTTCAGCCACGTCTGGTTCGCCCACACCGCCTTCGCACTGCCCTTCGCGGTGTTCCTGCTGCACAACGTCCTGGCCGGGTTGCCGCGCGAGCTGATCGAAGCAGCGCGGGTCGACGGCGCCTCGCACGCGACGCTGATGCTCCGCATCGTCCTGCCGCTCGCCCGGCCCGCCCTGCTCACGTACGCGATCATCCAGTTCATCTGGGTGTGGAACGACCTCCTGGTGGCGCTGACCCTGGCGGGCGGCACGGCCGGGACCGCGCCGGTGACGGTCCGGCTCGCGACGCTGGCCGGGACGCGGGGCGACGAGTGGCAGCGCCTCACGGCGGGAGCCTTCGTCTCGGCGTCGGTCCCGCTGCTCGTGTTCCTCGCCCTCCAGCGGTACGTCGCCCGGGGCCTGCTCGCGGGATCGGTCAAGGGATGACCGCCGCGGAGCCCGGGAGCACGGGCCTGAGCAGGCCCGGACTGCGCGGCAGGGAAGCCGAGCTGAAGCGGCTGCGCACCCTCGTCGAGGCCGTGCGGGACGGCGAAGGCGGGGCGATGGCGCTGCTCCTGGGGGAGCCGGGCATCGGCAAGACCGTCCTCCTGGAGGAGACCGTCGCGCTCGCGCGGGCCCAGGGATTCGTCGTCAGCCAGGGCCACGCCGAGGAGCTGCACGAGCTGGCCCCGCTCGCCTCCCTGGCCTCGGGCCTGCTGCACGGGGAGCCGCCGCTGCTGTCCGCCGAGGACTTCGCGCACCTCGCGGGCCACCACGACCAGCGCATCTGGCTCGTCGAACGGCTGGCCCAGCTGATCGAGGAGCGCTCGGCGGGCACGCCCACGCTCATCGCGATCGACGACGTCCAGTGGGCCGACCCGCTGAGCCGGTTCGCCCTCAACGTCATGCCGGCACGCCTGTTCACCTCCCCGGTCCTGTGGCTGCTCGCGGGCCGCGAGGACCCGGACCTGCGCCGCGACGGGCCGTGCCTGACGACCGTCCCGCTGCGGCCGCTGACCGACGCGGCCCTCGCCGAGCTGGCCCGCGACGCGTTCGGCGACGACGTACCGCGGAAGGTCACGGAGCTGCTCGACGGATCGGGCGGCAACCCCTTCCTCGCGACCGAACTGCTGACGGGCATCGCGGCCTCAGGGACGGAGGGGCCCGAGCCGCCGGAGCGCCTCGTGCTCGGTGTCCGCGGCAGGCTGGCCGCGCTGCGCCCGGGCACCCTGGAGTTCCTGCGGATCGGGTCGGTCCTCGGGCGCGCCTTCCGCCTCGGCGACGCCGCGGCCCTGAGCGGGCGGCCCGCGACCGCGCTCCTCACGGAGCTGGACGAGGCGATCGCCGCGGGGCTCGTCGACGACGACGGCGAACGCCTCGTCTTCCGCCACGACCTGCTCCGCCAGGCCGTGTACGCCGACCTCGCCCCCTCGGCCCGCCGGGCCCTGCACCGGGAGGCGGCACGACGGCTCGTCGCGGTCGGCCGCACCCCCGTCGACGCGGTCCCGCACCTGCTGAAGAGCGCCGAACCCGGTGACCTCGAGGCGGCCCGGCTGCTCGGCAGGGCCGCCACGGACGTCCTCTCCGTCATGCCGGACCTCGCCGCCGACCTGGCCCTGCGCGCCCTGGAACTGATCCCGCCGCACGAGCCCCTGGCGTTCGTCGCGGGAGAGCGGGCCATCACCGCGCTCACCCGCGCGGGCCGGTACGCCCGCGCCCGGGAGACCGGCGACGCGCTGCTGGCCCGCAGGCCGCCCCTGGACGTCTTCGCCCGGCTGCAGTCCGTGCTCGGCGACACCCTCTGGCACCTCGACGACGTCCACGAGCTGACCCGCCGCACCACGGCGGGCCTCGCCGTCGTCACCGACCCGGCGATCTCCGCCCGGCTGACCGCGCGCCAGGCACTCGCGCGGTCGCGCGGACGCGACCTCGACGCCGCGCGGAGCACGGGTGAGCGGGCCCTGGCTGAGGCCGAGCGGGCGGACGACCGGGAGGCCCGCGTCGTCGCGCTGTGGGGCCTCGGCGAGATCGCCCTCAACGCGGGCGAGTGCGCCGCCGCCGTCGCGCACCACACGGCCCTGAGCGCCTTCGACGCGGCCTTCCTGCCCGAGGAGGTCGTCGCGCGCGTCCACCTGGACGACTTCGCCATGGCCCGGCAGCTCCTCGGCACGGCGGGCGACGCGCCCCTGCGCCCCGCGATGCTGATGTGGGCCCAGGGCACCCTGCACCTGGGCCTCGGCCGCCTCGACGACGCCGAGGCCGACTTCGTCACCGCCGAACGACTTGAGGCGGACCTCCGCGTGCCCGGCAACCTGGTCAACGTCCGGGTCAACCGGGGCCGCCTCGCGCTGCTGCGCGGCGACCGCGACGCCGCGCGGCACCACCTCGAAGCGGTGCGGGCCGCCCTGGCCGAGCGGCCGAACACGGGCAACCACGCGGCCCACCAGTACCTGGAGGCCGTCCTCGCCGACGCCGACGGACACCACGCGGCAGCGGCCGAACACATCCGGTCCGCCCAGCGCGACCACCCCTTCGTCCGGTGGCGGATCCTGCGCACGCGCTGCGTCGACGCCGTGCGGATCGCCCTGCGCGCCGGGGACAGGCCCCTGGCCGACGACCTGGCGGCCCAGGCGGCCGCGCACGCCGCCCGCAACCCCGCCGTGCCCACCGCACAGGGCATCGCCGCCCACACGGCAGGCCTGGTCGGTGCCGACACCGCGCTCCTGGAGCGGGCCGTCCGCATCCTCCTGACCGGGCCCCGCCCCCTGCACCTCGCGGCGGCCTCCGCCGACCTGGGGCGCGCCCTCCTGCCCACCGGAACCGCCGCCGCGATCCCCGTACTGAGCACGGCGTACGAGCAGTTCGTACAGACGGGGGCGGGCTTCGAGGCCGACCGGGTGCGGGCCGATCTCGACCGGGCCGTGGCCCGCTCCGGCAGGCGCGCCGCGGCCCGGCCGCGGCCCAGCCAGGGCTGGGAGGCGCTCACCGCCTCGGAGCGCAAGGTCGCCCGGCTGATCGCCGCCGGGCACACCAACCGGTCGGCCGCGGCTGCCCTCGTCGTGTCCCCGCACACGGTCAACACGCACCTGGCCTCGGTCTTCCGCAAGCTCTCGGTCACCTCGCGGGTCCAGCTGACCCGGCGCGTACCGGCGGAGGCCGACGCCCTCACCGCCGACGGCTGACCCCGGCGAACTCTGCGCCCAGGGGCAAGGAACGGTGCGTCCGGCGACAACGGGCGGCCCGGCACCGGCCATAGCGTGACGGCGTTCAGTGCCGCGCGACAGTGCGGACCAGCCGACACGAAGACAGGAAGCCACCCATGCCGTTCATCACCGTGGGCCAGGAGAACTCCACCGCCATCGACCTGTACTACGAGGACCACGGGACCGGGCAGCCCGTCGTCCTCATCCACGGCTTCCCGCTCGACGGCCACTCCTGGGAGCGCCAGAGCGCCGCCCTGCTCGCCGCCGGACACCGTGTGATCACGTACGACCGCCGCGGCTTCGGCCGGTCGTCCCAGCCGACGACCGGCTACGACTACGACACCTTCGCCGCCGACCTGAACACCGTGATGGAGACCCTCGACCTGCGGGACGCCGTCCTGGTCGGCTTCTCCATGGGCACCGGCGAGGTCGCCCGCTACGTCTCCGCGTACGGCTCCGGCCGCGTCGCCAAGGTGGCCTTCCTGGCTTCCCTGGAGCCCTGGCTCCTGAAGAGCGACGACAACCCGGAGGGGGCCGAGCCCAAGGAGTTCTTCGACGGCGTGGTCGCCGCCGTCAAGGCCGACCGCTACGCCTACTACACGGCCTTCTTCAACGACTTCTACAACCTCGACGAGAACCTGGGCAGCCGCATCAGCGAGGAAGCGGTCCGCAACAGCTGGAACACCGCGGCCGCCGGCGGCTCCTTCGCCGCGTCCGCCGCCCCGGCGACCTGGTACACCGACTTCCGCGCCGACCTCCCAGCCGTCGACGTGCCCGCCCTGATCCTGCACGGCACGGCCGACCGCATCCTGCCCGCCGAGAACACCGCGCGCCCCTTCCACCGGGCGCTGCCCGCCGCCGACTACGTCGAGATCGAGGGCGCCCCGCACGGCCTGCTGTGGACCCACGCGGAGGAGGTCAACACCGCGCTCCTCGCCTTCCTGGCGAAGTGACGCGCAGGAGGGCCGCCGGGAATGTCCGGCGGCCCTCCGCCGCTTCCCCCAGAGCACGACCGCACGATCCAGCCAGGTCCAGGAGAGCAGAGACACCCATGCAGTTCGGCATCTTCACCGTCGGGGACGTGACCCCCGACCCCACCGACGGCCGTACTCCCTCGGAGCACGAGCGCATCAAGGCGATGGTCGCCATCGCGCTCAAGGCCGAGGAGGTCGGCCTCGACGTCTTCGCGACCGGCGAGCACCACAACCCGCCGTTCGTCCCGTCGTCCCCGACCACCCTGCTCGGCTACGTCGCGGCCCGTACCGAGAAGCTGATCCTGTCCACGGCCACGACGCTGATCACCACCAACGACCCGGTGAAGATCGCGGAGGACTACGCGATGCTCCAGCACCTGGCCGACGGCCGGGTCGACCTCATGCTGGGCCGCGGCAACACCGGACCGGTGTACCCGTGGTTCGGGCAGGACATCCGCCAGGGCATCAACCTGGCCAAGGAGAACTACGCGCTGCTGCGCCGGCTGTGGCGCGAGGACGTCGTGGACTGGGAGGGCACGTTCCGCACGCCCTTGCAGGCCTTCACCGCGACGCCCCGGCCCCTGGACGGCGTCGCGCCGTTCGTCTGGCACGGCTCCATCAGGTCCCCGGAAATCGCTGAGCAGGCCGCCTTCTACGGCGACGGCTTCTTCCACAACAACATCTTCTGGCCCGCCGACCACACCCGGCGCATGGTCCAGCTGTACCGGCGCCGGTACGCCCACCACGGGCACGGCCGTCCCGAGGACGCGATCGTGGGCCTCGGCGGGCAGGTCTTCATGCGCAAGAACTCCCAGGACGCCGTGCGGGAGTTCCGCCCCTACTTCGACAACGCGCCCGTGTACGGCCACGGCCCGTCCCTGGAGGACTTCACGGAGCAGACCCCGCTGACGGTGGGCTCGCCCCACCAGGTCATCGACCGCACCCTGTCCTTCCGCGAGACGGTCGGCGACTACCAGCGCCAGCTCTTCCTGATGGACCACGCGGGGCTGCCCCTGAAGACCGTCCTGGAACAGCTCGACATCCTCGGCGAGGAGGTCGTGCCCGTCCTGCGCAAGGAGTTCGCGAACGGACGCCCGGCCGACGTGCCGGACGCGCCGACGCACGCCGCGCGGGTCGAAGCGGCTCGGGCCGAAGCGGCTCGGGCCGACGCCGCTCGGGGAGGGGCGGCCTCGTGAAGCTCACCGCCGTTTCCGCGGGCCTGAGCACGCCCTCCTCCACCCGGCTGCTCGCGGACCGGCTCACCGAGTCGGTCCGCGAGGACCTCACCGCCCGGGGCCACGACGTCTCGATCGAGGTCGTGGAGTTGCGGGAGCTGGCCGGTGCGATCGCCGACCACCTCGTGACCGGCTTTCCCCCGGCGCGCCTCGCCGCCGCGATCGACGCGGTCACGGGAGCCGACGGACTGATCGCCGTGACGCCCGTGTTCACGGCGTCCTACAGCGGCCTCTTCAAGTCCTTCTTCGACGTGATCGACCCGGCCGCCCTCGCGGGCAAGCCGGTCCTGATCGCGGCGACGGGCGGCACCGCCCGTCACTCCCTGGTCCTCGACCACGCGATGCGCCCGCTCTTCGCCTATCTGCGCGCCACCGTCATCCCCACCGCCGTGTACGCGGCGTCCGAGGACTGGGGATCAGGCGGCGACGCGTACACCGAGGGGCTGCCCGCCCGCATCCGCAGGGCGGGCGGCGACCTCGCCGCGCTCATGGCGGCCCGCCCGGCCGCGGCCGAGGCCGACGACGACGTCGCCGCCCTCGAACGACAAGTGGCCGACCTGCGCTTCGACTGAGGTCCGACGGTCGTTCATACTGATCCGCCGTACCGTACGCGGATCACAGCCTCATCCCGTGCGGCCCTGCCCGCGGAATGAGCGTGAACCGGATTGACCACATGGCCCTTTCCCGAGGACGCCGACGGTTTCGGTCCACCGCTCCGCGGCAGGGAGGCGGAGCTCGCGTTCATCGAGGCGCGGCTCGACGCGCTGGCCCGCGGGGAAGGCGGGGTCGTCCTCGTCGAGGGCCCCGCGGGCAGCGGCAAGTCCAGGGTCCTCGGAGAGGCGTCGGCCTCCGCGCGGCGGCGCGGGACGCGGGTGTTCCACGGGGGAGCGGACCCCGAGGAGCAGTTCGTGCCGCTCGGCCCGCTCCTCGAAGGGCTGCTCGCCGGGGCGGCGCCGCTCCCGGACGCCGCTCGGCTCCGCGACCTCGCCACGGTGCCGGGGCAGCGGTTCTGGCTCCTCCAGGAACTGGGGGACCGCCTGCGCGAGGCCGCTCGGACGGGCCCACTGCTGATCGTCCTCGACGACCTCCAGTGGTGCGACGAACTGACGCTCCTCACCTTGCACACCCTCGCGGCCCGGCTCGCGCCGGACGCGATCCTGTGGCTGGTGGCCGTGTGCGGCGACAGCGTGCCGCCGCGCGTGCGCACCACCCTCGACCGGATCCACCGGGGCGGAGCCCGCGCCGTGGTCCTGGGGCCGCTGGAGGACCGGGCGGTCGCACGGATCACGGAGGACGTCCTGGGCGCGGTCCCCGGCCGTGACGTGCTGCGCGTCGCCCGCCGCGCCGGGGGCGTGCCGCTGCTCCTGAGGGAACTGCTCGACGTGCTGCGGGACGAGGAGGCGGTGGCGATCGAGAACGGCACGGCCCGGCTCACGGCCGCGCCCCTCCCCGCCCGCCCGCTGCCCTCGGTCGGGCGCCGCCTGGGCCTGCTGTCCGACGCGGCCCGCGCACTCGTCGAGACAGCGGCCGCCGTGGGCCGCCCGGTCACCGTGAGCCTGCTGGCCGAGCTGCTCGGCGGCTCACCGGCGGCACTGATCACCCCGCTCCGCGAAGCCCTCGACACCGAGTGGCTCGCCGAAAGGGGCGACCGTCTGGAGTTCCGCAACGCACTGGTCCGCGAGTCGGTGGCGGCCGGGCTTCCCCTTCCCGTACGCCGCTCCCTGCGCGGCAGGGAGGCGCGGGCGCTGCCGCAGAGCGGCGTGGCCGCAGGCGCACCGTCGGAGCCACCGACCGCCGACGCGGAGCCCGCCGACAGGACGGACGCCGACACGAAGAACTCCGACCGGACAGACGCCGACCGGCTGCGCACCGCCGCGGCCGAACTCGCGGCCACCGCCCCCGGACCGGCCGCCGAGCTAGCCCTCAGAGCGCTGGAACTCACCGCGGCGGACGCCCCGGAACGGCCGCAGGTGATCGCCGAGGCGATCCCGCTGCTCTGGCAGACCGGACAGGCGGCCCGCGCACGACAGCTGGGGGCGTCGGCCCTGTCGACCGGCGGCCTCGGGCCGCGGGACGAGGCACGGATACGCCTCGGCCTGGCGCGTCTGGCCACCCAGTACGACTTCTCCGAAGCGGTCCGGCAGGCCCGTGCGGGAGCGGCGCTGCCCGGCCTGCCGGAGGACCTGCGGGCCCGGCTCCTCTCGCTGCTGTGCCTCGGCCTCGTGCTGTCGGGCGACAACGAGGCGGCCGAACAGGCCCTGCCCGACGCGCGGGAGAGTGCCGAAGTCGCCGGGGACCGCACCCTCCGGGCCATGCTGACGGTGGTCGAATCGGCCGTCCGGTTCCGCCGGATGGACTGGAGCGAGGCCCTCCGCCTGGCGGACCTGGCCGCTGCCGTGGGCGCGGCCGACTCCCTGTGGGGCCCGGAAGGCCTCTGGCAGAGCTTCCTGTTGAACGCGGCAGGCCGCTCCGAGCAGGCGCTCGCCGTCGCCGACGCCGCGCTGCGGCTGGCACGGGAGCAGGGCCGGACGTCCGCCACGCGCATGTGGCGGACGTACCGCACCCGGGTCCTTCTGGACGCCGGACGGCTGACGGACGCCCGGGCCGAGGCGGAAGCCGCCTCGATGGCGCCCGGCGAGCCCGGCCCCGACCACCTCGCCGACGTCACGCTCCGGTACGCGCTGACCCGCGTCGCGCTCCACACGAACGACCAGCGGGCCGCACGCCGCTACGCGGCCGACGCGCAGCGGATGCGCACCGAGGGCGCGCCCCTCGTCCGCCAAGTCGGCGCCTGGACGCTGGCGTTGCTGGCCGACGTCGACGGGCGCGCCGACGCTGCCGCGGCCGTACTCGCCGACGTGGTGAGCGCACTCGACGAGGAGCGGCCGTCCCAGGGCAGCCCGCTCGACCCCGCCGACGCCCCCGGTCTCGTCCGCGTCGCGCTGCGGGCCGGTGCACACGACGCGGCCTTGCGGGCGGTCGGCGTGGCCGAGCGCCGCGCCGCACTCAACCCCGGCGTCACGCTCCTGGCCGCCACCGCCGCGCACGCCCGCGGACTGCTCGACAACGACCTCGACCACCTGGTGCGCGCGGTCCGCCTGTACGAGGACACCTCCCGGCCGCTGGCCCGCGCCTCCGCCCTGGAGGACGCGGGGCGCAAGCTGGCGGCCACCCGCAGACCGGAGGCGGTGCCGTACCTGGACAAGGCCCTCGGCCTCTACGCGCGAGCGGGCGCCGAGCGGGACGTCGCCCGGGTGCGCCGCCGCCTGCGGGCCGCGGGCGTCCGCCGCCGGCCCGCACCGGCCGGATACGTCGCGCGGTGGCCCGAGCTGACCGCGTCCGAGCTCGGCGTGGCCCGGCTCGTGGCCCAAGGGCTGACGAACCGGCAGGTGGCCGAGCGGCTCTCCGTCTCGCCGCACACGGTGAGTTCGCATCTGCGCCGCGCCTTCACCAAGCTCGACCTCACCTCGCGCGCGGAGCTGACCCGCCTGGTGAAGACCCGCGACAGCGGAGAGTAACCCCTTCGTATCCCCTGTCGGTGCCGTGTCAATGGACGGTTCGTGCGATGTGCCGAGGGCATCGCTTCCTCAAAATGATCAAGAGCTGCGGAAAGGGAGCCACCCTCCGCAGGGAACCGATGATCGAGAGAGGAACAGCGCATGACCGCAGGGCCCCAGCGAGCCCGTCCTGGCAGCGCGGAGCTCCAAGCGCTGGTCGACGAACTCGCGGAGAAGCTGGGACGGTCCGTCGCGGTCGACGATCCGCTGGTCCGCATGGTGTGCACGAGCCGCCACTTCGGTGACGAGGACCCGGTGCGGATCGGCACGCTCCTCCAGGGCCGCGCCGACAACGCGGCCGTCCGGCACGTGCTCGCCCAGGGTGTCGCCCGGTGGTCGCGGCCCGGATTCATCGACGGCCGCGACGACCTCGGCATGCTGCCGCGCTACGTCGTGCCGCTGCGCGAGCGCGGACACCTCCTCGGCCTGCTGATGGTCGTCGTGCCCGACCGGACGCTCGGCGAACAGGACACCGAAGCCATCGCCTGGGCCGCCGACCTCATGGCCGCCCAGATGTATCTGGAACACCTCGCCGCCGACACCTGGAAGACCGACGAGCGGGCCCTGGTCCTGGAACTGGTCGACTCCAACCTCGCCACGCGCACCGCCGCCCTCCGGCGCGCGAGGGAGCGCGGCCTGCTCGGGGAGGCCGAGCACGTCCTCGTCACCGTCGTCCGGCTGAGCCGCGGCACGGAGCCCGTACGGCAGTCGGAGGCGGCCCTGTGGGCAGCGTTGGAGGGCTTCCGGCAGACGCGTTCGGCGCAGGGCATCACCGCGATCGACCAGGAGCGGGCGATCCTGCTCCAGCTGCGCGACCGGCCGCCCCGGTCGACCGAGATCGCCGCCCAGTCCGCCCGCATCCTGGAGGAACTCACCACCTTCCTCGACTCGTCCACGGCTCCCGTGATCGGCGTCGGCGGCAGACACCCGGGCCTGAACGACGCCTGGACGTCGTACGAGCAGTCGCTCGTGGCGGCCCGCGCGGCGCGGCGGCTGCCCTCGCTCAAGGGCGTGGGCGACTGGGACCGGCTGGGGGAGTTCGCCGTGCTCCTCCAGCTGCCCGAGCACGCCCTGAACGACTCCCTCGTGCCGAAGCCGCTGCGCACCCTGACCGCCGCCCACGGCGGCGAGCGGCTGCGGGACACCCTGCGGAGCTTCCTCGAACACGCCGGGTCCATTCCCCGGACCGCGGACGCCCTGCGCCTGCACCGCACGTCGCTCTACTACCGGCTGCGCCAGATTCAGGAGATCACCGGACTCGACCTGGACGACGGCGCCCACCGGCTCACCCTGCACCTGGGGCTGCGGATCGAGGAACTCCTCGCCACGGGTGACGAAGCGGCCGCGTGACCCGACGTGTTCCCCGCCTCGGCGGGGGCCGGGAACCGGTGCTTCGACAAAACGAGAAGGATGTCCCGCCCGATTCCTACAGCGCGCGGTGGTGGCGGCGGAGCGCCGCGTCCGAAGATGTGCGGGACGGGGCGGGCATGCGGATAAACCGCCTGTGACCAGGGAAGAGACCATGAAGGAACTGATCACGACGGACGGGGCGCGGCTCGCGTACCGGGACAGCGGCGGCGGGGGAGTCCCCCTCGTCATGCTGCACGGCTGGGGCCAGACACAGGCGATGTTCCACCACCAGCTCGCGGACCTCGCGCCCGGCCGTCGCGTCGTCACCGTCGATCTGCGCGGCCACGGCCTCTCCGGCAAGCCCCGGCACGGCTACCGCATCGCCCGCCTGGCCCGTGACGTGCTCGAACTCGTCGACCACCTCCGGCTTCCGCGCTTCGACGCCCTTGGCTGGTCCATGGGCGTCTCGGTGTGGTGGAGCTTCGTCGACCAGTACGGGACCGGGCGGATGCGGCGCTTCGTCGCCGTCGACCAGCCCGCGGCCGTCGCCGCCGTGCCCTGGATGACCGAGCGGGAGCAGCGCGACTGCGGCGCCATCTTCGACGTACCGGCACTCCTGGACCTGGGGGCCGCGCTCGCGGCGCCGGGAGGCGACGAGGTGCGGGCCGACTTCGTCCGCGGCATGTTCTCCGGCGAGCCCGACCCGGAGCTGCTCGCCTTCGTCGCCGGGCAGCTCGCCGCGACGCCCGCGTACGCCGGTGTGCCGCTGCTGTTCGACCACTGCGCCCAGGACTGGAGGGACGTGCTTCCCAGGATCGACGTGCCGACCCTGGTGATCGGCTGTGAGGGGAGCCACGTCCACCCCGACTCGCAGCGGTTCGTCGCCGAGCGGATTCCCTACGCGCGGCTGCACGTCTTCGCCGCCGACGTGGCGAACTCGCACTTCCCCTTCCTGGAGAACCCGGCGGCCTTCAACGCCGTGGTGGAGAAGTTCCTGGCCGAGGAGGCAGGCCCACGGGCCTGACCCGTCCTCCGCGCTCCCCGGGCGCCCGCGCGAGCGCCCCGCCCCACCACGAAGAACCGTACGGTCTGGAGTTCCCATGACGCAGCCAGTGATGTCACCCGTGCCCCGAGCGTCGACGCGGCCCGCGGCCGCCGATGCCGAGTGGCTCGTGCAGACGCTCTCCGACATGCCCGGCGAGCAGGAGGGCGCGTTCCTCTACCTCGGCATGCACGTCCGCGGTCCTGTGAGCAGCCTCCGCGAGGGAGCCAGGACGCTCCTGGAGCCGAACGACCTGGTCTTCTGCGACCCGGCCCGGCGCCACCTGCTGCGGTTCGGCGACGACTGCCAGATGATCTTCTTCCGGATCCCCCGGTGCTATCTGGGCGTCACGGAGGCCGAGCTCCACCAGGTGGTGGGCGTCCCCGTGCGCGGCGACGAGGGTCTTGGTGCGCTGGTGTCGGACTTCCTGTCGGCGCTCGCCGCCGAGGCGGAGCTGCGCCGGACCGCCATCGGGGACCGGCTCTCCCGTACGGCCGTGCACCTGCTCTCCGTCCTGGTCGTGGAGCTCCTGGAGACGGACACGGCCGACGGGGCCGGGCGCGGGTCGAGGGGCGGCCACGCGACGCTGGCCCGGATCCGGGCCTTCATCGAGGAGCATCTGATGGACCCTGACCTCTCCCCGGAGTCGATCGCGCGCGCCCACCACATCTCCGTCCGCTATCTGCACAAGCTCTTCCAGAACGACGGCACCACGGTGAGCCAGTGGGTGCGCCGCCGCAGACTGGAGTCCTGCCGGATCGAGTTGGGCCGCTCCCACCGGAGGTTCACCATGGCCGCGGTGGCCCACCGCTGGGGCTTCAGCAGCCCCTCGCACTTCAGCCGGGCGTTCCGGGGCGCGTACGGGATGTCCCCCAGCGAATGGCAGTCACTTGCCACCTCCGCCTTCGCCCCGAAGGCGGCCTGAGCCCGGCGTGCGCTCTCGTGGCAACGGTGGTGCGCCGCCGTGCCAGCGGCGCCGCCGCACCCGCCCTACCGTGGGCGACCAGCTGCACGGACCTCCTTCGTGGACCACGGCGTGACGCCCCGCACGTGGCCCGACACCGAGAAGAGAGCTGCCCATGACCACCCCCCTGCCCACCGTCGTCCTCGTGCACGGTGCCTTCGCCGACGCGGCGACCTGGATCGGCGTCATCTCGGAACTGCGGAGCCACGGCATCCCGGTCCTCGCCCCGCCGAACCCCCTGCGCGGCCTCGCGTCCGACGCCTCCTACGTCGCCTCCGTCGTCGCCCAGATCGACGGGCCCGTCGTCCTGGTCGGACACTCCTACGGCGGCGCGCTGATCACCGTGGCCGGTGCCGCGGAGAACGTCGTCGGGCTCGTCTACGTGGCCGCGTTCGTGCCGCACGAGGACGAGAGCCTGGGCGAGTTGCAGGGGCGCTTCCCCGACTCGCTGCTGCCGGGCAGCCTGAAGGAGTGGACCTACCCCCTCGTCGACGGGGACAGCGCAGTCGAAGTCACCATCGACGAGGTGGCCTTCCCCGCCGTCTTCGCCGCGGACGTGGCCGAGGAGATCACCAGGGTCCTTGCGGCGGCCCAACGCCCCCTCGCCGCCACGGCCTTCGCCGAGACGGCCTCCGCGGCGGCCTGGCTGACGAAGCCGTCCTGGGCCCTGGTGGCAGGGGCCGACCGGGCGATCCACCCCGAGGTGCAGCGCTTCTGCGCACGGCGGGCCGGGGCCGTTGTCGTCGAACTCCCCGACGCCTCGCACGCCGTCGCCCTGTCCGCACCCCGGCAGGTCGCCGAGCTGATCGGCGACGCGGTCCGCGCGACGAGCTGACCGGCCCCGACGGGGCCCGCCGGGCCGCTGGTTATGCTGCGGCGCATGGACATAGTGATCCCGCTCTTCGACGACTTCGAGCCGCTCGACGCGATCGGTCCGTACGAGATCCTCGCGTACGTGCCCGACGCCACCGTGCGGTTCGTCACCGCCGAACCCGGCCCGGTGCAGGACACCTTGGGCTCCCTGCCGGTGCACGTCGCGACCCGGTACTCCGAAGTGGAACACTGTGCCGTCCTGCTGATCCCGGGCGGAGGCAGCGCCGGGACCATGGCGGAGAGCCCCGAGTTCCTCGACTGGGTGCGCCGGATCCACACGGGCACCCGCTTCACCACCTCGGTCTGCACCGGCTCCCTGGTGCTCGGCGCCGCGGGCCTGCTGGACGGCCTGACCGCCACCACCCACTGGGACGCCGCCGCCCAACTGGAGTCGTACGGAGCCACGTACACCCCCGAGCGGGTCGTCCGGCACGACCGGGTGATCACCTCGGCGGGGGTCTCCTCCGGCATCGACATGGCCGTCCGGCTGGCCGCCCTGCTCACCGACGAGGTCACCGCGCAGGCGATCCAGCTCTACACCGAGTACGACCCGCAACCGCCCTTCGACACCGGCTCGGTGGCCAAGGCCCCGGCTGAGGTCCTCGCCCGGGCCCGCACCCTGCGCTAGCCGGACCGCCCGCGCCGCACCGCTGCCTTCGGCGCCCGCGTCAGCCGGGCCAGGTACCGGTCAGACGGCGCACGGCGGTGGCTCCGGCGCGGTCCACGGCCGCCTTGGCCGCGGCGAAGATCGCCCCTTGCAGGGTGGCGGCGAGCAGCACCTGGCTCCAGGCGCGCTCCTCGTCGGTGGCGTCCGGGGCGTCCTCGTCGCGGCCGACCACCTTCCAGGCCTGCTTGAAGAGCGCCCCGGCGAGCATGCCGCTGACCGCGCCGAGCACCAGACCGACCGGCTTGTAGGCGATCTTCGAGGCCTTCATCCGCTCATCCGTTCCGCCGGCGGTACGCCAGCCACATCAGGGCGGCCGCGCCGCCCGCCGCCAGCAGCACGGCGCGGTTGTTCCTGGCCGCCCGTGCGCCCTGGGCGGTCGTGGTCCGCAGGGGCTCGGGCGCCTTCTCCTCCCACACGCGTCCGGTACGGGCCGCCTGGGCGCGGGCCTGGACGGCCTTGTCCTTGACGGGGTCGGGCAGCTTCTCCTGCGCCCGGGCGGCGGCGTCGGCGGCCTTGTCCTTGAGTTCCCTCGCCTTGACCACGGCCTGCTCCTTGAGCTCGCCCGCCTTGGCGACGGTCTGGTCCTTGACCTCGGTGGCCTTCTCCTGGGCCCGGGCCTTGACGTCGGCCTTGGCCGCGAGGGCCTCCACCGTCCCGGCGAGCTCGTGGCGGGTCCGCTCGACCTGGTCGCGCAGTTCCCGCGGGGACCGGGCGGGCTCGTCCTCGTGCGGCAGTGGGGTCATCGGTGCGCACTCTCCTTGATCTCGGCCACGTCGGCCTTCACGTTCTCGATCGTCTTCTCCGGCACGGGCGGCGCGGCCCGGGAGACCTCCTTCTTCCCCGTCACCGCCATCACCGCGGCGACCAGGCCGAGCACGCCACTCACGACGAGGCCCGCCGCCCACACCGGCAGCGGCACCGCGAGGGCGGCGATCGCGGTCGCCACCAGGGCCTGGAGCATCAGGAACCCGACGAGGCCCGCTCCGCCGAAGAGGCCGCCGCCCTTGCCGTACCGCTTGCCCTTCTCCTTCATCTCCGCCTGGGCCAGGCGCATCTCGCCCCGCACCAGCTCGGTCAGCTGGTGGGACGCGCGCTGCACCAGTTCGCCCACCGGCTCCGCCGCCGACGGGTACGGGGCCTGTCCGCTCTCGGGTCGCGTACGCGACACAGCCGTCACCTCCTGTCTTGAGCTGCCTTCCGGCCCGGTGCGCCACGGCGCCCGGCCACCCGTGGGACGCGAGTACCCCGAACCGGCCGGATGCTGCCTACGAGATCCGGCGGCGCCGCAAGGGGCCGCTCAGGCGGCGTCCCTGCGCGCGCGCCGCTCGGCGCGCCGACGGCGGCCCGGCAGTTCCCCGGTGCTGTGCACCAGACGCAGGTGCCGCCCCCGAGCGTGGCGCGCCCTCGGCGCGTCGTCGAACAGGCGGCCCTCAAGCCGATCCATCGCGTACAGCAGCACTGCCAGGACCGGTAGCAGCAGAAGTGCGACGGCGATCACCACGTGGATCCCTCCCAGCAGGCGACACTGCTTCGGGTGCCCATCGCGGCGCCGGGCACCGGCCGACGCATGTGAAGTTCTGGTGACCGTCGGGCGCCCGACCCGTGGGCGCGCGGGACACCGCGATCGCCGAGGCGCCGCCCTGACCCGAGGTGCCGCCCGGTCTGCCCCACGAGGTGCCCCGACGGCCCTGCCCGTGCGGACGCCCGGAGACTACAACGGCCGGAGGAGTACGCCGTGGAGGAAGGAGAACCGTGCGGGCACACGAAGAGCTCCCCCGGGAGGAGACCGGGAGCGCGGGACGGGCTCACCGCCCGGCGGCGCCTGCCCCCTCGGGGCCGGTGCGCGGGACGATGGATCCCTCGGAGGTCATGACGATCCAGCGTCTGGCGGGCAACCGGGCGGCCGCGCGCCTGCTGACGGAGGACCGGCACGCCCACGGGCCCGGATGCGGTCACGGTGGGGCGAAGGAGGGCGGCCCCGCCGATCACCAGGCGCTGATCGCCGAGGCCATCGACTCCCCGACCACCACGCTTCCCGACCCGCTGATGGACCGGGCCGAGTCGTTCTACCAGAACGACTTCTCCGGCGCCCGGTTCCACGACGGTCCGGTGGCGCAGCGTGCCATCGAGGCGATGGGCGCCCGGGCCATGACGATCGGCTCCCATGTGTTCCTGCCGCCAGGGGCGGCCCAGGACCTGTCGCTGATCGGGCACGAGTTCAGCCACCTCAACAACAACTTCAGGGGTGTGCCCGAGACGGGCACCGCGAACGGCGCGGGGATCCCCGTCACCGACCCCGACCAGTCCTCGGAGCGGACGGCGGACGCCGAGGGCGACGCCTTCGAAGCGGGCCTCGAGACCGCCCCGTCCGTCACCGTCCAGCGAGCGGTGAAGGACGGAGCGGACCGCACGGACCCGCACGCGCCCCGCCCCGGCCCGTCCGCCCCGGTGCAGCGTGCCTCGCAGGGCGACCCCATGGACCTCGACAGCGCGGAGGAGTTCGGCAGTTCGGACCTGGAGGAACTGGCCCACCTCACGGACGCCGCACCGCTGGAACGCATCAGGAGAATGACACCCCAAGAGCGAGGAGCGGAGTTCAAGGCCGCGCTGCGCGCCCAGTTCCTCGCATCGGGCAAGTGGGTCGTCCGCTCCGCGTCAGGAGGCGAGTTCCAGGCGCGGACCGCCGTACAAGGAGAGTCGTCCCCGAGGGATTTCGAGGACCAGCCGGAGGTCCAGCGGCTGCGCTGGATCGCCACCGTCACCAAGCAGTACCTGGTGACGAAGGAGCGCACCCCTGGTTCGCGCACCTTCTTCAACCCCGTGGAGGTACAGGCGGCGATCGACGGTGACGGCAGGCTCGTCCTCGCGGCCAACGACATCTCATCGAACGCCCACTTGGCCTGGTTGCAGGAGAACGGGGTCCGGGACCTGGTGGGGTACATGATCGCCACGGCGAAGCGCCCCGCGCCGAAGCCGGACGCGCCGAGGGAGGAGAAGGACAGGAGCGAGCGGGTCAACGCGCACTTCGAGGCGGCGGACCGCGCGCACGAGGAGGAGACCGCGGGGCCGGGCGGCGGCGGGGCCGGCAGCGGCGGAGTGGTCGTCGCGCGCGGAGGCGGCGAAGGGCTGCACGCGGAGCTGCGCATCCTCGCACACAACGGCGGCGTCACCCCCGAGCACCTCGGCGGCACGAAGCGCCCGTGCGCCACCTGCTTCAGCAAGCTCTACCCGGACGGCTCGCCCAAGGGCGCCGACGGACAGGACCTGGTGCGCCCCGGCGCGTTCTACTCCGAACACTTCGCCAACAAGACGGTGAACGAGTACAAGGACAGCGTCGACGTCCTTCCGGCCGCGCGGGCGGCCGCCGTCTTCGCCCTCATCGACGACCACGTCCAGCAGACGTATGTGACCCTCACCAAGGACGGCGACGTCCTGGCCGGGTACGGCTCGGAGTCGGATCGCGAGAACTGACCCACGCGGCGGCGGTCCGCCTCCGGATGCGCCCCTCCCGGATCGCCCATAGCGTGACAGGCATCCCCAACCCCACCAGAGGAGTGACCATGGGCGTGGACAAGGCCAAGGGCAAGGCCAAGGAAATGGTCGGCAAGGCCACCGGAAACGACCGCATGGAGGCCGAGGGCAAGACCGACCAGGCCAAGGCCAAGATGCGGGAGGCCGCGGAGGAGGCGCGCGAGAAGGCCCAGGGCGTCCGCGACTCCCTCCGGGACCGCGACGACCGCTGACCACGCGCTGAACGGCCGCCCCGCCCTCGCGGCGGGGCGGCTCGCGCGTGTTCGCCCGGTACGGCCCCCGGCTACGGCAGCGGCGTTCCGCCCGTGGCGTTGAGGACCTCCGCGGTGATGAAGCTGGCCTGGTCCGAGGCGAGGTAGACGTAGGCCGGTGCCATCTCGGCGGGCTGGGCCGGCCGGCCCAGCGGAGCCTGCTTGCCGAACTCCGCGGTGTCGGGCAGCGTCGCCGGGATGAGCGGGGTCCAGACCGGGCCCGGTGCCACGGCGTTCACCCTGACCCCCTTCTCCACGAGCATCTGGGCCAGGCCCTGGGTGAACGTGACGATGGCGCCCTTGGTCATCGCGTAGTCGAGCAGGTGGGGGCTCGGCTTGTACGCCTGGACGGACGTGGTGTTGATGATCGTGCTACCGGGGCGCATATGGGGGACGGCCGCCCTGCACAGCCAGAACATCGCGTAGAGGTTCGTACGGACGACCCGGTCGAACTGTTCCGTGGTGATCGCGGTGATGCCGTCCGGCTGCGACATCTGGTACGCGGCGTTGTTGACCAGGATGTCGATCCGCCCGAACTCGGCGACGGCGCGGGCGACCACCTGCTCGCACGGGGACTCCTCCCGGAGGTCGCAGGACACGGGCACCGCGGTGCGGCCCGCTTCTTCGACGAGGCGGACCGTCTCACGGGCTTCGTCGGCTTCCTCGGGCAGGTGGGTGAACAGGACGTCCGCGCCCTCACGGGCGAAGGCGAGAGCCACCGCGCGGCCGATTCCGGAGTCGCCGCCGGTCAGCACGGCCTTGCGGTCCACGAGCCGGTCCGCGCCCCGGTAGGACTCCTCCCCGTGGTCGGGTGGCGGGTCCATGGGCCCTGTCCAGCCGGGCGGCTCCTGGTCCTGGTCGGGGAAGTCGGGCCGCGGGTGCTTGGTGGTGGGATCCTGGGGCTCCTCGGGGCCGGGCATCAGGCACTCCTCTGCGTATGGATCTTGGGGGGGGATCCTTGGGTACCCCGTGGAGGGGGCGGGCACACCTCGCGTGCGCCGCCTCCGGCGCCCGCGTCAGCGCGTGTCCGTCAGGCCTCCGGTGACGGCGATGATCTCGCCGACGGTGAAGCTGGAGTCCGCGTCGGAGGCGAGGTACACATAGGCCGGAGCGATTTCCTCTGGCTGTGCCACGCGTCCCATGGGAGCGGAGCTGCCGAGATGAGTGAGGTAGTCGTCGGGGAAACGCTGTCCCGCCACGTTGAGCACCGTCCAGGTGGGGCCGGGGGAGACGACGTTGGCGCGGACGCCGCGCTGGGCGAGGTGGGAGGCGATGGACTTGGTGAAGGTCACCATGGCTGCCTTGGAGGCGGCGTAGTCCATCATCATGTCGCTGCCCTTGAGGGCCTCCTCGGACGCGGTGGCGATGACGGCGTCCCCGTGGGAGAGGTGCTCCAGGGAGGCCATCAGCAGGTGGAAGTACGCGTAGACGTTGGTCTTGAAGACGCGGTCGAAGTCGGCGGCCGTCAGATCGGACAGGTCGTTCTGGCTGTTGAGGTAGGCCGCGTTGCTCACCAGGACGTTCAGTCCGCCGAGCTCGGCCACCGTGCGGTCGACCACGTCCTTGCAGAAGGCCGGATCGCACAGATCGCCCGGAAGCAGCAGACAGGAGCGCCCTTCGGCCTCGACCGCGGCCCGGGTCTCCTCGGCGTCGGGCTGCTCCTCGGGCAGGTAGACGATGGCCACGTCGGCGCCCTCGCGCGCGTACAGCACGGCGACCGAACGACCGATGCCCGAATCGCCCCCGGTGATCAGGGCGACCTTCCCGGCGAGCTTGCCTGAGCCCCGGTAGTGCGGGGCGAGGTACCGCGGCCGGACCTCCATGCTGGCTTCGAGGCCGGGGCGCTGCTGGCGCTGGAAACGGTAAGGAGGGGAGATCTCCGCCTCCTCCTGAGGCATCGCTGGGCGGTCGAGCCGCTCGCTGCCCGCCTGGTTCCTCTCCATCGTCATAGCCTCCACTCGGTTCGCCTGAACGGTCGGCGCCGCCGCGGTCCGGCGGTACGCACAGGCACCGCGTGTCCGACCCGCACGCGCTCAAACGACCCGTCTCCGTGATCGGAGGTCCGCGTGCATGGCGGTCGGGACCCTGGGCATACGGGTCGCTGTGCGACCCGGGGAAGTCCGGTGACTAGGGAGGTTCTCATGCTCATGGCCCACCCCGCGATCCTGCGTGACCTCGTCGAGCAGTACGAGACGCTGCGGATCCTGCACGCCGAGAACGGCCGCCCGCAGGTCCGCCGGCGCATGGACGACGTCGCCTACACGCTGTGCGTGTCCACGGGCACCCGTGACGTCGACGCCGCCCTCATCGCGGCCCGCCACCGGCTGCCCGGCGCCCGGCCCGAGGACGACTCGCTCCTCGACGCGTGAATCCGCCGCGGGGTTCCCGGAAGAGACCCGTGTGAGAGCACGCGCGCTGGCGACTCGTGGGGGACAGGGTTGGGGCAACAGCCCTGAGGTCCTTCGCCGCCACGTGGCTGCGGTGGCGAAGGGCCGCGCCGGTCACGGTCGGCCCGTTAATATCCTCCGATCGTGAGACGAACCCCTGGAACGAGGCGCGGGGGCGGCGGACGACGCTAAGGTGTCGGCCTGGAAGATGGTCAGGCAGCGGCCACTTCGTGCTCTCGCGCGTCATCTGGAGACCATCGCTCATGAGGCTGCCGCCTGTGCCCCACACTCCCGTTACGGAACCCGTTGCTCCGCATCGGTACTCGCCCTCCGACACGGGGAGCACATCGCGGGACTCGTACGCGGTGCTGGTCGTCGACGACCACGCGGACAACCTGTTCGCCATGGAGCAGGTGCTCGTTCCCCTGGGACGCCCCGTCCTGCGCGCCACCAGCGGGGAGCAGGCGCTGCGCACGGTGCTGCGCGAGAACGTCGCCGTCGTGCTTCTGGACCTGCTGATGCCCGGCCTCGACGGCCTGGACGTGCTCGGCTATCTGCGCCGCCTCGACCAGACGCGACAGCTTCCCGTGATCCTGATCACCGGGGTGGGGCGCAGCGACGAGCTGGCCGAGCGCGCCTTCGGCCTGGGCGCGGCAGGGTTCCTGATGAAACCGATCAGCCCCTGGGCCCTGTGCGCCCACGTGGAGGCCCTCGCCGCCCTCTACACACAGATCCGGGAGCGCGAGGCGGGCTGACCGGTCCGGTCGCGGCGGTCGCGGCAGCCGACCGAGGTGTCCCGCTCCCCGACCCGCAGGGCGGGGAGCGGTAGGCGGGCTCACTGCCGAACCCACCCAGGAGGGTAGTTGCCCGGGCGGTGGTGAGTCAGCCACACACCGTGCGCTGGTTCTTCAGGAGCCACAGATACCGGTCGTGCAGGGACACCGGGTGGTCCATCGCCGACGTGGCGAAGATGATCTCGAAGCGTTCGGCCAGGTCCCGCAGCACCGGGCGGGCGTCCGCCATCACGGGCACGTCCCGCGAGAAGCCGGGCTCGTCGAGGCACGCCTCGACCTGGACCCTGCGCCCGGGAGGCACGGCATCGCGGAGCTGCCTGCCGTGGATGGCCGCGCGGGACAACGCCTCGCCGTAGTCGGCCTCGTAGCGCCGCAGCCGCTTGGCGACCGTGTCGGCCGAAACCTCGTCGAGGTCGACGGCGAGCACCTTCCTGCCCCGCGCCGTCATACGAGGCGCCTCTGGCCGCGGTTCTCGACGTTGCGCCGGAGCCGGCGCACGACGCAGTCGCCGGGGCCGAGGACCGGCAGCCGCTCCAGCGCGTTGACCACGTTGTAGAAGGTGGGCAGTTGCTCCCACGTCGACCTCACGAAGCGCACGCGGCCCACCGCTGTCGCCTGCCGGACGACCTCCACGGCGTCGACGGCGGGCGTGAGCACCGCGCCCGCGCGGTCGGGTCGCGATCCGGCGTCCACACCGGGAACGTAGGCGAAGTTGAGCACGCCGCCCTGCGGCGCCGCGGGCTCGGGCCGCACCTCGGTGATGCGGTCGAACTCCAGCTCCGCGAAGGTGTGGCCGTCCCAGGACGCCGCGCAGCGGTGCGCGTCCCGCCCCTCGGGCCGGGACGTCAGATCGGCGAAGAGCTTGGCGTAGCCGAGCTCCTCCCTGCCCGTGATGATCGGGTCGGCCATGTTCTCCCAGACGACGGCGACGAAGGAGCCCGTCACCCTGTCCTCGCGGCCCTCGAAGCGGACCGGGAGCTTGACCGCGAAGGTGTCGTAGCCGCGCCCGGCCAGCCAGGGCACGTCGGTGAGTTCGGTGTACTCGAGGGTGACGACGGGCTCGCCGTGCAGCGCGAAGCCGGGCGGAAGCAGCTCGGTGAGGGCCTCGGCCGTCGTCGGGAAGCGGAGCACGTACGAGGTGATGGACGCCTCGCCGCCCCGGGGCGCGGAGCCCGGCAGCGCCTGGCGCGGGCCGGGCAACGGCCCGAACGCGACCGGCATGCGATACGTGGAGCCGGGATCGAACCTCATCGCTCCGCCCCCTCCAGTGGACCGGCGACCGGATCGTGCGCCGGCCCCGCCTTCCGCGGCTGCCCCTTGAGCAGCAGCGCCAGCAGGCTGATCACCACGCCGACGACGACCACCGACCCCAGCGCGGCCCGCAGTCCGAGCAGGTCCGCCAGGACGCCGACGAGGACAGGACCCACGAGGAAGCTCGCGTACCCGGCGATCGCCACGGTGGAGCTCACCTCGCCGACCCGGTCGGGCCGCAGGTCCCCGGCGACCGAGAAGCCGATCGGCGCGATGCCGGACAGCAGGATCCCGACGATGAAGAGCGCGGCCACCGCCTGCACCGGGCCCGGCGCGCACAGCGACCACACCATGGCAGCCGCCATCAGGAGCCCGCACGCGGCGATGGTCGTGAGCCGGTCGGCGTAGCGCAGCACGGCGGACGTCAGGACGCGGCCGAGCCCCATCGCGCCGTGGAAGCTCGCGAGGCCGACGGAGCTGATGACGGCCAGGTCGCTGACCGTGTCCCGGACGTAGAGCGCGGACCAGTTCTCCAGGATCCCCGAGCCGAGGAAGGAGACGCCGACGATCCCCGCGACCAGGAGGACGTCGGCCCCCAGCAGGACGCGGCGCTCCCGCGGCCCGGACGCGGGCGCGGGCGCCGACCTCGCCTCGGGCAGGGCGCGCCAGCGCGCCATGCACCACACGAAGAGCGCGAGGACGACCGCGACCCCGAAGTAGCCGGCGCGGAACCCGAGCGGCCGGTAGGCGCTGAAGCACAGCGCGCCCGCAGCGGCGGACAGGCTGAACGCCCCGTGCATGAAGGCGAGGATCTGCCGGCCCGACCGCTGCTCGATCGCGATCGCCACCGCGTTGATCGCGACGTCGAAGGAGCCCTGGCAGCCGAGCAGCACGAGCACCAGCGGGACGAGCACCACGTACGAGCCCGTGAACCCCACGCCCACGAGCGCGATCGCCATGCCGGTCGCCCCCGCCATGAGCAGCCCCTTGGCACCGAACCGCGCGATGAGACGCCCGCCCATGAACATGGCCGGAAGCGCCCCGGCGAACCCGACGGTCAGACACAGGCCCAGTTCCAGCGGGGACACGTCCAGGTCGCGCACGAGGTCGGGGAGCGACGCCTGCCAGCTGCCGAGCGTGAAGCCGAACACGCAGAACAGGGCCGCGCACAGGCGGATCATGCTGCTCTCCTTCATGCTTCGGAGGTGTCCCACCAGCCCAAGGAGGCCGAGAGGCCGGTCGACATGCTCGTCGCGAAGTCGATGACGCTGCCCTTGACGATCCCGCCGCCGTCGTCCGCCGCCCGCAGCATGGCCTCCGCCATCTCCCGCGCCCGCAGCGGAGCGAAGCCGAACGTCTTGGGCTGGTCCCTGAGGAGGTGGCGCATCGGCGGGATGTCGTGCCACGCGATGCTCACGTCCTCGTGGCCGAACGCGAGGGCTTCGATGAGCGTGAGCGGCCCCGCCTCGAAGCGGGAGGCGAACACGCAGATCTCCAGTGCCGGGCTGGCCAGGATCCGGAAGGGCAGCAGCGGTTCGAAGTGCTCGACGAAGGTGTAGCTGCCCGGCGGCAGCTCCCGCAGCTGCGCGTGCAGCGACGCCACGTACTCCGAGGCCGCGACCTCCTGGGGCGCGAGCAGCACCAGGTGCCAGTCCTCGGCGTCGTCGCGCTCGCTCAGGAAGGCGCCGAACGCGGGGATGACCACGTCGAAGCCCTTCTGCGGCACGCACCGGCCCCAGGAGAAGACGAGCCGTTTGCCGCCCGGCACCGGACCCAGGTCGGCCGCCGTCGCGTGGTCCGCGAGTTCGCCGAACCGGCGCGAGCGGATGTAGACCGCGTTCTGGAACGGGACCAGGTCCTTGTCGCGCCGGTCGTACTCGGTGAGCAGCACGTCGCGGTAGTAGGTGCCGACGAAGCCGATCCTGTCCCGGGTCGCGGTGCGCATCAGGGCGAAGCCCTCGTCCTCGTACGACGTCCTGTTGCGCGAGTTGGCGTCGAGGAAGACGCGGCCGAGGGTGTGCGTCATGTAGATCAGCTGCACGTTGGGCCAGGCCGCCAGATGGGACCTGAGCGTGGCGAACATCGTGCCGTGCGCGAGGACGGTCACCTGCTTGCGGCCCTCGGCGAGCCGGCGGATCTCCGCGGCCGCGTGGTGGCACATCGAGCGCCAGCGGTCGACGTCGTCGAGCGACCAGACGCTCTTGAGGGAGGAGTTGTCCTCCACGTCGAACCACCGGAAGTCGCCGCGGTATCTGCCGCAGGCGGTGGCGACGTCGGCCACGATGTCGCTCGCGTAGTCGTCGGACGCCGGGTCGAGGCGCGGGCTCAGCGCGTGCAGCGACCAGTTCTCGTGCCGCAGTTCAGGGGTCGCCGCCACGATCTCGTCGATCGCCTCGAAGAACCAGTGGACGACACAGCCGATGCCGCACTTGAGCGAGGACAGGCCGTCGATGGAGACGACGACGAGCGCGGCCTGGGGCACCTCCTCCGCGTCGCCGTGCGCCGGACCGCCTCCGGCCGGTGCCCCGATCGCGCTCGGCCCGTCGTGCGCCGGTACCGCCATAACCGCCTCCGTCTCCTGCGGGCGCTCCCGCCCGTCAGCTCATCCAGTTGCCGCCGTCGACGTTGAGGGTCTGGGCGACGACGTAGTCCGCGTGCCGCGAGGCCAGGAACACCCCGGCGCCCACGAGGTCGTCGGCCTGGCCGATGCGCCCGAAGGGCACGGCCTCGCCGACCAGCCGCTTCTTCTCGCCGAGCGGCCTGTTCTCGTACTTGGCGAACAGCGCGTCGACGTTGTCCCAGGAGGTGTCGACGACGCCCGGCGAGATGCCGTTGACGTTGATGCCGTGCCGGATCAGGGCGAGGCCCGCGGACTGCGTGAGGCTGATGACCGCGGCCTTGCTCGCGCAGTACACCGCGACGAGCGGCTCGCCCCTGCGCCCGGCCTGGGACGCGATGTTGATGATCTTGCCGCGCACGCCGCGGTCGACCATGTCCCTCGCGACCGCCTGGAGCGTGAAGAGCAGGCCCTTCACATTGATGTCGAAGACCCGGTCGTACTCGGCCTCGGTGATCTCCAGGAGCGGCTGCATGTCGAAGACGCCCGCGTTGTTGACGAGGATGTCGATCCTGCCGAAGCGGAGGGCCACCCGCTCCACCACGGCGCGCGCCGCCGCCGTGTCCGCGACGTCCCAGGCGAAGGCCGAGGCCCGCTCGCCGAGCTCCGCCGCGGTCTTCTCGGCCGCCACGGCGTCGACGTCCGCGACGGCGACGAACGCGCCTTCCTCGACGTACCGCTGCGCGATGGCCCGGCCGATGCCTCGGGCCGCGCCGGTGACCACCGCCACCTTGTCGTTGAGGACCTTGCTTTCCACGACACACCTCCATGGGTTCAGCGGGCAGAAGGAGAGGCCCCGTCCGGGTGCTGCGGGCCGAAGCAGTAGTCCATGTCGCGCGGCCCGGGGCGCGCGCCCTCCTCGGCGGGCAGGCCGGTCACCTCGACCGTGTCCAGGGCCGCCCGGGCGATCGTGTCCGCGTCGCGGAAGAACTCGCCCCAGGGCCCCGGCCGGCCGATGCCGACCTGCATGAACCAGCGCGTGGACTCCGTCGGAATGCCGAGCACGTACATCCGGCGCTCCACCGAGCCGTCGGCAGCGATGGGGTGGTAGGGCGCGGTGGTGACGTCGATGCCGCCGGTGCGGAACGCCGGATCACCGGCGCACACGTGCGGGCGCCAGGCCCCCGCGTCCCGCTGCCTCTTGGCCAGCGGCCCCGGGTCCCTCTCGAGGTCGGGCTGCCGGATGCGGGCGTCGATGACGTCCGAGCAGAAGACGCTGTAGCCGTCGACCAGCGGCGAATGGCCGACGAAGCCGTCGTCGTGGGCCGTGAACCGGGCCTGGGGTCCGAGGACGTCGAGCAGACCGCTGCGCATCAGCGCGATGAGCTGGCAGGTGCGGACGGCGGAGGGGCCGGTCGAGAGGAAGGCGAGCATCGGGCCGACGCGCTCCACGAAGTCCTTGTGGGACGCGGCCGTGAGGCCCCCGAAGTCCACGGCGGCCCGCACCGTCGGCCGTACGTCCCGGAGCACCTCCATGGCCGCCTTGAGGGCGCCGTCGACCTCGCCGCGCATCGCCTCGTCCACGTCGTGCGCGAGGAGCCGTCCGAGCTCGCCGCGGAACGCGTCCTGGTCGGCGAAGGCACGTCCCCTGAAGGGATGGGCGAGGCCCTCCAGGGACAGCACCTCGGCGCAGCCGAGGTCGGCCGCCGTCCGCCGGAGCCGGTGCATCACCTCGACGCCGGCGGACGGAAGGCTCGCGAGCTGCCGCTCCAGGACGGCGAACGAGTCCGGGGCGAGGCGCCGCTGCCAGAAGGCGAGGTTCATCTCGGCCAGGAGCCAGGGCGAGACGTCCGCACGGAAGTCGAGCGGTCCCGCCGCCCGGAGACGGGCGATCAGCTCGGGCGTGAAGAGGCGGGGCGCGTACCGGAAGTCGAACGGCCGCTGCGCGGCACCGCGCGTCGGGATGGGCAGCGCGCTGCGCGAACCGGCCACGATGAGGTCGGGCTCGTCCCCGCTCGGTACGTACACGCAGTCACGGCCCCGCCCGACGAAGCGGCCGCCGCGGCCGACCGTCAGCATGGCGACGACGTCGTGGAAGGTGAGGCCGAGCCCGCGGATGCCGATCACGCTGCCCGGGAGCACGCCCAGGCGGCCGGTGCCGTCGAAGGCGCGTGCCGGTGTGCGGCGCTGCCGCTGTCCTGGCGCGGCCCGCCCCGCGCGGGCGGGGCGCTCGGGCTGCTCGCGCGGGTGGCCGCTGCAGACGGCGACCTGGTCGCAGGCGATTCTCCGGTCCCCGACGCGGAGTTCGAACCGTCCGTCACGCTCGTCGATGCCGCTGACGAGGCCGGGAACGCGGACCAGACGCACGTCGGGCGGCAGGTTCGTCTCCACGACGTCGAGGACGAAGCGCAGATAGCGGCCGTAGAGGCTGCGGGGCGCGTACGCGTCGGGCCCGGGGAAGCGTGCGTCCACGCGCTGCCACCACTGGGCGAACGTCGGCCCGGCGCCGGGGCGCCAGGCGCCGTCGTCGGCGGGGCCCGAGAACATGGTGACCTCGCCGCAGCGGTTGTTCATGGAGAGCCACCGCGGCTGGCCCGAACGCCAGACCCGGCCGGAGCCGACCTCGTCCGCGTCGATGGCGTAGATCGTGAGGGGGCGCGCGGGCCGCTTGCCGAGCAGCCGCGCGCCCAGGCGTTCGAGGATGGAGATGCCCCGCGGGCCCGTGCCCACCACGGCGACCGCGTACCCGCCCCCGAGGCCGGCCGGTGCGGGGTCCGGGCCTGCGGTCTGCGCCTGCTGGGCCGCGAGCGGTGCGGGGCCGAGCGGCCGGTCGTACACCGGTACGCGCACGCTGACTCCAGGCACCGGAATCCCCCCTCAGGAAAGTGAGCAGTCATCGGCCCGGTGGCGCGTTCAGCATTCTGGGCGGACTCGGGGGCGGGCAAGGAGGCCCGTTTCACCGTGGCAACTCGCCGAAGTCGTCGCGCTCCGGCGAGGGCCCGGGGGCGGAGGGGATTGCTCCGGTCAGGACCGGTCGCTGCCGGAGCGGCCGAAGAGCTCGATCTCGGCGATGGCCACCTGCTTCTTGTCGGAGGCGGCGTGCGCCGACTCGATGGTGAAGCGGACCCGGGTGACCTCGCCGACGCGGAAGGCGCGGCGCTGGCCGCCCGCGCCCGGGTCCAGGGTGAGTTCGCGGGTCGCGGTCGAGCCGTCCTTCTTGGTGATGGTCGCCTTGACGCGGTGCGGCAGGGCCGACTTGCCGAGCTGGTCGGCGCGGATCGACATGCCCGGCGTGATGATGACGTCCAGGAGGCGGGTCGGCCGGGCGAAGCTCACCTCGATCCACTCGCCCTGGCCCGACTGCGCGACCCCGGGGCCCCACCAGGTGTTGTTGAGCTTGTCGAAGGCCAGCTTCGGGCCGTGCCCCTCGTAGGACCGCGAGGCGCGGATCCCGTCCGGCTCGACCGGGGCGCGCTTGGCGAAGTGGTCGCGCGTGGCCTGGACCCCGTCGGGGACGTTCACCGCGCCGAAGACGAGCAGCGGCAGCACGACGGCCGCGGTGACCCAGGTGCCGACCCGGTCGAACACGCGCCTGAGCCGGGGGCGGTCGCCCGCCCACGGGGTCTCGTTCCGGTCGGGGCCGAAGATCCGGCGCCACCAGGGGCGGTGGGCGGGCGGGCCGTCGCCGCGCCCAACGCGTTCGGCCAGCGGCATCGCGCAGCGGGCGCAGAAGTGGCGCTCGGGATGGTTCGGCGTGGCGCACCAGGGGCAGGACGCGCCGTGCCCGGTGCCTCGGTGCGGCCCGGGGGCGCGTACCCGCGGCCGCTCGGTGTCGGGCCGGCCCGGCAGGACCGGGGCCACGGACGGCGGGGGCCCGGCGGGCCTCGCCTCCGGCTCGGAGACGGGGACGAGCAGGGAACGCGCCCGGTCGGACAGGGCGTCGGGGGCGGCGGCCGCCGGGGTGTTGGGGGTGGTGTCCGTCAGGTCCGGGTTGCCGGACGGGTAAGGGGGCCCGCCGGGGGCCGCGCCGGGCGCGGCGCCGAAGGGAGCGCGCCCGGCGGTGCCGTGTCCCGGGGCCCCGTGCGCAGGCGCGCCCTGGGGCGGGCCGGGCGCGGGCCTGGGGGTGTGGGCGTCGGCGGCGTAGGGGGCCGTGGTCGGGGCGGGAGCGGCGCCACCGGGGTGGGCGGAGGCGTCCCACCCGGAAGCGTCGCCGGAGCCGGGCCCCGAGCCGTAGCCGGAGGCGCTCCCGGAGGCCGGGGCCGAGGCCGGGCCCGGGGCGGACCCGGGGCCGGAGGCCGTCGGCGCCGCGCTGCGCGCCCCCGACCGGTCCCAGCTCAGGACCGCACCGCAGGCATCGCAGAACGACTGCCCGGGTTCCACGCGGGAGTCGCACTCGGCGCAGTTCTGCGTGGTCATCGTTCGAGGGTCCTTTCAGCGGCCGTCACGGTGACGGTGTAGGGCATGTGTGCGGGACGGGCGGCGGCCACGAGCCCGTCCAGGCGGTGGGTGTCCGCCGGAGTGGGCTCGGGCAGCCGGAGCGTGACGTGCAGATGGGGGCGAGGGCTGCCGGGCACGCGACCGCGGGGGCGCGCGCTCCACGCGGCGCCCCCGCTCTCCGTGATCTCCGGCTCGGTGCCGAACGCGAGCCGGACCGCCTCCGACAGGCCCCGCGGCGTGCCCCGTAGGCGGTGCAGGCTCGCGGCGGCGGCCACGGCGGCGCGCAGGCGCGCCTCGGGTTCGGTGCCGTCGGTCTCCGCCCCGACCCAGACGCTCAGCCACTGGGCGAAGTCGACCGGGGTGAGCGCGGGGTCGAAGTAGGAGTCCAGGCAGTCCAGGACATTGAGGATCGGCGCCAGGACGTCGTCGAGGCCCCCGACGAAGCGCTGGGCGAGGTCGTCGTCGGCGAAGACCGCGGGGAGCATCGTGCCGATCGGCGCGGAGGAGCCGAGGCCGTCGACCGACCCTCTCATCGGCTGCCTCCCGGGTGCGGCGGGCGCGTCATGCGGCGTCTCCGATCACGCGGACGCGGTGGTCGAAGGAGAACACCAGGGCGGACCGCTCCAGGTCGATGCGGCCGGTCGGGTCGCCGCGCTTGCCGGTCAGCGGGTCGGCGGGGTGCAGGACGACCTCGTCGACCAGCTCGACGCCGGGCACCCGTTGCAGCACGGCGAAGACCTCGCCCGCCTGGACCGGGCGGCCGAAGGGCCAGCCGCGGCCGTCCGCGCCACCGGCCAGCGGGTCGAGATGGCGGTAGAGGGCGTCGTGGGCCGCGCGCCGCACCTGGTCGGCCTCCACCCCGCGGAAGGCGTGGACCGTGGCCACCACCGTGATGCCCTGGTAGTACGGCGGGCCCACGGCCAGCCTGGTGCCGATGAGGCGGCGCTCGTCGAGGTGGCGGGTGATGCGCTCCAACAGGGCGTCAGCCGGCACGAGTTGCTCGAACCGGAGCCGCCCGCCGGGATCGGGCACGGCCTGCGGCACGACGAGCACGCGCACCGCGTGCGCCCCGTAGTCGTCGACCCTGCCCTCCAGACACGTGATGCGGGCGGTCTCCGGCGCGGCACGGCGGGCGAGTTCCTCGTAGTCGCGCAGGGTCACGGCGCGCTCCTGGGCGCGGAGCGTGATCGGCGCCCGGACCTTGGCCTCCTCGACCGTCTCGCCGTCGACGCCGCCGTGCGCGGCCTCCGCGTTCACGACCTCGGTCACGTACGGGATGGAGGTGCGCAGGACGCGGATCGCGCCGCGCGCCACATTGCCGGTCCGGCCGCCGCCGGTGCGGTAGCGGCGGGCGCGGATGACCGCCCCCTTGGGGGCGACGAGGCCGTACTGGCGCAGGGAGCCGTCGGGTTCGCGGACCGCGGGGCCGAAGGCGATGTCACCGGTGGCCGCGTCGAGCGTGACGTGCCGGTCGTCCGGGCGGGACTCGGCGAAGTGCGGAACCACCTTCCAGTCCTGCCAGCCGTCGTGCTCGGCGGTCTGGAGCAGCACCGGCGGGTCGTCGCCGACGACCGGCGCGTGGGCGAGGCGAAGGCGCTGCCCGGGGAGGCCCGTGGTCTCGCCGAGGGCCTCGTCGTACACCGTCTCGGCGTGGACCACGCGGGTGGTGCCGCCGACCGTGCAGCCCTCCGCGGCGCGCACCGTCGGCGAGGTGGCGTAGAAGGGCTGGTTCGCCAGGGGCTCGGTGACGCGGCAGCGCAGCCAGCCGCCCTCGTGGCCCGCGTTGCGGGACAGGACGTGGCCGCCGGGCACGTGCAGGATCACGTCGCCGGGCCGGTTGAGGCCGCCGGTGCCGTCGCGGTGGACCTCGCACCGTTGCCAGCCGTCCGCGGTCCAGGCCTCCCACACGAGCGGCGGCTGGCGGGGGTCGACGCCGACGCCGTCGACCCGGCTGTCGAGTTCCAGCGCGACGGCGCAGTGCGGGACGGCCGACGTCAGGCCGAACAGCAGGCAGTCGCCCGGCCGCGGCACCTCGGCGAAGCACAGCACGTCGTTGCCCTCGGCCAGGTCGGCGCTCCGGTCGGCGACAGGCTCGCCGCGGCGCTGCACCACCAGGCGCGCCAGCGCGCAGGGCACGATCCGCAGCTCCTGCTCGGTGGCGAAGACGACCGCGTCCTCGGCTTCCGTGCGCAGCGTGGTCACCTCCGTGCCGACCGGCACCGCCACCGCCTCCTCCCGGGGCGCCGAGAGCCAGAACGTGACGTCCGTGCGCGCGGCGGTCGGCGGGAAGAGCGTGATGCCGACCAGGTCGAGGAAGGCCAGGTGGTTCTTCTCCGGTACGCGGTTGAGCCGGTAGACGATCTGGTCGGCCATGTGCGCGACCGTCTCGACGAGGGTCACGCCGGGATCGGAGACGTTGTGGTCGGTCCACTCCGGGGCGCGCTGCTGGATGTAGCGCTTGGCGTCGTCGACGAACTGCTGGAAGCGGCGGTCGTCGAGGTTGGGGGAGTGCAGGGGCATCAGCGGTCGCTTTCGGGGGAGGCGGGGCCGGCGGACGCCTCCGGGGCCCCGGGCTCCTCGTGGGAGGGAATGACGTAGAAGGGGAAGACGAGGCTGCGCGGGTTGTTCGTGCCGCGGATCGCGTAGCGGACGTCGATGTGGAGCACGCTCTGGTCGGTGCCCGTGCTGACCTCCACGCTCCGGACCTCGATGCGCGGCTCCCAGCGGTCCAGGCTCAGCTGCACCTCGTGCTGGATGCGCCCCGCGGTCTGCTCGTTGACCGGGGCGAACACCAGGTCGTGGATGGCGCAGCCGAACTCCGGGCGCATCGGCCGCTCGCCGGGCGCGGTGGCGAGGACGAGCCGGATGGCCTCCTCGATCTCACGCTCCCCGCTGACCAGGGCGATGCCGCCGGTGGGGCCGATGCGCAGCGGGAACGCCCAGCCGGAGCCGACGAATTGTTCGGCCATCGATAGGTCACCGCTCTCTTCTGCCGCTCACGCGGTACGGGTTCGGGTGGGTCATCAGAACGGCAGCGGCTTCCCGTTGACTCTGACGATGCCGGTCAACGCGAGATTGGCGCCGGTCAGGCTCGCCATGGCCGCCGAGGTGACCGACGCGGGGCCGACGGAGTTGATGCTCGCCGCGCCCACCGCGCTGATGCTCACCGCACCCGCCGCCTTCACGTTGAACAGCGCCGAGGTGACGCTGAACGCACCGGCGGGAGCGTTCACGTTGACGGTGCTCGCGGCCCGGATGTTGAGCGTCCCGCCGCTCTGGACGGACACGTTGCGCTTGGCGCTCAGCGTGAGGTCCGTTCCCGCCCGGACGGACACGGAGCGGCTGCCCTTGATGGTGACCGAGCCCTTGCTGTCCACGGTGATCTCGGTCTTGGCGCGGTCCAGGTGGACGGTCAGCTTGTCGTCGCCCGTGGAGATCCTGACGCCCCGGTGGCTGCCCACGCGCTGGCTGAGCAGGTCGATGCGGTTGCCGGTGCGGTCGGAGACGGTGTGGCGGCTGGCCTGGTTGCGTGCCCCGGAGTACAGCGGGGCCTTGTTCCGGGTCGGCTTGTCCTTGCCGTTGTAGAGGCCGCCGATCACGAAGGGGTGGTCGAGCGCGCCCCGGTCGAAGCCGACGAGGACCTCGTCGCCCACGTCCAGCGGAAAGATGCCGCCGCCGCGCTTCCCGCCGAGGTGCACACAGCGCGTCCAGTCGCTGACGTAGGTGTCGTCCAGCCAGGGGAACTTCAGCTTCACACGGGCCTGTTCGTCCTTCGTGTCGACGTCCGTGACCACGGCGTTGGCCACGCCGGGCAGCCGCGGCTCGCCCGACGTGCCGCCCGAGGCCAGCCCGTACAGGGAGCGCCACTGGCGGCCGGTGACCGTCACCCAGGACTCGTAGCGCTGCCCGTTGCCGAACACGTGCCGTACGGACGTCGTCGTGTACTTGCCCTGGAAGGGCCAGCCGACGTCACCGAGCGCCACGGGCAGTCCGGGGCGCAGCTTGGGGTTGCCGTGGACCACGACCTCCAGTTCGGAGAAGGAGGAGGACACGTCGTCGTAGAGGGCGTCGGCGGCGTGCTTGACCTCGGGCCGCTTGTCGTAGGGCATCGAGGTCTGCACGAGCTTGGTCTTCTTGAAGGCGCCCGCGGCCCGCTTCGGGGAGGTGCCGAGGGAGAAGACCGGATTCTTCGCGCTGCTCGACGTCTCCACGATCTCGCGCGCGGTGGCGACGTCGTAGCCGCGCACCTCCACCTCGGCCACCTGGTCGGCGGCGGTCACGGAGGTGCGGAGGCGCAGGATGTCGATCCCGGACTTCAGGACGAGGGGGTTCTTCTCGCTCTTCGGCGAGGGCGCGCCCGACGAGGGCTTCGGCGAGACGAAGTTGAACCGGCCCTCGGCGTCGAGGGACATCACCATGTTGTTCTCGTCCGCGAGGCGGGCGATGAAGTCCCAGTCGGAGACGTTGGCCTGGCTGATGAACTCGTAGCTCGCGCCGGAGGGTTCGATCCTCCCGACGGGCACGCCCGCGAGCCCGGCCAGCTTCCCCACGATCGAGGACGCGGTCTCGTTCGTGTACGCGACCACGCGGCGCCGGCGCAGGAAGCGGTGGCCGAGGTCGTAGCCGCGGATGACGGTGAAGGAGCCGGTGCCGTCGTAGTCGGCCTCCAGGGCGGTGACCTCGCCGGTGAGGAGCGGGTCGCCCGCGCCCTGCCCGTCGGCCACCGGGGTCAGCACCACGTCGGTGCCGAACGTCACGCCCAGCTCCTTGAGGAGCAGCCGGTGCGGGTCGCGGAAGGTGAGGCGGAACGCGGCGGGCACCCCGGCGCCCTGGTCGACCCAGCCGTCGACGAGCATCCGGGCCTGGTCGTCGGTGAGTTCGGTGCTGCCGAGCCTCACCTTGATGATGCTGGAGAACGCGGTGTTGCCCATCAGCGGCCCACCTCCTGCGGCGCGGGGAGCAGGAGTTCGGTGCCCGGGGCGAGGACGGACGGGTCGTCGATCCCGTTGGCCTCGGCGATGGCCCGCCACACCGTGGCGTCGCCGTACTCGCGCCAGGCGAGCGACTGCAGCGAGTCACCGGCGACGACCCGGTGCACGCGCTGCGCGGTGAGCGCGCCCGAGGTCGGGTTCTGTCCCATGGGGTCGCCCGGGATCTCGTGCAGGCGCAGCTGGCAGGCGGCGCGCAGGGGCATGCCCGAGGTGCCGAACAGGGTGTACGAGGCGTCGACGGAGCTGACGTAGGCGGTGAACCGGGCGGTCCTGAACGACCCCCACTGGAAGATCACCCACGGCGGCGACGGCTGGTCGGCGTCCTTGCTCTTGGCGGTCACCCCACAGCAGTCGAGAAGCGCCTGCACCTTCTTGAGGACCTCGTTGCTCGTCGGCCGGTCGGAGGAGTCCAGGAAGATCTCCACGCTCATCTCGCGGGGCTCCGACCCCATGAACTCCGGCATCGCGCCGTCCCGGTTGGCCGCCGTCGGCGTCACCGTCCAGTTCGCGCGGCGGCCGATGGTCAGCTGCGCCGGGTTGAAGTCGAAGGCGAACGTCCTGATGAGCCCTCCCGGCGTGGTGCTGGTGCCGATGGGGGGCTCGTGGATGGCGAGGCTGGCACGTACGAGGCTCTTGCCTGCGCCTTTGCTCTTGGGCATGGGGTGGGTCTCCCGCTCTTCTGTCCGGTCGGCGCGAAGTCTCAGTCCGTGAACCCGTGATGGGTGATCTCCAGGACTTCCGTGGCGACGGCCGGGCTCCCCGGGTCGAGCCGCGGGCCCTGCCAGCTGACCGGCAGCACGTCGATCAGGCCCCAGCGCGCGACCTCGGAGCCGTCCGCGCGCAGGGCCGCGATCTCGGCGGTGGGCCGCTTGATCCCGGTCTGCACGGAGGAGATCCACTTGGCGACCTTCGCGGTGTCCGGAGTGAGCGGACGGGTCAGCCGGATGGTGGAGAACGTGACGCGGGACGGCAGTTGCCACACGAAGCCGTTGTTGCCGCCTTCCTGACGGCGCTCGATCTCCACCTGCGACGAAAGGCCTTCGCATCCGTTGAAGTAGCCGAGGCTCTCGCCGTCGATGGAGAGGCGGAACCATAGGGTGGAGCCCGGGTCCTGGCGGGGCATCGTGCGGGGGCCTTTCTGTCGCGTCTGCTGGTCGTACGAGGAGAGCCGCGGCTCAGCGATGGTCGTCACGGAGCCTGCCGATCCGCTCGCGGTCCATGCGGAGTTCGGTACGGATCAGCCGGGTGATGCGGCCGACCATCCGGTGCACCAGCTCGTCCACCTGGAAGTCCGAGAGGCCCTTGGGGTCGAACGCGCCCTCGGGAACCCGGGTGCAGGCGGGCGGCGCCTCGTCGTCGGGCGGGGCCGACACCGCGTCCACAGCGGCCGGGCTGTAGGCCGGTGGAGGGTCCTCGGGGCGCTCCGCGCCCCGCGGCTCCCCACGCCCCAGGGTGTCGGCGACGGTCGCCGCCGCCGACGCTGCGAGGGATCCGATCACCGAGTGCTGACCCCGCCTGAACGGGCTTCGCTGAACGGTCAGTTCCCCGTCTTCGGCGGGCGAGGTCTCCACCGGGGTGACCGGGGCACCGAGCGGGCTGCGCCGCCGCTGCACGGGCGCCGCGACACGCTGCACCGGGGATTGCACGGGGGCCACGGACGCCACGGGGGCACCGAGGCCCTGGCGGACGCTGCGCTGTACCGGGGGATGTGCGGAGGTGGGGCTGGGGGGTGCCGCTGTGGCCGACGGCGCGTTCCCGGGGCGGGCCGGGAGTGCGCGCCGCTGGACTGGGGCGCCGCTCGTGTGTGAACTCGCCTGGGTGGGAGCTGAGTTGCTCAACGCTGGCTGGGGCGAGGGGGAAGCCGTGGAGGGGCTCGGCTTCGCAGCCGTGCTCGGGCTCGGGCGGGCGGGGCGTGGAGGGCGCGCCTCTGCCGGGGGTGGGGGCTGCGGCGGCGCTTGCTGCACCGGCGGCCCGTCGGCAGCACGGCTCGGCCCGGCGGCCCGGCTCGGTGTGCCGCTTCCCTTGGCCGTGCTGCCGGGCACCGCCGGACGTACGCCCGATGTGCCCGCGTTCCCTGGGGTGACGGCTCGCTGCACCGGTGGTGTGCTGTGGGCGGAGGTGATGTGGTCACTCGCGCTGCGTGCCGGGGCACTGGGCGTTGGTGCCGCGACAGGTGTCCCGGACGGAGCCGGGCTGGTGGCGGTGGTGGTGTCGGGCTGGAGGGGGTGGGCGGCGGCTCGCTGCACCGGCTGCGGGCCGTTGGCGGAAGTGGTGCGACGGGCCGGGTGAGTCTGGGCGCTCGTGCTGCGCGTTGTGTCGCTGGAGCGCAGCGTCATCGCAGATGTGCCAGATGCCGCCGGGCTGGTGGAGGCGGTGTTGTCGGGCTGGAGGGGGTGGGCGGCGGCTCGCTGCGCTGGCGGCGGGCTGTCGGTGGGAGTGGTGTGACCGGCTGGGTGCGGGTGATTGCTCCTGCTGCGTGCCGCATCGCCGGAAGCGATGGTGTCGTCGAGCCGGACCGGCTGGGTTACGGCCTGCTGTACCGGCTGCCGGCCGTCGGCGGAAGTGGTGCGACGGGCCGGGCGAGTGTGGTCGCCCGTGCTGCGCACCGGACCCACCGCACATGCGTCGGACGAAGCCGGGCTGGCAGCCGTGGTGTTGTCGGGCCGGGTCGGCTGGGTGACGGCCCGCTGCACGGGCTGCGGGTGCTCGGCGGAGGCGGTCCGGTCGTCCGTGCCGCGCGCGGCGTCACTGGAGGGCGGTGTCGTTCCACGCGCGCCCGACGAAGTCGGCCCGGGGGCCGTGGCCCTGTCGGGCCGGACCGGCTGAGCCACCGCCCGTTGCACGGGGGCGTCAGCAACCGGCGTACGCGTGGCCTCCGCGGCGGCCACCGTAGGGAGATCGGAGACAGAGGGCAGGTGAGCTCCGCCTCGACCGCCCGCAGCTGGGGCGGACCCCTCGCTCGCACCGCTGCTCGTCCCGCGCGGCGCCGCCGATTCCCGGCGTGCCACAGGCAGGACACGACGCTGGACCGCCGCCGACACGGCCGGTGACTTGGTGAGGGGCCGGGGCGAGGGCGCGGCAGGGGACGCAGGGCGAACACGGTGTGCCGGGGCGGGAGGCGGCGCCGAAGGCAAGGGTCGCGCCGGGTTCACAGCACTCGGCCGATCGTTCCCAGGCCCGGCAGGCACAGCACGGGTCGGCACGGAACCCGCCCCCGCAGGCCGCCCCTCGGGCGCGAGCCGCGCGCTCCGCTTCGTCTGCACGACGGGAGGTTGCGCCGCAGGCCCCGCAGAGCGCCCAGGCAAGGCCGAGGAACCTGCGGGCCCCGGCCGGATGCCGGGGCCCGCAGGCGCGGCACGCCCAGCGGTACGGCTCGGCCCCGATGATCCATCGGCCCCCATGAACCGACGGGATCCACCAGAGCTGCCCGCACCACCGCGCGAACCGGGCTGCAACGCCCGCGCGACGGTCACCGGTGGGGGCGCGGACGACGTCCTGGAGGCGGAGGGCAGCGAAGACGGCGAGGACGCCGACGGAGACGACGAAGGCGAGGACGAAGGCGAGGACGAAGGCGAGGACGAAGGCGAGGACGAAGGCAGCGACGTTGACGAAGACGAAGGTGGCGACGGGGACGACATTGAGGGCGACGAAGGCGATCGCGGCGCCGCAGGCGAAGGTAGTGAAGGTGACGACGACGAAGACGACAAGGAGGGCGACGAAGGCGAAGACATCGAAGTCGGCGACGAGGTCGACGCAGGGGAATACGGCGACGACATCGAAGGCGAAGGCGGTGAAGGCGAGGGCGGCGCGGCAGAGGGCTCGGGCAACGGTGGTGGCGAATACGACGAAGACGATCGCGGCACCGCAGACGGCGAAGGCGAAGGCAGCGAATGCGACGAAGTCGAAAGCGACGACGAGGTTGACGAAGGGGAGGGTGAGAGCGAAGGCAGCGACGAACGCGAAGACGGCGACGAAGACGAAGGCGGAGCCGCGGACGGCGAGGGCATGGACGGTGTCGCGGGCGGTGAACCCGAGCGAGGCGCCGCGGAGGGCGAAGGCATGGGCGGCGTCGCGGACGGTGAATCCAAGGGGGGAGCCACGGACGGCGAATCCGAGGGCGGCGTCGCAGACGGTGAAGGCATGGGCGGCGTCGCGGACGGTGAACCCGAGCGAGGCGCCGCGGAGGGCGAAGGCAAGGGTGGCGTCGCGGACGGTGAATCCAAGGGGGGCGCCACGGATGGCGAACCCGAGGGCGGCGTCGCAGACGGCGAAGGCATGGACGGTGTCGCGGACGGTGAACCCGAGCGAGGCGCCGCGGAGGGCGAAGGCATGGAGGGCGTCGCGGACGGTGAACCCGAGTGCGGTGGCGCGGAGGGCGAAGGCAAGGGCGGTGGCGCAGAGGGCGAAGGCATGGGGGGTGGCGCGGAGGGCGTGAAAGAGCTCGGCTCCACCTCCGGCAGGGCCCGTAGCGGAGCCACAGGTACCCGCCGCCCCGCCGGCTCCCGCGTGGCAATCGTCCAGGACGCCGTACTCACGGCCCCTTCGAGCCCCGTGACCGGCCGAGCGGAGTCGGCCGGCGGTGTCGCGGAGAGCAGGCTTCCGGCGCTGCCGTCCAAGACCCCGGTGCGGGCGGACGCCACCGTGAAGGACGGGTCCTGCCAGGTCGGCAGCCGCCTGCCGAACGCGGCGTCCGCGATCCCGGCGTCCCCGCCCGCCACGGAACGCTGCATCGGCGGCAGCGCCGACCAGGAAGCACCCACGGCCGGGGCCGGAGCCCCGCACGCCTCGGACCGGTCGGGGCCGAGCGGCGGCTGACCGCCGTCCGAGGCCTCGCTTCCGCCCTCGTTCCCCCCGCGCCCCCGCGCGGCCCGCGCGGCCCGCAGCCGGTCCAAGAACCCCACCGCTCAGCCCTCCGCCCCGGCGCGCGCCACGAAGGACGCGATCTGGTGCGCGTAGCGGCGCCGGTCGTGGTGTTCGAGGTCCAGGATCGTCTCCAGGTTCCAGTGGAAGTGATAGGCGACGTACGCGATCTCCTCGTGCAGTCGGTCGGTCGCGTACGTCACGATTCCCCCAGGCGGCTCCCGCCGAGTTCCACCTCGAACGGCTCGGAGCAGTGCGGGCACTCCACCGCGGCGCGGGTGTGGCCCTCGGCGTTGATCTGTCGGTAGAAGTCCTGGAGGAACGCGAGGTCGGAGGCGAACATGTTCTCCACCGTCCCGTCGTGCACCGTGGCCAGCGTGCCCAGACGCGTGATGACGCGCCCGAGGAGCACCACCGACAGGTACGCCGGGTTCTCCTGGACGCGGACGTCGCGCAGGGGGACCAGCTCGTCCCGGGCCGTCGACAGGCGCATCACCCCGTCCCGGTGCACGGTCCCCGCCTCGTCGACGTAGCCGCGCGGCAGTTGGAAGGGGAACTCCGTGCGCAGCTCCCGGAGCGCGGGGTCGGCAGGAGCGGTGGCGGGAGACGAAGACGGGGACTCCGCTCCCGCCACCGCGCTCGGGGGAGCGGGCGGGGCCGCGGCGGCCTGGCCCCGCCCCGGTGCTCCGACAGCCGTGCGCCGCATTACTCGATGACCAGTTCTTCGAAGACGATGGTCACGGTCTCGGTGAGCGCGGAGGCCTCGCCCGCCTTGAGGGTGCTCGCGTCGATCTTGCTGCACCAGGCGTTGCGCAGGTTGTACCGCTTCACCGGGTTGTCCTCGAAGTCCATCATGATGATCGAGGCGTTCTTGCGGGCCGTGCTCATCCGGCCGCTGATCGAGTCGTTGATCCACTGGGTGAACGAGGCCGACTGGGTCATGCCGCGCACCACGGTGCACTGCCCGTTCTTCTGCACCCCGGGCAGCAGATTGATGTCGATCTGGCCCTGCGCGGTGTTCTGCTGGCTGACGATGACGTCCTGCTCGATGGAGAGGCCGCTGACCTCCGAGAGGTACTCGACCATCACACCGTCGATCTGCAGACCGAAGTTGTGTGAGGTGAGGGAGTCACCCTGCATGAGACTCATGGGTTCGCTGTCCTTCTAGGCTTGGTGGTGTGCGAGCGGGAGGGCCGGGACGGCCGGGGCGGCTACTCCTCCAACTCCCCGCTGCCGCTGGAGAACTGGGAGAGGCGGAAGATCACGAACTCCGCGGGCTTGACCGGGGCGACGCCGATCTCGCACACGACCCGGCCCAGGTCGACCGACTCCGGCGGGTTGGTCTCCTCGTCGCACTTCACGTAGTAGGCCTCGTCGGGACGGCGGCCGAAGAGGGCGCCGCTGCGCCACTCGTTGACGAGGAACGCCGAGATGTTGCGCCGGATGCGGGCCCACAGGGCGTGGTCGTTCGGCTCGAACACCACCCACTGGGTGCCGATGAGGATCGACTCCTCAAGGTAGTTGAAGTACCGGCGGATGTTCAGATAGCGCCACTCGGGGTCGGAGGACATGGTGCGGGCACCCCAGACGCGCACGCCCCGGCCGGGGAAGGCGCGGATGCAGTTGACGCCGATGGGGTTGAGCAGGTCCTGCTCGCCCCGGGTGATCTGCAGCTCCAGGTCGACGGCGCCGCGCACGACCTCGTTGGCGGGTGCCTTGTGCACACCGCGCTCGGAGTCGTTGCGGGCCCAGATGCCCGCGACGTGACCGCTCGGCGGCATCAGCCGGGCCCGGCCCGTGGCCGGGTCGAAGGTCTTCACCCAGGGGTAGTACAGGGCCGCGTACTTGGAGTCGTAGCCCGCGGTCTCCTGGCGCCACACCCGGATCTGACGGGCATTCAGGCTCGGCGGCGGGTCGATGACGGCGACGCGGTCGCCCATCAGCTCGCAGTGGGCGATGAGCCCGAGCTGCACCGCCTTGACGGCCTCCAGGTCGATGGCGCCCTGCTGGTAGGCGGCCATCAGGTCGGGGACCGCGACCATGGAGATCTCGTCGATGGCCTCCAGACCGCCGAAGCCAGTGCGGTCCGCGGAGTCGCCGAGGTACTGGGCCGGGCCGGGGTGCGCGGTCGCGTCCTGCTCGACGGGCGCGGGCGCGGCGGCGGGAGCCGGGGGCAGGGCCAGGGTGACGGTCTGGTTCTCGGGGCGGGCGAGCTGCGCCGTGGGCGCCGCCTCCGTCACGGTGATGAGCTTGGAGCGCTCCTTCACCTGGGTGACGACGTAGGACCGGTTGCCCTTCTTGGCGCTGACGTCGAGCGTCTCGACCGGCTTGTCGCCGTCCTTGACGATGAGCCTGAAGCGCTCGGCGGGGCCCTCGCCCTCGGCGTCGGCGACCTCCACCGTCAGCGGGCCGTGCGCGCCCCGGGCCGTGGCCGTCACGGCGAACGTGCCGAGCTGCCTGGGCTCGGCGGCGGGCAGGGCCGCAGGCGCCGCGGCCCCGGCCACCTCGTCGGCGGCCCCGCCGGCACCCGTGCCGCCCTCGGCGGCGCCGCCGACCCGCACCACGTACGCGGCGGAACCGCCGTTGTTGAAGAAGCCGTACACGGCGTGGGCCAGGTAGTACCCGTCGGTGAAGTCACCGAAGGAGGTGACGTACTGGGTCCAGTTCGTCACCAGGGTCGGCTCGTTCAGCGGTCCGGTCGGCGCGAGCCCGACGAAGGCCGCCACGGAGGTGCCCACTCCCTCGATCGGGCGCGAACCGCTGGCCACCTCCTCGACGTAGACGCCGGGCGACAGGTAGGACGGCATGCTCTGCTCTCCTCGGATACGAGACGGGACCTTCACCCTGACGGGTGCGTGCCGTCGCCGGAACGTCCTCGAGTGCCGGACGCCGGGCAACTCCACTGCCCTCAGGGGCACGTCGCGCGTTCCCCGTCCGGCGTGCCGTTCGGGGCGGCGGGAGAGCGGGCGCGGCCGGGGGCACCCACCACCGCCCCTGCGGGCAACAGGGTCTGCCCGGCCGTCTCCTGACGGGGGCAGCGGCCCCTCCTAGCGTCGTGGCGTGAGCCTTTGGACCTCTTTGGAACCTGCTTCTGCGACCGTCGACCCCGGAGACAGCACCACGGTGCGGCTGCGGGTGCGCAACACCGGCGACATCGTCGACGAGTACCACTTCGAACCGGTGGGTGACCTCGCCCCCTGGATCGCGGTCGAGCCGAGAACGCTGCGGCTCTACCCGGGGACGACCGGCACGGTGGAGCTGACGTTCGCACCGCCGCGCACACCGGACGCGACCGCCGGGCCGAATCCGTACGCGGTACGGGTCACGCCGGCGGAACATCCGGACGCCGTCGTCGTCCCTGAGGGCAACCTCACCGTCACCGCCTTCTCCGAAGTGCGCGCCGAGTTGGTGCCGCCGACGGTGAAGGGACGGTTCCGGGGACGGCCGCGGCTCGCGGTGGACAACCTCGGCAACACCAAGGTGACCGCCTCGCTCAGCGCCGGCGACACCGGCGACCGGTTCTCGTACGACATCCAGCCGGGCAACGTCCAGATCGAGCCGGGCCGGGCCGCGTTCGTGAAGCTGACGCTGCGGCCCCGGCAGATCAGCTGGTTCGGCTCCAAGGGGGAGCATCCGTACGCGCTCGCGGTGCGGCGCTCCGGGACCGAACCGACGGAGGTGGACGGCACCTTCGTGCAGCGCGGGATCCTGCCGGGCTGGCTGGCCACCACCTTCGGGCTGCTCGTGGCCGTGGCCATCGCCTTCGTGATGATCTGGCTGACGTACCAGCCGCAGGTCAAGAGCGTGGCGCGGGAGAAGCCCGCGGAGGCGGGCAAGATCAAGCCGGTCAGCCCCTCCGCGCCCATCAGCAGCGCGCCCCCCGCACCCGACGAGAAGGACGACGAACCCGCCGGGAAGCCCGACGAGGGCGCCTCGGAGAAGCCCGAGAGCGGCGGTGGCGGCGACGGCGGGGGCGGCGGCGACTCCGAGGAGGACGAGCCCGAGGAGCAGACCGCGGCCGACGCGGTGCGCGAGCTCGCCGCGGACAGCGAGGGCCGGCACATCTGCTACCGCGCCTACGTGCAGGACGACGGCTGGCAGGACCCGGTGTGCGACGGGGCCGAGGCCGGAACCGTGGGCGAGGACAAGCCGATCCGGTCCCTCAACATCGCGGTCTCCGGCACGGGCGGCGTCAACGCCACCGCCGCCTACGTGACCGAGCACTGGCGCGCGGGGGACGACTGGAAGAACGCGGGCGACACGGAGGACCTGTACATCGGGGACAAGGACTCGAACCACCCCATGGAGGGGTTCAGCATCAGCGTCCCCGACGGCTCCGTGTGCTTCGAGGCGTACGCGAAGGACACGGAGTGGATCCAGGAGGTGTGCACCCCGGAGGGCAAGGACTTCTACGCGGGCGCGCCGATGGAGGAGGACCGCCAGCTGGAGGGCATCCGCCTCAGGGCCTGAACCCCGGCCCGGTACGTACAGGTGAGGGGACGGGCGGCTGTCGTCCGTCCCCTCACCAGCCGGCTTCGCCCGGCACGAGGCGCCCCGCCTTGCGGTACTCGCGGCGGGCGCCCTCCCACAGGTCGACCGCCGCGACCGGTCCGTCCCGGCCCGCGGCGAGATAGGCGGCGGTGACCACCGCGCTGCGGATCGAACCGCCCGCCAGCTCGAACTCCTCGGCCAGGGAGCCGACGTCGATGCCCTCGGCGCGGGGCACGTGCGACAGGCCGTGCCGCCACAGCGCGTGCCGCTGGCCGGCGTCCGGGAAGGGGAAGTCGACCACCAGGTCGAGACGGCGGGTGAACGCGTCGTCGATGTTGGCCCGCAGATTGGTGGTCAGCAGGGCGATGCCGTCGAAGGACTCCAGGCGCTGCAACAGGTAGGCGCTCTCCATGTTGGCGTACCGGTCGTGGGCGTCCTTGACCTCCGAGCGCTTGCCGAAGACGGCGTCGGCCTCGTCGAAGAGGAGCACGGCGTCCGTGCGGTCGGCCTCCGTGAAGATCCGTTCGAGGTTCTTCTCGGTCTCGCCGACGTACTTGTCCACGATCGAGGACAGCAGGACCACGTACAGATCGACCCCGAGGTCCGCGGCGATCACCTCCGCGGACAGGGTCTTGCCGGTGCCGGACTCGCCCGCGAAGAGCCCGAGCACGCCGCGCCCCCGGCCGCCGCCCGCGCTGAGCCGCCAGTCGCCGAGCACCCGGTCGCGGTGGCGGGCGCGCAGGGAGAGTTCGCGCAGCTGGGTGAGGGGCGCGTCGGGCAGGACCAGGTCGCCCCAGTCCACCGCGGGCCGGATGCGCCGGGCGTGCTGTTCGAGGCCCGACGCGGACTGCTGGCGCGCGGCGAGCCGCACGTGGGAGGCGGCGAGCGGAACCCCGTCGAAGGCGGCGAGGGCCGCGGCCGCCCGCCCGGCCCGGGCGATGCGCTCACCCCCCAGGTGGTACGGGGCGACGGTGCCGGCCAGGTCGAAACCGTCGGCGTCCGGCCCGAGCGCTGCCCGCCAGGCGGCCGTGCCTCCCGCCGCGTACCGGGGGGCCTGGAGCACCAGCGGGTCGTGCGCGGACCACTGCGGGTCGTAGGGGCGGGGGTCGGCGAGCAGCACGGTCACGTCCGTGGCCGCGGTCAGCTCGGCCACCATCGGGCCGGGGTCCTCCGGCAGGCCGCAGACCACGACCGCGCGGCCGCTGAGGCGGGCCTCCCGCAGCAGCTCGGGCACGCGGTCCGCGCAGCCGGAGTAGGACAGGGCGCCGAGCCCCGCCGCGCGCAGGGCGGCGGCGAGGGCGGCCTGCGCGTCGCCCGCGCGGTGCTCCCGCAGATAGGCGGTCAGGGGCCTGTCGTTGAGCTGGGCGGCAAGCCGCCGCACGAACGGCTCGTCGTCCTGCGTGGCGGGCAGCGGATCCGGCAGGGCGCGCAGGAGGCCGAGGAGTGCCGCGTCCGGTGTGTCGTCGCCCAGCAGATGGGCGGTGATCCGGTCCGGGACGCGCAACGAGCGGGTGAGCAGCGGGCGGTCGGCGTCCTCGACGGTCACCAGCCTCAAGGCACGCAGCGGCCCCGACGGATGGAAACGGGCGCGCGCCCCCGGCAGGTGTGCGGGCGTGCCGCACAGGTCGAGGGCGAGTCCCACGGTGGCGCGGCGGCGGCTCACGTCGTCGTTGAGGTAGCCGTAGAGGGGCTCGAAGGCACGGTCCAGGTCGGGCGCGAGGGCGATGAGCAGCACGGCGGTGTCCAGCTCGGTGAGTCCGAGGCGGGCGGCCGTGCGGGTGAGCCGGTCGTCGGGGGCGTCGGGCCGCGAGGCGTGTCCGTCGGTCGGCCCGGCAGCCGGTCCGTCAAGAAGCGGCCCGTCAAGGCGTACGTCCCCGTCGGGTGACGCGGCTTCCGGGGCGCGCAGCAGTCGGCTCACGGCCTCCTGGGACACGTACAGGCCGCGCAGCGGGTCGTGTGCGGTGGGGTCGTCGGCGGAGCGGTGCGCGACCAGGGCCGTGACCGAGTGCCGCAGCGCGGCGAGGCGGCCGAGCAGGAAGCGCGCCGGGCCCGGCGCGCCGGGATCGACGGGCGGTTCGGCCGCGGGCGCCGAGGTGTCCGGGGGCGAGGTGCTCATGGCTGCTCCGTGCGGCTCCCCGCCGCCCGCTCGTGCGCGGCGCGGGCGGCCGCCACCTGGTGGGGCCGGTGGGTGCGCTCCGTGGAGGCGGGAGCGGAGCTGCCCATTCCGCTCACCCGGACCGTCGCCCCCTCGGTGACCGGGGGACCGGCGTCGTAGTCGGGGTAGGCCGGGAACGGCACCGTCACCGCGAGGTCCACGGAGGGCTTGAGTTCGCCGCCGAGGGCGGACCAGACGTCGGCGAGGGAGCGGGCCTCCGACGGGAAGTCGCCCACCGCCACCGGCACCGCGAGGCCGAGGCGCCCGAGCGCTCCCGGCAGCTCGTCGGCGGGGATCAGCTCGTGCGGCAGCAGTGTCGCCAGGACCGCGGACAGCAGCCGGTGCTCGTCCTGCGGCGTCTTCGTCCAGGCCGTCACCAGGTAGGAGAGCCGGAACCAGCGCGGGGGCCTGCGGTGGCGCACGACGACGGCCCGGTCGTCGCGCAGCGCCGTGCGGCCGCGCTGGCGCCGCGAGACGTCCTCCCGGATGTCGTACAAGTAGGCGTTGACCACGGGAGCGTTGCGCCGGGCCGCCCAGTCGCGGGTGGGCAGGTCGAAGGAGACGTCGATGCCGGAGCCGGCGAGCGTCCCGCCGCCGATGAGGCCCTTGAGGACCTCGTCCACCTCATGAATCACTCTGCATCACTCTCACGCTCCCGCCCGGCGTCCGCGCCCTGCCGACTCTTCGGGCCCGCCCATCGATGGTGCTCCCCGCGCTCACCGGATCGCAGGCACGGCGGGGACGGCGGCGGGGCAGCGCGGCTGCCCCAAGGGGCGGCCCGGGTGGCCCGGTCGGTCAGATGTAGCCCTCGCGGAGGGCGTAGGCCACCGCGTGCGCCCGGTTGCGCAGGTGCAGGCGGGTGGTGAGGCCGTGCATGACGTTCTTGACGGTGCGTTCGGAGTACGACAGCTTGCGGGCGATCTCCGAGGTGTCGAGGCCCTCGGCGACGAGCCGTACGACGTCCGCCTCGCGCTGGGTGAGCCCGAGGGAGCCGCCGGGCTGGTCGGCGCGGCCCCGGTGCAGGCGTCCCACCTGGCTGATGAGCCGTCCCAGCAGGTCAGCGGGTAAGTCGCCACCTCCTTTGGCAGCGGTGAGCACGGCGTGCACGAGACGGCGGGCGGTGGCCTCGCGGCGCCAGACGATGGCGCTGACGCCGGACTCGAGGACGTCCAGGAGCTCGTGCTCGCGGACCGTGCCCACGACGAGCACGGCACGCGAGCCCTCGCTGCGCACGGTGCGGCGCAGCCGGGTGAGCGCGCCCTCGTCGAGCACGTCCTCGATGAGCAGGGCGACCGCGGCGGGGCCGGAGTCCTCGGACAGTTCGATCTCCGGGTAGCGGCGCAGCTGGCTGAGGACCCCCTCGCGGCTGATCGGATCGGGGGCGGTGACGGTGGTCCGGACCCGGTTCGGCTTCGGTGCGGAGGTCACGAGGGCCAGGGGCGAGGTGGACAAGCGAATCCTCAATTCTGCAACTGCTCTGCGGGTGCGACTGTGGCGGTGTGCGCCTCGCGGAGCGCGGTGCGAGGCGGGCCAAGAGGCGGGCCAAGAGGTGGCCAAGAGGGGGGAGGGCGCACCGGCTGGGGACGAGCCGAAGGGGGCTTGCGGCCGGGGACCGCGCACGGTCCCGGGGCCGGGCGCCGCCGGTGCCCGGAAGGCCGGCGGCGCCCGCGGGGGTCAGGAGCAGGGCTTGTAGAAGTGCTTCCAGCCGCTGGTGGGCATGGACGGCGGCTCGGCCGGGGTGCCCCAGGCGCCGTACCTCTGCTCGTGCTCGGAGTTGTACTTGCCCGGGCCGCTGCTCGCCTTCGACAGGCGGACGTTGCGCTCCCAGACCCCGTCACCGGCGTTGCTGAGGATCGCGAGATCCGGGTAGGCGTCGCCGCCGTAGTTGGCGACCCGCAGCTGCTTGGCCTCGCGGGAGTCGCCGATGTCCAGGTGCCGGGTGCGGGTGGAGCTCAGGTTCGACCGCTTGAGCGGCCCGGGGCGGTAGTCCGCGACGCGGGCCGTCGCGGGGTCGTCCACGCCGGACGGCTTGACGATGTTGACGACGACGTCCAGCTTGCCGTCGTTCTGGAAGTCGGCGACAGCGGCGGTCGCGACCTCTCCGGTGCGCGCGCCGACGAGCTTGCTGACGTTCTGCTTGCTGCCGAACGTGCCGTCGGCCTTGCCCCACTGGATGGTCATCTTGGTGCCGGTGTGGCCGGGGTTGCTGATCTTGTCCGCCCGGCCGTCGCCGTCGAGGTCGCCGAGCAGCGTCGTGGTGCCGGACAGGCACGCGGCCGCAGCCCGAGCGGCCGCGCCCGACCGTTCCGCGTCGCCCGAACCCGACGACCCGGCCGCGTTGGCCTGGTAACCGGCGACCGTCAGGGTCAGGGCGACAGCTGCGACCGGCGCGGCGATCAGACGTGAGCGCTTGCGAAACATCTACGAACTCCTCAAGTCATTGCTGCTCTGTCGTGCTCCCGAACCGGGCCTCACCCCGCGTCCCGTGCGGTGGGGAAGCCCGACGCCGGACGCAGGGACCCGTCCGATGAGCACCTTTCGAGCATGTGCGCTGACCCGCCCCGACCGCCAGGAATGCCGGGAAGTTGGGGACACTGGAACGCCAAAACAGCCCCTGACCAGGGGAAACGCAAGTCGCCTGGAACGCGGCCGTGGGACGCTTCGAACCGCGCGAAGAACAGCGGAGGAACAGTTTCAAAAGCTTGCTGCGGATCAGGCAACCAGCCCTGCCGCGAGGCGCTCTAACTCTGTTCGAGGGGCGCGTCCACCGGGAGCGGCACCAGGGCGCGGAAGCCCTCACAGTGCTCCAGCGCCTCCTCGCGGGAGCACGTCAGCAGGCCGCGCAGATAGGCGCGGGCGGTGTCGAGGCGGGCCATCTCGGTCTCGATGGCGGCTATCCGGGCGGTGACCGTATCCCGCCAGTCGGGAGCTTCCGCGTGTGCGGCGAGGAGCGCGGCGATCTCGTCCAAGGACATTCGCCCCGTGCTCCGCCACAACCGGATGAGCGCGATCCGGAACAACTGATCGGCGCTGTAGTAGCGCTGCCCGGAGCGCCGGTGAGGCGCGAGGAGCCCGCGGCGCTCCCAGTAGTGGAGCGTGGACACGGGCAGGTCGAAGTGGTCGGCGACGCGCCGGATCGAAGCCAGGTCGTTCATCGCGCCAGTTGAACTCAACCCCGGTTGACCGGGCAAGGTCGCCTGACCGAACGCCGGAGGCCGCCGCTCCCGTTGACGGCCGCGGCCGCCCTCACGAATGAGGATCGTTATGTCGATAAATCTTGGAGTCTGCCTTCCGACCTTCGTGGCGCGCGGCGAAGGGAGCCTCCGGGAGATCCCCGCGCTGGCCCGCCACGCCGAGCAGGCCGGCCTCGACACGGTGTGGGCGGGCGACCGCTTGTGCGCGCGTACGCCGTTCCTGGAGAGCGTGGTCGCGCTGAGCGCGGCGGCCGCGGTCACCGAGCGCGTGCGCATCGGCTTCGCCGTCATGCTCCTGGCGCTGCGGCAGCAGGCCTGGGCGGCGAAGCAGCTGTCATCGTTGCAGTATCTGTCCGGCAACCGCGTGGTCCTGGGGGTCGGCGCGGGCGTCCACCCCGAGGACTGGCCCCTCGGCGGGGTTCCGTTCGCCGGGCGGGGCCGCAGGACCGATGCGGTGCTGCGGGCGCTGCCCGAGCTGTTCGCGGGCGGGGCGACGGCCTTGCTGACCGAGCCGGACGGGCCGGTGCTGACGCTGGACCCCGCGGTTCCGGCGCCTCCGGTGTGGGTGGGGGGCATGTCCGACCGCGCGCTGCGGCGCGCCCTGGACCACGGCGTCGGCTGGCTCGCTTCGCTGCTCGAACCCGTCCGGCTGGGCGAGCGGGTCGGCAGGCTGGCCGAGCTGGCGGCCGAAGCGGGCGTGCGGGCACCCGAGGTCGGCACCACGGTCTTCGCCGCCCTGAGCACTGACCCGGAGGAGAACCGCCAGGGGAACCGGCGCCTGGTCCGCCATCTGCGCTCGCTCACCGGGGAAGAGGGGCTGTCCGAGCGGCAGGCGACCCGCCTGGTCGTCAGCGGCCCTCCTGAGCTGCTGGCCGAGCGGCTCGATCAGTACCGCCGGGAGGGCGCGAGCACCTTCGTCGTCAATTTGTCCGGCGGGGGCCTGCGTCGGCAGTACGACCTGCTCGCCCGCACCCGAGAGCTCCTGCTGCGCTGAGGACGCGCTTCCCGGCGGCGGGAAGGGCCCGGGGCGGCGCCCCTCAGCGCGTCGCCCACACGAGCACGCCCCCGACGACGAACAGGAGCAGGACGGCGGCGTTGGTCCGTTTGTAGGCGGCGAGCAGGGCGGTGAACTCGCGGATGGTCGCGTTCGGCCAGAAGTACGAGGCGGTGGGCGAGCCCACCACCTGCCCCCGGATCCCCATCCGCCGCGCGGTGAGGGCGGCGCGGAAGGCGTGGTAGTTGTTCGTGACGATGACGCACCGGTAGTCGGGGTTCGCCTTCTCCATGATCGCCTTGCTGAACCGCAGGTTCTCCTCCGTGGTCGTCGACTTGTCCTCCCGCTCGATCAGCTCCTCGGGGAAGCCCCGGTCCGTCAGATAGCCGGCCATGGCGTGGGACTCCGGCAGGTCCTCGTCGGGCCCCTGCCCGCCCGAGGTGATCACGGCGGGGGAGTTGCCGCGCCTGGTGAGCCGCGCGTGCACCTCCCGGGCCCGGTCGAGCCGGCTCGCGAGCAGGGGCGGAACGGTGGACCCGCCGATCAGGCCCGAGCCGAGCACGACCACGTAGTCGGCCTTGCGGCGGACGTAGAGGCGGCCGTAGAGGAACGAGTAGCCGACGAAGCACAGGAACAGGAACGAGAGGTAGCAGGTCAGGCCGAGGGCCGTCGCGCCGATGCCGAGCAGCACCGGCGTCCCCGCCACCGCCGCCGTGATCAGCAGGGCGATGACCGCGAGCACCGACACCGCGGCCATCAGCGAGAACAGGTTGGTGAGGCTGCGGCCCTCCTTGCGCACCATCTGCAGACCGTTGAGGAACAGCAGACCCGTGAGCAGCAGGATGCCGAGGGCCCCGACCGCGAGGAACGACCCGGCGACGAGCGTCCCCGAGGCCGAACCGGATCTGATCAGCTCCGCGACCCACGCGACGAGGGCGCTGAGCGCGGTGAGGCCCAGAAGCACCGCGTTGCTGAACTTCCGGCGCTCACGCAGCACCCGCCAACAGAAGACCAGGAAGAGCAGAACCGCCGGCGCGTATACCCACACCCGCACAGCGTAGGCGGCCCGGCGCGAGCCGAAGGCCGTTCCCGCACCACACCCCCACCGCGGGCCCGAGGGGGCGGGGTGGATGTCGTAGGTTGTCACCTTTGTCCGGCGTACGGTCTCCGAGGACGTGTGCACAGGGGCGCAGCGGGAACGCGGTGCTGCGCGACGGACGGGGCGCGGCCCGGAACCCCGGACAGGAGGTTCCCGGGCCGCGCGGACGAAGGAGGCGGCGATGGCGACGGACGACCCGGTGGACGCGCGGGCCGGCACGATCACGACGGCCGTGCCCGCGCGCCTCGACCGGCTGCCGTGGTCGCGCTGGCACTGGACGGTCGTCATCGGGCTCGGCACCGTGTGGATCCTGGACGGCCTCGAGGTGACGGTCGTCGGCAGCATCGCAAGCCGCCTGTCCGAGGAGGGCAGCGGACTGCCCGTCGGCGCGGCGCAGGTGACGGGCATCGCCGCGGCCCTGTACGTGGCGGGCGCCTGCGCGGGCGCGCTGTTCTTCGGCTGGCTCACCGACCGCTACGGCCGCAAGAAGCTCTTCCTGATCACCCTCGCCGTCTATCTGGCGGCGACCGCGCTGACCGCCGTGTCCTTCTCCAGCTGGTGGTTCTTCGCCTTCCGCTTCCTCACCGGATTCGGCATCGGTGGCGAGTACGCGGCCATCAACTCCGCCGTCGACGAGCTCATCCCCTCCCGCTACCGGGGCCGCGTCGACCTCGTCATCAACGGCAGCTTCTGGCTGGGCGCGGTGGGCGGCGCCCTCCTCTCGGTCCTCGCACTCGACACCGACCTCTTCGCGATGAACGTCGGCTGGCGGCTGACGTTCGCCCTGGGCGTCGTCCTCGGCCTCGTCATCCTGCTGGTGCGGCGGAACGTGCCGGAGAGCCCGCGCTGGCTCTTCCTGCACGGCCGCGGCGAGGAGGCGGAGAAACTGGTCACCGGCATCGAGGAGCGCATCACGGCCGAGAAGGGCCGCCCGCTCCCGGAACCCGAGGGCGAGATCACCGTCCACCCGCGCGCGGGCATCGGCTTCGGCGTCATCGCCCGCACCGTCCTGTCCACCTACCGCAAGCGCGCCGCCCTCGGCTTCTCGCTCTTCATCGGCCAGGCCTTCCTGTACAACGCGATCACGTTCGGCTTCGGCGCGATCCTCACCACGTTCTACGACGTGCCGAGCGGCTCGACGGGCTACTACTTCGCCGTGATGGCGGTCGGCAACTTCCTCGGGCCGCTGCTCCTGGGCCGCCTCTTCGACACGCTCGGCCGCCGCATCATGATCTCCGGTACGTACGTGCTCTCCGGGCTGCTGCTCTTCGGCACCGCCTGGCTCTTCGACGGCGGGCACCTCACCGCGAAGACCCTCACGGCCTGCTGGTGCGTGGTCCTCTTCTTCGCCTCAGCCGGGGCCAGTTCGGCCTACTTGACCGTGAGCGAGATCTTCCCGATGGAGACCCGCGCCATGGCCATCGCCTTCTTCTACGCCATCGGAACCGCGGCGGGCGGCATCAGCGGCCCCCTGCTCTTCTCGAAGCTGACCGAGACGGGCGTCATCGCGGACACGGCCCTCGCCTTCCGGATCGGCGCCGCCCTGATGACCCTGGCCGGCCTGACGGCCGCGGCCCTGGCCGTCAACGCCGAACGCCGCTCCCTGGAGGACATCGCGGCCCCTCTGTCGACCACGACCCCCACGGGCGCGCGGAGCTGATCCCCTCCGCGGCCCGACAGCCGGAGTGGGTGGGCGAGCGCGCGGCGGGGGAGGACCACCAGCGGGCGGTGGCTGGTGCCGCCGGTGGAGGGAAGGCTTCGGCCCACGGGGTCGTCCCGTCGTCCGTCGGCAGTGGACCCGTCGCCCGCAGTCATCCACGTTCCCCAGGCCCCGGAGAGTGACCGTGCGCACCCTGAGCTTCGTCATCGGTACCGGCCGCAGCGGCTCGACCGCGTTGTCCCGCATTCTCAACTCGCACCCGGACGTCCTCAGCCTCAACGAGTTCATGGCGTCCGTGGGCGACGCGGCCTTCCCCGAGGGGAAAGTGACCGGTGCGGAGTTCTGGCAGGCGCTGTTCCGGCCCGCCCCGCACTTCGAGCGGATGATCCGCAGCGGGGTGCCGCTGCCGGAGTTCCTCTACACGCGCCGCCCCGGACGGTACGCGTCGGAGACCACCGGCATCCCCGCGCTCTCCCTCATGGTCCTGCCCCACCTCAGCGACGACCCCGACGGACTCCTCGACGAGCTCGGCGCGGCCGTGGCCCCCTGGCCCGAGCGCACCGCCGCCGAACACCACGAGGCGCTGTTCGACCTGCTCTGCGCGCGGTTCGGACGCACCGCCGTCGTGGAGCGCTCCGGCTACTCGACCGGCCGGGCACCCGTGCTGCGGGCCGCCTTCCCGCAGGCGCGGTTCGTGCACATGTTCCGCGAAGGGCCGGACTGCGCCCTGTCCATGAGCCGCCACACCGGATACCGCGCGATCTCCCTGCTGCGCGAGATCAAGGCGAGGGCGGGCGTCGAGGACCTCGCCGACCTGACCGAGGCGCACGTACGGGCGCTGCCCGAGGACCTCGCGCCGCTGCTCGGGGACCGCTTCGAGGCCGCTCTCGTACGCGACCGGCACATCCCCCTGCGGACGTTCGGCAGCCTGTGGTCGGAACTCGTCACCGAGGGAGCGGAGTTCCTGAACCGTCTCCCCGCCGATCAGCGGGCCACGCTCGCCTACGAGGACCTTCTCGACGCTCCCCGCGAAGAGCTGACCCGCCTGGCCGCATTCGTCGGCGTCGCACCGCTCCCGCAGTGGCTGGACGGCGCCTGCGCGCTGCTCGACCCCAGCCGGCGCGGCTCCGCCCGGACGCTGACGGACGCGGAGTTCGACGAGCTGAGGGAGAGCTGCGCCGAGGGCACCCGCGTCCTGGCGGGGCACCGGGGCCGGTGAGCGAGACGCGCGATCGCCTTTTGTAGGGCGGTTCTCGGACAGGGGCGGAAGATCCCGTTGCCCCGCCCACGCCCCCGTGTGACGGTCGGCTGGCACGTCCAGCGGATCGAAACGAAGGAGCAAGACATGAGCATGCAGCGGACCCGTCTGGTACCCGCCGTCGCGGCCCTGGTCGTCGGCGGCCTGCTGGCCACCGGCACGGCCTCGGTCGCGAGCGCGGCGGACACGACGGCGGCGCACGGCGCCACGACGGCACAGGGCCCGGCGACGGAACAGCGCGTCCTGCTCGGCTCCCTGCCGCCCGAGGAGCAGGAGCAGCTGCGGCAGATCGCCGCCGCGATCTGGCCCGACCAGGCCGCGGGCTGGGACATGAACACCGACGTCGCCGACGTGCTGTCCCAGGCCACCGGTGAGATCCTGCGCTGTTCCGAGGCGTTCGCGCTCGTGCCCAGACCCCCGGCGTTCCTGCCGGGGCTCAGCTACCTGCGCAACTACTGGAAGCAGCTGCGCGACTATTTCCTCGTCGTCAAGGAGAACCGCACCTACCGCATCTGTGTCGTGAACGTGGCCCGGAACTACCGGACCGCGATGGAGATGGCCTCCATGGGCATCTGACCCGGCGTCCGTCGGAGCTCGTCGGCTCCGTCGATCCCCTCGATACCTTGTCAGCGCCACCGCACAACGCCACTACGCAAGGGGTCACTGATGACGGATCGTACGGAGTCGGTCGAGTCGATGGAGCAGCTCGCCACGGTGTGGCGCGCCATGGTGCTCGACCGCGATGCGGGCGCCGATGTGCGGGACCTCCCGGGCATCGCCGTCCGCTGGGCCGACAGCCGGTTCGCCTTCTGGAACTGCGTCACGCTGACCGAAGTCGACGCGGACTCCGCGCTCGTGGAGGAGCGCCTGAGCCAGGCGGCGGACGTCATGCGCGCGAAGGAGCACCCCGGATTCCTGTGGCTCTTCGAGGACCTGCTCGGGGACGAGGCGCGCACGGGCGTGCGAACGGCCGCCGAGAAGGCGGGACTTGAGTACGCCTTCCCCGGCACCGGCATGGCCGGGGACTTCCTGCCCGTCCCGGACCCGTCCCACCCCGAGCTGACGTTCGTCCGCGTGACCACGGACGAACAGCTGGAGGCGTACGCGGATCTGAACTCGCGCGCCTACGGGTTCCCGCTGGAGGACGGCCGCGCCGGGCTCGTGGGCTCCGCGCTGTGGAAGAGCGAGGTGCACGCCTACCTGGGCGTCCGGGACGGCGTACCGGTGACGTGCGCCGCGACGGTGGCGGCGGAGGGGCGGCTGTTCGTCGTGCTCGTCGCCACGGACCCGGCGTGGGAGCGCCGGGGCTACGGCGAGGCGGTGACCCGGAAGGCCCTGCACGAGGGTGCCCGTGCCACCGGCCTCACCCGGGCCACCCTGCACGCGACGGCGGCGGGGGCGCCCGTCTACCCCCGCATCGGCTTCAGGCCGAACTCGCCGATCCACTTCTACGGCGTGAAGGGCTGACCCCGGGTCCGCCTCGCCCGCGCACTCAGCTGACCGCCCGCTTCACGAGCGCGGCGATCCGCTCCTCCTCGGCGGCGGTCAGCTCGGTGAGGGCGAAGGCGGTCAGCCCTTGGCGCAGAACTCGGCTTCGAAGACGTCCTCGTAGGGCTTGCCGTCCTCCAGCCAGTCGCCGTTGAGGTGGAAGGTCAGGGTGTGCTTGCCGTCGGCCGTCGTCGCCGTGCTGGTCAGGGAGCCCCAGACGATGCCGTCGTGGCCGTAGACCTTCACGCCGCAGGACAGGGTGCGGACGATCAGTCCGGCGCCGTAGTCGAAGAAGGTGCCCGTCTTGACCGTGTCCAGGAGCTCGCGCTGCTGGGCGGTCGGCAGCAGCTCACCCTTGAGCAGCGCGCTGTAGTAGCGGTTGAGGTCGCCCGTGGTGCTGATGATCTCGCCGGTCGCGCCCGACCACGCCGGGTTGTATTCCGTCGCGTCGTAGATCTCGGGCCCGGGGTTCGCCGCGTACAGCTTGGAGTACCCGATCGCGTACGGGGCGGGCATCTTCGGGTCGGTGCCGGGGAAGGTCGTCTCGCGCAGCTTCAGGCGCTTGACGATGCGCCGCTCGGCCTCGTGCGCGTAGGTGTTGCCCGTGACCTTCTCGATGACCATGCCCGCGAGCACGAAGTTGGTGTTGGAGTAGTTCCAGCTGGTGCCGGGCTCGAAGTCGGGCTTGTACTTGAGCGCGAGACCGACGATCCGCTGCGGCGTCCAGGTCTCGTAGCGGTGGGCGAGGAAGCCGGGGCCGTTCATGTACTCCCGCCACTCCGGCGTGGACACCATGTCGTGCACGCCACTGGTGTGGTTGAGGAGCTGACGTACCGTCACCTTGGTGCCGTCGTAGCCGTTGCCCTTGAGGACGCCCGGCAGCCAGCGCTCGACGGAGTCGTCCAGGCTCAGCTTGCCCTCGGCCTCCAGCTGGAGCAGGACCACGGAGATGAAGGACTTGGTGTTGCTGCCCGCCCGCAGGTGGTCCGCGGGGGTGCGCTTGCGCTTGGTCGCGGTGTCGGCGTAACCGGCGGACCCGAACCACTTGCCGCGCGGCCCGCTCACCTCGGCGGCCACGCCCGGCATTCCGGCCCGCTCGAGCGCGTTGAGGGCCTGCTGGGTCGCTTCGTGCCGACCCGACTCCTCGGCCGCGCTCCCGGTGCCGGTGGCGCAGGTGAAGGCCATGGCCGCGCCGATCGCCACGGCCACGCCCCGCAGAACCGCCCGCTTCTTCCGCGTCACACGCTTGGACATCTGTGTTCCCCCAGGGTCAACGAAGATCATTTGACGGAGGAAGTGTACGGGTGCGCGACGACGGGCGGGTGGCTGCGGGGGCCAGGGGGAGGGCTGACCGTGGGCCCTCGGCGTACCGGGCGAGGTGTTTCCGGTCGTTCCCGCGGCGCCCGGCGTGAACGGGGCACCGCCGGGGGAACGTCTTGGCGTCCCGGACGCCTCGACCGTGAAAGAGCAGCCATGACCCGTCTGTTCCACGCCGATGCCCTCGCGTGCCAGTACGACACGGGCGCCGCACGCACCCGCTTCGCGACGGACGGCTACCTCCCCCTGCCCGGTCTGCTCACCCGGCACGGGCTCGCGACCCTGCGCGCGGAGTCACGCAGGCTCGAACGGCGGGCGCGGCGCAGGGACTTCGCCATGGCCTGCATGGACGGCTCGCCCCGCCGCATGACGACGCTGGGCGGCCACGTCATCGCGCGGGAGTCACGGCTGATTCACCGCCTCTACGCGGACGGGGAGCTGCTGGCCCTGCTGGCGGCGGCCGTCGGCGAGAAGCCCACCGCCGTCCCGGAGGCACTGGAACGGCACGTCCTGAACATCCTGCACCGCCAGGACGACACCCACGGCGCACACACCGACGACTACCCCTACGCGCTGGTCGTCTTCCTCGAAGCGCCGCCGGACCCCGCCGACGGCGGCCTGGTCGAGTTCACTCCGCACACCACGGCCCTGACCGCCATGACCGGCACGGGCGCGCGCACGGCTCACCACGCGCCCGGCGACGCCTACCTGCTGCGCAGCGACACCACCGCCCACCGCGTCACACCGCTGACCCGATCCGGAGTACGGCGTACGGTGCTGAACTTCGCCTACGCCCGCTCGGACGCGGAAGTCCGCACCACCCCGTCCGCCCACGAGCTGTACGGCTGAGCACACGGGCGCGGCCACGGCTTTCGGCACGTCGGCTATGGCCGGTCCTGATCGTCAGGGGGTGCCGCGCGGTCGTCGACGGCGATGGTGACGGGCTGGTTGTCGGGGTGTGGTGTGGCGGCGAGGGAGCGCACGGTGGCGGCGACGCGCTCGTACAGGTGGTGGGCGATGGCCGCGGTACCGGGATCGACCCCAGGGGCGTGCTGGGTGTCACGGAGGCGTGTGAGGGTGGCGACGAGGCTGAGGCCGGACACGTCGACGGTCACGGTCCCGTGCTCCTCCTTGACGTCTCCGGGAATGTGGAAGTGGCGGTCCTGCCCGGCGTGCTCCACGAGGAACGCCCAGGTGTCCCGGTGTACTTGGAGCCTGGCGGCGGAGATGCCCGCGGCCTTGCGGAGGAGGTCCGTGTGAGCGGTACCGCTCTCGTCCTGACGGCCGTTGCCCGTGCCGTAGTCCTCTTCCTCGTCGTCCTCGTCGAGCCCGGGCGTGGGCGCGGACACGGTGGGAGGCCGCTGTGACGCGGGCCCCGCACGGTTGAGTTCGGTGAGGGCTGCGCGGATGGCGACGAGTTCGGTGTGGATCTGGGTGAGCGGGTCCCGGACGGTGCCGTTGCCGCGGTCGAGCCCGTCCCGGACGACGGACCGGATCTCGGTGAGCCCGGTGGCAATGGCGGCGTTGGCGTCCTGCCGGGCTTGGTCGACGGCGTGCTGCTGGCTGTCGACGCGCTGCCGCAACTCGCCGAGTTCACGCAGGATTCGCTGCAGCGGCTCGCTGTGGTCGGGCCCCTTGCTGAAGAACGGCATGTGCCCCCCCTGTACCTGGTGGAAAGGGCAAGCGTCGCGAGGGGCGGACACGTCGACAAGCGCGCGATCCGGCCAGGTCCGGCGGCGGTCCTCGTTCGTTCGGGTGCGCGGTGCCGGGATCGCCTGTGCGGAGGGGGCTTTTGCGGTTGGCTGAGGTCGTCTTGGCCGTAGCGGTGAGGAGGTGCGGGCCGGTGGATGCGGAGTCGGATCGCAGGTTGGCGGCGCTGGCGCCGGAGATTTCCGGGGTGACCGCCGCACTGATGCGGTCGGTGGCCGGAGCGGAGCCGCCGGAGCGGGTCCCCGCCGAGGCGTGGCGGGTGTCGGGGCGGGTCCTTGAGGAGCACGGCGTGGACGGCCTGCGCCTGCTGCTGATGTGCCTGACGGGGTGGGCCGTGGCACAGACCGAGCGGGTGGCGATGCTGCAGGGCCGGTCGCTGGATGCCGTCCTGGACGAGCTGGACGTGGCGCGGTACGAGATCCTCGACGAGGACTGAGGAGACCCGGGGCCCGGGAAGCGGGGTGGGCGGCGCAGTGCCTCCCGGCCGAACTGACCCGGGGCCTCCGGGGAGGTGACGCGACCCCTGCGCCAAGAGTGATGTACGGCTCAGCCTTTGGGCACCGCGCACCGGGGTCCGTCGCCGTCATTGCCGGGCGGAACTCTCCCCGGTCTCGTCCTGGGCGTACTTCTCCTTCATCTTCTTCACCCGGCGCTTGAACGTCTCCTGCGGGATGAACAGCTTGTCCGCCACGGAGTTGGCGGACACCGGGTGCTCACTCTCGAACATGATCCCGTACAGCGAGCGGTCGAATCCCTCGGTGAGCAGATTCTCCTTGGGATTCCACTTCTCGATCTCCTTCCCCTCCTTGCCCTGGTTCTTCGTCCTCAGCTCCAGCCAGCCGCTGCGGAATCCCTCGGGCATGGCCGCCTCGATCGCGTTCTCCGCCCCCGGAACCTCCTTCATGGGGCGCGCGAGCCTGCGCGTGTTCTGACCGGTCCTGCCGAGCTGTTTCGTCATGGCCTGAAGGGAGACGCGCAGTCGCTGCCGGATGGGGTGGATGAGTTCGGGGTCCGCCGCCGTCAGTTCCGCTATCTTCCGGCGCAGGGCGTCAGGGAAGACCGTCCCGAACTTCCCTCCGCCGTCCGTGCGTTGTTCGACCACCTTCCAGAACTCCGCACCGGCCGCCGTGCGCAACTGGGGCACGATGTTCCCTTCGAACCACGCCTGCCGCCTTTCCTGCTCCTCCCGCGCACGCTGTTCCCTGTTGTCGGGCGCGGACTCGAGGTCGCTCGTCCCGGCTGTCTCCTTGGTGTCCCGGAGGGACAGCTGGCGGAAGGTGGCTTCCAGGGCGCCCCGCGTGCCCGCTGCCGCGGCGGGGTCGTCGGCCTCGCTGGTGGACGGGGTGTCCAGCGGCCCCTTGAGTCCCGCGTTGCGCGGGTAGAGCCGCCCGGTCCTGCCGTCCGCCGTCGTGTACTTCTTGAGCTGCTTACGCTGTTCCACGCCGCCCTCGGCACCCATTTCGGGCTCGTGAACTCCCTCTGCGGGGAAGGCGGGTGCGGGCGTGGCTCCGCTGGGTGCCGCGGCGAACATGCGGCCGTGACGCAGCTGCTCGCCGAGGTGGCCGTCCACGGACTCGGTGTTGACCGCGGCCTGCCCCGGGAAGCTCTGCGTGGCGGTGTCGACGGCGTTGATGAAGTAGTGATTGCCCCTGTCGTTGTAGCGGATGTCGATTCCCATCTCGCTCTTGAAGTAGTTCAGAAGACCGAGGCAGGCCTGGCACGGTCGTTTCCGGCCGCGGATCAGCACGTCGCCCTCGGCGTTCTCACCGGTGATGTCCGCGTTGTTGAGCAACATCAGCAGCTTCTGCTCGGCGTGCTGCACACCGTCGGATCCGCTGTTGTACAGCAGGTACGCATATCCCGAAGCCTTGGCGGAGAGCAGCATGGCCAGGTGCTGCCGGTAGGCGGGATCCTCCGCGAGTTCATTGGAGACGTCGACCTTGCGGACGTGCTTCACGCTCCGCAGGGCCTGGAGCGTGCGGTTGTCCCGTACGAACGAACCGGACTGCGCGTCGGCGCCGCCGTCCGCGTCCATCGGTGTGCCCGGCTGTTCCCGCTCCGGTGGACGGAGGCCCTCACCGATCTTCAAGCGCGCCTGCCGGTCGCGGTAGGCGCGGTCGGGGTCCTGGCCCTTCGACGGCGCCCGCGCGGTGTCTCCGCCCTCGGTCCTGCGGCGCTTGCTGCGCGTGTGGCCGCTCGCCGGTGCCGGGCGCTTGCCCCGCTCCGCCGGCGCCTCCTCCGCTTCCTCCTCCAGGTCCGGCTCGTGGCCTGCGTCGTTGAAGTCGGTGGTCAGGACCTGCCGCAGCCGGTGGCCCGGCGCGTCCTGTGCGGTCGCCTTGCCCTGCTTGGCATCGTCGTCGAGGAGCCACTGGTGGAGCAGGTCCAGGGAGGCGTCCTGATTGGCGGTGATGACCAAGTGGCCGTTGTACAGCATGACCTGTACTTCCTGGTTCGGGTCACCCACCATCTGCACGCCCTGCGGCTTCGCCTGCTTGCCGTCCGTCTTCCGGCCCCTCTGCTGGGCTTGTTGTTCCTGGTGTTCGACGGCGTTGTACAGCGCCCGCGCGATGTGCCGGAGGCTCTGTTCGTCCGGCTGGTGTTTGTAGGAGCGCGGGTACCGCACGGTGATCTCGTCGCGGACCCGGCCCCACGACTTGTTCGGCTGCTCGCAGGTGTGCTGTCTGCCGATCTCGGCGATGGCCTTGGCGCGCTGCTCCCACGAGGCCCCGCCGCCGCTCCCCGACGCCTTCCCCTTGCCTTTCTTGTCCTTGGCCCGGGCCACGACCGGGGCGCGCCGCCCCTTCGGAACGGTCTCCTCCACGCGCGGGTGCCCGCAGCCCGCGCCGTGAGTGTGGCGCTCCTGGTCGACCATCCGCGCGATCACGTGATTGCCCACCAGGCCGGTCAACGCCACGGTCCGTGCCGGGGTCATGGGCCCCTGGCCGACACCCGCCTGAGGCACGGCCGCTGCCTGGGGCGGAGGCTGTCCCTTGCCCGCGCTCTTGTTCTCGTTTCGCTCTTCGTGCCGCCGCATGACGTGTCCCGTCCGCTCGACTCCGGGCCCACAGCCGTACGGAATGTGCCCCTTCACGAGGCCGGACGGACAGCTCCTGGTCCGGACCGCCCTCGTCACGCCGTTCTAGTCAGGCACGCCCGGAGGGCGGGAGGCCCCCGAGGGCACGCCCGAGGGCAGACCGGCCGCGCCGCAGGCCTTCCGCTGACAGGGCCTGGCCGGGATCAGTGTCGCGATATAGCGTTAGTCTTCAGCTCGCGTGGCCGCCGGTGTCGCGCGGAGACGTTCGACAGGACCAGGACGGAAGCATGTCGGGAGAGATCTCACCCACCGGAAAGTCCGCCGGACCCGGCTCGTCGCCCGCGCTGCGTGCTTCGCACGCGGACCGGGACCGTGTGGTGGAGGTGCTGCGCGTCGCGGCGGGGGACGGCCTGCTGACGGCCGACGAGCTGGACGAGCGCCTCGAAGTCGCCCTGTCTGCGCGGACCCTGGGCGAACTGGCCGTGCTCACCGCCGACCTGCCGCCCGCGTCGGCGACGGTCGGCGCGGCCGCGGCGGAGGCCAAGGACGTGGTGCGGTTCGAACAGGTCCACAGCAGTGCGATCGAGCGCACGGGACGCTGGGTGGTGCCGCGGAAGCTGGAGCTCGCGGTCATGTACTGCGCCGTCACCCTGGACTTCACCGACGCGGTGATCACGCACGACACCCTGCGGATCGACGTAGGGATGACGGGCAAGACCCTCACGCTGATCACACGGCCAGGTGTCGTGGTCGACACGGACGGGCTGCACCTGGTGCACAGCAAGGTCAAGCACCTTCAGGCAGCCACGGACCCCGGAACGCCGGTCACGCTGCGGGTGGAGCTGGTCGGCCAGAAGGCGCACGGCCGCGTGGTGGTGCGGCCTCCGCGCCGGACGTTCGGGCAGTGGCTGCTGCGCAGGCCCGCGTCCCTCGCCACGGGCGCGTGACGTCATCACCGGTAGAGCGGGAGGCCCGGCCCACAGGCGGGACCTCCCGCTCACCCTCGGCTCAGAGTTCCACGCCGAGCGGTCGTACGCGTACTGCCGCGCTGGTGCGCTCGGGGAAGCCGGTTACGTGCTCGGGCACGGCTTCCAGGCGAGTCGGTAGACGCTGCTGACCTTGGCGTCGGTCGAGTCCATGGTCATGAAGCTCGTCCTGCCGGGGTCCGAGGACCCGAGCAGGACCCGCAGCTCGGTGTTGACGTTGAGGTTCCGCCTGGAGCCGCACGGTGCCCAGTCCAGGTCTTCCCACGGTTTCGAGTCGGTCGCCTGCCAGTTGTCGGCGTACGGGCCGCGCCATCGGTGACTCTCGGACGTGGTGTCGGACGAACCCTGGAAGTAGTACGACGCCTTCTCGACGCCGTTGGCACCGGACTGCAGTGAGGCGTAGCCGCGGTAGTCGACGCTCGCGATCGCGTAGGTGTAGTCCACCGGGGCGTGCACGATCAGGCTGAGCTGGCAGTTCTTGCGGTAGTCGACGGGGTCGGACTGCTCTCCCGCACTGGCGAGGTAGTCGCTGTAGGTGACGGTGAACGCCGAGTTGTCCGGGGCGGCCGCCACGGCGACCGTTCCTTCCCGACAGCCTGATCCGTTGACTGTGGCGACCTCGACCCGGATTCTCTCGGCGGGTGATGGGGGAGTCGTGGGGACGTCTTGGGACGTGCTGGGTGGAGCCAGAGCCATGGCGAACAACGCGGTCAGCGCGCCGCTCGCGAAAAGTCCACCGGCCATGGTTTTCCTATCGCGTTGATGGAGCCTGGATCCTGAAGGTGAGGTGAGCGGCTTCAGGAGCGGGGGCATGTGCCCACGAGGAATCAGGTGGGGCATGCCAAGCGGGCGGGCATGGGGGACGAGCGGGCCGCCCGCTGACTGAGGGCCTCAGGCGACACGAATGGTACGTACCAAGAGTGCGGGTGCCTAGGGGAAGTTCGGCCAAGTACGGCGCCGGAAGCGCCCTCAGATCCGTGGGCGCTCTGCCGGTGCGCGACGGGGCGCAGGAGGTGTGGCATGTGCTCCTGGTGAGGCTCCCGTGCTCCTGGTGAGACTCCCGCACCGCCTGTCGAACCGGTCCGTCCTCCCGTACGGATTCCGCAGGCGTACGTGATTACGTGATTCGAGGGGCACCGGCCCGGTACAGCCGGCGTGGCGGCCGTGCGGCGCTTAGGGTACGCGGGTGATCGCCGACCGGAACGCACTCTTCGGCGGCTGCGGCTGTAGCTGTAGCTGTGGCCGCGCAGGAGACGGCGAGCGCGGCGGCCGCGGAGGACGCGGAGGATTCGTGGCCGAACCCCTCACCGCCCGCTGCCGCGGCCTCGCCGAGCTGGCCCAGCACGCCTGCGTGGGGATCAGCCCGTTCAACTCCTACTTCAAGCGGGCGCGCGTCGCGGAGCTCTGCCAGTGGGTGCTGCCCCGCTTCGACCGGGTCCACTTCCACCTCCCCGACGGACCTTCCCAGTACACCCTCACCGCCACGGGCATAGCGGCGGACAAGGCCCGAAGGCGGGCGCACGAGAACGGGCTGAAGATGCGCAACCGGATCCGCGACGGCCTCGCCCACGCCGCCGGAAACGCCACCGGAGACGCCGCCGGTCACGCCATCGGGCACGTGGACACCGACCCGTTCCTCCTCGACTGGGAGCACCTGCGCCCGAACGAGGCCTTCCAGGAGCTGCACTGGCAGGCCCGGCACTGGTTCGCCGCCGACCCGGCCTTCCGTGCCATGTGCCTGGACGCCTCGCGCAGCGTCCTCGCCCACCGCATGCCCGGCGAGCCGACGGAGGGGCAGGTCGAGGAGGCGGTGCGGTACTTCCTCGCCGACATCCCCCTGCTCATCGACACCCCGCGGATCGCGGGGGTGGAGACCTCGGTGTACGTCTACCACCGCACGACGCCGTTCGTCGAAGCCCTCTTCGCGCACCGCCTGCCCTGGTCACCCAGCCCCCGCCAGGGCTATCTCGTCCTGCGCCCGGAAGAAAACCGGGCGACAGCGGGGGCCCCGGAAAACTAGCGTCCCCGGGCATGACCCCTTCACTCGAACGTCCCCCCTTGCAGGCCGACGAACGCACCGCGCTCGTCGGCTGGCTGGATCTCCAGCGGCAGATCCTGCGCCGGAAGTGCGAGGGCCTGAGCGAGGCGGACGCGCACCGCTCCGTCCTTCCGACCTCGCCCGCGATGACGATGGCCGGGCTCGTCCGCCACATGCGGTGGACCGAGCACACCTGGCTCGAGGTGCTCTTCCTCGGCGGCGACGAGACGCGGAACCCGTCCTTCGACGAGACGGTCGAGGACGCCGACTGGCGGGCCGACGGCATCCCGCTGGCACAGCTGCTCGCGGAGTACGAGGCCCAGTGCGCCCGGAGCAACGAGATCGTGGCCGCGGCCTCCCTGGACGACGTCGGCTGCCACTCCGACTACCGCTCCGGCGGCGCCAACCTCCGCTGGATGCTCATCCACCTCGTGGAGGAGACCGGACGGCACGCGGGCCACGCGGACATCGTGAGGGAACTGCTCGACGGGACGAAGGGGTACTACTAGGCGCGGGCCGCTCAGGGCTGCGGCGACCGCGGTTCGGGTGCGTAGAGCCCGAGGGTGCGGGTGATCTGGCCCAGCAGGGCGCGGAGTTCGCCCTGCTGCGCCGGGGTGAGCCCGGCGACGGCGCGGTCCTCGACGTGCTTGGCCGCCGCCTGGGCACGTTCGACCAGGTCCAGCCCCTCGGGGGTGATGCGGACTTCGAGGATCCGGCCGTGCGTGGGGTGCGGGGTGCGGGACACGAGCCCCCGGTCGAGCAGGGACGCGACCGCGGCGGACATGGACTGCGCGGTGACGCCCGCGCGGTGCCCGAGCTCGGCTCCGGAGAGGCCACCGGGCTGCTCCAGGCCCAGCTGGGCCAGTGCGGCGAACTGCGCGTGGTTGAGGGAGAACTGCCGGAGCGTGCGCTCCAGCTGCTGCGACAGCGCGTTGCTGACCATCCGCATGATGTACGGCAGTCGCTGCCCGTAGTCCGTGACCATGGGTGCCGCACCTCCTCTCCGAGCGCCCGAGGGCCTCAGGCTACCGGCTCATGTCTTCTCCACCTTATAAGGTGCCTGATACGTTCCTCGGTGTGTTCGCCATGCGGGGCCCGCGCGCGGGTCCCCGGTCCGAGAGAGGACGATCATGCCGTTAGAGATGCTTCCGCCCGGCGAGACCGCCGTCCTGCTGATCGACCATCAGGTCGGCACCATGAGCTGGGTCGGCTCGACCGACCGCGACGTCCTGAAGGCCAACGCCCTCGCGCTGGCGAAGGCGGCCAAGGCCCTCGACATGCCTTTGATCCTGACCTCGTCCATGGAGGACCGGGCGCAGGGCCCGCTGGCCGACGAGTTCGAAGAGATCGCCCCCGCCGAATTCGCCGCGCGCGTCCGGCGGACCGGCGTCGTGAACGCCATGGACGACCTCGCTTTCGCCGATGCGGTCACCGCGACCCAGCGGGGCATCCTGATCGTCGCGGGCGTGACCAACGACGTGTGCACCGTCTACCCCACGCTCACCGCGCTCGAACAGGGCTACACGGTGTACGTCGTCGCCGACGCGGGCGGCTCGACCAGCAGGATCGCCGACGACGTGGCCCTGCGTCTGATGGAGCAGGCCGGCGCCGTGGTCACCTCGACGAACATGGTCCTCACCGGCCTCGCGCGGGACTGGACCAGCCCGGCGGGCCAGGCCCTCGTCCCGGTCGTCGGCGCGCTCGTCCCGGCGTGATCCGTCCGTACCGGCCCCGGTGGCGGCGCGGCGTGCGCCCGGGGTGGCAGTCGGCTCACCAGGGGCGTGGGAACCCTCGGCGCGCCTCAGCTGCCCCGGTCCACCGCTCGCAATCCGTCGACGCCCGGACGGCGGTCGGGTAGGCATGAGGAGGTCGCGCCGACCGGAGCGATCTCGCCGCACGCCACGAGCGAGCGGCGGACCCAGTGAACGGGCAGTGGGGGGACCACATGGCCATCATCGTCACCTTCGAAATCCCCGGCGTCGGGCAGGAGCTCTACGACGCCGTCATCGACCGCCTCACCGACGGCGGCGAGTTCACCTCGCTCGCCGACATTCCCGCACCCGGACTGATCTCCCACGTGGCCGGGCCGGTCGACGGCGGCTGGCGGGTCGTCGACGTGTGGGAGTCCGAAGAGGCGCTCGAGAACTTCTCCAAGATCCTCCAGCCGATCCTCGCCGACCTGGGCCACGCCGACGGCGAGCCGCAGATCATCCCGGCGCACAACGTGGTCACCGGCTGACCGCACCGCCGGCACTCCACCGCGGCCCGGCGCGCACGCGCCGGGCCGTTCGCGTGTCCGGTCAGGGCCGATTGTCAGTGGGACCTCCTACGGTTCGAGCAGTGGGACCCGCCGGAACGGCCGTGGGTCCGCTCTGGGGAGGGGTCTGCCATGTCTGGGTCCGCCATGTCCGGTGCGCCGGAGTCGACGACGTATCTGGAGCTGTCGCAGGACGGCGGGGGCGCGCACAAGTTCTACGAGGTGACCGTCGCGGGCCAGTTGGTGACGGTGCGGTACGGGAGGATCGGCGCCGACGGACAGACGCAGAGCACGACGTTCGCCACGGCGGAGAAGGCCCGTGCGGCCGCCGCGAAGAAGGTGGGCGAGAAGGTCCGCAAGGGGTACGCCCCCGCGATCCCCGGACAGCGCGCCCCGCGTCCGGTGACCCGGCGTCAGGTGGCCTCCGCCCCGTCCACCGCGCGGTCCGTGGCTCCCGTCCTGTGGCGATTCCGCACCGGCTCCTCGGCGTTCGGCATCCACGTCGACGCCGACCACTGCTGGGTCGGCAACCAGTCGGGGGACGTGTACACCCTGGACCACGACGGCGGCGTCCTGGCCAGGTTCAGCCTGCCGGACGGTGTGAAGTGCCTGGTCGCCGACGACTTCTGGATCTATGCGGGCTGCGACGACGGCCGGGTGTACGACCTGTCGTCGAAGCTGCCCTTCGCCGCGTACGACATCGCTGCGGACGTCGACATCTTCTGGCTCGACATCCACGAGGGCCTGCTGAACGTGTCGGACCGCGAGGGCCGGCTCACGGTCATCGACCACGAGGACGAGCACCAGTGGGCCCGCCGCAGCGGGGGCGAGCACGCCTGGATGGTCCGCGCCGACGACCGGGCCGTCTACCACGGCCACTCCCGGGGCATCACCGCCTACGCGCCCGACGGGGGCGGCGAGTTGTGGCACACCGCCACCCGTGGCGGCGTCCTGTTCGGCTGGCAGGAGGACGAGGCCGTGTACGCCGGGACCGCGCACCGCGCCGTCCAGCGCCTCGCCAAGGCCACCGGTGCGATCGAGGCCACGTACGCCTGCGACAGCGCGGTGTACTCCTGCGCGACCTCGCCCGGCGGCCGGTTCGTCTTCGCCGGTGACGCGGCGTCGTCCGTGTACTGCTTCGACCGGGACGGCACCCGGCTGTGGAAGCTCGGTACGGGCGGAGGCTCGGCCCTGTCCATGCAGTACCACGACGAGCGGCTGTACTTGGTGACCACGGACGGCTCGCTGGTGTGCGTGGACGCGAGCGACGCGGCCGTCTCCGCGGCGGAGCAGGGCACGGTACCGGTCGCCCGGGACGTCAAGCTGGCCGCCGCGGTGCCCACCTACGCGCCGGACAGCGCGGCGGCCGCGGTGACCACCGTCGCCCACGCCCCCGCCGGAGCGGTCGTCGTCGAGTGCGTCCAGGAGGGCGGCCGACTGCGCGTGCACGTGGTGTCCGAGGGCTACGACTCCTCCTGGAGGGTCCAGTTCCCGCGCGCGATGCGGGAGCCCGGGGCCCGTTACGCCGTGGGCGCCCTGCACGCGGCGGCGGGCGGGTTCTACCGCGTGCGCGGGGAGATCCAGCGGCTCCTGTGACCGGACGGGCGGGGCGGGGCCGCCCGCGCGGGCGGCCCCGCCCCGCCCGTGGACCGGTGCCGGTCCGTCAGTCGGCGGGCTTGCCCGGCTCGTCGTGGGTCGAGCAGTGGATGCCGCCCCCGCCGGAGGCGATGGTGTCGATGCGGACCGGCACGATGTCCCGCTTGGGGAAGTGGTCCTGGAGGATGCCGCGCGCACGGTCGTCGGCCTTCCGATCGCCGAACTTCGGCATGAACACGGCGTCGTTGGCGATGTAGAAGTTGGCGTACGTCGACACGAAGTCGTCGCCCTCGCCCGTGATCTTGTCGAGGTCGGGCTGCGGCAGGTCGACGATCTCGAAGCGCCGCCCCCGGGCGTCGGTGGCCTTGCTCAGCACCGACCGCGCCTGGTCGGCGGAGCGCGACCAGGAGTCCGGGGGAGTGCCGGGGAAGGCCTGGTCCAGGAGGACGACACCGGGTGCGGTGAACCGTACGAGGCTGTCCACGTGCGCGTCCGTGATGTCCTCGCCGCGGACACCCGCCAGCCAGATCACCTTCTCCAGGCCGAGGGTCTCGAGCAGCTCGTCCTCGATCTGGTCGCGGGACTTGCCGCGGTTGCGGTTGTCGTTGACGATCGAGCTCTCGGTGATGAGCAGGGTGCCCTCGCCGTCGGTCTCGAAGGAGCCGCCCTCGGAGACGAGCGGCGCCTTGACGCGGGGGATGTCGTACTCGCGCAGCAGCGTGCGTCCCACGCGGCCGTCGTTGGTGTGTTCCTGCTTGTTGCCCCAGCCGTTGAAGTTGAAGTCGACGCCGACGGTTTCGCCGTCCTCCTCCACGAAGACCGGGACGGTGTCGCGGGCCCACAGGTCGTCGACGGCGAGCGGGATGACCTCGACCTGCGAGCCGCACGCCCGCTGCGCCGCCTTCTGCTGGTCGGGCCGCGCCATCATCACGACCGCCTCGTACTCCCCGACGGCCCGTGCGATGCGGGCGATGTCCTCGCGCACGTACGGCAGGTCCTCCTCCCAGACGGACGCCAGCGCGGGCCACGACATGAACGTACGCGTGTGGCTCTCCCACTCGGCGCCGAAGCGGCGCCCGCTGTCCGTGGCCTTGGCCCGCTTGGTACCGGTACCGGTGTCGGACCCCGTCCGTGAGGACTTGTCGGAGCCGCAGGCGGTGGTGGCGCCGAGGCCCAGCGCGCCGCCGATCACGGCGAAGGCGCGCAGGGCCGCGCGGCGGGAGGGGGAGAGGTGGGACACGGTGCGCTCCGATTCATGGACCGACGAGCCGTCCAGTGGTGGGGGACAGGCGACTGTGACCCCACTGTGGACCTGACTGGATTTTCAGTCAAATTACTGGGATAGTGTGTCCAAGTTTATGGTGATTCACGGTGGCGTTCGTCGAGGCCGGGCGGCAGGGTTTTCGGGGTCGCTCCGCCCTCGACTGAAAAGTAAGTCAGTCCGGTGATTCTCGGTGCGGGTGAGGGTGTGCCCGTTCCTGCGGACGGTGACGGCTGCTGGTGAGGGCGGTTCTGGCGGCCCGTGGGGCGGACGGTGACAGCTGTCCGGATAGGGTTCATGGTCATGGCGTCACGCAGTACTCAGATCCTGGAAGCGGCCGCGCGGGTGATCGCCCGTCGCGGTGTTCGCGGGCTCCGTGTGGAGGAGCTCGCGGCCGAGGCCGGGGTCTCCACCGGCCTGATCTACTACCACTTCAAGGACCGCACGGGCATCCTGCGGCACACGCTGGAGTTCATCAACGAGCGGGCCGAGCGCTACACCGCCGCGCGCGCCGAGGGCGGCGCGCCGCTCAGCCCTCGGGAGGAGCTGGACGAGGCGCTCCTCCTCGAGTTCCAGGACTCCCCGGAGGTCCGGGAGAACAGCACCGCCTGGGGCGAGCTGAGGGCGAGCGCCGTCTTCGACCCGGCCCTGCGCGAGGATCTGGCCCGGGCGACCCTGGTCTGGGTGCAGGACGTGGCCGGGCTGCTCGGGCGGGTCCGGCCGCTGGTGCCTGCGGCCTCACTCGCCGCCGCGGCGGAACGCCTGACGGCCCTGTTGGAGGGCCTGAGCATGCGCTGGCTGAGCGGCGGCCTGTCCCTGGAGCACGCGCGCGGTCTCGTCCGGGAAGCCGTCGACGCGGAACTGGCCCGCCTCGGCCAGCCGTGACGCGACCCGGCCCGTACCGGCGGTGCCGGAAAGGGCACGGCTGTCGCTTGAGGGGATTCCGTTTCTAGTAGGGGAACTTGGTGCGGATTTCGTTGTGCTCTAGGGGTGTGGCGGCGGATATCGTAAGCCCACGATCCGTGCCGAACGCCGGTGTTGAGAAAGAGGCGACGTGACCGACGAACAACTGCCATCCGTGCTCCCGGAGACGGCCCGTACCCGCCATCGCCGCCTGCGCGAGCAGGGAAGCCGCGAGCGCGCCCTGCTGGACGCCGTTCTGGAGGCCGGATTCGTCTGCCATCTCGGCGTCGTCGTCGACGGCGTCCCGATGGTCGTGCCGACCGTCTACGGCAGTGACGGCCGGAATCTCTACTTCCATGGCTCCGTCGCCAGCCGCAGCCTGGTCGCCTCGCCCGAGGCGGCGGTGTGCGTGACCGTCACGCACGTGGACGGCCTGGTGCTCGCCCGCTCCGTGTTCGAGCACGGCGTCAACTACCGCAGCGCGATGATCTACGGCGTCCCGCGCCTGGTCACGGACCCGCAGGAGAAGCTGGCGGGCCTGCGCAGGCTCACGGAGCAGGCGACGCCCGGGCAGTGGGACTACGCCCGCCGGCCCAACCGCAAGGAACTGGCGGCGACCGCGCTGCTCGCGCTCTCGCTGGAGGAGGCGTCGGTCAAGATACGCACCGGCGCGCCCGAGGACGGGGACGGGCCCGACGCCGCCCTCGGCATCTGGGCGGGCGTGCTGCCGCTGAACTCCAGCTGGGGCGAGCCGGAAGCCGACCCCCTCCTGCCCGACGGCATCGCGCCGCCCGCGCACATCGCGGTCCGCGGCAACACCCGAGCGGGATAGCGCGCCCCTGGCCGGGGAGCAGCCGGGCCGTGCGCGGAGATCCGCGGGTGGCTGACGACTGCTCCCGTCGCGCGTCGGCTCAGGCCGTCACAGTTCGTGGGCCCTCACGGCTCGTGGGCCCTCACAGTTCGCGGGCGCCGGGAATGACGACGTACACATGCGCCGCCGCGTTCAGGATCTCCTCGGCTTCGTCGACCGGCGGGTGGATCTTCTCCATGATCCACTGCTTGACGAGCTTCCCGTCGGCCCCGGTGGACTCGACCCGGCGGTCCCAGCCCCGGGTGAGGACCGCGCCCGCCCCGCCGAGGTCGATGTCGGTGACGTAGGGGCCGGGGGCGAAGTCGATGAGCGGAAGGCCGAGGAGGTCGGCGGCGGCGTTGTGACCCGCCGTCTTTCCCAGCGGGACCGCGTACTGGCAGCTCTGCACGGTGACATGCCCGGCGTCGAGCCGCGCGGCGGCCGTGTCGCCCGCCGCGAACACGTCCGGGGAGACCCGCAGTTGGGCGTCCACCTCCAGGCGGCCGAGCCGGTCCCGGGGACCCTCGACGCACGCGGTGAGCGGACTGGCCCGCAGCCCGGCGGTCCAGATCACCGCGTCCGCCTCGGTCCAGGTGCCGTCCGCCCACCGCACGGAGCCGTCCTTCACCGCGGTCACGGTGGTGCCGAGGCGCCGCTCCACGCCCAGCCGGTCGAGGGCCGCCTCGATCGCCGGGCGCGGCCCTTCGCCGAGCTCCGGGCCGACGACGGTGCTCCGGTCCGCCAGGATCACCCGGCCCCGCCCGGCCAGCTCCGTGGCGACCTCCAGGCCGGTGAACCCGGCGCCGACGACCACGGCAGTGAAGTCGGCGCGGCCGCGCAGATGTTCCTTGAGGGCGAGGGCCCCGTCCAGGGTGTCGACGTCGAAGACGCGCTCTGCCCCGGGCATCCGCGGACGGATCAGCTGACTGCCCGTCGCGAGGACCAGGCGGTCGTACGTGAGCACCTCACCGTCGTCGGTGACGACACGGTGGCCCGCGGTGTCGATCTCCGTCACCGTGGCCTGGACGTGCGCGACTCCGACGGGCTCCAGGATCCGCTTCAGGGGCACCACCGCCCGCTCCGGCTCGGCTTCGTACAGGCGCGGCCGCAACACCAGGTCCGCGGCGGGCGATATGAGAGTGATCCGCAGGGTGGCGTCCCCGCGCACCCGGGCGGCTGAGGCGGCGCTCCAGACGCCCGCGAAGCCGCCGCCGACGATCACTATGTGGTTCATGCTCTCTCCTTGGTCCGGATCCCTCGATGGGTCCACCGATGGACCCGCCGATGGACCCGTTGATGGGTCCGCCAGGGAGACAACACAGGAGCGTCAGGTGTGACAGGTGTGCGCGAGCTTCTCCGGATTGGCCACCCGTCAGACCGTGGTGATCCGGCCGTCGACGACGTCGAAGCAGTCGATCCAGCGCAGCACGCCGTCGTGGTACGTCGCCAACGCCCGTTCGCCGCCCACTTCGACGGGGTCGATGCGGGCGCCCGAGAGCTGACGCGCCAAGTGGGCCGACAGGTTGGCGATGGTGCCCGCCCCGCCCTGGCCGAGGCCCGCGGCGGCTGGTGCTACGGCGCGCCCGGTGTCGCCCGCGCCCTGCAACTGGCCGCGCTCGCGCTGAAGGAGCCGGACTGGAACCGCCAGCCGGTCGCCGCGGTCGCCGCGGTCTGCGACCGGCCGGGCGGAGTCCGGCCCTGCGCTGGGCGGCGAACCCCGATGCCCCGCTCGGCGAACTGCCCTGGCAAGCGGCGCTCTTGCTGTGCTGAGCCGCCGAGCGGCCACCCTGGAAGTGCGACACGGAGGGCGTTGATCACCGAGGCGGAGCGTCCAGCGCGCCGAGGAGGAGCCTGCGATCGACCTGGGCCGTACCGCCGACGTGGACGAGACGCCCTCGCGGGCCCGTCCTGCTGCCCGCGGAGATCGTGGCGGGGTGGCCGAGGGAATCACCCATGTCGACCGCGACGCGGTCGATCCCGCGCGTCGCCAGGAGCGCGGCGAGGCACGCGGTGCTGTTGGCGTTCGCGATGTCTTCCGGGACACCGATGGACGGGGCGAACAGGCGCGCGGCGGCGCGGCCGTCGGCCCCCGGCTCGCAGTGGACGTAACAGCCGAGCAGCCCGAACGCGTCACACGCGGCGCGCAACCGGTCCGGATCCGGGGCCAGATCGGCCAGCGCCGCGCGGGACGGGAGCGGGAGCAGCATCCGCGGCCGCCCGAGGGTGGCGACGTACGCCTCGCCGACGGCGGCCGCGTCGAGGCCCAGCGCGGGCAGGACGCGTTCGAGTTCGGCGGGGTCGGCGGCGCGCAGCGTGACCGAGTCCGTCTCGAAGGAGGCCTCGACGAGCCCGCCCGGGCGGCGCACCGCGCGGCCTGTGAACGTGGCTGTCACGGTCCGGAGCACGGCTCGGTACTCCGCCGTGGACGCGCGGTCCGCGAGGGCCGCGAGTGCGGCCACCGTGCCGTGGCCGCACGCGGGCAGATCACCCTCAGCGGTCGCGAACCGCAAAGACACAACGGGCAGGCCGCCCTGATGACCCTCCTCGGGCCCTTCCTCGCGTACGAACACGGCGTGGGAGGTGCCGAGGAGGGCCGGTATCCGCCGCCGCTCGGCCTCGTCGGCGGGCATCCCGTCGACCACGGCGGTCGGGCTCCCGCCGCGCCCGTCGCGCAGACACGCGCCGACGACGGCGACGGGCAGGCCGCTGCCGCTCGTACGGGGGCCTGCGGAACCTTCGGTGATGGGCATGGGCCGTAGCGTAGACGGGACGGCAGTGGCCCTATGTGAGGGCCTGCGCCCACGCGACGGCCCGTTCGGCGAAGGCGCGGGCTGCGGCGCTCTGGTAGGTGCTCTCGCGACGCAGGAGCGTGACCGTGCGGGAGGGGAGCGCGGGGGTGAGGGGGATGGGGGTGAGGTGGGGGTGGTCGTGGGCGATGGCGTCGGGCAGGACGGTGGCCAGCGGGGCGCGCGCCACGATTTCGGTGAGGGCGTTGATGGAGTTGGCCTCCAGCGCGATCCGCAGCCGCACGTGGTGGTCGGCGAAGTGCTGGTCGATGTGCCTGCGGGTGGCGAAGTCCCCGCTGAGCAGCGCGAAATGACGTTCGCCGAGGCCGGTGACGGGCAGGGGCCCGGGCGCGCCGAGGTCGGGGTGGTGGGGGCCGACGACCAGGCTGAGGGCCTCGGTGAACAGGGCGGTGGCCTCGATGCCCGGAAGGTGGTCGCCGCTGAAGGCGATCCCGAGGTCGAGCCGGTCGGCCAGGAGGTCGGCCTCGATGCGGTCCTGGGTCATCTCGCGCACGTCCAGGGTGATGCCGCGGTGGTGGGTGTAGAAGCCGGCGACGAGCGGGCCGGTGAGATACGCGGTGAAGGTGGGGGTGACGGCGAGGCGGAGGTGCCCGCGCGAGAGGTCTTGCACATCGAGCACCGCACGCTCGCCCGCCGCGAGGTTCCGTAGCGCGCGCCGGGCGTAGTGGGCGTAGGTGGCCCCGGCGTCGGTCAGGCGCACGGTGCGGCCGGTGCGCTCGAGGAGCTGGACGCCGACGGCCTTCTCCAGCTGCTTGATCTGCTGGGACAGGGTGGGCTGGGCGATGCGCAGCTCCTCGGCGGCGCGGGTGAAGTTGGCGTGCTCGGCGACCGCGAGCAAGTAGCGCAGATGACGCAGTTCCGGCTTCATACGCCCAACTATAGATGAGAGCAATAGGAGTGAGTGATAGTGCGTCTTGGACGCTATAGGTGCAGGTCGTGCACAGTGAATGACGTCGGCCCGACCGACAGACCGAACGAAGGGAGTCAGGGCCATGCGTCACCTCGCTCAGGGCGTCGACCGGTTCCAGCGGGAGGCCTTCCCCGCCAGGGCCGGACTCTTCGCCCACTTGGCCACCACCCACCAGCCCGGCACGCTGTTCATCGGCTGCTCCGACGCCCGCGTCGTCCCCGAGCTGATCACCCAGACCGACCCCGGCGAACTGTTCGTCATCCGCACCGCGGGCAACCTCGTCCCCGCCCACACCCCCGGTGCCGACGGCGTCGCCGCCAGCATCGAGTACGCGGTCGCCGTCCTCGGCGTACGGGACGTCGTCGTCTGCGGGCACTCCGCGTGCGGAGCCATGACGGCCCTCGCCGAAGGCCACGACCTCGGCGGCGCCCCGGCCATCGCAGGATGGCTGCGGCACGCCGACGCCGCCCTGGCCCGTACGAGGGCCACCGGCGACGGCCACGGGGTCGCCGCGCTGATTCGGGAGAACGTGGCCGCCCAGCTGGCGAACCTGGCCACCCACCCGTCGGTGGCCCGCGCCCTGGCCGAGGGCAGCGTGCGGCTGCACGGCTGGGTCTTCGACATCCCCACCGGCACCGTCGAGGAACTCACCGCCGACGCGCGCCCGGCCCTCGCGGCCTGACCTGCCTCTCCCCCCCCCACTCCCGGCCCGGTCCGACCGGTTCACCGGGACCCCCTCCGCCCGATCCCCGCGACAACCAGGGGACGGACCGTACGAAAGGAAACCCCTCTCATGGTGCACGCCCAGTTCGACAACAGCGCCCGTCAGCAGCTCGCGATCGCCGCGGTCGAGGCCAAGACCCGCCGCGACCTGTCCTGGCAGCGGATCGCCGACGCCGCGGGCCTGTCCGTCGCGTTCGTCACCGCCGCCGTCCTCGGCCAGCACGCCCTGCCCGAGCCCGCCGCGAAGGCCGTCGCCGAGCTGCTCGGCCTGGACGACGATGCGGCGCTGCTGCTGCAGACCATCCCCACCCGCGGCTCCATCCCCGGCGGCATCCCCACCGACCCGACGATCTACCGCTTCTACGAGATGCTCCAGGTCTACGGCACCACCCTCAAGGCCCTGGTCCACGAGGAGTTCGGCGACGGCATCATCTCCGCGATCAACTTCAAGCTGGACGTGAAGAAGGTCGCCGACCCCGAGGGCGGCGAGCGCGCGGTCATCACCCTGGACGGCAAGTACCTCCCGACCAAGCCCTTCTGAGACACCCGGACACCGGGGCGGGCCGGAACACAACCCCGACCGGCCCGCCCCGGCCGCCACCCGCCCCGGCTGTCGACGCGGCAGCCCCCACTCCCGTCCGGAGAACACCCGTGGACTTCGCACAGCGCACCATCGACATCGCCCGGCAGAACGTCGCCGAGGGCGGCCGCCCCTTCGCGACCGTCATCGTCAAGGACGGCGAGATCCTCGCCGAGTCCCCGAACCGGGTCGCCCAGACCAACGACCCCACCGCCCACGCCGAGATCCTCGCCATCCGCGAGGCCTGCACGAAGCTGGGCACCGAGCACCTGACCGGCACCACCATCTACGTCCTGGCCCACCCCTGCCCCATGTGCCTGGGATCGCTCTACTACTGCTCACCGGACGAGGTCGTCTTCCTCACCACCCGCGACGCCTACGAGCCCCACTATGTGGACGACCGCAAGTACTTCGAACTCGACACCTTCTACGCCGAGTTCGCCAAGGACCACACCGAACGCCGCCTGCCGATGCGCCACGACGCACGCGAGGACGCCACCGCGGTGTACCGGCTCTGGCAGGAGCGCAACGGAGGGGAGCGGAGCGTGGCGGGTGCCCCTACCGCCTGACCGACCTTCTCTGGGGTGATGGCCGACGGAAGGCGGGGCTGGCGGAGTCACCGCCGTGCGCTCCGTCAGCCGGAGTCGGGGAGGGTTTTCGATCCCGCGGCGGGCTGGTGTGCGCCGGCAGGGCTGGTGGGGGTGGGTGCGCTGCTGCCGGTGTAGGAGGGGAGGTCGGCCACCAGCTTGGTGAGGGCCGGGTCACCCGCGTAGCGCCGCGCGTGCAGGTCGGCGATCTTCTGGGCGATGTCGGGATCGTCGCTGTCGGTGGTGTCGTAGGAGACGAAGGACTCCACCAGCGGCAGGCCGATCCGGTCGGTGTGGGCGTGCGAGGGCGCCATCAGGTACTGCCAGTAGCCGTCGAGGTCCTCGATGACGAAGACGGCGCCGTACTCGAACTCGCCGCCGATGTCCCTGCCGACGACGTACCGCGTGACCGCGTCGATCGACTCGCCCTGGTTGCGCAGGCTGGCAAGTGCCTCCTCGCGCTGTTGGGCGGTGGCGGTCGTCTTGAAGGTGAAACGGTTGTGGTGATAGATCATTTCTCTCCCTCGGCGGTCTGCGGGCGGCCTTCGGGGCTCGCGGTCGGGGAGGACCAGTAGCCGAGCAGTGCCGTCACCGCCTGGTCGGCCAGGCGCAGGGCGCGGTCGAAGCCGATGTCCTCGATCGACCCGATGCACGCGAGGCCGTGCAGCGTGCCCCACAGCAGGTCGCAGGCGTCCTCGACACTGGTGGGCTCGGCTGAAGTCTCGGCCGCCCACGCGCCGATGAGCTGTCTGGTGAAGGCGATCACGTCGTCGGCGGCGGCGCGGCGGGTGGAGGCGTCGACGTCCGTGCCCGGTGCGCCCGACATGAGCTGGTACAGGCCGGGCCGCGACCGGGCGAACTCCAGGTACGCGACCGCCGCCAGGTGCGGGCCCCGTGATGCCGGTTCATCGGCCACCGCGGCACGCATCCGCTGCGCCAACTCACCGTTGACCCGCTCAAGGAGCGTGCGCAGTACGGCCTCTTTGTTCGGGAAGTGCTGGTAGATCACCGGCGCGCTGTAGCCGATCTCGGCAGCGATCCGCCGGATGGTCACTGCCCGCCAGCCCTCGGCCTCGGCCATCCGGCCGGCCGCCTCCAGGATCTCGGCGAACGTCCGCTGACGTACCTCTTCCCGCTTCCCCACCACGAACTCCTAACAGCGTTAGAAAATCTAACGCTGTTAGTGTTCTGCGCGTTCCCCGAACCTGTCAAGCAGGCACAGTCAGAGGCGTCAGCCGACCGCGTCATCGACCACCTCGGCCCCGGGCTCGCGCTCCAGGCATGCAAGCGACCCAAGCCGCGCCAGGGGGAGCCGGGTCCAATCCGAGCGGAAGACCAATTGCGGGACACCGAGCGTGAGGCGATGCATGATCACCAGGGCCCCTGTGCTCCGCGCCTCCTGCCTTGATGCTTCGGGCCCCCTGCGGTACTGAGTGAGGTCCGGGTCCGCCTGGTACGCGAAGGCTCCCCGCCGAGGAGGACGCGCGCTCTGGCATTGTCGCTCCCCACGACGGGTAGGCCTGCAGCTTCCTCACCTGATCGAGCATGGTTGTGATCACCTCAAGGCTGTCTCGTTGCAGGCCCACCGCTCGCAGGGCGACTCCGCGGACACCTGCTTGGCCCAGCATCTCCAACCCCGCGAGCTGGGCGTTGACTCGTTCCACGTGGTCGGGATCTACGAAGTGGGCTGGCGAGACGCCGAAGAACTCCGCGAGCGCTGACAGGAGTTCCTGTGAGGGCGGCTCCTGCGGTCATCGGCGGCTGGCTGCAAAGGACGCCTGAGCGGGTTACCCGGCGCGGCCCTGCTGAACGAGCCCCCGCACAGCGCCCGACGGCTGAAGTCGTCTGCGCATGATGGCGGCCTTGGTGCTGAAGGTTGCGTGTTCCGTTCAGCGGAACGGGAGTTGCCCGGGTTTCCAGTGTGTCGCAACGCTGTCCTCGACATATCAGAACTTGCTGTCGATTCGTGGCTGGTGCGGCGCAGGGCTGCCTTGAGGCGAGTTCTTGCCTACACACGTTCAAGGGGGCTTCATGGAACCGCTGTTCCGTATGTCGTTGGTCCGTCCCGCGGTGAGTCAGGACGGTGACCGCCCGAGCGTCGACCTCTCTCAACAGTCCGCTTTCCAGAACGCGTTGGCCTCCGCTGCCACCTCCACGAAGCCGCGTGTCGAGGCGCGCAAGGCCGCGGCGCAGTTCGTGGCGTCGGCCGGGTTCGTCGGCGATCCGTCGCGCACTCCGCTGGCCGCGCAGACAGCCGCCTTCACGGCCATGCTCAGTCGGCTGCTGGGGGCTCCGCCCAGCCAGCCCGGCGCGTTGCGTACGGCCGCGGTGAAGGCCGTACGCGACACCTACGGCTCCGAGCCGTCCGCCCTCGTCGCGTCCCAGCCCTACCTGGACGCCGTCACCAAGCTCCGGGACAGCCTGCTGGCCATCAAGTACTTGCCGGGGGAACACGGCCGGCCGCTGGCCGCCCTCACCGAGCAGCTGCGCCACCTGGACCTGATCGCCCGGCTGGCGACCGACACGTCCTTCCCCGCGAAGGCGGACGACGCCCGTCGCACCCTGCGTCGCCCCCTGCGGTTACCGCGCCCCACCGGGCTCGAACCCGAGCTGTCCACGAAGGCGGCCGAACAGCGGCAGCGGGAGCGGGAGGCCCAGGCCGCCGCGGCCCGCCGCGAGCGCGCCGCCACGCTGCTGACCGCACACCGGCGGCTGCGGGAGGCGGTGGGCGAGCTGACCGGGCTCGGCGGGGAGCACCTGCTGTCCACCCAGCAGACCCAGGGAGCAGGCACCGTCCCTCCGGAGGAGTTCCAGCCGCCGGCGGCGCTGACCCGGCAGGTGCACTTCCACAACAAGCTCGGCGAGGCCAATCTGCGGGCGCTCGGCGGGCCCGTGCCCCCGGCGGCATCAGCCGATGCCTCCGGGAACGGGGTGCGTCCGGCCGACGGTCCGGACTCGGCGGGCACCGGCGAGGAGCCCCCCACGGACGGCGGCACGGGGCCGGCCCCGGCCTTCGGCGATGCGCCGGGCGCCGCCGCGGCCGGTGAGGGTGACCCGCCGACCCCGCCCCCTCCGCCCGTGGAGGGAGCGGCCCACCTCGCAGGCCAGCTCTTCGGCGCCCGCCCCGACCTGCTCTCCGGAACCCCGCCCTTCAAGCCGTCCGCTCTGTCCGACCTCGGTTTCCGGCTGCACCAGGCGGCGGCCGACAAGCTCAGTACCGGCACCAAGACCGTGCTGGCCGATCGGGGCATCAGCCCGGTGGGTCAGCCGCTGGACCGCATCGTGGACACGCTCAGGGACGAACAGGACGTGATCGGCGCTGAACTGGAGACCCTGGTGGGCCGGCCCACCAGGCGCAGCGTCAAACGCGTGGGCGACACCCTCGTCACCGTCTCCACCCCGCTGCCCTCCCCGTGGACGGCCCTGGTCGTCGGTACGACACCGCCGCCGGAGCAGATCCCGCTGGAGGACGACCGCGTTCCGCGCAGCCGCGGCACGGTGGCCCCCTCCGGGGTCGCCGACCTGATCCTGGTCCGCCAGCAGTTGGTCGGGTACGAGGGCGCGGACATCGCGCACATCGAGAACGTACTGCGGGGCGAGAGCAAGCAGCGGGAGCACACCCGCCGCCAGGAGACCGAGCAGATCACCGTCAGCGAGTCGGAGGTCACCACCACCGAGGAGCGGGAGCTGGAGTCCACCGACCGCTATGAGATGACGCGCGAGGCCAGCACGGTCATCAAGGAGGACGCGCAGCTCAAGGCGGGTCTGACGGTCTCGGGCAAGTACGGTCCCACGGTCGAGTTCACCGCCTCCGCCGAGGGGTCGCAGTCCCGGAACAAGGAGGAGGCCACCAAGTCGGCCGCGGTGTTCGCCCAGGACGTGACGCAGCGCAGCGCCAACCGGATCTCCGAGCGGGTCCTGGAGCGCACCTCGCTGCGCGTCACCACCGAGGTGACGGAGAAGAACAGCCATGGCCTGGACAACCGGACCGGTCTGAACAACATCTCCGGGGTGTACCAGTGGGTCAACAAGGTCTACGAGGCCCAGATGTACAACTACGGCCTGCGCACCATGTTCGACTTCATGATCCCCGAGCCGGCCGCGTACTTCGTGGAGACGCTGCAATCGGCGCACGCCAGCGCCGTGGACCTGGACAAGCCCCAGCAGTTCACCCTGCGCCCCGACCAGATCACCGAGCTGAACTACGCCCAGTGGGTGCAGCTCTACGACGCGACGGACGTCTCCCCGCCGCCGGAGCCGTACCGGACGAAGTCCTTCGACTACAAGGCGGGCGGCGGCGACAGCAAGACCGACTACACCCACTCCGGCCAGGTGGCCGTCGACGACGGCTACATGGCCGTGCAGGTCTCCTGTGGGGCGCTGTTCAACCTGTGGGAGCAGGGCTGCTGCGTCGACGTGCTGGTGGGCAACCGCACCCACCGGTTCAGCAATGACGGCCACTGGCTGTGGACCACCTCGCTGGCCGAGGAGCGCGACTCGGTACCGGTCGCCATCCAGACCTGGCGGCTCGCCCAGGTCGCCGTCGGCATCGAGGTGAAGTGCCAGCGCACCGAGCGGGCCATGCGCAAATGGGCGCTGGACACCCACGCCAAGCTCACCAACGCCTACCGGGCCCGGCTCGCGGAGTACGAGGAGAAGCTCGCCGCCCTCCAGCTCCAGGCCGGGGTGCCGATCCACGGCCGCAACCCCCGGGCCAACCAGCTCCTCATCGCCGACGAGCTGCGCAAGAACTGTGTCAGCATCCTCACCGACCAGCACTTCGACCTGTTCGGTGCGATCGAGGTGAAGCGGGGCCCTGACGGCTCTCCCATCCCGCAGATCGACGTCCAGGAGGCCGCCGCCGAGGGCGCGTACGTGCGCTTCTTCGAGCAGGCCATCGAATGGGAGCACCTGACCTGGGTGGCGTACCCGTACTTCTGGGGCCGCAAGGGCCAATGGGACGAGCGGTTGAGCTACGACGACCCGGACCCGCAGTTCAACCAGTTCCTCAAGGCCGGCTACTGCCGGGTGACCGTGCCGGTGCGCCCCGGCTTCGAGGGGGCCATCGACCACTACATGAACTTCGGCGAGCTGTGGAACGGCGGTCCGCTTCCCCCCATCACCAGCCCGCTCTACCTGCCCATCGCCGAGGAGATCGCCGAGCGCCTCGACCGCCCCGGAGCCGAGGTGCCCCAGGGCGACCCGTGGCGGGTCCGCATCCCGACCACCCTGGTCAAGCTGCGGCAGGACGACAAGCTCCCGACCTGGCACAAGGACGGCTCGGGAGAGTGGGCCGAGGACTGAAGGCAACGCGAGGGCAGGACAGGAGAGGAGACCGTCGATGCCGGTGAACGCGAGGCCGTTCCTGGAGCAGCTGGCCGCCGCGGAGCTGCGGCTGTTCCAGCACCTGCTGCGCCCGCGCACGCCCGCCGACGAGGTCGCCGTAGCGCGCCGCACGGTGGACATCATGCGCGAGGACGTGGCCACGGGCCCGGCCCTGGCACAGGCGTACGCGGGCGGCGGGCGGGGCCGCGCCACCGGCCTCAACGGCCCGGAGCGCTGGTACGCCGCCGTGCTGGAGCGGGCCGGCCGCGAGGTGAACCGGCCCGTCGACGCCGACCTGCTCGCGCGCAAGCACCTGGAGTACCTCACCTTCGCGAACCGGTTGCGCACCCAGGTGGCGGTCCAGCAGTCCTACACCAAGGACCCGCGCAATGGCATCGACTACCTGATCACACCCAACGAGAAGACCTCGAAGCTGTACATGACCGCCGTGGCCGACGAGTTGATGACCTGGTTCCGCGCCCAGCCGTACGACACCGCCTTCCTGCAACTGTCGGCGGAAACCGGCTACTACACGGTCTTCCTGCCCCAGCGCCCCGACGTCGTCGCCCTGCTGCGGGCTGCCCAGCGGCTGCTGCCGGACGTCGAGCGCGGTGAGATCCCCATCGAACCGCCGCTGGAGGCAGAGCTGTTCGAGACCGCCGTCGGCTCCCTGCCCCTGATCGGCAGCATGCTCGCGGCGTACGAGGCGTACGAGGGCCGCGACCTCTTCGGCTACCGGCTCGGCGACATCGAGCGCGCGGTCCTGCTCGCCACCCTCCTGCTGCCGTTCGCGGGCCGGATGGTCAAGGCGGGCCGCCTGATGTACACCGAATCCCGGCTCGCCCGCCTGTACGGCCACGACGGCGCCGCCTGGCGGCGCCTGGTCCTCACGGCCGACCGGATGGCCGTCAACGGCCCGGCCGTCCACTCCGTGCGGCAGGCCGAGGAGGCCCTGCGCGCCGAGGGCCGCGTCACGGGGAAGCTCGGCCAGGAGGCGGCCGACGGACTGCCCAAACTCCTCCGTGGTGGGCGCGGCGCCTCCGGCGGTGGCGTAGGCAGGGTGGCCGGGGACCTCGATGACGAGATCGAGGCGCTGCTCCGCCGGATGACCGGTCGGCACCCCGTGCTCGAGGACCTCGACGTCCCCGCGGTGCGCCGGGTCCTGTCCAAGGGGCCGTACATCAACAACCTCAAGGGTCAGTTGCTGGAGGAACTGGTCGAGAACCGCATCGTCCCGTGGCTGCGACTGCGCACCGGCCCCCAGGCACTGGGCATCAGGGCCGCCCGCGAGAAGCTGGAGTTCATCCCCGGCCACCTCATCTCCGACCGGAGCGGCCGCGCGGTCACCGACGGGATCCTGGCGATCCGCCGGAACGGCGTCCTGCACATCGAGGCGATCTTCGAGGCCAAGGCCGGCTTCGGCCAGACCGCCCGCGGACTGAGCAGGGGACGCGGCGGTCTGTCCTCCCTCAAGAGCGCCGAGGACCGGGCCACCTTCCTGAGCCTCGTCAAGAACAAGTTCCGCAGCGAGCGCGAGATCGCCCGCGTCACCGGAAAGCCGTACCAAAAGACCTTCTTCGACCTGCAACAGGAGTACCAACTCGCCGAGGCGGGCGGGCAGTTCCGCAAGGACGTGGAGCGGCTTTCGCCCAGCGACATCGGAAAGCTGGAGCAGATCTACATCGGTGAGGAACTCGTCAAGGTCCGGATCTCGGCGACCAAGGTGAAGCTCTTCGCGGTCGTCCCCGGCGACCTCCCCGTGGCCCAGGCCAAACTCATCCACGACGAGTTGAAGGCGGACCACTTCCAGTACGTCGAGATCATCGGCGCGGACACCACCCGCGCTGAGCTGAACCAGATGGCCGGGCAACTGAAGGTCCTGGCCCAGCGCCTGGCGGAGGAGGAGGCGCCCTGAGCGCAAGCGGCCCACGCCGGGGCTGGCCGAAAAGTGATGTGTCCCATAGCGGGAAAACCGTGTGAACACGCAACCGTCTGCGGGCCATACTGATTGCCATGACACCGACGGCCACATCCGTGGGCGCCTACTGTTCGCTGCTGCCTACAGGCCTCAAGCACCCGGCCGAGATGTCGCGTTCGATCGACCTCCCGGGGTTCATGGACCTCCTGGGGTTCATCGACCTCCCGGGGTTCGTCGATACCGAGGGCGGACTGGTGGGCCGTGGCGTGTTCACCGATGTGGAACTCCACGGCCAGGAGCGGGGCCGCGTGTTCGTCCGGTTCCGCGCCTGCCTCGCCCCGTGCGAGCTCGGGCAGAGTCCTTGCGTTCGCTCGCGATCTTCTGGCGCAGCGTCATGCCTGGGCGGCGTGGCAGGAAGGAGTCAGTCATGAGCCTTCGTGCGCTCGCCCGCATGTATGCCGACGGCGAGTTGTCGACGACGGAGGTACTGGCCGAGCTCGGCAGACGAGTGGACATTCCTTTGTCCGAGGGGCAGCGCGGTCTGTGGGCACTTGCCAAGATGGAGCCGGAGACGTATGCGTACAACGTTCCCGTGTGCTTTTCTTTTGCGGACGTGGATACCGCGGCGCTTCAGGCCGCGTTCCGCGACACGCTTTCCCGGCATCCGCTTCTCTCGGCCACGGTGCGCGAGACGGATGACGGGCCGTGTCTGTCCCACGGAGACGCGGACGGCTTCTTCGTCGAGTACGTGGACATCTCCGATGTGCCGTCCGGTCGAGTGCTGGACTTTCTGAAGGAAAGGGCGAGACGGCCGTTCGACGTGGCCGGTGATCCCTTGACCAGGCTGGCTGTCCTGCGTCGCTCCGCGTCCGAGGCGTACGTTCTGCTGGTCGTTCATCACCTCGTGATCGATGCAGTGTCGGGGCGTCTCGTCATCGACACGCTGTTCCGTTCGTACCGGGCGCGGGCCGAGGGGCGGGACGTGCCGATCGAGGTGGGATCCGCCTCATTCGGAGACTTCGTCGCGTGGGAGCGGGACGTACTCGCCGGCGAACGCGCCGAGGACAACCGCGAGTTCTGGGTGCGGGAGCTCGCCGGGGCGGACGTCCTCACCGGGTTGCCCTCGCAAGTGGCTCTGCCGCAGGACGCGCCTCATGTGGGCGAGGTACACACCAGCCGGCTGCCGAGAGAGCAGGCTGCGGCCGTCGCAGCCTTCACCGCTTCGCATGAGATCAGCCCGGGGATCTTCTTCCTGACGGCCTTCCTGACGCTGCTGCACCGCTACAGCGGAAGCGAGGACCTCGTCGTCGGGATGCCGGTGGCAGGTCGCCCGACGGAGCGGTTCGACCCGATCGTCGGCTACTTCGTCAACACGCTGCCCGTCCGGAGCAGGCCGGAGGCCTCCGAGGGGTTCACCTCGTTCGCCCGGCGGGTGCAGTCCACGGTGCTCGACGTACTGGAGCACGGGACCTACCCCTTCCACCGGATCGTGGACGATCTCGGTGCCCGGGGTGCGAATCCTCGGTCGCCTCTCTATCAGATCGTGTACAACTATCAGGACTCCGCGCTCTCCGGCTATCTGGGCGAGCGGGCCCGCGCCACTGGCGAGACGGACTTCGAGCTCGTCGACGGGCTGTACCAGCTGGGTGAGTACGACCTCACGGTGGACGTGGCTCCCGGTGACGGGTTCCTGGTGAATTGGAAATACCACCCCGACGCCTTCTCGGCCGACGCCGTCGCGGGCATGGCAGCGCACTTCACCACCTTGGTGGGCAGCATCCTCGACGTGGACGGGGGTGCGCCGATAGGCGGGCTGAACCTGCTCGGCGACGAGGAGCGGCGCTTCGCCATCGAGGCGTGGAACCGCACCGAGGTCGACTTCCCCGCGCATCGGACGTGCTGGGACCTCTTCATGGAGCAGGCACAGGCGCACCCGGATGCCCCGGCGGTCACCTGCGGGGAGCGGACCCTCACCTATCGCGAACTCGCGGACCACAGCACGGCGTTGACGCACAGGCTGCGGGGTCAAGGCGTCGGACCCGGGGACGTCGTAGGAGTCTGCTACGAACGGTCGCTCGACCTCATCGTCGGCCTCCTCGCCGTCATGAAGCTCGGCGCGGTGTACCTGCCCCTGGACAGCCGACTGCCGGTCGAACGCCTCTCCTACCTGGTCGAGGACAGCGGCGCACAACTCGTCATCTGCCACGAGGCGGTGGCGGACAGGCTGGCCCCCCTGGGGACGGCGAGGGTGCGTCCGTACCCGACAGACCGCCAGGATGATCAGGCCACCCAGGCATGGGCAGCGGTTGGGAAGACGGTCGCCGATTCGCCGCGACGCTCGCGAGCCTCGACACCTCAAGCCGCGTACGTCATCTACACCTCGGGCAGCACGGGCAAGCCCAAGGGCGTCGTCGTTCCGCACACGGCACTGACCAACTTCCTGCTGGCCATGGCGCGCACGCTCGGTACGACCTCCGGCGATCGGCTGCTGGCCCTCACCACGCACAGCTTCGACATCGCCGCCCTGGAGCTCTACCTCCCGCTGATCACCGGCGGGCAGGTCTACGTCTGCGAAGCGGCCACGACCGCCGACGCCACCTTACTGGCCGAGAAGATCGCCGACTGGCGGCCCACCATCATGCAGGCCACTCCGGCGACCTGGGCCATGCTGGTGCGCGTCGGATGGCGGAACACCGAGGGCGTCAAGGTGCTGTGCGGCGGCGAGGCGCTGCCCGACGGCCTGAAGGACCAACTCGTGGCGCGCGGCGAGGCCTGGAACCTGTACGGGCCCACGGAGACGACCATCTGGTCAGCGGCCAAGCGGCTGCGCCGTGAGGAGCCGGTGACCATCGGCAGCCCCATCGCGAACACCCAGCTGTACGTCCTCGACCAGAACCTGAGCCCCCTGCCCGTCGGCGTGACCGGCGAGCTGCACATCGCAGGCGACGGGCTCGCCCTGGGCTACCACCGCAAGCCGGGGTTGACGGCCGAGCGCTTCCTGGCCAACCCGTTCGCGCCCGGACGGTTGTACCGGACCGGCGACCGCGCGCGCCGACTGCCGAATGGCGAGATCGTCGTCCTGGGCCGGATGGACAACCAGGTCAAACTGCGCGGCCATCGCATCGAACTCGGTGAGATCGAGGCGGTGCTCGACGCCCACCCGGAGATCGGCCGAAGCGTCGTCCTGCTCGAGCACGTCGGCCTGTCGGACAGGCTCACGGCCTATTACACCGGCAAGGGGGACGCGCCGGTCGACGCCGCGCTGCTGCGCGCGGAACTCGCCAAGACCCTCCCCGCCTACATGCTGCCCGCCGCATTCGTGGCCCTGGACGCCTTTCCGCTCACGGCGCACGGCAAGGTCGACCGGGCGAAGCTGACCGAGGCCGCCCGGACGGTGCCGCTCCCGGCCGCCGAAAGGCCGGGAGCCGCGCCCGACATCGAGCGGACCGTGCGCGGGATCTTCGAAGAGGTGCTCGGTTCGCGCGATGTCGATCGAACCGCAGGCTTCTTCGACATCGGCGGAGACTCGTTCGCGGCCATCGAAGCGGCGGCGCGCATCAACCGCGAGTTCGGCTGCTCGTTGCGGCCCACCAGCGTTTTCGCGCACCCGTCCGTCGCGGCGATGGCCCGACACCTGACGGGGCTGCTGCCCGCTGGGCAGGCACCTGCGGCGCAGCCGGTCGAGCCCGAGCGGCAACCTGATCCGCGCCCCACCACTGCGGCGGCCGACGACGCCTCGCTCGGTGACGCGATCGCGGTGATCGGCATCTCCTGCCGGTTTCCGGGAGCCCTGGACCACCGTGAATTCTGGTCCGCGCTCGTGGAAGGCCGCAGCGGCGGCACGTCGTGGTCAGTCGAGGAGCTGCGCACGCTCGGAGTGCCGGAGGAGCTGATCAACCGAGCCGGATACGTGCCGCAGCGGTCGGTCGTGGACGGCAGGGCGGAGTTCGACGCGGCGTTCTTCGACATCTCCCCCCGCGACGCCGAGTTCATGGACCCACAGGCGCGCTTGCTGTTGCAGCACGCGTGGCAGGCGCTGGAGGACGCCGGTTACCCCCCGGAGGATGTTCCCGAGACCAGCGTCACCACGTCCACGAGCACGAACTTCTACCAGGCCCTGCTCCCGGCTGTGATGGCGAACGCGTCGGGCCCGCGGGTCCTGGCGAGTCCTGAGACCTATGCCGCGTGGCTGTTCGCCCAAGGCGGCACGGTGCCCACCATGATTTCCACGAAGCTGGGCCTGCGCGGCCCCAGCATGGCGGTGAGCACCAACTGCTCTTCGGCGCTGAGCGCGGTGCACGTCGCCTGTCAGGGGCTCCTGGCCGGCGATGCCGACCAGGCGATCGTCGGCGCGGCCAGCCTGTTCTCCGCGGGGGAACTGGGATACGTGCACCAGCCGGGCCTGAACTTCTCCAGCGACGGGCGCAGCCGCGCGTTCGCCGACGGCGCCGACGGCATGTCCGGCGGTGAAGGCGTCGGCGTGGTCGTCCTCAAGCGCGCCAGTGAGGCGATCGCTGCCGGCGATCATGTGTACTGCCTGATCCGCGGCGTCGCGGTGAACAACGACGGCGGCGACAAGGCAGGGTTCTACGCGCCCGGTGTGCGCGGCCAGGCCGAGGTGATCCGCAAGGCGCTGGACAAGGCGGGCACGGACCCGTCGACGATCAGCTACGTCGAAGCGCACGGCACGGGCACGAGGCTCGGCGATCCCATCGAGGTCGCGGCTCTGACCGAGGCCTACCGCCACTACACGGCACGCAGCCAGTACTGCGGCATCGGCTCGGTCAAGAGCAACATCGGCCACCTGGACGCGGCCGCGGGGATCGCCGGTCTGATCAAGGTGGCCCTGGCCTTGCAGCACGGAGAGGTTCCGCGGACCCTGCACTGCGACGTGTCGAGCTCGGAGATCGACTGGGACGCGTCGCCGTTCTTCGTGGCCGACCGGAATCTGCCGCTGGACGGCGACGAGCCCGCGCGGGCGGGACTGAGTTCCTTCGGGATCGGCGGCACCAACGTGCACGCGGTACTGGAACAGGCACCGACCGGTGCGCGGGCCGCCGGACGCCGCGGCCCCCAAGCGGTGGTCCTCTCGGCCCGCGACGGGGAGCGGCTCGGCGTCCTCGCGCGGCAGCTTCTGGAGTTCCTGCCGGGGTACCGGGACGCGCACGGCGATCTGGCGTCGCTCGCGTACACGCTGCAGGTCGGGCGGCGGGCGATGGCCGAACGAGTGGTCTTCGTCGCGAACGACGTCGTCGGGCTGATGGCAATCCTTCAGGACTACGTCGAGCGCGGGGCGCGCGGTGGGGTGTTCGAGGGTACGGCCCGACGGCCTGAAGACCAGCTGCTCGGCCTGTTCGATCGCCCCGGGGAGCTGCGAGACCTGGTCGCCGGGTGGCTCGAACAAGGGGAGTGGGACAAGATCGCGCCCCTGTGGGTCAACGGCATCGACGTCGAGTGGCACGTCCACCACGGTGCGCATCCACCGGTGCGGGTGAGTCTGCCGGCGTATCCGTTCCTTGCGAAGCGGTATTGGCCGACTGCCGAGGCGGTGCCGGTTCCTCGGGCCACTGTCCCGCTCGACGCGGAATCGTTGCTCCTGGCTGCGGCCAGGCCTGAGAGCGTCGAGACGTTCCTGTCCGGGCGCACGTCCGCCACGGACGAGATGGACAGCCTCTCGCGCCCGCTCGTGCTCGCACAGCTGGTGGCGGCGGGATTCTTCGACGCGCCCGTTCGTCGCGACCTGATCGGGCGGAGGATCACGCCGTCCTTCGCCCAGTGGCTCGACCATACGGTGACCGTGCTGCTGAGCCACGGAGAACTCGTGCGCGAGGGCGAGTTCGTGGCGCCCAAGAAGAGTGCGCCAGGCCTCGAACAGGCGTGGCACACCTGGCGCGCGTGGAGGGACGCCCGTGCCGAGGATCCGGAGCTGGCGGCCAAGACCGGCCTGACCGAGCGCATGGTCGAGGCCTTGCCCGCGATCCTGTCCGGGCGGACGAAGGCCACGGCCGTCATGTTCCCCGGCGGCTCGTTCGAACTGGTCGAACCGGCGTACCGGGGGAACGCGACGGCCGACTACTTCAACGACGTGACGGCTGGCGCGGTGCGCGCGGAGGTGGACGCCCGCCACCACGACGGGATCCGGCTGCTGGAGATCGGAGCGGGCACCGGCAGCACCAGCGAGCGCGTCTTCGCCCGGCTGACGGGCCGCGACATCGCTGAGTACTGCTATACGGACATCTCGAAGGCGTTCCTGATCGGCGCGGAGCGGCGCTTTGCCGACCGCGTGCCGTACGTGTCCTTCACGACGTTCGACGTGGAGCGGGAGCCCGGTGCACAGGGGCTTGCCGTGGGCTCCTTTGACATCGTCATCGCCAACAACGTCCTGCACGCCACCAAGGACATCGTGCAGGCAGCGCGTCATGCCCGAGCACTGCTGCGGCCCGGCGGAGTCCTCGTACTCAACGAAATCGCCCGGAACGACTGGTGGTCGCACCTGACCTTCGGACTCCTCGAAGGGTGGTGGCGGTTCACGGACGGAAGGCGCATCCAGGGCGGACCGGCGCTGTCCGCGGACGCGTGGCGCGACGTGTTGCGGGAGTGCGGGTTCGACATGGTTGAACTGCTCGCGGAGCCCGCCCGCGACCTGGGCCAGCAGGTACTGCTGGCACGCGCCGGTTCGACCGTCCCGCGCCGGGACCCGCGACCTGCCGCGCACGGTTCGCACGGTTCGCCCGAGGAACACGTCCGCGCGAGCGTCGAGCGGATCCTCGCCGAAACGCTGAAGCTGACCGCGGACGAGCTCGCGGCCGACAAGCCCTTCGCCGACTACGGACTGGACTCGCTCACCGGCGTCTCCCTGGTGCACGGGCTCAACGACTCGCTGGGCACGGACCTCGATCCGAGCGTGCTCTTCGAGAACCCGTCGATCAGGCGGCTGACGCGTTTCATCATCGACGAGGAAGGCGCCGCCGTCGTGGCCGCGGTACCCCAGCCGTCTGCGGCACCTGAGCCGTCCGTGGTGTCCGAGCCGTCCACGGTGTCCGGGGCGTCTGGCGGTGGCCGGGAGCCCGTCGCGATCGTCGGCATGAGCGGCCGGTTCCCGGGCGCCCGGGACACCGACGAGTTATGGGACCTGTTGGCCTCCGGCCGGGACGCCGTCTCGAAGGTGTCCCGCTGGGACCTCGCGTCGCTGGGCAGCGTGTGCCTGGACGGCGGTCTCCTGGACGGCGTCGACGAGTTCGACCCGCTCTTCTTCGGGATCTCCGGTGCGGAGGCCCTCTACATGGAGCCGCAGCAGCGGCTGTTCCTCCAGGAAGCGTGGCGGGCGCTCGAGGACGCGGGCCACGCGGGCGAGTCGCTCGACCGCGACCGGTGCGGTATCTATGTGGGCTGCGCCGCGGGCGACTACCTGGATCTGACGGGGCCGTCCGACTACCCGGGCCAGGCGCTGTGGGGCAACATGAACTCGCTCGTGCCGTCCCGCATCGCGTACTACCTGGACCTGCACGGGCCGGCGATCGCGGTCGACACCGCGTGCTCCAGCTCGTTGGTCTCCCTCTACCTGGCGTGTCAGGCGCTGTGGGCGGGCGAGGTCACCACGGCGATCGCGGGCGGGGTCTACGTCCAGAACTCGCCGCGGCTGTATCTGGCGGCGTCGCGGGCCGGGATGCTCTCCCCGACGGGCCGGTGCCGTCCGTTCGACCAGGCGGCCGACGGATTCGTGCCAGCCGAGGGGGTCGGTGCGCTGATCCTCAAACGGCTCTCGGACGCCGAGGCGGACGGCGACCACATCCACGGGGTGATCAGTGGAATCGGGATCAACCACAACGGCACTACGAACGGCATCGCCGCGCCGAACGGGACCTCGCAGGAACGGTTGATCCGGCAGATCTATCAGGACTTCGACATCGACCCCGCAGGGATCGGGTTGGTCGAGGCACACGGCACCGGAACCAAGCTCGGCGATCCGGTGGAATTCCGGGCGCTCGATCGCGCGTTCCGCGGCTTCACGGACGCCGAGCGGTTCTGCTCGCTCGGCTCCACGAAGGCCTCCGTCGGCCACGCGCAGGCCGCGGCCGGCGTGATCGGCGTCATCAAGGCACTGCTGGCGATGAGGCACGAGGTGATCCCCGGTCTGCCCCATCACACCGCGACGAACTCCAGTGTCACGTTGGCCGGCAGCCCGTTCTTCGTGCACACGGAGCCGAGGCGGTGGGCCGTGCCCCAAGGGGGCAAGCGGCGCGCCGCGGTCACGTCGCTCGGCGCGAGCGGAACCAACGCCCACGCTGTCATCGAGCAGCCGTCGCAGCCGCCCACGCCGCCGCGGAGCAGGCAGGACGGGCCCCGGTTGATCGCGCTGTCGGCGGCGACGGAGCACGCCTTGCGCGAACAGGTGGTCCGGCTCGCGCGCCACTGCCGCGAGCACCCGGACCTCGACGTGGGCGATGTGAGCCACACACTTCTGCTCGGCCGCAAGCACCTGCGGCATCGATGGACGAGGGTGGTCCGGGACATCGCAGAACTGGAAAGACAGTGCACTACCTGGCTCTCCGGGCAGGACGTTCCGGTGCAGAGCGCGGACTCCAGGGCGCAGGCACTCGCCCAGCAGTTCCTTGACGGTGAGGCACCGGATTTCGCCGGGTTGTTCCGCGACAGCCGCTACCGCCGCGTCCCGCTGCCCGGCTACCCCTTCGAGAGGGAGCGCTATGCGCTGCCGATCCGGGCGGCGGCAGACGAGGGACCGCAGCGCGATGGGCGGGTCCTCACCGGCGACGAGTTCTACTTGCGTGAACATCAGGTGCAGGGGACCGGGATCGCCCCGGGGGCCATGTATCTGCAGTGGGTCGCAGCAGCGGCGAGGCGCACCGCGAGCGACGAGGTTCGCTTGCACGACATCGTCTTCTTGCGCCCCCTGTCGGTGTCAGGGGTGCCGCGCGCACTGCGGGTGGCTCTTCGCGCGGACGGCGACGTCACCCGGTTCACGGTGTCCTCCACGGAGTCCGCCGGAGACGAGCCCGTTCTCCACTGTCAGGGCGAGGTGTCCGCTGCGGCGCCGACGTCGGCGCAGGCGCTCGATCTGCCCGCTCTGCTCAGGGATTTCCAGTCCACCGCATTCGACCCCCCGCGGTTCTACGCCGAGTGGCGGGATCGCGGAATCGCCTACGGCCCCACGTTCCAGGGGGTCGTGGCGGTGCACCGCGGCGACAAGGTTGTGCTCGCCGAACTGCGGCTGCCCAGCACGGCGTCAGGAACCATGGACGGCCATGTCCTGCACCCGGCGCTGGTGGACTCGGCGATGCAGTGCATGCGATTGCTCGACAGCGACGATCGGGTCGGGTTGGTGTTCAGCATCAAGTCGGCCGAATTCCTCGCCCCCGGCGCGACCACCATGTGGGCCCTGATACGCCGTGCCGAGGACACGCGCGGCGCGGACCGGATCGACATCGACCTCGTGACCGACGACGGCACGGTGTGCCTGCGTCTGCGGGGCATCGCAGGCCGTCGGGCCGAGCAGACGCCGGACGCGGCGGACGACGCCGTCACGCTGCTGCCGGTGTGGGACCCCCTTCGGCAGACGGAACCCACGACGTGGCCGCAGAGTTCCGAATCAGTGGGCGTCATCGCGTCCCCAGGGAAGGCGCGGGACGTTCTCATCGCGCGCTATCCAGGCGCTCACGTGGTCGCGGACCCGTCGCGGAGTACGCACGACGACGATCTGGAGGCGTCCGTCCGGTCGGTCCCGGAACTCGACCATCTGATCTGGGTGGCGCCCAGCGCCGTGGACGACCGGTCCGGCGCGAGCGTCGTCGAGAGCCAGTCCAGCGGCTCGCTGCATGCCTTCCGCACGGTGAAAGCTCTTCTGTCCGCAGGGTACGGCGATCGCTCATTGGGCCTGACCCTGATCACAGAGCGGGCACACGCCGTCCATGAGGCCGAGGCCGTCGACCCGGCGCACGCCGGCGTGGCCGGCCTGGCGGGGTCGACCGCGAAGGAGTACCCGAACTGGCGGGTGCGGGTGGCGGACGTCCAGGACTACGACGCGCCTTCGCTCGCCGCGGTGCTCGACCTGGCCGCGGCCCCGGACGGCGACCTGCTTATCCACCGCGACGGCTGGTGGCACGAGCAGCGGCTGATGACCGTTCGGCCGGCCGCATCGACGTCGTCCCGGCTGCGGCAGGACGGCACGTACGTCGTCATCGGCGGGGCGGGCGCCCTGGGCACGGTCATCAGCGAGTACGTGATCCGCCGGTACCACGCCCAGGTGGTGTGGCTCGGACGCAGGCCGCAGGACGCGCGAGTCGACGCCGCCATCGCTCAGGCGACCGGCGCGGACGGGCCTGCGCCGCTGTACCTGCGGTCCGACGCCACCGATCTCGCGTCCCTGCGCGCGGCGAAGGACGAGATCGTACGACGGTTCGGCGCGGTGCACGGCGTCGTCCACTCGGGCCTCGTGTTCTCGGGGGCGAGCCTGGCCCGGATGAGCGAGGCGCAGTTCGAGGACGTGCTGCGCGGCAAGGTCGACGCGAGCGTGCGGTGCATGCAGGTGTTCGGCGGCGACTCGCTCGATTTCGCACTGTTCCTGTCCTCGATCAACTCCTACCTCAAAGCCATCAAGCAGGCGAACTACGCGGCCGCCTGCACGTTCCTCGACTCGTTCGCACTGACGGTGCAGCGCCGCTACGGCGCTGTCGGCAAGGTGTTGAACCTGGGCTACTGCTTCAACAACGCACCCACCGAGGGAGAGCGGGGCGCGGTGGTCGCAGCGCAGGCGCCGCTCATCCAGCCGGACGAGCTGACGGCGGCGATCGAACGGCTGTGCGCGGGACCGGTCAGCAGGATGACGTTGATGAAGTTCAGTCCCGCGCTCAACAACCGGGGCATCGTTCTGGGCGACGACGAAATCACCCTCCCCCCGGCCGCGCCGCCGGACGCCGTGCTCACCGACGTCCAGGAACCGGCGGTGGCGCCGGGCGGCGAACTGGAGCGGCTGCGCGCCCGCATCGCAGAGCTGACCGCGCTCGCGATCTGATCGCGGCCTTCGAAGGGACTGATCGTGAAAAAGCTGCTGCTCGACTTTCTCTGGTCCCATCTGTGCACGCTCGGCGCGTTCCGTGAATCCGGGCAGACCCCGGAGGCCGCACGGGAGTCGGCAGGCCTCGCGCCGGGGTACGGCGCCTGGTTCGACGAATGCCTGCGCGTCATCGAGGGGGCGGGCTACATCGATCGGCGGGACGGCAGGATCCTGCTCGACGACGCCGTAGGGTATCGGCCGATCGAGCAGCTGTGGCGCGAGTGGGAGACAGCAAAGCCCGCGTGGCAGGAGAATCCCGACCTCGCGGCCACCCACCTGCTGGTAGAGACCACCTTGCGGGCCTTCCCCGACATTCTCAGCGGACAGCGACCGGCCACCGAGGTCATCTTCCCCGGGGGATCGCTGGAGCTGGTGCAGAACGCCTACGCGACCAACCCGGCGTCGGCGTTCTTCAACCAGGTGCTGGCCGCCGACGTGGTGGCGCGGCTGCGACGGCGGGCACGGGACCCGGCGGCGGACGCCGCGCGGATCCTGGAGATCGGCGCCGGCACGGGTGCCACGAGCGCCGTCGTCCTGGAGGCGCTGCGGTCCGCGCAGCTGGACGTGCGCGAGTACTGCTACACCGACGTTTCCAAGGTCTTCCTGAACCACGCGGAGCGTTCGTTCGGTGCGGAAAATCCCTCGCTGACCTTCGCAATCCTGGACATCGAGCGCCCGGTGGCGGATCAGGGCCTCACCCTCGGCGGGTACGACGTGGTGATCGCAGCCAACGTCCTGCACGCCACCCGGGACATCCGCCACACCCTGCGCAACGCCAAGGCGCTTCTCCAGCCCGGTGGACTGCTGGTCCTGAACGAGCTGACCGCGAACAACCTGCTCAGCCAGTTCTCGTTCGGCCTCCTCGACGGATGGTGGCGCTACGAGGACCCGCACCTGCGCATCCAGGGCAGCCCGCTGCTCTCCACCGCGCACTGGCGGCACGTCCTGACGCAGGAGGGCTTCCGCGCGATCGCTCTGCCCGCGCGGGATGCCGAGGATCTGGGACAGCAGATCATCGTGGCCGAGAGCGACGGCGTCATACGGCAGGCGACGGTCCTACCGCGCCCGTCCGCACCACACGTGACGCCGGTGCCCGAGAGTCCGGCGCGGGCCGTGGCCGATCCGAGCGCCGGGACTGAGCCCGGAGAGCGGCTGCGCGCCCGCATCGAGGCAGTCGCGCTCGATGTGCTGGCAGAGGCGTTGGACATCCCGCGGACGAGGATCGGGCGGGGCGAGCCCTTCTCGAACTACGGGCTCGATTCGATCTTCGCGGTGAACGTGGCCCGGACCCTCGGCGGGACGCTCGGCATCGATCTCGACATCACCGTGCTGTTCGAGCACGACACACTGGCCGAGCTCGGCGAGTTCATCGTCTGCGAATACGCCGAGGACCTGCGGGACGTGCTTCCGCCGGAGCCCGCACCGCCGGACCGGGCACCCGATCCGGTGCGGCCTCAACCTCAACCTGAGCCTGAGCCTGAGCTCGACGAGGCCGCGCTCGACGGCATGGCGGTCGTCGGCATGTCCGCACGCTTCCCCGGGGCCGACGACGTCGACGAGTTCTGGCGGATCGTCGAGCAAGGCAGACGGTGCATCACCGCACCGCCGCAAGAGCGTGCGGACTGGGCGTGCCACGGCGACGAGGCGGCCGCGCTGCGGGGCGGATTCCTCGACGGGGCGCATGAATTCGACCCTCTCTTCTTCCGCATGTCGATGACCGAGGCGCGCCAGGTGACGCCGGAGCTGCGCCTGCTGGTGATGACGGCGTGGAACGCCGTCGAGGACGCGGGCTATCGCCCGGCCGAACTGCGCAACCGGCCCACGGGCGTGTTCGTCGCCACGACGCAGAGCGAATACCGGCCCGCGGCCATGGACCTGATGAGCCTGCCGTCGCCCGCGATGGTGCCCAACCGGATCTCGTACCTGCTCGACCTCAACGGCCCCAGCGAGCAGTGCGACACGACGTGCTCGTCCTCGTTCGTGGCCCTGCACCGGGCGATCCGGTCCATCCGCGACGGCGAGTGCGAGCAGGCGCTCGTCGGCGGGGTGAACCTGGTGATGTCGCCCGCGGGCTTCGGCGGGATGCGGGCCGCGGGGATGCTCAGCCCTCGCGGCGACGTCCGGCCGTTCCAGGAGGGCGCCGACGGTACGGCCCGCAGCGAGGGCGTCGCCGCTGTACTGATCAAACCACTGAGTCGGGCCGTGGCGGACGGGGACGTCGTCCACTGCGTGGTGCGCGGCACCGGTGTGGCCCACGGCGGCAGGGGCGTGTCCTTCACGGCACCGAACATCAAGGGCATGAAGACAGCCGTCGCGCACGCCTACGCCGACGCCGGGATCGATCCGGGCGCCGTGGACTACATCGAGACCCACGGCATGAGCTCGATGCTGGCGGACAGCGCGGAGCTGGCTGCGCTCGGCGCCGGACTCCGCAGCGAGGACGACAGCGATGACGTGACGTATCTGGGCAACGTGAAGCCCTGCATCGGGCACACAGAGGTGGTGTCCGGCCTGGCCGCGCTGGTGAAGACCGCGCAGGCGATGCGGCACGGCGTGATCCCGGCGCTCCCGGGCTTCGGGCGGCTGCACCGCGACCTCTCCCTGAAGGGGACGCGGCTGCGCATCGCCGAGCGGAACCTGCCGTGGCCCGAGCGCACCGACGACGCCGGTCGGCCGCTACGGCGCCGCGCGAGCCTGCACAGCTTCGGGATCGGCGGCGTGAACGCGCATGTGGTGCTGGAGCAGCACATCGGCTCCGCGAACCTGGACGACGACCCGGGTGCGCAGGTCCTCGTGCTCTCGGCGCAGAACGTCGACGCTCTGCACGAGCGGGCGCGCCGGCTGACTCATCGGCTCGCCGAAGCGGATCCGCGCTCCTGGGCGGACATCGCGTACACGTTGCAGGTCGGCCGGGAAGCGATGAGCTGCCGACTGGCGTTCGTGGCGCGGAGCACGGACGAGGCCGCTCGCGTTCTGGGCGGTTGGCTGGACGGCGACCCGGACGCGCTCACCCACGTGGCATTCGCCGAAGGCGTCGATACCGCTGTCGGCGCCGAGCACGACGGGAAGCCTACGCAGCTCGACCACGTACCAGAACGCTGGACCGCGGGCACGTCCATCGACTGGGACCTGATGCATCGCGGCGCTCGACGCAGGCGGATCGCACTGCCCGGTTACCCCTTCGCACGCCTGACGTGTTTTGCCGAGCAGGCGCCGCGGTCGGATCAGGCCTCGCACACAGGCGTCGGCCCTTTGGACGGCGAAGCCTTCGTCGCCGACCTCGTCGCTTCGGTGCTCGGCCTGTCGCGCCACGAGATCGACGGAACGAGGCCGCTCGCCGATTACGGTCTCAACTCCCTGCTTCTGGTGGCGATGCTGGGCCGGATCAGCCACGTGTTTCCGGGTTTCCAGCCTGAATGGTGGCAGCCGCAGGACACGTTGAACGACGTGGTCGCGCGGCTGCCCGCAGCGGATGCCCGCTCCCCGCGCGTGCCGGCCCCGGAGCTGGTGCGCCTCAACGGCGTGACCGGGGGCAGGCCGGTCTTCTGGATCCACGGCGCCCTCGCCGGCGTCGAGTCCTACCGCACCATCGCCGAGCGGATCGACCGCCCGTTTTACGGCATCCAGGCCCGTGGGCTGCTGACCGAGGACGCGCCGATCGAGGGCGTCACGGCCATGGCCGAGTACTACGCCGAGGTCATCCGCTCGGTGCAGCCCGAGGGGCCGTACGACGTCGGCGGGTTCTGCCTCGGCGGCATCGTCGCCTATGAGGTGACCCGGCGGCTACAGGCGCAGGGCCAGGACGTGGCCTCGCTGACGATGGTGGACTCGCCGGACGAGACCGGCCTGGCGAAGTCGAACGCGAACGGGTTCCAGTCGGCGCGGAGCGCGGCTCTGCAGGTCGTCAATTCCCTGCTCTGGCCGGCGGGGGAGAAGGACCCGGCGGTCCTGCGTGCGCGCCTCGTCCACCGGGACGAGGTCGTGGAGGACCTGGACGAAGACGCGTTCGTAGTGCGGCTCGCGGAGTTGGCGGCCGCGCGCGGGCTCGCCATGAGACCCGCCCGGATCGCGGGGTTCGTCAGGCGCAACATGGCGATCCAGCTCGCCTACCGGCTCGGCGAGCACACCATCAGGCCCCTGCCGCGGCCGGAAGCCGTGGTGTGCACCTACTTCCGTAACCGGCACGGGCTCTTCCTGGGCGAGGTCGAACCCTACTTCCAGGTCACCGGCGAGACCTTCTCCCTCGACCACGTGAACTACCAACAGGACTGGGAGCGCGAGCTGCCGGGCCTTCGCCTGGTGGAGATCGACGCCGCGAACCACATGACGATCCTGAACGACGCGGGGCCGCTCGCCGCGATCGAGGAGACATGCCTGGCGCTCTACGCGTCCGACGAGATCGGGGCTTCCCGTGACTGACCAGACCGCCGCCCGGACGTACGACCGCCACGAGCCGGTGGCGATCGTCGGCATCGGTTGCCGACTGCCGACGTCGATCGAGGATCCGACCGCACTCTGGCAGGCTCTGCTCAAGGGAGTCGACGTGGTGCGCCAGGTGTCGGCCAACCGGTGGAACGCCACCGCATGGGCCGCCGCGGAGGCGTCCGGCCAGGCGGCGAACCGCCGCGGTGGATTCCTCGACGACGTCACGGGATTCGACGCGGAGTACTTCGGCATCCCACCGGCCGAGGCACGGCAGATGGACCCGCAGCAGCGGATCGCCCTGGAGGTGGCGTGCGCCGCGGTCGAGGACGCGCGGCGTTCCACAGCGAGTCTCGCGGGCACGCGCACCGGCGTCTTCATGGGCGCGATGTGGCAGGAGTACCCGCTGTTCACCCAGGGCGCCGCCGAGGCGATCCACGCCCACTCGGCCATCGGCTGGGACAACTCGGTGATCCCGTCCCGCATCGCCTACGCGCTGGGGCTGCGCGGCCCCGCGCTGGGCGTGGCGACCGCGTCCAGCTCCTCTCTGGTCGCGGTGCACCTCGCCGTGCAGAGCCTGCGCTCCGGCGAGTCGGACTTCGCCCTCGCCGGCGGCGTCAACCTGATGCTGCATCCGAACACCTCGGTGGCCTTGACGAAACTCGGCGCGCAGAGCCCTGCCGGCCTGAGCCGGGCCTTCGACGGCGAGGGCGACGGCTACGCCCGGGGCGAGGGCTGCGCGGTGGTCGTGCTGCGCCGACTGTCCGACGCGCTCGCCGACGGCGACCGCGTCTATGCGCTGGTGCACGGCAGTGCCGTCAACAACGACGGCGCGACGGACGGACTGACCGCCCCCAGCCACGAGGCGCAGACGGAGGTGCTGCGGTCGGCGTGGGAGAACGCCGGTGTCGCGCCGTGTGCGGTGTCGTACGTCGAGGCGCACGGCACGGGCACGCCCCTGGGCGACGTGACGGAGGCGGGCGCGCTCGGCGCCGTGTTCGGCCCCGGCCGGGCCGCGCCGCTGCGCATCGGCTCGGCGAAGACGAACTTCGGGCACCTCGAGCCGGCTGCCGGTGTGCTCGGGCTCGTGAAGGCCGCCCTGGCGGTGCACCACGGTGTCATTCCGCCGAGCCTGCACTTCCGCACACCGAACCCGCGCATCGACTTCTCCGCCGAACGTCTGGACGTGGTCACCGAGGCAGCCGCGTGGCCGGCCGGTCCGCGGTTCGCGGGAGTCAGCAGCTTCGGATACGGCGGCACCAACGCGCATGTCGCCCTCGGCGAGGCGCCCGAGACACCCCGGGTACGGGCCGCAGCGGATGCGGGCGGTCCGGTCTGCCTGGCGGTGTCCGGCACGAACCCGCACTCGCTCGCGCGCAACGCCGCACGGCTGGCGAGCCACCTCGGCCAGTCGCCCGGGACGAGGCTGTCCGACGTCGCCTACTCGCTGGCGACGACCCGCACGCACCACCCCGCGCGCGGGGTGGTGATCGCTGCGACGACGGACGAGGCGGTGGCCGGTCTGCGGGCGCTCGCCGCGGACGAGAGCCACGACGCGGTAGTGACGGGCGCGGCTGCCGGTCGTGGCCGCGTCGCGTTCGTCTTCCCCGGCCAGGGCGCCCAGTGGTGGGGGATGGGCCGGTCGCTGTGGGAGCAGAACGACGCGTTCCGCGAGGCCGTGACGGCCTGCGACGAGGCCCTCGCCCCGCACACCGGGTTCTCGGTCGCCGCAGTCGTGCGGGGGCAGGACGGCCTCGCGCCGCCCTTCACGCGGACGGACGTGGTGCAGCCGGCGCTGTTCGCGACGTACGTCGGCCTCGCCGCGATGTGGCGCGCCTGGGGCGTCGAGCCCGCGGCGGTCGTCGGCCACAGCCAGGGCGAGGTGGCCGCGGCGGTCGTCGGCGGGGCGTTGAGCCTGGCGGACGGCGCTCGCATCGTGGCGTTGCGCGCCCGGGCCGTGCACGATCACGCGCCGGACGGGGCGATGGGACTCGTGGAGCGCCCGGTGGACGACGTCGTCGAGGAACTGGCGGCCTACGGCGAGGCGCTGTCCGTCGCGGTGGTGAACACCGCGCGCTCGACCGTCGTGGCCGGAGACGCCGAGGCGGTGGACCGCTTCCTCGCGCGGATGGAGGCCACCGGCGCGTACTGCCAGCGCGTGGACGTGGACTACGCGTCGCACAGCCCGCACATGGACGCGTTGCTGCCCGCGCTGCGCGAGCAGCTCACGGGCCTTTCCGCCGCGGATGCGGGCATCGCCTTCTATTCGAGCGTGACGGGGGAGCGGGCGGCTGGGCCGGAGCTCGACGCGGACTACTGGTGCCGCAACCTGCGCGAGCCGGTGCGTTTCGATCGCGCGCTGGAACGCCTGCGAGCGGACGGGTTCGGGGTCTTCGTCGAGGTGAGTCCGCATCCGGTGCTCCAGATAGCCCTGGCGCAGGGAACCGAAGCCGACGGGGCGGCCGTCGTGGTGGGCAGCTTGCGCCGCGATCGCGGCGGGATCGAACAGGCGCTGCGGGCGCTGGCGGAGCTGCACGCCCAAGGGGTCCCGGTCCCGTGGAAGCGTGTGTACGCGGCCTCGGACACGCGCAGGGCGGACCTTCCGACGTACGCGTTCGAACACCGTAGCTACTGGCTGGACGAACACGACGACGCGATCCCGGCCGTCGACGGTGCTTCGTGGCGCGCGGACGTGAGGGCACTGCCCGAAGCCGAGCGTCCGGGCTCCGTGGTCGCACTCGTCACGGAGGAGGCCGCGGCCTTGCTCGGCCGGCCCGCGGAAGGCGTGCGCCCCGACACGACGCTGCGCGAACAGGGTTTTGACTCCCTGATGGTGGTCGAGCTGCGCAACCGGCTCAGCGCACGGACACGGGTCTCGCTGCCCACCGTCCTCGCCTTCGATTACCCCACGCCGCAAGCCATCGCGACCCTGCTGCTGACGCACGCCGGTGCGCAGGACGAGGCCCCGGAAGTCTCGCCCGCCGTCGCCGCGGGGCCCGTGCGGCCCGACGATGACGACCCCGTCGTGATCGTGTCCATGGCCTGCCGGCTTCCGGACGGAATCGACACGCCCGAAGCGTTCTGGGACCTGCTCGTCGACGGCCGCGAAGCCTCCTCCGCGTTCCCGCAGCGCTGGGACGGGTGGGACCTCAGCATGCTGGAGGAGGCTGAGCGCGCCGCCACCGGCCGGCGCTTCGAGCGCAAGGGCGGCTTCGTACGCGACGTCGAGGACTTCGACGCGGCGTTCTTCGGGCTCAGCCCTCGGGAGGCGCTGTCCCTGGACCCGCAGCAGCGGCTCGTTCTGGAAGTCGTATGGGAGGCATTTGAACGGGCCAATCTGCGCACCGCGTCCCTCGAAGGCAGCAACACGGGCGTCTACCTCGGCGCGATGAGTTCGGACTACGACGTCGCTCGGCGCTGGGACGTCGGGAGCAGCGACGGCTACAAGATCACCGGCAACGGGTCGAGCCTGATCTCCGGGCGCGTGGCCTACACCCTCGGCCTGTCCGGTCCTGCGCTCACCATCGACACCGCGTGCAGCTCGTCGCTCGTGGCCGTGCGCCTGGCGTGCGAGGCGCTGCGCAGCGGCGAATGCGACCTGGCGCTCGCCGGCGGAGTGACCGTGATGAGCACCCCGCAGATCTTCGTCGAGTTCAGCCGCCTCAACGGACTCGCGGCCGACGGCCGCTGCAAGAGCTTCGCCGACGACGCCGACGGGACGAGCTGGGCAGAAGGCTGCGGCGTCCTGGTGCTCAAGCGGCTCTCGGACGCGCGGCGCGACGGTGACCGTGTGCTGGCCGTCGTGCGGGGCACCGCCATGAACCAGGACGGCCGCAGCCAAGGGCTCACCGCGCCGAACGGCCTCGCGCAGCAGCGTGTGCTGCGTGGGGCCTTGGCCGACGGGGGACTGGCCCCGGCCGACATCGACGCCGTCGAAGCGCACGCCACGGGCACCGTGCTCGGCGATCCCATCGAAGTCGGCGCCCTTGCCGCGGTGTTCTCGGGCCGGGTGCGACCTCTGCACCTGGGGTCGGCCAAGTCCAACATCGGCCACGCCCAGGCGGCCTCCGGCGTCATCGGCGTCATCAAGATGGTGATGGCGCTTCAGCACGAGTGGCTGCCCCGCACGCTCCACGCGGAAAGGCCGAACACCCGGATCGACTGGAGCGGCGGCGAACTGGAGCTCCTGCGGCAGCCGAGGCGGTGGCCGCGGACACGGCGGGTGCGTCGCGCCGGCATCAGCTCCTTCGGTATCAGTGGCACGAACACGCACGTCATCATCGAAGAAGCACCGCAGACCGCCGTCGCGGACCGGCCTGGCGACGATCTCGTCCACCCGTTGGTGATCTCAGGCACCGACGCGGCCGCCCTGCGTGCGCAGGCCCGGCACTGGGCCGAGTGGCTCGACGCGCGGCCCGCCGCGTCGATGCGAGACATCGCCTACACCTCCGCCGTCGGCCGTACGCACTTCGAGGCGCGTGCCGTGGTCTTCGCGGGCAACGCCATGGATGCCGCCGAAGCCCTGCGGGCGGTCGAGCCCGGCTGCGGCACGGCGCTGGGGGAGATCGCCTTCGTGTTCGGCAGCCAGGACGCGCAGCCGCAAGGGATGAACGGTCAACTGCTGGAGCAGAGCGCGGTGTTCCGCGACACGGTGACGCGGTGCGACGCGGTCCTTACGCCGCTGACCGGCTGGTCCGTGCTGAAGGTGCTGCGCGGCGAGGAGGATGTGAACAGTCCGGATGTGCTGCCGTGCACGCTGTTCGCGACCTACCTCGGACGTGCGGCGCTGTGGCGCAGTTGGGGTGTGGAGCCTGTGGCGGTGGTGGGCGACGCGCACGGTGAGGTCGCCGCCGCCGTGGTGTGCGGGGCGCTGAGCTTGGAGGACGGCGCCCGCGTCATCGCCCTTCAGGCTCGCGCGCGCTCGGGGGACGCGGTCGGCGGTGCGATGTCGGGGATTGTCCCTGCCCGGGCTTCCATCCCCTTCTATTCGTGCCGGACGGGCGAGGTCGTGCCGGGCACGGAGCTCGGCGGCGACTACTGGTTCCGCGACCTGGCAGAGCCAGAGCCCATGGGGCTCGACCGCGCCTTGGAGCGGCTGCGCGGGGACGGCTTCGGAGCGTTCGTCGAGGTCGGCCCGCCCTCTGAAGATGCGTCGGGCGGCGTGGACCAGCTCTGGCGAGCGGCCGCCACGTTGTTCGCGCGGGGCTTCCCTCTGGACTGGGAGCGAGTACTCGGGTCCCGTGGCGCCGGCAAGGTCGACGTCCCGACGTACGCGTTCCAACGCCAACGCTTCTGGCTCGGTGAGCTTCCGGCCGGGCCCGCCGCGGTGACGGCACGCCAGCCCGCACATGGCCACCCGTGGTTCGACGCGATCACGACTCTCGCCGGCAGCGGCGGTTACCTGTTCACCGGCCGTCTGACGCTCGACGACTGCCCGTGGCTGGCCGACCACGTCGTCAGCGGGCACGTCTACGTGCCGGGCGCGGGCCTGACCGACGCTGCGCTGTTCGCCGCCCGGACCGCAGGTGCCGACGCCGTGGCAGACCTGACGCTGCTGGAGCCGGTCGTCCTCCTTCCGGGCCGCGCGCTGCGGATCCAGGCCACCGTCGGCGAACCGGACGCGCACGGACGACGCCCCTTCGCGTTCTACAGCCAACCCGAGGACACGGACGAGCCGCTGATCTGGCAGCAGCACGTGAGCGGAGAGTGCGCGACCCGCGCGTGCGATGGCGCCACCATGCCGCCGGACATCGATGACTGGCCGGTGCCCGATGCCCGGGCCCTCGACATCGAAGCCTTCTACGGACGCGCCCTCGCAAACGGGCTCGACTACGGCCCGGCCTTCCGAGGACTGCGCGAACTCGCCTGCCGCGACGGCGTCTACTACGCGCGGGTCTCCCTTCCAGGCGCACTGGATCCGGCCGACCACGGCCTGCATCCGTCGCTGTTCGACGCGGCGCTCCAGGTCGTCGTCGCCGGTCTGATGAAGGCGGGTGCGCCCCCTGGGCCGCTCGTCCCGTTCATCTGGTCGGACGTCGAGCTGTGTCGTGCCGCAGGCAGAGAACTGACGGTGCGCGTGTCGTTCGAATCCGGCGGGGACGAGGACCTCGCGCCGGCCACCGTATGGCTGGCCGACCCGGCAGGCCACTTGGTGGCCCGGATCGGCAGGCTGAAGTTCCAGCGCGGCAGGCGCCGCGGACACCCGTTCGCCGAGCACCTCTACCGCGTCGCCTTCGCACGCCTCCACCCTGTGGCCGAAACCTCCGACCCCGCGGGCACCCTCGTGGTCGGCGACGCGGAGTTGGGCGCGGGGCTCGGCGCCGACGTCGTACCCGACCTGGACGCCCTCCTGAAGCGGCTCGACGTCGAGGCAGACACGCCTCGGCGACTGCTGTTCGCGCTGCCTGACCGCGCGTCCGCTCAGGAGCACGCTGCGCAGCGGAGCGCCGCCGAAGCGCTGCGGACGCTTCAGGCGTGTTTCGGCGATGCCCGCCTCCAGGGCACGGAGCTCGTCTGGATCACCCGTGACGCGGTGTCGTCGAGCCCGGACGACCAGGTGGGGAACTGGGCCCATGCCGCGGTGTGGGGCATGGTGCGCACGGCCCGCACGGAACAACCTGAGCGCGTCCTGCGTCTGATCGACCTCGATCCCGGTACCCCGGACCTCCCGCTCCTGGCGCGAGTGATCGAGACCAAAGACGAGCCGGAGTGCGTGCTGCGCGGTGAGACCGCCCACGTGCCACGAGCAAGGCCGACCGTCGAGGAGGTCGACGCGCTCGTCCTGCCGGACGAAGCCGGCTGGCACCTGCGTCAGCGGGAAGACGATCAGCTGGACATCATCGCCGCCCCGCACGACGAGGGCGTGCCGGAGCCGGTCGCGCCGTGGGAAGTCCGCGTCGAGGTGCGCGCTGCCCGGATGAGCCCGCAGCACACACAGGTCCTGGAGTTCGCAGGGATCGTCACGGAGGTCGGCAGCGGCGTCACCTCCGTACACGCGGGTGACCGGGTCAGCGGCGGTGCGGCCGGCGCGCTCGGCCATCAGATCCGCGTGAGCGGAGCCACCCTCAGGCCGATGCCCGCGAACCTCACCTTCGTACAGGCGGCCGCTGATTCCTCCGCCCCCGATCCGAGGCAGGACAAGGGGTCCTTCACCGCCTACGACGTACGCGACGCGCCGTATGCCCTGCGCCACGCGCAGCAGACCGCCGCGCACAAGAGCGTGCTGACCTTGCCACGCGCCCTCGACCCGGACGGCACGGTACTGATCACCGGCGGTCTCGGTGAGCTCGGCCGCGCGCTCGCCGCACACTTGGTCCGCGCGCACGGAGCGCGGCGGCTCGTGCTGCTGTCGCGGCGCGGTGGCAGCACCCCCGAAGCCAGCTCGTTCGTACGGGAACTCCGAGCGGCGGGCGCCGAGCGAGTGGACCTGATCGCGGGCGACGCCGCGGACCGGACTGCATTGGCCGGGGTACTGGCAGGGATCCACCCGAGCCATCCCCTCACGGCCGTGTTCCACCTGGCCGGCGTGCTCGACGACGGCCTGGTGGAGGGCTTCACCGCAGAGCGGCTGCACCGGGTGATGGCACCCAAGGTCCAGGGCGCGCGCTGGTTGGACGAGTTGACCGAGCGCCTTGACCTGGCCGCGTTCGTCCTCTTCTCCTCGGCGGCCGGGACGCTGGGCACCGCCGGACAGAGCGGGTACGCGGCGGCGAACGCCACGCTGGACGCCCTGGCGGCGAACCGCCGCAAGCGGGGCCTGGCCGGACTCAGCCTCGCCTTCGGGCTCTGGGAACAGGCCGGAGTGGGCATGACCGCCCACCTCGGCAAGGCGGACCTTGGACGCCTGCGGCGTCAGGGGATCGGTGCCCTGACCTTGACCGAGGGCCTGCACGCCCTGGACGTCGCACTGGCGCGACCGGAGGCCCAGCTGATGCCCGTACACCTGGAGCTGGCGTCGTTGCGACACGCGCTCGGCGATGGGCAAACGCCTCCCCTGCTGCGCGACTTGCTACGACGCACAACGGAAGGGCACCGAGCCGAAGCTCCCGAGACCGCGCAGTCGCTCGGTACGCGGCTGGCGGACGCCTCCGAAGCCGAACGACCGGCTCTGCTCCTCGACCTCGTCCGCAGCGAAGTCGCCGACGTGCTCGGCCTGCCCGGACCCGACAGCGTGCCGACCGACAGAGCACTGCGTTCCCTCGGGATCGACTCGCTCACCATGGTCCAGCTGCGCAAGCGCCTCGCCAAGCGGCTGAACACCACGCTGCCCGCCACACTGGTCTTCGACTATCCCACCGCCGAGGCCATCGCCGGGCTCCTGCTCCACGACGTCACCACCCTGAGAGGGAACGAGAAGTGAAGACAGAGGCCCTGTTCATCGCGGGTACCGCGACCTACCTGCCCCCGGCGACCAAGGTCGAACAAGCCGTCGCCGACGGCCGGTTCGACGCCCAGGACGCCGAGGACACGCAGCTCGAGTCGGTCTGCGAGGCCACGGACGAAGCTCCGCCCGAGATGGCGGTGGCCGCTGCCAGAGATGCCCTGGAAAGGTCGGGTCACCGGCCCGAGGACATCGCGCTGCTGCTGCACGCCTGTGTGTACTTCCAAGGCCTCGAGCTCTACCCGACGGCTTCCTACATCCACCGCGAAGTACTCGGGGACCATTCCGCGCTCGCCTTCGAGGTCAAGAACGCTTCCAACGGCTGCATGACCGCGTTGGACATCGCGGCGCTCTCCCTCACGGCCACCGACGACGTGGCGGCCCTTGTGACCACCGCCGACAAGGTCAGTCGGCCGGCGATCGACCGCTGGAACAGCGACATCGGCATCGTCCCCGGCGACGGCGCGTCGGCAATGGTGCTCAGCAAGAGGTCCGGCTTCGCACAGGTGCTGAGCACGTCCACGGTCTCGGATCCCACCCTTGAGCGCCTGCATCGCGGCGACGCGCCCTTCACCCCTCACCACGACCCCACGCTCCCCATCGACCTGCGTCTGCGCAAACTGCAGTACCTGGGAGACGTGGAACTCGACGAGTTCACCCGCCGGTTCCGGGCCGGCCTCAGCGACTGCGTCAACCGGGCCCTGCACGACGCGGGCATTCGGCTGGGCGACGTCGCCCGGTTCGTCGTTCCGCACTTCGGACGCATCGTGCTGCAACGCGAGGTCCTCACCGCACTCGATGTCGACCTCGACCTCACGACCTGGTCCTGGGGTCGCACCGTCGGCCACCTCGGCGCGGGCGACCAGATCGCCGGACTCGACCACCTCGTGCGGGAGCGCGCCGTAGACGCCGGTGACCTGTGCATGCTGCTCGGCGTCGGCGCCGGCTTCACCTGGACGTGCGCCGTGCTCCGGATCACCGAGCTTCCCCAACGACCGACATCGCCGCCCGGATCCGGCCTCGGAGGCGGGCGGACCTGATGCGCTGCTACGTCTTCCCGGGACAGGGCACCCAGAAGAAGGGGATGGGACGAAGCCTTTTCGGACGGTTCCCCGACCTCCGTCGCCGCGCCGACCGAGTGCTCGGATACTCTATCGAAAAGCTCTGTCTGGAAAACCCCGAACGACAACTGTCCCAGACCGTGTACGCGCAGCCCGCGATCTACGTCGTCAACGCGCTGCACTGGTCAGCGGCGCAGGAAAACCTGCCCCCCGCGGACTTTCTCGCGGGCCACAGCCTCGGCGAGTACAGCGCACTGCTCGCGGCCGGTGCCTTCGACTTCGAAACCGGCCTGACACTGGTGCGACGCCGCGCGGAACTGATGGGCCACGTCCGCGATGGTGCGATGGCCGCAGTCATCGGCGTGTCCGCACAGACCATCGAAAAGACCCTGAAGCAGCACGATGCCACCAGCGTCGTCATCGCCAACTACAACGCGCCCGAGCAGTTCGTGCTCTCCGGCAGCCACGAGGAACTGGCGCGGCTCAAGCCGGTCTTCGAGAAGGTGGAGGGCGTCCGAGGCTTCGTCCCGGTCCGAGTCAGCGGCCCCTTCCACGCACCGGCGATGGCCCCGGCGGCCGCACGCTTCCGCGACGTACTGGCCTCGGTCGACGTGGGCGAGCTGCGGACACCGGTCATCTCCAACGTGACCGGCCGGCCCTTCGGCCCCGACGCGCAGCGAGTCCGCGAATTACTCGCCGAACAGATCGCCAAGCCCGTCCGCTGGACCGACTGCATCCGCTACCTACGGAACGCGGGCGTGTCGGTCTTCACAGAACTGGGCGAATCGAAGGTGCTCACCTCCCTCATCGACCGCATCACCACCGCACAAGAGCCCGCGCCCGACCTACGCCGAAACATGATCGAACGCATCAAACGCGAGATCCTCCAACCGGAAATCGGCGACGAGGCACTGGACTTCGACGAAGGTGCCTCGTTCCGGCAGCTCGGCCTGAACTCCATCATCTACGTGCGCCTGGCCCGCCGGGCCGGGACGACCCTCGGCATTCCGATCAAACCGGATATCATCTTCCAACACCGTTCCTGCGCCGCCCTGGCGGACTACCTCCTGACCCGCGACGACAGCGCCCAAGCCGCGGCGCCCAAGGCCCCACCCGAGCCCGTGCGTGAATACCAGGACGAACGGGTGACGGCCCTGCTGACCGACTGCGCGAACGGCACCCTCAGCGTGGACCGGACCATCGAGGCAATCCGCGCCCTCGCCTGACGAGCGCCGCGTGCGACACCACTTCGTCTTGCCGTAGGGGAAGCGCACGAACACGTGGACGCCACCCCGCTGGCCTACCGGGGCACTGAATCGCTCCCGACCTGCGTGAGGGGGAGGTAGTCCGGAGCGTGTCGGCGTTCTCGTTCGTCGTCGTGCCAGCGCACCGGGTGCCCTGCTTGGCCGTTCAGGCGGTGTGGGCCGGGGGCTACACACTTCGGACCGGTGTCTGCTGCATCGAATCTTGATGGGCTTGTTCTGTCGCGGGTGAGCAGATGCCGTTGCGGTATCGCTTGACCTCGGGTGGGGGGCGACCGGGAGGGCGAAGGCGTGCGTCTTCGGGGTGGGCCGAAATGAGCCGATGCCGACATGGGGGTGTCCCGCTGAGTGGAACAGAGCTTGTCGTTCACTGAAGGCGCCGAGCACGCTGCTTCTCGACATGTTCCTGTGGTGAGGAGAGAGACATGCGCAGACCGAACCGGCGTGCGGGGTTACTGGGCTCATTGGGGCTGTTGATCGGCAGCCTCGCCTTCACGACCTCGGCGTCAGCTGATCCGGCCCCCGAGAGCGCGAAGGCCGCCGTCGGCGTTCCGATCGTGGCGATGAAGAGCAACAAGTGCCTCGAAGTGCGCGACGGCAACCGTGGCAACGGTGCGCTGGTGACGACGTGGGACTGCAACGGCAGTGCCCAGCAGCGCTGGAAGTGGGTCAACGACCAGCTCGTCAGTGACCTGTCGGACAATGGCCCGGCGAGGTGTCTGGACATCGTCGCGGCCAACCGCGACCGGGGCGGCGCGGTGAACATGTTCGACTGCCACAGCGACTGGCCTGCCCAGCAGTGGAGCATCGCGGGGAACCGGATCGTGAGCAAGCTGAGCGGCATGTGCCTGGACCTGTCCGGCGGCAACCCTCACTCGGGTGCGGTGATCCAGATGTATGAGTGCAACAACAGCAACGCTCAGGACTGGCGCATAGGCTGACAGGCAGTGTGCTTGCGGTTCGGCGAGCACGCTCGCCGAACCGCAAGCAGATGCCACCAGCCGCGCGCCGCGGCGAGGCGGGCCCCGAGGGCTCGAGGATGGCGCGGGGACCGAAGCCGATGGCCTGACGATTGCGCAGCACACGCAATGCGGGTCGGTAGGCGTCGTGACGCAGTGCCTGCTTCCCCTTGATCGGTTCGGGGAAGCACAAGCGGCACTGCCTGCGTTTCTTCGCCGCCACACCAACAGCCGCACCACTGATGACCGCTTGGGCCTCGGTCAGTCGATTCCTTCGACGATGCGGAAGTCGCGCTCGACGCCGTCGGACAGGGCGGCCAGCGCTTCCTGATAGGCCGCACTCTCGTACGTCGCGACGGCCTGCTCGAAGCTGTCGAACTCGACCAGGACGGTGCGCTCGGCGATTCCGGCGTCGCGCGCCACGACCCGGCCGCCGACCGCGAGGGTCCGACCGCCCCCGGCCCTGACGGCCGGAGGGGTCAGCTTGTTGTAAGCAGCCAGCTTCTCAGGGTCTGAAATGGTGCGGTAGACGCTGACCCAGTAGCCCTTGGGCATGGAACCTCCAGTGCGGGGACGAGTGCATCTGACTTACGGGTTGGTCTTGGACGAGCGTCGGCGGGCGAGAGCGAGGCTTGTCGGCGTCGTGATCGCCAGGCGCTGATGCCGACCAGCGCCGCGGTGGTGCGGGCGCTGTCGTCGGGGAGGAGGTGGCCGGGGCAGGTGTCCGCGGCGAGGATCAGGCCCGCTCCGGGTTGCGGTGCGGTACGCGGAACAGCGCGAGGGGCTCGTGCGGGGCTCCCGGAGGCATCCATCGGCGGAGCGCCCGGTCGACGTCGGCGGTCCAGGGCGGGGTGAGCGGTTCGACGCGTGGCATCTCGGCACCTCCTGCTTCGATTTTCGAATCACTATGATGCTTCGAGAACCGAAGCGCAAGGAGTGGGTATGGAAGCCAGAGCGCCACGTCCGGGTGTGCCGGTGCGCGGGTCCGAATCGGGTCGTCCGGTGATGGCCGCGCTCGACCTGCTCGGGCGGCGTTGGACGATGCGGATCCTGTGGGAACTGAGTCAAGCTCCGGCCGGCTTCCGCGAATTGCAGCGCCGATGCGAGCACATGTCCTCCAGCGTGCTCAGCACCCGGATCGAGGAGCTGACCGGCGCCCGCCTGCTCGCCCCGGACGGCGATGGCTACTGCCTCACCCGGCTCGGCCAGGATCTCATGGAGGCGCTGAACCCGCTGAATGCCTGGAGCCGCCGTTGGGCCGAGGAAATGGGGCCCGCGACGGCAGGAGGGGTGGAATGATCACCGCGTGGCTGGTCTGAACAGCGAACCGATTTGACGCTGCGTCAGCTGCCACAGCAGCAACCCCCGCCACCCCGACGTGCTCGCCGCGCAACGCGAGGAACGCGCCCGCATCCGCTGCGAGAGCAACGAGAAGGGCATCCGCCCCGGCGGACGCCCTTCTCGTCATCGCGGCCTGAAGAACCCGGCGAGCTCAAGCGGTCACGGCACCACGCGGAAGTGCACGATGGTGGCGTCATCGGTTGACTTGATGTCGGGGTAGTGGAACCGCAGCCTGTCCTGCAGCTCGGCGAGATCGCAAAACCCGTCGGCGACAGCGTCCGCCTCGGTCAACTCGGCAACGCTCCTGGGAGTGATCTGAGTGACCACACCGGACAGCACCACCTCGTCGTCCAACTCGAACACCATGTTCACCGGCCCCGTCTCCACCGGGTCGCGGAAGCGCACCGTGGTCGTCTTCCGTCCAGTGCGTACGGCATCGAGATAGTCGCGGTGGAAATGCAAGGATTGCGTCGCAGCCGGGCCCGGCTCTTGGCCGGACGCCGCGGAGTGCTCCCCCCAGACATAGGCATGAGGCAGCAGGTCGGTGATCGCGACACTCCGAATGCCGTCGGCCACCGGCACCAGGACACGGATACCCGGGTGGTGGTCCAGCAGGACCTGCCGGTCCCGGCCACACGGCGCGAGCACACCGCGCCCCCTGTCACCGACGGCAACAATCGCCGTCAGCTCACGTGCTCCCGCAGCACGCGCGTGCCCAAGCGCCACCAACTCCGCGCAAGGTCCGCCCGTGAAGTGATAGAGGTTGATGCCACCGAACACCCGGCCCTGTACGTCTCGCACGGCAGCCCCGACGGTGTGCACCTCGCCGTCACCGTTGGTCTCAACAACGCGCTGGGCGAAGTCGACCAACTCCAGGTCTTCTTCCGTCGGCAAATGCATCGTTCTGTTCACCGACAGACATTACTCATAGAGCCCCCAAACTGTGCAACCCGATACCGTCCGCCCGTAGCGCCAGCTGGTGGTACGGGCGGACGGTTCACCGGGCGAGGCTGATGCGTCTGGCCGGCTCAGGCGAGAGTGACCCCGTACGTACGCATCCACGCGTCCACCTCCAGAATGGGCAGCAGCAGATGACTGGAGTTGAGCCAGGTCATCGTCTTCGAGCCGGTTCGGGTGAGGGCGTCGATGCGCTGGGGGTCGAAGACGCCGTGCAGGGGTGAGGACGGGTCGCTGAGGATCTTGTCGATGGAGCGCATGACGTCCGCGTTGTAGGCGGGGTCATGGGTCCCGGGGTAGCCGCTCTTGGGCCGGTCCAGGGTCTCCTGCGGCAGCACGTCGGCGAAGGCCAGGCGCAGCAGGCTCTTCCACCGGCCGTCGGCGTTCTTCATGTCCCAGGGGACGTTCCACACGTACTCGATCAGTCGGTGGTCGCAGTAGGGCACCCGCACCTCCAGGCCGACCGCCATGCTCATGCGGTCCTTGCGGTCCAGGAGGTAGGCGAGCGGACCCTTGAGGCTGTAGTACATGACCTCGCGCATGCGCGCGTTGAGCCCTTCCTCGCCGGGCAGCCGGGGCACCTCCGCCTTGAGGGTGAGGTAGCGGTCGTGCTCGGCGTCGGCGGGGCGGACGCGGCGGTGCAGGTCGGGGGCGAAGGCGTCGGCCAGGCGCGGCGCGTCCCCGAGCCAGGGGAAGCGGTCGCGCCGGACGAGGCGTTCGTCGTGGTACCAGGGGTAGCCGCCGAAGACCTCGTCGGCGGCCTCGCCGGACAGCGCCACGGTCGACTCGCCGCGGATGGCCTTGAACAGCAGGTGCATCGACGTGTCGAACTGGCCGAGGGAGGGCAGGTCGCGGGCGCGCCGGGCGGTCGGCAGGGCCGCGAGCACGTCGTCGGTGTGCAGGACGACGTCGTGGTGCCGGGTGCCGAGGTACCGGGAGGCGAGCCGGGCGTACGGGGCGTCGCGCTCGGGCCGCAGCTCCGTCGGCCTGAAGTCCGTGTCGTCCCCGGCGAATTCCACGGCGAAGGTGTGCAGCGGCCCCTCGCCCGCGTCGCTCAGTCGCCGGTGGGCCAGGGCGGACATGATGGTGGAGTCCAGGCCGCCCGACAGCATCGCCGAGCGCGGCACGTCGGCGACGAGCTGCCGCTCGACGATGTCCTCCATCAGCTCCCGTACGGTGGCGACGGTCGTGGTCAGGTCGTCGCGGTGCTCGCGGCTGACCAGACGCCAGTACGGATACTCGTGTCCGCCGCTCCGGGAGAAGCGCAGCACGTGTCCGGGCCGCAGCTCGCGCAGCCCGCGCAGCGGCGTCTCGCCCGGCAGGGCGAGGCGGGCGTTGAAGAGGACGGGCAGGCTCTCCTCGTCGACGACGGGCCGGAAGAGGGGGTGGGTGAAGATGCCCTTGGGCTCGGAGGCGAAGAGGATGCCGCCCGGATAGGCGAAGTAGTACAGGGGCTTGATGCCCACGCGGTCGCGGGCGAGGACGAGCTCCTCGCGCGCGGCGTCCCAGACGGCGAACGCGAACATGCCGTTGAACCGGTCCACGCAGGCCGCGCCCCATTCGAGGTACGCGTGCAGCACGACCTCGGTGTCCGAGCGGGTGGTGAAGAGGTGACCGCGCTGCATGAGGTCGGTGCGCAGCTCGCGGAAGTTGTAGACCTCGCCGCTGTAGACGAGGACGACGGGCTCCCGGTGCGCGCCCGCCGCGGCGACGGCCGGCTGGGTGCCGCCCTCCAGGTCGATGATGGACAGGCGCCGGTGGCCGAGGGCCGTGTGCGGGCCGAGCCAGGTGCCGCTGTCGTCCGGGCCCCGCAGGGCCATGGTGTCCGTCATGCGCTGGAGGGTGGCCTGCTCCCGGCCGAGGTCGCGGGTGAAGTCGGTCCAGCCGACGATGCCGCACATGGGCGTCCTTTCCGCGCCCGCCGGTGCGGCGGACGCTGGGTGTCGGGCGGGCGTCCCCGGGAGGGGGAGCGCCCCGGCCGGTGTCAGAGGGGGATCGCCACGGGCGTCGGCGGCAGCCCGCGCAGCCGGTCGCGGAGCGCGAGCTGGCGCGTGCGCAGCTCCTCGACGTCCCGCGCGGCGAAGGCCGCGGGCGCGTCGGGCCAGTGCTCGCGCAGCGCCCGCAGGGCCATGGGGGTGAAACGGGCCTCGCCGCGCCGGTCCACGGTGACGCCGTCGAGGCCGGACCACTGTTCGTTGCGGGCGACCGCCTGGCGTTCGGAGAGCCCCGGCGGCAGTCGCAGGGCGATGCTGTGCCCGGTGAGGAGGACCGGGTAGCCCCCGGGGAGGCCGCCCGGCGACGGGACGTGTGCCGCGTGGGGCGCGCGTGGATGTGCGAGCGCGTCGACGACGGCGGCACCCGCGACCGCGCCGATCTCGTTGAGGTCCGCGCGCGGGTGCCGACGGCCGCGCTCCAGGAGTTCGTACGTGGTCAGGGGCTCGTCGTCGAGCCAGGCCCGGACCTCGTCGGCGGGGGTCGGCGGGCTGTGCAGCTGGGCGTGGTGGGCGAGCACCTTCAGCCGCGACTCGTCACCGAGGAGCAGGTCGCGCCGGATCAGCCCGGCGAGCGTGGCGACGTTGCCGAGACCGCACCGCACCGGCAGCCCCGCCGCGTACAGAAGCGGATTGACGGCGTCGGGGAAGCAGGCGTTGACCACCGCGGTACGGGGGCTCGCCTCGGCGCTCGCGGACGCGGCCCGCAGCGCCGTCGCCGCCTGGAGCGGCAGCGTCACCCCGAACCCGGCAGCCCGGACGAGCCCGGTCCAGGCGGAGGCGGGCCCCCGCGTCTCGGCGGGCGGGACGTCGGAGGTGCAGACCACCAGGACGTGCGGCCGGTGCCGGGCCAGGAGGGGCCGCAGATCGGCGCCGCCGCCGACGTCGAGGCGGTGGCAGCAGAACCGGGCGGGCCGGTCGGCGAGGACGGCGTGCGCCTGTGCGAGCCCGGCGAGGTTCCGGGCCCGGTCGCGGTCCCGGCTCACGAGGTGCACCCGGGTCGGCCCGCTCGCCCGCTGCGCGAGGGCCCGCACCAGGGCGCCCGCGAAGGCACCGGTGCCGAGGACGACGACGTCGTGCGGACGGTTCACGCGGAGCCTCCCGACGGCCCGGATCGCCGCGGGTCCGCCGCCGGCAGGAAGGTGTCCAGGTGGACGGTCTCCGGGGCCGCGAGGCCGGGACAGCGCGCGCTGAGGTCGAGGCGGGGCGGGCGGTCGTCGTCGGTGAAGTACAGCGGCGTGAGAGGCCCACCGCGCGGGCCGATCCGCAGCAGGGGGTTGGCCACGAGGAAGTCGCGGACGGCGGGTGTGTCACGCCGGGGGTAGAGCCGGACGCGCTTGGTGGCGAAGTGGTTCGCAGGCAGCTCGGGCCGGGCGCCCAGCCTGCGTTTCCACTGGAAGATCCCCTTGCTGACGAACGCCTCGGTGCCGAAGAGGTCCACGCGCGGCACGCCGTGCTCACAGGCCCACCGCAGCAGATGGTGGTACAGCGCCTTGAACGCGCCGCTGCGGTAGTGCTCCTCGTGCCCGTCGAGGACGCCGAGGAGCCGGGTGGTGAGCGTGCGGCGGTCCTTCGACCAGTGGCACAGCACTCCGGCCACCCGCGTCCCCGCCTCCGTGAGGAAGAACAGCGTGCCGCGGGGGAGCACGGCGTACCGGGCCACCTCGAACCGTTCGGTGCGGCTGCGTTCGCCGTGCCGGTGCCGCATGGTCGGCGTGTGCAGACGCTCGTAGAAGAACGCGAGGGCCCGCGGGGACGGGTCCTCTTCGAGGGCCCAGCCGTGCTGCCGCTGGTCGCGCCGGAACTGCCACCGTTCCCGCTTGGAGACCAGCTGCTGGAGCTGTTCGTGGGTGTCCGGGACGTCCACGACGAGATGCAGACGGAACGGAGCGGTGACGGTCCCGAGGTCGGGCAGTCGGCGCAGCCGGTGCTCCTCGGCCCCGAGGACGAGGAGGTCGGCGTCCCCGCGGACGCCCCGGGCGAGGTCGCGCCGGGTGACGGCGGCCGCAGTGCGGTGTGTCGTCGGCGATCCGAGCCGCGCCCGCTGCTGTTCCAGGAGTTGCAGGATGTTGGTGCGGCCGACGGGGAGGCCGGCGTAGGCGATGGTCACGCCGTCGGCCGAGGTGTGGGAGACGAGTGCCGGTGCGCCGCCGTGCAGACCGTCGGCGGCGCGGCGGGCGGCGCGCCCGGCCGGGGAGGGGGTGTTGTTCCACCAGTAGGCGAGCCTGGCCCGGGTGGGGCCGAGCGGATGCGGGGGTGCCGGGGCGGCCCCGCCGCCGGGCCGGGCGGCACCGGGCCGCGGGGCCGCGGCCGCGGTGCGAGCGGCGTCCTGCTGCGTGGTCATGGCGGGGCCTCAGCCGCTCGCCGCGGAGTGGACGAGGTCGCGCAGGCCCGCGTAACCGGTGACCGGAGACACATGGTGGCTCTCGGGCGGCCGGTAGTGGCCCGCGTGGTACGAGCCGGAGCCGTGGACGAGGACCTCGGGTCCGTCGAGCAGGCCGCGGTCGAGTGCGTTGAGGACGCCCGTCACCGCCATCACCAGGGACCACTCCCTCAACTGCCGTGGATCGGCGGGCAGTTCGACGTCCACGGCGGCGAGCAGGCGTCGGATGTACGGGTAGCGGTCCAGGCACTCCGCGAGGGAGACGACGATCCCGCCGCCGCCCTGGTGCCGGATGATCTCGTTCATACGGGTCGAGGTGGCGGGGGTGCGGGTGTAGAAGGTGGGGTCGAGCCGCTCGTCGGGGGCGAAGGCCCGCTGCGGGAAGCGCGGGTCCGTGTCCTGGGTGTAGACGCCGTTCTCGTACTGCCACGCGGGCCGGTAGGTGAAGGCCCCGTGGTGGTAACTGGCCACCATGTCGGCCGTGTCCAGGTGCTGGACCAGGAAGTACTGGGCTCCGGTGTCGGGCCACGCGCGGCCGGTGTGCCGCTGCTGTCCGTAGAAGTGGCCGAGCAGCCCGAAGGCGCTGGAGACGGCGTGGGCGTGGACGCGCGGGACCGACGGCAGCCGGTCGCGTTCGAACAAGGCCCTCGCGGTGTCGGCCACGATGTAGTTGTCGAGGTCGAGGGTGTGCCACAGCCGTACGCCGTGCCGTGCGAACACCGCGTCGGCCTCCTGGTCGGCGACGGCGCGCGCCAGTTTCTTGACCTCGTCGGCGCCCGCGGTGTCGCGCACGGCGAGCGGGTTCCGCGCGCGCAGCACCTCGTCGTCGGTGAGGGGCGAACGCCACACCTTGTGGCAGGAGTCGGCGGGGAGCACGCACACGATGCGCAGCTGTTCCGGGCCGACCAGGGCGGCTGCGTGGGCCCTTCGTACCGCGTCGCGCAGTGCGGTGGCCTTGTTCGCGCTCGACGGCGTGATGATCAGGACGGCTTCGCCGGTGCGCTGGATGTGGGCGACCGCACGGGCCACGATCATGAGGGAGGCGAGGGTCTTGGTGGTCAGGGTCTCCGGGTTGTGCATCAGGTTCAACAGGGTCAGGCGGGTGTCGCCGTAGGTCCCGAGCTCCGGGGCGCTGATCGCGGCCGGGGCGAGGAAGGCCTCCAGGGCGGGGGTCAGGGGCGGCAGCTCCCAGCCGGGACTGAAGGCGTTGGCGCGGCTGGACCGCCCGGTGTGGTCGAGGGTGGCGGCGAGTTCGTCGTAGTACCGGACGAGGACGCGGCAGAGGTCGGTGTCCGCGCAGGGCACGGTCGCGCGGGGCGTGTCAGTGTCGGGCGTGGTCGCGCCGGCGGTCGTCCCGGAGCAGGTGGTCGTCATCGGACGGCTCCCTGCGCGAGCGTGTCGCCGCGCAGCAGCGGGGCGGCGGCCGGGGCGGCGGGCACGTGGGCGGGGTCGGCGCCGATGTCCAGCGGCCGGTTGTCCTCGTCGACGAACACGATGTGCGGCCGTAACCGCCGTGCCTCGTCCTCCGGCACGGTCTTGTAGGCGATGAGGATGACCAGGTCGCCGGGCGATATCAGCCGTGCGGCCGCGCCGTTGACGCCGACGACACCGCTGCCGCGCTCGCCTTCGATGACGTACGTGCTGAGCCGGTTGCCGTTGTTGATGTCGACGACGTCCAGTTGTTCGCCCGGCAGCAGGTCGGCCGCGTCGATGAGGTCGCGGTCCAGCGTCAGGGAGCCGACGTAGTGGAGATCGGCCTGGGTCACGGTGGCTCGATGGATCTTGCTGTGCAGCATGGTGCGGTACACGGGGGTCTCCTTGGAAGGGGGAGCGGTGGCTCGAAGAGCGGAGCGGGTGAGCCGAGGGGCAGTGAAGGGGTGACGCGGGGGGCCGGGCGGTGACGGCCGGGGTCAGGCGGCGATCTGGATGCGCCGCAGATGACGGCCGCGGTCGGTGAAGGCGTTGCGCGCGTGCAGCAGGCGCCAGTTGTCCCACACGAGCATGTCGCGCTCCGTGTAGTCGACGGCCACGTGCTCGCGGTCGAAGGCGGCGTGCCATCGCTGCTGCAGCTCGACCGCGGGATCGTCGTCGTCCCGGATCAGGTTGTTGCAGCTGAAGCGCACGATGAGTCCGCCGTCGGTCTCTTCCAGGAGGGGGTGGCGGGTCTTGAGGTCGAGCCCGAGGCGCTGGACGCCTTCGGTGGTCTTCCAGTCGTAGGCGTCCGCCCGCAGACGCTCGCGCTCCGCGGGGGTGAGGCCCTCGACCCAGGGCCTGGTGTCGGCGAGCGTCGTCTCGCCGCCCGGGCCCTCGGCCGGGGTGACACACCACAGCGCGATGTAGCGCGGCGGGACGACGGCGAAGTCGTACCCTTCCGAATGCGGTGTCAGCGGCCGGGTGTTGCCCGCGTGGTAGACGTCGTCCATCCCGGGTTCGGGGCGTACGTCACCGACGACGGCGCCGGTGTAGTTGGGCACGAAGCGACCGAGCCGACGACAGAACCGCACCGGGTCGAACTCCTCGCGGACGTTGCACATCAGGACGTAGCCGTGCTCGTCCATCAGCTGGTGGAACGTCTTCATGAGCAGCTCTTCGGTGAGCGGCTCACCATTGAAATCGACCTGCGAGAGAATGCTGATCGGAGAGTGTGCCATTTCTGCTCCGGTGAAAATGCGGGGCCGCGCACCGCGGGGCACGCAGCCACGAGTGGGGGGATTGCCAGGCATCAGGACAGGCGGGGGAGAGCCCGACCGTCTCCTGTCAATTCTGTGCTGCGTCGCCACGATAGCGGCCTTTGCTGAGCACCTGTCAAGGTGAATCGACATTCTCGGCGAAGATGCGCAAGCAGTGATTTCGGAATCTGAAGTTCCATCAACTCCCCAGGTCAGAGCACTTCTTTAGCACGCACCTGTACGTCGGAACACAAACACAAAGTAGCGCTGTTTGCCTCGTGGAGCGTGGGGTACTCGCGCTCCGGTATTTGTGGCCATCGCCACAACGCCATCGCCACGGCAACGCCTGCCTGTGACTGCTTCAGTCACCACGGAAAAGGAGGTCGGCAAGACGCGGAAACGCGGCTCCTTCCAGGGGATATGGCGTCCGTCGCTATGTGGGCGTGGAGGGCGTTTCCTCTCTCCCTGCGCGCGCGAGGCAGAATCGTACGCGCATCGCGAGAAGTCGCACGCCGTATCGCAAGCAGTCATACGTGCAGGGCGCGGAGCCCCGCGCACAGGGTGAGGAAAGGGCGCTGCAATTGATCCGAAAGCCCGCACGGGAGACCGGCGGCGACCGCGTGACCGTCCGCCGCATCCTGCTGAGCGAGGGGGTGACCGCGTTCGGGGACGGCCTGTGGTTCAGCATGTGGGCCGTCTACCTGACGGTGATTCAGGGCGTGCCGGCCGCCTCCATGGGAGTGGCCATGGGCATCGGCGGCGGCATCGGCCTGCTCGTCGCGCTGCCGATCGGCACGCTCACCGACCGCCTCGGTGCCCGCGAGGTGCTGCTGACCGTCACCGTCCTGCGCGCGCTCTTCTCCCTGGCCTTCCTGGCCCTGCACAGCTTCTGGCCGTTGCTCGTGGCCGCCGCCCTGTTCACCTCCATGGAAACGGCCGCCAAGGGCACCAAGGTCGCCTTCGTGTACCTGCTGATGCCGGAGGGCGCGTGCATGCCGGTCCTCGCCCGCGCGCGCGTGGTGCAGCACCTGCTGTACGCGGCCGGGGCGGGCGCCGCCGCGTGGGTGCTGTCGCGCTCGGCCGCGGGCCCGTACCACGCCGCCGTCGTCGTCAACAGCTTGACCTTCGTCGCCTCGGCGGCCGTCCTCGCCCGCCTTCCGCACGTCCCGCCCGCGCCCGCCGCGCGCCGCCCCGCCGGGACGGCGGCGCTGCGCAACCTGCCGTTCGTCGCCGTCATGAGCAGCACCGCCCTGCTGGCCCTGTGCTGGGCGCTGCTCTCCAGCGGACTGCCGCTGTGGCTCAAGGACGACACCGCGGCCCCGGTGTGGATCGCGCCGCTGGCCGTGCTCGTCAGCTCGCTCCTGATCGCCCTGTTCCAGATCCGCGTGACCCGCAGCGGGGAGCGGCTCGTGGGCGCGGTCCGCTCCTCCCGGCGCGCCGGTCTCGCGCTCGCAGGCTGCTGTCTCGTCTTCGGCGCGGCCGCCTGGCCCACGAGCCCCCTGGTGGCCTGTCTGCTCGTCCTGGGCGGCCTGTGCCTGCACGTCGTCGGCGAGTTGTACTACGTCGCCGCCCGCTGGGGCCTCTCGCTCGCCCTCATGGCCCCCGGGGCCCAGGGCCAGTACCAGGCGGTCGCCGCCACCACGGAAGGAGCCGTCGTCGCGGTCGGCCCGGCGCTCGTCACCACACTGGTCACCGGGGCGAGCGGCGCGGGCTGGGGCGCGCTCGCGCTGGTCTTCCTGCTCTGTTCCCTTCCGGTGGCCCGGCTGTGCCGGCCCGCGTTGCGGAGGGCGGCGGAGGAGGCGGGGGGTGTGCGGGAGCGGACGGGGGCGTGATGCCTGCGGAAGGCCGTCCGGTCGCTGCCCGCGGGTGCCGCCGCGCACGCGAGGGCGTGGACGCAGCGGTCGTCGGCGCCGGACGGGAACGTGCAGAAAACGGTGGAGGAGCTGGCCGTGGGGGTCGTGGGCGGGGCCTACGTCGACGGGAGGTCCGTCGGGGCGGGCAGCGCGGGCTCCCGGCTGCTGAACGGCGAGGGCGGGAGGATCCCCGCGAACGCCCGCTTCCCGATCCGGTCACAGACCGAGCAGATGGTGGCCACCGTGGTGCTGCAATTGGTCGCGGAGGGCGAGTTGGGCGTGGACGACAAGCTCGGCGACCTGCTGTCGGAGGTGGTGGAGAAGGACCTGGTGACGCGGGGCGAGGAGATCACCGTACGGCAGATGCTCCGGCACACCTCCGGGATCCCCGACTGGTACGCGGGCAAGCCGAACCCGGACGGGAGCGAGAGTGCCCCCGCGTTCGACGTGTTCGACTTCACGACCCACTACCGGCCGCTGGATCTGGTGAAGCGGAGCCGTGATCGGCCCCGGACCGGGGAGCCGGGCGGGAAGTGGTCCTGCTCCCACACCAACTACACCGTCCTCGGCCTGATCGTCGAGAGGCTGACCGGCCACGACCTGGCCACCGAGCTGCACTCGCGGCTGTTCGGCCCGCTCGGGATGACCAAGACCTACCTCAGGGCCAAGCCGCCGGAGGGCATCAAGGGGCCGCACGGCCACGGCTACTACCCCGACGCCGACGGCAGGCTGCGCGACGTGAGCGCCTTCAACCGGGCCTTCACCCTGAGCGCCGAACCCGGCGCCGTGGAGCTTGATGTGAGCAAGGCCTTGGAGGCGGCGTTCTGCCCGCCCTCGTGACCGGCGTGCGGTGGCCGAGCCTGCTGCGAAAGGTGCTGGTCACTGGGCCTCGGACTGTGTTTCCATGCCGCAGTGAAGAGCGAGAGCGCGCCCGGCGCGGGCGTATCACCGAGTGTCCGACAGCGGGCTGATCGTGACCTCGATGACTGCGCGCGGGTGCTCGCAGAGGTCCATGCGCGCGACGGATATCCGCTCAACCGGCCCGACTCGCCGGGCGCATGGCTCACACCGGCATCCCTCATCACCTCATGGGTGGCGGAACTGGAGGGCCGCGTGGCAGGCCACATCGGCCTGTCCCGCAGCGGAGCGGGAGACGCGGCTCCCGGGCTGTGGAGCGCTCGCGCCGGAGTGAGCGTCGACGCGACCGCCGTGGTCAGCCGCTTGTTCGTCGCCCCGTGGGCCCGCGGTCACGGGATCGGCGCACTGCTCTTGGCGCAGGCCGTCACGGAAGCTCAGGACCGTGGCCTGCACCCCGTGCTCGACGTGGTTGCTTCGGACACGGCGGCGACCGTCCTGTACGAGCGGCTGGGCTGGCAGCTGCTGGCCACGGTCGAACAGGAGTGGAGCCCGGAGCAGAGGGTGGCCGTGCGGTGTTACGCGGCGGCCACCTAACGGTGGTGTTCCTGGCCCGCCGGGCCACGTCGGCCGTCCGCTACGAGGCCGCCGTGCTGGTCGCGGCACTGAACGGCTGGCTGTGATCAGCGGCAGCCTCGTCCTCCTCGACCACCTTGTAGCCGGGGACTGAGGGCCAGCGGACCGTCAGCACCACGGACTCTTCCTCCGCGAACCAGGAGTGGTCGACGCCCCGGCCCCACACGACGTAGTCCCCCTGCCGGGCCAGGAGCACGCTGCGACCGGGAAGTTCCACCCGGAAGCGCCCGCTGATGAGGACCAGCAGGGCGGTGCGCTCTTCGCCGGTCACCCACTGAGCCCGCTCGTCGCCCTGCGGATGGACGCCCCATTTGATCTCCACGTCCTCGCTGTGCCGAGGATCTGAGGCGTCCCTGAAGTGCCCCAGCAGCCACCCCCGGTCCAGCGCCGCGTCCTTGCCCGCGTTGCCCACGTACACGTTGTCGCTCATGGCTGCGGACGGTAGCAGCGACCACATCTGCACTCGCGGGGCGGTCGTCGATCCCACTGCTGCTCTGGGGCGAACCGTTCGGTTCCCGGACCGTACTCCGCGATGCACGGCCTCACTCACCGGCCGACGTGGCTGTCGTCGACCTGATAGTCAGGCAGAGCCACTGTGCTGCTGACCCTTTCGCCCAGCTTGAGCATGCCGTTGAGGAGGAGGCGTCGGGACAGCAGGGCGTTGCGGAGGCGTAGGCCGGTGCGGGTGGCGGGGGCGAGGAACCTTCCGGTGCGGTCGCCGCCGGTCTGGCAGCCCTCGGCGTACCTGCGGAGCCTGCTCTCGTAGCGGGCGAAGGCCGCCCGGTGATCGCCTCGGGCCCGCGCCAGTTCACCGGCCAGGACGTACGCCGCGACCACCGCGGTACCCGTGCCCATGCCGCCGATGGTGGCCCCGCAGGCGGCGTCGCCGACGAGACACACGCGCCCCTTGGACCAGGTGCTCACGTCCGCCCGGCTGATTGAGTCGAAGTACAGGTCGGGGGCTCGGTCCAGGGAGGCGAGCAGGCGGGGCACCTCCCAGCCGAGGCCGGAGAACGCGTCGTGGATGAGGCGCTTCTGCTGCGCGGTGTCGCGGCGGTCGTACGACAGCTCCGGCGCGGCGAAGACGAAGAACGCCCCTGCCCGGGAAGGGTCCCGATGGTCGGCGCCGGCCGAGGCGAGCCGCCCCGGCACGTTGTACCCGACGGAACCCCTGCCCAGGCCCAGGGTGTTGGGCAGCTGCCAGGTGGCCGCGTAGTACCCGAGATGGCTGACGTGGTCCTCCTCGGGCCCGAAGGCCAGGCGACGGACGGCGGAGTGCAGTCCGTCCGCGCCGATGACCAGGTCGAAGTCGCGCGAGATGCCGCTGTGGAAGTCAGCCCGCACGCCGGAGGAGGTCTCGGTGAGGGCGGCGATCGAGTCGCCGAAGACGTACTCGGCGTGGGGGGCGCTGTGGTCGTGGAGCACGCGGGCCAGGTCTCCGCGCAGCACCTCTATCTCGCCACCGGCGAACTCGGCGGGAAGGTCAAGGAGCGTACGGCCGCGCTCGTCGACGAAGCGCATCGGGCTGCCGCCGGTCCGGACGCGGCGCAGTGCGGGCAGCAGGCCCATGCGTTCAAGCACGGTCAGGTGCGCGTCGCCGCGGAAGTCGACGGCCTGGCCGCCCTGGCGCAGGGCCGGGGCCACCTCGACGACGGTGGGCCGGAAGCCGTGGCGTCCCAGCCAGTAGGCCAGGGCGGGGCCGGCGATGCTCGCGCCGGAGATGAGGACCTTTTGGGGCATGGGTTCCCTCCGCTCGAAAAACTGTGTCCGTCGGATACTGAGGCCTACTGTGTACTCTGGATACAGTTGATTGCGCAAGGCGAGGCGGGGCAGAGCGCGGCAAGGCGGGAGGTGGCAGGCATGGGTGAGGGACACACCGAGGTGGTGCGGCTGCTGTGGGGGCCGCACCCCAAGCCCGCGCGCGGGCCAAGGCCGACGCTCGACCTGGACCGCATCGCACGGGCCGGGATCGAGATCGCCGATTCGGAGGGCCTGGCCGAGGTCTCCATGCAGCGCATCGCCGCGAAGCTGGGCGTGACCAAGATGGCGCTGTACCGGTACGTACCGGGCAAGGCCGAGCTGGTCGCCCTGATGGTCGACGCCGCGATCGGCCCCTACCCGGCGGACGAGGCGCGGCCCGGTGGCTGGCGCGAGCGGCTGGAGGAGTGGGCCCGCCAGCTCCTCACGGTCTTTCGCGGGCACCCCTGGGCGCTGGACGCCACCCTCGGGCCGCGGATCATGGGGCCTGGCGAGCTGTCGTGGCTGGAGCGTGCCGTGTCAGCTCTGGACGGCACGGGGTTGAGCGGCGCCGAGCGGATGGACGCGGCCGTCCTGCTGGTCGGTCACGTACGCGGCATCACCCAACAGGCCCGCGCGGCAGGCCCCGAAGGCAACCCCGAAGCCCAACTGGGCCCCCTCCTCGGCGATGTGATGCGGGAGCACGGCGAGCGATTCCCCGCGCTCACCGCGGCCCTCGCCTCAGCCGCCGGGACCGGCGGGCAGGACCAGGCCTGGGAGTTCGGCCTGCGGCGGATCCTGGACGGCTTGGCGGTACTCATCGACGAGCGCGCGCGGTGACCGAGGCTCGGCCCCAGCCCTGCTGAGTCGCCGGGGATGGAGGCCGAGCCCGTGCTCTCCAGGCCTCTGCCGCCGTGTGAGCTGCGGCGATCGGGTGTGTAATGGAAGCGGAAAGGTGGTCCGGGCGGAGAGCTGAGCCATGAACGACCGCACGCGGAGACCCCGGTTGCCCGAAGCGGAGAGCACCGCGCTCTGGAAGGCGCCCCAGTGGGGCGCGGAGGGGCCCTCCCGGGTGGCGTTCCCGGGCTACGGCAAGCCGATAGCCGCCGAGCAGCGGGAAGCGGAGCTGGAGCGGTTCATCGGCTCCATGGCGGCACGGGGCTGGACGCAGGTCCACCGCATGCCCGGGGCCGTGCTCCTCGCCCAGGTTCAGCACGCGGACGGCGCGACCGCCGTGGGCGTGGGCGCGACGGGTGTCGCCGCCGGCGCCGCGGTGGGCGGGGCCGGTGTCCTGGGCGTGCTGACCGGCATCGGCATGATCTTCTTCGGCCTGGTACTGACGGTCACGATCATCGGTGCCATCGTCGGCATCCCCATGATCATGGCGGGGATTGCCGTCTTCACCGGAGGCACCGCCGCGACCGCCGCCGGTGGCGCGGTCGGCGCGGCGGGCATGGCGGTCGGGATCAGCGGTGCCGCTGCCCACGACCAGACGCTGCGGCTCCAGGCCTGGACGGATGACACGGGGCGCATCTTCACCAAGGGGGCTTGAGCGCAAGGGTGCTTGAGCACGGGAGTGCTTGAGCTCAGGCGTGCTGGAGCCAAGGTGCCGCGTCGATGGGTTCCGGTCCCCGCCCCGGGAAGCGTCCGGTACCGAGACGGCGTGGTGGCCGAGGGGGCCGACGGGCGGCGCACAGCAGACCGCGTCCCGCGGTTGAGGCTCCCGCAGCCCTGGCGAGGACCCGGTGGCCCCGCCGCGGATCGCGTGACGATTCAGCCATCCGGGACGCTCCGGCCGCCACCGCCCCAGCGGCTCCGGTAGGCGTGAGCGGGGCAGTCGCTTCCTCCGGGGGTGTGTCTTCGGCCATCCTCCGCATCGTGCGGCGGAGTCCGTCGGGGCGGGGCGGCCACATCGGCCATCTTCTCCAGCGGCCTTGTTCTGGTGGCGAGGCCACGTGTTCCACTGGAGTCAGGCGGGGGTATCCGCGTGGCTCCGCAGCCCGACGTACATCGTCCGCACCGCATGGCGATCCACACGCCTCATGCCGATGCGCACCGATGGCCACCGATCCGCATGATCCGCACTGATCCACTCGATCCGTACGATCCGCACTGATCCGTCCCGACCGGCCGCGTGCCGCCCGACGTGCTGCGTCGGGCCTGGACCGGCCCGCCGGTCGCCACCGGCTCCCGCGTGCCGCGCCCCGGCGTGCCACGGCACGGGACACCAGCGCGGTTCCGGATCCCACACACCTGGGAGCGACCTTGATCCACGCGTCAGACATGTTCGGCGGCCTTCGCGGGCACGACGAAGTAGTGGTGACCGGAGGCGCCGGTTTCGTCGGTCGTCACCTGGTCACCGCCCTCAGCCGCCTCGACAAGAAGGTCACCGTCGTCGATCACGCCGAACTCCCCGAGGACGTCGCCGCGTTGCCGGGCGTACGGCACGCCCGCGCCGACCTGCGCGACTACGGCGAGACCCTGCTCGCCCTGCAAGGAGCCGACGCCGTCTTCCACCTCGCGGGCAACGCCAGCGGCACCGTGTCGGTGGAGAAGCCCCGCCACGACTTCCACCTCAACGCCCTGGGCACCTGCAACGTGGGCAACGCCTGCCTCGAACTCGGCGTCCGGCGCCTGGTCTACCTCTCCTCCGCGATCGTCTACGGCACCCCGCAGTGCGCGCCGATGGGCGAGGACCACCCCACACAGCCGTTCCTGCCCTACGGCGCCTCCAAGCTCTCCGGCGAACTCACCCTGCGCAGCCTGCACCAGTCCGCCGGACTGCCCGTCGTGATCGGCCGCTCCTTCGTCATCTACGGACCCGGCGAGGACCCGACCCGCGCGGGCGGCGAGGTGTCGCAGTTCCTGCGCTGGCACCTCAACGAACAGCCGATCCCCGTCGTCGGGGACATCGACCGCAAGACGCGGGACTTCATCCACGTCGACGACCTGTGCCGGGCCCTCGTCACCCTCGCCGACCGGGGACAGGACGGCGAGACCTACAACCTGGGCAGCGGCACCGAGGTGTCGATGCGCGAGCTGGCCGAGGCGGTCGGCAAGGCCACAGGGCGGCCCGCGCTCCTCGACGCCGACGACAGCAGCCTGGAGGACAGCTTCGCCCTCGTCGCCGACGTCTCCCGTCTGGCCGCCCTCGGCTTCAGCCCCGCGATCGACCTGGCGGAGGGCCTGGCCTCGCTGGCCGCCGCACTCGGGCCGTTTCCCGAACTCCCCACGGCCAAGGCGGTGTTCCGCAAGGACCGGCCGGAACGCAGGCGCCTCACGGAGGCCGCGGCATGCTAGCGCTCGACGGCGGCACCCGGCTGGTGCCCGAGGGCGCGGTGGCGCCGTGGCCGCACATCGTCGACGCGGACCGCAAGGCCGTACTCGACGCCATGGACGCCGCCACGCCCTGGCACTGGCCGATGCGGGCGGTGCGGGAACTGGAGGAGGCGTGGGGGACCTACACCTCCATGCCGTACGTCCTGGCCGCCAACTCCGGTACGGCCGCGCTGCACATGGCCATCGCCGCCGCGGGCGTCGAGCCGGGCGACGAGGTGATCGTCCCCGCCGACACCTTCCTGGCCTCCGCGTCGTGCGTGCTCCAGGCCAACGCGATCCCCGTCTTCGTGGACACCGACCTCGACACGTTCACCCTCGACCCCGCGCGGATCGAGGAGCGGATCACGCCCCGTACGCGCGCGATCATCGCCGTCGACCTGAACGGGCTGCCCGCCGACTACGACGCCCTGGCCGCCGTCGCCGACCGCCACGGCCTGACCCTCATCGAGGACGCGGCCCAGGCACACGGCGCCACGTACCGCGGCCGGCGGGTGGGTGCGCTCGGCACCATGAGCGGGGCCAGCCTCAACGGCTCGAAGACGCTCTCGGCGCTCGGCGAGGGCGGGCTCTTCGCGACCCGGGACGAGGAGCAGTTCAGGCTCGCCCGGCGGGTGCTGATGTTCGGCGAGGAACTCCCGGGCCAGGGGCGGGACTACAACGCCCGCATCATGGGCTGGAACTACCGCATCGACGTGCTCGCCGCGGCCTTCGCCCGCTCCCAGCTGCTCCGCCTTCCGGAGATGACCCGCGCCCGCGAGGCCAACGGCGCGGCGCTCACCGCGGCCCTCGCGGGAGTGCCGGGCATCCGCCCGCCGATCGTCCCGGAGGGCCGTACGCACGTCTACTTCTTCTACCCGCTCCTGGTGACGCCGGAGGAGCTCGGCCTCGACCCGGCCGACGTCCCCGTGGAGGCGCTGCGCGACGCGCTCGCGCAGGCCGTGAACGCCGAGGGCCTCGGCATCATGCGCTGGCAGCCGCAGCCGGTCCCGGCGCAGACCCTCTTCCAGGACCTGCGCGGCTACGGCCGGGGCTGCCCCTGGACCTGCGGCCACGCCGCCCCCGGGCACGCCTACCGTCCCCAGGAGTACCCGGTGAGCGAGGAGATCTGCCGCCGCAGGCTGGTCCTCGGGCAGAGCTTCAGCTCCCTGGGCCCGCCGAACGACGCGCGGACCATGCGGCTGTACGCCGACGTCTTCCACAAGGTCCTGGTGGAGGAGCGGGACGCCCTGCTCGCGCTGGCACGGCGCCGGGCGGCCGACGTCCCGTAGCGGCACAGGACCAGCACAGGAAAGGACCCGTACACCGATGGGGAAGAAGCCGGACGGGGCACCACCGGACAGGGCGGAGCACCCACCCCTGAACACCCCGGACACACCCCTGCACACCGGGCCTCCCTCCCAGCCGCCGTCCCGCCTGAGAGCGATGCGCCTGGCCGTGAGCGCGGTCTTCTTCGTCACGGGCGCCGCCTTCGCGACCTGGGCCGCCCGGGTGCCCGCGGTCCAGGACCGGCTCGACCTCTCCGCGGGCGAACTGGCCGTGGCGCTGGTGGGCCTGAGCGGCGGCGCCTTCGTCGGCCTGCCGCTGGTGGGCGGCCTGGTGGCCCGGTACGGCAGCCGCACGGTGCTCCGCGCCGGCATGGCCCTCTACCTGGCGGCGCTCACCGGGCTCGCCTTCGCACCGGGGCTCGCCCTGCTCACGGCGGTCCTCGCGCTGTTCGCGTGCGGCAACACCGCCGTCGACGTGGCGATGAACACCCAGGGCGTCCTGGTCGAGCGGGCGTACGCGCGCCCGGTGCTCGGCGGCTTCCACGCGATGTTCAGCCTCGGCGGCATCGTGGGGGCGGGCGTCGGCGGGCTCGTGGCGTCGGCGGGGGTGGGCACCGGGCCGCACTTCGCCGTCACCGCGGTGGTGCTGTGCGCGGTGGCGGCCTGGGCGGCGACCGCCCTCGCGCCCGAGCCCCGGCGCGCCGAGCGGGCGGCGGACTCGGGGCCGCTCCTGGCGCTGCCGGGCCCCGGCCTGTGGATCCCCGGCCTCGTCGCGTTCTGCGCGCTCATGGGGGAGGGGGTCGTGAACGACTGGGGCGCGGTCTATCTGCACGAGGTCACGGGCGCGTCCGCCGGCCTGGCGGGCACGGGCTTCGCCGTCTTCTCGGCCGGGATGGTCGTCGGACGGCTCTCCGCCGACCGCGTCCGCTCCCGCGTCGGTACGACCCGCTTCACGCTGGGCTGCGCGGCGGTCGCCGGGGTGGGCGCGCTGATCCCGGTCGCCTCCCCCACGGTCCTCGCCGGGTTCCTCGGCTACGGCCTCCTCGGCCTGGGCATGGCCGCGGTCATCCCCGTCGTCTTCAGCCACGCCGCCGACCTCAACCCCGAACGCCCCGGCCCCTCCATCGCCGCCGTCTCCGCGGTCGGCTACGTCGGCTTCCTGGCCGGTCCGCCCCTCATCGGCGCCGTCACCGAATCCACCACCCTGCGCACCGCGATGCTGGTCCTCCCGGCCCTCATGGCCACGATGGCGGTCCTCGCCACGCGGCTGCGGGGCCGCTGAACACTCCAACTGGCTCCCCCCCCCACGGAGGGCGGGGCTCCGATACGGGGCACCGCCGTCCACAGGCCCCGGACCAGGTGTTTAGACTGCGGCGCGTACGAACGTCGCGGTGAACGTGCCGCGACCGAACGACTCTTTGGGGGAACTCCACGTGCGTATCCGTACGGGGGCGGCTTCGGCTGCCCTGGCCACTCTGCTCGCTGTCGGTGCGGCCGTACCGGCTCAGGCCGCCGGCTCCGACGCGCCGCAGTACCGCAGCGTCGCCTCCGCGCAGTCCGCCCGCGCCGGTTCCGGCGTCGGGGCGTTCCAGACGCTGGGCGACAACGTCCACTTCTCGCACACGGTGCGGGGCCACATCAACGCGCACGGCTGGTGGAAGAACCTGAGCGGCCCGGCGCGGGGCGTCAAGGCCAAGGTCACCGTGTGGCTCCAGGTCAAGCGCGGTGGCCAGTGGAAGACGTTGGCCACGGACGTGAAGAACGTCTACTCCGGCGGTGGCAGCGGCAAGCGCGCCGCGGCCGCGTACAAGTGCACGTACAACGTGGGCCAGTACGACTTCCGCAGCGTCATCGACGTCGACCTGATCGGCTACTCGGACGACAGCTACCAGAAGATCACCGCGACGCAGCGGCTCGGCTGCGGCCTGTGAGCAACGGCTGAGACGGTGCCGGAAGATAACCTTCCGGCACCGTCCGCCCTTCTTTCCGCCGTTCCGCCCCGAGGGAGTGCCCGCCTGTGTTTCCCCCCAGCGTCGTCGTCGGTCTGCACGGGACCCTCCAGCGGCATCCGTGGTTCGACCGGGTGGTCACACGGGACGCCGACGCCGAGGGCTCCGTCGAGGAAGAGCTCCTCTTTCTCGCCGTCGAGCGGGCCGGTTCCTACGGCTGGCGGACCGTGAGCAGTCTGCTCCACGAGGACGGCGAGGTCACGGCCGAGCACGAGCCCACCGCGTGGGCCCACGAAGACGTCGGCGGTGACTGGACGCAGGACGGTGCAGTGCGCCAGCTGGCGTGGCTGGGGGCAGGTGTCGACATCGACCCGCCGCGCCCGGGGCTTCCCGTCCGGCCGATCGTGCTGGTGCTGGCCGACACGCTGGCCCGCGTGGGCACGGTGACGTTCACGGGCCTGCACGCCCTGCTGCCGTTGCAGGCCACCGAGCGGGACACGGCCTTCCACCAGATCGAGCTCGCACCGTGGTTCGACCTGGCCGATCCGGACGCACGGCACGAGGTCCTTGTGACCGTCTCCTGCCGCCCCGGTGACGGCGGAGCGGCCGAGCCCGACACGGCGGCCCTGCGCGAGGCGGTACGGGAGAAGTCCCGGGGGGCGGTGGACATCGCCCCGTCGGTGGCGGAGGGCGGCCTTCCGGGCCTTGCCCTCGATCTCGACCGGTCGACGCACACCCACGGGATGCACGAGGCGCTCCGCTTCGGCTGCGCCACGCGCGAGTGGTCGCCTGACGTCGCGGTGTGGCTGGTGGAGATGGTCACCGAGGCTCTGCGGGAGGCGGGGCGAGTGGCGCCGGCGGTCGTCACGGTGTCGCTGGCGGCCCTGCCCGCCTAGCCCGAGCCGGCTCAGCGCCCGGCAGCCGAGTGCCGCACACGGGCGTCGGCGGCCGCCCCGGAGCGCACCGCGGCCCGGCCGCTGAACTCCAGGTCGACCCCCACCCCGTAGTGCACACGCACCAGGCCCCCGGACCGCCTGATCCGCCTGCACCAGGGCAAGACGGCAGCCGGAGACGATGCCCCACGGGGCGCCGCAGGCAAGTGTGGGAAGCGCGCCGATCGCGCGCGTTCCCCCTTGTCTAGCGGTGTCTGGAGTGATCAACAGGTGGCGACATTTCTCTACAGGGTCGGACGGTGGGCCTTCCGGCGGCGTCGGCTCGTGGGCGGGCTCTGGCTGGCCGCCCTGGTCCTTGCCGGGCTCGCCGCCGCCGTCGCGCCGTCGGGGGAGGACGAGGACCTCTCCATGCCCGGCACCGAGTCGCAGAAGGCGTTCGACCTGCTCGACGAGCGCTTCCCACAGAGCAACTCCCAGGGGGCCGAGGCCCGTCTGGTGTTCCGGGCCCCGGACGGGCAGCGGATGACGGCCAAGGAGAACAAGGCGGCTGTCGCGGACGCGCTCGGCCTGCTGGACGGGGGCGACCAGGTGGCGTCGGCCACCGACCCCTACAAGACCGGTGCCGTCAGCAAGGACCGCACCATCGCCTACTCCACCATCACCTACACCGCGGACGCCACCGACCTGACCGGGCCCACGAAGAGCGCCCTGGAAGGCGCCGCGAGCCAGGCCCGGGACGCGGGACTGACCGTGGAGATCGGCGGCTCGGCCCTGGAGTCGGAGGAATCGCCGGGCGGTACGACGGAGATCGTCGGCGTGGCGGTGGCGGCGGTGGTCCTCGTCCTCACCCTCGGCTCGCTGGTCGCCGCCGGCCTGTCGCTGCTCAGCGCCTTCACGGGCGTGGCCATCGCCTTCGGCCTGGTCTCCGCCCTCGCCGTCCCGCTGGGCCTGACCTCCACCGTCGCCATCCTGGCGCTGATGCTGGGCCTCGCGGTCGGCATCGACTACGCGCTCTTCATCACCTCCCGCTACCGCGACGAACGCGCCCGGGGCAGCGAGCCGGAGGAGGCCGCGAGCCGGGCGGTGGGCACGGCCGGATCAGCCGTCGTCTTCGCCGGGGCGACCGTCTTCATCGCCCTGGTCGGCCTGGGGGTCGTCGGCATCCCCGAACTCACCAGGATGGGCCTGGGCGGCGCGGGCGCCGTGGCCCTCGCCGTCCTGGTCGCGCTGACCCTGGTCCCCGCGCTGTTCGGGTTCTTCGGCCGTCGGGTGCTGTCCCGCACCGTCCGCAAAGGCGTCCGGCCGGGCAGCGGGCCCGCGGGGATCGGCACCCGCTGGGCGCGGTTCGTACTGCGCCGTCCCGTAGCGGTCCTGGTGCTCTCCGTGCTCGGTCTCGGCGCCGTCGCCCTGCCCACGCTCAGCCTCGAACTCGGGCTGCCCGGGGACGAGTCCAAGTCGGTGGAGACCACCCAGCGCCGCGCCTACGACCTGCTGTCGGAAGGCTTCGGCCCCGGCTTCAACGGCCCCCTGACCGTGGTCGTGGACACCTCGGAGGCCGCGGACACCCGTGCCACCACGGACCTGGTCGTCAAGACCGTACGAGCCGTCGACGGGGTCGCGTCGGTCGGTGATCCGGTGCTCAGCCGGGCCAAGGACACCGCCGTCCTCACGGCCGTCCCGCGGACCGCGCCCAACAGCGGCGAGACCAAGGACCTGGTGCAGGCGCTCCGCGGCGCGGTCTCCGACGTCGAGGCCGACACCGGCGCGGGCGTCCTGGTCACCGGCAGGACCGCGCTGAACATCGACATCTCCGAAGCCATGGCCGACGCCCTCATCCCGTATCTGACCGTGGTCATCGGCCTGGCCGTGCTCCTGCTGACGGTGGTCTTCCGCTCGGTGCTTGTCCCGGTCAAGGCCGCGCTCGGCTTCCTGCTGTCGGTGGGCGCCGCCTTCGGCGTCGTCGTCGCCGTCTTCCAGTGGGGCTGGGCCGCGGACCTGATCGGCATCGAACAGACCGGACCGGTCATGTCGCTGATGCCGATCCTCATCATCGGCATCGTGTTCGGCCTCGCCATGGACTACGAGGTCTTCCTGCTCACCCGCATGCGGGAGGCCTACGTCCACGGCGCGTCCCCCGGCGAGGCCGTCGTCACCGGCTTCCGGCACAGCGGCCGCGTGGTGGCCGCGGCGGCCATCATCATGATCAGCGTCTTCGCCGGATTCATCGGCATGAGCAGCCCGACCATCCAGACGATGGGCGTCGGCCTGGCCTCCGCCGTCGCCTTCGACGCCTTCGTGGTCCGGATGGCCATCGCCCCCGCGGCCCTGGCACTGCTCGGCCACCGGGCCTGGTGGCTGCCCCGTATCCTGAACCGCGTGCTGCCGAACGTGGACATCGAGGGCGAGAAGCTGAGCAGGCACGTTCCGGCGCCCCCGACCGGGCCGGACGCGGCGGTGTCGCCGCTCCCCGTCGGCCGCCACCGGTACTGAGCCGGTCATGACGAACCCAGGTGGCGGCGGCCCGCGTTTCCGCGGCGCGTGGCGGCGGGAGGCAGCGATCACGGCGACGGCGTTCGCGCTCTGTCTGCTCGGCGGTGTGCTCCACGTCGACGACACGGCGTCGGCGCCGCCCGCCGCCGCCTACCTCATTGCGGTGGTGTCCTGCGCCGTACTGCCACTGCGGCACCGGGCACCCCTGGCCGCCCTGGCGGCCACCACCGCCAGCAGCATGCTGGTGCCGCCCCTGGGCCTCCTCCTGACGCCGCTCATCGTGGCCCCCGCCGTGATCGCCGCGTACGCGTACGCGCTCACCGCCCGCACCGAACGGCGCGCGGAGAGCGCGGTGCTGCTCCTCTCCGCGCTGCTGCTCGTCGCGCCCACGCCCTTCTTCGAGCACCTCTCGGGGCAGGACGTGAGCAGGATGGGAGCGGTGGCGGCGTTCCCGGTGGTGGCGGGCGTACTCGGGCACTCGACGCGGAACCGGCGGGCCTATCTGGCGGCCGTCGAGGAGCGGGCCCGGCGGGCCGAGGAGACCCGGGACAGCGAGGCGCGCCACCGAGTGGCCGAGGAACGGGTGCGCATCGCCCGGGAGTTGCACGACCTCGTGGCCCACCAGATCACCCTGGCCAACGCGCAGGCCACCGTCGCCGCCCACCTCTTCGACGCCCGCCCCGAGCAGACCCGCAAGAGCCTGCACGAGCTCGTCGAGACCACCGGCCACGCGCTCGACGAACTGCGGGCCACGGTCGGCCTGTTGCGCCAGTCCGGAGACGCCGCCGCGCCCGCCGAACCGGCGCCCGGCCTGTCCGAGCTGCCCGCGCTCCTGGAGTCCTTCCGCCGCGCGGGCCTGGAGGTGTCGGTGCGCCACGACGGCACGGCCAGACCACTGCCCCCGGGCGTGGACCTCACCGCCTACCGCATCGTCCAGGAGGCCCTGACCAACGTGACCAAACACGCCGGTACGAGCAGCGCGCGGGTGAGCCTCGCCTGGAACCGCGATCGCGTGACCGTCACCGTCGCCGACGACGGCGGAGGCGCCCGCACGGCACCGGCCGCGGCCACGAGACCCCGTACGTCCACGGAATCGAGTACGTCAGCGGCATCGAGTACGTCCCCGGCGGCGGGTCGCGCGCCCGGCTACGGCCTCATCGGCATGCGCGAACGCGCCACCGCGGTCGGTGGCCACCTCTCCGCGGCCGGCCGCCCCGAGGGCGGCTTCCTCGTCTCCGCCCAACTGCCCCTCCCGCCCGCGAAGGACACGACGCCGGTGCCTGACGGAGCGACACCCCCCGAGAACCGGACAGTCGACGGCCGTACGGGCGACGCAGAGGCCGGGGGAGCACCATGACGCTCCGCGTGCTGCTCGCCGACGATCAGGCCCTGCTGCGCGGGGCCTTCCGCCTGCTGCTCGACTCCGCCGACGACATCACCGTCGTCGGCGAGGCCGCCGACGGCAGGGAGGCGGTGCGACTCACCCGGCAGCTGCGCCCCGACGTCGTCATCATGGACATCCGCATGCCCGAGGTGGACGGTCTCACCGCCACGTCGCAGATCTGCGCGGACCCGGAACTGCGGGCCAGCCGCATCCTGATCCTCACCACGTACGAGACCGACGAATACGTCGCCCAGGCGCTGCGCGCGGGGGCGGGCGGCTTCATCGGCAAGGGCATCGGGGCCGAGGACCTGCTGTCCGCCGTACGGACGATCGCCGACGGCGAGACCCTGCTGTCGCCCGCCGCGACCCGCTCCCTGGTCGCCCGTTTCCTGGCCACACCGGACGACGCCCCGCCGCGCGACCCCGGACGGCTCGCCGTGCTCACGCCGCGCGAACGCGAGATGGTGGCCCTGGTCGCGACCGGCCTGTCCAACCAGGAGATCGCCGAGCAGATGTTCCTCAGCCCCTTCACCGTCCGCGCCCACGTGCAGCGCGCCATGACGAAGCTGGAGGCCCGTGATCGGGCGCAGCTCGTCGTCATCGCCTACCGGACGGGCCTGGCCCAGGCAGCCCCTGAAGGCGGCGCCCCCGGCTAGGGCGGCGCCGCCTTCCCGTTCCGCGGAGGACCTCTCAGATCACGGCAGCGGGGCGAACGCGGGCAGCGTCAGGGCCGAGTGGGCCGGTGGCGGCGTCACCGAGGGCAGGGTCGCGAGGCCCCGCAGCCTGGTGTTGCGTTCCTCCAGGGCCTGGGCCGTGGTGGGCAGGAGCGAGGCCGTGCCGTTGCCGACCAGCGCCTGGTTCATGGTGACGTACGTCCGCAGGTCGCGTTCGTACGCGGCGAAGGCCGCGGTGTGGTCCCCGTACGCGGCCAGGGAGCGGGCGAGCACGTAGGCGCCGGCCAGAGCGAGGCTCGAACCCTGGCCGGTGAGGAACGAGGGCGCGTACGCGGCGTCACCGACGAGCGCGACGCGGCCCCTTGACCAGTGGGGCATGCGGATCTGACCGGCCGTGTCGAAGAACAGGTCGTCCGCGTCACGCATCGCCTCGACCATGCGGGGGACCTCCCACCCCGCGCCCGCGAAGACCGTGGCGACCAGGTCCCGCTGGGCGCCGGGGTTGCGGAGGGCGTCCAGCGGCGGCTCGGGCCGGTGGAAGACCAGGAAGGCGTGCAGCTCGTTGCTGGCTCCGACGGCGTAGAGGGCCGCGGCCCTGCCCGGGGTGTTCCACATCATGAGCTCGTGGGTGAGCCCGAAGGTGTTGGGCATGGTGAAGACGGCGAAGGCGTAGCCGAGGTAGTGGTGGAACTGTTCCTCGGGCCCGAACAGGGACTCCCGGGTCGTCGCATGCATGCCGTCGGCGCCGATCACCAGGTCGAACGTGCGCTGCCGCCCGCTGCGGAACGTCACGTCCACGCCGCGTCCGCGCTGGTCGAGGGTGCCAAGGGTGTCGATGGAGTCACCGAACAGGAACTCCACGTCGTCGCGGACCAGCGCGTGGAGGATCGCGGCCAGATCCCCGCGCCGCACCTCGAGGTCCTGCCCCTCGACACTGCCGGCGACGGCGTGCGGGCCGAGCGAGGCCACCTCGCTGCCGTCGGCGTCGAGGAAGGTGAAGCGGCGCGAGTCGATGTGCGCGTCCTGGAGCCGCGGCAGTATCCCCATCCGCCGGACCACCTCGATCGCGCTGCCGCGGATGTCGATCGGGTAACCCCCGTCGCGCAGCGAGCCCGCCTTCTCCACCACGGTGACCGCGCACCCGGCGCGGTGCAGCCAGTACGCGAGGGCGGGTCCGGCGATGCTGGCTCCGGAGATCAGTACGGTGCGCTTCGCGGTCGAACTCACGTGTGTCGACGGACCGGTAGACATCATGCCTGGGTTCCTTTCCCGGTGATACGGATCCTCGTGATGCGGACGACGAGCAGTGACAGCACGGCGACGAGGCCGGAGACGGCGAAGCCCGTGGCGAAGGCCGATTCGGCGGGCAGCCCCGTCGTCGGGTCGGCCCCGGCGTCGAGGATCGCGCCGCCGATCTGGACGCCCAGGGCGATCCCGATCACACGGGTCACCACGAGCAGACTGGTGGCGATGCCGGTGTCCTTGGCGTCGACGGCGGTGGCGGCGCCCGCGAGCAACGCCGTGGTGGCCATGCCCGCGGCGAACGCGGTCAGCGCCTTCGCGAGGACGAGCTGCCACGCCGCGCTGTGCAGCGACGCCAGGGCGATCATCGTGGCCGCCGTGACGACGGTGCCCGCGACGACCACGGCACGCGGACTGAAACGCCGCGTCGCGATCCCGCCGACCCAGTCGCTGACCGCCCCGGCGACGGCACCGGGCAGCAGGAACAGGCCGATGTCGGTGGTGCTGGCGCCGAAGCCGTACCCGTCGGCCGGTACCGCGAACAGCTGCGGGAGCAGGAAGAGCACCATCCCGGAACTGGTGGTGATGATGAAGGTGAACACGCACGCGTGCCACATCGCGGGCCTGGCCAGCATGCGGAGTTCGACCATCGGCGAGGCGGCCCGGCGCTCGACGGCGACCCATCCGGTCGCGAGGACGGCCACGGCCACCGCGAGGGCCCCGACCGCGAGGGGCGGAAGGTCGCCGCTCGTCACCTTCACGAGCCCGGTCATCAGCGTGAGCAACGTGCCGCTCAGCAGGACCACGCCGGGCCAGTCGATCCTGCTGTCCGCTCGGACCGGCTCGTCGTGCGGCATGACCCGGGCCACGACCGCCGTCGTCACGACGACAGCGATCGTCGGCAGCGCGAACATCCACTTCCAGGACAGGCCTTCCGCGACCGGCCCCGCGAACAGCGTCCCCACCATGCCGCCACCCGTGAACAGGGCCATGACCAGGCCGATCGCCATCTGCGACTCCCCGGCCGTGAGATGTTTGCGCACCAGGATGAAGGAGAGCGGCAGCGCGCCCACCATGACGCCCTGGAGCACTTGCCCGAGTAACAGCACCGGCAGGTTCGGCGCCAGACTGGCCACCAGACCACCGGCCGAGACCACGGCCATCAGCCGGACGAGCACCCGCTTCCCGCCGTAGCGGTCACCGAGCTTGCCCGCGAGGGGTGCGACGACCGCGCCGGTGATGAGCAAGGTGTTGGCGACCAGGGCCCCTTCGGCCGGGCTGACGCCCAACTCCCGCTGGAGCAGCGGCAGCGCTGGGTCGAGGACCGACTGGAGGGCGCCGAGGGCGAGCGCGAGGATGCCGAGGGCACCGATGGACAGCCTCCCAACGCGAGCCGACTGCCCGTGCGGTGGACCCGCTCGCTCGACCTCACCTGCGGCCTCCCCCGTGGCCTCGGCGCGCCGGGTGCCACGGACAGCGCCGCTCCGCCGGGCCGAACCACTCGGCCGTGGCGCTGACTCAACCGACTCAACTGACTCAGTCGACTCAACCGTCTCGATCGACTCGCCCGCCCTCGCCGTATCGTCCGTACCGTCGAGAAATGCCGCCACCTGTTGATCACTCCAGACACCGCTCAGCCAAGGGAATCGCGTGGGATTCACGCGTTTCCACCCTTGCGTGCGGCGCCTTGCGGGGCATCGTCCCCGGCCGCCGTCTCGCCCTGGTGCACGCGGACCAGCCGCTCAGACGTTCTGGTGCTCGGGCACTACGGGGTGGGGTTTGGGCTGGAGCTCAGCGGTCAGCTTGCGGGGGCCGGGCGGAGGGCTCCCCTCCGGTTCACCGCTGAGAGGCGGCAGTCGGAGCCCCTACAACCTGCCGCACGACCCCCTGCGTCTGTGTCCGTGTGCCTTCCTGTCCGTGGCGGGGCATGACCTGGCAAGCCCCGCCGGACAGGGACGCCGCCGCCCGCCCCGGAAAGCCGTACCGCCGCCGCATCGAGGAGACGTCCGTGCCCGAGATCCCCTGCATCCCCGTCGGCCTGCTGCGGCCGGACGGCGCCCGCCTGGCCCTGTACCTGCGCGGGCCGCGCGACCCCGATCTGGTGCTCATCCTGGCCCACGGGTGGCAGGCGACCTCCGGCATCTGGGACAAGACCGTGGAACAACTGGTCCGTCCCACCACCCTCGTCGTGCGCTACGACCAGCGCGGACACGGCCGGTCCACCACGGGTACCGCTCGCCCGGCGATGTCCCTGCTGGCCGACGACCTCCAGGCGGTCATCGCCGCCACCGCACCCGGGGACGTGCCCGTCGTCCTGGTCGGCCACTCCATGGGCGGCGCGGCGGCGCTCACTCTGGCGGCGACCCGCCCCGGGCTGTTCGGGGACAAGGTCATCGCGATGCTGCTGGCCGCCTCCAGCAGCGGCGGCCTCGACCTCGCTGCCGCCGGCCATCCGCTTCCGACGCGCCTGATCGGTCTGATGCGCCACGTCATGGCCAGCATGTGCATCCGCGCCCCGGGCATGGCGCTCCGCCTGCACAACCTCTGGCAGCCGAGGCTCAGCACGCAGCCGCCGATGGATGTCGCCGCCCGGTGGTTCAAGGCGCTGATGCGCCACGACGTCACCGAGCTGGAGGCCCTGCGGCGTATCCCCGTACACATCCTGGTCGGGGAGGACGACCCCACGATTCCGCCCGCCCACTCGCACCGCCTGGTCCAACAGATCCCCACCGCCCGGCTCCACGTCGTTCCGCGCGGCTGTCACCGTCTGCCCACCCGCCATTCGTCGCACGTCGTCACCGCCATCGAGCTCACCTGCTCCGACGGGTTCCGCCAACTCCACGACGGCCTGTCACCCTTGGACGAGCCCGCTGACACCACGACGGGCCCGGGCCCGGCGGAGGCCCACACGCCGCTCGCGTGAGCGGCTGCGGCCCAGAGGGCGTGTGCCCTCGGGCGGGCCACGGCGCGTGCCCGGCCCGACCAGGTCCGGCAAGCTGGTCACCTGGCCCCAGATGGGTTTCCTCAGCCGGGCCGTCGGACCGACGCTCCAGCGGACGAACGCCGCCGCCGTGGAGCGGCAGAAGGGAAGCCGTGAACCGATGAAGGGTGACCCTCTTCCTGGGCCCGGCTCTCGCGGCCGTCTCCGCGTGGCAGGCGGGGCGCGGCTCACGGTCCGGCATGCCTGAGCTCCTCCTGGCTGCTGCCCGGCCCTCCTGGCACGCGGAGGCCGCGCGCTTCGCGGCGACGCTCACCCTGGGCTGCGCCGCGTACGGCGTCGGCTGCCTCACCGCCGCGGCTGTCTCACTCGAAGACGCGGGCCCTGGATTCCTGTGGCCCTCGTACCTGCTGCTGGGCTGTGCCTCCCTCACCACCTTCGCGGCCCTCGGTCACCTCGTCGGACGCATCTGGCCCTCAGCCGCCTTCACGCCAGCCGTATGCGCCCTCGGCGGTTTCGTCGCCTACGGAGGCGTCGGCCAGGGCTACGGCCTCTACGTGCTCAGCGGCGGACCCACCTACACGATCGACGGCACGGCCCTCTCCCAGCGACTCCTCCTGGCCTTCGTCCTCGTGCCGCTCATCACCCTGTCGGGGCCCGTACGGGTAACGCGCCCGGCCCCGACGGTGGAACCGCTGTGCGACCGCGGCGCCCAGGTCTGCATGCGGCCGGAACACCGCAAGTACCTGCCCGAACTGACCGCCATGGCCGATCGCCTCGCCCGGATCCCGCAAGGCTGGATCAAGCAGCCCGCCGCGTTCTACGAGTTCGGCCTGCGCCCCACGAAGTGGGGAGACCCCGGCTTCGACATAGCCGAGGGACACGTACGCCCCGCCGCCATCTCCATGGCCGCTCAGGTATCCACGCACTCCCTGGGCTGTACGCCCCCGCGTGACGCCCGGCGCGCCTGGGAAGCCTCCAACCGCCTCGATCTGTGGCTGGAGTACCGGGCCATGGGCGTGGACCCCAAGGCGGCCGACGCGGGCCTCACCTGGGTGCTCCCTCTGACCTCGGCCTTCCCCATCATCTGGTTCACCGGCAGCGCCTGGGACTGGACCGACGCGGCTGCCTCCCACCCCGGTTTCTGGGCGCTGGCGGCGGGATCGATCGCCCTGGGGAGCGCGGGCCTGGCCTGGACACCGTGGCGACGGTATGCGTCACGATGCCGCAGCCGAGAGCCGTGCTGAGTGCTCAACCTGCTCATTTCCCTGCGTGCCGTCATGACCCGGCCGCCAAGTGTGGTTCTCCAAGGTGGCCCGCTGTCGGCCACCCGGAGAACCGCGCCCGGCCTGCACAGCCGTAGACGGTCATGCGGGACCACCGAAGGGACGGCCGCGGTCCGCGACCGCCTTGCCGCGTCCGCCTCGCGGCTCGTCCGCGCCGGAGTCGGAGCTGGTGTCGGCCGATGCGTCTGCGACGCGCTGGTGGTAGGTTTTACGGTCGATGACCTCCAGTCCGTCGACCTCCCACGGCGGCAGCCTCGCGGAATCCCGGTGTTCGTACCACACCCGCAGAGCGACGGCGGCCGCGTCGTGCAGGTCACGGGCCTCCTCCCAGTAGCGAATCTCGGCGTGGTCGGTCGCGTAACGGCTGGTCAGCATGAAGGGGTGCTCGTGGGCCAATTGTTCGAGGGCTCGGCGGACCTCGGCCAGTGGCCTGGCGGGGCCGGTGACGGTCAGGGTGACGTGCCAGAACCTGGAGACTTCGGCGCCTTGCTCCTCGGATCGGTCGGCACGCGTGTGCGGGGCGGCGTTGTGGTCGCCGGAGGTGGGGGAGACGTCGGAGCCCCTGCTTTCCTGAAGGCCGACGGCACTGCGTCCCGGGCCGTCGGTGGGACGTTCGTGAGTGCCGTGTGAGGTGGACGTGAGTGTCCTGGAGGCCGAAGCGCGGCCTACGGAGGGCTCTCCGGAGTGCCCGAATGCTTGCTCCGCGCGGTGCGCGTCAACGGTCTGTGCGCTCGCTGTGGTCGACGCCGTGCGGAGTTCCGCCTCGCGCAGATCGTCAGGAATCTCGTCGTCCGCGGGGTATCCGAGGGCCTCCAACAGACGTCGCAGTTCACGAACTGAAGAGAGTCGTTCGCCCTCTCCAGCGGTCAGGCAGGCGATGTGGCGGCGCAGAGCCGCGATCCTGCGCACCGCCCTGGCCAGTGACAGGGGAGTGCGTTCACTGAGCTGCCGGGCGCCCTCGGCCGCCAAGGACGACTGCTCCAACAGAGCGTCAAAGGCCTCGTCCTGAGCGTCGACGGCCTTGTTCTGAGCGGTGACGGCTTCGTCCTGGTCAGTGACGGCTTCGTCCTGGTCACCCATGGCGCTCACCCTCCTCCCGTTTTGCCGCCGTCCTCCACCGGTAGAGCAGCCCCTCGATGGCGCGGACCGATGACGCGCCCAGGATCTCCTTGATCTCTTCCTGCGTGTAGTCGTCGAGTGTCAGGGCGACGGCCGTCCGCATGCGCGGGTCGCCGATGTCGGTGAGGTCGTCAAGCACCCGAAGCTTGCCCAGGACCTCGGAGGCGACGTTGTTGACCGTCGGCCTCTCGGCGGTGGCCCCGGCCTGGCGCACGGCGCGGCGCCACCGTTCCTGATGGCTGCGGTGCCTGCGGTATTCGTTGGGAAACTCGTATGCGCACGCGCCCATGAAGTACGTGGCGATACTGGCGCCGCCCTCGTGGCTCCACCCGCCCTCCACGAGGGCGCGCCGGCGGAACCGGGGCAGGGCGCGGGCCACCGTCATCGTCGCCAACTCCTCCCGCACTTCGCTGTCCCGGGCCAGCTCTTCGATCTCGCGTTCATCGGGGTGGAGGTCGAAGCCGTGCGCCGCGAGGAGCTGGAACAGGAACCCGGAGTGCATCCAGGCGCGGAGCACCGAGATCCCGTACCGGGCCAGTTCCTCCTCGAACCGTTCGTAACGGCGGCCCGCGAAGCCGTCCTGGGCCAGGAGCAGGACCATCTGCTGGTCAGCCGCCCGGCGGTCGATGTTCTCCTGCAACCGGTGCGTCTCGCACCTGTGGGGGGCTTCCACCTTCCGCAGTGTGCTCGCGGGGACCGGGGCGCCGAGCTGTTTCGCGCGGGGCTCACCGGCAGGTCGTAGGTTCCGGGCACGCGTACCGGCGGACTGCCCGTCGCCGGGCCGACCGTCATCTCGCATCGCCTCCCCCTTTGGTCGTCACCGTCGTGCCCCGGCCGGAAAGCGCTCGTGCTGGCGGCTGCCTCGGCTCCCTCACGGGACGCCCCCTTGTACGTCCGGTGTCGACGAGGACCCCACGGGCTCTTCCTAGATTCTTTGGGGCGGTCCGGAGGGGCCCATCCGGCGAGATGCGCCCGTGGGGGAACCGGACAGCTGTGACATAGGAGTCGTCGTCACAACCCCGATCCAGCCATGGAGACGTACGTGAGCTCTTCGTCCGCACCCACGCCGCCGGAGCAGCCCGAGCGTGGCCCGTTCCTGACGGTGCACACCGCTCTCGTGCTCCTGACAGCGGTCGTCGTCGGCCTGGTCATGGGAGGGCTCGTCTTCATCGGCGGCGGTACGGCCGCCGAAGCGGTCTTCACCGGTCTCGGCGCGGGCGGCGCCAGCGTTCCCGTGCTGCGTGGCCTGATCGGCTGACGTCCCGCTTGCGCGGAGGCAACCGGGTGCGAGCAACTGCCCGCGCAGCGTCGTCCCCGTAAGACGGCGGTGTGCGCCCCGGCGGCTGAAGTCCGTGCGTGTGGTGATCAGGAGACCGTGGCGGCCGGTGGGGTCCAACGGCGGGTGCGCGGCACCGCGTTGGAGACGCCGTAGTCCTTCTTGAGCTGTTCGGGGATGGCGTAGTGCATGACGCGTCCGCGGGTGAGGGAGGACAGCTCAAGGACGGTGGTGAGGTGCCCGATTCGGTCCAGGGCCCAGGCGCTGAGGGGAGAGCGGTCCTCCAGGGTCTCCAGGACGCCGAGGAGGTGGGGCACGGCCTTGACGACGGTGTCCCACGGGGTGTGCGGTACGTCGAGCCAGTCGGCGCAGGTGTCGCCGACGAGGTAGCGGATCAGGGCGGAGACGATCGGGTCGAAGAAGGTGCCGGGCACGACTTCCTCGTAGAGGTCGATGAGCTGCCGGGTCAGGTGCGCGCCCTCCTGGGAGGGGCCCATGTGCCGGATCATGTACAGGTCGAGGAACTGCCGGGCCTCGTCGAGGGTCTTGGGGACGAAGTCCTGGTCGACGCCGAGCATGGCGCCGACCACGCGCCAGGCGTAGGAGTAGGCTTCCGCGCCCTCCTGCGTCATGTGGATGCCGAGGCGGTGCAGGCTGTCCAGGACGAGCAGCGAGAAGAACATCTGCCCGCCGATCATGTCCTCCTGGCAGATCGGCACCCCCAGCGCGGCGCTGTCCCACTGGTTCTCGCGTGTGAGGTGGTGGCGGATGGCCGCGTGCAGAAGACGGACCTTCTGGGCGGCGGGGATGAAGCGGCTGCCTGCTTCGAAGGCGTCGGGCTGCATCAGATAGACCGTGAACTGGCCCGTCTCCGCCATCCGTTTCGAAGGGTAGTTCAACCCGTGGGAGGCCGAGAGCAGCTTCGCCACATGCGGTACGACATAGCAGGCGGGCATGGAGGCGAAGGACAGGGCGGTCGAGATGTGCACGTTGTTGTCGATGAAGAACAGCCGTGCCCTCTCCATCTCCGACCAGTCCACCCAGGACGGAGGGACACGGGTGGCTTCGAGGTACTCCCGCGCGACGTCGGGCAGACCCTCGGGCAGGGGAGCACCGGCAGTGGAGACGTAACGCATCAGGGTGTTGAACGTGCCCACCTGGCCGCGTTCGAAGAGGGTAGCGACGGTGGCGTCGGCGAGTTCGTCACCGGCCTGCCGCAGGGCGTCCATCGATGCCTCGGTGCGGGTCATGGCAGGGCTCCTTGTGTTTGACGGGATCGTCCACGGGTGACCGCCCACGAGTGGAGGGCCAGGGGCGCGGGGCTGAGCCTGCCCGGCCGCGAGGGTTCAGGACGGGCGGACCGCCGCCGACTGCGCCAGCGCGGCGAGCGCAGCGGCGGCGTGCGCGGGTACGTTCAGCTCGTGGAGAGCGCCGAGCGCCTCCTCGACCCGCGCGCTGATCATGTCCTCGATGCGGTCGGGTGCCCGCAGCCGACGCATCACCTCGCGGACCGCGTCCAGCGCGTCCGCGCCCAGACGGCGTCGGCCCAGCAGCGCGCGCAGGCGCTCGCGGTCCTCGGCACCGGCCAGGCGCCAGGTCTCCGCGAGGAGGGCCGTGGGCCGCTGGCCGCGTACGTCGTCGGCATTGGCCTTGCCCGTACGCTGCGGATCCCCGAACAGGCCGAGCAGATCGTCCCGCAGCTGGAACGCCTCGCCCAGCGGCAGCCCGTATGCGGAGTAGCACGCACGCAGCGCCGCGTCCGCTCCGGCCAGGGCGCCACCGATCAGCAAGGGCTGCTCGACGGTGTACTTGGCCGTCTTGTAGCGGATCACCTTCAGCGACGTGCTGGTGTCAGGGCCGCCACCGGTGCGCAGGATCTCCAGGCACTCGCCCGCGACCAGCTCCCGCGCCATCACCCACCACAGCGGGCGGGCGCGGGCCAGATAGGCCGCGGGCAGACCGCTGGTGGCGAACAGCTGCCCGGCGAGTGCCATCAGCAGGTCTCCCGCCAGCATCGCGAGGGACTTGGCGGCGGCCTCGGCGCGCGGGCGGCGTCGCACGGCACCGCGCAGCGCGACATGGGCCGTGGGGCGGCCGTGGCGCAGCGGGCTGTCGTCGATGAGGTCGTCGTGCACGACCGCGGCGGCGTGCACCAGCTCCATCGACGCGGCCGCCCGCACCAGCGCGTCGCTGTCGGGCTGGCCGACCGCGCGCCAGCCCCAGTAACAGAACGCCGCCCGCAGCCGTTTGCCGTCCGCGACCGCCGCCTCCAACTGCTCGGCCACCGGGGTGAGGAGCGGATCGATCGCGGCGAACTGATCGGCCTCCTGCGCGACGAACCGGCGCAGCACCTCATCCGTGCGGATCTTGAACGTGTCCGGCTCCCACCGGTCAGCCCTCATCAGCGGCCCTGCGGGCGAGCGCGTGCCGGGCCAGGACCTCCAGGTGGGCCGGTGGCACGACCGCGTACCGGTCGAGCACCAGGCGCCCGCGCGCCGTAAGGTCGTGCTCCGCCTGCGCCGCCAGGTCCGCGGCGTCCGACCGGCGCAGCAGCCCTCGTACCGCTCCCAGAGCCGACCCCAGTGTGCTCACCGCCAGATCGGCGAGCCCGGCCGCCAACAGCACCGCCTGCTCGTCCAGACGCCCTGGACGTCCCGCTTCTCGCGTCATCCTCTTCCCCACCCACGGCACACATCCGCGCGGCGCAGGTCATGCGCCGTCCGTTCGAGCATCGCGGCATGTCGGGCGTATGAGCGGAGGAACTCACGATCGAGTGATCACCTGCGCAACTGTGCGAATCGCCCTCGCTGGCGGCCGGATGAGGGTGGTGCGCGGGGGTGTCGGTGCCGAGGGAGGTGTCCCGGCGGTGGGCGATGACGCGGTCGCAGCTGATCAGTACCGGCAGCGGCGCGGCCGGGGCGGCCACGAGGCCGCCGCCGCTGCGGCGCGGTGCGCGAAGTCGTGGCCGTCGTACGACGGCCTGAGCTGCGACGTCGGCAGGGGACGGCGCGGGTGAGGCAACGTCGGGACGCCGCGGCGCATCTATTACGCGGGGGTGCCGCTCGGCCCTCCTCGCACGTGAACGGAGCTTTTAGTGATCATCGGCCTCCTGACGGCTGTCGCGGCCTCGGCCTGCTACGGCACGGGATCGGTCCTGCAAGCCGTGGGATCCCGCAAGTCGGCCCGTCGGGAGGCGGCCGCAGCGTCCTCCACCGGCACCACCCAGCACGGCGGACCGAGCCTGTCGTCCACTGCCAAAGCGGCCATGACCTGGGAGTTCATGGTCGGTACGGCGCTGGACTTCGTGGGCTTCGCCCTGGGCGCGCTGGCCGCCCGGCTGCTTCCCCTGTTCCTCTCGCAGACCGTGATCAGCGCCAATCTGGTGATCACCGCGCTCCTCGGCATCAAACTCCTCGGCATCCGGCTGTCCCGTGCCGAGTGGGGCTCCATCGGCGTCGTCTGCGCGTCCCTGGTGATGCTGGCCACGGCGGCCGGGGCGGAGGGCGAGAGCCGGGGCTCCCACGCGGAGCACTGGTGGCTGCTCGCGGTCACGGTGCTGCTGATGGGCGGTGGCACCCTGCTGGTCCGTCGACTCGGCTCCCGCGGCGCGATCCCCGCCGGTCTCCTGTCGGGTCTGGGCTTCGGCGCCATCGGTGTGGGCGTACGAGTCCTGGAGGGGGTGGATCCGTTCGATCCGCTGACTCTGATCGCCGACCCCGCCCTGTACGCGATCCTCATCGCCGGAGCCATCGGCATGTACCTGCACACCGTCGCCCTCCAGATCGGATCAGTCAACGGCGCCACAGCAGCGCTGGTCGTGGGTGAGACGATCCTGCCGGGGATCCTCGGCGTGGTGTGGCTCGGCGACTCCTCGCGCCCCGGATTCCTGTGGCTCGCGATCACCGGCTTCGTCCTGGCCGTCGCCGGAGCCGTGGCCGTCGCGTGGTACGGCAAGCCGGACAGTACGTCCCCACACGGACCCGCTGACGAGGACCGGCCCCACCTCCGGGACAAGGACCTCGCACGCACCTAGGGGCTCGCAGGTCAGGCCGCGCGGGTGTAGCGGTCGGCACGGCGGGCGGTGAGCTCGGTGCGCTCAGCGGTGAGGCGGGCCTCGGCCGCTTCCCGGCCGAGCAGCGCCCCGCGCGTCTTCGTGGCCTTGCGGGCTTCCCGTACGAGGCGGTGGTGGGCGGCCCGGGCGGCGAGCTCGGTGGTGCGGAACTGGTGGAGTTCGTAGTCGAACATTTTCGTTTCCCCCTGGGTTGTGGTGTCTCGCTCTGTGCGATGACTCCATCTTCGTTTCCCAGGGGGATCCGGCACATCGGGAAGGTTCCGCATCTTCTAAGGGGTGGGGGCCTTAGGGGACTGGGGGCGCCTTAGGCCGCTGACCGGCTCGGGCCCGCCCGGGCAGCGTGACCCGGACGACCAGGCCGCCGCCGGGGCGGGCCTCCAGCGCGGTGCGCTGCGATTCGCCCGGCATGGGGCGCGGTGGCGGCACGGTGCGCTCAGCCCAGCGCGTGCCCCTCCGGAGCGGCCGGTGGAGCGGTCCGAGGTACCGATCGAGGGCACGTAAGACTTTCGTCATGAGGTTCCGGGAGTGCCGGGGCCCCGGACCACGTCGTACAGGGCAGGAGCACACTCGATCTCTTCGTGGAGGCGGCACATGGGACGCGTACGGCGCACGCTCGGCAGGCCGTGGTTCATCGCGGTGCTGGTCACCGGTGTCGTGCTGGTGGGAGCGGGGCTGTACTGGTTCCAGCCGTGGAAGCTGTGGGTGGACGAGACCGTGCGGGACCCGCTGCCCGTGGCGGAGGCCGGTGGCAGCGCGCAGGCCCCGCCCGAGGACCTGGCCAGGGGGCAGCTGATCAGCCACGAGCACGAGACCAGCGGGTCGGTCCGGATCCTGCGCCTGGCGGACGGCACCCGCGTCCTGCGGATCACCGACCTGAGCACGAGCAACGGGCCCGCTCTGAAGGTCTGGCTCACCGACGCGGAAGTGAAGCCGGGCAAGGACGGCTGGCACGTCTTCGACGACGGCCGGCACATCAGCCTGGGCGCGCTCAAGGGCAACAAGGGGGACCAGAACTACGCGCTGCCCGCCGGTGCCGACCTGAACCGGTACCGCAGCGTCACCATCTGGTGCGACCGCTTCGACGTGTCCTTCGGAGCCACCGAGCTGACGCGCGTCTGACCCGCGTTCCGACGCCTGCCCTATGGGGTGTGGCCCGTCGGCACACCACTCGACGCGATTCGGCCTCGACCGGACCACGGACTTCCCGGGGGATCGACCCGAACTGTGGTGTTCAAGCGCCCAGTTCGCTCCAGAGGGCGGGAGGGGTGCGGGGCCGGCGTTTGGAGCTCGGTTTGCGAGTGAGGCGGCGGAGTTGGTCACGGACCTGTGTGAGGGCGCCGGAGGTGCCCACCGCTGGTGGAAGCCACAGGTGGTCCACCAGTGGTCCACCAAGGGGGGAAGTCGGCGGGCACGGCCCGCCGTTTGATGCCGTTATGTATCTGCCTCAGGTCCAGCTGAACCACTGACAATCTGCCTGCAGGACGGGTGGCCCGAATCTCCAGAGGCCCAAGCCACCCGCCCTTAACAGGTACCAGCAAACACCTTCAACTCCGCGTCCACGGCCCCGCCCTCAGCGTCGCATCAGAGGATGAACACACTCTGGGCTGTTTCGGTGCGGTAGGTCTCGCCCGGGTAGACCAGCCACTCGACCGGCCCGGTGCAGTCCGGCCCGGAATGGACCTCGGCGATGGCGTCCGTGTCGTTGGTTACCGAGGTCGGAAACGAGTCGATGGAGTAGCAGCCGCTCGGGTCCGCGTATTCCACGGCGTTGATGGTCAGTACGCCGTTCGCCGCGTGGGCCGAGCCAGGCACCGCAACGGCCAGGGTCGCGGCAGCTGCCAGCGCCCCCAGGGTCACGGCCATGCGTTGTGGCATCATGTGAAGATCCCTTCATGGAGCGGGTCGCTCTTGCGCGATCCGCAATGTCACTCAAGGTAGCCTGGCGAGCGCTCTCCGTATTGAGTTTGTGGAGGCAATCACCCGCATCGCGTGCGCGCCCCGGCTCTAGTTGTCCACCGGCCCGCTCGTGGACGAACCCGGTTCATCGCGCCGCCCTCTTCGCCGCCCCCTCCGCATCCCCAGCGCGTCCAGGTCGGTGCGTCGTTGCTGCCTGCTTCTGTAGTCCGTGGTGTTCAAGCGGCCAGTTCGCTCCAGAGGTGGGAGGGGCGTGGAGCTGGCGTTTGGTGGTCGGTTTGCGGGTGAGGCGGCGGGTCATGAGAGTGATCGCTGACCAGTTGATGAGGGATTCGCTGTGCTGGTCGAGTCGTTCGTGGTCGCGGGCCGGCCGGCGTGAGTGCATGAGCCAGCCGATGGTGCGCTCGACCCGCCACCTTCTCGGGATCACCTGGAATCCCTTGACGCCCTGGGGCTTGGAGAGGGTCTTGAAGGTGAGCTTGAGGTAGGTCTTCGCCCAGGTGTCGAGGTGGAGTTCGGCGTAGGCGGAGTCAGCCCAGGCGGTGGTCGGCTGGGGGTTGGTCAGGCGCAGGCGGAAGAGCAGGTCCCGGGCGGCTGGCCCCTCGCGCAGGCCGGCATCGGTGACCATGACGGCCAGCAGGAGGCCGCGGGAGTCGACCGCGAGGTGGCGTTTGCGGCCGTGTCGATGCGGCCCTGGTTGAGTGCGTCGTACATCGCGCCGTGCCCGCGCCGGTGCTCGGCCAGCAGCGTCAAGTCGACCAGCGAGGTCACCGGGCCGTCCTCGCAGAGCATCGCGTCCGTGAGCTCGAACAGCGCGTCACCGCGCCGAGTACAGGCATGCGTAGAAGTCCTCCCGAAAGTGGGATGTGAAGTCGAACGCGTCGCCCCGGGCCTCGTAATGCACCAGACTCACCCCTGCGGCCTTCGTATGAGTGCGGTTCTGTGACGGAACGCATGCTCATACGAAGGCCGTCCGACTGCCCGGCGAGCTCCCTGGTGAGTGACACCGTTCGAGACGCCGTTCGATCCCGGCGTGCATGATGGGGCAGTGAACGGGAACTCATCGGGCGAGGCCCTCGTGGAAGCCGGCTGGCAGACGGTAAGGGACCACGGACGCGTGCGCACCGAACTCCTCGAAGCGGCCTACGCAGAACCACGCCTACGGCAGTTGTTCCCCTGGACGGGGATGGGAGAACTGCACTTCAGCCGCTGTACCGAGAAGCGTTGGACCTGGGACATTCCCTACATCCAGCCCGCTGCCGACGGCACCTATCGGGTCTCCGGTCCTCTCCGCACCGAGACTGTGGGCTCAGCGGCCACAGCGCAGGAGGCCATCGCCATGGTGATCGGACACCTTCCCGCACACTGTGGCCCGGCGTTCGTCGGAACACCAGAAGAACTTGCAGCTCACGAAGCTGCAACGCTAAATCCCCAGCCCGACTGAGGTTAAGTGACAAGCTGAGGGAACTGGGCGCGGCCGTCCGCACCCTGCAACAGCGGGAACACACCGTGCGCTTCGAGACCCGGCGGCGCCGTGCGCCGACCCAATTCGCCTTCCCAAACACGCACAGCCGCGCCCTACGCCCCAACGACAGTACCGTCGGCCTATTCACGAGCGGAGCCGACGGAAGCCCGGCCGGGGCGTCTAGCCGAGGAACCCTCTGCGGCCATCGAGCATCCGACCGTCACGCCGTAGCCACCCCGTTCCCGGCCTCGCGGCCTTCTGACCGCCTCCCGGCAACCGCCTCCCGGCAACCGCCTCCCGGCATACGTCCCCGTCGCCAGCCGTGACCAGGCGCGGGCAGCCCCTTACCGTAGAGCGGACCCGCACGGTCGCCGGAGTCACGGGGGTGGTGCCGATGCCGGAGCAGCACGACGGGACCTTCCACCAGGTCCACAACACCATGTCGGGGACCTTCCACGGCCCCGTGGTGCAAGCCGGGTCCATCGGCTCCTTCGTCTACCACGCCGCGCCGCGCAGCGAGATCGCCTGGCCGCTGCGCGTGGGTCGCGTACCCGAGCTGGCCAGTGCCCACCAGCACCGGCAGGAGCTGCGGGACGCCCTCGGGGAGAACCCGGCCGTGCTGGCTCACGTCCTCTCCGGCACGGGCGGGGTCGGCAAGACGCAACTCGCCGCGGCCGCCGCCCGCCAGGCCATCCGCGACGGAACCGACCTCGTGCTGTGGGTCGACGCGGCCCGGCTCGACGACGTCCTCGCCCGCTACGCCGAGGCCGCGCGGCTGGTCGACGCGCCAGGCGCGAGCTCACCGGACGTACCAACGGGTGTGAGCACCCAAGCGGGCGCGAACCCGCGGGCCGTGCAGGCAGACGCGCGCTCCTTCCTCAACTGGGCCGCCACCACCACCCGGTCCTGGCTGATCGTCCTCGATGACGTCACCGACCCCGCCGCCCTGCGCACCTGGTGGCCGCCCACCACCGGCCAGACCGCGGACCGCGGCCGCGCACTGGTCACCACACGGCGGCGCGACGCGGCACTCACCGGCAACGGCCGCACCCTCGTCCCCGTCCCCGCCTACACCGCGGCACAGTCCCGCGCCTACCTCACCCAACGCCTCACCTCCTCGCACGCCGGCCACCTCCTCGACGACACCGCCGACCAGGTTGCCGAAACCCTCGGCCACCTCCCCCTCGCCCTCGGCTTCGCCGCCGCCTGGCTCCTCAACAGCCAGCAGCCCTGCGCCCACTACCTCCCGCTCCTGCGCGACCGGCGCAGAACCCTGCAGGACCTCCTTCCGGCGGACGGGGACAGCGACGGCTACGGGCGCGGCGTCGCACCGGCTCTGCTGCTGTCGCTGGAAGCCGCGCAGCGCGACCGCCCGACGCAACTCGCCGCGCCCGCACTGCTCCTGGCCGCGCACCTCGACCCCGCGGGCCACCCAGCACACTTCTGGGAGACCGAGGCCGTCACGCTGTACCTCACCCGGCGGTCGAACGCGTCGCCCGCGCAACCGCTGGAGTTCCCCGAGCGCCGGGGAATGGGTGGTCTGGTTCCCGTCTCGTGGAGCGGTCCCGAGGCGGGACCCGGCCGCCTCGCCGTTCACCTCCTGCACCGCTACGGCCTGCTGAACATCGACCGCAACCAGGAGGAACGCGCGGTGAGGATGCACGCCCTCACCGGACGGGCCGCCCGCGAGACCGTGTCAGCCGGGGAGTACGAGGAGGTCGTGCGCACCGTCGCGGACGCGCTGAGCGAGCTGCTGCCCCGAGAGGACCACCACGACCCGCGGCGCGCGGCGGCGGTCCGTGCCAGCACCGACCACCTGCTCCACCTCACGGGTGACCACCTGTGGCGCACCAGGCACCACAAGCTGATCCACGACGTGGGCCGCGGCCACCGCGAGAGAGGCCTGCCGGAAGCCGCACTCACCTACTGGCGTCAGCAGACCGACCACGCCCGGCGATGCCTGGGCGACGACCACCCTGCCACACTGACAGCGCGCGGCGAACTGGCCGCCCTGTACCAGGAGACCGGGCAGGTACACAAAGCCGTCACCCTCCACGAGAGCGTCCTGGCCGACACCGTGCGCGTACACGGTGCGCGGAGCCCGCAAGCCCTGGCGGCACGCTCACAGCTCGCCTCGGCCTACCAGGACGCAGGACGGGAGGCGGAAGCCCTCGCGCTCCAGCGGCACGTCGTCACCGACAGCGCGCGGATCCACGGAAAACGGGACTCCCGCACCCTGTCGGAGCGCACGCAGCTCGCCCACTTCCTGCACCAGGCGGGCGACACCGACCAGGCCGCCACCCTCTACGAGAGCGCCCTCGCCGCCGACGACAGGGTGCGCATACCCACGTACGAGTATCCGGACGTCCTGGCCACCCGCGGCAACCTCGCCAACTGCTACGCGCAATCGGGACGTGCCCGCGAGGCCGCTCGGCTCCAGCAGTGTGTGGTCACCGACTGCGAGCGGCTGCTGGGGGCCGAGCACCCCCACACCCTGGCCGCGCGCCTCAACCTCGCCACCTACCGAGCCCGCGACGGCCGGCCCGAGGAAGCGGTCCTGACGCAGCAGCACCTCGTCTGCGTCTACGAGACCCGCTACGGAACCGCGCACCCCACCACCTTCTCGGCCCGTGCGGCACTGGCCGGCTCGTACCAGGCCGCAGGCCGCACGGCCGAGGCGATCGCCCTGCGGGAAGCCGTACGGGACGGCTGGCAACGGCTGCTCGGCGCAGACCACCCCGAAACACTGGCCGCGCGGGCGGCACTGGCCTCGTCCTACGAAGAAGCCGGCCGGACCAGCGACGCCACCGAGCTGAGTGAACAGATCCTCGCCGACAGCGAACGCCTCCTCGGCACCGACCACCCCCGCACCCTGACCGCCCGCGCGCGCCTCGGCAGCTGCTACCGCGAAGCAGGACGCACCACGGAAGCTGTCGCACTCCACGAGAGCGTGGTCGCCGCCTACGAACGCCTGCGGGGGAGCGACGCCGGGCAGACCCTGAGCGCGCGGGCGAGCCTCAGCCTCACCTACCGCCGAGCGGGGGACGCCCGACGAGCCGTGACGGTCCAGACCCAGGTCGTGGCCGACAGCGTCCGCCTCCTGGGCACCGACCACTTCGACACCCTGCTCGCCCGCGCCCATCTCGCGCTCGCCTGCACGGAGTTGGGCCACACCGGGCACGCCATCACCCTGTGGGCCCGAGCGCTAGCCGACAGCGAACGCCTCATGGGCCACGACCACCGCATGACCACAGGCATCCGCCTCCACCTCGCCGCGGCCTACCACCAGGCGGGCCGCCACCACGAAGCGACCCTGCTCGCGCGACGCGTCCTGGCCGACCGCGAGCGGCTCCTGGGCACGCAGCACCCGGAGACCGTGGCCGCACTGGAGGTGCTGCGGCTGGTCGGCCCGCCGTGGGCCTGCCCGAATTCCCTACCCGCCTCGACCTCGCCGCGCTCGCCTGACCGTGCGCCGTGGTGATCATCCGGGAAGAGGCCGAGGGCCTCGCGGCGTTCCTGCACGCACCGCCCGGCCCGGTCCTTGAGGGCCTTTGCCCACGGCTGCACCTGCGGCCAGGAGGACTTCAGCGGCCTGCACGGCCTGAGACTGCGCGGCGAGATGCAGGGGCCCCATCCTCGCGGTATCCGCGAGGCCCGGGTCCGCCCCGGGAGGGCCTGGGGTGCACAGTGACTCAAGAGGGGCGCGGCACCGACAGCAGGGCGTCGGGAACCAGTGGCCAGGTGGGGGCAGACCCCGATGGACAGTGGCACGGCGGCATGGACAGGCGGGGCGCGCCGAACACGACGCGGCGTCCCCTGTGATCCGCGTAGGCGCCGCGATGAGTGCCGTCAGGACACGTGAAGCCGGTCGCCTGAGTCGCTGCGTGCCCGGGCGGCCATGGCCCGGCCGCGGGGAGGGGCAGGAGGGCGAGGGCCCTGATGCTGCTCCTGCCCGACCGGTGACACGGCACAACCCTTGTACGGCGCACCGTTCCTGGCCGCGGGTCGGGTGGATGTGTCCCGGCTGCGGCGGGCCGTGGCCACGGTCCCGTTGCCGTCGGCGGCCAACTGGTCCTGGCCGCCGACATCACCTGCTGGCTGCGGCCGGATGCGCATACCTCGCCCGAGCGGATCCTGTGCACATCCCCGCCCCCGGCTACGCGCTGGAGACGGGCCGCAGATCGTGGACCGCGCCGCTGGCTGCGCTGCGGCTGGCTCCAGGCGACGACGGCGCCACGGTGACCGCGCGGTGAATGCGCCGCCTTCTGCGTTGGGCAGCCCCGCTGTGCGAACCACACACGATGGGCCGCGCACAGGCTAAGGATCCAGCTAGTGCGGGACACCGCGCGTGAGGCGATGCGTGATCACCAGGGCCCCTGTGCCCAGATGTTGATGAGTGAGGTCACCTGTCGGGGCGAAGAGGGGCCCTGCCGCTCATGATTCCTCTCGCGCCGATTGCGTCATTACTCCCAGCCCTCAGGCTGAGAAGGGTTCAGTGACTTGTAGGCGGCTCGGAGGAGCTTTTGACCGCGAGGGTCGGTGAGGCCGAGGTGGGTCATCTGGTTCATCACATAGGCGATGGTCATGCGCGCGTTGAGGTCGTTGACGACCAGCGATCCTCCCCTTCCGCCCCAGTAGCAGGTGCGGGGGTTGGCTGTGCGGACCGGCGCGTCGTCTGAGTTGAGGGCGTAGCCGATACCAAAGCGTAGGGGAATGCCGAGCACCAGATCGATGCCGTGGTGCTGCTCGTCGAACACTGCGCGGCGAGTGGCTTCGGAGAGAATGGGCGATTGGCGGGTATGGCCGCTGGAGGTGAGTAGTGATTGGACGGCGGCCACAGATCGTGCGTTGCCGTAGCCTGCGGCGGCCGGGATCTCGGCGCGGTGCCACTGAGTGCTCCAGGTGTCCTGAGCCGTCACGTATGCCCCGACAGGGATGGTTACCCGTGGGTTGGGTGCAGGCACGGGCCCGGGTGCGGGGATGACCTCGGAGACACGGTGATCGTCTTCAGGCGCGAGGCGGATGTGGAAATCGGCGTCCAACGGGGCAGCGAGGTACTCGGCGAAGAACGTGCCGATCGACTGCTGGCAGATACGGCGAATCACCTCGCCGAGCAGGAATCCATGGGTGAAGCGATGGTAGCCGGATGCTGATCCTGGTTCCCAGCGGGGCGATTGGCGGGCCAGCAAGGTGGTGGATTTCTCCCAATCGCACAGGTCGTCCAGTGTCATCGGCTGGTCCCAGTCGGGCAGCCCGGCAGTGTGACTGAGCAGGTGCCGAATCTCGATGCGGTTCTTTCCTGAGGCGCCGAACTCGGGCCAGTACTTCGTGACCGGTGCGCACAGATCGAGTTCGTTACGGTCGGCGAGAACGAGAGCGCACAGTGCGGTCATTGTCTTCGTGGTGGACCACACGTTAGTGATGGTGTCGCGCTGCCATGGTTTGGTACGTTCCCGGTCGGCGTACCCACCCCAGAGATCGACGACGGGTTCGCCGTCGAGGTAGATCGCTATGGAGGCGCCGACGTCCGTTCCGCTGCGCAGGGAGTCCGCGAAGGTCTCCCGCACCGCGCTGAACTGGTCGCTGCAGATGCCGTGAATTTCCATGTCGGACGAGATCTCCGGTCTCAGTGCTGCTCTATTGACTGGCTCAGGTGATCGGCGATTCGGCGGATCTGAGGTGAAGTGTCTGCCTTGGCTACTTTGCGGAGGAACTCGATTTCGCCGGGCAAGTCCGCACCACCGAGAACCGGCGCTGTCAGGTCGCCGCGCAGTGGCGGCGCGCCTCCTGCCTTGATGCTTCGGGCTATGCGTAGCCAACAGGCGGTCACGCGCGCGTCCTCCTCGGTGGGGGGCGAGCCTTCGCGTTCCAGGCGGACCCGGACCTCACTCAGTACCGCAGGGGGGATGTGGGCACGCAGATCGAGAATCGCGTCACGAATCTCGATCACTATCCGGTAGAGGCGCAGGTCCAGCGGGCCAGAACGCTGCAGCAAAGCAAGGCTGCGCTGGTGGGTCTGCGTCAAGCTGACGGCGGGCACCGCGTTGACCAAGTCGCGCCATAACGGCCAAAGTTGCCATAATGTCCGCATCCGTCTGAGAGTGACGGCCACCGAAGCCCCCAGAGGTACGAAGATCGCGCTCGCTCTTGAGAAGGCGTAACAACCCAGCAGAAGCGGACTGATGGACGGAATCCATGAGTATCGAACCCCGACGTACGCGGCACTGAGTAGCCAGTAGAGGCCGGCGAAGGCTGCGCCGAGCCCGAAGAGCCGCAATCCTATGCGTAAGGAGAGATCTCGGCTCGCACGACTGTACCGCCAACAGGCAATCGCACACACCACGTTTGTGCTGAGATTGACAGCGATGAGAACTGCCCAGTACGAGGTCGATGGCGCGGGATGGGAGACAGGGGGGATCGCATGGTGCAAGTGTGGCCCGGCGGCTGCGTCTAGCCAGACAAGTAGGACCATGACGAGCCCAGCCAAACCGTACAGCGCGTATGTGTGACAGCCGCGAACTGCGAGGAGCACGAAGTCCAGCACAGCGGCAGAGGTAAGGACGCCGAACAGGTTCCGGGCCAACGCGGTCAGATGCGTGGGCCCAGTGGTTTGGTGGAGGAGGTCGATGAACCATGGGAGATGGAGCGTGAGTGCGGCCGCGGCGCCTAAGACCGCCAGCCATAGGGGACGTTGCTTGCTTGACCGCATAACGGCCGGAGCTCGTAGTCCCAGCGAGACCCACATGCAGGCGACGCCTGCCGTCTCCAACTCTGTCCCGAAGCTGTGGAGTTGACTGGCCGTCATAGCCGACTTGGTGTCTGAGTGATTCCCAAGGCTCCGCCCAGCGCCCTTTGTTCGGAGGGGAGGTGGTGAGTGGCACAGCCCATCCGCGTGGCGTTGATCAGGCTCGCCGTCATCTCGGCTTCTTGTTCCTGGTCTTCAGCATATTCCGTACGCGCCAGCATGTCTCGAACGAGCGCAGGATCCAGGTCGGGAAACACCGATCGAGCGGTAGCGTCATCCAGGGAGGAACTGCTGCGGTGACCACAAATGATGTGAGCTAGTTCATGCGCGATGATATGTTCCTGGTGAGGCCGTGTAGTCTTGGCTTCGAAAATGATGAGGTCGGCTGTGCTCGAGGCTATCCAAAGACCGCACGGTTGTGCGGCCCGCATGGCGATCGGGACCAAATGGAGCGGACGGCCACGCTGCTCACTCAGCAGAGCACATAACTCGGCAATGTCGCATGACGCGGGGAGTTTCAACGCGGCCAGACGGGCTTCACAGCTGCGGCGCAGGCGGGCAAGGTTGCGATGTTGACTGCGTCTCCTCATCAGCGACACCGGACACGCCTCCTCAGGGAAGGAAGACCAGGGGCGATGGTGGGAGGTGGCACGCTCTCTACCGGCACAGAGGAATCCCACAACCGGAAACCTCGCCTTCGGCTCCGGCGACGGGCTCCGCAGTACTGATTCAGCATTCTTCCCCCGCTTCTCTTGTTCTGATTGATTTGCGGCCGCGCAGGCGTCTGGAGCAACAAGTCGCTACGAGATGCGTAACGTTGCCTTCTCGTGTCTGGGTGCGTGGCTCGGTTGTGCTGAGGGAGCTGCCGGGCCGGTCCCGTCGGCTCGGAGGTGGCGGCGAGTCACTCCTGGACTGCGTGCCGACTCATGGGCGACCTGTCTGGCGTTGTCGGTCTTCGCAGCACGCATGCCGCAGGGGCGTGAACCTCTTGCCCTGAGCCAGGCGAGAATGTGCGCGTTCTCGACTGCGATCCTCGTGGAGGACGCTCGCAGCCCGGCCGTGCAGCAGGCCAGTGGGAGGGAACCTTTCCGCTGTGCCGCCGTAGGAGCTTGAGAGCGCTCTTGAGGGGCTGCCGACGCGGCTCTGGCATCGTCACTCCTCCACGGCGGGTAGGCCCTGCAGCTTTCTCACCTGATCGAGCATGGCCGTGATCACCTCAAGGCTGTCTCGTTGCAGACCCACCGCTCGCAGGGCGACTCCGCGGACACCTGCTTGGCCCAGCATCTCCAACCCCGCGAGCTGGGCGTTGACTCGCTCCGCGTGGTCGGGATCTACGAAGTAAGCTGGTGAGACGCCGAAGAACTCCGCGAGCGCTGACAGGAGTTCCTGTGAGGGACGTGTGCGAGAGCCGTTTCGCAGCGCTGATAGATAGCCACCGCTGACGCGTATGTGAGGGTGCCTCTCCTTGATCGCGTCGGCAACCTCGTTGTTGGTCCACCGCCTCCCCTGGGGGCGACTCCTGGAAAACAAGCTGTCCAGGTGTGCGGCAAGTGTCGACTGCTCTGGCGCGCCAGTCATGCTGCCCTCCTGTGGCTGTACGTGCCCCTGCCCCCATGCGCCCCCGTGCGACGGACAGTCGAAGTTTACTACGGCCGCTCGTCTGGTAGTTGACGAGTCTTTGCTGGCGTGAAACCATGCTGCGGAATCGACCACTAGACGAACTGCAACCCAAACTTCAACTGCTGGTGGACTGCCTGGTGGGGGCTGGACGGTTCTTCGGTCACTGCGTGATCCGGACCTCGTGGCTCCTTTGTGCATCAAGTGCCCTGAGCGAGGTGATTGCGCTGGTTGCGTTCCATGATCCGGTAGCAGGTGTCGGGCAGCTGTCGTTTCCGTGCCCGCCGAGCCCGTGCAAGTGTCTTGCGTCCTGCGGCTTTGCACAGGCAGCCCTCTCGCCTCCGCCCGCTCACACGGATCCGGCAGACGGCGGTGATGTGCGGCGCCGAGTTCGGTGCCTGTGCCGTCGTCCTCCCAGGAGCCGTGTCTCCCGGGCTCGACTTCGCCCTGGTGCCCCGTTTCGCTCTCTGGCACGGCTGACGCGTCGGTCTGCGGGCCTTCGCTGGGGCTGCTGTTGGCGGAGTCGACAGCACCACGGCGGTCGCGGGCGCGGGGATCGTGGTCGTCGCGCTGTGGTGGCCCTTTCGCGCGGTTTCCTGTGTCGACTCCTGCTATCCGATCTGCCTGGGTGTGCACGGACCGCTGGTCAGAGAGGGCACGCTCACGTCGGCTCCGCCCACCACTGGCCCCTCCCGCAGCGAGGGCGCCGGATGCGCCCTCAACGCTGCCTCTCTGCAAGGGCTGTTGGCCCTCACGCGCAATCCCGCATCCATGGTCTTCTTGATGGCCCGGGTGGGCAGTTCGGCTCACCCCTGCTGCCACTGGTGCGGGATGACGCGCAGCGGACGGCTGAGCGTCACGGCCAGACAGGTGTCAGCGTCGGTGACCACCTGGTCGGTCGCGGGGGAGCGGCAGGTCTTGGGCTGCTCGGCCATCGCGCGGTCACGCGTGGGCGAGAGAGCCGCCGATGACAGGCGCGATGTCTTTGCGGGATCAGTGGCCGCCGGAGAGCGGGTCGCCGTCGGGCCGACTGGGAGGCCGTGGAGGACACACATCGCACGGCCGTGGCCAACGCGGACGGGACCGTGGCGTCCAACTGCCCAGGCCGAACAGTTGGATGGTGCATGAAATCCCACAACATCAGTCTGATGGGTTCCCGGGTGGGGACCGTGAAGGTGTGCTCGGTTCTCCTTAACAGGGAAGTTCCTGAGTCCGCACCATCGACACCAATCAGGTAAGTAGTGGCAACCATGAGTTCTGTACCGCATCACAACGTTGACGAAGAAGAAGAGCTTCGAAAGGGAGAGTTTAGGTGGATCCGACGAGCGTTGACATATTCGCTCTCTCTGTCGTCGAAATCGAGTTGTCCCGGCTGTCTTCCGGCTCCTCGCCTCGAACCTCAGGTGAGGATCCAGAGCACGTCGAGACACTGTTATCGATAGAGGGAGAGCTTCCGCCTATTCTCGTTCACCGGCCAACGATGCGGGTGGTTGATGGCCTGCACCGGTTGAAGGCAGCGCGGCTCAGAGGCGATACAAAAATCTTGGCAAGGTTCGTCGATGGCACAGAATCGGACGCCTTTGTCCTAGCCGTCGAGGCGAACATACGGCATGGCTTACCGCTCTCGCTCGCTGACCGCAAGCGTGCGGCCGCCCACATCATCGGGACGCATCCGCAGTGGTCCGATCGGCGAGTGGCCTCGGCGACCGGCCTCTCCGCCGGCACGGTGGCCGACCTGCGCAGGCGCAGCGGAGACAGCGGAATCGAGGCAAGGATCGGTCGGGACGGGCGGGTCCGTCCGGCCGACGGTTCGGGGCGGAGAAGACTCGCTGCCGAACTCATCCGCAGTGATCCATGCCTTTCGCTCCGTCAGGTCGCCAAGCAGGTCGGCATCTCCCCGGAGACGGTCCGGGATGTGCGAGGTCGGCTGGAGCGTGGTGAGAGCCCGGTCCGGGACGGGAGCATGAGGTTACGGGCCGATTCGCAGCCATTACCTCGCACGGAACCGGACTTCGGCCGCGCTGTGGGTCGAGATCGTCTCGCGATGCTGGAGCGTCTCAAGGCCGATCCGGCGTTGCGGCTGAGCGAGACCGGCCGAATCTTGTTGCGGATGCTCATCATGCACTCCATCGACGGGCGGGAGTGGGAAAGGATCTTGCATCGCATCCCGCCGCATCTGTACAGCGTGGTCGCCGAGTTCGCCAGAGAGCACGCCCGGGTCTGGACCGGGTTCGCCGATCGCCTGGAGAACCGGGTGACCAGGGTGGCCACAGAATGATCGCGTTCGGCGACGTTCTGCCGCAGGCGACGCCTCTCAACGTGCGGCCAGCTCACGCGCGCAGACGCCCAGCCCGTACCCGCTGGAAGTCTGCTCGTCGGTGCGGGCGACAGCCATGGAGGCCATGCTGATCCACCTGGTGAACTTCTAGGAGCTGATACGCGGGTGCTGCTGCCGGAGTGCAGGGGCGCTTACGTGCGCACCGTCGTCGGCCTCAGCCCAGGGCGCTGAGGCCGTCATGCGCAGAGTTCGCGGCGCCAGAGGTCGTCGGAAATGCGTTCGATGCCGGCGTTCAGGTGACGGCGGTAGGTGCTCAAGGACAGGCCGAGGCGCTCGGCGGCGGCTTCATGGGTGGGGGCGCCGCGCAGGAAGGTGACGTCGAGGGCGCGGTGCGGCTTGCCCGCCCACGGATCCCGCCCCAGGTCGCGGATGCTGTCTTCGAGCAGCTCGCGCAGCGCCCGGGCAGGGGCGGCCCGGCCGGCGAGCAGCCTGGTGCGAGTGAGGGGATTGGCGGCCAGCTCCCCGTGTACCGGCAGGTGACGCAGAGCGTGGCGGACGGCGTCTCTGAACTCCTCCTGCGACAGCACCACCAGCTTCGGCTCATGTGTGGCCGGGACCTCCTGCGCGCCGGTCGCCAGCAGCCGGTCGAGCCAGACTCGCGCCGGCACGGCCCGCCAGTCGTGCGCGGTCAGGACGTACTCGGCATCCCCCTCCTGCGCATGTGCCCCGAGATCGTGCATGTCGTAGTACTGGTAGGGACCGCTCGAGCGGTCGCCACCACGCATGGCGACGAACGACCAGGCCAAGTGTGGCGAGCGCAGGAACCAGGCCACGGCCCGCCACTGGATCAGGTTCATCATCGGCGAGAAGCCTCGGTGGCACTCGCGCACCCAGCTGCGGTAGACGGCCAAGTGCTCGCCGGGCCGCAGCGGAGCGTTGGCGCGGGCGGTGGCCCAGGCCGTGGCGGCCACGGGGTCCGCCTGAGCCTGTGCCTCCGTCTCCAAGCGGAGCCAGGCGGAGGCGCCCGCCAGCTCGCCGTCCGCAGCGCGCCGATAGAGACGGAACGCCTGCGGCTGCCGGGCCATCCAGTGGGAGACAACGGCAACAGTCCCCGAGTCCTGCTCGGTGGCCAGGCCCAGCAGGTCCTCGGCGTCCTCGGGACGGAAGACGTCCTCATACACCTCGCCTGCGCCGCGCCACACGTGCGGCGCTGCTCTCCGGTCGTCGCCGCGGTGCAAGTAGAACAGCGAACCGACGGCCCCGAGCACGTCCGAGTCCTCGGCGGCACGGATCCGCTCAGTGAGGCAGGCCCTGATACACCGGTGCATGTCAGCGTAGCCCTGCGGGTCGCGCCAGCGCAGGTCGGCTTCGAGGATTTCACGGACGACGTCGTGAGGGTACAACCCGTACGGGCCCGCCTCGACGAACGGCAGCCGCCGCAGCCAGGAGAACAGCGTCGCCGCGTCCTCGCCAGGCAGCGCCGCGCGCAGCACGTCCTGCGTGGACATGTACGTGTGCGCGCAGACCTCCAGAGCGTGCCGGTGCGCCGGACTGGGCACTTGACCGACGATCTGGTCGAGCAGGGCGGCCACCACATCATGGGGAGGCCGCCAGCGCGAGCAGACGGTGCTGTCACGGACCGCCACCGCGGTGCTGATGGCGGCACCCTCTCCAGCAGCCGTGGCACCGAGCGACAGGGCAAGCGGGTGCCCGCTGGCGAAGGTGAGCAGCGGCTCGTACAACTCCCCGGCCACACCGCGGGAGCCCAGCAGCGCGGCGGCGTCCCCGCGTCCCAGCTCACCCAGCTCGATGATCCGCACCATGTCGGCCCAGCCGGGGTCCACCTGCCACATCACGCCCGGGGGTATGCGACCCGCTATCACGACCAGCGCACCGGTCGGCAGCACCGGCAGGAACTGCTCGCGCAGCCAGCTCTCCAGGCCCTGCATCCGCTCGAAGGCGTCGATCAGCAGTACCGCGCGGTCGTCGGCGAGCACCGCCCCGGCCTCGGCCACGAAGGCCGCGGGAGATTCCTTGAGAACCCGCCCGTCCAGCATCAGTACGTTGCGGTCCGCTTCTGCGGCCCGCTGGGCGAAGCGTCCCAGCAGCGCCGACTTGCCGACTCCGCCGGAGCCATGAACGAACAGTACCCGGGCGCCGGTGCACAGTGCCTCTTCGAAGGCGGCGAGCTCTTCCTTTCGTCCGACGAAGGTACGTTGCCGCGCGGCCTGGAGACGCCCTTCCAGGCGCCCGGCATGCTGCCCCTCGTCAGCGCGGTTGCAGAGCATTGCGGGTCTCCTGGGTCGTTGGTGGCACGTCGGCGTCCGGGCGGTACTCGAAGTGCCACCACTCGTTGGCGTAGATGCGGTAGAGGCCGTAGCGGGCACCGTGTTCCTCGAGCCAGCGAGCACCTTCGAACGGGCGCACATCCAGCGCGGTGCCCTTGACGTGCCTGGATTCCGCCGGTGGCAGCACGAGCATCCGGGCCGCGGCCGGTGAGCCGACGCGGCGCACCTCCTCGTCGAACAACCGCTGCTGGACGAGGGGATCGCGGTACCCCGAGGTGAGGCCGATGAGCTGCCCGTGACGCCAGAGTGCCCCAGCCCGTGCGGCGGTGAAGGCCGCCCTGGCGCCGTCAGTGAGCCCGGTGAGATCCTCGGCGGGAAAGCGGATCCCCAACGCCCAGCCACAGGCCAGTTCACGGGCGCGGCCGGGATCGCGGACGAACGCAATGGGGAGCAGGAGCACGGCGAGCACCACCGCAAGTACGGCGAACAGCCGGTCACGGGGCCGAGGTGGGATGACGTGTGGCTCGTTCATGCCTTCAGTCAAGAGGACGTGATGTTGCCAGCCCGTATCCGGTTTTCGATATACCGACGATATGCACCGACTTGTAGCATCAGGCTATGCGTGTATTAGTCGTCGAAGACGAGCCCTACATGGCAGAGGCCATCCGCGATGGGTTGCGCCTGGAAGCGATCGCGGCTGACATCGCCGGGGACGGTGATGCCGCTCTGGAGATGCTGAGCACCAATGCTTACGACATCGCCGTCCTCGACCGGGACATCCCGGGACCCACCGGTGACGAAATCGCCAAACACATCGTCGCCTCCGGCAGCGGCATGCCGATCCTCATGCTGACCGCTGCCGACCGGCTCGATGACAAGGCCACGGGGTTCGAGATCGGCGCCGACGACTACCTCACCAAGCCTTTCGAACTTCGCGAACTCGTGCTCAGGCTCAGAGCACTCAACCGCAGGCGAGCGCACAACAGGCCACCTGTGCGAGAGGTCGCGGGCTTGCGCGTGGATCCGTTCCGCCGCGAGGTCTACCGCGAGGGCCGCTACATCGCACTGACCAGGAAGCAGTTCGCCGTGCTCGAAGTCCTCGTGGCTGCCGAAGGCGGCGCCGTCAGCGCAGAGGAGTTGCTGGAGCGAGCGTGGGATCAGAACGCCGATCCGTTCACCAACGCCGTACGCATCACGGTCTCGGCCCTGCGCAAACGTCTTGGCGAGCCCTGGCTGATCGCCACCGTGCCCGGGGTCGGTTACCGCATCGACGCAGGGCCGGACGCCGATGGCGGGGGAGCGGCCCGTGGATAGACGGCAAGGGTTGAGCGTCCGCCTCAAGTTCACCCTCAGCTACGCCGGATTCCTTGTGATCGCGGGCGCCTTGCTGCTCACCGCCGCGTGGGTGTTCCTTCTGCGGGGCAGGTCGAACAGCTTGAGCGTCCCCGATCGATCCGACTTCCTACGCGTCTTCGACCCCAGCAATTTCGGCCCCGTCGTCTTTGTCCCGGCGGGAATCCTGGCGCTGGCGTTCCTGCTGGTGTTCGGTCTCGTGGGCGGCTGGATTCTCGCCGGCCGGATGCTCGCCCCGCTGATACGCATCACCGACGCCACACGCAGGGTGGCGAACGGACCACTCTCCCACCGGATCCGCCTACCGGGCCGCCGAGATGAGTTCCGTGAACTCGCCGACTCCTTCGACACCATGCTCGCGCAGCTTGAAGCCCACGTCGCCGAACAGCAGCGATTCGCGTCCAATGCCTCTCACGAACTGCGCACCCCTCTAGCGGTCACGCAGGCGCTTCTCGACGCGGCCCGCCACGATCCGAACGCCGACACGTGCGAGCTTCTCGAGCGCCTCCGCGTGGTCAACACCCGCGCCATCGACCTCACTGAAGCACTGCTCCTGCTCAGCCGCGCCAACCAGCGGTCATTCACCAAGGAACACGTCGACCTGTCCCTCCTGGCGGAAGAAGCCACTGAAACGCTCCTCCCCTTGGCAGAAAAGCAGGGCGTCACCATCGAAACCTCCGGCGAGATGACTCTCACCCTTGGTTCACAGGCGCTCCTGCTGCAGCTGGCCATGAACCTTCTGCACAACGCGATCGGCCACAACCTGCCTGAACAGGGCATCGTATGGATGAACACCAGCGTCCGCCCCCACACTGTCGTGCTCACTGTCGAGAACACCGGCGAGAAGCTCACCTCACAGCTGGTCTCGACACTCACCGAGCCATTCCAGCGCGGCACCGAGCGCATACACAGCAGCCACGCGGGTGTCGGCCTAGGTCTGGCAATCGTCAAGACCATCACCAAGGCACACGACGGAACCCTCACCCTCACCCCCCGCCCCGCTGGCGGCCTCTGCGTCACGGTGCAACTGCCCGCCGCGTCAGCGCACACACAGACAGGTGGCGATCGGGCCTGACCTGACGAGGGCATGCGGGAGGTCGAGCGCCGCAGGGTAGGGAACCGACAGGGCTCCTGTGCTGATGGATTGAGACTTCGCACACCGTCCCCAACGCGTTGGGGCTTTGTGCGTTGCGGCCCTCACCTCGACCTCACTGGCGTCACCCGATCAGGAACCGCGCTGAGAACGCTCACTGTTCACCGATGCCTAGGCTGGGAACGCAGGGAACTACCGCGGGTGGGGCTCGGACGTGAGCGCGGCGGCGACCTCGTCGAGGCGTGCCCCGCGGGAGGCCTTGACGAGCACCACATCGCCGGCGGTGAGTCGGCCGCGCAGCCACTCGACGGCTGCGGCGTTGTCGGCCAGCGCCACCGCCCGCTCTCCGGCACCGTCGGCGAGCGGCCGGGCGCCGACCGCGAGCACCACGTCGGCACGGAAGGCGGCGTACTCCCCGATGGCGTGGTGCTGCGCCTCGCTGTCGTCGCCGAGTTCGAGCATCTCGCCCAGGACGGCGATGCGGCGCTTGCCCTCGACTGCCGCCAACGTGTCCAGGGCGGCACGAGTCGAGTCGGGGTCGGCGTTGAAGGAGTCGTCGAGCAGCGTCACGCCGTCGGCGAGGTCGCGTAGCTCCAAGCGCCACTTCGACAGCGCGACCGTGGGCAGCGCCGCCGCGGCCGCATCGAGGGAGACACCGGCCGCCAGCCCCGCCGCCGCGGCGGCCGACGCGTTGAGCGCTTGGTGAGCGCCCACGAGCGGCAGAGTGACCGGAGCCCAGGAAGCGGCGGTCCGCAGGGTGAAGGACGGCCGGGCGAGCCGGTCAAGGACCACGTCGAGCACGCGAACGCCGGCGCGTTCCGTCTGGCCGAACGTCAGCACCGGGCGGTCGGTGAGCGAGCGCATCGCGGCCACCCGGGGATCGTCGGCGTTCAGGACCGCGGTGCCGCCGGGCGCCAGACCTTGCACCAGCTCACCCTTGGCCCGGGCGATCGCCTCGCGCGACCCGAGATGGCTGAGGTGGGCCTGGCCGACGTTGAGGACGACACCGACGTCGGGTGCGACCAGGCCGGTGAGTTTGGTGATGTCGCCGATGCGGCGGACGCCCATCTCAAGGACGAGGAACCGCGTGGCCTCGTCGGCACGCAGCATGGTGAGCGGCATGCCGAGTTCGTTGTTGAGCGAGCCGACCGTGGCGATCGTCGGCGCGGAACTCGACAGGACGGCAGCCAGCAGGTCCTTGGTGCTGGTCTTGCCACGGGATCCGGTCACTCCGACGACGGTCAGCCGGTCGCGCAGCCGCGCCACGACGTGGGCGGCGAGCGCCTGCAACGCGGCGGTGGCGTCCTCGACCACGACGGTCGGCAGCGCCGTGGGCCGGGAGCCGAGCACGGCCACCGCGCCGGCCCGGCCGGCCTGGACGGCGTAGTCGTGGCCGTCGGCGTGTTCTCCGGCGAAGGCGACGAAGAGGCCGCCCGGCTCGGCCTGTCGGCTGTCGAGCACGGCCGGGGCGGTCACGGTCACGGCGTCGTCGCCCTCGACCGTCCCGCCGACTACTGTGGCGATCTCAACGAGGCTGAGCGGGATCATGCCGGGACCGCGCAAGGACCGGTGCAAAGCGTCGACAACCGTCCGGTCGCATTGACGGCGACCGGGGGCGGGCCGGCGAGGCAGCGGACGGCAGGGACTGGTTCGCTGGAATTCATGCCTTCCAGTCAAGGAAGCGTGGTGTTGTCAGCGCGTATGCAGTTTTCGATACGCGGACGATATGTTGCCGACCAGCACCCGCGAAGGCACGCCCGCGGCGGCTCGCCCGTGCGATCGACGGGGCCCCGCGCCAGTGAGAGGACCCGCGCCGACAACAGCGCTGTTGGCCTGCGCATTCGCCTCGTCGGCATCCGCTATGGGCTGGGTACTCGCCCGCGCGGAGCAAGTCGAGCATCGGCCTGCGCCCGGAGCGGTCGGCAACATATCGTCGGCGTATCAAAAAACGCATACGCACTGGCAACACCAGGTCCTCTTGACTGGTAGGCATGAGTTCCAGCGGACCGACACGAGCGACGACGTTCCGCACCCGAGCGCCGGTGGCGACCTCACGGACTGTCTCGACAACGGGAATCACCGTCTATGGGTGCGATCAGGACGAGGCCCTTCTCTTCCGAGAAATAGCGCCTCGCTTTGGCGTGGTGCCGACCATCACGAAGGCAGCGGTATCCGAAGCCAATATCGACCTGGCAGTCGGGAACCGATGCATCAGCATCGGCCACAAGACGCGAGTCACGCGGGCCACGCTCAGCGCACTGAGCCGCGCCGGTGTGGAGTATCTCTCCACACGAAGCGTCGGATACAACCACATCGACGTGAGCCACGCGGAAAGTGTCGGTATCTCCGTCGGGAACGTGGCGTATTCTCCCGACAGCGTGGCCGACTACACGCTCATGCTGATGCTCATGGCCGTGCGTCACGCGAAGGCCACCGTCCGTCGCACCGATGCTCATGACTACCGACTGAGTGAGATACGCGGCAAAGAGCTGCGCGATCTGACCGTCGGAGTGGTCGGCACAGGGCGTATCGGCACAGCGGTCATCGACCGGCTGCGAGGCTTCGGCTGCCACGTGCTTGCCTACGACAATCGTCCCAAGACCGCCGCCGATTACGTGCCGATCGACGAACTGCTGCGGCACAGTGACATCGTCACGCTGCACACCCCGCTCACCGCGGAAACCCGCCACCTCATCGATCGGCGACGTATCGGACAGATGAAAAACGGCGCGTTCATCGTCAACACGGGACGCGGGCCACTCATCGATACCGAAGCTCTTCTTCGGGCGTTGGAGAGCGGCAGACTCGGCGGCGCGGCGTTGGACGTCCTCGACGGTGAGGAAGGAATCTTCTACACCGACTGCCGGAACAAGCCCATCGGGAACCGCTCGCTGTTGCGACTGCAGGAGCTGCCGAATGTTCTCATCAGTCCGCACACGGCTTATTACACCGACCACGCACTGAGCGACACCATCAGGAACAGTCTCATCAATTGCCTCGACTTCGAAAGCAGGAAAGCATGAACAAGCTGAGGATCGGAATCATCTTCGGGGGCTCTTCCGAGGAACACCCCGTCTCCGTCAAGTCCGCCCGAGAGGTCGCTAAGAACCTCGACGCCGACAAATACGAGCCGTACTGGATCGGCATAACGCAGTCCGGTGCCTGGCAGCTCTGTGACTCCCCCGGCGTGGACTGGGAGAACGCGGACGCTCGTCCGGTCATGCTGTCGCCCGACCCCAGCGTCCACGGGCTGCTCGTCCTGGAGCAGGAACGATTCGAAGTGGTTCGTCTGGACCTCGTGCTGCCCGTTCTGCACGGCACACTCGGCGAGGACGGGGCGATCCAGGGCCTGTTGGAGCTGTCCGGCGTTCCCTATGTCGGCTGCGATATCCAGAGCTCTGCCATTTGCATGGACAAGTCCCTGACCTACACCGTCGCCAAGAGCGCGGGCATCGCCACGCCGAACTTCTGGGTGGTCACGGAGAACGAGAAGGTCGACGCCGACCAGCTTCCTTACCCGGTCTTCGTGAAGCCGGCCCGTTCGGGCTCGTCTTTCGGCGTCAACAAGGTTTCCGGTGCGGAGGACCTGCCGGGCGCACTGGACGCCGCACGACAGTACGACTCGAAGGTCCTGATCGAAGAGACTGTGACCGGCAGCGAGATCGGCTGCGCGATCCTGGGGGACTCCTCCGCCCTGATCGCGGGCGAGGTGGACCGCGTAGCCCTCTCGCACGGATTCTTCAGGATCCACCAGGAGGCCTCACCCGAGACCGGTTCGGACAACTCGACGTTCATCGTTCCCGCCGACATCTCCGAAGAAGCCCGTCAGCTCGTCCAGGAGAGCGCCAAGAACATCTACCGCACACTGGGCTGCCGGGGGCTCGCCCGCGTGGACCTGTTCCTCCAGGACGACGGCCAGGTGGTACTCAACGAAGTCAACACCTTTCCCGGCATGACCTCCTACAGCCGCTACCCCCGGATGATGGCCGCCGCGGGGATGCCGCTTTCCGACGTCCTCGATCGGCTCGTCTCAATGACACTGGACCGGGAAAAGCGATGAACGGTGACTTCGGTTACCTGGACGAGCTGGTGCCCGGCATCCGCTGGGACGCCAAGTACGCCACCCGGCACAACTTCACCGGACAGCCGGTGGACGGATACCTGGTGAATCGGATAGTCGGCACCAGAGCCTTGTGCGCAGCCCTGGGGCGAGCACAGGAAAAAGCCGCCACCCATGGCTTCGGCTTGCTCGTCTGGGACGGATACCGTCCGCAGCGCGCCGTCGACTTCTTCCGGCGCTGGTCAGAACAGCCGGAGGACGGTCGGACAAAGCGGCGCCACTACCCCAACATCGAGAGGTCCGAGCTTTTCGACAAAGGATATGTGGCCGCCAAGTCGGGGCACAGCCGCGGCAGTTCCGTCGACTTGACGCTCTATCACCTTGCCACCGGAGAAAGTGCCTGCATGGGTGGTGGCCACGACCTCATGGACTCGATCTCGCATCATGGAGCAGAAGGCATAGAGCCCATCGAAGCGGAGAACCGCGAGTGCCTTTGCTCCATCATGGAGGACTGTGGATTTACTCGCTACGACAGCGAGTGGTGGCACTACACGCTGGAAAGCGAGCCGTATGCAGATGTCTATTTCGACTTTCCCATCACATGACAGAAGCCTCCCTTACGTCTCTCAGTGGGGAAGCCTGGACCGGAACGACGAGGTCGTCATCCAGCGTGCCGCACCATCGGGTGTCGACGTCTTTCTGAGGCGCACCGGTCCCTCGCAACTGCACGACTGGGCCTCCGACGGATACCACTCGCGCGAGGAGTACCTGTTCTGGTCCCGCAAAATATGCGGCTTGGCCTGCCTGCAGTCCCTGCTCCATGGCTGGACGGATGTCCGACTGCCGATGCGTGAACTCCTCGCGCAGGCCCTCGACTGGGGTTGCTACGTGGTGGAACCCCAGGGCAAGGTCCAAGGACTGATATACCGGCCGTTCATGTCCTGGGTCAGCTCACAATTCGGCTTCACATGCCAACTGGTCGAGCGGACGCCGTTGCAGGCGTCCGCCCGAGCGGTGCACCCCGGGCAGGTCCTGATCGCTTCGGTGTCTCCTGAGATTCGCGACCCGAGAACCCACGAACCGCGACAGGGAGGGCACCTCGTGCTGATTCATGCGGTCCGCGGCGGGGTCGTACGGTTCCATAACCCGTCGGGCTACTCCCACAACGCAGAATCCGCGTCGCTGCCCATGCGCGTCTTCGAGCGGTTCTACGCAGGACGAGGAATCCTGGTCAGCGCGTGACCGTGAGGCCAAGTGAACCGGCACCGCGCCCGTCGCCACCGGCGGCCACTCGGCGGGGTGCACACAGCCCACGATGAACCTTCCCGACGCGACGCGTCGGGAAGGAACCCGCGACGCAGACCACCGCCTTCTACACCGTCCGCGGCCTGGACCACATGCGCAGTCCAGCCCGCGGCTCGGCGCGTACCCCTCTCGTGACCGCGTCACGGCCGTCGCCGACGCGTGCGATCACGACCACCGAGCGGCGGGCGGTCACCGCGCGACGCAGGGCCCGCCGACAGCCCCGGGTTGAGGGCGGAAGCTCCGTCGTGTGCCTGGCGACGCTCTTGACGATCGCTTGGCCAAGGCCCACCCTCACCTGGGCGGGTCGTATACGCGCGGCGCCCGGCTGAAACGGCTCGGTGAGCTGACGGCGAGTGCCCGCGGGCCCTTCCATCCGGATGCGGACCTTCCCGCCCGGATTCCGGTGTACTTCGCGCTGCCCGCGGCCCCAGAAACAATCGAGCAAGAATTCCGGGGCTGCTCCTTTCCTCCTGCGCCATGCGGCGGCAAGCCGACGAGGTCCAGGTCGGGAGGGTGACCGTGGTGGTCAACCGTGCCGCGGCAGCCGTGCGGCACAGACACCGGTAGATGCGTCCAAGTGCCAGAAGTGTTCAGTTGGACTCACTCGTGGACATCGACGTGATTCAGCACGATTGGGCTTCGCTGGCTTCGTGAGTCGTGTGAGAGGGGCACCTGCGTGGAAATGGTGTTGCGCTATCAGGGGGTGAGGAAGAGCGATGACGATCCCGATCCCTGGCAGACCACGATCCACCCGGGGACGGTGCGCCGAGTGCTCGCCTACTTTCGCCCGCACATCCGCACCGTGGCGCTCTTCGGTGTGGTCGCCACGATGGAGGCGCTGACCGTCGCCGCAACTCCCTTGCTGCTGAGGGAGCTGGTCGACAACGGCATCGTCAAGAACGACCGCGGGGTCGTGATCTTGATGGCGTGCCTGGCCGCCGGCCTCGCCGTGCTCGGCGCGGGGTTGTCGCTGGTGTCCGCCTACATCTCCGGGCGGATCGGGCAGGTGATCACCTACGACCTCCGGGTCCAGGCGCTCGACCACGTCCGGCGGCTGCCGCTCGCGTTCTTCACGCGCACCCAGACGGGGGTGCTGGTCGGTCGGCTGCACACCGAACTGATCATGGCTCAGCAGCAGTTCAGCGGCCTGCTGATGGCGGCCACCAGTGCGGTCATGGTAGTGGTGGTGCTGGCCGAGCTGTTCTACCTGTCGTGGCTCGTCGGGCTCATCACGCTGGCGCTGGTTCCGATGTTCATCGTGCCCTGGGTCCACGTGGGGCGGGTGATACAGCGGCGCACCGGACAGCAGATGGACGAGAACACCGGCCTCGGCGGACGGCTTCAGGAGCGGTTCAACGTGCAGGGGGCGATGCTCTCCAAGCTCTTCGGCCGTCCGGACGAGGAGATGGCCGAACTCACGGATCGTGCCGACAGGATCCGCAAGATCGGTGTGAAACTGTCCGTCTGGGGCCGGATGGCCTTCGTGATGATGACGCTGATGGCCTCGCTCGCCACGGCGATCGTCTACGGGATCGGTGGTGGACTCGTACTCGACGGGGCCTTCCAGCTCGGCACGCTGATCGCCATCGCCACCCTGCTCCAGCGACTGTTCGGGCCGATCACCCAGCTGTCCGGGATGCAGCAGGTCGCGCAGACCGTCGTGGTGAGTTTCTCCCGGGTCTTCGAGCTGCTCGATCTGAAGCCGTTGATCCAGGAACGCCCCGACGCGGTCGCCCTCGCGAAGAACGTGGCGCCGGACATCGCGTTCGAGAACGTGTCGTTCCGCTATCCCACTGCGGACGAGGTCTCACTGGCGTCCCTGGAGCATCTGCGGTCCGATCGCGAGCGCGGGAAGGTGACGCCGGACGTCCTGCGCGACGTGAGCTTTCACGTGCGGGCCGGCACCCTCACCGCGCTCGTCGGCCCGTCCGGCGCGGGGAAGAGCACCATCACCCACCTGGTGTCCCGGCTGTACGACTCGAACTCGGGCACGGTCCGCGTCGGCGGGCACGACCTGCGGGACCTCACCTTCGACTCGCTCCGCGAAACGGTAGGGGTGGTCAGCCAGGACACCTACCTCTTCCACGACACGATCCGGGAGAACCTTCTCTACGCTCGCCCGGCCGCCACCGAGGACGAGCTGATCGAGGCGTGCAAAGGGGCCCAGATCTGGGATCTGATCGAGTCCCTCCCCAGTGGGCTCGACACCGTCTCGGGCGACCGCGGCTACCGCATGTCGGGCGGGGAGAAGCAACGACTGGCCATCGCCCGGCTGCTGTTGAAGGCGCCCTCGGTCGTCGTCCTTGACGAAGCCACCGCGCATCTGGACTCCGAGTCGGAGGCTGCCGTCCAGCGGGCACTCAAGACCGCCCTGCGCAGCCGTACCTCGCTGGTGATCGCCCACCGGTTGTCCACGATCCGCGAGGCCGACCAGATTCTCGTGATCGACGGCGGACACGTCCGCGAGCGCGGGACGCACGAGGAGTTGCTGGCCGAGGGCGGCCTCTACGCCGAGCTTTATCACACGCAGTTCGTCAAGCCGGGAGACAACGGCACCGAGCCCGCCGAAACCGGCACCGGGCTCGGGCCGGACATGGCACTCCGGTCGGTGCATCAGGTGGTCCGTGAAGGAGAACGATGAATTCCACAGCGCAAGCCACACCGACGGTGTTGGAGCTGTTCGCCTCGCATGTCGACCGGACGCCCGACGCGGTGGCCGTCGTCGACGGTGATCAGGTTCTGACGTATCGGCAACTCGATGACCGAGCGGACCGGCTGGCCGGACGCCTGGCCCATCGGGGCATCCGCCGGGGCGACCGCGTCGCGGTCATGATGGACCGCTCGCCCGACCTGCTCGTGGCGACGCTCGCCATTTGGAAGGCGGGGGCCGTGTACGTCCCGGTGGATGCCGCCTATCCATCGAGGCGAGTGGCGTTCATGGTGGCGGATGCCGACGTGGCCCTGATGGTGTGTTCGGCCGCGGCGCGCGGCGGCGTACCGGACGGGGTCGAGTCCATCGAGGTGGACGCTGCCACGGACGAAGGCGCGTGCGACGCGGCGGCGGTCACGGTGCACCCGGGCGACCTGGCTTATGTGATGTACACCTCCGGCTCGACGGGCGCCCCGAAGGGGGTGGCCATCCCGCACCGGAGCCTTGTGGAGCTGGTGGAGAGCCCAGGCTGGGCGATGGAGCCCGGCGACGCGGTCCTCATGCACGCGCCGTACGCCTTCGACGCGTCCATGTTCGAGATCTGGGTGCCGCTGGCGTGGGGCGCCCGTGTGATGATCGCGGGGCCGGGGCCGGTCGACGCCCAGCGCCTGCGGGAGTTGGTCGCGGCCGGGGTGACGCGGGCGTATCTGACCGCCGGGAACTTCCGTGCTGTGGCGGAGGAGTCGCCGGAGTCCTTCGCGGGGCTCCATGAGGTGCAGACCGGTGGTGACCTGGTGCCCGCGCACGCGGTGCGCAGGGTGCGGGAGGCCTGTCCCCGAGCGCGGATCCGGCACCTGTACGGCCCGACCGAAGCGACGGTGTGGGCGACGTGGCACGTGCTCGAACCAGGTGACGAGATGGGCCCGACGCTGCCGATCGGACGGTCCCTGCCGGGCCGCCGGGCTCACGTGCTCGACGAGTTGCTGCGGCCCGTGGGCCCGGGTGTGGTCGGTGAGCTGTACCTCTCCGGTGCCGGTCTGGCGGACGGCTACCTGAACCGGCCGGATCTGACGGCGGAGCGGTTCGTGGCGGATCCGTACGCACCCGACAGCGCCTCCGAGGGCGGTGACGGTCAGGTGCCGGGTGGACGGATGTACCGGACCGGGGACCTCGCCCAGTGGACCGCGGACGGTGACCTGCTGTTCGCGGGCCGGATCGATCACCAGGTGAAGATCCGCGGATACCGGATCGAGCCCGGCGAGATCGAGGCCGCGCTGACGGCTCAGCCGGGCGTCGACGACGCCGTCCTTGTGGCGCTCGACGGGCGTCCGATCGGCTATGTGGTGGCGGACAGGGACGCGGATCCCGACCTCATCCGCGAGCGTCTCGCGGCCGAACTGCCGGAGTACATGATTCCGGCGGCTGTCATCGTGCTGGACGCACTGCCCCTGACCGCCAACGGCAAGGTGGACCGAGCGGCGCTGCCCGCGCCCGAGTTCGCGGCGAACGCAACCGGCCGCGAACCGGTGACCGAGCCGGAGCGTGTTCTGTGCGATCTCTACGCCGAACTGCTCGGCCTGGAACGAGTCGGGGCCGACGACGGTTTGATCCAGCTGGGCGGAGACTCGATCGTCGCGATGCGCATGGCGGCACGCGCGGTCAAAGCAGGCCTGCTGCTGACGCCCGCCCAGATCCTGGAGGAGCAGACGCCCGCACGCCTGGCGGCCGTCGCGCGTGCCGTACCCGCTGATAGCCCCGCCGACCAGCCGCTGATCGCCCTCACCGCGGAAGACGAGGCGGACCTGGCGATCGCCCACGCGGAGGCGGAGGAGGTCTGGCCCCTCGCACCGCTCCAGGAGGGGTTGCTCTTCCAGTCGACCCTCGACGACCAGGGCCTCGGTGACCAGGGGCGCGACATCTACCAGGTGCACTGGCTCGTGGAGCTGAGCGGACCGCTGGACGTACCCCGGCTGCGGGCCACATGGGAAGCGGTTTTCGCCCGGCACCCCCAGCTTCGGCCCAGCTTCCATCGGCTCCCGTCGGGCAAGGCGGTGCAGGTCGTCCACCGGCACGTCACCTTGCCGTGGCAGGAGGTGGATCTGACGGGTGCCGACGACGTCGACGCGGCCGTCGACGCCCTGGTCGTACAGGAACAGAAGAAGCGTTTCGATCTCGCCGAGGCCCCCCTGGCCCGGCTGGTGCTGATGCGCGTCGCGGAGGACCGGCACCGCCTGCTGGTCGTCATTCACCACACGCTCATCGATGGCTGGTCGGTGGCGGTCATCCTCAACGAGGCGGCCGAGGCGTACGCGGCCGGCGGGCAGCCCCCGGAACGGGCGGGTTCGGCCTCCTACCGGGATTACCTGGCCTGGCTCGACCGGCAGGACAAGGACGCGGCACGTGCGGCCTGGCGGGCGGAGCTGTCCGGTCTGGGCGAGCCCGCGCTGGTCGCGACAGCGGCCCCCGTGGCGGACTACGACCACCACGTCGTCCACCTGCCCACGGATCTCCACACCCGGCTGACGCGGCTGGCCCGCGACCACGGCCTTACGCTGAACACGGTGGTACAGGGTGCGTGGGCGATGGTTCTGGCGCGGCTTCTGCGCCGGACCGACGTGGTCTTCGGCGCCACGGTCGCCTGCCGTCCCGCGGAGCTCCCGGGTGTGGAGTCGATGCCGGGCCTCATGATGAACACGGTGCCGGTCCGGGTGCCTCTGGACGGCGGGCAATCAGTCATAGACATGCTCACCGCGGTGCAGCGCAGGCAGGCGGCCCTGATCCCGCACCAGCACCTGGGGCTGCCGGAGATCCAGAAGTCGGCCGGCGCCGGCGCGACCTTCGACACGTTGCTGGTGTTCGAGAACTATCCGCGCGATTTCGCAGGCCAGTTCACGTATCTGGGCACGGTCGAGGGGACCCACTATCCGCTGACTCTCGGCATCATCCCGGGAGATCACTTCCGGATCCAGCTCAGCTACTGGCGCGGGCAGATCCGGGAGAGCGTCGCGGAGTCGGCCCTCCAGTGGTTCGTCGACACGCTCGCCGCGCTGGTCGCTGATCCGTCCGGATTGGTGGGGCGGGTCGGCATGGCCGAGGGGCAGGCGCATGAGCCGGCCCCGGCGTTGGCGGCGGGGGAGTCACTGCCTGCCTTGGTGAGGCGGGTGGTGAGGGAGCGCTCGCACGACGTGGCGGTGGTGGACGCTGAAGGTGAGCTGTCGTTCGGGCAGCTGTGGGACCGGGCGGTGGGACTGGCCGCTGTGCTGCGGGCCCGCGGGGTCGGGCCGGAGCACCGGGTGGGCGTGGTGGTGGAGCGGTCCTCCTGGTGGCTGGTCGGGATACTGGGCGTGTCATTGGCGGGCGGCGCGTTCGTTCCGGTGGACCCGGCGTATCCGGCCGAACGCGTGAAGTGGATCCTGGACGATGCCGATCCGGTGTCGGTGGTGTGCGTCGGAACCACACGGTCGGCCGTGCCCGAGGAGTTCGCGGATCGACTGGTAGTGGTCGGCGAGGCCGATCCGGCGGAGCGCTCGGACGCGGGATGGCCGCAGGCGGGCCCGGGTGACGCGGCGTACGTGATGTATACGTCGGGGTCGACAGGCGCTCCGAAGGGGGTCGTCGTCTCCCACGCGGGGCTCGGCAACCTCGCGGCGGCGCAGATCGATCGCTTCGGTGTGACGCCGTCCTCACGGGTCCTGCAGTTCGCGGCACTGGGCTTCGACGCCATGGTGTCCGAGGTGTTGATGGCCTTGTTGTCGGGGGCGACGCTGGTCATGGCGCCGGCGCGGGATCTGCCGCCGCAGGTGTCGCTGACCGAGGCGCTGGAACGGTGGCAGGTCACGCACGTGACGGTTCCGCCGTCGGTGCTGGGCACGGTCGACGTCTTGCCGGACGAGTTGCAGACGGTGGTGGTGGCGGGGGAGGCCTGCCCGCCGAGCCTGGTGGATCGCTGGTCGGAGGGGCTGCGGCTGATCGACGCCTACGGGCCGGCCGAGGCCACGGTGTGCGCGGCGATGAGTACGCCGTTGGCGGCGGGCCGGGACGTGGTCCCGATCGGGACGCCGATCGCGGGGAGCCGTTGTTATGTGCTGGACGCGTTCCTGCTGCCGTTGCCGCCGGGGATCGTCGGTGAACTGTACGTGGCCGGAATCGGGTTGGCCCGCGGCTATCTGGGTCGCGCGGGGCTGACGGCGGAGCGGTTCGTGGCTGATCCGCTCGCCCCTGGCGAGCGGATGTACCGGACAGGGGACCTGGCGTACTGGACGAGCCAGGGCGAGCTGGTGTTCGCCGGAAGGGCCGATGACCAGGTCAAGGTCCGGGGGTTCCGGATCGAACCCGGCGAGATCGAGTCTGCTCTGGCCGACCACCCAGGGGTCTCCCAAGCCGCGGTGACCGTCCGCGCGGACCGACTGCTGGCCTATGTTTCACCCAGCGACATCGATCCGCACGCGGTGCGCGTGGGGCTTGCCTCTCGGCTGCCTCAGCACATGGTGCCTGCGGCGGTGATAGCGCTGGATGCCCTGCCGGTGACGGCGAACGGGAAGATCGACCGGGGCGCGCTGCCTGATCCCGACTTCGCCGCCGCGACCGCGGGACGGGAGCCGGCCACGGCGGCCGAGCGGGTGTTGTGCGGCCTCTTCGCCGAGGTGCTCGGTCTCGACCGGGTCGGTGCGGACGACAGCTTCTTCGAACTGGGCGGGGATTCGATCCTCTCGATGCAGCTGGCGTCGCGGGCGCGGCATGCCGGGTTGACGTTCACCTCGCGGGATGTCTTCGCGTGCAGGACACCGGAGCGGCTCGCACAGCTGACGGCTGAATCGCCGCTGCCGCACGGTGACCACGTCCCCGCGGCCGACGGTGTGGGTGGCGTCGCGTGGACGCCGGTCATGCGGATGCTGGGGGACGGGGTCGTGGGCGCGGGGTTCGCCCAGTGGGCGGTGGTGGGCGCGCCGCCGGATCTGGCGGAGGACGTGCTGGCGGCCGGTCTTTCGGCGCTGGTGGATTCCCATGACATGTTGCGTGTGCGGGTGGAGCCGGGGCGGTTGGTGGTGGGTGAGCCCGGGTCGGTGGATCCGTCCGGGTTGGTGACGCGCGTGGAGGCTGGCGGACGTGCGCTGGACGAGGTCGTGGAGAACGCCGCGCGGGAGGCGGTGGCGCGGCTCGACCCCGCTGCGGGTGTGGTGGTGCAGGCGGTATGGGTGGACGGGGGTCCGGATCGGCTGGGGCGGGTGGTGCTGGTGGTGCATCACCTGGCGGTCGACGGGGTGTCGTGGCGGGTCCTGCTGCCGGATCTCCAGGCCGCCTGCGAGGCGGTGGCCGCCGGGCGGGACCCGGTGGTGGAACCCGCAGGGGTGTCGTTCAGGCGGTGGGCAGGGCTGCTGGATGAGTGGGCGGTCTCCGAGGAGCGGGTCGGCGAGTTGCCGGCGTGGAAGGCGATCGTCGGTCAGCAGGATCAACCGGTCGGTGCGCCCGAGCTGACCACGGGCCGGGACGCGGTCGGTGTGGTGCGCTCGCGGTCCTGGGTCGCGCCGAAGGCGGACACGTCCGTGCTGGTGGGACGGGCACCGGGGGTGTTCCACTGCGGGGCACATGAAGTCCTGCTGGCCGGGCTGGCCGGGGCGGTGGCCCGGTGGCACGGCGTCGACGCGCTGTTGGTGGATGTGGAGAGCCATGGCCGTCATCCCGTCGACGGGATGGATGTGTCCAGGACAGTGGGCTGGTTCACCAGCGTGCACCCGGTGCGGCTGGATGTGGCGGGGGTCGACCTGGCGGATGTGCTCACCGGTGGCCCGGCGGCCGGGCGCCTGCTGAAGGCGGTCAAGGAGCAGTCGCGGGCGGTGCCCGGCGATGGGCTCGGCTACGGGTTGCTGCGCCATCTCAACGGTGAGACCGGACCGGTTCTCGCGGCATTGCCGTCGCCCCGGATCGGGTTCAACTACCTGGGCCGGTTCGCCGTGGGGGACCAGAACGACGGTCGGGCGTGGCAGCTGGCCGGGGACATCGGCAGTTCGATGGACGCGAGCACAAAATTGCCGCACGCGGTGGACGCCAACGCGATCGTCCAGGACCTGCCGGACGGTCCGCAGCTGACCCTCACGCTGGAATGGCCCGACGATCTGCTCGACGAGGCCGAGATCGAACGACTGGGCCAGGAGTGGCTGGACATGTTGTCCGGATTGGCCCGACAGGCGGCTGACCCTGCCGCAGGCGGACACACCGCGTCCGACTTCGCTCTCGTCGACCTGGAGCAGCACGAGATCGAGGCCCTTGAGGCCGAGCACTCGGGTGCCGGTGGCTTGGCCGAGGTGTTGCCGCTCTCCCCGTTGCAGCACGGCCTGGCCTTCCACGCCGGCTACGTAGGCGATGGCGTCGACGTCTACACCGCACAGGCGGTGCTGGACCTGACCGGCCCGCTGGACATGCGGCTGCTGCGGAAGTCGGTGCGCGGGCTGCTGGAGCGGCACGCCAATCTCCGTGCCGGCTTCCGGCACAGCGCCGCCGGGGTCCCCTACCAGGTGATCGCCGGCACCGTGAAGGTGCCGTTGACCCAGGTGGACGTGGCGGAATCGGTAGATCCGCAGGCCGAAGCGGTAATGGTGGCCGCGGCCGAACGGGCGAAGCCGTTCGTGCTCGCCCGGCCCCCGCTGCTGCGGTTCATGGTGATCGTGGTGGGGCCGGACCGGTACCAGCTGGTGCTGACCTCTCACCACATCCTGCTCGACGGCTGGTCGATACACCTGCTGCTGGACGAACTGTTCAAGCTGTACGACAACGGAGCGGATCCGCTCGCGCTGGCGCCGGTGACACCGTACGGGCAGTACCTGGCCTGGTTGAGCGGAACCGATCGAGACGCTGCGAGCGCCGCATGGCGCGACGCCCTGGCCGGCTTGCCGGAGCCGACTCTGGTCGCGGCGGACCGGCCGGTGCCGGTCCAGATGTCCGAACAGATATGGGGTGCGCTGGACGAGGCGTTCTTCGAGGCCCTGGTGGCGCGGGCCCGCGAGTTCGGCGTCACGGTCAGCACACTGCTGCAGGCGGTGTGGGGGGTGGTCCTCGCGGCGATGACCGGTCGCGACGACGTGGTGTTCGGCTCGGTGGTGTCCGGGCGCTCGGCCGAGCTTCCCGGGATCGAGACCATGGTCGGACTCTTCATCAACACCGTCCCGGTCCGGGTGCGGATGGAGCCGCAGCACACCTTCGCCGAGCTGGTGCGGCGATTGCAGAGCGAGCAGACAGCGCTGCTGGCTCATCACCACCTCGGGCTGGCCGACATCCAGCACGCCGTCGGGCTCGGGCAGCTGTTCGACACCCTCTTCGTCTACGAGAACTACCCCAAGCCTGCTGCGACCGATGACGCGGCCGCCGACGCGGAACCGGATCGGCTGCGGGTGCGAGGTGTGACGGATGCCGACTCCACCCACTATCCCCTGGCACTGACGGCCATCCCGGCCGACGGCCTGCAACTGCGCCTTGAACGCCAGCCGGAGCTGGTCACCGCCGCGCAGGCCGACGCCGTACTGGATCGATTCACGCAGGTGCTCGAAGCCCTCGTGGCCGCTCCGCGGGTGCCGCTGTCCGTGGTGCCGATCCTGACCGACTCCGAGCGGCGACAGCTGCGGGTGCGCAATGACACCGCGGTGGAGGTGCCGGCCCAGACGCTGCCGGAGCTGTTCGCCGCACGGGTCGCCGCCACCCCTGAGGCGACCGCGGCGATCTTCGAGAACCAGTCGCTGACCTACGCCCAGCTCGACGTCCGCGCCAACCAGTTCGCCCACTGGCTCATCGACCACGGCGTCGGAACCGAGGACCGGGTCGCGATCATGTTGCCCCGCTGCCTGGAACTGGTGATCGCCGTCCTCGGTGTCACCAAAGCCGGCGCCGCCTGGCTGCCCATCGACGCGAACTACCCCCAGGCGCGCATCGACTACATCCTCGCCGACGCGCGACCGGCGGTCGTGGTGGACGAGTCGGTGGTGCGTGCGGTCAGTGGGTACCCCACCGATCCGGTGCGGTCGCGGGCAGTGCCCGAAAATGCGGCTTACCTCATCTACACCTCCGGCTCCACCGGAAAACCCAAAGGCGTCGTGGTCACCCACACCGGTTTGGCCAGTCTGGCCAGCAGCCTGGTCGAACGGCTGGATCTGACCACCCGGAGCCGGGTCCTGGCCTTGGCGTCGCCGAGTTTCGACGTCTCGGTGCTGGAACTGCTCATGGCCATCGGTGGCGGTGCGGCACTGGTGGTTCCGCCCGAGGGCGTGGTGGCCGGTGGAGAGCTGGCCGAGGTGCTGGCGAGCCGGGAGATCAGCCATGCGTTGATCCCGCCCCCCGTGCTGGCCACCGTGCCCGCATCACCCGACTCGGTACTGCCGTGCCTGGTACTGGGCGTGGCGGCGTGTCCTCCTGAACTCGTGCACCGGTGGTCGCCCGGGCGCCGGATGATCAACACCTATGGGCCGACCGAGGCCACGATCGCCATGACGATCGGCCGGGACATTCCGGACGGTGATGAGATTCCGCCGATCGGGTATCCGACCGCGAATACCCGGGCGCTCGTCCTGGACGCGTGGATGCGGTTGGTGCCACCGGGTGCGGTGGGCGAGTTGTACATAGCCGGTGTGGGTGTGGCGCGGGGGTACCTGGGCCGAGCGGGGTTGACCGCGGCTCGATTCGTAGCCGATCCGTTCGGCTCGGGCGAGCGGATGTATCGGACCGGGGACCTGGTCTGGTGGAACCCGGAAGGGGAGTTGGTCTTCGTCGGTCGTGTCGACGACCAGGTGAAGGTGCGCGGCTTCCGCATCGAGCCGGGTGAAGTCGAGGCGGCGCTGCTGGCGCAGGAGTCGGTGGGGCAGGCGGTGGCGGTGGTCCGCGCCAGTCATGCCGGCGAACGCCTCGTGGGGTACGTGACCCCTGCCGGAAAGGCCGCGGTGGACGCCGTCGCGGTGCGCGAGGGCGTGGCGGCCCGGTTGCCGGAATACATGGTGCCGGCGGCCGTGGTGGTGCTCGACGCGCTGCCCGTGACAGCGAACGGGAAGGTCGACCGCAAGGCGCTGCCGGAGCCCGACTTCAGCGGACGCGTGTCCGACAGGGAGCCGGTCACCGAGGTCGAACGGATGCTGTGTGATCTGTTCGCCGAGGTGCTCGGACTGCCGCGGGTCGGTGCGGACGACAGCTTCTTCGAGCTGGGCGGGGACTCGCTTCTCTCGATGCAGCTGGCGGCGCGGGCCCACCGTGACGGCATGGTCTTCGGCCCGCGGGAGGTGTTCGAGCACCGGACGCCTGCGGGCATCGCGACGGTCGTGGAGCTGGGCACGGACGACCCCGGTGCGGGCGCGGAGATCCCCTCCGGCGTCGACCTCCTCGACCTGGACCAGGAGGAGATCGACGCATTCGAGGCCGAGTTCGACCACCAGTGAGACCTGTCCTCCTCATGTGACGACACGCTGTGCGCGGCTCTCCTCCATGTACGGGTGAGCGGCCGCGCCCGGCGGGCGCTACCGCCCTGCTTCGGCAAGGCCCGATCCCCGCGGGGCGTCGGCCACCGTCCGGCTTTTCGTGCGTTGCCGCCCACCGTCCGGGGGCCCGATCGACGGGCGCCCGGTCCCGGGCCCTTGCTCATACTGATCAACCGAAGGAATGGATGTGGCCGTGATGCACTCCGCACTGGTGATCGGCACAGGTCTGATGGGTACGTCGGTGGCGCTGGCGCTGCGGGCGCGCGGCCTGACCGTGTACCTCAGGGATGTCGACTCGGCGGCTGCCCGGACGGCCGCGTCGCTGGGCGCCGGTACGGTGCGGCCGCCCACGGAAACCGTCGACCTGGCGATCGTCGCGGTGCCGCCGCCGCTCGTCGGCAAGGTGCTGGCGGAAGCACAGGGCGCGCACCTGGCGCGGCACTACACGGACGTGGCGAGCGTGAAGGCGGAAATGCAGCACGACGTCATCGCCCTCAACTGCGACACCTCGTGCTACGTGGGCGGACACCCCATGGCGGGTGCGTCGCGCAGCGGTCCGCTGAAGGCCCGGGGCGACCTCTTCGAGGGCCGCACCTGGGCGCTGACGCCGACGGCGGACACCGATACCGAGACGCTCAACACGGCACTGGAGCTGGTGACGCTGTGTGGCGCTGTTCCCGTCCTGATGGAGGCGGCGGCACACGACCGCGCGGTGGCGCTGGTGTCCCACGCGCCCCACGTGGTGGCGAGCCTGGTCGCGATGCGCCTGGAAAGCGCCGAGGAACGTGAGGTGAGCCTGGCGGGCCCGGGGCTGCGGGACCTGACCCGGATCGCGGAAGCCGACCCCCGGCTCTGGCTGGACATCCTGGGCGGCAACGCCGCGGTCGTGGCGGACCTCCTGGACGAACTGAGCGCCGATCTCAGTGAGATGGTCGCCGGGCTGCGCGCCATGGCAGCGACGGACGAAGCCAAGCGCAGCAGTGGCATGAAGACGGTCGGGACCATGCTGCGCAGGGGGGTGTCGGGCCGCAGCCGCATCTCCGGCAAGCACGGGCCGCAGCCTGAGCGGTTCGAATCGGTGACCGTGATGATCGGCGACCAGCAGGGCGAACTGGCACGGCTGCTGACGGACGCGGGCCGCGCCGACGTCAACATCGAGGACATCCGCATCGAGCACGCCACCGGCCGACAGGCAGGCCTGGTCCATGTCAGCGTCGCTCCCGGCATGTCGGCACCGCTGCGGGAAGCCCTGCGGGCCGGCGGCTGGCACGAGCGCTGAGCGCCGGCCGCGGCCCGATGTGTGGCTCGCCCCGTGGGCGGCCCGGGTTCCGCCGGTTCAGGATCCGCTGAGCGGGTCCGCAGGGCCTCGACGCCCTCGGCCTGGCAGCGGCGGTACAAGCCGTCGTACGCCTGCTAAATGCTCCCGAAGTACCGGAAGGACAGAGCCACGTTGCCGGTGACCTCGTCGGCGGGGAGTAGCACGGCCAAGCGCCGCCTGGTGCGCGTGAATTGAGCGACGGCGATCGAGCGACCGCCTCTGGTGTGACTGGACATGTTGTCTGGGAATGCCCGTCAGGCGGATGATTCTTCCGTGCGGCACGTTCCGCATTCGACGTCCACCTCCTCGACCTGTTCTAAGGCGAGTTTGAGGAATTCACTGTTCAGTTCGACGACCAACGTCAAGCCCATAGCTGATTGAGGGAGACATTGATGGCCCAGTCGCGGATCGAAGACATTTGGCCGCTGTCGCCACTGCAGGCTGGGTTGCTCTTCCACGCGGTGTACGACGGAGAAGCGCCCGACGTCTACATAGGCCATTGGATCCTGGACCTGGACGGGCCGGTGGACGCGGCCAGGCTGCGCGCGGCATGGGAGGCGCTGCTGACCCGGCACGCTCCGCTCCGGGCCTGCTTCCGGCAGCGCAAATCGGGTGAGACGGTGCAGATCGTCGTCAAGGAGGTGGAACTGCCGTGGCGGGAGGTCGACCTCTCCCACCTCGATGACCCCACCGAGGCCGTGCGGGAGCTGGCCGAGGAGGATCGGACGAAACGATTCGACCTCGCACAGGCGCCGTTGCTGCGGCTGACCTTGATCCGCCTCGACGACCGTACGCACCGACTGGTGATGACCTGCCACCACACGATCATGGACGGCTGGTCATTGCCGGTCGTGGTCAACGAGCTGTCCAAGCTGTACCCGGCCGGCGGCGACCCGCTGGCCCTGCCCGCGGTGACCTCGTATCGGGACTACCTCGCGTGGCTGAGCAGGCAGGACAAGGAGCGGGCACTGGCGGCATGGGTGGCGCGGCTGCGTGGTGCCGAGGAGCCGACGCTGGTGGCCCCCGCCGATCCGGGGCGGGCCCCCGGAGTGCCGGACAGCGTCGAGGTCGAGCTGTCCGAGACCCTCACGCGCTCGCTGGACGAGCTGGCCCGTGGCCATGGGCTGACGCTGAACACCGTGGTGCAAGGCGCGTGGGCGATGGTCCTGTCACGTCTCGCGGGCCGGACGGACGTGGTGTTCGGGGCGGCGGTGTCGGCGCGCCCGCCGGACCTGCCCGGCGTCGAGGAGATGGCGGGGCTGTTCCTCAACACCGTTCCGGTACGCGTGCAACTCCGCGGCTCGACGCCGGTCATGGAACTGCTGGCGGAATTGCAGAGGCGGCAGTCGGCGCTCATACCTGACCAGTTCGTGGGCCTGGTGGACATACAGCAGACGGCCGGCCCCGGCGCGATCTTCGACACCTTGATCGTCTTCGAAAAATTCCCCAACAAGCCCGCCGAATCGGACTCCGAGGGAAACTTTGGCATCCGAATACACCAGGGCCGGGTAGCCGCCCACTATCCGCTGACGCTGGTCTGCGTCCCCGGCGCGTCGATGCTCTTCAAACTCGACTATTTGACGGAAATCTTCGACCGGGCCACAGCATTCACCATCGTCGAGCGATTGAAGGAGGTTCTGCGCCAGTTGACGGGTGCGGGCGACCTGACGGTGGCCGAAGTGGATGTGACCAGTGCGGCCGAGCGCGATGTGGTGGTCAACGAATGGGGTGCGACAGCCGCCATGATGCCGGGCCGGCCGGCCCCGGAGCTGTTCGACCGCCAGGTGGAGCGCCGCCGCGACGAGGCAGCGGTCGTCGACGGCGATCGGGCGATGTCGTACGGGGAACTGGCCGAGCACGCGGAGCGTCTCGCCGGCTATCTGCGCAGCAAGGGCGTTCAGCGCGGGGACCGGGTGGCCGTGGTGATGGGCCGGTCACCCGAGCTGATCGCGTCGTTGCTCGCGGTGTGGAAGGCCGGAGCGGCGTACGTCCCCGTGGACCCCGCCTATCCGGCGGAACGCTTGAAGTTCATGCTCGCGGATGCGGAGCCGGCGGCAGTGGTGTGCGCGGAAGCGCACCGAGAGGTCGTGCTGGACGGAGGGCTCGACCCGATCGTCCTGGACGATGTCCGGACGCGGCGGGCGGTCGCGGAGAGCACCCGTCTGTCCATCGGCGCAGCCGCTGACGACCTCGCATACGTGATGTACACGTCGGGGTCGACGGGCACACCGAAGGGCGTCGCGGTGTCGCACGGCAACGTCTCGGCGCTGGCCGGGAACCCGGGATGGGCGATCGGCCCCGATGACGCCGTGCTGATGCACGCCTCGCACGCCTTCGACATATCCCTGTTCGAGCTGTGGGTGCCGCTGCTGTCGGGCGCCAGGGTGGTGCTGGCCGGATCGGGCGCGGTGGACGGCGAGGCCCTGGCCGGATATGTGGCCGACGGTGTCACGGTCGCCCATCTGACCGCGGGGACCTTCCGGGTGGTGGCCGAGGAGTCACCGGAGTCGCTCGCCGGTCTGCGCGAGGTGCTGACCGGTGGCGACGCCGTGCCGCCCGCGGCGGTGGAGCGGGTGCGGCGCGGCAGCCCTGACGTGCGGGTACGGCATCTCTACGGCCCGACGGAGGCCACGCTGTGTGCCACGTGGTGGCTGCTCGAACCCGGCGAGGCGACGGGATCAGTGCTGCCGATCGGACGACCGCTTTCGGGGCGGCGAACCTACGTCCTCGACGCGTTCCTGCGACCGGTGCCTCCGGGCGTGGTGGGCGAGCTGTACGTCGCTGGAGCCGGGGTGGCGCAGGGCTATCTCGGTCGTGCGGCCTTGACGGCGGAGCGGTTCGTCGCTGATCCGTTCGTTCCCGGCGACGCCTCCGCGGGGGACGGTGGCCAGGTGACAGGCGAGCGCATGTACCGGACCGGGGACCTGGCGTACTGGACGGACCAGGGCGCGCTGGCGTTCGCCGGACGTGCCGATGATCAGGTCAAGATCCGCGGGTACCGAGTGGAGCCCGGCGAGATCGAGGCGGTCCTCGCCGGCCTGCCCGGTGTCGGCCAGGCCGTCGTATCCGTACGCGACGAGCAACACCTGATCGGTTACGCGGTCGCCGAAGCGGGGCACGACGTCGACCCGGTGCGGCTGCGCGAGCAGCTCGCGGAGACGCTGCCCGCATTCATGGTTCCGGCCGCGGTGCTCGTGCTGGACCAACTGCCGTTGACAGTCAACGGAAAGGTGGACCGGCAGGCCCTGCCCGACCCGGACTTCGCCGCGAAGGCGGTCAACCGGGAGCCGGAGACGGAGGCCGAGCGCATCCTGTGCGGAGTGTTCGCCGAGGTCCTCGGCCTGGAACGGGTCGGGGTCGAGGGCAGCTTCTTCGAGCTGGGCGGGGACTCGATCTCGTCCATGCAGGTGGCCGCCCGTGCGCGACGCGAGGGGATCTTCCTCACCCCGCGGCAGATATTCGAGCACCGGACCCCCGAGCGGCTCGCGGCACTGACGCAAGAGGCCCTGGCGACCCGCGTACGGGACCGCTCCGAGGCGGTCACAGGCGTGGGGGAGATCCCCTGGACACCGGTGATGCGTGCCCTCGGGGATGCCGCGGCGCGCCCTGGCTTCGTGCAGGCGAAAGTCGTCGTCGCCCCGGCGGACCTGAGCCCGGATGCCCTGGTGAGTGCCCTGCAAGCGGTGCTGGACGTGCACGATCTGCTGCGGGCACGGGTGACACCTGACGGACGGCTGTTCGTGGCCGAGCGCGGCGCGGTGGACGCGGCCGGCCTGGTCACACGGGTACCGGCCGGGGCCACGGACCTCGATGAGCTGGCCGAGCACGAAGCCAGGACGGCGGCCGGCACGCTGAACCCGTCGGCGGGAACCATGGTGCGGGCGGTGTGGGTCGACGCCGGAAGCGACCGGCCGGGCCGGTTGGCCCTGGTGGTCCATCATCTGTCGGTCGACGCGGTCTCGTGGGGAATCCTGCTGCCGGATCTGCGATCGGCGTACGACGCGGTGACCTCCGGCGGGCTCCCTGCCCTCGAACCTGCGACGACCTCGTATCGGCACTGGGCACGGCGGCTGACCGAGCAGGCGTTGAGCGAGAGCACGATCGCTGAAGTCGACCACTGGGTCGCCGTGCTGGACGGTGCGGATTCGCCCCTCGAAACTCCGCCCCTCGAAACTCCGCCCCTCGAAACTGCGTCCCCCGAGACTTCGTCCCCCGAGACTTCGTCCCCCGAAAGGCAGCCCGGGCGGTCGCACTCGTGGTCGTGGACACTGTCCGGAGCCACGGCGCGCAGTCTGGTGGCCCGGCTGCCGCAGGCTTTCCACTGCGGGATCCACGAAGTCCTGCTGGCGGGCCTCGGGGGTGCGGTGGCGCGCCGGAGCGGCGCCGGCGCCGGGATTCTGGTGGACGTGGAAGGCCATGGCCGCCATGCCGCCGATGGCGAGGATCTGTTGCGGACCGTGGGCTGGTTCACCAGCGTCCACCCGGTCCGGCTCGACGTCTCCGATGTCGACCTCTCCGCCGCGGCCGCGGGGAACGCTGCGGCCGGGCAGCTGCTGAGGACCGTGAAGGAACAGGTCCGCGCCACCCCTGGCGACGGCCTCGGCTACGGGCTGTTGCGCTATCTCAACCCCGATACCGGGGCCGTGCTGGCCGCGTTGCCGTCCCCGCAGATCGGCTTCAACTACTTCGGCCGGTCCAGCCTCGCCGCCGAGGACACCCCGTGGCAGGGGTGCGAAGAGTCGCTCGGCGGCGGTCCCGAAATGTTCGCGGCCCACCCGGTGGAGGTCTCCGCGGACGTCCAGGACACACCCGCCGGACCCCGGCTGAGGCTGGCCATCCAGGGCAGGGACCTCGACCCCGCCACGGTGGAGCGGCTCGGCGAGGCATGGCTGGAGATGCTGACCGGCTTCGCGGCGCTGGCCGAGGAACCCGACGCCGGCGGGCACACCCCGTCCGACTTCGACCTCGTCGAGCTGACGCAGCGGGACGTGGCGGAGCTGGAGGCCGCGGCACCAGGGCTGACGGACGTCTGGCCCCTGTCACCGCTGCAGGAAGGCATGCTCTTCGAGCGGGCCGTCGACGAGCACGGCGTCGACGTCTACCAGAGCCAGCGGATCCTCGAACTCGACGGACCGGTCGACGCACAACGGCTGCGTGCGGCGTGGCAACGCCTTGTCGCCCGGCACGAGTCGCTCCGGACGAGCTTCCATCAGCTCGGATCCGGCGAGACGGTGCAGGTCGTAGAGGACGAGGTCGATGTCCCATGGCGTGAGGCCGATCTGTCGCACCTTGACGGGGCGGCCGCGGCGGCGGAGGTCGACCGCCTGCTCAGGCGGGATCAGGCAGAGCGGTTCGATGTGACCAAGGCACCGCTGCTCCGGCTGTCGTTGATCCGTCTCGGTCAGAGCACGCACCGGCTCGTCGTGACGTCGCATCACGTCGTCCTGGACGGCTGGTCCACACCGATCGTCCTGGGCGAGATGTCGACGGGCTACGCGGACGGACAGGGCTCGTCGACGCCACCGTCCTACCGGGACTACCTGGCGTGGCTCCGCCGCCAGGACGAGCAGGCGTCACGAGCGGCGTGGCAGTCCGAGCTGGCCGGGTCGGACGAACCGACCAGGATGGACGCCGACGCGGACAAGACGATGGTCATGCCGGACGGGCACGCCGAATGGCTGTCCGAGGAGGCGACGCGGGCGCTCACCGGCTTCGCACGTGGCCATGGACTGACGTTGAGCACGATCGTGCAGGGCGCGTGGGCGCTGGTGCTGGCACGCCTTGCGGGCCGGACGGACGTGGTGTTCGGGTCCGTGGTGTCGGGGCGCCCCGCGGATGTTCCGGATGTCGAGCGGATGGTGGGGATGTTCATCAACACCGTCCCGGTACGTGTGCGGCTCGAAGGCAGCCGGCCCGTACTCGACATGCTGCATGACGTGCAGAGCCGCCAAGCGGCGTTGACGGAGCACCAGTACCTGGGGCTGTCGGAGATCCAGCGCCTCGCGGGGACGGGCGCGATCTTCGACACCCTCGTGATGGTCGTGAACTACCCGGACGACGCCGCTGGTCCTGAGGGCGACGGTGGTTTCGCCATCAGCTCGGTCCGCACCCGGACCGGCACCAGCTACCCGCTGACGATGAGCGTCTCTCCCGGGAACCGCTTGCGGATCGACGTGGCCTACCGCCCCGATCGGATCGACCGGGAAACGGCCACTGAGGTCACCAGGCAGGTCGTACGGGTCATCGAACGGATGGTGGCGCAGCCCTCGCTTCCGGTGGGCCGCCTGGCCGTGACGGACGGATCGACGTGTGCGTCGCTGATGGAGCGCGGAGGCTCGACCGGCGAAGCGGCCGACGGGCGGTCGGTGCTTGAGCTGTTCCGCGAGCAGGCCGACAGGTCCCCGGACGCGGTGGCGGTCATGGACGGCGGACGCACCCTGTCGTACGCCGACCTCGACCGGCGATCGGATCGGTTGGCAGGGCACCTCGCCGGGACCGGTGTGCGGCGTGGCGACCGTGTCGGCGTGGTGATGGAACGCGGCGCGGACCTGTTCGTCGCCCTGCTCGCGGTCTGGAAGGCGGGGGCCGCGCAGGTGCCGGTGAATGTGGACCACCCCGCGGAACGGATCGCCGGGATGCTGGCCGATGCCGGCGCGCGGGTGGCGGTCTGCGTGGGAGCGACCCGCGACGCGGTGCCGGACGGGGTCGAGCCGATGGTCATGGACGCACCGGCGATCGCGGAAGTGCCGCGCGAGGCGCCGCCCCTCACGGCCGGGGCGCACGACGTGGCCTACGTGATGTACACGTCCGGATCGACCGGGGTCCCGAAGGGCGTCGCGGTGCCGCACGGAAGCGTGGCGGCGCTCGCGAGCGACCCAGGCTGGTCGCAGGGCCCGGAGGACTGTGTGCTGCTGCACGCACCCCATGCGTTCGACGCGTCCTTGGTGGAGATCTGGGTGCCCCTGGTCAGCGGGGCCCGCGTGCGGGTCGCGGAACCGGGCGCGGTCGACGCGCAGCGGCTGCGCGAGGCGATCGAACACGGCGTCACCACCGCCCATCTCACGGCCGGAAGCTTCCGAGTGGTGGCCGAGGAGTCGCCGGAGTCCTTCCGCGGACTGCGCGAGATCCTGACCGGCGGTGACGCGGTACCCCTTGCGTCCGTCGCGCGGGTGCGCCGGGCGTGCCCGGAGGTTCGGGTCCGGCAGCTCTACGGCCCCACCGAGGCCACCCTCTGCGCCACGTGGCACCTCCTCGAACCAGGGGACGAGACGGGCGGCACTTTGCCGATCGGCCGACCGCTGGCCGGACGGCGGGCTTACGTGCTCGACGCGTTCCTCCAGCCGGTGGCACCCAACGTGACCGGCGAGCTGTACCTCGCCGGAGCCGGCCTCGCGCACGGCTATCCGGGCGCGAGCGGGCCGACCTCGGAACGGTTCGTCGCTGATCCGTTCGCTCCCGGCGACACGGCGGCGCGAAGCGCCTCCGAGGTGACGGACGGGCGGATGTACCGCACCGGCGACCTGGCGCGCTGGACGGACCAGGGTGAGCTGCTGTTCGTCGGACGGGCCGACTCCCAGGTGAAGATCCGGGGCTACCGCGTGGAGCCCGGGGAGGTCGAGGCGGCCCTGGCCGAGGTGCCGCGGGTCGCGCAGGCGATCGTGGTGGTGCGGGAGGACCAACCCGGCGAGAAGCGGCTGATCGCGTACGTGACCACGGAAGGGGATCCGGGACCGGATTCCGACACGGTCCGTGAGCATCTCGCGGCGCGGCTGCCGGAGTACATGGTGCCCGCGGTGGTGGTCCTCGACGGCTTCCCGCTGACGCTCAACGGAAAGATCGACCGTGCGGCCCTGCCGGCTCCGGAGTACACCGCGAGGGCGGCCGGCCGCGAGCCGCGTACCGAGGCCGAGCGCGTGTTGTGCGACCTGTTCGCCGAGATACTCGGCCTCGACCGGGTCGGCGCCGACGACGGCTTCTTCGAGCTGGGCGGCGACTCGATCCTGTCGATGCGACTGGCCGCCCGCGCACGTCGCGAGGGTTTCGTCTTCGGGGCGAAGCAGGTCTTCGAGCAGAAGACGCCCGCGGGGATCGCGGCGGTCGCCGAGCGTGGCGGTCCGGCGCGGGCCGACGTCGCCGACGGCGTCGGCGAGGTCCCGTGGACGCCGGTGGTGCGGGCACTGCTGGAACGCGATGCCCGTGCGATGACCCGACGCGCACCGGCGCAGTGGGTGACCGTGGGTGCGCCCGACGACCTGTCCGTGGAGGTGCTGGCGGCCGGACTGGCCGCGGTGATCGACACCCATGACATGCTGCGCAGCCGGATCGTCGAGACCGACGGAGAGCAGCCCCGGCTGGTCGTGGCCGACCGGGCAGCGGTAGCCGCGGCGACGCTGGTCGCACGGGTCGAGGCCGGTGCCGGTGACCTGGACGAGATCGCGGAGCGCTGCGCCGAGGAGACGGCCGCCCGCCTTGATCCCGCCGCTGGCGTGATGATCAGGGCGGTGTGGGTGGACGCGGGACCCGGCCGCCTCGGACGGCTCGTGGTGGTGGCGCACCACCTCCTGGCCGACGTCGTGTCCTGGCGAGTCCTGCTGCCGGACCTGCAGACGGCCTGCGCGGCCGTGTCCGCGGGCCGGGAACCGGCACTCGATCCGGTCGACGTCTCGTACCGGCGGTGGGCGCGCACACTCGTCGAGCGGGCGGCGACCCGGACCGCGGAGCTGGAGACGTGGACGGCGATCCTCGACGGAGCGCAGTCGCTGCCGGGCGAGTTCGATCCCACGCGCGACACCATGTCGACCGCGGGACGCAGGACGTGGAGGTTGTCGCAGGACAAGGCCGGCGTGCTCGTGGCGAAGGCGACCTCGACCTTCCACTGTGGTGTGCACGAGGTGCTGCTGGCCACCCTGGCGGGCGCGGTGGCCCGATGGCGCGGCGACACGGCCGTCGTCGTCGACGTCGAGGGCCACGGCCGCCAGCCCCTCGGTGACCTGGACCTGTCCCGGACGGTCGGCTGGTTCACCGACATACACCCGCTCCGCCTCGACGTGGCCGGGATCGACACCGCCGAAGCCGTCTCGGGCGGCGACGCGGCAGGCCTGCTGCTGAAGAGCGTCAAGGAGAATGTGCGAGCCGTGCCCGACGGCGGGCTCGGCTACAGCATGCTGCGGTACCTCAACGCCGAGACCGGCCCGGCCCTGGCGGCGCTGCCGAAGCCGGACATCGGGTTCAACTACCTCGGCCGCTTCTCCTCCCGGCCCGACGGTGCCGCGGAGCCCTGGCAGATGGTGGGGACCATCGGCGGTACGACGGACCGGGACGCGGCATTGCGGCACGTCCTGGAGATCGACGCGGTCGTGCTGGACGCTCCCGACGGGCCCGCACTGGAGCTGTCCCTGACCTGGGCCGGGCGTCTGCTCGGCGAAGCCGAGGCGGAGTCGCTCGGACAGGGCTGGCTGGACATGCTGACCGGCCTCGCCGCCCACGTCGACGCCGGCGACGCCGGGGGGCACACACCGTCCGACTTCCCGCTCACCGCGCTGACGCAGCGGGACGTGGCGGAGATCGAGGCCGCCGTACCGGGCCTGGTCGACATCTGGCCGCTGTCTCCGCTCCAGGAGGGCCTGCTGTTCCACGCCGCCGACGAGCGCGGCCCGGACGTGTACGCGAGTATGCGTACCCTCGTCATCGAGGGACCGCTGGACGTCGCCCGCTTCCGCAGGTCGTGGCAGGTGCTGCTGGACCGGCACCCCGCCCTGCGGGCGAGTTTTCATCAGCTCGGGTCCAGTGCGACGGTGCAGGCGGTCGCCGACGAGGTGGCGCTGCCCTGGCAGGAGACCGATCTGTCCCATCTGCCCGAGGGCGAGGCGCTGGCGGAAGTCGACCGTCTCGCGGCACAGCTGCATGCCGAGCGGTTCGACCTGACCCGGGCACCGCAGCTGCGTCTGCACCTGCTGCGCCTCGGTGACCGCCGGCACCGGCTCGTCTTCACGTCGCATCACATCGCGGCGGACGGTTGGTCCCTGCCGCTCATCACCGGTGAGGTGCTGGCGGCGTACTACGCCGGCGGGACGGGTCGGGCGTTGCCGACCCCGACGTCGTACCGCGACTACCTCGCCTGGGCCGTTCAGCAGGACAAGACAGCCGCCCGGGAGGCGTGGCGGACCGAACTCGCGGGGCTCGACGAGGCGACGCACGTCGTGCCACCGGAGACGATCATCACGCCCGTCGAGCCCGACCGGGTCGGGTTCGCACTCGACGACGATCTGAGCCGGCGCCTGATGGAGTTCACCCGCCGTCACGGCGTGACGGCGAACACGCTCTTCCAAGGGGTCTGGGCGCTGCTGCTGGCCCGGCTGACCGGTCGCGACGACGTGGTCTTCGGCGCCGCGGTGGCCGGTCGTCCGCCCGAGATCCCGGGTGTCGAGTCCGCGGTCGGCCTGTTCATGAACATGCTGCCCGTCCGGGCCCGCCTGGCCGGCGCTGAACCATTCGTCGACATGCTGGCGGACCTGCAACAACGGCAGGTGGCGCTGATACCGCATCAGCACGTCGGGCTGACCGAGATCAATCAGCACGCCGGGCCCGGTGCGGCATTCGACACGATCGTGGTGTTCGAGAACTACCCGCCCCCGCCGCCCGTCTCCGAAGAGCCCGACGCCCTCGTCATGCGTCCCGCGGGCATTCCGAACGACACCGGGCACTACCCCCTGTCCATGCGCGCGTCCGTGGCGGGCCCCGTCCACGGCGAAGTCATCTTCCGCCCGGACGCGTTCGAGCGGCCCCAGGTCGAGGAGCTTCTCGCGTCGCTCCTGCGGGCCCTTGAGCAGGTCGTGGCCGATCCGCGCACGCCGGTGGGACGGGTCGGCCTGATCGGACCTGAGCAGCACCGCCTGGTGGTGGACGAGTGGAACAGGACCGACAAGCCGCTCGTGCCGGAGACACTCCCGGCGCTGTTCCGCCGACAGGTCGAGCGGACGCCGGACGCGCCGGCGGTGCAGGACGCGGCCCGGACCCTGTCGTACAGCCAGTTGCTCGGCGAGGTCGAAGCGCTGGCGCGGCTCCTCGTGGGCCTGGGCGTACGGCGTGAGGCCCGGGTGGGAGTACTGGTCGAGCGCTCGGCTGAACTCGCGGTGACCCTCATGGGCGTGACGTTCGCGGGCGGTGCGTTCGTGCCGGTCGATCCGGACTACCCCCGTGAGCGCGTCGAGTTCATGCTGGCGCACTCGGCGCCCGACGTGCTGGTGTGCACGAAGACGACGCGAGCGGTCGTGCCCGCGGAGTTCACGGGCACGGTGCTGGTCCTTGAAGACCTGCCCGCCGCCGATCCGGGTGTGGAGCTGCCGCGCGTGGCATCGGACGACGCGGCGTACGTGATCTACACATCGGGGTCGACAGGGGTGCCCAAGGGCGTCCTGGTCGCCCACTCCGGGCTCGTCAACCTGGGCTACGCGCACATCGAGCGGATGGCCGTGACGTCGTCCTCGCGGGTCCTGCAACTGTCCGCGATCGGGTTCGACGCCATCGTCTCCGAGCTGTACATGACTCTGCTGGCCGGTGCGACCCTGGTCCTGCCGGACGCGACGAGCATGCCGCCCCGGGTGACACTGGGCGACGCGATCCGCAAGGCGGGCATCACTCACCTGACCGTGTCGCCGAGCGTGCTGGCGAGTGAGGACGACCTGCCGGACACCCTCCAGACAGTGCTGACGGGCGGCGAGGCACTGCCGGCCGCGCTGGTGGACCGCTGGTCGCCCGGCCGTCGGGTGATCCAGGCCTACGGGCCGACCGAGACGACCATCTGCTCGACGATGAGCGCCCCGCTGGCTCCGGGACACGACGCGGTCCCGCTCGGCGGCCCGATCCACAACGTGCGGCACTACGTGCTCGACGCCTTCCTCCAGCCGGTACCGCCGGGGGTGGTCGGCGAGCTGTACATCACGGGCGTCGGACTGGCGCGGGGATACCTCGGACGCCCCGGCCTGACCGCGGAGCGGTTCGTCGCGAGTCCGTTCGCCCCCGGTGAGCGGATGTACCGCTCAGGCGACCGGTTCCGCTGGACCCCGGAGGGCCAGCTGCTCTTCGCGGGCCGGGTTGACGCGCAGGTCAAGGTGCGCGGATACCGGGTCGAACCGGCGGAGATCGAGGCCGTGCTCGTGGAGCATCCAGGCGTCGGCCAGGTGGCGATCGCGGTCCGCAGGGACGGCCCCGGCGACAAGCAGCTGGTGGCGTATGTCGTGCCGTCGGCCGACGCCTTGGGGGAGAACGGCACGCTGACCTCCGCGCTGCGCGAGCTGGCGGCCGAACGCCTGCCGGAGTACATGATGCCCGCGGCGTTCGTGTCGCTGGAGCACATGCCCCTCACCCCGAACGGCAAGCTCGACCACCGGGCGCTCCAGACCCTCGAATTCGTGGGCATGTCCTCGAAGCGGGACCCGCGCACGGCGATGGAGGCGAGGCTGTGCGCACTGTTCGCGGAGGTACTCGGCCTTGACCGGGTCGGTGCCGACGACAGCTTCTTCGAGCTCGGCGGCGACTCGATCGTCTCGATGCAGCTTTCGGCCCGCGCCCGCAGGCAAGGGCTGGAACTGACCCCGTGGCAGGTGTTCGAAGAAAGGACGCCGGAACGACTGGCGTTGCTCGTCACGGAACTCCCCGCCGACGGCGAGGCCACCGCGGCGCCGGAGTCGTCGGCGGGCCCCCTCGTCGCTCTCTCATCCGACCAGATGGATCAACTCGAGGCCGGACTGGCCGGCGAACAAGCGCTGTAAGGAGCAAGATTGTGACCGTTGACGGCACTCGTCCAAAGCCCCGTTCCAGCGTGGAGGACGTCTGGCCCCTTTCGCCGCTGCAAGAAGGGATGCTGTATCACACCGCACTTGACCACGACGGCCCTGACACCTACACCGTGCAGACCGTGTACGGCATCGACGGCCCGCTGGACGCTGCCCGGCTGAGGGCGTCGTGGCAGGCCGTCGTGGACCGGCACGCCGCGCTGCGCGCCTGCTTCCGCTATGTCAGCGGCGCACAGATGGTGCAGGTCATCGCACGGGACGCCGAGATCCCCTGGCGCGAGACAGATCTTTCCGGGCTGCCGGACGACGTGGCCGACAGCGAGGTGGACCGCCTTGCCGCCGACGAGGTGGCCCAGCGGCTGCACATCGAGACGGCGCCGCTGATGAAACTGCACCTGATCCGGCTCGGCCCGGAGCACCACCGGCTCGTGCACACCCTTCACCACGTGCTGGTGGACGGCTGGTCGATGCCCGTCATCCACCGCGAACTGGCCGCGGTCTACGCGGCGAACGGGGACGCGTCCGCACTCCCGCCCACCGTGCCCTACCGGGACTACCTCGCCTGGCTGGGCCGGCAGGACAAGGAGGCGGCCAAGGCGGCCTGGCGGGAGGAGTTCGCAGGCCTTGACACGCCCACCACGGTCGCCCCGGCCGATCCCACCCGCGCGCCGGACATCGACACGGCGATGATCGAGCTGTCCCCGCGACTGACAGAGGAGCTCACCGGGCTGGCACGCGGGCACGGCCTCACCCTGAACAGCATCGTGCAAGGCGCGTGGGCCGTCGTGCTCGCGCAACTGGCCGGCCGTACCGACGTGGTGTTCGGCGCCACCGCCTCCGGGCGCCCCGGCGACCTCGCCGGTGTGGAGTCGATGGTCGGCCAGCTGCTCAACACCCTGCCGGTACGGGTCCGGCTCGACGGCGGGCGGCGGGCCGTCGAGCTGTTCGCCGAGTTGCAGCGCGACCAGTCGGCACTCATGGCCCACCACCACCTCGGCCTGCAGGACGTGCAGGCCGTCGCCGGACCCGGAGCGGTCTTCGACACGCTCATCATCTACGAGAACTTCCCTCGCAAGGGACTCGGCCAGGCGCCCGACGAGGGCCTGACCCTGCGCCCGTTGAAGCGGGGGCGCAACTCCTCGCACTACCCGTTCACCCTGATCACAGGACCCGGCGAGCGGATGCCGCTCATCCTCGACTACGACCGGGGCCTGTTCGACCGCGTGGTCGCCGAATCGGTCGTGGGCGCGCTGGCTCGCGTGCTGGAACGGCTGGTCACCGAGCCCGATGTGCTCGTCGGCCGCCTGACGCTGCTGAGCGAGGCCGAGCACGCCCTGGTGGTGGACGAATGGAACGCGACCGCAGGCCCGGTGCCCGGAGAATCCGTGGTCGAGATGTTCGCGCGGCGGGTGGCCGCGGCCCCGGACGCGGTGGCGATCACCGACGCGGGCGGCGCGGATCTGAGCTACGCCGAGGTCGACCGGGCCTCGAACCGGCTGGCCCGCTACCTCGCCGGTCGTGGCATCGGCCGCGGCGACCGGATCGGCGTGGCCATGGACAGGTCACCGGACCTGCTGATCGCGTTCCTGGCGATCTGGAAGACAGGCGCGGCGTACGTCCCGGTGGACATCGAGTACCCGGCCGAGCGGATCGCGTTCATTCTCGACGACTCCGCCGTCTCCACCGTCCTGTGCACAGAGTCGACCAGCGGAGTCGCACCGGAAGGCGCGATCGTCCTCGATACGCCCGGGACACGGGCAGCCGTCGACGGCTGTGCCGCCACGGCGCCGGAGACCCGGCCGGGCGCCGACGACCTGGCGTACGTGATGTACACCTCCGGATCCACCGGCCTGCCCAAGGGCGTAGGCATCCCCCACGGGGCCGTTGCCGGCCTGGCCGGTGACGAGGGTTGGCAGATCGGTCCGGGCGACGCCGTGCTGATGCACGCGACGCACGTCTTCGACCCCTCGCTCTACGCGATGTGGGTGCCGCTCGCCATGGGCGGCCGCGTCCTGCTCACCGAGCCGGGCGTGCTGGACGCGGCCGGGGTACGCCAGGCCGTCGAACGCGGCGCGACCGCCGTCCACCTCACCGCCGGCAGCTTCCGCGCCCTGGCGGAGACGTCCCCGGAGTGCTTCGCGGGTCTGGTCGAGATCGGGACCGGCGGGGACGTGGTCCCCGCCCAGTCGGTGCGGAACCTGCGGCGGGCCCAGCCCGGCCTGCGGGTGCGGAACACCTACGGGCCGACCGAGACCACCCTGTGCGCGACGTGGAAGCCGATCGAGCCCGGCGAGGAACTCGGGGCGGAGCTGCCGATCGGCCGCCCCATGACCAACCGCAGGATCTACATCCTCGACGCCTTCCTGCGCCCGGTCGCGCCAGGAGTGACCGGCGAGCTGTACATCGCCGGCACCGGGCTGGCCCGCGGATACCTCACAAGCCCGGGCCTGACCGCCGAGCGGTTCGTGGCGTGCCCCTTCCGCGCCGGGGAACCGATGTACCGCACCGGCGACCTGGCGCGCTGGAACCAGCACGGCGAGGTGGTGTTCCTCGGCCGCGCCGACGACCAGGTGAAGATCCGCGGCTACCGGGTGGAGCTGGGCGAGGTGGAGGCCGTCCTCGCGGCCCAGCCCGGGGTGGTCGAGGCCGTCGTCGTGGCACGGGAGGACCAGCCGGGCGAGAAGCGCCTGGTGGGCTACTTCGTCTCCGACGGCAGCGATGCGGGGGCAGCACAGATCCGGCGGCACATGGCCCTGGTCCTGCCCGCGTACATGGTGCCGATGGCGGTTGTCGCCCTGCCCGGCCTGCCGGTCACCGCCCACGGCAAGGTGGACCGCCGGGCCCTGCCCGCCCCGGACCTCGCGGGACACGCCTCGGAGAAGGCGCCGGAGAGCGAGACCGAGAAGGTGCTGTGCGCCCTGTTCTCCGAGATCCTCGGCGTCGACCACGTGGGCGGCGACGACACCTTCCACGACCTCGGCGGGAGTTCGGCGCTCGCCATGCGGCTCATCGCGCGGATCCGTGAGGAACTCGGTGCCGATCTGCCCATCCGGCAGCTGTTCTCCTCGCCGACACCCGCGGGCCTGGCGAGGATGCTCGCCGCGAAGTCACGCCCCGCGCTGGAAGCCGCCCCGCGGCCGGACCGGTTGCCGCTCACCACCCGGCAGCTGCGCGCCTGGCTGCTGGCCGACCCCGGGAAGGACACGGCCGGCCTGCACACGTCGGTCACACTGCGCCTGCGCGGCAGGCTGGACGTGCCCGCGCTCGCGGCGGCGCTCGGCGACGTCGCGGCCCGGCACGAGATCTTCCGTACGACCTTCCCCGGCGACGCGCAGAACGTCCACCAGCACATTCAAGAAGGCCTTACGGTCGAACTGACCCCTGTCCCGGCCACCGAAGAAGACCTTCCAGGGCTGCTCGCCGAGCGGCGTGAGTCGGCGTTCGACCTCACCAAGGACGTGCCGTGGCGATGTGAGCTGTTCGCCCTCGCGGAGAGGGAACACGTGCTGCACCTACAGGTGCACCGGATTCTCGCCGACGACGACTCGCTGGACGTGTTCTTCCGCGACCTGGCCGCCGCGTACGGTGCGCGGCGCGAGGGCCGGGTCCCGGAGCGCGCGCCCCTGGCTGTGCAGTTCGCCGACTACGCGATCTGGGAGCAGCGACTGCTCGCGGACGAGAACGAGCCGGGCAGCCTGCCCCACGAGCAGATCGCCTTCTGGCGGGACAACCTGGCCGGCATCGACGGGGAGACGGTGCTGCCGTTCGACCGCCCGCGGCCGGCCGTCCCGTCGCGCCGGGCCGACGCGGTCGAGCTGCGGCTGGACCCGGACGCGTACGCCCGGTTGATGGACGCGGCGGAGTCGGCCGGCGCGGACGCCTTCCAGGTGGTGCACGCCGCGCTCGCCATGCTGCTGACGAAACTGGGCGCGGGCCACGACCTGGTGATCGGCACGGCACTGCCCCGGGACGAGGACCTCATCGACCTCGAACCGATGATCGGGCCGTTCGCCCGGCCGGTCGCCCTGCGCACGGAAGTCTCGGGCGACCCGACCTTCCTGGAAGTCGTCACCCGCGCGCAGGAAGCGCTCCGGGCCGCGCAGGAGCACCTGGACGTGCCCTTCGAGCGGCTCGCCGAACTCCTCGGCCTGCCCGCCTCGCTCTCCCGCCACCCCGTGTTCCAGGTGGGCCTTGAGGTGCTGGAAGAAGGGCTCGGCACCTGGGACGCGAGGGAGCTGCCGGGCCTGCGCACCGATGCCGAACCCGGCGGGTCCGAGGCCATGGAGCTGGATCTCGCGTTCGAGCTCACCGAGCGCCTCGACGACGAGGAGTGCATCGAAGGCGTCCTCCGCTACGCCACCGACCTGTTCGAGCGGGACACGGCCGAGTCGGTCGCCCGGCGCCTGGTCCGCGTCCTGGAACAGGTGGCGGAGGACCCCCGGCGGCGGATCAGCGACCTGGACATCTGCCTGGACGACGTCGAGCGCGGCCGCCCGGTCATCGCACCGGCGAGGTGGTCGGGGGCCGTGCCCCCGGCGCTCGTCGGCCTGGCCGAGGACGGCCCGCTCGGCGCGCTCCTGCTCGACGACCAGCTGAGCCCGGTCGCGCCGGGGGCCGTGGGCGATCTGTACGTCACCGGGCCGGCGGTGGACGCGGGCAAGGACGGTCGGTCCACCCTGCCCTGCCCGTTCGGAACTCCGGGACATCAGATGCTGCGCACGGGTCTGCTCGCCCGGAAGACCTCCTCCAAAACCCTGGTCGTCCTGGGCGAGCGGCGGCGCTCGACCCGCTCGGTGAAAACGGGTGACTACGAGATCCTGCTGCCGCTGCAGGCCGCCGGTGACCGTCCGCCCCTGTTCTGCCTCCACGCGAGCGGCGGCCTGAGCTGGAACTATCAGCCGTTGCTGCGGCACCTTCCGGTGAATCAGCCGGTCTACGGAGTGCAGGCGCGCGGCTTGGCCCGTACCGAACCCCTGCCCGGCAGCGTCGAGGAGATGGCGGCCGATTACCTGGCACACATCCGGGCTGTGCAGCCGACCGGGCCGTACCACCTCCTCGGCTGGTCCCTCGGCGGGCGGATCGCACAGGCGATGGCCGCGCTGCTCGAGGCGGAAGGGGAGGAGGTCGGCCTGCTGGCCCTGCTCGACGCCTATCCCGTCTACATGGGACGGAACGCGACCGGAACGGTCAGCGAAGAAGCCATGCGCGACGAGGAGGCCGTGCAGAAGCGCAAGGAGCAGGACCTGGAACTCGCCGGTGGATTGGTCCAGGGGCCCGGAGTCAGGGAGCGCCTCGAGGCGGTGATGCGCAACCTGTGGGAGGTCGGGCCGCGGCATACCGCCTCACCCTTCACCGGCGAGATCTTGCTCTTCGTCGCCTCGGAGGAGCGGCCGGCGCATCTGCCCGTACCGGAGGCCATAGCCAGCTGGAAGGACTTCACCACCGGAACCATCGAGGCCCACGAGATCCCGTCCAACCACTACGACTTGGTGCAACCCGCGGCGCTGGCCCAGATTGGAGCCATCGTCTCCGAGAAGCTCCGTTCCCGACAGAAGAGCGAAAGGACACAACGATGAGCAACCCGTTCGACGACGACGAGGGTTCCTTCTTCGTGCTGGTCAACCACGAGGGGCAGCACTCCCTCTGGCCGGCCTTCGCGGAAGTGCCTGCCGGCTGGTCCCGTGTCCACGGTGAGGCCACCCGTCAGGAGTGCCTCGACTACGTCGAGGAGAACTGGACGGACCTCCGGCCGAAGAGCCTCATCCAGGAAGCCGGCGCCTGAGGCGAAGGTGTCCAGCCGCTCAATGCGGACGGTTGGACGGGCTCGACGCCCGTCCAACCGGCTCGTGACCACCACTTCCGCATCCGAGGGCGGGACGAGGCGAAAGGACCTGTGCAGTGCTCGAGGAGAACGACGTTGTCCGGGGCACCTTCGAAGAGATCAACGTTCACCTGGGCTTGGACATACACCGACGGGACCGGTTCGATCCGGTGCCGGAGCTACGCGCCTTGATGGCCGAGGGCCCCATGGCCGTACTGGGCGTCGAGGACGCCCCCGAAGGGCGGACCGCGTGGCTCGCCGCCGGGTACGACGAGATCCGGCAGGTTCTCGGCTCGGACAAGTTCAGCTCCAAGCTGCTCTACCGCGGCACCGCGGCCGGTTTCATCTTCCCCGGCTTCCTCACTCAGTACGATCCACCGGAGCACACGCGTCTGCGCCGGATGGTGACAGGCCCCTTCGCCATCCGGCGGATACAGGGGTTCCAGCCGCAGGTCGAGAAGATCGTCGAGGCCACTCTCGACGACATCGAGTCCACCGGTGGCCCCGTGGACTTCGTCCCGCGTTTCGGGTGGCCCATCGCGACGACGGTGACCTGTGACTTCGTCGGCATCTCACGTGATGACCAGGCGGAGCTGTCCCGTGCCCTGCACGCCAGCCGGGCCGAACGGTCGGGCAAGCGGCGCCTGGCGGCGGGAAACAAGTTCTGGGCGTACATGCACCAGGTCGTGACGCGTACCCGCCGCGACCCCGGTGACGACCTGTTCGGCGTCGTGGTGCGCGAGCACGGCGACGAGATCACCGACGCGGAGCTGATCGGAGTGGCCGCGTTCGTCATGGGCGCGGGCGGGGACCAGGTGGCGCGCTTCCTCGCGGCGGCCGCGTGGCTGATGGTCGAGGAGCCCGAGCAGTTCGCCGTGCTGCGGGACAGGCCGGACACCGTGCCGGACTGGCTGGACGAGGTGGTCCGCTACATCACCAGCGACGAGAAGACCACTCCGCGCATCGCGTTGGAGGACGTGCGCATCAGTGGCTGTCCCATCAAGGCAGGCGACACCGTCACCCCCTCGTTCCTTGCCGCGAACCGCCGGAACTTCCCAGGCCCGGACGACCGGTTCGACATCACCAGGGAGAAGCCCGCACATGTCGCGTTCGGGCACGGCATCCACCACTGCCTCGGCCGGTCGCTGGCCGAGATGGTGTTCCGGGTGGCGATTCCGGCTCTGGCGCACCGCTTTCCGACGCTGCGGCTCGCTGAACCGGAGCGCGAGGTCAAGTTGGGGCAGCCGCCGCTCAACGTGGAAGCCCTGTGGCTCGACTGGTAGCGCCGGATCGCAGGAGGAGAACTGATGGCAGGGAAGGAGCTTCCCGTTGACTGGTGATGACGAGCGCCCCGTCCACATTCGCAGACAGGGCCTCGATCCGGCGGACGAACTGCTCGCCGCGGGACCGTTGACGAGGGTCACCTCGGGGTCCGGAGCGGACGCCGAGACCCGCTGGATGGCGACCTCACACGCTGTCGTCCGACAAGTGATGGGCGACCACAAGAGGTTCAGCACACGGCGACGCTGGGACCGGCGGGACGAGATCGGCGGGGAGGGCATCTTCCGGCCGCGCGAGCTGGTCGGCAACCTGATGGATTACGACCCGCCGGAGCACACCCGGATGCGGCAGAAGCTGACTCCCGGCTTCACGCTGCGCAAGACGCAGCGTCTACAGCCCTCCATCGAACAGATCGTGACCGAGCGCCTTGATGCCATGGAGCAGGCGGGGTCCCCCGCGGATCTGATCGAGTTCGTCGCCGAGGAGGTGCCCGGGGCTGTGCTGTGCGAGCTGATCGGCGTGCCCAAGGACGACCGGGTGATGTTCCTGCGGTTGTGTCACGCACATCTCGACGCCTCGCGAAGCCAGAAGAGGCGGGCGGCGGCCGGCGAGGCGTTCTCCCGCTACCTGTTGGCGATGATCGCCAGGGAACGGAAGGACCCGGGCGAGGGGTTGATCGGAGCCGTCGTCGCCGAACACGGTGACGCGGCCACGGACGAGGAGCTGAGGGGCTTCTGCGTTCAGGTGATGCTGGCCGGCGACGACAACATCTCCGGAATGATCGGTCTTGGCGTGCTGGCGCTGCTGCGCCACCCCGAGCAGATCGCCGCGTTCCGGGGCGACGAACGGTCGGCGCGGCGGGCGGTCGACGAGCTGATCCGCTATCTGACGGTCACCTATTCCCCGACGCCCCGCATCGCCATGGAGGACGTCACCATCGGGGACCAGGTGATCAAGAAGGGGGAGAGCGTCATCTGCTCGCTTCCGGCGGCCAACCGTGACCCTGCCCTGACACCGGATCCGAACCGTCTCGATGTCACGCGCGAGCCCGCCCCGCACGTCGCGTTCGGGCACGGCGTCCATCATTGTCTGGGGGCTGCTCTGGCCCGCCTCGAATTGCAGACGGTCTATACCGCTCTGTGGCGGCGATTTCCCGGGCTGAGGCTCGCGGACCCCGCCCAGGAGAACATGTTCCGCTTGACCACCCCCGCGTATGGACTGACGGAGCTGATGGTCGCTTGGTGACCGTCCGCGGCAGACGTATTTGTCCACGTGAGGCGCTGGACGTCCCGCCCGATTATAGATGAAACTGAGGCGGCAGCGTGGTCGAGATAGCTCACCGGGAATCCCGGTCAGTGAAGGAGATTCCACTCGGCATGAGTCCAGATATCGATGAGGTCGCGCCTCTCTTACGAGAGCCCGCGAACTTCAAGATGCGAACGCATTGCGATCCGCATGCAGACAATTTCGATCTCAGAACGCATGGCCCGCTCTTCCGTATTGTCGGTGAGGCGTCCGAGCAGTTGGGCAGAGAATATGTTTGGCAGGCCTTCGGGTACGACGTCGTGCGCAGGATACTGGGCGATCACGAAAATTTCACGACCCGGCCCCGGTTCATCCAGGGGGAAACAGCGGAGCGCATAGAGCCCCAGTTCGTCGGACAGATATCGACGTACGATCCGCCCGAGCACACGCGCCTGCGGAAGATGCTGACACCGGAGTTCACGGTCCGGCGTATCCGCAAGATGGAGCCCAACATTCAAGGCCTCATCGACGATCGGCTCGAGATGATGGAAGCTGCGGGACCACCCGCGGACGTCCAGCGGGACTTCGCCGATCCGATCGGCGCGGGTGTTCTGTGTGAGCTGCTCGGCATCCCGCGCGATGACCGGCGCGAGTTCGTCCGGCGGCTCAGGCGGAACGTCGATCTGAGTCGCGGGCTCAAGGCGAGGGCCGCCGACAGCGCGGCGTTCAACCGGTACCTGGACAACCTGATCACCCGGCAGCGGAAGGAACCCGGCGACGGGCTCCTCGGCATGGTCGTGCAGGAGCACGGGGACAGCATCACGGACGAGGAGTTGAAGGGCCTGTGCATGGCGCTCATCCTCGGTGGTGTCGAGACCGTCGCGGGAATGATCGGCTTCGGGGTCGTCGCGCTCCTGGACAGTCCCGGCCAAATACCGTTGCTTTTCGCAGGCCGCGAGAAGGCCGACCGCTTGGTCACCGAACTGGTGCGTTATCTGTCGCCCGTGCAGGGGCCGAATCCCCGCCTGGCCCTCAAGGACGTGGTCATCGACGGGCAGTTGATCAAAGCCGGGGATTATGTGCTGTGTTCGGTTCTCATGGCCAATCGCGATGAGGCGCTCACGCCGAATCCCAACGTCGTCGACGCGGACCGTGAACCGGTATCGGACGTCGGATTCGGGCACGGCATCCATTACTGCGTAGGCGCGGCGTTGGCAAGGGCGATGCTGCGAATTTCCTATCAGAGCCTCTGGCGGCGGTTCCCGCAGCTGCGCCTCGCAGTGCCCATCAGGGAAGTGAAGTATCGAAACGCTTTTGTCGACTGTCCGGATCAGGTGCCCGTGACTTGGTAGCGGTCGAGGGCAGCCAGCAAGGGCAGCGATCAAGCAGCGCACACGCATAGAACTAGCCGCAATGAATTGGCCCGCAACAGAGGGAATGGTGGCGAGATGTCGGTCGACGAATTCGATGTAGTGGTGGCTGGTGGTGGGCCGGGCGGTTCGACCGTGGCCACACTCGTGGCCATGCAGGGCCATCGGGTGCTGCTCCTTGAGAAGGAGAACTTTCCCCGGTACCAGATCGGTGAGTCGTTGTTGCCTGCCACGGTGCACGGCGTGTGCCGGCTGCTCGGCGTCACGGACGAACTGGCCGGTGCCGGGTTCCCGATGAAGCGCGGTGGCACGTTCCGCTGGGGCGCTCGCCCGGAGCCGTGGACGTTCCACTTCGGCATCTCTGCTCGGATGGCCGGCTCGACGTCGTACGCCTACCAGGTCGAGCGGGCGCGATTCGACGAGATCTTGCTGAACAACGCCAAACGCAAGGGTGTCGTCGTGCGGGAGGGGTGCGCGGTCACCGATGTGGTGGAGGACGGCGACCGTGTCACCGGTCTGCGTTACACCGGCCCCGACGGCAGTGAGCGTGCGGTGTCGGCGCGCTTCGTGGTGGATGCGTCGGGCAACAAGAGCCGGCTGTACGGCAACGTCGGTGGCACACGGAATTATTCGGAGTTCTTCCGCAGCCTGGCGTTGTTCGGGTACTTCGAGGGCGGTAAGCGGCTGCCCGAGCCGGCCTCGGGCAACATCCTGAGCGTGGCCTTCGACAGCGGCTGGTTCTGGTACATCCCGCTGAGTGACACGCTGACCAGCGTCGGCGCGGTCGTGCGCAGGGAGGACGCCGAGAAGGTCCAAGGAGATCGGGAGAAGGCCCTCAATGCCTTGATCGCCGAGTGCCCGATGATTTCGGACTACCTGTCGGACGCGACCCGGGTGACGACCGGAAAGTACGGGGAACTGCGGATCCGCAAGGACTACTCCTACCAGCAGACGAATTTCTGGCGGCCAGGGATGGTCCTGGTCGGCGATGCCGCCTGCTTCGTGGATCCGGTGTTCTCTTCCGGGGTGCATCTGGCGACCTACAGCGGACTGCTCGCCGCCCGGTCGATCAACAGCGTCCTCGCGGGCGAGCTGGACGAGAAGACGGTACTGACCGAGTTCGAGGCGCGGTATCGCCGCGAGTACCAGGTGTTCTACGAGTTCCTCATGTCGTTCTACCAGATGAACGTGAACGAGGACTCGTATTTCTGGCAGGCCAAGAAGGTCACGAACAGCCGGAGCACCACCGATAGTGAGTCGTTCGTGGAGCTGATCGGTGGGGTGTCGTCCGGTGAGACGGCGCTGACGGCGGCGGACCGGATAGCTGAGCGCAGCGCCGAGTTCGCCGCGGCCGTGGATCAGATGGCAGGCGGCGACCAGGAGAACATGGTGCCGATGTTCAAGTCACAGGTGGTCAGGCAGGCGATGCAGGAGGCCGGCCAGGTGCAGATGAAGGCGCTGCTCGGCGAGGACGCCGAGCCCGAGCTGCCGCTCTTCCCCGGCGGCCTTGTGTCCTCACCCGACGGCATGAAATGGCAGGCCCACAAGCAGGCGTGAGGGCTCCGCACTTCCTCGATTCGCCGACGGCCGACCGTGGCGTTCGCCGATCGCGCGTTGAGTGGAGCTGATCCGATCGGTATTCGTCGTTACGTGAGAGGGTGGGTGCACGATGGGCAATTGGAATATTCTGGCCCTTGAGTTCGATCAGCTCGGGCGGGACCCCCGGCCCGACGAAGAAATCGCGGAAGGTATTGCCAAAGAATCTCCGCTCTGGCTGAGGATCTCGAACCTCTTCCAGCGCCACCTGTCGGTGCTGCGGCACCTGCCGCCTGGGCAGTTGATCCTTTGGAAGCTGGAGCACTGGGGGGACAGCACTCCGTTCGATCGGATTCCGATGTCCCCCGATGCGCACCCGGCATCTTATACCAAGGAGCTGCTGAACCTTGGACACCTGGTGCATCCGTACACGTTCACGCAACGGAATCGGAAGCTGCTTCATCAGGACATTCCCTTGCTTCGCGAGCTGGATTTCGGCATCGTCCCGATAGCCCAGAAAGAGCCTGTCGAAGATGCCTCGCACGAATCCCTACGGGCCAGCTTGAATCTTGATGCAGGCGACACGCTGCTGGGTGCCGGAGGAATGCTGCATCCGGCAAAGGGCATCGATGAGATCGCTGTGTGGTTCCTCCGCAACATACAGGATCCGAAAACCCATCTCCTGTGTTGTGTCATACCGGACGAGCCTGGTGTGACGGAGGAAATCGTCCGCCGCCGCTGGGAACAGGCGGCCGGCGTGGACTCGTCCCACCGGATTCATGTGCACATCGGCGCGTACCGCCAGTGGGAGTGGATGTGCTCCTTCTATCGGGCACTCGACGTCATGCTGGTGAACTCGGTCAGCGACTCGTGGGGGCGCATGCTCTCGGAAGCCGTCGGACTTGGCGTGCCGACACTGGCTCGACGAGCCGAATGCGCTACGAACGACATCTTTCCTGATCTTGTCCTCGTGCATGACTTCGAGAGTCTCTCGCGCGAGGAATTCCGGGCGTTGGCCGACGCTGCGCGCGAGCGTGCTCCAGGACTTGCCCGCTACGCCAACACGCACTACGCGACGCCCGTGGTGGAGAAGTCGTATCTGGAAATGCTGCGCGCGTGGACGCCGCCGGACCGGCTGGCCGAGTTCGACCGGCTGGCACAGCAGCCGCATTCGCGTCGCCTCGTCCGAGGAATGATCGACCGCTGAACTGTACGAAATGATGGTTTCACCGCCGCGCCGGGCTGCCCGGCCGCGGCGACCGCGACGTCGTCAAGAACCCACTCGTCCCTGAGAGGGATGCCTACCAGGAGGTCGGCCGTATGAGTAATCAGCTGGAGCATGGACCGGTCCGGACCACACGCGCGGACGCTTTGCTGGCCTCTGTGGGTGAGAGGGGCGTTCTGCGCAGTTTCTACGACGAGGACCTCGGGGTCGACCTGATGCTGGAAGCGGACGGCGTCTCGGAAGTACGGGAGATGGCCGCCCACATGCGTCCTGCGCCCGGGCCGGTGCTGGAACTCGCTGCCGGAACGGGTCGGCTGACGTTCCCTTTCCTGAAGCTCGGCTTCGAGGTCACCGCACTTGAGCTGTCGACCACGATGCTCGCCACCCTCCGCAGGGAGTTGGCAGACGCGCCGGCGGACCTTCGGGACCGGTGCACTGTGGTTCAGGGAGATATGGGCGCCTTCGCGTTGGACAAGCGCTTTGGTGCCGTGGTCATCAGCTACGGCTCGATCAGCCTCCTGGACGACACCCAAAGGCCTGGCTTGTACGCGTCGGTTCGTGCGCACCTGGAGCCCGGAGGAAAATTCCTGGTCAGCATGGCCGATAACGGCATGTGGAAGTCGCAGGAGCGCCAGCAAGAGCTGTCGGGCCGAAGCGGCCGACGGTATGTGCTGCACGCACGGCGGTCACCGGCAGAGAAGATCCAGGACATCACGATCTACCCTGCCGATGACACGTTGGACCCCTTCGTCATCTGCACGAGTCGCTTGAGGCTCCTCGACACGGATCAGGTGGTACAGGAACTCGAAGGGGCCGGATTCGACGTGGTGGCGCCGACTGCGTTCAGGTCCGACGAGGAACGTGGCGGCCCTGGCGCGCTGCTGCTGGAGGCGTCACCGCGGAGCGATTCCGCATGACCCGCTGAGCTTGGCTCAGGGGAGGCGCGCGGTGATGAGCGCGGCGAGCCGGGAGACGGCCTCCTCGATGAGGTCCGGCGTGAGCAGGCTGATCGAGAGCCGGAGTTGGTTGAACCCGCCCTTGCCGCCGTAGAAGTGATGCATCGGGGTGAACAGGACGCCGTGGTCGCCGGCGGCGTGCTTCAGCAGCTCGTCGTCGACGACGAAGGGCACGGTGACGGTGATGAAGAACCCGCCCTTCGGCGAGTTCCAGCTGACCCCCGGGCAGCCGCCGAGCCTGCGAGTGAGCTGGCCCAGCGCGTGCTGGAGGTTGCGGTGGTAGATGGCGATTTCCCTGGCGTTGGCCTTGAGCAGACTGAAGTCGTTGAGCAGGAGCTTCCCGGCGATCACCGCTTGCGCGATGGGCGAGGTGTTCACCGTGAGCATGCCCTTGAGCTTCGAGAGCTGATCGGCGAGCAGACCGCCCCCGGCCACGTGCTGATCCGCCACGGCGTAGCCGACCCGGGCGCCGGGCATGCCGGTCTTGGCGAAGGAGCCGATGTAGACCACGACTCCCGACCGGTCGAGCGCCTTCAGCGTGGGCAAGCGCTCGGATCCGTAGACCCCGTACGCGTTGTCCTCCAGGAGCAGGATGCCGTTCGCCTCGGCGACCTCGAGGAGCCGGTGGCGGGCGGCCACGTCCATGCTGGTGCCCGTGGGGTTGGCGAAGTCGGGCGTCACGTAGCAGGCCCGGACTCGCTTGCCCTGCTCTTCGGCCAGTTTCAGCTGGAGGACGAGGTCCTGGGGGTCGATGCCGTTCTCGGTGGACCGGACCGGCCGGACCGGGGTGTCGGTCAGCAGCGCGGCCCCGGTCAGGCCGACGTAGGTGGGGGCGGGGGCGAGCAGCACGTCCCGCTCGTCGGCCCGTAGCGTGCGGAAGACCAGGAACATGGCCTCCTGCGCTCCCACGGTGACGACCACGGACTCGGGGTCGGCGTCGATGCCCTCGTCCTCGGCGAGGTGGCGGGCGATGAGATCGGTGATGACGCCCTTCGTGGTGCCGTACTGGAAGAGCGTGCGGGTGACCTCCGCCTCGTCCAGCCCCCGGTCGTTCCGAAGGTGGTCGCAGTAGGCGTCGATGTACTCGTGGATGAGGCGGACGTCGAAGAACTCTTCGTACGGGCGGCCTGCCGCCATGGAAATGGCCGCAGGATATTCGCCGATCAGCTCATTGAGCAGGTTCATCGACGAGATAGCAGGGTCGGCGAGCGAGCTGTGCAGAGTTTCCATGCTCAAGCGAGAGGAGAGACCGTATGAATCCATGAATGCTAGGGTTTTCCATACCCGGTCGAGATGTCAAGCGTCCGGCCGTATACGCAAATTGACGGCGATTCTCGCTGCTATGCGCCGAGCGTGTCGGAAATCGTGGATGTCTATGTCCGCACTTCCAGATGCTCGATATCCGAAGGTACGGTCACACGCATGCCTCAGCACCTGGGGAGCACACAACCGTTGCGTAAAACGAGAACTCCGCCGTGCAGTGGACGTGCGGCGAGCGGGGGAGGACCGGCATGTTGATGACAACGGAGAACGGGATCCGGCTGTCCTACCAGGACCATGGCGATGCTTCGCCCGTCCTGTTTTTGACCGGCACCGGGGCGCCGAGTTCGGTGTGGGACCTGCACCAGGTGCCCGCGTTCCGCGCCGCCGGGTTTCGCGTGATCACCATGGACAACCGCGGGATTCCGCCCAGCGACACCGGCGCGGACGGGTTCACCATCGACGACCTCGTCGCGGACGCGGCCGCCCTGATCGAGCACCTCGGCGCGGCGCCGTGCCGCGTGGTCGGCACCTCGATGGGCTCCTACATCGCGCAGGAGCTGGCGCTCGCCCGTCCCGAACTGCTGGACACGGTCGTGCTGATGGCGGCCTGCGGCAGGAGCAGTCTCGTCCAGCGGGTGCTTGCGGAGTCCGAGGCTGAGCTGATCGAACGAGCCACCGAGCTGCCGCGGGGGTACCTCGCCGCCGTTCGCGCCCTGCTCAACCTGGGGCCCGCGACCCTCACCGACGACGACCTCACCGCCGACTGGCTCGACCTGCTCGAGGCGTCAGGCAGGGAGGGGCCGGGACTCCGCGCTCAGCTGCTCCTGAGCGCGTTGCCCGACCGCCTCCAGGCCTACCGCGGGATCGAAGTGCCCTGCCACGTCGTCTCGTTCGAGTACGACCTCGTAGCGCCGCCGGCGGCCGGACGAGAGCTGGCCGCCGCGATTCCCGGCGCGACGCACCGCACGATTCCCGGGTGCGGGCACTTCGGCTACCTGGAGAACCCGGAAGCGGTGAACCGCGAGCTGATCCGGCTCCTCCGCACCGAGTCCCGCGCGCGATTGGAGAAGACCGCATGACACCCCTTGAGTCAGCCCGCGCCAGTCACCCGGGCCGTGCCGGGCACCCCGTCGACACGATCACGGATGCCCGTGGAACCGCGGAGAGGCAAGCATGACCGGCGTGAACCTGCTGCCGTCCACGGCGTCCGCGCTGTTCGAGGCGACCGCCGCGGCGATGCCGGACCGGCCGGCGGCGGCGATGGGTGACACCACACTGACCTACGCCGAGCTGAACGGGGAGGCCAACCGGGTCGCGCGTCGGCTCGTCAAGCACGGCGTCGGCCCGGAACGGCTGGTGGCCACGGTGATGCCACGGTCGATCGAGTTCGTCATCGCGGTCCTGGCCGTGCTCAAGGCCGGCGCCGCGTACGTGCCCGTCAACCCCGACTATCCGGAGGAACGCAGGCGGCAGATGCTGGACGACGCGTCAGCGCACTGCGTGTTGTCCCTGCCGGGGCAGGACGTGGCCGGCGCTCCCGCCGTCCTGCGCGTGGAACGGGAGCCGTCCCGGTCCGAGCCGAACCTGGACGACCACGACCGGCTCAGCCCCCTGCTTCCCGACCACCCCGCGTACGTCATCTACACCTCGGGCTCGACCGGACGCCCGAAAGGCGTGCTGGTCACGCACCGCGGGATCCCGAACCTGGCCGCCGATTACGTGCGCCGCCAGCGGCAGCGGCCGGACAGCAGGTTGCTGGCGTTCGCTTCCCCCAGCTTCGACGCCTCCGTCGCCGAGTTCTGGCCGATCTGGCTGGCCGGTGGCTGTCTGGTGCTGGCTCCCGCCGAGGACCTGGTCCCGGGCGAGCCGCTCGCCCGCCTTGTGCGTGACCAGGGCATCACCCACATCACCTTGCCGCCGACCGCGCTGGCGCCGCTGGAGGAAGCCGGCGGCTTACCCGCGGGACTGACCCTCCTGGTCGCGGGAGAGGCGTGCCCGGCACCGGTCGCGAAACGCTGGGCCACCGACCGTGTGATGATCAACGCGTACGGGCCGACCGAGGCCACCGTCGCGGTGACCGCCAGCGAGCCGCTGACCGGCGAGGGAACGCCGCCGATCGGCAGGCCGATCACCGGCGTCCGTACGTACGTGCTGGATGACCGGATGAGGGCCGTCCCGGACGGGGACGTGGGCGAGCTGTACATGACCGGCCCCGGCCTCGCCCGCGGATACCTGTACCGACCGGCGGCGACCGCGCAGCGGTTCCTGCCGGACCCGTTCGGCGGTCCGGGCGACCGCATGTACCGCACCGGCGACCGGGTGCGGGCGCGACCGGACGGCCAGCTCGTCTTCGTCGGCCGCGCCGACGACCAGCTGAAGGTCCGTGGTCACCGGATCGAGCCGGGTGAGGTCGAGGCCGCCCTGTTCGACGTGGACGGGGTGGCCCAGGCGGTGGTGAGCGAGCACGAGAACAGGCTGGTCGCGTATGTGGTCGGCACGGCGGGCGCGCCGGTGGCCGTCGAACACCTCCTGGCACGGCTGCGCCGACGGTTGCCCTCCTACCTGGTGCCCGACGTGGTCGTCGACCTGCCGCGGCTGCCGACGTCGCCGAACGGCAAGGTCGACCGAGCCGCCCTGCCCGAGCCCGAGAGCGCCCCACGGGCGAGAGCGGGGCGAGCGCCGAACACGCCCACGGAGACCCTCCTGGCCACGTTGTTCGCCGAAGTGCTCGGCGTCAGCAGCGTCGGCGTCGAGGACAGCTTCTTCGAGGTCGGCGGCCACTCGCTGCTCGCGACTCGGCTGGTGGCCCGCATCCGCGAGAGCTTGCACGTGCGGCTGCGGGTGCAGGCCTTCTTCAACGCGCCGACCGTGGCACAGCTCGCCAAGGTGCTCGACGGCACACCGACGTGACCTGGAGACCCTCCATGCGGATGACGAAAACCGTCGAAGAGGCCGATCTCGGCGACCCTGATCTGTACACGACGCTCGACCGGCACACCCGCTGGCGCGCGCTCGCGGCGAACGACGCGATGGTGTGGAGCGAACCGGGCAGTTCGCCCAACGGGTTCTGGTCCGTGTTCTCGCACCGGGCATGTGCCGCGGTCCTCGCGCCCGCCGCGCCGTTCACCTCCGAGTACGGAATGATGATCGGGTTCGACCGCGACCATCCGGACACCTCGGGCGGCCGGATGATGGTGGTCTCCGAACAGCAACAGCACCGCAGGCTGCGCAGGCTGGTCGGACCGCTGCTCTCCAGAGCGGCCGCGCAGGCGCTGGCGGAGCGCGTGCGGACCGAGGTGGGCAGCGTGCTCGACCAGGCGCTCGACGGCGGGGTGTGCGACGTGGCCCCGGCGATCGGCTCACGCGTCCCGGCCGCGGTCGTGTGCGACATCCTCGGCGTACCGGCCGAGGACCAGGACCTGCTCATCGAGCTGACCAATCACGCGTTCGGTGGTGCGGACGAATGGTTCGACGGGATGACGCCGCGTCAGGCACACACCGAGATCCTCGTCTACTTCCACGAGTTGATCGCCGGGCGCCGCGAGCGCCCCGGCGCCGACCTCGTCAGCACGCTGGTGGCCGACGACAGCCTCACCATCGACGACGTACTGCTCAACTGCGACAACGTACTGATCGGGGGTAACGAGACCACCCGGCACGCGATCACCGGCGCGGTGCACGCGCTCGCCACGGTGCCCGGCCTGCTGAGTGACCTGCGCGACGGGAGCGCGGACGTCGACACCGTCGTGGAGGAGGTGCTGCGCTGGACCTCGCCGGCGATGCACGTGCTCCGGGTGACGACCGGCGAGGTCACGGTCAACGGCCGTCACCTGCTGCCCGGCACGCCGGTGGTCGCGTGGCTGCCCGCCGCGAACAGGGATCCCGCCGTGTTCGACGACCCTGACGCGTTCCGCCCCGGGCGAAAGCCCAATCGGCACATCACGTTCGGCCACGGGGTGCACCACTGCCTCGGTTCCGCACTCGCCCGGATCGAGCTGTCGGTCGTGTTGCGCGTGCTGGCCGAGCGGGTCTCACAGGTGGAACTGGTGCGGGAGCCCACCTGGTTGCGCGCGATCGCCGTGCAGGGGTACCGGGAACTCCCGGTGCGGTTCACGGGGCGTTGACCCGGGAGCCGGTCCGCCGGGGCGGGTGTGGCGGGTATTCCGGGGCATAACCCGGACTTGTCCAACCTGTATCCATGACATCTGTGCCGACAGACGTCAAATTGACACCGTTGATGCGAATGTGACTCGCAGTCATGCTGTGAATGGGCAGCTATCCATTCCATTTCATGGAGGAAGTCTTGAGCGCTGTGCAGAATTTCGAGATCGACTACGTGGAAATGTATGTCGGTAATCTCGAGGAGGCCGCTTTCGGTTGGGTGGACAAGTATGATTTCGCCGTCACCGGTACGAGCCGCTCCGCGGATCACCGTAGCGTCACGCTGTGCCAGGGGTCGATAAAGCTTGTCCTCACCGAGCCGACGTCGGACCGGCATCCGGCGACGATCTACCTCCAGGCGCACGGCGACGGTGTGGCCGACATCGCGCTGCGTACTCCGGACGCGGCCGCCGCTTTCGACGCTGCCGTGCGGGCCGGGGCCGTAGCTGTCCGAGAGCCGGCGCGGCTCGACGAGGCGGAGCCGGACGGACCGACCGTCACGGCCGCCGTCGTCGGCTACGGCGACATGGTGCACACCCTGGTCCAGAGGGACGAGACCACCGCCTCGCCGCACGCGAACGGCCGTCGCGGGGGAGACGTGGACCTGCTCGGGATCGATCACTTCGCGGTCTGCCTGAGCGGGGGCGACCTCGGCCCCACGGTGGAGTTCTACGAGCGGGCACTGGGGTTCCGGCAGATTTTCGACGAGCACATCGTGGTCGGTGACCAGGCGATGAACTCCATCGTCGTGCAGAGCGCGTCGGGTGCGGTCACCCTCACGATGATCGAGCCCGACGAGAGCGCCGACCCCGGCCAGATCGACGACTTCCTCAAGGATCACCACGGGGCTGGTGTTCAGCACATCGCATTCACCAGCGACGACGCGGTCCGCTCGGTCCGGGCGCTGTCCCGGCGCGGGGTGGAGTTCCTGAAGACGCCGGCGGCCTACTACGACATGCTCGGTGAGCGGATCGCTCTGGAGACCCACAAGCTGGACGATCTCAGGGCGACGAACGTGCTCGCCGACGAGGACCACGGCGGCCAGATGTTCCAGATCTTCACCGCTTCCACTCATCCGCGGCGGACGCTCTTCTTCGAGATCATCGAGAGGCAGGGGGCGGAGACCTTCGGCAGCGCCAACATCAAGGCCCTGTACGAAGCCGTGGAACTGGGACGGACCGGCCAGAGCGAGCCTGGTGCCTTCCGCCGATGACCTACGTTCGCCTCGCCGATTTCGAACGTGCCGCCCGGGACGCCCTCCCCGGCCAGATCTGGGACTTCCTCGCCGGGGGCAGCGGCACCGAGGCATCCCTGGCGGCCAACCGCACCGCACTTGAGCAAACCTTCGTGGTGCCCCGGGTGCTGCGTGACCTGACCGAAAGCGGCACCGGAGCCGATGTCCTCGGCAAGCGTGCCGCACTGCCGGTGGGCGTCGCGCCGATCGCGTACCAGCGGCTGTTCCATCCCGGTGGCGAACTCGCGGCGGCGCGCGCGGCCCGGGACGCCGGCGTGCCGTACGTCATCTGCACCATGAGCAGCGTTCCGCTGGAGGAGATCGCTGCCGTCGGTGGCCGACCGTGGTTCCAGCTGTACTGGCTGCGGGACCAGAACCGGTCTCTGGAGCTGGTGCGCAGGGCGGAGGACGCGGGCTGTGAGGCGATCGTCTTCACCGTCGACGTGCCGTGGATGGGGCGGCGGTTGCGTGACATGCGCAACGGCTTCGCGCTGCCGGAGTGGGTGACGGCTGCCAACTTCGAGTCCTCCGCGGCCGCGCACCGCCGAACCCGAGGGGTGTCGGCCGTGGCCGACCACACCGCGCGCGAGTTCGCCCCGGCCAACTGGGACGCTGTGGCGGCGGTGTGCGCGCGCACGAACCTGCCGGTGGTGCTGAAGGGGATCCTCGCTGTCGAGGACGCCCGTCGTGCCGTCGAGGCGGGTGTCAGCGGCATCGTGGTGTCCAACCACGGAGGCCGTCAGCTGGACGGTGCCGTGCCCGGAACCGAGGTACTGGGCGAGATCGCCGCCGCGATCGGCGGCGGCTGTCAGGTGCTGATGGACGGGGGGATCCGCAGTGGCGGGGACATCCTCAAGGCCATCGCCCTCGGCGCGTCGGCCGTGCTGGTCGGACGCCCCGTCATGTGGGGGCTGGCCACGGCCGGTCAGGACGGCGTACGACAGGTGCTCGAACTGCTCGCCGCCGAACTCCGGGACGCGATGGGCCTGGCGGGCTGCGCGTCGGTGCACGCGGCCGGTCGGCTGAGCACGAGAAGGCCCCGGTACGGCTGATGCTCCGCGAGAGGTGCTGGCGTCCGGCACGCGATACCTCGGGAACGCCCGCCCCCGCCAACACGAGGCGGCCAAGCCGCGTTCACAGTGTCCCTTCCTACCTGCGAAAGGTGAGATCGATGACCGCGTCACAGATAAGGCCAGTACGCCGTAGCAAGCTCAGGACATGGGGCTGGATGTATCGATGACTACCAGTATCGCTCCGGCAGCGGATCTTTCCGTTCTCACCGGACTCACCGAGATCACCAGGTTCGCAGGGGTCGGGACCGCGGTGTCCGACACCTCGTACTCACAATCCGAGCTGCTCGAAATCCTCGACATCAAGGACCCCAAGATCCGCTCGGTCTTCCTCAACAGCGCGATCGATCGGCGCTTTCTCACGCTTCCGCCGGAGGGCCCTGGCGGAGTGCGCGTACCCGAACCGCAGGGTGATCTGCTGGACAAACACAAGAAGATCGCTGTCGACATGGGGTGCCGTGCGATCGAGGCCTGCCTGAAGTCGGCGGGGTCGAGTCTTGAGGACCTGCGTCACCTGTGCTGCGTCACCTCGACCGGCTTCCTGACTCCCGGCCTGAGCGCGCTGATCATCCGTGAACTCGGGATAGACCCGCATTGCAGCCGTTCGGACATCGTGGGCATGGGATGCAACGCGGGTCTGAACGCGCTCAACGTGGTCGCGGGTTGGTCCGCGGCGCACCCGGGCGAACTCGGTGTCGTCCTGTGCACCGAGGCATGCTCCGCCGCGTACGCCCTGGACGGCACGATGCGGACCGCGGTGGTCAACAGTCTGTTCGGCGAAGGAGCCGCCGCCCTCGCCGTCACCTCCGGTGACGGCAGGGTGCCCGGCCCCCGCGTGCTGAAGTTCGCGAGCTACATCATCACCGACGCGATCGACGCGATGCGCTACGACTGGGACCGGCAACAGGACCGGTTCAGTTTCTTCCTCGACCCGCAGATCCCCTACGTGGTCGGTGCGCACGCTGAGATCGTCGTCGACCGCCTGCTGTCCGGAACGGGGCTGCGCCGCAGCGACATCAGCCAGTGGCTGGTGCACTCCGGCGGCAAGAAGGTGATCGACGCCGTCGTGGTCAACCTCGGCCTGAGCCGGCACGACGCTCGGCACACCACCGGCGTGCTCCGTGACTACGGCAACCTCTCCAGCGGCTCCTTCCTCTTCTCCTACGAGCGACTCGCCGAAGAGGACGTCGCCCGGCCGGGCGACTACGGCGTGCTGATGACCATGGGGCCCGGATCCTCGATCGAGACGGCGCTGATCCAATGGTGACGCGCGGCGGAACGGAGGGCGAACTGATGCTGCGCCTGGACGGCACCCGGCCCCTGTCGGCCGAGTCCATCGAGGAGATGGTCGATCTCTGCGACCGCGCCGATGACCATCGGGATTCCGGCCCGGTCACCGTGCACGTCACGGGTGTCCCACCGGCCGGTTGGGCGACGGAGCTGACCGTCGGCGTGGTCTCCAAATGGGAACGGGCGGTGCGCCGGTTCGAACGGCTCGGCCGGCTCACGGTCGCGGTGGCGTCGGGCGACTGCGCCGGAACGGCGCTGGATGTCCTCCTCGCCGCCGACGTCCGGATCGCCGCTCCCGGCACCCGGCTGCTGCCCTCCTGGGCAGGCGGTGCCACCTGGCCGGGGATGACCGTGCACCGGCTCACCCAGCAGGCCGGCGCGGCAGGCATCCGGCGGGCCGTGCTGCTCGGGGCCCCGATCGAGGCGGACCGCGCGCTCGCGCTCAACCTGGTCGACGAGGTGACCGAGGACCCGGCGACGGTGCTGGCCGCCCTGGCCGAGGCGGCCGGCGCCGTGGACGGCACCGAGATGGCGATTCGCCGGCAGCTGATCTTCGAAGCCGGCTCGACCGCCTTCGAGGACGCGCTCGGCAGGCACCTCGCCGCCTGCGACCGCACCCTGCGCCGGACGGGGCCGTCCGCATGACGGTCGCGCACAGCCTTCCGAGCGGACTCGCCGCCGCCGGGGAGACGCTGCACAAGGCGGCCGGGCGGGTCGACGACCTGCTCGCCGCCCTGCCCGAGCCAACGCGACGGACCCCCGGCCAGCGGGCCGAGGCCGCCGCCGCCCAGGACGAGGTGCGCCGACTGCGCGGGCGGTTCCTGGCCGAGCACGTCCAGGAGGTGTACGCCCGGCTCACCGACGGCCGCGCCTTGCGGATCGAAGCCCTGGTCACGGAGGCCGCCGAGGTCTTCCCCGGCCTGGTCCCGACGGCGGCACAGCTCGCGGAGGAGCGGTCACGGGTCCAGGCGGACAAGGAAGGCCGGGAGATCGACCAGGGCATCTTCCTGCGGGCGGTGCTCGGCTCGCCCGTCACGGGCCCGCACGTGGTCGACTCGATGCTCCGACCGACCCCGCGGGCGCTCGCACTGCTGCCGGAGTTCCAGCGGACCGGCCTCCTGGAGACCGAGGCCGTCCGCCTTGAGCGGCGCGACGGCGTCGCGCACCTGACGATGTGCCGCCACGACCGCCTCAACGCCGAGGACGAGCAGCAGGTCGAGGACATGGAGACCGCGGTCGACCTGGCGCTGCTTGACGAGGACGTCAAGGTCGGGTTCGTGCGCGGCGGCGAGATGAGCCATCCGCGCTACCGCGGCAGGCGCGTGTTCAGTGCCGGAATCAATCTCAAGTACCTGTCGTCGGGTGACATCCCGCTCGTCGGGTTCCTGCTCCGCCGCGAACTCGGCTACATCAACAAGATCGTTCGCGGGCTCCGCCTGGACGACGGCGGTTGGCGGCCGCCGTACGCGGACAAGCCGTGGGCGGCCGCCGTCGACGCGTTCGCGATCGGCGGCGGCACCCAGCTGCTGCTCGTCTTCGACCATGTGCTGGCCGCGTCCGACGCCTACCTCAGCCTGCCCGCGGCCAAGGAGGGCATCATCCCGGGTGTCGCGAACCTCCGCCTCACCCGGTCACTGGGCCCGCGCGCCGCCCGGCAGGTGATCCTCGGCGGCCGACGGCTGTGGGCGAGCGAGCCGGACGCCCGCCTGATCGTCGACGAGGTCGCCGAACCCGCCGACCTGGACGCTGCCATCGAGCGGGCCTTGGAACGGCTGGGCGGGGAAGCGGTGCTCGCCAACCGTCGGATGCTGAATCTGTCCGACGAGCCGCCCGAGGAGTTCCGCCACTACATGGCGGAGTTCGCGCTCCAGCAGGCGCTGCGACTGTACGGCGCCGACGTCATCGACAAGGTGGGCCGGTTCGCCGCGAAGCGGCCATAGACAGGCGCACGTCGGCCTCGGCGAGGCCTGGAGCCACGTCGAGGCCGACCCCGGACGTGCGGGCCGCGGTGCCGACCGAGCCGGTCGAGCCGACCTTCTCCGTGAGGTAGACATCAAGGAGCGGACCGCCCTGATACGGCGGAGGCCCAACTGCTCTGGCACCGACCCCTGTTACGAATGCGGCAGCCGCCCAGGCCGCGTACAGCGGCGCTCGACCCGGTGTGGCGTGCGGTCAGGGCGAGACGCCGCCTGACCCCTCGCTGTTCTCCGTCCGGTCCGTCACTGACGACAGCCTTTGGCACCCGACTCAAGGGGATCCCCTTCCTATGCAGGACCATACGTCCTTGGCCGTGAGCGACAGCAACCTCGAACTGGCGCTCGACGTGCTTCCCGCACTGGCGGTCATCTTGCTCGCGGCGGCCGTGATCGGCAGGCTCGCGGTCCTACTCGGACAGCCGCGGGTGCTCGGTGAAATCGTCGCTGGCATCCTGCTGGGCCCAACCCTGTTCGGCTGGCTGGCACCCGATCTTCAGGCAGACGTCTTCCCGGCGGAGGCACGGTCGGTGCTGTACGTCCTGAGCACCATCGGGCTGACGCTCTATATGTTCCTCGTCGGCGCCGGTCTCGACCACGGCCGACAGGAGTCCGATCGCAAGCACCACCCGGCCGTCCTTGCCGCCTCGGGGTTCCTGCCCTCCCTCGTCCTCGGCGGTCTCGTCGGCCTGCTGATGTGGGACGACGTCTCGCGCGAGGACGTCAGCCGGTGGGAGTTCGCCCTTTTCGTAGGCGGTGCGCTGTCCCTCACAGCGCTCCCCATGCTGGCCCGCATGCTGTACGAGCGGGGTCTGCAGAACTCCCGCCTGGGGCGGTTGTCCCTGGTCGCCGCCTCGATCGACGACGCGGCGGCCTGGTGCTTCCTGGCCACGCTGACGGCCGTGCACACCGGTTCGGGGGCCGCCGACGCGCTGCCCATGATCGGCTACAGCATCCTGTTCACCGCCGTGATGCTGCTCGGAGTGTCCCGGCTGCTGCGGCCGCTGGCGCGGCACGTCGCCCGACAGGGCACGCTGAGTCCCGGCGTGATGTACGTCGTCGTCATCGTCCCGATCGTCTGCGGATACCTCACCGACCTGATCGGGATCTACTCGGTCTTCGGCGGCTTCATCGCGGGCCTGGCCATGCCCCGTGACCCGCAGTTCCGCCAAGCGCTGCACAGCCGGATGATGGATACCGTCTCCACGCTGCTGCTGCCCGTCTTCTTCGCCCTGTCCGGCCTCACCACCGACCTGCGGAGCCTGTCGGCCGACACCCTGCTGTTCGGCGTCGCCGCGCTCCTGACGGGCTTCGCGGGCAAGTACTTCGGCAGTGCCCTGGCCATGAAGAGACTCCGCTTCAGCTGGCGCGAGGCCTTCGCTGTGGGAGGGCTGATGAACGCCCGCGGCATGATGATCATCGTCTTCATCAACATCGGCTTGGCACAGGGCCTGATCACCAAGCCGGTGTTCTCTGTTCTCGTCATGGTCGCCGTCGTCACGAGCGCCGCGGTCTTGCCACTGTACCGCCGGGCGCTCCCGCAACACCTGGAGCTGCACCTCGGCAGCGAAGCGCCCCCTCCGGCACCGGCACCGCGTCCTCTGACGACAACCGACATGCACTGATGTGCGCGTACCCGCCGGAGGCATGGGGCCGGGGCGGCTTCGGCCGGCCGACGAGGTGGCGCGGATCGACCGAACCCCTGTTCCTCGCCGTGGAGCCACCGGCCGGTGGCGGCCGGAACCGGGTCCTGAGCCGCCGGGTGGTGACATATCGTCGGCATATCGAGAATCGCATACACCCCGGCAACACCCCACTACATTGACTGATGACATGTCCTTCAACCCCCCCAGCGAAGCTATGCGACCTACAGCTGTGAAACCGATCGTCATGCCGATCACCGCCGCCGAGCACATGGCGTTCGTACGGGCCCAGCGGTCGGTCAGCTTTCTGCAGACCCCGGCGTGGGGCCGTGTCAAGACCGAGTGGCGCAGCGAGTCCCTCGGCTGGTTCGAGGGGCGGCGCCTGGTCGGTGCTGGGCTCGTACTGCACCGCCCCGTGCCCAGGCTCGACCGCTTCACGCTGGCGTATCTACCCGAGGGGCCGGTCATCGACTGGAGCGGCGACATCGGCGCTTGGCTCGATCCGCTGGCGGCCCACCTCAAGGCCCAGGGCGCGTTCGCGATCCGGCTCGGTCCGCCGTTGCGCACCCACACCTGGAGCGCCGCCCAGGTCAAGGAGGGCATCGCCGACCCGGGCAGCAAACGGCTCACCGAGATCTCCGGCCACTGGACCGACCCGGTCGGTGCCCGCGTGGCCAGCAGGCTGCGGGGCGCCGGCTGGCTGCCGCAGAACCCGGAGGACGGGTTCGGGGTCGGGCACCCACAGTTCAAGTACGAGGTCCCGCTGGTAGGCAGGACCGAGGACGAACTGCTCAAGGGCATGAACCAGCAGTGGCGCCGCAACATCAAGAAGTCGGCCAAGGAGGGAGTCGAGGTCACGGTCAGCGACGGCGGCCCGGAGGACCTCAGGGCGTTCCACGACCTCTACGTCCACACCGCCGAGCGCGACCACTTCACCCCCCGGCCGCTGCGCTACTTCGAGACCATGTTCGCGGCGCTGAGTGCCGAGGACCCCGAGCGGATCAAGCTCTATCTGGCCCGCCACCAGGGCGACTTGGCCGCCGCCACGGTCATGGTCCGCGTCGGCGCCCACGCTGTGTACTCCTATGGCGCCTCCTCCACCGCGAAGCGCGAGGTGCGTGCCTCCAACGCCTGCCAGTGGGCGATGATCCGCGACTCGCTCGCGGCCGGCTGCGACGTCTACGACCTGCGCGGCATCACCCCCACCCTCGACGCCGACGACCCGCACGTCGGCCTCGTCCAGTTCAAAGTCGGCACCGGAGGCCAGGCCGCGCGGTACGTCGGCGAGTGGGACCTGCCACTGCGGCCGATGGTCTACCGGGCCTTCGACCTCTATATGCGGCGGCGCGGCCGCTGACCCGCACAGCCGCGGCTTGGTCGGACGCGCCCCGAGGGGATCCTCGCCTCGGCACATCGCCTGCGGCGAAGCGGCCGCGCAGCCAATCCAGCGGACCGCCGCCGCGGCCGTTGCGAGGACGAGTTCGCCGCGGCGGCCGACGCGTTGAGTAACTGGTGTACGACCAGGAAGGGCAGCCCGAGATGAGCCGAGGCGGCAGCGGGCCGCCACTCATGGGTGACGAGCCGGGGCGCCGACGATCACCACTCGATCGGGGGCGGTTACGACGACTCCCCGACCTGTATCGCTGCCCCGGGGCACATCATGGCCGACTCGCGTACGGCGTCGTGGAGTTCGGAGGGCGGAGCGTCATCGAGGAGTTCGACCGTGCCGTCCTCGTCCCGCTGGTCGAAGACCTCAGGGGCGAGCATCACGCACTGGCCCGAGGAAACACAGTTGGGAACGTCGACCTTGACGCGCATCATGGGTCCTTACCTTTCTCTGTGGGGAGCCCGTCGCCAGGTGGGGGCATTGAGAACTCCAGTGGCACTTCGCCATTGGGGCTGGTCAGAGACGGTCCTTCGAGCCTAGCGGGCGGACGTTGCCGCGGGGCCGGTTCGAGGTAGCCGATGTGGACCGGTGTCTGGCTACGTGCCGGAGGGGCAGGGCGCGGTGCCCTGGCACGAGCTGTCCGACTTCCGCGTCACCGACTCGCTCGTGGCGCGGGTCGACTTGTCCAACGGCAACCTGATGCTGGCCGCCACCGACTTCCACGTGGCCTGGGGCAAGGTCTCCCAGCGGTGATGGCAGGAGCACGAGCGCTACCTGCAAGGTCCTCGGCGACAAGGTGGTGGTGTACGACGCCACCGGCGACGCGGCCCGCTTCAAGGACGGCGGCGTCATCAAGGTCACTTCGTCGGCCTCGATGAAGCCACTACCTACACTTCGACCCACTCGTGCGAGACGGTCCGCACGCTCCAGCACGGCTCGCAGACCAGGCTCACCTACACGCCCGCGGGCAACGTGGACACCTACGAGGACCCGGCCGGGGTCACCGACCACACCTGGAACAAGGTCAACAGGCTCATCGAACTGAAGGATCCAGTGGGCAAGGCGACATCGTACGCATACAACAACAACGACATCCGCACCAGGACCACCTGCCCCGGCGGCACGGTGCACACGGTCCCACCGGAAACGGGCGGGCCGTCGGCGGTGCCGACCCCGCGTGCACGTGCGCACGGTGGGGTGGGATGGGGTGGGGTCAGGTGCGGTCGGCGGCGATGAGGAGGTAGTGGAAGCTGCCTTCCTTGTAGGCCCTCAGGAAGGCTTCCTCGATGCCGGTGGCCAGGTGGGAGCGGGCGCGCAGTTCCCAGTAGGGGGTGGCCTGGGGGGTGAGGTCGGTGACGGTGATGGGGGTGAGGCCGTTCGCGGCGAGGGCGTTGAAGTAGGCGCTGCGGGGGTGGATGTTGCAGGAGTAGTGGGTGTCGATCCGGCTGACGGCCTGGGAGCGGCCTCCGGTGAGGTCGTTGGAGCAGCCGGTGATGCAGACGTAGCGTCCGCCGGGGGCCAGGACGCGGGCGAATTCCGCGAAGGCCTGGCCGAGGTCGACGTACATGGTGGTTTCGTTGGTCCACACCGCCTGCCGGGAGCCGGTGTCCAGGCCGGTGTCGAGCATGTTGCGGAAGTGGAAGCGGACTCGGTCGGCGACGTGGTGGCGCAGGGCCTGGGCGTTGGCGAAGTCGACCTGGTACTGGGAGATCGACACGCCGTCGATGGCGCAGCCGAAGCGGCGCTGCGCCATGAAGGAGGTACCGCCGCGTCCGGAGCCGGCGTCCAGGAGCCGCTGGTGTGCCGTGAGGGGCCCGAGGTGGTCGAGGAGGAGGTCGGCCTGCGCGCTCTCCAGGCGGTGGAGTTCGCGTATGACGGCCTTCTCGCGCTGTTGGGGGGCGCCCTCAAGGACGGCGCGGTCGTAGTCGCCGATGCCGTAGTGGTGGTGGTACAGCTCGTCGACGTCGCCGAGAAGGACGTTGACGTCGTCGCCGGTGTGGGTGTTGTCCCAGTAGGCGGCGACGGTCCGCTGGAAGTCGGTGCGCAGGACGGGTTGCGGCGTGTGGGGGGTGGTGGTCATGGCTGTTCCTTTCCGTAGGGGGAGGGTCGGCCGGGCCGCTGTCGGTAGCGGGGGGCGCTCTGGTGCCAGGCGAGACTGCCGGCGCACCAGTCCAGTACGCCGTCCAGGAAGCGAGGCAGCTCGCGGGGGCCGCTGACTGTCAGGTGTGCGCGCTGCCGGTGGAAGCGGTGCATCAGTTCGTTGTGGAGGCCGGCGCTCAGGTGCAGGGCTTCCGCGGGTGTGCAGTCCTGCTCAGTGACGATGGCCTGCTGGAGGTTGAAGTCGCCGCCCTCGTCCTCGACGTCGGCGGAGTGGATGTCGTTGGCGATGGACGCGGCCAGGGCCGCGGTGCCGACGGCGTCCTGGACGCGCGGGTGCGCCCAGACGTTGGCGGGCAGTTGGTAGCCGCCGAGGGCGTCGATGACGGTCATGCAGGGGGTGAAGCTGTTGGCCTGCCGGTTGAGCAGGTACTCCCATACGAGCGGCCGGTGCCCGGTGGCTCGCCACGTGCCTTCCTGGGCGAGGCCGGTGAACAGGGACCGCAGGGTGTGCAGGGTTCGGTCGAGCTGGGCCGGCGTGGTGATGCGCTGCAGGTGCCCGACGGCGGATCGCAGGCCCTCCAGCGCAGGGTCGTCGCGGATGGCGGCCGCGAAGGGGGCCTCGAAGCGGGCCGGCAGGCTGACCCTGCCCAGGACGGCGGAGGCCCTCGCCAGTCGGCTGCCCAGCAGGCTGGGCACCGCACCCAGGTCCGGGTTGTCGCAGTAGTGGTCGTCCATGGCCCAGATGGCCAAGGCGCACCGGGCCGGTACCAGTAGCAGGTCCTCGTTGTCGGTACCCGGATAGCACAGGGCGGCCAGCCTGCCGAACCCCGCGGCCCGTACCTGTTCCAACCGGCCGTGGTAGAGACCGATGCGCTCGGCCCACTTCAGGAGCCGGGCGTCGAGCCGGGCGGCCAGCAGGGGGTCGACGCGGCGCGGCGGGGGACACTCCAGCCCCAGCGCTGGCAGATCCGCGTCCGTGCGGAGCAGGGCCTGCCGCCCGGCGAAGCGGCGCGCCGCCGAGGTGCCCACGCCCGTGGGCCCGCCCAGCGGACTCACGACAGCTCCGGCGGCTTGTTGTAGTGGCCGACCTCGACGTTCTCCAGGATCCCGAGGGCGCTGGGCAGGAGCGGGGCCACCGAGTAGTAGTTGCTCACCAGGTACGAGAGCGTCGCCCGGTCGTCGATGCCCATGAAGCGCACCGACAGCCCCGGCTCGTACTCGTCGGTGACTCCCCTCTGGTAGAGGCCGACCACGCCGCCCTCCTCCTCCCCGGTGCGCAGGGCGATCACGGAACTGGTGAGGTCCCCGGACACACCGATCTTGTTGCAGGGCAGGAACGGGACCCCGCGCCAGGCCACCACGTGGTGGCCACGGAACTCCGTCCCCGCCGGACAGATCCGTGCCCGGGTGCACTCCCGGGCGAAAGCGGCGATCGTCCGCCGGTGCGCCAGCAGGAACTTCGTCTGCCGCCGCATCGAGATCAGCTCGTCGAGATCATCCGGGGTGGGCGGCCCGTACCGGGTGGAGATCCGCTGCTGCGGATCGGCGTTGTTCAGCAGCCCGAACTCCGGATGGTTCACCAGGTCGTGCTCCTGCCGCTCCCGCAGGGCCTCGATCGTCAGCCGCAGCTGCTGCTCGGTCTGGTCCTGCGGACCGTTGTACAGGTCCCCGACACGGGTGTTGATCCGCAACACCGTCTGGGCCACGCTCAACGGGTACTCCCGCGGACTGGTCTCGTAGTCGACGAAAGCGGTCGGCAGCCGCGCCTCGCCGCCGTGCCCGGACGCCACCGCGATGTCCGCCTCACCCCGCCGGTTCACCGCCGGGCCTGCCGCGTCCGCCTGGGCCGCGAGGTGTGCGGCGAGTTCCGCGGAGGCCGCGCACAGTTTCTTCAGGGCCTGGCGGCGCAGGACCAGCACCGTGCAGGCCGTCAGCGCGCGGTAGGTGGACGGCCATGTGGTCTTGCCCGTCAGGCTCTCGTGGCCGAAGGAGGCGCCGTCGGCGAGGACGGCGTGGGACACCTCGGGTGAATACGCGCCCGGGGTGACGCGTTCGGCCTTCCCGCGGGCCACCAGGACCAGGCGGTCCGTCTTCGTGCCCGCCTGGGCGAGGACCGTTCCCGCTCCCGCCTCCTGCTGCTCGAAGGCCCCGGCCAGGGCGCGCAGCACGTCCTCGTCCGGGAATCCCGCCAGGGCCGGTATCTCCCGCAGGGTCGGCGGGATCGGACAGGTCCGCCCTCCGGCGGTGTCGAACTGCACCCGGCCGCTCCCGACGGAGTAGGCCAGACGCCGGTTGACCCGGTACGTGCCGCCGGGGACGTCGACCCAGGGCAGGACGCGCAGCAGCCACCGGGACGAGATGGCCTGCATCTGCGGCAGGGTCTTGGCGGTATGGGCGAGGTTCCTGGCCGCGTCGATGCCCACGGCCGACGGTTCGAGCGGTGGTTCCTCCAGCCGCGGTATGGATTCAGGCACACCCGGCTCCTTCCTGGAAAACGGGGGGATGCGCGCGGGCGCCGGGGCCGACGGACGGGCGGGCCGCGGACGCCGTCAGGGCCGCCGGGGATCCGGCCGGCCCACGAGACCACCAAACGGATTCAAGCATTCCGTTCGCGGGGTGAAGCCAGTCAAAGCGCGAGGTCTGTTACCGGCAACGCGGCAACCGCCATACGGGCGACTCCAATTGGCAGCTCAGGGGGCCGCCGTCCCGGACAAACATGGCCGCCCTCGGGCCCTCATCCCAAGCCACATAAGAGGAAAAACGATTCTCCAACTACCTGTCAGAAACTCGTGACTCCAGATCGAACGAGGGCGCCCCCCATGGACGACCCGCGGCACCAGCGCGCCACCAGCCCCTGCGGACACGCGGCCGGTGACCGCGCGTTGTCCAGGGGCTCCCTACCGAGGCGACCTCCGAGAACCCTGAACCGGGCCGACCAACTGCGACTGCACCTGCCGCGCGAGGACATCGGCGAAGCCCTCTGACCGGCGAGGGCGCTGGATCCCCGCTGGGCGGGAAAGGCCGCGGACACATGCCGCGGCCGCGGCAAGTGGCGGGGATTCAGCGCGAGCGGACCTGGGCGGCGCGGACCATGACGCTGGGGAGCGTGGACGTCCTCGGCGCGATGACCGGGCTGCCGGTCACCGTGATGGTGGCCTGGTCCCCCGTGGGCGGGAGGCGTGCGCGCCGCGGCGCCGGCGGGGGCCATCAAGGCTGTCTGTGCGCTGCTGGTAGACACCCCTGCATGACGTCATCCAGCGAGCTTGGGACTCTCCTTCCCCTCACTGGCCTGCGGATCAGTGGCTACCGCACGGGGGGCTTTGGGAAGTGTCTGCGCGCGTCGTTGCAGGACGGCTCCGGCAGTGGCCATCCAGAGGAAGGTGGGGGCCGCTTGGAGCCCGAGGGCGCAGATCGAACCCGGGGACCACTTGCCTGTGGTCACGAAGACGCTGCCGACAGCCGCGACATTCACCACGGCGACGGTGATCGCGGCCCAGCCGCCGAGCGCGCGCGGAAGGAGAGGGGATGCGCGGTTGGCACTGGCGATGGCCAAGAACACCAGGGCCATGGCGAGACAGCTCAGGGTGTAGGTTGAGTTGATCACTCCCCACACGAAGGTGATCAGCCTGGTGTCCGAAGGATCGCTGCCGAATCCCGGGTATCCGCGGGCGAACAGCGTGGCCCCTTCGTAGAGGGCCGCCAGGACGAACTGCAGCACAGCGAACATCACGGCTCCGGCGACCATGGCCACCCTGGAGAGCGCTACGCCCTTCTCCCGCTGTACGTGCGTCTCGTTCTGCCGGTAGGCCAGAGCCAGCACGGCGACGAACATGACCGCACTCAGTGCGAGGACGCTCCACAGAATCGCTTGTACCTCACCGAGCCGGCGCGGCAGCATGTACGCGAGGTACTCGTGCCCGTCAACGTTGTCGTCAGGGTAGGGGAAGCGGCCCATGATGAGGGCGACGCCCACCACTATCAGCGGAATCACTCCGAGGAGGCCGGCCCGGCGCAGTACGGTTCGCTCGTTCATGGCGCTTCCTTTCTCGCTTTCGTGCAGCCGGAGCTGTGTTGACTGGCAAGGTTCAGGCACGGGGGCGGTCGATCCAGCTGGGGAGTTCCGCCGGGTGGCCGGCGAGCGCGCCCACGCACATGAACACCTGGAACGCCAGCATGCTGAAGTTGACGAATCCGATCCCCGCGAGGAGGCGGATCGGTGTGCGGGCGGGTGAGGGGAGCCTGAGGCTGCCCTCGAGTACCCAGATCTCCCTGCCCGGCTTGGCATACAGGTGCATCAGCACGACGGGCATCGTGACGAAGACGACCATCGTGATCGGGGAGGTGAGAGGCATGCGATACCAGCTGCCCTCGAACAGGGTGAGGTACGGCAGGGTGTTCGGGTAGGCGTATCCGCCGGGCCGCATGTAGGCCGATTCCAAGGGGAGGTCGACACAGAAGATGATGACGGAGACGAGCGCGGCGGTCCGGGCCCGGCTCCAGGCCGGCCGCCAGTGCCTGAGCCGCTTGGCGATGGCGACACCGATGACTACCCAGGTGAGTGAGACCGGGTAGGCGGCGTTGAGGAGGAAGCTTTCGATCTGGGGCAGCGGTCCGTGCCAGCCGGGAAGGTAGGGCCCCCAGGTCACCACGTTCAGGCTGTACCGGTTGTGCCCGGTTGTGTGCTGCGTGATTCCGGAGTAGGGGTCGGTCCAGAAGCACAGCAGGTAGCCCGTGAACAGCGCGGCGTACGAGGTGACATGGCCTGCTCGGCGAGATTGCCGCCACAGTAGCGCGGCTGCTGCGAGGAGGCCGGTGATGACCGCCACCTCCAGTGCGAGGGTGCTGATCTGCCGTGCGCGGGAGATCTCGTAGCCGCCGGAGGGGTAGGCGTGGAAGTTGCCGTCGGCGGCCCAGCGAGCGAAGACCCAGGTCTGGGCGGCGAGGCAGAGCACACCGAAGCCGGCCCAGAAGACGGGTGCGATCACCCAGCGGTGCTTGTGCGGGGCGGACCCGGGCGCGGGTGAGGTGTCGGAGGGAGCCTGGTCCGGGTGTCGGGTGCTCATGCTTGCTCCTTGCCGTGGCCGCGACTGCTCGGTCGGGCCGAGATGCGGGCTCTGACGAAGGGGACCGGAGTGCCGCGCCCTGCGGCGGGCCGCACTTCGCCGGAGCAGCTGTCACGGAGGCGGTGAGAGGGGCCCCACGGGTTGTCGCGGGGGTCTGTGCAGGAGTGCGGGTGGGGCGAGAGTGGCGGGAGAGGCCATGAGGTTCTGCACCCGGATGAAGCGGCGGTACAGGTCCTGGTCGGTGGGCATACGGTCGACGACCTCGCGCACCACCCTGTGTGCGAGGAGGGCCGGAGTGGGACGGCCGGTGTCCTGCCATCCGATGTCGGAGTACGCGGCGAGCTGCCAGGGGAGGCGGATCGCGGAGGGGACGGCTCGTTGGAAGGCCCGGCAGAGTCCTGGTGCCCGGCCGTCCCGTGCGCGGGTCAGCAGCCGGTGCAGGATGTCCGCTTCGAGGGCGGCGACGGTCATGCCGTGGCCGTAGACGGGGTTGAGGGTGCAGACGGCGTCGCCGATCACGAGCAGTCCCCGGGGCCAGTGCCGCATGCGGTGGTAGGGGTGCCAGCAGTTGTCCAGGCCGCTGTAGCGGTAGATGGCGTCCACCGGTCGCGCGCGGGAGATGACTTCGAGGGGGTGCGGGTTGCGCAGCCCGGACGCGTATCGGTGAAATCCCTGTTCGGTGCGGGGGGCTCGTTCACCGTCGGCGCCGATCAGGGTGAGCTGGATGTGGTTCCCCTCGATCCGGACGGCCACTGCTCCGCGCCGCCGGTGCGGGGCGTAGGTGAGTTCTGCGGTCAGGTGCCAGGTGGGGGTGTACTGCGGGGTGCAGGCGAACAGGCGTGAGGTGTAGGAAAGTTGGGCATGCACGCGCTTGGGCGCGGGGGGTGGCAGGCCGGCCGATGTGAGCCAGTCGGCGAGTCGGGATGCCCTGCCGGTGGCGTCGACCACGAGGTCCGCCCGCCAGAGGCGGCCTGTCGTATCGCGTACTCCGGTGACGTGCCCGTCCCGCCACAGCAGGCCGTCGGCCCGGGTGCCGTCGGCCACGTCGATGGCTGGCTGGTGGAGAACGCGGTCGCGCAGGACGGAGTCGAGCAGGGGCCTGCTGGCCGCGTGATGGCGTACGCGAGAGGTCACCGGGATCGCCCATCCGGAAGGGAAGAGCACCCTGGCCTCTTCGCCGAAGTCGAAGACCGGGGCGCCGCGGCGCACCAGTTCGCTGCTGAATCCGGGCAGGAGCCTTTCGAGGGCTGTGGCCCCGCGGTGGAGCAGGCCGTGCGGGTGCCGGGCCTGGGGTGTGCCCCTGCGGTAGGGCGCCGCGTCGCGGAGCGGGTCGGGGTCGACAAGGGTGACCCGAAAGCCGTGCCCGGCCAGGACATGAGCGGCCAGCAGCCCGGCGAAGCCGCCACCGAGCACGATCGCTCGGCACGTGTCGGTGCCGGTCGCGCGCTGCGTCATGTTCGTGGCCTTCCTCTGCGGAGGGTCCGTGGGCCTTTGTGCCTTCCCGCTCTGTGCGGAGCACGGGCACAGTCACGGCTGAACCGGGAGGGACGCGGGACGGCGGAGTCCCATGTGCTCCAAGATCCAGTCGGTCAGGGCGGCAGCGGTGGGTTTGACCCAGATGACGCCCGGCTTGATGTCGATCCTCAGGGCGCGGTGCAGGCGTTGTTGGAGCTGCACGGCGCCCAGGGAGTCGAGGCCGAGGATGACCATGCTGGTGTGCGGTCCGATGTGGCGGCTGGTCCCCCCGAGCAGGTCACGGACGGTGTCGATGATGAAGGTTTCCAGGATCTCGTGGCGGGCTGGATCGCTGGTGGCCGCGAGCAGTCCCTCGCGTACCGGCGCGTCGGCGTGGCCGCCCGGGGCATCGGTGAGCACCTCGGTCAGGAGCGTGGAGGAGCGCACCGCCGGATAGAGTGCCGTCCACCGCGCGAGGTCGATCGGAGAGTAGGCGATCTGCCGGTGGCCTTCGGTGAGGATCCGCTGCAGGGCGTCCATGCCGTCCTCGGGCGAGATCATCACGAATCCCTGCCGGGCGAGGTGCTGGCCGCGGCCGACCTGGCTGAAGGCGCCCCAGTGGATCCCGGTGGCCGGCAGCCCCTGGGCCAAGCGGTGGGTGACCAGGCCGTCGAGGAAGGCATTGGCGGCGGCATAGGCGCCCTGCCCGGGAGAGCCGACGAGGGAGGCCAGGGAGGAGTACACGACGAAGAAGTCGAGCTCCCTCTGGACGGTGGCCTCGTGCAGTGCCCAGGCGCCTTCCGCCTTGCCGCGCCATACGCGTTCCAGGAGGTCGCTGTGGAGGTTCGCCAGTGTGGCGTCCTCCACGACGCCCGCGGCGTGGACGACCCCGCGCAGGGGCACGTCCCCGTCCGTGGCGGCCGCCAGGGCGCGGTCGATGGTGTCGTGTGCGGCGATGTCACCGAGCACAACAGGGATGTCGGTGCCGGTGAGCGCGCGCAGTTCATCCAGTGCTTCGGCGGCGGCAGGGGAGGGGGCGCCGCGGCCGCAGACGACGACGCGGCGCGCCCCCTGCTCGGCCAGCCGGCGCACGGTCAGCAGCCCCAGGCCGCCGAGGCCGCCGGTGACCGCGTAGCTGCCGTCTGGCCGCACGAGTGGCACCAGGCCGTCGGCGACGGGGCCGGGGCCGGGGCGTACGCGGGCAAGGCTGCGGATGCCCCGGCTCCAGGCGATCTCGCACAGGGGTTGATCAGCGAGCAGGTCGGGCAGCGCCCTCTCCAGCGGGGTGTCGCCGGATACCTCGATGCTGCTGGCCCGCAGCTGGGGGTACTCGAAAGCGGCGACGCGTAGCAGCCCGCGGACACCCGCGGGGTGCAGCGCGCCCTCGCCGCGCCACACGAGCCAGAGCCGGGGTGGATTCTCGCGTGTGGCCAGCTGCCGCAGAACCGCCAGGGTGCCGCGTACGGCCTCTTGTGCGGTCCGGGGGTGGTCAGCGCCGCCGTGAGGGTCCAGGGCGAGCAGTACATGAGTACGGGGTGCCTCGCCGGGGTCGTCGAGAGCCTTCTTGAGCAGCCGGGCGTCGAGTGGTTCGCCGCGGGGGTGGAGGAGTTGTCGGGCGTCCGCGGTCTTCGCGCCGAGCAGGGCGGTCAGTCTCAGGGGCCAGTGTGCGTTGTCGGGCGTGATGGTCAGCCACCTTTGGGCACAGCCGTCCGTGGTTTCCGTGCGCGGCGTGGGAACCCACTCGAGGTGGGACAGCCGGGAGGCGTAACGCTGCTGGGGCGGCGTGATGTTGGCCAGCCGCACACCGCGCACTTCTGCCACCACGGCGCCCCCGCTGGTGGCAAGGAGCGCGGAGAAGACACACCCGAGGTCATCGGCGTGCTGGAGGTCGACGCGAGCCAGACGGGTGTGCCCGCTCGGGCCGTACACGCGGATCTCCTCGATGCCGGCGACCACCACGGGGCCCGGGGTGAGGGCGCAGCGCTTGAGCCAGGCGGCCACCCCGGTCTGCACCACCTGATCGGCCAGCGCCGGGTGCAGGCGCATGGCCGCGGCCGAAACGCGGGCCTGATCGGCGATGCGCAGCCGCGAAACCGCACATGCGGCATCGGGGGCCACCTGGATGCGGTCGATGGCGCTGAAGGCGGGGCCGTGCATGACGTTGTGCCGCTCGCGCAGATACGCGTACAGGTCACCGGGGGCGGTATCGGTCCACTCCGCTGTGGTGAGCGAATCCGTGTCCACCGAGGGCGGGGGCTCGGCGTCGGTGAGGGCGCGGACCGAGGCACGCGCGTGGACCAGGGTTCCCTCGCGGCAGTGGGTGAGGACGTCGCTGTCGGCACAGGCGCCGCGCCGGACGAGCCGGGTGGTGACCCGTGGTTCCGGGGCCAGCACCAGGGGCGCCTCGATGCTCAGGCCGCTCACGCAGACCCGGTCGGTGCCGTAGGTCTCGCTCGCGGCGGCCAGCAGCATCTCGGCGAAGCCGGTGCCGGGCAGGACGGGCACGTCGGCCACTTGATGGTCGCCGAGCCAGGGCAGCCGAAGAGGGCTGAGGGGGGTCTGCCACAGGTGCCGCCCGGGCTGGTCGGGGTCCTCCGTGTGGCCGCCGAGCAGCGGGTGTTGGGATGCGGCCGGCAACAGCGGTGCGACCAGAGCGTACGGCTGCCGGTCACCGCCATGGCGGGTACGGTGCCAGGCCGTCACCGGCACATCGGCCAGTGCGCCGTGCCGGTAGCGGCTGGCGAAGTCGATTCCGTCGAACCCCGAGCAGTGCAGCGTGGCGAGGTGGGTGAGGAACGCTTCGCGGTCCTCGGTCCCCTGGCACAGCGTGCCCACTGCCACCGCGTCGTGGATGCCGGCGGCGCGGGCGGCATCCACGACGGGGCGCACCGCGAGCGGGTGGGCGGTGCATTCGATGAACAGCCGGTGCCCGGCCTCCAACGCGGCTGTGACGGCGGTGTGGAAGCGCACGGTGCCGCGCTGGTTGCGCACCCAGTACCCGGCATCCAGCGGCCCCGGGCGACGGGGATCCTCACTGACGGTGGAGAAGAACTCTCCGTCCGGGTGGGCGGCGGGGACGTCGGCCAGGACCTGGTGCAATCGATCCAGGATCGGGTCGACCTGAGGGGAATGCGAGGCGACATCGACCTTGATCATCCTGGCTACGGTCCCCGCGGCTGTCCATGCCTCGACCAGGGCTGTGACCTGGGCGGCGTCGCCGCTGATCACGGTCGTGTCCGGGGCGGTGAGCACTGCGAGCGACACCCCGTCGGCGCGGGCGTCCTCGATCGCCTGCCGGGTCCGGTCGGCGCCGAGCATGACCGATGCCATCGCGCCGCCGGAGATCGTGGCGAGCAGCGCGGACCGACGGCAGATGACCTTCACTCCGTCCCCGGGGCTGAGGACACCGGCAACGACCGCCGCGGCCACCTCGCCCAGCGACTGGCCGATCACCGCGGCGGGCTCGATGCCCCACGAGCGCCACAGCCGGGCGAGGGCGACCTGGACGGCGAAGAGCACCGGCTGGACCCGGTCGATGCCCGTCAGCTGCTCCGCACTGGTGAGCGTCCCGGCCAGGGAGAACCCGGCCTCTGTGCGGATCAGGGGCTCCAGTCCGTCCACGGCCCGGGCGAACACCGGCTCATCGGCCAGCAGCTCGCGGCACATCCCCGGCCGCTGCGATCCCTGTCCGGTGAAGACGAACACCGGTCCCGCATGCCCCGGCGGCAGCAGCGGCACCCCGCTGACCACCCCGGCCGCCGGTTCGCCGGTGGCAACCGCCCGCGCACGGGCGAGCAGTTCCGCCCGATCACGGGCGACCACACCGAGGCGGTGATCCGCGTGCGAACGGCGCACCGCCAGCGTGTGGGCCACATCCCCCAGGGGGACAGCCGAGCCGTCCCCCTCCAGCCACTCCGACAGGCCAGCGGCGGCCGCCGACAGCGACTGCGGTGAGGCGCCGGACACCAGGAACAGGCCCGCCTCCCCTTCGGGACGCTCCGCACGTCGGGGGCGGCGCCGGGGCGCGGGAGCCGCTTCCAACACGACGTGGGCGTTGGTGCCGGTCACGCCATAGGAGCACACCGCCGCCAGTCTGCCCCGCCCCGGCACCGGCCACCGGACCAGACCGGTCGGAACGAACAGCCGGGAGGGCTCCTCCCGGTCAATCGCCGGATTCCACTCCCTGAAGTGGAGATTGGGCGGAATGCTGCCCCGGCGCAGGCACTCCACCGTCTTGATGATTCCGGCAATACCGGAAACCGGCTCACTGTGCCCGATGTTCGTCTTGACGGACCCCAGCGCACACCGGCCCCGGCCCTTGCCGTACACCGCGTTGACCGAGGTGTACTCGACCGGGTCACCCACCGCCGTGCCCGGACCGTGCGCCTCCACCAGCCCCACCTCGCCCGGATCGATCCCGGACCGCTCCACCGCTCGCCGGAAAACCCGCTGCTGCATCTCGGTCGAGGGCGCGGTGAGGCGACTCGCCTGCCCGTCGTTGTTGACCGCGCTGCCGCGGATCACAGCCAGCACCCGGTCCCCGTCCCTGTGCGCGTCTCCCAGCCGCTTCAGCACCAGCACTCCCGCGCCCTCGCCGCGCACATAACCGTCCGCGCGGGCGTCGAACGCGTGGCAGGCTCCCTGCCCGGAGAGCAGCAGCGGCGCCTCCAAGTAGTGCGTCTCGGGGGCGAGCATCAGCAGCACCGCCCCGGCAAGGGCCGTATCGCACTCGCCCAGCGTCAGCGCCCCGCACGCGGTATCCAGCGCCACCAGCCCGGAGGAGCAGTGCGTACTGACCACTATCACCGGCCCCCGCAGATCCATCGCGAACGCCACCCGGCCCGCCGCGCTCGCCGTGAAGTTCCCGAACAAATAGGGGCTGTTGGGGGCGTCCGTCACCGGCCGCGCCTCACGGAACAGGTTGTCCGGCGCGTAGGTGCCCATGTAGACGCCGGTGCTCGTCCCGCGCAGACGTCCCACCGGGATCCCTGCGTGCTCCACCGCCTCCCACGCCACCTCCGTCAGCACACGGAACTGCGGATCCACCCACTCCTGCTCGGCCGGAGCCACCGACAGCGCCGCAGGGTCCCACGCCCACACATCGCCGTCGAGGAAGCAGCCCCTGGCCGCCGGAGCCTCAAGATCGGGGTTGTGCAGGGCCGCCAGCCGCGCCGCGTCCCAGCGGCCCGCGGGGACCGGACCCACTGTGGAGCGGCTTGCGGCCGCCAGCCGCCACAGTCCCCCCGGGGTCCGCACTCCGCCCGGGAACCGGCACCCCATCCCGACCACCGCGATCGGCTCCGCACCCGATGCTGACATGGTGCTACCCCGCCTACTCGGCGATCGCCGTGCTGTACACGAAGCGGAAGACCGGCACCTGCTGGCCCTGCACCAGTTCCTTCTCACCGGTGGGCTCGAAACGTTGATGCCGCCCGTAGAAGGCCACGACGACGCGTGACGCGTCCTCGGCCGTGCCCTCCGGCAGCCGGTACAGCCTCGGAAGCTCTGGCGGGCCACCCACCAGCACGACCAACTGCTCCCGGCCGCTTGCCACCCCACTGGTCATTTCCACGTCTCCACTCGCAGCACCGGACCGGAATCGCACGGAGGGGAATAGCAGAATGCTTTCTCCCTACTGGTAGTTGGATCCGCACAGGCATCTCCGACAACCCGCGCGGAAGGGGGCGCGGGAGGCGCTGTGGTCGTCAGCACATGACAGAGACATATCCCGCACTCGCATGTGTTTCCCTGCGCCGGGCCGGAAGGCCGGAGCAGGCCCGCGCCCAGGACCTGCCCGGCGACCGGAGGGCCGCCGCCCTACCCTGCGGGCCGGAGCCGGGAGGAGCGGACCGACGAGAACCGACGCATGACGATCGAGTAAACCCCGCGGGGTGCGCAGTTCGCTGCCACGAGACCTGGATCTGGCCCCGCCGCTGTGCTCCGTGGCAGAGGCGATCCCCCGGGACCGTCGAATGACAGCGGGGGGGCGGAATCGACCGATTACGCCCCCAACACATCGACCCAATGAACCGAACCCGAGGTATCGGGGCAGCTCGAAGAACGCACCGAGGAACTTGAAGCTGCCCGAGCCGCGCATCGTGAGCTCACCCGGGCCCCGACCCCCGACATCCCTTCGCGTAGGTGTCAGGCCTGACGTCTGTAGCGCCGGGCAGCGGCGTCAGGGTTGACGTTCAACACGACAGCGATCTCCTGCTAGTTGGCGCCCGGCGGCCCGGTCGGCGGTGACCGCCTCAGCGAGCACGGCGTGTGCCCGCGCCACCAGCTGCATCGCGGCGACGGTGCGGGGGGGAGATGGGGCCTTGCGCCGTCCTGGCCCGTGGGGGGGGGAGCGGCATCTGGTCTCCGCCCTGGAAACCGGCCTTGTTCTTTAACCTTTGGTGGAGCCTCAGCGGCCCCGGTGGGTTCTCCGCGATGACCTTGATAGAAACGCAGGGCTTCGCGTCGATGAGCGACGGGGCGCAATTACGTTGGATGGCGCTGGGGGACACGACTTGGCGGCCGCCCGTGGTCATGCTCCGTGGCGGTCCGGGTTTGCCGGATTACCTGGGCGATGTCGCGCCCATGATCGCGGACCTCGCACCCGTGTACCGGTACGACCAGCGTGGCACCGGCCAATCCCCGTGGCGGGGCCGCCATTCCCTCGCCCGGCATGTCGACGACCTCGCCCAGCTGCTCGACGCATGGGCGGCGCCCAAGGCCGTACTAATTGGACATTCCTACGGCACCGACCTGACGAGCCGGTTCTGCCTGGCGCACTCTGAACGGATTGCCGGAATGCTGCTGATGTGCGGGCCGTTCGTCGGTGACTGGCGAACCGCGGACCGAGTGGAGCGCGACCGCCGCATGTCCGCAGCGCAGCAGGAGCGGCTGGTCGGGCCGCATGGACGTCGGGCCGGGACAGTTGGTGGGACAGCGTCTCCTGGCCTGGTGCAGCCGCACGACGAACGCTGCCCTCGAACACCCCGCCACCTGAGCCGCGTCAGCGGGTGTGAGGCCGTCCTAGGTGGTGAGCAGCAAGGCCTCGCGATCGTTGGCTGGCAGGGTCGCCAACGCGCGGTACGCGTGGACGCGGTCGAGGGCTCCTTCTTCCGCGGACTTCTCCATCGCCTCACGCCACGCGGCCGTCAGGAGCTCCTGGGCATGGTCAGCCTGCTCGATCCGGCGCAAATGGTTGGCGAGCTGGTGCCGAGCGATGGTGTACAGCCAGGGCACCGGCTTGTCCTTCGCGCGGAGTTGACCCAGATTCCGCGAGGCCTTGACGAAGACGTCCGCACACACGTCCTCGACCTGATCTTCCGCCGGGAGCCTGCGGCGCAGGTAACGCAGGATCTGAGGGCGGTACGCCCGGTGCAACTCCGCGCATCGCTGCTGTCGGTCCATGCGTCGCCCTTCAAGGGGTGCGGCAGTCTCACTCTGTATGACACGTGAGAGCGCTGCGGATTACAGCCGCGTGGACAATCCCTGTCCGACCTTTGGGCCGTGGCCGGTCACGCTGCCTTGGCCGAGCCGCCGTCGGCCTCGCGCGGGCGCGGCCCCGCAGGGACGGCCCCTCGGTCAGCGGCCCCCGGGTTGGGCGCCCGTATCACCGCGAAGGTCCCCGTCGCGGACGCCTCGGATACGCGCGCCCGGTCCTGGCGACCCTGTCCGTACTGCCCCCTTCGAGATCGCACATCCTGCGACTGCCGCGACGTCTCCCGTTGCCGGGGGCTCCCTGTACGCACAAGGCCACCTTTCCTTCCTGGTTGCCGCTCATCTCCCAGTAGATCTGGTTGTCGTCGCTGACATCGAGGAGGCCGCTGATCTGTGCCCACGGGACGGCTGCACGAAAATCGTCGTGAGCGGCAAGAGCGGTGGCTTGGGCGCGGATGTCATCGGCTGCCTCTCCGACGGCCGCGAGCTCGTCGTCCAGTACGAGGACACGCCGCGCCGCAGTGTGTCCTCGCACGACATGCGGAAGTTCGTCGGCACCGCCCGCCTGGAGCACGGTGCGGACGTCGCCCTGTTCGTTCACCACCTGCCGCCCGTCTGACGGTACGCCGCCCAGGGCAGGGGCCGTGGCTCGCGCGCGCCCGCGCCCCCGTCGGTCTGCTGAGGCCCGATGGCGCCCGCCTGGCCCTGTACCTCCACGGAGCGCGTGACCCCGACCTGGTGCTCGTCCTGGCCCACGGCTGGCAGGCGACCTCCGCCAGCTGGGACGAGACCGTGGAGCAACCGGCCGGGCCCACGGCCCTCGTGGTGCGCTACGACCAGCGCGGACAGGGCAGTTCCACCACGGGCACCGCCCGCCCGACGCTGTCCCTGCCCTGGCGCGGTTGGTCGGCCTGATGCGGCACAGTCAGGCACTGATGCGCCACGATGGCACCGAACTGGACGCCCTCACCCGCCCGTCCCCTCGCACCGCCTGGCCGAGCAACTGCCCGCCGCCCGGCCCCACATCGTCCCGCGTGGCTGCCGTCGGTTGCCTGCACGGCACTCGTCATCCGTCGTCTCCGTGGCCGAGTTGACCCGTGAGGAAGCCCTGCCGTACGAGGTCGGCAGCTCGCCGTCCGCCGCTGGGCCTGATGGCACTGGGACCGGTACGGGGGCGACGGCGGTTCACGCGCCGCTCGCGTGTGTGATCGCGCCCCGGTTACCGCGGCCCGGCGGCCCGGGCGGGGTCGCGCTGAGCCCCCGCCCTGACGGGGCGGCCCTGCGCCGGGGGGAGATCCAGGCGGGCCCAGACGGCCTTGCGGTCCGCGGCGCGGCCCCAGCCCAGGTGCGTGGCGAACGCTTCGACGAGTTCCAGGCCGCGCCCGCTGACGTCGTGAGGAGTCGACGCGCGCCGCACCGGCAGCTGTCTGCTGGTGTCCGTGACCGTGATGACCACGGACTCGCCCCGCAGCTGGAGGCGCAGATTGTGGGGCGTGCTGTGGCGCAGGGCGTTGCTGACCAGCTCGGTCGTGATGAGGGCGGCGGCGTCGATGACCTCGGCGTGGCCGCTCCGGCCGCTGAGCCAGCGTTCCAGGACGGCGACGGTGTAGCGGCGGGCGAACGGCGCCGCGCTCGGTTCGTTGCCGAGCGGCAGCACCGCGTCGGGGGGATCGGAGCTCATCCGCGCGGACCTCCCGGAACGAGGGCTCCCGGCCCGGGGCGTATCGACGGGCGAGGTGAGGCGGCGGTGCGGGGGAAGAGCATGATCAACCTCAGGGTTGGCGCTGCTGTCCGTGCCGTGCAGGTCCTGTGCGGCACGCAAAGAGGGGCCGAACGGGGGCAGACACAGTATCCACCATGCGTGTGATGCACACGCATGGCAATCTGGAGGCGCCAGCCCCCGCCGAACCGCGGCGGAAAACCAGCCACTGACCAGGGACGAGGAGGTGCCCGTGGCTCAGGCGCCGCGCGCGAGCCCGACGATCGCCCACCGCGTGCTCGCCCGCTGTCTGCAGCGCGTGCGCGTCGAGCAGGCACGGCTCAGCCCCGCGCAGGCCGCCCTGCTCGTGGGCACCACCCACATGACGATCCGCCGCATCGAGAACGCGGCCACCAGCATCAACACCGTCCAGATCGAGCAGCTGCTCCAGGCGTACGGTGTCCGGGGCGACGCCCTGCGCACCCTCCTTGAGCAGGCCCGTCAGGCCGCCGAACCCGGCTGGTGGCACCACCGCTACCGCCCGGTCATGAGCTCGGCGTACCAGCACTGGATCGCGCTGGAGAGCGCCGCCTCCGCCATCCGCCTGTGGGCACCGGGGCACGTGCCGGGCCTGCTGCAGATCCCGGCCTACACCGCGGCCCTGCACCGCGCGCTGCACCCCGATGCGCCGCCCGCGCACACCGACCTGGCCGTGGAACTCGTCCACGAGCGGCAGCAGCGCCAGCGGCAGCGCGGCGCCCGCCTGTGGACCGTCCTGTCCGCCGCCGCCCTGCACCCCGTCATCGGGGGACCGGGCGTGCGCCGCGCCCAGCACCAGGCACTCGAAGCGGGTCTGGCCGAACCACGCACCGCCCTCCAGGTCCTGCCCCTGGACAGCGCGCCGTACCCGCTCCTCGGAGCGCCGCCCGTACGGCATCTGCGCGTGGACGCAGACATCCCCGACCACGTCGTGGAACACCGGCCCTTCGCCACCACCATCACCGACGACGAGAACACCGTCGCCCGCTGGCGCCAGGCCCTGGACGGCACCGCGGCCGCCGCCACCTGGCCGACCACCCTCGCCCCGCACCTGCCCCCGGAGGAGGCACCCCATGGCTGACCCGCGGACCGTCCCCGCGCCAGTTCCCCCTCAGGGCCGCACCTCGTACCTGGGCGCCGACATGCGCGACACCGGCCGCATCCTGCAACAGGCCCCCGCCGCCCTCGACTTCGTCCGACCGGTCGCCCCGGCCCTGTCCGATGCCTCGGCGTTGCCGAGGGGCCGAGCGCCGTAGGCAGGACCCGTTACGTCAACTCGTGTCAGACGGCGGGGATTGTGCACGAGTGGCCTCCCGCAGGTCTGACAGCGAGGCGTCCCTGGAAGCTGTGAGCCGCTCCTCGGTGCACCGCAGCGAGGAGCGGTGGGCAGAGGCAGTACGGAGTGAGGCGGAGCCAAGGGATCGCGGTCTGCGACACCGATTCCTTGAAGCTCTCTTGCGTCTGGACCCTTGCGCGTGCGGGTATTTCTTCGGCGCCTGGATGGAGCAGCTGCCCGTTGTTCGACGGGGAGTTGTGGCTCAGCGAGCCCTCGGATCTGCTGTGCGGAACGTGATGAAATCAGCCAGTTCGACGGTCCTTGTTCATCGTGGTCCACTGGGGCTCGATGTGGCCCACCCATGCGTCTTGGTCGTCAGCCAGAGGCTCCTTCAGCGGGAGCGGGAGGAATCGGCAGGCGAAGACAAGACCGGCGTCCTCTCCCTCGCTGTGGACGCGGTGGTGCCACGCGTCGCGGGTGTCGGCGGGGACCCGGAGGTAGAAGAAGCTCGTTCGTCGTGGCTGCCCCGTGTCGGGGTGGGGCTTGTCCTCCACCGCGATCTGCCGGACGACGGTGACGGCCAGCAGACCGGTCTCTTCGGCGACCTCTCGAAGGACCGCTTCCTCCGGACTTTCGCCTGCTGTGACTCCTCCCGCCGGAACCTGGGTACCGGCCTCGGCCATGTCGACATGGTCGAAGACCAGCAGTTCGGGGGTGATGCGATGCCGGATCACGTACGCGGCCACACGGATTCTGGGTGGGGTCATCCCGGGATTGTCCGTCACCGAAGGCTCCTGTGGTTCTCCCGCACGGCAATCCGTGCGGAATCGCCGAACTGCGCGGCATGCCCTCTACGTGGTGGCCGCTCCGCTCTACCCCCTCCTGAGGCGGCTGCTGCCGCACCAGGTCACTACCACCGAGCAGCTGGGACGCGCGATGATCGCCGTTGCCGCTGCCGGAGCGTCCGAGCCTCACCGGGGTCCTCGGGGGATCAACGACCTCGCGCGCATCGGCCCGAGCGCCTGAGCGGTCGCGGGAGGAGCGCTGTGGCGGTGGCGGGAAGTGTGACCTAGCGTCGATGGCATCACTCGGCATCATGAGCAGGAGGGCCGCTCGCGCATGGCTGTCCATCGGGTTGTCACTCTCGCCTTCCGCGATCCCGAGCAGTGCCGGGTCGCCTACGCCGATGCCCTGCGGCTGCCGGGGCTGCGCCAGGTCGCGGTCCTCGAACGGGCGACGGACGGCACGCTGGACGTTCCGCTCGGCGAGAACACGGAGGCGGGTGAGGCGACGGTCGGCGCCGGTGCGGTGGGCGGGCTGCTCGGCCTTGCCGCCGGTCCGCTGGGCGCCCTGCTCGGGGCCACGGCGGGCGCCGCGCTCGGCAGCACGCTGGAGGCGCAGCGCGAGGGGGAGGAGTACGCCGCGATGATCCTGCTCAGCGCGGACGTGGAGGACGGCACGAGCCTGCTCGTCCTGGACGTCAAGGAGGCGACCGAGGAGCCGGTCGACGAGCTGGCGGCCCGCTACGGCACGGCGGCCCGGCGCGAGGACGCGAAGGACTTCGCCGCCCGCGCCCGTACCGCGTGGAAGAACGCCTGATCCCCGCCCCTCCCGGTGGGCCGCCCCAGGGGCGTCACGGGGTCGGCTGCGGGGCGCGCGCGAACCTGCGGGCGACGGGTTCTTGAGTGATGCCGTGCAGCGCGACGCTCAGCAGGACCGTCGTGCACATCACGTTGATGATGAAGGCGCTGTCGTCCGGTGGCAGTTGGATGTAGGCCAGCAGGGCGAAGACGATGGACGTGACGCCGCGTGAGCCGAGCCAGGCGATCGCCCAGCGTTCGGTGCGGGGCAGGTCGGTGACCGCCAGCGAGGCCATCACGGGCACCAGGCGGGCCACGGTCAGGGCGAGCAGCCCGTACAGGACGACGCGTGCGGAGACGCCGCCGGCGAACGCGTCGGTGGCCATCTTGCCCAGGGTGAACCACACGGCCAGGGCCATGAGCTCCGAGACCTCGTGCACGAGGCCGAGGTTGTCCGCGGCGACCGCGTGGGCGGTGGTGGCGTACCACAGGCCGGTGACGAAGGCCGCGACGAAGCCGTTGCCGCCCGCGGTGGTGGCGACGGCGTAGGCGAGGAACGGCAGGGCGAGGCTCGCCGTGCGCAGCGCGGCGGGACGGGCCCAGCCCTCGTCCCGCGCCCGCCGGACGAGCCAGGCGGCCCCCGCTCCCAGCAGGCTGCCGACGACGACGGCGAGGAGCGCGCCCTTGACGACGCTCCAGAGCAGCTCCGCGAACGTACTGCCGTGCGCGGTGGCCAGGTTCGCCACGCAGAACAGGAAGAGGGGGGAGATGAGTCCGTCGTTGAAGCCGCCCTCGATGTTCAGCGCCGCCCGCACCCGCAGCGGGACCCGCGCGTCGCGCAGGAATCCGGCGATCGGCGCGAGGTCGACGGGCATGACGACGAGTGCGGCCACCGCCAGGAGCCACCAGCTGGTGCCGGGGAGGACGAGGGCGCCGAGGAGGGTGGCCAGGGCGACGGAGGCGGGCAGCGCGATGCCGAGCAGCCGGCCTTCGCCGACGGACCTGCCGAGGCGTTCGTACTCGCGGGCCTCGGTGGCGTCCATGAACAGCATCACGGCCAGCACGATCTCGACGGCCACCTCGAAGCTGTGCGCCTCCAGGTCGAACGGCACGGCCGGGTGCGGGCCACGGGTGAGGACGATGCCTGCCACGACGAAGGCGATCGGCGCGGTGATGCTCCACCGGGCCAGCCGATGCGAGACGAGGGACCAGAGGAACAGCAGCGACAGCACAACGATGAAAGCCGGCACGACAACCCGCAGCAGAGGACGTGGGGGACTCCCGTGAACAGGGATGACCAGTCTCGGGGCCGCTGCCCTGGGAGGAGGGATTGACACGCCCTGAATGTCTTGGGCGGCGAAGTCGCCTGCGTGTCCCCTCGTGGCTCGCGGCCCGCCGTCAGGGGCCGAAGCAGACGTATCCGGCCCAGTCCGCGGGGTCGTCCGCGCTCAGGCGGCCCGCCTCGTCCGTGAGGTCCGGACCCCAGCTGTCGGGGGGTCGGTGATGGGGGTCGAGGAGCCACAGCTGGGCCCGCCGCAGTGCGTCGGCAGGGGTGGTGTCCTGGGTGAGGAGGAAGTGGTGCACGAGGTGGAGGAACACCGACCTCGCTCGGTCGCGCAGGGGCCACAGGGGCGCGACCACCGCGCGTGCCCCCGCCCGGAGCAGGGCGTCGGCCAGGTGCAGCGACGCCTCGGCGTCGGAGGTCAGGTCCTCGCTGTGGCAGTCGGTGACCAGTACGGCGGTGGGGGGACGGTCGCTGTGGCGCATGGCCTCGGCCACGGATGCCATGGGCAACGGGCCCTCGGGAAGCAGGAGTTCGGGCCACCCGAAACCGGCCGGACCAGCGAGGAGCAGGACACCGCCGTCGGCCGGGGGGGCCGTGCGCAGCCGTGACAGCGCGTCCTTGGGGTCACGCGTGGCCGTCACCGGAGCGGGCACGGACGGTGTCCCGCTGCCGGGCGCGCGGGGGGCGGCCGCCGCGTCGCACAGCGCCCGGGCGGAGACGGCGTAGGAGAACTCCGCGACCTCCAGGGCGTATGCGTCACCACGGCCGGGGAGGTGCGGGGCCCCCTGTCGTGCCGCGTGCCAGGGGACGGCGCTGAGGGCGCCCAGCGGCACCAGGACGAGACGGGAGCACGGAGGCGGGAGCGCTGCGAGGAGCGGGGTCATGGCGGTGCGTGCCGCCCAGGTGAGCAGCTCGGCTCCGGGTGAGACGCCGCGCGCGTGCTCCACGAGGGGCGGGGCGTCCTCGGTGAGGCCGGGCAGGGGGATGACGCGCACGGTGCTGGCCGCGGTGACCACGAACGCGGCGCCGGCGCTGGAGTGCGTCGCCGGTGCCAGGTACACCAGCGCGTCCTTGCCGGACACGCGAAGGGCCCGGCCGATCTCGTCGGCCGTCGGCGGCGGGCCCGAGAGCGGGCCGGGCGTGGACAGGGCGCGCCAGAGATCGAGCAGGTACAGCGCCTGGGTGAGTACGCCGTCCTGGCAGCACCAGGCGGCGACCTCCCGGGCCGCGGACACGGCCAGGGCCACGGCGGCTTCGTGGTCGGCGACGCCGACGCCGTGGTCGAGGACGTCGTGTCCGTAGACGGCCGTCGTCAGGGCGTGCACGGCGTCGAGCCCGGCGCGCAGGCTCGCCGCCCGGTCGTCGAGGTGTCGCGCGTCGCGCGTGCGGTAGGCGCGGGCCAGGGCGAGCGTGATGCTGCCCGGGACCTCCCGGCCGTACCTCTCGGAGCGGGCGGCCGCGCGCTCCAGGACGTCGATCCCGCTGCCCAGCCCGGCATCGCGCCGGGCCCTGTCGTGCTGCGCCGTGGCGGCGGCGCATTCGGCCCTGCCCAGGTAGTAGGCGTAGCGCAGATAACCGTCGTTGTCGCTGTCCAGGGACGCGTACGCCTCGCGGACGAGCGCCAGTGCTTCGGTGAACCGGCCCTCGTCGCCGCCGACCAGCAGGTTGACTCCGGCCTCGCCGAGCAGCCAGGCGCGCCGGACGCCGGAGAGCCGGGCTGCGCCCCGACGGATCTGGGCCGGTGCGGGTGGCGCGATGAGATGCGTGGTGGGCTCGTCGCCGCGACGACGGGCCAGGGAGTCGCGGAGGAGACCGGTGCGGGTCAGGAGCGTCCACGTCTCCAGGCGTGCGGGGTGGTCGTAGGCCAACGCGGCGTGGATGCCGGTCGCGGTGGCGAGGTGGCGGTCGGCGCCGGCCAGGTCACCTCGGCGCAGACACGACTGGGCCTGGAGCACGGCGTCCCGCGCGACGCGCAGACGGGCCTGGTCGGATTCCTCGTGGCCCGCGCTCCGCGAGGGCGGGGCGGAGAAGCTCGCGGGAACCGTTGCGGCCAGGCGCGGTGCGGAGAGGTCCGGCTCGGACCCCAACTCGCGTACCAGTTGCATCAGTTCATTGAGGCGTGCGCCCTTGCCCGCGTCGTCGGGGTGGGTGTCGTGCCTCGCCCGGAGCCGGTCGAGGTGCAGTTGGGCCAGGAGGCCGAGCGAGGCGTCACGCTCCTCCTGCCGCTCGTCGGGCCACGCCTGTACGGCCAGGTCGACGAGGGTGATCGCGTGCGCGAGTGTCGCCGGGTCGGAGCGGGCCGCCCCCCGGTGGTGAGCGAGCCGTCCGAGGGTGTCGAGGACGTGCGGTGACAGCCGGTCCAGGGCGTCGGGCACGGCCACGAGGAGGTCGAACGCCGGATCGGCCAGGGCGGCGTGGGCCGCGTCGTGCGTCTCGCGCCAGATCAGGGCGTGGGCGTACGTGGCGGCGGCGAGCGCTTGCCAGGTGATCCCCGTCGCGCTGTCGCCGTACGCGGGCGTGGACGGGCCGGTGGTCGCGGGGATCCTCGTCTCGCCGAGCAGGCGGTGGCGCTCCAGGTGGAGGCGGCCGAGCGTTTCGATGAGGTGGGCTGACTCCGCTGTGCGAGGCGACACGTGGACCAACGCCGCTTCGTGGTGGCGCAGGGCCTCGTCGAGCAGGTTTGGCAGCCGAAGCTCCGGCCGCGCGTCGGGATGGTCGCGGCAGTGCTCGTAGCGCCGTCGGGAGCATCGGGCGAGGAGCCGGGCACCGAGCCCGCGCAAGCCGTCACCGCCGTCGTCGGCGGCGGGCAGGGATGCCGTGCCGGTGGTGAGCAACTCCAGTGCCTCGTCGAGCAGTCCGGCGCCGCCGCCGGTCTCGTGCCGCAGGAGCTTGCCGTACCCGTACAGAAGGCGCCACCAGTGCCAGTGGGCCGTGTCTCCCGGAGTGTGGAAGGCGACCTCGAAGGCTTCGGCGGCCGCGATGAGGTCGTGGGGCTCCCCGCCGCGGACGAAGTCCTGAAGCGCCAGCTCACCGAGGCGACCCCACAGGACGGGGGCTCGGGGGGCGCGGGACGGGAGGGGGGCGAGGGCATTGCGCACTTGGTCCCGGGTCAGGGCGAGTTCGGCCTCGGTGGGCTCGCCCGCGGGGGGCGGGCCGGGCGGGGCGGCTCCCTGGGTGTCCCGCCCCTCGGCGGTGACTCCGGCACCGCTCTTGGCCCCGGCGCTTCCGTCGGCCCTTGGAGGTGAGGGCCTGGCGCCCTCCGTGCTCCGCAGCTCCTCACCGGTGTCCCGCAGCAGCGCCCCCGCCCGTTCGCCCGCCGCCGCCATCAGCTCCTTGGCGTCGTGGACGCGCCGCGGGGACCCGGAGCCGGTCGCGGCCTCGAACTCCGCCGCGGCCAGGGCGAGCGTCGCGGAGACCGCTTGCGGGTGCTCGGGGCCCATCAGCGCCGACGCCTTCTGGGCCGCGATGGCGAGTACGTCGGCGGCCCGCTCCAGGCGCTCTGTGTCGCCCGCCGCGCGCGCGGACGCGGACTCGGCGGAGGCGAGGGTGACGAGCGCGGACAGCGAAGCGGGGTGGTCGCCGCCGCGCGCGGCCACCACGTCCCGTACCGCGTCCTCCAGTTCGGGCAACAGGGAGTCGGCCCTGTGGTGTTCACCCGTGGCGCGCGCCGCCGCCGTGCTCACGGCCAGTGCGAGCAGCCGTACGTCGTGGTGGGGCGCGGGACCGTCCCCTGCGCCGAGCGCGGCGAGTGCCTGGGCGGCTCGGCGCTGTGCCGCGACGAGGTCACCGCGCCGCAAGGCGATACCGGCGGCGTTGGCGAGGGTGTGCGCCGAGATCGAGACGGATTCGGGGCCGGGGTCCGAGAGGGGTACGTCCGAGGGGGGTACGTGTGACGGAGTGGCGTCCGACGGAGTGACGTCTGGCGGAGTGGTGTCCGACGGAGCGGCGTCTGGCGGAGTGACGTCCGGCGGTGTTATGTCTGACGGAGTTACGTCGTCCAGGACGCGGGCCGCCGCCGTGAGCTGCCCGCGGTCGGCGAGGAGGGCGGCCAGCTGGTTGCGGGCCACGGCGTCCCGGCTGACCTCCACCGTGCCCTGGAGGATTCCGGCTGCCAGGTCGTCGAGGAGTGCCGCGGCGGTGCCGTGCCGGCCGAGCGCGTCCAGGAGCGCGGTCAGCTCCGTGAGGTGCCGCGCGGCGGTGGCCGGGGCGAGAGCGGAGGCGGAGTGACGCAGCCGGGACAGGCCGTCGACGAGCCGGAGCTGGGCTTCGTGGTCGCCGCGCACGGCGTCTCGCGCCTGGTCCAGCACGTGGCGCAGCAGGCTTTCGGAGGGGCGCGACCGTCGAGGGGCCCGCCCTTCTCCCGTCACGGGGCGCCGCCTTCGCCGAGCTCGGCCTGGATCTTCCGCTTCGCCACCATGAAGGTGAGCTCGGCGATCTGGGCCGAGTCCATCAGGCCCATCCTGGACCACTCTTGAATGGTCTCCAGGAGCTCGTCGGCCTTGGCGGACAGGGCCCCCGGCATCGGGGCGGGCGTGAAGGCCGTCGGGGGAGGGGCGCTCGCGCCGGAGGACTCCGCGACGGAGGGCCCCGCGTCGCCGGGCGGGCGGAGCACGTCGATGAGGTGGGCGACGTCCAGGTAGTCGAAGCGCCGCATCGCCTCCGCGATGGTGGCGGCGAACAGGACGTTGGCCGCCCGGTCGGCCGCGGTCCGCTCCGGTACCTGCTCCAGGAGGATGCCGACCACCACCGGATCCTGCTTGCCCCCGGTGGGCTCGGGGGCGTGGTCGTCGCAGTGCGTCGTGTCCTCGACCGGGCCGCCGGAGTACCCCGAGTAGTCGCCGAGGAGCTGGTCCGCCGACAGCTGGAGTGCCTCGATGGTGCCGCCGCCCGCGCACAGATGGGCCGCCGCCCGGGTGTCGATGCGCCCGCTGAGTTCCACTTCGTCGGCGGCGGGGCGGTACGGGCCCCGCCAGCGGCCGCCGATCCGGGCGGGCCCCGACTTCGGGATCTGGGGGGTCGCGCGCTGCGGCGGCGCGATGCTGACGAGTGCCAGGTCCGCCTCCGCGTCCAGGCGGCTGACGCGGGCTTCGAGCCGTCGGCCGTCGGCGAGGACGACATCGACCGGATCGTCGAGCCGTACGAGGCCGCGCAGGCAGTGCAGTGCCGTCAGGACGAGCCAGTTGGTCAGCAGGAAGCCGCCGCCGAGCCGCTGCTCGGCCCGGTGCAGATCCACCCAGTACGTCGCGCGGGTCACGGCACGTCCGAGGCCCGCTCCACGGTCAGGGTGACCTCGAAGGACGCTTCGGCGGAGGCCTTGGAGAGGATGACCCCGGCCTCGGCGGCGAGCGTGAGGCCGAAGGTGACCTGCATGCTGGAGACCCGCCAGCCGTCGCGCTCCGGCACCTGCGACAGCGACTGCTGCGCGATGGCCGAGGCCTGCACGATGGCCTCCTCGACCTCGGCGGCGCGGTCGTCGAGAGGTGACGTCGTCCGCGTCCTGCTCGCGATCTGCCGGTTGCCGCCCGCGTCAAGGGCGACGGTCTCGACTCTGACGTGGGCCATGACTCTTCCCGCTTCCCCCGTGCTGTGCCCTTGCCGGTGCTGTGCCCTTGCCCGTGCTGTGCGCTTGTGCTCGCTGCGCGCGAAGCACCGCCCGCGCGACGGACGGTGACACGCAGCGTATCGACGGGGGAGCGGGCGCGTCATGGCTTCGGAAATACGGCGGGGATGCCGGAGGCGTCCCTGGCCGGTCGCCGCCCCGGACGGGTCGCCGCCCCGGACGTGAGAGGGGCGTGGGCCACCTGTGCCTGAGGCAACCTTGCAGGTCAAAGCGGGCATATGAAAGGGTCACGCCAAGATCATCTTGATTCGCCGGTCTTCGGTGCATGGGGCAACTCTTCACCGGAGAACGGGACTTGTGATCTCTCATGGCTCATAACGAGGGAATTCCTGTGCACATATCTGCGCGCCGTTCTGTCCGCACCTCGGCGATCTCGACCGTCGCCGCTCTCACCGCCGGTGCGATCTTCGCGACCATGGCTCCCGCGCACGCCGCCGGCGACCCCGCCAAGGACGCCGCCGCCCGGGCCCGCGAAGCCGCCGCCCGGGCCGTGGCGGCCGCGCGTACGGCCGCCGCCGTGCACAAGGCCACGGGGGCCGCGCGGATCGCGACGCCCCGGCCCGCGGCCAACGGCAGCCTGACGGCGGAGGCTTCGGGCACGCGGGTGGACCTGCCGGCCACCGGCGCCGGGAAGCTGACGGTCACCGACCCCACCGGTGCGCAGATCAAGATCGGCCTGCCCGGCTCGGACGCGGCGAAGGCCCACACGTCCACCGAGGGCACCGTGGTCTACCCGCAGCTGACGGGCGGCGCCACGGACATCGCCGCGCAAGTCACGCCGGAGGGCAGCGCGAGCGCCCTGGTCACGCTGCGGGACGCGTCCGCTCCCACCGAGTACCGCTTCCCCCTCGAGCTGCCCAAGGACGCCGTCCCCATCCTCACCGAGGACGACAGCCTGGTCATCGCCGACGGCACGACCGACAGCACGGCCGAGGGCGAGGGCGACATCATCGGGGCGTTCGAAGCGCCCTGGGCCAAGGACGCCAACGGCAAGGCGATCCCCACCAGCTACCGCCTCGACGGCAACGAACTCGTCCAGACGATCCAGACCGACGCGTCCACCGCCTACCCGGTCGTGGCCGACCCCAAGTGGTGGGACAAGACCAAGGGCTGGGCCAAGAAGACGGGTAAAACCGTCTGGAAGTACGGCAAGAAGTACGGCATCAGGTGCGCCAAGGGCGCCTGGCACGGAGCCAAGAACCCCGGGGCCATGACTGCCCAGCAGAAGGCCGCGTTCGCCGCCGCGGGCTGCGTGTTCTTCGCCATCAAGAAGTAGAACTCCCCCCACCTCACGGCACGTACGGAAAGGCAGGCAGGCTGACATGACCAGCAGCCTTGAAGAGGCCGAGGCCACGCTGCTCAGCGACCGGAAGAAGGACTTCTCCGGAGCGCTGCTGGACCTCCACAGGGCCGGTGGCCCCCGCGCGGACGCCGCCGTCATGCGCTTCGTCACGCGCCTGTCCGCGCTCGACCACCTCGACGACCTGTACGAGCCCGACCTCCACGGCCTCGCGATCCGGGTCGCGGCGGAGCTGGACCCGGACCGGGACGTGGAGCCCTTCCGCGACCTCCTCGAACCACGACCCCCGAAGAACCGTCTGGTCCGGAAGGTCATGAGCTGGGGCCCCCTGGCCCACCCCGACACCTTCCCGCGCTCGGCGTGGGGCTACACGCGGCTCAGGCGCCTCACCCCGGCGCCCGTCGAGCGGTACACCCTGCGCCTCGGGGCGGACAGCGCCACGGTCCGCGTCTCCGCGGCCATGGCCCTGGGCGACACGGCCGACCCGGCCGCCCTCGACCCGCTGGCCGAGGTCCTGGACGACCCGTCAACGGACGTGCGCCTGCACGCGATCCAGTCCGTACGACGACTGCACCACGCGGCACCCGCTTCGGCACTGGACGGCCACCCGGCCGAGGCCGGCCTCGTCAAGGCACTCGACGACCGCCGCCCCCCGATCCGGGACGCGGCCGTACAGACCCTGAAGCTCTGGGAACGCGCGGAGCTGGTGCGCCAGGCGGCATCCACCGCCGACACCGCACACGCCGAAGCCCTGCGGCACGTGCTGGACGGGGCGGTTGATCCGCTGCCGCAGACCTGGCCGGGGGACAGTACGACCCTCTGAGGGGGAAGACACAGGTGGGGCGCTCCGTGGACTACGGGGCGCCCCACCTGTGTGAGAACCCGCCTGGGAACCTCTGATTCCAAGGATTCCAGACGAGTTGTGACGACGGCGGAGTGGCTTCCCCAGGAGCTGGGCTTCGGTTCGGGGATGACGTGCTGGCGTCGCCTGCGGGACCGGAACGCGGCCGGGGTCTTCAACCTGATCCGTGGCCAGCTGCGGCGCCGGATCCGTCGTGCGATGGGCATGTCCCTGAACCCGGTGGCGGCGGTGAGCGATTCGCAGTCCGTCAAGGGCGCCGTCATCGTTCCGCGCGGCACATCGGGATACGACGCTGGAAGGAGGCGCCGGGCCGGAAGAGGCACATGATCGTGGACCTCAAAGGGCTGCCGCTGTTCGTGGTGGTCGCCCCGGCCGACACGTACGACAGCGTCGCAGCCCGTGAAGCCCTCTTCCAGCTCCGGCTCATGCACCCCGAAATCACCATCGTCTGGGCCGGCCTGGCCTACGCGGGCACTACGAGGCCCGGCCTGAGCACTCATCGCGTCGTGGCGTGACCGGGAGCCGCAGGCCGAGCCACTGCTCGGCGTCCCAGGCATGGAACCGCTCTACCTCGGCGAACCCCAGCCTTGCCGCGAGGCGCATCGAACCGACGTTGGCGGTCTGGGTGGCGAGCACCACCGGCTCGCCGGGAAGGACGCCGTCGAACCAGTCGAGGGCCGCCGCACACGCCTCGGCGGCGTATCCGAATCCCCACGCCCGCGGCAGGAAAAGGTAGCCGAGATCAGCCTTTCCCGCAGCAGCTGGACGATGATGTTCCGGTGCTCTTCGGAGCAGGATCTGACCGATCAGTTCGCCGTCGAGATCGACGACGAAACTCCCGGGCGACGACTCGGGCACCCGGGGCACCTTGCGCTCAAGCTCGTCACGCGGCCGGGGACCGCCGAGATAGGTGTGCACCTCTGGGGACGCGAGCAACTCGATGAACGCCTCGCGGTCCCGGGCCTCGGGCGCACGAAGCACAAGCCTCTCGGTCCTGATCGGAGCAGGTGGCCAGGCGACGGGTCCGAGCTCAGTCATGCCGGCCAGCTAATCAACAGGTTCGGTAACGATCAAGACTCGCGGGCCGATCAAACCACCTGCCCTGACCCGTGCTTGTCCTCTCACCTCGGTTCCACCGAGCCGACAATCCACGCGGCGCGTCCTGCGAGTTCAAGGATGGGTTCTGATGGGCGGTGGCCCGCGCTCGACCGAGATCATGGTCGGAGTGGGGGCCGTGCGCGACGACGGAGCCCGCTGAGCCCCTGGCGAGACGACTTCTGTGCCTCGGATGCTCGACGACGTACGAACTCACCGTGGCCGGGTCGCTGACGCGGCCAGTTGGTTATGGGTTGCAGTTGAGGACGATGCCTTCGTCGACGCGGCACACGTCGTTGCCGGGGCCGCCGTCGACTTCGCCGTCGTTCAGCAGGACCTGGATCTCGTCGTCGCCCGCATTGCCGTGGATCCGGCCGAGTTGGCCGTTGTAGGAGGCGATGACGTCGTCGATGCCGTCGCCGGCTTGGATGAGGCCCGTGTTCTCCTCTTCCAGTCGGATGGTGTCCCGGCCGTTGCCGCCGTTGATGACTCCGGCGTGGTTGAAGGTGACCCGGATGGTGTCGTTCCCGTCGTAGCCGAAGACCACGTCTCCGGAGGCGAGCCTGTCGCACCGGATGTCGTCGTCACCGGCTGTGCCATCGATCTCGGGGCCTGATCGGGGCTGGCCATTGACGATGCAGTTCGATGCCGCGGGCTCCGCACCGGCGTGAGCCGCGTCCAGGGTGACGGCGGCGAGTGTCAGGGCGGCCGTGAGGGTCGCCAATCGCGCTGCCCACCGCGCGTACACGGGGAATCGGCGTGCGCTTGCATGGGTCATGGGCGACTTGTCCATGACCTCAGAGTCAAGCCAACACGCCTTCCTGGCGACGGTGCGGGGTGTGAAATCACTCGTGCGTGTCGCTCGTTCATCCTCTCGGGTGGTGTCAGGAGAGGGGGCCGCGCATGCAGAGCTCGCTTTCTCCCTGGCGCATGAGGCTGAGGTGACCATCGACTCTGCGACTTCATCGCCCTCGGACGCGTACGTACGCACGCATCTGCTGGCGACGTCTGCAGTCGCTGTGACAGCGCCGCTGGGAGGGCCGGACATGTGACGGTGCGCAATGTCGAGCAGTTGCGCCAGGGCCAGCCGGGCGTCCTGCCCAACGCGTCCTGCCCGGCCAGGCCCCTGTTCCGCTCAGTGGACCGGAACGTGTGCCATCGGCCCGGCGTAGGCATCCTGGGAAAGCCGTGACGGCAGGGGCGGCGGCGCCGGATGTGTCCGTACGGGGGAGCGGACACGGGGGAGTGGACAGGGCTGTAGGGGCCGCGGCGCGGAGAGCGGGCGAGCAGGGTCGGACGGGGGTCCGGCTCTGCTCGGGCGGCAGGAGGCGTGGCCGCCGAGCAGGGCGGCCGGGCCCGGTCCCGTAGCACCCACCCGTTCCGCGTTCCAGCGTTCGAGCGCCGCACCGCCGTCAGGCCGACACATCGATCGGAGGAGCACGTGATGAGTTCAGCCCACCCCGGGACGTCTGCGGACCTGGTCCCGCGGACGCGTAACGTCGAAGTATCCGGGGCCGATTGGGTCTGTCTGCGGGACACCATCAAGGTCAACAGCGGCCTGTTACAGGAGATCCGCGCGGACAGACCGGCCCCGGGCACCCGGCTGGTGCTGATCGCCCGTGAGATCACGCACGACCCCGGATACGTCCTGCCCCTGACCGGGTACCCCGTGCTGCTGGTCGCCGAGACCTACCGGGGCAACGGCGGAGGCATCGACACCACTGGCCCGGTCGGTGCCGGTGGTGACATCGGCAGTGCCGGGGGCACCGGCGGTGGTTCGGGCGGCCGTGACGGCAAGGCCGGAGGCCCGGGCGGCAACGGCGCGCCAGGGGGCGCGGCCACCCCGATCACCCTCCTCGCGGCGCGAGCGAGCGACGTGAGGCTGATCGCGCGCGGCGGCAGGGGCGGCTCCGGCGGCTCCGGCGGCCAAGGAGGCCAGGGCAAGGACGGCACCAAGCCGCCCAGGCCGGGTGAGGACGGCCGGGACCCCGGATACGGCGGTCGTGGCGGGAACGGCGGAAACGGGGCAGTCGGCGGCCCGGGTGCCCGGATACGCGTGGAGACGGTCGAGCGGTCGGGCGTGCTGAGCGACGGCACCGGCGGCGACGCCGGACCCGCGGGGCCGGGGGGCGGCGGAGGAGCGGGAGGCGGGGGATACAACGGCCCCGGAGAGCCCGGTCGGGACGGTACGGCGGGTCAGCCCGGTCCGGCGGCAGGCCAGAGCGTGGCTCCCGCGTTCCTCACGCACACCGCCGACGCGTGGTGGACCATGGCGCGCGGGGAACTGGGAGCGGCGTACACCGATGCCTGGGCGGAGTACCGGACGCGCGTCGGTGAGTACCTGTTCCGCTGCTACGCGCCGGGCCTGACGGACAGGAAGGACAACAGGATCACGGCCGGGCACGAGTTCACCCAGGCGCTCGTGCTGCGGCCGGGGCATGCCCGTGCGGTGGAGCTGTCCCAGTACCTCGCCACCAACCTGACCCCCCTCGGGGTGCCGTACGACATGGATGTCGTGCCGGACTTCCCGGCGCAGGAGCAGTTCGTCACCGCCTACGGCGATCTGGTGGTGGGCGTGTACTCCGCGGCGACGGACCTGCTGCTCTTCGCCAAGGGAGAAGCGCAGAAGATCCAGCTGGTCGAGTCCGATCTGGGCCATCTCAACGACATGAAGGCGGTCCTGGACACGGAGCGGAGGGCGGCCAAGGCGGGAGTCGACGCCGCCAAGGGCCGGGCGGACATCCTCGACAAGCAGTTGCGCGAGGTCCAGGCCCAACTCGACGCGGTGCGCACGAAGATGCTCAGTGAGCGCCTGGAGTTCCCACCGGGCAACGACCTGGGACCGGTGATCGGCGCCGCCATCGTGATCGCCGCCGCTGCCTCCGCCCTCTACACCGGCGGTGCCACCATCGCGGCCATGCTCGTCGCGGGCGACATGATCGCCAAGAGCGCCGCGTCCATGGAGGGCTTCGACACCGCCACCGGGAAGTACCGGGACGGCAGCTATCTGGTCAACTGGTTCGACTGGACCGACGAAGGGCCCAAGCCGCGCCCCGGGGTCGACATCAAGACCTCCAAGCTCACCGACCTCGGTGACCAGGCCGCCAAGTTCATCAAGGCGTCCGGGACGCTGGTCGAGCTCTTCCAGGCCAAGGTCGACGGAAAGCTGGAGAACGAGGAGAAGAACCTGCTGGCCCGGCAGTTGGAGCTGGTCAGGGAGCGGGCGCTGCAAATGCTGGAGATCACCCACCAGCAGCTGAACCTCGCCGTGGCCGATGCCAAGATCGCCGTCAACGTGAACGACATCGCGCGGCTGACGAACCTGGAGGCGGGCTGGCAGCGCGACATCACGCAGCTCATCGACATCTGCCGCCGGATGATCACACGCAACCAGCACTACATGGACCTGCTGACCGAGTACTGCTACTACGCCAACCGGACCGTGGACCTGTGGACCTTCAGCAGCCACACGCCCGTGTTCACCTTCGACTTCGGCTTCCTGCACCCGGACGACATCGAGAACGCCTACCACCCGCTGGCCCGCGGCGACGACAGCCGTGTGAACGGCCTGCTGGAGAAGTACCAGAACTCCAAGAGGCAGTTGTTCGCGCTCATGGACCGGCGCAAGGAGTACGACTCGTACGGCCTGAACCAGGACGTCCACTACCTTCGCCTGGCCGCTCCCGAGGTGCTGAACGCGCTCAAGACCCACGGCACCGCCACCTTCACCGTCCCCCTCGACGCCTTCGCCGATCGCTTCGAGATGAAGACCGCCTACTTGCATGTGGGTCTGCTCGGCGCCACGTGCGCCAACCCCCGCGTCACCGTGCTGGTCGAGCACCCGGGCCCGGCCACCAACCGGTACCGCGACGGCTCCTCGCGCACGGTGACGGCGGGCCCCCGGACCAGCACGGTCCAGGCGACCTTCGACAAGAACGACCCCGGCAGGCCGATGACCGATCAGGACTTCTACGGCCGCAGCCCCGCCACCACCTGGCGCATCACCATCGAACAGTCCACCGCCCAGGGAGCCCAGCTCGACCTCAGCGGCCTGAGCGCCGTCCACGTCACTCTCTGGTACTGGCACTTCCGCCGGAAGTCCACCGGTCCGGCGTCCGCGCCACTGACCGTATGGGCGGACTTCGACGGTGACGGCGTCCTGGACGAGACCGTGTGGGAACCGGCCCAGGGACTCTGGCGCGTCCGGCGGTCCTCGGACGGCGCATCCCTCACCGATACCTGGGGCCAAGGAGGCGACTTTCCCGTACCCGCCGACTACGACGGCGACGGCAAGGCGGAGCTGGCCGTCTTCGACCCCGCCAGCGGCAAGCTGTTCACCCGCCCCCTGCTGGGCGGCCGTCTGACGGCGTACCACTGGGCCACCGCGGATCACGTGCTGACAGCCGAGGAACAGACCGGAACGGAACGCCTGGCCGCCGCGCTGGAGGGGTGCGCCAGGCAACTGGCCGACACGCGGCGCGCCACGGAAGCCGTGGGGCCGCAGCAAGCGGCGTGCCGACTCCTGCGCCGCCTGACCGAGCTGGATGCCCGGAACTTGCCCAAAAACGCCCAGGCGTTGGTCCTCCTGACGCACTACCTCGCGGGGGCGGGCCGCTGGGAGGAGTCGGTGACCACCGGCCTGGAGGCCATCGCGCTCTTCCGGCAGCTCGCCGCGGATCATCCGCAGGACGACGCACTCGCCCACCGCGCCGCCGAGGCCGTGATCGGGATCGCCGGGCTCTGGTGGCAACGGCCCGACCTCCAGGCCAAAGCCGCCGACCTCGCCCTTCAGGGAACCCTGACGGCCGGCATGCTGGCGGCCAAGAACCCCACCTACCGGCCCCAGCTCGCCGCCTGGGCCACCTCGCCGACCACGCCCTTCCTCGTACACGTCGGCCGCACGGACGAAGCACACCTGCTCGGAACGCAAGCCATCACCCTGTACCGCACGCTCGCCGCGGAGAAGCCGGATGACGACGAGCTGATGTACCGCATCTCGTGGTCGTCCATCGACGTCGCTCTCCATCTGTGGAGCAAGCCCGAACTCCGGGGCAGGGCAACGGAGATGACCGTCTCCGCCGTCGACAACCTACGGATCCTCTGCGGAAGGACTTCCGCCTACCGTCGGCAGTTCGCCCAGTGGGCGGCTTCTCCGGCCGCGGCGTTCCTCGCCCAATCCGGGCGTTGGGACGAAGCGGTGGCGGTGGGCGACGAGTCCCTCAGCCTCTACCGCGTGCTCATCGCGGAGAACCCGGGTGATGAGGAGCTCGCCTACCGCATTTCCTGGGCGTCGATCGACATCGCCCTCCACCTCTGGGGCAAGCCCGAACTCCAGGCCAAGGCAACGGAGATGACCGTTTCCGCCATCGACAACCTGCGGAACCTCAGCACGAAGAACCCCTCCTACCGCCCGCAACTGGCCGACTGGATCATGTCGCCCGCCTCTTCCTTCCTGCTCGGCACGGGCCAGAAGCAGCGTGCCATCGACCTGGTGAGGGAAGCCGTCGACCTCTACACCCAGCTCAACACCCAGGACCCCGTCACCTACGGGCCCAAACTGGCCAACGCCAAGAAGACTCTGGAGCAACTCCAGTCCTGATCACGCAGGGCGCTGTGATGGACCTCCGCGAGGTGTCTGGGTGCGGTAGGAATGGCCGAGTTCCGGGCCGAGACCGAAGTAGTGGCGGAAGTTGTAGATCAGCGGACTCCAGGCCGTGGGGTCGATGTGGTCGGTGCCGGGTACGACGATGCGGGGATCGGCATGGACCTTGCGCACGACGGCCTCCACGATGACGAACCCTCCCGAGACGTCCGGCCGCACCCGCTCGGCACGGGCCTCCAGCTGGATCGGGCACTCGGCGACGCGAGGGGGCCGGACCAGGCGGGACGGTTCGCCGGTCAGTCCGGCCACGGCGAACTTCTCCGGTTCGAAGCGGCAGCCCTCAGGCTTGGTCGAAGGCACCGGATCGCGGCCGGTCAGCGGAGCAAGGCGCTCCACCGCCGGCCACTGGGCGGGGGCGGGCAGGCTGATCACCAGGTCGGGGCGGCTGCCGAGGTTGTGCGCGGTCTGACCGTCGCGCCCCAGACCGAGGACGACCGTCTGGCCGAGGGCCCATGCGGAAGACATGGGAGCCAGGTTGACCGAGCCGTCCTCGTTCTCCGTGGTCAGGAGCACCACCGGCGTCCCGAAGTACAGGATGCTCGGCGCGATCTCCACGTGGGTGACGGCTGCTTCTTGGGGCTGTGCTGTGTTCATGGCAGGGAGCCTAAGAGCCTGATGTTTCGGTAGCGGCCGAAGCGTCATGGGTGACAATGGAGTGTATGAACGCGAAACGGGCACCGGGGAGCGGTCCCGACCTGGCCTCCGTGGCGAGGCTACTGGCCGATGGCACGCGGGCGGGCTTCTGTCTGGCCCTGCTCGACGGCCGGGCGTGGACGGCGACGGAACTGGCCCGCCACGGGGGAGTGGCGCCCTCCACCGCGACCGAGCACCTGCATCTGCTCGTACGCGGAAACCTGCTCGCCGAGGAACGCCAGGGCCGCCATCGCTATGTGCGCCTGGCCGGTCCTCACGTCGCCGAGCTGATCGAAAGTCTCGCGGCGCTGGCTCCCGAACGCGCCACGCCTCCCCGCACCTTGTCGGCGGCAGGCCGCCGAGACGCCCTCGGTCATGCCCGGACCTGCTACGACCACCTCGCCGGGACCGTCGGCGTGGCCATCACCGACTCGATGATCGATCGAGGGCTACTGGACCTGGAACACGGGCTCAGCCTCACCAGCGCCGGAGCGGCCTGGCTCACAGACCTCGGCATCGCGGTCCCGACGGGCGCGCGTCGGCCGTCGGTGAGGTCGTGCCTGGACTGGACCGAGCGCCGCCCCCACCTGGCCGGCGCGGTCGGCGCCGCGCTGTGCCGCCACGCTCTGGACACCGGCTGGATCACGCGCGTCGGCACGACCCGCGCGGTCGCCGTCACCCCGCTCGGCCGCCAGGCTCTCCACCACCATCTCGGCCTGCCCGATGACCTCCTCACCCGGAGCTGAGCAGCGGCCCTAGGAGCGCGAGCATCTGATGGTCGCGGGCCCCCTCCGCAACGAGAGGGTGGGCCCGGCACCTACAGCACAAGAAGCCCATCGCCATGGTGGTCCAGTGCCTGCCGCAGGACTGCGGTCCCGCGTCCGGCGGAACGGTGGCTGGGTCCGGGGTGACTGGTCCAAGGGTGTCGTCGGCGCGCCGTTCTCTTGGCAGACTGCCTGGGATGCGTGTCCGCGCGCGAGGAGGTGACGAGTGCGGCGACGTCGGTGGCCGGTGGTCGCGGCTGTGTGGGTGCTTCTCGTGGTCGTCGGTGGGCTCCTCACGCTCTACTTGAACGGTGGTGAGGACCACGCGGTGGATCCGGGCCGCGGCGTGCCGTCGGAGACTCCATCGAGCACCTACGACTACCCGCCCTGCCCCAGCCCGGCCGAGGACGACGCCACGTTGCTCGCCTGCGCCCACAAGGTCGGGGACTAGGGCCTGTCCGATGGGTCGGCGCGGCGTCGCGACGCCTGGCACGCACGCTCGCCGCGTTGCCGAAATGCCCTAGTAGCTCCTTCCCCGAGCTCTCAGCTGCGTTCGAGCAGGGGAGACCCCACCCGAGGACATCCCGGCGCCTTGCGATCGCACCCACCAGACGCCGCTCCTTGCTCCACGCCGACCCATCGGACAGGCCCTAGGCAGCACCCGCCCAGTGGGGCTGCCTTCGGGTCTATGAGAGATTCCGCCCGCCTGACGCGCGTGGGGCGACGCAGCTCGGACTCCGTCGGCGCGGGTCCGGATCGCAGGGCCAGAAGGTCAGCGCATCACTTCATGTCTGAGCAGCCATCGCGTCAGCTCTTGTGGGCGCAGCAGCGGGAACTGGCCTCGCCACCGGTGCCAGTGCAAGCCGGTGTCCAAATGCAGGGTCAGTGTGCCGAGGTTGGTGCCGAATTCGCCTCGGACGGCGAAGGTCACGTCTCCCCAGCACGCACAGGTGAAGGGGGCGGCAGTGAGATCCACTTCCAGGAGGCCGGCCAATTCGGCGACGGTGTCGGGAAGGCCCACCATCACCGATCGCCCGGTCCCGTACGTCTGCCGTGGGGATACTTCGATCGAACGGGCCCTCGCCCACAGGGCATCAACCTGCCGCCACCGCGTCGAACCCATGTGAATCTCCTCCCGGGCTGACACACCGGTCCCTGGCCTTACGCCCTGGTCTGGCTGCGTGATGGAGCGGACCATCATTCCGCACCGGTTCGGCTGTCTGCGCACCGACCTTCTGCGACGCCTCCGAGTCACACTGCGGAGGGCCAAGTCCGCTTCTACGGAAGGCCCTCACCCCCGGCCGCCGGAGAACAGCAGTTCGGCCAGGGTTCGGAACACGTCCTCCGGGTCGCGTTCTCCCACCGGGTCTCGCAGGTTCTCGCTCAGCAGGAGCGTGGTGAATCCATGGGCGAGTGACCACGCGGCGATGCCCGCGAGCCGGGCGTCCTCGCCGCGCCCGCTCGCCGGGACTTCAGCGATCCCGGCCCGCAGTTCGGCTCCGGCGCGGGTGCGGGCGGCGAGCAGGGTGGCGTCGTCACCACGCAGCAGGTCCGGGCGGAACATGACCTGGAAGTGCGCGGGATGGTCGATCCCGAACCGGACGTAGCACGCCCCGCGTTCGCGGAGGTCGGAGCCCTCGGCCAGGGCGTCCGCCAACAACTCGTACCCTTCCGCGGCGATCGCGGTGAGCAGGCCCGTGCGGTCCTTGAAGTGGTGGGCGGGGGCCGCGTGCGAGACGCCCGCGCGACGGGCGAGATCGCGCAGGCTCAGGGCGCCGGGCCCTTCGGCGGCGATGACGTCGAGGGCAGCGGTCAGGACCGCGCGGTACAGATCGCCGTGGTGGTACGAGCCGCTGTGGGTGGTGGGCATGTCCACCATGGTCGCGCCGCATCTAGGCGTTGACAAGTTCGAGCGGCGCGAGCAATCTAGTCACTGTCAAGTTCAGGCGGGTGGATGACCTGTGACGGGGAGAGCGCCATGGTGGACCAGAAGGACCAGGGCAAGGGTCAGGGCGAGGGCCAGAAGGGCCAGAAGGGCGAGAAGGGCCAGATCGAGCTCGGTCGCGTACGCCAGCTGTGGCATCTCCTTGAGCCGCTGCACGCGGTGGTGTACTTCGCTCCGGAAGCCTCCGCGGAGGCGGACGCGCTCGGCATCGAACCCGGCCGCTGGCCGCGGTACTTCGCCTGGCGGGCCGCGCCGCTCGGAGCGGTCGGGCACGAGCAGGTGACGTCGGCGTTCTACAGCTTCAGCCCCGACATGGTCAGGGAGCACGTGCCTTCCGTCCGGGGCGCCGCGGACCTCGCGGCCGTCCTGGCCGCTCGCCGTCGCGCCGTCGACCGTACGTACCGCGCGCTCCTCGGCGGCCGTGTCGACGACCGTGAGCTGGCCGAGGCCGCCGCCCTGGCCCGCCGCGCCGCCGAGGCCGCGGAGCACGCGGGACGCCCTTTGGCTGCCGCCAACGCGGCGCAGCCCTGGCCCGAGGCTCCCCACCTGGTGCTCTGGCAGGCCGCGACGATCCTGCGCGAGCACCGCGGGGACGGCCATCTCGCGGCACTGCTGATCGCCGGGCTCGACCCGGTGGAGTCACTGGTGTCGTTCGCGGCCATCGGGGCGGCCCCCGAGGAGACCTTCAGGAGCCGGGGCTGGAGCGAGAAGGAGTGGGCCGCGGCGCGCGAACGACTGGTCGGCCGCGGCCTGGTGGAGCCGGACGGCACGGCGACCGCAGCGGGCCGCGCGCTGCGCGCCCAGGTCGAACGTCACACGGACGAACTGGCGGCAGCGCCCTGGCAGGCGCTGGGCGCGGCCGACGTGGACCGGCTCAGCGAGCTGCTGGGGGACTACTGGGTGGCGGTCATCGGCTCGGGGATGCTGCCGGGGACGAACACGCTGGGGATCGGCACCGTGTGAGCCCTCGGCTGCTCGCTGGTCAGAGCCGCCAGCCGCGGATGCGGTCAGCCGCCTGGTAGACGGTGGTCTTGCGGCCCTGGATGTCACGGACCAGCTCGACCAGCGCGCCGTAGGGCGGGTCGATGCCTTCGCCGCAGGCGTGCATGTAGGCGATGGCGACCTGGCAGGCGTACAGAGAGTTGCGGTGCGGCAGGGGTTCGAGCCGGACCAGGGTGTGCAGCAGGGCGGCGGCGCGCCAGGCGGCGTCGGGGGGTGTGATGCCGGGGCGGGGGATGCGGGTCTTGTGGCGGGCCACCGCGGCGACCAAGGCGGAGTAGTCCGCGACGGTGACGTCCTCGGGCACGGACTGCTCCTGGACGTCGAGCAGCCAGGCGATGTCGACGTGGAGGACCATCAGGCGGCTTCGGTGCCCTGAGCACGGGCCGACGGGGGCGCCTCGTCGGGGAAGGCCTCGTCGAACTCGGCGCGGTGCTGCTCGCCCCAGGACACGGCGTACCGCACGAACTGCAGTCGCTGCTTCTCGCGCAGCGACAGGTCGTGGACGTACTGCTTGAGGGAGACACCCGCGGCGGCCGCGGCGGCCCGCAGTTCCTCCATCTCCTCGTCGCTGTAGCTGATGTTCAAAGACGGCATAACCCTGATGGTACCTACTAGGTACCTTGATCGGAATCCTCCGTCTGCGGCAGCTCGCCGCCCGCCGCCACGGCCCGGCAGGGTCAGCTCCGGCGCCGGTACTCGCGGGCCAGCAGACGCAGTGCCGCCGGAATGGAGGCGCGCGCCGAGGAGCTCAGCAGGTGTGCTCCCTTGCGCCTGGCGGCGTCGGCCGTCAGTTCCTCCATGCCGATGAGTGCCCTGCCCATCGGACGGTGGGCCTCGGGCAAGCACGTCACCAGCGCGTGGCTCTCGGCGAGACTCGTCCGCGCTTGGCGGATCAGCTCCTCCAGCAGCGAGCGAACCCCTGCCGAGTCCCGCTGCGACTCGAGGTCGGCACGCGTCACCCCGTGCCGTTCCAGTGTCTCCGCGGGGATGTTCAGCCGCCCGGCTCGCAGGTCCTCGGCCAGGTCGGTGGCGAAGTCGAGGCGCTGGCTGCCGTCGATGAACCGACGGCAGGCGCTGCGGTAGCCGACCTCGTCCGGGTCGGGCACGAGCAGGCCGGCCACGAGCATGAACGCGGGCAGGGAGTAGGCGTCGATGTAGTGCTGGTAGTCCTCTTCCCCGGTGAACCCGGCGAACTCCAGGTCCACCCGCCCGGCGTCGAGGAACTCCTTGATGTGGTGTTCGAGCCGGGGATGTGTCCCGCACGTGTGCAGGAGGGGGCGCAGCACGGGGTGGTCGCTCCGCTGGGCCGTCAGGGCGTCGCGCACCAGCTCCTCCCACCGCTCGAAGGCGGCGGCCCGCTCCTCCACCGGCCCTTCCCGGTCGAGGATGGTGTCGGTGTGGTGCATGAAGACGGTCGCGGCGATCACGTGCGGGACGATGGGCTTGGGCAGCAGCAGGCGGACAGCCAGGTACTGGTGGCGCCGGTAGCGCGAGACCACACGGCGCAGGCGGGTGAAGTCCGCCCGCAGCTGGGGACTTTCGATGCCCGCCGCGTCCAGCGTGGCCTTCCACGAACTCATCGCACTCCTCAGCTTCCCGGGCGGTGACCGCCACCCGACGAACGATCTGCACACCCGGGTGACCGTACGCGGTCCTGGTAGAACGGCAACAATCCCCACTCGTGCAGCGCTGCGCACCGCGTCGGTGTGCGACGTCACGGCCGGGCGCACGGACGGCGGCGCGGCCGGGGAGTCGGCGGTGGCGCGGGCGAGGGATCGGCGGTGGCGCTGGTCTCCACGCTGAGCGACGGCCTGAGCCACGCCGACGAGCAGGTCACGCTGAACGACGTCGAGTTGTCCGCAGAGCTTCTGGTGAGGGCCTCGGCCCTGGGCGCCCCCCTGGACGCGGTGCTGACCACAGGCCTGGCCCGGTTCCGGCTGTTGAGGGCGGCCGGTCACCTGGAGGCCGCCGACGCCCTGGTCGAGCGAGTGCTCCTCGACGGCGGGCACCCGAGCCCGAACGCCTCCGCCTGGTGCGGGGAGACCGAGTACGCGATGGCCGCGATCGAGCGGATCGCCCACAGCCTCGACGACCGCGCCGACCTGGAGGCGATTCTCGCCCACGCGCTGTGCGCTACCGCGTCCAGGACACCCTCGCCCGCGTCGTCCCGCGCGCGCTCGAACTGAACGCACCGCGGTGGCAGCCTTCTCGCCGGCGCCGCCCATACGTCCTGTCTGCGCCGGTTGCGGCCGGAAAGGGGGGTGACGCAGCGGTGACGTAGCGGTGACGCAGGCCAGGGAGCATGCCCGGCATGACCGAAAACGACCACACGCCTTTGTCCGACGTCCTGCCCCCGCCGGTTGGCGGCGACCACCCAAGGCCCCCCTTCTACATCACCTCCGTCGAGGAGAAGGAACTACGGGTCAAGGCGGAGCTGCTGGTGCCTTCGCTGACGGTGGAGCAGCCTTCGTCCTTCGACGAGTACGTGCGCCAGCTGCTCGTGCCGCCGACCGTGATGGACCTGGTGCGCAAGGCCGCCCATGTGCGCTTGGCGACCTGGGAGGTGCAGGCCATCCGTGCCCTTCTTGCGCCTCCGGCCCGGCCACCTGGAAGGCCGGGCGAGGATCCCGCTCCGGGGGGTGCGGGGCTGCTGAGGGAGATCCTCATCAAGAAGGCCGCCATCGACTCCACGCACCCGCCCTACATCCGGGTGGCCTGCACCGGCCGCGGCGCGTACGACGATCTCGCCATCGACCGCGGCGATGCCCCCGCCGATGCCTGGAGTGCGGATTTCGGATCTCCTGCGGTGCTGGAGATCTGGCCGGCCCAGCACTACTCGCCCATCCACTCCCACGGTGACACCACCGGCATCATCTTGTGCCTGACCGGCCGGATCGATGTCATGTCCTATGACCGGCTGGCATGGGAGGCGGACAAACGCGGTCTGGGGACTCTCACCCCGGGCATGTGCGCCTGGCTGTCCAAAAAGTACTACGCCGTCCACAAGGTCCACTGCCCTCTCGACGGCGGCCCGCACCCCGCTGCGCTGCTGAACGACACCGGTGACTTCGCCGCCAGCTTCCACGTCTACCTCAACGAAAACGAAACCTCCGTCGAAGAACACGTACCGGCCGTCCTCTCCCGCGACGTCTTCACATACATCGACGAGCACGACCACACCGAGAAGAGCTTCACCACCTACTCCGACCTGTCCTGGAGCGTGCTGCGCCACGCGATGGCCCGCATCGCCACCCGGCAGTAGAGCCCCGCCCCACCAGGGACATCCGGGTCAGCCCCGGCCTCCGCGACGCGCACGGCCCGCGGCAGCGTCCACGGCACGCCCGCAGAATCACCAGGCGGGCGCCCTCGGCACGCAGGGGGCCACCGGGGCTGAGGGGTCCAGGGCCCGTTTGACCAGTCCGATCGCACGCGGGCTGTACGACATGCTCAGATGGGCGGAGAAGTCGATGAAGCATCCTTCCTGCAAGGTGATGTTCCGCACCGTCGCTCCGGGGCCCGCCGTCATGAACGTGTTCTGCCAAGGGGTGCTGATCTCGTCGTACTTCGTGCCGATCACGGTGTACTCGACCCCGGGGACGGTGTCGCCGTCGGCGTTGAGCTCTTTGATGAAGTCGGATTTCTCGTACTGCTGGATGCCTGCCTTCCCGAAGGGTTTCTCCCCGAGTCCCAGTATGTGGAGCTCGTCGGCGAGGGTCTCGATGCCGCTGAGGGTGGTGCCGTGGTTGGTCGCGGCGAGTTGGACGACCTTCTTGACCTTGTTCTTCGAGGGGTCGGTCGTGTTGGCGCCTCCGTCGGCCTTGAGGTACCAGCGGGCCAGGGTTCCGCCCTGGGAGTGGCCTACGAGGTCCACCTGACCGGAGCCACTGGCTGCGAGCACCTTGTCCACGAAGGCGGCCAGTTCCAAGGAGGACTTCTTGATGTCTCCGTAGCCCTTGACGGTGGGAGCGAGTCCCACTCCGGCGTCGTCGGTGTCGCCGTAGTCGAGGGCGTAGACGCAGTAGCCCTGGGCCTTCAACTCGGGGGACATCCGGGCCCAGTTGTTGTAGCGGTTCTCATAGGTGCCGTGTACCAGGACGACCGGACGCGGGTGGGCGGCGCTGGGACGGCAGTTCCAGTCGTTGGCGCCCGGTGGATCGATGTCGAGGTGGCGTATGGAATGACCGAGGGCGGGAAGGAAGTTGTCCTGCTGAGGGCCGGTCTTCGCTGCCGCGGACGCGGAGGTGGCCAGGACCGTCGCTGCTGCGGCGGCACAGACGGCGGTGACGTATGTGGGTACGTGCAAGACGGGCTCCTGGGAAGTGGGGACTCTGGGCCACGCGCGACGTTTCGCATGAGTGCCGACCGAGGAGGGTGCCTCGGGTACTGTCCGCCGACGTTCTCGCCGGGTGACGCACCGTCAGGCCCTTGGCCCTGCTGCCGCCCGAGGCGGTCTCACCCGGGAGCTTCTGGACCTGCTCATCCTTCAGGTCGTTCAGCAGCGGCTCGTCGGCACTCAGCATGGCCGCGACGCTACCGACCCGCCCGTGCCCACCACACCGTTTCCCCGAGATCAGCTTGATGAGGCCCAGCGCGAGGGTGTCGCTGATGCCCGCAGCCGGGGCGGTCCGTGCGTCCGGCGGACGACTCGCGCACGTCGACCGCTGGGCCACGGCTCCCAGGCCCCAGCCCTCGCCGCCCCGCCGCTCGGCCCGAGCGCCGGCCGGCCGGGAGGTGACCCGCTCACCGGCCGCTGGCTCGTGGGGAAGCTGGTGCTCGCGTGCTGCTCGTCGGCGGCGGGTGTGGTGCTGTTCGCGGTCGCCGTCGACACCGGCGGCCAACGAGCTTCGGTGTACGGCCTGTTGCTCGGCTTCCTGTGCGTGGTACTCGTGATGTTCGGCGTCTGGCAGGCGCCCGCCTCGCTGGTGCGGCACCGTCGGTCCCGGGTGCTGTGGGGCGACCGCTCCGGACCGGAGCTGAACGCGGCGGCCGAGCGGCTCGCTGCGGCCGAACGCGAGCAACTGCTGCGTGCGGAGCGGCTGCGCCGGTTGCAGGACCCGGCGCCGATTCCCGTTCGCTGGAGCGCGGCCCCCGACGAGCTGACCGACCACTGGGAGAACATCACCGGCGGCGGACCCGTCCCGCTCGCCGGCCGATTCGAGGAGATCGCCGACGTCTTCGACCGAGTGCCGTCCGGCCGGCTCGTGGTCCTCGGCCAGGCGGGTACGGGAAAGTCGGTCCTCGTGGTCCGTCTCGCCCTCGACCTCCTCGAGCGCCGCAAGCCCGGCGAGAAGGTCCCGGTGATCCTGCCCCTCGCCTCATGGCGGCCGGACGCCGAGCCGGATCTGTGGGAGTGGGCGGCCGACGCGCTCGGCCGTCGGCACGCGGGGCTGGGCACCGGCACCGCCTCCGCCCGCGACCTCTGCCGTGAGCTGCTGCGCACCGGCCGGCTGCTACCGGTGCTCGACGGCTTCGACGAACTCCCCGAGGCCGTACGGCCGCGCGCCTTGACCACGTTGAACGCCACCCTCGACCGGGCCGCCCGGGCCGTCCTCACGAGCCGTGCGACGGAGTACCGCGACGCCACACGCGCGAGCCGTCCGCTCACCGGTTCGGCCGCCATCCGCATGCGGCCCCTCACCGCGGCCGACCTGACCGGCTACCTCCGGCGCACCACCCGGCCCCGGCCGGGGAACAGGCGGCGCACGACCACCTCGTGGGATCACGCGCTCACCGCGCCCGCCGACGACCCGCGGCACGCGGCGCGGACCCGTGTCCTCACCGAGGCCCTGGCCACCCCGCTGATGGCCGCGCTGGCCCGCAAGGCATACAGCGACACCGGCCGGGACCCGGGGGAACTGCTCGACCCCCGGCGCTGCAGCGACCGCCATGCCATCGAGACCCATCTCCTCGCCCAGTTCGTCCCCGCCGCCTACGACCCCTCCCTCGCCGCCGCGAGCCCCGGCTGCCGCTGGGACGCCAAGGACGCCCACCGCTGGCTCGCGTTCCTCGCCGCGCACGCCAGGGACCTGGAAGCCGGGGAGGTGACCTGGTGGCGCCTGCCGCTCGCCGTGCCCTGGATCGTGCGCGGCGTCGCCGCGGCCGCGGCCATGGTGCTGGCCGTAGTGGCACTGGTGCCCGTCGGTATCGCGCGGCCCTTCGAGGCCCCGTTCGGGCTCGCCACCGTCCCGCTGATCGCCCTGGTGGTGCCCTTCGCCGGCCTTGTCGTCATCGACGCCGCCTCGGAGATCGCCGCGCCGTGGGCGCTCACGAAGCGCGGCTGGCTGCTGCCCTTCCTGCGAAGGACAGCCCTGCCCGTCCCCCTCGAGTTCATCGTGACCTTCACCGCCCTGAACGAGACCGCCACGCTCCTGTGGACGGCCTTCCACATGGCCATCCCGCTGCTGCTGCTCGCGGGTGGCTCGGCCTTCCAGGACGTCGCCGACCGCTCCCTGGCGCCAGGCCCCCGCGCCCTGCTGCGCGTGGACCGCGGGGTGACGCTGGCCCTCCCCGGCACCCGCGCCTTCACCGCACCCCGCCGGGCCGCCGCCGCGGCCGTGTGCCTGCTCGCACCGCTGACCCTGTTCCTGAACGAACGCACCCTCCCGGACGGGGCGGCGCCGCCGTCGGACTACGACATCGTCAACGCCGGGGACTGGCTGCTGAGCTCCCTCAGTGCGACAGCGGCACTCCTGCTGTACGGGATCGCCGTGTCGGCATGGGGACGGTTCACCGTCGCCAGGAGCTGGCTGGCCGTGACTGGCCGACTTCCCTGGCGGCCGATGGAGTTCCTGGAGGACGCCTGCACGCGAGGTGTCCTCCGCCAGACCGGCGGTGTGCTGCTCTTCCGGCACGGCCGTCTCCAGGACACGCTGGCCCCGCCCCGGCCTCCCGTCGCCCGCCTCGGCCGGATCCGTAAGCTCGCCTTGATCCGACATGCGGTCACCCTGACGCACTACGGGACAGCCCTCATGCTGCCTCTGATCCTGCCGGAACTGGTCGACACCCTCGCCACCCCGAACGACGAGCACTACCGGTCCCTTCCTCCCGCGTGTGCGCTGCTGAACCGGGACCTGGCCGCCCGGGCGGTACCCCGGCCGCAGCTCATCGAGTCGGCCCGGTACGACGACGAGACGCATGCTCGTTCCAGGACGCCCCGGTCCGCGCCGCGCTTCCACGGCCGGTGACGCACGCCTGGGCGCACGCGACCGCGGTCGGTATGCCCGGGGCATGGCTGGGCGCCGCGGTTATCCCAGCACGACTTCCCGCCCTTTCTGTGGAGTCAGCGATGTCAGGCGATGTGCTTGTGCATCACGTCGAGGTAGTGCCGACTGCGGTGCGGGACGTGGTGGTCCCGGCCAGGCAGGATGAAGACGGCGCAGACCCCGGCTGGCCGGGTGAGGATGCTCGACTGCTCGCTGAAGGTCAAGGCAGGGTTGACCTCGTGGTGGCAGCCTGCGGTTTCGAGGGCAGTGACCAGTTCCTCGCGGAGCACGGTGGCCTCGAACGACTCAGAATCGGGCAGGACGAGCGGCGGGAGTTTGGCGGTCGAACCAGGCCAGAGGTTGACCGAGATGCCGCTGACGGCCCGCTGCGTGACCACCAGTTGCAGCCCGTCCCAGGAGTAGGGGTAGCCGTCGATGTCGGGCCCCTTCATGATGTGGGCAGGGTGCGGGCGCCCCCGGCCGAGGAGGTCTTCAGCCTCGGACAGGGGCATTCCGCAGTGAAGCGCGCCGACCCGGCCGGTTTGGGCGAAGTCGACGAGCACGTTCATCAAGGTCACGGCAGCGACTGTGTCATCCTCCCTGGCCTGTGCGCACTCTCAATATCAGCGCGGTGCGAAGCCTGTTCCGCCGACAGCGCGTTCGTCGTCACTTCACCGACGAGCCGGTGGCCTGGGAGCCGTCGGCGCACTGGCTCGACACCCTCGGCCTGCCCCAACCGCACCTCGATCTGCCCGACGAGCGCGTCTGTGCGCTGCTGACTGCGCAGCCCACCGCTCACGACACCGCCGTGCGGAGCGGACCGGATCAGGAGGCGTCGGCGTAGGCGGGAAGCTGCCAGTCGCCGCCGCGGTCCTGCTTCGACATGCGGGCGACCAGGTCGGGGATGCGCAGGAAGCAGGCCAGCGCCGTGACGTTCTGAAAGGCGGTGATGGCGTGCTTGTTCAGCGGCATGCCCACCCGCAGGATCTTCGGGTTGACCTCGCCCTGGATCTCGTCGACGAACGGGCGCAGGACGTGCTCGTAGTTCGCCAGTGCCCCCGTCAGGTCGCCCGGGCTGCGGTTGATCTCCCCGGCCAGGACATACGCACCCACCAGGCCGCCGGAGATCCCCATGCCGCTGTAGGGGGAGGCGCAGTGCGCGGCGTCACCGGCCAGGACCACCCGGCCCCGGGACCAGCTGTCGATGCGCACCTGGGCGATCTCCTGGGAATAGAAGAACGGGCTGTCCTTCATGCCCTTGACGAACCGCTCGGTCTGCCACCCCGCATCCCCGAACCGCCCGGCCCAGAACTTCTGCTGCTCCTCGATCGGCGCGCGGTGGATCGCGGAGGCTTCCGGGGAGTCCTCGCGCATCACGAAGTACACCTGCGTCTCGGTCGCGTTGTGGCTGCGCCGCATGATCTGCCGGCCGCCCGGGACCATGCAGGTGTCGCGGATGCTGGTGTCGGAGGCGATGCGCGGCACGAACCAGTACGCCATGTGGATGCCCACCCGCCAGTACGGGTCGAAGCCCTCGGGCAGCAGCGCCCGGCGTAAGCGCGAGCCCTGTCCGTCGGCGCCGATCAGCACGTCGTACTCGCCCGACGTCCCGTCCGAGAAGTGCGCGGTGACCTTGTCGGTGTGCTGGTCGAAGCCGTCGACGCTCTTGCCGAGGACGAATTCGGCGTCGTCCTTCGTCGCCTCGTGCAGGATGCGCACCAGGTCACCCCGCATGATCTCGTACTCCGAGGTCAGCGTCTGGCGGCCCTTGCCGGAGGTGTTCGCCATGATCGTCGCCTTCGGCCTGCCCCGGGAGTCCACGAACGCCACCCCGGCCTCGTCCACCAGCTGACCGCGCACCTCTTCCAGCAGCCCCATCCGCGCCACCGCGTCGATGCCCTGCCCGCGCAGGTCCACCTGCGCCCCCGAGGCCCGCAGCGCCGGGAACCGCTCGACGACCGTCACCTCATGGCCGCCACGCGAAAGCCAGAAGGCCAGCGCCTGCCCGGCGACACCGCCGCCCGCCACCAGGATCCGCAGCGACCGCTTCACGTTGTTGCCCGCCATGACCCACTCCACAATCTATCGGTGATTGATTTTCCCTTTCCAGAGTCTTCTATCACCGATAGATCTTCAACGTGACCAAGATGAACCGTGAGACCGTCGTCGCCGAGGCGCTCGACCTGCTGGACGACGTAGGGCTGGAAACCGTCAGCACCCGGCGGCTGGCCAAGCGCCTGGGCGTGGAGCAGCCGTCGCTCTACTACCACTTCAAGACCAAGAAGGACCTGCTGGCCGCGATGGCGGAGGCGGCCATGGCCCCGCATGCCACCGCACCCCTGCCCCAGCCCGGGGACGACTGGCGCACCTGGTTCCTGGACAACTCCCGCAGTTTCCGCCGCACCCTGCTGATGCGCCGCGATGGTGCCCGCCTGCACGCCGGCAGCACCCCGACCGGCGACCTGGACCGCATCCGCCGCAAGATGGCCTTCCTCGTCACCTCCGGCGTGCCCGAGCGGCACGCGCAGATGGCGATGCTGGCCTCCGGCCGCTTCACCGTCGGCTGCGTACTGGAGGAACAGGCCGACGCCGGAACCCCGAACCCCGGGGACCTGCCCGACGACGTTCCCGCACTCGATCACGAAGTGGCGTTCGAGGCGGGCCTCGCCCTCATCCTCGGCGGCCTCGACCAGCACACCGCCGCCCCTGGCGCCGCAGCCGCGCGCTGAGCGCCGCCCGGGGCCCGGCTCGTCGCGAGTGAGGCGTCCCAGGCAGCCGCCGCGCAGCCCCCACAAGGCCGCCGCGACCAGCAGCGACACCGCCGCCCCCGTCGACAGCCGCCCCTCGCCAGCACTGGGCGAGCAGCAGCTTGCCGTACGGGAACAGCGCGCGGCGGAGAGGGTCTTGACCCAGAGTTGGTGCGCCGGCAGGAAGGCAAGATGCGCCACCCCTCTGCCCGCGTGATCGACGCGCAGAGCGTCAAGACCTCCACCTCCGTCCCCGCCCGGACACACGGCATCCACGCGGGCAAGAAGATCGTGGTCCGCCACCCTCGGCATCGACCTCGAAACTTCCCTGGCGCCCGGGCGGCAGCGGATCACCTTGCGCGGCTGGCGGCGTGGCAGACCGCCAGGCCCTCAAGGCGGTGCCCCTTCTGCGCGTCTACGACCCGGCGACGTGGGGCCGCGCGGGCGTAGGTGTCAAGGGCGGCTCGCCTCCTGCTCGACCACGTGCACCTGGTGCGGGGCGCGGTTGCGCGGATGGTGCGGGTTGAGAAACCACTTGCGGGCCGAGGCCAGCCACCAGGCGGCGCAGAAGGCGATGACGACGCCGACGGCGATGGGGGCGTAGTTGAAGGTTTTGGCGGTGACGGGGGAGGCCTGGGGGAGCATGAAGAGCACGGTGATGACCAGGACCCAGGCGACGGCGACGGTGCCGATGATGGTGGACCAGGAGCCGAGGTGCCAGGGGCCGCGTTCGAAGCGGTCGCCCTGGCGCAGTCGCAGGTAGGTGGGGATGACGTAGGCGATGTACAGGCCGATGGTGGCGATGGAGGTGACGGCGGCGTAGGCGGTGCTGTTCCACAGGTAGGGCAGGCCCAGGCAGAAGGCGCCGCCGGTGGCGAGCCAGACGGCGTTGGTGGGGGTGCGGGTGCCGGGGTGGAGCTTGTGCCAGATCCGGGAGTAGGGCAGGGCTCCGTCGCGGGAGAAGGCGTAGATCATGCGGGAGTTGGCGGTGACCGAGGCCATGCCGCAGAAGAGCTGGGCGACGATGATGACGACGAGGAGCCATTTTCCGGTGGCCGCGCCGAGGGCGTCCATGAGGATCTGTGCCGGGGGTACGCCGGTGTCGGAGTCGAGGGCGCCGGAGTAGGACTGGATGGCGTAGGTGAAGCCGAAGAGCAGGACGAACCCGGCCGCCAGGGAGACGAGGATCGAGCGGACGATGCCCTTGGGGCCCGCGGTGGCGGCGTCGATGGTCTCCTCGGTCATGTGGGCGGAGGCGTCGTAGCCGGTGAAGGTGTACTGGGCCATGAGCAGTCCGATGGCCACGACGTAGAGGCTGGAGGTGAAGCCGGTGTTGTTGACGGACTCGCCGAAGACGAAGCGGATGGACTGGTGGTGGTCGGGGACGAGGACCAGGGCGCCGCAGATGAGCATGACGCCGCCGATGTGCCACCAGATGGAGAGCTCGTTGAGGAAGGCGACGATGCGTACGCCGAAGGTGTTCAGTACGCCGTGCAGGACCAGGATCGCGGCGAACAGGGTGATGGTGTGCCCGGGAGTGGCGGCGTACCCGAATTGCAGGTCGAGCAGGGCGTTGAGGAAGGTGGCGGCTCCGAAGTCGATGCCCGCGGTGACCGCGATCTGGCCCAGGGTGTTGAACCAGCCGGTGAACCACGCCCAGGCCGCGGCGGTGCGGGGCGGGCCCATGCGGTGGGCCCAGAAGTACAGGCCCGCGCTGGTCGGGTAGGAGGAGCAGACCTCGGCCATGGACAGGCCGACGAACAGGGTCATCAGGCCGACGAAGAGCCAGCCCCACATGATGACGGCGGGGCCGCCGGTGTTCATGCCGTAGCCGTACAGCGTCATACAGCCCGACAGGATCGAGATGATGGTGAAGCTGACGCCGAAGTTGGCGCGGCCGGACATGGAGCGCGACAGCGTCTGGCGGTAGCCGAGCTGCTTGAGGCGCTCCTCGTCGGAGACGCGGGATACATCGAGAGGCACTGGGTGCCCTTCCCTTCCTGTGTGACTCCTGGGTGACTCGTGCGCGGGTCGATGGTGATGACGTGCGGGGAGCGGCTCCGCTCTCAGGGTGCTGGGGAGCGGCTCCGCTCTCAGGGGCGCTTTCGCCGCCGGGGCGGGCTGTAGGCCCAGCTGCGGTGGCGCAGGAACAGCTCGCGGGCGCGGCCGCAGTAGGACCAGGGGACGTGTGTGGCGTACGGGCCGATCGCGTCGAAGACCTCGCGGGCCTCGCCGTGTCGGTTCGCGAACGACAGGGCGTGTGCCAGGTAGTTGGCGTCGTCGGCGAAGCAGGCGTGCGGCTGCGGCGTCCGGTGGCGCCACCAGCGCTCCAGGGCGTGCTCGGCCTGGGGGCAGTCGGCCCAGGGGTGGATCACCAGACCGTACGCGCCCTGGTTCTGCTCCTGCCGACAGCGGTGCGCCTCGGCCAGGACCACCAGCGGCAGGACCGCGAGGGGCAGGCCTTGGGGAGCGAGGGCCACCTGCTCCTCGGCCCACCACATGGCCTCGCCCTGAGCGCCGTGGTGGCGGGGGAAGAGGTAGGTGACGACCTCGTGGTGTGCCTCGCGGTTCCACGGATCGCGTCGCTTGATCTCCGACCACACGTGGTTGAGGGTGTCGCGGTCAGGGGCGTGGGTGCGCAGCAGCGCGAGCATGACGACCAGGGGCGCCACGTCCTGCGGCCACACCTCCAGGGCGGTCCGGCAGGTGGCCCAGGCCTCTTCCATCTGGGTTCGGCCCTCGTCATGTCCTGCGATCATCGCGCGCAGGGCCTGCACGTTCGCGAGCAGGGCGAGGGCGTGCGGAGAGCGCGGCTCGGCCTCCGCCCAGGTGTCGGCGAACCTCAGGCGCGCCCCGGCCTCGGCGAGAACCTGAAGGCGGAAGATCCTTCGGTCCCAGTCCGACCCGGTGGCGACGAGCACGTCCCGCGGCCCTTCCCACCGGCCCATCGAGGCGTCTTCGAGCACGTGCCGCAGGGCCTCGTCGTCCCGCGCCGGGTGCGAGTCAAGCTTGGCGGACACGGCTCGGCTTCCTGCGGGCTGCCACAAGCCCTGCTCCGGGGCGCTCGGCCGCATCGCGGGGGAGTTGGATACGACGTCGGCCGGGGCCCCGGAGCAGGGGGCTGAGGGCGGTGCGCCGCCTCCGCCGGGTGCTGCGGGGTGGGGATTGTCCTGATGCCATGCGTGTCGTCCCCCTCATGGTCTGTGCCGCCGGTTCACGTGGCCGGTTACGAGTGACGTTGCTGTGCGTGCCGTCCGAAGAGGGCTGGGTGCGGTGGCTCTTGGTGATCGGGACGGTGCGTGCTGGTGGTCGTGGTCCCGTGGTGCCGACGCCCCGTGATGCGGTGGTCCCGTCGTGCCGTGGTGTCGTGATGCCCACACCGGCACGTGCCGGTCCCGTTCCGCGGCGGTGGCGAGCGCGTGTGCGCAGCCGTCATCGAGTCCGAGGAGGGTGGTGAGCCCCGCCCGGTGCGCGCGGGGGCGCCGGTGCACCCATCATTACTCCCCCTTATCCCTCTGGCCGCAAGATGCGCGTGCGTACCAACTCAAGTGGGGAAGCGAGCTTCGGCCATCCTTGGCGTGCGGCGTGACGTGGCGGGGCGCGATGGTCTTGGCTACTGACACACCGTGCCCTGACAGTTGACCAGATGGCCTGGTACGCCGAATGCGGCTTGTGTGGAGGGGAGTTGGTGCGTGCCGAAGGGCCTCGCCACGACTCGCCGGGTCTCCAGCCCCACCAGACGCACATCAAGGGGGCCCGGCGGGCCACTGAGGCGACGCTCCGCTGCCACCAGCACGCTCGCATCCAGCGCACCCCGGGCGGCAACCAGTTGGCCGAGTACCGTACGTGGATCAGGCGTGCTCCGACCGTGAGTGCGGCGGCGGCCACGTGGACTGCTGGCTGGGCGCTGCCCCCAGCTGTACACCCAAGTCGGCGACGCTGGCGTCAGCCAGGAAGGGCTCCAAGGGGAAGGCGCAGGTTGGGCGCTCCGTGGGCTACGGGCGCCCCACCCATGTGACGGTCGGCGGCTCGCGCTTGACCGGATCGCGCCATGGATGCTGACCGATCCGGCCCTGGAACGACGGTGGGCCGACCGCTACCGCCGAACCCTTGAGGCCATCGCCCTTGTCAGGGGCGTCGGCCGCGCCGTTCAGGGCAGCGAGAAACTTATCCGTGGCCGGAGGGCAGCCCACGAGCAAAGAGGCACGCTCTAGGAATCCACTTCTCTGCGGGCGCCGTTGGGGGCCATGAGCTGGGGAAGCAGGATGCGCGCCAAGTGGTCCGTGCCGGTGGCGTTGATGACTGCCACCGTAGCGAGTTCGCAGTTGAGGTTGCGGCGGATGGTGGTGGTGAGTTCGGTGGCGAGCAGGGAGTCGATGCCGAGGTTCTTGAGGGCGATGGACTGGTCGATGCGTTCGGTGGGGGTGCGCAGGAGCCGTGCGAGGAGTTCGGTGAGGGTGTCGCGCACGAGGGTTTCGGCCTGTGGGGGGTCGAGTGCGGTGATCTGTTCGCGCAGGGTGTGGGAGTCGTCGGTGTGCTCGGGGACGGCCGCGAGGACGTGGGCGTGGCGGGGGACGTCGCCTGCGACGGTGGCGGTGCGCACCCGGTGCCAGTCGACGTGGGCGACGACGGTGGCGACGTCGACGGTGGAGTGGGTGAGGAGCGCGAGGGATTCGAGGGCCGCGGTGGGGGTCAGCGGGGTGGTGATCTGCCTGCCCAGGTATTCGTCCGTGTAGGTACGGGCGGCGTAACCGACCTGGGTGATGGCGCCCCAGCCGACGGCGAGGGCGGGCAGGCCGACCTCGCGGCGGGCGCGGGCCAGGGCTTCGGTGTAGACGTTGGCCGCGTTGTAGTTGGCCTGGCCGGGCCAGCCGAGCAGGGAGCTGGTGGAGCTGTAGAGGACGAAGAGGTCGAGGTCGTGGCGGCGGGTGAGGGTGTCCAGGAGATGCGCGCCCTTGGCCTTGGCGGGCAGCGCGGCGCGGAAGGCCGCGTCGGTCGAGTCCCTGAGAAGGGTGTCGTTGAGTTCCATCGCGGCGTGGACGACACCGCGCAGCCGCAGGGGAGCGGAGTCGATGACGGTGCGGAGGGCCGCGGCGTCGGTGACGTCGGCCGCGTGGACGCTGACGTCGACGCCCTGGGCGCGCAGGTCGGTGAGGAGGGCCGCGGATTCGCGGGTGCTGTCGCCGCGGCGGCCGACGAGGGTGAGGTGCCGGGCCCCCAGGGTGGCGAGATGGCGGGCAGTGGCGGCGCCGAAGCCGTTGAGGCCGCCGGTGATCAGGTAGGTGCCGTGGGGGTTCAGGCGGAGCGGGGCGGGCGCGGAGCGGACCGGCGGGCGTTCTTCGAGGGACAGGACGACCTTGCCGACGTGGCGGGAGTGCTGGAAGAGGGTGAACGCCTCCTGTAGCTGTGCCGCGGGATGGATGCTGTGCGGGAGCGGCCGGTAGGCGCCGCGGCGGACGAGATCGCTGACGGCTTCCGTGAGGCGCCGGGCCCGGCGCAGCGGTCCTGCGACGATCTTGAGGATGTCGACGGCCAGATAGCTGCAGTTGGCGGCGAGGGCCTTGAGCAGCAGGCGGCTGTTGTCCTGGAAGCCGCGTTTGCCGAGTTCCACGAACCTGCCGCCGGGGCGCAGGAGTTCGAGGCTGCGGGCAGCGGCTTCGCCGGTCAGGGAGTTGACGACCACGTCGACTCCCTCGTCGTCGGTGAGCCGGTGGACCTGTTCGGCGAAGTCCGGGCCGCGCGAGTCGAGGACGTGTGTCACCCCGAGGTGGCGGAGGAGACGGCGTTTGGCGGGGGTGCCCGCCGTGGCGATGACCTGGGCGCCGACGTGCTGCGCGTGTTGCAGCACGGCCAGGCCGATGCCGCCCGCGCCGCCGTGGACCAGGACCGTTTCGCCTGGCTGTAGGTTCGCGCGGTCGGTGAGGCTGTAGTGGACGGTGGCGAAGGCGATGGGGAGCGTCGCGGCTTCGGCGAAGCTCATGCCGTCGGGGATGTGGCCCGCCAGGTGGGCGGGCGTCGTCATCCGGGAGGCGATCGAGGTGGTGGTGAAGGCGAACACGCGGTCACCCGGGGCGAAGCCGGTCACCCCGGTTCCGACTCCGGTGACGGTTCCCGCGCACTCCAGGCCCACGCGGTCGTGCTCGAAGCCGGGCGTGTCGGCGTCTTCGGTGATCAAGCCGGTGACGGTCATGACGTCGTGGTAGTTGAGGGCGGCGGCTTCCACGGCGATCACGATCTGGCCGGGGCCGGGGCCGGGGCCGGGGCCGGGGCCAGTGCCACGGCCGGAGGCGGGGGCGCCTTCCGTGTCCTGGATCCACGACAGGGCCGCCGCCCCGCCGCCCCGCTCGGCGTGAAGGCGGTACGGACCGCTCGCCGCAGCGGGAGCAGTGGGCAGCCGGGCCGTCGTGCGCGGGGCGAAGCAGCCACCGCGCGTCAGGACGAGCTCGTCCTCCGCCGTGTCCGCGTTGATGACTTGAGCCAGCCGCGCGGCGTCGTGGGCGGCGTCGCTGCCGCGGTCCAGAGAGACGCGCCGGATCCGCAGAGAAGGCTCTTCGTTGGCCAGACTGCGCGCCATGCCCCACACGGCCGCGTCCGAGGGCACGAGGGGGCGTTCGGGGGCGGGCAGGGCCCCGCTGGGACGGGTGACGACGACGAGGGGCAGCGGGTCGGGGGAGGGGTCGCGGTGCCGGGCGGCGACCAGATCCCTCAGCATGGCGGCCCGCCGGAGCATGGGGTCGATGAGGTCCTGGTCCGGCGAGGAGACGAGCTCCTGGTCGGGCGAGGCAGGGCGCGGCGGCTGCCCGACCCAGGACGGCTCCTCGTCCCGGGGCGGCACCTCATCTTGTGGCGGCTCCCCGCTCTGCGGCGGCCCCCCGACCCACCGCGGCGACTCGCCCGCCCACGCTCCCGAGGCCACCTCGTCAAGAAGCACGACGACACCGGACGAGCGCTCACCGTCCGACCACGGCCACTCCACACGCGAGCTGTCACCCGCGGAGACGACCGCCACCTCCGGGCTCCCGGACACCCGCAGGGCGTCGACGAGCCGACCAGTGAGCTCCGCCTCAGGGCGCTCCGCGACGACGAGCCACCGCGCGGCGCTCCGCACGACGGGTGTCGCCGTGACAGATGTCGTATCAAGGGCCGTGCGGGTGGCGAGGATGACGCTGTCGTCGGCGTCGTCGACATCGAGGTCCTGGGTGGCGTACGTGGCGTCGGTGAAGCCGCACTCGGCGAGCAGCGGCATCCACTGGTCGGCGGTCAGCAGGCAGCTCTGGGTGCGCAGCGGCGCGTCGGTGAACTGCCAGAAGCCGTCGAACCCGCCGAAGCACAGGTCGTCGAGGCGGGGATCGCTCGCCTCCACGGCCAGCAGGGCTCCCCGGTCGCCGAGCAGCGAGGCCACGTGGTGGAGCGCCTGGGTGAGGCGCGGTGCGACGTGCAGGACGTTGGCGGCGATCACCAGGTCGAACTCGCCCTCGGCGAAGCCCTGCGCCACGGGGTCGGCGGTGATGTCCAGCGTGCGGTACTCCACGAAGTCGTACGCGGTGAAGCGCTCCTGGGCGCGGGTGAAGAACCCGGCCGACACGTCGGTGAAGACGTACCGGGTGCGCTCGGGCGGCAGCAGCGGGAGGAGGGACGCGGTGGTGCCTCCCGTGCCGCCGCCGACCTCCAGCACGTGGAGCGGCCGGTCGGCGGGCCATCGCGCCAGGAACGCGCGCAGGTAGATCCCGGCGTTCTGCCGGGCCGGGCGGGAGGGGACGGTGGAGCTGTACACCTGCTCGATGAGGTCCCGGTCGGCGCCGTTGAACATGAGGTCCACCGGGTCGAGGTCACCGCGGAGCATGGGTGCCAGATGGCTGCCGCACAGGGTGCACAGGGTCAGGAAGGCGGCCTCGGCCGGGAAGTCGGCCGTCGTCTTCTGGAGGACGGCCGCGGGGCGCGGCGGCGCGACGAGCCGCCAGCTGGGGTTCTCCGCGCCACCGCCGAGGGCCGTCATGACGCCGGCGTCGCAGGCCATCCGGGCCAGTGAGCGGACCCACAGCTGCCTGTCGGGCCGCAGCCCCGCTGCCAGCAGTCGGCCGAGGCTGAACTCCTGCTCACCGGGCAGCATGTCCTGCACGGCCTGGGCGAAGAAGTGGCCGCTGAGTTCGCCGGTCCTGGCGGCCAGGCCGTTCTCCCGGCTGTCCCGCCACCCGCGCGGCAGGGCCTGCCGTTCGGCGCGGGTCGCCCGCGCGAGCTCGGACGCCGCGATGGCCGGGGCGGGGACGGCGGCCAGCGGCACCGCGCGCAGCTCGGTGGTGTAGTACTCCGTGGGCCGACGGCTCCGCTCGTCCAGCGCCTTCAGCCGTACCTCGGTCATCTCCAGGGCGACCGCGCCACGGAGGTCGGTCACCGTGACGTCCACGACGCCTTCGTCGGAGGTGACCGCCCGCGCCCGTACGTCGATGAGGCCGACGGCGTCCGGGGCGTCCCAGCATCGGATGGCACCGGCGGACACGGGCACGTAGATACGGCCGTCGTCGGGCAGCAGCGCCAGCGCGGCCTGGAGCGCGGCGTCCATGACGACCGGGTGGGCGTGGAAGGCGGTGTCGTCGCACGGCGGCAGCGCGTAGCGGGCCGTGACGGTGTCCGCCGTGGCCCGCAGGTCGTGCAGGACGCGCAGGAGCGGGCCGTAGGACAGGCCTGCCTCGGCGCAGCGGGCGTAGTGAGCCTCGGCTGCCCGCTTCCCGGCGCTGGTCTCGGGCGAGGGCGCGGGGGCCAGGGGGCCGGGACGGGGCCGCAGGAGACGCCGGACCTGGGCGCGCGCGTGGGCCTGCCAGCTGGAACCGTCGCCGTCGGTGCTGCTGATCTGCGTCACACCGTCGTCGGGACTGAAGCTGGTGCGCAGCCGTACGTCCATCGCGTCGTCCTGCCAGGGAAGGGTCAGCGCGCTGTCGATGCGCAGGCCGAGGACCTCGATGGGCACGCCGAACACCTCGGCGCCCGCGGCCAGGGCCATCTCGGCGAAGGCCATGCCGGGCATGACCACGCTCTCGCTGATCGTGTGGTCGCCCGCCCACGGCACCCTCTCGGGCTCCACGTCGCACTCCCAGCCGGGCTCGGGGCCCGGTATCCGCTCGCCCAGGAGCGGGTGTCCGGTGCTGCCGAGCGCCAGCCGTTGGTCCCACCAGCCGGGGGCTCCGTGCCAGTGCCGCTCGTGCTGCCAGGGGTAGGCCGGCAGGTCGACCACCCGGGCCGGCCGGGGAAACCACTCCTCCCCTGCGACATCGGCGCCGACGGCCAGCAGATGTGCGAGTGCGGTGTCGAGCGCGGCGGGCCCGTCGCCGTCGCGGAACAGCGTGGGGATGACGGCCGTCTGCCCCGGGACCGCGGCGCACAGCCGGGTGAGATAACCCCGCAGGACGTGGTGAGGCCCGACCTCCACGAACGTGTCGCAGCCCGCGGCGAGCAACTCCTGCACGGCCGAGGCGAACCGCACCGGCTGCCGTACGTTGTCCCACCAGTAGTCGGCGCCCAGCGTGCGGGTGTCGACGAGGCTGCCCGTGACGGTCGAGGCGAACGCCGTGTCCGTGGCGCGCGCCTCGACGCCTTCAAGAGCGGCAAGCAGCCCGTCACGGATGCCGTCCATCGCCGCCGTGTGGAACGCGTAGTCCAAGTCGAGCAGCCGGAAGAAGACGCCCCGCCGAGCCGCTTCGTCGCCCAGCTCCTCCAGCGCGTCCAGCGGGCCGCCGACGGTGAGGTCGCGATCGCTGTTGAACGCGGTGACCTCCAGGCGCCCTTCGTACGGGGCCAGCAGGCGGCGGGCCTGTTCACCGCCGACCCCGATGGCGGCCATGCGGCCCAGGCCCGCGGTCGGCCCCTGCGCCCGGCTGCGCTCGGCGACCACGCGGCACGCCGTGGCCAGGTCGAGGGCGCCCGCGGCCCACGCTGCGGCCACCTCCCCGACGCTGTGGCCGATCACCGCCTTGGGCCGGAAACCCCGCTCGGCCAGCACGCACACCGTGGCCACCTGCACGGTGAACAGCAATGGTTGGGCGACCTCCGTCGCGGCCGAGCTCTCCGCCTTCGCCGCGCGCAGCTCCTGCTCCACCGACCAGCCGAGCGCGGGTGTCAGGAGCGCGTCCACCCGCGCCACGGCGGCGGCGAACACCGCGTCGCTGTCCAGCAGATCGGCGCCCATACCCGCCCACTGAGCGCCATTGCCGCTGAACGCGAACGCCACCTCGCCACGCGACACCCCGCGGGCGGTCGCCGCCGCTCGAGAGGCGGGGGAGTGCTCCGCCAGCGCCTTCAGCCGTCCGGCGGCCTGCCGGGCGGAGCCCGCCAGGACCACCGCGCGGTACGGGTGCCGCTCGCGGCGCCGGGCCGACGTGGCGGCGAGATGGTAGAAGTCCCGCTCGTCCAGGCCCTCCAGGTGCCGCACCATTCGCTCCGACGCTTCGGCGAGAGCGTCGCGGGTGCGCGCCGAGACGACGACCGGTACGTCCCCGTGCCCGGTCGCCTCGGCAGGCGCGGGCGGGGCCGACGGAGGGGCCGCGAGGATCGCATGGGCGTTGGACCCGCCCGCCCCGAAGGAGTTGACGCCGACCAGCGAACGCGCGGTCACCTCAAGAGGGCGTGCGGTGAGGACGGGTTCGAGCCCCAGAGCGGTGAAGTCGATCGCTTTGCTGAGGGGAGTGGCGTGCAGGGAGGCAGGGATCGCCCCGTGGCGGAGTACGAGCATCGCCTTGAGCAGACCCGCGATCCCGGAAGCGCCTTCCAAATGGCCCACGTTGGTCTTGATCGAGCCGATCGGCAGCGGATCGGCCACCCCCCGCGAGCGGCCCATCGCCATCCCCAGCGCCCGGCACTCGATCGGATCCCCCACCGGGGTGCCCGTGCCGTGGGTCTCCAGGTACACCACATCGCCCGGATCGACGCCCGCACGGCGATAGACCTGCTCCAGGAGGGCCCGCTGCGCGCCCGCGTCCGGTACGGAAATGCCGGGCGTATGGCCGTCGTTGTTGGTGGCGGTGCCCCGGATGAGCGCGTGGACGCGGTCGCCGTCGAGTAGGGCGTCCGCGAGACGTTTGAGCACCACCAAGCCGCCGCCCTCGCCACGCACGTACCCGTCCGCGGCAGCGGAGAAGGTCTGTGAACGTCCGCGTCTGGACAGCATCGTGGCACGGGACGAGGCGACGAAGTCGGTCGGAGCCAGCAACAAGTTGGCGCCGCCCGCCACGGCCATGCCGACCCGCCCCCGGTGCAGCGCTTCGCACGCCTGGTGCAGTGCCACCAAAGAGGACGAGCACGCGGACTCCACGACCACGCTCGGCCCGCGGAGATCGAAGTGGAAGGAGATGCGGTTGGCCGCGAAGGAGGTCATGATCCCCAGCGCGCTGTGACTGTCCATCAGCTTGGGCCGCATGGCCTGGAGCGTCGCGTAGCTGTGCCCTCCCACGGACACGAAGACGCCGGTGTCCGTGCCCGCTAGCGATCTGGTGACGGCGCCCGCGTCGTCCAGGGCCTCCACCGCGAGCTCCAGGAGCAGCCGGTGCTGCGGGTCCATCTGGGCTGCTTCGCGCGGGGAAATCTGAAAGTAGTCGGCGTCGAAGCCCGCCACGTCCGCCAGGAACGCGCCTGCCACGGTGTACGACTTACCGCTGCGCCGAGGGTTGGCCGATAGCCACCGCTGGGCGTCGAACCTGTCGGGCGGCGCCACACCGACCAGATCACGCCCTCCCATCAGGGCGGTCCATAACGCGTCCAGACCATTGATCCCGCCCGGCAAGCGGCAGGACGCGCCTACCACTGCTATCGGCTCATCCAGAGTCACGAAAGGTTCACCCTCCACCACCGCCTCCTTTGAGCCAGAACAGGTGTCACCGCAACAGAAGCTGCCCAGAGGGGCGGTTGATAGCCATGGGCTCAACAGGATGGCGAGAACGTTCGCAGGTATGCGCTCCACACGCACTCCTGTTTGCGGCCATCCTGACAAATCCAGTCCGTCGCGGCCAGCAAGAGGCCGTTCTCGGACAGTTCGGTCCGGGCCGGCGGCCGTCGAGGACGGGGGTGAGCGGGACCTCGGGGACAGCGGGCGGGAGTGCGTTAGCGTGCGGAGACGTGGTGCGGTGGGAGAGGAGCGCCTGGTGGTGATCACGTGGCGTCGGGTCGTCGAGGGGGACTTTCCGCTGCTCGGGAGCTGGCTGCGGCAGCCGCACGTGCGGCGTTGGTGGAACCACGAGACCACGGCGGAGGCGGTGGCCCGGGACTTCGGCCCCGCCGCCCGGGGCGAGGAGCCGTCGGAGGACTTCCTCGCGCTCCTCGACGGCCGTCCGGTCGGCCTGGTGCAGCGTTCACGCCTGAGCGACTACCCCGATTACCGGACCGAGCTGGCCGCCGTCGTCGCCGTACCCGACGAGGCGATGACCATCGACTACCTGATCGGCGACCCCCAGCGGACCGGGCAGGGCATCGGGACGGCGATGATTCGCTCGGCCGTCGGGCGAACCTGGGCCGCGCACCCGGCGGCCCCGTGCGTACTCGTGCCCGTGGTGGCGGCCAACCGCGCCTCGTGGAGGGCGCTGGAGAGGGCCGGGCTGCGCCGGATCGGGACCGGGGACTTGGAACCGGATCATCCGGTCGATGACTGGACTCACTACGTCTACCGCGCCGACCGGCCCGGGGCCGACGTCTGACATGCGTCCGGTGCTCGCGGTAGCTGAGGGGTGGTGGTCCCCGCGGCAGCTGACATGTGTCCGGCATCCGGGACGCCCGACGTGCGCGCGGTCCTCGGGTCAGCTGGCGAGCGGTCGGTGCGCATCAAGCCCGCCACCGCTGCCGTGAAGGCAGGGCGAGGGCGCTCAGGCTGGCCTCGACGATCTCCTCGGCGGTGAACTCGCAGCCGTTCAGGTTCAGTTCCTCCACCATCTCCTGCCTCCCCGCCACGAGCCTGGTGGCTCGCCAGGTGCAGGAGAGGGCGGGTTCGTGCCAGGAGATGTTGAGATAGGTGCTGGCGTCGACCTTCACGACCACCTGCGGGAAGAAGCCGTCCTCGACCGTGCACGTGATGGCCTGGCCGACGTGGTACCCGCGCTGGCTGAGGACCTCCGCGATGCCCCGGACCAGCGCGGCCAGGCGGCCGTCGGCAGCACAGGTTTCAGGGCTCGTCGGCTCCGGGCGTAACCGTTCGCAGGCGACGCCTGGGTTCTGCTTATCCATGCGTGTTTCTCGCTCTCACTTTCTCCAGGAATCCAAGGTGACGAGACAGCCGTCGTACGTGCGCGGCAGGTAGGGGTTCCAGTAGCCGAATACGGAAGGGGAGACCTGCGATTGTTCCTCGCCCGGCCGCGATTTCGAGGAAATCGGAAGTACGCTCTTGCGCCGCCTCGGCGGGTGTCGGCAGGGCGCACTCCTGCGAGCCGGTCGCCGTCACCCTCCGGTCCTGTGCGGCCGGGGCCGACCGTTGGCGCGAAGTGCGTTGCAGACTGATCACCCGAATCGTCGTGGTCGTACGTCCAACAAGAGCAGACGTACGGTGAGTTACTCGATCGCTACGGTGAACATAAGCGGTCAGGAAGCGCCTTTGTGCGTCAACTTCGGCCGATTCCGCTGAGATGTGGCTGAGGTTGTCCACCGGACCCGGCAAGCCGCCGCCAGGTAGCCCGGGGCCAGGCCGAGGAGCAGACCCGGGGACTCGCCGACGGGCGGGCTCTCGTGGAGGCGGGCCAGCATCCGCAGCACCGACGCGGCGCCCAGGTCACCCTCATCGGCGAGGCGCGCGAGTGAAGGCTCAAGAGCCCGCCCAGGCAGGGAACTTGCCTCGGCCAGGGAGTGCAGCGGCGCCGGGCCGCCGGGGTGAACGAGCGCGAAGTCCGGCCGCTCCTGGCCCGGCCGCAGCCAAGGCAGCGCCGCCAGCCCTGGATGGTCCTCGGCGCGATAGCCCCCGGCGTGCGCGGAGGCGCGGCTGTCGCACTGCGCGTACTGCCAGGTCTCGTCGATGACCAGGCCCGGCGCGGCGAGGGCCTCACCGCTGACGACCACGGCGGCCCCGCCGTCGCTGACCATGAGCTGACGGGCGAGCGCGGCGGGGGTGGCGCAGCCGGAGTCGACCGTGGTCAGGGGCGGGTGGATCCCGGCCGCCACCACCAGGACGGACCTGCCCGTACGCGCCATGTCCTCCGCCACGATCAGCGCGTGTACCGCGCCGGTGCTGGATAAGCCGGTCAACGGCACGCGCGCGGTGGTGGACGGCAGGCCGAGGGAGAGCACCAAGTCGCCGTCGAGGAACGGATCGGCCGCTGCGGGAGCCGGATCCTGGACGACCACGAGTGCTCCCACGTCCCGCGCGGTCACCCCGGCGTGCCGCAGCGCCTGGAGGCACGCCTGCTGCATCAGCGTGCGCAGGTCGCCGCGACGGTCTTCCACCGCGTATGGCTCGGGCACCCGACCGTCGGGGCACGGGTGCGTGCGTCTGCGGCGCCGCCCGGCCACCGCGCGGGCCGCGGCGTGGAAGTCCGGGTGTCCGGCGAGTTCGGGGTGGCGCCGACGCAGGGCGGCGGCGATGTCGTCGGTGGCGAGGTCGTACCGTCCGAGCGCGATGCCGGGCGGGCTGACATAGGTCTGCACGTTCTCTCCTGCTGGTCACTGAAGCGATCACCTGGCGCGGGCGCGCCGCCGGGCTGGGTCGGCACAGCCGCGGGGAGGTGCTGCTCGTAGGTCCAGCGCGCGGCCTGTTCGGCGAGCTGGAGCACGTGCGGGGGCTTGCGGCCGTCGAGGTGAGCGTATGCGGCGCCGGTGACGATGACGACGCGTTCGGGCGCGCCCATGTCCGGGCGGAAGCCGCGGGCCGGGATGTCGGCGGCGGCCCGGTAGGAGGGCCGGCCCTTGGCGTACCGCTCCTTTGAATGTCCGGTTCAGCTCATCCGCCGTGCCGCGTTGTGGAGGTGGGCGAGCATCCAGAACTCCTCCACGCGTTCGCTGTCGCCGGTCATCGCTGCGGTGAGGGAGCTGAGGACGTCCGGGAGCCGGTCCGCCGGGGCCGGGAGGTGGGCGGCGACGCACCGCGCGAGGACGCCGAAGACGATGGCCTGCCGGAAGAGGCGGTGGGAGGGGCGCTCCCATTCGGGCTCGAACTCCTTCGGCTCGCCGATCAGCAGCGCGCGGGCCTGGGGGAGCGCTTGGTCGTGCGCGGCGGTGAGCTCGTCGCGCAGCCGCTGCCTCGCGGCGGCCGGAAGGGTGTGCGCTGTGAGGGCCGCGGTGGCAAGGGGGTGGTGGCGCAGGTCGGCGTGGGTGAGGGCCAGGTGGAGGGCGTGTCGGCGCATCGGCTCCAGCAACCCCGGCCCCAGCTCGGCCAGGTAACCGGCGAAGGGCTCCCGTTGGAGAAGGGGTGAGTCGATGAGCCCCTGCCCCAGCAGATACTCCGGCACCGGTGTGATCTCCACGACGCGGTGCGGGCCGCGTACCCAGGCGTCGTCGAAGCGCACGCCCGTCGCGCGCTCGACAGCCGTCAGGCCCTCACCCCAGCCGTCGCCGTCGGCCAGGTCCAGGCCCTCCAGCAGGGGGTCCCAGGCGTCGGGGCGCGCCCCGAACGGGTCCTCGGGCACGACCATGTCGAGGACGGACTGGATCAGTCCGTCCTCGGCCAGGCTCAGCCGGGACACGGCGTTGACGTTCCAGTAGGCGCTTGCGGTGCGGCCCAGACGGGAGAGCGGGCGCAGCACCTCTTCGCGGGACCCCTGATAGCCGTTGTTCTCCACGACGACGACTGTCGGGCCCGACCGGGAGACCAGGATGAGGTTCGTGACGTAGTGGTCGCGCAGGTCCTCCAGGCGCATGGGGCGGGCCTGTCCGGGATCGCCGCCGAAGAGCCGGATCACGGCGTCCTCGTCGCCGCCGCGCACGGCCGTGAACGTGGCGGCCTCCGCGAGTCCTAAGTGGGTGAGGAGGCCGTCGAGGTGCTGGGGTGAGGTCATGGGGAGATTGTCGCCGCCACCACTGACAACGGCTCTGACGTGGTGCGGGCTCCGCCCAGGAGCGTCGCCGTGCTGCGGGCTCCGGCCAGGAGCGCCACACCGTACCGGGCCGGTGGGGTCAAGGGGCGTGGCCGCGGCCCCGCGACGGCTTACGAGGCGTTGGCCGATGCCTGGAACCAGTTCGCCCATCCGAAGGGGAAGAGGGAGGAACGCCGCCGCGCATCCACACCCCGGACGCCCCGAAGGAGCATGACCACGAGCACCAGGAGGAACAGCACGGCGAAGCCTCCGGCGACGAGCCCCGGCGACGGCAGAGCGGACCTGATCGCGCGCGACACGTCCGGAAACCTGTACCGCCTCGACGGCAAGGGGAACGGCTCGTTCACCACCCGGAAGGAGATCGCCACGGGGTGGGATGTCTATGAGGGCCTCTTCTGACGGGTCCTCTTCCGACGGGCACGGTGAGGCCCCACGCGGGCCGGGGCACCGGTATGAGGCGCCTGGCGACCACGGCGGAAGGTCCGAGCCGCTGGTGGCGTAGCGGTGGTTCGGAGAGCATGCGGCGCATGGACTGGATGCCCCTGCTCTCCACGCTGGCCGGTGCGGCGATCGGTATCGCCGCCACCCTGATCGCCGATCGCAGCAGGTGGCGGCGCGAGGAAGCACGGTACGCCCTCGACATGCGGCGTGCCGTGTACACCGAGTACGCCTCCGCCCTCAAGGACGCGGGTGAAGAGATACGGGCCGTCGCCCTGGGCGACCACAGGTCCGACTCGGCGCGCGACGCGGCGGTGCGCGAGGCTTTCCGCGGGACCGGGTTGCACACGGCGAGCGAGCGGCTCTGGCTCGTGGGGCCGCCGCTCGTCGTCGCCGCCGGGAACGAGGCGTTCCACAGCCTGCGCCGACTGCGCGACGCCTACGCCCGCGGGGTGGCGGTCGGCTCCGCCGAGGACGCGCCGTTCATCCGGCAGCGCCGCACGGCCATGGCCGAGATGCGCCGCCTCATGCGGGAGGACCTGGGGATCGGCCCCCTCGGGATCGAATGACGAGCGGCCCACCTCACCCTGGAAGCTGACCCACCGCTGCGCGGCGGCCTTCGGCTCCGGGCACGCCTCGACCCTGAGGCCGGCCGCTTGACGCGCCGGATTCGGCAATCACGAAGCCGAACCCGACGCGGCCGGTGGAGGCTCAGAACGGTGCGAGTGCGTGCAGCCCCACTGCGTGGTGCCGATTCACGCCCGGTTCAGTTCGGCGGGCAGCTGCGGTGCGCCGGCTTGCGGTGGGCACTCCTCGTCGGCGCCGCCGTTGGACAGGTGGTCGTCGGAGATCCATCCGTGGGTCTGGGTGCCGGCGATCCGCGCGTAGGTCCAGGTGTTGCCGTAGTCGTTGACGGCGTAGCACCAGTAGTAGACCTTGGTACCCGCGTCCATCCCCTTGACGTTGCCGCAGGCGGCGTAGGGCCCCTTCTTCATGTTGGCGCCACGCACGAGGGTGCCGGAGCCGTCGTCGTAGTTGGCGTACTTCCATCCCGAGCAGGTCACTGCCTGGGGGGCCGCCTGGCTCGGTGCTGCCGCCAGGGTGCTGAGTCCGAAGGCGAGACTGCCGACGGCAGCCAGGGCCGCGGCGTGCCGCTTGAGTCGTGTCATGGATCGGTTCCTTCCTGTGGGGGCGTCCACCGAGGGGAACCCGGCAGACGCCTGAGGGATGACTTGTTGAACGGGCGAGCCACTCGGTGGACTTCGCGCCCCGCCTGTGTGCCGGTTGCTCCCAAGAGCGGTCTTGGGGCGCACAGGCCTCCGGCCGGGACTGGGACGGCGCCACCGGGGCCAGCCCTTCGGTTTCCCTCCTGTGACGCCCGGAGGGAAACCGAAGAAGGGCGCCTAGCCGGCCACGCGGTCGTAGACGTAGAGGAACCACTTCATCCGGCCGTCAAGGCCTCGCTTGTACTTGCAGTCGGAGTCCTTCCACCAGTGCTTGCGCTCACCCGCCAGGCCTTCCTTGACGCACGCGCTCTTGGTCCAGTAGGCGCGGTAGAAGGTCCACCCCGAGGCCGCCGCGGAGTCGGCGGTGGCAGTGCTGCTGGCACTCACGGAAACCTGGGGCTGGGACGGCGTGTGCGGCGCGGCATTCGCCACGCCGGCGAAGCCCACGAGGCTGCCGCCGGCCACCGCCACCGTTGCCGCAGCACTTACCAGGTGCTTGCGCCATGCGGAGGGAGTGGTTCCTTGGACACGGTTCACGAAGACTCCTCTGTGATGGGGGTGTTCCGTAGTGCGAAGCCGTAACGCGCTTGTGCGGGTCGGCGTCCGGCGCCACGGGCCATGCGGTCGGGCGGGCCGGAGCCCGGCCGGAGCGGCAAGCCGTGGTGGCCGGTGCGCTATCGAGTTCATCGGCTGGCGAGTTGTTGCACAGCCCCCTTCTGCGGCGTGAAACAAGCCGAGACGTGGCCGAAAGCAAGCCGTGCCCCTGACCGAAGCGCTGGTTGTCGCTGCCGGAAAGGCGTTCGTAAGCTTTCCGCTGATGATCGTCTGGGCGTCGGGGGGCCAGGATGGGGCGCAAGGAGAAACCGGTTGATCCGTTGGCGGGACCGGTGCAGGGCTTCGCATTCGCGTTGCGCGCGTTGCGCCAGGAGGCCGGTGGGATCCCGTACCGGGACATGGCCTCCAAGGCCGGCTTCTCCGCGGCGATGCTGTCGCGGGCCGCGTCCGGGCAGAAGCTGCCGTCCCTGGCGCTGGCCCTGGCGTACGTGCGGGCGTGCGGCGGCGACGAGCAGGAGTGGGAGCGGCGCTGGCGTGCCGCTGCCGTGGAGCAGGACGCCCTGCCGCCCGCCCCGGACAGCGACGACGCCCCGCCGCCCTATCGCGGTCTGGCCCGGTACGACGTGGGCGACGCGGAGTTGTTCTTCGGGCGTGAAGCACTGACCGGCCATCTGATGGCCAGGGCGGTGGAGCATCGCCTCATGGTGGTGGTCGGCCCGTCCGGCAGCGGCAAGTCGTCCCTGCTGCGGGCCGGGCTCATCCCACGGTTGCGCGGTCTTGAGGGCCAGGAGCGGCCGGCGGCCATCCGGATCCTCACCCCGGGCGCGTCCCCGGCCCGTACCCACGCGAAGGCGTGCGTACCGGCTGCCGACGAGGGCGACACGTGGCTGGTCGTCGATCAGTTCGAGGAGCTCTTCACCCTCTGCCACGACGCGCAGGAGCGAGCCGCCTTCCTGGCTCTGCTCCTGACCGCCACCGAGCCCGACAGCCGGCTGCGTGTCGTCCTCGGCGTTCGTGCCGACTTCTACGCGCACTGCCTGGCGCACCCCGACCTCGCCACGGCCCTGCGCGAATCGAGCGTGCCGGTCGGGCCCATGAGCGGCAGCGAGCTGCGCGCGGCGATCGTCAAGCCCGCCCAGGCGGAGGGCTTGATCGTGGAACGTGCCCTGACCGCCCGTCTCATCACGGAGGTCGAGGGTGAGCCCGGGAGCCTGCCGCTGCTCTCGCACGCCCTGCTGGAAACCTGGCGCCGCCGCCGCGGCCGCACTCTGACGGTCGAGGCGTACGAACAGTCGGGCGGTATCCGGGGCGCCATCGCCCAGACCGCCGAGGACCTGTACACGCGGATGACCCCGGCCCAGTCCGCGCACGCCCGCCGCGTCCTCCTGCGGCTGATCACTCCCGGCGACGGCACCCAGGACACGCGGCGCCCCGTCGACCGCACCGAGCTGGACCTCACCGACTCGGACGGCGTCGCCCTCGTCCTGGCCGACCTCGCGGCCGCGCGGCTGATCACCCTGGATGAACAAACGATCGACCTCGCGCACGAAGCGCTCATCACCGCATGGCCCAGGCTGCGCGAGTGGATCGAGGAGGAACGCGAACGGCTGCGGACCCAACGCCGTCTGACCGAAGCGGCCCGCACCTGGAACGAATCGGATCGCGACCCCGGCACCCTCTACCGCGGCACCCGCCTGGCCGCGGCAGAGGACCTCCTGGCCGACCCGGCTCAGCTCACCGGCCTGGAACGCTCGTTCGTGACCGCCGGCCGTCTCGCTCACACCCGCGAACACCGCCGCCGTCGCCGACTGCTCGCCGCCCTGGCCGCCGTGCTCGTCCTGGCCCTGGTGGCCGGTGCCATCGCCTGGCAACAGAACCGCGTCAACAGCCGCCAGCACCAGGAGGCGCAGGCTCGCCGCATCGCCGCCGTCGCCACCAGCATGCGTGCCTCCGACCCCGTCACGGCCATGCAATTGAGCGTGGCCTCCTGGAACCTCGCGAAGACGACGGAGACACGGGCCGCCCTCTTGGGAGCCGCGACGCAAAAGGAACAGGCCGCATTCCGCATCCCCCGGTCCGGTTCCGCGGAGCCGGACCACCATCTGACCACGTCCGGCCGTCAGCTCATCTCCGTTGACAGCAGGCGGATCCGGGTACGGGACCTGACGACCGGCCGTCTGACCCACACCTATCGCGGCATCGGGAAACAGGAACTGATGGATGAAGGGCGCGTGAGTGGTGACGGCCGCACCCTGGCCATGAACGACGAGGACGGGGTGCGCCTGTGGGACGTCCGAGCCGGGCGAACCATCGGCACCCTGCCCGACATAGTGCCGTTGACGTGGGACTTCAGCCCATCTGGGCGGCTACTGGCCGCTGACGACGGCACCCGTGGTGACGTGGAGGTCGTGTTCGAGGGGAGCGGCAGCCCGACGGCCGAAGGACCGGAGGAGGCGGCACCCGACGGCGTGACGCAGGTGTGGGACGTCCGCAGCCGCCGCACGCTCCTGCGTCTGACCGACCCCGGTGGCAAGGCGCCTCTCTTGAGCATGGCGATCAGCCCGGACGACAGCCGACTGGCGGTCTGCCGAGAGCGGCGCCACCCAGAGATCTGGGACATCCGCGCACAGCGCAGGCTCACCGTGAAGATCAAGGCCACTTGTGGGGAAGGACAGGCCGCCTTCACCCCCGACAGCCGTCGACTGGTCCTGTCCACGGGCACCGGCATCCAACTGTGGGACCTGGCCTCCGGCAGACGTCTCGCCCGGATCAAGACCCCCGGCGCCGAGGCCCTGCGGGTCAGCGCGGACGGCGATTTCGTCGCCACCGCGACCGACGACGAGATCCGCCTGTGGCGTTTCTCGGCACCCGGCACCCCGGTGTTCCGCTACCCGCTGGCCAACGAACGGCCAAGCCAACTGGCGCTCGACACGGCGAACCGCTCCATCCGGTACATCAACGGCGGAGGGACCGTCGTCCGCACCCTCAGCCTGGGACAGGCGACCGACAAGGGCTGGCGGCAACAGCCGCTGGGGGACTCCCAGCTGAGCCCCGACGGGCGCACCATGGCCGCCGTCCGTGAACATGGCCAGACCCAGTCCCTCGACCTGGTCGACGTGCGCAGGGGGCGCACCCGCGGCCCAGGCCTCGGTGAACCCTGCCCGAAACGGTCCGCCGACTGCCACGACCATGTCGTGTTCAGCAGCGACAGCCGCTACGCCGCCCACGTCCAGCTCCAGGAAGGGCCGCCTCCGACTGACTCTCCGCCCGCACGGATCACCGTGACGAACACCCGGACGGGCCGCACCCACGCCCGTCTGAACGTACCCGCCGAGAACGTGAGCTGGATGATGTTCTCCGCGGACGGCCGCACCTTGATCCTGTCCCGCAGCTTCATGAACAACTCCCTGGAGTTCTGGGACATCAGGACGGGAAAGCGGCTGAAGAGGCTCTCACGCTTCCACTCCGACGGCCGGTTCGCGGCGCGCGGCGACGGGAAGAAGCTGATCTCCGAGGGAGGCGACGTGGTCGACCTTCCCTCGGGGAGAGTGAGGCGACAGGTCCTGGCCCCCGACGAACTCGCCGTGCTGGCCTTCAGCTCCGACGGAACCCACCTGGCCGTGGGCGACGTGATGGGCGGCGTCACCTTGTGGGACGGGGACGCGCGCAAGCAGCTCGGCGTACTGCCCGGCCTCTACCCCACCCGCAAAGGCGGCCCGCACGAAACGCTGTCCGCCCTGGCCTTCTCCGCCGACAGCCGCCTCCTCGCGGTCGCCGGTGACGCCGGCACCCTCCACATCTGGGACGTGGCCTCAAGCCAGCTGCTCGGCACCTCCCTCCATACCCCCGGCGACACCATCACCTCGCTGGCCTTCAGCCCGGACAGCCACACGCTGTACGCCACAGGGCGGCATGTGCGCCTCCAACAGCACGACATCGATCCCGCGCGCTTGACCGCCCAGGTGTGCCGGCGAGCCGGGTCCGGCCTGTCACGTGCCGACTGGGCGACCCACCTGCCGGACATCCCGTACCGCGACACCTGCTGAACTGCCCCGCGCGCCCAGCGGGTCCGCATGGGCCAGGTTGGCCAGGTGGCGTTGGCAGGGCCTTCTGCGCGGGCTCTCGTCAAGGCGTGCCGCTCGGCGCGTCAGGCTCCGTCGGGTCGCCGGACAGCTCCGGTAGGTCGAGTTCCGGTAGGTCCAGCTCCGGCAGGCCCAGCTCCGGGAGACCGGGCGGCTCCGGGAGGTGGATCTCCGGGATGTCGGGCAGTTCAGGGACGTCGAGTACCGGGACGTCGGGCAGCTCCGGGAAGTCGGGCGGTGTCGACGGGGCTGGTCGCGGTCCCCAGGCCAGGTCGATCCGGCCGTTGCCGCCCGAGCCTCCCGAACCACGGAAGAAGTCCGTACCGGCTTTCCCGTCCTGTCCACCCGATCCGCCTGACCCGTAGGTGCCCGGCTGTCCGTGGGGGCCGGGGTGGTCGGCTTCGTTGGCGCGCTCGGCGCCGTGCCCGTATCCGCCCCCGCCTCCTCCACCGCCTCCGCCGATCCCCTCGTGGCCGCTGCTGCCGCTTCCGCCGTTGCCACCGTCTCCGCCACCGTTCCTGATGCCGTTGCCGATGGGGTTGTGGCCAGCGGTGCCTCTGGTGCCCTCTGTGCCCGGCCTGGCACGGACCACTTTCTCGCTGGAGTAGCGGATGTCGCCGTGACGGAAGCATCCGGCACTTCCGAAGTCGTTGCCTCTGGCGCCCGCGGTGCCACCGCCGCCGTTGGAGCCGGCGATGAACAAGATCGCATCAGTACCGTTGCCGCCGTCTCCGCCGTTGGCACCGCGGCCTCCACCGGCCGCCACGGCCAGCTGGGTCCCGAACGTCGTCTGCTGTCCGGGGTCCACCCTGTCGATGCGGGTGGTACGTGCATCGAGGGCCTGGCCGGTGCCCGATCCGACCGTGATCCGCAGTACCTGCCCGCCGCGCAGCCCGGTCAGCTCGCACTGGGCGTAGTCACCGGCTTGCCCTCCGCCGCCCCCGCCGCCACCGCCTCCGCCCCCACCGCTGGCGGCGTTGGACGAGCCGCCGCTGCCCCCGCTGCCGCCATCACCGCCGGGCCCACCGGCCCCCCATACCCGCACCTTGAGAGTGTCGACCCCTTCTGGCACCGTGAAGTCCTGTGCGCCCGGCTCGGTGAACGACTGTGTTCCCTCGGGGGCCATCTGCCGGGCAGAGGCCACTGGCGGCGACAGCACTCCCGACACCGCCAGCCCCGAAACCATCACGGCAACAACAGGGAACCGTCTCACAGAACCTCCCGAGCCTCCGTGACCTGGGCCATCCGAGCCACACCCTGACCGTAGGCTCCCGGCACCCCCAGGAGATCTCTGAGATCCGCCATCCGGGTTCAGCTGCTGGAGACCCGGCCCGCGTGCGGACGGGGCGTACGACCCGGAACGTGAGGGCCCCATCTTGACGCTCGCCAGCTCCCCGCCGACACCATGGAGGGCACCTCAGATCCTCACGAGGCCGTTCTGGAGGGCCCATGGAGAAGCGGAACTGGTTCATCACCGGCGTCAGTACGGGCCTGGGACGTGCCTTCGCCCAAGCCGCGCTGGCTGCCGGGCACACCGTCGTCGGAACCGTCCGTTCGGAAAGGGACCTGCGAGCCTTCGAAGAGCTCGAACCCGGGGGCGCTCACGGTCGCCTCCTGGATGTGACGGACGGCGACGCCGTCCCCAGGGTGGTCACGGAAGTGGAAGAGCGCGTCGGCCCCCTGGACGTCGTCATCGCCAACGCGGGGTTCGGCCTGGAGGGCACCTTCGAGGAAACCCCGCTGAACGAGGTGCGGCGGCAGTTCGAGGTCAACGTGTTCGGGTCGATGGCCACCCTGCAGGCGGCGCTGCCCCACATGCGCCGACGCCGCCGCGGGCACCTGATGGCCGTCACCTCCATGGGCGGGCTCATGGCCGTGCCCGGCATGTCCGCCTACTGCGGCAGCAAGTTCGCCCTGGAAGGCGTCCTGGAGGCGCTGGGGAAGGAGGTCGCACAGTTCGGGATCCATGTCACGGCGATCGAGCCCGGTTCCTTCCGCACCGACTGGGCCGGACGGTCCATGACGCGTGCCGCGCGCTCCATCGCGGACTACGACGAGCTGTTCACCCCCATCCGCGCAGCGCGGCAGAGGGCCAGCGGGAACCAACTGGGCAATCCGGCCAAGGCCGGGGAAGCCGTCGTACGCATCGCATCGATCGAGCAGCCACCGGCCCACCTCGTCCTGGGCTCGGACGCACTGCGCCTGGTCACCGCCGCGCGCAGGGCCGTGGACGAGGACATCAGCGCATGGGAGACGCTCTCCCGCACGACCGACTTCGCCGAGGGCGCTCAGCTCTGATGCCGGGCCCCCTGTGGGCAGCCGTCGCACCACCTGACGCAAGGGCGTTGTCCTGGGGCGAAGCCCTGCTGGTGCAGGGGAGCCTGGGGGAACGGCCGCGTGCCGCCGCGCGGGCAGAGACCCACGCCAGGCCATCACCGCCGTCCTGGAACGGGCGGGTATCCAGCCCGGCACCGAACCACAGCAAGCCTCAGCGATGGCCCGTGCCCTGCGCTGGATGAGCGAGCGAGCCTTCTACGCTGCGCGGCGAGGCGGAGTGCAGCGCATCCGTGCTGTTGGGGCGCTGGAGGAGGGCGGTCTCGGCCCACGACGGCGAAGGAGCGATCAAGGTGCTGCCCTCGCCCTTCCACGTCAACGCCGGCTCTTTTCGACCGCGGCGGCGCCCGCTGGAATCGGGGAGGCACCAGCAGCTCTGCCAACTGCCCGAGTACCGCGGCACGCAGCACGTACGCGCCGCCGAGCGCCAGCAGCCAGGCCGCGGCACCGCCGGGCCGGTGCGCGAGGGCCCCTCGTCCAGCGCTTTGACGACGCACCAGCCGCCGACCAGCGCGGGCAGGCTGTCCACGGCCGACCACTCGTGCACGCGGCCCTGGCCGACGGGGGTTCGGACGCGGCCGTGGCCAGGGTGGCCGGACAGGCGGAGAGCGTGCGCCGGCTCACCGGGACGCTCCTGCTGAGCCTGCGGGACGTGGTCCTGTGCCTGGGCGCCGCGGTCATCGGCCTCGCCGTCCTCGCGCCCCGGCTCGCCCTGGTCTGCGTTGTGGCCGCTCTCGCCCTGCTGGCGTGGCAGCTGAGGCCGCTCGCCGCGATCCATCGGGATGCGGTCCGGGCGGGGGAGACGCTCGCTGCCGAGACCCGGAGCACGGTACGGGCGCTGCGGGGCATCATGGCGTGCGCTGCCGGAGCCCAGGCGCTCACGAGGATCGGGGCGACGGCCGAGCGGCAGGCCGCGCTGACCCGGGCGCTGGCGCGGGCGGACGTGGGCCGGGGCGCGGCCGTCGCGGTCGGCGGCCATCTGCCGGTGGTCCTGATGCTGACCGCGGCGCCCTCGCTCACCTCGGGCAGCGCCATGCCGGCCGGCACCCTCGCAGGCGCCGCGACCTACCCGTACACCCAGGTCACTCAGGACTCGTACGTGTTCGACGGCACCCTGCGCGAGGACCTCACCTGTCTGCGACCGGACGGCGTGAGCGACGAGGAACTGGACCGCTCGATGGCGGCCCTCGGTGCCATAGCTCTGGTGGCGAGGGTCGGCGGTTACGAGGCGCGGGTGGAGCAGGCGTTCGGGAGGCGGGAGGGGAGCTTGGTGGTGATCGCCCGCCGGATGAGTTCGGCGCTGCGCGCGGACCGGATCGTCGTTCTGGACGGCACCTGTGCGACCGAGGGCACGCACGATGACTCGTACGGTCCGTACCCGCCTACGCGGATCTGGCAGGCCATTGGTCCGTGCCCGTCGACGGTGGTGCAGGGGCGGATCATGACCGCCCGGCGGAGAGCCGTCGCTGAACCCGCCGCCTGCCCGGAAGGAGCTCGGCGTGCGCCTGCGGCCTGGTGGAGCCATCGCGACGGCCAGATGAAGGCTGAGCTGGAATGCGGTTGGCCCTGGAGACAGGGTCGTCCGTGGCACTTGCTTCCGGTGCCCGGGCGTAGCACGTCGAGGTCATGGCGCGCTGAGCAGGGACCCTCCGTGCGGACCGTCGTCCGCATGCGCGAAGATCGCTACCGCGCGGCCGGTCGATTCCGACGGAATGGGCAGGCCTGTGCGGCAGTGCGAACAACGTCGCATGATCGAACATTGAATAGAGTCCTGGGCCGGTGTACCGGCCGCGGGTGACTCCTGGGGAGGATTCATGGACAGCGAACGGGTCGGTCAGATACTGGGCAACGCGCGTGAGCGCACCGATACCGCCCACTACCCGGAGCTGCCCGAACTGCGGCACAAGGCCGGGCTGGCCGCTGAACGCGGCCCGGGTGGGCGCCGCCTGCGCTGCCTCTCCCAGGCGGAGGTGTCCCTGCTGCTCGGCTACGAGCCGGGGGGTGGGGTCTACGCGCGTCTTGAGCGCGGCCAGATCGCCAACCCCGACCCCGTCCTGCTGCGCCGCGTCGCCACGATCCTGAACCTGCGTGAGCACCAGTGGCACGACCTCCACCTCTCCCTCTTCGGTCACCGGGCCCCTGTCCCGCTGCGCCCGGCCACTTCTCTCGACCTCTACGAGAAGTGGGACTGGGTGATCCAGAGCCAGCGCCACGCCGCGTACGTCAGCGACGGAGCGTGGAACGTCCTGACCTACAACGTGGCCGCCAACGCCCTGTTCCACCCCATGCCGAAGAACATCATGAGGTGGATGCTGTCGCTGCCCCCGCATCAGGACAGCCGTGCCGCCATGCCTGACTGGGCGGAGAACTGGGGGCCGGTGGCGCTCAGCCAGCTGGCCGCCGCACTCAGGGAACAGGAGAACGAGGCGCACGAGGAACTGCGCCAGATCGAGCTCGAAGTGCTCGGGAACCCCGAGCTGAAAGCGATGTACGAGAGCCGCCTGGACTCCTACATCCACCCGGACGGCTCCCGCCGCCTCATCGTCCACGGCGCCCGCCAGGAGGTCGGGGTGATGAACGCGGCCGCCGCCACCCCGATGGGTGCCACCCACGGCCGGTTCATCGTCATGACATGGACTCCACTCGCCCGGTGACCCCTGCGCCGTGTTGTGGGCCACGCAGCATGCGGGCCGATCCGCCGTGCGCCCTCCTGAATTCTCCACTCCGCTTCAAGCTTGAAGAAGCTCACGCAGATTGGCCGCGGTGTGCGCTGATCATCCCCATGTAACCTGCGAGAGCCTCACCCCTTGCAACGACCATCCCGGCCGGGACCTCGGCCAGTCCACTCCTGCAGACGCCTCCCACCTCGCCTTCTTTACGGCTGGGGCACCGTCGGAGCAGGAAGAGGCCTGCGTGTTGGGGGGACGGCTACCGATCACATCCTCGCGTGTGCAGAACGGAGCGCCCCCGTGGCCTACGTCACCCGGCCCTCAATCGTCGTCCCCGCTTTCGAGATAGCCACGTCGGCCATCGTCAGCGACATCATCGACTCCCTGCCCCCGGACCCTCAGCTGCCGTCTTCCGCAGTCATCAAGCGCTGGGCCCGGAACCTCAAGATCGATACCCGGCGCTTCGTCACACCACTGGAGGTCGTTGCCAAGACCGGCACCGTGACCGAGCGCAACAACCACGCCCTCCCGGCCATGTACCGGATGGCAACCACGGCGGCCCACGACGCCCTCAAGGCCGCAGGCCTGGACCACACCGACGTCGACTGCGTCATCACCAGTCACAGCACCACGCCCGCGACTCCCGGGCTGGACGTCCACCTCGTCAACAAGCTCGACCTCAGACCGGACGTCATGCGCATGCCCGCCACACAACTGGGCTGTGTCGGCGGCGCCCACGCTCTGTCCTGGGCTGTCCGGCTCGTCGAAGCCATGCCGGGGCTGCGCGTCCTGGTCGTGATCGGCGAGGCGCTGAGCACCGTGTACCGGCGAGAGAAGAACGATCCGGCAGGAATCCTCTACCGAATGTTGTTCGGCGACGGGGCAGGTGCCTGCGTCGTCTCCAGCAGCGATCTCCCCAATGCCTGCCTGGAAGTCCATGGCAGTTGGCAGCAGGTCGTGCCCAACACCGTGGACTCCTACACGCTCGAGGTCGAACCGACCGGTCTGCACTTCACCTCCGAGAAATGGGCCCCCGACGGGGTCAATCACCTGATGGGCCCACTCTGGGAGTGGCTGCACAAGACCGACCCGGACTGGGCACCCGAAGTCGTCATCGCGCACCCGGGCGGCCCCCGGATCCTGGAGGACGCCACCAAGGGCCTGGGCTGCTCCCCTGAACTCCTCAGGCACTCCTGGGAAAGCCTGCGGACCCGAGGCAATTTGGGCGGTGTCGCCGTCTTGGACATTCTTGCCCGCACCGCGGCCAGCGGTCCGCGCCACGGGAGCCGCACACTTCTTCTGGGCATCGGCCCTGGCCTCACCGGAGCCGCGGTCGAAGGCCGATGGCACAATCCGACGGCCGGCCACGGAGGCGCCGCTTGACACACTGTCCGCCTCGGGGCGGATCAGCTGTCCCTTCGCAGGCGGCCCCGGGTGGGCCGCCGACCGGAGGCCCCGGGCCGGGCGTTGAGGGGGTGAACCTGCCCGGCTCGCTCGCCCGATGAGCCAGGGCACGCCACCGGGCAGCCGGGACGGGCCCTGGTACTGCGTCCACGCCGAGCACTCCGAGGCCGCGTTCCTGCCGCATGCCGACGAGGACCTGGAGTCCGTGGACAACATCGACATCCCTCAAGGGTCTCTGATGTGGCGCTAGCCGGGATTCACCACCTCGTCGTCCGCGTGCGTGCCGAACTCGGCTACACGCACCTCCGCGATGTGCTCGTACCGGTGGATCCGGTCGGTCCACTCCGCGTCGACGCCGAACGCGACCTGCGCGAAGCCCACCCGGCCGACGGCCTCGGTCAAGCCCGGATCGCCAGGGGCAAGCAGCCGCACCGGTGCGTCGAGCGCCACGGTGTGCGGCGGCACGAAGTACTCCTCCGGCACAACGGTGCGCGCATGGACGAGCGCGCCGACAGCGACGACCGAGCCGGCCCCCAACCGCGCGCACTGCAGGACCGTCGCCGAGGTCGCCACATAGACGCACCTGCCGACCTCGCAGCCCAGCAGCGTGGCATGCGGCCCCACGAAGACGTGGTCGTCGAGAAGCACCGGCTGATCGCCGGCGACCGCAGACCCGCGCAGCACCGCGTTCTCGCAGACCACCGTCGCCTCCCCGACCTCGATCCGAGACCCCTCGGCATCGAGCACCGCCCCGTACATCACCCTCGCCCTCGGCCCCACGCGGACGTCACCGACCAACGTGGCCGTCGGGGCGACGTAGGCAGTGGGATGGACCTGCGGTTCATGCCCGCGATGCCGGATGCGGATTCCCTGCGTTTCAGCGATCACCAGCGGATTCTCGCCCGACCGACCACGAGCGTGCTGGCGGGTTTCAGACGTCGCGTTCGTCGAGGCCTGCGCTGTCCGCGATCTGAGGCACTACAGGGTGAACGTTTCCTGATGCGGCGCTAGTTGGTCTCGTGGGTCGGGTAGACCTGAACGTCGGTGTAAGCGCCCTTGATGGCCCCCGCGCCCGCGGGCCACTTCAGGCTCACGCTGTGAGTCTCGTTCGGGGGCGTCACCAGGATGTTGACCGGGGTCGCGAGGCTGTCGCCGGTGGTGTCGATGTCGTAGGCGAGGTTGAAGACGGCGGCGTCGCCGGGCTTCAGGGTGGTGATGCGCGGCTGGGCCTCGCCGCGTTCGATGGGGCTCGAGGTGTGGTCGGCGTCCTTGATGTCGACGCCCGCGAAGCCCGTCGTCGAGCAGGTGGTCGAACCCCGGTTGACCATGGTGATGTCGATCCTGCCGGACTGCTCGTCGGGTGCGGCGTCCGCGGCGTCGATGGCGAGGTCCTGCGTCTTGCAGAACGTGACCTTGCCGCCGGTCGTCCCCGTGCCTTTCGAGGCCGTCCCCGACTTGGTGTCCCCACCGGAGCCTGCCTTCGCGCTGCCCGCCTCCGAGCCGGAGCTTGAGCCACCCGAGCCGCCCTCCGACTTCGAGCCACCGTCCGAAGACGAAGACGAAGACGAAGACGAGGACGAAGACGAGGACGAAGAGGAAGACGAGGAGCCCTTGGCGGAAGAACCCTTCCCGGAGTCGTCACCACAGGCCGTGAGTGAGAGGGCGGCGGCGAGGCTGATGGTGGCGAGGGCGGCGACTCGGGTGTGCTTCACGGGTTCCCCCACAAGTGGCGCGGTGCATGTCAGGTGGTCGGGAGTATTTGTCACTCGCACCGAGTCACGGGCGGCCCTCCGCGAAGTCTTCGTTCTGTCACAGGCGTACCGGCCTTACGGGAGGGGCCGGACGGCCAGGGCGGCCGGGGCGGTTTCCGCGTCCGCGCCGACCCGGCGGGTCGTCCGTTCCGGCTGTGCCGCGCCTGGCGCGCTCAGTTCACGCGCAGGCCCGGCAGCACCTCGCTGCGGTAGAAGTCGAAGAAGCCCTGCTGCTCCGGGCCGATCTGGCCCACGTACACCTCGTCGAATCCGGCTTCGGCGTACGCGGAGAGGGCGCGGGCGTGTTCGTCCACGGCGTCGCCGCAGACCGTGCCCTCGGCCACGGCCTCCCGGGTGACGAGGGTCGACGCCTGTTCGAAGTGTGCGGGGGTGGGAAGCACCTGCCCGAGCTCGCCGGGCAGGAACTGGGTGGGCCACATCCGGTGCACCGTCTTGACGGCCTCCTCCCGGTCGGTGCCCCAGCACACTTTGAGGCCGCCGAGGACCGGCTTGTGACCGCCTCCCGAACGGCGGAACTGGCCGACCAGCTCCTCGTCCGGCGTCATCGTGACGAACCCGTCGCCGATCCGCCCGGCCAGGGCGGCGGCCTTGGGGCCGAACCCCGACACGTGGATCGGCACCGGCTCGTCCGGGACCGTGTACAAGCGGGCGTTCTCCACGGTGTAGTGACGGCCCCGGTGGGTGACTTCGTCCCCGGTGAACAGGTTCCGGATCACCTGTACGGCTTCTTCGAGCATCTCCAGGCGGACGTCCGCGGCGGGCCACGCGTCCCCCAGGACGTGCTCGTTGAGTGCCTCCCCGGTGCCCACGCCGAACCGGAAGCGGTTGTTGGTGAGCACGCCTGCGGTCGCGGCGGCCTGGGCGTTGAGCGCCGGATGCATCCGCACGGTGGGGCAGGTCACGAACGTGGTCACGGGCAGCGACGTCACCTGGGCGAGCGCGCCGATGACGGTCCAGACGAAGGCGCTCTGGCCCTGCTCGTCGGTCCACGGGTGGAAGTGGTCGGAGAGGGCAAGACAGTCGAAACCGGCCTGCTCCGCGGCCCTGGCCTGATCGAGCAGCTGCGCGGGCGAGAACTCCTCGCTCGCCAGGAAGTATCCGTAACGCGTCATCGTGTGCTCCTCGTCTGACGGCTCACTCTTCTCGTGCGAACGTGACGTCCTGGGCGCGGACGACGCGCGCGCCCATGTTGGTGCGCATCATTTCCAGGGCGGCGTCGGCGAGTTGGGGGTGGATCGACGCCACGGCGTCGGAGACGACCGTCACGTCCAGGTGCCGGATGTGGGCGTCCAGCGCCGAATACAGCACGCACTGCTCGGTCACCTGACCGCACAGCACCACGTGGCGCACTCCCAGCTCGCGCAGCAGATAGGACAGCGGCGTCTCGTAGAAGATGGAGTGCCGCGCCTTCACCACGAACAGCGCTTCGTCGTCCGGCACGATCGGCGCGACGAGATCCCCGTGCGGACCGGCCAGGGCGGCGTCCACGATCTCGCCGTGGTGGGAGCGCCACTGCCCGAAGTTGTCGTTGGCGTACACCACCGGGGCGCCGCGGGCCCGTGCCGTGGCGAGCAGGTCGGTCACGACCGGCACGATCTTCCGCGCCGCGGGCAGGAGCCGCTCGGCGTCCTCGTGGTCGTACATGTTGATCATGTCGATCACGATCACGGCGGACCGCGCGTCGGTGCCCGGCATGTCGGTGGTCACGGTGTGCGCCGCTCCAGGCGGGCGCGCTGTGGCTCCACCGTGTACTTCGGGTCGCGGGCCGAGGCCATCCCGGCCTCGAACACCCCGAACCGCGTGCACGCGGAGCCCGCGAGCAGCGCCAGGCCGGAGGCGATCGCGACGGGCCGTCGGCCGCCCGCGAAGGCGGCGCCCGCGGCCCCGGCGACGGTGAGCCCCCGCGCCGTCCGCAGGAGGGCACCCGCCCGGCCCTGCCGGTACGTCTCGGCGACGACGCCGAGACGCCGCTCGGCCGCCTTGACGACCAGGGTGTCCGCGAGCGCGGCGAGCCCGGCGGCGCGGCGTGCGGGGGCGTTCTCCCGCACGGGACCCACGACGAGGGCCATGCCGACGGCAGCGGCAGCCGCCGACGCCGTGAAGAGGTAGGGCAGTTCGCGATGGGCGCCGTGCCACGCGGGCACCGCCGTGTCCGCGGCCAGGACGCCGGTGTACGCGGCGACGGCCGGGCCGAGCAGCGCCGCCGCCCCCGTGGCCACGGCCCCGGCCCCGGGCAGCCGCCGGGTGACGGCACTGGCCGCGGCCGCTCCCGCCACGGGGCCGTACGCGCTCAGCAGCCAGGAGCCCATACTCATCGGCGAGGTGGGTTTGAAGACCCTGAGCATGTGCGCGAAGCGGGCCGGTCGGCCCAGGTCGTGGATGAGCGCGGCGACGGAGAGGGAGACACCGGCCAGCGAGGAGACCTTCAGCGCGGTCGCCGTGCGCGGGCGTCCGGTGAGCTGGGCGGCCGCGGCGAACACGGAGCCCGCACCGGCCAGGCCGCCGAAGAAGAAGTACCCCGCGATGTCGGGAGCCGCCCACGAGGGCGCCTTGATGACGGGGCGGCCGTAGTAGGAGTCGAACTCGGCCTCGGGCACCATGAGTTGTTCGCCGCGGCGCCTTCGGCGGCGCCCGCTCACCGCAGGCTTCTCCGACGTCATCGCCGCCTCCTGCCGGCGAGCGCGAACGCCGCCGCCACGCCGCCCAGGAGCGACAGCGCGGCCCCGGCCGCGTGCCTCCACATGGCGGGCAGGTCCCGGGTCGTGACCACGGGGTCCGGCGGCAGCCCGTAGACCTCGGGCCGGTCCAGGAGCAGGAAGAACGCCCCGTCACCGCCCACGCCGTCGTCGGGATCGTGTCCGTACAGGCGGGCTTCCTCCACACCTGCCTCGTGCAGCTCGTCGACGCGCAGCGCGGCCCGCTCCCGCAGCTCGTCGAGAGGCCCGAATCGGATCGACTCGGTCGGGCAGGCCTTGGCGCATGCGGGCTCCTGGCCCGCGCCCAAGCGGTCGTAGCACAGGGTGCACTTGAAGGCGCGCCCGTCGTGGGGACGCTGCTCGATGACGCCGTAGGGGCAGGCGGGCACGCAGTAGCCGCAGCCGTTGCAGATGTCCTCCTGGACCACCACGGTCCCGAACTCGGTACGGAAGAGCGATCCGGTCGGGCATACGTCGAGGCAGGCGGCGTGGGTGCAGTGCTTGCAGACGTCCGACGACATCAGCCAGCGCATCTCCGTGGAGGACGCCGCTCCGGAAGGGCCGGGGCCGGCGGTCCCCTGCGCGGAATCGGCCTCGATCAGGGGGAGTTGCGTGCGCCCCTGCGGCGCGGCCTGCTCGATGAACGCGACGTGCCGCCAGCTGGACGCGCCGAGCGCCTGCGTGTTGTCGTACGACATGCCGGTCAGGGACAGGCCGTCCTCGGGAAGGGCGTTCCACTCCTTGCACGCCACCTCGCAGGCCTTGCATCCGATGCACACGGACGTGTCGGTGAAGAAGCCGACCCTTTCCTCGCTCATGTCCGGGGCTCCGTTCCGGTGGTGTCACTGATGCCCGCGCGGCGGCGGTAGTCGGCGACCAGACGCGGCAGCGCGGGCCCGCGGGGGCGGCGGCCGGGGCGGATGTCGGCGGTGAGCGCCTTGTCCTCCTGGATGTGCGCGTTGGGGTCGAGGGCGATGGCGACGAGTTCGTTGGCGGCGTCGCCGGTGACCACGCCGTTGGGGCCCCAGTGGAAGGGCAGGCCGATCTGGTGGACGGTGCGGCCCTGGACCGTCAGGGGGCGCATGCGCTCGGTGACCAGGACGCGTGCCTCGATGGCGTTGCGGGCGGTGACGAGCGTCGCCCAGCCCCCGTGCTCCAGACCGCGCTCGGCCGCGAGGGCGGGGGAGACCTCGCAGAACAACTCCGGCTGCAGCTCGGCCAGGTACGGCGACCAGCGGCTCATGCCGCCGGCCGTGAAGTGCTCGGTCAGGCGGTGGGTGGTGACGACGTACGGGTAGACGTCCGCGCCCGGCGCGGTGCCGCTGGGGTGGTAGCGGTTGCCGTCACGTGAGAGGACCTGCCGCACCGGGGAGCGGGGCGTCCGGGGGTACAACGCGTTGTCGAAGGGCGAGTCCTGGGGTTCGTAGTGGGTGGGCAGGGGGCCGTCCTCCAGGCCCGCGGGCGCGTACAGCCAGCCCTTGCCGTCGGCCTGCATGATGAAGGGGTCATCGCCGCGCAGGGCGTCCGCGCCCGTGGCGTCCTCGTCCGGTACGTGACCGGGCGGGCGGTCCGGGACGAAGTCCGGGACGTCGTGGCCGGTCCACCGGCCTGCGTCCGGGTCCCACCACACGCAGGCCTTCCGCGCGCTCCACGGCGTGCCGTCGGGGGCGGCCGAGGCCCGGTTGTAGAGGATGCGGCGGTTGGCGGGCCAGGACCAGGCCCACTGCGCGGCCACCCAGTCCTGCTCGGACTGCGGCTTCTTGCGGGCCGCCTGGTTGACGCCGTCGGCGTACACCCCGCAGTAGATCCAGCAGCCGCAGCGCGTCGAGCCGTCGTCCTTCAGCTCTGTGTACGCGGACAGCGGACCGCCGTCCGGGCCATGGCCGTTGATCTCGGCGAGCACCGCGTCGGCGACGGGTTCGTCCAGCGGCCCACTGACGGGATAGTCCCAGGCGAGGTCGAGGACGGGACGGTCCATCGGGTCCTGGGAACCGGCCAGCTTCTCCCGGATGCGGCGGCCCAGGTGGTACGTGAACCACAGGTCGCTGCGGGCGTCGCCCTCGGGCTCCACGGCCGCGTGGTGCCACTGGACCCACCGGTTGGTGTTGGTGAAGGAACCGGACTTCTCGGTGTGGGCCGCGGCCGGGAAGAAGAACACCTCCGTGCCGATGTCCCGCGTGCGCAGCTCGCCGCTCTCGATCTCCGGCCCGTCCTGCCACCAGGTGGCCGACTCGATGAGGGAGAAGTCACGGACGACGAGCCAGTCGAGCTCGGCCATGCCCAGGCGCTGCAGACGGGTGTTGGCCGAGCCGACCGCCGGGTTCTCACCCATCAGGAAGTAGCCCTTGCAGACGCCGTCGAGCTGGGCAAGGACCGTGTCGTAGGTCGAGTGCGAGCCGGTGATCCGGGGGAGGTGGTCGAAGCAGAAGTCGTTCTCGGTCTGCGCGGCGTCCCCGTAGTAGGCCTTCAGCAGGCTCACGAAATACGCCCGCATGTCCGCCCAGAAGCCCTTCTCCGTGCGCGAGGACGCGATGAACCGGTCGAGGTCCAGATCCTGGTGGGCGTGTGGCATCGGCAGATAGCCGGGCAACAGGTTGAACAGGGTCGGGATGTCGCTGGACCCCTGGATGGAGGCGTGGCCGCGCAGCGCCTGGATCCCGCCGCCGGGCCGTCCGATGTTGCCCAGCAGGAGCTGGAGGATGCTCGCGGTGCGGATGTACTGCGAACCGGTGGTGTGCTGGGTCCAGCCGACCGCGTAGACGAAGCAACTGGTGCGGTCGCGGCCGGAGTTGTCGGTCAGCGCGTCGCACACCCGCAGGAACGTCTCGCGCGGCACCCCGCACACGCTCTCCACCAGGGCGGGCGTATAGCGGGCGAAGTGGCGCCTGAGCACCTGGAACACGCAGCGCGGGTGCCGGAGCGTCGGGTCGCGGGGCGCGTCCGGCGCGGTACGGGCCCCTCCGGAACCGTGGGTCTCCGCGCCGCCCGCCGCGTGGACGCGGTCGTGGTACTGCTCGTCGACGTCACCGGTCGGCTGCTGCACCTGTACGCCCTCGTACTGCCAGCTGTGCTGGTCGTAGTGGCGCTTGTCCTCGTTGAGCCCGGAGAAGACGCCGTCCAGGTCCTCGGTGTCGCGGAAGTCCTCGCTCACCAGCGTGGCGGCGTTGGTGTAGTGCAGGACGTACTCGTGGAAGTACTTCTCCTCGGTCAGGACGTGGTTGATGATGCCGCCGAGGAAGGCGATGTCGCTGCCTGCCCGCAGCGGCACGTACAGATCGGCGAGCGCGCTCGTGCGCGTGTAGCGGGGGTCCACGTGGATGACGGTCGCGCCGCGGGCCTTGGCCTCCATCACCCACTGGAAGCCCACCGGGTGGGCTTCGGCGTAGTTCGAGCCCTGGATGACGATGCAGTCGGAGTGCTGTTGGTCCTGCATGAAGGTGGTGGCGCCGCCGCGGCCGAAGGACGCCCCGAGACCGGCGACCGTGGAGCTGTGGCACACCCGGGCCTGGTTCTCCACCTGGACGACCCCGAGGCCGGTGAGGAGCTTCTTGATCAGGTAGTTCTCCTCGTTGTCGAGCGTGGCCCCGCCCAGGCTCGCGATGCCCATGGTGCGGGCGGTGCGCACACCGTCCCGCTCCCACTCCCAGGTGGCGCGGCGGGTCGCGACGACCCGGTCGGCCACCATGTCCATGGCCGTGTCGAGGTCGAGCGGCTCCCACTCCGTGCCGTGGGGGCGCCGGTGGAGCACCTGGTGGCGGCGGGCCTGCCCCGTGGTCAGCTGCAGCGTCGCGGAGCCCTTCGGGCACAGTCGGCCGCGGCTCACGGGGGAGTCGGGGTCCCCCTCGATCTGCACGACCTTGTCGTCCTTGACGTACACCTGCTGGCCGCAGCCGACGCCGCAGTACGGGCAGATCGACTGGGTCACCCGCTCCGCCGTCTCGGTACGCGACCGCAGCCGGGCGGTGTCCTCCGACACGACGGCGCTGCCCCGGCCCGAACGGTCGCCCCCCGTCAGCTGCCGGTAGACGGGCCAGTCGCGGAATCGGTCGGTGACACCCATGCGGACTCCCAGGAAGAAGCGGGCCGATGACGGGGCAGTGCCGGGACGCCCGGGAATCTGGTCACAGCGTTCTCCATTCTTGGCCACGCCGAGCGGCATCGCACGCTGTGGCCGCAGACGGGGTACCTGGCTGGGCGCGGGCGAAACGTGTCGGGGGAGAGCGTGCTCGTGGTGTGCGGGGGCCTGCGGTGCGGGGCGGTGGCGCCGGGGCTGAACCGATGCCTGCTTCGGGCCGCTCGGAGGCACGGGCGGTGAGCCGATCGGGAAGGCAGCCGCGCGGAGGTTGATGAGCCCCCTGTGCGCGACCACTCTTGGCCCGCGACGGCGCCCCCGCGCGAGCGCCCGCCTTTGCGGCGTGGCACAACGGGTGCCTCATCGGGGAATTCGCGCCGTCAACCGCCCTTTCAGCCATTTTCATTGTTGTCGTGAAATGAATAGTGGGAGGGTGGCGCTATCCCATCAGGTGCCGGAATTGGCAGTTCCGTTGTCCTGTCACCAAGACAGGGCAGGCGCTCTGCGTGGCGTTCTGCTGGCTCCCGCAAAGAATGGACGGCGCATAACGGCAGGTCAAAGGGCATTTTTCGATGTGGTAACCATGTATGTGGGGCACCTCGATTGAGGCTCATAGATCATCTGCCCCTGGTTGAGGTGACAAGGGTGCGTTAAGATTTCCTCTCAGTACTGGACGTCAAATCGAAGAATTGGCGGGGGGAGTGCACCTCAATGGCGATGTGGACCGGGTGGAACCGGGCCACTTTCGACCGTGGGGACGTGCGTGCCAAGTCCGCCGGGCTGCTTCAGGGGAAGCGATCTGCGCACGTCAGAAGATGTGCGGCATGATCGGTAAAGGGCTGTCGCTGCGGGCTGACTGATGAGCCCCGCGCCGCCTTTCTGGCTTCCTGGTCAACTCGCGCCAATGGTGAGTGCCGGGTTCTCTTTAGCGTGCCTTGAGGGCCCTGGGGCTTCATGCCGGCACCTGTGCGAGAGTTTACCCTGGGCGCGTCTCCCCATATTCATGTGAATTTTCTGGAGTTTTCATGAGTGATACGCGCGGCCTGTCGGTGGCCGTCGAGCCCCTGTCCGACGAGACCATCCCGGCTCTTTTCGAGCGGCAGGTGGCGTTAACCCCGGACGCGTGTGCGCTGGTGTTAGGCACCCGGCAGATGACGTACCGCCAGCTGGATGAGCAGGCCAACCAGCTCGCACAGCTCCTCATCGGGCGTGGAGTGGTCCAGGAATCGGTGGTCGCGGTGGCGCTGCAGCGGTCACCGGAGTACGTGGTGACCGTCCTGGCGATTCTGAAGGCAGGCGGCGCTTATCTGCCGGTCGATCCCGCATACCCCGCCGAGCGCATCGATTTCATGCTGCGCGACGCCGCGCCCACGGTCGTGGTGACCGATGCCGGAACCGCGCGGCGCCTGCCCGAAAACTCCGCCCCGCGGATCGCCCTGGACGAGCCGAACACCCTGACCGCCCTGACGGCGGCCGCGCGCGACGGCAGCCCCACCGCGACCCGCGGCGGGCACCCCGACCACATCGCGTACGTCATCTACACATCGGGCTCCACCGGGAAACCCAAGGGCGTGGGCGTCACCCACCGCGGCGTGGTCTCGCTGGCCGTGGACGGGCGTTACCGCGACGGCGCCTACGCCCGCGTGCTGCAGCACGCCCCCCTGGCCTTCGACGCCTCCACCTTCGAACTGTGGGTGCCGCTGCTCGCCGGAGGCGCCGTGGTCGTGGCCCGGCCGGGCCTCCTGGACGCCCCGGCCCTCGCCGAGGCCATCACCGCACACGAGGTCACCGCGATGTTCGTGTCCGCGGGCCTGTTCAAGGCGGTCGCCGAGGAGCAGCCGGACTGTTTCCGCGGCCTCCGCGCGATCTGGACCGGGGGAGACGTGGTGTCCCCCACCGCGGTGCGGCGTGTCCTCGACGCCTGCCCCGGCGTCACGCTCCACGACGTGTACGGACCTACCGAAGTCAGCGTGTACGCCACGTGCCGACCCATGTCCGCAGCCCACGAGGTGCGAGAGCCGATCCCGATCGGCCGCTTCCTGGACCACAGGAGCGGCCACGTCCTCGACGAGCGGCTGCGCCCGGTGGCGGCCGGTGAGCCCGGCGAGCTCTATCTGACCGGCCCCGGCCTGGCCCGCGGCTATCTGGGCCGCCGCGCGCTGACCGCGGAACGCTTCCTCGCCGACCCGTTCGGACAGCCGGGTGCGCGCATGTACCGCACCGGCGACCTGGTGGCGTGGACGCCGGACGGCGAGCTGGACTTCCGCGGCCGGGCGGACGCCCAGGTCAAGATCCGCGGCTTCCGCGTCGAGCCCGGTGAGATCGAGACCCTCCTGGAGCAGCACCCCGCGGTGGCGCACGCGCTGGTCGTCCCGCACGAGACCACGAGCCGCGGCAAGCAACTGGTCGCCTACGTCGTGCCGACCCCCGCCGCCGCACACGCCGCCACGGCCGAACGGGGCGCGGGGACCGGCCACTTCGCCCTCGACGCCGGCTTCGGGGCGGGAGAGCTGCGGGCCTTCGCGGCACGGACGCTGCCCGAGCACCTGCTTCCGGCCGCGTTCACCGTCATCGACGAGCTGCCGCTCACCGCCAACGGCAAGCTGGACCGGGCCGGTCTGCCGGAACCGGAGTTCCGCGGCGCCGCCTACCGCGCCCCCCGCACGGAGCGGGAGGAACGCCTGGCCGCGCTGTTCGCCGAAGTCCTCGGCGTGGAGCGGGTCGGCGTCGATGACGACTTCTTCACCATCGGCGGAGACAGCATCCAGTCGATCCAGCTGGCGACCCGCGCCCGCGCCCGCGGCCTGGCGCTCGGCGCGCAGGACCTCTTCGAGCACCGCACGGTCACCCGCCTCGCCGAGGCCGTGGCCGACGCCGTGGATCGGCCCGCGGCCGTACTCGATGAGCTGCCGGGCGGCGGTGCGGGCTTCCTGCCGCACCTGCCGGTGACGCGCTGGGTCCGGGACTGGGGACCGGGATTCGAACGCTTTCTGCAGGCGATGGTGCTCGACCTGCCCGAGGGCATCGACGCCGAAGGGCTCTCGGCGACGCTGGGCGCGGTGGTCGACCGGCACGACCTGCTGCGGGCGCGCCCTGTGGAGCGCGACGGCGGCGGTCTGGAGGTGGGGCCACCCGGATCGGTCGCCGTGGCCGGGCTGATCCGGCGAGTGGAATGCGACGGGGCCTGGGACGCCGAGCCCTGGCGCGAGGAACTCCTGCACGAAGTCGACGCCGCCGCAGGCAGGTTGGACCCGGCGAGCGGCGTGGTGGCACAGTTCGTGTGGTTCGACGCCGGGCCGCGGCGCGCGGGGCGGCTCCTGGTGGCGCTGCACCACATGGTCGTGGACGGGGTGTCCTGGCGCATCCTGATGCCGGACCTCGCCACGGCCTGGCGACACGTGCGGGAGGGCCGCACCCCGGAGCTGCCGCCCGTGGGCACCTCGATGCGGCGCTGGGCGCACGCCCTGGTGGAGGAGGCCGCGCGACCGAAGCGGACCGCCGAGCTGGAGCTGTGGCGCACCATCGTCGACGGGCCCGACCCGGTTCTGGGCGCCCGGCGCCTCGACCCGGAAGCGGACACGGTCTCCACCCTCACCAAGACGCGGGTCCACCTGCCGCCGGAGGTCACCGAGGCGCTGCTGACCACGCTGCCCGCCGCCTTCCGCGGCGGGGTGAACGACGGACTGCTGGCCGCGCTGGCCGTGGCCATCACCCAGTGGCGGCGTACCCGGGGGGTCGACGAGGACTCCGCGCTCATCCGTCTCGAAGGGCACGGCCGTGAAGAGGCGGCGGCTCCGGGCGCGGACCTGACGCGCACGGTGGGCTGGTTCACCAGCGTCTTCCCCGTTCGCCTCGATGTGAGCGGGACGGACGCCGATGAGGTGTTCGCGGGCGGTGCGGCCGCAGGACGGGTCGTCAAGGCCGTCAAAGAGCAACTGCTCGCCCTCCCGGACAAGGGCATCGGCTACGGCCTGCTGCGCCACCTCAACCCCGAGACCGCCGACGTCCTCAAGGAGTACGGGACCGGGCAGATCTCCTTCAACTACCTGGGGCGCTTCTCCACCGCCTCCGAGATGCCCGAGGAGCTGCGCGGGCTCGGCTTCACCCAGGCACCCGGCCTCGCCGAGCTCGCCGAGCTGGACGCCGGCCAGGACCCGCGCATGGCCGCGCCCGCCGAGCTGGACATCAACGCGCACGTCACCGACACCCCCGAAGGGCCGCGCCTCGGGGCCCTGTTCACCGCCCCGCAGGGGGTGCTCGGCGCGGACGACGTACAGGAGCTGGCCGACCTGTGGTGCGCGGCCCTGAAGGGCCTGGCTCGCCACGTCGCCGCCCCTGACGCGGGCGGACTGACCCCCTCCGACGTGACCATGCCCTCGGCGGCACAGTGCGACATCGACGGCTGGGAGCAGCGCTACCCGGGTCTGTCCGACGTGTGGCCCACCTCCCCGCTCCAGGCCGGTCTGCTCTTCCACTCGAAGCTGGCCGCGGAGTCAGGCGCCGGCTTCGACGCCTACCACGAGCAGTACGTCCTGCACCTGTCCGGTGCCGTGGACCCCGCCAGGCTGCGCATCGCGGCCCAGGCACTCCTGGACCGGCACGCCGCCCTGCGCACCGCGTTCGTGCCCGGCCCCGGAGGGGGCCTTGCCCAGCTGGTCGTCGACGGCGTGGCGGTGCCCTGGACCCACCGTGACCTCAGCGGCCTGGACGACGGCGAACGCGAGCGCGCGTACGAGCAGTTCCTGGCCGACGACCTCGGTGTGCACTTCGACCCGGCCGCGCCGCCCATGCTGCGCTTCACGCACCTCACCCTGGAGGCCGACCGGCACGAGCTGGTCCTGACGGTGCATCACGTGCTGGTGGACGGCTGGTCGCTGCCGCTGCTCATCCAGGACCTGCTGTCGCTGTACGCGGGCGAGGGCGACGCCACGGGCCTGCCGCGAGCCCGCAGCTACCGCGCCTACCTGACCTGGCTGGAGGGCAGGGACGCCCAGGACTCCGGGCGCGCCTGGGCCCGGGAGCTCGACGGCGTCACGGAGCCGACGCTCCTCGCCCCCGGCGCCCTCGACGCCCCCGGCTCCGGCATCGGCCAGGCGGACGTGCCCCTGACCGCCACCCAGGCCCGTGCGCTGACCCAGCGGGCGGGGGAGCTCGGCGTCACCCTGAACACCCTGATCCAGGGCGCCTGGGGCATCCTGCTCGGCGGCCTGACCGGCCGTGCGGACGTGGTGTTCTCCGCCACGGTGTCCGGACGCCCGCCCGCCCTGCCGGGCGTCGACGAGACCGTGGGCATGTTCCTCAACACCGTCCCGGTACGCGTGCGATGCGCTCCGGGTGCGTCCTTCGCCCAGCTCCTGACGGACCTCCAGCGAGCCCAGGCCGCGCTGATCGACCACCACCACCTGGGCCTCACCGAGATCCAGCGCACCACGGGCCTGTCCCCGCTGTTCGACACGATGATCGCCTTCGAGTCGTTCCCGCTGGACCGCGCGGGCATCGGCGAGGCGAGCGAGGCGGCCGGGTTCTCCGTCACCGGCATCCGCTCCTTCAGCGCCAGCCACTATCCCGTGACCGTCTTCGTCTACCCCGACGGCCCCCACCCGAGCCTGACCCTCCAGTACCAGCGCCACGCCTTCGAGGCCGAAGCGGCCGCGACGCTGGCCGCGCGCTTCGCCGGCGTCCTGGCCCAGCTGACCGAGGACCCGCAGGCCCCGGTGGGCCGGGTCGACCTCCTGGTCCAGGACGAACGCGACGCGTCGACCGGGCGGCTGAGCGACACCGCGCCGCCGCGGACCTGGACGACGGTCCCGGAGATGTGGGAGCGGCAGGCCGCCGAGACACCGGACGCCACCGCCGTCGTCTGCGGCGACCAGCACCTGACCTACCGGCAGCTGAACGAGCGGGTGCAGGCCCTGGCCGCCGAGCTGACCGCGCGCGGCGCCCGGCCGGAGAGCGTGGTGGGCCTCGCCCTGCCCCGCTCGGCGGACCTGGTCACCGGCATGCTGGCCATCCTCACGGCGGGCGCCTGCTACCTGCCCATCGACCCCGCTTATCCCAGCGGGCGCCTCGACCTCATCCTCGGCCAGGCCCGCCCGGCGCTCCTCCTGACCGACACCGCGACCGCACAGGCGCTGCCGCACAGCGACACCCCGCGCCTGTGCCTGGACGACCTCGACCTCCAGGCCACCGCCGACAGGCTCCGTCAGGGCGAGGCCGGGCACACCGCACCGCCCCGCCCGGACCACCTGGCGTACGTGATGTACACCTCCGGCTCCACGGGCACCCCCAAGGGCGTCATGATCACGCAGGCCGGGGTGGTCAACGGCATCACCCAGCTCGCCGAACGCGTGGGCATCGACGCGAGCACCCGCATGCTCGCCGGAACGTCGGTCAATTTCGACGTGTCCGTCTTCGAGATCCTCACCACCCTCTCCCGGGGCGGCCGCGTCGAAGTCGTGCGCGACGCCATGGTCCTCGCCGAGCGCCAGGACCTCGCCGCCGATGTGATCAGCACCGTCCCCTCGGTCTTCGTCGAACTCGGCGACCGGATGGACGCCATCACCGACCTCAAAACGGTGGTCTTCGCGGGCGAGGCACTGCCCGCCGCCCTCGTCCACCGAATCCGCCGGACGCTGCCCTGGGTACGCGTGGTCAACGCCTACGGGCAGAGCGAGTCCTTCTACGCCACCACGTTCACCGCCGACGAGGGCTGGCAGGGCACGGGCAGCGCCAGCGCCCCGATCGGCACACCCGTCGGCAACATGCGCACCTATGTCCTGGGCCCCGCCCTGAACCCCCTCCCGCCGGGAGTGGTGGGCGAGTTGTACGTGGCCGGCGCCATCGGGCGCGGCTACTACCAGCGGTCGGCCCTGACCGCCGACCGCTTCGTCGCCGACTCCTACGGCCCGGCCGGAGAGCGTATGTACCGCACCGGCGACCTGGCCCGCTGGAACGCCGAGGGCCGGCTCGAATACGTCGGGCGGGCCGACGACCAGGTCAAGATCCGTGGCGTGCGCGTCGAACCCGCCGAGGTCGAGGCGGCCCTGGCCGGCCACCCCGGCGTGGCCCAGGCCGTGGTCGTCGCCCACGACAGCCCCACCGGCACGGGCAAGCACCTGGTCGGCTACCTGGTGCCCGCCACCCCGGACGGCGGCGGTGGACCGGAAGAGGTCGCCGCCCTGACCGAAGAGGTGCGCGGCCACCTCCAGGACCGGCTGCCCACCCACATGGTGCCCGCCGCCGTCGTGCCCCTCGCCGAGCTTCCCCTGACCCCCAACGGCAAGGTCGACCGGAAGGCCCTGCCCGCCCCCGACCTCGTCGGCACCACTGCCTACCGGGCCCCGCGCAACCCCCAGGAAGCACGCCTGTGCAGCCTGTTCGCCGAGGTCCTCGGCGCGGAGCGGGTCGGCATCGACGACAACTTCTTCGACCTGGGCGGCCACTCCCTGCTCGCCGTCAACCTGGTCAACCACATCCGCAACGCCTTCCGGGTCGACGTGCCGATCAGCGCGGTGCTCAACTCCCGCGACGTGGCCGGCCTTTCCCGGACGATCCGCGACGCGTCGGCCACCAAGCGGCCCAAGCTGCGTGCGATGAACAGGAGCGCAAAGTAAATGATCCCTCTTTCCTACGCGCAGCGCCGACTGTGGTTCATCGATCGCTTCGAAGGCCCCTCGGCCACCTACAACCTGCCCTTCGTCATCCGGCTCACCGGCGAGCTGGACACCCGCGCCCTGACCGAGGCCGTGCGGGACGTGGTGGCACGGCACGAGAGCCTGCGCACCTTGATCGTGGACAGCGCCGACGGCATCCCGGAGCAGTGCATCGTTCCGGTCGACGACGTGCGCTTGGACGTCCCGCTCCTCGACGTGGCACCCCATGACCTCGACGAAGCCGTCTCCCAGGCCGCAGGCCACGTGTTCACCCTGGCCGAGGACGTCCCCGTACGCGCCACCCTCTTCCGCTCCGGCGCCCGGGACCACCATCTCCTGCTCCTGATCCACCACATCGCCACCGACGGCGAGTCCATGGGCCCGCTCGTCCGCGACCTGGCCGCCGCCTACACCGCCCGGCTCACCGGAACCGAGCCCGACTGGCCCGAACTGGAAGTCCAGTACGCCGACTACACGGCGTGGCAGCGGGAACTGCTGGGCGACGAGAACGACCCGGAGAGCATCCTCGCGGACCAGCTCGCCTACTGGCGCGAAGCTCTGGCGGGCGCTCCGCAGCCGCTGCGCCTGCCCACCGACCGCCCCCGCCCCCCTGCGGCCAGCCACCGCGGCGACGCCGTCGACTTCACCCTCGACGCCGAGCTGTACGGCCGGGCCGAGCAGCTCGCCCGCGGCACGGGCGCCACCGTGCCGATGGTGTTCCAGGCGGCGCTCGCCGCGCTGCTGCAGCAGCTGGGCGCGGGCGAGGACATCTCGATCGGCTCCACGGTCGCGGGCCGCATGGACACCCAGCTCAACGACCTGGTGGGCTTCTTCGTCAACACCTGGGTCCTGCGCGCCGACCTGTCCGGCACACCGTCGTTCGAGGACCTCCTCCGCCAGGTCGGCGAGAAGGCCATGGCCGCCTACGACCAGCAGGACGCGCCCTTCGAGCGCCTGGTGGAAGTTCTCAACCCCGAGCGGTCCACGGCCTACCACTCGCTGTTCCAAACCATGTTCACCTGGGAGACGCAACGGTCGATCGACGTGCGGCTGCCCGGCGGCCTCACGGCCGCCTGCACGGCCCTGCCCACGCCGACCGCGAAGTTCGACCTGGAGTTCAGCTGCTTCGCAGACCCCGCGGAGCCAGGCCTGTCCATCACGCTGGAGTACGCCACCGACCTGTTCGACCGGTCCACCGTCGAGCGGATCGCCGAGCGCTACGCACGGGTCGTGCGCCAGATGGTGCACGACCCGTCGCTGGCGGTGGTGCTCGCCGACGTGCTCGGGGCGGGGGAGCGCGACCTGGTGCTGCGCGACGTCAACGCGACGCGGGCGCCGACCCCCGAACTCAGCATCACCGGACTCCTCGCACGGCAGACGGCGGCGGCACCGGACGCGATCGCCGTGGTCCACGAAGACGTCGAGCTGACGTACGCGGAGCTGGACGCGCGGGCCGACCGTCTCGCCCGAGCGCTGGCCGGGCACGGCGTGGGCCCCCACACGGTCGTCGGCCTCGCCCTGCCCCGCTCCGAGCACCTCGTGGTGGGCATGCTCGGCATCCTCAAGGCCGGAGCGGCCTATCTGCCGATCGACCCCAAATACCCCAGCACGCGCCTCGACTACATCCTGAACGACGCCCGCCCGGCACTGGTGCTCACCGACGCGGACACGGCAGGGGTGCTGCCGGCCACGGACGTGCCCGCGCTGTTCCTGGACGACCTCGCCGAAGCGGCCACGGACACTCCACTGATGGCGGCGAGGCCCGCGGACGCCGCGTACGTGATGTACACGTCCGGCTCCACCGGCACCCCCAAGGGCGTGACCATTACCCACCGCGACGTGGTCAACGGCGTGCTGCGCCTGGCCGATGTCGTCGGGATCGGCGCGGGGACACGGACGCTGGCCGGTACGTCGGTCAACTTCGACGTGTCCGTCTTCGAGACGATCACCACCCTCGCCGTCGGCGGCACCCTCGAAGTGGTCCGCGACGTCCTGGTGATCGGCGAGCGCGGCGGCTGGACGGGCGGTGTCATCAGCACCGTCCCCTCCGTCTTCGCCGAACTCCTCGACCAGGTGGGCGGGAAGATCGACGCGGACGTGGTGGTGTTCGCCGGCGAGGCGCTGCCCGCCTCCCTGGTACGGCGGGTCCGCGAGACCCTCCCCGCAGTCCGCGTCGTCAACGCCTACGGCCAGACGGAGTCGTTCTACGCCACCGCCTTCCCCGCCACCGAGTGGACCGGCACGGCCAGTGCCCCGATCGGCCGGCCGCTGGGCAACATGCGCGCTTACGTCCTGGGCCCCGGCCTGCGGCCGGTGGCCCCGGGCGTGGTGGGCGAGCTGTACGTGGCCGGGAACGTGGCCCGCGGCTACCACGGACGGCCCGGCCTGACCGCGGAGCGCTTCGTCGCCGACCCGTTCGGCCCGGCCGGGGCCCGCATGTACCGCACCGGCGACCTGGCCCGCTGGACGCCCGAGGGACAGCTGGAGTACGTGGGCCGCGACGACGCGCAGGTCAAGGTGCGCGGCTTCCGGATCGAGCCGGGCGAGGTCGAGGCGGCGCTGACCGCGCACCCGGGCGTCGCGCAGGCCGCCGTGGTGGTGCGTGAGGACCGGGGGAGCGCCCGGCTCGTCGGCTACGTCGTGCCGGAGGGCGGTGCGGAGGGCCTGGGCAGCGTGGACAGCCTGGGCGACCTGGACCTGGACCTGACCGCGCTGGTCTCGGTACGGGACCTGCGTCGCTTCGTCTCCGGCAGGCTGCCGGAGTTCATGGTGCCCGCGGTGTTCGTGATGCTGGACCGGCTGCCGCTGGCTCCGAACGGGAAGCTGGACCACAAGGCGCTGCCGGAGCCGGAGTTCACCGCCGGGGAGTACCGCGCTCCGCGCTCCGCGCAGGAGGAGGTCCTCGCCGCCGTCTACGCCGAGGTGCTCGGCCTGGACCGGGTCGGCGTCGACGACGACTTCTTCGCCGTCGGCGGCGACAGCATCCGCTCCATCCAGGTCGTCTCGCGCGCCCGCGCCCAGGGAGTGGAGGTCACGGCGCGGCAGGTCTTCGAGTGCCGCACGGTCGCGGAGCTGGCCGTGGCCGCGTCGAGCGGCCCGGCGGGCCCGGTCCTCGAGGAGTGGGAGGGCGGTGGCGTCGGCTTCGCCCCGCTGCTGCCGATCGGGCACTATCTGCGGGAGCTGGGCGCGAACAGCGGCCGATTCACCATGTCGATGACGGTGGACCTGCCCCTCGGCATCACCGGTGACCAGCTGACGGCGGTCGTCGGGGCGGTCTTCGACCGGCACGACATCCTGCGCTCCCGCCTGGTCGAGACGGTGCAGCCGGGGCTGGAGGTGACGGCGCCGGGCACGGTGGACGTGACCGGGCTGATCCGCCGCGTCGACAGCGACGGCGAGTGGAACGAGGCATGGCGCGAACGGGCCGCCGCGGAACTGAACGCGGCAGCAGGCCAGTTGGACCCACGGGGTGGAGCGATGGTCCGCCTGGTGTGGTTCGACGCCGGTGCGGAGGTCGCGGGGCGGCTGATCCTGGTGCTGCACCACCTGGTGGTCGACGGCGTGTCCTGGCGCATCCTGCTGCCCGATCTCGCCGAGGCCTGGCAGCACCTGCGCGAAGGACGCACGCCCGAGCTCGCCCCGGCCGCCACCTCGGTGCGCCGCTGGGCGCACGCCCTGGCCGACGAGGCGGTGAGCGACGAGCGCACGGCCGAACTGGAGCTGTGGCAGCAGATCGTCTCCGCCCCGGACCCCGGCCTGGGCGCGCGCGCCTTCGACCCGGCCGTCGATGTGATGGCCACGGTCGACCACGTAGCCCTGGAGCTGCCGGTGTCCGTCACCGAGCCGCTCCTGACCACACTGCCGGCCGCTTACCGCGGGGGTGTCAACGACGGTCTGCTGGCGGCGTTGGCGGTGGCTGTTGCGCGGTGGCGTCGGGTGCGGGGTGTGGTGGAGTCGTCGTTGTTGCTGGGTCTGGAGGGTCACGGCCGTGAGGAGGGTGTGGTCGCGGGTGCGGACCTGTCGCGTACGGTGGGTTGGTTCACCAGTGTGTTCCCCGTGCGTCTCGATGTGGGGGGTGTGGACCTGGAGCAGGCCCTTGCCGGTGGGAGGGCCGCGGGCGACGCGGTCAAGGCCGTCAAGGAGCAGCTCCTCGCGATCCCGGACAAAGGTCTGGGCTACGGCATGCTGCGCCACCTCAACCCGCGCACGGCCGAGGTCCTCGCGAGGTACGGCCGCGGGCAGATCTCCTTCAACTACCTGGGCCACTACGCGGGCTCGGGCACCACTTCCGGCCAGCTGGACGGAGCGGGTTTCACCCAGGCGGAGAACACCACAGAGCTCATCGCCGACCTGGACGCGGACATGCCCGCACTGGCCTCGGTGAGCGTGACCGCCTACGTCACCGACACCCCCCAGGGCCCCCGCCTGGCCGCCCGCCTCGACTACCCCACCGGCCTGCTGTCCCGCGCGGACGTGGAGGACCTGGCCGACGCATGGCGCACGGCCCTCGAAGGCCTGGCCCGCCACGCCGGCACGGTCGGCGCGGGCGGTCTGACGCCCTCCGACGTGCCCCTGGTCCCCGTCGAACAGGCGCAGCTCGACACCTGGCAGAAGCAGCACCCGGCCCTGGTGGACGTGTGGCCGCCGACCGCGATGCAAGAAGGCATGCTCTTCCACGCCGAACTGGCGGGAAGCTCCTTCGACGTCTACCAGATGCAGCTCGTCCTCCACCTCGCCGGACAGGTCGACGCCACCCGGATGCGCGCGGCCGGTCAGGCCCTCCTGGACCGCTACCCCAACCTGCGGACCGCCTTCGTCAGGGACGGGAGCAGCCGCCGCGTCCAGCTCGTCCACCGCGACGTCGAACTGCCCTGGACCACGCACGACCTCAGCCACCTGGGGGAGCCCGAGCGCGAGGAGCAGCTCACCGCGTACCTCGCCCGGGAGCACGCCACCCGCGTCGACCCCGCCCGGGCGCCGCTGGCGCGCATGTCCCTGGTCAAGCTGGCCGCCGACCGCTTCGACCTGGTGTTCACCGCCCACCACGTCCTCTTCGACGGCTGGTCGTTCCCGCTCCTGCTGCAGGACCTGCTCCACCTGTACGCCACCGAGGGCGACGCGACGGACCTGCGCCGGGTCCGCGACTACCGGGACTTCCTCACCTGGCTCTCCCGCAGCGATCACGAGGCGGCCGCGGCCGCCTGGGCCGAGGAACTGGCCGGGATCGACGAGCCGACCCTCCTGGCGCCCGGCGCGCCCGAAGCCGAGAGCGCGGACATCGCACTGGCCGACGTACCGCTCTCCCCGGCGGCCGCGCGTGCCCTGGCGCGCCGGGCCGCGGAGCTGGGCGTGACCCTGAACACCCTCGTCCAGGGCGCCTGGGCGATCGTCCTCGCAGGGCTGACCGGACGTCAGGACGTGACGTTCGGCACCACCGTCTCCGGACGACCGGCGCAGGTGGACGGCGCCGAGGAGATGGTCGGCCTGTTCATCAACACCCTTCCCGTACGGGTGGACTGCACGCCGTCCAGCACCCTGGGCGAGCTCGTCACCGGGCTGCAGGGCCGCCAGAACGCGCTGCTCGACCACCATCACCACGGGCTGGCCGACATCCACCGGGCGGTCGGGCTGCCGACGCTGTTCGACACCCTCGTCGTCCTGGAGTCCTTCCCGATGGACGCGGCGGGTCTCAGCGGCGCCGCCGCGACCGCCGGGGTCGAGCTGACGGGCATGACCCCGCGCAACGGCGCCCACTACCCGCTGGTCGTGACGGCGCTCGCCGAGCCGCACCTGAAGGTGGGCCTGGAGTACCAGCCCCACGTGTTCGACCGCGCCCGCACCACCGAGATCGCGGTCCGCTTCGGACACGTCCTGAACCTCCTGGGGAGCGACCCGGACACCCCCGTGGCGACCGTGGATCTGCTGGAGCGGGACGAGCGCCGGCGGATCCTGCACGACTGGAACGACACGGCGGTACCGAGGACCGAGCGGACCATCCCCGAGCTGTTCGCACGGCAGACGGCCGAAGCGCCGCACGCGGTGGCGGTCGTCGGCGGCGAACAGGAGCTGACGTACGCAGAGTTGGACCGGCGTGCGGGTCGTGTCGCCGCCGTGCTCGCCCTGCGCGGCGTCACGCGCGGATCGATCGTCGGCTACGCCCTGCCCCGCTCGCCGGAGCAGATCACCGCCGTCCTGGCCATCCTGAAGGCGGGCGCCACCTATCTGCCGCTGGACCCGGACTACCCGGCCGAGCGCCTGGCCTTCATGCTCCGGGACAGCGCCCCGGCCCTGGTCGTGACGGACTCCGCCACCGCGGCCCGGCTCCCGCAGAGCGCCTGCGCCCGCCTGCTCCTCGACGCCCCGGACACCCTCGCGGAGGTCGCCGCCGCCGACCCGCTGCCGGTAGTGCCGGGCGGCCACGGCGACGAGCTGGCGTACGTGATGTACACGTCCGGCTCCACCGGCACGCCCAAGGGCGTCGGCGTCACCCACCGTGGCGTGGCGGGCCTGGCGCTGGACAGCCGGTTCGCGGGCGGCGCGCACGAGCGGGTCCTGATGCACTCCGCACAGGCCTTCGACGCCTCCACCTACGAACTGTGGATCCCCCTGCTGCGGGGCGGCGCCATCGTCGTCGCCCCGCCCGGCCGCCTCGACGCCACCGGCCTGGCTCGGATCGTCGCCGAGCATCGGGTGACCGCGCTGCTGGTCGCGACCGGGCTGTTCAAGGTGATCGCCGAAGAGCTGCCCGACGCCTTCACCGGCGTGCGCGAAGTCTGGTCCGGCGGGGACGTGATGGCCCCGGCCGCCGTGGAGCAGGTCATGGCGGTCTGCCCGGGCATCGCGGTGGTCAACGCCTACGGCCCCACCGAGGCCACCATGGCCGCCACGACCCACCGGCTCACCGAGCCCGGCCAGGCCGGTGCCGCGGTGCCGATCGGGCGGCCCATGGACAACGCGCGCGCCTACGTCCTGGACGGCGCGCTGAAGCCGGTCCTGCCGGGCGTGCCCGGTGAGCTCTACCTCGCGGGCGAGGGCCTGGCCCGCGGCTACCTGGGCCGCCTCCCGCTGACCGCGGAGCGCTTCGTGGCCTGCCCCTTCGGCCCGGCCGGGGAGCGCATGTACCGCACCGGGGACGTCGTCACCTGGACCACGGACGGCCACCTGGCCTTCCAGGGGCGCGCCGACGCCCAGGTCAAGATCCGCGGCTTCCGCATCGAGCCCGGTGAGGTCGAGACGGCGCTCGCCGACGACCCCGACGTCGCCCAGGCCGTGGTGACCGTACCCGAGGACACCAGGGGCGAGCGCCGCCTGGTGGGCTACGTCGTGCCGACCCCGGCCGCCGCGGGCGACGGTGAACTGGCCGCCGCGGTGCGCGACCGCCTGCGCGACCGCCTGCCCGCGCATCTGGTGCCCGCCTCCGTCATCGCCATCCCCGCGCTGCCGCTGACCGTGAACGGAAAGCTGGACCACAAAGCGCTGCCCGCACCGGACTTCGCCGCGCACACCACGGGCCGGGGCCCGCGCACCCGGCGCGAAGAGCAGCTGTGCCAGCTGTTCGCCGAGGTCCTCGGCCTGGAGCGGGTCGGCATCGACGACAACTTCTTCGACCTGGGCGGCCACTCCCTGCTGGCGACCAGGCTCGTCAGCCGCATCCGCACCGCTCTGGGGACCGGGACCGAGCTGCGCACCCTGTTCGACCACCCCACCGTGGCGGGCTTCACCCCCCACCTCGACGGCGGCGAGCCCACGCGGCTGCCGCTGACACGCGTGGCGGAGCGGCCCGCACACCTGCCGCTGTCCTTCGCCCAGCAGCGCCTCTGGTTCCTCCACCAGCTCGAAGGCCCCTCGCCCACGTACAACATGCCGCTGGTCCTGCACCTGGCGGGCGACATCGACACGCCGGCCCTCCAGGCCTCCCTCAACGACCTCGTCACGCGGCACGAGTCCCTGCGCACGGTCTTTCCCGCAGGTCCCGGAGGAACGCCGTACCAGCAGGTCCTCGATCCCGCGCAGGCACGCGTCACCGTCGCCGAACGGCACGTGGACGGTACCGACGCCCTGGCCCAGGCCATCGCCGACACCGTCCGCCACCCCTTCGAGCTGTCCGCCGACCTCCCGGTCCGCGCCCGGCTGCTGCGCGCGGGTCCCGCCGAGTCGGTGCTCGTCCTGCTGCTGCACCACATCGCGGCCGACGGCTTCTCCCTGGCCCCCCTCACCCGCGACCTGGCCACCGCCTACACCGCCCGTGCGGGCGGCACCGCTCCCGCCTGGGAGCCGCTGGCGGTGCAGTACGCCGACTACACGCTGTGGCAACACCGGCTCCTCGGTGACGCGGGCGACCCCGACAGCCTGTTCGGTCGGCAGTACGCCTACTGGCGGGACCAGCTCGCGGGGCTGCCGCAGAGCGTGACCCTTCCCGCCGACCGGCCCCGACCTGCGGTGCTCGACCACAGCGGCGACCTGCTGCAGTTCACCCTGGACGCCGAGCTCCACCAGGGCATCGCGCAGTGGGCGCGCACCGCGGGCGCGACGCCGTTCATGGTGCTGCACGCCGCCATGGCGGCTCTGCTGTCCCGGCTCGGCGCGGGCGACGACATCCCCCTCGGCAGCGGCATCGCGGGCCGCACCGACGACGGCCTCCACGACCTCGTCGGCATGTTCGTCAACCTCCAGGTCATCCGCACGGACACCTCCGGCGACCCGACCTTCGCCGAACTCCTCGCCCGCGTGCGCGAGACCAGCCTGGCCGCCCTCACCCACCAGGACATCCCCTTCGACTCCCTGGTGGAGAAGCTCAACCCCGAGCGCTCCACCTCCCACCACCCCCTCTTCCAGATCTCCCTGGTCCTCCAGAACGACGAACGAGCCGAGTTCGACCTGCCGGGCCTGCGCGTCCGCGTCCACGGCGCGGGCACCGGCACCGCGCGCTGCGACCTCGTCCTGAGCTTCAACGAGTCGTACGAGAACGGCACCACGCCCGCGGGCATCGAGGTCGCGGCCGAGTACTCCACCGAGCTGTTCGACGCGGCGACCATCGAGACCGTCTTCGACCGCCTGCGGCGCCTGCTCACCGCGGCGGTCACCGACCCGGCGCAGCGCCCGAGCCGGACCGACCTGCTCAGCGCCGCCGAACGCGAGCGGCTGCTCGCCGGGCACGCACGCGACGAGCGGACCGTCGAAACGGCCACGTTCCCCGCGCTGTTCCAGGCGCGCGTACAAGAGGCCCCCGACGCCCCGGCCGTGGAGGCGACGGACGCCACCTGGTCGTACGCGGAGCTGAACGCCCGTGCCAACCAGATCGCGCACTGGCTCGTCGCCCGCGGCATCGGCCCGGAGCAGCCGGTGGCCGTGGCGCTGCCGCGCGGTGCGGACCAGGTCGCGGTGGCCTTGGGCGTGCTCAAGGCGGGCGCCGCCTACATGCCGGTCGACCTGGACTACCCGGCCGACCGCATCACGTACATGGTCACCGACGCCGCCCCGGCGGTGCTCCTGAGCTCCCGGGCCGCGGCCGAGCAGCTGCCCGCGGGACTGCCCACCCACGTCGTCGGCATCGACACGCCGGACATCGAGCAGGCGTGGCGGGACGCGTCCGCCACCGACCCCGATGCGGCGCTGCTGCCGGCCCACCCGGCGTACGTCATCTACACCTCGGGCTCCACCGGCCGCCCCAAGGGCGTCGCCGTCTCCCACACGGGCCTGGCCGCGCTGAGCGCCACCCACCTGGCCCGCTTCGAGGTCACCACGGACTCCCGGGTCCTGCAGAGCGCCGCCCCGAGCTTCGACGCGGCGTTCTGGGAGCTGGTGATGGCGCTGACCACCGGTGCCGCGCTGATCGTGCCGCAGCAGGCGCGCCTGGTGGCCGACGAGCTGTTCCGGACACTGGCCGAGCGCCGCGTCACGCACGCCACGGTGCCGCCGAGCGTGCTCGGGACGCTGCCCGACGACGCGCCCCGCACCCTGTCCGCGCTGCGCGTCCTCGCCGTCGCGGGCGAGGCCTGCCCGCCCGCCCTGGCCGCCCACTGGGCTCCCGGGCGCTCCCTCATCAACGCCTACGGGCCCACGGAGACCACGGTGTGCGCGGCCGCAAGCCCCCCGCTCACCGGGGACCGCGTCCCCATCGGCACCGCCGTCACGGACACCCGGCTGCTGGTCCTGGACGACCGTCTCCTCCCGGTGCCGCCGGGCGCCCCCGGCGAGCTGTACGTCGCGGGCCCGAGCCTCGCGCGCGGCTACCTGGGCCGCTCCGACCTGACCGCCGACCGCTTCACCGCGGACCCCTACGGTCCTCCGGGCTCGCGCATGTACCGCACCGGCGACGTGGTGCGCGAGGGCGCCGACGGGCAGTTGGAGTACCTGGGCCGCAGCGACGACCAGGTCAAGGTGCGCGGCCTGCGCATCGAACCGGGCGAGATCCAGACCGTGCTCACGGACCACCCGGGCATCACCCAGGCCGCCGTCGTGGTCCGCGAGAACCGTGGCGCGGCCCAGCTGGTCGGCTACGTCGTGCCCACCGCCGTCACGGCCGACGGGGGCGGGGACATCGACCTGGCGGCCGGTGTCTCGGTCCAGGACCTGCGGACGTTCGCGCGCCGCCGCCTACCCGACTTCATGGTGCCCTCGTCCTTCGTCCTCCTCGACGAGCTGCCGCTGACGCCGAACGGCAAGCTGGACAAGGCCGCGCTGCCGGAGCCGGAGTTCTCCGGCGACACCTATCGCGCGCCGGGCAGTGAGGCCGAGACGGCGCTCGCGACCGTGTTCGCCGAGGTCCTCGGCCGGGAACGGGTCGGTGTCGACGACGACTTCTTCGCCGTCGGCGGCGACTCCATCCGCTCGATCCAAGTGGTCTCACAGGCCCGCGCGCTGGGCGTGGAGGTGACCCCGCGGCAGATCTTCGAGTGCCGCACGGTGGCCCGCCTGGCGGAAGCGGCCGCGAGCAGCGACGCGGCGGGGCCCGCCCTGGCGGAGCTGGAGGGCGGCGGCGTGGGCTTCGCCCCGCTGCTGCCGGTCGCCCGGCACATCACCGAACTGGACGGCGGCCACGACCGGTTCGCGATGACGATGGTGGTGGACCTGCCCCTCGGCATCGACGAGGAGGGCCTGACCGCCACGCTGGCGGCGGTGCTGGACCACCACGACGTCCTGCGCTCCCGGCTGGTCTCCGTCCCGGAGCCGGGCCTTGAGATCGCCGCGCCGGGCACGGTCGACGCGGCGGCGCTGCTGCGCCGGGTGCCCTGCGACGGCCGCTGGCAGGACGCCGCCTGGCGGCGGCAGGCCGCGGCGGAACTCGACGCGGCCAACGGCGCGCTGGACCCGGCCGCCGGAGTCATGGCGCGGTTCGTGTGGTTCGACGCCGGTACCGAGCGCGCCGGACGCCTGATCCTCGTCCTGCACCACCTCGTCGTCGACGGCGTGTCCTGGCGCATCCTGCTGCCCGACCTCGCCGAGGCCTGGCAGCACCTGCGCGAAGGACGCACGCCCGAGCTCGCCCCGGCCGCCACCTCCGTACGCCAATGGGCGCACGCGCTGGCCGAAGAGGCCGTGAGCCCGGAGCGGACGGCTGAACTCGCCTTCTGGCAAGGCGTCTTGGCAGGCCCCGATCCGCTGCTGGGGGCCCGGGCGCTCGACCCCGCCGCAGACGTGCGCGGCACGGTGGAGACGGTGGAGGTGCACCTGCCCGCGCAGGCCACCGAGGCGCTCCTGACGACGGTGCCGGCTGCTTACCGCGGTGGTGTCAACGACGGTCTGCTGGCGGCGTTGGCGGTGGCTGTTGCGCGGTGGCGTCGGGTGCGGGGTGTGGTGGAGTCGTCGTTGTTGCTGGGTCTGGAGGGTCATGGCCGTGAGGAGGGTGTGGTTGCGGGTGCGGATCTGTCGCGTACGGTGGGTTGGTTCACCAGTGTGTTCCCCGTGCGTCTCGATGTGGGGGGTGTGGACCTGGAGCAGGCCCTTGCCGGTGGGAGGGCCGCGGGCGACGCGGTCAAGGCCGTCAAGGAGCAGCTCCTCGCGATCCCGGACAAGGGCCTCGGTTACGGCCTGCTGCGCCACCTCAACCCCGAGACCATGGAGGTCCTCAAGGGGCACGGGGCGGGGCAGGTCACCTTCAACTACCTGGGCCGGTTCACCGACGCACCGCAGCAGCCGGGCGGCCTCGGCTTCACACAGGTCGCCGACGCCGATGACCTGAGTGCCGGCCTCGACGCGGACATGCCGGTCCTGGGCGCGGTGGAGATCAACTCCTATGTCCTGGACACCCCCGAAGGGCCGCGCCTGTCCGCCGAGTTCGGCTTCCCGTCCGGGCTGCTCAGCCGCGCGGAGGTCGCCGACCTCGCGGAGCTGTGGCGCACCGCCCTGGAGGGCCTGGCCCGGCACGCGGCCGAGCCGGGCGCGGGCGGCCTGACTCCGTCGGACGCCCCGCTCGCGCAGGTCACCCAGGGCGACCTGGAGCAGTGGGAGCAGCGCTACCCGGGTCTGGCCGACGTCTGGCCGCTGACCCCTGCGCAGTCCGGCATCCTGTTCCACAGCTTGCTGGCCGGTGCCTCCTTCGACGCTTACCACATGCAGTTCGTCCTCCACCTGTCCGGCGCCGTCGGCCCGCAGCGGATGCGGGCCGCCGCGCAGGGCCTGCTCGACCGGCACGCCAACCTGAGGACCGCGTTCGTCACCTCGTCCGCGGGCGAGCAGGTGCAGGTCGTCCTCGACCGCGCCGAACTGCCCTGGCGGACCGTGGACCTGCGCCACTTGCCCGACGCCGAACGCGAGGAGCGATTCGAGCGCCTCCTCGCCGACGACCAGAACACCCACTTCACCCCGGCCGCCCCGCCGCTGCTGCGGATGACCCTGGTCCTGCTGGGCGAGGTCCGCGCGGAACTGGTCCTGACCGCCCACCACGCCCTGATGGACGGCTGGTCCCTGCCGCTGCTCCTGCAGGACCTCGTCCTCGGTTACGCCGAGGACAGTGACCCGACCGCCCTGCCGCGCGTACGGCCGTACCGGGACTTCCTGGCCTGGCGCGCCCGGCAGGACCCCGGGGCCTCGGCCCGCGCCTGGGCCGAGGACCTCGACGGCCTGGCCGAGCCCACCCTCCTCGCCCCGACCGCCGCCACCGAGCAGAGCGCGCCCGGCGAGGTGGAGGTACCCCTCGGCCCGGTGACGGCACGCGAGCTCGCCCGTCGCGCGGGTGAGCTGGGCGTCACCGTCAACACACTGATCCAAGGGGCTTGGGGCATCCTGCTCGGCCAGCTGACAGGGCGTCAGGACGTGGTGTTCGGTGCCGTCGTCTCCGGCCGTCCGCCGCAGGTGGTGGGCGTGGACGAGATGGTGGGCCTGTTCATCAACACCCTGCCCGTGCGCGTGCGGTTCTCCTCGCGGGACACGCTCGCCGAGGTCCTGCACGCGCTCCAGGTGCGGCAGGCCGCGCTCCTGGACCACCACCAGCACAGCCTCAGCGAGATCCAGGAGGCCGTCGGCGTGGGCACGCTGTTCGACACGGTGGTGGCGTTCGAGTCGTACCCGGTCGACCGTGAGGGCATGGCCGACGCCCACACGAAGGCCGGTGTCGCCATCACGGGCATCCGCCCGCAGAGCGGCACCCACTATCCGGTGACCGTGTTCGCCGTGGCCGAGCCGCTGCCGCAGGTGGCCCTGCAATACCAGGGCGGCTTGTTCACCGCCGAGGAGGCCGAACGCATCGCCGACCGCCTGGGCCGCGTCCTGGCGCGCCTGGCCGCCGACCCGCACACCCCGCTGTCCGGCGTCGACGTCCTGGACGCGGCCGAACGCGAGCTGGTGCTGAGGCGGTTCAACGACACGGCGGCCGAGGTCCCCGAGCAGACGGTCATCCAGCTCTACGAGGAGCAGGCCGCCCGCACCCCGCAGGCGACCGCGGTGATCCACGGCGAGGAGCGGCTCACCTACGCGGAGCTGAACGAGCGGGCCAACCGGCTCGCCCGCCATCTGGCCGCCCGCGGCATCGGCCCCGACACCCAAGTCGCCGTCGTCCTGCCGCGCGCTTCCGAGCTGGTGGTGGCGATCCTGGCGGTCCTCAAGGCGGGCGCCGCATACGTGCCCATCGACCCCGCTCACCCCAGCACACGCCTCCACCACGTCCTGGCGGCCGCGGCTCCGCGCCTGATCGTCACCGACACGGCCACGGCCGGTGTCCTGCCCCCGCAGACCACGACCGCGTGCCTGCTCCTCGACACCACGGACCTGTCGGGGCACCCGGGCGGGAACCTCGACGACAGCGAGCGCACCCGTCCGCTGCTCGCGGAGGACTTGGCCTACCAGATCTACACCTCGGGCTCCACGGGCCTGCCCAAGGGCGTGAGCATGCCCCACGCCACCGTCGTCAGCGACCTGCACAGCCTGGTGCGGCAGATCGGAGTGGAACCGGGCTGGCGCATGCTGGCCAGCACCTCCGTCAGTTTCGACGTGGCCGTCTTCGAGGTGTTCTCCACGCTGACCACGGGCGGCAGCGTGGAACTCGTCCGGGACGTGCTCGCCCTGGCCGACCGCCCCGGCCGGGACCTCGACGTGATCAGCACGGTGCCCTCGGCGTTCGCCGAACTCGTGGAGCACATGGGCCGCGTCAACGGCCTCAAGACGGTGGTCTTCGCCGGTGAGGCCCTGCCCGCCGCCCTCGTCGACCGCATCCGCCGGACGCTGCCGCAGGTGCGGATCGTCAACGCCTACGGGCAGAGCGAGTCGTACTACGCCACCGCCTTCACCGCCGACGAGACGTGGCGGGGCACGGGCAGTGTGCCGATCGGTGCCCCGCTCGGCAACGTGCGCACCTACGTCCTGGGCCCGGGCCTGACTCCCGTGCCCCCGGGCGTGATCGGCGAGTTGTACGTGGCGGGCCGCATCGGCCGCGGCTACCACGACCGGCCCGCGCTGACCGCCGAGCGCTTCGTCGCCGACCCGTTCGGCCCGGCCGGGGCGCGCATGTACCGCACCGGCGACCTGGCCCGCTGGACGGCGGACGGGCAACTGGAGTACGCGGGCCGCACCGACACGCAGGTCAAGATCCGCGGCTTCCGCATCGAGCCCGCCGAGGTCGAGGCGGCCCTGGCCACGCACCCGCGGGTGGCCCGGGCGGCCGTGGTCGCACGCGGCGGCTCGGGCAGCGCCAAGCAGCTGGTCGCCTACGTCGTCCCCGCCGGGGACGGCAGTGCTCCGACCTCCGCCGAGCTGCGCTCCGGCGTGGCCGAGCGGTTGCCCGCCTCCATGGTGCCCTCGGCGTTCGTCATCCTGGATCGGCTTCCGCTGTCCCCGAACGGCAAGCTCGACCAGCGGGCGCTGCCGGAGCCCGACCTGTCCGCCGCCGCCGGGTACCGCGCTCCGCGCACCCCGCGGGAGGAGGCCCTGGCGGGGCTGTTCGCCGAGGTCCTCGGCGTGGACAGGGTCGGCGTCGAGGACAACTTCTTCGAGCTGGGCGGCCACTCGCTCCTGGCCACGCGCCTGGTGAGCCGCATCCGCACCTTCCTGGGCGCCGAGGTGCCCATCCGGGGGGTCTTCACCGCCCCCACCGTCGCCGACCTCGCCGCCCGGATCGGCGGAGGCGGCAAGGTCCGGCCCGCGCTGGTGAAGGCCGAGCCGCGGCCGGAGCGGATGCCGCTGTCGTTCGCCCAGCAGCGCCTGTGGTTCATCCACCAGTACGAGGGCCCCTCGGCCACGTACAACCTGCCGCTTCCGCTCCGGCTGCGGGGCGAGCTGGACACCGAGGCACTCGCGGCGGCCGTGCGGGACCTGGTGGCCCGCCACGAGAGCCTGCGTACGGTCTTCACCGAGGACGAGGCGGGCACCCCCTACCAGCGGGTGCTGTCCGCCGCCGAGGCACACCTCGACGTGCCGGTGACGGACGTCCCGGCCGACGGTGTGGCCGCCGCCCTCGCGGACTTCACCGGGCACCGCTTCGACCTGAGCCGGGAGATCCCGGTGCGGGCGACCATCCTGCGGGTCGACGCGCGGGACCACGTCCTTGTGCTGATGCCTCATCACATCGCCTGTGACGGCGCGTCAATGGCGCCGCTCGTACGCGACCTGAGCGAGGCGTACGTCGCCCGGTCCGCGGGCGGCGCGCCGGACTGGCCGCACCTGCCGGCCCAGTACGTCGACTACACCTTGTGGCAGCGCGGCCTGCTGGGCGCCGAGGACGACTCGGAGAGCCTGCTGGCGGCCCAGTGCGCCTACTGGCACGAGGAGCTGGACGGGGTGCCGCAGCCGCTGCCCCTGCCCACCGACCGGCCGCGCCCGCCGGTGATGAGCCACGGCGGTGATGCGGTGGAGCTGCCCCCGCTGCCGCCCGGCGCTTGGGAGCGCGTCGAGGAGCTGGCCCGTGACCGCGGCGCCACCGCCTCGATCGTGCTGCAGGCCGCGCTTGCGGTGCTGCTGCATGGCCTGAGCGGTGAGGACGACCTCACCATCGGTTCCCCGATCGCCAACCGCACCGACGAGAACCTCACCGACATGGTGGGCATCTTCGTCAACACCTGGGTCCTGCGGGCCCGGCTCGGCGGCGAGCTCACTTTCACCGATCTGGTCGACCAGGTCCGCACGAAGTCCCTGGCGGCCTACGACCACCAGGACGTGCCGTTCGAGCGCCTGGTGGAGATCCTCAGGCCGGAACGCTCGACGGCCTACTCGCCCCTGTTCCAGGTGGCCTTCGCCTGGCAGAACTTCGCCCACACCGGCGTCGCACTGCCCGGTCTCGAAGTGGAGGTGGAGCAGACCCACAATCGCACCAGCAAGTTCACGCTGTCCTTCAACCTGGCCGAGCGGCCCGGGCAGGGCGTGGTGGGTGCGCTGGAGTACGCGACCGACCTGTTCGACCAGGACTCGGTCCGTGCGATCGCCGACCGCTTCGTGCACCTGGTGGGGCAGCTGGTCGCCGACCCGCACGCGCGGCTGAACCGGTTCGACCTGCTGGAGCGGGGCGAGCGCGAGCGGATCCTGGGCGAGTGGAACGACACGACCGTCCCCAGGCCGGACCAGAGCATCCCCGCGGCCTTCGCCCGGCAGGCGGCCCGCACGCCGGACGCCGTAGCGGTGGTGGACGGTGACCAGCGGCTCACCTACCGCGAGCTGGACGAGCGCACAGAGCGCCTGGCGCATCTCCTGGCCGCGCGCGGCGTGGGCCGGGGGTCGGTGGTGGGCCTGGCCCTGCTGCGCTCCGTGCAGCAGGTCACCGCCGTCCTGGCCATCCTGAAGGCGGGCGGTGCCTATGTGCCGCTGGATCCGGACTACCCGGCCGAGCGTCTGGCCTTCATGCTCCAGGACAGCGCCCCGGCCCTGGTCGTGACGGACTCCGCCACCGCGGCCCGGCTCCCGGAGAGCGCATGCTTCCACCTCGTCCTGGACTCCGCCGGGACGGGCACGGAGTCGGCCGCCGACGTCGAGGGGCCGACGCTGACACCGGCGTGCCACGCGGACGAGCTGGCGTACATCATGTACACCTCGGGCTCCACGGGGACGCCCAAGGGCGTCGGGATCACCCACCGGGCCGTGGCGGACCTGGCCCTGGACGGACGTTTCGAAGGCGGGCACGGACGGGTGCTCATGCACTCCGCACAGGCCTTCGATGCCTCCACCTACGAGCTGTGGGTTCCCCTGCTGCGGGGCGGCACCATCGTGGTGGCGCCTCCCGGGCTTCTGGACGCCGACGCGCTGTCCCGCCTGATCACAGCCGAGCGGGTGAGTGCGGCCTTCATCACGATCGGCCTGTTCAAGGCGATCGCCGAGACCCGCCCCGAGTCCCTCAGGGGGCTGCGCGAGGTGTGGACCGGAGGCGACGTCGTGTCTCCGGTCGCCGTCGAGCGGGTCCTGGCCGCCTGCCCCGACATCGCGGTCATCGACTGCTACGGGCCCACCGAGACCACGACCTTCGCGACCGCTCACCCGATCCCGCGCGACGTGCCGGTGCCCGCCCGGCTGCCGATCGGCCGTCCGATGGACAACGTACGCGCCTACGTCCTGGACAGCGCGCTCAGGCCCGTGCTCCCGCTCGTACCGGGGGAGTTGTACCTGGCGGGAGAGGGCCTGGCACGCGGCTACCTGGGTCGCTCCGCGCTGACCGCGGAGCGCTTCGTGGCCTGCCCCTTCGGCCCGGCCGGTGAGCGCATGTACCGCACGGGCGACGTCGTGGCCTGGAGCGGGGACGGCCGGCTGGTCTTCGAAGGACGTGCCGACGCCCAGGTCAAGATCCGGGGTTTCCGCATCGAACCCGGAGAGATCGAGGCCACGCTGGCCGAGCACCCCGAGGTCACCCAGGTCATGGTGACCGTGACCGGGGACGCCACGGAGGAGGGCGGCCGGGACCTGGTGGCCTACGTCGTCCCGGCACGCTCCGCCACCGAACCGGAGGGGGAACAACTGACCGCCGCGCTCCGCGCCTTCACCGCGGAACGCCTGCCCGCGTACATGGTGCCGACGGCGTTCGTCACGCTCGACCGTCTCCCGCTGACGCCGAACGGAAAGTTCGACCACCAGGCACTGCCACGGCCCGATCGCGGGGACGCGCACGGCTACCGGGCGCCGCGCACCCCGCAGGAAGAGGTCCTGGCCGGCCTGTTCGCCCAGGTCCTGGGCGTCGACCGGGTGGGCGTCGACGACAACTTCTTCGACGTGGGCGGTCACTCCCTCGCCGCCACCCGCCTGGTCGGCCACATCCGCAAGGTTCTGGGTGTGGGGATACCGGTGCGGATGGTCTTCGAGACCCCGACCGTCGCGGCCCTGGCGGCGCAGCTGAGCACGGGTGCCCGGCAGGACGAGCCCACCGACCCGCTCGGCGTGATCCTGCCGCTGCGAGCCGGCGGGGCCAAGGCGCCGGTGTGGTTCATCCATCCCGGCAGCGGCCTGTCCTGGTCCTACCTGGGCATGGCCATGCAACTGGGCGACCGCCCGGCCTATGGCATCCAAGCCCGCGGCTTCGACGGCTCTCCGCTCCCGGAGACCTTCGAGGCGATGGTCCTGGACTACGTGGAACAGATCCTCTCCGTCCAGCCGGACGGCCCCTTCCACGTGATCGGGCACTCCCTGGGCGGCCCCCTCGCGCACGCGATCGCGGCCGAGCTGCAGCGGCTCGGGCACGAGGTGCCGCTGGTCGTGATCCTCGACGCCGTCCCGAGCAGCTGGTTCGCCCAGCACAAGGAAGCGGGCCTCCTGGACGAGGAGCAGGCGCGCGACTTCCTGGAGAACTACCTGCCGGGCGACAAGGACAGCGAGGACCGCCGGGCCATCATCGACAACGGTTCCGCCCTGATGGTCCGACACGTGCGGATGGTAGGGGAGTTCACCCAGCCCACCTACCGGGGCACGGCGCTGTTCTTCCGCGCGACGCAGAGCCCCGGAGCGGAGGCCTCCTTCTGGTCCCCGCACGTCCAGGGTGAGGTGCACGCCTACGACCTCGACGCCACGCACTACGGACTGACCGCACCCGAGCCCGCGGCTGAGATCTGCGCCATCGTCAACCGCCACCTTCACGACTGACCCGGCGAGTACTTCACGAAGGCCGCCCGGCGGTGAACCGGGCGGCCTTCGGTCTTTCGGGCTCACGAGGCGCGGTTACTGCCGCGAGCAGGTGGCCGGCGCGTTTCGAAGGGCGGCCTCCATGGCCGGTGGCGTACGGGTTCACCAGCGACCCAACCGGCCCGGCCACGCTCTTGGCCAGGGACGGAACAAGCCCCGCCACGCGGTGGCCAGTTCCGGCCTCACGCCGCCACTCCTGTGGCCGCTACATTCGCCCCCGACCGGGCATGTACGCGACCAGGGGGAATGCACGAGCGTGGGCCTGAACGTCAAGGTCGACTACTCCTCCACCAGCAGCGAGTCGAATTCGGTCGCGTGGAACTTCAACCAGGCCGGCTACTACGGCGTTACAAGGGCACCAAGAAGGTCACCGGTACGTACGGAAGCCTCAACTGCAACCGTGTCCAAGGAGGCGACGGCAGTTGGGCGTTGAAGTGGATCGAGGGGTGCGGGTGCGGTGGTGCCGACGGAGAAGCAGAAGCGGGACCGCCTCGTGCAGCGCCGGGCCCACACCAGCGGCACGTCCGCCGCACAGCCCAAGGCCACCGGGCACGGCGCGCGGGCCGCTCTCGAATGCCAGGCGGAGGTCTACAAGATCGCCGTACCCGGCAAGCCCCTGTCCTGGGGCGCGCCGATCCTGGCGGCCGACGGTGTCCGTCTGCGGCCCTCGAGCATCTTCAGCGCGCACCTGGACAACTGGCGCCTGTGCAACGTGACGGAGAACAACGGGGTCATCGAGGCTTCCCTGTGGAACTGGGGCATCGGCGGGTGCGCGACCATCGCCGGGCAGCATCCGGCCGCCGAACGGGCGGCCGTGACGACGGCCTCCTGCACGGAGGACGACCTCCAGCGGTTCTACATCTACCGCGACGTACCCGGCAGCTCGAAGATCGGTGTGCAGAACAAGTACACCGGCTCCATGACGGGCTACGACCGTTACGCGGACGGGGAGTTCATTCGCCAGTACTCCAGCGGCAGGCAGGACGGTACGGGTACGTACGCCCTGACCCGAGTCTGACGGACCGCACCTCGTGAGGGGCCCCGCACGTGAACCCCCGGCCTTCCGGTTCCGTGCGGGGCCTCCCGTGTCCCTACTCCGAGCTCGGGCCCGGGTGTGTCGTGGGCGCGGAGCCGTTACCAACTGGATGCCAGGACCGGCGACGGGAGCCCCTCGATGTCACAACGGCCACCGCTGCCACCCGACTTCTTCGACGAGCTGTGCCCGTCCTCGCTGCTGCCTTTCCGCTCCGATGGCTGGGCCCGGCCGGTGCGGCGCTCGGTGTTCACTTGGCGAGGAACGCGAGGATCCGTCGGTTGACCTCCTGCGGGGCTTCGACCATCGGGAAGTGGCCCACGCCGGGGAGCAGGGCGCCGTCCGATCCCTCGGGCAGGGCGGCGACGATGTCGGCGAGGATCTCCTCGTCCACGACGGGGTCCTCGGCGCCGTGCAGGTAGAGGGTCGGCTGCGTGGGCAGCTCGGCCAGCAGGCGGCCCATGTCCCACGCCGGGGTGCCGAACTCCGCGGCGGGGAAGTTCTGGCGGTAAAGGCCCAGAGCCGCACGGAGGTTGGCGGGCTCGCGCAGGGCGTCCTTGCCCGCCTGCCGGTCCTGAGCGGAGTCGAATCCGGGTACGTTGCCGCTCCAGTGCTCCCACAGCCAGTCGAGGTAGGCGAAGTCGTTCACCGGCACCAGCTGGTCGGCGACGGACATCTGGAAGAAGTAGAAGTGGCTGTTCTTGTGGATCTGCTCGGGAACCGCGGCCCTGCGTTCGTAGAACCGCACCGGCGGGACGTCTGCCACGATCACCTTCGACCAGCGCTCCGGGGCGAGGGCCGCGGCGCCCCAGGTGGTGAAGCCGCCCCAGTCGTGCCCGACGATGACGGCGTCGCCGTCGCCGCCCAGCGCCTCGTGCAGCGCGTTGGCGTCCGCGATCAGATCCTTCATCAGCATGCTGCCGTCAGGCGGCACTTGACTGGGCGCGAAGCCTCTCATGTACGGGGCGACGACGCGGTACCCGGCGTTCACCAGCTCGGGCATCAAGTGCCGGAACATGTCCGGGGTCTCCGGGAATCCGTGCAGGAGCAGGGCCAGCGGGCCCTCGCCCTGTTCGACGTAGGCCAGGTCGAGACCGTTGACGGTGATGTGCTTGATGTCCATGGGGCATCCCAACGTGACAGGCGTTCCACGACGCGGAGCGGTATGGAACGGCGACTAAAACGAACGTTCTAACTAGAACGTAGCACCATTAGAACGATCGCTCTAGTGGGGATGGTGAGAGGCCTGGCCGAGGTCCTTGGCTGCTCCGGTTGGCGAGGGGGCTTGAGCGGGCCGGACCGCCCCCTCTTTGCCTGGGGGTCAGTCGTCGTCGGTGGCTGTCGTCGTGCGTCGGTCGTCGAGGGCGTCGAGGCGTTCGAGGAGGTGGGCGTGGCGGGCGTCGAGGTAGGGGCGCATGCCGTCCAGAGGGGTGATGAGCTCGGCGGCGTCGGTGGCGCCGAGGGCGGCGTGCAGGGCGGCCTGGGCCGCGCGCGCCTGGGGTGCGAGGTGGTCGAGCGCGGTGATCTGTCCGGCGAGGCGGCGCAGGTCGGCGGCGTTGGCGCGGGCCCAGGTGGCGGTGGCCCGGTCGGCGGCCCTGGCTCGACGGGTGGCTGTCACGCGCTGCTCGCCGGTGGTGCCGACGGCGCCGGGGCGGCCGCGCAGGTAGCGGCGTTCGGCGGCCTGGCGGCTGGCGACGCCCAGGGGGCCGGCGAGGTCGGCCCAGCTGGCGCCCGCGTCGCGGGCGGTTTCGATCAGGCCGGTCTCCCAGCCTGCGAGCTGTTCGCGCACCTGCCGCAGCAGCATCAGGGAGGCCAGCGCCTGGTCGGGCCCGGGGTCGGCTGCGTCGGATGGTTCGTGCTGGGCCTCGCGCAGGGCGTCGTCTATGGCGGCGAGGGCCGCCGCGGCGGCGAGAAAGGAGGCCGGGCTGTGGGCGTCGGTACTGGTCGTGGGCGGCTGGTCGGCTGCGGTCACGGGCGCCTCCCTCGGGCTGTCATCGGGTTGACGACATCGTGATTGTCATCCATTGGATGACATGTTACAACGGTGTCAGTGCAGCGCATTGGCAGCAACTGCCCGAACCTGCTGGAGGTGTTTCACGATGTTGATGCGCACTGACCCCTTCCGTGAGCTGGACCGGATGGCTCAGCAGCTGATGGGCCCGGGCACCTGGTCGAAGCCGTCGGTGATGCCGATGGACGCCTACCGCGAGGGCGACGAGTACGTGGTGGCCTTCGACATCCCGGGCGTGACCGCGGAGTCGATCGACATCGACGTCGAGCGGAACATGCTGACCGTCAAGGCCGAGCGGCGGCCGGTGGCGAAGGCCGACGGCGTGAAGGTGGAGCTGTCCGAGCGGCCGCTGGGCGTCTTCTCCCGCCAGATCGTGCTCGCCGACACCCTGGACACCGAGCGCATCCAGGCCGACTACGACGCCGGTGTACTTACCCTGCGCATCCCGATCGCCGAGCGCGCCAAGCCCCGCAAGATCTCCATCGGCGTCGGCTCCGGCCACAAGGAGATCTCCGGCTGACCCGGCCCGGATACGGTGCGGAGGGCGGACGCTTGCCCCCTCCCCGCCCTCCGCACCCCTGGCCGGTCCCACGTAAAAGGGGCGCGGCGACGGCCTGACCGTGCGGCGCGCAGGATTCCCGACCGCGTGCAGCAACACGGCCAAGTTCGAGGGCGTCACCGCGCAGGCCGCGACCTGGGGCATCGGCACCGTTCTGCCCACCGACGCCGACACGGCCCCACCTGACCACACCGGGGTGCCTCACCCGGCACCCCCACGGCTCCGTGAAAGGCATACACCGCAGTGATCTCCGACGTGCGCGTACCGCTTGAGCACCAGCAGCCGTACTCGACGACGTACGAGCAGATGCTGGAGAAGGTCCGCTACGAGGGTGCCTACCCCACCCGCGAACGGGCCGATGAAGCCGTCCGCCTGGTCCTTGCAGGGCTGGGACGTCAGCTGACCGGCGACGAACGCGCGGACCTCGCCGCATGCCTGCCCCCAGAGGCCGCGCGTGTGCTGACCGGGCAGATCCCCGACACCCAGCAGCTGACCGGTTGGGCCTTCGTCAAGGACCTCGCCGCCCGTACCGGCGCCTCGCCGGCCACCACCCGCTGGGACACCGGCTCCGTCTTCGCTGCCGTCACCGCCCACGCCGGCCCCGCCCTGACCACCCGCATCCTCCACCGGCTCCCCAGCGGCTACGCGCTGCTGTTCGGCCGAGCCGAACTCACCTCCGCCGCCTAGCCGACGAGACGCGTGCTCGGAGCGGACGCGACGCCCGGGGCCGAAGCGGCTGGTCAGCTGGGCGAGGGGCTGCTCGTGCCGGACGTGGTCCTCGCACATGGCCGCCGACCACGACGGCCACGTCCCGGCCCCGCCCGCCCGCGCCAGCCCCCGGGGCGGCGCGGCCTACCGCTGTGCCGACTCCACGCCCTCGGGCCGGGTAGGCCGATCACGCACCTACCGGTGCACGACGGACCGCGCTAGCGTCCTCCGGTGGCCGACTCATACGCGGAGCTAGCCCGGCACTACGACCTCATCATGACGTCGGGCTACTACGACTACGACGCCTACGCGCGCGAGTTGGTGGCGGGCATCGGTGATCGCCGGGACGTCCTGGAGCTGGGGGTGGGGACGGGGCTGGTCTGCGAGCGGCTGTTGGGCCTTGCTCGTGCGGGGGTGCGGCTCACCGGCATCGACCACACCCCGGGCATGCTGGCCCAGGCGCGAGCACGGCTCGGTGACCGGGTGCGGCTCATCGACCAGGACATCGTCAGCGCGGCGTGGGAGCCTGCATTCGACGTGGCCTACTCGGTCGGCGGGGTCTGGCTCTGGCTCGCCGACCAGGACGGCGCCCACCTGGGCAGCCACCTTCTGCGAGACGACGAGAACAGCGCGGGGCTGGAACGTCTCGCCGCCGCCCTGCGGCCGGGAGGGCTGTTGCTGCTGTCCGTCCAGGAGGCGCATCGCTCGGCGGAGCGCTCGCTGCCCGGTGGACTCCGCTACGTCCAGCACGTTCAGGACGGCGGCGACGGGCGGATCGTCAAGGACTACTTCGTCCTGCGGGACGACACCGTGCTGGCACATCAGCACTCCACCTACCGCGTGTTCCCCGAGGAGGAGGCCGGTCGGCTCCTGGAGCAGGCCGGGTTCCGGCCGCTGCCCGGACCGGGCGCGCTGTTCCGCCAGTACATCCGTACGTGACCGGCCTGCCGTCCCCGGACGACCGGCGCGGCGGCACGACGACGAGGCGCGGGCGCGTAGGCATGTGCCAGGCGCATGGCGCACGAGAGCGATGCCCGCATGCTATGCGCGCCGTTCGCGTGCGCCTTGTCGGCGCTGTGGTGCTCGCGTCAAGTAGAAGTGGAGGGCGTCGGTCCTTGAGTGCCGCGGCAGTGGAGGCGTCAGCCCTTCGAGCGCTGCCGCAACGGTGCGGCCTTCCGGAGCGAGCCTGAAAGTGGGGACGGCGATGCGAGATTCGGACGTGGTGACGGGTTCGGGGCAACTGGTGGTGCTGGCGGGCGGCCCGTCAGGGATGGCGCGGCTGCACCGCCTCCCGGCGGGCCAGACGCCTGAGCCGGAGCGGTTGACAGTGGCGTTCTACGGCCAGCACCAGCACTTCGAGCGGACCGGCGACAACGAGACCGTCGACGGCTGTGAGGTCCCGGTCTTCCGGTGGACCTACCGCACGAAGATCGCAGAGTAAGAGGGGCGTCACGTCCGCATCGACGGCGGTGCCGGTCGCGGTGGCCGGGGTGGGGTGCCGGTTCCCGGGCGGGGTGGAGTCGGCAGCCGGTCTGTGGGATCCGCTGGTGGAGGGCCGGGACACGGTGGGACCGGTCCCGTCCGGGCGGTGGGACGCGGCGGGCCTCGCGGCGTTCCAGCACCCTGACCTGGCCGACCGGCTGGGGCGCGGCTGCTTCCTGGGGCAGGACGTGTGGGCCTGGGATCCGGATGCCATGGTGGTGGCGCGGCTGGAGCAGCGCTGGGTGGACCCGCAGTTCAGGGTCCTCATGGAGGTGGCCTGGGAGGCGGTGGAGCACGCCGGACTGCCCGTCGACCGGGTACGGGGGTCGCGTACGGGGGTGTACGTCGGGGCGTACGCGCCGGACAACCCCTTCCGGGCAGCGCGCCCCGTGGAGGACGCGCTCGATCCGGTGCACATGTTCGGGAACTTCACCGGGACGCTGGTGGGACGGCTGGCGTTCGGAATGGATCAGCGCGGCCCGGTGATGGCGCTCCACACGATGTGCTCCAGCGGACTGGTGGCCGTGGACTCCGCGTGCGGGCCCTGGCGCTGGGGGACTGCGACGTGGCGCTGGCCGGGGCCGTCCTGCTCATGCTGTCCCCGGAGACGCACCTTCTGGAAGCGCCGCTGTTGCTGTCCCAGCGCGGGCGCTGCTTCGCCTTCGACGGGCGGGCGGACGGGTACGTGCGCGGCGAGGGCGCCGGAATGCTGCTGCTCAAGCGCCTGGCAGACGCGCGCCGGGACGGCGACCGCGTCCTGGCCGTGATCCGCGGCAGCGCGGTCAACAACGACGGCCAGGCCACCCGGCTGACCGCCCCGTCCCCACACGTGCAGCAGCAGTTGTGCCGGGCGGCGGTGGAGCGTGCCGGGATTGACCCGGGCGACGTGGGCCTCGTGGAGGCGCACGGGCCGGGCACGGCGGTGGGCGATCCGATCGAGTACGCCTCGGTCAACGCGGTCTACCTGGTCTTCGCCACCGGCATGGCCGTGCGCCGCAGCGCCGTCTTCCCTCCGTGGCTGGTCACGGCCACGCCCTGGACGGCGATCGTGGTCATGTCCGGCACGTTCTTCCTGCTCGACAAGAACGGCCGGCTGGCCCCCACCACCTTCTACAGCCTGGCCGCCCACCTCACCCTCTACCTCTGGGTCCTGGCCGTGGGCATCGCCATGCTCGGCGTCCCCGCCCCGGCCGCTGTCGCCCCCCAACTCGCGGAACACCGGCCGACGTAACCTCCGACACGACCGCGGCCGGTGGTCGTTCACGTCACGAGCAGACGGAGGCCGAGATCCGCCGCGTCGAGGTCGGCGAGGTCACCGTTCCGCTCGGCCCACCGGCCGGAACGGAGGTCGTCACCCAGGCTTCGTACCGCCCGCTGCTCGGCCTGTGGCCCGACCCTCGTCCACACCGACACCGCACGGCGCACGTCGTCCTCCAGATACGCCGCCGGTCGGCGCCAGTACGCCTCGAACAGGCCGTCAGCGCAGTCCCACGGGACGGGCACCGGCTCGGCGCGGGCGCCGATCGCGTCGGCCATCCCGGCCAGCGAGGGAAACTCCGCGAGGACGGCCGCGAACTCGGGCAGGTAGTCGCGGGTGAGCCAGAACCGGTCCGGCCAGCCGGGCTCGTCGGTGTCGAACGTCAGCACCACCACGCGGCGGGCCACACGGCGCATCTCCCGCAGCCCCGCTATCGGATCCCCCCAGTGGTGAACGGTGGAGACGGCCATCGCGACGTCGAAGGACCGGTCCTCGAACGGCAGGCTCTCCGCGGCGGCGGCCACGCACGGCGCCGAACCTGTGGGCCGCTGCTCCCGCATGACCGCCGACGGCTCCACCGCGGTCACCTCGCGATCGGCGGGCTCGTAGGAGCCGGTGCCGGCCCCGACGTTCAGCACTGTCCGCGCGTCGCCGAGCGCGTCCCAGATCCGCTCGGCGATCCGCGGCTCGGTACGCCGCGTCGCGGTGTACGCGCCGCCGATCGTGTCGTACAGCCGTGCGCCCAGCATCTCCAGTTGCTCCTCCGGGGTCACCTTCAGCCCCTTCGCCCGTGTCGTGATTTCCCTGTCGATGGCCGCCACCATGGCGTCGGCGCGATCACGCCGCTCCAGCAGCAGACCGCGCAGCCGGCGCAGGCGTGCGACCGCGTCGGTGGACGGGTCGCCGACCAGCTCCGCGACCTCCCGCAGCCCGAAGCCCAGCCGCCGATAGGCCAGCACTTCCCTGAGCCGCTCCACGTCGCCCGCCGCATAGGCCCGGTAACCGGCCGCGGTCCGCGCCGACGGCCGGACGAGCCCGATCTCGTCATAGTGATGCAGTGTGCGGACGCTCACGCCGGCCAGCTCGGCCACGCGCCCCACAGTCCAGTGATCCTTCACGGCACCGACTATGCGGCCTCACGCCACGTGAGGGTCAAGAGCCTCCTTCAGGCGGCGGGGGAGTGCCCTGGGCGGGCTTCCCGTCCGGGTGCCGGTCTTGTGCATCGGCTGCGAGGTGGTGACGGTGGGGTCATGCGGCCAGGGCGGGCCGCGTGGGGAGGGGCGTCGTGAAACACGATCTTGGTGAGCTGGGGCGTGTGGGCCGTCTGCTGAGTGAGGTGCTCGGCCTGTTGGAGGGCGAGCGGCGGCGTTTGGAGGAGCGGTACGGTCCGACCCCGGGCGGGGACCATTCCGCGGGTGGTCCGATGCAGACGATGCACGGGATCAGGGATCTGTGCGAGGGCGTACGCAGGGCACTGAAGGGCGTCGCCCTGGGCGTCGGGTACATCTCGCTGAGCCTGGACGCGGAGGCCGACCACACGGTACGGATGGTCCGCAAGGGCATGCTCGCGGTGCCGTCGGGCGTGGACCGCATGGCGCGCCCGCTGGGCGAGGACGTCGTCCGCGCTCTGGAGCGGCTCCGTGATCTGGACGGCTTCTTCGACGGGGACCTCGCGCTCGAGGTCGACGTGGCTCTCGCCGCGCCGCAGGCGACGTATCCGCCGGACGACTGGGCGGAGTACGACCGACAGCGGCGCACCCGGCCGGACTGACCGGTCACCGCATCGCACGGACGCGCCCCCTTACCCGAACAGAGCGGTGCGCACCCGGCTGAGCCGGGCACGCAAGGTGCTCGGCGCCCGCCTGAGCGAGGGCGAGGACACCGGCGCGGGCAGCCCCGCGCCCATCACCGAGGGGGTAGCGAGCCGTGGCTGATGTGAAGGTCGAGGAGCTCCTGGACGACGTGGTGGTACGGCTGCCGAGCGCGGCGCGGGTGCGTGCGCTGGGCGGGCGGCGGCGGGCTCGGCGCCGGGCGGGGACCGGGAAGCGAGAGGCGGCCAGGCAGGAACGCTGGGCCTACGAGCAGGAGTTGACGGACTGCGGGCTGACCTACCGGGGCGGCGAGCGGCCGCAGTGGTCGGGCACCGCCACCGGCGACGGCAGCCGCCTGCGCGTCACCGTCCAGCAGGACGGCAAGTGGCTCTCGGTGGTGGAGGTGAAGATCGAGTCACCGTGAGGGGCGGGGAGCCCTCACACGCCGGCGGCCGCATGCCTCCTGGAGCTACCGGACGAGCGCACCAGGCCCCGCAGGGTGAAGGCGTGGATCACTTCTGTCAGACCGACCGCGATCAGCCAGATGCCGGTGAACACCGCCAGGGTGACGATGGAGCCGATGGGCCAGGCGAGGACGATGACGCCGCCGGCGGTGGCCAGCAACCCCAGGAAGACGCCCCAGCCGCTGCGCATCTCGGCGGCGGTCACCATGGTGGCGATGCCGTACATCAGGAAACCGATGCCGATCCACAGGCTCAGCAGCAGCACCGAGTTGTGCAGCGAGTTGCGGAAGCAGAGCAGGCCCAGGGCCATCGACAGGGTGCCTACGACGATGAGCAGGACGCGCATCCCGGCGCTGACGAAGGTGCCGAAGGCGGCCACGATCTGCATGGCGCCGCTGATCAACAGGTAGATGCCGAACAGCACACCCAGCACGAGCAGGGTCCGCCCCGGCCACACCAACGCGACCACGCCGATCGCGATGGCGCTGAGGCCCAACAGCATCAGAGCCTGCCACGCGACCGTGCCCAGCCGCTCCAGGGGATTGCCCGGGCCACCCCGATGGGGATGACCCACCTCATCCATGTGTTCCATATGTCTAATTATGTACGAATTTTTGCTGGCTGCCGAGTCGTCGGCGGTCAGCAGGGGAACGGGGCCCGTCGGCAGCAGGAGACACAACGGAGGCGTGCCTGAGGGGTGGACCCGGGCGGCAGGCCAGTGGGCGGCAAGCTCGGTGCCTCCGGCCGCCGCCGGAAGCCTTCGCCACCCCTGGGGAGGAACTGCTCACGTTCCTCCCCAGGAGGCTGACCGACCGTGTGTCGACTGGGCCCGGGTCGGGAGAGCACACGGTACGGCTACACCCCGTGTCGACTCATTCCTTGAGTTGGTAGAAGTGGATCGGCGAGTTCGGCGTGAAGCCGATACGCGGATACACGGGGGCCCCGGCGACCGTCGCGTGCAACGTGGCGCGGGTCAGCCCGGTGGCGCGGCCGCCCTCGTGCAGCGCCTTGCGTGTGACCGCCTCGCCGTAGCCCCTGCGCTGCCACTGCGGGTCGGTGGCGACGAAGGCGACGAAGAGGCGCCCCTGCGCTTCGACCGTGGCGGCGCACGCCACCGGCTCGTCGCCGCGCATGGCCAGGTAGGCGTACATCTCGCTCTTCCAGCGTGCGGAACCGACCAGGCCTTCGCGGGTTTCCTCCAACGGGAGCCCGTAGGCGCGTGATTGGAGGTCCGCGTAGGCCCGCAGGTGTTCGTCGGTGCGCACGCGCACGAACGTCAGGTCGGGGTGGTCCGGGTCGGGGACGGGCAGCAGGTCTCCGGCCATACCCGTGCCGGGAAAGGCGTGCTGCAGGCCGGCCTGCTCGGCCGCCGTGGGCAGTGCGGCGCGCGCCTCCTCGTCGAGGAGGTCCTCGAAGAGCCACAAGAAGCCCGGGTGCTTCTTCGCGCGCATGATGTCCGCCGCCTCGCCCAGGCGTCGTGCGGCGAGATCGGCCCGTGCTCCGGGCTCGGTGAGGGTGACGCAGTTCCAGAACGCGAAAGGGGAGTCGGCCCAGCGGACGGCGATGCCGGGCAGGTCGCGCACGTCCGCGTCCGCGTCGCGGTCGAGCACCATGGCACGCCAGGCGACGGCGAGCTGCTGTGCCGATTCGATGGACTCCGTGAGGCCGGTCACCGTACTCCCAGGGATCGTTGAGGTCGTGGAGGCTTCGGGGCCGGGAGCGGACGGATCCGGCGCCGAGGGGCCGCTGGGAACCGCGCCCGCGGCCCGCGGTGTCGTGGCCATCAGATGATGCCTTCGAACTGCTTGTCCTCGGTGGGGGAACTGGAGCGGGGCACGTGGTAGGCGCTGCGTCCGAAGCGCCGCCACAGGGCGGCTATGAGGAAGGCCACCACTACGGCCACGGGCGTGTAGTTGAAGGTGGTGGCGGTGATCGGGCTGCTCTGCGGCAGCAGGAACAGGACCGTGACCGCTCCCGCCCACACCACCGCCACCCAGCCGATCGGCCGGCTCCAGCGGCCCAGGTGCCAGGGCCCGGGGGAGAAGCGGTCGCGGTGGAGCAGCCGCAGCAGCACCGGGATGGCGTAGGCCGAGGTGAAGCCCACGACCGAGATGGCGGTCACCGCCGAGAAGGCCGTCGAGGAGTACAGGGACGGCAGCGCGAGCACGAACGCCACGGCGACCGCGAGCCACACCGCGTTGGCGGGGATGGCGGTGCGGCGGCTGACCTTCTTCCAGCGCGCCGATCCGGGCAGGGCGCCGTCCCGGGCGAAGGCGTAGATCATCCGGCTGGCGCTGGCGGTCACGGTGTAGCCGCACAGGAACTGGGCCACGATGATCACGAGGAGCAGGGCCTTGGCCGCGGCCATGCCGAGGGCGTCCAGCAGGATCTGCGCCACGGGCACGTCGGTCGGGCTGTTCAGGGTCGCGGCGTAGTCCTGGATGGCGAACAGCAGCGTCGCGAGGAGGATGCCGCCCGCGATCCAGGACACCGTCACCGAGCGGAAGATCCCACGGGCCGCGGCGACGGAGGCGTGGTTGGTCTCCTCGCTCAGGTGGGCCGAGGTGTCGTAGCCGGCCAGGGCGAAGACCGGCAGGAGCATGCCCAGCAGGACCACGTACACCGGGGCGCTCCACCCGGTGTTGTTGGTGAACTCGGAGAAGACGAAGCCGGCCGACTGGTGGTCGGAGGGCACGAGCGCCAGGGAGCCGATGATGACGACGGCCCCCGCCAGGTGCCACCAGGCGCTCACGGACGTCAGGATGTTCATCAGCCGGGTGCCGAAGAGGTTCAGGACCGCGTGCAGCGCGAGGATGACCGCGTACAGGGCGAGCAGGGAACCCGGGGTCGGCGTGTAGTCGAACTGCAGGTTCATCCACGCGGCGGTGAACGTCGCGATGCCGTAGTCCTGGGCGGCGATTCCGCCGAGCAGGCCCAGGAGGTTGAGCCAGCCGGTGTACCAGCTCCACCGCTCGCCGCCGAGCTGGCGGGCCATGTAGTACAGGCCGCCGCTGGTGGGGTAGCGGGAGGTGATCTCCGCCAGGGCTGCGGCGAGGCACAGCACCAGCGGCCCGACAGCGAGCCATCCCCACATGATCACCGCGGGGCCGCCCGAGTTCAGGCCGTAGCCGAACAGGAGCAAGGTCCCCGACATGATCGAGATGACCGACAGGGAGGCGGAGAAGTTGCCGAACGCCCCCATCCGGCGGTGCAGTTGCTGGGTGTAGCCCAGCGATTGGAGGATGCGTGCGTCCTCCCCGTCGTCATCGACCGGGTTCGGCCGCTGGCGCCATGCTCTTACCGAAGTCATTGGTTCTCCGCACAGGAAAGCTGAAGGAGCTGAAAGAGGGCGTGTTGGCGGGGCCTGGCGGGCCGCCGACGGGACGTGGCGGCGCCCGCCGAGAGGCCGGGCCGACGGTCACGGGTGTCGTCCCGGGTGCCGAGGGTGGGCTCTCAGACAGGCGACGCGGTCCTCCTCGAACGCCTTCTGCCACTGGTCGTTGGGGTACCGGGCGTCGTACTGCCACGGGGCGGGCGTGGCGAAGTCACCGATGGCGTCGAACACTTCGGATGCCCACTGGGCGAAGCCGCCCCTCGCCAGCGCGTACGCGAGGTAGTTGAGATCCAGCTGGGAACTGGTGGCCGGATCGCACGTCCGGAACCAGCCCTCGAACGCCTTCGTGACGGCCCGGGTGGTGTCCTCCCTGGTCCACAGGAGGTTCAGCGTGACCTCGGCGCCCTTGTCCCGGCGCTCCCGGTGCTCCTGCACACGGGCGTAGAGGGGCAGCAGAAGCAGGGGCGAGTCGGGCGGCGCGAACGAGACCGCCCAGCGGGCGAAGTCCGTTGCGACCGCCTGGCGGCCCGCGGGGCCCGGGTAGGCCTGGAGCGCCTGGGACATGCGGTGCCACGCCTCGCGGTTGAACGGATCCCGGCGGTGCACTTCTCCCAGAAGCCCCCATGGCCCGCGGGGCAGCAGGTACTCATGCGGCGGCGGAGCCGTGTGATGCTCGGGGTACCGCCCGTTGGTGTCCGTTTCGGCCAGGGCCAGACGGCAGATCCAGGGCACCGCGTCGTCGGGGTTTCCCTCGCCCGCCCTGTGGCACGCCTGCCGGGCCCGGTCTGCCAGCGTCTCCAGGTCGCGCGCCTGCCGGGGGTCGTGCGACCGGTGCCCGCGGTGGGCTTGCAGCACCCGCTCGGTGGCGACCCTCGCGTACATCACCCGGGCGGCGAGGCTCCCCGGTTCCTCCTCCAGCCATAACTCCACGACGTTGTTCTGAGCCGCGACGACCCCCAGCACCTGCGTACGGGACGTCCACTGCGGCCAGGTGCCCGTCCGGGCCAGCACCTGCCGCATCTGCATCCAGTAACCCGCCTGAATGTCCTGCACCGCCGCGTACAGGTCCGTGTCACGGCCGGCGGGGTTCGAGCTCGCCATCAGCGCGCCTCCCGGCCGGAGCCGTGCGCCTTCGGCCGGCTCTCCTGGGTAAGGCGGCCTGGCGGTATGGGCTGCTTCACGCGGCAACCGGCCGGTTCGCGCGGCACTGCCGGTGCCTGGCGGCCCGCCCGACGGACAGCGGGCCGTCGGCGTCCCCGTACGCGGCCCTGTGGCGCGGCGCGCGGACCGGCCGCGCGGAGCGTGCTCTGCGGCGGGCCGCCGGGCAGCAGCCGACGTCAGCACTACGGCTCGCCGGTTGGTGTGAGCACGACACCGAATGGTGTGCGCTGGCGGCCATAGGCGGAGGACTCCTCGGACAGTTGGGGCGGGTGACACGGTCGTGCGAAGGACGGGGGCCGGGCGGACGAACGGGGCGGAGACGGCCGCTGGCTCGTCACCCGCCCGACGGCTGTCGCTCTTGGCTGGTAGCGATTGCCTGACAGGTACTTAAGTGCCTGGAGAGGCGCATGACCAGAGCATCCCAAAAATTGCCCGGCTGCTCAGCGACAGTTTTCAGCCATGCGGTAAGCGGGCGTCACCATCCGTGACCGGCCCCGCCGATCGCGGCACCCAGACGGCGCGCGGCCGCGGCCCGGACGCTCACGCCCCTGTACTCGCGGGCACGGGGAACGGGGACGCTGCCCTCCGTGGACGTGGGCAGACCCCGGTGACCTGGGTAAACTCCGCGCCGGAGCCGGGACGTGACGTCCCGCACGCGCGGCGGCGGCGCCGGTCTGCGCGGGTCGCGGACAGGCGGCTGAACAGGAGCGGGACCGGCCGTGCGGCCCGACGACGCGATGCGTACCCGCTCACGATGAGCGCGCGGAGGTTCGCCGTGGCCCCGCCAAGACTGGCTGGACAATGCTCATTTGCCGCCGATGGTGGGGGCGGGCGGTGAGGTCCGCGAGGGCACTGCCGCGTTGGCTGCGCACCGTGAGGCGTCAGCATCGTGAGCGCGACGCGCTGGGCGGAGACGGTGCTGCGCTGACGAACGGGATGCGCGGCGCAGGTGATCGGCTGCCGTCCGGCTCTCCGCCCGCAGGGCGCGCGGGCTAGGCGGTGGGCCAGCCCTGCAGGAGCGTGGCGATCCCCGCCGCGGTGCAAGTGGGGTCCAGGAGCAGGTCCTTGAGGGCGACGGCGTGCTCGCGGGTGGGTTTGACGGTGATGCCCGCGGCTTCGAGGTACATGACGCCGGTGGCGGCGGCGACCGCGAGGTTGGAGCGCTCCAGCCAGCGGCAGCGGCCCAGGGTGTGGACCAAGGCGGCGGCCTTGGCGTAGGGGCCGTCGTAGACGGGCTGTTCGAACAGTGCCGCCCGGTGGCGGGCGACCGCCGCGATGGGGACGCCGTAGTCGTCGGGGGCCGGATCGTTGGCTTCGGCGGCTTCGGTGACGTGCAGGATCCAGGAGACGTCGACGTGCAGCTCCATCAGGCCGCGTGCGCTCCCCGGGATGCCTGCTGGGCCTGCTCGGCCTCGTCGAAGACGGCCTGGTGCTCGGCCAGGAATCCGGCGGCCGCGTCCACCGCCCGCGCGCGCAGACCGCTGGCGTCCTCCTGGACCAGCCGGGCCAGGTAGTCGCCGATGCTCAAACCCAGGTCGGCGGCGCGCTTCTTGGCCAGGTTCGCGACGTCCTGGTCCACGCGTGCGCCCAGTTGTGTCTTCGCCATAGCACGCATGGTAACAGCTGTTACCCAGGTGTCGAGGGGCGTGCGGATCGGCGCGGCAGTCCGCCCTGACGCCTGCGCGTGGAGCTCACGCGACGTCCCACGCCGCCTCGATCATCCGGAAGATCTCCTCCACTGTGGCCTCGGGGTCGGCCGCCTCCCGGGCCAGTGCGTAGGCCTCGATCACGAACCTGGCGATCGTCCGGCAGGCGGTCGCGCTCTGGGGCAGGTCGGGGGCTGCGATGAGGGCCGTCGCCAGCGACTCCGCGTGACGCAGGCGCATCGACTCCTCGTACTCCCGCAGAGCGCGTGACTCGTCGATCATGCGGTAGATCGCGGCGGTGCCGTCCGCCGTGCAGTGCCGGATCATGGCCTGGATCTCACGGTGCAGGGCGGGGATGAGCGGCTCGTGCGGCGCGCGCCCGGATACCGCCTGCGTGAGGCGCTGCTGGAAGTCGTCGTCCTGCTCGAAGACCAGCGCCTCTTTCGAGGCGAAGTGGGAGAAGAGCGTGGTGACGGCCACGTCGGCCTCGGCGGCCACGTCGCGGATGCCCACCGCGTCGTACCCGCGATCCAGGAAGAGCCTCATGGCGGTGTCGGCGATCTTCTGGCGGGTCGCGGCCTTCTTGCGTTCACGGCGTCCGGTCGGCACGGTCATGGAGCTGACACTATCAAATCCAAAGGCGCATCCGTTTCTAAACGCTAACCGTTAGTGCTACGGTCGGTCGCATGAAGAGAGTGAGCTTCGCCGAGTTCGGCGGTCCCGATGTCCTCCGTCTCGAAGACGCCGAGGAGCCCCATGCAGGCCCCGGCCAGATACGCGTCGCCGTGCGGGCGGCGGGCGTGAACCCCGTCGACTGGCGGATCCGCGAAGGCCAGTTCCAGCAGGTCCGCCCGATCGAGCTGCCCGCCGGGGTCGGGCAGGACGCCGCCGGGGTGGTGGACGAGGTCGGCGAGGGGGTCGACGGCGTCGAGGTCGGCGACCACGTGTTCGGGCGCGGTTCGGGCACCTATGCCGAGCTCGCCCTGCTCACGGCCTGGGCCCCGCTACCCGAGGGCCTGACCTTCGAAGAGGCGGCCGGGTACCCCTCCGTGGTGGAGACCGCGCTGCGCATCATCGACCAGGCCGGGGTGCGGCCCGGGCAGACGCTGCTGGTCAGCGGGGCGTCCGGGGGAGTCGGCTCGGCGGTCCTGCAGATCGCCCGCGACCGGGGCATCACGGTGATCGGCACGGCCGGGGCCGCGAACCTGGACTACCTGCGAAGCCTGGGCGCCCTCGCCACGACGTACGGCGAGGGCTGGGTCGAGCGGGTACGGGAACTCGGCCGGGTCGACGCGGCGCTCGACCTCGCAGGATCGGGCGTCATCCGCGAGCTCGTCGAACTGACCGGGGACCCGGACAAGGTGGTCTCCATCGCCGACCGCGGCGCGCCGGACCTCGGCGTCCGGTTCTCCGGTGTGACCGGGGACGTGCCGCGCGCCCTCGGCGCGGTCGTCGACCTCGTCCGGCGCGGAAAGCTCCACATCCCGGTCGAGAAGTCGTACGCGCTCGCCGGGGCGGCGACGGCGCACATCGACAGCCAGGCGGGGCACACGCGCGGGCGCCGGGTCATCGTCGTCTGAGCCACACCCTCCCCGGCCGCACGGCCGGGGAGGCCTCCTGCCCTCCCGCGATCCTGCCCGGTCGCACGCCCCGGCAGGCCGCCTCGCGATCCTGCCGGGCCCACCCGAGCAGGATGCCCGCCGCCCGGCGGGCCCGCGACACCCAAGGAGCCCCATGCACACCCCTGTCACCATCATCGGCGCCGGACTCGGCGGCCTCTTACTGGCCCGCGTCCTGCACCTCCACGACATCCCGGTCACGGTCTGCGAAGCGGACCCCTCTCCGGCGGCGCGTACGCAGGGCGGGATGCTCGACATCCACGACCACACCGGCCAACTCGCCCTCAAGACAGCCGGCCTGACGGACGAGTTCCGCGGCCTCGTCCTGGAGGGCCGCCAGTCGCTCCGGCTCCTCGACCGCAGCGGAACCGTCCTGTTCGAGAAGGGCGACGACGGCACGGGCGATCGCCCCGAGGTGCTGCGCGGCGAGCTGCGCCAACTCCTGCTGGACTCACTCCCGTACGGCACCGTCCGTTGGGGCCACAAGGCCATCGGCGTCCGCGCCCTCGCCGCGGGCCGCCACGAGGTGACCTTCGCCGGAGGCGCCACCGTCGTCACGGACCTGCTGGTCGGCGCGGACGGCGCGTGGTCGAGAGTCCGCCCGCTGCTCTCCGACGCCACACCCGCGTACGTCGGCCGGTCCTTCGTCGAGACCCACCTGTACGACGCCGACACCCGCCACCCGGCCACCGCGAAAGCGGTCGGCGGCGGCACCCTCGTCGCGTTCGACCCGGCAGGGAACGGGACGTGGCTCGTGGCCCACCGGGAGAAGGACGGGACTCTCCACGCCTACATCACACTGACCAAGCCGCAGGGCTGGTTCGCCACCCTCGACCTCACCGACACCGCCGCGGCCGCCGCGCGGATCGCGGAGGAGTACGACGGCTGGGCGCCGGAGCTCACCGCGCTCATCACCGCCAGCGATGCCGCGCCAATCCTGCGCCCCCTCCACGCCCTGCCGGTCGGGCACCGCTGGGACCGGGTGCCGGGAGTGACCCTGCTCGGGGACGCCGCCCACCTCTCCACCCCCAACGGCGAAGGCGCCAACCTGGCCCTGCTCGACGGCGCCGCACTCGGCCGGGCCCTCGCCGCGCACCCCGACGACGTCGAGACCGCCCTCACCGAGTACGAGCGGGAGCTCTTCCCCCGGGGCGCGGTGGCCGCCGCCGCGGTCGCCCACGCCCCCACACCGCAGGACATGATCGATTTCTTCACCGGCGGAGAGCAGGCGGGGATCTGACGGAGCCCCGGAGAGGGAGCGTCAGCCGGCTCTCCTCCTGAACCACTCTCACCCATCTACGGAGGTTGTCCGTGTTCGCTGTGCAATACCACCGCTACGGCGGTTCCGAAGTCCTCTGCGTGGAGGAGGCCGAAGAGCCGCACGCCGGGCCGGGGCAGGTCCGCATCGTGGTGCGTGCCACCGGTGTCACCCCCGCTGACTGGTACCTGCGTACGGGGATGCTGCGAGGCATCGCCACCCTCGACTTCCCCCACATCCCCGGCATGGACGCCGCCGGAGTGGTCGACGAAGTGGGGGAGGGGGTGACCGGCACCGCCGTGGGAGACGAGGTCTTCGGACTCGTGCCGGCCGCCGACCAGGGAGGCGCCGCGGCCCAGTACGCCGTCCTCGCGGCATGGGCGCCCAAGCCCCGGTCGTGGTCCTCCGAGGAAGCGGGCGGTGCCGCGGGCAACATCGACACGGCCACGCGCGTCCTGGAGGCCCTGGGAGCCGCCGAGGGCATGACCTTGCTGATCGAGGGAGCCGCCGGAGGCGTCGGCACCATCACCGCGCAACTCGCCCGGGCCCGCGGCCTCACCGTGATCGGCACCGCGAGCCGGGGCAACCACGCGTTCCTCGACCGGCTCGGCGTCGTTCCGGTCACCTACGGGGCTGGCCTCGCCGACCGCCTCGCCCCCCTGGCTCCGCACGGAGTCGACGTGGTTCTGGACGCGGCCGGCAAGGGCTCCCTCGCCGAACTGGTGGCCCTCGTCGGCGACCCGGACCGCGTGGTGACCATCGCGGACTTCGACGCCGACCGCCACGGGGTGCGGTTCTCCCGCTCCCCGGCAGGAGAGTCGCCCGGCTGGGCAGGACTGCCGCTGGCGGCCGAACTCGCCGACCGCGGCGGCCTCACCGTCCCGCTGCACGCCGTGTTCCCGCTGAAGGAAACGGCCACAGCTCATGACGTGAGCGCCTCCGGCCACGCGCGCGGCAAGATCGTCATCACCGTGCCCTGACGGCCTCAGCGACTGCTCAGCGGCTTCCCGTACTTCTGTGCCGTGGAGAGGTACGGGAGGCCGAGGGTGCGGGGCGAGAAGGCCAGCGAGCCACCGGCCGCACCCCTGGGGAAGAGCCACGCGGCGCCCAAGGAGACGTTCTCGCCGGGGGATCCGACCGTGACGTCCGGTACGCGGTCGGCGTCGTAGTCGCCCGCGGCGACCGCCGCGCCGAAGGCGTCGCCCGCCTCGGCGACGCCCCGGACGCCGGACGTGTCCTGGTTCCAGGAGACGGACCTGGCGGTGCCGCCCGCGTCGAGCAGGCCCCGGGCGCCGCCGCGCAGCAGCCAGGCGGCGCCCGCCCCCGCCTTGTTTCCGATGGCCTCACCGGGAGCGCCCGCGATCAGGTCGTCGCGGCCGTCGCGGTTGACGTCAGCGACGGCCAGGGAGGCACCGAAGCGGTCGCCTTCCTCGGCGACGCCCGGGACCCCCGGCGTGTCCTGGTTGAGGGTCTGGGAGCGGCTGCCGAACGAGCCGCCCGCGCGGCTTCCGTAGTGGACGTGGACGCCGCCGCCCTTGGCGAGCCCCTCGGGCCCGCACGGGTCGTCGATGTTCTCGTCGGCGATCTCACGGCACTCGCCGAGCGCCAGGTCGTCATGGCCGTCGCCGTCGAAGTCACCGGCGGCCAGGGCGGTCACACCGGCGTTGTCCGTGTTCCAGAAGTTGGCCATCTCGGACCGGTCGGCGTCCCACTTCCACAGGCGTACGTGGGACTGCGTGCTGGGCCGGCCCGCGGTCCAGTACGCCACGCCCAGGTCCGCCGTGCCGTCGCTGTCGAAGTCACCGGTGGCCAGGACGGGGGCGCGGCCGCCCATGGGGGCGGCGACGACGGTGGTGACCATGCTGTCCTCACCCTGGATGACACGGGCGACGACCTTGTCCGTGCCGCCGACCACGATCGTCTTGTTGGCGCCGCCGGTGAGGTGGGCCGCCGCGACCGACTTGCCGTACGCGGCCGACGGCGACGGCCCGGTGAGGACCGTCGACCCCGGTCCGGGCCCGTTCCGCGAGCCGCCTACGACGATGACCGTACCCGCGTCCGTACCGCGGTCGGTGACGTCCTCACCCGGGGCACCGGCGAGCAGTTCCGCGATGCCGTCGCCGTTGAGGTCGGTCAGGGCCACGGACGCGCCGAAGCGGTCACCCGCCTCCGGGGTGCCGGGAACCTCGGAGGTGGCCTGGGTGACGCGGATGCTCCCGTGGGCGCCGATGCCCCTCGGGCCACCCCGGACGACGTTCACGTACCCGGCCTCGGCCCGGCCGCCGACGGTCCCGCCCGGGACGCCGACGGCGAGGTCCGCGTAGCCGTCGCCGTTGAAGTCACTGGTGGTGGCGCGGGGCGCGGCAGCGGCGGCACCGGACGGGAGCACGAGCCCCGTGGTGACCGCGGCGGCGACCGCGATGGCGTACGTGAGGATGCGGCGGCTGTGTGGCACGGAGGCTCCCACTCGGTCGACGGGACGAGGACTATCCGGTCTGACTGCCGAGGGGCGGGGCTGGTTGTACGGAGTTCACCGGGGGTTGGGGCCGGGTTCGGGGCGGCCCGGCCTATGCCGGATCGCCCGTGGTGACCGGCGTTTGCAGCACCTTCGCCCGGGATACCGAAAGCGTTTACCCGGGCAGGGAACGGGCTCTCCCTTGGGCCGAGCGGGCCCCGTGACGGGGTTTGCCTTGCTGTTCGGGCATGTCGGGCCGTGGGGCGATGAGGGGGCGGTCGGTCATGACCGGTCAGTTTCTTTGCAGTGGCGGGCGCACGTAGTCACCCTCACCCGGTGTAGAAAGGTCCGCGCAGCCCGAGTTGGTGAACCCATCGGTCGCGACAAGGCTGCGAGTTTGCCGATGTGGGCTGTGGACGATCCGTGAAACGCCTCCGGCCGTACGGCCGGAGTGAGCACGAGCATCGCAAGCGTCAAGCACGCTGTCCCTCACGATCGGAGTGATCCATGTTGTCACGCACGTCACGCATTGCTCTCGCCTGTTCGACCGCTCTGCTGTCGGCAGCTCTCGGCACCGCCACGGCGAACGCCGCCGCGCCCCAGCCCGCGGACAACTGCGTGGTCAACGTCGAGAACGGGAAGTCCCAGTGCTTCACCACGTTCCGGCAGGCCATCGCCGCGACCACGCACGGACGCATCACCGACGCCCCCTTATCGGCCAAGGACCTCGACCAGGCGCTGGTCGAAAGGCTCAGAGGATCCGTCAACACCCGCGGGGCGCAGGACGTACAGCTCGGCATCATCTATGAGCACTCGAACTACGGCGGCACGTCGGTCACCTACAGCGCCGGCAGCGGCTGCCAGAGCGGCAACGGCCGGGACTACACGACCGACATCTCGGGCGGCATGAACAACGCCACCAGCTCGCTGACCACGGTGTCCTGCTGGCTGGAGCTGTGGGACTCGCCCGGAACGGGCGGGACCCACCAGGAGTACCAGCAGTCGACCTCCTACGTCGGGGACGCGCTGAACGACCGGGCGTCGTCGATCGCCTTCCTGTAGAAATCCCCCTCCGGTGCCTGGCCCCGTCTGTTCGCGGGGCCGGGCACCGTCCTTGTGTGCCTCACCGGCCGGGCCTTCGAGGAGAACTACCGCCCGCCGAGAGCGTGTTCCACCGGTCCTCGGGGTTTGTGGCGGTGCGGTGAAGCGGTGTGATGGAGTAAGGGAACAGAGGTCCGAGAGGCAAGAGGGCGGGGAGGGCGCGGAGCGCATCGTGAGTGGGGACAGGAAGATATCGGACGAGGAGTGGGAGCGCTTCCTGCGGGACGCCGAGGCCGGGAGCGCGGGCGCACCGGAGGAGCCGTCGGCGCGGGCCAGGATGGTGGGGCGGCGACTTCAGGAGGAGCCCGGTCCACCGGCCGGGTGGCGGACGCACCAGCCCTCCTCGCGGCTAGCGGGCGGCAGAGCCTGGTACGTGGTCGGGCTGCTGGTGGCGGCCGTCCTGCTGGTGGTGGCGCTGGCTGCGGGGCAGGTGTCCGGATGGTTCGGGGGCGACGACGGGGGCGGAGGGGACAAGCCCCTTGCCGCCGAGTCGGAACGCCCGAAGCAGGCACCCGCGCGGGAGGCGGAGCAACTGCCCACGGTGGACCGTCCGTTCAGGGGCTCTCCGGCGGCGCGGTGGAGCGACGGGGCGGCGGGGATCCATGTGCCGCCGGCGCGGGCGACCGGTTGGATGAGCAAGGACCAGGTCGCGCAGGCGCTCGCGCGCAGCCGGGACTTCCTCGCCCACTCCAGCCTGGACGAGGACGTGCTGCGGGGGCAGCGGCCCAAGAAGGCGATCGCGCTGATCAACCCGCGCCAGCAGGACGTTCGGGACTACCTGGCCACCGCCTTCGACACCCCCAGCCGGAAGAACGACCCCCTGCTGCTCTTCAGCCGCTTCCCGAAGGCCGAGGTGCGACTCGCCGGTGACGTGGTGAAGACGCGCGGGCGGATCACCTTCCGGGAGGGAAAGCGCGGCGCGCTGGAGGTCGTCAGCGACGTCACGTACGTCTATCCACTGGTACGGGCCGCGCCGGGAAGCGACCGGGCCGTACGGGGGAGCGACGAGGTCGTGCGCACCATCGTCCGGCGGGAAGTGGTGATGAGCTGGGACAACCCGGCGAAGGTCATCACCGAGCCGGGCACGTTCTCCCTGGTGTCGTACAAGGCGGACTACACCAACGGAGGCTGCGACAACGCCACCGGCTACTTCACCCCCAAGTTCGGCTCCGAACGCACCGCCCCTGGCGCAGCGGACGGCCCCGAGGTCGACCCGTACGACCGGAGCACGTCCATGGACACCCGCATGCGGCAGGGCGGCGGGGACGGATGCGGTGTCGCCACCCGGTCGTGACGGCGGTGCCCGACGGCCGCCTGGCCGGGTCACGGCCTCGGCGCGGCCTTCACCGGGCCGTCAGCGGTCGTGACGTACTCCCCGCCGCCGGACGGCGGTGAGCGAGCCGAGGGCGGAGCCACAAGCTCTCCCGTCTCCGGCCCCACCGCTCGGCTCCGGGCGGCGCCGCTCCCGCATGCCCACGGCGCTACCTGCGGCTCGCGGTGGCGGAGGGCAGTTCGGCGAAGCGGGCGCGGTACTGACCGGCGAAGCGGCCGAGGTGCGAGACGCCCCACCGGTAGGCGATCGCGCCGACGGGATCGGTGGAGGTGAGGATGTCCTCGCGGATCCGGTCGAGCCGCAGACCGCGGACGTACGACATGGGGGAGAGGCCGAGCCGGCCGCGGAACGCGGAGCTGAGGGTGCGCGGGCTGCATTCTGCGGCGTTGGCGATGTCGCCAAGGCCGATGCGCTCGGTGAGGTTCGCTTCGATGAACGCGAGGGCCGCCCGCAGGGAGCGCGGGTGGCCGGGGCGCGGGCCGTCGTGCAGCTGACCGGTGTGCGAGTGCGGCTGGGCCAGGAGCAGGGCGGTGACGAGGCAGCGCAACTGGCTGCGCCGCAGCTCCGCGCGCTGGAACAGGGGGTCTTGCGAGTCCAGTTGCTCGAGTAGGGAGCGGACGAGGAGGCGCACCGCCCGGCCCTTGGGCTCGGCCAGGTCGAGGGCGAAGTCGAAGCGCACGGTGGACACCGGCGGGTGCCCGGTCAGCGCGGTGAACTCCTGGTCGACCAGGGCGGCGTCGATCCGCAGGCCCAGGAACCCCGTCCGTTGGCCGTGCAGGGGCCGCAGTTCCTGGGTGTCTCCGGGGTTGACGACTCCCGCCGTCGTCTCGTCGAGGGTCGCCCGCAGCGCGCCGCACGATGCCGAGACGGCCCCGGAGACCCCGATGTTGACGAAATAGGAGCCGCGGGCACGGCCCCCGGCCGTGGCGACCCGTACGTCGAGGGGCGAGGCGAAGTAGCCCACCGCGAAGTCGTGCGCGGCGACGCCGCGCAGTTCGTGCTCGCCACCGCACAGCTCGTCGAGGGGCGATGCGGCGATCGAGCCGCCGAACAGACGGGTGGCGGCGTTCAGCAGGTCCGCGGGGTTCTGTGACCTGGTGATGAGGTGGTGGCGCAGCGGCGTCGGCACGATGGTGGGGCCCTTCCCTAGGGGCCCATGGTCGACCATGGAGGTCGGTCGTCGGCTGCCCTTGAGCCGGGTGCGCGGAACTTCCGAGGGGCCCTCCGCCTGGTCACGCGGGCTCGGCCATGAGCCGGTGGCAGGAGTCGGCCAGCGGATACGCTTCGTGGTGGCGCCGCGCCTGCTCCAGACCGGCGATGGCCACCGAGGTCTCCACGAGCGTCCGGCACCGCTTCGCGCGTCGGCTGACGAATGCGTGGAGCCCCCGCTCGACGGACTCGTGCCGCGCGAGTTCCCGGGCCAGTACGAGCCCGTCCTCGACGGCGAGGGCGGCCCCGCTGGCCATCTGCGGTGCGGGTGCGTGCGCGGCGTCCCCGATGACCACGCCGTTGCCTCGGTTCCAGGCGCCTTCCAGGAGTGCCGTAAGGACCGGGCGACGCACCACCGATGCCGATTCAGCCACCAGAGAGCGGATCTCCTCCACCCGCCCCGGGAACCCCTCGAGGAGTTGCCGCAGGCGCGGGGCGAGTGCGGCGTCGGGCAGGACGCTCCGCTCCACCCTGTTCTCCGTCAGGAACACGTACGCCTGTCGGTCCGAGAGGGGTACGAGTCCGGCCGTGTCGGCCTTCCCGGCGAACTGATGGATCCCTGTGGCCCAGCGCGGGCGGGGCACCAGAGCTCGCCAGACCCTCTGCCCGTGAAAGTCGAGCGAGGCCTTGAGCCCCAGCAGGCTCCGCACCGCCGAGCGGATCCCGTCCGCGCCCACCAGCAGCGCGACTTGCCGTACCGTCCCGTCCGACAGCCGTACGCGGACGAGCTCCCTCTCGTGATCCACCGCTGTCACGGTCACCCCGTGGCGCACCACCGCACCGCACCGCCGGGCTTCCGCCAGCAGGATGCGGTGCACGACGGGACGCCCGATGCCCACCATCGCGGGCCGTCGCGCACCGATGAGGCGCGGCAACCGGGCCTCACCCGCGGGCTCACCGTCCACGTCCACGTGCGTGATCGTGCTCATGCCGTAGCCCTCGGCCAAGCACGCGTCCGCGAGCCCCACCTCGTCGAGCGCGCGCAGCGAAGGGCCGGTCAGACACAACCCCCAACCAGAAGGGGCCTTGGGCGGGCCGACCTCGGCGATCTCCACCTGCCATCCGGCACGGGCCAGAGCGGTGGCCGCCGTCAGACCAGCGATGCCCGCCCCTACGATCACGGCCGTCCGTACCCCGCGATACCTGTTCATGTACGCCTCCAGAGCGCCGATTTCCGCGAAACCGTAGAGCGCGTCGAGGCTCCGTCTTGTCCGCATCGGGCAGCGGTCATCCACTGGCGGCAAGCGGTCGTCCGAGGAGGAGGCCGGAGTCGGATCCGCACCCCTTCGTCGGCGGGCAGCCCCGGCCAGGCGCATGCGCGGCGGCGGCCCGGACCGCCGCCGCACACTTGAGGCCATCGTGGAGCCGAGGCCGCCCCGGGCTCGGCTCAGGCCCCGGAATCCGAGCGAGTGAGCCGAGCCCTGTGGTGGGTTACTTCCACGGATCGGTGAACGAGCGCCCGGGCACCGGCTTCGCGATGAGCGCCACCGGGATGAAGAAGTTGACCTGCCCGATCGCGAACATCAGCGTGGCGAGCGCCTTGGGCTCGTAGTGCGCGGCCGCCTCGGCGTACAGCTCGTCGGAGACCCGCTCACCGTCCGCGGACGGCTGGAGCACCGCCTCCGTGAGGGCCAGTGCCGCCCGCTCGGCGGCGGTGAAGTAGGGCGAGTCCTGCCAGGAGGCCACCGACGTGATCCGCTCCTCCGACTCCTCGGCCTTGCGCAGGAAGCCGGTGTGCAGAACGGTCAGATAGGTGCTGCCCACGATCTGGCCCGCACGCAGCTGCACCAGACCGATCGTGGAACGCGGCACCGAACCGTTGCCGGTGACCTTGAACAGCGCGGCCGACACCGCCGCCAGCTCCGGAACGAGCTCCGCGGGGTCCTCGGACAGACGCGGCTCCATCGGGATCTCCGCCGTGATCGAACGTGTTCCCATCGTTGTCTCCTTATGTCGTCTCAAGACCGTGCATCGTGCGGTCACTGCCATGACGGATGGCAGCGGGGAAATGTGACCGGGAGGAGCCCGTCTTTTCTGCTCGACTTCGGAATCTGCCCTTCACCCGGTGCGGAAGGTGGCTCGACTCGTCCGCTACGACGGCCCGTTACAGGGGCTTGATGACGCGTGAGCTTCTGCTGCGGAGCGCGGTCGCCCTGATCGGCAAGGCCTCGGTGGCCATGGCACCGCTGGCCCTGGCGTTCCTGACCAGACAGAGCGCGGGCGGTCACGCCCTTGCCGGCGCCGCCGGTGGTCTCAGCTACGGCCTGCGGACCTGGCCCGGCTGCGCAGGGGCCCAGAGGCGTGGGCTACAGCCTCGCCGCGGTGCTGTCCGCCGGCGGGCGCTGCTCGGCGTGCCACTGGGCATCACTCAGTGGACCATCGGGCACCACTCGGCCGACCACCGTGCACCGGTTGAGTCTCCCGTCGGGGGAGACCCCAAGCTAGGGGCATGCACAGCGACACCTCATCCTCCCTCTGCTCCATCGGAGAACTGGCGCGCCGGACCGGTTTGACGGTGAAGGCGATCCGGTTCTACTCCGACAAGGGACTCGTTCCGCCGACCGACCGCAGTCGGGTGGGCTACCGGCTGTACGGCCCCGACGCGCTCGCCCGTCTGGGCCTGGTCCGGACGCTGCGCGAGCTCGGGCTCGACCTGGCGACCGTACGCAAGGTGCTGGACCACGAGGTGTCACTCGCCGAAGTCGCCGAGGCGCACGCCGACGCCCTCGACGTACAGATCCAGTCCCTGCGGCTGCGCCGGGCGGTCCTGCGGGCCGTCGCACGGCACGGCCCCGCCCCCATGGAAGTGGACCTCATGCACCGACTCGCCACGCTCTCCCGCGCCGAACAGCACCAGCTGGTGGCCGACTTCATCGACGCCGCCTTCGCCGACGGGGACGCCAACCCGGAGTTCGCGAGCCTGATGCGGTCCGTCCTGCCGGAGCTTCCCGCCGATCCCACCCCGGACCAGGTCGGAGCCTGGGTGGAACTCGCAGAGCTGTGCCGGAGTACGGAGTTCCGGGCCGCGATACGACGCGTCGCCGAGACCCAGGCCCAAGAGCCCTCCCCGGGCGCGGTCGGCGCCCTGCACGACGACCTCAACCAGGCGATGCGCGAACGCGTCTTGGAGGCCGCGACCGTCGGCATCCTCCCGGTCTCCCTGTTGACCGCGCCGCTCACCGACTCGCTGAGCGACCTCTACGGGTACGCGTTCGAGCACGCGGGCGGCGGCGACCTGCGCCGCTGGCTGCTCGCCCGCCTCTGCCTGACCACCGACCCGCACGTCGAGCGGTACTGGCGCCTCCTGTCGACGGTCAACGGATGGCCCGCCTCACCGAGGCTGGCTCCTGTGTACACCTGGTTCACCACCGCCGTGGGGTCACGGGGCTCAGGGGCTGACGCCGGGCAGCACCCAGGGCGGGCCGGCGTTGTCGGCGAAGAACTGCACGATCGTCGCGATGGCCGCGGCCTGCGCGAGGACCCAGGCGAACTGGAGGGACAGGTAACGCGTTTGGTACACCGCCGGCAGCAGGCTCAGGACGCCGCGCCCGGGCAGGAGGTCTCCGCGGAACGTCTCCACGTCCATCCGGACGCCGGTCAGGGTCAGGATGAGCAGCATGGACACCGCAGCGAAGGCGAGCGCTGTCTGTTCCTCCCCCAGACCCCAGTTACCGAGGGCGAAGACGCCGATCGGCCCTGTGTAGGCGGCGGCGAGCGCCAGGGCTTTGGCCGGGCCGCGCCGTCCGGGAAGCTGCTGCCACAGCGCGCCCAGGAGGAATCCGGCCGCCGCGTACCCGACCTGCCACAGCACGAACTGGGTGGGTACGTCCGGCAGTCCGAGCCGGTCGTACAGGATGCTGGTCAGGGCCTCGCCGCGCAGTTGGTTGTCCCAGACCAGGATGGCGCTGAACGGCAGGGCGACCGGCTGGGTGAAGCGGGCCGCCCGGACCCCGTTCTCCCACCAGCTGTCGCAGGGGCCAAGCGCCAGGGCGGCATCCACCACGGAGACGTCACGGGGCAGCCGGTCGGGGCGCCCCGACGACGCGCGCCAGCGGTGCAGCCGACGCAGTCGGGTCTCCACGTCGCGGCGCGCCGCCGTGCCCTGGGCGGTCTGTTCCTGGGCCGCGCCGCGCAGCTCGGCGTGGAGTTCGCGGTGGCGGCGGGCCCGCTCCAGCAGCCGGTCGCGGTGGGCGGCGGACAGGGTCGTGGCGAGCGGCTCCCCTGACACGCTCAACGGCCGGGCGGGGACCGCCCGGCGGCGCGTCAGGCGCAGGATCCCGGCGAGGGCGAGGAAGTAGAGGAAGAACCACGACCACGCGACGGCGAGGCTGGCCGTGTACATGCCGATGTCCATCGCGGCCGCGACCGGGAACAGCAGCAGGAGCAGGAACCGGTCCACGGCCGAGGGGCCGCGCCGCGCCAGGGCGGTGGCCCGCGCGCCCCTCACGGCCCGGCTGCGCAGCACGGCCAGGATGGCCAGGCCGCTGAGCAGCCACAGCATCCCGTACCACCACCACTGGGCGTTGTCCGTGAACCACAGCAGGTTGCTGCGCAGCTCGGCCTCGTGCCAGGCACCGTAGCCCCATTCCCATGAGAGGGCTCCGGATTCGTCGGTGACCAGGCTCGTCGGATGGATGCGTGGGGAGAGCCAGCTGGCGCGGTTCCAGTCCCGCTCGGCAGCCGCCGCGTAGCAGACGCCCACGATCGCGACGACCGCGCCGACCCCGGCCGTCAGCGGCCAGGCACGTGCACGCTGCTGTCGCGGCCGCCACAGGCCGCTGTCCACGGCCAGACGGCGTGCCGCGAGCGCGGCACCGAGCAGCGGCAGGACGAACGAGCAGACGGTGGCGGCCCACACGACGGCCACGGTCGCGTCCCCGGGGGCGGGCGGCTGCACGAACTGTTCCGGGTCGAGCCCCACCGCCCCGGGCACCAGGGGCACCGCGGCACAGGCACCGAGCCCGGCACCGAGCAGGGCCACCGCGCGCGACGGCCGGGCGAAGCACAGCAGCAGCGCTCCGGCCACGGAGGAGGTCAGCCAGGCGGAGGGGGCGTACGCCGCCGGCTGTGCCCAGTCCAGTGTGTTCTCGAAGGCACCGACCGCGGCGAGGTACACGTCACGGCCCTGGACGGTGAGCGCGACGCCCAGCAGGGTCAGGCTCCAGTTCCGCAGGTTGGCGACGGCCCTGGCCTCGACGGGATCCGGCACACCGTGCCGGGGCAGCACGATCAGCGCGTACCAGACCGCCACGACGACAGCGATCTGCCAGAGCAGGCCGCCCACGGCGCTGTACACCGCGTACGGCGGTGAGTTGTCGAGGGCGGAGAAGGAGCGGGGCCAGGCGGGCTCGATCCCGACCACGACCGGTGGGGGGCCGTGGGCACGGGTGGGCCGCCACACCAGCGCCCCGTCGTCCTTCTTCGTGGTGGGGCGGGGCTCGGCCGAGCGGGCGCCGGGGCGGCCGGGTCGCACGGTGACTTCGCGCCACCGCGCCTCCCGCAAGGTGTCGGGTGAGGCGAGCCGGACGTCCCAGCGGGCCTTGCTCACCTCCACGGTCCAGAGTCCCACCCGGACGGTGCCGCGCTGGTTCACCCAGGCGTGGGTGGACAGGCGGACCTCCAGCCACCTCTGGCGGGACGACCCTTCACCGGAGGGGTCGTTGGCGGGTGCCACTGCGGGGTCGTTGTTCCGCCACTCCTCCCAGCGGGTTTCCACGCCGTCGTGGTCTCCCCTGGCCAGGCAGCGCATGGCCCGCCGGTATGTGTCGGATCCGGTGCTGAGCAGCAGGTGGGCGGCCGGCTTCCAGGACATGGGAACCGTGAGCTTCATGGTGGCGGAGGCCTTGGCGTAGGTGCGGTGGTCGTGGTCGATGCGCAGCCGTGCCTCGACGGTTGCCGGTTTGAGTCCGCGAGTGTCGCAGGAGCCGTCGGCTGTGGCCGACGCGACGACCGCGTACGCCTCCGCCACTCCTGAGCCGGTCAGGAGCCCGGCCAAGAGCACGGTGAACAGCCCTCTCAAGCACCACGACATGCCAACCCCCGACCCCGTCTCGCCCGACCTCCGCACAGCGTGGCGGGGCACGCCCCGCACAGCCATACGTCTGAAGGGCTCGAACATGGGCCGAACGGCGAGTGGACCATGCGGCTGCACGGCGTGCGCGGACGGCGTCCACCAGGCCTCGCCTGAAGCGGCCTCCCCGGGTACGCATACGCATCGCCGGGACTGTGCGGGGTGCGGCACCGAGCCCTCTCGTGCAGGACCGTGTCTACGGGGTGAGGTCCCGAGGGGGGAGGCCTCAGGGGCGAACCAGGAGCCCGCTCCCAGGGGGTATCAGGGTCCTGTCAGGGTGATCACTGATGGACAACGGCAGCTGCTCACAGCAGAGTTGATCACACCGCTGAGGCGCGTCACCGCTGCTCTGGAGGAACCTTGATGCGCAGACACCTCGCTCTCGTCGTCCTGGCCCTGGCCACCGCTGTCACCACGGGCCTGGCGGCGCCCGCGACCGCCGTCCAACGAGATCCTGTGCGACAGAGGTTGGACACGCTGCTGCACTCCGACCACGCCCCCGGCGCGCTGGCGAGCGCGATGGACCGTAGTGGGAACCTCCGCACCTACACCGCGGGTGTGGGGGACCAGGACACGCACGCGAAGGTGCCCCGGGACGGGCAGGTGCGGATCGGCAGCGTCACCAAGACGTTCACCGCCGTGGTCGTGCTGCAACTGGTCCACGAGGGCGAGATCGCTCTGGACGCCTCGGTCGAGACGTACCTGCCGGGCCTCGTGCGCGGAAAGGGGATCGACGGACAGAAGATCACGGTGCGTCAGCTCCTCCAGCACACCAGCGGACTTCCCGACTACGAGGCCGACGTCACGAACGACATCCTCAAGCGTCGCTACCTCTCTCCCCGCGACGCCCTGGACGTCGCCCTAGCGCACGAAGCCGTCTTCACACCCGGCACCGAGTGGGGCTACAGCAGCACGAACTACCTGGTCGCCGGTCTCATCGTGCAGAAGGTCACCGGACGGCCCCTCGCCGAAGAAGTCGACCGGCGCATCGTCCGGCGCATCGGGCTTCGCCACACCTACTTCCCCGCCCCCGGCGAGACGACCATCCGGGAGCGCCATCCCCAGGGCTACCGCCAGGGTCCCCCGGGCGCACCGCTGCGCAACGTCACCGAGATCGACCCCTCCGCGTCCTGGGCGGGAGGCGCGATGGTGTCCACCAACTCCGACCTCAACCGCTTCTTCTCCGCGCTGCTCGACGGCGGCGAGCGGCTCCTGAAGAAGGACCAGCTCAAGGAGATGCGCACCACCGTCCCCCTGGAAGGCCCCGGCGTCCCCGCGGAGAAGCGTCGCTACCACGCCGGACTGGGGATCGTCAGCGTGAAGCTGCCCTCCTGCGGCAAGGTGGCCTGGGGTCACAGCGGCGCGATACCGGGCTACGGAACCTGGGCCGCGGCCACCGACGACGGCCGTGCCGCCAGCGTCTCGATGACCCTCGAACCGAAGAGCGGCGAAGCCGTGAAGCACCTCGAAGAAGCCATGGAGGCGGCACTGTGCGCCCGCTGACCGCCAGGCGGCGAGACAGCGGGCCGCCTCCGGGGAGAGGAGACGACCCGCTGCGGATGCCAGGGGCTTACGGTCGCGTACGGGGTGCTGGTCGCGTACGGGGTGCTAGCAGGCCTTGATGTAGCCGACGGGGGCCCAGTTGCCGTTGGTTCCGTAGGGCGCGGGCCTGGTGTGGGAGAGGAAGCGCTTGTTGTGGTCGTACCAGCTTCCCTGCCGCCCCGGCGTCTGGTTGTTGTACCAGGAGCCGCCGCTGCGCCAGGCGCCCGGCTTCTTGTAGAGCACGTTGCACTGGTACCACTCGCGTTCCTGACCGGTGTAGTTCCTGCCGGAGTAGCCGCACAGGCGCTTGTACGTGCAGGTGTGGCGCGCACTGGCAGCGGTGCCCTCGGCCCGGCTGCCGTTCAGCTCCCGTACGTACTTCTCGCCGGGCAGCGGCACCAGCAGCCTGCCGTCCGCGTAACGGATCTCGTTGGCGGCGGTCTGCTTTCCACCCTCCTTGGCCAGAAGGGTGTCGATCGTGCTCTGTAGCCTGCTGGCCTCGGAGGCTGTCAGGCCGGAGTCCATGGCCTGGCTCCGGAAGGCGGGCTGATCGGCCTGGGCCGACGGGGCAGCCAGGGCCACGCCACCGCCCAGGGCGATCGAGACGGTCACGAGAGTCAGGCTCTTGCGAAGATTCATCTGCTGGCTTCCTGTGTGGACGCTGCGGTCTTGGAATGCCGCGCCCCAGGTACGCCCTGCCCTCCGCGTGAACGGCAGGGCGTACGGAAACGAGGGGGGAGACACGCGGATGCTCCGCGAAAGGGGCTGTCCACCCCCTCGCCGGGACACGGCGACTGAGGCCGTGCACCAGCGATTCCAGCGCCCACGCCATTGTCCGGCAGCCCGTTTCCGCACCACGGGACAAAAACGGGGTGCGGGTGGGGTGGTTGGTGGTGCGTGTGACGTTTTCGGCGTGCGCCGGGACGGGCTTAGCCGCCCCACGCATGGGGCGGCGGGGGCTGGCACGGCCGGTCTAGCGGGCGAGGCCGCGCCAGAAGGCCGTCATCATGTGTCGGTCCAGGGAAGGAATGTCCACGCCGAGGCGCGTCAGGGCGCGCAGAGTGCGGTGGTTGTCGCTGGTGTCGCCCGGAACGGCGCGGCCGGACCGTACGGCGGCGGCCTGGTCGGCGTACTGCTCGAAGACGCTCAGATAGGGCAGGAACGGCAGGTCGCGGCCGGTCCCGCTCGCCTCGCGCAGGCGGTGCAGGAACGCGTCGAGGGACACTGGTTGCGACCGTGTGCCGTACAGGTCGTCGTGCACCTCCATGAACGTCCCCGGATGCGTCAGCCGGGCGTGGTGCAGATGATGCGCGGTGCCCACGGAGTCGTCGAAGGCGAGCGCGACCAGGGCACGGGCCGTGACGTCCACGGGCAGCAGGTCCGCCTCGAGCACCGCGTCCTGCGGGTAACAGCCCAGCGCGGCACAGGTGACGAGGAGGCGGCAGAACAGGTCGTCCCGGTTCACGACACCCCGCTCGGCGTCCGCCCACACCCGGCCGAGGCGGTACACACGGGCCGCGGCCCCGCGGTCGACGGCGTGCTGGACCATCCGGTCGGCCACCCACTTGCTCGCCGTGTAGCCGTCGGCCGCCGCGTGACGCAGTCCCGCCGTGGGGGAGTCCTCGGTGATCCGCCGCGCGGCATCGGCACGCCCGAAGATCCCGATCGTCGACACATGGTGGAGACGCTTGGGCGCCCCCTCGGCCATGAGCTGCAGCAGACACGCGGTGCCCCCGACGTTCGCGGCCCTGAGCCGCTCGTACGGCGACAGGTGGTGGACGTACGCGCCCGCATGCACGATCGTGTCGACGTCGTCCCGCAGCCGCCGCCACACCGCCGCGTCCAGCCCGAGGCGGTCCTCAGCCAGGTCGCCCCGCACCACGTGGACGCGCCTCCCGCCGGAGCCGACGGTGATGCCGTACGACCGCAGCACGTCGTCAAGCCGGGTCCGCCCGGCCTCCCGCGACGCCGCGCGCACGAGGCAGTGGACGTCCGCGTCGGTCCGCTCCAGCAACTCCCGCAGCAGGAAGGCACCCACGAACCCCGTGGTGCCGGTGAGCAGGACATGGCGGGGCCGAGCCCCGAAGCGGACACCGGCCGGGAAACGGAGGGAAGGCGTCAGCCGCGCCTCGCTCTCGGGCACCGGGACGTCGGCCGGCGCCGCGTCGCCGGTCCCCAGCGTCGCCACGAGGGAGCCGAGCCCGCCGGGCGTGGGCGCGGCCAAGAAGTCCCGCACCGGCACGCGCACACCAGACTCGCCCTCCACCCGGGCCAGTAGCCGTACCGTGAGGAGCGAATGGCCACCGAGGTCGAAGAAGTTGTCGTCGAGCCCGACCCGAGCGGCTTGCAGGACCTCCGCGAACAGCGCGCACAGCTTCTCTTCGCGAGGCGTGCCCGGAGCCCGGTAGGGCGTCGCGGAGGTGAAGTCGACCGTGGGCAGTGCCGTGACGTCGAGCTTTCCGTTGGGCGACAGGGGCAGCCGCGGCAGCAGCACGAACGCCGCGGGCACCATGTACTCCGGCAGCCGCCGCGCCACGAACTCCCGTAGACCCGATGTGGTGAGGTCGCCCGAGCCCGGTGCGGGGACGACGTGGGCGACCAACTGCTCGCCGCCCGCCCCGGGGCGCGCGATCACCGCGGCCCGGGCCACGCCCGGGTGAGCGGTCACCGCCGTCTCCACCTCGCCCGGCTCGATGCGGAAGCCACGGATCTTGATCTGCGAGTCGGCGCGGCCGACGTACTCCAGGTCCCCGGTCTCGGCCCAACGGGCCAGATCGCCCGTGCGGTACATGCGTGCGCCTGGCGGACCGTAGGGGTCGGCCACGAACCGTTCCGCGGTCAGGGCGGGACGGCGGTGGTAGCCGCGTCCGACACCGGCGCCGCCGACGTACAGCTCACCCACCGCGCCCAGCGCCATGGGGGCGAGGCCCGGGCCGAGGACGTACGCCCGCAGGTTCCTCAGCGGACGGCCGATCGGCACACCCCCGGCGTAGTCACGCCCGGCGTCCAGGGAGTGAGCCGTCGCGTAGAAGGTCTCACTGGGGCCGTAGCAGTTGACGACGCGAGCCTCGGGCCAGTGCGCCCGGATTCGCTCCACCAGGGTCGACGTCAACACCTCACCGGCGAGCATCAACACCTTCGGCTCCATCCGGTCACCGAGACGGTCCACCAACTCCGTGAACGCGGAGGGAACCGAGCTGATCACGTCCACATCCCACGCGTCGCGCTCGGCCAGCGCCAGCACGTCCCGGACGATCTCCACCCTGCCGCCGGTGGTGAGGGTGGAGAACAGTTCGAACGCGGCGACGTCGAAGCCGATCGAGGTGCTGGTGACCATCCGCCAGCCGGGCGCCACGCCCACCTGCCGGACCAGGTCGTCCAGGGCGTTGACGAGGTTGGCGTGGGTGATGCCCACGCCCTTCGGCAAGCCCGTCGAGCCCGAGGTGTAGATCTGATGCACGAGGTGGCCGGGGTGGAGGGGGCGGGTGCGGTCCCTGTCACCCAGGTCGGTGCCGAGGTGTACGGAGACGTCGACGCGGTCGACGGGCAACAGCGGCGCCCCCTGCCCGGGCAGCACACCGGCCGTCACGGAGTCGGTCACGACAAGCCGTGGCCCGGCGGTGCCCAGGACGTGAGCCAGGCGCGCGCTCGGGTGGTCGGGGTCGACCGGCACGTAGGCGGCCCCGGCCTTGAGCACCGCGAGCAGCGCGATCACGAGCTCCGGCGTGCGCGGCAGCACCACGGCCACGGTGTCGTCAGGGCCGACGCCCCGGCCCACGAAGACGCGGGCGAGCCGGTTGGCGCGCTCGTTGAGCTGCGCGTAGGTGAGCCGCTCGCCGTCGCAGAGCACCGCGACGGCGTCCGGGGTACGCGCTGCCTGCTCCTCGAACAGACCGGTCACGGTCCGTCCGCGCACCTCGGCCGCGGTGTCGTTGAACCGGTTGAGGACCAGGTCGCGCTCGTCCTCGTCCAGGATCTCCAGCGCCGCCAGCGGAGTGCGCGGGTCGCTGGCGAACTGCTGGATGACACGTCCGAGCCGGGCCGCGATCCGCTCGATGTCCACCGCGGTGAACATGTTGTCCTGATACTGCAGGCCCAAGCGCAGGTGCGGGTCGGTGGTTCCGGCCAGCAGCAGGGGGTAATGCGTGCCGCTGAGCACGCGGATGTCGGTGACGGCGACTCCCGCCGAGGCATGGGCTCGGGTCAGCCCCTCCCGGTCGACGGGGAAGGACTCCAGCAGCACCATCGAGTCGTACAGGGTGCCCAGACCGACCGCCTCGTGGATCTCGCTCAGGCTGTGATGGTGGTGGTCCATCAACACGGTCTGGTGCTCCTGCAGCCGCGTCAGGACCTGCGCGAGCGTCTCGTCCGGGGAGTACCGCACCCGCACCGGAAGGCTGTTGATGAAGAGGCCGACCATGTCCTCCGAGCCGATGAGCTGAGGCGGCCGACCGACCACGGTGGTGCCGAAGACCACGTCCGTCCGCCCGGTGAGGTGGCCGAGCAGCACACCCCATACGCCCTGGAGCAGGGTGTTGAGCGTGATGCCCAGCCCGGCGATGTGACGGTGGAGAGCGCGCGAGGTCGCCGTGGCGACGGGAATCTCCCACTGGGCCAAGCCACCGACCTGTTCCGTCGTTCCGGCGGCGAGCCTGGTCGGCTCCGTGACCCCTGCCAGTTCACGGGCCCAGGCTGCGGCGGCCGCCGCGCGGTCCCGCTGCGCGAGCCACACCAGGAAGTCGCGGTAGGGGCGTACGCGTGGCAGCGCGGAGGCGTCTCCCTCGGCCTCGTACAGCAGGACCAGGTCGCGCATCAGATGGGAGAGCGACCAGCCGTCGTACAGGGCGTGGTTGACGGTCAGCACGAGTTCGCTGTGCTCGGCGCCCATCCGTATGAGCGTCATGCGCAGCATGGGCGGCCGGGCGGGTTCGAAGGGTGCGGCGTGGTCGGCCGCCAGCAGTGTCTCCAGCGCCTCGGCGCGCCGCTCCTCGCCGAGGCCGCGCAGGTCGACGACCTGCCAGGGCAGTTCGACATGGTCCAGGACGAGCTGGACCTGCTCACCGGCTGCGTCGGTGACGAACGCGGTCGTCAGATTCGGGTAGCGGCCGAGCAGGGCCTGGCCCGCGACGCGCAGGCGCTCGGGGACCACGGCGCCGGACAGGTGCAGGACGAACTGGACCCGGTAGGCGTCGAAGGAGGAAGCGGCCATGGCGCTGTGGAAGAGGATGCCGGACTGCGCCGGAGTCAGCGGCCATACGTCGACCAGGCCAGGGTACCTCTCCTCCCAGGCCTCCAGGTCGCGCTGCTCGACCGTCACCAGGGGAACGTCCGAGGGGGTCAGGCCGCCCGCGCCGGGCCGGGCGGCGTGGCGGGCCAGGCCCTCCAGGGCGGTGGTCCACAGGTCCGCCAGCTCCTGGGCGTCCTCGCGGGTGAGCAGCCCCGCCGGGTAGTCGATCTTGGCGACGAGCCGCGGGCCCTGCTCGCCGTCCAGGACGTAGGAGTTGATCTCGATCGGGGCCATTGCTGGCATGTCCGCGTCCAGATCCGGGGAAAGCCCCTCCGCGTCCGCCGCGATCGTCCAGCCTGTGTCCTTGGTGGTGCGCCGAGGCCGGTTGTCCGCGCCGGACCGGACGCGCGGGCCGGGTGCCGCGCTTCGTTCGGCGGCGGGTACGACGTCGATCCGCCCGAGCGGAACGTCCGGTGAGGAGACCAAGGCCCGCAGCGCGGCGATCAGGCGGTCGCACAGGCGCCGGAGGGTGTCCGGGGTGTGCACCGCGGCGTTGGCGTCGACGCGTACGTACAGGTCACTGGAGGGCCGTCCGTCGAAGTGCAGGGTGTACTGCGGGTCGTCGACGGCACCCACCGGCGAACCGGGCAGCATGTGCGCCCTGGCGCCCGCGAAGTCCAGTTCCTGGACAAAGGTGATGACGTTGAGGGTGGTGCCGAAGGGGCTGGAGCTGGGGCCGGCCGTACGGGCCAGGTACCGCGCATCCGCTACTTCTCGTACGCCTCCTGCGGCTGGTGCGTCCTGTGCGACGCGGTGGACATCCGTGAGCCGATGCGCGCAACCGTGCCGGAGCACGTTCTTCCTCTCCTTGGACACCGAGTGCGCGAGGTCGGTGAACGTGGAGGAGAGCGGTACGTCGAAGCGCAGCGGCACGATGCCCGCCTGGAAGCTCCGGAAGTCCCTCGTGGCGCCCGTGCTGCCGGAGACCGGCACGGAGACGGTGAACTTCCGGCGCCCGCCCAGGTGTCGGAGGCATACTCCCGCGGCCGCCGTCAGGAGCGTCGTGAGGGACACCCCGATCGTGTTCGCGGTCTTCCGCCAGGCGTTCACCTCCGCGTACGGCACGGATGCCATGTGGTGGACGGGGGCAGGCGGGGCCGGACTGCGCCTGCCCGGCAGCCGCAGCGGATCGGGCGCCCCGGCGAGGTAGTCGTGCCAGAAGGCCTCGTCCTCGGCGATCCGCGTCGACCCGTCGTGGCGCACGCCGTCACGAACGCTCAGTTCTGGTGCATCCACCGGCGAGTCCGGGAGCGGAGCTCCGTCCACCACCGCTCGATAGCACGCGGCGACGCGCTCGGGCAGCAGCCGCAGGAGGGTGTAGTCGTCGGCCACCGCATGATGGGCACTCAGGATCAGTACCCGCCGTACGTCCGATAGCTTGATCACGCCGACCCGGAACAGCTCGCCGCGCTCCACGTCGAAGGGCTGCCACTCGATCTCGGCGGCGAGGGCACCGGTCGCCGTCACCGGGTCGGCCGCGTCGCTCACATCGAGCACGACCGGCTGCCAGGGGGCCGTGCCCTCCTCCCGGACGGCCTTCCGCGACTCGCCGTCGACGGTATGGAAGGTGACCTGTGCGGCGGCATACGCGCGATACGTCTCACGCACCGCCGTGAGCAGCGCGTCATCGTCGATCATGCCGCTGAGGAGCCAGCGCGATCCGCGGTTGTCGGGTAAGTCCGAGGCTGACTTCCGAGCCCGCCAGAGGGCTTCCTGAGCAGCCGAAACACGTAACGAACGCAACGAGACCATCCCCCTGATGACCTGTGGTGGCCCGCGTGCGGTACGGGGCCGAGGAGGGGCCGCCCGGCCGCAGCCGTCCCCGAGCGCACCCGTGCAGCAGTTAACGGACTGGGGCCGATCGGTGTCCAGGCGAAACGGGGCAGCGGCAGCCGGGCGGGTGAGAAAGGGCGGGGGCGGGACGACGCGCCAGGCGGAGGGGGCGCGGGCGCGTCCCGGCCGGGCGGGCCTCAGGGTGTGTCCTGGCACCGAGACACGGGCCGGGGAGAGGCCGCCGGGCCGCCCCGGCGGTGCCATCTCTCTTGTGAGCAGGGGGAGTTACCTGTTCCTTGCAGTCGACCCGGGCTTGTCGAACAGGGCGCACAGCGTGGCGGACTGGAGTGACTTGGAGGACTTGATCAGCTCGGGGAAGGCCTCCGGGAACTCGGCGAACGCCTCCGTGGAGATGAGGACGCTCGCGGTGCGTCGGCCCGTGGGGTCCGTGAGGTGCGTGCTGAGGTAGCCGGGGATGCCGCCGTCGTGGGACCACACCGTGCCGCACTCGGTGGTGGTGGTCTCGATGCCGAGGCCGTAGCCGGGCCCGTCCGGCCGGTCGGGGAAGATCGGCACGGTGGTGCGCATCTGCGCCAGCTGCGCGGCGGGCAGCAGCTCGCCGGACATCAACGCCGTGTAGAAGCGGTCCCAGTCGCGCGCGGTGGACACCACCGCACCGGCCGCGCCGCCCCACGAAGGGCTGTTGGCGGAGACGTCCACGTGGCCCGCGCGGGGCGCCCCGGCGTAGTCGCGGAACTCGGTCGGCACGCCCGGCGGCATGTGCGCCGCGTCGGGTTCGTAGCCGCGGGCGTGCGGGCCGCGCCAGGTCGAGTCCTCGGCGTAGTACGTGTGCCGCAGGCCGAGCGGCCGGGCGATCCGGTCACGCACCAGCTCGGCCAGGCTCCGGCCGGTGACCTTCTCCAGGACCGCGCCGACCGCGGCGTAGTTCGTGTTGCTGTACTCCCACCGCGTGCCCGGAGGGAAGCGCGGATCGTGCCGTACGCCCACGGCGAGGAGCTGCTCCGAGGTCCACCGTCTCTGGTCCTTGCCCAGGATGGAGGGCACGAGCTCCGGGTCCTCGGTGTAGTCGTGCAGGCCGCTGGTGTGGTTGAGCAGCATGCGCAGCGTGATGGCGCGGCCGTCCGGCACCTGGCCCGGCAGCCACTTCTCCACGGGGTCGGTCAGCGCGAGCTTGCCCTCGGCGGCCAGTTGCAGGACGAGGGTGGCCATCATGGTCTTGGTGTTGGAGCCCATCCGGAACTCGTCGCCCGGCCGGAGTCGGTGCTCGGAGCGGGCCCACGGCGCCTGTTCGGCGACCTCGATCGGTCGACCGCGGTCGTCATCCACCCGCACCACCACACCGGGAGCCCCGGCAGCCACCACCTTCCGCGCCAACTGCTCCAGCTGGGCGCGCTGTTGGTCACGGGCGTCCTTCCCGGATGCGGCCGTGTCGTGCGCCGACACGGCACCGGTCGGCCGGGTCGCCGCCTGCCCCGGCTGCTCAAGTCCGATGCCTAAGCCAGCCGCTGTCAGGACGGACACCGCCGCCACCAGGTGGAGGCGGTGTCTACGAGTCCGGTGAGCCGGACGCGTTCGGAAGGGCTCGCGTACGGGGATGTGGTGCGACCTGGTCGTCATGCCGATCACCTTTGCGTACGGGCGCCGTGCGGGTCACTGGAGCACGCCGGATATTTGGAGGTGGGGCTTGCCCCCGGATGAGGCCCCACCTGCCCGGCTCTCGGCCGGAAGTCGCCCGCGTCGGCGGCCGGAACTCGTGCGCTACCGCAGCCTGGCCTCGCCGCGCCAGCAGTCAGAAAATGATCGGCTGCTGCCGGTGCTCCCCGCGTAACCTGCACGTTCGTGGATACCGAACGCAGCGCCCGGCAGCTTCAGCTGATCGGGGAGACGGTCGAACTCGCCCAGGCCCTCGGTGTGGAGGTGTGGCTCCGCGGCGGATGGGCCGTGGACTTCTTCCTCGGGGAGGTCACGCGCGACCACGAGGACATCGACTGGTTCGCCCGTGCGGAGGACGCCTCAGCTCTGACCGAGGCCCTGCTGCGCTCCGGCCACGAAGCCCTGTCCGGGCCACCCGCCGATCAGCAGCTCGACTTCTGCACACAGGGAGGAGAGAGCAGCTTCGCCCTCGTGAGCGAGGACCGGCTCGGACGCGTCGTGGTCGCCGGTGGCCCCTGGGCAGGGGAGCCGTGGCCGCGGGGCATGCTCGATGCGCATGTGGGCCACATCGGGCCACAGCGATGCCGGATCATCAGCCTCCGCGCCCAGATCGAGATCAAGCAGATGATGCCGGTCTGGGTCCCGGGCAGACCCCGCCGCAAGAAGGACGCCGAAGACATCACCCGCCTGAAAACGACCCTGCGCGAGCGGGGCGGCCAGCAGGGCGAAGGGCACCCGAGACCGCGCTAGGGCCCGTCCGGGCTGAGGGCGTTGAGGATGAGGGTGAGGCCGAAGGCGAACTCGTCGGCGTAGTCGTAGCCGGGCCTGAGGACGTGCTCGACGGCCAGCTCGGTGAGGTGGGGGTAGGTGTCGGCGGGCATGTCGCGCAGGATGGCGCCGGTGACCTCCTCCACGTCCGTGGGGCCGGAGAACGGCAGGCTCAGTTCCTGGAGGGCGAAGCCGTACAGGTAGCTGTCGATCAGTGAGACGGCGTGCGCGGCCATGGCCACGGAGAAACCGCCCGCGCGCAGCGCTCCGATGACGGCGTCGTGGTGGCGCAGCGTCGCCGGGCCCGGCCGGGAGCGGGAGTCCATGAGGCCGATGGCCCACGGGTGGCGCCGGAGGACGGCGCGGGCGGAGTCCGCGCGGTGACGCATGGCGCTCTTCCAGTCCGTGTCGCGCGGCGGCAGGTCGATCTCCCCGAACACGGCGTCCACCATGCCGTCGAGGATGTCATCGCGGCCCGCCACGTGGTGGTAGAGCGACATCGCCTCGACTCCCAGCGGGGCGGCGACGGCCCGCATGGTGAGCGCGGCCGTCCCCTTCTGGTCGGCCACCGCCATCGCCGTGCGGATCACGCGCTCACGACTGAGCGGGGTACGTGCCGACTTCCCGCTTCGGCCCTTGCCCGTCTCACGCATCTGCCCTCCAACTCGGCCTGTGCCGAAGGCCCTTGACCGGCTTACGGCATAAGGCTAGCTTGCCTTACATCATAAGGCAGGTATCCCGGCGAGGGGGCTGCACCATGAGCACGGAGCGCGTGAAGAAGGTCTGCGTCATCGGGGCCTCGGGGAAGCTCGGGCAATACCTGGTCCGCCACGCGCTGGACCGCGGCTACGAGGTGGTCGGCGTGTGCCGGGAGCGCAGCGTGCCGAAGCTGGCCGCCTTCGACGGCCGGATGACGGTGGTGCCCGGGCCCACGAACGATCCGGAGGTCATCCGGCGCGCGGTCGCCGGGTGCGACGGGGTGCTGACGGTCCTCGTGCCGTGGGGCGTGCGGCAGTACGCGTCGGGCACGGCACAGGCGGTGCTCGACCACGCGCGGCCGGACGCGCGCCTGGTCTTCTCCTGCGGCTGGCACATCACCCGCGACGGCAAGGACACGTACTCGCGGATGTTCACCCTGGGCGTCCGGATCGCCGCCGTGGTGGGAAAGCTGCTGCGCGCCGTCGAGATCGACGACCAAGTGGAGGCGTGCCGCCGGGTGTTCGCCAGCGATGCGCGGTGGACCGTGGTGCGCGGCAGCACGCTGGAGGAGGGTGAGAGCCAGGGTCTGCCCGTGTGGAGCCGGCGCGTGGGCGACCCGGTGCTGGCCAGCAACCTCACGCGCCGGGTGGACTTCGCGCTGTTCATGGTGGAGGCACTCACCGACGACACGCTCGTCCAGGAGGCCCCCGCGATCGTCGGCTGCCTCACGCCCAGCGCCCTCACCCATGCGGAAGGCCGCACGTCCACGTAACTACGCACTGTTTACGGCGCCTGCGGGTGAGCCGGAAGTCGGCCTATCTGTGGCGCCGGCTATGGCGTGACGGCGGTGCTCAGGCTCTGGCCTCACGCGGTGCGAGTGGCTCGCAGTGCCGTCTGTCCCCGCGTTGCCTGGAGAAGCTGGCCGCGTATCTGGAGCAGGGGCCGGCTGCACATGGCTGGGTAGAGGACCAGGTGTGGACCGCGCTGCGAGCGGAGGCGACCTGGGCGGAGGTAAAAGGGCCGGGGCGGCCTGCGGGGGATACATCTGCTTCGAGGACGAGGCAGGCTTCACCCGAAGGCCGCCCCGAGGACGTACCTGGGGCCGACGCGGCCGTGCCCCGGTCGTGACGGTCAGCGGCCGACCCTCGGGACGGCTGTCGGTGGCGGGGGTGATCTCGATGCGGCCTGGCTCCCGGCCCCGGCTGTGCCACCGCCTGCGCTACTCACCCGGCCTCAACCCCGTCGAATGGGTATGGGCCCACGTCAAACGCAGCCTGGCCAACCTCGCCGTGGTCGCCCTCGACGGACTCGAAGCCCTCGTACGCAACCGGCTCAAACGCCTTCAGTGCCGACCCGGCACTCTCGACGGCTTCATAGCAGGCACCGCGCTGACCCTCGACGATCCGCCGTCATCCTGAGCAGCCGAAGTCAGTGAACACCAGGCTCAGCCCTGGCGAGTGTGCCCGCGATGAGGGTGGTCAGCATCTCCTGCAGGGTGGTGGTGAAGTCCATGCGCAGGGCGGCGAGTGAGGGATCGGCTTCGTAGGCGGTGAGCATGGCGGCGGACGGCCGGGCATGGGTCCATACCGCGCCGCTGACCATGACGGCCTGGGCGCAGAGCTGGTCGGCGTGGCCGCCGAGTTCGGGGAGGTGCCGGCGGGCGAGTGCGGCCAGAGCGGAGACGTTGTCGAGGGCTGCTCGTTTGTAGCGGGCGGCCACGTCCGCGGAGACGTTGTGTTCCAGGACGCCTGCTTGGGCGCTGAGCAGGTCGCACAGCACCCGGTGCTGCGCGAGGGAGTGTGCCAGGACGGCGGCGAACTCCTGACCGCGCTGGATCGGCGGTGCGCCGCGGGTGACCGAGGCGGTGAGCTGTTCGGGAAGGGCGGCGGTCCACTGCCGCCAGTCGCGGTCCAGCAGTTCCAGCAGGACGGCTTCGCGTGATTCGAAGTAGCGCAGCACGTTGGACTTCGCCAGGCCCACGCGCCGGCTCAGTTCGTTGAGGCTCAGTGCGCCCACGGACATCTCGTCGAGCATCGCCGCCGCGGTGTCGAGGATCGCCCGCCGCCGGATCTCGCGCTGTTCCTCGCTGCGCGCTCGCTGGAAGGTCGTCATGCCCCCATCTTACAGACTGCCGGTCTTTTGACATCGCACCGCCGGTCTCTTAATCTGGAGCACAAGAGACCGGCGGTCTTCTAAATCAGGGCCGTCGGCTGTGCTCACTTGCCTGTGAAAGAGGTCCATCGTCATGAGCGTTTCCAGCGTCGCCCTGGTCACCGGAGCCACCACCGGCATCGGCAAGGAGACCAGCCTTGCTCTGGCCCGCGCGGGCCACGCCGTCGTCGTCTCCGGCCGACGCAGGGAAGCGGGCGAAGCCGTCGTCCGCGAGATCCGCGACAACGGCGGGGAAGGCGTTTTCGTCGCCGTCGACGTCGACTCCGAGGAGTCCGTCGCCGCCCTGGTCGCGGCCGCCGCCGAGCGCTTCGGCCGGCTCGATGTCGCGGTCAACAACGCCGGTATTTCCCTCGACGCCGGCCGCATGGCCGACGAGCCCACCAGCCGCTTCCAGCAGATGCTCACCACGAACGTGCTCGGCGTCTTCTGGAGCATGAAGTACCAGATCCAGCAGATGCTGGCCCAGGACACCCCCGGCGGCTCCATCGTCAACCTGGCCTCGATCGCGGGCCTGGGCGGCATCCGCTACGCGGCCAACTACTCCGCCACGAAGCATGCCGTGGTCGGCCTGACCAAGTCCGCCGCGCTGGAGTACGCCACCGACGGCATTCGCATCAACGCCGTCGCCCCCGCCGCGATCAAGACCGACATCCTCAGCACCGCCATCGAGGCCGGCACGTGGGACGAGGCCGGCATCGCCGCTCTCCAGCCGGTCAACCGGATGGGCCGCCCCACCGAGGTCGCCGAAGCCATCACCTGGCTCGCCTCCCCGGCCGCGTCCTTCGTGACCGGAACCATCCTCAACGTCGACGGCGGCTACAAGGCCCAGTAAAGCCCTCCGGCGACGCAGGCCCGAAAGCCGTCCTGATAAGCGCCTGTGCCATGCGGGTTCTGCCCGAGCGGTATGCGTATGCCCAGCGGTAAGAAGAGGAACTGCGGCAGATGCTTGGCGATGTCAGCATTCTGCGTGGCTGACCGTCTACACCGCGCTCGGGGCAGTGCGGCGCCTGAGGACTTCCCCCTGATGAACCAAGTGCCGGTCAGGCCCCGGGCCCCGCGATCAGGACGACCTTTCCCCGGGGATGCCCCCGCTCCTGGTGGCGGACAGCGGTCCGGGCCTCGGCCAGGGGATAGGTGCTGTCGACGGCCGGAGTGAGGGCGCCGCTCTCGATCAGGGACGTGAGGGCCAGCAGGTCCTCTCGGCGTACGACGGCCAGCAGTCCGAGCAGATCGTGCCGTACGAAGCGCGTCAGCAGGGCCATCCGCAGCCGGGTGCCGGTGTCGCCGAACCACCGGCTTCCGCCCTCGCCGCCGATGCGCACGAGGGTGGCGTTCGGAGTGAGGACGCGGCGCAGCCGGGGCAGGGGCCGGTTCCCGGCGGCATCGAGGACGACGTCGTACCGGTGAGGGCTGTCGGTGATCTCCTGGCGGGTGTGGTCGAGGACGGCCGTGGCGCCCAAGGAGCGCACGAACTCGGCCGCCGGGCCGCCGCAGACCCCGTCGACCTCCGCGCCGTGGGCGACGGCGAGCTGGACGGCGAAGCTGCCCACGCCGCCCGAGGCGCCGATGACCAGCACCTTCTGGCCTGCTCGCAGACCCGCTTTGGCGTGCAGGGCCTGGAGCGCGGTGACGCCGGAGACCGGCACGGCGGCGGCCTGCTCGAAGGTGACGTTCTCGGGTTTCGGGGCGATCCTCTCGGTCTTGGCGAGCGCGTACTCGGCGAAGGAACCGTCGAGGTGCCCATAGACCGGGTCGCCGGGCGCGAGGTCCCGCACCTTCGCGCCGACCGCTTCGACGCGTCCGGCGCCGTCCCAGCCCCGTACGGGGTTCCTGGGGCCGCGCAGTCCGAAGACCGGGCGGACCATCAGGGGCAGCCCGGTCATCACGTGCCGGACGTCCGGGCCGACCCCGGCGGCGTGCACGCGTACCAGGACCTCGCCCTCGGCGGGGGAGGGGCGAGGGATGTCCCGTACGTGAAGCGTGTCCGCGGAGCCGTAGACGTCCTGGACGATGGCCTTCACGGTGGATTCCCCCGGTCGAGGCGAGCGGGCATGGCTCCGGCAGGGCGCGGGCGGTGCGCACGCGTACGGGCGCGCCGGGGCACGGCCTCGCAGCGGCCTCCCCAGCATCGCGCGAACACGCGCTCCTGCCTAGGGAGTTGGGGCCAACGGTCCGCACGCGTACAGCCGGGAGCAGGAACCGGCCACGCACCCATTGACATGATCATGAAGCATGACGAGCCTGGCGTTCGCGCACAAACGTGCCGGACAACTGCAAGGGGGGCTCATGAGACGAAGAACCCGTGCGAGATCGATCCTGGCCGCCGGTGCCCTGCTCGTCGGCGGGGTGGCCGCCGCACCGCAGGCCCAGGCGAGCGGCCCGGCCGGGGCCTCGGCCGACGGCGACGCGGCCGCCGTGAAGGTCTACCAGGCCGAGGTCACCAAGAAGCAGATACCCATCGTGCTCAAGGCGGGCCAGGACGCCCATGAACTCGCCGGGCAGGTGCCCGAACGCGGCACCGGACGCGTCGAGCTCTATTTGACCGAGGCCCAGGCGAAGTCGGTCGAACGTCAGGGCGTCGACCTCGAAGAGCATAAGATCTCCCAGGCCACCGAGAAGCGGCTCGCGGCCGCGGGCGACGGCGTCTACCGGCCCTACAGCGGCAAGGGCGGGCTCCAGGAGGAGATCGTCAAGACCGCGCAGGCCCACCCCGGCCTCACCAAGGTCGTCTCCATCGGCAAGACCCTCCAGGGCAAGGACATCCTCGCGGTCAAGCTCTCCAAGGGCGCGGCGAAGTCCAAGGACGGCTCCAAGCCGGCCACGCTGTACATGTCCAACCAGCACGCGCGCGAGTGGATCACCCCCGAGATGACCCGCCGCCTGATGCACCACTACCTCGACAACTACGGCAAGGACAAGCGCGTCACCAAGCTCGTGAACTCCACCGAGCTGTGGTTCGTGCTCTCCGCCAACCCCGACGGCTATGACTTCACGCACGCCGCCGACGGCGACCGCCAGTGGCGCAAGAACCTCCGCGACATCGACGGCGACGGCACGATCGCCGCGGGCGACGGCGTCGACCTCAACCGGAACTTCGCCTACAAGTGGGGCTACGACAACGAGGGTTCGTCCCCGAAAGCGTCCTCGGAGACCTACCGCGGCACCGGCCCGATGTCCGAGCCCGAGACGAAGGCGATCGACCGCTTCCAGAAGCGCATCGGCTTCACGTACGGGATCAACTACCACTCGGCGGCCGAACTGATCCTCTACGGGGTGGGCTGGCAGGTCGCCACCCCCACGCCCGACGACGTGCTCTACAAGGCCCTGGCCGGCACCCCCGAGAAGCCCGCGGTCCCCGGCTACCACCCGCAGGTCTCCTCCGAGCTGTACACCACCAACGGCGAGGCCGACGGGCACGCGGGAAACATCAACGGCATCGCGATGTTCACTCCGGAGATGTCCACCTGCCAGACCGCCTCGAACATCGACCCCAATGACGCCTGGAAGCCCCAGGACTGCGCGTCCGTCTTCACCTTCCCCGACGACGAGAAGCTGATCCAGCAGGAGTTCGCGAAGAACGTGCCCTTCGCGCTCGCCGTCGCCGAGTCCGCGCTCCGCCCCGACCGCCCGGTCTCCGTCACCGGGGCCGACGCCCCCGACTTCACCCCCGACTCCTTCACCACCTCCTACGCGCGCGGCGGTGACCAGGAAGTCGCCGTCACCGCCCGCCGGTCGGTGCGCGACAAGGAGCTGCGCTACCGCGTCAACGGCGGCCGCACACAGACCGAGGACCTCGCGCGCTGGAAGGGCGGCGAGACCTACGGCGGCGAGGACAACCTGTACTTCGACCAGTACCGCGCCGAGGTCGAGGGCGCGCGCGTGGGCGACAAGGTCGAGGTCTGGTTCAGCGGCCGCGCCAAGAAGGGCCGCACCGACAGCGAGCACTTCACCTACACCGTCGCCGAACGCCCCAAGGCGAACACCCTCGTCGTCGCCGAGGAGGGCGCGAGCGCCACGCAGACCCAGAAGTACGTCGACGCCGTGAAGGCCGGCGGCCGTACGGCGGCGGTCTGGGACGTCGCCAAGCAGGGCACCCCGCACCCGCTGGGCGTCCTGTCGCACTTCCGCGCGGTGGTGCACTACACGGGCGACCCCGTGCCCGGCGCGGCCACTCAGCTGGCCCTGCGCGCCTACCTCAACGAGGGCGGCAAGCTCATCGAGGCCGGCGAGCGGACGGGCGGCAACGTCGACCTCGGCGACGCGCTCACCGACGACTTCGCGCAGTACTACCTGGGCGCCTACGAACGCCTGCCCGCGGCCGGAGCCCAGCGCTTCACCGGCAGCGGCGTCCTCGCCGGAGCCGACGGGCCGGTCGCGGCCGCCGAGGGGAACCCGCTGGACAAGGCGGGCCGCTTCACCGTCACCTCCGACAACCTGCCCGCGCGGCAGTTCCCGCAGTTCAAGAGCGCGGCAGCGGGTGACTACCCCGGCCTGAGCAACCCCTACGCCCCGTACGCGGGCCAGGGCATGGCCTCCGCGACGCACTCCGACCGGGACTACGAGCGCCTCACCCGCACCATCGACCTGACCGGTGTCACGGCCGCCGACCAGCCGCAGCTGCGCCTCGCGCTGAACTGGAACCTGGAGTCCGGCTTCGACCACGGTCTGCTGGAGGCACACACGCCGGGCGCCGACGACTGGACCACCCTGGCGGACCGCAACGGCGGCTCCTCCAGCGCCGTGCCCACCCAGTGCACGGCGGGCTTCTTCATCAACGCCCACCCGTTCCTGCGTCACTACCTCACCCGCGGCGCCACCAGCTGCACGGCCAGCGGCAGCAGCGGCAGCTGGAACAGCTTCACCGGCTCCTCCGGCGGCTGGAAGCAGACCGCCTTCGACCTGAGCGCCTACGCGGGCAAGAAGGTCGAGGTCTCCCTCAGCTCGGTCACCGACCCCTCCGACGGCGGCCGCGGCCTCTTCGCCGACAACGCCCAACTCGTCGTCGGCGGCACCGTGACCGAGACCGAGGGATTCGAGACCTCGCTCGGCACCTGGGCCGTCGCCCCGGCCCCGCCCGGAAGCGCCAACATCACCGGCGACTGGGCCCGCACCGGCGAGCTCTACCGGCCCTACGCCGCGGTCACCGCACGCGACAGCGTCCTGCTCGGCTTCGGATTCGAGCACGTCACCGAAGCCGCCGACAGGGCGGCCCTGATGCGCGCCGCCCTGAACCACCTGCGCGACTGACACCCGACGGCCGTACCTCGACTCCGGGCCCGTGGCCCTGGCGGAGAGGCACTTCGAGGAGACGCGCAACCCGCATGACGTCGGCCTCCGGGACCCGCAGTGGTCCCGGAGGCCGATCGCGTGCCCCGCCGCCGCACCGGCGGGACCGCCCGTCTCCTGGCGCAACCCGGCGTCCTCGGATCACCTCTGTACTCCGGGACGAAATAGCGGGGGAGCCCGGCCGCTTACACACAACGATGACCACGGGGCGGATCGCGCTCCACCGCAGGGGAGGGGACGGGAGCCGATGAGCCTTCGTCAGTTCGAGTACGCCCTGGCCGTCGCGGAGGAGGGATCGGTGACGGCGGCGGCCGAGCTGCTGCGCGTCGCCCAGCCGTCGGTGTCCCAGCAGATCCGCGGCCTGGAACGGGAACTGGGCGTGACCCTGTTCACCCGTACGCCGACCGGCCTGGTGCCCACCGTGGTCGGCCGGGCCTTCCTGCGGGAGGCGGAGGTCGCCGTGAGCGCGGTGCGGCGGGCGCGGGCGACCGCGCGGGCCGGTGCCGACGAACTGGTCGGCGAACTGGCGGTGGCGGCGCAGATGGGCCTGGGCACGCGGCAGTTGCCGGGTGCCCTGAGCGCGCTGCGCCTGCGCTTCCCGCGCCTTGAGGTCACCGTCTTCGAGGAGCCGAACCCCGCCGAGCTGGAGCGCCTCGCGCGCGGGGGCGTACTGGACCTCGCCCTGATGGCCGGGCCGTGCGGGGAAGGCCTGTACGAGGGCCACCACCTCGGGGACGAGGAGTTCGTCGTGGTCCTTCCCGCCGGGCATCCGCAGCTCGCCGCGGACCGGGTCGCGCTGCGCGAACTGGAGCGGGAGCCGTGGGTGAGGTTCGACCAGAGCAGCGCCCTCGACGGCGTGTTGCGGGACGTGCTGCGCGACAACGAGCTGACCCCGACCACGGTCGCCCGCGTGTCCCAGACGGCGACGGCCGTGCGCTGGGCCGCCCACGGCCTCGGGGTGACGCTCGTCCCGGCCTCCGCGGTGCCCCACGGCCACGAGCACCTCGTCCGGCCGGTGTGCCCGGTCGTGTCGCTGCCCGTCGTCGCCGCGGTCCGGCCCGGCGCGGGCCCGGCGGAGACGGCCCTGCTCGACCTCCTGCGGCTGGAGACCTGGCACAGGGCCGCCTTCTTCGCGCCGGTGTCCTGACGGCCGCGAAGGCACGGCCTCAGCGGTAGGCGCCGAGGAAGGCGGTGACGCCCGCGGTGGCGTAGCGGTCGAGTTCGTCCTGGGTGTGCCGCGGGCCGCCGTGGAACATGGCCTTGTTCACGGGGATCCACAGCAGCAGGCCGGAGAAGTGGTGGGCGGCGAGCAGCGGGTCGTCGATCCGGAGCAGCCCCGCGTCGGCCAGGCGCTGGAAGGTGCCCGCCAGCGTGGCGAGGACCCGCTCGAAGCCCTGCTCGTACCAGGCCGCGCCGAGCTCGGGGAAGGTGTCGGCGTTGGCGATGATCAGGCGGCGCAGTTGGAGGACCTGGGGCTGGGTCAGGGCGGTCAGGAACTGCCGGGCGAGCCGGGTGAGGTTCTCCTGGAGGCGGTCGGGGTCGGCCGGGATGTCGGCCACCAGGTCGATCATGGCGTCGGCCCGATGGGTGGTGGCCAGGACGATCTCGGCGAACAGCTTCTCCTTGTCGGCGAAGTGCTTGTAGACGGTCTGCTTGGAGACGGCCGCCAGCTTCGCGATGTCGTCCATGCTGGTGCCCGCGTACCCCTTGTCGACGAACACCTGCGTGGCGGCGTCCATGATCGCCCCGCGTTTACGGGCCGACCTGCTCTGCGCGGTCGCTTCCATCCCGGCTCCTTTCGGTACTGGACAGTCTAGTTCTGATACGGCTACTGTAGCGCTTGCACCGCGAGGAGTACTGAACCGTCTAGTTCCAGCAGGGGGAATCACGCCATGACGCATTCGATCCAAGCTCCCGTCGCCGCGGCTACCGTCACCACCGCGGCGAGTGCCCGCACCCTCCTGGCCGGAGCCGTCGTGGCCGGTCCGCTGTTCCTGGGCGCGGGCCTGATCCAGGGGCTCACGCGGGACGGCTTCGACTTCACCCGCAACGCGCTCAGCCAGCTGAGCCTCGGCGGACCGGGCTGGATCCAGGTGACCAGCTTCCTGCTGACGGGCGTGCTGCTGATCGCCGGTGCCGTCGGCATGCGCCGCGTGCTGCGCGACGGGCCCGGCGGGATGTGGGCGCCCCGGCTGACCGCAGTCTTCGGCGCGTCGTTCCTGCTCTCCGCGGTCTTCACCGCAGACCCCGGCGCCGGTTTCCCCGCGGGCGCCCCTGACGCCCGTGCCACGTCCATGAGCTGGCACGGCACCCTGCACATGCTCAGCGGCATGGTGGGCTACCTCGCCCTGTGCGCGGCCTTCCTCGTGCTGGCCCGCCACTTCGCCGCTCAAGGACACCGGGGCTGGGCCGTCGGCAGCCGCCTCGTCGCCGTCGCCGTCATCGTCGGCTTCGCGGGCTCCGCCGCCACCGTCCTGGCCTTCACCGCCGGGGCCGGTCTGGGCCTGCTGGGCCTTGCCGCGGCCACCGCCCGGCTGGCCGGGGCGTACGCCCCCGCCGGCCGCTGAACCCTCCACCCGCTCACCCACCAGAGACAGGACACCGCAATGGCCCAGGCAGGCAACGGCCCGGCGAGCTACTTCCCCTCCATCGAGAAGAAGCACGGGCGCCCGATCGCGGACTGGATGGACCTCATCCGCAGCTCGCCGCTGACCAAGCACATGGAGCTCGTCACCTGGCTCAAGACCGAACACGGGCTGGGCCACGGACACGCCAACGCCCTCGTCGCCCACACGCGCGCCGAAGACGGCGGCAAGTAGGCCGCCGCCCCCCGCCGAGGGGCCTCCGGGTTCCGCGGCGGGGGGTGATCGCGTTTCCGGCTCTTGCCCGAACGGCTGCCGCGGACACCTTGCCGGGGTGCGGCACGGTCGACGTGAGGCGGTGGGTAAAGTACAGCCGACTTTGCTCACCATTTACTCTCATTACTCTCACATGACCTGAATCGGCAGGAGTCGCAGAATGTCCCACCCCATACGCCCGGGTCGCACCGCGGTGCTGGCCGCCGCCTCGCTGTTCGCGATCCCCGCCCTCGCCGGCTGCGGCGGCGGGTCCGACGACGCGGGCAAGGGTGAGCGGACGTCCACCGTGGCCCCGTCCTCGGGGACCGGCGGGGGCACGTCCGCGCTGCCCGCGGCCCTCACCGGCCAGCGCCTGTCCTGGAGCTCCTGCCCCGCGCCGTCCGTCGCCCAGGGCACCGCGGAGGCGCCCGGCAAGGGATGGCAGTGCGCCACCATGAAGGCGCCCCTCGACTACGCCGAGCCCAAGGGCGAGACCGTCGGCGTGGCCCTCATCCGCAAGAAGGCCACCGACTCCGACCAGCGCGTCGGCTCCCTCGTCTACAACTTCGGCGGCCCCGGAGCCTCCGGCGTCGCCACGCTCCCGCAGGCGGCCGAGGACTACACCAAGCTCAACGCCGCCTACGACCTGGTCAGCTTCGATCCGCGCGGCGTCGGCAACACCACGACCGTTAAGTGCCTGGACGACAAGACCCTCGACACCGACCCGGGCAGCGGGGACGCGCTCAAGGACGCCAAGCGGATCACTCGGGCCTGCGAGAAGAACTCCGCCAAGGTGCTCCCGCACGTCGGCACCGCCACCACCGCGCGCGACATGGACCTGATGCGCCAGGTGCTCGGCGACAAGAAGCTGAACTACTTCGGCATCTCGTACGGCACCGAACTCGGCGGCGTCTACGCGCACCTGTTCCCCAAGAACGTCGGCCGCACCGTCTTCGACGCGGTCGTCGACCCGAGCCAGGACCCGGTGCAGACGGGCCTCGCCCAGGCCGCGGCCTTCCAGAAGTCGCTGGAGTCCGCCATGGCCTACTGCGCCAAGGAGTACACCGACAACTGCCCGACCGGTAAGGACGCCGCCGAGGGCAACCGGCGCATCAACGCCCTGCTGGCCAAGCTCGACAAGAAGCCCGCGCCCACCGAGAGCGGCCGCAAGCTCACCAAGGAACTCGCGCTGACCGGCATCGGCGCCACCCTGTACGCGGGCGAGGAGGGCTGGGAGGCCCTGACGCAGAGCCTGGGCGAGGCGATGCAGGACGGCACCGGCGACAACCTGCTGATGTTCGCCGACTCCTACAACGGCCGTGACGACAAGGGCCGTTACAACAACATGCACGCTGCCAACACCGCGATCACCTGCGCGGACACCCGCAGCCGCCACACCCGGGCCGACGTGGACGCCGAGCGCCCGGCCTTCGAGAAGGCCTCCCCGGTCTTCGGCCCGTCCATGGCGGAGGGCCTGCTGGGCTGCTCGCAGTGGCCGGTGCGCGGCGAGGCGGACAAGCCCGAGGTGGCCGCGCCCGGCGCCGACCCGATCGTGGTCGTCGGCAACACCGGCGACCCGGCCACACCGGTCGAGGGCGCCCGGCGCATGGCCCGGCAGCTGGGCAAGGGCGTCGGCGTCACCCTGACCGTCGACGGCGAGGGCCACGGCACCTACGGCGAGAACCGCTGCGCCACCAAGGCGATCGACACGTTCCTGATCGACGGCAAGGCGCCGGCCGACGGCACCGTCTGCAAGTAGCCCCTGACGGGTACGTCCCCCACCGCCGCCTGCCGCTACCGATCCGTGTGTACGGGCTTCACACGGGTCACCGGCAGGCGGCGTGCTACCTGGGTCCTGCGGCTTCCCGACTGGCCGAGCCCTTGCGGGAGGCGTCGCGCAGAGAAGCGTCCAGCACGCTCATCAGCTGTGCGACACGGCTCTTGCCGGTCGGGGCGATGGGGTACCGGTGGAGGACGTCGATCAGTACCGGTGTCGCGCGCTGTCGCGTCCGAGCGAGGAGGCCGAGGGCCGCGTCGGGATCGTCGGGCGCGGTCAACTCGGCGACGCGCGCCGCGCACGCGGCGGCACGCAGGATGTGCCCCACCTGGGTGGCCTTCGCGAGCGGATGGAGGTACGCGGCGGCCGCCGCGTCACCGGCCGCGCGGGCGGCCAGACAAGCGGCCTCGTCGGTCGCCTCCTTCGCCGCGCGGTGCGCTGCCAGAGAGGTGACGCGCTGGACCTTGGTCCTCCGGGCGCCGTTCGCGAACTCCCACGCGGCATCGACAGCCGCGCGGGGCCGCGGGTCGTCGGGGTGGGCTTCCTCGTACACGGACAGCACCTCCTGCGCGCTCTCCGCCGCGAAACGCGCCACGACGCGCAGCTCATCCATGGTCAACTCGAAGTCACCGGCCGCGCTCGTCACGACCCAGATCCTGCCACGGACGGCCGGTCCCGCGGGCGGTGTGCGCGACCCCGGCCGTACGCGACCCGGGCCGGGGGAGCTCTCGGACGAGCATGGTGAAGCAATACACTGCGTCTTGCTTCACCACACTCGATCCGGAGGCCGAAGGCGTGCTGCCGTCCGTCGCCCTGACGACACCCCGGGCCCTGGTCGGCGCAGTCCTCACCCGGCCCGAGGCCGCCGCCGTGCTCAGGCTGTCGCCGAACACCGTCGGCAAGCTCCTGGCCAGCGGGTTTCTGCCCGACCTCGCCGCCGCCCGGGTCCACGCCCTGGCTCGCGCCCCGCAGATCGGCGTCACCCGGGGGGAACTGCCGGTGCTGCGCACGGGGCCCGCCGGGCCGCCGCCGCACGCGGACGACGACCGTGAGTTCATCGGGGACGCCCCGCACCTGACGGACGAACAGTTCCTGGAGGCCTCCCGTCAGTGGTGGCGCTGCGAACCGGACAAGGTCACCGCCGCCGGAGTCCTGGCCGTGGCGGTCGCGGGCTGGGTCACCGGGGTCCTGGCCATCCGCGGCCGCGGCGGTACCCGGCACGGAGGGCGGGAGGTGCGGCACTCGTTCGACGCGAGCGTCGCCGGGCGGATCACCGCGCTCGACGACCCCGGCGGCTTCCGCGTCCTGACCGACGATCCCGCCCTGGCCGCCCTGACCCGTACGCTGCTGGGCGCACGGGTCCAGGAGGCGAGGTCGGGCGGCCCGATCGCCTACCTCAAGTCGCCCCCGCACTCCCGCGACGAGACGGCTTCCCCGCACCCCCACGGAGAGATGGCATGAGCGACTTCGACGCGATCGACGCGCTGCTGGCCTCGGCGGCCGAGCCCGCCCCGCTCCCGCCCGCCGAGCGACGCCGCGCGCTGCGCGAGGCGCTGGGCCTGTCCCGGGCGCAGGTGGCCCGCGCGCTCTCGGTGAGCCCGTCCACGGTCGGCGGCTGGGAGGCGGGCCGCGACCCGAGTGGCGAGGTCCGCGGCAGATACGCGTACTTCCTGGGGCAGGCCGAGGAGAAGGTCCAGGCCCGGCTGAGCGCCGCCGGGCCTGATGAGCAGCACGCCGAGCCGGTCGAACCGCCCGCCGAAAGCACGGAGTCGACCGCCGCGGCCACCCAGTCACCCGCCGAAGGCGCCGAGCCGAGCGCCGAGGCCGCCGAAGCCGCCGAGGCCACCCCTTCCCCGACGCCCGCGAGCCCCGCCGCCCCGGCCCCGCCGACGCAGGACGAGCTCCCCGAGCCCCAGCCCTGCGTCCTGTGCGGCCGACCCGCCCGCGAGCAGGTCGAGGGCTACCCGCAGCACTTGGACGCCGCCGAGTGCGCGGCCTCAGCTCCCAGCGCTGAGGCCGACACGGCCTCGGCGGAGCCGCCGCACACCGCACTCTCAGGGCCCTCAGCGGCCGACCCGGACAGCGCGCCCGCCACGGCCACCCGCACCGTCCGCAGCCCGGGCCGGGGCGTGAAGGTCGTTCCCGTCGGCCGCCGCGCCCAGACCGCCGGGGCCTCTTCCCCGGACCTGATCGGCACGGCCGTGGCGGAGACCCTCGCGCAGCACCACGGCGACGTCGAGGCGGCCACCGCGGCCCTGCTCAAGCGAGCCATCCCGGACGCGATGGCCCTCCTCGACCACACCCGTACCGGCGGCCGCTACGACATCGTCGCCCACCCCTGGATGCCCGACATCCTGCGCAGGCAGAGCGCGCGCGGCGCCGACCGGATCTGGGAGGCGCGCCCCAAGTGGACCCGCCCCGAACTCCCCGCCGGGCAGCACGAGGTGACCGCCCTCGACATCAACGGCGCGTACCTGTCCGCGCTCAAGACCCATCTGCCGATCGGCCAGCTGGAACACTCCACGGGCACCCCTCACGACCGGCGCCGGGCCGGAGTCCATCTGATCACCCCGCCCGCCTGGGACCACGACCACGTCCTCCCCAACCCGCTCGGCAGCCGCGACGAGCCGGGCCCCCTGTGGGTGACCGAGCCGACCCTGCGCCTGCTGCTGCGCCTGTCCGGACCGAAGTACGGCCTGTGCGACCCGCCCGAGATCCACGAGTCGTTCACCTCCGGTGCCACGGAAGGACTCCTGGAGAAGTTCCGCGTCGCTCTGAAGGACGCCCGGGACCGCGCGATCGCCGAGGACGACGAGGTGACGCTGGAGTACGTCAAGGCCATGTACTCCAAGTTCGTCTCGACGCTCGGGGAGTCGAACTACAACCGCGAGCTGTACCGCTCCGACTGGATGCACCTCATCCGCTCCCAGGCCTTCGCCAACCTCTGGATGAAGACCTACAAGGCCTACGACGAGGGCCTGATGGTGGTCCGCGCGATGGGCACCGACGAACTCCACGTGATCGGCGACTGGCGCGCCGTCTTCGAGGAGGGCCGCGGCGTGACCCAGGTGAAGGTCAAGGACGCCTACACCCTCGGTGAGGACGCGGCCGTGGCCGCGCCCTGACCGTCGTCCGGCGAGGCGACCCGCAGCCGCCGCGGGCGGACCCACCGCAGGCGGCGGGCTGCCGGGCCACCCGGGCCACCCGGGCCACCCGGGCCAGCCTGAGCACCCGGGCGTTCCGGACTACCCGGGTGTCCGGGAAGCGCCGGGGTCCTGTCCGGGCGCCTTGGCGTCGTCCGACTCGGACGCCCTGGCCGCCTCCTTCTCGGCCCGCTCCTTCTCGGCGAGGGCCTTCTTGGCTTCTTCGTCCTGCCGAGGCTTGTCCCGGCCGCGTTCGTGCTTGCCCATGACCAGTCCTTTCGTACGGGAATGCGTACGGGAAGACGACGGCGCACGGTCGCGCCGTCCCTGCCATGTGCCCACATCCGGCCCGACCAGGCCAGCGCAGAGGGCCGTCCGGTCGGTGGCCCGTGCCGAGCGGCATGCGCGAGGTGAGGCGCGGACTCAGCTCTCCGTGTCCGAAAACCCCTGTGCGAGGTCGCGATGCCTGTCCGCGGCGAGCCTCCCCTGGGCAGGAGTGATAGTGGATCCGAGCATGCGGCTCAGGCGTTCGACCTCCTCCGCGATGCGCAGGTGTTCGCGGCGCGCGTGCGTACGGCAGGCGAGGCAGGTGACACGGTCCGGACGGGCCGAGGTCATCGCGTACGGCACCCGTAGCCCGCAGCCCGTGGTGACGACGCTCGGCAGATCACTGGCCAGGCCGAACGTGGATGCCATCATGGTGCGGGCGGCGGCGTCGCCGCGGCCCACCCGCGCCTCGACGTGGACGTGCGGATCGCTGTCACTCATAAGCCCTCCCTGCCTCGGCGACGGCACAGCCCCAGAGTGCTCCCGTTGTACGGGAACCCGGGGCGGCGCACCGATCTTTGTGGCTTCTGCCAGTACGACGGCCCATCAGAATCCGTAGAGACTGCCCATCAGAAATCGCCACGGCGTGTCCCCGGAACGGGGGCCGTGGCCACGGGCATGTCGAAACGCAGGGGAGCGCAGTGCGATGAGCGTGCAGCAGTACGACGAGATCGGTGAGGCGTTCGAGGGCTTCAAGGCCCTGCCGCTGGCGCGGTACGGGGAGACGCCGAGCTTCCTGGGCATGGTCGGGGACGTGCGCGGCAAGTCGGTCCTCGACCTGGCCTCCGGCACCGGCTTCTACAGCAGGGAGCTCAAGCGGCGCGGCGCCACGGAGGTGTTCGGTGTCGACATCTCCAGCGAAATGGTCGCCGCGGCCCGGGCGTTCGAGGAGCGCGATCCGCTGGGCGTGCGCTACGAAGTGGGCGACGTGGCCGAACTGCGGCCGCTGGGGCGGCACTTCGACATAGCTCTCGGAGTGCAGCTGCTCAACTACGCCGAAGACATCGCCGCCATGGAGCGGATGTGCCGCAACGTGCACCGCGGCCTCAAGTCCGGCGGCGAGTTCTTCGTGTTCGCGCAGAACCCCGACTACCGCTTCGACGGACCGTCGTTGGCCAAGTACGGCTTCCTCTGCGAGGCGACCGGCGAGGAGATCGAAACCGGGCCGCGCGTCCGGATCACGGCGCTCCTCGACCCGCCGGTCTCGTTCGTCGGCGCCTGTCCGCGCCGCGAGGTCTACGAACACTGCCTGCGGGCGGCCGGATTCAGCGAGGTGACCTGGGTGCCGGTGACGGTGTCGGAGGCGGGCGTGCGCGAGTTCGGGGCCGACTTCTGGGCGGACTGCCTCGCCAACCCGCCCCTGGAGATGCTGCGCTGCCGCGCCTGACGAACACCTCGTCGCGGAAGGAAGCCCGGAACGAAACGAACGAAACGCGGAACGAAACGCGGAATGAAGGAAGGGGCCGGCCGGTTGCCGATGCAGTGAGAGCCATAGGAATCAACGCGTTCGGCGGCCCCGACGTCCTGCGGGTGCTGGACCTCCCCGCACCGCAGGCGGGCCCCGGTGAGGTCCGCATCCGCGTGCACGCGGCCGCCGTGAACCCGACGGACGTGCTGCTGCGCACCGGCGGCCACGCCGTCCGCATGGAGGGCGTGGAACCGCCGTTCGTGCCCGGCATGGACGCCGCGGGCGTGATCGACCAGCTCGGGCCCGGAACCGGTGACCGGCTCGCCGTCGGCCAACGCGTGATCGCGATGGTGCCGTTCACCGGTCCCCACGGAGGGGCCTACGCCGAGCAGGTCGTCGTGCCCGCCGTGGCGGTGGTCCCCGCGCCGCGCGGAGCGGACTTCGCCGCGGCGTCCACCCTGCTGATGAACGCGGCGACCGCCCGTCTCGCCCTGGACGTGCTGGCGGTGCGGAGCGGAGACACCCTCGCGGTCACCGGCGCGGCGGGCGCCGTCGGCGCGTACGCGATCGAGCTGGCCAAGGCCGACGGGCTGGCGGTCATCGCCGACGCCTCCCCGCGCGACACCGACCTGGTCCGCGGCTTCGGAGCGGACCAGGTCGTGGCGCGCGGGCGCGATTTCGCCGCCCGGGTTCGCGAGGTGAGCCCCGACGGCGTCGCCGCGTTGCTGGACGGCTCCGCACAGACCGCCGAGGTCGTACCCGCGATAGCCGACGGCGGTGCCCTGGCCGAACTGCGGGGCTGGCCAGGTCCCGCCGAGCGCGGCATCCGCGTGCACCCCGTGATGGTGTCGGACGTCATGTTCGACACCGGCCTGCTGGACGCGCTGCGCCGTCAGGCCGAGAGGGGCGTGCTCAGCATGCGCGTCGCCGAGGTCCTGCCCGCCGAGGAAGCGGCGCGGGCCCACCGCCTCCTTGAGGCGGGCGGCCTGCGTGGCCGGCTGGTCCTTGACCTCTCCTGAGCGAATGCCGGAGCTGTCGGCCCGTCGGTCGATCCGAGGCCGCTCGGGGTTCAGACGCATTCCAGTGGGCACTCAGTGACACGACCGAGACGGCAAACAAATCCGCATAGTTCTCACTTAGTCACCATCTGTGAACGCCCTGGTGGTGAGCGGCGGAGAACCAGCGGATGGTGGGATAAGGCGCCCTCTCGTGGACACCGACCGACGGGAGATGCCGATGAGCGCAGAGACCCACGCACAGCCGCTTGCTCCTACGCGCAGGCAGCCGATGCCCCCTACGCGTACGCCGTCGGGGGCCGCCCGACTGGCGCGCCTCTTCACGCTCCCGGGCGTCTACGCGCCGCAGTACGACACGGACCTCCTGACCCGTTCCCTGCGCCGTGAGGGCATCGACGAGGACACCGCGGTCCTGGACCTGGGCAGCGGCTCGGGGGCGCTCTCCGTCGCGGCGGCCGCGCTGGGCGCCCGGGTGACCGCCGTCGACATCTCGCGGCGGGCCGTCCTGGCCACCCGTCTGAACGCCTTGCGCAACGGGCTGCGCGTCACCGCGCACCGCGGCGACCTGGCCGAGGCGTTCCCCGACGCCTGTTGTGACCTCCTGGTCAGCAACCCGCCGTACGTCCCCGGCCCGACCCCCGGCCTTCCCCGGCGAGGGGCGGCACGCGCGTGGGAGGCGGGAACCGAAGGCAGGGCGGTGGTGAACCGCGTCTGCGACGCGGCGCCCCGCGTACTGCACCCCGGCGGTGCTCTGCTGATGGTGCACTCCGGGCTGTGCGGCGTCACGGCGTCCCTCGACCGGCTCGCCCGCCTCGGCATGGAGGCCGCGGTCATCGACCGGGAGTATGTTCCGTTCGGCCCCGTCCTGCGGTCCCGCCGCGCCTGGCTGCGCCGGACGGGACTGCTCGGCGACTCCGAGACCAGGGAGGAGCTGGTGGTCATCCGTGCCGAACTCCGCTGAACACCCCCGTCGCGTCACCGTCGACCGCGAGGGCCCCCTCCTGGTGGAAGGGCCGGTGGAAGTGGTCGGCGACGACGGCACCGTCCGCGTCTCGGACCGTATCCAGGTCGCAATCTGCACCTGCCGCCGCAGCCGTACGCCCCCCTGGTGCGACACCAGCCACCGCCGCCGGACCCGACCGGACGCGCAACGGGCCTCCGCCCCCGCGACCGATGACGCCGAAGCAGGAGCCGCCGTCATGCCCACCGCCCGCACCGAGCCGCCGCGCGACCGTGCGTCCGTGGCGCCCTCCCCCTCCCGAAGCGCCACGGAGGTCCTGGAGTCCCGTGGGCACAGCCCGGAGCTCCCGGCAGCCCGGGGCGCGGTGTCCGACGGCGTCCTCGTCGCCCTGCGCGAGGACGGTGCCCCCGCGCCCCACGAAGCGGCGCGGCACGCCGACCCCTACGGCGAGGATCTGCAACTCGCCCTCTACGTCCTGTACGAACTCCACTACCAGGGCTTCGCCGGAGTGGACGACGAGCGGGAGTGGGACCCGGACCTGTTGTCCCTGCGCCGCACGCTCGAACAGCGCTTCCTGCGGGCCCTGCGGGCCGACGCCACCCGGCCCGGCGAAGCGGCGCAGGTCCTCGACGCGCTGCTGACCGAGCCCGCCGGATACGACGGGACGAGCGTCAGTCACCACCTCCAGCGTGACGGAGACCTGTGGCAACTGAGGGAGTACGCCGCCCTGCGGTCCCTCTACCACCTCAAGGAAGCCGACCCGCACGCCTGGGTCATCCCCCGGCTGCACGGCCGCGCCAAGGCCGCGATGGTGGCCGTGGAGTTCGACGAGTTCGGCGCCGGCCGGCCCGAGGACATCCACGCGCGGCTCTTCGCCGACCTCATGGCCGACCTCGGCCTCGACACCTCCTACGGGCACTACCTCGACGCGGCGCCCGCCGAAGCCCTCGCCGTCGTCAACCTCATGTCCCTGTTCGGGCTCCACCGGGCCCTGCGCGGCGCACTGGTCGGGCACTTCGCCGCGGTGGAGGTCACCTCGTCGCCCGGCTCCCGGCGGCTGGCCGCCGCCCTGCGGCGCGTCGGCGCGGGCCCCGCGGCCGAGCGGTTCTACGACGAACACGTGGAGGCCGACGCCGTGCACGAGCAGGTGGTGCGCCGCGACGTCGTCGGGGGCCTGCTCGCCGCCGAGCCCGAGATCGACGCCGACATCGCCTTCGGCGTCCACGCCACCGGTTTCGTCGAGGCCCGCCTGGCGGCCCACCTCCTGTCCGCCTGGCACGAGGGGCGCAGCGCACTGCGCGTCCCCCTCCCGGCCCCGCCCCGCCCGGCGCACGGCTGACCCCCACGCTCACCGACTGGGTCGCGCGCCAGGGCATTCCTCCCGAGGACGCGGGCCGGTACGTCCGCAGCCTCTTCCGGGGAGTCGGGCGCGCGTGGGACGACGGCACCCGCTCACCGCACCGGCTCGCGGGCGACCACGAGACGCCGAACGCGAGCAACGAGCGCATGCGCACCACGTGGTTCGACACCACTGACGCCGATGTCCTGACCAAGGCGCTCGACGCACTTCTCGCGCCTCTCAGGTAGTCACGCCGAAGACGACTCTCAGGTAGCCACGCCGAAGACGACCTCGCTCGGCGACCTCGATCTCGATGCGGTGCGATCAAACAGGCACGTTCGGTGATCGAGATGAAGAGATCAAGGCGGAGAGATCGAGGGAAGCGGCCGAGGCGGTGACTTCGAGGCGCTGACTTCGCGGTGATGAGAGCGGCGTGATGAGAACGACCGAATGGGAGATCGCCGCATCGAGGCGGCCGGTCGTACTTCATTGACATGGGAGAGTCGTGTTCTGTTCAGGTCCCGGACGACCTTGGCCGATCCGCGTATCCTCCTCGCCGGAAGGCGGCGAATGTCGGCTACTGGACGCCTGAGCGATTCCGTCGGACCGGCTTGTCCTGAAGATTGAGAAGCGTCTCGGTGCCACATCATCAGGATTACCGCTAGCGGACTCCGCATTCCTCTGAGATGATCCCCAAATGGATTGGGGGGTAGAGAAGTTGTATGCGGACGAACAGGCCACACGGCAGCGTGCGAAACTCGGACAAGCGCGCTGACCGGTCGGCGTGAGCGTCAGCGGATAGCGGCCACGACAAGCCCGGTGGCCGGTAGGCCGCCCCTCATCGGCGAACCCCTTTACGAAAGGCACAACCATGGCACAGCGCGTTGAAATCAAGCTGATTGACGACCTGGACGGCAAGACGGCCGACGAGACCGTGACGTTCGGCCTGGACGGCAAGGCGTACGAGATCGACCTCAGCACCAAGAACGCCGACAAGCTGCGCGGCCTCCTCGAGCCGTACCTCAAAGGCGGCCGCAAGACCGGCGGCAGCCGCAGCGTGAAGCAGCCCGCGGCCAAGGGCAAGAGCGCCGCCGGGCAGGACACCGCCAAGATGCGCGCCTGGGCGAAGGAGAACGGCTTCGAGGTCAACGACCGCGGCCGCGTCCCGGCGAACATCCGCGAGGCCTACGAGAAGGCCGCCGCCTGATATCGGCCGCTCGGAGAGAAGGCGAACCGTGCGGCCGCCGCGCACGGGGGAGTCGCAGCCCGGCTCACCCCGATCGGCGGTCGCTGACGGCCAGGCCCACGGTGCAGGAAACGGCCAGGCCGCCCTGTGCGGAAAACGGCCAGGCCACCCCGCGCGGAGAAGCGGAGCTTGACGCCCCGCCAGGAGCCACGACAGCCGCCCCCTGCGTCCCCCCCACGGGAAGCCCGCCCAAGACCGCGCTTGCCCTGGAGCGCACTTGAACTCGTAAGGTCGCCGAGGTCCGAGAAGGCGATCTCCGAGGAGAGCGGCATGCGCTACCACGTTCTGGGCGGAACCGGCATAGAAGTCAGTTCGTACTGCCTGGGCACCATGATGTTCGGCTTCGTCGGAAACGCCGATCACGACGACTGCGCCCGGATCGTCCACGCCGCCCTCGACGAGGGAATCAACTTCGTCGACACGGCCGACATGTACTCGGCGGGCGAATCCGAGACGGTCGTCGGCAAGGCCCTCAAGGGCCGGCGCGACGACGTGGTCCTCGCGACCAAGGTCCACTTCCCGATGGGCGAGGGCCCGAACCGGGGCGGCAACTCCCGGCGCTGGATCGTCAAGGCGGTCGAGGACAGCCTGCGGCGCCTCGGAACGGACTGGATCGACCTCTACCAGGTGCACCGGCCCGACCACACGACCGACATCGAAGAGACGCTCTCCGCCCTCACCGACCTGGTGCGCCAGGGCAAGATCAGAGCCTTCGGCTGCTCCACGTTCCCCGCGGACCAGATCGTCGAGGCCCACCACGTCGCCGACCGCCGCGGGCTACAGCGGTTCCGCACCGAACAACCGCCCTACTCCCTCCTCGCCCGAGGCGTGGAGCGACACGTCCTGCCCGTGGCGCAGCGCCTAGGGATGGGCATCCTGACCTGGTCCCCGCTGGCCTCGGGATTCCTGACCGGGCGCTACCGCAAGGGCCGGGCCCTCGACCTGAGCAGCGGCCGCCCCACCCTGAACCCCGACCGCTTCGACCCGGCGGCGCCGCGCACCGCCGCCAAACTGGACGTCGTCGAGCAGCTCGTCGCCGTCGCCGACGACATCGGCTGCACGCTGCCCGAGCTGGCGATCGCCTTCCCCCTCGCGCACCCGGCGGTCACGTCGGTCATCATCGGCCCGCGCACACCGCAACAGCTGCGCGACACCCTCAAGGGAGCGTCGGTCGTCCTGGACGACGCCGCCTTGGACCGCATCGACGCGATCGTGCCGCCCGGCACGGACGTCTACCACCCGGACGGCGCGTGGACGCCGCCGTCACTCACCACCCCCGCCCTCCGGCGCCGCCCTGCCCACTCCAGGTCCGCCGACTGACACCGGCGCTGACCGGGCGGCCGCGCCGGGAGGGCGTATCGGTTGGATGACCGATGTGCGGGGGAGAGCGGCGCGGCCATAGTCCTCGGGAGATCGTTCGCGGGCGCTCGCAGCGCGCCCGCCACCCGAAAGGACCCTCTGTGGACACGTATGCGGACCTGGTGTTTCTCGACGGCCGGGTGGTCACGGTCGATGCGGAGTTCTCCATCGCCTCGGCCCTGGCCGTGACCGACGGGGTCATCAGCGCCGTCGGCGAGCGGGACGACGTCGCCCCGCTCATCGGACCCGACACCCGCGTCGTCGACCTGCGCGGGGCGACGCTGCTCCCCGGAATCAACGATTCCCATCTGCACGGATGCGCCTTCGGCATGTCGACGCCGCCGCTCTCCGTCGAACTCGGCCACCCCGCCGTGTCCTCACTCACGGACGTCGCCGACGCGGTACGGGAAGCCGTCGGACGCACCCCCGCCGGGCAGTGGATCACCGGGCACGGCTGGGACCCGGGCTACCTCGACGAGTGCGTCGCCGACCCGTCGCGGACGCCCTCGCGGCACGACCTGGACGCCGTGAGCCCCGACCACCCCGTCGTCCTGTACTCCTTCTCCGGCCACGCCACCTGGGTCAACTCCAAGGCCCTGGAACTCATCGGGATCGACCGGCACACCGTCGCCCCGCCCGGCGGAGCCATCGTCACCGACGCCGCGGGGGAGCCGACCGGACTGCTCCACGAAGGCGCCCAGGCCCTGATCCAGAACGCGCTGCCGCCGCTCAGCCGCCAGGAGCGGACCGAAGCGATCCGGTCCGCCCTCGCCGCCCTCGCCCGGCTCGGCATCACCAGCTACACCGAGCCCGGACTCGGCCCCGGCGGCGACGGCATCATGCGCGGCGCGCTCGGCGCCCAGACCCTGGAGGTCTACCGGCAGCTCCTGGCCGACGGCGAACTGACCGCCCGCGTCGGCGTCCTGCTCCTGCCCACCGGAATGGCGAGCACCGCCGAGGAGTTCGCCCGCACCCTCACCGCCATCGGCGCGCAGGGCGACGCCGACCCGCGCCGCCTCGCGATCCATGGCGTCAAGGTCTTCGCCGACGGCGTCGTCCCCAACAAGACGTCCTGGATGCACGAGCCGTACGTCGGCGGCGGCTGCGGCTCCCTGTGCGTCGGCGGAGCCAGCGACACCGAGCGGACCGCCGAGATCGACGCCATCATCCGCCACGCCCACGTCGCCGGGCACCAGCTGGGCATCCACGTCACCGGCGACCGGGCCTGCGACACCGTCGCGGACGCCTTCGCCGCGGCCATGGCCGAACACCCGAGGTCCGACGCCCGCCACTACATCATCCACGGCGACTTCCTCACCGCGCACAGCATGAAGGTGCTGGCCGCGCACGACTTCGGCGTCAACATGAACCCCACGATCAAGTGGACCGTCGCCGACATGGAGGAGGACTTCGTCGGCGCCGAGCGCGCCGCGTACGCATGGCCCTACCGCGACGCCATCGACGCGGGCGTGCGCGTCGCGAGCGGGTCCGACGCCCCCGTCACGCACCCGGACTGGCGCCAGGGCGTCGCCACCATGGTGCTGCGCGAGTCGAAGGCCGCAGGCCGGGTGAGCGGTCCCGAGCAGCGCATCGGCCTGGCCGAGGCCATTCGTACGTACACGATCAACGCGGCCTGGCAGGACTTCGCCGACGACTGGAAGGGTTCCCTGGAGCCGGGCAAGGCCGCCGACCTGTGCGTGCTCGACGGGGACCTGCTCGCCGCGGACCCCCATGACATCCCCGCGATGCCGGTCGTCCTCACCGTCGTGGACGGGCAGGTCGTGCACGACACCCTTCGCGTTTGACGTATTCCAGACACATGATCATCCTTGGGGGATGGCAGCGCAGCGGAGCACGGCGGACATCCTGGACGCGGCCGTCCACGTCCGCGAGGCCGCCCGGAGCGCCACGACCGGCGCGAGCGGTCTCGATCCGGTCCTGACCGCGCTGTCCGAGGTGGTGGAGTACGACCACGCCTCGCTGACCCGGTGGGATCCGCTCCACCGGCGCCACACCACCCTCGCCGGGAGCTACCCGGACGACGCCACGGCCTACATCGAGAACCGCCTCCACCGCGACCCGGTGTTTCCCGTGCTCCGCAGCCCGGAGCGGGGCGGCCTCTGGCTCAGGGACGTCCCCGGGCAGCTCCTGGCGGCATCCCCCGGGTTCCAGGACGTGCTGTCCCCCCTCGGCATCGAGGACGGCGTGGCCCAGTGCCTGTTCGCCGCCGACGGCCGGTACGTCGGCATGCTGAACGTCAGTACCCGCCGGCCGCGGCGCGCGCCCGACCCGGCGCGCGCCGTGGTCACGCTGCTCACCGAGTCCCTCGCCGCGGCGGTCGCCCCCCGGGCGGACCCGCCGCCCGCGCAGACCCCCGCGGGCCCCGGGCGGCCGGGCGGACTCTCGCCCCGCGAGCTCCAGGTCCTCGCCGAGCTGACCACGGGCCGCACCAACCGCGAGATCGCCGAGCGGCTGTACGTCACGCCGCGCACCGTGGGCACCCACATCGAGCACATCCTCGCCAAGCTGGACCTGCCCAACCGCGCGGCGGCCGCGGCGCGCGCGGTGGCCTGGGGCATCGAAGCCTCCGACTGACGCGAGGGCCCGGCCGCGGCTGTGGAGCGTCCGCCGAGCTCGCGCGCCGCCGGTCAGGGAGCCGGGACGGGACCGCCGGGCCGGAAGCGCTCGACCCCGACGATGTGCCGGACCTTGGTGGGGCGCACGATCACCGCGACCCGCTCCTCGCCGGGCATGAGCCACTCGAAGCGTTCGCTGCCCAGGTACTTGCGGGCCAGTCGGTCCATCATCGCGTGCGCCTCCTCGCCTTCGACGAAGCGGTCCACCACGCCGCTGATCTGTACCCGGTCGAAGGGGTCGGCGGCGTCCGCGTGGGAGAGGTAGACGCGCGGGTCGCGGCGCAGGTTCTCCTCCTTCACCCTGCCCACCGACGTGTTGAACATCAGCTCGTTGTCTCCCTCCAGGTCCACCCACATCGGGCTGACCTGCGGTGCTCCATCGGCGAACACCGTGCCGACGTACCAGATGTGAGCGGCTCGGAGCCGAGCGCGTACGGAGTCGTTGAACGTTGCAGTCATCAGGGGAGGCTACCAACCATGATCATCAGATCGCTGTGGCGGTACGGGCCGCTCCAGGCGCCAGACCACGTTGATCCCGCTGCCGGAGGGGGCCGTGGGCAACGGCGCCTGCTCGCGGCGGAGTTCGGTGAAGCCCAGTCGGCGCGGTATCGCGGCACTTGAGGTGTTGGCGGAGTCGTGCGTGATCTCCAGGTACGCCACGTCCGGCAGGGCGAACATCTCGGTGACGACGGCCGCCGTCGCCCGCGTGGCGAGGCCCCGGCCGGTGGCGGCCGGGTGCAGCCAGTACCCCATGAGCCGGCCCTGGGGCTCGGGGCCCCGGTAGGACTGGCACATGCCGACGAGCGTGCCGCCTTCGGCGATGGCGTAGTTGTACACGTCTCCGCTCGCCCACTTCGACTCCGCCCTCGCGAGGAAGTTCCGGGTGTGCTCCGCGCTGTGCTCTTCGACCCATGGCTCCCAGGGCCGCAGATGGTCCACGGACTCCTCGATCAACGTGAACGTCCGCTCGAAGTCGCGCTGCCCCCGCCAGCGTCGCAGGAGGAAGTCTCCGCACTCGATGAGCTGCCTCGGTCGCTCCATGGCGGCCATGATCGTTCGCGGAGCGGCGTCCGTGCAATGGCGGGTCGGGCAGCTCCCACGTGTCCGCCGCGTCTCGGAACGCGTTCATGGCCACTTCCGTCCCGTAGTTCTTGACCGCGCATCGCCGCGCGCTATGGTCCGGACCAATAGAGGAAGGAGTTGTCATGTTCGCGAAAAAGAGCCTGGCCGCCACCCTCGTCCTGGGCCTCGCGCCGCTGATCGCCGTGAGCTTCCCGGCCGCTCCGGCCCAGGCGCACGGCTGGGTGACCGCGCCCGCCAGCCGACAGGACCAGTGCTTCAACGGGAGCGTGGAGTGCGGCCCCATCAAATGGGAGCCCGATGCGGTCGAAGGGCCCAAAGGCCTCAAGAGCTGCAGCGGCGGCAATGCCCAGTTCGCCGACCTGGACGACGACAGAAAGGACTGGGCCGTCCACGGCGTCAGCAACTCGACCACGTTCACCTGGCAGTTGACCGCGCAACACTCCACCACCACGTGGCAGTACTTCGTGGGCACCCGGAAAGTCGCCGAGTTCGACCAGGGCGGCGCGCAGCCGCCCCAGTTTGTCCGCCATACCGTTAATTTCGGCGGCATCCGCGGCCCGCAGAAGGTCCTGGCGGTCTGGAACATCGCCGACACGGAGAATGCGTTCTACGCCTGCATCGACGTGAACATCCGCGGCTAGCCGGTTTCCCCCGGACCGGGCAGGCGTCGGCTGTCGAATCGACGCCAATGGTTGCCCATTCCACGGGAGTACGGCACAAAAGCCCGCTGTAACGCTTCTGCCCCCTGATGCAACCGGCGCATCCGCACCGTGGAGGGCACGCGGCACATTGACCTCCTGGGCTTCACCGTGTTCGCTCGCCTACGGTGCGCAGGGCCAGGGGCGAACTCCGCAGCGACGCATATCCGGGTTCCGGGGTATCCGGTGCGGCCTTCGTCAGCCGACGCGTGCCCGGACAGCGCACGGAGACCGCCGTCAACTCAGGAGGAACCGGATGCCCGTTCAACAGCGCGTGACGGCTGTCGGGGCCGCGCTCGCCGCCCTCTGCGCCATGGCCGTCCTTTCGCCGGGCGCCTCCGCCGCCCCCGACGCCGCGCCGCACACCGAGCGGCTGAGCGTCGGCCCGACGGGCGCCCAGGGCAACGCGGCGTCCAGCGGGCCCTCCATCAGCGCCGACGGCCGCTACGTCGCCTTCGTCTCGGCGTCCCGCAACCTGGTCGCGCACGACACCAACGGCACGCCCGACGCCTTCGTCCGCGACCTGCGCACCGGGACGACGGAACGCGTCAGCGTCCAGAGCAACGGAAAGGCGAGCCACGGCGTCGTACGGGAAGCCTCCCTCAGCCCCGACGGACGGTACGTGGTCTTCACCTCCACCGCCGACGACCTCGTCCAGGGCGACCCCAACGACCTCGACGACGTCTTCCTGCACGACCGTCGCACCGGCAGAACCGAGCGGATCAGCCCCACCGCCGCCTCCTACGACGGGCTGCGGAGCCCTCTGACGTACGACCCGGCGGTCAGCGGAGACGGCCGGTACGTCGCGTACGCGTCGGGCGCCGAGGACCTCGTCGCGGGGGACGCGAACAAACGGGACGACGTCTTCCTCCACGACCGCAAGAAGAAGACCACCGAACTGGCGCAGCTCGGCAACGACGGCAAGCACGGCGAGGGCGACGCGTTCGGGCCCGCGTTCGCGGGCGACCTGGGCGGCCGCTACGTCGCCTTCACCTCGAACGCCTCCGGCCTGACCGACGGGGAGGACCACCTCTCCGCGACGGACGTCTTCCTGCGCGACCGCGAGAAGCGCACCACGGAACTCATCTCCGTACCGCACGGCTACAACCGCAAGACCCCGTCCTGGGGTGCCGCCCTGAGCGGGGACGCCCGCTCTGTGGCGTTCACCTCGACCTCCAGCGTGCTCCGCCCCGAGGGACCGGCCCCGAAGAGCCGGCACAACGTCTTCCTCTACGACCGCGAGGCCCAGCGCATGCGCCTGGTCAGCGCCGCCGCGGACGGCACACCGGCCGACGGCGACAGCGACGACGTCTCCCTGAGCCGCACCGGCCGCTACGCGGTGTTCACCTCCGCCGCCGCCAACCTCGACCCCGCCCACGACGGAGACAGCAGCACGGACGTCTTCCTGAAGGACATGCGGACCGGCGAGGTGACCCTCGTCAGCGTCGAGACCGACATCGCCTCCGAGGACACCGAGCCGGGCCCGCGCACCGGAGTCACCGAGGACGGCAGCGCGGCAGTGTTCGACTCCCCGGCCGGAAACCTCGTTCCCGACGACACCAACAGCGCGCCCGACGTGTTCCTGCGCCGTCTGCGCTGAACGCACGCCCCCTGGCCGGAGCACGGGATTGTCGTACGTGTGGGTCCTGAGGGACGCCTGTTACCCGGGCATCCCCCTTATGGGTACGAATCCTCAGGCCAGGGCCGTATGTGACGGTCAGACAGCTACTCTTTTCGGTGCCCCGGCCCGCGAGCCGGTCCGAGGCAAGCGCCATTCGGTCGTCCCAGACGGCATCGAATCGGGGGGCCTCGTCCGTGTTCCGCTGCTGCGCCCGGCGACTGACCGCCACTCTCTTCCTGGTACTGGTAGCGGTCGCCTGCACCTACCTCCTCGCCGCGCTGAGTCTGGACCCGAGATCCACCTACGTCGACCGCAACCCGCCGCCGTCCCCGGCGGAGGTCGAAGCCGTCCTCGACGCCTACAACCTCAACCCCGACACCCCGGTCGTCGAACGGTTCGCGCGCTGGGTACAAGGGGCCGCCCGCGGAGACCTGGGCCGCACGGTGTCCGGCGCACCGGTCAGCCCGGAGTTCCTGCGCCGCGCGGCGACCAGCGCCCGGCTCGTGCTGGTCGCCACCGTCATCGGGTCGGCCGGAGGGATCCTGCTGGGGTCCTGGAGCGCCTCGCGGCGGGGGCGCCGGAGCGGCCGTGCCCTGACCGTGGCGGCCTTCACCGTCCTCGCCACTCCGGTCTTCGTCCTCGCCCTGGCCCTCCAGCTCTGGGCGCGGAACATCAACGACCTGGTGGGAAGCACCGTCTTCGAGTACACCGGCGAATACGCGCCCGGGACGACGGGGACCTGGGACAGACTGGTCAGCAGAGCCCAGCACGCGGTCCTCCCGGTCACCACGCTGATCGCCTTCCAAGTCGCCCTCTTCAGCCTGTACCAGCGCCAGACGATGCTCGACGTGGTGCACGAGGACTTCGTGCGCACCGCCCGGGCCAAAGGCCTCTCCCGGCGCACGGCGCTGCGCAGACACGCGCTGCCGGTGGCGGTACTTCCGCTGCTGCCGTTGCTGACCTACAACGCGGTGCTGACGTTCACCGGAGCCGTTTTCATCGAGAAGATCTTCGGCTGGCACGGCATGGGCGAATGGCTCGTCGACTCCGTGCTCGCCCAGGACGTCAACGTCGTAGCAGCGGTGGGGCTCTTCACCGCGGTCCTGGTGCTCCTCGCGGGCCTCGTCGCCGATGTCCTGCACCTCGCTCTCGACCCGAGGAGCAGGACACCATGAGTGTGTTCCCGGACCCCGGCGGCCTGCTGCCGGCCGCTCAGGGCGGCCTCGTCGGCGGCCGGAGCACGAGCCGCCGAGCGGTACAGGTGGTACGCGGGTTGGGTCATCACCCGGCGGCGCTCATCGGCTCGGTGCTGCTCGTCGGGCTCACCGCACTGGCCTCCTGCGGACCCTTGTTCCAGCCCTGGGACCACAGCGATCTCGACCCGCTGGCCCTGCGCCGGCCCCCGGGCGGCAGCCACCCGTTCGGCACCGACGGCGCGGGAGCGGACGTCTTCGCCCTGGTCCTGCGCGGCACCCAGAGATCCCTCGCCATCGGCCTGCTGACCGCGCTCCTCGCCACGACGATCGCGGTCACCATCGGGACCGTCGCGGGCTACGCCGGCGGCCGGACGGACCGCGCGGCACTCGGCTGCATCCATCTGTTCCTCGTCCTGCCCGGATTCCTGTTGGTCACGGCCCTGTCGCCAGTCGTCGAGGACACGACGTGGCTGCTGCTGGTGGTGTTCCTGGCGGCGTTCGGATGGATGATCACTGGAAGGGCGGTACGCACCGCCACGAGGTCCCTCAAGCAGCGGGACTTCGTGCGGGCGTCCCGCTACCTCGGGGTGCCCGGCCGGACAGTGGTCCGTCGGCACGTCGTTCCCTCCTTGGCGTCCTTCCTCATCATCGACGCGACGCTGCAGTTCGGCTCCGCCGTGATCGCTGAAGCGGGACTCGCCTACCTGGGCTTCGGGGTGCACCCGCCGGAGGTGTCGCTCGGAGCCCTCATCGCCACGGGTACGCCGAACGCGCTGGCGTACCCCTGGCTCTTCTACTTTCCCGCAGGCTGTCTGCTGCTGCTGTGCCTGTCGCTGTTCCTGATCGGTGACGGCCTGCGCGACGCACTCGACCCGGGATCGGTGGCGACACGAGGCCCGCGCGGCACCACGCGGCGTGTCACGTCCGTCGCCGATGCCCCGCCCGGGACCGAGCAGACGCACGCACGCGTGCCACCGGTGCTGGAGGTGCGGGACCTGCATGTCTCCCTGCCGGGCTCCGGCGGGACCGTGCACGCGGTGCGGGGCGTGTCCTTCGCGGTGCGCCCGGGCGAAGTGCTGGCCATCGTCGGCGAGTCCGGGGCCGGGAAGTCGGTCACGGCAGCAGCCGTCCTCGGCCTGCTCCCCGAGCACGCCGAAGTGCGCGGTTCCGTGAGACTGCACGGACGAGAACTCCTCGCCCTGGACCAGGCGGGCCTGTGCCGCGTCCGCGGCAAGGACCTGTCCGTCGTCTTCCAGGACTCGCTCTCCTCGCTGACTCCCGTGCACTCCGTCGGGAACCAGGTCGTGGAGGCCCTGCGCATACACCAGCGGCTGTCCCGGACAGCGGCGCGACGACGGGCGATCGAGCTCCTGGACACCGTGGGCGTGCCCGACCCGGAGCAGCGGATCGACGCCTACCCGCACGAACTCTCCGGCGGGGCGCGTCAGCGCGTCGCCCTCGCGATGGCCATCGCCAACGACCCGTCGGTGCTCGTGGCCGACGAACCCACGACCGCCCTGGACGTGACGACCCAGGCCCAGATCCTGGACCTGATCGGCAAGGCCCGTACGGCCACCGGAGCAGCCGTCGTGATCATCACGCACGACCTGGCGGTGGTGGCGGGCCTCGCCGACCGGATCCACGTCATGTACGCGGGCCGTTTCGTCGAGGAAGGCCCCGTGGACGACGTCTACGAACGGCCTCGGATGCCGTACACAGCCGGTCTGCTCGGCGCGGTGCCCCGTTTGGAGGCCCGTCGGCGCGCACTGACACCGATCGAGGGAAGTCCGCCGAGCGCCCTCCGCCTGCCCCAGGGGTGCCCCTTCGCGCCGCGCTGCCCCCTGGCCGACGACGTCTGCCGCGAGGAGGAGCCCGCCCTGAAGGTCCGCGACGGCGCCGACCACCCCACCGCGTGCCTGCGCGGCGAAGAGCTCGGGCACCGGCACGCGAGCGCACGGCACCAGGACCCGGCCCGCACGGCCATCGCCCCGGAAACCGTCACGTCGGGTCCGGGAACGCCCTGGGAGCGGACGCCCCGCGCGGAACGGCCCGTCGTGCTGCGGATGGACGGGGTGGTGCGCCACTACCCAGGCCGCCGGTCCGCGCTGGGGTGGTCCGGAACGGGCCTGGTACGGGCCGTGGACGGCGTCAGCCTGGACATCAGGGAGGGCGAGACGCTCGCCCTCGTCGGCGAATCGGGCAGCGGCAAGACCACGCTCCTGAGACAGGTCGTGGAGCCGCCACCGCAGCAGCGGCACGCGACCGGCACCGTCCTGGTGGCCGGTCGGAACAGCCGCGGTACGACGCCCGGCCTGCGGCGGCGGCTGAGCCGTGAGGTGCAGATGGTGTTCCAGGACCCCGTGGCATCGCTGGACCCGCGCATGACCGTCGAGGACATCGTCACCGAGCCGCTGCTCGCGCACGGCTGGACCCGTGAGGCGAGCACCCGCCGGGCCGTCGGCCTGCTCGACCTGGTGGGCCTCGGCGCGGAGCACCAGGACCGCCACCCCGCACAGCTCTCCGGGGGCCAGGCCCAACGCGTCGGCATCGCGAGGGCGTTGGCCCTGCGGCCGAAGCTGCTGCTGCTCGACGAACCCGTAGCGGCGCTGGACGTCTCCGCGCAGGCGACCGTGCTCAACCTGCTGCACCGGCTGCGGGCGGAGCTGGGCATCAGCTGCCTCCTGGTCACCCACGACCTCGCCGTGGCCGGTTACCTCGCCGACCGCGTCGCGGTCATGCACCGGGGACGCGTCGTCGAGGCCGGTGCCGCCCACGCGGTCCTCACCCGGCCCAGCCACCCCTACACCCAGGTCCTGCTGTCCGCGGTGCCCCGGCCCGAGCCGGGACGGGAGCGGGCCCGCGTCCCCCTCCCGTCGGTAAACGAGGCCCAGGGGCCGGACGAGGCCGACGCCGGGTGCCGCTTCCGCCGTCGCTGCCCCCGCTACGCCGACCTGCCGCCCGAGCGGCGAAGACGCTGCGAGGCCGAGGATCCGATGCCCTCGGCGCAGGGGGAGGACCACACCGCGGCCTGTCACTTCGCCGGGCCCCGCGAGGGCCGGGGCTGAGGCCCACCAGCAGCAGCCGCCCACGTCCGAAGAGCCCGACCGGCACGCGGGGGCGGAAGTCAGCAGTCACGTCCACAGGAAGGCGGCCCCATGCGCCCTTCTCGCACGGCAGTCACATCGCTGGTCGCAGCCGCTGTCTGCGCCTCGCTCGTCAACGCGTGTGCGACCCGCCACGACACGTCCCCGTCGGCGGGACCGGCCGCGAGCCAGGTCAACCGCGTCGACCGCGCCGACCTGAAGAAGGGAGGCGTACTCGACTGGCCGCTGGGCGTCATCCAGGAGAACCTCAACATCCGCCATCTCGACGGCGGGAACATCGACACACGCCGCATCATGGAGTCGATGATGCCCGTCCTCATGAAGAGCGACGACCGCGGCCGGGTGACGCCGGACCCCGACTACCTCGTCTCCGCCGTGTCCCGCACGAAGGCGGGACACCAGCGCGTCACCTACCGCATCAACGACGACGCGCGGTGGTCCGACGGGACCCCGATCACCTACCGGGACTTCCTGGCGAGCTGGCGCGCGCAGAACGGCAGGGATCCGGACTTCCACGCGGTGTCCCACACCGGCTACGACCTGATCGCGAAGGTGTCGAGGGGGCCCGGGGGAGACCGGGAGGTCACCGTCGACTTCGCCAGACCGTTCGGGGAGTGGCGCTCGCTGTTCACGCCCCTGTACCCGGCGTCCGTCATCCGTACGGCCCGCGGCTTCAACAACGGATTCAAGGGCAAGGCACGCGTCACGGCGGGACCGTTCAAGTTCGCCCAGCGGGACGAGACCGCCAAGACGCTGACCGTGGAGCGCGACGAGAAGTGGTGGGGCGACACCCCCATGCTCGACAGGATCGTGTTCCGCGCGCTCGACCCGGCCGCTCACGCAGGGGCCTTCGCCAACGGAGAGATCGACTTCTTCGACGTAGGGGCGAGGGCGGCCGCCTACCGAACCGCCCAGGACACACCGCACGCGCGGATCCTGAGGGCCGGATCGGCGAGCCACCACCAGCTGACGATGAACGGAGAGAGCCCCGTCCTGCGGGACGCCCGCGTGCGGAGAGCGCTGGCGCGGGCCATCGATCGCCGGCGGATCGCCGAGGTCGCGCTCCAGGGGGTGGACTGGAAGGCGCAACCGCTCGGCAACCACCTCCTCCTGCCCCAGCAGGTCGGTTACCAGGACAACGCGGGCCCGGTCGGCACCTACGACCCCGCGGCCGCCCGGGCGGCGCTCGCCTCGGCCGGGTGGCGGCTCGACGGCGCCGTCCGCGAGAAGGACGGCCGCAAGCTCGAACTGGACTACCTGGCCATGAGCGGAGACGCCGAAGCGCAGAACGAGGGACGGGTCATCCAGGCCATGCTCCGGAAAGCGGGCATCCGCCTGAAACTCACGCTCGTGCCGGGCAACGTGCTCTTCGAGCGCTACGTCATCCCCGGCAACTTCGATCTCACGACGGTGAGTTGGACCAAGAGGCCCTTCCCGGTGTCGGTCAATCGCAGCCTCTACGTGAAGCCCAAAGGGAAGGACATGCAGTTGAACTTCGCGCGGACCGGGACGTCGCGGATCGACGCGCTGCTCGACGAGGCGGCGACCGAGACGGACAAGCGGAAGGCCGTCGACGTCATCAACCGGGCCGATCGCCTGATCTGGCAGGAAGCGGCGGACATCCCTCTCTACCAGGACCCGGGAATCGTCGCGTCGAAGCGTTCGCTCGCGAACCTGGGAGCCCAAGGATTCGCCTCCATCGTCTACCAGGACATCGGCTTCACCAGGTGAGGGGGGAGATCACTGGTAGAGCGCTTCGAGGGAGGCACGGAACCGCGCGTGCACCACGTGCCGCGCGACCTTCATCGAGACGGTCAACTCCCCCTCGTCCAGCGACAGATCGCGCTCAAGAACCGTGATCTCCTGGGCTCGGTAGTACTCCTGCAAGGTGGCGTTGGCCTCCGCGAGCGTCCGCTCCAGTTCCTCCCGCAGGACCGGCTCCCGCGTCAGTCGCGGGATGTCGGTGGGCAGGCTGCGCTCGGCCGCCCACTTCTGGGCGTACCGCTCGTCGAGCGTCAGGAGGACCACGAGATGCGGCTTCCCTTCCCCATAGGCGACCGCCTGGGAGATCAGTGGATGCCTGCGCAACGCGCTCTCCAGGGGGTGCGGTGTCACGGCCACACCGTGGGAGAGCTGGATCAGCTCCTTCTTGCGTCCGGTGAGCGTCAGATATCCGTTCGCGTCGATGCTGCCGAGGTCGCCGGTGTGCAGCCAGCCGTCGCGCACACTGCCGAACGCGTCTTCGTGATAACCCCAGTAGCCGCTGAAGACGTTGGCGCCCCGGATCAGAACCTCCCCGTCGGGTGCCGTGGCGACCTCGACGCCGGGCAGGGGCCTGCCCACGGTCCCGAGGCGGTAGGCGTCGGGGGTGTTGGTGGTGGCCACCGCCGCCGTCTCCGTCATCCCGTAGCACTCCACGAGGGGAACTCCGCAGCCCAGGAAGAACGAGAGGATCTCCTGGGACACCGGCGCGCCCGATACCGTCGCCCGTCGCAGTGTGCCCCCGAAGTGCCCGCGGACCTCGGCGAACAGGGACTCCTCCATCGCGTCGAACCACTCCTGGAGGCGGGGCGGCAGGGCTTCCCCGCGCTGGACGCGCTCACGTGCGTCCAGGCCGGCCCGTGCCGCCTCCAGGGCCAGGGACGCGTCCGCCTCGGACCAGGTGGCGAGGACCGAGCTGTAGATCTGCTCCAGCGCCAGCGGGACCAGCGGCAGGATTTGAGGGCGTGCGGCTCGGATCTCGTCCACCAGGCTGTCGTCGGGTCCGCCCCGGCGGAAGGCGAGCGTGTACCGCGACCACCAGGCCAGGACCTGCATGAGCATCGCGATCGTGTGCGGCCCCGTGACGACGAAGATCGTCCCGTTGCTGTGGTCCCGTGCGGCCCCGGGGCGGTGCGGCGGCCGGGGGTGCGCTCGCAGGACGCTGACGTAGTTGCCGTGGGTGAGGGCGCAGCCCTTTTTGGGGCCCGTGGTGCCCGACGTGTAGATGATGGCCAGCAGGTCCTCGGCCCGGACCGCGTCCGAGAGCCGTCGCAGCTCCGCCGTACTGACGTCGGCCCGCCCCCGGGCCCGGAGTTCGCCGAGGCTCACCGTGCGCGCCGGGTGCTCCACGGGCCCGGTGTCCGAGGCCTCGGCCGGGGCGTCCATCAGCACGGCGTGGCGCAGGTGCGGCAGGTGGTGCCAGGCGGCCTCGACCTTCGCCAGCTGCGCCGCGTTCTCGCACACCACCACGCGGGCGCCACAGTCACCGAGTACGTGGACGATCTCCTCGGGGACGGTCGAGGGCAGCAGGGACACCACGACCAGGCCCGACGTCGCGGCGGCCATGAGCGTCGTCGTCCACTCGGGCCGCAGCCCGCTGAGCACCGCCACGCGATCGCCCGGTGCGAGGCCCAGGGACAGCAGACCGCGCGCCGTGCCCTCGCTGTCGCTCCAGGCCTCGGCGTAGGTCAGGTGACACCGGTCGCCGACGGGGTCGCGCCAGCGCAGCGCCGCCGCCTCGGGCCACAGTGCCGCGTTCCGGCGGGCCAGGTGCGCCAGCGTCTCGCCGGGGTCGGTCGGGCTGTCCCAGCCGTCGCCCCGGGCCACCGGGCCGTAGCCCGCGATCGGGGTGGTGTCTTCGGCGTTCATACCGCTCCTTCGTCCAGCTCGGCGTGGAGCAGATAGCCCCGCTGCCGCACCGTGCTGATGATCAAGCCGAGTGGGGCGACCCGGCGGCGCGTGCGCAGGATCCTGACGTCCAGCGCGTTGCGCCGGCCGTTGTCGTCGTCGGGCCACAGCCGGGCCGCCAGCTCTTCGCGGCTGACCACGGACCCGTAGGACTCGGCGAGCGGACGGGCGATCTCCGCCTCGCCCGCCGCCAGCGGCAGGTGCCGCCCGGCGAAGCGCAGCACGTCCTGCGCGTCGATCACCGGTTTGCGCAGCGAGGCCCTGGCCCGCAAGGTGTCGCAGCGCACCTGCAGTTCCCTCTCGTCGACCGGAAGGCGTGCCCAGTCCTCCATCGGGTCCACGGTCGTCGGCGGCTGTTCTCCGGGGAGCACCAGGAGGAGCCGGGGCACCTTGCGCAGGCGCAGTTCGTGGACCACGGCGGCCTGCTCCGGCCAGCGCAGCGTCGGAATGCCACCGGTCGCGCGGTGGATGCTCCGGCGGCCCGTCGCGGCGGGGGACACGGCCTGCGGCGTGTGCCCTGGCGACCCCGTCGGGCGGCCGGGGGGCGGGGGAAGCGGTGCGGGAAAGCGGATCATGTAGGGGTCTTCCTGTGGCGCTGGGGGACGTGTGCTCTTCGTGAGGCCTCATCGCCCGGCCGAGCGCCCCCGGGGAGGGGAGCCGGGCGGCACAGGGGCCTGGGCGTCGCCGCCCTCGGGTCCCGGGTTCCACTGAGCCCCGACCCGGCCGGGCTCAGTGGAGCCCGGAACCGGCCGGGTCCAGCAGGAACCACGTCCTGGTCCCCTTCCGGGTCCGGCTACAGCCCCACGCGGAAGCCATCGCCTCCACCAGCAGCAGCCCCCGTCCGCTCTCCGCGAGTTCGTCCACGCAGGAGTTGGCGACCGCGGGAGTGCCCTTGGACCCTGAGTCGTCGACCGTGACGATGAGCGAGGCGTCTCCTTGCCGGACGCTGACCTCGACCGTCTCCTCGGTCCGGGACCCCGTCGACGCGTGCTGGACGGCGTTGGACAGCAGCTCGCAGAACAGGAGTTCCACGGTGTCCACCTGGTCGCCCCAGCCCCACTCGATCACGGAGCGGCGCACCCGGTGACGGGCGCCTGGCACCGCGTCCGCGACAGCCGGAAGCCTGAGCCGCAGGGCGCGGAAGCCCCCCGGCCGCCGCTTTCGGCGATCTCGCCGGTCGATACGCCCGCCCGTGGTGTGCGGCGCCGGATCCGGAGGGGCGGCCGCCGGTGGCTCCGCGCCGTGCGGGTGCCGGGCCTGCCCGGTCTCGGTGCGGGCGTCGAGCACGGGCCTGGTCTCCAGTGCCACGTTGCTGCGGTTGTCGACGAACGGAGTCATCTCTGCCTCCTCGGTCCGCTGGGCGGAGCTGTGCGGGATCGCGCCTGTCGACACCCAGAGGACCGCGCGGATAGATGCGCATTCAATGCGGGGCACCACCTATTGCGTGGCGTGGAGCACGGATTACGTGGTGTGGGGCCTGGATGGGGGTGTGCCCGTGCGCTCGTGTGCCGATTCGCTGGGCGCTCGGGGCGCGGCGGCCCGCCCGTCCACGCTTCGCGCGCCCCCGGCGGCCGGAGGTACGAAGGGGGCCGTGCTGGCTAAACTGGGTGCCTGGTCTGGTGTTTCGGGTAGGCCGTTCACACCCTGCAGAGGACGAGAACCGGTGGCTCAGGCGGTGACTTCCGCGGACATCTCGGGGATGCGGAGAGACGGCTTCACTCTGGTCGGCCGTGAGCGCGAGCTCGAAGACCTCGTCACCTCCCTGCGCAGCCTGCCCTCGGTGGTCATGATCGAAGGCGAGGCCGGCTCCGGTAAGTCCCGCCTCGTCCGTGAGGCGGAGCTGCTGCTGACGGCCTCCGGTACGCAGGTCGCGACGGGGCTCTGCTACCCGCTGCGCGAGCCGTTCCCGTACGGCCCCGTCCTCCAAGCCGTCGGCAAGGCGGCGGAGCACCTGCCCCGGAACTGTCTGCTGCCTCCCGAAACCGGCACGCTGGCCGCCTATCTGCCGGACCTGGCCCCCCACCTCGACGACTCCCGGCAGGCGACCTCGGCGATGCCCGAGCGCCTCCGGCTCGTCCTGGGCATCCGCGCCGTGCTGCGCGCGGTCGAGCCGGTGGTGCTGGTCATCGAGGACATGCACTGGGCGGACGAGGCCACGCGTGAACTGCTGTTCCTCATGGCCCGGGAACCCCCCGGCGGCCTCGGCCTCGTCCTCACCTACCGCGCGGAGGACCTGCCGCCCACCGAGCCGGTCCTCGGCAACGCGTACCGGCGGCCGATCGGTGTCTCGGGCGGTGAGATCCGGCTCCAGCCGCTCAGTGCGCGCGAGGTCACGGCCCTCGCCTCGGACGTCGTGGGACGCGTGGCGGGCCACACCCTGGGCCGGGTGCTGCACCGGCGCAGCGCCGGGCTCCCCCTGGTCGTGGAGGAGGACCTGCTCACGCTCCTGGACCGGCGCAAGAGGAGCACCTCGCAGGACGCCGCCCAAGGGCTCGAACAGGAAGTGGAGTTCCTGGGCCGGTCACCGGCGCCGCGCTCCCTGCGGGAAGCCGTCCACGAGCGTCTTGCCGAGCTGCCGGAGACCGCCGCCCGCCTCGTGGAGGCCGCGGCCGTCCTCGCGGTTCCCGCGGCGCAGGACGTCCTGGCGGAGGTGGCGGGACTGGAGGCCGAGCAGGCCACCGCCGCCCTCACCCAAGCCCTGCACCGCTCTCTCCTGCACGAGTCGGAGCCCGCCAAGTACGCCTTCCGGCACGTGCTCGCACAGCAGGCCGTCTACGGAGATCTGCCCGGCCCGCAGCGGATCCACCTGCACCAGCGGGCCCACGGCGTACTGCGCGGACAGCGGCGGCCCGCCCTCGTCCAGATCGCCCACCACACCAAGGCGCTGGGGGACAAGCAGGCGTGGCTGTGCGAGGCGGAGGCCGCGGCCCGCGAAGCCGTCACCATGGGGGACGACGGCATCGCCTCCCAACTCCTGCACGGCATCCTCGGCGAGGACGGAGTGCGACCCGAGGTGCGCTCACGCGCCGCGCTCGCCCTCTGCGACATCGCGCACAAGTTCACGCGCTTCGCGCACCACCTGGCCATCATGCGGCGGCTCGTGGACGACGCCACCCTGCCCGTCCAGACCCGCGGCCGCGTCCGGCTCACGCTCGCCGCGGTACTCGTGAACCACGCGGGCGACAAGGCCGCGTACCGCGAGCTGATGACGGCGGTGGAGGAGCTCGGGCCGTGGCCCTCCCTCGCCGCGTCCGGCATGCTCAGCGCGATCTTCTACGAGCGTACGCAGACGGCTGCCGAGCTCGATCAATGGGTGGTCCGGGCCGAGAACGCGCTTCAGGGCTGCCAGGACGAGGCCCGCCTTGCCGAACTCGAAGGCGCGAAGCTGTTCCTGATGTCCCGCAAGGGCGACGCCCGCCTGTGGGAACTGGTCGACGCCCTGCCCCGGTCCTCCCCGCACCCCGAGGCGCGAAGACAGCGACTCATCGCCCTGTACAACGCCGGGTCGAACGCCTTGAACCGGGGAGAGGACGCGCGTGCGGCCCCGTTGCTGCACGAGGTCGCGCGGCTGACGGCCGACGGCGTCAACCCCTCCCTGGAGTGCTTCGCCCGGACCCAGCTGTTGCGCTGCGACTGGTTCGCCGGAGCCTGGTCCGGCCTTGAGGAGCGCCTCGACGAGCTGAACACGACCTGCCCCGACATGGCGATCGCACAGCGCGAACAGGCTCTCATCGGCGGGAGCCTGGCCATCTGCAAGGGGCAGTGGGGCACGGCGATGGAGCACTTGGAGTTCGCCCGCCGCGCGGGCGAACGCATCGGCGGGACCGTGTGCTCCCTGCACGCCGCGGCCGCCACCGCCGAGGTCCACCTCGCCCGCGACGAGCCGGACAAGGCGTGGGAGGCGCTCGGGCCCGCGCTGCGGCTGCTCAGGTCCGCCGGCATCTGGTACAAGCCGCTGGGCACGGTCCAGGCGGCGGTCCGCGCGGGCCTGGCGACCGGTCACCGCGTCGAGGCGCAGGACCTGGTGGCCGAAGCCCTGGCGGCGCGGGGCGGCTTCGTCGCGCCGGCCGCTGACGCCGAACTCTGCCTCGCCCGCGGCGTACTGGAACAGAGCGCCCACCCCGCGAGGGCGGCCCGGTGGTTCCAGGAGGCCCGCGACACGTGGCGGACCATCGGCAGGCCCTACCCCGCCGCCCGGGCCGCCGAACTGCTCGCGCTGTGCGTCAGCGCTCAGGGGGAGCAGGCGGAGCCCGCCTCGCTCGACGAACCGCTCGACACCTACGGCAGGCTGGGAGCCACCGCCGACCTCGCCCGGTGTCGGCACGCCTTGAGGCGGGCGGGGGCGAAGCGCCCCGCCACACCCGGGAGGCGCGGCTATGGGGAGGGCCTCTCGCCACGGGAGGTCGAGGTGGCCCGGCTCCTCGCCGAAGGCGCCAGTAACCGCGACATCGCCCAGGCGCTCTGCCTCTCGGTGCGCACGGTCGAGCACCACGTCGCCCGGACCCTGAAGAAGCTGCGGGTCGTCAATCGCGCCGAGGTGTCCCGGGCCCTCGACGCCCACCTCGGCGACGGTCCGCCCCGGTGAGTCGGCCGCTCGCCACGGCGGAGCGGGGAGGCGCGGGCACACGTGAGCCTCTGCCGGAGGCCGCTCCGGCAGAGGCCGCGTCCGAGCGGTTGTCCGCTATCCCCGGGCGTAGATCCGCTTGGCGTACCACTCGCCGTTCGCGTAGGAGGCTTCCACCAGCGCGTAGACGTTGACGCGCATGGGGCCGTAGTACTCGGCGCCGTTCCGGAGGCTGAAACGCATCTGCCCCTTCTGCGTGGCGAGTTCGAGGTAGTCGTCCTTGAAGGCGGTGATCCTGCCGAAGAACTGCGTGACCGCGGCCGGGTTGGCGGCCGCGGCGCTGACGGTCTTCAGGGGCGCCGGGTCGGCCGGAGCCGCCTGCGCTGTCGACGTGAACGCACCCGCGATGCCGACCAGTCCGACGACGACGGACGCCAGCTTGATCAGAAGGCTCTGGGATCTGTTCATACTGCACTCCTTGATTTCGGTGCCGGATACCCCTGGGAGAAATCAAGCGGGGTATCCGGTCGGTGATCCGACATCTCGAACAGTATTCTTTCTGTGTTTCGGTGAATGGTTTTCTTTCGCGCTTCTTGCGATGTTTTGGATTTCGATTTCCGAAGTGGAATCCGGGCAAGAAGAACCGCCCGGGGTCCGCTGGTGCGGGCCCCGGGCGGGGGGTGCGGCGGGGATCACCAGGTGACGATCACCTTGGCGGTGTGGACCCCCTTGTCGAGGGTCGCCGTGACGTCGGCCTGGGCGCCGACCTTCAGGTGGCCGATCCAGTAGGCCTCGCCGGTGAGCAGCACGGTCACGACCGACTCGCCCGTGGCGACCTTGACGTGGTCGTCCGCCACGGCCGTGAGCTTGCCCTGGAAGTGCACGTACTGCCCCTGGGTGACGGCACCGGTCTGCGGGGAGCGCGCCTGCGAGGCCGCCTGCGCGGGGCCCGCGACGGCCACGCCCGCCGCGCCCACGAGGGCGGCGGAGCAGAGGAACCGGGCGATCTTGATGGAGGTGTTCAGCATGGAATTCCTGCTTTCTCTAGGTGCTGCGGAATGTGCCGGAGATTTTTCGGTGGGGCCTTTCTGTTCTGCCCTCGGCCAGATTAGGAGCTCCTCGAAGTCTGCGGGCTTTTCTTTCCTTTTCCTTGCGGTGGTATTGAGGGAGGGGATTCAAGGGGAAGGAGCAGGCTGAGCGCGTAGCAGAGCAGCAGGACGCCGACGGGAAGCGTCATCGTGGTGCGCCAGGCGCTGATGAACGTCTGTTGGAAGACGGCGTCGGTGAAGTCGCCGAAGAGGCCTGCCTCGCGCGCGGACAGGCCGGCCGGAGCCGGGGGCCGCGTGAGGCTGTCGCCGGAGAGGGTGAGCAGGGAGTCGGTGAAGGGCGCGCGCAGCCGGGAAGGCAGGTCCTCCGCCGCGGCGCGGGTGTGCGTCGGCAGGTCGGCGGACAGCCGCAGGCGCAGAAGGGAGCCGACGGCGACCCCGCCCAGGACGCCACCGATCTGCCGCGCGGTGTTCAGTACCCCCGACGCGCCGGACGCCAAAGAAGGGGGCACGCTCTGAAAGGCGATGGCCGTCACCGGGGCGAGGGTGCAGCCGATGCCCGCGTCGGCGAGCAGCATCGGCGGGAGCAACTGCCACGCGTTCATGCCGGGTCGGGCGCACAGGACGGTGAGCGCGAGGCCCGCCGCGTAGACGAGCACGCCGACGCCGAGCAGCCGAGCCGTGCGCGCGCCCTGGCTCCACCTGCCCACCACGACGGCGACCACGCCGACGGCGAGGGCGGAGGGAGCGGTGATCGTCGCGGCGGCGAGCGGATCGTTGCCCAGGATGTTCTGGAGGTAGAGCAGCAGCGGCAGCGCGGTGCCGACCACGGCGAAGTGGACACCGGCACCGACGGCCGCCACCCTTACGAAGGCGCGGCGCTGATACAGGGCCCGCGGCACCAAGGGCTCGCCCCGCGTGCGCCGTTGCTGCACGACGAGGCAGACCAGCAGGACCGCGCCGACGCCCACCCAGGTCCCGGAGAGCACCGACGCCGTGCCGCCGGGGCGGCCGTACTCCAACAGCCCGTAGCAGAAAGCCGCAAGACCGGCCGTCACCAGGAGCGTGCCGGTGACGTCCCAGCCGTGCGGGACGCGGGGGCGGTGGTCCGGCACGGCCACTACTGCCAGGACGAAGGCGACGCAGCCGAGCGGCACATGAGCCAGGAAGATCCACTCCCAGCCCGCCCACGCGATCAGGCCCCCGCCCGCGAGGGGCCCCGCCACGGCCGAGAGTCCGATCACACCGCCCCAGACGCCGAACGCCGTGCCCCGGAGCCGGAGCGGGAAAAGGACGGTGATGAACGCGCTGGTCTGCGGCGTCAGGAGAGCCGCGCCCAGGCCCTGCACCACGCGCAGGGCGATCAACTCGCGGATGCTGTCGGCCGTCGCGCACCAGCCCGCCGCGGCCGTGAAGACCGCGAGGCCCGCCAGGTACAGCCGCTTGGGACCGAAGCGGTCGCCCAGCCGCCCGCCGGTGATCAGCAGCGCCGCATAGGTCAGGACGTAGGCGTTCACCACCCACAGCGCCTCACCGAGGCCCGCGTCGAACTCGCCGATCATGACGGGCACTGCGGCGTTGACCATCGTCGTATCCATGACGATCGCGAAGAAGCCGGTGCACAGCACCGCGAGGACCGACCACGGTCGGCGAGAAGACGCAGGGGGCATGAGCGCTACGGCCCTTCATGAGTGCGGTACTTGCCGGTCGGGAGGGCTAGCGGGCGGTGTAACCGCCGTCGACGACGAGTTCGGCGCCCGTGACGTAGGAGGCCGCGGGCGACGCCAGGAAGCCGACCGCGGCCGCGACCTCCTCCGGACGGGCGGCACGGCACAGCGGTGTCGCGTCCACGGCCCGCTGCACGAACCGCGCCGGGGCGGAGCTCGTCATGGAGGTGGCGACCATGCCGGGGTAGACGGCGTTCACCCGGATCCCGCCCGGAGCGAGCTCGACGGCCGCGGCGGTCGTCATGGACCGGACGGCACCCTTGGCCGCGTGATAGGCGAAGGAGGCGCCCGAGCCCACGAGGGCGTACATGGAGGCGACGTTGACGATCGCGCCGCCACCCGCGGAACGCAGGCACGGGGCCACGGCCTTCATGCCGAGGAACGTGCCGCGCTGGCAGACCCGGACCACCCGGGCCCACTCCTGCTCGCTCGTGCCCTCCAGCGGCTGGTGGCCCAGGGCTCCGGCGTTGTTGACCAGGACGGTGAGGCGGCCGAAGCGGCGCCGGGCCAGCCGGGTCGCCCGGTCCCACGCCTCGGGCTCGGTGACGTCGAGGCCGCAGCCCAGCGCGCGGCCGGGGCCACCCGCGCCGTTGAGGTCGAGTGCGGCGCGGCGGCAGGCCTCGCCGTCCAGGTCGGTCACCAGCACGCCCATGCCGCGCGCGAGGAAGTGCTCGGTGACGGCCCGGCCGATGCCGCCCAGCGCGCCCGTGACGAGGGCGACCTGGCTTCCCGCGGTCATCGCGCGGCCGCCTTCCGGATCGGCAGCCAGACGAGCGCCGCGGCGTGGCCCCTGGCGTGCGTCAAGGAGACGCGGGGGTGCGGCAGGCCCTCGCCGCGCAGCAGGCGTTCGGCGGCGCCGCCGAGCCGGAGGACGGGCCCGGCTCCGGGCGCCCGGAGCACTTCGAGCGCCCGGCAGAGGCGGGGATCGGGCGGCAGGCCCAGGAGCGACGCGACGGCGGCCTTCGCGGCCTTGCGTGCCGCCAGGTGTTCGTGCGCGCGGTGGAAGCCGTGGCTGAAGGAGATCTCTTCGGCGGTGAGCCAGTCGTGCCAGCGGGCGTCGTCCGGATCGGGGATCTGCGCCGGTGAGAGCAGGACGAGGGCGGGTCCGGGGGCGGGTGCCGCCATCACCCCACCGCCGTCCGGGCCGTCGCCGCCGGGCCGGTGTACGGCGCGAGGACGAGGGAGGCGTACGTACCGCCCCAGTTGGCGGCCGTGACCAGGCAGGCCCGGCCCGCCTCGGCGCCGGCCAGGAGGTACGGGGTCACGTTCCCGGGCGCGGACGGCGCGGGAACGTCGGGACTCCAGCCGGTGCGTACGGTCTCGGCGGCGCAGACCGCGGACATCAGCGAGGTGGTGCTGTGCACGTGCCCCACGTACGGGCTGAGGTTGCTCAGCCGTACCCGCCCGGGCTGCCACACCCGGCTCACGGCGGCGACCTCGGCGGCGTCGATGGCGGCGGTCCCGCGCGCGTCGCCGTACACGGTGCCGATGTCGTCCGGAGCCATGTCGGCGTGGTCGAGGGCGCGGGTGAAGCATTCGGCCCAGGCCGCGCCGGAGGGGTCGTTCCCGGCGACGCGGTAGGCGTCCGAGGTCACCGCGTGGCCCTTGACCTCGGCGAGGATCGTCGCCCCGCGCCGCAGGGCGTGCTCAAGGGACTCCACGACCAGGGCGGCGCCGCCCGCGCCCAGCACGGTGCCACCGGCCGTGGCGGCGTAGGGGCGAAGGGTGTCGTCGGAGAGCAGGCCCAGGCGGTCGAAGCCGCAATGGAGCAGGGGAGTCAGCTCGTCCGCGCCGACCGCGAGCATGACGTCGGCCTCGCCTCGCCGCACCAGGTCGGCTGCGTAGGCCAGGCCGCTGAGGCCGGAGACGCAGCCGGTGGCCAGGGTGGACAGCGGGCCGCGGATCTGCAGGGCGAGACAGGCGTGACCGGCCGCCGCGTTCATCACCGAGTTGGGGAAGAGCCGGGGGTTGACCCGGTGCGGGCCCACGGTGCCGATGGTCTCGCTGAGCTGGGCGACGGTCTGCATGGGCCCGCTGAAGGTGCCGAAGACCATGCCGATGCGCTCCGCGTCGGCCTTCGTGATCCGCAGACCGGCGTCACGTACGGCGAGACGGCTCGCGGCGAGGGTGAGCAGGCCGATCTGGTCGAGGCGGCGCGCGTAGGCCGGGTCCACATGGCGCCGGCACTCGGCGCTGTCGAGCTCCGCGGCCCGGCGTGTGCGGGACAGGGACACGTCGGTCAGGCGGGCGGCCCCGATGGCGCTGGTCCCCGCGCGCAGTGCTTCGAGGAAGGCCTGACGGCCGCTGCCCAGCGCGGTGACGGGACCGGTGCCGGTGATGACCACGCGGTGGTCGGGCACGTCGGCCGGGGATGCCGGGCGGCGGCCGAGGACGAGGGAGCAGTTGTTGCCGCCGAAGGCGAAGGAGTTGGAGACGACGACGTCCAGGGACTGCGGGCGGGCGTGGTTGGCGACGAGGTCGCGGGGCAGGTCGCCGGGTTCAGCGACGTTGACGGTGGGCGGCAGGACCCCGTCGCGCAGCGCCAGGACACAGGTGGCCGCCTCCATGGCTCCGGCGGCCCCGAGCATGTGACCCACCTGGGACTTGGTGCTGCTCATGGGCACCGGGGGCGCGGGCGCGAAGAGGTCGGCCACCGCTTTGGTCTCGGCCTTGTCGTTGGTCGGAGTGCCCGTGCCGTGGCCGTTGACGTAGTCGACGTCCTCGGGGGTCAGCGAGGCCTGGGCGAGGCTGCGGCGCATGGCGCGGTAGGCGCCGTTGCCGGCGGGATCGGGGGCCGTGGCGTGGTAGGCGTCGCTGGTGGTCGCGTAGCCGAGGACATGGCCGAGGACGGCGGCGCCGCGGTCCCGGGCGAAGGACTCCGCCTCCAGGACGAGGAAGGCGGCTCCCTCGCCGAGGCTGGTGCCCGTGCTGCGCGAATAGGGGGCGCAGGGCTCGGTGTCGAGGGCGTTGAGGCTGTCGAATCCGGCGAGGGAGAGGATGTCGAGCACGTCCACACCACCGGCGATCATGATGTCCGCGCGCCCTTCACGGATGGCGTCCACCGCGTAGCCGATCGCGTTGGACCCGGCCGCGCAGGCGTTGGAGAGCACCACCTTGGGGCCCCTGAGCCGGAAGGCCACGCTGATCGCGTCCGCCGAGGTGTACAGCGGATAGCTGGTGAGCCGGTGACGCCCGGCCGCACCGGGGCCGTCCTTGAGGATGTCCCAGTGGAACCGCTCGCCGTGTTCCAGGCCGCCGACGGACGTGCCGACCGCCACGCCCACCCGGTAGGAGTCGTGGTCGGCCAGGCTCAGGCGCGCGCCCTCGACGGCCTCCTGCACGGCGGCCAGGGCGAGCCGCGTCGCGCGGTCGGGACGCATGCCGACGCGCCGCACCCCGGCGGGCACCGACCGCACCTCGCCCGCGTAGCGGCAGCTGAGGGTGGAGACGTCGAGGCGCTCGGTCTTGCCGATGCCGTGGACGCCGCTCTGTACGGCCCGCCAGACCTGCTCCGCGCCGGTGCCGAGCGCGCAGCTGATGCCGATTCCGGTGACGGCGACGCTCTGCGCGCGCCGTGTGCTGGAGCTCATGGTTTCTCCTGTTCACTGCGGCCACTGCCGTGGCCGGGGTCAGCCGCGTACGGAAGGGGCTCAGTCGAGCGCGACGCCGAGGCTGGTGGCCGTCAGGAAGGGCGCGGAGACGGTGCGCACCACCGTGCCGGTCCCCGCCAGGCGGAACTCCTGGCCCGAGGCGGCCACCCCGGGGTCGACGGCGGCGGTGCCGATGAAGCGGCCGAGCCGCGGGGACCACACGCAGTGCGTCACGGCGCCCACCTCGGCGTCCTCGACCGCGACCGGGGTGCCCCGGCCGGGCGCCGCGTCCAGGTCGCCTTCCGCGGTCCAGCACACGGGGGAGCGGTGCTCGTGCGGGCGCCTCTCGTCGAGGGCCTCGCGTCCCACGTGGTCCTGGTCGGGGTCGAGCATCCACTGCAGGCCCACGTCGAAGGGGGTCACCGGGCCGCCGGTGTGCTCGTGCTCGTGGCTGGCGAAGCGGACCTCCATGCGGCAGACGTCGAGCGCCTGCCTGCCGCACTCCACCGCGCCCCGCGCGCCGAGCTCCGCCCGCAGCGCCGCCGCGTGCGGGGAGGGGACGAAGAACTTGTAGCCGTACTCCCCGGTGACACCGGTCCGCGAGAGCGTCACCGCGTTCCCCGCCCACTCGACGCCGACGCAACTGCGGTACGACAGCGAGGCGATGGGGAAGTCGAGGTAGGCCTGCGCGATCGTGAACGAGGCGGGTCCTTCGATGCCGAGGACCGTGCACCGCGTGCTGATGTCCTCGACGGTGACACCGGGGCGCTCCACGGCGGCCGCCAGCAGATGGGCGGTGGCGGCGGGGGCCTGGTCCGGCCAGATCTCCACGAGGTAGTCGGTGCCCCGGCAGTGGATGAGCGCCTCGGCGACGATGGTGCCGTCCTCGCGCAGGAGCAGCGAGGAGGTGCTCTGGCCCTCGAGGAGGAAGTCGACGCCGCGCGTCCCGACCCGTCCGAGGTAGGCCGTCGCGTCGGGCCCGGTGACGGTCAGCAGGCCTGCGCCTTCGTAGTCGACGAGACCGACACCCTCGCGCAGGGCCGTGTACTCCTCATCGGTGGTGGTGGGGTGGTGAGTTGTCATGGTGGCGTCTCCAAGAGGGCTCGACAGATGCTGTCGGTACGGAAGGAGGGAGAGGTGCGGCGTGGCGGGAGGGCGCCACGGCGGTGTCACGGGGCGAGTTCGGTGACGGCCAGACGCGCGGTCATCACCAGCTCCCGGCCCACCGCCGCCTGGCCGGTGACCGAGATCAGACCGCCGAGGCGGGGGCCGCTGTGCGCGCGTACGGTCACCTGGTCGCCGGGAAGAACGGGCTTGAGGAACTTGGCCTGACGGATTTCGGCGAGGTAGCCCACCCGGTCGGCCACGTCCGCCACGAGCTCTCCCGTCGCCGACCGGGCGGCGGCGCTGCCGTAGATGACCGCGGCGAGCTGTGCCACGCACTCGACGAGGAGGACTCCCGGGTAGAGCATGCGGCCGGGGAAGTGACCGGCCAGGACGGCGTCGGAGGCGGTGACGTTCTTGACGGCCTCCGCGCTCGTGCCGGGTTCTAGCGCCGTGACGCGGTCCAGCAGGAAGAAGGGGTAGCGGTGCGGCAGCAGCCGGGCGATGTCGTCGGCGCCGAGCACCGCGCCGCCGGGCGGCAGGGGCAGCGGGCCGGTCATGCGCGGGCGCCTTCGATGTGGTCGACCAGACGGTTGAGCGACAGCAGGCTGTGGGTGTCGTCGTCGGTGACGGTCACGCCGAAGGTGTCCTCCACGGCCATGGCCAGTTCGAGGGTGTCGATCGAGTCGAGTTCCAGGCCGCGGCCGAACAGCGGCTGGTCGTCGCCGATGGAGCGCGGGTCGACGTTCAGGGCGAGCCGTTCGACCAGCAGCGTCTTGACCTGTGCGCACAGGTCCTGCCGGGCGGCCGCTCGGCGGGTCGCCTCGGCGAGTGTCATCACCATGGTGTTCTCCCTTGGGGTGGTTGGGGTGAGGGGCGGTTCGGTCGCGGGGCACGGACGGCGGGGCGGGGGCCTCGCGCGGCGTCAGCAGATGAGGCCGCCGTCGACGACGACGGAGGACCCGGTGACGTACGCGGCCGCGTCACTGAGCAGGAACCGCACGGCGGACGCGACCTCCTGGGGCTGACCGATGCGGCCGAGCGGCACGTGCCGCAGGTTCTCCGCGAGCCGGTCCGAGGGGATCTGCCGCGTCATCGACGTGTCGATGAAGCCGGGCACCACGCAGTTCACCCGGACGCCGTAGGGGCCGAGTTCCTTGGCGAGCGCCTGCGTCAGGGCGACGCTCCCGGCCTTGGCCGCCGCGTAGTTGGCCTGGCCCACCGGAGGGCGTACCGCGCTCGTCGAACTCACGGTCACGATGGAACCGGTGCGGCGCTGCGCCATGAGGCGGGCGGCGGCGCGCGTACACAGGAACGCGCCCGTGAGGTTGGTGTCGATGACCTTGCGCCACTTGGCCTCGCCCATCATGAGCGCGTAGCCGTCCTGGGTGATGCCCGCGTTGTTGACGAAGGCGTCGAGGCGGCCGTGATCGTGCCTGATGGCACGGAACATGTCCTCGATGGCGGCGCCGTCGGCGATGTCGGCCTGGAGGAGCCGGGCCCGGGGTTGGATCGCCTGCACCTGGGCGAGGGCCTCGCGGGCCTGCTCGGGCTTTCCGCGGTGGTTCATGAGGACCGTGGCGCCGTCGCGGGCCAGTTCGACGGCCACGGCAAGTCCGATGCCCCGGGTGGCTCCGGTGACCAGGGCGACGCGCCCTTGGAGATCGCTCACGTCACTGTTCCTTGCTGGAGGGGGAGGCGGTGCGGCGGAGGACCACCGGTTCGGGCGGCGGGGGCGTCCGGCGCAGCGCGTCCCCGGTCGTCAGGTGCTGTGCCGTGCGGGCCATCTCGCGGGCGAGGCCGTGCAGGACGCGTCCCGGCCCCGCTTCGACGAAGGTGTCCGCGCCGCGTGCGGCCAAGGTGCGCATGACGTCCCGCCAGCGCACCGGGGAGACGATCTGCGCCAGGAGGTCCTGGCGGTAGGCCTCGACGTCGGTGACGCGCAGGCCGGTGGTGCTGGAGACGAACGGGATGGCGGGCGGGGCGAGCGGGACATCGGAGAGGTGCTCGGTGAGCCGCTGATGGGCGCTGTCCATCAGCGGCGAGTGGTACGCGCCGCCGACGGGCAGCAGCCGGGCCCGCAGGGCACCGGCGGCCCGCGCGGCGGCGACGACGTGCTCGATCGCGGTCCGGCTCCCGGCCACCACCAGCTGGCGCGGCGAGTTCCAGTTGGCCACGACCGCGACCTCGCCGTCGACCGAGGCGGCACGGCACAGCCCCTGCACCCGCTGCGGCGGGAGGCCGACGACCGCGGCCATGGCACCCCTGCGGGCGGCGGCTGCGGCCGCCATCGCCCTGCCGCGGCGGGCGACCAGGGACAGCGCGGTGTCCTCGTCGAGGGATCCGCACGCGACCAGCGCCGTGTACTCGCCCAGGCTGTGGCCGGCGACCACGGCGGGCCTCCAGCCGCGCTCGCGCAGCTGCTCCAGCGCGGCCAAGGACCAGGTCAGGACCAGGACTTGAGCCACTTCGGGGGCGGCGAGCGCCGAGGCGTCGGCGCGCTTCATCAGGGCACGCACCGGCAGCCCGGTGACGTCCTCCGCCCGGTCGGCCAGGGCGTCGGCCCGGCGCCCCCACCGCTCCATCTCGTAGCCCATGCCGGGGAACTGGCTTCCCTGGCCGGGGAAGACGAAGGCCACGGTCGGGCTCATGCGCGGGGCGGTCGGGCTCATGCGCGGGGCCCCGCGTCCTGAGTGGCCGCCCAGGCGAGGGCCATGCCGGACTCCAGGGGCGTCGACGCCCCGACCACGTCGAGCCGCTCGGCCCGGGCCCACTCGCCCAGGGGGCCGCACAGCCGCACGGTCCAGGGCTGCTTGTCGTTGCCGTCGGCGGGGATCTCGACGTGGATGTCCGCGAGGCGCGCGGTGGGCGGCAGGCCGCCCACCACCTTGACGACGCTCTCCTTCACACCGAAGAGGTGGCCGAGGATTTCTGCGAAGCCCCGTTCCGCGGTGGCGAGTTCCCGCGCGACGCACCGTTCCTGAGGTGCGAAGTACCGCCGTGCCAGCCCCTCCCCGCACCGTGCGAGGGCGAGCTCCCAGCGGCGCAGGTCCACCAGATCCACACCCGCTGAATGAAGGGCCGCCGGGATCCGCCCGGCCGCGTGAGGAATGTTCATGGCTTGGTCTCCGCCCGTTCGGAAGGGAGGCGATTTCGAAGAAGCAAGAGGGCCCCGTGCGGAAAGGACTCCGGATTCTTCGGGGCGGCTTCTCCGGACGCCCTGAAGCTAAGGTCGCCGCCGATCGCCTGTCAATGGAGGTGCAATATCCCCGTCAGCCTCCGGAGAGCCGTGTGCGGCCGCTGAAAGATTCGCGCAATTCAAGAAACGAAGGAGAAAGATTCGGTGCCCGCGGCGTCTTGCTGCGTTTGTCTGGCGGCGGACGGCGCAGCGCTGACCGCTGCGTCACGGCCCCGGGGCGCGGAAGTGCCTCAGGAGAGGAGCGAGGAGACCATGCCACGTCTCGTGCAGTCGGCCACCCACATCATGCGTGACGTCAGCGTGGCGGCCGCGGCGCGTGTCCGCTGGGGGGAGTGCGACCTTCAGGGGCACGCCTACTACGCCAGCTACATTCCCTGGTTCGACCTCGGGCGCGAGAAGTTCGCCCTGGACGTGGGCGCCGACTACCGCAAGTACCAGATCGCGACCACCGATCTGTACGTCCGCTACCACCAGCCCGCCAAGTACCTCGACGAGTTGGTGATCAGGACGTGGGCGGCCGCGCCCGGCACCCTCACCTATTACTACGAGATCTACCGGAAGAACGGTGGGCAGTTCATCGCTGAGGCGCGTACCGTCCATGCGTTCGTCGATGCGGAGCGCGGGGTCCTGACCAAAATTCCCGACGACATGCATCACGCTTTCGTGGAATTCCTGGAGAGCTACCGGAAGCGGCAGAAGAACCCGAATTCGGGTGAAGGGACGGACGCCCGCCCCTTCTTCGCGCAGGACATGTCCGCGGCTTCGCCTCGAAAGTCTGGAGAGACGTCATGAAGGACGGTGCGCTCGACCGCCTGCGCGGCAAGCTGCTGGGCGAGGTGGTGGGACCGTGGGACGCCGGGTACGACACGGCACGCCGGGTCTACAACGCCATGATCGACAAGCGCCCCGCCGTCATCGCCCGGTGTCTGGGGACCGCGGACGTCGTCACGGCGGTGCGCTTCGCCCGGGAAGAGGGCCTGCTGATCGCCGTGCGGGGCGGCGGACACAGCGTCGCGGGGCACGCGATGTGCGACGACGGGCTCGTCATCGACCTGTCCCTCATGCGCGGGGTGCACGTCGACCCCGAGCGCCGCACCGCGCGCGTACAGGGCGGAGCGCTGCTGGGCGACGTGGACCGGGAGACACAGCTGCACGGCCTGGCGATTCCGACGGGACAGATGTCGGAGACCGGCATCGCCGGGCTCACCCTCAACGGCGGTGTCGGCATGATGCTCCACAAATACGGCCTGACCTGCGACAACCTCCTGTCCGCCGATGTGGTCACCGTCGACGGCGAGCTGGTGACCGCCCGCGCCGACAGCCACGAGGAGCTCTTCTGGGCGCTGCGCGGCGGCGGCGGGAACTTCGGCGTGGTCACCTCCTTCGAGTTCCAGGCACACCCGGTCGGGCCGATGATGCTGGCCGGCTTCCTCGCCCACCCCGTCGAACGGGCCGAGGAAGTCCTCACGTTCCTGCGGGACTTCAGCGCGACCAGCCCCGCCCACCTGAGCGCGGACGCGCTGTTCATCCACGCCCCCGAGGCGGACTTCGTGCCCGAGGAGTTCCAGGGCATGCCGATGGTGGCCCTGTTCGTGCGCTACTTCGGCCCCATGGAGGACGCCTGGCGGACGGTGCAGCCCCTGCGGGACTTCGGCAGCCCGCTCTACGACAGCGTCGGACCGATGCCGTTGGTGGCCGTGCAGTCGATGCTCGACACCTTCACCCCGGCAGGCAATCTGCACTACTGGACCAGCGAGTTCCTGCCCGCTCTGGGGGCGGAGCAGATCGCGGCCGTCGCGGCCATCGGCAGCGATCTGCCCTCGTCGCTCACCACCCTCAACGTCCACCCCTTCGACACGGCCGCCACGGACGTCCCCGCGGACGCCACCGCGTTCGCGCACCGCGAGGACAGTTGGCTCATCCATGTGATCTGCCAGTGGCGGGACCCCGCCGAATCGGACCGCTGCCGCGCGTGGGTCAAGAAGGCGAGCTCCCTGCTCAAGACCTTCGGCCACGGCAACACCTACCTCAACACCACGTCGGAGGACGACGAGACGGACCGCGTCCGTGCCTTCTGGGACGAGCCCCGCCTCGCGCGCCTCGCCCGGGTCAAGGCGGCGTACGACCCGGACAACGTGCTGCGGTTCAACCACAACATCGCGCCCGCCCCGCGACGGGCCCCGCGGTGAACCGCCCTCGCCGTGCGCCGCGGCACGGCCGTCCGGTCCAGGTGGTCGTCATCGGAGCGGGCATCAGCGGCCTCGGCCTGGGCATGGCCCTCAAGCGGGCGGGCCACCACGACTTCACGATCCTGGAACGGGCCGACGACATCGGCGGGGTGTGGCGCGACAACACCTACCCCGGGGCCGCCTGCGACATACCGGCCCCGCTGTACTCCTACTCGTTCGCGCCGCACGCCTGGTCACAACGCTATGCCGGGCAGCAGGAGATCCTGCGGTACCTGCGCGGCTGCGCCGACGACCACGACCTCCACGACCATCTGCGCCTGGGCACCGAGGTCCGCGAGGCCCGCTTCGACGAGCACACGCGACGCTGGCACCTGCGCACGCACGCCGGCGACACCTACGAGGCGGACGTCCTGGTACCGGCCTGCGGCCAGCTGAGCAGCCCCTCCTCACCGCTACTGCCCGGCACGGAGCGCTTCACGGGACGGATCGTCCACTCGGCCCGCTGGGAGCACGGCCTGGACCTGACCGGCCGCAGGGTCGCGGTGATCGGGACCGGCGCCAGCGCCCTGCAGATCGTGCCCCAGGTGGCCAAGCAGGCAGCACACCTCACGGTGTTCCAGCGCTCCGCCCCCTACGTGGTGCCCCGCTGGCAACGCGCCTACCGCCCCGTCGGCGGGCCTCTCGGCCGGCTCGGTGCCAAGACGGCACGGCTGGGATGGTGGCTGTTCAACGAGCTGACCGTGCCCGGCCTGACCCGGCGGTGGCGGACCCGGGGACTCACCGCCTACGGCTGCGCGGCCCAACTGCGCAGGCAGGTCCACGACCCCGTGATCCGCGAGCGCCTCACCCCGCGTGACGAGGTGGGCTGCAAGCGGATCGGGATCTCCAGCGACTACTACCCCGTCTTCAACGAACCCCACGTCGAGCTCGTCACCGACCCTGTCGCGGACCTCACCGAGGACGCGATCCGCACCGAGACCGGCAGCGAGCATCCGGTCGACGTCATCGTCCAGGCCACCGGCTTCTCGGCCACGGACTTCCTCGCGTCGCTGCACGTCACCGGCCGCGAGGGGCGCGTACTGGCCGACCACTGGCGCGACGGCGCCAGGGCGTACCTGGGGATGACCGTGCCGGGCTTCCCCAACATGTTCGTCCTGTACGGACCGCACACCAACGTCGGCGCCGGGAGCGTCGTCCACATGGTCGAGAGCCAGATCCGCTACGTCCTCGACGCGCTGCGCGTCATCGGCCGGGGCACCCGGCCGCTGCTCGACGTGCGCGCCGACGCCGAGGACACCTTCACGGCGGAGATGCGCCGGCGCCTGCGGTCCACCGTCTGGTCGACCTGCCGCAACTGGTACCGGGGCAAGAACGCCTTCGTCACCACCAACTGGCCCGGCCAGACGGCCGAGTACCGCCGCCGCACCCGCCGCGTGAACCTGGCTCACTACCGGCCCGTCGGTCCCGCGGACCCCGCCCGCGCGCCGCGGACCTGAATCCGCCCGCACGCCCTCTCACGTCACCGTAGGAGTCCCCATGCCCTTGCACCCGCAAGCCGCGGCGTTCCTGGACCACCTCTCCCAGCTGCGCGTGCCCCCTCTGGAATCGGTCGGCGTGCCCGCGGTCCGCGAGCTGATGGGCGGCCTGCGTCAGGTCCAGGGCGCGGCCGAGCCGGTCGGGGCGATCACCGAAACCCGTGTGCCGGGTCCGGCCGGATCGCTGCCGGTGCGCGTCTACCACCCTTCCGCGCGCCCCGGCCCCCGTCCGTTGATGGTGTTCTTCCACGGCGGCGGCTGGATCGCCGGAGACGTGGAGCTGGTGGACAAGCCCCTGCGGAAGCTGGCCAACGCGTGCGGCGCGGTCGTGGCCAGCGTGGAGTACCGGCGCGCCCCGGAGACCCAGTTCCCCGGTCCCGCGGAGGACGCGTACGCGGCGATCGCCGCCCTGGCGGAGCGGGCTGAGGAGCTCGGTGCCGATCCCGCGCGCCTCGTGGTCGCGGGGGAGAGCGCGGGAGGCAACCTGGCAGCGGCGGCGTGCCTGATGTCCAGGGACCGCGGCGGACCCGCGATCGCCGCGCAGCTGCTGATCTGCCCGAGCCTCGCTCCGGCGGCGGACTCTCCCTTCGTCTCCTACCGCCGGTACGCCACGGGGTACCTCAACACCCGTGCCGCCATGGCCCACTTCTGGGACCTCTACCTCGCCTCCCCGCAGGACGCGGCCCATCCGTACGCCGCGCCGCTGCTCGCCGAGGAGCACACGGGGCTTCCTCCCGCTCTCATCCTGGCCGCGGAGTACGACCCGCTGCGGGACGAGGCGACGGCCTACGGCCACTACCTGCGCACCAGCGGCGTCCCGGGCACCGTCCGACGCTACGACGGCGCGCTGCACGTCTTCTTCCTGATGTGCGAGTCGTCCGCCGCGGCTCAGGCGCGGGCCGACATCACCGCGTGGCTGCACGACCGCTTCCCCGCCCCGGGCATGGCCCCGAGCCGTGCCAGCTGAGGAGATACACATGCCCGCCTACGACCGTCTGTACATCGACGGGGCCTGGGTTCCGTCCCACCACACCGGCTCGCTCACCGTCGTCGACCCCACGACGGAGGAGCCGCTCGCCACCGTGCCCGACGCCACCGCGGGGGACGTCGACGCCGCCGTGCGCGCGGCACGCGCCGCCGCCGACGGGTGGGCGGCCACGCCGGTGGAGGAGCGGGCCGGGTGGCTGCGCGCCGTCGCCGCGGAGCTCGGCCGCCGCGCGGAGGCCCTGGCCCAGCTGATCACCCGGGACGTCGGAGCCCCGCTGTCCTTCTCCCGGGCCGTACAGGTCACGTTGCCCGTCAACAGCTTCCACCACGCCGCCCGTACGGCCCTGGAGTACCCCTTCGAGCAGCAGCAGGGACCCTCACGGCTCCTCCGCGAGCCGTACGGAGTGGTCGCGGCCATCACCCCGTGGAACTACCCGGTCCACCAGGCGGCGGCGAAGGTCGCCTACGCACTGGCCGCGGGCAACACCGTGGTGCTCAAGCCCAGCGAGGTCGCGCCCCTGAGCGTGTGGGAGCTGACCGACGTCATCGCCTCCGCCGGGCTCCCTCCCGGGGTGTTCAACCTCGTCAGCGGCACCGGACCGCGGGCGGGCGAAGCACTGGCGGCCCACCCCGGAGTCGACGTGGTGTCCCTGACCGGTTCCACGCGCACCGGCCGCAGGGTCAGCGCCCTGGCCGCGCAGACCCTCAAGAAGGTCACGCTCGAACTCGGCGGCAAGAGCCCCGCGGTCATGCTCGCCGACGCCGACCCGGCCCGTGTCGTGCCCGCCGTCATGGCGTCGGCGTTCCTCAACAACGGCCAGACCTGCTCCGCCCTGACCCGCCTGATCGTGCCCCGTCCCGCCCTGGCCGAGGTGGAGGAACTGGCCCGCCACACGGCCTCCGGCTGGGCGCCGGGAGACCCCAAGGACGAGCGGACGCGACTGGGGCCGCTGGCGTCCGCCGCACAACTCCAGCGGGTACGACGCCACATCGCCGACGCCCGGACCGCCGGAGCCGTCCTCGTCACCGGCGGAGAGGATCCGCCCGCCGACATGCCCCGGGGGTTCTTCGTGCGCCCCACCGTCCTGTCGCGGGTCTCCCCGGACATGGCGGTGCACCACGACGAGGTGTTCGGTCCGGTCCTGGCCATCGAGGCGTACGACACCGAGGAAGAGGCCCTCCGGATCGCCGACGACACGGTGTACGGCCTGGCCGCAGCCGTGTGGTCGGCCGACGGGGACCGCGCCTTCGCCATGGCCCGCAGGCTGCGCGCCGGACAGGTGCAGGTCAACGGAGCGCCCTTCGACCCCAACGCCCCCTTCGGCGGCTACAAGCAGTCGGGAAACGGCCGCGAGGGCGGCACCGCGGGCCTTGAGGAGTTCCTGGAGACCAAGGCCGTACAGAGCTGATCCACGACACACCCCCGGGCGACCGACCTCCGCGCGCCGGAACACCGTACGAGAAAGGCAGACGCCATGTACTACCGCACCCTGTTCAAGTCCAAGGTCCATCGCGCGACCGTCACTCAGGCCGACCTGCACTACGTCGGCTCGCTGACCCTGGACCGCGATCTGATGGACGCGGCCGACCTCCTGCCCGGAGAGAAGGTCGACATCGTCGACATCAACAACGGCAGCCGCCTGTCCACCTACCTCATCGAAGGCCCGCGCGGCACCGGCGTCGTCGGCATCAACGGCGCGGCGGCCCGGCTGATCAGCCCCGGCGACCTCGTCATCGTCATCGCCTACGCCCACGTCCCCGACGAGGACGCGGCCCGCTTCGCGCCCAAGGTCGTCCACGTCGACCAGGACAACAGGATCCGCGCACTGGGGTCCGACCCGGCCGAGCCGCCTCCCGGCAGCGACACCACGCGGGGCGACCACGTCTTCGTCGACTGATGGCCGGGCCCCCACCACCCGGCGCGAGTCCCGGATCCAGCACCGAACGACGAAACGGGGAGACCTGATGTGCGGCATCGCAGGATGGATCGCGTTCGACGCCGACCTCACCCGCCAGGAAGAGACCGTCATCGGCATGACCCGGTCGCTGCGCACGAGGGGCCCCGACGCCTCGGCGACCTGGACCGGCCGGCACGCCACGCTCGGACACCGGCGCCTGGCGGTCATCGACCTCGACGGGGGCGCACAGCCGATGACCGCGGCGACGCCGGACGGACCCGTGGTGATGACCTACAGCGGAGAGGTCTACAACTTCGTCGCGCTACGACAGGAGCTGCGCGGCCGCGGTCACCCCTTCCGCACCTCCAGCGACACCGAGGTGGTCCTGCGGGCCTACCTGGAGTGGGGGGACGGCCTCGTCGAGCACCTGCGGGGCATGTACGCCTTCGGCATCTGGGACGGCCGCACCGACCGCCTCCTCCTGGTCCGTGACCGCCTGGGCATCAAGCCCCTCTATTACTACCGCACGCCCCACGGCCTCCTGTTCGGCTCCGAACCCAAGGCCCTCCTCGCGCATCCGTCGGTGGAGGCCGCCGTCGACCACGACGGGCTGCGCGAGATCTTCCTCGGCGTGAAGACTCCGGGTGCGGCGATCTGGCGCGGGATGCGGGAACTGCGCCCCGCCTCCCTCCTGACGCTCGACCGCCGCGGCATGCGCGAGCGCGCGTACTGGAGCCTGACCGCCAGGCCCCATGCCGAGGACCCGGACGCGACCACCGCGCACGTCGAAGAACTCCTCAGCGGCTCGGTGCGCGAGCAGCTCGTCGCCGACGTGCCGCGCTGCCTGCTCCTGTCCGGAGGGCTCGATTCGAGCGCGATCGCCGGGTTCGCGGCCGAGACCCTGAGCGGGCACGGAGAGCGGCTGCGCACCTTCTCCGTGGACTTCCGGGGACACACCGACCACTTCACGCCCGACCACCACAACGTCAGCCCCGACGCACCTCACGTCCGCGAGGTCGTCAAGCACCTCGACACCGACCACACCGACATCGTGCTGGACGCGAGTGACCTCGCGGGACCCGACGTACGCCGTGCCGCCGTCCGCGCCCGGGACCTTCCCATCGGGCGCGGCGACATGGACCACTCCCTGATCCAGCTCTTCACCGCGATACGCGAGCAGTCCACGGTCGCGCTGTCCGGGGAGGGCGCCGACGAGATGTTCGGCGGCTACTGGTGGTTCCACGACACCGGCCTCCGGGAAGCCGCGGGGTTCCCCTGGCTGACGGCCGCGCTCGGCCGGACGCGGCAGGAGCGCGCCTTCCTGCCCGAGGACTTGGCGCCGGCCCTCGACCTGCCCGGGTACGCGGATCACCGCTACCGCGAAGCCCTCTCCGCGACCCCGGCGCTCGACGGCGAGAACTCCGCTCAACGCCGGTCACGCGAACTGCTCCATCTGCACCTCACCCGCAGTCTCACCGGCATGCTGGAGCGCAAGGACCGGCTCAGCATGGCCGTGGGCCTGGAGGTGCGGGTGCCGTTCTGCGACCACCGCATCGCGGAGTACGCCTTCAACATCCCCTGGTCCCTGCACGCCGCGCACAACAGGGAGAAGAGCGTGCTGCGCGCCGCGGCCCGCCGCGTGGTGCCCGACGGTGTCCTCGTGCGGCGGAAGAGCCCCTACCCGATGACGCAGGACCGGCACTACGTCCCCGCGCTCCAGCGGCAGGTGCGCGACGTCCTGGCGGACCCGGACCACGAGGTCTTCGCCCTGTTCGACAGAGCGGCGGCCACCCGTGCCGCGCACGTCGGCCCCACCGGCCATCCGCGCCCCCAGGCGCTCCGAGCCGCACTGGAGAAGTTCCTCGACCTCCACACGTGGATCGACCTCTACGGCCCGCGGCTGCTGCTCTGACGGTGCGAGGCAGCGGGCGGGGTGCCGGGGGCGCGATCGCTGTATGCGTCACGTCCCCGCCATCCCCTCTCCCTCTCCACCGGCCTGGCATATCGCCGTATTCGCCCTCGTGTGGCTGAAAATGATCGCTTGCTGTCCGGACTTGAGCGGGGGTGTTCTTCTACGTGGCGCGGGGGAGGGGCATCTGACGGAGTGCAGAAACGTTCGGCTCGACGGGGCGGGGGCCGCCCGCATGCCGAAACCGGCCGCCGGGCCCTATAACACAGGCCCGGCGCCAGAGGCTCCTTTCGCGACGAACGCCGCTAGGCGGAGGCTCCAGTTCAGGGTGCTTGCCACAGCCACACGATCTTGCGATTAGCATGACCCTGCGCAGCCGTCGGAGGGCCGCGGCCCGAAGCGGGCCTTCTTCGCGACGGCACCGATGTGAGGGCGGGCCGACAGCCTGCATCCCCGTGCCGAGACCGAGGGGTCACGGAATGACTTTGTCCGCTGATGGGCGTCCGTCCGGCATAGCCGGCACTCCGCGAACGGCGTCCTCGCTACCGCTGCTCCTGCTCGGGGCGGCCGCCGTGGCGGGAGCCGTGGCGGCGGGGCTCGCGCCGTCGGCCGCCCGCGGCTGGGTGGCCGCCGTGGCCGTGGTCGGCTGGCTGCTCCTTGCCGTCGTCGTCTGGACGGGGCGCGCGGGCGCGGCCCGGCTGCGCGCCCACGCCGCACAGCTGGAGAGCCAGCTGACCGGCGCCCAGACGCAGTTGGGTGCCCGGGGCGCCGAAGTGATCCACATGGCGCAGGTGACCCTGCCGACCGTGGCGCGGTCCCTGCGCGACGGCTCGGGCGCGCAGGACGCCCTGCACCAGACCCGGCCCCCGGCCGAACCGGCGTACCGCGAGCTCCTGAACGTCTGCGTCACCGTCCTCGCCGACGCCGAGGGGCGCGCCGCGGGCGCGGCCGCCGCCCAGCACCACACGGCCGGTGACCTGACCCGGGTGACCGACGACGTCCGGCTGCTCGGCACCGAGACCCTCCCCGCGGTCGTCGGCGCGCTGCGCGGCGGTGCCTCGGTGGACCGCGTCCTCGCGAGCGTGACCTGGCCCGCCGACCCCGCGCTGCGCGACCTGACCGAGGCCGCCGTGCGGGAACTCGCCCTGAGCGAGCGGCGCGCGGCCGCGGCCCAGGCCGCGAGCGCGAAGGCGCTGAGCCGTGTGCAGGCCAAGTCCGTGAGCATGCTCGCCGACCTGCGCGAGATGCAGGACCGCCACGGCGAGGACGTCTTCGGCGACCTGCTCAGGCTCGACCACAGCACGTCCCAGCTCGGCCTGATGACCGACCGGCTCGCGCTCCTGATGGGCGGCCGCTCCAGCCGCGCCTGGAACAAGCCCATCGTCATGGAGAGCATCCTGCGCGGCGCCGTCGGACGCATCGCCGCCTATCAGCGCGTACGGCTGCACAGCTCCACCAAGGCCGCCGTGGTCGGCTTCGCCGCCGAAGGCGTCATGCACCTGCTGGCCGAACTGATGGACAACGCCGCGAACTTCTCGCCGCCCACCGACGAGGTCCACGTCTACGTCGAGGAGTCGCGCACCGGCGTCGTCGTCACCATCGAGGACAGCGGCCTGCGCATGTCCGAGGCGGCGCTGCGCCGCGCCAAGGAGTCCGTGTCCGGGCAGGCCGCCGACCTCGCGCTGCTCCAGGGCACCCGGCTCGGGCTCGCCGTCGTCGGCCGACTGGCCGTCAAGTACGGCGTCAGCGTGAACTTCCGCCCCTCCTCGCGCGGCGGCACCGGCGTCGTCATCCTGTTGCCCCCGCAGCTCCTGGCGCAGCAGTCCCAGCCGGACAGCGCCCGCACGGCGGTGGCCCCTTCGATCGAGGCCCCCGTCACCGAGGCTCCGGCCCTCCCGGCACCCGGGCAGGCCGCCGAGCCGGAGACCACTGCGGCGAGCCGCCCCGCGTCGCTGCCGTCGACGCCCTCCCCGTCGGCCCCGGTGTGGCCGACGCCTCCGGAGGATGACCCCGCGGACGGCCCCGAAGCACCCGGCACCGCGGAGGCCACCCCCGGCGGCCTGCCCGTGCGGCGTCCCGGCCGCACGATGGCCGCCGCGCACGCCGCCACCGAACGGCGCACCGCCGAACGGAACCCGGGCGATCGGCACTCCGGCGACCGGCACGAGGACCGGCGGACCGGTCCCGACGCCGAGCGGACCGGCGCGAGCGGCGCCTCGCAGGACGAACGGCACCGCTCCGGACAGAGCATCGGGGACCGGTTCGGCGCGTTCCACCGCGCCCGCCGGGCCGCCGCCGACGACACGGCTGAGAACCCCCAGCCGCCGCGGGCCGAGTAGCCGCCCGCCCCCGCGCGGACCGGCCCGCCCCATGGGACCGCAAGGACCGCTTCTCGACCCCCGCCCCGCACACCGAAAGGGAGGCACGGGCGTTCGCACCCCCCCGGTGACGGCCCCGACACACGATGACGACCACCGACAACAGCCTGAACTGGCTCCTGGAGAGCCTGCTCGACGGCACCCCCGGCACCCGGCACGCCCTCGTCCTCTCCCGGGACGGCCTGAAGCTGTGCTGGAGCCCCGGCCTGACGCTGGACCAGGCGGACCAGCTCTCCGCGATCTGCTCCGGCATGCAGGCGCTCGCCCAGGGCGCGTCGATGGAGTTCGGGGACGGCACGGGCGGCGTACGGCACTCCATGACGGAGTTCCACGGCGGCCTGCTGTTCGTCGTGGAGGCGGGCCAGGGCGCGCACCTCGCCGTGATAGCCGACGAGGACGCCGACCCCGGCGTGGTGGGCAACCAGATGTCCCAGCTCGTGGCGCAGATCGGCGACCACCTGAGCGCCGAGCCGCGCGGCCAGGGCCTCACGAACCCCGCGTCATGACCCGGCGGCCCGTCGACGTGGGCGACCCGGACCGGCTGTACACCATCACCGGTGGGCGCAGCCGGTCCGACGGCGGCGCGTTCGACCTGGTGACGCTGATCGTGGCCGAGTGCGAGCCGTCGCCCGGCCAGCAGTCGGAGCACGCGCGCATCCTGGACCTGTGCCGCCACCCGACGGCCGTCGTCGAGATCGCCGCCGAGCTGTCGCTGCCCGTCACGGTCGTCCGCATCCTCCTGGAGGACCTCCAGGACACCGGCCGCATCACGGCCCGACACCCGCGCGTGGCGGCGTCCGCCGCGCTGCCCGATTCCGCTCTTCTCACGGAGGTGCTCCATGGGCTCCGCAACCTCTGAGCTGCCGCCCGAGGCCCGGACACCGCTGCGCGACACGGCCGAGTCCGGTCTGAAGATCGTCGTGGTGGGCGGCTTCGGGGTCGGCAAGACGACCCTGGTCCGCTCGGTCAGCGAGATCCGCCCCCTCAACACCGAGGAGGTGATGACGCGGGCGGGCGAGGACGTCGACCAGGTGCCGACCGAGTCGGCCAAGACGACCACCACCGTGGCCTTCGACTTCGGCCGCATCAGCCTCAACGACCGCCTGGTGCTCTATCTGTTCGGCGCGCCCGGCCAGAAGCGCTTCTGGTTCCTGTGGGACCGCCTCTTCTCCGGCACGCTCGGAGCGGTGGTGCTCGTCGACACCCGCAGGATGGACGACTCCTGGTACGCCATCGACCGGCTCGAACACCACGGCACGCCCTTCGTCGTCGCCGTGAACCGCTTCGACGGCGAGCACGCCTACCACTCCCTGGACGAGATCCGCACCGCCCTCGCACTGCCCGCGCACGTCCCGCTCGTCGACTGCGACGCCCGGGTCCGCTCGTCCGGCAAGAACGTGCTCATCACCCTCGTCGACCACCTCCACCACCTGGCACGGGAACGGGAACTGACAGCATGACCGAAGCCACCGGACCGGCGGCGCCCGGCACCCCGCCGCCCGGCTGCCCCGCGCACAGTGACGCGGTGCCCCTCAGCGGCCTGGAGTACCAGCAGACGCCCTTCGAGCTCTACCGCGACCTGCGCGGGCGGTACGGCTCCGTGGCCCCCGTCCTCCTCGACGGCGACGTGCCCGCCTGGCTGGTCCTCGGCTACTCCGAGGTCAGCTACGTCACCGCGCACGACGAGCTGTTCGCCCGCGACTCGCGGCGCTGGAACCAGTGGGACCGGATCCCCGCCGACTGGCCGCTGCTGCCCTTCGTGGGCTACCAGCCGTCCGTCCTGTTCACCGAGGGCGCCGAGCACCGGCAGCGCGCCGGTGTCATCACCGAGGCCCTTGAGGGCGTCGACCAGTTCGAACTCGGCCGGGAGTGCGTCCACATCGCCGACCAGCTGATCGCCTCCTTCTCCGGGCGCGGGGCCGCCGAGCTGATGAGCGCCTACACCCATCCGCTCGCCATGCGCGCCGCCGTGCACATGGTCGGCATGCCGCCGGGCACCGCCGACACCGAGGGCCTCGTCGAGGACCTGCGCATGTCCCTCGACACCGCCGAGGGCGACGACCCGGTCGCCGCGTACGGACGGGTGGGCGAGCGCGTGCACCGTCTGGTCAAGGAGCGGCGCGAGCGGCCCGCGGCCGACGTCACCTCGCGGATGCTGGAGCACCCGGCCGGGCTCACCGACGAGGAGGTCGTCCAGGACCTGATCTCGGTGATCGCCGCCGCCCAGCAACCCACCGCCAACTGGATCTGCAACACGCTGCGGCTGCTCCTGACCGACGAGCGGTTCGCCCTGAACGTCTCGGGCGGGCGCCTCAGCGTCGGCCAGGCCCTGAACGAGGTGCTCTGGCTCGACACCCCCACGCAGAACTTCATCGGGCGCTGGGCGGTGCGCGACACCCAGCTGGGCGGCCGTCAGATCCGCGCGGGCGACTGCCTGGTCCTCGGCCTCGCCGCGGCCAACTCCGACCCCCAGCTGTGGCCCGGCGCCCACGTCGGCTCGGAGAACTCCGCGCACCTGTCCTTCAGCAACGGCGAGCACCGCTGCCCCTATCCGGCTCCGCTGCTCGCCGACGTCATCGCCCGTACGGCCGTCGAGACGCTCCTGGAGCGGCTGCCGGACCTGGTCCTCGGCGTCGACCCGGCGGCGCTGACCTGGCGGCCTTCGGTGTGGATGCGCGGACTGACGGCCCTGCCCGTCCAGTTCACGCCGGTGGCCCAGTAGCGTCGGCGTTCCGCCCGCCGGGGCGGAACGCCGGTACGCGTCCCGCTCAGCGCGCCGCCGGGGTGAAGACCACCGGCAGCGTCCGCGGCCCCCGGGTGAAGACGCCGTGCTCCTCGGGGGCGAAGCCGTCCGCGAAGCGCAGCTCGGGCAGGGCGTCGAGCAGGTCGTTGACGCCGGTCTCGACCTCCGCGCGGGCCAGCAGCGCGCCCACGCAGAAGTGCCGGCCGAGGGCGAAGGCGAGGTGGTCGGCCGCCGCGGAGAACGCGGTCGTGGTGGTGAGGTCGTCCCGGAAGAGGTCGAAGCGGTCCGGGTCGCCGTAGCGCTCCTCGTCGCGGTTGGCCGAGCCGATCAGGCAGGTGATCGTCGCCCCGGCGGGGACCGTGCCCCCGGCGAGCTCCACCTCCGCCGCGGTCTGCCGCATGATCATGTGGACCGGCGGGGTGTGGCGGAGCGTCTCGGCGAACGCCCGGTCGATCAGGGACCGGTCGGCGCGCACCGCGGCGAGCTGCTCGGGGTGCGCGAGGAGGTTGGCGAAGATGCTCGCGATCGCCTTGTCCGTGGTCTCGCCGCCCGCCGCGAGCAGCAGGCTGCAGAACGCCTTGATGTCCTCGTCGCTCATGCGGACGCCGTCGACCTCCGCGGCGCACAGCCGGGACAGCAGATCGTCCCCGGGCTCCTCGCGGCGCCGCTGGATGACGGGCAGCATGTAGGCGGCGAACTCCACGCGGGTGCGCTCGCCGGCGGCCGTCACCTCGGGGTCGCCCGCGAGGTTGCCGAGGAAGGCGATCACGTTCGTGTACCAGCCGTGGAACCGCGCGTGGTCCGCCTTGTCCAGGCCGAGCATGTCCGCGATCACGTTGACCGGGAAGCGGGTCGCGTACTCCGCCACGAGGTCCGCCGAGCCGCGGTCCCTGAAGGCGTCCACGAGGGCGCGGGAGTTGCGGCGGATGACCGGCAGGAAGGTGTCCTGGAGCTCGCTGCCCCGGAAGGCCGGGGCGACCAGGGCCCGGCGCACCGCGTGCTCCCGCCCGCTGAGCTGGAGGATCGTCCGGCCGTGCACGGGCTCCAGCTGCCAGTCGTAGTTGTCGGTGGTGAACACCGACTCCTTGTCCTTGAAGACGCGTGCCACGTCCTCGTAGCGCGAGACGACATAGCTCTTGGTGGGCTCGTGCCACAGGAGCGGGGCGTGCTTCCGCAGCGCGCGGTAGACGGGGTAGGGGTCGGCGGCGAACTCGGCCGAGAGGATGTCCGGTATGGACTGAGCAGGGGACACGGGGCTCCTTAGGGGAACAACTGCGTGGCGGGGCCACCCTATTGATCAAGAAAAGGAACCGACAGGGTGCGCGGGGCGGGATTTCCCGGGAGGCGCCCTCGTGAGCCGCACCTCACCGCGCGGGGGAGACCTTGTGAACCGTGGTGTCGTCGGGGTCAAGGCGCCGCCCGTCCGCGGCCAGCACTTCGAGCGTGCGCAGCCGGCGCCCCTGCCGGCGGTCGACGAGCTGTGAGTGCGGCTCGTCCGGGGCGAAGGAGTTCTGCTCGCCCCACTGCCGCAGTGCCACGATGACGGGGAAGAGGGCTTTGCCCTTCGGGGTCAGGGCGTACTCGCGGTAGGCGCTGCCGTCCGACGCGGGGACGGACGCGAGGACGCCGCCGTCGACCAGGGTGCGCAGCCGCGCGGTGAGGATGTTCTTCGCCACGCCGAGGCTGCGCTGGAACTCCCCGAAGCGCCTGCTCCCGTCGAAGGCGTCCCGCACGATCAGCAGGGACCACCAGTCGCCGATCGCGTCCACGGACCGGGCGACGGGACATTCGCTGTCGTCGAAACGCGTCCTGGTCACCATGGTGTCCCTCGCTCTCACACGGTCTCGCCCACTCCCACAGTGGTTGCAACATGCTACCAAGAGGGCTTACCGTCGCGTCATCGTTGGTTGGTAGCAAGATGAAACCAGATTGCGGAGGGGTAGCCATGCCCGGAAACGGTGAGGCCGGGACGCGAGCAACCGGGGCGGAGGCCACCGGGGCAGGGTGCGACGGGAATGCGGAGGAGGGGGCCGCGTTCGCCCTGACCCGGGGGATCGTCATCCTCTTCGCCGTCGCCTGCGGGGCCGCGGTGGCCAACGTCTACTTCTCCCAGCCGCTCCTGGTGACCATCGGCGAGGACCTCGCGATGAGCCCGGCCCTCGTCGGCGGCGTGGTCACCCTCACGCACGTCGGATACGGCCTCGGCCTCTTCTTCCTCGTACCGCTGGGCGACATGGTGAACCGCAGGAAGCTCATCGTGGCCCAGTTGCTGCTCCTCGTGGCGGCGCTGACCGTGGTGGCCGTGGCCCCCACGGCGGCGCTGCTGCTCGCGGGCATGGCCGCGACCGGGCTCCTCGCCGTCGTCACGCAGACGCTCGTGGCCTTCGCGGCCTCCCTGGCACCCGCCGCCGGGCGCGGCCGGGTCGTCGGCCTGGTCACCAGCGGCGTGGTCACCGGCATCCTGCTCGCCCGCACCGCGTCCGGCCTCATCGCCGACCTCGCGGGCTGGCGCGCCGTCTACCTCGCGTCGGCGACGCTCACCGCGCTGCTCGCCCTCGTCCTGTACCGCGTCCTGCCGCGCCACGCCGCCGTCGCGCCGACCACCCTGCGCTACGGGCAGCTCCTGCGCTCCACGATCACCCTGTTCGCACGCGAACCGCTGCTGCGCCTGCGCGCCCTGTTCTGCCTGCTGATCTTCGCCTCCTTCAGCACCCTGTGGAGCAGCGTCGCGCTCCCGCTCAGCGAGGCCCCGTACTCCCTGTCGCACAGCGAGATCGGGGCGTTCGGCCTCATCGGTGTCGTCGGCGCCCTGGCCGCGACCGTGGCGGGCCGGCTCAACGACCGCGGCCGCTCCCGGCAGACCACCGGCATCGCCCTGGCCCTGCTCGCCGCCTCCTGGCTGCCCCTGGCCTTCACCCGCAGCTCCCTGTGGGCCCTGGCCGCGGGAGTGGTCCTCCTCGACCTCGCCGTCCAGGCGGTCCACGTCACCAACCAGACCCTGATCTACGCCCTGCACCCGGACGCGGGCAGCCGCCTCATCGGGGGGTACATGGTCTTCTACTCGATAGGCAGCGCCACCGGCGCCATCGCCGCGACGTCCCTCTACGAGGCGGCGGGCTGGGGCGCCGTCTGCGTCCTGGGCGCCGCGTTCAGCGGCCTCGGTCTCGTGGCATGGGCCTTCACCCGGGACGCCGCGCCGGGACCGGCGACCGGGGCGACGTCTCATCGACCACGATAGGGGCCATCGGCCACACGATCGCGGGAGGACTCGGTGGGGCAGCCGCAGAACGACGTCATGCTCATCCTCAGGCGCGGGGACACCGTCCTCCTGGCCAGGCGGGACAACACCGGATACGCCGACGGGCTGCTGAACCTCCCTTCCGGCAAGGTCGATCCGGGGGAGGACCCCTGGGACGCGGTCGTGCGCGAGGCGCGGGAGGAGATCGGCGTCCAGCTCGACCGCGGGGCGGTGCGGCTCGCGCACGTGATGTTCTTCCGCAGCCCTGAAGGGCGTGACCGCGTGGGCTGGTTCTTCGCCGTCGAGCGGGACTTCACCGGCACGGTCGTCAACGCCGAACCCCACAAGTGCAGCGAACTCCTCTGGGCCCCCGTCGACCCGCTCCCCATGGACACCGTTCGGTACAACGCCCTCGGCATCCAGCACTACTTGAAGGGCGAGCCGCACTCCCTCCACACGGACGACTGGGAAGCGACGACCTGGTAGCGCTCAGCCTCGGCGTGCCCAGCGTCTCTCGGCGGACGGGATCGTCCACGGTGCCTCCTGAGGGCTCGGCCACCAGCGTCCCGGCACACCGCGCCGACGGCCCGCCGCCCTGCGGGGCCGACCCGTCGGCCTGGCCCGGGACCCGACCGGCTGTCACCGGGCGGGTTCCGTAGGGGAGAATCCCCGGGTGACCACGCCTTCCTCCCGCGACCGCGCGCTGGGGCGCGGTGTCTTCGCGCTCATTCCCCAGGCCGGCGACTCCGTGTCCGCGGCGGACCGGGCCGGTGCCGCGCTCGCCGCCCTGCGTACGGTCCCGGTGCACGTCGGCGTGCTCCAGGCCGCGGTGATCCTGCTCGAAGAGGCCGAGCACGCCGACCAGGACGCGGTCCGCGCGGCGACGACCGCCTCAACCGTGGCCCTGCTCAAGGCGGCGCTGGCCCGGGCCGCGGACGAGCACTGAGATCAGCGGGTGCATCTGATCGCGGCGTCGGCGCCGTAGTAGCCGGGGGCGCGGTGTGGTTCAGCGCTGGCAGTACAGGCTGGCGACAGCGGCGTACACACCACCGCCGACCGACCTGACGTCGGTGCCACGGACATGGCACTGGGCCGCCTGCCAACCGGCGGACTGGGCGACCGCGTACGCCATCCGGACGGCGCCGTCCACGGCCTGGGACGGCGAGGTGCCGGTGCCGTTGCCGGTGAACGTCCGCACCGCGGGCGCGGTGAGCCGCTGGCCGGGGTCCGGGGCCGCCTGGGCGGAGGTGATGCCTCCGATGAGACACGCCGAGGCGGCGAGGACCACGGCGGCGCAGCGCGGACGCCACCCGGACGAGCGGGCCACAGCGACTCCTCGGCGGCCGTTTCGACGGTGGGGTTTCATGGTGGGCCGCTCCCTGGTTCGTCGGTTCGTCGTGCCTGTCGGCAGGGGCCCGGCCGACACCGCGTGGCGGCGCCGACCGGGTCCTCCCCCCCTGTACGAGAGCCAGTCTCGCCACCGCCCCACCGGCTGCTCAAAGCCCTTCGAGGCACATCGAAATCGGACATTCCATAGACCTGGGGAGGGCACTTTGGCCAGATGAGGCGCGCGGCCGTCCCGGTCGCCGCCGCGCCGGTTAGCGTGATCGCGCGGCTCGGCCGACGACGGCCGGACCGACCGCCGCCGGGCGCGCGCCCCGACCCGCCGAGCGCCTGGAGACACGACGGTGCTACGCATCCACCTCACCGCCGACGACCTGTCCCGGGTACGCGTCGCGGACCGCCCCGACCCCCTCGCCGAGACCGTCCTGAGCCTGCCGCTGCTTCAGAGCGAGCGGCCGGACAGGGCGGCGACCGCCGCCCTGTCCGGCTGGCGCGAGCGCACCCGCCGCGGCTTGCGGCCCGAGATGGGGCTCCTGTTCGACCTGGCGCCCGCGGGCGTCGGCGAGTACGTCCCCGAGGTGTTCACGCACGCCGTCACCGGCAGCCTCACGGACAGCCTCGACCACACCTGGTCGCTGCCGGGCAGCCAGTGGGCCGCCGACTGGCGCGCCACGCGGGTGCTGCGGCCCCGCGTGCCGCGCTGGATCCACGAACTGCACCACGGGGACCGCACCTGGGCGGCGCTCGTCCGCCGTGAGCTGCGCTCCTACCACGCCCTGGCGGTGGCGCCCTACTGGTCACAACTCCTCGCGTGCGCCCACAGCGACCGTGCCCAGCGGGCCCTGACCGCCGTCGGCACGGGCGTCGAGGGGCTGCTCGGCACCCTGCACCCCGAGATCTCCTGGAGCCGGGGCGTCCTGACCGTGCCCTGCGACATGGACACCGACTTCGAACTGGGCGGCCGGGGGCTGCTGCTCGTCCCGACGTTCTTCTGCCCGAGGCCGCTCGTGCTCGTCGACAACGCCGAGCCCGAGCGCCCCTTCGTCCTGCGCTACCCGCTCGCGCGCTCCCTCCTCGACCGCGCCTCCGTGGTGACGTGTGAGACCGAGGCGGCCGAGGGCGGCCTGAGCGCCCTCCTCGGCGCCACCCGGGCCCGGACCCTCCAGGAGGTGCGGAGCCCGGTCGGCACCGTCGAGCTGGCCCGGCGCATCGGCACCTCCGCCGCGACGGCCAGCCACCACGCCTCGGTGCTGCGGGCCGCCGGGCTGCTCACCACCCGCCGGGAGGGTCAGGGCGTCCGGCACGCCCTGACCCCGCTCGGCCGCGCCCTGCTGGACGCGGGGCCGCCGCCGACCGGCTAGACCTCACTTGCGGGCGTGCAGCACATGACCGTCCAGCGGCAGCGGCCGGTGCCCGGCCAGGGTGAGGCCCGCGTCGGCCAGCAGGCGCCCGTAGTGGTCGGCGGTGCGCTCGCGGCCCCCGACGTTGCACCGCATGTGGAGGTCCCAGGCGGTGGCGAGGGAAGGCGAGTTGTCGGTGGGCAGCAGGCGCTCGACGATGAGCAGGTCGGCGTCGGCGGGCATGGCGCGGGCGCAGTGGCGCAGGATGTCGCGGCACCGCTCGTCGTCCCAGTCGTGCAGCACGCGACAGAGGAGATAGACGTCCGCGCCCGCCGGTACGTCCGCGAAGTCCCCCGCCACGTACGTGCACCGGGTGGCTCCCAGGCGACGGCGGGCGGCCGCGACGACGTGCGGGCGTTCGAGCAGCACGGCGTCGAGCCCTGGATGGGCGGCGAGGATGCGGCTCAGCAGTTCCCCGTTGCCGCCCGCGATGTCGACCACGGTGGCTCCCCGCGGCTTGCGGGCCGCCGCGGTGAGGACCGGATGGGTGGGAAGCGGCTCGAACATGCGCCAGTTCGCGGCCATGGACTGGTCGAAGAGCTCGGCGAGGTGGGGGTCGGCGGCGAAGTGGTCGAAGTGGTGGGCGCCGAAGAGGTACTCGAAGGCGACCTGCCCGGTGCGCACGGTGTGCGCGAGGGCGGCGAAGGACTGGTAGAACGGCCCGCCGTACAACAGGGCCAGGGGCCGCATCGAGCCGGGGCCCTCCGTGCGCAGGAGCGCGCCGAGGGCGGTGAGCCGGAAGCTGCCGGGAGCTTCCTCGGCGACGACGCCGAGCGTGGCGAGATAACGCAGGAGCACCGTCAGGCTGTCCGGGTCCGCGGCCACCTTGCTCGCCAGGGCCCCGGCGTCGACGGCGCGGTCGGTCTCCATCGCGTCCGGCACCCGCAGCTGGGCGGCGGTGGTCAGGGCCTGCGTGGTCCAGGCCCCGGTCAGCAGCCGCAGCAGCGCCTCGGGCGGCTGCTGACGCTGGAACTCGTCCAGGTGCGCGGCGAGTTGGCAGCGGTGGTCCCCGGGGGCGTACAGCTCGATGCGGCGGTAGCCGGCCCGGGACGCGGTGGGCGCGGCGAAGTAGAAGACCGTGCCGTTCTCGTGCGGGTTGTATCCGCCGCCGTCCGGGAGCGCCCCGTGGAAGGCGAAGGACGCGCGCAGTCCGCGCAGCACCAGCGGATCCGGGGCCTGCACCTCGAAGGCGACATGCGCCTCGTCGTGCCGGGCGAGTTCGAGCGCCGCGACCTCCTCCAGGTCCGAGCCCGGCGGCACGGTCAGGGCGAACACCTCCACCGTGCGGCGCTGCCCGTCGCGGCCGAGCACCACCGGGCGCAGGATGCGCACGTCGAGGTCGTCGGCGGTACGACGGTGCCGCAGCGCCAGGCGTTCACGTACGACCACGCTCGGCTGGGGCGGTGCCGGGGCGACCAGGCCGCACTCGGCCAGCGTGGCCTCCAGGGCCGGCGCGTGGACGGGGAAGACGAGCAGCGCGGCGTGCGCGAAGCGGCACCGCTCCACGAGCGCACGCAGTTCCGGGCCGTCGAGCCCGGGGAGCAGGAGCGGCAGGAGGGACTGGCTGTCCTGCTGGGTGACAAAGTCGACCGTCGCGCGCAGGCGCGAGGTGTCGTCCGACAACGCCGTGATCAACGGGGCGTCCTCATTCCGGGGAGAGCCGAGGTGGGGGAGATCCGAGGGGGAGTGACCGGCCTGAGGGGAGAGCGGTCCCAGGCGAAGGCGGCCTCAGATAGGGGTGGTCTCAGATGGGGATGGTTGAAGGGGGAGGGTTTCTCACACGCCGACGTAGCGCTCGGCGAACCAGTCCTGCTGGCTGCGCGAGGTGCGCAGTGCGGCCATGCGGGAGCGACGCGTGCGGTTGAGGAAACGGGACGCGTCGTCCCTGCCGGAGGCGCTGTGCAGCAGCTCGATCATCCAGTGCGAGAACTCCTGCGCGCTCCAGATGCGGGCGAGGCAGCGGGCCGAGTAACTCTCGACGCCGACGGGGTCTTTACGGGTGAGGTCGTCGATGAGGGCGTGGGCGAGGAGCTCGGCCTCCAGGACCGCGAGGTTCGCCCCCTTGGCGGCGGACGGGCTGATCAGGCTCGCGGCGTCACCTGCCAGGAACAGCGCGCCGTACCGGAGGGGTTCGAGGACGTCCGACTCCAGGCCGATGACGCTGCGCTGCACGATCCGGCCGCGGCGCAGCGGGCCGTACTCCTTGGCCCCCATGCGCAGGTCCAGTTCGTCCCATATCCGCTCGTCCGACCAGGAGTCGGCCGGGGTGCCGCGCTCGCACTGGAGGTAGTAACGCGTGAGGGCGGAGGTGCGCGCCATGTGTCCGGCGAAACCCCGTTCGTGGACGGCGTAGCCGACGGCGTCGAGGCTGGGGGGTGCCTCGGCGAGCAGACCGAGCCAGGTCACGTCGTGATCGCGGCGGAATCGGCGGACCGAGTGGTCCGGGATCGAGCGCCGCGCCGCCCCGTGCCGGCCGTCGCATCCGGCGACGTACCGTGCCCGCCACCGGCCGGGCCGTCCGTCCGCCGTCCGTACGCTCACCGACGGCTCGGCGCCGTCCGCGCCCCGTACGGCCACCGCTTCCGTGCCGAAGCTGATCCGGCCGCCGGCCGCCAAGTAGTGCGCCAGCAGGTCCTCCACCAGATCCTGTTGGGGGTAGACGGTGTGCACTTCCCCGCGGCCGAGCGCGCTGTAGTCCAACTGGAACCGGCCGTCCTCGGTGCGGAACTCGCACGTGCTGTGGGTGTGCCCGCGTCGGCGCAGCCCGTCGGCCAGGCCGTGCCGCTCCAGGATGCGTACGGTGTTGGCCGCGAGGAATCCCGCCCGGGCCCGCGCGTGGAGGTGGTCGAGCTCGGCCCGCTCCAGCACGACGCAGTCGACGCCGCGCGCGAGCAGCAGATTGGCGAGGACGAGCCCCGCTGGTCCGGCCCCGAGCACCACCACGTCAGCCGATCCGTCGACGGTGGGCATGTGCTGATCTTCTGTCACGGGGCAGATCTTATGCATGGAAATCTCTGCCTCTGACCGAAGTATCACCCGGTCGTGGCACTGGCCTGGTTGCACATGATCGATGCGGCGCGCGAGGAAGCGCCTTTATACCGGTAGGAGTTGGGAGAGGAACGTACGTACGGTGGTGGCGAACGCGGCGGGGGCGTCGCAGTGCACGACGTGCCCGGCCGGAAGCTCGACCAGCTCGGCCCCACCGGCCCGGCGGGCGGCCATGTCCCGGGCGTGGTCCCGCGTCAGCACGGGGCTGTCCGCTCCCCGGATCAGCAGGGTCGGGCAGGCCACGGCATCCCAGTCGCTCCAGTAGGAGCCGGTGAGGGCCTGATGGGACAGCACCGTGTCCTCGATGTCGAACGAGTATCCCCATCCGGCGTCGGAGGAGCGGAAGGCGCACGCGAGGTAGGGCGCCATCGGGCCGAGAGCCGTGGCCAGGGCCTCGCGTGACGGTTGGTCGAGAGGCAGCCGTGTGGCCATCGACCAGTCGGCGTCCACCACCGCGCCGACGTCCGCGACGATCAGGGCGGTGACCTGGTCCGCGTGCCGGGCGGCGTACTGATAGGCGTTCACGCCGCCCATGGAGTGGCCGAGGACCGGCACCGGGCCGAGCCCCAGATGGCGGTGGAACGCCGCGACGTCAGTGACGTAGTCGGTCCTTCGATAGCTCTCGGCGCGGTCGGACTCACCATGACCGCGCTGGTCGAGGGCGATGACGCGCCACTCCGGCGCCAGCGCCTCCGCCAGCGGGGCGAACGTCGACGCCTCGGTGTAGTGCCCGTGAAGGGCCAGCAGCGGGCGGCCCGAACCGCCGGAGTCCAGGAACGACAACTGCTGCTCGCCAGCTGTGAAGAACTCACGCATGCCGCGGATGCTAGCGCCGACGCCTGTGACCGGCGACCGAATAACGCCCGTGCCCCGCCTCGGGTTTGGACTTGCTGGTCCAATTTCGGCGACCTACGGTTCTGCCGTCCCCGACAACCCGTCCCCTGGACGCAGAGAGGTGTCACCCATGCACGCGATCCGAATCGAGAAGCACGGCGGCCCCGAGGTCATGCGCTGGACCGAGCTGCCCGACCCGACGCCCGGCCCCGGCGAGGCGCTGGTGCGGGTCGGTGCCGCGGGGGTGAACTATATGGACGTCGGCGCCCGTGCCGAGGGCGGCCCCGGCTGGACGGCGCCCGCGGTCCTCGGCGTCGAGGGGACGGGCCGGGTCACCGCCCTCGGTGAAGGGGTCCGCGACCTGGCCGTCGGCGACCGGGTGGCCTGGTTCTACCGCCCGGGCAGCTACGCCGAGCTGCTCGCCGTACCGGCGGAGTCGCTCGTCAAGGTGCCCGACGGCATAGGCGACGAGACCGCCGCCGCCGTGATGATGCAAGGCCTCACCGCCAGCCACCTGAGCACCGAGACCTATCCGGTCGGCCCGGGTGACACCGCCGTGGTGCACGCCGCGGCGGGCGGGGTCGGCCGGTTGCTCACCCAGATGATCGGTGCGCGCGGCGGCCGGGTGATCGGACTGGTCTCCCGCGAGGAGAAGGCCCCCATCGCGAAGGAGGCCGGTGCGGACCACGTCCTCGTCCACTCCGGCGGCGGCTTCGAGGAGCAGGTCAGGGAGCTGACCGGCGGACAGGGCGCCCACGTCGTCTACGACGGCGGCGGCGCGGGGACGTTCCGCTCCTCCCAGCTGGCCCTGCGGCCGCACGGCGTGCACGCCTATTACGGCCCGTTCATGGGCGTCCCCACCCTGCGCCCCACCGACCTGCCCAGCAGCATCCTGCTCACCTACCCCGTGGTGCACCACCACGTCCCCACCCGTGAGGCCCTGCTGCGGCGGACCGGGGAGGTGTTCGACCTCGTCCTCGCGGGGCGGCTCGTCCCGCGCGTCACCGGCCGCTACCCGCTCGCGGACGCGGCCCGGGCCCACGCCGACCTGGAGTCGCGCCGCACGACGGGCAAGCTGCTGCTCCTGCCCTGACGATCCGTCACTCCCGGTGGGCTCAGGCCCTTCCGCCCCGCACCTGGCACCCCGGGGGCTCCGCTCCGCCCCGTCCCGTTGACCCCTATGCGGCCCCTATGGCCCCTTGTGTCCATGTCCGGGCGTCTGCCGAAGTCGCTCACGTCCTGCCTCGGCCTGACGCCTGTGGCACGCGGCCTCCCGCTACAACAGCCCCCCGTGAGCGGTCAATTGCCATTCCTCAGATTTAACCCTCCCTGTACAAGCTTTTCCGTACCGCTAACTCGGCTATGTGTACCCGGTGTTTCGTGACGCCGGTCACGGTTGAACTTGTTTCTCGTCCCACGTAGTGTGATCAACGCCGCCGAGAACGGGGGAAGTACAGGCTGGTTGAGTGCCCTTCAACGGGCGTTCGAGTAACAGGACTTGGGGGATGTGCGGATCCGTCACCATCGTGTGCCACGGTCCGCTTACGGGGGAGTATGCCGCTCTGGCATGAAGTGAATGACCGCTGCCTGCTGTCTGTTCAGGCGCGGCTTGCTGTGTGTTTGGGCAGGTGTGTCCCCGCCCGCGTCCCTCTCCGTGTATGCCGAGAGGTGCAGTGTGAGCAATCCATTCGAAGACGATGACGCCCAGTACCGGGTCCTGGTGAACGACGAGGGCCAGTACTCGCTCTGGCCTGCGGTGATCGAGATCCCTGCGGGCTGGGAGGTGCGGCTCGGGCCGGACGCCCGGCAGGTCTGCCTCGCGTACATCGAGGAGAACTGGGGCGATATGCGCCCGCTGAGCCTGGTCCGCGAAACGGAATCCGCGGGTTCCTGAGCGCGGCGCGGCGGTGGCGGGTCGTGCCCGTCCCTGCGCCACCGCCGCCGATGATTAATCAATTCTTCCACGGTTGGTCGAGTTTTCATGTGCTCGCCCTATAGGGCGCACGCGTAGCCGTGTTCGCACAGCAAATGGGCCCGCATAGGGACGAGCGGGCTTCAAGGGAATTACGGGGGAGCTAGTCATGCTTGGCCTTGACCGTTCGCCGCTTTCGCGCGCGCAGCGCGGCGTGTGGCTCGCGCAGCAGCTGGATTCGGTGAGCAGCGCGTACAACGTCGCCCAATACACCGATATCCGCGGGCCGTTGACGCCCGAGCTGCTCCTTGGGGCCGCGCGGCAGGCGATCGCGGAGACCGAGGCGCTCGGCGTGCGGTTCGAGGAGAGCGGCGCCACCGCCGTGCAGATCCGGCGCGAGCGCCCCGACGACTGGGAGCTGCCCTACGTCGACCTCAGCGGCGAACTGCTGCCGCGCGAGGCCGCCGAGCGGTGGATGCGGGAGTCCGTGGAGCGCCCGGTCGACCTGGTGGCGGGGCCGCTGTTCACGGTCGCCGTGCTCCGGCTCTCCCCGGAGTGGCACCTGCTCTACCTCCAGGGGAACCACCTCGTCACCGACGGCTACTCCGGCGCCCTCATCAGCGGCCGCGTGGCCGACATCTACACGGCGTTCGCCCGTGCCGAGGAGCCGAAGGACCGCACCTTCGGGACGCTGCCCGAGCTCCTCGCGCAGGACGCGGACTACCGCGCCTCGGCGGCGTACGACGACGACCGTGCCTACTGGGCGGAGCGGCTGCGCGACCTGCCGACGCCCCTCGCGCTCTCGGGCCGTCCCGTTGCCCCCGCGGGCAGCGCGACGCGCCGCGTCGGACGCATCGGCACCGCGGCCGCGGACACCGTGCGGCAGGCCGCGCGCACGGCCCGCAGCGCCCTGCCCGCCCTGGTCATCGCCGCCACCGCCGGATATCTGCACCGGATGACGGGAGAGCGGGACGTGGTGCTCGGCCTGCCCGTGACCGCGCGCACCAACGCGGCCCTGCGCGCCACGCCCGGCATGGTCTCCAACGTCGTGCCGCTGCGCCTTGAGGTCGACCCCGGCGCCGCCTGGACCGACCTGGTGCGGCAGGCGTCCGCCGAGGCCAAGCGCGCACTGCGCCACCAGCGCTACCTCTCCGAGGAGATGCGCGCCGACCTCGGCACCACCGACGCCCTGTTCACCACGCAGGTCAACATCCTGCCGTTCGGCGGCGGACTGCGCTTCGGCGACGCCGTCGGCGCCCAGACCTATCTCGCCGGGCCCGCCGAGGACCTCTCGGTCGTCGTGCAGGACCACGGCGGCGACGGCATCCTCCTCGAAGTCGAGGCCAACGCCGCCTCGTACACGCCCGACGAGGCCACCGGACACCAGCAGCGCCTGCTGTCCTTCCTGAGCGCGGCCGCCGCCGACCCCGGCGCCACGGTCGGCCGCACCGAACTGCTCACGGCCGCCGAGCGCCGCCACGTCCTCACCGGCGGCATCAGCACCCCGCACCGCGAGGACCCCACGGCCACCACCCTCACCGAGCGCTTCGGCGCACAGGTCCTGCGCACCCCGGACGCGACCGCCGTGACCTGCGGCGACGAGCACCTGACCTACCGCGAGCTCGACGAGCGCGCCAACCAGCTGGCACACCGCCTCCGCGCACTCGGCGTACACACCGAGACGCCCGTCGTCGTGCTCCAGGAGCGCACCGCCGACCTCGTCGTCTCCCTGCTCGCCGTCGTCAAGGCGGGCGGCTGCTACGTGCCCGTCGACCTCCGCCACCCCGACCAGCGGCTGCGCGCCATGGCACGGGACACCGGCGCCACCCTGGTGCTCTGCGACCGCACGACCATGGAGCGGGCCCACGCGCTCGGCGTGCCCGCCGTCGCCGTCGACGACCCCGCCGTCCGGGCCGGACAGCCCGTCGACGAGCCCGACGTCGTCTGCCGCCCCGCACAGCTGGCGTACGTGATGTACACCTCCGGCTCGACCGGCGCCGCGAAGGGCGTCGCCATCACCCACGAGGACATCCTCGGGCTCGCCCTCGACAGCGTCTGGCGCGGCGGCGCACAGCAGCGGGTGCTCCTCCACTCGCCGGCCGCCTTCGACGCCGCGACGTACGAGGTGTGGGTGCCGCTCCTCGGCGGCGGCGAAGTCGTCGTCGCACCCCCCGGTGAACTGGACATCCCCACCCTGGGCGCCACCCTCGCCCGGCACCGCGTCACCTCGCTGTGGCTGACGGCCGGGCTGTTCCGGCTCATCGCCGAGGAGGACCCCGGCTGCCTCAAGGGACTCACCGAGCTGTGGGCGGGCGGCGACGTCGTGCCCGCGGCCACCGTGCGCCGGATCCGCGAGGCCTGCCCGGACATCACCGTCGTCGACGGCTACGGCCCGGCCGAGGCCACCACCTTCATCACCTACCACCGGCTGCCCCCGCAGGCCGACGTGCCCGACCCCATGCCCATCGGCCGCCCCTTCCAGGGCATGCGCGCCTACGTCCTCGACGAGGGCCTGCGGCCCGTGCCGCCGGGCAGCGTCGGCGAGCTGTACGCCGGCGGCATCGGGCTCGCGCGCGGCTACGTCCGGCAGGGGGGCAGAACCGCCGAACGCTTCGTCGCCGACCCCTTCGCCGCGGGGGCACGCATGTACCGCACCGGTGACCTGGTGCGCTGGAACACCGACGGCGACCTGGAGTTCGTCGGCCGCGCCGACGACCAGGTGAAGATCCGGGGCTTCCGCATCGAACCGGGCGAGATCGAGTCCGCTCTCGCCGCGCACCCGCGCGTCGCCCACGCCGCCGTGGACATCCGCACCGGCCCGCGCGGAGACAAGCGCATCGTCGCCTACGTCGTCGCCGAGGAGGCCGCGGCACGCGAGGCGGGCAACGCCCCGCTCACCGACGGAGCCGGGCCCCTCGCCACGGAGAGGACCGGGGCGTCCGCCGCCCTCGACCTCGACGACCTGCGCGCGTACGCCGCCCGCGACTTGCCCTCGTACATGGTGCCCGCCGCCTTCGTCGCCCTGGACACGCTGCCGCTCACCCACAACGGCAAGGTCGACCGCAGGGCGCTGCCCGAGCCCGTCTTCACCGCCGCCGAGAGCGGGCGGGCCCCGGCGACCCCGGCCGAGACGGCGCTGTGCGCCCTGTACGCACAGGTGCTCGGCGTCGAGTCCGTCGGCGTCGACGAGGACTTCTTCGCGGCCGGCGGCGACAGCATCATGGCGATCCAGCTCGCCAGCCGGGCGCGCGCAGCGGGCCTGGTGCTCACGCCGCGCGACGTCTTCACGCACCGCACCGTCACCGCCCTCGCCCGCGTCTGCCGCACCGAGGAGACGGCCGCGGCCGAGCGCGACCCGGACGCGGGCACCGGCCCCGTGCCCGCCACGCCCATCGTCGAGTGGCTGCGCGAACGCGGCGGCCCCATCGACGCCTTCCACCAGTCGGCGGTCCTCGGCGTCCCGGCGGACCTCGACGAACAGGCGCTGGTCCGCGCCGTGCAGCACCTGCTCGACCGGCACGACGCGCTGCGCCTGCGGCTCACCGACGAGGACGGCGCCTGGCAGCTGGCCGTGGCCCCGCGCGACACGGTGTCCGCCAAGGAGTGCGTCACCCGCGTCGACGCCGCGCAGCTGGACGGCGACGCCCTGCGCGCGTTCGCCGACGACCAGCGCGAGCAGGCCGCGCGCCGCCTCGCGCCCCGCGACGGCGCACTGGTCGAAGCGGTGTGGTGCGACCGCGGCCCCGACGCGCCGGGCCGCCTCGTGCTCGTCCTGCACCACCTGTGCGTCGACGGCGTCTCCTGGCGCATCCTGGTGCCCGAACTCATCGCCGCCTACGAGGCCGAGGCGCGGGGCGCCGCCCCGGACCCCGCCCCGCTGACCACCCCGCTCAAGGAGTGGGCCGAGCAGGCCGTACGCCTCGCCCACGCGCCGGAGCACACCGCCGAACTCGCCCTGTGGCAGGACATCCTCGGCGACGACGAGCAGCCGCTCGGCCGTCGCCCCCTGGACCGGGCCCGCGACACCGCGGCCACCGAGGCCCGGCTGACCCGCACCCTGCCCGCCGACCTGACGGGCCCGCTGCTCACCTCCGTGCCCGCCGCCTTCCACGCGGGCACCACCGACGTCCTCCTCGCGGGCCTCGCGCTCGCCGTCACCGACTGGCGGGGCGCCACCGGCCGCGCCACGGGCCCGGTCCGCGTCGACGTCGAAGGCCACGGCCGCGAAACGGAGGCCCTCGGGGGCGACTTGACCGGCACCGTCGGCTGGTTCACCTCCTTGTACCCGGTCCGCCTCGACGCACCGGGCGACCTTGAGGGCACGTGGACCGGGGGAGCGGCCGCGGGCGACCTCATCAAGTCCGTCAAGGAGCACCTGCGCGCCCTGCCCCACCACGGCCTGGGCTACGGCCTGCTGCGCTACCTCAACGCCGACACCGCCGCCGTGCTCGCCGCGCGCCAGCACGCGCAGATCGGCTTCAACTACCTCGGCCGTACGTCCGGTCTCGGCACCGGCGACGCCGGCGACCTCGCCTGGACCCTCGACGCCGACGGGCTCCGCGGCGGCGGCGACCCGCGGATGCCGCTCGCCCACGCCCTGGAGATCGAGGTCATCGCCCAGGAGAGCGGCGACGGCGAGGAGCTGAGCGTGGTCTGGCGCTGGCCCGGCGACCTCTTCGACGCACACGAGGTCGCGGCGCTCGCGGACACCTGGCAGCGGGCCCTGGAGACCCTCGTACGGCATGCGCGGACCCCGGGCGCGGGCGGGCACACACCGTCCGACCTGGGCCTCGTCGCCCTGACACAGCCCGACATCGACGCTCTGGAGGCGGAGTTCACGCCCGCCTACGGCGGCGTCGAGGACGTCCTGCCCGTCACGCCCTTCCAGGAAGGGCTCCTGTTCCACGCGCTGTACGACACCTCTGGTGCCGACGTGTACACCGCGCAGTTCGCCTTCGAGCTCACCGGCCCCCTCGACGCGACCGCCGCCGCCGCGCTGCGCGCCGCCGCGCACGAGCTGGTGCGCCGCCACCCGGTGCTGCGCAGCGCGTTCCGCCAGCGCGGCGACGACGGCACCTGGACCCAGGTCGTGGCCCGTGAGGTGCCCCTGGACTGGCGGGAGACGGACCTCAGCGACCTGGACCCGGCGGCCCTGCGCGGCCGGCTCGACGAGATCCTCGCCGCGGACCGGGCCGAGCGCTTCGACGTCTCGACGCCCCGCCTCGTCCGCTTCGGCCTGCTGCGGCTCGCCGCCGACCGGCACGTGCTCGTCCTCATGAACCACCACGTCGTCCTCGACGGCTGGTCCACCGCGCTCCTGATGGGCGAGCTGTTCACGCTGTACACCCAGGGCGCCCGCGCGCTGCCCGCGGTGCGGCCCTTCCGCGACCACCTCGGCTGGCTCTCCCGCCAGGACCACGACGAGACGCTGCGCGCCTGGACGGACGCGCTCGCCGGAGTCGACGAACCCACCCTCCTCGCCGCCCCCGCGGGCGCCGGCCTGCCGCGGCGGCCCGAGCGGGTGTCCCTCGACTTCACCGCCGACCTCACCCAGCGCCTCCTCGCCGCCGCGCGCGGCCGGGGCCTGACCCTGAACACCCTGGTGCAGGGCGCCTGGGGCATCCTCCTCGGCGCGCTCACCGGGCGCGACGACGTGCTCTTCGGCGCCACCGTCTCCGGCCGCCCTGCCGACCTGCCGGGCGCCGAGGACGTCGTCGGGCTGCTCATCAACACCGTGCCGGTCCGGGTGCGCCCCACGCCGGGAGCGACCGCCGCCCAGCTGCTCGGCGCGGTGCAGGCCGAGCAGTCGGCGCTCACCCCGCACCACCACGTCGCCCTCACCGACCTGCACACCGCGACCGGCCTCGGCGCCCTCTTCGACACCTGCCTGGTCTTCGAGAACTACCCGGTGGACATGGCGGCGCTGCGGCTGCCCGGCGGCGGACTGGCCGTCACCGACGTCACCGTCCACGACGGCGCGCACTACCCGCTGCGCCTGGTCGTGCTGCCCGGCCAGCACGGCGGCGGGCGGCTGCGCATCGCCCTCGACCACCGCCCCGACGTCGTCGGCCGCGCGGAGGCCGAACACATCGGCCTGCGCCTGCACCGGCTCCTCGAAGCCCTGGCCGACGACCTGGACACCCCGCTCGCCCGCCTCGACCTGCTCGCCCCCGAAGAGCGCGCCCAGGTCCTCACCGGGTGGAACGCGACCGCGCACCCGGTGCCCGACACCACCCTGCCCGCCCTCGTCGAGGAGCAGGCCGCCCGCACCCCCGACGCGCCCGCCCTCCACCACGGCGACACGACCTGGACGTACGCCGAACTCAACGCGCGCGCCAACCGGCTGGCCCACCACCTGCGCGAGCGCGGGGCCCGCCCGGAGACGAAGGTCGGCGTAGCCCTGGAGCGCTCGCCCGACCTCGTCCTCGCGCTGCTCGCCATCGTCAAGACCGGCGCGGCCTACGTGCCGCTCGACCCGGACCACCCCGCGTCGCGCACCGCGCAGATCCTGACCGACGCCGCGCCCGACCTCGTCCTGACGAGCACCGTGCTCGCCCCCGGCCTGCCCTGCCACGTCCCGGCCCTCGCCCTGGACAGCGACGACGTCATGGCGCGCGTACGGTCCTGCCCCGACACCGATCCGGACACGGAGCGCCCGGTCGGCCGCACTCCCGCGTACGTCATCTACACCTCGGGCTCCACCGGCCGCCCCAAGGGCGTGGTCGTGGAGCACGCGGCGATCGTCAACCGCCTCCTGTGGATGCAGCACCAGTACGGCCTGGACGCCACCGACCGCGTGCTCCAGAAGACCCCGTCGGGCTTCGACGTCTCGGTGTGGGAGTTCTTCTGGCCGCTGATCAGCGGCGCCTCGATCGTCGTCGCGCCGCCCGGAGCGCACCGCGAACCCGCGCTCCTGGCCCGTCTCGTCCAGGACACCGGCGTCACCACCGTGCACTTCGTGCCGTCGATGCTGCGGGCCTTCGCCGACGAGCCCGCCGCCCGGGGCCGCACGCGCCTGCGCCGCGTCTTCAGCAGCGGCGAGGCCCTGCCCGCCGACCTCGTCGAGGACTTCCGGAAGATCTCCGACGCCCCCCTGCACAACCTGTACGGGCCGACCGAGGCCGCCGTCGACGTCACCCACTGGACCTGCCCCCAGCAGGACGTACCGCGCACGGTGCCGATCGGCCGCCCCGTCTGGAACACCCAGATCCGCATCCTGGACGCGGCCCTGCGCCCGGTGCCCCCGGGCGTCACCGGCGAGCTCTACCTCGCGGGCACCCAGCTCGCCCGCGGCTACCTGGACCGGCGCGCCCTGACCGCCGAACGCTTCGTGGCCGACCCCTACGGCCCGCCCGGCACCCGCATGTACCGCACCGGCGACCTCGGATCGTGGGACGCCGAAGGCCGCGTGCGCTACGCCGGGCGCTCCGACCACCAGGTCAAGATCCGCGGCCAGCGCGTCGAACTCGGCGAGATCGAGGCCGCCCTGAGCGCACACCCCGCGGTCGGCCAGGCGGCCGTGGCCGTCGTCGAGGGCAGGCTCGTGGCGTACGTCCTGCCCGCCGAAGCGTCCACGCCCACGCCCACGTCCACGCCCATGTCCCCGTCCCCGTCCTCGTCCCCGTCCCCGGACGGCGAAGCGCTGCGCGCCCACCTCACCGCCGAGCTGCCCGCCCACATGGTGCCCTCGGCGTTCCTCACCCTCGACCACTGGCCGCTGACGCCCAGCGGCAAGCTCGACCGCAAGGCGCTGCCGCGCCCCGGCTTCGAGTCCGCCGCGAGCAGCCGCGCGCCCCGCACCGAGCGCGAGGCCGCGCTGTGCGCGCTCTTCGCCGACGTGCTCGGCGTGGAGCGGGTCGGCATCGACGACAGCTTCCTCGACCTCGGCGGGCACTCCCTGCTCGCCACCCGGCTCACCAGCCGCATCCGCGCCGAACTCGGCACCGAGGTGCAGATCAAGGACCTGTTCGAGCAGCCCACCGTGGCCGGGCTCGCGGCTCGCATCGCCGCCACCGCGGGTGACGCGAGGCCGCCGCTCACCGCCACGGACCGGCCCGCTGCCGTACCCCTGTCGTACGCCCAGCGCCGCCTGTGGTTCCTCAACCGCCTGGAAGAGGGCTCCGCCGCCTACCACATGCCGCTGGCCGTGCGCGTGCGCGGCCCTCTCGACCGCGCGGCCCTCACGGCGGCCCTCGCCGACGTCGTGGCACGGCACGAGAGCCTGCGCACCGTCTTCCCGGAGACCGACGGCGAACCGCACCAGCTCGTGCGCCCCGCCGCGCCCGTCGAGCCGGAGGTCCGCGACTGCCCGCGCGCCCGCCTGGACGACGAGCTGGCCGCCGCCATCACCCGCAAGTTCGACCTCACGGACGAACTCCCGCTGCGCGCCCATCTGTTCGGAGTCGACACCGACGAGCACGTCCTGCTGCTCGTCGTGCACCACATCGCCGCCGACGGCTGGTCCATGCGCCCGCTCGCCCGGGACATCTCCCTCGCGTACGCGGCCCGCGCCCAGGGGGCGCCACCGGCGTGGCACCCGCTGCCCGTGCAGTACGCCGACTACGCCCTGTGGCAGCGCGCCCTTCTCGGTGACGTGGCGGACCCGCACAGCCCGGCCGCGCGGCAGACCGCGTTCTGGCGCACGGAGCTGGCCGGGGCACCGGACGAGCTCCAGCTCCCCTACGACCGGCCGCGCCCGCGCACCGCGAGCCACCGGGGCGCGACCGTGCCCGTGCGGCTCGGCCCCGACACCCACGCCGCCCTGGCACGCCTCGCCCGCGACGGCGGCGCCAGCCCCTTCATGGCCGTCCAGGCCGGGCTCGCCGCACTCCTGTCGCGGTGGGGCGCGGGCACCGACATCGTGCTCGGCACCTCCGTGGCCGGGCGCACCGACGTCGCGCTCGACGACCTCGTCGGCTTCTTCGTGAACACCCTCGTGCTGCGCACCGACGTGTCGGGCGACCCGACCTTCCGTGAGCTCCTCGCCCGCGTGAAGGAGGCGGACCTCGCGGCGTTCGCGCACCAGGACGTGCCCTTCGAGCACCTGGTGGAGCAGCTCAACCCGGCCCGGTCCATGGCCCGCCACCCGCTGTTCCAGACGATGCTGACGTTCCAGAACACCACGGCGGCCGAGGTCGGCCTCGCGGGGCTCGACGCGACGGTCGAGCGGACCGGCGCCGCCTCCGCCAAGTTCGACCTCGCCTTCAGCCTCACCGAGCGATACGCCGACGACGGCACCGCCCTCGGCATCGAGGGCGAAGTGGAGTACGCCACGGACCTGTTCGACGCCGCCACCGTCGAAGGCCTGGCCGCGTCGTTCGCACGCCTCCTGGAGGCGGCCGCGGCCGCACCGGACAGCCCCGTCGGCGCCGCCCCGGTGCTCGCCCCCGAGCAGCACACCCTGATCGTCGACGGCTGGAACGCCACGGCGCGCCCCACCCCGCCCACCACGCTGCACGCCCTCGTGGAGGCGCAGGCGGCCCGCACCCCGGACGCCGAGGCAGTCCTCGCGGCGGACACCACCCTGACCTACCGGGAGCTCGACGAGCGGGCCAACCGCCTCGCCCGCCACCTCGTCGAACGGGGCGCGGGACCCGAGGACTTCGTCGCCCTCGCGCTGCCCCGCACCGCCGAGACCCTGGTCGCCGTCCTCGCCGTGCTGAAGGCGGGCGCCGCCTACGTCCCGGTGGACCCGGCCTACCCCGCCGACCGGATCGCCCACATCCTGGGCGACGCCCGACCGGCGCTCCTGGTCACCACCGCGGCCACCACGCCCGCCACGGCCGAGGTGCCGCGCCTGGTCCTCGACGACCCCCTGACGGCCACCGCCGTCGCCGCGCACCCCGCCACCCCGCTCACCGACGCCGAACGCCGCGCCCCGCTGCGCCCCGGCCACCCCGCCTACGCCATCTACACCTCCGGCTCCACCGGCAGGCCCAAGGGCGTCGTGGTGCCGCACGCCAACGCCGTGAACCTCGCCCTGTGGGCGGCCGAGGAGTTCGGCCCCGAGCGGCTCGCCCGCGTCCTGTGCGCCACGTCCCTCAACTTCGACGTCTCCGTCTTCGAGCTGTTCGGGCCGCTGGCCTGCGGCGGCCGCGTAGAGATCGTCCGGGACCTGCTCGTCATCGGTGAACGGCCGCGCTGGGACGGCACGCTGCTCAGCGGTGTGCCCTCGGCCTTCGCGGGCGTCCTCGGCGGGGCCGCGGGCAAGGTCACCGCCGACACCGTCGTCCTGGCGGGCGAGGCCCTCTCCGCGCAGGCCGTGGCCGACCTCCGCGCCGCCGTCCCCGGCAGCCGGATCGCCAACATCTACGGGCCGACCGAGGCCACCGTCTACGCCACCGCCTGGCACGCCGACAGCGAGGGCGCCCAGGCCCCGCTGATCGGTCGTCCGGTGCGCAACACCCAGGTGTACGTCCTCGACGCGCACCTGCGGCCGGTGCCGCCGGGCGTCGCGGGCGAGCTGTACCTCGCGGGCGCCGGACTCGCCCGCGGCTATCTGCGGCGCCCCGCGCTCACCGCGGAACGCTTCGTGGCCAGCCCGTTCACCCCCGGCGCCCGCCTGTACCGCACCGGCGACCTGGTGCGCTGGACCGCTGACGGCCAGCTCGCCTACCTCGGCCGCTCCGACCAGCAGGTGAAGATCCGCGGCTTCCGCATCGAGCTCGGCGAGGTCGAGTCCGTCCTGGCCGCGCACCCCGCCGTGGCCCACTGCGTCGCCACCGCCGCCGAGGGCCCCGCCGGGGACCTGCGCCTGGTCGCCTACGTCGTTCCCGAGGGCGCCCCGGACGCCGGGCTCCCCGGCGCGCTGCGCGAGCACGCCGCCCGCGCCCTGCCCGGCTACATGGTGCCCGCGCACCTGATCACCCTGGACGCGCTGCCGCTCACCCCGAGCGGCAAGCTCGACCGGTCAGCGCTGCCCGCGCCCGACGTCCGCGCGGACGAGCACACCGCCTACCGGGCCCCGCGCGACCACCGCGAGGAGACCCTCGCGGGCATCGTCGCCGAGGTCCTCGGCCTGGAGCGGGTCGGCGTCGACGACGACTTCTTCGTCCTCGGCGGCCACTCCCTGCTCGCCACCCGCGTGATCAGCCGCGTCCGCGCCGCCCTCGGCGTGGACCTGCCGCTCGGCGCCCTGTTCGAGAACCCCACGGTGGCCCGCCTCGCGCAGGCCGCCGCCACCGCAGCAAGCACCACCACGGAGCAGGGCCGCCCCAGCCGCCCGGCCCTGCGCCGCATGCGCCGTCCCGAGGAGGACGAATGATCCCGCTGTCGTACGCCCAGCGCCGCCTGTGGTTCCTCAACCGCCTCCAGGACGGCACGGCGCTCTACAACATGCCGCTGGCGCTGCGCCTCACCGGCCGCCTCGACCGCGAGGCGCTGCGTGCCGCGCTCACCGACGTCGTCGAACGCCACGAGAGCCTGCGCACCGTCTTCCCCGAGCGCGACGGCGAACCGCGCCAGCGCATCCTGCGCATGGACAAGGTGCGCCTGGACATCGTCGAACGCTCCTGCTCCGAGGACGAGCTGAGGGAGGCCCTCACCGCCGCGGCGGGCCACCGCTTCGACCTGGCCACCGACCTGCCGCTGCGCGTGGAGCTGTTCTCGGTCACGCCCGACAGCCACGTCCTGATGATGGTGCTGCACCATGTGGCCGGTGACGGCTGGTCGATGGCGCCGCTGGCCCGGGACGTGTCGGTGGCGTACGCGGCCCGCGCCGAGGGCCGGGCGCCCGGGTGGGAACCGCTGCCGGTGCAGTACGCCGACTACGCGCTGTGGCAGCAGGAGCTGCTCGGCGACGACAGCGACCCGGACAGCCTGATGGCCCGCCAGATCGCCTACTGGCGCGGCGCCCTCGCCGAGATGCCGGACGAGGCGGGCCTGCCGGGCGACCGGACGCGCCCCGCCGTGAGCAGCGAGCGCTCCGGCAGCGTGCCTTTCGCCGTGGACGCCGCCGTGCACGCGCGCCTCGCGGGACTCGCCCAGGAGAGCGGGGCGAGCGTCTTCATGGTCGTGCAGGCGGCCCTGGCCGCACTCCTCGCCCGGCTCGGCGCGGGCGAGGACGTGCCAATCGGCTCACCCATGGCGGGCCGCACCGAGGAGGCCCTGGAGGACGCGGTCGGCTTCTTCGTGAACACGCTGGTGCTGCGCACCGACGTCTCCGGCGACCCGAGCTTCCGCGAACTCCTCGGCCGCGTCCGCGCCGCGGACCTGGCCGCCTTCGCGCACCAGGACGTGCCGTTCGAGCGCCTGGTCGAGGCCCTGAACCCGGCACGGTCGCGCGGCCGCCACCCGCTCTTCCAGGTCATGCTGGCCTTCCAGAACACCGCCCTGCCCGTCGTGGACCTGCCGGGCCTGCGCGTCGCCCCCGAGGAACTCCCGCGCGGCGGCGCCAAGTTCGACCTGCACGTCGAGGTGGGGGAGAGCTTCACCGCGGGCGCGCCCGGCGGCATCACGGGCTGCGTCGACTACTCCGCAGACCTGTACGACCGCGAGACAGCTCAGGCGTTCACGGACCGGCTCGCCGCCTTCCTGGCCGCGGTGAGCGCCGCGCCGGACCTGCCGCTCGCCCGGCACGACATCGCCACACCGGCGGACCGCCGCGTCCTCGCCGACGTGAACGACACCGCGCGCGAGGTCCCCGCCACCACCCTGCCGGCCGTCATCGAGGAGCAGGCCGCCCGCACCCCCGACGCCCCCGCCCTCGTCTTCGGCGACGAGACCCTCACCTACCGGGAGCTCTCCGCGCGGTCCCACCGGCTGGCCCGCCACCTCGTCGCCCTGGGCGCCGGACCCGAGACGACCGTCGCGCTCGCCGTGCCCCGCTCCGTCGAGCTGATGGTGGCCCTCCTCGCCGTCCTCAAGTCCGGCGCGGCCTACGTGCCCGTCGACCCCGACTACCCGGCCGACCGCATCGCCTACATGCTGGCCGACGCGGCCCCCGTCGCCGTCCTCACCACCGTCGACCTGGCGGCCCAGCTTCCGCGGACGCCCGCCCCCCTGGCCCTCGACGACACCGCCCTGCGCGCCCGTCTGGAGCGGTACGCCGACCACGACCTGACCGACGCCGAGCGCACCGCCCCCCTGCGGCCCCGCAACGCCGCGTACATGATCTACACCTCGGGCTCCACGGGCCGCCCCAAGGGCGTCGCCGTCCCGCACGACGCCATCGTCAACCGGCTCCTGTGGATGCGCGCCGCGTACGACGTGGGCGCCGCCGACCGCGTCCTGCAGAAGACGCCGTCGAGCTTCGACGTGTCCGTGTGGGAGTTCTTCCTGCCGCTGCTCTCCGGCGCGGCCCTCGTCATGGCCGAGCCCGGCGCCCACCGCGACCCCGCCCGGCTCGCCGCGACCATCCGGCGCCACGGCGTCACCATGACCCACTTCGTGCCGTCCATGCTGCACGCCTTCGTCGACGAACCGGCCGCCGCCGACTGCGCGAGCCTGCGCCACGTGGTGTGCAGCGGCGAGGCCCTGCCCGCCGACCTCGCCACCCGCTTCCACGACGTCCTCGGCCACGCCGGAACCCGGCTGCACAACCTGTACGGCCCGACCGAGGCCGCCGTCGACGTCACCTACCACCGCGCGTCCCCCGGGGAGACCGGCGGCACCGTCCCCATCGGCCGCCCCGTGTGGAACACCCAGGTGTACGTCCTCGACCGCACCCTGCGCCCCGTGCCGCCCGGCGTCACCGGGGAGCTGTACCTGGCGGGCGACCAGCTCGCCCGCGGCTACGCGGGACGCCCCGGCCTGACCGCCGAGCGCTTCGTGGCCGCCCCGTTCGCGCACGGCGCGCGCATGTACCGCACCGGCGACCTCGTCCGCTGGAACCGCCACGGCCACCTCGTGTTCGTCGGCCGCGCCGACCACCAGGTGAAACTGCGCGGGCTGCGCGTCGAACTCGACGAGATAGCGGCCGTGCTCGCCACCGCCCCCGGCGTGTCCTGGGCCACCGTCGTCGTCCACGAGCGCGCCACGGGTGACGAGCTCCTCGTCGCCTACGTCCACGGGGACACCCCCGGCGACGAGGCGGCGCTGCGCGCCCACGCGGCCGCCGCGCTCCCCGACTACATGGTCCCGTCGGCCGTCATCACCGTCGACGCCGTGCCCCTGACCCCCAGCGGCAAGCTGGACCGCAAGGCCCTGCCCGCCCCCGAGTTCACCGCGGCGAGCACGGGCCGGGCCCCCGCGAACGCCACCGAGGAAGCCCTCTGCGGCATCTTCGCCGAGGTCCTCGGCCTGGAGCGGGTGGGCGCCGACGACGACTTCTTCGCGCTCGGTGGCCACTCCCTGCTCGCCACCCGTGTGATCAGCCGCATCCGCGCCGCCCTCGACGTCGAACTGCCGCTGCGCGCCGTCTTCGACACCCCGACGGTCGCGGGCCTCGCCGCCCGCGCGCGCCAGGGCACCACCGGCACCCGGCCCGCCGTACGCGCCGTGACCCCGCGCCCCGAGCGCCTCCCGCTCTCCGTCGGCCAGCGCCGCCTGTGGTTCCTCGACCGCCTGGAGCCCGGCGGCGACGCCTACAACATGCCCTTCGCGCTGCGCCTGACGGGCCGCCTCGACCACGACGCCCTGCGCGCCGCGCTCGCCGACGTCGTCGAACGCCACGAGAGCCTGCGCACCGTCTTCGCCGAGAGCGACGGCGAACCCCACCAGGTGGTCCTGGACCCGGCCCGCGCGACCGTGCCCTTCGACGTACGCGAGTGCGCCGAGGCCGACCTGGCTGCGGACCTCGCCGAGGCCGCCCGCCACCGCTTCGACCTCGCCACCGACCTGCCCGTGTACGCGCGCCTGTGCGCGACCGGACCGGACAGCCACGTCCTGCTCCTCGTCCTGCACCACGTGGCGGGTGACGGCTGGTCGCTGGCGCCGCTGGCCCGGGACGTGTCGGTGGCGTACGCGGCCCGCGCCGAGGGCCGCGCTCCGGCGTGGCAGCCGCTGCCCGTGCAGTACGCCGACTACGCCCTGTGGCAGCAGGAGCTGCTCGGCGACGAGAGCGACCCCGACAGCCTCCTCGCCCGCCAAGTCGCCTACTGGCGCGACGCGTTGGCGGACCTCCCGGAGGAGCTCCCGCTGCCCTTCGACCGCCCCCGCCCCGCCCGCCCCAGCCACCGCGCCGACACCGTGCCCTTCACGGTGGACGCCGAGGCCCACGCACAGCTCGTGGACCTCGCGCGCGCGAGCGGGACGAGCGTCTTCATGGTGGCGCGGACGGCCCTCGCGGGGCTGCTCTCGCGTCTGGGGGCGGGGGACGACGTGCCGATCGGTTCACCGGTGGCGGGCCGTACGGACGAAGCACTTGAGGACGCGGTCGGCTTCTTCGTGAACACATTGGTGCTGCGCACCGATGTGTCCGGTGATCCGACCTTCCGTGAGTTGCTCGCGCGTGTGCGGGAGGCGGATCTGGCGGCGTTCGCGCAGCAGGACGTGCCGTTCGAGCGCCTGGTGGAGGTCCTGAACCCGGCACGCTCGTTGGGTCGTCATCCGCTGTTCCAGGTGATGCTGGCCTTCCAGAACACCGAACTGCCCGTCGTGGACCTCCCCGGCCTGCGCGTCGAGGAAGGGCCGGGCGCACCGGTCGCCGCGAAGTTCGACCTCATGGTCAACCTGCGGGAACGCCACGACGAGGTCGGCGCCGCCGCGGGCCTCGAAGGCACCCTCGACTTCGCCACCGATCTCTTCGACCGAGCGACGGCCCAGGGCATCGCCGACCGGCTCACCACGTTCCTGACGTCCGCGGTGAAGGACGCGGACCGCCGACTCGGCACCTTCGAACTCCTCACGGACAGCGAGCGCGAGGCCGCGCTCGCAGCCGGACAGGGCAGCGAGGTGGCGGTCCCGGAGGCGACGACCCTGCTGTCCCTCCTGCGGGAGCAGACCGCCGCGCACCCTGACGCGGTGGCCGTGACGGATGGTGAATCCACGCTCTCGTACGGGGAGTTGAAGGGTGCCGCCGGTCACCTGGCCGCACGTCTGCTGGCGGCGGGTGCTGGTCCCGGTTCGGTCGTGGGTGTGGTGGTGCCGCGCTCGGTGGACTGGGTGGTGGCGCAGGTGGGTGTGGCGTTGTCGGGTGCGGCGTGGTTGCCGCTGGACGCGGGCCTGCCGTCGGAGCGCATCGCCGGGGTCCTTGAGGAGGCGCGGCCGGTCGCGGTCGTCGTGGTCGAGGACACGGCAGGCCTCGTGCCGCCCGAGCTCACCCACGTCGTCGTGGACCACGAGCAGGCGGCGAATGCCGAGGACCCCGTGGTGTCGGGCGGGGACGGCGCGTATGTGATTTATACGTCGGGTTCGACGGGTCGTCCGAAGGGTGTGGTGGTGTCGCAGGGTGCTGCGGTGAACCACATGCTGTGGATGCGGGCGGAGTTCGGTATCGGGGTTGGGGATCGTGTGCTGGCTCGTACGTCGCCGGGTTTTGATGCGGCGGTGTGGGAGTCGTGGTTGCCGTTGGTGTCGGGGGCTGCGGTGGTGGTGGTTTCTGATGAGGTGGCCAAGGAGCCGGAACGGCTCGTCGGGTTCATGCGGGAGCATGAGGTGACGGTGGCGCAGTTCGTGCCTACTTTGCTGGCGGCGGTGCTGGAGGTGCCGCGGGCGAAGGAAGTGACGTCTCTGCGGCGGGTGTTCGCCGGTGGTGAGCCGCTGCGGTCCTCGCTGGCCGCGTCGGCGGTGGGCGTGTGGGGTGTGCGGCCGGTCAATCTGTACGGTCCGACGGAGACGACTATCCAGGTCACCTTCGGTGCGGGTGCGGGTGCGGGTGCGGGTGCGGGGACGGAGGGTGGCACGGTCCCGATCGGCCGTCCGGTGTGGAACACCCGTCTGTATGTTCTGGACGCGCATCTGCGCCTGGTCCCCCAGGGCGTTGTGGGTGAGCTCTACGTCTCCGGCGAGGCCTTGGCGCGCGGTTATCTGAAGCGCCCGGGCTTGACGGCTGAGCGTTTCGTGGCCGACCCGTTCGTCACGGGTGAGCGCATGTACCGTACTGGCGACTTGGTGCGGTGGGACGCGCACGGTCAGCTGGTCTTCGTCGGCCGGGCCGACGACCAGGTCAAGCTGCGTGGCTTCCGCATCGAACCCGGCGAGATCGAAGCCGCCATCGAGGCCCTGGACGGTGTGTCCCGTGCCGTCGTGGCGCCGCACTCGACGCCTGCGGGGGAGCAGCACCTCGTCGCCTACGTCGTCGGCGGGGTGGATGTCACGGCCGGACTGCGCGCGGCCCTGGCCCGGACGCTGCCGGAGTACATGCTGCCGTCCCTCGTCGTGGCCCTCGACGCCTTCCCCCTGCTGCCCAACGGCAAGGTGAACCGGAAGGCCTTGCCCGCACCCGAGTTCGCCCCGCTCCAGGAGGGCCGCGCGCCCGCGACACCGCGTGAGGAGCAGCTGCTCGCCCTGTTCGCGGACGTGCTGGGCCTGGACGAGCAGCGTGTCGGCGTGGACGACAACTTCTTCGCCCTGGGCGGGCACTCGCTGCTCGCGACCCGGCTCGCCAGCCGCGTCCGTACCGCCGTCGGTGTCGAGATGCCACTGCGGACGCTCTTCGAGGCGCCGACCGTGGCCGCCCTCGCGGCAGCCCTGGACCAGGCCACCCTGGACCAGGCCGCTGTGGAGGACCGCCCCGCTCTGCTCCCGGGCGCCCGGCCCGAGCGCCTTCCGCTCTCGTACGCCCAGCGCCGCCTGTGGTTCCTGAACCGCCTGGAGCCGGACAGCGGCGCGTACAACATGCCGCTGGCGCTGCGGCTGACGGGCCGCCTCGACCGCGAGGCGCTGCGTGCTGCGCTCGCCGACGTCATGGACCGGCACGAGAGCCTGCGAACCGTCTTCCCCGAGCGGGACGGCGAACCGGAGCAGGTGGTGCGCGCCACCACGGCCGCGACGGTGCCGCTCGCCCTGACGGGCATCGCCGAGGACGCACTCGCGGGCGCGCTGTGCACCGCCGTCCAGGAAGGCTTCGACCTCGCGGCGGAGCTGCCGCTGCGGGCCGTGCTGTTCTCGGTCGCGGCGGACAGCCACGTCCTGCTCCTCGTCCTGCACCACGTGGCGGGTGACGGCTGGTCGCTGGCGCCGCTGGCCCGGGACGTGTCGGTGGCGTACGCGGCCCGTGCCGAGGGCCGCGCTCCGGCGTGGCAGCCGCTGCCCGTGCAGTACGCCGACTACGCCCTGTGGCAGCGCGAACTGCTCGGCGGCGAGAGCGACGCCGACAGCGTCCTCGCGCGCCAGATCGCGTACTGGGAGACCGCGCTGGCGGGCCTCCCGGAGGAAGTGACCCTGCCCGGCGACCGCGTACGCCCGAACGCGGGCAGCGACCGGGGCGGCAGCGTGCCCTTCGCCGTCGACGCCGACGTGCACGCGCGCCTCGCGCGGCTCGCCCAGGACAGCGGCACCAGCGTCTTCATGGTCCTCCAGGCGGCGCTCGCCGCCCTCCTCGCCCGTCTGGGGGCAGGGGACGACGTGCCGATCGGCTCGCCGGTGGCGGGCCGTACGGACGAGGCGTTGGAGGACGCGGTCGGTTTCTTCGTGAACACGTTGGTGCTGCGCACCGACGTGTCCGGCGATCCGACGTTCCGTGAGTTGCTCGCGCGTGTGCGGGAGGTGGACCTGGCGGCGTTCGCGCAGCAGGACGTGCCGTTCGAGCGCCTGGTGGAGGTCCTGAACCCGGTGCGTTCGCTGGGCCGCCATCCGCTGTTCCAGGTGATGCTGGCCTTCCAGAACACCGACCTGCCCGCGATGGACCTCCCCGGCCTGCGCGTCGCCGCCGAGCAACTCCCGCGCGGGGGAGTCAAGTTCGACCTCTCCGTGGACGTGGGGGAGACCTTCACCGACGGCGCGCCCGACGGCATCACGGGCTCGGTCGACTACTCCGCCGACCTCTACGACCACGGCACGGCCCAGGCGTTCGCGGACCGGCTCGCCGCCTTCCTGACAGCCGTGTGCACCGCACCCGACCGGCGCGTCGCCCACCACGACCTCACCACCCCCGCTGAGCGCGACCTGCTCCTGAACCAGTGGAACGACACCCGACGGGACATCCCGGACGGGCTCATCCACGAACTCCTCCAGGACCAGGTGCGCCGCTCCCCGGAGTCCGTGGCCGTGGCCTACGAAGGCACGGAGCTGTCGTACGCGGCGCTGAACGCCGAAGTGAACCGCCTCGCCCGGCTCCTCGTGGCGCGCGGCGCGGGCCCGGAGCGGTTCGTGGCCATGGCGATGCCGCGCAGCGAGCGGATGCTCGTGACGCTGCTCGCCGTCCTGAAGTCCGGTGCCGCCTATCTGCCGGTCGACCCCGAGTACCCGGCCGACCGCATCGCGTACATGCTCGACGACGCCGACCCGGCCCTCGTCGTCACCGTGTCCGAGGTGGCCGGGCGGCTGCCGCTCGACGGGCGCACCGCGGTCGTCCTCGACGCGCCCGCCCTGCGCGCGGAGCTCGCCGGGTACGCCACCACCGACCTGGACGACGCCGACCGGGCCGCGCCACTGCGCGCGCACCACCCCGCGTACCTGATCTACACCTCGGGCTCCACGGGGCGGCCCAAGGGCGTCGTCGTGCCGCACGCGGGCCTGCCCAGCCTCGGCTGGTCCAAGGTCGAGTGGTACGCGACCAAGCCGGAGAGCCGCGTCCTGCAGTTCTCCTCGCTGAGCTTCGACAGCCACGTCTCCGAGGTGTGGTCCGCGCTGCTCAGCGGCGCCCGCGTGGTCATCGCCCCGCTGGAGCGCATGATGCCGGGCGACCCGCTCGTGGCACTGGTCGCCGAGCAGGGCATCACCCACATCGACCTGCCGCCCGCGGGGCTCGCCGTCATGCCCGAAGGGTCGCTGCCGGAGGGCGGCACCCTCATCGTCGGCGGCGAGGCCAGCTCGCCCGCCCTGGTCCGGCGCTGGTACCGCGACCGCCGCATGATCAACTCGTACGGTCCGACCGAGGCGACGGTCTGTGCGTCGATGAGCGACCCGATCGCCGACCCCACGATCCCGCCCATCGGCCGCCCCATCTGGAACAAGCGCGTCTACGTCCTCGACCAGGGCCTGCGCCTGGTCCCGCCGGGCGTCGTCGGCGAACTGTACGTCTCCGGCACCGGCCTTGCGCGCGGCTACCTGAAGCGCCCGGGCCTGACGGCGGAGCGCTTCGTGGCCGACCCGTTCGCCACGGGCGAGCGCATGTACCGCACCGGTGACCTGGTGCGGTGGGGCGCCGACGGCCAGCTCGTCTTCCTCGGCCGCGCCGACGACCAGGTCAAGCTGCGCGGCTTCCGCATCGAACTCGGCGAGGTCGAGGCCGCGATCGAGGCGGAGCCCGGCATCGGGAAGGCCGTCGTACGCCTCCACCAGGACGAGGCGGGGGACAAGCGCCTCGTCGCCTACGCCGTCGGCACTCCCGACCGCGTCGCCGCGCTGCGCGAGCGCCTCGGCGCGAGCCTGCCCGACTACATGGTGCCGTCGACGTTCATGGCCCTCGACGCGCTGCCCCTGATGCCCAACGGCAAGGTCAACCGCAAGGCCCTGCCCGAGCCGGAGTTCGCGCCCACCGAGGCCGGGCGCGCCCCGCGCTCGCCCCGCGAGGAGATCCTGTGCGGCCTGTTCGCCGAGGTCCTCGGCGTGCCGGGGGTCGGGATCGACGACAGCTTCTTCGCGCTCGGCGGCCACTCGCTGCTCGCCACCCGCCTGGCGAGCCGGATCCGTACCGTCCTCGGTACGGAGATGCCGCTGCGGACGCTCTTCGAGGCGCCCACCGTCGCCGCGCTCGCCACGGCCCTGGACGAGCGGCACGAGCCCGGGCGCCCCGCCCTGCTCCCCGCCACGCGCCCCGAGCGCCTCCCGCTCTCCTTCGCCCAGCAGCGCCTGTGGTTCCTGGAGGCCTTCACCGGCCCCACACCCACCTACAACGTGCCGATGGCGCTGCGTCTGACCGGTGCCCTCGACCTCGACGCGCTCCGCGGGGCGCTCGCCGACGTCGTGGCCCGGCACGAGAGCCTGCGGACCGTCTTCCCGGAGTCCGGGGGCGAGCCGCACCAGGTCGTCCGGGCGGCGGACGCGACGACGCCCGACGTGCGCCTCACGGACGTACGCGACGACGAGGAGGCCCTGCACGCCGCCCTGGCACGGGAGGCCGCGGCCACCTTCGACATCACCGAGCGGGCGCCGGTGCGCGCCACCGTCTTCCGGCTCGCGGCCGACGAGCACGTCCTGCTGCTCGTCCTGCACCACATCGTCACCGACGGCTGGTCCACGGCCCCGCTCGTCCGCGACCTCACCACCGCCTACGCGGCCCGCCGCGCGGCCGTGACCCCCGAGTGGCCCGAACTGCCCGTGCAGTACGCCGACTACACCCTGTGGCAGCGCGCACTGCTCGGCGACGAGAACGACGCCGACAGCCTGGCCGCACGCCAACTCGCCTACTGGACCGAGGCGTTGGACGGCCTACCGGAAGAGCTCGCCCTGCCCGCCGACCGGCCACGGCCCGCCCGGTCCACGGGCCGCGGCGGCAGCGTGCCGCTGCGCGTCGAGGCCGAGGTGCGCGAGCGCGTGACCGACCTGGCCCGGCAGACGCACACCAGCGTCTTCATGGTGCTCCAGGCCGCACTGGCCGGATGGCTGACCGCCCTCGGCTGCGGCGACGACATCCCGGTCGGCACGCCCGTCGCCGGGCGTACCGACGAAGCCACCCACGACCTGGTGGGCTTCTTCGTGAACACCCTGGTCCTGCGCACCGACGTATCGGGCGACCCCACGTTTTACACCCTGCTGGAGCGCGTCCGTGACCGCGACCTGAGCGCGTACGCCCACCAGGACCTGCCCTTCGAGCGCCTCGTGGAGGCCCTCAACCCGGTCCGGTCCATGGCCCGTCACCCGCTCTTCCAGGTCATGCTCACCCTCCAGAACACGGAGCTGCCGCACACCGAACTCGACGGCCTCACCGCCCGCCCCGAACCCGTCGCCGCCACGGCCGCCAAGTTCGACCTCTCCCTCACGCTGGGGCAGGACCTGGACGGCGAGCTGGAGTATTCCGCCGACCTGTTCGACGCCGCCACGGCGCGGTTCCTCGCCGACTCCTTCGGGCGCTTCCTGGCCGGTGCGGTGACGGAGCCCGAGGCTCGCGTGAGCGACGTGGAACTGCTCGCGGACGACGAGCGCGACCGCCTGGCCGCCTGGGGCGCCGGGGCCGCGACCGAGGTTCCGGAAGGGGCGACGCTGCTGTCGCTGCTGCGGGAGCAGACCGCCGCGCACCCTGACGCGGTGGCTGTTGCGGATGGTGAAACCACTCTGTCGTACGCGGAGTTGTGGGACCGGGCCAACGCCTTGGCCGCGCGGCTCGTGGCGAGTGGCGCCGATGTCGGCCCGGTCGTGGGTGTGGTGGTGCCGCGCTCGGTGGACTGGGTGGTGGCGCAGGTGGGTGTGGCGTTGTCGGGTGCGGCGTGGTTGCCGCTGGACGCGGGCCTGCCGTCGGAGCGCATCGCCGGGGTCCTTGAGGAGGCGCGGCCGGTCGCGGTCGTCGTGGCGGACGGCACGGCGGACCTCGTGCCTGCCGGCCTCCCGCGAGTCGCCGTCGCCGAGGGCCGTACGGCGGCCGCCGAACTGCCTGCGGTGTCGGGCGGGGACGGCGCCTATGTGATCTATACGTCGGGTTCGACGGGTCGTCCGAAGGGTGTGGTGGTGTCGCAGGGTGCTGCGGTGAACCACATGCTGTGGATGCGGGCGGAGTTCGGTATCGGGGCTGGGGATCGTGTGCTGGCTCGTACGTCGCCGGGTTTTGATGCGGCGGTGTGGGAGTCGTGGTTGCCGTTGGTGTCGGGGGCTGCGGTGGTGGTGGCTTCTGATGAGGTGGCCAAGGAGCCGGAACGCCTGGTGGCATTCATGCGGGAGCATGAGGTGACGGTGGCGCAGTTTGTGCCCACTTTGCTGGCGGCGGTGCTGGAGGTGCCGCAGGCGAAGGAAGTGACGTCTCTGCGTCGGGTGTTCGCCGGTGGTGAGCCGCTGCGGTCCTCGCTGGCCGCGTCGGCGGTGGGCGTGTGGGGTGTGCAGCCGGTCAATCTGTACGGTCCGACGGAGACGACCATCCAGGTCACCTTCGGCACGGGTACGGGCACGGGTACGGGGATGGAGGGCGGCACGGTCCCGATCGGCCGTCCTGTGTGGAACACCCGCCTGTATGTTCTGGACGCGCATCTGCGCCTGGTCCCGCAGGGTGTCGTAGGCGAGCTGTACGTCTCTGGTGAGGCCTTGGCGCGCGGTTATCTGAAGCGCCCGGGCTTGACGGCTGAGCGTTTCGTGGCCGACCCGTACACGCCTGGCGGACGCATGTACCGTACTGGCGACTTGGTGCGTTGGGACGCGCACGGTCAGCTGGTCTTCGTCGGCCGGGCCGACGACCAGGTCAAGCTGCGCGGCTTCCGCATCGAACCCGGCGAGATCGAAGCCGTACTCCTGCGGCACGAGAACGTGCGGCAAGCGGCCGTCGTCATCCGTGAGGACCGGCCGGGGGACCGGCGCCTGGTGGCGTACGTCGTACCGGAGGCGGGGGACACGACGGATCCGGCCCTGCTGCGCGCGTACGCCGTGGGCCTGCTGCCCGACTACATGGTGCCCTCGGCCTTCGTGCACCTCGACGCGCTGCCGACGACGCCCAACGGGAAGCTGGACAAGCGGGCCCTGCCCGCCCCGGCGCTGCCCGCCGGGGGTGCGGGGCGTCCCCCGGGCACCCCGCAGGAACTGGTGCTCTGCTCGCTGTTCGCCGACGCCCTCGGCGTGCCGGAAGTCGGTCCCGACGACGACTTCTTCGCGCTCGGCGGGCACTCGCTGCTCGCCGTACGCCTGATGGGCGCGGTGCGGAGGACGTTCGGCACCGAGATGGGACTGCGGGCGCTGTTCGAGACCCCGACCGCCGCCGGGATCGGCGCGCGGCTCGGCGAAGGAGCCGCCGACAACGGCCTCGACGTGCTCCTGCCCCTGCGCACCACCGGCAGCGCGGCGCCCCTCTTCTGCGTGCACCCCGTCCTCGGACTGAGCTGGAACTACGCGGCTCTGCTCGGGCACGTGGACGCGGAGCGCCCGGTGTACGGCCTGCAGGCGCGCGGCATCACGGAGCCGGGCGCCAGGCCCGCCTCCATCGAGGAGATGGCCGAGGACTACGCCGCCCGCGTGCGGGCCGTGCAGCCCACGGGCCCGTACCACCTGCTCGGCTGGTCCCTCGGCGGTACCGTCGCGCACGCCATGGCCCGGCTCCTGGAGAAGGACGGCGAGCAGGTCGCGTTCCTCGCGCTGCTCGACTCCTATCCGGCCGACGACGCGGTCAAGGACCCGGCCGTCCTCGACGCGGAGGCCGAGGAGGAAGTGCTCGCCGCCCTGCTGCCGGGAGCGGGGAGCGCGGTGCGCGACCTGGTCGAGCGCGGCGCGGACCGCCGTGACGTGCTCGCGCTGCTGGGCGAGGAGCAGGCCCGGCGGCTCCAGCTGGACGAGGCCACCGTGGCAGCCGTGCTCGACACCGCCGTGCACAGCAGCCGTCTGATCCGCGACCACACGCCAGGCAGCGTCGACTGCGACGTCCTGTTCGTGACCGCGACGCGCGACCGCCCGGCCGGCGCGGTCACCGCGCGGGAGGCCTGGCAGCCGTATGTGGCGGGCGCGATCACCGACCACCCCGTCGACTGCCGCCACGCCGACCTGTTCGGAGCCGAGGGGGCCGCCGCGATCGGCGCGGTCCTCGCCGAGGCCCTCGACGGCGACGCGTGAGCACGAGCCCCCACCACGAAGAAGGGAAGCACAACGCATGGGAAGGCTGCTGGCCGACCGAACTGTCCGGTGGTTCATCCTGGGACAGCTCTGCGCGATCCTCGGCGACACGATGCTCTGGCTCGTGGCGGGCATCTGGGTCAAGGAGCTGACCGGCAGCAACTCCGCCGCCGCGTTCACCTTCTTCCTGGTGATCGTGGGGACGCTCTGCGCACCGGTCGGCGGCATGACCGCCGACCGGCACCGCAGACGCCCGCTCCTCATGGGCCTGTACCTCGGTACGGCCGCCGTGGTGGCGTCGCTGCTCCTGGTCCAGGACAGCGGGCAGGTCTGGCTCATCTACGTGGTGATGCTGCTCTACGGCCTCTCGTACAGCTTCGTGGACCCGGCGCAGGCCGCTTTCCTGCGGGTGCTCGTGCCCGAGGACCAGCTCGCCGACGCCAACGCGCTGGCGCAGACGGTCAAGCAGGGCCTGCGTCTGATCTCCCCGCTCGCCGGCGCGGGCCTGTACGCGGCACTCGGCGCGCACGCCGTGGTGGGAGTCAACATCGCGCTGATGCTGGCCGCCGTCGCCTTCCTGACGGCGGTCCGCCACCGCGAGAGCGAGCCGGAGCGCAGCGGTGAGAGCTGGCTGCGGGAGATCACCGAGGGCGTGCGGCACCTGGCGCGGACGGTCGTCCTGCGCCAGCTCACCATCGCGTCCGCGCTGACGATGGTCGCCATGGGCCTGGCCGAGACGGTCGGACTCGCCGTGGTCGACGACGGCCTCGGACGGGCCCCGTCCTTCCTGGGCGTGCTGCTCGCCGGGCAGGGCGCCGGAGCCATCGCGGCCGGGCTCACGGCGGCCCGCATCGGGCGGCGCGTCGGCGAGGGCAGGCTGGTCGCCCTCGGCATGGTGGCCTTCTCCGCCGGGGCGCTGCTGCAGACCGTTCCGGCGGTCGCCGCGGTCGGCGCCGGGATGGTCCTGTGCGGCGCGAGCATGCCGTGGATCGTGGTCGGTCTGACCACGGTCGGCCTGCGCCACACCGCGCCCGAACTCGTCGGCCGGGTCTACTCCGGATTCAGCCTCATGATGACCCTGCCGCAGATGCTGGCCATGGCCTGCGGCGCCGCTCTCATCGCTGTGGTGGACTTCAAGGTGATGCTCGTGGTGATGGCGGCGGTCGTCCTCACGGCGGCCGGATACCTCTTCACGCGTCCGGAGCAGCGGTGGACGGCCCCGGCCACACCCGCCGCCGACACCGCGCGCGAGCCGGTCCGCGAGGCCGACCCCGTGTGACGGGGGAGCAGGGACGACACGTGTCTGTCCGACGGCGACCGGCCGTCGGGCAGCGACAGGAGGAGGAGCCACCGCAGGTGGGCCAGCGAAGCGACGAGGCGCGGCGGCGCGCCGGGGACAGCTCCCCGGCGCGCCGCCGCGCGCTGTATCCCTCCAGTCCGCCGCGCCCGCCCCGAGGGCTGCGTGCCCTGCCTCCCGCACCCCGCGCCGTGGCCGTCGTCATCGGCGCCGTCATGCTGTACGGCGCGTGCGTGCACGTCGTCGGGCTCGTCCTGTGGGGCTTCCGCTCCCGCGACTGGGCGCCGATGTGGCTCAACGCCTTCTGGAACTCGCTGATCGTCCTCGACTCCCTCTCCGGCGTCCTGCTCCTCAAGGCCCGTCGAGACGGCCTGTACCTCACCTGTCTGACGATGCTCGCCGACCTGGCGTCCAACCTGTACGCGGTGTACGGGGTGCGGCACAGCACCCTCGGCGCGGGCACGGCCGACGTCGTCCTGCTGCTCGCCTTCGGCCTGTTCGTCCTCGCCACGGCTCCGTGGCTGCGCCGCCATCTGCCCGCCCCCTCGCGTGGGTCGTGAGCCGTCGGGGTACCCGTCGTGCGACACGCGGCCCGCGCCACAGGCGGCCGGGCCGGACAGGCGGAGGCGACCCATGAGTGCTCACCACTGGCCCATGGCCCTGCTCGTGCTCGTTGCGGTCGTGCTCGTGGCGGCGGCAGCTGTCGCACTCGTGCTGTTCGTGCGGCTCCTGCGCACCCGGCGCCGGTTGCGCGAAGCGGGCGTTCCGATGGAGCACAAGGCGGCCTTCTGGGGCGCTGTGCTCTACGTGATCTCCCCGGTGGACCTGCTCCCGGACCCCGTCTACCTGGACGACATCGGCGTCCTGCTGCTGGCCCTGCGTTCCCTGAACACGGTGGCGCGGCGCCGCGAGGGTCCCGCGGCCCCTGACGACCGCGGCCGCGCGGACGTCAGTCGGTAACGCCAGGGCGGTGCGCGCTCGTGAAGCGTCTGCGGTACTCGGTCGGTGTGGTGCCCAGGTGACGGGCGAAGGCGCGGCGGAGCGTCTCGTCACTGCCGAGGCCGCTGTGGCGTGCCGCCGAGGTGATGCTGTGCCCGTCGAGGAGCAGCTGCTGGGCGCGGTCGAGACGGACGCGTTCGACCCAGCGGGCGGGCGTGGTGCGCAGTTCGCTCTGGAACAGCCGGGCCAGGTGCCGCGTGCTGACGGCGGCGGACGCGGCCATGGCGGGCAGGCTGTGCTCGGCGGCCGGGTCGGCCAGCACGGAGGCGGTCAGCGAGCGCAGCGTCTCGCTGCGCGCGGGCGGGGTCGCCAGCGCGGTGGAGAACTGCGACTGCCCGCCCGGGCGCTGCATGAACACCACCAGCTCACGGGCGATCTCCCGGGCCGCGTCCGCCCCGTGGTCGTCCTCCACGAGGGCGAGGGCCAGGTCGATGCCCGCGCTGATCCCCGCGGAGGTGACGTACGGGCCGTCCGTCACGTGCAGGGCGTCCGGTTCGACGCGCACGCGGGGGTGGCGGCGGGCGAGGGTGGTCGCGTGGCGCCAGTGGGTGGTGGCCCGGCGCCCGTCGAGCAGGCCGAGGGCGGCCAGGACGAAGGCGCCGCTGCACACGGAGGCGATCCGTGCCGTCCGGGCGGCGAGCGTGCCTACGGCGGCGAGGAGTTCGTCCTCGGGGCCCGGTTCGGCGAGGCGGTCGGCTCCGGCGACCACGACGGTGTCGAGGGGCCCGGAGTCGGCCGCCGGGGTGGTGGCGGCCAGCGTCGGCCCGGAGGCCGCCGTGACGTCGCCGCCGTGCGGGGAGATCAGCACCGGCTCGTAGGCGTGCCCGAGCCGGGACGCCTGGTGCAGGACCTCCAGAGGACCGCTGACGTCGAGCAGGGTCACACCGTCGAACACGACGAAGCCCACGCGGAGGGTCATGTCTGAATCTGTGGTTCACGTGGCACGGAGGACATGGCGCCAGAGTAGGGCATCCAGCGAATCTGGAGGAGATCACCGACCCGGACATCAGGAGAGGCAGTCATGACGAGGCAAGAGATCGCGGGTGTGCGGATCCCGGACAGCGCCCTGGCACGCGAGGCGACGGAGCTGGTCCGCGAGGCCGCCTCGCCGCTGCTGTTCGACCACTCCCGGCGCGTGTTCCTGTTCGGGGCGCTGCGCGGCCGGGAGCAGGGTCTGGCCTTCGACCCGGAACTCCTCTACGTGGGGGCGATGTTCCACGACCTCGGGCTGACCGAGCGCTTCCGCCGCACCGACCAGCGCTTCGAGATCGACGGCGCCGACGAGGCCCGCCGGTTCCTGACCGCCCACGGCATCGCCGCCGAGGCGGCCGACCGCGTCTGGACGGCGATCGCCCTGCACACCACACCGGAGATCCCGCTGCACATGGCCCCCGAAGTCGCCCTGGTCACCCGCGGTGTGGAACTGGACGTCCTGGGCATCGGCCACCACACGCTCACCGACGAGCAGCGCACGGCCGTGGTGGCGGCCCACCCCCGCCCGGACTTCAAGAACCGGATCCTGGCCGCGTTCACCGAAGGCATCAAGGACCGCCCGGAGACCACCTTCGGCAACGTCAAGGCCGACGTACTCGCCCACTACGTCCCCGGCTTCCGGCGCGGCGACTTCGTCGAGGTCATCAAGCAGTCCGACTGGCCCGAGTAAGCGGCCTCCGGGGCGGCGGGCCGCCCGCGGCCAGGAGCCGGCGCGAACCCCCGGGTTCAGGCCCGGCGCAGCGAGTCGATCATGCCGCCCCAGGCGGCGCCGTCCCACTCGATGTAGATGTGGGTGCCGTCCTTGGCGAGTTCCAGGGTGCCGCGCGAGCGCTCCGGGTCCTTCGACGTGCAGTCCAGGGCGATGGCCGACTTCTTCTTGCCGGGCTTGAGGGTGCCGGGGCAGGCGAGTTTGCCCGTGGTGGTGACCTTGTTGCCGCTGATCGTCATCGTGGCGATCGGGCTCTTGTTGATGGGCTTCCACGTCCCGTCGATGCCGGTGGCCTCGGGTGCCGCTCCCTTGCCGTCCTTCTCCTTGTCCTTCAACGGCTGTGTCCTCCCGCTGCTCTGCTGTCCCGCATCCTTGGTGTCATCGGACTTCGAGTCGCTCTTGCCGCAGCCTGACAGCAGCACGACGGACAGGCCCAGTGCCATCGCAGCCGTGATCTTGCGCATCCACATCCCCCTTGGTGGCGGCGTCCTCACGCCGTCGTCTTCCCTACGAGCCGGTGCTGCCGGTCCAGCCAAATGTGCTGGCCACCGTCACGGCAGTACCAACGATCACCCTACTCACACCCGTCGCCAGCGCCTGAAGCACCTCGCTGCTCTCACCGCCGGGCCGGGGCCGGGACCGGCCTGACGCGCCGGTCGTTCACTCCTCGCCCGCACCGCCCGCCGTCGTGCGGAACTCCCGGGGAGTGATCCCGTACTCCCTCCTGAAGACGCGGCTGAAGGCCGCCGCGCTGGTGAAGCCCCACCGTGCCGCGACGGTGTGGATGGGCACGGCCGCGTAGCGGTCGGCCACGAGGTCGGCGCGGCACCGGGCCAGGCGACGGTGCCGGATGGTGGCCGCCACCGTCTCCTCGCGGTGGCGGAACAGCCAGTGCAGGGTGCGTACGGACAGGTGGTGGTGCGCGGCGATCGCCGCCGGGGTCAGGCGCGGGTCGCAGAGGTTGGCGTCGATGAAGGCGTCGATGCGGGCGAGCCGCATCCGGTCGCCGGACTCGGGCGGCACCCGGTCGCGGGCGTCGGCCCAGTCCCCGAGGAACGCGGTGGCGAGTTCCCAGGTCGCGATGCCCACCCGGGCCGCGGCGGACTCCTCCAGCTGAGCCGCGTCCTCCGCGACGCTGAGGAGGTGGCGGGCGAGGATCCCCGCCATGCCGGTGCGTCCGGGCACGGCGTTCGCGAGGAGCCGGTCCACCTTGGCCGTGGGAAGGGGCAGCCCGGTCCGAGGCAGGTGCAGGATGATGGCCTTGGAGATGCCGTCGTGCGAACCCGCGAGGCCCCTCCCGTCGAACGGCAGCGAGGTGCTCCACAGCACCAGGTCACCGGCCGCCATCCTGGCCTCGTTGCGGTCCTGGGTGATCCACATCTCCGTACCCCGGATCAGCGTGAGCTGGTAGTCCTCGGGGTCGGAGTACCGGATGAGCGCGGGGGTGCGCTCCGACCTGATGGCGGGGAACGACATGACGGTGAGTCGCACGGCACCGAGTTGTGCCATGCCCGCGGTCGCCGGGAAGTCCTCGGCGTGGTCGGTGGTGATCCGGGTGGGCGCGACGTCCTGGCTGATCAGATCGCGCCACCACTCGAAGCGGTGCTCCGGCTCTACGACGGCACTGTGCAGCACGGTGACACTCATCGAATCGACCCCCGTGGGCTACTGGTGACGACTGGTCTCCTACCAGCCTCACCAGCACAGGGCCGACCGGCAAGCGACCGCCCGGCCGATCGGTGGCCGCCAAGGTCCGGGGAAACGGCGGTCTGCCGCGGTCGGATTGTTAGGGTGGCCAAGACGATGGCCGGACCGGCGAGTTGGGGCCGTGCGGCCTGACGCTCCAGCGGAGTCGTCCAGGTCCGCGGCGGGTGCGGTCATGGTCGTTGGAAGGTGAGTCGGACACGACGGGGGGCTCGCGTTGAATCGCCTGGCCGGAGCGGAACGGGAACGGCTCGACCGCGGCCGCGTACCGGACGTGGTGAGCGGGTGAACGGCCGGCCGACACCCCCGGTGCTGCCCCCACCGCTGCGCGCCGGGCTCGCGCTGATCGCGGCCCTCGCCGCACTGGTGGCCGTCGTGATCGGGGCCATGTACGCCGACCACAGCCAGTCCGGCGCGTTCGACACGTGGATCATCGATCCGACGGCGGACAGCGTGGGGCCGCCGTGGCGGCGCGTCGCCCTGGCCACGGACTTCCTGGGGGAGCCCGCCGGAGCCGCCCTCCTCGTCGTGGCCGCCGTGACGGGCTGCCTGCTGCTGCGGCAGCCCCGTGCGGCGGTGCTCGTCGTCGCCGGGGCCTTCCTGGCCGTCGCGACGACGACGCTGGGCAAACACCTGGCGGGACGCACCATCCACGGCGGCAGCCTGTCCTACCCGAGCGGACACACCGCCTTCCTGACCACGCTCGCCCTCGTCCTGGCGCTGGTCGCGGCCGGCAGGCTGGGCCTCGGCAGGGCCTCCGGCACGCTCCTGGTGCTCGCCGCGGCGCTGGTCGCCGGTGCCGCCATGGGCTGGGCACAGGTCTCCCTCAGCGCGCACTACCCGACCGACGTCCTCGGCGGCTGGTGCACCGCCCTGGTGGTGGTCCCGGCGACCGCGTGGCTGATCGACCGGACCGCCGACCGGCTGGCCGACCGGACGGCCGACCGACCGGCCGACGCCGGTCGGCAGGAACAGATCTGACGCTACGTCACGCCAGGCGGCGGAACACCGGCTTCACCGGTCGACCGCCGAGCCAGGGCGTGGGATCGCCCGCGTCCAGGGCCTTCCGGTACACCGCGCACGCGTCGGCCACCACGTCGACGGTGTGGTCGACGTCGGCTTCGCTGAGCGCGCTGCTCACCACGAACGACGGGGCGAGGACCCCGCCCGCGAGGAGTCGGCGCAGGAACAGGGTGCGGTACTCCTGCGACGGCTTCCCCCTCTCGTCGAGGGTGGCGAACACCAGGTTGCTGGCCCGGCCCCGGACGACGAGGTGGTCGCCCACGCCCATCCCGGCCGCGGCGTCGCGCACACCGGCGGCCAGCCGCTCTCCGAGGGCGTGCAGCCGCGCGGTGATGCCCTCCTCGGCGTAGGTGGCCTGCACGGCCATCGCGGCGGCCAGGGAGTGCGTTTCCGCGCCGTGCGTGGTGGACAGCAGGAACACCCGCTCGCCGGAGTGGCGGAGGCCGCCCCGCTCCATCAGCGCGCGGCGCCCGGCGAGGGCGGACACGGCGCAGCCGTTGCCCAGCGCCTTGCCGAACGTGGAGAGGTCGGGGACGACGCCGTACAGACCCTGGGCGCCCGCCTCGGACCAGCGGAAACCGGTGATCATCTCGTCGAAGACCAGGACGCAGCCGTGCCGGTCGGCCAGCTCGCGCAGGCCTTCCAGATAGCCCGTCGGAGGCTCGGTGTGGCCCGCGGGTTCGAGGATCAGACAGGCGATCTCGTCCTCGTACCGGCTGAGCAGCTCCTCCGTCGCGGCCAGGTCACCGTAAGGGAAGGAGACCGTGAGTTCGGTGGTCGCCTCCGGAATGCCCGCGGACATCGGCGTGGTGCCGATGAACCAGTCGTCGACGGAGAAGAACGGATGGTCGGCGCAGCGGGCGACGCGGGGGCGCCCGGTGACGGCGCGGGCGAGGCGGACCGCGGCGGTGGTGGCGTCGGAGCCGTTCTTCGCGAACTTCACCATCTCGGCGGTCGGCACGGTGGCCAGGAAGCGTTCCGCGGCCTCGACTTCCACGATGGACGGCCGCGCGAAGTTGCTGCCGCGGTCGAGTTCGCGCCGCACCGCCTCGGTCACGCGCGGGTGGGCGTGGCCGAGGCTGACGGAGCGCAGCCCCGAGCCGTACTCGACGTAGCGGTTGCCGTCGACGTCCCACACGTGGGCGCCGCGGCCGTGGCTGATGACCGGGGCCAGGTCCTCGGGGTACTGGTCGTCGCCCTTGGCGTAGGTGTGCGCGCCACCGGGGATCAGCGCGTGCAGCCGCTCGTTCGCGCTGCGCGACCGGGGCAGCGCGAACTCCACAGCGCCTTCGGTGTGTTGGATGTCCACGCCGACCTCACTTCTCACTGTTCTTCAGGGCCTCGGCGAGGCTCGGTGCCTCCCGGTCCCGCTGGGACATCAGGGTGACCGGCAGCGGCCACGGAATGTCGAGCTCCGGGTCGTCGAAGGCGATCGTCACGTCCTCGGCGGGATCGTGCGGGCGGTCGATCCGGTACGAGGTGTCGGTGGTCTCGGTGAGCGCCTGGAAGCCGTGCGCGCACCCCGCCGGGATGTACAGGGTCGCCTGCGTCTCGCCGGACAGCTCGAAGGTGGCCACGTTGAGATAGGTCGGCGAGCCGGCCCGCAGGTCCACGACGACGTCGAAGATCCTCCCGTACGAGCACCGCACCAGCTTGGCCTCGCCCCTCCCGGAGCGCAGGTGCATGCCGCGCAGTACGCCACGGACCGAACGGGACACGCTGTCCTGGATGAACGCGTTCGGGTCGAGGCCCACCGAGCGGACCACGTCGGCGTCGAAGGTGCGGCAGAAGAAGCCGCGTTCGTCGGCGTACGGCGTCGGCTCGAACAGGAACGCGCCGTCGATCTCCGGGACTTCGGTTGCTTTCATGGGGTCTCCCGTAGAGCGTGGGCGTGGTCGGTCGCAGGGAACAGGGCCGAGCTCAACTCCGCGAACTGGGACTGGAGTTGCCGGGCGGCGAGCCGGTTCCGCTCGATGAGGGTCCCGCGCAGTTCCGCCGACTGCTTCTCCAGCGCCCGGAACTGTTCGAGGAGCCGGTCGGCGTCGACCTCGCGGGCCGGGTGGCAGTACGCGCCCAGGCCCATTCGGTCCATGAGGGCGTCGCTCTTCGCCGCGTAGCTGAGCGCGAGGGTCGGGGTGCCCGCCTTCAGCGCGCAGATCAGGTTGTGGTAGCGGGTCGCCACCACGGCGTCGGCGGCCGCCGCCTCCTTCATCAGATCGGCGAGCGAGGTCGCCTCGGCCGCGGTGACCAGCGGCGAGTCGACCGCGGCGCGGATCGCGGTGACCACCGTCGCGTCGACCCCGTCTCCGGTGAGCAGCCGGACCGGCCTGCCGTCCTCGACGAGGGCGCGGACGAACCGGGTCACCCCGTCGAGGTAGCGCCGGTGGATCTCCTCGGCGCGGGCGCGGTCGTCGTTGCCCCCGTGGAAGGCCATGACGCCGACGCAGACCGTGCCCGAGGGCGTGCCCGCGGGCGGCGTCGGCAGGGCGAACGCGAGGTCCGGGTAGACCCCGTCGCGCGCGGTGTCCACGCCCATCTCCCGCAGCGCGTCACGGGACATCGCGTCCCGGTACGACCGGTACGCCGCAAGCCGCGCCGACCAGCGCACCAGCGCCCGGGTGGGCCGGTCGGCGATCGGGGCGGCCCCGACGCCGACCAGCGCGACCCGGGTCCGCAGCAGCCGGCCACTCGCGCAGAGCAGGAAGAGCGCGTACGGGAAGCCCCAGGGCCGCAGCGGCAGCGTGGCCTCCAGGACGCCCATGCCCGGCACGATCACCACGTCGTGCTTGCGCACCCAGGCGGCGGTGCGGACGGCGTCGACGAGTTTGCCCAGGCCCTTGCCCGCGATCGCGCCCGCGCGCGACGCGGTCCGGTACTCCCCGCGGTACCAGTGCAGCCGCGTCGCGGGGATCCGGTACCGGGCCGTGACGGCCTCGGGCCCGCCGCACAGCGCGTCCACGACCGCCTCCGGGTGCTCGGCGCGCAGATGGCCGAGCACGGCCTCCAGCGACCCGTCGTTGCCGAGGTTGCCGGAGCCGAGCAGGCCGAACACCCCCACCCGCACCGCGGTCACGGGCGCTTCCCCGCACGCCCGGCGACGAGCGCGTCGAGGGAGACGTCGAGCTTCGCCGGGTCGACCGGGGCGCGGTCCTCGACCCGCTCCCCGGCGCCCGGCCGGGCCCGGCTGGCCGCCCACGCGGCCAGGTGGCCGTAGCACGCGCGCCGGTCGGCCGCGGACAGCGGCGTCCGCCGGATCGCCGCGACGAAGCCCCACACGTACTCGGCGAGCAGCCGCGGCGTCGGGTGCAGCAGACCCGCCCGGCGCGGGTCCAGGTTGACGCACCGGGAGCGCTTGGAGGGGTTCGCCCGCTCGGCTCGGGTGGGGTGGTCGCGGCGGAAGTACAGCAGCTCCGGCACCTGGTGGAAGGGCCCGCGCAGGCCGATCTCGGCGACGAACGTGCGGTCCGCGTGGTGGTAGCTGTCGTGCGGCCTGACCCGGCGCAGCACGTCGGCCCGCATCACCCCGTAGAAGTCGTCGCCGCCGGGCTCGAAGAGCATGCTGCGGAACCGCTCCGGCGCGCGCGGCGAGTCGGTGGCGAGCGTGTACGCGTACGGGACCTTCACCCGCCCTTCCTCGTCGATGACGGCCTGGTCGGCGTGCGCGAGGATCACCTCGGGGCGCTCGTCCAGGGCCTCCACGCAGCGCCGCAGCAGATCACGGGCGTACAGGTCGTCGTGCGAGGCCCACTTGAACAGCTCGCCGTGGCACTGGGTGAACACGTAGTTGTGGTTCGGCGCCGCGCCGACGTTCCGGGGCAGCCGCAGATAGCGGATGCGCGGGTCCTGCGCGGCGTACTTGCGGCAGATCTCCTGGGTCCCGTCGGTCGAGGCGTTGTCGGAGATGACCAGCTCGAAGTCCTCGTAGGTCTGGCCGAGCAGGGCATCGAGCGCCTCGGCGAGGTACTCCTCGCCGTTGTACACGGGCAGGCCGATGCTCAACCGGGGATGGGCGGTCATGACGTCCTCACTTCGGGGATGGGGGAGTGGTGGCGCTCGCGCAGGGCGGACCGCAGCTGTAGCCACCACACGGCTGAGCTGACGATGGTCGCGGCGGCGACGCCCCAGGCCGAGCCGACCGCGCCGCCCAGGGCGGCACCGCCGAGTCCGCCGCCGACGTAGCAGGTGGAGGCGAAGAGTTGGGCGCGCAGGCTGCGCCGGGCGGCGGCGAGGGCGCGCAGTCCGGCGGCCGCGCCGATGCCGAGGCTGCTGCCCGCGACGCCGAGCGCGGCCGGCACGATGAGGTCCGAGGCGGAACCCCAGACGTCGCCGAGCACGAGCTCGCCGCCCCGGTCCGGCACCAGGAGCAGTGCCACGCCCCACAGCAGCGCGGCACCGGCCAGGGCGCCGGACAGCATGAGGCAGAACGTGCCGAGGCGGTGCGGGGCCTGCCGCAGCACTCGTGCCGCCTCCGGGACCGTGACCAGGGAAAGGCCCATGAGCACGGCCAGGAACGGGCCGAGCAGGAGTTCGGCACCCCGGACCACACCCACCGCGCTGACGCCGACGATCGCGCCGAGCCCGTACGCCCGCAGCTGGGACGCGCCGCTGACGCCGACGTTCTCGACGAGGTAGCGGTACCCGAGGTCGCGCTGCTCGCGCAGCCATGCGCGCGCCCCGCCCGGCCGGGGCCGGATGCCGGACTGGAGGCAGCCGTACGCGGCGGCCACCGCGGCGGCGGCGCCCCAGGCGAGCACGAAGGCCCCCACGCTGCCCACGCGGGCCGCGACCAGGAGCGCGGGGACGAGCGCGACGCCGCCCAGGAGGTCGTTGGCGAACGCCTTCCGACCGGTGCCCGCGGCGAAGAACGAGTACCGCCAGGCGTCCTGCAGGAGCAGCCCCGGCAGCACCACGCCGAGGGCGGCGAACGCGGGCCCCACGCGGCCGCCGACGCTCAGCCCGACCACCAGGCACACCGTGCCGACGGCGCCGCCGACGCCGAGCGCGGTACCCGACGACCGGGCCGCCGCCGCGCGCCAGGACTCGGTCGACACGCCGCTGAAACGGACCACCAGCGGGTCGGTGGCAAGACCGCGGGAGACGCTGAGCACCACGCCGTAGGTCACCCAGGCCAGGCTGAACACGCCGAACGCCGACAGGCCCAGCGAGCGGGCCACGTAGATCCCCACCGCGAAGTTGGTCATGCTGCAGACCGCCTGGTCGGCCAGGCCCCAGGACAGTCGGCCGGCCATGGCCCGCCTCGCGGTCGGGCGGGCCGCCGCTGTCGTCTGCTTCTGCCTCCCGGTGGCCATCGGCGTCACGCCTTGATCAGTTCGGCGGCGCCCAGGGCGTCGGCCGCGGCCGCGACGGCGTCGAACGGCAGCCCGGACCGCTCCGCGACGTCGAGCAGACTGTGCTCGCCGTCGGAGAGGCTGAGCACCCACAGCATGGCCATCTGGGCCTGTTTGGTGTCGCTGCGGCCGCCGAGCGCGTCGTACAACCCGCGTCGGCCGAGCTGCGGTTCGCCGTACGGGCTGAGGTTGACGTACCGACGGTTGCGGTCGAGGACCGTGAACGCCTCGCGGCAGACGGCGAGGGTGTCCTCCATCGCCTCCGGGGAGACGAAGTCCGGGTTGTCCGCCGAGGTGTGGTACTCGGGGTACCCGGCGTACGGGGTCCGGCTGAGCGAGCCCACGCCGAGGTCGAACCCGGGCGAGCAGTACTGCCGCTCGTCGTAGCCGTAGGGCGTGAACTCGGTGACGCGGTGCGGGCGTTCGGAGGCGGCGAGCACGTGCCGCAGCACCCGGTCGATCTCCGCGTCGCCGCGCCTGCTCTGCTTGTACGTCAGGTCCCCCCGGTCACCGGCGCAGGCCAGGACGAGGCCGTGCTTGACCTGGTCGATCCGCTCCTGATTGCGGGCCAGCCAGGTGATCGCCCCGATGGTGCCGGGCGCGAAGACGAACCGGTAGGTGTAGTGCGGCGTCGACTCCGCGAGAGCCCGGGCCAGGAACGTCGCCACCGCGACACCGGCCAGGTTGTCGTTGGCCAGCGACGGGTGGCAGACGTGACAGGAGACGATCACCTCGTCGGCGACCTGCCCCGGAACCACGTGCTCGGCGTAGGTGAGATGACCGTCGGCCAGGGTGGAGTCGACGCGCACCTCGTAGTCGCCGTCCGGCAGCGCGTCCAGGGTCTCCTGTGCCAGACAGAACCCCCACTCCGGCTTGTAGTAGCTGGTGCGGTACGGCACCCAGGACGGGTGCTCCGGCAGGGTGTGCAGGTGCTCGCGCAGTTCGGCCAGGGGCAGGGTCGTCGACACCGGCACGCTGTAGCCGAGCACGTGCAGGCTGGACGCGGCGAAGTCGACGACCCGGTTGCCCGAGCCGTCGGCGACGTACGCATCCCGGATGTTCCACTCCTGCGGCACCGTCCAGTCGAGCACCTGCGTCCCGGTCGGCACCTCGTGCACCTGGAGCGGGACGTACTCCCCGACGATGTCCAGGGTGGCGCGCACGCCGTCGCCGGTGATGCTCCGGCACAGCGGGTACATCCGCTCCACCAGGGCGTGCATCCGTTCGCCGAGCGTGGTGGTCACCGGCGCCGCCGCAGGGTGTCGTCGACGGCACCGGCGTCGGACGCCGCGCGCAGCACGGCGAGCCGGGTGAAGCGCTGCTCGAAGTCCTCGCGGGTCAGCCCGTGCTTCCGGTAGGCCTCGGCGAGTTCGAGCGCGCCACGGCGCACCGTCCACTCGCAGTCGAAGCCGGGGATCGCGGCGCGGAACCGGGAGAAGTCCACGCGGTACGAGCGCGGGTCGGCGCCGTTCTCCCCGGTGATGTTCACCTTCGCCCCCGCCACCGCGTCGGCGACCTGCTCGGCGATCTCGGCGACCGTGACGTTGTTGACCTCGCTGCCGATGTTGAACGCCCGGTCGTGCACCGCTTCGCGCGGCGCGGTCAGCGCGGCCGTGAACGCCCGGGCGATGTCGGCGGCGTGCACCAGCGGCCGCCAGGGGGTGCCGTCGGAGAGCACCAGGACCTCACCGGAAAGCAGTGCGTGACCCACCAGGTTGTTCAGCACGATGTCGGCGCGCAGCCGGGGCGAGTAGCCGAACGCGGTGGCGTTGCGCATGTACACCGGGGTGAAGTCGCCGTCGGCGAGCGCGTGCAGGTCGTCCTCCACCCGCACCTTGGACTCCGCGTACGGCGTCACCGGGCGCAGCGGGGCGTCCTCGGTCACCAGGTCGCCGCCGCCCGCGGCGCCGTACACCGAGCAGGTCGACGCGTACAGGAAGCGCCGCACCCCGGCGTCGCGGGCCAGCTCGGCCAGGCGCACGGAGGCGTGGTGGTTGATGTCGTAGGTCAGCTCCGGCGCGAGCGAGCCCAGCGGGTCGTTGGAGAGCGCGGCCAGGTGGATCACGGCGTCCACCCCGGCCACGTGCTCGGCCGTGACGTCACGCAGGTCCACCCGGTGTCCCTGCGGGTCCGCGGGCGCCGGACCGAGGACGCAGTCCGCGAACAGGCCGGAGTCGAGGCCGACGACCTCGTGCCCGGCGGCCGTGAGGACCGGGGCCATGACGGTGCCCAGGTAGCCCTGGTGCCCGGTCAGAAGTACGCGCATGGTTCAGTTCCCCAGGTTCAGAGTGAGTTTGGTGACGGCGAACGCCTCGGCGTAGCGCGCGTGGCATTCGATGCCGCGGATCCGGGCGAGGCCGAGGAAGGCCTCGCGGTCGTACCAGGGCCGGTGCCGCTGCGAGGGGTAGTGCTCCTGCAGCAGCCGCACCTTCTGCTCGGCGACCTCCGTCGACAGGGGCTGGTACGCCGCCGGACGGCCGAGGTCGCCGTCCCACTTGACGATCTCGTAGCCGAGGACCAGGTGGTCGCGGAACGCGGTGGGCATCAGCTGTGCCAGGCCGCGGTGGTCCTGGTGCGCGTCGTCGGTGCGCGGGGCCAGGATCAGGTCCGGGTCGGTCTGCCCGCGCAGCTCCTCGACCGCGGCCTTGGCCTCGTCCCAGTGCACGGGCATCCGGCCGTCCGGCAGCTTGAGCACGGTCAGGCGCAGGTCGGCGCCCGGGCAGAAGGCGGCCAGCGCGGCCCGCTCCTCCTGCTCGCGCTCGCTGCCGCCGCCGGAGAGCACCAGGGCGTCGACGCGCAGGCCCGGCCGCGCGAGGCACAGGGTCAGCAGGGTGCCGCCCGCGCCGATGGCGATGTCGTCGCAGTGCGCGCCCACCGCCGCGATCCGGTCCAGGCGCTCGGCACCGAGCCGGATCACGCGGTCCTCGCTTCGGCGCCGGCCCTGCTGTCGGGCGCGCCGGTGGCTGCGCCGTCCCGCTCCCACACGGCCCACGGCCGGTCGCCCCGGGCGTAGGCGGCGTCCAGCGCGGCCCGCTCCTTCACCGTGTCGGTCGGCTTCCAGAAGCCGCGGTGCTGGTGCGCCACGAGCCGCCCCTGCTTGGCCAGTTGGGCACAGCCGTCGGCGACCAGGTCCCCGTTCTCGGGGATGTGGTCGAAGACCTCCTGGCGGAGCACGAAGTAGCCGCCGTTCTCCCACAGCGGCATGTCGCTCACCGCCGTGATGCCCCCGACCATGCCGTTCTCGCCCAGTTCCACGCAGTGGAACGAGGACTGCGGCGGCACCACCATCATCGACGCACCGGCGTCGCGCCGCGCGAAGGAGTCGATCATCTGCGGCAGCGGAGCGTCGGTGAGCACGTCCGCGTAGTTGGCGAGGAACATCTCGTCGCCGTCCAGGTGGTGGCGCACCCGGCGCAGGCGCTCCCCGATCGGCGACTCGACGCCGGTCTGCGCGAACGTGATCGTCCAGTCGGATATGTCGGTGGAGAGCAGCTCGGTCTTCCCGCCCCGCAGCACGAAGTCGTTGGACGCCGTCTCCTCGTAGGTGAGGAAGAAGTCCTTGATGTGCTGCGCCCCGTACCCCAGGCACAGGATGAACTCCGTGTGCCCGAAGTGCGCGTAGTAGCGCATGACGTGCCAGATCAGCGGTCTCGGGCCGACCATCGCCATCGGCTTGGGCACGTCGTCGGAGGCACCGCTGCGCATCCGCATCCCGTAACCGCCGCAGAACAGTACGACCTTCATGCTGTGCCCTCTTCCAACGACGTGGCCTCGACGATGCTCAGTTCCGGGATGGGGAAGACCAGGCGGCCGCCCCAGTCGTGCACGTAGGACAGCTGCTCGACCAGCTCGGCCCGCAGGTTCCACGGCAGGACGAGGACGTAGTCCGGCTTGTCGGCGGCGATCCGCTCGGGCGACAGGATCGGGATGCGGGTGCCGGGGGTGAACCTGCCGTGCTTGTAGGGATTGCGGTCGACCGTGTACGCGAGCAGGTCGGGCCGGATGCCGCAGTGGTTCAGGAGCGTGTTGCCCTTGCCCGGGGCGCCGTAGCCGACCACCGTCTCGCCGCGCTCGGCCGCCTCGATGAGGAACCTGAGCAGGTCCCGGCGCACCTTGGCCACGCGCGCGCCGAACTCGGTGTACCCGGACAGCTCCTGGAGCCCGGCGGCCTTCTCCCGGGCCAGCACGTCGGACACCTGGCGGGACGGCTCGCCGGCCGCCTCGGTCGGCCGGGCCCACAGCCGGATGGAGCCGCCGTGCGTGGGCAGCAGCTCCACGTCCACGAGCGCGAGTCCGCCGCTGGCGAGGGCCCTGATCGCGGAGGCCACCGTGTAGTACTGGAAGTGCTCGTGGTAGATCGTGTCGTACTGGTTCTCCTCGATCAGCGTCAGCAGGTGCTGCACCTCGATGGAGACCCAGCCGTCGTCGGCGACCAGGGCTCGCAGCCCCTGGGTGAACCCGACCACGTCGGGGATGTGCGCGTACACGTTGTTGGCCACGACCAGGTCCGCCGGGCCGTGCTCGGCGCGGACGGCCGCGCCGGTCTCCGGGGACAGGAACTCCGTGAGCGTGGGCACGCCCGCGTCCCGCGCGGTGGCGCCCACGTTCACCGACGGCTCGATGCCGAGGCAGCGGATCCCCCGGTCCACCACGTGCTTCAGCAGGTACCCGTCGTTGCTCGCCACCTCGACCACGAAGGCGTCGGAGCCTTGGGTGTCGAGCCCCACCCGCCGCACGGCGTCGGCGACGAACGCGCGCGCGTGCTCCACCCAGGACGTCGAGAAGGAGGAGAAGTACGCGTACTCCTTGAACGTCTCCTCGGGCGTGATCAGTGCGGGGATCTGCGCGAGCCAGCAGTCCGTGCAGACCCGCAGGTGCAGCGGGTACGCGGGCTCCGGCCTGTCCAGTTGGTCCGCGGCGAGGAAGCTCTCGCACGGCGGGGTCGCCCCCAGATCGACGACGCTCGCCAGCGCCGCCGAGCCACAGAGTCGGCATCGTGTCATCTACTGCCCCCATCCCTGCTCGCGCGGATGCCCCGCCGCGAGCCAGTGCTCGTGTTTCCTGACGGCGGGGCGCTGTCCCCGCCGCCCGACCGCCCCGCGATCGCGGCGCGGTACCCCTCCACCAGGCGCTCCAGGCCGACGGCAGGACTGAAGTCCTTCTCGAAACGGCGCCGGGCCGCCTGGCCCATCTCTTGGTTGCGGCCCGCGTCGGCCGCGACGCGGCGGATGCAGTCCGCGAGCGAGGCGACCTCGCCCGGGCGGTGAAGCAGCCCGGTCACCCCGTCCTCGACGAGTTCGACGAAGGCACCGTGAGCGGCGGCGACGGCCGGGACCCCCGCCGCCATCGCCTCCGCGACCACCAGGCCGAACGTCTCCAGGGACATCGAGGGCGCCACCACGGCGACCGACCGGGCGACCGCCTTTTGGCACTCCTCCGGGTCGTACAGGCCGACGTACCGCACGTCGTCGCGGCCCGCGGCCCAGGCGGTCACCTCCGGCTCCAGCGGCCCCGCGCCCGCGAGCACGAGCGGCACGCCGACACCGCCGCGCGCCGCGACCTCGTCCCACGCGGACATGAGCAGCCGCACGCCCTTGGCCTCCGCGAGCCGGCCGAGGAAGAGCACGTGCTCCCCGTCGCTCGTGCGGCAGCTGCCCGGGTCGGGTACGAAGTTGTGCTTCACCGAGAGCCGCTCGGCCGGCATGCCGGTGCGCACCAGGACGTCGCGCTGCGCCGCGGAGATGCAGAAGAACCGCTCCACACCGGACCACCAACGCCGCCGGTTGACCGCCAGGCTGACCGCGAGCGGCACCGTCGCGAGCCGCGAGTCGCGGTAGCAGCCGTGCCGGACGGCGGGCAGCGGCACCCTCGCCCCGGCGCACTCGGTGCACACCCGGCCGTCCCGCTGGAGCGTGCCGGGCGGGCAGACCTGGGTGTAGTTGTGCAGCGTGGCGACGGTCGGCACACCGGCGTCGGCGCAGGCGGCGAGGACCGCGGGCGAAAGGAGCGGAAAGACGTTGTGGACGTGCACCACGTCGGGGCGCGAGGCGCGGAGCCGGGCGCCGAGCTCCGAGCGGACCTTCGGGTTCCAGGGCACGAGCAGCGGCACCGCGGCCTTGGCGAGGAGGGACCGGTCGGCGATGGTGTCGCTGCGCCGCTCGAACACGTCGACCCGGTGACCGGCCGCGCGCAGCAGCCCCACCTCCTCGTCGACGACCCTGTTCTCGCCGCTCGGCTGCGCCGATGAGTAACGGTTGTGTACTACAAGGACGTGCATGCTCACCCTTACCTCCGGGCCCATCGAGGGATACGTCGTCGAGGGACTTCGGCCGTCGGACCGGGAACTTCGGCCGTCGCGAGGGGCGACGCCGCGGCGCCCGGCACCAACAGCGAGGCGGCCAGGGCCAGATGCAGCAGATACGGCGAGGCGTCACCGAGTCCGGCCTCGGTGTACGAGGACATCGCGCAGTAGCTGATCAGGAAGATCGCGCAAGCCCTCGGCAGCGACGGAGGCCGCAGCAGCGCGACCCCGCCGAGGATGCTGATGAACGCCGCCACCAGGGTGATGCCGATCAGGCCCTGCTCGTGATAGACGGCCAGCCAGCTGTTGTCGATCGGAAGACCCCCGAAGGACTTGTCGCCCAGGCCCGTGCCGAACACCTTCTCCCCGGTCGTCCGGGGCGCGGCGAGCAGGGCGTCCCAGACCTTGGCCCGCCCGGTGAGGTTGGAGAGGCCCTCCTTGCTCTGCCCGCGCATGAACCACGCCTGCAGTGCTGAGCTCAACGCCACCGTGGCCACCGTCGCGCACACCACCGTCCAGGCGAAGAACCGGCGGGCGGCGGCGCTGGTCAGCACGAGCGAGCCGATCGCGAGCACCAGCCCGACGATCAGGCCGAGCGTGGCCGTGCGGGTATGGGTCAGCGCGAGCAGGACGAGCGACGGCACGATGATCATCGCCGCACTGGCCCCGGTGGTCAGACGGCCGAGGGTGAGCAGCACGGTGAGCCCGATGATCACCGCGGCGTACTGCCCGATCTGCGGCGGGGTGAGCGGCCACAACGCGCCGACGAGACGCCCGCCGTAGTACTCCGGCCTCGCCGTGCCCGGGGCGACGACCAGCCCCGCGGCCACCAGGACGAGCACCGCGAAGTACATCCGGATGTGATAGCGGACGAACGTCATGCCGCCGTCCCACCAGCGGCTGAGCAGCCACAGCGTGCCGACGAACAGAGCGAACCGAACACAGCGGAACAGCGCGCCGAACCCGCCCTCCAGATCCGCGCTGGAGATCACGCTCGGCACGAGGAGCAGGGTGAGCAGGAACACGAAGGCGCTCGGCCGGATGCGCAGCCGGAGGTTGAGCGCGAGCGCCAGCGCGAAGGCGGAGACCAGCGCGCCCATGGTGGCCATCTGGATCAGGGAGCGGGGCAGCGGCAGGATGGTCTTCGCCCCTGCGGAGCCGAGCGTGTTGAGACCGAGCAGCGCCCAGACGATCCCGACCGCCTTCGGCGTCGCCTCAGGGCGTCGTTCCACCCCGGGCCCTGCGTCCGGCCCGCTCGGCAGCCCGCCGCGCATCAGGTCCCCGCCCATCTCAACCACCGGCCTGGGCGTCGAAGGTGCTGCCGGTGTCCTGCTGGTACGGCGCGCTCTGCCACTGCCCCGGCTCCAGCTTCCGGCCCGGGTCGCCCGCCACGAAGCTCCACGGCCCGCGGTAGACGTTGCCGTGCCAGCGGTTGCGCTGCTTGTGGGTGATGGCCTCGGCGACCCGCTTGCCCTTGTACGGCGACCACTTCGGATACGTGCCGTAGTTGGCGAGGACCGCCATGCGGCCGCACTCCTCCGTGCACTTGACGACGGAGGTGTCCAGGACGAAGCGGTTGTCGTGGATGTCCACCCGCTGGGTCTTCCACCGGCAGTCGGCGTACAGCGGCGCGGTGGCGATCCCCGGCCGCGCGCAGCGGTCGGTGTCCTTCACCAGCAAGGTGCAGTAGCCGGTCGAGGTGTTGGCCGGGCTGTTGCAGAACCGGTCGGCGTTCTCCCACAGGGTGATCCCGGACCAGTTGTTCTCCAGGACGTTCCGATAGATCTCGATCTTGTTCGTACGGGCCCTGATCCGCGGCTCGCCACCGGCCTCCGACACGTAGATCGTCGCGTACGGGAAGTCGTCGTCGCGCTGGGCGTACTTGCGGCCCTCGACCCAGTTGTTCCGCCGGATCGTGTTGTTCCGGATGACCGCGTTATAGCTGGTCTCGTACATCAGCGCGGCACCGTCGTTGGCTTCGAGGACGTTGTTCTCGATGCGGAAGTCATTGTTGTTGTTGTCCGCCCACAACCCGGCGCCGCGGTTGTCGTGCACCCAATTCCCGCGGATGTCGGCGCCGTTGACGGCCCAGAATTTGATGCCTCCCGTGCAGCCGCAGCCCGGCTTCCGCCGCTCCCAGTCGTCGGTGTTGTTGCCCACCACCTCGTTGCCCTCGACCACCAGGCCCTTGATGGAGTCACCGGTCTTGTACGCGTTCATCCCGTACTGCCCGTTGCCGCGCAGACAGCTGGCGCGGACCCGCTGGCGGGCACCGGCCATCAGCCCGGCACCGGAGTTGTACTGGATCTTCGCGTGCTCGATGACCCACCCGTCGGCCATGTCGTGGTTGACCACGCCCTCGTTGTTCGGCGCGACGAAGTGCTCCACGGTCAGATGGCGGATGGTGACGTCGCGGGCCTTGCCGCTGAACGCGTACTGGTTGACCTTCCGGCCGTCGAGCACCGCGCCCGGCGCGCCCAGGTAGCGGTTGCCCTTCTTGGTCATGACCTGGGCGTAGCGGTCACGTTCGAGCCGGTGCCTGCCCGGGCGCAGCCAGAACGTGGTGTGCGGCGGGTTGCTCCTGGTCTTCTCCGCCAGGTCACCGACCACCGCCGGGTCGACCGTCACCGCGCCCGCGGGCGCCTTCGCCGGCCCGGCCGCGGGCTTGGCGCACACCCGGGCCACGGTCGTGGACGGCTTCGCGGCGGATGCCTTCGCGCGCGAGCCCGTCGTGCTGTCGCCGTCGCAGCCGGCCGTCGCGAGCAGGGCCAGCGCCAGCGGTGCCGCCGCCAGCGCCCAGAGCCGCTTCGTGAACACCACGCGCCCCCTAGCCGCGGAACCTGAGCACGGTGGTGAACCCCTCCGCGCCGTCGGTGAATCCGGTGCCGACCAGCGTGGTGGCGGGCTCCTTGCGCCCGAAGCCGGGGGAGTACCAGCCGAGCGGCGGCTCGCTCTCGCCGCGGTGCGCCCGCCAGGACAGCTCCCCGGGCAGGTCGAGCACCGCGGAGCGCTCCTCGCCGTCCCGTGTCCAGGTCAGCAGCGCCCAGTTCCCCACCAGGTCGGCGGCGATCGTCGGACCGAGGTGGAACGCCAGGCGCACGGCCCGGCGCGGTCCGCGCACCTCGTCGACCACCCTCAGCTCCTGGCTCGCGGCCGTCAGCTCCACCCGGCGGCGGTGCACGGAGCCCTCGTACCCGTCGTGCTCGGCGCCCCAGCGCGCCACGGCCTCGTCGGACGTGTCCGCGGCCAGGACGCGCGTGCGGGCGTGCCGGGTCCACAGGAACGGGCCGCCGGAGACGGACTGGTCACCGCCGTCCAGCTCCAGGGTGTTGTGGCCGATGGTCGAGCGGAAGTACTGCCGCCACGCGGGCTGCCCGTGGTAGCAGAACGTCCCCGGGTCGGCGAGCACGTCGACCCCGTCGTGCCGGACCTCCACGGACAGGGCGTCCGCGTGGGCGTGCGCGGCGATGGACAGGAAGCCGTGCGGACCGCCGTCGCAGCGGCACCAGATCTCCTCCGGACCGCGCAGGATGGTCATGCCCGCGTCGGCGAACTGGGCGGGGCGGCTCGCCGGGCGCCCGGTTGCCTTGCGCGCGTCCGGCCGGATGAGGGCGGCGAGCAGCGGGGTGCGCACATCGGTGCCGGTCACCTCCGGCCACCAGGGCAGCCGCCCGAACACGGCGTCCCCGGTGGCCAGGAGCGAGCCCCAGCGGTGGGTGCCCGAGCCGTCCACGACCAGACCGTGTCCGTCGTCCGCGTCTCCCTGGCGCGGCGGCCGCAGCCGGTTGTCCACGACGGCCGCGAGCGCGTCGGTCATCCGCAGCAGCACCAGGCGGATCGACGCGGGCACCGGCACGTCGGCGGCGTCCGCCTCGGCCACCGCGGCCAGGCCCAGCTCCAGGACGAGCCCGTGGTACTCGGTGGCCAGCTCGCGGTTGAGGCCGGAGGGGAAGGTGTTGGCGCGCAGCTGCTGCTCCAGCGACCGCAGCGCGTCGGCCCGCCACTGCGCCGATGAGGGGAACCACCCGAACGCGCAGGCCGCGGCGAACTGACCGGCGGCCTCGGCGACGACGTGGTTGTTCGCCGAAGAGCCCCGGCTGGGGAAGGCGGCGAGCCAGCGCTGGTGGTGCCAGATCTGGTTGAGCGCCGCCGGGTTGTCCTCGAAGAGCCCCGCCGCGCCCGCCCAGCCGTCGAGCAGCCGCCGCACCCACACCCAGGAGAGCAGCCGGATGCCCAGCTCGATGCCGCTCACCCAGTGCACCCCGCGCAGCGGCGGGTTGGCCGCCCACCACGACCGCAGGTGCGCGGCCACCCGCTCGGCGTACCGCTCGTCCCCGGTGACCGCGTAGGCGGCGGCGAGCACGGTGAGGTACTGATGCCGGGACAGCTCCCAGATCTGCTTGATGTCCCCGGCCGCTTCCTCGTCGCGGTACGGCACGTCGAAGGCGTAGCCCCACGGGGCCCGGCGCCCGGTCTTCGGGTCGTACCACCAGTCCGGGTCGACCAGGTCGTCGCGGTCCACCCCGAAGTACGTGGCGTGTCCGTCGAGCAGCCGGTCCGCCTCGGCGACCAGACGCTTCGCGGCGTCCGGCGCCACCGAAGCCAGCGTCCCCGCGGGCAGCGCCGCGGTGAACCGGGCGCCGGTCACGCGCGGGCAGTGCGGCCGCGCCGACCGCCACCGCCGCCTGCGCACCGCGTCGCCCGCCCGGCCGCCGACCTCCCGCGGCCCCATCCGGGAGAGGCGGCGCAGGTACCAGCCCGCACTCCCCGAGCTCACCGTCATCGCGTCCTCGCCAACGTCACCGGGGCGCCACCGGCCAGGCCCGCCCGCACGGCGAGGGTGGCCGCCGTGGTGGCGACGAGGGACTCCAGCGGCACCGGCATCGGCCCGCCGGTCCGCACGGCCTTGACGAACGCGGCCAGCTCGGCGTTCTGGCCCTTGTCCCGGGCCTTGGGCAGCCGCGAGGAGACCCACTTCTTGCGCCCGTAGACCGCGGCACGGACGAAGTCGTCGAGTTGCAGCACCTTGCCGTCCGCCACCAGGTCCAGCGTCTCCTTGGGGAAGGCGGACGAACCGGTGGTGACGTAGCTGATGGTGGCGGTGGACCCGTCCGGGTAGCGCAGCACCACCTGGAGGTCCTCGTTGCCCGACGCGGCGACGGAGTACACCGAGACCGGGTCGGCCCCCAGCAGCCAGCTGGCCGTGTCGATGAAGTGCCCGCCCTCACCGGCGAACCGCGAGCCCTCGGTGCCCTGCTGGAGGTACCAGCTGCCGTGCTGGAGCCGGCCCGCGTTGACCAGGTAGCGCAGGCTCGCCGGACCGGTCCGGGCGCCGAACCGCTCCTTGGCCTCCTGGAGCAGGGGCGCGAAGCGGCGGTTGAAGCCCACCTGCAGCCGGTCGTTGCCGGACTCCTCCACCGCCGCGAGCACCCCGGCCAGCTCGTCCTCCGTGAGGGCCAGGGGCTTCTCCACGAACACCGCCTTGCCCGCGAGCAGCGCCTTGCGGGTCAGCTCGGCGTGCGAGCTGTGCCGGGTGACCACGAACACCGCGTCGATGGACTTGTCGCCGAGCACGGCGTCGAGGTCGGTCGTCGCATCGGCAAAGCCGAACTTGCGCCGCGCGTTGGCCGCCGACAGCGCCGTCGTGGTGACGACGGTCGACAGCTCGAGGCCCTCGCGCTGCGTCAGGTGCGGAAGCAGCATCGACGTCGCGTAGTTCCCCGCGCCGACGAACGCCAGCTTCACCGGCGAACCGGCAGTCCGGGCCGGCCCCTGGCGCACGGCCACCGCGGGCACGGCCACCGCCGGTGCCTCCGCCTCGGCCGGATGCGCGTCGGGGTACCGGAACAGCACGGCCACGGCCTTCAGGTCGCCGTCCTTCAGCCGCCGGTACGTCTCGACGGCGTCGTCGAAGTCCGCGACGTGGGAGACCAGGGGCTCCACGTCGACGCTGCCGCGCGCGACGAGATCGAGGAAGCACGCCAGATTGCGGCGCTCGGTCCAGCGCACGTAGCCGATCGGATAGTCGCGCCCCTCCAGCTCGTACTCCGGGTCGTAACGCCCGGGGCCGTAACTGCGGGAGAACCGGACGTCGAGCTCCTTCTCGTAGTACGCGTTCCACGGCAGGTCCAGGCGGCACTTGCCGATGTCGACGACCCGGCCGCGGTCCCGGCAGAGCCGGGCGGCCAGCTCGACGGGCTGGTTGCTGCCCCCACCGGCGGCCAGGTACACCTGGTCCACGCCGTGACCGTCGGTGAGCTCGGCGACGGCCGCTTCCACGGCCGCGGCCCCGGGATCGCCGCAGGCCGCGGCGCCCAGACGCTCGGCGAGCTCGCAGCGCGCCGGGTCGGGGTCGACCCCGACGACGCGGACCCCCGAGGCGGCGAGGAGCTGCACCACCAGCTGCCCGATCAGACCGAGCCCGATGACGAGGGCCACGTCGCCGAGTTGCGGCTCGCCGCGGCGGACGCCCTGCATCGCGATCGACCCGACGGTGCCGAAGGCGGCATGGCGCGGCGCGAGGCCGTCCGGCACGGGGGCGTAGAGGTTCTTCGGCACCCAGTTCAGCTCGGCGTGCAGCGCGTGCTCGTTGCCCGCGCAGGCCACGACGTCGCCGACCTTCACGTCGTCGATCCCGGAGCCGACCTGCTCGACCACCCCGCACAGCGAGTAGCCGAGCGGCGTGTAGGAGTCCAGCTTGCCCATCACCTTGCGGTAGGTGGCGGGCACCCCGTTGGTGGCCACGCTCTGCATGACCTTGGCCACCTGGTCGGGACGGGAACGGGCCTTGCCGAGCATCGACATGCCGGCCTCGGACACCTTCATGAGCTCGGTCCCGGTGGAGATCAGCGAGAAGGCGCTGCGGACGAGCACACCGCCCGGCTTGCACCCCGGCACCGGCACGTCGAGCACCGCCAGCTCGCCGCTCTTGTAGTTCTGTACAACTTGCTTCACCCGAACTCCTCTGAAATTCCTAAGCCGTTAACCGAGTGCTCTGGCCGGACCCAGAGGTCGCGTCGCGATACCAGTACTCGAGGGTCAGCACATGCCACAGATGCTTGGAGAAGTCCCGCTGCCCGGCGGCGTCCTCGGCGACCATGCGCGCGAGCGCGTCCCGGCGGAGCAGCCCGGAACGGACCAGCTCGCCGTCGTGCACCACCTCGCGCACCAGCGGCGCCAGGTCCCGGCTCATCCAGGCCCGCAGCGGGGCGCTGAACAGGCCCTTGGGCCGGTAGACGATCTCCCGGGGCAGGATCGAGGTGGCCGCCTCCTTGAGCACGGCCTTGCCCTGCCGCCCGACGATCTTGCGATCCCCGGGCACGGCGAACGCCGCCCTGACCACCTCGACGTCCACGTACGGAACCCGCACCTCGGTCGACGCGGCCATGCTGGAACGGTCCGTGTACGTGAGGTTCAGGCCCGGCAGGAACATCCGCGCGTCGCCCAGGCACATGCGGTTGACGAAGTCGTCGAGGTCGTTGTCCCGGTAGACGTCCGCGTGCTCGGTCAGCACGTCGTCGACCGTCCCCGCCAGGTCCGGATCGACCAGGGCCAGCAGCTCGTCCTGGTCGTACATGGTGTAGCTGCGCCGGAACGCGGTCTCCTCCGGCAGCTCCGCGAAGGACAGGAACCGCTTCGCGAACCGCACCGACCGGTACCCCCGGCGGGCCGTGGCGACCGGCAGCCGGTCCACGGCCCTGGACACCCCGCGCCGCAGCGGCCGCGGGACGCGCTGGTAGCGCACCGCGAGGAGGTTGGCCAGGTGCTTGCGGTACCCGGCGAACAGCTCGTCGGCCCCCATCCCCGACAGCATCACCTTGACCCCGGCCTCCCGGGCGGCCGAGCAGATCAGGAACGTGTTGATCGCGGCCGGGTCGCCGATCGGCTCGTCCAGGCTGTACGTCATCCGCGGCAGCAGGTCGAGCACGTTCGGAGCGATCTCGATCTCGTGCAGATCGACGCCGAACCGCTGCGCCACCTGCCGGGCGTAGCGCAGGTCGTCCGGCATCGCCTCGAACCTGGCGTCCTCGGCCCGGAACCCGATCGTGTAGGCGGAGATCCCGGGCTGGTGGCGGGCCGCGAGCGCGGTCAGCCAGCTGGAGTCGAGACCACCGGAGAGGAAGGTCGCCACGGGTACGTCGGAGAGCAGGTGCCGCCGCGTCGACTCCTCGACGATGGCGGCCAGGTCGGGCCGCTCACCGCTGAGGGCCCGCTCCCGGCCCTCGGCGGCGACGTCCTTCAGGTGCCAGTACCGGCCGCGCTCCACCCGGCCGTCGGCCCGGCACCGCAGCCAGCTCCCCGGCGGCAGCTTCTCCGCCTCGCGGTACGCGCACCGCGAGTCCGGCACCCAGTAGTAGAGGAGCGAGGCCACCAGCGCCCCGTGGTCCACCTCAAGGGACCCGCCCGTGGCGGTGGCGAGCGCCTTGAGCTCGGAGGCGAACACCAGCCCCTCGCCGCGCCGCAGCAGGAACAGCGGCTTGATGCCGAGCTGGTCCCGGGCGAGCACCAGGTCACCCGTGCGCTCGTCGAAGATCCCGAACGCGAACATGCCGCGAAGGCGGGGCAGACAGTCCGTGCCCCACCGCCGCCAGGCCTCAAGGACCACCTCGGTGTCGGAGGTGCCGCGGAAGCGCACCCCGGCGGCCGCCAACTCGGCCCGCAGCTCCGGCGCGTTGTACAGCTCGCCGTTGTACGTCAGGGCGAGGCCGCCCGAGACCATCGGCTGGGCGCCGGTCTCCGACAGGTCGATGATGGCGAGACGGCGGTGCCCGAGGTGCACTTCGCCGTCACCGGCGGGATGGCTGTACCTGCCCGCCCCGTCCGGACCGCGATGGGTGAGGACATCGGTGAGCCGGTCGGTCACGACCTTCCCGTCCGGCCATCGATACGTGCCTGCGATACCACACATGTCCTACCGCGCCTCCTGGTCGCTGTCCGGGACCCGAGCGGCCGGCCTCGACGGTCTCTCCGTCCGCGGCCCGCCCGTCCCGTTCTGCCGGGGTGGCCGCTCGGTGCGCGGCTGACCCGTTCCGTTCTGCCGGGCCCGCCGCTCAACAGGGCCCCGCAGCGCGGCGTGCGGCCCGTCCCACAGCGTGCCGTCGGTCCTGTCCCGCGGATCGGGGTCGATCAGCACCACACCGATCACGGGAACGCACTGGTCCGCGAGTTGCCGCGCCACGGTGTGCAGCCACGCGGCACTGCCGTGCCCGGCCCGCACGACGAGCACGGTCTGACCGCCGAGGTACTGCAGATCGGTCCAGGCCGTGCCGGGCGCGACCGAGCCGACGCCGATCCTGCGCACCTCGGGCGACACGGTCGCGGCCCGCTCGCCGCTGACCACGTCCGGGTCTCCCGACTCCTTGCGGCTGCCCGCGAGCTGCGGTCCCGGCAGACCGTCGACGACGACCACGGGCCCGTCCGCCGCCAGGGCTCTGGCCACGTTCAGGGCGAGCACGCTCGTGCTGCGCGCACAGCCCAGTTCGAGCAGCGACACCGGTTCCGTGGAGTTGCGCACGGTGCGCACCAGGGTCGTGGTGAGCCGTTCGTGTGCCGTACGGGTCCGTCGCCGCTGCCACAGCCAGGCCGGTCTGCGGCGCGCACGGCGCAGCTCCGCGATGACCGAGGCGCCCAGGTTCGCGGCGATCTCCCGGCGCAGCACGGGGCGGTCCGCCACCACCGTGCCGACCGCGGCCACCGCGAGCCCGAGGACGAGCCCGAGGACCGCCCCGATCACGGCGTTCGTGCCCGCGGCCTTGGGCAGCGAGTGCTCCACCGCGCGCGGGTCGTCCACGATCTGCGTGCCGGAGATGAGCCGGGGCGTGCCGACGCGTGCCTCCTCGGCGCGCTGGGCGAAGTCGGCGATCCGCGAACTGAGCTCGGCCCGGCGGGCGAAGAGCGACTCCATGTTCGCCGGCGCCTTCTCCCCGCTCTGCGGCGACCGGCCGCCGATCACCTTGTTGACCTCGGCGAGTTCCTTCCGCATCCGGTCACGCTGCTCCAGCAGTGCCTCGGCCTCCGCCTTCGCTGCCTCCTTCATCCGCCGCACGTGGTCCGCGACGAACGCGTTCGCCAGCGCCTTGGCCCGGGCCACCGCGTCCGCCTCGCTGGCGGCCGTCACATCGATCCGCAGCAGGTTGTTGGTCAGGCCCGTGCCCCGGTAGTCCTGCATGAAGTCCTCCGGCCTCACGGGGGACTTGAGCGACTGCAGGGCCTTGGCGGCGATCCGTGTGGTCCCGAGCAGCTCGACATCGGTACGGATCAGCGTTCCGGTGTCGTTCGGCTGGTCCTCCTTGTGCGCGACGAGGACCTTGGTCATGGCGCTCGGCGGCGGGGGCCGCAGCACCGCCAGCGCCGCGCCGGCCAGCAGCCCGATGACCGCGAGCGAGGACCACAGGCGGCGCCGTCTGCGCACCGCCACCACCAGCGTCTGCAGATCGAGGAGTGGAGCGGCGGTCGACGACTCCGTTGTCCTGCCCCTCACACCGCACCTCCCCCTGTGTCGTCGCCCACCGCGATGGCAGGCGTGGCGCGCCGCGCGGAACGGCCGGCCTTCTCCTTCGGACGCGCCCGGACCGGACCGGCCACGACGATGCCGACGACCTCGTGCCCCGCGTCAGCACTCGCCTCGGCGACGGCCGCGAGGTCCCCCGCGGTCCAGGTGCCCGCGCTGAGCACGACCAGGACACCGGACTCGATGTCGCGGTCCGGCACCATCGGCCGGGACATCGAGACCCCCACCACCCGCAGCGGATCGCTCTTGGCCTCGGTGACGAGCTGCCCGGCGGCCCGGCGGGCGACCTCGTCGCCGTCCGGTACGACGACCAGTAGCCGCCGCGGGGCCGGCACCAGATCCCGCAGGCGGGCGCACACGCGCCGGTAGCGGACCTGTCTGCTGGCCTCGTCGCCGGACGACTGCGGGATCGGCAGGTCCCACCGGGTGTCGACGCCGAGGAACCAGCGGACCCAGGCCCGTCGGCCACGGCCCTTGGGCCGGTGCGCGGACCGCTCACCCGGTACGTCGACGGTGCCGAGGAGCACCGAGCCGAGCGCCGCGGCGATCTCCGGCTCGGTCCGCAGCCGACGGTTCACCCGGGCCGCGGTGAGATGGCCGATGACCGAGAACACGAAGGCCAGCAGTGCCCCGGCCACGGTCAGCTGCAGCCTCGTCGGCGGCGCCTCGCCGGTCGGCCGGGCCGCGGGGCCCATGACGACCATGCCTGCCTTGCCGGTCGCCGGATCGGCCTCGTCGAGCTTCTTCATGGCCTCCGCCAGCGCCGTACGCAACTTCTCCAGCTCGGTGCGGACCTGCACGCTCTCCACGGTCTGCCCCGGATCCGCCGCATTGGCCAGTTCGGTGATGCGGCGGTTGGTCTCCGTCACCTTCTTCCGCAGCGCCTCGGGCCCGGTGGCGGCCCCCGAGTCGGTGCCGTCGCCCGCGATCCGTGCGGCGAAGGCGACGAACTGGTGGGCCAGCCGGTCGGAGAGCTGCTGGGCGCGCTCCGGAGTCTCGGCCGTACCGGAGACCTTGATGATGTTCCCGTCCGCTGCCTTGGCGCTCACGTGGCCCCGCAGGTCGCTGCCGCTGACGCCGTCCCAGCGGAGCGCGGCGGCCGTGCGGTCGACCACCGCCGAACTGGTGGCGATCTCCGCCTGGGTCAGCAGTTCGCGCTCCTCCCACTGCCCCGGCAGCAGGACCGACGTCGACGTCGTATAACGCGGCGGGAACAGCAGGGAGGTGCCGTAGCCGACGAGCGCGCCCACCACCGTGAGAATGGCCAGGAGCCGCCAGCGACGGCGGAGGATCCGCCCGATCGTGACCAGGCGTATGGTGTCATCGCTCAACGGTGCGGCCTCTTCCGTGTCCGGACCGGGCGTCGCCCGCCGGCACCGGAGCATGGTCACGGCAGGCAGCTGTGTAGGCGGCGAGCAGCGAGCGCTGGGAGTTCTGCCAGGAGAGCTCCCCGCTGATCCGCTCCTTGCCGATCTCGCCCATCCGGGCCCGCCGCTCGGGGTCGTCGAGCAGCAGCGCGACGAGCTCGGCGAACGCGGCCTCGTCGTTGGCGGGCGCGTAGACGGCGGCGTCCCCGGCGGAGACTCTCGCCTCCTTCAGGTCGAACGAGACGATCGGCCGGCCCATCGCCATGTACTCCAGGACCTTGTTCATGGTCGATACGTCGTTGAGCGGATTGCGCGGGTCGGGGGAGAGGCAGACGTCCGCCGTGGACAGATAGCGCACCAGGTCGGCGTCCGGGATGCGCCCGGTGAACTGCACCTGCTCGGACAGGCCGAGCTGCCGGGACAGCGCCACCATCGCGTCGAAGGCGTCACCCGCCCCGACGAACACCGCGTGCCAGTCGCTCCGCCCGACCTCGTCCCGCAGCTTCGCCAGGGCCCGCAAGGCGTAGTCGACGCCGTCCTGCGGCCCCATCACGCCTAGGTAGCACAGCAGATGGGGCTTGCCGCGCTTCAACTCGGGCTCCGGCGCGACCGGTTGGAACCGGTCGGTCGCGGGGGCGCTGCGCACCACGAAGACGTCCTCGGGCCGCCGTCCGCCACGGCGCACCGCGACGTCCCGGTAGCTCTCGTTCGTCGCGAGCACGATGTCCGCGGCCCGATAGGTCCGCCGCTCCAGCGCGCACACGGCGCGGTAGAGCAGGTCCTTGCCGCGGCCGAACCGCGAGAGGTACAGCTCGGGCACCAGGTCGTGCTGGTCGAAGACGAACCGCGAGCCGCGCCGCTTCAGCCACAGGGCCGGCAGGAACAGCAGGTCGGGCGGATTGCAGGCGTGGACCACGTGGACCGGGCCGACCTTCCGGGCGAGCCGGAGCGTATGCCACAACGCCGAGCCGTACTCCCGCAGATAGCCGGCCGGTCCGCCGGTGGCCGCGCGCAACGGGTAGCGGTGGATCCGCACCCCGTCGATCTCCGCTTCCAGTTCCGTGTCCCGCTTGTTCCCCCGGGGACAGATGACGTGCACTTCCCAACCCGCGTCGCGCAGCGTCGTGCATTCTTGCCACACCCGCCGGTCGAACGGCACCGACAGGTTCTCCACCAGGATCAGCGCGCGCCGGGCAGGCGCGCCGCCGCTGGTCGTATTACCAAGCAAGACCCAAGTACCCCGTTTCGGCCCGGCGCTCCTCGGCGTCCGGAAGGCGGATGAGATCGACGATCACCGGTCCGTCACCATGGGGCAGTGCCGAGAGCACCGCCGGATCCTTGGTCCCGACCAGGCAGACGTCGGCGTGTTCGAGCACCTCGTCGACGGAGTCCGCGAGCAGCTGCGCGAGGTGCGGAAGGCGGGTCTCGATGTACTCGCGGTTCGCCCCGATCAGCCGGGAGAGGCTCACATTGGCGTCGTAGATCTTGAGCTCGTACCCCTTGCCGAAGAGCCGCTCCGCCAGCTCGACGAGCGGACTCTCGCGGAGGTCGTCGGTGCCGGGCTTGAAGGAGAGCCCGAACAGGCCCACCCGCCGCTTGCCGGTGCGCTCCACCAGCTCCACCGCGCGCTGCAGATGGTCGGCGTTGGAGGGCAGCACATGGGACAGGATCGGCACCGAGACGTCGGCCCGCTGCGCCGCGTACACCAGGCTCCGCAGGTCCTTGGGCAGGCAGGAGCCGCCGAAGGCGAAGCCGGGCCGCAGATAGGCGGGGCTGATGTTCAGCTTGCGGTCGGCCAGGAACACGTCCATCACCTGGTGCGAGTCCACCCCGAGCGCCTGGCACACCGCGCCCAGCTCGTTCGCGAAGCCGATCTTCAGGCCGTGGAACGCGTTGTCCGCGTACTTGATCGCCTCGGCCGTCGGCACCGGCACCCGGAACACCTCGCCGGGCAGGCCCTCGTACAGCGCCGCCACCGCGTCGCCGCTCGCCGGGTCGAGCTGCCCGACGACGGTCTTGGGCGGGTCGAAGAAGTCCCGCACGCTCGTGCCCTCGCGCAGGAACTCCGGGTTGACCGAGACCCCGAAGTCCACCCCGGCCGTGCCGCCGACGTACTTCTCCAGGATCGGCACCAAAAGGTTCATGCAGGTGCCCGGGAGCATGGTGCTGCGGAACACCACGGTGTGCCGCCCGCCCCGCTCGGCGAGCGCGGCGCCGATCTGCTCGGTGACGCGCTCCAAGTAGGTGGTGCACAGGCTGCCGTTGGGCTCCGAGGGCGTGCCCACGCAGACCAGCGACACCTCGCTTCCCATGATCGCTTCACGGACGTCGCGCGTGGCCCGTAAGGCTCCGGTCCGCACGACTTCGGCGGTGAGCTCGCCGATCCGCTCCTCGATCACCGGGGCCTTGCCGTCGTTGACCAGGTCGACCTTCACCTGGTTCACGTCGACGCCGATGACCTCGTGCCCCATGCTGGCCAGGCACGCGGCCGACACGCAGCCCACGTAACCGAGCCCCAGGACGCTGACTCTCATAACCCGTTCCTCCCCCCAGGCACGCCCTTCCGGCCTGCCTTCCGTGTACCGGCCGGACGACGAACTCCCCGCATCAATAGGCTCCTTGCCCCTGGAGCACCGCCCGCAGGGTCTTCCACAAGATCACTGTGTCCAGGGCGAGCGACCAGTCCTCCACGTACCGCAGATCGAGGCGGACCGCCTCCTCCCACGGCAGGTCGCTGCGCCCGCTGATCTGCCACAGGCCGGTGAGCCCGGGCTTGACGAGCAACCGCCGCCGGATGTCCGGGCCGTACGCGGCGGATTCCTCCGGCAGCGGAGGTCGCGGACCGACGAGCGACATCGACCCGGTGAGGACGTTGAAGAGCTGCGGGAGCTCGTCGAGCGAGTACCGGCGAAGCACCGCTCCCACCCGGGTCACCCGCGGATCCCTGCGGAGCTTGAACAGCAGCCCCGCGCCCTCGTTGCGGTCGGCCAGCGCGGCCCGTGCCCCATCAGCGCCGACGACCATGGTGCGGAACTTCAAAATCGTGAACTCCCGCCCGTCCTTGCCGACTCGGCGCTGCCGGTAGAACGCCCCGCCCCGGCTGTCCACGAGCACAAGCAGCCCGACGAGCATCATCAGCGGCGCGAACAGCAGCAGCAGGAGGGCCGCGCCCATCCGGTCGACGACCTCCTTGACCGCCCGGCGGCCCCCGGTGAAGGTCGGCATGCTGACTCGGAGCAGCGGGATCCCGAGCACCGCGTCGACGTGCAGCCGCGGCCCTGCCACCTCCATCAGCACGGGCGCCACGACCATCTCGGCGTCGCTGCCCTCAAGGTTCCAGGCGAGGCGTTGCAGCCGATCGGGAGACCAGTGCGGGTCCGGCGTGACCGCGACGACGCGGTAGCCGTCACGGCGTACGTGACCCGCGACGTCCGCCAGTCGGCCGACGACCGGCACGCCGTCCAGGTGGTCCCCGTCGGGCCCGAGGCCGTCCGTCGTGCAGACCGCCTCGACCCGCCAGCCGAGGTGCGGGAACTTACGGGCCCGGGTGATCAGATCGCGCACGGTGGCCAGGCTCCCGGCGGCGAGCACCGGTCTGAGGCACCGGCCTTCCTTGCGCTGCTTGTGCAGCCAGAGGCGCAGCAGATAGCGCGCCGTCATGGTGATGATCGCGATGGCCGGTATCGCGACGAAGATCCAGAGTTTGATGTTGCGCGAGGTGAAGGCGATCCCGCCGAGCGCCAGGACGACCGTCGCCGCGAACAGCGAGCGGCCAAGGCGCCGGAATTCCTCGGCCCCCTGGCCGAGCACGGCCGGAGCCCACGAACGGCTCACCGCGAGGGCACCCAGCACGAGCAGCTCGGTGCCGAAGGCGAGAATGCCCCACTTCTCATGCCAGTTGGCCGCGTCCCGGGCCCCGAAGAAGTTACCGATGGCTGCCACTACGAAGGCTGTGGCCACGGTGTCGCTGGTGATCACGGTACGCCGGTACCGCTGCTCCCAGTCGATCGCGGGCTGGCTGATCGCCCCGTTCACCGGGCGCCCGCGCGCCGATGAGAACGGGCTGACTAATTCCCCCGGCTGTACAGCCCCCCGCAGGTCGCCAGTGGGCTCGGCGTGTTCGCTCCACATGGTTCCTCCCCCCCTCGGGAGGCCCCCGCCTCCCGCACTGGTCCACCCCTCGGGAGGCCCCCAGCCCCCCGCGCCGCACCGTTCCTCCCCTCGGGAAGCCGTCGCCCTCCGCGATGGCGTCCCGGTTGTTGCAGCGCTACTTGACCACCCCACCCAGGCGGCGGACGCTCACGCCCTGCCGGCCCCTCCAGGCATGCGGGAACCCGTCGAATTCCAGGTTGCCCCCCACGCCTGAGGCCTCAGCCCGGGCCCCAAGTACTGATCACCCCCACGTCCGCCGCCCGAGACGGCACATGCTGGCCTTCCGTGGTGCCGCACCCGCAGATCACTATCCGTTGCCTCGTGACCACGCAGGCGAAGCACGGTCAACATAGACCATCGGAGCCCGTCTGGAGAGGGGTGTGTGTGCAATTTGTGCGCAAGCTTTGAAGCCAAGTCCACCGGCTGGTTACCGCCCACGGACGCCTCGCCGACGAGCACGTGCCGTGTGGCCTGTGAATACGTCCTTCCGCCACCCCGAGGCCGCCCAAATCCGGGGGGCGCCCCGACCCCGCCAACTGGGCCGTAATCAGTACTGCAACGGTCCCTGACGTGACGACGGGGCGGGTGCGGCGTGACTCGGGTGACGAGTGGGAAGTTTGGGGCGGTCTGTTGGCGGATGCGCGGAGTGGGGCGTTCCTGCCCCCTCGGGGGAGGGGGCCGGCTTGTCCGCGGAGGCCCGCTGGGCGGTTGGCCAACGGGTCTGTGGCCTGCCCAGCGGGGAGGTCGCGTTAGCCACTGCGAAGGGGGCGTTTGCGCAGGGGCGGAGGGTGGCTAACTGGTCCTGGCGGGTGGGTCGTTGCGCTGTGCCCTGTTTGTCGCGGCTGTCTGGCTGGGCCTAGGGGTGGGGTGTGGTGGTGATGGTGCTGGTGAAGGCGGTTTGGTTGTTTTGGGTGGCGGTGATGTGGGTGGTGGTGGTTCCGGTGGTGGTTCCGGTGGTGGTTGCGCTTGGTCCGGTGTCAGGTCCGGGTTGTGTGGTGGTGGTGATGTGGGTGGGGGTGGTGTATTCGAGGAACTGGAGGAAGGTGGCGTGGATGTGGGTGGGGTAGGGGGGTGGGGTGGGCGGGGTGGTGAGGCGGGGGGTGCGGGTTGGGGTGCGGGTGAGGGTGGCTGTGGCTGTTCCTGTGGCTGTGACTGTGGTTGGTTCCGGGCTCGCGCCGGTGTTCAGTGCGGTGTGGTGGTTGTGGTTGTGGTTGTGGTTGTGGTTGTTGTGGTGGTGGGTGGCGTGGGTGGCTTGGCGGGCGGCTTCGAGGAGGAGCATGCCGGGGGTGTGGTCGACGGGGTGGTCGAAGAGGGTGGGGTGGGTGGTGTCATTGCGGAGGGTCCAGTGGTGGGGGTGGGGGGTGGGGGAGAGGACGACGTCGTGGGGGTGGTGGCGGCCTACGTGGGTGGGGTGGGTGGGGGGTGGGGGTGTGGTGGGTGTTTGGGGGTGGTTGCCGCGGATGCGCTGGTAGATGGTGGGGGAGTGGGCGGAGAAGCGGGTTTGGGCGGTGCCGAGGTGGGTGCCGTTGCGCAGGGCGATGGCGTGGAGGGTGAGGGCGGTGAGGTGGCCGTTTTGGCGGCGGCGGATGTCGGAGCAGGTGATGTAGAGGGTGAGGTGGGTGGGGTGGTGGGGGGTGTGGTGCATGGCGTGAGGGTTGATGTCGGCGGTGAGGTATTGCCAGATGAGGTGGTGGCCGTGGGGGAGGTGGTAGGCGTTGTGGGCGAGGAGGGGGAAGCATTGGCGGATGGTTTCGATGAAGAGGAGGGGGTCGTTGAGGTGGGGTGTGGGGGTGTAGAAGGGGTGGTGTGTCGGCCATTGGGCGGTGACGGTGTAGGTGTCGGGGCGCAGGGTGTCGTAGCCGGTGAGGAGGACTTCGGCGGGGTTGTGTTTGTGCACGTGGTGGGGTGCGAGGGTGGGTTGTGCGGGTGTGTGGGTGAGGTGCTGGGTGACAGGCATGGTGAGCCCCCGTTGAGTGGTTGCGAGTGACCGCTTGCACTTGTGCTCGGTTGGCGCTGTCTCGCCGTCCAGCAACATAACGAGTGTTCTTTTTGTTGTCGAGGGGTGTCTGGATCCTGTCCGTGGCACGGGGTGCCGTGCCGGGGGGCCGGGGTGCGGGGTGGCAGGGAAAGGGGGGCCTGTCGGGCGGGTGCACCCAGGGGCGCGGTGAGTGCCGGGGCAGGGTGCGGCGGGGGTGGGGGTGGTGGTGGAGTTGACCGGAACTGTTCGGCGGAGGCGGGGAGTTGGGGCCGTGAGGCGGGGCGTGGAGGGCGTTGGGTGGCTGAAAGTGGAAGGTCGTCATCCGTCGTGGGGCGGGTGGCTGCTTCCCGCCCCTTGGCTCCGATTTGACGGGGCGTCAGCTATCTGGTGCCTTCACCCCCACCGGCTGCCTCACTGCCCCGGTGCTGTCGCTCCCCACTGGGATTCCCGCCGTTCCGGTGTCTTCGGCTCTTTCTGCCGTCCTGGGCTGTTCGGCTGCGGGCTTGCCGCCCCTGTCCTGCGTGTCCTTGCCGGGCCTTCTGGCCAGGCCTGAGCCACCGTCAGGCCTCGGCGAATCAGAGAGGCAGCCTGGGGAACTTCGCCCTACAAGCCACCCCCCTGCGCGACGTGGCCACCGCGGCCACGGCGCGAAGCCCGCGATCGGTGGGGCAGGCCGGTCGCGGGCTGGGGCGCTGCGGGGGAGGGGGCTTGCGGTCAAGCGGCGTAGCCGAGGGCGATGGCAGCCACGACGGGTGCGAGGTGGAGGACGGGGAAGGTGATGGTCTTGTGCGAGCGGGTGCGCAGCACGGTGATGACGGCCCCGCCGAAGTGCAGGAAGAGGCCGATCGCGGCTGCCGCCCCGATCGCGGGCACCGCGAAGCCCACCAGCAGGCCGATGGCCCCGCCGGCCTTGGCCAGGCTGAGCAGGGCCCGCCACGACTGCGGGACGCCGTACTGGGTCGGCGGGGCGGTGGCCATCAAATGCCCTCAGCTCATGGTGTGTTGAGCGGCCCAGGTCCCCGCCGCCCTAGGTTGCCGAAATCCATTTCGACATCTACGGGAGGGGCAGGGTGCCCGATTAAGGGTGTGGCGGGCGACGGCGTCGCGTCGGAGCGCGATGCTCACGTCGTGCGATGGATGCGCACAACCGCTACCGGGCGCCGCGCGGGATGCGCCTGGCGGCAGTGAGCGTCATGAGTGAGCCTCCGCAGGCTGGACGCGGGCCCGCTCCTTCCTCCTTGTGAGTGATCGACTGGTGTGTGGCACGGGCCGAGCATGGAGGCAGGGCCTCGTGTGGGGCCGTTCGTTCCTGCTCGATGAGGAGTGGTTGTGTGGTGTCAGAAAGTGGCTCCGAGCCTCGCGCTCGGCTGCGCGCTCACCGCTGCTGTGATCGGTTTGGCGCCGGGTGCGGTCCACGCGGAACCTCGGGCCCAGGCGCGTGCCTCGGAGCCGGCCTGTGACGAACCGGGCACTGGCGAGTGCTACGTGGAATGGTTCGATCGCGTAGGCAACCGGACCATCGATCGAGACCCGGAGATCGGCGTCTGCCGCAACGTGGCCGCGGGCGCGGTCAGCGGCACCAACCGCACCAACCTCCCGCTGCGCTTCTGGCCCAGAGCCAACTGCCGCGACAGTCCGACGTTCCTGCTCCCCGCGGGCTTCTCCTGGAACGACCCCGTCCAGCCCTACTTCTCGTACATGCCCGCCCGCTGAGGCGCGTCGGGCGAGGAGTGCTCTCCTCCGCACTGGAGCCGGACGCGCAGCTCCGTCTCTGGGCTCTCGCTGCTGCGCAGGATGACCGTGACCTCACGCGAGCGGGCGGGGCGGGAGCTGACGGCCCCCGTACGCGGCGATCGCGGTCTGCCCGTCGAACGGCGTGATCGAGGCTCTGCCGGGCGGTGCGGAACAGGGCACCCTGCGTGCCATGACAGAGCGATTCTCATTTGGCAAACGCGTGCGGTTCCACCGAAAACGTCGTGGTCTTCTCCAGCGGGAACTCGGAGCGCTGCTGAGCCGCTCGGAGGACTGGGTGTACCGCGTGGAAGCGGACCGGATCCCCGTGCACAACGTAAGAATGCTCTCGGACCTGGCGCGGGCTCTCCGCGTGCAGGTGCAAGACCTTGAGGAAGCCCCGATATCCGTCGGCGGCGGAAGCGAAGTCGGCGTCACTGCCATCAGATCGGCCCTGATGCGTTCACGGCAGCTGAGCGGAGCCCTGTACGCGGACCGTGAACCACCGAAGCTGGAGCGTCTGGGCGCAGAAGTGGATGGCGCGTGGTCGCGCTTTCAGGCGTCTGACTACGAGCGACTCACCGAAGACCTCCCCGCTCTCTTGGCGGATGCTCGCCTTGCCGTGTGCGAGCACCCGTCGGGCCGGGAAAGAGTTCAGGCTTTGCGGCTCTTTGCTCTGGTGTGCCATGTCACGGCGGTTCTCCTTCGCAACATCGGCGAGACCAGCCTGGCCTGGACGGCATCCGACCAAGGAGACGTCGCGGCGAGTGAGTCGGAGGACCCGGCCGTGATGCTGGCACTGCGCCGATGCGTGCTTCATGTGCAGCTCGGGTCCGATATGGCCGCCGAGGCCGTGGACGTTGCGCTGCGCACCATGGAGGGCCTGGCACAGCGCCGGCTCCGGTCCTCACCGGTGGCGTTGTCCCTGCACGGAACGCTCTGCCTCAACGCGGCCGTCGCCGCGGCCCGGCTCCCCGACCGGCCCCTGGCCCATGACCTGTTGGCGCAGGCGCAGCGGGCAGCCGATCGTCTGGGTGCCGACGGCAACGCGATGTGGACCTCCTTCGGCCCTACGAACGTCGAGCTTCATCGCTTGGCACTGGCCCTTGAGTTCGACGATGGACAACTGGCCGTGGATCTGGCCTCCCGGCTGCGACTGGGGCGGGACCTGCCGCTGGAACGGCGTGCACGGGCGCGCCTCGATGTCGCTCGGGCCTTTGACGGGGTCGGCAGGACCGATGAGGCGGCGGATCAGCTGAAGCGGGCCTTCAGAGCGGCCCCCGCGCAGATACGGACGCATCACCTCGCCCGCACTCTGGCGGGGCGCCTGCACAGACAGAGCGCGCGACGAGACGTGTACGAACTCGCCCTGGCGCTCGGCGTACTCGACGCCTCGTGACGAAGACGACGGCGGACCCGGAAGTTTTTTCCGGGTCCGGCCCGTGCCGGTGGTCTACGGTCCCCTTCTCGCAGCCAGTGCCTCGTGCCCGGCCCCGGCGTCGCGGCACCGGCCGCGCGCCGCGCGGCCGACGCCGAGGGCCAGCCCCGGGACCTGCGGGGCAGGAAGACCCCGCAACGGAAGGTGGAATCGATGGCCACAGGGAAGAGAAGGGCGGCCTTCGCGCTGGTGGCGTCTCGCGCTGTCAGCCGGTGCGTTGACGGTGACGGTGGCCCCCGCGTCCGCAGGGCCCCCTTGTCCATGGCCTCGCGGCCCCCTTGTCCATGGCCTCGCGCGGCCTCCGATACACACTCCCGCGCGAGGCGGGGCCGCCTGGCGGCGCTGCGTGTAGGAGGCCGGGCACCCGCGCAGGGACCGGTGGCGATTGTGCGGGAACCGCCTGCGACGGCGGACGCCCGCAAGGACGCTGTCGCGCGCGGGCGTCGGCTGCAAAGAGTCCGCGAATGCTTTGCATACGGTGTACACCGTCCTGGCGGCGGCTCGGCAAGGCTGGCTCGACGACAACCCAGAGATCGTCTCGGAATGGCGCAAACTAAAGGAACGCCAGGACCAGGCGGCGGACTCCGTCTCCGCCTCCTGAACCGGAGAACGACCGGGCGGGGCAGGTGCGGTGAATGTCGTCACGGTTCTCCGGGTCTTATCCGGTGGCTGGGAACGACCGCATCGGCAGCTGTCGCCCCGGCCGTCAGCGGCAAGCTCGTGAGTAACTTCCTTCGCCACAATCGCCCACGTCACACACCGTTTCCAGAATGCGGAGTCCATTTCCGTCTCGCTCCACAGAGCTTTCGGGAAAGCACTCCAGCTTGCGCCGGACGGTAGATTCCGGGGGCGGAGCCATGGCTCTCCCGCACCCTCACCGCGTTCGGACCACGTACTGCGACCTACGGATAGGACGGCGATGAAGACACGGAGAAGAACGGCCTCAAGAACGAAGTGGCACAGACTCGGCAAGGCGGCACTGAGCGGCGCAGCGGTTGCCGCCTTGATCTGGTGCTTGGTGACCGGTGGCCTGTCGGGCACGCCCGCCACGGCGGACGCGCACACCGCTGACGCGGACACCAAGGTGCACAGCGCCCTCGTAGCGGACGACGCCCCCGGGTTCGCCATCGAGTACTTCGCCTATCCGCAGGCCGACAAGATCCGGGCGGAGAAGGGCATCATCCTCAAGCGGGGCGACGGGCACGTCCTGCTCGCCGACTGCGCCGGCGGGCCCGGTCTGCTGGAGGTCTGGGCCCGTGCCAAGGAGAAGATCTGCTTCCGGGTCACCGGCAACTCCGGCTATCTGAGCCTGGAGATCCCCTCGGTCTTCGGAGTGAAGGGCAACGACTACGCCGCCCGCGTGGACATGACCGCGGGCAGTGAGCGTAAGAGCTTCGACATCACGAAGAACGCCTGGACCGGAGTGGGAGAGAGCGCGGACGAACAGGGCCGCGACTTCATGCTCGTGGAGATCAGGACCGCCAAGTAGCTGCCATACCCGGCCTCTTCGCACGGCGCTTCCATGCCGGCGGCCCGACCGCGCCCGCCAAGGCCGTGCTCCGCGTTTCCCGTCAGGCCCCGCCGACGGGCCTCCCTTGCCCACCTCGCAGCAAGGAACACATCATGCCCCTCACCAGACCCCTGCGCCTCGTCGCTCTGGCCACAGCCATGATCACCGGGCCTCTCGCACTGAGCGCCGCCGTTCCCGTCGGCGCCGTCTCCGGTACCGCCACCACCAGCTCCGCCTACGCCTTCGCCGCGCGCCTGGACATCGGCGACGGCGAACGGGCCTGCTCGGGCGCGCTGGTGGACCCCCGCTGGGTGCTCACCGCCGCCTCCTGCTTCGTCGACGCCCCCGCATCGGGAGCGACGCCCGAGCCGGGCAAGCCCGCGAAGAAGACCGTCGCCACCATCGGCCGCACCGACCTGACCGGCACCGGGGGACTCGTCACCGAGGTCGTGGAGCTCGTCCCGCACCCGAGCCGAGACCTCGTCATGGCCCGGCTGGCGCAGCCCACCTCCGGGATCGCCCCGATCTCCCCGGCCACCACGGCACCCGGCGCCGGCGAGACCCTCAAGGCCGCCGGGTACGGCCGTACCAGGACCGAGTGGTCCCCGCTCACCCTGCACACCGGCTCCTTCACTGTGGACGCCGTCCAGGACGGCCAGGTAGCCATCACCGGCCAGGGCGGTGCCGCGGTGTGCGCAGGCGATACCGGCGGCCCCTTGATCAGGGAGCAGGACGGCAAGACCGAACTCGTCGCCGTCAACAGCCGCTCCTGGCAGGGAGGGTGCTTCGGACAGGAAGCGACCGAGACCCGTACCGGTGCCCTGTCGGGACGTGTCGACGACGGCGCGGCCCAGGAATGGGCCCAGGAGGCGCGGGAGCGTCTGCGCGAGGTCGTGTCCATGGCCGACATCAACGGAGACGGCGCGGACGACCTGGTGATTCAGGGCGCGGATGGCACCATCACAGTGCGCACCGCGGTGAAGAACTTCACGCCACAACCGGGAAAGCCCGCCTACCGGTTCTCCGCAGGGGTCCATTGGAGTGCGGGTTGGTCGAATTTCCTCGGTCTCCCTGGCCAGGGTCGTCTGTATTTCGGTGACGTCAACGGTGACAGCGAGGCTGATCTGATCGTTCATGGCACTGATGGGAACATTTCGGTGCGTGTGAACAAGGGCACGTATTTTGACGGTGGTACGCATTGGAGTGCGGGTTGGTCGAATTTCCTCGGTCATCCCGGCAAGGGTCGTCTGTATTTCGGTGACGTCAACGGTGACAGCAAGGCTGATCTGATCGTTCATGGCACTGATGGGAACGTCTCGGTGCGTGTGAACAAGGGCACGTATTTTGACGGTGGTACGCATTGGAGTGCGGGTTGGTCGAATTTCCTCGGTCATCCCGGCAAGGGTCGTCTGTACTTTGGTGACGTCAACGGTGACAGCAAGGCTGATCTGATCGTTCATGGCACTGATGGGAACATTTCGGTGCGTGTGAACAAGGGCACGTATTTTGACGGTGGTACGCATTGGAGTGCGGGTTGGTCGAACTTCCTCGGCCACCCCGGCAAAGGCCACCTGTACTTCGGCGACGTCAACGCCGACAAGAAGGCGGACCTGGTCGTCCACAGCCCGGACGGGAAGGTCGGTGCCCGTCTGAACACGGGTACCTACTTCGCCACCGCGCCGGGCGACGACTGGATCTGACGCACGAGCCGTCGCCCGCCGCAACAGCTGAGGCACCTCACCCCACCCTCCTGCCCCGCGCGGCCGCCCTGCGTGCCCGCTGTGCGCCGCCACCGGGCACCGACCTCGAAGGGCCACCCCTGTGGACACCACGTTATGGAGCAGACGACGCGTTCTGGCGACCTTGTCGGCCACCACCGCCGTCGCCGTCACCTCAAGTCTCGTCCTCAACCCGTTGGCGGCCCGAGCCGACACCCCGCCGACCGGCGGCGAGGAGGGCGACCCGTTCAGCCTGCCCGACACCGACCGGGCCAAGGTCGTCAAGGCGTGGCTGCTCGGCGGCAAGGCGGTCCGTACCGCCGCCGAGGCCGCACTGAGCGGCGCGGACGCCGATGTCCGGGCGTTTCTGGCCGACGGCCTGCCCAATGCCACCGCGGAGGACAACCGCGTCGCCATCCTCAGCTCGCTCGCCGGAGGCGGCAAGGGCACCCGGCGGGAGGCGGGCGCGGCATTGGACGGCGGCGACGCCACCATCGCCGAATTCCTCGACGGCGGATTCGAAGTCGCTCTGACGGAGGACTTGCGCGTCGCCACCACCACCGTGATGGCCGTCGGCGGGAAGGCCGTCAACCGCGACGGCGACGCGGCCCTGAAGGCAGGCACGCGGACCGCACTGGAGTCGTTCCTCACCGACGGCCAGCACGCGGCCCGCCTGGAGGACATGCGCTTCGAGGCGTTCACGCTCATGCGGGAGGCCGGTCCGGAAGTGCGCAAGTACGCCGACCGTGCCGTGTCGGGCACGGCCGCGGACGTGGAGTGGTTCCTCGACACCGGCCAGCACATCGCCCGCGCCCGCGACCAGGAGTCCGCCACCATCGAGGAACTCGTGGCGGTGGTCGAACGCGAGGGCAAGAAGGCCGACGCGAAGACGAAGCAGGCCGAAGAGGCCGCCGCCCGCGCCCAGACCGCCGCGGAGAAGGCCAAGGAAGCGGCGGAGAAGGCCGCAGCCGAGGCCAAGGCGGCCCAGGACGACGTGGTGAAGTCAGGCAGAGCCGCACGCAAAGCCGCCGAGTCGGCCAAAGGCGCGGCCAACTCCGCCCGGGTCGCGATCCGCGCCTCCCACGCCGCCGTTCAGGCCTCGCGCCGCGCCGCCTACGCCTCCACCGCGGCGAGCCAGGCCGCCGCCAGCGCGGGATCCGCCGCCGCGGCCGCCTACGGGGCCGCCATCGCCGCATCCAAGGACGCCTCGCGCGCGGCCGCCGCCAAGAACGCCGCCGTCGCCGCGCGCAACGCCGCAGCCAAGGCCCGCACCGCGGCCCGGGCCGCCGACCACGCCGCCACGGCCTCCGCCCAGGCCGCGGGCGCCGGGTCGGCCGCAGCGTCCGCGGCCCGCAACGCCGCGGCGGCCGCGAACGCCTCAGCAGCGGCCGCCGCGGCCGCGGGCAGGGCCCAGGCCCTGGCTGCCGAGGCCCGCCGCCAGGCACAGATCGCCAACACCAACGCCACCATCGCCACCAACGCCGCGGGCACCGCCCAGGCCCTGGCCAACAAGGCGGCGCAGGCGGCTCGTACCGCCCGTGACGCCGCCAACAGCGCGGCCGGTCATGCCGACAGAGCCGCGGACGCGGCGGAGTGGGCCGCCAAATACGCGGGTCAGGCCGTCGAGTACGCGAAGAAGTCCACCGAGTTCGCCAACGAGGCGACCAAGGCAGCGAACACCGCCATCGAAGCCGTCACCAAGGCCGTCGAGGTGGAGAAGGAGGCACGCGAGGCCGAGTGGCAGCGCCTGGACGAGGACATGAAGCAGGCGATGGAGGAGTCCCGGCTGCTCGTGCAGATCGAGGAGCAGGAGCGGGAGGAGGTCACCAGGAAACGCACCCAGGCCGATCAGCTCTCCCAGGCCACCAAGGACCTCATCGCTCAGGCCGAGGCGGCCCTGAAGGCAGGTGACGGGAACCTCGCCGCCACCGCGGGGCGCAAGGCGGCCATCGCCTTGATGAACGCTCCCGGCGGCTGGTCGCGTGAGGCCGCACGGTTCGCCCTGTGCGGTACGGAAGCCGACATCCACGCCTGGATCGACACCGACCGGCAGCTCGCCCAGCATCAGGACGACAGGGAGACCGCCCTCTACCTGGCCCGCATCTCCACCCCGGACGTCGCCGACGCCGCGACCGAGGCCGTGGAGAGCGCCGCCCCGGACGCTGCCACGACGTTCCTGAGCACGGGCGTGGTGGAGGCCTCCGCCACCGACAACCGCGTCATGATCACACGCATTCTGGCCAGCGGTCCCGGGAGCGCGGTGAGGAGGGCGGCGAACGACGCGCTGGACGCGGGGACCGCCCGGGCGCTGCACGAGTTCGTCAGCGCCGCCTACGAGGCGGCGCAGCAGGAGGACGACGCGGTGGCCACCGCCGCCGTCATCGCCTCGGCGGGCCCGTACACCAAGGCCCACGCCCAGGCCGCGATGGAGGGCCCGGCATGGATGCGCCGCCGCTTCCTCGCCACCGTGCAGTACAAGACCGCGCAGCTCGACCACGACTCCGCGGCACACATCGCCGCCATCCAGGGCGCGATCGCCGCCGCCATGAAGATCGCGCACAAGGCGCAGGAGGACGCCGCCCGCGCCCAGGAGGCGGCGGCCAGGGCCCGTAACGCGGCGTCGGAAGCGCTGGAGTGGGCGGACAAGGCGAAGAAGTCGGCGACGCAGGCCGCGCATTACGCCCAGCAGGCGGATGCGAACGCCGATGCCGCCGACAAGTCGGCCAGGGACGCCCAGGCATCCGCCGACAAGGCGAAGCAGGCAGCCGCCACCGCCCGTACGGCCGCGCGTACGGCGAACCACTCCGCCAACCGCGCCATGGACGCCGCCCGCCGCTCGGTGGCCTCCGCCAACTCGGCGCAGGAGTCGGCCACGTCGGCCCGCGCCTCGGCGATCCAGGCGGGCAAGGACGCGCGTACGGCGGCAGTGGCCGCCAGCCAGGCGCACCAGATCGCGGCCGCCAAGCGGAAGGCCGAGATCGCGGCGGCGATGAGGAAGGCGGCCGAGGACGCCCGCCGGGCACGGGCGAGCGGGCAGAACCCGGCCGACACCCCTGACAACGACGACTTCGACGACCTCGTCCCTCAGTGGAAGCTCGAGGCCAGGCGCTATGCGGACGCCTTCAACGCGTTCAGCATCCTCACCGGACTGGCCGCTGCCGGGCTCGGCGTCGCCAGCCTGTTCCTGCCCATCGCTCCCGTCACGGCTCCGCTCGCGGTCGGCTTCGGGATCGCCTCGCTCATCTTCACCGGCGCCAACGTCGTCTTCACCGGCCTCGGCTACGGCTGGACGAGCCGCAAATTCTTCACGTCCCTCGCCGGCGGCGGCCTGGCCCTGCTCACCTTCGGTCAGTCCAAATGGATCGGGGCGATGGGCGGCAGCAGGGCCGTGACGAAGGTCTCGCAGTTCGGACACGACCTCATCTCGCCGGTCACGAGCTGGCTGACCTTCTGATCACGCGCCCGACCGGAGCGCGGAGGCGGCGCCTCACTCCGCGCTCCGGCCGCACCCGGCCCTTGCCGACGCGCCCAGTCTCCCTGGCTGAGTGGTCCCGGGCAGAAGCCGGGATACGTCAGCGGGGGGTGGCGGCCCCGCAGCGCGCACATCTCCGCGGTCCGATCACGGACCCGGCGGGGTGGCTGATGGGCCTGGGCCTGCCGCAGCGCCGCTCCGCCGACCTGATCGGCTGCAGTGTCATGGCCTTTTTCGTTACTTCACAGCGTGGCCGATGAGTTTGTGGCGCCCGGCCGGTCCAAGCTCGTGACACCCCACGAAAGGACACCGTCATGTCGGAGCTTCTCGTCGACTTCATCACCTCCCTCGACGGCTGCGCGTCGGGAGAGGGATGGCCCGGGTTCTGGGGCCTGGAGGGCCCGGAGTACCTCGCGTGGCTCGGCGAGCAGCCCGAGGTCACCTACCTGATGGGAGCCAACACCTACCGCCTGATGTCGGGCTTCGCCGCAGGCGAGGTCCCCGGCGGCCAGGACGAGTTCAGGCCCGAGGAAGAGGCGTCCGTCGACGAGCTCACGCAAGCGTCCAAGGTGGTGTTCTCCTCCTCCCTCAAGGAGCCCCTGACGTGGGCCAACTCCACACTCGTCCGCGACGACGCCGTCGAGGCGGTCCGTGCCATGAAGTCGAGCGGCGCGGGGCTCCTCAGCACGATCGGCAGCCTCAGCCTGTGCCGGTCCCTGCTGCGAGCCGGACTCGTCGACCGCTTCCGGGTCGTGATGTTCCCGGTGATCACCGGGGCCACGGGCGAAGAACGCATCTACGACGGCTATCCGGACGTCGCCCTGGAGATGACCGAGCACCGCACCTTCGACGGCCGCATCCAACTGGTCGAGTACAAGCCCCGCGTACTCGACCACCCACCGCTCCACACCCCTGCGTGACGACACCCCGTCCGCCGGACTGCCCGCGCCGCGCCCGGCCGCAGCCATCCCGACCCCGGCGGCCGTGGACGTCGAAGACCAACAGGAGCTGAGGGAGACGGCACGCAGGGGCGCCGGGCGCGGTGCCGACGTCCGAGCCGATCGACGTCCGATCCGGAGCTCCCCCGAAGGCCCGGGCCATCCAGTCGTTGGGTGCTTCGACCTGACGCAACATCTGGACGTGTTCAAGCCCAGCTCTTGCTGGGGCCGGCGGGTCTGCCCCCGTCACAGGTCCAGCCCTCACCGCGGACCCCGCGAAATGAACCCATCCGGTACTCCGCTACAGGTGCGGGGTGCGCGGCTCGATCCGGTGGTCGAAGGCGGCACCACCGACGCCGACCGTGGTCATTCCGCCGTCGATGGTGAGGACGGCCGCGTTGACGTAGGACGCGCCGGGTGACAGCAGCCAGTCGATCGCCTCGGCGACCTCCTCCGGATCGCCGGGCCGCCCGGCCGGATTCAGCCGGTTGGCTTCCTCGTACGCTGCCTCGGTGCCGCCCGCCAGGCCCGCCTCTGCCGCGAACCGTGCCATCCGCTGGTCAGCCATCTCTGTACGCACCCAGCCCGGGCACACCGTATTGGCCCGCAGCCCCTGCGGCCCGTAGTCGACGGCGAGGGAGCGGCAGAGGTGGAGCAGGGCCGCCTTGGATGTCGCGTAGGCGGCGTTGCCTGCGCTGTTGCGCAGCGCCGCGACCGAGGCGACGGCGACCACCGCGCCGCGGGCGGCGAGCAGATGCGGCAGCGCGGCGCGCAGCAGCAGGAACGGGCCGGTGAGGTTGGTCCGCATCAGCTCTTCCCAGTCTTCGACCGTGGTGTCGCCGACCGCACCGCCCCGTCCGATTCCGGCGTTGAGCACCAGACCGTCGAGTCTCCCGTAGGCCGTCACCGTCGTCTCGATGAGCTCGCGCACGGCCTCAGGGTCGGAGACGTCGGAGGGGTGGGCCAGCGCTCCGGTCTCCTTGGCCACCGCGTGAAGTGGCTCGGTCCGCCGCCCGGAGATCACGACGTGGTGCCCGCCTGCGCGCAGCAGCCGGGCGGTGGCGGCCCCGATTCCGGTGCCTCCGCCCGTCACCAGGACAACACGCTGTTCTGCCATGGTCGTTCGCCTCCGAAGATCGGCTTCCAGTTCCTCGCACGGCGAGCATACGAAGCGCCGGCACCACTGGACCGACCGGGTGCGGCTGCTACCAGCAGCACGGCCGACGCACCGTCCTCCTGCTGCACCACCGTGGCGGTCGGAGATAGCTCGTAGCGCACCTCTGTACGGGGGTTCCGCCGATGTCGGAGCTCTCCGCGTGGCCATCGCTGCAGAAGCCCGTCCACTCGTAGAAGTGTCGTGCGTGGGTGTTTCTCCGGAGAACCCATAGCCTCACCCAGGTCAGGTCAGGGCGGTGCGCCTCGGAGAGGACGTGGTCCATCAGCGCCGTGCCGACCCCTGTGGACTGCTGCTCGGGCAGCACGTACATGGCGTGCAACTCGCCGTCACGCGGCGGCTCTTCGGGCTCCGGGCGGGGTCCGAAGCAGACCCACCCCACGAACTTTCCCGTGCGGTCGGCGACCCGGTCGGCCATGGCGCCGGTGCCGCGTTCCAGGAACGCGCGGCGCGGCTTGGCGTCGTCCGCCACGGACATCGAGTCCAGATAGGGCTGCGGCATCAGCCCTGCAAAGCAGGGAGGTCAGCAGCTCGCCAACCACGGCGTCGCAGCGCAGCAGCGGCAAGGCATCCGTCCGGCGCCCACGCAACTGCTACCACCGTGAACACCAGGACCACGCACCCGGTCTGCGTTGAGGCGTAGATCGCACCGGGCTGATGCCGGGTGGTCTTCCCTCGTGTCCTGTTCGCTGATGCGGAGGGGGGATAGGTGGCGGCCTCACGACCGCATCCACTATTGGTTACACCGTACACATCGTGTACGGTGTAACCACATCGACGACCGGAGGATCCGATGTCCCAGCAGACTGTCGCGCACGCATTCGCCGCATTGATGAACGGCCACGACCCCAATGCCGTGGACGGCTTCGTGGCCGAGGACTATGTCAACCACAACCCGTACGTCGAGGACGGCCGGGAGGCCAACCGGGCCTTCTGGGGCCGCTGGTTCGCCGCCTTCCCCGACACCCGTGTGACTCTCGAGGACGTCCTGGTCGACGGAGACCGTGTGGTCGGCAGGTTCACCTACCGTGCCACCCACCTCGGGTCGCTGCTCGGAGAGGAGCCCACCGGTCGCCCGGTGGAGATGCGGTCACTGGACATCTGGCGGGTACGGGACGGCATGGCGGTCGAGCACTGGGACGAGCTCAACACCATCGAGTTCTTCACCCAGCTGGGCCTGCTCGCACCGATGAACATGCCCGGCGCGCCCGCCGGCGCGCGGAGCCGGGAAGAGGGCGATGCGTCATGACGCCTCCCGGGCAGGAGCCCGAGCCCTCCAGGTCCCGGCAGCGCCGGGAGCGGGAACGCGCTGAAACGCGGGCCGAGATCCTGCGGGCCGCCCGTGAGCTGGCCCGTTCCGAGGGCTGGGACGCCGTGAGCATGCGCCGCCTGGCCGACCGGATCGGTTACTCCGCCAACTACGCCTACCGCTACTTCAAGGGCCGGGACGACATCCTGCTGGCCTTCGTCAAGGACGGCTTCGTCCGGCTCGCCGGCGTCATGAGCTCCGGTGGTACGTCGGTCCAGGCCGCGGCGGCCGCCTACTTGGACTTCGCGCTCGACGAGCCGGACGTCTACCAGGTGATGTACGGCCTCGGTGGCGTCCACGTGCCCGCCGCCGACACCGTCACCGAGGGCAACGCGGTCGGCGCCGTGATCGCGGACGCCCTGGGTGTCGCGGACCCTTACGACGACCGCATCGCCCGTATCTGGGCCACCGCGCACGGCCTCGCCGCTCTGCACGCCATCCGCAAACTCCCCGTCGACCGCGCCCACCTGCACCGGCTGCTCGCGGCAAGCGTCGACGACCTGCTCCGCACCCCACAGCAGTCAGAAGGAGACGCCCGATGACCACCGCTCCCGCCGTCCCCGCCCGCTGGACTGCGGACGACATCCCGGACCAGACCGGCCGCACCGTCATCGTGACCGGTGCCAACAGCGGCCTGGGCTACGTCACCGCACGAGAACTCGCCCGCCACGGTGCTCACGTCATCCTCACCGCACGCAACGCGGACAAAGGCAGAGCCGCGCTGGACAGACTCCGCGGCGAGCTCGTCGCCCCCTCCCTGGAACTGCGCGCCCTGGACCTGGCCGACCTGAACTCGGTCCGCGACTTCGCCGACACCCTCGATGCACCCGTGGACGTACTCGTCAACAACGCGGGGATCATGATGCCGCCGCGCACCCTCAGCAAACAGGGATTCGAGTCCCAGTTCGCCACCAACCACCTGGGGCCCTTCGCGCTGACCGGCCTGCTGCTGAAGCGACTGCGGACCGGAAGCGACCCACGCGTAGTGACGGTCACCTCGACCCTCCACAAGAACGGAGCCATTCACTACGACGACCTCGACGGCGAACGGTCCTACTCACCACGCGGGTTCTACGCACAGTCCAAGTACGCCAACGTACTGTTCGGCCTCGAACTGGACCGGCGACTGCGTACGAACGCCGTCCAGGTCCGCAGCATCCTGGCCCACCCCGGCTACTCGGCCACGAACCTCCAGTCCTCCGGGCCGACCGGACTGCTCAAGGCCATCCTCAAGGTCACCAACCGCCTCGTCGCCCAGGACGTCGAGACGGGCGCGCTCAACCAGCTCTACGCGGCCGCCGCCCCGCAGGCCAGGAGCGGGCAATTCATCGGCCCCGACGGACGCAACGAGGCGAAGGGCCACCCCACCCTCGTACAGCCGGCCGAGTCCGCCACGGACCCCGAGACCGCCCGCCGCCTGTGGGACCTGTCGGAGCAGCTCACAGGAGTCCGTTACGACTTCACCGACTGACCGACTGACCGACTTCACCGACTGACCGACTTCACCGACTGACCGACTTCACCGACTGGTCCGCACCACGCCGCCGCCCTGCCATGAAGGCCGAGAAGACCGACGCCGCCCGAACCGAAAACCGCCACATCTCCGAGCACACCGCGGCCGACCAAGAGGACGTCGGGCCTGAAAGCCAGGCCGTCTCACTCCTTCACGGCAGCGTTCGAACGCGTTGCTCGCCCGACTCCACCGTGACCCGGTAACCGCTCCAGGTCGGCCAGCCCAGGTCGGCGTAGCTGCGGACTGCGCGCTGCCCTCGTGTCTTCATGAAGTCGACGGCGCCGACGAAGGAGCCGGTTGCCCGCCCCTGCCCGTCGACGGTGAGGCGGGCGAGGCCGTCGCACTGGAAGGGGCTGTCGAGCGGGGCCAGGATCACACCGCCGGGGCGGACCTGGTCGACCCAGGCCTGCGGGAGCTGACGCACGGCGACGGTGGAGATGAGGCGGTCGTACGGAGCGCCTGGCGGGTGGCCTTCCTCGCCGTCTCCCACGACGAGGCGCGGCACGCAGCCCGCGGCGCGCAGCACGGTCTCGGCGTGCTCGGCGAGGTCTTTGTCGATCTCGATCGAGGTGATGGCGGCCGCGCCGGCACGCTCGGCCAGGAGCGCGGTGTTGTACCCGGTGCCGGTGCCGATCTCCAGGATCCGCTCGCCGGGCTGGGGGTCCAAGTGGTGCAGCATGTCGACGACGACGGCCGGGCAGGAGATGGACCCGGTGAAGTCGCCGCATTCCGTCGGCCCGTGGGGAGGTACGGCCCCGTCAGCGATCTGCGTGATCAGCGGGCTCCGGGCGCGGTAGACGGCCCTCAGCCACTGGTCGGCCTTCGTCCGCCGGTCCAGGAGGGGGAACAGCCCGTCCTCGGGGCTGCGGTGCGGCCACCACACGCGCTCGGGAACGAAGGCCTCGCGCGGCACGGCGAGGAAGGCCTCGCGCAGCCAGGGCCGGTCGTGGAAGTGGCCACACTCGTACCGATCGATCTCGTCGGCGCATTCCGCCCGCGCCCGCTCCGCGGCCGCCACCGTGCGCATCCCTGACGCCGGGTCAGCCGCCGCTTCCGGGCTCGTCCGGTGGCTCCTCCTCAGGTGGCTCCTGGACGTCTGGGTCTTCCGGCGGCAGCGTCTCCTCCGGCATGGGATTGCCGGGATCGCCCGGGGACGAGTACTCGCCGCCGACCTGGCCGTTGCCCTGCTGCCGGTGCGCCACGGCCCCTCCTCCACACTGCTGGTCCTGTGAGTCTGCGCGCCACCGCACCCTGATCGCCACACCGCGACGCGACCGTTTGTGCATCCAGCACGCGCTCTGTGCGGCGGCCACCGCCCTCCCTACCGCGGGTGGACCAGCCGCGCGGAGGCGTGGGAGGCCCCCTGAGCGCCGATTCCCTGGGGGAGAGCACGCGGGTCCCCGCGCTTGTCGCCGCGGGTCGCTGCGGCGCCCTGACCCGGGTGCGCCGACAGGCGCGCGGGTGGCGGCAGGCGGACCTCGGCGCCCGCATCGGGTGCGTGGCAGCGACCGTCTCCCGGCCGGAGCGACGCACCGCCCCCGGCGACGTGGGCCTGGTGGTAGCCGCCACGCGGGCGGTCGGCTGCGCCGGCCGGTGCCGAACGGATCGCCTCGCTTGCCGTGGCGGCCGCCACGGGAGCGGTCCTCGGCCTGGGCGCGAGCGATCGGCCCTGGACAGATTGCCTCTTGTGGGGGCTGGCCGGATGCATCGCCGTAGTGCCGATAGCCATAGGCGCCAGGCAAGTCGCCCGGTACGTGAGCAGACGGCGAACACCCTGACACCTTCGAGCCGGTCCACTCCTGACAACCGCCAAGGACGATGTCAGGAGTGGACCGGCGCCAGGCCATGACCGATCCGTCGGGCACGGTCGCGGAAATGTCGACCGCCGCGATGCGGGAGCTGTCCCGCCGCGCGTTCCCTGAGCCCGACGCCGTCGCGGACGACGCGTCGGCCCCGATCGAGCAGGTCCGCCTTGAGCGCCGCCGTCAGGCCGCGTGCTCGACCTGGACCTTCCAGCCGCCTTGGCAGTGGCCCGGCGCCACCTGGGCAGCTGCGCACTGCCAGTACGCCGCCCAGCCGACACCCGACCGCCCCGACGGCGCGATCATCGCCACCACCGCAGCAGACCGGTGGATCGGTGAGCCGGTCCGTGCCCTGGAACTGACGCCCTGACCGAGTCGGCCGCTCCCAGCGGGCAGCAGCCCGCCGTCGACGGGCTGAAGCTGTCCGGCGTCGGCCGTGCCCGGGTCGCGCCGCGCGACGGCCGGGAACCGTCCGGGTTCGCCGCCGTGTTGCAGGACCTGGCGGCCGACCGGGCCTGGGACCTGCTCCGGGGTGCGCGGCGCAGGTTCGTAGAATCCATGGGCACGGTCGTTCCGGACGCACACGGCACGCCCTCAGCCCCGGAACGTTGGGGGTGACACGCCCCGAGACCTGTCTGTGGGGAGAGGGTCCTCGTGAGCACGCTGCCCGGAGCCGGTGGCTGACGGCGGGAGCGAGCACCCGTCTCAGGATGGCCAGTTCAGGTCCGGGAACGCGTCACGCGTCTCTGCCAGGAGGTGCGGGTAGGCGCTGCCATAGGTAGCGGCGGCCGCGTACACGGCATCCAGGGCGGCGCGCCGCGGGTCCTCCTGCACCGCGGCGAACAGCGCGATCATTGCCGTGGCCTGCTGCGACACCTCGCCCCCGGAACCGTGCAGAGGGCGTACGAAGGTGTGCGGCAGGTTCTTCTGGGCGAAGAACCATTCCCAGGCCTGGGCCCGGTCGCCGAGGGGGACCGGTAACTCCTCGCCAAGGCGCAGCGCCCGGATGGCGCGCGCGAAGGTGGAGAACGTATGGAGTTCAGCCTTGGCGATGGCGTAGCTGACGGCCCACCGGGCGATGTCCCGCTGGGTGGCCGCGTCGGCGCTGTCCACGGCGTCCACCAGGTCACGGTCCAGGGATATGAGCCCCCACTTGTTGCCGCCGACCTCGCGCAGCGTCGGGCTCGGCGCCCGTCCGCCCCAGTTGCCTGCTTCCGCCTGCCGCTCCGCTTCACGGACGATGGTCTCTTCCGCTTCGCGTCGAAGGCGCTCGGCCTCGGCGCGGATCTCGGGCCCGGGCGGGGGCGGCAGAGCGCGGGCGCAGTCATGCCAGTAGGCGGCGCTCCGCGTTGTCTGCTTGATTACCTGGTCCGCGGCGGGTTCGGCCGGCCAGAACTGCAGTAGGTAGTGATCGATCACAGGGCCGTCGTCCAGGACGGAGAGTTCGTCGTCCGGGGTGACATCCATGCCTCGGCCGCAGTAGCGGACCCGGTAGTCGGTGACGGGCAGATCGAGCGAGCAGACCGCGCCGTCGCCCCACGGAACGACGGCGGTCTCCGCGGATGCAGGGCGGAAGGAGACCTCGACGATCTCCTCCCACTGGTCATCCAGGGACGGTTCCGTCTCGTGGACCTCCACCGTCAGTCCCACACGTCCTGTGTGCAGACCTGTGGTCAGGAACAGGTTGCCGGGGTTCGCGGCCCCGCACAGCCCGTTGCTCTGACCGGCGCAGTGCGCGATCTCCTCCTCGCGCGAAATGTCGAGGCGGCTCTCCACGTAGAACTGCCTGTAGTGGACTCTCAGTTCACCGTCGTAGACCGTCCGCACACCTGCCCCCTTGGCCGAGCTTCATGGGAAGGCAGTATGCGACCCCGCACTGACAACGCCGCCCGGACGCGTACAGGAGCGGGGCAGGCGGGACGTACTCGGCAGCCCCGAGCGCGAGCGACAGGCCGGGGCCGCAGGCAAGTCCACCGAGGAACGCGCCGGCGCCGCCGGGCCCGGGACCGTGGCGCGTGACGGGCGGGAGCCGTTGCACAGCGCGGCTGGTCGCCGCCGGGCCGGAGATCTGCAGCGTGAATGCCGGGAGCCGTCCGGGGTTGCCGCCGTAGTTGAGGTGCCCTGCGCGGGTCCTTCGTGGGTCCTTTGCGGTTCTTCAGGGGCACGGTACTGGCGGGCGGCGGCCAGGCCGCGGGCCCACTTCCCCCTCGGCCCGCTCACCCACGTGCGTTGGCGGAGCCAACGGGCGAGGCGCCCGATCATCGCCCGCCGGCGGTGGCATCCGGCTCACAGCCCTGGATGACTACGCCCGGGGAGGGTTCACCGTGATGGCCCAGGGGGATACGCGGGCTCGCGAAGTCGCTGGACATCAACAGGGCTAGCAGAAGGTGTTCCACTGCTTTTCCTTCCGGATCATGCGGAGACGGAAGGTGATAGCGCCGCCCCTTCTCGATCAACGCCTGCGCGTCAGTGATCTCACGCTCACATTTCATCGTCACCGTGACCGTGGCGCGCTGGGTGCCGTTTCCTGGCTCAATTTCGATGCCTGCCGTGATGGCCGGAAAAGAAGGTCTGAGTGCGGCGTTCCCCAGCTACCTTGACGCCGTCTGGAGGAAGTGCATGGGATTCAGGCCTGGAGCCGTACTGCTGGCCCTTGCGCTCGTATCGCACGGTGCGGCGGTGGTAGCCGAACAGCCACGAGAGCGACCGCTCGACCTTCCAGCGGTGTCACCGAGCCGCTTGCTGGAGTCGATCGCGGGGCGGCTGACGCGCGGGTCGAAGGCGCGTTCTCGCAGGCAGGCGAGGTACTCGACGGAGCGGAGCTTGCCGCCGGGGCGGTGCTTGCGGTGCCCGCGCCGAGCGCACGCGGCGGGCACCTCGAGCCGAGCCCGTCCAAGACCTTCCGATGCAGCTGCCGCCACACCGACGTCGCCTCGGCCCAGGCGGTGCACCGGCGAAGTGCCCTGTCCGGGGAGACCCCGAAGATCTCCGGCAGCTGCCGCCAGGCGCACCCACTGGTGAGGACGCACACCACGGCCGTGCACATCGCTCGCTCGTCGACCGGAGCGGTCACTCCGCCCGACGGACGGGTGGAGTAGAAGAAAGGCAGCAACGGATCGGCCGACGACCGCAGTTCGTCACGAACCAACCGGTGCGGCCGACACATACCCACGGCTCGACATCATGTCGCATCGAGTGCCACCACGTGAAAGCGCTTACGACAGAAACCTGGTCACGGCTGGCGTCCCGGTCGGCGCGGTCATCAGTGTCTCTCCATCATCCGCCCAGTCCCGGTTCGGGCTCGCGAAGGGAATGCTCAGTGTTAGGCGTGGAGATATTACGTAGCCTTGGACTTCCAGAACAGGACGACTACAGCCTCAGTCGTTCACCGCATTCTTTCCCGGATGGTGCCGACTTCCGGATCGAAGTGCCGGTCGTCAACAGCTTCAGCACCTTCCGAGCACTGGTGGATCAGGCTCGGCGCAGAGGCATGACCGTGAACAGAGTGACCGAGACGGTCGGTCTCTTCCGGCACACCAGGGAAGAACTGATCGACTATCTGAGGCTGGCCGCGGACGAAGGCATCACCACGGTCTTCTCGGTGGGCCCGCGCGCCACGTACGACACGTGCCCCACCCGATTGACTCAGCACGGCAGTTTCATCGGGTACCGGCTGCGCGGGTTCGACCAGATCCGGCGCGCGCTCGACGACGTGCTGCGCGGCCTCGAATTGGGATGCCGGTCGTTCGTCGTGTACGACGAGGGATTGCTGAAGACACTCGGGCAGGCCAGGAAGGCGGGCCTGCTGCCGGCGGACACCACGTTCAAGGCCTCCGCTCACCTCGGCTACGCCAATCCGATCAGCATCTCGATGCTGGAGGAGTTCGGTGCGGACAGCATCAACCCGGTCAGGGACCTCCCCCTGCCTGCCATCGCGGCTGTCCGGCAGCACATCGCCGTACCGCTCGACGTGCATACGGACAACCCGCCGTCGTCCGGCGGGTTCATCAGAACGTACGAGGCACCCGACATCGTGCGCGTCGCACGGCCGGTGTATCTGAAGACGGGCAATTCAGTGGTCGGTGCGCACGGCTAGTTCACCGGGGCTGAGGACGGTGAGAGAATGGCGGACCAGGCCTCCATCACGCTGGAGACGGTACAGCGGTTCGCACCCGAAGTGAGGCAGAGTCCCGCGGGTTCACCAACACCGGGAGACGCGGTTTCCAGTCGGGCTGCGAGCGAGGAGCCCGCCGGGAGCATGCGATGACGCATCCGGCGCTGGTGGCCACCCTGCTCGATGGCCCGGTCATGCGCAGTGGCAGCGGCTCCTGGCTCGTCGACATCGAGGGAAACCGCTATCTGGACTGTGTCGCGGGGCCCGGTGTGCATCTGCTGGGCCACGGTCATCCGGCGGTGATCTCGGCAATCGAACGGCAAGCGGGCGCACTCGTTCATTCGAGTTTTCAGCTCAACGAACCGGTCATCGCATTGGCGGAAGAGCTCACCGAACTGGCCGGTGGCTCGTTTCAGCGCGTCTTTTTCGCCAACAGCGGCTCCGAAGCGATCGAGACCGCGGTCAAGCTGGCCAAGAAGTTCCAGGCCTCTCGCGGCAGGTTCGGCCATTCCATCGCCGCGCTGGAGAACGGTTATCACGGGCGGTCCGGCATAGCGCTCGCGCTCACCGGGATGAACATCTACAAGACTGGTCTGCCCGGTTTCAGTCTCTATCCGGGCATCGTGCACCTGCCGGTGCCCCGGACCGGCGAGGTGGACCTCGACGAGCTGGGACGCCAACTGGACGCGCGGTCCCAGGACGACCTGCTCGCCGTCGTCGCGGAACCGGTGCTGGGAGTGGGCGGGGTGATCGTGCCTCCCGACGGCTTCCTCCGCGCGCTGCGCGAACTGTGCGACGCACGGGGTGCGCTGCTGATCTTCGACGAGATCTTCACCGGCCTCGGCAGAACAGGCACGACGTTCGCCTTCGAGCGCTCCGGAGTGCGGCCGGACATCCTGGTGATCGGCAAGCCGCTCGGCGCCGGCTTGCCGGTCGGCGCCGTCCTCACCCCGGACGACCTCGGCTCGTGCTGGGCACCCGTCGACCACTCGACCACGTTCGGCGGGAACGGGGCCCTGGTGGGCGCGGTGGGCAGGGCGGTGCTCGGGGAGCTGACCGCGGGCGGCCTGGCGGACGCGTCGGAACGAGCGGGCAACCAGCTGATGGACGCGCTGCGTTCCGCGGCGCCGGCTGACGTCGAGGTGCGCGGGCAGGGGCTGCTCATCGGCCTGGAGTGGCGGTCGCCCGATCAGGCCATGGCGTTCCGGCGCCGGATGATGGCGCGCGGCGTCCTCGTGGGCGTCGGCGGCCAGCGACGCTCGGTCGTGCGTCTCACTCCGCCGCTCAACATCACCTCCGAAGACCTCAAGCTCCTGGAGAGCACCACGCTCGCCATGTTCGACGAGGTGGTGCGCCGGTGACCTGGGACGTGGTCGACAGGCGGGTCGCGGCGGCAGCGGCGCGGTTGACAGGAGACGAGAAACGCGCCGCCCTGCATGCGGTGGCGGACGCGATGGCGGAGCGGTTCGGCGAGATCGCGGCGACCAACAAGGACGAGTTCGCACGGGCGGAGAGGGCAGGCTCGGTCACGGGCAAGGCGCTGCGGCGGATGCTGGTGGAACGCCCCCGGTTCGACCGGATCATCAACGGCGTCCGGTGGCTCGCCGAGTGCCCGGACCCGGTGGGAGAGATCTCTGAACTCCGTCCGCAGCCGAACGGCCTCCTGGTCGGCCGGATGCGCGTTCCGCTCGGAGTCATCGCCGCCGTGTACGAAAGCCGTCCCGAGGTGACCCTTGAGGCCTCGGCGATGGCGCTGAAGAGCGGCAACGCCATCGTCCTCCGGGGTGGCGGGGAATCGACGCGGACGAACCGGCTACTGGTGCGGATCATCCAGGACTGCCTGAAGGACGTCGGTGTCCCACCGGGCATCACCCGGTACGTCGACGATCCGTCACGGGAGGCACTGTGGGACCTGCTCAGCGGCGACAACCGGATCGACCTGGTCGTGGCCAGGGGCAGCGACGCCTTCATCGCTGAGGTGCGGCGCCGCTCTCCCTGGCCGGTCCTCGCGTCCGGCGGCGGCAACTGCCACATCTACGTCGACGCGTCGGCGGACCTCGACTCGGCGACCCGCATCGTGCTCAACGCGAAACTCTCCGCGCCGACCATGTGCAACGCGGTGGAGACGGTGCTGGTGCACGCTGCTCACGCGCCGGGCTACGTCAGCAGCCTGGTCACCGAACTGCACCGGGCCGAGGTCGCCGTGCACGGCTGCCTCCAGGTGTGCGCGGCGGCCCCGGAGGCCACCCGGGCCGACGAGGAGGACTGGTGCACGGAGTTCCTCGGCCCGACCGTGGCCATGCGCGTGGTGCCGGACCTGGAGACCGCCGTCGACCACATCAACACGTACGGCACCGGGCACTCGGAGGCGATCGTGACGGCCGACCTGGCGAACGCCCGCGAGTTCCAGTACGCGGTGGACGCGGCCGCCGTCTTCGTCAACGCGTCGACCCGGTTCACCTACGGCTATGAGTTCGGTCTCGGCCCGATGCTGGGCGTCTCCACGCAGAAGCTGCACGCGCGAGGGCCGATCGGCGTCACCGATCTCACGTCGAGGAAGTTCGTCGTGACGGGTGCCGGTCAGTTGCGGACGGCGCCATGAGCGGGCCGGCAGGTGACGGGCTGATCGCCACGATCCGCGAGCGCCGCCCGCTCGTACACATGATCACCAACCTGGTGTCGATGGCTGCCTGTGCGCAGACCGTGAAGTCGCTGGGCGCTGCGACCATCTTCGCGCACGCGGCCGAGGAGGCGGCGGAGATCGCCGGGACGGCGGACGCGGTCGTGCTGAACGTCGGGACCTCCGTGCCGGGCATGGACCGGACCGTACTGCGGGTGGCCGAGATCTGTGCGGCACGGTCGATCCCCGTCGTCCTCGACCCGTTGGGCTCCGGAGCCAGCCGGTTCCGCTCGAACCTCGCCAGGGCGCTGCTCGGCACCGGAGCCGTCCGCATGGTGTCCGGCAATGTCGCCGAGCTGGCGGACCTGTGCGGTGTCCCGTCGGTGATGCGTGGCGCCGACGCCGTCAGCGCCACAGCCCCAGCGGATGAGGTGTGCCGGAAGCTGGCGGAGTCCGCTCGGGTCGTCGCCGCCGTCTCCGGCCGCACCGACTACGTCGGCGACGGACGGCAGCTGGCCGCGATCGCCAACGGACATCCGGTCATGGGGCAAGTGGTCGGCACGGGCAGTGCGCGGTCCGCGGTGCTCGGCGCCTTCGCGGCCGTCGCGGGTGAGGACATGTTCACCGCGACGGTCACCGGGGTCTGCGCCTACGGCATCGCCGGTGAGCTGGCGGCGGCCACCGGCCGAGGACCCGGATACTTCCTGCCCGAGCTCTGCAATCAGCTGTTCGTCATCGACGACGAGGTGGTCGCGACCCGGTCACAGGTCACCACGTCCGCCCCCAGGGAGACATCGTGAAGTGGGTGCAGTGGCTGCCCGAGCTCACCAGGATCGGTGACGACGGCCTGCGGGACAGGACGGTCGACGTGCTGTCCGAGGCCGCGCGGCGCGGTGGCTGGGCCGACCCGAGCATCATGTGGTACGTCGAGGAGACCGCGTCCGGAGGGCCACCGGTCGTCCGCACGCAGGTGAGGCTGGTCGATCACCTCCGGCTGGTGGCGGCCGCCGCGGCCGACATGGCGGAGCAGTGCAACCGGATCGTGGGCTCGCGCACCATGGTGGACCACGTCCTGGCCGGCGGGCTGCTGCACGACGTCGGCCTGTTCGAGCTCTTCGGACCGAAGAGCCCGGCCGAACCGGCGGTGCCGGTGCTGCGCCAACCGTTGCTGCTGCGCCACCCGTACACGGGCGCGCGCCTCGCCGAGGAGATGGGCCTGCCGACCGAGGTGGTGCACATCATCGCGACCCACTCCGTCGAGGGGGAGCACACCAAGCGCAGCAAGGAGTCGGCGCTGGTGCACTGGGCGGACTGGGCGACCTACGACGTGATGCGGGAGGCACTGTTCCCGAACGCGCCGCAAGAACGGGCCTTTTACTACGCTCCGGGGGGCGCGTCATGAGGGTGCTCATCGTCTACGACTACGGCGGCCCGCCGCTGTCCTACTTTCTGCCCGTTCTGCGAGCTCGGGCCCGCGTCGCGGTCTACGTGCCGCGCCCCGAACGCCTCGACCCGGTGGAGCGTGCCTTGCTCACCGCCACAGCGGAACGTGTTCTGCTGGACGACGGCACATGGGACCGGCGGGACGAGCAGGAGACCGAACGACGCGTCGTCGTGGCGGCGCAGGACTGGCGTGCCGACGCTCTGGTGTGCTTCAGCGAGCTCTACGCCACTCAGACGGCCGGCGTGGCGGAAAAGCTCGGGCTGCGCGGTCCCGGCGCGGCCGGTGCCGAACGCGCCAGGGACAAACTCCTGATGCGGGACGCCCTCACGGTGGCAGGGCTGACGAATGTGCGCTACCGCCCGCTGCGGTCGCAGGAGGACATCGTCGCCCTGATGTCCGAAGTGGGTGGTCCCGTGCTGATCAAGCCACGGCGCGGAATGTCCGCGGCCGGCATCCAGCGAGTCGATCGCGCCGACCAGGCGCAGCAGATGTTCGCCTCGGCACGGGAGTCGCTGGCCGGTTTCGACGTTCCGGCCGATGCCGAAGGGGCCTTCCTGGTGGAGGAACTGCTCCATGGCGATCCGGACCTGTGGTACCCCGTACCGGGCTTCAGCGACCAGGTCTGTGTCGAAGGCCTGGTGGTGGCCGGCGCGTACGTACCGGTCGCCATCACCGACGTGACCCCGAAAGTGCCTCCGCTCACCCAGAGCGGTCACGTCTCACCGACGTCCCTGGACGTGGACGCCCGCCGCCGGGTGATCGACACGGCCGAACGGGCCGTCGCCGCACTGGGCCTTGACACATGCGGCACGCATGTCGAGCTCAAGCTCATGCCCGACGGCAGCTGTGCCGTCGTGGAGATCGCGGCTCGCTACGCGGGCCGCACGATCATCCCGGAGACGGACTTCGCCCACGGCTGCGACCTGGTCGGCGCCCTCGCGGACGCGCTGCTGCACGGTACGTGCACCACCCGGCGCTACGATCCCGACGCGGAGCCGCCGCGGGCGGCGGCCACCATCCATCTCTACGGCAGCGAGTGCCTGGGCACCCATCGGACCCCCGTCCGGTTCGGCGGCTTCGCCGTACACCCGGCCGAGCTCCTGGACCGGACGGTGCGGATCGCGGGCTACGCCGAGCGGGAGCGTGGCTGGGTCGTCGAGGACCGGGTGCACGAGCAGCCGTACTGGCTCGCGCAGCTCCACCTGCAGAGCACCTCCCTCGTCGAGCTGCGGAACTCGGTGACGCGCGTGCGCCGGGAGCTGCGACTAGGGCGTTTCTGATGGCTCTTGGACGGTGTCGCGGAGCCAGATGACGATCGCGGTGACGGTGAGGGTGCCGTTGAAGATGTAGTCGCGTTTGTCGTACCGGGTGGCCACCGCGCGGAACTGCTTCCACTTGTTCACGCACCGCTCAACGGCGTTGCGGTGGCGGTACTGGGCCGTGTCGAAGGCCGGGGGCCGGCCACCGCGGCGTCCGCGCTTCTTGCGGTGGGCACGCTGGTCTTCGGGCTGCGCGATAGTGGCCTTGATGCCGCGTCGTTGCAGGTAGGCGCGGTTGTCGCGGCTGGAGTACGCCTTGTCGCCGCGGACCCGGTTCGGTCGGCTGCGCGGGCGGCCTGCACCACGGCGCCGGATGCGTAAGCCGTCCAGCACCGAGGCGAACATTGTGCTGTCACCCCGTTGGCCCGGCGAGGTCAGCCAGTGCAGAGGACGGGCCCGGTCGTCGGAGAGCAGATGGACCTTGCTGGTCAGCCCGCCCCGCGAGTGCCCCAATGCCTCGCGCCCATCTGCCTCCTCACGAGCCCCGCCCCCTTTTGCGGGTAGTCAGCGGGAGCCTTGCGGGGCGCCCCGGCCGCATGCTGATGTGCCCGGCAGGACGTCGAGTCGATGTTGACCGCCCACTCCTGCCGGGAAATTTCGCGGGCATGGGCCTCGTCCGGGTCGTCGGCATCCGCTTCGATCTGCAGCTCTTCCAAGATGGTCCGCCAGGTGCCATCGGCCGACCAGCGGCGATGACGCTCATAGACGGTTTGCCAGGGCCTGTACCGTTCCGGCAGATCAGGCCAGGGGACCCCGGTCCGGGCTCGGAACAGCACCCCGTTGACGATCTTCCGGTGATCGGCCCACTGTCCGCCCGGCCTGCCGTTTCCGGGCAAAAGAGGCTCAATCTTCCGCCACTGCGCGTCCGTGAGCTCGTGTCGCCGCACCATACGAGCGTCCTGCCCGGACGACCACGAGATCTACCCAACCACCAAGAGCCATCAGAAACGACCTAGTGCCGGAGGACGAGTGAAGGGTCGGGGTTCCGCGCTGCTCGCGCTGTCGACCACCGTGCTGATCTGGGCCTCGACCTTCGTCGTGAGCGACCGCGTGCTGACCGAGACCGGGCCGGCCCAGCTCACGTTCCTGCGCTTCGCCATCGGATCCCTCGTGCTCCTGCCGTTCGGCATCGCCGGTGGGCTGCGGGCGCGTGACCTGTTCAGATCCGCGTACGTGGTGTGCGGACTCACCGGCGTCGCCCTGTACTACGGACTGCAGAACGTGGGGCTGCTGTTCACCTCACCCGACAGCGCCGCGCTTCTGCAGGCGGCACTGCCGGTGCTCACTGTGATGCTGGGTCTGCTGTGGCTGCGCGAGCGGCTCCGTGCCGGCCGGGCACTGGGACTGGTCCTTGCCGTGCTCGGCGTGCTGCTCGTGGTCCGGCACGGCGGGCCCAGGTTCGACCTGCTCGGCAACCTGATCGTGCTCGGTGGTGTCGCCGCGTACGCGTTTTACACCGCCTACGTACGGCGCTTCTGCACTCACCTCAAGCCGGTCGTACTGGCCTCGGCGTCCAGCCTGTGGGGCCTGGTGTTCCTGACACCGTGGCTGGGGTGGGAGATCGGTGAGAAGGGGTTCCGGCCGCCCTCCACCGACGGCTGGCTCGCGATCACCTACCTCGGTGTCGTGGCGTCCGGCCTCACCCTGCTCCTGTGGGCGTTCGCACTGCGCAAGGTGTCGGCGTCCGTGGCAGGCACGTTCACCGGCGGCATCCCAGCCGTCGGCTACCTGTTCGCGGTCCTGACCGGGGCACCGCTGATCTGGTCCCAACTCATGGGAGGAGCATTGGCGTTGGCGGGTGTGTTCCTCAGTGCGACGAGCCGGCCGGACCCCGTGCCGGGCCGACCGGAGCGTGCGGTGATCCGGCAGGAGCGTGGGCGGGTCGATGCCGTGTACCGCGACTCCTGACGGCAACCACGCCGAAGTGCTGTGGCGAACCGGTGCCGTGGCGGGAGGCCACCACACATGTCCGCTCGGTGGGGCACGCATCGGTGTCCGCCGTGTTCGAAGGAGTTCGGGCGTACGGGGAACTGCTCCCGATCACCGAAGTCGGCGGCCTGCTCGTCGGGAGCGGCGAGCCGGGGCCGGCCGGCACCGAACTCGTCCTGGCCTGTCGCCGCGTCGTACGGGGTGAGAAGGCTGGCTGCTCCCACTGACTCATACCGGGCGGTGAGGTGATCTCACCCAGCACAGGACGACCTGTGCGGTGCGCGGCCCAGCCCAGGCCGGGCCTGGGGCCCTTGGAGGAGGGTCGCCCGCCGAGTCACCCCCACCGGACGGACTCCGTGCGACGGCCGCCGGTGGCTGGGGGAGCGCCGCTTCACCACCGTTCAAGGAGACGATGATGCATATCGCTGTGATCGGCCTCGGCGAGGCCGGCTCCCGTTACGCGACGGCCTTGGCCGCCGCCGGACACGAGACGACCGGATTCGACCCCGGCCCCGCCGCCACCCCCGGCGGCGTCCACCGCGTGGCAGACCTGGCCGACGCCGTACGCGAGGCCGAGATAGTGCTGCTGCTCACCCCCGCGTCACTGAGTGTCCGCCTCGCGACGCAGGCCCGCCCCGCTCTCGCCCCGGGCACCTGCTGGGCCGATCTCACCGCGGCTTCCCCGGCGACGATGACCGCGGCCGCCGAGGCCTTCGCCGACGCGCCGGTGTCCTTCGCCGATGTCGCGATCCTCGGCACGGTACCGCTCACGGGCGCACGGACGGCCGTGGTCGCCAGCGGCCCCGGTGGCCCCGCCGTCGCCCGGGTACTGCGGGGACTTGGCGCCCCCGTCGAGCTGCTGCCGTTTCCTGCCGGTGCTGCCGCCGCCCGCAAACTGCTGCGCAGCGTGCTGATGAAGCCGCTCGCCTTGGTGATCTGTGAGGCAGTGGAGGCCGCTCGCGCGGCGGGCTGCGAAGAGTGGATGCGCGAGCAGATCACGGACCAGCTGGGCGCCGACGGACCGGTCATGATCGACCGATTCCTCACCGGCACCCGGCAGCACGCCGAACGCCGGTCGGCCGAGATGCGAGCGACGGTCGGCTATCTGGACTCCCTGGGCGTCGCGAGTGAGATGTCCAGCGCTTCGGAACAGGCACTCCTGCGGCTGACCCGGAGGAATCCGGCTGTGCCGCTTTCCGCGGATGCCGCTTCAACGCACACGAGGAAGTCGTCCGGTGCCGATGCGCGTGATCAACAATGAGGAGAAGGGGCTCCGGTCCACTTGGCGTGCGGGGTGAGCGGTCTCACCCTCCACTACTACCGCTCCTACGACTACCCTCCCGACAAAGACGGCTATGGCCCCTGCCTTGAGACCGGCTCGGGTCCAGCCACGAGCATGGCGCCGACGCGCTACACCGGCTGGCGGGTCATACCCGGCTGACGCACCCGCGACATGCACCCTCCTGGCTTCCGCCCCCGGGCGGGGAGGCCATCCCCTTATGTCTGCCCCCGCGTTGATGGGCTGGAGGGCCGCAGTAACGCTGGGGGGCATCCCCCACACGCACCTCCGCTGTCGCTCCGGCCGCAGTCGTGCACAGTTCGTCGTTCCCGCACACCGCACGGAATCGGCGGGCCCTATGCTCCCGTAGCAGATGGCATCAGGTCACCGCGAGTGACCGCTCGGGGGCGACGGGGGGACGGGACCACATGACCGTCGAGGAGTACTGGAGCAGGAGCGACGACGAGCTGTACGCCTTGCTGGGGGCGGAGCTCCTGGGGGAGGGTTTGGGGCTCTCTCCCGCTGACGACGAGGACAAACGCCGGTTCGGGCAGCAGTGGTTCGCCAACAAGCACCGGGAACTGCAGATCAAGGTCTGTCATCACGAGCGGGCCCAGTCGCTCATGGGCACCACCGGCTCGGACCGGCTCCTCGACGCCTACGCCCTCCAGGAACTGCTGCAGCAGTCCCTCGGTGACCCCACGACGGCCATCCTCATCGCCGTCCTCGTCGCCAGGGTGGGACTCGGCACGTTCTGCCACAACGCTCCCGCGCGCCCATGACGACCCTGGCGGACCGCAAACGCGCTCTCCTCCAGGCGGACCGCGAGGCGGCACTGGCGGAGAAGCGGCGACAACTGCGGGAACTCGGGGCCCACGACCTGCTGCGACGTGTCGACGAGGCCTCCACCAACTGGCGAAAGGACCCTCGGTACAAGCCGGGCGCCGACCTGTCCGTCGGCTTCGTGGACATGGTGGGTGAGGAGCTGAGGGCCGCGATGGCCGACCTCGGGGCGAGCGCCGCCCGGCTCGAGTCGGTACGCGTCGTCACCACGCTCGACCAAGCCGTGTCGGCCCAGATGACCCCCTTCGACGACGGCTCGGGCCTGGTCATCGTTGCCGACGGAATCTTCGGCATGTGCTCCAGCTACTGCCAGTACCTCGCTCTGTGCGCCGACAAGCGGTCCCACGCCGCGTCCCGGCCCATGGCCTTCTGGCGAGTGCTGCGCGACCTGGGCAAGGGGGAGCTCTTCGGGTACGAGGACGTGCTCACCGCCCTGCTGCGCTACCACACCACCCACCAGCGGGCCTTGGCCGCGTCGACGCAGTTGGGGGTGCGGCTCAGCCCGGAGGGCGAGCGGTACGCCTGGCAACTCAGTCACCTCGCCTATCGCTTCGTCGTCGGCCATGAGATGGCCCACCACGTCCTCGGGCACTCCTCAGGCCCGAGCGCGTTCGCGCCGGGCGAGCGCCTTCCGGCCTGCTCCGCGGACGACCGCAGGGAGCGGGACGCGGACCGGCTCGCCTTCCAGGCCACCAGGTGCGCCAGTGAGAGGCTCAGCCACGGCCGGTGGGAAACGTTGGGCATGCGGGAGCGGGCCACCATGGCCGCGCTGATGGCCATGATGGCCCTGCACGTGGCGGAGCGGACGCTGTTCGTCCACCGGGGTTGCACGCATCCCCCCGCCGCTGTCCGGACGGGCTGGCTGCTGGAACAGCTCAAGCCGGGCAAGCAGCAGTCCACGCGCCGTCTCCTGCGCGTACCGATGAAAGCCACGGAGGCCGCCACCGATCTGTCAGAGCATGCCCGGCCCTTCTCCTGGCAGGCGTTGGATCCGGACCTGGTGTTCAGCCCCATGCCCCGCTCCCACCTGGAGGCGATCGGCGAGTTCGACGCGATGCAGTGCGAAACGGAGGCCTTCCACGTCTCCTGGCTGGAACGGCACGCCACGGCCGACACCGCCTGGCTGGGCGAGGGAGCGCGGCTGGCCGCCGCCGACGAACCGGCGCCCGCGCTGCGGCGCTGGGGCGTGGACGCGGGGACCTCCCGCAAGCTGTGCGACCCTCAAAGGGCGCTCACCTTCTTCACGTTGAAGGAGTACATCACCCGGTCCTTCACCGAGCGGGGCATCGCGGAACCGTGGGTGGCCCCGCATGCCCTGGCGGCGAGATGCTGATCGCCAGGCGCGTGCAGCCGCGTCGAGCGCATCTCGCGCAGGGCCCCGACGGCTGCTCGCCTTCTGGCCGCCTGGCATGAGTGGAGCAGAGCGACGTGCTCCCCTTGCTGCCCTTACCCGGCCACCGAGCGGCTGACCGGGTGGCCCCGGCCGCGGTCGTCACGGCTGCAGGAGCGTCTTGATCATGCCGTCGTCCTTGGCCTGGAACGTCCGGTAGGCCAGCGGGGCGTCCTCCAGGGGCATGTGGTGCGTGGCGAAGTCGTCCACGCCGAGGGGGTCGTCGTCGGTGAGCAGCGGCAGGATGTCGTCCACCCAGTGCTTGACGTTGGCCTGTCCCATGCGCAGCTGGATCTGCTTGTCGAACATGGTCAGCAGCGGCAGGGGGTCGGCGGCTCCGCCGTAGACGCCGCTGAGTGAGAGGGTGCCGCCCCGGCGCACGATGTCGATGGCGGCGTAGAGGGCGCCGAGCCGGTCGACGCCGACGCGTTCCATGAGCTTCTCCGCCAGTGCGTCGGGCAGCAGGCCCACGCCCCACTGCGCCGCCTTGGCCACTGGTGCCCCGTGTGCCTCCATGCCCACCGCGTCGATCACGGCGTCCGTGCCCCGGCCCTGCGTCTGGTCCCGGACGGTGTCACCGATGTCCTTGCTGTGGCGTCGCAGGTCAAGGGCCTTGGCGCCGTCCCGGCTCGCCCTGCTCAGCCGGTCCGGCACGAGGTCGACGCCGATGACGAGGTTCGCGCCCTGGTGCAGCGCGATCCGGGCCGCCATGGCGCCGATCGGCCCGAGGCCCAGGACGGTCACGGTGCCGCCGGGCGGGACGTTCGCGTACTGGACGGCCTGCCAGGCGGTGGGCAGGACGTCGGAGAGGTAGACGTACCGGTCGTCGGGCGGGCCGTGCGGTACCTTGACCGGCAGTGTGTTGCCGAAGGGGACCCGCAGGAACTCGGCCTGGCCGCCGGGGACTTGGCCGTACAGCTTGGTGTACCCGAAGAGCGCGGCGCCCCGCATGTCAGCTGGTGCGCGAACCATTACCTGCAGTGGCCGCCCGGTGCCTCTCTGGCGCGGCGCGACCTCCGGCCTCCCGGGCCCTGCTCCCGGCGCCCTCCGCAGGCACGCTCGGTGACCGAGTCGGCGACGTGCCGGCCGCCCCAGACGGGGATCGCCCTGGCGGCTCTGAACGACGTGATGACGACTGCGGCATCGCCGAGGAGCTGGGGGTGCCCCTGGAGCGGGTGCGCGTCACGCTGGCCGACGCGCGGCCGGAGCTGGTGTTCAACCAGCCCACCGGCGCGTCCAACACCACCATCTCGACATACGCCCCCATCCGGGTCGCCGCCGCCGTGGCCCGCGAGCGGCTGCTGCGGGCCGCGGCGGACACGCTTGGCTCCCCGGCCGACGGACCTTCGGGCAGCGCATCAAGGCCGTGCGCGCTGCGGGTGGCGTAGCGTCCCGGCACCGCGAAGGGCAGATCCGATGAGTCTGTGCTCGAGGAACTGCGGGCCGCGGAGCTGCCCTTCGGCCTTTCGCCGCTCACGAAGTCGGTGGAGGCCTCGACGGGTCCCCGTTGGTCTTGCCGCCCTGCCGGGCGAGTGCGGGTTCGTGTGGGAGCCGCGGGCTGCCTCCCGGCAGGTCCTGGTCGAGGCCTCGCGCCTGTACGCAGAGCGGTACGGGCCCCTGCTGCCCGGCCTTGCGAAGACCATCGACGTCGAGGGGTAGCGGGTACGCATTGGGAAACCGCTGAGCGAATGCCGCAGACCCACCTGGGGGCGCCCGGCCCGAGGAACGCCAGGTCGCCCGCACACTCGATCGGCTTGCGGTGTGGCGGGTACGGGTCGAAGCACCCTGGAACACGGGCTGGAAGCGGAAACCCTGCCGTTCGAGGCCTTCCACGCCCAAGGCGGACCCCGCGCAGAACTCCTGACCAGGCACCGCGACTTCCGCAGGACAGACGCAGCGGTCGGCTCGTCGCCGAGTCGCCGTCGCGGCGGGCACCGGGCGGCGTCCCGGTCGCGCGGTGTCGGCAGAACGGCCGACTCAGCCGAACGGGTCCTCCGGGGGTCCAGCACCGGTGGGCGGACAGGGAGAAGTACAGGGAGGCTGTCACCGTGTCGGGGGCGGCCTCCCTGTCTTCGTTCGCTCTGATCAGCTCATCTCGTCGGGGTAGAACGGGCTGTGCCTGTTGGTCACCCTGCTGGTGGTCCAGTCGCGGCGCATCCCGGAACCAGCAAGTGCGGCGCACTGACGTACTGCCCGGCATCCCCCTGGACGAGCAGGCGCAGATACTCGAAGCGCTCCCACGCCCCGGTGAAGGCACTCTCGTTGGCCACCACGCGCCCGGTGAAAATGGGCTTGAGGTACCCGCCTGCCCGTGCCGCGGAGGTGCGTCGGCCGAGAACCGTCTCGAGCCGTCGACGGTCAGCCTCAAGTTGCCCCCCCCCGGCGACTACTGAATGGCTCCGGCCCCGACGCCGGGCACTGGCCACGGCCCCTTCCTCTGCCGCGTCACCTCGGACTCGGCTTCACGGCCGAGGGGGGGCCGTCACGCCACGTCCGAGGAACCCTCGCAGCGGCCCGGGGCATCTTCGCGGTGGCGCCTTCCGGCGCAGCGGTGGGCGGGGAAGAGCTGGTTTCTGTCTTCTGCTGGAAGCTGTGGGAGAGGTCCACTGGTGGCAGTGGAAGGGCAGTGTGGGCCGGGGGGTGGAGGGATGCTGGCGCGTGCGGCGCGTGGGCCACCGGGGTGCGGCTCTGTCTCGACGGTGTGCAACAGACCTTTCCACCACACCAGAACGGGAGATCGACATGCCGCCGCGTTGCGTGGCCACCTTGGACATCGAGAGCACCGACACCAGGGCCTACGGCGCCTTCATCGCCGCCGTCCGGGACGCCGTCGCCGTCCAGGAAGGTGATCAAGTCGAAGCGGGCAGGACCGGTGAGGCCCTCCGGCCGGTGCGCATGTTCCGGCTGCGGGGGGAGCACACGGAGAACAGCACCGACAGCGTCTTCTACGTGCGCATCACCGCGGGGACGACGGCTCTGATCGATTTCTACGTCCAGGACACCACTTTGTACGGGTGGGGTTTCGCCCTCCCCAGCACCAGCGCTGACAACGACCCGCAGAGGTTCCACCTGTACCACGCCTCGAACCCGCCCGGCGGAATCAGAGACTTGGCACGTGAGGGCTACACCCTTCACGACATGGGCTTCTCGGAGGCGTACGGCTCCAACGGTGTGCCGCACAACCGACTGGGCTGGGAAAACCTGCGTCGCACGATCGACGATCTCAGGCGCCGACCGGACTCACGCGACTCCCGGCAGCAGGTGATGGGCTACCTGGTCGAGATGATCTCCGAGGCCGTGCGCTTCCGCGAGATGGCCCGGATCCTGGCACGGATGTGGGGAACCACCGAGGAGATCTCCGACGCCACCCGGGCGGATCTCACCTACATGGTGACCAGCTGGCAGACGGCCTCACAGCTGTTTCACACCTACAACGTCGCGCCGGGGACAGCAGCCACCACCCGTTCCGACAACCCCACGACCCTCACTCGGACCTATCCCTCCCTCGCCGTGGTCGCGGCGGTGCTGACCATCCTGCAGGTCAGGCAGGGGGCCGGGCAGGGCTCCTCCCGTCCCCGGGACGGAGCGGCCCAGCGGGTCTCCGGCGCCGACGCGTCGCCCCGCTCCTCCCGGCTGTATCCGGTCCTGGACGCGGGCGGGAACGACGGGGACGGCATGTCGGCCCGCTTCTTCCGGCCGGGCACCTGCGTCTTCGTCGACCTCAGCAGTGGCAGCGTCTCCGGGAACTCCGTCCGCACCTTCGCCAAGGCCTTTCCCGCGCTGAAGGACACCGACTTCGTCACACGGATCGACGCTGTCATGCCCGTCACGGGCAGCACGGCCGATCTGTGGCTGTTCAGCGCGGACCAGTGCGCCGAGTACAACACCGGAACCGGCTATTGCACGAAGCAGTACATCGGCACTGCCTGGCCCGGTCTCGCGGCCACCGAGTTCGCCCGCTACATCGACGCCGCCGTCGAGGACCCCCTCGACCCCACGCGCCACGTCTATTTCTTCCGCGAGTCCGAGATCATCTCTTACGACCTCAACACGGGGGCGATCAATGGCCCCGTGTCCATCGCCGAGAAGCTGCCCGGTCTCGCGGGCACCGATCTCGTCCACGGTGTCAGCGCCGCGGTGCGCGACACCAGGAGCGGGCACACCGGACAGCTGTGGCTGTTCCGGGGCGACACCTACGTGCACTACAACATCAACACTCATCGCATAGAGGGCCCCACGCTCATCCACCAGGGCTGGGCGGGCCTGCAGCGCAAGGCGTTCACCGACGGCGTCAGCGCCGTCCTGCCCTGCCCGATCGGCCACGTGGGCCGATCCGTCTGGATGTTCCACGACGACCTCTACCTCCGGTTCGACATCGACGCGAACACGGTCACCGTGCCCGCCACCCCCGTCGCCTCGAAGTGGCCCGGGCTCGGCACCGACGGCTTCGACCACGTCGACGCCGTCATCCCCAGACCGAAACGGGACGGCGAGCCTCACTACGCGTGGTTCTTTCACAAGGACCGCTACCTGCGCTACGACATCGACAACAGCAAGGTCCTGTACGGCGCCCGCCCCATCGCGGACGGCTGGAAAGGGCTGAAGGGCACCGGCTTCGAGTACGGCATCGACTCCGCCCTCCCCGACCCCGGCAACTCCGACGCCGTGTGGATCTTCGCCGGACACCAGTACGTCCGCTACTACCTCGAAGAGGACAAGCTCGTCGTCAAACCCACCCCCATCGCCGAAACCTGGAAAGCCCTCAGGAACACGCCGTTCAGCCAGCGCATCGACGCCGCGTGCCTGATCCCGGGCACCACCGACGGTGACGTCTGGCTGTTCCACGGCGATGCCTACGTCCGCTACAACCCGAAAGCGGACATCATCACCGTCCCCCTCACCCGCATCATGCAGAACTGGAACCTCGGCTTCACCGACCGCTGAGGTTCCAGATCGGGGCCGGGGCCGGGGGCGCGTGGGTGAGGCCGGTGGCGGTGAGGCAACCGTCGACTCCACGGCGTCTGTGACGTTCAGGGCTTCGTGACCGCGATCTTCCCGGGCTGGCGGGGCACGGTCTTCTCGCGGTCCAGGTGCCCGCGCACCGCCGGGTGGGGCACGCTGGACATTCGGCGATCTGGTGGAGGGCCCTTCCCTGCTCGCCGTCAAGCCATGGGGCGAGCGGGGCCTGGCCCTCGGTGAGCTTCGGCCGGCGCCCTCCGGCACGGCCGCGGGCCCGCGCGGAGGCGAGCCCGCCGTTCGTATGCGCCAGGACCAGCGCCCGCCGAAGCTCCGCCACGGGCAGCATCCCGAAGGCCACCGGCCTCTTCACCCTGAGCTCCGGTCAGGCCCTGGCGTCGGGCAGCGAGGTCCTGGACGTCGGTAGAGCGGCGGGCGCGGTTGACGTCAGCCAGCAGTCTGCGTCAGCAGTGTCCGTTGAGGGTTCGGTTGTCCGGCAGTTCGGGGGTCGGTAGCTGGTCCGGCCTTGACCTTGAGTGCACTCCACCTGCAAGCATCGGGCAGCACCGGAAAAGGAGTGCAGACGGAGACTCTTCAGTTAGGCAGTTCGGGGCCGGCCGTGTCCCGGTTCGCGTTCGGGGCTATGACGTTCGGTGGTGACACGGACGAGGTGGCGGCCCACGTGATGCTCGATGTGTACGTCAATGCAGGCGGCACGCTGATCGATACGGCCGACAACTATGGGAGCGGCACGTCGGAGCGCATCGTCGGCCGGCGGCTGAGCGCCCGGCCGGGCGTGCGCGAGCGCGTCCTGATCGCGACCAAGGGCCGCTTCGGATACCCCGGCGCGAGCCTGACGCCGACTCATCCCCGCCCCGGCGTTCGAGCGGGGTGAGCGCGGTACTCACCGCCCGGCGGGCACCGCTTCCACGGCGCCGCGCGGGCTCCGCTCCTCCGCGTCGGCCAGCCAGAAGAACACGGCCGGCAGGACGAGTTCGATCACCGTCAGTGCGATCTGGAACCACTGCGGCCAGCCGTGCACGGCCAGGGAGAGCAGTCGCCCCACGCCGCCCAGCAGGAAGACGCCGGCCAGCCACCGCACCGCCCGCGCCGGGATCGGGCGCTGCCGCGCGGCCCAGAGCCAGGCCAGTCCGTAACCGGCGAACACGGCTCCCATGAACCGGCCCCAGCTGTCGACCGTCGTACCGGCCGAACCGGCGCCGGGGATCGCCGCGTTGCCCAGTGCCACGTGGAACAGGCCGATCGCCACACCGGCCCAGCCCATCAGCTGTGCGAGTAGGCGCAGAGCCCTGGCCATGGTCCCTCCCCGTCATCCCGACAGACCTTGGTAGACATGCGTCCACTACAGTGAAGGTCTAGTAGACACATGTCAACTAAGCTGCGCTCATGCCTCCCCGCCGACGACTCACGCCCGCCGACCGCCGCGCCCAGCTCCTCGCCGTCGGCGCCCACCTCTTCGCCGCACACCCCTACTCCGACGTACTGATGGAGGACGTGGCCGAACAGGCCGGTGTCTCGCGGGCCCTGCTGTATCGTCACTTCCCCAGCAAGCACGCCCTCTTCGCAGCCGTCTACCAGCAGGCGGCGGACCAGCTGCTCGCCCGGACCCGGATCGACCCGGCCGACTCCCTGGTGGAGCAACTCGTCCAGGGAATGGACGTCCATCTCGACTACTTCGTGGCCAACCGCCACGCCGTCCTCGCCGCGAACCGGGTCCTCGCGGGCGACCCCGTGATCCAGACGATCATGACGAACGAACTGGACGCGCTCCGTGCCCGGCTGCTCGCCGTACTCCCCCTCGCGCACGAGGACGCCCGCGAGGCCGTGTCCGATGTCCTGAAGAGCTGGCTGGTCTTCGTCCAGGTCCTCTGCGTCGACTGGCTCACCCGCGAGACCTGCACCCGCACCCAGCTGCGCGACATCTGCGTCGGCGCGGTCCTCGGCGCCCTGCGGCCACTGCTGGCAGAAGACCCCGCCCCCCACTGGCCGTCGCGCGGGTCCGGCACGGCTGCCCAGGCCCGGCCCGCTGAATGAGGAACCGGCGCTCGCGGCCGCGCGAGGCCCACGACGGTGGTGCGATCCCGGCGGCTCGCAGGCGCGGGGGAGGGGATCGTGCGGGCTGCTACTGCTGCCGGGCCGTGGCCCGCCAGGTCAGGTCCTCGGCGGGGAGCCTGCCGGTGTCGGGTAAACGGGCCACCGACGAGCCCGCTGGATAGATCACGAAACCGCACGGGAGTACTAGGGGAAGCTGCCCGATACCGCGGACATCCAGCTCAACACCGCAGCGTGCAGCACAGCATCGAACGGCTTCGTGCTGGCTGTGGTCGCGGCTCTCCCTGCCGGTGATGCGGCTGCTGTCCGACACCCACCGCCCGGCGACCGAGGAGGTGGCCGCCGCTGCGGCCCAGCCCTCCCTATGAGCGATCCGCTGTCTGCTCCTCGGCGGCGTCTGTGCCCGGTGGCGGAGGACCGTCCGGCGCGGGCCACTGCCGTACAGCGGCACCGCCTCGAAGACGTCCTCCTGCTGCATGTTGGCGAGGGCGTCGGCGCGGCTGTACGTGGTGTCGGTGAGCTGGGAGTCCGGGGCCCAGCGGCCCTCTTCGTTGCGGCGGGCCCGGGAGACGCAGGCGCGCTTGAGGTCGTTGTTGGCGCCCACGTGCAGGCTGTGGGAGCGCACTGGCAGCCCGCCGATGAAGGCTTTCCAGGCGGCGACGCGGGCGGCGAAGCACAGGTAGGGCCGGTCTGAGTAGAACCGCCAGGCGGCGTTCTTCGCGGTGGTGGTCTTGGTCTTGGCGACCCGCACCCAAACCCCGGGCCGTGGCCCGGTGGTCACCGGGCGCAGGTCGGCGATCTCGATGCCGCGCAGCAGCAGCCGGTAGCCGACGGCGAGCGCGGCCGCGTCCCGGCGCCTGATGCGGGTGGTCCCGTTGATGGTGTCGAGGACGGGCAGCAGGTGCTCCAGGGTGAGCGCGGCGGCCTGGTTGCTCAGCCCGGCCGGGTAACGGCAGAGATCACGCCGTCAGGCGGGGCCGCCTACGGGGCGGGCCGGGGCGCGTCGGCCATGGCCGTGACGGACCTAGTGGTCACGTGGATCGGCGGCTCGGGAGGACGGCTCGTCCCCCTGCGGCCTTGTCTTCGATGCCCTGTCGGCCGGTCAGAGTGGCAGGAAGACCGCCTCCAGGGTATGGGCGGCGTCCATGGTGACGTTGACCTGGGAGCTGGGGTTGTACTGGGCGCCGTCGTAGATCCAGGCGGCGAGCCGGTACCCCTGCTGCGGGCGGGCCGTGACGCCGACGACTGCGCCGGGTGCGTACGGCCCGAAGACCGCGGGGCGCACGCTGCCGCCCTCGCTGGCGCGCAGGGTGAGGGCGTATCGGGTCCGGGGCGTGCTCAGGGCGCGGTAGCCGGCCACGATCGGGGTGGACAGGCGGGCAAGTGCGGCGTTGTTGTTGTTCCGGTCGCCCAAGGGCTGGCCGTTGACGGTGTTCTCGGTGTTGGAGTACTGGTTCACCGCCGTGCAGGCCTTGAAGCAGGACGAGGAGTACGCCATGAGGGTGTGAAACTCCTCGTTCGGGGTGATCCAGCCTGTCCCGGAGGGGGTGTTGAGCATATTGCGCCAGCTGCCGTCTGGGACCTGCTGTTCCAGGGTGCGGCGGTCGTGGAACAGGCCGAGGTTGTGGCCGATCTCGTGGCCGAGGTTGTACCAGCCGGTGAGCGACTTCAGATCGACGACGGAGAAGGCGTCGTTGGAGTCGAAGTTCCCGAGCGTGGGCAGGCTACCCTGGCCGGAGGACTGCCCGGGCTTGACGCTGTTGACGACCGTGACCAGGTCCACCCCGTAGCGGCGGCGCAGGGAGGCGGCGGGCGCGCCGAGCTCTCCGTTCGCCGGGTCGGACAGCTTCTCGTGCATGACGGACGAGGTGTTGTCGCCCGTGTAGCGGGTGTTGTAGGTCCTGATGATGTCGATGCTGGCGGCGACGTTGCTGTCGGCCAGGGCCTCGTTCATCTTCCGCTCGGCCCAGTTGATCGTGTTGATGACCTGCTGCTCGCCGCCGGCCGCGGCCACGGCCCTCGGTGTGTAGCCCGCGATGATGTCGATGACCACCGGGTTGGCGGGCGTGGCGGGCGCCCGTCCCTGAAGCTTCTTGCGAGTCCCCGACGGCGGCGCGGCGACCGTCCCGGGGAGCAGCTCGTCGGGCGCCCTGTGCGGACGGTGGTCCGGGTCCTCCTCGGTGGCGCGCACCCGGGGCTTGTCGCCCGGGAGGGAGACCAGCCGGTAGACGCGCTCGCCGAGGTCGGCGAGGACCTCAACGACGAGGGTGCCCGGGGGCGTGCGGTCGGTGCTGCAGATCCCGCGCATGGACAGGACGACGCTGTTGTCGGGCTTGCCCTTGACGTGCCCGCTCCAGGTCAGCGTGCCCTCGGCCTCATCGATGCCGTCTTCGACCGCGGTGATGTGGACGTCGTCGAAGAAGACGAAGGTGTGCTCGCGCGGCGCACCGAACGGTGCCGGTGTGCACAGGTCGCGGAACGCGTCTACCCGGAGAGGGAAGGTGCGCTCGCGTAGCACCTCCGTGCCCTCGGCCGGTGCGGTGGGAGCGCGTTGGGGCAGCGGGGAGGCCGAGACGCTGGCGGCCGTGAGCGGCAGCGCGGTGAGGGCGGCAGCGCAGACGGCGATCAGGCTGGCGTGGCGGGGGCGGCCGGGAGTGGTCATGCATACAACAGACGCATGCCCGGATCGGACAGATGTCCGACACGCCTGCACGCCCGAGCGGATCACCCGCCCGCCACGCCATGATCCCCGTGAAGTACGCATGCACTGTCACCCCGCAGGGCACACTTCAGTCCTGCCGATGGACCGGTGTCGGCCCTGCGCCCGGACGCTCCTGTGGAACTGGAGCAGCTGGTCGCCCGGCTCCTGGCCAAGGACCCCGCCCGGCGGCCGGACAGCGCCGATGAGGTCTATGACCTCCTCGACGAGATCAACGACCGCTGCTTCGGCGACACGTCGCCCATACCCAGCCGTGGTGCCGACATCACGTCCGAGGTCTGGCTCTCCCCGCGCGAAGCCACCGACGGGGCGGTCATCCCCATGCGTATGACCGCCCGTGAGACCTGCCCCGACTGCGCCACCACAGGAGACGAGACGAAGGTGCTGGGCTGCTCCACCTGCAGAGGGGAGGGCAGGGTCGTCTCGAAGCGGCACACCTACAAGGTCCGCGTCCCCGCCGGCGTCAAGGACGGGCAGAAGATCCGGCTTCGGGAGCTCGGAGCGCCGGGAAAGCACGGCGGAGCGCCCGGTGACCTGTACGTCACCGTGCACGTCACCTGATCTGCGGGAGGCGGCCAAGGCCAACGCGCCGGGCCCGCGCTGAACGAGGGGCAGAGGGGCGTCGGCGCAGAACCGCTCCCACACCCGCCACGACTTCACGTACGTGTCGAGCGTGTTGTCCGGCGTGATCTCCTTGGCCACCGCGTCGGCCAGGTCCTCGGCCTCGGCCAGGCGCCGGACGGCGTCGATGCCGTGCCGCTCGGCCCACCGCTCGATCAGCGCCTGGCGCTCGGCGGCGGGCGGGGATATGAGCGCGGGCTGGGGCTGAGGTCACGCAGGCGTCGGGGGGCACCGCAGCAGGCTCCGGCGGAAGGCGGCCATCTCCGCCTCGTGCGCGGCGTCGCGATGCTTCCAGGTTCCGCCAGCGCGCCGTGTCGAGGTCGGGATGCCGACGGAAGGGCAGGGTGACCAGCCACAGGCCGGTCCAGTGCCGGTCCTTGATGTCGAGGATCTCGCGAGAGCCGTCGTCATAGCGGAACGCCTCGCGCAGTGGCTCGAACCGTTGCGCCAGCGTCATCTCCAGGCACAGCGCCGTCTGGCGTTCGATGTCGCGCTCCTTGTGGCGTTCCCTCACCTCCTCGATACGCGCTCGGAGGAACGCCTCCAGGGCGTCGACGTCGGCGAGGGTGAGCTCGCAGGTGTAGGGACACCGATGTAAGTCCGCGACCAGGCACGATGAGCGACCCGACAGAGCCCCTGCCCGAGCTGGTGGAGATCAGATCCCTTGTGCCCTCTCGGGGAAACACCCGGTGCACCACTGCTGTCCCTCTTCGAGAATGTGGTCACCGCGCACTTTCCGCTTCTGCCCCAGGACATGGATGCCATCCTCAGGGCCATCACTGCAGGACAGACGCTGAGAATCGTTCTCGACCGGACCGACGGCCTGGTGCACGACGCGCTCGTCCTCACGGAGGCCCGCAGTTCGTACACGTTCACTGCCAATCCACATCCTGGGCTCCTTCTGCCACGTCAGACGATAGTGAGTTTCGTCGGTGCGATGCCCTGCGTTTCGTCGGTGCCCCATCAGGGAGCGGTGGGTGCGGGGCACGGTGACCTCCAGGGAGGGCCCATCGCCCGGTCCGGGTGACCGGGCGGACACCGCACGGCCCCAGCCGCCGTGGGGGAGGGCGGCGGCCGGGGACGCACGGAGAGCGCCGGTCAGTCCTGCGGGAGGCGGCGTGCGTAGGAGAAGACGCAGTCGCTGTACTGGCTGCGCTGGATGCACAGGATTTGCGCGCTGGCTGCCAACACCCGTGCGACTGGGGCGGGCCATAGTGAGGGCGGGCCGTGTGCGGGGGCTGATCAGCCCCCGCACACGGCGATGCCGTTCGCTCGCGGAACGGCGGAATCCGCCACCGAAGAAGGGACACCGTTCCATGCGCACTACTCGTTCGCTGTTCGTCGCGTCCTTGGCCCTGACCGCCGCGCTCGGCACCGTACCGCTCGCGGCGGCGTCCTCCGCCCCGGCGCCCAAGGCCCCGCATGGGTACAACTGCAACACTGGCTACTTCTGTATCTACAGCGGCTGGAACGGCAGTGGTGAGCGCTGCATCTGGGCGAGCAACCAGCGCGCCAACACCGCCGACGACTGCGGCTTCATCCAGCGCGGCGCGAACGTGCTCTCGGTGGCCAACAGCACCGGTCACAGGAAGCAGTACTACAAGGGCACGAACTACCAGGACCGCGTGGGCTCCACCCCCGCGGGAGGCTACGGAAACCTCCAGGGCAACTACCAGATCCGCTCCTTCAAGCCGCAGTAGCACCTCGCTCCGGGGCCGTCACGGCCGTCGGAGCACGCGTGCCCGACGATGCGCGCGGCCCGGGAGACGCGCGCATCGTCCGGGAGCCGGTCGACGGGGTGCTCGCCGCTGCCGGTGACGTCTACGTGGGCGCCGCCGACGGTGAGGTACCGGATCTGGAGGTCTTTGGGCCGGTCGGGCTCGGTGAAGGCGGAAGTGCGTACAGCGAAAGCCATGCCGGAAGTCCTCCCGGTGGTCACGAGGCCAGCAGGTGCTTGGCCGGGGGAGCGAAGTAGGTGTCGGGGCTGGGCTCGTAGCCCCGGGCGCAGGGGTCGCAGCAGCCTTGGGTGCGCAGCGGGAGGCAGAAGTAGTAGCGCCTGTTGCACGCCGGGCAGGTGGACCTCGCGGCCAGTCGCGGTTCGCGCCGCCGAAGACGTGCATGGCGCGTTCCACGAGGCCGATGAAGCCGGTTTCGGTGATGCCGACCGGTGGTTCCTCACCGCGGTTTTGCGGATGAATCAGCCCGCCCGAACGGTTCGAACAGTGGTCACTACTGTGAGGCGGATGACAGACGCGAGCCCGGATCCGGGGACCCCGGACCACCGCAGCGCCTCTCGGTACCTGTGGTGGCTGGTCACCAGTCAGCGCCGTCGGATCGCCGCCGGTGCGTTGTTCGGCAGTGCCTGAATGCTCTGCCTGGCACTGCCGCCCTACCTCCTGTCGCGCGCCATCGACGAGGGGCTCGAACCGGGGCGTTGGACCGCGCTCGTCGGCTGGGTCGCCGCGCTGGTGGGCGTCGGGGTGCTGAACGCGTGGCTGGCCATCATGCGGCACCGGACGATGACCAGGGTGCGGATCGACGCCTCGTTCCGTTCCGTGCAGGTGGTGGTCAGGCACGCGACCAGGCTGGGTGGGGCGCTGCCGCGCAAGGTCACCGCCGGGGAGGTCGTGACGATCGGGTTCGGCGACGTCGGTGTGATTGCCCAGACGCTGACCATCACGGGGCCGGGCATCGGGGCGGTCCTCGTCTATGTCGCCGTGGCCGCGTTGCTGCTGACCGTTTCACCATTGCTCGCCGTGGTGGTGCTGCTCGGCGTTCCGCTGCTCGCGGTGCTGGTCGGCCCGCTGCTGGGTCGGTTGCAGGGCATCGAAGCGGCCTACCGGGAGCAGCAGGGCGCACTTGCCGCGCGTTTCGGGGACATCGTCGGCGGGCTGCGCGTGCTCAACGGCATCGGTGGCAAGGAGGTGTACGCCGACCGGTACCGGCGCGGCTCGCAGGCGCTGCTTGCGGAGGGATACCGCGTCGGTACGGTGACCAGCTGGATCCAGGCCTTGGGCGTCGGCCTGCCCACCCTGTTCCTCGGGGCGGTGACCTGGCTGGCGGCCCGGATGGCCGCCCAAGGGGACATTACCGTCGGCGAGTTGGTTGCCGTGTATGGGTACACCGCGGTGCTGGTGGTGCCGGTCTCGTTCTTCATCGAGGGTGGCTACGACCTCACGCGCGGGCTGGTCGCCGCACGTCGGGTCGTACGGTTCCTGGCCCTGCAACCCGATGCCCCGGACAAGGAGCCCACCTCCAGGGGGCCCGAGGTCCCGGCCGTGCTCCGTGATCCGGAGACCAGGGTCGAGGTGGTGCCCGGCAGGATGATCGCGCTGGTCAGCGCCCGTCCCGCAGAGAGCGCGGCGGTCATCGACCGGCTCGGCCGGTTCGCAGGGTCGGCCGCGACCTGGGGCGAGATACGGCTGGACGAGATCGACCTGACGCAGGTACGCCAGCGGATCCTGGTCGCGGACAATGCGGCGGACCTGTTCGCCGGTCCGCTGCGCGAAGTGATCTGCGGCGACCGCGAGGTGGAGGAGGACACCATCGCCCGGGGCGTCCACGCGGCCGTGGCGCAGGACATCGTCCGCGGTCTGCCGCGCGGACTGGACTCGCCCGTCGAGGCGCAGGGCCGCAACCTCTCCGGAGGCCAGCGGCAGCGCGTCCGGCTGGTCCGGGCGCTGCTGGCCGACCCCGAGGTGCTCCTGGCGGTCGAACCGACATCGGCCCTGGACGCACACACCGAGGCGGCCGTCGCCACCCGTCTGCGTACCGCACGCTCCGGCCGCACCACGGTCGTCACCAGTACCTCGCCGCTCCTGCTGGACCAGGCGGACACCGTGCACTACCTGGTCGAGGGAGCAGTCGCCGCCGTCGGCACCCACCGCGAACTCCTGGACCGCCGGCCCGACTACCGCCACTTGGTCTCCCGGGGCACGGAAGACGAGGGCCCCGGCCGTACGGACGCTGAAACCACCGGGGAAACCCCGTCCCGCCAGGAGGCCGCACAATGACCACCCCCTCCTCCCTCCCCGTCGCCGAGCCGTCCCGGATACGACGCGCAGCCCTCCGGCTGGTCCGGCTCGACGGGCGGACCTTCGCCGTCATGCTCGGACTCAACGCCCTCGCAGCCGCCGCCGGACTCGTCGGCCCGTGGCTGCTCGGCCGCATCATCGACGAAGTCAGGGCCGGAGCCCCGGTGACCTCCGTGGACCGCCTCGCACTCGCCATCCTCGTCTTCGCGCTGGTGCAGCTCGTCCTGGTGCGTTACGCGAGTTACATCGGCCACCGCTTCGGCGAGCGGGCCCTGGCCCGCATCCGCGAACAGTTCACCGACCGGGCGCTCGCCCTGCCCGCCGCTGTGATCGAACGGGCCGGCACCGGCGACCTGATGACCCGCGGCACCACCGATGTCGCTGCGGTCGGCCACACGCTGCGCAGCGCCGGGCCGGAAATCCTCGTCGCCGGGGTCCAGGCGCTGTTCATCCTCGGCGCGGTCTTCCTGGTGGACCCGCTGCTCGGAGCGTGCGGGGTGGTGGGCCTGTTCGGCATCTGGTTCGCCTCCCGCTGGTACCTGCGCCGGGCTCTCACCGCCTACCTCGCCGAAGGAGCCGCCCACTCGGCGCTCGCGGAACAGCTCGCGGCCACCGCGACCGGCACTCGCACCATCGAAGCCTTCGGCCTCCAGCAGCAGCGCATCACCGCATGCCAGGAACAGATCGAGGCGTGCCGGGCCACCCGGAAGCGGACCCTGTTCCTACGCAGTGTCCTCTTCCCGGCATCTGCGGGCCCCTCCCGTCGGCGTTTGACCTGAACCTTGGTTGATGTATGAGAGTCGTGTCATCGAACGGCGAGACGAGGAGTTTGCGATGACACAGCCCAGGATCCTGGTGACCGGCGCGACGGGAAAGGTCGGCGGCGCGGTGGTGGCCCAGTTGCGTGCGGCGGGGGTGCCGGTGCGGGCGCTGGTGCGCGGGGAGGCGGAGTTCCCGGAGGGTGTGCAGACGGTGCGTGGGGATCTCGGTGATCCCGCGTCGTTGGGTGCGGCTCTGGAGGGTGTCGATGCGGTTTTCCTGGTGTGGCCGTTCCTGAGTGCTGACGGTGCGTCGGACGTGATCGACGTGATCGGGAAGCATGCTCGGCGGGTGGTGTACCTGTCGTCCGCCGGGGTTCAGGACAGGGGCGGGAAGGAGGAGGCGGGTGAGGCGATCACCATGTTCCACACGGAGCTGGAGCGGCTGGTCGAGGCATCGGGGCTGGAGTGGACGGCGCTGCGGCCCACCGGGTTCGCGGGCAACACGCTGGGCTGGGCGCAGGAGGTCCGTGCCACCGGTGCGGTGCGGGCGCCGCTGGCGGGGCTGGCCCGTCCGCTGATCCACGAGGCGGACATGGCCGCGGTCGCCGTCCAGGCGCTGACGACCGATGCCCTGCTCGGTGCCCGCCCTGTGATCACCGGTCCGGAACTGGTGACCCAGGAACGGCAGGTGGCGCTGATCGGGGAGGCGATCGGGCGGCCGGTACGGTTTGACGAGGTCACGCTGGAGGAGGCCGTGGAGCAGATGAAGGCCGCGGGCTACCCGGCGGAGCTGGTGGAGGCCGTGTTGCCGGCCCAGGCGAAGATGATCGACCATCCGGAGCCGGTCAACGACGAGGTGGAGCGCATCACGGGCACGCCGGCCCGGTCCTTCCGGGAGTGGGCGGTGGACCACGCGGCGGACTTCCGTTGAGAGAGGCGTCAATACGCGTTGGCGTAACCGGCGGAAGCGCCGGGTCCCGGCTCCGTCGCCCACGCGCTGGCCGCCGGGGCCGGGCCCTCCACTCAGGGAAGCCCGCAAGCGGTTGAACCGTGCAGGCCGGGAGGCCGTCTCGGGAGCCGGAGCCGTTCCGCCCGTGCACGATCCCCGCATCGCTCACCGACGCCGATCCGACCCACGGCGGCTCGGTGACGCACTCGCCAGGTTCCACGCGCAGCGGGCGCCTGCCCGTCGGACGAGTTCGTCACGCCCGAGATGCTCGACCTCCTCGGGGCTGCGTCACAGGGTGCGGCCCAGCTCACAAGGTCCCTCGTGACACAGGTGACCTCGGCAGGGGACTCGTGGGGCGAGGAACGTCGTGGCCGCCACGGCGACGAGGCCGTCCGGACCCCTGGTGCGGAGTCAGGACGACCTCGCTGTCCGTAGGGCGTTCGAGGCGTCGGTGATGTCAGAAGCGCACCGGCAGGCTGCTGAGCAAGGTGCCCTTGCCCGGCAGGTCGAAGTACTGGAGCTGATCGGGCTCGACCGCGAGCTCCATGCCCTGGTTCTGGATCAGGAACGTGTCGATGACGATCTCCGTCTCGAGCTCGGCGAGACCTGCGCCGGTGCAGTAGTGCGAGCCGCTGCCGAAGGCCAGGTGGCCGATGCCGGGGCCGAGGTCGCGGGCGACGTCGAGCCTCTGCGGGTCGCTGAACTGCTTCGGGTCGTGGTTGACGCCGACCAGGGAGGGAACGACAGGGTCCCCCCGCTTGACGGGGCAGCCGCGGAACTCGAAGTCCTCGGCCGCGTAGAGCGGTCCGCCGGTCGGCACGGACGTGGCGTAGCGGAACAGCTCCGGGACCGCGTGCTTGGCCAGCAGCTCCGGACGGGTGCGCAGCCTGGCGAGTTCGTCGGGGTGGCTGAGCAGGCTGAGGACCGCCTGGCCGAGGAAGTACGCGGGTGGCGCGATCCCCGTGTTGGTCAGGAGCAGGGAGATCGAGATGATCACGTCCTCGACCAGCAGATCCTGGTCCATGCCGCCCGGCTTGACCAGGACGGAGACCAGGTCATCGGTGGGCTCGGAGCGGCGGCGCGCGATGAGGTCCTTAAAGTACTCCACGATGCCGCGGACGGCCGGGACGAACCTCTCGGGGTCGTACGTGGCCAGCTCCATGATCCAGTCCTGGAGCTGCGGCCGGTCGGCCTCCTCGATGCCCATGAGCTCGCAGATGGAGGCTGTGGCGAGTGGGTAGCCGAGCTCCGAGATCAGATCACCCTCCCCCTTCGCCGACAGAGCGGCATGGAGGTCCGACGCCGTCCTCTCCAGGCCGGCGCGCAGCGCGTTGACGCGGCGGGCCGTGAAGGCGCGCGCGACCACGTTGCGCAGCCGGGTGTGCTCCTCGCCGTCGGAGAGGGTGAGGAGACCGAAGTACTTGAAGTACTCCCTGGGCATGCCGACCTGCTTGAGTATCTCGTCCGTCAGGCTCGGGCCCTCCGCACCCGGCAGCTTGGACTGGTCCCGGATGAATCGGGAGTCGTGGAGGATCTCCTTGCAGTCGTCGAAGCCCACGACGAACCAGACCGGAAGCTCGGCACCGTCGATGACGGTCCGAAGGAGGGGGCCTTGCTCGCGCAGCGGCCCGTACTCCGCGGGGTTGCTCACGGTCGCGTTCGTCAGCCTGCTGAACTGTTCCGACACGGTGCTTCTCTCTTCCTTGGGGGGCACGGGTCGGGGCCACAGGACGGCGGCCCCGGTCGGCCGGTGTGTTCGCCGGCCGACCTCAACGGGAGTACGCGGGGTTAGCGCCGGAGGCGGCCGCTCTTGCGGCCACGGCCTCGCACGGGCTCCTAGGCGTCGAGACAGCGGTTGATGACCTTGCAGATGTCGGCCGCGTGTTTCGGTGCCGTCATGCCGAAGTGCGACGACTCGACGTCGTACGTCCACACACGGCCCTGGACGTATGGCTCCCAGAGGTCAGCCGACGATTCCGGGCTGAGCGTCGCGTCGAAGAACACCACGTCGCCTCGGTAGGTGGGCTGCGCGAACTCCCGTACCAGCCGTGCGTGTTCGACCATCAGGGAGGAGCCATTGGTGATGAGGGCCTGGCGCTCGGCGTCCTCCTGGCCGCCGGGCAGGTAGCCCTGGAGGAAGTCCCGCGCCTGCGACGAGTCGAGGACCACGTTCTGCTGGGCGAACCAGCTGCTGGGGGCGGCGTCCAGAATCATGACCAACGGCACCTCGTGGCCCCGCTGTTGCAGCTCGGCGGCGACGGCGTGGGACAGGGTGCCGCCCATGGAGTGGCCGACGAAGTGGTACGGGCCCTCCTCCTGGACGGCCAGGATCTGCTCCACGTAGTCCAGGACCATCGCCTCGAAGCTCTCCGGGATCGGGGAGCCGTCGAAGCCGCGGGCCTGGATGGCGTAGGACGGCCGGTCGCCGAGCTGCATCGCCATGCCCAGGTAGGACCAGGACAGGCCGATCCCGGGGTGGATGAACCAGACCGGCGCCTTGTCGCCTCCCGTCTTCAGCGGCAGCACCACCCCGAACGGATCGGTGTGGCCTGCCTCCTCGCCGCCCGCCGTGAGGCGTTCGGCCAGCTGCGCGACCGTCGGCGCCTGGAACACCGTCCGCATCGGTACCTCGATCATGAGGACCGCCGCGATCCGGCTGACCAGGCGGGTGGCGCGCAGGGAGTGGCCGCCGAGGTCGAAGAAGTTGTCGTCGATGCCGACCTTGGCGACACCGAGGACCTGGGCGAACAGGCCCGCCAGGACCTCCTCCTGGGGCGTGCGGGGCGCCCGGTAGGCGTCAGGACCCGCCAGCTCCGGCTCGGGCAGGGCCCGGTGGTCGAGCTTGCCGTTGGGTGACAGCGGCAGGCGGTCGAGTGCGACGAAAGCGGCGGGCACCATGTATTCGGGCAGGCGCTCGGCCACGAAGGCGCGCAGGTCCGCGGTGTCCGGGCCGCTGCCGTCGGCGGGCACGGTGTAGGCGACCAGTTGCTTGCTGCCCGCGGTGGCGCGGGCGATCACCGCGGCCTGGGCGACCTGGGGGTGTGCCGCGACGGCTGCCTCGACCTCGCCGGGTTCGATGCGGAAGCCGCGGATCTTGACCTGGGAGTCGGCGCGGCCGAGGTATTCCAGGTGCCCGTCCTCGGTCCAGCGGGCGAGGTCGCCGGTGCGGTACATGCGCCCGCCCGCCGGGCCGTAGGGGTCGGCCAGGTAGCGCTCGGCGGTCTGTGCCGAGCGGTCGTGGTAGCCGCGGCCCACGCCCGCGCCAGCCATGTACAGCTCGCCGACGGCGCCCTGGGCGACCGGGGTCAGGGCGGGGGTGAGCACGTAGCCGCGCAGGTTGTTCAGCGGCCGCCCGATGGGCACCCCGGCGGTGTAGGAGGCCTCGCTGTCCAGGACGTGCGAGGTGACGTAGAACGCCTCGCTGGGCCCGTAGCAGTTGACGATCCGCACGTCCGGCCACTGGGCGCGGATGCGGTCCACCAGGGCCGGGGTGAGGGCCTCGCCGCCGAACAGCAGCGCCTTGGGCGTGACGCGCTCGCCGAGCTGGTCGACGAGTTCGGCGAAGGCCGAGGGCACCGAGCTGACCACGTCCAGGTCCCAGCTGTCGCGCTCGGCCAGGGCGAGGACGTCGCGGACCACCTCGACGCTGCCGCCCCGGGTCAGGGTGAAGAACAGCTCGAAGCTCGCCACGTCGAAGCCGATCGAGGTGCTCGCCAGCATCTTGGGGCCCGCTTCCAGACCGACCTGGTCCGCCATGCCGTGCAGGGCGTTGACCAGGTTGGCGTGGGTCAGACCCACGCCCTTGGGCAGGCCCGTCGAGCCGGAGGTGTAGATCTGGTACAGCAGGTGGTCCGGGTGCAGCACACCTGTCCGCTCGCCGTCGGACACATCCGTGCCGGGGTAGGCGGACACGTCGGTCTGGTCGAGCAGCAGCAGCTCGGCCGTCACCCGCTCGGGCAGGACGTCGGCCACCGTGGTGTCGGTGAGCACCAGACGCGGCCCGGCCGTGTCCAGGATGTGCTGCAGCCGGGTGCCCGGGTAGCCCGGGTCGATCGGGACGTAGGCGGCACCGGACTTCAGGACCGCCAGGATCGCCACCACCAGCTCCGGGGTGCGCGGCAGGACCACGGCCACCTGGGTGTCCGGGCCGATTCCCCGCTCGACGAGGTGCCTCGCCAGCCGGTTGGCCCGCGTGTTCACCTCCTCGTAGGTGAGCCGCTCGTCCTCGTGCACGACCGCGGTGGCCTGCGGAGTACGCGTGACCTGCTCCTCCACCAGACGGATCGCCGTCTGCTGCGGAACCTCCGCCGCGGTGTCGTTGAACTGCCGCAGCACCACGTCCTGTTCGGCCTCGTCCACCAGCTCGAGCTGAGCCAGCGGAGCATGCGGATCGGCCGCTAACTGATCGAGTACGCGCCCGAGCCGGACGCCGATCTTCTCGATCTCATCGGCGGTGAACAGGTCGTCCCGGTACTGCAGACCGAGCCGTAGGTACGGATCGGCGGTGCCGGCGAGCATCAGCGGGTAATGGGTGCCGCTGAGCATGCGGATCCCGGTGACGGCGACACCGGCCGAGGTCTGTGCCCCGGTGAGTCCCTCCCGGTCGATCGGGAAGGACTCGAGAAGCACCATCGAGTCGTACAGGGGGCCCACGCCGACCGATTCGTGGATCTCGCTGAGGCTGTGGTGATGGTGGTCCATCAGCACGGTCTGGTGCTTCTGGAGCCGAGTGAGCACCTGAGCCAGGGGCTCGCGGGCGGAGTACCGCACGCGCACCGGCAGGCTGCTGATGAACAGGCCGACCATGTCGTCGGCTCCCGTGAGTTCTGGCGGACGGCCGGTGACGGTGGTGCCGAAGACCACGTCCTGACGCCCGGTCAGGTGGCCGAGGAGGATCCCCCAGGAGCCCTGGAGCACGGTGTTGAGGGTGATGCCCAGCTCGCGCGCCCGGCCGGACAGGGCGCGGGCGGTCGCCACGTCGAGCGGGATCTCGAACTCACCCAAACCTCCGTCCTGTTCGTGGGTGGCCTCGCGGGTCAGCATCGTCGGCTCGGTCACCCCCTCCAGCTCATCGGCCCAGGCCCGGGCTGCCGCCTCGTGGTCCTGCCGCGCGAGCCAGGCCAGGAAGTCGCGGTAGGAGCGCACGTGCGGCAGCGCGGAGGCGTCGCCCTCGGCCTCGTACAGGAGGATCAGGTCCCGCATGAGGTGCGAGAGCGACCAGCCGTCGTACAGGGCGTGGTTGACGGTGAACACCAGCTCCGAGTGCTCCGCGTCCATCTGGACCAGGGTCATGCGCATCATCGGCGGCACGGTCGGGTCGAAGTGCTCGGCGTGGTCCGCGCCGAGGAGCCGCTCCAGTTCCTCGTCCCGCAGGTGCTCGCTCAGATCGCGCAGGTCCACGACCCGCCAGGGCAGCTCGACGTGGTCGAGGACGAGCTGCACCTGCTGACCGGCCGCACCGGTCACGAAGGCGGTGCCCAGGTTGGGGTACCGGCCGAGGAGGGCCTGGCCCGCGGCCCTCAGCCGCTCCGGGTCCACGGTCCCGGACAGGTGGAGGACGGCCTGGATCCGGTAGGCGTCGAACGACGGCTCCGCCATCATGCTGTGGAACAGGATGCCGGACTGCGCCGGAGTCAGCGGCCACACGTCCGTGAGCCCCGGGTAATTCTCCTCCCATGTCTCCAGGTCGCGTCGGCTCACCTGGACCAGCGGCACGTCCGACGGGGTCAGACCGCCCGCGCCGGGCACGGCCGCGTGCCGGGCCAGGCCCTCAAGGGCCGTCCGCCACAGGTCCGCGAACTCCTGCGCCTCGTCCGCGGTGAGCAGACCGGTGGGGAAACCGATGTCGGCGCTGAGCCGCGGGCCCTCCTCGCCGTCGAGGACGTAGCAGTTGACCTCCATGGTGGCCAGGGCGGGCATGTCCGCGTCCAGGTCCGCCGCCAAACCCTCCGTGTCCGCCGCGATCGTCCAGCCGGTTCCGCCCGGACCCTGCTGCTTGGTGTCCGCCGTGATCCGGCCCAGGTAGTTGAAGGTGATCTGCCCGCTGTCGTACGTCTCCAGGGCCTCGGCGGTCTCCGGGTTGAGGTGGCGCAGCAGGCCGTAGCCGATGCCCTTGTCGGGGATGGCGTTGAGCTGCTCCTTGACGGCCTTGATGGCGTGGCCCGCGGAGCGGCCGCCCGCGACGGCCTCGTCGACGTCGAAGCCGTCGACGTCCAGGCGCACCGGGAACATGGTGGTGAACCAGCCGACCGTGCGCGACAGATCCGCACCCGGCGCCGCCGCCTCCTCACGGCCGTGCCCCTCCAGGCGCAGGAGCACCGAGGACTCGTCCAGGCCGCGCCGCTCGCGCCACTTGGCCACCGCGAGGGCCAGTCCGGTCAACAGCCCGTCGTTGACACCGCCGTGGAACGCGGCGGGCAACGTCGTCAAGAGCGTGTCGGTGGTGGCCACCTCCAGCTCGATCCGCACCTTCTCCACGGTGGAGCGCAGGTCGACGGCAGGATCGAACGCCCGCGAGCCGATGACCGGGTCCGGTGTTTCGACCACCGAGCGCCACAGCTCCAGCTCCGCCACCCGCTCCGGTCGCGCCGCCTCCTCGGCCAGCGTGTGCGCCCACTGGCGTGCCGAGGTGGCGACCGGAGCGAGCTCGGGCACCCCGCCTTGACGGACCTGCTCCCACGCCTCGGCGAAGTCCGGGACGAGGATCCGCCAGGACACCCCGTCGACCACCAGGTGGTGCAGCACGACGATCAGTCGGCCCGCGGTCTCGGGGCCCGCGTCGAACCAGACGAAGCAGGCCACCCTCCCGGCCGTCGGGTTCAGCTCGGCAACCGAAAGGTTGAGTTCGGCCGCTGCCAGATCTCGCCAGTCGCCCTGGTCCCAGGTGCCGTCGCACGGGACACGGCGGATGAGCGCGGCGGCGTCGACCGTGCCGGGTGCGGAGACCTCAAGGCCCGGCTCCGTGCCCGCCACCAAGCGCGAGCGCAGCGCGTCGTGGTGGTCGAGGACCACCGACAGGGTCGCTGTCAGGCCGCGCGCGTCGATGCCCGTCGGCAGATCGAGCACCATCGACATGGCGAACCGGTCGTAGCCGCCGCCCAGTTCGGTGATGTAGCGGGCGATCGGGAGCAGCGGCATCCATCCGACGCCGCCGCCCGCCAGCTCCTTGAGGACTGGCGTCGGCTGCTCGCCGGTCTGCAGGGACGCGGCCAGCTCGGCGACTGTGCGGTGTTGGAAGATCTGTCGCGGGGTGATGCGGATGCCGTGCGCCTTGGCGCGGGAGACGACCTGGATGGAGCGGATGCTGTCGCCGCCGACGGCGAAGAAGTCGTCGTCGACACCGACCTGTTCGACGCCGAGGACCTCGGCGAAGGCCGCGGCGATGACCTGTTCCTGGGCTGTGCGCGGGGCACGGTACTCACTCTTGGTGAACTGCGGCTCGGGCAGGGCGGACTTGTCCAGCTTGCCGTTCGCGGTCAGCGGCAGCTCGTCGACGAGGACGAACATCGACGGCACCATGAACTCCGGCAGTCGCCGGGCGGCGAACTTCCGCAGTTCGTCCGGGGACACGCCCGTGGTCAGGTCGAAGCCATCGCGGGCGTCCGTGTTCCGGTTGCCGGTGGGCACCACATAGCCGACGAGCTGGGTGCTGCCGCGCAGAGTGCGGGTCAGGAGGACGGCCTGGGCCACGCCAGGGTGCTTGGCCAGCACGGTTTCGATCTCGGCGGGCTCGATGCGGAAGCCGCGGACCTTGATCTGGTCGTCGCTGCGGCCGAGGTATTCGAGCTGGCCGTCGTTGCCGCGTCGCACCACGTCGCCAGTGCGGTACATGCGCGAGCCCGCCGGGCCGTACGGGTCGGCCACGAAGGCGCCGGCGGTCAGGCCGGGGCGGTGCACATAGCCGCGGGCCAGACTGGGGCCCGCCGCGTACAGTTCGCCGGGAGAGCCCGGCGGGACCGGCACCAACCGCTCGTCGAGCACGTACAGGCGGGTATCGGGGACAGCCGTACCGATGGGCGCGCGCCCAGGGGCGAGGGGGGTGCTGACGGCAATGATGACTGTGGTCTCGGTGGGGCCGTAGGCGTTGATGAAACGGCGGCCTGGGGCCCATTGGGCCACCAGCGCGGGCGGGCATGCCTCACCGGCCACCGCAAGTACCCGCAGACTGGTGAGGGTGCTCGGGGTGTCGGCAGGCATGGTGGCGACGACGCTGGGCGGCGCGGTGACATGGGTGACGCCACGGGTGGCCAGGGTCTGCGCGAGATCCTCACCGGCCAGGCGCTCCTGGTCGGGCACGATCAGAGTCGCGCTCGTGGTGAGAGCCATCACCAGCTCCCAGAAGGCCACGTCGAAGCCCGGCGACGCCTGCTGCAGGAGGCGGGAGCCCACGTCGACACCGAGGTGCTCGACGGACATGGCGGCCAGGGCGGCCAGACCGGTGTGCGTGACGCTGACGCCCTTGGGACGTCCGGTTGAGCCCGAGGTGTAGATGACGTACGCCGGGTGTTCCGGGACCAGAGTGGTGACCGGGTCGGTCTCCGGCATGTCCTGCCAGGCCCGCCTGACGTCCTCTGCGTCGATGGCGACGAGGTCGGCGGGCAGGTCAGCGGGCAGCTCATCTGCGGTCGACTGGGTGGTGAAGACCACGGTGGCGCGCGAGTCGCCCACCATGAAGGCGATGCGGTCGGCCGGGTATTCCAAGGCGATCGGCAGATACGCCGCCCCTGCCTTGAGGACACCGAGCGCCACCGCCACCTGGTGGGCGCTGCGGGGCAGGGACACACCGACCGGCTGCTCGGGCCCGATGCCGCGGGCGATCAGCCAGTGCGCGATGCGGTTCGCCCGCAGGTTCAGCTCTTCGTATGTCCAGGCATCGTCGGCCGACTCCACAGCCAGGGCCTCCGGCGACTGCTCCAGGCAGGCCCGGAACAGGGCCGGGAACGTGGCGGTCGCCACGCTCTGTTCGACCTGCCGCTGTTCGGCGAGCAGCAGCTCGCGCCGCTCGTCGACGGTGAGCAGGTCGGCGTAGCTGATGCGGTGCGAGGGTGTGGTGAAGGCGGCGATCAGCATCTGCTCCCAGCGGGTGATCAGCGTCTCGATCGTGGCGCCGTCGAACAGCTCGGTGGAGTACTCCGCCGCGATCTGGATGCCCGCAGGCGTGGTGCGGTCGGTGAACGTCTCACTCAGGCTCAGCAGCAGGTCGTAGCGGGCCGTCCCGGTACCTACGCCCTCCTCGCGCACCACGAGGCCGGGCAGCTCGAAGTCCGCCTCCTCGTTGTTCTGCAGGAACAAGGCGATCTGGAACAGCGGATGGACGGACGCGGAGCGCTCGGGGTTGAGCTTCTCCACCAGGGACTCGAACGGAATGTCCTGGTGGGAGTAGGCGGCCAGGCTCGACTTGCGGACCTGCGTGATCAGCTCGGCGAACGTCGGGTCCTTCGAGGTGTCGGTACGCATCACCCAGGTGTTGACGAACAGGCCGATGAGATCCCTGAGGCCGTCGTCGGTGCGGCCCGCGACACCGCTGCCGATCGCGATGTCCGTGCCCGCACCGAGCCGCGTCAGCAGCGCGGCCATGGTCGCCTGCAGCACCATGAACGGCGTCGCGCCCAAGGCCCGGGCCAGCTCGCTCACACCCTTGTGGACCTCCGCTCCCAGGGTGCACCGCAACAGGTCGCCCTTGTACTCCAGCACCACGGGGCGTGCCCGGTCGCTGGGGATCGTCACCTGCTCGGGCAGCCCGGCCAGCTGCTCGGCCCAGTAGGCGCACTGCTTGCTGTACAGGCTGTCCGGGTCGCTCTCGTCGCCGAGCAGCTCGCGTTGCCACATGGTGTAGTCCGCGTACTGCACCGGCAGCGGTGTCCATTCGGGCACCGCCCCCTGGGCGCGGGCCGTGTAGGCGGCGGCAAGGTCCTGGGCCAGCGGCGCGGCAGACCAGCCGTCAGCGGCGATGTGATGGATCACCATCGCCAGCGTGAACTCGGAGGGTCCGGTGATGAACAGCCATGCCCTCAGCGGTACTTCGCGCGCCAGGTCGAAGGTGTGCCGAGCCGCGGCGTCAACGGCCGCCCGCAGCGCCTCCTCGCCCCGCACCTGCCGCACGGTCAGGCCGACGCGGGCCTGCTCCGGCCGGAGGACGTCCTGGTACGGCTTGCCGCCGAAATCCGGGTAGACGGTGCGCAGTGACTCGTGACGGGTGATGACGTCGTTGAGGGACGCCTCCAGCGCCGTCACGTCCAGCTCGCCGCTCAGCCGCAGGATGAACGGCATGTTGTACGTCGCTGACAGGCCTTCGAACTTGTGCAGGAACCACAGCCGCTGCTGGGCGAACGACAGCGGAAGTCGCTCGGGCCGTTCGGTGACGGGTACCAGGGCTGCCCGGACACCGGCGTTCCCGTCCAGGTGCGGAGCGATGCCGGCCACCGTCGGATGCTCGAACAGCGTACGCAGCTCGACCTCGGCGCCGAGGGTGGCGCGAATGCGGCTGATGAGCTTGGTGGCGAGCAGCGAGTGGCCGCCCAGGTCGAAGAAGTTGTCGTCGACACTGACCCGCTCCAGGTCCAGGACCTCGGCGAACAGGTCGCACAGCAGCTCTTCCTGCGCGGTGCTCGCCGCTCGCCCGGTGGCCGATCCGGTGAAGTCGGGGGCAGGCAGCGCTTGGCGGTCCAGCTTGCCGTTGTCGGTCAGCGGCATCGTGGCGATCGCCACGACGGCGGCAGGCACCAGATGCGTGGGCAGCCGCTGCTTCAGATAGTCCCGCAGCGAGGCGACCAGCGAGCCGATCTGCCCGGCAGCAGCGGGGGCGTTGGCGAGCGCGCGGTCGGCGCGGCCGGAGGGCATGTAGGCACCGGAGAACTGCCGTGCCGCCGACGGGCCGTCCGTGAGGACGATCGCCTCGAAGCTCTCCGCCGACAGCGCGGACCAGGTCATCAGGACGCCCCAGCCGCGCCCGACCGCCCACTCGTGCAGCTCTTGCGGGTCCACCGCCGTACCTGGGAAGGCGGGGGCTTCGGTCACCTGGGCCGCCACGGCCAGGCGCAGTTCGCTGGTGAGACGGGCGTTGGGGAGGCCCCTGACCCGCACGGGTCCGTCCTGCGCGGCACACAGTTCGGCAAGGCCGGTCAGCGTGTCCGTCTCACGGCCCCAGACCAGCGTCGGCACCTCGGCCAGGTCCACCGTGTCGACCGGGTCCTTGTGCAGGACGACCTCGTAGCGGTGGCGGGTCAGCTCGTTGTGGGCTTGGCCCGGCTTGAGGCGGATGTCGACCGCGGCCGCGCCGTGCTTCTCGCCGAACTGGTGGAACCACTCGGGGTCAAGGACCAGCTCCGACTCCGTGAGCACCGCACGTTCGATGGTCGCGCGCGCCTCCGAGGGGGCGGTACCGGGCTGCTTGGCGAGGTGAACTCCGGTGCTGAACAGGTGCAGGGTGGCGGCGTTGCGGACGTCACCGACCACGATGCGGCCGCCGGGCGCGAGCAGGTCCAGGGCCTTGGCGAGTACGTGGTCGAGGTAGCGGGCGTGCGGGAAGTACTGGATCACCGAGTTGAGAACCACAACGTCGAAGTGGCCGACCGGAAGCCCGGTCATGTCATCGGCACGCCGATGGGACAGGGCGACCTTGTCGGCGAACCCGGCCTGCTCGACTTCCTGGGTGAGGCGGCCGATGACCTGCGAGGACAGGTCGGTGGCCCAGTACTCCTCGATGTTCTGGTCGTTGAGGAGGTGGCCCATGAGCAGGCCGGAGCCGACGCCGAGTTCGAGGATGCGGCGCGGGCCGGTGCGCAGGATCTGTGCCACCGCGGCGTCGCGCCAGTCGCGCATCTCGTCCAGCGGGATTTCCTCGCCGGTGTAGCTGGAGTTCCAGCCGGTGAAGTCCTCGCCCCACTCGGTGCCGGTGGCGGAGTAGACCTCGTCGTAGATCTGCTCCCACTCGTCGACCTGCTTGGCGGACTCCTCGATGTAGGCGGTGCCGTCCAGGTCGGGGACCACGTAGGCGACCAGTTGCTTGTCGCCCGGTCCGTCGTGCGGGACCACGACGGCCTGGCCGACGGCCGGGTGGGTGGCCAGGGCGGCCTCGATCTCGGCGGGCTCGACGCGCACGCCGCGGATCTTGATCTGGTCGTCCTGGCGGCCGACGTACTCGATCTGCCCGTCGGTGTTCCAGCGGCCGAGGTCGCCGGTGCGGTACATGCGTGCGCCGGCGGGGCCGTAGGGGTCGGCGACGAAGCGTTCGGCGGTCAGTTCGGCCTGGCCGTAGTAGCCGCGGGCGATGTTGCCCGCGACGTACAGCTCGCCGACCACGCCCGGCGGCAGGGGCGCGAGGCCCGCACCGAGGATGTAGGTGCGCATGTTGCCCAGCGGGGTGCCGACGGGGGTGTTGTCGGCGGCCTGCCACTCGGCGCCCGCTTCGATGGCGAAGGTGGTGGCGTAGAAGGACTCGGTCTGGCCGTAGGCGTTGACGACGCGCACGTCGGGCAGGGTCTCGCGGATGCGGTGCACGAGTGTGGCGGGCAGTGCCTCACCGGCGAAGACGACGGTCTCCAGGCCGGTCATGGCGGGCAGGCGCTCGCCCAGCTCGGCGAAGACGGAGGGCACTGTGTGGATGACGCTCGCTGTCACTTCCTGGCGCTCGGCCAGGACCAGGGCGTCGCGGACCACTTCCATGGTGCCGCCCTGCGCGAGGGTGGTGACGACCTCGAAGACCGAGATGTCGAAGTTGACCGAGGCGCTGGCGAACATCCGGGTCTCGGAGCTGATGCCGACCCGCTCGACGAGGCGTAGTACGACGTTGACCACGTTCGCGTGGCTGATCACTACGCCCTTGGGGGTGCCGGTGGAGCCGGAGGTATACATCACGTACGCCGCGTTGTGCGGGCGGACGACCCCCACCTCCTCGCCCCCGGCGCCCCGTTCGAGGTCCACATCGCCCAGGAGCAGCAGCGGCGCGTCAGTCTCCGGCAGTACCCCCACGGTGTCCGCGTCGGTCAGGATCAGCGTCGGGCGGGTGTCGGAGAGGATGAAGTCGAGGCGTGTGCTCGGGTACTTCGGGTCGATCGGCAGGTACGCGCCGCCGGCCTTGAGGATGGCGAGCATGCCGGTGACGAGGTCGGCGGAGCGCGGCAGGGCGAGGCCCACCACGGTCTCCGGGCCGACGCCGCGGTTGGCCAGCTCGCGGGCGAGGCGGCTGGAGCGCGCGTCCAGCTCGGCGTAGGTGTAGGCCACGTCGCCGTAGGTCACCGCGGTCTTGTCCGGCACCGCGGCGACCTGCCGCTCGAACAGGCCGGGGATGGTCAGCTCGGGCGTCTCGGCGGCCGTGTCGTTGACCGCGACGAGCAGCTGCTCGCGCTCGGCCGGCTCCAGCAGGTCGATCGAGCCGAACGGGGCGCGGGGGTCCTCCGCCAGCTGGGCCAGGACGCGGCCCAGGCGTACGGAGATGTCGCGGGCGTGTTCGGTGTCGAGGAGGTGGTGCTGGTGCTGGAGGGTGACCTTCAGGTGCGGCTCGGCGACCGCGATGACGGTCAGGGGGTAGTGGGTGCCGCTGAGCGGGCTGATGCCGGTCACCGAGATCCCCGCGGCGGAGTACGCCTCGGACAGGCCGGCGCTGTCGATGGGGTAGGACTCGAAGACCACCATGGTGTCGAACAGGGCCCGCAGGCCGGTGCTCTGGTGCAGGTCGAGCAGGCTGTGGTGGTGATGATCGAGGAGGGCGCCCTGGCGGTCCTGGAGCGTGCTCAGGACGCTGCCAAGCGAGGTGCCGGGGGCGCAGTCCACCCGCACCGGGAGGGTGTTGATGAACAGGCCCACCATCTCGTCCACGCCCGCGACCTGCGGGGGGCGGCCGGAGACGGTGGCGCCGAACACCACGTCCTGACGGTTGGTCAGACCGGCCAGGAGCATCGCCCAGGCGCCCTGGACGACGGTGTTGAGGGTCACGCCCAGTTCGCTGGCGCGGCGGGAGAGGGTGCGGGACTGCTCGGCGGTGAGGGGGACGTCGATCTGGCCGGCGCCGGTGGACTGGCCCGGTTCGTCGGAGGTGACGGGCAGCAGCAGGGTGGGCTCGTCCACGCCGTCCAGTTCGCGTGCCCAGGCCTGGGTGGTGGCGTCCTTGTCCTGGCGGGAGAGCCAGGCCAGGAAGTCACGGTAGTTGCGCGGCTTGCCCAGGTCCGTGGCATCGCCCGCCGAGCCGTACAGGCGCATCAGGTCCTGCATGAGCAGCGGGATGGACCAGCCGTCGAACAGGGCGTGGTGGGCGGTGAAGACCAGCTCCCACGCCTCGGCCGACAGCTTGACCAGGGACATCCGCAGCAGCGGGGCCGTGGCCGCCTCGAAGCGGGTTTTGTGCTCGGCGGCCAGGAACTGCCCCAGCCGCTCCGTGCGCTCCTCCCCGTCGAAGGAGCTCAGGTCCTCCTCGTGCCAGGGGAGTTCGACGTGGCTCTGGATGATTTGGACGCGGTCGCCCGCGCTGTCGGTGGTGAACGCGGCCCGCAGGTTGGGGTAGCGGTCCAGGAGGGCCTGTCCGGCCGCCCGCATCCGCTGCGGCTCGACGGCGCCGGCGAGGTGGAAGTCGAACTGCATCTGGTAGGTGTCGAAGGAGGCGCCGGCCAGCTCTGTGTGGAACAGCAGACCTTCCTGCATCGCGGTCAGCGGCAGTACGTCGGTCAGGCCCGCGTGCGTCTCCTGCCAGGTGTCCAGCTCTGCCTGGCCCACCCTTACCAGCGGCACATCGGACGGAGTCAGGCCGCACGCGGTGGGCTGCCCGGCATGCTGCGCGAGGCCTTCGAGGGCGGTGTGCCACAGGTCGGCGAGTTCGGTCACCTCGGCCTGGGTGAACAGGCCGGAGGGGTAGTCGAGCCGGGCGCTCAGGCGCGGCCCCTGCCCGCTGTCGGCGACGTAGGCGGTGACGTTGAGCGCGGCGAGGGCGGGCATGGCGGCGTCGAGCTCGGCCACCAGCTCGGTGGTGCCCTCGACCTGGGTGAAGCCGAGGCCCCGCAGGTCCTCCGGCATGTTCGCCGAACCGGCGTAGTGGCCCAGGTAGTTGAAGGAGATCTGGCCGGTGGAGTAGCGCTTGAGGACCTCGGCGGTCTCCGGGTTGAGGTAGCGCAGCAGGCCGTAGCCGATGCCCTTGTCCGGCACCGCCAGCAGCTGCTCCTTGACGGCCTTGACGGCGGTGCCCGCGGCGGCGCCGCCCGCGAGGGCCTCGTCCAGGTCGACGCCCGTCACATTCAGGCGGACGGGGTACATGCTGGTGAACCAGCCCACCGTCCGCGACAGGTCAGCGCCCGGAGCGGCGGCCTCCTCGCGGCCGTGGCCTTCCATGCGCAGCAGCAGCGAGTTCGCGGCCGTCTCGTCGATGCCGCGCTGGGTGCGCCACTTGGCCACCGCCAGGGCGAGCGCGGCGAGCAGACCGTCGTTGACACCACCGCGGTAGGCGGCGGGCAGGCTCGTCAGGAGCGCCTCGGTGGCCTGGGGCGACAGCTCCTGGTGGACGTACTCGATGGTCGCAATGGTGTCGACGGCCGGGTCCAGGGGGCGGCTGCCGAGGACCGGGTCGGGTCCGGCGACGATCGAGCGCCACAGGGAGAGCTCCGCGCCGCGCTCGGCGGAGGCGGCCTCGTCGGCCAGGGCGTGCGCCCAGCGCCGTGCGGAGGTACCTACCGGCGCGAGGTCCGGGGTGCGGCCCTCGCGGACGTCCTTCCACGCGGCGGCGAGGTCAGGGAGCAGGATGCTCCAGGAAACGCCGTCGACGACGAGGTGGTGCAGGACGAGGATCAGTCGTCCGGTGTGTTCCGTGCCGGCGTCGAACCATACGAACCGGGCCATGACTCCGGCCTCGGCGGCCAGCAGGCCGGCGGCGGCATCCAGTTCGGCAGCCGCCTGCTCGTGCCAGCCCGGCCCCCAGCTGCCGTCGCAGGCAACCCGGTGGATCAGGGAAGCGGCGTCGACCGTGCCGGGCGCGGACACCTCAAGGCCCGGCTGCGCGCCGGTGACCAGGCGCGAGCGCAGCACGTCGTGGCGGTCCAGAACCGGCGAGAGGGTGGCGATGAGGGCGGGCTGGTCCATGCCGGCGGGCAGGTCGACGGTCATCGACATGGTGAACCGGTCGACGCCGGTGCCCAGTTCGTCCAGCCAGTGGCCGACCGGCAGGTGTGGCACGAAACCGGTACCGCCGCCCTCCAGTTCTTCCAGGACCGGACCGGCCTGGACGCCGCTGGCGGCCTGCTCGGCCAGCTCCGCGACCGTGCGCGCCTCGAAGATCTGCCGCGGCGTGACCTCCACACCCCGGCTCCGGGCCCGCGCGACCACCTGGATCGAGCGGATGGAATCACCACCGACAGCGAAGAAGTCGTCGTCGATACCCACCCGCTCCAGGCCGAGCACGTCGGCGTAGACCCCGGCCAGGACCTCCTCCACCGCGTTGCGCGGCGTCCGGTAGTCACTGCCGGTGAACTCCGGCTCCGGCAACGCCCGGCGGTCCAGCTTGCCGTTCGGGTCCAGCGGCAGCCGGTCGAGCATCACGAACACCGACGGCACCATGAACTCCGGCAGCCGGTCGGAGACGAACCTGCGCAGCTCCCGCGAAGACACGGCCGCGGTGAGGTCGACGTCGATGTCGCCGACGTTGGCCACCTCGCCGGACTCCCACAGCTGCGCGGCCACCACATACCCCACCAGCTGGGTGCTGCCCTGGTGCTGGCGGGTGACCACGGCGGCCTTCGCGACACCGGGGTGGGCGGTCAGCGCCGCCTCCACCTCACCCGGCTCGATACGGAAGCCGCGCACCTTGACCTGCGCATCATCACGGCCCGCGTACTCCAGCTGACCATCGGCGTTCCAGCGCGCCAGGTCACCCGTGCGGTACATGCGATGACCGACGGGACCGTAGGGGTCGGCGACGAACCGCTCAGCGGAAAGGACGGCCTGGCCGAAGTAGCCGCGGGCCACCTCGCCCGCCACGTACAGCTCACCCACGACGCCCGGGGGCACCGGCTTCAGGCCCGCGCCCAGGACGTAGGTGCGCATGTTGCCCAGCGGCACACCAATCGGCGCCCCGGCCGAACCGCTCCAGCCCTCCTCGGCCTGGAAGGCGGTCGCGTAGAACGACTCGGTCTGCCCGTAGGGGTTGATCACGCGCACGCCCGGGATCGCCTCCCGGGCCCGCGCCACCAGGGAGGCGGACAGGGCCTCGCCGCCGAAGACCACCGCATCCGCCTGGATCTTCCCGCCCACCTGGTCCAGGAGCTCGGCGAAGACCGACGGAACCGAGCTGATCACACTGCCGCTCCAGCCACCGCGCTCGGCGACCACCAGCGCGTCACGCACCACCTCAACCGTGCCGCCCACCGACAGCGTCGTGATGATCTCGAATACCGACACGTCGAAGTTCACCGACGTGCCCGCCAGGATCCGCGAACCGGACTCCAGGCCCACCACCGCGGCCAGACGCGTCACACCGTTCACCACGCCGACGTGGGTGACCGCGACACCCTTGGGCTTGCCCGTCGAACCAGACGTGTACATCACAAACGCGGTGTTGTGCGGATACAGACCCACCTCAGGGGTGTCCGCCGCGCCGCTCTCCAGATCCAGCTCATCAAGCCGGAGCAGGGGGGCATCACCCGCAGGCAGCACCGACTCCGTTGCGGAATCGGTCAGGATCAGCTGCGGCCGGGCCTCGGCCAGGATGTGACCCAGACGGGCACTGGGGTAACGCGGGTCGATCGGCACATACGCCGCACCGGACTTGAGAATACCCAGCAGCGACGTCACCAGATCCGCGGTACGCGGCACCGCGAGGCCGATGAGCGTCTCAGGGCCCGCACCGCGCCGGATCAGCTCACGCGCCAGACGGTTGGCACGCTCATCCAGCTCCCGGTACGACAGGTCCTGCGCATCGGTCGTGACGGCGATCGCGTCCGGGATCAGCACGGCACGCCGCTCGAAGAGCTGCGCGACGGTGCCCTCGGGGGTCGCCTCCGCGGTCTCGTTACGCCCGGAGAACACAGTCTTCTCGCCGGCGGACAGCACGTCCACGGAACCGATCCGGCTGCCGGGGTCGGCCGCCAGGGCCCGCAGGATCCGCAGGAAACGCTCCCCCATGGCCTCAACCGTGGCCCGGTCGAAGAGATCGGTGGCGTACTCCAGGGTGCAGTGCACACGGCCCTGCTCATCGGAGGCGAAGTCGAACTCCAGATCAAACTTCGACGTCTCGTTGGCGATCGCCTTCAGCGCCACCGTCACGCCCGGCAGGTCCATCTCCATCAGAGCGGTTCTCTGCCAGCTGAACATCACCTGGAAGAACGGGTGATAGGCGGTGGAGCGCTCCGGGTTCAGGGCCTCGACGAGGCGCTCGAAGGGCACGTCCTGGTTCTCGTAGGCGCCGAGCGCCTTGTCCTGGACACGGTCGAGCACCTGCTCGAAGGTCGGGTTGCCCGACAGATCGGTACGCAGCACCCAGGTGTTGACGAAGAAGCCCACCAGGTCGTTGAGCGCACTGTCGGTACGGCCCGCGACGGTCGAGCCGATGGAGACGTCCTCACCGGCACCGAGGTGGTGCAGCAGCATGGCGAGGGTCGACTGCATCATCATCGCGCGCGTCAGACCGCGCTGGTTGCCCACCGCGTCGACGGCGGCCACGAGATCGGCGTCGGCCGTGAAGACGACGGTGTCACCCTTGTGGCTGGCCTTCGACGGCCGCGGACGATCGGTGGGTAAGAGTTTCGGCTGCGGTATGCCGGACAGTTCCTGGCTCCAGTAGTCGAGCTGTGTGGACAGGACGCTGCTGGGATCGTTCTCGTCGCCGAGGTGCTCCCGTTGCCACAGCGTGTAGTCGATGTACTGGACAGGCAGTTCGGGCCAGTCCGGCCGGTCGCCCCGGACGCGGGCGGTGTAGGCGGTGGTCAGGTCACGGGCGAGCGGGCCCACGGACTCCCCGTCGCTGGCGATGTGGTGGATCAGGATCAGGAGCTGGTGGTCCTGGGCGCCCGTGCGGAAGAGGGTGGCGCGGACAGGTATCTCCTCGGACAGCGTGATCGTGTAGTTGGCGGCCTCCCGCACTGCCGCGTCCAGATCCTGCGCGGCCACCTCGACCAGCGGGATGTCAAGGCGGACCTGCTCAGCGGGGAGCACCTGCTGCCCGGGCGCGCCGTCGGCATCCTCCACGATCAGGGTGCGCAGACTCTCGTGCCGGGTCACCACGTCACGGACCGCCGCCGCGAGTGCCTCTGTATCCAGCGCGCCTGTGAGCTGAACAAGGAAGGGCACGTTGTACATCGGGGACGGCCCCTCGAACTTGTCGATGAACCACAGCCGCTGCTGCGCGAAGGACAACGGGATCATGACGTGGTACTCCTCTTCATCGTGCGCAGAAGGGACTGAATTGCCGCCGACGCGCCCGTGACCGTGCGCGTCGACTCCCCGTGTCGTCGGGTGCGAATACCGCTGGACGAATTTCCGGGCGTGCGATTTCGCCTTGCTCGGCGCGTCGGCCCGCCGTCGACGGAGTGGTTGTCGTTCGAACTCGGCAGTCGTTCTCGGCGGGGAGGGATTTGACTTCGCCACGGTCGGGTCGATCATGCAGAAGCATGGCGCGCGAGCGTGGAGACCGCTGTTGAGATTCTCCGAGGGAGCCTGACGCTTTTACGGACAGCCCTGTCGAGACGCTGGGCCTGTCGGTTCAAGGTACCTCTGTCCCGTCAACGGGACCACGAGGGTGCGGCCTCCGGACGGGCTTTATCTGTACGGCCGCACGCGACTCTTGACAACACTCCACCCATCGAAACGGAATGACATGCACTCATATCATTGCCGTCCGGTTCTATCGCGACCGGAATCCGGGATCGCACTTTCCTGTGAGCGCACCTCGGCAGCCGCATGGCAGGGGCAAGAACCGTGAGAGCGGCGAGGGAAGCGATGGCTTGCCATACGCTTCCTTTCTTCCGCCCGGCGGAAGCGAAAGGCCCGTTCAGGAAGGCGTCCACCAGGCGCTCTACGTCAATTGGCGGAAGCGGCATCGGGCAGATTCTCGTACCGGCCGTGGCAGACGCGGAACCCGGCCTTTCGGCACGCCGATACACGCCCCGGCGAGGGCAGCGTGGGTGCGCTGCAGATCGCGGCAGAACTCCGTGTCGCGGACCGGCCGGTGCGCCGACGGCGGGCAGCCTGGCCGCCCGACGCCGGCGCCGATGGAGTGGCTGTCGCCGGTGTGGTGTGCCGCAAACCCGGGCGCCGGACGAGGAATGCGAGGAATGCAAAGACTGGCTGGTCATCTTCCATCTGCCGCCGTACGCGCCGGAGATCAATCCGCCGGGGGAGATCCGGAGCGTTCTTCGGCTGAGGCGCACAGGTCGCGGGTGGTGGTGAGGTATTCCACCATGCCTGGATGGATGGCCATCTTTGTCCCCTGGCGCGGGGCGCCACAGTGCACGCGCGTAAGGGGTGCGCGAAAATGACGACTGAGGAAACGTCGAGCCTTAAGAATGTCGTGAAGGGGCCGGTCCATGCCGACAATGTCGGTGAACTGAATGGGTCGGCGGTGGGCACCGATTTTGTGGTGCACGTAGTGGTTGCCATGGCAGCTGCACCGTTTCTACAGGCCGTGGCCACGCGCTTCGGCAATAGGCTGGCGGCTCTTCCGGTCTCTCCGCCCCGACGAGCCCGATAAGAGAGACCCCCGCCCGGCACCACGGTGTGACTGCTGCATAGCCTGCGCGGGGAAGCAGTACTGCTCGCTTCCGCGAGGGGGCGCGGGGGAACCGGACCGTCCGCCTCGCCGCCGTCGGCTCCCGGAAGGGCACACATGCCAGGCATCATCGCGTCTCTGGGCTTGGTAGGGGTCGTCCTCTTCCTGGCGGGCCCGGGCGGCTGGTCCAAGCTCGGCGGGGCTTTCGCGGGTAGTTTCCTGCTCGCCGTGCTGCTCGTGCCGGTCGCCGGACCTATGGAGTTCGCCCTCGCGGCGCCCGTCATGGGGGCGGCGCTGGGCCTGTTGCCGCCGTTCGACCGGGAGACGGCCCCGCGAGCCCACATCACCTGGCTGGTCTGCGTACTGCTCGCCATGACGGGTCTCGTTCTCTGGTTCACCGGAGGCAACAGCGACCTCGTCGTTCTGGCCCTCGTCGTCTTCGGACCCGGAGCGCTCGCCGCAGCGGGGCGGCTCCTCTACTTCCTGCATGCGGGCGACGAATGAGAGGACGTCTGGTTCACGCGCCGGCGCTGGGAGGGCTGCCTGCGCTGAGCCCACGACCTGCGGCTGCCCTTCGACAACCCACTGCCGGCGGCCTGCCCGCTGGTCTCGGCCGCGTCCAGCAGCTCGGTGCGGACCAGGTTGCACCATCGATCACCACAAGAAGGCCGACCGCTGTTCACACGTCCCTGACTGCCTGCCCAGCCGTGACGGGCGGCATGTAGCCGAGCGCCTTGAACAGCGGGCGCAGCCCCACGAAGTGGGCCTCGGGCAGCGCGTCGAACAGTGCCCGCGCCTCCTCCCAGGTCCGCAGGGAGTCCGCGACGTCGCCCCGCGCGTGCTGCGCGGCCGCAAGGCACGCCAGGATCGTGGCGCGACGGCCCGGATAGCCGACTCCGTTGCCGATCCGCAGCGCCCGCCGGTGGAATGCCACCGCACGCTCCGGGTCGCCGAGCCCGTGCCGTACGACGCCCAGCGCCGACACCGAGAAGCCGACGAACCCGTCGTTGCCGAGCGAGCGGTGGAGGGCCATGGCCCTGCGCAGCGGGTCGCGCGCCTCGCTGAAGCGGCCCGTCCGCAAGTGGGCGGTGCCGATGTTGGTCTCGAACACCGAGGCCGCCCACGGGTCCCCCGGAGGAGGAAGGTCGCGCAGCACGGCCAGTGCTTCCTCCCAGTGGTGCACCGCGCGGACGTCGTCACCCTTGTACCCGTGGTGCGCGCCCAGATTGCCCAGGACGTGCGCCTCGCCGACCCGGTCGCCAGTGCGGCGCATCAGCTCCCGGGCCTCGGTGAGGCAGGGGAGAGCCGAGGTCGGGTCGGTCTGACCGTCGTACGCGGAGCCGAGGTTGTTGAGCGACAGCGCCTGTGCGTGTGGATCGTCGATGCGGCACGCCGCATCGACCGAGACGCGACCGACCACTATCTGGTCCTCGCGCACTGGATGGCCGCGCAGGTAGCTCCACAAGAGCGCGGGCAACTGCCAGGCGACCTCGTCCTCCCCGTGCGCGTACGCGTCATGGATCGTGGCCAGGAGGTTCGCGCGCTGCGCCCCGCACCACAGGACGGCCTCGTCCTGCGTGGTGAAGGGGGAGAGCGTCAGCCACTGTGGCCGAATGGGCAGCCGGACCGTACGCCGGTGGGGCGCGAGGATCCGGTCGGCGGCGTCCGCGTGGTGCAGGCACCAGGCGTACCAGCGGGAGCGCGCCGCGTACCGCGCCGCAGGCGTCTCGTCCACCGCCGCGCACTCGGCGGCGAAGATCCGCAGCAGGTCGTGGAGGCGGTACAGGCCGGGCCCGCGCTCTTCCAGGAGGTGGGCGCGCACCAGCCGGTCCAGCAGGGTCCGGTCGACCGCGCCGGAGTCGTCCAGCGCGGTGGCCGCCGCGAGCGTGATGTCGGGTCCTGGGAACAGCCCGAGGCGGCGGAACAGCCGTTGCGGGGCGGATTCCAGGCCGCCGTAGGAGTGGGCGAACGCCGCCCGTACTCCCGTAGCGCTGTCGCCGTCGATCCGCAGTATGCCCAACCGATCGTCCGAAGCGGCCAGTTCGGCGGCGAACTCGGCGATCGAATGGTGCGGCTGGTCGCGCAGCCGCGCGGCCGCGATGCCGAGGGCGAGCGGCAGGCCGCCACAGGCCGCGAGCAGCGCGTCCACGGCCTGCGGCGGTTCAGCCGCGGGGCGCTGTGGCCCCAGCATCCTGGTGAGCAGGGCCCTGCCTTCGGAGGCGGTGAACCCGGCCAGGTCCAGGCGCCGGGCGCCGTCCCGCGCGGTGAGGCCGGTGAGTCGTTCCCTGCTGGTGACGAGTACGGTGCAGCTGGCGTTGCCCGGCAGCAGCGGCCTGACCTGCTGGGCGTCGCGCGCGTCGTCCAGGACGATCAACACGCGCCGGTCGGTCAGCAGCGTGCGGTAGAGCGCCGCCGCTTCGTCCTGGTCGGTGGGTATGCGCCCGGCGTCCTCGCCCAGGGCGCGCAGGAAGGCGGCGAGCACCGCGCCCGGTCGCCGGGGGCCGCCGGGTGCGTGCCCGCGCAGGTCGGCGAAGAGCTGCCCGTCGGGGTAGTGATGGCGGTGACGGTGCGCCCAGTGCAGCGCCAGCGTGGACTTCCCTGTGCCGGGCACGCCGGAGACGATGGTGACAGCCGTGCCCTGTCCCGATGCGGCGGCGCCGCGGGGTGCCGACGCGGATCCCAATCGGCGCAGTTCACCGGAGCGGCCGACGAATGTCGGTAGGTCGGAGGGGAGCTGGGCGGGTGCGGGCCGGGGAGCGCGGGCCGTGACGGGAGGCTGCCGGTCGGCCCCCGGCCGCAGCAGCGTGTCCCGCAGCGCCCGCAGCTCCGGGCCGGGGTCGAGGCCCGTCTCGTCGGCGAGCCGCGCCGCGTGCCTGCGGTACACGTCCAGCCCCTCGCTCTGGCGTCCGGCCCGGTGCAGCGCCGTCATCAGGTGCAGTACGAGCCCCTCGCGCAGCGGGAACTGGGCGACGAGCGAGGACAGTTCGGGGATCACCGCGAGATGGCGGCCCAGGGAAAGCTCCAGCGTGAAGCAGTGTTCGAGCGCGCAGAGCCGCTGCTCCTCAAGGGCCGCGGCGGCGGACCTGAGCGGCCAGCTTGGCAGCCCGTCGAGCGCGGGCCCGCGCCACAGGGCGAGCACGCTCCGCAGGCCGGTCACCGCGCCGGCCGCGTCACCGGCGGCCTCGGCGGCGCGCGCGGCGGCCACCCCGTCGGTGAACGCGTGTGCGTCAACGGCGGATTCGGGCACGGCAAGACGGTAGCCGGGCCCGTCGCTGGCGATGAGCGGCGCGGGACGCTGCTCATCGGCCGCCCCCGGCCGGGCCGGGCCCACGTCGGCGAGGCGGCGGCGGAGCAACCCGGCCATGTTGCGGACCTGACGCTCGGCGGTCGCCGGAGGGTCCTCGTCCCACACCGCATCGACCAACCGTGCCAGCGGCACGGCGCAGTTCGGGCGCAGCGCCAGCGCCGCGAGCAGACCGCGCTGACGTACCCCGCCGAGTTCGACGCGCTCGCCGTCCACCCGGACCTCCAACGGTCCCAGCAGCCCGAACTCCACACGACCTCCGTTGCGCGGACGCGGACAGTGGACAGCGACGCGGGACAGCCGGGATCCGGCGGCCCTCAAGAAGATCATCCTGAACGGGCCGGGTCGCGCGGTCCAGGGACATTCGCGCCAGTAGTGCGGGAAGAAGGCGCGGTGACGGGCCGGAGCCCGATGCCAGCGGGCGCCCTCGTGACCGCGCCGTGAAGAAGTCGTGTCGCGCCTTGGCAAGCTCAACTCCGTTCCCCGGCGCACAGCCCCATCCCGGGTGCACAGTCCCCCACTCCACGTACTCCAGGCTTTCCGCGCCCTCAAGGAGAGAACCGTGAAACGCACCCTCATCGGCAGACGCCGCACCGTTCCCGTCGCCCTCGCCGTCGCCACGGCGGTGGTCGGCGGACTGGCCGTGGTACCCGCGCACGCCGCACCCCCGCCGCCCCCGACGGGTAACTGCAACCCGACCGTCAACACGATGTACTACGACGTCACGACCAAGGTCACCCCGGTGATCACCGACTTCCAGTCGATCACGATCGCCGAGGGCAGCACCGCGCAGCAGACCGTGTCCCTCAAGCAGGAAGACTCAGTGACCACCACTGTCGACCGGCAGACCGAGATCACCGCATCGGCTGCCGCCCTGTTCGCCAAGGTCGAGGCCAAGGTCCGCTTCTCCGTCTCCAAGACCACCTCGTCGACGAAGACCCATCAGATCACCAACACCTGGAACTTCAACCGCGCGGGGCAGTACGCCCTCTACCGCGGCACCCGCAAGGTCGAGGGCGAGTACGTGAAGTACGTCTGTGCCCAGACCGGGCCGACCACCGGCGTCTGGGTCAACGCCGTCCGCGACGCGGCCCACGGCACCTTCACCACCTTCGAGACCCCTGAGATCGGCACAGCTGTGCGCAACTGCGCCGCCCTGGAACCCCTCGGCACCGTGCGTCGCGCCGCACAGGACCGGTTGGACGCGTGCTGAACCGCGCCCCGGGCACGCCGAGCCAACAACGGGGCCACGCCGCCGCCCCCGTACCGCTGCCCCACCTCCGTCCGACCGCGACCCACAGCACACAGACCGAGGAGAGCCGAGTGAGCCACATGCTCCGACGCGCACCGCGCACCACCCGCCGCCGACTGCGCTACGCCCTGGGCACCGCGGCGGCATCGCTCGTGACGCTGCTCCCCACGGCGTCCCCCGCGTCCGCCGCGTCCGGCACCAACTGGGACGGGTGGATCTGCGAGCCCGGCTACTACCGCATCAACACGCCGGGGGGACTGGCCGTCGACATCTCCCAGGGGCCCGAGAATCCCGGAGCCATCATCCAGTACCGCTACTGGGGAGGTCACAACCAGCAGTGGCGGGCCTGCAGATGGCCGAGCCCGACACACAGCACGGACTGGGTGTTCAGATCGCGGCTCACCGGCCAGTGCATCACGATGGTCGGTTACAAGCCGGACGACGGCCAGGCGTTCCAGCAGGGCGACTGCGGCGACTACATCGGCACCAACCAGAAGTTCTGGCTCGACCACCACCCCGCCAACGGCCCCTTCGCGATGCAGGTCCTGCACTCGGGGGCCTGGGTGTCGATCCAGAAGGACAAGTTCGCCCAGGAACGCGCGCTCCTCGTGCAGTACTCCGACAAGGCGATGATGTTTTCCCTGCAAGGAGCCTGAACGGACAGGCCCCCGCACACACCCTCCGGTGCGCGGCCTGACAGGAGACCGCCGGGAGAGGCGCCTCCGTCATAGAGGACGTGCAAGCCGCGCGCCGACTATCGCGGGCGGACGTGCTCTGCCCCTCCACGCGCCGCGAGTTCGTCCGTCGGGAGCACGGGACGAACGGGCGGGGGCGCGGAAGCCGCAGGGGGGGCGTAGGGCTCGGCGGTGGCGCAGGGTGTCGGACCAGCTGACCTGTCGCGCCGCCGCCGCGCAGCATGGGGCCGCTGCTACTTGAGCATCTGGGCCGCCTGCACCCGCTGGAGGTGGATGCCGACGCGCCGTCGCGGTCGCCGCTGAGCACTGCCCAGTGGCCTTGAAGATCTCCTGCACGAGGTCATCCAGGGAGCCGGTTAAGCCGGGCCACGGTCCCGTTCACGCCCCGGCTTCTGGCAGGTGCGAGCGATCGGCGCCGCGCCGCCGATCCCAGCGGCGCCCTGCTCGGAATCGATCACCAGGCCCGTCAGGTAGGCCGATGCCCCGCGCCGAACCCCGGTTGCGGAGTGCTACTCGCTACCTGGCGGTAGCTATACGAGCGCACCCACGGTCACGGCGACGGCGCCCGGCCCTCCCCGGCCACCTCGACGGCAACCGCCTGCACGCGGGAGCGGGTTATCGTGGGCCGCGTGTGGGTGGGGTGGATTCAAGGGCACGGTCGATGGTGGTGCGGGCGGCGCCGGTGGCCCGGTGGATGTCGAGCTTGCTGATGTCGATCGCATCCAGCTTCACCATCCGTGGTGATTCGCCCCGCTGCCACGACAGCAACCAGAGCGCGCTCCCTTCCCCCGGACCCGTCGCCGCACCCGGCTGCCACGTTCTGGACACCGCCCGGCCCCCGGCCCGCTCCGTCCCCGACACGGCGGACCAGGCAGAGGGACAGGCACACACCCAGCAGGAACCCGCGAGCAGCAGGGCGGTGCAGGGTGTGGCCTCTATCCTCTCCGATCACGGCCCCTCCACCGCAGCTGCCCCGCCAGCGCCTCTCTCCCGCCCGCGCCGCCTCGCCGGACAACACCGCCCAGCGGGCCCGGCGGTGGGGAAAGATCGCCCAACGGCTCGTGCCGCACGACCTCGAGCCCGACGTCCTGGCGACACCTCCCCGGTCACCGTGGCGGTCGACGCCACCGGGCCGCGAGACCGCGGAACAGCTCTACGGCTCCGGTCTGGTGCGCCGGGCTCTGCAGTTGGCGAGTGGCGCCCGCAGCTCGCTGATGGCCTACGGACGTCTGTAGGAGGCCGAGATGAGCGAGATGACGACTCCTGGTTCGCGGCCCGCCGTCGACGGACCGCCGCTGTCAGGCGTCGGCCTCGCCTGGGTCGCACTGTATGCCGCTCCCACAAGCCACGACTGTCTGCAGGACGCCCCGTCAACTGTCGCTTGCAGTGACCGTTCCACCGGACCTGTCGGCTTCGCCCCTCCCGGGCGGTGAGGGGGATCTGGCTGGGCCGTGTCTGGCAGATGGTCTCTGCGAAGGCGAAGTCCGGGTGGGCATGGCCGGTGTCGTGTCAGCGTGTGGGTTCGCAGGTAGAAGATGCTTTATCGGCTTGCAGGCACGGGAGCAAGGGGACTAGCGGGCCAGCAGCTGCAAGGCTCTATGGCCCAGTCGGCCCGTAGATGCAGGTACTGAAGTCCCGACTTTCACCGATACCGCCGGTACGCCCTTCCCGCGATCTTCGGCATACATCAAGATCGACTCAGCCCTGGCGCAATCCCCTCCCTTACCGACTGCTCCGGGGCCTCAACGAACCATCCTGCGAAGGGCTTTCATGAACCACCGCCAGCGCATAGCCAGCAGCCTCGTCACCATCAGTGCGGCCGCACTCACCGCGCCGCCTCGGCCAGCGACGCTCTCCCCGGCGCTGAACGAACGGCGGCCGTCATCGAGAAGGCCACCGGCACTGTAGACATCGCCCCCGTCGCGGCCTCAGAGACCACGATCCCTCAGCGTTCCACCGGCGACGTGAAGGCTGCCGCCGCGCCGGGTGTTGCGCAGTCGCCAGTGAAGGCGCGAGGTAGGGTCACCGAGTTTTCCACCGGGCGGTTCGCCGCTCACCGGGCTCTCATGCCCCGTCACTGTGTCGGTCGCGGAGGCGGCTGAGCGGCGGTTGCGGGCGCTCGGCCGCTGGGGTCTTCCCGGAATCGGGGCAGGGGTCCGGCGGTCGGGCTCGGTCGAGCAGGCGCGAGGAGAGCGCCGCCGCCAGGTCGATGCCTCCTTCGCCGCAGCGCACCGGGTCCGCGCGGACCGTCAGGCCGGAGTTGGGGCCGCTGTGCTGCTTCGTCCTGAGCTGCGGACCCCGGCACACCAGAACGGCGTCCCAGCTCCCGCCGCCGGGTCCCGCCTGGCTCGGGTGCCGAGCCAGGTCACCGGGCGGTCGTCTTCGCTCAGGAGGCGCCTGCCGTTGAGGGGCGGCTCTGGCCCGGCGGAGGGTTCCGAAGGGAATGTCTCCTCCAGGAGCAAAACCGACACATATGTAACATAAAGCTCACTTATTTGTAAGTGCACTTACTTCATTCCATATGCCGAATATAAGATTTTGGAGTTCAAGCAAGATGTAAACGCGCTTCGTCATGGTCTGAAATGAAGAAATGATCTACGTTGTGATTCGACTGCTGCGAGTGACCGTCGCAGGCTCTCGGATCACGGATTTGGAGAATTGTGAATCGCGCATTGCGAGTACTCGCCGGAGCGACCGTATTGTGTGCACTGGCCGCAGGGACGGCCGCGGCGGCACCGGCAGGAGATGTCGATTCTGAAGCGACTTCTGGGGATGTGAGCCTGCCCGAGGGTTTCCGTGTGCCCGGGCCGGAGACGGTCGTGGAGCGGACTGTCCCTGTGCAGCCTGTGCCCAGCGGTGATGCAGCCGACGACATTGAGTCTGGTGACTTCCTCAAGAAGACCCCAGGGAAATCGGCCATCAAGATTAAGAATAAGCGGTACCAGGGGCAGAACTGCGGAACGCGGCTCCTGCAGCAGACCAGCGGTCAGGGTAAGACCACTTTGGTCTTGACTGTCAGTAAGTCTGTCGCGACGATAAAGCAGTCCGAGGCTAAAATCGACGCCGGAACGCTGTCTGCGGCCATGGGCTTCAGTGTTTCCAAGAGTTACACAGTGGAGAATCAGACTCGGTATGAGGTCCCCAAGGGGCGGTTCGGCACCATCCAGGCCTACCCTCTGTACGACCACTACACCTACCAGGCGGTTCTCGGAAAGCTGAAGCGCAGCGGCTACGTGCTGAAGCCGGTAGGTGTGTGCTTCAACCAGTGGAGTACCAAGGCCTAATCTGACCCGCGAGCCCGAGTGGTAGAGTTTTCGCTGATGAATCGAACCGCCCGATCAGTAGCCCTTGCCGCCACTCTTTCGCTGGCCGTTGCAGCTTGCACGACGGGGGAGGGCGAGGGTCACGCTTCGCCCTCTCCCGGGCCACATGGGACCCCTTTGAGTAAACTCGATGAAGTATCTCTCAGAGGTGACCCCATGGGGGTCAGCGACGTTGAAATGTCAGGTCACAGCACACGTCCGCTAGGAGAGGTTCACCTCGGGGACCACCGCATCGTCTCCTATCTGACGGGCAAAAAATGCGGCGTTTCAGTATTCAACGCAAAGAAGAACGAAGTCATCGGTCTGCGGACCGCATGGCCAGAGGGCGCCTCCGAAGGCAGTAACGAACTTCCCGGCGGTCCATATTTCAGCTCATCCGCGTCCAGTGCCGTGAAGTCTGATCCGTGGGTATCGCTCTCCTGTGGGGAAAATTCGATGATTATTGAATACGAGAGCAAGGCCCCTTTCAGAGTTTCCCGCCTCAATGGATCAATTTCCGTAAAGCAATCCAAGGGCAAGCGCACTCAATATGCGGTGATCGGAGCCGCGAAGGAACGCGCGAAGATCCTGGCGAAGCTGCCGTAGCGTCCGTGCGTGAATTGTGGGCTGCTTCGTGCCATCCTGGCGATGCGCGTCCGTGCAGTTCTTCGGTCCCCGGCGGAGGGGCCCGGGGTTGCCCTGGGCCGGGGTGGGTGAGTGCGGCCCGGGGGCGCTGTGGTGCTACAGGTGCTGCTGGAGCCAGTAGAAGCTGAGGCCAACGAGGCCGGTGCCCCGGCGTCGACCTGGCCCGGGTCGCACTGCACCAGGCCCGCGCTCCGCGGCGACGCCGGGCCCGTGCAGCGTGATGGCCGGGACCGGTCACCCCCACACTCCCACCCCGACGGGCCGCGGCGGACATGCAGATTTCCGTATCGCACCACCAGTATGTGCTGTTCGACACCGATATCGAGGCGCCCTTCGGGCGCATCGACGACCTGAAGGCCGGCAACGGGCTGGTGAGCCTCAACCCGGAGGGTACCTACGCCAGCGTGATGACCGGCACTTCGTACGGGGCCCTTGAGGTCTCCTTCGACATCTGCCCCGGCGAGCCAGAGCTGGACTGCACCGGCTGGGACGAGGTGGTCGAGGTCAGCCTGTACCTGCCTGGACACGGCCCGCTCGTCGGTGAGTCGGTCAGCGACGACACCATCCTCGTGCCCTTGCTGCTCGAACACGCCTACGCGCCCACCGAGGACGCCGACAGTGGCGAAGACCTCGATGACGACGGTGAAGAGGACGACGAGGGCAGCGCCGACGCCCAGTGGTGGCGTTTCCGTTTCCACGCGCGCGGCCGCGACACCGCCACCGACTCGCACGGCCCGCCCGAGCAGCACCTCGTCCAGATCTGGTCGGCGCCACGTGCGCGCGAGATCCGGCACAGGCTCACCGACGACCGGCCACCGCAGCCGCAACCCCGACGCGGAGTACTACGCCCAGGCCAAAGCCGCTGAAGCCGCTGCGGATGCCGCAAGCCTGCCCGACGGTGCCGCCTGCAACAGCACACCGGTGACGCCGCGCTCCGCTCACCTCGAGGCGAGGGGCGATGAGTGACCAGGTAGTTCATCACCGATGATCTGTGGTGCCAGCTCGCAGGCGAGGAAGCGTACTTGGCCGGGGCGGGAGGCCGTCGACGTCCTGGAAGCCGGTGAAGTGGCGTGCGCTGTCGGCGGCCTCGAGGTACGACTCCCTCTTCTCGTGCTCGGCGAGTGCGTGATGGGTGCTCACGACGTGATTTCGTGAGCCGGGGCCGATAGCTCGGCGGAAGCGACCGACGATGCCATGGTCCGGTCTCCGTCGCTCTCCGTCCCGGCGGCCTGGTTCTGCTGCACTCCGGCCTGATGAAGTGCCAGGTCGTGAGGCACCTCGACCTTGTGTGCACCGCCCAGGCCAGCGCGCTGGAACAAGGCGGGCTGTCCCCCGGGGGCAACGGGCCAGGTGTCAGGGGGTTCGGTTCAGACCGGCTCGGTCGGCCGCGCGCCGACGAGGTCGGCGAGCAGGTGCCGGGCACCGTCATCGGGCAGCCGGTCCGTGCGCGCGAGCACGCGGCGGTATAACCGGCCCCCGAGAGCAGCAGGTCCACCTGCTGGTAGTCGCCGTTGCCAGGAGGGAGCGCGCCCGGGCGGTACCGGGACAGCACCGTCCTGGCCAGGCTCTCGTGCATCTCCGGGGCGAGCGGCAGCTCCTGCTTCGAGGCGCCCGTGTGGAGCGGGCGGCGCGGCGGACGCGCTCATGACCCGGCTGCCGGGAAGGCACCGGTGGGTCGACGGTGGCCAGCGCGTCGCGGAGGTCGGTGGCGTCGACTGCGACCGGCATGTGGCCCAGGGAGGGCTCGCCGTCACGTGTTGCCCGGCGGAAGCTCTGCTTGGGGCGGCTCAGCCGGGCCGAGGCGAGGGAGCCGTCCGTGCAGGGCGCGGGCACCGGGAGCAAGGATCCCAGGGACAGCACCCGCACTCCCGGCACGCCGGTCCAGGCGTGCCTCCGCGCGCTCGCCACCTGCACGATCAGTTCCTGGCGCAGGTGGTCGGCGAGGGCGGAGTACCCGTCCCCGACCGGCAGGGGCATAGCGTCCAGGGCCGCGCGGCCGCGGAGCAGCTCTATGGCCCCGGCTTGGTGCGCCGTGCTCTGCAGCTGGCGAGCGAGACCTGCAGCTCGCTGATGTCAGACGGACGCCGGTAGGAGCCCGGGATGAGCGAGACGACTACGCCCAGCGAGCAGCCCGCCGTCGATGAGCCGGAGCTGTCCCGCCGTCGACCTCACCCGGGCCGTGCCGCACGCCACCCAGCTGCGCCTCATCAGTGCCCGCATCGTTGCCGCGGCCCACGAGTTGGCCGGTGCTGACGCCGTGCGCAGTGTCCGTGTCCTGGCCGTCGGCGCTGCGCCCAGGCCGGACCGTGTTGCAGGCCCCGTTCGCGCCGGACGTGCCGGCGGCGTGGGTGAAGACGCGAGAGATGGCCTCGCCCTGCTTCCACTAGACGCTCGCCGCCCACTAGGCCGTCACACTTCCCAGCCGTGTCGATCCGTCGATCGCGGAGGCGGCGGAACTGCAGACCAGGGCGATGCGGGCATTGAGCCTGCGGGCGTTTCCCGGGCCGGACCCAGTGGCCGACGATCAGCCGGCGCCGATCGAGTAGGCCCGTGCCAAGCGGCAGCGGACGGCTGATATCTCCCGCGCGGCCGTGCTGCGGCGTGCACGGGCCGAACCCTCGGTTCCTGGAACGGGAGTTCGCGGACGTCGACGGCGTCGTCCAGGAACTGGACCTCGAGGACCCGACCCGCAGGCAGGTCCGCGGTCGCACCCAGGGGGAGAACCGCCAGTGGTGTTCGACCCGGTCGACCGCGACGGCGAGTTACAGGCCGATCTCGTAGCGCCCGGTCTCGTGGAGCCAGGCCAGGTGTCCCGCGATCTGCTCTTGCAGTCCGTGAATGTAGTGGTCGATGACGGGTATGCCGCGCTGCCGCAAGTCGGTGGACAGCTGAACGAAGTCGTCCGTGTGCTGGGCTACTTCTTCGGCCGTGCGATCGATGCCCTCCTGGACCGAGCAACCGTGGTGATGGGCGAGGACCATGGGGAGGTTGGCGATATGGCGGCGTTGGGCGTCGCGGGGGCAGCCCTGGACGTCGTTGGTGAGGCCGATGATCTGGATGGCCCTGTCGGTCAGGTCCCGGACCTGCCGGTCGAGCAGCAGAGCGGTGGGCATCTCGAAGCCCTGTGCCACCTCGGTGAGGACGAAGTGGTGGTGCAGATGGGCGATCAGGTGCCGGATGCGCCGGTACTCGGCCACGGGCGGGACGATCCCCGCGGCCGCGTAGGCGGCGTCAGCCGCTGCCCCGACGCTGTAGTGGAGCATGCCCTTGCGGATGCGCAGCACCTGCTGAGGTGTGGCGATCTGTTCAATGCGTGCGAACAGGTCCCGGTAGGCCCGCTCGATGGGGTGCCCGCTCGGCGGGGTGTGCGGGTTCTCGGCGATGTGTTCACAGGCCAGCAGGTGGGCGGCCAGGGTGGTGATCCTGCCGCCAAGCCCCAGCTCTTCGGTGAACCGGTCGTCCTGGACGGTGGCCCAGATGCAGAACTGGGTGGCGAGCAGGACCCGTTCCGTTTCCCCTTCGGGGATCATCCAGGCGTAGGTGCGGCCGAGCGTGGAGCGGCGCAGGTACGCCTCGTCGGCATCGCTGCGGATGATGTCGAAGTCGCGCAGCCAGGCGAGGGTGCGCTCCTCCAGTTCGTCCGCGGCCGGATGCAGCCGTGCCGGGACGGGGAAGGAGATGCGCGGTACCCGTAGCCGTTCTGCCCCCGTGTCTGCCGTCGGCGGAGGAGCCGATACCGGCCGCTGGTCCTGCCACCAGGTCACCGTGTCCGCCCGTCGAGCGGGGTGGACTTGCGTGGTGTCGGTGTCCACGGCTGGAGGGCCAGTGCGCGGTGGGCGCGGGCCAACGGCTCGGCGCAGAAGGTGCGGGCCGGACCGTCCGGCAGCCCGGACAGATAGGCATCGGCCAGGGCCAGCTCCTGACGGGCGTAGCGGACCATGTCGTGCGTCTGCCAGCCGTCCGGCCAGAAGTCCACTCCCCGGCCGGTGTCCACCCCGCGGTCGATGAGGATGTTGACGCTCTGCAGCGCCCGCCCGTAGGCCACGGCCAGGGTCCGGCTGCTGCGGGTGCCGTCGTACCACGCCCACAGGTCCGACAGCAGCAGCACCAGCGTGCCCGCCACGGCATACGTGTACCGGTCGAGATCTTGTTCGTCGTGGACGGCGAAGCCGCTCTGGGCCCAGTCGGCCATCCGCTCAGCCATCGTGGCGAACGTCTCCCACACCCGGGGACCGATATCGGGCGGAGCCAGAACCGCCCACTCGCCCAGGCGCAGCGTCACCTCCGGCAGTACCGCCTCGTGCGCCGCGAACACCGCGGCCAGGTCGTCGCAGGCGAAGCGCAGCTGCAGGGTCCGGCCGACCCCGCGCAGCAGTGCCGCCTTGTCCGCGCCCGCCAGCTCGGGATGGTCCTCGATCTCGTCGATCCCCCGCATCAGCAGATACGCGCACGACACCGCCTCGTTCAGCCGGACCGGCATGCTGATCACAGGCTCGTACCAGGTGGTGCTGTACTGCCGTACCACGCCATGCGCCTCCGCCAGCGCAACCATCTGTGTTCCTCCGGCACCTCGCATCCAGTGCTCTGTCACCCACGAGCCTCGCGGCCGGAAACCGCCCGGCGCACCCGCGCACGACCCGCGCACCGACGCACGAGATAGAGCGTGCGGGGCGTGGAGCCGCCGAGCTGCCGGCCATCGCCGAGGGGCTGCGTCACCACGACATCCAGATCGAATTCCTCGCTGCAAGCGCGAATCGGTCACCGCCTGCACCGAGCAGACCGCGCTCGCGCCGTGGATCGACCAGCGGCCCGAGCTCACCGCGTGCCCGCTGGACGGGGCCGCAATCAGGCGGTGATCGCATGACCGAGTTAAGGGACGTTGAACTCGCGCGCCAAGCGCTGGTTGCCGCCTTCGGTGGCACCGAAGAACAACGGCGCCACTACCAAGAAGCCGAAGCGGCGCACCACCACGGTGGTACGGCGTGACGGGCGCGGGCCGCTCGGGCTCGGCGCGGCGATCGGCATGATGATGACCGAGCGCGGCCTGGCCGCCCCGGCCGCCGGCGGCAGCGTGCTGGACCGCTGGCCGGACATCGCGGCCGCCCTCGCCCCGCAACTGCCCGACCACGTGCAGGCGGTCGCCTTCCACCCGGAGACCGGCCAGCTGGACCTGCGCCCCGCCTCCCCGGCCTACGCCACCCAACTACGCCTCATCAGCGCCCGCATCGTCGCCGCGGTCAACGAAGCGGTCGGTACCGACGCGGTGCGCGCCGTGGGGGTCCTGCCCGTCGGCGCCGAACGCGACGCACCAGGGCCCATGCTCTCCTTCGCGCAGAGCCTCTGCCTCGACGCCGTCACCGCCGGCCTCACGCTCCCGTGGAGCTCGGGCATCGTCGAAGGAAACGTCAACCGCATCAAGACGATCAAGCGAGCCATGTATGGCCGAGCCTCGTTCCGCCTCCTCCGCACCCGAATTCTGCTGCGAGCCTGAGCCGGGGATTCACGGAATCGCGGCCTGAACCAAATACGCGAACGTCCACAGGGGTGAAGTGGACGTGGAAGCGTGGGTGTTTACCGAGCCAGTTCCTGATCTCGGCGGTGTTGTGGGTGGCGTAATTGTCACAGACCAGGTGGACATCAAGCCCGTCAGCCACGGCCTTGTCGATCCGGGCCAGGAACTTCTTGAACTCGATTGCCCGGTGGCGGCGGTGGAACTGGGATCCGACGGTGCCATCAGCGATGTTGAAGGCGGCGAACAGACTGGTGATGCCGTGCCGGTATTAGTCGTGTGTGCGCCGCTCGGGCATGCCCGGCATCATCGGCAGGACTGGCTGCGAGCGGTCCAGCGCCTGGATTTGGGACTTCTCGTCGACGCATAGAACACCGCCTTCTCCGGCGGGTGGTGGTGCAGGCCGACGACGTCGACGACCTTGGCGACGAACTGCGGATCGGTGGACAGTTTGAAGGAATCCTGCAGGTGCGGCTTGAGGTCGAACCGCTTCCAGATCCGCCCGATCGTGGACTTCGACAAGCCCGAGTGCTTGGCCATCGACGCCCGCGACCAGCGCGTGTCCCGGTCCGCGCTCGATTCCAAGGTGGCCACGAGGACGTCCTCCACCCGGTCGAGGAGGATCGAGGGCGGCCGGCCCGAGCGGGGCTCGTCCTGCAGGCCGTCGAGGCGTTTGGCGATGAACCGGGCTCGCCAGCGCTCCACGGTCGAGGTGTCGATGCCGAGATCGGCCGCGGCCTGCCTGTTCGTCCCGCCCTCCGCGCAGCGCAGCACGATCTTCGCTCGTAACGCGAGGAACTGGGCGGTCGTCGCCCGCCGCGCCCACTGGGTCAGCTGGCGCCGCTCGGCCTCGTCCAGGACCAGGTCGGCCTTCGGCCGACCGATCCAGTCGGCGTCCTCGAGCCCGGCCGTCCGATCTGCGGCGAAGGCCCGACGCCACTTGCCCACTGCCTTGGCCTGGACGCCGACGACCCGCGCGACACCCATGTTTGACAGGCCGTCAGCGCACGCCAGGATGATCCGGGCCTTCTGGGCCGGGCGCCGGTCCGGCAACCCTGCCCGACGCACCAACTCGGCACGCTCGGCGTCGGACAGCGTGATCTCCACAGAGGAGAGGCCCGGATGCGACATATCAACGGGGTAGTAGCTAACCCTCAGAATTTCTGGCGCATCACACTAGCTAAAGCGAACTGGGTACGTCGGGTGCATCTGCATCGGTGCTGCCCGGCGCTGCGGCGGCTTCCCCGGAAAGGGGCCTTCCTCTTCACAGGTGCTGCGCAATGCTGTGGGATGGGACCGTTCCGCGGGGATGGGCGCCTGCGCGGGCCCCACCTGGGAGTGCTTCCTCCTCGGAGGCGGGGCCCGTTCCTCGATCAAGCACCCGTGAGTCGGCGGGAGAACTTCCGTGGGCATGGTGCGTGAGAGGTCACCGCAAGAGTTCCCACCGCCCGGCCCGGCTACCGCACCGCGCTGGACGTCCGCGCGGATGCAGCCTCGCGCAAGGTCAACCGGCGTTCCAGTTCGACGCGGAGATCTGCAGGCAGGAAGTCGGTGCGGCCCCAGGTCAGCAGGTGTTCGGCCACGGTGCGCAGTGGTGTTGCTGCACAGGGAGATCTCGCGTAGTACGTCCCAGGTTTCTTCGGGTGTCAGTCTTCTGCCGGCCTTCTGCCGGTGAGGACGACGCCGATGCCCTGGTCAATCACCGCGTGGGAGTGCACGGCCTGTTTGAGCTGTGCCACGTGTTCTTCAAGCGCGTGGATCTGGCCGGTGAGGGCCCTGGGACCGGGCTCGCGGGGAGCGGCGAACGGTACGGTCAGCCTCCGATCGGCAGGCGAAACAGCCTGCTTCCGAGGGTCTCTTGCCCTTTGCAAGGTACGTCATGCGTCTGCCCGGCAGGGGTGCGGTCCGTGTGTGACCCATTCATCCCGCCGCCATCTGCTGGGGCGTCTGGCGGCCCCGGGGGCAGTGGATCGGGCTCCGCGCGTGAGGGGAGATGCGCTCAGGGCGGAGCCCGACTGCGGTTCGCGCCGGTCCTAGCCACCCTCGCGTGCGATCGGCCGAACGGGGGAATGCCCGCATAGTGGTGCGGAGACGTGTTGTCATCTGGTGCTTGGCGTGCCGCTCGGCCGCGCGTACGGCGGCCAGGGGCAGGCCCATCGCCTGGGGCGACATCGGTCTCGGTCACGCCCCGCAGATAGGGCAGGACTATGACGTCGAGCTGGGTGGGGGGGGAAGGCGGCGCAGGGCGTTGAATGCCGACGACCTGCCTGGTCCGCTCGGCGTCGCTCAGGGAGAGGCTGGCATACGCCTGGTATGTCTGGTTGAGATGTGGCGTCCGAGCCGCCCCCTGGCTCTGCACCTGCCTCACGGGGAGCCCCAAGCGGCCCGCGGGTTCAGGGCGCCGTGCCCTACCTGCAGTGCTGCCCGGCTGTGCTCGTCCAGGTTGACATGCAGCCGTTTGGGTGCCAATCATTGAAAGGCAGCCATACAGCTGCATGAAGGGAGGTGGAGAACCCATTGGACGCGGTGTTCAAGGCGCTGGCCGATCCCAGCCGCCGACGTCTCCTGGACCGCCTCCGGGACCGTAACGGGCAGACCCTGCGGGAGCTGTGCGAGGGACTGGAGATGGCCCGGCAGTCGGTCAGCAAGCACCTGACCGTGCTGGAGGCCGCCGAACTGGTGACCACGGCCAGACACGGGCGGGAGAAGCTGCACTACCTGAACGCCGCCCCGATCAACGCCATCGCTGAGCGATGGATCAGCCGGTTCGACAGGGAGCGAGCGAACGCCCTCGCGGACCTGACGAGAGCATTGGAGCAGTCCCCCATGGACAGCAAGACGTTCACCTACACGACGTACATCCGCACCACCCCCGAAGAACTCTGGCAGGCCCTGACCGACCCGGCCTTGACCGACCGCTACTGGGGCGTGCGCTTCACGACCGACTGGACCGAGGGCTCCCTCCTCACCTGGTCGCAGGGCGGAGCCGAGATCAGCCACCCCGACCAGGTCGTCCTCACCTACGAGCCCTGCCGCCGCCTGGCCTACACCTGGCACACGTTCACCCCGGAATGGGCCCAGGCCGTCGGCATCAGCGAGGAGGTACGCGGCCAGCTTGCCGCCGAACGCCGCTCCCAGGTCGCCTTCGACATCGAACCGCATGATGACCAGGTGAAACTGACTGTCACCCACGACTTCGATCCCGCAGGAGCCCTGTACTTCATGTGCTGTCAGGGATGGCCGACGGTTCTCTCCAGCCTCAAGACCTTCCTGGAGACCGGCGAACCACTCCCTGCCTCCCGCGCAAGCTGACCGGGTGCCCGGCACCTGGAGCTCCTTGTCTGCCAGCCCGGCGCTGGCACCTCCGCGCCGGGACCACCATGCCCGGGGCGCATACATGCCTCCGGCCGCAGCCGTCGCACTCCTCTCCGCGCGCAACCGTCCATGCCCGTCAGATGGTGGTCACTGCGCAGAGCGGCTACATGGTGCGGGTGTAGGCCGTAGTCGGTGAAGTGGCGGGAGGCGGCGTGGACGTCGATGAGGTCACGGACGGCGCCGCGGTCGGCCAGGGCACGGACTTTGGTGCCGATGACGTCGCCGAAGGCGAGGCTGCCGTAGGGGGAGGTGGCCGAGACCGGGCCGGGCCGGCGCCTGGATCTTGGTGGCGTTGGGGGCCGGAGCGGTCGGGGGCATCAGGGCCCTCGAACTCGTCTTCGCCGACCGAGCTGCCGCGACCAGGCATCGGCGGAAACGTGGTGGGCACCCGCAGGGGCGAGTTGAAGCCCGTATCCCAGTCCGCCGCCCCCCCCGCAGACCGCAACAACCCTAAGCGTGTGCCGGGCAAGGCGGACCGCCGAAGCTCAAGCTCCTGCCGAAGCCAGGGCTGCCAACGGCGGCGAGGTGTGCGCCTCGCGGCGGCGCCGCCGTTCCACCGCCGTGCAGTGGGGTGGCGGGAGCCCTCCAGCTTGCGCCGCTGTGATGGCCGGGCTGATGGCGGATCGGGCCCGGATCGATACACATGCGGCACTCGACATAGGTCTTGCCGGTGAGGGCCTCCGCCCGGCTTCTGGGGTCCCAGGAAGCGGCGACCACCTTCTGGCAACGGGAACGATGGAAGACGTCCGCGGCCAGAGCGTCGACGGGCAGGACCGGAAGCAGTTGCCGCACCGCACGCAGACGTCGGTGAGCAGACGCGGGCTTTCGGCCAGTGGCGCGTCCACCAGCAGCGCGTGGATCTGGAGCCAGGAGCCGTACCCGGGGTGGAGCAGGTGGACGTCGATGCCCGGGCGGGCACGGTGCTCGATGGCGGTGGTGCGGCAGCCGGCGTCCACCCCGCCTTGCGCATCGCCATCGTGCACGCTGCCCGAAAGATCCTCGCCGGTGAGCTGCCGGCCCGAGCACCGGGGGTGTTCGGCCTGGAGTACATTCCCGATCTCGAGGAGCTGGCCCGCCGCAGCGTCAAGCTCGTCACCGACCGCATTCCCGCGCACTGGAATATGAAGGCCGAAGATGTCCAGGTGCTCTGCCCCGGCCGCAAGAAGGCCGCCGGTGTCATCGACATGAACCTGCGCCTGCAAGAACGCCTGAACCCGCCGTCCCTCGAAATGCCGGAGTACTACCACGCCAGCATCGCCTACCGGCTCGGCGACCGCGTCCTGCGGGTCCGCAACAACCCCCGCCGCAACGAGACCGGCGTGTTCAACGGCGCCACCGGCCTCATCACCGATGTCCGCGCCGAGGAACACGCCCTCACCGTGACGCGAGATTCACCTGCAAGAAGGCATTCCTTGGAAGAAGGCGCAGTCAACGGGCAGGAATGCTTGGGCCTGCTGCGGATCAAGGGCGAGGTGATCGCCCTGCACGCCCTGCGGTGGACCGACGAGATCCGCTCCCCGGCCGAGCTCGCTCCCAGGAAGGTCGACCTCGCCGAGAAGGAGCTCGAGGAGGCGGTGTTCCTCATCGACTCCATGACGCGTGAGGAGGGCAGCGGGGGCGCTGAGCGGGCCACTGGCCGCTACACCGAGGCGCTGGAGAAGGTCGTCGAGGCCAAGTCGAAGGGCAAACAGGCGCCGCGGGCGGTGCCGGAGGAAGCGCCGGAGGTCAAGCTGGTCGATCTGATGGCCGCGCTGGAGCAGTCTGTGCAGTGGGCCCGCGCCTCGTGTGGTGAAGCCGTCGTGCACGCGCTCAAGTCGAAGTGGGCCACGAAGAAGTCCGCCGCCAAGAAGACCGCGCCGAAGAAGGCCACGGCGGCGAAGAGAACACACTGCGGAAGCCGCGCAGGAGCGCATGACCCGGCTGGCCGGGGTGGGCTGCCCGGCCACCGGCGTGGCGCCACCTGACCGGAGCCCGGAAACAGTGAAGGCCCCCTCGAACGAGGGGGCCTTCGTGTGGAGCGCCCGGCAGGCCTTGCACCTGCATTTCCCATCGGATGATGGACGTCTTTCCTTGGACCACAGACGCGTGATTCCCGTGCTCTGCACCGGAGTTATGCCAAAATCATGCACCGTTCCGGGGACGGCTCGGCACCGCCCGCTGCTGGCCTTCGGTGCCCGCTACCGCTCTGCGGCATCTGATCGCTGTCGGCTGCTGCCGTTCGCCCAGCAATCCAGCCCAACGGGACGGCCCGGCCTATCTGATCACCGGCTCCGCGGGCGGTCATCGTTCGGTGCCTGGCGGTCTGGTCCAGCAGGAAGGACCCGGCGAGCTGCCCCTCGGCCGGGTCCTCGGTGACGGACCGAAGCGTTGGCGTCCTCGCTGAGAAAGGTGGCGCCCGCCCGCTCCTTGGTCATGTCGGCGGTGATGTTCGCGCGACGGTGCCAGGCGCCCTGACGGAGCGTGAGATGATTGGCGATTTCAGCCCCGAGCTTCACTCCGTGTGATGGAGGGTGAAGGTCCAGGGGCAGTGCCCGTCAATCCGCCGGGGTGGCTCATCGGTCCTGGGAGAGTTTGTGCAGCTCAGCGAAGATTCCCCCCGGTTGATATGTCGTGTCAGGCTGCATGAGCGAGTTCTTCGACCGCGACGAGTTCGCTTCCCGCGGCGCGTTCGAGGACCGTGAAGATCTGGCGACAGACCACCCGCCTTGAGGCATCGCTGCGCGTCGCGGAGCGTCTGCCCCTCTGCGATCTTGCGTGCGACGTAGGAGGGAGGCCGGAACACGCCAGCAACATGCCGTAGGCCCGGCGGGCCGTGAGTTGCTCGACGCTACTGCTCTGAACGGAGTCATCGGGGCCAGAAGAAATCTGGTGTGTCGATGGGAGCTGGGCTGCTCCACAGTGTGGCCGTGGCGTTGACAGCCATGTACCCGAGGGTGATGGTGTTCGCGAATCCGATGCCCGCGAGCAGCCGCGTGCCGGGACCGGCCGGGCTGTCGATCGGGTCCGCGCCCCTGAGGATGTGCGGGGTCGTGCCGTGGGCGCGCGAGGTGTATCGCATCATCGCGGGAATGGTGAGTAACGCGGTCCACGCGAGGCATTCATAGAGGGGGTACTGGTACCAGTGCCCTCCCCAGAGCGAAAGGGGACGGACGGCGCCCGCCCAGGAGTAGGTGCCGGAGCCGATGGCCAGCGCCTCGACGGAGCACACCGTGACCAGGCCCGCCACGATGCCGACCAGGAGTATGCGGGTCGGATCCCAGTGTGGTCGCCGCTGTGCGACCTGTTCGACCAGCCAGCACTGGGTCCACACGCACACGATCATCGCGGCGAATCCCCCTACTCCGGCCGGTCCGATCGCTGTTTCGATCTCCAGGCCGGGATCCGGGTGCCCTGTTCTGCCGGGCATGTAGCTCCCCCAGGAGGGGAAGTGCGGCGCGTACTGGTTGTGCAGGGCGAATGATCCGAAGTAGTCGTAGAGGGGATCTTGCCAGGCGCTCAGGGCGTACCCCGTGGCGAGGGCGGCATCGAACGTGACACGGCCCGCTCGCCGGCATCCTCGCGCGATCACGACGGTGACGATGATGAGGAGTGCGACGTCAAGCGCTGCGCCTGCGCAGATCAAGGCTGCCCGGATCTGCGAGATCTCGACGTCGGTGTTGACCGTGACGCGAAGATTTCCGTCAGCGGTCCACCGGCCCAGGATCCATCCCTGTAGGGCGAGGAACAGGATCCCCACGCCTGCCCAGGCTTTCACCGGCCCCGTACGTGTGGGGCGGTTGGGCTTGGTCGGCGCCTCGTCTCGCGCCATGAGGTCACCTGCCTCGGGCGTCTGGTGGGACTTCATGGGCCGGGTGCGTGCCGGGGGAGGCCGGGTGGTGGACTGCGCCGATCGACGGCGGACGGCGTGTCGGCGGTTTCCGGGGGCCACGCAGGGTCGCCCAGATGGCGGCGGGCCCGGCCGCCGCGGTCGGCGGGACCGACAGGCTGAACACGTCGAAGAACGCCTGTGAGGCGGCGGGGTGGTGGGCGGCGACGGCGCGCAGCCGGTCGGCGCAGCGTTGGGTCAGCCGGGTACCCGGAGAAGGAGGCGGTCCTTGGGCTTGGGGGTAGCGGATGTCTTCGGTGGTGCACACCGCCCAGGGCAAGTCGGCGGTGCGGGCGATGGCTTGCTGGATCCTGTGGCAGCCCGCGTTGTCCAGGTGGCGGTCCGGCCAGGCTTTGCGTAGGGCTGTGCGCAGTGTGAGTGCGCTCAGGGCGGCGACGGTCATGCCTTGTCCGTAGAGCGGGTTGAACGTGGAGCTCGCGTCGCCGATCACGAGCAGTCCCGCGGGCGGGGAGGGGAGCCGGTCGTAGTGGTGGCGCCGGTTGGCGGTGTCGCGGAATCCGCGGACGGGAGTGAGGGGAAGCGCCTCGGCCAGGAGGTCACCGATGAGGGGATGGCGCAGAGCGTGGGCGAACCGGGCGAACCCCTCGTCGTCGAGGGGCGGGTGTGCCCCCCTGGTGCCCGACAGGGTGACCATGGTCTGGTCGTCCTCGATGCGCAGCCAGAATCCGCCTCGGCCCGGGACGGTGTCCCGGGGGTCCGCTTGGACGGTGACGCACGGATACGCGGGTGCCGAGGTGGGGACGCGGACGATGCGGCTGGCGTAGGCCAGTCCGGAGTCCACCTCGATGGTGGGCACCGGGCCGACGCCGATGTCGGTGAGCCATCGAGGGGTTTGGGAGGTCCGGCCGGTGGCGTCGATGAGGAGATCGGCTGTCATCTGTTCACCGTGTCCGGTGCCTCGGTGGCGGACACGGACCCCGCGTACGCGCTCGTGGTCACCCAGCAGCCCCACCGCCTCGGCGCCCCCCACGATGCGTACGGGGTGGTGGCGCACGAGGTAGGTGCGGACCGTCCCTTCGACCAGGGGTCGGCTGGCACCCAGGATGAAGTGTCCGCTCGGATGCGGGTCCATCCATCCGTACGGGCCGTAGATCAGGGTGTCCTCGGCCAGGCCGAGGCGGTGGGCGCCGTGGCCGAGGAGGCTGGTCAGGACACCGGGGAGGAGGATGTCGATCGCGAGGGCGCCGGTGGAGAGCAGGGCGTGCAGATGTCGTCCCTGGGGTACGCCCTTGCGCACGGCGGGGCGACCGGGGAGGTGGTCCCGTTCGAGGATCGTGACGGTGTCGGCGCATTCGGCGACGGCCGCAGCGGCAAGCATGCCGGCCATGCCGCAGCCGAGCACGACCACGCGGGGGCGTTTCACGACTGACCCGTCGCCGGTGCCGCGGTGGCCTCCAGATGTTCGGCGAGATGATCGGCCAGGACGCTGATGGTGGAGTGCTTCCAGATCGACTTGACCGGGAGGCGGACGCCGATCGCCTGGTTGATGTGGACGCAGAGCTGGGTGGCCATGAGGGAGTCGAGGCCGCAGTCGGTCAGCGGGGTGTCGGGGTCGACTGCGGCCCGGTTGCGGCGCAGGATGCCCGCCACGTCTGTGGCGAGGAACTCGGTCAGCAGGGTGCGCCGGCCAGCAGGCTCGGCGTGGCGCAGGTCCGCCTGGAGCCGGGTGTACTGCGGCTCTGTCTCAACGGCCCGGCGGGGGCCGGCCAGTGCGGTGAAGAAGGGTGTGGTGTGCAGGCGCTCGCCGATGAAACGGTGCGCGTCTTCCAGCGGGAGGTAGCCGGTGTTCGCCCGGGTGTGGCTGAGGACGGTGCGGCAGACAGCCAGTCCCTCAGCGGGGGCGATCATGGTGAACTCGCGGTCGATCAGGGCGGCGCCGCGTCCGTGTTCGGCCCAGGCACCCCACTGGATGCTGTGTGCGGGCAGGCCTTGGGCACGGCGGTGATGGGTGAAGGCGTCCAGCCAGCCGTTGGCGGCCGCGTAGGCGCCCTGGCCGGGATTTCCGATCAGGGTGGCGGCGGAGGAGAACCCGAGCCACCAGTCCAGCGGCTGGTCAGCGGTGGCCTGGCCCAGATGCCAGGCCCCGAGGGTCTTCGCTCCCCACACTCGCGTGAGCGGTTCGTCCTCGATGCCGGTGACTGTCGCGTCGCGGATGACGGCGGCAGCGTGGGCGATGCCGCGCAGCGGGAGACCGGTGGCGGTGGCGGCGGCCACGAGCCGCTCTGCGGTGGCCGAGTCTGTGATGTCGCCGAGTACGACGACGACGTCGGCCCCTGCCTGCCGCAGCTCATCCAGGATCCTGGTCGCGGCCGGGCCGGGACGGCTGCGACCGTTGAGGATGATGCGTCCGGCGTGGTGCTCGGCGAGATCCCGGGCAAGCAGCAGGCCCAGTCCACCCAGACCACCCGTGATGAGGTAGGCGCCGTCGCTACGGGAAAGGTCGATCCGGCCGGGTGGGACGACACAGCGGGTACTGCCGTGCTGCGGGATCGTGATGACCAGCTTGCCGGTGTGTTCGGCGGCGGCCATGGTACGCAGGGCTCCGGCCAGGCCTTCCAGCGGGTGGGTGATGTGGGGGAGCGGGGTGATGGTGCCTGCGGCGACTTCAGCTCCGACTTCCCGGGTCAGCTGCCGGGCGAGGGCGGGCAACTGTGCCGCGATCAGGGTCAGATCAGCGCTGGCGAAGGTGATGTTGCGGTGGAAGGGGAACAGCCCGAGCTGGTGACGGGCGAGGATGTCCCGCTTGCCGACCTCGATGAAGCGACCGCCGGGGCGCAGGAGGTCCAGACTCGTCTGCAGGGCCGGGCCGGTCAGGGAGTTGACGACGATATCCACCCCTTCGCCGTAGGTCGCGGCGCGGACGCCTTCGGCGAAGTCCAGGGTGCGCGAATCCCAGACGCTCGCGGCACCGAGGTCGCGCAGCATGTCCTGTTTGGCTCGGGTGCCCGCAGTGGCGTGGACGACCGCGCCTGCGGCCTTGGCCAGGGTGATCGCGGCCTGCCCCAGGCCGCCGGTCGCGGAGTGGATGAGGACGTGCTCGCCCGGCTGGACGCGGGCCAGGTGGCGCAGCGCGTACCAGGCGGTCAAGTACACGGCGGGCAGGGTCGCGGCCTCGGGGTAGCTCATGCCCGGAGGGATGCGGAACGCGGTGTCCGCGGGCAGGGTGATGAAAGTGCCCAGCGCGCCGGGGCCGAAGGCGGCGACCCGGTCACCGGCGCGCAGACCGCTCACCGACGTTCCGACGGATGTGACCTCCCCGGCGCAGTCGAGGCCGAGCGGGTTGTCTCCGTCACCGGGCAGGGTGCCCAGCGCGTTGAGGACGTCCTTGAAGTTCAGGCTCGCGGTGTGCACGCGGATCTCGATCTCACTGGCGCCCGGGGCCCGTCGTGGGCGGGTGACCAGCTCCACCGAGTCGAGATCACCACGGTGCCGTGGGGCGGGCGCCAGGCCGCCCCGCCCGAACCGGGCCGTGGTGGTGTGCCGTTCGCCGACCCGGAACGGTGCCCGACGAAGGCGGGCGACGTAGCGGACGCCTGCACGCCAGGCGATCTCGTCCTCGCCGTCGCCGCCGATGAGTTCAGCGGCCAGTTGCTGGGCGGTCCCGGTCAGGGAGCGGGAGTCAGCATCGCAGCCGATGTCGACGTGGGTGGTGCGCAGTTCGGGGTGTTCGCCGCCGATGACCCGGCACAGACCACGAAGCGGGGACTGTTCGAGGTTGATTCCGGGAGTGCCCATGACGTCGGTCGTGCCGATGGCGTGCTGAGCGTTCCGTGTGACCACGTGTAGCCGGAACTCGCTGCCGAGCGGCAGGTCGGCGAGGGCGCTCACCGTGTCGACCAGGCGTCGTACCCGCAGGCGGGCTCGCTCGATACCGGCCAGGGACTGGTGTGCGGGCGGGGCGGGGCAGAGCAGGACGAGCCGGTCGTGGCCGGCGGTGAGGTGCTCGGTGATCGCGCGGACGAGTGGGCCGGTGTCGGCCAGGGCGGCGGTCGCGACCACGGCCTGTCCGCCGGCCGAGGTCAGGGCATCGGCGAGTTCGTGGGCCAGCAGGTCGTCGGCTTCCTCACGGCAGACGAGCCACCGCGCCGTGGTGCCGGTAGGTGCCGGTGGCGAGGACTCTTCCCAGGACACCTCCAGGATCCGGCTCGTGACCGCGGCGCCGGGGTCTTCGGTGTCGTCGGCCCGGCCGCTGGACCTGCCGATGAGGGCATCGGTGATGCGCGCCAGGACGGTGCCGTCCTCGGCCAGCAGGTCGATGTCGGCCCGCGCCCCCTGCGTGTCGACGGTGTGGAGGAAGGCCCGGCACCAGCGTGCCCGCCGCGTCTGCCCGAAGCGGCGTACGGTGCCCATGCCCAGGGGCAGGAAGGTCGACCGGGCGGCGAGGATGTCGGGGTGGGCACCCATGGTCTGCAGGCAGACGTCCAGCAGGACCGGATGCACGAGGAAGGCATCGGGCGATGAGCGATGCACGGCGGGCAGGGCGATGCGGGTGATGACCGTCCGGTCGTCCGGAGCCACGGGATGGACGGCGGTCAGAGCGGCGAAGGCGGCGCCGTGGAGGATCCCCTTGCGCAGCCCCGTCGCGTAGACCGGGGTGACGCTGGGCGCGGCTCGCTCCTGCGGCAGCGGTTCGGGCGGGGTGAACGGTTGCGGCGGGTGGGTGTCCTGCGAAAGGCGGCGCACGGTCGCGGTCGCCAGGAGCAGGGGCTGCTCGCTGCCGTCGCAGGTGATCTCCAGGACGGCGAGTCCGGGGTCGCGGAGGGTGGCGCGGGTGGTGACCGAGGTGTGGGCGCCGAGACCGAGCAGAGCATGAAAGGCCAAGTCGCCGACCACGACAGGGGCATCCGCGCCGAACAGCTCCGCGGCGGCGGCCAGGGCCATCTCGGCGTATCCGGCCCCGGGGAAGGCTGCGGCGTCGTAGACACGGTGATCGGCAAGCCACGGGTGGCGGCCGGTCCCGATGTCGGCCTGCCACAGGTGCTGTTCTCCGAGCCCGTTGTCCGGCAGCCGGACGGGCACACCCAGCAGTGGGTGACCGTATACGGCTTCCTGAGGCCGTGACCTCAGGCTGTCGGGCATCCACAGGCTCTGCCGGGCCCAGAGCGGCAGCGGTACCTCAGCCAGGTTCCCGTCCGCGTGCTCCGGCCAGGCGAGGGGTACTCCGGCGCAGTGAGCGGCAGCGACTCGCGACGACAGCCCGGACGGATCAGAGGCACCCCGAATCAAGGTGGGCAGGGTGCAGACCTCACGCCCGGCGTGTGCGGCGGTGTCGGCCACCGCACGCAGGAGCAGCGGATGTGGCGTGACCTCGACGAAGATGCGGTGCCCATCGGCCAGCGCCGCCGCGCAGGCCTCGGTAAACCGCACGGGCCGACGCAGATTGTCCTGCCAGTATCCGGCGTCGAAGGCCGGCACCAGGCGCGGGTCGGCCAGGACCGTGCCGTAGAAGACGACGTCACCGGCCCGGCCGGGCGGGGGTCCAAGGCCGGCCAGGCAGTCTCCCAGTGCGGGGAGGACCGGGTCGACCTGGGGACTGTGGGAAGCCACGTCCACCGGGATGACCGCCGCGGCGACATCGCGCACAGACCATGTGCTGACCAGCCGGTCGATGGCTTCGGCATCGCCGGAGACGACGGTGGCCGTAGGAGAACTCCAGGCCGCGACAGCGACATCATCGATCCCCGCAGCGGCCAGTTCACTCTCGACCTGCGGATACGGCAGTTCGACCTGGGCCATGGCGCCGCCTGCGGCCAGGCGCGCGGCCAGGCGGGACCGTCTGCAGATGACGGCCGCCCCGTCGGCGAGGGACAGGCCCCCGGCCACCACCGCGGCCGCCACCTCGCCCATGGAGTGGCCGATGACCGCGGCCGGGTGCATTCCCCGGGCGCGCCACACCGCCGCCAGGGCCACCTGCATCGTGAACAGGGCGGGCTGCACGCGGGCGAACCCGCTGACCACCTCGCCGGACTCGATCGCCGCACGCACCGAGAACCCGGACTCCGCCTGGACCAGCGATTCCAGTTCTTCGACCACCCTGGCGAAGGACGGCTCCGCCGCGAGCAGGGCGCGGCCCATCCCCGCCCATTGCGAGCCCTGGCCGGAGAACACCCATACCGGGCCCCGCCGGTAGCCTCCCGCCTCACCCGTACAGACGCCGCGATCCGGCTGTCCGGCAACCAGGCAGCGCAGACGCCGCACCAGTTCCCCACGGTCCCGGGCAGCCACCGTCGCGCGGACGGCGCGGTGTTCACGCCGGTGCGCCAGCGTATGACCGACATCGCGGAGCGGAACGGCCGCGCCATCGCCGTCGAGCCAGTCCGCGATCCGTGCTGCGGTCTCGGCGAGCGCCTGCCCGGAACCGGCCGACACCGGATACAACCGGAGTTCCGGCTCCTGCTCCGGCACGGCGCGTGGGCGCGCCGCCGAAGGGCGGCGGGCAGGGCCGGGCGTCTGCTCGACCAGGACGTGGGCGTTGGTCCCCGACATCCCGTAGGAGGAGACCGCGGCCAGGCGGAGCCCGTCCACTCGGGGCCAGGGCCTCGACGTCGTGGGGACGAACAGGCGGCAGCCGCCCGGATCGATTTCCGGGTTCCACCGGGTGAAGTGCAGATTGGCCGGGATCTCCCCGTACCGCACCGCCAGCACCGCCTTGATCAGCCCGGCGATCCCCGAGGCGGTCTCGCAGTGCCCGATGTTGGTCTTGACCGACCCCAGGGCGCAGGGCACCGAACCAGCGCCGTAGACCTCCCGCAGCGCGGTGTACTCGATCGGGTCACCCACCACCGTGCCCGGACCGTGGGTCTCGATGAGTGCCACCCGGGCCGGGTCGACCCCGGCGCGCGCCAGGACCTGTTCCTGCAGGGCCCGCTGGCCACCCACCGACGGGCTGAGCATCGTGTCGGAACGGCCGTTGTTGTTGATCCCCGTACCGGGCAGCACCGCCAGCACCCGGTCCCCCGCAGCGAGCGCGTCCGGCAGCCGCTTGAGAGCGATCATCGCGCCGCCCTCGCCGCGTACGTAGCCATCGGCATCCGCATCGAAGGCATGGCACCGTCCTGTCGGAGACAGAACACCCAAGGTGGAGAAGACCAGGGTGTTCTTCGCCTGCAGCGAGAGCATCACCCCGCCGGCCAGGGCCATGTCCACCTCGCCGCTCCGCAGCGCCTGGGCGGCGAGGTGCACCGCCACCAGGGAGGACGAGCAGGCCGTGTCCAACGTGATGGCCGGGCCGCGCAGGTCGAGGAGGTAGGAGATCCGGCTCGACGAAGTGAAGCGCGTGGTCCCGATGATGCCGTGGGCCGCATCCGGGCTCCGCAGCCCGCGGTCGAAGTCCATCATGTCCATGTAGTCCTCGTACGAGCACCCGACGACCACCGCCGTCGATGATCCTCGCACCCCGTGCGGGGCGTATCCCGCGTGTTCCAGGGCTTCGCAGGAGGTCTCCAGCAGCAGGCGGAACTGCGGGTCGATCAGTTCCGCCTCCCGGCCGGTCAGACCGAAGAAGTCAGGCTCGAAGCCACGCACATCGTCGAGGAACGCTCCCCACCTCGACGTCGTTCTCCCGGCGATTCCCGGCTCCGGGTCGTACACGGCTTCCACGTCCCACCGGTGCGCCGGAACCTCGCTCACCACACTTCGGCCCTCGGCCAGCACCCGCCACAACGCCTCCGCCGAATCGATCCCTCCGGCGAACCGACACCCGATGCCAATCACAGCGATCGGCGTTGCAGCAGATGCTGGCATGACCCGTCTCCCTACTCCGCGATCTTCGTGCTGTAGGTGAACCGGAAGACAGGCATCATGCGGCCTTCCACCAGCTCCGTCTCACCGGTGGGCTCGAAGTGCTGATGCTGCCCGTAATAGGCCACCGCGATCCGCTCGGAGGTGGCAGCGATCTGTCCCGGAATCCGGTACACGCGAGCCATCTCCGGCGGGCCGCCCACGAGCACCACCAAATGCTCTGCATTCGTCACGTCATGGCTGTTCATGACCGGCCCTTCTCCACGATGACGTCGTCGATGGGTATCCGGGGGAGGTGCTGGCCGCCGCGACGTGGCCATGGGCATGGCCATCGCCTCGCGAGGGTCCGCACAACCGCTCCACCAGGGAGCGCAGGATCGGGCAGAAACGCCCAAGGCCCCACTCTGTGCCGCGTCAGACGCCGGGTATCGCTCGTAGCCCGGCCATGGCACTTCTCTCAACGGGGCACCAGCGCAAGCGGACTTCGCGCTTCCCAAAAGACTACGAATACCGGCGGACCGGAAGGCGCGCGGAGACATCCCGGGATGCCAATCCTGCCGGAATCGAAAGTTCCGCACTTTGCGGCGCCGCCCCCCGGCGCGCAATCATCCCGCTGACGCCGGGGAAGCCCAGCACCGGGCGGGCCCTGGCGGACACCACCGCCAGCCCTCCCGCTCCGTCCCGCGCGCGGACGCCGCTGACCCGCTGGCCGCGTACGACAAGCGGCGCCGACCACTGATGGACATCTACCGGCGCCACCGGCCCGCCCACGGTGGCGCCGTACACCTGCGGCCGGACGAACCACGCGTCCTGGAGCGGTGGAACGACTTCACCTGCATCGTGATCGGCACCGCCCCGAAGCTTGCCGCGGCATCGGTACCGCCCTGAACCTTGCCGCGGCCCAGGCGTGGACGACCATGCTGGCGCCCCACAACGGCCCTGCCGTGTAGCAGCAGCCTTCGCGCACCCGTCAGCTCCGGTCAGATCACCCGATACCGCCTGAACCGCTCTGGTGATCGCCAGTTGGGCCGGGCGCTCCACACCATCGTGCTGTCCCTACTCCAGCACCCCGCCCCCACCAGGGCCTATGCGGCCCGCCGCACAGCTGAAGGCAAGACCGCGCGCGAGATCAAACGGTGCCTGAAACGAGCCGTCGCACGACAAGTGCTCCCTCGGCTCGAGTCCGCCGCACCATCCCAGGACGCAGGAGGCCCTCAGCCACCCGAGGTCTCCGCTGCACCCGGTCCCGAAGCTTCCCCACTTCCGTCCGCATACAGCAGGCCACCCCGACTTGTCCCCGTGCTTCCCTACGACCGGCACGCTCAACAGCGGGGAAGGCGGCCTCTGTCGGTGCCTCAAACATCTGGCCTAAAAGATCACGACCATCGAGGGCTCATGAGGACCTTCCTCGCCCCACCCTCACATCGTGACGGGCTGTAGGAGCACCATCGCCATCGCCCTGGCTGTCGCGGCCTGCGGGGCCGGCTGCTCGATCTGCTTCACCGGCCCCTGAGGCATGGTCCGCCACCTCAAGACCGCCAAGGCCCAGGGCCCGCTGATCAGCAAGCTCACGAGCTACCTTCGGCCCGGCGTCCTCGGGGCCGACGAGGTGAGATACCCGCCATGGGAAAGGGCGGAGGTGAATCAGGTCTTCCGGGTGATCTGCAAACCCTGTGAGAAGAGTTCGATCAACCTGACCTGACGCCATTCAACCCACGTCGTCTGCCATGGACTTCACTGTGCAGCCGGGGCCAGATCACCAGAATTTCGCCAGGGCACCCTCTTTGAACGCGTCCGGCGGCACGCTGATGTCTCCGGAGAACGGGTGGTCGAGGACGAGGACGAGCAGCAGGCTGAAGCCGACGAGGGCGGCGACGGAGCCCACGAACAGCAGTCGCACGCGTTGGCTCTTGTTGCCGTAGAGGAACGTGAGCGGGATGATCACGAGCGCGCCTCCGTACGCCAGTACCTTGAACAGTCCCGGCAGGGACTGCTGGGCTTTGGTGATGCGGGCCCTGCGCTCCGCGACGACCTTGTTGATGTCACTGATGGTCTCGCGGTAGAACGCCTTCTCGCGCTCCGTCCTGGGCTCGAAGGAGTTCAGCGTGGTGAACATGTCTTCTATCGCGCGCTCCGTGGCGCCGTACCGGGGGCGGCCCTCGCGCATGAGGGGCCACTGCACTTCCACCACGGCGTGGGCGTACGCGCTGACGGCGTCCTCCATGCGGGCGTGCTGGGCGGTGGGGAAGGCGCGGGAGTCCCGGACCATCTGTGCCAGGTACGTCGACTCGTTGGCGACCACCGTTTCGGCCTCGTCCGTCTCGGTCCACAGGGTGACGACGACGAAGGCCAGGATGATCCCGTAGATGGCGGCGAACATGCCGAGCCCCGCGCCGACCATGTCGTTGTGCTGGCCCTCGGCGAGCGTGGGGTGCCGTCGGTAGACGAGCACGCTGCCTGCCAGCGCCAGGGCGACGATGCCGCCGACCATGATCAAGGCGAGGGGGAGGGTGGGCAGGTGGTTCAACAGCCAGATCTCCACGCGTGGTTGGCTGCTCGGATGTCACGCCTGCCATACATGACCGGGCGCAAGCGCACCCGGATGAGTGATCCTTCACCCCTCGTGCAGGCTTCCGTCGGCCGACAGGGAGGAGTCTGCGCGATCATGGCGCTGGCTCGTGCTCGACGAAGGCATGGGGGCCGCAGGTGCTGTCGAGGAAGTGCAGACGTGGTGAGGGCGGTCGGCCGCAACCGATCCTGATGTGCTCGTCCATGGTCACGTGTTCGGGTGCGGCGGTGCCGCGCTGGACGGGAAAGCTCCGGGCCTGCCGGAACTTGCGGTTGGTGGCGACGGCCTGGGACTCGGAGGGGCAGTAGCGGTGTGCGGGGATCGCGGTGGGGCATCGCGCAGCTGCAGATAGGCACTGAAGTGCGGCATCTGGTCCGGGCCGTGTTCCTTCTTCATGAGGGCGTGGTGGGCTTTCTCCGCAGCGCAGAGGCGCGCGTCCCGCAGTTCAGCGGGGCTGGATTCCGCGGCCGAGGACGGTGCGGGGCTGCCGCCGGGGGATGTTGCGCAGGGCGGGAGGGGCTCAGAGCCCGGTCACCGCGGAGGTTGTGTGCGCGGCATGCTGAACGTCGTGGTGTCCGCAGCCGATGCGGGGAGGTCCAGGAGCGGTGCGGTGGGATGGGCAGGGATACCTGGTCGTGACGGCCGGCCAGCACGGCCAGGTGGTCGACGAGAGGCTGTTCACACGGCCTGACGAGGCCGTCGTGCACGTGCTGCACGTGGATCCGCGCGGGCTGCGGGCCCGGGCGGTTGAGATCGACGGCGACGACGTACGCGAGCGCAGCGTGCCCGAACTCGCCGTGCGGGCCGCAGGGGCCGCCGAGCACCCCAGTGCGCTCCCCACTACCTGGCTGCACGCGCAGGCGCGGTGGCTTGAGAAGCGGCTGAGCTTGTTTTTTATGGTTTGCGAGCTCTGGGTCGATTACGTTCGGCGATACCTTCAGGGCGTCTGGTTGATTTGCCCTCGTCGTAACGGGTGGCGGGTCGCCGGCTCTTCGAGCCAAGTGGGCGCCCTGGGACGGGATTTGACGGTTTTGGTGCACGGGCCGGACTGTGCAGGTGAGGGCGGAGGTCCCTGAACCCCCGGCGGACGCGGGCCGGGGTGAGCCGGGCGGGCTCGGCCCGCTTCTCCCAGGGGCGGCGTAGATCGGCCGCGGCCTCGCGGGTGAGCCGGAGCTGGGTATGCGCTTCCGCGCGGAGCGGGTGGTGAGCCGGGGGTGGATACGGTCCCAAGCCATCACCTGGGCGGTGCCATAGCGATCGGTGACCTGCACGGTCTCCGTGTCGGGCGCGCCCCACGTGTCCGGCTTGGCGAAGCGGAACTCCTTGCCGTGCTTCGGCGGCCGCCCGCCCTGGGGATAGGCCAGGGCGTACTCCAGTTGCGTAGGTATCGGACGGCGCATGACTCGATCCGAGCGCATCCGTCCGAGCACCTCGATGGGCAGGCCGTGGAGGAGGTAGGCCATGCGCGGGGCGTCGTAGCCGGCGTCGAACACGACCAGGATGTCCGGGTCGCCGTCCTCCCACTGGCCCTGGCCGATCAAGTCGTTCACGACGCGGCGGACCTGCCGTGCGGTGACCTCGGCGACGTCGTCGTCGGGGCCGAGGCGGACCACGTCCAGCAGCTGGCACCACGAGGTGCGGCCCGTCTCCAGCGCGGCGACGAACGAGTACGGCCAGCCGGGAATGAACTGGTCACTGGAACGTCCCGAGCGACCGTAGACATGACAGAACAGCCGGTCCGGGATGGTCGGCGCGTCTGGACGCAGCCACGGCGAGACATCGACCGCCAGGACCAGGCGCCCGTTTGCAGCCTTCGGCTGCGGCAGCACGGCCAGTGCCTTCCGCAGCCTGTCCGCGTCAATGGAGCCCTGGTTGAGCCCGTCGTACAACGCTCCGTGCCCACGCCGGTGTTCGGCCAGCAGCGTCAGAGCGACTGGCGAGGTCACCGGCCCGTTCTCGCAGAGCAACGCGTCCGTGACTTCGAACAACGTGTCACCGCGCCGGGTCAGGCATCCGTAGAGTCCTCCCGAAAGTGGGACGTGGAGTCGAATGCCTCGTCCCGGCCATCGTGGTGCAGCAGACTCATTCCCCACGGCCTTCGCTGGTCAAGTGCCTTCTTGGTCGGAGCACAGGATCAGACGGGGGCCGCGTTCACGTCCCCAGAATCCTCGTACGTGCGATCACGTTCGAGGGATCGTTCGGTCAGCCGGGGAGTCAACGAGATCAAGCGCTCTCTTCGGGCCCGACATGGCGAAGGACTGTCTCGTGCTTGCCTGCGGCGACGAGCCCCTCGATGACCTTGACCATCGACGGCACACCCGCGTCGCGCACGATGAGGCCGTCCCAGCACCACCAGTAGCCGCCCTCTGGTTCGCCAGCCTGCCGCTGACGGTCCATGATCCGGTGCACCTCATCGAGAGTGAACACGGTTCCGGACCAGCGATCACCGTCATCACGGATGACCCACATGTCCACATTGCAGACCTCGTTAAGGTCCTCCCCGGCACCGGGCACGAAGCAGATCTCGTATCCGTCACGTCTGACTCGGTAGAAGGGGCCGTCCCACATGCTCACTCCGTAGCGTTCTGGCTCACGCCGCCTTCATCAACAAGCCGGACGGCCGACCAGTACACCACGCACCCCTTGAGGGCGCAGCAGGTTAAGACGCCATTTCACTTGGTGAGTCGGCGGTGACATATGAGGGTCGCGGCTATGGCCGTGAAGGCGAGGAAGTGTTCCGGCTTGCGCTCGTAGCGGCGGTGGAGGCGTCGGCAACCGGACAGCCAGGACACGGTCCGTTCCACGACCCAGCGATGCCGGCCCAGGCGTCGGGATGACTCGACGTCCTTACGGGCGAGACGGTGCCGGATGCCGCGGGAAGCGAGCCATCGGCGCAGGTAGCGGTAGTCGTAGCCTTTGTCGCCGTGTAGTTTGCCGTGCCGTCGGCGTCGCGGGCCGCGACGGGAACGGATGGGTGGAATGCCGCGGACCAGCGGGATGAGGGCCTGGCTGTCGTGGAGGTTTGCGGCGGAGATGCCGACCGACAGGGGCAGGCCCTGGCGGTCCACGATGAGGTGGATTTTCGATCCCTTCTTGCCGCGGTCGGTCGGATTCGGTCCGGTCAGCTGCCCCCTTTGAGGGCGCGGACGCTGACGGAATCGATCGCGCACCGTGACCAGTCGAGCTCGCCCCGGGCGCCGAGTTCGTCCAGGACCAGGCGGTGGAGCTTGGCCCAGACCCTAGCCTCGGTCCACTCGGTGAACCGCCGGAAGGCGGTGACTCCCGACAGCCCGAAGCCCGGCGGGAGTTGGTTCCAGGTGCAGCCGGAAGCAGCTACGAAGATGATCGCGGCCAGTACTTCGCGGTCCCCTCGCCGCCGGTGCCCTCCGCCCTGCGGGCGTTCCGGCGCCGGCGGAACCACTCGCTGGAACAACTCCCACAGGTCTTCCGGCGCCAACCGTTCGACGAGTGCAGCAGTCATCACCCCAGACTGCCGCAAGATCACACCAATTGAAATGGCGTCTAAGAATCAAGCTGAGGGCGCGCCGCAGTGAGAGCATTACGAGAGTGATGGTAGTAACCAGTGATATCGAGAAGGCCTCAGAGACGCTGCGCGCCGGGGGCCTGGTGGCCCTGCCGACCGAAACCGTCTACGGCCTGGGTGCCAACGCTGAGGACCCCGCCGCGGTGGCGCGGATCTTCCAGACCAAGGGGCGTCCGCCCACTCACCCGCTGATCGTCCACATCGGCGGTGCGGACCAGCTGGACGAGTGGGTCGAGGAGGCGTCCGCGACGGCACGCCTGCTGGCCGAACACTTCTGGCCCGGCCCGCTGACGCTCGTCCTGCGGCGCGGCCGACGGGTGCCCCTCGAAGCCACGGGTGGCCTGGAGACGGTGGCCGTGCGCGTGCCCGACCATCCCGTCGCGCTCGCCCTGCTGTCGGCCTTCGGCGGCGGCATCACGGCTCCGTCGGCCAACCGCTTCGGCTCGGTCAGCCCCACGACGGCGGACCACGTCCGTGCGGAGCTCGGTGACGCGGTCGACTTCGTACTGGACGGCGGCCCCTGCGGCGTCGGCGTCGAGTCGACCATCGTCGATGTCACCGGCGAGACCCCGAGCATCCTGCGACCCGGCGGAGTCACCCGCGAGGACCTCGAAGCGGTCCTGGGCCACCCGGTCGCCCTTCCCTCCACCAGCCACGTCCGGGTACCGGGCCAGCACCCGTCCCACTACGCGCCCCGTGCGCGCGTCGTCCTGGTCGAGCCGGAGCGAGTCGTCGCCGAAGGCGAGCTCGCGCGGCAGCGGGGCCACCAGGTGGGCCTCCTTCTTCCCCCGGCCTTCGCCGACGCTCCGGTGAAGGCGCACGCCGTCGTGACGGTGCCCGCCTCGACGACGGCTTATGCCCGCGGGCTGTACGGCTTCCTGCGCGACCTCGACCAGCAGGGGTGCGACCTCATCGTCGCCTCCCTGCCGACCGATGAGGGGCTGGGACTCGCGATCGCCAACCGGCTCCGCCGGGCTGCGGAGCCCCGGCCCTCCGCCTGAGCCGCCCCGGCCGGGGCGGTCAGGACGCGGCGGGGGTCGCCGCGTCGAGGCCGCGGGACGCTACGAGCTGCGCGCTGCCGTCGGCGAGGCGGTAGGACAGCCCCACCACGCCGAGGCGGCCGGTGGCAACCCGCTCCGCCAGGACGCGGGAGCGTTCGAGCAGCAGGTCCACGGTGTGCTCGATGTGTTCGGCCAGGATCTCTTCCGCCTGGTCGCGTCCTGCGGCTCGGGCCGCCAGCACGCTCGGGGTCACCCGTTCGACGACGTCTCGGACGAAGCCGCCCGGGGTCTGCCCGTTCTCCAGAGCGGAGCAGGCCGCGGCGACGGCGCCGCACGAGTCGTGGCCGAGGACGACGACCAGCGGCGCGTTGAGGACGCTCACGCCGAATTCGATGGATCCGAGCACTTCCGTACCGGCGACGTGCCCGGCGGTGCGCACCACGAACAGGTCGCCCAGGCCGCGGTCGAAGATGATCTCGGCGGCCAGCCGGGAGTCGGAGCACCCGAACAGCACGGCGAAGGGCTGCTGGGACGGTGCTACCTCGGTGCGGCGGGTGGCGTCTTGGTTGGGGTGCTCGGGGGCGCCCGCGACGAAGCGCTGGTTACCGGCCATCAGCAGCTCGAAGGCATCGCGCGGCGTCGGAATCGGGGTCGTGGTCATGTCCGCAGCTTACGAGCCGTCGGCACCGGCCGTCGCACCGCGGTGTCGTCAGGTCTCGGGTGAGGCGGTGGGGCGCACATCGGGGCCGGTGATCTGCGGCCTGGCCGGGGCCCGGCGAAGGGCGTCCTCGCGTGCCGCCTGTTCGGGGTGGCGCCGTCGCCAGTACGGGTTGTCGTGGGGGAGGCCACCGGACACGCGACCGTACATGCCGAAGGTCAGGATGAGCAGTCCCATGACGAAGCTGAAGACGACGTTGGTCATGCCGAAGTCGAGCACGTTGGCTGACCGGTCGAGGATGAAGAGGTGGACGAAACCGCTCAGCAGGAACAGGGTGCCCACTGCCATGTTGAGCGTGGAGGCCACGTTGCCGCCGAGGACGACGCCGATGATGAGGACGGCTCCGAAGAGCACCGAGAGCAGACTGAGCACACCGTTGGTGCTCAGTCCGGCGAGCCTGGTTCCCTCGGTGTCGAAGGGGCTGAGCTGATCGGCGAAGCCGAGGCAGCCGAACGCGACCAGGACCACACCGCAGAAGGCCGCTCCGTACCGGTAGACGGTGGCGAGCTTGTGGTCGGTGGGCAGTTCGTCTCTGAGCTTCATGATCTCCTCCAGAGTCACGCCCGCCGCGGGCCGAGGCCCCGCGCGTGCGGCTTCCCCTCACCCTCAGCCCTTGGACTCCTGCACGCATCACGCATCGATTCTGCATTGAAGTGGGGTGGTCGTCTCCGCCGCCCCTCGAAGGGAGCACCCCGTGAGCGCGCTGTTCGAGCCTTGCACCCTGCGGAACCTGACCATCCCCAACCGCGTCTGGATGGCGCCGATGTGCCAGTACTCCGCCGAGGCCACCGGGCCGGACGCGGGTGTCGCCACGGACTGGCACCTGGCCCACTACGCGGCGCGGGCCACGGGCGGCACCGGCCTGGTCCTCACCGAGGCCACCGCCGTCAGCGCCGAGGGCCGCATCAGCCCCTGGGACCTCGGCATCCGGAACGACACCCAGGTCGCGGCGCTGTGCAGGATCACCGACTTCCTCTAGTTGCGAGGGGCCGCAGATGGTCCACGCCCGCGGGGCGGACGAACGCGAGCCGTCGCCTTCGTCGGCACTCATGAGCCGGAGAAAGGACACCCAGTTCGGCAGCGGGGCACCCCTGTCAATCGGTTCTGCATGATTGATGTGAGTCAAATTCAAGCTGCGTGTACACCACATCGAAGCGCTGAACAGGCCAGACGTGCTGGAGGCGCGGCCTCCGCAATGTAGGACAAGATCCAATTCTGAGGACCGGGTGCATCATTGCCTCACGGCACAGGGGGCGTACGGGGGTACGCGTGAGGGCGCACGAGTGCCCGCACTCGTACTGGAGGGGCACTCTTGGGATGTCGTTGAAGGCAGCCCCACTCTGGACGCCGAGCCCCTGGCCCATCGCTGCCCCTCTCTCGTCCCGCAACCGGAGATCATCACGCCCGGAGGTAAGCGCAATGAGTAAGGCCGAACCGCCGCGAACCGACTCCCAAGTTCCCTTGCTCGAACTCCGCTTCGGTGGACTCCACTTGACCGTCCAGCACATCCCCGGGTGGCTCGTCGCCCTCGTCACCACGGTGGGCGGGGCCGCGGGGACATGGTGGGCCCAGCGGTGAGCAGGGCGGACACGCAATGCCATCGGAGGCGGCCGGTAGAGTGAGGGTTTTTCATCCTGACGCGGCCGCGAGGTGAAGGGTGAGGACGGCCTTGACGATCGTGGTGATGCGGTTGGTGCCGCAGCGCGGCTTGCGCAGGAGGCGCCGGCCCTTGAGCGTGGCCATGGTCTGCTCGCCGATGCAGTGGATCTTGGCGTGGGTGGTGTTGTGGCGTCGTTGCCGCCGCTTGAGGCGGCGCCCTTTGAACGGGACCCGGACGTTGCGGGCCGCTCCCTGATAGGCCTTATCGGCCCGGCACTTGAGGCCGGTGTCGGCAATGGCGTCGATGGTGCCGTGCTCGTGTGCCGCCGTCAGGTCATGTGTGGCGCCGGGCAGCGCGGGCGAAGCCCGCAGCAGCTGGCCGAACGGATCGGCCGGCACCTGAACGTTCATGCCGTGGTGCCGCTTCTTGCCGCAGTGGTAGGGCCGGTCGGCGGCGATCCGGTTGATCGGCGGCATGGTGCCGTCCAGGGTCACGTGCGCCTTCGTACGAGCCGTCACCATCGCCTCGGCGAGCGTCGGTGAGAGCACGGCCAGAACGTCGATCGCCTCGCGGACGTAGCGGTACACGGTAGCGATCTTGATGCCGAATCCGGCCGCGAGCTGCGTATACGTGTCGCCGCACCGCAGATGAGCCAGGGCGGGCAGGGCCTGGCGTCGGGGAGTCAGCCGCCGCCGACTGCCTGTCTCCCGGCGACGTGCCGCCAACTCCTGGCTCAGGTAGCGCAGGTGCGCGGTGGACAGATCGATGGCTGACGGGCAGACAAGCACACGGAGCTCCTGGAACGACGGTTGATCTTGGTCGACAACTCGTCCACCAGGAGCTTCGCCGTTCTGCAGATCCGTCCAACTCACAGTTGCTCTCGACAGGTTGGAAGAGCCTCACTGATGCGACCGTGCTCAGTGGGCTGGAGTACGATCACCGTCGCGCTCCGGCCCACTGGTGTCAGTCCTCTGGCACGTCGTCACCCTCACCATCCACGCTCCCGGTGTCGATACCATCGTCGGGGTCGGGTTCGTCCTGACCCGCGTTCTGGCCTTCCTCCACCTTCTCGAAGCGCTCCTGCGGCGGGAGGCCCGCGTACTTCTTGGCTAACGGGTCCGGTCGCGTGTCCCGCAGAATCGCGCTCAGAGCGGCCGCTGAGTCTCCATCGACCTCGCGTTCCAGTGTGCTGAGCTCAGCCGTTCGCTGGCCTGGTGTCCGCGACGTGCCCTGACTCTCCCCCTTGCCGATCGTGCCGTTCTCGTACGGAAGGGTGGCGTCGCTTCCCAAGGGTCCCCATTCGTCGGGGGAGTAGCGAGCCAAGGCCATGATGTAGGTACGGCCAGGCTCTACTCGCGGCGCGCCCTCCCCCGCGAACTCCCTGCGTGACTCGTCCTTGAAGACCCAGCCCGCTAGATCCATGGTGACTTGATAGGGAAGTGTGGGTGCCTGTCCACGGCTCCACAGCACCCGCTCCACGGTCAGGGTTCCCTCACGCACGATCATCCCCTCGCCGGCTCCCTCCTCCGCCGCTGAGGGAGGAACCTCGGACTCCTTGGCGAGTTTGACCACCGCCACGTGATCCGCGTACGACACCCAATCCGTGGCCGTGTCACTGGGCAGACGGTCCTGTCCCTGCCCCACGACAACACCGTCGGCCTTCGGCGACCCGTCACCGCCATCGCTCGTCCGCACGACGATCAACGTGACACTGACGGACGCGGCGACTGCCACCACACCCGCTGCCAGTCGGCGACGGTGCGCGCGATCGGTGCGAGGACGGCGTACGACCTGGTTCTCCATATCGGTGATCCGTTCATCGACGTGCGCGGGAACCTCGGTGATGCCCCTGGCCGGATCGGCAGGGGACAACAACCGCCTGATCTTCATGACGTCTTTCCTCATCTCCTGATCCCCTCCTGTCTTGCCGCGTTCACGGCGCCGCTCCGCTCGTCCATGGACTTCTCCAAGCGACGCCGGGCGCGGTGCAGCCGCACCGTGAACGCCCCCGCGGAGCAGCCCGCCGCACGAGCCGCCTCGCGTACGCCGAGCCCCTCCCACGCGATGAGGAGCAAGGCCTCTCGGTCGCGTGGATCGAGTTCGTGGAGTGCGCGCAAGGCATCCATGCGGTCGACGACTTCGTGTTCGGCTGCTCTGTGCGACGGTTCGTGGCCCCCGCCCCTGGCGGCCTCGTCCGCGCGCTCGGCTCCAGCGGTATTCCGCAGGAAGCGACTGACCGTGTGTCGGGCTATGCCGTACAGCCACGGCAGCGGATCGCCCCGAAGGCGGTGGGTTCCGGCCCAGGCCGCCACGAACACCTCGGACATCGCGTCTTCCGCCTGATCGCGCGGCAGCCGCCGACACAGGTATCTGAAGACGGGCAGGCGATAGACCTGGTACAACTCCTCAAAGCGATCCCAGTCCTCCACCCTCGCCCCCAAGTCGGCCAAGCCACCGTCTTGTATGTGCCACCGGAGCGCTACGGATTACAGGCGATGCGCCCACAACACGACGCATTGACCTGTAGCCGGCCATGCCTGAGGGCACAGCGGTAGCGGTGGTGCCGGCAAGCGGGTCGAGTGGCCTGCCGTCGACCTACCGGTTCGCTGCGAAGACATCGTCGATGCCGATGATTCGGCACGCTCCGGAGGTCGGGTCGATCTCGGCGGGCAGGCTGCCGCCGACGGCCGGCGCGTCATCCGCGTCCGGTACGGGGAGGACGTCCCGTGTCCGGCGCTCCTGGACGTCGCCGACCTTCATAGGTGGACCGACCAGAGGGCGAGCGAGTTCCGCTGTTGTTGGGGGGGGCGTTGCGGCGGCCGCAACGGCGTGCGCGGTGACACGAGGGAGGTGCCGCATGTCAGACCCTCCTGAGACGATCACGCCATGCTGCAAGTCTGTCTGAACGGTGCCAGGAGCCGTGCCGAACACGTCCACCTCCCCCTGACCCCGCAGGAACTGGCCAGGGCAGCCCGCGCGGCCGTCGCCGCCGGTGCCCAGGAGATCCACCTGCACCCCAAGAACGACGACGGCGAGGACACGTTGGAGCCCACCCTCGTGGCCGCCGCTCTTACAGCCGTACGTGCCGCCGTCCCAGATGTCCCTGTCGGTGTCACCACGGGCGCATGGACCATGCCCGATCCTGAAGCGCGTGCCGCCCAAGTCCGGGCCTGGACTGTGCTGCTAGATCACGCCTCCGTGAACTGGCACGAAGAAGGCGCCATCGAGGTCGCCACCGCCCTGCTGGAGCGTGGCGTCGGCATCGAGGCAGGCATCTACTCAGGAACTTCCGCTGCACGGAGCTTCCGCGAGTGGCCACGGGCCCACCAAGTCCTGCGTGTCCTGGCTGAGATCACTGAGACCAGCCCTCAGACCGCACTCCGTGCCGCAGCCGACCTCTTGGACGACCTTCGCCCCACCCTGACCGCGCCCATCCTCCTCCACGGCGAAGACGAAGCGGCCTGGCCCATCCTCCGTCAGGCGGTCACGCAGCGGCTGGACACCCGGATCGGCCTGGAAGACGTCCTCCATCTACCCGACGGCACACCGGTAGAGACCAACGCTGACCTCGTCCACGCGGCACAAGAAATCATCCACCAGGCCCACGGAGAGTTCTGACTCCTCCCTCCCCACTTCTCTGGCCTCCAGCGCACCGGCGTCGCTGGCTCCACTCATCGCCGAACCGCGAGCCCCGACGGGTCCCCTTGGGCGAGCAGCCGCTGCAAGCGGGGGCGGAGCCGTGGACAGAGGATGTGGGGAGCACTTGAGGGCGCCCCTCAACCGGCCGGTCATGGTGGTGATGGAACGACCCAGAACTCGGGGAGGTGGTCGGGGCTGATGGTGCCGAATTGTCCGAACAGTCCGAGGATGGTGATGTAGAAGAGCATGATGGCGTTGGTGACGCCGATGACGGCGAGTACGGGGATGACGCGCCGCAGAGGGCGGGGCGCGGTGGCCGGCGGGTCGAAGAAGTCTGTTCCTTTGGTTCGGTACCAGTAGTAGAAGGCGAGGTAGCCGAGCATGAGGGTGCTGAAGCAGAGGGTTTCGTAGACGGGGAACTGGTGCCAGGTTCCCGGGAAGAGGGTGAATCCCCTGATTCCGCTGTCCCAGCGGAAGAAGCCCAGGGCGTAGAAGAGCGGGTCCGCCAGGAGTGTGAAGAGGACGCAGGTGGCGACGAAGAGGGAGATGAAGCGCGCGGTGCTGAGCCGCCAGCGGCGCCGCAGTCTGATGAGCAGGCTGCAGGCGGTCATTCCGGCGATGGCGCCGCCCACCCAGGCGGAGACGAGGATGAGGGGGAGATTGGGTTCATAGCGGGCCGGTTGACCGGACCATCCGGGGGCATAGGGGGCCCAGGAGGATATGACGCCTATGCCGTGGGCGTTGTACTGCATGACCGTGGTCCGGATGTTGACCAGCGGTTCGATCCACAGGGACAGGAACGTCCCGAGGCACATCGCGAGCTCGAGGTTCATCCGGCGTTCTCTGCGCATGCGGCGCAGGTAGACCACGAGGCCCGCGATGATGATGACGACGTAGAGCGCGGTCACCGCCAGTTGCGTGATGATGGGGAAGGTGTCGTCGGAGCTTCGGGTCGGGGCGAGCCGGTAGCCGCCGTCGGCGAGCCAGCGGCCGTAGATGACGAGTTGCAGCACCAAGCTGACCAGACCCAGCCCCGTCCAGACGGGGCGGGGCAGCAGGAACCACTTGCCGCCGGTGGCCGGGGCGGTGATTGGTGAGGGTGCGGTGTCGCTAGCCACGGTGTGCTCCTGTCCGTGGTGCCCGTAGGTGTGACCCCAGCGTGTGGGTCACGGTGGACGGTGCCAGCAGGGAGCGCGGGGGCCGCAGCAGGTGGAGGACGTCGAGTACCGACCGCTGGACGTGCGGGCTCTTGGTGGCGCCGGCGAAGACGTGGTGGGTGTACCGAATGATGAGGCGTTGGAATGGTGTGGGTGGTCCGCCCTCGGTGGTGGGCCAGCTCAGGTCGCCGGCCGTGGTCGGCTGCCAGGCCCAGTCGGTGATGTGGGCGAGCTGTCGGTGGAATCGGCGGGCGAGGTCGGTGCCGTGGCGCTGGGCTCGGCAGCACCGCGCCAGGAGTGCGGCTCCTGCGGCGGCGGTGCTCATCCCTTGGGCGTAGACGGGATTGAGGCTGCAGACGGCGTCACCGAGGCGAATGAGGTTGGTGGGTTGGGAGTGTGCGAGTTCCACGTAGCGGCGGTGGTTGCCGGTGGTGTGGGTGGTGACGACCGGAGTCAGGGGTGTGGCTTCGGTGAGGGCGTTGGCGATGGCCGGAGTGGGCAGGCTGCGGACGAAGTCCAGGAAGTCGTCCTCGGCTCTGGTGGGGCGGTGGGCCGTGACGCCGAGCAGGCTGACGATCCACCGGTTGCCCTCGATGGGGGCGAGGACCGCGCCGCGGGGCCGGTGCGGCGCGGCGAGTTGGACGTAGCAGGCATGCCAGTCGGCGGAGTGGCGCTCGGGGATGTCGTACTGGCGGCTGGCGTAGCCGACGTGCGCATCGACCACGGCCTGCGGCACCGGGGGGCAGCCGAGTTCGGCCAGCCAGTGGTCGGCGCGGGAGCCCCGCCCGGTGGCGTCCACGACGAGATCGGCGTCGACCGGTGCGGGTGTGGCGTGAAGCCGGACGCCGGTGACGGTGGTCGTGTCGCCGACGAGTCCCACGACGGCGCGACCGGTGCTGAGTACGACTTTGGGGTGTGCGCGCACGCGCTCCCGCAGGACCGACTCCATCAGGAGGCGGCTGGCCCCGTGGATCTTCAAGGGTGAGGGGAACCGGACGCCCCAGCCGGACGGGTTGTAGATCGCCGTGTCCGCGCAGAAATCGAAGACGCGGGACCCGGCCGCGGCCAGGTCGGCGGCGAACCTGGGCAGCAGCTGCTCGATCTCGCGCAGTCCTCGGCTCAACAACGCGTGCAGGTGCGCGGACTGCGGTACTCCTGGCCGCCGTACTGGTCCCTCGGGCAGCCGGTCCCGTTCGACGACGAGGACTTCGTCGACGTGGTCGGTCAGCGCCTGGGCGGCCAGCAGACCGGCGATGCTGCCCCCGAGGACCACCGCCCGCATCACGTCACCTCCTGGTCGCCGCAGGCCGGTGGTGACGTGATGCGGGTGAGCTCGAGAAGCATCGCGGCGCATCCCTTTCCGTCATGGAGACACCCGTTCCGAGCGGCCGTCGTCGGCTTCGGTGCCGGTGTGGCCCATGCGCTGGTCGATCCAGTCGGCGAGCGCGGCGGGGGTGGGGCGGACCCAGACGACGCCGGGATCGAGCACGATGCCGAGGGTGCGGCCGAGGTGGTTCTGGAGTTGGACGGCACCGAGGGAGTCCATGCCGAGGATGACCAGGCTGGTGGACGCCGTGATGTGGCGGGTGGTGCCGCCCATGACCTTCCGGACACAGTCGATGATGTGGCGTTCGAGGATGCCGCGCCGCTGGTGGACGTCGGTGGCGGCCAGCAGCGGCGCCACCACGCGACCGTCGCCGTCGGGACCGGCGGTCTCGACGACGTCGCTGAACAGGGTGCTGGCCGCCGCGTGGGGATAGGGCTCGAGCCAGCGATCGAGGTCCACCGGGGCGTAGGCGATCTGGCCGTATCCGGCGATCACAGTGCGTTCCAGCGCGTCGATGCCGTCGGCGGGGCTGATCAGGCCCAGGCCGCGCTCGGCCATGTGCCGACCGCGCCCGATGTCGCTCCACGCGCCCCACTGGACGGTGGCCGCCGGCAGTGCCTGGGCGCGGCGCCACGCGCTGAACTCGTCCAGCCAGGTGTTGGCCGCGGCGTAGGCGGCTTGTCCGGGAGAGCCCAGCAGCGCCGCGCAGGAGGAGTAGTTGACCCAGAAGTCCAGGGGAGTGGCGTGGCGTTGGAGGGCCTCGTGCAGTGCCCAGGCTCCGTCGACCTTGCCGCGCCACACCCTGGTGATCAGTTCGGGGGTCAGGGTGGTCAGGGTGGCGTCGTCCACCACGCCCGCGGAGTGGATGATGCCGCGCAGCGGATACCGGCCGGTGGCGGTGAGCGCACGGCGGGCGGTGTCGGGGTCGGCGAGGTCACCGACGACGACGGACACACCGGTGCCACCCTCACGGATGCGGTCCAGGACGGCTCGGACCTTGGGGGAGGGGGCGTTCCAGCCGCAGATGACCGCATGTCCGGCGTGGTGTGCGGCCAGCCACTGGGCCGCGGTCAGTCCCAGTGCCCCGACGCCGCCGGTGACCAGGTAGGCGCCGTCCGGTCGCACCGGCATGTCCTTGGCCCCGGCTGACGCGGGTGCGGGCAGGCCCAGTCGGAGCCGGGCCAGGTGGCGCTCGCCCCGGATCCAAGCGATCTCCGTGGGTGCTTCGGAAGCGGTGCGCAGGTCGTGGGCGATGTCGGCGGTCTCGACACTGCCGTCGGTGCGGATCATGCTGGGGGCCAGGTGCGGGCATTCGTAGACGGCGCTGCGGACCAATCCCGACAGGCCTGCGGCGGCTGGTGACGGGCCGTTGGCGACGGTGCGCAGTGCGATCCACAGGCGTGGCGGCGGGGAGAGCGTCGTGAGCCGGGCCAGGACCGCGGCCGCGCGGATGAGGAGAGAGCGGGCATGCGTCGGCGGGGTCCCGTCGAGCCCCTTGCCGGGGTCGGCCACAGCGATCACTACGCCGTCGCGGTCGGCCGTTGAACCGTCGCCCTCGCGGTGGCGCAGCTGTGCGGCGAGCTGGCCGGTGAAGGTGTCGGCGGCGGTGAGGGGGTGGGCGAACAGTCGGGTGCCCTCGCCCAGGGCTCCGGCGAGGGCTCGGCCCCAGTCGGCGTCCGGCTCGGCCACGACCAGCCATCGGGTACGGGTGGCCGCGCTGCTGGTGTCTCGCGCGGGGAGGACCGGCTCCCACGCCTGGTGGGCGGCCCGTTGCCGGAAGCGCTGCTCGGGCGAGGTGATGTTCACCAGGCGCAGGTCGTCGATCTCAGCGGTGACCAGGCCGTCCATGGTGGTCAGCACCGCGTTCGCGGTGAACTCCAGGCGGCTGCTGGCGGTCATCGTGACATGGGCGAGGCGGGTGTGGCCGACCCGGCCGTGGACACGGACGTCGCCGATGCCCGCGACCATCACCGGTCCCGGCTCGGTGTCATGGCGCAGCAGCCAGATCGCCGCGGCGCTCTGCACCATCGCGTCGATCAACGCGGGGTGGGCCGTCATCGTCCAGGCGGACACGCGCGCCGCGTCGGGGATGCGGATGGTGCCGATCGCCCGGGTGTTGTCCTCGTGCAGCCGTAGGCGTTCGGTCGCGGCGAACGCTGTGCCGTGCCGCACGCCGTGGCGTTGCTCGAACCGCCGGTACAGTTCCGCGGGCACCACGTCCTGCCAGTGGGTGTCGTTCTCGGCCGGCGTGCTGAGCTCGGCCACCGGCCGGGTGGGCAGCGCGCGTACCGTGGCGCGGGCATGCGCCACCGGACCGCTCTGGTTCCCGGCCAGTACGATCGCCTCGTACTCGTACTCGTACTCGTGTTCGCGGTCGCCGGTGGTGGGTGTGAGGCGCGTGGTGACGGTCGGTTCCGGTGCGAGCACCAGGGGCGTGTTCAGGCTGAGACCAGCCAGTGCGACGTGCTGTGTGTCGAAGACGCGCGTGGCGGCGGTGAGCATCATGTCGGCGATCGCGGTCCCCGACAGCACCGGGACACCGGCGACTTGGTGATCGGCCAGCCAGGGCACACGGGCCGGACTGATCGGGGTCTGCCAGAGGTGCCGCCCCGGACTGTCCGGATCCCGCACGTACCCGCCGAGCAAGGGATGCTGATGGGCCCCGACCAGACCTGGCGCGACGAGCTGGTAGGGCGGCTCCGTGCCGCCGTGCCGGATCCGGCGCCACGTGGTGGGCGGGAGCTCCGCCAGCGCTCCGTCCCGATAGCGGCACGACCAGTCGACGTCGGCACCGGCACAGTGCGCACTCAGCAGATGGGTCAGGAAAGCGTGGTGGTCGGGGGCGCCGCGGCGCAAGGTGCCCAACGCGACGGCGTCCTCGATGCCGAGGTCATGGGTGGTGTCGGTGATCGCGCTCACCGCGAGTGGGTGCGGCGAGCTCTCGATCAGCAGGCGGTGCCCCGCGTCCAGGGCCGCGGCGCAGGCGGCGGCGAACCGGACGGGACGTCGGAGATTGTCCACCCAGTACCGGGCGTCGAGCGGGCCCGGGTCGCGGGCGTCGTCGGAGACTGTGGAGTAGAACGGCAACCGAGGGTGTCCAGGGGCGAGCCCGGCGAGGGTGGTGTGCAGCTGGTCGAGGACGGGGTCGACGTGTGCGGAGTGCGACGCCACGTCGACGTCGATCATCTTGGTCAGGACGCCGCGAGCCGTCCACTCCCGCACCAGGCCGGCTATCTGTGCCGGGGCGCCGGACACCACGGTGGCCTTCGGTGCCGCGAGCACCGCGATGGACACCCGGTCGGCCTGGGCGCGGTCGAGATCGGTGGCGACCTCGTCGGCTCCCAGCCGCACCGAGGCCATGGCGCCACCGGTGATCGTGCTCATCAACGCCGACCGTCGGCAGATCACCGCGGCGGCATCGGCCGGAGCCAGCGCCCCGGCGACCACGGCCGCCGCCACCTCGCCCATCGAGTGTCCGATGACACCGGCCGGACGCACTCCCCAGGATCGCCACAGTTCGGTCAGCGCGAGCTGGACGGCGAACAGCGTGGGCTGCACCCGCGCGATCCCGCTCAGCCGTGCGGGATCGCGGAGCATCGACCGGAGCGAGAACCCGCTCTCGGCCTGTACCAACGGTTCCAGTTCGTCGATCGTCCGGCGGAACGCCGGTTCGGCGTCCAGCAGGCCCTGGCACATGCCCGGCCACTGCGATCCCTGTCCGGTGTAGACGAACACCGGACCCGGGTGCCCGTCGGGCAGCAGGACGGCACCCGACACCACCGCGTCGCTCTCCAGCCCGTCTCCCAAGGCCCGCGCGGCCCGGACGGCCCCGGCCCGGTCCGCGGCGATCAGTCCGACGCGGTGCGTCGCGTGCCACCGGCGCGTGTTCAGCGTGTGGGCGAGGTCGGCCAGGGGCGTCGCCCGGCCCGCGGTGTCGTGGGCGAGCCAGTCGGCGAGGCCGGTCGCGTTGCGCGCCAGGGTTTCCGGCGAGCCCGCCGACAGCAGGTACACGTGCGGGCCCGCTCCTGAGGCGGGGGCCTTGGCGCCGGGCACAGCGGCCGACGAACGCCGCGAAGGGCCGTTGCGGGTGGGCGCCTGCTCCAGCACGAGGTGCGCGTTGGTGCCGACCAGTCCGTACGAGGACACCGCCGCCAACCGAGGCCCCTGTGCGACCGGCCACTCCCGCAGCGCGGTGGGCACGAACAACCGGGAGTTCTCGCGGCGGGTGATCTGCCGGTTCCAGGTCCGGAAGTTCAGGTTCGGCGGAATCGCATCGTGCCGCAACGCCTGCACGGCCTTGATCGTCCCGGCGATGCCCGAGACCGGCTCGGTGTGCCCGATGTTGGTCTTGACCGAACCCAACGCGCAGGCGCCTCGGCCGACCCCGTACACCGCGTCCAGCGACTCGAACTCCACCGGATCGCCCACCGCGGTGCCCGGGCCGTGGGTCTCCACCAGGCCCACCGCACCGGGGTCGACATCGGCGCGCGCCACCACCCGCTGGAACAGTTCCTGCTGCAACACCGTGGACGGGGCGGTCAACCGGCCGGACCTGCCGTCGTTGTTCGTTCCCGACCCGCGGATCACCGCCAGCACCCGATCACCGTCGCGCTGTGCGTCGGCCAGCCGCTTCAGTACCAGCGTCCCCGCGCCCTCCCCGCGCACGTAGCCGTCGGCGCGGTCGTCGAACGCGTGGCAATGCCCCCGCTGGGACAACAAGTACGGTGCTTCCAGGTGGTGGGTCTCCGGCGAGATCATCAGCATCACCGCGCCGGCCAGGGCCAGTTCGCAGTCGCCGGAGGCCAACTGTGTGCATGCTACGTCGACCGCGACCAGGCCGGACGAACAGTGTGTCCCGACCACCATGACCGGACCACGAAGATCCAGACCGAACGCGACCCGGCCGGCGGCACCGGCATGGAAGTTCCCGAACAGGTACAGGGGATCCAGCGCCTCCTGGACCGGCCTGGCCTCCCGCCAGATGTTGTCCGGCGAGTACACCCCCATGTACACACCCGTACACGACCCCCGCACCCGGTCGATCGGGAGACCGGCGTGCTCCACCGCCTCCCACGACACCTCCATCAGCATCCGGAACTGCGGATCGATCCACGGCGCCTCCACCGGAGCCACCGAAAACGCCTCCGGATCCCACGACCACGGGTCACCGTCGACGAAACACCCCACCTTGAACCGATCCACACCATCGGGGTGCTGATACTCCGTCAACCGCGCCGCATCCCACCGGCCGGCCGGAACCGGCCCCACCGTTTCCCGCCCACCGGCCACCAAGTCCCATAGACCAGCGGGCGAGCCCACTCCGCCCGGCAGCCGGCACCCCATGCCGATGATCGCGATCGGTTCCGCACTCGACGCCGACATGACCCACCCCTCATCCAGCGATCGCCATGCTGGAGGTGAACGGGAACACCGGCAGCGGCCGCCCCTCCACCGGCCCGCTCCCGTCCGTGGGCGCACACCGCTGATGCCTCCCGTAGAAGGCCATCACCACCCGTGACGCATCCCCAGCCGCGTACTCCGGCAGCCGGTACGGCCCCGCAAGATCCGGCCAGCCGCCTCGCAGTGCCACTGCCTGTCCCTCTGTTGCCATCTCCACCACCCTGCGCCGGAAGAGGCCTGCTGGCGCCCCGGATGCGGTACGGCACACCGGTGCCCGAGCCCCGCACTCTTTAGATAGCCGCACGCCCGCCCATCGCACCGGCGCACGCACCGGTGCGAGAATGCACATCGGAGGCGCACAATCACGGATTCGCACCGGGAGCCTCACGGCACCCACCCGACCACTGCGGCACGGATCCCTTGCCCGGGAGAGCCGGTGCATGTCCCTGGACTTCCTGCCGTACAGGTTGTGAACCGCACCGAGATGCTGATCACGGCTTCGGCGTGGGCGGGTCCGCGTTCGCCATCCCTGACCAGCGCCTGGCCAGCTTGCAACCACGGTACGCAGGGAAGGGCGCGCGGGCTCACGCCCTTCGCGTTGCACCGCTCGGGGTCGGCTCCGGCTGCCAGCAGCGCCTGGAGCGTTCCCGGATCACCGCGGTAGTGGACGTCACCTGCGGCGTCACGCGAACCGAACGCAGGACGAGCAGGCTGACGCGGTCAATGCCGCTTCCGGGTAGCCAACGATGACCCGTCGAGACGTAGGTGCCGTACTCGCGCTCAGGGAAGCGGAGGAAAGCGACGAGCCCGACGGGCGCGGTGTCGTCACGCAGGGGCGCTGAGCGGTGGGTGGTCGAGTACGCGGGGCTTGTACTCGACCAGTTGGATGCGGTCGTCGAAGGTGCGGTGCTCGGTCATGTCCAGGGCGACGTCCGGATAGCCGTCGTAGATGCGTTCTTCGCCCGTGGCCCCGGTGATCACGGGGAACATCACGACCCGGAAGCGGTCGACGAGTCCGGCCCGTAGCAGGGACCGGCACAGGCTGAGGCTGCCGATCGTGCTGAGGAGTCCTGAGCCGCTGGACTTCATGGCTCGGACGGCCTCGACGGCGTCGTCGCGGACGAGTGTGGAGTTGGCCCCACGCAAGCGTCCAAGGTGGTGTTCTCCTCCTCGCTCAAGGAGCCCCCGACGTGTCACGAGCTTGGGCCGGCCGAGCACCATAAACTCATCGGCCACGCTGTGGAGCCCCGCCCTGCAGCCGACCGGACGTCAGCCATCCAGGCTGCGAGCCACCTGGTCGGTTCCGGAGGGCTGCGGCAGCCCGCTGCCCGGTTGTCGTGTCCGGCAGCGTGACCCTTGGTGTCCGCCGGTAGGTCCGGCCGGTGGTGGCGTACCACTGGGTGGCGAGGACGGTGGCGAGGGCGATCTCGGCGAGGTCGCCGCCGTAGTACATCAGTTGGGACGCGGTGTGCAGATCGGTGGGGGTGAACGTCGTGCCGGGTGGGGGTGCGGTGTAGAGGCTCTTGGCGAGGACGGCGTGGGCCCATCCGGCGGCCAGGACCGTCGTGCCGCGCCAGGCCGGGCTCCAGCGGTGGCGTACCGGATCGAGTTGGCAGACGGTGAAGGTGAACAGCGACCCGGCGACCAGCACGTGCACATAGATCGCCGCGTTGAGCAGCGGCTGGTGGTGGCTGGTGGCCAGCAGGCCGGTGCGGTGGAGGAGCCAGAGGCCGCCGAGGTCCCAGACGGCGGTCAGGGGCGGGAAGAGCAGCCAGGTGACAAGCCGGGAGCGGGCTGTGGCCAGCAGAGCGCGGCGGGCCGGTCCGGGTGGCAGGGTGCGCAGGGCCAGGGTGAAGGGGCGGGCGAGGACCAGCAGCAGGGGTGCGGCCATGGCGAGGGTGAGGTGTTGGCTCATGTGGGCGGTGAACGGCCCGCCGGGCAGGGGCCCGGTCAGCGCGTAGGCCAGCGCAGTGCTACCGGCGGCGAAGGACGCGTCCCGGTGGCGGGGCCAGGCGTCGCCGCGGCGGCGCAGCCGGGCGGCGGCCAGCAGGTAGGCGAACGCGGTCAGCAGCGCGAGGGTGGCTGCGACCGGTCCGAAGGCGCCGGTGCCGCCGTGGCCCGGGCCGGTGTGGGCCACGATCACTGCGCGGCCGACCCGTTGCGGGTGCGGCGCCCGGCGCGCACGGTCAGCGCGACGCCGACCAGGAGCAGGGCGGCCCCGGCGGTGTTCCACGCCCAGTCGTAGGGCGTGACGTCGTGGCCGTAGCGGATCTGGTGCAGGCGCAACAGCTTGTGGTCGATGACGCCGTCGAACAGCTGGAAGGCGCCGAGGCCGAGGAAGAAGCCTGCCCAGGCGTGGGCGGGAGCCAGGGCACGGCGGCGGCGCAGGTCCGCGTACAGGACGAACCCGGCGACCAGGGCGAGGAGTTCGGCGGTGTGCAGCAGGCCGTCGGACAGCAGGCCGATGCCGAGGGCGGAGCGGTCGTAGAAGTGGTGCCAGTGCAGGAGCTGATGGAAGACGATCTCGTCGACGGCGGCCATCACGGCCACGCCGATCAGCGCGCACACCGCCCGCGACCGGCCCGGTTGACCAGCGGTGGGGGCGGGGCGGGCCCGGTCGCTGTTCATCGCGGATCATCTCCTGAGGGACGGGGTGCGGGTGGACGCGTTACGCGTACCCCGGACGGCCGTCGCACGCGCGGCGGCAGCGGATCGCAGGGCCCGACGGAACAGCATCAGGACAAAGCCCCTGCCCGGGGACGAACCACGTGTCGGCACACGGTGGTTGACCCCCTGGAGCGGGGGCACCCGGGGCGGTGCCCGGGAGCGGGCGCGACCGTGGGAGGTAGTCGTGGCTGTGCGCCACCGTCTGATCAGGAAGCCGCCGACCGAGGTGTGGGCCGTGCTCGCGGACGGCAACCAGTATGCGGAGTGGGTCGTGGGCACGGCCGAGTCCCGTCCGGTGCGCGGCCGGTGGCCGAGGGAGGACGCGGCCATCGCCTACGAGATCCGGCTGGGACCGCTGCGGCTGGCCAACGAAACAGTGGTACGTCGGTGCCGGGAGGGCTCCACGCTGGAGCTGGAGGCGCACGCCGGGCCGCTCGGCACGGCCCGTATCGCTGTCGACCTGCGTGCCTGGGGCGAACACTGCCTGGTGAGCCTCGACGAGCACCCGCTGCGGGGCGCGGGAGGGTGGCTGCACAACGCCGGGTTCGAGGCCCTGATCCAGCTGCGCCACCGCGCGATGCTCGGCCGCCTCGCCCGGCTGTGCGAGGACGGCGGGCGGAGCGCACGTGTCGACGGCGGCTCGCCGCAGGCCGCGGCCGTGGCGGGCGGCGGGAGCGGGCCGGACCATGCCTGACGCCGTGGTGATCGGCGCCGGGCCCAACGGGCTCGTGGCCGCCAACCTCCTCGCCGACGCCGGGTGGAGCGTGGGGGTGCTGGAGGCGCGGCCCGACCCGGGAGGCGCGGTGCGCCATGACCGGGGCGTCGACCCCGTCCGTCAACGCCCTCTTCAGCTTCCGCCGGTGCGTGCCGCGTCGAAGCTGGCCCTGCGGCTGCGCGCGGGAGGCGGCCTGCGCATGGCGCGCTCGATGCTCCTCCCGGTGCGCCGCCTGGGGGAGGAGGAGTTCCGTGGAGAGGGCGGACGTCTTCTCCTGGCCGGCAACGCGTTGCACGCCGACCTCGCACCGGAGGCGGCGGGAAGCGGCGGCTTCGGCTGGCTGATGTCGATGCTCGGCCAGAGCCACGGTCTCCCCGTACCGGTCGGCGGCGCGGGCGTCCTGACGCGCGCTGGTCCAGCGGCTCAACGCCTGTGGCGGACGTGTGCACTGCGGCCAGCGGGTGGAACGCGTCGTCGTGCGGGATGGGCGGGCGGTCGGGGTGCGCACCGCCGCCGGGGACCGGGTGGCCGCCCGCCGGGCGGTGCTCGCGGACGTGTCCGTGCCCGCGCTGTACGGCGACCTCGTCGAAGCGGAGCACCTGCCCGGCCAGCTCCTCGCTGACCTGCGCCGCTTCCAGTGGGACTTCGCGACCTTCAAGGTGGACTGGGCACTCGACGGGCCCGTGCCCTGGCAGGCCGAGCAGGCGTCCGGCGCCGGGACCCGTCCACCTGGCCGACGGCGTCGACGAACTCACCCGCTTCGCCGCGCAGATCGCCATGAGGCTGGTGCCGGACCGCCCTTTCCTGCTGTTCGGCCAGATGAGCACCGCCGACCCGTCGCGATCCCCGCGTGGCACCGAGTCGGCCTGGGCCCACACCCACGTGCCCCACGAGGTGCGCGGTGACGCCGCCGAGGAAGGCGTCACCGGCGCGTGGGACACCAAGGAGCGGGAGGTGATGGCCGACCGGATCGAGCGAGGAGCACGGGCCCCTGCGCGGGCTGCGGGCCGGGATGCCGTGGCCCGCCCGCCGGGCCTCGACCGCCGACACGGCCGCCGCACGCATCGTGCGGGCCGTGGAGCGCCGCCGCACCGCCGTGTACGTACCCGCCTGGCTCCGCCTCGCGCAGCCGGCGCGCGCGGTGCTGCCGCCCCTCGTCCTGCGCGTGGCCCGCCGTCGGCTCCCCGGCCTGGAGCGGGCCACGGACTTCCGGGACAGCGGCCCGCTCGGCCCCGGGGGGACAAGCGGACCGGTGAGCGCGCTGACCGGGGGCCCGCGCGCTCACCGCCCCACCCGCCCGGCCGCCCACCGCAGGACGGCGTTGCGGCCGCGATCGGGCACGGTCCACAGGGCGTGCCCCCGCAGCCCCCAGCGCCGCAGCAGGGTGTTGGCGGCGAGGAAGCCGCTGGTGGCCGCCCGCTCCATCAGGGCGACGGGCAGGCCGGTGCGGACCGCGTCGCCCGCGACGACCAGGCCGGGCGTGGGTGTGCCCACGCCCGGCCGCTCGGCGTGGCCGCCGAGGGGGAACAGCGGGCAGTCGGCCCGCCACTCGTGCCGCGCGTCGACCACCCGGTACCGGCTCGTCTCCGGGTAGAGGCGGTGCAGTTCGCTCTGGAGCTCCTTCTGCGTCGTGGCCCGGTCGGCGTGTTCGGGCAGCGCGTAGGCGTGCAGCTCCACGACAGAGCCGCCGGTGCGGGCGGCCCAGCGCGCGGCCTCGCCCTCCCAGCGGTCGAGCACGCTGACGTTGTCCAGCGGCCCGAATCCGCTGGTGCCGAGGAAGCCGGGCCGGTCGGCGCGCACGGGGCCGTCGAGCCACAGGCGCGACACCAGGAAGGGCGGCGCGGTGCGCAGCCGGGCCACCCGCTCGCGCCACCGCTCGTCCCCAAGGCTCTCGGAACGGGACACCACCGAGCGCAGGCCCGCCGGGTCGAGGGCGAGCACCACAGCGTCGTACGGCTCCTCGCCGCTCGCGGCGCTCACCGTGAAGCCGCCCGCGGGCAGGGCCGACACCCCGTGCACCGCGGTGCCGGTGAGCACACGTGCGCACAGCCGTCCGAGGCGCTCGGCGACCGGGTCCCACAGGGCCTGCGGGAACGGTTCCCCGGGCACGTCGAACAGCAGGCCCTCGGACGAGCCGAGGAAGTACACGTGGAACATCAGCGCCATCTCCGCGGCCGACAGCTCGCGGGGGTCGGCGAAGAAGCTGCGGGAAAACACCTCGAAGGCCAGATGCCGGGCCGCGGCCGGGAAGTTGATCGCTTCCAGGAAGTCGTGGGCGCTGACGAGGTCGAGCCGTTCGTACACCTCGGGCACGCGCACGTCGAGCAGGGGCAGGGCCGCCCGCGGTCGCATCCGCGTCAGGTCGCGCGGGGTGAAGGACTCGCTCAGGGCCACGAATCCGAGCGCGCTCAGCGGTGGGGTGCGCGGCACGTGCCGGAAGCCGTCCTGCCTGCCGCTGCCGTGGCGCAGGGGGTAATCGGGCAGACCGACGAGGCCGGACAGGAGGGGGTCGGTGCGGCGCAGCAGGGCGCGCAGGTTGTAGTACTGCCGGAAGAAGGCGTGGAAGCCGCGGCTCATCGTCGCTGTCGTGCCGTCGGCCAGGCGCGTGGGCCACCCGGCGACCCGGCCGCCGAGCTGCGCCTCGCGTTCGTACAGCGTGACGCGCACCCCGCGTTCGGCAAGGGCGGTGGCCGCGGTGAGACCGGCGATGCCGCCGCCGACGACCGCCGCGCGCGGCGCCGCGTCCCGCCCGGCGCGCGGGGCGCCGGGCGGGGCGGGCAGCAGCCGCGCCCGCCGGTCGCGGCCCGGACGGGCCGGTCGGTGGTGGGTGCCTCCGCTCATCGGGCCGCCCCTTCGGTGCCGGCCGCCGGGCGGCGGGCGACGAGGGTGTGGGTGATGCCCGTCTGCCAGCCCGGCAGGGGCAGCACGCGCACGTGCTCGAACCCGGCCCGCCGTACGCGTTCCGCGAGTTGTCCGGCCGTGTCGAAGGTGACGACGCTGCGCCACAGGTGCCGGTAGAGCGGACCGTCGCCGAGCAGCGTGGCGACCGGCAGGATGACCGTGCCGCACACCGCGGTCCACACCGCCCGGTGGGCCGCTCGTCCGCTCAGCGCGTACTCGTGCACCGCCAGGCGGCCGTGCGGGGCGAGCAGGCCGAGGGCGGAGGCGAGCACGGAGTCCGGGGCGGCCGTGTTGCGCAGCAGGTAGGCGGCGAACACCGCGTCGAACGGGCCGTGTACGTCGGCCTTGGCCAGGCGCTCCACCGGCGCGTGCACGAACCGCACGGGGCGGTGGAAGCGTCGGCGGGCGGCGCGCCGCAGCATGCCGGCCGAGGCGTCGACGGCGGTGAGGTCCGCGCCGGGAAGCTCCGCGGCCAGGGCCGCGGTCGAGGCGCCCGTGCCGCAGCCGAGGTCCAGCACTCTCAGCCCCGCCCCGGCCCGTGGCAGCCCGAGCCGCCGCACGGAGCGGCGCAGTTGGGAGTGGTAGCCGGGGTTGACCGCCACCAGCGAGTCGTAGCTGAGGGAGGCGTGGTCGAACGCGGCTGCAAGGTCGGCGTCGCGCAGCACGGTCATGCCATCTCCGTAACGGATCGTCGGGTTCTCGGGTACGGGGTCATCAGCTCGCGGGGTGACCGCGGCGCGGTGTGAAGGGCAGGGCGAGCGCGGAGCCGAGCATCGCGGTGACGGGCACGTGCAGGCCGATGGACAGGTCCTCCGGCAGGCTGGTGCGTCCGTCCAGGAAGCGCAGCAGGCGGGGCGCGGGCACGCGTGAGAACAGGCGGGTGAAGAAGGCCGGGCCGTCCACGCGGCCGTGGTCGAGCGCGTGCAGGAGCACGGAGTCCATGAGCCGGGAGCGGGCGGAGTGGGCCCGCGGCGGCAGGGGGTGGCGTCCGGCGTGCAGCGCGGCGGCCACGGCGAGGGTCTGGCGTTGCACGGCGCTGAAGGTGTACCCGGTCGCGGGCCTGGTCGCTCCCGCCGCCGCTCCGACGCGGAACACGCGCGCTGAGGTGCGCCGGGGGAAGTCCCCGTCCGTCATCGGGATCACGCCCTGCTCGGTCGCGGTGATCTCGTACGCGCCGGCGCCGAGCACCTCGGTGAGGTAGTGCCGCAGCGCGCGGTCGTAGGCGTCACGGCCGAGCGGGCCGCGGGAGAACTCCGTGTACTCCACCAGCGCCTCGCACGGGCCGGTCGGCAGGACGTACCCGAACGACAGGCCGTGCGGGGGCTGCGGAGTGCGGAAGTCCATCAGCTCCACCGCGGCGGGGTCGAACTGCGGCGCGCGGGTGCGGACGAACCAGCCGCGGAAGTGCTGCAGCAGCGTCGTGCGCGCGGGCGGCAGGCGTGGGGGCGGCCGGGAGTCGAAGACCCAGCGGGCCCGCACCCGCACCCGGGTGCCGTCGGCCCGGTGGGCGTGCGCCACGGCGCCGCCCGGCACGGACTCGACCCGCTCCACGAGGGCCTCCTCGCGCGTCACGCAAGAACTGTGGGACAGCACCCGCCCGGCCAGCGCCTCGAAGGCCTCGGAGTCCAGCATCTTGTAGCGCAGCGGCGCGATGGCGGCGTCCACCGTCCGGCCGCCCCCGGAGCGCACGCGCAGCCGCTGCCAGGACGCCGTCACCGCCTCGTCGTACGGCCCGGGCCCGGACTCCCAGTAGCACCAGGTGCGTCGCACGGTGCGGAACGGGCCCGGCGGCGCGGCGAGGAGCACCGCCGTCACCCGGCGCGCGCCCAGCGGTGGCCGGGCCAGCCGCAGCGCGAGCGACAGGCCGGCTGCTCCGGCACCCACGACGGCGACGTCGGCGTCCACGTCCACATCCACGTCTGCTTCCTTCCCCGACCGGGTGTTCCGATCAGTCTTCTCGCCCGGCGCTCCCTGCGGATGCAGCCGGGACGGTGTCGTGGCCAGGGGTACCCGCCGCGGCGAGATGTCCACCGAACAGCGCATCCGCGCAGCCCTTCCGCGCGGAATGTGTCGCGAGGAAGGAACAGCACGAACGGCACGACGTACGCGAGACGTGTGGGGCGCGGGACATCAGGCCCGCCCGTCCCGACCTGCGAGAGGATCCGCGATGTGCTCTACCCAGGCGACCGGCCGGCTCACGGCGGACCCGCCGCACAGCCCTCGGGGCACGGGGGACGCGGCCCGGGCCCGCCCCGGGGCGGGTGACCGTGCGGGCCGGACGCCCGAGGCCGACCGGACGGGCGACGTGCGCGCGGTCGACGACGACGTGCCGGGTGCCGTCGGTCGGGAGCTGGAGCGGCTGCTCGCCGACCGCCTGGCCCGCTGCCGCGGCCTGGACACGGTGTTCGCCCAGGACATCGCCGAGCGGGTCGCCCGCTTCACCCAAAGCGGCGGGCGCCGCATCCGCGCCCGCCTCGTGTGGTGGTCCCTGCGCGCCTGCGGTGGCGGAGCGGACGCCGCCCGGACGCGCGCGGCGCTGCGGACGGCGGCCGCGCTCGAACTGATCCAGACCTGCGCCCTGGTCCACGACGATCTGATGGACCAGGCATCCACCCGCAGGGGCGACCCCGCCCTGCACGCCGACGTGACCCGTCAGTACGCCGGCAGCGCGCCTCGGTCCGCCGCGAGCAGGCTCGGCGGATCGGCCGCCGTGCTCGCCGGGGACCTCGCGCTGGCCTGGGCCGACGACGTGCTGGCCGACCTGGTGCTCGATTCCGGCCTTCCGTCCGGGACCGGGCGCAGGCTCAACGAGGTGTGGCGCACCCTGCGCACGGAAATGGTGGCCGGACAGTACCTCGATGTGCAGGGCCAGGCCACCTCCGCCCACACCCTCGACCGGGCGGTCCGCTCCGCCTGCCTCAAGAGCGCCCTGTACACGGTCGAGCGGCCGCTGGAGCTGGGCGCCGTGCTCGCCGGAGCCGACGACGCCACCACGCTCGCGCTGTGCCGCGCCGGACGCTGCGCGGGGCTGGCCTTCCAACTGCGGGACGACCTGGACGACCTCTTCGCCGACCCCGAAGTCACCGGCAAGCCCTCCGGCGGGGACGTGCGCGAGGGCAAGCCCACCTATCTGCTGGCCGCGGCCCGGGCGCTCGCCACGAGCGCCGACGACCGCTCCGCGCTCGGCGTGCTGGAGCGCGCGGTGGGCCGCGCGGACCTCCCCGGCAGCGAGCTCGCCGTGGTACGGGACGTCCTCGTCTCCACCGGCGCGCGCGACCTGGTGACGGCGAAGGTCACCCGGCTCTCCGCGCAGTGCCTGAGCCACCTGGGCGAAGCCGCCCTGGAGCCGCGCGCGGCGGCCCGGCTGCGCGACGTGCTCGCCGAGGTCACCGGCACGCCCGGCCAGATGCCCGAGGGCGGCGGCCCGCCACTCGCCGCGGCCCTGACCGCCCCGGGAACGCAGGCACAGCGATGACCAGGAGCATCACAGGGCCGACCGATCACGTGGTGGTGGTCGGCGCGGGCCTCGCCGGGCTGTCCGCCACCCTGCACCTGCTGGGCGCGGGCCGCCGCGTCACCGTCGTGGAACGCGACCCGCGGCCCGGCGGCCGGGCCGGACGCCGGGCGCTCGGCGGCTACCTGATCGACACCGGGCCCACCGTCCTCACCATGCCGGACATCGCCGACGAGGCGTTCGCCGCGGTCGGCACCTCGCTGCGCGACCGCGTCGACCTGATCCCGCTGCACCCCGCCTACCGGGCCCGCTTCGCCGACGGCAGCACGCTGGACGTGCACACCGACGCGGACGCGATGGAGGCGGAGATCGAGCGGTTCGCCGGGCCCGCCGACGCGGCGGGCTACCGCCGGCTGCGCCGCTGGCTGCGGCAGCTCTACCGGGCCCAGCGCGGCCGCTTCCTCGACGCCGACTTCGACTCGCCGCTCCAGCTGCTCACCCCCGACCTGGTCCGGCTCGCGGCCCTCGGCGGCTTCGGCCGCTGGCAGGCGCGCATCGCCCGCCACCTGCGCGACGAACGGCTGCGCCGCGTCTTCTCCTTCCAGGCCCTGTACGCGGGCGTTCCGCCCGAGCGGGCTCTGGCCGCCTACGCGGTGATCGCCTACATGGACACCGTCGCCGGGGTGTACTTCCCGCGCGGCGGCATGCACGCCCTGCCCCGCGCGATGGCCGACGCCGCGGCCGGAGCCGGGGCGCGGTTCCACTACGGGCAGCGGGTCACCCGCCTGGAACGCACGGGCGAACGCGTCACCGCGGTGGTCACCGACGACCAGCGCATCGCCTGCGACGCCGTCGTCCTCACCCCCGACCTGCCGATCGCCTACCGCCTGCTGGGACGCACCCCGCGCCGCCCGGCCCGCCTGCGGCACGCGCCGTCGGCGGTGGTCCTGCACGCCGGCTGCGACCGGACCTGGCCCGAACTGGCCCACCACACCCTGTCGTTCGGTCACGCCTGGAAGCGCACCTTCCACGAACTCACCCGCACCGGCGAGCTGATGAGCGACCCCTCCCTGCTGATCACCCGTCCCACCGCCACGGACCCCGCCCTCGCGCCGCCGGGCCGCCACCTCCACTACGTCCTCGCGCCCTGCCCCAACACCGCGATCGGGCCCGGCGCCACCGACTGGACCGGCCTGGCGCCGCGCTACCGCGACAGCCTGCTGCGCGAACTCGACCGCCGCGGCCTCACCGGCATCGCGTCCTCCATCGAGCAGGAGTGCCTCGTGACCCCCGCCGACTGGACAGGCCAGGGACACGCCGCGGGCACGCCCTTCTCCGCCGCGCACACCTTCGCCCAGACAGGCCCGTTCCGCCCCCGCAACCTGGTGCGCGGCACCGCCAACGCCGTGCTCGCGGGCTGCGGCACCACGCCGGGCGTCGGGGTGCCGCCCGTGCTGCTGTCCGGAAAGCTCGCCGCCGCCCGCGTCACCGGCGCCCGCGCCGCCGCCGGCCGCCGCACCACGGAAGCACGCCCGTGACCGCCCGCGAACTGGACGCCGCCCGCATCACCGACCGCCGTCTGCGCGCCGCCTACACCCACTGCCGCGAGCTGAACGCCCGCCACGGCCGCACCTACTTCCTCGCCACCCGCCTGCTGCCCCCCGAACGCCGCCCCGCCGTCCACGCCCTGTACGGCTTCGCACGCTGGGCCGACGACATCGTCGACGCACCCGACGGCGACCGCGCCCCCGGCACCGGCGGCGACACGGCCCGGCGGACCGCCGCCCTCGACCGGCTGAGCGAGGACCTCCACCACGGCCTCGCTGACGGACGGGCCACCGCGCCGGTGGTCGCCGCCCTCGCCGACACCAGCCGCCGCTATGCCATCGACCACCGCCACTTCACCGACTTCCTCACCGCCATGCGCAGCGACCTGACCGTCACCGAGTACGCCTGCTACGACGACCTGCGCGCCTACATGCACGGCTCCGCCGCGGTCATCGGCCTGCAGATGCTGCCGGTCCTCGGTGCCGTGGTCCCGCGCGAGGAAGCGGCACCCTACGCGGCCGAACTGGGAGTCGCCTTCCAGCTCACCAACTTCCTGCGGGACGTGGGGGAGGACCTCGACCGAGGCCGCGTCTACCTCCCCCTCGACCTGCTCGCCGCACACGGCGCCGACCGGGAACTGCTGCGCCATTGCCGGGACGGCGGCCGTACCGACCACCGCGTCACCGCTGCCCTGCGCGAGTTCGAGTCCCTCACCCGTGCCGTCTACCGCCGCGCGGCGCCAGGCGTGCCGCTGCTCGCTCCCGTCGCACGGCCCTGCATCCGTACGGCGCTCGTGCTGTACGGAGGCATCCTCGACGCCGTCGCCGCCGACGGCTGGACGGTGCTGCACCGCCGAGCGGTGGTGCCCCGGCGACGTCGCGCGCTCGTCGCGGCTGATGGCCTGCTGCGGGTCGCTGCGGCCCGCTTCGCCGCCCGGCGCGGGCCCGTGTCTGCTCCCGCCGGGGACCGCCCCGCACCCTCCCGCCCGAAGGAGTCCGCGTGACACCCGCCCAGCCGCCCCGGCGCGGACGCCTGCCCCTGCGCCTGCGCCGGGCCCCCGTCCCTTGGGAGCGCCAGCGTCCTACCTGGCGTGAGGCCCGGCCTGCGCTGATCGCCGACGCGCTCAAGCGGGCCCAGGCCCGTCCCAGCGGCAACTGGTACGCCGTCGGCGCCTGCCGTGATCTGCGCGCCGACCGGCCCCTGGCCCGTACCGTCGCAGGCCACGAAGTGGTGCTGTGGCGCAACGCGGAAGGCCGTCTTGTCGCCGGGCCCGGCGTCTGCCCGCATCTGGGGGCGCCCCTGGGCGACAGCCCGGTGCGCTGTGGCACCTTGGTTTGTCACTGGCACGGACTCGCCCTGGGCGGCGAGCCGTTCGCGGGCTGGGAACCGTGGCCCGCCCACGACGACGGGGTGCTCCTCTGGGTGCGCCTCGATGCGGCCGGAGGCGAGGAGCCGACCGCTCGGCCCCCGGTACCGGCCCGCCCCGCCGCTACTGCCGCGCTGACGGCCGTGTACACGGGGTTCGGCATCTGCGAGCCGGACGACGTGGTCGCCAACCGCCTCGACCCCTGGCACGGGGCCTGGTTCCACCCTTATTCCTTCGTCGACCTCACCGTCGTGGGCACCCCGGGCCCGCACGACGAGGAGGACGCCTTCGCGGTCGACGTCTCCTTCAAGGTCGCCGGACGGCTCGTCGTCCCCGTCCGCGCGGTGTTCACCGCCCCGGGGCCGCGCACCGTCGTCATGCGCATCACCGAGGGGGAGGGCAGGGGTTCCGTCGTGGAGACCCACGCCACGCCCCTGGCCCCCGACCCCTCGGGCAGGCCGCGCACCGCCGTGGTGGAGGCCGTCATGGCCACGTCCGACCGGCCCGGCTTCACCGCGGCCCGCCGGGCCGCCCCGCTGCTGCGCCCGCTGATCCGCTACACGGCGGGCCGCCTGTGGCGCGACGACCTGGCCTACGCCGAACGACGCTGGGCCTTGCGTTCGTCGGGACGCTTCCCCGGGTGAACGCGGGCCACCCCCGAGCAGGTGTTTCTACTGCCGCCGCGTCGGGAAGGGACGGCCGGGTTCGGGCGTCGGTGGGGAGCTGATCACCGTGCGCAGGGGCAGGGTGCGGTGGACGAGTTGATGGGCGACTTGGCTGGGGGCAGGCCGTGCCGCTGCGCGTAGCTGAGGAGGGCGTGGTGGGCCTGGGACGGGTGGATGGCGGCGTGTTCGGCGAGCATGCCCTTGGCCGACTCCAGCAGGGTCTTGGCGGAGAGGGCGGCTTCCGTGCGGGTGGTCAGGTCGCTCGGGCGGGGCGGTTCGGACCGCCAGTGGACCAGGGCGACGCCGACGACGTCGCAGAAGGCCTGGGCCAGTGCCAGGTCGTGCGGGCGCAGGCCGTGGGCCGTGGTGCTGAGCAGGTTCAGCGAGCCCAGAGTGTGCTCGTGGGCTCGCAGGGGCAGGGCGTAGGCCGAGCGGAAGCCCATCGCCTGGGCGGTGCCGACCAGTGTGGGCCAGCGGTCCTGGCTAGCGGTGAGGTCGTCGGCGATGACCGCTTCACCGTGGTCGTAGCACTCCAGGCATGGGCCCTCGCCGCTTTGTGCCTGGAGGAGTTCGAGCATGGCGGTGCGGTTGTCGGAGGCGGCCATGGTGCGCAGCCGACCGCGCGCGGTGGCCATCATGACGCCTGCCGCGTCGGCGCCCACCAAGTGGACGTTGTGCTCGCACAGGCGGCTCAACAGGACCAGGGGGTCGGTGGTCTCGGCGAGGACGTCGGTCAGGGAGACGAACGCCTGGGCCACTTCCAGCTCACGGTTCATGCTCCGCCACTTCCTTGATCGCATCCGCCTTTCGGGCCCCGTTCCTCAGGCTCCTGACTGTCGTACCGTGTCAGGCGCAGCCGTCGCGCGACAACGTCGCGGGCCACGTCGGTCACCGTGCTGCCGTCGCGGAAGGCGTGAGCGCGCAGCCGGTCCAGGGCCTGCTGGGGGTCGACTCCCAGCTGGACCATGACCATTCCCACGGCCTGATGGACTTCGTCGCGGTCCGCTTCGGCGGCCTCCACCCACGACGCTACTCCTTCGGGGTCCGCATCGGCCGCGCCGTTGGCCACGGTCAGCACGGAGAAGGCGACGGCGTCCGCCGCCATCAGGGCGGTGCGGGTGTCATCGGGTGACAGCGTTCCCGCCCGCTTGCGGTACAGGTCGAGCGTGCCGAAAGCCACGCCGCCGTTGCCCAGCGGGAGCGAGAAGAGCGCGTGCACGCCCAGACCGGTGGCCATGTGCGCGAAGACCGGCCAGCGCCGCAGGTCCGTGCCCTGTGAGAGGTCAGAGGCGAACACCGGCGCGAAGGAGCCGAGTGCTTCCTGGCAGGGCCCGTCCCCCAGCGAGAACTGGGCTTCGGCGAGCCGGGCCGCCACCGGGTCACTGGCGTACCACATGGCCCTGCCCCAGTCGTTTCCGCCAGTGAGATCGACGCCCCGTCCACCGGCAACAGGTCCACGTACCGCTCGCACAGCCGGCCGGGGAGCTGTGCGGTGTCGCCGGAAGCGGCCACTTCGGCCAGAACGCGCGCCAGCACGTCCCGTTCGTCCTTCCCGTCGTTGAACGCCGGTGTCACTGTCGCCTCCTCACCCCGCCATCGTCCGCACGGGCCTTCGGCGGCGCCATCCGCTGCGATGCTCCCATCTGTAGCACGGCGTCACTGGCGTGGCTGGAAGGGCGAGGTGTCGAGGGGACCTCCACTGACTGCTTCCACGATCTTCCGGGCCATGTGGTGGACCTTCTCGTTGCGGTTCTGGGACGCGCGTCGCAGGACGGCGAACGCCGCCCGCGCGTCACAGCGCTGCTGGACCATGAGGACGCCCAGTGCCTGGTCGATGACCGCGCGGGTGTCCAGGGCCCGGCGCAGGTCCTCTCCGAGCTCGACGTACCGGGCCATCTTCAGCGCCACGCCGAGCGCACCGGCCGCGTAGGTGGCGAACGCTTCCGTCTGCTCCCGTGCTTTGCCGCCCAGCGCGAACGGCTCGCGCGCGTACATGTTCAGCGCGCCCACGGGACGCTCCCGCCCCGGCGGGACCAGCGGGGCGGACAGGGAACTGCGGACCTCGTTGGCCAGCGCGGCTGCCCGGAACACCCCCCACGGCCCGGACTCGAGCATGTCGGGCACCGGACGGATCTCCCCGCTGTCCAGGGATTCCAGGCAGGGGCCCTCCCCACAGTCGTACTGTTCCTGGTCGAGACGGTCGGCCAGTGCGCCACTGCTGGCCACTGTCAGTGGCCTGCCGCTCTCCGCCTCCAGCGTCACCCCGCAGGCCGCGGCCGGGCCCACCGTCTCGACGGCCAGGCCCACCAGGTCGTCCAGGAACCGCGTCAGCCCCTCCGCCTCCAGCAGAAGCGACTGCAACCGCGTCAGCGCCACCACATCCGGATGGCGCCCGGCAGCGTCTTCGGACATCGTCATCGACCTCATCCCACATAGCCCGGACGCAGGTCATGGTGCGCACACCTGGTCCGGTCGGCGAGTTCCCCCGCCCGCCCGGCCTCTAACCGCTCACTATCCCGCCAGGGGCATCGCATGGTTGCGCGCCGGTAACGGGCGGCCCCGGCTGTGCGCCCGCCGTGTGTCTTGTGCAGAAGCCTTCCGAGACGTGAACGGCAAACCGAGACTATTCCGATCAAGGGCCTCAACTCGCTGACCTCACGCGAGGAGTTCGGGATGTGGCTCCGTGACCACACCGGCATCTCGCACTGCCCGTATCGCTCCTGCTCCCCCCTTTCGGCCGCCTGCACGGACCGCTGGAGCCGCCATGGCGGCGATACGGCTCCAGCCCCGTCCCCTGGACGGGTGTTTCCCGCATCACCCGTCCAGGGGGCCTCGCGTGGGGAGTTGACCTGCGGGTCCCTCGCCTCACGCCCGGCGGCCGCCCCGCCCGGGGGCAGACCGAAGGCGGTTCCCGGATGCCGAGCCCGCCCGGCACCCAGGCCGGAGCGTACGCGGAGGGACCACCGCACCCGCGGCCTGCTTCCGCGTGCTGCCGCGGCAGCACGACAAGGACAAGGAGCGGATGGGAACCATGAACAGACAGCGTGGACAGGACCTGGCACAGGCGGCGGTCGAGCTGATGGAGCGGCTCGTGGACGACATCGTCGACGAGCAGGAAGGCTTGGAATGGCTGGCGGAGCGGTGCGTCGAGCTGTTCGGCGTCGACGCGGCCGGAGTGCTGCTGATCGCCCCCACCGGGCCCCCGCGCGCGGCCGCCGCCACCACGCCCGCCGTGCGCTCCCTGCAGCAACTGGCCGCCGCCAGCGGCGAGGGCCCGGGCCCGGCGTGCTGCCACACCGGCACACGGGTCGTCGTCCCCGACCTGCTGCGCGCCCTCTCGCCCTGGCCCCGCTACACCCGCCACGCCTGCTCCGTCGGGGCCAGGGCCGTCTGTTCGCTGCCCCTGCGCCACCGGCGATCCGCGCGGACCCTGGGAGCCTTGAACCTCTTCGCGCGGTCACCCGAAACCCTGGGCGACGCCGGGCTGGAGGCGGCACAGATCATCGCCGATACCGCCGCCCTGGCCCTCGTTCAGCGCCGTGTCCACGCCGGACTGCACCGGGCCAGGGGCCAGCTTCAGCACGCCCTGGACAGCCGGGTCCTGATCGAGCAGGCCAAGTGAGCTCGCCGCCTGCTCCTCGTCGTCCTCGACGGGAGTGGGGCGCGCCTCAGCCCGCCCGCTGCCACCGACCCAGGCACTGGTGGGGTCGCTCGCCGAGACTGCCCCGGCGGCCTAGGTGGCCCTGGGGCGCCCTTGGCGAACACGCCCTGGGCTTCCCGCGCGGCCGCCGGACTCGCGCCGAGCACACCGATCCGGGCACGGCCGGGCCTGGGCGGCATCGCTGGTGCCGCCCAGGGAGGTGTCAGGCGCCGAGGAGCTCGTCCGCCCGGGATCCGGCGAGCACGGCGTCGAGGAGGCCGGGGTAGCGGGCGTCCAAGTCGTCCCTGCGCAGCGTCAGCAGGTTCTCGCGGCCGGAGGGGCGCTGCAGGATGACGCCGCTCTCGCGCAGGACGCGCCAGTGGTGGGTCATGGTCGACTTCGCCGGTACGCCGAGTGCGGTGAGGACGCTCGTGCAGTTGTGGTCCCCGCCCGCGTCCAGGAGCCGGATCACGGAGAGCCGCAGGGGATTGCCGAGGGCGCTCAGGACGTCGTCGACACGGATCTGGTCGCGCTCGGGATGGCGGTAGCTCATCACCCCACCGTACCTCCGTACGCGGATATGCGGACTATTCCTTGCCCCCTCCGGTGATCGTACGTAAGGATGCGTACCGTCCATTGTACGTATTCACGCGTACTGTCGTACTGAAGGGGCACACCTGTGTCTGACAAGCGTCGCCCGGGCCTGAGTCTCGTGCTGCTCGCCCTCGCGCAGACGGTCTACTCCCTCGACCTCAACATCGTGTTCGTCGCGCTGCCCGAGATCGGCTCCGACCTCGGCTTCCCGGGCCAGACGCAGCAGTTGGTGGTCAGCGCCTACGTCGTCCTCGCGGGCGGCTTCCTGCTGCTCGGCGGGCGCGCGGCCGATCTGCTCGGGCGTCGCCGGATGTTCGTCCTCGCCCTGACCCTGTACGCCGCCTCCTCCCTCGCGGGCGGGCTCGCGAACAGCGCGGGCGTCATCATCGCCGCGCGGGCCGTGCAAGGCGTCGGGGGCGCGCTGCTGCTGCCCGCCACGCTCTCGCTCATCAACAACCTCTTCGAGGAGGGGCCCAGGCGCAACCGCGCGCTCGGCGTGTGGGGCGGCGCGGGCGCCAGCGGGCTCACCCTCGGCGCCCTGCTCGGCGGCGCGCTCACCGAACGCTTCGGCTGGCCCGCCGTGTTCTACGTCAATGTCCCGCTCGCCGGGCTCATCGCGCTCGCCGCGCTGTACGTCATCCCGCGCGACCCGGCGCGCGGCGAGCGCCGCCGCTTCGACCTGCCCGGCGCCCTGAGCGTCACCGCCGGGTCGACCCTCCTGGTCTTCGGCCTCGTCGAAGGGCCCGAACTGGGCTGGGGCGACCCGCTCGTCGTGGCCGCCTTCGCCGCCGCCGCGGTGCTCCTCGCGGCTTTCGCGGCGATCGAGGCCCGCAGCGCCGACCCGTTGATGCCGTTCCGTCTCTTCCGCAACCGCAGCCTCACCGTCGGCATGACCGTCACGTTCGTCTACATGGCCACCTTCGGCGTCCTGCCGTACTTCCTGACCGTTCTGATGCAGAGCGTCCACGGCTACTCCGCGCTCCGGACCGGCCTCGGCTTCCTGCTGCCGTCCCTCGCCATCGCTGCCGGCACCCAGCTCGGCGAGCGCGCCGCCACCCGGCTCGGCGCCCGCACCACGCTCCTGACCGGCTTCGTGACCGGCGCCGGCGGCACGGCCGTGCTCGCCCTCGGCTTCGACGCCGACGCGGGCTACGCGCTGCTCGTGCCGGGGCTCGTCGTGTCCGGCGTGGGCCAGGGCGTCGTGTGGACGGCCATGTGGATCGCCGCGGCCACCGGCACGCCCGCGCACGAGCAAGGCGTCGCCAACGGCATCGCCTCCACGGCCCTGAACATCGGCAACGCCATCGGGCTCGCCGTGTTCACGGTGGTCGCCGACCTCGGTACGCAGGGCAAGACGGACGCCGCGCTGCGCACGGCGACCGCCGACGGCGAGTTCCTCGTGGTGCTCCTGACGGCGGCGGGAATGCTCACGGGCCTGCTGGTCACGCTCGCGCTGCCGCGCTCGGGCGCGGCCCGCACGGTAGGCGGCATCCCGCAGGACGCGCCCGGCCGCGCCGCAGAGCCCGTCGGCTCCCCGGTCGGCACCCCGGACAACTCGGGTTCCTGAGCGCCCGCATCGGACCCGCCAGCGAAAGCCCCGCCCCGCGTCCGGGCGCGACGCGGTGCCCGGTGAGGGCGTGACGTGTCGGCCATGGTCACGGGCGTGGCGTGGAGCGGCAGGCGATCGTGTACAGCTCCCGGGCGGCGCCGACGAGGCGCTGGCCGGTGGGCCACACCGCCCGCAGTGACCTGGAGGGCTCGAAGCCCTGGACCGTCACCGCTGTCAGTGAGCCGGCGGCCAGTTCGCGGTGGACCGCGAGTGAGCTGAGGATCGCCGTGCCCGCCCCGCTCGCCACCGCGTTCTTGATGGCGGTGTTGGAGGACAGGGCGAGCAGGACGCGCGGTTGCCAGGCGGGCACCCGTGTCACGAGGGCGGATTCGAAGACAGCACGCGCCCCGGAACCGGTTTCCCGTTGGATCAGCGAAGCCTCCGCCAGCTCGGTCACGGTGATCGCGGTGCGTCGTGCCCACGGGTGCTGTGGCGCCACGACGGTCACGAGCCGGTCCCGTGCCACGACGTGGGTGTCGAACTCCGGGGCGTCCTTGGGCCCTTCGACGAACCCGATGTCGGCGTGTCCGGCGAGCACGGCTTCACCGGCCTCCCGGGAGTTGCACGCCATCAGCGTCACGGTGGTGTCCGGCCTCCGCTCCTGGAGGGCCCCGAGCCACGTGGGGAACAGGTGGTCGGACACGGTCTGGCTGGCTGCCACCTGCAGGTGCGAGCCACGCTGCGACCGCAAGGCGGCGGCGGTCGTCTCCAGACGGCGGGCCGCGTCGACCACCTCCTTCGCCCCCGCCGCGATCAGCTTCCCCGTGGGCGAGGGCCGGGAGCCGCGCGCGGAGCGTTCCAGGACCGGTACGCCGACCAGCCTCTCCAGCTGCTGGATGCGGGAGCTGGCGGAAGGCTGGCTGATGCCGTGAGCCTGCGCGGCGCGCCCCAGGCTGCCGAGCTCGATGACGCTGAGCAGCAGGTCGAGAGCGGCCAGGTCCGGGATGCGAGTGGACAACGGCATGGAGCTGTCTCCCAGGGGCGAAGTGCGGGCCTTGTCAGCGGCGCTGGGCCGAGGGGGCGTGACAAGGGGCGGCGGGGCCCGCGTGGAGGCGCCCGCGCGCATGGCGGAGGCTCGGTGCCGATGGTGCGTGACCCTTGCCGTGCCCTCATGCTCGATCCGGCGCGATACGGGCAGTAGGGGGCATTTCGTTTATGGGTCATCACGTGCGCTGATGGCTTGAGGTGTCGTCGAGGAACCCGACACCGGTCACCGGGCAGGCCGACGCGAAGGCGGGAGTCGGGCGAGGGCGGTGTCCAGGACCGTGCGGGGGGCTGGCGAGAGCTATGGATCCATCGCTCGGGACCCCCTACCGATGTGGTGCGGTCCGGCTGAAGGCTAGGGGCAAGATCACCAAGGAGTCGGACAGAGGGAGACCAGACGATGACACGCGAGCTCGATGCCGCTGCGGCACAGGCGAACGAAGCCCACCCCCCGACCGTCGCAGGGGCCTCGGACCCGGGGCTCCAGGCCGACGCGGGCACCTCCTCGGCTGAGCGGACTCCCACCGGAAAGCAGGCGCTGATGGCTGCCGTGACCGAAGGTGCGGGGCGCGTGGCGGAGGCCATGGCCGCCTCCCGCGAGGGAAACCGGCGGGAGGGCGGATCAGCCGTCTCGCGGCTCGAGGCCGAGGCAGTGTCGGCGGTCACGGGACACCAGGGCCGCTCCGCCGATGCCGGTCCTTCGCGTACCGCCGGTGGACGGGCTGAGACAGGCCGGACTCATGGAGCGAACGACGGCGCACGGCCGGACCACCGGACCTGTCGGAACCCTCAGACCTGCGAGGACCCTGCGGCCTGCGAGGACCGTGAGGCCGGGCAGGGCCCGCAGGCCCGGCGAACCCCTCAAGCCTGACGGATAACGGAAAGGCGTACGGAGCGAGGAGGCCGCCGCCCGCACCCGCCCCAAGCCCCTGTGTGTGGGTCGTCTGCCCATGCACAGGGGCTTCGTGGTGGACGGCGCGCAGGTGACAGAGGTGCCCGGAGCGAGCCCTCGGCAGGGCGCGGTGTGCGTACGACGCCCAGCGGGCATCGCCGCGCCGCTGGTCGTGGAGGGCTCCCCGGGTGCTGTTGATGTGCGTGATCGTGAGTGAGGAAGAGCTCGGATGCTTGTGTGGTGGGAGGCGCGGCCCGACGGCGCACGGCCGCAATGGAGTCTGGAGCCGTTCGTGAGCGTGGGGCCCCTGCGCTTCGGGATGAGTCCCGGTGACGTGACTGCGGTGCTGAAGGAACGCGCGACGGATGCGAGGCAGTACACGCGTCCCGTTCTGACCGGGGGCCGGTACGGAACGGTGCGGGGGGACTGCTGGACGTTCGGCCTGACGCTGTACTACGGCCCGGCGGGCGGACTACGGGGTGTAGCGGTCGACGCGCTCAAAGGTCCCCAGGTCCGTGTGGACGGCACCGCGCTCGTAGGCCGGGCGCCATCGGAACTCGAACAGTGGATGATCAACCGGTGCGGGCGTCGCGAGCCCGGTCTGGAACTGGTCTACCTGGACCCGGGCCTCCTCGGTTCACAGGACTTGGGCATGGTGATCGGTCTACAGCGCTCCGGTGACCGGCTGTTCTCCCGGCCGGTGTTCCTTCCCGCCGAGGCCATGGACGACCCCTTCTCCTCCCTCCCCGCGGAGGTGTGGCCCACCCGGTGAACCGGTGCACGCGGGGCCGCCTCCCCTACGCAGGTCAACCCCTCTGCCGCCGTGTAGCCCGCGCCGTCAGCCCGGTCCGCCGGGCTGACGGCGCGGTGAGTGCGCCTGGGGCATGCGGCCTAGGACGGCTGGTCGCCGGTCGCCTCGGGCCAGGGCGTCTTCGCCAGGTACTCCGGGACGGGGGAGAAGGTGTCGGGGTCCGCCTGGGCCCAGTCGACCGCCCAGGAAGGAGGCGGGCAGGCGAGGATTTCGCCGTGGTCCAGCCACTCGTAGAGTTCGAAGTAGGAGCGGGTGAGCCCGGAGTCCAGGCGTCGCCGGAGCATGTTGGGGTGCAGTTCGCCGGGGTGCCGTACGCCCAGCGTGGCCATGATCTGCTGGGCGCTGTGCACTGTCGCCTGCTGGAAGCGCCGCACGCGCTGGGCCTTGTCTCCCACATGCAGGGCCCGGGCTCGCTTGGGATCCTGGGTGGCGACACCTGTGGGGCAGGCGTTGGAGTGGCACTGCTGGGCCTGGATGCAGCCCAGGGCGAGCAACATCGCGCGTGCCGAGTTGGTGAAGTCGGCGCCCTGGACGAGACGGGCGACGATGTCGCCGCCGGTGGCGATCTTGCCGCTGGCGCCCAGCCTGACGCGGTCGCGCAAGCCGGTGCCCACCAGCGCGTTGTGCAGGGTGATCAGACCGTCGGTCAGCGGCATGCCCAGGTGATCGGTGAACTCAAGGGGAGCCGCGCCGGTCCCGCCTTCGGCCCCGTCGACCACGACGAAGTCCGGAGCGGAGTCTTCCGCCAGCATCGCCTTGCAGAGGGCCAGGACCTGGTGGCGCGAGCCGACGCACAGCTTGATCCCGACGGGCTTGCCGTGCGCCAGCGTACGCAGGTAGGTGACGAAACGGATGAGCTCCCTGGGGGTGCGGCACTCGGGGTGCCAGGCGGGCGAAACGACGGTCTCACCGGGAACGACGCCCCGGGCGCGGGCGACCTCCGCGTTCACCTTGGCGGCCGGAAGCACGCCTCCCATGCCGGGCTTCGCTCCCTGGGACAGTTTGAGCAGGACGCACTTGACGTTCGGCAGGGCGGCGGTCGCTGTGAACTGCTCGGGGTCGAAGTGCCCGTCAGGGGTGCGGCAGCCGAAATAGCCGGTGCCTATCTGCCAGATCAGATCGCCGCCGGACAGGTGATGGCGGGACAGGCCGCCCTCACCGGTGTCGTGGGCGAAGCCGCCCCCGAGGGCCCCCTCGTTCAGCGCGCGGACCGCGGGGCCCGACAGCGCGCCGAAGCTCATCGCCGACACGTTCAGCAGCGCCATGTCGTAAGGCTGGAGGCAGTCGGGGCCGCCGACGCGCACGGTAAGTGGTTCTTCGGGGACCGGCTCGGGGGCCATCGACGTCACGAAGAACTCGTGGCCGGTGGCGTAGACGTCCCGCTCCGTACCGAAGGCCTTCTGAGCCGCTTCTCCCTTGGCCCGCTGGTACACCAGGCTGCGCACATCGCGGGAGAACGGCCTGCCGTCCAGGCTCGACTCGACGAAGTACTGCCGCACTTCAGGGCGGATCCGCTCCATCGCGAACCGCAGGTGCCCCAGCAGGGGGTAGCTCCGCAGGATCGCGTGGCGTCGCTGGCAGACGTCGTAGAGGCCGCGGACGGTCAGCGCCGCGAACACCGCTGACACCACCCACCACCAAGGCGATGCGGCAGCGGCGAGCAGGCCGCTGAGGACGGCGATCGCGGTCACCCCGGCAAGAGCGGAGTACCGGGCTGTGTACGGGAGGGATGTCATGTGCGTGAGTCGATCCTCGTCGGACGGCTAGGAGTACTCACACCCTTCCTCGGCCCCGCACGAGGCAGAAGCCAGCGCTGAACTATGGGTCCATAGACTCGGCCTGGGGCGGCGTGGGATGCGCGAGCCTTCTTCTGCCCTCGCTCAGGGGCCGGCTATGACGAGTCCGACGAGGAACGACGCGACCTCGGCCCGGTCGATCTGGACGAGGGAACCGCGTGCGGCACCGTCGCTCAGCGCGAACAGCAGGGCGAAACCGAGGGGCTGGACGGTGACGCCTTCACTGGTGACGGGGCTGTTCAGAGCATCGAAGAGTGCGACGCACGAGAAGCCCCATGTGGCGATCTCACACGCCTGCTCGTCGATGCAGCGCAGACGTACGAACCACGGATCCTCGGGGCTGGACGAGGCGGTCACCAGGACTTCGACGGGGTGCTGCCCCGGGGCCGAGCGATGGCCGGTGAAGATGGCGTGTCTGGGCGCGCTGGGCATGCTGCTGCTCCCTACGAGGTCGTTTGAGGTCATCGGGGTGCCCGGGCCGACGGTGTATCTGCCAGGAGCTCAGTGGGGCGCCCGTGCCCCAGCGGGAGGGAGGACACCACAGGGTGCCCACGACCTCGGCAGGCAGGAGCCCGGGCATGACGGAACTCGATGAGGGGCTCTCCCGGGTCTCGGAACGCACGAGCATCCGCCCGTCCGACCTTCGCGGCGTGCCCGGTCGCCCCCTCACGCGCTCTCCGCACCGTCGATCCCGGCGGCGTCACCGCCCGAAGCGCCCGGCCCACGTAAGGCGACCCGTGATCCGGGGCCCAGCGGCGAGACCGGCTGACAACCGGTGACCTTCACACTCGGCCGAGGATCAGACCTGACGGCGGCGATGCCTTCCGACCCCCGCGGCGCAGGCGGCACCCAGCACGACTGCGCTGCCGCCAATGCCGAGTGCCCAGCTCACAGCCTTGTCCGCACCAGTGTGCGCGAGCGTGCCGGACGCGTCCTGCCCGCCGGAGCCGTCGCCGCGGGCGGCTTCACCATGAGCGGGCATCACGACGTCCCTCTCGGGCGCATCGGTTCCGGGACCGGGAGCAGGCTTCTTCCCTTGGCCGTCGGGGTCTTTGCCGTTCCCGGGCTCCTTTCCGTTCCCGGAGTCCTCCCCATTCCCGGGGTCTTCTCCGTTCCCGGGGGTTTCCCCGTTCCCGGGGTCTTTTCCGTTGCCCGGGTCTTCCCCGTTCCCCGGGTCTTCCCCGTTCCCCGGGTCTTCCCCGTTGCCCGGGTCTTCCCCGCTCCCGGGGTCCTCCCCGCCACCGCTCAAAGCTACGATCTTCGACTCTTCCCAGTAGTCCTCTGGGCCCACGTTGACCTTTTCGTCGGGCCGGGGCCCGAGGTAGAAGTAGGTCAGTGGAGCGTCCGCGGTGAACTGAAGCCGCATCGGGAAAGTCGTCTTCCCAGGGGCCACCGTGGTGCCGTGAATGGGCAGGACCGCGGTGACGTCGCGCTCCCGACCCGCCACTTGCAGGTCGACATCGAGCCACGACCCATCGACAAGCATCTGAAGGCTCATGAGCCGCGGCACGACAGCTGGATCGGGATAGAAGGTGTTCACGTCCATGGAGAGGACGAATTCGTTCCCATCCATGCCGTGTCCCGTGGTGTTGCTCAGGACCAGGTCGAACTCCCCCCAGCCACCGCCCGCCACGAACTCGGCGGGAACCCCGGTCAGCACCGCCTCCAGGCCGAGCTGCGGCTTGTCGGCCCGGCCCTCCGCAGCGGTCGGCGGAGCGGTGCGGGCGGGTTCCCCGCTCTGCGACGACGGGGGCGGGGACGGCGAAGGGGCCTCGGGCGCCGCCGAGTTCTTGTCACGGGCCGGGTCACCGGCAGGCGATTCCTTTTCCTCCGGAACCTCGGAGGCCTCCGGTTCCGGAGCGGACTCTGCCAGGGAAGGCGCCGAGGGCTTCACCTCTTGCGCGGCTGCGGGCATGACGGCCAAGAGCGTCGGGGTGGCCACGGAGAAGGCGGTGAGGACTGCCATACGTATGGGTTTCAAGGGAATGCCGATTTCTTTCAGTACGAGCAAGGTAAGACCCTCACTCTTGCCGCAGAATCAGCGCACACATAGACCCTGTTCACTTATGGGGCCATAAGCACGGCCTATGGCGGCGAGCGACCACGCAGGTATCGGGTGGCGATGGGCGCCCGGCCCTGAGTGTGGCGGCAGGGCCCTATGCAGAGGTGAGGAAACAGGGTCCTATGCAGAGGTGCCGAAGGCGACGTCTTCTTGGTTCGCTTCTGGCTCGCGGACGGCACCAGTTCGAGGCCGCCGACACCAGGCCAAGCACGGCGTAGACGAGGAGGAGTCGGCCGTCAGGCCCGGGACACAGCGCGCTGCGCGTCCCGCTGCCGCCTTCACCCGGCAACCGTACGGGTGGCCGGGTCGCCGGGTGGTCGCGGCCGCGGTCGTCACGGCTGCAGGAGCGTCTTGATCATGCCGTCGTCCTTGGCCTGGAACGTCCGGTAGGCCAGCGGGGCGTCCTCCAGGGGCATGTGGTGCGTGGCGAAGTCGTCCACGCCGAGGGGGTCGTCGTCGGTGAGCAGCGGCAGGATGTCGTCCACCCAGTGCTTGACGTTGGCCTGTCCCATGCGCAGCTGGATCTGCTTGTCGAACATGGTCAGCAGCGGCAGGGGGTCGGCGGCTCCGCCGTAGACGCCGCTGAGTGAGAGGGTGCCGCCCCGGCGCACGATGTCGATCGCGGCGTAGAGGGCGCCGAGCCGGTCGACGCCGACGCGTTCCATGAGCTTCTCCGCCAGTGCGTCGGGCAGCAGGCCCACGCCCCACTGCGCCGCCTTGGCCACTGGTGCCCCGTGTGCCTCCATGCCCACCGCGTCGATCACGGCGTCCGTGCCCCGGCCCTGCGTCTGGTCCCGGACGGTGTCACCGATGTCCTTGCTGTGGCGTCGCAGGTCAAGGGCCTTGACGCCGTCCCGGCTCGCCCTGCTCAGCCGGTCCGGCACGAGGTCGACGCCGATGACGAGGCTCGCGCCCTGGTGCAGCGCGATCCGGGCCGCCATGGCGCCGATCGGCCCGAGGCCCAGGACGGTCACGGTGCCGCCGGGCGGGACGTTCGCGTACTGGACGGCCTGCCAGGCGGTGGGCAGGACGTCGGAGAGGTAGACGTACCGGTCGTCGGGCGGGCCGTGCGGAACCTTGACCGGCAGTGTGTTGCCGAAGGGGACCCGCAGGAACTCGGCCTGGCCGCCGGGGACTTGGCCGTACAGCTTGGTGTACCCGAAGAGTGCGGCGCCGGTCCCGCGCTCCTTGACCTGCGTGGTCTCGCACTGCGAGTGCAGCCCCAGACCGCACATGTAGCAGTGGCCGCAGCTGATGTTGAAGGGCACGACGACACGGTCGCCGACCGCCACCTCCGTGACGTCGGGCCCTACTTCCTCGACGATGCCCATCGGCTCGTGCCCCAGGATGTCACCGGGGTCGAGGTAGGGGCCGAGGACTTCGTACAGATGCAGGTCGGAGCCGCAGATGCCGCTGGACGTCGTCCGTACGACGATGTCGGTCGGCTCTTTGATCACAGGGTCGGGAACGGTGTCGACGCGCACGTCGCGCTTGCCGTGCCAGGTCAGTGCTCGCATTACTACCTCCGGTTAGTGGCCGCGGTGGGGGAGCCGCACGCCCCGGGTCTCCCCGCGCGCCGGCGTCATGCCCGCGCCAGGCCATGGAGCGCAACAGGCGCGGAGGGGCTCCCGTCCGCTGGTCGGCAGGTGCACCCAGCACTTTGTCCGGGGCCAGCGGCAGGTTGTGCGGGCAGACGCCGGTGGCGTCGTGCGCCGCGTCGCTGGGGCCGGAGGCGCAGGGCAGCTGGTACTGCTGACAGGCACACCACGGCGCAGGGCTTAGAGGATGCCAGCACGACTCGCCGTTGACCGCGGGACCGACCGCGGTGAACTGCAAGCTGGCCGTGCATGTGGTGGCCTCCGGGTGCACGGTGTGCTGCGGGGTGGTGCCGGGCGGCGTTGCGCCGGAAGGCGTCCGCTGATGTCCGCGCGGTACTAGCCGATCAGGCCGTCGGGCTCCAGGACGGGATCGTCAGCACCGGAGGGGAGCAGGGTCCGCGGCGGCGACTGCCGGGAGTCGGGGCTGCGCCTGCGGGACTTTAGGACGCCAGTTGTGGGCGCTTTCCGTGATGAGTGCCGCTGGGAATGGATGTCACCGGCCCGTTTCGGCCGCCCGCCTGGGTTGTCGTGTCCGGTAGGTCCGGCCGGTGGTGGCGTACCACTGGGTGGCGAGGACGGTGGCGAGGGCGATCTCGGCGAGGTCGCCGCCGTAGTACAGCGGTGGAGGAGCCAGAGGCCGACGAGGTCCCAGACGGCGCCGGCACCGGACCGGCGCCCGGAAACGGTGAAGGCCCCTCCGGGTGGAGGGGCCTTCGTGTGGAGCGCCCGGCAGGCCTTGCACCTGCATTTCCCATCGGATGATGGACGTCTTTCCTTGGACCACAGACGCGTGACTCCCGTGTCCTGCGCCGGAGTTACACCAAGATCTTACACCGGTATCGGGGGCGCCCAGCGCCCTCTGCCACAGACCTCGCGCCCCCGCTATCGCTCCGTAGTACGGGCTGTGCGCGCTGCACCGACCGCAGGTCTCCACGGCCGCGCCCTGCTCGCTCAGCCGCTACAGCTGGGGGAGACCGACGAGGCGGACGCCTGGGCAAGCCCGCGCATCGTAGGCACCTGCCCGCAGGCGGCTACTCACTCCCGGGCGCCGCGCAGGAGGCGAACCTTGGGGTCGGTGAGCATCACAGAGCCTTGTGGAGCTGATCGCAGGTCCTTTTGGCCTCGGCGAGGAGTCCGGGGATCTGAGGCATGTACGTGCCGATGTCCACCATGGACATGATGCTTTCGATCAGCTGGCCGGGCAGCGCCGGGATGCTCGGCAGTCCGGAGGGCGCGAGCGTGGCAATGAGTTTGTCGGTGTACTTTTTGCAGGACTCGGGCACTGGGGCAGGAAACCCCAAGGAGCCCAAGTCCGGGTCAGGGTCCGGGTCTGGGGCGAGAGCGGAGTGACTGCGCACACCCCTGGTGCAGCGTCGGGCCGGCGGCACTGACAGGGGCCGCGGTCGGGACGGTGCCACCGGCGATCAGGGCGGTGGCGAGGGATGCGACGGCAGCGCGGGGGAGCTTCACAGATGCCTCCCAGGGCATGCTCGGCTCCCAGGGAACCGATCTGATGAACCAGCTGACCCGGGGAGGTCGGACCGGTGGAATCCGTCACCGGTTTCACCACGCAAACACAGACGAGCCGAGGCCCCACTCCCTCTTCGAGAGCCATCGGTGTGACATCAGGCGGCCGGACAGGGATCCCACGGCGGTCGCGAGGGTCTGGACGATGGTGCTGTCGGGTGCGCCCCGGACAGCGCAGGCCGCGGACGGCGGCGCGGGCGTGGCCGACATGGAGGGCGCCCTCCTTGGCCAAGGCCCGTAGGAAGGGCAGGCGTCCGGCGTCCGTGCCGAGGTCGGGCGGGTTGGTCTGCGATGAGTGCGCGCTGGCCGTGAACGTGATGGCCGCCCGCGGTGCGGGGCAGTGCCTGGCGGGAGGGTGCCCCGTGCCGCTTTCGGTACGCGCCCTGGAGAGCGTCTCGTTTCAACGCATAGAGGCTTGGAAGGCCTTCTGCGATCCCGGCTGCGCTGCCAAGAAAGCCCGCGTCGAGCACCTCTACGCGCTCGCCGACGGCGAGGTCGCCCGCGAGGAAGCCGAACTTGAGGTCGTCTTGTGCTCGGACGGGTTCGGACCGCTCGGCTTCCAGTCCCGCCCTGCCGCTGCCTGTGTTGGGGGTTGGTGGTGGGCGGTCCGTGAGGCCAGCCGGGCCGGGGGCGGGTGGGTTGGTCGGTGGGTTGGTGTGTGGGGTGGGTTTGGGTGGGGTTGGTGGCCTGGTGTGGGGGTGGGGTGGGGGCGTAAAATAACGGCCGTTCGTTTTTGTGGCGAGGAAGGGCAGGGGACGCTCGATGGTGGAGCCTAAGCAGGAGCGTGCGGTGAGGACCCGGGATGACATTCTGCGGGCGGCGGCGCTGGCTTTTGATGAGTTGGGGTATCGGGGGGCGAGTATGCGGGAGATTATGCGGCGGGCGGGGGTGACGTTGGGGGCGGTGTATTTCCATTTTGAGAGTAAGGAGGCGTTGGCGCGTGCGGTGATTCGTGCGCAGCCGGAGGTGATGGTGCCGCGGGTGCATTCGCAGGGGTTGCAGCGGTTGGTGGATCTGTCGTTGGTGTGGGCGCATCAGTTGAATGTGAATCCGTTGTTGCGGGCGGGGGTGCGGTTGGCGGTGGAGCAGCGGAGTCATGGGATTGAGGACGATACGTCGTTTTATGAGTGGGAGAGGATTTTCCAGGGCTGGCTGGAGGTGGCGCGGGAGCAGGGGGAGTTGGCGGTGGGGGTGGAGCCGGAGGTGGTGGCGGAGTTCGTGGTGGGGGCGATGACGGGTACGCAGCAGCATGCGCATCTGACGGGGACGACGGCGGCGTTGCCGCAGCGGATTGTGCGTATGTGGCAGTTGCTGTTGCCGGGTATTGCGCGGGCGCAGGCTGCGGCCGCGATTGATCTGGATCCTGGCCGGGGCCGGTAGCCGGCGAGCAGGGGGGGACGGGGGCGGTGGGGGTGTTGTTACCGGCAGGGGCGTCTACGGTTCAGGGTGCGGCGGATCACGGGACAGGTGCGGCCGCCCGCACGGGCAGCGTCGCCCGCACGGTGGCCCGCTGGGGGAGTACGGCCGGTGCGGAGCGTACTGTCCGGGCGGGCGCCGGTGGCGGGGGCCGGCAGGCAGGAGCGGACCGTGCCGGCGGGGCGGACGGCGCTGACCGTGCCGATGACGCCGCCCGCGCAGCCCGTGCGGAGGCGGTCCGTGCTGGTGGAGCGGGGAGTGCCGAGGAGGCGAGCAGGGCGTTCGGCCCGGCTGGCCCGGCTGGCCCGGCTGGCCCGGCTGGCCCGGCTGGCCCGGCTGGCCCGGCTGGTGTGGCTGGCCCGGCTGGCCCGGCTGGTGTGGCTGGCCCGGCTGGTGTGGCTGGTGGGTGTGGTGCGGGCGGGGTGGGGGATGCCGCTGAGGCGGGGGGAGTTGAGCGCGCGCCTGGTGTGGATGGTTCGGGCGGGGCCCGTGGTGTGGGCAGTGCGGGCGGCAGGGAGAGCGCCGGGGGTGTGGAGGGGGCTGACCGTGCGGTCGGTGTCGGCCGTGCGGGCCGTGCCGGGGGCGTGAGCTGTGCATCCGCTCCGGTCGGTACGCATGGTGCGGGTGGTGTGGGAGATGCCGCCGGTGCAGAGGGAGTTGACGGTGCGGGGGGTGTGGCTTGTGTTGGTGGTGCGTGTGGCGGGGCTGGTGTGGGCCGTGTGAGAGGCCCGGGCCGTGCGGCGGCTGCTGACGCAGTGGCTGGTACGGGTGGCGCTGGTGGCGTTGGCGGTGTGAGCGGGTGCGGCGGTCGGGGCGGTGCGCAGGGCTGGCAGGCAGCTGACCGTACGGGCGGTGTGGGCGGTGCGCGGAGTGGGGCTGGGACCGGCGGCACTGGCAGTTCCGGCAGTACCAGCAGCTCCGGCGGCATGGGTAGCGGCTTCGGCCGTGGTGGTCGTGGTGGTGCGGGTGGTGTCGGCGGCTCAAGTGGCGGGTGCGACGGGAGTTATACGGGTGTAGCAGACGGTGCGGGCGGTGCACGGGGCGAGGCTGGCTCCGGCGGCTCCGGCGGCTCCGGCGGCTCCGGCGGCTCCGGCGGCTCCGGCAGTTCCGGCAGTTCCGGCAGCTCCGGCGGTACCGGCGGCTCCGGCGGTGGTGGTGCGGGTGGTGTTGGCGGTTCAAGTGGCAGGTGGGGCATGGATTGTGCGGGTGTGGCGGGCAGTGGGGGCGGTGCGCGAGGCGGGGGTGGTGCCCGTGGCAGAGGCCCGGCTGGCGGTGTGGGCGGCTCCGGCAGCGGGGGGCTGCCCGGTGGTGGGGGTGATGCGGGCCGTGCTGGCGAGGCGGGTGGTGTGGGTGGCGCGGGCCATGCGGGTGAGGCGGGTGGTGCGTGTGTGCGTGGTGGTTTGGGCCGGGGCGGTGCCGGTGGCGGCGGGGGTGTGGAGGGTGGTGCGGGCTCTGTGGGTGGTGCGGGTGTCCTGTCCGGGTGCCGGGGCGTAGGTGGTGGGTGGGGTTCGAGTGGGGGGATCCGTAAGGGTGGTGGGGGTGGTGGGGGTGGTGTGCGGGTGGTGGTGGCGGGGGCTTCGGGGACGGTGGGGCGGTTGGTGGTGGGGGAGTTGGTGGGGGCGGGGTGTTATGTGCGGGCGTTGACGCGTGATCCGGGGGCGGCGGTGCGGGCGGGGGTGGGGGGTGTGGTGGTGCGGGCGGATTTTGGTGATGGGGTTTCGTTGGAGCGGGCGTTGGCGGGGATGGATGCGTTGTTGGTGATTACGAGTGATCCGTTGCGTCCTGATCATGATGAGCGGGTGTTGGGGGCGGCGGTGCGGGTGGGGGTGGGGCATGTGGTGAAGGTGTCGGCGCTGGCGGTGGCGGATGCGGGGGCGGGGGATGTGATCACGTGTTGGCAGCGGGTGTGTGAGCAGCGGGTGAGGGAGTGTGGTCTGGGGTGGACGGTGCTGCGGCCGCGGGCGTTTATGTCCAAGGCGCTGGCCTGGGGGCCGTTGGTGCGTGAGCGGGGTGTGGTGCGGGCGGTGTACGGGTCGTCGGTGAATGCGTGTGTGGATCCGGGGGATGTGGCGGCGGTGGCTGCGCGGGTGCTGACTGAGCCCGGGCATCAGGGGCGCTGTTATGAGCTGACGGGGCCGGTGGCGGTGTGTGCGCGGGAGCAGACGCGGGTGCTGGCGCGGGTTTTGGGGCGGCCGTTGCGGTTTGAGGAGATGGGGGTGGAGGAGGCCTGGCGGCTGTGGCGTGCGCGGTATCCGGAGCCGTATGCGCGGGCTCTGCTGGAGAGCGCCGAGCGTCAGCGGGCGGGGGCGAAGGCGGGGGTCAGTGCGGGGGTGCGGCAGGTCACGGGCCGCGCTCCGGCCGGTTTCGCCGACTGGGCCAGGCGTCATGCCGGTTTCTTCGGCTAGCCGCGGCGCGGGCGGCGCCCCGCGCGCCTGCCGCGGCCCGCCCCGCCCGCTGCCCCGGGCCCGCTGCCCCGGGTCCGCTGCCCCGGGTCCGCTGCCCCGGGTCCGCTGCCCCGGGTCCGCTGCTTCGGGCTCCATGCCCCCTGCTTCGGGCTCCGTGCTTCGTGCCGTTCGTATGCGCCCCGTCCCGGGGACGCTGCTGGTGCTGGTGCTGGTGCTGGTGCTGGTGCTGGTGCTGCGGGGTGCGGCGGCTTGTCCCGCCTGGGACATGGCCTGCCGCCTGCCTGTGTCCTTGCTTCTGGCCTTGTTCCTGTTCCTGTGCCTGTGTGGGGTCTGCTTCGTTCGTGGTCCTGCTGTGTGTCCCGCGCGCTGTTCCTGGGGCGTGGGTGTGGGGGCGTGTGCGGTGCGGGCCGGGTGGGGTGGCTGGTGGCGGGGTGTTCTGCGGGTCTGGTGTGGGGAAAGGTTTCTGCTGCCGGGGTGCGGGGCCGGGCCGGGCGTGCGGGGCGGGTGTGTGCGGCGGGTCCGGTGGGTGCGCGTGTATGGCGGTGTGCCGGCCGTGCGGGTGCGGGTGCGGGTGTGCGGCGGATGCGGGTTTCGTCAGGGCCCGCGGATGCGGCGCGGACGCTGAAGCGGGTGCCGGAGCGGGTGTTCGGAGTGGGTGTCGGAAGTGGTTTTCACTGTTTTCGCTAGGGGAGGGGTTTGCTGGTGAGGGATGGTCTGGGAGCGGGGCGGGATCTGTTGGGCGGGGCGACGGTGATGATTACGGGGGCCTCGAGCGGGATCGGTGCGGCCGCGGCGCGGTTGTTTGCTGCGGAGGGTGCGGCGGTGGTGTTGATGGCGCGGCGTCAGGATCGGTTGCGTGCGCTGGTGGGGGAGATCGAGGCGGGGGGCGGGCGGGCGCTGGCGGTGGCGGGGGATGTCACGGTGGCCCAGGACGCGGCGCGGGCGGTGAAGGAGGCGGTCAATGTCTTTGGCGGTCTGGACGCGGCGTTCAACAATGCGGGCTGGGGGACTGCGGGCACGCGGCTGCACGAGACGGATGACGAGGTGTTCGCCCGGATTGTGGAGGTGAATCTGCGTGGGGCCTGGAACTGTCTGAAGGCGCAGATCACGCAGATGCTCGAGTGCGGCCGCGGTGGTGCGATCGTCAATACCGCCAGTGTCGCGGGGGTGGTGGCCACGGGGGCGGCGGCGCCGTATGTGGCGGCCAAGCACGGGGTGATCGGGTTGACCCGGGCCGCGGCTGAGGAGTACGGCCGTCAGGGTATCCGGGTCAACGCGCTGGTGGTGGGCAGTACCCGCACCGAGCTGATGGACGATGTGCTGAGCCAGGTGCCCGCGCTGGAGGAGTCTTTCGTGGCCCGTTCCGTGCAAAAGCGCATGGCCCGTCCCGAGGAGGTGGCCGAGGCTGCCGCGTGGCTGTGCAGTTCGCGTGCCTCGTTCGTCACCGGGGCCGCGATGGCCGTCGACGGCGGCTGGACCGCCGCCTGACCCCCGCCGTCCGTCCCCGGGGCCGCAGCCTCGGCGCGCCCGGCCCGCCGCACCCGGCCCCGTGGGGTGCCCGGTCCGGGGCGCCTGGCCTTGGCGTGTGCTGGGTCCGCCGTGTGCGGCTCGGGCAGGTGCCGGTGCCTGGGCTGTGTGCCGCGGCCGCCCGGGTGCCTTGCGCCTGTGTGCCGGGGGTGGCCGCCTGGAGCGCCCGGCCGCGGGGCCGCAACCCCGGGGCGTCCGGCCGGGGTTGCGCGAAGCCTGCCGCACCCGGCCCCGTGGGGTGCCCGGTCCGGGGTGCCCGGACTTGGTGTGTGCGGAGTCCGCCGTGTGCGGCTCGGGCAGGTGCCGGTGCCTGGGCTGTGTGCTGCGGCCGCCCGGCCGCCTTGCGCCCTTGTGCCGGGGGTGGCCGCCCGGAGCGCCCGGCCGCGGCGGGTGCCAGGGCCGTGCCTCGGGCGCACCGCGGCAGGTCCCGGCCTGCTGTATGCCGCACCGGGTCCTGGCCCGCGTACGAGAAGAAGGGGGGTGGGCGGTCCGGAGTGCGCCGTGTGCGGGCCGTGCAGCGCACCCGCCCCGGCCCAGGGGGTGCGGGTGCGCCGGGGCCCGGGCCCCGGCCCGTGCCTGCCGCGGCCCGGCGCCGGAAATGGGGCCCGCCCGGCGGGTCATGGGCCGAGCCGGGGCCGGGGGCCGGGGCCGGGGCCCGGGGGCCGGGCTCCCGGGGGCGGAGGGCCCGGCCGGGCCGGGGGTGGGTCAGGCGGTGCGGGGCAGGGGCTGGTCGGCGGCCGGTGCGCACAGCCGGCTGTAGGCGTAGGCGGCCGAGACCAGGGTCATGTGGTGGTGCCAGCCGGGGTAGGAGCGCCCCTCGAAGTCCAGCAGCCCGCACTCCTGTTCCAGGTGGGTCATGGTGGCGCGGGTGCGGGCGTGCAGCTGGGCCAGGGACATCAGCTCGTCCAGGCGCGCGTCCAGCAGGTTGGAGACCCATACCCGGGCCGGGCGCTGGAGGCTGGGCCGCCACTGGGTGAAGATCCGCAGGGTGTGGGTGGTGCCGGGCAGGCGGACCAGGCCGGACAGGATCCGGATGTGGCGCTGGCCGTGCTCGGGCGTGGTGACGGTGACCACGTGCGGATGGCGGGTGCTGTGCTGGTAGAGGAACTGCCGCGCGCCGTGCGGGCTGTGGGCGCCCAGATGCGAGGCGCCGGTGCGGGCGGTGGCCGGGCACACCCCCATCCCCGGCGGCACCGACACCACCATCGCCCGGCCCTGGCGGTGCAGCTGCTCGATGAGCTGCGCGACATCGGTGTGGTCACTCATGTCCGCCACCACCGGCGCGGGCGCGTGCCGGGTGCGCTGGGCCAGCGTGCCCGCCAGGTCCGCCGCGTGCGCCCACAGCGGCCGGTGCCGGGCCACGGATGGGATCCGGGCCCGCTCGCGCAGCCGCTCATCGGCGTTCCACTGCTCGGGCAGCATCAGACGCCAGTCCACCGGCAGCTGCATCTCGCCCAGCGACAGGAACACCCCGATCCCCAGCTGGCAGTTGATGGTGCGCCCGGCCTCGGGCACGAACCGCCGGTGCACCCCGCAGGAGTGCCCCCCGCGCTTGGGCAGCACCGCGGTGGCGATGATCCACGCCCGCGGGGCGCCCCGCTGCTCCACGTAGCGGATCAGCTCCTTGCGGGCCGGATCCCATTCCCAGGGACTGGCGTTGATGAACTGCTGCAGCGACTGCGAGGCGGTGGGCGAATCGGAGATCGCCGCCGCCAGGCGCCGCACCGACTTCTTGCCCGGTGTCGAGAGCAGCCCCTGCAGATACCCCTGCGCCCAGCGCCGCTGATCGGCGCGCGGCAGATGCCCGAAGAGCGCCGCGGCGAACGCGGGCAGCGGATCACCGCCCCCCGCCGCCGACGCCACCCCCACCTGCTGCTGTCCGGCCATGGTCGTTCCCCTCCGTGACGTGTCCGACCCAAAAAGCGTAGCGAACGTTCGCTTTGTTTTCGAGAGAGGGGAGCGTACCGGTGCGACTTGGTGAACTCCAGCGCCCCGCACGGGACTTCACGCCCGCGTGAACGCCCCCCAGGCCCCGCCGCCCCCCTCCCGTCACCCCCTCCCGCACCCCTCCCCGCGCTCCGCCCCGCACCCCTTCCCGTACTCCGCCTCGTACTCCGCCCCGCACCCCTTCCCGTACTCCGCCTCGTACTCCGCCCCGCACCCCTTCCCGTACTCCGCCTCGTACTCCGCCTCGTACTCCGGCCCGTACTCCCTCCCCGTGCTCCGTTCCCGGCCGGGCCGGGTGCGGTGCCGTGCTCCGGCCGGGGCGCTGGTGTGGGGGTGGTGTGGTGCTTTGGGGGGTTGCCGGGAGAGTCCGGGCTTTCGGTGTCCGGTCGGACGAAAGGGCGAAAAACTGTGGAAAGAGGGGGAGTGGGGAGGGAAAAAGGCCTGAGGCTTTCCCACGTTGGCGTTGTGGTGTCCCCTCCCGCGTCGGAAGCTCAAAGTCCGGTACGTCGGTCGTGGTGGAAGGAGGGCCCCGGTGACGCGCAGCACGCCGCACCCGGCACCCGGCCCCAGGAGCAGGGCACCCGCACCGCCCGACCGGGCCCCTGCGCCCGGCAGTTCACCGCCCCCGCCGCCGCCCGCACCCGCAGGCGCCGGCCACGGGCAGGCTTCGGCCCGCGTACCGGCAGACCGCGCCGCCCGGCCCGCGCACCCGCCCTCCGCCCCGCCGGACGGCACCGGTGCCCGCGTGCGTGTGCGGCCCGCCCCGCCGGACGGCACCGGTGCCCGCGTGCGCGTACGGCCCGCCCCGCCGGACGGCACCGGTGCCCGCGTGCGCGTACGGCCCGCCCCGCCGGACGGCACCGGTGCCCGCGTGCGCGTACGGCCCGCCCCGCCGGACGGCACCGGTGCCCGTGTACGTGTGCGGCCCGCGCCGCTGGACAGCATCTGCCCCCGCGTGCGTGTGCGGCCCGCGCTGCCGGACGGCACCGGTGACCGCGTGAGGCGGGTGCCCGCGCCGGTGAACGCACGCCGCAGCACGCCGGCTTCGCCGCCCGCGCCGGTGGGTGAAGCGTGCGGGAGGGCGTACCGCACCCACCGGCGGGTGAGCAGCCCCCCGGTACCGGCCCGCCCTGCCTTCGCCCCGGTGCCCGCCCGCCCTGCCTCCGCCCCGGTGCCCGCCCGCCCTGCCTTCGCCCCGGTGCCCGCCTGGCGCGCCTTCGCCCCGGTGCCCGCCTGCCCGGCGTCCGCCCCGGGCACCCGTCCGCCCGGCCGGGGTGGTGTGCGCGGCCAGGGGGGCGGGGGCGGGGCGCGGGCCGGGCCGGTGGGCGGGCCGGTGGCTGCCGGCCGTGTGCCGGGACTTGACCGCTCGTGTACCGCCTTCGCCCCCCGTACCGCTGCGTGGTGCGCGGGGGTGTCCCACGTCCCCAAGGGAGTCGACAGTGAAACAGGAACGCGCCGCACGCACCCGCGAGGCTCTGGTGCAGGCAGCCGCCGTGGCCTTTGACCACGCCGGTTTTCACGGCACGTCCCTTGGCCGGATCAGCAAGGCGGCGGGGATCTCCATGGGCGCGTTGACCTTCCACTTCCCCACCAAGGACGAACTGGCCGACACCGTGCAGCTGCGCGGGCTCACCACCACCCGTGACGCCGTCCAGCGGCTGGCCAGCGGCCGCGAGGCGGCCCTGGAGACGGTCGTGGACGTCACCCTGGAACTGGCCGCCCTGCTCCAGGAGGAACCCGCGGTACGCGCCGCGGCCCGCCTGAGCCGCGAACGCGAGGGCGCCCGCGGCGCCGCCCTGTGGCCGCGGGCCTGGCTGCCGGTGATCGAGGAACTGCTGGAGGCCATGCCCGCGGGCCAGCTGCGCGCGGGCTGCGACACGCGCACCGTCCTGGCCCTGGTGCAGCACCTGGTGGCCGGTGTGGAGTCCTATCTGCGCAGCTGCGGCCCGGGCGGCTGCGACACCTGCAAGAGCGCCCCCGAACAGCTGGCCCGGATCTGGGAGCTGGCCCTGTACGGCATCCGCTGCGGGCGCGGCCTGTAGGCGGCTGCGTCTTGCGCAAGTCGGCGTTGCCGCCCCGGCGCCGGGCGCCCGAGGCTGGGAGACACCCCCGGACTTTCCCTGCTGCCCCCCTTTTGCCCCGCTGCCGGTCTGTCTGCCGGCCGGTGTCCTTGTCAAGGAGCTGCCCCGTGGCGGACACAGACGTCTCTGCCCGCACCCCCGCCGAGCCCCCCGCCCCCGCACCCGCCCCCGCTGCTGCGCAGGAGGGGGGCGTGCCCGCCGGTGCGGGCGTGCGGCGCCGGGGCTGGCTGCTGGCGGTGGTCCTGGGCGGCACCTTCATGGCGATCATGGACGGGTTCATCGTCAACGTGGCGGTGCCGGCCGTGCGCACGGGCCTGGGCGCCAGTTTCGCCCAGGCCCAGCTGACGGTCTCCGGCTATCTGCTGGCCTACGGCCTGTTCCTGGTCGCCGGCGGCCGCCTGGGCGACCGCTACGGCTTCCGGCGGCTGTTCCTGACCGGTCTTGCGGTGTTCACCGCGGCCTCCCTGGCCTGCGGCCTGGCGGGCTCGGCCCCCGCGCTGATCGCTTTTCGTCTCGTGCAGGCGCTGGGCGCGGCCCTGTTCTACCCCCAGGTCCTGTCGGTGCTGCAGACCGCCTTCAGTGGCCGCTTGCGGGCCCGGGCCTTCGCCGCCTTCGGCGCCACCATCGGCGGCGCCTCGGTGGCCGGCCAGCTCGCGGGCGGCCTGCTGGTGCAGGCCGACCTGCTGGGGATGTCCTGGCGCCCGGTCTTCCTTCTCAACGTCCCCCTGGGACTGCTGCTGTTGCTGGGCGCCGCCCTCACCCTGCCCCCCGCCCCCCGCCCCGCCCGCCCTGCCCGCCGGGGTCCTGGCGGCGCGGGGCTGGACGGGGGCGGCACGCTGCTGCTGAGTGCCGTGCTGGCCCTGCTGCTGGTGCCCCTGACCCTGGGCCACGGCGCGAGGTGGCCGCTGTGGAGCACGGTGATGCTGGCCGCCTTCGTGCCCGGCGCCGCCCTCTTCATCGCCTACGAGCGGGCCCTGGCCCGCCGCGGCGGGCAGGCGGTGATCGACCCGGGCCTGTTCACGTGCGGCCGCTTCGGGGCGGCCGGCGCGCTCGCGGTGGCCTTCTTCGCCGGCAACGCCGGACTGTTCTTCCTGCTCACCTGGCATCTGCAGAGCGAACTGGGCTACGGCGCGCTGCGCGCGGGGCTGTACTTCACCCCGCTGGCGCTGATGTTCGTGGCCGCCTCGCTGGCGGCCCCGCGGCTGCAGGAACGTATCGGCACCCGGCTGCTGGCGGCCGGCTACGCCCTCAACGCCGCGGGCACCCTGGCCCTGCTGGGCGCCACGGCTGTGAGCGCGGCCCGGCCCGCCCCCGCCGTGCTCCTTGGCTGCCTGGCCGTGATCGGCCTCGGGCAGGGCCTGGGAGTCAGCCCGCTGTTCGCCGCCGCGCTGCGCGAGGTGCCCGCTGCGCTGGCGGGCGCGGCCTCGGGGGTGCTGGAGACCGCCGCCCAGCTCGGCATGGCCCTGGGCGTCACCCTCACCGGCCTGGCCTTCACCGCCCGCCCCGGCCCAGGCACCACCCCTGCCTCCGGCGCCTCGGGCGTCTTCGGTGCGTTCGGGGCGGGCCTGGCGGTCGCCGCCGTGCTGGCGCTGGCCGCGCTGGCCCTGGTGCCCCGCCTGCTGCGCACCCCTGCTGCCGCGCTGCCCGGTCCGCGGCCGTGAGGCACCCGCTGCGGGCCGTGCCGGGTGCCCGCGACCGGACGGGCGTGCACGGGCCCGCCGGGCCGGGCCCGGCCCGGCGGCTGCCGTCGCTGACCGGGATGCGTTTCGCCGCGGCGCTGCTGGTGTTCTGCTTCCACGCCTCCTACGAGAACCTCTTCGCCGACCGGCAGGTCAACGCCGCCTTCCATGAGGCGGTCAGCCAGGCGGGCTGGACGGGGGTGTCGTTCTTCTTCGTGCTGAGCGGTTTCGTGCTGGCCTTCTCCGCCCGCTCCAAGGACACCTGGCGGGCGTTCTGGCGCCGCCGCCTGGTCAAGATCTACCCCAGTCACCTGGTGACGCTGGCGGCCGCCGCGGCACTGCTGGCCGCCGCCGGTCTGCCCCGGCCCGCGCTGCTGCGCAACCTGCTGCTGGTGCAGGCCTGGCAGCCGGATGTGGAGGTCATCCTCAGCGCGAACCCGGTCAGCTGGTCGCTGAGCGCGGAGGCCCTGTTCTACCTGGCCTTTCCCGCCCTGTGGGCGGGAGTGCGCCGCATCCGCGCCGAGCGCCTGTGGTGGTGGGCCGCCGCCCTGACGGCCGCCGTGGCCGCGCTGCCGGTGCTGGCCGCCGTGCTGCTGCCCGCCGGCCCGCACATGCACTGGCTGGCCATCAGCGAGGAACAGTACTGGTTCCTGCTGGCCTTCCCCCCGGTGCGGGCGGCGGAGTTCGTCCTGGGCATGGTGATGGCCCGCCTGGTGGCCACCGGCCGCTTCCCCGGCCGCGGCCTGGCCCTGCCGGTGCTGGCCCTGGCGGCCTCCTACCTGCTGGCGCTGGCCCTGCCCGTCGCCTACGGCATCGCCGCCCTGGGCGCGGCCCCGCTGGCCTGGCTGGTCGCCGCGGGCGCGCGCGCCGACCTCAGCGGGGCCCGCACCCTGCTGGCCAGCCGCCCCCTGGTCCGCCTGGGCGAACTGTCCTTCGCCTTCTACCTGCTGCACCGCCTCATCCAGTTCCACGGCCACCGCGCCCTGGGCGCACAGCGCGCCTTTGGCACCGGTGCGGCCGCGGGCCTGCTCCTGCTGGCCTGCGCCCTGACCCTGCTGGCGGCCTGGGTGCTGCACACGGCCGTCGAACAGCCCCTGCTGCGCCGCTACGCCACCCCCCGCCGCACCCCCCGCACCCCCCGCCCTCCCGGAACTCCCGGAACTCCCGGAACTCCCGGAACTCCTAGTGCTCCCGAAACTCCTGGTGCTTCCGGTGCTGTGGGCACCTCCTCTTCTGCTCCCGCGTCCAAGTGAGGCCCGATGACCGTCACGGTCGATGTCTGGTTCGACTTCATCTGCCCCTACAGCCTGATCACCCGGCATGTGCTGGCCAAGGCCCTGCACGGCCAGGACGCCGCCCCCGCCTTCCATCCCTTCGAGGTCAACCCCAACTGCGTGGAGGAGGCGGGGGAGTACCCGCGCGGGGTGTGGGAGAACTCGGTGCGCCCGCTGGGCGCCGAGCGCGGCGTGCACCTGGCCGGACCGCCGGGCACCCCGCTGCGCCGGGCACGGATGGCGCTGCTGGGCTATCAGTACGCGCGTGAGCACGGGGCCGGGGCCCGCTACACCGACCTGGTCTTCGGCGCCTACTTCCACCACTGGCAGGACATCTCCGATCCCACGGTCCTGGCCGGGCTCGCGGTGGAGGCGGGCCTGGACCGGGCGGGTTTCCGCGCGGCCATCATGTCGGCGCGCTACGCCCGCGCCCATCAGCAGAGCCTGGCCCACGCCCGGGGCCCGGCGCAGGTGACGATGGTGCCGGTGATCGTGGCCGGGCAGCGGCGCATCGACGGGGTGCCCACCGCCGAGGAGCTGACCCGGGCCGTCGAGGAGGCCATCGCCGCCACCGCCGCGCCGGCTGTGCCGGCTGTGCCCGCCGGGGCGGGAGCGGGGGAGGGGGTGTGGGACATGACCACCCCGGCCCCGCCCGGGGTGGCCCTGCCCGCGCCGGTGCCCAAACCGCTGCCGGGCACCCGCACCCGCCTGCACGGCACCTGACCCCTTGCGGCCGGCGCTGATGCGCCCGCCCCCGCCCCCTCCAGTTCCGGAAGGGGGCGGGGGCGGGGGCGGCAAGAGGCCTGGGGAGGAAGCCGGCCAAGGACAAGAAAGGGGTGCGGCCGGCGCCCGCGGCAACAGGGGGCTTGAGGTCTGCCTCCCGCCGCGGGCGCCGGCCGCACCCCTGGCACGAACACCCCCCGGTGAGGGGCCGGGGGGCGGGGGTCAGGCGGCGGCGGAGCCGCGTACGGCCGCGCTCCATTCGTCGAGCAGGGCGTCGGCGGCCGCGGGGTCGGGGCCCTCGGCCCACAGGCGGGTGAGGGGGGCGGCCGCGTCGGGCAGGACCAGGGCCCAGCGGCCGTCGTCCTCCAGGACGCGCACCCCGTCGGTGGTGTCGATCCGGCGGCCGCTGGCGGCTTCGACGACGGTGCGCATGACCTGGCCCTTGACGCGCCAGGCGGTGGGCAGATCGCGCTGGCGCACGTGCACGGCGGGCAGCGGGGCGATGAGTTCGCTCAGCGTGGTGTGGTCCTGGCAGAGCAGGGCGGCGATCTTGACGAAGGCCGCGACGCCGTCGGCGTAGATGCTGAACTGGGGCAGCACGAAGGCGCCTTCGCCGTCGGCGGCCAGGATGAAGCCGCCGCCGGCGGCGGCGCGGTTCAAGTCGCCCGGGGCGGTGGCCACCCAGCGGACCTGTCCGCCGTGGGCCAGGGCGCTCTGTTCCACCGCGCGGCTGACGGTGACCGGTACCGCGGTGCGCCCGCCGCCGGCCTGGGAGGTCAGCAGGCGGACCAGGAGCAGCAGGACGCGGTCGTCGGCGATGATGTGGCCGCGCTCGTCGACCAGGGACAGGCGCTCGCCGGTGGGGTCGAAGCGGACGCCGAAGTCGGCGCCGGAGGTGGCCACGAAGTGGCCCAGGGTGTGCAGGGCGGCGCGGCGTTCGGCCGCGGTCTCGGTGCTGGAGGCGGGCACCAGGGCGTTGTTGACGGTCAAGGCCTCGATGCTCAGCCGGCCCAGGACGGCGGGCAGGGTCAGGGCGGTGCTGCCGCAGGCGGCGTCCACCACGACCTTCAGGCGCCGGCCGGCGCCCTCCAGGGTGCCCAGGCGGGCGGTGAGTTCATCGGCGTACTCCTCGATGCTGGTGGGTGACGCCTGCAGGCGGCCCATCTCGCCGGAGAGCACGCGCCGGTACTCGCGGCGGCTGAAGACCCGCTCCAGGCCGCGCTGGGCGGTGGGGGAGACGTCGATGCCGTGCGCGTCCAGGAAGACGATGTCGACGCTTTCCTCGCTGCCGGGGGTGGTGGTGACCACGATGCCGCCGTGGCTGTCGTCGGCGGTGCGGCGGCGGGCCAGCGGCAGCGGCACGTGTCCCAGGTCGCGCACGTCCAGGCCGGCCGCGCGCAGCGCGGAGATCATGGCGGGCAGCAGGACCGCCGCGGCCACGCCGTGGTCGCGGGCCACGGTGACCTTGCCCCCGCGCGGCAGGGTGGTGGCGAACGCGCTGGCCAGGCGCACCGCGAGGTCGGGGGTGACCTGGCTGTTGAGGAGGCCGCGCACGCCGCGCGGCCCGAACAGCGACTTGGTGGCGCGCGACTCCCAGATCAGGCTGTCGTTGACGGTGGTGCCCGCCTCGATGGTCTTGCCCGGGTAGACCAGGACGTCGGCGGCGACGAGGGCGTCCTCCTCCACCACGCAGCCCGCGCCCAGCACGCTGCCCTCCTCGATGCGCACGTCGCGGCGCAGGCTGGCGTTGCGGCCGATCACGCAGCCGCGCAGCACGGCGCCGGGGCCCGCGTAGGCGTGCGGGTGCATCACCACGCGGCGCAGCTGGGCGCCCTGGTCGATGACCGCGTGCGCGCCCACCACGGTGTGCTCGCCGATGCGGGCGCCCGCCCCGATCTGGGCGTGGGGGCCCACATACACCGGCCCCGTCAGCTGGGCGGTGGGGTGGATGCGGGCGCTGGCGTCGACCCGCACGGTGGGGGAGAGCTCCACCCCGGCGCGCTGCACGCCCACCCGTCCGCCAAGGACGTCGGCCTGGGCGCGCAGATAGCTGGCGTGGGTGCCCACGTCCTCCCAGTAGCCCTCGGCGACGTAGCCGTAGACGGGCCGGCCCTCCTCGAGCAGGCGGGGGAAGACGTCGCTGGACCAGTCCGTGCTCTGGCCCTCGGCGACGTAGTCGAGGACTTCGGGTTCCATGACGTAGATGCCGGTGTTGACGGTGTCGGAGAACACCTGGCCCCAGGTGGGCTTCTCCAGGAAACGCTCCACGCGCCCGTCGCCGTCCAGGACGGTGATGCCGAACTCCACCGGCTCGGGCACCCGGGTCAGGCACACCGTCACCAGGGCGCCCTTGGCGCGGTGGAAGGCGATCAGGTCGGTGAGGTCGATGTCGGTCAGCGCGTCCCCGGAGATCACCACGAACGGCTCGTCGTCCAGCAGGCCGGCGGCGTTCTTCACGCTGCCCGCGGTGCCCAGCGCATAGGGCTCGGTGGCGTAGCTCAGGCGCATGCCCAGCGCGCTGCCGTCGCCGAACTGCTCGCGGATGAGGGAGGCCAGGAACTGCACGGTGACGACGGTGTCGTCCAGGTGGTGGCGCTTGAGCAGGCGCAGCACGTGCTCCATGATCGGCCGGTCGGCGACCGGCAGCAGCGGCTTGGGCAGGTCCGAGGTCATCGGCCTCAGCCGTGAGCCCTCGCCGCCGGCCATCACAACAGCCTTCATGTCGGAGAATCTCCCTTGGGTAGCGCGGGTGGTGCGGGACGTACAAAAACAGGCACGGGACATACGGCAAAAAAGAGCGGGGGAAGGGGGCTGGGGGTCAGGCGGCGGCGGGCTCGTCGGGCAGGCTCAGCGAGCCCTCGATGAGGGTGACGGCCTGGGCGAAGCCGCTGGCCTGCAGCACGCGCCGGACGCGGTCGCAGGCGCCGTCCACCACGATCTGCGCGCCCGCGGGCAGCTGCTGCTGGGTGCAGCACAGGCAGCGCACCCCGGCCGCGGACAGCGAGGTCAGCCCGTGCATGCGCAGCACCAGCCGGTTCACCGGACGCGACAGCGCCTGGTCGATCAGGGTGCGCACGGCGGGCACCCGTTTGTCGGTCAGATCCCCGCTGAGGTAGATCGTGGCGGTGTCACCGGTGAACCCGAAGTAGGCCTCAAAACTCATCACGTCATCCCTTTGGGGTCGCTCATCGCGGTACGGACGAAATCAGCAGCGGACAAGGCAGGCGGGCGGGGTGTGCAGCGGCGCCCGGCGGCACGGAAAGAGCAGGAAGAACAGCAGGAGGAACAGCAGGAAGAACAGCAGGAAGGACAGCAGGAAGGACAGCGGGGGCGGGGGTCAGGGGCGGGTGGGGCGCAGGCGGACCTGGACGGTCACGCGCCGGCTGCGCCGGGGCAGGCGCACGGTCATCTCGGCGGCGTCGAAGCCGTCAAAGGGCGCGCCGTCGATCAGGACGTGCTCGATCTCGGCGCGCCCGGGCGGCAGCAGGTCGGGGGCCACCCGCAGCAGGCCGTCGGGGAAGTCGGCGTCGGCGTGCGGCTTGAACCACAAGTCCAGCGGCTCGCCGCGCACCAGCAGCCGGGTGTAGACCTCGGCGAGGTAGCACAGTTCGGCCTTGTGGTACATCGCCATGGCGTGGCTGCCCTTGAGGCGTTCGTTGCCCAGCAGGTAGGGGATGCCGCTGGCCAGGACGGTGAAGTGGACGCCGCCTTCGTCGTGGTCGAGGAAGAAGGCGTTGTAGAAGGCGGCCGCCTCGTCCGCGTGGCGGGTGTAGGTGTCCTGGCCGGTGGCGCCGGCCAGGACGAGGTAGGCGAGGATGGCCTGCTCCTGCTGCCACCAGGTCTTGCGGTCGTGCCAGGCGAAGGCGTGCCGGCCGTCCTCGGCCTCGCGTTCCAGGACGTCGTACCAGCCCCCGCGCTGCCCGTCGCGGCCCACCGGCGGCAACGCGGCGGCCAGCTGCTCGGCGAGCTGGCGGTATTCGCGTTTGGGCAGGGCGGCGTGCATCCGCATCAGGTTCCACACGATCTTCAGGTTGTGGCCGACGACCGCGCGGTTCTGCTGCCAGCCCCAGTCGTGGTCGGGGGTCCAGTCGGCGTGGAAGCGCTCGTTGACGAAGACGCTCGGGTCGCGGGAGCGGTCGGGCAGATGGGTGACGATCATGTCGAAGGTGTGCTCGAGCATGCGCCGGTAGCGTTCCTCGCCGGTGGCCAGGTACAGGTTGATCAGGTAGGCGGGGGCGTGGTCGCCCACCGAGTTCCAGTTCTTGCGCGAGCGGTTGGGGCCCAGGCTGTCGTGGTGGGGGCTGAGGGTGACCGGGTCGATGTGGGAGAAGTAGCCGCCCAGGCGCGGGTCGGCGAAGGCGGTGTCGAAGAGCTTGACGGTCCCCTCGATGTCCTGCTTGATCAGCGCGTCACCGGTGATGCGGTAGGTCTGGGTCAGCCCGACCAGCGCGTAGATCTGCTCGTAGGCGGGCAGGGCGCGGTAGTCGTCGCCGAACTCCGAGGCGAACAGCTTGCGTTCCACCGGCCCGGCCACGTCCACGCCGTGGTACCAGTACACGATGCCCTCGTCCGCGTCGTGAAAGCGCAGGTGCTCGTGCAGATAGCGCGAGCCGCGCTCGGCGACGTCCAGGAAGTCCTCGTTGCCGGTGAGCAGGTAGGCGCTGGCCATGCCGTAGACCAGGCGGGAGAGGGTGTCGGTCTCCTGGATGTGCTGGGTGGTCTTGTGGCCGCTGCCGTGGATCTCGGTGCGGTACTCGGCGAAGTCCACCGCGCCCGCGCCGAACTGCGAGCGCCGGTAGAAGCAGGCCAGCTCCGTGAGCTGGCGCGTCCACCAGCCGCGCTGCTGCCAGGGCGGCACCGCGCCCGCCCCGCCGGCGATGACCACCCGGTCGGCCTGGAAGAACAGGCCCGCCTCCGTGGGGTAGATAGGCCCGTAGACGAACACGTAGGTGCCCGGGGTGAGCAGCTCGGCCAGCTGCCCGCTCACGTCCTGGTAGGGCTCGCCGAGGTTGCGCAGGCGCTGGCCGGTGGTGGCCGCGCTCAGATGGATCAGCACCTCGCGGCCGTCGGGGGTGGTGAGCGTGAAGCGGTTGGCGAGCCGGCCGGTGACGTAGCCGGTGCTCAGGTCGGAGAAGGAGAACGGCAGGGCGGGCGCGCTCATGCGGCCGCCCTTGCCGGGATGTCCAGGCGCTCGATGACGGTGCGGGCCAGCAGATGGCAGTGCTCGACCGTGCGCGAGGTGATCAGGTCGCGGTCCACGACCAGGTCCTGGTTGAGGTAGACCGCGCCCATGTTGCGCACATCGCCGGCCACGTTGTTGTGGCAGGTCACCGGCCGGTCGCGGAGCAGCTCGGGGGCGGCCGAGAGCAGTTGCAGACCGTGGCAGGAGAACGCCTTGAGGACACTGGGCACCCGAAAGGCGCGGCGCAGCAGCTCCAGGGCGGGCGAGATCTGCTCCACGTCCTCGCTGTAGCGCAGCCGCTCGGCGACCAGCCCCGAGGGCACGATCAGCGCCGAGTACTGCAGCAGTTCGTGGAAGTCGACCGCCTCCAGGTCGCCCTCGACGGTGAGCGGCGCCTGGTGGCCCTGGCCGGTGAAGGTGATCGACGACAGTCCCCACAGCCGGGTCAGCAGCGTCACCTCGGCCCCGTCCTCGGCGAAGCGGCGCTGGTAGTAGGCGATCTCCTCCTCGACGTAGCCGCTTTCCAGCAGGATGCCAAGGCGCTTGCCGGCGAGCCGGCCGGTGGGCAGGGGTTTGACGATTCCCATGTGGACGATCCCGAAGTCATAGGGGGCGTGGCAACGACACGAAAGTGGGGCCGCGGCCCGGGGGCCGGGCGCGGTTACAGCGCCGGCGAGCCGGGCATCGGGGCCAGCGCGGTGACGGTGTAGGTGCGGATGCGCCAGCGGGCGCCGTCGTGGGCCACCGTCCAGCGCTGGTGGGCATCGAAACCCAGCCAGGTGCTGCGCGCGGCGGGCGCCTGCCACACCTTGGTCTGCCAGTTGACGACGAGGTCCACCTCCGCGCAGGGGCCCGCGGCCGGGCGCACCTCCAGCGAGGTGAGGGTGTGCTCCTCGTCGAAGAAGCGGTGGGTGACGGCCTCGTACCACTGGGCCAGGCCGCTGTGGCCGTGCACCGCGCCCTCGGGCAGGTGCAGGACCACGTCGTCGGTGACCAGCGCGGTCAGCACCGGCAGCGGATCGTGCCGGTCCAGCGCCCGGTACCAGTCGCTGGCCAGCTGGCCGATCGCCGCGCGGGCGGTGTGCTCGGCGGGAGGGGTCCGCACAAGGGACATGGGCAGGCTCCTTGGGCTCCACTAGGACTTGCCGCCCCCACCCCCCTCTTTGCCGGGGGTGCGCACGCGGGCGCGTGACGGACCGCAAGCAGGGGGCGGGGGCAGGAGAGGGAGGGGGGCTAGGCGGTGTTGAGGTCCACCAGGTACGGGCCCCGGTGGGCGAGCAGGGCGCGCACGGCGCCGGGCACCTGGCCGGGCTTGTCCACCCGCCGCCCCGGCACGCCCAGGGCGCCGGCCAGGGCGGTGAAGTCGATGTCCGGCCCGGACAGGTCGAAGGCCTCGGGGTGGGCGTGCGGGGCGATGCCCAGCTCGGCCCAGTAGCGCTCGATGTTGTCGTCCAGCAGCTGGTAGCGGCGGTTGTTGCAGATCACGAACGCGGCGCCGATGCGGTAGCGGGCCGCGCTCCACAGCGCCTGGATGGTGTACATGCTCGCCCCGTCGCCGGTGAAGGCCACCACCGGCAGCTCGGGGCGGGCCAGTTTGACGCCCAGCGCGCCGGGGATGCCCACCCCCAGCGAGCCGCCGCGGGTCTGGAAGTAGCAGCCCGCCCGCCGCGGCGGCAGATGGCGCAGCAGCGGGGCGCAGGCGGTCAGCGCCTCGTCGAACACCACCAGGCCGGGCGGGGCCTGGGCGGCCAGTTCCCGGGCGAAGCACTCCATCAACGACCCCTCCCCGCCCGCCTCTTGTGCCGGCCCGGCCCGCCCCGGTCCAGCGGGCCCGGGGGCAGGCGCCCCGGCTGCCGGGCGCTCCGTGGCCGGGGCGGCGGCGGGTGCCTGCGCGGCCTGCGGCTCGCGTGCACCCCCCGCCGTGCCCGCCAGGAGGGCGAGATGCTCGGCGAGGCCCTCCAGGGCCAGGGCCGGGTCGGCGGCAAGCCCCAGATCGACGGGGAAGTTCTTGGCGATCTCATAGGCGTCGGCGTCGATGTGCACGATCGCCGCACCCGGGCCGAAGGGGCTGGCCAGCTGGGGGAAGACCTCGGGGAACACATAGGTGCCCACGATCAGGACCGCATCCGCGCCCGCCACCACCCGCGCACTGTCCGCACCGAACATGTGCCCGAGCAGGCCGGCGAACAGCGGGTGGGTGGCATCGAAGTTGACCTCCGAGGAGTTCACCCCCCACACCGGGGCGCCCAGCATCTCCGCGACCCGGGTCAGGGCCTGCTGGGCGCCGCTGGCGGCCACACCGTCCCCCATCAGGACCAGCGGCCGCCTGCCGCCCGCCAGCAGAGCGGCGGCCCGCGCCAGCGCGGCCGGCTCGGGCACGGCCCGGGTGTGGGGGACCGAGGCGGGCACCACCGGCTCGGCGGTGGGCTGTTCCAGGACGTCGGCGGGCAGCACCACCAGGACCGGGCCGCGCGGCGGCGTCATGGCGATCTTCACCGCGCGGCGCAGCTCCCGCAGCACCGAGGAGGCGTCAAGGACCCGGGCCGCGTACTTGGTCACCGGCCCTGCGATGGCCACCAGATCGGCGGCCATCTGCGCGTCCAGCGCCGCATAACGCACCCCAGCCTCCCCGGCGAGGACCACCAGCGGCGAGGCGCCGCGCTTCGCCTGGTACAGCATGCCGATCGCGTTGCCCAGGCCGACCGCGCTGTGCAGCTGGACGACCCCGGGGCGCTGGGCGGCGCGTGCGTAGCCGTCGGCCATGGCCACCGCGACGCTCTCGTGCAGGGCCAGCACATAGCCGACCTCGCTGTCACCGGCGAGGTCCAGCAGGCCCTGCTCGACCGTGCCGGGATTGCCGAACAGATGCCGCACACCCTCGGCGGCCAGCTGCTCGAACACCGCGGCCTTGGCGGGCCTGGCGGACATGGGCCTCTCCTCCTTCACCATCGCCGGGGGCGCTCACCAGCCGTAGCGGCGCAGGCCGTTCTCCAGGACCTCGATGAGCATCTCCCCGGCCGTCACCGAGTCCGGCGTGGAACGCGCGGTGATGAACGGGAAGTCCACGACCACCGAGACCTCCTTGCCCACGTTGCCGTGGAAGGCGCCCTCGGGGCCGGTGGCATCGCGCAGGATGTACTCCAGCGGGTAGGGCGGCGGCCCCATGTTGAAGTCCACGCCCACGAACCCGGTGCCGTCCTTGTAGTCGTACTCCTTGGGGTGACCGGTGACGTGCTTGCCCCACAGCAGGCTGGCCCGCGCGTCCCAGTCCCGGGCGAAGGCGAGCGCGGCCACGCCGTAGCACTCGGCCAGGATCGGCTTGTCGGCCCGGGCGAAGGCCAGGACCAGCTCGTGCAGCCGCTCGTTGTTGGCCAGGTCCACGATCGGGCCGCTGCCGCCGACGATGACCAGCGCGTCGAAACCGCCCAGCAGCTCCTGCACGGCCGCCGCCAGGTTGCTGTGGTAACTCTCCAGCTCCCGCAGGTGGTTCAGCGCGCTGTAGTACGGGCGCTCGGGGATCATCTCCGCCAGGCTCAGGGGATTGTCCAGACGGCTGGAGTCATCCAGCGCCCTCGCGCGGCGGGCCATGTCCCGCGAGGTGACCGCACGGCCCAGCGGTGGGTCGATGTACTCGGAATCGAGGCTGGGCGGCAGGGCCTGCGCCCGCTTGCCGTGCGGTGTCATGAACGTGGTGCGATACCCGCGTGCGTCGAAAGCCTCGATTGGGCCCACGAGTTCCTCGCCCCAGTAGCCGTATTCGGAAAGCACGACCAGGATGCGTTTGGACACGAGGTCTCCCTGTCGTCGGATGAGATCCGTCCCCGCGAGAGAAGAAATAGCCCGGCCGATGGCCGAAATCAGGGACATTCGGAGTCAACCCGCTGTTCGCGCAAGGGGGCAATAAACGGCGGCGCGCATCGGGAGACTCGGCCAACTTGCCCCAGTCGTAACGGAGTCACCAAATCCATACGAGGGTGCGGCGAATTCACTGGTCACCTGTGAAGAGAACACCCCCCATTCCCGCCCACCCTGCCTCCCGCGCCCCGGCCCCCTTTCAACCGCCCCGCCCCCCGGCCCCGCCCCGCGATCAGCGCCGCCCCCCGGCCCCGCCCCGCGATCAGCGCCGCCCCCCGGCCCCGCCCCGCGATCAGCGCCGCCCCGCGCACCGCCCGGCCCGCCCGTGCCCGCCGCCCCACGCCCCGCCGAGGCCCCCGTGCCCGCCCGCCCCGTGCCCCGCCCAGCCCCTGCCGCGCACACCGCCCCGCCCCCCCCGGGCCGAGGCCCCCGTGCCCTGCCCCGCCCCGCGCAACCGCCGCCCCCGGCCGTACGCGACCCCACGCCCCGCCCCGCCGTGCCCCGCGCACCACCCCGGACCGGGGGAGGCCTCCGGCGGCGGCGCGGACCGGAGCAGCCGCGCCCGGCCGCCCGGCCCCGCGCGCGGCCGGGCGCGCCCCGTGCCGTGACCGCCCAGGAGTGTTCTTCCATGGCCGCCGCCGTCGCTGTCGTCCGCCCGCACCGCCTGCCCTCCCTGACCGGCATGCGCTTCGCCGCCGCCGCCTCGGTGTTCGCCTTCCACGCCTCCTTCGCGGGCTTCTTCGCCGACACCTCCACCCAGCACCGCCTGGCCGAGGTCCTGTCCAAGGCGGGCTGGGTGGGGGTGTCGTTCTTCTTCGTGCTCAGCGGCTTCGTGCTGACCTGGTCGGCCCGCCCCGCCGACGGCGCGCGCCGCTTCTGGCGCCGCCGCCTGGCCAAGATCTACCCCAGCCACCTGGTGTGCGCCCTGGCCGCCTTCGCCCTGCTCGCCGCCACCGGATCCGCCCTCGACCCCGGCGCGGTGGCGGTCAACGTGACGCTGCTGCAGTCGTTCTTCCCCCAGCCCCACCTGTACGTCAGCGGCAACCCGGTCAGCTGGTCGCTCTCCTGCGAGCTGCTGTTCTACCTGGCCTTCCCGCTGCTGTGGCGGGCTCTGCGCGCGCTGCCCGCCCGCGCCCTGGCACCGGTGGCCGCGGGCCTGGCGGGGGTGGTGACGGCCCTGCCCGCCGCCGTCGCGCTGCTGCCCGACACCCCGGCCCTGGTCCTGCCCGACGGCACCACCGGCCAGTGGCAGTACTGGCTGCTGTACGTCTTCCCGCCGGTGCGCGCGGCGGAGTTCGCGCTGGGCATGGTCGTGGCCCGGATCGTGCGCGAGGGCCGCTTCAGGGGCCCGCGCCCGCTGCCCGCGGCCCTGCTGCTCGGCGCCGGCTACGTGCTGGCCACCCAGCTGCCCTACCTGGCCAGTCTGGTGGCCGCCACCGTCGTGCCGATCGCCCTGCTGATCGGCGCCCTGGCCCACGCCGACGCCACCGGGCGCCCCACCCGGGCGGCCGGGCCCGCCTGGGTGCGCCTGGGCGAGCTGTCCTTCGCGCTGTACCTGGTGCACCGCCTGGTCCTCATCCACGGCCACCAGGCGCTGGGACGGCCCGCGTTCAGCACCCCCATCGCCCTGCTCGTGCTGGCCGGCGCCTTCGCGGTGAGCCTGCTGCTTGCCGCGCTGCTCCACCACGCGGTGGAAAAGCCCGCGATGCGCCTGCTCGCGGTGTCCGCGAAACACCGCGAACACGCCCCGGCAATTCCTCCAGGCAATACCCGACTTGGGCAACTTGCCGGGATGAAAGGCCATTCCTTGCCCGCGCCGGAAGGCCTCAGAATGCTGAAACCCTTGCCAGGTCAACGACGACCGCCCAAAGGGGGTGGACGATGAGCGGCCCCGCCGCCCCTGACCGCGCCCCGCCCCCCGGCCCCGCCCGCCCCCTGGCGCCCCGCCCCCTGGCGCCCCGCGCCCTGGCAGGCGGCCCCCGCACCGCCCGCGCCGCCCCGGCCCCCGGCCCCCGCTGAGCCCCCTGCCGCGCCGCCCCACCCCCCCCCACGCGCCCGCCACCACCCCCGCGTACACGAGGTGAAAAACCGGGGGCGCCGCGCGCGGCACACCCGCTCAGCGACGCCCCCTCTTTTTTCGAACCGCCCGGAGCACTCCGGGACCCGCATCGTCACCTGGAGGAACCCTTGAGCACCGACCAGGCCGAAGCCACCACCGCCCGGCGCGCGCCCGTGCCCGTCACCCCGTCCACCAAAGCGGTGACCGACACCCCCGACTGGTACAAGCGGGCCGTCTTCTACGAGGTGCTGGTCCGCTCCTTCAAGGACAGCGACGGCGACGGCGTCGGCGACCTGAAGGGACTCACCTCCCAGCTGGACTATCTGCAGTGGCTGGGCGTGGACTGCCTGTGGCTGCCGCCGTTCTTCCAGTCGCCGCTGCGCGACGGCGGCTACGACGTGTCCGACTACCGCGCGGTGCAGCCCGAGTTCGGCACCCTGGAGGACTTCCGCGCCCTGCTTGAGGCCGCCCACGCGCGCGGCCTGCGCATCATCACCGACTTCGTGATGAACCACACCAGCGACCAGCACGCCTGGTTCAAGGCCTCGCGCGCCGACCCCCAGGGCCCCTACGGCGACTACTACGTGTGGGCCGACGACGACGAGAAGTACCCCGACGCCCGCATCATCTTCGTCGACACCGAAACCTCCAACTGGACCTTCGACCCGGTGCGCAAGCAGTACTACTGGCACCGCTTCTTCTCCCACCAGCCCGATCTGAACTTCGACAACCCGGCCGTCCAGGACGAGATCATCTCCGCCCTGCGCTTCTGGCTGGACATGGGCATCGACGGCTTCCGCCTGGACGCCGTGCCCTACCTGTACGCGGCCGAGGGCACCAACTGCGAGAACCTGCCCGAGACCCACGCCTTCCTGCGCCGGGTGCGCGAGGTCATCGACACCCACTACCCCGGCCGGATCCTGCTGGCCGAGGCCAACCAGTGGCCCGAGGACGTCGTGGACTACTTCGGCGACTACGAACGCGGCGGCGACGAATGCCACATGGCCTTCCACTTCCCGCTCATGCCGCGCCTGTTCATGGCCGTGCGCAAGGAATCGAAGTTCCCCGTCTCCGAGATCCTCGCCAAGACCCCCAAACTCCCCGCCGCCTGCCAGTGGGGCCTGTTCCTGCGCAACCACGACGAGCTGACCCTGGAGACGGTCACCGACGAGGAACGCGACTACATGTACGCGGAGTACGCCAAGGACCCGCGCATGCGCGCCAACATCGGCATCCGCCGGCGCCTGGCGCCGCTGCTGGAGAACGACCGCGACCAGATCGAGCTGTTCACCGCGCTGCTGCTGTCCCTGCCCGGCTCGCCGATCCTCTACTACGGCGACGAGATCGGCATGGGCGACAACATCTGGCTCGGCGACCGCGACGCGGTGCGCACCCCCATGCAGTGGACACCCGACCGCAACGCCGGGTTCTCCGAGGGCGACCCGGCCAGCCTGACCCTGCCCACCAACCTGGGCCCCGTCTACGGCTACCCGGCCGTCAACGTGGAGAGCCAGCGCGACAACCGCGCCTCCCTGCTGCGCTGGACGCGCCGCATGCTGGCCGCCCGGCGCCGCCACCACAAGGCCTTCGGCCTGGGCGACTTCGAGGAGATACCCACCTCCAACGCCGCCGTGCTTGCCTATGTGCGCCGCCACTTCGACGAGGACGGCCACCCCACCGAGATGCTGTGCGTCAACAACCTCTCGCGCCACCCCCAGCCGGTCGAACTCGACCTGCGCGCCTACAACGGCGTCGTCCCGGTGGAGGTCACCGGCCAGACCACCTTCCCCCCGATCGGCCCGCGCCCCTATCAGCTGAGCCTGACCGGCCACAGCTTCTACTGGTTCTGCGTGTGCCGCCACGGAGCGACCCGGTGACCTGCACCGCCCTGGCCATCCCCTTCGACCGCCTCGAACGCGCCCTGGCCGCCTGGCTCCCCGCCCAGGCGCCCGGGCGGGCACTGGAGCGCGTGAGCATCGAGGAACTCGCCCTGGCCGCGCCCGGCCCCCGGCCCGCCGGGCAGGCCCTGGGCCTGCTCCTGGGCCTGCGCACCCACCACGCCGACGCCACCACCGAAACCTGCCGCCTGGCCATCGCCATCCACCCCCTCACCGACCTGGCCGGCCTCACCGCGGCCGGGGCTGCGGGCGCGCTGCCGCGTCTCATCGCCGTCCTCGACGACGTCGTCATCTGCCGGCCCCCCGCCCCGGCCGGGGCCGCCCCGCACCCCGCCTGAGACCACCCCCGCCCCCTCATATCCCCCTCCCGCCCACCCCCCTCTCGTGCGACAACAGCCTCCCGCCACACCGCACTTTCGTCGCCCCGCCCCGCGGCACCCGCCACCTCGCTCTTCTTCCGGCACCCGGGCCGCGGGCCGTGGCACCCGGCACCGGCTTGCCCCCGGGGCGCCGCCGCAGCCCGCGGCGCCGCCCCGGGGAAACCGGGACGCCCCTCCTGCTTTTGTTTTTGTGTAAGGAGTCCTGATGTCCCTCACCATCGACGTCTGGTTCGACTATCTGTGCCCCTTCTCCGTCATGACGGGCAAAGTGATCGCCGATACCGGCCTCGCCCAGGACCACGCCGTGCGCTGGCGCCCCTACGAACTGCACCCCGGGGGCATACCGGCCGGCGGCAAGAAGGACTATCCGCAAGGCGTCTGGGAGAACTCCGTGGTGCCCATGGCCGACCGGCTCGGCGTGCCCTTCACCACCGCCCCCTCCAGGCCGCTGCCGCGCACCGACCTGGCCATGCACGGGCACACCTTCGCCTGGCGCCACGGCGCCGGACACGCCTACGACACGGCCGTCTTCGACGCCTACTTCCACCACGACCAGGACATCGCCGACCTGGACACCCTGGCCGCCCTGGCCGGCGAGAGCGGCCTGGACCCCTGGCGGTTCACGTCCTGGACCGCCTCTTCGGAGGCGGCCGAACACCACCGCGCCACCCAGGAGGAGGCCCGGCGCACCCACCGGATCCACACCGTGCCGACCCTGGTCATCGGCTCCTGGCGCACCGAGGGCGTCCCCGACGCCGCCCGCCTGGTGCGCGCGGTCTCCACCCTGCACGCCCGCAGCCGCGTACCGGCCTGAACGCCGGGTGTTATTCGGGGGCTTCGAGGACCTCGGCGGCCTGGGCGAGCAGCGCCGACAGCGCGTCCACCGCGCCCGGCGGCAGCAGCGCAAGACGGCGCTCCTGCACGGCCGCGACCCCGTCCTGGATCCGCGAAGTGATCAGCAGGCCCTCCTCGGTCAGCTGGGCCCAGGCGCTGCGCCCGTCGGCCAGGTCGGCCTCGCGCACCACATAGCCCGACTCCGACATCCGGCGCAGCACATTGCTGGTGCCGCCCGAGGAGAGCCGGCAGCGCACCGCCAGCTCGGTGGGCTTGAGCCGCAGCTCACCGCCCGCGCCGCGCAGCGCGGCCAGCACGTCGTAGTCCGCCCGGGTCAGCCCGTGCTGGGCCACCCTGCTGTTGGTGGCGGCATCCAGCGCGGCACACAGCCGCGCCGCGAGCTGCGCCAGCTCCAGGGAGGGCACCTGCTGCCCGCCGCGCCGCCCGGCCGTTTCAGCCCTCACGTCGTACCCGCTCCCGCACTCGTGCCCGCCCGCCGGCATTCCCCTTCAGCAGCGCAGTCTAGACGGGCCGGGAGAACACCCACCACAACAGCGCCCCGCACAATTGCCGAAGTCGCCGCCCCGCGCCCCCTATTGCTTCCGCGCCCGGTAAGGCGCCCCTAGCGTGAATCCCATGAATGTCGCGTCTGTCGGTATTACCAAGGCAGTTGTTCCCGTCGCGGGCCTGGGCACCCGATTCCTCCCGGCGACCAAGGCCACGCCCAAGGAAATGCTTCCGGTCGTGGACAAACCCGCTATCCAATACGTCGTCGAGGAAGCGGTGTCCGCAGGAATGTCCGACATCCTCATGGTGACCGGGCGCAACAAGCGGCCGCTGGAGGACCATTTCGACCGCAATCACGAGCTGGAGGAAACCCTGCGCCGCAAGGGCGACGCCGACCGCCTGCAGCGGGTCAGCGCCCCCACGGACCTCGCCGACATCCACTACATCCGCCAGGGCGACCCGCGCGGCCTGGGCCACGCCGTGCTGTGCGCGGCCCGGCACGTGGGCGCCGAGCCCTTCGCGGTCCTCCTCGGCGATGACCTCATCGACCCGCGCGACCCCCTGCTCGCCCAGATGGCCCAGGTCCAGGCCCAGCACGGCGGCAGCGTGGTGGCCCTGATGGAGGTCGACCCCGCCCAGACCCACCTGTACGGCTGCGCCCGCCTGCACCCCGGCGCCCGCGGCGACGTGGTGGCCATCGCCGACCTGGTGGAAAAACCGGAGCCGGGCACCGCCCCCAGCAACTACGCGGTCATCGGCCGCTACGTCCTGGCCCCGGAGATCTTCCCGGCCCTGCGCACCACCGACCCCGGCCGCGGCGGCGAGATCCAGCTCACCGACGCCCTGCGCACCCTGGCCGCGACCGCATCGGCCGGCCCCGTGCACGGCGTGGTCTTCCGCGGCCGTCGCTACGACACCGGCGACCGCTCGGACTACCTGCGCGCCACCGTGCGCCTGGCCTGGGAGCGCGAGGACCTGGGCCCGGAATTCCGCGCCTGGCTGCGCGACTTCGTGGCCCAGCACTCGCTGGCCTCCGCGGCCTGACCCCCCGCGCCAGGCCGGGCCCCCGGGCCGCACCCGGGGGCCGCCCCCGCCCGGGGTGTGCAACCGCGGAAACTCCCCGGTTGCACACCCCGGCCCCGCCCCGGCCGCGGGACTTGCCCATATCGCGCCGCGGCACCCGCAGGCGGCGGAAGAACCGAACGACAGCTATGTACGGTCAGGGGGTGCTGGCCGGGGCATCCCCCGCGCCGGCGGCGGGCCGCCTCGCGCGCACCGCCGACGCCGGTTTCGACCCCCTTGTGGAGGAGGTGCACCGAGCATGGGCGTCAACCCCCCAGAACACCCCGGCTTCGGCCACCGGTCAAACCTGCTGGAGCCGCCGGACCCGCCCGGCGCGGCGGCCCCCGGTGTCGAGGCGGCCCTGGACCGGTCCGTGCACCAGGTGCCCATCGGCATCCTGCGCCCGGCCGACTCACCGCGCATCGGGGAGAACCTCCAGCACGCGCGGACCCTGGGCGCCTGCGGCGCGGTGCTGCCGCCGATCCTGGTGCACCGCGAGACGATGCGGGTCATCGACGGCATGCACCGGCTGCGCGCGGCACTGATGCAGCAGCGCGACCTGGTGGAGGTCACCTACTTCGACGGCAGCACCGAAGACGCCTTCGTCCTCGCCGTGGAGAGCAACATCGCCCACGGCATGCCGCTGACCCTGGCCGAACGCGCCGCGGCCGCCGCCCGCATCATCATCACGCACGCCCAGTGGTCGGACCGGGCCATCGCCGCGGTCGCGGGCCTGGACCCCAAAACGGTCGCCGCCCTGCGCCGGCGCGGCATGCCGCCCGAGGCGGCCCCCCAGGTGCGCGTGGGCCAGGACGGCAAGTTCCGCCCCGTGGACCCGGTGGCCGGACGCCGGGCGGCCAGCCGCCTCATCAGCGCCGAACCGCAGGCCTCGCTGCGCCACATCGCGCGCCGCGCGGGCATCTCCCCGGGCACCGTGCGCGATGTCCGCGCCCGCCTCGAGCGCGGCGAGGACCCCCTGCCCCCGGCCCTGCGCACCCCCGAACCCGCCGCACCCGCCGCATCCGCCGCCCCCGAGCCCGCACCCGGCCCGGCCGGCCCGGTGCCCGGCGGGCGCGAACGCAGCGCACCGCACGTGCCGGTGCGCCCGCAGCCCGCAGTGCGCACCGCGGGCTCCGGGCCGGGCCTGGAGCGGGTCTTCACCAGCCTGTGCAAGGACCCCTCGCTGCGCCAGAGCGAGACGGGACGGCTGCTGCTGCGCCTGCTGGAGATGCATCTGCCCGCCCAGTTCAGACGCATCACCGCCTGTGTGCCGTCCTACCGGGCGGGCATGGTCGCGGCGGCCGCCGCCGAATGCGCCAGAGCCTGGCAGCACGTCGCCGACACCATCGAGCACGGCCACCCCCAGTAGCGGCCCCCGGCCCGCCGCCCCCCTCCCGCACCGCCACCCCCGCACGCGGGGGAGCGGACAAGGGCGGGGGAGTGCGCGCCGTGGCCCGCCGCGGGACACCAGACCGGCGGTGCGTCCTGAGTCTCCCCCGCCGGGGACGCACCGCCCCCTCTCCCTCTCCTGCGCCCGTCCTTCGCCTCTTCTTCCAGCAGTCGCCCCTTTGCCCCCGTACCGAAGGAAACGCCCCATGGAACCGCAGCCCGCGTCCGCCGCGGCCCGCAGCGGCACCAGCACCCTGTCCAGCCCGAGCCGCCCCGCGGGGCCGCCGGGCCCTTGGTATGCGGTGCGGGCGGCGAAGGCCCCGCCCAGCCCCAGCCCCGGCCTCGCAGCGCCGGGGGCGGAGACGGCCGAGCAGCGCACGGCCCGCTTCGAACGCGACGCGCTGGCCCACCGGGCCCGCCTGTACGCCTACGCGCTGCGGCTGACCCGCAACCGGGCCGATGCCGAGGACCTGGTGCAGGAGACCTACACCCGCGCCTACCGCGGGTTCCACCAGTTCCGCCCCGGCACGAGCCTGGGGGCCTGGCTGTCGCGCATCCTGACCAACGCCTTCCTCACCTCCTACCGGCGCCAGAAGAGCAGGCCGCACTTCGCGCCGGTGCCCGACATCGAGGACTGGCAGCAGGCGGGCGCCGCCTCCCACACCTCCGCCGGGCTCGCCTCGGTGGAGGCCCAGGTCGTCGACCGCATCCCGGATGCGGCGATCAGCCAGGCGATGCGCTCCCTGCCCGCCGCGCTGCGGATCGTGGTCTACCTCGCCGATGTCGAGGGCCTGCGCTACGAGGAGATCGCCGCGGCCGTCGGCATTCCCTCCGGCACCGTCAACTCCCGGCTGCACCGCGGCCGCAGACGCCTGCGGGCCCTGCTCGAGGACCACCCGGGACGCGGTGTGCGCACCCACACCTGGCACCACCACGACAAGGAGAGTTAGAAGATGCCCATCGCCCTTTTGGCGCTGGCTTTAGGCGCCTTCGGCATCGGCACCACGGAGTTCGTGATCGTGGGCCTGCTGGAGGAGGTCGCCGACGACCTCAGCGTCTCGATCCCCTCCGCCGGCCTGCTGGTGACCGGCTACGCGCTCGGTGTGGTCGTCGGGGCCCCGCTGATGACCGCCGCCGGGACCCGGCTGCCGCGCAAGACCATGCTGGCCGTGCTGATGGCCGTGTTCATCCTGGGCAACCTGCTGTGCGCGGTCGCCGGCAGCTACGCCCTGCTGATGACGGGCCGTCTGGTGGCGGCCCTGACCCACGGCGCGTTCTTCGGCATCGGCTCGGTGGTCGCCGCCAACCTGGTCGCGCCCGAACGCAAGGCCCGCGCGATCTCCCTGATGTTCATCGGCCTGACCGTCGCCAACGTCCTGGGCGTGCCGATGGGCACCTTCCTGGGCCAGCACTTCGGATGGCGCTCCACCTTCTGGGTGGTCACCGGCCTGGGCGTGGTGGGCCTGCTCGGCATCCTGGCCCTGGTGCCGCCCCAGCCGCGCGAGGACTCCGGCGGGCTGCGCAGCGAGATCGCCGTCTTCCGCCGCGGCCAGGTGTGGCTGGCCCTGGCGGTCACCGCGCTCGGCTTCGGCGCGGTCTTCGCCTCCTTCACCTACATCGCCCCGATGATGACCAAGGTCGCCGGGTTCTCCGACGGCGCGGTCAGCTGGCTGCTCGTCATCTTCGGCGTCGGCCTGTGCGCGGGCAACGTGCTCGGCGGCCGCCTGGCCGACCGCGCCCTGATGCGCACCCTGTCGATCGCCCTTGCCGCCCTCAGCGCCGTCCTGGTGATCTTTGTGTTCACCGCGCACGCCCAGGTGCCCGCGGCCATCACCCTGGGCCTGTTCGGCGCCGCGGGCTTCGCCACCGTGCCCGCACTGCAGATGCGGGTGCTGCAGAAGGCCGACGGCGCCCCGGCCCTTGCCTCGGCGGCCAACATCGCCGCCTTCAACCTGGGCAACGCTGTGGGCGCCTGGCTGGGCGGCTTCGCCATCGACCACGACCTGGGCTACACCGCGCCGAACTGGATCGGCGCGATCCTGGCGGCCGGCGCCCTGGCGGTGGCCGCGTACTCGGTGCGCCTGGACCGCCGCGAGCGCCGGCGGCCCGGGGACGGCGGGCCCGCCGCGCAGGCCGGTGACACCCAGCCCGAGGAGACCGGCACGGCCCCCGCCCAGGCCCCCGCCTGACCCCCCCCTTTCCCCCTCCAACCCCCCTTCTTTTGTTCCGCCGCCCGCTTGGGGTGAAGTGCTCCGGCCCGGCATCCGCCGGGCCGGTCCGCTCCCGGGCCCCGCCCTTGCGGCGCGGGCCCGGGACGAGCTGTCGAAAGACGAGGTAGCTGACGATGAACGATGTCGATCGCCGCACGCTCATAGGGCGCGGCGCCGCGGTCGCGGGGGCCGCGGTCGCCGCCACAGCCGGTGCCCCCGCCCTGCTGAGCACCCCCGCCGCCGCGGCCCCGGCCGCGCGTGCGCCGCGGGCGGCCGGAGCCCTCATCGGCCCCGACGACCCCCGCTACCCGCTGCTGACCACCGGCAACAACCAGCGTTTCGTGGCCAGACCCGACTACATCAAAATGATCACGTCGGCGGCGGACGCCGAACAGGCCCTGCAGCAGGCCGTCAAGGACAACAAGCGGATCTCGGTGCGCAGCGGCGGCCACTGCTTCGCCGACTTCGCCGCCCACCCCGACACCCAGGTCATCCTGGACTTCTCCCCGATGACGGCCGTCGGCTACGACGAGCGGATGCGGGCCTTCACCGTCGAGCCCGGCGCCCGCCTGCTCAATGTCTACGAAACCCTCTACAAGGGCTGGGGCGTGGCCGTGCCCGGCGGCATCTGCTACAGCGTCGGCGCCGGCGGGCACATCAGCGGCGGCGGCTACGGCCTGCTCTCGCGCGCCCACGGCCTGGTCTCCGACCACCTGTACGCGGTCGAGGTCGTCGTCATCGACGCCAAGGGCAAGGCCCGCACCGTGCTGGCCACCCGGGAGAAGGACGACCCCCACCGGGAGCTGTGGTGGGCCCACACCGGGGGCGGCGGCGGCAACTTCGGCCTCATCACCCGCTACTACTTCCGCTCACCCGAGGCACACGGCACCGAGCCGGGCGACCAGCTGATCAAGCCGCCCTCCACCGTCCTGGTCAGCGCCATCGACCTGCCCTGGGAGCAGCTGAACGAGACCCGCTTCACCCGGCTGCTGAAGAACTGGGGCGCCTGGCACGAGGAGCACAGCGCCCCGGCCTCGCCCTACCGGCATCTGAGCAGCCTGTTCAACGTCAGCGCCAAGGCCCACGGCAGCCTGGGCATGTTCACCCAGGTCGACGCGGGCGTCGAGGGCGCCGAAGGACTGCTGCAGTCCTTCCTGGACGCGGTCCTGGCCGGCACCGGCCTGCGCCCGGGGACCCTGGCCCGGGGCAACGGCGAACTGCCCGCCATGCCCGGCCTGCACACCCCCCGGCGCATGCCCTGGCTGCAGGCCACCCGCCTGGTCGGCACCGACAACCCCACCATCACCAACCCCACCTCGCGCGGCGCCCACAAGTCCGGCTACATGCGCAAGAACTTCACCGACCACCAGGTCGCCGCCCTGTACAAGCACATGACCCGCGCCGACTTCCACAACCCCGACACCATGCTGGTGCTGTTCTCCTTCGGCGGCCAGGTCAACGCCCTGGCCCCGGACTCCACCGCCAACGCCCAGCGCAGCTCCGCGTTCAAGATGTGCTTCCAGACCTTCTGGGCCGAGAAGAAGGACGACGACTTCTACCTGGGCTGGGTGCGCGAGCTGTACGAGGACTTCTTCGCCAAGACCGGGGGAGTGCCCGTCCTGGACGAGCGCACCGACGGCTGCTACATCAACTACCCCGACCGGGACGTGGCTGACCCCAAGCGCAACACCTCCGGCGTGCCCTGGCAGCGGCTCTACTACAAGGACAACTACCCGCGTCTGCAGCAGGTCAAAAAGCGCTACGACCCCGCCGACGTCTTCCGCCACTCCCTGTCGGTGGAACTGCCCCGCCGCTAGGGACCGCACCGCCCCGCCCCCCCCTTTCGCCCCCCCGGGGGCGGGGGCACCCGCCGCCGGGCGCGCCGCCGCACCCCCCCTCGCGGAGCGCGCGCCCGGCGTCGTGCTGCCCCCGGCACACCCCCCCCCGGGGCCCCGGGACAACTCCCCTTCGCCCGGCCCCTCTTGCCCGGCCCTCGCGCACAGCGCCCCGCGCACGGACCCCTTTGCGTTCCCGTTCTGCCCGCACGTCCCCTCGAACCGGAGGCACCCCCTTGTCCCTCACCTCGGACCACACCGCGCACCAGTGCGCCACCACTGCCGCCACCTCCGTCGCCGCACGCGCCGCCGCGGCCGGCGGCGCCGATCTCTCGGGCCTGGTCAAGGCCTACGACATCCGCGGGATCGTCCCCGAGCAGTGGGACGCCTCCCTGGCCGAGCTCTTCGGCGCCGCCTTCGCGCGGGTGACGGGCGCGGCCGCGATCGTCGTCGGGCACGACATGCGGCCCACCTCGCCCGCCCTGGCCCTGGCCTTCTCCCAGGGCGCGGCCCTGGGCGGCTGCGCGGTCACCCAGATCGGCCTGTGCTCCACCGACCAGCTCTATTACGCCTCGGGCGCCCTGGACCTGCCGGGGGCGATGTTCACCGCCTCGCACAACCCGGCACAGTACAACGGCATCAAGATGTGCCGCGCGGGCGCCGCCCCGGTCGGCCAGGACACCGGCCTGGCCGACGTCCGCGCCCTGGTGGAGCGCTGGCTGGCCGAGGGCGCGCCGCCCTCGCTGACCGCGGCGGGCGCGCTCACCCGCCGCGACACCCTGGGCGACTACGCGGCGCATCTGCGGTCCCTGGTCGACCTCTCGGCGATCCGGCCGCTGAAGGTGGTCGTGGACGCGGGCAACGGCATGGGCGGCCACACCGTGCCCACCGTCTTCGAAGGCCTGCCCCTGACGCTGGTGCCGATGTACTTCGAGCTGGACGGCACCTTCCCCAACCACGAGGCCAACCCGCTGGACCCGGCGAACATCGTCGACCTCCAGCAGCGCGTGCGTGAGGAAGGCGCCGACATCGGCATCGCCTTCGACGGCGACGCCGACCGCTGCTTCGTCGTCGACGAGAGGGGTGAGCCGGTCTCCCCGTCGGCGATCACCGCCCTGGTCGCCGCCCGTGAACTGGCCCGCAACGGCGGCTCCGGCACCGTCATCCACAACCTGATCACCTCCTGGACCGTCCCCGAAGTCGTACGCGAGAACGGCGGCACCCCGGTGCGCACCCGCGTGGGCCACTCCTTCATCAAGCAGGAAATGGCCGCCACCGGCGCGATCTTCGGCGGCGAGCACTCCGCGCACTACTACTTCCGCGACTTCTGGAACGCCGACACCGGCATGCTGGCCGCCCTGCACGTCCTGGCCGCCCTCGGCGGCCAGGAGGGCCCCCTGTCGGGCCTGGTGGCCGCCTACGACCGCTACGCGGGCTCCGGCGAGCTCAACTCCACGGTGGCCGACCAGAAGGACCGCCTGGCGGCCCTGCACGCCGCCTACCGCGCACGCCCGGGCGTGCGCGTGGACGAACTCGACGGGCTCACCGTCAGCGGCGCCGACTGGTGGTTCAACGTGCGCGCCTCCAACACCGAACCGGTGCTGCGCCTGAACGTCGAGGCCCGCGAGCAGGCGGTGATGGCCCGCGTCCGCGACGAGGTGCTGGCCATCGTCCGCGCCTGAGGAGCCCGCGCGCACAGCCGCGCACCGGGCGCCGCACGGCGCCCCCGAGCCCGGGAAACCCCCGTGCCCGCTCTGCGGGCACGGGGGTTTTCGCATGTCCGCGCCCCCTTTCCGCACGAAAAGGGGGCGCGGTGTCCAACTCCTGTGCAACCGGCGGGAGAAAGCTCAATTGACGCGGAACTAGCTCACAGGAAAGATATCTAGTGCCAGCAGGGAAACCGGAAGGAATCCCCAAGGCGGGAAACACCGCAAGCGCCGCCCCGGAATTCAAACGGGCCGGCCCCCCTGAGCCCGGCGCGAAGAGCACCCCGACATCCGGTGCCGCGCCTTCCGTAAAGCCCTTCATGAGCCTTTCCCTCCCTCCCCCTTGACACAGAAAAGGAATAAAAGCCATGCGTTCCGTAGCCGTTGTCCTCGGTACCCGCCCCGAAGCCATCAAGTTCGCCCCCGTCATCCGCGCCCTGAAGGACGACCCGCGCTTCGCCCCGACCGTCATCTCCACCGGCCAGCACCGCCAGATGCTCGACGAGACCCTGGACGCCTTCGGCCTCAAGCCCGACATCGACCTGGAGATCATGGCGCCGCGCCAGACCCTGTCCCAGGTGACCTCCCGCTCCCTGCAGGGCCTGGGCGAGGTCTTCAAGGACCTGCAGACCGAGGCCGTCCTCGTGCACGGCGACACCGCCACCACCCTGGCCGGCGCCCTGTCCGGCTTCCACCACCAGATCCCCGTCATCCACGTCGAGGCCGGCCTGCGCAGCGGCCACCTCAACTCCCCCTTCCCTGAGGAGGGCAACCGCCGCCTGGTCGCCCAGGTCTCCGCCCTGCACCTGGCCCCCACCCCCGGCAACCGCGCCAACCTGCTGCGCGAGGGCATCGCCGACGACACCATCGTCGTCACCGGCAACACCGTCATCGACGCCCTGCGCTGGGCCAGCGACCGCGCCGAGGACTACGGCTCGGACGCCATCGAGGACCTCGACAGCGACAACCGCCGCGTGGTCCTGGCCTCCGCCCACCGCCGCGAGGCCTGGCCGGACCTGCCGCAGATCGCCGAGGCCTTCGCCTCCATCGCCGACGAGCCCGACGTACGCGTGGTCATCCCGCTGCACCGCAACCCCGTCGTGCGCGACGCACTGCTGCCCCGCATCGGCAACCACCCCAACATCACGATCGTCGACCCGCTGTCCTACCTGTGCTTCAGCAAGCTGATGCGCCGCGCCGACCTCATCGTCTCCGACAGCAGCGGCGCCCAGGAGGAAGGCCCCGCCCTCGGCAAGCCGACCCTGGTGCTCGGCAGCGTCACCGAGCGCTCCGAGGCCGTCGTCGCCGGCACCGCCCGCCTGGTCGGCACCAAGACGCCCGGCATCGTCCAGGCCGCCTGCGAACTCCTGCGCGACCCCGGCGCCTACGACCGCATGGCCAACGCCACCAACCCCTACGGCGACGGCCGCGCCACCGAGCGCACCGTCGACGCCATCGCCCACTACTTCGGCGACAGCCCCGCCCCCGACCAGTTCACCCCGGCCATCGCCATCGACGAGCTGTCCGCGGAACTGGCCCGCACCGCCACCTTCGCCCGCGCCTGACCGCTCACCCCCACCCGGCAAGGACCGACGACCCGGCAGGAGGCACCGCCATGACCACCACCCGCCAGCAGACCAACACCACCACCGAGCTCAACTTCTCCGGGCCGCACGTCAAGGCCACCCTCATCACCCACGCCCGCGACTACGCCGTGAACGGCACCGCCCTCGTCGTCAACCCCCAGCCCCGCCGGATCACCGTCAGCGAGCACCCCCGCAAGGGCATCCCGCCCCTGTCCTCCACCATCCTGCGCGACACCCGCATCCAGGAGGCCGACACCCTCATCCTGCTGCGCACCGACCTCGACACCCCCATCAACGCCATCACCGGCGAGCCGGGCTGGCAGCACCTGGCCGACCTGCTTGCCGACGAGGCCGCCTTCCCCCGCACCACCCCCCTGTTCAAAAGCCCCCAGGACGACGCGGGCACCGCCCGCTTCGACCCCGCCCACCTGCTGGGACAGAGCACCGCCCCCGCCCGCGCCCAGGACTTCCAGATCAAGGCCAACCTCTGGTTCGCCCCGGCCGGCACCGACTGCCACATCCACAACCGCCACGACTTCATCGAAGTCCACACCCAAGTCCACGGCCTGGGCCGCATGCAGAAGTTCACCGCACCCGACCACACCCGCCTCTACGAAGACCTGCGCATGAGCCCCGGCTACACCACCCCCGACCCCTTCTGCACCATCGGCCCCGACGGCTCCTACCACTACCCCTGGCACCAGTACTACGCCGACACCGACTGCGTCTGGCTCGCCGTCGAATACCACCGCCTCACCCCCTGACCCCTGACCCCTGACCCCTGCCCCCGCACCCCTTCCCTCCGGCCGCCGCGCCCCACGAGACCCCAAGGAGAACCACCATGACCGCCGACGCCCTGTCCGCCTTCCGCGCCCCGAAGTTCACCGCCGAGCTCGTCGCCGACCAGCTGCGCGACGGATACTGGCTGGAGGCCCCGGACCTCAACAGCGACAACAAGCCCGACCTGTTCGGCTACGGCCTGCGCCTGGGCGAGATCTACTGGTACCAGAACGACGAGAAGTGGACCCGCCGCCTGGTCGCCGACAAGATCAAGATGCCGGTCGGCGCCGACTACGCCGACGTCAACGGCAACGGCCGCCCCGACATCATCCTCTGCTACGACCTCTACGGCCCCATCGGCACCATCCAGGACGCCAACACCGAGGGCGGCAAGATCGACTGGCTGGAGAACCCCGGCAGCCCCGACAAGGACGAGTCCCGCTGGAAGAGGCACTACGTGGGCCGCGCCACCGGCATGCACCGCCTGCGGGCCGGCTACTTCACCCAGACCGAGCGCCTGGAGATCATCGGCCTGCCCATCGTCGCCAAGGAAGACGTCCACGCCGTCCTGCCGGTGGTGATGTTCACCCAGCCCGACGACGTGCAGACGGCCGAGGAGTGGCCGATGACGGTCATCGACGACTGCCACTACCGGATGATCCACGGCGCGGAGAAGAAGCAGGGCCTCATCCCCGGCTCGGACCGCGAGTCCCTCCTGCTGGCCTCCGACGAGGGCGTCACCTGGATGTTCTACGACGAGAACAAGAAGGAGTGGGTCCGCAAGCTCATCGGCACCGGCGAACTGACCCAGTTCGAGCAGACCGGCTTCCGCGGCAGCGGCGACCTGAACGTCGGCCGCATGGGCGAGGACGCGATGGGCTACGTCGCCGCCGTCGAGCCCTTCCACGGCAACACCGTCGCCGTCTACACCAAGGCCACCGACGGCCGGCCCGAGGACGTCGAGTGGAACCGCGTCCTGCTGGACGTCTACGGCGACCCGAACGAGAACGGCGAGGGCCCCGGCCACCAGATCGTCACCGCCGACTTCGACGGCGACGGCGAGGACGAGTTCCTGGTCGCCCTGCGCGGCCCGTGGCCCTGGCAGGGCGTCATGTACTACAAGGCCATCGACCTGAAGAACGGCGTCTGGGCCAAGTGGCGGGTCTCCGACGAGTCCGTGGCCCGCATCGCCACCGCCGACTTCAACGGCGACGGCCGCCTGGACTTCGCCACCATCGCCTACTCGGTGCAGAACTACTACGTGGCCAAGGACGCCAAGCTCATGGTCTACCGCAACGAGATCGACGCCCAGTAACCCCCAAACCCCCAACTCCCAATCTCCCAGCCCCCGACCACCAGCCCCCGACCCTCCGACCCCCAACCCCCGACCCTTCGACCCCCGACCCCCGTCCCTTCGACCCCCGTCCCTGTCCCTTCGACCCCTGACCCCCCGTCCCTTCGACCCCGACCGTCCCCGATCCCCGACAGCGACCCCCAGCGGCAGAACAACTCCAGAACGAGCGAAGAAGAAAGGAGGAGGCAGATGACAGCCCCCGGCGAGAGGAGCACGCGATAGCCGCACGCCGGACCAGACGCATCCACCGCAGGACAGGCCACAACAGCAGACAGGAGGACCCAGACCCCCCGGGGCGGCCGTTATCCCAACGGCCGCCCCGCTTCCATGCGCGCACACGTCTTCCCCAAAGGGCCCCGGCTGGGGCACAGACCCGGAGGACAGCCCAGGGGGGCAGCCCTGGGGGGAGCCCTGGGGGGAGCCCTGGGGGGACAGCAGAAGCGGGAGAGCCCTGTCCGGGCTCTCCCGCTTCTGTCCGCGCGCGGGGCGCTGTCCCTCTCGCGCCCCCTAGACGGGGACGGCGTCGGGCGAAGGGGCCGTCAGCTGGAAGGCCTGGGCGAGCAGTTGGTAGGAGCGCACCCGGTCGGCGGGGTCGGCCGTCAGGGTGTTCACCAGGAGCTCGTCGGTGCCGTGGTCGGCGGCGAGCGCGCTCAGGCGGGCGTGGACCTGTTCGGGGGTGCCCGCCACCAGGGTGCGGCGCAGTACCGCGGCCCGTTCCGTCTCCAGCGAACTCCACCGGTGGGCGCGCACGCTGGCGGGCGAGGGCAGGGGCAGGTCCTGGCCCAGGTCCTTGCGGCTGCGCCACAGCAGCACGCTCTGGGCGAGCTCCTCGGCCTTGGCCGCGGTGTCCGCGGTCACCGCGCGCACGGCCACCACGCCGCGCCGGGGCGCCTGCCCGGCGCTCTTGAGGGCGGCGCGGTAGGCGTCAAGGACCGGCCCGCCCGGCTTGTGGGTCAGGAAGTAGGCGTAGGCGAAGGAGGCGCCCAGCTGCCCGGCGTGGCGGGCGGAGTTGGCGCCCGCGCCAAGCAGCCACAGCTGCGGGGGCACCGGCGCGCTCTGGTCGGTCTCGGGGCGCCGCCCCTGGATGAGGCCCAGGTGCAGGCGCACCTCCTCCACCTGGGCGGGGAAGCGGTCGGCGGGGCCGCCCGCGCGCCCCACCCCCAGGTCGACCCGGCCCGGGTGCAGGGCGGCCAGGACGTTGAAGACCTCGGCGACCTTCGCCGCCCGGTAGCGGGGCAGCAGTACGCCGCCGGTGCCGACGCGCAGGTGGCGGGTGCGGGCCAGGAGCTGTCCGGCCAGGATTTCGGGGGCGGTGCCGGCGAAGCCGGGGGAGTTGTGGTGTTCGGCCACCCAGTAGCGGGTGTAGCCCAGGGTGTCCACGCTCTGGGCGAGGTCGGCGGAGGCGCGCAGGGCCTCGGCGGCCGACTGGTCCTCGCCGATGGGGGACTGGTCCAGTACCGACAGGCGCAGCATCAGGCCTCCTGGCGTGCGGCGCTTGTGGGGGAGCGGTGCGGGTCGGTGATGGCGGGCACGATGCGGAAGTCGCGCTGGAAGACCAGGTTGTGCAGGTCGGCGGTGGCGATCGCGCGCAGGGTGGGCACCTCGGCGGCGGCCTGCGCGTCGCTGAAGACGTTCAGCGGCCACTCCGCGACGGTGGCGCCGCGCAGGTGCGGGTGGTGAAAGCCGCGCCCGTAGTGCGCCACCAGACTGATCGGGTCGATGCCCTCACCGCGCTGCTGGGGCCAGGTCAGCGCCCAGGTGGCCGCCAGACCGCCGTCCCTGGCCCGCGTGCAGCCGCTCACGCGCACCTGGCCCGCCCTGTTGAGCAGATGGGTGTTGAACTCCTCCAGGACCTGGCGGGCGTAGGGGTCCAGCAGCGCGACGGCCTGCTCGAACAGCTCCTCCTTGGCCGCGCGCGAGACGGCTCCGTCGCCGTGGGTGCCATCGCGAAGATCTCCGAAGTGCCGCAGCAGCGCCCCGATATGGGCGTCGGGGCGCGTCACGCTGGTGTTCATCCAGTGCCTCCTAGGCGGTGCGGGAATAGCCGGGCGTGCCAGGAGCGCGGCCCGGCCCCTTTTTGGGGGGCCACATGGCCGCGCATCACCGGGCTCAACGCCCGGGCCTCCGCCGGGCCCTCCCGCCGTGACCCGCCTGCGGCCCACTTGGCCAAGTCCGCTGCCCGGCCCGCCCCGTGGGGCGGCCCCCGCCGGTGCGGGCAGGTGCCGAAGTCGCGCCGCGGCCTTTGTGGCCCGCCGCGGGAGCAGGCCACCATGAAGGGCAGGAAGCCGGGCACCACACCGGTACGCCCCGCCGCTCACGCGCCCGGCTTCCTTCTTCTTCCCCCCTCTTCACCCCTTTTCCGTGGGCCGCCCGCCCCGCGCGCGGGGCGGAAGAGGGGGGTTTCAGCGTTTGGGGGCGGGCCGCGGGGCCCGCACGATCCTGCGGGCCCGCCCGGCAGCCGCTGCCCCGGCGCCCGCCCGCGCCGCCCCGGCGCCCGCCCGCGGGGCAGGGGCCTGCTCCAGAGCGGCGGCCACCAGGGAGATCAGCCCGGACAGGGCTTCCACCGCGCCGCCGGGCAGCGGCCGCAGCAGCGCGTCGTAGACGGAGTCCGCGGCCCGGCGCACCGCGTCCACCACACGCCGTCCCTCCTCGGTCAGCTGCGCCCACGAGCCGCGCCCGTCGTGCAGGTCGGCCTCGCGGACCACATAGCCGGACTCGGCCATCCTGCGGATGATGTTGCTGGTGCCGCCGGAGGACAGGTGGCAGCGCTCGGCGAGTTCACCGGGCCGCAGCCGGTAGCCGAGCGCCGCGCCGGCGCCGCGCAGGGCGGCCAGGACCTCGAAGTCGGCGCGGGTCAGGCCCCGCTGGGCGGCTTCGGCGTCGGTGACGGCGTCCATGGCGGCCGCCAGGCGGGTGGCCTGGGCGGCCAGGTGCGCCGGGGTGCACGGTGGCGGGGGTGTCTGGGCCATCAGTACCTCTTCCTGTGCCGGCCACCCGGTGGCGCAGGCGCGGCACCGGGCGGCAGCGCAGTGTAGACAATGCGGGGGCGGGAGCGGGCAGGCGGCTACTCGCGGCCGGTGGCGGCGGCCATCACGGGCGAGACGCTCTCGGCGGCCGGCCGGGGAGCGCGCCCGGTGAGCGCGGCGCCGTAGCCGGGGGGCGTGCTGTGCGCGGGCAGCGCCAGCAGGCTGCGGGCGATGGCGTCGGCGTCGCCCAGGATGACGGAGTCCACCCCCGGGCGGATGCCCGCCGCGGTCGCCCAGTGCACCGCCTCGGTCGGCACGCCGTAGGCGAAGCGGCGCGGGTGGGCACGCCCCGCGGCGTCGATGAGGTGGTAGGGGCGGGCGGTGACGGCCAGGCCGCCGGTCTCGTAGTCGCCGTGCGGGCCGGGCAGGGTGTGCAGGCGCCCCTGCCCGCTGGCCAGCAGGTGGCGAAGGAGGGGGTCGGCGGTACGGTGCAGGTCGCCGTCGGGCAGCCGGGCCTCGATGAGGGTGCGCGCGGTCACCGGCGGGCCGGGCACGGCCGCGGAGGTGGCCGCGAACACGGGACCGTCGGGGCCCTGGGCCGGGCGGATGTCCACCTCGGGGCCGAGCACGTCCAGGACGCCGGCCTCGATCAGCGCGGCCATCTCCTCGATGCGCGAGGCGGGCGGGCCGATGGACAGGTAGGCGTTGAGCGGGGTGTACCAGCGTTCGAGGTCCTCGCGGTGGGAGTCGGCGCTCAGCCCGCTGTGGTCGACGACCTGGCGGATCTCGTTGCGTAAGTCGCGCAGGACGTCCAGGGCGGCCTTGACCGGCCCGCTGAGGTTGCCCTGGCGGGCCTGGTCCAGGTCGCGCCGCAGATGCTCCAGGAGCCAGGCGGTGAAGTCGCCGGGGCCGGTGAAGGAGGTCTCCTTGTAGGGCTTGGCGATCTGCTCCCAGTCCCAGCGCTGGCCGGCGGCCACGTGGTGGGCGTCCAGCAGGGAGGCGCGGGCCTGGGGGGAGGGGGCGGCCAGGTAGCGCTCGGCCAGGTCGTGGCCCGCGCGCGGGCGGCCGCTCGCGGCCAGCAGGGTGCGGTAGTAGACGGCCTCCACCTCGGTGGCGATCAGCGGCCACAGCTGGGCGGCGAAGTCCAGGGGCCGCTGCTGCTGCAGGCGGGCGATGCGCTCGGCGGTCAGCAGCCTGGGGGTGTGGCGGCCGAAGGCGCCCTTCTCGTTCTCGCCGCGCGCGTGGTAGGGCACGCCGCGCCGGGAGCCGGCCACCAGGTGCGGTTCGCGGCCCGAGGGCCGGTAGGTCAGGCGGCCCTGGCGGCGGTGGAAGGTGCCGCCGCGGCCGAGGGTGAACAGGGCCATGTGGTCGAAGAAGTTCAGGCCCAGGCCGCGCAGCAGCACCCGCTCGCCCGGGGCGATGGCGGACAGGTCCAGGTCGGCGGGGTTGGCGGGGGCGATGTAGCGCAGCCGGTGGCGGGCGGCGTGGGCGGCCAGGCCGCTTTCGGCGGCGGTGGGGCGCACCGGGGTGTGGCCCTGGGCGAGGACCACCGCGTCCAGGCCGGTCAGGACGGTGCCGTCGGCCAGGCGCAGGGTCTGCGGGCCGTGCGGGTGCGGCCCGCAGTTCTCCAGGGCGGTGGCGCGGGTGGCGTGGGTGCGCACGCAGGTGTGGGCGGGGGCGCGGGAGACGATGTGGGCGAACGCCCAGCGCAGGTAGTGGCCGTAGAAGGCGCGGGTGGGGTAGGCGTCGGGGCGCAGGGTGCGGGCCTGGGCCAGCACCCAGGCCGGGTGGACGGTGCGCGAGCGCGGCAGGGAGCGCGCCCACTGGTACAGGCTCGGGCCGTGCACCAGCGGCCCCTTCATGCGCACCGAGGCGTCGGTGAAGACGGTCACCTGGGAGGCGACGGTGTTCATCAGCAGGTGGGCGGGCTGGTCGGTGCGCCACACGGCGCCCGCGCCGGGCGGGAAGGGGTCGATGACGTGCACGGTCAGCGGGCGGGTGACCAGGGTGCGGGCGCCGGCGAGGGTCCGCTCCAGGACGGACAGGCCTCGGGGGCCGGCGCCGACGATGGCCAGGGTCAGGGGGCGGCTGTTCATGGCAGGGAGCTCTCCTTGGGCGGACGGAAAAAGAGGGCGGCACGGGGGCGGCAAGGGGGCGCGGGGCGGGGGTGGTTCAGGGGCGGGCGGCCGCCTGCGGGGCGGGCAGGGGGCGGGCGGCGTCCTGCCAGGCCTGCTGCCAGAGGGCGGCGCGCGGGGCGGGTCCGGCCCGGTAGGGGGTGTGGGGCCAGGCGGTCACGGGCCGGATCCCGTGCAGGGCGTTGACCAGCCACACCTCGTGGCCGCTCAGGTCGGCCGGGCGGGCCGGGCGCGGGGTGAGGGGCACGCCCAGGCGGGTGGCGCGGGCGGTGATCCAGGCGGCGGTGATGCCGGGCAGGACGGGCAGGTGGGGGGCGGGCAGGCACAGGCGGCCGCCGTCCCACCACAGCAGGGTGGCGGTGGTGGCTTCAACGGCGAGGCCGCCGGGGGCGGTCAGCAGGTAGTCGTCGGCGCCCTCCTGGCGGGCGCGGGCGCGCAGGGCGGCCAGGGCGTCGAGGTCGGGGCCCTTGCGGCGCGGGCAGGTGCGCGGGTCGGGCCCGTACCAGGGCATCAGGCGCACCTGGGCGCGGCGGGCGGGGGCGGGCCGCAGGCGCAGGCCGAGCACCGGCCGGCCGGCGCCGAGCAGTTCGACGCGCGGGAACCAGGCGCCGGTGCGCGGCAGCCGGCCCGCCACCTGGTCCAGGAAGCCCGCCACGTCCAGGCCGGGGCCGGCGCCCGCGGCCCGGCAGGCCGCCTGGAAGCGGGCCCGGTGCCCGGCCAGGAACCGCACCCGGCCGTCCTCGACGAGCCAGGAGTCGGCGGCGAGCAGCGGGGCGCGGGGCGCGTCGGCGGGGGCCAGGTGGGAGCCGGGCCGCCAGGCGAACCAGGCCGGGGGCTGGTGGGGCACGGCGCTTCAGTACTTTCCGTGCACGGCGGTGGCCGGTGCGGTGCGCGGCCCGTAGGGGGCGCGCTCCAGCCACTCGCCCCAGGCGGGCACCAGCGGGGCCATGCGGGCGGAGAACTGCTGCAGCAGCCGGGTCCTGCGGTGGCGCGGGCGCAGGTGGGCCAGGGCGGTGCCGGCCGCGCGGGAGTTGAACAGGGCCGCCTCGCGGCGTGCGTGGGCGAACGCGCCGACGGCGGCGGTGCGCTCGGCGCCGGCCAGGGCCTGGGCGACGGCCTCGGCGGCGGCCACGGAGTCGGCGATGCCGCTGTTCATGCCGCGGGCCCCGAACGGCGGGAACAGGTGCGAGGCCTCGCCCACCAGCAGCACCCGGTGGGCGGGGTCGGTGAAGGAGTCGGCGACGACCTGCAGGAAGTGGTAGCGCGAGACCCACAGCAGCCGTTCGGCGTAGGCGGGGGGCACCACGCGGGCCACCCAGGCGCGGGCGGCCTCCTCGGTGGCCCACTGCTCGGGGTCGTCGCCGTCCTTGCACTGCAGGTCGAGCTGGAAGCCGCCGGCGAAGGGCACCCGCATCACGCTGCGCCCGTCCAGGGCGGGGTGTTCGTAGGTGAACACCCGCTCCAGGGGCAGGGGGTCGGTGGGGTCCTCGGCGACGTCGACGACGACGTGGAAGGCCTTGGAGCGGGTGCCGCTCATGGGGATGCCCAGGGCGTGGCGCACGGCGGAGCGGGCACCGTCGGCGGCGATGACGAACCGGGCGTGGTGGACGGTGCCGTCGGCGGTGAACACCCGTACGCCCTCGGGGCCGGGTTCGGTGCCGGTGACGGGGGCGTCCCACAGGAAGCGGACGCCGGCGTCCTGGCAGGCGCGCAGCAGGTGCTTTTCGGTCTCGACCTGGCGCAGGCTGGTGAAGGGCGGCAGGCCGCCCGCGGCGCCGGTCCGGGCGGGGTAGGTGCGGGTGAAGACGTCGCGGTCGCGGTAGACGGTGCGGCGGGTGGGCCAGATGACGCCGTGGTCGATGAGGGTCTGGTCCAGGCCGGGGCTGATGGTGCCGAGCAGGGCCAGGGAGTCGCGGTGGACGAACAGGGCGCGGCTGCCGGGCCGCCGGCGTTCGGCGGGGTCGGCTTCGATGACGGTGACGGGGATGCGGTGGTGGCGCAGGGCCAGGGCCGCGGTGAGTCCGACCGGGCCCGCGCCGACCACCAGGACGGGGTGGGGTGCGGGCTGGGGCGAGGGGGGTGCCATGGTGGGTCCTTCCACGAACAGGGGCGGGCGGGGGTGAACGGGCGGGGTGTCAGGTGGCGTTGGCGGGGGCGGCGGGGCTCTGGCCGTCGTGGAGCATGCGGGTGATCTCCACGCGGCGGACCTTCCAGGTGGAGGTGCGCGGCACGTCGGCGAAGGGCCAGTGCAGGGGGGCGGCCATGGCGGGCAGGCCGGCGGTGGCGGTGCGCCAGCGCTCCTCGTCCAGGGGGGCGTCGCGGCGGGTGCAGACCACGGGCACGGGGGTGTGGTCGGTGCCGGGCACGATGATGACTTCCAGGAGTTCGTCCAGGCGGGACATCAGGACGTCCTCGAGTTCGAGGTTGCTGTCGATGGTGTCGATCTGGTCGATCTCGCGGTCGATGAGGCGGAGTTTGCCGCCGCGGTGCAGGGAGCCCATGTCGCCCAGGCGCCACCAGCCGTCGTGGCGCTGCTTTTCGTAGCGTTCGTCCTCGCCGAGGTAGGTCATGATCGTGCCGCGGCCGCGCAGTTCGAGGTGGCCGGCCTGGCCGCGCGGGACGCGGCGGCCGTGGTCGTCGACGGCGCGCAGCCGGATGAAGCCGGGCAGGACGAAGCCGACGTCGCGGCCGTCGTTCTTGGCGGCGCTCTTGCGGGTGTACCAGGCGCCGGAGATGGGGCCGGTCTCGCTTTGTCCGTAGAGCTGGACGAGCAGGGGGCGCCGGCGGCGGGAGGCGGCGAGCAGGCGCTGGATGGTGCGCGGGTGGATGGCGTCGAAGGTGCTGCTGTAGTAGCGCACGCTGGACAGCGGGGCGCCGGGGGCATCGGCGAGGTCTTCCCACTGGATGAAGTTGTTGGGGTGGGTTTCGACCAGGCCGGGGCGGGTGCGGGTGAAGATGGGGCCGACGGTGTCGGGGTCGGGGTCGGTGAGGATGACCAGCGGGTTGCCGTAGTTCAAGAAGACGCCCAGGGAGTGGTAGAAGCGGGAGTGCACGTAGCTCATGGCCAGGGCGACGGTCTCCTTCTTGCGGATGGGCCAGGCGATGAGCTGCTGGGGCAGCAGCCGGTGGAAGAGGGCGCGGGCGTTGTGGACCATGAGCTTGTTGACGCCGGTGGTGCCGGAGCTGTGGGTGATCAGGGCGGTCTGGCGGCGGTGCAGGCGGACCGCTTCGCGGCGGGGGGCGTCGGTGATGTCGGCGAGCAGGCGCAAGGAGGCGTGGGCGGTGGTGCCGGCCAGGACGGTGTCGCGCACCAGGCCGGTGAGGTCGGTGCCGCTGAGGGGGCCGGAGAGTTTGGCGGCGTCGCTGATGAGCCAGGGCTGGGCGAGGCGGTTCAGGAGCTGGGTGACGACGTCGGGGCTCAGGGCGGCGGACAGCACGACGGGCACGGCGCCGATGCGGGCGGTGGCGGCGGCCAGCAGGGCGATGTCGAAGTTGTCGTCCTTGTGGATGGCGACGCGTTCGGTGGGGCGGATGCCCACGTGCCACAGCCGGGCGGCGAGGTCGTCGACGAGGTCGGCGACGCTGCGGTAGGTCAGGTCGGTGCCGGCGTGGGGGAAGGTGGCCAGGGGCTGGTCGAGGGTGACGGGCACGTCGCCGTGCTTGTCGGCGGCCTTCTCCCACAGCAGGCCGAGGTAGAAGGCCTTTTCGGGCAGGGTGAGCCTGGGCATGAGGGGTGTCCTTTCGGGGCGGCCGCGGGCGGCCGGCGCGGGGGTGGTCAGCGGGCGGGGGCGGCGGTGCGGATCAAGAAGCGCTGGAGCTTGCCGGTGGCGGTGCGGGGCAGGGAGTCGACGAAGTGCACGCTGCGCGGCACTTTGAAGGGGGCCAGGCGCTCGCGCGCCAGGGCGGTCAGTTCGGCTTCCAGGCCGGGGGTGTGCTCGCCGTGGGCGACGACGAAGGCGCGCAGTTTGGTGGCGCCTTCGGGATTGGGCAGGGAGGCGACGGCGACGTCGCGGACGGCGGGGTGGGCGGCCAGGACTTCTTCGACTTCGGTGGGGGAGATGGTGATGCCGCCGACCATTTCCAGGTCGTCGGCGCGGCCGCGGTGGGTGTAGGTGCCGTCCGCGTTGCGCACGGCGCGGTCGCGGGTGGCAAGCCAGCCGTCGATGAGGGTGCGGGCGGTTTCCTCGGGCCGGCCCAGGTAGTGGGGCATGACGGTGGGTCCGCGTACCCACAGGTCGCCTTCGGTGCCCTCGGGTACGGGGCTCAGGTCGCGGTCGCGCAGCTGGAGTTCGAAGCCGGGGGCGGGGGTGCCGACGGTGCCCGGGGTCTGGCGGGTGAGGCTGTTGGAGGCGAAGGCGTGGCCGGCTTCGGTGGAGCCGAGCTGGTCCAGGACGGGGGCGTCCAGGTGGGCGGTGACGCGGGCGGCCAGGGCGGGGCTGAGGCGTTCGCCGGCGGAGACGGCGGCGCGCAGGGCGGTGAAGGCGGCCGGGTCGCTGTGGGCGGTCAGGGCGGCGTAGGCGGAGGGGACCGCGTGCAGGTGGGTGACGCGGTGGCGGGCGGCCAGCTCGGCGATGGCGGCGGGGCGGGGCGGGCCGGGCAGCAGGACGGCGGAGCCGCCGGAGTACAGGGGGAAGGCCAGGGAGTTGCCCAGGCCGTAGGCGAAGAACAGTTTGGACACCGACAGGTTGACGTCGTTCTCGCCGATGTCCAGGAGCTGGGCGCCGGTGCCGGTGTAGTAGTGGGCGGGGTCGCGGTGGCGGTGCGGGACGCCTTTGGGGGCGCCGGTGGTGCCGGAGGTGTACTGGATGTAGAGGGTGTGGGCGGGGTCGCTCTCGGCGGGCGGTGCGGGTGCCTGGTGGGCGGCGCGCTCAAGGAGCTGATCGCCCGTGAGGTGGGCCAGGGCGGTGAAGCGGGGGGCCAGGGCGGTGGGGGCCAGGGCCAGGCGGGGGCGGGCGTCGCGCACGATGTGGGCGTGCTCGCGGGCGGCCAGGTGGGGGTTGGCCAGGACGGCGACGGCGCCCAGGCGGGCGGTGGCCAGGAACGCGGTGACCCAGGCGATGGTGTCGGGCAGGGCGATCAGGACGCGGGTGCCGGGGCGGGCGCCGGCGTCGGCCAGGACGGTGGCGGCCCGGGCGGCGAGCTGGTGGAGGCGGCCGTGGGTGAGGGTGAGGTCGTTCTCGTGGTAGGCGGGCCGGTCCAGCCATCGGTTGCGGGCGGCCCGGCGGGCGAGGTCTGCGGCCATGTTCATGGCGGGAGGGGGTCCTGTTCTGGGCAAGGGGGGTGGGGGCCAGGGCGCGCGGCGGCGGGGCCGTGGCCCCCCGAGGGGGCGGGCGGGCTCTAGACCGTGGCGGGCACCTCCGCTGCCCGGGCCTCCTGGACGGCGGCGGTGGCGGGGTGCAGGGCGCGCAGCGGGGCGGCGGCCTTCAGGAGCATTTCCTGGTACTCGTCCTCGGCGTCGGAGTCCAGGACGATGGCGCCGCCGGCGCCGATGCGCCACTGGTCGCCGATGCGCACGGCGGTGCGGATGACGATGTTCAGGTCGGCGGTGCCGTTGGTGGACAGCCAGCCGATGGAGCCGGAGTAGACGCCGCGGGCCTCGGTCTCCAGGGACTCGATGATCTCCATGGTGCGGCGCTTGGGGGCGCCGGTCATGGAGCCGCCGGGGAAGCAGGCGCGCACCGCGTCGATGGCGTCGGTGTCCTCGCGCAGGGTGCCGCGGATGGTGGAGACGAGCTGGTGGACGGTGCGGTAGCTCTCGGTGGCCATCAGGCGGGGCACGTGCACGGATCCGACCTTGCTGACCCGGCCGAGGTCGTTGCGGAGCAGGTCGACGATCATCAGGTTCTCGGCGCGGGTCTTGGCGCTGTCGGTCAGCGAGTCGCGCAGCCGCCGGTCCTCGCTCGGGTCCTCGCCGCGCGGGACGGTGCCCTTGATCGGTTTGGTCTCGATGGTGCCGGTGCGGTCGATGGTCAAGAAGCGCTCGGGGGAGGAGCCGGCGATCTCCACGTCGTCGCCCAGGCGCAGATAGGAGGCGTAGGGGGCGGGGTTGACATGGCGCAGGGTGCGGTAGAAGTCCAGGCCGTCGGCGCCGGCGGGGGCCCAGGCGGCGTTGGTGAGGCAGACCTCGTAGCTCTCCCCGGCGCGCAGCTGCTGGTGGATGTCGGCGATGCGGGCGGCGTAGGCGTCGGCGTCGTGGACGAGCCAGGGCTCGACGTCGGCGGTGCTGGGCTCGGCGGTGGTGCGGGCGCGCGGCGGCAGGGCCAGCAGGGCGGCGGCGGTCGACTCTAGCCAGCGCACGGCGTCCTCGGCGCCGCCGGGCCCGGCGGCCTGCCCGGTGCGGCTGAGGGCGGCCAGATAGGTGGTGCCCTCGTGGTGGTCGACGGCGATGAAGCGGTCGGCGAAGAGCCAGACGGCGTCGGGGGTGGGGGCGCGGTGCTTGTTGGTGGCGCCCAGGTCGCCCTTGAGCTCGTAGCCGAAGTAGCCGACGTAGCCGCCGGTGAAGTCGAAGGGCAGGTGGGGGGCGCTGGTCTGACGGTGGCGCAGTTCGTCTTGCAGGTAGTCGAAGACGGTGCCGGGCACCTGCTCGGCCGCCTGGCCGGTGCGGGTGACCTCGACGTGGCCCTGGCCGGTGCGGTAGCGCACGGTCTCCGCCAGCGGCCCGGCGGCGTCGCCGAAGAAGGAGAACCGGGCCCGCCCGGCTTCGGCCAGGGCGCTGTCGAGCCAGAACACCGGGGCCTGGGCGGCGCCGTACAGGTGGGTGAAGGCGGTCTCGGTGTCGATCTCCTTTTCCAGGATGCGCAGGTGCAGCTGGTAGGGCGCCGCGGCGGGGGCGGCGGTCTTGGGGGCGAGGGCGGGGGCCGTGGCGGCCGCCGGGCGGGGGGCTGCGGGCCGCGGCGCGGTCTCGGGGTGCTCGCCCTGGTGGGCCAGGGTCAGGTCGCGGAAGTTGGCGAGCATCTGGTGGCCGTACTGGGTGGAGACCGACTCGGGGTGGAACTGCACGCCCCACAGCGGCCGTTCGCGGTGCCGCACGGCCATGATCACGCCGTCCTCGGCCCAGGCGGTGGCCTCCAGGGCGGCGGGCAGGGGCTCGGCGATGGCCAGGGAGTGGTAGCGCACGGCCGTGAAGTCCTGCGGCAGGTCGGCGAACACCTCCCGTGCGGTGTGGGTGATGCGGCTGAGGTAGCCGTGGCGGGCCTGGGGGGCGCGGGCGATGACCGCGCCCGCGGCGGCGGCGATGCCCTGGTGGCCCAGGCACACGCCGAGCACGGGGATCGTCGCGCGTTCGATGATGCGGGCGCTGGCACCGAAGTCCTCGGCGCGGCCGGGGTGGCCGGGGCCGGGGGAGATCACGACGTTGTCGTAGACGCTGAGATCGAGGTCGGCGGCCCCGGGGGCGTCGTTGGTGACCACGTCGGGCTCCTCGCCGTTGACCTCGGCGATGAGCTGGAAGAGGTTGTAGGTGTACGAGTCGTAGTTGTCGATCAGGAGGGTCTTCATCACGGCTCCGTCGGGCGCGGGCAGAAGGGGGCGGGGGCGGGTCAGCCGCGGGCGATCAGGTCGGCGGCGGTCTGGGCCAGCAGGCGGGCCTGGTCGTCGTTCAGGCGCGGGTCGCACAGGGTGCGGTAGGCGCGGGCCAGGCCCTGCTCGCTGCGCGGGCCGCCGGCGCCCAGGCACTCGGTGACGCGGTCGCCCGCGACCTCCAGGTGCAGGCCGCCGGGCCACTGGCCGGCGCGGTGCAGGATCTCGATGAACGCGCTCGTCTCGGCGACGATGTCGTCCATGTGCCGGGTCTTGTGGCCGGTGGCGGCGGTGAAGGTGTTGCCGTGCATGGGGTCGCACGCCCACACCACCTGGTGGCCGGCCTCGGCGACGGCGCGGATCATCTCCGGCAGCAGCCGGCGCACGTCGGCCGCGCCCAGGCGGACGATGAGGGTCAGCCGGCCGGGGCGGCGGTGCGGGTCCAGGCGGTGGCACAGGGCGATCAGGTCGCCGCGGCTGATGCCGGGGCCGATCTTGACGGCGACGGGGTTGGCGATGTGGGCCAGCAGCGCGATGTGGGCGCCGTCGACCTGGCGGGTGCGGTCGCCCACCCAGGGCAGGTGGGTGGAGAGCAGGTAGTCCTCGCCGGTGCGCGGATCCCGGCGCACGAAGGGCTCCTCGTAGTCGAGCAGCAGGGCCTCGTGGCTGGTCCACAGCCCCGTGCGGCGCCAGCCCTCCTCGGTGCGGTGGGTGCGCCCGTAGTCGTCCAGGACGGCGCGCAGGGTGCCGTCCCAGGAGCGCGGGCGGCGGGTGCTGATGCTGGCGGCCGACAGCGGGGTGAGGTCGGAGGCGGCGCGGTGGGCGATGATGTGCAGCTCGCTGAGCAGGGCGCGGGCGCTGTGGTAGCCGGTCAGCAGGCGCCGCGGGTCGGGGATGCGGGCGGCCGCGTCGGCGTCGGGGGCGTTGACGTTCAGGCCGCGGAAGACGGGCAGGGCGCGGCCGCCGACGATCTCCTCGGGCTTGGAGCGCGGCTTGGCGTACTGTCCGGCGATGCGGCCCACCGTCATGGTGGGCACGTCCAGGCGGTTGCTGATGATCTCGCCCATCTCGCCCAGGACGCGGTGCTTGCCCTGCAGGGCGGCCACGCCCATGGCGCCGGTGGGCTCGGCGCAGTCACCGGCCTGCAGCAAAAAGGCCTGGTGCGCGCTGACGTCGGCCAGGGCCGCGCCGACCTGGCGCACGTCGGCGGCGGCGGTCAGTGCGGGCAGGCGGGCCAGCTCCCCGGCGACGTCGGCGACGGCGGCCGGGTCCGGCCACGGCGGCTGCTGGGCGGCGGGCAGGCCGCGCCAGGGCGGCGCGGTCAAGGTGGCGGTGCGGGCCGGGGGAGCGGGTGCGGTCAGGGGCATGACGGGTCTCTTTCGAAGGCGGGCGGGCACCGGGGTGCGCCGCGGACGGCAGGCGGGTGGGGCGGACAGGACGAACGCGAAACCAGGGGCGGAGCGGGCGGAGCGGGCGGAGCGGGCGGTGCCGGGGCCGGGGCCGGTGCGCCCCCGGGGGCGGGGCGGGCGCACCGGCCGGTGCGGACAGGCGGGCAGGGGTCAGGCGGGGCGGATGAGGGCTTTGGGTTCCAGGAGGAATCCGGCGAGGCTGCCGTCGTGGGGCAGTTCGGGGCGCGAGAGCCAGGGCCGGACGTCCCCGGTGGTGACCTTGCGGACGCTCGGCTCGTGCAGGAGCTGCTCGGCCAGGTGCGTGTGGCGGCCGCTCAGGCTGACCACCAGGGAGTTGCGCAGGGGGGCGGTGCCGTGCGTCTGGTCCCAGGGGGCGACGACGACGAAGGGGAAGGGCAGTTCGGTGCCGACCAGGGGGTGGTGCGGGTCGTCCACGGAGATCACCAGCGGGCGCATCACGACGCTGGTGTCCTCCAGGGCGGTCAGCGGCCCCGTGGGGTAGCGGGCGCTGGAGTGGTCGGTGCCCTGGGCGGCGAGCCCGGCCAGATAGGGGCCAAGGGCCTCGGCGTTGGCCTGGGTGGTGGCGGGCAGCAGGGCCTGCGCCGCGGTGACCGGCAGCGGGGGCAGCGCGGCCAGGCGCTCGGCCAGGGCGTTGGCGAGGGCGCCGACGTCACCGCTGGTCAGGACGGCGGAGATGTTGTTGCAGCGCACCCCGCCGTCGTCGGCGATCCACGACGTGAGGCTCTCGGCCAGGGCGGCGGCGCTGTCGGCGTCCACCAGAGCCTTGCTGCGGCCGGGGCCGCGCACCAGGATGTCGCGCCGGTTGCCGTAGCGGGCGGCCGCGTCCGGGCCGCCGTAGACGATGCCCAGGTCGGCCTGGTCCAGCAGGTGATCGCCCAGGTCGTGGCCGCCGGGCAGGAAGGCGAGCCGGTGCGCGTCCAGCCCGGCCGCCAGCAGCGCAGCGGTCAGCCGGCGGGGGGTGAAGGGGTCCTTGCTGCCGGGGCGCAGCAGCACGCTGTAGCCAAGGGAGAGGGCGCGCACCCAGGTGACGTTGGGCTCGGGGTGGTTGTTGGGCACGACCACGGCCAGGACCTGGCCGCGCGGCACCCAGTGGCGGGCGAAGGCGCCCTCGGCGAAGGGGGCGGGCAGCTCGGCGGCGTTGAGCTCCTCGATGCGGGCCAGGGCGGAGCGGATGCCGGCGGTGGCGCGCTCGACGGTGCCGCGCGGGGAGCCGGTGGCCAGCGCCACCCGCCGCTGGTACTCCCCGGGGCTCTCGCCGTCCAGGGTGGCGGTGGCGAACAGCCGGCCGGCGGCGGCGAACACCTCGGCCCCCGGCGCACCGGTGGCGGCGTGGGCGCGGACCTCGTGCACGGCGGCCTGGGCCAGCAGCCGCGGGGCGAGCCCGATCTCGGCGACCACCTGGCCGTCCACGCCCCTCAGTTCGGCCCGGTCGCGGCTGTCGACCTCCCGCCCGGCGATGACCGGGTTGAGCCGCACCACAGGGACGGGCCGCTCGACGGAGGCGGGCTGCTCGACGGGGGCGGGGGCGCTCATCAGTAGACCCCCTCGATGACACGGGCGCCGCCCTGGGAGGGCAGCGGGGCGATGTCGGCGAGCCCGTCGACGCTGTCGCCGGGCGCCGGGCGCACCCGGATCGCGGTGTCCCGCTCCAGCACGTTGGGCAGGAACATGTCGCGGCTGAGCAGGTGCACGCGCACCTGGCCGCGCTCGCCGTAGGCCACCGGCGCGCCGTGGCCGTCGACGAGCTCGACCACGGACTGGGGGAAGAAGGGGCGGAAGACGGCCGGGTGCACGTCTTCGTCCTGGCGCGGGCGCTGCGGGGCGATGCCCATCAGGGTGTTGCCGTAGATCGCGGCGATCCGCGCCCGCGGGAAGAACGTCTCCTCGATCTGGCGCAGCGACTCCGCGCTGATGCTCGTGCCCGCCCACACGATGCCCTCCAGGCCCGCGGCAAGCCGCTCGTACAGATCACGGCGGCCCACCAGCGCCTCCAGGACCGGCGGGGTGATGAACAAGACCTTGATGTCCTGGGACTGCACGATCAGTTCGACCTGGTCCAGCAGGTAGGAGCGGTACTCGCCGGCCAGGTCGGTGCGGCCCGAGCCCAGCAGGCGCTTGACCCAGCGCGGGTCGAAGTCGACGGTGAAGGCCACCGAGCCGCGGCGCTGCGCCAGATGGCGGATGGTGCGCCCGACCACGTGCGGCCCGGTGGGGCCCACGTGCAGCCAGTTGCCGGTGGCGGGGAAGCCGTGGGCGTCCAGGACGGTGCTGACCCAGTCGACGTTCAGGCCGCGCGAGACGCTGTCGACGACGCGCTTGGGCGCGCCCAGGGTGCCGCCGGACTCGAACACCTCGAAGGGCGCCCCGGTGTGCCCGGCCGGGATCAGGTCCTCCACGGCCACGGTGCGCAGCTGGTCGCTGACGTCGGGGAAGCGGCGCAGGTCGGCCAGGACACGGATGTCACGCACCGGGTCGAAGCCGAGCGTGGGGGCCAGGCGCAGCCAGAACGGCGAGCCGGTCGCGGCATCGAAGTGCCAGCGCAGCGTCCGGCGCAGATGGGCGTCGGCATCGGTGTCCAGAGGAACCAGAGGGGCGTGCGGGAGCAGTTCGGTCATGGTGTGTCAGCCCAATTCGTCAGGGTGAGGTGGAAACGGGGCAGGCCTGAGCCGGTGGCGCGCTCAGGCCTGGGCGGGCATCGCGGGCAGGGAGGTACCGGGCGGGGGAGCACCCATAAATAGCTTTCAGAAAAGCTTTCTTGATGTCAAGAGTCAGCCGCGATGTGCAGCGAATTGGGCATCCTTGAACCCCCAACAACCCCAACAAATACGGAGATTCGTCTACGTGGAGCTAGCGAAGGGTGAGTGGATTTCACGGGTCGAGCTTCTTTCAAGAAAGCTTCTTGGGGTGGGTGGGTGAGGGGCGGCAGCCCAGAGGAGGGCGGGGCTGCGGGTCCGGCGCGGGCGGAGGCGGCGGCCGCGCCCGGACGGAGGCGAGGAGGATGCCCTGCCCCGCCGAGCTGACCTGACGGAGCATCAACAGTGCTGCTGCGGACCGGATACGGAGACCCGCAGGGGGCGGTGGCCCGGCGGCGGCCGGGGTGCAGCGCGACGGCGGCGCCGTAACCGCCCGACAACAGCCGGGCGGAGTACCGGCCGTGGGCCGGACCGGAGCCCGCCGTCCGTCGACGCGGCGACGGCGAGGGCGGCGGCCCGGTGGCGACGGACCCGACGCGGCCGCCGGGCGAGCGGCCGGGGCAAGGTCACGCCCTGGCCACGGCCCCTGGCCCCCGCCAGTGCCCTCCGCATCAGCTCGGCACGAGCGGGGCCACCCCGCCCCCGGCAGCGCCCTGGCCACGGCCCCTGGCCCCCGCCAGTGCCCTCCGCATCAGCTCGGCACGAGCGCGGCCACCCCGCCCCCGGGCAACGCCCTGCCCACGGCCCCCCGACCTCGGCCACAGCCCCCCGACCCCCGGCAGCGCCCCCGCAACAGTCCGGCACCAGCGCGGCCGCACCCCGCCCCCCCGGCCGCCCTCACATGACGAACCGTCACCGCCCCCAGCCAGGGCCCTCCGTCCAAAGCCTTCCAGCCGGGCTCCCGGGCCACGGCACCCCCGGGCCCCCGGTCACGGGCCGCCGGGTTGGGCCCCCGGCCCCGGGTCACACCCCCCCGGTCACGGGCCGCCGGGTCGGGCCCCCGGCCCCGGGCCGCCCCCCGGGCCACGGGCCCCGGCCCCGCTCGCCGGGCCCCCGGCCCCGGGCCCCGCTCGCCGGGCCCCGGCCCCCGGGCCGGATCACAGGCCGCCCCCGGCCAATGGCTGCGACAGTGGGAAGTCGCGCTTCCCCCGCCACCGGAACCCTTCCTACCGTGCAGGGCATGACCACTGCCGAGTCCTTCCCCCGCCTGAAGCTGTCCGAGCTGGCCCCCCAGGTCTACTCCGCCATGGGACGCCTGCACGCCACCGCGGAGAAGGCCGCCCAGGAAGCGGGACTCGAGCACTCCCTGCTCGAACTCGTCAAGATCCGCGCCTCGCAGATCAACGGCTGCGCCTTCTGCATCGACATGCACACCCTGGACGCCCGCGCCGCAGGCGAGCGCGAACAGCGCCTGTACGCCCTCAGCGCCTGGGAGGAGACCCCCTTCTTCACCGCCCGCGAACGCGCCGCCCTGGCCCTGACCGAAGCCGTGACCCTCATCCACACCGGCCACGTGCCCGACGACGTCTACCAGGCGGCCCTCAAGGAGTTCAGCGAGGCCGAAGTCGCCCAGCTCATCTGGGCCGCCGCGGTGATCAACGCCTACAACCGCATCGCCATCTCCACCCGCATGGTGCCCGGCAACTACACCCCCAAGGCCTGACACCCCAAGCCGCGCACCCCCACCGTGCCGCCGGCGCTCCCGGCCCCGGCCTTGGCCGCGCCGGGCGGCACCCGCGCTGAAAAGGGCCGCAGATGACCCGCCGCACCCCCTGCCACCCCGCCGAACAGCCCGCCCTGCTGCGCGCCCAGCAGTTCGCCGACCCCTTCACCCGGCGCCTGCTCACCCACCGCGGCTCCACCACCGCGCTGCTCGAACACCACCTGGGCGCGCCGCTGGCCCTGCGCCTGGTGGCCCAGCGGGTGCGGCGCACCGGCATGGAAGCCGCCCACCTGCTGCCCCTGCTCGGCCTGCGCGCCGACGAGCCCTGGCTGGTGCGCCGCACCGAACTGCGCCACGCCTCCCACGCGGCCGTCTCCCGCAACCTCGTCATGGGCCCCGTTCCCCGCCGCGCCGACCTGTGCACCATCCTCACCAGCACCACCGTCCCGCTGGGACGGGCCCTGGCCGAGCACCGCCTGCCCCAGTGCCGCCGCCTGCTGCGCGTGGGCTGCTCCCCGTGGCGGCCCCTGGCCACCACCGCCGCCTGGCGCGGCTACGTCGTACACGTCGATGACGAACAGCCCTTCTACGTGGAGGAGTTGTTCCACCCCGCCATCGCCCCGGCCCGCCTGCGCCCCGCCGTGCTCCCCGAGCCCGCCGCGGCGGTGCCATGAGCGAGGTCACCGTCGTCGGCGCCGGCCCGGTGGGCCTGGCCGCGGCCCTGGCCGCCCGCCACCACCGCCTGCCCGTCACCGTCCTGGAAGCCCACCCCGAACACCGCCCGCGCCCCGGCAGCCGCGCCATCTTCGTGCACCGCGCCACCCTGGACCTGCTCGATGCGATCGACCCCGGCCTGGGCCGCACCATCGCCCAGGAGGGCCTGACCTGGCGCACCCGGCGCACCCTGTGGCGCGGCCGGCCCGTCTACACGCGCACCTACCACGGCCCCGCCGACCGCATCCCCTTCACCAGCCTGCCCCAGACGGTGGTCGAGGACCTGCTGCGCACCGCCTGCCACCGGGCGGGCGCCGAGATCTGCTGGGACCAGCCCGTCACCGACATCCGCACCACCGCGCGCGCCGCGGAACTCATCACCGCGGGCGGCTACTGCCACCGCACCGGCTACGTCATCGCCGCCGACGGCGCCCGCTCCACCCTGCGCACCCGCCTGGGCATCCCCCTGAGGGGCACGACAGCTCCCACCGGCTTCGCCGTGGCCGACCTGACCGGCGAAGCCGGTGGCCTCACCCCCGCCCGCGTCTTCCACTACCGCCACCCCGCCGCCGGCGGCCGCAACGTACTGCTCGTGCCCTTCGCCGGCGGCTGGCGCGTGGACGTCCAGTGCCGCGACGGCCAGGAAGCCGCGGCATGGGCCGCCACCGCCGCCCGCTGGCTGCCCGACCTGCTCCCCGGCGCCCGCCCCGGCGACCTCTCCTGGTCCTCCGCCTACCGCTTCCACCAGAAGGTCGCCGCCTCCTTCACCGACCCCCACCACCGCGTGCTCCTGGCAGGCGAGGCGGCCCACCTGCTGCCCCCCTTCGGCGCGCGCGGCATGAACTCCGGCATCGCCGACGCCGTCGCCGCCGCCCGGGCCATCGCCGAGGCCACCCCCCAGGCCCTGGCGGGCTGCGCCCGCGCCCGGCGCGCCGCGGCCCAGGCCAACGTCCGCGCCGCCGCCGGCGCCCTGGCCCACCTCCAGGCCGCCCGGCCCCTGCGGCGCACCACCCAGCACGCCGCCGCCCTGCTCGCCCCCCGCGTCGCCCGCGCAGGACGCTGGCTGGACCACGCCCCCTTCGGCCCGCCCCTGCACACCGTCCACTACTGACGCCCCCTCACCACCCGGCCCCAAAAGCCGGGTTGGGCGACTTGCCACAGTAACCCCCTGCGTGTTGCCCCCCACCCGCGAGCACACCACGCTGTGCCGCATCCGACCCGCCAAGGAGAACCCCCGTGCTCCACCGCGCTCTTGGCACCACCGGCCCCCAGGTGTCCGCGCTGGGCCTGGGCTGCATGGGCATGTCCGCCCTCTACGGCCCCGCCGACCGCGACGAGTCCCTGGCCACCGTCCACGCCGCCCTCGACGCGGGCATCACCCTCCTGGACACCGGCGACTTCTACGGCATGGGCCACAACGAACTGCTCATCCGCGACGCCCTGCGCCACCACCGCCGCGACGAGGTCCAGCTGAGCGTGAAGTTCGGTGCCCTGCGCCGCCCCGACGGCACCTTCCTGGGCTACGACGGCCGCCCGGAGGCCGTCCACACCTCCCTGGCCTACTCCCTGCAGCGCCTGGGCACCGACCACATCGACGTCTACCGCATCGCCCGCTGCGACCCTCAGGTCCCCATCGAGGAGACCGTCGGCGCCATCAGCGAAGCCGTGAGCGCCGGATACGTGCGCCACATCGGCCTGTCCGAAGCCGGCTGCCAGAGCATCCGCCGGGCCGCGGCCGTCGCCCCCATCGCCGACCTGCAGATCGAGTACTCCCTGCTCGGCCGCGGCATCGAGGCCCACATCCTGCCGGTCTGCCGCGAACTGGGCATCGCCACCACCGCCTACGGCGTCCTGGCCCGCGGCCTGATCAGCGACAACTGGCCCCGTCACCGCGCCTTCACCCCCGACGACGTGCGCGGCCACACCCCCCGCTACACCGGCGCCAACGCCGAGTACAACCTCGACCTCGTCGACACCGTGCGCGCCCTGGCCAAGCAGCGCGGCGCCACCGTCGCCCAGACCGCCATCGCCTGGGCCCTGGCCAAGGGCCCCGACATCGTGCCCCTGATCGGCGCCCGCACCCGCGAACGCCTCGCCGAGGCCCTCGGCGCCCTGGATGCCCCCCTCAGCCCCGAGGAGCTCACCCGCATCGAGGAGGCCATCCCCGCCGACGCGGCCCGCGGCGACCGCTACCCGGCCGACCAGATGCGCTACCTCGCCCCCCACACCGCCTGACCGACCGCCACCACCCCCACCCCCTACGGACCTTCCGTACGGGCCCGTCACCTCCGCACCCCGCACACCGTCACGAAAGGGAACACCATGCCCACCAGAAGGGCCCTCCTGGGCGCCGGCGCGGGTATCGCCCTCGCCTCCTCCAGCACACTCCTGGTCGGCTCACCCCTGGCCCAGGCACGGCCCCGCCCGCCGCGCGGGCCCCGCACCAACTGGGGACAGCTGTGCGCGGCCCTCCAGGGCGACCTCATCCTGCCCGGCGACAGCCGCTACGACCGCGCCCGGCAGCTGGCCTCCGCCCAGTACGACCACCTGCGCCCGCAGGCCGTCGCCTACTGCGAGAGCGCCACCGACGTGGCCACCTGCATCCGCTTCGCCCAGGACAACGCCATCCACACCGCGATCCGCAGCGGCGGCCACAGCTTCACCGGCTGGTCCACCACCCAGGGCCTGGTCATCAACCTCACCCGCCTCAACTCGGTGCGCACCAGCGGCTCCACCGTCCACGTCGGGCCCGCCACCCAGATGGTCGACGTCGTCGCCCAGCTGGCCACCCACGGCCTGGCCGTGCCCGGCGGCTTCTGCCCCACGGTGTGCCCCGGCGGCTTCGTCACCGGCGGCGGCCACGGCTGGCAGCACCGCAAGTACGGGCCCGCCAGCGACCGCCTGGTCGGCGCCCAGGTCGTCCTGGCCGACGGCCGCATCGTCACCACCTCCGCCAAGCAGAACCCCGACCTGCTGTGGGCCCTGCGCGGGGGAGGCGGCGGCAACTTCGGCGTCATCACCGACTTCGAACTGGCCCCCACCCAGGTGCCCGTGGCCACCACCTTCACCCTCACCTGGGACTGGGCCAAGGCCCAGGACATGCTGGTGGGCTACCAGCAGTGGGCCCGCAACGCCGCTCCTGAGGTGGCCCCCGACGCCGTCCTGCTGCTGCCCGACGCCCGCCCCGGCGCCGTGCCCACCGCCATGGTCACCGGCGCCTACCTGGGCACCGCCGGCCCTCTGAAGGCCTCCCTGGACCAGCTGGTCTCCCTGGTCGGCAGCGCGCCCGCCTCCCGCGTCAGCGAGGAACTGCCCTACGACAAGGCGATGATGCAGCGCTTCGGCTGCTCCACCCTCACCACCCCCCAGTGCCACACCAGCGGCACCGCCCCCGGCGCGAGCCTGCCGCGCACCGCCTACACCAAGAACCGCGGCCGCATGTTCGCCCGCCCGCTGCCCGCCGGCGGCCTGAACGACCTGCTGGGCGCCTTCGAGGCCAACCGCAGCGGCGGACAGACCCGCGTCATCAGCCTGATGGCCCTGGGCGGCAACGCCAACCACGTCGCCTCCGACGCCACCGCCTACGTCCACCGCGACGCGGAGTTCACCTCCGTGTGCGGCATCGACCTGAGCACGCCGCAGCCCACCGCCGCGCAGGAGAAGGCCGCCCAGGACTGGGTCGACGGCTGCTTCGCCGCCATCGACCCGCACTCCAACGGCCGCGCCTACGTCAACTACCCCGACCCCAAGCTGGCCGACTTCGCCCAGGCCTACTACGGCACCAACCTGCCGCGCCTGACCCAGGTCAAGCGCCGCTACGACCCGCACGGCTTCTTCCGCTTCCCCCAGGCCATCACCCCCTGACCCCCGCCCCTGCCGCCCCCGGCCCGGGGGCGGCAGGACCTCCGGGCGCCCGCCCCCGCCGCCGCGGGCGGACGCCCGGCCCCCGCCCCGCCGCCGTTCGCCCCTCCCGCCCAGCGAGGTGCTCCCATGCCCGAACCCAGCGGGCCCGCCCCCGCCGCAGCGCCCCCGGCCCCCGCCCCGGACCCGCCCGGCGCCGCCCCGCCCCCGCCCGCCGAGGACACCGGCCTGCTGGCCCCCGTCCGCGCGGGCGTCCCGGCCGAGGAAGCCGTCACCGACCAGGCCTGGCTGCACGCGATGCTGGCCGCCGAGGCCGCCCTGGCCCGCGCCCAGGCGAGCCTGGGCACCATCCCCGCCCCGGCGGCGGCCGCCATCACCCGGGCCGCGGCCGCCACCCGCATCCAGCCGCGCCTGCTGGCCCTGGCCGCACGCGAGAGCGCCAACCCGGTCGTGCCGCTGGTCAAGGAGTTCACCCGCGAGGTCGCCGCCCTCGACCCCGCCGCCGCCGAACACGTCCACCGCGGCTCCACCAGCCAGGACATCCTCGACACCGCCACCATGCTGGTCACCGCACACGCGCTGCGCCTGATCCGCACCGACCTGCACCGCACCAGCCAGGCCCTGGCCCGCCTGGCCCGCACCCACCGCGACACCCTGGCCACCGCCCGCACCCTGGCCCTGCACGCCCTGCCCACCACCTTCGGCCTGAAGGCCGCCAGCTGGCGCCAGCTCGTCCAGGACGCCCTCACCCGCGTGGACCGCCTCCTGGACGGCGGCCTGCCCGTCTCCCTGGGCGGCGCCGCGGGCACCCTGGCCGGCTACCTCGAACACGCCACCGCCGGCGCCGACCCCGCCACCTACACCGAAGACCTCACCCTGGCCTTCGCCACCGAGACCGGACTTGCCACCCCCGACCTGCCCTGGCACAGCCTGCGCACCCCCATCGCGGACACCGCCTCCGTCCTGGCCTTCACCGCCGGCGCCCTCGGCAAGTTCGCCATCGACGTACAGACCCTCACCCGCACCGAGATCGGCGAGGTCACCGAACCCACCCGGCCCGGCCGCGGCAGCTCCTCGGCGATGCCGCACAAACGCAACCCCGTGCTGTCCACCCTGATCCGCAGCACCGCCCTGCAGGTGCCCGCCCTGGCCGCCACCCTCTTCCACTGCCTGCTCTCGGAGGACGAGCGCTCGGCCGGGGCCTGGCACGCCGAATGGCAGCCGCTGCGCGAGGCGCTGCGCCTGGTGGGCGGCGCCGCCCACACCGCGGCGGCCCTCGCCGAGGGCCTGCGCACCGACCCCGAGCGGATGCGCCACAACACCGGCCTCACCCAGGGCCGCATGCTGGCCGAACGCCTCGCCGCCGCCCTGAGCGCGCCGCTGGGCCGCGCCCGCGCCAAGTCGCTGCTCTCCCAGGCCTGCGACGAGGCCGCCCGCACCGGGCGCCCCCTGGCCGAGGTCCTGGCCGCCCGGCCCGAACTGGCCGCCCACCGCGCCCTGATCGCCCCGCTGCTGGACCCCGCCCACTACACCGGCGCCGCCGCCCCGCTGGTGGACCGGGCACTGCCCCGGCAGACGGACACCTGAGCTACCGACAGGTGATCCACCGACACCCGATCGAGCGCAGTCACCTCCTGCGGGCCCCGCCCGCACCGCCGCGCCCCTAGCCTGAGGTCTCCGCACCGCGCCCGCCCCTCTGCTCCGCCCGGGGGGCGGGCGCGGTGGAACACTCCCTGCCTGATTCAAGGAAGCGGACACCTCTTTCGTGGAACTGCACCTGAAGGACAAGGTCTTCCTGGTCACCGGAGCCTCCGCCGGGATCGGCGAGGCCACCGCCCGGCTGCTGGCCGCCGAGGGCGCGCAGGTCGTCACCGTCGCCCGCACCCCCCACACCCTCACCGGCCCGGGCCCGGCCATCGACTGCCTGAGCGCCGACCTCACCGACCCCGACGCCCCCGCCCGCCTCCTTGAGGCCGTCCTGGAGCGCCACCGGCACCTGGACGGCCTGGTGAACAACGTCGGCGGCCTCACCTCGCGCACCGGCTTCCTGGACGTGAGCGACGAGCAGTGGCTGCACAGCTTCGCGCTGAACTTCCACTCCGCGGTGCGCATGAGCCGGGCCGCCCTGCCCGCCCTGCTGGAGCGCGGGGCGGGCAGCATCGTCCACGTCGCCAGCGAGGCCGCCCGCTTCCCCGACGCCCCCGTCGTCGACTACGCCGCCGCCAAGACCGCGCTGCTGTCGGTCTCCAAGACCCTGGCCGCGGAGTTCGGCCCGCGCGGGGTGCGCTCCAACGTCGTCTCGCCCGGCCCCACCCGCACCGCCCTGTTCGACGCCCCCGGCGGCTTCGCCGACCAGCTCGCCGCCCGCTTCCAGCGCCCCCGCGAGGAAGCCGTCGACCACTTCGTGCGCGAGGTGCGCCGGCTGCCCACCGGCCGCATCGGCACCCCCGACGATGTCGCCCGTGTCATCGCCTACCTCCTCTCGCCGCTGGCCGGGCAGGTCACCGGCGCCGAATGGGCGGTGGACGGCGGCGCACTGCGCCAGCTGTGAACCGGCCCGCCGCGGCGCGGTGTTACTCCCGCCCGGCGGCGGGGGAGGCCGGGGCCCGCCACTGCTGCATCGAGCGGATGATGCTGTGACTGACGTGGTCCAGCAGCAGGCCCATCTCCCGCAGCCGCGTCCCGGCGGGCGTGTCGGCGCCCAGGATGCCCGCGCCCTCGTACGCGGTCTGCGCCAGGGCGGCGTTGCGCCGCAGATTGCCCAGGATGGCGCGGTGCATCACGTCGTCGTCGATCACGTACCGGTCGTGGCGGCGGCCCGCGTCGCGCTCGCGGCGCACGATCTCCTGCTGCTCGAGCTGGCCGATGGCCTTGGAGACCGAGGCCGGGCTCACCTGCAGGCGCCGCGCCAGGTCGGCGGCGGTGACACTGCCGGAGTCGGTGACGCACAGGCAGGCCAGCACGCGCGAGACCATCCCCTGCAGCCCGATGCCGACCAGGAACCGCACCAGCTGCTGCTCGAAGTCGCGCACCGCCTGGACATCGCGGCCATAGCCGTGGTCCTGGGCATCGGGCACCGAGGGCCGCGCCGCGCCCGCCGCGGGGGGCCTGCCGCGCCGCGCCCGGCGCCCGGCCGCGTGGTGGGCGCGGTCGGCCCGGTACTCGCGGGGGCCGCCGTTGCGCATCACCTCCCGGGTCACGGTCGACGTCGGCCGCTTAAGGCGTTTGGCGATCTCGGTGTACGAAAGCCCGTCGGCCATCCCCGCCGCGATGAGCCGGCGGTCCTGCTGCGTCAGTCTGATTCCTGGCATTGGATGGTCACCTCGTGCGCTGGGTGTGCGGTGGCCAGTGTGCGTTCAGATACAGCTCGTTGCAAAGCACGAATCAGCCACCCATTGCATTAACCAGCAGGCCCTTTGCAAGAGTTTCCCCCCGCTGAACTGGGCACCCACCCCCTATGGGCCACCTCATCCGTTGACCCGAAAATGAACGCAACATAGCGTTTTCCCTAGGTTGAAGACCCCCGCGGCGCACCGGCGCGGCCCGGCCCCGCCGGGGGGGGGCGCCGCTCGCCCGGCCGCCGGGATGCGCCCCGCACAAGGAAAGGCCCCCTCCGGGTGGAGGGGGCCTTTCCTGTGGAGCGCCCGGCAGGCCTTGCACCTGCATTTCCCATCGGATGATGGACGTCTTTCCTTGGACCACAGACGCGTGACTCCCGTGCCCTGCACCGGAGTTACGTGAAGATCATACACCGGCCGCGGGCCCGCCCGCGCCACCGCGCCAGGCGCCGGCCGCGGCCTCACATCCGCTCGGCGCCGGCCCGGATCGCCTCGCGGATGCGCACGTACGTACCGCAGCGGCAGATGTTGCGGATGGCGTCCAGGTCGGCGTCGGTGACGGCGCGGCCCTCCTGGGCGAGGCGGCGCACCAGGGCCACGGCGGTCATGATCTGGCCGGGCTGGCAGTAGCCGCACTGGGCCACGTCCTGCTCGAGCCAGGCCTGCTGCATCGGGTGCAGCTCGGCGTCCACGGTGGCGGCCAGGCCCTCGATGGTGGTGACCTCGTCGTCGGGGGTGAGGTCCTTGACCGGGATGGCGCAGGGGTTGGCCGCCTTGCCGTTGAGGTGGCTGGTGCAGGCCTTGCAGACGTTGATGCCGCAGCCGTACTTCGGCCCGGTCACGCCCAGGAGGTCGCGCAGCACCCACAACAGCCGCTCGTCATCGGCGGCTTCGACGGTGACCTGCTCGCCGTTGAGGCGAAACGTGTGCTCAGGCACGACAGACTCCTTGGGGTGGCGGCCCTGTGCGGGCCGGGGGCGGGGCGGGCCGGTTCAGCGGACGTGGTCCAGGCCGTCGGTGGGCGAGGCCGGAACGGGCGGCACGGTCGGCTTGGGGGTGAAGGAGAGCGTGCCGTGGTTGATGGGGAAGCGGGTGGGCATGGTGCCCGTGGCCCGCCCATAAGCGCAGGCGACGGCGGCCATGGAGGCGGCCACGCCCAGCTCCCCGGCGCCGCCCACCTCGCCGCCGGTGGACGGCATGACCAGGACCTTCAGCTCCAGGGGGGTGTTCCACTGCCGGGTGTAGAAGTAGTTGTCCCAGCTCGCCTCGAGGAAGTGCCCCTCGCGCAGGTGCAGGCTGGAGGTCAGCACCTGGGCGATGCCGTCCATGACGCCGCCCATCATCTGTGCTTCCAGGCCGCGCGGGTTGACGGCCAGGCCGACGTCCACGGCGACGACGGCCTTGGTGACGCGCGGCCCGCTCACCCCGTCACGCACGGGCCTGTTGACCGTTTCGGGGCGGCAGTCGATCTCGACGAGGACGGCGCTGGCCGAGCGGTACTCGCTGTGGAAGGCGATGCCCTGCGCGGTGCCGGCGGGCATCGGGCGTCCCCAGCCGCCGGCCTCGGCCGCCTTGGCCAGCACGGCCCTAAAGCGCTTGTCGCGCAGCAGGCCGCGCCGGAAGGCGAAGGGGTCCTGGCGCAGCTTCGCGGCGAGCTCGTCGATGATGAGCTCGCGCGCGCACACGACGTCGGGGGAGTAGACCCCGCGCATGCTGCCGGTGTTGAAGCCCTTGCCCCTCTCGCTCAGCAGCCGGCTGTGCACCCCGACGTCGTAGGGCATGGACTGGGTGAGGTGGAAGAAGGTCTGGGAGAACGCGGCGTCGCCCACCGGCAGCTTCGCGGCCAGGGCGGTGAAGACCTCGCCGAGCCCGTGGCCGAAGTCGGTGGCGACGCTGGTGTGGCGCTGCTGGTAGCTGAGCACCGCGCCGCCGGCGTAGGCGGCCCGCACCCGGGAGGTGGCCATGGGGTGGGTGCGGCCCTGGCGGGCGTCGTCGGCCCGGTGCCACATGAGTTTGACCGGCTTGCCGAAGGCCTGGGAGATCTCGGCGGCTTCCAGCGCGGCGTCCAGGAACAGCTTGCGCCCGAACGACCCGCCGCCCTCGGTGACGTGCACGGTCACGGCGCTGGGGGCGAGCCCCAGGCGGGCCGCGATGGCCTGCTTGGCGACGATCGGCGCTTTGAGGCCCGACCAGATCTCCGCCCGGTCCGGCCGCACGTCGGCGATCGCGCAGTTGGGCTCAAGGGCGCTGTTGCCGCGGAAGTGGAAGGTGAAGCGGGCCTCCACCGTCGGCGTCAGCGCGGGCAGCCCCAGCGGAAGTTCCGCCTCCTTGAGCTCCTGGAGCACCGACTCGTCGGAGGCGCCGTCCACGCTGCCGGGCTTCCACACCACCCGCAGCGCCCGCACGGCCTCGATGCACTGCCCGAAGGTCCGGGCGCGCACCGCGACCCCGGTGGAGATGACGCCGACATCGGTGACACCCGTCATGGCGCGCACCTGTGCGAGGTTGGCCACCGATGCCACGGTGCCGTTGATGGTCGGCGCCCGGCACACCATGGCCGGCTGGGCGCCGGGCACCTTGAGGTCCATCGCGAACTTCTTGCGGCCCGTCACCGCGGCGAGCGCGTCGATGCGGTTGTGCGGCCGGCCGATGACGGTGAAGTCCGCACGGTCCTTGAGGTCCACCCACGCGCGCCGCACCGTGAGGCTCGCCGCCTTGGCCGCGAGCGCGCCGATGCCGATGCCGGTGCCCGCGCCGTCGGTGACGGTGCCCGCCCGCAGGGTGAGACCGGCGAGCGGGGCGCGCAGTTCGGCGGCCGCGGCCCGCAGCAGCCGCTCGCGGGCGACGGCGGCGGCCACCCGGATGGGCAGATAGGTGGAGATGGTGGTGTTGGAGGCGCCGGTGAGCTGGTTGAACACCAGCTCCGGCCGCGCGTCGGCCAGGGTGACGCGCACCCGCTCCAGGGGCACGTCCAGTTCCTCGGCGATCAGCATCGCCGTCGACGTGGTGATGCCCTGGCCGACCTCGGCGCGCGGCAGTGCGAAGGAGACCGTGCCGTCGGCGTGCACCTCGACCGTGATCAGGTTCGAGGTCGGCAGTGCGGCGGTGGTCATCACGTCGTTGAGGTCCACCAGTTCGGTGATGTCCGCCTCGGCCGCGGGCGCCGCCCCCAGCTCGGCGGCGGTCACCAGGGTGGGAGCGGCCAGCACGAACCCCAGAAACCGCCGCCGTCCCACCCCCTGCCCGCCCGCCGGCTCAACTCCCGCCCCGGCCGCGCCTGTTCCCCTCCGGCGTGAACGCATCCCACATCCCCTCCCGGCGCCCGCACAGACCGGCACCCGTGCCCCTCGCGAAGATCAAGGCGAACTCTACGTCGCCCACTCGATCACCGAGCGTGCCCCCACGGCCCACCGGGAACAAGAGCCGCGGCAGCCACTGTTGCGCACGGGCGCGCGGCCCGGAGGCGGCGGGCCGGGGGAGCGGACAGCCGCGAAGCGAACACGCAGGGTAGTGGCATGCTCACCATTTGACATGCAAGGAAATGCTTGCATTACTGGAGGGGTGAACGATGACATGGACAAGGTCTTCAAGGCCCTGTCCGACACGACCCGCCGGCTCCTCCTGGACCGCCTGCACGAGGACAACGGCCAGAGCCTGGGCGGGCTCTGCGCCGGCCTGGAGATGTCCCGCCAGGCCGCGACCCAGCACCTGGCCCTGCTGGAGGCCGCCAACCTCGTCACCACCGTCAGACGAGGCCGGGAAAAGCTCCACTACCTCAACCCCGTCCCCATCCACGCCCTCCAGGAGCGGTGGATCGACAAGTTCGACCGCCCCCGCCTCGCCGCGCTGGGCGCCCTGAAACAGAAAGCGGAAAGCGCCATGACCACCCCCCACACCGCCAAGCCCGACTTCGTGTACACCACCTACATCGAAGCCACCCCGCAGAAGGTCTGGCAGGCCCTGACCGACGCCGACATCACAGCCGCCTACTGGGGCCACCACAACGTCTCCGACTGGCAGCCCGGCTCCGCTTGGGAACACCGCCGCACCGACGGCAGCGGCGTCGCCGACGTGATCGGCACCGTCGTCGAGGCCACCGCGCCCACCCGCCTGGTCGTCACCTGGGCGAGCCCCGGCGACGAACGCCCCGAGGGACCCTCCACGGTCACCTTCGACCTGAAGCCGCTCGGCGGCACCGTCCAGCTCACCGTGACCCACGAGAACCTGCGCGACGACGCCGAGCGGCGCCAGGCCGCGGGCGGCTGGTCCGCGGTCCTGTCCAACCTCAAGACCTACCTGGAAACCGGCAAACTCCTGCCGCTGCCCGCCTGGTCCTGACCCCCACGGCCTCTCCCGAGATGCCCACGGCGTCCCGCGCGCCCCACGGCCCCCTGAGGCGCCCCCGTGACCCCCGAGCTCCGCATCCGCCCGCAGGCGCCGCACCGTCCCCCGCAGGCGCCGCACCGTCCCCCGGGGCTCCGCACCCGCCCCCGGGCTGCGCCCTCGCCCGGGGGCGCCGCACCCGCTCTGGAACACCCCACCGCTCCCAAGACGGCCCACCGTCCCCGAAGTGCCCCCACCGCCCCCGAGGCCGCGCCCCGCCCTGGGGCGCCCCACCACCCCTGAGGCGGCGCACCGCCCTCCACGTCGCCCCTGCGCCTGGCAACGCCCCTGCACCCCACGGCACTTCCACACCCCGCAGCACCCCCACGCCCTGCGGCCCCCCCGGGGGGCAGCACCCCCACCCAAGGAACACCACCATGTCCCCCTCCGCCCCGGCCACCCGCTTCCGCCGTACCGCCGACGGATTCGCCGCCCGCCTCGCCGCCGTCCCCGCCGACCGCTGGGGCGCGCCCAGCCCCTGCCCCCGGTGGAGCGCCCGCGACGTCGCCGTCCACGTGATCAACGAGTCCCGGCGCATCCTCGCCACCGTCCACGGCGACGAACCTGTGCCCCTGCACGGCGTCGCCGTCGCCGGCATGGGCGGCCTGCCCCGCCTCGCCCCCGACGCCGACCTCCAGGCCGCGTGGAAGGAGATCGCCGACGGCCTCACGGCCGCCATCGACGACCCCGCCTGCCTGCGCGCCCAGATGCCCACCTTCGCCGGCCCGCAGCCCTTCGCCGACATCGTGGAGACCCTGCCGGAAGACGTCCTGATCCACACCTGGGACCTTGCCCGCGCCACCGGCGGCGACGAGCGCCTGGACCCCGACGTCGTCGCCCACGTCCACGCCCACCTCGAGCCGATGGACGAAGCGCTGCGCCAGCCCTGGGCCTTCGGCCCCAAGGTGCCCGTGCCGCCGGGCGCCGACGCGCAGACCGCCTTCCTGTGCTTCGTCGGCCGCCGCCCCTGAACCCCGCCGGCACGGCGCACCGCGGCGGGCTCACCCCAGGCACTCCTCGGCGAGCCCGCCGCCGAACACCCGGCGCGCGTGGGTCCGCATCCGCGGGCCGTACGCCCGGTCGTCGCCCGGCGCCGAACAGCCGCGCCCCGCGCGGGTGATGAGCCCGGCCGTGTCCGCCAGATGCACATCCAGGCCCGGGTACATCGGCTCAATGCGGGGGAGGCCGCCGATGCCGAGCGCGAACACCGGGTACGCGCCGTACTCGTCGACGGCGCCGGTGGCCAGGACCCGGCGGGAGCCGGATCCGCCCGGCAGCAGGAAGCACTCCTCGAAGCGGGCCGGCAGCGGCTCGTAACACGCCGCCCACCCGTCGCCGAACTCCTCGCGCGCGAGGCGGCCGAGCGTGCGCGGCGTGAAGCTGTGCCCGGGCCCGAACCAGCCGAAGCGGCGCAGCAGTTCGCTGTCGAAGGCCAGCCGACGGCGCAGGCCCGGCGCCGTCCGCGACCGGCCGGGCACCCCCAGGCACCGCGCACCCGCCGGGCCCCGGCCCGGCTCAGCCCCCGGTACCCCGCGACGGCAGCGCCGCCTGCGCGCCGTGCAGGCCGCTGCGCCAGGCCCAGGCCGCGATCTCGACGCGGTTGCGGGCGCCGAGCTTGCGCTGGATGTTGCCCAGGTGCGTCTTGACCGTCGACAAGGTGACGTACATCGCCGCGGCCACCTCCTCGTTGGTGCACCCCCGCGCCACCATGGACACCACGTCCTGCTCGCGCGGGGTGAGCGGGCCCTGCGCCCGGTCGGCGGGCCGGGGCAGTGCCGCGGTGCCCGCGGCGGTACCCGGTGCCATCGCCCGCAGCAGGCGGACGGTGACGGAAGGCGATATCAGGGCATCGCCCACCGCGGCCGCGCGCACGGCCTCCACCAGCAGCGCAGGCGAGCAGTCCTTCAGCAGGAAGCCGCAGGCGCCGTAGGACAGGGCCCGGTGGACGTACTCGTCGAGGTCGAAGGTGGTGGCGATGACCACCTTCAGCGGCTCGGCCACCTCCGGCCCCGCCAGCAGCCGGGTGGCCTCCAGACCGTCGGTGCCGGGCATGCGGATGTCCAGGACACACACGTCCGGCCGCAGCCGGCGGGCCTCGGCCACCGCTGACACCCCGTCAGCGGCTTCCCCCACGACCTGGATGTCGGGCTGCGAGTCGAGGATCATGCGGTACGCGGCACGCAGCGTGGCCTGGTCATCGGCCAGCAGGACACGGATGTTCATGCCGCTCATGCTGTCAGGCGTCTCAGCCCGGTCCAGGCGGCGCCACCGCCGCCAGGGGGATCTCGGCGTGCAGCTGCCAGCCCGGGCCCGGCCGCGGCCCGGCCTGCAGCTTCCCGCCCAGGGCCGCCACGCGCTCGCCCAGACCGGTCAGGCCCACGCCCCGGTGCCCGGCGGGCGCCGGACGCCGCCGGGCACCGGGGGCGTCGTCGCTGACGCACACCGCCACCCCCGGGGCGCTGCCGCCGGTGCGGCGCACGTCCACGCTCACCGCCGTGGCCCCGGCCGCGTGCTTGCGGACATTGGTCAGGCTCTCCTGGACGACCCGGTGGACCACGGCCCCCACGTGGTCGGGCGGCGGGTCCACGGCCAGGGTGGGATCCACCGTCAGCGTGACGGCCGGACCCGCCCCGGCCGCCGTGGCCACCAGCGTGCGCAGGTCGTCCAGGCCGTGCACCGGCCGCACCGGCGGACCCTGGTGACGCCGCATCACCCCCACCATCGCGCGCATGGCCCCCAGCGCCTCGGCGCCCGCCGACTCGATCCGGGCAAGGGCCGCATCCAGCTGCCGCGCGCCGGGCGGCTGCCCGGTGGCGGCCAAAAACCGCAGCGCCTTGGTCTGCGCGGCGACCGCCGTGATGTGGTGACCGACGAAGTCGTGCAGCTCACGCGCGTACTCCAGGCGCTGCGCCTGCAGATGGTGCTCCCGCTCCCGCTCCCGCGCACCGTCCAGCAGCCGCACATACAGCCCCAGCAGCACCATCGACACCCCGGCCAGCGCGAAGAACGGCACCCCGTAGGCACTGACCTTGCCGTACTCGTAGCCGGGCAGCCGCAGCAGCACCAGCGGCGCGGTCAGCCACGCCCCGGCGGCAAGCACCGGCGCGCGCACGACGCCGAGATGACGCACCGCCCGCGGCATCAACAGCAGCAGCGCCCCCATCTCCACCAGCCCCGGAATGTGCTCCGGGCGCTGGGACAGCCGCATGGTGAGCACCGACAGCGCACACGAGAGGACCACCGCCGCCGTGCCCGCCCGCCACAGCCACCGCGCGGGCACCACCAGCCCCGCCACGGCCAGGACACCGCTCACCACGGTCGCCACCCCGGTGGGCCAGAACCCGGTGTCCAGGCCCTCCGTGACGATCACCGCCAGCACCACGGCGCCCCCGGCCCCCGCGGCCGCCCGGCGCGGCAGCGACCAGGTCCCCGTGGAGCGGCGCGCCAAAAGATCGATCATGACGGTCACCGTACGGTGCCCCCGCGCGGCCCTGCCTCCCCCTTTCGGCCGACCACACCCCCGCCCTGGGGCATCAGACCTTCAGCCGATCCCCCACCTCACCCCACCAGGCACAATCGGCATAGCCACCGGCCTTGTGGGCGGTGGCTATCCTCATCCACCCAGAGAAACAACCATGACTGAACACCCTCTCCGCCGCTGGCTCACCCGCCTCACCGTGCTCGTCTCCTGCCTGCCCTACGCACTGGTCCTGCTCAGCCAGGAACGAAAAGACCGCCGCGCCGCCCGCCACCACACCCGCCGCGACACCGGCAACACCCGCTGACCACCGGGCCCCTCCAGGGAGGGGCGGACCGACCTGCCGGACCTGGGGGAGCGGCTGGAGCAGACCTACGCCCTCCCAGACGTACGCCGCATGGGAGACGCTGGTCGCCGACCTGCCGTTGGGCGGTGGCCCGGGGCCGCAGACCCTCGTACTGAAGACGAACACGGCACCGATCCGGCAGACCGGCCCCTGGGCGGTGCCGGCGCACCGCGTGGCCGAGCGCCAGATGCTGAACATCCTGCTCGACTTCACCCAAGCCGCCTGCCCGCACCGCGAGGTGACCCTGGAGGCGACCTGCGGCACGGGCACCGTCCAGGCCGTGGTGCCCCCGGGCCGGACGGTACGCATCGACCCGGCGAGCACCAACACCGCGCACATCACCCACCAGGCAACCGGTCCCGCAGACCCCACCGCCCCGGTCCTGACAGGGCTCGGCCACCTCAGGATCCGGGCACATCAAGATCAAACGGCCCCGCAGGCAGCGGCACGACGGCCACCGGGACCCACCCGCCCGCGCGGTGGGGGCATCACGGGCAGCCCCCAACAGCGGTGGCCCGCCCGGGCGATGCAGCACACGCGCCGCAGCGGCGACCAGCGGCGCGCCCCGGCACCCCTGCCGGGCCCGGCCCTGGCGCGAAAACACCCCGACCGGCGCGCGGCCGCCCCGCACCGCGGCAGGCGATGTCAGTGCGTCCTGCCAGACTCCGCGCCATGACCACCGACTCCTTCCACCTGCACCAAGTCGCCTCGGCCCGGGACATCGACGCGCATGTGCGCCAGGCCCTGCTCGAGTGCTGGGCCGATGTCACCAACGACGGCGGCGCCGCGGGCTTCCCCTTACCGCCCCTCAACACCCAGCAGGCCGCGTCCGCCCTGGATGCCATCATCGAGGGCCTGGCCCCGCACACGTCCCGCCTGCTGACCGCCTGGGACGGCGGCGAACTGGTCGGCTGGCTGCACCTGCGCCGCGACGCCTCGCCCCTCACCGCCCACTGGGGGACCGTGCACCACGTGCAGACCCACCCCAGCATGCGCGGCCGGGGCATCGGCGCCGCCCTGACCGAACACGCCCACCACATCGCGGCCACCGAGATGGGCCTTGAGCAACTGCACCTGGCCGCGCGCGCCGGAGCGGGCCTGGAGACCTTCTACGCGCGCCTGGGCTGGCAGGAGATCGGCCGCTGGCCCAAAGCCCTGCGCCTGGCCCCCGGAGACGACCGCGACGAAATCCTCATGCTCCTGCACCTGTAACCCCCGCCCGGCGACGGACACCCCACCCGGCCAACGCGCCACCGGGCCACCCACGACACGGCGACCCCCGCCCTGCGCGGAGGCAACCGCACGCCGACGAGCCGCAGATCAGCCCCGAGCGGATGAGCCCCGGACGAAGGGACACGCAACCCGATGTCGCTGCACGAGATCGAGGACCTGGTCACGGACTCCGTACGCGTCCTGGACGGCCACGCCGAGCCGGGCGGCCCGCGCGTGCGGGGCCGGTTCGCGGCGCTGTACGCCTTCCAGAGCGCCCCGACCACGCCGAGCGGACCGACTGCCTCGCCGCGCAGTGGCCGTGAGCCCGCGGCGGACGGCACAGTCCTCCACCACACAGGCGCACCTCACGGCGCGGGTGCGCCACGGCTCGCGGGAACACCCCGTCGGCGCTGCCGGGGCCCGGTCAGGCGGCGTCGAGGGCGTCGGTGATCTTGCGGGCCATGGCGGTCGGCGCGGGGCCGGGCTCGGCGCGGTGCGCGCGGGCGGCGGCCTGCACGGCGATGGTCACGGTGGTGCGGAAGTTGGCGGCTTCGGCGGGGGAGTGCCGCTGGAGCAGTTCCATCGCTGCGGTGAGGGCGGGCAGTACGTGCTCGGCGAGTGCGGCGGTGGTGGTGCCGTCGAGGTGGGCGATGGGGGTCTTCTCGGCGAGGACGTGTCCGACCTGCCCGGTGGCGGAGGTCAGGGCGATGGTGCCCTGGGTGGCGGTCTTGTGGGGCTTTCCGGCGGCATCCGCGGCGGCCATGAGGCAGACGGCGCCGTAGGCGGCGGTGCGCAGGGTGTTCTTGTCCTGGTCAGTGAGGGCGGCGAGGGTGAGAGACATGAGGTGCTCCTTTAAGGGGATCGGGCCGGTGGCGGGGCCGCCGGGCCGGTGCTTGATGTCTCTACGATCTCCGCCGCGGCTGTCAGCGGCCTGACACCCCGCTGACACGGCCCCTGACACCGACGGCCGCCACCCACACCCCCGCGAGCCCGCCACACAGCCGGGCACCCGCCCGCCCAGGGCGACCGTACGGGCGCCGCGCCTTGGCCCCCCCGCATCAGCGCAAGCAGCCCCCGCGCCCCTCGCGGGGGTGATCTGCCGGTGGGCTAGCGCAGTTTGCCGCGTCCGCCGCCGGGTGCGGCGGCGGCCCGGCGGCCACGGGCGGGGCGGCGGTGCAGCCGTGGCCGGCGCGGCTGGCCCTCCAGGCCGACGGCGCGCCGGGCGAGCTCGCCGAGCTTGTCCTGCGGCAGGCCGCAGAGCGCGACGGCCTCGCGGACGGCGGCGGCGCAGCCGGGCCCGGTGCAGTGCGCGGGCGAGGCGGTCAGGCCGAGGCAGGGGTAGGCCATGTCCTCGGGGGGCAGGTAGAGGGCCGCGCACCCGATGCACACGTAGATCGATCGCATGGCTCTGCCTCTCCTCACCTCGCAGCGGGGCCTGTTGAGCAGGATGCCCGACAGGCCCCGCCGGTGTCAGGCGGCCCGGACGACCTCACTCGCCGTCACGCCACACGCCGGGGCCGCTCACGCGGTGGTGGTGAGCGCGTCGAGGGATTCCGGCAGGGTCTGGCCGCCGTCGATGGTGAGGCTCTGGCCGGTGATGAACGCGGCTTCGTCGGAGGCGAGGAAGAGCACCGCGTGGGCGATGTCGGAGCTCTCGCCGATCCGGCCCAGGGGGATGGAGGAGGTCATGCGCCGCAGGTAGTCCTCGCCCATCGCGTCCAGGCCCTCGGTGCGGACGTTGCCGGGCAGTACGGCGTTGACGGTGATGCCCTGCGGAGCGAGCTCCAGGGCCGCGCCGCGCAGGAAGCCGAGCTGGCCCGCCTTGCTCGCGCCGTAGTGGGACCAGCCCGGAAAGCCGGTGGCCGGGCCGGTGATGGAGGAGGTGAGGACGATGCGGCCGTGCCCGGCGCGCTCCATCGCGGGCAGGCAGGCCCGCACCGCGAGCATCGAGCCGCGCAGGTTGACCTGAAGGACCTCGTCGATGTCGGCGGCCGTCAGCGCGCGCAGCGGCTTCTCGGGGAAGATCCCGGCGTTCGCGCACAGCACGTCGACGTGCCCGTGACGGCGTTCGGCCTCCGCGGCCATCGCCTCGATCGCCTCCGGGTCACGCAGGTCCACGCCCAGGCCGCACACCTGGCCGCCGGTGGCCCGGGCCAGGTCGCCGGCGGCCTTCGCGGCGGCCGCGGCGTCCCGCCCGGTGAGCGCCACGGCCGCGCCCTGCCGGGCGAAGAGCTCCGCGATGCCGCGTCCGATGCCGCGCGTTCCGCCGGTCACGATGACGGACCGGTCCTGCCAGATGGTGCCGGGGGTGAAGCTCATGCGGGGGAGTACCTCGCCGTCCTTGGTCGCCTTGTGCCTGCCTGCCTGCCTGCCCGACCGGTCGGCCCGGCGGGCAAGGCCACCGTAGGGGGAGCTCCCGCCCCAGGGCCTGCATTCAGCCGTGCCGCACACCCCCGCCGGCGGAGGGGAAGCCCAAGGACGGACAACGCTCACCCGCGGCCCGGCTGCTGCGCGGCCGTCAGGCGTGCCCACGCCTGCTGGTTGTAGGGGCAGCGCGAGCGCAGGCTGATGCGTTCGCTCAGCAGCGCGCGGCCCAGGTCGTAGGCGCCCGCGTGCAAGACGGCCTCGACGAGGGTCTTGTGCAGGGCGTCCCGCTGGGCGTGGCTGCCGCCGAACTCCTGGAAGCGGTAGCGCAGCGGCAGCAGCAGGTCCACCACGTCGGCGTAGCGCCGCTGCCCGTACGCCACCAGGGCCCGGCACACCGGAAGGCCGATCTCGGCGGTCATCGCCACGTTGGACGGCCCCGCGCCGGCCTCGCGCAGCCACCGCTCCCGCTCGCCGATGAGCTGCTGGGCGTCGCCGATGCGTCCGGCCCCGACGTAGGCCATGACGGCGTGGACGTCGTTGAAGGCGTAGTGGGGCCCGTCGCCCCGGCGCGCCCACGCCTCGGCGAGCGCGGGCCAGCGGCCACCGGTGTCGGTGCCCGCCAGCTGCAGGCGCCACAGCAGCGCGGCCGCGTCCAGGAGCTCCATCGCCGCGCCGGGGGAGCCCTCGTGGTGCAGGGCGGCGTCGTAGACGGCCAGGACCTTGTCGGTGCGCCCCGTCTCCAGCAGGTACAGGGCGTAGTGCCACCAGTTGTGCACGTTCAGGTAGTTCCCGGCCGACCAGGCCTCGGTGCGGGCGTCGAGGTAGCCGATGCCGTCCTCGTGCCGTCCTTGCATCTCGTAGGCGTGGACGACGGCGTGGATGCCCCACACGTCGCGGGCGTTGCGTTCGACGGCCTCCAGGCCGACCTGTTCGGCCAGGGCGTAGTGCCCGCACTCCTCCAGGCCGAAGGCGTACATGCCCTGCAGCAGGCCGTAGTGCGGGTCGTCGCGGTCCCAGGAGGCCAGGGCGCCGCCGATGCGGTCGCGCAGGAGGACGGCGTTGCCGGTGAAGAAGTCGATCTGGTGGCCGACGGCCAGGGCGAGGATGTCCTTGGGGTGGGCCACCGTGAGTTCGCCGAGCAGCCGGCCCGCCCGGTGCAGGTCACCGGCCAGCCAGGCGGAGGCGGCCTCGGCGTGCAGGCGCTCGCGCACGCTCAGGCCCTCCAGCGGCACGTGCCGGTAAAACGTCCGGAACGCTGCGGCCCCTTCGGCCGCGTCCTTCTCCTCCGTGCCGAGCAGGGCGAGGTAGGCGCGCAGGACGTGGCCCATGGCGGAGCGGGGCGAGGCCTCAAGGACGGCCCCGGTCTGCCCGGACACCTCCTCGCGGAAGAACAGAAGGTCCTCCAGGGCCTTCTCGTAGTGCCGCACCGCTGCGGCGCCGGTGTCCGTCATCACCTGGCCGTGCCGGTCCACGCTCACCCTGTCCGCCTCCCGAAGGCCGCCCGCGAGAACCCTGCCCCGCCCGGGGGGAGCGGACACCACGGCACGCGCGGGCCGTTCACCCGGGCGGGGCAGCGTTGCGGCATGACCCCCTCCGGGCCGCCCCGGTTTCCGCCGTACCCGCTGCGCGGCGTTCGCGTGCTGCACCAGCGGCAGAACTGCGCGCCGCAGTTCGCGGGGATCACGGTGGACTTCGAGCCTGCGGCCGAGGGCTTCGTCTTCGAGGTCGCCAGGGGCTGAGGGTTGCGTACGAGCTTGCCGGGGACCTGCCGCGCTTCTTCGCGGCCGCGGCCGCGGGCATCGAGGAGCGGCTGCGCCTGCCCGGGCACGGGGTGGTGGTGGCCGTCCGGGTGGTGCTGCGGGGTGCCCGCGCCGACGCGTTCGGCTCGCACGAGCCGGCGTTCAGGGTCGCGGGCCATCTCGCCGTCCGCGAGGCGCTGGAGCATGCGGGGGCGGCGCGTTGGGGAGCAGGCCCCGGAGGTTGTTGAAATTACGGTCAAGCGGTACGGCCGGGCGCCCGGGGCGGCGGCCTGCGGCCCGGGGGCGGGCGGCCGTCTGACCAGCGGCCCCCGCCGCGCAGCCCCGCACGCGGCTGCTCCCGGTGAGAAGGAGCCCCGAAATTGGTCTAGTCCTCGCCTGGTCCATACCATTGACATGTCTGTGACCACAGGGCTACCTCATGGGGCAACAGCCGCGCGTCAGCCCCTCCCTGACGCCCCTTCACCCCTTAGGGATGGCCATGAGACGAATGCGTTCCCTCCGTGCCGCTCTCGCCGCGGCGGCCACCGCGGTGGCCGCCGCGGGCCTGACCGCGCTCTCCAGCGCCCCCGCCCAGGCCGCCACCCCGCTGCCCGCCCATGTCTTCGCCCCCTACTTCGAGTCGTGGACGGGCGAGAGCCCCGCCGCCCTCAGCGCCCAGTCCGGCGCCAAGCACCTCACGATGGCCTTCCTCCAGACGGCGACGAAGGGCTCCTGCACCGCCTACTGGAACGGCGACACCTCCCTGCCGGTCGACACCAAGTCCTTCGGCGCCGACATCAAGACGATCCAGGGCCGCGGCGGAGACGTCATCCCCTCCTTCGGCGGCTACACGGCCGACACCACCGGAACCGAGATCGCCGACAGCTGCACCGACGTCGACCAGATCGCCGCCGTCTACCAGAAGGTCATCACGACCTACGACGTCCCCCGGCTCGACATGGACATCGAGGTCGACGCCCTGGACAACACCGCGGGCATCGACCGCCGCAACAAGGCGATCAAGAAGGTCCAGGACTGGGCCGCCTCCACCGGCCGCCAACTGGAGATCTCCTACACCCTGCCGACGACCACCCGCGGCCTGGCGGCCGGCGGCCTGGCCCTGCTCAAGAACGCGGTCGCCAACGGCGCGCGCGTCGACGTCGCCAACATCATGACGTTCGACTACTACGACAACGCCCAGCACGACATGGCCCAGGACACCAAGACCGCCGCCCAGGGCCTGTACGACCAGCTCGCCAGGCTCTACCCCGCCAAGACCCCCGCCCAGCTCTGGGGCATGATCGGCGTCACGGAGATGCCGGGCGTCGACGACTTCGGCCCCGCCGAGACCTTCACCCTGCCCAACGCCACCACGGTGTACGACTGGGCGCTCGCCAAGGGAATCAACACGCTCAGCTTCTGGGCGCTGCAGCGCGACAACGGAAAGTGCCCCGGCGGCGGAGCCAGGGACGACTGCTCCGGCATCGAACAGGGCACCTGGGACTTCTCCCGTGTCTTCGCGCCCTTCACCCGCGCCAGCACCCCGCCGAGCGACGACTTCTCCCTGGCCCTCTCTCCGGCCGCCGCCACCCTCAAGGCGGGCGCCTCCGCCACCAGCACCCTGAAGACCGCGGTCACCGCGGGCACCGCCCGCACCCTCGACCTGAGCGTCAGCGGCGCGCCCGCCGGAGTCACCGCCACCCTCAGCCCCGCCTCCGTCACGGCCGGCGAGACCTCCACCCTCACGGTCTCCACCACCACGGCGGCCGTCAACGGCACCTACAGCCTCGTCGTCACCGCCACGGGCCCCTCGGCCGCCCACTCCACGACCTACTCCCTGACCATCACCGGCGGCAGCGGCAACCAGTGCACCGCGGCCCCCTGGGCCCCGGCCGCCGTCTACACCGCGGGCCAGCAGGTGTCCCACAAGGGCCACACCTGGAAGGCCAAGTGGTGGACGACCGGCGAGGAACCCGGCACCACCGGCCAGTGGGGCGTCTGGCAGGACCTGGGAGCCTGCTGACCCGGGCGGTGTCACCCTGAGGGTCAGGCCGCGCGGGTGTAGCGGTCGGCGGTGCCGGTGCGCTGGGCCGTCAGGCGGGCCTCGGCGGCTTCCCGGCCGAGCACCCGGCGGCGGGGCCTGGCGGCCTTGAGGGCTTCGCGTACGAGGCGGTGGTGGGCGGCTTCCTGGGCGAGCTCGGCGGCGCGGAACTGGTGGATCTCGTAGTCGAACATTTTCTTTTCCCCCTGGGTGGTGGTGTCTCGCTCTCTGCGATGACTCCACTTTCGTTTCCCAGGGGGGTGCGGCACATCGGGAAGGTTCCGCATCTTCCGGCGGGGCGGGGGCCTTAGGCATAGGAAAGTGCCTTAGCCCGCCGGCCGGGCCCCGCCACTGGTGCCCCATGGACAGGCCGGGGCCCTCGGACCCCGTCGGGGCGCGGCCGCTCACATGCGAGATCGCAGGACGTCGACCTCGCAGCCCGGGGCGAACGGGTCGAAGCCGTGCTCGATCAGCCAGCGGACCCCCAGCAGGCTGCGCAAGGACCACCAGGCGCGGATCACGTCGGGATCGGCGTCGGCGCCGTACCCGGCGAGGACGTCGTCGAGGTGTTCCTCGTGGCCGAGGGTGAAGGCGGCCAGGTCGTGCAGGGCATCGCCCTGGCCGGCCTCGGTCCAGTCGATGATGCCCGTGATCCGCTCGCCGTCGGCGAAGACGTGGGCGATCTGCAGGTCGCCGTGGGTGAAGGCCGGGGTCCACGGCCGCAGGGCGGCCTGGGCGACCTGGTGGTTGCGGGTGACCAGCTCGGCGGGCAGGAGGCCGTTGGCCACGAGCAGCGCGCATTCGCCGTCGAGTTCCGCCCTCACCTCCTCAAGTCCGCGGCCGGCCCTCCCGGTCCAGGGCGGCAGCGGCGCGTCGTGCAGCTGGCGGATGGCGGCGCCCGCCGCGGCCCACGCCGCCGGGGACGCGGTCGAGGGCTTGCCGAGGCGGCCGAGCGGCGCTCCCCGCAGCGCGGCGAGCGCGAGCACGGGCGGTCGGCGCCACAGCACCTCAGGGGTGGGGACCGGCGCCCTGGCCATCGCCTCGACTTCGACGTCGGTGCGCGTCTGGTCGGCGTCCACCTTGAGGAACACGTCGCCGACGCGCAGCGTCGCGCACTCGTGATGGGCGACGACGACCTTGACCTCATCGATATCCATGGGCGGCCAGTATCCCGGCGGTGATCGCCGATGTCGCCGGGTTTACTGCGCGCGACGGCGTGGCCGACCGGCAGGCCCTGGTGCCACGCCCGCGTCCGGTTCACTCGTAGCGCAGGCGCAGCGACTCCCGCTCGGCCTCCTCGATCTGCTCGATGGTCAGGCCCGGCAGGTTCAGCTGGGCCAGCGTCACCTCGGCGCTGGCGGGCTGGGCGTCGGCGGGCACCCACTGCTCCGGCTGCCACGCGTGGGCGCGCATCAGGGATTTGGGGCAGTGGGGGTAGACCTGTTCGACGTGTACGACCAGCGCGGTGACGGGCGGTTTGCCGACGGGCGTGAGCTGGGTGAGCAGTTCCGGGCGGGCGGAGACGCAGGCGCGGCCGTTGACGCGCAGGGTGGTCGGGCGGCCGGGGATGAGGAAGAGCAGTCCGACGCGTCCGGTCTGCAGCACGTTGTGCATGGTGTCGAGCCGCTTGTTGCCGGTCGCGTCGGGGATCACCAGGGTCCGCTCGTCCAGCACGGAGACGAACCCGGCCGGGCCGCCGCGCGGCGTCACGTCCGCCCTGCCCTCGGCGTCGGCGCTGCCTATGAACACCAGCGAAGAACAGCCGATCAGCGCGCGGGTCTGGTCGGTCAGGTGGTCGATCTCCTTGCGGACTGCGTTCGGGTTCGGCTGCGAGTAGAGCTCGGCCAGCTGAGCCGGGCTGGTGAGAGCGTCCGCCCGCAGGGCGTCGAAGAGCAGGCCGGTGGTACCCGTATCGATCATCATGGAACCGACCCTAGAAGACGACCGGCCCGGCGCGGCGCCCCGCACGTGATCGCGCCCGCTTGGCCCGGCCGCCGCGCCCTCCTTGTCCAGGGCCGTGCCGGTGCTCGCTGCACCCGCTGCGGGTGCGCCGGTCCGGTGGCGGGCCCCGCAGCGCAGGCGGCCCCGCCGGACGGATTCCGGCGGGGCCGCCCGGTGCGCGGTGGGCGCCGGCTAGCGGACGTCGACGTAGTCCTCGCTCCCGTAGTCCGCGTAGTGGGAGGCGTCGGTGTCGGTGTAGCGCATCTGCCAGGTGCCGTCCTGCTTCGCGGTGAACTTCTTGCTGAACGTGCCGTCGCTGAGCGTCTTGGTGCTGCCCAGCTCCTTCCACGCCGAGCCGGCGCTCTTGGCCTTGAACCAGACGCGGATCTTGTGTCCGGCGTACGGCCGCCAGGTGGATCCGGACTTGTGCATCAGGCCGCCCTTGGCGGTGAGCGTCGAGCCCTTGCGCACGCCCTCGGGCGAGACGCCGTCGTTCCACACCCGCGTGTACGTGCGTCCCAGCTTGACGCCGGGACTGTCCACGCCCGCGTGGACGAGGCGCAGCCGCCACTGGGCGCCCGAGTCGGCCTTCTTCGGCGAGGACGCGGTGAAGGAGGAGCCGTAGGCGGCCTCGAAGGTGCCGGTGCTCGTCCAGGACCCGCCCGCGGGGCGGTGGTCGATGGAGATCTCCGCCTTGGTGCCCGCCGGGTAGGTGCCCTCGGTGACGCCGAGCTTGCCGGTGAAGGTGACCTTGCGGTACTTGTCCACCGTGCCCTTGACGTTCGACAGCGTGCTGGTCTGGGGAGGCCGGGCCACCGTGAAGGAGTGCGGGGCCGGCGCGGTGAACCAGTTCGACCCGGTCGGCCACACACGCACCTGCCCGCTCTGCTTGACGGTGTACCCCGTGGCCAGGACGCCGTCCTGGCCGCTGACCGCGGTGGTGTCGGTGCCGGCGCCGGTGCCGATGCGCACCTCCTTGGCGACGGGCTTCTCGGTGCCGTCGTCCGCGATGCGGGTGAGCTTGCCCCGGATGGGGATCTCACTGCCGTAGGGGGCGGTGAGAGTGCCCGTGGGGGTGTCCACCGTGAGCTTCAGTTCCTGCTGGCGGAAGGGCAGGCTCAGCGACTCGTACTGCTCGTCAAACATGTACTCGAACTTGGTGGTGGCGGCGGAGCTGTACTCGTCGTAGTACTTGGTGGTGGTGAAACGCCCCTTCTGGTTCGTCCACACCCACCCCTCGCCGTGGGCCTCGCGGGCGCGGTAGTAGAGGCCCACCCCGGCGAACGGCTTGACCTCGTGGGTGTTCGGGTCCTCGGCCACCAGGGATCCGGACACCTTGGCGGTGGGGTGGTCGTAGGAGACCCACGGGTGGCTGCTGCTGAGGGTCAGCTTGGGGTTGAGGCCGTAGTTGAGGAAGCCGGTCGAACGCTGGACGACCTCGTCCGGCTGCCCTTCCCTGGCCACGACGTCGATCACGTAGGCGCCCATGGCGGGCAGGGTGACCGGCTCGGACCGGAAGACGTCCTCGTAGCAGTCGCTCGTGGCCGGGCACGTGTCGGTGCCCACGAGACGGACGCTGGCGAGGACCTCGGACCTGTTCTTCTCATGGATCTTGAGCGTGACGTCCTCCGGGCGGAACCGGGAGGACATGTGCTCGTAGGAGGCGTAGATCGTGCCGCCCTCCTGCACCGTCTCCGTACGGCCGCGGGAGTCGCCGTCCCCCGCGTGCGCCGCGGGCACGGCGATCAGCGTGGCAGAGGAGGCCACCAGGCTTGTGGCCAGCACTGCCGTGAACTTCTTCAAAGCTCCCCCAACGGGTGATGCCATCGTGTCGCGCGTACGACCCGCGGGGCAGGCCAATGGTTGTACGGACAACCAACTGCTTGTGCCGCCGCGGCCGCTGCCGCGTTGCTTCCGGCAAAGGATCCTGCGCACCTCGAAAGAGGCGGGGGAGAGGCCTGCCGGCCCGCATCACGGAGCCCCGGTTTCGGTTCTGTCATGTCCGGCGCGTTTCGTGTGTCCTCTCAATGGAGGAATCCGCGCGCCGGTAGCGCCACTTTCGCTCCTGCCATGGTCAAACTGTGCGAGGAATCCGGTTTCGACATGAAGTGATGGGAAAACAACATGCTTTGCTGCCCATCCGGTTCCCCCTCATGTGCCGTGCGGCGTTCACGGTGTCCGGGATCGCCGCCGTGAGCCCCGCCGCCCCCTCGGAGGCGCTCGCCCCCCGGCCGTCCGCCAGGGCCTGCCCGCCAGGCCACCTCTCATCCGCCCCCCGCCCGCTGCCCGGCAAGGGCGAGCGTGACGCGCGCACCAGGCCCACAGGAAGCCCCCGGCGGATGAGCGCCTGTGCGACGGCGGCCTGAGGCAAAAAGACCCCGCGCACACCACGGCAGCAATCACACACGCCACACTCACTGCCGCTCCCGGACGCGCGCGCTCCCGGACTTGTTCTCACCGCTGAGCACGGCGGGCGTGCGCAGGACGCCGTGCACGCCGGCGGCAACGACCGGCACACCTCACACCCGACGCCCCCCACCCATGCGAAGGAGAACACCGATGGAGCCCGTCTACGACGTGATGACCCGCCTGCTCACCGAGCACTTCGGCGTACCGAAGGACCAGATCCGCCCGGACGCCACCCTTGAGGCACTGGAATTCGACTCACTCGCCCGGCTGGAGCTGGGCATGCTCCTCACGGACACCTTCGGCGTGAGCCTGCCCGAGGACCGCGCGGACATCACCCTCGCCGAGGCGGCCGAGCACCTGACCGCGGCCGTCGCCGCGGCGGGAGCAGCCCCGTTGCCGCACAAGGCCGTCCGGTGACAGCACGGGACATGGCCGTCACCGGGCTCGGCCTGGTCACCCCCGCGGGGGTGGGCGTCGAGGAATCCTGGACGGGCATCTGCGCGGGCAGCGGCCTCGCCGCGCGCGACGAGGTCCTCACCGGTCTCCCCGTCGACTTCTCCTGCCGGGTGCCGGACTTCGACGCCGCCACCCTGCTCGGCCCGCGGCTCACCTGGCGCATCGACCGGTTCACCCAGCTCGCCATGGTGGCCGCCCGCCAGGCCGTCGCAGACGCGGCACTGGACCCCCAGGCGTGGGACGCACCGCGGGTCGCCGTCGTCCTCGGCGTGGCCGCCGCCGGGGGCGACACCTGGGCGGACGCCTACCGCAGCCTCGCCGAGGGCCGCCTCCACGCCATCTCCCCCCTCACGCTGCCCCGTTCCCTGCCCAACATGGTCGCCGGCGAGGTCTCGATGGACCTGCACGCCACCGGCCCCTGCCTCACCACCTCCACGGCCTGCGCCTCCGGAGCCACCGCGCTGGGCATCGCCCGCGACCTGCTGCGCGCCGGATCCTGCGACATCGCCATCGCGGGCGGCACCGACTGCGCCCGGGTACCGATGGGCTCGGCCGCCTTCTACCGGCTCGGCGCCCTCTCCCAGCGCCGCGACGATCCGGCCGCCGCCTCCCGCCCCTTCGACACCCACCGGGACGGCTTCGTCCTCAGCGAGGGCGCCGGCATCGTCGTCCTGGAGCGCCCGGAGCACGCCCGTGCCCGCGGCGCCCGCATCCGCGGCTACCTCGCCGGCTACGGGGCCTCCGCCGACGGCTTCCACGCCACCAGCCCCCGGCCGGACGGCGACGGCGCACGGCGAGCCATCCAAGCGGCCCTCACCGACGCCGGGGCCCAACCGGCAGACGTCCACCACATCAACGCCCACGGCACCTCGACCCCGCAGGGCGACCGCATCGAGGCCGGCCTCCTCGCCACCCTCTTCCAGCCGGGCACACCCCCGGTGACCTCCGCCAAGGGCGCCATCGGCCACACCCTGGGCGCCGCCGGAGCAGTCGATGCCGCACTGACGGTGCTCTCCCTGGAGCGGCAGCTCATCCCGCCCACCGCCAACCTCAACCAGCACGACGAAGACCTGGCCATCGACGTCGTCACCAAAACGCCCCGGACCCACCGGATGACGGGCGCCCTCAGCAACGCCTTCGGATTCGGCGGCCAGAACGCGGTGCTCTTCTTCCGCGCCGCATGACCCGCGTGAGCACCCGCCCGCGCCTCCAGCATGCCCGCCCCCGTCTGCTGCTGCTGCTCGCCGCCCTGGTGGCCGCCCTCTGCGCGGCCGCGGGCACGGGCACGCACGAACGGCTCGCCAACGGCGGCTACACCGCCAAGAACACCCCAGCGGACCGGACGGCCGCCCTGCTGGCCCGCGCCGGCGCGGCCCCGCCGGACCTGGTCCTGCTGGCCCGCTCCTCCACCGCACTGGACACCGCCGCCGCCCGGCGGGCGGGCCGCGCCCTCACCCGGGAGCTGGCCGCGGCCGACGGGGTGACCTCGACCCGCTCCTACTGGGTCACCCCCGACCCCCTGCTGCGCTCCCACGACATACGGGCCGCCCTGATCACCGCCGACCTCGCGGGCGACGACCGGGACGCGACCGCCACAGCCCGCCGCCTGGTGCCCAAGCTGACAGGCCGCCACGGGCCCCTGGAGGTCTCTGCCACCGGCGGCTCCTGGGTGAGCGTGCAGGCCGCGCAGGCGAGCGCACACGACCTCCTCACCGCCGAACTGATCGCAGCACCCCTGACACTGCTGCTCCTCACGATCGCGCTGCGCTCGCTGCTCGCCGCCCTGGTACCCGTCGTGATCGGCGCGCTCGCGGTCGCGGCCACCACGGCGCTCCTGCGGGCCCTGACGTACGCCATGCCGGTGTCGGTGTTCGCGATGAACCTCACCACGGCACTCGGCTTCGGCCTCGCGGTGGACTACGGCCTCTTCCTCATCACCCGCTTCCGCGAGGAGCTGGACCACGGCCGTGAGGTGCCCGACGCGGTGGCGCGCACGGTGCGCACCACCGGCCGCACGGTGGCCGCCTCGGCCTGCACCGTGGCCCTCGCGATGGCGGCACTGCTCGTGCTGCCGCTGCCGTTCCTGCGCTCCATGGCCTGCGCGGGCATGGCAGTGGCCCTCCTCGCGGCGGCCGCCGCCATGGCCGTCGTACCGCCGCTGCTGCTTCTGCTCGGCCGCCGCATCGGCCGCACCGGGCGCCCCGACAGCCCGCTGTGGCGGCGGGCCGCGACGGTGGTCACCCGGCGCCCCGCCCTGTACGGGATCGGCTGCACCGTGGCCCTGCTGCTGTGCGCGATGCCGTTCGGACACGTGCGGTTCGGGCTCATCGACGAGCGGACCCTGCCGGCGAGCACCGAGGCCCACGCGACGGGCCAAAAGATCCGGGAGGGCTTCGCCGCGCCCGCCGAGCGCACCCTCACCGTGGTCCTGCCCAAGGCCGCGGACGCCACGGCCTACCGGCAGCGGGCGGCCGCCCTTGACCACGTCGCCGCGGTCCGCCCCGCGACCCTGCCCGGACTCGGCCCGGTGCTGAGCGTCCTCAGCACGGCCGAACCCCAATCCGCCGCCGCCCAGCGACTCGTGGCCGGCCTCCGCGCGCTCCCCGAGGGCGCCCGGGTGGCGGGCCGCGCGGCGATGCTCGCCGACACCAAGGCGGCGGTGGCCCAGCGGCTGCCCCTGGCCGGCGCCATGCTGGCGATCACCACGTGGGCGATGCTCTTCCTGCTGACCCGCAGCGTGCTGCTGCCCTTCAAGGCGCTGCTGGTGGGCGCGTTGAGCCTGACGGCGAGCTTCGGCCTGGTCGTGCACATCTTCCAGGACGGCCATCTGCAGGGCGCGCTCGGCGAGTTCGCCGTCACGGGCGCCCTGGACCTGACGCTGCCCCTGCTCATGGCGGCCGTCGCCTTCGCACTCGCGATCGACTACGAGATCTTCCTGCTCTCCCGCGTACGCGAGCAGTGGCTGCGGGGCCTGAACAACCGGGACGCCGTGGTGGAGGGCGTGGCCCGCACCGGGCGGCTCGTCACCACAGCGGCCCTCGCCGTGGCCCTGGTCACCGGGGTGCTCGCCACCTCCGCACTGACGGTCCTGAAACTCCTCGGCACCGGCCTCGCCGTCGCCGTCCTCCTCGACGCCACGGTGGTGCGGGGAATCCTGGTACCGGCCTTCCTCACCCTGGCGGGCCGCGCCAACTGGTGGGCACCCGCGTGGCTGCCCCAAGGCACCCGGCCCCCAGACCCCGGCCGCGCAGAACACCACGAAGCCCTTCATGACGGCGGCGGCTTGCGGCGGGGAGGCGGGCGCGGCGGTGGTGGGCCGCGTGCTGAGTGTGGCTATCGGCGGTGGCGCAGCGACCGCGGGGCCGCGCTCGAAGCCGAAGCCGAGTGCCTGAAGCGCATTCGATGAAGTCAGCCTCACACCATCGAGTCAGAACAACACACCCAGCACAGCAACGAGTTGCGCCATCCCGGCACTGACCGGCGTCCCGATCGGCGCCCTTGACTGATTCTTCTTCATCAGCCGACAAAACCCGTCAGTACCCTCGGAGCTAACGTTCCGGCCGACAGCAGAGGACCGAAAGGAGCCCATTGTGCAGACCCCAGACACTTCCATGCCGCGACGGCCCGGCAGCCTGCTGCTGCTCGGCGGGCCACCGGGAGCCGGCAAGTCCGCCGTCGCCGACGCCCTCGCCTCGGGTGCCGAGCAGCCGACGGTCCACCTGCGCACGGACAGCCTCTACGTGTGGATCCGCTCGGGCTTCGTCCCGCCCTACCTTCCTCAGGCCCAACGCCAGAACGAGGTCGTCCTCGACGTCATGACCCGCGCGGCGTGCGCGTACGGGCGGGGCGGATACGACGTCGTCCTGGACGGCATCCTCGGCCCCTGGGTCCTGGCGGCATTCCGCACGGCCTGCCGACAGGACGACCTCGCACTGGCGTACGCCGTGCTGCGGCCGAGCCTGGACGTGGCCATCGCGCGCGCCACCCAGCGCAAAGGACGGCAGCTGAAGGACACCGACACCATCGTCGGCCTGTACGGTGCGTTCCAAGAGCTGGGTGCGCTGGAAGGCCACGTGGTCGACTCGAGCAGCCAGACACCGGAGCAGACCGCAGCAGACCTCGCCACCGGTCTACGGGCAGGCCGGTTCACCCTCGCCGCCACAGAGCAGTGACCGTCCTGCCGCTGCAGGACCGCGTGATCGGCGCCACTCCAGACCCCTGGCAGCAGGGCACGCGCCGTAGCGGCGGACCGTGCTGAGCACAGGTGCACGGACCTTCCGCACCCCCTCGTCGGCGCAGGGCCCACCCGCGCAGGCTCCCGCAGGCCCGCGTCGCACCGCACCAGCACGGACCGGCGCCCCGCTCCCTCCCACGCGCCCGCAGCAACCGCACGCCCGCGCGCTGACCCACCGTTGAGCCGCTGTTGATCACCCGATGCCAGTCTCCTCCGTGACGCCCCCGGCGTCGTCGTATCCGTACGACACGAGAGTTCACAAGAGACAAGGAACCACCAGGTGTCACAGCAGCAGCCCGGCCGCCGTACCGCGCTCAAGGCCGCAGGCGCCGGCGCCCTCGCCGTCGCCGCCGGTGCGGCGGCCGCCGACACGGCGACCGCCCAGAACAGCACGACCGCGACCCGAGGAGAGCGCGCTCTGGCCGCACAGCTGCGCCGCGCACTGCCCGACGAGCGGGTACTGGTCCGCGGGGACGCCGCCTACGACGCCGAGCGCGCCGCCTACCACCGGGTCATCGACCACCACCCGGCAGCGATCGTCGTGCCCCGCCACGCCGATGACATCGCCACCGCCGTACGCATCGCCTCGCACCACCGCGTACCGATCGCCGTGCAGGCCACCGGCCACGGCATCTCCCGCTCCGCGCACGGCGGGCTGCTCATCAACACCCGCCGGCTCAACCGCATCCGCATCGACCCCTCCCAGCGCACCGCCGTGGTGAGCCCCGGCGTGGTCTTCTCCGACCTCATCGACGCGGCCGCCGCCCACGGCCTGGCACCCGCCAGCGGCTCGGCAGTGGACGTCAGCGTCACCGGGTACACCAGCGGCGGCGGCCTCCCGGTGATCGGGCGCACCGTCGGCTACGCGGCCGACCACATCACCCGCGTCGACCTGGTCGACGCCAAGGGACGACGCCGCAGGCTCACCCCGCACCGCGACGCCGACCTGTTCTGGGCGGTACGCGGCGGCAAGTCCAACTTCGGCGTGATCACCGAAATCGAGACGGCACTCTTCCCCCTCACCCGGCTCTACGGCGGGAACATGCTGTTCATCGGCGGTGTGCCCGAACTCCTCAGGGCCTACCAGAAGTTCACCCGCAACCTCACCGAGCGGATGACGACCTCCCTGGTGATCGTGAACGTCCCCACCGACAGCCCCGCCTTCCCCGCCCCGCTGCGCGGCAAGACCCTCGCCAAGCTGCGCGTGGCATTCACCGGCGACGCGGCCGAGGGCGAGAAACTGCTGCGCCCGCTGCGCGCCCTCGGCCCCGCCCAGGACAGCGTGGCCGACATGCCGTACACCGACATCGCCAAGATCTACGCCGATCCGGCGGGCCCGATCCGCACCCGCGAGCGCGCCGGCGCGCTGCGGGCCCTGGACGACGCCACGCTGCGGCGCCTGCTGCGGGCCGCGGGCCCCGACGCCGACCGGCCCCCGATGGTCGTCGAGATCCGTCACCTCGGCGGCGCGCTCGCCCGCGCCCCGAAGCACCCCAACGCGGTGGGGCCGCGCGATGCCGCGTTCAACCTGTTCGTCGCGGACGTGGCACCCGATCCCGGCCAGGACGCCGCCCTCGAAGCCGGACAGCAGCGCCTCTTCGACATCCTCGGCCCCTCACTGACCGGGCACACGCAGCCCAACTTCCTCACCGACCACGACACGACCGCCACCCGGGTGCGCCGCGCCTACCGCCCGCGCGACTACGAACGCCTCACCACACTCAAGCGCCGCTACGACCGCCACAACCTCTTCCGCGTCAACCACAACATCCCGCCCGCGGCCTGAGCCCGAGCTCCCACCGCCCCTCGCGGACCGGCGGACGTCTAACGATCCGCGTGCTGCCCGTGCGGGCTCTTCGGCTGCCGCATCCACGCGGCCAGCAGCCGAAGCCGATGCGCACCACCGGCCCAAACCTCGCACCACGCCCAGTCGTGACGGGCTGTCAGCTCTGCAACCCCCGCCCTGTTCCCTTCGCGTCCCACACGCGGGGCGGCTCGTCTCCGCAGCCGGCGCTACGAGGCGCCCCCGGCCACGCGGGCCAGTACCGCCTCGCGCAGCCCCGCGCGGTCGACCTCCAGGGCGTTCAGGACGTCCAGGCCACGGCCTTCTCCTGCGGCCAGCAGGCCGAGCAGGATGTGTTCGGTGCCGAATCTGTTGTGGCCGAGCGCGTGTGCCTCGCTCAGGGTCTGTTCGAGGGCTTTCCTGGCGTCCTGGGTGTAGGTGGGCCGGGGATACTGGAAGGCGCCGGGGCCGAAGCTGTCGTCGGCCTTGCGCTGGATCTCCTCGACGTCGATGCCGAGGCAGGACAGGGCGTCCTTCGCGCCTTGCCCGCCGGTGGTGGCGACTCCGGCGGCCTCCAGGATGCGCAGGGTCTCCTGCCTGATCCGCGCTTGCCCGGCGCCCTGCTTGCGCAGTACCTCCCCGGCCGTGCTCCGGTCGGTGCCGGCCAGGCCGAGCAGCAGGTGTTCCGTGCCGATGAAGTCGTGGCCGAGGGCGATCGCCTCGTCTTGGGCCAGGGTCACGGCGTGCCGTGCGCGGTCGGTGAAGAACTCGAACACCCTACTTCTCCTTGCCTTCGGCCTTACGCCTGCTCGCATGCTTCTCGTGCACTGACTGCCGGCTGACGTTCAGCGATGTGGCGATGCTCTGCCAGGACCAGCCCTGTTTGCGGGCGTTGTCGACGTGGACCCGCTCGAGTTCCTCCAGCAGGCGGCGCAGGGCGACGACGGCCTGCAGTCCGATCTCGGGGTTTTTGTCGGTGACCTGTCCGGCCAGCGAGGCCGGTGTGTCCTCAGCTCCCATGTCTGTCAGGGTGCCCTGACGCGTAGCGAGTGTCAAGGGACCCTGACAAGCGGCGGCGCCGGCGCCGCGTTGCTGACCTGCGAGGCCAGCGCAAGGACCTCTTGCCGCTCGCCAGCTCCTCTCATGCCGTTCAGGGTGCCGACGCCGCTCAGGTCAGTGAGGGTGCCGCTGCCGTTGTCATTCGCCGACATGGTCGTTGCCGGGCCCGGCGGCTCCGGCCACGCCGCACTCGCCGCACTCGCAGTGCTCATCGGCCGGCATCCGGCACGGACTTGAGTAATGACTACTCAAGACATCACAAATTCACCGCCATACTCTTCCCTGTGTCTTCCGAATTTCCGCGAGAAAAAGCACAGCCAAAGGCCCTGCGAAACCCGCTGGGCCGGACGGCCCTTGTGCGCGGGGGAGTGGCTGTGCGCCCAAGTGATGGGCGCACAACCTGGTGGAAGATGCCTCGTGACACAGGAAATCCCTGCTCCGATCCCGGTGCAGGACTTGACCGCGAAGCGGCGAAGAGCGCGGTGCTACTACGCCGGATACTCATCCCGGGCACCTGAAAAAGTGAAAACTCAATCCTGGCCGGGCAGGCAGGCGGATTTCACGAGAAGTGACATAGCTACCGCGACTGGATCCTGGACATGCTGTGCCGCAGGCCAAAGAAATGGCCTAACCAATCCGAGGAGATTTCATGCGTCGACCGCTTTTCGGACGCGAGTCCATCACGTCCTTGAAGATCAAACCGTTAGTCGTCATGGCAGCGGCCAGTGCCGCTCTCTTCGCCGCGCCGACAGCGGCATCCGCCGCACCGACCGGCACCGTCACGCCGGTTACCCAGAACCAGGCCGCCCCCACCATCTCGGGCACCGCGAGCAGCGAGCACACCGACGCCGGCATCGCCGCCGTCTTCGACTGCCGGTACTTCAGCCGCGCACCGTTCCAGACGGTCCAGTTCACCTGCCTGGTGCGCTCCGGTCACGTCAAGGTGGTCGTGAACTGCGCCGACGGACGGCGTGTCTCCGGCCCCCTGCTGGGACCGCGCCCCAACTGGCAGACCTTCAACGTCAGCTGCGCGCCCGCCCGATTCACCACCTTCGACTTCTACACGCGCGGCTGACACATTCCAAAAAGCCCGACAGAACCGCAGTCCCCGCGTGGACCACCGCTCGTGCCGCACCAAGCAACGCGGGTCTTCGCAACGAGAACGAACACACAGAGGCGCGAAACTGCTACCCCGGCAGCGAGACAGGCACAGGCCCTGGCGATCAGGGAGCCGCGACGCTCCACGATCACCGGAGAGACCTGTGCCTGTGCTGCCATCAGCGTCGGCCTGGGCGACCCGGGCTGGCCCGGCGCCCGGACCAGAACCCGCTCACTGCCCACCGCCGGTCCCATCCGCAGCTCCAGCAGCACCTGGCGCTGCCCGCCCCCCAGCTGGGGCCACCTGCGTGCTGGTCGCACAGCCACTTGCCGGGGTCATCCCCTGGTCATCAAGCGCAGGGACGCATGAACAGCGGTCGGCTGCTGTCTTATGGTGATCGAAGGCGCGGCTGGCTCACGCCTGGAACTCGGTGAGATCGATGGCGTGAACCTGCAGGGGATAGGCGTACTCGGGATGCACGGTCTCCCGCTCGGGCACCATGCCGAGCTTGCGGACGATGTTCTCGGAGGCGTGGTCACCCACCCGGTTGATACTGATGATGCGGTCGAGGCCGCGGTCCTGGAGCGCGAACTCCAGCGTGGCGTGGGCGGCTTCGGAGGCGTATCCCTGGCCCCAGAACGGTGAGCCGAGCCGCCAGCTGATGGCCACGGCGGGCCCCACCTCCGGCAGGAACTCGGGCACGGACAGACCCGTGAAGCCCGCCAGCTCACCCGAGGCCAGCAGCTCGACGGCGAAGAGCCCGAAGCCCTCCTCGTCCCACTCCTCCTCCCACCGCTCGATTGCCTCTGCGGTGTGGTCCAGGTCGCGCACCGAGCCGTCATCGATCCAGCGCATGACCCGCGGGTCCGCGTTGATGTCCGCCATCGGCGCGAGGTCGTCGTCATGCCAGCGACGCAGGAGCAGGCGGGGTGTGCGGATCTCGGTCATGGCACCCATCCTGCCGAAGACAATGGCCATACCGGTAATCCGGCGCCCGGCCGCGCAGCCGCGCGGGGACCGCGGGGCAGCACGCTGCACAGCCGCCGCACAGCGGACAGCTGTCGCCCGATCGGCTTTGTTTCACCAATAAACGGACAGCAGATGCTCACCTCTACAGGAGACACCGGCAGAGCCGCACAGGCAGCAAGGCAGGACCTGAACCCCCACAGCGAGCGTTGAGGAACACAGCCCCCGGGCCAGGCGCGGCCCCGGTGACAGGTGCCCGCAGGAGAGCCTGCGGGCACCCGCCACCCCGGCCCGCCCGTCGAACGCTGAGAGCCCGGTCAGGCTGCCGGGGCTGGATGGGGTGTGCCGAGGTAGGGGAAGTCGGGGAGCAGGTCGGTGTGCGGGGGGATGTTGGCGTTGGGGACCTTGCCGCGCGAGAGCATGTCGATCCGGGCGGTCTCGACGTCGTCGGTGAGGGTGCGGCCGTTGGGGTAGGCGGCGGGCGCGGAGCGGTCGTAGCGCAGGACGTCCGGGAGAATGGCGCGCAGGGTCTGCTCGGCGTCCTTGGCGTCGTAGTGGCCGGTGTGTGCGAGGACCGCGGTCCACGGCTCGAGGTAGGTGTCCCAGTCCTGGGCGGGTTCGCCCGCGTTGTACGCCGCTTTGGCCTCTTCCTGGTTGAAGTAGGCCGTGACGGAGGGGTGGGCGCGGCGGTCGACTGTCCGCTCTCGTGAACAAAGCCACTCGATGCCATGCGCCGTGACAGCCATATCCCGGCGGCCCACCGCCGCACTGCGCACTGCGGTGGGCCGCCGGGCGCTGCTGCGACACGGCACGAGCCAGCGGCGTACCCCCGCGGAGGTGCCCGGCAGCCCACCGCACGAGCACAGTGGCGAGGCCGACAGTACTCAGCGCGGCTGTCCACTAGGCGTCGAAGATGCCGAATGACCCGGCCCCGCGGTCAGCAACGCGCCCGGCAAGGCCACGTGCGAACATGGCGCCCGCCTTCACGACACTGCCTCCGGTCGCCGAACTGCTGACCCACTGGGTGTTCGAGCCACACGTGCTGGACGTGGTCGGGGCTGATGGTCATGCCGAATGAGGACTGCTCCGGTGCACCGGCGTCCTGCCACATAGCGAGGGCGTCCTCGACTTGGTCCCACAGCTTCAGCGGCCCGGCCGCCTGGGATCTGTCACCCGGGGGCCGGGCTTTCGGCGGGTGGGGTTCAGGAGGCGAGGTGGAATCCTGCGCCGACGCCGCCGTTGGTGTTCATCTCGTCGATGATGCTCAGGATCGGCGAACTGTGCTGTGCGCCCCAGGCGTTGCCCACCAGCGTCTGGCCGTGGACGACGGGAGCGCCGGAGTCGCCGCCGTTGGTCCAGATGAGGTGGCTGAACCAGATGCCGTTGGTGCCCAGCTTGATGCCGCAGGTGAGGCCGGTGCGGTGGCCCTGCTTGCACATGCGTGTGCCGTTGGCGGGCGGGGCGCCGATCGAAGTGATGGTGACCGAGCCGACGGTGTCGGTGGGCGCGACCCTGGTCTCGTCCAGGTCGATCACCGCGTAATCCAGGCCCTTGGGGCCGCTGTTGAGGAGGTTGTTCGGTGTGCTGACGTACGTCACCGTGCCGATGGCGCCCGTCTTGAGGTCGGGACGGCTGTCGGGGATCGGGGCCGGGGCCGCGGCGGTTCCGGCGGGTGAGCTGTCCAGATACACCTTTTCGCCGACCAGCTTGTTGCCCTTGTCGTCGATGAAACAGTGGGCGTTGGTCAGGCCAACGAGGTTGCCGGTGTTGTCACGGCCGACGGCGGTGAGCGTACAGATGTAGTAGCTCTGGGGTGCCTCCGGAGTCGGGCTCAGCCGGAAGATGATCCCGCTGCCGCCGCCGACGGGTGTGAGGGGGTCCGCACTGGCGGACGGGGCGGTGGCAATGGACATGCCCGCCAGGAGAACGGCGAGGCCAAGGGCGCGCAGGGTTCGTAACATGCGTTCACTTTCCATGTGAGGCTGGAGTGGCCAGATGGGCGATGACGCCACATAGGAACATGGCCGGACATGCGCCGCCATAGAGTTCTCGGCCAGCCGCCGGTGTACGGCGTTCTACCAGGCAGGCGGTGGGGGCGTTGCCGGGGTTCTGAACGCCAGGGTCCAGCGCGGGCGGCCCGGCCATATTCCATGCGTGGATGACGATCACGGACAACTCCTGGCAGGGCGCTACCGGTTGGGCCGACTGCTGGGCCAAGGGGGCATGGGTACTGTCTGGCATGCTCGCGATGAGCAGTTGGAACGGGACGTCGCTGTCAAGGAGTTGCGGCTGCCCGAGACGCTGTACGCCGCGGTGGAGGGCCACGCCCCGTTCGCCGGGACAGCCCCGAGCGCGGCCCTGGTCGCCGTCGTGACGGAGCCGCTGATTACGGCCGTGCGGCTGCGGCTGGTGCTCCGCCCGCTGCGCGACGTCCGGCGGGCCCTGCTCGTCCCCACGGTCGGGTTCGTAGGACTCCAGCGCGCGCAGCATGTTGATCACCGGTACCCAGTCCGGTCCGACGAGCGTGTCGTCCACCTGGCCTTCTCGGTCAACGGCCCGCGCGGGGGCGAGCTGCCCGGACGCCGCGTGGACAACCTCACCCTCACAGGCGGTGTCCGACTCCCGGTCGTCCACTACTCCTACGGCGCCGACGCCTGGCGGTGCCTGCTGCACGAGCACGGCTTCACCGCCACCCACGTGCTGCCCGTCGAGGGACCCGATACCAGCCCGTACCGCACCCTCGTCACCCGGGCCCGCCGCAGCGGCACCTGAGGGTCAGGGCCGGGCGAGCTCCGCCCGTTCTCCCAGCTCCACGGGCACCGGCCGCCGAGCCAGGGCCCTGGACGCGATCCACGCGGCCACCCCGGCGGCGGCGGTCAGCGCGCCGCCTGCGGCGAAGGACGCCCGCGGGGCGCGCTCCAGCAGCGCGGGCAGCAGCAGCATGCTGCTCATGCTGGCCACATGCAGCTTGACCGAGTCGGCGGTGAACAGCCGCAGCCGCTGCAGACCGGGCAGGGTGCCGATCTCCGCGTTCAGGCTGATCGACGACAACGGCACCAGAGCGCTCGCGGCTGCGGCGATGGCCCCCACCTGCAGCAGCGTGGAGCTGAAGGCGAACGCCGCCAACAGCACGCCGCGGGCCGCCCAGACCAGGCAGTACGCCCGGGAATCGGCCCGGCAGCGCCACGTTCCCGGCCAGCAGATTGCCGACCACCGCGCCGATCCCCATCGCGGATTCTTGCGGCCCGGCCGCCGTCCCCCAGACGATGACGTCGGCAGCAGAGGCCCAATGCTCGCCCACAACTCATCGTCGACCAGCCAGGGTTGAGGGTTCCTCTTGCTCACACTCAAGCGACCGCCGAGCACATCAAGAAGACACGGCTACCCGCGTTGCGTTAGGAGTTCTAAGCGGTGTCCGCCAGGAACAACAGCACGAAGAAGCCGAGCAGCAGGACCACCACGATCGCGCTCTGGACCAACGCCGTCAGCATGCCCTGCCGACGCGTCTCCTGCTGACGCTTCTCCTCGTATGCCTGCTGCAGTGCCTTACGCCCTCCCTCTGTGGCCCTTCCTCGGTCACCCACCGCGGCAACACTGCCGGGACCCACGACGCCTTGGCCGACCTCTTTGCCCCTGACAGCGTCAGCGACATGCCGTTTCAACCCCGCCACCGCCGTACCGACGCGTCGTTCGCGACGCCCGGCGGCAAGGCCCCCGGCCGCGGCATCCCCACTGACCACTCGGAGGCAGACCTCTGTCCTCCCGGAGGCAGACTGCAGGGCCGCCGACGACCATCTGCCGGTGCCGGCGGCCCTGCGGGTCCCGGCCGCGGGACAGCGCCGCACAGGGCGATCGACAACGCCGCGTACTCGTTCTGCGTCTTGAAGCACCTGCACCGCCCGCCGCGCCGATGGGAGGTACTCGCCACCGGCGGAGTACGGACACGATGACCGACGCGACCTTGTCCGGGTTGCCGTAGCCGTAACGGAGGGCCCTGCCCGCGATCTGCAGCAGGTCACCTTCGGGGTGGTGTGTGGCGGTGTGGGTGCGGTCGCCGTCCCGATCACGCCGCCGGCGCGGCTTACGGTGCTGTCGGACAGCTTGTGGTGGTGGGGCATCTGCGGGTGTGGAGGTAGCCGTACACCGGCCCGCTCAGCCCCTGCCAGAGGTGCGGACGCAGTGGCTCGCCGCGGGCGATCGGGGTCCGGCAACCCACACACGACAACTCCGGCTTGCCCGCCTGCTCCCGCCAGGCCTGGTGCCGCGCAGCCAGGGCCCTGCCGCGCTCACAGGGACCGAAGGGACAGTACAGGCAGGTGACGATGTGGTCGTACCAGCCGAGGTACGTGACCAGGACCCGCACCTGGACCGTGTGACACGGCGTACAGGCACGCAGACGGCCATCCGGACTGAGGCCGACCCCCACGCCAGGCGGCAGCACGCGCGGACACCACACGCACACAGCACCAGAGCGCTGCTCCAGGCAGAGGGCACTGAGGGCAGGCACCACGGCCAGAAGCAGGCCCCGGGTCACATCAGGCACGAGTGCGCACCTCCCAATAAAACCGCGGGCTCGTTCCGGCTGCTCCATAGCCGGGCCAGTCCTCCTCCAGCCATCCGGCGCACAACCGCGCGCCCTCGACGCAGTTGGTGAGCAGGCCGGTGTGGATGAGGGGGCAGGTGTCGAGGTGCTCGCGGTAGGCCCCGTACAGGTCCGGGAACTCGTAGTCATCACGGTCGTCGGTCGTCATCGGCCTACCGTCGCAGTGGATCGGCGGTGGCCAGCAGTGTGCGCAGAGCCAGGGTGTCGCAGAGGTTGCCGGGGTGCTCCGGTGGCACGACCCAGGTCATGAGGTAGGCGATGTGTCCTACGCGGGGGACCCCGAGGTAGGTGCCGGTGCTCAGGCGGGTCTCCGGGCCGTCCCATTTTGCGTCGGGGGCCATGAGGAAGTAGTACGCGCCCGCAGGGCTGCGCAGGTCCCGGATGACGGGGCCGTGCAGCCAGTCGCTCAGGGCTGCGGCCACGGTGGCGGGTTCGTCGCTGGCGACGGCTGTGTGGATCCGCTGGGCGGGGACGCGTACGGTGTCGAAGCGCCGTCCGAGCGGGATCATCGCGACGTAGGCGTCCCGTCCACTCCGGCCGGGCCCGGTCCGGCAGGGGGTGAGCCTGGGCGAGCCAGTTCGCGATGAGCCGGTTCTCCGCCTGTGTGGGGACCTGCGTCCGAGCACTGCTTCTCGGTGCTGGCCTGGGGGCCGTACTCTCGCCCATGTCGACTCCTTGGTGGTCGGCCATGCCCCGGGGCGGGTCGCACGGGCGCCGGGGCCTCTTGTGATCGGGCCAGGATCTTGTGACGCAACGTGGTCACTCGATACCCTGCCGGTAATCTCACGGTGAGATGACTTTCCATCTCGTTGTGAGTAGCAGGGAGTGCGATGCCGACCGCATCAGGGCCCATCGAATTACCGGACTGGGCGTGGGAGCGCGCCGAGGTACGGCAAGCCCTCAGAGCTCGCGACATGGGAGCCGTGTTCCGGTACGTGCAGCAGTACACCGGAGCAAGCCAAGCCCGCATCGCCGCGGCCGTCGGGATGACACAGGCCCGCGTCAACGAGATCATCAACAGTCGCCGTGAGGTGAGCAGACTCGATGTGTACGAGCGGATCGCCGACGGCGTACACATGCCCGACGACGCTCGCCACCTTCTCGGGCTGGCCGCAGGCCGTGAGAAGCGCAGCGGGGGCGTCGCCTTCGACCTAGCCGCCTTCCCGGAGGTCGTGCGGGTCTACGCGGCGCAAAGATCGGCAGCAGAAGAAATCCAGCAACAGACTCGCGATGCCGAGGAGTTGGACGTCCTGGCTGTACGTGGCCTTGGTCTGATCGGGCTGAACGACAGCCTGCTTCGAGCCTGCCTGCCGCGAGATCAAGGAGGTAAAGGGCTTCAGGTCCGGGTGGCGTTGCTCGACCCTGACAGCACGGCCTTGGCACGGCGGGCAGCCGAGATCGGCGAGTCCGCAGAGTCGTTGGCGTCTGGGGTCCGGCTCACCGAGGCACGGCTGCGGGAGCTGGCAGACACCTGCGACGTCAGCGTGTGGCGGTACAGCATGCTTCCGACCTGGCGCCTCATCCGGACGGGCGAGGTCATGTTCGTGGGTGCGTTCGACAGGGGGTGGGAAGGGCACGAATCAGCGACGTACAAGGTGATGGCGACACCCCACGGACCCCTCTTCAGGGGGTTCAGCAGGATGTTCGAGGCGGTCATCCACGGCGCGCACCGCACTATCTGATGGAAGGGGAACCAGTGATCGAGGCCGAGTTGAAGGCGCGCGTGCGCATGCCGGAGGCGGTCCTGGGTGAGCTGAACAAGCGGGCGCCCGCTCGCATTGAGGTGTACCAGGACACCTACTACGACCGGCCTAACGGGGCGCTGGAGGCGGCGGGCCAGGAGCTGCGAGTGCGCACGGTGCGCGGACCGGAAAGCACTCGAACGATACTGACGTTCAAGGGAACGTCGGTTGATGAGGCATCCGGATCCAAGCCGGAGCACGAGACCCTCGTCGAGAGCGTGGAAGCAGCACACGCGATTCTGCGCGGCCTAGGCCACGTGGTGGTCATCGCGTTCGAAAAACAGTGCCGCAACTACGAGTTCGAGGCCAAAGGGCGGCAGATGCTCGCAACGCTGGTACGCGTTCCCGAGCTCGACGGCGTGTTCCTGGAATTGGAAACACTCGTGCACGAAGCTGAGCTGGCGGATGCCCTGGCAGACATCCGAGCGGTACTCGCCGAACTCGGCATTGCTCCTGAGGACCTCACGAAGGAGACGTACACAGGGGCGGTTGCTGCTCAGCGAATGTGATCCTGGGCGTGTGAAGCTCTCTTCCGTCCGGAGGAGCGAGGCGATAAGCGGCGGCGCCGGTTTGGATGATCGCGCCGTTGAGAGTGAGCCCGATCGCCGATTGCCGCGCAGGGGAGAAGCGAGATCGCCAGCAGCCAGTTATAGCTAGTGACTGCCCTCAGTGAATTTTACCTGGTGGCTCAGAGGATTAGCGAGGTTTCGCACTTTTGGTTTGCGTTAATTCGCGGCAAGGTGAGGGCACTTGAGGTATTCTGGAGGCTGTGGTGTACGGCTTTAGTGAAGGGGAATGAGGCGGGATGCCGGAGAGGAATGACGAGTTCGGTAAGTACGGTGCTCGTGGTATCAAGGGTCATGAGGCTGTTGCTCGTCAGCTCGACCGGCTCGCTGGTTTCATTGCTACGCCGATCACTGTGCGGCGTGGTTTGGTAGCGCGTCTGCATTATCTGACGCGTAGTGAGCGTTCTCGTGAGGCTGCGCGTGAGGCGGGCCTGACGGTCACTGATCGTACGGTGAAGGCGTGGCTGGAGGGTAAGCGGAGTCCGTCGAAGCGGAACTTGGAGAGGATCGAGGCTGCTTACCGGGGCGGTGCGTCGCCGCAATGTAGCCCGGTACCTTCTGGCTCGTCTGAACCGTGATGGCCGGGGGACTAGGGTGGAGTTTCATCCGTTGAACCAGTCGCAGGTGGAGCGGCCCCGTCAGCGGGTGGTGGAGTTCCGTACGCTGAATGTCCGTCACTGGGACCGTATTGTTGAGGCTTGGGGCAGGGGTGATGTTGCTGGCCTTGATGAGGCGTGGGTCGATGACGCTGTTGTGGATCTTGGCTCGCAGTGGGGGCAGTTCGAGTATGTTTCGAATATTGGGTTTGCGGCCTAGCGGCACGATATCTGTGGGTGATCGCTGATTCCAGCGGAGGGCTGAATGGGTTTTCCTAAGCGTCAGGAATTTTTCTGACGCTTAGTCAGGTTGATAAGGGGAAAGCCAAAGTGAGGCCGGTCAACCCGTAGCCAGCCACAGTGAATTCGCGGAGCGAATTCCTGAACCGAATCGCGGAGCCGATTCGGTTTGCCGGGCAAAACGGAGTTGCCCGGCGCGGCCCCGGAAGGGCGCGGCAGAGTCAGCGCGGAGCGCTGCTTCTTGTCCCGCCGGCGTAGCGGCGAGCGCGGTCGCGTCTGCGTGACGCAGACGCGACCGCGCTCGCCGCTACGCCGGCGGGACAAGAAGCAGCGCTCCGCGCTGACTCTGCCGGCACCCTCCGGGGCCGCGCCGGGCAACTCCGTTTTGCCCGGCAAACCGAATCGGCTCCGCGATTCGGTTCAGGAATTCGCTCCGCGAATTCACTGAGGCTGGCAACGGGTTGACCGGCGTCACTTTGGCTTTCCCCTTATCAACCTGACTAAGCGTCAGAAAAATTCCTGACGCTTAGGAAACCCATTCAGCCCTCCGCTGGAATCAGCGATCACCCACAGATATCGTGCCGCTAGGCCGCAAACCCAATATTCGAAACATACTCGAACTGCCCCCACTGCGAGCCAAGATCCACAACAGCGTCATCGACCCACGCCTCATCAAGGCCAGCAACATCACCCCTGCCCCAAGCCTCAACAATACGGTCCCAGTGACGGACATTCAGCGTACGGAACTCCACCACCCGCTGACGGGGCCGCTCCACCTGCGACTGGTTCAACGGATGAAACTCCACCCTAGTCCCCCGGCCATCACGGTTCAGACGAGCCAGAAGGTACCGGGCTACATTGCGGCGACGCACCGCCCGGTAAGCAGCCTCGATCCTCTCCAAGTTCCGCTTCGACGGACTCCGCTTACCCTCCAGCCACGCCTTCACCGTACGATCAGTGACCGTCAGGCCCGCCTCACGCGCAGCCTCACGAGAACGCTCACTACGCGTCAGATAATGCAGACGCGCTACCAAACCACGCCGCACAGTGATCGGCGTAGCAATGAAACCAGCGAGCCGGTCGAGCTGACGAGCAACAGCCTCATGACCCTTGATACCACGAGCACCGTACTTACCGAACTCGTCATTCCTCTCCGGCATCCCGCCTCATTCCCCTTCACTAAAGCCGTACACCACAGCCTCCAGAATACCTCAAGTGCCCTCACCTTGCCGCGAATTAACGCAAACCAAAAGTGCGAAACCTCGCTAATCCTCTGAGCCACCAGGTAAAATTCACTGAGGGCAGTCACTAGCTATAACTGGCTGCTGGCGATCTCGCTTCTCCCCTGCGCGGCAATCGGCGATCGGGCTCACTCTCAACGGCGCGATCATCCAAACCGGCGCCGCCGCTTATCGCCTCGCTCCTCCGGACGGAAGAGAGCTTCACACGCCCAGGATCACATTCGCTGAGCAGCAACCGCCCCTGTGTACGTCTCCTTCGTGAGGTCCTCAGGAGCAATGCCGAGTTCGGCGAGTACCGCTCGGATGTCTGCCAGGGCATCCGCCAGCTCAGCTTCGTGCACGAGGGTTCCAATTCCAGGAACACGCCGTCGAGCTCGGGAACGCGTACCAGCGTTGCGAGCATCTGCCGCCCTTTGGCCTCGAACTCGTAGTTGCGGCACTGTTTTTCGAACGCGATGACCACCACGTGGCCTAGGCCGCGCAGAATCGCGTGTGCTGCTTCCACGCTCTCGACGAGGGTCTCGTGCTCCGGCTTGGATCCGGATGCCTCATCAACCGACGTTCCCTTGAACGTCAGTATCGTTCGAGTGCTTTCCGGTCCGCGCACCGTGCGCACTCGCAGCTCCTGGCCCGCCGCCTCCAGCGCCCCGTTAGGCCGGTCGTAGTAGGTGTCCTGGTACACCTCAATGCGAGCGGGCGCCCGCTTGTTCAGCTCACCCAGGACCGCCTCCGGCATGCGCACGCGCGCCTTCAACTCGGCCTCGATCACTGGTTCCCCTTCCATCAGATAGTGCGGTGCGCGCCGTGGATGACCGCCTCGAACATCCTGCTGAACCCCCTGAAGAGGGGTCCGTGGGGTGTCGCCATCACCTTGTACGTCGCTGATTCGTGCCCTTCCCACCCCCTGTCGAACGCACCCACGAACATGACCTCGCCCGTCCGGATGAGGCGCCAGGTCGGAAGCATGCTGTACCGCCACACGCTGACGTCGCAGGTGTCTGCCAGCTCCCGCAGCCGTGCCTCGGTGAGCCGGACCCCAGACGCCAACGACTCTGCGGACTCGCCGATCTCGGCTGCCCGCCGTGCCAAGGCCGTGCTGTCAGGGTCGAGCAACGCCACCCGGACCTGAAGCCCTTTACCTCCTTGATCTCGCGGCAGGCAGGCTCGAAGCAGGCTGTCGTTCAGCCCGATCAGACCAAGGCCACGTACAGCCAGGACGTCCAACTCCTCGGCATCGCGAGTCTGTTGCTGGATTTCTTCTGCTGCCGATCTTTGCGCCGCGTAGACCCGCACGACCTCCGGGAAGGCGGCTAGGTCGAAGGCGACGCCCCCGCTGCGCTTCTCACGGCCTGCGGCCAGCCCGAGAAGGTGGCGAGCGTCGTCGGGCATGTGTACGCCGTCGGCGATCCGCTCGTACACATCGAGTCTGCTCACCTCACGGCGACTGTTGATGATCTCGTTGACGCGGGCCTGTGTCATCCCGACGGCCGCGGCGATGCGGGCTTGGCTTGCTCCGGTGTACTGCTGCACGTACCGGAACACGGCTCCCATGTCGCGAGCTCTGAGGGCTTGCCGTACCTCGGCGCGCTCCCACGCCCAGTCCGGTAATTCGATGGGCCCTGATGCGGTCGGCATCGCACTCCCTGCTACTCACAACGAGATGGAAAGTCATCTCACCGTGAGATTACCGGCAGGGTATCGAGTGACCACGTTGCGTCACAAGATCCTGGCCCGATCACAAGAGGCCCCGGCGCCCGTGCGACCCGCCCCGGGGCATGGCCGACCACCAAGGAGTCGACATGGGCGAGAGTACGGCCCCCAGGCCAGCACCGAGAAGCAGTGCTCGGACGCAGGTCCCCACACAGGCGGAGAACCGGCTCATCGCGAACTGGCTCGCCCAGGCTCACCCCCTGCCGGACCGGGCCCGGCCGGAGTGGACGGACGCCTACGTCGCGATGATCCCGCTCGGACGGCGCTTCGACACCGTACGCGTCCCCGCCCAGCGGATCCACACAGCCGTCGCCAGCGACGAACCCGCCACCGTGGCCGCAGCCCTGAGCGACTGGCTGCACGGCCCCGTCATCCGGGACCTGCGCAGCCCTGCGGGCGCGTACTACTTCCTCATGGCCCCCGACGCAAAATGGGACGGCCCGGAGACCCGCCTGAGCACCGGCACCTACCTCGGGGTCCCCCGCGTAGGACACATCGCCTACCTCATGACCTGGGTCGTGCCACCGGAGCACCCCGGCAACCTCTGCGACACCCTGGCTCTGCGCACACTGCTGGCCACCGCCGATCCACTGCGACGGTAGGCCGATGACGACCGACGACCGTGATGACTACGAGTTCCCGGACCTGTACGGGGCCTACCGCGAGCACCTCGACACCTGCCCCCTCATCCACACCGGCCTGCTCACCAACTGCGTCGAGGGCGCGCGGTTGTGCGCCGGATGGCTGGAGGAGGACTGGCCCGGCTATGGAGCAGCCGGAACGAGCCCGCGGTTTTATTGGGAGGTGCGCACTCGTGCCTGATGTGACCCGGGGCCTGCTTCTGGCCGTGGTGCCTGCCCTCAGTGCCCTCTGCCTGGAGCAGCGCTCTGGTGCTGTGTGCGTGTGGTGTCCGCGCGTGCTGCCGCCTGGCGTGGGGGTCGGCCTCAGTCCGGATGGCCGTCTGCGTGCCTGTACGCCGTGTCACACGGTCCAGGTGCGGGTCCTGGTCACGTACCTCGGCTGGTACGACCACATCGTCACCTGCCTGTACTGTCCCTTCGGTCCCTGTGAGCGCGGCAGGGCCCTGGCTGCGCGGCACCAGGCCTGGCGGGAGCAGGCGGGCAAGCCGGAGTTGTCGTGTGTGGGTTGCCGGACCCCGATCGCCCGCGGCGAGCCACTGCGTCCGCACCTCTGGCAGGGGCTGAGCGGGCCGGTGTACGGCTACCTCCACACCCGCAGATGCCCCACCACCACAAGCTGTCCGACAGCACCGTAAGCCGCGCCGGCGGCGTGATCGGGACGGCGACCGCACCCACACCGCCACACACCACCCCGAAGGTGACCTGCTGCAGATCGCGGGCAGGGCCCTCCGTTACGGCTACGGCAACCCGGACAAGGTCGCGTCGGTCATCGTGTCCGTACTCCGCCGGTGGCGAGTACCTCCCATCGGCGCGGCGGGCGGTGCAGGTGCTTCAAGACGCAGAACGAGTACGCGGCGTTGTCGATCGCCCTGTGCGGCGCTGTCCCGCGGCCGGGACCCGCAGGGCCGCCGGCACCGGCAGATGGTCGTCGGCGGCCCTGCAGTCTGCCTCCGGGAGGACAGAGGTCTGCCTCCGAGTGGTCAGTGGGGATGCCGCGGCCGGGGGCCTTGCCGCCGGGCGTCGCGAACGACGCGTCGGTACGGCGGTGGCGGGGTTGAAACGGCATGTCGCTGACGCTGTCAGGGGCAAAGAGGTCGGCCAAGGCGTCGTGGGTCCCGGCAGTGTTGCCGCGGTGGGTGACCGAGGAAGGGCCACAGAGGGAGGGCGTAAGGCACTGCAGCAGGCATACGAGGAGAAGCGTCAGCAGGAGACGCGTCGGCAGGGCATGCTGACGGCGTTGGTCCAGAGCGCGATCGTGGTGGTCCTGCTGCTCGGCTTCTTCGTGCTGTTGTTCCTGGCGGACACCGCTTAGAACTCCTAACGCAACGCGGGTAGCCGTGTCTTCTTGATGTGCTCGGCGGTCGCTTGAGTGTGAGCAAGAGGAACCCTCAACCCTGGCTGGTCGACGATGAGTTGTGGGCGAGCATTGGGCCTCTGCTGCCGACGTCATCGTCTGGGGGACGGCGGCCGGGCCGCAAGAATCCGCGATGGGGATCGGCGCGGTGGTCGGCAATCTGCTGGCCGGGAACGTGGCGCTGCCGGGCCGATTCCCGGGCGTACTGCCTGGTCTGGGCGGCCCGCGGCGTGCTGTTGGCGGCGTTCGCCTTCAGCTCCACGCTGCTGCAGGTGGGGGCCATCGCCGCAGCCGCGAGCGCTCTGGTGCCGTTGTCGTCGATCAGCCTGAACGCGGAGATCGGCACCCTGCCCGGTCTGCAGCGGCTGCGGCTGTTCACCGCCGACTCGGTCAAGCTGCATGTGGCCAGCATGAGCAGCATGCTGCTGCTGCCCGCGCTGCTGGAGCGCGCCCCGCGGGCGTCCTTCGCCGCAGGCGGCGCGCTGACCGCCGCCGCCGGGGTGGCCGCGTGGATCGCGTCCAGGGCCCTGGCTCGGCGGCCGGTGCCCGTGGAGCTGGGAGAACGGGCGGAGCTCGCCCGGCCCTGACCCTCAGGTGCCGCTGCGGCGGGCCCGGGTGACGAGGGTGCGGTACGGGCTGGTATCGGGTCCCTCGACGGGCAGCACGTGGGTGGCGGTGAAGCCGTGCTCGTGCAGCAGGCACCGCCAGGCGTCGGCGCCGTAGGAGTAGTGGACGACCGGGAGTCGGACACCGCCTGTGAGGGTGAGGTTGTCCACGCGGCGTCCGGGCAGCTCGCCCCCGCGCGGGCCGTTGACCGAGAAGGCCAGGTGGACGACACGCTCGTCGGACCGGACTGGGTACCGGTGATCAACATGCTGCGCGCGCTGGAGTCCTACGAACCCGACCGTGGGGACGAGCAGGGCCCGCCGGACGTCGCGCAGCGGGCGGAGCACCAGCCGCAGCCGCACGGCCGTAATCAGCGGCTCCGTCACGACGGCGACCAGGGCCGCGCTCGGGGCTGTCCCGGCGAACGGGGCGTGGCCCTCCACCGCGGCGTACAGCGTCTCGGGCAGCCGCAACTCCTTGACAGCGACGTCCCGTTCCAACTGCTCATCGCGAGCATGCCAGACAGTACCCATGCCCCCTTGGCCCAGCAGTCGGCCCAACCGGTAGCGCCCTGCCAGGAGTTGTCCGTGATCGTCATCCACGCATGGAATATGGCCGGGCCGCCCGCGCTGGACCCTGGCGTTCAGAACCCCGGCAACGCCCCCACCGCCTGCCTGGTAGAACGCCGTACACCGGCGGCTGGCCGAGAACTCTATGGCGGCGCATGTCCGGCCATGTTCCTATGTGGCGTCATCGCCCATCTGGCCACTCCAGCCTCACATGGAAAGTGAACGCATGTTACGAACCCTGCGCGCCCTTGGCCTCGCCGTTCTCCTGGCGGGCATGTCCATTGCCACCGCCCCGTCCGCCAGTGCGGACCCCCTCACACCCGTCGGCGGCGGCAGCGGGATCATCTTCCGGCTGAGCCCGACTCCGGAGGCACCCCAGAGCTACTACATCTGTACGCTCACCGCCGTCGGCCGTGACAACACCGGCAACCTCGTTGGCCTGACCAACGCCCACTGTTTCATCGACGACAAGGGCAACAAGCTGGTCGGCGAAAAGGTGTATCTGGACAGCTCACCCGCCGGAACCGCCGCGGCCCCGGCCCCGATCCCCGACAGCCGTCCCGACCTCAAGACGGGCGCCATCGGCACGGTGACGTACGTCAGCACACCGAACAACCTCCTCAACAGCGGCCCCAAGGGCCTGGATTACGCGGTGATCGACCTGGACGAGACCAGGGTCGCGCCCACCGACACCGTCGGCTCGGTCACCATCACTTCGATCGGCGCCCCGCCCGCCAACGGCACACGCATGTGCAAGCAGGGCCACCGCACCGGCCTCACCTGCGGCATCAAGCTGGGCACCAACGGCATCTGGTTCAGCCACCTCATCTGGACCAACGGCGGCGACTCCGGCGCTCCCGTCGTCCACGGCCAGACGCTGGTGGGCAACGCCTGGGGCGCACAGCACAGTTCGCCGATCCTGAGCATCATCGACGAGATGAACACCAACGGCGGCGTCGGCGCAGGATTCCACCTCGCCTCCTGAACCCCACCCGCCGAAAGCCCGGCCCCCGGGTGACAGATCCCAGGCGGCCGGGCCGCTGAAGCTGTGGGACCAAGTCGAGGACGCCCTCGCTATGTGGCAGGACGCCGGTGCACCGGAGCAGTCCTCATTCGGCATGACCATCAGCCCCGACCACGTCCAGCACGTGTGGCTCGAACACCCAGTGGGTCAGCAGTTCGGCGACCGGAGGCAGTGTCGTGAAGGCGGGCGCCATGTTCGCACGTGGCCTTGCCGGGCGCGTTGCTGACCGCGGGGCCGGGTCATTCGGCATCTTCGACGCCTAGTGGACAGCCGCGCTGAGTACTGTCGGCCTCGCCACTGTGCTCGTGCGGTGGGCTGCCGGGCACCTCCGCGGGGGTACGCCGCTGGCTCGTGCCGTGTCGCAGCAGCGCCCGGCGGCCCACCGCAGTGCGCAGTGCGGCGGTGGGCCGCCGGGATATGGCTGTCACGGCGCATGGCATCGAGTGGCTTTGTTCACGAGAGCGGACAGTCGACCGCCGCGCCCACCCCTCCGTCACGGCCTACTTCAACCAGGAAGAGGCCAAAGCGGCGTACAACGCGGGCGAACCCGCCCAGGACTGGGACACCTACCTCGAGCCGTGGACCGCGGTCCTCGCACACACCGGCCACTACGACGCCAAGGACGCCGAGCAGACCCTGCGCGCCATTCTCCCGGACGTCCTGCGCTACGACCGCTCCGCGCCCGCCGCCTACCCCAACGGCCGCACCCTCACCGACGACGTCGAGACCGCCCGGATCGACATGCTCTCGCGCGGCAAGGTCCCCAACGCCAACATCCCCCCGCACACCGACCTGCTCCCCGACTTCCCCTACCTCGGCACACCCCATCCAGCCCCGGCAGCCTGACCGGGCTCTCAGCGTTCGACGGGCGGGCCGGGGTGGCGGGTGCCCGCAGGCTCTCCTGCGGGCACCTGTCACCGGGGCCGCGCCTGGCCCGGGGGCTGTGTTCCTCAACGCTCGCTGTGGGGGTTCAGGTCCTGCCTTGCTGCCTGTGCGGCTCTGCCGGTGTCTCCTGTAGAGGTGAGCATCTGCTGTCCGTTTATTGGTGAAACAAAGCCGATCGGGCGACAGCTGTCCGCTGTGCGGCGGCTGTGCAGCGTGCTGCCCCGCGGTCCCCGCGCGGCTGCGCGGCCGGGCGCCGGATTACCGGTATGGCCATTGTCTTCGGCAGGATGGGTGCCATGACCGAGATCCGCACACCCCGCCTGCTCCTGCGTCGCTGGCATGACGACGACCTCGCGCCGATGGCGGACATCAACGCGGACCCGCGGGTCATGCGCTGGATCGATGACGGCTCGGTGCGCGACCTGGACCACACCGCAGAGGCAATCGAGCGGTGGGAGGAGGAGTGGGACGAGGAGGGCTTCGGGCTCTTCGCCGTCGAGCTGCTGGCCTCGGGTGAGCTGGCGGGCTTCACGGGTCTGTCCGTGCCCGAGTTCCTGCCGGAGGTGGGGCCCGCCGTGGCCATCAGCTGGCGGCTCGGCTCACCGTTCTGGGGCCAGGGATACGCCTCCGAAGCCGCCCACGCCACGCTGGAGTTCGCGCTCCAGGACCGCGGCCTCGACCGCATCATCAGTATCAACCGGGTGGGTGACCACGCCTCCGAGAACATCGTCCGCAAGCTCGGCATGGTGCCCGAGCGGGAGACCGTGCATCCCGAGTACGCCTATCCCCTGCAGGTTCACGCCATCGATCTCACCGAGTTCCAGGCGTGAGCCAGCCGCGCCTTCGATCACCATAAGACAGCAGCCGACCGCTGTTCATGCGTCCCTGCGCTTGATGACCAGGGGATGACCCCGGCAAGTGGCTGTGCGACCAGCACGCAGGTGGCCCCAGCTGGGGGGCGGGCAGCGCCAGGTGCTGCTGGAGCTGCGGATGGGACCGGCGGTGGGCAGTGAGCGGGTTCTGGTCCGGGCGCCGGGCCAGCCCGGGTCGCCCAGGCCGACGCTGATGGCAGCACAGGCACAGGTCTCTCCGGTGATCGTGGAGCGTCGCGGCTCCCTGATCGCCAGGGCCTGTGCCTGTCTCGCTGCCGGGGTAGCAGTTTCGCGCCTCTGTGTGTTCGTTCTCGTTGCGAAGACCCGCGTTGCTTGGTGCGGCACGAGCGGTGGTCCACGCGGGGACTGCGGTTCTGTCGGGCTTTTTGGAATGTGTCAGCCGCGCGTGTAGAAGTCGAAGGTGGTGAATCGGGCGGGCGCGCAGCTGACGTTGAAGGTCTGCCAGTTGGGGCGCGGTCCCAGCAGGGGGCCGGAGACACGCCGTCCGTCGGCGCAGTTCACGACCACCTTGACGTGACCGGAGCGCACCAGGCAGGTGAACTGGACCGTCTGGAACGGTGCGCGGCTGAAGTACCGGCAGTCGAAGACGGCGGCGATGCCGGCGTCGGTGTGCTCGCTGCTCGCGGTGCCCGAGATGGTGGGGGCGGCCTGGTTCTGGGTAACCGGCGTGACGGTGCCGGTCGGTGCGGCGGATGCCGCTGTCGGCGCGGCGAAGAGAGCGGCACTGGCCGCTGCCATGACGACTAACGGTTTGATCTTCAAGGACGTGATGGACTCGCGTCCGAAAAGCGGTCGACGCATGAAATCTCCTCGGATTGGTTAGGCCATTTCTTTGGCCTGCGGCACAGCATGTCCAGGATCCAGTCGCGGTAGCTATGTCACTTCTCGTGAAATCCGCCTGCCTGCCCGGCCAGGATTGAGTTTTCACTTTTTCAGGTGCCCGGGATGAGTATCCGGCGTAGTAGCACCGCGCTCTTCGCCGCTTCGCGGTCAAGTCCTGCACCGGGATCGGAGCAGGGATTTCCTGTGTCACGAGGCATCTTCCACCAGGTTGTGCGCCCATCACTTGGGCGCACAGCCACTCCCCCGCGCACAAGGGCCGTCCGGCCCAGCGGGTTTCGCAGGGCCTTTGGCTGTGCTTTTTCTCGCGGAAATTCGGAAGACACAGGGAAGAGTATGGCGGTGAATTTGTGATGTCTTGAGTAGTCATTACTCAAGTCCGTGCCGGATGCCGGCCGATGAGCACTGCGAGTGCGGCGAGTGCGGCGTGGCCGGAGCCGCCGGGCCCGGCAACGACCATGTCGGCGAATGACAACGGCAGCGGCACCCTCACTGACCTGAGCGGCGTCGGCACCCTGAACGGCATGAGAGGAGCTGGCGAGCGGCAAGAGGTCCTTGCGCTGGCCTCGCAGGTCAGCAACGCGGCGCCGGCGCCGCCGCTTGTCAGGGTCCCTTGACACTCGCTACGCGTCAGGGCACCCTGACAGACATGGGAGCTGAGGACACACCGGCCTCGCTGGCCGGACAGGTCACCGACAAAAACCCCGAGATCGGACTGCAGGCCGTCGTCGCCCTGCGCCGCCTGCTGGAGGAACTCGAGCGGGTCCACGTCGACAACGCCCGCAAACAGGGCTGGTCCTGGCAGAGCATCGCCACATCGCTGAACGTCAGCCGGCAGTCAGTGCACGAGAAGCATGCGAGCAGGCGTAAGGCCGAAGGCAAGGAGAAGTAGGGTGTTCGAGTTCTTCACCGACCGCGCACGGCACGCCGTGACCCTGGCCCAAGACGAGGCGATCGCCCTCGGCCACGACTTCATCGGCACGGAACACCTGCTGCTCGGCCTGGCCGGCACCGACCGGAGCACGGCCGGGGAGGTACTGCGCAAGCAGGGCGCCGGGCAAGCGCGGATCAGGCAGGAGACCCTGCGCATCCTGGAGGCCGCCGGAGTCGCCACCACCGGCGGGCAAGGCGCGAAGGACGCCCTGTCCTGCCTCGGCATCGACGTCGAGGAGATCCAGCGCAAGGCCGACGACAGCTTCGGCCCCGGCGCCTTCCAGTATCCCCGGCCCACCTACACCCAGGACGCCAGGAAAGCCCTCGAACAGACCCTGAGCGAGGCACACGCGCTCGGCCACAACAGATTCGGCACCGAACACATCCTGCTCGGCCTGCTGGCCGCAGGAGAAGGCCGTGGCCTGGACGTCCTGAACGCCCTGGAGGTCGACCGCGCGGGGCTGCGCGAGGCGGTACTGGCCCGCGTGGCCGGGGGCGCCTCGTAGCGCCGGCTGCGGAGACGAGCCGCCCCGCGTGTGGGACGCGAAGGGAACAGGGCGGGGGTTGCAGAGCTGACAGCCCGTCACGACTGGGCGTGGTGCGAGGTTTGGGCCGGTGGTGCGCATCGGCTTCGGCTGCTGGCCGCGTGGATGCGGCAGCCGAAGAGCCCGCACGGGCAGCACGCGGATCGTTAGACGTCCGCCGGTCCGCGAGGGGCGGTGGGAGCTCGGGCTCAGGCCGCGGGCGGGATGTTGTGGTTGACGCGGAAGAGGTTGTGGCGGTCGTAGCGGCGCTTGAGTGTGGTGAGGCGTTCGTAGTCGCGCGGGCGGTAGGCGCGGCGCACCCGGGTGGCGGTCGTGTCGTGGTCGGTGAGGAAGTTGGGCTGCGTGTGCCCGGTCAGTGAGGGGCCGAGGATGTCGAAGAGGCGCTGCTGTCCGGCTTCGAGGGCGGCGTCCTGGCCGGGATCGGGTGCCACGTCCGCGACGAACAGGTTGAACGCGGCATCGCGCGGCCCCACCGCGTTGGGGTGCTTCGGGGCGCGGGCGAGCGCGCCGCCGAGGTGACGGATCTCGACGACCATCGGGGGCCGGTCGGCGTCGGGGCCCGCGGCCCGCAGCAGGCGCCGCAGCGTGGCGTCGTCCAGGGCCCGCAGCGCGCCGGCGCGCTCGCGGGTGCGGATCGGGCCCGCCGGATCGGCGTAGATCTTGGCGATGTCGGTGTACGGCATGTCGGCCACGCTGTCCTGGGCGGGGCCGAGGGCGCGCAGCGGGCGCAGCAGTTTCTCGCCCTCGGCCGCGTCGCCGGTGAATGCCACGCGCAGCTTGGCGAGGGTCTTGCCGCGCAGCGGGGCGGGGAAGGCGGGGCTGTCGGTGGGGACGTTCACGATCACCAGGGAGGTCGTCATCCGCTCGGTGAGGTTGCGGGTGAACTTCTGGTAGGCCCTGAGGAGTTCGGGCACACCGCCGATGAACAGCATGTTCCCGCCGTAGAGCCGGGTGAGGGGGAAGAGTGCCGTCTCGATTTCGGTGATCACGCCGAAGTTGGACTTGCCGCCGCGTACCGCCCAGAACAGGTCGGCGTCGCGGTGCGGGGTGAGCCTGCGGCGTCGTCCCTTGGCGTCGACCAGGTCGACGCGGGTGATGTGGTCGGCCGCGTAGCCGACGGTGCGCCCGATCACCGGGAGGCCGCCGCCGCTGGTGTACCCGGTGACGCTGACGTCCACTGCCGAGCCGCTGGCGGGTGCCAGGCCGTGGGCGGCGGCCGCGTCGATGAGGTCGGAGAAGACCACGCCGGGGCTCACCACGGCGGTGCGCTGGGAGGGGTCGATGCGGATGCGGTTGAGCCGGCGGGTGTTGATGAGCAGCCCGCCGTGCGCGGAGCGGGAGATGCCGTGGCCGGTGGCCTGCACGGCGATCGGTACGCGGTGGTGCGAGGCGATGCGTACGGCGGTGGCGATGTCATCGGCGTGGCGGGGCACGACGATCGCTGCCGGGTGGTGGTCGATGACCCGGTGGTAGGCGGCGCGCTCGGCGTCGTAGGCGGCGTCCCCGCGGACCAGTACCCGCTCGTCGGGCAGTGCGCGGCGCAGCTGTGCGGCCAGAGCGCGCTCTCCTCGGGTCGCGGTCGTGCTGTTCTGGGCGGTCGCCGTGTCGGCGGCCGCCGCACCGGCGGCGACGGCGAGGGCGCCGGCGCCTGCGGCCTTGAGCGCGGTACGGCGGCCGGGCTGCTGCTGTGACACCTGGTGGTTCCTTGTCTCTTGTGAACTCTCGTGTCGTACGGATACGACGACGCCGGGGGCGTCACGGAGGAGACTGGCATCGGGTGATCAACAGCGGCTCAACGGTGGGTCAGCGCGCGGGCGTGCGGTTGCTGCGGGCGCGTGGGAGGGAGCGGGGCGCCGGTCCGTGCTGGTGCGGTGCGACGCGGGCCTGCGGGAGCCTGCGCGGGTGGGCCCTGCGCCGACGAGGGGGTGCGGAAGGTCCGTGCACCTGTGCTCAGCACGGTCCGCCGCTACGGCGCGTGCCCTGCTGCCAGGGGTCTGGAGTGGCGCCGATCACGCGGTCCTGCAGCGGCAGGACGGTCACTGCTCTGTGGCGGCGAGGGTGAACCGGCCTGCCCGTAGACCGGTGGCGAGGTCTGCTGCGGTCTGCTCCGGTGTCTGGCTGCTCGAGTCGACCACGTGGCCTTCCAGCGCACCCAGCTCTTGGAACGCACCGTACAGGCCGACGATGGTGTCGGTGTCCTTCAGCTGCCGTCCTTTGCGCTGGGTGGCGCGCGCGATGGCCACGTCCAGGCTCGGCCGCAGCACGGCGTACGCCAGTGCGAGGTCGTCCTGTCGGCAGGCCGTGCGGAATGCCGCCAGGACCCAGGGGCCGAGGATGCCGTCCAGGACGACGTCGTATCCGCCCCGCCCGTACGCGCACGCCGCGCGGGTCATGACGTCGAGGACGACCTCGTTCTGGCGTTGGGCCTGAGGAAGGTAGGGCGGGACGAAGCCCGAGCGGATCCACACGTAGAGGCTGTCCGTGCGCAGGTGGACCGTCGGCTGCTCGGCACCCGAGGCGAGGGCGTCGGCGACGGCGGACTTGCCGGCTCCCGGTGGCCCGCCGAGCAGCAGCAGGCTGCCGGGCCGTCGCGGCATGGAAGTGTCTGGGGTCTGCACAATGGGCTCCTTTCGGTCCTCTGCTGTCGGCCGGAACGTTAGCTCCGAGGGTACTGACGGGTTTTGTCGGCTGATGAAGAAGAATCAGTCAAGGGCGCCGATCGGGACGCCGGTCAGTGCCGGGATGGCGCAACTCGTTGCTGTGCTGGGTGTGTTGTTCTGACTCGATGGTGTGAGGCTGACTTCATCGAATGCGCTTCAGGCACTCGGCTTCGGCTTCGAGCGCGGCCCCGCGGTCGCTGCGCCACCGCCGATAGCCACACTCAGCACGCGGCCCACCACCGCCGCGCCCGCCTCCCCGCCGCAAGCCGCCGCCGTCATGAAGGGCTTCGTGGTGTTCTGCGCGGCCGGGGTCTGGGGGCCGGGTGCCTTGGGGCAGCCACGCGGGTGCCCACCAGTTGGCGCGGCCCGCCAGGGTGAGGAAGGCCGGTACCAGGATTCCCCGCACCACCGTGGCGTCGAGGAGGACGGCGACGGCGAGGCCGGTGCCGAGGAGTTTCAGGACCGTCAGTGCGGAGGTGGCGAGCACCCCGGTGACCAGGGCCACGGCGAGGGCCGCTGTGGTGACGAGCCGCCCGGTGCGGGCCACGCCCTCCACCACGGCGTCCCGGTTGTTCAGGCCCCGCAGCCACTGCTCGCGTACGCGGGAGAGCAGGAAGATCTCGTAGTCGATCGCGAGTGCGAAGGCGACGGCCGCCATGAGCAGGGGCAGCGTCAGGTCCAGGGCGCCCGTGACGGCGAACTCGCCGAGCGCGCCCTGCAGATGGCCGTCCTGGAAGATGTGCACGACCAGGCCGAAGCTCGCCGTCAGGCTCAACGCGCCCACCAGCAGCGCCTTGAAGGGCAGCAGCACGCTGCGGGTCAGCAGGAAGAGCATCGCCCACGTGGTGATCGCCAGCATGGCGCCGGCCAGGGGCAGCCGCTGGGCCACCGCCGCCTTGGTGTCGGCGAGCATCGCCGCGCGGCCCGCCACCCGGGCGCCCTCGGGGAGCGCGCGGAGGCCGGCCACGAGTCGCTGGGCGGCGGCGGATTGGGGTTCGGCCGTGCTGAGGACGCTCAGCACCGGGCCGAGTCCGGGCAGGGTCGCGGGGCGGACCGCGGCGACGTGGTCAAGGGCGGCCGCCCGCTGCCGGTAGGCCGTGGCGTCCGCGGCCTTGGGCAGGACCACGGTGAGGGTGCGCTCGGCGGGCGCGGCGAAGCCCTCCCGGATCTTTTGGCCCGTCGCGTGGGCCTCGGTGCTCGCCGGCAGGGTCCGCTCGTCGATGAGCCCGAACCGCACGTGTCCGAACGGCATCGCGCACAGCAGCAGGGCCACGGTGCAGCCGATCCCGTACAGGGCGGGGCGCCGGGTGACCACCGTCGCGGCCCGCCGCCACAGCGGGCTGTCGGGGCGCCCGGTGCGGCCGATGCGGCGGCCGAGCAGAAGCAGCAGCGGCGGTACGACGGCCATGGCGGCGGCCGCCGCGAGGAGGGCCACTGCCATGCCCGCGCAGGCCATGGAGCGCAGGAACGGCAGCGGCAGCACGAGCAGTGCCGCCATCGCGAGGGCCACGGTGCAGGCCGAGGCGGCCACCGTGCGGCCGGTGGTGCGCACCGTGCGCGCCACCGCGTCGGGCACCTCACGGCCGTGGTCCAGCTCCTCGCGGAAGCGGGTGATGAGGAAGAGGCCGTAGTCCACCGCGAGGCCGAAGCCGAGTGCCGTGGTGAGGTTCATCGCGAACACCGACACCGGCATGGCGTACGTCAGGGCCCGCAGGAGCGCCGTGGTGGCCGCGACCGCGAGCGCGCCGATCACGACGGGTACCAGGGCGGCGAGCAGCGAGCGCAGCGCGATCGTGAGGAGCAGCAGTGTCAGGGGTGCTGCGATCAGTTCGGCGGTGAGGAGGTCGTGTGCGCTCGCCTGCGCGGCCTGCACGCTCACCCAGGAGCCGCCGGTGGCAGAGACCTCCAGGGGCCCGTGGCGGCCTGTCAGCTTGGGCACCAGGCGGCGGGCTGTGGCGGTCGCGTCCCGGTCGTCGCCCGCGAGGTCGGCGGTGATCAGGGCGGCCCGTATGTCGTGGGAGCGCAGCAGGGGGTCGGGGGTGACCCAGTAGGAGCGGGTCGAGGTCACCCCGTCGGCCGCGGCCAGCTCCCGGGTGAGGGCGCGGCCCGCCCGCCGGGCGGCGGCGGTGTCCAGTGCGGTGGAGGAGCGGGCCAGCAGGACCAGGTCCGGCGGGGCCGCGCCGGCGCGGGCCAGCAGGGCGGCCGTCCGGTCCGCTGGGGTGTTCTTGGCGGTGTAGCCGCCGTTGGCGAGCCGTTCGTGCGTGCCCGTGCCCGCGGCCGCGCAGAGGGCGGCCACCAGGGCGGCGAGCAGCAGCAGCAGACGGGGGCGGGCATGCTGGAGGCGCGGGCGGGTGCTCACGCGGGTCATGCGGCGCGGAAGAAGAGCACCGCGTTCTGGCCGCCGAATCCGAAGGCGTTGCTGAGGGCGCCCGTCATCCGGTGGGTCCGGGGCGTTTTGGTGACGACGTCGATGGCCAGGTCTTCGTCGTGCTGGTTGAGGTTGGCGGTGGGCGGGATGAGCTGCCGCTCCAGGGAGAGCACCGTCAGTGCGGCATCGACTGCTCCGGCGGCGCCCAGGGTGTGGCCGATGGCGCCCTTGGCGGAGGTCACCGGGGGTGTGCCCGGCTGGAAGAGGGTGGCGAGGAGGCCGGCCTCGATGCGGTCGCCCTGCGGGGTCGAGGTGCCGTGGGCGTTGATGTGGTGGACGTCTGCCGGTTGGGCCCCGGCGTCGGTGAGGGCCGCTTGGATGGCTCGCCGTGCGCCGTCGCCGTCCGGCCGGGGGCTGGTGGCGTGGAAGCCGTCGGCGGAGGCCCCGTAGCCGGCGAGGTAGCCGCGGATGCGGGCGCCGCGGGCACGGGCGTGCTCCGGGCGCTCCAGGACGACGATGCCGGCGCCCTCGCTGAGGACGAAGCCGTCCCGGTGGGTGTCGAAGGGGCGGGAGGCGGCGGCCGGATCGTCGCGGCGCTGGGAGAGGGCGCCGAGCCGGTAGAAGGCGGCCGAGCCCATCGGTACCCGGGCGCAGTCGGTGCCGCCCGCGATGGCGATGTCGCAGGATCCGGCGCGCAGCAGGTCGCGGGCGATGCCCAGCGCGGTGGCTCCGGAGGCGCAGGCCGTGGAGGTGGTGAGGCAGGGGCCGGTGGCGTGCAGGTCCATCGAGACCTCGCCGGCGACCATGTTGGGCAGGGAACGGGGCAGCGTGAGGGGGGAGATGGCGTGGAGGCGGCCCTCGGCGAGGCTGCGGTAGGCGTCCGCCCAGGTGTCGCCCCCGGCGGCGGCCACGCCGAGGACGACGGCGACCCGCGGTGCGTCCCACGCCTGGGGGTCCAGTGCCGCGTCTGCGACGGCCTGGCGGGCGGCCACCATGGCGAGCTGGGTGAACCGGTCGATGCGCCAGGTGAGCCGCGGGCCGAGCAGGGTGGCGGCGTCGAAGTCCGGCACCCGGCAGGAGAAGTCGACGGGGAGACCGGTGAGGACCTCGTCGCGCGCGGCGAGGCCGCTGCCCGCGCAGATGCCCGTCCAGGATTCCTCGACGCCCACCCCCGCGGGGGTGACCAGGCCGAGCCCGGTGACGGCCATGTCCCGTGCTGTCACCGGACGGCCTTGTGCGGCAACGGGGCTGCTCCCGCCGCGGCGACGGCCGCGGTCAGGTGCTCGGCCGCCTCGGCGAGGGTGATGTCCGCGCGGTCCTCGGGCAGGCTCACGCCGAAGGTGTCCGTGAGGAGCATGCCCAGCTCCAGCCGGGCGAGTGAGTCGAATTCCAGTGCCTCAAGGGTGGCGTCCGGGCGGATCTGGTCCTTCGGTACGCCGAAGTGCTCGGTGAGCAGGCGGGTCATCACGTCGTAGACGGGCTCCATCGGTGTTCTCCTTCGCATGGGTGGGGGGCGTCGGGTGTGAGGTGTGCCGGTCGTTGCCGCCGGCGTGCACGGCGTCCTGCGCACGCCCGCCGTGCTCAGCGGTGAGAACAAGTCCGGGAGCGCGCGCGTCCGGGAGCGGCAGTGAGTGTGGCGTGTGTGATTGCTGCCGTGGTGTGCGCGGGGTCTTTTTGCCTCAGGCCGCCGTCGCACAGGCGCTCATCCGCCGGGGGCTTCCTGTGGGCCTGGTGCGCGCGTCACGCTCGCCCTTGCCGGGCAGCGGGCGGGGGGCGGATGAGAGGTGGCCTGGCGGGCAGGCCCTGGCGGACGGCCGGGGGGCGAGCGCCTCCGAGGGGGCGGCGGGGCTCACGGCGGCGATCCCGGACACCGTGAACGCCGCACGGCACATGAGGGGGAACCGGATGGGCAGCAAAGCATGTTGTTTTCCCATCACTTCATGTCGAAACCGGATTCCTCGCACAGTTTGACCATGGCAGGAGCGAAAGTGGCGCTACCGGCGCGCGGATTCCTCCATTGAGAGGACACACGAAACGCGCCGGACATGACAGAACCGAAACCGGGGCTCCGTGATGCGGGCCGGCAGGCCTCTCCCCCGCCTCTTTCGAGGTGCGCAGGATCCTTTGCCGGAAGCAACGCGGCAGCGGCCGCGGCGGCACAAGCAGTTGGTTGTCCGTACAACCATTGGCCTGCCCCGCGGGTCGTACGCGCGACACGATGGCATCACCCGTTGGGGGAGCTTTGAAGAAGTTCACGGCAGTGCTGGCCACAAGCCTGGTGGCCTCCTCTGCCACGCTGATCGCCGTGCCCGCGGCGCACGCGGGGGACGGCGACTCCCGCGGCCGTACGGAGACGGTGCAGGAGGGCGGCACGATCTACGCCTCCTACGAGCACATGTCCTCCCGGTTCCGCCCGGAGGACGTCACGCTCAAGATCCATGAGAAGAACAGGTCCGAGGTCCTCGCCAGCGTCCGTCTCGTGGGCACCGACACGTGCCCGGCCACGAGCGACTGCTACGAGGACGTCTTCCGGTCCGAGCCGGTCACCCTGCCCGCCATGGGCGCCTACGTGATCGACGTCGTGGCCAGGGAAGGGCAGCCGGACGAGGTCGTCCAGCGTTCGACCGGCTTCCTCAACTACGGCCTCAACCCCAAGCTGACCCTCAGCAGCAGCCACCCGTGGGTCTCCTACGACCACCCCACCGCCAAGGTGTCCGGATCCCTGGTGGCCGAGGACCCGAACACCCACGAGGTCAAGCCGTTCGCCGGGGTGGGCCTCTACTACCGCGCCCGCGAGGCCCACGGCGAGGGGTGGGTGTGGACGAACCAGAAGGGGCGTTTCACCACCACCAAGTACTACGACGAGTACAGCTCCGCCGCCACCACCAAGTTCGAGTACATGTTTGACGAGCAGTACGAGTCGCTGAGCCTGCCCTTCCGCCAGCAGGAACTGAAGCTCACGGTGGACACCCCCACGGGCACTCTCACCGCCCCCTACGGCAGTGAGATCCCCATCCGGGGCAAGCTCACCCGCATCGCGGACGACGGCACCGAGAAGCCCGTCGCCAAGGAGGTGCGCATCGGCACCGGCGCCGGCACCGACACCACCGCGGTCAGCGGCCAGGACGGCGTCCTGGCCACGGGGTACACCGTCAAGCAGAGCGGGCAGGTGCGTGTGTGGCCGACCGGGTCGAACTGGTTCACCGCGCCGGCCCCGCACTCCTTCACGGTGGCCCGGCCTCCCCAGACCAGCACGCTGTCGAACGTCAAGGGCACGGTGGACAAGTACCGCAAGGTCACCTTCACCGGCAAGCTCGGCGTCACCGAGGGCACCTACCCGGCGGGCACCAAGGCGGAGATCTCCATCGACCACCGCCCCGCGGGCGGGTCCTGGACGAGCACCGGCACCTTCGAGGCCGCCTACGGCTCCTCCTTCACCGCGTCCTCGCCGAAGAAGGCCGACTCGGGCGCCCAGTGGCGGCTGCGCCTCGTCCACGCGGGCGTGGACAGTCCCGGCGTCAAGCTGGGACGCACGTACACGCGGGTGTGGAACGACGGCGTCTCGCCCGAGGGCGTGCGCAAGGGCTCGACGCTCACCGCCAAGGGCGGCCTGATGCACAAGTCCGGATCCACCTGGCGGCCGTACGCCGGACACAAGATCCGCGTCTGGTTCAAGGCCAAGAGCGCCGGCTCGGCGTGGAAGGAGCTGGGCAGCACCAAGACGCTCAGCGACGGCACGTTCAGCAAGAAGTTCACCGCGAAGCAGGACGGCACCTGGCAGATGCGCTACACCGACACCGACGCCTCCCACTACGCGGACTACGGGAGCGAGGACTACGTCGACGTCCGCTAGCCGGCGCCCACCGCGCACCGGGCGGCCCCGCCGGAATCCGTCCGGCGGGGCCGCCTGCGCTGCGGGGCCCGCCACCGGACCGGCGCACCCGCAGCGGGTGCAGCGAGCACCGGCACGGCCCTGGACAAGGAGGGCGCGGCGGCCGGGCCAAGCGGGCGCGATCACGTGCGGGGCGCCGCGCCGGGCCGGTCGTCTTCTAGGGTCGGTTCCATGATGATCGATACGGGTACCACCGGCCTGCTCTTCGACGCCCTGCGGGCGGACGCTCTCACCAGCCCGGCTCAGCTGGCCGAGCTCTACTCGCAGCCGAACCCGAACGCAGTCCGCAAGGAGATCGACCACCTGACCGACCAGACCCGCGCGCTGATCGGCTGTTCTTCGCTGGTGTTCATAGGCAGCGCCGACGCCGAGGGCAGGGCGGACGTGACGCCGCGCGGCGGCCCGGCCGGGTTCGTCTCCGTGCTGGACGAGCGGACCCTGGTGATCCCCGACGCGACCGGCAACAAGCGGCTCGACACCATGCACAACGTGCTGCAGACCGGACGCGTCGGACTGCTCTTCCTCATCCCCGGCCGCCCGACCACCCTGCGCGTCAACGGCCGCGCCTGCGTCTCCGCCCGCCCGGAACTGCTCACCCAGCTCACGCCCGTCGGCAAACCGCCCGTCACCGCGCTGGTCGTACACGTCGAACAGGTCTACCCCCACTGCCCCAAATCCCTGATGCGCGCCCACGCGTGGCAGCCGGAGCAGTGGGTGCCCGCCGACGCCCAGCCCGCCAGCGCCGAGGTGACGCTGGCCCAGCTGAACCTGCCGGGCCTGACCATCGAGCAGATCGAGGAGGCCGAGCGGGAGTCGCTGCGCCTGCGCTACGAGTGAACCGGACGCGGGCGTGGCACCAGGGCCTGCCGGTCGGCCACGCCGTCGCGCGCAGTAAACCCGGCGACATCGGCGATCACCGCCGGGATACTGGCCGCCCATGGATATCGATGAGGTCAAGGTCGTCGTCGCCCATCACGAGTGCGCGACGCTGCGCGTCGGCGACGTGTTCCTCAAGGTGGACGCCGACCAGACGCGCACCGACGTCGAAGTCGAGGCGATGGCCAGGGCGCCGGTCCCCACCCCTGAGGTGCTGTGGCGCCGACCGCCCGTGCTCGCGCTCGCCGCGCTGCGGGGAGCGCCGCTCGGCCGCCTCGGCAAGCCCTCGACCGCGTCCCCGGCGGCGTGGGCCGCGGCGGGCGCCGCCATCCGCCAGCTGCACGACGCGCCGCTGCCGCCCTGGACCGGGAGGGCCGGCCGCGGACTTGAGGAGGTGAGGGCGGAACTCGACGGCGAATGCGCGCTGCTCGTGGCCAACGGCCTCCTGCCCGCCGAGCTGGTCACCCGCAACCACCAGGTCGCCCAGGCCGCCCTGCGGCCGTGGACCCCGGCCTTCACCCACGGCGACCTGCAGATCGCCCACGTCTTCGCCGACGGCGAGCGGATCACGGGCATCATCGACTGGACCGAGGCCGGCCAGGGCGATGCCCTGCACGACCTGGCCGCCTTCACCCTCGGCCACGAGGAACACCTCGACGACGTCCTCGCCGGGTACGGCGCCGACGCCGATCCCGACGTGATCCGCGCCTGGTGGTCCTTGCGCAGCCTGCTGGGGGTCCGCTGGCTGATCGAGCACGGCTTCGACCCGTTCGCCCCGGGCTGCGAGGTCGACGTCCTGCGATCTCGCATGTGAGCGGCCGCGCCCCGACGGGGTCCGAGGGCCCCGGCCTGTCCATGGGGCACCAGTGGCGGGGCCCGGCCGGCGGGCTAAGGCACTTTCCTATGCCTAAGGCCCCCGCCCCGCCGGAAGATGCGGAACCTTCCCGATGTGCCGCACCCCCCTGGGAAACGAAAGTGGAGTCATCGCAGAGAGCGAGACACCACCACCCAGGGGGAAAAGAAAATGTTCGACTACGAGATCCACCAGTTCCGCGCCGCCGAGCTCGCCCAGGAAGCCGCCCACCACCGCCTCGTACGCGAAGCCCTCAAGGCCGCCAGGCCCCGCCGCCGGGTGCTCGGCCGGGAAGCCGCCGAGGCCCGCCTGACGGCCCAGCGCACCGGCACCGCCGACCGCTACACCCGCGCGGCCTGACCCTCAGGGTGACACCGCCCGGGTCAGCAGGCTCCCAGGTCCTGCCAGACGCCCCACTGGCCGGTGGTGCCGGGTTCCTCGCCGGTCGTCCACCACTTGGCCTTCCAGGTGTGGCCCTTGTGGGACACCTGCTGGCCCGCGGTGTAGACGGCGGCCGGGGCCCAGGGGGCCGCGGTGCACTGGTTGCCGCTGCCGCCGGTGATGGTCAGGGAGTAGGTCGTGGAGTGGGCGGCCGAGGGGCCCGTGGCGGTGACGACGAGGCTGTAGGTGCCGTTGACGGCCGCCGTGGTGGTGGAGACCGTGAGGGTGGAGGTCTCGCCGGCCGTGACGGAGGCGGGGCTGAGGGTGGCGGTGACTCCGGCGGGCGCGCCGCTGACGCTCAGGTCGAGGGTGCGGGCGGTGCCCGCGGTGACCGCGGTCTTCAGGGTGCTGGTGGCGGAGGCGCCCGCCTTGAGGGTGGCGGCGGCCGGAGAGAGGGCCAGGGAGAAGTCGTCGCTCGGCGGGGTGCTGGCGCGGGTGAAGGGCGCGAAGACACGGGAGAAGTCCCAGGTGCCCTGTTCGATGCCGGAGCAGTCGTCCCTGGCTCCGCCGCCGGGGCACTTTCCGTTGTCGCGCTGCAGCGCCCAGAAGCTGAGCGTGTTGATTCCCTTGGCGAGCGCCCAGTCGTACACCGTGGTGGCGTTGGGCAGGGTGAAGGTCTCGGCGGGGCCGAAGTCGTCGACGCCCGGCATCTCCGTGACGCCGATCATGCCCCAGAGCTGGGCGGGGGTCTTGGCGGGGTAGAGCCTGGCGAGCTGGTCGTACAGGCCCTGGGCGGCGGTCTTGGTGTCCTGGGCCATGTCGTGCTGGGCGTTGTCGTAGTAGTCGAACGTCATGATGTTGGCGACGTCGACGCGCGCGCCGTTGGCGACCGCGTTCTTGAGCAGGGCCAGGCCGCCGGCCGCCAGGCCGCGGGTGGTCGTCGGCAGGGTGTAGGAGATCTCCAGTTGGCGGCCGGTGGAGGCGGCCCAGTCCTGGACCTTCTTGATCGCCTTGTTGCGGCGGTCGATGCCCGCGGTGTTGTCCAGGGCGTCGACCTCGATGTCCATGTCGAGCCGGGGGACGTCGTAGGTCGTGATGACCTTCTGGTAGACGGCGGCGATCTGGTCGACGTCGGTGCAGCTGTCGGCGATCTCGGTTCCGGTGGTGTCGGCCGTGTAGCCGCCGAAGGAGGGGATGACGTCTCCGCCGCGGCCCTGGATCGTCTTGATGTCGGCGCCGAAGGACTTGGTGTCGACCGGCAGGGAGGTGTCGCCGTTCCAGTAGGCGGTGCAGGAGCCCTTCGTCGCCGTCTGGAGGAAGGCCATCGTGAGGTGCTTGGCGCCGGACTGGGCGCTGAGGGCGGCGGGGCTCTCGCCCGTCCACGACTCGAAGTAGGGGGCGAAGACATGGGCGGGCAGCGGGGTGGCGGCCTGGGCGGGGGCGCTGGAGAGCGCGGTCAGGCCCGCGGCGGCCACCGCGGTGGCCGCCGCGGCGAGAGCGGCACGGAGGGAACGCATTCGTCTCATGGCCATCCCTAAGGGGTGAAGGGGCGTCAGGGAGGGGCTGACGCGCGGCTGTTGCCCCATGAGGTAGCCCTGTGGTCACAGACATGTCAATGGTATGGACCAGGCGAGGACTAGACCAATTTCGGGGCTCCTTCTCACCGGGAGCAGCCGCGTGCGGGGCTGCGCGGCGGGGGCCGCTGGTCAGACGGCCGCCCGCCCCCGGGCCGCAGGCCGCCGCCCCGGGCGCCCGGCCGTACCGCTTGACCGTAATTTCAACAACCTCCGGGGCCTGCTCCCCAACGCGCCGCCCCCGCATGCTCCAGCGCCTCGCGGACGGCGAGATGGCCCGCGACCCTGAACGCCGGCTCGTGCGAGCCGAACGCGTCGGCGCGGGCACCCCGCAGCACCACCCGGACGGCCACCACCACCCCGTGCCCGGGCAGGCGCAGCCGCTCCTCGATGCCCGCGGCCGCGGCCGCGAAGAAGCGCGGCAGGTCCCCGGCAAGCTCGTACGCAACCCTCAGCCCCTGGCGACCTCGAAGACGAAGCCCTCGGCCGCAGGCTCGAAGTCCACCGTGATCCCCGCGAACTGCGGCGCGCAGTTCTGCCGCTGGTGCAGCACGCGAACGCCGCGCAGCGGGTACGGCGGAAACCGGGGCGGCCCGGAGGGGGTCATGCCGCAACGCTGCCCCGCCCGGGTGAACGGCCCGCGCGTGCCGTGGTGTCCGCTCCCCCCGGGCGGGGCAGGGTTCTCGCGGGCGGCCTTCGGGAGGCGGACAGGGTGAGCGTGGACCGGCACGGCCAGGTGATGACGGACACCGGCGCCGCAGCGGTGCGGCACTACGAGAAGGCCCTGGAGGACCTTCTGTTCTTCCGCGAGGAGGTGTCCGGGCAGACCGGGGCCGTCCTTGAGGCCTCGCCCCGCTCCGCCATGGGCCACGTCCTGCGCGCCTACCTCGCCCTGCTCGGCACGGAGGAGAAGGACGCGGCCGAAGGGGCCGCAGCGTTCCGGACGTTTTACCGGCACGTGCCGCTGGAGGGCCTGAGCGTGCGCGAGCGCCTGCACGCCGAGGCCGCCTCCGCCTGGCTGGCCGGTGACCTGCACCGGGCGGGCCGGCTGCTCGGCGAACTCACGGTGGCCCACCCCAAGGACATCCTCGCCCTGGCCGTCGGCCACCAGATCGACTTCTTCACCGGCAACGCCGTCCTCCTGCGCGACCGCATCGGCGGCGCCCTGGCCTCCTGGGACCGCGACGACCCGCACTACGGCCTGCTGCAGGGCATGTACGCCTTCGGCCTGGAGGAGTGCGGGCACTACGCCCTGGCCGAACAGGTCGGCCTGGAGGCCGTCGAACGCAACGCCCGCGACGTGTGGGGCATCCACGCCGTCGTCCACGCCTACGAGATGCAAGGACGGCACGAGGACGGCATCGGCTACCTCGACGCCCGCACCGAGGCCTGGTCGGCCGGGAACTACCTGAACGTGCACAACTGGTGGCACTACGCCCTGTACCTGCTGGAGACGGGGCGCACCGACAAGGTCCTGGCCGTCTACGACGCCGCCCTGCACCACGAGGGCTCCCCCGGCGCGGCGATGGAGCTCCTGGACGCGGCCGCGCTGCTGTGGCGCCTGCAGCTGGCGGGCACCGACACCGGTGGCCGCTGGCCCGCGCTCGCCGAGGCGTGGGCGCGCCGGGGCGACGGGCCCCACTACGCCTTCAACGACGTCCACGCCGTCATGGCCTACGTCGGGGCCGGACGCATCGGCGACGCCCAGCAGCTCATCGGCGAGCGGGAGCGGTGGCTGCGCGAGGCCGGCGCGGGGCCGTCCAACGTGGCGATGACCGCCGAGATCGGCCTTCCGGTGTGCCGGGCCCTGGTGGCGTACGGGCAGCGGCGCTACGCCGACGTGGTGGACCTGCTGCTGCCGCTGCGCTACCGCTTCCAGGAGTTCGGCGGCAGCCACGCCCAGCGGGACGCCCTGCACAAGACCCTCGTCGAGGCCGTCTTGCACGCGGGCGCCTACGACCTGGGCCGCGCGCTGCTGAGCGAACGCATCAGCCTGCGCTCGCGCTGCCCCTACAACCAGCAGGCGTGGGCACGCCTGACGGCCGCGCAGCAGCCGGGCCGCGGGTGAGCGTTGTCCGTCCTTGGGCTTCCCCTCCGCCGGCGGGGGTGTGCGGCACGGCTGAATGCAGGCCCTGGGGCGGGAGCTCCCCCTACGGTGGCCTTGCCCGCCGGGCCGACCGGTCGGGCAGGCAGGCAGGCAGGCACAAGG